>CAWATZ010000024.1:0-489638 GCA_963784995.1 uncultured Planctomycetota bacterium | reverse complement strand
TACGTTCGGCGGACGCTTACGGAAGTACTGCGGCACTCCCGCGAACGCCTGCTCGATGAAGCCGTCAAGCAGTTCCGGGTCGGCCCGGTGGTCCAGCATCCATTCATACGCCACGCGGTAGATCTTCTCGCGGGCTTCCACGATCTTGAGGAGCTTGTCCCCGTACTGGTGACCCCGCGGCTTGCCGCCCCGCTTGTGTCCCTGGCCCGAGAAGTACCTCGGGGCGATCTTGCCGTTGATGACCTTGAGCCCTTGCCAGATGCCCTCGACGGAGTCGCTCGTCGTCCCCGGCATCCTGGGCACCGGGATGCCGCCGTGCGGCCACATTGGGCTGAGGGTGCAGAAGGGATACTCGGCGTAACTGCTCACGTCACGTACCACGGCACCGGCTGGCACCTGTTCGCGGAGACGGAAGGGAACGAAGACAAACGGGGCAAAGGTCTTGCGCTTGCCCATGCGGCGTGGACCCCCAAGGAATGGTGGGCGATTGAGAAATAGGACAATGCCGCTCACTCAGGGGTTCGCCCTGGTTTCACGATTGGGCCGCACTGGAGTTCTTCCTCCGGATCGACGGTCGGCAGAACGGGCGAGCAGGGGGCAACCTCCGCTCGCCCTTCCGAACGCTCGCAGATCCAGTCACCTCCGCATTCCAGGTAAGGCGATTGTTTCCAGGACGTCTTCAATCACTGCTCCAAAGGCCCCGGGGGCAACCTGGACGGTAAGCGTATTCCCCTTGCGCAGGACCACCAGGGGACGAGGTTTGTCCGTCCTGGCCTCGGTTTGCCGTTCCTGAATCCAGGCCTTGACGGATTTCACAGGCCGATCGTCATAGTGCGACAGCACGTCGCCGGGACGAAGTCCAAGACGCTCGGCTTGCCCATCCCGAATCAGCCGCACGATCACAACGCGGGTGGCGATCTGTTTGCCGGCGGAGTCATAGAACGTCCGCGATGCGATGGCCCCGGTGGGTTGGTAGGTGCTGGTGGAGCGGGCATAACCGTGGCTGCTCATCACGGGCCGGCCATCCACACCGAAGAAGGCCACCGCGGCGACGTAACCGCGTTCGTCGTAGTCCAGCCTCAGCCTGTGGAAGCCCGCTCTGATCAGACCGGGTTGGCCAGCCACGCCGAAGTAGGCGGTCTCGGTTTCATTGCCGCGGTCGTTGTACTTCCGGATGACCTTGTGATTGCCGTCCTTGTGCAGGCAGGGCTGGCCATCCACGCCAAAGTAGGCCGTCTCGGTTACGTTGTCGCGGTCGTCGTATTTCCTGGTGAACTTGTGCAGGCCGTCTTTGTCCAGGCAGAGTTGGCCGTCCACTCCGAAGTAGCACTCCTCGACGACGTTGCCACGGTCGTCGTACTTCTTCCTGAATTTGTGGAAGCGGTTTGGGTGCAGGCAGGGTTGGCCGGTCACGCCGAAGAAAGCCTCCTGGATGACGTTGCCACGGTCATCGTACCCGGTCGTGATCTTGTGAAAGCCAATCTTGAGCAGGCAGGGTTCTCCATTCACGCCGAAGCACGTTTGCTCGATGAGGTTGCCGCGGTCGTCGTATTTCTTGCTGAGCTTGTGGTTGCCGTCCCTGTGCAGGCAGGGTTGGCCATCCACGCCGAAGAAGGCGATCTCGGTCACGTTGCCGCGCTGGTTGTACTTCCTGGCAAGCTTGTGGATGCCCTCTTGTTGGAAGCAGGGTTGGTCGGTCACGCCGAAGTAGGCTTGCTCAGTGAGATTGTTCTGTTCATCGTACCTCTCAATGATCTTGTGGAAGTTGTTCCTGTGCAGGCAGGGTTGGCCGGCTGTGCCGAAGTAGGCCCACTCGATGGCGTTGCCGCGTTCATCGTACTTCTTGGTGACTTTGTGGTAGCCGTCCTTGGACAGGCAAGGTTGGGCGTCAACACCGAAGCAGGCCTCCTCGATCACGTTGCCGTGTTCGTCGTACTTCTTGCTGACTTTGTGATTGCCGTCCTTGTGCAGACAGGGTTGGCCGTCCAGGCCGAAGCAGGCATGCTCAATGGAATTGCCGCGGTCGTCGTACTGATTGGTGAGCTTGTGGAAGCCGTCTTTGTACAGGCACGGTTGGCCCGCCACGCCGAAGTAGGCATTCTCAGTAACGTGGCCGCGCGCGTCATACTTTCTGGTGTACTTGTGACTGCCCTCCTTGTGCAGGCAGGGTTGGCCCTGCACTCCGAAGAAACTCTCTTCGGTCTCATTGCCGCGTTCGTCGTACTTTCGGATGAGCTTGTGAAGGCCGTCCTGGTGCAGACACGGTTGGCCAGCGACGCCGAAGTAGGCACTCTCGGTGACCTGGTCGCGTTCGTCGTACTTCTTCGTGACCGTGGCAAAGCCGGCTTTGAGCAGGCAGGGCAGGCCATCCACGCCAAAGTAGGCCCTCCTGGTCTCATTGCCGCGTTCGTCGTACTGATTGGTGAGCTTGTGGAAGCCGTCCTTGTGCAGGCAGGGTAGGCCAGCCACGCCAAAGTAGGCCGCCTCGATCAAGTTGCCACGGTCATCGTATTTCCTGGTGTACTTGTGGTTGCCGTTCTTGTGCAGGCAGGGTAGGCCAGCCACACCGAAGAAGGTCCATTCGGTCTCATTGCCGCGTTCGTCGTACTTCCGGATGAGCTTGTGAAGGCCGTCCTGGTGCAGACACGGTTGGCCGTCCACCCCGAAGAAGGCCCATTCGGTGAGCTGGCCGCGTTCATTGTACTTGCTGGTGAGCTTGTGAAAGCCGTTCTTTTGGAAGCAGGGTTGACCATTCACGCCGAAATGGACTTGCTCGGCGACGTGGCCGTGAGCGTCGTACTTCCGGGTGAACCTGTGGTAACCGTTCTTGTGCAGGCAGGGTTGGTCGTCCACGCCATAGTAGGCCTCCTCGGTCACGTTGCCGCGGTCATCGTGCTTCCAGGTGCCCTTGTGGCAGCCGTACTTGTCCAGGCAAGGCTGGCCGTCCACGCCGAAGCAGGCCCGCTCCGTGACGTGGCCGCGGTCGTCGCACTTCCTGGTGAACTTGTGCAAGCCGTCCTTGCCAAGGCAGGGTTGGCTAGCCACTCCGAAGTTGGCTTCCGCGATGACGTTGCCGCGTTCATCGTACTCCTTGGTAGCCTTGTGGACCCCGTCCTGGTTCAGGCAGGGTCGGCTATCCACGCCGAAGTAAGCTCCCTCGGTCAGATTGCTGCGGTCGTCGTACTTCTTGACGACCTTGTGATTGCCGTCCTTGTGCAGGCAAGGGCGGTTATCCACCCCAAAGTAGGCCGTCTCGGTGTCATTGCCCCGCTCGTCGTACTTTTTGGTTAGTTTGTGGAAGCCGTTCTTGTGCAGGCAGGGTTGGCCAGCTACGCCGAAGAAGACCGCCTCGGTGACGTTGCCGCGTTCATCGTACTTCATGGTGTACTTGTGGTTGCCGTCCTTGTGCAGGCAAGGTTGACCATCGACGCCGAAGAAGACCCATTCGGACTCATTGCCGCGTTCGTCATACTTCTTTGTGACCTTGTGGATGCCGAATTTGTGCAAGCAGGGTTGGCCGTCCACTCCAAAGAAGGCCCCCTCGGTGACGTTGCCGCGGTCGTCGTACTTCCTGGTGAGCTTGTGGAAACCGTTCTTGTCCAGGCAGGGTTGGCCGTCCACTCCGAAGTAGGCCCCCTCGGTGACATTGCCGCGGTCGTCGTACTTCTTGGTGAGCTTGTGGAAACCGTTCTTGTCCAGGCAGGGTTGGCCGTCCACTCCGAAGTAGGCCCTCTCGATGACGTTGCCGCGTTCATCGTACTTCCGGGTTATCTTGTGAAAGCACTCACTGCTCAGGCATGGTTGCCCGTTCACACCGAAGCAGTCTACCTCGATGACGTTGCCGCGTTCGTACTTCTCTGTAAATGTGTGCCACCCATTTTTATGCAGGACCGGCTGACCTTCCGCGTTCAAGAACTCTGCCTTGACCCTGTTGCCGGCCTGGTCACGTTTGATAAGCGTTTTCGCATGGCCGTCCTTGATCAGGCAGGGTCGGGCCTGAACGTCCAGGTAAGCGATTGCCGTTGTGTCACCCCATTCGTTGCACTCGATGGCGATCTGGGCGATCTTGTCCCGAGAGTGAAGGGTGGGTTGGCCGTCCGCATTGAGAAAAGTCGCATGAACAAGCAAGCCGCGATCGTCACGCACGAAACGCGCTCCATAGATGTGGGCGTCGTCAGGCAAGGGATTGCCGTTGACGTCCAGATAATGCTCCTCCGCCAGGAAACCCACTTCGTTCCATTTCAGCCGCAAATAGCGGACTCCCGATCGCGTTCGCGCTTGCGGCAAGCCTTCCGGCAGCTGGGGGTCGGTGACGGCAGTGGACGTGATCCGCCGCATTGTGTAATGGGCCGTCGTCGGCGTGGTATAGTGCAGGGCCCAGACCACGTTGTCGTTGCGGTCGTAGGCGGTTTCCTCCACCAGCTCGCCCCGCTGGTTCCGGGTGTACTCGAAGCGGCATTCGTGTGTCACCGGGTTCTGCAGATCTTCGCCGGAGCCACGTTGCATCTCGGCGAACTCTCTCGGAGCAGGTGTCAGCTTGCCGAGTCCATTGACAACGTCAACCCGCTCCACCCGGCCGCCGCGCTGATAGAAGCGGTAACTGACCGCCCGCTGCTGGACCGCAGCCTCGCTCAACTTGCCCACTCCCTCCTTGACACCCCTGCGGTTGACGGTATTGGCGTAATACTGAACCTTGACTCGGTAGTGGGCGTCCCAGTACCACACGCTCACTCCACCCGCGGTGAGCAACAACACCACCAGGATCAGGGACGCCGCTGCCAGTCCGAACGCCAGCCGCCGCTTCTGCCGCTCTGCGAGCCGGCGTTTCTGCTCCTCGGCGGCCCGGGCTTCCGCTTCAGTCTTGGCGTGCTGTTCCGCCAGCACCCGAGCCTCCGCCTCCGCCTTGGCCCGCCGTTCCGATTCCACCCGAGCTTCCGCAGCGGCTCGTTGCAGTTCGGCCTGTCGCAACCGCTCTTGCACTCCTGCCAGATAAGCCGTCAGGGCCTTCAGCACCATCTCGGCATTGGCCGGCCGGTCCTCCTTGTGGACGGCCAGGCACTGCCGGGCCAGTTGTACCAGCTCGCGATCCGCGCCGCACTGCTCCAGCCGGCCCAGGGCTTCCTCGGTCCGCCCTTCCTGGGCGCGTTTCAGTATTTCATGGGTAGTTTTGCCGCTGAAGGGCGGCTTGCCCGTCAGGATCTGACACAGAATCGCCCCCAGGCCAAAGACGTCGCAGCGCTCGTCCAGTTCCTCCGTCTCCCCGCGTGCCTGTTCCGGGGATACGTACGCCGGAGTTCCCATGACCAGTCCCGCCTGCGTTCCGGAATCGGGCATCTCAGTGCGGACCGTGCAGATGGTACTGCTCTGCCCGGCTGCCGCTTCCTCCCGCGACGGCTGCGGGGCGGCTGTGCTCATCACCTTGGCAAGGCCCCAGTCCATGACCTGAACCTCACCAAAGGCACCCACCATGACGTTGGCCGGTTTCAGATCGCGGTGCAGGATGCGCTGCTGATGAACGTAGGCCAGCACCTGGCAGACCTGCTCGAAAATGCCCAGCAGGCGATGCTGGTCCTGATCGGGGCTCGAACGCTGCTGGAGAAGCGCTGCCAGGGTCTCGCCCCGGATCAGCTTCATCGCAAAGTAAGGCCTGCCATCGGGCAGCTCCCCCAGGTCGTGAACAGGGGGGATGCCGGGATGCTGCAGCTGGCCCATCAGCTGCGCCTCGACCAGAAAGCGCTGTCGGATCTCCGCGGCGTTCTTGTGGGCGTGCCCGAGCACCTTGACGGCCAGGCGGCGGCGGAACTTCCGGTCCTTGACGCGATACACTTCGCCCATGCCGCCCTTGCCCGCCAGGCCCTGAGCTTCGTAGGGGCCAATGCGTGCCGGCATCTCTGCCGCCGGTCCTGGCTCGGCCGGCTCCGGGTCAAGCCTGGCCAGGTCCAATTCAGGCGTTGTCTCCTGCTGCCGGAGCAGACTGGCGACCTCGGCGGCAACCTCGGGCTCGGTCTGCCGCAGTCGCTCCAACTCCTCTGCTCGCTGGTCCGCGTCCAGCTGCAGCAGGGCGTCCAGGGCGGCCTTCACTTTCTGCCACAATTCAGGTGTCAAGGTCGTGCTCCTTCAGCTCGCGTCTCCAGCCGAAGAACGTGCTTGGAGTCCACCCCCATCATAGCGGCAGAAGCGTCACGTGCCAGAAAAAAGGCACGAATCTGGTCTGCCAGGAGAAGACGGTAGAGGACAGGCAGCCAGGGCCCGAACACCCTTTCAGATGGCAGGCAGAGACACAACGGACGCTCTCTGGCACTCCTCCGACAACGACCGACTCCTTCCGGCATCTGCCAGCGCCGAAAAAAGTGGCAGGCACAATGCCTGCCACGGGAAGCGGAAGATCCCTGAGACCATTAACAGCAAGGCGAGCGGCGCGGCGTCAGCCCGCCGGTAGAAAGCCCTTACCGGCGGACTGACGCCGCGCCGCTCGCCTTGCTGTTAGTGCCTCTTGCAGCCGGTCGCCCGAGTGTGTCCTCACACCGCAGGGTTCTCTGCCGGAACCATCGCCGGCAGCGCCGGCTCGACCACAGGAGCAGATGCTTCCTCCAGCCCCGACCCGGGTGCGGTTGCGACCACACCGCCGCTGCCCAGCCAGCTACCCTCCCACTTCGTCCGCAGGATGCCCAGCAGGCCAACGCATCCCAGGCTCGCTCCCGCAAACAGCGCAAAGCCCGGACCAAAGCTGCCCAGCAACGCTTTGAGGCTGCCCAGCTGGAACGGCAGCAGGAAGCCGCCCAGGCCGCCCGCCGCTCCGACGACGCCGGTGACCACGCCAATCTCCTTCGGGAACCGCTGCGGCACCAGCTGGAACACCGAGCCGTTGCCCATCCCCAGCAGCCCCATGCCGGCAAACAGCAGCACCACCGCCACCGGCAGCGGCGGCAGCAACGCCAGGCCCAGCATGCAGCAAGCGACCCCAGCATAGAGCACGACCAGCATGCGGATGCCGCCGAAGCGATCCGCCAGGTAGCCGCCCACCGGACGCAGGAACGAGCCGGCAATCACGCACAGCGTGGTGAAATAGCCGGCGTAGATGGCCCCGGTTTTCACGTCGTCCGGGTAATACTGGTCCTTGAAGAAGGTGTTGAGGAAGCTCGCCAGTCCGACAAAGCCGCCGAACGTCACCGAGTAGAGAGCGCAGAACCACCAGGTATCGGACCAGCCCAGCACGTCGCCATACGCCTTCAGAGGTTTGGGCGGCGGCTGGTTGGGGCTGTCGCGAGCAAACAGGAGAAAGACCAGGAACGTCAGCGACAGGGGGATCAGGGCCAGGCCAAAGACGGCGTGCCAGCCGATGGACCGGGCCAGGATCGGGCCGAAGAACGTGGCCAGGGCGGTGCCGCTGTTGCCCGCCCCGGCAATGCCCATCGCCAGCCCCTGATACTGCGGTGGATACCAGCGGCTGGCCAGCGGCAGGGCCGCCGCGAAGCTCGCCCCCGCCACTCCCAGCATCAGGCCCACCAGCAAGACCTCCGGCAAGCTGCGGGCCCACGTCCAACCCAGCAGCAGCGGAATTGCCGACAGCACCATGCCGATCAGGGCCGTCCGCCGGGCGCCGAGGCGGTCGGTCATCACGCCCAGCACCAGACGCAGGATCGTGCCGCCCAGCAAGGGCAGGGCGACCATCAGCCCCTTCTCGAAGGCGTTCCGCTCCGCGTCCAGTCCCAGCTCCGCCGAGATGCTCACGGCCAGGGCGCCGATCAGCACCCAGATCATGAAGCTGACGTCGAAGTACAGAAAGGCACACGCCAGGGTCGGCCAGTGGCCGGCCCGGCGAAACTCACGCAGCTTCATGAGGACACTCTCAATCACTCAGAGCGAAGCCGATTGCGGCAGGGCCATTCCTACTTGCAGGAGCGTTGGCCCCCGGGATTCGACCGCTGCCGGCACTTTTTCGATCGCCACCGAACAGAACTTCAGTTCCGGCTGCTTCGACAGCGGGTCAGTGGCGCTAATGGTCAGCGAATTGACCGCGTTGCCCGGGACGAACAGGTCGCCCCAGTGGAACGGCACGTAGACCGTCCCCGGCAGCGCCGTTGCGCTGAGTCGCACCGGCAGCTGGATGGTGCCGCGCCGGCTGGACACCTGGACGCGCTCCCCGTCGCTGACTCCCAGCTGGCCGGCGTCCTCGGGGTGCATCTCCAGGTACGGCTGCGGGTCGCGGAGCATCAGCTTCTCGCACTTGCCGCTGCGCGTCAGCGTGTGCCAGTGGGCGTAGAGCCGGCCGGTGGTCAGCACGAACGGGAACTCGTGGTCGGTGGCCTCACGCGGCGGGTTGTGTTCGCGCGGCAGGAAGCGGGCCTTGCCGTCGGGCGTCGGAAAGACTCGGTCGAGATAGCGGCGCGGGCTGCCGGGATGGTCTTCGGAATAACAGGGCCAGTACAGGTGCCGTTGCTGGCGCAGGCGCTGGCTGGTGATGCCGGTCATGTCGCACGGCCGGCCCGCGGTCAGCTGGCGGAACTCGTCCCAGACCTCGGCGGCGCTGGCGTGGTCGAAGCCGGGGAAGCCCCACAGCCGGGCAAAGCGGGCCAGGACCTGCCAGTCGGGCAACGCCTCGCCGGGCGGCTCGAACAGCTTCGGGCTCCAGCTGACCAGCCGCTCGCTGGAGGTGCTGGTCCATTCCTTCTCGCCCCACTGGGCAGCCGGGAGAAGAACGTCGGCGAACTGCGAGGTTTCCGTCGGGTGGTAGGCGTCCTGGACAATCACCAACTCGGCCCGGGAAAAGGCCCGGCGGACGTGATGCAAGTCGGGCAGGCTGACTGCCGGGTTGGTCCCGGCGATCCAGATCGCCTTCAGCTGGCCCTTTTCCAGGGCGCGGAACATCTCCACCGCGGTCAGGCCCATCCGCGGCTGGATACTGCCTTCCGGCTGGTCCCAGAAAGCTTCCAGTTCCCGGCGATGCTGGGCGTCCTCGACAAAGCGGTAGCCGGGCAGCTGATGCGCCAGCAGACCCGCTTCCCGGCCGCCCATCGCGTTGGGCTGGCCCGTCAGCGAGAACGGTCCCGCCCCGGCCTTGCCGATCTGCCCTGTCAGCAGATGCAGGTTGATGAGGCTGTTGTTCTTCCAGGTGCCCGTGGTGCTCTGGTTGATCCCCATGCAGTAAAAGCTGAGGAACGCACCGGCCTGGGCGATCAGCCGGGCCGCGGCGCCGACTCGCGCTCGGGGCAGGCCTGCGGCCAGGCACAGCTCATCCAGGTCCAGTTGCCGCAGGAAGGCGGCGTAGGGCGCGAAGCCGGTGGTGTGCTGCTCGATGAAGAGGGCATCGCGGGCGCCCATGTCGAGCAGCATCCTGGCCAGGGCGTTGAGCAGGGCCAGGTCGCCGCCGGGGCGAACGGCCAGGTGCAGGTCCGCCGCCTTCGCGGTCGCCGTCTGGCGGGGATCGACCACGATCAGGAACTTGTCGCGCCGACCCTGCCTGGCTGCCCGCACCCGGTCCCATAGCACCGGGTGGGCCTCGGCCATGTTGCTGCCCAGGATCAGCGTCGTGTCGGCGAGGTCGATGTCCTCGTAACAGCACGGCGGGCCGTCGCTGCCCAGGCTGGTGCGGTAGCCCGCCACGGTGGAGGCCATGCACAGCCGGCTGTTGGAGTCGGTGTTGTTGGTGTGCAGATGGCCCTTGAAGAGCTTGCAGGCCAGGTAGGAGGTCTCGGTGTCCAGCTGACCGCTGCCGTAGAACGCGATCGCGTCCGGACCATGCAAGGCATGAATTCGCTTGAGACGCTGCACCAGGGAAGGCAGGACGGTGTCCCAGCCGGCCGGCTGAAACTCACCCTGGCGGTCCTGCCTCCAGAGGGGCCGGGTCAGGCGGTCGGCCGAGACGATGGTTTCGCCGAGCAGGGCCCCCTTGGCACAGATCCGGCCCCGGTTGGCCGGGGCATCGCCAACGCCGCGAATCTTCAGGCCCGTTTCCAGGGAGCCAGACAGGTCGAGGCGACAGCCAACGCCGCAGTAGGGACAAATGGTTTCCCCCTGGATCATGGCGGTCATTTCCTCGGCAGATGCCTCACGAGCGGCTCCAGGGCATCGGCCAGCTGATCGCAGGGAACGTCATACATCAGGTCCTCGCCGACCCGGGCATTGGGGCCCGACTGCCCCTTGACGAAAACGTGGGCCGCATCGACAACGTGGTTGCCATCGACCCGCGTTCGGCAGCCTTGCAGACCAATCGTGGCCGCCTGGTGCAGCCCGCAGCCGGCCGGGCAGCCCGACCAGTGGATGGTCAACGGCAGCACCTTCTTGCCGGCCGTCCGCTTCTCCAGGTCCCGGGCCACTTCGATCGCCCAGCCCTTGGTTTCGATCAGGGCCACGTGGCAGTAATCGCTGCCCACGCACGACACCAGGCCGCGCATGATTGGCGAGGGGTCAAAGGGCAGCTCGCGCAGCAGCGGCTCGTGGGTCAGGGCGCCAATCCGGCTCTCGGGAATGTTGGGGATGACCAGGTTTTGCTGCACCGTGAGCCGGACCTCGCCGTTGCCGTAGCGCTCAGCCAGGTCAGCGACGCCACGCATCTGAGCCGTGGTGATCCGTCCAATGGGAACCAGCAGACCGAGGGAGTGCAGCTTCTGCTCGGGAGCGGCCCCGGTCTTTTTCTGGGGGTGAATGCCGAGATGATCGTTGTGCGTTCCCTTGCGGAGATCGGCGCCGGCTCGCGGCAGAGATTGCCCCACGCGGCGCTCCAGTTCGTTGCGGAACCAGGGCAAGCCCACGTCCTGGATCAGGAACGCCAGGCGGGCCCGGTTGCGCGTCTCGCGGGAGCCGTGATCGCGGAAGATCTCGACCATGTGCAGCGCAAACGTCCGGAGCCTCTTCGGGCCGAACGAACACGTCCAGCGGCTGAGCCGGGCAGAAGCCGCCCGAGCCTTGCTTGCCGCCGACCAGCACGTTGAAGCCGTTGACCTGGGAACCCTCCAGCTCACGGTACGAGGGCACCAGGGCCAGGTCCTGCGTTTCCGTGTGACAGCAGTTTTCCAGGCAGCCGGTGATGGTCACGTTGAACTTGCGCGGCAAGTTCGTGAAGGCCTTGTTGCCCAGGATTCTGTCGTTGAAGGCCCGGGCGACAGGCGAGGCGTCGAACAGCTCGTGCGGTGTCAGTCCGGCGACGGGACAGCCGCACACGCCGCGAATGTTGTCCATGCCCGTCTGCTGGCTGGTCAGGCCGACCGCGTGCAGCCGCTCCCAGATCTCGGGAACGTCGCTCATGGTGAACCAGCGCATCTGCACTTGCTGCCGGGTGGTCAGGTCGCAAAAGCCCTTGCCGTACTGATCCGAAAGGTCGGCGATCACCCGGAACTGCTGGCCGGTCATGAAGCCGCAGGTGGCCCGCATCCGGAGCATGAAATGGCCCGGAGTCTGCTTGCGGAAGAACAGGCCGTGCCACTTGAAGCGATGCTTGTCCGCCTCGGTCAGCTCCTGCCAGTTGCCCGTCCCGGCATGGGTCAGGATGTCTTCGATGCAGTCCAGGCCGTCCTTCTCCCGCTTGACCGCCTCGACCTTGTTGGACTTGAGGATGGCCGGGGTGAGATTGCCCGGACCACGCGGTTTGTAGGCGGCGATCAGCTCGCCCATGATGACCCGGCACTGCTTGCATTCGGGGGTCGTGCCGGCCCCCGTGGCGTGGCCCAGCGTTTTCAGGCTGGCGTGCCCATCCCGGATCGAAGCGACCAGTGTCCCCTTGGTCACGCCCTTGCACGGACAGACCACCACCTCATCGGGCCAATCCTTGACGAAGGCCGGATCGAGTTCCTCGACCGATCTCAGGGCGGAAACAAAGGTCGGCTCATCCCCCGGCCGAATCCGCGCGGTGGAGGGAGGGGGAAAGTTCCAGCACGGCTGCAAGCCTCTCAGCAACGAAAACAACAGAGTGATGGTGGGAGAATTGGCAATTCAGATGCCAGAAATCGGGCAAACGTGTCCGATTTAGCGCAAGCTCAAGCCGGACACGGAGATAATGATTGAGCAGAGGCGCAATCTTCCGCAGCGGCCAGAGCGTATTGCTCACGGCTTCAGCACAGCGCTGCCAATACCTTGGGCAACGGGTCCATGCGAGAGAGAGCTTCCAGATGGGTCCGCCAGACCCGTCCTGTTTTGTCTTGCTCCCACTGGCAATGCTCGGCCGGGAATGCTAGGATGCTGTGAGGGATTTGACGTCCCTTTTCCCACCGACAGGACCAGACTCATGCAAGATCGCAACCTGCGTTGCTCGCGTCGCAAGTTCCTGGCTGCCTCGGCAGCCGCCCTGACCCTGGCCGGCGTTCCCGGTCAGTCCGAGGAGCCCTCGTCCCCGCCGCCGTTGTCGCGGGCCCGGCCCGGCAAGCTCCCCCTGCAAGGACGCAAGCCGCTCGCCATCCTGACCACGGTCTATCGGCCGCTGTCGCACTCCTACCACATTGGCGGCCGATTCCTGTACGGCTACGCTCGGGGAGGCCAGCTGCACGTCCCGAAGTATTACATCCAATCGATGTGCGTGGATCAGACGCCCGACACCGACCTGTCCCGCGAACTGAGTCGGGAGTTCGGCTTCCGGGTCACGCGCAAAGTGGAAGGAGTGCCGGAGGCCCTGACCGTCGATGGCAAGCTGGCGGTCGAAGGCGTGCTGCTGATCGCCGAGCATGGCAATTACAAGCTCAACGACAAGGGGCAGATCCTCTATCCGCGTTACGAGATGTTCGAGCAGGTGGTCAAGGTCTTCCGCGACACCGGCAAGACCGTGCCGGTCTTCGTGGACAAGCACCTGTCGTACAGCTTCGCCAAGGCGCGGAAGATGTACGACTGGTCCCGCGAAATGAAGTTTGGCCTGATGGCCGGCTCCAGCCTGCCCGTTACCTGGCGCCGGCCCGAGCTGGAGCCGAAACTGGAAACGCCCTTCGAGGATGGCCTGATCGCGGCCTATGGGCCGATCGAGGTCTACGGTCTGCACGCCCTGGAATCGCTGCAGGTGATGATGGAGCGCCGGCAGGGCGGCGAGACGGGTGTCAAGGCGGTGACCTGCCTGGTGGGCAAGGACGTCTGGAAGGCGGGCGACAGCGGCAAATGGAGCTGGGACCTGCTCGACGCCGCCCTGGCCCGCAGCGAGACGGTCAACCCGGGCGACGTCCGCAAGAACACCGGCAGCTTTCCCGTCGGCAAGATGCCGCCCATTCCGCCGACCGCCTTCCTGATCGAGTATCGGGACGGCCGGCGCGGCACCGTGCTGCTGCTCAACTCGCACGTCCAGGACACGACCTTTGCCGGCAAGGTGGCCGGCGAGTCGAAGCCGCTCTCCTGCCTGTTCTATTTGCCGGCCCCTCCCGGAGCGAAATTCCTGGAGGCGCAGACGGTCAACATCGAGAAGTTCCTGGAAGCCGGCCAGCCGCCTTACCCGGCGGAGCGCACCTTGCTCACCACCGGCATCCTGGACGCCATCATGGAAAGCCATCACCGCCGGGGGGCCCGCGTCGAGACGCCGGAGCTGGACATCCGCTACAGCGCCCCCGCCGACAGCGGCTTCCTCCGCGGCAGCGTGGCCGAGGGGTGAGCGCGGTTCGAGGGGTGCGGATGGTTCCCATAGCGTCAATCCTCCATCTTGGTTAGGATTGCAAAGAGGACCGGGTTCGCACCGCTTCCGTACGTGGGTCATGCGGTCGAGGCGAAACTCCGGACGTGGATCGGAGATCAAACGATGCGGACGATGACGAACGCACCCGGACGCACGCTCTTGCTGGTGCTGGCGGTGCTCCTGGTGGCGGGTAACCTGCGGATTCTGGTGGCCGAGCCGGATGCGGAATGGAGCCAGAAAGCCCTGGAACTGAACTCGCTCACGGGCGAGGGCCCCGTCGAGGGCATGATCGAGGCGCTGAAGAAGGATCCCGCCCGGGCCCGCAAACTCCTGGCCGCGGCCAGCGAGATGGTCAAGGATCGCACCAAGCAACCCTTCAACAGCAACGCCACCTACGTCCTGGCCCGCGTGGCCCAGGAACTCAAGAAGCCCGACCTGGCCGAAACCTTCTATGAGCTTCAGGTCCAGCAGGTGACCAAGCTGGAAAGCGGCCAGCGCATGGCCGTCGCCTACTGGGGCCTGATCCAGGCGCTGATCGAGAACGGCAAGCTTGCCGAGAGCAAGAAGGTCTTCCAGAAATTCCTGGAAACCGAGGCGCCCGAAGGAGACGACTTCTTCGACCTGTACAAGGCGCGAGTCGAGCGGATGATGCTGCTGGAAATGGCCAAGCAAGGCCAGGAGGACGAGGCGCTGAAGCTGCTCGATGCCAAGATCAAGAAGGGCACCAACGTCTACTCCTGGCTGGACGTCAAGGCCCGGGTACAGCGGTACTCCAGCAAGCTCGACGACGCCGCCCAGACTTACGAGGACATGATCGATCGGGCCCGCCGCGATCCCAACCTCAATGAGCGCCAGCGCAACCTGGTGACCACCGAGGCACGCTACGCCCTGAGCGGCGTCTACGTCGATCTGAACCAGATCGACAAGGGCGCTGACCAGCTCAAGGCGCTGCTGGAGAAGGACCCTGACAATCCCACGTACAACAATGACCTGGGCTTCATCTGGGCCGACCACGACATGAACCTGGCGGAGTCGGAGAAGATGATCCGCAAGGCCCTCGAACACGACCGCAAAAAGAAGCTGAAGGACGATCCCACCCTGAAGGAGTCCGAGATCAAGGACAACCCGTCCTACCTGGACAGCCTGGGCTGGGTGCTTTACAAGCAGAAGAAGTACAAGGAAGCCCGCAAGCCGCTGGAGGACGCCGTGGCCCAGGAAGAAGGGCAAAACAGCGAGATCTACGACCACCTGGCCGATTGCCTGATGGCCCTGGGAGAAAAGAGCGAGGCCATCAAGACCTGGAAGAAGGCCCTGGAAACCGCCGGCAGCGGCAGCCGGGACAAGAAACGCAAGGCCGCGGTCGAGAAGAAGCTGAAGCTGGCCCAGGCCGAGAAGTAAGGGCAGGGTTTGTCCGAGCCGCGCACGCAGCGCAGCGGAGTAAGGCGAGCGGCAGGAGAAAACCTACCCAAAGTAGCCATCACGCTCCGCGTGATGAGGCTGCATCACGCGGAGCGTGATGGCTACTTTGGGCCTGCCGTTCGCCTAAGCGGCCCCCAGGAGGGCCGCTTACTCCGCTGCGCTGCGTGCGCGGCTCGGCGGTTGTGGAGGCATTCCGATGAGTCAGGCACCCCTTGCCAATCGGCTGGCCGACTACGCCTGCCAGCTGCGTTTCGAGGATCTCCCACCAGCGGTCGTCCACGAAGTCAAGCGCCGCGTCATCGACTCCATCGCCACCGCCGTGGGCGCCATGCCCGCCGAGGCGTACGCCATCGCCAGGCGCTGTGCCCTGCGTGTTTCGGGCAATCCCGGGGCCCGACTGCTGGGCGGCGGCCGCAGCAGCGTCGAGTGGGCCACCTTCGTCAATGGCCTGCTGATCCGCTATCTCGACTTCAACGACACCTATCTCTCGCTGGAACCGGCCCATCCCAGCGACAACCTGGCCGCGGTCCTGTCCGTCGGCGACGCGGTCGGCTCCTCCGGCAAGGACCTGATCACGGCCGCGGTACTGGCCTACGAGCTGCAGTGCCGGTTCTGCGATGCCTCCAGCCTGCGCAAGCAGGGGATCGATCACGTCACGTATGGGGCCATCAGCTCGGCCGTGGCCGCGTGCAAGCTGCTGGGCCTGGACAGCACGAAGACCACGCACGCCATCGGCCTGGCGGGCGTGTGCAACGTGGCGTTGCGGCAAACCCGGGCGGGCGAGCTGAGTATGTGGAAGGGCTGTGCCTTCGCTAACGCCGCCCGCAACGGCGTCTTCGCGGCCCTGCTGGCCGCGGAGGAGCTGACCGGCCCGGCCCCGATCTTCGAGGGCGAGCTGGGCTTCTTCAAGCTGGTCAGCCGGGAATCCTGGGAGCCGGCCCCGATGGGCAGCGCCAGCAATCCCAAATTCATGATCACCCAGACTTACGTCAAGTTCTGGCCGGCCGAGTACCATTCGCAGAGTGCCATCGACGCGGCCTTTCAGCTCCGGCCGCTGCTGGACGCCCCCAGCGTCCGGGGCCAGGCCGGCAACGCGGCCTGGGCCCGGGCCCTGGTGCAGGCGATCACTCGCTTGGACATTCACACCTTCAACGCCGCCGTGGACATCATCGGCAAGGACCCCGAGAAATGGCGGCCGAAGACCCGCGAGACGGCCGACCACAGCCTGCCCTATTGCACCGCCGTCGCCCTGCTCGACGGCGAGGTCACCGACGCCCAGTTCGCGCCGGACCGTTTCACCGATCCGCTCCTGCTGGAGCTGGTCTCGAAGATCCAGGTCCACCGCGACGCGGAACTGAACACGCGCTATCCGCGCGGCATCCCCAATCGGCTGACCGTGACCCTGGCCGACGGCCGGCAGCTGGTCAAGGAAGTGGAGTTCCCGCGCGGCCATGCGTTCAATCCGATGAGCGACGCCGAGGTGGAACAGAAGTTCCGCGGCCTGGTCGAGCCGCGCTACGGCAAGGCCCGGGCCGACCAGGTCCTGGCGCTCTGCTGGAAACTGGAAACCCTCAAGTCGCCGGGCGAACTGATCCAGCTGGTGGATTGATGACCGCAACCACAGCCGAGATGCGCGACCAGGCCCTGGCCATCTGGCGTGCCGCCGTGGCCGCGGTCGATCCGTTCGCTCTGGTCCGCAGTGCCCTGGCCGAGGAGCCCCTGCGCTCCGCGCTGACCTCGGCCCGGCGCATCCTCGTGGTCGGCGGCGGCAAGGCCGGGGCCAGCATGGCCGCCGCGGTCGAGCGGAACGCCACGGAGGGCGTTCCCTACAGCGCTGATCGGCTTGATCGGCTCAGCGGTGTGGTCAACGTCCCTGCCGAGAGCGTCCGACCCCTCCAGGCGATCCGCCTTCATCCGGCCCGTCCTGCCGGCACCAACCAGCCCACCGAGGAGGGCGTGGCCGGCTCGCAGGCGATACTCGATCTGCTGGCCTCGGCGGGCCCGGACGACCTGGCCCTGTGCCTGATCTCCGGCGGCGGCTCCGCCTTGCTGCCCGCGCCCGGCCCAGGGATCACGCTGGCCGACAAGCAGCAGGTGACCCGGCTGCTCCACGCCTGCGGCGCCACCATCGACGAGATGAACTGTGTCCGCAAACACCTGTCGCGTCTGAAGGGCGGCCGGCTGGCCCAGACGTTCCTGGAGCATGGCCGGACCCTGTTCAGCCTGATCATCTCTGACGTGATCGGCGATCCGCTTGACGTGATCGCGTCCGGTCCCACGGCAGCCGACCCCACCACCTTCGCCGACGCCCTCAACGTGTTGCAGCGCTACCGGCTGCGCGACCGGACCCCCGCCGCCATCTGGGACTACCTGGAGCACGGCCAGGCTGGAGCGCACCCCGAAACGCTGAAAACGCTCCCCCCCGGAGTCCACAACCTGATCCTGGGCAACAACACCCGGGCTCTGGCCGCGGCCCAGCAGCGGGCGGAGCAGCTGGGCTATCGCGTCCTCAATCTCGGTTCCTTCGTCGAGGGGGAGACCAGCCAGGTCGCCCTGGTCCTCGCCGCCCTGGTGCGCAGCGTCCGCAAGGACAACCTGCCTGCCCCGCCGCCACTGTGCATCCTCTCGGGAGGAGAAACGACCGTGAGCCTGTCGCACGACCACGGCAAGGGAGGACGCAACCAGGAGCTGATCCTGGCGATGGCGGCCCGGCTTGGCGCGGCAGGTCTGCGCGGCGTGGTCCTGCTCAGCGGCGGCACCGATGGCGAGGACGGCCCGACTGACGCCGCCGGCGCCCTGGCCGACGAGGGGACCCTGACACGCGCTGCCGGCCACGGCCTGGCTCCGGCGGCTTACCTGGCCCGCCATGACGCCTATTCCTTCCTCGACAGCGCCGGCGACCTCCTCCGCACCGGCTTGACCGGCACCAACGTGATGGACGTCCGCGTCTTCCTGATTCAGCCGTGACCCTTGTGGTCATTGTTACCAACGGCACGTCCATCCTTGTAACAATTGCCAGGCTGTCCAATGGCCGAGTCCGCTCCGCCGGTCGATCGCGAATCGAAACAACTCCTTGCCGACCAATGACTTGGAAAAACCTTGTGAGGGGTTTTGGATCGTTGGCACGAGGGTTGCTCTAAAGGATCAACACTTCCGAGAGTCACACCAGGATGGTATTGGGGCTGGAACAGAAGAGGTCTGGACCGGAATCCAGGCCGGCATGGTGAGGGCCCGGGTCGGGCGAGCGCATCGTCCTGACCCGGGCAGCACCATGAACGCTGCTTCTCCACAGGACGGAGCGTCCCCAACGCTCGGGCCTGTTTTTTGTTCGCTGGCTGGACTCCTTCTCCCTCACACCCGCATCTTCCCCGGATGCGGGTCTTTTTGTTGCCATTCGGAAACACCCCCAGCGCCCTGCGCTAACTTCCGCGGACGCCAGCCCTGGGAGCGTGTGACCCGCACTTCAAGCCGCGGACGACCTATCTCGCTGCTTTGTCAGGGGTTCGAGCGTCTCTTGCCGGGCGCGGACGGTGGCGGCGCGGGAATTGCGAGAAAAGCGAACGGCGGAAGCAGCGAATTACCTAACAGAGAAACAGTTGCGATCTTGTGAGAGTCGAGTATGAGTTTTCGCTGGGTCGTAATCATCGCCCTGTGGACCTGCCTGTCCGGTCCGATTTTCGCCCCGCCAAGCCAGGCGACGTCCCGACCATACCGGCCGGCGATTGAAAAGCCCACTCGCGCCCCGCTGACGGCCATTCCGGCCCAGGAGCAGCAGTAACGCCCCGGCCGCGATCACATCTGCAACTCCGGCAATTCCGGCCCAGGCCGGTTCTGCTCCAGGCTCCGGATCACCGTGGCCGCCAGGTCGCGGTAGGATTGTGCCACGGGCGAATCGGGATACTTGTGGACAATCGGATCGCCGCCGTCGCCGCACTCGGCCACGCGCGGATCGATGGGGATTTCGCCCAGGAAGGGCACCCCGGCCTGCTCGGCCAGTTTCTTGCCGCCGCCGTGGCGGAAGATCTCGTAACGCCGGCCGTCCTCCCCCACGAAATAGCTCATGTTCTCGACGATGCCCAGCACCGGGACGCGCACCTGCCGGAACATCTCCAGTCCCTTGCGAGCGTCGATCAGGCTCACGTCCTGCGGCGTGGTGACGATGATCGCCCCGGTCAGCGGCGCGGTTTGAGTAAGCGTCAGTTGCGCGTCGCCGGTACCCGGGGGCATGTCGCAGACCAGGTAATCGAGCGCTCCCCAGTTGATGTCGGTCAGGAACTGGGTGATGGCCCGGTGGACCATCGGGCCGCGCCAGATCACCGCCTGTTCGGGCGGCACCAGGAATCCCATCGACATCAGCTTCAGGCCGTAGCGGTCGAGCGGGAAAGGCGTTGTGGTCTGATCGACCGGGGCCAGCACGCCCAGCATCATCGGCACGCTGGGCCCGTAAATGTCCGCATCGAGCAGACCGACGCGGGCACCGCTACTGGACAGGGCCAGGGCCAGGTTGGCGGCGACGGTCGATTTGCCGACCCCGCCCTTGCCGCTGGCCACGGCGATCAGGTGGCGAATGTTCGGCAGGGCGAGCTTTTGCGGACCTCCCCCGGGGGGATGCATGGCTGTCTCCTTTGCAAGTCAGCGGGTCAGCGCTCCGGGCTGACACTGGGGACACTGGCACAGTTGCCGCAGATGCTCCAGCGTGTACAGCCCGGTGTCGTGTCCGTCGCTCCAGACGATCTTGTACGCATAGCGGCCGACCCGGGGCATGCTCACCGGCTTCAGCGGCACCAGCTCGCTGGGCTGAAGCAGGTGGAACGGATCGGCCGGCTTGCCGTGCTCTTCCCGGCAGCCGGCACAGGGGCAGTTGTCGCGCAGGTGCTTCCAGGTGTAGACGCTGTGATGCCCGTCATTCCAGTCAATGATCAGGCGGTCGGGGCCGTCCTTGCTCAGAGCGACCGGAAAGGGCGGCTCCGAGGGCGTCTGGGACATGGTGACGTTCTCCCGGGTTCGTTTGCAGGGCTCCGCTGCCATTATAGCGATCCCGAACAGGAACAACGAGCCTTGAGGAGCGGTCCCGGCTCCGCTATACAACGTAGGTCAGGCTTTCCAGCCTGACAGGGCCGCAGCGTCAGGCTGGAAAGCCTGACCTACCCGCCAGAGGAGAACGTCACAACCATGCTGCGTCGTACCATCCACCGCGCCCTGCTAAGCGTCAGCGACAAGACGGGCCTGCTCGACCTGGCCCGGGCCCTGGCTGGCCTTGGAGTGGAGCTCATCTCCACCGGAGGCACCCGCAAGACCCTGGCGGAGGCCGGTCTGGCCGTCCGGGACGTCAGCGAGGTAACCGGCTTTCCCGAGATGCTCGACGGCCGGGTCAAGACCCTGCATCCGCGCGTCCACGGCGGCATCCTCGCCGTCCGCGACAACAGCGAGCACCAGGCCGCTCTGCAGCAGCACGGCATCCAGCCGATCGACCTGGTGGTCTGCAATCTCTATCCGTTCGAGGCCACGGCGGCCCGTCCGGGCAGCACGCTGGAGCAGATCATCGAGAACATCGACATCGGTGGTCCAACGCTGGTCCGGGCCGCGGCCAAGAACTTCCACGACGTGGCCATCCTGACCGCGCCCGAGCAGTACCCCGCCGTCATTGAGGAACTGAAGCAGAACCAGGGCAAAATCTCCCTCGACACCCGGCGCCGGCTGGCGACGGCCGCCTTTGTCCGGATCGCCGCTTACGATCAGGCCATCAGCAACTGGTTTGCCGGCCTGGAAACTGAGCCGTTGCCGACGGTGCTGGAGCGGCGCTGGGAACGGCGCTCGTCGCTCCGCTACGGCGAGAACCCGCACCAGAAGGCCGGGTTCTACGTGGACCCCGCCTGGCCCGGTCCCAGCGTGGCCAGTGCTCGTGTGCTGCACGGCAAGGAGCTGTCGTTCAACAACCTGCTCGACCTGGACAGCGCCCTGGGCCTGGTGCGCGAGTTCAAGGAGCCGGCCGCGGTGGTGATCAAGCACAACAACCCCTGCGGCGCTGCCGTGGCCGCAACGCTGGTGGAGGCGTTTCAGAAGGCCTACGAGGGCGATCCGCTCAGTGCCTACGGCGGCGTCCTGGCCTTCAACCGTCCCGTGGAGAAAGCCACCGCCACGCAGATCACCGAACCGCAGCGCTTCATCGAGTGCATCCTCGCTCCCGAGTTCACCGCCGAGGCGCTGCGTCTGCTAACCACCCGGCAAAAGTGGGGCAAGAACGTGCGCTTGCTGGCGACCGGGACGCTGGAGGGACACGCCCGGCCGCGCTGGGCGCTGCGGGAGATCGAGGGCGGCATGCTGCTCCAGGAACGCGACCTGAGCGGAGCGGAGGAGGATTTCGGGCAGGCCAAGGTGGTCAGCAAGCGGCAGCCGACCGCCGAGGAGCTGGCGGACCTGCGCTTTGCCTGGCTGGTGTGCAAGCACGTCAAGAGCAACGCCATCGTGCTGGCCAGGGGCGGGCAAGTCGTCGGCGTTGGGGCCGGGCCAGATGAGCCGGGTCGATTCGGTGCATCTGGCGACGCGCAAGGCGGACGAACGCAGCCGGGGATCGGTGCTGGCTTCCGATGCTTTCTTCCCCTTCCACGACAACGTGGACGCGGCCGCCCGTGCTGGCGTCATCGGCCATTGTCCAGCCGGGCGGCTCGATGCGCGACGCCGACTCCATCCAGGCCGCTGACGAACATGGCCTGGCGATGATCTTCACTGGGGTGCGGCATTTCCGGCATTGAAAAAGGTCGGCAGTTGGCGCTGCGGACGTATTTGGCCATAATGGAGAAAAGTTACGGGGACGGACCAGAGGGTTTCACAGGCAGCCGCATTCGGCGGCTGGAGCGACGATGACGGCGACGGATGATTTCTTGATGCGCGAGTACCTGCCGGTTATCAGGCAGTTCCCAGAGGAAGAGGTACGACAATCGCTCCTGCGGGAGTCCGCCGTTACGCTCGTTCGTGTCAAAGATCCATCGAGGAAACCACCCAGCGCTCCGGTCTCGGAACACTTGCCGAAGGAACTGGCGTTTCTGGCCGGGCCCTTGTGCGACCTCGGCTTCGGCAGGTTGGATCTGCCACCCAGCGAGGTCGAAAGGATCTATCTGGCGTTCTGCGGTGAAGGTGTCGCCGTGCCCGGTACGCCTTACAAACTTCGCCATTCGGTGATGTCTCTGTTTGCCTTTGTGGAACCGGCAACCGGGCACGAGGTAACGCTGCCTCCGAATTGGCGGCAAGTCGTCCGCTCACGGACTTGGCTTGGAAAGAGAGTCGCTGACGCCGACCTGTCCTCGTATGAGGACAAGGGAGACGGCTATTTGTTGCGCGAGGCAAGCGGCACCTAGTTTTGCGAAGTTCTTGCACCGGATGGCAATGGCCCCACACGCCGAGTTTCAACAGGTCCCACCCGTATTGTCGTTTCTTCAAGGAGACGTTGATTTGGGGTTTGAAAACCTTGGGCTTCCTCCCCAGCAGCAACACGCTCTGAGGATTGCTTTTGAGGGTGATGGGGTAGCAGTTCCGGGGACCACGTACAAGCTGCGACGCTTGCCCAATTCCACGGTCGGCGTTGTGGAGCTTGCGACAGGGCAGGAATCCCTTCTTCCGGGCAACTGGAAGCAAGCGGTCTACACCCTCACCGGCAACGTATTCACGTACGTTGGCAAGCAAGTTCGCCGGAACGACCAACTGCCGCCGAACTTCGAGCCGGCAGCCGACTCGAACTACAAGGACGTGGGCGATGGGCACGTCAAAATCTAAGAACAAGCGGACAAAACCCACGAGCCGGAAGCGTCAGCGACGGAAACTCCATCGCTGACGCTTCCGGCTCGTTCACTCCGGCTTGATCACGCCCAGAACCAGGCTGCCATCGGTGTGCCAGGGATCGCCGCCGCCATTCCGGCCCTGGTGAGTCGTATGGAAATCCAGAACGATTGTGACTTCCGCCAGGCGGCCGGTTTGCTCCAGGTCGGCAAACAGCTTCTCGCGCTCGGTATCGACGTCGGCCGCCACGCGATGGGTGATCTGCCCGGTGGTCCGGCTGAAGCCGACCGCGCGGTCGAAAGTGGCTGCCCCGACCCAGAGCGGCCGGCCCTCCGCATCGACCCTGTCCGACTCCCAGAAACGGACGTGATGCCGCTGCCGGGGATCGTGGCCCACCGGTTGCTCGAAGGCCAGGTCTTCCTTGCGTCCCCACAGGTAGAGGTTGCTCACCGGGGCCTCGTCATAGGGCCGTTTGCGGACCGTGGCGGAGGCGATTCGCAGACAGCTGCGGAAGGTCAATGGATCGGCCGGATACCACTTCGCGGCGAGCATCAGCTTCATGACCTCGTTTTTGGTGCCGATCAGGGCGACGTTCAAGGGGTCGCCCGGAATGCCGGCGCCCGTGCGCGTAATGGTGGGGACGTCCTCCAGGATCGGGTGCCGGCGGGCATAGCGTTTCCAGAGGCCGGGCATGAGGAGGTACGATGTCCCCAACCACAGCAAGAGCAGGGCCACAACCAGCATGAGCAGTCGTTTTCCGCGGGCTCGACCAACCATCATGACTGACCCTCGTTCACCTCAGCTCTGCCGCTGCCAGCCGGCAGCCAGCGAGGCAGTGGTGCGTGCATGACGTTGCCTCTCACGGGACTTTCCGCAGCTGAGCCAGCGGAACGTAGAACTTGTGGTAATGTTTGCCGTCGGTGTAGCGCTGGCCGTTCGGGCACTCGACCAGGACGGTCGCTCGCCGGGTGATGCGATTGACCAGTCCAACGTAGTTCTGCCCCTCGAACTCGAACGCGACCCGATCGCCGACCTGGATGCTGTACTGGACGGCAGCCCGCTCGGTCTGGGTGATCAGATCGTGATGTGTCTCGGTGTGACCGAAGAGGTTCTGGGCCAGGATGCGGAACGGCTCGGCCGAGCAGCTGGACTTGCCCAGGATCAGCATCTCGGCCAGGTGCAGCAACTCATGCTCGAAGACGCGCTGCAGGGCCTCGACGCGGTTACGGCAGAGCACCCCGCTGACCAGGATGGGCCGGTCCACGTCGGTAAAGGACTGGTAGAGCAAGGTGACCGAGATGGCGATCTCGTAGCAGACCGGCGGCTGGCCGGGTTGAGGCTGGCGAAGGCGATGGCAGGTCGTGGTTCCGGCGGAGCGCGTCAGCCGCCGCGACAGGTTGAAATGAAGCGGAGCGCCCTGGACCTGCAGCAGGTGCCGCAGCCTGCCGGCAAAGGCGATCTCGTCGTAACTCTCGAACAGCAAGACCAGGTCCTGGGTGGCGATGGAGCGGAAATTGCCCACGCTGAGGCGCGGGGAGCCGAGCAGCCTGGCCGCGATGGCCTGGCCGCGATTGGCCAGTTCCTCGGGTGAGACGGGCCGGGACAGCCAGTGCTGGTAGAAATCCGGCAGTCGGAAAGGCAGTTGCGGAACCTGCATGGACAAACTCAAAGACTCGGAAGACACGGCCTGGCCCTGGTGGGAGTATACTCCGCGGAAGAGGCACCAACCAGGGAAAACTCCGCTCCCCGCCAGTCAATCCTCCTTCGGTGTGATCTCCCGGCGGCGTTTGCGGATGCTGATGCCGCCGTAGTTTTTCTTCAAGCTGCCCGCCTTGCCCAGGTTTTCCTGGACGACGCTCACCTCGAAGTCGCCGCCGATTGCTTCGCTGCACCTGAGACACAACCGGGTTTCAGGCAAGGCCGCGAGCCGGCCTGGGGGGATGGGGGCGCCGCAGCGGGCGCAGAGACGAGTCTGCTCGGCCATTCGTCCTCCTCGCGATGAGAGATTGAGGTGCCTTCTACTTCTATTACGCTGGTGGCGCTTCTGATGTGACAGCGCAAGCGCGAAAAAGGTTCTCCGGGTCCTGTCACTCCTCGACGTGTCGGTTGTCGTTCCAGAGCCGGACCACGGGACTGGCCAGGTCGTGTTCGCAGCCAAGCACGCTCACGGCCGCCGTGCTGAGATAGAAAAACCGCCCGGCGGCCGGCTCCAGTCCGCACCAGCGGGCCGCGACGATTCGCAGTACGTGGCCGCTGGAAAAGACGAGGACGTTTGTGCCCAGGCCCCGCAGCCGGGCGACAATCCGGTCGGCGCGGGCGCCGATCTCCGCCAGCGTTTCGCCGCCGGGACAGCCATCGCGGAAGAGCTGCCAGCCCGGCCGCTCCTTGCGGATGTCCGCCGTGGTCCGGCCCTCGTAAACGCCGTAGTTCCATTCGACCAGGTCGGGATCGACCACGGCCACGGAACCGAACCCGGCCAGCTCGCAGGTGCGAAAGGCTCGCTGCAAAGGACTGGTCAGGACGTGCGCGAAGGTCAGCCCGCGGAGCCGCTCGCCCAGCCGTTTGGCGTTGCGCTCGCCGCGCTCGGTGAGGGGAATGTCGGTCAGGCCCGTGTGCTGGCCGGAGAGGCTCCACGCGGTTTCCCCGTGCCGGGCCAGGTAAATCAAGGGCAGGCTCTGGCTCATGGTGCCTCGGGAGACATTGCACTCCGAAATCGGAACGAGAATTTGGAACGACAAGCTGGACTTCCGCATCCCGGTTCCGGACACCTCGCTATTGGGAAGCCCGTCCGGCGTCAGCAGCTTTCTGGAGGTCCTCGGCGAGGGCCAGGGCGGTGGGATAGCGCCGGGCGGGGTCCTTTTCCAGGCAGCGCAAACAGATCGCTTCCAGGTCGGCGGGCACGGAGGAGACGCGCTGCGAGGGTGGCAGCGGGGTCTCCAGTTCCACGCGCTTGATCGTCTCAAAGGGGGTCGTGGGCAGAAAGGGCGGCTGGCCGGTCAGGGTCTCGTAGAGGATCGTTCCCAGCCCGTAAACGTCCGTGAGCGGACCGACGTCCTGTCCCCGGCCGGTGGCCTGTTCGGGGGACATGTAGCAGGGCGTGCCGAGGATGGCTGCCGGAGCGGGTCAGCTGGTTGGCATCCTCCAGGGGCTTGGCCAGGCCGAAATCGCTCAGCTTGGGCGTGCCATCGCGACCGAGCAGGACGTTGCTGGGCTTCAGGTCGCGGTGCATGATGCCGCAGCTGTGGGCGTGGTGGGTGGCCCGGGCCAGGGCTTCGACCAGCCGGGCGGCTTCCCGGGCAGGCAGAGGCCGGCCGGCCAGCCTCTGGGACAGGGTGCCGCCGTCCACCACCTCCAGGACCAGGTAAGGTTGCCCCTGATACTCGCCGATCTCGTAGATCTGCACGATGTTGGGATGCTTCAGCAGTGAGATGGCCCGCGCCTCGCGATGAAAGCGGGCAATGGAGTCCCGGGGGGCCTTGCTGTCGGTGCGAATCATCTTCAAAGCCACTTGCCGCTTCTCGGCCAGCTGCTCGGCGCGGTAGACCACGCCCATTCCCCCTCGGCCGAGGATCCCCAGCGTGCGGAAACCGGGCACCACCGTCTGGGCCGGCCGGAGCAGGTCGGCCGCCCCGGGATCGACCCGCTTGCCTTGCGGCATGGAGGTGCTATCGACCGTGGCATCCTGCTTGCAGCCTGTTTCCAGGACCGAGTCCATCTGCTTGAGGATCCGGATGCGCCGGCGCAGCTCCTCCAGCAACTCGGGGCTGTCCGCGCACAGCTCCTCGGGAGACAGTTCCTGCCCCTGTTCGCGGGATTCTTCCCAGCGCACCAGCAGGTCCTCCAGACGCGAGGCGGAAGAGTCAGGAGAAGGACGCGGCATGTATCTCGTCAAGCCGGCAGCGGCTTGCTCCTCGGGTGGTTCGGATCAACCCCTCCCCCCCAACCCCCTCCCCGAAGCGGGGAGGGGGAGAAGTCGCTCTGACTCCCCCTCCCCGCTTCGGGGAGGGGGTTGGGGGAGGGGTTCTTTGTTTGTCTCTCAATCCCAATCCGGCAACTGCCCGCCCAGCCGGTCGTGCAGCAGCAGCCGGGCCGACTGCCAGCGCCGCTTGACCGTTCGGTCCGAGACGTTCAGCAGGGCGGCCGCCTCGGCCTGGCTCAGGCCCTGATACCACAGCAGATCGAAAATCTCGCGTTCCTCTTCCGGCAGCGTTTCTGCTTGCCGGTGGAACTCGGTCCAGGCCGCCAGCCGGCCCGGGTCGTCGTCGGCATCGCCCGGGTTGCGATCGATCCAGTTGCCGCCACTCGAGTCCGGATGGTGCTCCTGGGTGGCGTGGTGGGCCCCTTGCCCCTGAGGGCCGTAGTAGTGCTTGGCCAGGTCCAGCAATTCCCGGCGGATGTTCAGGGCCGCCAGCCGCAGAAACTCGACCACGCCGTCAGGACGGACCTCCGCCAGCGATCGGTACAGCCGCAGCGAGGCGTTCTGCATCACGTCGCTGGTTTCCTCCCAGCGGTGAATCCGGGGGTAGCTCCGCAGCATTTTCCGCGTCAGCCGGACCAGGCGCTCGTAGGCACAGTTAATCAGCTCGCTCCGGGCCGACTCGTCGCCTGCCTTGAGGGCGCAATCCAGCCCTGAAGCTGCAAGGTTTGCTCGGATGGCTCGGGCATGGGACTTACTCCTGGGT
The DNA here is from genome assembly GCA_963784995.1 of uncultured Planctomycetota bacterium. Taxonomy (GTDB): domain Bacteria; phylum Planctomycetota; class Planctomycetia; order Gemmatales; family Gemmataceae; genus CAWATZ01. The sequence continues at coordinate 462,185 of CAWATZ010000024.1, read as the reverse complement.
TGAGCGATCTACCTTATGATACGCCAGGACGGCCTCCGACTCGACATTTTTTTTGTCCCCGCGTGCTGGCGGGCCTCGCCAACTCTTTCCACCTTTCTCATTGAACTGTCCTCCGGCTGCTGGCTTGCTGCGTTGCCGCCCATCCCCGTCAAATCTTCAGGAACAATCCCCGCCGATACATCCACAGGCAGACCAGCCAGAACACCAGCAAGATTGCCGTCATGAGTACCATCGGGCCATAGATGCCGCTGAATTCCGCCAGGCCAGGGAACGTCCGGGTCAACCACGTGCCCGGCGCGAACGCCCAGCCGACGTGCGTGTTCAGGCTCGACCTGACAAACGGCTTGAGCAGCTGCGACATGCAATACATTGCGATGCTGTTCATGCCGACCACGACGAACACAAAGGCCCAGCGTTTCCAGCCGGCCAGGTCGATCAGGGCGTAGAACCCGGCCAGCATCAGGAAGGTCCAGCCGCTGCTGTACAGCGCCCAGGACGGCGTCCAGATCCGCTTGACGATCGGGCAAACCGTGGCCCCCATCAGCAGCCCCACGCACAGACAGGCAACCCCGGCCAGCACCAGTCCGCCGAAGTGGCGGAACCGGCTCACCGGCCGCCGCAGCCACTCGCCGGCCATCAGGCCCAGCAGCATCGTCGCCAGCGAGGGCACGAAGTTCAGCGTCTGATAGCCGCCCTCGTTGACCTTGAACGGCTCCGCCCGGGGGAACAGGTTCAGGAACCAGGAGTCGAACGCCGCGGCGACGTTGGTGTTCTTGTCCCAGTGGCCAAACCAACCCTGCAGGTAGGGACGAGTGTAATACTCCCCGTCAATCCTGGCATGGTGGACGGTGGTCCAGTCAAAATCGCTCGGCGGCAGCGGCCACAAGCCGAAGAGCAGGATGCAGCCAACCACGATGAGAGCGAGAGCGCCGAACTGCACGGCCCGCCGCCGGCCGACCAGCAGGAACAGGAAGGGATAGCCCAGACCAATCTGACACAGCACGTTGGGGAAGACCCAGTTGGTCATGGCAGGCTTGTTCATCGTTGACGCCAGCCAACCCGGCTGCCAAAGGGGTTGCAGGCCGCCTATCTGTCCGATGGCCGAAGTAAGGCTCTCCGCCGTCAGGGGTTTCGTTGACGCAGGCGAAGAGAGAAACACCCCCAGGAGGACCAGGGCCAGCGACCGCCACAGGACGTGCAGATAGATCCGCGTATCGGAGGCGCCGCGTGCCTTGCGGCTGGCGTAGGAGTAGGGCAGAGCGACGCCGACCATGAACATGAACGACGGCTGGATCATGTCCCAGAAACTGCCGCCTCCCCAGGGCACGTGTTCGGTGTGAAAGGCGAGGAACTGCCAGACGGTGCTGTCCTGGAAGTGTTCGGCCACCTTGGGGATGGCCAGTCCGGCCGAGGCCATCGCCAGCATGATAAAGCCGCGATAGGCGTCCAGCGACACCAATCGGGCCGGCTTCTCGGCGACGGGAGCCGGAGCCGGGCGTGATCCCTGGCCCGCAACGGGCGGCGGTTGATCGGCAGTCGTCCCGGCGGTAACGTGCGGTTCCCGGAGCAGCGTGGTCATGGCGGCGGGTCCTTGGTGGTGGGAGGCGAATCGCAGGTTCAAGGGACCAGTATACTCCATTCCGTCCTGCCCCGTCCATACTCCGCCGTCCTGCGCCGCGTGCGTGGCTTGACGCCGCTCCGGTTTGCCATTGTCGTTTTTTCCTGAATTCCGTCTCCCGGCCAATCCAAACCGGGGCCCATCTCGTCTAACTCATATCATGGTGCGCAAACAGCCAGGCGTGCCTGGAGACAAAATGCGCCGACTCACCAACGAAACGGTCTTCTGTTCTGGTAGTGGGAAGGTTCGCCTCGACGAGTCACTGGGTGAAGAGTCATACCTGGGAGGAACAAACCCGATGCAACTGTACCGGTCGCTGATGCTGATCCTGGCGCTGAACCTGGGGGTCCTTTCGCTGGTCCCCAGCCACGCGGCTGAGCCGGCCAAGCCGGACCAGATCAAGAAACTGATCGACCTGATGGGCAGCGGCAACTTCGAGGATCGCGAGAAGGCCAGCACGCAGCTGGACGCCATCGGCGTTCCCGCCCTGGAAGCGCTGCGGCAGGCCCTCAAGAGCGACGATGCCGAGGTCCGACGTCGCTCCGAGGAGCTGATCGCCAGGATTGAGAAGCGCGTCGAGAGCGTGAAGCTGCTGCAGCCGACGATGCTCAAGCTCTCCTACAAGAACGCGCCGCTGGCCCAGGCAGTTGCGGACTTCAGCAAGAAGAGCGGCTACCAGATTGCCCTGCAAGATCCGCAGAAAAAGCTCAAGGATCGCAAGATCACCCTGACAACGAATGAGGTGACCTTCTGGGACGCGCTCGACCAGTTCTGCCGGCAGGCCGGTCTGGTCGAGGCCAGTTCCGAGGACCTGATCCAGCTGATGCCGCAACCGGGCAATCCCTTCGGCCGGCCGATCATCCAGCCGGTGCCTCTCCCAGGCAAGATCGTGCCCCCCAACCCGCAACCGAGGGGGGCGCAGCCAGGACCGCGCGGGCCCCAGACCGTTCCGGGAGCACCGGGCGCGGCGCAGCCTGCTCCCGCCCGGCCGGTGGTTCAGCCCGGCGTGCGTCCGCAGCCGGCCCCGCCCGTTCCTCCCGGCGGCTTCGGCGTGCTGGGCCAGCCTGGTGTCGTTCCCGGCGGCGTGGGCGCTCTTGGGCAAGTCGGGATCGGCGGGTTCGGCGGGGTTCAAGGTGGCTTCGGTGGGTTCGTCGGACCCATGAATCAGCCCACCAACCAGATCACGCTGATTGACGGCAAGAGCGTTACCCGGCCCACCGATGCCCGCTCGGCCGTGCGCATCCGGCTGTCGGACAAAGCCAACCAGCTGGGCAAGCCGGCCGAGGGCGAAATCCAGGTTGGCCTGCAAGTCACCCCAGAGCCGAAGCTGACGATGCACCAGCTGGTTTCTGTCCGGGTGGACAAGGCCCTCGATGACCAGGGCCAGAACCTGAGCCAGCTCGCCAACGCCGGGCCGAAGGCCAATCCTGGTCCTCCGGCCGTGGGTTTTGGCGGGGCCAACTTCGGTGGCGGGTTTGGAGGAGGGGCGCTTGGCGTCGGCGGATTCCAGGGCGGCATGCTCGGCGCTGTCGGGGCTTTCGGCTTTGGAATGGGCTTTCAGGGTGTGGGCCAGACCAACTTTGAAACGGTGGTCCAGCTGAAGAAAGGCGCGAAGGCAGCGAAGGCCATCCAGGAGCTGACCGGAGTCATCACCGCCCTGGTGACAGTGCCGACCCCGCCGCTGATCGAGGTGGACAACATCCTCAAGGCGGTCGGCAAGACCGTCAAGGGCAAGCAGGGCGGCCACATCAAGGTGACCGGCGTGACAACCCAGCAGGCCAACGGCACCGTGACCGTGCGCTTCGAGCTGGACGCTCCGGCCGGCAACCAGGGGAACGTGCAGGGTGGGCAGGCAATCCCGATTGTCCCGCCCGCGCGTGTCGCTCCTCTCGTCCCGCCTGCTCCACCAAGGAAGCAGCCCGGACAGGGGCAGGGCCAGGGTCAGGCGGGCCAGGGAGTTGCTCAACCGGGCCAGGTCCAGGGACGGCCCGCCCAGATCCAGGTCCAGATTCAGCCGGCCCCGCTGCCCTTCAACCCGGTGCAGATCGGCTTCGGCGGGTTCAACGGACTGAACGGCATCCAGCTGCTTGACGCCAAGGGCAATGCTTTCCAGTCCAGGGCTTTCGGTCAGGTGGTCCGGCAAATCGGCGGCAAGGTGGTCATGGAGCACCAGCTCACCTTCCAGGTGCCGAAGGGACAGACCCCGGCCAAGCTGGTGTACAGGGTGCCCAGGCAGGCGAACATCGAGATCCCGTTCACACTCAAGGGAATCCCGATTCCCTGATCGGTCGCTGTTCGCGGACACTTGTTCGCCACGCCGGGCCAGGAGGTTTCTTGCTCTGCTGCAAGAAACCCCCTGGCCCGGTTCTTTTGGTTAAGGCTTGTGAAACCCCGGCCCCGGCTGCTATCGTGAACCGGGTCGAAACCCGAGCCAGCGAGAGCGGGACCCGTGGCATGAACCGGCAACAAGATGACAGGCAGCCTGACGACGACTCCGTGCTGAGCATTTATCTGCTGGGCACGGTCGAGTTCTCGGCCCTTCAGGCGCTGCAGCGGCGGCTGGTGGAACAGACGCGCCAGCGGCGCCGCGGTGCGGCCCTGCTGCTCTGTGAGCATCCGCCACTGCTGACCGTGGGCCGGCATGGGAGGCCAGGGCAGATCCATTTCGATCCCGAGGTGCTGGCGGCGCGGCGCTGGCCGGTGCGCTGGGTCAACCGCGGCGGCGGTTGCTGGCTGCACCTGCCCGGCCAGCTGGCCATCTATCCCATCCTGGCCCTGGAGCAATTTGACCTGGGACTGGAGGCGTACCGGGAGCGATTGCAGCAGGTCCTGATCGATCTGCTCGACGATTTCGCGGTCCCGGCACGGATGCGGCCGGGCCAGGCCGGTGTCTGGGTGGACCCGCGGCCGGTGGCCTGCGTCGGCCTGGCCGTTCACGACTGGGTGGTTTATTACGGCGGGGTCTTCAACCTCAATGCCGACCTGGTGCCGTTCCGCTGGGTGGAGTGCGGCAGTCCGGGCGATGAGCCGATGACCTCGCTGGTGCGCGAGCGGCGTGGACCGGTGCGACCCGGGCTGGTCCGCGAACGTTTGCTGGAGCATTTCCAGAAGGCGTTCCCGTTCGAGCGCGTTTCCCTGTTCTTCAGCCACCCGCTGCTGCGCGAAAAGGTTTCGCCGGAGGCCGTGCTGGCGTGGGTGTGATCGGGAGCGCTGGAGGGAACGCCCTCCGTGGCGTTCCGCGTGGGTCCGGAACGCCACGGAGGGCGTTCCCTCCAGCGCCGCCCTTCCCGAATTACGCCAGTTCCGCCGTCTTGCTCCAGACCTCTTCGAGGGTCCGCAGCAGCGCCGGGGCCTGGACCGGCTTGGTGAGATAGCCGTTCATCCCGGCCTGCAAACACTGTTCCCGATCACCCGGCTGGGCCTGGGCGGTCAGGGCGATGATCGGCAAGCAGCGTGCGGTGCCCTGTTCGCGGGCGCGGATGCTGCGCGGTCGCTTCCAGTCCATCCATCACGGGCATCTGCAGGTCCATCAGCACCAGATCGACGGGAGTCAGTTGCAAGAGCGCCAGGGCTTCCTGGCCGTTGCCGGCCAGGTGGACGGTGTGGCCATGCTTTTGCAGCAGGTGAGCAGCCACCTTCTGATTGATCGGATTGTCCTCGACCACCAGGATCTGGAGAGAGCGATCCAGGGCCATCCCAGTCACCTCCGACGGCTCTTGGGTTCACAGGGGGGAAACAATCTTGCGGCCGGCGCTCGGGAACGTTGCAGCGAGTCTGTCCCGTCCCGGCAGAATCTCGGCAGGGAAGATGCTCTAACCCTACCAGATAAGACGACCGAGGGCAAATGGGAAAACAGGGGTCCGCCGGCTGACCGGCGGCCGGGCGGAGGCCGTCTTGCTCTTGTGGGCTCAAGCCGGGCTGGTTTATAGTTCCCGTTCGATTGGGTAGCCGGGAGCCGGGCACACAAGCCCGACGCGCAAGCAAGGGACCGCTTTCCCCCATGAGGGGACTCACCACGGAGGGATCAGGGCATGACACAGCCAGCCAGGCGTCTGACGGCGATCACCACCGAGCCCACCGCCAGCCGGATCCATCCCGGCCGGACCCTGCGGCTGCACGAGCACGAGGAAAGCCGCGTTGCCGAGCGCGTCGGGGCCCTGATGCAGAAGATCACCGATCACAGTGCCGTCGTTGGCATGGTCGGTCTGGGTTACGTCGGCCTCCCCTTTGCCGTGGAAAAGGGCAAGGTGGGCTACTCCGTCATCGGCATCGAACAGAACCCGATCCGGACCGACAAGATCAACCGGGGCGAGAACTATATCCCTGACGTGAAGGACGCCGAGATGGCCGAGCTGGTCCGCACCGGCAAGCTGCGGGCCGTCACGGACTTCTCTCTCGTCCCCGAGATGGACGTGATTGTCATCGCCGTGCCGACGCCTTTGACCCGCAACCTGATCCCCGACCTGCAGCACATCGAACACGTCACTCATGAACTGGCCAGGCATCTGCGTCCCGGCCAGCTGATCTGCCTGGAATCGACCACCTACCCCGGCACCACCGACGAGGTGATGCTCACCATCCTGGAAACGTCCGGGCTCAAGGTCGAGCGCGACTTCTTCCTGGCTCACTCCCCCGAGCGCGTCGATCCGGGCAACAAGCGCTACACCACCAAGAACACCAACAAGGTGGTCGGCGCCGTCGGCCCCGAGTCGCAGAAGCTGGCGGTGGCCTTCTATTCACAGACCATCGAGCGGGTGGTGCCGGTCTCCAGCAGCAAGGCGGCCGAGATGGTCAAGGTCTACGAGAACACCTTCCGGGCGGTGAACATCGCCCTGGCCAACGAACTGGCGCTGCTGTGCGACCGGATGGGCCTGAACGTCTGGGAGATCCTCGACGCCGCCTTCACCAAGCCGTTCGGCATCATGCCCTTCTACCCCGGTCCGGGCGTGGGCGGCCACTGCATTCCGCTCGATCCGCACTACCTGGAGTGGAAGGCCAAGGAGTTCAACTTCAACACCCACTTCATCGCCCTGGCCGGCGAGATCAACCGCAAAATGCCGGAGTTTGTGCGCGACAAGGCGGCGCGCGTGCTCAACAAGCTGGGCGTGGCCGCGTCGCGCTCGAAGGTCCTGGTCATGGGCGTGTCCTACAAGAAGGACCTGGGTGATTTCCGCGAGTCGCCGGCCATCGAGGTGATCCGCCTCTTGCAGGAGGAGGATGCCACGGTCCTGTACCACGATCCGTTCGTTCCCAGCTTCCGGGAACACGGTCTGGAGATGGAAAGCACTCCGCTCTCGGCCGAGATGATCGGCGGCTGCGACCTGGTGATTGTCACGGCCGACCACAGCAGCATCAACTATGACTGGCTGGTGGAGAAGGCCCGCCACGTGCTCGACACGCGCAACGCCACCCGCAAGGTGACCGCAGGTCGGGAGAAGATCACGCTGCTGTGAGCAGACCTTGGTTTGATGGCGAGCGGCGCGGCGTGAGCCCGCCGGTGCGGACGTCCGCACCGGCGGGCTCACGCCGCGCCGCTCGCCATCTAGCCTGACTTGGGAAGAAGTGATACATTGCAGCAAGATCCTCGCCCACGCTGCCTGCCTGAATGTCCCACGCCACGCTGAAGGAGCGCACCATGCTGACCATGCTGGGCAGTCCCCGCCGCTGTTGCGATGGTTTGACCCGCCGGGAAACTCTGAAGGTCGGTGCCCTGTCGCTGCTGGGCGGCTTTTTCAACCTCCCCGACCTGCTTGCCCTGGAACAGCGACAGAAGACCGTGGGCAAGGCGAAGAGCGTGATCCTGCTGTACCTGCTGGGCGGAGCGGCCACGCAGGACATGTTCGACCTCAAGCCGGACGCTCCCTCCGGCATCCGCACCGAGTTCAAGCCGATCGACACCAGCGTGCCAGGCATCCGCGTCTGCGAGCATCTGCCGCGGCTGGCGAAGTGGATGCACCGGGCGGCGCTCGTCCGTTCGGTCAACCACAAAGCCGGCTGTCACAACTGTCTGCCCAGCTACACCGGCCATGAAGCCCTGATGCCGGACCAGCATCCGCGCGACACCGACCCGCCGAGCATGGGGTCGGTCTGCGAATACCTGAAGCAAGGCGCAAGCGAGTTTCCCGCTTACGTTTACATGCCCTGCTGGCTGGGTTGGGGCCAGGCGTTTCGCCGGGCCGGCCCCTACGGCGGCTTCCTCGGCCAGCGTTACGACCCGCTGCTCACCGAATGCGCTCCATACCACGATCCCGGAGTCAACCCGGCGCCGGGCCGGCCGGCCGTCGTTCGCGGCGAGCCGATTCTGGCCAGCAGCAACCTCGGTATGGATCTGACCATCGACCGGCTCAACACACGCCAGGGATTGCTGAGCCAGCTGGACGACCAGGTCCGCAAGGCTGAGGCGCTGCCGGCCCTGGACCGCTTCAGCCGCACCCAGCAGCGGGCCTTCAGCATCCTGACCTCGTCCCGGCTCAAGGCGGCCTTCAACCTGGCCCGGGAGGATCCGAAGCTGCTCGACCGCTATGGCCGGACCCTGTTCGGACACAGCACGCTGACCGCTCGCCGGCTGGTCGAGGAGGGAGTGCGCTTTATCAACGTCACCTGGGACCTGTTCTGGGACCGGATCAAGGTGGACTACGACGCCTGGGACACGCACCAGAAGAACTTCGAGATCCTGCGCGACAACAAGCTGCCCAACCTCGATCAAACCTACTGTGCCCTGATGCAGGACCTGGAAGAACGCGGCCTGCTCGACGAGACGCTGGTGGTGCTGATGAGCGAGATGGGCCGGACGCCGCGGGTCAACGGCAACGCCGGCCGGGACCACTGGACCTACTGCTACTCGGTGCTGTTCGCCGGGGCCGGTATCCGGGGCGGCACCGTTTGCGGCGCGTCGGACTCGCAGGCGGCTTACGTCAAGGATCGGCCGGTCAGCACCGGGGAGATCTGCGCCACCATCTTCCAGTGCCTGGGCATCGATCCGCACCTGACCGTTCCGGACCGGGCGGGGCGGCCCGTGCCGATCGCTCAGGGAGCCGAACCGATCCGCGAGATCCTGGCGTGAGCCAGCCCCCCACGGAATCCGCAACTTCAGGTGTTCAGTCTTTGCCCAACAACAGGTCCACAACCCAGCAGCCTCGCACGTGTACGCCCGGCTGGCGGCAGTGGTTCAGCATGTCGGCGTTGTCGCACCCCGCTTCTTCCAGGGCTTATGTGGCGCAGCCCATTATGTGGTGTAGCCAGGCCAATCCCCGGTGAGCCAGCCGCGAACCGATCTTCTGCGCCACATAAGTGATCGTACCATAGTCGAACCGGCGCTTCTGCCCATCCCTGTCCACGGAGGTTCGACTGTGTTCGAGCAACTGTTCAAGCAGCCCCGTGCGCTGGCTCGCCAACGCTCTGGGCCCCTGCTCGAGGAGCGCCTGCGCTACCTCGGCCGCCTCGCTGACCAGGGCCTGGCCCGCAGGTCCTTGCAAGCCGCACCCATTACACCGTCTTCGTCGCCGACCACCTCTGCCTGGCTGACCGCCCGGGCGAGCCCATCCCTCTGGCCGAAGTCCAGCGCAGCGCCCTGCTCTGGGCCGAGAAGCCGCCCTTGTTCGGGCAGCGCCGTCCCTCGCGTGTGTTCTTCCTCCAGCACGCCACCGCCTGGCTGCGCTTCCTCGGTCGTTTGCAACTGCCGCCTGCCAGGCCGCGTCTTCACGCCGAGCAGGTCGATGCCTTCGCCGACTACCTCCGCCGTGAACGGGGCCTGTCGCCCAGTACCATCGACACTTACTGCCCCGTTGTCGAGGCGTTCCTCAATGACCTCGGCGCGCCTGGTCACTCCCTGGCGGCCCTGACCATCGCCCAGATCGACCAGGCGCTCATCGCCCGGGTCAGCCGCGGCGGTTACGCCCGCCGCACCGTCGCCGGGCTCGCCAAGGCCCTGCGCTGCTTCTTCCACTTCGCCGACCGCAGCGGTTGGTGCCAACCCGGTCTAGCCGAGGCGATCAAGGGCCCGCGCATCTTCGCACAGGAGTCGTTCCCGGCCGGACCCTCCTGGGCGGACGTGCAGCGCTTGCTGGCCTCGACCAAAGGGGGCCGCCCCGTCGATGTCCGCGACCGCGCCATCCTGCTGCTGCTGGCCGTCTACGGCCTCCGCGCCGGCGAGGTCGCCCGCCTGCGTCTGGAAGACTTCGACTGGGAGCGGGAGCAGCTCCGCCTGCTGCGCCCCAAGACGCAGGCGGCGCAGGTCTACCCGCTGTCCCGCCGCGTCGGCGATGCCGTCCTGGACTACCTCAAGCAGTCGCGGCCGCGCTGCGCCTGGCGTGAGGTCTTCCTGTGCAGCCGCGCCCCAATCCGCCCGCTGGGCCGTGCCGCCCTTTGGCCCATCGTTGCCGAACGCTTGCGCCGCCTGGGCGTGACCAGCCCGCACCGCGGACCCCATGCGCTCCGGCACGCCTGCGCCACTCACCTGCTGGCGCAGGGGTTGTCCCTGAAGGAGATCGGTGACCACCTCGGGCACCAGCACCCCGACACCACCCGCATCTGCGCCAAGGTGGATCTCACGGGTCTCCGCTGTGTCGCCGACTTCGACATGGGAGGGCTGTCGTGAATCTGCAACTGCTGATTGAGCAATCCATCACCTTCCGGCAGGCCCTTGGGGAGCGCTTCAGGACGAACGCGGCCTACCTGCGGTCCTTCGCTCGCTCCGTCGGCACGCAGGCCGACGTCACCGAGGTGCGTGCCGAGCAGGTGAACGCCTTCCTGGCCGGGACCGGGCTGATCACCAGCGGCTGGTTCGTCAGGCACAACGCCCTGCTGGGCTTCTACCGCTATGCCCACAGCCGCGGCTACGTGGCCTGCGTCCCGCTGCCCGCCGTGCTGCCCGTGCGGCCCGCGCCGTTCGTGCCGCACATCTTCGCGCACGAGGAGCTGCGTCGCCTGGTCGATGCCGCCGCTGCCCACCGGGAGCGCCGCGGCTGCCTGGAGTCGGACACCCTGCGCACCCTCGTGCTGCTGCTGTATGGCACTGGCCTGCGCGTCGGCGCGGCGCTCCGGCTGGACCGCCAGGACGTCGATCTGGACAACGCGCTGCTGAGTGTGCGTCAGAGCAAGTTCTACAAAAGCCGGCTGGTCCCCTTCGGCCCCCCGTTGAAGGCGGTCCTGACCAGCTACGGCGGGCGGCACCCGGTCGCCGTTGGGGCAGTCGGTAAGCCGGCTCCGTTGCTGACGACACGCTCGGCGCAGCGGGTGAACCTGCACACACTGCAGGCCTGCTTCCGCGGCATCTGTGACAAGGCCGGCATCCGCCGCAACGACGACGCCAGCTTCCAGCCGCGTCTGCACGACCTGCGGCACACCAACGCCTTACACCGGCTGACGTCCTGGTATCGGCAAGGGGCCTGCGTGCAGAAGCTGCTGCCCATGCTGTCGGTCTACCTGGGGCATGCCCACCTGGCCGCCACGGCAGTCTACCTGAGCATGACGCCGGCGCTGCTGGCCGAGGCCGGCGCCTGCTTCGAGCGCTACGCGCAGCAGGAGGTGAGCCATGGCTGAGGCCAAGCTGTTGGGTCCGTGGGTCCGGCGTTTCCTGCTGGAGTACCTCGTCGGCGAACGCAACCTGGCCCGTAACACCCAGCAGAGCTACCGCGACACCCTGCGGCTGCTGTTGCCCTTTGCGGCCCGCCACAGTGGCAAGGCGATCGACCGTTTGCAGGTCACTGACCAGACGGCGGAGCGAATCCGCGTCTTCCTGCTGGAACTGGAGCAGCAGCGCGGCTGCTGCGCCGCGACGCAACCAGCGTCTGGCGGCGATCCGCTCGCTGGCGCACTTCATCGGCCGGCGCTGTCCCGAAGCGGTCAGCTGGTGCGGCGAGGTCCGAGACAGCGCCTTCAAGAAGACGCCGCGGCCGCTGGTGAGCTACCTGGAGAAGTCGGAAATGGACGCTCTGCTGGCGGCGCCGGATGGGAGCGGCAAGCAGGGGCAGCGCGACCACGCCGTGCTGCTGTTCCTGTACAACACCGGGCGCGGGCCGACGAAGTGGCGCACGTGCAGATCGGTGACCTGGAGCTGGGGCAGACGCCGAGCCGAGACCCCAGCGCGGTGCGGATTCGCGGCAAGGGGAACAAGCTCAGACGCTGCCCGCTGTGGGACCGGACGGTCAACGAACTGGTGCCGCTGGTGCGGGATCGCAGCCCGCCGGAGCGCGTGTTCCTGAACCGGCGCGGGCAGCCGCTGACGCGGTACGGCATCCACACGCTGGTGGAGCGGTATGCGGCGGCAGTGGCGAAAACGCAGCCGGCGCTGGCGGGCAAGCGGGTGAGCCCGCACACGATCAGGCACACGACGGCAACGCACCTGCTGAGGGCGGGGGTGGACATCAACACCATCCGGGCCTGGCTGGGCCACGTGTCGTTGACGACGACGAACATCTACGCCGAAGTGGACCTGGAGATGAAGGCCAAGGCGCTGGCCACCTGTGAAGGCCAGAAGGAAGAGGCGAAGATGCCCTGGCGCGAGGAGGAGGGGTTGATGGCCTTCCTGCGCTCCTTGTAGCCTGATCCTGTTATGTGGCGTTCAACTCCGCCAATCGGACTCATTACCCGTGGGCATGGGCTGGACGCCACATAACGGGCTGCGCCACATAAGCTCTGGAAGAGGCGGGCTGCTCCCACCCCGCCATTCTGAACCATTGCCGCTCCGGAGGCGAACACGTGCGGGGTTGCTGGTTGCTTGATCTCCTTTTGGGAAGAAGCGACCGCTCCGAGTGAATTCGTGTCTGAGGAGAGTGGAGTTCCGGGAAGCGGCCAGCGCCCTTCCTCCCGGAGAGGATTCCCTGTCAGATCTAGCGAATTCCCGCGTCTTTGAGAGACTTTAGCGACAACAGTGACCGGAATTCGGATCGGAACCGTGACCGGAATTCGGATCGGAACGGGCGCGCTGGAGCGTTTTCATGGTCTGGGCGCGTTTCACGGGCGCAGTTCGCGATTCATGTCCAATGCCAGGCGCTGTTGCAAGTGTTCTTTGGTTCGGCCAGTGGTCGCGTCGGTCCTACTGCAATCGAACCGGCAGCGCCACCAGCGCTCTCAGGAGCACGTGTCCGCTATACTTCAGCTCGGAATCGGCCACGGCGAGGGCTAGCCTCGGATAGCGGGTGAAGAGTCTCTCGAAGCCGACCTGGGCTTCGACCCGGGCCAGCTGGGCCCCCAGACAGAAGTGCATGCCCGAGCCGAAACTGACGTGTGGGTTGGGGCTGCGCGCGAGGTCCAGTTGATCCGGGTCGGGAAAACGAGCCGGGTCGGCGTTGGCGGCCCCCAGGTGGGCAACGACGCAGTCGCCCCGCCGAAGAGACTGGCCGTGGAACTCCAGGTCCCGGATAACGTAGCGCTGCTCGGACATCTGCACCGGGCTGACGAAACGAAGCAGCTCCTCCATCGCAGTCGGCAACAGGGACCAGTCGTTCAGGAGTCGCTCCTTTTGCGCCGGTGCCTGCAGCAGGGCCAGGGTGCCGCCGCTGAGCAGATGCACCGTGGTCTCGAAGCCGGCGAACAGCAGCAGGAATGCCATGGCCAGCAGCTCGTCTTCACTCAGCTTGTCGCCCTCCTGCTCGGCCTGGACCAGGGCGGTCATCAACCCGGGCGCGGCTGGCGCCGGCATTGCTCGAAGTGCCGCCGGAAATACTTCAGGAGCCTGAACAGGCTGGGCAAGGCCAGCAGCATGCCGAACAGAGAAACAGAACGAAAAAGGGCCTTGACCCATTGGGTGAACTTCGGTCGGTCCTCGTCGGGCAAGCCGAGCAGCTCGCAGATGACCGCCACGGGCAGGGGCCGGGCCCACTCTTGCAGCAGGTCCACGGTTTCCCTGCCGGCCAGGCCGGCGAGGAGGCCATCACAGAGGACGCCGATGCGGCCGCGCATGCTCTCGACGCTGTGACGGCTGAAGGCCTGTTCGACCAGGCGGCGCAGACGGCGGTGGTCCGGGTTGTCGTGCCGGAGCATGTTGTCGGAGAACACCCGCAAGAGACGCGGCAGCAACCGGAGGATGCCGCCGAAGAGGGTTTTTCCCACCTTCTTCGCCTCCATGACGAAGGTCTCATCGTCTTTCAGGACCTCGCTGGCCGCCTGGTAGGTCGTTGCCACCCAGGTCTTGCCCAGCAACGGCAGCCTGGTCCGGAACACCGGGCCCGCCTCGCGCAAGCGGGCGTAAGTCGGGAACGGGTCCCGCGCAAGGGCCTGCGAAGCGAGGTCGATCTTCTGCACTTTGCCGGCCATCGGAAGTCTCCCAATAGAAGGAACAGGGCCAGGTCAGACTCAAGCCCTGGCCAATCGGCTTCCCCGCGCCTCCACGTACCCAGGTTACGTCACTTGTACAGTTCATCGCCTTTCGTGTCCTCTCCCCGGTTTGCGTGTTCGCTGTGTCCTCAAAACCGCAACGAAAGAGCAGTTCGTTTCTTGCCATTCCCGAACGTGCTCGGTAGCATGGGACACAAGATCAAACACCCCTTTCGGGGAAGAGCATCATGGGCATACGTAAGGACGCGGCCCAACGGTAAGATGATAGCAGGGAGGGTCCAGCCATGATCAGCAAAGTATTGATCCGCAACTTCAAATGCCTGCGGGATGTCTGTATCGATCTGGAGCGTTTCACCGTTTTCGTTGGACCGAACGCCTCGGGCAAGTCGAGCATCCTTCAAGGCGTGGACCTTCTCTGCCGGACCTTTCGTCTCGACCACCCTCAACAGCTTGAGGGAGAATTACAGCAAAGCGTAAGCCGGGGAGCCACGGAACAGATCGAGCTGGCCTGTGAATCCGGCGGCAAGGCGTATCGCTATCGCGCCCGATCCCCTTCTCCACCCATGCCCCCGCATGTCGCTCAAACGAAGTGGACCGGCGACGGGAAGGGTATCGCCACCAGCCTTGCTCTGTCTGACTGGAAGCCGTGGAACCCTCAGCCGCCCGGATCGATACCACTCCCGCATTCGGTTCTGCTCCGTCTCGAAACTTCCAAGCTCATCCAGTCAAACCCGGCCGCTCCTGATCCCACCGTCATGGCACAGGACGGGACCGGGCTTCATTCGGCGTTGGCGAACATGGCTCTGAATGACCCTGATTCCTGGCAGGCGTTGCAGGAGAACTTGCGGCGGATCATTCCCTCGATCCGCCGGCTGCGGCACACGGGGACCAGGCCGAATCAGCCCCCCGCCCTCCTGTTCGACACGGTCGGGGCCGATTCGGTGCCTGCCAATCAGGTGAGCGAGGGAACCCTCCTTGTCCTTGGCCTGCTGGCTGCACTCCACGCCTCGGGCCGACCGAACCTCGTCCTGCTCGATGACCTGGACCGGGGACTGCACCCCCGGGCCCAGAAGGAGTTAATCACGCTCCTGCGGGGCCTGCTTGATACAAGCCCCGACCTCCAGATCATCGCCACCACCCACTCGCCGTACATGCTCGACTGCATGGAAATGAACGAGGTCCGCATGACCTTCCTCCGCGACGACGGGGCGACGGTGTGTGCCCCCCTCACCAGCCATCCGAAGTTCCCCAAGTGGAAGGACGAGATGACCCCAGGTGAGATGTGGAGCCTCTTCGGGGAGAAGTGGCTCGTGGGAAAGGAGGCCTCGTGAGTCAGCGTTTCGCAGTCGTCCACGAAGCGGAAGCGGACTTTCACACCGCGACTGAGTTGGCCGACCGTGTGCTGCTGGAGGCCATCGACTGGCTGGATGAAGAGACGCTGGTCTACCAGCGGGAGTGGGTGGCCCATGAGGCTGGAGGGCGTCGGCTGACCTGGAAAGCGATCCCGCAGTTAGCCCGCGAGGCCGGCATCCGGGTCCACGGGCACTTCGATGGCGAGCCAGGCTTGCCTGACGCCGCAGCGGCCCGGCGAGCGATCCTGTTCCTGCTGACAGCCATCTCCGACTTGAAGGCCATCCTGCTGATCCGCGACCAGGACGACCAGCCCGAGCGGCGGGCTGGTTTGGAGCAGGCCCGAAGGCAGGACCACAGCGGGATTGTGATCGTTGTGGGGCTTGCCGTCGTTGAGCGGGAGTGCTGGGTCCTCAGTGGATTTGACCCCAGGGACGAGACAGAGAGGAAACGTCTCGATAAAGAGAGGAAGCAATTGGGATTCGACCCGCGCGAGCGGAGCCACCAACTGACAGCCTGCAAGAACGACCTGGCAACCCACAGCCCCAAGCGTGTACTCCAAGTGCTGGCAAGCGGTGACCGCGAACCTCTCTGCTGGCGTGAAACCTCCTTGGAGATACTGGCGAAGCGAGGGACCGAGAACGGACTTGCCGAGTATCTCTGCGAAGTTCGTGACCGACTCGCCCCATTGATTGGTCACGTTTCCGAAGAGTGAGCCGGCCAGAACCTCGGATTGTTCCCTCTTATCCCAGCAACGCCTGGATCGGTTTGCCGGTGCTGACGACAAACGGCCGACCTTGCTGGTCCGTCACGTGGGCTCGAGGATCGATGCCCAGGCAGTGATAGATCGTCGCCGCAACGTCGCCTGGGCTGACCGGGTTGGTGGACGGATAGGCCGCGGTGCGATCGGAAGAGCCATACACCTCCCCACCGCGAACTCCGCCGCCGGCCAGCAGGATGGAATAGCAAAAGGACCAGTGGTCGCGCCCCGCATTGCCGTTGATCCGCGGCGTGCGGCCCATGTCGCCCATCCAGACGACCAGAGTCTGCTCCAGCAGTCCCCGGCTCTCCAGATCCAGCAGCAGAGCGGACAGGCCCCGGTCCGTGGGGGGAAGCAGCGTGTTCTTGAGGGCCTGGAAATTGCCGCCGTGGGTGTCCCAGTCCCGATTGCCGAACGAGTAGACCGTGACCAGAGGCACCCCGGCCTCGACCAGCCGGCGGGCCAGCATGCAGTTCTGGGCAAAGGGAGTCGGGCCGTAGAAGTCACGCACCTTGTCTGGCTCCCGGGCCAGGTCAAAGGCATCGCGGCTGGCGGGCGAGGCCAGCAGCTCCTGGGCCCGTTTCGCGAACTCATCCAGGTTGCGCTGGCTCGCGGTCGCTTCCAGAGCGGGGGCGGCCTGGTTGATCCGGTCCAGTAACTGCCGGCGTCCCTTCTGCCGCTCGCCGTCCGCGCCGCCCAGAACCGCCGTGACGCCGCGCAGGTCCAGGCTCCCGTTCAGGGGCCGGACAAAGGGAACCGTGAAGGGATCGTGGACCTGACCCAGACAACCGCCATTCTGGCCCAGGCTGTCGTTGTTGCCAAAGTGGCGCAGGTCGCCGAGGGTAACGTAAGGGAACACGGGCCGGTCCGGTCGCCGCAGTTTGCTGAGTACCGATCCCAGGGAAGGCATGTCCAGCGGTGTCGCGGGCGGTTCAATGCCAAGGATGGCGTTCTTTGGGTGGGAGTAGCCCGTGAGGGCAAGGTAGGCCCCGATGGCGTGGTCGTTGTCGCGGTGGCTGACGGAGCGTACGAGAGCATAGTGGATCGCCAGTGCGGCCAGACGCGGCAAATGCTCGGAAATGGCGATTCCCGGTACGTTGGTGGCAACAGGCTTGAACTCGCCCCGGATTTCCCGGGGGGCGTCCGGTTTGAGGTCCAGGATGTCCAGGTGCGAGGGCCCCCCATAATTGAAGATCAGGATGCAGGCTTTGGCCTTGCCGTGCGATCCAGCTGGCTTGTGCGCTTCGGCCGCGCCGGCCCGGCAGCGCAAGAAGTCAGACCACGTCAGCCCGGTGAATCCCAGGCCGCCGACCCGGAGAACTTCTCGACGGGTGATGCCGCCGCGCCGGCGAATCACGTCCCCAAGGATGGAAAGCATGAGGAACTCCTTGAACGTCCCTTTCTCCCCTCACCCCCAACCCCTCTCCCCAGCGGGGAGAGGGGAGCTTATGCAAGAATGTCCTTGATGACCGTCGCTCCCTCGACGCCGCTGAGGCGGGCGTCGAGCCCCTGGAACTTGAACGTGAAGCGGTTGTGGTCGATGCCCAGCAAATGGAGCATGGTGGCATGCAGATCGTGGACGTTGACCACGTTCTCGACGGCCGCGTAGCCCAGCTCGTCGGTCGCTCCGTAACAGAGGCCGCCCTTGATGCCGCCGCCGGCCAGCCAGATCGAGAAGCCCTTGTTGTGGTGGTCCCGGCCATTGCCGCCCTGCGACATCGGCGTGCGGCCGAACTCGCCGGCCCAGACGATCAGCGTGTCCTTGAACAGGCCGCGCTGCTTTAAGTCCAGGATCAGCGCGGCGCACGCCCGATCGACCTCCTGGGCCTTCAGCTCGATGCCGTTCTTGACGCCGCCGTGATGGTCCCAGTCCTTGTGATACAGCTGGATGAAGCGCACGCCGCGCTCGACCAGCCGGCGGGCCAGCAAACAGTTGGCCGCGAACGAGCCGTCGCCCGGCTTGCAGCCGTACAGGTCCAGGATCTTCTGCGGCTCCTTGCTGGCGTCGATCAGGTCGGGGACGCTGGCTTGCATCCGGAAGGCCATCTCGTACTGGGCCACCCGCGTTGCGATCTCGGGGTCATCGACCAGGCCGTCGAACTGGCCGTTGAGAGCATTGATCGCGTCCACCACGTCCTGCTGCTGCTGCCGGGACACCCCGGCGGGGTTGCTCAGGTAGAGGACCGGGTCGCCCTTGCCGCGCAGGTGGACGCCCTGGAACTTGCTGGGCAGGAACCCCGACGACCACTGCCGGGCGGCGATGGGCTGGTTCTGACCGCCCCGTCCCAGTGAGGTCAGCACCACAAAGCCCGGCAGGTCGGACGTTTCGCTGCCCAGGCCGTACGTGACCCACGAACCCATCGACGGCCGGCCGGCGATCTGCGAGCCGGTGTTCATGAACATGTGGGCCGGGTCGTGATTGATCGCCTCGGTAGTCATCGAGCGGATGATGCACACGTCATCGATCACCGAACCCAGCTGCGGGAACAGCTCGCAGATTTCCGCGCCGCACTTGCCGAAGCGTTTGAACTTGGTTTGCGGACCGAAGCAAACGAGCTTCTGCCCCTGGAGCTGAGCGATCTGCTGCCCTTTGGTCAGGCTCTCGGGCATGGGCTTGCCATGCATCTCGCCCAGTTTCGGCTTGTAATCCAGCGTTTCCAGATGCGACGGCCCGCCCGCCATCGTCAGCCAGATGACGCGCTTGACCCGGGCAGGATGATGGGGTTGGCGAAGGACTCCGCGCGAGAAGGCACCGGAGTTCCCGGCCGAGGCGCTGGACTCCAGCAGCGAGCCGAGGGCCGCCAGGCCGACGCCCATGGCCGAGCGCGACAGAAACGTCCGGCGATTGATCTGCCAGGCGAGCGAGTGGAGTGGGTTCATGGGTGGCTCCGTTTCATCATTTCAATTGAACCACGGATAACACGGATAGCACGGATAATGGCAAAGACTGGTTTTGGATTTATCCGTGTTATCCGTGTTATCCGTGGTCAAATTAGTTCCGGGTAATGCTCTCGTGCAGGTTCAGCAGGACGCGGGCCGCGCTGGTCCAGGCGGCCAGCTCCGTGGGCTTCAGCTGCTGCGGCACCGGCTGCAAGCCGACCTTGAGCAGGGTCTGGGCCGACTGCGGATCGGCCTCGTACTGTTTCAGGTGCTTCTCGACCAGCTGGCCGACGCGCTCGATCTCATCCGGGCGCGGCTCGCGCTGCAGGGCCTGCCGCCAGGCCCAGCGAATCCGGGCCGGCGTGCTGGTGCCTCCCTCCTGGAGAATGCGGGCGGCAAAAACGCGGGCGGCCTCGACGTAGGTCGGATCGTTGAGCAGGACCAGAGCCTGCTGCGGGATGTTCGACCGGCTGCGGTCGGCGGCGCACTCTTCCCGGGTCGGGGCATCGAAGGCGATCATGCTTGGATGCGGGAAGGATCGCTGCCACCAGGTGTAGAGCCCGCGCCGATACTGGCTTTCGCCTCGGTCCGGCTGGTACTGGCGGACCGGGAAGTTCAGGTTCTCCCAGTACCCATCGGGCTGGTATGGCTTGACGCTGGGCCCGCCGACCTTGCGGACCAGCAGCCCGGAGACCGCCAGGGCATTGTCGCGGATCAGCTCCGCTTCCAGGCGGAACCGGCTCTGCCGGGCCAGCAAGCGATTGTCGGGGTCGCGGACTTGCAGATCCTTCGGGGCGGTCGAGACTTGCCGATAGGTCTGGCTGGTCACGATCAGCCGGACCAGGTGCTTCACGTCCCAGCCGTGATCCATGAACTCGCAGGCCAGGTAATCGAGCAACTCCGGATCGACCGGTGATTCGCCTTGCGAGCCCAGGTCGTCGAGCGTCTTGCTCAGACCCAGGCCGAAGAATTGCTTCCACAGGCGGTTGACGAAGGTCCGGGCGGTCAGCGGATTGTCCCGTGAAACGATCCAGCGGGCCAGGTCGAGCCGGGTCAGCCGCCGGTTGCCCTCGACCTTCGGTTGCGGCAGGTACTTCGGCAGGGCCGGCTGCATGATCGCGCCGCTTGTGTCCAGCCAGTTGCCGCGGGGCAGGAAGCGGACGGTGCGCGGCGTGGTCGCGACCGACACCATGCAGCGCGGCAGCGTGGCCTCGTAATCCGTCAGGGCCTTCTTCGCGGCTGCCAGCTTTTTCTTCAGCTCGGCCAGCTCGGGTTTCTTGCCATTCACCTGCTTTTGAACGTCCTCGACTTCCTTCTTCAACCGGTCCAGTTCCTTCTGCTGTTTGTGGTCGCCCAGCATCAGGCCCGGATCGCGCCGGCCGATGATCGGCTCCTTGATGTCGGCGAAGAACGCGCCCAGCGAGTAAAAGTCCTTCGCGGTGACGGGATCGAACTTGTGGTCGTGGCACTGACAGCAGCCGTAGGTCTGCCCCAGCCAGACGGTGCCAACCGCCCGGACGCGGTCGGCCAGCATGCGGGCCTCGTAGTCGCGGGCCTGGGCGCCGCCTTCCTCGGTCGTCAGCAGCAGCAGGTTGAAGCAGGAGCCCACCTTTTGCTCGGTCGTGCCGCCCGGCAGCAGGTCGCCGGCCAGCTGCTCCAGGGTGAACTGATCGAAGGGCTTGTTGTCGGTGAAGGACTTGATGACGTAATCGCGATAGGGCCAGACGTTGCGGGGATTGTCCGAGTGATAGCCGATGGTGTCGGCAAAGCGGACCACGTCGAGCCAGGCCATCGCCATGCGCTCGCCGTGGTGCGGCGACGCAATAAGCCGATTGACCAGCGCTTCGTAAGCCGCTTGCGGATTGGCCTTTGACGCTGCTTCAAACGCCGCGACCTCTTCCGGCGTCGGCGGCAGGCCGAGAAGGTCAAGCGATAGCCGGCGGATCAGCGTCCGCGGATCGGCCTGCGGTGAGGGCTTCAGCCCCAGCCGGGCCAGCCGTTTCTGGACCAGGAAATCGATGCCGTTGACGCCGGGGGGGACCTCGGCCTTGATCGGCTTCTCGTAAGACCAGTGCCCCTGATAGACCGCGCCCTCGGCGATCCAGCGTTTGAGGAGCGCCTTCTGCTCGGCGGTCAACTTCTTGTTGGACTTGGCCGGCGGCATCCTCTCGGTCGGATCGTCGCTGTCAATCCGGGTGACCAGGGCGCTTTCGTCCGGCTTGCCGGGCACGAAGGCCTGGGCCTTGACGGCCTCGTCGCGGAGGTCGAGGCGCAGGTCGGCCTTGCGTTTGGCCTTGTCCGGGCCGTGACAGGCAAAGCAGTTCTCGGTGAGGATGGGCCGGATGTCCCGGTTAAACTGGACCTTGTCGGCGGCCTGGCCCTGGCTGGAGGCCAGGAGCAGGAGCAAGGGCAGGGAACACCGAAAGAGAGTTTGCTGGCAGGTCATGGTCGCTGGTGCTCCTCGGCAGCGCAGGGGTGTACATTGGTGGTGGGTCTGCGGCAGGACTTCTTTCTATCGATGCTACCCGCGCCAGGGGAGGATGGCAAGCAGAAAGCGTTAGCCGCGACGCGGAGCGCAGCGCAGCGGAGCGCGGGCTGCCTCCGCTTCGTGGCGAGCTGCCGCGCTCCGCTGCGCTGCGCTCCGCGTCGCGGCTAACAGGTTCCCAGGGCAATCCCTGGGGGGAGGGACGCCGGCCTCACTCCCAGTATTCCTCCCACTTCTCCGCGAAGGCCTGCTTCAGCCGCTCCCGGTATGCATCCGTCTTGATCTTGCACGTCCACAGGTCCTTGCCGCCCGATCCGCCCTTGCAGATCACGCCCTCGGCCACGCCGTACTTGCCCTGGCGAACGTCCTCGGTGAACTTGCCCGTCAGCTTGCCCCGGTAGACCACGCGGGCAATGCGCGAGCTGCCCAAAGTCCCTCACGAACTGTTCCGGCCCAATCATCCCGAACGACCCCGCGCGCACGTCGAACAGGACCAGTTCCTTGGGATCGTCGGCGCGGTGCAGGCCGGCAAAGCTGTTGGGACCAAGGAACTCGGTGAAGACTGCGAACTCGGCGAAACCCTTGTAAGTCGGATTGTCGAGGAAGATTCGTTCCAAGCCTTCGGCAAGCGTGGTCTGGAACAGGGCCGGCGCCTCATGCAAGTGCGCATGCCGCTGGACGAACTGCTCGATCCCTTGCGGGGTCAGGTTGAAGGCGTCGCGGCGGGTGCCGAAACTGTGCCAGCCGAAGTCGCGGTCCCAGTCCCAGTGCAGGTTGGTGCCGTCGTACTTCTCGAAGGCGATGCAGCGGCCCAGCGGAGCATCCTTGCTGCTCGGGATTTTGGGATAGTGAAGCATGGTTTCCTCATGAAGGATGGTAGGAGCAAACCTCTGCTGAAGTGGACACAGCACCCGGGCGACGTGGTTCGCTGGCACGAGGGACAACACACCCGGGACTTGGGATTGCTCGCCGCGCCCCGTTGCCGATATGCTTGCTCCTCGGATCGGCTTCCGGGCCGGTCCAGCACCTTGTCCGACCACTTCCGACCGTGTCCGTCTCCCATCCTTTTCGGAGAGAGCAAGTGATGCGCACGTCCCCTTCCCCGACGCGAACCTTCCTCGCGGCCTTCCTGCTGGCGGCCGGCCCGGCCTTCGCTGGAGCAGTCGAGATCGAACCGGGTCTGCCGCCGAACGCCACGGCCATTGTGACTGTCAACGTCAAGCAGTTGCTGCACACGCCGGTCGTGAAGCAGCATGGCCTGCGCGGGCTCAAGCAGCTCTGCAAGGATACGGCCCTGATCCAGCGGGCCCTGGAAGCGCTGGGGTTCGATCCCTTCCGCGACCTCGAGCGCCTTTCGCTTGCCGTGATCAGCCAGGACAAGAAGGAGGCGTTCGTTCTGATCGTCCGCGGCCACTTTGACACGGCGCGGTTCCGCACCCTGGGCAGGCACCTGGCCCGGGAATGGAGCGATCAGCTCAAGCTCCACAAGGAGGACGGCCGGACGTTCTATTCCATCGTCTCTTCCGGCGAGCACGGCTCCGTTGTTTTCAGTGCGGAGAAGCAAGAAAGGACCTGCACCTTCGGCGTCGGGGGCAAGGGCTCCCTGCTCGATTTGTTCGGGGGAACGTGCGTGACCCTGGCCAGCAAGGACACGCTGATCGCCGCCTCGTCGCCGGAATTGCTGAAGGAGACCTGCGACCGCGTTGGCGGCAAGGACTCGCCCGCCAGGCAACCGCTGCGGCGTCTCCTGGCAGACCTGGACGGGAAGCAAACGGTTGTCTTCGCGGTGCAACCCGCTCCGACCGTGGCCGAGAGAACGGTTGATTGGTGGGAAACTGACGGCAGCGAAGCCCAGGAAGATCCGAAACCCGCCGACTGGCTGCGCGACCTGTGCGGCGGCATCACCCTGGCAGAGGACTTCACGCTCCGCTGCACGCTGCGGGCGTCGAGCAGCCGTGATGCCCGGGAGGCAATGACCGGGCTGGCCGATCTGCGTTTGCGGATGGACGGTCTGGCAACGTTCCTGGCCGGCAGCAGCAAGGAGTATGCGTTCCTCAAAGAGGTCCCCCGGTCCTTCCTGGCCGTCCGCAAGAAGGACGTCATCCTGGTCGAGGGCCATCTGTCGGCGGAGACGCTGGGGAAACTGCTCGGCGATCCGGCCAAGAGCGAACGGAAGAACGTACCTGCTTCAAAGATTCCCGACCCGCCGCCACTCCCTGAGGTGGGAAAGATCGACAGGAAGGGCATCCCCGCTGCCAAAATCGCCGACCTGCCCCCGATTCCCGTCGATGATTCCGGACTCCTTTTTCCCGTGCTCAAGTGCAGCAAGAAGCAAAAATGAAGTGATGGACTGGCGTCCCGCATCCAGGCTACTGCTGGACAAACGGATTGCTGTGCCGCTCGTGCCCCACGGTGGTCACCGGCCCGTGGCCGGGGTAGATCACCGTGTCATCGGGCAAGGAGTACAGTTTCTTGCGGATGCCGTCCAGCAGCAGCTTGCCGTTGCCGCCGGGGAAGTCATAGCGGCCGATGCTGCCGCGAAACAGCACGTCGCCGCCGAAAACCAGCGTCGGCGTGCCGCGGTGGACAAAGACCACGTGCCCCGGTGAATGGCCCGGCACCTCCAGCACCTCCAGCTCGATGCCGGCAAACGTGATCTTCTCCCCCTCGACCAGCGTGCGGTCGGCTCGCGGGCTGATGATCTCGAAGCCGAAGGGGGCGCTCAGGTTGGCCTCGGCATCGGTGAGCAGACGGGCCTCGTTGACGCCGATCAGCAGCGGCGCCTTCGGATAGCGCTCCTTGAGGACGCCGTTGCCGCCGATGTGATCGGCATGGCCGTGGGTGTTCAGGATGGCCGACACCGTCAGACCGTGCTGTTCCAGGCATTCCAGGATCAGCTCCGGTTCCAGGCCCGGATCGATGACCAGCGCCTCGGTCGAGCCGGGAAGCCAGACAACGTAGGTGTTTTGCTCAAACGGCATCGACACGATCGTCTGAATTTCGAGTGCATTGCTCATGGGTTCTTCCGACCAGGCAAAGTTATCCGGCACGTCCGGGTTGGCTACTGTCAATGATACAAGAAGTCGGCCGCGGCAGCCGAAGTGAGGCGGGCAAGATGGTGCGAAGCTGGCCCTTGTGGTCCTGGATTGGTGGCACGATCGGCGTGGTGCTCCTGGCCTTGCTGGCCCTGGTCCGGGCCGATCCGGGACCGGTCCGTCCGGCCGCCCCCAATCCTCCGATGGACGAGCCGCTGCGGCTGCTGGCCGAGGCCCGCAAGAGTTTTGACGCGGTCCGCGATTACACCTGTCTGCTGATCAAGCGCGAGCGGAGCGATGGCAAGATGGGGCCGGCCAACGTCATGCAGATGAAGCTCCGCAAGGAGCCGTTCAGCGTCGGCCTGATCTGGCAGGAGCCGCAGAACCAGGCCGGCCAGGAAGCCTACTTCGTCCGCGGCAAGAACGACAACAAGCTCCGCGTCAAGGGTGCCGGGGCCCTGGCCCTGTTCGGGTTTGTGACCCTCGATCCCAGCGATCCCCGCGTCAAGGCCAGCAGCAAGCACCCGATCACCGAGGCCGGCATCGGCAACCTGATCGCACGCTACGAGCAAGCCTGGCAGCAGGAACGGAAGTGGGGCCTGAGCAAGGTCCACGTCTCCGAATACGATTACAACAAGCGGCGCTGCCTGCGCGTCGAAACCACCCATCCCCTCAAGCCGGACGATCGCTTCCTGTATTACCGCACCGTGCTTTACTTCGACAAGGACAGCAAGCTGCCCATCCGCGTCGAGTGCTACGACTGGCCGACGGCACCAAGTGATGTCAAGGGTGTGCTGGCCGAGGTAGTCAGCTTCGCTCATCTGAAGCTCAACGTCGGCCTGGACGATGCCACCTTCAATCATTGAATCCGTCCCAGAGCACGCCACTGTTCCTCGGCCGAACTGGGACGCAGATACAGCGGCTCCAGGGCCCAGACGTCGTCGCGTTCCCCAGCTCGGAAGCGAGCCAGGCCAAGCCGCAGCAAGCTCTCCGCCCTCGGTTCACGCCACGCCACTGCAACTCGTCGTGCCTCGGCGGGAAGGTGCGACTCCCAGCGCGTCAATCCGGGACCACTCACCCAGGCCTCGGATTGCCGCTGAGCCAACCACTCGGCAAACGGCCGGATGGCCAGCGCCGTCTCCGGGTGCCATCCCCCGTTCGCCCGCCGAAAGGACTGAACGTACACCTTGTCCTTCTGAGCATCCGCGAGCACGTCCAGAGTTTCGGCCTCCGCCGGCGCCTGTTCAGCCACGGCCGCAAACGTATCAATGGCCAGCAGGGCACAGCCGGCCGCGAATGCGAAGGCCTTGGCCGACACGACGCCGACACGCAGGCCCGTGTAACTGCCCGGCCCCCGGCTGACAAGCACCGCGGCAAGGGAGCGCGGCTTCCATCCCTGGGCCCCCAGCAGCTCGGCCACGGCTGGGGCCAGGTCGCGGGCATGGTGGCGGCTTTCGTCCAGTCGGCGGAGGCCGAGCAGTCGCTCCCCCTCCGCGATGGCCACCTGGCCGGATCGTCCCGACGTTTCCAGAATCAGCACACGCACGATTGCATCCACCGTTGGCCACACTTCGTAGAAGTGTGTTTGTTTTCCGCACGGCACACTTCTGCGAAGTGTGGCTAACAGCATCGTAGGGCGTCTGCTGGCCAACCACAAGAAGCTCAAACAAAAAAGCACGGCCCCACCCGAAGGTGAGGCCGTGCCCAGACAGCGAGGAACCGAACTCGCTACCGATCGCTGGCTGAAACTGGGATCACGTCGCTGTGGCGGGCCTTGTCGGTCATCCGAGCATACCACTCCATGTTATTGACCTGCCGGCTCACTTTGCTCCCCGCAGGGGGGGGCGTCGCACCCATCGGGCCGCAAGGAACCGGCGGACAGCTGGGCGGCGGGCAGACCGGCACACAGTACGGCACCTGCCGATAGAACCGCTGCATGACCACATACGGCTCCATGTGGCAAACCTGGGTCGGCACAAAGCGCACGCACTCCTGCGGCACCATCTTGCAGGTGACGTAGGGCACCATGCAGCACTTGCACTCCGGCACCAGCTTCATGCGCCGACACCTGAGCACCTCACACTTCACTTCCGGAATCATCCGGCAGACCACGTAGGGCACCTGGACGCACTTCAGTTCCGGGATCATGAAGCACTTCCGGCAGGTGATCATCCGGCAGTGGACCTGACGCTGCACGTGGCAGACCACGTACGGCACCTGGTAGCACTTGACCTCCGGGACCATGACACAGCGCTTGCAGCAGACCATCCGGCAATGCACGTGCCGGATCATCCGGCAGGTGGTGTACGGGATGCACACGGTCTTGACTTCCGGGATCATCACACAGCGCTTGCAGCAGATCATCTTGCAATGCACTTCACGCTGCACGTGACAGACCGTGTACGGGATCTGCACGCACTTCACTTCCGGGATCGCATAGCAGCGCCGGCAGGTGATCATCCGGCAATGCTGCTCCGGGATCATCCGGCAAGTGGTGTACGGGATGCAGCAGGTCTTGCATTCCGGAATCATGGTGCATTTCCGGCAAGTGATCATCTGGCAATGCTCCTGCGGCACCATCTTGCAGGTCGTGCAGGTGATCGGCTTCATGACCACGTAAGGCACCTGCTTGCACACGCAGTAGTTGATGACGTTGCAATGTTCCTTGCGGACGTAATGGCAGCAGCAGATTTCCCGCATCTCCGTACGCGGCACCCAGATCTTCTTGCAGACCCAGTGGCCGGGCATCTGCACCTGCGTGCAGACGATCGGGCCCGGCACGTAGCGGCAGCTGCAGCAGCAGGGGTCAAACTCCCATTTGCCGGGCAGCTGGCAGGTCTTGTGGCAGATCGGGCCGGGGCAGAAGGTCTGTTCCGTCGCCCAGTCGCCTGTTTGCACGCAGATCTGCTTTTTGGTCCAGACCGGCTCGCAGGTGTACGTCTTCTGGATCATCTGCCGGGGCTCCATCACAGTCCGGCAGTGCGTCTCCGGGACGCAGTGGGTGTGCTGCGTGTACACCGGATGATAGGTCACGTGCTTGACCGGCACCTGGTACTCGGTGTAGCACGGCCTGTAGGTCGTGTAACACACCGTCCGGTAGTGCTGCTCGTAGCACGGCTTGCAGGTGGTGTAATACTGCGGCACCTGGTACTCCTGCACACACTGCTTGTAGGTCGTGTAATAGCAGGTCTTGACGTGCTGCGTGTAGCACGGCTTGTAGGTACACCAGTACTGCGGCACCTGGACCTCGTAGTTGAACGGCTTGCAGACCGTGTAGCACACCTGCCGCACGTGCTTCTCGTAAACGGGAGTGTAGGTACACCAGTACTGAGGCACCTGCACCTCGTAGTAGTGAGGCTTGTGGATGGTGTAATAGCAGGTCTTGACGTGCCGGGTGTAGATCGGCTTGTAAGTACACCAGTACTGCGGCACCTGATATTCCTGGTAGCACGGCTTGCACACTGTGTAATAGCATGTCTTGCAGTGCGTTTCGTAGCACGGCTTGAAGACAGTGTACTTGCGCACAACGTCATAATCCTCGTAGCACGGCTTGCACACGGTGTAGTAGTGCGGCCGGAGGTTCCACTCGTAGCATGGTTTGCAGATGGTGTACCGGCACTCCTGCAGAACGGTACGGTAGCATGGGCGATAGCAAATCTTGGGACATTCCTCGACGACAGTGGCGTAACAGATTCTCTGCTGGATCGGCGGCAGGCAGCACTGTCCGGTGCTGCCCAGCCCGGCAGGGTAGTTGCACGCGCCACAGTACGGCCCCGCCAGAGCTGGCTTCGCCAGGACCGTCGCCCCCAGCAGGGCCACGGTCAGCGATAGGGTTCTCAGCCTCATCTCTCGACTCCTCGCCAAAACGAGTTTCGGTTCCGCAGAAGGTTTGGAAACACCGCATGCGTACTCGGCGTTCAGGTTCTTCTGCGGATACTTTGCCTGAAGAATGAGACTGGGTAAAAGATTCTTGAGACAAAAAGTGGGCAAGAGAGCGGGAGTGTGCCGTTTTCCTGGGACTATTGCGCCGGGGCAGAGTTTTCGTTAAACAATTCGGGCATCTTCTGCCGAGCCGCGCCCAC
This sequence comes from uncultured Planctomycetota bacterium, assembly GCA_963784995.1. Taxonomy (GTDB): domain Bacteria; phylum Planctomycetota; class Planctomycetia; order Gemmatales; family Gemmataceae; genus CAWATZ01. The sequence continues at coordinate 433,699 of CAWATZ010000024.1, read as the reverse complement.
GCCTGCCGAGCCGCGCACGCAGCGCAGCGGAGTAAGCGGTTGTCCGAGCCGCGCACCCAGCGCAGCGGAGTAAGCGGCCCGCGAGCCCGCAGAACCGCTTACTCCGCTGCGCTGCATGCGCGGCTCGGCAGGCGCGCAACAACATCCTCTTTTCAGGGGCCCTGCCCATCTGGTATAAGCCGGAACGTCCGGCATGACGCCCGACAGCCTCCGGCCAGCCTGGCCGGGTCCGCTCGCCACCCGCCACGGAACAGGAAGCCGTCATGGATGACTCCCCCAAGCCGCCTCCGGTAGCTGGTCTGCCGCAGGGGCCCCATTTCGCGTCGGCCGTCCCGTCCCTGACTCCCCTGCGCCTGCTGCTGCAGCCCAGCGGAATGGTCCTGGAATTGACCCGGCCCGACGTCCTGGTCGGCCGGCACTCCGAATGCGACGTCCGCCTGCCGCTGCCCGACGTCAGCCGCAAACACTGCCGGTTCCAGTACCACGGCGGTTGCTGGCAGGTGGTCGATCTGAACAGCCTCAACGGGGTCTGCGTCAACGATCAGCCCATCGAGCGCATGGTCCTCCGCCAGGGCGACCGCGTCCGCATCGGCGGCTTCACCTTCCTGGTCGAGCTGCCGGCCGAGGCCGGGGCCAGCGCCGAGGCCGAGAGCCTGGCCCAGAGCCTGTTCAAGAACCGGACCGCCGCCCGGACCATCTGGCCGCCCAATCGTCAGGCGTCGTGAGCGCAGCTGGCGAAGAGAGGGGCTGCGCCATAGCATGAAGAAGGATGGGTTCGGTATCGCGGCGCAAGCACCCTCGTGGATATCATGAGCAACACCAAGCTGCTGGACCGGGAAGAGTACATCGAGCAGGCCTACTTCTTCCGCAACCTGCGTGCGCGCATGGCGGAGAACCACCCGGCCCAGGAAGTCCTGCAAACCGTCGATCAGGAAATCCTGTCCACCACGCGCCTGCCCATGGCCATCCAGTTCCTGGCCGCGGAGCTGAAACACAGCGGCTTGCTGTCGTCGGGCTTCTCGCGGCTGACGCACTACTTCGCCCCGTATCAGGCGTTCGTGGTGCGCGGCACCGAGACCGAGACCGGCCGATTCGGCATCGAAACCGCCCTGCTGGTCCTGGAGCGCGAGGCCGAGTATCGGTCGCAGCAAGTAACTCCAGCCGGCCTGTTCGTGTACCAGTTCGAGGTGATCAGCCGCAATCGGCTGGGGTATGACGGCCTGATCAGCATGGCCGACGATCCCGTCTACGACAACGATTGGAAGGCCTTTCTCACCGACCTCCACAGCCAGGTTGGCATCATCGACCTGTCCGACCTGATCTACCTGCGTTCCCAGCTGTACGTCCATGAACAACGCCGGCAAGATCCGGACTATGAGCCGCCCCTGCCGCCTCTGTTCGGCGAGAAGGAAGGCAAGATCGCCAAGGCCAATCGGCAGCGCGACCCGCTTTATTTCTTCGCGGCCCTGCAGCGGCAGCTCAATTACCCCGAGGTGCCCCGGCCCAGGCCGCGCGAAGACTCGGTCCGGCGGCTGGAGGCGATGCAGGCCAAGATCCGGGAAATGGAGGGACGCATCCGGTTGATGGAAGCGGAACTGCGCGGACGCTTCGAGGATTTGAAGGATCTGGGCAAGCCCGAGCTGCTCGACGACGAGCCGGAGATTGACATTTCCTGAAATGGTAGGACGGGCGAGCGGCGTGGCCCAAAGCCCGGCGGCACACTCCGTGCGCCGAAGCACGGCACACGCGAGTCGCTGCCGAATCCGACTTCTCACGCCGCCGGGCGATTGCTCTGAAAGGCCCGCAGCACCTCGTACAGGTCGGGCGTGATCACCACCTCGTCCGCCAGGAAATCCTTCAGCCAGAGGTAGTTCTGCCGATGGGCCAGGGCCACCAGAGGCAGCAGGTCGCCCAGGCTGACCCGGACGGTGGCGGGCTGAACGTCCGGACCTTCCCACGAGTGCGGATAGACACGAAGATGCGGGGCCATCTGACATCCTCCCATTTGCCCGGCCGATCCCCACGAGCGGAGAGAAGCCGGCCTGACACAGTCGAGCTTGTTCTGTACTCATCGGCCAGGCGGCAATCGTCTCTTCGCCGATTTTTCTGGCTCAAGAAAGGAGTCGGCCGGGCCGATGGCGCAATCCGCAATCCGGCATTGGCTTGCCGGGTTTGCCCGCTTTATCATGAGGAGAGCGGCTGTCGTACGCCCCTGGCCTGATCCGGTGTTTCATGCCCATCCGCTTTGCCATCCTGGGCGACGGCGCCTGGGGGACCGCCATCGCCCTGCTGCTGGCCCAGGACCCCGAGCACGCCGTCTCCCTCTGGAGCGCGCGCGAGGAGAACGGCCGGCTGCTGCGGCAGCGGCGCGAGAACGTCCGCCTGCTGCCCGGTGTGCCCATCCCGGAGTCTGTCACGCTCACAACCGACGCCGGCCGGGCCGTCGAGTCGGCCGATCTGTGGGTCGCGGCCGTGCCGACGGTCTACCTCCGCGAGACCTTCAGCCGCATCGCGGACCAGGTCAAGGCGGGTCCGCCCATCCTCAGCCTGGCCAAGGGGCTGGAGATCGGCACCTTCCTGCGCCCCAGCGAGATCCTGGCCGAGGTGCTGGGCGTCGATCAGGTCGCGGTGCTGAGCGGTCCCAGCCACGCCGAGGAGGTCAGCCGCGGCCAGCCGACCTCGGTGGTCGTCGCCGGCCGGGACATCCAGCTGATCCGCTGGATTCAGCAGCGCTTCAGCACCGACCGCTTCCGCGTCTACACCAACCTCGACCCGATCGGCGTCGAGCTGGGCGGAGCGCTGAAGAACGTCATTGGCATCGCGGCCGGGATCAGCGACGGGCTCGGCTTCGGCGACAACACCCGGGCGGCCCTGATGACCCGCGGCCTGGTCGAGATGACCCGCTTTGCCGTGGCCTGCGGGGCCGAGCCGGGGACCTTCACCGGCCTGGCCGGGATGGGCGACCTGATCACCACCTGCGTCAGCAAGCACGGCCGGAATCGGGCCGTCGGCGAACGGCTGGGCCAGGGCGAGAAGCTGGCCGACATCCTGGCCGGCATGGCGATGGTGGCCGAGGGGGTCTACACCACCCGCAGCGTCCATCAGCGGTCCCGACAAATGGGCCTTGACATGCCCATCGTGTCCGAGGTTTACCGCGTCCTGTACGAGGACAAGGATCCCCTCCAGGCCGTCAACGACCTGATGCTGCGACAACCGAAAGGAGAGAAATGACATGGCCGGACTGCGTCACGCCTTCAAGGAATGGGCCGTCATCTGCCGGGCCCTGGCCGAGGGCCGGCAAGCGATCATCCTGCGCAAGGGCGGCATCGCCGAGCGCGGCGACCTGTTCGAGCCGGAGCAGCGGCGTTTCTGGCTCTACCCCACCTTCTTGCATCAGAACGCCGGGGCCCTGGTCCCCGAAGCCCGGCCGTTGCTTGAAGAGGTAGAAACCCATCGGCCGCCCGAAGGAACGCTCCGCCTGTCGCACTTTGCCGAAGTGGAGGGGATTTACCAGCTGCACGACATTGTCGGGGCGATGAAGCTGGCCGGCCTGCATCTGTGGTCGGAGGAGGCGGTGCGGCAGCGGTTCTTCTATCGCCGGCCGGGGCTGTTTGTGCTGGCCGTGCGCGTTTACGAGGTCACGCCGGCCCACGAGCTGACCGAAACGCCTGCTTACGCCGGCTGCCGCAGCTGGGTGGAGCTGGAGCAGGATCTGGCGATCGAACCGGCCCGCCCCGTACTGTCCGACGCCGATTTCCGGAAGGTGATGCACACGCTGGACGTCCTGCTCCAGCCGACCGCGTTTGCGTGATGGCTGATGAGAACGCGAGGAGAAGCGCCCGTTCCCAGCGCTGTCCCGGCCGAATTCTGCTTTTCCTGGATACATCCTCTCGGTAGGATACAGGGGTGTTCCTCCCTGCCTCGTTTGGATGCGTCTGCCATGACCCGCCTGCTTGCCTCCTCCTTCGCGCTGGTGCTGTGCCTTCCCGCTTTTGCCGCCGACACTCCCGCCCCGGCGAAACAGCTGCCGCCGGCCGCCGGCAAGACCATCGACTTTGCCCGGGACGTCAAGCCGCTGCTGGCGCGCTCGTGCCTGGGCTGCCATGACGCCCAGAAGCATCGCGGAGGACTGCGCCTCGACAGCCGCCAGGCGGCCCTGCAAGGCGGCGATGGCGGCCCGGTCCTCAAACCCGGCGACCCGAACGGCAGCCGGCTGCTTCGCCTGGTGGCCGGACTGGTCAAGGATGAGATCATGCCTCCGGTAGGCAAGCCGGCCCTCAGCGCCGCGGAGGTCGGCCTGCTGCGGGCCTGGATCGAGCAAGGGATCAAGTGGGAAGGCAGCGACAGCACCGTCACCCAGCAAACGCGGTCGAGCCACTGGGCGTTTCAGCCGATCAAGCGCCCCGCTCCTCCTGCGGTGTCGCCAGGCGGCTGGGTGCGGAACGACGTCGATCGCTTCGTCCTGGCCCGGCTGGAAAGGGAAAAGGTCGCGCCGGCCGGCGAGGCCGACCGCGTGACGCTGATCCGCCGCCTGAGCCTGGACATTCTGGGCTTGCCGCCCTCGCCTCAGGAAGTGGACGACTTCCTGGCCGACACCCGGCCCACTGCTTACGAACGCCTGGTGGATCGGCTGCTGGCCTCGCCGCATTACGGCGAGCGCTGGGGCCGGCACTGGCTCGATGTCGCGCACTACGCCGACTCCGACGGCTACGAGAAGGACACCGGCCGGCCGTTCGCCTGGCGCTATCGGCACTGGCTCATTGACGCCCTCAATCGTGATCTGCCTTATGACCAGTTCCTCGTCGAGCAGCTGGCCGGCGATCTGCTGCCCGGGGCGACCACCGAGCAGAAGGCCGCGACCGGGTTTCATCGCAACACCCTGACCAACCGCGAGGGCGGAGTCGATCAGGAGCAGTTCCGGGTCGAGCAGGTGATCGATCGGGTCAACACCACCACCCGGGTATTCCTTGGCCTGACCCTCGGCTGTGCCCAGTGCCACGACCACAAGTACGATCCGTTCAGCCAGCGCGAGTATTACCAGATGCTGGCATTCTTCAACAGCGACGTGGAGGTGAATCTGCCGGCCCCAGTCCTGGGCGAGGCCGAGATTGTCAAGCGCCAACGGGTCGCTTACGAGGCCCGACTCAAGGAATTGCAAGCCGCTGTCGCGACTTACCGCGTCAAGACGCTGGCTCCCAAGGTCGTTGCATGGGAGAAGGCCCTCACGCCGGCCGAGCGTCAGGCCCTGCCCGCGCCGGTTCGCGACGTCCTCCAGGTCGAGGCCGGCAAGCGCACTGCCAAGCAGCAGCAGACCCTGAGCGACCACCTGGGCAAGAGCGATCCCAAGCTGACCGCCCTGGTCAAGGCGGTGACCGACCACCAGAAGAAGCCGCCGACCGGCACGCTGGTCCAGACCCTGGCACTCGGCGCTCCCCGCAAGACCCACGTCATGATTCGCGGCGACTTCCTGCGTAAAGGTGTCGAGGTCCAGCCGGGGACTCCCGCTGTGCTGCCGGCCCTGAAGGGGAATGACAAGCCGACCCGACTCGACCTGGCCCGCTGGATGGTCCGGCCGGACCATCCGCTGACCGCACGAATCGCCGTCAACTGGGTCTGGCACAAGTATTTCGGTCGCGGCCTGGTCGCCACGCTGGAGGACTTCGGCACTCAGGGCGACAAGCCGACTCACCCCGAATTGCTCGACTACCTGGCCTCGGAGCTGATGCGGCAGAAGTGGAGCCTGAAGGCACTGCACCGCCTGATCGTGACCAGCAGTACCTACCGGCAGTCCTCGAAGACCCGGCCCGAGCTGACGCAGCGCGATCCGTACAACACACTGCTGGCCCGGCAGGTGCGCATGCGGCTGGAGGCGGAGATTGTCCGCGACAGCTGCCTGGCGGCGAGCGGCCTGCTGAGCCGGACCATCGGCGGTCCCAGCGTTCGGCCGCCGCAGCCGCCGGGAATCAGCGAGCTGACCTACGCCAACAGCGCTCGCTGGATCGAAAGCACTGGGCCGGACCGCTACCGCCGGGGGTTGTACGTCTGGTTCCAGCGGACCAGCCCCTTCCCGATGCTGATGACCTTCGACGCTCCCGACTCCAACGTCTGCTGCGTCCGCCGGGAGCGCTCCAATACGCCGCTGCAGGCGCTGACGCTGCTGAATGACACGGTGTTCGTGGAGTGCGCGCAAGCGTTAGGCCGGCGGCTGGTCGAGGAAAAGAAAACGACGGCTGAGCGACTGCGGCACGGCTTTCGGTTATGCGTAGCACGGGAGCCCTCGAAGGCAGAGTTGTTGCGGTTGGAGCGGCTGCACGATGACTTGCTGATGCTGTGCAAGGCGAACCCGGAGGAAGCGACGAAACTGGCTGGCAAGAAGACCGCGGGTGACGAAGCTGAAGGGGCGGCCTGGGTTGTGCTGGCGCGTGCGCTGCTCAACCTGGATGAAGCCGTCACACGGGAGTGAGGACAACGCTCATGGAAAAAAAGGTCGCCTTGATCAACATGAAGGGGGGCGTCGGCAAATCGACGTTGACCGTGAACCTCGCCTGGCATTTTGCCCTCGGAGGGGATTGGCATTTTGCCTTGCAGGAGAATGCCAGGAAGGTGTTGGTCATCGACCTCGATCCGCAGTTCAATGCCAGCCAGTATCTTCTTGGACAACCGAGTTACGAACGCTTGCTCAGAGCCGGGCAGCCGACGATTTGGGATGTCTTCGAGCGAAGTACACGCTCTCCTCACGCTCCGGCAACACCATTGAACGTCCGGGACGCGGTCAACAATTGCATGGCCACGCCGCGAGGCGGAAGGATCGATCTCATCCCCTCTCGACTTGATCTGGCTTTCACGTTGAAAACCCCCTACCCGCACAAAGAAAGCGAACTGGCGCGAGCGGTGTCGGAGATCGAAGCGAGTTACGATTTGATCTTGATCGATTGTGCGCCACGGAATCCTTACTCACGACGGCAGCGTACCTGGCCAGCGATTACCTGCTCGTTCCAGTCAAGCCTGAATACCTGTCGGCCGTTGGCCTGCCCTTGCTGGTCCGCTCGATGCGCGACTTCCAGGCAGAGTATCCAGCGCATCCGTTGCAATTAGCGGGAGTCGTTTTCAACGCGACCACGGACTATGCACCGGAAGAAGCACTCGCGAAAGCTGAAGTCCGGCAGCTTGCAGGTCAGCATGGGTGGTTCGTCTTCGACGCTGAGGTTTCCTATTCCCGCTCCTACCCGAAAGGCGCTCGGGAAGGCCAGTCGATCTACACGACGTCGCGTGCCCAGACCAAGAAGAAATTGCGTTTCCACACGTTCGCCCGGGAACTGGCTCGGAGGATAGCTCTGTGAGTGAGCGAGGGGAGTTTGAGCTGCTGGAGGAAATTGCCCGCCTGCTCACGAAGTATGGACCGGAAACCTTTGCAGCACTTGCCAAAGAGCTTTCCTCTCCTGCTTTCTCGGAGCAACTGGCTACCGTGCTTGCCGCCGTGGCCGAAGCGGGCCGGCAGGCTCAGAGCCAGCAAACGCACCGGCCCGAAGCCCCGAGCGGCGCGGCGAAACTCCGTTCACTCCTGATCGACTTGGAAAAGTCTGAACCGGAGAAGGCTCGGCTGCTCCTTGGCTTCCATGACGACTTGATGGGCAAACGTCTCCTTCCCGCAGTGCGGGACCTTCAGGTGTTCACAGTGGGAATCGATCCTGCCTCCCCACCGCCGACCGGACGCAAGAAGCTCGTTGAGTCCCTGATCCGGCAGTTGTTACCCATGCCAGCAGAAAAAGTCCGAGCAATCATTGCCTCCGTGCAACTCATGTCCCCCGAGGATCGGAGCTTGGCGGGCTGGACGAAGTTGATTCTGGATCGTGACCTGAGCAAGAAAAAGGCTGAGTAACCCTCTTTCAAGAGATTAACCGATGCACCCTGCACCTGAATCGCCCCTGTGGCAGTCGCGCCGCCAGTTCCTGACTTCCTCCTCCAGCGGCATCGGCCTGCTGGCCCTGGCCTCGATGCTCCGCCAGGACGGTCTGCTCGCCGACGAGCCGAGCAATCCCCTCGCTCCCCGGCTGCCGCACTTTGCCCCGAAGGCGAAGGCGTGCATCTGCATCTACCTGGAAGGGGCGCCGAGCCAGATCGACCTGTTCGATCCCAAGCCGAAGCTGAACGAACTGCACGGCCAGAAGCTGCCCGATTCGCTGACCGAGAAGGTCCGCTTTGCCTTCATCCAGAAGGAAGGGGCCCGGCTGCTCGGCTCGCCGCGCAAGTTCAAGAAGCACGGCCAGTGCGGCATGGAACTATCCGACCTGCTGCCGCACCTGGGCACTTGCGCGGACGACATCGCCCTGGTGCGGTCGATGCACACCGAGGCGTTCAACCACCACCCCGGCCAGCTGATGATGGTCACCGGCGTGCCGACCTTTGGCCGGCCCAGCATGGGCTCCTGGCTGCTCTACGGCCTGGGCTCGCAGTCGCGCAACCTGCCCGGCTACGTGGTGCTGACGGCCGGCCGGGGCAACAGCGCCGGGGCGACCGTCTGGGGCAGCGGCTTCTTGCCGTCCACCTACCAGGGCGTCCTGTTCCGCAACCAGGGCGAGCCGGTGCTGAACCTGAACAACCCCGCCGGCCTGACCGATGCCATGCAGCAGAAGACCATCGAGGCCCTGCGCGACCTCAACCAGCACCGCCACGAGGCCAGCGGCGACCCCGAGATCAGCAGCCGGATCGCCTCCTACGAGCTGGCCTTCCGGATGCAGTCGGCCGCCCCGGAGCTGATCGACCTGAGCAAGGAAAGCAAGCAGACGCTCGATGCGTATGGAGTCGGCCGGCCGGACCGGGCGGTCACGGGTCCGCACCGGGGCGGCGGCAAGGGCCAGTACAACGCCTTCGCGACCAACTGCCTGCTGGCACGGCGCCTGGTCGAGCGCGGCGTCCGCTTCGTCAACCTGATGCACGCTTCCTGGGACCACCACAGCAACCTCGACACCGAGCTGAGCTTCAACTGCGGCATGGCCGACCAGCCGATCGCGGCCCTGCTGAAGGACCTGAAGCAGCGCGGCCTGCTCGACTCGACGCTGGTGATCTGGATGAGCGAGTTCGGCCGGACGCCGCTGGGCGAGAACCGCGGCGGCAGCAAGAACGTCACCGGCCGCGATCATCACCCCTTCGCCTTCTCGCTGTGGCTGGCCGGCGGCGGCATCAAGGGCGGCCAGGTGCTCGGCAAGAGCGACGAGATCGGCTGGGGCATCGCCGAGGATCCGGTCCACGTCAACGACCTGCACGCCACGATCTTGCACCTGTTCGGCATGGACCACAAGAAGCTGACCTACCGCTTCCAGGGCCGCGACTTCCGTCTGACCGACGTGGCCGGCAAGGTGGTCAACAAGCTGCTGGCGTGATCCAGCGTCTTTTCGGTGAATCCGGTTGCAGCCGTTGCTCCGCGGGGGTAACATCAGGGGTTGTTACAGACACTGACCTGACACCGGAGCCCCGAATCGTGTCTTCCTCATCCACGACGAATGACGGGTCCCAGGCTGCGCCGAAACCCAATCCTTCGGAAGGCAGGTCCGCCAGCGAGGAGACAGGCGTCTTTCTGTCCGCGGAGGAGTCCACGCCGGAACGAGGGCCGGCTGCCTCCGAGAGCCTGCCCACCGAGTTTGGCCGTTACCGCATCCTCCGCAAGCTGGGCAGCGGCGGCATGGGCTCGGTCTACCTGGCACGCGACACCCAGCTCGACCGCAACGTCGCCCTGAAGGTGCCGCGCTTCGGCGCCCGCGAGAATGCCGCCCAGGTCGAACGCTTCTATCGCGAAGCGCGGGCGATGGCGACGCTGCACCATCCCAATCTCTGTGCCGTCCACGACGTCGGCCAGCAGGACGGCATCCATTTCCTGACGATGGATTACGTCGAGGGCAAGGACCTGGCCGACTGGCTCAAAGACCCGCAAGCCGCCGATTCGCTCAATGCCGTCGAGATCGTTCGCAAGGTGGCCCTGGCGCTGGCCGAGGCCCACCAGGCCGGGATCGTGCATCGCGACCTGAAGCCGTCCAACGTCATGATCGATCGCCGCGGCGAGCCGATCGTGATGGACTTTGGCCTGGCCCGCCGCGACCAGAAGGGCGAAGCGGCGATCACGCAAGTCGGGGCCATCGTCGGCTCGCCCGCGTACATGGCACCGGAGCAGCTCGAAGGAGACCCGCAGGCCTCGGGGCCCACCGCCGACGTTTACAGCCTGGGAGTGGTCTTCTACCAGCTGCTGTGCCGCCGGCTGCCGTTCGAGGGAACGATCGCCTCGGTCCTGGCACAGATCCTGACCAAAGATCCGCCCCGGCCGTCCCAGCATCGTCCGGGCGTCGATCCAGGGCTGGAGGCGATCTGTCTGCGTGCCCTGTCGCGGACACCCAGGGCACGCTACCAGTCCATGCGCGAGCTGGTGGCGGCACTGGAGGCGTGGCAAACGGCGCCGGTGCTGGAAAAGGCGCGAGCCCTGCGCCGGGAGGCCAGCCTGCGGCCCGCGGTCGTTCCGGGATGCCGCCACGATCTGTTCGTCTGCTACTTTCCGGGCGACGACGTCCCCCCGCCCGGCAGCGGCTTCGCCGGCTGGGTGACAACGCTGATCGACAATCTCGATTGGCGGCTGCGCCAGCTGAACGGGGACCGGGCCGTGTCAGTGTGGATGGACGAGGAGCTGCTGCGGCAAGCGGAAGGGAATGACGCGCTCACCCAGCGGCTGGAACAGACCGCCTCGGTGCTGCTGGTGCTGTCGCCGGGCTGGCTCGCGGCCTGGAACCGGAATGCGAGCGGGTTGGTCAACCTGCTGCGGCGGCATCTGGCCAGCGAGAGCGTTGTCGTCGTCGAAGGCGATCGCGTCGAGGGCCGGCCGGCGGAACTGACGGGACTGCGCTCCCATTCGTTCTGGAAATTGACCGACGGCAACACGCCGAGCATCCTCGGCTATCCGCGTCCCAGGCCGGAAGTCGATCACGAGTATTACGCCCGCCTGGACGACCTGGCCCGTGCCGTTCACAAACGCCTGCAGGGGATGAGCGGAAAAGAAGAGCCGGCGGCTGTAACCGTCACCATCGATTCCAAGTCCACGCACGCCGTCTATCTCGCCGAGGTGACGGACGATCTGGACCCGCTCCGGGAGGAAGTCGAGCGTTACCTGAACCAGTACGGCTTCACGGTGCTGCCGTCGCGCTGGTATCCGCGCGATCCGGGCGAGTTCCGGGTGGCCCTGGAAAAGGACCTGACCAGCTGCCTGCTGTTCGTCCAGCTGGTCGGCCCGTTCCCCGGCAAGAAACCGCCCGGAGGATCGCGCAGCTACGCCGGGTTGCAGTATGATGTCGCCGCGCAGCGAGACCTGCCGCTTTTCCAGTGGCGCGACCTGACGCTCGATCCCGCCCACGTCCGCGACCCGGAACATGCCGCCTTCGTCAACGGCAAGCACGTCCAGGCGGTGGAGCTGGAACTGTTCAAGCGCGATGTGGTGGCGCGGGCTTCTCAGGAAGTCAAACGGCGGACGGCGAAGAGTGCCGAGCCAAAGCCCATGGCGGACCAGGCGTTTGTGTTCATCAACGTCGGCCGGGAGGACATGCCGCTCACCGACAATCTGTGCGGCCTGCTGGAACAGAGCGGCTGCTCCTACGCCTTGCCGATGCACGAAGGCCGGCCCGACGAGATCCGCCAGGACCTGGAAGCCAACCTGCTGGACTGCGATGGGCTGATCATCGTTTACGGCGAGATCACCGAGCAATGGGTCCGGGAGCAACTGCGGCAATGGCGCAAGATTTTGTACCGCCGCGACAAGCCGCTGCGGGCGCTGGCGGTCTACGAAGGCCCCCCGAACGAAAAACAGCGGCTGGGGATGCATCTGCCCAAGATGCACGTCATCGACTGCCGCATGGGACTGCAAGAGGACAAGGTGCGGAGTTTCCTCAATGAGCTGGCAAATGGGTGATGGTCCTCAGAACGATAAAGGCTGGAGGTGCGATCGTAGGGTGGGCCGAGCGTAGCGAGGCCCACCGGCAGGCGTGGTGGGCCTCGCTACGCTCGGCCCACCCTACACAGCCACGTCGGCCTCTGTCTTTCTGAGTCGCAAGAATTCTCCAAAGGCCCCATCGCATGATCTCGACATCGCAAGCCGGTTTGAGTCTTTCCCCCTATCCAGGGCTGCGCTCGTTTCGCCGGGACGAGGCCGACATCTTCTTCGGCCGCGAAGAGCAGGTCGATCAGCTCCTGCTCAAGCTGGAGACCTGCCGCTTCCTCGCGGTCGTCGGCGTCTCCGGCTGCGGCAAGTCGTCGCTGGTCCGGGCCGGGATGCTGTCGGCTCTCGAAGGCGGCTTCATGGCCAGCGCCGGGCCGCGCTGGCACGTCGTTGAGATGCGGCCGGGCGGCCATCCCCTGGCGAACCTGGCCCAGACGCTCCTCCGCGGCGAGACCCTGCATCCGGGGTGGCAAGGCCGGCCCGACGCCGAGGCCTTTGTCCGCGCCGTGCTGCGCCGCGGACCGCTGGGGCTGGTCGAGCTGCTGCGCGAGTCCCTCCAGCCCAGCCGGAACAACCTGCTGCTGCTCGTCGATCAGTTCGAGGAGATCTTCCGCTTTCACAAGCACGGCGACGCCAACGAGGCGACCGCGTTTGTCGATCTGCTGCTGCAATCGGCCCGCCAGGAAGACGTGCCGATCTTTGTCGTGATCACGATGCGCTCCGACTTCCTGGGCGACTGCTCGATCTTCACGGGACTTCCGGAAGCGATCAACGAGGGGCAGTTCCTCATCCCCCGGCTGTCGCGGGAGCAGTGCCGGGCGGCCGTCGCCGGCCCGGCCGCCGCCTTCGGGGCGCGGGTCGAGCCGGAGCTGGTCAATCGCGTCCTCAACGACATCGGCTCCAACCCCGACCAGCTGCCGCTCATGCAGCACGCGCTGATGCGCGTCTGGAACCGCACGGTCGCCGGCCCCAACGGAGCGGGCGAGCCGGGAGCGTCAGCGACCGGAGAAGACGAGCCCACGCTCACGCTCGCCGAGTACCAGGCGGTCGGCAGCTTGAAGAACGCACTGTCGCTGCACGCCGACGAGCTGTACGAGGGCCTGGCCCCGGACGACCGCCGGGTCGCCGAGACTTTGTTCCGCTGCCTGAGCGAACGGGGCAGCGACGGCCGGGACATTCGCCGGCCGATACCGCTGGCCCTGGCGGCCGAGGTGGCCCAGGTTCCCCCCGAGACGGTTCGCCGGATCGTCGAGGTCTTTCGTGAGCCGACCTGCAGCTTCCTGACGCCGCCGGCCGGGGTGCCTCTGCAAGCGGACACCGTGCTGGACATCAGCCATGAAAGCCTGATCCGGCAATGGCATCGCATGTCCCAGTGGGTGCAGACCGAGGCGGAGTCGGCGGCCATCTTTCGCCGTCTTACGGGGACGGCCCTTCTCTGGGAGGCGGGGCAAGCCGCGCTCTGGGACACCCCCGACCTGGAGAATGCGCTGTACTGGCGCGAGCGTGAAAAGCCCAACGCCGCCTGGGCCGAGCGCTACGGCGGCCGCTTCGCCGAGAGCATGGCCTTCCTGGACGCCAGCGTCCTGGCACGCGACCACCACGAACGCGAGGAGAAGGAGCGGCAGGAGCGCGAACGGGAGCTGCTCCGGAAGATGGCGCTGGCGGAAAAGCAGCGGGCCGACGAGGCCGAGGAACGCCGCGGCGAACAGGCCCGTGCCAACCAGAAACTCAAGCGCCGGGCCGTCGCCGCCCTGACGGCCGGACTGGCTGCCCTGGTGCTGGCCGGCAGTGCGCTGGTCCTGTTTGTGCAGGCACGGACGGAGCAGCAGCGGGCGGACCGGGCCCGGCTGGAGGCCGAGGAGGCGAAGCTGGCCGCCGACCAGCTCGCCGGGCAGGAAGCGGCCGCCCGCCTGCAATCGCAGCAGGCCGAGCTGAAGGCGCTGGACGCTTCCAGCTCCGCCTACCGCAACCTGGGGCAGGCCAACCTCTCCCGCTTGCAGTCGCTCTGGGTCGCCAAGGAGCCGGGCCGGCAGGGCAAGGCGTTTGCGCTGCTGCGCGAGTCCGCCCAGCTGCGCGACACGGCACTGGACCTGACCGACCGGCTGGACCCGTCCCAGCGCGACGCGACGGAGCGATACTGGCGGCTGCTGAACCCCCAGCTGCGCGACGAGGCCGTTCGCTGGTTATCGCTCCCCTCGCTGCAGCAGGTCTATCAAGCCTCGTTCGCTTCCACCGCCGCCAACGCGCACTCTCCCTTTGAGGCGCGGTTCGCGTTGAGTCCTGACCTGAAACAGCTCGCCCTTCTCGACGTCGATCGCGCCAGCTCGACCCGGGAGCTGCAGCTGGTGGAAGCTCTGAGCGGTATCGTCGTCGCCAGCGACAAGGAGACCACCAAGGACCAGCCCGTTCCGTTCCTGCCTTGGCTATGCCGGCGACGGCAGCACTCTGCTCGTGGCGACCCGAGCCGGCCCCGGCAAGGCCATCGTTGTCGAGCATCGTTCGGCAACCGACCTCAAAGTCCGCAAAACCGTCCAGTTGCCAGCCGACACCGTGCCGGTCTTCCTGCAACCGTCCGAACGGGTCTGGTGGTTCGATCGCCAGGGGACCCGCTTGCTCTTTACCTGGTCCGGCCAGACGGTCGTCTGGGACGTCGCCAGCGGCAAGCAACTGTTCGCCGACAGGCAGGCGCAGGCCGTCGGCATGACGGCAACCGCGGATCACCTCGTCACCGTGCGTTCGCCGTCCACGGTGCGGATTGTCGATCTCAAGGATGCCAAGACCGTCCGGGAATTCACCCTGCCGGTCATTGCCTACAGGAACGTGGCTGCCACCGTCAGCCCGGACGGGAAATGGCTGGCGGTGGAACTGAACCTTCAGTACGTCGGCACGGGCTACCAGCACCCGCTGCTCCTCGTTGACCTGGTCACGGGAGAAAAGGTTGCGGAGGCGCGTCTCCCCGCCGGAACGGATTATGCCTACTACCTGCATGCCCTGAAGCCCGCCTTTCATCCCAGCCGGCCGATCTTGACCGTGACAGACGGACAGTCCTTGTGGCTGCTGGCCGTCCCCCAGGGCGGCATCCTGTATCAGACCCGCCTTTCGGACGCGCCGGAAACCCGCGGCCGGCGGTCCACGGCCTACCACGCTCAGCTCAATCCCCGCGGCGACCTGCTGATGCTGGCCCTGCGGGAAGTCCCCACCGGCGCGGCCGGCGAGCTGCCCCGGATCCTCACGCAATACTGGGACCCCTCGGTGGCCTCGGCAGCCCGCCAGACCCTGGCCTGGAACGGTGACGTGCAGGACGTGCGCTTTGCCGGCGAGGACGCCCTCGCTGTGGTCGGCGGCAGCAATCCGACCGGCGTCCACCGGCGCACGCTTCAGGGCTCCGGGCAATGGGAGACCCAGGCCTCCTGGCCGACGGGAGCGTTTGATCCGTCGGGACGATACTTCGTGCAGATGCTTGCAGACCGCTCCGACGTTTACGACGCCGCCACGGGCAAGCTGCAGAAGTCCATCGCGCGGAAATGGCCCACGACCGCCTTCGTGCTGCCCGTGGACAGGACCCAGCGCTGGATTGCCGGCGTGGACCGCGAGGGCGAGACTCCCCGGCTGCGCCTGTTTGACGTGACCAACCTGCGCTGGACGGCCACGCTCCTCGATGCCGGATCGAACCCGTACCAGGTCTTCTTCGATGACCAGAGCAAACACGTCGTCGTCAGCGCCTCCACCCCGACGGGCGACAAGGGCGGCTACCGCTTTTCCACCACGGTGTATCGCCTGGCAGACGGCGTCAAGGTCCTCGATCTCGCTCAGGCCCCCAGGGAAACGAGATTCACGAGCACCGGCTACCTGCTGGCCAGCACCCTCGAAGGGACCGGCACCGTCTGGCGTGCGTACGACCTGAAGTCGGGCCGGATGACCGGCCAGGTTTCCTTGCGCACCAACACCCAGTTGTGGCTCGGCAGCGACGGCAAAAGCGCCGCCTTCCTGACGCAGGAAGGGACACGCCACCGGCTGTCGCTGTGGCCCTTCGCCGAAGGCGCCGAGCCAAAGCAACTGCCGCTGGAGTGCAACTCCTTCCATTCCATCGCTCTGTTCAGGGATCGCCTGCTGGTGACCGCCGACGTGACTCCAACAACTGCGGGGAAAGCGCCGGCCAGGCGCGAGTACGCCGTTCAGCTCTGGGACCTCAATCCCGTCAAGCTCCTTCGGTCCCAACCTGCTGCGGCCTTCTGGTCCGTGCAGTGGAGCGAGACCCACGGCAAGGCGCTGGTCTTTCAAACAGGCACGGTCAATGCCCCCTGCGCCGTCTGGGACCTGAAGACTGGTCAGACCCTCCAGACCCTGGAGAGCTTCCGCGGGCTCAGTCCGGACACACGCTTCGCCTACTTTGCCAAGGGGGTGCTGCTTGATCTGGCCACGATGAAACGACGGTCCTTGTCCGACGATTCGGGGTTCGGCCGGTTCAAGTTCAGCCCGGACGGCCGCTATTTCATTTTCTGGCCGTGGACTCGCAACGTCTGGGGCCGGGTCCAGGTCCTCGACCTCCACCAACCGGGCGTTCCGTGGTCCCCCGCCGAGGGCTCCGGGAACGCCACTGCCGAGCTGAGCCCGGACAGCCGCTCGATCGGATTCATCGACGCGAATGCGGCAGACCAGCTGCACGTTTACGAGCTGGCCACCGGCAAGAAACGGCAAACGATCAGCCTGCGGCACAGGAACGCTCGGCCGGATCAGTCAGCGGTCATCGTGGGGCGTTTTTCTCCGTTCTGGTTCTCTCCGGATGGCAGCCGGGTCGCGGTCACGGTGTCCAACCAGCTTCGTCTGGGGAAAACCGACCAGCCCCAGCTGCACAGCAGCCTGCCGCGGACCAGCCATCAGCAGAGCGTGCATGCGGTGGCCGTCAGCCCCGACGGCCAGTTCCTGGCCTCCGCCGGGGCCGACGGCACGGTCTGTTTCTGGCGTGCCAAAGACGGCCGGTATCTGGGCATGCTGGACGAAGGAGACGCCGGCAAAGCGGCCCTCATCCGCCGTCTCGTCTTCAGCCCGCGGGGGAACCTGCTGGCCCTCCGCAAGGAAAGCGGCGAGATCGCCGTCTGGAAATGGTTCCGGCCGGACGATGCGGACGCCGAGATTGAGGCGGCCTTTCTCTGGTCCAACAACCGCGTCCCGGGCCGGCCGCTGGCGTTCAGCCCGGATGGCCGGTTCCTCGCCGTGGGCGAAGCGAACGGCGCCGTCCGGCTGCATGACGCGGCCACCGCGGCCCTCGTCCACTGGCTGAAGCCGCTCGGCGCTGTCGGGGCGGTGCGGGGATTGGCCTTCACTCCGGACGGCAAACGTCTCGCGGTGGCCCGCGGCCAGGTCGTCGCGCTGTGGGACGTGGACGCTGGATCGCTCTGGCGGGCGTGGGATGCGCAGCAGGGGCCGATCCAGGACGTCGCTTATCCCCCCGATGGTCAGGTGCTGGTTACCACGGGAAGGGACGTGCGTCTCTGGGACACCCTGACCGGCGAATTGCAGATGACGCTGGACCGGCAGGCCTCGGCCGTCCGCCAGGCCACGTTCAGCCCTTCCGGGCAGCGGCTGGCCGTGGTTGTCGATGAGCGCTCGATCGTCGTCACGCACGTGGCCGATCTGCTCAAGGCCGTGGACGATCTCGGTCTGCGCTCGTCCGCGGAAACGAAGCCCGTGGCCTGGACCAGGCCCCTGTGGATGCCGGAAACGCAGCAGACCATCGCCGTGGAAAACACGCTGGCCGAGTTCCTGCCCAAGGCGGCCAGGGCCGAGCGGGACAGAGACTGGAAGCAGGCCGTGGCCCACCTGACCCGCGTGCTGGCCATCGAGCCGGGCAACGTCCAGTGGCGCACCCGCCGGGCAGTCGCCAACGAGCAGCGGAAGGATTGGCCGGCGGCGGCCGTCGATCGCTCCTTCTTGCTGGACCTCCAGCCGGACGACCTCTACCGCGGCTCCCAACGCAGTCTCTCCATGCTGAAGACGTTCCGGGAGCAGCCCGAGGTCTTCGCGGCCCTGGAAAAACTGCGGTCGAAAGATCCCCTGTTCGCCCTGGTCCGCGGGCGCGAACTGGTCCTGCAAAGCCAGTGGCGGGAGGCCCGATCGGCCTACGGCTCCGTGATCAGGCGCATCCCGGCCAGTGAAGACTGGTTTGAGTATGCGGCCCTCTGCCTGCTCAGCGGCGACCGGAAAGCCTGCTCCGACCACGTCGCCTGGATGGCGAAGCAAGAAGGCCAGCCGAGCAATGAATACCTCAACTATGTCTACGCCCGCACCGCCGGCCTGGCTGCCGACGCTCGCCTGGAGAAGGGGCAAGCCATCAAGTGGGGCGAAGCCGGCATCGGCAAACAGCCGCGGCCGTGGACCCTGCATGCGGCCGGGCTGGCGCATTACCGGGCCGGCCAGCTGGACAAGGCCAAAGAGACGCTGCAGGAGGCGCTCAAGGGTGGGTGGGCCGCTCACTGCCTCAACCAGCTGGCGCTGGGAATGGTCGAGCACGAGATGGGAAACGACGAGGCTGCCGAGAAGCATCTCAAGGCGGTGCGCACCTGGCAGCAAGCCATCGAAAAAAGCAAACAGAACGGCTACGTCAACGTGCAGGTCCCCGACTGGGTCGAGTTCAACGTGCTGCTGCCTCAGCTGGAGGCGCTGCTCGCCAGGGAGCCGCGCCCGGTCAAGCCGGCGCCCAAACCGTGAGGCCCACTCACGGAATGGCGAGCGGCGCGGCGTCAGCCCGCCGGTACTGCTTGCGGCCGGATACCGGCGGGCTGACGCCGCGCCGCTCGCCTTTCTGTTAGTGCCTGTTATTCGCCGATGCAATACAGATTTTTCGCGGTCCGGACGTAGACCCGCTTGCCCTCGAAAACCAGCGAGCTGCGGAACGACTCCAGCTTGTTGCGGGCCAGCTCCTTGAATTCCCGTCCCGGCTGCAGCACCGCCGTTGTCCCGTTGTCGCTGCTGACGTACACGTATTTGCCCGCCGCGGAGATACTCGGGTAGATCGAGCCACCCAGGTTGAGCCGCTCCTCATAGACCAGCTCGCCCGTCGCCGCGTCCAGCACCGTCAGGATGCCCTGGTCGTTGGACGCGTACAGCAGGCCCTCGTGTACCACCGGCGAGCAGAACCCGTAACCGCCGGGCTTGACTTTCCCCTTCCACAAGACCTGCGGCTTCACCTGCTCCGCGGCCGTTTCCGGCAGCCGGAGCGCAACGGCGGAACCGTGAGCGTAGTACACCACGCCCTCGTGCAGCATGGGCGAATTGGCCCCACAGGAGCCGAGCTTGTCGGCGAGGACCTTGCCGTCCTGCGCCGCACCATCGCCCCCCTGGGCGTGAAAACCACGTCCACGTCGCCAATCCGGGCCGGCTGGGGTGTGCCGTAGCTCGCCGGATGCTTGAGGCGCCAGACTTCGCTGCCCGTTTTTGGGTCCAGGGCTACCAGGTCCGTGAAGTGGATCAGCAGGTTGCCGCCGGCCAGCACCGGCGAGCCGGAATGGGCGAAGGTGAGGTTGGAGTGCTCAATCAGCTTCAGCCATTTGCGGTTGCCGGCCAGGTCGTAGCACGCCACCAGGCCATTGCCGTAGGCGACGAAGACCTCCTTGCCGTCGGTCACTGGGGTCGGCGCCGAGTAGCCCGCGGTCGGATGCGTGTTCGGCTGCACGTAGCGCAGGGCCACCGTCAGCTTGAGCTTCTCCTTCTTCAGCTCCTCGATCTGCATGCGGAAGGGCTTGAGCTTCTTGTCGATCTCCTCCCTCGGCGCCTTGTCCTTGGCGAGAGCGCGATACAGCGTATCCAGCTCTTTCTGGACGGCCGACTGCTTCTTGTTCAGCTCCGCCGTGGCCGCCACCTCCTTGTCGTACTGCTCGCGCACCTCGGACGGGACCTCCACCTCGGAGTAGTTGCAGGTCTTCTGCCAGAGGATCTTGCCGCTGCCCTTGTCCAGGCACAGAAGCGTGGCCGGCTCCGAGCAGATGAACAGGCGCTGGCCCAGGAGCACCGGATGGCTGACGCCGTAGCCGGGCATGGGCGTACACCAGACCACGTTCTTCGTCGGCGACCACTCCAGCGGCGGCTGCGCTTTGGGGTAGCTGCCGCTGCCGTCAGTGCGGAAACCGATCGTCATTCCTGCCAGGGCTGGGAACGCCCCCAGCAACAGCAAGGCCACGACAAGGACCAACCTGGGACGTGAAGCTCTTGGAACAAAGCGCGGCATGGGATCTCTCCTGATTGGGGTGGGATGGTGGGAAACTCCGATTCGGCAGGGCCTGCGGTTAACCTGCAGGCATGGTCAGGGCGTTCGTCAGGGGGGTGAGGTCATTTTATCCGATTTCGGGCCTTCGGGGGAGGTTTGTTGATCCTGAGTCAGCAGAAAAACAGCGCCAGAAGACCGAAACCATGCTATCCTGATCCGTGCCGATGGCCTGCCGCAACCTGTTCCGCCCGCTCGTGCGGCCAGGAATCAACGAAGTCATCGATCCAGCACTCAAGGAGACCGGCCATGGAGCCACGCGGTCACTTCCCCAACCGTCGCGATCTGATCGCGACGAGCCTGGCCTGCAGCTGTTCCGCTTTCCTGTACGCTCAGGAGGCCCGGGCGGAGGAGACGCCCAGCGACGTGTTTCTCGAACGCCCGGCCGAAGGGGCGCCGCACAAGGGCAAGGTGCTGCTGGCGGTCCAGGCACACTCCGACGACATTCCGCTCATGGCGGGAGGAGTCGTCGCCAAGCTCGTCAAGGAAGGTTACGTGGGCTATCTGTTACGGGCCACCAACGATGACATGGGGGATGCTCCAGGCCTGGGGACCCCCGGCACTGTCGGCGACCACGTGCTGGGCAACGAGCGCGACAATGCCGAGGTGGCCCGCGTGCTCGGTCTGAAAAAAGCGTTCGATCTGAACTATTCCAATCACCGCATGGGGGACGTGCCGCTCAATGAGCTGGTCTGCCGGCTCATCTTTCTGATCCGCTTGCTCAAGGTCGATACGGTGGTGTGCTGGGACCCCTGGGCGCACGACGAGGAGAACCCCGATCACGTCCAGATTGCCCGCGGCATCGAAGCCGCCTGCTGGATGGCGGGCCGGGCCCACGATTACCCCGAACAGCTGGCCGCCGGCCTGGCGGTACATGCGGTGCGGGACAAGTATTACTACGCCCGCCGGCCGGAGATCAACCGCGTCGTGGACGTCAGTGGGGTGGTCGAGCAAATGATCGACGCCAATCGCGCCAACCGGGCCAAGGGGCCCGCGGGCAATCACGGCTCGCGGCTGCGGGCCGAGCTGGCCAAACGCGGCCAAAAACTGCCGCTCCTTGGGGACAACGACGTCACAGCCGACCGCAACTACATCAAAGAGTTTATCCTGGCACGCCGCCGGGCCCTCGGTCAGAAGCACGGCGTCGAGTACGCCGAGGCCTTCCACTACGTTGGGGGCCCAGGGCGCTCGGCCGTGGAAGAGTACGTCAAGAAAAATGCTGTTCCGCTCAAGTAAACGCAGCACCGCCGACCGACCCGGAGCAGCCGCTCCGCTCGGTGAACATCAACTACGTCCACGGCCTGTACAATGACGCGCCGCAGGCCTGGATGCCTCCTCTGCTGTTCGTCGGGGTGCTAATGGTCGGCCTGCCCCTTTGCTTCTAGGTGCCGACCCACCTGGCCCTCGCGGCTGCATTTGGAACCGCTCGCGTCTCAAAACACGTGCTGAACAACGGAGCTTGACGCCAGACGGTTGGCATCTCATGATACGCGGTCGGCGGGTGTCCCAAGACGGCAGCGCAGTCGAACTCGGCTCGCTGTCTCTCCGGGGTTACCCCGGGGGAGCGAATGGTAACCGCAGGACGGCGCGCGACTGTGCATGCGCCAGGTCGCATGATTCGTCGCGCCTCACGAGACGGGTTGGGACGCCCGCCCTTTTTCATGAACACCTCCGCAAAACAGCTGATCGCCTCGAACCTCGCCGCCGCCCTTCTGGCCGGTCCCTGGACACTGGAGAGCATGACCCGTCGTGCCTCCCGGGCCTGTGGCGTCCGGCCGCGCTGGCTCCGTCCTCTGGTGCGGCGAGCACGGATCGCCTTCGGAGAGAATGGGGCGGCTCGGCAGCCAGCCGCCCTCACCGAGTTCCTGCTCGCGGATGCCGAGTTTGACAAGACCTTGTCGTACTCGGACGAAAGTTTTCCCTTGCGGCAATTCTTCTGGGCCAAGGAAGGCATGGCTCCCGCCGCTGGTGTCCCGGCTTCCTGGGACGTGCCCGCCCTGACCAGTGCGCCGGAGCTGGCCGAGTGGCTCGGTGTGGACGTGCCGCAGCTGGATTGGCTTGCTGATTGCCAGGGCCGGACACACCGGGCTGGGATTGGCCCTCTTCATCACTACACCTATCAGTGGCTCCTGGGACGGAGGCGCAAAGCCCGGCTTCTGGAGATTCCGAAAGCCTGTCTCAAGGCGATCCAGCGGCGTTTGCTCCACGACCTGCTCGACCGCATCCCACCGCACGATGCCGCTCACGGCTATCGCCGCGGCCGCTCCATCGCCACTTACGTTGCCCCTCATCCAGGCCAGCGGATTGTGCTGCACTTCGATCTGCACTCCTTCTTCCCGTCCATCCGCGCCTCTCGGATTCACGCTCTTTTTCAGACGGCGGGCTATCCCAGGACGGTCGCCCGGCTGCTGACGGGCCTCTGCACCCATGCGGTTCCCGAGGAAATCCTGCGCACTCGTCCGACCCAGGCTGAACCCTGGCGCAAGGGCGAAGAACAGAGACTCCTGTCACGGCATCTCCCGCAAGGAGCGCCGACGTCACCCGCTCTGGCCAACCTCTGCGCTTACCGTCTCGATTGCCGGCTGGCGGCGTTGAGCCGCTCCGTTGGGGCCGTTTACACGCGCTACGCCGACGATCTGGTCTTCTCGGGCGACGAGGAGCTGGAGCAGTGTCTGCGGCGCTTTCACGTCAACGTCTGCTGCATCGCGCTGGAAGAGGGCTTCGAGGTCAACACGCGCAAATCCCACTTCATGCGGCAGGGAGTGCGGCAGCAGGTGGCCGGCATCGTCCTCAACGTCCGGCCCAACATTCAGCGGGCCGAGTTCGATCGTCTCAAGGCCATCCTGACCAACTGTGTCCGCCACGGCCCGCAGGGACAGAACCGCGACGGTCACAACGATTTCCGCGCTTACCTGGCGGGACGGGTTGCCTATCTGAGCATGATCAACCCGGTACGCGGACAGCGGTTGCGCGGGCTCCTGGAACAGATCCGCTGGGAAGGTGGGAGCGGAGAACTATAATCCCCTGGTGTGCCTCAACTGCCAAGGCAGGGGGGGCAAATGAAAGTGGAGTCGAACGATGGCCAAGAAGAAAGCTGCCGGTGTGGTCTACCAGCTGAAGATCACCCTCCGGGACATTCGGCCGCCGATCTGGCGGCGCATCCAGGTCAAGGATTGCACCCTCGCCCAATTGCATCACCTGATCCAGACTGTCATGGGGTGGGACGATTACCATCTGCACGTGTTCGAGATTGGCGGCGAGCAGTACGGCGACCCGGAACAGTGGGAGGGCGACTTCGGAGGCGATCCGGACGTTCGCAACGAGGGCAGGGTCAAGCTCAGCCAGCTGGCCGCCAGGGGCGTCAAGAAGTTGTCTTACGTCTACGACATGGGTGACAACTGGGACCACACCATTCAGATCGAGAAGATTCTCGACGCCGAGCCGGGCGTCCGTTACCCTCGGTGTATCAAGGGCAAGCGTGCCTGTCCCCCCGAGGACTGCGGCGGACCGTGGGGTTACGGCGACTTCGTGGATGCAATCCAGGACCCGAAGCATGATCGCCACGAGGAATTGCTCGAATGGGTCGGGGGCGAGTTCGATCCCGAGGCATTCGATCTCGAGGCAGTGAACGAGGAACTGCACGAGTAAGAGGCCCTGTCAGAAACAAGCAGGACAGGCTTCCAAGCTCGGCCGGCCTGGGAAGGCTGGCCTGCGGCGGTCGTTCTGAACGCTCCTACCACACCTCTTCTGGGCGTCAGCTGGGCAAAGGTTGGCGGCGGGCTTCGAGGCGCTGCACCAGGCGAGCCACTTCCTTGTCGGCGAAAGCCAGCGGATTGTTCTTGGCGGCCTTGACCGCCTGCTGCACGGCGATCTCGGCATTGTCGTCCGCCGCCAGCGCCATCTCGGCGGCGAGCAGCGCCGAGCCCACGGTGCCGGGCATGAGTCGCTCGGCCTGGGCCAGCAGTTCACGGGCCCCGGCCTGGTCGCCCCGGTCGAAAGCCACGGCCGCCAGGGTGAGGTGAGCCTGGCCGGAGCGGGGCTCCAGCTTCAGAACGTCGCGGGCCCGGGTCTCGGCCTCCTCCAGCTGCCCGAGCTTGCGCAGCAGCCAGGCCTCGGCCTGCGGGCCAACGGGGTCGCCGGGGAGATCGTGGCTCAGCTGGTTGGCCAGCTCGAGAGCGCGGGCATAGTCCTCCTCGTCGGCGCAGATGCTGGCCATGAGCAGCGAGGTCATCTTGAAGCCGGGATCGTCCTGCCGGAGCCGGTCCAGGTCGGCCAGAGCCTCCTCGCGCCGGCCGAGGACGGCGCGAATGAGGGCGTGGTTGTAGCGCAGTTCCGTGTTGCCGGCGACGACGGCGAGACTCCCCTCGCACAGAGCCAGGGCCTTTGGATAGTCGCCCGATTGGATGGCGATGACGAGTTGGCGGTTCAACTTTTTCGCCCGGTCCCGGCCCAGCACCAGGTTGAGCAGGAGCAAGGCCAGAAAACCGCCCGACAGGAGAGCCAGGCTCGCCCAGAGGCTCAGGTAGCGTTCGGTCAGGCCCGAGAGGTGAGCGACGAGAATGCCTCCAAACAGGAGCGGCGGCAGCCAGGTCAGGTGCCTCAGCCGGCTGCGCCGCGCGCGCTGCAGGCGGCTCTTCCGCCGAGCGGCCTTGCGTCCCCCCAGCCAAACCAACGTGAAGGGAGCCATCACCAGCAGCACCAGCGGCAGCGCCGGCCAGAGCGATTCGGGTGAACGGTATCCCCAGGCCAGGCAGGCGACCATGACCGCCAGCCAGAGCCCGAATGCCCCCCAGGCGGCCAGCCGGCGGCGCCGCAGCAGCCGGGTGTCCCACGTCACCTCCGGCTTGTCGTCGTCGGGGGCAGCCGCGCGAATGGCGGCCAGGCGCTGGTCGCGCGAGGGGTGCGTGCTGACGGCCCCGATCAGGAACTCGAGCAAACCTCTCCACGGCTGATCCGCGTGGATCTTCCACAGCGCGGAGACGGCACGGCGATGGCCGATGGCCCGGGCCGCACGCCGATCGCAATCCAATTCCAGCCACTGGCTGAGGATCAGCCAGCTGCCGGTCAGCAGCGCCAGACCCAGGCTGAGCGACACCAGCGTGGGATAAAAAGCGGAGGCCGCCACCACGCCGACGCTGCAGACGACGCCGGCGGCCAGCCAGTACCAGAAGGTGCGGTTGGCCAGATGGGCCAGTTCGTGGGCGATGATGGCGTCGCGCTCCTCCTCCGTGAGCCGGTGCAGGACGCCATCGAACAGCACCATGGTGGGCGCGACCAGTCCGGAGACCAGGGCCTGGTTGGTTTGCAGCGAGGTGGCCGAGCGCACCACCCGGGTCACCGGCGGCGCGATGCCCATGCGGCCGGCGATCCCGGCAATCCGGTCGAGGATCACGGGGTCTTCGAGGCGAGGAGGTGCCTCGCGCCCGTGGCGCCACTTCACGGCGGTCAGATAGCCGCAGTGCCGGCCGACGTTGATGGCGAACACCATCAGGGTAACGAAACCCACTTCGGAGACGTCGGCGAAGTGCCGATGCCACCGCAGCAGCAGGACCGCGGCGAGCACCGGCGCCGCTTGCGCAGCGGCCAGAGTCAGCGAGACCCACGTCAGCCGCCACCAGGTGCCGCCCGCGTCGCGCCGCTGCCGCCGTCCCCTCAGGAAAAAGAGGGGAAACATCACCAGCAAGGAAGCTGCGACAAACGTGAGCCCGGTGCGCCAGGTATCCAGCCTCCAGGGAGAAGGCACGCTCCACCATGGGCGTCCCAAAGGTCGGTTCGGCGGCTGGGCGGGAGTCGCGGACACGCCCCGCATCATCTCGAGAAGGATTGCCTGCGCCTCTGCGCGGTCGGCCTGCTCCTTGTCGTGCTGGTCCAGGGCGTTGTAGGCCTCAGCTCGCAGCCCCAGCGCCTGGAAGCAATCCATGCGGCTCAGGGGTGCCTCAGGAGGGAAGCTGAGGAGGGAGCCAGGCGCGGTGTGCGGCAGGGGGGAAGCCAGAGATCCCACCAGCCCGGCGAGCCTTGCGCCGAACGCGACCCTTTTCCGGTCCAGCAAGGTGGTCATGTCATCGACAACGACCTGGGCCTGCCCCTGCTTCAGATGCAGCCGGGCACGGAAGTAGAGAGCCTGTTCGCGGTAGAAGCGGACGTGCGGGGAGCTGCTTTCCAGCTCCTGCCCTTTCGGATCGTCGAGCAGCGCGGTCACCAGACGGATGGCCTCCTCGGGGTCCGACTCAATGAAGCGGTTCGCCTCGCCCAGTTGCCTGGCGAGCTGTTGCACGACGCGCCAGGATTCGTCGGGTGCCGGCTGGGCGATGAGCAGCAGAAGCAGGAAGGCCGTCATGGGCTGCCTCTTGGGGAAAGGGATGCCGAGACGGTCAATGTATTGGCGCTACCAGGGGATTGGCAGCCCCGCTGGCATTTCGGAGAAGGCCGACCATTTCGGTCAGGACCACGAACCGCAAGGCGAGCGGCGCGGCGTCAGCCCGCCGGTAGAAGATTCTCTGACCGTCACGGATTGTGGGGAGGGAAGGGACGCCGTAATGACCCAAGGGGTAAGGCCGCCACACCGCCAACGGCGCTTTTGCTTGGCAGTCTCGCCAGGAGATGCCCAGCCGTGTCTGTGCTTGCCCCACCAATGACAAAAAAGCGACACCGCCAACACGCCAGCAGCGCGCGCTGTCTCTTCCGGTCCTCCGGGGGCACTTCCCCACAATCCGTGATGGTCAGAAGATTCTACCGGCGGGCTGACGCCGCGCCGCTCGCCTTGCCGTGCGTGGTCTTGAAGATTGTGGAGAGGGGAAAGAAGTCGGTCCCAGGCCGAACCTGGGACCGACGAGCCGGCAACGGTTTCAGCGCCCGCTCGCCGGCGGTGTCGCCGTCGCCGTTTGTCCCATGGGAAGCACCAGCAAGCGTGCCTTGTCCCCGTGCGGCAGGACAACGACCTCGGCATCCTGGTGGACTTTCTCCATCAGGTACGGTGCCGCCGCAAGGGTCGCCGACGCATCCAGACCGGCGATCACCACGACAGAGAAGCGCCGGTTGCTCGGGTTCGTCGCGGCGGCGATGACGGCGCTGGCGCATGGGCATAGCTCGGCCGCTCCGCAACCTCGGGCCGATCAGGAATGGTGAACGAGCCGGTGCCAAACTCCACCGGCAACGACTTCTCGAAGCGTTTGACCACGCTGTTGCAACTGGGCCGGCCGATCAGCAGCAGGTGGTTGGATTTCAGCTCGTCCGAGGTCACCTCGGTATCGCGCTTGATCGGCACGGTAAAGTTGGAATGGCGGGCGCGGATGGCCTGCTGCAGGGCCTCGGCCGCCTCCTTGTTGGTCGGCGTCTCGTCGGCCGTGCCATAGACGATCAGAGTCTGCTCCAGTTCGTGCAGGAAGCTCAGGACGGAGAAGAAACCACCCGCGTTGTGACTGGTGCCGTGCCGCAGGTCGGGCAAGCCCGTCTCGGTGAGCCAGACGCGGAAGAAATCGCTCAGTTTCTGGCCGGACTTCTTCTCGGCGTGGGCCACGAAGTCGGCGGTCGTCACCGGCTTGCCGGCGTGCTTGCGGCCAAACTCGTCCATCATCTCCACAAACGGCTTCAGTCCCATCCGCTCCCGCAGGGCGTGCAGCAGCAGGACGCCCTTGCCCTGGGCGACACGGTGCCATTCGTCGGTGCGCAGGTCCGAGCGCGTGTCCTTGAGGGGCTTTTCGGGCTGCGACCGGGAGGCCAGGCCGTAGCCGGCCCGGTGAGCAAACAAGGCCAGGGCGATTTTCTCGCGGTCCTCCTGCTTGAGCTTGCCGCCCGCTGTCTGGGACAGCTGCTTTTCCAGGGCCACCACGCGCTCGCAGGCGGGGAAGCTCGCGGCCAACCAGGTGTCGGCGTCGGTGGCCGGCAGGATGGTGCCGTGCCAGGCGGGCTCACGGGCGAGTTTGTGGTCGTCCTCTCTCTCCTCCGCGGAGTGCCCGACCTTGTCGAACTTGTTGTCGCTCTTTTCCGGATCGTGTAAATCCGCTGCCAGCACCGGCTTCTCCCGGTGCGCTTTCGGGGCGCGGGCGTGGAGGATGGCCCAAGGATTGCTCACCAGCGGCGTCAGCTCCGGATAGTCGTGCCGTTCCTCCAGGGTGGGCTGCCAGGTCCGGCCCAGCGGCGGACCGAACAGGGCCCAGGTCTTGAGGTCGCGGGCCAGGTCGGTCGTGGTGAACTTGGCATCGCAGGAGTGGTAGGCGGCCAGCGGCGGCGTGGTGAAGGCCAGCTTGCCGAAGTCGGCGTCGATCTGGCCGCGGTACTTGTCGTACAGCTTCAGCCAGGTCCGGTCGCGGTCCGACGGCCGGAACGTCGCCTGACCCGGCCGGCCCTCGTTGCTGGCGATCGTTTCCAGTCTGACGTGCAGGTCCTTGGTATTGTTGCATCCCCAGTAGAAACCCTCGGTGCCGCCGTACCACTCGTTCTTGCTGCTCCGCCACAGCTTGCTCTTGTATGTCCCCAGCTCGTACATGGCGATCTCGTTGGTCTTGACGTCGGCCAGCAGCCATTCGTTGGTGTACAGGCCGTTGTTCAATTCCTTGAGGATGCTGACCGCCTTGTCGATGGAGTCGGCGTACTGCAGCGCCTGGCGAATGCGGGAGGCCACGGTCAGCCCCTTGATCTCGAAGCGCGTTTGCGCCAGGGTGGTCTCGCAGACCAGCAGGCCGGCATCGTTGAGGTAGTAATCCAGCCCGCTCTGGATGCCGCCCGGGTAGGACTGCATCAGGACGCGATGGCCCTTGGTCGGCTTGACGTCCAGCCAGACGTTGTAAAAGGTGGCGGGATAGAAGTAGGACATGGTTACGTGCCCAAAAACGATCTTGCCGTCCTTTGTTGCCGGCCCCGTGGCGGCGAAGGCACTGCAGCGCATCGGTTTGGGGGCTGGCTTCGGTCTGGGGCCGTTCAGCTCAAAGCGAAGTCCTTCCAGACCCGTCGGCGTTGCGTCCAGGGCGGAGTCCAGCGTATCGACCTCCGGCCAGGAGTTGAGGGCGACGATGTCGAGCAGGTCGATGGGCCGGCCATCGAAGCGGGCCCCGGCAGCGCTGGCCCCGTCGGCGATGCCCTTCATTTCCTTGAGGAACTCTGCGTCGTAGCGGCGCAGGAAAAGAGCGTTGCACAGGGTGCGGGTATGTTTCCAGCCTTCGGCGGGGGCCTTGGGACTCTGGACGGCAGCGAAGCAGCGGACGTGTGCGGCAATCTCGGGGGCGAGCAGCCGGCCATGCTGGACGCCGCGCTCGTACGGTTCGCCCTCGACGTGCAGGACGATCCAGCCGGCCTGCGGATAGCGATAGGCCGGGCCATAGCGCTGCACCGAACGCGGGTCAGGCTCGAAATCGCTGGCCCGGACTGCATCGCACGCGCCGAGCAGCGGCCAGCAGGAGATCAGCAGGAACAACAAACCGCGGGATCGCATGGCAAGGCCCTCGGGTCCGAGGCTGGAGCGAATGGATGGCGACGACTGGAGAGATGGAGTTATTATCGGGGCCGGGAGGGAATCCGGCAAATGGAAACCCGAATCTCCTCGATTCGTCCGCCAAATCCACAACCGGCCTGCCGGGCGAGCGGAGTGGCTTTCACAGAAGGGATTTGGCAGGGGAGGAGTGATTCGTCAGCTCCCCGACCGGATCCTGGGTTGGTTCGGTCTGGGACTGTTTCAGCGTGATGGCGCC
This sequence comes from uncultured Planctomycetota bacterium, assembly GCA_963784995.1. Taxonomy (GTDB): domain Bacteria; phylum Planctomycetota; class Planctomycetia; order Gemmatales; family Gemmataceae; genus CAWATZ01. The sequence continues at coordinate 403,788 of CAWATZ010000024.1, read as the reverse complement.
GCGCTGCTCCAGGACGGTGAGCATCTCATTGAGATCGTCCTTCAGCTCCTGAAGATAATCCCCTTGGCGCAGACGGATCAGCTCCAGTTCTTCGCCGGCGATGATGGCCTTGATCGTTTTCCGGAACCGGTACAGCGGCCCGACGAACCGATGGGCCAGCTTCACACAGTCGCGGATAAACAGAAAGCCCAGTAAGACAATGGTCGCCACCAAAAGGGCCGAACAGGAGAAAACAGCTCCCGGGCTGAGGAGCCTGGCCAGGCCCTGGGAAATCGTTCGTTCCAGGACCACCAGCGCCCAGACGGCAGCCTGGTAAATCAGGAAGTAACAAGCGATCCGCAGGCTCAGAAACGTTTGAAACCGGTCGATCCAGATCTTCGTTCGCTTCTCGCGCATGGGACGCCCCCGCACCCGGAATCACAAGAGGGAAAGCCCAGGGAGATAGGCAGGGCTTCTCCTCGGTTCGCGCTATTCCGCCAGGGAAAGCATGGCCCAGAGGTTCGGCCCCGTCAAGTCGCGGGAGTTTTTTCTCGCCCCTGCAAAGGAGGCATTGGGTCCCTGGCCGGCCGGGCAGGCTCCGGCAGAGGCGGCGGGAAGCCGAAAAAGTTCCGCATCAGCCGATCGCGCAACAGCCGATGGTTGTCCTGAGTGTAAACGGGAGCGCCGGGCTGGAGGTGGCCCTCGAGCTGATAGGCGCTGTCGGGCTGGACAGTGGTCTCGACCAGGGTAAAGGTGACGCGGGCCAGCGGCTGGCCAAAGCGCATGCGACGCAGGATCAACCGGCGGACGACCCGGGTTTCGTCGATCTCCAGCAAGGCCCCACCGATGCCTCGAAGCGGCCGGAAGGAGCCGGGCACGGCCCGGATGCGATGGGCGGCGGCGCCGTCCGGCATCTCGGGCGGCAGCTGGACCAGCCGGAACGAGTTCAGCACGTCGTTCAGCAGCGTCTCCAGTTCCAGGCTGTTGATGTCGCAGGCCACGGCAAGCGGCTCGGGCACTTCATCGGGTTCAAAGCGCACGCCATGCTTGTGGCCCAGCGCCAGCCAGACCGAGCCCTGCTCATCCCGACCCCAGGCCCATTGCCGCTCGGGATTGGTCGAGGAAATCCAGAACCGGTCGCCGCGCGTCCACAGGCGTGTCTCGCGTGGCTGGGCCCGGACCGGCAGCGCGGGGAAGTCGGCCCCTGGCAGGGGCATCCACTGGACCAGGTAACAGCGATCGATCGGCAGAGCGTGGACCGCGCGGGCCTCGCGGACGATCGCTTCGGGGCTGGCCTGGACCGACCTGAGGTAAAGGCCGCCCAGGAAGGCCAGCAGCACGGCCGCGGCCGCCGCCAGGCCCAGCAGCCATCGGCTCCCCCGGGTTGCGCTGCGCTCCACCCGGGGCTTTACTCCTGGTTTTGGGATTGAAGCCCCGGGTGGAGCGCAGGGCAACCCGGGGGGCCCATCCAGCCGCTCCCGCAGCTGGCTCAGGAAGGCGGGGGCATCCACCGTGCCAGCCTGCCGCACCAGGTGGGACGACACCAGGGCCTCGAGTCGGATCAGTGGGTGGAGAGGGAGCAGTCATCCGGTCATCTCTTCCAGGTAAGGGGCCAGGTAGCGGCTGAGGGCCTGGCGGGCTCGATGGATCAGCACCCCGGCATGGTTGGCCGTGATGCCCAGCGCCTCGCCAATGTCCTGCAGCGACTGGCCCATGCTCTTCAGTTCCAGGGCGGCGCGCAGATTGACCGGCAGTCGGGCCAGGCCCTCGGCCACCGCCTGCTCCAGTTCCCGGTGGATCAAGATCCGGTCGGCGGGGGCCGCCGAGCGGTCCGCCACGGACTCGGCCAGCGGCTGGTCCTCCTCGGATCGGCCGGCGTCCAGGCTCAGGATCATCCGGGAGCGGCTGTTGTGGTTCAGGCAGGCGTTGGTCACCGCCTGGAACAGCAACTTGCGGCCATCGCGGGGCAGGTCGTAAACGCTGGCCTTTTGCAGCAGCCGGCAGAAGCAGTCCTGGACAATGTCCTCGGCCATGCCGCGATCGCGCAGCAGCGACGAGGCGTACGCGACCGCTCCGGGAGCCGTCTCCAGCACCCAGGTCTCCAGTACCGGCCGCAAAGCTGGCAAGCCCTCGTCCACCCGGCTGTCCCTGGTTCATCCCCACGTCGGTGGAGAAGAGGTCAGATTTTTCAACACGTTCGCTCCGGAAATCTTACACTATCCCAAGGTGCATTTGAACCGGAAGCCCTCGACACCCAGGGCGATGCCCTGGGCTATCCTGTTGCGCCCCTTCGGGGCGAAGACAACAAGCCCCGAAGGGGCGCTGCACGATCGTCCAGGGCAGCCCTGGGTTAGAGAGCGCGATCGTTTCGCCAGCAAAGGACTCCACCATGATCCGCTTGCCGCTGTTTCTCCTGTCCGCCCTGCTTGCTCTTACCTGTCTTGCCGAGGCCGGTCCCGCAGACCCCGCTGCCACCCAGGCCGCCCGATTCCCCACGTTCGAGGTGCAGGAAATCGACCGCACCCTGGGCATCGGCTACGCGGTCCTGCTGCTGGACCTCAACGGCGACGGCAAGAAGGACATCCTCGTGGTCGATAAGACCCGCGTCGTCTGGTACGAGAACCCGACCTGGAAACGGCGGCTCATCATCGAGAACCAGACCAAGCCTGACAACGTCTGCTTCTGTCCTTACGACATCGACGGCGACGGCCAGATTGACCTGTTCCTGGGAGCGGACTGGAACCCGGCGAACACGAAACAGGGCGGCACCCTGCAATGGCTGAAGCGCGGCAAGACGCTGGACGAGCGCTGGACGGTCTACCCCATCGGCGAGGAGCCGACGCTGCACCGCATCCGCATGGCCGACCTGGACGGGAGCGGCAAGCTCCAGCTGGTGGTCGGCCCCCTGTTCGGCCGAAACAGCACCAGGGAGAAGAACTGGATGGATGGTCAGCCGCTGCGTCTGCTGGCCTACAAGATCCCCGCCAATCCCACGACCGACCGCTGGGTGCCGGAAGTGATCGACGAGAGCCTGCACGTGATGCACAATTTCTATCCGATTCCGGCATTGAGCGGCAAGGGCCAGGACATCCTGACCGCAAGCTACGAGGGCGTTCATCGGCTGACGCGCACCAGCACGGGCTGGAAGAAGATCAAGATCGGCGAGGGCAACCAGGACAATCCCAAGAGCAACCGGGGGGCCAGCGAGATCAAGCAGGGGCTGCTCCGGGGCGGCAAGCCGTACGTGGCGACGATTGAACCATGGCACGGCGACCAGGTGGTCGTTTACACTCCGCCCGCGTCCGGTGAGGGGTTGTGGAAGCGCCATCTGCTGGACACGAAGCTGAAATGGGGCCATGCCGTCTGGCCGGCTGACATTGACGGCGATGGCGACGAGGAGCTGATCATCGGCGTCCGCGACAACCTGAGCGGCAAGCCGGGCGAGCGCAGCGGCGTGCGCATCTACAAGGCGACCGACGGCAAGGGCGAGAAGTGGGAGCGCGTGCTGATCGACGAGGGCGGTGTCGGCGTCGAGGACCTGGCGGCGGCTGACCTTGACGGCGACGGCAAGATCGACATTGTGGCGGTGGGCCGGGCCACGAAGAACGTGCGGATTTACTGGAACAAGGGCGTCAAGTGAACCGTCCGCGCCCGCTGCGGCTTCTCGGCTGGACGGACCTGCTGACGCTGCCCGTGCGCTTGCTGGATGAGGTCGTCGCCACCATCTGAAGCGCGGCTCCGTGCTTCACGGTTCCGGCAGCAGCCACAATCGGACCGTCTCGTCGCTGCCGGCCGACAGCAGACCGCGGCCGTCCGGGGTCAGGGCCAGAGCGTTTACCGCTCCGGTATGTCCCTGGCAGCAGAAACGCTCGGCGCCGCTGTCGGGGTCCCAGCCGCGGATGGTCTGGTCGGCCCCACCCGAGATCGGCACCCGACCGCCGGCCGCGAACAGCACGCACGCCACCATCTGGCGATGGCCGCTGAAGCGCCGCAGTTCCTTGCCGGTGCCGATGTCCCACAGCCGGACTGTCGTATCGAAATGTCCCGTCAGGATGGACCGGCCATCGGGGGAAAGGGCAACGCTCAGGATCGGCCCTCGCGGTCCGGTCCACGAGCGCAGCTCCCGACGGCGGGCCACGTCCCACAGCCGCAGCCCCTGGTCGCGGTCGGTGGAGACGGCGAGCCGGCCATCGGCCGAAAGGGCAACGCTGGTGATCTGGCCTTTGTGGCCGGTCAGGCGACCTACTTCCCGGCCCGTACTCGCCTCCCACAAGCGCAAGGTCCGATCGTCGCCGCCGCTGAGGGCCAGCCGGCCATCCCCGGTCAGGGCCACGGCGCGGACGGCGTTGGTATGGGCGGTGAACCGGGCCAGCTCCCGCCCGGCCGCATCCCAGACGCGAACGCTCACCCCCTGGGCCGTCAGCACCAGCTGCCCATCGCTGGAGACGGCCAGGCAGGCAATGTCCGGCGCGACCGGTCCCCAGCGGCGCAGTTCCTGGCCAGCCAGGTCCCAGACCCGCACCGTGCGGTCCGCCCCGGCTGTGATCAGCGTCTGGGCATCGGCCGGGCAGGCAACGCCCACGACGGGCCCCTTGTGGCCCAGGAAGCGGCGCTGCTCGGCGACACGGGCCGGCTGGTGATTGCTCGGCAGCTCGCCGGTGCGCATCAGCTGGTCCAGGGCGGCGACCAGCTCCGCCGGACCCGGGTAGCGGTCGTCGGGGTGCTTGGCCATCAGCCGGCGGACCACGGCGGCCACGCCCGCCGGCACCTCGGGACGCAGCTGATCGACCGACGGTGGAATCTGCCAGCGCTGCCGGTCCAGCTTTTGGATCAGGGTGCCGCCCGGGAAGGGCACCTGGCCGGCCAGGAGGTAGTAGAACGTGCAACCCAGGCTGTACAGGTCGGCCCGGATGTCGGCCTTGTGCGGATCTTCCAGCTGTTCGGGTGCGATGTAATCCGGCGTGCCGATCACCACGCCGTCGCGCGTCAGGGTGGTCAGCGAATCCTCGTGCAGCTCGCGCAGCTGGTAGAGCCGGGCCACGCCCATGTCCAGCAGCTTGACCAGCGGTCGGGCCGGGATTTCTCCCCTTGGGCCCAGGACCAGCATCAGGTTGGCCGGCTTGATGTCGCGATGCACCAGGGCCTGCTCGACCGCGTGCTGCAGGCCCAGCGCCGTCTGGCGGATCACGTCGCAGGCCAGCGGCACCGGCAAGGCGCCCTGCTGCTCGACCAGACGCTGCAGGGTGACGCCCGGGACGTACTCCATCGCCAGGAAGTGCGTGTTGCCGTCCTGGTGGAACTCGTAGACGGTCACGATGTTCGGGTGCGACAACCGGGAGGCGGCCTGAGCCTCCCGGCGAAAGCGGCGAATCACTTCCTCGTTGGCCTGCCGTTCGGTGCGGATCACCTTGAGGGCCACGATCCGATCGGTCGGCAGGTGCCGGGCCCGGTAGACGATGCCCATGCCGCCCCGGCCCAGCTCTTCCATGATCTGGTAGCCCTCGATGGCCGGCGGCCCCGGCTGGGGTTCGGTCGCGAGCCGAGCGCTGGCGGCCAGCTGTTCGGGCTCCCGCAGGACCAGGGTGGGATGGTGAGACAGGATCGAATGTTCGCGTGAGCCGCACACCGGACAGATCAGCGGGGTGGCGCCGCCGCTGGGAGCCCCTTCGGGCTCCCACTGATGGCCATTGGAGCAACGCAGCAGCTGAGACATACCTCGGTCCTTGATGCCGCTCGTCCGGGTGACGGAAGGGAAACAGTAAATGGTATTGTAGCAGTTTGGCCGCGGATTCGCACGCACAGTTTGGCTGGGAGATGGGAAGAAGGCTGGCGAGCCGGGAGCGTCAGCTCCCGGATTCTTGCGGTTCATCGGAGAATCCGGGAGCTGACGCTCCCGGCTCGCCGCGCTGTTTGCGGTGTCGAAAGAACTTACTCGTTCTCACCCAGGTTCCGGGCAATGAACCGTCCCGGCACATGCCGGGTGGAACCGGGGTTGGGAGTCGGCAAGGCCACGGGTCGAGACATTGTGGCCGTGGGGCCGTTCAGGCTGGCCTGGCCCGGCAATTCCTTGCGGAAAAAGATGACGGCCACGGCGATCACCAGACCCATCCCCACCACCAGGCCGAGTTTGGCGTCGTTTGGCATAGCGGAACCCTCCGGCAAGATGGGATGAGGTTCCCTCCACTCGCGTATCACTTTTCCTACCCTGCCAGTATCCCTTTTTCCTTGCAGGACTGTCGAGCCGGCTTGAGAAAAAGCAGCTCAAGAAATCGGCAGGGTCACGGCAGGAGAGGCGCTTCCATCAAGAAAGGGTTAACCGCCTCCCACGGCATTTCCGCCATTCCGGGTAGGAACAGCAGATCCGGCATGACCCGCAGAACCTGCGCCGTCCAGCAGGAACGGGGCTCGCTCCGTGTCGCGCTGGAGATACCGGGCACCCCACAGCCACAGCACGCCGCCCACCAGAGCCACCAGGGACACCAGCTGGAAGGCCAGGTCCAGGTTGCTCAGTCCCTTGATACCGCCGATGATGGGCGGCGAGACAACGTCGCCGAACAGGTGGATGATCAGGATGTTCAGGGCGAAGCCAGCGCCCGCAACAGCGGGTGGGTGACGTTGGCCAGGATGGTGTTGGTCGGACCGGTGTTAAAGAAGAGCAGAAACACGGCCGCCACCAGGGGAATCCAGGCCCACGGGAACGGCAGATAGACCAGGAGCAGCACAGCGGGAAAGGCCAGGACCATTGCCACCCCCGAGACCAGGAAATACGACCCCGACCAGCGGCTGCGGAGCCAGTCCCCGGCCAGGCCGCCGAGTATCGTCGCCACCAGCCCCGACAGCGCCGTCAACCCGCCGAAGGCCGTGCGGGGCGAGATCCCGAACAGCGGCGCGGTCTGGCGATACTCCAGGTAGGCCGGCACCCAGAAGGCCAGACCGCCGATGACGAAGGTCATGGCCGTCATGCCCGCGGTGTTCAGCACGTACGAGGGGATGCGCAGCAGCAACTTGTAGTCGGCCAGTGTCGCGGACCGCTTCGCGCCGCTGCCCCGGGGCGGCTCGGGCATGAACCAGCACCACAGGGCCAGCAGCAGGCCCGGTGGCACCACCAGGTAGAAGGCAATGCGCCAGCTGCCGGTGACTTGCACCGTCAGGTCGCCCAGGGCATACCCCAGGGCGCCGCCGATCGGGATGGCCGTGTAGAACCACGCCATCACCTGGCCGCGCTTCTTGACCGGGTACAGGTCCGAGATCATGTCGGGCGCGACCGGGCCGTACACGGCCTCGCCGACGCCGACCAGGCAGCGGGTCAGGAACATCAGGAGGTAAAGGCTGGCCAACCCCGAGGCCCCGCTGGCCAGGCTCCAGATGGCGACGCCGATGCCGACCAGCAGCCAGCGGTTCATCCGCGTGGCCAGCCAGCCGAACAAGGGCGCCAGCAGCATGTAGGTCACCAGGAACGCCGAGGAGAGCAGACCCATCAGGAAGCCAGCCTCTTTCGGCTCGATTTCCTTGCCCTTCTCGTCCACCATCGGCTTGCCGGTTTCGGGGTCTATCGGTGTCGGGAAAAACTCCTTGCGGATTTCCGGTTCGACAGATGCCAGCACCTGGCGGTCGATGTAATTGAACAGGTTGATGAGGACCAGAAGAGTCAGGGCCAATCCCGCGCCGCGAACGGGTGCGTCCGAGGCCAGGGCTGCCTTTGGCAGGGGGGACTGCGGTTCGGGAAGGACCGTGGTGCTGGGGAGGTGCCCGGGCTTGATTCCTTCATCGTTCATGAGCGGAGTCCTGCCTTCCTGAAGGTATACGAGAATCGCTCCATCCTACGATGCCGCTCCGGGGGGAGGAAGAGCAAATCGTTCTCCGCTCACCCGTACACCCGGTAATCGATCGTCGGAAACACGTTGTGCCGCCGTTCGATCTCGCCCAGCCAGACCTCGTCGATGGCGTTGCTTTTCAGCTGCTCGTAGAGAAGGTTGAAGCTGTTGACGTGGACCTTGGTGCGTTCCCGGGCGTACTCGACCATCGTTCCGGTCTTGATGATGAAGGCCCAGTCGCTGGACTGGGCCAGCAGCAGCTCGCGGGCGGCCTGGTTGAGGGCCCGGCGGCGCAGCGGGGTCGGGTCGAGGTTGGAGCGGGTCAGCTCGACCATGCGATCGGCCCCCTCGTGCAGGTGCGGGTAGATCCAGTCGTTGCTCCCCTCCAGCCAGACCTCGCAGTAGCCCTTGTAGCCCCAGCTGGACAGCGTCGGCTGGGCGATCTGCAAGTGCGGATGGCGATCCAGGTACTCGGGAATGGTGATCGGCTTGATGGTCTGCTGGTCGAAGGCAATCTTGCGGAGCAGGAAGTTGATCCAGTCCGGCCCCTCGAACCACCAGTGGCCGAACAGCTCGGCGTCATAGGGAGCGACGACCAGGGCGGGCCGGCCATCCATGCTGCCGGAGAGCCATTCCACCTGCTTCTCGCGGTTGAACATAAAGTTGCCGGCATGCTCGGCCGCCTTCTCCAGGGCTGCTTTCGGGTCGTAGGGCTGCTTGTTCTCGGTCCGACCGGTGATCTTGTAATACTTGATCCCCAGCATGGTGCGGTTGCCGGTCTTGTGCAGATGCGGTTTGAGGTACTCGTAATCCAGGTCGAAGCCCACGTCGCGGTAGAAGTCGCGGTAGTTGTAGTCGCCGGGATAGCCCTCGATCGCGCTCCAGACCTGCTTGCTCGACTCGGTGTCGCGGCCCAGGGCCGCCACGCCGCTTTTCGGGCACAGGATCGGTGCATAGACCCCGAAGCGCGGCCGGGGCTCGGCAAAGAGGACGCCGTGGGTATCGAGGAAGAAGTAACGGAGGCCGGCCGCCCGCAGCAGCTCATCGACGCCCTCGCAGTAACCGCACTCCGGCAGCCAGATCCCCTTCGGCCGGCGACCGAAGTGCCGCTCGAACTCCCGACAGCCGATCTCGATCTGGGCCCGGCAGGCGTTCTCGTTCAGGGACAGCAGCGGCAGAAAGCCGTGCGTCGCCCCACAGGTGATCAGCTCCAGCTTGCCCGCCTCGAAGAAACGGCGGAAGCCGTTGACCAGGTTGGAGTTGTACTTGTTGACAAAGACGTCCCGGCAGTGGCTGAAGCGGTAGTGATACATCCGGGCCAGCGGCGCGAACTCCGGCGACCAGCGGGTCCGCTCAATCTCCTTCTCGGCCAGGACGATCAGGTTGTCCAGGTGGCGCAGGTAGCGGGATTGCAGCAGCGGGTCGGCGAGCATGCCCGCCAGGGTCGGCGTCACCGACATGGTCAATCGCCAATCGACCCCGTCGCTTTCCAGGCTCTCGAAGACGTCCAGCAGCGGCACGTAGGTTTCGGTGATCGCCTCGTACAGCCAGTCCTCCTCGAGGAAGTCCTCGTATTCGGGATGACGCACGTACGGCAGATGGGCATGCAGCACCAGGGTCAGATAGCCGAGCGGCATGAGCAGAATCCTTGCAGTCGATTTCCATTGTCGTGGCCGGGATTCCGATCCGCGGCCGCGAAAGCCTCACTCTCACGTTACAATCTCCGGGCAAAGCTGCAACGTCTAAAAGATACAAGCCCGGAGCGCCAGCGACGGGATCACGATCATTCCCTCGCTGGCGCTTCGGGCTTGTGTGTCGAAAGGGTGCAGATACCGTGAAACCATTCCCGTGGACCTTGATGAGGAAGAACGCATGAGCAGAACTTTGACAAGGCGATCGCTGTGGCTGGCCACCCTGCTGGCCCTGGGCGGACTCCAGATCCCGGCCAGGACAGCCGAGCAGCCCAAAGCAGCGAAGAAGCCGAAGGTGGAAGTGGTCTTCTGCCTGGATACCACCGGCAGCATGGGCGGCCTGATCGAGGGCGCCAAGCAAAAGATCTGGAGCATCTGCAACCAGATCGTCAGCGGCAAACCGGCGCCGGAACTGAAGGTCGGCCTGGTCGCCTACCGCGACCGCCGCGACGAGTACGTCACCAAGGTCTTCGACCTCTCCGACGACCTCGACGCCATTCACGGCCATTTGAAGGGCTTCCAGGCCAAGGGCGGCGGCGACGCTCCCGAGAGCGTCAACCAGGCCCTCGACGATGCCGTCAACAAGGTCAAGTGGAGCACCGACAAGGACACCCTGCGCATCATCTTCCTGGTCGGCGATGCCCCGCCGCACTTGGATTACCCTGATGACGTCAAGTATCCGGTCACCTGCCAGAAAGCCTGCACCAAGGGGATCATCATCAACTCGATCCAGTGCGGCCGAGATGCCGAGTGCGCTCGCACCTGGAAGGACATCTGCGTCAAGGCCGAGGGCTCCTACGTCAACATCGCCCAGGACGGCGGCGTCACCCCGGTTGTGGCCACGCCGTTCGACAAGCGGCTGGGCGAGATCAACACCGAACTGGCTGACTCGACCCTGGTCTTCGGCAAGGGCGAGGCCCGGGAACGCGACCTGAAGAAGACCGACGAGGCCCGCAAGCTGGCTCCCGAGGCCGGCGCTGCCCGGGCCGCCTTCCAGGCCAAGAACCATCAGGCCGCTACCTATGACCTGCTCGACAACATCAAGCAAAACAAGATCAAGCTCGAAGACGTGAAAAAGGACGAGCTGCCCGAGCAGATGAAGAAGATGACCCTGGAGGAGCAGAAGAAGTACCTCAAGGAGCTGGACGAGAAACGCGACAAGCTCCGCAAGGAGTGCCTGGAGCTGGACAAGAAACGGAGTGCCTACATCGCCGAGGAGCAGAAGAAACAGGCCGGCAAGGTCAAGCAGGGCTTCGATGGCCAGGTGCTGGAGATCCTGCGCAAGCAGGCCGCCAAGAACAAGATCGAGTATTGATGGTGAAGACCCCCCGGGTTGCGGTCCCCGCCATCCCCGGGTTGCGCTGCGCTCCACCCGGGGCTTTATTCCCGAAGGCAACGGAGGAAAGCCCCGGGTTGCGCCTGCGCAACCCGGGGATGGCGGGGACCGCAGCGCAACCCGGGGGGTTGCCGTCCACTCGGATGGGGATACACCGAAGGCAACAGCACTGCCCCTTCCCCAACGAGGCGTACCATGAGAATCCGTCGCATGGGTCGGACGGGACTGAAGGTCTCGGAGATCTGCCTGGGCACGATGACCTTCGGCCATCAGTGTGACGAGCGCACTTCATTCGCCATCCTGGACCGGGCCGCGGAGGCGGGCGTCACCTTCATCGACACGGCCGACGCCTACCCGGTGCCGCCCACTCCGGAGACCGCCGGGCGCACCGAGGAGATCATCGGGAACTGGCTCAAGGGCAAGCGCGAGCGCTTTGTCCTGGCGACCAAGTGCCGCATCCGCGTCGGCCACGGTCCCAATGACGAGGGCCTGTCGCGCAAGCACGTCCTCAAGGCGTGCGAGGACAGCCTGCGCCGGCTCAAGACCGATTACGTCGATCTCTATCAGGCCCACTCCTTCGATCCGGAAACGCCGCAGGAAGAGACGCTGCGGGCCTTCGACGACCTGGTCCGCCAGGGCAAGGTCCGCTACGTCGGCTGCTCCAACTTCGCCGCCTGGCAGCTGGCCCTCGCCCTCGGGATCAGCGAGCGGCTCGGACTGGCCCGCTACGACTGTCTGCAACCACGCTACAACCTTCTCTATCGGGACATTGAGGCGGAGGTGCTACCCCTGTGCCGGGACCAGGGTCTGGGGGTGATCGCCTACAATCCGCTGGCGGGCGGCTTCCTGAGCGGGAAATATCGCAGTCCGGAAGAGCTGCCGCTGGGCACCCGCTTCACCCTGGGCAAGACCGGCGAACTGTACCGCGAACGCTACTGGCACCAGGCCCAGTTCCAGGTGGTGGAGCAGCTGCAGAAGTTCTTCAGCGCCCGCGGCAAATCGCTGGTGACGGCGGCGGTCGCCTGGGTGCTGGCGCAGCCGGGCATCACCTCGGCCATTATCGGGGCCAGCAAGCCGGAGCAGCTGGAGGAGAGCCTGACCGCGGCCACGTTCAACCTCGACGAGCAGGAGCGCGAACTGTGCGGCCTGGCGTGGTACTCCCTGCCGCGCCGGCAGACCGAACGTTGATGGGTGGTCGGCCTATTTCTTGTCTGACGCCAGCTGCTGCAGGCTGACGTTGGCCTCCTGGGCCAGCTTCTCCAGCTTGCCGTTGGCGTCCTTGATCTCCTCGATCTTCCGTTCGTCATCGACGTTGATCGCGTTGAGCTTGCCCAGCTCCTCCAGCAGCCGGCCGCTGTGATTGACGGTCACGTCCAGCAGCTTCTTGAGACCGAACAGGTCGCGCACGCTCTCGCATTCCTTCAGCACTGCTCGGGCGTTGGGCTCGTTGGTCTCCTTCATCAGCTCGGCCAGCTGGACGGCGCTGAGCGGTTTGGACCACTCCTCCCAGATGAATTGCCGGGCCTTGCGGTGTTTCTCGTCGCGGGGCTCCCAGTCCTTTTTCAGCTGCTCCATCTCCTCCTTGACCGCGGGGGAGTTCAGTCCCTTGACCACCTGCTCGTAGATTTCCAGCGCCTGGGCCACCTCGGCCTCCTTGACCAGCAAGCGGGCACGCTCCAGTTCGTTGAGCCATTTCTTCCGCTGTGGATCGTTGATCTCCTTGTCATTCTTCTCCAGCTGGGCCAGGAACCTGGCCAGCTCTTCTTTTCCCGCCTCGATCTTCTTGAGCCGCTCCTCGGAGGCGGTGAGATTGGGCCTGCTGACGCCAAGGTCATTGGCCTCCTTGAGCAGTTCGGTCCGCTCACTTTTCAGCCGCTTGACGTCTTCCTCGGTGCGCTGGATCGCCTCGCGGCTCTTGGTCATGGCCTGGGCCAGCTGGTCCTGCTGTTTGGACAGGGCGAGGACCTCCGTCATCAGATGGTTCTGCACTTGCAGGCTCTCGGCCACGGCCCGGGTCCAGCCGTCGGCGCGGAAGCGGACCTGGTCGATGTTCGAGTCCGTGCTGACGGAGAGCGGCACCTGGACTACCTGTTCGCCGACCAGCGGCACCGGCACGTTGGCCTGCTTGCCGCCGACCAGTTCCACCGTCAAGAAGGCCAGGTGATCGAACAGGGCCGGCTCTTGCCGTTTCGCCGTGTCAATCACGCCTTCTTGCAGCGTGGAGCTGAACAGGGTCTGCTCCTCGCCGGTAAAGCCCTGACGGCGGACCTTGTATCCCAGCACCAGCACTCCCTCGACCGGGGCCACCGGCTTCTCCTTGACGTTCATCAGCTGCACGCGCAGCGGGAACTTGCCGGTGGCGACCTTGAGGCAGCGATAGCCCGCCGTCTGGGGCGTCATTTTCAGCTCGGGCCTGCCGGGAGCATACAGCCGGCAAATGCATTCCGGTCCATCCTCGCCAGGGAGCTTCTGCACTTGCAGGACCGTCCAGGGGAGTTGAGCGCACGGCCCATTGCCCACCGGGACCTGCACCACGACAAAGACCTCTCCCGGCTTGATCCACGGTTTGAGCGGCACTCCCAGGTCTGCCCCTTTGAGATCGACCTTGACCTCGTTCGGATTGGCCGGCAGCCGCACCGTGCCCACCAGCCCGAAGTCCTCGGCCACCAGCAGGGCCGCCGTCTTGGCCACCAGCTGCCGGAAGAGGGTCCGCTGCTGCCGCGCCACCGGACTGGACAGGCCCGTCAGCCCGTCGTGCTGCCGGGCCTGGATTACGTACTGCTCTCCCGAATAATCGATCAGCACAAAGTGCGTCTTGACCGGCGAGCGGTCGCGCCACTCATCCAGGCCGCGCTGCAGGCCCTTGCTCAGGACGTCGGCCAGCCGGGGATGTTTCGACACCACCTTGACCCGGGCCAGTTCGCCCAGGGCGTCCTGCAAGCTGTCGCCCAGTTCGCGCTCCACCTGCTCGCGAAACACCTCGGTCAAGGAGCGCTGCTTGTTCAGGTGCAGCACCACCTCCAGCTGGTAGGGCTTCTTCGTCTCCGGATCGAGGGCGGCCCAGACGGAGCCGGGCTGCAGGATGGCCGCCAGCAGGACGTGCAAGCAAAGCGTTCGAGCGGTCATGGTCGGGGCCCTCGGCGGAGCTGTTCCAGGTCGGCGAAAAAGTTCGGATAGGTCTTGGCCACACAGCCGGGGTCCTCGATGACGATGCCCGGGATTCTCAGTCCCAGCAGAGCCAGGCTCATGGCCATCCGGTGGTCATTGTACGTCTGGAACGAGGCCGCACGCAAGGGCCGGGGCGTGATGGTCAAGCCGTCCGCGCGTTCCTCCACCTCGGCCCCCGCCCGACGCAACTCCGTCGCCAGGGCGAGAAGGCGGTCCGTCTCCTTGTGGCGGACGTGGGCGACGTTGCGGATGGTCGTCGGCCCCTCGGCGAAGCAGGCGACGGCGGCCAGCGTCATTACCGTATCGCTAATGTCGTTCATGTCGGCGTCGATGCCGTGCAGCGGTCCGCCACGGACGCCGAGGCCGGTGTGGCCCTCGATCACCTGGCAGCCCATCTGGCCGAGCAGATCGACAAAGCGGACGTCACCTTGCAGGCTGCGCCGGGTCAGGTCGTTGATGCGCACCTCGCCGCCGGTGATGGCCGCCGCCGCCCAGAAATAGCTTGCTGCCGAGGCGTCCGGCTCGATGGCGTAGAAGCGCGTCCCGGAACGCTGCCGGCCCGGGATGCGGAAGCGCTGCCAGCCCTCGACATCGACCCGCAGCCCCCAGCGCCGCATCATCTCCACCGTCATCGAGACGTACGGCACCGAAACGAGCGTCCCCTCCACCTCCAGCAGCGTGTCACCCTCCGCGAAGGGGCAGGCCAGCAGCAGCCCGCTCAGGAATTGACTGCTGACGTCGCCCTTGAGCGTGGCTCGGCCACCCTTCAGCCCGTCCGTCTCAATCCGCACCGGCGGACAGTCGGTCCCGGGCTCGCTGACGGCGTTGATCCCCAGCTGCCGCAGCCCGGCGAGCAAATCCTCGATCGGACGTTCCCGCATGCGTGGCACGCCATCAAGGCGATATTTGCCGCGTCCCAAGCTCACCAGCGCGGTCAGGAAGCGCATGGTGGTCCCGGAGTTGGCCACGAACAGGTCGGCCTCGGCCGCGGGGATCAGCGCGCCGGATCATCCCGGCCGACGCGCAGGACACAGCGATCCCAGTCGGCCTGGACGCGGTAGCCGAGGGCCCGCAGTGCGTTGACGCAGACCACGGTGTCCTCGCTGTGCAGGACGCCGCGGAGTTCGCACTCCCGACCGGCGCTGGTGAGAGCGGCCAGGACCAGGGCCCGGTTGGTCAGGCTCTTGGAACCGGGCACGCGGCAGGTGCAGTGCGGCGGCCGGGCCAGCGGCTCGATGGCCAGCGTTTCGGGGTAAGCGGGAAGATCGCTCATGGCATTCATCGCTCGTAGGTCAGGCTTTCCAGCCTGACACGGTTCGGCAGTCAGGCTGGAAAGCCTGACCTACTTTTCGTAGGTGACCCGCATCAGGAACAGGCCCTTCGCCGGGGCGGTGGGGCCGGCCTGGGTGCGGTCCTCGGCCTGGAGGATGCGGGCCATCTCGCTTTCGGGCCAGTACCCCCGGCCGACGTTGATGAGCGTCCCGGCGATGGCCCGCACCATGTTATACAGGAAACCGTCGGCCTCCACGTCGATCCAGATCCATTGCCCCATCCGGTTGACGCTCAGGTGGGTAATGGTCCGCACGCTGGAGAGCCGATTGGGCCAGTCGGTCTCGAAGCTGTGGAAGTCGTGCCGGCCGCGGAGCGGTTCCGCCGCCCGGGCCATCACCGCCACGTCCAGCGGATAGCGGCAGTGATGGCAGTAGCGCCGCATGAACAGGTCCGGGATCGACCCATCCTGGATGACGTAGCGATACAGCTTGCGGACGGCATCGCGGTTGGCGTCGAAGGACTGCGGCGCCTCCGCAACCTCGCGGACGATGACGTCCTCGGGCAGATGGGCGTTGATCGCCCTGGCCAGGGCGTGGATCGGCACGCGCGTGTCCACGTAGGCGTTGGCGACCTGGCCGACGGCATGCACGCCGGTGTCGGTCCGGCCGCTGGCGTTGACGCGGACGCGCTGGCCATTGGTCAGGCGCGACAGGGCCTCTTCCAGGACTTCCTGGACCGTGCGAAAGCCCGGCTGGGTCTGCCAGCCGTGGAAGTCGGTGCCGTCGTAACTGAGCGTCAGGCGGATGTTGCGCATGCTGGATTGTACAGGGGCGAGTTGCGAGTCCGAAGGCAGTTTCGCGGGCGGGGAACGCGAAGAAGTCCAGGCGTCGGCGCGAGGCCGCCAGGGAAGCGACCTCGCCAAGTAAGCCGGACGGTTGGCGGTGATGTCAGGGAACGACGGTGTGTGTCCGTGCTTGCCGGACGGGTGACAGTTAGACCGACACCGCCAGCACGCCAGCATCACACGGTGTCATGCACGGGCACGCAAAGGGCAATCCCACCCGCCGCGGCCCGACTGCCGAGGAACGCGGTCGCCAATGACCAGAATGGGCCCCAGAAGGATGAAGGATGAAGGATGAATCAAGACACGACTTCTGACTCATCCTTCATCCTTCATCCTTCCGAGGTTACCAGCGAATGTTCTTCTGGACCGGCTGCCGGTGCATGTCCTGCCTCTCGGCGATGGGCCAGGCCCGCAGCTCGCTGACCAGCTCCAGCAGGCCGTTGACTGCGGCCTCGAAGAGGATGCGCCCCTTCTCGGCGGTGGCCTTGGTGGGGTCGCCGTGGACCCCCGTCCGGGTCCAGCGGCCCCAGTAATCGTTGAAGCGCACCGGGTAGTTGCGCGTGCTGTCGCTGCTGACAAACTGGCCCATCCGGTCGTCGTCCTTGACGGCCAGGTCCATTCGCACCCGTTCCGGGGCCAGGTGCAGGTAGAGCGAGGTCTCGAACTCGTCGGCGTGGGCCATCACCTTGGATTCGCGGATCGGCTCGAACGCCTGGAGCAGGAAGCTGAAGTAGCCGGTGGCGAAGCAGAGGGATTGCGTCTCCAGCACCGTCTTGCGGGCCACCAGGTCGATCAGCGGCGTGTTGGAGCCGTGGCCGTTGACGATCAGGATCTTCTGGAAGCCGTGGTAGGCGACGCTCTTGGTGATGTTCAGACAGAAGGCGATGAAGGTCTCCGGCTCCACGTGAATGGTGCCTGGAAAGTCGATGTGGTGCAGGTTCAGCCCGTAAGCGATGGGCGGCAGCACCAGCATCTGGTCGGCGGCGCGCCGGCCGACCTCCAGACAGACCGATTCGCACAGGAACGTGTCCACGTCCAGCGGCAAGTGCTTGCCGTGCTGTTCGGTGGAGGCGGTGGGGAGGATGACGAGCTTCTGGGCGGCGATGGCGTCATTCATTTCCGGCCAGGTGAGACGGTTGTAGCGGTACTCGGTCTGAGAGTTCGTGGCCATCTTCTTCCTCAGTTGGGGTGCAGGGTCATTGGTGGGATACCCGGTTCAATACACTGTTGTCCACCGTTCCAGATCGCGGTCGGTCCAGCCAAAGTGGTGGGCCAGTTCGTGAATGACCGTCTTGCGGATCTCGCTTTGCAGCTCCTTCCGATCGGGGAACTCCTCTTCCAGCGGCTTCTTGAAGATCACCAGCCGGTGCAGCATGTCGTCGGTGTGGACGTGGTCGCCGGCGAATGGCGACGGCAGCTCCAGCGGATCGAACAGACCAAAGAGGGATTCGCCCGCGGCGATCTCCTCTTCCGTCAGGCCGGCCTTGAGGAGGGTCTTGCGATCCGGTTCCTCCTCGACGTCGACAACGACGTTGTCGAGATACTGGTAGAACTCCTCGGGCAGGGATTGCATCACCTCGGAGACGATCCGGCCGAAGCGGCGCAGCGACATTGGTTTCATGGTAGCTCTTCTGACGAATCGCCCGGATCGACAGTCCGGTTAGGCCTGTCCGTTAGCGGAAGAAACGGCGCGAGGCAACCGCAAACGCCGCCGATGATAAGGCTCAACTCGCCCTTTCGCTCCCAGTAGCTCGGATTGAGCCAATGCTCGGCCGCCCACCAGAGAACGACCAGGAATGCAGCCGCTCCATAGCTCAGTGCCGCGCGGAGTTCGATCCGGTTTTTCGAGCGTGAGCGAACCGAGAGTAGCGCACAGAGCAGGCAGGTCACGGCCGCCAGAAAGAGCCGCTCTTGCAGCGCCATCCGCGGCATCCAGATCGCAAAGAAAGCCAACTCACTCATTGCTTCAATCCCGCTGGTCCGTTTGCAGATGCCCAACAACAAGAGTGTCCCTGCTTCGGAGAACGACGTCAACAACAATTTCTCGCTCGGGCTCACCGGCTCACCGTCTTTTCAAGCGTGCCAAAGCCCCCACTGCCAACCGGGTCCGTTCCGCTTCCGGTGCCCCGCCGGCCAAGGCCTCGAGGACACGCCGCGCCGGGGGAGTGCCGATCCACTCCAGCACTTGCAGCGCCCTCAGCTCGCGCAGGCGTTCCGGCGACGGCCCCTTGGCCTTGAGCCGATCCAGCAAATCCTCGGCCCGCCGCCGGACCTCCGGAGAGGGGTTGCCCTCCAGGACCTTGCGCAGCGCCTCCGCGGCATCCTCGCCCAGTTCCGCCAGAGCCGTGCTGGCCTTCTCCCGCTCGGGAAACGAGTCGCTGTCCAGGCGCTTCACCAGCCGGGCGATCTGCTCCGCCAGTCTCGGACCCCTATCCAGCACCGCTTGCAGGTCCCACACCAATGCTGTCATGTCGGCACTGCCCGAGATAAGCCGGCGGCCGTCGGGAGTGAAGCCCAGACACAAAATATCCCCGTTGTGTCCTCGAAACGTGGGGACGGTCCGGCCCGTGGCGAGGTCATGGAGAGAAATGGTTCGATCCATCCCGCCAAGGGCCAGGTAGCGGCCGGAGCCACTGAAGGCAATGGCATCCATCATGCTCTCCTTCCGGAGGATTTGCCGCCGCAACTGTCCGGAAGCGACTTCCCACACCTGGACGCGCCAGTCCATCCCGCTGGAGGCGAGCAATTGGCTGTCCGGGGAGAAAACCATCCGGGTGATAGCCTGGACCCCGCCGCCGCGGAGGACGGCTCTCTCCTCCAGGGTCCGCGCGTCGTAAAGCCGGATCACTTCCTTCTGGCAGCCGATCGCCAGGGTCTTGCCGTCCGGAGAGAAACAGAGCAGCGAGCCGTCCCGCGGCCCTTCCGCCTCTCGGAGCAACTTCCCGGTGCGGTAGTCCAGGAATCGCAATCGCTTGTCCAGGGTTGCCAGCACTTGGCCATTCGCCGAGAGGGTTGCCCGGAAGCCCTTGATCAGGTCGCCGGCCCGAGGCTGAACGGGATCGCCCAGGGCCCACCTGCGGACTCCCTGGCTCCCCACGACAGCGAGCGACTTGCCGTCCGGCGTCAGGTGCAGGTGATAGACCCAGTCGTCGGCATGAACGATCTGCCGCCGCTTCCGGTCGTACGTGTCGCCGCCTGGTCGTTTGAGGATACAAACCTCCTTGCCGGTCTCGACCTCCCACTGGCGCAGCGATTGGTCGTTGGAGGACGTGAAGACAGTCTTACCATCCGGAGAGATCACCAGGGGACACACCCCGGCAAGATGACCGGGGACGGGATGCCGTATCTTGCCCGTGGCCGCATCCAGCAAGCGGACATTGCCGTCCCAGCCGACGGCAGCCACCGTCTTGCCGTCCGGCGCAAACACAACGCTGACCCAGCCGAACCAGGCCTTGAAGGCGGTGTACGACCAGCGCTGTCGGCCCGTCTCCGCGTCCCAAAGACGGGTAGTCAGATCGAAAGAGCCGGTGACCAGACTCTTGCCGTCCGGTGCGAACGCCAGCGCCGTCACCTCGCTCAGGTGTCCCTGGCAGCGGCACAACTCCTTGCCGGTGCCGAGGTCGAACACCACAACGGCTGGCTCGGTGTCTGCTGTCGCGACGGCCAGGCGGCGGGCGTCCGGAGACAGGGCGAGTAACCCTCGGGGTCTGGGACCGACAACCTCTGCAACGATCTTGCTGCTTTGCACTTCCCAGACGACCAGACGCCCGCCATCCCCTGCGGATACTGCTGTCGCGCCGTCAGGGGAGAGGGCATCGATGAGTAACCCCCGCTCCGGAGCGGCTGGCAGCGCCACGGCCTTTCCCTCCATCACGGCAAACGCCTGGACGGAACCGGCAGGACCGGCGTAGAGTGTTTGTCCCTCAGGCGAGAAGGCAAAGACGCAGGGAGTCGAAGGAGCGATGCGCCCGCCGGCCACGTCGATCTTCCGGAGGTGCTTGCCAGTCCGGGCGTCCCACAAGCGGATGGCCCGGTCCACATCCAGCGTGGCCAGCATGCCGCCGTCCCCAGACAAGGCAACGCGTTCGACCTGACCGAGCTGGTTGCCCTGGCAGCGGAGCGACTCTCGCCCGGTGGCCGTGTCCCAGAGGCAGACCTTCCTGTCCGACCCACCCGCCGCCAGGATCTTGCCGTCGCGAGAGAAGGCAAGACACCAGGCGAGCTGCCCTCGTAAGCGGAGACTCCCCAGCCGGGCGACCGCTCCCTCGGGCAATGGATCGCCGCACTGATCGAGCTGCGCGGCCGGTTTCTCCCCAGCCGGCGCCAGCGCCGCCACGCCCAGGAAAGCCAGCGCCAGCCATCGTGCCGCGTTCATACTCCAGCCTCCCTTTCACTGCCTCTCGCAATACGTTCCAGCAGGATTGCGCCGACGTCGGACTCCACCGGCGCAGGAGCAACAACATTGGTTTCCTGGCGGACATTGTCACGCGCTGCGCCGGGATTGGAGTGAGCAAACCGCCCAAGGAGGCGAAGCACCAGACGGGCCGCGCGAATGAGGCTTGCCGAGTTCACAGGCACGCCCACGTGAGCCGGCTGCTGAACCAGCGGGTTTGGGAAAGGAGGCACCCCCTGTTTGCTCCCTACGTCGACGGGGACGAAAGCCGCGAATGGACGTGGTCTGAGATCGAGGCCATGATTTTGTCCTTGGATGGTGAGAAATGCACGGAACTGTCGATTCACAACCGCGGCCTGGCAAGCGTCCTCGTGATCAATGGCGGAAATGGCTATTATCTCGTCTCGGCAAGGCTCGGCCCGCATGCCGGATGGATCAACCTCTTCAGTGATTGGCCGCACCCAGAGGAGCCGGTCGAACTCATTGCCGGAGGGCAGCGCGTGTGTGGACCCAAGGCCATGTTCGCCAATCGGGTGGATGTCCTGATCGCGGCTGAAGCATTCGCGTTCGAGGGGCGTCTCGTTGAGGACCTTGGTTGGACGAGCGCTTGACCGCATGGACATCACCTGGGGCGGAGGAAGTCACCGCGCAGAAGCTGGCGGATAGCGTCGTGCAGAGAGCGTAGGCGACCTTCTTTGATAGCGTCAACCAGACGCGATTTGCGGACTGCCGGAAGACGCCATTGGTTTCCTTTGAGCGACAGGCGCCGAAAGCAAACGGCGCCGCTAGCGGCCTGGCTGTCACCAACCGCAGGCCCGACCGGGCAAAAGGAACGCACCCGGATCTCCCAAAGTGGACTGTGGACAACGCACAACGCTGGTGTAAGCTGGTCTGGTGCCTCAGCGAATCAGGACTTCTCTCGTGTTCTGATTCCGAAGGAGTAACGCGATGACATCCGTGAAGTACGTCTGCTGGCAGGAGGACGATGCCTGGCTGGGCTACCTCGAAGAATACCCGGATTACTGGACGCAAGGCGAAACCCTTGATGACCTGATCGAACATCTCCGCGATCTCTACCTGGACTTGACCCAGGGTAAACTCCCTGGGGCCCGCAAAGTGGCCGAATTCCTCATTCCTTGAAGCGGATTGATCTGCTCGAAAGCTTGAGGGATTGGGACATGAGTTGCTGCGGCAATGCGGATAACGCGACCGTATCGGCAACCCCCAATCTTGGGAGGTGTTGAAGTGGAAGAGCGTGAACGCGGCTTGCGGCTGCTTGACGACGACGTCACCGGGTGCATGCTTGTTTTCGTACCGTCCAGTCGCTCCTTCCAGCCGCTTTCTGCTCTGGCCGTGCTTGCTGCTCTTTACGGCAGGAAGTTCTCGGGCGTCTGCGAGTATTACCTTGATCCGGGCGTCCAGGGGGATGGCAAACACCTGGTCGGCGTCGGACTGGGGTTTGAGGGGGAGACTCCTGATGACGACTGGTGGAGCGGCCTGGTCGGCAACGTCCAGGCTGCTTGCGAGGATGACGAAGACATCCGTTTGGACCGCGATGGCTGCATCTTTGCCAGCGTCGGGGAGTTGCGGGCGGCAATGCTGCACGCGGGGACTGCTGGATTCGACGCGGGGATAGCGGTTTGGGTTTCAGATCCAGCTGGTCCTGACCCAAATTCGCCCTTTTCCGTCATGTGCCGGCGCGTACGCTACGACGAAAAGAACTGACTGGCTGTGTGCCGTCCGGCGGAGGCATCGATCACCATGCCCGACGACTTTTACCGTCTGGTCGCCCAGGCCCGCGACCCCGGGCGGCTCTTCCCCGTGCAGAGCAACCCGGCCCGCGGCGTCTATGCCGGCTCCCTCGCCGATGGCACTCTGGTGCTGATCGGCCGCACAGTCGCCGAGAGCATCCTCATGCTCCTGTTCAGCGAGTGGGGCGGCTTGCAGGACATCCGGCGGCAGGAGCTGCCTTCCTTCGAGAACTCGCCGAACGAAGACGACCTCGACGTCAATGAAGCCGAGTTTCACGACTGCCTGCTCCAGGAGTTCGGTTTCACGCCCGGCGTGGTCCGCATCCGGCAGTTCCTGGTGGCGGATGACGAGTGCGGCTTCAGCGTCGGTCCGCTGCCGTGGCATTTCAACCAGTTCCTGGCCGCGCCGAACAAGTTCCCACCCGAAGAACAGGCCGAATACCCGGAGATGATCCGGGCGTTTATCGAGCGCGGCCAGTGCGTCCTGGACTGGGGAAACGAGTGGCGAATCCTCGATGCAGCGGGCGCGGACGCGGGGTAGGCGTTTTTCGGGCCGGCAACATTTTTCATCGCGATTTCATTTTCCTGATTGCTCTGGCGGGGAAGACCGAGTAGGATTCACAAATAGTGAGTGTCCTTCCAAACTGTCCTACCTTTTTTGCACAGGAGGTTTCCAATGCTCACTCTCTGGGGGGCCAGGGAAAAGTTCTGCGACGGTCTGTCCCGCCGCAATTTCCTGAAGATCGGAGCACTGGGCGCTGGTGCCCTGGGCGTCAATCTGTCACTTGCTGACATCCTGCGTCTGCGGGCCCAGGCCGGCACCGCCTCGACAACCAAGCACAAGGCCGCCATCCTCATCTACCTGCCGGGCGGCCCGTCGCACATGGACATGTACGACCTTAAACCGGAAGCACCAAAGGAGTTCCGTGGCGAGTTCAATCCCATCGCCACCAACGTCCCCGGCGTGCAGATCTGCGAGCACTTCCCGATGCAGGCCAAGATGTGGGACAAGCTCGCCTGCATCCGCAGCATCGTCTCTGTCGATGAACACTCGGACACGCTGGTCATGACCGGCTACTCCGATCGCGAGAACCGCACCGCTAACCATCCGTCGTTCGGCGCGGTCGTCTCCAAGCTGCGCAGCGGCCTCAGCGCCGAGGTGCCGCCGTTCGTCAGCCTGCGCGGCATGAGCCGGGGCTCGGAGCCGGGCTACCTCGGCATCGCGCATTGGCCGTTCTCCGCGGGCGGCCAGGGCGTCCAGGACCTCAAGATGGTCACGGGGGTTGACCAGGCTCGGCTGGAAGGCCGCAAGGGCCTGCTCAACACCTTCGACGACGTCCGCCGGGAAATCGATGCCAGCGGCACGATGAGCGGCATGGACAGTTTCACGAACAAGGCCATCGACATGGTGGTGTCTGGCGCAGTTCGCACCGCTTTGGACCTCAAGAACGAAGACGCCAAGGTGCGCGAGCGCTACAAGGGCGTCGAGGCGTTCCTGACCGCTCGCCGGCTGGTCGAGGCCGGCGTCGGCTGCGTCACGCTGTCGATTGGCGGCTGGGACACCCACGGCCAGAACTTCCAGCAGTTGAAAAAGCAACTGCCGCAGGTCGATCGCGGCGTCGCCAACCTGATCCAGGATCTGCACGATCGCGGTCTGGGCAACGATGTCGTCACCGTCATGTGGGGCGAGTTTGGCCGGACTCCGAAGGTCAACATGAACGCGGGTCGCGATCACTGGTCGCCGGTCATGGGCGCCATGATCGCGGGCGGTGGACTCAAGATGGGGCAGGCGGTTGGCTCCAGCACGGCACGCGGTGAACGGCCCAAGGATCGGCCTTGCACCGTGCCACAGGTGCTGAGCACCATGTACCGGGCCATCGGCATCGATCCGGCTCGGACCTTCATCAACGGCTTTGGCCGGCCGATGCACATTCTCGACGATCGCACCCCGATCGCCGAGCTGCTGTAACGGCCCAGGGGCGAGCCGGCCGCGTCAGCGCCGGCGCCAGCAAGCAGGGCGCAGACAGACCCGTTCGGGCTGTCTCCACCAGGACACTCACGCGCCACACTTGCTGGCTCCAGTCGCTGACGCGGCCGGCTCGCCCGGATGTTCCTCCTACCCACCCTCATACCTACGCACGCTATCCGCTCGGGAGCATTTCACATGAGAGCTGCACGCAACCACTGGGCTCTATGGTTGAGCCTGGTGCTCCTACCTGGGGCGGGCGCCTCCCTGTCGGCCGCGGAGCCGGCCCGGAAGGATTCCACCCCCGCCGAGCTGGCTCCTCTGCCAAAGCCAGCTGAAGTCAAGAGTCTGACCGTTCAGCCCACCAGCGTCCGCCTCAAGGGCAGTGACAGCGCCGGCCAGCTGATCGTCACCGCCGACCTCGGCAATGGCCGGCTGGTCGATCTCTCCAGCGACGTGAAATATGACGTCGCCGACAGGAAGGTTGCCACCATTACCGCCACCGGCCGGATCGTCCCCCGGATCAACGGGGCCACCGAGGTCGTGGCCGTCTACGGCAACAAGCAAATCCGCGTCCCCGTCAAGACCGAGGGGATCGACGACCACGAGCCGATCAACTTCGGCAACCAGATCATACCGATCTTCAGCAAAATGGGCTGCAACGCCGGCGGCTGTCACGGCAAGCTGAGCGGCCAGGGCGGCTTCCGCCTGGCCCTGCTCGGGGCCGATCCTGAGCAAGATTACATGACCATCGTGAAAGAGATGCGCGGCCGGCGCATCAACCCGTCGGCCCCGGACCACAGCCTGCTGCTGCTCAAGGCGTCCGGCGGCATGGCCCACGGCGGCGGCAAGCGCATGGAGAAGGACTCCGACGAGTACCGCTCCCTGCGGCGCTGGCTCGCCAGCGGCGTGCCCTTCGGTGAGCCGACCGACCCGACTGTGGTCCGTCTGAGCATCTACCCCGAGCAGCGCGTGCTGCCCCGGCAGAGCAAGCAGCAGATCGCCGTCTACGCCCACTATAGCGATGGCACGATCGAGGACGTGACCCGCCGGGCCCAGTACGAGACCAACGACCAGGAAATCGCGGTCATCGAGCCGACCGGCCTGGTGCGGACGCTGGGCTTCGGCGGCGAGGCGGCCCTGATGGCCCGCTACCAGAGCCAGGTGATCGTCTTCCGGGCCACGGTGCCGCTGGGTCTGTCGATCCCGTCCTACGCCTGGCAGCCCAAAACACTGGTGGACACGTACACCCAGAAGAAATGGCAGCAGCTGGGCATCGTGCCGTCGGAGCTGTGTTCCGACGAGCAGTTTGTCCGCCGGATCTACCTGGACATCACCGGCACGCTGCCGACTCCCGAGCAGATCAAGGCGTTCCTGGCCGACAAGGACCCCAGCAGGCGCGATCGGCTGATCGACGCCCTGGTGGATACCACCGAGCACAGCTATTACTTCGCGAACAAGTGGGCCGACATCCTCCGCGTCAAGCGCGGCAACAACCAGCCGGGCCGGGCGTTCGGCACCTTTGTCTTCCACGAATGGATTCGCGACTCGATCCAGAACGATCGGCCCTACGACCAGTTTGCCCGGGCGATCGTCGCGGCGGTGGGCGACGAGACGCGCTGCCCGCCGACGGTCTGGTACAAGGACCTCCAAACGGCCGACCAGTTCGTGGACAACCTGGCCCAGGTCTTCCTGGGGACGCGCATCCAGTGCGCCCAGTGCCACCACCATCCCTACGAGAAGTGGAGCCAGCACGATTACTGGGGCCTGGCCGCCTTCTCCGGCCGGCTGGGCCGCAAGACCGTCCCAGTCCCCGGCATGCTGAACCAGAACCAGCAAAACCAGCGCCTGGTGCTGTTCAATCGCGGCACGGGCAACGTGACCAACAAGAAGACCGGTCAGACGGCTCCGATCAAGCCGCTGGACGGCGAGCCGATGACCATCGCGGCCGACGAGGATCCCCGGCAGAAGCTGGTGGACTGGATGGTCGATCCGAAGAACCCGTTCTTCGCCAAAGCCCTGGTCAACCGCTACTGGGCGCACTTCTTCAATCGCGGCATCATCGACCCGCTCGATGACATGCGCGTGACCAACCCGCCGAGCAATCCCGAATTGCTGGATGCTCTGGCGAAGGACTTCATCGACAGCAAGTTCAGCCTCAAGCAGCTGGTCAAGACGATCTGCAAGAGCCGGACGTACCAGCTCAGCGCGATGCCGAACGAGTTCAACAAGCACGACAAGCAGGCCTATGCCCGCTACTATCCGCGGCGCATGAGCGCCGAGGTGCTGTACGACGCGGTCAACCTGGTGACCAACAGCCCCGGCGGCTTCCCGGGCCTGCCGCAGGATGCCCACGCTCCGCGCCGGGCGATCATGCTGCCGGACGAGTCGTTCCAGTCGTACTTCCTGGACGTGTTCGGCCGGCCGCAGCGCATCAGCGCCTGCGAGTGCGAGCGCGTCAGCGAGGCCAACCTGGCCCAGATCCTGCACCTGCTCAACTCCGAGGAAGTGCAGGGCAAGATCGCCCGGACCGGCGGCCGCGCCGACCTGCTGGCGAAGGATAGCCGGCCCGAGGCCGAGAAGATCGAGGAGCTGTTCCTGTGGGCCGTGGGCGAGAAGCCGAGCAAAGACAAACTCAAGGCCGCCCTCGCTGCACGTCGAGCAGGCCAAGGTCAAGAAGAGCGCTTACGAGGACATTCTCTGGGCGCTGATTAACGGCAAGGGGTTCAGCTTCAACAAGTGAGGTTGGACCCGGAGAGCCGACACAGGCGGTTCACTTCCAGTGGGAGTGAGCCGCCTGTGTCGTTTTCTGGTCAGCGGCTCCGTTGTGTCGCGGCGAACTACTTCTTTGGCGGGAAGCGTTTCCGCATCTCCTCCACCAGCCTGGCGAACTCCTCGCGGGAAATCTTTTCCGGTATCTTGACCCCACTGGCCCAGAGCAGAGGCCGCATCCGGGCCGGGACCTCGTCCGGGGTGATGAAGTCGTCCCCGTTCACGTCGAAGCGATCGAAGAGCAACTCGGCCTGGTTCAGCGGCTTTTTCGCCAGTTCCGCCGCCGTCTCGGGACGCTCCCAGACGTAGGCCACGAAGCCGACCATCATCTCATCCCACGTTTGCAGACCGAACTTCGCCGACTTCTTCGGGTCCGGGTTGAGCGGGTTGCTGGCGGAGTTGTCCCAGTGGGCCACCGCATGGATCTTCGTTCCCTGCGGCACCTTGATCGGCTCCTGGAAGCGGTAGACGTTCTGCCAGTTGAAGTCCCAGCGCGGCACCGACAGCACCGTCTCCTTCTTGCCGCCCGGGTAAATCACCTCGTAGCGATAGTCCTTGCCGCGCCAGTGCATGTGCGGGGCGAAACTGAGGATGCGGGCATCGGCCCGGAAGCGGAAGGTGGCCTCGGCCTGGTAATGCGGGCTATGGGCCGGAACCTCGATGGACGTGTTGGCGAACTCGCTGATGAACATTTCATACCTGGGCGGCTGCTTGGCGAACGTGATGCCGACTGCCGAGCGATCCTTGGTCGCCTTGCCGCTGGGTGTGTAGTGCATCTCGAAGCGCAGCTTCGCTCCCTTGGGGACGCGCAGGGCCGTGTCCGGCGGGCAGACCAGGCCCAGGTCGCCGGGAGCCCAGCCGACCAGGATCGACAGGTTGCCGTCGCGGCCGATCGGGCCCTTCTGCCCTTCCCTCATGATGTACACGACGATGTGATGCACCACGCTCGGCGATGCCGGGCCGGCCCTCGGCGATCCGCACCCACCGGTCCTCAGTGAAGTTCGTCTCGATGATCCAGTTCTGGTAATCCAGCACACCCTCGGCAGGCACCTGGAACTCCTCGGGCATGCGGATGACCAGGTCGGGTTTGCCGTGCGCCCAGCCCCTGGGCCAATCGAGCGGCTTTGGCAGGTCCCTGGCGTCGCCGCGCGGCATACCGCCATCGACCCAGGCTGACAGCGTGTCGATTTCCGCCCGGGAGAGCCGGCGCTCGTTACTGAACTTGCCGAAACGTGGATCGGCGTGCCAGGGCGGCATGCGCCGCTGCGTGGTCACTTCCTTGATCATGGACGCATGCTTGACCGCGTCCTCGTAGCTCAACAAGGTGAACGGGGCGGTCTGGTCGGCGCGGTGGCAAACCTGACATTGCTTCTGGAGGATCGGAGCCACGTCCCTGGCGTAAGTGACCTCCGTCTTGCCCGGCCGGGTACCCGCGGAGCGGGTGCGGCCCCGATCGAGGAGACAGCCGTCGGCCTCGGTCTCGGGCACAGTCACCTTTGTGCCGGCCAGCACCTCCGCGATGGCCTCGCCAAGGTCATCGCGGGTCGCCTTGGGCTTGCGTGCCGCCACGCCGTAGCGATCGTCAATCCGGCCACGGTAGCACAGCCTGAAATCGCCGTCGAGTACCACAACGCTGGGCACCCGGGTCACGCCCGTCAGAGTTGCAAGCCGCTGGCCGAAGTCCTTCAGCACCAGGAAGGGCAGGTCCCGGTCGGAAGCATGGCCTGCCAGCAGGTCGAAGTCCTCATTCTCATTGGGGTAGATGGCGAGGAACTGAACCTGCTTCGGTCGGTACTGTTTCTCCAGCTCGAGCAGGCGGGGGACATAAAGGTTGGCTACAGGGCAGTCCGCACCGAGGAAGACCAAAACAAGGGCCTTGTGGCCGGTGAACCCCTGCAAGGAGCGGCGGTTGCCGCGCAGATCGCGAAGAGAGCTGCTGTTGGGGACCTTGTCGCCGATGGCTGCCGCCTTTACCTCTTCCGCCGCGTGGATCGGCAGACAACTGTGCCACGCAATTCCGAGAATCAGGAAAAGAGACAGAGTTCCAGGCCTGGTCATCGGCTGTTTCTCCTCACAGGTAGGTCAGGCTTTCCAGCCTGACATCGCCATTTCGTCAGGCTGGAAAGCCTGACCTACGTGCCTCTTTACCTGCTCAAGCGTCCGTTTGTTTCAGCGAAAAGGCGGAAGCTCCGGGTGCGGCCAACCAGAGGCGTCGTGAAAGTCCTCAGCGGGTCCGACGCCTCTGGTGGAAGATCGTCCCCGCCAGGGTTGGTAGGCTCTCCTGAGCCGTCCGGACGGCTCAGGAGAGCTGTCCTACCGGTATGCTTGTTCCTGCCGCTCACCTTATGGCATCAAGGCCCTGGCAGCCGCGTACCTGGGAGCCAGGGCCACGCGGCTGCCCGAGGATGGCCTGGTCCGTGCAGGCGGCGTCTCACGGCCGAGCGGGCGGCGCCGGCAGGTCCCAGACCTTGATCGTATCCGCCGCCGGCGCTGGCAGCATGCCTCCCATCGGGACTGAACGCCGCCCGGTATATCGTGCCGAAGCCTCCTTTGAACGTGGCCTGTTCCCGGCCGGTCGCGGCGTCCCACACCTGGAGGGTCACGTCGTGGGCTGAAAGCAGTTGCTTGCCGTCGGGACTGAAGGCGACGACGTTGACGATATTGTTCCGCCGCGGCAGCGAAAACCGTATCCGGCCTGTAGCTGGGTCCCACACCCTGACGATCCCGTCGAATCCTGCACTCGCAACCAGGTGTCCTTCGGGGTGGAAGGCCACGCACACGACCGGCGCCAGGTGGCCCCGGAAAGTGTAGATCTCGCGGCCGGTCGCCGCATCCCACACCTTGACCGTCCGGTCCAGCGAGGCCGTGGCCAGACGGGCGCCGTCGCGGCTGAAGGCCACGCAAGGAATGGAAGCCGTGTGTCCCGAAAGAGTAAGAAGTTCCTTGCCCGTGCCGGGGTCCCAGACGATGACTCGCTGGTTGACGGCCACAGCCAGCCGCCGGCCGTCCGGGCTGAAGGTAACGTTGTTGACCGGATCGGGAGAGCCGGTGTTGAGGGTGATGCCGCGCTGGCCCGAGGCGGCGTCCCAGAGGGTCACCCGGCCGCCAGACGACTTTGTGGGTTCATCGCCGCGTCCCCAAGGCACGGTGGAACCCATGTCGGCAACCGAGCTCTGGTTCTGTGCTGGGCCCTTGTCAACGAAGCCCGGAGATGCTACGGATCGAAGGCCTTCTTGCCAGGCGCTGGCGACCTGTCGTCCGTCCGGGCTGACCGCCAAATCGCTGACCACCCCGCCACACCCGATCCAGTTGCGGACCCTCTGCCCAGTAGCGAGATCCCACGTCTGGACCTTCTGGTCCTGGTCGCCGCTGAACAGGTAGCGGCCATCGGGACTGTAAGCCAGGCCGAGGATACCGGAAGTGTTGATCATTCTGCGAGCCGGCGGTCCTCCTCTCGCATCCCACATGTGGTCCCCGTCGATGGCAATTGCGGCGTGCCGCATGATGAGAGACTTCCCATCTGGAGAAAAGCCAGCACCGGCATTCAGCAGCCCTCGCTGCTTGGAAGGGAAGGCAAGCAACTCCTGGCCGGTGAGCGAATCCCAGACCTTGACCGTACCCCACATGGAGGTGGTGACCAAGCGCCGGCCGTCCGGGTGGAATTTTACCTCCCGGAATTTGTCTACACCCTCGTCTGCGAGGGTATAGACCGCTTTTCCAGTTGCGATTTCCCACAGCCGGATCGTACCTTTGTTTGCGAGGGCCGCCAGGCGCCGACCGTCCGGCGTGAAGAAAAGCCGGGCGATAGCCTCATTATCCTCCTTGAAGGTGGTTTGTCTGCCAGTGTCCACGTCCCAGAGGTAAACCGTTCCGTTCCCACCTGCACCGGCCAGCAACCGACCATCTGGGTGGAAGGCGACGTCATTGATGAAGTCCCTTCGGGGTTGCGCGATCTTTGAATCAAGAGTTTCCTCCTTCAAGGTGCGAATCACTTCGCCCGTGCCCGCGTCGTAGAGCATCACCGCTCCGCTGCCCGTGACGACCGCGGCGCGCCGGCCATCGGGGGTAAACATCTGACGCCAC
This sequence comes from uncultured Planctomycetota bacterium, assembly GCA_963784995.1. GTDB lineage: Bacteria > Planctomycetota > Planctomycetia > Gemmatales > Gemmataceae > CAWATZ01. The sequence goes on along the minus strand of CAWATZ010000024.1, from coordinate 372,719 downwards.
ACCTGGGGGAAATGCCCGTGCAAGGAAACCAGCTCCTTGCCAGTGGCGGCATCCAACACCTTGACCCTCTGGCACATGCACTTCAGGAGCAGACGTTGATTGTCCGCGCTAAAACCCATCGGGGTCACCTTATAGCCCGGGACTTTCAGCGTTTGAAGCGCCCGACCATCTACCGCGTCCCACACTTGCACCGCGTCCTCCACAAGGGCCCCGTTCTCCAAGGGTGTGGTCAAGAATTGACGCCCATTAAACCGACATCGTCAAGCCGCCCCTGCCACCTCCGCCTCCCGGGCAGGACAAACGCCAGCCTGGCGGCCAACCCGGCCATGCCAAGCACGAACGCGCCCTGTTCCCCCCGGAGCAAGTCCAGCAGTTCTTTGAACACCCTCTGACCGGTTGTCCTTGCTGCGGCGGCCCACTGCGTCTGAACGGTGGCCTGGCTCTGGTCGTGCAGCAAGTCGATGTCGAGCCGGCCCAGGTGACCGTTCAGCAGCACACCTGCCCCGAATACTGGTGCGCTCACTGCGCACGGTCCTACAAGGCGGCCCTGCCACAGCCCATCGCCACAGGAGGCCTGGTGGGCCCGCGGCTGACCACCCTGATCGCCTACCTCAAGGGCTTCTGCCACGCCTCCTTCTCCACGGTGCGCAAGTTCCTCCGCGACGTGGTCGGCGTCACCATCTCACGCGGGCAGTTGCGCAAGATCATCGGCAAGGTCTGCGTGGCGTTGGAGGATCCCTACCAGGAGTTGCTCGAAGCTCTCCCGGCAGAAGCAGTGCTCAACGTGGACGAGACGGGGCACAAGGACAACGGCCAGCGGCTGTGGACGTGGTGCTTCCGAGCCAGTCTGTACACGCTGTTCAAGATCGATCCGCATCGCTCCGGCGACGTGCTCATCGCGGTGCTGGGCAAGGAATTCGATGGGGTGCTGGGCTGTGATTGCTTCAGCGCCTACCGCCGCTACATGCGTGAGTTCGACGTGACGTTGCAGTTTTGTCTGGCGCATCTGATTCGCGACGTGAAGTTCCTGATGAGCTTGCCGGGTCCGAAGGAGCAGGCCTATGGCACACGCTTGCGTGATGCGTTGCGGGCCCTGTTTGGGGTGATCCACCAGCGTGAGCAGTTGGCCGTCCCGGAGTTTCAGACGCGGTTGGCGGCGGCCCGCGAGGGTGTGCTGCAAGCAGGCCAGCAGAACGTACCTAACAGTCGCCACGCCCAGGCAATGGCCAAGCGGTTGCAAACGCACGGCCAGAGCTATTTCACGTTCGTGACGACGCCCGGAGTGGAACCGACGAACAACCTGGCCGAGCGGGCGATCCGCTTTGTGGTGATCGACCGGCACATCACCCAGGGCACGCGGCAGCGAGGCCGGCCAGCGTTGGTGCGAGCGGATTTGGACGGTGATCGCCACCTGCACGCAGCAGGGCCGAAGCGTGTTTGACTTCCTGTATGCGGCGGTGAAGGCGTATTTTGGCGATGGCTGTGTGCCGTCGCTGCTGACAGAAGGTTGACCAGAGTCCGACAGCGGCCAGCCCGAGCAATCCGACGCAAGGTCCACACGACCGGGAAATGCGGAGCGGCTCAAGCGGCCAGCCCGAACAAGCAAACCAGGAGTGCTCGCGCGGCAGAAGGCGCAGGCCAGAGGCGAAAGACCTCGAAACCGGGGGAACGCCTTGGTCCGGGTTCTCGCACGCGCCGAGTGCCACTCATTACCACTGGCCGCACTCAGATGACGCCGTGAACGGTGACATTAAACCCTATCCGTGGATGATAACGACCAACCGGTGACCCCGGTAACCGAAGATGGGGGAGTGGCTTACCTGTCTCCACTTCCCAGGCCTGTCCCGTACCAAGGGCAAACAGGTGGTTGCCCTCTTTGCTGAAGTGCAGCGGGCCGCCGCCTCCGGTCAGCACTTGCATCTCCTTACCACTCTGGACCTCCCAAATCTTCACCGTCCGGGTTGAGGCTAGAAAAGCGGCCAGGAGTCGGCCATCCGGGCTGAATACCGGGCCGGTTCCTGCTGCCGACAAGGTGTGTAATTCTCGTCCGGTTTCGGCATCAAAGACCTTGAGCAGTACCTGAGGCAAGGCGTCCCCACTTTGTGGCGTCGAGCCGCAGCTCGCGGCGATGCGCTTGCCGTCGGCGCTGAAGACCACGGGATTGATGAGTGTCACCTTGTTGAACTGGATGGTAAAGACCTCTCGACCCACGTCTGTGTCCCACACGGTCAATACAGCGACGCTAGACTGCTGGTCCCCGGTGGTCGAGGAAGTTGCCAGGCGTTTGCCGTCCGAACGGAATACCAGATTCCCAAATTTACACTCAGCTTTTTTCAGTGTGAGTACTTCCCTCTCTCGCGTCAGATCGTGGACTTGCACTGTGTGCCTCTCGGGGAGGACGACGTACGCCAAGCGGCTCAAGTCGGAGCTTACCGGTGAGAACCCTATCCCGGACTGGAAGCCCTCCCAGACTTGCTTTTTCCGGCCCGTGGCGGAATCGTACATGGCAAGTTGGGTTTCCTCAGACGCTTTAATCACCCGTTGACCATCCGCGCTTAAGGTCGCCGATTGGACTGGCACCGGGAGCGCCGCGCCTTTCTGCACAGGGGATGACTCTTCCATCGGACCGATGTCGTATAACTGCACTTCCCCACGCCCGCTGTAATTGGCACAGACCAACGTCTGCCCGTCCGGACTGAAGGCGATGCTGTAGAGAGTCTGGGAGGTATGTGGCTGAATCACAAGGAGTTCTTTGCCGTTATCCGCATCCCACATCATGGCCGATTCAAAGAACCCAGCAGCAGCCAGGCGCCGGCCCTCCGGACTGAAGGCTACGCCGCCGAACAACGCATTTCCCAACTTCCCCCTCCGAGCCTGGAGGACGAAAAGCTCCTTGCCGTTCTCCGCGTCCCACATCCGCACCGTCGAGTCCTCCGTCCCCCCTCCCGTAGCCAGGCGCTTTCCGTCGGGTCGAAACGCTACCGCGTACACCGCATCCGTGTGACCCATGAGTGTGAGGATCTCCTGACCCGTCTTGACGTCCCACACCTTGGCGGTCTTGTCCATCGAGGAGCTGGCGAGACGCAGGCCGTCGGGACTGAACGCCACCGACAGCACGGGCTCCTTGTGTCCTTGAAGCGTGAGCCGGTCCTTCCCGGTATTGGCGTCCCACAGCTTGATGGTCCCATCGGCGGAGGCGGAGGCGATCAACCCGCCGTCGGGACTGAAAGCGACGCCGAGTACCTGACCGCGATGACCTTGCAGCGTGCGAAGGACTCGCCCGTTGCTGGCGTCCCAAAGTTTCAGAGTGCCATCCAGGGAAGCGCTGACCAGCCATTTGCCGTCAGGATGATACGCAACGTCGCGGACCCCGCCGCGATGCCCCCGCAGCACGAGCGTTTCCACTCCCGTGGCCAGGTCCCAGACGCGCACCGTCCCGTCGAAGGATGCGCTGGCGACGCGGCGTCCGTCGGGACTGAACACGGCCTTGAGGACATTGTTAGTGTGGCCGTAAAGTGTTTGGGCGCACCGCCGCAGCAGGGCCTGTAGGTAGTCATGTTCCCAGCCTCGCAAGTCCCACCGGCAGGCGTCGAGCCGGCCCTGCGCCTCGACGTAATCACCATCGCGCAACTGGCGACGGGTCAGGTCGAGCTGGGAGGCGTAAAAGGCCGTATTGGCTCGCAGGGTCTGGTCCTCGGCTCGCCGGGTCTCGTTTTGGGCCTCTACCTTGGCCTTGGCTTCCTCCAGGGCGCTTTTCTTCGCCTCCGTTTCGGCCTTTTTCGCCTTCTCCGTCTCCCCCTCGGCGATGAGTGTCTGGCCCTGGGCGAGGCCGGTTTGCACCTCGGCATTGTTCTTTTGAGCAACCGCCTCCTGCCATTGCCAGGTGACTCCCCCGATTCCCGCAACAAGCACCATGAACACCGCAGCCGAGAGTGCCGCCACGGCCGGGCGACGCTTCGTCCATTTCCAGCAGCGCTCCCACGTTCCCACCGGCCGCGCCGCGATCGGCTCGCCCGCCTGCCAGCGGCGCAGATCCTCCGCCAGCGCTCGAGCGCTCGAGTAACGCCGCTCCGGCTCCTTCCGCAGGCACTTCAGGCAGATCGTCTCCAGGTCCAGCGGCACACCGGAGCGCCAGCGTGACGGCGGCGCCGGCTCCTGCGTTCGCACCTGGTCCAGCGTCTCCACCACGGTCTTGCCCTGGAACGGCGGCCTGCCCGTCAGGCACGCATACAGGATGGCGCCCAGCGCGTAGACGTCCGCGGCAGGACCGGCCTCATGGGCGCGGCCCGAGGCCTGCTCCGGGGCCATGTAACTGGGCGTGCCCATCACCGTCCCGGCTTGCGTCTCGCCGCTGTCGCTGTCCGTCTGCCGGGCCAGGCCAAAATCGGTGACCTTGGGCGTGCTGTCGGCCGCCAGCAGCACGTTGGCCGGCTTCAGGTCGCGATGCACCACGTTGCGGCTGTGCGCCAGTTGCATCGCCAGCGCCAACGCCTCGACCAGGCGGGCCGATTCCCGGGCGGGCAAGGGCCGGCCCAGAAGCCGCTGGGCCAGGCTGCCGCCCGCGACAAACTCCAGGGCGCAGTAGGGGTGGCCCTCGGCTGCGCCCACTTCGTGGATTTGCACGATGTTGGGGTGCTGCAAGCGCGCCACCGCTTCGGCCTCGACCCGAAAGCGGGCCAGGTCCTGGGAACCGGCGTGGCCGGCCCGAATCATCTTCAGGGCCACCGTCCGCTTGAGGGCCAGGTGCCGGGCCTTGTACACGACACCCATGCCGCCGCGGCCGAGCACGCCCTCGATTTCGTAGCCGGGGATGGACGGGGGTTCTGGCTCGGCAGGGGCGGTCGCGGAGCCGTCCTGTGACTCCGCGACCCCTTTGGGATGGTGCGTGACGGTGGTCTTGCCGGCGGGAGACGAGGACGCTTCGCCGATCTCTGGGGCGGGCACCTCTGGTTCCGGAGCCGGGGCGTGGTCGGTGGTCCGCAACGGGTCGTAGGCGCTGGGCGCTGGCATCGTTCACCATCCTTCAAGTAGCCGGGGGCCGCGGGCGGCGTTGGGCCGCAGTGCGACCTCTCCGGTCGTCCTGGGGTTGAGAAGAGAACAGGCCATTATCCCAGGGTGGGCCACGAATGCCACCACATTCTCGGGAACTTCCCTCACGAGGCTCCCGCCGAGCCTTGTGCCCTCCCGGCTCGGCAAGAGCCTCGTCCTCACGACACCGGCCTTCAGAGAATCACGCCAGCACTCCCCGCAGCACCTGGCCATGCACGTCGGTCAGTCGGCGCTCGATGCCGTTGTGGTAATAGCTGAGCCGTTCGTGATCGAGGCCGAGCAGGTGCAGCAGCGTGGCGTGGAAGTCGTAAATGGTCGCGACCTTTTCGACCGCCTGGTAGCCGAACTCATCGGTGGCCCCGTAGCTGAAGCCTTTCTTGACGCCAGCCCCCGCGAACCAGACGGTGAAGCCCCGGGGATTGTGGTCCCGGCCCTGCGTCCGCGCCTGAAACGTCGGCATCCGGCCAAACTCGGTGGTCCAGACGACCAGCGTGTCCTCCAGCAGGCCGCGCCGCTTGAGGTCGCGCAGCAACCCTGCCAGCGGCCGATCGAGGATCGGGCCGTGGCGATCGTAGTCGCTCTTGAGGGTCAGGTGGCAATCCCAGTTCAGGCGCCCCGGCATCGACGCATAAGCACCGTTGATGAGTTGAACAAAGCGAACGCCGCGCTCCAGCAGACGGCGGGCCAGCAAGCAGTTCCTGGCAAACCCGGCCAGCAGGGGATTGGTGTCGTTGACTCCGTATAGATCCTGCGTCTCCTTGCTTTCCCGCGACAGGTCGCTTACTTCGGGGGCGCTCAGCTGCAGCCGGGCGGCAAGCTCATAGGAGGCAATGCGAGCGCTGAGTTCGGACTCGCCAGGATTGCGTTTGAGATGCTCGTCGTTGAGCAGCTTCAGCAGGTCTCTGCCGGCGTCCTCCGCGCTGGCGGCGATCGCACGGGATGGCGTCAGGTTGGTGATCGGCTTGTCGGCGTTGAAGGCGGTGCCCTGAAACAGGGCGGGGAGAAAGCCGTTGTTCCACGCGGCCGGTCCGATCTGCGGGGTGCCGCGCATGTCGGGAATGGCGACGAAGGCAGGCAGGTTCTGCTGCTCGCTGCCCAGGGCGTAACTGACCCAGGCCCCGGCACTGGGATAGCCCTCCATCGTGAAACCCGTGGTGATCTGGGCCTCGCCCGGTCCGTGGCTGCTGGCCCTCGCGGTCATCGAGTGGACGAAACACATCTCGTCGGCCAGCTCCGCCAGGTGTGGCAGCAGGTCCGAGACGTACTTGCCGCTCTGACCGCGCGGCCGGAAGGGATAGGGGCTCTTGATCAGGTTGCCCTGGGCGCCCAGGTGCGTGATGATCTTGTCGCCGCCCGGCATGGGCTGCTCGTGCCGCTCGATCAGCTCCGGTTTGTAATCCCAGGTATCGATCTGGCTGCAGGCGCCGGCGCAGTAGACGTACAGCACCCGCCTGGCCCTGGCGGGATGATGCGGTGGCCGAGGTGCGAGCGGCGAGGCTGGGATGATGGCCGGGCGGATCGGCTCGGCGGCGCGAGCGCTGTGGTCGGCCAGAAGGGTGGCCAGGGCGATGCCTGCCAGGCCAGTGCCCAGGTCGGCGAGCAAATCGCGGCGATTGATCATCAGAAGACTCCTCGGCCCACACTACGGCAGGTACGCGAACTCGTTGGCGTTGAACAGCGTGCGACAGAACACGGTCAGCCCATGCCTCTGGACAAGGGCCACGGACGCCTCTTGCTCTACCCGTGTCGGCTCCCGTCCAAAAGCAAGCGCGAACGCCCGACGCACCTGAGCGCTGGCCTCCTTCCCCGCCTCTCTCGCCAGCCGCTGGGCCAGGCGTTCGCTCTGATCCAGGACAAACGGACTGTTCAGCAGGTTGAGCGCCTGCAACGCCGTGGTCGAAACCGTACGCCGTGGCGCGGGCAGAGAGGCGTCGGGGCAGTCGAAGGCGCCAAACGTCGCGTCCCGGTGAATGCGCGGCCGAAACTGGTAGACCATCCGCCGGAACTCCTCCGGCCCCAGCGTTTCCTTGGGCCTGTACTGAACCACGCCAGCCGGCGGATAGATCCAGAGCTTGTATCCGGGACCGCCCATCCGGGTATCCAGAGTGCCGCTGACCTGGAGGAGACAATCACGGATCGCCTCTGCTTCCAGCCGGCGCGGCGGAAATCGCCACACCAAGCGGCAGCCGCTGTCGATCGCCTGGGCGTGGGCGTTGGGCTGGGTCGCCTGGCGATAGGCGCTGGACAGCACGATCAACCGATGCAACGGCTTCAGTCGCCGGCCGTTGGCCCGGAACTCGGTCGCCAGCCAGTCCAGCAGCTCCGGGTGCGAGGGACGATCGCCATTGAAGCCGAAGTCACTGGGAGTGCGGACCAGACCCTGACCGAAGTGATAGTGCCAGAGGCGATTGACCAGAACACGGTCCGGCAGCGGATTCCGCTCATCCGTGAGGTAATCGGCGAGAGCGAGCCGGCGCTGCTGTTCCGGCTTCTGCCGACCCGCCGCCAGCGGGCGCCCCAACACGCGGATGGCCGAGGGGCCAACCTCCTCAAGGGGCACCATCGGATCGCCCGCCTTGAGGACGTGCGTTGGCCCCGGCCGCCGGAAGGAGCCAGCGTACACTGTCGGTCCTTGCAGCAGCTCGGCCAGGCGCGCCTCCAGACGCTTGACCTGGGCTAGCCATTCCTTCACTTCCGGCGTGTCCGTCTCGCTTTCGAGTGGTGGCGGAGGCACCGGCTTGTTGCCTTGCCTGGGCAGCGGCAGCCGATCCCACGAGCCGGCCACCGCCTTCCATTCCTTGCCGTCCGTCGAGACTTCGATTGCGTACTCCGAGGCGAGTCGGTTGAAGCGTGTCCCTTCCCGGTCCCGGCCCCAGACTACGCGCTCGATGGTCCCGCTTTGGGGCAGCTCGATCATGACCCAACCGGTGCCGGCGGAGCCAGAGGCCCAGCTGAGGTTGTCGCCGAAACGGCTGTCGTTGAGGTACTTGATGCGCGCTCGCTCGCCCATCCGCGAGGAAGCCGCCTCCGTGGCCCCGGCGGTGGCCAGGGCCACGTTGCGGGGCGCTGGATCGGTCGAGTACACCTCGAACTCGTCCAGGCCCGGCGGGTCGTTCAGGACTGTGGCCGAGATCGACATGCGCACGAAGCGAGCCCCGACCGGGGCGAAGCGTTCCACGTTGCGCCGGGAATTAACCGGCGGACGCCGGGGCGGCGAACCGCGCTCGCCTGCCAGCGGTTCCCGACTGTCGAGCTTGCGGTACAGGGTCGCCAGCTCGGTCTGGATCATCTCCGTTTCACGCCGGCGCTGCTCGTACCCTTGGTCGTGCAAGGGCCGCTCATCATGGCGAACCCCCGCCAGGACGGCCTGCAAACCGTAATAGTCCTTCTGCGTGATCGGGTCGAACTTGTGGTCGTGGCAGCGGGCACAGTTGACGGTCAGGCCCAGGAACGCCGAGCCCATCGTCGAAACCATGTCGTCCAGATCGTTCATGCGCTGCTGCAAGACGGCCGCCGGGATTTGCGTGACGTTCAGATCGGTCGGCCCGGCCACCAGGAACCCGGTGGCCGAGTCCACCAGCGGATCGCCGTTGGCCACGGCGTCCCCCGCCAGCTGCTCTCGGACAAAGCGGTCATAGGGCTTGTCCTCGTTAAAGGAGCGGATGACGTAATCGCGGTAGTGGTAGGCGTTCTCCCGAGGCACGTTGTTCTCGTAGCCGGAGCTTTCGGCAAAGCGGGCCACGTCGAGCCAGTGCTGGCCCCAGCGCTCGCCGTGGTGCGGCGACGCCAGCAAGCGATCAACCAGCTTCTCGTAAGCGTCCGCCGACCTGTCGTTGACGAACGCTTCCACCTCTTCCGGCGTCGGCAGCAAGCCGATCAGATCGAGTGTGACGCGACGGACGTAGGTCCGGCGGTTCGCTTCCTCGGCGGGTGCCAGGCGGTGCGCCTGTAACTGAGCCAGCACGAAAGCATCGATGGGATTGCGGACCCAGGCCTTGGGCGACACGTCCGGGACTTGCGGCCGCTTGATCGGCCGGAACGACCACCAATCCCGGCCAGCTCGCAGCTCCTCTGTCCGGGGAGGCGACAGCGCCGGCCCTTCCCATTGAGCGCCGGCGGCGATCCAGTCGTGGAGCAGTTGCCGCTCCGATTCGGTGAGCGGTTTGCCGCTGGGCGGCATCTCCTGGTCGCGGACGCGCTGGAACAGCAGGCTGTCGGCCGGCTTGCCCGGCACGAGGGCGGGTCCAGTCTTGCCGCCTTTGAGCAGGGCCTGACGCGCGGTCAGATCGAGGTCGCCCTTGGATTTGCTGCCGCTGTGACAGCGGAGACAGCGTGCGGTCAGCAGAGGAGCGACCTGCTTCTGAAACGATGGAGCGGGCTCGGCGGCGGCCAAGCTCGCCGGCCAGGTCGCGGCCGTGACCAGGAACAGGGCGACAATCCACAACGCAGGCATCGGCTTCTCCTGAGCGCACCTTCCACGTGGGCGGCGCGTACATCCTCGACCCACCCTCCCATCATGCCAGCGCTCGCCTGGAATGCAACAGTCCTCTTGCTGCGGTGAACGTTTTTTCGTCAGGGAGGTCGCCTTGCGAGGATCTGGCCGAACCCGTGATCCTTCCGTTTGGTGACGGCGGACCTGGGAAGATTGTCTTCTTCGGTCGGCATGATTCACACCACAGTGAGGCGTTCTCCGGGGATGGCGGCGAGGGCCTGCCGCTGCTCGCCCTCAGCGACTTTGGCCAGCACGACCCGTAAGTGCGGCGGCGCGGCGCGGGCCAGACGCTCCAGGGCCGAGGGCGCGTCCGCGGCCAGGTCGGCGTCGATGGCCGACAGCAGTTCTTCTTCCGTCTTCACGGTTGCTCCCTTCGCGGCGCCGCTCGCTTGCACAAACCGGATCGGGCGATCGCGTCGAGGTTACGCTCAGACAGTCTATCCACGAACTGCCTGGAAGAATGTCCCGGCAGGTTCTTGGCGCACGCATGCCAGCCAGGTAGGCTGGGAGGTGTTGCGTGGCGTTCGATCCACGAACTTCTGTTCATCACGGGTAGACAAGGAGAGATCCATGTTGCGGCGCAGCCTCGCGGCCACCCTCTCACTCCTCATCCTTGCCGGCTTCGGGCTGGCCGAGACATTCCAGGGATTGCTCGTTGAACTGACAGACTCCAAGCTGACCATCCTGGTCAGGGTGGAGGGAGGGAAGAAGCCGGAGAAGAAAACGCTGGACGTGAGCAGGAAAGTCAGCATTTCCCAGCCGAAAGGGGAGGGAGAGAAACCGGTACCTTTCGCCGTGTTCCAGAACCTCGTCAACGCGGCTGCTGGGCAACGGGTTGTGTTAGGAGTGTTGGCATCTGTCAGCACGGACGGTTCCGGCCAGGTGGTCGCCATCAAGCTCGGGAAAGGTGGGCTGCCCGAGAAGGCCGCGGAGGTCCTGGAAAAGGCCGACCAGATTGAGCTGTACTCGCTGGAGCCATTACCTGAACAGAAGGCGGCAGAAGACCCGAACGCGCCCCGTTTCCACGGCTGGTTGTTGCTCGGCAAGACGACACTGAAGGCAGGTGAGACTCGGACGAACGTGCAGAACGCACTTGACGTGGCGGTCGGGAGAGGGCAGACGGCCCGTTGCTTTGAGCCCCGACACGGGATTCGAGCGACCCACGGGGACAAGACCGTGGACATGGTCATCTGCTTCGCTTGTGGGCTGGTTGACTTCTACGATGACGCCAAGAAACGTGAGCCCACCTCCTCCGAAAAGATCCTGAAGGGAATGCAGCCGGTGTTTGACGAGATCCTGAAGACAGCTAAAGTTCCTCTGGCCGTGCCCAGGAAGGAGTGAACAGGCAAGCGGCTGGCTGCTGGCACCGAATGGCAAGCAGGTGGCGGCCGGCGATGCTCAGAGGCTTGTCAAGTTGTGGTAGGTCGCGGAGTGATCTGGGCGGTTGCTCCTGGCTTCCCTCTTGTTGCACGGGGACGCTCCTGACCCTGGTTGGAACACTAATCAACGCTAATCCTCACTAATCGGAAGACGGGTTTCTTTCCTTCGATTAGCGAAGATTAGCGCGGATTAGTGTTCCTGCGCTGCTGGCCGCGGTGGGCGGGACCACTCGTGGCCATGGTAGCGGGGCTGAAACAGCCTTCCTTGTGAGGCAATGACAGGCGCAGTCGTCAAGGGCGAGGGCCAGAGACAAGGCGAACTCCTCGCTGGGAAGACAGGTAACGCTCGTAGGCCGTCTCGTACTCCAGCAGTTCCTTGTTCTGCTCGGCGTAGGCCAGCGCCTCACGAATTGCTTCCAGAGGGAGGTCCCAGTTCGCGGCTGCCTGCTCCTCGGTCAGCCTGTCCGCGAGGATGCCGCCGACAAGCTGGCGGACGGTCATGTTCCGGCCCTTGAGATAGAGCTGTTTGCGCCAGGGGTGTGGGCGTGCGACCAGATGCTTCCAGGCAGTCCCATCGGCCATCGTGATACGAAACGGCTCGAAAGGTCCCAGGTATTTGCGGATGTCGTTGGCGTGCATGGTCGTGTTGCTGTTCTTTCTTCTTGCCAGGCGACCACCTGGCTCAATCCTTTTCTTCACCGGCCACGCTGTTCATGGTAAGTGCTTGAGAGAATGGCGGTCAACGGCTTTTACGGCTTCTTCCCACCAATGGCCCGGCGCAGCACATTGTGCGTGATCTGCTGCACGCGGGCATCGGGGCCGTGAGGCCGGCTCCAGTGCGACCACGGCAGCATGTGCCCTGGCGGCGAACTCAGTCCCTGGCACCAGAAGATCGTCGAGGCGTTGAACACCAGGTTGCCCTTGGGCCCCGGATAAATCGTCGCCGTCCAGTGCTGCGGCCGGGTGCCGCCCTGCCAGGCGGTCCCCTCGGCCACGATCTCCAGGCCCGCGATGTCCGCCTGGGGGGTCGCCGTGATACTCCCAGCCGATCAGGCCGGGAATCCGGTCGCCTTTCTTGACCCCGGTTCCCGCGAAGATCCAGTGGTCCGGCTTCGTGACCGTCCAGTCGCCGCCGCCGTTGACCGGCTCGACGTTGCGGGCCCCGATCAGGTAACCCTCGTCGGGGCCGCGCTCCGGAAACGGGCCGTGGTCCTTCTCGCGCTGCTCGGCCAGCTTGTACTTGCCGCCGTAGGGGCCGCCCCGAAAGATGATGCGATTGGCCCGGCCGTCGCTGCTGGGCTTGAACGGCGTCACCCAGCAGACCGCGTTGCCGGAGAGGAACAGCAGACTGACGCCGGCGTCGCGCATCGCCTTGACGCTGTTGTACGCCCGGATGTCCCAGTATTCGTCGTGCCCCACGCTGATGAAGGCCTTGCACTTCTGGCCCCGTTCCGGCGTCAGCATGTCGCTGTTCGAGCAATAGCTGACGTCGTAGCCGTGCTGTTCCAGCCAGTAGGCCAGCGGGAACTCGAAGCAGAGCCACTCGCCCGAGCCGATTGACTGCGGGTTGTCATAGATCTGGGCGTACTTGGCGTAGGGGCGGTCGAAGCTGACGTCGCTCCAGGGCCCCTGCGTGCCCTTGGGGTTGGTGTACAGCGAATAGTCGTCCGGCCAGCGGTTGTAGGCCTGCCAGGTGTTGTCGCTGCATTGCAGCAGGATGTCGGCCGGGCCGATTGTCGCGGACGATGAAGACCACGTAACTCTGCCAGTAAGGCTCGGTGTCCTTCTCAGGCAGAGTGGTGAGCCGGCCCAGGTAAACGCCGCTGGGCCAATCGGCCGGGATTTTCAGGGTCGCCGACGGCTCCCACTTGCACTCGCGCAGCCGGCGCGGGCCGACGTCCGGCACCGGTTGCGGTTTTCCCTGGAAGGGGCCCAGCGTCGTCAGCAGGCGGGCTCCCCGGCCGCCGTAGTAGCCGGTGCGGAAGATTTCGATCTGGAACCTGGCCGCGGGCGCGGTGCTGACCATGATCCGCAGCTCGTCGCCCGCTTGCACCGACTGGTGCGAACAGTAGCCCTCGATCCACCGGCTGCGGAAGCTGCTCATCTTGTCGAGCCGAACGCGGGTCAACTGCCAGTCCAGGGAGCCTGGCTTGCGGTTCTCCTCCGTGATGAGGTTCGGCTGGGCCAGCCGGCGTGCTGTCCCGGGCCGGAAGGTCGGCCGGAGCAGCGGCCAGCAGAGCGCCGGACACGCCAAGGACAGATTTGAGCAGGTCGCGCCGGGTGTGTTGTTCCGCGATGGGATCGTGCATGGGTGCTTTCCTGGAAGGCCACGGACCAAGGCCGCTTGCGGCCTGGCGCACCAGCCAGGTGCGCCAGGCCGCAAGCGGCTTCGGGGTCAAGCTCTCACATCGGGCCTGGAACGGGGACGGGAACGGGAACGGGGACCACGATCATGGCCGGGGGGCCCTGAACGAGGATGTCGTCCGTGGCGGCGTTGTAGCCGTCGTCTATGCGAACGTACAGCACGTGATTGCCCCCGGCGGGGATCGTGCCGTCCGTGGGGTACGAGAACTGCACCGGCGATGCCAAACCACTGACGAGCGTCCCGACGACCGTGCCGACCGCTCCGGTGGAGCCGTCCAGAACGATCCAGCTGGTTGCGGACGTCGGATTCGCGAGCGTGTGTGTCGCGCTCACCTGGTAAGTCCCGGTCGGGTCGAGCACCAGGGGAGACCCGAAGGCGGGCATCGTGATCCGGACCGAAGGCGCCGGGCCGGGCACCCTGGCTTTCTTCGACTTCAGGACCTTCTTCTTGGCTGCTGCTTTCTTCTTGCCCGGAGGCAGCGCCTTTTTCTTTGTCTTGGGCTTCACTTTTGCCATTGTGGAGTACCTCGGAGTAATGGGATCAGAGAGGCTGGAAAATCACGTTGCGGAACGATGCTCCGGTTTCCAGCCCATACAGTCCAATCGGGCTGCGGAGTTTCAGCTGGGGCGGAGGATGTTGCTCTTTCTGTCCCGGGTGGATGCTGGCGACCCGCTGGAGCAGATACTCCGGAGTGAGCGACCACAGCGGATCGCCGTTCAGGAGAACGTCAATCTTCTCGGGAGCAACCTTGACCTCCAGATCACGCCAGGCACCGGGTTGCCGGGGCAGTTCCTTCTCGGCGATGCGTGACGTTTCGCCGAGGGTCCCGGCCCCGATCCGCCGGGCATACAGGTAGATCTTGCCGGCCAGCGGGCCGTGGTCGGCGAAGTTGATCGTGAACAGATACCGGCACTTCTTGCCGTCCGTGGTTTCGTTGGCCGTGCCCAGGAAATAAATCCCGGTCTCGCCGCGCTGGCTGTTATCCTGGCGGACGCTGGCGCTGAGCCGATAGGAGTCTGAACAGGGGTCCGGCACCAGCTCGAAGCAAGCATAATTCCAGGTCAGCAGCAGGGGCGGCTCTTTCGCCTGGCCTTCGGGCAAGGTGAGGCTGCCCGTGCCCAGGCTCCGCTCGAACCAGCGCGGCAGGCCCGCCTGGGCCGATGAGCGTCACGCGCTCCCGATACCGGAGTCTGGTCAGCAGTTCCTTCTTCGCTTCGGCAGGATCAGCCGGGGCCAGCCGGGCCGGCAGGACGGCGAAGAGAGCTGTGGCCAGCGTACCGAGCAGCAGCAGAGCAGCGAGGGTCCGGCGCAGCCAGCGCTGGCGCGGCCACAACCGCCGTGACCAGCGCGTTGTGGTCCGGACCGGCTCGTCGTTGAGGAAGCGGTGCAGGTCTTCCGCCAGTTCCAGGGCGGTCTGGTAACGCCGGGCCGGGTCTTTCTCCAGACAGCGGAGGATGATCGCTTCCAGCTGCCGCGGGCAGCCGGGAGAGACCGAACGGGGGAAGGGCGGTTCCTCGCTGGTGAGCTTGCCGAGCAGGGCTTCGCGATCGGCTGCCTGAAACGGCAGCCGCTGGGTGACCAGCTCATAGAGGATGACGCCCAGGGCCCAGACGTCGCAGGGCCGGCCGATCCGCTCCAGCTGGCCGCGGGCCTGTTCCGGAGGCATGTACGCCAGTGTGCCGAGCATCTGCCCGGCCACGCTCAGGGTCTGGTCCTCGTCACGGTCCAGCAGCTTGGCCAGGCCGAAGTCGCTGATGCGCGGCTCGCCGGCCTCGTCCAGCAGCACGTTGGCCGGCTTCAGGTCGCGATGCACGATGCCCTTCTCGTGGGCGTAATGCACCGCCCGGGCCAGCTTCTCCACCAGCCGGGCAGCGGCCCACGGCTCGGCGAACTGCTTTTTGTGGTCGCCCAGGCCGCCGCCCGGCATGAAGGTCATGGTGAAGTAGTGCTGGTTGTTGTCGCAACCGATCTCGAAGATGCGCACGATGTGCGGATGGTCCAGGTCGGCCGCGGCCTTCGCCTCGCGCAAGAAGCGCTGCACCTCCAGGGGGCTGGCGAGCACGCCGTTGGCGATCATCTTCAGGGCGAAGGTCTTGCACAAGAGGGTGTGCTGGGCCTTGCAGACCACACCCATGCCGCCCTGGCCGATCACTTGCAGCAACCGGTGGTGACCGAGGGTACGCACGGGCAAGCGGTCGGCCAAGGAAGGCGCCGGCCCGTTGGAGACGGTTTTCTCGTCCTCCGTGGCCAGGCTCGGTGATGCATCGGCCGGCGGCCAGTGCGATTCGAGCTTCAGCCGCAGCGGCTCGCGCCACTGCGGATAGCGGCGCAGGTAGTCGGCGGGAATGATGACCTGGCCCAGCTCCCGGCGCAGTGCCAGTTCATGGACGATCAGGGACGTGGCCGAGTCCGCATCGGCGGCGACCAGGGGGTATTCGGACAGGAGCTTGTCGCAGGAGCAGTCGTCGCCGGAGCGAAGACGCTGCTCCAGCTCCAGACAGGCCAGCCGAAACTGGAAGCGCAGGTCGCCAGGGATGGAAGATTGGGCGCTCATGGGATTGTGGCCTTGCTGCGGGGTGTCAACCCCGGACTCCGGTTGCCTAATCCAGCGCGCATCAGAGACTCACAAGGGTTTACTGTAACCCGTGGGGGAGCCAAGATCAATGCCTTGCAACTCTCGAAGGAAAACCGTGATGGCCTGGACGGTCGCGTTCCAGTCGGTCTTGCTGATCAAATCCTTGATCCCGGCGACGAGTCCATTGACGGTCCGGTCGATAGCCCCTGATACGTCCTGACTGGTGACCTGGGTAGCCTGGATGGTGACAATGCGGCTCGGGCCCAAGGGGATGTAATCCGTTAACTTGCAGGGGTCGCCTTTGACAACGGGCTCGCTGTAATACTCCCCTGGCTTGGCCGAGCAGAGTTGCAGCAGTTGCTCGTTAGGCACAGACCGGTCGCTCACGATGTTCGGGTTCGGTTTCGGTGGAGTCGTGCGCGGGCCTTCATCGACGTAGTAGGTTACGATCACATCCCGGCCGTCCTCAGTTATCTCGATGCCGTGCGTGATTTGGACTGCGAGGAAACCAAAGGTCTTGTAGTACTCGCGGAGCCTCTCAATGTCCGCTTGAAAGTCATCGGGGCGATACCTGGTGGCCAGCACGCCGTTGACGAGCGGCTTGGTCTGGATCTGGGCCATGAGTCGGCCATCGCTGGCCCACTTGTTGCCGTTGAAGTAGATCGCCCGCAGATACGCCTTGGCCCCTTCGGTGATGTTGAAGATGACCTTGGTGTCGCCGGTCGTGTCGCCGCTGAGCAGCTCGCAGCTGGCGAACGGCCGACCGGCCTCGTTGAGCTTGCAGACAATTTTCCGGCATGCTTCCTGGTTGGCCCGAGGGTTGAGCGGCTGGCCTTTGCTGATGCCGGTCAGCATGTCAAGTTCTTCCTTGCTCAGGTGCTTGTTGCCCTGGTAGATGACTTCCTGAACCCGAGTCTGGGGGCGCGTCGTCGCCTGGTGTTCCCCGGCAACGGCCAGGGACCACAACGCCATGAAGCCAAAACCCAGCATCCCTGCGGAAAGGCGGCTCGTTCGCATGCCTGGACCTCCTGGAGACGGAACCGGAGCGCAAAGGAGGGGCGTGATAGCCTCACCGACGATGGGCTGTCAAGCGGAGTTTCGGCGCAGGAACGGAAGCGGCGGGTGTCCTCTGGATTGTGGCGAGCGGCGCAGCGCGGCGAGCCCGGGGGCTTAGTGCCCCCAGAGGACCCGAAGAGACAGCGTGTGCTGGTGGCGTGGTGGCGGTGTCGCTTTTTTGTCAGCGGTGGGGCAAGCACGGACACGCCTGGGCATCTCCTGGCGAGACCGCCAAGCAAAAGCGCCGTTGGCGGTGTGGCGGCCTCACCCCTTGGGTCTCGGCGGCGTCCCCTCCCTCCCCAAAATCCGTGACGGTCAGGGAATTTCGACAATTGCAAAATTCGGATTGGACAGGAATCGTTTCCTGTCCCACAGTTAAGAGTGTCTGGTATCCTGCCGCTCTCCGCGCATCCAGACCGATCCCGTCACCAACGCCGGAGACGGCGACTGTCGCCTGCTCGCCCAGAGTGGCTGTGCAGAAATAGATCCAGAAAACGCGCAGCCAGCCGGGCACCGCCCCGGATGGCCCGATCGGCCCAAGACTCGCTCCTGGAGAGCGCACGAGGTACTGAAGGAGGATGATTGTGTCGCAGGCGCTGCAGCTGCTCAAAGACGGGGTCGCCGCGGCCAAGGCGGGAAACAAGGTGCTGGCCCGGCAGCTGATCCGCCAGGTTGTTGAGCAGGAACCGCGCAACGAAACCGCCTGGCTGTGGCTGGCGGGCCTGGCCGAGTCGCCGCTGGAGTCGGTGCATTTCCTGGAAAAGGTGCTGGAGATCAACCCGCAGCACGAGAAGGCGCGGGCGCCATCCGCGCCGCCCGGGTGCAGGCCGGCATTGCCGCCGCCCGCGCCCAGGACCGCGTCCAGGCCCGGACCCTGTTACAGAAAGCGGTCGAGGCCGACCCGGGCAACGAGATGGCCTGGCTGTGGCTGGCCAGCGTCGCCGAGTCGGTCGAGGAAGGCGTGCGCTTCCTGGAAAAGGTGCTGGAAGTGAATCCGGCCAACGAACGGGCCCGGGCCGGCCTCGACGCGCTATCGCGGCCAGTTGGCCCTCCGCAGCAGCCCGCCTCCACCCCACCCGGGAGGGCGAGGCTCCGGCGTAGGGAACGCCCTCCGTGGCGTTCCGCCGGTCGCCCCGTCTCCGCCCCCGCCGGAGGACCGCGGGTAGGACGGATTGCCAATCCGTCCCACAGGTCGGGGAGGGCGAGGCTCCTGCCGAGCCGCCCCCACAGGAACACGCTTCTCCTGTAGGGAACGCCCTCCGTGGCGTTCCGGTTGCGGAATCCCCCGATGCGGCGGGCACGGTGGAACCGGAGACCGGGGATTGCTGGGAGTGTCCCTTCTGTCAGATAGTGGTGTCGGGAGAGGACGAGCGCTGTGGCGGCTGTGGGGCCATCCTGACGCTGGAGCATCCGGAGCTGTTCTTCCGGCCGCTGAAACTCGACCAGGAGAAGATCAACGCCGCCCTGGAACGGCTGGAACAGACTGATCCCGCCACCGACTTCGGCACGGCCTGGCAGATGGGACTGGCCTATCTGAACCTGAAACAGCCGGACGTCGGTCTGGAATTGCTGCAGACGGCGACGAAACTGTTCCCCGAGGACACCGATTTCGCCGCCCAGGTGGAAGCGCTGCAGCAATACCGCAATAGCCTGACGCCGCTCCGCTCCCTTTCGGGCCGACGCAAGATGATCCTGGTGGTCGATGATAGCCCGACCATCCGCAAGCTGGTGACCATGACCGTGGAGCGGCGCGGCTACGCCACCCGCACGGCCGGGAACGGCTACGAGGCGATTGACGTCATCCGCGACCACGGCGTGCCCGACCTGATCCTGCTGGACATCACCATGCCCGGCATGGACGGCTACCAGCTGTGCAAGCTGCTGCGGCAAAACGCCGACACGACCAACGTGCCCATCGTCATGCTCTCGGGCAAGGATGGCTTCTTCAACAAGGTCCGGGGCCGAATGGCCGGCTCCACCGAGTACGTCACCAAGCCCTTCGAGCCCGAAGGGCTGCTGAGCGTGGTCGAACGCCATTGCCCGCCGGAACCGACCGGCAGCCATCCCGGCTTGCGCGCCTGCGCCGTGTTCAATCCCTGATCCGGACCAACGCGAGGAGAGGTGCCCGTGATGAGTACACAACACGAAGTCAGTCGATCGAGCCGGCCCTCGTCCGTGCAGAAGGCGGTCAAGCCGGCCGATGGCCAGGATCGGGCGTGGGAAAGCGAATTGCTCTCCCTGCTCTGCTCACTGGAAACGCTGCGCACCCGGCTGCAGGAACAGTGCGAGGCCGGTCGGGCCGTGCTCGCCCTGGACACCATGACCGCCATGGTCAAGGGCCTGAGCGCTTTTGTCGCGGTCCGGCTGCCGCACGTGAGCGAGGAGTCCACAAGTGCGTGGGCCGAGTCCGTTCGGGACCTGCATCAGCGGATCGCGCTCTTCCAGAGCGACTCGGTCCGCATGCGGAACCGGCTGCACAAATCGACCTGGGAGTACTTGCGGCGCCTGTTTGGCGGCGCCGGGGATCAAGGCGATCCCCGGCAGCAGTTCGTGGCCGTGACGCAGGATCTTTATGAGGTGCTCACGGTCGCGTTCGAGTTGCTGATGCGGCTGTTCCACTCCCCGACGGCCGCCCGCGACTGGAACGAGGCCCGCCAGGCGTTCCTGGCCGACCTGCGGGGATTGGTCGAGTCGCTGGAGCCCTGAGGTGTCCCGCTGCGACGCGGAGGGAGAAGACTCGTGGCCAACGAACCGCTTCTGGTTGCCGAGGACAGCCCCAGCGACCCCTCTGCCAACCGGGAGGACTCGCTGGAGGAGGCGCTGGAGCTGCTCCGGTCGCTGGAGGACATTCCCCAACCGGAGGACGTGCTGCCCCCGGGCGACCTCGCCGCCTGGGAGCCAGCCGAACCGACTCCGGGCTGGCTGGCCGAATTCGATGCCGTGCTGCAGCAAAGCCTGTTCACGGACCTCTGCTTGCCCCTCCAGCTTGCCGAGAGTCCCAGCGCCGTCGATCTGCTGCTGAACGACCTGCTGCACGAGCAGGCCCCCGAGCCGAGCGAAGTCGAGGCGCCCGAATTGCCGTCCGAGACCGAGCTGCAGCCGCCGGATGAGGTGGTCCTGGAACCAGCGGCCCCGGTCGCTGAAACACAGGTGGAGGAGCCGAAGGAAGAGATTCAATCAGGACGGGTTTCCTTGTGGCGAGGTGTCCAGCCGGCCTGGGAAGGCCGGCCTACGTCCGAACCGGAGGAAGCCTCGCCCTCCTTGCCCCTGGACGATCCCGAACTGCAGCCCACTGACCTGCTCGCCCTGGCGAGTCCGGCGGACACCGGGAAGCCCTACTTGCTCTTCGCCCTGGCCGGTGCCGAGTACGCCGTCGCCCTGAGCCACGTGCGGGAGATTCGCAATCTGCCCCCCGTGACGCCGTTACCTCGAGTCCCGAAATGGATTCGGGGGGTAAGCAACCTGAGTGGCGACATCCTCGCGGTGATCGATCTGCGAACGTTTCTCGGACTGCCCCCGGAAGACGGCAACTCCTGCAGGACAGATTGCCAATCCGTCCCACAAGAATGTGGCGTGCCAAGGAAACGGCTTCTCGTTGTCCACGGTCCCCGGCAAGAGCTGACCACCGGCCTGCTGGTCGATGGCACCCGGACCATCTGCTGGTTTCCGGAAGATCGGATCACGGCCCTGACGACCCCGGTGGAAGCGGCCGTGCAACCGTACCTGCTGGGTCAGGCCGAAACGCGGACCGGCTCGGGAACCGAGGCGGAACCGCAGGCAGGCCGAATTCTGCGCGTCCTTGATCTGGAACGTCTTTTGGAAAGGATACGGTCAGATGGATGAAGGCGGAAGGATGAATCAAAACTGTTCGGCTTCCTCCTTCCTCCTTCCTCCTTCATCCATCTGACCGAAAGGGAGTAAGGCCCATGACATCATCAAATCTTCTCGTGGCGCTGTGTCGCCGGCCCCTGACGCTCCGGCACAAGCTGATCGCCGTCTGCCTGATGTTTGCGCTGCCGATTGGCATGCTGCTGTATCTGCTGCTGGTCCGCCAGGGGAGCGAACTGGCCAGCACTCGCAAGGCCCTGGCCAGCGCCGAAGCGCTGCGGCACTGCCAGGACCTGCTGAAGCATCTGACCCAGTATCGCCAGGCCGAGGAACCAAGGAAACAGGTGTCGGCCATCGACGCCGACCTGAGGGCCCTCGACCCCATTGACCCGATCGCGACCGGGTCGCTGCGCAAAAAATGGCGGCCGATCAGCGTCCGGGCGGGTCCGATGACTCCGGCCGACCTGGCACGCCATCAGGAGCTGACCGACGAGGTGCTGGGCCTGATCAACCAGCTCCTGGACGATGCCACCACACAGATCGACACCTCGGCCAGCACCACGTTTGGCCGGCTGGTGTGGAACAAGAACTTCCTCCTGGGCTGGGTCACGGCCTCCGTGGCCCTGACGCTGGCACTGGTCTGGGCCATTTTGCGGAACCTGACCCGACAGATGAACGCCCTGACGCACCTGTTCCAGGAGATCGGCCAGGGCAACCTCCAGGCCCGCGCGCCGATCTACAACCCGAATGACGAACTGGGCCGGCTCGCCCTGTCCCTCAACGCCATGCTCGACAACGTCACGGCCCTGACACAGTCCCGCGAGGAGCGCGATCGCATTCAGGCCTCGATCACCAAGCTGCTGGAGGACATCAGCGGCGTCGCCGAGGGCGACCTGACCAAGCAAGCCGAGGTCAACGCCGACATTACCGGGGCCATCGCCGACTCGTTCAACTTCATGATCGAGCAGCTGCGGCGCATCATCAGCAGCGTGCAGGACGCCACCATCCAGGTGAGCCGGGCCAGCAAGCAGATCCACACCGCGGCCGACCAGCTGGTCCAGGGCAGCGAAGGGCAGGCGGCCCAGATCGTGCAAGCCGGCGGCAACGTCCGGCAGATCACCGAATCGATAAGGCAGGTGGCTGACAGCGCAGGCACCGTGGCCTCGGTGGCGACCCAGGCGCTGGACAGCGCCCGCCAGGGGAGCACCCGGGTCTTCGAGACCATCCAGGGGATGAACCGCATTCGCGACCAGGTGCAGGAGACGGCCCGACGGATCAAGCGTCTGGGCGAAAGCACCCAGCAGATCGGCGAGATCGTCCAGCTGATCGACGACATTGCCGATCGGACCAGCATCCTGGCGCTGAACGCCTCGATCCAGGCGGCGATGGCGGGCGAGGCCGGCCGGGGCTTCGCGGTGGTGGCCGAGGAGGTGGAGCGCCTGGCGGAGCGCTCGGCCTCCGCGACGCGAAAGATCGGCAGCCTGGTCAAGACGATCCAGAGCGAAACTAACGAGGCGGTGACGGCCATGGAGGAAAACACCCGCGAGGTGGTCGAGGGTTCCCGGCTGGCCAACCAGGCCGGCCAGGCGCTGAGCCGGATCGAGACGGTCTCCACGGAGCTGGCCGAGATGATCCTGGCCATCGCCGAGACAGCCCGCGGCCAGACCTCGGCCTCGGAAGTGGTGTCGCAGACCATGCACGACATCTCCGAGGTGACGCAAAAGACCCTGGCCGGAACGCGCCTGGGAGCGGAGTCGGTGAACAAGTTGGCCGAGCTGGCCGACGACCTGCGCGAATCGCTCCGGGCGTTCCGGCTGCCCGGCCGGACCGGCGACCTGTGGCAGTCCAGCACGGGTGCCTCGGTGCCCGGTCGCTCCGCCGGAACCAACGGCTCCCATTCGGGCGTCCTCTACACGCCGCCGCGCTCGTTGAAAAGCGATTCCCAGAGCGAGATTTCCTTGCTGGCGGGGGTGGGGTGAGGCGGTCTGGGGTCAGGGGAGAAAGAGTAAGATGAAGAGGAAGAGTAGGAAGAGGATTAAGAGCAGGATGAAGAGTAAGAGTATGACGGCCCTGGAGGATGCGTTTGATCCTACTCTTACTCTTGCTCTTTCTCTTACTCCTCTTCCTACTCTTCCTCTTCATCTTACTCTTTCTCCCCCTGATTCCTGACCGCGGAGCGGCGAACCCACAGGGTCGAGAGAAGAAAGGGCGAGCAATGCCTGCCAGAGCGGTGCGGAAAGTGGATCCGGACGTGCTGGAGGGTTTCCTGGAGGAAGCCCAGGGCTATCTGCCGCAGATTCGCGCCGGGATTGCGGCCCTGGCCCACCTGGAAGCGGAGGCCGGCCTGCCGGCCGGAGCGCACGCAGGCGTGCGGGTTCACCTTGAGGTTCTGGAGGAGGCCCATCGCCAGGTTCACTGCATCAAGGGTGCGGCGTCCATGGTCGGTCTGCCTGGTCTCAGCGGGATGGCCGCGCGGCTGGAAGAAGCCCTTGAGGAACGGGTTGCCACTGGCACCCCTCTTGCCAGCCATGAGCCTCCGCTGCTCGGTCAGATCGTGGACCTGATCGAGTTCTACCTGGACAGCGCGCGCAAAGGCCTCCTCGACGAGGATTTCCTGGTCCAGCAGGCCGAGGAGCTTTTCCTGCGTCTGAAGGATCCGGATGGTGAACAGAATGCGGCCAGGACGGGCTCACTCCCAGGCGATACGGCCGCTGAAGAGATCGATCCCGAATTGCTGGTGACGTTCGGTCACGAGACCGAAGATCATCTGCGGACGATCAACCGGCTGTTGCCGGCGCTGCTGGAGACGCCGGCAAACCGGGAGGCCCTCCAGGACATTCGCCGCAGCGTTCACACGCTGAAAGGCTCGGCGGCGATGATCGGCCTGCCGGAGGTGACCCGCCTTCTGCATCGGATGGAGGACCTGCTCGATCTGCTCTACGCTGGTCGGCGGCCCATCACGCCCGATGCGACCGCCCTGCTGGTGACCGCCACCGACGCCCTGGAGGAGCTGGCCGCCGGCACGGCGCCGACCACCCTGGAAGGGCTGTACCAGTGCTTCGAGCGGTTACTGGCCGGCATCCGGGAGCCGGAAGAAGAACCAGCGCTTCCGCTGCCCGCGCAGATCACGGCCATCCCGGGCGCTCCTCCGACGCTGGGCAGCGAGGTGCCGCCCCGGATCGACAAGTACGTTCGCGTCCCTCTGGAGCGGCTGGACGACCTGACCCGGCTGGTCAGCGAACTGGTGATTGCACGCACAGGCCTGGAACAGCGCCTGACGCGCTGCCTGGGCCAAATCGAGGAGCTGCAGCGCGGCACGGAGCGGCTGGAGCGCTCCGCCCGCGACCTGGAGACGCGCTACGAAGTGCCGGCCCTGGCCCACTCGAACTCGGAACTCGGAACTCGGAGTGCGGAGCGATTGTTCACTCCGCGCTCCGCGCTCCGAGTTCCGAGTTCCAATGAGTTCGACGACCTGGAGCTGGACCGCTACACGCCCTTCCATCAGTTGTCGCGGGCGCTGACGGAGACCACTGCGGACCTTGCCTCGGTGGCCAGCGAGCTGGGCAAGCTGACCGGCGAACTGGAAACGGGGTTGAGCCAGCAGGCGCAGCTGTCCAGCGAGATCCAGGACCGGTTGACCCGGCTGCGGCTGGTGCCTTTGTCACACCTCTCGGGCCGGCTGCAGCGAACGGTCCGCGGCGTGGCCCGGGCCCAGAAGAAGGACGTTCACCTGATCCTGGAGGGCGAGAACACCGAGCTGGACAAGCTGGTCCTGGAAGAGTTGGCCGAGCCGCTCTTGCACCTGCTGCGCAATGCGGTCGATCATGGCATCGAGCCGGCCGAGAAGCGGCGTGAGCGCGGCAAGAGCGAGACGGGCACCATTCGCATCCGGGCCCGGCAGGAAAGCAACCGGGTGGTCCTGGACGTCAGCGACGACGGCGGCGGCATTGATCCGGAAGCGGTGCGCCGCACCGCTCTGG
The DNA here is from genome assembly GCA_963784995.1 of uncultured Planctomycetota bacterium. Classification (GTDB taxonomy): domain Bacteria; phylum Planctomycetota; class Planctomycetia; order Gemmatales; family Gemmataceae; genus CAWATZ01. Next base: position 347,995 of record CAWATZ010000024.1, on the reverse strand, counting down.
CGAACCTGCCCTGTCAGGGAGAGTCCGGCTGCCTGGGCGCCGAGATCCAGCACCTGAGCGAGGAGGAATTGCTGGCCCTGGTGTTCCAGCCCGGGTTCAGCACGGCCCGGCGGGTGAGCGAGGTCTCGGGTCGGGGCGTCGGCCTGGACGTTGTCAAGTCGCGCGTGGAACGGCTGAATGGGACAGTGAGGGTGAGTTCCCGGCTCGGCGAGGGCACGACCTTTACCATTCGCTTGCCGGTGCAGCTGGCCCTGATGAAGGCCCTGCTGGTGCGCTCGGCCGGGCAAACGTTTGCCGTGCCGCTGGCCGCCATCGCCCAGATTGGCCGGTTGCACGTCGATGCCGAGGAGGTGGAGCCGGGCACGATCCAGCTGGGAGAATTGCAGGCCCCCCGCGTGGACCTGGCCGAGGCCCTGAGCCTGCCGCGCAATTCGCAGTGCGCTCCGGCCGACAGGTCGGCCTGCGCTTCGCAACTGGTGGATCGACCGCCGGTGCTGATGGTCCATTCGGCGGGCCGGCACCTGGCCCTGGTGGTGGACTATTTGGTGGCACGGTCGGGAGACCGTGCCACAACGGAAGTGGTGGTCAAGGCACTGGGGAACCAGCCGCGGCGCGTGCCGGGGGTGGCCGGGGCAACGGTGCTGGGCAACGGCAGCGTCATCCTGATCCTCAACCCGGACGACCTGGACGAAGGCAAAAGGCCTGCTCCTCGCCCCCAACCTCTCTCTCCGGCGGCGCGAGGGGAGAAAAGACCTCCTTCAGGAGGGTTGACGATCCTGATTGTCGATGATTCGACCAGTGTCCGCCGGGTCATGACCCGGCTGCTGACGGGAATCGGTTGGAAGGTGCTGGCGGCCCGCGATGGTCTGGAAGCGCTGGAACTGCTGCACCGGACCGGCCCCTTGCCTGACCTGATGCTGGTGGACGTGGAGATGCCGCGCATGGGCGGTTACGAGCTGCTGGCCAGCGTCAAGGGCGATCCGGCGCTGGCTCACGTGCCGGCGGTGATGGTCACGTCCCGGTCCACCGCCAAGCACCGCCGCAAGGCCGAAGAGGTCGGGGCCAGCGACTTTGTGGTCAAGCCGTATCAGGATGAGCAGCTGCTGGGGATCATTCGGCGAGTCGTCAATTGAATCGATCAATTGAAATAAATCCAGAAAGATTGTTGACGACCGCCCCAGGGCAGCGTTACAGTAACAAGAACACCAGCCCTCGGCTGTACCTACCTCGTTTCCGGCCCTCTGCCGGTCGGAAGCGAACCGACCTACCCGAACTCGCTGCTCAGAGGTAAAGACCATGCTCGTGATTTCCGGACGACCAGGGAAGGACACGTGTGACGGCATCACGCGCCGCGATCTGCTGCGCGTCGGCGGCTCCTCCATTCTGGGTCTGAGCCTGGCCAGCCTGTTCCAGCTGCAAGCCCGGGCGGCCGCTAACAAGTCCGTTGAGGGCAGCCCTGGATTCGGCAAGGCCAAGAGCGTCATCCTCCTCTATCTCCAGGGTGGTCCCAGCCATCTCGATTTGTGGGACCCCAAGGTGAACGTCCCCGACAACGTCAAGAGCGTCTTCAAGGTCATCGACACCAAACTGCCCGGCATCAAGTTCACCGAGCTGATGCCCAAGCTCGCCCAGGTGAACGATAAGTTCACCATGATCCGGTCGATGAGCTATACCCCGGTCGGCCTGTTCAACCACACTGCCGCCATCTACCAGATGCTCACCGGCTACACGGCCGACAAGGTCAGCCCCTCCGGCCAGCTGGAGCCGCCCTCCCCCAAGGACTTCCCCACCGTCGGCAGCAACATCATCCGCTTCAAGCCGCCCACCGAGCCGATGCTGCCGTTCGTGATGCTGCCCCGGCCGTTGCAGGAGTCCAACGTGGTCGGCAAGGGCGGCAGCGCCGGCTTCCTCGGGCGGGCCTACGATCCCTACACGCTCTACCCGACCGGCGACGACATGGACATGACCAAGATGGACCGCATCAAGATCGACGACCTGCGGCTCCGCGACGAGGTCTCGTCGGTCCGGCTGGAGCGGCGGGCCAGGCTGCGCGAGGTCGTCGATGCCGCCATGCCGGCCCTCGAGAAGGCCACGACCAAGTACGACCTCGACGAGTATTACAACAAGGCGCTGGGGCTGGTGATCTCCGGCAAGGCCCGCAGGGCCTTTGACCTGACGATGGAGCCGGCCAGCATCCGCGACGCCTATGGCCGGAACACCTTCGGCCAGAGCTGTCTGCTGGCACGCCGGCTGATCGAGGCGGGGACGCGCTTTGTCGAGGTGAACTGGCCCAAGGTGGCCAACAGCGACAACCACAGCTGGGACGTTCACGCCGGCCTGAGCGCTCGCATGAAGAACCAGTCGGCCCCCATGCTCGACGCGGGCCTGTCGGCCCTGATCGCCGACCTGGATCAGCGCGGCCTGCTGGCGGAAACGCTGGTGGTTGCTGTCGGTGAGTTCGGCCGCAGCCCGCAGCGCGGCGTCAGCACCTCGGGCAACGAGAACCAGGACGACGGCCGGGACCACTGGCCATACTGCTACACCGGCGTCATCGCCGGCGCTGGCGTCAAGCGCGGCAACGTCTGGGGCAAGTCGGACAAGACCGCTTCCGCCCCGGTCGAGAACCCGGTCCACCCGCGCGAGCTGCTGGCCACGATCTACCACAGCGTCGGCATCGATCCGGCTACAATCGTCTACAACCACCTCAACCAGCCGCGCGAGCTGGTCCAGGGTGAGCCGGTGACCGGCCTCCTGGTTTGAGTCGGGGCTCGTTCTGCTCGAATCAGGAATGAGCCACGGAGGAACACGAGCGAGGGATTCCCTCCATTTGTGTTCCTCCGTGGCTCACTTGTTTTTCCACTGCTCACAATTCTACCAGAAAAGCCGCTGGTTCCGAACTGCTGGACCCGACTGGGGGCTTTTGTATCGCCAGCGAAACATTTTCGTTAACGCTGACTGTTCCAGCATGGTAAGTTTTCGCGTCTCCTCCCTGGTGAGGCTGGCCTGGAACGCTTCCTGATTCCTGTCCGTTCCTGGATCAACTAAACCGAGGCTCACAATGCGCCAAGCACCACAAAACGTCCGTCCTTCCGTCTGCAACTGGAACAGCTGGAGGCGCGGGAGTGCCCCGCCTTTAACATCTACTACACCAGTTCCGTTTTGCTGATCCAGGGTCGTCCCACCTTGCCGTTCGTCAATCCAGGCGACGGACTGAATCTGACGTTGGTAGGCGGGTTGGTGCGCGTGACCGAGGTGAGCGGAGCCACGACCATCAACTACGGCTCCTACCGGCCGCCCACGACCATTCTGATCAACCTGTACTCCAACACCGATCATGACCTCACGGTCAATCTGGGCGGCGGACGCTTGACGAGCAACCTCCTGGTGAATCTGGGCTACGGTAACACCGACGTCTTGACTCCTCACTTCGACAGTATCCTCAACGGGACCCTCGGCGGCAACCTCACCATCCTGGGAGGTTCCGGGGGCGAATTCATTAACCTGGGCGACTTCGCCGGGACCGAGCCGGTCGTGATCCAGGGCAATACCACAGCGGTGCTCGGCAACCAGCCCACCCCCATCGGTGGCGATTTCCTGAACGTCAACCCGTTCTCGCAGATCCTGGGAAGCCTGACGTGTACCGGGGTCGATAACGTCACACTGGGCTTGCCCGGTATCGGCCCGGGAGTGGTGCGCAAGAACCTGTCAATGAACGAGGCCTTGTCGAAAAACGTGGGCCGGCTGTTCATCGAGGATGGCGAAGTCGATGGCAACGTCAGCTTCCAGGGCAGCCCGGTCGTCAATCCGTTTTTCGCCGACTCCGTGGCCATCGGGGACACAACCGGCACGGGGCTTGTGCTTGGCAACCTGACGGCGGTCCTGGGGAACGGCAGCGGCAGTTTCCGGATCTTTCCCGGAAGCACGGTGGAAGGCAACGTGTCCTTGACCGGCGCGCTGGGCAACGACTTCGTCACTCTGGAGGGGACGGTCTTTGGTTCGGTCCAGATGAATTTGCGCTCCGGCGACAACACGGTGGTGTTCAGTCCCGTCAGCCTGGTCCAGGGCAACCTGAGCATCAGCGCCTGGAATGGCAACAACGACCTGACCAATTTCCAGGGCACGGTCGGTGGCAACCTGAGCTTCAACTTCGGCAACGGCAATGACACCGTGACGGTTGTCAATGCCCCGGGCGGCAAGCTCAACTGGATCAGCGGCAATGGCGACGATAGTCTGACGTTCGATCCGACAACCGACAACCAGGTCTGGAACGTCTGCGTCCGGTTTGGCAACGGGGATGACACGTTCACCCTGGCCGGCTCGGGCATGGGGGAGATCCTTACGGGCCGGGTCGATGGCGGCGGACGGAACTTCGGCAACGTCTTCAATCAGGGTGCCAACTGGACCCTCCTGCCGACCTTCATTCTCACCAACTTCCCGTGAGAGGCATCCTGGGAATCCGGAAGGGGGAACCAACACCGTTGAGTTCCCCCTTCCGGATTCTCCGGTTGGCGATCAGATCGAGTGGCCATACCGCATCAGGAACATGCTGTAATCCACTGCATCCACCGTGCAGTTCTGATCGTAGTCGAAATACCAGCAGTAGGGGGGAGTTCCATTCGCCGATCGCATCGCCGCCTGGAAGGCCGTCAGTGCAGCACTGTTGATGCTCGCGGTGCCGTAGGCATCCCCGAACATTCGCCAGAAGGCGTTGCTGATCGTGCCGCCATTGTTGTAGGCCGCCCCCTGGGAGTTATGGATTTTGCTGCCGTTGATCGTCAGCACGTAGCGGCCGTCCGGCAGCGAGTTGCCAATCACGTTGGATCCCGTGAACTGAAGGAACTCCACGGTCTGGCCGTTGACGTCCCGGGTGATCGTGCTGAAGGGCACAGTCGCCCCCGCCTGCGTGGTCAGGCTGATCGCCCCGGTCGTGAGGTTCTCGTGGGTCGGGAAGGTCACGGTGATCGAATTGACCATCGACCTCTGCACCGAACCGTCGTTGATCGTGACCAGCTGGCTGTAGGGCTGTACCAGGCCGCCGTGGAACCCCGCGTACGTGACGAACGACGTCGTGGTGGAAATGCCAAAGGCATCGCTAATGGTGACCGTCACCTGATAGACGGCGCGGGTCAGATAGGTGTGCAACAGGGTGAACGTCCTGGTGCTGTTGTTGATCGCCACCGCCTGGGTGGCGCTGCCGTCGCCGTAGTTGACGGTCCCGGTCCAGGGCCCGGTGGTGGTGTCGCTGATGGAACCGCTGGTCGATAGCACCCAGGTGCTGCAACCGCCGATCGTGACGTCTCCCACTGGGGGAATGACGGGCGGGCCCGGAATGGTGACCGTGGCGCTGCCCGAGACCGGCGCAGCGGGCCGACCGCCGTTATTCGGCAGGCTGCTCTGGTTCACCGTGGCCGTGTTGGTGATCGTCGCACCGGGGGTTGCCGGCGGCAGCACCTGGGCCTGGTACTGGATCGTCGCCGAGTCACCCCCGCGCAGTTCGCTGACACTGACGCTGACCGAGGACCCAGGATTCACCGCCGTCGTCGCGTAGCTGGGCGCCGAGACGACCGCCACCGAGCCGGCCACCAGGCTCATCCCGGTGGGGATCGGGTCGGCGATCACCACGCTGAAGGCGTCCCCGCCGCCGGGGCTGCTGGGGTTGCTCACCACCACCCGGTAGGTGACGAGCGGGCTGACCAGCGTCGTGTTGCCGACCACCGATTTGTTCAGGGTCAGTTTGGCCTCGACCACCTGCACCGATGCTGTGGCCGGTGGTGTGGTTCCGGAACCGTAAGCGAGCGTGGCGCTGGTCGTCAGTGTGGTCCCCGCCGTGTTGCCCGGCACGTTGGCAACCGCGGCCACCACCTGGAAGACAATCTGGTCGCCGGCGTTGACGACGTTGTCCGGCGTGTTCACCACCCCCGAGCCCAGGTTGAACACCACGTTCGAGGCCGACAGGGTGCCCGACGCCCCAACGCCCAGCGCCGAGCCGCTGATCTGGCTGCCGATGGAGACGATCTGCGAGCTGACGTAAGTCAGGCCCGGCGGCAGGGCATCGCTCAGATTCAGCCCGCCCGAGAAGGTGGCTTCCGGCAGCGTCGCCGTCACCCAGTAGGTGACCTGCTCACCGACGTTCACGTTCGTGCCCGTCGTGCCGACCAGCGACGTGGAGTGGACGACCTGGGTGAGCGTGGGAACATTGACCGTGAAGGTCGCCGAGGCGGACGTGACGTAGTTGTCCTGCGGCTGGGTGAGCGAGCCATCCCGCTCGCCGGTCGTAGTGCCGGGATTGCCGGGGGTCTGCCCGCCGGTGGGATTGTTCGTCGTGCCGTTGGTCCCCGGCAGGCTGGTCCAGGTGAGCTTGGCCGTGTTCTGGACGACCTGAGCCGGTGTCACCGAGGTGTTGATCGTGGCCGTGTAGGTCACGGTCACCGTCGCCCCGGGGTCCATGCTGGCCAGCACCACGTCCACCGTGTTGCCCACTGTCCCCGCCGTGCTCACGCCCGTCACGTTGCCGGTCGTGCTGACGTTCACGCTGCCCGTCCGCGTCACGAACGTGGGCAGCGGGTCGCTCAGGTGGACGTCGAAGGCGGTCGCGGCACCGGAGTTCGACCAGGTCACGGTGTAGGTCACCGGGTCGCCGGCGTCGCCGCTGCTGACCGAGATCGCCTTGGTCAGGTTGGCGATCTTCGGCTCGACCACGGAAGTGCGGACCGTGTTGGAGGTCAGGCCGGACTGTGCGCCGCTGACCAGGACGTTATACGTGTTGTCGAGGTTGACGCCGGCCACGACGGTGGCGACGTTGTCCACCAGGGCGTTGAACTCCAGCACGACATATTCCGGCGACGAGCCGGTGCCGCTGTTCACCAGGTTGCCCAGGCTGAACAACGGGTGGCCATTCGCGTCCGTGCCGAACGTGCCGGACGCGTCGAAGGTGGGCGTGACTGTGGTGACGTCGGTGCTGGCCACGCCCGGCGTCGTTCCCAGCGTGCTGGAACTGATGGCCGACCCCGTCGCGGAGACAAAGGCCAGGCGAGTGTTGCCCGCCAGGTAGGACGTCCCCCCCGGCAGCAGGTCGTCGAGCTGGAAGGCGGGCATCGTGCTGCGCGGCACCTCGGCCACCAGCCGGTAACGGACGACCTCGCCCACCGCGACGTTGGTTCCCGTGGTCGATGCCTCGGAAGTGCTCTCGAGCAGTTTCGAGGGCACCGGCGACAGGATGGTGACGGTCCGGGAGGCCGTCCCGAACAGGTTGTTCGGCCCCGTCCCCGAGCCGGTCCGTTCGCCGTCGGCATTGCCCGGCGTCCCGGTATTGGCCGAGCCGGTCGGGTTGTTCGGATCGCTCACGGGGGTGCCGTTGGTCCCCGGCAGTGTGGTCGTTTCGACCCGCGCCGAGTTGGTCAGTGTCTGGTTGGGGACGACGCCTGGCTGCACCGTGGCGCTGTACGTCGCCGTCACGCTGGCGCCGACCGGCAGCGTGGCAACATCGATGGCCACGTTGCCGCCTGACGAACTGTTGACTATGCCCGCGGCGCCGCCTGAGCTGGTGTACGTAACACCGCCGCCCGTCATGCTCAGGAACGCCGGCAGGGTGTCGCGCAGGGTCGTGTCGAAGCCGGTCGCCGAGCCGGTGTTGGTGAAGCTCACCACGTAGGTGACCGTATCGCCCACCTGCGCCGTGGACTGCGTGACGCTCTTGGTGACGCTGAGCGTCGGCGTCTGCACGGTCACTGGCACGTCATTCGACGTCGCCTGGCCCTGGCCGCTGACCAGGACGGTGAAATGATCGGTGAGCGGGGTCCCGGCCTGGTTGCCGGCGATGTTGTCCACCCGGGCGTTGAACTCGACGACGACGAACTCGTGTTCGGTGTCCGAGCGGTCCGAGTTGGTCAGGGTGCCGAAGTCGAAGGTCGGGTCGGTCCCGTCGCCGAACGGACCGCCGAGAATCGAACTGCTCGGCAGGACGAACGTGGGCACGATGCTGCCGACGGTTGTCTGGTCCCCCATCTGGTCCAGCCCAGGTCCAGAGAGGATGCTCGACGACAGGCTGGTGCCGTCGTTCGACACCAGCGCTGCCTTGGCGGTGCCATCATTGAGGAACGTCAAGCCGGCGGGGAGGTTGTCCTGCAACTGAAAGCCGGGGGCGGTGAGCTGGGACACCTGGACGAGCAGGCGATAGCGGGCGATTTCGCCGATGGCGACATTGTTGCCGCTGGTCGAGGTCTCTGACGTGCTGGTCAGCGACTTGGTCGCCACCTCGTTCAGGGCGGTGACCGTGGCCGTGTCCGTCAGCCCCTCCGGGACGAAGTTGGCTCCGCCCGGCACGTTGGTGTAGTTGGTGAGCGTAGCCGTGCTGACCATCACCTCGGTGGGCTGGTCGTAGTCGGCTACCTGCAGGTCGAAGGTGACGATGGCGATGTTGTTCCCGTTCGTGGGGTCGTAGGGGTCCAGGGCCCCGCCGTTGGTGCCATCGGGCTGGGCCGGGGTCGGGCCAGGATCGGTGAGCTGGATGCCGCTGCCGAACAGCCCTCCGGTCAGCGACGTGAAAGAGATCGAGGCTCCGCTGCCGTCAAAGACCTGCAGGTTGAGCCCCGCGCCGCTCGTCGGGATAATCAACCCCGTCGGCAGGCTGTTCTTGATGTCCACGTCGAAGGCGCCGATGCGCCCGCTGCCGTCGTTCTCGACCACGATGGCGTAGGTGACCAGCCGGCCGGCCTGCACGCCGTTCAGGTTGCTGTCGATGGGCGTCGGAACCAGGTTGGTCGAGTCGATTGTCCCGCTGAAGCGCGGCCCGACCGTTCCTGGAGCGTTGAACGTCACTGGCCCCGTCGTGCTGGGCGTGAAGGTGGCGCCGGGCGAGTTCGTCGCCACCACCCCCTCTTTGATCTGGAGCACGGCCGGCTCGGTCAACTGGATCTGCGCGATGTCGTCGCCCGTTTGCACGGTGCCGGCGTTCGTCGATCCTTCGCTGGCAGTGGCTTGATTGGTCAGGAACAGTCCGTCAGCGAACGGTTCGGCGCCCACCTGCACGGTGAACAGTATGTCCACCAGGCTGGTCTGCGGCGGGGCGTCCTGGAGGTTGGCCGGCAACACGAACGTGACCGAGTTGGTCGGCCCATTGGTGCTGATCGTTGGCAGGTAGTCGGGCAGGTTCTGGCCGGTTGGCCCGAAGATCGTGGAGTAATCGACCGTCCCCGAGGGGACGCTGAATCCCGCCGGGGGAGCAGCCACGCCCGGGCCGAACTTCGCCGTGTTCACCGCCGGCACGCTGGCATCGACGGTGCTGCCGAATGGCCCGCCGATCGCAGTTGCCGTGAAGATGGGCAACGGCAAGTAGTCGGTCATCTGGGCGTTCTCGACGGTGCTGATCGGCAGCAGGTAGGTCAAGCGGTAGGTCACCAGGTCGCCCACGGTCACCTGGGGAATGGCCGAGGTGGGGGCAACCCCGTTGATCGCATAGATGCTTTTGGTCAGCGTGCCGCGCGCCACCTGCAGCGAGGCCGCCGTATCGTCCCCTGGCCGGCTGCCGGTCGGTGTCGTGACGTCGGCGTAGCTCAGCACGCTGCCGGCGATGGTGGCCGAGTTGCTCAAGATGTCGCCCTGCTTGACGTTGCTGTTGCCGTCGGGCGACTTCTCAACACTGTAGTCCTCCTGCACCACCGCCTGGAAGACGATGGTGCCCTCGGTGGGGCCGAAGGGCGACGGGTTGGTGTTTGCCGGCAGATTGCTCGCGCTGCCCGTCCCGGTAAGCGGGATCGACCCACCAATCATGTTGCCGCTCAGATTCCGGCTGATCAGTTCGCTGGACAGGTTGAACGCGATCGGCTGGGAGCCATCGACCGAGCTGATGGCGCCGACGCTGTAGTTCGTCATGTTGCCAGTGCTGGGTGTCCCTCCCTGCTGTGTGAAACTGAAGGTGGGCGCGACGGTGCTGTCGAAGCGAATGCCGTCCGCGAGGACGTCGGACAGGACCACGTTCTGGAAGGCGAAGTAGTCCGAGACCTGGAAGTTGATCACGTATTGCAACTCGGAACCGGGCTGGACCGGCCCGCCGCCGACTACCGTGACTGTCTTCTGCGTGGCGATCGACTTCTCTTGCAGCGTGTTCGTCGCCACGTTGCTGGTCACTGTGGTCGTCGGGTAAAGCGGATTGAGCGGCGTCCAGGTGCCCTGCGCCGAGGCCTGGTCGGTGGCCGTGGCGGACGCCCCTGTCGTCAGGTCGAGCACGGGCGTGTCCGCCGGGTTGGGGGGCGTGGCCAGATCGCGCGGCACGTAAAACGTGAAGGTCATATCCGCGTCGTCGCTCGCCGTCGTCCCGGTGACGCTGGCCAGTTGCTCCGTCAGCGTTCCGCCCGGTGTGGTCGTGCTGGGCGTGCTGATGGCCGTCGCCGACGCGGGGGAGCCGTTGACGGTTACCGAGTCCAGCGACACGAACTGCAGACTGTCGGGCAGCACGTCCGTGATGTCCAGGTTCTGGATCGTCTGCCCGTTGGCGACATCGACGCTGACCTGGTACTGCTGCTTGAAGTTCGCCCCGGTCGCTGTCTCGCCCTCCGTTCCGAGGTAGGTCTTGCTCACCGTGAACAGTGCCGGCGTCACGCTGGTGCTGACCGTGCTGCCCAGCAGCGGCGGGTCGGTGGACGGGTCATCGACGGGCGTGTTGCCCAGCCCGAAGCCGCCCTGAGCCTGCAGGTTCAGCGCGAAGCCGACGTCAGCCAGGTTACTGATGCTGGTGGTGAACTGGATGGTGGCGTCCGGCTGTCCGACTGCGAACCCCCCGAGCGGCAACTGGAAGAACACGGCCTCGTTGCCCGGCGTACCCGTGAGCACCAGCGGCTGGTCGGTGGCCGGGTCGCGGGCAAAACTGGGGCCGGTCACCGTACCGCCGCTGTTAAACGTGCTGACGACCGTGGTGACCGAAGCGCCCAGGTAGCTCGCGCTCCCTGAGACGAAACTGACGCCATTGTTGCCGTTCGCACCCGTGGTGGGGAGCACTACGTAGGCCCACGGAGCGTAGCCAGGCTCGTCGCCGGTGTTGCTGAACGTCAAGGAAACCGGGGCCGTCTCCCCGATGAGCGCCTGGGCAGGGGCACTCAGGGCGACAGTCGGCACTGCGGAGAGCAGCGTACGGTCTTCAAACGTTTCGATGTTAGGTCGGACGCTAAGCCGCTTCGAGTGGCGTTTCGACGACCTGGGCGTTTGCTTGTGGGCGCAATCCAACCATTGGCGCAATGGGTTCCACACGGCGCTGCCTCCCTCTCTGTTGTCACGATTTCAAGTTTGGCAAAAGGTGGGTGGGATGTATCGTGCCACCTGTCCGCTTGAAAAATGGGTTTATCAAAGAAATGGTGAAACAGCGCTGTTCAAACACACCATTCACGACCTGCTATGCATTCCTTCCACGAAGTATATGCGCGCGTGGAATTGAAAAAGAAGGGTCAGCGCAGGAAAAACCTATTTTGGACAGAAATAACCCAAAGTGGTGCCAACGCCTTGCCAGGTGTGCGGCTTTGGCTTCTTTCAGGATCAGGGGGTGGGCGATCCTGCACAGGATCAGCAAGGATTGCTGTCAGAGCTACTCTTCCCGGATTTCGCAACGAGTACGGCCTGACCGCACCGGGGACACTTGACTTTCTTGCCGGCCAGCTCCGCCCTCACCTTGAGGTGCTTGCCGCACGCCTCGCAGGAAAAGGCAAGGGCCTGGGTGGAATCCGCAGCCGGCGCTTCCTCGGAAGGATCGTCTTCTGGCCCTCGGCGCCTGGCCACCCAGACACCTGCCAGGCCGAAGAGAAGCAGCAGTACCAGAAGCAGCCCCACGACCAATCCCAGCCTGGACTTGCTCCGCTCCGGCTCCTGTGGTGCGGCAGGTGGTTCGACGGCGACCTGCTTCTGGATGGAGTCCGCCCAGACGTCGATGTCCGTGAAGCTCATGTCGAGGAGGAACGGCTTCCAGTCGGTACTGCAATACATCCTCACCAGCCGCACGTCCTCGGTGCCGATCTCCATCGGCCGAAGCTCCCGGAACGCCGATCCGCCTTCCGAGGCCAGGAAGTGGAGCTGCGTTCCGGTTCGCACCATCCGCATCCTCCCCCTGGGAGCTGTGGCTTTCGGTTCCAGGGTTTCGAGGTAGTCATACGTGCCTTTCGCATTCTTGACGAGCTTGAAGGTCCCAAATAGCTCGCCGACCGGTTGCTTGCGCGTTCGAGACATCAGGGCCGCAAGGGAGGAAGGTTCCCCGAAGAAGACCCGCAAGGCCACACCGGCTCCATAAGGTGGTGTGTTTTCACCCAGGGCGAGAAACTCATACCCCAGGGAGACGTCAAAATCCCCGCGCAGCCAGATGGGCAGATCCACCCCGACCGGGCCGCGGTGCTGCCGGTTGGCGGGCAACGTGATCCGCAGGCCGCTGGCGTCTGTCTTGATCACGGAGTCGCTGTCTTCTCCGGTGAAGACGTGGGGTGGCAAGTTTGCGACCCCCGCTCGGAAGTCGTAAGCGAGATGCTGCTGGAGGCGCGGCTTGTCGGCCACCTTCTCCGCCTGCTGGGGCTGGCCACCGCCGGCCAGAAGCCAGAAGGCGGTCCCCAGGATCGAGACAGCCAGGAGCAGGAGAGCAACGAGCCAGGAGCGGCGTCTCCATCCTCCGGAGATTCGGCTGGCAGAGGCGGGCAGGGCCGGGAGCTTCGGAGCGGCCGAAACGCCGGGCTGCTCCAGGTGTGCCAGGTAGCCCTCGAGCAGGTCGGCCACCTCGGTCGCGCTCTGGAAGCGATCGTCCGGATCCTTGGCCAGCAGCCGGGCGATCAGCGTCTCCAACCAGTCCGGCACGTCCGGGTTCAGCGAGCGGATGGGGAGCGGTGCCTCATCACTCACCCGGCGGAGAACGGCCAGGGCCGTCGAGCTGCGGAAGGGCGAGCTGCCGGTACACAGGGCGTACAGGACGCTGCCCAGGCTGAACAGGTCGGCGCGGTGGTCGATCGGCTCACCGCGCGCTTGCTCCGGAGCCATGTATTCGGGAGTGCCGGCGACCACACCGGTTCGGGTCAGACCGACGTCATCGACCAGGCGGGCCAGACCGAAGTCGGTGATCTTGACGCGCTCAACCCCTCCCCCCAACCCCCTCCCCGCTTCGGGGAGGGGGAGCAAGAGCGCCGATGGATTGCATTGCGCTGCGGCACACACACAATCAGACCCCTCTGGCTCCCCTTCCCCGCTTCGGGGAGGGGGTTGGGGGGAGGGGTTGGGTTGCCGAGGGGTCGGGGGTGAGGGGTCCTCCAGCAGCAGGTTGGCCGGCTTGATGTCCCGATGAATCAGACCCTGCGCGTGCGCTGCCGCCAGACCTCGGGCCGTCTGCAAGCCGATGCGGACGATTTCCTCCACTTCCAGGGGGCCGCCGCGGTCCAGCCGGGCCTGCACGGATTCCCCCGCGACGTATTGCATGACCAGGTAAGGCAAACCGTCCGTCTCGTGAACCGCGTAGACCGTGACGACGTGACCGTGACAGACCGCGGCGGTCGCCCGGCCCTCGCGAACAAAGCGCAGCCGAGCGGTTCGGCTGCTGGCCAGGTAGGGCGACAGCACCTTGATGGCCACCAGCCGGTTCAGCGCCGGGTCCAGCGCCTTGAGGACCACGCCCATGCCGCCCCGGCCGATCTCCTCCAGCACCTCGTACTCACCCAGCAAGCCGAGCAATCCCAACTTGTCGGAGGGCCGAAGAAAGGCCTGCACCTCGTCCTCGGTCAGCAGAGTGTCTTCCCCTTTCAATTGCTCCACCGCCTGCCGCAGCGCCGGTTCCTCGCGGACCGCGTCCGTCAGACCCTGGGCGGTGTCTTCCCAGACGCCGGCGTCGGCGGCGAGGGTTTCCAGCGTTTGCCGGCAATCGGCACACGTTTCCAGATGGTGCAGCAGCTCTTCGGGCTCGCTTCCAGTGCTGCTTTCTTCAAGCAGCGCCTGCAGGTTGTGGACCTCGGGACAGTTTGGTCTGCTCATGAGATACCCTCGCCGGCGCTTATTCTTCCTCTTGCACTTCGCGAATCACCGCCCGGAGGCGCGCCATCACCCGGCTCTTGGCCAGGTAGACGGCGGCGACCGTCAAACCCAGGCGTTGGGCCACCTCCTTGCTCGGTCTGTCCTCGACCGCCGTTTGCCAGAAGGCTTGCCAGGTTGTTTCCTGGATTTTCGGCCGGACTTGCTCCGCGGCCCAGGCCAGCAGTCCCTGGCGGTACTCCCGCTCCCACTCGCTGTCCTCGTCCGGCTCGGCGGCCGGCTGGCTGTCCAGGAAGCGCTGCATCCCCGAAGCGCCGCTCCCCTGGTCCGGTCGCCGGCTGCGATCGTGGAAGTCCCGCAGCTGGTTGCGCACAATGGTAAACAGCCAGCCGCGAAAGGTGCCACGGCGCGGGTCATATTCCAGGCTGCCGACGTGGGCAGCCACCTGGCGCAGACAGGCCTGCATCAGGTCGGCGCTGTCGGCATCCTGCAAGCCCCGCTTGCGCGCGTACCCGTAGATCAGGGGGGCGTACAGTTCCACGAACTGGGCCCAGGCCTGACGGTCCTGGAGATCGCGCAGCCGGATGAGAAGACTCGGCCGGGTTGGAGGTGCTTCAGCCATTCCGGTTTCTCCTCCTACCAGTACGGGGCACTTCGGACAATCTATCATGCCGGCGGCAAAAAAATACAACGGAGCCGCGCACGCAGCGCAGCGGAGTAAGCGGCCCCACGGAGTTCGGAGGGCCGCTTACTCCGCTGCGCTGCGTGCGCGGCTCGGACATCCGCTGAAAAAACCAGCGCTGGTCAGACGTGTTTTTCATTGTGGTCGGAATCGGCCCGGAATACCATCGGTTACCAGGTTCCCTGCTCCTGACGACAGGGCATGTTCCACAACAGGGGAGGATGAAGGATGCGCAAGGTCACGTTCGGAGCCGCCAACACCCTGGACAACTACCTGGCCCGCACCGACCATTCGGTCGATTGGATCTTGGGGAGCAAGGAAGCCCAGGCGGCCATGGGCGACTACTGGAAGAAGATCGATACGGTCTTGATGGGGCGAAAAACGTACGAGGTGGCGGCCCGCTCCGGGAAGGGGGGCGGCAGCTACCCCGGCGTGAAAACCTACGTCTTTTCGCGGACACTGCCGCCGGACTCCGCCGAAGGCGTCACGATCGTTTCGAGCGACGCGGCCGAGTTTGTCCGGGACCTGAAAAAGCAGGCCGGCAAGGACATCTGTCTGATGGGAGGCGGTGAGCTGGCCCGGTCGCTCTTTGAGGCTGGGTTGATCGACGAGATTGGCTTGAACATCCACCCTGTGCTGCTCGGCTCGGGCATTCCGCTGTTCCTTCCAATGAGCCGGCAGATTGACCTGGAGTTGGTGGAATGCAAGACCTTCAAGAACGGCTGCGTGCTGGTGACGTATCGGGTTCTGTAGGGAACGCCCTCCGTGGCGTTCCGCGTCGGACCGGAACGCCACGGAGGGCGTTCCCTACAGCGCTCCGATTACCGGCAACAACGGAAAATGCCGCAACAGCTCCGCAATGGTCAGCGGCTGTAGCGGCTGAAAGCCTTTCCAGGCCAGGCGTGCCGAGCGCAGGGCGCATTCCTTCTCCAGCAGGTAGTAGCGATTGTACCCGTCGCGCACTTCGTTGACTGGTCCGAGGTTGATCCTGGAGAGATAGGCGTCCCAGCGGCGATTGAACGCTTCCAGCCATTCGCGCAGCTGCATCAAGGTACGTCGCAACCGGCGGGCCGGAGCGGGGTGTGGACGGAAGACGACCCGGGCAACAAGGACAGTGCTGAGGTTGGCGAGCGCCTCGCGCTCCACCTCGGAGGGCAGCCAGGGGGAGAGATCGTCCCAGCTGCTGACCAGCGCGGCCAGGTCCTCCAGGACCATCTTGCCCTCTTTCAGCCAGCGTTGCTGCTGGGTCCGGCATCGGGCCAGCAGGCGATCCAGCGATTCCTGGACCTGCTGGGCTCGGCGGACGTAAGCGGGCACGTCAAAACGGGCCTGGAGGTACTGGACCAGACGCTGCTCGGGGCCCCAATTGGGAAGAGAGTTCCCGTCCATACCCGCCCCCGGTCACTTGCCGGTGCGGAGATGCAGGATCTCTTCTTCCTCGTCCAGGGGAGGCCAATCCTTGTCGATGCCCTCTTCCTGGATCTGGCGCACCTGGGCTTCGGTGATGTCGAACTGATCGCTAATGTGCCGCAGCGAATCGGGCACGGACATCTTGGCGCTGTCCTGGGTGGTGACCAGAGCGTGAAAGATCTCCCGGCGCTGCTGCACGGAAAGGCGTTTGGCAGGCATAACTTTCTCCTGGGTCTCAAAGAGCCCGAGGCCCCAACGCACGGCACAACAACCGCAAACCGTCTAATGACCCGAAAAGATGCGGGCACAACGGACCAGCCCTCGCATCAGAAAGAGGCGATTGGGCATCGGTCGAGACGGGGTGTGAGCAGGACCCTGGCTAGCGTTCTCTCCAACCCCGATGGTGGAAAGAACTGTTTCCTTTATCAGTATACACGGAGAGGCTTTTTTGGTGCAGGTAAAAAGCGGAATTTTTCCAGGCCAGCCGCCCTCCCAGCCCCTACTCTGGCAGAACGCCCCCTCCCCGGGCCGTTGTGGACCGGTTGGACGCTTGGTTTCCAGGATCTGGTTGTCGAGAACGCGATCTATGCGACACACTCCGATTGTATGCAAGTTGTTGCCACTGCTGGCCTTGCTGGTTCTTGCCGTGCTGGTTTCTCCCTCGGCCAGCGAGCCGGCCGGGCCGGGCGGGCTCATCAAGAGCTGCCGGCCCCTGGTTGACAAGTCCATCGCCAGGGAATTGCCTTCGCTGGAAACGCTGTACAAGCAGCTGCATTCCCACCCGGAGCTGTCCTATCAGGAGGAGAAGACGGCTGCCCAGATGGCCCAGGAGCTGCGGCAGCTGGGTTTTGAAGTGACCGAAAAAGTGGGCGGTCACGGTGTGGTCGGCGTCCTGAAAAACGGCCAGGGCCCCACGGTGCTGGTGCGGACTGACATGGACGCGCTGCCGGTGGTGGAGCGGACCGGCCTGCCCTACGCCAGCAGGGTGCGGACCCGCAACAAGCAGGACGTGGAGGTCGGCGTGATGCACGCCTGCGGCCACGACATGCACATGACCTGCTGGACAGGCACGGCCCGGACGCTAGTTCAACTCAAAGATCACTGGAAGGGAACGCTGGTGTTCATCGCCCAGCCGGCCGAGGAGGTCGGGGCCGGGGCCCGGATGATGCTGGAGGCGGGCCTGTTCCAGAAGTTCCCGAAACCGGATTACTGCCTGGCCCTGCACTGCGATGGCCTGCGCGAGATGGGCACGATTGGCTTCTCCGAGGGCCTGGCGATGGCCAACGTCGATACGGTGGACATTTTGGTGCGCGGCAAGGGCGGTCACGGAGCGGCCCCGCATACGACCATCGACCCGATTGTCCTGGCCGCCCGCATCATCCTCGACCTGCAAACGCTGGTCAGCCGGGAAACCAACCCGACCGACCCGGTGGTGGTGACAGTCGGCTCGATCCACGGCGGCACCAAGCACAACATCATCCCCGACGAGGTTCGGCTCCAGCTGACCGTGCGGACCACCAAGGACGCGACCCGCAAGCACGTCCTGGAGGGTATTGCCCGGATTGCCAGGGCGGCGGCGATGGGTGCGCGAGCGCCGGAGCCGGAAATCTCGAACAATCTGAACGAATACACCCCGGCACTGTACAACGAGCCGAAACTGACGCGCAAGACGACCGCCCTGTTCAAGGAACTGCTGGGCAACGACAAGGTGGTCGAGCGGCCGGTGATCATGGGCGGCGAGGACTTTGCCCGCTATGCGCGAGGAGGCATCCCGGTCTTCCTGTACTTTGTGGGCACGACCTCGCCGAAGCGGATGGCCGAGGCGAACAAGGAAGGCGGCAGGTCGCTGCCGTCGATGCATTCGGACCTGTACTATCCGGAGATCGAGCCCACCATCCGCACCGGGGTGCTGACGATGAGCATGGCGGTGCTGAATTTGATGGGGAAGTGAGGACTTGCTTGCACCCTCTCGGTGGCTCTTGGCTCCGAGAGGGTGTTTTTTTGGAGTGCGGCAGTAGCTTTGCTCTGCCGCTTTTGTTTCCGCTTTTGAATGTGTTTTTTGCCTTTCACGCCCAGAGCCCAAGAAACAAAAAGCAAAAGAGAAACCAAAGCGGCAGAGCAAAGCTACTGCCGCACTCCATAAAAGATCCCTCCCTCAAAAGGGGAGCCCAGCGATGGGTTTAGCCCGTACCTGCTTCCCTCCATCTCACGCCCCGGATCGATTCAGCTCCTGCCACAGCGCCTTGTAATAGCGCAGAAACTCCGTGCCCTGGGCCGGGTCAGGGAAGGTGGGGCCAACCTCGCACAGCGTGTAGCGGTCATAGCCGCTGGCCCGCAGCAGGCGGAACAGCTCGCGATAGGGGTACTGGCCGGCCGCGTCATTGTACAGTTTGTTCACGTGGCAGGAACGGACCCACGGCTGCAGCAGCTTGAACGACTCGGCCACGGAGCCGTCCTTGACGTCGTCGGCGTTGGAGTTCCAGGTGAGGCCGACCGACTTGTGGCCGCACTGCTGCATGATCGTCTTGACGTATGGCGGATGGGCGGTGCCCCGGCCATGCACCTCGACCCAGATTTCGACCCCGGCGTCCGCCGCTGCCTGGCCGCAGGGGATCAGCGACTTGCCGATCTGCTCCAGCGTCTTCTCGACCGGCACTTCCTTCGGCAGCCCGTTGGGCCGAACCTTGACTCCCTTGCCGCCCACGTCGGCGACCAGCTGGACGAACGCCTTGCAGGTCTCGATGTTTTTGCGCACCACCGCCGGGTCGGGGGAGTGGAACTCGCAGACGCTGCCGCAACCCCACAACACAATCCCGGAATCGGCAAAGCGCTGCTTGACCTCGCGGCGCTGCTCCTGGCTCAGGGTCGGCTCGACTCCATGCTTGTGCGTGGTTCGCAGTTCCACGGCGGCAATGCCGGCGTCCTTGCAAACCTTCAACAGGGTCGGTACGTCCCAGGCGGCCGCGACGTTGTACGTGACCAGCCCCAGGCGGAATTGAAGCGGCTTGTCGATCGCTGGAGCGGCGGACATCAGTCCGGTCGAAGTTGAGACGATTCCCAGGGCACCGGCCTGGAGCAGGGTTCGGCGAGTCAGGTTCGACATGAGTGCAGCTCCCAGTATAAAGGGTGGCAAAGGTCTGCGGGCTATCATGCGACTTGCGCGAGCCGCGGCAAGAGGAGGCGGAGGATGCAGACTCTCTGTGTGTTTTGCGGATCGGCAAAGGGCACTAACCCTGTCTACGCGGAAGCGACCCGGCAACTGGGGCAGGCCCTGGTTCGTGCCGGGCTGACGCTGATCTTCGGAGCGGGGCACGTGGGCTTGATGGGCGTCCTGGCCGATGCCGTGCTGGAGGCGGGCGGCAAGGCGGTTGGCGTGATCCCGCAGGCGCTGGTGGACAGGGAGCTGGCTCACCGCGCACTGACAGAAATGCACGTCGTGGACACGATGCATCAGCGCAAGGCACTGATGGCCGATCTGAGTGAGGCGTTCGTGGCACTGCCAGGAGGATACGGCACGCTGGACGAGACGTTCGAGGTCCTCACCTGGGCCCAGCTGGGCATCCACACCAAACCCATTGGCTTGCTCAACACGGCAGGCTACTTTGACCCGCTGCTGACGTGGATTGACCGGGCTGTCGCGGACGGGTTTCTGCGCACGGAACACCTCGAATTGCTGAATGTCGCAACGAATCCCGAGGAGCTGCTGGAGGCGCTGCGCCATCACGAGCCGGCACCCCAGATGCCCAAGTGGATTGACCTCAAGGAGCGTTGAGCGCCTGAAGGAAGGAATTGGATGTCTTTCGGTGATTGAGCGATGCCGGGGTGCTGGAGTGCCGCACTTCTTGTTCCCACCGGTTGATACGGTAAAATGACCTGGGTGTGGGTCCATTCGCCCCAGGTATGAGGAGTCGGAGGGTCGGGACATGACAACCTCTTTCAGCGACTTTCTGCAAGAACAAGCGGCAAGGTACGAGGCGCAGACTGGCGAAGGGAAAGCCGAAATCGAGGAGTGGCGAGCTGCCGTTGATCGCTTATTGACGCAACTGTGCTCCTGGCTCAAGGAATCCGACCCCAGAGGCATCATCGAGATCGAGCGTGGTCAAGAAAAGGTCAAGGAGCCGGGATTGGGACGCTATGAAGTCCCTCGCCTCGACCTTCGCGCCTTCGGGAAGTGGATAGGGATCATCCCGAAGGCACGGCGAACCGTTGGCACCGCCAACCCGCCGCAGAAGGGCGCGCCGCAACGTGCCGCTGGCCGCATCGACATCACGAACGAGTTGCGCAGGTACGTGCTCTACAGGTTCACCGAAGGCGGCCAGGACACCTGGCTCATCGATGACCTGCATTCGGGCGCGAAGCCGCTGGAGAAGGAGGCGTTCGAGAAGGCCCTCATGAGTTACTTGCAATGAAGACGCTCAGCGACGCCTGGGAGTGGTATTGCTCAACCAAGCGAAATCTCGAGCGAATGCGTCGCCTCGGCAGCAGGTACTGGAACCACCCCTCCCTGGAAGTCGCTTCCATCTGGCAGGATGATGACTTCCGGATGCTGGAAGCGTCGGACATCGTCGAGGAAACGACGACGAGTCTGACGCCGATTGACGACCTGGCTGTTGTGGTCCTCTTCTCCGTGTTCGAGTCCCGCGTGCGTGACTACCTGCTTGAGCGAATCCAACCGGAAGCCGCCGCCCTCACTGACCCCATCCTGAAAGATGCGGCTGCTGACGCCATTCAGGGGGTCAAAGAGGGCAGTTTCTTTCGCCGGGTACTGGATCCCCTCAAGAAACAGGATCAGACGTTATCCGACCTCGCCACCCAGATCGATCAGGTCCGCACTTACAGAAACTGGGTCGCTCACGGTCGCCGCGACGCGCCAACGAACAACGTTACCCCCGAAATGGCTTACGCCCGGCTCAACGACTTTCTCGCGGTGCTTGACATCGCCTCCGAATCCGAGGAGAAGTCCGACGAGCCTTCGGATGAGACACCGGGATGATTCCCAGGAACGGACCGAGATGCCGACCATCTTGGAAAACACGCCGGGCCGGCGTCAGACGCCGGCCCGTGGCGGTGTTGCTCTTTCAGCCGTGTGCCTACTCCGGCTTCTTCTCCTCGGGCACCTCGGTCGGTTTCTTGATCGGCTCCGCCTCGTCTGGCTTCTTCTCCCTGGGTTTGGGCTGTTCCTCGGGAGGCTTCATCGAAACGACGTCCTTGCGCGTCGCCTCGTATTTGGCCATTAGCGTCTTGACGTCAGCGTCGCTGACTACAAGGGCATGAGTATGAAGAGCGGTGCGGACGTGACCGAGGAAGGCGTCAAACTCGGCGTTGCTGATGCCCATGCCGCCGTGGATCTCCTTCATGCTCATGCCCTTGTAGTCCAGCGGACCGCCGCTGAAGCTGCTGAGTTGGGCGACGAAGCCCTTCTTGATCCGCTTCAGCTGCTCTGGAGGCGCTATGTAATTGGGATTGCGGAAGAAGTTGACCTTGGGGTCCTTGATGGCCGCGTTGACGAAGTTATCGACGATCCGGGTCGCTCCCGGCTCGCCGCCCAGGCGCAGCCAGACCGTTGCCGGGGGCGGCGGCGGGGGCGGCTGGACGATGTCCTTCCGCGTCGATTCGACGATCTCCAGCACCAGAGTCACGTCGCCCGGCTGGACCCCATTGACCACGAGGGCATTGCGGAGGTGCCCGACCAGCGCGTCAAACTGGGCATTGGTGACATTCATGCCCTTGTGGACTTCCTTCATGCTCTTGCCCTTGTAGTCGTAAGGGCCGCCCGTCACCGAACTGAAGAACTCCACCAGCTGCTTCTTCAAGTTCGCGATTTGCTCAGCCGTGGGATTGACGTTGGGCTTGCGAAAGAAGTTCACCTTGGGGTCGGCCAGCGTGGTGGTCAGGAAGTTGTCCACGATCCGGGTAATGCCCTTCTCGCCGCCAAGCCGGTCCCACAGGGTCAGCATCCTGGGCGGAGGAGGCGGCGGCGGCTTGGGCTTGGTGACTACCGGGGCCGTCTCCAGCCGGATCTTGTTGATGACGTTGCGCAGCACAAAGGCCCGATCGCCCACCTGCGGCGAGCGGCCGGCGGCCACGAGGGCCTCGTCGATGTCCTTGGCCAGTCCCGGCCGATACGTCTGCAGCACCGGTTTGAGGGTGATCAGGGAACCCTGGTAAAGGTGGTAACAGGCGGCCCATTCGCCGCTGTTGTACAGGTCAGCCCCATCGTTGATCACGGTGCGCAGGGACTTGTAAATGGTGGCATCCAGTTCGCTCCGGTCCGGCCCGGCCGCGGGAGTTTTGTCCTGGGCCAGGAGCGTCTGCGCTCCCAGCATCAGACAGCCCGCCAGCAGGGGGACTGTCCACCAGCGTCGCTTGGCCATGATTTCTTGCTCCTTGGAACCTGTTCGTAGGACGGTTCTCCCGAGCCGTCCTGACGGCTCGGGAGAGCCGTCCTACGCGACCATCCTCCTTGCCGGGAGAATCATACCCGGGAAGGGAGGTCAGGCAAACAGAGGTTTCGACCAGGAGCGGCCGATCTCTTTGACCGATTTTACCTGGTCTTGCATCGTTTGTCGTGCTGGGGATAATGAGGGGACCAGGAAGTCCACCCATTCAACCCAAGGAGGGGTCCGTGGCCGACAAGTCCCAGCAACTGCTCCTGACCGCCCTCAGCCAGGCCGTGGCAGCCGCCCAGGGTCTGCCGCTGTTCGCCAGCAAGACAGCGCCCGGCCTGTTTCCCGCCACCGCCGCCGGCAAGCAGGCCGCCCAGCGCTGCCTCGACCAGGGCTATCTCCGCAGCCCAACTCCCGGCTACTCCACCGAAACCCCGGCAGGGGCCACCAGCCGCAAAAACCGCGCCGCGGCCGAGTGCTTCACCCTCACCGACCAGGGTTTCGCTTATCTCTTCCAGCAGGTCAGTCCTCGTCAGGTGCTCGAGGACCTGGTCCGCCTCCTCCAGCAGCGCCAGACCGAGGTCGCCGATCTGACCCGCTCCGTCCGCCAGCTCCAGCAGGGGCTCGACGCTCTCAAGTTCAACGTGGAAAAGGTCCTGCAAAACTGCATGCCGGCCGATGGGTCCGCCACCAGCACCCTGTCCGCCCTCTTCCGCGCCTGCCGTGAGGAACAGGCTGCCGCCCAGACCACCGGGACACCGACCAGGCAGCCGACGCCACAAGACAGCTCCGCCGAACAGGTCGTCCGGAACCTGCTGCAGCGCTGGGAGGCCAGTTCGGGGGCATCAGAGGATTGCCCCTTGCCCGAGCTGTTCCGGCAGATGCAGGCCCGAATCCCCCGGCTGACCCTGGGGCAGTTCCATGACGTTCTGC
This sequence comes from uncultured Planctomycetota bacterium, assembly GCA_963784995.1. Taxonomy (GTDB): domain Bacteria; phylum Planctomycetota; class Planctomycetia; order Gemmatales; family Gemmataceae; genus CAWATZ01. Next base: position 324,607 of record CAWATZ010000024.1, on the reverse strand, counting down.
GCCGGCTGCACGAGGACGAGGTGGTCTACCTGCACCCCTGGACGGGACCGCTGTACGATCTCCCGGAACCGCCCCAGGCCCTCCTGGTGGGCCATGAGGTCGCTTATTACGCCAGTCTGCGGACTGCCGAAGTCCCTTCCTGAATTCGATCACAAGGAGTGATTCATGGCCACCGCTGTCTCTCGGTCGCTGTCCGAACGGGCCCTGGAGGCGCTGCGTCGGGCCGGCAACCCCTTCCGGAACTACTTTGCCCGCAATCCCGACGACGAGGTTTGCGCCCTGTATCACGTTGCCGAGCTGTTCGCCCGGGAGCGGCAGCTGCTGCTCGGCGTGGTCGATCTGTTCCGCAACAACCCGGCCATGCACGCCGAAGTGGTGCCGGTCCTGGGCAACAAGGGCTCCGGCAAAACGCACCTGCTCTACTCGATCAAGCACGGCACCGACGGCCCCTGGCAGCTGCTGGTCACCCCCGGCACCTACCAGCGCGACACGGAGTTCCTGGAGTACCTTCTCTTCCAGGTCATCGACACTCTGCTGGGCGGAGGCAAGCAGAAGAACACCCGGCCGCTCGATTACGTCGGCGATCGGCTGGTGCGCGGTCTGCTGATCAAGGCACTCACCGCCCTGACGCCCGCCCAGCGGCTGGACCTGTTTCCGCCCGGCGGCCTGGGCCGCTGGGCTAGACGGCTGGGACTGGGCGGCGGTCAGGCCCAGGAACGGATGCAGTGGCTGATCGGCCAGCTGTCGGCGGCCCCGGAGCTGCCGTTGCAGCCGGCCAGTCTGCGGCGGGCCCTGGAGGAATCGGGCCTGACGACGGAGCAGGCCTGCGACCTGGTCTGCAAGCACGTCGAGAAGACCGAGGCCCGCAACACGGCCGGGCTGATGCGGCGCAGCATCCTGATGGGCTTTGCCCGGGCTGTGCTGCTCAAGGACGAGTCCGACCTGGCCAGCTTCCTCACCTACGGCTTCGCCGAGCTGGATTTCCAGGTCCGGCCCAGCCGGCAAGACCTGGTGCTGGCCCTGCTCAAGGCGCTGACCGGCGTGCTGCGTGAACTGCGGGTGCCGGTGGTCGTCGCCTTCGATCAGCTGGAAGACCTTCTCCTGGCCCGCCGCAGCGACGACGTTCACCGCACTGCCGAGGCCTTCTTTGCCGGCATCGTCCAGGCGATGCACCACCTGGACGGCATCAGTTTCCTGATCTTCGCCGAGCGCGGCCTGTGGAACCGCTTTGTGCCCTCCCTGGACGGCTACATCCAGGACCGGCTCAACAATCCGATCCACCTGCCGGGCCACGGCACCATCAACGCCCTGCGACTGGAGGCGCCCCCGGTTGAACTGGTGCGCTGCATTGTCGAGGCGCGGTTACGGCCGGCGCTGCAATCCGCCCCGGAGTTGGCCGAGTTGCCGCCGCTCTTTCCGTTCACCGAGGAGCAGATCGATCGCGTGGCCCGGACCGAGCCGACCCTGCGCGACATGCTGCAGCAGTTCCGCCATCAGTTCGACCACGTCGTTTACGGGTCTCCCGCCAGCGGCGGCTCGCCGAACGAGATGGCGTCCCGAATGCTGCAAGACCCCACGTTGAGCCTGCCCCCGGAGGTCAAGACGTTCACCGTCCTGGAAACGCAGGCCCCTGCCGAGGACGATCCGGCCTATCCGGCGGAACAGCCGGTCCGGGAAGTGACGCCGGATTCGCTGCCCGCGGAGTCGGCGTTCGGTCCCGATTCGCAAGGCGATCTCGACCCGTCCGCCCCCCGGCTGTCGCTGACGGAACTGTGGGACCAGGAGGTGAGTTTGGCCCGGAGCAAGCTGGAGCCGGAGGGAGCGCTGACGGGAGCCACCCGCGAATTGCAGATGGGGCTGGGGGCCTTCTTGCAGATCTCGCATGAACATGGGGTCAAGGTGGGTCCGTGGCGCCTGAGCCACGTGGTCGGCGAGTGGACCTTTGGCGAGCATCCGACCTTTGGAGTGATTACCATTGCTCACTGGGTCTGCCGGGATGGTCAGCCGTGGAAGATGGGCATTGGCCTGTTCCTGGGTCGCGGCAACGCCAAGTCGAAGGACCTGGGCATCAAGCTGACCGCCCTGGAGGTGGAGCCGGCGGTGATCGACCATTTGATCCTGCTGCGTCCAGAGGACGACCTGACGCTGAGCGGGCGGAGCAAGTCGATCTGGCAGGAGGCGGAGCGCAACGGCCGGCACACCCGGCTGGAGCCGGTGTCGCTGGATGCCTTCGCGGCCCTGTACGCTTTCCCCCGGGTGGTGACCAGCCTGACCGAATCGCTGCCGCAAGGACAACCACTGCCCAACCTGGCCGACCTGCTGCAGGACAAGTGCGAGAAACTGCTCGAACAGGTGTGCATGCCGACGCATGGGTAACCCCCGCTGCGCGGGGTGTTGCACGACCCCTGCCGGCTTGCCCGGCAGGTGAAGGAGGTCACTGGCTAGAGGAGAAGGCGCGAGAACATTTCTCTCCTTCTTTTCGAGCCAGTGACCTGCTTCACCTGCCGGCTTGCCCGGCAGGTGAAGGAGGTCACTGGCTAGAGGAGAAGGCGCGAGAACATTTCTCTCCTTCTTTTCGAGCCAGTGACCTCCTTCACCTGCCGGGCAAGCCGGCAGGGGTCGGCCATTCCGCTCAATACCGCAGTTCAAATCCCACGTTGACTCCCTGCGCCCAGAAGTCGCTGGTTTTGAGCAAGATGGCCGGGTGGTAGGGCTGGAAGATCGGGTCCGCCACTCCCGACAGGGCGGGAGGAAAGTTCGTCACCAGTCCAGGCGCGAAGTTCAGGGAATTGAACTGCCGATCGATCTGGTTGCCGGGCCGGACCACGTTGCTGACGTAGAGGAAATTGTAACCGCCGAACACACGCAGCCAGCGGAACACTTCCACGCCGAACTGACAATAGACTTCGGGGACGACCGCGAAGTTATTTTGCGCTTGTCGGCCAATGTTGGTGCTCTGGGCAAACAGTCCCGTGGGCACGGTGATGGTCGATCCGGGCACGGCCACGTTGTTGGTGTTGGCACCGCTGACGGTCACGGCTTCGTACATCTCGCCCAGGGCCACCTTGCCGGTCGCGTTCAGGAACAAGCGCGACCACCGAAACTCGACCCGGCCGCCGAGCTGACCGCCGAGGAAGTCATTGCGCGTCCCGAAGCGATCGGCGAAGTTGGAGAAGGCGTTCGGCACGATGGCTGCCGGGGAACTGGTAATGTTGACGTTGTAGTCCAGGCTCTCGTTCAGATTGAGCCAGCGGCAGCCACCGAGAGCTCCCACGCTGAACCAGCGATTGCCAAACAGATGGAACACGGCATCGCCGGTGGCTCCCCAGAGGAACAGACGATTCTGGATCGACACCGAGGCCGGGTTGAAGATCGGATCGGAAATCTGCAGGGCGTTCTCCATGTTGGTGGCCAGGTCGTAGTAGGGGACGGCGAAGACCTGGGTGCCGCCCTGGGGCGAGTTGGCCGTGAAACTGCTGGTTTCCCGCTTCAGCGCGAAGCAGCTGCATTCCATGCCCATGGTTTGGCTGCTGTTGATCCAGCCGCCCATGGTCAGTCGCACGCCGGAGGCCGAGTTGAACGGAAAGGCGCTGGGATTGACCACCGAGGTGCCTGGCGTATTCAGAGCGCCAACAGGCAGGCCCGCGGCCTGGACCAGGTCACCCTGGGTCACCAGGGCCACCGGCAGCGGCGCATCCTTGACGTGCCACAGCAGATACTCGCAGGTACACCACGTCCGAGGCGGCTGGCCCCCAAGGAGGGAGTCGCCCTGGGCACAGCCACCGGGACCGCACGCGGGACCGAAGGCTTCGTGAGGAGCCACGCTGCCGTCGCTACTCGGTTGGTGAGGCAGGGGGGGTCCGGACCCAACCGGAGCAGCGGGCGCCGCCGGGTTGGGCTGAGCGGTTTCCGGAGCCGGGCTGGCCGGGGCCGGCGTGCCCGCGGGTGGAGTGGTTGGCGGTTCCGCGGTCGCGGAAGGTTGGCCGGCGGAGGGAGGCGTCTCCGTCGGCTGCACGCGAATCGGTTCCGGAGTGGGGGCTGAATCCGGGACGCTCACAGACGTTTCCGGCACCGTCCCGCTCGTTTGGGCGATGGCCGGGTTCGGCGCGGCTGCCGCACCGGTCTGAGGTCCAGCCGTCGGCGCGTAGCCGGCAGCGTAATTCGGCCCGTAGCCATAGGGGTAAGTCTGAGGGTAGCCGTAGCCGTAGCCGTAGCCGTAGCCGTAGTTGTATCCGTACCCGGAATAATCGTAGGCCGGCGCGTACGGCTGCATCGGCGGGTTGTAGCCATAGGGAAGCTGGGCGAAGGCCAGACCGGCCCCGGCGAGCAAGGCACCCAGCGATCCCAGAAATCCATTTCTCATGGAGGAACTCCATTCCCTTGTCCGGTCCACCTACGCCTTCGGTCCCCAGCGTGGGGACACCGCTTCCCGCGGGGCGTTTGCAGTCCATCCTGGAGAGGAACTGTCGCTGCTTGTACCATCGGAAATCTCTGCTTCCCGGATGGGAGATGTCGCTGGTTTTCGGGCCGCGGCGGACCGATTCCGGACGTGGGAAAGCGGTCAAGCGAAAAAGACGAAAGGGATGGATGGTGCCGATAATCCGGCCTGTTGGGGTGGTAGTGTGTTTCCCCCCTCTTCCTGCTGGGAGGGCGAGGCTCCCGCCGAGCCGGCCTTTCGGCTCGGCAGGAGCCTCGCCCTCCCACGGAAGAGGGGAGAAAAAGAAACGACTTGTCTCTCAGAAGCGGATTTCCACGCCGCAATTGATCCCCTGAGCCCAGAAGGTGCTGTTGTTGAACGGCACGGCCGGATGGTAGGGGAAGGTGAGAGAAGTCGGCAGCCCCGTGGGTACCAGACCCGTGAGGCCGGTCGAGAGATTCGCCGGATTGAACTGGCGATCAATCTGATTGCCGGGACGGAGGACGTTGCTGGCATAGAGGCAGTTGTAGCCGCAGAAGATCCGCACGGGGCCCAGGGTGACGCCGACCTGGGACTGGAACTCGGGAACGACCGCGAACTGGTACTGACCTTGCTGGCCGCTATTGGAGAGCTGGGCAAAGATGCCGGCGGGAACGAGCGTCATGTTCCCGAGGTTGGCAACGTTATTGACGTTGGAGCCGTTGATCGTCACGACTTCGTGCATGGAGCCCAGGGCCACCTTGCCGGTCATGTTCAGAAAGAAGCGACTCCAGCGAACCTCCGCCCGGGTGCCCAGTTGCGCGCCGAGGAACTGGTTCCGCGTCGCGAAATGATCGGCGAAGTTGGTGAAGAACCCGGCGCCCAGGCCGGATGTCGGTGTGGTGCTGGCGTTGACGTTGAAATCCAGCTGTTCGCTCAGGTTAAGGTAGCGGGCGCCTGTCAGGGCGCTGACGCTGAGCCAGTTATTGTTGAACAGCATGGTCAGGCCATTGCCCTCGGCTCCCCACAGGAACAGGCGATTCTGGATCGACGCCGTGGTGCTGAGGATGCCTGGAACGGAAATGGGAATGGCGTTCTCCGTGCCCGCGCTGAGATCGAAGTAGGGGACGGACAGGACCTGGGTCGCCCCCTGAGGACTGGTGGTCAGGAAGTTGGCGTGCTGCTGTTGCAGCGCGAACCCACTGGCTTCCACGCCAAAACGCCGGTCGGGGTCGAGCCAGCCGCCGAACGTGACCCGCCCGCCCGAGGCCGGGGAGAAGGAAAAGCTGCTGGGACTGAGAACGGTCGTCCCTGGGCTGCCGATCGCTCCGGGGATCGGCTGCGAGGTGTCGCCCAGGGTCAGCAGCGGCACGGGCAGCGGAGCAGACTTGGTCCACCAGTATAAATACTCGGCCGAGCTCCAGATTCGCGGCAGGCCAGAGCCATCGCCATTCAGGTTGAACTGGTCGAACCAGGACGGCGTGCCGTAGCCATCCGGACCGGAAGAGAGACCGGGGTGTTCCGGGACGATCACTTCTTTTCCAGGCGTCAGGTCCGGAGGCGTCAGGGTCGGCCCGGGGATAACCTTGGTTGAGATTTCCGGCGAGGACGAAGGCACGGGCGCGTCCGGAGCGGAATCCAACGGAATGGGGCGAATGACTTCAGGACTCGGACTGGTGGTCACGGCCGGAGCTGGTGTTGCAGGGGCGGTCTCGGACGGCATCGTCAGGATCGGCTCGGGGATCAGAGCGAGGGGTTTGTTGGAACTGACGGTCCGAGCCGGGACCGGTGTGCTTTTCGTGGTCACGTCCGCACTGATGGTGCGTGTGCTGGTTGGTCGCGGGCTGGCCTGGGGCAACCGGACCGGAGCCGGGCTCGGCGCGGGGCTCGGTGCAGGACTGGGCGCGAGACTGGGTCCGAGACTGGGTGCGGGACTCGGTGCGGGACTGGGCGCGAGACTGGGTCCGGGACTGGGCGCGAGACTCGGTCCGGGACTGGGCGCGTAGGACGCCGGAGCGTAGTTTGGGGTATAGCTTGGAGCGTAGCTGGGCGCGTATGCCGGTGTGTACGCCGGAGTGTAGCCGTAGCCATAGCCATAGCCGGAATAACCGTAGGCCGGCGTGTAGTAAGGCTGCATGGGAGCGTAGCCATAGGGAACCTGGGCGAAGGCCAGACCGGCCCCGGTGAGCAGGGCGCCCAGCGACCCGAGAAATCCGTTTCGCATTGCGATCCTCCGCTTCCTGGTCCAGGCCGTTCCACGCCTTGAGTTCCCCATCCTCGGGAACGCCGCTTCCAACGGGGCGCATCCAGGTTGCACTGGCCAGGAATTGTTGCTCTTTTTCCATCGGAATTTCCGCCTCCAGGGATGGGCGATGTCGGGGCTATTCCAGAGTCGGGAGTGACATTCCCATCGCATCAAAACGGGTAGACGAGGAAAGCGGGGGGAAGCGATCGCGCCGGAAGAGCGAATCGGTGCTGCCGCACCGATTGCGAGCCCGGTCCAACGGGAATGGCAGGACAGGCCGCGTTGACAGCCGGCAAGTGCGAAGACTACCATTGGCAAGGGACGTGCCACGAATTCCGGAGGAAACACATGGCCAGTTATCGCGGACACTTGGCATTCTCGTCGGTCCTGGGAGCGGCCTACGGCGGCCTGGGGTTCTGGTACGGCAATCTGGACTGGGGCCCGGCCGTCCTGGGTGGGTCCCTGACGATGGCGGGCGGTCTGTTGCCCGACCTGGACAGCCAAAGCGGCGTGCCGGTGCGGGAGCTGTTCGGGACCGCCGCCACAATCCTGCCGCTGTTCCTGTTCCCGAGGCTGCACGATCATGGCTTCACCGTGGAGCAATCGCTGGCCCTGATGGTTGGCGTTTACCTGCTGGTCCGGTACGTCCTGTCGTCGCTGTTCAAGCGCTGGACGGTGCATCGCGGCATGTTCCACAGCATCCCGGGCATTGCCATTGCCGGGCTGGCCACGTACCTGCTGTACCACAGCACGGACCTGATTGTGCGTCTGTTCCTCTCCGGCGGCGTGATGCTCGGCTTCCTGTCGCACCTGGTCCTGGACGAGATTTACGCGGTGGACTTCAACGGCATCAGCATCAAACTGAACCAGTTTGCCGGCAGCGCTCTCAAGCTGGGCTCGAAGTCCTACGTCGCCACCGGCTTTACTTATCTGCTGCTGGGCGGCCTGATTTACCTGGCCATGCTCGACTGGACCAAACAGGACAAGCCAGGGAATCTGCGCAACCTGTTCGAGGTGAAGCACGTGCAACCGCCGTCCGGGCAGTTGTAAATAGGTGGTGAGCCGAGACTGCACCTTGCCGGCACCGAAAGGACCGAACGATGAACCCAGCCCAGGATCACCGCAATGGCTTTGACTTGCTGCGCCTCGTGCTTGCCCTCATGGTCGTTTACACGCACTGCTATTCCGTGGGTGGCTATGGGCCTGAGCCAACCAAAGCCTTCTTCAAAAGCCAGTTGTCGTTCGGCACCTTGGCAGTACTCGGGTTCTTTGGCATAAGCGGCTTCCTGGTGACGAGGAGCTTTGAACGGACCTCGTCCATTTGGTCCTTCTTTCAAAAACGCGCACTGCGCATTTTTCCCGGCTTCTGGGTTTGTCTTATTGTCATCGCCCTGGGAATCGCGCCGTTACTTTATCTCGGCAAAGGTCGCTCGCTGGCCCAGTATCCCTGGTTTGGTCCAGAAGGAGCGTTACACTTCATGATCGACAACTCGCTCCTGAGATTTGAACAGTGGACCATCGGACAGGCCCTTGAAGGTGCTCTCTACCCAGCCAGCCTCAATGGCAGCTTGTGGTCCATTTTTCCCGAATTCGCTTGTTATCTGATGACCATCCTGATTGGTCTCCTCGGAGTCCATAACCAGAACAAGAACCTGTTTCTCGGAATGCTCGGTTTCGTCTCCGTGGTGCACGTGATCATAACGACACACGATGGTGCAGTGACACCCGCGATGGGACCAACTCTGCTGACCCAGAGTGGGCAAACAATGTTCTACCTTGCTTATCTCATTGGCGCTGCCTTGTGGATTTTCAGAGAGCAATTCCGTCCCAACAGCTCGGGTTGTGTGTTTGCTGGACTCCTCTTGTTGATCGCAATGAAATTCGGAGGACTTGATTTGATCTCCCCGTTCGTCTTTCCGGTGTTCCTCATCTACCTGGCGCACCTATTCGTCTGTCCGTTGAAGTGGGATCTTTCCTACGGGATTTATCTTTATCATTTCCCGATCTTTCAAGTACTCGCGCTCTCAGATTGGCTTGTTGAGAAGAAGTTGCTGTTCCTGGGAGCCGGCCTTGCAGGCACACTGATCCTTGCGTCGGTGAGCTGGATCTGCGTGGAGCATCCGGCACTCCAGTTGAAACCTCGGCGAGGCAAAGACAGGTCTGCAAGAGCCAATCAGGAACCAAGGTCAGATCCAGAACAGATCAGCGAGAATCGAAAACCCACGACTCGCGAAGAGAACCTCCCTCATCATCAGACGCAGGACCCGAGAACATCAGGATAGACAGGCAAAATGTGACCGCAACCACTTCCCCGACGTCTGTTTCAGCATCCATCAGATCCGCCTTTTCGCTGGCGGGATCACCAACTGGTTTGTGGATAACCCCGACGTTGATGTCCTGGCCAAGCAGGTGTTCGATCTGGCGGATGGCGAACAGTCCGTGTGCGCCGCAGAAAGTGTCAGCCCAGAAACACGAAGCCCCGAAGAGGCCGACCGCAAGGGGGGACAGCGGCGGCCTCTCCGGGGTCGGGTCGCTCTGGCGTCACTTGACCGTGACGCCATTGGTGCTCGGTTCACGCAGCTTGCGGCGCAGCACCTTGCCCAGGAAGTTCTTGGGCAGTTCGCGGACCACTTCGATCTGCCGCGGCCGCTTCTGTTTGCTCAGGTGCTCCTTGCAGTGCCTCTCCAGTGCCGCCAGGTCCAGCCGAACGTCGGAACGCGGCACGATCAGGGCCTTCACCGTCTCGCCCTTGTCCGGGTCGGGCACACCGACCACGGCCACCTCCGCCACACCGGGAAATTGTCGCAGGTGCTCCTCCACCTCGGCGGGATAGACCAGGTAGCCCGACGTTTTGATTATGTCCTTTTTGCGATCCACAATAGTATAATAACCCTCACTGTCACGGCGGGCAAGGTCACCGGTGAACAGCCAGCCGTCACGCAGGGCGGCCGCGGTGGCCTCGGGGTTGTGGAAATAGCCCTTCATCACCTGCGGGCCACGCACCACCAACTCGCCCACCTCGCCGTTGTCGCAGTCCAGGCCCGTCTCGTGATCGACCAGGCGGGACTCGGTGTCCACCAGCGGCAGGCCGATCGTTCCCGGGTGATTGCGGTCGCCGGGCGGGTTGGTGTGTGTCACCGGGCTGGCCTCGGTCAGACCGTAACCCTCGACCACGTCCTGGGGGCCGTAACTCTCGAACTCCTCGCGCACCCGGGCGTCCAGGGCCGACGCTCCGGAAATCACCGTGCGGATGAACGACAGGTCGTACTTGCGGCCGTGCATCACCTTGTTGAGGGCGTTCAGCATCGCCGGCACGGCGGGCACCAGCTCCGGCTTCTGCTGCATAATCAGGTTCAGCACGGCCCGGCTCTCGAAGCGCGGATGCAGGTGCAGCGTGCTGCCCCGGGCCCAGCTGACCAGCAGCGACACGGTCAGGCCGTAGCAGTGGAAGAAGGGCAGCACGCCCAGGACGCTGCCGACGCCGTCCTGGCCCAGGAGCCAGTGACGCAGTTGCAGGGCGTTGGCCAGCAGGTTGCGATGGGTGAGCATCACCGCCTTGGGCGACGCGGTCGTGCCTCCCGTCGGCGCCACCACGGCCACGGTCTCGGTGGGATCGACCTCCACGCCTCGCTCGAGCGGCTCGACCTGGAGCAGCTTCTCGAAGCGGTGGCGGTGGGCGTCGGAGGGCAGGAGGATGTTGCCGGTGCGACGCAGCCGTTCAAAGCGGTAGAGCATGCCACGCCACATGGCCATGCGATGGGCCAAAGACGTCAGGATCAGATGCTCCACCGGCCCGGACTTGAGCGAGGCGGTCACGGCCGGGGCCAGCAGGTCCAGGGTGATGACGATCTTGCAGCCGGTCGTCTGCAGCCAGTGGCTGACCTCGTCGGCCACCATCAGCGGACTCAGCTGCAACGCCGTCGCGCCGGTCAGCCAGACCGCTTGCAGGGCCGCCAGATATTCCGTGATGTTGGGCAGCAGCAGGCCCACCCGCTGGCCGGGCCCGGCACCCATGTTCCGCAGGGAACGGGCCAGCCGATGGGCCTGGTCGTTGAGTGCGGCAAAGCTCAGCGGCTTGCCGTACAGGGTGCAAGCGGGACGGTCCGGGAACAGCCGGGCTGAGCGGTCGAGCAGGACGGTCAGCGGGGCACGCGGATAAGGAATTTCCGAGGGAACGTCGCAGGGATAGTCGTCCAGCCACCTCTGCTGCCAGGGCGCAGTCTCCGGACGGCCCGGCTCAAGTCCAGGGAACGGTGTCATCGGGCGCCTCTCTTTGTGGCAGCGCTGCCGCGACGGGAGAAACTTGGTGGTAGGATGAGGCGAAGAACGCGGTGGCGCTGAACTGGGGTTGACCCGAAGTGGGGAGTGTCTGAGTTTCGGGTGCCTCGTTCTTTTCTTTCCCGTCAGGTATATTCTACGTTGTCTTTCGCATGCGGACAATTGGAGCGCACGGGATTCCGAGCCCTTCGGGAAAAAACCGCAGGCGGACTGTACCATTTAGACACTTTGTGACGCCTCGGGGAGCTGCCAGCCGATGAAGACACTGCTGCAATCCAACGTTCCCGGCTATCCTTGCCGCCGCGGCAAGGTCCGCGACGTTTATGACCTGGGCGATCGCCTGGTGCTGGTCGCCACCGACCGCATCAGCGCCTTTGATTGGGTCCTGCCCACCGGCATCCCCGGCAAGGGTCGGATCCTGACGGCCCTGACGTGCTTCTGGCTCGATTTTCTCAAGGTGCCGCACCACCTGCTCAGCACCGACCTGGCCGACGTGGGCCCGGGCTTCGCCCAGCAGCGAGAGGAACTGGCGGAACGCTGCTGCCTGGTGCGCAAGACCCGCGTGATCCCCATCGAATGCGTGGTCCGGGGCTACCTGGCCGGCTCGGGCTGGAAGGAGTATCAGCAGTCACGCACCGTTTGTGGCATTGTCCTGCCGCCGGGTCTGCGCCAGGCCGAGCAGCTCCCCGAGCCGATCTTCACGCCCGCCACCAAGGAAGAGCAAGGGCACGACCAGAACGTCTCCTTCGAGCGCATGGTCGAGATCGTCGGGAGCGAACTGGCGGAGTCGCTGCGGCAGCGCAGCCTGGACGTCTACCGGCGAGCGGCCCAGCATGCCCGCGCTCGGGGCATCATCCTGGCCGACACCAAGCTGGAATGGGGCTTGACCCCGGAGGGCGAGGTCCTGCTGATCGACGAGGTGCTGACGCCCGATAGCTCGCGGTTCTGGCCGGCGGACTCGTACCGGGTGGGAGGCAATCCGCCGTCGTTCGACAAGCAGTTTGTCCGCGACTGGCTGGAACAGACCAGCTGGGACAAGAATAGCCCGCCGCCGCCGCTGCCGGACGAGGTGGTCGAGCGCACCCGGCAGAAATATCAGGAGGCGCTGGAGCGGCTGACGGGACGGTGAACTTTGGAGAACTTTGGAGTGCGGCGGCTTGACGCCGCTTTCTTTCTTTGCCTTGCTTGCGTCCTCCAAAGAAAGAAAGCGGCGTCAAGCCGCCGCACTCCAAAACTCACGTCTCCGCTTCCTCGTCCCCCTCGCCGCCATTCTCCGCTGGCTGCTGGTGCAGATCGTACAGCGCCAGTTTCTTGCGCACCGTCGCCCGGTTCAGTCCCAGCCACTGGGCCGCCGCCCAGCGATTGTTATTCAGCCGGCGCATCACCTCGTCGAGCAACGGCGGCTCGACCAGACGCAGCAGCTCCAGGTACAGGTCCTCGGGCGGACGATTGCCGGCCTGGCGGACGCGCTCGGCCACCCAGAGCCGGACGACGGCAGCGAGCTGCTCGGTGACGCCGGCGCCGGCCGGGCCGGCCAGGCGCGGAAAATGCTCCGGCAAGAGCGGACTGCCGCGGGCCAGGATGGCGGCGTGTTCCAGGGCGTTGCGCAGCTCGCGGACGTTGCCGTACCACGGCTGGGCCTGGAGGAAACGCAACGTGGCCGCGGGCAATGGCAAGACACGCGGATCGAAGCGGCGGAGGAAATGCTCGGCCAGCGCCTCGATGTCTTCGGGACGTTCGCGCAAGGGCGGCAGGTGGATCTGGAAGACGTTGAGCCGGAAATACAGGTCGTGGCGGAACTTGCCCTCGGCCACGCAGCGGGCCAGGTCCTGGTTGGTCGCGGCCAGGATGCGCACGTCCAGCCGATCGGGCACGTTGGCGCCGACCGGCAGTACCTCGCCATGTTCCAGTACGCGCAGCAGCTTGACCTGCACCGGCAGCGGCACCTCGGCCAACTCGTCGAGGAACACCGTGCCGCCCTCGGCCAGCGACAGCAGGCCGGTCCGGGCGGCGGTCGCTCCGGTGAAGGCGCCGCGGACGTGGCCGAACAGCTCGCTCTCCACCAGGTTGGGATTCAGGGCGGCGATGTGGACGGGCAGCAGCGGCCGACCGCGCCGGCTGCTGTAGCGATGGATGGCGCGGGCGACCAGCTCCTTGCCGGTGCCGCTCTCCCCGGAGATCAGCACACAGGAAGGCTGGGCCGCCACCAGGGCGATGCGCTTGAACACCGCCTGCATGGCCGGGCCCCGGCCGACGATCTCCTCCGGCTCGACGGCCGGCAGGGCGGCTTCCTCCTGCTGAGTGGGCGGCCGGCGAGCCAGGGCCCGCTCGACGGCTTCCAGGGCCTGATCGAGGTCGAACGGCTTGGGCAGATAGTCGAAGGCGCCGCCTTCCATCGCCTGGACGGCCGTGGGCAGGTTGCCGAAGGCGGTGATGACGATCACCGGCACGTCGCCGGCCATTTGGCGCAGGCGCGGCAATGCGGTCAGGCCATCCATGCCCGGCAGGCGAACGTCGAGGATGATCGCGTCCGGCGTCTGCTGGCCCAGAAGCTTCAGGCCCTGCTCGGCCGAGGCCGCGGTCCGCACCGCATGGCCCTTGCGCGTCAGGGCCCGCTGCAGCGTCCAGCAGACCACTTCCTCGTCGTCGATGATCAGGATCTGTTTCACAAGAGGGTCCAGGTAAAGGAAAGCGACTTCGACCCCTGCCGGCTTGCCCGGCAGGTGAAGCAGGTCAGCGGCTAGAAGAGAGGGCGCACCAACGCTTTTCTTCCGTTCTTTTCTAGCTTCCGACCTGCTTCACCTGCCGGGCAAGCCGGCAGGGGTCGTTCTCCAAGTCTTTCTCTTGCTGTCCGGGCACCTCGATCCGAAAGCACGTCTGACCGTCTCGGCGGAACCAGCGGATCTGTCCGCCGTGGGCCTCGACGATCTGCCGGGACACTGCCAGGCCCAGGCCGACCCCTTCACGCTTGCCGGTCTGGAACGGCTCGAACAGGCACCCGGCCAGCTCCGGCGGCGGTCCCGGGCCGGTATCCCACACTTCCAGCCACAACCGACCCTCGACCTGACCCAGGCGGACCTCCACCCGGCCGCCTTCCAGGGTCGCGTCCAGGGCGTTGCCCAGCAAGTTCAGCAGCACCTGTTCAAGCTGGTCTGGGTCGCCCAGCAGTGTCGAGGGCGTCTCGGGCGCCTGCCAGCGCAGCTCGATGCCCGCATGCCGGCTGCGCGGTCCGAACAGGGCGACGGCCTCGTTGACCAGCTCCACCAGCGAACAGGGAACGCGCTGCCGGCAGCCAGTCCGGCCCAGGTCGAGAAAGCGGTTGAGGTGGTTCTCCAGCAGGGTCAGCTGCCGCAGGGCCGCCTCCAGTGCGGCGGTGTCGGTGCTGCCCTCATTCTCCTGCAAGTACAGCTGCACCGCCAGGCGAGCGCCGGTGAGGCCGTTCCGCAGCTGATGGGCCAGGCCGCCGCCAATCTGGTCGAGCAGCCGCAGCCGCTCGTTGCGCTGCACCGACTGCTGATAGTGGGCCAGCTTCTGGGCCATGTCGTTGACCGAGCGGGTCAGGTCGCGGATCTCGTCGTTGGGCCGGGGCAGCGGCATCGGACTGAAATCGCCGGCGGCGATCAGCCGGGTGCGCCGCTCCAGTTCGCGCAGCCGGCGGCTCAGCTCCTGGCCCAGCCCCAGGGCCAGGACCATCGCGGCCAGGCCCACCCCGCCTCCCAGAAAGACGACCGGAGCCAGCGCTTCCCACAAAGCGTCACGGTAGAGCGACTCCGGGTAAAGGATGTACAGCGTCTCGCCATTGCGGGGCGGCCGGAGGCGAATGCCGTGGCACAGGTAGGTCTTGCCGGCCACGACCACGGCCGGACCCAGGTGCAGCGTCTGCCAGTCCTCGTGGACCGTGGCGGCCGGGGGCAGCGTGCCCGGACTTTGCTCCAGGGTGGTCAGCGGTGCGCCCTCGGGGCGGACCAGGATGAAGTCGGCCCCGGAGAGGCGTTTCATCTGCTGCAGGACGTTTTCGGTGAGGCGGTAATTGCTTTCCTCGATCAGGTTGCGGGCCACCTCGCGGATGCGCGTCTCGATCTGCCTGCGGACGCGCTCCCCGGAGGCCAGACCGATCCAGACACTGCTGGCGATCACGCCCAGCAGCAGCAGGAGCAACGGGACCAGCAGTTGATAGCGGATACGCCAGCGCATGTGTCCAGCGTAGCAGAAAAGGGACGGTTCCGCATCGGGTCACAGAGGAGAATTCGTTTCCTGCAAAGTCTTTGGAACCAAATGCAAGGACCTGCGTCCAAGAGCGTGAAGGCAGCGCGTGTCCTTCCAGCACAAGCCCACTACTCCCCGTTGCGCAAGTCGAAAATATGCTACGTTTTCTTTGGCCTTGACAGGCCAAGCCGAAGGCGCTACCGAGATCCGGGCGATGAAACACAGCTGCGAGTGGACTGCTGCCGATTGGTTTCGCGCGGCGATGGATTGCTACGTGGTCGATCACCAGGGCTGCCCCTGCTGCCGTGAGCAGCATTGCGTTTTCCGTACTTTGTGGAGCAGACGGGTCGAGTATTATTGCTCGGCTTGTGAGTTCTCGGTCTGCCTGGACGGTGTGACAGGGGAGTGTCACCACGTGGCCGGCGACAAGGAGCGGGCGCAGACCTCGGTCCTGGACGTGGGTTCCTGACGCACTGCCCCCTGGAGGAATCGAACCTCCTCCCGGAATTTAGAAGATTCCCATGCGTCCATCACACTCAAGGGGCCCTCTGGCCTGAAAGACAGCGCTGGCCGGCGCCCGGTTCGCGCCGGTCCTGAGCGGTCAGACTCTGTTCCAAAAGCCGCTTGCGGCTTAGCGCAACCCCGCTGGTGTGCTAAGCCGCAAGCGGCTATGGAACGGACTCTCAGGACAGGGTGACGCCGATGGTGCTGGCCAGGTTGAAGTAGGTTGGCAGCGGTACGTGGTACGGATCGCTCAGCTGGACGGCAATGCGGATCGCCTGTCCCCTGCCGAAAGCGACGGTGTTCGTGTAGGTGTTGCCAAACCAGCCGGGCGAGACGGGTGCAACGCTTACCCCGCTCGGCAGGTCGTTGAGGCTCACGTTGAGCGTGCCGACCGCGGCCGTGGGTCCCAGGTTGTAAATGGTGATGTAGCCAACGTAGGTGTTGAGCGTTCGATTGTAGATCCAGGAGGTCGGGAAGGCCGCGGTCAAGCGGGCCGGCGTCCCCACGCTGTGGGCCTCGATGAACACGGCCGAGTCCACGAGCGGGGTGTTCGTGTCCGCGATGGACAGGTGAATGTAGTAGGGCACTCCTGGGGTCGTCTTGAACGTGATGGTCTGGACGTCCGTGATGCCATTGAACATGATCGCCAGCGGCCCATAGGGCATACCGAAGGGAATGTTGTCGCGGATGATGCCCGGGGACCCCGCGATGCCGACGGGATTGACCAGGGCACCGCTCGGGAGCGTGGCGACGTTGGTCCCATTCACCGTGGCGATGAACGTATCGTTCTCCACCATGACGCCATTGAATTCGTTGGAGGCATAAACAAAGCTCATGGACACCTGCGGTCCCTGAGAGATCAGGACGAAGTTCAGGGAGGCCGCATCAAAGGTTTGCAGGCCGCCGAGCAGGGCCGAGATGGCCGGGTCGCCTGCCTGGCCCAGGTTGGTTCCCGGATTGATTGGCAGGGCCGGGTTGCGCTGGGCGATGGTGCCGATCGAGCCAGTGTCCAGAATGATGCCGCTGGCCATCCCCACCTCGTTGTTGCCGTTGGTAAACGTGCCGGCCGCAATGGGGGAGCCTGTGTACGAGTAGCCGCCGATCAGCACGCCCGAGCCGGTCAGCTCGTTGGCCAGCGTCTGGGCGATAAGGTTGGTCGGGATGGCATTGACGGCGATCGGCACGATGCGATCTTCCAGCACTTCCAGGGTGGGTTTGGATTGGGGGCGGGCGGGGGCTTTCGGCCGGCTTCCCGCCGGCCAGCGCAGCCAGTTCGTGAACATGGTGTCGCTCCAAGAGGGTGAATCACTTGCGGAAACAACCGGACAGCCCGATCCGGAGGGAGGGCCAGGCTTTCCATCCTGACGTTCCGGTAGCGTTTGGCTATCCAGCCCGAGCTACCGGGGCCGGCAACTGCGACCTGGACCATCCAGTCCAGGGCAGTATTACGCCGGAACCTCGACAAATACTCTATCGGCAGTACGCTTGGCACCTCTGCACTATGACTTAAAAAGACACCGTGATCGCAACCTGGAACCCCTGGATCCAGATGTCCGACGACCGAAACAGGAAGTTCGGGTTGTTCGGCGACGTTGGGCCGACGTCGTTGATGTTCTGGATGTTCGAGACCCGGTCAATGTTGTTGCCGGGTCGAACCATGTTGGTCCAGTAGATCATGGTGTAGCCGACCGAGAGCATCAGGTTGTCGTTGAAAACCCAGCCCACGTTACACTGCCCCTCCGGAACGAGCGAGAGAACACTCCGCGTGTGCGTGCCGGAGTTGGTGGGTCCGACCAGCAGCGTGTAGGGCGACTGAAACAGCGTCTGGGGCAGTCCCAGGTTGGGATCGGCGGGAGTGATTACGTTGGTGCCACCCGTGATCCGCATGGTTTCGCTATTGTAGCCGACGGCCAGCTTGGCGACCACTTGCAGATACAGATGCGGCCCGGCGGGATCTCCCAGGATACATTCGCTCTGGCCGCCGATCTGGGCCCCGTAGAAGCGATTGTACGAGGTGAAGTTCTCCGTGATCCCCTCCAGGGGCCCGCCTTGCAGGGTCAGGGCATCGGGCAGGGTGGCCTGAATCTGTTCGGTCCGGAGCTTCTCCGTGTAGGACAGGAAGCGACCGCCCAGCAGGAGCGACAGCCGGGTCTGCTCGATCTGGCTGCCGCCATAAACCACAACCAGGTTGCTCTCGGCCCCGAGCAACTGCTGGTAATTGGAAATGGTGATCCTGCCGCCGATCTGGCCGGGGACCACGACCGGGAAAGCGCTTTCCAGTCCGGAGGTGGTATCGATGTAGGGCCGGGCAATCACCATGTTCGGGTTGGAACCGTCGCCGGTGATGGTCATGATGTCGTTGATCGGGTTGAGCCACAAGAAACTTCCCTGGATGCCGACGTTCTGGCCCGCATCGAACCAGAGGCCCGTGTTCAGGCGCAGGCCGCTGTGGGCGTACCCTTGCTGAAACTGGTTCAGCAGTACGTGGGTGCTCGGGGCCCCGATGGCCCCGGGAATGACGGTGCCGCCGAACGTGAAGTCGTTGAGGTCGCCCACCGTCAGCAAGGGCGGCAGGCTGGGCCGTTTGACCCACCAGTTCAGGTACTCCACGCCGAAGAACCACGGCAGCATGCCCGAGGGGCCAACCGGCAGTTGCATCGGCTTCTCGGGCATCAGGGTACACGGCGGTTCGGGCAGCGGGCAGGGACAGGGCATCATCCCTGGAGGAGGCCCGGGCGGCATCCCCGGCACTCCCGCGTATCCGGGTCCAGGCCCAGGCTGGCCGGGCATGGGAAAGGCCTGCTGACCCGGAACGCCCGGCGGGCCCGCCGGGTAGGGCCCCATGCCGGGCTGGACGTAGGGATACGGGTAAGCGCCGGGCGGCGGCGGCGTGAAGTTCGGGGCCGGATAACCTGCTCCAGGGGCCGCGGGATTGGTGCCGGGGGGCGGGGCCGGCGGAGAGGCGGGCATGGGCTGGGCCGGATAGGAAGGCGCGGGGCCTCCTGGTGTGCCCGGCAGCTGAGCATAGGAGGCCGAGCCGCCCAGCCAGCCGACGAGACACAGCACGATCATGCACCGCCTGTTCATGTCTGACCCCCGCAAGCGGAAGATGCACCGGACTTCCCGCCGGCCCGACTGGCCTCCGGCTGGACTATAGCATGGGCGAAAAGGCCGATACGCCTCCTCATAACAGGAATCGTCCATACAACCGGTCTGCTTGAACTTTTCGCTACAATCTTCCCGCATTTCGGTCCCGCGGGCAAGATTTTCTCAACCTGGCGAGGCTGCGGAGCCGAGAGGGGAGTCAAGCGAGGGAGCATCGGGAGGCGGGGAGGGGTTGCTCTGGCCGCTTTTGGCAGGCAAGCTCTTGTGTTGGAGAGCATCGGCCAGATATGATAACTGGGGTGTTTGACCAGAAGAGGAGGGCGAACAATGAGGCTCATCCGAATTGAAGATTACAAAGGGGAACCACTCCATTACGACCCGTTGACACCGGAGGAGGAGGCCCAGGTCTATGCTCTGGGGAGAGAATCGTTCACGGCTTCGGACCTTCAAAAATTCACGGAGGTGGACGTGGAGATACCAATCGAAGACGTTCTGGCCGACATGGAAGAACAGCAGCAACGCTGTGGGAAGCCATCCTCATGATTACTCACGGCCATAACCATTCAGGCCGGTATCGGGTAAGCCTCCATGAGGCTCTTCGGGCGAGCGTGTTGAGGATGCACAAGGAAGAAGCTCTCGTCGGCAGAGGGGAAATCCTCCTGGCTGCTTTCCGCGAAATCATTGAGCGCCTGAAACGCGAGCCGCTGCGCTTTGGGGAGCCGCTCTATCGGCTCCCCGTGCTGGAATTGTCCATCCGTCAGGGAAGCATCAAACCACTGCTGGTGAACTACGCTGTCCACTTTACCCAGCCGCTGGTTCTTCTCCGGAGCATCAAACTCCTGAATCAGTAACCCTCACTTCCCCTTGACCTTCGGCACCCAGAACGCCGCCCGCACCGGGGCTGGCATCGGCGAATTGGGCCCCTTCACCGAACGCCAGATGATCTCGTTGAACACCAGATCATCCGCCGCATCCTCCTTGTCCAGGTCCAGCTTCTCCGACTCTTTCGCTCCGAACGCCGAGGCCTTGTTGGTCTCCTTCAGGTCCACCTGGGCCTGCACGTGCTCGTAAGGGGTGAAGTCCGCCTTGCTGGTGAACGAGCTGTACATCGGCGTGGCCGCCGCGTCGAACTGGCTCATCGGCTTGAGGCCCAGGATCAGTTCCATCGTCCGCAGCATGCTGCTGGTCGTGTAGGCCGTGGAATCGACCACCTTGCGCCGGGTATAGGGGCTGACCACGAAGGCGATGGAGCGGTGGCAATCGACGTGGTCGGGGCCGTTCTGGGCGTCGTCCTCCAGCACGAAGATGGCCGTGTCCTTCCAGAACTTGCTCTTGCTGACGCCCTCGACGACCATGCCCAGGGCCAGGTCGTTGTCGGCCACCATCGCGGTCGGCGTCGGTTTGCCCACCCGCGTCCCGGCTGTGTGGTCATTGGGCAGACGCAGGATGATCATCCGCGGCAACTCACCCTCGCGCTCGAAGCGGGCCAGCTCCGTCAGGAAGCGCTCGGCCCGCTTGACGTCGGGGTAGTCCAGGTCGTAGCCGCGGAAGAGCGGGTCGAAATGCCCTTCCAGGGCCTTGACGCTGGCCTCGCCCGGATCGCCCGGCTTCTTGCCGTTCTCGATCCATTCGCCGTAACTGCGATAGCTCACCCCGGCCTCTGCGCAGCGGTCCCACACGTAGCCGCCGGCAGGCCGTTCGATCGCCCCGTAGTGTCCCTCGGAGGGATATTTTTTGAGCTTGCCCAGGGGAGTACTGCCCCGATAGTTGAGCGGCCAGACCTTCTCCACGAAGTCGTTGGCGTAGGCGCCCATCGACCATTGATGGCCGTCCGCGGAGACCTCGCCCTCAACGTAGAAGTTGTCCAGCAGGACGAACTCCCGGGCCAGCTTGTGCTGGTTGGGCGTGACCTTTTCGCCAAACAGACACAGGCTCGCCTCGCCCTTGCCCTCCTTGACGTCGCCCAGCACCTGATCGTAGGTGCGGTTTTCCTTGATCACGTAAATGCAGTGCTTGATCGGACTGGACTCTCCCGGTTTCGGGATCGGGTTATCTTTCGGCCGCTCGGCGGTGGGACCGAAGTCGCGGCGCAGCGGACTGCAGCGGTAGGCGTTGCGGGTATGCTCGGCCAGCTTCTCCGGATCGGGCAGGTCGATGGTGCTGAGCGAGCCCTGCATCAGCGAGGCAATGTACTGGTAGATCGGCAAACCCCGCCGGTTGAAGGGTCCGGGCCCCTGGGGGTTCGCTTTCGAGCCGAGACCCTTGCCGTTGGCGACGTAGATTCGTTTGTTGGTCGGGTTGCAGCGCACGCTGGTCGGATACCAGCCGACCGGGATAAAGCCCAGCGGTTTGGACTCCCCTGTCTTCTCAACGTTGATCACGGCCAGGTTGTTGCTGTCGGCGTTGGCCACAAACAGCATCTTGCCATCCGGCGTCAGGCACAGGCTGCTCGGGGTGTTCCCGGCCGGGGCCCCAGGATAGAGGGCGCAGAGGATGGTTTCGCGAGCCTTGCCGTTGTTGGCCACGTCGAGGACGCTGACCCGGGTGGAGTTGGCGCAGGCGACGTACAGCGTCCTGCCGTCGGGCGACAGGGCCATCTCGGTCGGATGGCTCTCGGTCGGCCAGACAGCGCTGACCTTGGTCTCGGCCAGATCGACGACGGCGACGGCCGACTTGCCCCAGAGGCTGACAAAGAGCCGCTTGCCGCCGGGTTCGGGAAGGCAGACGTAGGGGTAGCTCTCGTTTTCCAGCAACACCGTCCGGCGTTTCTCAGGGTCGATCAGCGGGATGATGCGCACCGAATCGCCCCAGGGGCCGGCCGCGAACAGGTTTTGGTGGTCGCTGTCCACCGCGATGCCGGCCACGACGAACTTCACCCGCTCGGGAGAAACACGGATGAAACGCTGTTTCGAGAGCAGGCCCTTGTCAAAGGAATAGGTGTGGATGATCTCGTACTCGGCGCCGCTGGCGTAGAGCGTCTTGCCGTCGGGAGAGAAGCACAGGCCGCAGAAGGTCTGTGGCAGAGTGACCCGACTGACGACGTGCTGCCTGGCGGACTTCAGATCGACAATGATGATCTCATGTTCGCCGTAGCCGGCGTGGAGGGCGGCCAGGTAGTCGCCGGAGGGGTGCAGGGCCAGGTTGACGGGGAAGTCGCCCAGCAGCAGATTGGTGCCCGCGGGCCGCAGCGACCACAGGTTGGGCAGACGAATCTCGCCGCCGGGCTGGACGCCGGGAAGATAGCGGGGCGGCGGCGCTTCCGCGGACTCGGCCGGCTGCCAGGGCAGACTGACCGCCGCCAGCAAGAGACCACAGATTCCTGTCAGGACCAGAACCGCGGAACGAGGTCGAGTCATTGGCTGCCCTCACTTTCACTGTTGCAGTGCCATGCGGGAATGATCGCAACAGGAAGCCCGATCGGCCAGTGAATCTTTCGGGAAGAAAGCGCTCGAAGGCGGTTTCATTTCCCCACGGGTTTCAGTACCACCGAGCGCAGGTCCATCACCGCGGCCGCCGCCTTCTTCCCTGGCTTGACGGTCAGAGTATGGCGCCCCGCCTTGTCGATGGTCACGGTGCCCACGTTGCGGGCCTTGAAGTTCTGGAAGTGCCCCGTGTCCTGCACGGTGAACGACAGCATCTGTCCGCCGAGGGCCAGCTCCACAACGCTGCCGCCCTGGCCCTTGCCGCAGCCTTGCAGTACTTCCACGGCGAACGTCTCCGGCCTGGTGATCGTGAAGTCCCACGACGCCCAGTCGTCGGCGCGCGTCCAGAAGCCGAGCGTGTTCTTGTGCGGCAGCGGCTCGTAGCGCAGCTGCACTCCATGCACCTGGGCCGTTCGGCCGGGCAGGGTCACGCTGCCATCCTTCGCCTGCGGATTGGGGACGTAATCGGGGTTCGGCTTCGTCATCCGGGCGCCGACCTCCTGACGCCAGGCGTCGAGCTTCAGCGCCAGCTCCTTCACGACTTCCGGCCTGTCCGCGCTCAGGTTGCGGGATTCCCCGAGGTCCTTCTTGACGTCATACAGTTCGCGCCGGCCGTCCTCGTAGAACTCGATGAGCTTGACGTCCCCGGCGCGCACGGCCGCCCCCGGCCTTCCTCCCTGGTTGCTGTAGTGCGGATAATGCCAGAAGAGAGCGTCGCGCTTGAGGGGCTCCCCCTTCAGGACCGCCCCCAGGCTGAGACCGTCCACCCTGGCATCGCTCTTGACGCCGCAAACTTCCAGGATCGTCGGGAACAGATCGATGCTCATGACAGGCGTCGTGCTGGTGCTGCCGGGTTTGGTGACTCCGGGCCAGGACACCAGCAGCGGCACGCGCAGGCCCCCCTCGTACAGATAGCCCTTGCCTTCGCGGAGCGGCGTGTTGATGGTCGGCGGCGTGTTCGGTCCTTCGAGGACGCACAGTCCCCCATTGTCGGACGTGAAGATGACCAGGGTGTGATCGGTCAATTTCAGATCGTCGAGCTTGGCGAGGACCCGGCCAACGCCCTGGTCGAGGCTTTCGATCATGGCGGCATAGATGGGATTGCCCTGCTGCCCGGGCGGCCCGGCCTTGTACCTGGCGACCAGGTCCGGCCTGGCCTTCATAGGAATGTGAACGGCGTAGTGCGGCAGGTAGAGAAAGAATGGCCGATCGCGGTTGGCCTCCAGGAACTTTTCCGCCTCCGCGGTCAGCCGATCGGTGAGATATTCGCCCTCCGGGGCCTTCTCCAGGCCCGGCATGAATCGGCCGTCCCGCTGGAACGGGGCGAAGTAGCTGAGCGGCGAGCCGGACTGGTCACCGGCCACGTTGACGTCGAAACCGCGCTGGAGCGGCCCGGCCCCCTTGCCGCCCAGGTGCCATTTGCCGACGTGGCCGGTGACGTATCCCGCCGCCTTCAGGGCCGCCGGCAGGGTCGGCACCGAGGCGGGCAATTCCTGGGCGATGGCCGGGCGGAGCAGCATCTGATCGGGCCGATCCGGCCGACCCGGGAGCCAGTCGGTGAGGTTCAGCCGGGCCGGGTACTGTCCGGTCATGAGGGCGGCGCGCGTCGGCGAGCAGACCGGAGCGCCGGCGCAGCTGTCCGTGAAGCGCATCCCACTCGCGGCGAGCCGGTCGAGGTTGGGCGTCTTGTGGTACTTGCTGCCGTAGCAGCCCAGGTCCGCCCAGCCGAGATCGTCCGCGACAATGAGGACCACGTTGAGCTTACCCGCAGCCAGGGAGGGAACGGCGAGCAATAACCCGGCGACGAGGACGCTGACCAGTCGATAAACCACGGCGGAAGTGCGCATGTCGATCTCGCTCCGTCCATCAGAACTCGGAACCCGGTGGCATAAAGCCGGCTCTGTTCTTGTAGGCGGGGCCAGGGCCAGGGACCAGAGCCACCGCAAGAGCTGGTCGAAAGGAGAGCATTTCTGGACGGAAACGGATAGAATCAATCATCAAGAGGAGGACTGAATCATGACCGTGCCATCTTTGCTGACAGAACCCGGACGGGTGGATGAACCGCGAGCGGCCCAGGAGTATTCCGACGTGTTGAGCCAGGTCGCCGCGGAAGGCAAACCGGTGATTGTCCGGCGCAACGGTGAGGACCTGGCAGCCGTTATTCCCCTCGACTACCTGGAATTGCTGCGCGAAGTCATGGCACGCCAGGAAGCCGAGCAGTTGGCGGCCCAAATGGATTGGAGCCGTGCCCCGAAGACACTCCGTCCGCCGCAGGCCTGGTTCGATGATACGGACAATCCCTTTGAACCGGAGAAGGAGCCACGTTCTTCAGCGGCCACTCTCTGACCGTTCGCCCGGAGAGGCCAGCTGGTAGACGCGATAGAACGGGTCCTTGTACGTGAGGCGGAATGCGGGACCTAACAGTTCCTGATTCGCCGGCTGGACCAGATGCGTGATCCCCCGGCTGCGCATCTGGCCCAGCGCTTTCGACGGTTTCCCTTGCTGGATCTCTTCCTGCACCTGCCGCACCCACTGAAGGCGCTCGGACCACTCGATCACCTCGACGTCCCGGTACGGGATCGCCTTGTAATCAACGAAGATCGGCGCGCCGGGGTGAGTCGAAACCGCTGCAAATCCACGGGAATGACCCGCGTGTCCTGCCGTTTGTCCGGCAGCGGTTTGAAATCACTCGAAAAGGAGCCGTGCGTTGGTTTGCCGGGCTTGCTGACAGGCAGGAGGTAGACGTCCCCGGGCGCCTTCGTCCGCCGGACAAAATCCATCACCCCCAGTTCCTCGTCGGCAGCATGGAACGCGTGGCCCCCGATGCTGATCCACAATCCCGCCACGGCCACGAGCAGCAGCGCGGCGAACGAAGCGGCGCGAACCCCCACCCCATCCAGGGGAAGGATCGGGAGGGCGACGAGCCGGCTCAGCAGCACTGCGGTCGCCACCGGCACCAGGACGACCGAGATCCGCCAGGGAAACAGCAGCGCCAGGCTGAGACTGCCGGTCCGAACCTGGACCAGAGTGAGCAGTGTTCCCAGCACCAGTGGAATGGCGAGGACCAGGAACAGGCGCGTGCGCCAGGCACAGAAGACGCCCAGCACCATCCAGCCGATCTGGCCAACCGCGATCGGGTCCAGCCACAGGTCGGGGTGAGTATGGTGCGGAAGGCGAACGTTGACCAGGATGTCCTGGGCTTTGTCGAAATCCGCCCGCGTCGTCGGACCAAAGTACACCAGGGCGTATGCGACCACCGGCAGGACCAGGAGAAGAGCCAGGCCCGCCACGCTCCAGGCCGTGCGCAGCTGTCTTTCCCACAGCAGCGTTGCCACGAAGCCGAGGGTCAGCATGGCGGCGGGCAGCAGGTAAGTCGCATGAACGGTGGCGGCGACGGCCAGGGAGGTTGCCGCCAGCAGAGGCTGGCCCAGCGCGAAGAGGCTCACGGCCACGATCAGCAAGACGCCGAAGACCGACGGCTGAAGCATGCCGCCAAGGACGTACTGGCCCGCCAGGCCACCCTGGAGGTAGTACGGATAGTCCTGTCCGAACAGGTGATACGACCCCCAGCGGATCGCGGCCGACTGGATCAGGACCAGCAGAGCGGCGAAAACCGGCCAGCGGCGCGTGACCGGCGAGCGGCGCGGCGTAAGCCCGCCGGTAGGGCCAACAATCGCGACAAACAGTCCCAGCAGTGCGGCAGCGTAGGCCCCCTGCAGCAGAGCATGGTAGACGTAAAACGCCCAGGGGTGCAGAAAGCGGGCGGTGCCGGCCACCAGGGTGCTGAACACCGGCGTCGGGTCCAGCGTGTTCGCCAGCCAGTCCTCGCGCAGCAACCCCTCGTCCGCCCGGGCCAGGCCGTGCAGGAAATACTGGTTCTGGTTGGAGTAGTACAGTCGCGCCTGTCCGTGAGCGGCAGCGAACGCCACTGCCACCAGCAGCACCGCACCCGCTGCGCGGGTACCCGGGGGGAGAGTGGCTCGGGTCGGACCGGCAGGAAGCGGCATGAAATTGCTCAGGGTCAGGATCGGGAAGGCAACAACGCCTATTGTATGGATCAGTGTTCAGCCGTCCCAAAAACAAGAGACCGCCGGAGCATGCTCCGGCGGTCTCCGCTTTCCGAAAAGGGAGCCTCAACGGTAGGGATGATGCTCCATCCACTCGTGCCAGTCGTGCTGCCACTGCGGATCGTTGAAATAGGAGCGGTAATAGGGGTTGCCATAGGCGTAAGGCGACTGAGGCACGGCATAGGGAGCCGGGTAGGAGCCATACCCCTGCGGATAGGCCGAGTAGGGGTAAGTGTAGCCATATGCCGGCGGATAGGACCCCGGGGCAGCGTAATTGTAACCGGGAGGCGGGTAATAATAGGCCGGAGGCGGCGGGTTCGTCAGCGCGTGCAGCGTCTGGCTCAGCCAGCTGGCGTCTGCCCGACCGGCCGGCGCCAGGAACAAGAGCACCCGGCGACCACGGACAACATCAGGAACTTGCACATAATACACCTCCTCACTGTTGCCTCTTCCCTGCTCTAATATGCAACAGAGCAAGTCCTGTGCCATTCGTTCTTCTCAGAGCCCGGTCCGGCTCCGTGCCGCCAGCGCCGCGTGGAAATCGGCCCTGTCCAGGACAAATAGCTCAACTTCCTCCCGGGCACGCACGGTTGCGCTCCGCGGTTGGCCCGTGAGCAAGGACGTTTCGCCGAAAAACTCCCCGGCCTTCAGCGTGCCCCTGAGCAATTCCTCACCCCCCTCGTTCACGATCACCTCGACGCTTCCCTTCCGGATCAGGTAAAAGCGATTGCCCACGTCACCCTGCCGGAAGATGATCGAGCCGGCCGGGTGTTTTTCCTCCACCATCTTTGCCGCCACTCCGGAAAGAACGTCCGGGGGCAGCGGAGCGAAGTCCGGATACTTGCCGAGCAAGGCCAGAACGGTCATCGACTCCCAGACCCAGACGTCCGAGGTGATCCGGCCGCTCTCCATGGTGATCAGGCGGTCGGCCACGTCAAAGATGCGCGGTTCATGGGACACCATCAGGGTGGTGCAGCCTTCCTCGCGGGCCAGCTGCTGCAGCAAGCTCACAACCGCCCGGCCGGTCTTCTCGTCGAGAGCGGCGGTGGGCTCGTCCGCGAGGATCAGCCGGGGCCGGTTGGCCAGCGCCCGGGCAATGGCGACACGCTGCTTCTGGCCACCGGACAGGGTCCCGGGCTTCTGATGCAGATACGGGCCCAGTCCCAGGCTCGTCAGCACTTCCGTCGCGCGCCGCCGTCTTTCGCCACGCGGATAGGATTTCAGTTCCAGGGCCATGATGACGGTCTGCAGCGCGGTCAGCGAGGCGAACAGGTTGTGCGCCTGGAAGATGAAGCCGATGTCCTCCCGGACGTCCGGCAGTTCCTCGGGGTCCATCCCGGCCAGCTCATGTCCCAGCACTTCCACGCTGCCGTCCTGGAGGGAACGGAGCGCCCCGATCAGGGTCAAGAGCGTTGTCTTGCCGGCCCCGGAGGGGCCGGTCAGGATCAAGATCTGACCGGGCCAGACCTGCAAATGAACGTTGAACAGGACCTGGTTGCGAGCTTGACCCTCGCCAAACCAGTGGTTGAGGCCAGTCACCTTGATGATCGGTTCCACAAATAATTCCCCACGGAGATCGGAACACTAATCAACGCTGATCCACACTAATCGGATACCGGCTTTCCTTCCTTCTATTAGCGAAGATTAGCGCAGATTAGCGTTCCTGTCGTGCGGCGAAGCTCCGTGTCCGTAGGACGTGGGGAATTGTCTTCCTCTGCCATTAGAACACCTCCGCCGGGTCGGCCGACTTCACGCGCTGCACGGCGATGATTCCGGACAGCACGCACATCGCTACCGTCAGCACCAGGATCAAACTGCTGCGCGCCAGCGTCAGATCGAGGGGCAACCCGGTCCAGCGCCAGACGCCCGCGTAAAGCAGCCAGCCCAGGAACAATCCCGGGATGAAGCCGAGGATGGAGAGCAGCAGGGCCTCCTGCAGCACCACTTGCGTCAGGAACCGATTGCGGTAGCCAATGCCCTTGAGCGTGGCGTACTCCGCGAGGTGATCGTCCACGTCGGCGGAGAGGATCTGGTAGCAAATGACCGCGCCAATGACAAACCCCATCACCATGCCCAGGCCGAACACGAAACCAATCGGGCTCACCGTCGCCCAGAAGTTCATTTCTTGCTGAACGTACTCGTCCAGGGTGAACACAGCCACGTCTCCGGGCAAGGCGGCCTGCAGGGCCGCCCTGACCCGGAGCCGATCCGCTTCCGGGCTCACCTTGATGATACCGAGATCGACAACACTGAGTGGGTCGGGTCGGGGCTGTTCTTCCGTGGCACCGGCCGTGCCTGTCCCCGACAAATCTCGACCGGGAAAGAGCCGGGCAAAGGTGACGTCGCTCACAATCACGTTGCCGTTGGTGGCGAAGTCGGTGCCCAGCCGGAACGTGCCGACCACGCGGATCAAGCGGTTGGCCAGTTCGCGTTCGGTCCCCGGGGTGAGCCGGCCGTATTCGCGCTTCGAGTCCACGTCGATCAGGGCTGTGTCGGGCAGGCGCAACTTGTCGAGCTGGTCGTTGACCGACCGGAGGCGCAGGACGGTATGGTCCGGGTCGAACGCCAGCACCCGGATGGGCCGGACCGGGGCGTTAGCGGGCGCCGCTGCCTCGGGGTTCTTCCACTCCGAGCGGTGATACTCGACGTAGAGGGGCCGGGCCGACAGCACCCCCTTGACCGCCCGGGCCTGGTAGAGCCGGCCCCGCGGAAAGCGGTGGCTCACCACCAGGGAATAGCGGGCCTTGCTTGTCAGGATCAGGTCGGCGTCCAGCTGCCGCAACACCGCCACGGCACTGTCGAAGATCGCATTCCAGAAGCCGTACTCCATGAACATCAGCAGCACCGCGAAACAGATTCCTCCCAGGGAGATGGCAAACCGCCGCTTCTCGTGGACGAGATTCAGCCAGGCCAGGGGGACTCGGAAGAAGTCGCTCATCTCAGAACAGGTCCGCGGGGTCAGCTGAATGCACTTTCCGCAAGCATAACAGGCCCGAGATCGAGCAAGTGCCCAGTGCCAGGACCAGCACCAGGATGATCCGTCCCGCGTTCATCCAGATCGGAATCACGGCCGCCCGCCGGGTCAGATCGTAGAGAGCGAGCGACACGAGCAGGGCCGGGACGTAGCCCAGCACGGCCAGGAAGAGGGCTTGCTGCATGATCACCCCGGACAGGAAACTCTTGCGATAGCCGATCGCTTTCAGGGTGGCATACTCCGCGTAGTGCTTGCGGACGTCGCTGGAAATCACCTGGTAAATGAAGACCATCCCGGCGATCAGGGCCACGGCGACGCCGAATTGAAACATCAGGCCAACCGAGGTGGTGCTCACCCAGTAATGCTTCTCGCGGGCCACCACCTCCGCCCGCGGGAACACCTGCACGTCGGACGGCAGCAGCTGGCGCAGCCTGTCCGTCACGACGCGCGGGTCGGTCCCCGGCCGCAGCTGAATCAATCCCAGCGACACCATGCTCAGGGGTCGGCTGCAGACGCGCGCGAAGGTTTCGGCGCTGACCAGCACCAGGCCGTCCGCTCCAAAACCGGTGCCGAGTGTGACCTCCGCGACGACCTCGACCTGGGTACTGCCCAGCTCGGTAACAACCCCTGGCCCTCTCGGTCCAAGGATGTCCCGGGAAAGAGTGTCCGTCAGTACCGTATTTGGTTTTCGCAGTGCGGCCAGGTGCCGCTCCAGCGCGGGGACGGAAAAGACCGGGTCGTCAGGCCGAACGCCAATGACCAGGACCTGCCGCCGGGACCGGTTTGCGGGGTTCGGCTCGGGGCTGAGCCAGAATTGAAAGCCGACGTAAACCGGCAGGACGTTCTCGACCTCGGGCACGTCCCGGGCCTGGTACATCTGCCGACGGGGAAAGGCGCTGGCCTGGTTCAAGTTCACGTAACGCGGCGACACCAGGAGCAGATCGAAATCCAGCTTGTCGTAGAACAGGGTGGCGGTGGCCTCGACCGCTCCATAGAAGCCCAGCTGCATGAAGATCAGGATGATCGCGAAAGCGACCCCGGCCACGGCGACGGCCGTCCGGGTGCGCTGGTGGGTCAACTGCAGCCAGGCCAGGGGCGTCTTCATGGCGGCGACCTGTCCGGGGTAATGGTGACGGTGACCTGCATGTTGACGTACTCGGCCGCGACCTTGCTCGGATCGAGGC
The DNA here is from genome assembly GCA_963784995.1 of uncultured Planctomycetota bacterium. Taxonomy (GTDB): domain Bacteria; phylum Planctomycetota; class Planctomycetia; order Gemmatales; family Gemmataceae; genus CAWATZ01. Next base: position 294,226 of record CAWATZ010000024.1, on the reverse strand, counting down.
GGACCTTGACCTCGACCACCCGGCGATCCACGTCCGCGGTCGGATTCAGGTCGAAGACGTGGTTGCGGGCGATGACCGAACCGACGAAGACGACGCTGCCGGTCAGCGGGTGGGGCAGGGCAGGGCTGGTGACCGTGGCCCGGCTCCCCTCGTGGACCCGGCTGCGATCGGTTTCGTACACCTCGGCGATGGCGAACATTTGCCGGGTATCGCCCATCTGCAGAATGGGCTGCGTGCCAACGGTTTCGCCGGCGTGGGCGAGGACTTTCAGGATGGTGCCGTCGCGCGGGGCCCGGATGATGGTTCGCTGCAAGCCGGCCTCGGCCAGGGCCAGCTTCTTCTCCAGCGAAGCGATGGGGACTTCCTCCAGGGTGCGGGCCGCTTCGGCCTCGGCGCTCTGGAGCTGCAGCTGGGCCGACTCCAGGCCGAGCTGATACTCGGTCCGTGCCTTGTTCAGCAGGGCCCGGCCGCCGGCTAATTCCTCCTCGGCCGTTCGCACGGCGAGGGTCTGCAGGTTCATCTGCTGCTCCGACACGATGCTGGGTGCCGAATTCTTCAGCCGGGTCAGCTCCTTGTTCGCCGTCTCCAGCTGGGCCTCGACCAGGCGAACCTTGGCTTCCTGAGCGCGGATGGTCAGGGGGCCCTCTTCCTTGATCTGCTTGATCCGCAGCCGGGCCTGCTCCACCAGGACTGCCGAGCTGGCCTGGATCGTCTTGCGTCGAGCGGTGGCCTCCTGGAGCTGGCTGGCGACCAGGTTTTTCTCGGCCAGCCGATCCGAGTAGCTTTCCAGGTAAGCCAGCTCCTGGCCCTGCGTGGCCTCCTGTCCCGCTTCCACCAGAACGCGCGCCAGCCGATCGCCCATCGGCCCTCCCAAGCGAACGACGCCGCCCTCCGGTTCCAGCCTCCCCAGAGCGACAACGTCCGTCTCCGCCCTCTCCGGATGGGAGCGGCGTTCCTCGCTGGGTTGGTGCTGGCCCGGCAAAAAGGTCGTCCCGGTATAGTTGGCGGTCAGAAAACCTCCCGCGAAGACGAGGGCCAGTGCCAGCAGCAGCAGGGCGTTTCGCAGGACGCGCCGGCGGGGCTTTTTCCGTATCTTCTCCCGTTGCGATCCCTGTTGGAGAGCGTTCGCTTCCCTGGCAGGAACTTCTGAGACTGACACGGCTGTTGCCTTTCGGTTCTTGGAGCGGTCTCGTTTGGCTTTCCTGGGGGAACATTCCTCATTTTATGCGAGCAGCAGGAGAAAGTAGCCCACACGCTCCGTGTGCCGACTACTTTCAGTTGATAGCACAAGGATACACTCTGGTAAAGGAGAAACTGGGTCGTTTGCCGGGTTTGGGCAGGCCGGAGCGATCGCTGCCGGCAGAATCCTCCGCGGAGGATTGAACGGCAAGGTTTCGCGCCTACAATGGCCTCGACTTCCTCTTCTGAGCAATCGCACCGACGCCGGCCGCCGGCGAGGAGATTTCCTGATGCAAGACCGCTTGTTCCTCTCGTTGAGCAGTGTTTGCGCTTTGGCGTTCCTGGGCGCTTTGCTGACGCACGTCCCGGCACGGGAGCCGGACACCACGGCCCAGGCCGCCCGCAAGGTCCGCGAGATCATCGCGCATCGCGGCTCCAGTGCGGACCGTCCCGAGAACACGCTGGCCAGCTGCCAGCGGGCCATTGACGTCGGGGCCACGGTCACCGAGACGGACGTCCGCACCACACGCGATGGTGTCCTGATCTGTTTGCACGACGCCGACCTCGACCGGACCACGACGGGAAAGGGCAAGGTGAGCGAGAAAACGCTGGCCCAGCTGAAGGAGCTGGACTCCGGCAGCTGGTTTGATCCGAAGTTCAAGACCGAACGGGTCCCCACCCTGCGTGAATTGCTCGAACGGTGCAAGGGGAAGATTGACGTGATGCTCGACCTGAAGGAAACCGGCGAGGAGTACGCGGTCAAGATCGCGGCCCAGGTCCGCAAACACGGCGAGCCCAGGCGGACCGTCCTGGGCATTCGCACCCTGGAACACGCCAGGCAGTTCCGCAAACTGCTGCCGGAGGCCCGGCAAGTCGGCCTGGTCCCCACGGTGGAGTCGCTCGAGAGCTTCAAGGAGGCCGGGGTGCCGATGATCCGGCTCTGGCCGCGCTGGCTGGAAGACAAGGACCTGGTCCCGCGGGTGCGCAAGCTCGGCTTGAAGTTGCACCTGGGTGCGGGGTCCGGAAAGAAGGATGAGGTGCTGCCGCTGTTGCGCTACCAGCCCGAATCGCTGTCCAGCGAGAATCCCGCCCAGCTGCGCATGACGCTGGCTGAGATCGCGGGACCGGGGAAGTAAAGGGAACGGAGACACCACAAGGAACGCTCAGGTGTCTCTCGAACGTACAATGCCCATTATGACTACAAACAAGAGCGCAACTCTCCAGATCAAGCAATCCCCTGTTCTCAACCGCGCCACCCTGGTCCTGGCCCTGAGCGGCTGGATGGACGGCGGCGACGTGTCCACCGGGACTGTTCGCCGGCTGGTCGATCTTCTGGGCGCCCGGAGCATTGCCGAGATCGATCCGGAGCCGTTCTACATCTACAACTTCCCCGGTGCGATGGAACTGGTCACCCTGTTCCGTCCCACGATCAAGATCGCGGACGGCCAGGTCACGTCGCTGGAAATGCCAACGAATACCTTCTACTGCCACGAACCGGCCAACGTCGTCCTGTTCCTGGGGAAAGAGCCGAACCTCGCCTGGCGTGGCTTTGGCGAGTGTATTCTCGAGCTGGCTCACCGGGTGGGCGTGAAGCGCATCCTGTTCGTCGGTTCCTTCGGCGGCTCGGTGCCGCACACCCGCGAGCCCCGGTTGTACGTGACCTGCTCGGACCCCAAGCTGCTGCCGGAAATGGAGCAATACGGCATGCGCCGGACCCGGTACGAGGGTCCAGGCTCGTTCACCAGCTATCTGCTGACCCAGGCGCCGGCGGCCGGGCTGGAGATGACGTCCCTGGTGGCGGAGATCCCCGGCTACTTGCAGGGTCGCAACCCGATGAGCATCGAGGCAGTCACGCGCCGCCTGGCCAAGATCCTGAAGTTGCCACTCGACCTGCAGGCCTTGCGGGCCGAGAGCACCGACTGGGAGCTGCAGGTCTCGCGCATCGTGGAGCAGGACGAAGAGCTGGCCCGCACCGTCCGGAAGCTCGAAGAAGGCTACGACGACGAGCTGCTCCGGCAGGAAGGGAATGAGGGTTGAGGCGAGGCACTCTTCTCCCTTCCCCCCGCTGGGAATTGCAGCCGCTTGCAATTCCTTGCAGAACGGAATTGAATTACCAAGCCTGACGGGAGACAGCCCATGAGCGCGAAAGGCAAGGGCAAGATGACACGCCGGCGGATGCTCCAGGCGAGTGCGGGGGTCACCCTGGGAGGTGTCCTGGCGTCGGACAGCACTGACGCGGCCGGGGCTGCACCCGGCCAGGCGGGCGTTTACGAGGCGCTCGGCGTCCAGCGCGTGATCAACGCCATTGGTACGGTCACCATCCTGGGCGGCTCGGTGATGCCGCCCGAGGTCGTCGCGGCCTGGCAGGAAGCATCACGCCATTTCGTCAACCTCCTGGACCTCCAGGACAAGGTCGGTGCAAAGATCGCCAAACTGGTGGGCGTGGAAGCGGCGATGGTCACCACGGGGGCGGCCGGAGCCTTGCTGCTCGGCACCGCCGCGGTCGTCACCCGCGGGGACAAGGACCTGATTCCACGGCTGCCCGATACCACGGGGATGAAGAACGAGGTGATCCTCCAGAAAGCGCACCACTCCTGTTACGACAACCAACTGACCGACGTGGGCGTCAAGTTGGTCGAAGTGCAAACCGCGGACGACGTCAACCGGGCCGTCAACGAGCGGACGGCCCTGCTGTTCTTCATGAACGTGGCCGAGCCCCAGGGGCGCATCAAGAAGGCCGAGTGGATCGACCTGGCCCGCCGGCACAAGCTGCCGGCCCTGCTGGATGCGGCCGCCGACACGCCTCCGGTTGCGCATCTGTCGGAGTACAACCGGGTGGGCTTTGACCTGGTCGCCTTCAGCGGCGGCAAGGCCATCCGCGGACCCAACGACACCGGCTTGCTGCTGGGCCGCAAGGACTTGATCGAGGCCGCCAAACGCAATGCCAACCCTCACTGCGGCACCATCGGCCGCATGATGAAGGTCAGCAAGGAAGACATGGTGGCGCTGGCGGTCGCCGTGGAGCGCTTCCTCCGGCTGGACCACAAAGCGGAATGGCGCGCCTGGGAACACCGGATCGGCGTCATCGAGCAGGCGGTCAAGGACATCCCGACGCTTCAGTGCGAGCGGATCGTGCCGCCGATCGCCAACCACGTTCCGCACCTGATCCTGTCGTGGGATGAGCAGCGCGTCAAGCTGACGCGGGCCCAGGCCGCCGAGCAGCTGGCCCAGGGCGATCCGCCCATCCTGATCGGCCGGGTCAGCGGCACCGGCGACAAGGGCATCCTGATCTCCGTCCTGACGCTGCAAGAGGGCGAGGAGCGCATTGTCGCTGGCCGCTTACTTGCCATCCTCAAGAAAGCGTCTGCTTGAGGCCCACTCCCTTCCCCCGCGGGGTCCAAAGCGGCCGATCAGAAGACCGGAGAGCCTCGCCCCGTGACCGTCAGGCTGAACGTGTCCTCTTGGGTCAGCCCGGCGACGGACGCGACCACGCTGAAGCTGCCCAGCTTGTCGCCCGCTACCAGGGGTGGCGCGACCGCCACCCCCGTCGCTGACGTGGTCGCGGTTGCTGTCCCCATGCCGCCGAAATTGCCCGAGGCGCCGCTGCTGCCAACCTCCACCGTGAAGGTCACGGCCACCCCACTGAGGACGTTGCCGTATGCGTCGGTGACCTGCACCTGCAGGGCCATGCCGAAGGTGGTCGTCAGACTGGATGATTGGTTATTGCCGGCCAGGATGGTGATGCTGGCGGGGGCAGCGGCAGTGACCTGTTGCGTCCAGGTTGCGGAGGTGCTGCCCAGGAAGTTGCCGTTACCGTTGTAGGAGGCAGTGATTCTGTGGGCCCCTGCTTTGGTGAGCGCTTTGGAGGTCAAGCTGGCAGAGGTAAGGCCATTGCTGGTCTGGAGGGAAGCGCTGCCCAGCAAGGTGCAGCCGTCGTAGAAACAGACGCTGCCGGTCGGAGAAGCTCCCGAACTGGCGGCTTTCAGGATGGCGGTAAAGGTGACGTTCTGGCCGGCGACCACGGAAGAGGCCGAGGAACTGATGCTGAGCGTGGTGGCGATCTTGCCAATGGTAAAGGTGACGCTGCTGGATGCCGAGGTATAGTCGATGCTTCCAGGGAAAGTCGCCACTGCCACGTAGGTGCCGTTGGCGGATGGGGCGCCATTGAGCGGAGTGCCGCTGGGGTTGCTGCCGGCGTAGTAGGCGAGCGTTGGGCTGACGCCCTCCAGGGAACTGGCGCCATTGACCTTGACGCTGGCTGGGTAAGCTGAACCGGTGTAGGCGCCACCGAGGTCAGTCACGCTGAGGACCGGTGTTGCCTTGCTGATGGTGAAGACCACCGGGGTGCTGCTGGCGCTGATGTAGTCGGCGCTGCCGGCGAAGGCGGCCACGACTGTGTAAGTGCCGGCCGTGGTGGGTGGGCCGTTGAGCGGAGTACCGCTGGGGTTACTGCCGGCATAGTAGGAGAGCGTCGGGCTGATGCCCTCCAGGGAGCCGGCGCCGTTGACCGTGGCATTGGCGGGGAAGGCTGAGCCGATGAAGGCGCCGCCTGCATCTGTCACGCTGACAACGGGGGTTGCCTTGCTGATCGTGAAGACGACTGGAGGGCTGCTGGTGCTGGCGTAGTCGGCACTGCCGCCGAAAGTTGCCACGACGGTGTAAGTGCCGGCGGCGGTCGGAGTACCGTTGAGCGTGGAGCCGCTGGTGTTGCTGCCAGCATAGTAGGAGAGCGTCGGGCTGATGCCCTCCAGGGAGCTGGCGCCGTTGATGGTGACGCTGGCCGGGAAGGCTGAGCTGTTGTAGATACCGCCAGCGTCGGTCACGCTCACGGTTGGCACGAGCTTGGTGATGGTCAAAGAGCTGGAAGTCGCAGGGGTCAGGGTGCCGGAGGAGGCGCTGAGGGTGTAGGTGCCGGCCATGGCGATCACCAGGTTGCTGAAGGTGGCAATGCCATTTTGCACCGTGACCGTGGTCGTCCCGGAGACAAAAGGCGCACCGCTGAGCGTCACCTCGTCGCTGTTGTCGCTGCTGAGGAGGTTGCCGAACTGGTCCAGCACTTCGATCTGCACGGTGAACGCCTGACCGACCGTGATGGCGGCCGGGAGCTGCACGAATTGCAGCGTCGCGGCCACCGAATGCGCTTCGACAGCGCCGAGGTCGATGTGGGCGCCAAAGATACGAGGGTTGCCAGTCTGGTCCGTGGCGTTGGCGGTCGAGACGCCCTCGGCCTGGGCGATGGTGCTGAGAACGCTGTCATTGCCGGCATCGATGGCCGGGCTGCCGGGCAACGGGGCCAGCGTCTGGGTTGGGCCGCCGTTGTTTTGCAACGGTCCCAGTTGGGGATTGGCACTGCTGAAGCTCCCGGTAAAGTTGATCTGACTGCCGATGATGTTGTTGCTGCCGCTGCTGGTCACGGGGCCGCCATAGAGGGAGTTGGCCTGGAAATCGGTGGCGCCATTGGCCGTATTGGCGAGAATGCTGTTGTTGATTGTCACGGCCGCGGTCCCGGTGTCGCCGAGGTTGTAGACGGCGCCCCCGCCCTGGGCTGTGTTTCCGGAGAGAGTACTGTTCAGGACGGTGACGTTGCCGTTGAGATTGAACACGGCACCGCCCAGTCCATTGCCCGCAACGCCGTTCTGACCGCCCAGGCCGCCTTGTCCTCCCAGCGCCGTGTCATTCGCAAGAGTGCTATTGGTGAGGGTAACCGTGCCGTCCAGGTTGAATACGGCACCCCCCAGACCCGCCCCGCCGCCGCCGCCACCATATCCGCTGCCGCCGGCACCGGCGGCGAAGCCGCCGGAACCCCTGAAGGCCTGGCTGGCCTGCCCGCCGGCGCCGCCGCCGCCCCCTCCAAAGCCGCCGCTCGCGCCGCTGCCGGCGTAAAAGCTGCCGCCGCCACCGCCACCACCGAAACCGCCGGTGCCGGTGAAGTCGCCAAAGCCACGCAGGCCAAGGTATCCCCCGCCGCCCCCGCCGCCGCCGAAGCCGCCGTTGCCTCCGAAGGCGATGCGGAGGAGCCCATAATTCGCATACCTGAAGGCGATGCCCGGGCTGCCCGGGTTGGGAGGGCCGCCTGATCCGCCTTCATAAGCGTTGCCGACGCCTGCGGGACCAAAGACGGGCACAATGGCTGAGGAACCACCGTTGCCGCCGATCCCGCCGCCTCCGCCGCCCCCGCTGGTATTGTTCACGTTGCCGCCGTTGCCGCCGATGGCCTGGTTCCCCGAAAGGGTGCTGGCTAACAGGGTGAGCGTCCCGGCGTTGAAGATGGCGCCACCCAGTCCCGCCGCCCCACCGCCCCCGCCGGCACCGCTGCCGCCGTTGCCCCCCTGGGCGAGGCCGTCGCTGAGGGTCAGGTCATCCAGAGTCAGACTGCCGGTGGCAGTCACGGCGAACAGACGGAAGTCAGGCACCTGCTGATTGGGATAGTCCGCTGGGTTGGTGTCCCGGGCGATGGTGATGCCCTGGTTGCCGGTCAGCCCCTGGATGGTGACCGGGGAGCTGATCGCGAAGGCGGAAGGCCCGAATGCGGTGTCGCCGATCATGGTCAGCTCGATCGTCTGACCGGCCAGGCTCGACGCGAAAGTGATCAGGCCGCCGCCGGTATTGGCCAGGTCGATCGCCTCCCGCAGGCTGGTAAGGCCACCTCCGGGTATCGACTCATCGACCGCCGTGTTGACGACGTAATGCTGCATTTCGTCGGCCCCGATGTCGATGACGGCGGTGCCGGTGTTCTTGCCGTCCACGAGCCGGGACAGACCACGCTGATCGGTGGCGTCGGCAGTCGGGACCCCCTCGGCCTGGGCAATCGTGCTGAGAAAGCTGTTGTTGCCGGCATCAATGGCCGGGCTGCCGGGCAACAGGCTCAGCGTCGGCGTCGGGCCGCCGTAGTTGTCCAGCGTGGACAGCAGCGGGTTGGCGGTGCTGACCACACCGCCCTGGAAGCCGTGATTCTTGCCGATCAAGTTGGAAGAACCGGAACTCTCCTGGCCGCTGGAGAGATTCGTGTCGTAATCGGTGGCGTTGCCGGTGCTGTTGGCGACGATGGCGTTGTTCAGGGTCACGTAGGGAAATACCCCGGACGTGGGCGCATAGTCGAAGATGCCGCCGCCGCGATTGGCCGTGTTGTTGGCGAAGGTCGAATTGGTGATGATGACGGTGCCTGATTCGTTGAAAATGGCACCGCCAGCGCCGGTGCCGGCCCCGGCCCCCCCGCCCCCGCCCGCACCGCCATAGGCCTTGTCGGCGTAGAACGTGCTGTTGATGACGTTGATGTCGGCCCCCGCCGCGTTGAAGATGGCGCCGCCCAGGCCGGCCCCGCCGCCGCCCCCGCCGCCGGGCGTGGAACTGGGCCCGCTGGCGCCACCGGTCCCGCCGGCGCCGCCGAGGTAGCCGTTGGCCCCGGCGTACCCTCCCGGGTGGCCGGGCGAGCTGGACCCGCCGCCTCCGCCGCCGCCGAAGAGGCCGCCAGAGCCGCCGCCGCCCCCGGTGGTGCCGAAGCCGCCGCCCCCGCCGCCGCCGAAGAGACCGCTGCCGCCGCCGTGGCCGCCGGCATTCAGCACCGGCGGTCCGTAGCCGCCACCACCGCCGCCGCCGTCCTGGCCCGCGCCGCCGCCGCGTGAGGAGAGCGAAGTTGCGCCCGCCCCACCGAAGGGGGAGCCGCCCGGGCCGCCGATTGGACTGTTGGCCGTGCCGCCGCCGTGCTGCACGCCCGCGCCGCCGCCCCCGCCGCCGCCCTGGAGGTACGTAAAGCTCAGTCCGCCGCCACCGCCCTGGACAGTGTCGCCGGTCAGGGTGCTGTTGAGAATGATGAGCTGGCCCTGATTGAGGATGGCGCCACCGAGCCCGGCCGCGCCGCCGCCCCCGCCGCCGGCGTTGTCGGAATCACCGCCTTGCTGGCCCACGGCCGAGCCGCCCTCGAGGGTCAGGTTTTCCAGCGTCAGGCTGCCGCTCGGGGCCACGCGGAACAGACGCAGGTCGCCGCCCGCGCCGGGCCCGGCGAGGGTAATGCCCTGATTGCCGCTCAGCCCCTGGATGGTGACCGGGGCGGTGATCAGAAGTCCGGAAGGCCCGAACGCGCTGTCGCCGACCTGCGTCAGGTCGATCGTCTTGCCGGCCAGGCTCGGGTCGAACTGGATGGTGTCCTTGCTGCCGAAGGTGCCGGAGATCTGCGTCGCCCAGCCAGCGGGCAGGCTCGACTGTCCCAGCGCCCGGGGTTGCCCGCGCCGTTCACCAGCGCGATGGCCTCGCGCAGGGTCAGCTGGCTGGTGTCCGTGGTATTGTCGGCGAGGCTGTTGACGGTCAGGGCGGCCGGCGCCAGCCGATCCTCCAGGGCCTCCAGCATGGGCCGGAAGCTGGTCCGGGTCTTCGGTTTGCGCTTGACGACCGGCACGCGGGACTTGTGGGCAAAGAGACGGTGAATCCAGTTCCAGTGTGACATGCTCAGGGGACTCCGGGAGTGATGCGGACAGACGGCGAACGCCAGCTGGCCGGCACGGTGCCGGGCAGCTTGAGAGGTCAGGCATGGTGCGGGTTGGTTGTCAGCCGGCTACGGCCTGGCGGCGCACGGGGCGGCGCAGTGGCGCCGGCACGACGTCCAGTGCCTCGTCAGCCAGCACGAACGAATCGGCGATCAGGGCGGGGTTGTCATTGATCAGGTCGGGGAAGCGGACGCCGGGCAGCACCTGCACGGCGAAGACCTCCTGCACGGCGTCCTCGAACTTCACGAAGGCCACCGTCTGGCCGGTGGCGACGTCCACCACCCAGACGCCACAGCAGCGCTCCTCGATGGGGCGCTCGGCAATGGGGATGCCGCTGAAGACGGCGCTCTCGCGCACCTGGGAGAGGCCGACGAAGGCCAGGTTGTCGTGGAAGGCCAGGCCGCGCGTGAACCCGGGCAATTCGGCCACGCACTGGTAGCGCAGCGTCCACGGATCGACGTAGCCCAGGCTGCCGGCGCCGGACTCGAGCAGCCAGAGTTTGCCGTCGTGCCAGCGCGGCGAGTGCGGCATCGCCAGGCCGCGCAGCAAGACTCTGCCGGTCTCGACTTCGATGAGGACGCCGCCGTCCTTCTTGTGGGCCCGCCAGCCGCCCCGGGTGTCGGTCTCGGCCAGGGCGGTGACGAAGGCCGGTCGCCCTTGCACCAGGCTCAGGCCGTTGAGATGGCAGCGGTCCTCCGGGGCCAAGGCGGAGATGAAGGGCGGTCGCCAGCGCGGCACAAAGCTGTGGACGCGGTCGAGGGTACACAGGCAGGAGAAGCGCGTGTTGACGAACCAGAGTCCGTCATTCCCCCACGCCATCTCGTGAATCTGGATGTCGCCAGTGGTGTGGCCCAGGCGCGGCAGGAAGCAGGCGTCGTGCCGGCCCGCGGGTTCCAGGCGCTGGGCGACGGCCGGGAGGTTGTGGTACTCCCAGATTTCCAGGGCGGTGCCGACGGCCAGACGGTCGCCAGCCGTGGCCAGGCCCATCGGTTTGCAGAAGCTGCGGAAATGAGTGTTGAGCGTGCCGCCGTCGGAGCGGAGCAGCACCAGTTTGCCCGCCTGGTAGGTGGTGACCAGGACCGACAGGCCCAGCTGGTCCAGCAGAGCGGGAAACGAGGCGGTATGGACGCTCCGCAACGGGGGCGGAGCTTCGCTGGCGGCGCTGACGCCTCTCATGAAGCACTCCTGCGTTTGCTTGCACTGGTGCCACAGGGCCCGGCTCCTCATATACCCCACTGGTGAGAGGAATTGTTCGCCAACGGCCCGTGTCTGCAAGGGAGTTCTGAGGCAAGGTCGCGAACCTATTAGCGAGGAAGCTGTTTTTTCGCTGGTCGAACGGAATGCGCACAAGTCTTGATAGGTTTTCCCGCCTGCCCAGAATTACTTGCTAGGGGAGGTTAGCGCATGACCGACACGCCTCTGACCCGGCCAAGCCTTCTGGTCCGCCTGCGCGACCGTCGCGACAGCGCTGCCTGGACCTCGTTCGTTCGTCTGTATGGTCCGCTGGTGTATCGTTATGGGCAGCGGAGCGGCCTGCAGGATGCCGACGCGGCCGACCTGACCCAGGACGTCCTCAGCTCCGTCAGCGATGCCGTGGCCCGCCTGCAGTATGACCCCCAGCGGGGCTCCTTCCGCGGCTGGCTGTTCACCCTGGCCCAGCGCCGCCTGTATGACCTGCGCTGCCGCAAGGGCCGGCAGGAGCAGGGCAGTGGCGGCAGCAGTGCGCAGGTGCTGCTGCAAGAGCAGCCGGCCCCGGAGAAGGCAGACGAGTGGGAGCGGGAATACCAGCAGCAGTTGTTCAGCACGGCCGCCGAGGAAATCCGTCCCAGCTTCCAGCCGGCGACCTGGCAAGCCTTCTGGCAGACCGCTGTGGAGGGCCGCAGCGGCCAGGACGTGGCCGGGGAGCTGGGCCTGACGGTCGCGGCCGTGTACCTGGCCAAGAGTCGGGTCATGGCCCGGCTGAAACAGCAGATTCGAGAGCTGGAAGCCGAGTAACGCGGTTTCCCGTGCTCCGTCCCTGGAGGTTGCCATGACTCGGAACCAATCCTGCCCGGAACCCGCACGCTGGCTGCAACTGCTCCAGAACGTTCTGTCCGCCGAGGAACAGGAGGAACTGCAAACCCATCTGGAAGGTTGCGAGCGCTGCCAGCAGGGGTTGGAGCAGCTGGCGGCGGAATCCGGCTCCTGGGCCGACGTGGCGGAACATCTGGGGCGAGGGTTGCCCGAGCCGATCACCGATCCGGCCCTGGAGCAGGCCCTGGGCAAACTTCAGGAGCAGCTGCCGGAAGCTGTTGGGCCTTCACGCACCGAACCGGAGCCGCCCGAAGGCGGCGTGCCGAACAAAGGGCTGGATGACGTGCGGCCCCTGCTCGGCCCGCCCGATCAGCCGGGACAGCTGGGCCGGCTCGATCACTACCAGGTGCTGGAAGTGGTCGGCCGGGGTGGCATGGGCGTGGTCCTCAAGGCCCGCGACACGGCCCTGCAGCGCGTGGTGGCCGTCAAACTGCTGGCGCCGCACCTGGCCGCCAGCGCCGTGGCCCGCCAGCGTTTCATCCGCGAGGCCCAGGCCGCGGCGGCTGTCCGCGACGACCACGTCGTCAGCATTCATGCGGTGAGCCAGGGGCCGGTGCCCTACCTGGTGATGGAGTACGTCCCCGGCGTCACCCTGGAGCAGCGTCTCGGTCAGGAGGGCGTGCTGGAGCTGAAGGAGGTCCTCCGCATTGGCATGCAGATGGCCCGGGGGTTGGCGGCGGCGCACAAGCAAGGGCTGATTCACCGCGACGTCAAGCCGGCCAACGTCCTGCTGGAGAACGGCGTCCAGCGCGTCAAACTCACCGATTTCGGCCTGGCGCGGGCCATCCACGACAGCAGCCTGACCCAGAGCGGGGTCATCGCCGGCACGCCCGATTACATGGCCCCCGAGCAGGCCCGCGGCGATGCGCTGGACCACCGCTCGGACCTGTTCAGTCTGGGGAGTGTGCTGTACGCGCTGTGTACCGGCCATCCGCCCTTCCGGGCCGCCAGCCCCCTGGCCGTCCTCAAACGCGTCACGGAGGAAACGCCGCCGCCGATCTGGGAGAGCAACCCGGAGGTTTCCGATTGTCTGGTCGGTGTCATTGACCGGCTGCTGGCCAAGGACCCCACGCAGCGCTTTCAATCGGCGGCCGAGGTGGCCGAGGTGCTCAGCCAGGCTCTGGCTCAGGTGCAACGAGGCCAGGGTGTGCTTTCGCCCACGCTTCCCATGGTGAAGGCTCGCCAGCCGGCTGGAGCGCATCCCGGCGCCGCCGGCCTGCCGGCGCCCGCCTTACACAAGGCCGCCGGGAAGGGCGGGTGGTTGCCCTGGGCCCTGGCCGGGGCGCTGCTGGCGATGGCCGCCCTGGTCCTGATCGGCTGGCCGCGAGCCGGTAACCCGTCCGGCAGTGGGGAGGAAGCCAGGCAGGGAACCCTGCCGGCAGCAGCGGCGCAGGCCAGGCTACCCAATCCGCTGGCCGGCCGGAAACAGCCGGACATCCCTCCGGTGCTGCTGGCCCTGGCCGGTGGCGGCGAACCCCAGCGAGCGCCCCCGGAACTGGTGGCGGTCCTGGGCGACGACCGGTTTCGGCGCATCGGACAGATCTGTGGCGTGGCCTGGAGCCCGGACGGCAAGCGGCTGGCCACGTGTGCCGGGACCTTTGACCCGCAGCAGGGCCTCATCCATTGCTCGACCACAATCTGGAGCGTCCCCGACGGCCGGCTGCTCCACACCCTGGAGGGCCATACCGAAGCAGTGCTGGCGGTGGCCTTCAGCCCCGATGGCCAGCGCCTGGCCACGGTGAGCGGCGATCACACCACCAAGGTGTGGGAGGTGGAAACCGGCAAGGAACTCTTCACGCTCCAGGAACACACCGACCACGTCCGCTGCGTCGCCTTCAGCCCGGATGGCAAGCTGCTGGCCACGGGCAGCGACGACCACAACGTGATCCTGTGGGATGCAGCGACTGGCAAGCGGCAACGGACCTTTGCCAACCACACCGGCATGGTGCTGCACGTAACCTTCCGTGCCGACGGGGCCCGCGTGGCCAGCTCGGCGAGCTTCGGCGATGGCCACGTGCGCATCTGGGAAACCGCCACCGGCCAGGAGGTCCTCTGCTTGAAGTCCAACAACGAGGCCCTTCGCGGTGCGGCCTTCAGCCCCGATGGCAAGCGGCTGGTCAGCGTCAGCGACGCTGCCGCCTCCCCGGTGTGGGACGCGGCCACGGGGATGGAGCTGTTCCAGCTTCAGGGCCACACCAGCTGGGTCCTGGCGGCGGCCTGGACCCCGGATGGCAAACAGATCGTGACGTCCAGTCATGACCGGAGCGTGCGGATCTGGGACGCCGAGAGCGGCCGGGAGCTTCGCCAGTGCCCCGGGGTCTACGGGGTCCCCATGAGCCTGGCGCTCCGCTCGGACGGCAAGCAGGTGGCAGCGGGTCTGGAAGACGGGACCATCCACTTCTGGAGCGTGCCGGACGGTCGGCTGCTGGGGGCCGAGTCCAGCCACCACGGGCCGGTGCGGGGTGTGGCCGTCAGCCCCGACGGTCAGTTGCTGGCCTCGGCGGGTCAGGACCACGTGGTCAAACTCTGGGACCTGGCCGGCTGGAAGGCGGGTCAGGCGTTGCCGCCGGTCCGCACCCTGCGACGGCACACGGCCGTCGTCTGGTCGCTGGCCTTCAGCCCCGACGGCAAGCAACTGGCCTCGGCCAGCGCGGACAACACCATTGCCCTGTGGGACGTGGCCACGGGCCAGGAGGTTCGCTCCCTGGCCGGCCAATCGAAAGGGGAATCGGTCCTGGCCTTCAGTCCCGATGGCCGGTCCCTGGCCGCGGGGCAGGAGGACGGTCAGATCAAGGTGTGGGACGCGGCCACCGGCCAGGCCAGGGAACCGGTGCGCGGCCCCGCGTTCTGGGTGCGGGCCGTGGCCTTCAGCCCCGATGGCCGGCTGCTGGCCTCGGCGGGAGCGACCGACGGGACCGTGCAGGTGGCCGAGGTCGCCAGCGGCCGGCGGCTCCATACCTTCCGGCCGGGGGGCTTGCCCCTGAGCGTGGCCTTCAGCCCCGATGGCAAGACCGTGGCCGCCGGCACGAGCCTTCCGGATGCCGCCTTGCATCGGTGGGACCTGGAGAGCGGCAGAGAATGGCCCGTGGCACGCGGCCATACCGGCCACGTCAGCAGCCTGGCCTTTCAGCCGGGGGGAGAAGTGCTGGCCACGGGCAGTCACGACGGCACCGTTCGTCTCTGGACTCCCACCGCGGAGGGCCTGCGTTCGCAGGTCATCGGTCCGGGGCCCTTCGGCAAGACCGTTTCTCAGGTGGCGTTCACTCCGGACGGCCGCTACCTGGTCACCGCCAACGAGAATGGCACCGTGTCCGTCCTTGCCGTGCCTGTGCCGTGATCCTGGGCGTTCAGCCGGTCTGCTGCGGTGCAGCTGCCGTTTCCTGGGCAAAGACGCGATCGTAAGCCGCGATCGCCTTCCCTCCCAGCCGCTCCGCCATGCCCCGGTAAGCGGCCCGGCGATAGCCCCACTCCTGGGAGCGCGGTGCCTGCTCCAGCCAGTCATGCAGATGCACCCGGCACAGGTCGTCGAAATCGCGCCGCGACAGCTGTCACCTCTTCGCCGGTGATCCGGTCGATGATCCGGTACGGCTCCGTCCTCTGCTCGACGGCACGGTCGAACGACTCGCGGTTCATGGCACAGTTGAGGTACGCCAGCCGCTCGGCACGCTCGCCGATCAGGGCGCGGACTTCCGCACGCCGTTCCAGCGGCAGCGTGAACCCCTGAAACCGCTGCGTGCCGTAGATCGAGTGGAACATCCCCGCCCGGCAAACGTCGTCGTCGCAGCCCTCGGCCTCCATGAATCTGCAGACGCTGATCAGGTGGGCCAGGTAGGTCTTCCGGGTGTGTCCGATCTTCTCGATGCCCAGCTCCACCAGAAAGTCCGTCATGCGCTTGAAGTCCTTCACCATCGCTGCCTTCTCCCTTGTGACCACGGGAAATCCTCTGTGATCATACGGAAATGGTCGTCAGCGAGTGGAAGGGCGATACAATCAGGAAGACCGGGCACTGTCCCGGTCCCTGGGTAACTGTTTCTCTATTGGGCCACTCCCGAGCTTGGAGGGCCGGGAGATTGTCATGCCGTTCAAGGCCCTGGGCCTGCATCCACTGCTGGTGCAGGCTACCCGCGAGATGCGTTACGTCGAGCCGACGCCGATTCAGGCCGAGGCCATTCCACCCATCCTCGCCGGCCGGGACGTGATTGCCACGGCCCAGACCGGCACCGGCAAGACCGCCGCCTTCTTGCTGCCGATCCTCACCCGGCTGCTGGAGCTGCCGCGCAACGTCTGCCAGGCCCTGATCATCACTCCCACCCGCGAGCTGGCCCAGCAGATTGACGACGTCTGCCTGGGCCTGGCCTATCACACACCGCTGCGCGTCGGCCTGCTGGTCGGCGGCGCCGCCATGGGGCCGCAGGAGAAAGTGCTGCGCGCCGGCGTGGAAGTGCTGCTGGCCACGCCCGGCCGGCTCCTGGATCACATGCGGCAGACGCAATCGCGCTTCGACCCGATTCACACGCTGGTCCTGGACGAGGCCGACCGCATGCTCGACATGGGCTTCCTGCCCGACATCAAGCAAATCGTGTCCCGGCTGCCGGCGCGGAAGCAGACGCTGCTGTTCTCGGCGACCATACCGCCCGTGATCGTCAAGCTCGCTCAGGAGATCCTGCGCAATCCCGTGCAGATCCACGTCGGCCGGCGCAGCGCCCCCGCCGTGGGCATCACCCAGGCCGCCTATCCGGTGGCCGAGCAACTCAAGCCGGCCCTTCTCCGCTACCTGCTCCGGCACACCGAGATGCCCTCCGTGCTGGTGTTTACCCGGACCAAGGTCTCGGCCCGCCGGCTGGCGAAAACCATTGCCGCCGACGGTTTCGCCGTGGCCGAACTGCACAGCAACCTCACCCAGCCGCAGCGTAACCGGGCCATGGAGGGCTTTCGCCGCGGCGACTTCCAGGTGCTGGTGGCCACCAACATCGCCGCCCGCGGCCTCGACGTCAGCCACATCACTCACGTCATCAGCTTTGACGTCCCGGCCGTGCCGGAGGACTACGTCCACCGCATCGGCCGGACGGCACGGGCCGAGGCCGAAGGCGATGCCTTCATCCTGGTTGCCCCCGCCGAGGAGAAGTCGCTGGCACGCATCGAGCGTCAGATCGGCCAACGGCTGCCGCGCATCACGTTGCCGGACTTTGATTATTCCTCCACTCCGACCCGGCGACCGGGCAAGGCGGAGCAACAACCGCGCCCCCACCGGGCGCAAAAGCCGGCCCGGCCTTCGGGAGGGAAACCCACCAAACCCCAGCATCCGGAGGCCAGGAAAAAGAGGCACCGATAACAACACGTGCCACTTTTCGATTGACAGGAGTGTGCTGCGCCCAATAACCTCACAAGAGCGTTGCCTTCAGCGAGTGGCCCCTTGTCTTTGGAATCTGTTGCGATGAAACGTCTGCTGGTCCTGATCCTGGCCCTGCTTGTTGTTCCTGCCTGCACGACAGAGAAGGACAACAAGGACACCAAGGGGACCGCCAACCTCGGCCCTTTCCAGAAGCTGAGCTACGACAAGGCCCTGGACAAGGCCAGGAGCGACAAGAAGATCGTCATGATCGACTTCGGCGCCACCTGGTGCCGTTCCGTGCCGGGAGCTCGACAAGATGACCTTCGCCAACGAGAAGGTGCAGAAACTCCTCGCAGACAGGACGGTGGCCATCAAGGTTGACGTTGACGAGAACCCCAAGCTGGCCAGGGAGCACAAGGTCTCCGGCATTCCCTGCCTGGTCTTCCTGGACGGCGAAGGCAAGGAAGTCGGCCGGCTGGAGAGCTATCGGGACCCGGAGGAGTTCCTTGAAGAAGCGGGCAAGATCCTGAGCGAGAAGAAGAAGGATTGAGTCCCCGAAGCCGCAAGCGGCCGTTACAGCACCTCGACCAGGCACTCCGGACTGTCGCACAGCAGGTCCGCTGCCGCCAGTTCCTCCCGGCTGCCGTAGCCGTAGACCACTCCCACCATCCACAGCCCATTGGCCCGCGCGGCAGCGACGTCGTGCTCGCGGTCGCCGACCAGGGCCGTTTCCGCCACGGCCAACCTCTCGACCTCCAGCAGGTGCCGGATCAGGTCGGCCTTGCGGTCGAAGCGGCCGCAGGGCTCCGCGCCGCAGATAGCCCGGAACCGGCCGGCCAGCCCGAAATGCTCCAGGATGGTCCGGGCAAAGGCCGTTCGCTTGGACGTGCCGACAAAGAGGCTTTTCCCCAGCGCTGACAGCTGCTCCAGCATCTCCGGCACTCCCGGATAGGGCCGGGCGTCGAACAGGCCCACGGTGCCGTACCATTCCCGGTAATGGCAGGTCGCCTCCCTGGCCCGGTCATCTCCCAGAGGAGCCAGCAACCGGGTCATCACCTCCAGCAATGGCGGACCGATGGCCCAGTCCAGGGACCAGTCGGCCGGCAGCTCGTGTCCCAGGCACCGCAAGGCGTGCCGCAACCCCGCGAGGATCCCAGGGCGCGAATCGATCAGCGTGCCGTCCAGATCAAAGATAACGTTCCGGTTCACTGTACCTCCTGTTCCTGGCAAACTTTTTTGTCCGCTCCTGCCCGGAAAGCGCGATAATTCTTTTGGAGAGGGAGCGATCAAAAAGCAAATGTCGCGACCGGCTATTCAGGTTAATTAGGAGAGGATGGGTGAAATAAAACAAAAAAGCAGACGGGGCTATTTTGTTGTTGCATTGTCTCATTTGCTGATTATTCTAATAGAGTACGCACACCAGAAAGGTGGCTTATTCGCGAGGAACGGCAATTCGCGGCTGAGCGATTGGATCGCCGTGACCAGTATAGGCAGAAGTTGGCGAAGCGTCCACCAGCTCAGCTCGGACGAGCCGATGGCAAAGGCTGGGGACGGGGACACAACCAGGGGTTGGTTTGGGGGCTGGAACAGAAGATCACCAGTGTCCGTAATAGAAGAGGGGAACGCCCAGAAGAAGAAACAGAATCGCCCGGACGTGCTGAGGGAACCGTGGTTGTTCCCCTCCCGCCTGGTGCGATCGAATTCGCTATCTCCGGAAGAGGCGCCCCTTCCCTGTGACCTCTCCTTACCGATAGCCAAGCTGGGAACAGGGCAGGCAAAGCTGCCTGTCCGCAGAGCCAGCCAGGACACGGAGCCCTGGCTGCGCTGAAAGTGCCAAACCCTGTTGGCGTGGGGATACCATGTTTGGCCTGGCCGTCCGCTATGCTCTGCTGATGCTCTGGCGGGAGCAATTACGCTTCCTGCCGGCGGTGCTGGCGGTCGGGTTCAGCATCCTGCTGACGGTGTTGCAGTACGGCGTCCTGATGGGCACCATCTCGTTTGCCTCGGTGCCGATCGATACTTGCCGGGCCGACCTGTTCATTGCCTCGCGCGACGTGCTCAGTATCGACCTGGGGCATCCCATCCCCTACGACTGGGTAGCCCGGCTGATGCTTGATCCGGAAATCATCGTGATCGAGCCTTACTTCTACGGTTTCGACTATTACCACAAAAAAGGCGGCGGGGCCATTGTGTGCGTCGTGATCGGAACGCGCATGGAGTCGGATTCCCTGGGCGGCGTCATTGGCCTGACGCCCGAGTTGCGCGACCGGCTGGCCGAGCCAATGACCATTGTGGTCGATGAGTCGGAGCTGGGCCGGCTGGCGCTGAGCAAGGGCGTCGGCGAGATGGCGGAGATCAGCGGCCAGCGGGTGCGGGTGGTGGGGCTGGTGAACGGCTACAAGAGCATTGGCGGACCGTTCGTCTTTTGCTCGATCCATACCGCCCGGGCGGTGCAGAGCCTGTTTCGCGTGCCGAACAACTCCAGCAAGGTGTCCTACCTGGTGGCGGGGGTTCGCCACCCGGACAAGGCGGCCGAGACGGCCGAGCGGCTGCACAGGGAGTATCCGGGCATGGAAGTGTTCACCCGGCAGCAATTTGCCAGCCGGACGCAGAATTACTGGCTGCGGGAAACCAAGGCGGGCCTGGCCCTGATCTTCACGTCGTCGCTGGGCTTGCTGGTGGGTCTGGTGGTGACCAGTCAGACCCTGTATGCCGCCACGATTGCCTCGATGCGCGAGTACGCCCTGCTGCGAGCGGTGGGCATTCCCCGCTTCCGGATCGGCAGCCTGATTTTGGCCCAGGCCGGGGCGGTTGGAGTGGTCGGCATTGCGGTGGGACTGCCCTTGTCGCTGGCCCTGAGCGTGCTGATCGACAACATCGGCGGTCGAGTCTTGCTCCCGCCCATCCTGCTGGGCGGAAGCGTGGGCGTGACCCTGGTCATGGTGGGGGTCTCGGGCTTGCTGTCGCTGCGGTCGCTGAAGGTGATTGAGCCGATGACCCTGTTGCGATGAGAGATGGGGAACAACCCCTCCCCGAAGCGGGGAGGGGGAGCAAGAAGTCGGATGGATTGCATTGCGCCACGCACACACACAACGGGAATCCCTCTGGCTCCCCCTCCCCGAAGGGGGGAGGGGGTTGGGGGAGGGGTTGAGGCCCACACGAAGGAGACACGAGCTACAACGCCATGCGGAGCGCGACGCCGACCCTGGTAGCCCGACACCTGGTGCGGACCTTTGGCGATGGTCTGAGCCAGACCGTGGCCGTGGCGGACGTGTCGCTGAACTTCCACGGCGGGGAGATGGTCCTGCTGATGGGCCCCTCGGGCAGCGGCAAATCGACCTTGCTGGCCCTGCTCTCCGGGCTGATGCAGCCGACGCGGGGGAAGGTGCTGGCCCTGAACCAGGACGTCTGGGCGCTGGACGAACCGGAGCGCGAAGCCTTTCGCCGGCAGCACTTCGGCTTCATCTTCCAGGGCTACAACCTGTTCCCGTCGCTGACGGCCCGGGAGCAACTGGAGCTGGTCCTGCGCTGGACCGACCCCAACCTCTCGGCCGAGTACGGTGCGGGAGTGGGTGGCGACCATGCTCCGGACCCTGGGCCTGGGCAAGCAGATCGATTATCTGCCGGCCCAGCTGTCGGGCGGCGAGAAGCAGCGCGTGGCCATTGGCCGGGCCCTGCTGAACAATCCGGACTTCTGCTTTGCCGACGAGCCGACCAGTGCCCTGGACTGGTCTCACGGCGAACAGGTGGTCGGGCTGCTGCGGGACGCGGCCAAGAAACGGGGGGCCACGGTGCTGACCGTCACTCACGACGACCGGTTGCTCCCCTTTGCGGACCGGGTGTATCACCTGAGCGACGGCAGGCTGCTGGAACAGGAGGCCGACAAGGACCTCAATGGAAGCTGACCAGGAACTCTTTTCCGGGAGAAGTTGTCCATGAGCCAGATCCCTCCCCCGCCGGAAACGCCCGGGGTGTCGTCGGCTCCTGCGAAAGCACGATCCGGATTCCTGAGCCGGCTTGTCCGGTTCCTGGGCTGGCTGACGCTCCTGTTACTGGGGGGCGGCCTGACGGCGGGCGGCCTTTACCTGTCCGGCTGGCTCAAGCCGCCGCCGGCGCCCGCGAACGCCAGTAACCCGAGCGAGAAGAGCGACGGCAGCCTGGCGTGCCTGGGTTATGCCGACGTGCCCCACGGCATCAGCTCCCTGGTCCCGCTCCAGGCGGGCGTGGTCAAGGAGGTGCTGGTCAAGGAAGGGGACTGGGTCAAGGAGGGGGCCGAGCTGGTCCGGGTGGACGATCGCATGCAACAGCTGCGTGTGGTCGAGGCCCGCGCCGGCCTGGAGGCGGCCCGGACCGGCCTGAAGCAGGCCGAGGAGGCCAAACGCCAGCAGCAGGGCCTGATCGCGCAGCAGCAAGCGGTCGTGGATGCGGTGCGCTTCAAGCTGGCCGCTGCCCGGAAGGTGCTGGAGGAAAAGAAGCGGCTGCTGCAAAAGATCCTGGTTCAGCCCGTCGAGGTGTCCACGGCCGAGGACCAGGTCAAGGAGCTGGAAGCAATGGAGCAAGGGGCACAGGCCCAGCTGAAGGAGGTCAAGGCCCGCAAGGTCGATCTGGCGATCGACCGGGCCAAAGCCGAGGTCGAGGCCGCCCAGGCCCGGCTGGAGCAGGCCCAGCAGGCTCAGCAGGAATGCGTCCTGCTGGCCCCGCGGCCCGGCACCGTGCTGCGTTTGCTGGCCAGCGTCGGCGACGCGGTCGGCGGCGCCACCCGGCAGCCGGCCCTGCAGTTCGCTCCGGAGGGGCCCATCCTGATCCGGGCCGAGGTCGATCAGGAGTTCGCCAACCGGGTGGCGCTGAATCGGGCGGTCACGGTCTGCGACGACACCGACCCGAAGCTGCGCTGGACTGGGACCGTGACCCGAGTGGGCCGGTGGTTCGCCCCGCGACGGCTGGCTCCCGCCGAGGGAGGTTCCGTCGGCAGCCCGCTGGCCCTGGAGTGCATTATTACCCTGGACCCGAGCCCGAACCCGCCCCGGATCAACCAGCGGGTTCGCGTGCTGATCTCGAACACCACCCGGGCTGTCGGTTCCACCCTGGGGACCGGCACAACCCTGTTACCCTGGAACCCGCCCGCGGCGCACAAACGAACCGCCGGCAGGCGCGAGGCGCTCAGGAAGGCGAGGATGTCATGAAAAAGCGTTACTGGATTGGAGCCGGGATCGTTGGGATCCTCGCGCTTGGACTGGGATTCTGCTTGACCTGGGGGCCCTCCGGTGAGGCGAACCAGAAGGTGGCGGACGTGGACAACGTCGAGCCGGTGCCATTCGACCTGAAGCGGCACCCGGAGGAAAAGGTCCCTCCCGGAACAGTCATTGGCGACAAGGTGCCCGAAGGGTGGACTGACCTGGTTCTCTTCACCCAACCTTCCGTAAGCGAGGAGGATCGCAAAAAAAACTCCAACGTTGCTTTCTACTCGGAACTGTTCAAGACCGTGGTGCTGGCGAAGGTGATCAAGAGCGGCAACTCCTACCAGCTGCGGACAGTTGCTTCCGGCTTCGCGGTGGCGATCAAGGGCCGGAACACCATCATCGATTCCAAACATCGGTTGGGCGCCGATCTTGGTTTGGTTGGTGGAGTGGTTCTGGAGGCGAACGAGAAAGGGGTCGAGAAAGACGTTGCCCAGGTCGTGCAAACGCCGACCGTGCGGCTCATCGATGCCCGGGGAATGATGCTGCGAGGAGACAAGCACGAGATGATGGTCCTGCGTCACGCCATCATGGTCGATCCGAAGACGGGCAAGCTCAGGACGTTCATCTGGCTGCTGTCCGAGAAAGACAAAGCCTTCACCCTGGCGGACAACGACATGCAGCTGCTGGCGTCCGGCTACCGCGAAAAGTACACCCTGAGCATCAAGCACGATCGGATCGGCCTCCTGGGGCCGGAGGAGGACGCGATTGCCCGGCGGAAGTTGCCCCAGGGAAAAACAGTGGCGTTCACGCCGGCACTGCGGAAGCTGGCGGACCTGAAGGAGTTTAGCAAGGAACAAGCCGTGGCGCTGGAGAACGCCCTGCGCCAGGCGGCCGAGGCCGCGGGGAAACCCTGACAGCCGGCCGTCCAGTCATCATTAAACGATCAGTCATTGCGGCCGAGCTTGCTCGGATGGAGAGATGCTATGCGCGCCGATACGGACCGCGAAGAGAAGATCCTTTACACGGTGGTTCTCAACCAGGAAGAAATGTACTCGATCTGGCCCGTTGGCCGGCCCGTGCCGGCTGGCTGGCGTGAGGCTGGCAAGGTCGGTCCCAAGGAGGAGTGCCTGGCCTACGTGGAGCAGGTCTGGACCGACATGAGGCCGCGGAGCTTGCGCGAGCCAACGAACCGAGAGTAAGGGGCCCAGGAGTATCTTGCGATGGCGAACATCATCTCCAACTGCGAGCCCAGTCACAGTCCATCCACCCTGGTGGAGTTGCTTCGCTGGCGCGGAACCCAGCAACGGGATCGGGTCGCGTTCATCTACCTCCAGGACGGCGAGGCGGAAAAGGAGCGCCTGACCTACGGCGAACTGGACCGCCGGGCCCGCGCCCTGGCAGGTCTGCTCCAGCAGAGAGGGCTGGCGGATCGGCCGGCCTTGCTGCTGTACCCGTCCGGGCTCGATTACGTCGTGGCCTTCTTCGGCTGCCTGTACGCCCGGACCCTGGCCGTGCCCGCGTATCCGCCGCACCGCAATCGCTCCCTCGACCGTCTCCAGGCAATCGCCGCCGATGCCGGGGCCGGGGTCGTCCTCAGCACGGCTTCCATCCTGGCCAGCGTCCAGAAGGTGCTGCCGCAAGCCCCGGACCTGCAAGGGCTGCCGTGGATCACCACCGACAAGCTGCCGGAAGGGACCGAGGAACACTGGCACGAGCCCGAGGTCAAGCCGGACACGCTCGCCTTCCTGCAATACACCTCCGGCTCGACCAGTTCGCCGCGTGGCGTCATGATCAGCCATGCCAACTTGCTGCACAATTCGGCCCTGATCGCCGCCGGCGCCCAGCCCGCGGCAGAGACCCGGCCCGTCTTCTGGCTGCCGCTCTATCACGACATGGGCCTGATCGGCGGCGTGATTCAGCCCATCTATCTGAACGCTCCCGGCGTGCTCATGGCGCCGGTGTCCTTCCTGAGCAGCCCCTACCGCTGGCTCAAGGCGATCACCCACTACCGGGGCACGACCAGTGCGGCTCCCAATTTCGCCTTCGACCTGTGCGTTCGCAAGATCACGCCGGAACAGCGCGCCACCCTGGACCTGAGCAGCTGGGAGCTGGCCTTCTGCGGCGCCGAGCCGATCTCGTCCGCCACGCTGGAGCGCTTCACCGAGACCTTCAAACCGCACGGCTTCCGGGCCGAGACCTTCTACCCCTGTTACGGTCTGGCCGAGGGGACGCTGATAGTCTCCGGTGGGCGGAAGGATGCACCGCCGGTAACGCTCACCGTCGAAAAAGTGGGCCTGGAACAGGGTCGGAGCGTGCCTGCGGCGGCCGGCAACGCGGAGTCGCGCACCCTGGTAGGCTGCGGCCAGACGCTGATGGATCAGAAGATCGTCATCGCTGATCCGCAGACGCTTCGCACTTGTCCGCCCGGGGTGGTGGGCGAGGTCTGGGTGATGGGACCGAGCGTGTCGCGCGGTTACTGGAACAAGCCGGAACAGACGGAGCGAACCTTCCGCGCTTCCCTGGCCGACACCGGGGAGGGACCGTTCCTGCGGACGGGCGATCTGGGCTTCCTGCATTCGCAAGCCGCTTGCGGCTTAGCGGGGGATGCCGCTAAGCCGCAGCGGCCCCGGAACTGTACGTCACCGGGCGGATGAAAGACCTGCTGATCTTCTGGGGCCGCAACTATTACCCGCAGGACATCGAGCGCACGGTCGAGCAGAGCCACCAGGCCCTGCGTCCCGCCTGTGGTGCCGCGTTTGCCGTGGAAGTCGCGGGTCAGGATCGGCTGGTGGTCGTCCACGAGGTCGAGCATCCCGCGCGAACTGGCCGCTTGACGAGGTGATGGCGACCATTCGGCGGGCCGTGGCCGAGCAGCATGAGCTGGAGCCGTATGCGGTCGTGCTGCTGCGGACCAGTAGCATTCCCAAGACCTCCAGCGGCAAGATCCAGCGTTACGCTTGCCAGGCCGCATTCCTGGAGGGAAGCCTGGAAGTGGCGGCGGAATGGAAGGCGGAAGAGACCCGGGGCCAGGACGACTATCGGGTGGTGCCGGCCGAGGAGATCATCCGCGACTGGTTGGTCGATCAGCTCGCCGAGCGGCTGAACGTCGAGCCCTCCGAGATCGACGTCCGCGAGCCGCTGGCCCGATACGGCCTGGATTCAGCTGTTGCCGTGGCCCTGGCCAGCGAACTGGAGCTGTGGCTGGGCCGGCGCGTGACACCACTGCTGGTGTACGAGCATCCGACCATCGAGACGCTGGCACACTTCCTCGCCAGTCCTCTGCCCGAGGGCTCCGAAAGTAGGACGGGCTTCCCAGGCCGTCCGGACGGCTCTCGGGAGCCGTTGGAAGAGCAATCTGGACGGGCTGGGAAGCCCGTCCTGCAGAATGAGCCCATCGCCATCATCGGCCTGGGCTGCCGATTCCCCGGGGCGAGCAACCCCGAGGCGTTCTGGCAGCTGCTCTGTTCGGGCACCGACGCCATTCGCGAAGTCCCTGCCGATCGCTGGGACGTGGACGCTCTCTACGATCCCGACCCGACCGTCCCCGGCAAGATGAGCACCCGCTGGGGCGGGTTCCTCGACCAGGTGGACCGCTTCGACGCCGGCTTCTTCGGCATTTCCCCGAGGGAGGCGGCCAGCATGGACCCGCAGCAGCGCTTGCTGCTGGAGGTTGCCTGGGAAGCGCTCGAAGATGCGGGCCAGGCCCCGCGCAAGCTCCTCGGTCGGCCGGTCGGCGTGTTCGTCGGCATCTCCAGTTACGATTACAGCCGGGTGCCGCAAGACCACGTGTCCGGCAATGCCTACGCCGGGACCGGCAACGCCCTGAGCATCGCCGCCAACCGGATCTCGTATTGCTTCGACTTCCGCGGGCCCAGCCTGGCCATCGATACGGCGTGCTCGTCGTCGCTGGTGGCGATTCACGTTGCTTGCCGCAGCCTGCGGCAGGGCGAGTGCCAGCTGGCCCTTGTGGCCGGCGTCAACCTGATGCTCTCTCCGGAAGTGACCATCCACTTCACCAAGACCGGGTTCCTGGCTCCCGATGGCCGCTGCAAGACCTTCGACGCCGGGGCCGATGGCTACGTGCGCGGCGAGGGCGCCGGGGTGGTGGTGCTCAAGCCGCTGGCCCAGGCCCTGGCCGACGGCGATCCGATCTATGCGGTGCTGCGCGGCTCGGCGGTCAACCAGGACGGCCGATCCAACGGCCTGACAGCCCCCAATCCGCAGGCGCAGGAAGCCGTGCTGCGGCAGGCGTATCGCGACGCCGGTATCTCTCCCGGGAAGGTCGGCTACGTCGAGGCCCACGGCACCGGTACGTCCCTGGGCGATCCAATCGAGGCCCAGGCCCTCGGGGCGGTCCTTGCGGAAAATCGACCGGACGGGCAGCCCTGCGCCATCGGCTCGGTCAAGACCAACATCGGCCATCTGGAGGCAGCTGCGGGTATCGCTGGCCTGATGAAGGCGGCCCTGGCGCTCAAGCACGGCGTCATCCCGCCCAGCCTGCACTTCGAGAAGGCCAACCCGCTGATCCCATTTGAGCAAATGCCGCTGCGAGTGCAAACCCGGCTCGATTCCTGGCCGAAACAGGAGGCTCCGCGCGTGGCTGGCGTCAGCTCCTTCGGGTTTGGTGGGACCAACGCTCACGTCGTCCTGGAAGAGGCTGCTGCCATGAAACCACAATCGCCTGAGGACCTGCATGCGGCTCACCTTCTGCCGCTGTCGGCGCGGACCCCCGAAGCATTACGGAACCTGGTCAGGGAATACCGCGACTGGCTGAAGTCGGATCGCGGGACTCCCCTGAGTGACATTTGCTGTACCGCCAGCGTGCGCCGCGACCATCACGATCACCGTCAGGCAGTTGTCGGCCGCTCCCGGGAGGAATTGGTCGAGGCGCTCCAGGCCCATCTGGAACACAAGAACGGCACCGCGACGAATGGGACCGCTCACCCCGCCATCCAGACGGCGGCCCGGCTGACGCCGCGGCTGGTGTTCGTCTGCTCGGGCCAGGGTTCGCAGTGGTGGGGCATGGGCCGGCAGCTGCTCCAGGAGGAGCCGATCTTCCGCGAAACCATGCAGCGCTGCGACGAGCTGATCCGGCAGCATGCTCCCTGGTCGCTGCTGGAGGAACTGGCCGAGGAGGAGCTGCGTACCCGGGTGGACGAAACGGAGGTGACCCAGCCGGCCCTGTTCGCCATCCAGGTGGGTTTGGCAGCGGTGTGGCAATCCTGGGGCGTCAAGCCGGACGCCGTGGTCGGTCACAGCATGGGCGAAGTGGCGGCGGCGTACCTCGCCGGGGTGCTGGACCTGGCGGAGGCGGTGCGTCTGATCGTCCTGCGCGGCCGGCTGCTGCAGCGAGCCGAGGGACATGGAGGAATGGCGGCGGTCGAGCTGTCCGAGGGCGATGCGGCTGACTTCCTCCAGAGATACGAGGGGAGGTTGTCGGTCGCGGCGGTCAACGGCCCGACCGCGGTGGTGCTGTCCGGCGAGGCGGCCGCGGTGGATGACGCCCTCCATCGACTGGAACGGCAGGGCACCTTCTGCCGCAAGCTGCGCACCCAGGCCGCATTCCACAGCCCGCAGCTGGACCCACTACGGGCGGAGATGGAGCAGCTGTCGCTTCGGCTTCGGCCGCGTCAGGCGGCCATCCCGCTCTGGTCCACGGTGACCGGCAAGGCGTGCGACGGCCGGGAGCTGGGAGCGGTGTACTGGGGCCGAAACCTGCGGGAGCCGGTGCGCTTCGCGGATGCGATCAAGGACCTGGCCCAGGCCGGGCACGATACGTTCCTGGAGCTGGCGCCGCACCCGGTCCTCTGTGCGTCGATCGGCCACACTCTGACCCGGCACCATCATCACGGCGTGGCCCTGCCGTCTCTGCGTCGCGGCGAGGATGACCGGACCGTGCTGCTCAAGGCCCTGGGCGGCCTGTACGTCCACGGTTACCCGGTCGCCTGGGAACGGCTCTATCCCAACGGCGGTCGGTGTGTCCGGCTGCCGTCCTACGCGTGGGACCGGCAACGCTACTGGCACGAAGGCTCGCCCACGGCGATGTGGGACGGGCTTCCCAGTAGCGAGGTGTCCGGCCGGCCTGGGAAGGCCGGCCTACAAGAAGACGCGGCCGATCCCAATAGCGCACCGACGAGCGAAGTAAACCCGGACCTGTTCTACGAACTGGTGTGGCGGCCACAGACACGGTTCGACCTGAATCTGCCCCGGTCGGCGGCCGAGTACGCTCCCGGTTCCGGGGAACTGGCCGAGACCCTTTGGCCGGAAGCGGTCCGGATGAGCGCGGAGCAGGGGCTGGCGAAGCTGGAAGAACTCGTCCCTCGTCTGAACACCCTGAATGCGGCTTACGTCGTCCAGGCCCTGTGCAAGCTCGGCTGGAGCATGCCTGTCGGTCAGCGCGTGTCGCGGGAGCAGCTGATCGGCGCGCTGGGGGTGGTCAAGCAGCACCAGCGGCTGTTCGGCCGGATGCTGGAGATGCTGACCGAGGAGGGGATGCTGGCGCGAGCCGGGGACGGCTACGTCGTGGAGCGGCCTGCTCCGGAAATCGATCCGTCCGCGCTGGTCCGCGACCTGCTGGCCAACTACCCCGCCTGCGAGGGCGAGGTGACGCTGATGGACCGCTGTGGTCCGCATCTGGCCGAGGTGCTGCGCGGCACGCAAGATCCGCTGCAGCTGATTTTCCCGGACGGCAACGCCGAGGCGGTGGAGCGCGTCTACGAGGAGTCGCCCTTTGCCCGCGTCTGCAACGTGCTGGTCCGCGAGGCGGTGCGGCGGCTTGCAGGCTCGGCCCAGGATCGCCAGAGCCTGCGCGTGCTGGAAGTCGGCGCGGGCACGGGCGGAACCACGTCCTACGTCCTCGACGTGCTGCCGGCCGAGCGCACCGAGTTTGTCTTCACCGACATCTCGACGTTGTTCACGGCCCGGGCCCAGCGCAAGTTCAAGGCGTATCCCTTCATCCGCTACGACGTGCTGGACGTGGAGCGCGACCCGGCCGAGCAGGGCTTCGCCGACGGCCAGTTCGACGTGATCCTGGCGGCCAACGTGGTCCACGCCACCCGCGACCTGCGTCAGTCGCTGGGTCATCTGCGCCGGCTGCTCCGGCCGGGCGGCGCCCTGATCCTGCTCGAGCTGACCCGGCCCTGCTGTCTGGACCTGGTGTTCGGTCTGATGGATGGCTGGTGGCGGTTCACCGATACCGACCTGCGCTCCGCCTATCCGCTGCTGTCTCCGGCGAAGTGGCAGAGCGTCCTGAAGGCGGCCGGCTTCGCCGACACCGGCGCCGTCTCGACGGTCGGCCTCGGGGAAGAGCGCCGGCCCGACCCTACGCAATCGGTGATCCTGGCACGCACCGCGCTGACGGGCGCGAAGCCGCACTCGCCCTCCACCAATGGGACGTATCGGAACGGCAAGGCCCATTCGCCTGCGGAGGAGTCGCGCCTCGGCCGCACGGCTCCGAGTGAGCTGTCGGGTGGTTATCTGATCTTCGCCGACCAGGGCAGCGTGGGCCGGCAGCTGGCGGAACGCCTTCGTTCTCGCGGGGCCCATTGCTGGGTGGTCACTCCCGGATTGGCCTACGAGGAGATGGGAGAGGGACATTATCGCATTGCTCCTGATCGGGCGGAGGATTTCGCCCGTCTGCTGGCGGAGGTTTCCCGTCCGGACCTGCCGGCGTGTCGCGGGGTCGTCCACTGCTGGGGCGTGGATAGTCCCGCGCCAGAGCAGGCGATTGCGGCGGACGTGGAGAAAAGCCTGACCCTGGGCTGTGGCAGCAGTGTGCTGCTGCTCCAGGCGCTGACCCGTCTGCCAGAGCGGAGCGGCAAGAAAGATGCACTGAAGCTGTGGCTGGTGACCCGGGGAGCCCAGTCAGTCGCCGGGGAGAATGCAGAGCTGTCCGCACTGCAAGCCCCGCTGTGGGGCCTGGGACGGGTGATTGCCCAGGAACACCCGACACTCTGGGGCGGCCTGATTGATCTGGACCAGGACGGCACCGGGGACGGTGCGTTGCTGACCGCGGAAGTGACCAGCCCAACGGCGGAAGATCAGGTCGCCTTCCGATCCGGCCAGCGCCACGTCGCCCGCCTGATCTCGCGGCCTGACGTGGTGACAGCACCGCCGACGGCGGACCTGCGCTGGCGGACGGACGCCAGCTATTTCATCACCGGCGGCATCGGCGAGTTGGGTCTGAAGGTCGCCCGCTGGATGGTCGAGCAGGGAGCCCGCCGGCTGGTCCTGCTGGCACGGACTCCCCTGCCGCCCCGGTCCCAGTGGTCGCGGCTGGACCCGGCGACGGTGCCGGGCCGGCAGGTTGCCGCGGTGCGTGAGATGGAAGCGCTGGGAGCCAGCATCCACCTGGTGTCCTTCGACGTGGGTGACGAGGGGCAAGTGCGCGACTTCCTCGACACCTTCCGGGCCGAGGGCTGGCCGCCCATCCGTGGCGTGATTCACGCGGCCGGCGTGGTGCAGGGCCGGAAGCTGGTGGACCTGGACCTGACGGAACTGTATTCGGTGATGCGACCCAAGGTGCAGGGCGGCTGGCTGCTGCACCGGCTGCTGACCGAGGAACAGCTCGACTTCTTCGTGCTGTTCTCGTCGGTGTCGTCGCTGCTTGGCATCATGGGCCAGGGCGTGGCCAGCTACGCGGCCGGCAACGCTTTTCTGGACGCTCTGGCGCACCACCGGCGGGCCCGGGGTCAGGTGGCCCTGAGCATCAACTGGGGTCCGTGGGCCGAGGTCGGCCTGGCGGCCCGACTGGACCGGGTCGAACGGCTGGAGCAGATGGGCTTCGAGAGCTTTGGCACCCGGCAGGGACTGCTGGCGCTGCAGCTGCTGATGACCCGGCCCATGATACAGCTCGGCGTGATGCCGGTGAACTGGGCCCGCTGGCGGCAGCTGCACCCGGCGTCGAGCAAGTCGCCGCTGCTCTCGCGGGTACTGGCGTCTTTGGGGAGCGCCGCGGCCGGGGCCAACGCACTGACCTCCGCCAAGCTGCAAGAAGCGGAACCGGCCGAGCGTCAGAAGCTGCTGACCGACTTTCTGCGCGAGCAGGTCGCCCGGGTGCTGGGCATCGCTGAATCTCAGCTGGACGTGAATCAGCCGCTGAACACCCTGGGCTTTGATTCGCTGATGGCCCTGGAGTTGAAGAACCTCATCGAGGGCCAGCTTGGCCTGACGGTGCCGGTGGCCGCGTTCCTGGATGGTCCGAGTACCAGCAAGCTGGTGGCGCAGCTTCTGGGTGGGCTGCCGATGCCGACCGGCGAAGCGGCCGAGCCAGCAACTGCTCCGACGGACGGCGAATGCGGCATCAATCAAGGCGCTGGACGACCCCTGCCGGCTTGCCCGGCAGGTGAAGCAGGTCACCAGCTAGAAGAGAAATCACAAGAACCTTTTATTGCCGCCTTGTCTAGCCAACGACCTGCTTCACCTGCCGGGCAAGCCGGCAGGGGTCGTCCAGCACCTCCCGTGATTGTGCAGCAGGAATATCCGCTGACGCACGGCCAGCGCGGCTTGTGGTTCATGCAGCAGCTGGCCCCGCACAGCGCCGCCTACAACGTGGCCCTGCCGGCCCGGCTCCAGCCCGGCGTGGACCTGCCCGCGCTGCGGCGTGCCTTCCAGTGGGTGCAGGATCGCCACCCGGTGCTGCGGACCACCTACGGCGCCCGCGATGGCATGCCGTTCCAGCGCGTCCATCCGCAGCGGCCCCTGGCGTGGGAGGAGCGCGACAGCACCGGCTGGGACGAGGCCCGGCTGTACCAGGGAGTGCTGGAAGAGGCGCATCGTCCGTTCGATCTGAGTACCGGTCCGGTGCTTCGGGTGACGGTGTTCACCGGCTGCGGCTCCCCCGTCCTGCTAGTGACCCTGCACCACGTCGCCATGGACTTCTGGTCCCTGGAGATGATGCTGGACGAGTTGCGGTCGCTGTATCCCGCAGCCCGGGCCGTGCGCCGGTCCCGCTGCCAGCCCAGGAATATGGCTACGGCGACTACGTCCGCTGGCAGGAGGAAACACTGGCCGGCCCCGAGGGCCAACGGCTCCGCGATTACTGGCATCGCCATCTGGCCGGCGACCTGCCGGTCGTCGATCTGCCGACGGATCGGCCCCGGCCTCCGGTGCAGACGTTCCCGGGTGCCTCGCACACCTTCAAGCTGCCCGAGGAACTGCTGGAACGGCTCAAGACGCTGGCCCAGGCTGAAGGCACCACACTCTACACGGTGCTGCTGGCGGCCTTTGACGTTCTCGTGAGCCGGTACACCGGCCAGGAGGACATCGTGGTCGGCTCGCCGCTCAATGGCCGGACCCGGCCCGAGTTCGAGGGCGTCTTCGGCTACTTCGTCAACCCGGTGCCGATCCGGACCGACCTGTCCGGCAACCCGACGTTCCGCGGCTTCCTCGCCCGGGTCCGCCAGGTGGTGCTGGACGCCCTGGACCATCAGGACTACCCCTCGGCCCGCCTGGTCGCGGAGCTGCCGCTGCGGCGCGATTCGAGCCGGTCGCCGCTGTTCCAGGTGCTGTTTGTCCTGGACAAGCCGCACAAGGTACAGACTGGCGTCTCGCCGTTCGTGCTGGGCGAGACCGGCACGCGGATGGACCTCGGCGGCCTGGTCCTACAACCGTACCCGCTGGAACAGCAGGCCGCCATGCTCGACCTGGTGGTCATGCTCGTCGAGGCCTGGGGTGCCCTGTCAGCGTCGCTGCAATACAACGCCGACCTGTTCGACCCGGCCACGATGGAGCGGCTGGCCGTCCATTACCGCGTGCTGCTGGAAGGGATCGCGGCCGACCCCGACCGCCTTGTGTCCGAACTGCCTCTGCTCGATGCTCCGGAACAGCGGCAAGTGCTGATCGACTGGAACGGCAGCCGGGCGGATCATCCGCGCGACTGCTGTATCCCCCAGCTGTTCGAGGAACAGGTGCAGCGCACTCCAACGGCCATCGCTCTGGTCAGCGGCGACGAGCGGCTGACTTACGCTGAACTGAACGCGCGAGCCAACCAGCTACTGCACCATCTGCGCAGCCTCGGGATCGGGCCCGAGATGCTGGTGGGCGTCTTTGTGGAGCGCTCCGCACAGCTGCTGATCGGAGTCCTTGGCGTGCTGAAGGCGGGAGCGGCGTACGTCCCGCTGGACCCGGTGCATGCCCGGGAGCGCCTGGCGAGCCTGATCACCGATGGCCGGCTCGCGGCCCTGATCACGCAGGAATCGCTGCTGCCCGACGTGCCCCCGACTGCGATGCCGCTGATTTGCGTGGATCGCGACGCCGAGATGATTCGCCGCCAACCCGACGTCAATCCGACTGTCGCTGCGAAGCCCGACAACCTGGCCTACGTGATCTTCACCTCGGGGTCCACCGGCACTCCGAAGGGCGTCATGATCCCGCATCGCAACCTGGCCAGCATTTATCGCAGCTGGGAAGAGGCTTACGCTTTGCGTTCCGCCTGCACCAGCCATCTGCAAATGGCCAGCGCCTCGTTCGACGTCTTCACCGGCGACTGGGTGCGTGCCCTGTGTTCGGGCGGCAAGCTGGTCCTGTGTCCGCGTGAGGTCCTGCTCGACCCGGCCCGGCTGCTGGGCCTGATGCAGGCCGAGCGGGTTGACGTTGCCGAGTTCGTCCCGGCGGTGCTTCGTCCTCTCACTCGCCACGTTGCCGAGGTGGGGCAGCGCTTCGACTTCATGCGGGTGCTGATTGTCGGCTCGGATAGCTGGCATGCCAGGGACCACCGCGAAGTGAGCAAGCTGTGCGGACCTCGGACACGGTTCATCGACTCCTACGGTCTAACCGAGGTCACCATCGACAGCACGTTCTTCGAGGGCACCACGGAGGACTTGCCTCCGGACGGAATCGTGCCGATTGGCAAGCCGTTCTCCAATGCCCAGGTGTACGTTCTCGACGCGAACTTCCAGCCCGTGCCCATCGGAATTCCGGGCGAGCTGTACCTGGGCGGCCCCGGCGTTGCTCGCGGCTACTCCGGCCAGCCGGCGCTGACGGCCGAGCGGTTTATCCCGAACCCGTTCAGCCCGATCCCGGGAGGCCGGCTCTACCGGACGGGCGACCGGGCACGCTGGTTGCCGGCCGGCAACCTGGAGTTCCTGGGTCGGAGCGACACCCAGGTGAAGGTGCGCGGCTACCGCATCGAGCTGGGCGAGATCGAACAGGTGCTGGGCCGCCATCCCAGTATCCGGGAAGCGGTGGTCCTGGCACGCGAGGACCGACCCGGCGATCGCCGCCTGGTCGCATATGTCACGACGCAGCCGGGGGCTTCCCTCACTCTGCGGGAGGTTCGTGACTCCGTCGGCGAACACCTGCCCGAGTACATGGCACCGTCGGCCCTGGTCGTGATGGATGCCTGGCCGCTGTCCTCCAGCGGCAAGATCGATCGACGCTCTCTGCCGGCTCCGGAAACCGGTCCCTCGGAGAGCTACGTTCCACCGCGGACCGAGATGGAAGCCCGTCTGGCCGCGATCTTCGCGGAAGTGATGGGCCGGGACAACATCGGCGCCCTGGATAACTTCTTCGAGTTGGGCGGCCATTCCTTGCAGGCCGTGCAGCTGGTCGCCCGGATCAACGCGGCCCTGAGCCCGAAGTTCTCGATCCGCGACGTCTTCCGGACCCCCACGGTTGCCGGCATGGCGGAGGTACTGGACGGGCTGCTTGAACAGCACCCCGGCTCGACCATGCAGCGGATTCCTCGGCGGCCCGAGGGCGAGGTCATCCCGCTCTCCTTCGCGCAGCAGCGGCTCTGGTTCCTCACGCAGCTGGAGCCCAACAGCCCCGCGTACAACATGGCCGGGGCCCTGGCCGTGACTGGTCCGCTGAACGTACCGGCCCTGGAGCGGAGCCTCAACGAGATCGTGCGGCGCCACGAGGTTTGTCGCACCACCTTCGTGGCCGTCGATGGTCTGCCGCGCCAGGTCATCGCTCCGAGCTGGACCCTGACTCTGCCGAAGGTCGATTTGCGGCCACTGGCCCCAAGTGATCGGGAAGCCGAGGTTCGCCGCCTCATGCTGGAAGAGTCCGCCCTGCCCTTTGACCTGACCCAACTGCCCTTGCTGCGTGGCCGGCTGCTGCAGCTGGATGAGCAGCAGCACGTGCTGCTGGTGACCATGCACCACGTCATTTCGGATGGCTGGTCGCTGGGCGTCTTCATCCGCGAGCTGGGCTCTCTCTACCTGGCGTTTGTCTCGGGGCGTACGTCCCCCCTGCCGGAGCTGACGATCCAGTACGCGGACTTCGCCCACTGGCAACGGCAGTGGTTGAAGGGCGAGGTGCTGCAAGGCCAGATCGACTACTGGAAACAGCAGATGGTCGGGGCCCCGGCCGCGCTGGCGTTGCCCACGGACCGTCCGCGGCCGGCAGTCCAGACCTTCCGCGGCAGCACGCACTCGTTCACGCTGCCGGCCTCGCTGACTGCGTCTTTGCAAGCACTCAGCCAGCGGGAAGGAGCGACCCTGTTCATGACGCTGCTGGCGGCGTTTCAGACGTTGCTGTCCCGCTACTCCGGTGAGGACGACATCGTGGTCGGTTCGCCCATCGCCGGCCGCAACCGCGCCGACGTGGAAGGGTTGATCGGTTTTTTCGTGAACACCCTGGCCCTGCGGACCGACCTGTCCGGCAACCCCTCCTTCCGCGAACTGCTGCAGCGGGTGCGCGAGGTCTGCCTGGGCGCTTACGCTCATCAGGACCTGCCCTTCGAGCGGCTGGTGGACGAATTGCAGCTGCCGCGCGACCTGGGCCGTAACCCGCTGGTGCAGGTGGTGTTCTCGATGGACAACGCCCCCCTGGCCGCCCTGGAACTGCCCGGCCTGACGGTCCAGACCATCCCCGGCGCCGCTCCCGTGGCGAAATTCGATCTGTCGCTGGCCGTTGCGGACGGCCCGGCGGGGCTGGCTGCCAGCCTGGAATACAACACCGACCTGTTCGATCCGACCACCGTGGAGCGTCTGGCGGAGCATTTCCACACCCTGCTGGAGGGCATCGTTGCCGATCCCGACGGACACTTGGCCGAACTGCCCTTGCTGACCGAAGCGGAACGGCGGATGATCCTGCTGGACTGGAACGCCACGGCGACCGAGTACCCCGACGCCCACGGCTTCCATCAGCTCTTCGAGGCCCAGGCGTGGGCGACGCCCGAGGTCGTGGCGCTGGAAAAGGACGGCGAACAACTGAGCTACCGCGAACTCAACCAGCGGGCCAACCTCCTCGCCCATCGCCTGTGTTCGCTCGGCGTCGGTCCGGAGGTCGTGGTCGCCATTTGCATGGAGCGCTCGCTGGAAATGCTCGTGGGGGTGCTTGGCATCCTGAAGGCTGGCGGCGCATACCTGCCGCTGGACCCCGAGTATCCCCAGCACCGCCTGGAATACATGCTGCAGGACTCCGGAACCAAGCTCCTGCTGACTCAGGAAAAGTTCTCAGTTCTCAGTTCTCAGTTGTCAGTGAAGAAACTGTTCCTGTCTGAACTGAGAACTGAGAACTCGGAACGAAGAACTATTGATGAGCCTTGCCGGACCAAACCCGACCATCCGGCCTACGTCATTTACACGTCCGGCTCAACGGGCCGGCCCAAGGGAGCGATCCTGACGCACCGGGGCCTGTGCAACCTGACGGCGGCGACAAGGCAGTTCCTCCGGTTTGGGCCGGGAGACCGCGTGCTGCAATTTGCCTCCTTCAGCTTTGACGCCGCAACCTGGGACGTTGTCGCGACCTTGACCTGTGGGGCGGCCCTGGTACTGGCGGACTCGCCGGCCCTGCTGCCCGGTCAGCCGCTTTGGAACACGCTGCACGAGCGGGCCATCACCTGCGTCACCCTGCCGCCCTCGGCCCTGGCCATGCTCCCCACCCAGCCGTTGCCGGCCCTGAAGACCCTGGTCGCCGGGGGCGAAGCCTGTCCGGCTGGGCTGGTGGACCTCTGGTCGCCGGGCCGGGGCTTTTTCAACGCCTATGGTCCCACCGAGGTCACGGTCGATGCCACCGTCGGCCGCTGTGTCAGCACCAATCGGCTGCCGGCCATCGGCAAACCGATTGCCAACGTGCGGGCGTACGTGCTGGACCCCGACCTGGAGCCGGTCCCGGTCGGGGTGGCCGGGGAACTGTACCTGGCCGGTCCGGGGTTAGCACGCGGCTATCTGGGTCGGCCGGCCTTGACGGCCGAGCGCTTCCTGCCATGTCCGTTTCCCCCGACGATTCCTGACGAGCCGCCGGGTTTATCCCGGCGGGAAGGCCGCCGGGATAAACCCGGCGGCGAAGCGCAGGCCGGCCTGCCGGCCGGAGCGCACCCAGGCGTGCGGGAGGCGGTGGGCGAGCGGATGTATCGCACCGGCGACCTGGTCCGCTGGACGGTCGCCGGCGAACTGGAATACCTGGGCCGGATCGATCACCAGGTCAAGCTCCGCGGCTACCGCATCGAGCTGGGCGAGATCGAAGCCGTGCTGGATCGGCACCCCGGAGTGGCTCAGGCCATGGTCGTGGTCCGGGAGGATCGCCCTGGTGAGCGGCGGTTGGTCGCTTACCTGGTTGCCCGGGACCGGGTCGCGCTGACTCCCGCCGAGCTCCGGCCATTCTTGCAGGCCGAGCTTCCCGGATACATGGTGCCGGCCGCCTTTGTGGTCCTGGACCGGATGCCGCTGACGCCCAGTGGCAAGGTCGATCGCCGGGCCCTGCCCGCTCCCGAAGCAGGACCGGTCGGGGAGCACGTGCCGCCGCGGACCGACCTGGAAGCGAAACTGTCGGCCATCTGGGCCGAGGTGCTGTGCCGGGAAGTGGTCAGCATCCACGATAACTTCTTTGAAGTGGGCGGCCATTCGCTCAAGGTGGTGCAGGCGGCCACGCGGATGTCGGCGGCGCTGGGACGCGAAGTGCCGATGCAGCTGCTATTCCTGCACCCTACGATCGCGGCGCTGGCGGAAGCCATCGAACAGGCGCAAGCAGACGTTGCGAAGGCAGACAACCTTGACCTCGCTCCGGAAGCGGTCCTCGATCCGGAAATCACGGTTGACGGAGCAGAACCAGCACGCACGGGGGAGCCGAAAGAGATGCTGCTGACGGGAGCGACCGGATTTCTGGGGGCCTTCCTGCTGCGAGACCTCCTGGACCAGACGCAGGCAAAGGTCCACTGTCTGATCCGCGCAAGTGACCCCGCTGCCGGCGGTCGGAAGCTGCGGACCCACCTGGAAACGCTCGGACTGTGGGAGGAGGCGTTCGCGGAGCGGATCGTCCCCATTCCGGGCGACCTGGCCGAGCCTCGACTGGGCCTGTCCGAGGAGGACTTCGATCGCCTGGCCCGGACCATCGACGTCATCTACCACAACGGCGCTCTGGTCAACATGGTTTATGCTTATCCCGCGCTGAAGGCAGCCAACGTCCTCGGCACTCAGGAGGTCTTGCGTCTGGCGTGCCGGCGCCGGATCAAACCGGTCCATTACGTCTCCACCCTGTCCGTGTTTCCGGCGGTGGCCACCGAACAGGAGGTTTTACGGGAAGAAGAGGCACCCGACTGCTGGAAGGATTTGGAGGACGGCTACTCCCAGAGCAAATGGGTCGCGGAAAAGCTGGTCATCGAGGCCGGCCGGCGCGGGCTGCCGGTGTCAATCTATCGTCCCGGACGGATCACCGGGCACAGCCGGACGGGCGCTCATGGACCCAACGACATGCTGGCCGGCATCCTGCGCGACCTGGTGACTCTGGGAACGGTGCCGGACGTGGACGTCCTGCTGGACCTGACGCCGGTCGATTACGTCAGTGCCGCGATCGTCCATCTGTCCCGGAAGGAGGCCCGAGGCGGCATCTTCCACCTGACCAACCCGGACCACGTCTCCCTCAGACACGTGGTGGGGGTGCTGGAGCGCTCGGGCTACCCGGTGCGGCTCCAGCCCTACGCCGAGTGGTATGCCGGGCTTCTGAACCGGAACGGCTCCAATGGAGCTTTAGGAGCGGGCCTGACGATGCTGCTCGGCCTGGGAGGAACAGGTGCGCGACAGGTCCTTCAGACGTTGCAATACCGGCACTTCGAGTGCGGCAAGACCCTGGCGGCCCTGGCGGATTCGGAAATCCGCTGTCCGGCCGGGGACGACCGCTTGCTGGAGACTTACCTGGGCTACCTGAGCCGCACTGGCTTGCTGCCTCCGAAGCAGCGATTGGTGAGGGCGGAAGAGGAGAAAGAGTAAGATGAAGAGGAAGATCAGGAAGAGGATTAAGAGAAAGAGCAAGAGTAAGAGTAAGACGACCACGGGAGGGCGCGTTCAGTCCTACTCTTCCTCTTCATCCTGCTCTTAATCCTCTTCCTGATCTTCCTCTTCATCTTACTCTTTCTCCTCTTCTTGGCACGCCACTTGCCTAACTCATCATTCTCTGTTCTCACAACAAACCTGAGAACGGAGAGTTGAGGAGGGCTCGTCTCCGTGGCAAGTGAAGCACGCAACACGACCTGGCAGCGCCGCCTGATCGCGCTGTCCTGGACGGTGATTTTTGTGGTGGTCCTGACCGCCCTGAGATGGGGTGGGCCCATCCTGATCCCCCTGGCCCTGGCCATCTTCCTGACCTTCGTCCTCAGTCCCCTGGCGACGTTGCTGGAACGCCGCGGTCTGGGGCAGGTGCCCTCCGTCATCATTGTGGTGGCGCTGACGGTGCTGGTGCTGAGCTTTGTCAGCTGGGTTGTCGTCCACCAGGTCAGCAACCTGCTGGACGAACTGCCCAAACACACCAACACCATCAAGAAGAAGATCGAAACCGTGCGCGGCATGATCCAGCAAAGCGGCGACAGCCGGCTGGCCCAGATGTTCGACGAACTCTCGGCCCACGTCCAGGCACCCGAACCGTCGGCGGCGAATAAACCGGACAGGAACGACGTGGCCAAGGAGGCGGCGCGGGCTGTCATTGTGCAGCAGTCCCAGCCGGCCTGGCTCTACTGGCTTGGGACCGCATTAGGAGAGGTGGTCGAATTCCTGACCCTGACTGCCCTGGCCGTCGTCCTGTTTGTGTTCATGCTGGCCAAGCGGGCCGACCTGCGCAATCGCTTCATCCGCCTGGCCGGGCTGGATCGGATGACCCTGACCACCCGGGCGGTCGATGACGCCGCTCAGCGCATCAGCCGCTTCCTGGTGACCCAGGCGCTCATCAACGCCAGCTATGGTCTGTGCATTACCCTGGGCCTGTTCCTGCTGGGCGTGCCCAATGCCATCCTGTGGGGCTTTATCTCCGGTCTGCTCCGCTACGCCCCCTACGTCGGTGCCCCGCTGGCAGCGGTGTTTCCCATCACACTCAGTCTCGCCCTGTCGCCTGGCTGGACCCAGCCGATCCTGGTGGTCGTCCTGGTGGTCGTCCTGGAGGCGCTCTTCGGCAATCTCATCGAACCGTTGCTGTTTGGCCACAGTATGGGCGTCTCCGGGGTGGCCCAGCTGACGGCGGCGGCCTTTTGGGCGTATCTGTGGGGACCGATCGGCCTGGTTTTGTCGGGGCCGCTGACCGTCTGTCTGCTGGTCCTGGGCAAGTACGTGCCGCAACTGGAGTTCCTGGAGGTACTGCTGGGGGACGAACCACCGCTCACCCCGGCCGTCAGCTACTTCCAGCGGCTGCTGGCCCGCGATCAGGACGAGGCGGCCGAGATTGTCCAGAACCAGCTCAAGGACCAGCCGGTCGAGAAGGTCTTTGAAGAGGTGCTGATGCCAGCCCTGGCTCACGCCCGGCAAGACCTCGCCCGGGGCCAGCTCAGCGACACCGACCAGCAGTTCATTGTCCAGGCGACCCGGGAAGTCCTGGAAGAAGCGACCGAGAGCCAGGCCACGACCAGAGAAGAACCGTCCTGCCCACTTGATTCCCGCTGTTCCGAAGCGCTGGTGCGCATCCTGGCCTGCCCGGCCCGGGATGACGTGGACCGGCTCGTCCTGGAAATGGTCCAGCACGTGCTCAACCCTGGGAAGTGGTACGTGCAACTGATGGAACCGGGAATCCTGGTGGCGGAACTGCTGGCAAAAGTGGAACAACTGCGGCCGGGCCTGGTCTGCATTGGAACGCTGCTCCCGGGAGGACTGGCACGTACCCGATACCTATGCAAACGGTTGCGCACTCAGTTTCCTGACTTGCGCATCCTGGTCGGCCTTTGGGGCAATCGGAATCAGCTGGACGAGGCCAGGAAGCTCCTCAATGCTGCCGGGGCCGATCACGTCGAAGGGAGCCTGGAAGGCATCCGCCAGCAGCTTCGGGCCTGGTTTTCGGTGCTGTCCCAGGAGCCGCCCACCCCTTCGGCCGGGCCTGCCGGGCAGGCGTCGGCCAGCCTGCAATCGGTCTGAGCGGACGCATTTGGCACCGCGATTGCTTCCAAAGAGAATCGCAGTGGCAATCTCCGAGTTCTCTAACCCAAAGGAGTTCAACCATGGCAGACGTGAAAGATCGTGTGAAAGAAGGCATCGATATCGCGGCCGACAAGAGCAAGCAGGCCACGGACCAGGCGTCGCGCTCGGCCAGCAACCTGGCCGGCAGTGCGATGGAAACGGCCCGCAACGTCGGCAGCTCGGTGGCCAACGCCGCCGGGCAGGCGGCGGACACGGTCCGGGACTGGGCGAACACCGCCGGTCAGGGTATCAGCCAGGCTGCCGGCACCGTCCGCGACTCCGCCTCGGCCGCCTACGAGCGGACCACCCAGGCCGCGGAATATGCCGGCGAAGAGCTGACCACCATGGTGCGGCGCTATCCGATCACCGCCCTGCTCATCAGCGTGGGCGTCGGCTTCCTGCTCGGCCGGATCATGCGCAGCTCGATGAGCTAAATCGCGTCCGCGGGACAACCGGAGTACGTGGGGGGCACCGTTTTCGCCGTGGTTGGCGGGACCAGCCGGCTCCACCAGGCGCGGCGAAACGGACTCCGGCTGCCAACGGATCGCGATTGAGTCCGGACACTCTCTGTAACTTCACAGGCGCCGGCCACGGCCGGCGCCTGTTTTCTTCAACATGAAAGGTAGTATCCAATGAGACTGGTGAGTGGTCTGATGGTTCTCCTGGCAGCGATGTCTCTCGTGGGGCTGGTCGGCTGCCAGCAAAGTTCGACGACGGAGAGCGGTGCCAAGAAGTTGACTCTGACCAAACCTTCCGACGTGACCATCAAGCCGGGCGAGACGGCCAAGGTGTCCGTCAGCATCAAGCGGACCAATTTCCGCGACCCAGTCATGGTTCTGTTCGAGGGGCTGCCTGCCGGCGTCACCGTTGAGGACAAAGATCAGAAGATCGCCGCGGAAGCGACCTCGGCCCAGTTCACGCTCAAGGCTGCCGCTGACGCCAAACCTGAGGCCGGCAAGGAAGTCAAGGTGGTCGTCGAATCGGGATCACTCAAGGAGACCGAACCGTTCAAGGTGACCATCAAGGGGAAAGGTTGAGTCTGGAATCCACGGGGGGACATCCCGATCTCGCCAAGCAGAGGCGGCCTGCTCGATTGCTTTCGAGCAGGCCGCTCTGATTATTGCCTTGTCCTTCTCGTGACCGCTTCCTCTCGCTGGATAAGATGATCATGAGTGGACGCCCTTGCCATCTTATCCTTGCTGGAGTCCCCATGCTGGCCCCCGCCTACGTGGGCCCGCTGGCCATCGAGCCGTCGCTGCGCGGCGTGCCCCGCGTCGAGGAGTTTCTGCGCCTGATCGTGGCCAATCCCGACGATGACGGACCGCGCCTGGTGCTGTCCGACTTCCTGAGCGATCACGGGCTGGAAGAGCGCGCCGAGCTGATCCGAATCCAGTGCCGCATGGATCGGCTGGAGGAGGCTGGTCAC
Organism: uncultured Planctomycetota bacterium; assembly: GCA_963784995.1. Lineage (GTDB taxonomy): Bacteria > Planctomycetota > Planctomycetia > Gemmatales > Gemmataceae > CAWATZ01. The sequence continues at coordinate 251,240 of CAWATZ010000024.1, read as the reverse complement.
GAGAACGGGGCGGAATACGCCCGGCTGGAACGGCGCTGCGATAACATTCTGGAGCAGTGGGCAGCGGAATGGAAGCCCGAACCGGAGCTGGCGAATTGCCTGTTCCACCGGGGGCTGCTCGAAACGTATCGGGCCGAGAACGTTGCTGCTTTTCTGGAGATCGCGCCGCGGGTGCTGGAGCAAACCACCATTCAGGTGCTTCGAGTTCGTGATCGGAGTGACTTGCATGGACTGCTGGTCCTGCCGGGTATGGACCTGCTCTACGAACTGGACCTTCAGGGCGCCTGCATTCAGGATGACGAACTGCGGCTGCTCGCGGATCGACCCTGGCTGGCAAGGATTCGCAAACTGAGCCTGAATTTCAACTTCCTCGGCCCGAGAGGCTTTTGGGACCTGGCCCACTCTTTGCGCGAGTGGATTGCGGATTTTGAGTCTGCGTGACGTGGTCCTGGACGACGTGGACGTGGCCGGTCTGGTTGCAGCTCCCTGGCTCCCCGGACTCCAGCGGCTCGACCTGAGCAATCACCGGCTCAGTTTGGAAGGGGTTGGCCAGCTGGTTCATTCGCTGCCCAGGTCGCTCACCTGGCTTGGTCTGGGGGGCAATTTCCTGGGCGACGACCTGGCCGATGTTCTCGCCCAGGCCCCCGACCTGTCCGGGCTGCAAACGCTGCTGCTGCACAGGTGCCGGCTTGGACCCCACGGCGCCAGGGCACTGGCCCAGGCGCCGGTTCTGGACGGTTTGCAGCGGCTGAGCCTGAGCCAGAACCATCTGGACAACAACGGGACGGGGGCTCTGCTCAAATCCCCGCATTGGCATCGCCTGGTCGAGATCGACCTGGACAGCAACTTCCTCGGCGACGATGGTGCTTGCGTCCTGGCCGAATCGCCGGGCTCGGACCGGCTCATCGGGCTGGACCTGGACAGCAATTCGATCGGCGACCGCGGCGCCGAAGCTCTGGCACGTTCGCCGTATCTGAATCGGCTGACCCATCTGCTTCTCAACCGCAATCAGATCACCGCAGCCGGGGCTCGGGCGCTGGCGGCTTCGCCAGCGCTCGGTGCGCTGCAACTGCTGTCTCTGGAAAAGAACCGGATTCGCCCAGGCGACCAGCCCCTGCTCCGTTCGGTGCTGGCAGCCCGTTCGATCGAGGTTCGCCTGTAACCGAACTCGCACCATCAGCCGAGAAACGGCTACAATGCCAGAAAGCACCCCAAGTTCCTCCGAGGAGGTGGCCCGTGGCCAAGAAAAAGCGCAAGCCCCAAGGTGGCAGGCCGGAACGCAAACCACCCAGTCCGGCAGACCTTCCTGACCGTCGAGCGATGGAAGGGACAATGCACGATTTGATCGCCAGGCTGCAAGGCCAGGGCCCGTCGGACACGCCGCTGGACAGGGCCCAGGAACTGATGTACCAGGCGTTCGAGGAACGCAACCCCAAACGCCGGGTGCAGCTGGCGAAGGAAGCCCTGGCCATCAGCCCGGACTGCGCCGATGCCTGCGTGCTGCTGGCCGAACACGCCGGCAGCCACAAGGAGGCCATCGATTGGTACGAGAAGGGCGTGGCCGCCGGCGAGCGAGCCCTGGGGCCGGAGACGTTCCAGCGCGACGTGGGGCATTTCTGGGGCATGCTGGAAACCCGGCCGTACATGCGAGCCCGGCAGGGTCTGGCGATGACGCTCTGGAGCGCGGGCCGGCGGGACGAGGCCGTGCAGCACTTGCAGGAGATGCTGCGTCTGAACCCCAGCGACAACCAGGGCGTCCGCTATACCCTGGCGGGTTTCCTGCTCTTCCTCGACCGGGACGACGACCTGGCCCGTCTGCTCCATCAGTACAAGGACGATGCGATGGCGGCCTGGGCTTATACCAGGGCCCTGCTCGCGTTCCGGCAACACGGTGACACGCCGGAGGCGCAGAAGCTGCTCAAGAAGGCCCTCAAGACCAACAAGCACGTGCCGGACTATCTGCTGGGAGACAAGTACCCGCCCAACGAGGAGCCCAGCTATTACAGCCCCGGTGACGAGAGCGAAGCTCTGAACTACGTCGGCAGTTTCATGGTGGGATGGAAGGACACGCCGGGCGCCATCGACTGGCTGCGAGCCCAGGTCAAGCCCCGGAAGAAGGAACCGGCGCCTCATGCCAAGGGACCGCTGAGTTTCATCAAGAAGTGGCTGACGACCCATCTGCGCCAGGAACCGGACGTCTGGCAAGCGGCTTGTCGGCCGGTTCCCAACTGGATCAGCGTTGGGGGGGAAATGGTGCGTCCCTGGAGCATCCTGATCACGAGCAACAGCAACGAGCTGATCCTGGGGCATCAGTTGCTGTCAGAGCCGCCTTCCGACGCGCTGCTGTGGGACACCCTGGTGCAGGCAATGCAGAATCCGATGGCAGGGGAAGCGCATCGCCCCACCGAGATCCAGGTGCGAGCGGACGAGCCGTGGGCCCCCCTGAAGCCGCACCTGGAGGAGATCGGCGTTGATCTGGTGGTCGGGCAAGACTTCCGCCCGCTCGACGCCATTTTCTGGGCGGTGTTCGAGGAACTTTGTGGCAAGCCTCAGCCGGGGCTGCTTGATGCGCCGGGCGTCACCCCGGAGCAGGTCGGCCGCTTTTACGAGGCGGCAGCATTGTTCTTCCGCCAGGCTCCCTGGAAGAAGGTCGGTTACGAGTCGGCGGTCCGGGTCGAGTGCGACAAGTTCCACAGCGGGCCCTGGTACGCCGTGCTGATGGGCCAATCTGGACTGATGCGGGGCGTGGCGCTTTACGAAGACCTGAAGGCATTAAGACGGCTCTGGGCCAGAGACGACGACGAGGAGAATGCCCGGCGCACGGTCGGCACCAGTGTCACTTACGGAGAGGAGTGGAGCATTCCGGCGTCGGACTTTGATGCGGCGAAGAAGTACGGCTGGCCGGTCGCCCGCTCCGACGCGTATCCGGACGTTTTTCACAAGGAACGCGGACTGTCGAGACGGCCGCCTCTGGTGTGGGAGCTGGAGTTGCTGGAAGGATGTCTCCGGTGTGTGCCAGACTTCGTGAGCCGCCGCAAGCAAGACGATACCACCCGAGAGGAGTTCACGGTGCCGGCCGGCTCGGGGGAACTGAAGCTGGTCCTCTCCTGGATCAGCGACGAAGACAAGTAAGAGGCACCAACAATAAGGCGAGCGGCGCGGCGTCAGCCCGCCGGTAATGCCAGCAAAACCGGCGGGCTGACGCCGCGCCGCTCGCCATTCCTTGAGCATGTCTGCGGAGCGTGGTGATGGCGAACCTCAAGAAGCGCGTGCCGGAAAACGTCCCGGGGGACTTTTTCGTGGACTCAACCTGCATCGACTGCGACGCCTGCCGGCAGATCGCGCCTGCCGTCTTCGGGGAGGCCGCGACAACGTCCTGCGTCAAGGCCCAGCCGGTGACACCCACCGACCGCCGGCAGGCGTTGCAGGCGCTGCTATCCTGTCCAACGGGGTCGATCGGCTGTCTCAGCGACGACCCAAAACCAATCATGAGGGATTTCCCACTGCTCCTTGAAGAGCCGGTCTATTACTGCGGCTACAACTCTCCCAAATCGTATGGCGGCAACAGTTACTTCGTTCGTCATCCCGGCGGCAACTGGTTGGTCGATTCGCCCAAGTTTGTGCGTCCTCTGGTCGAGCGGCTGGAGTCCCTGGGCGGCGTCGCCCACGTCTTCCTGACGCACCGCGACGACGTGGCCGACGCCCAGCGCTACGCCGAGCATTTTGGCAGCCGACGCATCATTCACCGCGACGAACTGGCATCGCAACCGGGCGCGGAGGTCGTTCTTGATGGCGAAGGCCCGTGGCAGCTGGCGCCGGGCTTCCTCGCCATTGCCACGCCGGGCCACACGCGCGGACACTGTGTGCTGCTCATTCAGGACCGCTTCCTGTTCACCGGCGACCATTTAGATTGGGACCGCACGTCCCAGGAACTGTCCGCCTCCGAGGATTACTGCTGGTACTCCTGGCCGGAGCAAGCCAGGTCGATGGCCCAGCTGGCGGCGTATCGGTTCGAGTGGGTGCTGCCCGGCCACGGCCAGCGCGTGCGTTTGCCCGCGGACCGGATGCGCGAGCAGATCACGCGGTTGGCCGAGTCCATGAAACAGCGTACGGCTTAATCCTCAATGCGCAGCTTGATCTCGTCGGAGTTGCCCTTCAGTTCCGGGGCGTACATCGCCGAGCCCCGTGCCGGCAGGGCACTGAACCGGCCCGGAATCTCCGCCCGCATCCGGTAGCTGACGCTGTGCTTGCCGCGTGCCAGGGCCCGCACAAAGAAGCAGACGCGATCGTCGCGCATTTCCACGTACGCACCAAGCTCGTTGGGGTTGTAGCCGCTGCGGACCAGCAGCGGCTCGAAACCGGCGGCCTTGCAGTCCTCGAACAGCAGATACTCATAGTCGTTCTTGCTATCGATCTCCAGCTCGACCTCGACCAGGTCGCCACTCTTCAGCTGGGCCATGTTGGCTAGTTCCGAGCGTTCGTACTTCTCCACCTTCTGATCCAGAACCTGACCGCGGGAGCCGGACGCCTTGATCTTTTTGTCCAACGGAGTCAGCTTGTAATACTTGCGGTTGACCTTCACCTCCAGCCCTGCCCTGGTGATGAAGTCCTCCAGCGTGAAGTTGGTCAGGTAGACGTTGAAGTACACCGGCCCTGTCCCCTTTCTGCGGACCTCCAGAGTGTGCTTGCCGCTGTCCACCGCGGCGCCGGTGAGCAGCAAGGTGCCGTCGAAAGTGAACAGGTTGGCGCGGTCGATCTTGACCTCCTTGTGCTTCTTGCCGTCGAGCCAGATTTCCACCGTCAGGTCAGGGTTGTCCTCACCGCTGGCCTTGAAGTAGTCGGCCAGGGCTTCGATGGCGATGGCCGTGTCGCGCGTGCTGTTCCACCAGGTACTGTGCTTGCGGTTGTTCAGCAGATACTTGACCAGGCGGGACGCCTTGGGGTCCTTCGGGGTGGCCGCGGCCAGCAGCTTGAGATAGTAGGCGTTGGCCTCGGTCTCGCTGCCGTACCAGTACCACCAAGAATTGTCGGCCGGCAGCTTGAGATACGCGGTCTGGTTCTCGTCATCCCGAACGACATACTGCTCGACGTTCTTGAGGATCATGCCGAGCTTGTCAAACTCCTTCTGCCTGTGCAGGGCCAGGCCGAACGTCGCCTTGGCGTAGACGGCCAGGTGATTCCGGTCCCGGTAGAGGAAGTCACGCATGTCCTTCATGTCGTTGTCCAGATGCTCCTGATCGGCCAGGATCATGAACACCAGCGCATCCAGGTTGTCGGCGAACTTCTTGGATGGGAGGGTTTCCGTGGGGAAGTTCTTGATCTTCTGCACCTCGCGGTTCTGGTAACCCAGGAGCCAGGCGATGCCGCGTTCGAGCATGCCGTTGGGCAGGGTCACGTCGTTTTGCCGGGCGATCTGCAAACCATGCACGACCACGGCGGTGGTGTGCGGGAAGCTCTCCTCACCCGTGCCGCTGAACCAGCCCCAGCCGCCGTCGGACAGCTGCATGCTCGCCAGCTTGCGGATGCCGTCGGCGACCATCGCCTTGACCTCGGCCTCGTCGAAAACCGGGTTGCGCTGGTAGCGCTGCCAGCCCTTCGCTCGCTCCTGGGCATCGCCAATCTCCTGAGCGTTGAGGTTGGTGCGTTTCTTCTGAATGTCCTTGAGATCCAAGTTCATCCGCTGCAAGATGCGCTGGGTGATGACCGTCGGCAAGAAGCGGTTGAGCGTCTGCTCGGTGCAGCCGTAGGGGTAATCCACCAGGTAGGGCAGAGCATCCACCATCGCCCCGGCCAGAGTCGGCGAGTAACGCACTTCCAGCCGGGTGTCGTTGACGCGCCGCTCGGCCGGCACGGTGAAGACGACCTGGGCCAGTTCCCTGTCAGGACGAACGACGCCGGCGAAGGATTCCGTCTTGAGCATGCCGTGGACGTAGCAAGGGAAACGCATCTGCATGGCGTCGGACTCCTCGTCGCTGACCGCCTTCATGCGGACGAGAGCGACGCCTTCGGATTTGACCTTCACTCGGAAGTCCACACGCTTCTCGCCGCCGGCGGGGACGTTGGCCTCCGTGCTGGGCGAGCCGAGCATCTCCAGCGTCTTGCCCTCCAGCTCCAGCGACACTTTGACGGCCTTGTCCTTCTTGAGATAGTTGTGGACGTTGGCGGAGAGGACCACCTCGTCCTTCTCGATGAAGAAGCGCGGGGCCTGGAGCCGGACCAGCAGGTCTTTCTTGGTGGTGACCTCGGCGGAGCCTTCGCCGACCTTGGTGCCGTGGCCCATCGCCCAGACTTTCACCTTCCAGCCGGTGAGGTTCTCCGGCATGGTGAACGAGACCGAGGCCTGGCCGTCCTTGTCCGTGTTGAGCGATGCCGACCAGTAAGCGGTGTCCGCGAAGTTCTTGCGGACGGTCGGCTCGACCTTTGGCTGGGGCGGAACGCCAGGCGGCGGCAACAGCAATTCTGGGTCGGCCCACTCGGCCCCTCGCGTTGGCAGGCGATCCACCCCGGAGAATGCCCCAACGGCCCTCGTGGAGAGCGCTAGCTGCCGAACAGGCATGATGGTGCTGTAGTGCTGCAAATCCTTTGTCTTCATAAAAAAGTCGCTATCATCCGTGGTCAAGCTCTCGGAGGCATCCACGAGGAGCAGCACTCCGGGTTCCTGGTAGACGCCCAGTTCGGCCATGCCGGTCTCCTGTGAGCGTATCAGGTTGTTGAACTGCATCCCCAGGTTGTGCTCGGCACTGGCGGAATGCTGCCGGCGCCATTTCCAGAAGAACTCCTTGATCTCCGGCACGTTGGAGCCGCCCGAGACGTACTCCAGCGAGCGGTCGTACATCGTGACAGCCGTCGTGCCCTCAAACGGCTTGCCGTTCAGGTCAGTGACCTTCACCTTGAGTGTGGCCTTCTGTCCGGGCTTGTACTCTTGCTGGGACGGCAGCACCTCCACGTTCAGCACGCGCTTTTCCGGAGGCACGATCACCTCGCGTGTCTCCACGTGGACCTTGCCGTTAGACACCGTCAGCGCCTCGATGAAGAAGTTGGGCATGTCGCGCTGGACGACCGCGATTTCCTCCTCGATGCTCTTGCCCTTCACGTGCAGCAGCCTCGGCTTGAGATAGACGCCGTTGGCCGGGCGGAGGAACAGCAGCACGGTGCTGTCCGGGCGGTCGGCGTTGAGCAGCAGTTTGACCTTCTCACCGGGAGCGTATTCGCGCTTGTCGGTGACCAGCTCCAGGTCGTTGAAGCGATACTCCTTGCCGTCGTCGCCCTTGCCGCGCACCACGAAGACGTACCCGCCTTCGATGGTGTGGCCCTTGCTGTCGGTCAGCTTCAGCGACAGCCGATACTGGCCCGCGGCCGAGGCGTCCAGCTGCTGCTGGGCCTGACCCTCGACGTTGGTGTCGAGTTTCCAGGTCTGCACGGCCTTCTCGACCGGCTCGTCCTTGTCGTTGCAGTGAATCCGGTAAAGGGTCAGTTCGCCCTTGCCCTGGACCGGCTTGCTGTCCAGCGTGTGGGCGTTGAAGGACGCTTTGATGGTGTCGCCGAAGCGGTAGTGACCGCGATCCACCCAGGCGAAGACCTGGAACGGCTTGCGCACCACCAGCACGTTGCCGCTGCCGGTGATGGTGCGCCGCGACTCATCGACCACCTCGGCGGTGATGCTGTATTGGTGGTCCCGATCGCCGTGCAATTCCTTCGCGGGAAGCGTGTCGATCTCCACGGACACCTTGCCGTCCGGGCCGATCTCGACCTCGTTTTCCAGCACCACTTCGGGCTGCTCGCCGCCCTGGCTCCACCAGCGCGGCCCCCGACAGCCCCACACCGAGAAGCCCGGGTGCCAGGTGGAATCGGCGGCGAACCACCAGTAGCCCGGTCCGTAGAACCAGTCCCAGGCCCCGGCCGGATACCAGCGGCTGTCGTGGGCGCTGCGCAGCACCTTGTACTTGACCTTCCCCTTCGCGACCGGGGCCCCGAAGTAGTAGCGGGCCTCGATGGTGGCGTCAATCCTGTCGCCGAGCATCACCGGCTCCTTGGGCGCCTCGACCTTGACCTCGAACTCCGGCTTCTTGTACTCCTCGACCCGGAAACTGCCGCCGCCGAGGTTGACCACTTGCAGATTGTAACTGCCCAGCATGGCATTGCGCGGCAGCACGAATTCCCCGGAGGTCCCGCCCCAGCTGTCGGCGGTCAGTTTCTGCTCGTAAACCTTGTCGCCGTTGGGATTGTGGATCTGGACGGTAAAACTCCGACCGGCAAAGTCGGAGGTATCGGGCTGATCGTACTTCGCATGGCGGACCCAGAGTTTGAACTGGACCTTCTGCTCGGGCCGATAGACCGGCCGATCGGTGATGGCGAAGACCTTGGTGGCGTTGTACTCCGCATCGTGGTCCTTGCTGTACCAGACGTTGCTGAAACCGTGATAAGCAAAGCGATCACCGCCCTCATGGCCGGCGCCGGCCTTGCGCACGGTGGTCAACCACTGGAATTCATGCGGCAACTGGTCGTTGCCGCGGATCACCTGCCCCTCGCCGTCGGACTCGGCGTTGACGGTGCGGGTCAGGACACGCCACTCATTTCGGTAGCCGAAGAACTCGACGGCGGCCCGGTCGATGGGCTTGCCGGTGACCGCATCGGCGAAATACCAGAGTGTCTGGCCTTGCATCTGCTTCTTGACGATAGCTGTGTCACTGATCCAGACGATGATCCGGCTGACGTTGCCGTCGGCCATCGTGGCGGTCAGCAGATAGGCACCCGGCCTGTCCAGGGGCGTCTCGACGGTGACAAGCTCATCGACGTGGCTGGGCGCGGGCTTCAGCTCCTGTTCCCACGTCGCGACCTTCTTGCCCAGGTACTGCGTCTGCTGTTCTTCCACCAGTCGATAGCCGACGTTGCTGACGTTAATGTCGTTTTCTCTCCGATGCAGCCGGCCGGGGTCGGACTTCAGGTAAGCCTTGACGTCGTCCAGCAGTTTCTCGACCTGGATGGCGTGGGCCTCGAAAGACACCCTGGTGCCATTGCGGAAGCGGTACTCGACGGTGGACTTGACCCCGGCGGGCTGGACGTTGGCCGTCTCAAAACGGCCCCAGTTGCCGACGATCTGGGCCAGCCGCTTTCGCCGGAAGTCGTTCTCGCCCGGACCGTAGCGGGCGATCGCTTCCTTCCAGGCCAGCGCGGCCTTCTCGTACTGCCGGCGAACCTCCCAGACGTTGGCGAGAGCATCGCGGGCCTGGACGGCGTGCGGCCCCTGGCCCCGCTCGGCCACTCGCTTGTAAATCGCGATCCAGTTGAACTCCTCGGGCAAATCGAAGCGCTTGATCCCGGTAGCTAGCCGGGCGATGGTCTGGTCGTCCTTCAGCGTATGGACGGCGAAGACGCCGGCCTTGCGCTCCTCGCCCTGTGCGACAAAGCGGCCGCGCCCATCCCAGCGGATGCTTTCGGGATTCATCGTCTGCACGTCGAACTGCTTCCGCAGGAAGCCGGCGAGGATCATTTCCGTCTCCGGGAGCCGGTCCGGGTCGTGCTCGGCGACCTGGGCGAGATGCCAGCGCCAGCGTTCGCCGTCGCTGACCGCGTCCGCATCGCTTTTCGGCAGCCGGTGGAAGACGGGATTCCCCGCCGCGTCAACGGCAGCGCCGCGTCCGTCCCCGTCGCTGAAATAGCCCTCGTCCCAGTCGGGCAGCTGGCTCGTGTCGGTGCGGTATTGCAAACGCCAGGCGGCTTCGCCAACGTTGAACAGCACGGCCGCGAAGGTGAAATGGAACTGGGCCAGGGCTTTCTTGTCGGTCTCGTTCTCTTGCAGCTTCTGGGCCTGTTCCAGCAGTTGCAAGGCCCGCACCCGGTCGCGCTGCCGGCTATCGACCCGCCGGCCGCCGCCCCGCTTGTCGCCGCGGTCGAACTTGCCGGCGATCACATACCCGTGATGATCGCCGGAGGCATAGGTCTGGGCGGCCGTTTGCAGCAGCCGGCAGTTGTTCTTGTGGACCTCGATCACGCTCTCGCGGAACGCATCGATCTCATCGACCCGGCCCAGCAGAGTCAGGCACTGGATACTGCAAGCCAGGTCGGCGCCGACCTTCTTCTGGTCATCGTCGGGACTGAGGGCCAGCCGGCGCAGCCCTTCGTAAGCGTCCTTGAAGTTGCCGTCCTGGAACGCCTTGAGCAAGAGGGCTCGCTCCGTGGTCGGCGGCGCCTCGATCGCGACCAGACAGAACGCACCCAGGAGAAGGACCTGGGCAACGCTGACAAGAAATGCTTTTCGGCTGGCCTGCATGGTTGTCTCCTTCGCGAGAGGACGGGTGCCCTGCTCTATTTAAGACGATTCAGCGGCGCGCGAGTTGCTTGGTTAACGATAACAGCCCCTGCCGCAGCTGTCCACGAGCGTTCGGCCGGCTTCGGGACAGACCAAGCGTTTAGCCGCGACGCGGCTCTTGCGGCTCAGGAAGAGAATGTCCGCGGCCTCAGATCCCCAGGGCGATGCCCTGGGCTATCCTGTTGCGCCCCTTCGGGGCGAAAGACCTGGTTTTCCGCCCCGAAGGGGCGCAACAGGATAGCCCAGGGCATCGCCCTGGGTTGGGGGCGCGGGGGACTTTCTTTCTGGATCGCAATAAACGGGTTCCCGGAACCTTCGCGGCGATTGCGGAGAAGCGACATGACCTGGCTCAAGAAGCTCTGGACGCTGACCAGGGATGCCTGTCAGCGCTGGTTTGAGCACAACACCTTTCAGCTGGGAGCCGCCCTCGCCTATTACACGGTCTTTTCCCTGGCACCGATCGTCCTGATCGCCGTGGGCATTGGGAGCATCGTCTTCGGCGCGGAGGCGGCCCGCCGGCAGGTGAGCATGGAGCTGAGGGAACTGGCCGGCAAGCAGATGGCCCAGGCCTTCCAGCAAACAATCGCGATGGTCCACAACGGTCACGGGACGGGCATCCTGGCCACGGTCATCGCCCTGGTGGTCATGCTGATCGGAGCCACCAGTGTCTTCGCCCAGCTCCAGGAAGCCTTGAACTTCGTCTGGGGCGTCAAACCCAGGCCGGGCCGGGGATTGTTCGGGATGCTCCGCGATCGCTTCCTGTCCTTCGCCCTGGTGCTGTGCATCGGCTTTCTGCTGCTGGTGTCGCTGATCGTCAGCGCGCTGCTGGCGGCCCTGGCCCAGTGGCTGGAGCCCGCGCAGGCGTCCCCGCTCTGGCTCTGGCGGCTGCTCAACGGGCTGATCTCCTTCGGGCTGATCACCCTGCTGTTCGCGATGATTTACCGGATCCTTCCTGACGTGGACATTGCCTGGCGCGACGTCTGGGTCGGGGCCGCGGTCACGGCCCTGCTGTTCACCCTGGGCAAGTATCTGATCGGCGTCTACCTGGGCCAGAGCGGCGTGGTGTCCGCCTACGGGGCAGCCGGCTCGCTGGTGGTGATCCTGATGTGGGTCTATTACTCCTCGCAGATCGTGCTGCTGGGGGCCGAGTTCACCTACGTCTACGCCCGTCATCGGGGCAAGCCGCTGCAGCCGACCGAAAACGCCCTGCCCGCGACCGAGGAGGCACGCCAGAGATGTCCGGATTCGGTCCTGGCGGGACAGCGAACCGTGGAACAGCAGGGTTCGGTTGCGTCTTGAGCCCGAACGTGCCACGTGGCATAATCGGGGTGGCGAATCCGGGACAACCACCACCCCGTGGGTGCGCTGCGCGACCCACGGCTGAGTTATGCAACCCCTTCGGGGTAGAAAGACAACGGCAGCCCCGTTTTCTACCCCGAAGGGGTTACGTATCCCAGCCGTGGGTCGCGCAGCGCACCCACGGGAACCCAGGGGCACCCCTCATGCCGCACCCCATTCGTGATGATTTCGACAACGAGGGCCCGCAGGGCACTCGCCTTGAGAACGTCGAGGAGCTGCGCCGGCAACTACTGCCCGGCGCTCTTCCTCCGGAACCGGACCGACCCGGGCCAGCAGCCCGGCCGGGTGCCGCCCCGCGCGAGTCCCATGCACCGGCCGCGGCCGGCGCTGTCCCGTACCGGCCCATCCATCGGCCGCCAATGGCCCTGCTCACCGTCCTCTTCGATGGCCGGGACGAGGGCGACGTCATTCCCTTGCGCAGCGACCGGACGCTGCTCGGTCGCACCGACGGCACCGTGCTGGTGCCGCACGACGGCATGATGTCCAGCCGGCACGCCGAGATCACCCGCGTCTTCGACAGGGGCCGCTGGCGCTGGTTCCTCACCGACCTGGACAGCACCAATGGCACCTACGTCCGCGTCTCCACCGCCCTGCTGAAGCACGAGCAGGAGTTCCTGCTGGGCAGCCGGCGGTATCGCTTCGACGCTGCTCCGCAGGGCGGCGACGGCCAAGCACCCGGCGGCCAGGCCCCCGGTCAGCCCCAGGTCGCTACCCGCGGCTGGCAGAGCGTCTCGCCCACCGACGTCATCCCCTCCTTCGTCGAGCTGAAGGTCAATGGCACCGGGCAGCGCTACTTCATCGCCCAGGAGGAACACTGGATCGGCAGCGATCCGGAGCAGGCTTCCATCGTCCTGACCGACGATCCCATGGTCAATCCGCGCCATGCCCGCATCGGCCGGGACAGCAAGGGCCGCTGGGTCCTGGAAAATGCCGGCTCCCTCAACGGCCTCTGGCTGCGCATTCACCGCATTGCCATCGACGGCACCGGGCAGTTCCAGCTGGGCGAGCAGCGGTTCATCCTCAAGCCGCTGTGAGTGGCCCGGAGGACCCTCTCCCAGCTAACCCGCCGGCAAGCCCACCGTGCAGATTGTCCCCTGCCCCACCGTGCTGCTCATCTCAATCGTGCCCCCGTGCGCCCTGACAATGCTCTGGACAATGCTGAGTCCCAGTCCGGTGCCGCCCTCGGCCCGGCCGCGGGCCCGGTCCACGCGGTAAAAGCGGTCGAAGACGCGCGGCAGACAGTCCGGGGAAATGCCGATGCCGGTGTCCTCCACGGCAACGACCACGCGGTCGCTCTCCCGGCGGATTTGAACGGTCACCTGACCTCCCTGGGGGGTGAATTTCAGGGAGTTGTCCAGGAGATTGATGAGCAGCTGCCGCAGCCGGCCCTCTTCGCCTGAAACCGAAAGCGGACCTGACGCCTCGAGCTGCAACCGTATCCCGCGCGCCTCCGCCAGAGGCCCCAGCGCCTCCACGACGCCGGACACCAGGTTGTGCAGATCGACCGGTCCCGGCGTGAACGAATCCACTCCCGCATCGCGGCGACTCAGCGTCAGCAGCTGGTCAGTCAAGCGGCTCATCCGTCCCAGCTCTTCCAGGATGGTGCCGAGAAGCTGCTGGTGCTCGCCCGGGGAGAGCTGCTTGCCCAGGGCAACCTCGACCTCGGTGGCGCAGGACGGTCAGAGGCGTTCGCAACTCATGGGAGGCGTCCGCCGTGAACCGCCGCACCTCCTCGAACGAGCGGGCCAGCCGGGCCAGCATCTCGTTGATGGTCCGCGTCAGTCGGCCCAGCTCGTCGTCGGGGTTGCGGACCGGGAGCCGGCGCTCCAGGCGTTCGGCGGTGATCGCCTCCGTGTCCCGGCGCAGCTGGTCCATCGGCGCCAGGGCCTTGCGGGCCAGCCAGTAGCCGAAGCCGGCCGACAGCAAGAGCGCCATCGGCCCCGCCGTCAGCAGCACGGTGCGGACCTGCTCCAGCTCGCGATCCATTTCCTCAAGCGGGGCCAGCAGAAGCACGACCAGGTCCTGATCGCCGAGTTTCAGCCGCTCCCCTCGGACCCGCTGCCGGCCAATGTCGGGGAGCTGCTCGTCCTGGGTCCAGAGGTCTTCCTTTCCGGGGGGGAGCGGCGGCAGGCTGGCGGACGCCAGCCCGGGCGTTCGTGTCAGCAGAGGGCCGTCCGAGCGGTAGACCACGCAATACAGATTCAGGTGATCCTTGAACTCCTCGACCCAGTGCTCCAGGCGTTCGGCCGTGTCCGTCCCGATCCGGGGATCGCCGCGCAGATGGCCAAAGCCGGACTGGAGCAGCCGATCGGTCTGGGCCGACAGGGCCCGGCGGAGCATGGCGTAAACCAGGACGGCAAAGCAGGTCAGCACCACGGCCAGGGCCAGGGTGTTCCAGAAGGTCAGCCGCCAGCGGACTGTCGGACGCATGCGTCATTCCTGAAGGCAGTAGCCGACCCCCCGCAGAGTGACGATCCGCGGCGAGCGCCCGGGGACCTCGATCTTCTTGCGGAGGATGTTGACGTAGACCTCGATGACGTTCGTGGCCGCGTAGCCGGGCTCCTGCCACACGTCCAGGCCAAGCATCTCGCGGGTGACCGGCTGATTCTTGTGCCGGACCAGGTACGCCAGCACCTCGAACTCGCGATGGGTCAGGTCGATGGCCTCGCCCTGGCGCAGCGCCCGGCGTTTGAGCAGGTCCAGCTCCAGGTCGCCGGCCCGCAAGACCGTTTCCGGCTCGACCCGCCCACGCCGCAGCAGGACACGGATGCGGGCCAGCAGCTCGGCGAACGCGAACGGCTTGACCAGGTAATCGTCCGCCCCGCTGTCCAGGCCGAGGACCCGATCGTCGATCGCATCCCGGGCCGTCAGCAGCAGGACGGGAGTCGTGTTGCCCCCCCGCCGCAGGTCCGCAAGGATTTGCAGACCGTCCCGGCCCGGGAGCATCCAGTCGAGGACCACACAGTCGAACGGGCGCGAACAGGCCAGCCGGGCCCCGTCGTCGCCGTTGCTGGCACCTTCGACCTCGAAACCCGCTCCCCGCAAACCCTCTTCCAGGCCGCGCAGGACGCGCGGCTCGTCCTCGACCACCAGCACCCGCGGCATGCGTCACCTCTTGACCTCGTTCCCTCTTTCCTCGACAATTGCCGTTATACCAGGCTCTTCCCAAACTCGGAAGTAGGCCGGCCTTCCCAGGCCGGCCTGGACGGGCTAGGAAGCCCGTCCTACCTCCGAGTTCCGAGTTTGAACAATGAACGTCATCACGGTCTCGCGGGAGTATGGGGCAGGCGGCTACGAGGTCGCACATCGCCTGGCCGAGGCCCTGGGCTGGGAACTGCTCGACCGGGAGCTGCTGCACCAGGCGGCCATGCTCGAGCATCTGCCCGACGCCGAGCTGGAGCGCCTGGACGAAAAAGCGATCAGCCTGGCCGACCGCTTCCGCCTCAACCCTCCCCATGCCAGGTACGTCCACGGTCTCCGCGAGGCAGCACTGCAGGCGGCAGGCCGCGGCAACGTCGTGCTGGTCGGTCGCGGCACCGCTCAGCTGCTTCCGGACACGCTGCACGTCCTGCATCTCCGTCTGGTGGCACCGCGAGACTGGCGGGCCCGACGCATGGCCCAGCGCGAAGGCTGGTCTTACGAGCAGGCGCTGGCCCGCTGCACTCAGGAAGATTCGACGCGCGATCGCTTCATGCGCTACTTCTTCGGGCAGGCCCCCTGCCAGTCCGAGCAGTATGCCCTGGTGCTGAACACCGGCCGGATGCCGCTCGCGGACGTGGTGGCCGTCGTGGTGGGGCTGATACGTCCTCTCGCGGCCGGGGGGCCGGCAAACCCCTCCGTGAAGCACCGGGTCCTGACCCTGGCCCGGGAACTGGGGGCCGGAGCTGCCGGTCTGGCTCGCGCCCTGGCCGACCGGCTGGGCTTGCGGGTCTTTGATCGCGAATTGCTGGAGCAGCAGGCCCACCGGCTGGGTGTGACGGAGCAGGAGCTGGCACGCATTGACGAGCAGCCCGCGGGCTGGTGGCAGCGCTTCTTTCCGGGGAGCCTGCACCAGCGCTACCAGGACGCCTTGCGGAAGCTGATGGACGAGCTGGATCAGCAGGGGAACGTCCTCATTGTCGGTCGTGGCGGCAGCCGGTTCCTGCGTGAGAGGCCGGACACCTTCCACGTCCGGCTGGTGGCCAAAATGGACGTTCGGGTCGAGCGCGTCATGGCGCACCGCTGGGTGCGCGAGGACGTGGCCCGGACGCTCATCGCCGAGAGCGACACCCAGCGCCGCCGGTTTTTCCAGGACTCTTTCGCGGCCGACTGGTCCGATCCCCTGGAGTATCACCTGACCGTCAACACCGGCCGGCTGGGGCTAAAGGCCGTGGACCTTGTTGCGGATGCTTGCCGCCGCTACTGGGAACGGACCGACACCTGATCCGGTTAGCCGCGACGCGGAGCGCAGCGCAGCGGAGCGCGGGGGCCTCCGTGGTGTGGGGCCTGGCCGCGCTCCGCTGCGCTGCGCTCCGCGTCGCGGCTAACCAACAAGGCATCCACGCCGCCGGCCACCAGATGCTGCACCAGGTTATAGAAGATGATCGGCAACAGCACGCTCGGATGATCGGCCAGGGCCATGGTTGCCAGCACCAGGCCGGTGCCGTTGTTGTTCATGCCCAGTCCGAACATCAGGGCGACTTTCCGGGCTGGATCCAGGCGGAACAGCCGAGCAATCACCCAGCCGGAGGCGAAGGCCAGGAAGCACAGGCCGACCACGATCACCAGCGTCACCGCCAGGAAGTCCCAGTCCGGAGAGGCAACGGTCTGCGGCAGGGCCACGGCCGCGTTCGCGTAATTGAGCAGCAGCAGATTGGCGCAGTTCGCCAGCTTCAGCAGGGGCCTGGCCCGGGAGAGTCGCGCCTGGCCGATGACAGCGTGCAGGAGGATGCCGACGGCCGAAGGCAGGATCACAGCGATGGCCAGGAAGCTGCCGGTAGTGCCGGCCGCCAGCTCGTGCAGGTCCTCGGAGTAGTCGCCGGTGGTCATCAAGCCGACCGAGTGCAGAGCGACTGGCGTGGTGAGCGGCGAGAGGAAGGTGGAGAACAGCACCAGGCCCAGGCTCAGGGCCAGGTCGCCGTTGGCGTTCTGGGACCAGGCGGTCGAGGAGCCGGCGATGGGCATCGAGGCCACCAGCGCCAGGCCGACCAGGATGTTCTGGACCTCGTCGGCATTGTGCCAGAAGCGCATCCCCTGCGACACGCAGAAAATGAAGGCGATCGGAATCGCCAGGTTGGCGATCAGCCCGGCCAGCAGGGTCAGGGGACCGCGAAATAGATTGCGCAACTGCGAGGTCTGGACGCCCAGCCCGGCATTCAAGAGCAAGAGCGCCAGCAGGAGCATCGGAAGAGAGACGGTGGTTCGCTCCTGGAAGAGGACCACTTCTCCCAGAGTGACTTTCCGGACCCACAGGCCAGGGGCCGGCAGCAAAGCGGCGAGGACGTAGGAGGCGATCACGAAGCAGAGGAAGTACCTGTGGACGAAGTGAGCAAGGCGAGCAACGAAAGACTCCTGAACGTGCATCGTCTCCATCCTTTCGGGTTCGGCCACGTGCAAGCGAATCTCCATTCGCTTGCACGTGGCGTTCCCCTTCAGGATACTCTCGTCAGCTAAGGGTGCGATGAACGCAAGGTAAAATCTTCCTTATCCAGCTCGCTGCTTCCGAACGCTTCCGCGAACGGGCGGAGAGTGTCACCGCGGCGGTCGAGGATGGCAAAGACCACCTCGGTGAACGCCTGGGCGAAACGCCCCTGGCCGAGCAGCTCGCCGGCGAACAGCTCCGCCACCTCGGCCGGGTCGTTGGCGAAGACGCCGCAGCCCCAGGCGCCCAGGACGATGGCGTCGTGACCCTGCTGCGCCGCCAGACCCAACACGCAGCGGATGCGGTGCTGCATCACTTCGCGAATCCGTGAGACGTTCTCCGGCTCCCGGGAGCGCACCGCGCCCGCATTGACCGCGGGGGCCGTGATCGTGGACACGCACCAGGGCTGGTCGAGCAGTCGGTCGTCATCGTCTCGGAAGACCGGCACCAGGGGCGAATAAATCACGTGGTCAGTGTAAAGAGTGGACTTGGTCCGACGGTTGGCCTCGTAATAGTCGGTCATCCGGCTGATGGACGCATACAGCCCGGAGGCTCGGGCCAGGCTCTCCTCCTGGGCCTGGCTGCCGCCCAGGAAGCCGCCGCCCGGATTGCGCCGAGGCAAAGTTGAGCAGGACGACCCGCTCGGCGCCGTGAATGGCGTGCAGCTCCCGGGCCGCCGCGAGCGTGGTGCAGTTGACCACGCGAATCCGCGGCACGGCCCGTTTCGCAGGCCCGGCCGCCGCGATCCGGGCGACCTGGCCGGGGGTGAACAGCCTGGTCTCGTTGATGGCGTGGTTCAGCTCGGGAAGGATGGACACGGTCTGTCCTCCAGGGCCGACGTACGACCCGGAGGCGAGGATTCGCATCGTATCCGCGGCAGTGGCCGCACGTTCGCTTCGTTTTGCCATGACAGGTTCCCCAGGCTGGTCTGGCGCAGGTCAGGCGTATGGGTTGCACGTGCCGGGCAACTCCACGGCTCTCGCCAGCACGCCCGGCCACCGTTCTGAAGGAGAGCGAACCTCGAAGATTAGTTCGGGGAAAACGTCCAGATTGCCGGGCGCGGCCTTTGGGAATCATCGTTGCAACCACTCCTCCGCACTGAGCAGACGGACGACGGACGAGCCTTCGAGAGTTAACCCAGTCTGCCGTTCCATAGCTTGGACGAAGTCCCCGCCGGCCCGGAGGTTCAGCGCAGGCACCCGCCAGATCGTGGCGAAGCCGTCACCGCCGCCCGTGGCAACCCACCGGCCGTCGGGGCTGATGGCGAGGGGAGCGATTGCCTGGAGGTGCCGCATGGCCGGCCCGACCGGCAGGCCGGACTCGGCGTCCCGGAACCGCGCCGTCCGGTCCGTGCTGGCCGTCACCAGCAGTTGACCGTTGGGTGTATACAGCACGCTCTCGATGGTGTCCTTGTGCTGGACGCATGGATCGATGGGGCGATGCGTACTTACTTCCCAGCGGCGAGCCGTGCGATCGGAACCGGCAGTCACGTAGTACCTTCCGTCCGGGCTGAAGGCGACCGCGTGGATCTGGCCCGGGTGCTGGCGCGGTGGTCCGAGCGGCCGGCCCGTCGCGGCATCCCAGAAGCGCGTGGTGCGGTCATGGCTGCCAGTGAGGACCTTCCGTCCGTCCGGGCTGAAGGCCAGGGCAAAGACCCGGCCCGCGTGCTGAAGAGGAGCGCCGATGGGTTTGTCCGGCTGCAGCGACCACAAGCGGGCCTGGTTTCCCCAGGGGGCGTCCCGGTAACCGTGAGATCCGAACACAAACTTCCGCCCATCCGGCGCCAACACCAGTCGCCAGATTTCGTCTGTGTGCTGGGTAATCACCTCGTCGGGTGGGGCCGGCGCGACGTTCCAGCGGTAGACGAGGTGACCACGGGGAGAACCGTGGACGACCACCAGGGCGGTCTTGCCTCCCGGCAAGAACCGCACGACCGCCGGGTAGCCGGCCGCCGGCCTGGTATCGATCTGGAGCTGTCCGGTGGCAACGTCCCACACCCGAATCTGCCTGGCATACACGCCGGCCGTCGTCGCCAGGCTCATCAGTACCTGGTTGGTCGCGTAGACGCGCCAGCCCAGGTCTCGTTTGGCCAGCTCGATCGCCTCTTCGCGTCGGGACACTTCCAGGCGCTGCTCCCGTTCCTTCTGGACGCGGGCCGGCCGCTCGCCATAAGCCCGCACCTGCTTGCTGTGCGTTGTCGTCCGCACGCGCACCTCCAGCAGACCCCCGACACGCTGCTGCTTGACGATGGCGGCGGCGGCCGTTTGCAGTTGCCCCGCCGTCAGCCGCTGCTTGCCTTGTTTGCGTTGGGCCAGCGCCGCCAGTTGCGCTGCGCCTTGTGCAAGCGCCTGTCCAACTGCTGCTGCTGCCCCTGGGCATAGGCCAGCGACCGTACCAGCCAACGCCGCTCCGTCCAGACCACCTGCCGGCCGTTGACTTCCGCCTGCAACTGCACGTCCAGGGAGAAGCCCTCGGCGACCAACTCGGCGTCGGCCTCCGGGTTGGCGGCGGGGCGGTAGACCTGCTGCAGGGGTTGTCGGCCTGCCCAGACGGGCTGCAGCAACGCACGCCGCTTCTTCACCGCCAGTTGCGTTTCCGACAGCGGCGTGAGGTAAAAGTCCTTGGTGTCGGCCAGGTGGGCCCGCGTGGCCAGCGCGGCGCCCTTGCAGTCCATGACAAAGGTCTTGCCGCCTGGGCCGAAGGTCCGCTGCACCTTCTTGATCTGGGGGACGTACAGCGGGTCATCAGCGCTGTTGCCCGG
Organism: uncultured Planctomycetota bacterium; assembly: GCA_963784995.1. Classification (GTDB taxonomy): domain Bacteria; phylum Planctomycetota; class Planctomycetia; order Gemmatales; family Gemmataceae; genus CAWATZ01. The sequence goes on along the minus strand of CAWATZ010000024.1, from coordinate 231,191 downwards.
CACCACCAAGGTGGTGATCGGCATGCCCAGGGGGTCCAGAGCGGCCAGGGCGACCTTGATCTGCGGCCACTCGTCGTTATCCTTGCTGTGACCGAACTGGAACAAGCCCTGCGCGGCGAGGGTCTCGACGTAGGAGTTGGCCGTACTCATGTCGATGCGAAACAAGTCCGTCGGCAGTTGGTAAACGCGGACGGAACTCTGGTTGAGCGCGCTCTCGCAGTCTTGCCAGGAATCGTCGAGAGCCAAGCGGTCGAGGAGGTCGGCCAGGCGGTCGTCCTGGAAGTCGAGCGGGCGGACGGCTTTGCCCAGACAGGCCTGCATCGGTCCCGGCGTCAGCGCTTCGGGCTTGTGTCGGAGGGCCAGGTTGGCTTGAGCCCAGGGCTGCACGCGGCAGAGGCGGTGGTCTCCCTGGGAGGTGAGGAAGGCGAGCCAGACGCAGGCAACCTCGCCGAAGGTCAGCTCGCCCTGCCAGCGGTGGCCGGAGGGAAAGTGGCGATCGAGGATCTTGTCCACCTGCAGGCGTTGGAGCGTGGCCACCAGAACGGGAATGTCGTCTACCCGTTCCACACGATGCACTTGCGGGGTTTCAGCGTTCATACCCTCTTTGATATGCCACGCCCCGTTTCTGAAAACCCCTCTTTTCTAACCCGAACGGCCGGGTGACAGATTGAAGGGCAGGAAGCCATCTCGCTGGTGCTTCGGAACAAGCCGGCTGCGTGCCCATCCAACGACGCCAACCCTGATTCCGTCCGCATGACAACATGCCGGCCGGGTCCGTATCATTGGCTCGTTCGGGGCTGCCCCTTGTCCTCAGAGTGCAGCCGCGGCAGCGCTCGCAGTCCCGCAAGGTAGCGGGCTTCGTCGTAAGGTTGGCCGCTCTTGAGAACGTCGAATATTTCTGCCGAGACCACGCAGGCGATCAGCTCCCGTGCCTGATCACGCGAATAACCCTCGGAGATCAGCCGATCCAGGGTGCTGCGCGTCTCGGGCGGCGTCCCGTCCCGAAGTTGGTTGTCCACAATCTCCAGCAGCGCACGCCGCAACGCCGGATTCTGTGGTTGTTTTGCCATGCCATTTCCTCCTTGATTTGCCTTCTGCCAGGCTTACCCAGCGTTCCTCGGGAATGCCGGCCGGCCGTTTTCGGGACCGGAAGGACTGGAGCCACCGCAGCATGGCACACCCTCTTGCTGCCGCCGAAGGTTTGCTTCCTCAACCGGCGAGCCACGGATCACGAGCCGGTTGCCTCTCCCGGCCCGGCTACCGATCTCACTGCCGGCCACTCTACCACGGCTCTTCCCGCGATGCCATTTGTTTTTCCTGCCTTTGCTTGATCGCCATCGCTTCCTTGCCGTTGGACAGAGGCGTCTCCCTCCCAGTCTTGGCGGAAAGCTGCGGCGGCGGGTAGCTTGCCTTCCCTCCATCTACCATCCCGCGGCAATTGTGCTAACATGCCCTCGGGCGATCTGCTGACTCCACCAACCGGCTCTGCACTCCCAAGGGAGGACTTCATGCGTCCGCTGCTCTGTCTGACTATCCTGTTGCTCGCCTTCCCTTTTGTGACGCCGTGCCGGTCCGAGGAGAAACCGCTCGCCGAGGCCAAGGTTTCCGCGCCGGAGAAGGACGCGAACGGTGTCCTCAGCTATCGCCTGACAACGCCGTGGCAGAGCAAGCCGGTGCTGGTCCGAATCCTGGCCCCCAGGCAGCTCCCCAAAGAGGATGCTCGGCGCTTCCTCTTCGTGCTGCCGGTGGAGCCGAACGAGGAGAATCACTTCGGAGACGGCCTGGACGAAGTGCGGCAGCTGGGGCTGCACGAGAAGTACGGCCTGATTGTCGTAGCCCCATCGTTCACCGAGCTGCCGTGGTTTGCCGATCATCCGAGCAATCCGCATCGGGCCGATGAGACGCACCTGCTGCGCGCCGTCCTGCCCCTGGTCGATCGGATGTATCCCTCCCCGAAACCGGTCCGGCTGCTGCTGGGCTTCAGCAAGTCGGGCTGGGGAGCGCTCAGCCTGATCCTGCGACATCCGGATCAGTTCACCGCGGCCGCGGCGTGGGATGCGCCCCTGATGAAAGACAGGCCGGACCAGTTCGGCATGGGCGGCGCCTTCGGCAACCAGGAGAACTTCGCCAAGTACCAGATCACGCGGCTGTTCGAGCAGAAGGCCCCGCTGTTCCGGACCGGCGAGCGGCGCGGCGTCAGCCCGCCGGTGCGGCTGGCGCTGCTCGGCGACGGCAATTTCCGCACCCAGATGCAGCAGGCCCATCAGCGGCTGGAAGAGCTGCGCATTCCCCACGACTGGTTCGACGGCGCTCCGCGCAAGCACGACTGGAGCAGCGGCTGGGTGGCGTCGGCAGTGTCGATGCTCGACGGCATGAGTCGGGAGGAGCCGTGGGACTTGCTGATCCGCAACGGGCGGGTCGTGGACGGCAGCGGCAATCCGTGGTTTCACGGCGACGTGGCCGTCCGCGGCGACCGGATCGTGGCAGTGGGTCGCGACTTGCAGGGGCTGGCGAAGCGGACCATCGATGCGAAAGGGCTGGTGGTCGCCCCCGGCTTCATCGACATGCACTCGCACTCCGATTACCTTCTCCTGGAGGATGGCCTGGCTCAGAGCAAGATTCGCCAGGGCGTGACCACCGAGGTCCTGGGCGAGGGCACTTCAGTGGGACCATCGAAGGGCGAGCTGCCGCCCAAGCGGGCCCAGGTCGGCGGCAAATCGGTCGAGTGGACCACGCTGGCCGGCTACTTCGAGGTCCTGGAAAAAGCAGGCACGTCGGTCAACGTCGCCTCCTACGTCGGGCTGGACAACGTCTGGCAATCGGTGATGGGCAAGTCGTTTGCGCGCCCGACCGCCGAACAGCGGGCCCGGATGAAGGCCCTGATCGAGGAGGCGATGAAGGATGGAGCGTTCGGCCTGTCAAGCCTGCTGGCGATGCCGCCCGGTTCGCTGGCCACGACGGACGACCTTGTCGAATTGTGCCGGGTTGTGGCCCGCCACGGCGGCATCTTTTCCACTCACATCCGCAATGAGGGCACCGAAGTGCTCGCTTCGGTCAAGGAGGCCATCGCGGTCGGCGAACGGGCCGGCTTTGCCGGTGGACATCATCCACGTGAAGATCGCCGATCAGAAGCTCTGGGGCCGGATGAACGAGATCGTCGATCTGATCGAGAAAGCCCGGCAGCGCGGCGTCAACGTGCAGACCAACGTCTATCCTTACACCCGCGGCAACAACAACCTGTCCAGCATCATCCCCCCCTGGACCCACGAGGGCGGCACGGCCCGGATGCTGTCCCGGCTCAAGGACCCGAAAAACCGCGAACGGCTCAAGAAGGAGATCCGCGAGGGGCTTCCGGGCTGGTACAACCATTACACTGCCGTCGGCGGCGATTGGGGCCGGATGCTGGTCGCCGGCAAGGGCCGCTACGAGGGCCTGACGATGGACCGCGTGCTGGAGCTGCGCGGCAAGGACAGGAAGCAGCCGGCCGATCCACTGGACGAGCTGTTCGACATCCTGATCGAGGAAGGCGGCTCGGTATCGACGGTTTACGCGCACCACACCGAGAAGGACATGCACCTGGCCCTGGTGCAGCCGTGGTGCTCGATCGGCTCGGACGGCTCGGCCTACGCCACCGAGGGGCCGCTGCGCCGCGGCAATCCGCACCCGCGCAGCTTCGGCACGTTTCCGCGGGTACTGGGCGTCTACGTCCGCGAGCTGAAGCTGCTGCGGCTGGAGGACGCGGTCCGCAAGATGACCTCGCTGAACGCGGCCAAGCTGGGCATCATGGATCGCGGACTGATCCGGACGGGGAACTTCGCCGACCTGACGCTGTTCGATCCGGAGCGCGTGATCGATCGGGCGACGTACACCAAACCGTTCGCGTACAGCGAGGGGATCGAATACGTGATCGTCAACGGCCAGGTGGTGCTGGAGAAGGGCAAGCACACCGAGGCCCGGCCGGGGCGAGCGCTGCGGCGGGGAGGGTAAGTTGGCCCTCCTCAGCGCGACGCAAACCGGTCGCGGACGATGACCAGTCGCGGCGTGGTGTCGATGACGTAGGTCGCCCGGCGTTCTTCCGTTTTGCCGCTGCTGTCCTGGAACTTGATCTGCGCCCGCCAGACCACCTGCCGGCCGGATAGTGCTCCCTGCTCCTCCATCGTGAAGTCGAGCAGACGTTTCCCCATGCGCCAGTCGTCCTCGTTCATCAGGATGGAGGGTTTCTGGTTCGCCAGGTCCTCTTGCGACTTGCCGTCCTTCCAGGCTTCCAGGGCGGTTCGCAAAGCCGGTCCGGCTTGTCCGAGATCGGCCGGCTCCAGGGACCTCGGCCCGCAGCCCGCCAGAACACAAAGAGCCAGGGCCGGGAAAAAGACACGCATCATGGTTGCACCTCAACAAAACCCGGCCGGGAAATCAGAAATCAGGGCCCACAACGTCGTTGCCGCTGCGTGTGCCCAGCGCTCGCCAGGTGTTCAGGCTGACCGCATTGGAGGCAAAGCGGACCGAGCCATCGCACAGGAGCACGTTGACGCCATTGGGGTGAGCGCTGCTGGCCGTGGTGGCGAAGGTCAAGTTCGCCAGCCAGACGCAGCTGGTCGTGTTGGGGGGAACCACGTGCGTGTACGCGGTGCCGGTCTGGTCGTCGCCGAGCCACTCGCCCCCGGCTGAAAAGCATTGGTAGCTGAGGTTCTGCGGGTTCGCTTGCTGGCAGATCGAATAGGCCTGGTCGGCGGTGCTCGGCAAGCCCACGGCACTGACGTTGATCCAGTCGGCCCTGCTGTAGGTGGCGTTGTTGAAATCCCCCTTGAGCAACTCGGAGAAGGCCGCGGTGTTACTGGTCCCATCGGTAATGTTGAGCAGCGAGATGCCGCTGTCGCGGAGGGCGAAGACGCCGTTGGCTACCGTGGAATTGCCGAAGAAGTGGATGTTGGTCCCGTAATTGGCGAAATAATTGTTCCCGCCCATGCCCGGCGGGAGAGCGGCAAAGGGGTCGGAGGGGCAAAGCAGGATCTTGATCGAGGTGCCGTTGGGAACGCCATTGGCACCGGAGTTGTCGGGCGAGGCGTTGAAATTGATTTCGTTGTAGACGGTGGTCTGCTCGAGGAACGGCAGCAGCAAGGCCACCACCGTGAAGCCGGACGTGTTCGAGCCCGGCGGCAGAGTCTGGTAAGCGCTGTGGTAATTGTGCAAGGCCACACCGATCTGCTTGAGGTTGTTCTCACACGACATCCGCGCCGCCGCTTCGCGGACCTTCTGCACGGCAGGGAGCAGCAGGCCGATCAGGATGGCAATGATGGCGATGACAACCAGCAATTCGATCAGGGTAAAGGCGGAACGTGAGCGCGACATGGATGGATAACTCCTCGGAACAAGGAACAAACCCGTTCGGCACCAGGGGACAGCTCCCGACCAGCCCAGACTGGTCCCACGCCAACGTGGGATCGGGAGCGCTTCTCTCCGTCGGAGACGTGAGCTTGCCTTCCGGGTGAGCGCGAGCGCACCACTCCGGAGAGCCACGGTCCCGACGAAACGATTCACGACACGGCGTTGTCACTGAGCGATGGTGCGAACGGTTTCAGCGAGGAGGGTGGTAAACGGAGAAGGGATGGAACTTCGGCTGGAACAGCGGCTCGGGAATGCACAGGAAAGTCGAGCCGGCATCGCCTGCAAACAGTGCAGGTTGAGCTGTGGTCCAGCGATCGTCGGAAGAAGGAGGAGCGGGCGCTGGAGCCGGCTGCCAGGGAGCGTGGCGACCCGAGCAGGTCGGACCAGAACAGGGCTTCGGCAGGCTGTGATGTCCTGGGAACGGGAGTGGGGATTGGTGAGCCATTGACGTCTGGCCGTGCTGTGTACCCCGGCCGAACACCACGTAATCGCCGCAGCTCGCTTGCGCCACTGCAGGCGCGAACACCTCGCCAGCCAGGAAAGCCAGAAACAGCCCCAAGCTGAAACGTAACCAAATGCTGGCGGCAAACGCTCTCATTGCTGCGAGTGCTTCAGGATCCGAGCGGCGGACCTTCCCACAGAGGAGTCTAGAGAGCTTCGAGGTACATTGCAAGAGAATTGTCGCGCCTGCGGACCATTTTTCTCATTTTCTCTCGGAAATCCTTGGACAGGAGCCCGGTACGTGACCGGACGTCTTACTCTCCCTTGACCGTCAGTTCGTCAAAGTGCGTCTGGGCGTCGGCCTTGCTCCACACACCAATCAGGCCCGCCTGCGGAAACGTGGCGTCCTCCGCCTCCAGCATTTTCTTGCCGTCCAGCGAGCACTCGATCTTCTTGCCCATCTGCTTGATCGTCAGAGTGTGCCAGGTGCCCACGGCCACCTTGACGTTATCTTGCGTGGTGGCCAGCTGCATCCGCTTGCCGTCCACGACCTTGTAGACGCGGAAGTTATCCTCCAGCGGGTTCATCCGGGCGATGTAGTAGTTCTTCGCATCCTGGTAGCGCCACACCAGGCCGCCTCCCTGATCCTTTTTGCCCTTGATCGCCTTGAATGCCACGCTCAGTGTCAGATCGCGATACTCCTCCCTTTCCACGACGCAAATGTTGAACATCGCCTTCGGATCGGCGTTGACCTGGGCCAGAGCGTAGCCGGTCTTCGCCGGTGCGGTGGGGTCGGCAGTTACCTTCCAGATGCTGCCGATCCCCTCGCCGGTCTTCACCGCCTTCCAACCGGTCGGCACCTTGCCCTCGTCTAACTTAAGGAAGACGGAGCGGGGTGTGGGACTTTTGCCTTTTTCCTCCGCCAGGACCACACCAGCAAGCAGCCCAACGACGACAAGCATTCCCAGGTGTCGCATTGTATCTCCTTGTGCTTTTCTCCCCTCTCCCGAAGGGGAGAGGGGAGAAAGAGTCAGAGCGCCTCCTCGATCCAGCCGCCGCCCAGGACGCGCGTGCCGTCGTAGAACACCACCGCCTGCCCTGGCGTGACCGCGCTCTGCGGCGTGGCAAATTCTATCCGGACCTGGTCATCGGGCAAGACAACCAGCGTCGCCGCGGCCGGCACGTGGCGATAGCGGATCTTGACCTGACAGGCAAGCGGCCTGGCCGGCGGGTCGATCAACCAGTTGACCTGGCTGGCCCGCAAGCCCTCGGCCAGCAACTCCTCTCGCTCTCCGACAATCACTTCACCGGTGGCCGGCACGATCCGCAGCACGTAGCGCCGCTCTCCCGTGGCCACGCCCAGCCCCTTGCGCTGACCGATGGTGAAGCGCTCGATGCCGTCATGCTCGCCCAGCACCGTGCCGGACGAATCGACGATGTGGCCAGGCACCCCGGAGTCCGGCCGGCGCTGGCGGATCAGGCCGGCGTGATCGCCGTCGGGGACGAAGCAGATCTCGACGCTGTCGGGCTTGTCGGCCACCGCCAGCCCGGCCGATCGGGCCAGGGCGCGGACCTCCTCCTTGCGGTAGCCGCCGATCGGGAACAGCAGCCGGGGCAGCAGCGATCGCTTCAGGCCGTACAGGACGTAGGACTGATCCTTGTCCGGATCGCTGGCCCGATGCAACTGCGGCTCGCCGTGTTGCTCCACGAGGCGGGCGTAATGGCCGGTGGCGATGAAATCGGCCTGGAGCTGCTGCCCGTAAGTCCACAGCTGCCCGAACTTGAGCCAGCTGTTGCAGACCACGCAGGGATTGGGCGTCCGTCCCGAGAGGTACTCGTCGGCGAAATAATCGATGATCCGGTTGAACTCGCTCTCGAAGTCGAGGGCGTAGAAGGGAATGTCGAGCCGATCCGCCACCCGGCGGGCGTCGCCGGCGTCCACGGCACTGCAGCAGCCCTTCTTGTGGTCGGCCCGCCCGTCTTCCGCGCCATGAACCCCCGTGCGCATGAACAGACCGATGACGTCGTGCCCCTGCTGCTTGAGCAGGTACGCCGCCACGGAGCTATCGACACCGCCACTCATGGCCAGGACCACTCGTGCCATGGTTGTTTCCTCGGGGTTGCTGGTAGGCCTCGCCGCGCTCGGCCCACCTTACGATTATACGTGAGCCAATCCAGACGGATTCGCCAGCTGATGGAGACCACCGGTGCCCGCGGCCGGCTCAAGCAGCAGCTCCGGGCCCGGGGCGCTCCGCCAATCGAGGTCAGCCGGGCCGACGAGGTCCTCGATCCGGAGGCGCTGACAGCGCGTTTGAACCGGGATTGGTGTGCTGGGGGTGATGCGAGGGGGAAGAAGAAAAGGTAGGGTGGGCCAAGCGCAGCGAGGCCCACCGACGGGCGTGGTGGGCCTCGCTGCGCTCGGCCCACCCTACGAGACTCCGAGACGACAAACTCTCAGTATCGGCCACCCCGGCCGCCACCACCGTAGCCGCCGCCGCCACCGCCGTAGCCGCCGCCGCCGCCACCGCGACGGCCACCGCCGCCACCGCCGCCGCCGTAGCCGCCGCGACCACCACCGCCCTCGGTCTTGGGTCGGGCCTCGTTGACCGTCAGTGACCGGCCATCGACTTCCTTCGAGTTGAGGGCCGCGATGGCCGCCTGGGCCTCCTGGTCGGTGGACATCTCCACGAAACCAAAGCCCTTGGAGCGGCCGGTGTCCCGGTCCATGATCACCTGCGCCGATTGCACCGTGCCGTGCTGCGCGAACATTTGCTCCAGCACGTCGTCGGTCACACCGTAGCTGAGGTTGCCGACATACAACTTCTTGCCCATAGAACCTCCGAAAAGTAGTAAGTGCAGCAGCCTCGGGGCGAGCAGCACTCGGAAACACAATCGATCGGACCGAACAAGGGATGTGGAGGGATGGGCAACCACAAACCGTCGCGAGGCCCAGAAAGAAGTTTGGAGTATAGCAGCCTCGCTGAAGAAAAAATAGTCCAGCCCAAAAAAATTCCGCGGCCGGGAGTCCGGGCCGCGAAGGAGACGCTGCCGGCAGCCGTTGCCGGAGCCAGGGCGTCCCACAGTTAATAGAGTAGCACGTGGACAAGAACGAGGGGCGCCCAGGCCCGATTCGGCCAATCGTCGCCCTGGTTATCCCAAGGAGAAGAACAGTGACCCGAGTGCTATCGCGAGGCGGTATCCTGCTGGCCCTGTTTGTCCTGGCCGCGAGTCCGTGCCAAACCACGCAGGCCGCCGAGGCCGGCGTGGACGCCGGGGACGTCAAGGCCCTGCTCGAGAAGACCCACGAGTACCTCAAGAAGCAGCAGGCCCAGGACGGCAGTTTCTCGGCGCGGGCGACCGGACCGGGCGTCACCGCCCTGGTCGTGGCCGGCCTGCTGCGCAATGGTTACACCGCGGACGATCCGGTGGTCAGCAAAGCGATCGCCTTTCTGGAAAAGAGCGTCAAGAACGATGGCGGCATCTACGACAAGCGGCTGGCCAATTACACGACCAGCGTGGCCGTGATGGCCTTCCACGAGGCCAACAAGGGCGGCAAGTACGACGCCATCCTGAAGAACGCCAGCAAGTTCCTCAAGGGCCTCCAGTATGGGGAAGGCGAGGGCGTCAAGACCGGCGGCGTCGGCTACGGCGCCAAGGAACGGCCTGACCTGTCCAACACGCAGTTCTTTCTGGACGCGATGCAGGCGGCCGGGGTGCCCAGGGACGACCCGGCGGTGCAGCAGGCCCTGAAGTTCGTCAACCGCTGCCAGAACCTGCCCGGCGAGACCAACGATCAGCCGTTCGCGAAGAAAACCAGCAAGGACGACGAGGGCGGCCTGACCTACACACCTGTCGATCCGGACGACAGCAAGCACAAGACACCCGACGGCGGCCTGCGGTCAATGGGGGCGATGACCTACGCCGGCCTGAAGAGCTTCCTCTATGCGGGCGTGGACAGGAAAGATCCGCGCGTCAAGGGTGCGATAGGGTGGATTAAACGGCACTACACGCTGGACGAGAACCCCGGCATGGGCCAGGCGGGCCTGTACTATTACTACCACACCTTCGCCAAGGCCCTGGACGCGCTGGGCGAGCCACAGTTCGAGGATGCCAAGGGCAACAAGCACGACTGGCGCAAGGAGCTGTACGAGGTGCTGAAGAAGAAGCAGAAACCCGACGGCAGTTTCACCAACGCCGGCGACCGGGCCTTCGGCGAGGCCGACCCCAACATCGCGACGGCGTTTGGTTTGCTGACGCTGTCGTACGTCAAGGGGCCGGCGGCGAAGTGAGAGGCGGTTTTCCCAGCCGCTTGTGGCTTAGCGGAGCCGGGTGGTGCGCTAAGCCGCAAGCGGCTTCGGAACGCTTGCATTTCGCGGAAAATCTGTTTCACTGAAGAACGACCGATTGGAGATTGCTCTGACCTTTACAGAAGGAGTGGCTTCGATGAACCGCATCGCGTCGCATCGCCGTGGTTTCAGCCTGTTCGAGCTGCTGGTGATCATCGCCATCCTGGCGATCCTGATTGGCCTGCTGCTGCCGGCCGTCCAGAAAGTGCGTGAGGCCGCCGCCCGCGCCGAGTCGCAGAACAACCTCAAGCAAATTGGCCTGGCCGTCCAGAACTACGCCTCGGCCCTCAACGGCCAGATGCCTCCCGCCGTGGTCAAGGGCGGCAAGAACGCGCCCGACTTCTTCAAGGAACTGCTGCCGTACATGGAAAGCAACTACAAGACGTTCATTGCCCCGCTCGACCCGAACGCCACCGACCCGGAAAGCAAGCCGAACAGCTACGCCATTCCGCTCAGTTGGAGCAAAAAGCCCCTGGAGGGCAAACTGACCTTTCCGGCGACCTTCAACAAACGCGGCACGTCCAACACCATCTGCACGGCAGAGGCGACCTGCGGCAAGGGCAGCACCAAGAAGGTCGTGGGCACCAGCGTCATGTACAACTCCGACAAGGGGCCGGACAAGTTCCCCGTCGCCATCGCTCCCTGGGACGGCAATGCCAGCTGCTTCATGGCCAAAGGTTGCCAGGTGGTGTTCATTGATGGCTCGGTCCACGTCGCCCCCATGGACAAGGCCAAGGGCTTCATCGGCGCCTCCGACCCCAACAGTGAGGCCGGGTTGCCGCTGGGGTTCTGAGACCAGGCAGCGCCAGCCACGAATGCGGATTCCGCGCAACCTTTTGCAGCCTGCGGCTGCAAAAGGTTGCGGCTTCCAGATCGCTACCCGCCATACCGGTTGGGATCCGGCAACGGCCAGCCGTCTCGCTCCGCTTGCTGGCGCAGTTGCTCCTCCTCGCGTTCGCCGGCCGTTTCCTCATTCATCGTCTTGCCCCACCAGAGGTAATGCACCCCCATGAGCAGTGCCACGCCGCCCATCACCGGGAGCACGTAAACGATCGTACCTCCCGTGATCAGGATCAGCATGAACAGGACAAACATGCCAAGCATGCCGGCGAGGATGACGCTCAGACAGGTCTGACGGCGTGAAGTGGCAGGTTCCGGGAAATCCATGATCTGTCTCCCGTGGCGGAGCAGGCGAAGCCTACCTGAGTTATAGCAGGTCCGCGCGTCCGTGCGGGAGCGTCAGTTCGCTCCCAGCTCCCGCTGCCAGCGCCGCACCTGCTCGGCGATCTCCGCCGCGCTGTGGCGGGACAGGTCGAACTCGCGCAATGCCTGCAAGACCGGATCCTCGCTGCCGGCAAACAGGCTGGCCTGGACGATGCGCGGCCGGCGCAGCCTGGTGCCGGGCCGGTCGGGCGTCTCCAGGTGGTGCTTCTCCAGCTCGGCCAGCACTTCACGGGCACGCTCCAGCACCGCGGCGGGAACGCCGGCCCGCTGAGCGACGTGGATGCCGTAGCTCTTGTCGGCGCTGCCCGGGGCGATCTTGTGCAGGAAGATGATGCCGTCGGGCGCCTCGTGGACCTGGGCGTTGTAATTGCGGAAGCGCGTCAGCCGCTCGGCCAGCTGGGCCAGTTCGTGGTAGTGCGTCGCGAACAGGGCCCGGCAGCCGATGGTGTCGTGCAGGAACTCGGTGATGCCCCAGGCCAGCGACACGCCGTCAAAGGTGCTGGTGCCCCGGCCGATCTCGTCCAGGATCACCAGGCTGCGGGCCGTGGCGTTGTTCAGGATGTTGGCCGCCTCGGTCATCTCCACCATGAACGTGCTTTGCGCCCGCGTCAGCTCGTCGCTGGCCCCGACCCGTGTGAAGATCCGGTCGGCCAGGCCGATCGTCGCTTCGCGCGCCGGCACAAAGCTGCCCATCTGGGCCAGCAGCGTCAGCAGGGCGGTCTGGCGAAGGTATACGCTCTTTCCTCCCATGTTAGGTCCGGTAATCAGCAGAAACAACCCCTCGTCCTGGCTCATGACGACGCCGTTGGGGACGACAGTGCCGGGCGGCAGGATCTGGTCGAGGATCGGGTGCCTGCCGTCCGTGATGCGCAGGATCGGCTCCTCGACGATGCGCGGCTTGCAGTAGTTGCGCTCGGCGGCCAGCTCGGCGAGGCTGGCCAGCAGGTCGAGGGCGGCCAGCACCTCGGCAGTTTGCAGCAGCCGGCCCGTCTCGGCGTTGACACGGTCGCGCAAGGCGTTGAACAGCTCCAACTCGCGGACGCCGATCTTGCCCTGGGCGTCCATCACCTTTTCCTCGTGCTCCTTCAGCTCGGGGGTGATGTAGCGCTCGGCGTTTTTCAAGGTCTGGCGGCGCTGGTAGCTGTCCGGGATGCGCTGGCTGTGGGTGTGCGTGACCTCGATGTAGTAGCCGTGGACCTGGTTGTAGCCGACCTTGAGACTGCCGATGCCGGTTTCCCGGATCTGGTCGCTCTGGTACTTGGCGAGCCAGTCCTTGCCGCCGGTGGCAATCTCGTGCTGCCTGTCCAACTCGGCGTCGTAGCCGCGGCGAATGACGCCGCCGTCCCGCGGGTTCAGCGGCGGATCCTCGTTCAGGGCCGACTCCAGCAGTTCCCGCAGGTCCGCGCACAGCTCCAGCCGGGATTCCAGCTCGCGCAAGAGCTGCGAACGCCGGGCGGTGACCTTGGCCTTGATCCGCGGCAGCAGGGCGAGGGTCCGTCCGATCATGACCAGGTCGCGCGGGGAAGCCCGGCCGGTGCTGACCCGGGCCGTCAAGCGCTGCAAATCGGAGGCGTCGCCCAGGACCGACGCAGGTCGGCCCGAAGGTTGCTGTCGTCCACCAGTTCGGCCACCGTTTCCAGCCGGCACTCGATACTGGCACGCTCGGCCAGCGGCGCCAGGATCCATTCGGCCAGCAGGCGGGCGCCCATCGCCGTGACCGTGCGATCCAGGCACGCCAGCAGCGAGCCATTGCGATCGCCGTCACGCTGGGTGCGCGTCAGCTCCAGGCTGCGGCGTGTCACCTCGTCGAGGAAGAGGAAGCTGTTCTCGGACCAGGGACGCAAGCGGGTCAGGTGAGCCAGGCTCGACTTGAGCGTCTCCTGCAGGTACAGCACCAGGGCCCCGGCGGCGGGCAGGCACTGGTCGTCGTCCTCGAAGCCGAAGCCGGCCAGGGTGCTGACCTGGAAGTGATTGAACAGGACCGCCCGGGCAGAGACGCGGTCAAAGGTCCAGTCGGGCCGGGCCGTGACTGACAGGCTGGACAGTGCGGGACGCAGCCGATCCAGGACCTGGCCAATCTCGCCGCCCAGGTGTTTCTCGGCACAGAGACACTCGGAGGGAGCCAGCCGGGCCAACTGGTCCAGCAGGCGGTCGCGGGGAACGTCGGCGGCGTGGAAGCGGCCGGTGGACAGGTCCACCCAGGCCAGGCCGGCCAGTCCGTGCTGGCCGGGAGCGGTGATGGCGGCCAGATGATTGTTCTGACGCGGATCGAGAAGGGTGTCCTCGGTGAGCGTCCCGGGGGTGACGACACGGGTCACTTCCCGGCGGACCAGCCCCTTGGCCGTGGCGGGGTCCTCGACCTGGTCGCAGATGGCCACGCGATGGCCGGCCCGGAGCAAGGTGCGGAGGTGCGCTTCCAGGGCGCGGACAGGAAACCCCGCCAGAGGGATGACGCCTTCGCGGGCGGTCAACGTCACGTTGAGGACGCGCGAGAGCAGCTCGGCGTCGTCGTGGAACGTCTCGTAGAAATCGCCGACGTGAAAGAGCAGCAGCATCCCGGGATGGCGCTGCTTGACCTCCTGGTACTGCTGCATCATCGGGGATCGCGTTGTCGTCGGCGCCGCTGCAATCACGGGATCGCTGGCCATTCTCGCTCTGTCCTCTCTGGAGACTGCCGGATCAATGCCGGGGTCGCTCGGATGGAGCAATCCCAGGGAAGATTCTATTCGGCAGCGATCCGTCGGGTGAGGGCATTGGCGCCGGCCGTGATCGCAGTCCTCCCGAGAGGCCGCCCGTAGCCGCAGGCTAAAGCCTGCGCGGAGCTTCCGCGCAGGCTAAAGCCTGCGGCTACGGCGGTGAGGCAGAGCGCAGGCTAAAGCCTGCGGCTACGGCCCCAGGCTTCCTGAATGTGGTGTGCGTTTCTTGATACCCGGGGTCATCCGGACTCAAAGCCAGCCCGCGAACCGGGTGGCGCCACGGCCTCATTTCTTGCCGGCACGGAAGATCCGGGCCATGGTGACGCCGTTGCCGCGGGAGTTGTAGGCAACCTCGTCCATGTAATGGCGCATCAGCATCAGGCCCCGGCCGCAGGGCCGTTCCAGGTTCTCGATGGCGGTCGGATCGGGGACGTCGGTGGGGTCGAAACCGGGGCCCTCGTCGTGGATCTGCACCTCGAAGCGGTCCTCCAGGATGCGAAAGGAGAGGTGGACCTTCTTGGTGTGATCGAGCTGATTGCCGTGCTTGATGGCATTGATCAGCGCTTCTTCCAGGGCCAGCCGAATGCTGAAGATGTCGTGCGTGCTGGCCCGGCTTTGCTGCAGCAGCTGCTCGATCTGATCCTGAAAACAACGCGCCTCGTTGGGATCGCTGGCGATCACAATCTCCCGGAAGGGCACGTGACCGGCGTCGCGTTGCGGAGTCATGGTTTGTAATGTGATTGGAGCCACCGGCTGAGTCTCCTGACGAAGTGTCGCTTGCGCCTGCAAGTGAGCCAACCCGGCCATCCGAAAGCCGGGAACAGTGTGTTGACCATGGGCATCTTCCCTGGAAGTGGTCGGGCAGTTCCCTTGCTGCCGCGGACCAGGCGTGCGTACTGGGTCTTCCCCGAGGCCGGTCAGAAGGCCTGCAAGGCCGTCTGCTCGTCCTTCATGATCTTGAAGAACTTGTCGAGCTTGGTGATCTCGAAGACCTCATGGATCTGGGCGTCGATGTTGCACAGGATCAGTTTACCTTTGGCACCCTGAACTTTCTTGTTCAGGGTAATCAGCTTGCCCAGGGCGGCGCTGGACAGGTACTCGACGTTGCCGAAGTTCAGCAGCAATTTCTTGCAGCCTTCGGTGTCTACCAGGCTGAAGAGCTGCTCGCCGATGATCTGAATGTTCTGCTCGTCGAGGATCTTGCGATCCACGAAATTCACCACGGTAACGTCACCAATCGGCTCAACTTCCAGCCGACGACGGCGCGGTTGGGTGGACATGCTGGTAACTCCTCGGATGTCGCGGGAGGACGAGGCTCCTGCCGAGCCGGCTCGGCGGGAGCCTCGCCCTCCCGTCAATCTGGGTGCGCGATGTCACGCCATCGCAAACGGGAGTAATTGTACTGATGTAAGGGCTGTTCTGTCTCCTGTCAAGCACTTTTCGGCTGGCCTGGGGAAGTTGCCAGCGGCTTTCCCTTTCCTGAAAAAGCGCTCGCTCTGACAAGGGAGCGGTCAGGACAGGACAAATGGAGACAAACCGCTCCCCTGACACCATCAGGTGCATTGTAGCAGACAGGAAACAGGAGGGAAAAGAAAAACCGGCGCCGATTCCCGGTTTTCCACCCCGGCGGGGTCGGCGCGTCGGCCTGGAGGCCTGAGGAAACGCAGGGAAAATGGGAGATTGAGCAGGTTTGCCCGTCGGCGGAGCGGCGTGCCGGCAATCAGCCAGGCGTGTCGGATTTTTGTCGTGGAGTGCCGTTCTTGCTCCCCTCTCCCCGCCGGGGAGAGGGGTGGGGCTGCCGGGCCATGCGAAACCCCTCACCCCCGACCCCTCTCCCCAGTGGGGAGAGGGGAGCAAGATTGCTGATTCTCTTCCAGGGCAGCGAACCGCTCGGCCAGGCGGATTTCCTCGGTCAGCGATTGCGTGGCCGGCCGGTCGCTGGCCCGCGGGGCCAGGCAAAACAGGTCCCAGGCCTCGCCCTCGACTCCGTGCTGCCGGACGTACCAGTCGCCCTTTTCGGTTCGACTCACCGGGAACAGGGCGCAGGGGGCGGGCTTGTAGCGGTACTTGTCGCCTTCGACGGCGCCGACCTTGTGCAGGACGCACCCCTGGTGGAAGAAGACGCACCAGCCGCCCACGACGCGCAGCATGGGCAGGCCGTCCTTGCGGCGGTTGCTGAGAAAGCCGGATTTGAGGACGACCTTGCGGGCCTCGGGACGAAGTTCGGGCAGAAACTTCTTCAGGTTGACGCGGATGCGCTTCTCTTCCTCGGGGTAGACGCCGGGCCGGCCGTTCTGGCAGCAGATGCCGTCACAGCCCCGGCCGTAGATGCACTCGAATTTCGCCTCGGTGAGGTTCAGGATCGGCAGTGTCGTCTTCATCATGGTCCTTCCCGGGTTGGGGCGGTTTATCCACAGCCGCAACGATAACGGCTCTCCCCGGGATTTTCCAGACGACCCGGTCACGCGGCCAGGCGGCCAGTCCGCGATGGTCGGGGAGGCGCGGGCGGGTTTGTGTACGCCAGCTGGCCCGGCGCGGGACAGAGCCGGCCGCGGTCGTCCAGGCAGGGCCAGGGGCAACCGGGTTCCGCAGGCGGCAAGGACAACCAGTGGAAACAGGCGCCACACTATTTCGTGAACTCCCCCTTGTCGTAGCGCTCCCAGAACTCCGCCGCCGGCCAGGCCTGGTTGAGCGAGATGCCGATGGTTTTGAGGCTCTTCATGGCGCGGAGAATATCCATACCCTGGGGGGGTGATGTTCGGGGGGTCAGGCGGATCACCTCGAGCCGCAGATCCTTCAGCGGTGCCAACCCCGATACCTTCGAGCGCACCAGCCTGAGTTCCGTGAGGCTCTTGCAGTCCTTGAAGTGGGCCAGGCCCACATCGCTCACCTGCGTCTGGAGCAGCCAGAGGGCCGTTAGATTCCTGCAGTCCTTGAAGTAGGCCAGGCCCGCGTCGCTCTCCTGCTTGCGCTTGGCCTCGTCGGGATCGCCCAGCTTCCCGTCGCCATCGCACATGATCAGCACGCTCTTGACGCCATTGTCGTCGGCGCGTTTCTTCAGGTCAGCGAGGTATTTGGAATCGGTCCCCTTGCCCTTGTAGAACTTGTTGACGTACTCGATGGCCTCGATGCCATAATCGTCCCTGGCGATCTTGGCGAAGTCGATCGGGTCGAGCTTCTTGGTGTTGAAGGCACGGTGCAGCGACCACTGGGCCAGCGAGATCTTGAACAGAGGCTTTTTCTCCTCGGCGGCAGCCAGCCCGGCGGCACTCAGCCCGGCGGCCAGAGCGGTGGATTGCGTCAGGAAATCACGGCGCGTCTGGGGGGGACGGCATGGATCGGTCCTTTCACAAAGGGGGTCGGTTGGCGTGAGGGGATTGGACGCCATCCGGGAGGCACGTGGCAACCACCGGGCGACAGGTCCACCATGCTCGACTCACGGAGGAGCGAGTCGTATCGACCTGCCGCCTTGACCGGATTGCAGGATCTTTGTAGCCTGTGGCCCGGTTGGCATCCTCGCCCTGACCCGCACCATCACGCTCTCACCTCGACTGCAGCCTGATACAGACGTTCTCCCCCGGAAGAGCGAACTTGTTTTCGCTCGGTCCCACGAAACGGAGTCGGAAATGAAGGCTGTTCTCGTCAGTCTCGTCCTGGTTGCTGCCGTCACGACCTTCTCCAGCATCGCTTCGGGTCAAGCCGCTGCCAGAAAACCCCAGCTAGCGAAAGTCGGGCAGATTTGGATCGTCGGCAATACACGCACAAGGCAGAATGTCATTCTCGGGGCCTTGCCCAGCACCCTGGCTCCAGGAACGGATCTCCGCTATACCGATCTCCGCAAGGCCGAGAAGAACCTGGAACGCCTGGGCATCTTCGCCATCGACCGCGGCAAGGGAATCCGGCCGACCGTGTCGGTCCTTGATGCAGAAGGGGAGAACCCTTACAAGGACATTCTCGTGCAGGTCGAGGAAACCTCCACCAGCAGCCTGCGGCTCATGGCCGGCGTGAACTCCCGAGGTGAACCGGTGGTCAGTATCGTGTGGGAAGAACGCAACTTTGACCTGGAACGCTGGCCGACGAGCAGGGAAGACCTGATGTCGGGCGATGCTTTCCGGGGAGCGGGTCAGCGCATCCGCCTGGAACTGCTCCAGATACCCGTCTTACGGGTGCGGAATACTTGCTTGTTCCAGAGGGGCAGATTCCGGTTCTCCTTCGGCGATTGGAGCATCCAGGGGATGTTGTCCCTGCGGTGGGTCAACAACACGCCTGCCGCGCGACGTGGGTCGTGCCCCATCACACTGACCACCCACCCTGGAACGAAAGACGGCCTTCGTGGGCTCATGGGCGCAACACTCTCGACAGGGAAGCGCCTGGAAGGTAAACTCAAAAGAGTGACCGTGCCGAACCCCGAAGCTGCTTCTGCCGCCAACGCAGGTAGAAATGGACCATGCCATTCACGATTACCGTAACCGATCCCCTGGCCATCAAGCTGCAATCCGAGGCAGCCTCGCGCAAGCTTCCTGTCGAGCAGCTCGCTCTCAAGATTCTGGAGCAGGCCGTGCAAGACGATGAATGGTCCATTGCCAACCGGCGTCGCCTGGCGCTGATTGGGCAGCAGTTTTCGGCTGGATTGACTGCGGCGGAGGCAGCGGAGCTGCAAGACCTTCAGTGTCGGGCGGACCGGCACCTGGAGTCTCTGGATTCCCAGATGCTCAACGAGATTACCAAGATGGAAAAGGCGGTGGCAGAAGCTCTTGATGCCTCAGTTCCTTGATGCGGTCCGGCTGGCATTTCAGTATCCGCCGCAGGTTCACGTCCGTCGTCACGGACCGCAGGGGTTTCTGAACTACCAGTCGTACAAGCCCTGGCTGCGGGATGAGTTTCAGTTTCGCTGTGTTTACTGCCTGTGGCGCGAACAGTGGCTTTCGGTGGGTGAAGATGCCTTCAGCGTCGATCATCTGCAATCGCGCGTGGAAGTCCCCAACCGCATCTGCGATTACGACAATCTCGTTTACGCCTGCTGTCGCTGCAACTCGGTGAAGACCGACGCCCAAGGCGTACTGAACCCCGAAGAGCAGGCGTTCGGCCAGCATCTCGAAATCCTTCCGGATGGCACCATCCAGGGCCTGACCGCCCAGGGGCGCGAACTGATCGAGATTTGCCAGTTAGCACGTCCGCGAATCACGGAAGCACGTCGGCGGCTGCTGAATTTGTTCCGAGTCCTGCAGGAATCTCAGGATCCGCGTGCGGTTGCTCTGTTGCGGCACTATTGCTGCTTTCCCAGTAATCTTCCGCCAGTTTCTCAATTTCGTCCGCCAGATGGCAATTCCCGACCAGCCGGAATTGCCCAGAGCTACTACGAGCGAGCGCAGCGCGGTGAACTGCCGGCGGTGTATTGAGCGGAACCCATTCCGCACCACGGGCGCCATCGGGATACACTGGTCTACGCTCCCGTGATTTCCCGTTCCGCCCGGTGATCGGCGTTCTCCGAGCGTGTCCCCTCCAGGTGATGCTTCTTGAGCAGCCGGTACAGCGCCCGCCGGCTGATGCCCAGCGTCCGGGCGGCCTGGACCTTGTTGCCCTTCTCCTGGTGCAGCACTTGCTCGACGTGGTGGCGCTCGACCTCGGCGAGGTGCTGGGGGTCGCCGCTGGTGCGGCTGAACGGCGTTGGGCCCACCAGCGATTCGGGCAGGTCGTCCAGCGAGATCAGATGGTCCTCGGCCAGGATCTGGGCCCGCTCGATCACGTTGGCCAGCTCGCGGACGTTGCCGGGCCAGTCGTAGTGCAGCAGGGCCTGCATCGCCTCCGGCTGGATGCGGTAGCGGATCGGTCCCAGCTGCCGGGTCGTCAGGAAATGCTCGATCAGCTCGGGGATGTCCTGCCGCCGCTCGCGCAGGGGCGGCAGCACGATCGTCACCACGTTCAGCCGATAATACAGGTCCTCGCGGAACTTGCCGGCCTTCTGCTCGTCCTCCAGCCGCTTGTTCGTCGCCGCCACCACGCGGACGTTGGCCCGCTGCTCCAGGGTACTGCCGACCCGGCGAAAGTGGCCGTCCTCCAGGATGCGCAGCAGCTTGGCCTGCAAGCCGGGGGCCATCTCGGCCACCTCGTCGATGAACAGCGTGCCGCCCTCCGCCACCTCCACCAGGCCCGGTTTGGTGCTCACCGCTCCGGTGAAGGCGCCCTTCTCGTGACCGAAAAGCTCCGACTCCAGCAAGGTCTCCTGCAGCGAGGCACAGTTGACCGTCACCAGCGGCCGATCGCGGCGGCTGCTGTTGTAGTGGATGGCCCGGGCGACCAGTTCCTTGCCGGTGCCGCTGGAGCCGCGGACCAGCACCGTGGCGTCGGTCATCGCCACCTTCTCGATCAGCTGCACCACGCGCTGCATCGCCGGGCTGGAGCCGATCAGCCGATAACGCGGCGACTCGTAACGCAGATGCTCCACCCACTGCCACTGCCGGCGCACCAGCTGCACCTTCTCGAACGCTTTCTGGACGTGGATCTCCAGTTCGGGCAGGTGGAACGGCTTGGTCAGGTAGTCGTAGGCGCCGCGCTTCATGGCCAGGATGGCGGTGTCCATGCTGCCGTGGGCGGTCAGCATCACCACCTCGATTTCCGGCTGGGCGGCCTTGATGCGCTCCAGCAGCTCGATGCCGCTCATCCCGGGCAAGTGCAGATCGAGCAAGGCAACGTCAAAGCGCTGCTGCTCCAGCAGGGCCACGGCTTCCTCGCCGCTGGCGACCGCGGTGACCACCTGGCCTTGACGCTGAAAACGCCGGCTCAGGGTTTGACGCAGCTGCTCGTCGTCATCGACGATCAGCAGCCGGATGACGGGTGTGGACGGAGTGGACATGGTTGGTGCTCGGCTCAACGATTGCTCGTTTCGCGCTCGGGTGGCCCTGCGAAACGATCAATCAAATTCATCGATGCGGTCCGCGTGGCACCGTGAACCAGAAGCGACTGCCCTGGCCCGGGTCCGACTCGACCCAGATCCGGCCGCCACCCTGCTCGACGATGGTTCGGACAAAGTAAAGGCCCAGCCCGGTCCCGCCCGCGCGCCCTTGCCCCGCAACGGCGGGACCGCGAACAAACGGCTCGAACAGGCGATCGCGAATGCTGGCCGGGATGCCCGGGCCGTTGTCGGCCACACAAAACAGGTAAAATTCGCCGTCCGGATGCTGCTCGATCCTGAACACGCGCTCCGCTCCGCTGCTGCGCAGCTCCACGTCGCGGCTAACAACCGGCCGGACAGTGATCTCGACCCGGCCCGGCTCCTTGTCCAGGTAGCGGACGGCGTTGGAGACCAGGTTGGCGAAGACCTCGCGCAGCTGGAGCGGATCGGCCCAGACGCGCGGCGCTTCCGGGGGCAGCTGCAAGCGGATGTCCCGGCCCTCGGCATACAGGCCAAAGCGGGCCACCAGCGGCTCGAAGATCTGGGCGGTGTCCACCCACGCCGGCCCCCCGGCCGAGACAGAAGTCAGCATTTCCGAAAGCAGCTCCGAGAGCGACCAGCAGCGCCGGCTGACGCTCTCCAACTGCTCCACCGCCCCGGGCTCCAGACCGGGAGCGATCACGTCCTGAAGGTCTTCCAGCGTGGTGATAATCGCGGCCAGGCCGCCGCGGACCTCATGGCTGAGCAGCTTCCGCAGCTGCTCCTCGCGGCGCTGCACTTGCAGGTACAGCCCCAGCGCCTTCTGCAATTCCTCGTTGCGGCGCTGCAGCTGATCGGTGGCCTCCCGGAAGTAGGTGTCCAGGGCCAGGCCGACGTCGAGGAAAATCATCTTCACCAGCGCCAGCAGGGAGGGCAGCACCTGCTCCAGGTTGCCGCCGAAGGCCCGGGCGAAGAGCGGAAAGGTCAGCTGCACGTACTGGTTGTAGGCCCCGAGATAATAGACCGGCTCCAGCCCGACGCGCTGATGCGCCCGGCCCACCCGGAGCCGTTTCTCCAGGTAGGCCCGGGTGAGCTGTCCCTCAAGCAACTCCGTGAAGTACTCCGCCTGGATTTCCTTGAGCCGTTCCAGCTGGACGGGATCGACCAGGAGCGCGGCCGTGGTCGGATCGCTGAGCAGGTGCTGGTAGAACTTCTCGGCGAACTCCCGGCTGTGAGCGGCAAAGATCGGCCGCAGGAGTTGCACCTGAGCGCAGTCCTCGTCGGTGATGCCCAGGAAACGGAGACGGTCGTGAAAGCTTTCCTCCATGCACCTGACTCTTGAGGGCAAGCTCAATGGCCGGTGTTGGGCGAGGAGATCACCAGGCCGAGGACCACCGAGTAGAGGATCAGCCCGATGGTGAAGATCGCCGTCATGAGCACGACCACGGCGCCGCCGCCGTGCGTGTCGTCGGCGTGAAACTGCTGCAGTTGCTGTTCGGAAAAGGGCGCGGGGGTACTGCCATGGCCGCTGTGGGTCTCGCTCATCGCTCCGATCTCCTCGTACGTCCAGACTCGGTTGCCAGCTGGGCACTACCATTGGTATAGCGCTCCCCCGCGATTCGGTCAACTGCTCCGGAGTCATTCCAGGTCCAGCCGGGCCATGCGAACCTCGCGGACGTGGTTGTGGCACTTGACACAGGTGAGGGTCAGATTGACGTAGGCCAGCGTCGCCGCGTCCACGTTCTTGTCTTTGGCGCTCTTGATCAGCGCGGTCGCATTGCGCTGGAACTCGTTGCTGTACAGTTCGTAGGTCGGCGTCTTGAGGACGCGAAACGAAGCCTCCTTGCTGATGTCTTTCAGGTCCTCCGCATTCTTGAGGATCTTGTCGAAATGGCCCGTGGCGATGCCATCCAGGACTTTCTGGGCCGCGTGCAGTTTGCGTTCCATCAGGGCCGCGACCTTCTTCTCTTTGTCCTTGTCCTTGTCTGCTTCCCGGGCCTGACCGACCAGCCGCGGCAGCACCACGACAAGAATGGCCAGGCCGAGGACTACGATGCTCTGTTTCATGGTTTGATCTCCGTGGACCGTGGTTCCCGGCCCTTCTCATTGCAAATCACAAGCCCAACGGCGCAACTCCGCCAAAATGGGCTTTTTCCACGGAGCAAGGGCCGGGGCTGTGGTCCGATACCGCTCAGGGGGTGTAACGCTTCAGCACAGGGGACCGGGACGCTTGCCCCAAAAGACGTGGGATTTTCCGGCAAATCGCGAGCCCGGAAGAGTGGCACAGGCGTTGCTTCTGGTCGGGCGCGCCCCTTGTCCCCCTTGACACTCCCATTGAGGAGCAGGACACGTGACTACCGCTACACCCACCAAACCCCAGACAGGCCCACTTCCTCCACAAGCCGCGCCGCCTCCGGCAGCGCCAGCAGCGAAGCAGGAGACCACGCCGGCCGCCGGTGCCACGGCCGGGACGGCCGTGCCGGACGTGGAGGTGCCGGCCGCTTACTGGACCGATTGGTACTGCCTCCGCTTCTGGCTCGCCGGCGCCGCCGTGCTGGTCGCGCTGCATCTGCTCGATGCGCTCTATCGGCTGCTGGGGCTGCTCTGAACGCCGTGGTCTGGAGGGAACGCCTGTAGCCGCAGGCTTTAGCCTGCGCTCTGCACCAGTACAGAGCGCAGGCTAAAGCCTGCGGCTACTGGCCCTTGCTTCCTGACCGTCAAGAGCCGCTTCCGCTACCGAAAAAGACGGGCAAAGCGCATGCAAAAGCCGTTCCAGGTGCTACAATGAGCGGTGCCTTCGTGGGAGGTCGCCCTGCACCGGGAGGTTGTGGTCATGCGCCGAGGCTTCAATCTGATTGAGCTGCTGGTCGTGATTGCCCTGATCGCCGTCCTGGTCGGCTTGCTGATGCCGGCCATCCTGAAGGTGCGCGAGGTGGCCAACACGGTGGTGTGCCGGAACAACCTCAAACAGATCGGCCTGGCCGTCCACAATTACGTCACCACCTTCGACTCCCTGCCCACGGAGGGCGGTGCCCCGGCCGGACCAGGCAACTCCGCCTCGGTGTTCTTCAACCTGCTGCCCTACCTGGAACAAAATGCCGTCTACTCCAGCTTCGCCGGCCAGAGCGTGGTCATCAAGGTGTTCCTGTGCCCCTCGGACCCAACGGGCACCGGCGTCCCGACCACCACGGGGCCGGCTGCGAGCCTGGCCCTGGGCAGCTACAACTACAACCTCTGGGAGGCGGGCGTTGTCAATGGCGGCGTCTTTCCGACGCTTGCCAATCCCCCCATGCAGCTCCACATGGTGGCGGCGATGCCGGATGGTGCTTCCAACACCATCCTGGCCGGGGAACACGTCCAGGACTGCGGCTCGGCAGGCGGCGGCATGAGCGGCCAGAACCCCTGGGCGACCACGGCCAACAAGCGCTTCGTGGGCAGTCTGCCGCTCGCGCAAGGGATCAGACCGATCGCTCTCAACGTCAGCAGCGGCGACTGCGGGGGCAGCACGGGCTTGGGCACGCCTCCTCGCGGAGTCGCGCTGTTCTCGACCGGCCACGTCAGCTCGGTCCTGTTCCTGATGGGTGATGGGGCCGTGCAAGGTTGCCCGCTGGGAAGCGGAGGGCTGCCCGCGGCCCTGACGGCGGCCGCTGGAGATGTCTTCGAGGGGTTCTAGCGCCAGGGACCTCAAGCAGGTTTGTGAATTGACCCCGGGGGGATTCGAACCCCCGTCGCCGCCGTGAAAGGGCGGTGTCCTGGGCCTCTAGACGACGGGGCCATCCATCTCCAGCATGATAGGGCTGGCCTTCGCCACCGTCAAGTTGAACGCGGGGGCATTGACTTCCGGGCGGACGGTCTGGAACAATCGATCGAGGAACGCGGGGCCGGAGCAGTGGGCAAGTGCGCTCCCGCCGGCTCCCTGGAGAGTTGTCCTTGAAGCGGAGGTGCTGCGTGCTGCGCCTGTCTTTCCCCGGCAGCCTGGCGATCCTGATCCTGCTCGGGCCGGTCTCGGCTGACGAACCGAAGCTCCTGGAAGGCCACAAGGACGCCATCAACGCGGTGGCGTTCAGTCCGGACGGACGGCAGATCGCCACCGGCAGTTCGGACCAGACGGTCCGCTTCTGGGATCCGGCCAGCGGTAAGCTCCTCCGCCAGATCGCCAACTTCCCCGGAAGCATTACCGACCTGGCATTCACCGCGGACGGCAGCCGGCTGGCAACCTGTGCCTACGACACCAGAGGGCGGAAGGCCGGCGAGTGGGCGGGACTGGTGCAGGTGTGGGACACCGGGACCGGCAAGGAAATCCGTGCCTTCCCCCTGGAGCAGAGCCAGGAAGCGGTGCGCGTCCGGCAAATAGGTCTTCGCCTTTCGCAACGGGTGCTGGCCGGTGGGAAAGGCGGCGTGGTCCGGGTGTGGGACGTGGAGTCCGGCAAAGAGGTCTTCGCCCTCAAGGGGCATACCGGGACGGTCCGGGCCCTGGCTGTCAGCGCCGATGGCACGCTGCTGGCCTCCGCCTCGGAGGATGGCACCACGTGCCTGTGGGACGGCGCGACGGGAAAGCAGAAGGCGACCCTGAAGCAGTCGGCGCTTCCTGTCCTGACCGTGGCGTTTGCTCCGGACCGGAAACTGCTGGTGACCGGCGGAGTCGATCGGATCGCACGTGTTTGGGACGTGACCAGCGGCAAAGAGGTCCGCAAGGTTGCCGGCCACTCCGGACCAATCCTGGCCGTCGCCGTGAACGCCGACGGCAAGCTGTTTGCCACCGTCTGTGGGTTAGACAGGAGTGTGCGTCTGTGGGACTTGAAGTCCGGCGCCGAGGTGCGCAAGATTGCTTTCACGGAGAAAGACTCCCCGTACCGTGCGGTCTTCAGTCCCAACGGCAAGCAGCTGGCCGTGGGGTGTTTCGACGGCGTCACCCGGTTGTTCGATCTGACCGGCAACTGACCGCCGGCGGTCCGGTTTTGCCGGTTCCTCATTCACACCGGCATCCTGGAGACGTTGACATGCGATTCCTGCTCGGAGCGGTCGTGGTGCTGGCGGCGCTCGTGTCTTCCTTGCATGCTCAGGCCGAGCGTGGACCGCGCACCCTGGAGCAGCGTCTCCTTGCCGAACCCCCTGCCGCTCTGATCCAGGCGGCGCGGACGCGCGGCGACGTTCACAAGGGTGCCGCCCTCTTCTTCCAGCCGCAGCTCGCCTGCACCAAGTGCCATGCCTGCGGCGGCAGCGGCGGCAACCTCGGCCCGGACCTCGCCCGACTGGAGAAAGGCACCACCGACCTCTACCTGCTCGAAGCGATCCTGCAGCCGTCCAGGGTCGTCAAGAAAGGGTTCGAGACTGTCACCATCGCCACCACCAAGGGAGCCAGCGTCACGGGCCTGCTCGCCGAAGAGACAAAAGACGAGGTCGTGCTGCGCGACCTGGCCCAGGAGGGCAAGCTGGTTCGCATCCCTCGCTCGTCCATCGAGGAACGCACGGTCAGCGCCAAATCGATCATGCCGGACGGCCTGGTGAATGCGCTGGCCGATCGGCAGCAATTCCTCGATCTGCTCCGCTTCCTGATGGAGGTGGCGGAGAAAGGCCCGGTACGCGCCCGGTTGCTGCGGCCGGCTGTCACCACGCTGCAACTGCCCGCCTACGAGAAGGACCTCGACCACGCCGGCCTGATCGCTTCGCTCAATCAGGAGAGCTACCGGCGCGGCGAGGCGATCTACAATCGGCTTTGCGTCAACTGCCACGGAACCAGGGACAAGGTCGGTTCACTGCCCACGTCGCTGCGTTTCGCCAGCGGCAAGTTCCGCAACGGCAGCGATCCGTACCGGATGTATCAGACCGTGACCAACGGCTTCGGCCTGATGACGCCGCAGACCTCTCTGGTGCCACGCGAGAAGTATGACGTCATTCATTACCTACGCGAAGCCTACCTCGCCCCCCACAACCCCACGCAATACGTCCGCATCGACCAGGCATACCTGGACGGCCTGCCGAAGGGAGACCAGCACGGCCCCGTGGCCGCCGTCGCCGAGCGGTGGTCGGCGATGGATTACGGCCCGAGCCTGATGGGGACTTTTGAGGTGGGCAAGGACGGCAAAAACATCGCCTGCAAGGGCATCGCCGTCCGCCTGGACTCCGGACCGGGCGGCGTCTCCCGCGGCAACCGCTGGGTCGTCTATGAACACGACACGCTGCGGCTGGCGGCGGCCTGGAGCGGCAAGAACTTCATCGACTGGCACGGGATCAACTTCAACGGCCAGCACCAGGTCCATCCGCATCTGACCGGCCAGGTCCACGTCGCGGTGCCGACCGGCCCGGGCTGGGCCGACCCGGAGACGGGACGCTTCGACGATCCGCGCCTGCTGGGGCGGGACGGCCACTACTATGGGCCGCTGCCGCGCCGCTCGGCGCAATACAAGGGGCTCTATTCACACGGCAACCAGACGGTGGTTACTTACACCGTGGGCCAGACTTCGATCCTGGAGACACCCGGCCACGAGAGCGATCCCGAACACAAGGCCGGGATCTTCACACGGACACTCCGCATCGGGCCTGGAAAGCAGACGCTGCTCGCCCGATTGGCCCCGAGCGGCACGGCGGCAGCTCTTGTTGGCGGTGGACCGGCGACCCTCAAGGAGAAAGACGGTTACATCCTGCTGCACGTGCCGCCGCGGACGCAGCCCTTCACGGTCAAGGTGCTGCTGTCCGACGGCGATCGCGCCGCGCTGATCCGCTATGCCCCGAAGTCTCCACCACCGCCAGCCCTGCACGCGCTGGTGAAAGGAGGACCGAAGCGGTGGCCGACGCTGCTCAAGACGCCCGTGCGCCGCGGCCCGGACGCGGGAGCGTTCGCCGTGGACGAGCTGGTGCTGCCGGAGAAGAACCCCTGGCAGTGCCAGTTGCGCCTGACCGGCTTCGACTTCCTCCCGGGCGGCGAGCGCGTGGCCGTGTGCGATTGGGACGGCGACGTGTGGCTGGTGAGCGGTCTGCAAGAGGGCTCGAAGGAACTGACCTGGCAGCGCATCGCCTCGGGGTTGTTCCAGCCGCTGGGGCTGAAGGTGGTTTCTGAAACGATTTACGTCGCTTGCCGCGATCAGATCGTCATCCTGCGCGACCTCAACGGCGACGGCGAGACCGACTATTACGAATGCTTCAACAGCGACCATCAGGTAACGGAACACTTCCACGAGTTCGCGATGGGACTGCAGACCGACGCGGCCGGCAATTTCTACTACGCCAAGTCGGCCTGTCATGCGAAGAAGGCGGTCGTGCCCCACCACGGGACGCTGCTGCGCGTAAGCCCGGACGGTTCGCGGACCGACATCGTCGCCACCGGCTTCCGGGCCGCCAACGGCGTCTGCGTCAACCCGGACGGCACCTTCTTCGTGACCGACCAGGAAGGCCACTGGACGCCCAAGAACCGCATCAACCTGGTCAAGGAGGGGGGCTTCTATGGCAACATGCTCGGCTATCACAACGTGACCGACGCCTCAGACGGTGCGATGGAGCAGCCGCTGTGCTGGATCACCAACCACTTCGACCGCTCACCCGGCGAATTGATGTGGCTCGACAGCCCCGCCTGGGGCCCACTGAAGGGATCGCTGCTCAACTTCTCCTACGGGATGGGCAAAATCTTCCTGGTGCCTCACGAAACCGTCGCGGGCCACGTTCAGGGCGGCATGATCGAGCTGCCGCTGCCTGTCTTCCCCACCGGGGTGATGCGCGGCCGATTGCAGCCGCGGACGGGCCATCTCTACACCTGCGGCACGTACGCCTGGGCGGGCAACCAGCAGCGGCCCGGGGGCTTCTTCCGCGTTCGCCTCACCGGCAAGCCGATCCACCTGCCGGTCGGGCTGTCGGCCTGGCGCAACGGCATCAGCCTGACGTTCCCCAGCAAACTCGACCCGAAGGAAGCGGCCAACGTCCGCAACTTCCTCGTTTCCACCTGGTCGCTCAAGCGAACGGCCAGCTACGGCTCGCCGCACGTCGGCGAGAAGGACCTGACGGTGTCGCGTACTTCGCTGTCCAAGGACGGCAAGACGCTGTTCCTGCACCTGCCCGACCTGAAGCCGACGTGGTGTATGGAGATCGGCTACGTCCTGAAGTCGGTCGAGGGGCAAGAGGTGGTCGGCGTGATTCACAACACGCTGCACGCCCTGCGCGACAGGGACTATCCGGAGTGACGCCGGCGCTGGGGATGTCGCGAATCAGGGACGACGCCGACGGCCTTGATCACGTCGCGGGCTTCTTCCTCGGTCAGGTCGAAGTGCTTCAGAAACGCGACCACCCGTTCGACCTCCTTGGCAAAGATTTTGATGTTCTCGTGGAGCATCATGTAAGGAATGCCCACGCCGCCGAGGATGCCACGATCGGGGTTGAACGTGTAGGTGATGCCTCCCAGAGTGCCTCGGCTCAACCAGACGCACCGCTGCTCCTTCTTGCCATTCTCCGGCGGCTTGAGAATGGCAATCAGCCCCCCCAGCTTCAGGAATTCCATGACCTTGTCCTTCTCCAGAGGGACGGGTTCAGAAGGCGGTTCCAGCGCCAGTTCATCGTCAAAGACGAGTCGCACGGCCGGTTCGTCGGGATCCTGAGGCACCTCAACACGCATGAGCCGGCGGCTGCTCTTGCTCATGGGCCCGAGATCCTCGATCACTACCCCGCTAATGGTTCCCCTTACGTAGGGAACCCGAACCCGGTCGCCGACACGAATCTTCCGAGGCTGCTGTGGTTCACTCTTCATCATCTTCCTTCCTTTACCAGGGCGACGTTCCGGTCGCCAATTGCAAATGCGAACGCATCACCTCATCGAACGACAAAGCCAGGTGATGGCATGCCTGACGCCAGCTGCGAACCTGCTGGAGTCGCAGGGTGGTCCCTCCAAGGAGCGCCGGGTCAAAATGGTGGTGAGCAATCGCGTTTCGCCAGCGGTTCAGATCTTCCAGGTGCTCCCGTCTTTCTTGGTTCCGAGCATCGAGAATCCAGACCTCATCCCAGAAATTCACACCAAACCGACCAAAGTCGCTGCCGATGTTCCCTGGATTTGGGTTTCCTGCGTCCAGCTTGCGCCCCAACACAAAGACCTCGCGAACAGCCACTTGAACTCTCCCAGGTACGACACTGCCAAGCAAGTGCTTGATACACTCGTTATGAAGGTCGCGACAGAAGCCTTGGAACTGTGCTGACAACAGCAGCGCATAGCCCTGGTTAAGCTGCTGTGTTCTGTACCGGCGCCCCGGAGCTGTTCCTCCCACGCTAGCATGAGCGTGTTCGATTTCATCCAGGGACGAAGCCCGAATGGTCGTCCAATCATTCCAGGCCCGGGATGGCATTTCTTCGCTCTCCCTTGCGTCGCCCCCTCATCCCCGCCCACTCCTTCTCCCAGTCCAGCACACCGCCGGGGCCCTGTCAATCCCTTGGTTGAATCTTTGTTCACTTTCGCTGGACGACCATTCCAGTGTGGGTTACCCTGACAGAAGAGAGGGCCTTCGCCTGACCTTTGTTCGCACTGTCTCAAGAGAACCCGAAATCATGCCGTCGCGTCCGCTGCTCGGCCTCGCCACGCAGACCCTGGAGGCCATTCCCGGCAAGCTTCCTTCCTGCTGGGTCATGGCCCAGCCCTACGTCCAGGCGCTTGTCTCCGCTGGCGGCGTGCCCTGGCTGATCCCGCTGCTGGAGGGCGACGAGGCCACCCTCCGGGCGATCTTCGATCGTCTCGATGGGATTCTCCTGACGGGCGGAGTGGACATCGACCCCGACTGTTACGGCGAGCAGCGGCATGACCTGTGCGACCGTTCCGATCCGCCGCGCGACTGGACCGAGATGACGCTGATTCGCTGGGCCGTGGCCGACCGCAAGCCGGTCCTGGGCATCTGCCGGGGCATTCAGGCCATCAACGTGGCCTGCGGCGGCAGCCTCTACCAGGACGTCGCCGCTCAGTATCCCGGGGCGATCAAGCACGATTACTTCTCGACCAACGGCTGCCCCCGCGATTACCTCGCTCACGACGTCCGCGTCGAGTCCGAATCGCGGCTGGCCCAGCTTCTGGGAACGGACCATTGCCGGGTCAACAGCATGCACCATCAGGGAATCAAGCAGCTGGCGCCGGGCCTGACCGCGACGGCATTCGCTCCGGATGGCCTGATCGAGGGGGTCGAGATGTCCGATCGCTTTGTCGTGGGCGTGCAGTGGCATCCAGAGGAACTGACCGACAGCCACGAGCCGATGCGCCGCTTGTTTGCCGGGTTCGTCGCCGCCGCGGGTGCTTCCACTTCTTGACGGACCGGTAACAGGCCAGTTGCCGGGCTGGTCCATAGGATAGGACCAGATCCCACGCTCTCGGTTCCCCAACCGGAGGACTTTGCATGGCCGCCTTTTCCGACGAGAACTTTGGCAACGACGGCGCCATGGACTACCTGGCCATGCTCACGGCCCGGTTGCTGGCCACCATCACCGAAATCCTGTCCAATCCGGATCGGCTGGAGCCCGACGAGGACGGCGAGAGCATGTTCATGCCCAGCGTCGAGGTGCTGGCCCTGCTCTGCGAACGCTACGGGGCCGCCCCGCCCAAGCCGGCCACCGTCAAACAGTGGCACGTCCGCTACATCCAGGCCTTTGACCAGGGCTACGATCGCCTGGAGGGCTCCAAGGAGTTCAAGGTCGCTCGCCGCAAAGTGATCGAGAACACCTTCCGGTGGATGGAAAGTCTGTCGGAGAGTTACTGGAGCCGGTGAAGCGCCGGTGGGTGCGGGTGGGAAACTCGGGAGTCGGATCAGGGGGTGGCGCCGAGCAGTTCGCGTTCGGTCTGGACGATTTTCTCGTAAGATTCCGCTGCGGTCTCGCAGTTGCGCAGTTCGTCGAGGAAACCGGGACGCATGATGAGGCGGGTCAGGCGGGCCAGGACGCGCAGGTGGGTTCGGTCCTCCCGGCAGCAAACCAGGAAAAAGACGTCGGTCAATTCACCCAGCGGAGCGCCGAAGGGGATTCCGGAAAGGGTCCGGCCGTAGGCGATGACCGAATCGCCCAGGACGGAGGGCAGGGGCCGATGCGGATGCGGAATGGCGACGCCGCCCGGCAGGGCGGTGGTGCCGCTCTCCTCGCGGGCGCGGATGCTCTCCAGCAGAGAGTGGGGATCGTACACTTGCCAGGATTGCTCCGCCAGCTGCAGCAGGGCCTTCAGGGCCGAGGAGCGGGTTGTGGCACCCAGGGGAACGGCCACGCTGTCCTGGGCCAGCAGGTCGGCAATCAGGGGCCGATGCGGATCGCCTCGATTTCCGGTATCCAGGGCGGCCAGCTGCTGATCGCTGTAGCCGGACAGCTGCCCCTCCAGCCATTGATTGATCTCCGCGCGCGCGAACCGCCATTCCCCGCCGACTTTGTGTCCCGGCAGGTGTCCCCGGCTGGCCAGCTTACCCACTTCGCGCACGTCGCGGCGCAGGTAAGCGGCCAGCTCTTGCATGTCCATCATGTCGCTTCCCATGGCTTGGGTCTCCTTCCGTCAGGTTCGTGCGTGTCCGGCTTTGCCGGCGGTTTCCGGTTGCGTTTCTTCTGGGGTTGTGCAATCCTTTCTGTCACCACAATTAGCATAACCTGCAAATTGCGTGCCTGTGGCAGGCTTCGCCTTGCCTTGCTAGAACCCGCCCGTGTTGTAGATTAGCTTCGGAGGATTGAGCTTCCTTGTCAATGCCATTTCGTCTCAGTCTGGCTCGGCCCGTGTTCAACGCCATGCTCCAGCAAGCGCGGGCGGAGTATCCGTTCGAGTGTTTTGGCCTGCTGGGTGGTGTGATTCTACCCGGC
This sequence comes from uncultured Planctomycetota bacterium, assembly GCA_963784995.1. Classification (GTDB taxonomy): domain Bacteria; phylum Planctomycetota; class Planctomycetia; order Gemmatales; family Gemmataceae; genus CAWATZ01. Next base: position 198,447 of record CAWATZ010000024.1, on the reverse strand, counting down.
GAGTCAATCCGGGGAGTGGTCCTGGGCCGTTACCCGATGGTGAACGTCGATCGGAGCCGGACGACCTTCCGCTCGGATCCGGCGGAGATGCTGGCCGTGGACCGCGACCTGCGCCGCCGGCAGTGGGACATCCTGGCCGTTTACCACTCCCATCCCACCTCGGAGCCGATCCCCAGCCAGACCGACTTGCATGACCACTGCATGTATTACGACGCGGTTTGCCTCATTGTTTCCCTCAAGGGCGACACCCCGACCGCCCGGGCGTGGTGGCTCTCGGAGAATGGATACCGCGAAGCGGACTGGGAAATCAGGGAAGAAGAGTAAACCACGGATAACACGGATAACACGGATAAAGACCAATTGCTTTTGTCTTTATCCGTGTTATCCGTGTTATCCGTGGTTTCATTTCTTCCGTGGTGCCGGGACGTCCATGCTGCTGACCAGGGAAAGGTCGCGGGCACCCAGTTTGTCGGCCTGCTTGGGGCTCAGGGTGAAGGCCACCACGACCTGCTGGCCGTCCGGGGTCGCCACCAGATAGAAGTTCTGCATCACCGCCACGCCGTCCAGCTCGCCGACCACGGAGAGGCGGAGAATCGTCCGTCCCTCGACAGGTGCCGGCTTGACCTCGCCGGCCTGCAATTCCTTCTCCAGTTTCCAGCCAGGCATGCTGTTCATGGCTTCGCGGAACTGCTCCACGGTCATGTGCTTGCCCTTCTCGGCCGTATCCCAGGGGGTGATCGTCACCTGGGCGATGAAGTCGCCGCGCTCCATCAGCCGCATGATCAGCCGCTTCTCGCTCTGGCTGACGATCTGCCATTCCCGGCCGTAGGTCAGCTCAAAGCGGTCCTTCGGGTCCCGATGCTCCAGGTGAGTCAGGGCAGGCCTGGGAGCCTCTGGACCGGGGGGAATCGAGACCAGGGCCGCATCCGAGAGGTCGCTCGGTTGCTCGATCAGCTGGCGCTGGATCCGCGTCCGGGTTTCTACCTTGGTCGCCGGGCTGACGGGGCCAGCCTCGCGGTCGTCCTTCTGGTTCCACTCCAGCCGGACCAGCCGTTTGGTCTTGAGATCGAACTCGCCCCGGGCGTCGATGGTCAGTTTCACCAGGCGCCCATGTCGATGCCGTCGGCCGTCCCGGTAACGGTGAAATGGGCCACGCCGTCCTTGACACTCTCCAGCTTGCCGGTCAGCGTGTGCCCGGTCAGGCCCTCGAAATTGCAGACGCCCTGGGCCGTGCCATGGGAGATCTTCCAGGTGTCGCCGACGGCCACTTCCTTGCCCGGCAGCAGCCCCACCAGACCCAGCAGATCGAAGTGATCGCAGGTCACGTCCAGTTCCGACCGGGTCAGCGAGCCAGTTGGGCAATAGACCAGCAGGCCCTCGCGCAACCGATGGGCCACGATCAGCTTGCGTTCCGGCCGCAAGGACTTGCTCGTCCTGTCCTTGCCCACGGTGATGGAGGCCGTGGCCTTGTCATAAAGGCGCGCGGTCTTCTCGACCAGGCCCACGGCATTCAGCAGCATGACCCGCTCGCGGAGATCGTGGCTGCCCTCGGCCTGCATGTTGAGGACCACCGGGTCGCCGGCCTTGATGACGCGCATGTCGCCCGTGAGCTTCATGTCGATCTGCACGTGAAAGCAATCGCCGGCGGCAATCGGTTCGGTCAGCGTGGCCGACTGCGCCAGGCAGAGAGTGGCCGTGGTCAGCAGACACCCGATCACCCCGAGAACTCGCCCCGACAGCATGGTTCACCCCTCCTCCTGTTCCCACTTCGTCCACCGCGTTGGCTCTCTTTGCCGAGGGAGCCAGCTTGCCCCGCCGGGCAGGCTGTGCCGGCTGGCGGAGTCTTTCCTTGTCTGTTATCGGTAACGGGAGTAGCGAACGTGAGGGGACTTGGGAAAGTGTTTCTCCCCTCTCCCCTTGCGGGAGAGGGGTTGGGGGTGAGGGGTGGATTTGATTTATCGTTTCGCGCTCACCCAGTCCAGCGCGGTCTGCCTGCCGTGCCTGCCAAAAGGGAGGAGTTGGCTCAGATGCCAGACGTTGTCCGTGCTTGTCCTACGGATGCCAGCAAGGGGCATTTCGCTGCCTGCCTGCCATCTGCCAAGGGATTCGGGAGGGGATGACGATGGCAAAAGGAATGAGAATGTCCTGGCGGCCGGAAACGAACCATGATAGCGTGACCGGAGGGGCGATGAACTGCCCGGGTGTTCGGCGAAGGAGGGAACGCACGTACTTCCGGAGTCGGAGTTTCCTGGGCCACTGCCGCTCGGTCGGGAGGGCGGGTTGAAACTATCGGCCCGCCCCGACGACTACCGACTGGGCGTCAGGCAAAAGAGGGTAGGTAGTGGGGAATATACTGATCGCTGAACTCGACCGCTTCCTTGCTTCCGAAAGGCCAGACTTGTACGCCACGCTCCAGCCTGGCACAACCGGAGATGCCCTCGACAAGTTCCAGGCCACGCTGGTTGCCCCGCTCCCGCGATTGTTCCGGGAACTCTACGAGTGGCGGAATGGCCAGATTGAGGACACCTCCGAGCCGTTTTGGGACATCTGGTTTTTCCATCCGCTGGAGGAGGTTCGCGACTGCAAACAGATGCTCGATGACATGATCGGCTACGATTTCGACCGTCCGGATTGGTGGGGCCGCGGGTGGGTGCCGTTTCTGGGCAATCGGAACGGGGATCACGTCTGCCTCGACCTGACGGCCGAGTTCAAAGGTGAACCGGGTCAGCTCATCACGTTCTGGCACGATTGGGAAGTCCGGTCACCGGGCAGCTTCGACCTGGAATGGTGGTTGCGAGGCGTTATCCGTCCGCATAGCGTGGAGGAGACGCTGGAAAGACTCAAGCTGCAAGCCAGCCGGAAGAGCAAGGCCTGACAAACAAACTGTTGCGGGCGCCGCCCCATTCACATACTGAATTGCCGGGGTTGCCAATCGATGCGCCTCAGTGACGGGTCTGCCGCAAGCCACGCGACCAGCTGTGCAGCGGTGGACCCGCGATAGTTCTCCGCGATCAATTCCACTCGTTCAAGCCGGCGGAGCCAATCAGAAACCCTGCGTAACTGATCGACGCAATCATCCCGTAATTCCTCGGCCCGCAATCGCAGCACCCGCATACTGGGCCGATCCAGGAACAGCCGCAACGACAAGACCGTTCCGAAGTGCCAGAGACTGTTGACTTGCACCTCTTCGATGGGTCCAAGCCGGAACAGGTCATCCCAGGCATCCAGCACGACTTGCTGAGTTCCCTCAAAGACCGCAACAAACCCACGGCGGTACCCCCAGCGGCAGTCCCTGGCGCCCAGCCAGCGACGCAGCGGGGAGTCAGCAACCCGGAGGCGGAGCGTTTCCATCCAGTTCTGCCAGTTCTCCCGGCATAACGTGGCTGCCCGATCTGGGTTGGAGTGTTCAGCGGCATCGCTGCTCCCCCAAAACGTCTTCTGGGGTTCGCGGACGGTCAGGCGAATAAACTCTGCCCGTGCGGCATCGCCGGGCGCATTGCGATCCTCAAGCCAATCGGCAAAGATCAGCCGCAGTTCATCATCGCGCGGAGCAGCAAGGATGGCTTGAATGAACCCCTCTTCTTTGCTCATCGACGCTCCTGGGCTCGCGAGCCGCTACAAGAAGACAAGACCCACGGCGCAGACAAAAGCCTGCGGCCGCAAGGGGCCCACCCCTACAGCCGCAGGCTTTCGTCTGCGCCAGGCACAGCAAGCTGTTACTGCGCCGCCGACGGATTCTGCTGCTCGGTCGAAGCGGCGCCGGCGTCGGAGCAGGTGCCGGTGCCGGTTCCTGCGCAGGCGTGGGCGGCACGATGCGCGGGGCCGGGGCCGGGGCGGGCCGTTCCTTCTTGACCCTGCGCTCGCCGGGCCGGACCAGCTCAATCATCGCCGTGAATCCGCCATCGCCCAGGCGGCGCTTGTGCAGTTTCAGGACGCGGGTGTAACCGCCGGGCCGATCTTCGTAACGCCCGGCCAGGTCGCTGAAGAGACGCTTGACGCTTTCCTTGTCGTTGAGCCGGGCCAGGCACAGCCGGCGTGCGTGCAGCGTGCCCTGCTTGGCCAGCGTGATCAGCTTCTCCACGAACGGCCGCAGCGCCTTGGCCTTGGCGACCGTGGTGGTGATCCGCCCCTGGTCGCTGAGGATCAGCGCCCGGCTCAGGTTGCGCATCAGGGCCAGCCGATGCGAGGCGTTCCGGCCCAGTTTTCTTCCGGCTTTCAAGTGTCTCATGGTTCGGTCCGTCTCCGGTGTCAGCGGCGCAGGGTACTGGGCAACTTCATGCCCAGGTACAGCCCGCGCTCTTGCAGTTTAGTCTTCACCTCGCGCAGGGTGGTCTCGCCGAAGTTGCGAACCTCCAGCAGCTCGTCGTCGTTGCGGATGACCAGGTCGCGCACCGTGGTGATCCCTTCGGACTCCAGGCAGTTGGTCGCCCGCACCGACAGCTCCAGTTCGGCCAGGCTCATGCCCAGTTTCTTTTCCAGCTCCAGGTCCTTCTGATCGGCCTCTGCGCCTTGCTGCGGTATCTCCTCGATGCCCACCTCGGGCCCCGGCTCGGCGTACTGGATGAACGGGTTGAGGTGCTTGCGCATGATCTTGGCCCCTTCCACCAGGGCCATCTGCGGGGTGAGGGTGCCGTTGGTCCAGATCTCGAGGATCAGCTTGTCGTAGTTGGTCTTCTGACCGACGCGGGTGTCCTCAATCGAGTACTTGACCTTGACCACCGGCGAGAAGCTGGAATCGACCGGGATGACGCCGATCTCGCGCTCTTGCAGCACGTTCTCCTCGGCCATCTTGTAGCCCCGGCCGTTCTCCACCACCATCTCGACCACGAACGGCACGTCCTCGGTCAGGGTGGCGATGATGTGGTCGGGATTGATGATCTCGATGCCCTGTTCGGTCGTTATGTCCTTGCCCTTGACGACGCCCCGTTCGTGACGGTCGATCCGCAAGGTGCGGACGTGTTCGCTGGTGTTCTTGACCACCAGGCTCTTGATGTTGAGGATGATGTCGGTGACGTCCTCGACGACGCCGGGAATGGAGCTGATCTCGTGCTGCACACCCTGGATCTTGACCTGCGTCACGGCGCTGCCCTCCAGGCTGGAGAGCAGGATGCGCCGCAGGCTGTTGCCCACGGTGACGCCAAAGCCGCGCTCGAACGGCTCGGCAACGAACTTGCCATAGGTGGCAAGGTCGGCCGTCGTTGAGCGATCCCGGATGACTCGGTTGGGAAGCTCCAGACCACGCCAGCGGATACGCATGTGCGATCTTCTCCTTTGTCGAGAGCGACAGCCAGCAACCGTACCGGCCATCCTGACCAGCCTCCGGCGCGGGCCGTCCACCCTCGCAGGTCAGCGTGAGCAAAATTCGATGATTAACTGTTCGCGAATGTCCTGGATGCGCGGGTCGATGTCGCTGCGGGTCGGCAGCCGCAGCAGCTTACCTTCAAACGGCTCGCCCTGCGAGCGCTCCAGGTACTCGGGAACCGGGGTGTTGTTTCCTTGCAGGCTGAGCCGGACCAGCTGTAGCCCCTGCGGCCGATTCTTGATCGACACCAGGTCGTTGACCTTCACCAGCAAGCTGGGCACGTTGCAGTGCTTGCCGTTGAGGTTGACGTGCCCGTGGGTGACCAGCTGCCGGGCGGCGGCCCGGCTCGAGGCCCAGCCCAGTCGGTGAACGACGTTGTCCAGCCGGCGCTCCATGATGGCCAGCATCACCTCGCCGGTGTTTTCCGGCGAGCGCGACGCCAGGCTGAAGTACCGCCGGAACTGGCGCTCGAAGATGCCGTAGAACCGTTTCAGCTTCTGCTTCTCGCGGAGGCGGATGCCGTACTCGCTCAGCTTGGCCCGGCGATAGCCGTGCATGCCGGGCGCCGACGTTGCGGCGCTCGATGGCGCACTTGGGGCTTTCGCAACGGCTGCCCTTGAGATACAGCTTGACGCCCTCACGGCGACATTTCTGGCAAACAGGATCGAGATTACGTCCCATGTTCTTTCAGGCTCGTGGTTGCGGTTCGTTGATTACACCCGGCGTTTCTTGGGCGGCCGGCAGCCGTTGTGCGGCAGCGGCGTCACGTCCTCGATGGCCTTGATGGTCAGGCCGGCCTGCTGCAAGGCGGTGATGGCCGACTCTCGGCCGGAGCCAGGCCCCTTGACCCGGACCTCGACCTCTTTCAGACCGAACTTGGAGGCCTTCTCGGCCACGATCTCCGCCGCCCGCTGGGCCGCGAACGGTGTGCTCTTCCGGCTGCCCTTGAACCCCACCGTGCCGGCCGAGGCGTAGCAAAGGGCATCGCCGTTGGTGTCGGTGATGGTGACGATGGTGTTGTTGAAGGTCGCCTTGATGTGGGCGATGCCTCGACTGACGTTGCGTCGTTGTTTGCGTTTCTTGCTTTTGGCCACGGATCTCGACCTCTCTCAGCGTCAGATGCCGGAAGCGTCGGCGCGAACTCCTCTTCGCGCCGACGCTTCCGGCAAGGCCCATTGCCTGGTTCCCAGTCCCCAGGCCGCTTGCGGCTGAGCGCACCAGCCAGGAACGCTAAGCCGCTTGCGGCCTGGGAAGCAGACTTCGTTACTTGTCCTTCACGCCCTTCTTGCCGGCCACGGTCTTGCGTGGGCCCTTGCGGGTCCGGGCGTTGGTGCGCGTCCGCTGGCCGCGGACCGGCAGGCTCTTGCGATGCCGCAGGCCGCGGTAGCACTGGATGTCGCGCAACCGGGCGATGTTCTGGGCAATCTGCCGGCGCAGTGGACCCTCGACCACGTAATCGCGATCCAGCAGGGTCGCGATCCGGGCGATGTCCTCGTCGGACAGTTCCCGGGCCTTGCGTTGCGGATCGACCCGGGCCTGCTCGCAGACGCGCAGCGCCAGCGTCGGCCCGATGCCTTCGATGTATCGCAAGGAAATGTGTGTGGGCTTGTCCGCCGGGATGTCCACACCAAGGATACGGGGCATACGCTCTTACTCCTCAGCCCTGACGCTGCTTGTGGCGCGGGTTGCTGCAAATGACCAGCAACTTGCCGTGGCGTCGGACCAGCTTGCAATTCTCACAGATTCGTTTGACGCTTGCTCGCACCTTCATGGCTCACTCTCACTCCGACTGCAAACCGCCTTGCGACCGCGTGAAGCAGGGGCGGTTATTTCATGGCGATTTCGCGGAAGCTACCAATTTAGCAATGGCCCCTGTGTTCGACAAGGGAGAAAACGCGCTTCACGCCTTGACAATCGTTTCCTCGTCCGCCGTGACCACGTAGACCCCCTCCCTGGTGATGGCCAAGGTGTGCTCCACGTGAACGCTGGGCAGGCCGTCGCGGGTCACGACGGTCCAGTGATCGCGGAGGGTTTCGGTCTCAGCCGTCCGCATGTTCACCATCGGCTCGACTGCCAGGACTAACCCCTCTTCCAACCGGAAGTCGTGCTTGCGCATCTCCCGGTTGACGAAGTTGGGCACCTGCGGGTTCTCGTGCATGATCCGGCCGATGCCGTGGCCGACGTATTGTGTGACAACGCTGAACCCGGCCGACTCGGCCACACGCTGCATCTGCGAGGCCACTTCCGACCACCACTTGCGCCGGCTCATCTCCTGCATGGCCACGCGCAGCACTTGCTCGCCGACCTCGACCAGCCGCTTCTTCTCGCTGCTGACGTTGCCCACCATGATGGTGATGGCTGCGTCGGCGCACCAGCCGTTGAGCTTGCAGGCGGTGTCGATCTTGACCAGGTCGCCCTCCTTGATGACCCGCTGGCCGGGGATGCCGTGAACCACCTGCTCGTTGAGCGAGATGCAGGTCACGGCCGGGAACGGCACTCGGCCCTTGTAGCCCTTGAACAGCGACTCGGCCCCCTTGGCCGCATACAGCGCCTCGACGGCCTGGTCCAGCTCGATGGTTTTCACGCCGGGCTTGCACATCTGGCGGCAGGTCCGCAGGGCCTCGGCGACGATCTTGCCCGCCTCGCGCATCAGGCCGATCTCGCGCGGCGATTTCAGCTCCGGCTTGTTGGAAGAGAAGAATTTCAACACGACCGACCACCCGGTTCCTTGAGGATTCTAGTCACGGAAGGAGAGACCTCCTCATCAATCATACTCGGAACCATCGTCTTCGCAAACCTCTTCGACCCCTGCCGGCTTGCCCGGCAGGTGAAGCAGGTCAACGGCTAGAAGAGAAGAACACAACAAACTTTTCTTTTCTCCCTTCTAGCCGTTGACCTGCTTCACCTGCCGGGCAAGCCGGCAGGGGTCGAGCAACAATCAATCCTCCGTCAACCCCGGGTAATTCCGCATCACCAGGTGGCTGTTGATCTTCTGGACCAGATCGAGGGCCACGCTGATGACGATCAGCAAGCTGGTGCCGCCGTAGAAGCTGGCGAGCCGGGGATCGACGTCCAGGGTGGCGGTGATCAGCGTCGGGATGACCGCAATCACGGCGAGGAACGCGGCCCCGACGTACGTGATCCGGGCCAGCACCTTGTCGAGGTACTCTTCCGTGCGCTTGCCCGGCCGATAGCCCGGGATGAAGCTGCCGTAGTCCTTCAGGTTGTTGGCCAGGTCCTTGGGGTTGAAGCTGATAGCCGTCCAGAAGTAGCAGAACATGTAGATCAGGGCAATGAAGCACATGTTGTACAGCCAGCTGCTGCCGCGGTAGAACGACTCCTGGACCCAGATGGCCCACGCCCAGCCGGTGGAGGCGGCCAGCATCTGGAAGATCCAGGTGGGCAGCACCAGCAGACTGCTGGCGAAGATCACCGGCATGACGCCGGCCTGGTTGACGCGCAGCGGCAGGTTCTGGCGATTGCCGCCGAAGACGCGCCGGCCGCGGACGTGCCGGGCCGACTGCGTCGGGATGCGCCGCTGGCCCTTGGTGATGGCAATCACGGCCACGACCACCGCCAGGAACATCACGACCAGGGTGACCAGTTTCTCCAGGCTCATGCCACCCGAGCCACTGCCGCCCAGCGAGAACACCGACTGCTTGACGTGCCAGCCGGCGCTACCGGGCTCGAAGAACATCGACATGGTCGCGTCGGGGATGCGCGACACGATGCCGGCCATGATGATCAAGCTGATGCCGTTGCCGATGCCGTACTCGTCGATCTGTTCGCCGATCCACATCAGGAAGATGGTGCCGGCCGTCATGGTCACCACCATGACCATCCAGTAAAACCAGTTGTCATACAGCGGGGTGCCGTCCGGTCCTGGGATGTACCAGCCGAGCCCGTTGGGGCTGGGCCGCATCACGTACTGGATGTACATGAACGACTGGAACAGGCAGATGGCCACGGTGGCGTAGCGGGTGTATTCGTTGATCTTCTTCCGGCCGCTCTCGCCTTCCTTCATCAGCTTTTCCAGCGGCGGATAAACCGCCCCGAGCAGCTGGAAGATAATCGACGCCGAGATGTAGGGCATGATGCCCAGGCCGAAGACCGAAGCCCGGCCGAGATCACCGCCCGAGAACATGGAGACAAAGCCGAGGACCTGACCGAGCGCGCCGCCGGCGGCTCCCCCGGTCCGGTTCATCTTCAGCTGATCGACGTAGGGGATCGGGATCGCGAACCCGACCCGGTAGATGGCCAGGAACAGCAGCGTGATGAAGATCTTCTGCCGCAATTCCGGGATCGCAAAAATCGCTTTCACTTTGCCCATGAGTCCATCCCCTTGGAAGAGGAACCCGTGCCACGCCTCCCTGCGGCAACAACGGCCCCGGGTCCATGCACGAAAAAAAGTGGCGCAGAGACGAGATCGCAGTCGTCTCCGGCCACTGCGCGTATCCGGCAGCGATCTCGGGGTTGGTCCGCCAGTCGCCCGCAAGACTCCTTTTCTGTCTGGTCTGGCTCAATCAGGACGGCCAGAGCAGATAATCTCGCTTCGAGTCTTTTGTTAGCCGCGACGCGCAGCGGAGCGCGGTTGGAAGACGCGCTCCGCTGCGCGTCGCGGCTAACAAATCAACTCCCCTTGCTCGGTCGTGGCTTCATCTTGTTGCGTACTGGCTTCTTGGGCGGCGGAATCACCTCCGCCGTGCCGCCCTTGGCGGTGATCTTCTCGCTGGCCGACTTCGAGAAGCCATGCGCCTTGACGGTCAGCTTCCTGGTCAGCTCGCCATCGCCCAGGATGCGGATACCGTCGGCCTTGCCCTTGGCCAGGCCCGCTTTCCGCAGCGCCGCCGGATCGACCACGTCGCCGTCCTTGAAGGCCTCGTCGAGTGCGCCGACGTTGACGACGTGGTAATTCTTCTCCCAGGTGGCGTTGCTGAAGCCGCGCTTGGGCATGCGGCGGAACAGCGGCATCTGACCGCCTTCAAAGGTAAAGCGGAAATGGCCGGCCCCGGCGCTGGCCCACTGGCCCTTGTGACCGCGGGTCGCGGTCTTGCCGTGGCCGCTGCCGATGCCCCGGCCGACGCGCTTCTTGGAGCGATGCTTGTGAACGCCCTCGTGGACTTTGGACAGGTCCATTACAGTTCCACTCCTCGTAACGCAGCCACTTCCTCGCGTGTCCGCAGCTCCTGCAAGCCGGCGATGGTGGCCTTGACCAGGTTGATCGGATTGCTGCTGCCATGCACCTTGGTCAGGATGTTGCGGACGCCGGCCAGCACCAGCACGTCACGAACGCCGGGACCGGCCTTGACGCCGGTGCCCGGACCGGCCGGCACCATGATGACCTTGCTGGCCCCGAACTTGCCAATGACCCGGTGCGGGATCGTGTCGCCCTTGAGCGAGATCCGTTTCTGGCGTTTCATCGTTTCCTGGGCGTCCTTGGTGGCCTTGTCCACGGCGGGAGGCACTTCGTTGGCCTTGCCGTAGCCGGCGGCCACCCGGCCGCTGCGGTCTCCCACGACGACCAGGGCGTTGAAGCTGAAACGCCGGCCGCCCTTGACCACGGCGGCACAACGGCGGATCTTGACGACTCGCTCCTCTAGCCCGTCCGCCCGCGACTCACGTTCTCTGGCCATAGTTTCTCCGTTGTCTTCTCAAAACTCCAGACCGGCCTTGCGGGCCGCGTCGGCGAGGGCCTTGATCCGGCCGTGATAGCGATAGTGTCCCCGATCGAAGGCCGCCTTGGCAATGCCTTTTTCCTTGGCGATCTCGGCCAGCCGCTTGCCAACCACCTCGGCTGCCTTCTTGTTGCCGCCGTAGGGCGTGCTGCCGCGGACGTCCTTGGCCTGCGTGCTGGTCGCCGCCAGGGTCACGCCCTTGATGTCGTCGATCAGCTGCACGTAAATGTGCTTAGAACTGCGAAAGACGGACAGCCGGGGACGTTCCGGCGTGCCGACGATCTTGTTCCGCACGCGGAAGGCCCGTCGCTGCCGGCTCTTGATGATGCGTTGCTGCTGGTTCATGATCGCCTCGAGGATCAACTGGTGGTGCCGAAGGCCTTGCCTTCCTTGCGGCGAACCACTTCCTTCTCGTAGCGGATGCCCTTGCCCTTGTACGGCTCCGGCTTGCGGCTGGCCCGGATCTCGGCCGCATACTGGCCGACCTTCTGCTTGTCCGCGCCCTTGACCACGATCGTGGTCGGATCGGGCACCGTCACCGTGACGCCGTCGGGCGGCGGCAGGATGATGGAGTTGGCATAGCCGACGGTCAGCTTGACCGCCTTCTTGTCCATCGCCGCCTGGTAGCCGACGCCCTCGATCTTGAGCGTCTTCTGGTAGCCCTTGGTGACGCCCTCGACCATGTTGTTGATCAGGCTGCGGGTCAGGCCGTGCAGAGACCGGTTTTGCCGTTCGTCGTCGGGGCGGGTGACGACGATCTGCTTCTTCTGGTCGTCGAAGACCACCTTCATGTTCGGGTGGTGCTGCATCTCCAGCTTGCCCAGCGGACCTTCGACGTAGACCTTGCCGTCGGCCACCTTGACCTTGACCTTGTCCGGGATCACCACCGGTTGCTTGCCGATACGAGACATTGTTCTTCTCCCATCTTCGACCCCCTGCCGGCTTGCCCGGCAGGTGAAGCAGGTCACCAGCTAGAAAAGGTGCGGCGCAAAGAAACCATTCTTTCTTTTTCTCCACCCACCCTTCTAGCCATTGACCTCCTTCACCTGCCGGGCAAGCCGGCAGGGGTCGATTTACCAGACGGCCGCCAGCACCTCGCCGCCGAGGCGCTGGGCCCGGGCCCGGCGGTCGCTCATGACGCCCTTGCTGGTGCTCAGGATGCTGATGCCCAGGCCGTCGAGGACCGGCCGCAGCTCGCTGTGGCGCTTGTAGTAACGCCGGCCCGGCTTGCTGACGCGCTCGACGTGCCGCAGCACGTGCTCGCCCTCGGGGCCGTATTTCAGATGCACGCGCAGGATCACGCCCTTCTTGCTCAGGTCGGTCTCTTCGTGAATGACCGGGTGCCCCTCCGCGTCGGTGCCCTGGCTCACCACGTGGTAATCCAGGACAAAGCCCTCGTCCTTGAGGACCTGGGCAACGTTGATCTTCAGCCGGGAAACCGGCATGTCCACCCACGGCCGTTCGATGCGGTTGGCATTGCGAATGCGCGTCAGCATGTCGGCCAGCGAATCGGTCATCATGGTCGGGTCCCTCTCACCAGCTGGCCTTCTTGACGCCGGGGATCAGGCCATCGCTGGCCATGTCCCGGAAACAGATCCGGCAAACGCCAAACTTGCGATACACCGCACGCGGCCGGCCGCACAGCCGACAGCGGAGCCGGATCTTGATCAGGTCGCGCGGCTTCATGATCTTCTGCTTGTTGCGTTCGTTTTCCGGCTTGCGCAGCTCGGCCCGGTGGGCCTCGAACGCCGCCATTTCCTTCTTGAACTTTGCTAATTTCGGTTCAGTGGCCATTGGTTCTCTCGGTCCTGGGCGATCCGGATTGGATCGCCTTTACTGGGCTCCCTCGCCTCCATCCGCCTTGGCGAACGGCATGCCGAAGCCGCGGAGCAGTTCGCGGGCCTCGTCATCGATCCGGGTGCTGGTCACGAAGGTGATGTCCATGCCCTGCACGAAGTTCATCTTGTCCGGATCGATCTCCGGAAACACGCCCTGCTCGGCCAGGCCCATGCTGTAATTGCCGTTGCCGTCGAAGCTCTTGGGGTTGAGCCCGCGGAAGTCACGAATACGAGGCAGGGCCGTGCTGATGAGCCGATCCAGGAACTCGTACATGCGCCGGCCGCGGAGCGTCACCCGGCAGCCGATCTCGTTGCCCTCGCGCAGCCGGAAGCCGCTGACCGCGATCCGGGCCTTGGTGACCTGGGCCTTCTGTCCGGTGATCTGGGCCAGCTGCTCGGAGGCTTCCTTCATCCGGTTCTTGTCCTGGAGGGCCTTGCCCACGCCCATGTTGACGACGATCTTCTGCAGCTTGGGCAGACTGTTGACGTTGGTGCGTCCCAGCTTCTGTCCAAGCTGCGGGAGGATTTCCTTCTTGAAGCGGTCTTGCAACCGGGCCATCGTTGCCATCGTTCTCAACCTCGTCTTCCCTCGTAGGCCGGCCTTCCCAGGCCGGCCGGACGGGCTGGGAAGCCCGTCCTACGTAAGTCATCAAACCACCTCGGCGGCCAGATTCACGATCTTGATGAATCCCGACTCGCGCAGCTCGCGGGCCACCGCCCCGAAGATGCGCGTGCCGCGCGGGTTCTTCTCGTTGTCGATCAGCACCATGGCGTTGCGGTCAAAGCGGACGTAACTGCCGTCCGCCCTGCGGGAGCCCTTCTTCAGACGCACAATGACGCCCTTGACCACGTCGCCCGGCTTGACGTCGCCGCCGGGCACCGCCTTCTTGACGCTGGCGACGATGATGTCGCCCAGGCCGGCGTAGCGCCGCCGGGTGCCGCCCAGCACCTTGATGCACATGCATTCCTTGGCTCCGGTGTTGTCGGCGACGTCCAGGTACGTGTACATCTGGATCATGACAAAAACTCCTCCTCGGGAGCGGAGCAGGCAGTCGTGCCGCTCAGGTGTTGGCGGGCGCGGCCGGCTCCTCGGGCGTCGCCGCCACAACGGGAACGTGCCCGGGCCCCTTGGTTACGACGCGCACCAGCCGCCAGTGCTTGGTCTTGGAGATCGGCCGGCTCTCCATGATCTCGACCACGTCGCCCTTGTGCGACTCGTTGGTTTCGTCATGGACGTGGCAGATGGTGCGCCGACGGATGTACTTGCCGTAGCGGGCGTGCTTGACCAGGCGCGGAATTTCCACGCGCCGGGTCTTGTTCATCTTGTCGCTGGTGACCACTCCGGTCAGGGCGCGGCGCTGGCCGCGCTTGGCTGTCGCTGTCTCGGCCATTACTTCTTCGTCTCCCCGCTGGCCGCCTTCTGGGCGTCCAGCTCACGCTGGCGCTGAATCGTCTTGATCCGGGCGATCTCCTTCTTGGCCTTCTTGATCTCGCTGGGCGTCTCCAGACGCTCGGTGGCGGATTGCAGACGCAGGTGGAACAGGTTCTTCAAGGTGTCCTTGAGGGTCAGGTCCAGCTGATCGTCGGTCAAGGTCCGCATTTCCTTGGCTTTCATGGAAGTCGTCTCACTCACCCCACGTTGGGCCGGCGGGTGACCAGCCGGCACTTGAACGGCATCTTGTACGCCACTTTCGCCAGAGCATCGCGCGCCGCGACCTCGGGCACGCCGCCCAGCTCGAACAGGATCATGCCCGGCTTGATGACCGCGGCCCAGAACTCCGGTTCGCCCTTGCCCTTGCCCATGCGGGTTTCGAGCGGGATGGCGGTGACCGACTTGTGCGGGAAGACGCGGATAAACAGCCGGCCCTCGCCGCGGATGGCGTGCGAGGCGGTGATGCGCCCGGCCTCGATGGCCTCGGCGCTCAGCCAGCCGCCCTCGAGGGACTGCAAGCCGAACTCGCCGTAGGACACCGTGTTGCCGCGGGTGGCGTTACCTTTTATTTTGCCGCGCTGGCTTTTTCTGAACTTTACCCGCTTGGGCATTAGGGGCATCGCTGTTCTCCTCCGGGAGTAAGTAGTCCCCGTTATTGATCCACACCTTGATACCGATGTGCCCCTGGGCGGTCTTGGCCTCGGTAAACCCGTAATCGATCTTGGCGCGCAGGGTCGAGAGCGGCAGCCGGCCTTGCATGGCCACTTCGGTCCGGGCCATTTCCGAGCCGCCCAGCCGGCCGGCCAGCTGCACCTTGATCCCCTTGGCCCCTTCATCCATGGCCGTGTCGATGGCCTTCTTCATCGTCCGCCGGAAGCTGGCCCGCTTCTGTAGCTGCTCGGCGATGTCCTGGGCGACCAGCTGCGGATCCAGATGGGGGTTGGCCACCTCCATCGTCTTCACTTCCATGCGCCGGTGCGTCAGATGCTCCAGGTCGGCGGTGAGGCGGTCAATCTTCTCGCCCTTCTTGCCGATCAGGAAGCCGACCTTGCCGGAGTGGACAAAGACGGTCACCTTGTCCGCCGTGCGATGAATCCGGATCTTGGCGATCATGGCATCGGGGAACTTCTTCTTGATGAAGCCGCGGATCTTCTGATCCTCGACCAGCAGGTCGGCAAAGTGTTGCTTGTCGGCATACCAGTGGCTGAGCCAGTCCACCATGATGCCGGTACGAAAACCCGTTGGCCGAACTTTCTGACCCATGATTCAGTGTACCCCACCTTGCAATTAGGCCGTCGTCTCAGGTGCCTCCGGCTCGCCGTCCCACAGTTCGACGCGAATGTGGGAGTAGCGCCGCTTGATCGGGTAAGCGGTGCCGCGGGCCCGGGGCATGATGCGCTTCATGATCGGGCCGGCGTCCACGCAGGCCTCGCTGACCACCAGGTCCTCGATGTCGATGGCGCCCTGGTCCTCGGCGTTGCCCACGGCGCTCTTGACCACGGCTTCCAGAAGCCGGGCGCTGCGGTTGTGCAGGTACTGGAGCAATTCCAGCGCCTCGTCCACTGGACGATTGCGGATCAGCGCCACAAACGGCCTGATCTTCCGCGACGACTGATCCGCAAAACGATGACTGGCACGAAACCTCATGGCTCCCTCGATGTTGCCTCTCGCCTTACTTGGCGGCCGCCTTGGACTTGCCGCCGGAGTGCCCCTTGAAGATCCGGGTCGGGGAAAACTCGCCGAGCTTGTGGCCGACCATGTCCTCAGTCACGTAAACCCGGGTGAACTGCTTGCCGTTGTGAACCAGGAACGTCACGCCGACGAACTCCGGAACGACGGTGCAATCGCGCGACCAGGTCTTGACCGGCTCGCGATTCTTGCCCTTGGCCTGGCGCTCCACCTTGGCGAGCAAGCGCTCGTCAAAGTAAGGCCCTTTCTTGCTTGACCGACTCATGCAACCTGCTCCATCTCGCAAGCAGTAATTGTAGGAAAACGCCTTCCCGCGTCCAGTAGGACGGCTCTCCTGAGCCGTCTTGCACGTGGACGGCTCAGGAGAGCCGTCCTACGGCATTCTTTATTTCGGAGCGTAATGCGGCCCCGGCCGACGGCGGCGAACAATCGCCGAGTTCGACGGCTTCCGCTTCTTGCGGGTCTTGCCGCCCTTGGCCAGCACGCCGCGCGGACTGCACGGATGCCGGCCGCCCGCGGTCCGGCCCTCGCCGCCGCCCATCGGATGATCCACCGGGTTCTGCGAGGTGCCGCGGTTGTGCGGCTTGCGTCCCAGCCAGCGCTTCCGCCCCGCCTTGCCCAGGCTGATGTTCATGTGATCGGCATTGCTGAGCATGCCGATGGTCGCCCGGCACTCCGAGCTGATGCGCCGCATCTCGCCGGAGGGCAGGGTGATCTGGGCCCACTTACCCTCGCGAGCGGTCAGAGTGGCATGGGTGCCGGCGCTGCGGCACAATTGGCCGCCGTGGCCGGGCTGCATCTCCACGTTGTGGATGCTCATGCCCAGCGGGATCGACCGCAGCGGCAGACAGTTGCCCGGCTTGGGCTCGACCTTCTCGCCGCTCATCAGTTTGTCGCCGGCCTTGACCCCTTCGGGCGCCAGGATGTACGCCTTGGTCCCATCTTCATACTTGAGCAGGGCGATGCGCGCCGAGCGGTTGGGATCGTATTCAATGCTCTGCACCGTGGCCGGCATGCCGTCCTTGCGTCGCTTGAAGTCGATGACGCGGTACTGCTTCTTGTGACCACCGCTCCGGAACCGGGTAGTGACGATGCCCTGGTTGTTCCGGCCGCCCGATTTCTGGCGCGGCTCGAGCAACGATTTCTCGGGCTTATTCTTCTTGCCGCGGGTCAGGTCGGTGAAGTCGCTGACCGAGCCCTGCCGGCGGCCGGGCGTCACGGGTTTGTACTGGCGAATGCCCATTGCTGGCTCCTTCTCAGAACACCGGGATCGGCGGACTATCGGGGTGGAGGGTCACGACCGCTTTCTTCCAGTTGGACAGCCGGCCCATGCGGAAGCGGAAGCGGCGCTGTTTGCCCGGCCGGTTGGCCGTGCGGACCTTGGCGACGCGGACGTCGGGGAACATCTCTTCCACGGCGGCCTTGATTTCCATCTTGGTCGCCCACGGGTTGACCTCGAAGGGGAAGGCCTTGTGGCGGTTGGCCAGGTGCATGCCCTTCTCGGTGACCAGCGGACGGATCAGGATCTGGTACGCTTCCAGCTTGGGGCCGCTGCCCCGCTCGTGTCTGGCTTTCTTCATGGCTGTTTCCTCACGTAGGTCAGGCTTTCCAGCCTGACTCTGTCTCAGCCGTCAGGCTGGAAAGCCTGACCTACCGGCAGTTTCGGGGTTAGCTGGCCGGTTGGGCTGCGGGCTTCTTCTCTTTCGGCAGCCGGTTGATCGGCTTCTTGGCGGCCTGCCGCAGCTCTTCCAGGGCGGCCCGGGTCAGCACCAGGCGCTTCTGTTTCAGCACGACGTACGCATTGAACTCCGTGGCCGGCATCAACTCCACGCCGGCAATGTTCCGCGCCGCCTGATGCAGCTTCTTGTCCAGGCCGGCGGTGCCGATCAGGAAGGTCATCCGCTTGGCCTGCTTCTTGCGGCGGCGGGCTTCCTCCTCGGGGGTCAAGGTCTCATCGTTCGCGTACTTCGGGGCGGGCAACTCGTCGAGCTTCATGGCCTTCTTCAGGGCCTTGATCACCCCGGCCATTTCCTTGGTCTTGGTCAGCGGCTTGCCGTTGACCGCTTGCCCCTCGGGCACCTTGAGTTCGTCGAGGATGACGGCCTCGTTGTCCTGGAACTTGCTCAGGATGGCCATGCGGGTGGCGGCCCGGACCATCTTCTTGGGCAGGTGATACTCGTAATCGCGGGGCTTGGGCCCCTTGGCGGTGCCGCCGCCCTTGCGCTTGTTGGTGCGCTTGGGGCCGACCCGGGCGTTGCCGGTGCCCTTCTGGCGGAACAGCTTCTTGGTGCTGCCGGCCACCTCGCCGCGCCGCAGCGTCGAGTGCGTGCCGGCCCGCTGGTTGGCCAGGTACATGACCACCACGTCGTGCAGCATCTGCTTGTTGATCTTGCCGCCGAAGTCGGCCGGATCGACGTCGATGGTGCCGACCTCGCTGCCTTGCACGTTGTAAACAGGGACCTTCAACATGGCTGCCACCTCTGTAGGACGGCTCTCCTGAGCCGTCTGGACGGCTCACGGGAGCCGTCCTACGTCGAATGCAAACGCTCACACCGGGTACTTCCGGGGGAAGCACCCGTTCTCGCGACCCTTCCGCACTCAGTGACCCGTGAGGGAAACACAACAGGAATGGACTGCTGGTCCATTCCTGCTCGGCTTGACTGGCGGGGTGTCAGGAGCCTCCTGCCCGGTGGGGCGGGATCAGCCCCCTGCGAGCACACGAATTTTAATGTCAACGCCGGGGGGCAAGCTCAAGCCCTTGTTCAGCGCCTCGATCGTTTTGCCCGTGGGGCGGAGGATCTCGATCAACCGCTTGTGGGTCCGGATCTCAAACTGCTCCCGGGACTTGCGATCGATGTGCGGGCTGCGCAGCACGGTGTAGCGTTCAATGCGCGTCGGCAGCGGAATGGGCCCGCGAACCTCGGCCTGGGTCCGCGTCGCCGTATCGACGATCTCGGACGCCACCCGGTCGAGGATCTCATGATCGTACGCTTCCATCCTGATGCGGATCCGCTCTGTACTCACCGCCACCCTCCCTCACTACAGCATCAGCCAGCACACTCTGACGGAAAGTAATAAGGTAGGGGTCAGCCCCTGAACTGTCAAGTCGGGATTGACGAAACCAGCAACTTTCCGGGTGTCCCTCTGGATTTTGCGCGGTCGTGGCGTCAGCCCGCCGGTGCTGGTGCGGCCCAGACCGGCGGGCTGACGCCGCGCCTCGCCAAAATCCAGGATTGCATTGCGCCGACACACACGACATTGTGCTGCGGTTGGCTGCTTTCACTCACGCGCGAAACATTTGACAGGCCGCGAATTGTGACCTAGATTTCCTTGAAAACTCGCTCGGCCGGTCCCCCTCCTGTCCCACCGGCATTCCCAGTGCGCCTGCCCGTCCGGAATACGCGATCGCCGCAGCAGGTTTGAAAACCGCGCCCTTTCCCGGCCTGGCGGCGGCCGCTGTCTTTCTCTCTGTCATCGCCGGCACGCAATCGTCTTCGCCCCATGAACACTCGGGGAGAGTCACGCATGAGCCTGGTTACCGCCAAGTATGTTACCGATCACACCGAGACGCCCTGGCAGTACAACACGGAGAGTGGCTGGAGAGCGGTCAGCACCGGCCTTCGCCTCGTTGCCATGGGATACGTGATCCTCATCGGCGGCGCGGTTACCGGCTGGCTGCTGCTGCGCCGGCCTGGCGGACGGTCCGGTCGTCGGCATGAGCAGCGACGCCATCCAGGAGCAGCGGGAAGGCTGTCTGTTGCTGGGCCTCCTCACCTTGGTCGCGACCGCAGTGTTCAGTTACGGCTTCGTGCTGTTCGGCCAGTGGCGCTGCCTGATGTACTCCCCCCAGCACCAGCACGCCAAGGAGGTGATGTACGTCTGCTTCACTCTGGTGCTGCTGGGCTCGCTCCTGAATGGAGTCGGCGCCTACCTGGACCGGGCCCGCGCCTTCGCGGCCATGCAGCGGGGGCTGGCCGAGGTGGTCACGCTCGACCTGCGGAGCCCAGGCACGCTGCTGCAGCTGTGCAGCCTCGTCCTCGGCCTGATCGCCTCGCTGGTGTTCAGCCAGTTCCTGCGCAACGTGGCAACTTGCTTCCAGGACCAGGCGCGGATCCGGAACGTGGACTTCAACCTCGGTTTCGTGGGCCTTCTGCTGGGCGGCTCTGTCGGTGCCGTGCTGTACGCGGCGCGGCTGTCGCTCCTGACCAGGTTCCTGCCCTGGCTGGCGGCCGGCTGGTTGTTTTGCTTCCTCTGGCACCTGTATCTCGTCGCCAGCGTCTGTTGCTGTGTCGAGAACCACCTGAACCGCGGCGCCGCCGTGGAGGGGAAGTGGATTCGGCAGCACGAGGGTTCGGTCGCCCTGCACACGCTCTCCGGCCTGCACCGCATGGTCAAGCGCGTCCAGGATTGACTCTCTGCTTCCCAGTCTGTGCCATCAGCAGGCACGGCCAGGACGGCCGTCACGTTCACGCGGGGTTGCCGCCGCCGTCGGTCTGCCCCTTCAAATCGCGAACCGTGAACACTGCCTCGTACGCCGGGACAGCGTTCTCCTTGAACAGCTGCTCAGCGCCGCTCAGCCGATCCACGACGACCAGGACCAGCACCACCTCGCAGCCGAGCGCCCGCACTTCCTGGACCGCCTTGATCACCGAGTTGCCGCGCGTGACCACGTCCTCGACGATGGCCACGCGCATCCCCGGCTTCAGGCCGCCCTCGATGACCTTCTGCGTGCCGTGGCCCTTGACCTTGTCGCGAACCCAGAACCCCTCCATCGGCCGGCCGTGCAGGTGGTAGCTGATGACCGTCGCGGTGGTCAGCGGCACTGCCCCGACCTCCAGGCCGCCGATGGCGTCGATGCCGCGCTCCCGGGTGCGCTCCCAGAAGATCTCGCCGATCAGATAGGCCCCGGTGGAAAAGACCTCGGTCATCTTGCCGTCTACGTAGTAATCGCTGGTGTCGCCGGACGCCAGCTTGAACGTCCCTTGCCGGAACGAGCGCTCCCGAAGCAGCCGCAGCAATTGCAGTTCCGCATCCGTCATCGGCTGATCCTCTGCCTGTTTGCAGCCGGAGACCCCATGATCGCTATCGTACAACTTGCTGCAGTCTTTGTCCGCCCTGGAACTGCCTGGGGTTGATCCCAGCAACCTGGCCGACTTCTTCGCCAAGGAGGTCCGATAGCCGGAACGGACCGAGCAAGACCGCTCACGCCACCGCGTTGACCGCCGTTTGCGGCACGACCCAGCGCACCAGGGTCACGCCCAGGAGTAGCCGACGCCGAAGCCGACCAACGCCACCAGCGTGCCCGCACCTCGCTTGCCAGCTCCGAGACCAGCGATCGAACCAGGTCAGGGCTCGTGATCCACAGCGCGCAGGAGGCCCGGCTTCTCCTCCAACCGGGGAGATCCACAGGCTGGACCGCCAAGGGTTATTTGCGCCGGACGCTGGGATCGATAAGACCCACTAACAGCAAGGTGAGCGGCGGGGCGTAACCCCGCCGGTAGAAGCCTCCCACCGGCGGGCTGACGCCGCGCCGCTCGCCTTGCTGTTCGTGCCTCTAATGGATTCCGCTCCAACAGTAAAGCAGACTGAATAGCAGTTGTTCGCTTTTCTTAATACCCGTATCGAGCGACGAACAGTGAAGATCTGTCGAGGTTTGTTCTCTGGTTGTCCAAACTAATTGAATGACAAGCTCTTGCAGCAAATCACCAGGCTTGTTCTTTCTCGGCATCCGGCTTGCCATTTAGATCTGATTTTCACTCCGAGGCGAGTCCCTCTCTGGCACTCTGACGGGGACGCCAGGAATGAGACGGAGCTTCTATTATTTTTTTGTCCATTTCGGCGCCGTTTCCTGATTTACCTATTTGAGGGGAGTTGCGTGTGCGCCCAACACGCTTTCCCTCGTCGTTATGTGCTTGCCTTGCGACACCTCCAATTGGACGACGTCTGGCCTCGTGCGTGAGGTCGGTCGTCTTTTCGGTGGTTGCTCTGTTTTCCGAAAGGGGTCACTGATGCGCGTTAGTGTAATCTTGCTTCGAGCCGTCCTCACCGCCGTCCTGGTTGCCTTTCTCGGGCCAACGCCGGCGAAAGCCGGGTTGATCCTTGTCACTTCTTCCACTCGCTCGCCCCGAACGACGCTGCAAGCTGGAGTGGATTCGACGCCACTATTCCCACGATTGTTTCCACGAATGGAATCGACGTCTCTGTTCAAGGTGCCGGAAGCGGAGCATCTGGTTCCACTATCTCTCCAGCGAATCTTTCCGGTTACCCTGCCATTGATAATTATGGAGGCGAAATCTATGGCGCATTCGGCACGTCGAGTTCTGCCGGAATAATCCTCACCTTCAGCCAGCCTGTCGCTGCGGCGGGAGCCTTAATGGAGGCATTAACAGAAGGCAACATCATTGGAGACGACCCGTTTCAGATCACGGCGTTCGATTCCAGTGGGAATGCTCTGGGTTCATGGCAACTTCCTGCTACCGGATCCGGAGAATTCGTGGGAATCGTCAGCGATACGAGCAACATTTCCAGGTTGAATGTCTCCGCCATCTCCTACAATGCCAGTACGCTGCTGGAAGTAGGCCCCTTGGAGCTTCAAGACTCGCCTTCGGTAGCGAGTGTCCCGGCGCTTCCGGCCTGACGTTGGCCAGCCTCGGTGGCTTCTGTTTGCTCAGCTGGAGTTGTTCGCGCCGTTGCCGGCCGGCGCTTGCGTAAGCCGCGCTCGTTAACGCGGCCCAGCGGTTCGCAGCGTGCCAGCCGCCGGCACTAGCTTGTTGCCCTCCAGGACGGCTTTCTCCGCCTCCGCCGTTCGCCCCAGCACCTTGCACACGCGAGCCAGTGCCTCGCAGCGGTCGCGGAGACGGCTGCGACACATCGGGTTCGCCTTGCTGCCGGGCGAATACCGCTTGCTCGTCCTCGAGCGCCTGACGGTACACTGACTCGGCCTCAGGGTAAAGCTTCACTGCTTCCAGGGCCTGTCCCAATCGGTACAAGGTGCCGCTCAGGTCGCTGCGGTTCTTTGGACTCTCGGGATTGAGCCGGCAAAGCTGCTGACGCAACGCCAGGGAGCGCTGATACCATGTGACTGCCTCTTCCAATCGCCCTGCTTCCTTAGTAAAGTAGCCGATCTTGTGATAGCAGCCGCCAGCAGTACGAGACATATCTCATCGGTGGATCGTTTCGATACATCTCATCCCACAGCAACGCAGCCGTCGGAACGAGCAAGAGCGGCGCGAACGAGCCGAACGATCCTGAGCGCAGAGCAAAGGAAACAGGTTCGTCGCTAACAGGAGCTGTAAAGCGATGTCGCCAGGGCTGTCCTTCAGAGCTTCGTCAGCAACGGCGTTCTTGCTCGAACAGCGCTCCCCGGCGGACGCTTCCCCCTCTGCATTATGACCCCAATTGGTGATAGACGTCGGCTAATTGGCTTGCATCGGCGCGCAAACTCGGGTCGTTGCGGTGAAGGAGCTGCAGCAGATCGAGCATTTGCTGGTAACATTGCTCGGCGATCCTGGTGTGCGCTGCATCGCTAAGGAGGCTGCTGAGAAGCAGGTGACTGTGGGCCATGTCCAGGAGATACACCACGTTGCCGGGTTCCGCGGCGATCAGGCGGGCAGCAGGTCGCAGGCTTGCCTTAGCAGCGGTACAGCCTCCTCGTTCTGACCGTAGCGGACATGGATTTTTCCGAGTTCAAAGCACACGTTGGCCAGCGAACGCCGGAAACGGAATTCTTCCGGCTAGCGCTCACCAGCTCCTGCCACAGAGGCAAGCCCTTCCGGTACGCGGCCGCGGCCTTGAGGAGGTTTCCTGAAGTGCTTGCGTAAAGGTTGCCGAGGTGCCGATACGATTCCGCGACATCGAGTCGCAGGGAGGAGTCGTCGGCCCGCCGTTCGAGGAAACTCTCGTAGTACTTCAGGGCCGTCGCCGCCAACTCCGTCCGCACAGGGTTCACATCGGGTCGATCGGGTCATCAGAGGGTGCGAACCGATTCGTGCGAACTCGCTGATCGCCTGATGGGCCTCACGATAATTGCGGTCGGCTTCTTCTTTCTGATAGCGTGCCTCGGCCAGGTGGGCCTCGGCTTGCCGCCAGGCCAGGGTGACGCCGGCGAAACCCGTGAGTGTGACCAGCACCAGGGCGGCCAGCAGGCCGGCCACCACAGGTCAGCGGCGGCACCAGCGCACCAGCCGGCCGACCGCGCCTGTCGGCCGAGCCCGGATCGGTTCGCCGCGCCGAAACCGCCGCAGCTCCTCGGCCAGTTCCGCCGCCGTCTGGTAGCGGCTGGCCGGTTCCTTGCACAGGGCCTTCAAGCAGATGGTCTCCAGGTCGCGCGGGATGCTGTCGTCGAGCCGTCACGGGCCAGCGGCTCTTCTTCGAGGATGCGCCGCACCACCATCGCACCCTGTCCCCGAAACGGCGGCGTGCCGGTCAGCAGCTCGTAGAAAACAACACCCAGGCTATAGACGTCGCTGCGGGCATCGGCACGGTGGGCGTCGCCCTGGGCCTGTTCGGGCGGCATGTAGGCGGGCGTGCCCAGCACCTGACCCTCCACGGTCAGCGTGCTGTCCGTCGTCCGCCGGGACAGGCCGAAATCCGCCAGCAGCGGCCGGCCCTCGGCATCGAGGAGAATAGCTGGAGGCTTGAGGTCCCGGTGGATCAGCCGCCGCTGATGGGCGAGGTGAAGGCCTCGGCCACTTGAGCCACGATCTCGACTGATTCCCCGAAGGCCGGCCGGCCCGCGGCCAGCCGCCGCGCCAGCCTCGGTCCCCGCACCAGCTCGCTTACCAGGTAACAGCGGCCCTCGCTTTGCCCCGCCTCGTGAACCGTGACGATGCCGGGATGGCGCAGCGCCGCCGCATTGTGCGTCTCGCGGAGAAAGCGATCGAGTTCTTCCTGGCATTCCCAGTTGCTGCGCGAAACCTTGACGGCCACGATTCGATCCAGCACCGTATCGCGCACACGATAGACGCTGCCGAAGGCCCCCGATCCCAGCTCCTCCAGAAGCTCGAACTTGCCCAGCCGGGCAGAGCCGCTCGCCTCGTTCCCTGCCTCCCTTCCAGCCGCGGGAGAGGAGTTGGGGAAACGCCGGCCCAGCCGCCGTTCCGCTTCGGTCAATTCGATCAGCTCTTCTTCCTCGGCCAGCTCCGGGTAGTCTTCCAGGTACTCTTCCACCCGTGTACTCTCGCCCGCCTTCCAGCGGTATTCCAGGTCGGCATGGATCAGCTCCAGCAGCGTGGCTCGGCATCGATCCCGCTCGCCGGCAAGAAGTCGGCCAGGCACGGCCGCTTGCCTTGCGCCAGGCCGTCTCGAAACGCTCCACGCGCTCCTCGAGCGCCAGCACCACGTCCGGGTCGCACTTGGCCAGGTAGCGATTGTGGATAAACATCGGCGGTTATCCTCCCGCGACCGTCACCTGTTATCGCTTGTCGGTCGCGTCTGCTTGTAAGCCGATCAGCATCTGCCGGATTCGCTCCAGCGTCCGGCGAACGGTGCGCTCGGTGCGGTTCACACGTGTGCTGATGGCGGCGCTGTCGCAGCCTTGCAAGTGCAAGGTCAGGATGGCACGATCGCGTTCGGGCAGGTCCTTCATGAGCTGCTCGACCGTTTCGGACAGGATGGCCGCCTCCGACGGTGTCGGATCGCGGGCCAGCACTGCGCCAGCGGATCGCCGCGACTGGGCTGGCTGGCTTCGCGCTGCAGATCGCGCTTGGCCGCATGCCAGAACTCCATGCGATTACGGCACTTGCGGACCGTGATGAGCGCCAGGACGGTCCAGAGGCTGTCCCAGCCGTCTACCTGAAACTGGGCAGACTCGAAGCGCGTGAAGAAGCTGCGAAAGACCGACTGCACCACGTCCTCCGGCTCGACGCGGCTGCGAATCCAGGAATCCAGCTGGCTGCGGGCCAGGGCAATCAGGCGGCGCACGAAGCGGTGGAACACCTCCCGCGCCGCCTCTTCATCGCCACGGCGCAAGCATCCATGAGCCGATCAAAGTCGTTCTGAGCGGACATCTCAGCCTCGGTCCGTCCGGACACATTTCGGATAACCGATTATCTGCGCCGGCGAGGTCCCGTTCAAGTGATTTTTCATTGTTTAAACCGCGTTCATTTTTGACAGGGAGAGTTCGCAGGCCAGGTCTTTGGAGAAAGTGATGTTCCCGCAAGGAGAGAAAGAAGCCAGACGACTCACGCCACCGCATTCGTCTCCTTATTCCGTCTGCCGCTTCCCTCCCGCAACAAGACCGCTCACGCCACCGCGTTGACCGCCGTTTGCGGCACGACCCAGCGCACCAGGGTCGCGGCCAGGAGCAGCCAACTCCGAAGCCGACCAGCACCACCAGCGTCCCGGCACGCAGCTGGCCGGCCTGCTCCTCCTGGCGCAGGGCGATCGGATCGATCTCCTCCAGCGCGCAGGCCGGAGCGTTCCAGCAGCCGCTCCAGGCACTACTTCAGGCCGAGCGCAGGAAATGTCTTGTGCCGCCTTTCTTCCGGTAGTGCAGAATCACACGCTCCACCGAGACAAGCTCGGTGGGGGCGGAGCGGTCCCCTCTCCCAGGATGCCAAAGTCTCCCAAAATGCGGAAAAAAGTTATTTCCAGTTTTTCGCTTGCCGGTGCTTGCAGGGGTGGGTACATTACCAACGTTCGACCAAAGAAGGTCATTTTCCTGACAGGTTTTCGCTGGATCTATCCATTAGAGATAGAGCTTCCCGAGAAGGACCGCAAATGACCAGCAAGACCTGACCGGGCGGAAGGTCCATTGACCCCGCCCCGGGAGACGTCGCCTCCAGCGCCCTCCCTTCCTGGATTGTTTTCCGAATCCCAGACAACTGTCCTTCGGTGACTCGTTTTATCCGCTGAAGTTCCCCTCCGTACCGGTCGCACGTACGGGGTGCGTGGTTTCCTGCGCGCTTCCAAGGTGTTGCCTGCACCGAGGACTGACTTTGAGACCGCAGCGCTCGACGAAGCCGGCCTGTCCTGTTCCGGCTCCCCTGGGCGCAGGTGGAGAAAAACATGGCTACGCAAAGTTCCCCCGCGCGCCTGTCGCGGGAATCGACCAACCAGAGCGGTCGCGATCATTCCTTGAGCGTCCCCGGTGCCCCCGCCAGCACGACGCCAGCCCCAGGCCGGCCCCAGGACCGAGGACCCGGGGCCGCTGCGGGCCGCCCACACGCCGAACTTCCCCGCCCTGTTGCGGCAGCTGGGCGCGTCGCTGCTGGTCACCACCTACCAGGCCGGCAAGCTGGTGATGCTCCGCGACGAGGGGGACCACCTCAACTCCCACTACCGCACGTTCAAGGCCCCGATGGGCCTGGCCCTGGCCGACGGCGGCGCCAAACTCGCCATCGGCACCACCATCCAGGTCTGGGAGTTCCGCGACATCCCCGACGTCGCCCACCGCCTGGAGCCCGCCGGCAGGCACGACGCCTGCTTCCTGCCGCGCCGCAGCCACGTCACCGGCAACGTCCTGATCCACGAGATGGCCTACGGCGCCGGCGGCCAGCTCTGGTTCGTCAACACCCGCTTCTCCTGCCTGGCCACGCTCGATCCCGAGTCGAGCTTCGTGCCGCGCTGGCGGCCGCCGTTCGTCACCGAACTGGAGCCGTCGGACCGCTGCCACCTCAACGGCCTGGCGCATGGTGGACGGCAAGCCGAAGTACGTCACCGCCCTGGGCGAAACGAACACAATGGCCGGCTGGCGGCCGAACAAGGCGCGGGGCGGCCTGCTGATGGACGTGGACTCCGGCGCGATCCTCTGCCGGGGTCTGTCGATGCCCCACTCGCCGCGCTGGTATGGCGGCCGGCTGTGGGTCTGCGAGTCGGGCTCGGGGACGCTCGGACACGTGGACCGGAACACCGGCCGGTATGAGGCGGTCGCCGCCGTGCCGGGGTTCACGCGCGGGCTCGACTTCGCGGGGGATCTCGCCTTCGTCGGGCTGTCGCAGGTCCGCGAGTCGGCCGTCTTCAGCGGCATCCCGATCACCGAGCGGCTCGCCCCCGAGGAGCGGACCTGCGGCGTCTGCGTCGTGGACCTGCGCCGCGGCGAGCCGATCGCCCTGCTCAAGTTCGAGAGCGGTGTTCAGGAAGTCTTCGCCGTGGCGGTGCTGCCGCGGCGGTTCCCCGACCTGATCAACGACGACGAGACGTTGCTGGAGAGTTCCTTTGTGGTCCCCACCGAGTGTCTCGGTGAGGTCGCGGCGACGGTCCGCGCTTCGGGACCTGCTTGACACCATTGCCGCCCTTACCGCATTCCGCCCCTGGGCGGTCTGCTTTCCATCCTGCTTGAGGAGTTCGCCATGAGGATGCGTTCCTGGATTCGCCAGTTGTTCACCCGCCCCGTCACGCGCACGCTTCGCAAGGTGCCACACCGAGCCCGCCCGGCCCTGGAGGTGCTGGAGGACCGCTGCGTTCCGGCCACGTTCACCGTCAACAGCATCGGCGATACCGGAGCCGGCAGTCTTTTAACGGGCGATCTGCGCTATTGCATCACCCAGGCAAACCTCGGCGGGACCAACACCATCCAGTTCGACCCGACCGTCTTCGCCACGCCGCAAACGATCACGCTGACGGGCACGCAACTCGAGCTGAGCAACACGAGTGGGACCGAAACCATCACGGGCCCGGCGGCGGGCGTGACGGTGAGCGGCAACAACGTGAGCCGGGTATTCCAGATTGACGGCGGCGTCGCCGCGTCCATCTCGGGTCTGGCGATCACCCAGGGCCGCGCGCCGAACGGGTCCGGGCTGGCCGTCCAGGGCGGTGGCCTGTTCAACAATGGCGGCACGGTAACGCTGACGGGTTGCACGGTCAGTGGTAACACTCGAAACGGCGGCCTGGCCAATATCGCCTCCGGCACGCTGACACTGACCAGCTGCACAGTCAGCAGAAACACCGGCGACGGTCTGTACAACAACACCGGCACGACGACCCTGACCAACTGCACTGTCAGCGGAAACACCAGCATCGGCCTGTTCTGCAGGGGCGGCACTGCGGAGCTGACCAACTGCACCGTCAGCGGAAACGGCGCCGGCATTGACAAGTTTTCGACTGCGACGGTGACCATCGGCAACACGATCGTCGCCGCGAACAGTAGTTATGACGTCGTCGGCGTCTTCGCTTCTCAGGGCCACAACCTGATCGGCAACACCGGATCCAGTTCCGGCTGGGTTGGCTCCGACCTGACCGGCACCAGCGCCCAGCCGCTCAACGCCGCGCTGGCACCGCTGGGCAATTACGGGGGCCCGACCCAGACGGTTGCCTTGCTGCCCGGCAGCCCGGCGATCAATGCGGGAAGCAGTGGCGCGGGCATCCCCGCCACCGACCAGCGCGGCCTGGGCCGGGTCGGCGCCATCGACATCGGCGCCTTCGAGAGCCAGGGCTTCACCGGCCTCACACTCGTGGCCGGCAGCACGCCCCAGACGGTGAACATCGGCACGCTCTTCGCCAACCCGCTCGCGGTGACGGTGAGGGCCAACAACCCGGTCGAGCCGGTGAACGGGGGTGTTGTCACATTCGTCGCCCAGCGCGCGACCAATGGCGCCACGGCGATTGTGTTCGCCTCCTCGGCCGTCATCGCTGGCGGCCAGGCCGCTGCCACCGTCGCGCCCAACAACATGGATGGATCGTACCAGGTCGTGGCGTCGGCCAACGGCACATCACCCGCCACCTTCGCCCTCACGAACACCGGCCCGGTCTTCGCTTCCCTGATCGTGAATACGACGAGCGCTACTCTCTTCCCGGGAGCCGGCCTCTTGAGCCTACCTGAGGCCATCCTCTTCGCCGACGCCGACAGTTCGGGAAACTCGAATATCACCTTCGATAAGACTGTGTTCAAGACGCCGCAGACGATCACTCTGACGGGCACCCAGCTCGAGCTGAGCAACACGAGCGAGACCGAAACCATCACGGGCCCGAAGGCGGGCGTGACGGTCAGCGGCGGCGGGCTGAGCCGGGTGTTCCAGGTCGATGGGCTGGTCACGGCGTCCATCTCGGGACTGACGATCAGCGGCGGCAACTCCGCCACCGTCGGCGGCGGCGTGAACAACTCCGGCACGCTTACGCTGACCAACTGCACCGTCAGCGGCAACTCCGCCGCCAAAGACGGTGGCGGCGTGAACAACTCCGGCACGCTTGCGCTGAGCAACTGCACCGTCAGCGGCAACTCCGCCTCCTACGGCGGCGGCGGCGTGAGCAACTCCGGCACGGCTCACGCTGGCCAACTGCACGGTCAGCGGCAACGCCGCTGCTGTCGGCGGCGGAGTGATCAACTTCTATGGCACGCTGGCGATGACCAACTGCACTGTCAGCGGCAACTCCGCCAGCAGCTCCGGCCAAGGCGGCGGCGGCGTGAGAAACTACGGCACGGCCACGCTGACCAACTGCACCGTCAGCGGCAACTCCGCCTCCTACGGCGGCGGCTTTTACAACTACGGCTCGCTTGCGCTGACCAACTGCACCGTCAGCGGCAACTCCGCCAGCGCCGGCGGCGGCGGCCTGTTCCAATGGGTTGGCGATTCTGTCGTGGGGTATTATGCCACGGCCACGCTGACCAACTGCACCGTCAGCGGCAACTCCGCCCTCGGTGGCGGCATCGGCGGCAACTTCAACGGCGGCGGCGGCGTGTTCAACTCTTTTGGGAGCACGGCCACGCTGACCAACTGCAAAGTCAGCGGCAACTACGCCATCGGCGGCGGCGGCGGCGTGGCCAACAAATACTTCGGCACGGCCACGCTGACCAACTGCACCGTCAGCGGCAACTCCACCATCGGCGGCGGCGGCGGCGTGTACAACCTCGGTTTGTTCTCCCCCAACCCGGGCTTCTACTCGACGGTCACACTGACCAACTGCACCGTCAGCGGCAACTCCGCCACCCAAGCAAGATTTGGCCCTGGCGGCGGTGGCGGCGTGTGCAACGGCGGCGGCGGCGGCGCGTTCACCTCTTACGGGAACACGGCCACGCTGACCAACTGCACCGTCAGCGGCAACTCCGCCATCGGCGGCGGCGGTGGGATTTCCAACCAGGGCACGCTGACCGTCGCCTCCAGCAACATCATCAAGAACCAGTCGGCGTCCACGGGTGGTGGCATCAGCACGATCGGTGGCAGCGTGACGATCACCAATTCCGTCATCAACGCCAACCAGGTCAACTCATCTGGCACCGCCCTGGGCGGTGGGATCTACAGTGCCAACAGCCTTCTGTCGCTGACCAACTGCACGGTCAACGCCAACCAGGCCAACGGCGCGACTGCCCTGGGTGGGGGGATCTATGCCATCCAGAGCACGGTGGACGTGCAGAACTCCGTGGTCAACGGCAACAAGGCGAATGGCAGCGTGCTGGGCGAGGGTGGTGGGATCTACAGCTACAGCAGCGTCCTGAATCTCGTGGCAGTATCGTCAAAGGCAACAAAGCGACCACCAGCGACAACGACATCTTCAACGGCCCGTGAGATGGCCGCGACCAATCCGAGGACTCACGCCACTGCATTGACCGCCGCCTGCGGCACGACCCAGCGCACCTGGGTCGCGCCCAGGAGTAGCCGACGCCGAAGCCGACCAGCGCCGCCAGCGTGCCCGCGCGGAGCTGGCCGGTTTGGTTTAGCTGGTCAATCCAGGAAAGGATTGTGTTCCGACACGACGCCACGCGATTGGAGATAGGCCAGCACCGATCTCACGTCGAACGGGTCAACGGGTTCCTTGGGATCGTTGTCCGGCAGGACGAGCATGGCATTGTCGATGGTCTTGTGTTCAAAAACCTGCACGGTCTTGCCGTTCAGCGCCAGCTTGCGCTGGTTGTAGCCCAGGCCGGCCAGCTTGTCGTAGAGCCGGCCGTAGGTGAGTGTTGGTGCCATCCCCTTCTCCTCTTGGTGGTCGCCCCGTCGGAGCAGTTCCCCGCGCAGTACGTGGAGCGTGAGCGGACCCGGTCGCCCTTCGACGTGACCGGGGACGGGTTCGCCGGCCAGAGCCTCAGCAACGGTCTGAGGGTCGAGACGCCGCACGGTCGGCTCACTGGTTTGGATTCGCTTGACGGTGGGCTCGGTGGCCTTGATGCGCTTGTCCATGATGCCTCATCTCAGGCCGGATCGAATTTCCGGACACGGCAGAAACGGCCATCGAACTCGAAGGCGACCTCTCCCTGGTTCATTTCGCGGCCCATGCAGTGCGTTCTCTTTCCCTGTGCTGCACCCAATTACTGCTCAGATCGCCCCTCCGGGCCTGGGCACGGGGTCACCGTTGGCGTCAAAGCAGCTCAGGGCGGTGCCGGGAAAACTGGCGATCAGCCGGCGCTTCATGTCCGGATCCTCGCGGAAAACAGTCATCCAGATCGAGAAGAATCCCCGGGAGGCCGCCAGCAGCGTGATTTGCGTGCGCATCGCCTCGGAATCATGCTGGCGCAAGTTCTGCAAAGAGAGCAGGGCAACACCCCAGGCCTGCCGACGCTTCCGCCAGCGAAGGTCCCGCTCACTGAAGCGCGGATGTCCGGGCACCCGGTCGAGCCCCGTCAACTCCAGGGTTCGCTGGGCTTTCTGCCGGTCAGCGGCCGAGAGCATCCCAGCAGGCTGAGGCGGCAGGTCCACGGGATAGTCAAAGGCCCGGAACGTGTTGTCACGGTCCGGCCAGAAGTAGTCTGCCAGGTTGAGGTCCTCGTCCGCCTTGATCGCGTTGCAATAGCAGCATCCCAGCAGGAAATTGCGCCAATCCCGCTCCAGACCCGGGTAGAGACTTTTTGGCTTGACGTGTTCGACGTCGGGCCCTTCGTGTAACGGCAGCTCGCAGTAGGAGCAGTGGTCCCCGATCTGGTCGATCAGGGGGTCGCGGGCCTCGCGATAGTGGGCAAACACGCGCAGAGCGCCGGCAGCATCGACCGGCCGGGCGCCGCGCTCAACGGGGCGCATCACCGTTGCCTCCATCAATTCCGGAGGCCAGCCGCTGCATCCGGAGGAAGGCCTGATAAGCCGGGTCGTCTCCGAACGGGGCCGACAGGCGATCCAGCTCCTGGCGGAGAGTTTCTCGCTGGTCCGGGGCAACTCCTTGCGCGTCCTGTAACGCCTGGAAGTAACGCTGGGCCGCCTTCATCATGTCCTGGTAACGCTTGCTCCGCTGCACTTCCGGGACTCCCTGGACTTCTTCCGCGATCTCCTCGACGCTCTTGTTGACGAAGCCGGCCGCCGCTTGATTGTCCAGGTTCAGGAGTTTGACGTCCTGACGGGGGAGTAAGGATTGAATGATGAACGGAGAGTGGGTCGTCGCCACGAACTGGACCTTCGGAAACGTCCGCAACAAATCCTCAACAACGTGCCGCTGCCATTTCGGGTGCAGGTGCAGGTCGATTTCATCGATCAGTACGACGCCAGGCGTTTCCGTGGCCGCTCGATCCATCAGGGCCGGGTTCAGGGTGCCGCAACGCACCGCGATGTCAGCCACCATCGCCAGCAAGTTGCGGTAGCCGTCGCTCAGGGAGTGAAAGGGGAGATCCGCCTGCCCCAGGCGCAGAACCAGGTCGTCCAGGGAGACGTCGAAATAGGCGTGGCGTGCATCGTTGATGCTGGTGCGGATGGCAGTGCGGGCCGCTTCCAGGACGCCAATGGGCTGCTTACGCTGGATGGCAGCGATTTCGTTGGTCTTGAACCAGGCCAGCAGACGTTTCTCGTCCGAGGCGGGGTCCAGGCAGTCGAGGTAGCCCAGTCCGCGACTACCGGGAGGCAGGGCCTCCACGGCTCGCTGTCGCTTCTGCACCCATAACCGGCCAGTCCCGTAATAGGAGATGACCGGCAAGAGGACTTCTTCCCCCGCCCGGGCTCGCTGACTCATTTCCTCGCCACGCTTCTGAATCCAGCTGGCGTGTTGCCGGGTGGTGCGGCCTTCCAGGCTGTTCAGCTCCCGGCTCCAGGAGCCTGACTGGCTATCGACGATCCCCTCGCACTGGACCTGGACAGGAAACTGTAACTCCCGCGTGGGGGTCTCCCCGACCATCAAGGAGCGAAAGCGAACTTCCTCGCGGTAGATGCTGCGGGGGACAGCAGCCTCGGGAAAACCCAGAAACAGCGATCCGAGGCCGACGGCGAGCCCATCCAGGATCGAGGTTTTTCCCGAACCGTTGTCACCAATGAGCAGAGTGAAGCGAGGCGCGTAGCTCAAAGCGGCGCGAATCGAAACAGCAGAAGTTTCGGAGAGTAATGGAGTCGATCCGCATCGGATTGTTCCTGGTAGGGGCAAAGCGCCTCACCGGGATTCTTGACTCGATGAGAGTCGATCCAGCTTTCCCTCTACCCCTTGCCGAATTCTACCCCTGTCGCCTCCTCCCCGCAATTGCCCGGAAGCTGGCGAAAGACATGTTCCCGAATGGGGTGATGGGCGCAACCTCACTCACGCCACCGCGTTGACCGCCGCCTGCGGCACGACCCAGCGCACCAGCGTCGCGCCCCAGGAGTAGCCGACGCCGAAGCCGACCAGCGCCACCAGCGTGCCCGCACGCAGCTGGCCGGCCTCTTCCGCCTGGCGCAGGGCAATTGGGATCGACGCCGAGACGGTGTTGCCGAACTCCTCCATGCCGACGAAGAATTTCTCCTTCGGCAGCCGGAGCTTCTGCCGCAAATGTTCCAGCATGTACGTGTTGGCCTGGTGAAAGACGAACAGGTCGATCTCCTCCAGCGCGCGGCCGGAGCGCTCCAGCAGCCGCTCCAGGCACTCCGGCACCTGCTGCATGGTGAAGTGGAAGATCTCCGGTCCGTTCATGAACAGCTGGCACGGGCGGTCCCGGTGGACAGCCGTCGTTGGGTGACGCGACCCGGTGCCGCATGCCGCCGCCCTTGACGATCAGGTTGCCCGCGCCCGTACCATCGGTGCCATAGACGAAGGGGCCGATGGTGCAACCCTTGCCGGCCGGGCTCGCCTGGATCAGGGTGGCGGCGGCCCCGTCGCCGAAGATGGTCCGCACGCTCCGGTCGGCCGTGTGAATGTACTTGCTGTAGGTGTCGGCCGTCAGCAGCAGCACGTTGGCTGCCTGGTCCGTTTCGATCAGGCCCTTGGCCAGGCCCAGGCCGTAAACGTAGCCGGAACAGCCCAGGTTGACGTCGAGGGCCCCGACCGTGGTCGGCAGGCCCAGCTCCTTTTGCAGCAGACAGGCCGTGGTGGGCAGGAAGTAATCGGGCGATTGCGTGCAGAGGATCAGGAAATCGACGTCCTCCGGCCGGCAGACGCCACGGGCGAAACAGCGGCGGGCGGCATGGAGGGCCAGGTCGGAGGCGCACTCTTCCGGACGGGCAATCCGCCGTTTGACGATCCCGGTCTTGCGCTTGATGCGGTCCAGGTCCCACTCGGGAAACTCGCGGCGCAGATCGTCATTGCTGAGGCTGTCTTCGGGCAGGTGGTAATCAATCGCTCGAAGGATCGCATCCATGGCACGACGATCTCGGGAAAAGGTATCCGGTCTTCCAGGCGACCCGGAGTTGGCCACCCTTAACACAGGGGCACGACGAGGAACAAGGGCAATTGAGCGTCTGCTGGAAAACTCCTCCTCTGACCTCTGTCCTCCCCGGGCTAGCGCCAGGGGGCAAGCTCCGCCAGCTTGCCAGGCAGACCGGAAGGGCCTACAACGACCGCATCCCTTTCCGGTTGTACCCCTGGACGCACAAGGAGATCGCCATGTTCCGGATTCGCTTGCTTGTCTGTTCGCTGACCGCGCTGTTTCTGGCGCAGCCGATCCTGGCCGCCCCCGCGCCGGAGAAGAAGGCCACGGCCGAGGACGTGGCCAAGGCCGAGAAGGCGGTCAAGGATTACCTGGAGAAGAAGAAAGGTGCCGCGGCCTTGGTGCAGGTGGTCAAGGACGAGCCGCTGGCACGGGCCTTTCCCGCCCAGGTGTTCGTGACCGCCCTGTTCCGCCAGTTCCCCGTGGGGCGTCCGGTCCCCGAGGGGCTGAAAGCCTCCAACGTCTTTGCCTACAACGTCGATGGCAAGTTGGAGCTGCTGCCCACTGGCAAGGAGCTGGAAGCCTTCTTCAAGAGCCATCAGGCCGACGCCAAAAAAGACGATGCGGCCAAGGACCTGGCCCGGTCGTGGATTCGGCTGTCCCAGGAATACTCGCAAGACGGCTTCTACAAGTTCGCCTTGCAGGACGACTCGACCAAGGTCGCTTCCGCGGACAAGGGCAAGACCGTCTCGGCCCGGACGGTGGTGATGCAGGGCGGCAACGGCGAACTGAGTGCCACGCTGACCCTGGACGAGGCCGGCAAACTGGTCAAGGTGAGCGAGACCCGCATGATCCGGCCCGGCCCCCGGCCCATCTGCCAGGCGACCAAGCTGCTCGACGCCGACCCGCTGGTGCGGCGCATGGCCGAGCAGGATTTGCTCATCATGGGACGTTTCGCCGAGGGGTACCTCAAGGAGCAGCGGGCCAAGGCCAAGCCGGAATTGCAGCAGGCGATCGATCGCCTGTGGCAACGGATTCAGGCCGAGCAGCGGTGATGCCCGCCCCGTGGGTGCGCTGCGCGACCCACGGCTGGGTTACGTAACCCCTTCGGGGGAAAAGACAACGCGGGTCCAGTTTTTTACCCCGAAGGGGTTGCATATCTCAGCCGTGGGTCGCGCAGCGCACCCACGGGGCCGAAACGGCCAGCCGGCGCTGCCAGGACGCGCCGGTTTCGCTATGGTCAAGCAGGAGCCCAGACCCCGGAACAACCGCAGAGGAACGACCGTGCCCGCCGTGATGGAAGCGCTGCCCCTGGCCAGTCCTGGGCCCCGCGAAGTGTACGCCCGGAGGCTCCAGGAACGCCGGGACGAATGCCAGCGGCTGGTGGGCTGGGAACGGCTGGCCGGCAATGGCAAGCTGGTGGTCTTCCTGATCGGCGTGGCGGTCGGCTGGCTGGCCTTTGCCCTGCACTGGATCTCGGGCTGGTGGCTGCTCATCCCCCTGACCGGCTTCGTCTTCCTGCTCCTGCGTCACGAGCGCGTGATCCGCGCCTGGTATCGGGCCGGCCGGGCGGTCGCCTTCTACAACTGGGGCCGGGCCCGACTGGACAACGAATGGCGCGGCAAGGGCCGGCCGGGCACTCAGTTCCTCGACGAGTCTCATCCCTACGCCGCCGACCTCGATCTGTTCGGCGTCGGCTCGCTGTTCGAGCTGCTCTGCACCGCCCGCACCAGCACTGGCGAAACTACCCTGGCCTCCTGGCTGCGGGCCACCGCCAGTGCCGAGGAGATTGTCGCCCGCCAGCAAGCCGTGGCCGAGCTGCGGCCTCTGCTCGACCTGCGTGAGGAGCTGGCCCTGCTGGGCGACGACGTTCCTCACGGGGTCGATTTCGCCGCCGTGGCCCGCTGGGGCGCGGAGCCGCCCTTGCTTCGGCCGTTCTGGCCGCGCTGGCTGGCCCTGGTGATCGGCCTGGGCAACGTCGTCTTCCTGTTCGGCTGGCTCGTCAACGGCTGGGAGCCGCTGTTCTTCGTGGTCACGCTGGTCCTGGGATTGATCCTGGCCGGCTGCTTGCGGCAGCGCGTCGAGCGGGTCTTGCAAGTGGTCCAGAAACGCAGCCGGGACCTCTCCTTGCTGGCCAACGTCCTGGCCTGTCTGGAGAAACCGATCTTCGAGACGCCCCGGCTGCGCCAGCTCCAGGCCCGGCTGGAGGTATCACACCAGCGGTCGCGGGACTGGCCCCCCTCGCAGCAGATCGCCCAGTTGGGCAACCTGCTCGACCTGCTCAATTCGCGCCGCAATCAGCTGTTTGCACCCATTGCCGTGTTGCTGCTGTGGGGTACGCAGCTGGCCTACGCCATCGAGAAATGGCGCGCCCGCACCGGTTCGCACGTGGCCGACTGGCTCGACGTGGTCGGCCAGTTCGAGGCCCTCTGCGCCCTGGCCGCCTACTCCTACGAGAACCCCGAAGACCCTTTCCCCGAGATCGTCACCGACGCGGTCTGTTACGATGGCGAGGGTCTGGCCCATCCGCTCTTGCCAATGCCGCGCTCCCGCCGAGTCCGCAACGACCTGAAGCTGACGGACAAGCTCCGGCTGCTGGTGGTCAGCGGCTCGAACATGTCGGGCAAAAGCACCTACTTACGGACGGTCGGCATCAACGCCGTGCTGGCCCTGGCCGGGGCCCCGGTGATGGCTCATCGCTTGCGTCTGTCGCCGCTGGTCCTGGGCGCCACCTTGCGAATCCAGGATTCGCTGCAAGCCGGTCAATCCCGCTTCTATGCCGAGATCCTGCGGCTGCGGCAGATCGTGGACCTGTCGCGCGGTCCGCTGCCGTTGCTGTTTCTGCTGGACGAGCTGTTTGCCGGCACCAACTCGCACGACCGCCGGGCTGGCGCCGAGGCGCTGGTGACCGGCCTGGTGGAGAGTGGCGCCATCGGCCTGATCACGACGCACGACCTGTCCCTGACGGACATCGCCGAGCACCTGGGCGAGCGGGCCGTCAACGTTCATTTCGCCGACCGCTTCGAGAATGGCGAGATGATCTTCGACTATCGGCTGCAACCCGGCGTGGTGCGCAACAGCAACGCCCTGGCCCTGATGCGAGCGGTGGGATTGCGCGTATAAAGGCACCAGGCGCTCGCAGCCGGGAGAAAGGTAATTGGTCCCATGAGTACAGCACCGTTCTTTGTCGGCCTGGACGTTGGCGGCACCTTCATGAAAGCGGGGGTGGTCGATGACGCCGGCACCATGCTCAGCAGTGTGATCCTGCCGACCGAGGTACAGCGCGGCCAGGAAAAAGGGCTGGAGCGGATGTGCGAGACCATCGACGCCGCCATCCGCGCCGGCGGGCTGGATCGGAGCCAGATCGCCGCCATCGGCGTCGCCACGCCGGGAACGATGGACATTC
The DNA here is from genome assembly GCA_963784995.1 of uncultured Planctomycetota bacterium. GTDB lineage: Bacteria > Planctomycetota > Planctomycetia > Gemmatales > Gemmataceae > CAWATZ01. The sequence goes on along the minus strand of CAWATZ010000024.1, from coordinate 159,706 downwards.
CCGCCGGCATGATCCTCGACCCGGTCAATCTCAAGCCCTGGAAGAACGTGCCGGTGCGGCAGTACGTCAGCGGTCAGTTCGGCTTGCCGACCGCATTTCAGAACGATGCCAACGCGGCGGCCCTGGGCGAATTCTGGGTCGGGGCCGGCCGAAGCTCGCACAGCCTGGTGCTGTTCACGCTGGGCACCGGCATCGGCGGCGGCATCATCCTGGGGGGCATGCACGAGGACGCCCACGTCCTCGAAGGCGAACACAGCCACGGGGCCGAGATCGGCCACGTCAAGATCGAGATGACCCGTCCGCGCCAGTGCAGCTGCGGCCGCTTCGGCTGTCTGGAGGCGTACGCCAGCGCCACCGCCGTGGTCAAGCGGACCCTGGACCTGCTGCGCGAGGACGGCGGCCAGTCGGTGCTGCACAAGCTGGGCAAGCCACTGCTGGACCTGACGTCGCGGGACGTCTTCGACGCGGCCCACGCCGGCGACGCCCTGGCCGGCAAGATCGTGGAGGAGACGGCGTATTACCTGGGTGTGGGCGCGATGAACATGATGCACACCATTGACCCGGAGGTGATCGTCTTCGGCGGCGGCATGATCGCCGCCGGGCCGGCGTTCCTGGAGCGCATCCGGCACCACGCGACGCAGCTGGCCTTTCCGGTTCCGGCGGCCCGCACCCGGATCTGCTATGCCGAGCTGGGCAATGACGCGGGGTTCATCGGAGCGGCGGCGTGTGGCAGGTTGCTGTATCGGCGACAGCGGCGAGGGTAACGGGAGGGATGATGCACCAGCCGTATTACTTCCGCTCCCCAGAGTTTCGCTACACCCTCCGCAGCAACATCGCCTATGGTTGGTGGACCGGTGTAATCCTGGGCGAGCGTCAACTCTTGCGAAGCGTCGGAGCAACCGTTCTTTTCGATCGCTCCGGGGACCTGATCCGGGTGGAAGGGATTGAGGAATACCCAATCCCGGCCGAGTGGCGTGACGATCCCAAAGGATCAGAGCGGGTGAGGCCGCCTTGGGCCGTCGCCTTGGAGTACCAGGAATGTCCGATCCGCGTCAGGCGTTTCTGGATTCCAGACCGGTGGCTGGGAGTGGAGGACATGCCGGACATTCTGAGTGAGTATTTCACGGATCGGCAAGCGTTCCTGGCGCATGGAGATGTCCGTCCGGAGGATGCGGAGACCTGGAAGCGGTCGGGGCAACTCGTCTTCCACTGCGGCTGCGGAGATTATTGGCTGAACAGCCGGGGGTACGTTGAAACCTCCTAGCGCGACGGAAGCCGCGATTGCTGAACCGATGCGACTCGACCGCAGCCAAAAAAGTGAACTCCCGAAACCTCCACCCACCCAGCAGTGTTACATACGGGAGTGGCAAAGGAATCGACCGCCCCGAGCCGGTTCGCGACCAGCTCCCCAGCCATTCCTTGTATCGAGGTCCACCAGGATGCCGCATCTTTCCGCAAGCGCTGCCAGGCCTCTCGGCTTTGCCTTCCTTCTCGCTGCTCTTTTGCTGCTGCCGAGGGCCGCCCCGGCCGCCGACGCCTCTCTGCTCGGCTTCCTCGACAACCATTGCGTCAGCTGCCACGACAGCACAACCCGCAAGGGCGGGCTCGACCTGCAAAAGCTATCGGCCGACTTCAAGAACCCGGCCGCGTTCGACGTCTGGGTCAAGGTTCACGACCGCATCCAGGCCGGCGAGATGCCACCGAAGACCCGGAAACGGCCTGACAAGGACGAGGCCGCGGCCATTCTGACGAAGCTCACGGCGAGCTTGACGGAAGCAGACCGGTCGCGCCGGACCGCCGAGGGACGGGCCACGTTCCGCCGGCTCAACCGCACCGAATACGAGAACACCCTGCGCGACCTGTTCGCTCTGCCGGGGCTGAAGGTCAAGGAGTTGCTTCCCGAGGACGGCAAGGCGTTCGGCTTCGACAAGTCCGCAACGGGCCTGGACCTGTCCCACGTCCAGCTGGCCAAGTACCTGGAGGCGGCCGACGCCGTCCTGGACGCGGCCATCGCGCCTCACGCGGTCCGGCCGCCGACCGTCAAGGCACACATTCCCGGGACATTCAACGCCATGGTGAACAGTGCGTTCAACGGGCAGACCGTGTTCCTGAAGCAGTTCAAGTACGACGATACGCTGGCCCCAATCCCCAGGGGTCGGATCGGCAAGGAAGACGACTCCAAGAAGATCAAGCGCGACTTGCTCAAGAACCCCTATCAAGGGACCATCGGCGTCTTCCGCGCCGACGACGCGGAGTTCAAACCGCATTTTCCGTTTTATCCCATCCTCTCGGGCAAGTACCGGCTGCGCATGTCGTGCTGGAGCTTCTTCTGGGACAAGGGGACGGTGAAACCGAGCCCCCGGCCCGAGGTCGGCGCCATCGTCGCCAGTGGCCGGACGCTGGGGTACTTCGATGCCCCGTCGCTCAAACCCACCGTCACCGAGGTCGAGGTCTGGCTGGAAGCGGGCGAGCGCTTCCATTTCAACGCGGCCTCGCTGTGGCCGACGTTTTCGGGCGGCAACGTCGCCGAGTACGTCAAGCCGGGCATCGCCATCGATTGGATTGACATTGAGGGGCCGCTGCTGGATCAGTGGCCGCCCGTCGGCCATCGCCGGCTGTTCGGCGACCTGGCTCTGGTGCCGGTGCCGGCAGGGGCAAAGCGGCAAAACCCCAAGCGCAAGAACAACGAGCTGGATCGCGACGTCCACTTGCCGATCCGACCAGCGGAAAATCTGTTCCAGCTTGCTTATCGACAGCACGGCAAGCCGTTCATCACCAACCTGGGCAGCATCCCTCAGACCGTCAAGTTCTCGACCGTTTCCTCGGAGACCCCCGAAGTCGATGCTCGCCGGCTGCTGGCCGATTTCTTGCCGCGGGCGTTTCGCCGGCCGGTGACGCCGGACGAGGTGGGGCGCTACGTCGAGTTGTTCAAGGCTCGCCTCGATGAGGGCGACCTGTTCGAGGTGGCCATGCGTACGGCCTGCAAGGCGGCTCTGTGCGCTCCGGAGTTCCTCTTCCTCAAGGAGCCCGCCGGGCAGCTCGACCACTGGGCGATGGCCTCGCGCCTGTCGTACTTCCTGTGGAACTCGATGCCGGACGACGAGCTGTTCGCCCTGGCGAAAGCGGGACGTCTGCACGATGCGACCGTCCTCCGGCAGCAGGTCGAGCGGATGCTCAGGGATCCGAGGGCCGAGCGCTTCATCACCGATTTTACCGACCAGTGGCTCGACCTGGCGCAGCTCGACGAGACCACGCCCGACAAGAAGCTCTATCCCGAGTTCCGGCCGATCCTGCGCGACAGTATGCTGGCCGAGACGCGGGCGTTCTTCCGGGAGCTGGTGGCGAAGGACCTGAGCGCGACCAGCGTGATCGATTCGGACTTCGCCATGCTCAACCAGCGGCTGGCCGAGCATTACCGCATCCCAGGAGTCGTCGGCTCGTCCATCCGCCGGGTGCCGCTGCCGGCCGACAGCGGCCGGGGCGGCATCCTGACCCAGGCCAGCGTCCTGAAGGTGACCGCCAACGGCACGGTCACGTCGCCGGTCAAGCGCGGGGCGTGGGTGCTGACCAGGATCATCGGCAAGCCGCCCGACCCGCCTCCGGGCGACGTGCCGGCCATCGAGCCGGACGTTCGAGGGACCACGACCGTCCGCGAGATGCTGGCCAAACATCGCACCAACGCCTCGTGCGCCGCCTGCCACAAGAAGATCGATCCACCGGGGTTTGCCCTGGAGTGCTTTGACGTGATCGGCGGCCGGCAAAGCCGCTACCGCTCGCTGGGCGAAACCGGCGACGTGCCGGACCTGTCCCAAACCTTCGGCCGGCGCGTGCCGTACCGGTGGGGCCCGAAGGTGGACGCGGCCGGCGAGCTGCCTGACGGCCGGGCCTTCACTGACGTCGAGGGGTTCAAAAAGCTGCTGCTGGAAGATCCGCGGGCCGTCGCCCGGAACATGGTCGGGCAGCTGGTCACCTATTCGACCGGAGCCCCGGTTGGGTTCGCCGACCGGGCCGCCGTCGAGAGGGTGCTGGATAAGACAGCAGACGGCCGCTTTGGCATTCGCTCGCTGGTCCACGAAATTGTGCTGAGTCCGCTGTTTCAGACAAAGTAACGTCCTTCGACTTCCTGGAGTCCGCCGATGACCTTCCCGACGTTCAGCTCCCTGCGGTCTCTTTCCCGCCGTGGTTTCCTCCGTGGCAGTGGCGTCGCCCTGGCGCTGCCATTCCTGGATGCGATGGTCCCGGCGTTCGCGCACACCAAGGACGCCCTCGCTGCCGGCTCGCCGCGGCGGATGGTCGCCATCCAGACCAACCTGGGAATCCTGCCGCAGTATTTCTGGCCCGAAGGCTCCGGCATGGACTACAAGCCCTCGCCGTACCTGGAGGTCCTCAAGGACTATCGGCGCGAGATGACCGTCTTCAAGGGCGTCTCGCATCCGAACGTGGACGGCGGGCACTCGGCCCAGAAGTCGTTCCTGACGGCCGCCCCGCACCCCGGCAGCGGCGCCTTCAAGAACAGCGTCTCGCTGGACCAGGTGGCGGCCGAACGGATCGGCAGTCTCACGCGCATCCCGGTCCTGATCACGCGCATCGGCGTCGCCATTGGCACGCTGTCGGTCACCCGGGGCGGCGTCGAGATCCCTCCCGAACGGAGCGTGGCCGCTCTGTATCGTCGGATGTTCGTCCAGGGCACGGCGAAGGAGACCAGCGCTCGCCTGAACGATCTGAAGAAGGGCAAGAGCGTGCTGGACTTCGTCAACGACAGCGCCAAACGGCTCCAGAAGGATCTCGGTCCCAGGGACCGCGCCAGGCTCGATCAGTACTTCAGCAGTGTCCGCGACCTGGAAATGCAGCTGCACGAGTCGGAGGAGTGGGAGAAGAAGCCCAAGCCTATCGTCAAGGTTCCCGAGCCCAAGGACGCCGCCGTGAACCAGCTGGCCACGGCCAGCAAGCTGATGTTCGACCTGATCCGGTTGGCTCTGGAGACTGACTCGACGCGCCTGGTTACCCTTTTCATCAACACCCTTGGCGTCCATAGTGAAATCCCCGGCGTGCAGCACGAGACGCACACGCTCACCCACCACGGCAACCGGCCCGAAACGCTGGCCGAGCTGCGGACGATCGAGTCGGCCCAGTTCCAGGCGCTGGCCGGTCTGCTGGCGGGAATGAAGGGGACCAAGGAGGGCAGCGAAACGCTGCTGGATCGGACGATGGTGCTGTACGGCACCTGCATGGGCAGCGCCAACGCCCACTCGAACGTCAACCTGCCCGTGCTGCTGGCCGGCGGCGGCTTCAAACACGTCGGTCTGCTGGCGTTCGATACGCAGAAGAATTATCCGCTGCCGAACCTGTACGTGTCGATGCTCCAGCGGCTGGGATTGGAGATCGACAAGTTCGCGTCCAGCACCGGCACCATGCGCGGCCTTTCGTGACAAGGTGACAAGGTGACAGAAGACAACTGCTTTTGTCACCTTGTCACCTTGTCACCTTGTCATCCTGCCGGAGAGCCCGCGTTCCCGAAGCGCCGGTACACGACCGGTAGCACGAACAGGCTCAGGCCTGTCGAGGTCACCAAACCCCCGAGGATGACCAGAGCCATCGGCCCCTCGATCTCGCGGCCCGCCTCGCCGCTGCCCAGGGCGATGGGCAGCAGGCCCAGGCCGGTCACCAGCGCCGTCATCAAAACGGGAGCCAGTCTTTCCCGCGCCCCGCGGAACACCAGCTCGGGGCCCCACGGCATCCCCTCCGACTCGTGCAGGTGTTGCCAGTGCGACACCATCATGATCCCGTTGCGCATCGTAATGCCGAACAGCGTGACGAAGCCAACCATCGAGCCGACGTTCAGGACGCCCCCCATCGCGTAGACCGCCGCCACGCCGCCGAGCAGGGCGAACGGCAGGTTCAGCAGTACCAGCAGGAGCAGCCGGACCGACCCGAACGCCAGCCACAGCAAGAGCAGGATGCCGACGCCGGCAGCCAGCCCCAGCAGCAACAGCTGCCGCTGCGCGGCCTGCTTCGCCTCGTGCTCCCCGGTGAAGACGTACGACACCCCGGGCGGCAGCCGCAGCTGCCGTACCCGGCGCTCGGCTGCCGCCACGAACGACTCCGGGTCTCGCCCCTGAAGCCCGCACGTCACCGTCTGCATGCGCAGGCCGCCCTCGTGGGTAATCAGGAACCGCCCATCCGAGAGGAACACGTCCGCGACCCGCTTCAACTGCACCCGGCCGCCGGCCGCATCCTGGCTGCCGAGGCTGTCCGCCGGGCTTCCGCCCGCGGCGACGAGCCTCGTGGCAACGTCCGGGGCAGGAGGGCCCGCTGGAACGGCAATCCAGAGGTCGGCCGCTTTCGCCGGATCGTTCCGCGTCGCGGGGTCGAGGATCACGACCACATCGATCACCCGGTTGCCCTCGTAAGTCTGGCCGACCTCCGCGCCTTGATACGCCGCATGCACCGCGTCCAGGATTTGGGTGCTGCGCAGGCCATGGCGGGCGGCGTCGTCGCGGCGCACGCGGATCACCAGCTCGGGCTGCCCCGTCTGCGTCTCCGGCCGGGGGTTCACGCTGCCGGGAACCTCGGCGAGCACCCGGGCGATGTCCTGAGCGGCCCGGTCCACCGCTGCCAGGTCGTGGCCATAGACCTTCACCGCCACCGGGGCGACGGAGCCGAACAGGCTGTCGTGGATACACTCGGACAGGAAGGTGAAGACGTTGAACGCATACCCGGGGAAGCGCTTCGGCAGCTTCTCTTGAAGCGAGCGCTGCACCTGGCCGACATCCTCGGCGGCGCCAGGCCGGAGTGGGACTTCCAGCTCGCTGTACTCCACCCCCCAGGTGTCCTCGCCGAGTTCCGTGCGGCCGGCCAGCTGACAGACGCCGCGCACGGCCGGTTCCTGGCGTAAGTCACGAGTCACGGCAGCGCCGGTGGCGACCGACTGTTGCAGCGACGTGCCGGGAAGGCCCTGCACGTGGACGATCAGGTGGCTCTCGCGCAGCTCCGGAAGGAACTCGCCGCCGAACCGGGACAGTGCCCAGCCGGCCGCCGCCAGCAGCACGACCAGCGCCGCCGCCAGCAGAGGGAACTCGCGGTCCAGGCGACGGACCAGCCATTCGTAACCGCCCTGTAACCAGCGCAGCAGCGGCGGCTCCACAGCCCCGGTGGCCCGTTGGAGAAACAGCAGCGCCAGGGCCGGCGTCACGGTCAGCGCCACCACCAGTGAGGCCAGCACGGCGAGGGCATAGGCGTAACCGAGCGGGGCGAACAGCCGGCCCTGCACGCCGCTCAGAAAGAAGACCGGGACAAAAACGAGCACCACGATGAACGTGGCGTAGACCACTGCGCTGCGCACCTCCAGCGAGGCCGACAGCACCACCTCGAGCGCCGAACGCCTTGCTCTCCCCTCTCCCTGCTGGGGAGAGGGGTCGGGGGTGAGGGGCAGTCGGGCATTCTCGCGCAGGCGGCGGAAGATGTTCTCCACGTCGATGATGGCATCATCGACCACCTCGCCGACGGCGATGGCCAGGCCGCCCAGCGTCAGCGTGTTCAGACTCACGCCGAAGGCCCAGAGGATGAACACGGCGGCCAGCAGCGACAGCGGAATGGCCGTCAGCGAGATGAGGGCCGTGCGCAGGTTGAAGAGGAGCACACAAAGCACGACGGCGACCAGCACCGCCCCCAGCAGGAGCGAGTGCGTGACGTTGCCGACCGCGTTCTGGATGAAGTCGGCCTGGCGGAACAGGTCTTGATTGACCGTGATTCCCTCGCGTTCCAACTCCGGCCGGAGCTTTGCCAGCTCGGCTTCCAGGGCGCGCGTCACCGCCAGCGTGTCACTGTTGAACTGCCGATAAGCCAGCAGCGCCATCCCCGGCCGGCCGTTGATGAGGGCATCGCCGAATTTCGGCTCCGGCCCCTCTACCACCCGGGCCACGTCGCGGAGGCGAACCGGAGTCCCCGCACTGGTGGTAACGAGCGTCTCGCCCAGTTCCGCGGCGGAGTAGACCTGGCCCTCGGTGCGCACAACGAGGCGCTGGTTCCCGTTCTCCTGGAAGCCGGCGCCGCGCACGCCCGTGGCCTGGCGGGTGGCCTCCAGCACGTCGGTGAGGGTGAGCTGGTGGGCCGCGAGCGTATCCGGGTTGACCTGCACCTGGAATTGGCGGACCCCGCCGCCAAAGAGCGTGACCTCGGCGATGCCACGGACGGCCAGCAGCCGCGGCCTCACGACCCACTGGATGCGGTCCCGCAGCTCCAGGGGCGACAGGGTGTCCGAGGTGAAGCCGAAGACCACCAGCCGTCCCGTGGTCTTCGTCATCGGCCCCAGCCGCGGCGTCTTCACGCCGGCCGGCAGATGTCCGGCCATTTCGGCGAGACGCTCGGCGACGAGCTGGCGGGCGCGGTAGATGTCGGTGCCGTCCTGGAACACGACCGTGATCGCGGACAGCCCCTGAATGGAGCGGGAACGCAGCACCTCCAGGTCCGGGGTGCCGCTCAGCGCCTGCTCGGTCGGCAGAGTCACGAGCTGCTCCACCTCGCGGGCTGACAGTCCGGGCGCCTCGATCTGCACGATGACCTGGGGCGGGGCGAACTCGGGAAACGCATCAAGGCGGGCGTGGTCGGCCGCATAGAGTCCAGCCAGGAGGAACAGGACGGCCAGGACAAGCACGACCGCGCGGTTGCGCAGGGACCAGGACACGATGGCTTGAAGCATGGAAGAATTCGCTCTCGCTGAAGAAGCAGGCCTTCATCCGATGACAGGGTGACATCGTCCGGTGTCTTTGTCACCTTGTCACCTTGTCACCCTGTCACCTTGTCAGTCGTTGTCCGCCGCGCCGACGAGGAATTCCTTCGAGAGGAGAACCTGGGCCGCGTGGGTGACCACCGCCTCTCCCACCGTGACTCCGACGGGCAGGTCGCCCTGCCGGGGAGCAAGGACCCAGCTGTCTCCCTCGCGTCCCAGCAGACGGACTTCGCGGCGCTGGAACTTCTCGGGACTGATGCGTACGTAAACCAGCGGCCGGCCCTCGTGGTACAGAATGGCCCGGGCCGGCACGGCGATGGCCGCCTGCCGGCCCGCCCCCGCGGGCCGCACCTCGGCCGTCACCTGCACTCCCGGCCGCCAGAGGGCGCTGCCGGCGCTCTCTCCTGGAACGGGAAGGCGAGGCTCATACCAGTAGCTCACGAACTGGGAGGTCACGTCGATTCGTGGCGCGGGGCCGGCAAGATGAGCTTCGACCAACGGCGGGGACTTGTCGGCCTGGGAGGAGTTCAGGACACCGCCCAGGGAGGGTAAGGAGGCGATGGGGATCTGCACCTGCACCTGCCGGGGCGGTCCGCCCTGCGCGAGGACTTCCGGGGGAAGGTCGAGGCGAATCAGGGGGCGGCGGAAGTCCACCAGGGTGAGCACCGAGGCGCCGGCCTCGGTGGCCATCCCCGGCCGGCCCGCCAGATCGGTGACTTCTCCCTCCGCCGGCGCCAGCAGCGGCTGGCTCCAGGGAGAGCCGGCATCGTCGTTGTGGCGCTCGACCTCGCGCAGGGCCTTCTGCCACAGCTCCGCGGCCGCCTTGGCGGTGGCCAGCTGGTTCTTCGCCTGGGCCAGCTGGATCAGCGCGGCGTCCAGCTCCCCCCGGGAGAGGATTTGCTGGGAAGTCACACTCTTGAGGCTGTCGGCCCGGCTTTGCTGAAGCTTGACTTCTTCCTCGGCCCCCTGCTGGCGAATGCGTGCCTCGGCGAGCTTGTTCTCCAGGTCGAGCCGGACCTCCGGCCCCACCCGGACGTCCACCCGGCCGAGTGTCTGCCCGGCTCGGACGTGCTGTCCGAGTGTGGGCCAGGAACCAGACGCCGCCCGCAGCACGCCGGCAAAAGGAGAACGGATTTCAGCGCTGGCCTGGGGGTTGGGAACCACCCGGCCGCAGACCGACACCCGCGCGTACCAGGGGACCGCCCGGCCTGGCTGCACTTCCAGGCCATAACGCTCGGCCTCGTCTTCTTCGAGGTCCACGACACCGGCTCGGGGCAACCTCGGGGACTCGATCGTGTCGCCGCCAGCCGTTTCCCGGTTCCGCTCGCCCCGCGCCTTGAGGTGGACCAGGTAGAGGCCAAACAACACGCTCCCGATCAGCCCCAGGGCCAGGGACCACTTGAGCAGAGCAAGCAGCGGACGCATGAAGAGGTTCCTTGTTGTCTCGATCAAAGCCGGCTCACTTCTCTCCGGCCTGGATGACGCCCGGAAGGTTCCGGGGGCCTGTCCCCTTCTGTTCCTGGAGCTGCTGCAACAGGACGCCGCGCAGGCCGCTTGTGCCGGCGCCCGGCGTCGTCTGCAGCGCGGTGCCAATCTCCGTCGGATTCAGACCGCCGGTCAACTGGAGTCCCTGAATCTCGACCACCACCTTGTGCAGCTCGGTGAAGATCTCGATCTGGGCCAGGTTCGCCTGGAAGTACGACTGGTGCGCGTTCAGGACCCGCAGGAAGTCGATCCGCCCGGCCTTGTAGGCCTGGGTGGTCAGCTCCAGGTTCTCCTTCGCCAGGGGCAGGACTTCTTTCTCCAGCCGCTGGGCCTGCGCCCGCAGGGTCAGGTAAGTGCGGAAGGACGTGGCCAGCTGATCGCTCAGTGCCAGGCGGAGGCGTTCGTACTCCTTCTGCTGCTGCACCAGCACGCCCCTGGCATTGATGATATTCCCCTGGTTGCGATTAAACAGAGGGACCGGCATGGCCAGGAACGTGCTGACGCTGCTGAACTTCTCGATGTGATCGCGCTGGATCACCACCTGGGCGCTGACGTTGGGGACTGCCTGCGCCGGGCCAGCTTGATTTCGATCTCCGCGGCCCGGATCTCGGCCTCCTGCGCTTTCAGCAACGGACTGCTGGTGAGCAGCCGCTGGAGGCTTTGCTTCTCGTCCAGCTCCGGGATGCCGTCTTCCAGTCGGCCGGCCAGGGGCGTCGGCGGCAGGTCGGGAACCCCGACGATGTTGGTCAGATGCCGCCAGGCGCTGCGGTGGCGGTACTCCGCGTCCTGGAGCGAGGTGCGGATCAGGCTGAGCTGCATCCTGGCCTGCAGGACGTCGGGCCGCGTCCCCTGTTTTGCTTCCAGCAGCTTCTCAGCAGCGCTGACGCCCTCCTCGGCCAGACCCACCAACTCCTTGCTGGCCTGGACTGCCTGCTGGGCCCCCAGCACCTCGCAGAAGCGAATCCGCAGGTCATTCAGGACGCGCAGCTGCTGGGCGTTCAACTGCCAGTTGCGGACTTGCACGTCCTCCTTCTCCGCCTTGACAGCCAGGAGGAGTTTGCCGGCCGTGATGATCTCTTGACCGAGAAACACGCCGGCGGTCTGGCTCTGCCCTGCCTGGTCGGCGTCGGTGCGGACGTATCCCGCCTGGGGATTGGGGTACAGGCCCGCCTGGACCATCAGCCCCTCCTGCTGCTGCACCAGGGCCCCCGCCTGAGGAAGGGTCGGATTGTTCCCCAGGGCCATTTGTTCGAGATCAGCCAGGGTCAGCACCTGCAGGCCGGGTCCCGGCAGCGGCAGCGGACAGCCCCCGGCCGGTGCGTCATCCTTTCTCGGCGGCGAGAGAGTCTCGATCGATTCCGGATTCGCCGCGGCGACCGTCCCGGTTGCCGCGGCGGATGCAGGAGCGGAGGCCGCACAGGGGAGAATGTCCGAGGTCGCTGCCGGGATCCCTGCGGGCGGTGTCCTCGCCGATCCGGGATCGGGCGGGCGGCTCATCGGGTAGGTCTGGCACCCGACCACTGCTGCCAGCAGAACCAGCAGCAATCTGCGCGCCGCCATGCCCTTACCCTCCCATCCGCTCTCCCGCTCTGACTTTATCACTTTTATCGGTTGAAGCAGGATTTGTGCATAAGCCGAAATGGCTTTTGGGGAAAGCCAGGCACGCGCAAGAAGAATGCGCAGCCTTTCCCGCTCTCCTCTTGACACACCCTTTCCGGTCGGACACACTCGAATGGACACTGTTGTCCCCGTTCCCTTGAGTGCGAGGCCATGCCATGCCTCTCCAATTGCTCGTGATCGCCGGTCCGGACAAGGACCAGGCCCTGACCATCGTCTCTGGCCCGAACTTGCTGCTGGGCCGCGGCCCCGCTGCCACCTATCGGCTGACCGATCCCCGTGTCTCGCGTAACCACGCCGAGATCCTGCTTCAGGGCGACAAGGTCACCGTCATCGACAATGGCGGCAGCGGCGGCGTGCTGGTCAACGGCAACCCCGTCAAAAAGCAAGCCTTGAAACTGGGCGACGTCGTCCAGGTCGGGGACACGCAGATGCGCTTGCAGGTCGGCGACATGCCGCTGTCGATTGCCCTGGGAGCTGCCCAGGCCGCGGGCGCTGCCCCGGCCGCGCCGGCGCCCAATGTCGGCAAGCTGGCGGACCTGTTCGGCAAGACCCTGGCACATTACGAGATCGGCTACATCCTCGGCCAAGGGCAGACCGGCATGGTCTTCTTCGCCAACGACCCCCAGAACGGCAATCGCTCGGTCGCCCTCAAGGTGCTGTTGCCCGAATTCTCGAACAACGACGAGGAGATGCAGCGCTTTATCCGGGCGATGAAAACGGTGCTGCCGCTGCGCCACCCCAACCTGGTGACTGTCTACGGGGCCGGCAAGACCGGGCCGTACTGCTGGGTGGCGATGGAGTACGTCAGCGGCGAGGTGCTGACCCAGACCATCGCCCGTCTCGGGGTGGCCGGCATGCTCGACTGGCGCAACGCCTACCGCGTGGCCCTGCACGTCGGCCGCGCCCTGGCTTACGCCCACAGCCACCAGGTCATCCACCGCGGCGTCTGCCCGCACAACATCCTGCTGCAAGCCACCGACAAACAGGCCAAGCTCAACGACCTGATGCTGGCCAAGGCCATCGAAGGCACCCTGGCCAAGCAGATCACCAAGCCCGGCGAGATCCTCGGCGACGTCAACTGCATGTCGCCGGAGCGGACCCGCGGCGACATGAACCTGGTCGATGGCCGATCCGACCTGTACAGCCTCGGGGCCACCGTCTACGCCCTGCTCACGGGCCGGCCGCCGTTCGAGGGTGCCAACCTGGTCGAGAAGATCACCAAGATCCGCCAGGCCGAGCCGGTCAAGCCGACCAAGTATCAAATGTCGATCCCGTCCCGCTTCGAGGGGGTGGTGCTGAAACTGCTGGCCAAGCGTCCCGAGGACCGCTACCAGACCGCGGACGACCTGGTCGAGGAGCTGGAGAAGGTTGGCCGGTTGCAGGGCGTGACGGCCTAACGGGTCCTGGCGAGCCGCAAGCCAATGGCGTTGTTGGGATACGACGGTGCGACGTCCTGGATGCGGAGGGCGCAGTGCACGTGCTCCGCCGGCCCAAAGTTGAACGCGCCGCCTCGCAAGGCAAGGCTCAAGCCGCCTGGACCTTTTTGAACGTCCTCTTTCTTGTCCGCCGCGGTTTGGCCTGCTGCCCCAGATGAATTTCCCCCGCCGCTTTGCTGACACCAGTTCCAGACACTGCCATGCACGTCGAACAGGCCCAGGTCGTTGGGCCGCTTCTGGCCCACCGGCCAGGCGCGATCGTCACTGTTCTTCAGATGCCAGGCATAGCGCTGCAATAACTCCAGCGACGATCCATAGCAGCGACTGGTCAAGGCCCCGGCGCGGCAGCCGTACTCCCACTCGGCTTCGGTGGGCAGGCGATAGCCCGTGCGTTTCAGATAATCCGGATCGAGTTTCGTTCCTTCGTCGATCTTCTCCGGGTAGCACCACTCTTGCCGGGGAATCCCTTCCTTCGCGCTCAGCCAGTTGCAATACTGGGCCGCCTCGAACCACGTCACGTTCACGATCGGTCCCTCCGGGTCCGGACTGTAACGCTTGACGTGATCGTGCTTGACCTCCGGCCGGTCCTTGAGGAAGCGCTGGAACTGCTCGACGGTCACCGGTTTGCACGCCAGGGCAAAACTTCGATTAATCTTCTCCAGGTGCGGCGTCTCCTCGTCGTCTCCGCGTCCCGGCTCGGAGGGTGGTGAGCCCATGCGAAACTCGACCGGTCCCGGCACCAGCACCAGCGTCTGTCCCTGGCCGTTGACGTACCAGCGTCGTGGTCCGTCCGGGTCGCGCTGCTTCCGTTCCTCGTCCATTTGCCGCAGTTGCTTGGCCTGCCCCCAGTCCAGAGGCCGTGGCCTGGGACCTTCCCGGCCGGACCGCAGCAACCAGTCAATGGCCGCGTGGAGGCCCGGATCGGGATCGTCCCGATACCAGTCGAGCAGCTTCCGGGTCAGCGGCTGGCGGAACTCGTCGGGCAGCTGCTCGGCGGGGTATTCGCCCAGGGAGAGGATCAGCGCCCGCCGGGCCGACACGTCCGTCTCCTGCTCCAGACGCTGCACCAGCAGCCGGGGATCGACACGGAGCAAGCCCGCCTGCTCAAGCAGGTACGAGCGTGCCTCGGGGTCGGGGCTGTGCCGGAAGAGAGGCCAGACCGGCTCGCTGTCTTGCAGACAGAGGAGCGTCACGGCGGCCTGGGCCTGCTGCCGGGGCAGGGCGGCACGCTCCATCCCGGCGAACGCGCCGTGGGCCACGATTTGCCGCAGGTAGCGGACGGCCTCCGACCGATGCTTCTCCAGCACCGGCCGGAGCAGGGCGAACTGTTTCGGCTCGGCGTCCAGCAGCAGTTGCACCAGTACGGCGGGTTGATCGGTCGCATAATCGGTCAGCACGATGGCAGCCGTCAGACGCAGCTCGGGCAAGCGCTGGCCGCGAAAGACCTCGCTCAGCGGTTCGATCAGGGCTTGCCGGGCCGGCCGCAGCCCGGCCACCCACAGACCGAGGTACAGCGGGTCGGCCGACAGCAACTGCTCCACCGCGGCCGGCGCCGCCCGGGCCCAGCGCGGACTGCCGGGGTCGAAGCGGGCCAGGGCCGCCAGGGCCCGGAAGCGCTCCGCCGGCGTCTTGCCCTCCTCGACCCGCTGCCACAGGCCGTCGGTGAGGTCGGCCGCGTCCTGCGCCAGGGCGTCGCGCACCAGCAGGACTTCCGCCGGATCGTCGGCCCGGAGCATCCAGTCGCGCAGCGGTCCGCGGACGGATTCCGGCTCGACCGGCAGCAGCGCCAGGGCCAACCGCATGCGGGCGGCCGGCGGGACGTCTTGCTGCTGCCACAGTTCGCGAAGGCGCGGCAGGATGTCGTCGCGGTTGGCTTCGAGATCGGCGAGGATGCCCGGGACCGCTCCCGGGGCGGCGTCGCGCAGGGCTGAGAGCTGGGCCAGGGCCCGCTGTTTCTGCTCCCGGTCGGCCCGGCTCAGGGCGGCGAGGGCCTGCTGCCACTGCCAGGTCACCAGGCCCGTGCCCGTGACGATCAGCAGCAAGATGGCGGCCGACAGGCTGGCCACCACCGGGTTCTTCCGCACCCAGCGCCCCAGCCGTTCCACCGCTCCCATCGGCCGGGCGCTGATCGGCGCGCCGTTCAGGAACCGGCCCAGGTCGTCGGCCAGGGCCTGGCAATCCGCATAACGCTGGCCCGGCTCCTTGTGCAGGCACTTCAGGCAAATGGTCTCCAGGTCCCGCGGCACCTTCGCGTTCAGCTGCTGGGGTGGCACCGGATCCTCGCTGACCACCTGCAGCACCGTGTCGAAAGGCGTCGCGGCCTTGAACGGCGGCCGGCCCGTCAAGCACTCGTACAGGATGGCCCCCAGGGCATAGACGTCGCAGGCCGGCCCCAGTTCGTTGCTGTTGCCCCGCGCCTGCTCGGGGGCCATGTAACTGGGCGTGCCCATTACCACCCCCGTTCCCGTCTGGCCCACCTCGCCCAGCTTCTTGGCCAGACCAAAGTCGGCGATCTTGGGCGTGCCGTCGGCGGCCAGCAGCACGTTGGCCGGCTTGAGATCGCGGTGCAGCACCCCCTTGTCGTGGGCGGCCTGCATCGCCCGCGCCAGCGTCGCCACCAGGGCCGCCGCCTCGCCGGCCGGCAGCGGCGTGCCGGACAACTTCTTCTCCAGACTGCCCCCGCGCAGAACTCCAGGGCGAAGAACGGCAATCCCCCCTGCTCGCCGACCTCGTGGATTTGCACGATGTTGGGGTGCTGCAAGCGGGCGATGGACTCCCCTTCGGTGCGGAAGCGCTCCAGGTCGGCAGCGCCGGCATGGCTGCCCGCCAGGATCATCTTCAGGGCGACCAGGCGATTCAGCTTCACCTGCCGCGCCTGGTAGACCACGCCCATGCCGCCGCGCCCCAGCTCCTGCTCGATGGCAAATCCCGGCACGGCCGGGCGGTCGGGCAGAGCGGTGGGCAGACCCGGGCCCTGCGGCTGGGTGGCCGCGCTGGCAGGCGCGGTGGGGTGGGGCAGAGTCTGGGGATTGGGGCCGGCGGGGGGAGGGGGCAGCGTCGGCAGGTCGTCCCCCAGGGGGTTGCCGCTCCGGGAGGGCAGGTTCTCGGTGGTCATGGCAGGTCTCCTGAAGTTGCAGGGACGGGGGTTCACCCTTTGTCTACCACGTGACCGGGGTCTCGGAAAGCTGGGAACGATCGGATCGGACGGAAGAGGCCCACCGCTGCCCCAGAAAATGAGTGTGGCTTCCGGCTTTCTCGCGGGCACTATAAGATGAACACTCACGTACCGCGAGGAGCCACGCCATGGCCGCAAGTCCCGAGATCCTGCTGCAACACGTCCGCCGGTTGGTGCTGGACGCCTCGGAGCCGGCTCCCAACACTGTCCTGCTGGGGCGTTTCATCGGAGGCCCCCGGCTGACACGAGAGGCGACAGGCGGCCCTGCAGTGCTTGTCCAGGCGATAGACCAGGTCTGGATTCTCTCCCAAGGTTGCCGTTCCATCGAGTTTCCTTACAATCCTGTTAAGGCCGGTGAAGGGCCTGGGGCACTCAACGGCAGCGTCTCTTGATGGCACGCTGCTGGATGGGGCCGGACAATCCAACCTCAGGAGACTGATTGTGATCCAGAACGCTCATTATTCCATCCGCGTTGTCCTGTTTGCGATGGGCCTGGTGCTGGTGGCCGGTTGTGGCAAACCAGAGTCAAAACCAGGGCCAGGCAATCCGAAGGTGTCGGATTCCGGGGCCGCCAAGAATCCGGAGATCAAGACCACCGCGGAAGAGCTGGCCAAGGAGGTGCTCGCCGACCAGAAGGCCGCTGGGACGAAGTACGACGGCAAGGTCGTGGAGCTGCAAGGAAAGGTGGACACCGCCAATCAGGTTGTGACCGACAACAAGGGCTTCTATCTGACCGGGGCCAAGAAGAAGCCCACCGACGTGGTCGGTTTGAACGTCCTGTGCATGCCGGTCGCCGGCGAGAAAGACAAGGTGGGTTGGCTTGGCAAAGGCCAGAAGGTCAAGGTGGTCGGCAAGGTGACCGGCGTCAATGCCTTCGCCGTTTCCCTGGCTCAGTGTACCTTCACGGAAGAGGACAAGAGCACAACCCCCAAAGTCACGGTCGAAGAGCTGACCAGCGAATTCGCCAAGGACGCCGAGGCCGCCAAGAAGAAGTACAAGATCGAGAACCTCAACTCTCAGGAGATCATCCTCGAAGGAACGGTGGCCGACAAGGAGAAAAAGGGCGACTTCCATACGGTGAAACTGGCAGGCACGGATGGGCTGACGGTGAGTTGTACCGTCAGCAAGCAGAACTGGGAGGAGCTGAAGAAGGGCGACAAGGTCACCATCAAGGGAGACCTCAGCGGCTACTACGCGGCCGACAAGAAGGTGAACGTGAACACGGCTTTCGTGCTGAAAAAAGGGTAACCGCCCAGGCGGACCGCGGAGACCCGAGGGCACCAGCTCTCAGGGTCCCCGCGGCTGCATTTCGGTCGTTGCATTGCGAGCCAGCCGGCTCATTTCTTCTCATCGAGCTTGCGCCGCAGTTCCTTGACTTCCTTCTGCAGCTCCTCGATCTTCTTCGATCCGTCTCGGAGGTCCGATCGGGTCCTCCCGGCCGCGGGCCGCCAAACCCGGGGCCGCCAAACCCCGGGCCGCCCGGACCACGGCCGGGCCCCCGATCCAGGGCCGCCTTGAACTTGGTGTACTCCTCGTCGCTCAGGACACCCTTCATCTTCAGCAGCAGGTCCGAGTGGGCCAGGTCCATCAGCTTGCGGACGCTCTCCTGGTAGCCCTTGAGGACCTCCTCGGCCTTGTCCTTCTTGCTGCCCGAGAGGCTCAGATCGTCCACGGCCCGCTGGGCCCCACCGCCCGGACCGAAGCCGCCCGGACCGCGACCGCCAGGACCACGGCCGCCAGCGCCAGGCCGTTGCCGGTCCTGCGCCAGCGTGGTGGACAGCTTCTTGATCTCGTCCTTGTCGAGGAAGCCGTCCTTGTTGGTGTCGCCCTTACTCAGCAGGTCCTGCATCCGTTCCGGCAATTCGTCCTTGCTGACCTTGCCGTCCTTGTTCTTGTCGAACGACAGCAGCCGCTCGACAATCTGTTCCGACGTCAGGCCACGACCGAGGCCGCCCCCGGGACCGCCTTGCCGATCCTGAGGCCCTCCGCGCCGGCCGGGGGGCTGTGCCACGCCGCTGACCACCAGGACCAGCGCGCCGAGCAGGCCCAGCGCCGGCCAAACAACTCGATTTCGCATGCTTTGCTCCTTTACAGTTTGAGAGAGCGTTTCACTGGAATGGGTCTGAGAACTTTGGGTCCGTGAGAAACTTCGTGTCGCTCAGCGTCTTGAGGAAGGCGACGAGGCTGGCCTTCTCGGCGTTGTTGAAATTGAACCCCCGGCGGACGCGGCCATCGACGTTGGGGTGCTGCTGGATCCCCTTGCTGTAATGGTCGATCACCGCCTCCAGGGTCGCGAATCGGCCATCGTGCATGTAGGGGCCGGTGAACTCGACGTTGCGCAGGTCCGGCGACTTGAACAGGCCCAGTTGGCCGGGGCTCAGGGTCCGGTCGCCGACACCACCATCGCTGTTCTTGTAATCGCGGTCAAGCCCGTTGTTCCGCGGCCGGTTCATGATGAAATGAGCGGCCTGGCCGCCGGGCAGATGGCAGCTGGCACAGCGGCGCATAAACAGGTCCTTGCCCCGGTTCTCCTCGCGGGTGAAGTTCGGGAAGTCGTCCCGCACCGACAGGACCTGGTTGAGGCCCTCGTCGTATTTCGACTGGTAGGAAACCATCGAGCGCAGGAATTGTG
Source organism: uncultured Planctomycetota bacterium (assembly GCA_963784995.1). Lineage (GTDB taxonomy): Bacteria > Planctomycetota > Planctomycetia > Gemmatales > Gemmataceae > CAWATZ01. Next base: position 140,630 of record CAWATZ010000024.1, on the reverse strand, counting down.
CCACCGCCTGGCCGATGCGATCCCGAGTGATCTCGCTGTCGCCAAACGCCTTGACGAACAGGGGACGGTAGACGGCCTCCTTCTGCAAGACTCTCGACCAGCCTGGTCAGGTCGTGGCCCATCTCGATCTTGCTCTGGATCGGCATGAGGACCTGGTCTTCCAGGCTCCGAGCCCGCTCGTCCCAGAAGAACCGGCCGCGCGGGATAGTAGCGCAGGTTGACCAGGCTCATGGCGTTGCGGTCGGTCAACTTGCCCTCGAAGCCCTTGCTGAAGCGCTGCGGATCAACGAAGGCGTGTCTCTGGTGGTGGCAGGAGCCGCAGGCGACGGTGTTGTTGGCCGACATCCGGGTGTCGTAGAAGAGCACCCGGCCCAGGGTGGCACCGTTGTCGGTCACGGGGTTACCGCGGGGCATGTTGTCGAACCGCCGGGCGGCCGCGGTCCGGAAGTGGGCGGGCAGGTCGGGGCTGGCGTAGTTGCAGGGCGTCTCCGGCAAGCGGAGCGTCCGCAAGGTAGAAGGCTTGACGGGCGGCGGGACCTCCGCGCCCCAGGCTGGCGGGGCCGGAAGGCCGCTGGCGATCAGCACGACTGTCAGTACGAACAAGCCCGCGTCCGAGAGACCCACGTGTCTGAGATAACCGCTCATTGGTTCAGCTCTCCTGTGCAACGGGTGGTGAACAATCTTCGTCCGTCAAACGATCGCTCCAGGTGAATAGTCGGGGTCGGGGCGGGAATACCGCCGCGCGGAAGCGACCCTTTCGATTTATCGTTTCGCGCTGGGCCAGCCCAGCGCGAAACGATAAATCAGCAGATCCGAGGTGGAAAATCCCTCGTGTCTCCGCGACAATAACCAGAACTCGCCCGCTCCGCTGACTCTGAATCGGATCCTTTGCCGAGCAAGCAACCATGCGCATACACCTGGACTATGGCCGAACCGGACTGAACGTGGACCTTCCCGACGAGCGCGTCGTCGGCCCGCTGACGATTCAGCCCGCCGCGCCGCTGCCCAACCCCGAGGACGCCATCGCGCAGGCCCTCCGCCAGCCGACCGGCACTCCGCCCCTGGCCGACCTGGCCCGCGGTCACTGCAACGCCTGCATCCTTATCTGCGACATCACCCGGCCCGTGCCCAACCGGTTGATCCTGCCGCCCCTGCTCAAGATCCTGGAGCGGCAGGGTATCGCTCGCCAGGACATCCTGATCCTGATCGCCACGGGCCTGCATCGACCCAACGAGGGGGACGAGCTGATCGAGCTGGTCGGTCCGGAGATCGCCCGCGATTACCGGGTCGAGAACCACCACGGCAAGATGCTGAACGAGCATGACTTCCTGGGCCAGACCGAGAACGGCGTGCCCATCTGGCTCGATTCGCGTTACGTCCGGGCTGATCTGAAGATCACCACCGGCCTGATCGAGCCGCACCTGATGGCCGGCTACAGCGGTGGCCGCAAGGTGATTTGCCCCGGCATCGCCGCCCTGGAGACGGTGCAGGTCTGGCACGGCCCCCATTTCCTCAAGCACCCCCGGGCCGACTGCGGCATCCTGGAGGGCAACCCCGTCCACGAGGAGAACACCCGCATCGCCCTCAAGGCCGGCTGCGATTTCATCGTCAACGTTTGCATCGACGGTCAGCGGCGCATCACCTGGGTCGGGGCCGGTGACATGATCAAGGCCTGGCAGCAAGGGGTGGAGTTTGTCCGCAACGTGGTCCGCGTCGGCGTGCCGGAGCCGTGCGAGGTGGTCGTGACCACCAGTGCCGGCTATCCGCTGGACACCACCTGGTATCAGGCGGTCAAGGGGCTGACGGGGGCCATGCCGATCGTCAAGCGCGGCGGGACCATCATCCTCGCCGCCAGCCTGACCGAGGGCGTCGGCAGTCCGGAGTTCCAGCGGCGGATCGCGGAGTATCCCAACCTCGATCGCTTCGCCGGGGCCAGTCCGGAGCCCGGCTCCATCTGCGCGATGGACGAATGGCAGACTGCTGATGCAGGCCAAGGTGCAGCAGCACTGCAAGGTGAAGGTGGTCAGCGACGGTCTGCCGGCGGAGACACTTCGGCGCTGCTACGTCGAACCGGCCGACTCGGTCGAGCAGGCGGTGGCCAGCTCGGTGGCGGAATACGGTCCGCGGACCAAAGTCGCGGTCATTCCCAAGGGGCCTTACGTCCTTCCTTACGTGGGCTGACGCGGGCTGGTGCGGAGGTGAGCCGTGTCGCTATCCCTGATGCTGGTCGTTGCGATCTGTCTGCTGGTGCCGTGGATTCCTGTGCTGATGTATCGCAGTTTGCCCCGACGCCCGCCGCTGCCCCCGGGAGCAGGACAGCTGCATCGTCTGGCGGAGGAACTGCAGCGGCCAGCGTCTCCGGAGATCGTCGAAGCGATCCCAGTGGCCGACGACCAGCCAGGAAGCGAGATCACGAGGCGGAGTCGTTCGGTGCCGGAGCCGCCCAGGCCTGCTGGTGAACCCCAGAGCAGCGGCAATCCAGCTGCGCAGGAGAAGAGCGAGCCCACGGCAACTCCGCCCGCGGCAGCCCCGCGCAGTCTGACGCTGCGGTCGTATCAATGGGTCAATCTCCTCTTTATCCCGCTCTTCCTCGTCACGTTTCTGGCCCTCGCCGCCGGCTGGGCGTTCCTGCTGCACCTGCTTGGAGAGGAACACGCCCGCACCTTTCCGCCGGCCGTGTTCCTCTTCAAACCGTTCGCCTATGGGATCGTCTTCGCGGTGCCGGCCATCTTCCTGGGGATTTTCAGTGCCATTCCCCTCCTGGCGGGGCTGACCCGGTTGCTCCTGGGCCGGCGCCGCTTCCTCGAATACCTCTACTGGGACGAGGGACGCCTGGGCCACCAGAACGTTCACCCCGAGGCGCTCATCAAAATGCTCTCGTTCCTGGCCCTGCTCGCCGGCATTCTCTCCGCGATCTTCGCCTTGCTGGTGCTGAACTGGTACGCACGGCTAAACGACGACGAGATCGCCATCAAACGGCTCTTCGCGCTCGGGGAGGAGGTGCATCCCTATGACACCGTCACACAGATCGTGGTCACGACCCATCGCCGGGTGGGCAAGGAAACCATGGCTGGTGAGGACCTGGGCCTCCGGTTCGGCGATGGGCGAACGTGGACCACGGACCAGACGTTTGCCCTGCCCCGCGACAAGGCCGAGCGCGACCGACTCCTCGCCTTCCTCCAGCAAAAAACCGGCAAGCCCATCACCAGGGCCCGGCTCCTCAAGGATGTGCCCGGGATGTAGCCTTTTCCTGCCGGAGAGAAAAGGTCACGTCTTGGTTGACAACCTGACCTTGTCGAACTAGGGTTGCACAGACCGGCATCTGAACGACATCTGCCAGGCAGGGGCCGTTCCCTCAGTCAAGTCTTCTGTCTTGAGAAAAATCAAGACCATTTCCTTGACAGCCTCACGTTGCGGAGCTACGTTTCCGGTGAGTTATCGATTGTGCGACCCCGTGGGTAAAGTTGATCGGCCCCCCGACTCATACCCCGCTACCCGGGCAAACGTTGGTTGCCAGCGGCTTCGCACACGTAACTCACACACCCCCCGTGTGTCCCCGTCCTTGAATCGTTCCGGATTGTTAGCTCCCCTCGGATCTGAGTTGCTTTGTCCTTGACGAAGTAACACCGTTTCTCCGTTTCAGCAACACGTGTTCTCGGCAACGGAACCTCTATTCTGAGGAGATGGCAAATGGGTTCTCTGTCCCACTTCTTCCGCTCTCTGCGTGGCGTTCGGCGTGACAAGACGCATGCTCAGTTGGCCTTGCGCCGCTGTCGCCCCACACTGGAAACGTTGGAGGATCGGCTCCAGCCCTCTGCCGGCGCGCTAACTCTTGGTGCCGCCGCTGAGTTCGGCATCCTGGGGATCAATGGGGGTGACGTCACACTCCACGGAGCGACTGTCGTCGGCAACGTCGGCCTGGGAGCGCACGAGTCCAGTTCTCTGGAAAAAACAACTGACACCGGCACGCTCCTCGTTGATCCAACCGCGAAGACCAAGCTGTCCCAGGTCCCGAAATCGTTCAAGGCCACCGGCGGTGAGCAGACCCAGGACCTGAGCCAGGCCGTCTCCGATGCCGACTCGGCATCAGCAGCCTTTGCCGCCCTCCCGGCCACCCAGACCTTCGGTCACCTGACTCATTCCTTGACCATCACGGGCAATGGCGGCACCAACGTCATCGACGTGAAATCCCTGGCGTTCGTCAACAAGACACTCACACTGAGCGGCAGCAGCAGCGACGTGTTCATCATCAACGTCCAGCATGGCTTCTCCTTCACACGCAGCAAGATCGAGCTGACGGGTGGAGTGACGGCCAACCAGGTCGTGTTCAACTTCTCCACCGGGCGCTCCGCCATCACGCTCTCGGGGAAGAGCGTCATCAACGGCACGTTCCTGGCTCCGCATCGGGAGGTCGATTACCAGGGCAATGCGGTCTTCAACGGAGCGATCATCGCCAAGAGCATCGACCTCGAATCGGCTGCCGACCTGACCTTTGCCGGCTTCGTGCCTCCGCCGCAACCGGGCAGCCTGTCCGGCAGCGTGGTGAACCAGAGCAACGGCAACGCTCCCATATCCGGAGTAACCATCGACCTGACCGGCACAACCAATGCCGGCCAGAGTGTCTCCCTCTCGGCCACGACCGACGGCAACGGGGACTATAGCTTTGCCGGCTTGCTGCCCGGAACGTACGTGCTCACCGAGGAGCCATCCAACCTCATGGACAACGCGAACACCCCAGGCACACTGGGAGGATACCAGTATGGCACCTCGATCGTTAACATCGTTGTAACTTCGGGGGCCAACGGCACTGGCTACGTGTTTGGTGACATCCAGCAGATCATTGGAATCGGTTGAACAAGCGCCACCTGGGAATGTCGTGACACGATCGAAAGAAGAGTGCCTTGCCTGTCGAGCAGGCAAGGCACTCTGTCGCGATCCAGAGCAACAGCCACTCAGGCCGCCTTTGGGTTCAGCACGTATCCCGGCCGGGCGGCTTCTGCCGGTGCAGTTTTCTGGCCACCGGACAGGTCGATGCCCAGCTTCTCGGCCTGACGCATCACTTCGTCGTTCAGTTCGTCGTGGACGCGCGTTTCCTCCGCGGCGTCGGCCACCTTCAGATAGACGCGCAGTGTCAGTTTCACCCCCTGGTCGGTCAGTCGTTCCAGGACCACTTCGAGCTGCTCCGGGGCCACTTGCGGATGGGCGGCGAGCCACCCCTGCAGGTCGTCGCGCAGAGCCAGCACCTTGTCCGCCGGAGTGTCCGCGCCCAGCAGCACAGCTGTCTGGAAGCGGCGTGCCGAGCGGGCCCCCATGTTGTTCACCGAGGCCGAGGCAATCATCGAGTTGGGCACCGACACCAGGGCCCCATCGCTGGTGCGCAGCCGGGTCGAGCGGAAGCCGACCTGCTCGACCACGCCTTCCTTGCCGTCCACAACAATGCGGTCGCCGAGCTTGAACGAGCGCTCGCCGATCAGCAGCAGGGTGCCGAAGAAACTCTTGAGGATGTCCTGGGCCGCCAGCGACGCGGCCAGGCCGGCCACTCCCAGGCCGGTCAGGAATCGGCCCAGCGAGTCGCCTTCCCCGATCTGGTAAATCACGTAGATCATCACCAGCAGCAGCACCAGGCCCTTGAGCAGCCGCATGGTCACCGGCACGATCATGTCGCTCAGGTTGCGATGAGGCCGGAGCAGCTCGCTGTTGATGTAAATGCCGGTGCAGAGGTCGATCAGGCCGAACCCGAGCCAGCCGATCAGTCCCGCCATGACGAACTTCTTCAGCGGCAGCACCATGTTAATCACGGCCACGGACAGGTCGAGATAGGAGAGTAAATCGAAGAACAGCCAGCAGGCCAGGACCCACGTCAGCGGCCGCAGTCTCTGGCCAACGTACTGCTTGGACAGGACCGAGCCGGTCCGGCACAACAGCCAGGAAACCACGTGGTAGATTTGCGACAGCAGCAGCTTGGAAGTGACAGCGGCCAGCACGACGGCCAGCGCCAGACCGATCCACTGGTACAGCTCCAGGCCGAAGGAGCGAACCTGGGTCCAGGCGTGCAGCCGCAGCCGCAGCCAGATCCCGGGCGTCCCCAGGAAGGTCGGCTCGAACACGATCCCTTTCATGCCGCGCACCGACTCGTCGGGCGGCTGCCCTAGCATCTGGCGAAACATCTGTTCGATGCGGGCCACCGTGTCGGTGGTGAACAGCCAGTCGCCCTTGCGCGGCCCCTCGGTCAGGCGTGCGACGACGATCCGACCCCGCTCGCTGCGGTGGAACACGAAATGCGGCCCTTCCGGCTCATCCGGGAGTTCCTCGGGATAGACCCGGCCCAGCCGATCCATGACCCACTTGAGCTTGAACGCCAGCACCGGACCGAGTTCGCTCTGGGCCGCCGGATGGATGTTGCTCAGATCGAGACAGTGAGCGGCCAGCTCATTGTCGTAGCGGTCGATCGCCTCCAGGAAACACATCATACAGCCGCGGGCGCTCTCAAGGTGGCTGCTCCGGTCGCGATCGGCGCGGTCGCGGGCCGACAGCTTCTCGTACAGGGCCGGCACCGCGGTCAGCGTCGCCTGGCTGAAGCGCCAGCAGCCGTCCCGCTGCCGGACAATTTCCAGCCGCAAGTTCTGTTCCTGACCCAGCGTCTGCGGAGGCGCGTTCCAGCTGTCGGAGATCGTGGACAGATCGGGGTGGAGCTTGCGCAGGATCGCTTCCAGCTTGTCGGCCAGGTTGATGCCGACTTCCTTGCGGTCGGCGGCAGCGACATTTTGCAGGTCCATGAACTCCAGGACTTCGCTGCACCGGCTAGCATGCGATTGGGCGTCGGTCATGGCGCGATAGAAACCCTTGAGCAGCGCCCGGGGCGAGCGCTGTCGAGCCGGCACCGTGTCGGGTTGGTTCCGGGAAGTCAGACCGGTGTCGCTGACGGCCGGCACCACCTTGCCCAGCCAGACGTAGTGGACGGTCGGCTCCTTGCTCTTGACCGCCTCGTACATCTGTCCCAGGTTGCGCACGGTCTTGCGGCTGAACAGCCAGGCGGCCTTGCCGTCGGGCAGGGTGACGCGCTCCAGCAGGATCCGGCCGTCCTGGTCGGCGTACCAGGAGTAGGGCGAGCCGCCGGGATTGTTCGGGATCTCCTGCTGATAGACCCAGCCGCGGCGCTGGATCACGTAAGCGAGCTGCTGGGCCAGCAGCGGGCCGGTTTCGGTGCGCTGTTCGGTGCTGAGTCTGCTGAGGTCCAGCGCCTGGGCGGCGGTGTAGAAGTCACCGGCGAGGACGTCGATGAGGAAGTGGCGCATGGTGGAGCGCGGATCGGTGTACGGCTCCCGCAGCCCGGCCGTCTCCGCCGACGCGTTTTTCTGACGCAGCAGAGTTTCCCGGTGCATGATGGGCAGCCGGTCGAGCGTTTCCCGGTCAAAGCGCCAGTGGCCGTTTTCGTCGCGGCGCATGCTGACGTGAAAGCCATCGCCGTCGCAGAGGGTCACTCGATCCGTTTCGGGATATTCGGGCAGGGCATTGAGCGGCAGGTTGAGACCCTTGAGGACTTCCTCCAGCTGGATGGTCAGCAGGGCGGCCTCCGAGGTCTGGTACTTGCGGTTGGGGTCCAGCTCCAGGCAGGCGATGGCGTCCTCGATCAGTTGCGGGCGGAAGTCGTAGGCGATCACCGAGAAATACAGCGTCTTGACGGTCTCACGCGGCGAGGCCAGCCTGGCCTTCAGCGACACGGTCCCCGGAGGCGGGGCCAGTTGTGTCCCTGGGGGCTTCGTCGCAATCACCGAGTCCCGAGCTTGCCGGGCCGCGATTTCCGCCCAGAACTTTTCGCGGCGTGTCTGGATTGTTCCTCCGAGGTCTGGGGGCAGGGGCTGGGGCGGCACGGGCAGGGTCTGGCCGGCCGCGGACAGAGTCAGGCAGACCAGGACAAGACAGGACGGCAACCATTTCATTGGCGGGATCCTCCGTGAAACGGCGACAGGCGAACCGGTCATTTGAGCTTGCCCGACAGCGCGGCGCCGCCGCCGGTCCGGCGCGGCGTCGTAGATGCGGAAAAACTCTTTCTCGAACTGCTGGGCCACTTGCCGGCTATGGATGATGACCACGTTCTCGTCGTTGAACTGATCGGCCCCATCGCTGAAGTTGAACGAGCCGGCCACGGTGATTTCGTCGTCGAGGATGATGACCTTGTGATGCAGGTTGCGGGGGTTGGCCTGGTACACCTGGACGCTGGGGCCGGCCACGTAGAACTGAGTAAACTCCGAATTGGCTTCGCCCACCTGTGTCCGCTCGAAGACACCCTGGATGGGGATGCCGGCCTTGGCCCGATCCAGCATGGCCTTGGCGATGCCCTGGTGCGTGAAGCTGTAGGCCAGGAAGTGGATGGCGCACCTGGCCTGGCTGATCTTCTCAATCAGCCGTTCGGCCACGTGGTCGTGGGTCGAGAAGTACGTTTCGATCCGGGTGCCGTCGTGCAGGACCGCGGTGGGATGCGGGATGCGGGCGCCCTGTCCCGGCAGGTCGCCAAAGACATGCTGCTCGAACATCCAGCGGAACTTGGTGGCGAAGTTGGCGGCCACCTCCGCGTCCTCGATGTACAGGCCGTTGTTGTCCTCGCGACAGGCGCAGGTCTCGGTGAAGTTCATCGAGCCGGTCCAGACGGCCCGGTTGTCGAAGATCAGAAAGGTATTGTCCATCACAGCGGCCTCACGTCGATCATCGACCACGGGGACGCCGGCTGACTTCAGGTCCTGGACGCCGCTTTGCTGCACGTAGCTGGTTTCGGTCACCAGGCGGACCTTGACGCCGCGGCGGACTGCCTGCAGCAGGGCGTTGGTGATGGCGTGGTTGTTCAGCTCGGAGGCGCACACGTCGATGGTTTGCTGCGCCTGGGCGACGTAGCCAAGCAGGGCCGTAAGGATGTTGTCGCTTGTCCCCGACACGAGGTCGGGCTGGCTGAAGTAGACGCGCACGGCGCAGTTCGGTGCGGCAGCCCCCTCGTCCTTGTGGGTTGCCGCGGAGCCGGCTTTCCGGGACAGCTTCCCCAGCGAGCCCTTGAAGCGGCCGACAGCCAGGATGCAGCCGACGGCGCCGGCCAGGAGAAGCAAAGCCACGGGACGGAACCGGCCCTTGCCCGTGCCGGGTGTTTTCCAGAGCCAAGCGACCCACCTGTTCATGGTTGGACTCCCGACCGTCTCTTTCCCCGCTTGCCAGGTCCAGCTCGCCCGGCACGTTCCCGCATGGCCCCTCCTTGACGCGGTAAGGGTCGCCGTATAGCTCCGGCGACGGTTCGGAACAAGAGCAACCCCCCGAGGGCATCCCTTTCGATTTTGGCAGGCTCACCGAGCCTGCGCACGCAGCGCAGCGGAGTAAGCGGCCCGGGTGCCTGGAGGGCCGCTTACTCCGCTGCGCTGCGTGCGCGGCTCGGACTCTAAATGGCCTAATCAGCGGATTTTCAGATCCGGCAATTCTTTCTTAATGCCCTGGTCCAGCGGCATCGTGTCCTTCTCGATCCCCGTCTCGCGCATCAGCCGGGCTAACTCCGCCTGCATTGCTTTCACCCGACTGGCTTGTTTGGGGTCATCGATCAGGTTCCGCAGTTCGTCCGGATCGGCCGCAATGTGATACAGCTCGGCCTTGTGCCGGTCGGGCTTGCCGTCCCCGTGCGGATAGCGGATATACTTCCACTCATCCGTGCGGACCCCGCGAACGTTGGGCGTGTACGGAAATTGGCGCTCATAGTTGTACTCGTAGAACCACGACGACCGCCAGCCGGTCGGATCGCCACTGGCGAGTTTCCGCCACGACTTGCCGTGGACCTTCTCCAGAGGCTTCGCCCCGCACAAGTCGAGCAGGCTCGGAGCAACGTCAACGTGCAGCACCATCTTCTCGACCGTCCGCGGCTTGCTCGGCGGCGTCAGTCCAGGATAGCGGACGACCAGCGGCACGCGGATGCTCGGCTCGTGCATCGTTCGCTTATCGACCATCCCGTGTTCCCCGTTCAGCAGGCCGTTGTCCCCGGTGAAGACGAAGATGGTGTTGTCTAACTGTCCCGACGCCTTCAGTGCGTCGTACAATCGACCGACGCTGTCATCAACCGACAGGATGGTGCCCCAGTAGGACCGGGTCATGGCCTCGAAGTCCTTCACCGCCTCGGGCCGGGAGTCGGGGAACTTCTTGCGGAAATCGAACAGCGGGCCATAGATCCCATGCCACGTTTCGAGCCGCACCTTGAACCAGTCGGGTTTGTCGTCCAGCTGAAACGCCGATTTCGGATATTCCACTTTGACGTGGTCGAACACTTTGGCATACTTGGATTCGGGTACGTAGAAACTGTGCGGCGCTTTGTGTCCGATCATGAGGAGGAACGGCTTGGTCCTCGGCTTCCTGAGCCAGTCGAGGGCCATGTCGGTCACAACGGCGGTGTAGTATCCCTTCACCACTCGCCGGTCAGTGCCATCGAAGTTGAACTCGGTGTCGTAGTACTTCCCCTGCCCCTTGTGGGTGACGAAGTAATCGAACCCCGGCCGCTTACCGTCATTCTCCTCGCCCATGTGCCATTTGCCGAGATACGCCGTCTCATAACCCGAGGACTGCAATTGTCGGGGGAAGCTCGGCAAATCGACGGGATACTCGGTGAAGTTGTCCACCACCTTGTGGCTGTGAGCGTACAACCCGCTGAGGATCGACGCGCGGCTCGGCGAACACAAGGAGGTGGTGCAGAAGGCGTTCTTGAAGTAGACGCCCTCTTTCGCCAGCCGGTCGATGTTCGGCGTCTTGAGATGCTCATGGCCGGCCACGCCGAGACAGTCCCAGCGCAGATCGTCCGTCAGAACAAACACGACGTTAGGTTTCTTCGCCGGCTCCGCGTCCAGGGCCGGGAGTGCGAATGCCAGGAAGGCAACGATGGCAAGTCGGTACATGATGGCCTCACGTTGGAACAGGGGCTGTTTCAAAAGAGCGTATCCAGTCCGCCCGGCCATGAATGGCCGGGCTACACGCCAGCACAAAGCCCCCTGAAGGGGGCTGCTACCCGGGGCCACGCCGCAGCCCGCTTTAGCAGGCTTCCTGCTGGTGTGCAGCCCGGCCATTCATGGCCGGGCGGACTGTTCCGAACAGACCCTTAGAGGCACTAACAGAAAGGCGAGCGGGGGGTGTTAACCCCCTGCTTTTTCAGAGAAAACAGGGGGTTAACACCCCCCGCTCGCCTTTCTGTTAGTGCCCCTTAGCGTTTCGAGGGCGGGGTATCCGGGGAAAACTGCTTGTACAGCGCACGCCTGCGCTTCCTTTACCGCTTTGGTCTCCTTCGCGGGATCGAATCGGTTCGTCAGCTCGTTGGGATCGCTTCTGTGGTCGTAGAACTCGGTGCCAAGCACCTTGCCGCTCTTCCATTCGCGCCATTCCGTATAGCGGCCCGCGGCTGTGCGAACGCTGCAGCCCATCGCATCGGGAATGCCGGACGGAGTGCGATCATAGTACGCCGGCCGCGGGTGCTGAGTGAACGCCGCGGTCTTCACCGCTTTTGCCGGGTCGGCCAGGATCGGAGCGAGACTGACGCCCTCCAGCCCGACAGGGGTCTTCAGACCGCACAGGTCGGTGAGGGTCGGGAACAAATCGAGCGATTCCACGAGCGCGTCTGTCGCTTTCCCCCGGGTTCGCATTCCGGGCACGGAAACGATCAGCGGCACGTGGGCATCGCAGCTCGAAGTTGGACGTCTTGCCCCAGAGTCCGTGTTCGCCAATGTGATAGCCGTGGTCGGCGATGAAGACAATCACCGTGCGGTCGGCCAGCTTGTGATCGTCAAGCGCCTTCAGCACCTTGCCCACCTGGGCGTCCATGAAGCTAATGTTGGCGAAGTAGCCGTGCCGCATCTCACTGACCTGTTCGGCCGTCGGTTTGATTTGCTTTGGCGGAACACCGAGAATCTCGCGGCTGTCGTGGAAGGCCAGTTCCGGCGCCCCCTTGGGTCGGGCCGGGTTGAGTGTCGGGAGCCTCTTCGGATCGTACAGGTCCCAGTACTTCTCGGGTGCGTTGAATGGAGCGTGCGGCTTCCAGAAGCCGACGGCGAGGAAGAACGGCTTATCCTTCACCACGCCGAGCGTCCGCACCGCCTCGGCGGCGATGCGGCCGTCGTAGTAGGCCTCGTCCCCCACGTCGCGGCGCTCGCACAGCGGCTCGGCCCCGTAGTTGCGGCCGATCGGCAGCGCGAGGTTGGGCGGCAGCTCGCCCTTCACCTGGGGCGTGTCGTCGCCGTGGTTGGCGTAGTACAGGAACTCGTCGGCGCTCCACGAGCGGCGGTCGCCCTTTTCCCTGGTGTGCCAGTTGTGAAAGATCTTGCCCAGGCAGCGGGTGTCGTAGCCGTTCTCCTTGAACCACTGCGGCAGCGTCACCACGTCCGCGTTGCGTTCGCGGAAGTGCGTGCCGTTGTTCCACAGGTGCAGCGTGTCCGGTCGCTTGCCCGTCAGGAACGACGACCGCGACGGGTTGCACAGGGCCTGCTGGCAGTAAGCCCGCTCGAAACGCAGGCCGCGAGCAGCGAGGGCGTCCAGGTTCGGCGTCCGGGCCGCGGAGCCGTAGCAGCCCAGGTTGACGTTCAGGTCGTCGGAGACGATGAACAGGACGTTCGGCTTCTCCGCGGCGATGGCGGGGGCCGCAAGGAACAGCAGGACGGCGAGCAAAGCGAGACAGTGAACGACACGCATACGGACTCCCGGAGAAGGAAGGAGCGAAAGAGAGCGGCCGGCTGGTGAGCTACTGACCTCCGGTCGGCTAGCACCGGTCAGATGACGACCTGTCTGTGAAGGTGCTCTGGACTGAGCAAGCAGCTTCAACCTTCCACGGCGTAACGCCGCAGCATCGCTACCTCCGCGCAGCCGACCGCTCTATCTTGCTGGTGTAGGCATGAACGCCGGCCGGGGCAAGCAGCCCTTCTCCGGGCGGATGGTTCAGCTCCGCCCCAGCAGCAGGTCGAGGACGTGGCAGCCGCGGACGTGAGGCCCTGGGTTCCGCAAATGGCCGAGGATCGCTGGCTCCGTGCAGCCGGCATCCTCGAGCGCGTCGGCCAGGACGGCGAGTCGGTCTGGTGGCAACCGGCCAGCGGGATCGCGGTCATCGTAGGCTGCTGCGACCAGGGCCTCCACGGTTGGAGTCATCCAATCAACGATTGGAACCACCATGCCGGGTGAGGGAGATGAAAGGTCAAGGGTCTTTGGTTGCCAGATCGGGGTTGCCGGCTGGAACGGGTTGCCGATGACGTCGCGCAACAAGTCGGCCAACAACTGCATGCGTGCTGTCCATACTCGGCACGGCTCGATTCCTATCGCATGAGCGTGGTCTCCGAACCGAACCTCCAACTCCTTGACCGGGATGCCGGGATGAAGCCCGTAGAGGGCCAGCAGAAGGCCATCATTCACCGCCTGAGACGTCACCAGAGCCGTGACGCCCGCCTCGACAGCCTCGGCATCTTCCCAGTCCGTCAGCATCGCTTCCGTCCTTGCTTCGATAGCATCCCACAGGTCTTCATCGCGACAAATGGCTCCGGTCCGGGCACCGTGCTCCCAGAACCTGCTCGCCATGGTGCTGTCCACGTCACGCCAGGCCTCCTCCTGTTCGCTGTCCTCCGCCATCCAGTCCTCGTCCTCAGGCAGTCGTTCAAGCAGTTCCAGGGAGGGCATTGTGGAAGTCCAGGGTGGGCGCGCCTTCAGCGCTGACCTGGCCTGCTCGAAACACGCCAGGGCGAACAGTTGCCGCTTGCGCCGGCTGGCCCGTTCACCGAGATGCTCCAGCATGGCGAGCGGATTCTCACTCGTCAGCCACTCCTGTTCGTCCATCGCTTGTACTCGGGCTGGTCGCTCCTGGATCGTGGATTGCGGTTACACCAGCTCCTTGATGATCCCATCCGACTCGCCGCCCTGGAAATTGGGTGGGACAGGGACGTTCAGGCGATCGAACACCGTGCGCCACAGATTGCCCAGGCGAACGTCTTCCTTGACCACGTGTCCCTGGTGCTTGACGCCCAGCCGCGCACCTCCCGCGAGCATCGTGGGCAGGTGATGGTTGTGGTGCGCATTGATCGAGCCGCCGCTGCTGCCGTAGGCGACGAGAGTATGATCGAGCAGTGTGCCGTCGCCTTCCCGGATCGATTTGAGCTTGTTCAGGAAATAGGCCCACTCTTCCAAGTACCAGACGTCGGCCTTCGTGAACCATTTGAGCTTGTCGGGATCTTCGCCGTGATGGGTCATCTCGTGGTAGTTGTAGGGGTTGCCCAGCTCGCGCCAGGCGCCGGTCCCGTCCGAGCCGTCCATGCGGGCCAGGTACGAGATGACGCGGGTACTGTCGGTCTGGAGTGCCAGCGCAATGACGTCGAACATCAGCCGCTGATAGCGGCGATATTCCAGACCAGCCTTTTCCGGGTCGAGCCCCTGCTCCTTGCCAAAGGTGAGCGTGGCGACCTTGGGCTTGGGTTTGCGGAGCCAGTCTTTTTCCTCCTGCATGCGCCGCTCCAGATCGCGAATGCCGGTGAGGTACTCTTCGAGCTTGCGCTGGTCGTCGGCGCCGAGCGAGCCGCTGAGCTTCCTGGCCTGTTCGCGCAGGGAATCCAGCACGCTGGCCCGGCGGATGAACTCCGCTTCGCGCTGGTTGAGCGTCTGCGGAGTATCGGGCCGGAACAGCTGATCGAAGAGGACGTGCGGCCGATTCTCGGCGGGAATCGGAGTGCCGCTGGGGGTCCAGGAGAGGGTGTGGTCCTGAAAGCCGCCGAAGCCGGTGCCGCGTTTGATGCCCAGAGTGAGCGAGGGAAAGCGCGTGTTCCGGCCGATCGCCTGGGCCAGCTCCTGGTCGCAGGAGACGCGGAGCTTTGCGCCGGCACTGCGCGTGTTGGTGCCGGTGAGGAAGGTGCGATCGCCGACGTGGCCGCCGGAATAGGTCAGCTTCAGGCCGGAGATCACGGTGAAGTCCCGCCGCAGCGCTTCGAGGGGTTTGAGGATCGGTGTGATGGTGTAATTCAGGCCGGTGTCCGGGGGAGTGAAGTCGCGGCCGTTGAGCCCCAGGCCAAAGAAGCAGAAGACGGCCCGACGCGGCGTTTCCGCGGGGTCAATCGAGCCGGCCCAGGTCAGCGAGCCGGAATGAATGCTCATCGCGTCGAGCCAGGGCAGTGCCAGGGTGATGCCGGCTGCTTTCAGGAAAGTTCGGCGAGGCAGGGGTGGGCGCGCAGGGAGGACGTTCATCAGTTCCCCTATTTGGTGTTGAATGGTTCGCTGGCCACAATCGCGTCGATGAGCGACTGAATCCGATAGTCGTTTTTCCTCAGCACGGCGACCAGCGAATCGACCAGTTGTGATCCGCGTAGCCGACGGGCCGGCACAGGGCATAGGTCAGGATCTTCACGCTGAAGGCACGGGCGAACTTGTCCTTTTTCGCCAGCAAGCCCGCCTTGTATTCCTCAAGCGTCGTGAACTTCGTTCCATCCGGGAAAGAGCCGCTGACGTCCAGCAGCGGGAGTGCGCGGGCCGCGGAACCCTTCGCCGTTGGCACGCTCGCGCCACTGGCCGATCGCGTCGTAATTCTCCAGGGCCAGGCCAAACGGATCGATCTTGGCGTGGCACGAGGCGCACATCGCATCGCGGCGATGCAGGTCGAGCCGTTGCCGCACCGTCAGGTTCTTCCCCGACGTGTTGGGTTGGATCTCGCCGGCATTGGGCGGCGGATTGTTGGGCGGCTCGCCCAGCAGCTCGCGCAGCACCCAGGCCCCGCGACGCACCGGCAGCGTCCGCGTGCCGTCGGACAGGTAGGTCATCAGGCCCGCCATCCCCAGCACGCCGCCGCGATGGTTCTCCGGCCGGATCGGCACCCGGCGGAACTCCGGACCCTTGACGCCGGCAATGCCGTAGTGCTTCGCCAGCCGTTCGTTCACGACCACGAAATCGCTGTCGAGGAACGACGTGATCGGCAGGTTCCTGTTCAGCACTTCGGCGAAGAACGCGAGCGGCTCCTGCTTCGAGGCCTGTTTCAGAGTGTTGTCGTAATTCCTGTACTCGGCCGCCGGCTGCACCGAATCGTATTCACGCACGCCGAGCCACTGGCCGCCGAAGTTGCGCACCAGTTGATCCGCTTTCGGATCGGCGAGCATGCGCTTCACCTGCGCCGGCAACCACGGCCGGTTCCTGCAGCTTGCCGGCCGTCGCCAGGGCGAACAGCTCCTCGTCCGGCATCGTGCTCCACAGGAAGTACGACAGCCGGGTCGCCAGCTCCTGGTCGGTGAGCGGCCGACGTTGCGGCTGAGAGCCGGCTGGCTCTTCCAGGAAGAGAAAACTCGGCGCACACAGCACCCGCTGCAAGCCCATCCGCATCGCGTCGTGGAACGACAGCTTGCTGACCGTCATCGCATCCTCGACGACCGAGACAATGGCCTCGACCTCCTCCTTCGTGACCGGCCGGCGATAGGCCCGCGGCAGAAAGCGCGTGAAGATCTCCCGGCGTAGGCGAGGTCCTGGCGTTCGTCGCCGGCGAAGAAGAGCGCCTTGTGACTTGGCGGCGGCCACTCCTTCTGGATCGGCCCTTCGACTTCGATGGATTCGATCAGCAGCCGCGGCAGTTTCTCCATGTCCATCGCCGGGTTGTAGATGTTGGCCGGCCCCTGCCAGGCGTTCAGCGCCTTTTCCAGCTCGCCGCGCTGCTTCTTCAGCGCATCCATCTCCGTCTTGCGGAACTCGCCTGGCGGCCGCCTGTTCCATCTTCCCGCGCAGGGCCGTCCACTGCGAAACGAGCTTCATGTAATTCGGCTCGCGGATGACCGCCTTCTCGGTGTGGTTCCAGAGCAGATTGAAGACCTGCGGCCCTTTCACCTCGCCATTGACGGGACCGCGGAGGAACAGGATCGCCTCGGTCGTTCCCGATGGATCGAGGTCCACCTCGCTCTCGGTCTGGATCGGCGAGTCCATGCCGTATTGCAGCCGAAACTTGTTCTTCTCCGTCCGACCGCGATTGTCCACCTTCGCCTTGATGCGAAACCGATAGTAGCCGTCCTGAGTGACGACCTGGCTGATGCTGAAATGATCGATCACGCCCCAGCCGTCGTATTCCTTGCGATAGGTGGGATAACCCTGGATGATACTCGATGAAGTCGGGCCTAACGATGCGATCCTGGGCCCCGCGCGGGATCGTATGCGTGAAGGCGGGGAACACCTCGACCATCGCCGGCGGCGGACGCCGCCGCAGATCGTCGAACCGGCTGAACCGGCGATTGACCTTCGGCGGCGCGGTGACGATGGCCCGCTCCGCGATCTGCTTTGCCACCGCCAGGCTGCGCTCGATCTGCGTCTGGTCGAAGAACAGGGCAACCCCGAGCCGGTCGAACCCCTCCGCCTTGCCGTCGCCCGGCAGTTCCTCCACCAGCGGCCGGACGACGTTCTCATCCAGTCTCAGCAAGTCGCGAACGGTGTTGGCGTACTCATCGCGATTGAGCCGGCGCATCGGAATCCGGCCGCCGGCGCCCTTGGCCGCCCGTTCCACTTCGCGCAGTTGCCCATTGACCCAGTCCACGAATGCCGCTGTCTGTTTGCTGTCGGGTCGCGGCTTTCCCGCGGGCGGCATCTCCCCGGCATTGATCCGGTCGATCACCTCCTTCCATTGCTCGGCCGTCTTCGGCGCTCGCGAAATCGGCCTTGAGAAGATCGATCCGAAACCCGGCCCGGGCAGTTTTCTCCCCGTGGCAGCCCAGGCAATGCTTCTCGATCAACGGCAGCGCCACTTCCCGATAACCCACCGGAACCGCATCGTTTGCCCCCTGGGCCACGCTGCCGAGGAACAGCAGCGCCAGAGCGCTGCCGCACAGCGTTCGGAAGGGAGAGGAAGCGTCTTTGACGCCACCGCCTGATTCAATCGCACCTGCCATGTTTGCTGCTCCTCAATCGCGAGTCTTCTTCAAATCCCGGACGTAGGCGTGGCAGTTGAAGCAGGAGAGCGTCATTCCCAGGTAAGCGAGCTTGCCCGCCTCCAGGTTCTTGTCCTTGCCGGCCTTGACAATGCCCTCGGCGGCACGGGTAAACTCGTCGCTCCAGAGTTCGTACTCGGGCGTCTTGATGACCCGGAAGACAGGGTCCTTGCGGATCTTGAGCAGTTCGCTGGCGTGCTTGCCGGCAGCGGCCATGTCGTTGAGCGACAGGGCCTCCAGGATCTTCTCCGAGTTCTCCAGCTTGCGCCGCATCAGCACCTTGATTTTCTCGGCATCCTTCCTCGGCTCGTCGGCCCGGGCCAACTGGCGCGGCGCTGCCTCCCGCTGAGGTCGGCCTGGTTGTTCGGTCCTGGTGTCCTGGCTGTGCCCCGTCAAGGCCGCGCCGAGCAGGGCGGCAGCGACGAGCGTCAGGTTCCTCATACAGGTGCGCATGCTTGCAACCTCCGTCGGAAACACAGTGAGTCGAATGTCCGTCACGATTGTATCGCATTCTCTGACTGCCGCCACCAGCAACAGGAGACGCCGAAGCCGGTCAGGCGATCCGAGGGACTGGTCCCAATTCGCACTGCCCCTGTGCGGGAGCGGTACAGCGGGGGCGCGGTTCTTCCTTCCTGAGCCGCGTTTTTCCGGCGATTTCAGCAGAGCTCGGTCGTGGCACGAGAAATGCGATTTGATTCGGGAAAGCGAGACCGGCTGGTCTCGCGGGAGGTTCGGGAGCAGCATACCCTCGGGAGGTGTGTCATGATCGCCAGTGCCGAAATGCAAGAATATCTGGACGAAATCCGTCAGGACGTGTGCAGCCGGTGCGTCGAACGACCGGCCGGAGGTCCGCCGTGCCTGCCCCTGGGCAAGCCGTGCGGCGTGGAGTTGCATTTGCCCCAGCTGGTCGAGGCAGTCCATCAGGTCCACAGTGATCTGATCGAGCCCTACCTCACCACCAACCGGCGGGAAGTCTGTACCAGCTGTCCGTTTTTACACAACCCCAGCTTCTGTCCTTGCCCAATGGATCAGCTGGCCGTGCTGGTCGTCGGGGCCATCGAGACTGTGGACAGCCGTCACGAGCGGCTGGCCCGGGGCCATGACGTGGTGGCCGGCCTGGAGGGCCGGGGTCGGCCCGAGCTGGCGGAGATCCTCCGGGTTTATGAGGAAGCGGCGGGGACCTGGATCGGCTGTGACTGGCCGACCTCCTTTGGTCCGGCCAGTTTGAACCTGGAGGGGTGGAGCGCCGAGGAGGCGGAGGGCCACGCGCTTGAGGTCTACCGCGAGGAGCGGGCGCTGTGGGAGGCGGCCGCGAGCTGGCTGGAGGAGGTGGAACGCCGGGCCACCGAGGCCGAGGCGGAAGCGGAAACGGCCGTCCGCGTGCTCAACGCCGGCGACTGGGACAGGGCGGCCGAGCATGCCCGCCGGGCCTGGAACCTGGAGTTCTCCACGGGCCGGAGTTTCCGCCGGCAGCCGCCGACCTGGCAGCGGTTCTACGAGGTCGTGACCCTGGCCGGCTGGAGCCATGCCCGACATGAGGCCTCCGCCAGGCGGAAGGCCATCCCGCTCCTCGACGAATGACTGGCAGCGTTCCTTTCGCGGGGACCCTGTTCAGCAGGGTCAGCGGCACAGGGCAATCACGGTCCCGGCAGCCATGCCCAGGACGAAGGCCCCCGCCAGGAGCCAGCGCCCAATTGTCGCCCTGTTGGTTGGAGCGGCCACGTCCGCTGGGTTGGTTATGACTGTGGGAATGAGACCCTGGTCCGGGCGCGCGGACCGCTGTGAAGGCGTTGGCGCGGCGGACAGGTTGAGCTGGGTCAGTTCCCAATGGAACTCCGTACAGGAAGCCTGGCGCTGGCCGGGGTCGGGCTGCAACGCCCGCCGGATGATCAGCTCCAGGGCTTCGCTCAGTTCCGGCTTCATCTGGCGTGGCAAGACCAGTTCGTTGTTCGCCTTCTTCTTGATGGTCTGCATCAGGCTGCGACCGGCAAAGGGATTGCATCCGGTGACCGCCGCGTACAGCGTGGCCCCAAGCCCATAGACGTCGCAGCGGTGATCGATCGCCTTGGCGTTCAGCAGTTGCTCCGGCGCAATGAAATTCGGAGTCCCCAGGCCCTGCCCCGGGGCGGTGAGGTCCTGATCGTGCGCCAGCTGCTTTGCCAGGCCAAAGTCGGTCAGGCGGGCATCCCCCGTATCCGTGATCAGGATGTTGTCGGGCTTGACGTCCCGGTGAATCACTCCCTGCTCGTGGGCGTGGGCCAGGGCCTGCGCGACCTGGCCGATCAACGCGACGGCCTCGGCCTGCGGCAGAGCGCCTTCCCGCTGCAGGCGCTGCCCCATGCTTTCCCCGGCCACGAACTCCATCACGAAGAACGGACCGCTCTCCGATTGACCGAAGTCCAGGCCGCGGACAATGTTGGGGTGTTGCAGTTGGCGGGCTGCCCGGAACTCCTGCTCGAAGCGCCGGCACACAACAGGGTTGGCTGCCATCTGGGTCGAGAGGACCTTGATGGCCACGCTGGCGCCTTTGGGGCCACGGCCCCTGTACACGGTGGCCATGCCCCCGACGCCGATCTCCTCCAGGACTTCATAAGGTCCCAGCATCCGCTGCTTCACGGCCATCATGGAACTCCCTCGGTTGGTGCATCGCCCCGTTGGAGAACACGGGGAAGATCGGGCGCCAACCTCCTTCACTTCGCAGCTGGATTTGGGGACAAATACCGCGGCGGCCGGACGCCCATCGTAAACTCTCTTTCGAGACAATACCATCGGAATGGAGGCATTGCAAATCGCCCGACAATCATTTGCTGGGACGGGAACGGCCGCTAAATTAATCCCTGGCCCCTGTTCCCTGGTCTTTACTGGAGGCAACCGATGTCCCTGCATCCCCTGGCTGGCAAACCGGCTCCCGCGGAACTGCTGATTGACGTCAGCAAACTGATCAGCGACTATTACGCGCGCAAGCCCGACCTGTCCGATCCTCAGCAACTGGTGAGCTTTGGCACCAGCGGCCATCGCGGCACCAGCCAGGACGGCTCCTTTACCGAGGCCCACATCCTCGCCATCACCCAGGCCATCTGCGAGTACCGGGCCCAGCAGAAGACCACCGGTCCGCTCTTCATGGGCAAGGACACGCACGCCCTGTCCGGGCCGGCCCAGCTCACCGCCTTAGAGGTGCTGGCCGGCAACGCTGTCGAAACGTTCATCCAGGAGAACGACGGCCCCACGCCGACGCCGGTCATCTCGCACGCCATCCTTTGCCACAACCGGGGTCGCCGCGACGGCCTGGCGGACGGCATCGTCATCACTCCCTCGCACAACCCGCCGTGCGACGGCGGCTTCAAGTACAACCCGCCCAACGGCGGGCCCGCCGACACCGACGCCACCGGCTGGATTCAGGACCGGGCCAACGCCTTGCTGCGCGAAGGCAACAAGAGCGTCAAACGCATCCCATGCCGGCCCAAGTACGCTGCCACCATCCGCAACCACAATTACGTACCTGGCTACGTCAACGACCTGAAATCCATCATCGACCTTGAGAGCATCCGCAAGGCCAGGCTCAAGCTGGGCGTTGATCCGCTGGGCGGAGCGGGGCTGCCTTACTGGGAACCGATTGTCTCGACGTATGGCCTGGACATCACCGTCGTCAACCCCAAGCTCGACCCGACGTTTAGCTTCATGACGGTCGATCACGACGGCAAGATCCGGATGGACTGCTCCAGCCCTTACGCCATGGCCAACCTGGTCCGGCTCAAGGATTCCTACACCGTCGCCTTCGGCAACGATCCCGACACGGACCGGCACGGCATCGTCACTCCCACGGCCGGGCTGATGAACCCGAACCATTACCTGGCGGTGGCCATTCACTACCTCTTCACGCATCGGCCGAACTGGTCCAAAACGGTGGGCATCGGCAAGACACTGGTCAGCAGCGGCCTGATCGATCGGGTAGCGGCCAACCTCAACCGCAAGCTGGTGGAGGTGCCGGTCGGCTTCAAGTGGTTTGTCGATGGCCTGTTTTCGGGCACGCTGGGCTTCGGCGGCGAGGAGAGCGCCGGGGCCAGCTTCCTTCGCCATGATGGCACGGTCTGGAGCACCGACAAGGACGGGATCATCATGGATCTGCTGGCTGCGGAGATCACCGCCCACACGGGCAAGGACCCCGGCCAGCACTACCGGGAACTGGCCGCCGAGCTGGGCGCTCCGCTGTACGTGCGCCTGGACCAGTCGGCCACGCCGAAAGAGAAGAGCATCCTGAAAAAGCTGTCGCCGGACATGGTCAAGGCCACCACCCTCGCCGGTGAGCCGATCCAGGCCCGCCTGACAAACGCACCCGGCAATAACGCTCCGATCGGCGGCCTGAAGGTGGTGGCGGCCAATGGCTGGTTCGCGGCCCGGCCGTCGGGGACGGAGAACATCTACAAGATCTACGCCGAGAGCTTCAAGGACCAGGCTCACCTCGACGCCATCGTCGCCGAGGCCCGGCAAATTGTCAGCGCGGCTTTGGCACAGGGAAAGTGAGCCGAGGGCGGGCGTCGCAGTTCCCGTGGGTCGCGCAGCGCACCCACGGGGATGGTTACTCACGCCGACAGCCGCAACCCGGGCAGACTTTGCCCCGGCGCCGGGATGGCAACGGCCATCCCCGTTTCCAGCGACTTCTGTCCCTGTTCCAGCACCGAGACCACCAGCGTCCCCGACTCGCCGTCGGACAGTGGCCTCGTTCCCTTCTGGATGCACTCGACGAAGTGCCGGGCCTCGCGCAGCAGCGGCTCGGTGCCGTCGATGCGTGGCGTCACGATGTCGCCCTGGCGCATGGCAATCCAGTCAGCGTACGTCTCCAGCTGCTGATTCACATGAAAGCTCTTGTCGTACACCGTGACCTTGTAGGCCGGCAGCGTGTCATCGAAGACGACCATCTTCTTGGAGCCGACCACGGTCAGCTTGCGGGTCTTGTGCGGGTCCAGCCAGCTGACGTGGACGTGAGCCAGGTGGCCGCCTGGAAACTCCAGCGTCCCGAAGACCACGTCGGCGACGTGCGGCTGGACGATGTTCTGACCGCGGCACTGCACCGACACCGGCCACGATCCCAGCAGCCGGCAGGCGACCGAGACGTCGTGCGGGGCCAGCGACCACCAGGCGTTCTCGCCGCTGCGCACCGTGCCATAGTTGAGCCGCTGCGAATAGAGATAGTACAGCTCTCCCAGTTCGCCGCTGTCGATCAGGCGCTTCACGTAGTGAATGGCGGGGTGATACTCGAGCAGATGGCCGACCATCAGGTGGCGTTTCTGTTTCTTGGCAAGCTCGGTGAGGATCACGGCGTCGGCCGTGGTCAGGGTCAAGGGCTTCTCGACCAGGACGTGCTTGCCGGCTTGCAGACAGCGATTGGCCACGTGGTAGTGGGTCGGAGCGACGGTGGCGATGACGACGCCGTCCAGGGTGGGATCGTCGAGAAGCTCCTCGACGCTGACGGTCGTTTTGACCTGGGGGAACTGCTGGCGCACGCGCTTCAGACACGCTTCGCTCAGGTCGCAGCACCAGCGCAGCTCGCACTCGGGCATGGCCGCCAGGGTGCGAACCCAGTTGCTGCCCCAACTGCCCGCGCCAATCATTCCAATTGCGGTCATATGGTGGTTCCTTGGGTTGAGACCGTTTTGTTAGCCGCTCCGCGTCGCGGCGCAGCCGCGCAGCGGAGCGCGTGCGAGCCGCTGCAAACGCGCTCCGCTGCGCGGCTGCGCCGCTCCGCGTCGCGGCTAACTCACGCCACGTCCTTGAGGGGTTGCGCTTCATCCACGTCCAGACAGCGCACCTTGCCCGGTGCCACCTCGCGGTAGCGCAGGCCCGTCTGCGGGCACACCATGATCCCCTCCGCGTTCGGCGCCGGCAGCCGATAGCCGTGCCGGCTGATCCATCCCGCCTGCCGCGCCGGGACGCCCATCATCAGCGCATAGTCCGGCACGTCCCGGGTCACTACGGCCCCGGCGGCGATGAACGCATACTGGCCGACGACCGAGCCGCAGACGATGGTGGCGTTGGCCCCGACAGTGGCTCCTCGCCGCACCAGGGTCTTCTCGTACAGGTGCCGGCGGACGATCTGGCTGCGGGGGTTGCTGATGTTGGTGAAGACGCACGAGGGGCCGAGGAAGACGTCGTCCTCGATGATGCAGCCGGTGTAGAGGGAGACGTTGTTCTGGACCTTGACGTTGTCGCCGATGGTCACGTCGCTGGCCACGTGGACGTTCTGTCCGAGGATGCAGCGTTTGCCGATCCGGCAGTTCGGCAGGACGTGGCAGAAATGCCAGATCTTGGTGCCTTCGCCGATCTCGCAGGGCGGATCGACGTAAGCCGAAGGATGAACGAAGGATTTCGCTTCCACGGGGGAACCTCCCTTTTCCAGGCGAGCCGGGGGCGTCAGCCCCCGGATTCGGCCAGCCTTCCAGGCAACGGAGCAAGATACGCAAGCCGGGCGAGTTTGTCCATCCGAGTTCAACCGCGCAGCGGAGCGCGTACTCTGCATGCAGGCACAGGATGGCTGGAGCGGACCTGTGCGGCCGTCCTCTTGCTGGCTCGGTGGTATAATAAGCGAGAGAAGGAAAGATCGCGCCCGCGCCGGGAGATCGCACGTGATAGAGCCGCCGCTCACTCGGGCCAGCTTGCTTGTTCGCATCCGGGACGGTCGCGACCGGGAGGCCTGGGAGCAGTTCGTGCAGCTTTACGCTCCCGTGGTCTACGGTTTCGCGCAAGCGTGGCTTGCAGGATGCGGATGCCGCCGACGTGATGCAAGACGTCCTGGGGAGCGTCGTCCGGGCCGCGGCGCGACTCGAGTACGACCCGTCCCGGGGCTCGTTTCGGGGCTGGCTTTATACCGTCGCCCGCAACCGGATCTTCACCTTTCTCGAAGCCAATCGTCACAATCCGGGTCGGGGCCAGGGCGGCTCGGATGGCCCTTCGCGGCTTGAAGCCGTCGCCGGTTCGGAGTGGGAGTTCGCGGAGTCGTGGGACGAGGAATACGAACGGAACCTGGCGGACCTGGCGATGCAGCGCATCCAGGGCGAGGTCCAGCCAGCGACCTGGCAGGCGTTCTGGCAAACTGCCGTGGAGGGAAAGCCGGCCCGGGAAGTGGGTGCGGCCCTCGGCATGAGTGCCGGGGCCGTCTACGTCGCCCGCAGCCGGGTCCTCGCCCGGATCAAGGAAGAGGTTGAGCGGCTCCGGGAAACGGACTGAAAGCCTGGTTCCGGAACCCCTCCCCGAAACGGAGAGAGGGAGCCGGAGCGCCGATGGATTGCATTGCGCCGCGGCACACACACAGCGGCAACCCTTTGGCACACACTCTCCGTTTCGGGGAGGGGGTTAGGGGATCCTGAACGCGAGAGGAGCGTGGATCGTGAACGTGCAGACCGCGTGCCCCGAGCCGGAACGTCTCGAAGGCCTTCTCCAGGGCCGGCTGTCCGCGGACGAGCAGACGCTGCTGACCGAACACGTCGGCGAGTGTGCCGCCTGCCAACGGGTGCTTGATCGGCTGGCAGGCGAAGCGACCGTGACCAGCCTCCCCCGGGTGGAACACGGCAGGCCGGCGGCCGACTCCGCGTACTGGAAGGCCCTCCGCCAATTGCGCCAGGAAATCACCCGACCCGGCACCGGCGAACCCTCCCGGAAGCCCGAGGCCCTTCTGGATTTCTTGCCCGCTTCCGCCGACCCGTCTCACCTGGGCCGGCTCGACCAGTTCGCCATTCTCGGCGTCATCGGCCAGGGAGGCATGGGCATCGTCCTGCGCGGCTTCGACACGTACCTCAATCGGGACGTGGCCGTCAAGGTCCTCAACCCGGCCCTGGCCAACGACGACCTGGCCCGCAAGCGCTTTTGCCGGGAATCTCGGACGGCTGCCTCCATCACGCACGAGAACGTCGTCGCCGTCCATCACGTCGCCCACGAGACGTCGTCGGACATTCCTTACCTGGTCATGCAGCTGATCGACGGCGAATCGCTCGACCAGCGTCTGGCCCGCGGCCGGCTGCCTTTGAAGGACGTTGTCGCTGTTGGCGCCCAGGTGGCAGCGGGTCTGGCGGCCGCCCACGAGAAGGGGCTGATCCATCGCGACGTCAAGCCCGGCAACGTCCTCCTGGAGCGCGGCAGCAACCGCGTCAAGCTCACCGATTTCGGGCTGGCCCGCGCTGGCGACGACGTGCGTCTGACCGGCACCGGTCTGGTGGTCGGCACTCCGCTGTACATGGCTCCCGAGCAGGCCCGCGGCGAGGAGGTCGATGCCCGCTCCGACCTGTTCAGCCTTGGCGTCCTGCTGTACGAACTCTGCACGGGCCAGACGCCGTTCGAGGCCCGGACGCCGCTGGCCGTCCTCCGCCGGTTGACGGACGAGCCGCATCGTCCTGTCCGCGAGCTGAACCCCGACACGCCAGTCTGGTTGGCAGACCTGATCGACCGCCTGCTGGCCAAGTCCGCCAGCGAGCGCTTCCAGAGCGCCCGCGAGGCGGCCGACATTCTCGACTTCCACTGGTCGGCCCTGAAGACCTCCTCGGACGTGGTCTCGGCCTGCCCCAAAAAGCGCCTCCACCGCCTTTACCTGGTCCTGATCATCCTTGGGGCCCTGGCGATGGGCGCCGTGGCCACCAGCATTGCAATCCTGCTGTGGCCGGGCCGGGGTCCGCAGCGTGTCTCCGACCGTGCCTCCACGCCGCCGCTGGCGGTGTTTCGCGGCGGCTCCGGGACTGTCTTTGGCGTCGCCTTTTCACCCGGCGATCGGACCCTGGCCATGGCGATGGAGGACGGCAAGATCATGCTCTGGGACGTCGAAGCCGGGACGGTCAAGGCAACTCTGAGTGGTCATCAGGGCATTGCGTGGACGGTGCGGTTCAGCGAGGATGGCTCGCGGCTGGTGACGTCCGGCGACGACAACTCCATACGCATCTGGGACCTGGCCACGAACAAGACCGTGAAGACCTTGCAGGACCCGGGCGCCTTGCGGGCGGCCCTCTTCGACCGTGAAGCGAAGCGGCTCGTGACGGGTGACCGTCTGGGGAACGTCACCGTGTGGGACGTGGCCACGGGGGAGCAGGTCCGGACCTGGCAGCATCCCGGATCTGTGAATGCCCTGGCCCTGTCGCCGGACGGCAAGACGGTGGCCTCGGGGGGAACCGACCACGTGGTGCGGCTCTGGGACGCCGGGACGGGACAGGAACGCCTGGCCCTCACTGGCCATACAGCGGCGCTCTACAGTCTCGCGTACCGCCGCGACGGCAAAGTTCTGGCCTCGACAGGATGGGATGGCACCATCCGCCTGTGGGACCCGGGCACCGGCGAGCCGCTGCGAACTCTGGAAGCACGCAGCAGGGACATCTGGGCCGTGGATTTCGCTCCCGATGGCAACACGCTCGCGTCGGTCGGTGGGGATGGAATCGTGCGCGTCTGGGAGACCAGCTCCGGCCGGCTCCTGGCGGAACTGGCCGGACACGATGGCCCGGCTCACAGCCTCGCTTACTCCCGCGACGGCACCCGCATCGCCTCGGGCGGCCGGGACGGGACGGTGCGCTTGTGGAAGGCAGTTGGGACGGCCCGGTGACAACGGGATGCCGCGACCACGAAAAAAATGCTCACGAGCACGTAAGGTTTCTCCTTCCCGGCGGTATCCCCTGATGTGGACACTGGCCGCCAGCCGGTGGCCAGGTGAACCAAATCAGGGGAAACCATCATGTTCGCGACCAAATCAGACCAGGCCAATACGATTTCCGACCGGGCTGCCAGGTTGACCGACCTGGCCCTCGAAGCTCTTGCCGGCACCAGCATTCCCCGCGACTCCATCGAGGTGGAGTTGAGGCTGTGGCACGCGCTGGAGGCGGAACTGGAGCGCGACCAGCTCCGGCAGCGTTCCATCGCCCGACACGGAGGGGTCGCCCGGGAGGGAGACGGCCTGCAACTCCTCAGCCGGGCCGCTCGGCGGGTCATCGGCGCAACAGAGCAGTTCTCGGACAAACAAGGTCGGCGTGCCGAGCGCGCGGACAGGTCCTTTTCCCACGTCTGATCGACCACTTCGCCATCCGGGCCGATGGGGGAGAGGGGCCACTTCAGGATCGCCCTTCGAGAAGAGGGATAAGCAATGCAGACCGTACTGCTCTATCGCCCGGTGATCGACATTATTCTGGCATGGTTGGTGGTGGTGATCACGTCTTTCGTGTTCTTTGACCGGAAAGTCCCGGTCCGGCCGCCTGAATTCAAGGGGGAGGTTCCCTGGAGCTGGCAGGCGCCGGTCCCGCTCCGTCTGCGTTACCTCTCGGGAGCGCGGCCGGGTTGGCCCGGATTCGAGCGAGACGTGCTGGCCTCTTATGCCGCCGACCGCGCAGCCTGGTACACCGAGGCGATCAAACGCGTTCGGGAGTAAGTCCACTTTCACGCGCAGGAGCAACTCCCCTTCCTACCGGGCGGCCCCCTGGCATCTCCTCCAGGCGGGGTGTATAACGAAGCATCGGCCTGAAGCGTCCCTTGTGCCCGGACCATTGCCGGCCATGCTCACAACGTCACGGACCCTGCTCGATCGTCTCCGCAACCAGCAAGACCCCCACGCCTGGCGGGGCTGGCTGCGCATTTACGAGCCGTGGTTGCGCGACTGGCTGGGTCGGCACCACTTCCAGCCGGCCGACACGGACGATCTGCTGCAAAACATCCTCGTGGTGGTCAGCCGGAAACTGCCGGCGTTCGTCCACAATGGCCAGGCGGGCGCCTTTCGCGCCTGGCTGCGGCGCATCCTGGTCACGGAGGTGCGCTCCTTCTGGCGGCAGCGGCAGCATAACCCGGCCGATCCGTCGGCCGACTTCTTCGACCGTCTGGAAGATCCAGGCAGCGAGCAGAGCCGCCAGTGGGACCGGGAGCACGACCAGCAGGTGGTTCGCCGGCTGCTGGCCGCCATCCAGCCCGACTTCGAGGAATCAACCTGGGAGGTCTTTCGCCTGCTGGTCCTGGAGGACCGGCCCGCGGCCGAGGTCGCCCAGCGCACGCGGCTGAGTCGCAACGCTATTTACGTCGCCAAGTCGCGGGTACTCAAGCGGTTGCGTGAGGAGGTGGAGGGTCTGGTGGGAACGTGAAGGACGACCCCTGCCGGCTTGCCCGGCAGGTGAAGCAGGTCAGCGGCTAGAAACGACGGAGAGAAAAACATTCTTCTGCCTTCGTTTCTAGCCAGTGACCTTCTTCACCTGCCGGGCAAGCCGGCAGGGGTCGGTCGAGAACCCTCTCCCTCAAATCCGTGATGGTCGGCCCGCGGCTGAGGTCGCCCAGCGCACGAGGCTGAGTCGCAACGCCATTTACGTCGCCAAGTCGCGGGTACTCAAGCGGTTGCGTGAGGAGGTGGAGGGTCTGGTGGGAACGTGAAGGACGACCCCTGCCGGCTTGCCCGGCAGGTGAAGCAGGTCAGCGGCTAGAAACGACGGAGAGAAAAACATTCTTCTGCCTTCGTTTCTAGCCAGTGACCTTCTTCACCTGCCGGGCAAGCCGGCAGGGGTCGGTCGAGGAACCCTCTCCCTCAAATCCGTGATGGTCGGCGATTTTTCTGTAAGATCTCGGGCCGCTGCTGCCGTCTCTTCATGGAGATCGATTCTTCCTGAAAGTGAGGCTCACCGTGGCTGCACCAGAAGAGCGCGTTCCGACCCCGGCCGAGTTGCAGGCCTTTTCCCTGGGCAAGCTCGATTCGGACCGATCCAGCGAGATTGAGGCGCACCTGGCCGAGCATCCCGAATGCCTGGAGGTTGTTGCGGCCGCGCCGGATGACGAGATGGTGCAGCACCTGCGCGGGGCGGGCGACTTGCCCGAGATGCAGGCCCGGCCCCGGCTGTTGCAACTGGCTATCGAGGCCGTGCTTCCCGTCATCGGCGGCTGTGCGGGGGCGCTCGCCGGGGGCGCGGAAGGGGGGCTAGTCGGCGTGGCGGCCGGTCAGGTGATCGAGAAAGGCATCAACTTCTTCGGTCAGCGCATCGTGGACCGCTGGCGCGGGTGGTTGCGGAATCAGCCCGCCGGCTTGCAAGCGGCGGCCCTGACGGACCTGGCCGAGCTTGCTCCGGAAGTGGCCCGCAGTGAGGTGCTGGCCGTCCTGGCGGAGCAGGCCCCGCAGGCCAGCGAGGCGGACCGGCAGGCGGTCAGCGACTACCTCAGCGCCATCCCGCGTTCGGTGCGCCGGTCGCTGCTGACCGGCCGGGAGCGGGGTGGGCGACAGTTGCCGCCGACGATGTCCGCGGACGATTCGCGGAGCCTGCTGCAACTGCTGCCGACGGACCTGCCGCCTTACTCGGCCCCAACTGCCCTGCCCAGGACCGACTATCAGCTGGAGGAACTGATCGGCTCGGGCGGTTTTGGCGCTGTCTACCGGGCCAGCAGCCCGTCGCTGCAATACCTGCCCCTGGCGATCAAGTTCTGCCGGGATCGCTCGCTCTTGCCGGCGCTGCGGCAGGAGCGGGCCAACCTGGAGCGGCTGATGCGGGCGGGCGGCAAAACCTGGTCGCCGCGTCTGGTCCGGCTGTACGGCTACAACCTGGAACACCCCACGCCCTACCTGGTCTACGAGTTCGTCGCCGGCGGCGACCTGGTTCACTGGTTGGCGGGTCACCAGGCCAGGCTCGGCCGGGGACCGACCCCTTCCGAAGTGCTGGAACTGATGACCCAGGTGGTCGAGTCGCTGGCCTTCGCCCACGAGCGCGGCCTGGTCCACCGCGACATCAAGCCGGCCAACGTCTTGATGACCGGAGACGGCACGATCAAGCTCGCGGACTTCGGCATCGGCGGGCTGGTGGCCCGGCACGCGGTGCAGGTGAGCCGGATTGGAACGACGGCGTCCAATCGCCTGAGCGCGGCCGAGCAGGTCAGCCTGTTCCGAGGAGCCGGCACACCGCTGTACATGTCGCTGGAACAGAAGCAGGGCGCGGACCCGGACCCCCGGCACGACATCTACAGCCTGGGCGTCACGTGGTATCAACTGCTGGTCGGCGACGTGACGCGGGAGATGACCCACGGGTGGTCCCGCGAGCTGGAGAAGAAGCTCGCCGTGCCGGCCGGCCACGTCCAGCTGATCGAACGGTGCGTCGGCTGGATCGAGGAACGCCCCAGGGACGCTAGCGTGCTGTTGCCGCTGCTGAAGACGTTGCAGACGCCGGAGGAGACGCAGATCGGGACAGCGGCCGAGGAGCCCCGCGTCAGCGGCTCCGTCCCAGCAGCAACGGCGATTCCGCAGCTTCCACGGTCTGTGGAGACCCAGTCCGGGGAGCCGCCCGCTCCTTCCACCGCCGAGCGTTTCCGACAGATACGCTTTGTGAACGGACTCCGGCAGTTGGTTGAGCGTCACGACAGGGTCGCCCTGGACGTAGGAGAGTTAGGGGGGGTCATCCTGTCAATTGTCCTCGGGCTCATTTTGGCAGTTGCCTGCGGCTCCATGCTGGGTGCCATCACGAGCAATCTGGCGGCGCCAACAAACAAGGCGGATGCTGAAGTCTCGGAATGGGCCACCAAACTCGGGATTCTCGTTGGTTTTCTGAGTGGTTTCGGCCTGCTGGGTCCGCTCAGCTGGCTGCTGATACGGTTGAGAAGGAAGCTGCGGATTCGGGCGGAAGAGGGCCTCTCAACCAAGATCGACCAGATGCTGACGATGCTCCCCCAGGAGTGCCAGACCTGGGGCGGTCGGCCCGCGCTTGCTGACCGGACCATTGTGAAGGAGATCCTCCGCGAGCTGGAACCGCCGAAGCGGTGAGGCCGGGGCATTGGTGGCCCGGCCTCACCGCGGACGGTCACACTCAACCAGTCTCCAAAGCGAGGAAGGGATGATTCGCTCGAATCCACTACAATGACAGGAACCAATCCACAGGAGGCGTTATGCCAACTCACCAAGCCGAAGCAGAATGGACGGGGAACCTGGCCCAGGGCAGCGGCCGGCTGAAAGTCGGCAGCGGTGCCTTTGCAGGGCCGTATTCGTTCAAGTCCCGCTTTGAAGAGGGCCAGCCGGCCACCAATCCCGAGGAACTGATCGGGGCGGCCCACGCCGGTTGCTTCACCATGGCGCTGACGGCCCAGCTTTCCCGCGCCGGCTTGACGCCGACGCGAATCCACACCGCCGCTGCCGTGAAACTCGAAAAGGTCGGCGATGCGTTTGCCATCACTCGCATCGACCTGGAGACCGAGGCCCAGGTTCCAGGCATCGACGAGGCGAGCTTTCAGAAATTCGCCCAGGACGCCAAACAGAACTGTCCGGTGTCGAAGGCCCTGGCCGGCACAGCGATTCACCTGAACGCGAAGTTGCTGTCGTGAGCAACCACCAGGACGGGGTCTTCTGCGTGAACCAGCCTTCGGCGACAACAAGGACGCTGGCCACGTGTCAGCAGTACCAGACTCTGCTGGCAGTTGCCGAAGCGATCGTGGCGCACCGTGATTTGCAGTCGCTGCTGCACGATCTGGCCGGCCGGCTGCGCGAGGTGGTCCGGTTCGATTTTGTCGTGCTGGTCCGGCACGACCCCGAAAACAACCTGATGCACCGGCACGTGTTCGATCACTCCGAACCGTTGCCGATTGAACCTCCGGTGGCGTTTGCGGTCGAAGACGACCCGGGCGGCCTGGTCGTGCAGACCCAGCAACCGCTGATCCTGTCCAGCCTGGCCGAGGCCGCGCGCTGGCCGCGCTACCTGCAGTGCGTCCAGCCGCTGGGCGCCAACAGTGTTTGCATCCTGCCGCTGACCACCGCCCGGCGGCGCCTGGGTACGCTGGTCTTCGCGTCGAAGGCGCAGGGCGCCTACGCCGACGCGGACCTCGATTTTTTGCGGCGACTTGCCAATCAGGTGGCCGTCGCCTTTGAAAATGCCCTGGCGTTCGAGTACATCGAGCAACTCAAGGAGCGCTTGGAAAAGGAGAAGGTATATCTGGAAGAGGAGATCCGGATCGAGAACCATTTCGAGGACATTGTCGGCGAAAGCGCCGCCTTGCGGCGCGTCTTGAAAGCGGTGGAGACGGTCGCGCCCACCGAGTCCACCGTGCTCGTTCATGGCGAAACCGGCACGGGCAAGGAACTGATTGCCCGCGCCCTGCATCAGTTAAGCCCCGCCCGGCAGCGCACTTTCGTCAAACTGAACTGTGCCGCCATCCCCTCCGGCCTGCTCGAAAGTGAGCTGTTCGGCCACGAGAAAGGCGCCTTCACCGGGGCCATCGCCCAGAAAGTTGGCCGCTTTGAGCTGGCGCATCAGGGGACGCTGTTCCTGGACGAGGTGGGCGACATTCCCCTGGAACTGCAACCCAAGCTGCTGCGCGTCCTGCAGGAACAGGAGTTCGAGCGTCTGGGCAGCACCAGGACGATCCGGGTCCGGGTCCGCATGGTGGCGGCCACCAATCGCGATTTGCCGGGCATGGTCCGGGACGGAGAATTCCGCAGTGACCTCTATTACCGCCTGAACGTGTTCCCGATCCAGCTGCCGCCCTTGCGCGAGCGTCCCGAGGACATACCCCGGCTGGTCCGTCATTTCACGCAGAAGTTCGCCCGGCGGATGGGCCGGGGGATGGAGACCATTCCCGCCGAGGCAATGGACGCTCTGGTCCGCTATCCCTGGCCGGGCAACGTCCGCGAATTGGAGAACGTCATCGAGAGGGCGGTGATCCTCAGTCCGGGAACAACGCTGCAAGTTCCCGTGGCCGATTTGCAGGCCGCCGCTGCGCAAGCCACGCCGGAGTCCGACGGCAAGCGGCCTGGCCACGTCTCCCTGGCGGATGCCGAGCGCGAGCACATCTTGCGAACCCTGCGCGAAACCGACTGGGTGCTGGGCGGTCCCAGGGGTGCCGCCGCCCGGCTCGGCATGAAACGAACGACCCTGCAATCCAAGATGAAAAAGCTCGGCATCTCCCGCCCACAATAGTGCCGAACTGTCGGCATCTGCCGGCCCGATGGCACTTCCTTCGTCGGCACTGGACACCACTGGCCGACAAGCCCTTCATTCTCCACATTCACAAGTCTTTGAAACGTAACTGGTTACGACAAAGTTCCCGGCACGCCCCGTTTTTGGCACCAGGCGTGCTTTTACTACACCCGTCAAAGAAGGAGACGGCCATGCTTCGGATCACTACACACGCCACTGCCGAATCGCTCACCTTTCAGCTTGAGGGAAGACTGGTCGGACCGTGGGTGACGGCACTCCGAGATTGCTGGCTGAGGACTCCAGCCGACGGCAAGCGCACGGTCCACGTCGATCTGCGGGCAGTGACGTACGTGGACGCTGCGGGGGTGGAGTTGCTGGCGGACCTGTATCGGCAAGGTGCCCAGCTGGTCGCGATCGACTGTCAGATGAAAGCAGTCATTGCGGAGGTTCAAAATGCACGTGGCAAATTGCGTTGAGAAGAAAGGAACGATCATGGCACGGGAACTTCAACACGGCCCTGGCTTCGACGATCTCGTCGCGGAGTTGACCGAGGCCGCCTATCCCATCGCGCTGCGGCACAAGGGGGGCGAGAACTGGCTCGACCTGGAACTGGATCTCTGGCGGGCGATGGCTCAGACGGTCCAGAAGTGGGAACAGCGTGATGTGGCCAGGGGACTGATTTCCTCTTCACGCTGATCGCGACCAGGCAGGCCCCAGGGGCGTTTGAAACCAAAGAGGTAGGACGGCTCTCCCGAGCCGTCCGGACGGCGAAGCGCAGGCACGCCTGCGTGCCGGAGCGCAACTGGCGCAGGGAGAGCCGTCCTACGTCAGAGGTCAGAAGTCAATCCATTCACAGGAGCAAGACCATGTCTCACAGGCTTTCAGGCAAAGTCGCCGTCGTCACCGGCGCGTCCAAGGGCATCGGCGCCGCCATCGCCAGGCACCTGGCTGAAGAGGGTGCGGCCGTGGTCGTCAACTATGCTTCCAGCAAGCAAGGCGCCGACCGTGTCGTTGCCGAGATTACAGGCAAGGGCGGCAGGGCGGTCGCCGTCCAGGCCGACGTGGCGAAACCGGCCGACATTCGCCGCCTGTTCGCCGAGGCGAAAAAAGCGTTCGGCCCGCTCGACATCCTCGTCAACAACGCCGGCATCTACGAGTTCGCTCCTCTGGAAGCGGTGACGCCCGAACATTTCCACAAGCAGTTCGATCTGAACGTGCTGGGCCTGATCCTCGCCACCCAGGAGGCGGTCAAATACTTTGGCCCGGCCGGGGGCAGCATCATCAACCTCAGTTCGGCGGCCAGCACGTCGGCGCCAGCGAACGCCTCGGTCTACAGTGCGACCAAGGCTGCCGTGGACGCCGTGACCCGGTCGCTGGCCAAGGAACTGGGACCGCGCCAGGTCCGTGTCAATGCGATCAACCCCGGCATGGTCGAGACCGAAGGGGTGCATGCGGCCGGGATCAGCGATAGCGACTTCCGCAAGCAGGTCGAGGCCCAAACGCCGCTTGGTCGAATCGGTCAGCCGGGCGACATTGGGCCGGCCGCCGTGTTCCTGGCCTCGGACGAGTCCAGCTGGATCACCGGCGAGACGCTCCACATTGCTGGCGGTTATCGGTGATTCGGATACAAAGCCACTGGTGACGGACACGGGCCCTGCCGCCGGTCAGGGTCCGTGGCCGCTTCCAGATCCATGCCGGCCGACCCGCCTGCGGGTGCCCCGACAGGTGAGGTCCATCAAAGGAGATGACCATGGCTCAGCCGAAAGCGTACGAAGACCTCGTGCTTGGCAGCGGAGCGGGCGGCAAGTTGCTGGCCTGGCACCTGGCGAGTTCCGGCCGCCGCGTGGCGGTCGTCGAGCGCCGCTGGATCGGCGGCTCCTGCCCGAACATCGCCTGCCTGCCCAGCAAGAACGAAATCTGGAGCGCCAAGGTCGCCGACTTGCTGCACCATGCCGCCCAGTTCGGGGTCGTGACGGGCTCCACCGTGGTTGACATGGCAAAAGTGCGTCAGCGCAAGCGCGAGATGGTCGAGGGGCTGGTCGCTCTGCACCTGGAATTGTACAAGAAGAGCGGCGCCGAACTGATCCTGGGAGAAGGGCGGTTCGTGGCGCCGAAAACGCTTGAGGTGCGTTTGCGCGACGGCGGCACGCAGGTGCTGACAGGCGAGCGGATGTTCCTCAACGTGGGGACCCATGCGACGATCCCACCCGTCCCCGGCCTCGCGGACGCCAGGCCGCTGACGCACATCGAGGCGCTCGAACTCGATCGGTTGCCCGCGCACCTGATCGTGTTCGGCGGCGGCTATGTTGGCCTTGAACTGGCACAGGCTTACCGTCGTTTCGGCAGCCGGGTGACGGTGGTCCAGCACGGGCCTCAGCTTCTCGGCCGAGAGGACCCCGACGTTGCGGAGGCCATTGGGCAACTCTGCGCCGACGAAGGGATCGAGATCCTCCTTTCGGCCGAGGCGCTCCAGGTCGAGGGCCGGTCTGGAGAGAGCGTGCGTCTGAAGGTGCGGACGCCTCAAGGCGAGAGGCTGCTCGAAGGCAGCGACATCCTGGCGGCGACGGGACGCACTCCCAACACCGCGGGGATTGGCCTGGACGTCCTCGGCGTGAAGCTCGATGGGCGCGGCTATATCCAGGTCAACGACCGCCTGGAGACGAGTGCGCCGAACGTCTGGGCCATCGGCGAGTGCGCCGGCAGTCCCCAGTTCACGCACGTCTCCGAGGACGACTTTCGGGTGATCCGCGACAACCTGGCCGGGGGGAAGCGGACGACGCGCGACCGGCTCATCCCCTTCTGTCTGTTCACGGACCCGCAGCTGGCGCGGGTTGGCCTGAACGAGGCCGAAGCCCGGCGCCAGGGCGTGGTGGTGCGCATCGCGAAATTGCCAATGGGAGCCGTGCTTCGGACGCGGACGTTAGGGGAGACACGCGGCTTCATGAAGGCGCTCATGGAGGCGCGGACCGACCGCATCCTGGGCTTCACGATGTTCGGCCCGGAGGCCGGAGAAGTGATGGCTGTGGTGCAGACGGCGATGCTGGCGGGTATGCCCTTCACAGGAGTGCGCGACGCCATTTATGCGCACCCGACGATGGCGGAAGGCCTCAACGCGCTCTTTGCCGAGGTGCCGCCGAGGAGCGGTCAATAATTCAGTCGCTCAACTGGATACCTGGAAACCCATTGGAGGAATCTCATGGCGACAATGCGCGTGGCACAGGTTTCGCGCCCCAATGGCCCATTTGAAATGGAAGAACGGCCGATCCCCGAGCCAGGAGCCGGAACGGTCCGGATCAAGGTGCTGGCGTGTGGCGTCTGCCACAGCGATTCGTTTGTGAAGGAAGGACAGTTTCCGGGAATTCAGTATCCTCGTGTCCCCGGTCACGAGGTCGCCGGGGTCATCGATGCGGTCGGTCCTGGCGTGACCGGCTGGAAGCCCGGCGAGCGGGTGGGCGTCGGCTGGCACGGCGGCTATTGCGGGCATTGCAACCACTGCCGGCGCGGGCACTTCTTCGCCTGCGAGACCGGTCAGGTGACCGGGATCAGCTTTGACGGCGGCTACGGCGAATACGTGATCGCCCCCGCCAGCTCGGTGGCGCGGATGCCGGCCGATCTCCCGGCCAGCGAGGCGGCCCCGCTGATGTGCGCCGGCGTGACCACGTTCAACGCCCTGCGGAACAGCGGTGCCCGCCCGGGCGACGTCGTCGCCGTCCACGGCCTGGGCGGGCTTGGGCACCTCGGGGTTCAGTACGCCGCGAAAATGGGCTTTCACACCGTGGCCATCGCCCGCGGCAAGGACAAGGGACCCCTCGCCCGGCAGCTGGGTGCCGCGGCCTACGTCGATAGCCAGGCGGAGGACCCCGCGGCAGCGCTGCAAAAGCTGGGCGGCGCCGCGGCCATTGTGGCAACCGTGACCAGTGGCGAGGCCATGAGCGCCGTCCAGGGCGGCCTCGCCGTCAACGGCACGCTGCTGGTCATCGGAGCGGCGCCCTCGATGCAGGTGTCGCCCCTGTTCCTGCTCTCGGGCTGCCGCTCGGTGAAGGGCTGGTATTCCGGGACCTCGATCGATTCCGAGGACACTCTGGTCTTCAGCGCGCGCACCGGCGTGCGCTCAATGAATGAAACCTTCCCGCTGGAGCGGGTCGCCGAGGCCTACGACCGCATGATGAGCGGCAAGGCGCGGTTTCGAGTCGTCCTGACCATCGGGCGGACGGGCCAGGAAGCCCGGTCTACGTGAAGAGCCGGCGCAGCGGTTGTCCCTCGGCCAGGCGATAGGGCCGACCCGTCACGTCTTCCACCTCGATGGCGGGGTCGATGCCGAAGCAGAAGTAGAGGGTGGCGGCCAGGTCGCCCGGCGTGACGGGGTCCGACGCGGGAAAGGCGCCGATGCGGTCGCTGGAGCCGTGGACGGCACCGCCCCGCACGCCGCCGCCGGCCAGCACGACAGTGAAGCAATCAGGCCAGTGGTCCCGACCGGCCTTCTTGTTGATGAGCGGCGTCCGGCCGAACTCCGCCAGGGCCACCACCAGCGTCGATTGCAGCAGGCCGCGCTCGTCCAGGTCGTCAAGCAGCGCCGCCAGCGACTGATCGGCCGGCGGCAGCAGATCGTCCTTGAGCCGGGCGAAGTTGTTCTCGTGGCTGTCCCAGTTGGCCAGCTGGCCATTGCGGACCTTGTCGTTGACGTTGACAAAGCGGACGCCGGCTTCCACCAGCCGCCGGGCCAGCAGCAGGCTTTGACCGAGCTTGTGCCGGCCGTAGCGCTCGCGGAGCTTGCCGGTTTCCTGAGAAAGGTCAAAGGCTCGCCGCACTGGCGCTGAATGGAGCAGCTGCAGCGCCCGCTCCTGGTAGCCGGTCATGGCCCGTTCCGCGACCGTCCGTTCGGCCCGCACTTTCTGGTGATCGAGCATTTCCAGGAGGGACTGGCGGCTGTCGAGCCGGCCCAGAGGCAGGTCGGCCGGGAGCATCAGCTCATCGACGCGGAACTTCGGGTCGTTGGGATCGCGGGTGATCTGGATGGGGTTGCAGGCCGACCCCAGAAAGCCAGCACTTTGACCGGGCAGCTTGACCACGTTGTACATGACGTGGGGCAGCGCCACGTGGGAAGGGACGTCGCGCAGCCGGGGCAGCTGCCGGCTGACGACCGCACCGTAGCAGGGAAAGTTGTTGGCGTTGTCCCCGAGCAGCTCCCCGTCGCCGGCCAGCGGCGTCCGGCCGCAGAGGGCCTCGACAGCCGCGGAATTGTGGTTCCGCATCGGATGGTGCAGGGTGCGAACGAGGGCCATCTTGTGCATGACGCGGGCGCAGCACGGCAAGTGCTCGCCAATGCGCACGCCCGGCACAGTGGTGGCAATGGGGCGGAACGGACCGCGCACTTCGCTCGGAGCGTCGGGCTTGGGGTCCCAGGTATCCAGCTGGCTCGGCCCGCCATAGTAATAGATCAGAATGCAGTGCCGCAGGCGCGGTGGGGCAGCGGAAGATGCCCCGCCGCGGGCAGCCGCCTCGGCCTGAAAGAGACGGGCCAGGTTGAGCCCGAACGCGCCCAGGCCGCCAACCCGCAGCAGCTGACGGCGGTTCAGCCAGGTGTTTCTTTCCGCGCTCGACTCCCAAGGACCAGTCCGCATTCGCTCCTCCTCGTCTGCCCGAGGGCCTTGACCCGGTCGTCAGGGCGGGTGGGTAGACATTATACCCCGGGCCGGGTTCATCGGCCCCGGTCTGCTGCGTTTCGTGCAACGCTCGCCCCCGCCTTGCCCGGCTGCCGGCTCACTCCCCAGGTAGCGATGCCTCGGCATGAGGAATGGCCTCGCCGACGAAGTGCTGCTACTCTGAAGGACAGTGTGGCAACCCCGACCGTGACCGCTGAGGCGTTCCCATGTCAGCAACCCGAGCCAGCTTCCTGCGGGCCATCCTGGAAGAGCCTGACGACGACGTCTGCCGGCTGGTCTTCGCCGACTACCTGGAAGAGCAGGGCGAAGCCGGCCTCGCCCGCTTCATCCGCACGCAGATCGAGCTGGCCCGGGTGCCGGAATACGATCCGCTCTGGCTGCGTTGCTGGCACGGCGAACGGGACCTGATTACCGGACGGGCCTTCGACAAGCTCTGTCCCGCCCTGCCCGAGGGCGTCACGTGGCAAAAGCAGGCGTTCGAGCGCGGTTTCCCGGCCCGGATTGAAGTCGAGAAGCCAGAAACCTTTGTCGCCCAGGCGCAGGCCCTGTTCGCGCTGGCTCCGATCCAGTCGCTCAAGGTCAAATCCGAGTACCGGCGAGCGCCGCTCGTCCTTGCCGTCCTGTACGACAGCCCGCACCTGGCCCGGATTCGCCGACTGACGTTCACCTTTTCCAATCTGCCGACAACCGAGATTCAGCGGCTGCAGGATTCGACTCACGCCAGGAACCTGACATCCCTGGGATTCGAGTCGATCGGCATCGCCCAGGAGGCGCTGCCGGCCCTGTTCCGTCCTCCCCTGATTGCCCAGCTGACCTCGCTGGAACTGGAAAGCAATGTCTTGCGGCGGTCGAGCCTGGCCGGCGTCCTCCGGGCGCCGGCGGTCCGCACCGCCTGCGCCGGCTGGTCCTCCGGGAAACCCAGCGGAGCGATCCCACCCCGGCTGAAATCTTCAAGGCCCCGCTGCTCCACGGTCTGGCGGAGCTTGATCTTTCCGGCGAGCTGGGCCCCGAGGGGACCAGGGCGCTGACCAGTTCGCCGGTCGTCGCCGGGCTGGAGTCGCTGGGCCTGGCCGCGACCTTCCCAGGGGTCCCCGGGATCCAGGCGTTAGCGGAGTGTGTTGCCCTGTCCGGCTTACGCCGATTGGATCTCCGGGGCAATCGCCTTGGTCCGCTCGCGGTCAAGCATCTGGCAGCTTCCCCCCACCTTTCCAACCTGCGCGTCCTGGACCTGACCGATAACCCGGTCGGCGACAAAGGAGCAATTGCCCTGGCCGACTCTCCTTACCTGCGCAACCTGATGGAGCTGGTGCTGATGCACTGCGACGTCAGCGATGCCGGGGCCGAGGCCCTGCTCGAATCACCGAACACCGCCGGGCTTGTGCATCTGAATCTGTATGGCTTCTCCTACAAGAAAAAGAGAATCAGCGCCGCCACGTATAAGAAGCTGAAAAGCCGGTTCGGAGAGCGCGTGTTCACGTAATGTTTTGGTAACTGTTCGCGAATCGTCCGCCGACTCCCCCAAACCGCTATCTCACCCGAGGAGCCTTCGCAATGGTCTGGAAAACACGATCGACCCTGTCGTTTCTGGTCGCCGTGGCCGCGCTGGTTGCGGTCATCCCGGTTGTCGCCCTTGACGGCCCGACCCCCAAAGCCAATTCCACCCTCTTCGGCCCGAACGTTTTCGTGTTCGACCCGACGATGCCGGCCGCCGACGTCCAGAAAACCGCGAACGACATCTTTTCCAGGATGGAGGCCAACCAGTTCGGCTCCGAGCGCTATGCCCTGCTCTTCAAACCGGGCAAGTACGACGTCACGTTCAACGTGGGCTTCTACACGCACGTGGCCGGGCTTGGACAGAGCCCCGACGACGTCCAGGTCAACGGCGGTGTGAACGTCACTGCG
Source organism: uncultured Planctomycetota bacterium (assembly GCA_963784995.1). Taxonomy (GTDB): domain Bacteria; phylum Planctomycetota; class Planctomycetia; order Gemmatales; family Gemmataceae; genus CAWATZ01. The sequence continues at coordinate 99,272 of CAWATZ010000024.1, read as the reverse complement.
GAATGGATGCCGAACGCCAACGCCACGTGCAACTTCTGGCGGACTTTGGAGAACTTCGCGGTCACGCCATCGTCCACCAAGAACGTCACACGGATCGCGGTTTCCCAGGCTGCCCCGCTGCGCCGGCTGCACGTCAAGGGGGAGCTGCACCTGTTCGCCTTCGACAAGAAGTGGAACGCCGGCTGGGCCAGCGGCGGTTTCCTGGCCGATTCGGTCGTCGACGGCAAGGTGGTTCCCGCCTCGCAGCAGCAGTGGCTCTCCCGCAACAGCAAGTGGTCCCAGTGGAGCAACGCCGTGTGGAACATGGTCTTCGTGGGCTGCGACAACACCCCGAAAGGCAAGTTCCCGAACCCGGCCTACACCGTCGTGGACCGGACGCCCGTCATCCGCGAGAAGCCTTACCTCTACGTTGACCGCTCGGGCGGGTATCGCGTCTTCGTTCCGGCGCTGAAGACCAACACCAGGGGCGTCAGCTGGCTCGACGGCCCGACGCCCGGCGAGTCGATTGCCATCGATCGGTTCTACGTCGCACAACCCGCAACGGCGACAGCCGAACGCATCAACAACGCGCTGACCGCGGGCAAGCACGTCCTGTTCACTCCCGGCGTTTATTCGCTGGACGATACCATTCGGATCACCAGGGCCGATACCATCCTCCTCGGTCTCGGCGTCCCCTCGCTGGTTCCGACGAAGGGCCTGCCGATCCTCTCGGTGGCCGACGTGGACGGGGTGACAATCGCCGGCCTGATTCTCGACGCGGGGCCGGTCAAGTCGGCCAGCCTCCTGGAGGTCGGCCCTCCAGGCAGCAGGGCCGATCATTCGGCCAACCCCACCTTCCTTTATGACCTGACGGTGCGCACCGGCGGGGCGAAGGCGGGCAAGAACGACGTGGGCATCCAGATCAACAGCAATCACGTCGTGGCGGACCAGATCTGGATTTGGCGTGCGGACCACGGCGCCGGTGCCGCGTGGAAGACCAACCCGACGAAGAACGGCCTGGTGGTCAACGGCAACGACGTGACCATCTACGGCCTGTTCAACGAGCACCACCAGGAGTACCAGACGCTCTGGAACGGCAACGGCGGCCGCGTGTACTTCTACCAGTCGGAGATGCCCTATGACGTTCCCGACCAGGCGTCCTGGATGAGCGGCAAGACCAACGGCTTCGCCTCGTACAAGGTCGCCGACAAGGTGACCAGCCACGAGGCGTGGGGCGTGGGGGTGTACTCCTACTTCCGCGATGCAGGCGTGAAGGCCCACAGCGCCATCGAGGCCCCCACCGTGCCCGGCGTCAAGTTCCACAATCTGACGACGATCTGGCTCAACGGCAAGGCCGGCAGTGAGATCACCCACGTCATCAACGACGTCGGCGGCCGGGTCCACGCCAGCTCGCCCGCCGCTGCCATGCGGCAGACACTGGTTGAGTTCGGAGGCGCGAAGTCGGGCGCTGAGGGGAGCCGCGACAAGAAGTGAGCGGAATAGCCAGGCGGTACAGTTGCCTTGCCGCCGGCTGGGGTCCTGCAGGATCACGCTCTGTCAAAGCGTCAATGACTCCCCACCGACCGCAACCGCGCCGGCGCTCCGATCTGCCGGACGAACGGCGTCGCCAGCCATGGCAGCCGGGCCAGCGCCGCCACGACAACTCGCGTCAGCATCGGCGATCGCGTCAGCCAGGCCATGCTCCAGCAGACCCATTGCCGCTGCCGCACGATCCGCCGATGGGTCTGTCCCCATTCGCGCACCAGTCCGGGCCGCCAGCGGTCGATCGCTCGCAGGGCCAGCGGCACCACCGCGGCCCCGGACGCCAGGGCCCAGGCCATCCCTTCGCCGGTGAACGGCTCAACGTAGCCAGCACTATCGCCTACGGCCAGGACGCGCTCGCTGCCCGGCTGAATCGGATGGCGGGTCAGGGCCGGCGTCCCCTTCCAGCGGACTTGCTCCAGCCCGGGGATTGCCGGCCAGCCGACCTCGGCCAGCATCCGGACTGCTGCTTCGCCGGGGTGATGACACGAACGCAGGAAGGGTGCGTCAAACGCGGCCGCCAGGTTGAGCCGGCCATCCTCCAGCCGCACCAGACCCAGGTAGCCGCCTCGGCCGTGGGCCATGTAAATCTCGCCCGGCTGGTAAAACGCCGGAGCCTCCTCGACCACGACACCTACGCCGACACGCGAATCCGAGGCGACTTCCACCGCCTGCCCACGGTCGCGCAAGCCCTCGACCAGCAACCGGCCGCCCAGGCCGTCCGCCGCCAGCACCAGCCGGGCGGACAGCGGCGTTTCCTCCCCGTGACCGGGGTGGACCCAGAGCGTCCGCGTCTCTCCCTCGATCGGCCCCAGCCGGGCCGTCAGCCCTTCCGCGAAGGTCACGCCGGCCCTCGCGCTTCCTCGACCAGGGCGTGATCCAGCCGCCAGCGCGAAAGCGACACCCAGCCAGGCAGGGTCAGCCGGGCCTCGATGCCCCGGACGCCCAGACGCATCCTCGACAGCGGCACCGCACCGAGAGCCGTGCCGGCAGCTCACCCGAATCCGACAGCAGCCAGGGCGCTCTGGGCGTGGGGATTGAAACAGCAGCCGCAGACCTTCCAGCGCGGAAACGTCGCTCGATCAAGCAGCAGCACCCTCGCACCGGCAAGGGCCAGCTGGCGGGCGGCCAGCGACCCGGCCAGGCCCGCCCCGACCACGATGACGTCCCAGGAACGCGAGAGGTCGCTGTCAGGGATCATGACTCAGCACCAGTTCCTTGCCGGGCAAAGGTATTTTACCCAGCGGGCCCAGGAAGAAGGGATAGCCCGGGACCCGGGCCGAGTACTCGCGGTAAGTGTCACCCAGGTAATGCTCCAGCCGGCGATCCTTCAGGTAGCTGCCCAGGAACACGTAGCCGGTGAGGATCAGCGCCATCAGCAGGCGGTCGATCGTCATCTGCGAGGTGAGCCAGATCTGGCCGAGAAAGGCCAGGTACACCGGGTGCCGCATCCAGCGATACGCCCCGGGAACCTCGAACCGGCGCCGCGGCGGCTGGCCTTGCGAGAACCAGCCCCAGAAGGGAGTCCAGCCGGTCTGGAAGCCGTAGCCGGTCAGACCCAGCGTGTACAGCAAGCCGACCCAGCTGAGGACGTACAGCGTGTTCATCGCCAGGGCCGGTCCAGCCCTCCAGGCGGTAGACCAGCACCGGGCAGACGCGCCAGCAGAAGATCAGGGCCAGCAAGCTGACGCAGGTGGTCAGCGTGAAGAAACAGCCGTACAGCGGACCGAACACCAGGCTCTTTTCCAGGCGGTGCCGCACCGCCGGGTAGAGCAGCAGGCTGTGCAGGACACCGAACTGCAAGACCAGCAGCAGGTCGATCCACCACCAATTGGGATCGAGCCTCGATCCGTCCAGTTCCGGCCCGTGCATCAGGAAGGGGAACAGGAACCAGACCAGGACCAGCAGCATCAGGTGAGCGGCCAGGGCAAAGCCAAGGGCGAGGCTCCGTTTCAGCACTCGGGTTTCTCCGCGATGAACAGTCCATAGCGCATGGCCCGGCTCCGGTAGGCCTCGCGCAGGGTGACAAAATGATCGAGAAAACGGCGCATGTCCTGCCCGAACAGCCCGCCCAGCCGATAGATGCCGCTGACCTGGATCCGATGCAGACAGACGTCCCAGGTCTGCTCCACCTGGGCGGTCAGATCGTCGAACCGGCCCCGGACCAGGCCTGCGTCCTGGAACCAGCCCAGGTAATCGTCCGCCGTGCCCAGGGACGGACACAGGAAGCCCTCACAGACCAGCCGGACGGCGGCTTCGACCGCTCCGGGGTCTGACGCTCCCTCGTCGCCGGCCAGCCAGGCACACAGGGCCAGCCGGCCGCCCGGCTTCAGCCAGCCCGCGACCCGGCGGAAGAACCCCGGCTTGTCGAACAGGTGTTCACTGCATTCTACGTTCCAGACCACGTCAAAGGATCGCTCGGGCAGCTGGACCTTCTCGGCATCGGCGCAGCGAAAGCAGGTACGGTCGCCGACCCCTTGAAAGCCTGCCGAGACTGTGGCCCAGAAACGCTGCAGGGGACTGAGGGTCAGGCCGGTCACCCGGCAGCGATAGCGTCGGGCCAGCGCAATGCTGCTGCCGCCCATGCCGCAGCCAACGTCCAGGACACGCTGACCCGGACCGAGGCAGGCCGCGCCGGCCAGCCGCTCGATCAGGCGCTGCTGGGCCTGGTCGGGCGTGGCGTCGTCCTTCTCCCACAGACCGTGATGGATGTGCGGGCCCCAGAGCAGGCGGTAAAACGGCGTGGCCAGGTCGTAGTGCTGGCGGATTGAATGCTTGGTGATCGATGGACAGGCAATCATTGCTGCGATGGCTCCTTTGCGGTTTCGTTCGCTTGTGGTCAGTGTATGATCTTATCCGACGAGGGGGCGGTGATGCCAGACTGTACTACTGGCCTTGTCCTGAAATGAGGCCGCACGGTAGACTCTCCGCACATTCAGCCCTACCATACCCGGTTCCACCAGGAAACCATAAGGAGATGCCATGCAAGTCCAGGCCTATCTGAATTTCGAGGGCCGTTGCGAGGAAGCACTGGAGTTCTACCGCACCGCGCTCGGTGCCGAGGTCACGATGCTCATGCGCTTCAAGGACAGTCCGGAGCCCTGTGCGCCGGGCATGGTCCCACCCGGTGCTGAAAACAAGGTGATGCACTCGCAATTCCGCATCGGCAAGACCACGGTGCTGGCCTCGGACTGCCGCTGCTCGGGCAAGCCGGCCTTCCAGGGCTTTTCCCTGTCGCTGACGGTGCCCAACCCCGGCCTGGCCGAGAAGCTGTTTGCGGCCCTGGCCAACGGCGGCAAGGTGCAGATGCCCTTGGCCAAGACCTTCTTTTCCCCGAGCTTCGGCGTGGTTGCGGACCGCTTCGGCGTTTCCTGGATGGTTTACGTGGCGTCCTGAGCGCCCGCTGCCCTCGCGGTCTCGGCGGCAGCAGCCGAGACCGCTTCGCTTCCTCTCAGTGAGGTTCCTCTTCTTTCCCCTTGGAAAGCGTTTCCCCATTCCCGGTCCCGGGGAGACCGACCGAATCCAGCACCAGGAGCAGCACCATCATCAGGCCATACGCTCCGGCCCAGTGATAGGGCGTCTGATAGCGCACGGCCTCCTGGAACACCTTGTAATCCTTCTCGACCGTTGCCAGGATGTTCCACGGCAGGTCGATCCGGTCGTTGGGCAAGGGCGAGTGCATGACGCCGACCAGGGTAAGCAAGGCGGCGATGGCCAGGTAGACCGCGGCCGGCCGCAGTCGGCTGTCGAGGATCATGGCCAGGGCGGCGGCCCAGAGCATGCCGGTGATCAGGAAGCCGTTGCCCAGGCAGCGCAGCGTCTGCACCAGCATCCGACCCTCCTCCGTGGCGGGGGGCGACATCCCCAGGAGGGTCTTCGTTTGCAGGGCAATCAGGTACGCCAGGGCGGGGATCAGGGACAGGGCCAGGGCCGGGTAGTGGCGAACGGACGTCGCCTGGAACGACTGCGAAGTGATCTCGATACCCACGAACACCAGGATCGGGAACATCACCGGCTCCGGCAAATAGCGGAACAGCACCGTGAACCAGCCCAGATAGCCGGCCACGCCGATGAACAGGGCCGTCGCCAGCGTGTAGGCCGCCCGGCCGCCCATCTTCTTGTAAGCGGGATGGCCAATGTAGGGCGTGGTCTGGATCACGCCGCCCAGACAGCCAGCCAGCAGCGACACCACCCCTTCGGTCAGCAAGATCGAGCCGGTGTCGTACTCGTCGCCGGCGGCGGCAGCGCTCTCGGTGCAGTCGATGCCGCCCACCACCGTCGCCAGGGCAAAGGGAAAGATCACCGGCAGCTTGTCCAGCGCTTCCATCAGCACGCTGCCCCAGTAGGACAAGGGTTGACCAGAAAAGGCCCAGAACGCCGTGGGCTCCCAGAGAAAGCCCCCCGACGCATCCCTGGGAGGAGGAACCAGCGACCAGCCCAGCGTCGGCTTTCCAAGGAACAGGCCCAGCTGGTAAAGGACCACACCCAGCAGCACCGCGGCCAGGGCGCCGGGGAAGCGGCCGGGCAGCTGGCGGTGGGCCACCAGCGTCACCAGGATCACCAGCAAGGACACCATCCCCACCAGCGGCACCGCACCAACGGCCCGGACCATCGGCTCGAACGCGATCAGCGCCAGGGCGATGGCCACCAGTGAGCCAAGCAACCCGGCACGCGGCACCAGCCGGCGCAGGTAATTGCCCAGCGGGGCGCCGGCTGTCTTGAGGATTCCCACCAGCACCAGCAGCGTCAGCCCAACGTGCCAGGCGAACTCCATCGCCTGCTGATGATCGTGGCCGGGGCGGTCGTAGGCTTTCTGCAGCACCGGCAGCAGGACCAGGAAGGCCACCCCGAAGGTGCTGGGCGTGTCCAGGCCCAGCGGCATCGCCGTCACGTTCGTCCGCCCCGTGCGGCGGGCCAGCCGGATCGCCAGCCAGGTGTAGACCAGGTCGCCCAGCAACACCCCCAGGGCCGTGCCCGGGATCATCCGCGTCATCACGAAATCGGTGGTGAACTTGACCTGCCCCGGATCCTTGCAAGCCTCCCCGGCCGAGGCGCTGATCAGGACCACCAGGGTGATCATCACCGTCACGTTGTCCAGCATCAGGCCAAAGAAGGCGTTGACGTCGCCCCGCTGCGCCCACCGGTACGGCTTCATGAAGACCTCATCTGCGTAGGTCAGGCTTTCCAGCCTGACTCGGGGATTCTGTCAGGCTGGAAAGCCTGACCTACGCTCTTGGTATCGATTTTGCTAGTTCTAGCAATTGCACCAAAGATTCCGATTATTCCAAGAAAAACAACTCGAAGGAAAGAGCGACCTGGTCCGATGGTGATTGATTCCATTTGCACAGGTTGATTAAAATACACAGGATAGGAGTGTTACACAGGAGATGACGGTTACGACGAATCAAACAGAAGGAGGAGCCCGCTGCACCCGACAGAGGATGTCGTTTCTGGTCGTAACGGAGGTCCCGGCAGAACTGAGGGTCTGGCCGATCTTCGCGAGGAACCGAACGTGTACCGAGTTGTGGTGACAGGAGTGGGCGTGGTGGCGCCCAATGGTGTGGGCAAGGAGGCCTTCTGGGAAGCGTGTGTCAATGGCCGCAGCGGTGTCCGGACCATCGCCAGCTTTGATCCGACCGGCTACCCGGTGCGGATCGCGGCCGAGGTGCCCGAGTTTGATCTGACGGCTTTCGTTCCCCTGGCCCACCGCAAGAGCATAAAAATCATGGGGCGGGCGGCGCGCTTTGGGGTGGCGGCGGCCGGCCTGGCGGTGAAGGACAGCGGCCTCGACCTGAGTCGGGAAGATCCGGAGCAGATCGGCGTGGTCCTGGGTACGGGCCTGGTGCCGATCGATCTGCCCGAGGTGGCCCCCTTGCTCCGCAGCGCCTGCGACGGCGAGGGCCGCTGGAACCTGGAAAAGCTCGGCCGTTCCGGGGTCCAGGAGCTGTTTCCCCTGTGGATCCTGAAGTATCTGCCCAACATGACGGCGGCCCACGTGTCGATGATCCACGGCGCCCAGGGCCCCAACAGCACGATCACCACCGCCTGTGCGGCCGGCACCCAGGCGGTGGGCGAGGGCTTCCGCTTGATTGCCCGCGGCGACTGCTCCGTCGTCCTGGCCGGCGGGGCCGACAGCCGGATCGATCCGCTGCTGGTGCTGGCCTACTCCGCCCTGGGGGCCCTCAGCCCGGCCCTTCGGCCGCCCGCGGAGGTGTCCCGACCCTTTGATGGGGAGCGAAACGGCTTTGTCCTGGGTGAAGGGGCGGGAGTGCTGGTGCTGGAGGAGCTGGAGCGAGCTCGCAAGCGCGGCGCGCGGATCTATGCCGAGGTGCTGGGCCTGGGCAGCAGTTTCGACGCTTACGGCGTGACCAAGCCGGACCCGGAAGCGGGCGGCGCGGTGCGCTCGATCCGCTGGGCGCTGCGCGAGGCCCGGATTGATCCGTCCGAGGTGGATTACGTCAACGCCCACGGCACCAGTACCCGGCTCAACGACCTGATGGAGACGGTGGCGGTCAAGCGGGTCTTCGAGAGCAAGGCCCCCAAGCTGCCGCTGTCGTCGATCAAGTCGATGGTGGGCCACCTGATCGGCGCGGCCGGGGCCGTGGAGGCGGCCGCCCTGGCCCTGACCCTGCACAGCCAGGTGATACCGCCGACGATCAACCACACCTGTCCGGACCCGGAATGCGACCTGGATTACGTGCCCAACACGGCCCGGGAGAAGGCGCTCCTTGTCGGCGTCTCGACCAGCTTCGGCTTCGGCGGCCAGAATGCCGCCCTGGTCATGAGCCGGTTTGAAGGCTGAGGATGTCGGCACCGCGGTGCGGCATCTGATCGCCGGATGTACCCTTGCGGGTACGCAACTTTTTTCTTCGATTGGCGTCGGGGGGAAAAGAGGCATGCGTAGCGCAAACGGAATCCGGCGATCAAATGCCGCACCTTCCAGGCTCGCCGAGCCGCGCACGCAGCGCAGCGGAGTAAGCGGTTTGCAAGCAAGACCGCTTACTCCGCTGTCCTGCGTGCGCGGCTCGGCAGCTTCCCATCTACCGTTCCGCGGAACGAGCCGCTATGATTCCGTCAGCCCGGAATCACCTGGTCCATCCAGGAAACCCGCATGGACAAACCCCCGGCCCCCGAGCCAAAACCCAGCCGCAGCATTCGCATGATCCGGCCTCTGAACGAGGAAGGGATCGGCGTCTTTTGCGTGACCGTGGGCAAGGAGACGGCCCATTACGTCTTGCAGGAGATGGACTGCGACATCGGCGGTCGAGGCTTCGCCGTGCATCGGCTGGGGCTGGGCAACCTCTATCACGTCCGGGTCGGCAAGCCGCACGAATGTACCTGTGAATGCAAGGGCTTCCTCTTTCGCAACCAGTGCCGGCACGTGCTGGGCTTGCTGGCCCTGATCCGCGAGGGCAAACTCTGACCTCCCCGCGCCGCCCGCGCGGCACCATCGTACAATCACAATTCACACTCCAGGGGGTCAAGGAGCCAACGGCATGCGGTGGAGCATCGTTCGCGTCATCTGGTTGCGAGAATTGCGTGATCAGCTGCGCGATCGTCGGACCGTCTTCATGATCGCGGTCCTGCCCATCCTGCTCTACCCGCTGTTCGGCATGGGCATGATGCAGCTGTTCGTCCCCTACCTGGCCCGGTCCAGCGTCATCGGCGTCATCGGTGCCGACAACCTTCCCCCTGCACCGCGGCTGCCCCCGGCCGGCCTCGCGCTGCCCTGGCTGCTGACCCCGGCCGGGCCAGCCCAGGTGGTCTGCGCCGCCGCCGGGGAAAAGGCCGTGGCCCGACACGTCGATTTCCCGCCACTGCTGGTGATCCACAGTGCGGCTCCTGCACTCCGGATCGCCGAATGTTATTTCGACTCGCCCCAGGAGGAACGCAGTTACCAGATCAAACTGCTCCCCCAGCGGCCCGGCAGTTCGGAGGACCCTCTCGAAGCTCTCGATCAAACGGCCCTCAACGACAAGACCGTGGACGTCATTCTGGTCGTGCCGCCGTCGTTCAACCAGCAGTTGCAGGAGGGCCAAACACCGACCCTGTACGTGCTAACCCGGGACAAGGACGACTTCTCGCGCCTGGTGCAGGGCCGGCTGGAGAACGTCCTGAACCGCTGGAAAAACAGCCTGAAAACAGTGCGGATGCTGCGTCAGGGGCTGCCGGCCAATTACGACGAGATCTTTACCCTCTGGGATCGCGAGACCTCCAGGCCCGCCGGCGAACGGGTGTCGGGCGAACTGCTCAAGCTGCTGACGCAGATCTTTCCCTTTGTCCTGGTGCTGTGGAGCCTGGCGGGGGCCCTGTATCCGGCCGTGGACCTGTGTGCCGGCGAGAAGGAGCGCGGCACCATGGAAACGCTGCTGATCAGTCCGGCCAGCCGGGAAGAGATCGTCTGGGGCAAGTTCCTGACCATCTGGGTCTTCAGCACGGCGACGGCCCTGCTCAACCTGGTGAGCATGGGCGTGACCACCTGGCAGTTCAGCAAGTACCTGGTCCACAATCCGTTCCAGATGAGCATCCTGTTCTGGGGCGTGCTGCTGCTGCTGCCGCTGTCGGCCTTCTTCAGCGCCGTCAGCCTGGCCGTGGGCGTCTATGCCCGCTCGTCCAAGGAGGGCCAGTATTACCTGATGCCGCTGTTCCTGCTGACGCTGCCGCTGATCTTCCTGACCCTGGCCCCGGGCGTCAAGCTGAACCCGTTCTACAGCATGGTGCCGGTGACGGGCGTGGCCTTGCTGCTGCAGGCCCTGATGGAGGCCGGCACCTTCAACCCGTCGCAGTACATCCTCTACTTCATCCCGGTGCTGGCACCGATGATCATCTATAGCTGGCTGGCCCTGCGCTGGGCCATCGAGCAGTTCCAGCGGGAAGAGGTGCTGTTCCGCGAGGCCGAGCGACTGGACCTCGGCCTGTGGCTCAAACGCCTGTTCCGCGACAAGGAGGCCTTGCCCAGCACCGGCCAGGCCCTGTTCTGCTTTATCCTGATCCTGGGCCTGCGCTGGCTCTCCTTCAACGTCGGCGGGCAGATGTCGCTGCTGGTGCGAACGGGGATCAGCCAGCTGGCCTTCGTGGCAGCCCCGGCGCTGTTCATGGGGCTGCTGCTGACCACCCGGCCGCGTGCCGCTCTTGGTCTGGCGCTGCCTCCCTGGTGGGCCTGGCCGGTGGCGGTCCTGCTCGGCGTGCTGGTCATGCCGCCCGCCGCGGGGCTGATCTGGTTCATCCTGGAACAGTTCCCAGGCTTGAAAATACTAATCGCGGAGTATTCCCCGCTGCTGGCCGAGTTTCAGAACCCACAGGGCGACACCGGGCTCATCGGGTTGCTGCAGCTTCTGTTCGTGTTCGGGCTCCTGCCGGCGTTTTGCGAGGAGTTGGCCTTTCGGGGTTTGATCCTCACCGGACTGGCCCGGCGGTTCCGCCCCTGGACCGCGATCTTCCTGAGCAGTTTCCTGTTCAGCCTCTACGACATGAACGTGTTTCGGTGCCTGCCGCATTTTGTCCTGGGGTGCATCCTGGGGTTCCTGGTGCTGCGCACCGGCAGCGTGCTGACCGCAATGGTGTTCCACTTTGTCTACAGTGCTCTGCTCCTGACGATCCCGGCACTCAACGAGTCCCTGACCAAGGCGGGAACCCCACCCCAGGAACCGCGCTGGTTCCTGGTGGCGCTGATCGCCCTCTGCACGGTAGCCACCCTGGCCATCCTCTGGGGAATCGCTCTGCTGCGCCGCAAAGAAGGGCACTCGCTGTCCTGACCTCTGATCGCCGGCTGGCACGGAAGTTGCCTTTGCACCTCCCATTGGGCACGGCTCCGCCGAGTGGAGGTGACTCTTGGCTGGTCCCCGGCGTCGGACGCTTTCCTGGCTGCTTCACGTCGGCCAGCGAATCCTGCCCGTGGCGGTCAGTTGTGGGTTGGTGACCTGGCAAATCTGGAGGGTCTCTCCGGACCATCTCCTGCGAGGTCTGGAGCAGGTGAGCCTGGGCTGGCTGCTGCTGGCCGCGGTCGTGCAGCTGGTCGGACTGTTCTTCTGGGACACCTTTTCCCTCTGGTGGCTCTACTCCCAGCCCAGTCCCCAGCTCTCCTTCCTGACCGTGTTGCGGGCTCGTGCCGACGTTTCCGCCTGGACTGCCGTTAACCTGGAAATTGGCCAGGCCGTCTTTGGTGGCAGGCTGGCCCAGATCACTGGACTCTCCGTCCGGGCTGCCCTGAGCTTGAGCGTGGTGGTCGGCTTTTTTGACTTCGCCACCATTGTAACTCTGGCCCTGATCGGGACCTTGCTGAGGCCCGACCCCTCTCTCTTCTTCCTGCGCTGGGTGAGCCTGGGCGTGCTGGGAGGAATGACCCTGTTCGTACTGGCGTTGTGCTTCCTCCCCGACCGCTGGCGGCAGTGGTCGATTGACGCCAAGGTGGGCGAGTGGCTGCAGTGGTGGAGCTGGCGGCACACCGGTTGGCTCGCCCTGCAGCGGCTGATTCTGATCCTGCTGATCCTGCTCTACGCCGGCATCAGCCTGGCCCTGTGCGGGCTGCCCAGCAGCGTCGGCCTTGTCTGTGCCGTCATCCCCTGCGTCCTGCTGGCCGAGGCCCTCCCCAGCGCCGGCGGACTTGGGACGCGCGAGACGACGCTCCTGACGCTCCTGCCCGTCAGCACCGGCCAGAGCGCCGTGGTCCTCAGCTTCAGCCTGATCTGGTCCACCGTGCTGATCGTCGGCCGGGTGGCCATCAGCCTGGTGAGCTGGTTCCTGCCTGGGCGAACTCGCAAGTAAGGCGGTTGCCCACGCTGGGGAAGGGCTCTGCGCAAAAGCGTCCGCATCCATCAAGCCCCAATGACCGCATTTCCGCCTGCCGGTACGGACTCTCTGCCGTCCGCGGGCATCCCCAGCAGAGCCAGCGAGCGCTCAACGACCTCAAAGGCAGCCCGGGGCCGGCTCAGGCGGCGGGCGTTGTCCCGCATCTGGGCCAGCCGAACCGGATCGCGCAGCAGCGCGGTCACCTTGGGGGGCAGGGTCAGCAGGTGGTTGGCCTTGATGGCAATGCCATTCTCCAGCAGCAGATCGCTGTTGCGCTCCTCCTGGCCGGGGACCGGATCCACGATCAGCATGGGAGTCCCGCACGCCAGCGCCTCCGACGTCGTCAGGCCGCCGGGCTTGGAGACCATCAGGTCGCTGACGGTCAGCAGCTCGTCCATGCAGGTGGTGTAGCCGAAGACTTTCACCCGATGCCGGGCCGGCGGCTCGATCGCTTCCAGCCGGCCCTTCGCGGCTTGATTCCGTCCAGTGACCGCCACCAGCTCCACCGGTTCCTCCACTTCCAGCAGGGTCCGGAACATCTCTTCGATGCGTCCGACGCCGTGGCCGCCCGCGAGCAGCAGCAGGATCGGGCGATCCCCGGCGAGCCCCTGCCGCTTCAGACAGGCGGAGCGGTCCTTTCTCGTGGCAAAGCAGGGATGAATCGGAATGCCCACCACGCTCACCTTCTCCGCGTGTACTCCTTGCTTCTCCAGGTAGAGCGCGGCTTCGTCCGTGGCCGTGAAGTAATGCTCGCACGGCTCGGTGATCCACATGTGGTGCGTCTCGAAATCGGTGTTCACCATCACCTGAGGAATGTCCAGCTGCTTCTTCTGCCGCAGGTGGGCAATGATTTCTCCGGGCAGGAAGTGTGTGTCGATTACCAGGTCCCAGGGCTGCTCCCGCAGCAAGTTCAGGAAGGGACGGAGGTTCCATTCTTCCAGGATCAGACGCAGATAATCCCAGTGGCTCCAGGAAATCGTTTTGCGGGGCTGATCCATCAGGTGGTAGGCAATGCGGAGCACCAGCGGCGCCTTGTTGACACAATCCAGATACATGCCTCCATAACAGCGGCGGAACAGCGAGGTCCCCAGGGTGAGGACGTCAACGTTGCGAACCTCGGCCTGGGGGCAAACCTGGCGAAAGGCCAGATCCACCGCCTCGGCCGCTCGCAGATGGCCCGAACCGACGCCGGCGCCCAGGATCAGCACCCGCGGTCTGCCGGCCGGCTGGCTCGCTCCATTGCCTGCCGGCTCTTTGAGTGATCCGTTAGCGGAATTGCTTCCGGGTAAGATGGACGCCTGGCCGTTGTGTGAACTCAGTGCTTCGTTCATGGTTGCCTCATTCTCCGATGCCTGCTCTCAGGTCACGAAGGTGTCACCTCCGCGCCGTGCCAGCGTACCCCGACCAGAGGGAACTCCATCCTCCATCAAACTGCATCCAGCACCGGCCGGGCACCAGGGAGGCACACAGGAGCAGGGCTCCGGTACACATACCATTGACAGTTGGAGTGACGCCATAATGGAGAACCCAGGGAGCGATCAGCAGCCAGACGCCCAGGAAGGCATTGACCCACCGCACGGGCCGGGTTACCTCGTGAAGAGCGATCAGGGCACAGGCCAGCACGATGGGTCCGACCACTTCATTGTTAATGCTCGGGTTCGCCCCATAATGAAACGCGAGTGGGGACGACATGATCCACAGGCCCACGACCACGTTGTGCAATCTCGGCCACATGATGCAATCCTCCTAGTGGGACGAGGCCACCGCTTCCACGTTGCTCCGGACCCGCTCGCCCCAGAACGCCTGCCGAACGTCCCCACCCTGGCAGCGCACCCGATGGAGGTACTGCAAGGCCGCCAGCACCTCGGCGGCGACGAAGCCGACCATCAGCACCGAGCAGGCCGCTGAACACAGGCACAGAGTGCAATAGGCCCCGAAAAACACTCGCTGCACAATGGTGAGCAGAACGCCGACCACGGCCAGGACCAGGACAATCACGCCCTGGAACAGAATGGCCCAGGGCTGAGTTCGCCAGCGTTCCCTGCCGCCGATTGCTCCAAAGATGAAATCCAGCAAATAGACAAAGGCACCGATCAGGGCGTCCGAAACGTGGATGACCTGGGTGGTTCCAAGCAGGACCTCGTGGCTGCCTTCACCGAAATACGGGTCCCACACGGACGGGATGACGTGGATCTGGAACAGGCCCAGATAAATGGCCAGTCCCAGGCCCGTGGCCGCCAACCCAAGGACTCCCAGTCGCTCCGGCCAGGCCGAGGGATTGACGTTCCAGCCAGGCGGACAGGCCCCTTCGTCGAGTATCGAGGAGAGGGAATGTGCGTGTGCCATTGCCTTGGCTCCCGAAAAGGAAACAGGGGATATGATTCCCTTCAGCCGCTGCCGTTGACCAGCATCCCAACCCGGTTGTCACCGGCCTGCTGGGATTCTCCTCCCAAACTGGTAGCAAACCACGTGCCGGGTTGAGCCGGTGGGGCCAGGATGACAGGCAAATCCAGAGAGACCCGTTGTTCCCGTGCCCTCGGGCGAGTAGGTTGACTGTGCCCCGCAATGCGTGCTGAACAGAGGCTTTGCCATGAAGCGAATCGCAACGGTCGTCTCGCTGCTTGCCTGCTTGTCGGTGGCCTGGCCCGTGGTTGGGGCCGACAAGCCAATGGTCGTGGAACTGTGGCCCGGCAAGGTTCCGGACGAGACCGTCGCCATTGGTCCCGAGAAGGTCCGCATGTCGCCGAAGCTGGACCGCAAACAGGTCGAGGTCACCGAGCCGACCCGCCTGGTGACCGACGTCAGCAAACCGACCCTCACAATCTATCGGCCGGCCAAGGAGAAGGATACCGGGGCCGCGATCCTGATCTGTCCGGGGGGCGGTTACTGGAACCTCTACTGGGAACTGGAAGGCGAGGAGGTCGCGGCCTGGCTCACGTCGCGGGGCATCACCGGAATCATCCTCAAGTACCGGGTGCCGCGCCGCCCCGACGAGCCCAAGGGCGAGCCGGCCCGCCGGCCGCTCCAGGATGCCCAACGGGCCGTCAGCCTGGTCCGCAGCAAAGCCAAAGAGTGGGGCATCGACCCCAAGCGCATCGGCATGGCCGGCTTCTCCGCGGGCGGCCATCTGGTGATCGCCACGGCGACACGCTACGAGAAGCGAACCTACGAGCCGATCGACGACGTTGACAAGATCAGCTGCCGGCCGGATTTCGGCATCGCGGCCTATTCGGGGTATCTCAAGGCCAAGGACAAGGAGGAACTCGCTCCCGGCCTGACGGTTCCGGCCGGCACGCCGCCGATCTTCCTCGTCCACGGCGGCGCTGACGTCATCAGCCCACCGGAAGGGAGTGTGCTGTTCTATCTGGCCCTGAAGCGTGCCGGCATCCCGGCGGAGCTGCACGTCTACGCGGGGGCCGCCCACGACTTTGGTGTCCGGCCGGTCGATCACCCCTGCTCGACCTGGACCGAGCGCTGCCTCGACTGGCTGCGGAGCCAGGGGCTCCTTGAAGGGAACAGGGCAGCTCCGGAAGAAGCCCTGGAACCCTGGGCCTCCAGGCGTGATCCGAAGGACGTCGCCAGGCGGCACGTGGAGGACGTCACCACCGCACAGCAGGAATACCGCGTCCGGCAGGGCGGGACGATGGACGGCACCAATTGCCGCTCTCCCATTGGCGGCAGTTTCGGCGTCTGGGACCAGAGTTGGGAGTCCAACCGGTCGGTGCGCCTGGAGAACGTTGGTGAGACCGACGTGATCAACCCCTGGCTTTCCAACGGGCGCAACGATTTCCGCAACCTCAAGGAAATGGCGGCCGGCGCGATCCGGCCCGGAATGACGGATCGCGAGAAGGCGATCGCGCTGTGGCGGCTCCAGACCACGCACCGCTTCCACGCCAGCACCGGCGACGCCGAAGCGAACGACCCCGTCAAGGTCTTCAACGTCTACGGCTACACGACCTGCGGCGACGATTCCATCTGCCTGGCCGGCCTCTGGCGCACGGCCGGCTTCAAGGTCCGACCGGCCCGCGTGGTGGGGCACTGCATAACGCAGGTCCACTACGACGGCCGCTGGAACCTCCTGGACGGGGACATGGGCCCCTTCTACCTCCTGCGGGACAACGTGACCGTCGCCAGTGAACAGGACCTGGTGCGCGACCACGACCTCCTCAAGCGCACCCACACCCACGGCATCCTGGACCGCGACAGCCGGGCCGAGGCCGAGTGGTCCGCGGCGATGTTCCTCTACGAGGGACAGGCCGCAGGCGACCGTCGAAGCGCTCAGGACACGACCATGAACATGGTCCTGCGGCCCGGCGAGGCGCTCGACGTGGCGCTGGGGACATCTGGTGCCGCTCAAGTACCACGGCCCGGCGGCGATCACGGTCTGGGGGCAGCGGGCGGCGGAACGGATTTGCAACGGTCTTTGGGAGTATCGGCCGGACTTCACCAGGGAGACCTGGCGCAAAGGGGCCGATGCGGTGGAAAACGTCCGGGTGCAAGATGGCGGACTGACGGCCGAGGCCGGCAAGAAGGGCGTCGTTGTCTGGAGGATGCGCAGCCCCTACGTCTTCG
This sequence comes from uncultured Planctomycetota bacterium, assembly GCA_963784995.1. Lineage (GTDB taxonomy): Bacteria > Planctomycetota > Planctomycetia > Gemmatales > Gemmataceae > CAWATZ01. The sequence continues at coordinate 82,391 of CAWATZ010000024.1, read as the reverse complement.
TTGGCGGCAGGCTCGAAGTCGAGGGTGTCGGGGCGAAGTTCTCGCTCTCCTGGGACGGCACTTCGTGGCAGGAAGTGGCCGGGAACCTCGATGCTCTGTTCCCGCCGAAGGGCCCGGCGCGCTACGACTACCGGCTCCGGTGTGAACTCCCCGAAGGGGCGCGGCTCAAGCGTCTGGCCATCGTCAACGACCTCCAGATGGCCCCCCTGGCGCTGCCGGGCATGGTTGTCGGCGAAAACCGCTTCACGTATACGGATCAATCTCCAGGGCCCCGGCGTGTCCGCCTCACCCACGAATGGGTTGAGCGGTCGATTTCCCGACCACCTGCCGCCCCGCCTGGCCCCGTCTTCCCGGCTGATGGAGGGCGGACAGACGGCTCCGACATTCTATTTCAGTGGAGTCCGCCTCGGGACCCGGAGGGAGGCGTTGTCGCGGACTACCACTTCGAGCTTTCCGAGCGTGCGGACATGGCCTGGCCGCTGTCCTCCAATTTCTCGAAACTGGTGAGCAATACCGCGGATCGCGGCAAGCCGCGCTACGCCGTGCCTTACACCGGCCTCCTGACGCCGGGGCGAGACTATTTCTGGCACGTTCGGGCCCGGAACGAAAAAGGAGTCTGGGGCCCGTGGAGCAAGACGTGGAGTTTCACGCCAGGCGGACCGGCCCAGCCAGTGGACGTGATCCTGGAACCCGCGAAGGGGAGCGACGGGAAGACGATTCTCCGATGGAAGCCCAATGCCGTGGGTCAGAAACCGGTCAAGTACCGCGTCTATGGAAGCGACGAGAAGGGGTTTTCGGTCAGCGATGAGCCGTACCGAAGGAACGTGGGCCGGTCTCAGGACGTGCCCGCCCAGACCCCGGCCAACTTCGTGGCTGAAACGTCAAACACCGAGCTGGTTGTGATTGGGTCCGGTGTTGACCTGCCCAACTCCAACAAGCCCTTCTACCGAGTGGTGGCTGTTGATGACAAGGGGAAGAGGAGCGGACCTTCGGATTACGCGGCCGCAGCACGGCCCTTCATTTACAGCAAACCTCCCGAGACCGCCAGGGTCGGCACGGAGTTGAAGTATCAGGTTGCTGCCATTCGCTCCTTGGGGGACCTGCGTCTGCGCGTCGTGGAGGGCAAGGAGGTGGCGAGCTTCTGGGACATTGAGAAACCGAAGTTTGTACTCGTCCAGGGTCCGAAATGGCTGCAAATCGATGAGAACACCGGTATGTTGCGCGGCGTGCCGGACGCTGCTGGGAATACAGAGGTGGTCGTCAAGGTGACCCTGGAACGCCCGGTCCGCCGGCTGGACGAAGGCCGTCTCAGTTGGGGACAGGAACAGGTCAAGGAGATGGCCACGGAAACGGTGGGCAGCGCGTCGCAGCGTTTCCGGATCGCCGTCCGTCCTAAATTCTGATCATTGTCCGACGGAGGGACATCAATGAGTGACCTGGAGAAACAAGCCTCATTGGACGGTCGCAATCGAAACAACCTGGCGCCCGGACGCGAGGTCTTCATCGTGCTCAAAAACGATCAGAAGACCGGCAGGCTTACTCGGGGAATCGTTCAAGACATTCTGACAAACTCGGCCTTCCATCCCAGGGGAATCAAAGTGCGTCTTACCGATGGGAAGGTGGGACGAGTCCAGCAAGTTATCTGTTGATTTTGTGAACGACACTTTCCTGGAGGTTAAACCGATCATGACTCGTCTTATCAAGCATTGCCTCCCGATCGTCCTGCTGTTGCTTGGCAGCGGCCTGGCCCTGAGTGAGGAGAAACCCAGGACCAAGGTCCTCTTCGTAGGCAAGAAACCGGACCATCCCTATGGCTCACATATGTATCTGCACACGTGTGGGATGCTCGCCAAATGTCTGGAGTTGACGCCCGGCATTGAGACCGTGGTGTCCAACGGCTGGCCCGAAAACGCGAAAACGCTTGAAGGAGTGAAAACGATCGTCGTCTACACCAGCCCCGGAGCGGAATTGCTCCTGGAAGGGCCTCACCGGGCCAAGGTGGACGAACTCATGAAGAAAAGCGTTGGCCTGGTCACCATCCACTGGGCCTCCTCGGTCTACCAGAAGGATCTCGACACGCTTGGACCCACCTGGCTCAGCTACCTGGGTGGCACCTGGGTCAGCAACGTCGGTCTCAGCGGCGGCAAGTCGCCGCTCAAGCAGCTGATACCCGAGCATCCCATTTGCCGGGGCTGGAAAGAGTACGAGATCGAGGATGAGTATTATCTCAATCCGGTGATCAAGCAGGCGAAGCCTTTGCTCCAGGTGAAGGAGAGGAAAGGTGCGGACGTCGTTGTCGGCTGGGTCTATGAGCGGCCCGATGGCGGCCGGGCGTTCGCGACGACACTTGGACATCCTTACAAGAACTTCCAGATCGAGGCGTTTCGGCGGATGATCGTCAATGGCATCCTCTGGAGCGCTCACGTTGAGGTGCCGAAGGAGGGCGCTCCGGTCAACGTGAGCGCCGACATCCTTGCTTTGCCTCCGGAGAAAAAGTAGAGCCGGTGTGAACGATCCGGAAGTGTTCGTTTCTCCCACCTGGCGCGAGGCGCTGTCACGCGCTCATTTTCCCGGAAGCTTGCCAGCGGGCTGAGCTTGCAGTTTCTTCTGCTCATCCGGCGGCAGGAGGTTGAGATAGAAGCGGGCCGCGAAGTCATCCTTGGCGGTCCGAGCCGTCTGGAAGCCTTCCCGATATCGCTCCAGGTTCGGGCGCGTGTGGAAGCGGCGATATGCCAACTCCTCCTCATCCAGTTGTAAGGGGATCAACTCGACGCGGTTGCCTTCCAGGTGGGCGAAGAAGCGGCCGTCGGCGCTGACACGGTTGTTCACGATGGTTTGGGGAATCGGTTCGCCTTTCAACTCCGTGCCGGTCCGCGCGTCCCACACCTTCGCTGTCTGGTTGACCAAACCGCTGACTGTGACGATGCGCGAGCCGTCCAGGCTGTACGCCACGCTCCTCACTTCGCCCCCGTGCCCCTTGAGATCCAGCAGGGGCGTACCGGTCCGCGCGTCCCACGTCCTCGCCGTCCGGTCCCCACTGCCGGTGACGATGCACGCGCCGTCCGGACTGTACGCCGCGCTCCACACCTGCCCTCCGTGCCCCTTGAGATCCAGCAGGAGTTTGCCGGTCCGCACGTCCCAGACCCTGGCCGTCTGGTCCTGACTGCCCGTGACGAGGCGCGTGCCGTCCGGGCTGAAGGCCGCGCTCCTCACGACCCCCACGTGCCCCCGGAGTTGCAACGGCGTTGTGCCGGGGCCCGCGTCCCAGACCCTGGCCGTCCCGTCCCCGTTGCCGGTGACGAGGCGCGTGCCGTCCGGGCTGAACGTCGCGCCCCACGCACCGCCCCCGTGCCCCTTGAGCTGCAGCAGGGGTGAGCCGGTGCGCGTGTCCCACACCCTGGCCGTCTGGTCCTGACTGCCGGTGGTGACGAGGCGCGTGCCGTCTGGACTGAACGCCATGCCGCTCACCCCGCCCGTATGTCCCTTGAGATCCAGCAGGGGCGCGCCAGTCCGCACATCCCAGACCCTGGCCGTCTGGTCCTGGCTGCCGGTGACAATGCGCGAGCCGTCCGGGCTGTACGCCACGCTCCATACCGGCCCGGTATGCCCCTTGAGATCCTGCAGGGGCTCGCCTGTATGCGCCTCCCACACTCTCGCCGTCCCGTCCCCACAGCCCGTGACGATGCGCGAGCCGTCCGGGCTGTACGCCACGCACCTCACCTTGTCCACGTGCCCCTTGAGTTCCAGCAGGGGAGTCCCGGTCCGCGCGTCCCACACCGTTGCCGTATGGTCCAGACAGCCCGTGACGATGCGCGAGCCGTCCGGGCTGTACGCCACGCTCTCCACCGCCTTGTCTCGCGGCGGCGGTGGCTTCACGGCCGCGTCCCGCTTGAGTTCCAGCAGGGCTGCCCCGGTGCGCGCGTCCCAGACCCTGGCCGTCCGGTCCTCACTCCCGCTGATGAGGCGAAAGCCGTCCGGGCTGTACGCCACGCTACGCACCGGCCCCGTATGCCCCTTGAGATCCAGCAGGGGCTCGCCTGTCCGCGCGTCCCACACCTTCGCCGTCTGGTCTCCGCTGCCAGCGACGATGTGCGCACCGTCCGGGCTGTACGCCACGCTCGTTACAAAGCTCGTATGGCCTTTGAGTTGCATCAAGGGCTCGCTGGTCCACGTGTCCCAGACCTTCGCCGTCCCATCCCCGCTGCCGGTGACGATGCGCAAGCCATCCGAGCTGAACGCCACGCTGCTCACCCTGTCAACGTGCCCCTTCAGTTCAAGCAGTGGTGCGCCGGTGCTTGCGTCCCAGACCATTGCCGTCCGGTCCCCACTGCCCGTGACGATGCGCGCCCCGTCCGGGCTGAAGGCAACGCCATACACCTCGCGCCCGTGCCCCTTGAGTTCTAGCAGAGGCGTGCCGGTCCGCGCGTCCCACACCTTCGCCGTCTGGTCCACACTGCCGGTGACGAGACGCGCCCCGTCCGGGCTGAAGGCAACGCCATACACCTCGCGTCCGTGCCCCTTGAGTTCTAGCAGTGGCGCGCCGGTCCGTGCGTCCCACACCTTCGCCGTCCTGTCCGCACTGCCGGTGACGAGGCGCGTACCGTCCGGGCTTATCGCCACGCTCATCACCATGTTCCGATGCCCCTTGAGCTGGAGCAGAGGCTTGCCGGTCTGCGCGTCCCATACCTTCGCCGTCCTGTCATAACCGCCGGTGACGAGGCGCGTGCCGTCCAGGCTGATCGCCACGCTCAATACCCAGTTCACGTCCCCCCTGAGATCCAGCAGGAGCTTGCCAGTCCGCGCGTCCCACACCTTCACCGTCCCATCCCAGCTCCCCGTGACAATGCGAGATTGTCCGGGCTGAACGCCGCGCTGCTCACTTTCTCCGTGTGCCCCTTGAGTTCCAGCAGGGAATTGCCTGTCCGCGCGTCCCACACCTTTGCCGTCTGGTCCTCACTGCCGGTGACGAGGCGCGAGCCATCCGGGCTGAACGCCACGCTCAGCACCGGGGCCACGTGCCCGTAAAGGGTAAAGATGCCACCCGTGGCCTGGCGGCGAAAATAGTGCCATTCCCAGCCACGATGTTTCTCTTCAATACTGACCAGTCGTTGCCGCGCGACAGCAACGTCGCGGTTGTCGCAGGCGGCAACGGCCAGCAGAAAGCTGCTGTTGGCCAGCTGATGCCTGGCATCCTCCAGCGCGGCATCGCGTTCCTTGACCCGTTTGGCCTCACGGTCCAGCGCGTCGTTTGCAGCAAAGCGGGCCGCCTCCGCTTCGCGATACTTGAGGGAACTGACCGTGGTGCCCCCGACCAGGGCCAGCACCACGGCCAGCGCCGCCCCGGTCACCACCGGGTTGCGTTTCACCCACTTGACCGCCCGCTCCAGCCGACCCACCGGCCGAGCCGTGATTGGCTCGCCCACCTGATAGCGCCCCAGGTCGTCGGCCAGCTCCGCCGCCGACGCATAACGCTTCTGGGGCTCCTTGCGCAGACACTTCAGACAGATGGTCTCCAGATCGCGCGGACATTTGGGCTGCAACTGGCGGACCGGCACCGGCTCGTCGGACACCACCTGCAGAATGGTGTCCAGAGGCGTCGCCGCCTTGAAGGGAGGCCGGCCAGTCAGACACTCGTACAGGATCGCTCCCAGACTGTAAACGTCGGCAGCCGGCCCGACCGCCTTGCCCTGGCCGCCGGCTTGCTCGGGGGCCATGTACGACGGCGTGCCCATGATGGCGCCCGAAGCGGTTTGCCCGGCTTCATCCAGTTTCTTGGCCAGCCCGAAGTCAGTCACCTTGGGCGTGCCGTCGGCGGTCAGCAGCACGTTGGCAGGCTTGAGATCGCGGTGGATGACGTTCTGCTGGTGGGCTGCCTGCATGGCAGCGGCCAGCAGGGCCACCAACGCTGCTGCCTGCTGTGGGGGCAAGGGTGTGCCGTTCAACTTGCGGTCGAGGCTGCCCTGGGGGCAGAACTCCAGAGACAGGTAGGGCTTGCCGTCGTGTTCCCCGAAGTCATGGACAGCGACGATGTTGGGGTGCTGCAAGCGGGCGATGGCCTCCGCCTCGGTGCGGAAACGCTGGCGCTCCTCGGCGCTGGCGTAGCCTGCCGCCAGGATCATCTTCAGGGCCACGACCCGGCCCAGTCCCAGATGGCGTGCCTTGAAGACCACGCCCATGCCGCCCCGGCCCAGCTCGGCCAGAACCTCGTAGCCCGGCAGCGGCGGCACCTGCTCCGGAGCGTCTCCCGAAGACTCCGGAGCTGGGGGCAAGGTAGCTTGCAAATCGACTGCAGCAGCCGGGGGCAGCGTCTGGCCAAGGTCGGCAGACCCATCGGCGCGTGGGATGCCGTGTTCGACCGGTAGGCTGGTGGTCCGCAAGGGATCGTCGGCGTTGGCCATCGGGCACTCTCTTTCGAGCCGTCCGGAGTCGAGGGCGGCAACAGGAACCCGAGCGACCGCTCCGGGCCTGCAAGGTCTGGCACGAGCAACCGCATTATCCCACGGTCGGCCGCCATTGCAACGGCTTTCTCGATGTGCTTCAGCCGCCCGACCCGATGGGTGAAGGGTGGAGGGAAAGGACAAGGGGTTCGTATCTTTTCCCTCCACCCTCCACCCAACCGACCGCTCGCCTGGCTCACACCTCCCAGCCCTTGCGGTAGTCGCGCTTCACCCACTGGTTGACGTCGGCGACGTTAGTGCAGAGCAGTTTCTCCGCATCCCATTCGATCTTCACGCCCACGCCGGCGCGCTCGGCGAGAACGCCGGTCAGGATAAACTCGGTGAAGGGACCGGCGACGGCAAAGTTTGAGCTGGCCGGTTCGCCGCCCTTGCAGGCCGCCAGGAAGTCGCCCTTCCCACCGTGTTTGGAGCGTGGGATCTTCCTGTCCGGCTTCGGGAAGGATTCGTGCTTTTCCTTCGGCAGGATGCGCGGGTTGTCGCCGTAGGTCTCGGTGTACATGACCCCCTTGTCGCCGACGTAGACCGTACCGCCGCCGAACTTCACGCCGTACTTCTTCTCCAGTTCCTTGACGAAGGCCGGCCAGGTCTGGTCATAGGAGTTGATCGTGACCGCAGGCATGTCGCCACGGGCGGGGAATTGCCAGCGAAGGTGGTTGTCGCGCGCGAACATCTCCTTGCTGCCGGGCTTCTGGGCCACGCACTCGATGGTGAACTTCCTGGCCTCGCTCAGCTTCAAGGCCCAGTGGACCCCGTCCAGGACGTGGCAGCCCATGTCGCCCAACGAGCCGGTGCCGAAGTCGCACCACGAGCGCCAGTCGAACGGATGCAGCCCATCGTGGTAGTCGCGGAACGCGGCCGGGCCCAGCCACTCCTCCCAGTGGACATACGACGGAACGTCCTTCTTCGGAGGCCGGCCGCCGCTGCCGCCGAAATTGCGGCTCATCAGGCTGTGTGTCTCGGTGACGTTGCCGATGGCCCCGGCCCAGACGTACTCGCACAGCCGGCGGTAGCCCTCACCGCTATGACCCTGGTTGCCCATCTGGGTTGCAACCTTGTGCTTGCGGGCCGCCTCGGTCAGCGTCCGTGCCTCGTACAGGCACCAGGTCAGCGGCTTCTCACAGAAGACGTGTTTGCCCAGCTGGATGGCGCGGATGGCGGCCGGGGCGTGATGATGGTCGGGCGTGGCGATCAGCACGGCATCGATGTCCTTGTGGCACTCGTCGAACATCTTGCGGTAGTCGAAGTAGGTCTTTGGGTTTGGCACCTTGGCCTTGACCTTCATGACCGCCTCGCCCATCCGCTTGTCGTCAATGTCCACCAGGGCCACGAGCCGCTCGCCGGCGGCCAGGCCCGGGTTGCCGCCGCCCTGCCCGCCGCAGCCGATCACCGCGATGCCCAGCTTGTCGCTGGGCGCCCGGGCGGAGAGGACGTTGGGGACGGTGAAAAGGGGCGAGGCCAGAGCCAGCGCCGTGCTGCCCTGGAGAAAACGCCGGCGATTCAGGATTGCACTGTTCATGAAACGGTCCTCTTGTTGATGCCCTCTGCTGGGATGTGTCGCCGCAACACAAGCCCGAAGCGCAAGCGAGGGAACAGCTTACCCCTCGCTGGCGCTTCGGGCTTGTGAGTTTATTACTCCGCTCTGGCCAGGTCGGCCGGGTCGAACCGCAGCAGCGTGTACGGGTGCAGGGCCAGCGCATAGACGGCCCCATCGTGGCCCTGGCACACTCCCAGGACAACGTAGCGTGTCGTCAGATCGCTGTCCAGCTTGACGAAGCCTCCGTGATACGGCAGAGTTTTGCCCGCCTTGTCGGTGAACTCCGTGAAGTTGGGGTTGCTCACCACCATCATTCCCAGATCGCGCGGCGCCTTGTCGCCGGGACGATAGCGCACCAGGTGGAAACGCTGACCAATCTTCGGATCGCGCACGGTCAGTGCGGCCCACACTTCTCCCTTGGGCCCAACACACAGGGCCCGACAGTCGGTGTTTTTCGCTCCCGGCACCAGCTCGCCCAGCGACCGGCCCGGCAGGGTGTCGCCCTCCGCCGTCAGGTCGTAAGCGTAGAGCTGGTTGGTACTCATCGGCACGCAATACAGCGTCTTGCCATCGGGGCTCATGTCCCAATTGATCGGATGCCCCTTCTCGTTGGCCAGGTTCGACTCCGGCGTTGGCGGCTTGCCGTCGATGGTTTGCTTCAGGCGCTCCTGCTTGTCCTTTTTCGGGTCGTAGCGAAAGATGTCGCCGCCCAGCAGGGGGTGGTAGGCGCGGTGCTGGTTGTCAATGCAGATGAACCCGTAAATGTGCTGGGTATCGATCAGGTCGCGATACTTCTCGGTCTTCAGGTCGAGAACGAGGAAGTGGGCGTTCTCGCCGGGACCGGGCCGGTGGTCCGAGCAGGTCGAGACGTAGGCCAGGCCGAGCGACTCGTCGGGCATGATGCTGTTGATGCCTTCGTGCGGCACCGGGATGGGATAGACCTTGGTCTTGCCTGTCTTGGGGTCGTAGACCATCGGGTAGCCGCCGGGATAGTCTTCGCGTTTCTCCGTCTTGGAGGGGTAGCCCTGCTTGGTGCCGAAGTAGATCTTGCCGCTCTCTCCGGTGTTGTTGCGCGTGTGGATCTTGGCCTGGGCGCCGAAGCCCTTGATGTCCTTGCCGATCGCCTTGTGTGCGTCCACGACGACCTTCATCACATTCCTCGACGGATCGAACTCGACCAGCCAGGAGTTGACCGCATTGGCATGAGTGCCGATGTAAAGCCGGCCATTCTTGCCCTCAATGATGGAGAAGTAGCCCTCGCCCTCGGTGGCCGTCTCCTTGGGAATGACGTGGGCGGTGGCCTTGATGACGCGGGTCGGCTCCGCTGCGGGGAGCAGCGTCGTGGCCAGAAGGGTTTGCAGGAGGGCGAAGAGGAAGGGTCGGTTCATGGGGGGATGGCTCCTTCAAGGGGTGATCCGGGGACGCTGGCATTGTAGATTCCCGGGCGGCTATTGCCTAGAATCCCGGTGTTCGATTCTCCCAGTCACCATCAAGCGAGGCCCGCCATGAACCCTTTCGCGAAGAAGACCATTGCATTCGGGTTTCTGCTGTTCCTCGCCCTGTTCCTCGGCGGCATTGTCCGCAGTTTCACCCTCAAGGAGTCTGACCTTCCGGAACTGGACATTGCCCCTCCACTTTCCGCACCTTCCAGGGAGGATTACCGTTCGGAAGCCCGCACAGTGCATAACCTGGCCCAGATCGGCTTCCAGACTCCCCTCCCCCAGATCCTCGACCTGGAGAACCTCAACAAGGTCCAGGTCTACGAAAAGACCGCCCACCTCACTTCAGGGACGACCGCCTTCCCCGAGGATGAGGAGCGGACCCGCAAGGCCATCGCGCACCAGCAGTCCGCCATCTTTAACGAACGCAGCACCGGCATCGCACCGGATCGCCGGCTCTCCCTGGGGATTGCCGTCCATCCGGATCGCTACGACGACCTTCTCAGGACGCTGAAGCAAGTAGGCCAGCTCAACAGCATCCTCGTCCAGCAGCAAGACCGGACCGGGGAATTTCGGAAGCTACATGCACAGCGTCAGTCGCTCAAGAAGTATCAGGAAGCGATCCTGAAGTTGCGGGGCAATGAAAAACTGTCCGTGGAAGAGGCCCTGAAGCTGGAACAGAAGATCCAGGAGATCGACAAGGAAGTCCAGGCAGTCGGCGTGCAGCTGGGCGATTTGCTCGGTAAGGAGCCGTCCTACAACCTCTTCTTGCAGCTGGAAGAAACCCGGGAGGGCGGCCGGCGGGACAGGAGCTTCACGCTCGGCCGACGGCTCGGCAGCGCCTTCCTCTGGGCCGCGGGGTGGTGGTTCGTGACCGCAGTGGGAATTGGTCTGGCCGCGGCAACCATCGTGAGCATCCGGACGCTCCTGTCCAAAGCCCCGCCGGCAGCGAAGACACCGCCTCCGATTGCAACCGCCGATCCCTCCGCCGGCTCGTCCGGTTAATGCGGTTCAGAAAGAAAAAGGCCGACGCCCTTCCCACCCAGGGCGATGCCCTGGGCTATCCTGTTGCGCCCCTTCGGGGCGGAAAACCTTGTCTTTCGCCCCGAAGGGGCGCAACAGGATAGCCCAGGGCATCGCCCTGGGAACAGGCGAGGCGGTCATTGGTTTCCCCAGACGCAATAACCAGGAAGGCCACTCTGCCAGGACCGTCCCTACTCCGCATTGCTCCTGGCCAGCAGGTCCGCCCAGTATTTCCTCGCCGCGAGGTGGTGCTTGAGTACCTCCTCCCGCTGCGCCGGGTCTTCCACCTGGATGCGTTTGATCCGCTCCTCGACCCAGTCCACGAAGAACCGCACCGAGGCCTTGCTGATCCGCCGTTTCTTCTCCCCGATCTCAACGTAATAAGGAGCCGTGGAGGCGAACCGGAAGGTCTTCGGGTTGTCCACGATGGTCCGCACCAGCAACCAGCCGCTCTCCTGGAAGCGAACCTTGCCCAGGGTTCCGGTCTTCTTCCATTCCTCGAAGGGCACCGTTCGCTCGACCCAGCCATTCTTGATGATTTCCAGGGACTTGATCGGGTCGCGTGCCGTCAGGGACGCCTTGACTTCGAGTTCGATGGCCTTTCCCTCCGCTCCGGTGAAGACGTGGCCAGGCCACTGATCGTTGACCCGGACCCGCAGCAGCGGACCATTGGTGACGAAGGACCGCCCCGCACGCAGGGCTTCCCACCACCTGTCGTAAGAGAACTCCCCATCCACCCTGGCGTAAACGCGGTTGTAACCAAGCGGATTGGGCAGGACGCCGGAGGCGCTGCCGGCCGAGGGGGGGACGCGCAAGCCGCTGTTGAGTACGTGGTAGCAGATCTCCTGAGTCCAGAAACCATTCCCTCGCGGCGCCGGCAGCCGATCCGTGTCGCGCGGTTTGCCCCAGGCCTCGGTTTCGGACATCTGAGAGCGGCACATGTGGTTGTTGGCCAGGCCGATGGAATCGACCTGCCCGCTGGCCAGCCAGACCGGCACGTCCCACCAGAACGGCTTCTCGATGTCGATCCAGCCCTTGTGCCGGCGGGCCTCGGCCACCAGTTTCAGCGGTGAGGGATACTCCCCATCATGGTTGGGCAGCTCCAGGGGCTGCCGCAGATGGAAGTAGAGCAAGGCTCCGCCGGTCCGTTCATCCTCACCGGCCAGGACGTGGTAATAGCGGTTGCCGTCAAACCGGACCAGGGGGTTGTCGGGCAAGCGGCGTTCGCCGGCCCACTCGGTCCGGCTGCCCTTGCGGTTATGCCACCAGGTAATGACCGGGGCCACGTGCAGGTCCTCTGCCTGCATCAGCAACTCGATGTCGGAAAGCGATCGATGGACGTGCATCTCTCCCGACCACCAGCCTTCGGACGCCAGGTCCGCCAGCCGCTCCAGTTGTACCCGGACCTGCACCGGGTCAGTCCCCTTGACGGTGAAAGCTCCACGGGCGGTGGCGGATTCCGGACCACGTTCGACTTCATAGGTGTAGTCGCCGGGAGGAAGGTCGAGCCGGGCTGCGCCGGGACAGACGAAGTGGTCGCGCCAGAACGGCAACGCGCCGGCCCGCTGGGGCTTGCCCGCCCTGTCCAGAAGGTGAATCCGGCAAGGGGTGAACTCGCCAGTCTTCTTGTCCTTCACCTGGAATTCGACTCGTGTCTTGCTATCCTGGGCCAGGACCAGACCCACAACCAGCAGTGTACTCACCAGGCCAGCAACCAGTTTCTGTGTTCCGCGCATTGTCAACGTCCTCATTCCGGTCGGGGCCGCCCTCGTGCCGACATTCGGGAATCGATTCAGGGTGGACTTCAGGAATTATCATCGACCCGGGCAGAGCAAGCAAGTCCGCAGGGTTCGCAATCTGCACCCAAACAAGATGCTGCCGCTCAGGCGAGTACCAGATCCAGCAGCCGGCATCCATCCAAGAAAGAAATTGCCTGACCGTCACGGATAATGGGTAAGAGCCAAAGGAGGTCCCGAAGGGACGGCGTGTGCTGGTGGCGTGTTGGCGGTGTCGCTTTTTTGTCATCGCTGGGGCAAGCACGGACACGTTGGGACGCCTCCTGGCCAGACCGCCACCAGTTTGCGCCGTTGGCGGTGTGGCGGCCTCACCTCTTGGGTCTCCCCGTCCCCTCTCCACAATCCCGGACGGTCAGGAAATGTACTGGAAATCCGGTCCAGCCTGGCGGACAATGGTTGATGTGATCCAACCTGCGACCTCCCTCCAGCCGAAGATGAAACGGGAGCCGATTCATGTTCACGATCCCAACCCGATCTGGTGACGTCCGGTGGCGGCGAGACGTTCTCCTGGCTGGAGCCCTGGCTTTTGGCGGGTTGACGCTGGCCGACCTGCTGCGTCTGGAGGCAGCGGCTCAGATCGGGTCGTCCGAAAAAGCGATCCTCAACGTCCACCTGGATGGCGGTCCTCCTCAGCTGGACACGATCGACCTGAAACCCGATGCCCCGGTCGAGATCCGCGGCGAATTCAAGCCGATCCGGACCAGGGTCGCCGGCTTGCACTTGTGCGAGCTGATGCCGAAGCTGGCCGGCATTGCCGAGAAGTTTGCCTTTGTGCGTTCGCTGGTTGGCTCGGCCGGGGCCCACGATGCCTTTCAGTGTCAGGCCGGCTTCTCGTCGCGGGACCTTCAGTCGCTGGGCGGCCGGCCGGCCCTGGGTTCGGTGGTGGCGAAGTTGCACGGCAAACCCTCGGACACCGCTCCTCCGTTCGTGGACCTCATGCAAGGGCGGCCGCTGGTGCGCAACAGCGCTCGTCCGGGTTTCCTCGGACCAACCTACAACCCGTTCCGTCCGGACATCTCCCGGATGTTTGCCCGGGAGCTGGAAGCGGGGATGAAGAAGGAGTTGGCGGCCCGGGGGGCGAACCACGTGATCCGGCTGGATCTGGTCGAGGGCCTGACGGTCGAACGGCTGCGGGAGCGGAACCAGCTGCTGGCCGGCTTCGACGGGCTCCGCCGCGACCTGGACGCCAGCGGCAACATGGAGGCGATGGACCGGTTCAACCAGCAGGCCTGCACCATCCTGACCTCGGGGCGGTTCGCCCGGGCGCTGGACCTGAGCCAGGAGCCGGCCCGGAGCCTCGAACGCTACACCCTGGCGGGACCGGCCAGCGCGGACCGCTTTTATACCAGCGAGGATGCGACCGCGATTCGCAAGCTGTTGCTGGCACGCCGGCTCCTGGAGGCCGGGGTCCGTTGTGTCAGCGTGTCGTTCAGTGATTTCGACACGCACTCCCGCAACTTCCCCCGGATGCGGCAGTTGCTGCCGATCATCGACCACGGCCTGCATGCCCTGGTCACCGACCTGGACGAACGCGGCATGTTGCCGAACGTGTCGATTGTGGTCTGGGGAGAGTTCGGCCGAACGCCCCGGATCAACAAGGACGGCGGCCGGGACCACTGGCCGGCCGTCAGCCCGGTGCTGCTGGCGGGCGGCGGCATGAAGGTCGGCCAGGTACTCGGCCAGACCGATCGCTACGCCGGGGCCGTGGTTTCGCGGCCGATCCATTACCAGGACGTTTTCGCCACCCTGTACCGCGGCCTCGGGATTGACCCGGAGACCACCACCCTGAATGACCCCACCGGCCGACCTCAGCACCTGCTGGATCAGGGCAAACCGATTCGCGAGCTGATCTGAGAGCGCGGCAGGACGTGGTCCGTTCCTTGTTCCCCTCCGCTTGCTCAGGCGGTTTCGGGAAAAAGATTAGTCCACCGTAACTAGCCCCGTGGGTGCGCTGCGCGACCCACGGCTGGGCTATGCAACCCCTTCGGGGTTGGTGGACAACGCTTGCCCTGTCTTTACCCCGAAGGGGTTGCATAACTCAGCCGTGGGTCGCGCAGCGCACCCACGGGACAGGAGGGCGGACCTACCTTTTCCCTCAAACCGCCTCAAAGGAGTCTTCTCATGAAGGCGACGCAGGCACTTCGCACCTTCGGGAGCGTCACCATTCTGGTCCTGGGACTGCTGCTCCCGACCCCCGGCAGCTCGGCAGGGGAGTGCGCCCAGGAGCGGCCTCGGGAGATCGTTCCCTGGGGAGCAACGGTGGAGAAAGTGGCCGGCGGCTGCAAGTTCACGGAGGGCCCCGCGGCGGACGCGGAAGGCAACCTGTTCTTCACCGATTCGCCGCGGAACCTCGTCATGGTGCTGCGGCCCGGCGGCAAGCTGGAGGTCTGGGACAGGGACAGCAAGGATGCCAACGGCATGCGCTTCGATGCGAAGGGCCGGCTGGTTGCCTGTTGCGGCGAGGGCGGCGCACGCGCCGTCATCCGCTACGAGAAGGACGGCAAGAAGACGGTCCTGGCCGACCGCTACAACGGCAAGCGACTGACCGCGCCCAATGACCTGTGTTTCGACCGCCAGGGCCGCATCTACTTCACGGACCCCTGCTACGGCAGCCGGCCGAAGGATGGCCAGGAAAAATATGCCGTCTACCGCATCGAGGCGCAGGATGGCGAGCCTGTCCCCAACAAGGTGACTCGTGTTATCGACGACGTGGACACGCCCAATGGCATCGCACTGTCGCCGGACGGCAAGACGCTCTGCGTGGCGGACAACGCGGCCCGGAAGAACGGCCCGCACCTGCTGGTTGCCTATGACGTTCGGGTTGATGGCACTTGCAAACGCCGGGCCGTGCTGCACGACTTCAAGGAGCGCCGGGGCATCGACGGGATGATGGTGGATACCGATGGCAACGTCTGGGCCACCGCGGAGAGCGGCGACCGGACCGGCGTTTACGTGTTTTCGCCGACCGGCGCAGCTCGGCTTCATCCGCACGCCGGAGACGGCGACCAACTGCGCCTTCGGCGACAAGGACCTGAAGACGCTCTACGTCACCGCGGGCTCGTCGGTGTACAAGGTGCGCGTCAACGCGACAGGTTTCGTTGCGTATCCGGTGCCGAAGCCCTGAGAGACCGTTTGGGAGCTTTCCTGCGTTAGGAAGCAAAGGTGAGCGGCGCGGCGTCAGCCCGCCGGTATCGGCTGCACCAGCACCGGCGGGCTGACGCCGCGCCGCTCGCCTTTGCTTCCCAACGCTCTTCGCCGGCGTCCCTTCCCTACCGGGCCGCCGGCAAACCGAATGCGCTGAACCGGCCATCGATCCCGATCCGCCAGGGCTCGACTCCCAGCGGGAAAGCCCCGATGTCCGGCCGACCCCTGTCCTTCTCGCGTAACGGGTCCGGCCATTGCCGCGGCACGTCCACGCCGGCATCGATGGCCGGGCTCCTGGGTTGCAGGCGCAGGTCCAGCAGTTCACCCCAGGTCGGGCTCAGCCGCACAAACAGTGGGTCTGCGAAGAGGTCGTGGGCCGTCCAGCCGGGAGGATACGACTTCTTGCTGATCTCGAACCAGTCCGGCTGCTTCCGGGCCGGCACGCGCGCTTTCGCCAGGAAATCGCCCTTGAACCCCGGGCCAATCTCACTGCTCCAATGGAGATTGCCGTCCGCAACCTGGTCGCTGGCGACCTCGAAATGGAACCCGGGAGTGCCTTTGACGTGGTAGAAGATGCTGTTCAAATGCCAGCGGCGTGTGTCCTTCACGGCCCGAGCCAGACCGCCCGCATAGTAGTTGCGCCAGACCGTGTCGGGAAGAAGGACCGTGTTGTGGTAGCAGAGGAGGGGCTTCCAGATCGGGCTGCCGTGATCGCCGCAGGTGCGTCCCTGGACAAAACCCGTTGGGCCGTTGATGGGGCCGCGCAGGTCCAGGACGTTGCGGAACAGGAACGCTTCCTTGCCCTGCTGGTCCTTCCCGTCGCCGGAGAAGGCCAGCGTGCTGAGACAGCGCGACAGGTAATTCTGGAAGATCTGTACGTTCCGCCCGCCCGGCATCTCCGTGGTCAGGTAAAGCCCATCGTCGTTGAAGTTGTCAACGTAGTTGTGGTGGAAGCGCAGGTCATGGACGCTGCCGAGGATGAGGCCGTCGTGGTTGTCGGTCGCCTCGCACCAGGCAATTTCCATGTCGCTGTTCTGAGGCTGGGTCCCATCCGCGACGAACAGGTAGCAGGAAATGCCGTGGTATTTCTCACTGCTCCGCGTGGACCACGGGCGCAAAGACCGCGCAGGGCCGAGTGGTACAAACGCAGGCCCTTCGTGGACTGAACTTGCAGGGCCGGGGCGCCTCCGAACAGAGTGACGTGGTCCAGTTCGACGTCGGTGGAGGACTCCAGGTTCAGCGTCCGGCTCCGGCTGCCGCGCAGGACCAGGTCCTGCAAACGCAGATGCTTGCACTCCTCGAGATGGACTGCGACCCGGGGACCGCCAATCACCAGGGGCAGCTTGCGCGGATCGGTTTCGCCGCGGTAGTTGCTGGCCCCGAGATGCTCCAGCCGGGTGTGTTCGAGGCGGACGTGGATCCGCTGCGCCTTCATGTCGTACCAGAGCCGGGGCCCAAGCTCCTCCGGTTTCCGCTTGCCGGCCTGGGGATCG
Source organism: uncultured Planctomycetota bacterium (assembly GCA_963784995.1). Taxonomy (GTDB): domain Bacteria; phylum Planctomycetota; class Planctomycetia; order Gemmatales; family Gemmataceae; genus CAWATZ01. The sequence goes on along the minus strand of CAWATZ010000024.1, from coordinate 65,504 downwards.
TCCGCGGGCAGGTCGGCCAGGTTGACGGAGCCGTGCAGCGGGATCATGGAATCGGCAAAGCTGCCGAGGACTTTCACGGCGTTGCTGAAGTAGCCGCTGCCGTGGAGGCCGCGATGGACGCCGATCGCTTCGCCGGCGGCCGGCCGGGGCCCGAGATGGATCCGAGCATGCTCGGGCTTGCCCTCATGCCAGGGGACCCCACCGGTGTCCTCCGCCAGCTCCGGATAGGTCCGGGTTGAACGGAACTCCCCTGCCGGTCCGCCCGGACAGGGTTCCCAGGCGGCTGCCGGCTGCTCCAGAAATTCCCGGTAACCGCCGTCGATGGTGGCCAGCTCCCCCGGATAGGACCGGAGCGTGATTGGCTTCTCCTTCGTGCCGGTGAGCTTGCGGACCACCAGACGCTCGAAATAGATACCGCCCCGCAGATAAAGCGTGTCGCCCGGCTGCAGCTGTTTGAGGGCATGCTGGACTGTCTTCCAGGGCGATTCCTTCTTGCCATCTGCCTGGTCGCTGCCCTTGACCGGATCGACAAACCGGGCAGGGCCAGCAGCCAGCGGCCGGCTGGAGGGGACCGGTACCGGTCGCATCGGCGGATGGGAACGAAAGGCGGGTTGCTCCGCTGGGGACGCGGACAATGGCCAGCCAAGGAAACAGGCCGCCAGGAAGAGGGGCGCGGTTGGATTTCGCATGGCAATTTCTCTCAAACAGGACCGGTGCAAAGGCTCACAGTGGGAGGCGTTGCAGGAGCGAGGGTAGATTCAGTTTACGGAATTGGGTTGCGGATGCAGCGGTCGGGCAGGCGCAGCTACGATTTGCCGATCAGCAGATCCACGACCCAGCAGCCGCGCACGTGAGGCCCAGCCGACCGGAGATGTCCAAGCAGCTCAACGTCGGTACAACCAGCGTCTTCCAAGGCGTCTGAAAGGATAGGGAGCCGGTCGAATGCCTTCTCGTCGTAGACAGCCTGGGCGATGCGTCTGACAGTGCCTTCGTTCCAGGCCAGCAGAGAGGGGGAGCATTGCAACAAGGGACGGAAGGGATTACCAATAACGTCACGGAGGACATGGCACAAGTCCTCCTCGGGGCCAGCTGCTGCCTTCCGGTGACTTCTTCTACCCACTTCTCCTGGGGCAAGCGGCCGATTTCCCACGATGCTTGCCATGACCACACACCCACAGGCTCCGCTCGCTGGCGCCGCCATGCCCTTGCCGCGATAGGGGGGTTGGCAGGCCCACCATACGGCACTTTGAGATGGGATTTTCTGACCGAGGCCTCCCGGTTCCGGCAGCCTGGCGAGTGCTGAGCTGAGGTCTTCCTCAGACGCGAGCCCATCCGCGAATCGTTCAGTGGCTGACACTGCCAACGTAAGGTTCGTGTCGAGCAGATGCTTGATACGAGAGCAGCAAGCCACCGCGAACAAGCGTAACTTACGGTCGCTTGTCTTGCCGACGAGGAATTCCAGCATCAGGTGCGGCTTGTTGCAGGCCAACCATTGCTTCTCGTCCATTCCTCCTCCCTTCGCCTGTTCAATCGTACCAACTGCGCTGTCTTTCCTCAAATCCGATGGGCCTTGCCAGCCTCAGCGCTCTCCGGATACGATGAGGCCACCATGATCGAGTTGAACAAAGAGCAACGGCATGAGCTTTCACAGCCCGAGCCCGTCGTCATCGATCCCCTGACCAGGGAAACCTACGTCTTGGTCCGTAAAGAGTTGTATAACCGCATCAAGGCCATTCTTGAGGAAGATTCCCGCTTGATGTACCCGCTGCTCGCGAATCTCGACCCCGAGGACTGGGAAGACGTAGCCGCATATGAAGGGAAGTCCTGACCCGCCAGCAATCCCAGAGATCATCCGCTTTCACCGCAAGATCGGCTTGACCACCCTGCCATGCACGTCCGTCAGCCGGAAGTCGCGCCCCTGGTACTTGAATGTCAGCGCTTCGTGGTTGAGTCCCAGCAGGTACAGCACGGTAGCGTTGAGATCGTGAACGTGGACCGGATTCTCGGCGATGTTGTAGCCGAACTCGTCGGTCGCCCCGAAGGTCACGCCGCCCTTGACTCCACCACCTGCCAGCCACATCGCATACGCATCCTTGTGATGGTCCCGACCGACCTTCTTGTCACCCGCGTTCCCCTGCTGCATCGGCGTGCGGCCGAACTCGCTTCCCCAGATCACCAGCGTCTCGTCGAGTAGACCCCGGCGCTTCAGGTCGCTCAATAACGCGGCCAGCGGTTTGTCCACCTGCTTGCATTTCGCTGGCAGGGCGGTACTCAGATTGCCGTGATGGTCCCAGTCGGCGTCGTACAGCTCGACGATGCGCACTCCGCGCTCGATCAGCCGTCGTGCCAGCAGGCAGTTCCCCGCAAACGAGGGCTTCCCGGGTTGGGCCCCATACAGTGCCAACGTCTCCGGCTTCTCGCGGGAAACGTCCATCAGCTCGGGAACGCTGGTCTGCATGCGGAAGGCCAGCTCGTACTGCGCGATGCGCGTGCCGATCTCGGGATCGCCCACGTCGGCCAGGCGGGCCTCGTTCAGATCGCGCACAGCGTCGATGACCCGGCGGCGGTCGTCGCGGGAGGAGTCCTTGGGGTTGGTCAGGAACAGCACCGGCTCGCCGTCGCCGCGGAACTGGACTCCCTGGTAGCTGCTCGGCAGAAACCCGGACGACCACATGCTCGTGCCGGCCCCGCCCATCGGGCCGCTCAGCAGCACGACGTAGCCGGGCAGGTCGCGGTTCTCCGAGCCGAGGCCGTAGCCGAGCCAGGACCCGAACGCCGGCCGGCCCAGCCGGCCGAAGCCGGTGTGCAGCATCAGCTGGGCCGGGGCGTGGTTGAACTCGTCGGTCTGCATCGAGCGGATCAGGCACAGTTCGTCCGCCATCCGGCCCAGGTTCGGCAGCAGCTCGGACAGCATCATGCCGCTCTTACCTTGCGGCGCGAATTTGAACTCCGATGCGGCCAGGTTCGGATGCCCGCGCAGAAAGGCGAACCGCTTGCCCTTGATGAAGGACTCCGGGCACGGTTTGCCGTGCCACTTGGCCAGTTCCGGCTTGGGATCGAACAGGTCCAGCTGCGATGGAGCGCCGATCAGGTGGACGTAAATGACACGCTTCGCCTTTGGCGTGAAATGGGGCTTTTTCGGAGCCAGGGGGTCCGCCGGCGTTCCGGCGTTTGCCGCCAGCGGAGAGGACTCCGCCAGCAACGAGCCGAGCGCGGCGGCACCAAGGGTCAGGCCGCTCTGACGAAAGAGTTGCCGGCGCGTCAGGGTAAGGATCTGTTCCTCCTGAGGCGACATTGTTCACTCCTTGGTGATCGTTTCTTCGAGGTTCAGCAGGGCGGTGGCAACGTCGGTCCACGCCAGCTCTTCCGCTTTCGGCTTGCCGGCCCGGGCCGTGCGCTGTGCTTGCAGCAGCCGGGTCAGGATGGCCAGTTCCTTCTCCCGCGGCGGTCTGGCCACGCAGAGCCGGAACGCCCGGCTCAGGCGTGCTTCGTCGCCCTTCGGCACTTCCCGGAGGACGCGCTCCGCCAGGGCACGGGCTGCCTCGACGTGGACCGGGTCGTTCAGCAGCGTCAGCGCTTGCAGCGGCGTATTCGACCGCGTCCGCTTGACCGTACACGCCAGGCGGGCCGGGCGCGTCGAAGCTGGCAAAGCTCGGGTTCGGAGCACTGCGGCGCACAATGACGTAAACGCCGCGGCGATAACGGTCCTCGCCTGGGCTGACCGTGTAAACGTACTGCTCGCCGCCGACCTTGCGCCACAGGGCATTTGGCTGCGGCGGTCGGATCGGCGGACCAAACTGCTTGCGCGACAGCAAGCCGGCGATTGCTAATGCGTTGTCACGCACTCCCTCGGCGTCCAGCCGCAGACGCGGACCACGGGCCAGCAGCTTGTTCTGATCGTCGCGTTTCAGCAGTTCCGGAGTCGTGCGGGAAGACTGCCGGTAGACGGCGGACGTGACGATCAGCCGGTGGACGTGCTTGATGCTCCAGGGATGCGGTGTCTCCTCGAACATAACCCTCGTTCGCGGCTCCATGAACTCGACCGCGAGCCAGTCGAGCAATTCCGGATGCGTTGGCAGATCGCCTTTGCTGCCGAAATCCTCCGGCGTGGCGACCAGGCCCCGGCCGAAGAACTCCGCCCACCAGCGGTTCACGTTCACCCGGGCGGCGAGGGGATTGTCGCGGCTCACCAGGAAGCGCGCCAGGCCGAGACGATTCGGCGGCGCATCCGTGAGCAGCGGCAAGGTCGCGGGCGTTCCCGGCTCGACGCGCTCGGCCGGATCGAGGAAGTTGCCGCGTTTCAGGACGTGCGTGGCCCGCGGCCGATCCAGCTCCTGCATGACCAGGGAGCGGTTGAAGTGACGCGGCTCGCGGTTCTTGCCGGTCTGAGCGTCACCGCTGGCGAAGCTCTCGCCCTCCGCCTTGCCTGCATCGCGGCCCAACTCCAGGTATGGCCCGATAAACCGGACCGCGGGGTTGCGCTTCGCCTTGTCCGTCGACTCGGTCTCGACCGGCGAGCTGTTGAAATACGCGAACAGCCGGTAGTAGTCGCGCATCGTGAACGGGTCGTACTTGTGATCGTGGCACTGGCTGCACTCGAAGGTGGTGCCGAGCCAGATGGTCGCGGTCGTGTTCACCCGGTCGAAAACCTGGTTGACCCGGTTTTCCTCGGGATCGGTGCCGGCCTCGACGTTGCAGGGAGTGCAGCGGTGCAGGCCGGTGGCGACTTTCTGATCCTGCGTGGCCCCGGGCAGGAGGTCGCCGGCGATCTGTTCGACGGTGAAGCGGTCGAAGGGCATGTCGGCGTTGAAGGCCTTGATGACCCAGTCGCGGTAGGGCCAGAGGTCACGGAGGTCGTCGCGCTGGAAGCCGTGCGAGTCGGCGTAGCGGGCGGCGTCGAGCCAGGGCCGGGCCCAGCGTTCGCCGTAGTGCGGCGAGCGGAGCAAGCGGTCCACCGCGCTCGTAAGCATCCGGAGCTTTGTCAGCGAGGAACCGGTCCACCTCCTCGGGTGTCGGCGGCAGTCCCGTCAGGTCAAGCGAGAGGCGCCGCAGCAGCGTGATCGGATCCGCCTCGGGCGCGGGACGCAGACCTTGCCGCTCCAGCCGGGCGAGGACAAAGTGGTCGATGGGATTGCGCGGCCAGCTCTTCTCCTTCAACGCGGGCAGAGGGGAGGCGCTGCGGTGGTTCGTAGGCCCAGTGCTTGCCCCACGCGGCCCCGGAGTCGATCCAGCGGCGCAGCAGCGTGATTTGCGCCGGCGACAGCTTCCGGTTCGCTTTCGGTGGCGGCATGACCTTGCTCGGCTCGGTGCTGGTGATCCGCTCGATGAGGTCGCTGGCGGAGCTGTTGCCCGGGACCAGGACCGTTGCCGCCCCGGCTTGCGTGTCCAGGCGCAGACTGCGCCTTGCGGGCCCTGGCGTCGGGACCGTGGCACGAAAAGCAGTTCTCGGCCAGCAGCGGCAGGATGTCCCGACCGAAACGCACCTCGGACGCCGGGGACGCTCCCTGAACCGGCGCCGCGAACAGGCACCACAGAGCGAGCCCAGTCAGTCCAGGAAACAGCATCGATGGAGAGAGTCCTGGCAGGATCATCAAGGCGCTTCTCCCGAGGCGGGTCAAGTTCGGTCAGGAATTACCCTACCCGAAAATGGAGGAGAATGCAATTGTCCAACCGTTCCCGCCTCCCCAGCGAACTGGGGAGGCGGGAGGATTTGAGTGGCAAAAGGCGGGAGAACAACCAGCACCGGTCAGGCAATGACAAAGGACAGGGCATGGAGAACGGGGTCATTGCCCACCTTGACGAACAGGGTGTACACCCCGGACCTGAGGCCGGTTGTATCGAGGTTGTACAGATAGCCCGGCCCGGTGGGGCGGAACTCGTTGCCGGGGTTGGCATGGCCCTTGGCCTGCGGGGTGTACGTCTGGCCGTTGGGGCCAAGGATCGCGACTGCCGTGACGATCAGATCCGCGGACGACAGGTCATTGCCCGAGGCGTCGGTCACCTGGAGCTTGATCGGCAGCGCTGCCCCGGAGTGGACGGGCTTGGACGTATCGTAGAGCGGGTTGATGGCGTAACCCACTTGCAGCGTCCCGGTGCCGCTGCTTCCCTGGAAGTCGGCATCCCCCACGTACTGGTACTGGATGGTGTACGAACCGGCTGCCAGGGCCGCGGTGCTGATGGACACCTGGAAACTGCCATCGCTGCCGATGACGCCGCTGCCGCTCGCCACCGTCCCGTTCGCCCCGCTGACCGTGACGCTCACGTCCTGGCCGACCGGCAACACCGAGTTGGAGCCGACCACGCCCGACAACGTCGCCGCCGGCGTTCCGACGACCACCGTCGGCGACGACAGGCTGCTGAGGCTCGTCACCGCGGGGAGGACGGACAAGGACTTCGAGGTGTCGCTGATCGCGGCGTAATTGCTCGTGCCGAGGTAGCTGTAGGTGATGGTGTACGGCGAGCCGGACACGCCCAGCGTACTCGTGTCGAAGCTGGCGGAGAAGGTGCCGTCACTGGGATTGATGGCAGCCGATTGGGTCACGCCGGCCACGGTAATGTTGACGCTCCCGGACGGGACCGACGTGCTGGCGGTGATCTCTCCGCCGAGCGTCGCCTGCTGGCCGTAGGTGATCGTCGGCCCGGCGAGCGAGCTGAAGCTCGGCGTCACGATCCGGGGAACGGAACCGATGTAGTGGTCGAACGTGACGAACGTGTCCCACTGGCCCGTCTGGATGGTCTGGACCGAGGCCAGCGCTTCGCTGGTGAGGTAGATCTCCCCATCACGGCCGCCGACGGCGATCTGGCCATCGGTGTCGAGGGCGATGTTCATCAGGTTCTCGCCGAAGCCATACTGACTCTTGAGCTGCGTACTTCGTCCCGGTGTAGTTGCCGTTCGTGTTGTACTGGGCGACGTAACCACCCCAGCTGGCCGCGAAGATCGTTCCGGAGGGATCGATGGCGATGCTGCGGATGTCGCTGTCCGGTCCGCCCGTGAGCGAGAAGGTCCGGACCGCGCTGAGCGTGTCCGGGTCGAAGACGTGGACGGCGCCGCCGGAACTCAGCCCATAGAGCAGGCCGTCCCGACCGAGCGCCACCTGGATGTAGTCGGTCCCCGCGCCGAAGCGCACGGGAGAGCCACCCGTGGAGTCGAAGCGGACGATCCCGTTGAGCGGTTGCTGGCTGTCCCCGTAGGTGGCCATGTCGGAGGCGAACACGAAGTTCTTGTAGGCCGCGACCTCCCCATAGCTGATGTTGTTGACGGTACTCCAGCCGGTGAAGGTCTGGAACGACCAGGTGGCGGGGCTGCCCGAGAGAGTGGCCAGGGACGGGGTGAAGGTGCCGTCATAGATGTTGACGGCGCCGGACGGGCCGACGCTCAGGCCGCGGGCGTCCTCGTACTCCGTCGAGCCGGGGGCCTGCGGGATGGGCTGCGAGTTGACGAGAGCGCCCGTCTGGGTGTACTGCCGGAGGTTGTAGTTGCTCGCCCCCGGAACCTCGGTGGTGGCGAGCAGGTTCCCGGCCAGCAGCGTGCGATCCTCCAGTGGTTCGAGGGTGAGGGGCTGACGGCGGGTGGGGCGCGACAGGCGGAGAGCGGACCAGAGCATGGATCTACCTCACTGTAGTACCTGACCGATCGGTCCCAGATGAACGCACCTGGGCGTTCGGCTCGAATGAGGTGTGAGTCTACCCCGAGCCAATCAGGTTGGCAACGTTAGCAGCTCGGCGGCAGGGTGAGGGGAAACGCTGACCTGATTCATCGTTTCGCGCTGAGCCGGCTCAGCGCGAAACGATGAATCAAGAGCCACCCCTCGCCCCTTGAGGGAGAGGGGGAAAAAGGCTCGTCACGCCGCCGTTGATTCGTGAATCCGCTGGTGAACGTACTTCTCCAGCTTGACCAGGTCGGCGGCAAACTTGCGAATGCCCTCGGCCAGCTTCTCGGTGGCCATCGCGTCCTCGTTCAGCATCCAGCGGAACGTCTTCTCGTCCAGCTGCACCTTCTGCAGCGACAGCGACCGGGCCTTCTCCGGATCGAGTTTGCGGGTCAGAGTGCCCTCGGTCTTTTGCAGCTCCTCCAGCAGGTGCGGCGAGATGGTCAGCAGATCGCAGCCGGCCAGTTCGATGATCTCGCCGGTATTGCGGAAGCTGGCGCCCATCACCTCGGTCTTGTAGCCGAACTTCTTGAAGTAATGGTAGATCTCGGTGACCGAAAGCACACCCGGGTCCTCGGCCGCGGGGATGCTGTCCACCTTGCGGTAGGCCTTGTACCAGTCATAGATCCGGCCGACGAAGGGCGAGATCAGCGTGACCTTGGCCTCGGCGCAGGCGACGGCCTGGGCAAAGCTGAACAGCAGGGTCAGGTTGCAGTGGATGCCTTCCTGCTCCAGCATCTCGGCAGCACGGATGCCTTCCCAGGTGGAGGCAACCTTGATCAGGATGCGTTCGCGCTTGATCCCGGCCGACTCGTACAGACCAATCAGCCGGCGGGCCTTGCGCAGAGTGCCGTTGACGTCGAAGGACAGTCGGGCGTCCACCTCGGTGGAAACGCGACCGGGAACGATCTTGAGGATCTCCAGGCCGAAATTGACGGCCAGCTTGTCCAGGCACGCCTGGGTGCGCTGGGCGGGGTCCTTCGTTTCCGCCTTGGCGAAGGCGATGGCATCGTCAATCAGGTGGGCGTAGCTGGGCATCTGAGAGGCCGTGTACAGCAGCGAGGGGTTGGTGGTGGTGTCGCGGGGTTTGTAGCGAGCGATCGACTCGATGTCGCCGGTGTCGGCAACAACAACCGTCATCTTCTTGAGTGCGTCCAGGAGGTTCATTGTTTGGTCTCCAGATTCAGTCCAGAAATGGCGCCTCTGGATTGTTTGTAGGGAATCTCCCGCCGTACTGCAACAGCAGAGGGCCAGGATGTCCTGGGCACGGACGTGTTTGGGAATGGTGAAAATGCTGGACGTCTCGCTCCCCTTTTGCCATAACAAGAACAGGAATTTGGCTGGTCAGGCCGATTCTCCCCGGAAGCGCCCATGGAACCTTCTCCCGGCCCTGGTCCGCTCGACAGCTGCCCTTCCGAGCAGCTGCTGGAGGATTATTGCCAGGACCGTCTGCCTCCCTCGACGCGCCAGGCCATCAGCGATCACGCCCAGCGGTGCCCACGCTGCCGAGACCGGCTGAGCGACCCGGAAGGGCTGCAAACTCCAACAGTTCCGTATCGGGGCCTCCCGGTCAAGGACACCTCCCTGTCGGGCGCCGAGTCCCCAACCATTCCTCGTCTGGAAAAGCTTCCCTGCCGGCTGGGCCAGTACAACCTGCTGGAAGTGGTGGGGAAGGGGGGAATGGGGGTGGTTTACCGGGCCCAGCACCTGGCCCTGCGTCGCCTGGTGGCCGTCAAGGTGTTGCCTCCGGGGCGGCAGCTGGACCCCGAGTTGCTGGCGCGCTTCCGGCGTGAGATCGAGTCCCTTGGGCCGATCGATCATCCCAACGTCGTTCGCGCCACCGACGCCGGGGAGTGTGGCGGCCTGCCTTTCCTGGCCATGGAGCTGGTGGAGGGGATCGACCTGTCCCGCTTGATCCAGGCGGTCGGCCCCTTGTCACCGCCTGACGCCTGCGCCATTGTCCGCCAGGCTGCTGTTGGGCTGGAGGCCATCCACCAATGCGGCCTGGTCCATCGCGACCTCAAGCCGTCCAACCTGATTCTGACCGATCAGGGCGTCCTCAAGGTCCTGGACCTGGGCCTGGCCCGCCTGACGGTGCCGTCCGCCGAGGAACTGACGTCGTCTCATCACGTCCTGGGAACGCTGGACTACATGGCTCCGGAACAGGGGAGCAATCCGCGGGACGTGGACATCCGGGCCGACCTCTACAGCCTGGGCTGCATCCTGTTCAAGCTGCTGACCGGCCAGGCGCCCTATGCGACCGTCCCCAATGATCCCCCGTGGCGCAAGATCCAGGCCCACGCCGAGGCGCCCCTCCCAACCCCGGACCCAGCTGGTCCGAGCATTCCCCCCGAGTTGCTCGCGCTGCTGCATCGCCTGCTGGCCAAGAAGCGTCAGGAACGCTTCGCCACGCCGGAGGAACTGGCCCGGGCACTGACACCTTTTGCCCAGGGGAGCGACCTGTGTGCCCTGCTGCGAAGCGCGCGGGGGCCCGAGCGCTTCGCCGGGCAACGAAGCCTGCTGCCGCAACCGGAAACGCCTCGGGAACCGGTTCCTCCGCGGGAGGAGAGCGTCCGGGCCCCCGCCCCACCCTCCCCGAGGCGCCGGCGCTGGCCCTGGTTGGTCTCGGGACTGCTTGTTCTTGCCAGTGTCGCTGGCCTGACCTGGTTTTTCGGGATGACTCCTGGCCGTGTTGCCGAGCAACCAGCACGCGAACGGACGTTCTCGAAAGATCCCTTTGAACCGGAAGGGCTGCGCCGTTCCCGGCTGAGCCGCTTTTCCTTGAACCAGGCGCGAACGGAACTGACGCTCGTCAGCGACACAGGGTTCCTGGTCGGTCTGGGCGAGACCCCCGCGGATTTCCGGTTCGAGGTCTGGCTGGAAAAAATTCAGGACGTGAACGCGGGCACGGCAGGCATCTTCCTCGGGTTCCATGAGGAAGAGGTCGATGGCCGGCGTCAGAAGACCTATCTCTCCATCGAGTGGACCTACCTGAACAAGAACGAAGCCGTGCTCGATCTGACGCGCACGACAGTCACGGTCCCCAGTAAAGCGCGGACCGATTTCCACGTGACTCGTCTTCGCTTACCCGAGGTCAGGTCTGGCGAGCAACACCTTGGCGCCACCGTCGCCCGGGGAAAGCTGGTCGGTGTGCGCTGGAATCACAACGAACTGCCTCTGAAGGAGCCCCGGCTGGCCACGGTGGATTGCCGGGGCGTCTGCGGAGTCGAGGTGCTCCGATCGTCCACCGTGTTTCGCAAACCCCTCTTTGTTTTGGAAAGGAGCGATTGATGGCCGACGACGACAAGATCGTTGTTCACGTGGAGGTCCCCCTTTGCGCGTTGAATGAGGCATTCAACCGGAAGTCTGTTCTGAGTCGCAGACGGGGCTATGACAACCCGATCCAGGTCACCAGCCCCTCGGCCCTCGCGAACACCCCTTCCCAAGGGATTCCCGACGCGAATGATTTTCTCCAGGCAGGGGTCCAGGTGACGGCAGCCGCTGACGCGCTGCTTCGGGTCGCGGCACTCATTTACACTTCTGCCAACCCTTCGGTTCCTGAAATACCCCCCGACCCAGACACCAGTGACTGCTTGGTTCAGGATTTTCAATCGATAGGTGGGTATACGAACACCAATGTCACCTGCACCTTTACTCAGCTGGTTGGCGTTTCCTGTCCCGATGACGATCAGACGGATTGCACTCTGGTGATCTGGGCGTATTTTTCCGGCGAAGGCTACAAACGGCTCATCTGGCCCTTCACGGTTTCCTGCCAGTCGGAACTAATCCAGAAGAAAGGGCATCCGGAGACGGAGCCAAAGTCCTACTGAGTGCCTGGCTCCGGGAGTGATTGGCTGCGTGATTCCAGCAAGGGGATTCGCTCCTTGCTGGATCAATTCCAGGTATTTTGTCGTTGGCCGAGCGGGGTGGCATGGTCAAGAGACCTGCCGTCTGGTAGAAAAGAAACGGTATCCGCTCACCTGCATCCGCAGCCGGGCCACGGGAAGGGTCCTGGGCCTCCAGGCGGTCGGGCGGAGAAGGAGCGCAACCAACCGTCTGGGATCGGAGCCCGAACTCGAGCCAACCCGCAGACCATGACCACCGCTGCCAAAGTGCCATCCCGCCGCTCGGCCGGCGTTTTATTGCACCCGACATCCCTGCCTTCCCCTTACGGGATCGGCGATCTGGGCCCGTCCGCCTTCGCCTGGATCGACTCCCTGGTGCGCTCGGAGCAAAGCTGGTGGCAGACCCTGCCGTTGGGACCGACCGGTTTCGGCGATTCGCCCTACCAGTCGCTCTCCTCCTTTGCCGGCAATCCTTACCTGATCAGCCCAGATTTACTGGTCCAGGACGGCCTGCTCAAGAAGGACGACCTGGCCGGTCCGCGTTTCCCCGCGGCCGTGGTCGATTATGGCAGCGTCATCCCCTTCAAGGTCAAGCTGCTGGAACTGGCCTGGCAGAACTTCCGCCGCTCGGCGAGCCTGGGCCTGAAGAAGGAATACGACCAGTTCATCACCGAGCAGTCCGACTGGCTGGAAGATTACGTCCTGTTCATGGCCCTGAAGGACTACAACAAGGGGGCCGGCTGTGAGAGCTGGCCGGCCGACGTGGCCCGGCGCAACCCCTCTGCCCTGGCGGGAGCCCGCCGCAGCCTGACCGAGCCGCAGCAGCAGCATCGCTTCCGCCAGTTCCTGTTCTATCGCCAGTGGTCGGCGCTGAAGAAGTACGCCAACAAGCACGGCGTCAAGCTGATCGGCGACGTGCCGATCTTCGTCTCGGGCGACTCGTCCGACCTGTGGGCCAACCCAAAACTGTTCCTGCTGGGCGAAGACTATCGGCCCAAGGTGGTGGCCGGGGTGCCGCCGGACTATTTCAGCCCGACCGGCCAGCGCTGGGGCAATCCGCTGTACGACTGGAAGGCCATGAAGGAAACCGGCTATGCCTGGTGGGTGCGCCGGCTGAAGGGGACGCTGGCCCACTTCGACCTGGTCCGGCTCGATCACTTTCGCGGCTTCGAGGCGGCCTGGCACATCCCGGCCGACCTGGAGACGGCGGAGAAGGGCAAGTGGGTGCCCGGACCGGGGGCCGACTTCTTCAAGGCGATCGAGAAAGCCCTGGGCAGCCTGCCGCTGATCGCCGAGGACCTCGGCGAAATCACGCCCGCCGTCCGCCAGCTGCGCGATCAGTTCAACCTGCCGGGCATGCGCATCCTGCAATTCGCCTACAGCCATCAGCCGGAAAATCCCTTCCTGCCGCACAACTACGTCCCCAACACGGTCGTCTACACCGGCACTCACGACAACGACACCACCCGCGGCTGGTACGAGAACCTGCCGCAGAACGACCGGCAATTCATCTGGCGGATGCTGGGCAAGTCGTCCGTGGACGCCCACGACATCTGCTGGGAGTTGATCCGCATGGCGTGGGCCTCGGTGGCCGACCTGGCCCTGGCCCCCTTGCAGGACCTGCTCAACCTGGACGGCAAGGCCCGCATGAACATGCCCGGCCGGCAGGACGGCAACTGGCAGTGGCGCTACACCCCCGATCAGCCGGTCGAGCAGGCCCTGCAGGGAATACACGAGTTCACCTGGCTGTACAACCGCATGCGGACGAAGACGTGACAAGGTGACAAGGTGACAAGGTGACCGAAGACAACGGCCTTTGTCACCTTATCACCTTGTCACCCTGTCACCTTGTCATCTTCTTCAGCGCATCGCCGGCCGCTTCCCGGACTCGCGCATCCTCGTCCTTCAGGAGCTTCGTCAGCGTGGGGACGGCAGCCCTGGCTCCGGGGCCGATGGCTTCGAGCCCCCGCGCCGCTGCCGCGCAGACCGGCCCAGGAGTTGTGCAAATCCAGCTCCAGCGATTCCACCGCCTCGTTGAGGTTATCGGGATTGACGCGCGCCAGAGCGCGGGCGGCCTGGATGCGGACGTAGGGCAGTCGCCAGCCCAGCAGATCGCGCAGCGGCTCGGTGAGTTCCTTCGCCTTCGGTCCCAGTTCCTGGATCAGGTCAAAGTCATCGAGCGTGCTGAACTCGTAATTTTCAGGACGGCGCAGGTGCTGGCTCAGTGCCGTCACCGCGTCCGCCTCCGCACCAATGCCAACCAGCGACCGGAGAGCGTGCGACCTCGAGCCGACCCGGTATTGATCATGCGTTGCCAGCTTGACCAAGGTCGGGCGACTGTCCCGGGCGGCTGGGCCGAACCGCCCCAGCGCCTTGCAGGCAGGCATGGACGCGAAGAACAGCGGATCTTTCAGCAGGCCCAGCAACGGTTCCACCGCTTCAGTGCGTGCGGGGTCCACCTGGCTGAGAGCCAGGCCGGCAAAGGCCCGGCTGCCGCGCTTACTGTCCTCCTTCAGCACGCGCAGAAGTTCGTCGGCAGCCTCGCGTGCGTCCGGGCCGATCTCGCCCAGAGCGATGGCTGCCTCTTTCCGCTGCTCCTCGCGAGGGGACTTCAGGGCAGCGATCAGGTGCGGGACGGCCAGCTTGCCGAAGCGCGGCAGCAAGGCGGGGACCGCCGGGCGCGAGCCGCTGATGCCCTTCTTTCTGTCCTCGTAACTGTAATAGGGGCCCGGCCGATCCAGGGAGTCCACCAGCGGCGGCACCGCTTCCGCGACGGTGGGATCGACCGTGGCCAGCGCGAGGGCGGCGGCCACGCGCACCGTTCGGTCCCCATCGGTCAGTGCCCGCCGCAGTGCCTCCCGCGCCTCCTTGGCCCTGGGACCAATGGCCCTCAGACCATGAGCCGCCTGGGCTCGCTGCATGCCAGTCAGCCGCGTGTCTGCCAGCGCGTCCGCCAAAATCGGCGTCACCTTCTGGGCGTGTTCCTGGAAGAGCAGCTCGACTTCCTGCCACGGCGCCATCGGGTTGCCGTACTGGTCAACGGCCTCGACCAGGGTCCGGCAGGCCAGCGTCGAATCCGGCTCAAGCCGCAACAGGGTCAGCGCCGCACGTCCAGCGAGGTTACTTTTGCGGGCCTTCTCGGCTTCGAGGAACGCCTTGAGGCCGGCGCGGACCGGCTCGCCGCGGTTGCCGATGCGAGCCAGGGCCGTGAGGACACGGTCCTGGACCATTGGATTCTTCTGACCCAGCAGCAGAACCAGCAGCGGAGTGGCCTCGTCGGCCGGCGGGCCGATCTGTCCAAGCACCTCGGCAAGGATCGGCTGCAGCCGGGCGTCGGGTTTGTCTTTGAGGAGCTTGACCAGGGCCGGCACTGCCGCCCTGGCGTCGGGGCCGATCTTGCCCAGGGCTCGAACAACCTCCTCACGGCGATTCCCGGTCCCTTCCAGGGACGCCAGGAGCATGGGTATTGCTGCACGGGCTTCCGGTCCGATCGCTCCTAGCGCCTGAATGAGCGGCAGATCGGGTTGACCTCCGGAGTCCTGCGCCTTCTTTGCGAGGACGAGGAGCCCGGGGACGGCGGCCCTGGCGCGTGGGCCGAGATTGCGGACCTTCTCCAGAGCGCGGGCCGACCGGGCCCGATCCTTGCCACAGGCTTCCACCAGGGCCAGGCACAGGGAATCCAGTTCAGGACCGGCAAAGAGTGGACCGAACGGAGTCTTGCTCACGTCGAGTTTGGGCCCCGGCCCCTTGCCCTCGAAGGCCAGCAGCAGCGCCTTGCTCAGGGCCGTTCGCGGCAGGGGATCGAGGTCGCGCAGCCGACCGGGAGCTTCCCGGTCGGTCTCCCGCGTTTCCGAGGTGATCCACTCGGTGAGGGCCGGCAGAGCGGTCTTCCAGGCGCGACGATCCACGCCCAGGATGGTGAGGGCTGCCTCGCCCCGGACCTGGCCGTCCGTGTTCTTCATCGCCTCGGTCAGCGCGGGCAACGCCGGACGGGCCAGTTTATCCACTGCCTGGCGTGCCCGGTAACCGCACTGGGGATCCTTGACGGCCGACAGCAACAGAACAGCCGCGTCGCCCAGCTCGGGGTCGATCCGGGCGATGGCGATGGCGGCCGCGAACTGCACTTCGGGTTTGGTGTCCTTGAGGGCCTCGCGAAGGGCCGGCAGAGCGTCGCGACCTTTGAGGCCATGTTCGCCCAGGGAATTGGCGGCATCAACGCGGACAGCCGGCTGCTCGTGCTTCAGCGCTTCGACCAGTCCCGCCACCGAGGGAGTGGTCATGAAGTTCAGCAGGACGAGGGACCTCATCGCCATCTGCCGGCGTTGGTAGTCGATGTCCCGGGCGGCACTGTCGAGGATGGGCCGGGCAGGCTCAGCGTCCTCCGCGCTGGCTCTGACCAGGGCAACTGCGGCCGCCAGGCGCAGACCCGCGTCGGCCGACATCAGGGCCACCCGCAACCGGGGCACCGCGGCCCGACCGAATCCCGAGGCAGCATCCAGGGCTCGCGAGTTGATCTTGCCGTCCGGCTTGCGAAGAGCAGCAACCACGGGGCCCACCGCGTTCGGGCCGATCCCGAGCAGGGCTTCCTTGGCATGAAACCACAACAGGGTGCCGTCCCGGTCGTCCAGCAGGGGCACCAGGGCGGGGATCGCCTCCCTGGCCTCCGGCCCGATTTGCCCGATCGCCCGGGCGGCTTGCTGGCGCACGTCGGGGTTCTCCCCTTGCTGCCGCACCCGGCTCACCAGTGCAGCCAGGGCGGGCTTCGCCTCCTTGCCGTATTTGCCGAGCAGGACCGCCGCCTGCTGGCGTACACTCGCGGAACGGTCCTTGACCA
Organism: uncultured Planctomycetota bacterium; assembly: GCA_963784995.1. GTDB lineage: Bacteria > Planctomycetota > Planctomycetia > Gemmatales > Gemmataceae > CAWATZ01. Next base: position 49,176 of record CAWATZ010000024.1, on the reverse strand, counting down.
GGACGTCGGCAAGCGTTGCCACGACACGCTTGGCCTCGGGCCGAAGCTCACCCAGGGAGAGGACGGCCAGGCGTCGGACTTGCTCGTCGGAGTCGGTGAGCGCCTTGAGCAGCGCCTCCGCTGCCTCGGGGCTCCCGACCCCGAGCTGGCCGAGACCGCTGGCGGCGTCGCGCCGGCCCACGGCGTCGTCGCTCGTGAGGACCTTCAGCCACTCCGGCAGCGTTTTCCCCTTGTAGGTGGGCTCGGCTGCCGCGGAAACCAGGGTGAAACCGAGGAGGAACGCAACAGAGCAGAGACGCATCGGAAGCTCCCGCTTGAAGGGATAGAGGAGAGGTCAAGGTAAGACACAGTACCACATCAAGGGCACGATACGAGAACTACAAGTCTCCTGGAGTCAAGCCCGTGTGCTTGGCGATGCGGGCCAGCATGCGTGGACCAATCTCGTCATCGTCGTGAAATGCGAACACGTAATTCGGCCAGCTCATTCGCTCCAAGACCCGGTGCGATCCTCCGCATTGCCGCTTGACACTCCAGCCGATGTGAAGCAAAGCCGCCAGCACCCGCCTGGCCTTCGTGGCTGGCCATTTGCTCATGGCATCACCGCAAAGACGCTGGTCATTTGGGGTACGGGCTCTCCATTGTCCAGGCGATCCGCGAGAACTCGGAGAGAGAGCGCCTGCGCTCGACTGATCGCTTCCTGCCGCGTTTGACCGTAGGTCAAGACCCCAGGAAGCTCGGGCACTTCCGCAAGCCAGCGGCCATCTTCCTCCTGTTCGACTTCAATCGTCAGTGGCATGGTGTTCTCCCTTCATCTACCCCACGGCCCGCCGCAGCTGTTCCATCCCCGCTCGCACTCCCTCCTTGTGGTGGAACACCGCCGAACCCGCCACCATCACCCACGCCCCCGCCGCCACCGTCTGCGGCGCCGTCGCCGCGTCGATGCCGCCGTCCACCTCCAGCTCCACGGCCGGCTTGACGCGGTCGATCATCTCACGCACCCGGCGGATCTTGCCGAGCGTGCTGGCCAGGAACTGCTGGCCGCCAAAGCCGGGGTTGACCGTCATCACCAGCACCAGGTCCACGTCGGGCAGGATCTCCTCCAGCAGCACCGCCGGCGAGGCCGGGTTCAGCACCACCCCCGCCTTCTTGCCCCGGTGCTTGACGTGCTGCACCGTCCGGTGCAGGTTCACCGCGCCCTCGACGTGGACCAGGATCGAGTCAGCGCCGGCATCGGCAAATGCATCGACGTACTCGTCGGGGTTCTCGATCATCAGGTGACATTCCAGCGGCAATCGGGTCACCGGCCGAAGGGCCTGAACCACCACCGGACCCATGCTGATGTTCGGCACGAAATGGCCGTCCATCACGTCCACGTGGATGCGGTTGGCCCCGGCGAGTTCGGCCTCGCGAACTTGCTCTCCCAAGCCGGGCGAAGTCGGCCGCCAGGATCGACGGCGCCAGCAAAACGGGATGCCTGGTCATTGCTTGCCCCCTTCCGCAGACGTGGTCAGCTTCGCGGCCGCGGCCCGGTCCACGAACCAGAGTAGCTTTCCGCTCACCGGACGGATCAATTGCGACGGCAGCCGGGTGGGATCGGCCGGCCCCTCCAGCACCTCGACCAGACTTTCGGCCTTGTCGCTGCCGGCCACCAGGAACAGCACCTCCCGGGCCCGATTCAGGATCGGCACCGTCATGGTGATCCGGTCGGTGGCGAACTTAGGGACGTAGTTGGCCACCACCCATTTCTGGGTTTCCTTCAGTGCCGTCCGTACCGGGAAACAGCGAGGCGGTGTGGCCGTCGGGGCCCATGCCCAGCAGCACCAAGTCCAGCATGGGCGGCTCCCCGGCCGGATCAACGCCGAAGACCCGGGCGATCGTGGCCTGGTAGTCGCGGGCGGCGGCGTTGTGGTCGGGCCGCTCCGCCTCGATGCGGTGGACGTGGTCGCTGGGGATGGGCAGCCGATCCAGCATCGCCTCGCGGGCCATGCGGTAATTGGAGTCGCGGTGGTCCGGCGGGACACAGCGCTCGTCGCCCCAGAAGACCTCGACCCGTTTCCAGTCCACCTGGTTCCGGTAGGGGGGGCTGGCCAGCAACTGGTACAGTCCCTGCGGCGTCGAGCCGCCGGAGAGAGCGATGGCGAAGCGGCCTCGTGCCGTCAGGGCCTCCGTGGCACAGCGGACAACCTCCTCGGCTGCCGCCTGATGGATTGCCTGGGTGTCGGTGAAGATGCGCAGCATGGTTCTCACGCGCCTGATCGGTAAGGGGTCGTTGGGCGAGCCGGGAGCGTCAGCTCCCGGATTCTTCCGCTTCGCCAGAGAATCCGGGAGCTGACGCTCCCGGCTCGCCTTTCTTAATGCCAGAGAATCCGGGAGCTGACGCTCCCGGCTCGCCTTTCTTAATGCCAGAGAATCCGGGAGCTGACGCTCCCGGCTCGCCTTTCTTAATGCAGCAAACTCTGGGCCATCATCTGAGCGACGGCCATGCTTTCGCGGAAGGCGGGCGAGACTTCGCGATCCGACAGCTGCTTGCCCACCAGCTCGCCGGCGGTCTGCGGGGGGATCACGACCGTGCGTGCCGCGGCCTCGACGCCTTCCAGGGTCACGGCCAGGCGAATGTCGCTCTCGACGGCCACGTTGATCGCTCCGTTGACGTCGCCCAGCTTGCAGGCGATCCAGACGCGCCGCACCTCGGCCGGGCCCGCTTCCAGCCGATGCAGCCGGATGCGCCCCTCCTGATCGTCCGGCCGGGTGCAGCGCCAGGCCATCTCGGCGCCTAGCTGAATCCGGCCGGCCAGCACTTTCCAGCCCAGCCGCAGTGTCAGCCAGCTGGCCAGTTCCCAGCCCTGAGTGACCGCGTGCGGACCGTGTTCGACCAGGATCTCGCGGGCCGAGTCGGCCACACCCGGAGACGAGGCAGGAGCCAGCGATTGCACCAGGATGCGCCGCCAAAATTTAAGCCGGCGCCAGTTCAAATCGCTGACCACGCGCCACGGCCGACCCGGGCCGACCTGCTCCATCTGGCTGATCCAGCGCGAGGTGGCGGCCACGCCCCGGGCCGGCTCGCGCCAGCCCAGGCTGTCGTAGACGATCTGCTCCAGGCCATCGGCCATCTCGAAGACCACCGGGCCCGCCAGGGCCGGCGGGGTGTGCGCGTTCCAGTAAAGGTTGGTGGGCAGGTCGCCGATCACCAGGGAACGCACCGCGAAGGGCAGCCGCTCGATCTCGGGGCCATCCGCTTCCAGGGTGATTTGCTCGCCGAAGGCAAAACGGTCCCGTCCGACCCGTATGGGCCGGATGGTGATGGAGGACTGAATGTCGGGACGTTTCCCCTCCGGGTCGCCCACCAGGAGGATCACCCGGGCAGGATGATGGGTGAGGATCTCACTCAGCTGGGCGTTCATCTCGTCCCGGCCCTGCACCCCCTCGCAATAAATGACCAGGTTGGCCATCCGCGCCCGCTGGATCGGCGCCTCGGTCGGGCCCAGCAACTTCTGGATCTGCTGGTTCAGCTCGCGATCCACGTTCTTGAGTTCGACTGGCACGGTGACGGGCTCAGGCAAGTTCATAGCGTCCTCCACTGCCGGCCGTCGGCGTTGATCAGGCGGTCGGCCTCGACGGGGCCCCAGGTGCCGCACTGGTACTCGGGCAGGTCGCGGACCCGGTGCCGTTCCCAGTGATTGAGGATCGGCATGACAAACTGCCAGGCCGCCTCGACCGCGTCCTTGCGCATGAACAGGGTGGCGTCGCCGGCCATCACGTCCAGGATCAGCCGTTCGTAGGCCTCCGGCGAGGTGCCGCCGAAGCTGCTGGAGTAGTTGAACTCCATCTTCACCGGGAAGATCCGCACCTTGGGCCCCGGCAGCTTGGAGGCAATGCGCATCGACAGGCCCTCCTCGGGCTGGATGCGCAGGGCCAGCACGGTCGGCTCCAGCGGCCGTTCCGGGTTGGCGTTGAACAGCACCTGCGGCACGTCCCTGAACTGGATGGCCACCTCGCTGGCCCGCTTGGGCATGCGCTTGCCGGTCCGCAGATAGAAGGGCACGCCGGCCCAGCGCCAGTTGTCGATGAACAGCCGCAGGGCCACGAACGTCTCGGTGGTGGAGTTGACCCCGGTGGCCGGCAGCGGCTTGCCCATCCACTCGTAGGACTCGCGCACCTCCTTGCGGTAGCCCGGCACCCGCTTGCCGAACACGTCGCCCTCGATGTACTGACCGCGCACCACGTACTTATCCACGTCGGCCGGGGTCATGGGCCGTAAACAGTTGAGGACGCCGGACTTGGCGTCGCGGACCACGTCGGGCCCCAGCGACCAGGGCGGCTCCATCGCCACCGTACACAGTACCTGCAGCATGTGGTTCTGCACCATGTCGCGCAGGGCGCCGACGTCCTCGTAGTACAGGGCCCGGGTGGCGATGATCTTGCCCGTGTCCGGGTCGTGCTGGGCCAGGCCTTCCTCCTCGGCCACGGTGATCTGCACGTGGTCGATGTACTTCTGGTTCCACAGCGGCTCGAAGATGCTGTTGGCGAAACGCATCACCAGCACGTTCTGCACCGTCTCCTTGCCCAGGTAATGATCGATCCGGTACGTCTGCGATTCGTCAAACGCCTTGGCCACCGTGCTGATGACTTCCCGCGCCGATTCCAGGTCGCGACCGATCGGTTTCTCGACGATGACGCGGGTGAAGGCGACCTGCTCGGTGGGTGGATTGACCAGGCCGGCTTCCTTGAGTCGGCTGACGACCATGTCTACCAACTTGGGCGGCACGGCCAGGTAGTAAATCCTGCTGCCGGGAATGCCGAACTGCTGATCGATCGCCTCCAGCCGGGTCTTGAGCTGCTGATAGGCCCGGGCATCGTTGAAACTGCCCTGGACAAAGAACAGCCCGCGGGCGAAATCTTGCCAGTGGTTCTCGTCCAGCGCCTGCCGGGAGAAGCGGTTGATGCCGTCCTTGGCCCGGTTGCGGATATACTCGTCGGGATCGCCCGAGATCGCTCCTTCGGCCGGCAGCCCGAAGCCGACGACGGCAAAGTGCGCCGGCAGCACGGCATCGACGTTGAGGTTGTAGATCGCCGGCAGCAGCTTGCGCCAGGACAGGTCGCCCGCCCCGCCGAAAATCACCAGCGTGCAGGGAGCAGGCAGCATGGCCTTGTGCCGAGTCGCGACCTCATCGAGTGCATGGCCGCCCGTTGGAACTTCACTTGTCATTCAGGACTCCTGATCCGAAATCCGAACAATTGCCCACCGCCCACCCCCACCCCGGGTTGCGCTGCGCTCCACCCGGGGCTTTACTCCACGGTTCGGGACTAAAGCCCCGGGTGAAGCGCAGCGCAACCCGGGGTGTCGGAGGGAATTGCCTTTATCCTCGCTTCTTCTCCGCCACCATTTGAAACTGCTCGTCGCCGACCAGCACACAATCGGCCATTCCGAGGAACAAACCCGTGCCCACGACTCCCGGGATTTCGCGGACCTGCTGCTCCAGCCGTGCGGGGTCCGCGATCGGTCCGGTGCCGCAGTCCAGGATGGCGTTGCCATTGTCGGTCTGATAGAGCTTGCCTTCGTGGGTGAAAGGCACCGGATCCAGAGCCAGCTGACGCAGCCGCTGCCGGCACAGCGGCAGAGCGAACGGCACCACCTCCACCGGCAGCTTGCCGCGCTGACCCAGCCGGCTGACTAGCTTGCCGGGCCCGACCAGGATCACCAGCTTCCGCGAAGAGGCCGCCACGATCTTTTCTCGCACCAGGGCCCGGCCGTAGCCCTTGATCAGGTTGAGGCTCGGATCGACCTCGTCGGCCCCATCCACGGTGAGCGCCAGGGGCAGGCCCTCCTCCAGGGTTGCCAGCGAGACACCGACTTCCAGGGCCAACCGTGCGGAGTTTTCAGAAGTGGGGACGGCCCGGATGCGCAGCCCGCTGCGGACGCGCTCGCCCAGCAGGCGAATGAACGCGCTGGAGGCCCGGCCCGAGCCAATGCCGATCACGTCGCCCTCCTGGACGAACTCCAGGGCTCGTTCGTAGATCGTCATGATTTCCCCTGTTTCAGCTGCTCTTTGGCCGCCTTCGCCACCGCTTCCGCCGTGAATCCAAATTTCTTCTGGAGCTCTCGCAGGGGGGCGGAAGCGCCGAAGGTGCGCATGGCAATCACGGCCCCAGTCGGCCCGACGTACTGGTGCCAGCCAAAGTTCGACGCCTGTTCGACGGCCACCCTTGCCGTGACATTCCTTGGAAACACGCTGTCGCGGTACTCGGCCGGCTGGTCCTCGAAGATCTCCCAGCACGGCATGCTGACCACGCGGGCCTTGACCCCTTCCGCCTTCAGCTGCTCGTACGCCTGCACGCACAGCGACACCTCGCTGCCGGTGGCCAGCAGCAGCACGTCGGGCCGGCCATCGGCGGCGTCGGCCAGGACGTACGCTCCCTTGGCCAGACCGGAGGCCGGGGCATATTTGCCGCGGTCCAGCGTCGGCAGCGCCTGCCGGGTCAGGATCAGTGCTGCCGGTTCGTGCCGCCATTGCAGAATCACCTTCCAGGCCTCGACCACCTCGTTGGCGTCACAAGGCCGGATGGTGTACAAGTGCGGAATGGCCCGCAGCGAGGCCAGCTGCTCGACCGGCTGATGCGTCGGACCGTCCTCGCCGACGCCGATGGAGTCGTGGGTGAAGACGTAGATCACCGGGATCTCCATGATGGCCGCCAGCCGCAGTGGCATCTTGCCGTAGTCGCTGAAGATCAGGAAGCCGGAGCCGTAGGGCCGGACCTTGACCAGGGCCATGCCGTTGAGGATTGCTCCCATCGCATGCTCGCGGATGCCGAAGTGGAAATTCCGGCCGCCGTAGCTGCCGGCCTCGAAATCGCCGGCGCCGTCGAAGGTCAGGCGCGTCTTGGTCGAGGGTGCCAGGTCAGCCGAGCCGCCGATCAGCCAGGGGACGTTCTTCGCCAGGACGTTCAGCACTTTGCCCGAGGAATCGCGGGTGGCCAGGCCCTTGGCATCAGTCGGGAAGACCGGCAGGTCCTTGTCCCAGCCGACCGGCAGCTTGCGTTTCTGGATGCGCTCCAGGTGGTCGGCCAGCTCGGGGTAGCGGGCCCTGTACGCCTTGACCTTCTCGAACCAGGCGTCGCGCAGCTGCTTGCCGCGCTGGCCGATACCCTGCTGGAAATGCTCATAAACGCCATCGGGGATCAGGAACTTGGCGTTTTCGTCGGGCCACTTGTAGAAGCGCTTGGCCCCCTTGATCGCCTCCTCGCCCAGCGGCTCACCGTGGGCCGCGCTAGTGTCCTGCTTGCCCGGCACGCCGTAGCCAATGTGGCTATCGACGATGATCAGGGTGGGCCGATCGTTGGTGTTCTTGAAGACCCGGATGGCCCGGTCGAGCATGTCCAGGTCGTTGGCGTCGCCGACCCGGGTGACGTTCCAGCCGTAGCCGATGAACCGGGTGGCCACGTCCTCGCTGAAGGCCAGGGCGGTGTGGCCCTCAATGGTGATCTGGTTGTTGTCGTAGATCCAGCAGAGGTTGCTCAGCTTGAGATGGCCCGCGATCGAGGCGGCCTCGCCGGAGATCCCTTCCATCATGCAGCCGTCGCCGCAGATGGAGTAGACGTCGAAGTTGATCATCTCGAAGTCGGGCCGATTGAAGTGCTGGCCCAGCCACTTGCTGGCGATGGCCATGCCGACGCTGTTGGCGACGCCCTGCCCCAGCGGGCCGGTGGTCGTCTCGACGCCGCTGGTCCAGCGATACTCCGGATGGCCCGGACACTTGCTGTCCAGCTGGCGGAACTTCTTGATGTCCTCGAGCTTGACCGACAGCTCGCCCAGCCGCTCATAGTCGGCGTTGACCGCCTTGACTCCGGTCAGATGGAGCAGCGAGTAGAGCAGCATGGAGGCATGGCCGTTGGAGAGGACGAAGCGGTCGCGGTTGGGCCAGATGGGGTCGCTGGGGTCGAAGCGCAGGAAGCGCTGCCAGAGACAGTACGCGACCGGGGCCAGGGCGACGGGGGTTCCGGGATGGCCGGAGTTGGCGGCCTGGACGGCGTCCATGGCCAAACAGCGGATGGTGTTGATGGCCAGCAGGTCGAGACCCGGCGCTGCATGGGTCGGCACGATTTCGGTTCCCACGGCGGTTCCTTTCGCTGGACGGTGCGGAGATGAAGCCCACAAACCCGCCAGGCGCGGCGAGGAGCCGCTGACGCCTGGCACCGGTTCTGTTGTATCTATTCGGAGCGGAAAGGGAACGGGGTGGGCTCTTGTTAGCCGCGACGCGGAGCCGCGCAGCGGCGCAGCGGAGCGCGCTTCGGGCGTCTCAGCCGTAGGGTGGGCCGAGCGCAGCGAGGCCCACCGTCGGGCGTGGTGGGCCTCGCTGCGCTCGGCCCACCCTACGGCTGGGTTAGGGCTCGGCTGGCTTGAGCTGAGTGATCCAATCGTGCAGCAGCTGGACGGCCGTGCGATCGGCCACGGCCGTGGCCAGCGGCGGCATCTGGCCCGGCCCGCGGCGCAGCAGCCGCTGGTAGAGGACCGACCGTTCGGGCTTGCCCGGGACAATCAATCGCGGGTCGGGGATGTCAAAGGTCTCATGCCGCGGCCGGGCGCCCACCAGGCCTGTTCTGTCCAGTTCGGTACTGAAATCCAGGTCAATAACGGCGTTGCCTCCGCCGGCCGTGACGTGGCACTGGGCGCAGTTGGCGTGCAAGTAGGAACGAACCCGGGCGTTCAGGTCCGCCTTCACGTCCGACGGATCGACGAGCCGGGGATACTGTTGCGGCCGTCTCGGCAGTATGTGGGTGGAGTTCGACTCCGAGCGCAGCTTCTCCTCGCGATTGTCGAGGTCATCCTGGATTCGCCGAGACAGCGCCTGGGCTCCCGGCACCAGGGCCAGGAGCTTTTCGGACCCCAGCCCGGGGAGCATCTGCAAGGTCTTCCAGGCTGCCTGCCCCTGCCGCCGGGCGTCCTGAAAGCGCTCCAGGGAGCTGACACGCAGCACGCCGAGGTGTTCCAGGGTGCGCAGCTGATTGTCCGTCACGCCACCGTAATCGTGGTCCTTGTTCATTTGCAGGACGTTCAGCCCCAGAACGAAGTTACTGGCCCGGCTATGGCAGACCAGGCACTCGGCCCGGCTGGGATAGTGCCAGGTCTGCTTTTTGCCTTCCCTGGCCTTGGCGTCGGCGATGGTAAAGACTCGATCCATGCCCTTGGCCGCCACCAGCGTGGCGTCGGTTTGCTCGTCGTTCCAGACGTACGAGTAACCAGCCCACTGGCCCTGTTGCCGGGTCAGCAACCGGGTTTCGATCCGCCGTCGTGACTTCGGATCGTTCTGGCGGAGGAAGAGAGAAAAGGTCTTGACCAGGACCGTTCCCTCCGGGAAGTTCCAGCCGCGCTGCCCGGTGAAGTCGATTGGCGCCAACCCGGGCAGGGCGATGAAGCGTTCTTTCTCGGCAGAATCGGACCACAGCGGCGCGTTGACGTCATAGGGGATCAGTGCCGGCTCGGTCCTGTGTTCCATAACCTTGGCGAACAGCCCGGTCTCGCTCAGGCGACGCGGGAAGCGGGACGGCGCCGGGTCGTTGGGGGTAAGCTCCAGCTGATAGAGGCCGCCGCCATAGTCCACGATCAGCAGCTCGCCCCGCGAGTCGGTGCCGAATCCCACCACCTGGAGCGTTGTGTTCGCCAGCTCGCGGTGCCAGGTGACCTTTCCCCTGGTGTGGCGCAGCCCCCAGATCTTGCCCGTGGACCAATCGCCGTAGAGGTAAGCACCGCGCAGGCTCGGGCAGCCGGGTGCCGTGATAGACCAGGCCGCCGGTGAGCGAGCGTGCTTCGGCGTGCGCGTGTTCCACGATCGGTTTGGCGATCGGATTGGGGCCCTGCTTGCGGAGCGGATAAAACGGATGGGTCCCCTCAACGAGGCTCCAGCCATAGTTGGCCCCGCGCTCGACAAGGTAGACCTGTTCCCACAGATCCTGGCCGTTGTTGCCCACCCACAGGTCGCCGGTCTGGCGATCGCAATGCAGCCGCCAGGGGTTGCGGAAGCCGTAGGCCCAGGTTTCCGGACGCGCTCCTTCGGTTTTGGCAAATGGGTTGTCCGGCGGGATGCCATACGCTTTACCGGCATCGGGACGATCGACGTCGATGCGTAACACCTTGGCCAGCAGCCGGCCGAGGTCCTGGCCGGCCAGGTCGGTGTCGGAGTCGGCGGTCCCATCGCCCGAGGAGACGTAGAGCAGTCCATCCCGTCCAAATCCCAGGTCGCCGCCGTTATGACCGTTGGACGGCCATTCGACGATCACCTTTTCCGACCGGGGATCGCAAGCAAAGGGAGGAGTGCGTGCCACGGTGAAGCGCGAGATGCGTGTCGTCTTGGCAGCGCCGGGACGGAACCGCCGGCCGGGGATGTCCCTGTCCTCGGTGGTCACCGGACCATTGCTGCCGACGAACAGGTAGCCGTTCTTCGGGTAGTTGGGGTGGAAGGCCAGCCCGTAAACCGTGCGGTCCAGGCCAAGGAGCAGCTCCGTCTGATTGCCCGGGCTGCCGTCCTTGAGGCGCAGGATCCGTCCTGGCCCTACCCAGGGCCACAGCTGATGAACCAGGAGCAGCTGGTCGGTGCCGGGTTCGTGGGCGACGCTGATCGGGTTGGCGACCTTGAGCTGAGGGAACGTCCGCCGGACGCGGTAGGGCGGCGGTGGGTCGGGAGATCCCGTGACCCGCGAGGTGGTCCACGCAATGCGTTTGGCATTGCCAAAGGGTTTGTCCCCGGCATCCGGTTTGGCGGGGGATGCCTGCGGAGCCGCAAGCCCTGGCTTCTCGGCCAGCTGGGTCCAGGCCAGGCAGCAAGGAAGGCCAAGGAACATGGTCAGGAACAGTGCCGGACGCATCCGAGTGAATCCCTTTTCCTGCCGAACGCACTTCACTGCTCTGCCTCCGGCTTTGCCAGCATCACCCGAGAGAATCCGCCCGAGGGTGACAGGAGACGGCCAGCGGCCCAATGGCCTCACCCTTCTCTTCCTTATAGCAGAGCGCAGTTGCAAGGGGGAAGGAAAAAAGGGCCTGGTTCAAAAGGAGGTAACAGCCGCAGCGGGTTTCTGTGCAGAATGCTGTGCAAATCGGTCACCCCTTTCCTGCACAGCATGTTACCTGTTGCACAGCGATTCTGAACCAGGCCGAAAAAAGGAAGGCTGGCCAGGTCGTGACACAGGGAGGTCTGCCGGTCCGGCCGTCAAAAACCCGATTGGTAACGGTGAAGCGGTCTGAGAGGCGCTACCGGGCGTGCCCGGAAGCGACACCCCCCGGGCAGGTGGAGCGGCCGGTTGGCAGCGACGACCGTTCTTGGAAACCGCGTGTTTCAAAAAGCGAAAGTCGCCCAGTTGTCCTGGTTTTCCAGGGCAATCGGCCTCCGAAAAAGTGCAGCAGTCGAACTCCATTCGACTGTTGCCTTTTTTTGGCTGCCGCACTCCAAAGAGAAACACGAAAAACCAAAGCTCAGGCGCCACTTTCCTGCCGCAGCCGGGCCAGCAAGTCCGAGACGCCCAGCACCAGTGCCCATTGGTCCAGATAGGCCTGATCCAGCTGTTTGCCCTGAACTTCCATCACGCCGCGTACGTCCAGCCATTGCTGCTGCATCACTTCCCCACCCTGGCGATACCACTCCAGCTTGATCAGGATCACGTCCTCGGGGCTGGCGCACTGAATGACCTGCCTGTCCGGATCGGGCAGGACAAAGGAGCGCCGCCGGTTCATGAGCGATTGCTCGAACGGTCGATCGCGCCGAACAAACAGGTCCACCTTGAACCCGCTGGTGGTGTGGATGACGTTGAACGACATCCGCTGCCGTACCGCCAGTTGCACGGCGGGGAGACTGACGTAGTAATCCTCGCCGAAGCTGGAACAGAAATCGCCCTCGCGTCCCGGAAACGGTTCCACGGCCAGGTCGGCATCGTTGGTGAAGCCGCATTTTGCCGAGCAGGGAACTGGCCCACGAGCCGCCCAGGGCATAGAGAATGCCAAGCCGATCGAGGACGGCGATCACCTCGCGCACCACACGGAGGTTCTCGGTGGGATTCGTCATTGTCGGGACCGTCCTTTCCCGCTCCGTGTCGGGCCTGGCCTGCTGGCCGAGCAGGCGCAAGACCCGGGCCGTTTCAAAGATCCCTCCCAGCTGCTGCCATCTCTGGGCGAGCGGCATCCGGCGGGAGACCTCACGCAGCACCTGTTCGGCTTCGGCCGACGTGTCCGTCTGGTGGATCATGCGCTACCTCACGCCAGGGCTTTGTGAATCACCTCGCCGGAGTTTTCCGTCAGCCGTTCGTTGCGACCATTGTGCCGATACGTCAGCTTGAGATGATTCAGCCCGAGCAAATGCAGGATGGTCGCGTGGACGTCGTGGACGTGCATCTTGTCCTCGGCAGCCCGCAGGCCCACGGCGTCGGTCGTACCGAGGATCTGGCCACCCTTGACACCGCCGCCCGCCAACCACATTGTGTAACCGTGCGGATTGTGGTCGCGGCCGGTCGTGCCTTCGCTCATCGGGGTTCGGCCGAACTCGCCTCCCCAGATGACCAGCGTCGAATCCAGCAGACCGCGCGCCTTCAGGTCCTTCAGCAATGCCGCGATCGGCCGATCGCTCTGCAAGCACAGCTTGCCGTGATTGCCTTCAATGTCGCTGTGAGCGTCCCAGCCGTTGGTGTCGCCGCAGTACAGCTGCACGAAGCGCACGCCGCGCTCGACCAAGCGCCGGGCGAGCAAGCAGCGCAAGCCGAACTCCGCCGTCTCCGGGCGGTCCAGTCCGTACAGGCGGCGCGTGGCCTCCGTCTCCTTCGAGACATCGACCATTTCCGGCGCTTGAGCCTGCATCCGGAACGCCAGCTCATACGCGGCGATGCGAGCGGACAGTTCGGAATCTCCTTCGTGCTGGGCGAGATGTTCTCGGTTCAGCTGGTTGATGAAATCGAGCGTCCGGCGCTGCTGGGCCTGGCTAACGTCGCCGGGCCGGCTCAGATGCAGCACGGGACTGCTGCCGCCGCGGAGCAGCGTGCCCTGGTACGCCGACGGCAAGAACCCCTGTCCCCAGGCCGGAGCGCCGCCCTTGACCCAACCGCCGGGATCGGGCATCACCACGAACGCCGGCATGTCCTGGTTCTCGCTGCCCAGTCCGTAGGTTGCCCAGGAACCGAGGCTCGGCCGGCCCATCAGGATCGAGCCGGTGTTCATCTGGTAGACCGACTCCGGATGCGTCACGCTGTCGCCGTAACAGCCGCGCAGCACGCACAGGTCATCGACACAGCCCGCCAGGTTCGGCAGCAGGTCCGAGACCTCGATGCCGGCCTGGCCGTACTTCTTGAAGGTGCGTTTGGTCGCCAGCAGCCGATTCTTATCGACGCCGCGGCGCGTCTTGACGGGGCCGAACGATTCGGGCAACTTCTCGCCGTGCAGGCGCTGCAGGTCCGGCTTGGGATCGAAGGTTTCGAGATGGCTCGGCCCGCCGGACATGAACAGGAAGATGACGCGCCGGGCCCGGGCGGCAAAGTGCGGCTTCCTCGGAGCGAGCGGATTGGGCAGCGCTGGCCCGGCAGCAAGCAGGCCGTCCTCGGCGAGCAGCGCGGTCAGCGCAACAGTGCCGAACCCGGCTCCGGCGTGACGCAGAAAATCGCGGCGGTCGATGGACATTGGCACCCTCAATCCAGATACACGAACTCATTCACGTTGAACAGCGCCCGGCACAGCTCCGCCAGGGATGCTTCCTTCACCAGAAGCCGGGACAATTCCAGCTCCTTCGCGGTCGGCGTTCGTCCGAGGACCAGCCGATAGGCCCGCACAATGCGAGCGTCCTCGGTCGCCGCCTCCTTGCGGAGCCGCGCCGCCAGTCCCTTCGCCGCGGTCTGCACGTCGGGGGCGTTCAGCAGCGCCAGCGCCTGCGGGGCCGTGGTCGAGCGTTCCCGGCGGGCGCAGCTGAGATTGCTGTCCGGCGGATCGAACGGCTCCAGGAACGGCAAGCGCAGGTTGCGGCGTGCGAAGACGTAGACGCTGCGGCGGACGTGGTCCCGCGGGTCAGGGCTTGGCGTCCAGCCCTTGACTTTCGCCTCGGCCGGGATGGGCGGAAAGACTCCGGGGCCGCCCATCTTCGGATTCAACCAGCCGCTCACCGCCAGCAAGCCATCGCGCACGATCTCGCCCTCGAGGCGCAGCCGATTGGCGTGCGACAGCAACTGATTGTCCGGATCTTTCGCCCGGGCGGCCGGCGACGCTTGCGTTGCTTGCTGATACGCCGCCGAGGTCAGCATCAGTCGGTGCATCTTCTTGATGCTCCAGCCCCCCGCGACGAACTCCGAGGCGAGGAAGTCGAGCAAGTCCGGATGCGTCGGCCGGGCACCGCGCAGACCGAAGTCGCTCGGTGTCCCTACCAGACCGCGTCCGAAATGATGCTGCCAGAGCCGATTGACCAGGACCCGCGCCGTCAGTGGGTTCCGGGGCGAGGCGATCCATCCGCCAGCGCCGAGCGCCGGCCGGTGGAGCCGGAGACGCGCTGAATGGTCGCAGCGAGGTCCTTGTGCCCCGGCGTCAGGATCGCGGGAAACCCCGGCCGGACTTCCCCGCCGCGATCCTTCAGTTCGCCCTGAACGAGAAGGAACGTCCGGACTGGCTTGAGGTCATCCTGCAAACCCAGCGTTGTCGGCAGTGCCGGCTTGCTGGCCTCGAACCGCTTCAGTTCCTTCAGCAAATCTTGCTGGTTCGCCCGATCGGCGGCCGTCATCGCCTGTGCCAGTGCCTGAGCTGAGATGCTGAGCTGCCGGGCTGTCTTCTCGACCAGTTCCCGCTGCGCTGCTGTCCGTTTCTCCTCGGGCGTCTGATGAGCGGCCTTGGCCTCCTCCGACAGCTTGGCGAATTTGGCGTCGTACAGCTTTTTGCGATACGGTCCCTCGACCCGGGCCAGCAGATCCTGCACCGGCTGGATCCGTTTGTTGTACTGGCGCAGGGCCACGTCAAGAGCAGCACGTTGCTCCCGCGTTCCCAGGGGAATGTCGCGTTTGAAGACGGCGGGAGCGAAGAACGCCTGGAAGCGGAAATAATCGCTCTGCGGCAGCGGCTCGAACTTGTGATCGTGACAACGGCAGCAGGTCAGGGTCAGGCCGAGGAACGCCAGCGCCGCGGTATCGGTCATGTCGTTGAGCGTGTTCTGCCGGCGCTGGGGTTGATCGGCGGAATCGGTCATGTCAGGGCCGAGGAGGTTGAACGCCGTGGCCACGCGGGCGGCCGGGTCGTCGGGATACAGCTCGTCGCCTGCCAATTGCTCCTTGATGAAACGATCGTAGGGCTTGTCGCTGTTGAACGCCGCGATGACGTAGTCCCGGTAACGCCAGGCATCGGGGCGAACCTCGTCGAACTCGTAGCCGTTGGATTCGGCGAAGCGGGCAACGTCGAGCCAGTGCCGGCCCCACCGCTCGCCGTAATGCGGTGACGCTAGCAAACGGTCGATCACCCGTTCGTAAGCCGCTTGCGGCTTCGCCTCCGCATCCTTGAGAAACGCATCGACCTCTTCCGGGGTGGGCGGCAGACCGATAAGGTCGAACGTGATCCGGCGCAACAATTGTTCGCGCGTCGCCGCCGGAGCGGGGGTCAGCCCTTCCGCTTCGAGTCGGGCCAGGATAAAGGCGTCGATGGGATTCCGCAGCCAGGCGGCGTTCTGGACCTTCGGCGGCACGGGGCGCAGGACCGGCTGCCAGGCCCAGTGCTTTTTCTGGGCCTCGGGAAAATCGTGGTCAGCGGCGACGAGCGGCCCGGCGATCCCGAGGAACGCGAACAGTACGGTCAGCCAGCAAGTGCGAGAAGACATTGGAACACCCTGGATGGTGCAACCGCCTGCGGAGTCCTTCGGTTATTCTACAGCGCCGCCAGCATTTCGCCGAGTGTCCAGGCCAGGTCTCCGGCGCGAAGCTGCCAATTCGGATTGGCAGGAGGATGACTGAGCGATAAAATGAGAAAGCGGTGCGATTCATGAACGCCTGGCGGAGGAGGGCAGGATGCCCATCGAACAACAACCGCCCCTCGTTTTGGCGATGGTTCTGGCTGATACTGTCGTTCAAGACCTGCCGACGGGCAAGAACACCATCCAGGGAACTTACCGTTCTTTGGACGCTGCTGAATTCCCGTACGTGCATCCGTCAATCGTGGTATACCTGGCACTGACGGAAGGCTACGGCGAGACGGAGGTGCGGTTGCGCCTGATCGACGCGGCGGAATCGCGGCCACCCCTTTTTGAACTGGAATCGGCAGTCAAGTTCGCTGATCCTTTGGTTGAGGTGGAAGTCGTTTTCGCTCAGGGCAAGGTTGTCTTTCCCGAACCCGGCGAGTATCGCCTCCAGCTGTTCGGAGCAGGCGAGCCACTCTTGGAGCGCCGACTGAAGGTCAGCCTGGAGCCAAACCCCGACGAATCCTGACCCGGTCGTCTGGCCGAGAGAGGTAGTCCGATGCGTGTTCCTGAGAGCCCCCCCACCACAATCGTCGTGCGCGGCGGCGGAGCGCCGATTCCGCCCGGCGGCGGGGTCACAACGTCCATCGTGCCGCTGGAATGGCTGAAGAAGTACGGCAACCGCAAACCGTTGTTCCGCCCCAGGCCGCGGAAGAAGCGCACTTGACGCTGACTGGCTCTTACAGCCCCGCCAGCACCTCGCCGATACTCCGATCCAGCACGGCGAGCATCTCGTCGAGCTGTTCCGCCGTCACCACCAATGCTGGGCCGAAGGCGAGCCAGTGCGGATCGAAGCGGCACAACAGCCCGTTGGCCAGGGCTCGCCGGCCCACCTGGACGCCAAACGCCAGTTCGGTCGGGAAGCGTTCCTTCGTTCGCAGGTCGCGGACAAACTCGATCCCCTGAAGCAAGCCCTTGCCGCGAATGTCGCCGATGACGCCGTGCTTGCGGGCCAGGCGCTCGAACCCTTGCCGCAAGCGCTCGCCCTGCCGGCGGGCATTGCCGCACAGGTCATTGTCGAGGATCTCGCGCAGCACCGCGATGCCGGCCGCACACGAAATCGGATTGCCCTCGAAGGTGTGGCCCTCCACGAAACCGGGGTTTTCGCTGATCGGTCCCCAGAAGACGTCCGCGATCCGGCGTGTGCAGATCATGGCCGACAGCGGCGCATAACCGCCCGACAGGCCCTTGGCCGTGCAGAGCACGTCCGGAGTGACGCCGAACGTCTCGGCCGCGAACAGCTGGCCGGTCCGGCCGATGCCGGTGATGATCTCATCGAAGATCAGCAGGACGTTGTGGCGATCGCAAATGTCGCGCAGGATCGGCAAGTATTCCGGCGGCGGGTCGATGATGCCGCCGGTGTGGCCGATCGGCTCGACCATGATCGCCGCCACCGTGGCCGGGTCTTCCATCTGGACCACCTGGTCGATCAGGGTGGCGCAGGTGATGTCGCAGGTGGGGTAGGTTTTGCCAAAGGGACAGCGGTAGCAGGTGGGCGGGAAGACGTGGAGGAAGCCGGGGGCCAGCGGCTCGTTGACCGTCTTGCGCGACTTCAGGCCCGAGGCCGAGAGTGAGCCCAGAGTCGAGCCGTGCCAGGACTGGTAGCGGCTGATCACCTTGTATTTGCCGGGCGAGCCGTTGAGGCGATGGTATTGCCGGGCGAGCTTGATGGCCGCTTCCGTCACCTCACTGCCGCCACACTGGAACTTGACGCAATCCAGGTCGCCGGGCGCCAGTTCGGCCAGGAGAGTGGCCAGCTGCACCGCCACGGGGTTGGTGCCGTGCATGGGCGCCGAGAAGTGCAGCCGATCCAGCTGCCGGTGGATGGCGTCGATGACCCGGCGATTGTTGTGGCCCACCGAGACGACGTATATGCCGGACAGGGCGTCGAGATAGCGCTTGCCGTCCACGTCCCAGTAATAGACGCCGTCGGCCCGGGCCATGATCAGCGGGGCTTTGGACCATTCCTGCATCTGGTCGCGGACGAATACGTGACGCAAGAATTGCTCTTCCGTGGTCTGCGATTCGGCGATCAATTCGGGCAGGGTTGCGGTTGGCATGGTTACAGCCTCGGAATTTGGAGCGCTCCGAGCCGCGCACGCAGCGCAGCGGAGTAAGCGGCCCGGGAGGCAACCGGACCGCTTACTCCGCTGCGCTGCGAGCGCGGCTCGGAGCGCTTCTGGAATGGTTCACACCGCTGTTCCTCCACAGAACAGCACCGCCGTCAGCGCATACAGCACCGCCACGCGCTCCAGGTCGCGGATCGACACCCACTCGTTGACCGTGTGCTGTCCTCCCGAGCGGGCCCCGTGCGTGATGGCCGGGATGCCTTTCAGCCCATAGAAGCTGTTGCCATCGTCCACAAACGCCTTGGGACCGATCGGCAATTCCTGGCCGCTCTGCGTCCGGAACGCCTCCTGGAAGGCACGCACCAGCGGCCCGTCCGGCTCCAGCCGGAAGGCATCGCGGATGAACAGGAAATCGACATCGACCGTGACCCGGCTGTCGCGGGCCAGCTGCCCAAGCAGGTCCCGGAACGCGCTTTCGACCTCGCTCCGGCTGACGCCGGGCAGCCAGCGGCGCGTTCCCTCCAGCCAGCACGTTTGCGGATACTGATTGTAAATTTCGCCGCTGTGAATCTGGCCGATAAAAACGCTCTCGCTGCCGGCCAGGGGATCGCTTTGCTGGGCCAGCTGCCGACCGAGCTGGCCCAGGCGCGCGACCAGCTCGGCCCCGGCGGCAATGACGCTGGGTTCTTCCGGAGAGCGCATCACCTCATGGATGGGCGGACCCTGGCGGCGGAGCGTTGCCTTCCAGGTGGCGGCCCCCCGGCCGCACAGGGGCAGGTGGTTGAACAGCGGTTCAGGGAGCAGCACCGCATCACCGGCGATGCCGTCGCGGATCATCCGGTCCAGTTGCTGGCCCCGGCCCCACGGGGCCTCGTGCAGGTCGTGGGCCGTCAGCAGCACCGAGCCGGCCGGCAGCGCGTTCGTCTCACGCAGGATGCGCACCGCCTCGATGGCCGCGGCCAGGCCAGATTTCATGTCGCAGGACCCGCTGCCGGTCAGCAGATCGCCCTCGACGGCGGGCGGGACAAAGGGCAGGTGAACCGTATCCAGATGGCCATTGAACTGCAGGGTCGGGCCAGGCCGGCCGGAGCCGAGCCGGGCGAGCACGGCGGGTGCGGCGGGATGGCCCGCGGCCAGGCGCTCGACGTGGAAACCCTCCTCGGTCAGGAGCTGCGCCAGGCAGTCGGCGGCCGCCCCGGCCTCGCCGGTCCGGCTGGGGACGGCCACCAGCCGCCGCGCGGTTTCCACCAGCCGCGGTCGGTTGAGGGCGGCCTGCAAACAGTCGCGAAGAGAAGGATTTGTGTTCATGGAAGAAAATTCTACTTTTTCGATTAGTCTGCTGCAATCCTCTCGCGACGGAAACCCTTACGGGGGGCCAGTTTTTTTCGCCGCGAGAGCAACTCGGCGCTTGACTTTGTCCCCTTTTTTGTTTTGCCGATTTGACAAGTACGAAGACGTGTCCCACCTTTACGGTGGAGTCGTAGGAAGAGAAGCGTTTCTTCGATCTCCGGATTCCTCGATAAGAGCAAACTGTCTGTGAAGACGGGACGCAAAGCCATGGGTCCCTCTGGGATCGCCAGGTTGCCGAAAGGTGAGGAGTCCATCCGGAAGCTGCTTGCTGGCAAGCAAGCCAGCGAGCCGTGTCAAGAAACAGCCCATTGGTTCTTCCTCTTAGTTCTTCGCATGGTGCGGGAAACGACGCCACACTCCTGCCTCCCCTGTGCTGTCCAGAGGGCGAAAGGGAGTGGACCGGACGTTGTCGGGAATCGGACAGCGGCTCTCGGCAACGGCAAATTCGGTAGCTGGTCGCACCGAAGCCTTTTGTCAGGACTCACGAAAGGAATGACAATGCTGTCCAATCTTCGCAAAAGCGTTCTCGCGTTTCTCCGTAACGAGGACGGCCCAACCGCAGTCGAGTATGCCGTGATGCTGGCGCTGATCATCGTGGTGTGCATTACTGCCATCACCACCCTGGGCACCAATGCCAACGCGACCTTCCAGGCCGTTGGCGCTCAGGTCGGCCAGACCGGTAGCTAACCCTGAAGCGGCCAGAAATCCAGTGCGGTCACCTGGTTCCTGCATCCAGGGAAGGAACAGATCCGGGTGCCGCCAGCTCAATGCAATCCGCGAGGGGCAGGGAAACTTGCTCCTCGAGACTTCCTCACGCTGGATTGACTTCACCCGAAATTCAACGGGGTCGGTGATCAAACCTGGTCATCGACCCCGGCCGCATTTTCCCGCACCTGGGGGCCGAAGGGCCAGGGGGTTTTCCCGACTGCCGGTCACTTCCTACAATGTCTCTCGGAGAGGATTGTTTTTCTCTTGCTGACGAGAGACGACCATGCAAAGGACCCTGGTGCTGCTGAAACCGGACTGTGTGCATCGCCGGCTGGTGGGGACGCTGCTGGAGCGCTTCGAGCGCAAAGGTCTGCGTCTTGTGGGCCTGAAGCTGGTGCTCGCCAGCCGGCAGCTGGCCGAGCAGCACTACGCCGTCCACAAGGGCAAGCCGTTTTACGAATCGCTGCTGCAGTTCCTGACCGCCGGGCCAACCGTCGCCGTGGTGCTGGAAGGGCGGGAAGCGGTCACCGTGGTGCGGACGCTGATGGGCGCCACCGACGGGGTCAAATCGCCTCCGGGGACGATTCGCGGCGACTTTGCCCTGAGCATCCAGAACAACCTGATCCACGGCAGCGACAGCCCGGACAACGCCACCGCGGAGATCGCCCTGTGGTTCAAGCCGGAGGAGCTGGTGACTTTTCAGCCGGTCGATGCGGCCTGGGTGGTGGGCTGAGAGCATGACGGCCAGGGAACCGCGCAACCCTCTGTATTTCCTGCTGCTGCTGGTCGGCGTCCTGTTTGTGATCACCGCCCTGGCCTACGCCATCGTTCCCGTGCTGGAACAGAAGGCCGTCGAGGCCGGCGAACCGCCGCCGCCCTCGGAGTTCCGCGATGCTCTGAGGCAGGATGGTTGGCGCTGGCTGCTCGGCGAGGTGGGCGTGCTGATCGTGGTCGGCATCGCCAGCATGATGCTCGACCGCTATCGCAGCCTCCGTGGGGCGCCTTCCCCTCCACCCCAGCCCTCCTCCGCAAGGGAGGAGGAGAAGACCGCCGGCTCACAGCAGCAGTTCCATGTCCCGAGAGGTCAGCTCGCGGATAAAGTTGCACCCGGTGATGCGCTGCCCATCAAGCAGGGTGGTGACGTGAACCACGCAGGCGAGCATGGTCAGGGGATTCGCCCCGCGTGAGCCGTGCAGCTCGGTGCTGAGTACGGTGCCGGTGGGCAACTCCTGCTCCGCGGTCAGGGCCAGGCCGTTGCGTGAGACGTTGAGGACGCGGGCCTCGAACGGCGGCCTGTCCGGCACCGCCGGCAGCTGACACAAGGCCTTGACCTGACAGGAGAAGCGTTCGGCCCCGCGGCACTCGCTAACCGGGCCAGCAGCCTGGCGGGCGCCGAAAGCCCAGAGCTGCCATTCCTCCAGCTCCGCCGAGAAATTGCAGCCGACGGCCCATTCGGTCGCCGAGTGTTGCCGGCAATGGATGACGCAGGCCAGCACGGCCAGCGACGATTTGCCGTCGCCGGGAAGAGTGATGGTCAGCAGCGTGCCCGGTTCAAAGGAGGCGCTCGGTGGCCAGGTTGAGTCCGCCCCGCGAGACGTTGCGCAGCCGTGCGGAGAACAGCGGCTCGTTGCCATTGCCCAGCAAGGCACACCGAGTCAGCGTCTCACTGGGGTAGCGGACAAAGACCCGACGGTCGCTGTCGCTTTTGGGGCCGCCGGCGGGTTTCGCTTGGGCCGATCCCGTCAGACGGCGCCAGAGCGCTGCGGCGCGTTCAAACATGGCTCCCTCCCAGGATGGCCGCACGGATGCATTCAGGTATGAAGCGAGAATTCGCGCACCAAATCAACTGTAAAACATCGCGGAGAAAGTGTCAAATCGCGGACGTCAATCGTGATCCAGGTCCCAGACCACCACGGTCGCATCCTCGCTGCCGGCCGCCGCGGTCATGCCGTCGGGAGCGACCGCGACGCAGGTGACCCAGCTCTGGTGCCAGCGGTAGCACTGCCGCTGCTGGCCCGACTCCACGTCCCAGACGCGCACGGTGCCGTCCGCCCCGCCGGAGAGGAGCGACTTGCCATCGGGAGTACACGCCAATGCGTAGACCGGTCCCGAGTGTCCTTCCAGGGGCGGCAGTGTGCCCGGAGTCTGCAAGTTCCAGAGGACAATCGCTCCGCTGGTACAGCCGGCGGCCAGCCAGCAGTCCTTGTGAGCGGCTATTGAAAGCAGGGATCGGTTGGGCAAGAAATTGCCCACCTCCAGGCTCCGCAGGTCCATCAGCCGCACCTTGCCATCCAGGCACGCCAGGGCGATGCGCGACACGGAGCCCGGGAAGGTCAGGGCGGTTCCCTGGGATTCGGCCGGCTGAAATCGGCCACGGTCCACAAGAGAGTCCGGGAGCCAGAAACGCACCTCGCCTTGCCAGCTGAGCGAGGCCAGGAACTTGCCATCGGGCGAGTGAGCCAGGTCGCGGATCGCACTTTGATGGGCCCGGGTCTGAACGTGAGGAGTGGACGGCAGGTTGCGGTCCCAGACGACCAGTTCGCCGTCCGCGGTGCCGCAGGTCAGCAGCCCCGAGCGCGGATTGAACGAGAGCCGTTCCACCCCGGAGGAATGCTCGAACTCAGCGACCGATTCGCCAGTGGTCAAGTCCCACAGATAGGCCCGGTTGTCCTCGCCGCCGCTGGCCAGGAACCGGCCGTCGGGGGCGTAGGACAGGCCGCGGACCGGTTCGACGTGGGCTTCGAGAATCCGCATGGTTCGATCCTTCTTTCTGGACGTGCGGGGCTCGCGCCGGTTTCATTCCCACTCGTCGCGATTCTTCCGTCTGGGTGAGCGTCTGGGCCGCTTTGGCTGCGGGATGCCTTCAAAGCGCATGTTGGCCGTATCTTCTGGATAGTCGATACACAATTCCTCGGCGAACTCGGCGAAGATGGCCTCCTCGCCAGGGACTGGTTTCACCGTCTGGCCGTCCTCGCAGAGATAGGCAACGGCATCGCTTCCCCACAAATCACAATCGAAATGTTCGAGCAACTGGATTCGTTCGCTTTCGGCAAAGCGGAGATCGTCCAGAAGGTACTGCTTGATCAGCTTACGGGCCTCCGGCGGCAGCTGATCGACGTGAAGCGGGTTCTCGGGCGTTTCCTGCCTTTCGTACATCGGTGCCAAGGGCAGCGGTTCGTCCTCGTCGGCAGCGTAGCGGAACACGCCAAGCTCGGGGGCCGCGTCGAGCGCCAGCCCGTTAAGAGGGCACTCGGAATTACTTGCTCGGGCCGGATGCCTGGAATCCGGGGCAACAGGTTGAACAAGTCCTCCTGGTCATCGCCCTCGGGCGCTGGACCGGTTTCGCCGGACTCGAAAACGGCCACGTAGCCCGCCGCATCGACGGCGAAGAAACAGATGTCCATCGAGTGTGCGGCCGGGAAGTCGGTGTCCATTGTCCTCTCCACAACGCTTCAGTCTCAAAACCGGCGTGAACCGTTCGTTCCTGGGCCACGCCAGGAGTCATTACGCCCCGCCCTTCTTCTTCCTTTTGCGAGGACGCTTCTTTCGCTCGGGTTGTTCGATGCCCTCAAAGTACAGGCCCTTCGTCTCTTCTGGGTAGTCCTGGCACATTTTCTCGGCGAACCGAGCGAAGTCCTTCTCCTTACCCGGAAGCGGCTTGACCGTCTTGCTGTCTGCACAGAGATAGGCGGGGGCTTCTTCTGTCCAGACCAGGCAATCGAGGTGCTCCAGCAACTGGATCTTGTCGCTTTCAGCAAAGCAAAGTTCCTCAAGCAAGTACTGCCTGACAAGTTTGCGGGCCTTTGGCGGAAGCTGATCAACGTGCAGCGGGGTCTTGGGTATGCCGAATCGCTGATACCGCACGTAAAACGAGTGCAATGGCAGCAGTCCCCCCTCGTCGGCTCCGTAGCAGAACAGCCCAGCGTAGTGGAGCGACCGGATCGATTCTGGATTCGCCAGCTCGGGCGGGATGCCGGGCACTTGAGCGAACTGGTCAAACGGGCTTTCCTGGCTGGCGCCCCTGGGGACAGGTAGAGCTTCCCCGGAGGAGAAAAAGGCCACGTGCCCCGCCGCATCAACGGCGAAGAAGGTGGTGTCCATCGAATGGGCGGCCGGGAAGTCAACGTCCATCGGTCCCTCCACAAAACTCCAAACCCAGATCCGTCATGGCCGCGGTCAGCCCCTGGAACGTCAGCTCCGGCAATGCTCGCCGGGTCTTGGTGTAGGAACACCAGGCGACGGTCCTGTCCCAGCCCACCGAACAGAACCGCGGACTCGGGCCGCACTCCAGCAGGCACGTCATCGACTGGAACGCCTTGCTGCCGGCGACCTTACCCAGCTCGTCGGGCGTCGGCGTGTCCTGGCTCCGCATCGGCAGATAGACGATGCGCTCGTTGCCGATGCCCGCCTCGCGAACGCGCCGGGCCGCCTCGATGGCCGGCCCCAGGTTGGAGCGGGCCACCAGGAAGTTGACACCGCTCTTGATGCCGCGACATTCCAGCTCCTTGACCTGTTCAACCACGCGCTCCACCTCGTTTATACGCTGCGGGAAGTGGATCGAGAGGTGAACCTTGTCCGGACCCGCCTCGACGAGGCGGTCCAGCATCTCGCCGGTCATCAGCAGGCCGTTGGAGGTGAGCGAGCGGAACAGCCGGCCGCGCAGCCGGGTCAGCACCTCGAACAGGCCGGGGTACTGCAACGGCTCGCCGCCGCCGAACGAAACCGCCCGGGTGCCGTGGTCGGCGCAGTCGCTGACGAAGGCGACCACCTCATCGGGCGTCCACCGGGTGTCGCCCTCGGGCAGGCTGTGGTTGTAGCAGAACCAGCACGCTTTGGTACAGCGGTTGGTCAGCTCGATTGAAAGTCGTTCAAATGATTGAACTTGCGTCGTCACGGTCCGGCTTGCGAGGTTCAGTGACTGCCTCATTGTTACGTCTCCGTTTACGTCTGACCGCCTGCTCTACCGCGTCGTCCACGTTGGCGTAGTAGGCCAGGGTGGTAGTGATGTTGGCGTGCCGCATGAGCTTCTGGAGAACCTGCGCGCTCTCGGTCTGGGCATACCGGCTGCCGAACGCCTTCCGCAACGTCTTCATGGACAGCTTGACCCCGGCATCCTTGGCCAGCTTTGTAATCATCAGCGACACGCCGCTGGGTGTCAACGGCTCGCCCGTCGCTGTGGACATGAACCGGAAGACCTTCGGACCGTTCCGGGGGAGAGCCTCCAGCATGTCCCGGAGGTCCTGGTCCAGGGGGACCCACTGATCCTCGACCGCCTTGGTGAACGTGGCTGGCAGGATGATCCGGTCGCTGTCAAAGTCGATCCAGGGGCTGTCCTCCGTCTCCTCCCATTCCAGGCCCAGGGCCTCGTTGCGGCGCAGGCCAGCCAGCCAGCCACAGTAGAGGAACACGCGCGTATGCTCGTCAGGAGCCTTGGCGATCAGGCGATCAAACGACTCGGTGGGGACCGGCCGCGGTTTCGTCTTCGGCACCTTCACGTCGGGGAACTTCGGACAGGAAGGCAACATCTTCTGCGTGACAGCCCAGTTCAGAGCGGTTTCCAGGAACTGGAGCCGGACCTTGATGGTGCTGGCCTGCATGGTCTTGTCCTTGCTGCCGCCACGCCCCGGCTGCTGGCGCAGGCCTTTCTCAAACGCCGTCACGGTCCTCACGTTGATGGACCGCAGAGAGCGGGGGTTGCAAATCTTCTCGAAGAGGTTGAAGACGTTGCGGTAAACCTTCCGGGTTTCCTCCCGGCGGTTGGGGAAGTACTCCTCCTCGAACTTCTTGCGAAAGTCCTCCCAGGTCATGCGGGAGGCTTCCTTGTAGAGCCCGTGGTTCAGCTCGTACTCCAGGTCGGCCCGCGCCTTCTCGGCCTTTTCTTTGTCATCGGTGTCGGCCGAGCGCGTCTTGCGTTTCCCGGTCTCTGGGTCATGCCATTGCAGCATCAGGGAGTCGCGATCCTTGAACTGCTGCACCCAGACCCGAATCCGTTTCTCCTCCATCATCGAAGCAACCTCCTTTCTGGAACCGCCCCGGCCAGCGCCGCCGGGGTTCCAGGTCCGGCAACGCCAGCCAGGGCAAAGGTGGCGAGATTGTACTCTTGTTTACGGTATCCGCCAGATCAGCCTCAATCCTCATCGGGCAGCAGGATGGTGATGACGGGCTCGCCATCGTCCCCGGGATGGCAGAGCGCCTTGAGCTGAACCAGCGGTGGGGTCCGCTCCCGGTTGTCGTTGCGGACGTGCAGGGCGAAGCGCACCTCGGGGCCGTCGTCCCCGGTCCGGATGGCAAAGCGAAGCATGGTCAGCACGTCCCAGAGCCGGCCCACCTCGTCCTGGCACTCCACCCCGGGCGGGACCACAACGTACTTCGCCCACACGGCAGCGGTCAGGGCCACGGGGAACTTGAAGCCGGCCTCCTTGGCGGTCTGGGTCACGTCGAGCAGCACGCCATCCTTGATCGCATCGGCCCGGCTGTAGCTGTGGATCAGGTCTGCGTTCTCGAACAGCATGGGTGTGTTCCTCTCGCGGGAAAAGAAAGGGGCGGGGAAACACTCCCCGCCCGGTTGCGTTCTTGGGTCGTTCTCAGGTCACTCGGCCGGTGCCCGCGCCTTCCGCCCGTTCTTGGCCTGGGGCAGGACGGGCTCGGCCGCGGTCACGTTGGCCGCCAGCAGGGCCTGGGGCTCAGGGAGCGTGCGGTCCTCCAGCTGGAGCTGGCTCCTCACGCCAGCGTTCACCAGGTCGGCGGTGTCGGCCAGGGCGTTGATGCTGGTGGTGAGCCGCCCGATCGCGGACCAGAGCTTGCTAAGTCCAAACATGGTTCGTTCCTCCGTCGGGGGTGAAAGGGATGGTCAGCCCTCTTCTTCCTCACGCACAGTTCCTCAGCCCAGCGATCCACGTCTTCCTGGGTTTCCCGCCGGGGAAAGGCGATGTCGGCCCTCAGCTTGCGCAAGCCGTCGATCACGCCAGCGGCAATGTCCACCCGGTTCAGGGTGGGCTCGATGTCTTCAACGATCTTGCCGCTGATCTCGCTGCTGCAGCACACCAGGACCGTGTCTTCGTGCGCGAGGTTGGCGCGACGTAGACGAGAGCGGCCCAGTCATCGTCGCCAGAGATGCTGCCCTGTGGGCCGCGAACGTCGATCTCCTTGTGAAACCGTTCCTGGGGGCCGAAGTCTGGACTCATTGCTCAGTCTCCTGGGGCGAATCATGATGAAGGGGCCAGAACGCCCGGCCCCCATGCCCCGGCTCGTGCCGGGTGCAAATGCGCACGGCATCCCAACGTGAGGCGCCGGCGAGATTGCTCTGGTAATTGCAGATTCCCCTGTTGTGGGCCGGGGATGATCGCCTGTCAAGGGTCAGGCCGGCTGGGCCTATTTCTGCTGGGCCAGCAGCTTGTGCAGGGCGACCCAGAGGTCAGCCCCGCCCTTCCGGTTGCCGATGGCCACGGCCGAGATGTTGTTCTGGTCGCGCTGAAGCTCCCTTGCCATCTGGCTCTGGCTCAGGCCCAGCTCAGCGCAGACGCCGCGAATGATCTCGCGGGCCTGGGCCTGGCAGGTTGCCAGGTGCTTGTCATACTGCTCCTTTGCAGCGGCCAGGTCCTTCAGGGCCTTCCGCAGCGCCGGGGCAAGTGCATGCGTGTTGTTCACTCGTCAACTCCTTGGTCTTGGGGTCCGGCGTCCTGCTCGTGTTCTGGCTGTCCTTCCTGGAACAGCGGCAACTTCTTCTGGGCCCTGACCTGGTAGATCGGGATGCGTGCTTCCCGGATGGGCTTGTCCAGGTCGCGGGCCTGGGGGCTGGCGCCTGGGAGGCGAAAGCCCCGGATGAGATCCTCTCGGGTCCTCCTGGTGTTGCATCGGTGGCAGGTCCCGGTCTTGCTGCCGCGCCGGACGGGCCTGCCACAACGGCAGCGGCGTTTGGTTTTCATTCGGCCTCCTGGTCTGGCTCCTGCTCGTCGCCCTTGACCTCGGAGGGTTCCGGCCAGCCCTCGGTGTAGATCATCTCCTCGGACTGGCCTTCCGGGGTGATGATGAGTTCCAGAAAGAACTGCGGGGCGCCGAAGCGCAGCTTCTCGACGTGCGCCGGCGTCAGGGCCTGGAGGTAGTTCGGCCAGGGCCTGGGCAATCTCGTGAGGCTCGCCGCGCAGCTCCGACTCCTCGCCGAAGTCGTAAGCGGCGTCGTAGATCCCGTTGCTGTTGCCCAGGGTGGCCTTCGCGCGGAAACGCATGGTTCAGCCCTCCAGCTGGCGGAGGAGCTGACGCTGGCCCAGCCATCCGGCGTAGTCGGTCTGGAGCCGGACCAGCACGGCCATCTCGACCGAGGGGCTGAGGTGGCCGGTCAGGTTGAAGGTCACGTCCTGGCCGGCTTGAATGCGATCGATCAGGTCAAAGCCGCGCTCCTCCATGTAGCCGCCCGGGCCGTTGAGTTCGTTGCCTTCGAGGCTGAACTTGCCGACAACGATTGCCATTGTGGTTCTCCTTGGGTTGAGGTTGGTGGGAAAGAGAAAGGCCCTCCGTGGCCCTGCTGCTCCATCCGTGCTACCTGCTAAACGGGATCAAGATGGGCTCAGCGTCGGCGCAGGTCGGCGCCCGAGTTCCCAGCAAGAGCTGCACGCCGCCGCCGGCCAGGACCAGCAGCAGCCGCCTCGGTGCCCTGCCAGATGACGATGTCCATCCAGTTCCTCCGGTCCGCTTCTTGGCCAGGTGGATGGCCTCCTGAGGTGTGCAGCGGCCAATGATTTCCTGTCTGCTGGTGACCAGTACGGACTTGTGGACATGGGTTCTCCTTTGGGTTGTGGTTGTTGGGTTCAAGAAGAAACGCAGGGCCCATCCGTGAACCAGGGGCTTGGCCAGAGTCAGGCGGGCAAGACAAGCAGCACAGAGCCCAGTTCGGCAAAGGTCAGCACCTTACCAAGCCGGCCCGGCGGAATGTCCCGCAGCGAGTACCAGAGCTTTGCCTTGCCCCTTCTCAGCCAGGAACGCGGGACGTTGATGGTCAGGACAACCACGTCCTCAAGCCGCACTCCGTGGCGGTTGGAAACGTGAAGGGTAGCCCAGTTCGTTCGGCTGGGAGCGTGCAGCCAGACCACCTTGAGCTTGCCCCGAGATTTGCTGGTCAGCAGCCCCAGGCGCTGAATGCTGGCCAGGTTCCGGCTGGGTGTCGCATGGCGCAGCAGCATGGTCTTGCCCTCCTTCAAGTGAGCGGCATGAGGAGAGCGTCCATCGTCTGGCCGCTGCCGTTCCTGGCGACCAGGCCCATGGGCCTGCCGTCGCCGTAGAACAGCAGTTCGATCCGCCGGACCTCGGGGTCGATGGCGCTGGCGATCTGGCAGATGCTGGCCAGGTAGTCCGGGTTGACGACAAAGCGGGCCAGAGGGACCGTCTTGGGCAGCACCAGATCGACGTTCGGGAAGTGGCCATCGAGCAAGGGCGCCGTGCCTCTCATGTCCACGGTAGCGAAGTGAGCGGCATGCTCGCCCAGCACCAGCCCCAGGCAGCCGCCCTTGGGGAGCGCGCGGAACCACCGCTGCCATTCCTGGCCCGGGATGGTTCCCTGGCTCGCGCCGTTGGCTGCGCCGTCCAGCTGGGCCTTGAGGCGGCTCTCCTGGTGTGCTGGGCAGCGCTCGGCCCGCAGACGATGGCCAGGCGATGGCCGTCTGTCACTTCCAGGCTGATACCAGTCCTCCTGGCACTCGGTTACCCGGATGCCGGCCATTGCCTTGTGCCGGCCGATCGCGTCCCCGGTCAGGGAAGCCAGCAGGCCAAGGTTCCTCGGAAGCATCAACACGACAAACCTCCTTTCGACAATGGGCGAGACAGGCCCTGGCAACGAGCCGGGGCCGATGGGTTGCTTGGTTTGGGAGATAGGGTCAAACGGCAGCGAGCTGGCGAGATTGGCGGGGCTGATGGAACTCTTCCCAGGACTCGGCGAACTCGCGCCGCATGTTGCTGATCCGCCCCTGGGTGAGACGGAAAGCCCGGGCCACTTCCTGGGTCCGGTAGCCGGCAGCGAACGCCTCCACAATGGCCTGGTCCCGCTTGCCCTGCCAGGACAGCCACCGTCGGAAATCCACGCGGAACGCCGCGCAGTCGGCTGGCTTGCTGCGAGGGTTGCCGGTCAGGGTCTCCAGGGGCTTCTGGCCCTCAAGGTCGCACAGGGGCTTCACCGCAAACCCTGCCGGCGCCGGGCGACGAAGCTCAGCACCTCGGTGGTCCTCTCGGGTTCCACCAACGCCGGCCGCGCATGACGTGGGAGACGGTCTGCTTGGCCAGGGCCCGGCCGAACTTGTCCGGGTTCACCCCGCAGCGGGCCAGGTCCAGGTAGCGCTTCCAGGCAAGCCCGATGCACTCGGCCACGGCATCGTCCCGTGTCTGCCGGCAGGGCATCCAGCGAAAGCGGAACCTCGCATGCCTCTCCACCCAGGGCAGAATTGATTCAATGAACCGCCGTTGCACGGCACTGATCTTCACAGCGAGTCTCCTTTGGGATGGTGGTTTTGGATTGGTTGGGAGGAAGTGTGCGTCAGAACGACGCTGGAACCTCAACAGAATCCATTATCCCAGAAACGGCGAATCATTGCAAACGGCTGGAAACAGGGGAGTTGACTGGATCCAAGTGCCCGCTGCGCCGTCCGCGCTGTGCCGTCCCGCTTAGATTCCCGGACGCTTGGCCAGCTGCACCATCCGCGCTGGCAACCAACACCGTTCGGCCTCGCGCAATCAGTTCAAGGAATCAGGTGCGGTATCTGCCCGGCTGCGCCATCTACGCTGGCGGATTCCGGGCCGGGCGGGGTCGGGTCCGGGCAAAGCACGCATCCGCCATGCTCTGGAGGAACGAAGCCGCGGCTGCGCCATCCCGCATGCGGGCATAGAGGAAGCCAGGGATCGCGCTGGGAGGAAATGGGATCGCACGTACAGACCGGGCGCAGGAACGCGGAGAAGGGGAGAGGAACGCCTACGATTGCGCAGGATGGGTCCGGATGGGTCGGAAGGCAAATCGGGTCAAGGGAAGGATCGCGAGGGGCTGGACGGGGCACGGGCGCAACGGGCAACCCCGTCCGGCGCTGGCCAGGACGGGGTTGCCTGGGTGAGGTCAAGCCGGGTTGCGCGTCGGAGTCGCGCTCGCGTGCCAGGATGCGAGCAAGTGAGGCCTGGGTTGCGCGGTCGCGCTCGCTAGCCACAATGGACGCAAGGCGCCGCTCGGCAGGGACTCACAGCGCGACAAGACCGCCAGGGTGGAAGCAAGGCGGGACAGAGCAAGGGCGAGCGCAGCAACGGAAGAGGATTGCATGGGATGGACTCCGGTTGTGGGCAGGTCAAACGAACAACCCCGGGCGAAGTGCCCGGGGTTGCGAGAGAAGGGTTGCCAGGGCAGAGCGGTCTAGCTGGCCGTCGCTCACAAGCTGGCCGTTGCCGTGCTGTCTCGGGAGCGCTGGTCTGTGCGATCTCGGCGGGAGAGGGACTTGCGTCCTTGCGAGCGTTGACCAGAAGGAAGGCGTTGCAAGCGCGCTTGCCCTTGCTCGAAAGCCCCTTGTGGTCCTTCAGGACTTTCATGCACGTTTCCAGAATGTCATCAACCCCGACTTCGCTGTTCTTGTCGGCGTCGATGGTATCCGCCACGGCGCCAATCGTCTCGAAAAGAACGGCCAACGGGTCTTCCGCATGGGCAATCGTCTTGGCAAGCATGAATCCAATGTCCTTCGGGAGTCCTTTCTTGGCCATGTCAGCCAGGGTGACCAGAATGGACTGACCCTGATTGCACGTTGCGGGAGTTGCGGGAGTTGCGGGCGGGGTTGCGCTGGCATCGGCCACGGGAGCGGTTTGGGTCGCGTCAGCGGGGGGGTAGCGGGAGCAACGGTCAGCGTCTGGCCGTCCGTGGCGGGAGTCGCGGGAGGCGCTGGCAGGGGTTGCGGGCGAGGTCGCGCTGGTGTTGGCAGGGGTTGCGGGCGCAACGGGCGCCGGTTCCGTCCAGCCCCATCGCTTCGCTGCTTCCTTGTCTCCGCACAAGAGAGCGTAGTCGCGGTGGAGAGTGCGAACCGCCTCACGGATCTCGCTTGCGGTCAAGTCGGGCGCATCGCACACCTTGGACAGCAGTTCCTTCGCCTTCTCACCATCCTTGCCCGCGCACTGGTGAAGGGACCATTCCTCACTTGTGTTCATCCGCCTTCCGCGTGACCAGAGGGGCAAACTCCCGAATCTTGACCCCACGGGAGCTTGGCATCCTTGCCCTTGCGAGCCTTGTCCTGTCGCTTGGTTCCATCTCCCTTCGCCTTGCCCGACCCGTCGCCAATCAGCACGCGCACCGCGTTGACGGACAGCCAGTAGCCAACACCGGTTGGCGTGCTTCTTGACCCCCTCGCTCTCCGACATGGTGAACACGTCGTCAGAAGCGCGGAAGACAACCGCGGCCAGTTGCTCAACCGCCCTGCTCCGGAGCGCAACACCGGGCGCGGCCAAGAGGAACAGCCGAACGTAGCTCGGCCCCTTGCTTCCGCAAGCTGGTAATTCATGTCCGCTTGCAAGCCCACCGTGCGCTCAAACTTGGCCAGCGCCTTGTTCACTTCTTCCTTGCTGACCTCCGGGTTGACCGACTCCGGAACGGGCGGGGCGGGAATGGGTTCCGTCGCAAGAGCGCTGGCGGGATCGGTCGGGAGCGGATGCGCCGCCAGGTACGCAGACCATTCCTCTTCACTGTTGCACCATGCGTCCAGTTCTGCGCCGGAACGCGGGATACGGTTCTCACTATTCAAGAAGTGAATCACTGTCTCTGCTGCGATCTCAGCTAGGACCGGATCAACCATATCCGGATCACTGGCGTACAGCTTCTGCGCGATCGGCAGCGCTTCCGCCATCTGCTCTGGCGTGAACGCTGGTTACGCCACTTGCTCCGCGTCACTTGGGGTTGACTGGGCAGGGACAACGGTGATAGTCTCGGACATGGATCGGACTCCTCTCGTGAGTCTGCTCCCGCGCTCCCGGGGTTGTTTGCACCAACCGCCGGGAGCAACTTCCCTCCGTCTAACACTTCGCCAGACTGTCAAGGGTTCACTGACCGTGCGGGACAATTGCCAGCTTAGCAATATCCTACGCGGCATTGTTTCCAGAGTCAAGCGGATTCTTGGAAAAATCGTTGCAACCCTGCAATTCCCGGCAATCGGCACGACTCAACACCGTTGCACCTTACGTTGGATCGACCGTTGGACAACCACTTAGCCCATCCCACCTAACAGCGGACATTACTACTCCCCATTGTGATACTCCCGTGGGAGTATCACCTAACAGAGTTCTTTTGTCCTTGATGCTGGCATGCGGTTTGCTTCGCGAGGGTCGCGACAGCAACCGCTGCGGTCCCCAGCCGGTAGGCCCCCAACTCGCGTCGCGCCGAAGAGTCACGGTCCGCCTCCGAGGATTTTTTCGGATTTTTGAATTGCCCTCCCACCTTCCCACTCCGCTTATTGACGCCCGCTACGTCCTTACGGCCACACGGCCAGTCCGCGTCGTCTCTGCCAGAAGTTCCACGCAGCTGCTTGACGTCCGGCAGCCAGAGCTCTGAGCCCGGCAGTTCCACCCGCTCACCAGCGGCCGCAGAGCTCCAACCCATCAGTTGGCTCCCGCCTTCAGCTCCTTGAGGCCGCTGGGTGTCATCTCGACCACGTCCGGCACCTTCATCACTCGGAGGTAACAAAGGACTTTTCGACCATACTCTCGACAGTTTCGAATGTCCGTCCATCTCCGAAACCTGCTTCTCGCAAAGAGTTTACGTCATCCGAAAGCAGCCGCCGTGCCCTTCTTGCCCAGGGCGGCACACAGGTCGGCCAGGCAGAACCACGGCTTGCCGAGCTTCCAGATCGCCCGGACCTTCACCCCCTGGACGATCTCCTCGGGAACCAGAAAGTGCTTCTCAATCAGCTCAACCACTTCTTCCGCCACCTTGCCCTCCTTTCCCTTCTTGTCGGTCACGTCCTCGAACTCCACGTCGATCGGCATTGCCGCCCTGGCTCTGGAAACGCAGGCAGGCTGTACAGACAGGCTCGGCTGTGGCAGGATGGAGGAACCCAGCTGGTGCTTCCCCTGGAGGATGCTGACGTGACGGCTGTTGCTGCTGCTCCTGGTGCTGATCTCGACGTGCTTGACCACGTTGGCCTGGTCGTGACGATCGCGCGGAAACATGAGCGGTCCGGCCGGCGCGTCGGCCTGGATGTCGAGGACCTGGCCGGCGAGGGGCTGCTGGCAGTGCTGAAGGGAGCGGAGAAGTACGATCCCTCGCGGGGAGCGGAGTCTACCTTCGTGCTGAGCTTGGCGACGTGGGCCATGTGGCGGAAGCTGGAGCAGGCCAAGCCGCTGCGGTCGCTGCCCGCAGATGAGGAGGGCGAGGCCCTGGAGCTGGCGGCGCCGAGGAGCCGGACCACGTGGAGATCGGCGAGGCGGCGGCCGAGCTGCTGCGGGTCCTCCCGGCCCGGTGGCTCGCGGTTGTCGAGCTTCGCTTCGGCCTGGACGGCAACCCTCCCATGACGCTGGCCGCGATCGGCAAGAGGCTCGGTGTCAGTACGGCGAGGGCCAGCCAGCGCCTGGCCAAGGCCCTGGCCAAGATGCGCGTCGCGGCGGACCGCCTGGGGATGAGCTGAGCGTATCCCTTGTCTTCGCCTTCAGAGAATGCCCAGGGTGTGGACAAAGCAGCCAGGGACTCAAGCGCTTGCCTTTGGTCGGAACTTCTTCTCCGTCTCCAAGATCCACTTACACGCCTTGCAGCACTCTACCTGGAAGCGAGTGGTCAATGGCTCCAGGCACGGACGACAGCATTGGCAACGGCAGGTCTCGCAGCGGAACAGGTGGCAGGCGCGAGCAGTGGCCCCGCACTTGCGGCACGATGCGAGGGGTTCCTTTGGGTCTCCTTTGTTCTGGCGAAGCGTTGCCACCGCATAGCCGAACAGTACGCCGGTCAGGAAGGCCATCAGCACCAAACAGACAATCAAGGACGTGAGCATGGCGAGTCTCCATGCAGGTTGGCAGCCACCGGCCACCTCCACCGAAGCCGGGGCAGCAACCTTGAGAGCTTGGACGCGAAGGCCAGCGGAAAGTTCCCAGACTTGCAGCCAGCTTCCCGGCATGCGACAATCGGGCAGTTCCTCGAATCCCAGCTGCAGGAGTTGCTGCCATGCTCGCCGTCTGGCTTGACCACGTTCCCGGGCACATCTTCGCCCTGGCCTATCGGGACAGCGCCTGGCAAGTCATGGAGATCCGGCCGCGGCGGCCGCGACAGGGCTCTGGTCCAGGATGGGGACGTGCTG
The DNA here is from genome assembly GCA_963784995.1 of uncultured Planctomycetota bacterium. Classification (GTDB taxonomy): domain Bacteria; phylum Planctomycetota; class Planctomycetia; order Gemmatales; family Gemmataceae; genus CAWATZ01. The sequence goes on along the minus strand of CAWATZ010000024.1, from coordinate 13,821 downwards.
GGGAAGGATCGCTCATCTCAAGCTGCCGATCCCCAGGAAGACGAAGAGGTTCTTGCAGTCCTGCCTGGCGGGCCATCGCCCCGAGCCGTACACCGACATGGCCTACCACGCCGGCCAGCTGGCTGCGGCCCTGCATCCCTGGCGCTTTCTGGAGACACAGCTGGAGAGCCTGGGAGTGGAGGTGCCCGAGGGTGTCCTCGATCCCACGGACGATCGCTTTGGCAGTGGCGTCTGGGTGTGCCAGGCGGACGGGAAGGGCTCGGGGTGGCGGCTATCGCCCTGGCCCAAGAAGACCCTGCGAAAGAAGCGGTCCCGGGCGGCACAAGAGTCCAAGACCGAAGTGATCCGGGAGTAGACTCCTGGGAACTGGCGGAGAGAAGCCCCCATGAACCTTGCGCAAAAAGTGGTTTTGCTTTTCGGCCTGTTCTTCGCAGGCCTCAACGCGGCCATTCCTTCCCACCAGAATGGGGGCCGCTACTGCGTCTTTGACCCTGGTCCCCGGGTCGCCGCGGTGGACGTGGGCGCTCTGCTGGCCCAGACGCTGGCGATCGGCCTTGGCGCCCTGGCCCTCATGGTCGCCATTGGTTTGTTTCCCGAGTCGCCTCCCTCTTTGTTTCCCGACTCGGCTCCCTCCCCGCCAGCAGCGAAGGAACCAACCGGCCCGCAGTTCCCGGCCTTCTGCGAGGCAGGGATGCCGCCCGAACCGGAGTGGCAGCTGGTCGAAGAGTCTGCGACGCACCTCGTTGGTCAAGGCGAGCCGGAAGAGCCCTCCGCCACCAACTCCTTGCGTCCCAAGCGGCCTCTGAAGGACTCCTCCACCTCCAACCGCTGGGAGCCCTTTGCGGACCTGGACGGCACGCAGGGAGTCTCCTGATGCAGGCGTTTACTCTCGGGGCGATACTCGAGGCCTGGGAGGGCGAGAAAGCTCCGCCTGGCCGCCATGAGCCCCGTAGCTCGCCGCGGCTCTGGCCTGGTCTGGGTGGCGTCCCGTCTCCAGGATCATCACCTCGCCCGCGTCGTCCCGTGGCAAAGCCTGGAGGGCCCGCCAGCACGCCAGCCAGTCCCCTTTCGCCACTTCCATCCAGGGGGCTTGCTGGTTGGGCCGGTGCCAGGCGATCCACACTGGAAGCATCGCGTTCTTGCGTCTACCAGCCATGATGGTTCAAGCTCACTCTCTGGGCCGGCTGCAGTTGCTGCTCCACCGGGCACCCGGGCCAGTGAAACGACCGCTCAGCTTCGGCCATGTCGGTTACAAACCCAGCCCTTCCGGGTCGCCAGCAAGTCCACGCTCCAGGCCCCGCTCTCCGCGAACGCGGTGGCCACCTGCTCGGCCAGGGCCAGGGCTTGCACGCGGTCGGCTTCGGTCAGTTCCACCCGGGCCAGGATGCTGCTCAGCCTGGGCAGGTCTTCGTCCTCCAGGCCCTCGGCGATCGCCCGCGGCGGCCAGTAGGGATGCTGGCACAGGACCCGGCCGCCCTGGACGAAGCAGCGGGCTTCCTTGACCAGCGGCATGTTCCGGTAGCGGGGCAAGAGGGCGACCGGCTCCACGGGTAGCAGCTCCCGCACCGCCCAGACGCGGTAGGGTAGGCCCAGGAAGTCCACCGTCTCGCTCCACTCGATGAGGCTGGCGACCCGGGCCGGGACCGCCTTGACCTCGGGGACGTGGCAGGTCTCTTCCCATTGGTGCTTGCCCGAGCCCTGGCCGGTGCGCAGGAAGATGGGGTAGCCGCCAAGCTGGGCGGCCGCGGCGTGGATCTGCTCGCAGAGGGTGTGAAAGTGCGGGACCGTCTCGCCGTCGATGGACCTTGAGCAACTCCCGCCAGTCGGGGCCGGCGTCGATGGTGATGGTCCGTGGGACCGGCAGGCCGGCGCGCTCGAGGATGGGTTCCCACGTCGAGAGACAGTTGGGGTCCTTGGTCACCGTCATGGGGATTGCTCCTTCTTGGTCTGGGACTCCATCTCCGCCTTGCGGGCCAGACACCATGCCCGCCAGGCCGGGGCGGTCCGGGCCGTGGCGTCATCGGGTTGCTGCTCAAAGAGCCGGTAGGACGCAACCTGCTCCCAACGGCTGCGCCGCTGCCCGCCCTCGGTGTAGTCGATGTGGATACTGCTCTCGGTCCTGAGCCTTGACGTAGACGAAGATCCTCTCCCCGAACTCGGGCGCGTCGCCGACCTGGTCGAGGGCGTCGAAGCGGCCGGAGGGGGACCGGACCACGCGGATCAGGAGAGGAGCCCTGGCACAGAGCAGCGACAGGCCGGCGGCCGGGCCGTCGAGGAACGTCAGCATTGGGCAGCCTCCCGTGAGAGCGTGATTGTGACGTCCGGGAACACGATGGTTGCCCGCTGCTGTCCGAAGGCCCGGAGGAGCTTGTGGGCAAGCTCCTTGGCTTGCTGCTGGATCTGTTCCGGCGTGGAGGGGAAGCGCGGGTAGTTGATGAGGCCGACGATTACCCCAGGCTCGGCCCCCTTGGTGTAGATGAACTCGGTTGGCGTCAACGTCACGCACAGGCCCACGGCGTCAACGTGCTCCTGGAGCAAGATCCTGGCCTCGTCGAGGGTGTGGACCGGACCACTGTAGCCCTCCTTGAGGCCGACGTAGATGGTCGCGGTGTAGGTTGGCACGGGAGTCATCGAAAGTCCTTCCTGCTTGACGCTGGCCGTCCCGCGGCCCACAATGGCTGGTGAACCAAAGAGCCCGTCCCATGATCGCCCTGAACGAAGGGGACCAACCATGCTGCTGGCCTTTCTCATCACCTGCCTGATCGCGATAGCCTTCGGCGCCGGCGTCTTCTTTGGTTACGCCCTGGCGAGCTTGCGCCTGGAAGCGAAGGCGAAGGGTCCGGCAGCCGTCAAGCCGAACCTTGCGCCCGCCGAGGTCTTCTTGCCGAAGCTGAAAACCAGCGTTACGTGGCCTCGTTGGATCGTCTCCCTGTTCCTTTTGCAGATGGTGTTTACCAGCTGCGCCACTGTACTGATTACCTGGCTCTGCCTGCGCCAGACGCTCTGGGGGTCAGAGTGACGTTGCCAAGGGTCCAGAGGATCAAACATGCGTTACCTGCTTTCCCTCTTGCTGGGAGCCTTCCTTGGCTCCTTCCTCGCCAGTCTGTTCTGGATCGCCTGCTTCTTTGGCAAGCCTCCTGTTCCAGCCACGGTGCCAGCACCGGCCAGAGTCCCAATGGTTTCTGAGCGGATCAAGGACCCGGCCCCTCCGCCTCCGCCAGCACCAGTTCCACCGCCAGCGCCCGTGGGAGAGATTACCGTGCCCCGGCCTGCTGCACCCACAGGCACCTTCAGTGCAACCGTGCGGCCAAGGGATGCCCCTTGAGGGATATTGTGCAGTCCAGGGCCGGCATCGCCTCACTCCTCCGAGGGAATCTCCACCCGGCGCGCCGGATGAACGTGCCCACTCCGTTTGAATTTGCCCCGAACTCGACGCGGACCAGTTGGTTCGGCCCTTCCATCATGCGGGCCAGCACGACGTGGGTTTGGTGCAAAACTGTCCCGCCGATCTGGACAATCTCCACAACCTCCTTGATCTCCCGGGCCAGCTCCTGACCAGCCAGCCTCTGGTTGGGCACGGGGAGGGGGTGAGCCAGCAAGTTAAGCTGCCGGGTCGCCTCCTGAGCGTACACGTCCTGGGAGGACGTGGTGATCTCTCCTGGGTTGAACCTTATCCGAGGCGAAGCCTGGAACGTCCCGGTTGGGACCGGCGGTGCTGGCGGGATGATCTCATTTGCCATCTTCATTTCTCCTTTCAAAGGCTCACTGTTCTAAACAAGGAAAGACGGGCTCTGCAACGGCCTGGCCGTCAAAGAGAGCAAGGGCCGCCGCTCAGTTACTCCAGGACCACGGTAACCCAATTCCGGCCGCTGAAGAAACTCTGCGTCCCCTGGAGCGTGCTGGTCGGGACGGGCAAGTCCGCGTTCACGGCCACCGGATCGATGTCGGCCACGTTGGGAGTAAAGGTCAGGGTCTTGGGAGTTCCGGCCAGGGACTTCGGAGTCCCGACAGGATCGTTCCAGACGGCAATGACCGTCAGGACGATTGTGAGTTCCACGTTATTCATCCAGCGGAAAAACAGCTGATTGGTGCCAGCCGGATTGAGCAGCAAGGTGCCCTGGTAGGCCACCGGGCTGATTGCCAAGGGCAGTCCCGTTGCAGTGATGGTCCACTGCGCGTAGAACTGCACGCTTGTCTGGGGGGCCGGCAGACCTGAGAGAGTAAGGGTCACCTCGATGGGGCCAATCTGTGACGTGGGCGTCGGCCGAATGCCCAGGGCATCCCAGATGGCCTGCGTTGGAATAGCATCTCCCCCGAGCGGATAGGCTGCCAGGTTCAAGAGAGAGCTGTTGTCGCTCGTGCCCCTGGGACTGAACACGGAAGAGCAAGTCCCATTGGGCTGACCGGGCTGGGCCGGGCTGGGATAGCTCACGCTGGGAGTGTAGGTGAAGTTGCCGTAGTCACTGGTCAGGAAAGTCGCCTGTCCATGCCCCGTCTTGAAGAGGCCAACGTACTCTGTCTGCACGCTGGCCTGGACGTTGTTGGGCCAGAGGAAGCTGAGATAGAGGTCCTGGATACTATCAATTTGCAGAGAGCCCTTGTAGGCCACGAAGGGATTCATCTGCCCGGCAAAGTCGCCCGTGATCTCGTACTGCATGAACACGTAGGGCGCATCTTGGACCAGGGACGGCAAGCCGGCGCTGCTCAGCTGCATGGTCACCTTGACCAGGTTTTGTCCCAGCACCGCTCTGGCGCCCGGCTGGCCCTGGCCGGCGCCTGTGCCAAAGAGCCCTGGAGTCAGGAAGTGGTCAAAGAGAGGCCAGTTGTCGGTGACCTGGCCCCAGATCCTGTTATTGAGGGACAGACCAATGCCCGGGCTAAGCTCCGCGGCGAAGCTGGCCGTTGGGGGATCGGGCATGCCCACGTTGGGATCGCTGTTGTTGGGCGTCGGGGTGATGGTCTGCCAGTTGCCCACTGCCGAGTGGGGCTGGCCCTGATTGTTGACCCACTGTGCCGCATAGCGGAATTGAGCGTTCATGGCCAGGCCGTTGTCCCAGCCGAAGTAAAGGCTGTTGATCGTGGGCGGGTTGAGCTTCATCGAGCCGCTGTAAATGGGCAGGTTTTGGGCCCCGGCAAAAATGTTGTACTGCACAAAAAACACAACCCCGGCAATAGTGCTTGGCGGATTGGTGAACGTGATCCTCATGAGGAGGTTGTTGTTGCCATTGTTGCCCATGAAGGTCTCGGCCGCCTCCGAGACCTGCTGCTGTGGGCCCAGGTTATTGCCGTAGAGTGGATAACCGATAAAATTGGGATCGTCTGGCATGGGCTTATCCTCCCACCGTCACGTCGATGGCAGTGAACGTACCACCCAGCTGGCCTGGAGCAGAGACACTGAGATCGCCAAAGAGGGGAATGTTGGTCAGGGTCTTGACAGGACTGCTGGTTGTGAAATTGAGCTGGCCATTGGGGTCAGTCCAGACACCCAGCACCCAGAGGTTCAGCGTCGCTTGTTTGCCATTGGCCCAGGGAAAGACCAGCTTGTTGGTGCCCTGGAGGTTCAATGGCATCGAGCCCTTGTAAACCGTGTTGGGGAAATCGGTGGTGTACGTACCGGTAATCTGGTACTGAAGGTAGTAAGTCACTCCAGCAGCCGGGGAAGGCAGCGTGGCTGGGTCAAGAGCCAGGGTGACCGTGACCGGGGCGTAGGTGTCCACCGACGCCCCGTAAGCCCCGTGAAGGAACCCTCCAGTAATAAAAGCGAGCTCATCTGGGATCGCCAGAGCATTGGGTGCCGCTGCCACGGGGAAGCTGCCAAACAGGGTGGCCTCGGTAGTCGCGTTGCCTCCACCACTTGCCTCCCAGGGAATGGCGCTGAACCCCTCCAGCGTGGGTACGTACCCCGGAGTGATCCAGTTGGGGACACTGTTGGCGACGTCGGGAGTGTAGGTTGTCTGGAAGACGTCGCTGCGCACAAACTTCACGCCACCATTGAACAGACGCCAGGTAGCCAGCCAGTTCAGGTTGAGGGTGAGCTGAATCCCATTGAAACAGGGGAAGGTGAGCGCGGTGGTCAGGACCGGGTTGACTTCCATCGTGCCCTGCCACCACACGGCCGGGTTGCCACCCTGGGGGATAGGCGGCATCCATATCTGGTATTCCAGCCAGTAGTGAACTCCGGTCACGATGGTGGGCGAGGTGCCCAGGGTGAGCGTGACTGTGGTATCCCAATCCAGCTGGTCCGCTCTGGCGCTGCCTTGCCCGGGCGAATCGACCTTTGGCAGATTGTTGCTCCTGTTGAATGCATATTGAAACGGTTCAGGCAGTTCGCCGGCCATGAGACTTCACCTCCTCACGTACTTCTTGGGGCTTGCCACTACTTGCTTGACTTCGCAGTTGGAAGCGAATAGGATCGCGCTTTCTCCCATTTGACGTTCTTCCCTTTGCGACATACACTCCCAGCAGGAGGTGTCTCATGAATTCCACACAGCGCGTTGTCTTGATCGCCGGGTGCGTTGCCTTCGCCGTGGTTGGGCTCCTGGCTCCCCCTGCTCCTGGCCCTGTCCTGGACACAACAGGTGGCTACCTTCGCCTTGTGGCCATGCTGCTGGGTGAACTCAACCTCGCGGTCGTTTTCATCCGCTGGGCCATCGTTGCCGCCCTCACTGCCGCCGCTTTCCTTGCCGCCGGGATGGTTGCTGTGGAAACCAGTCAGCCGCGCTCAACCGCTCCAGCCTCAACCTCCAATGGTTTCACGTTGTCACCGTCCCAGAGCCTGCCGACCCAGGAGTTCAATCAGCAGCGGCGAGATGGCCTCCGCCTCTGAGCGATACCTGGCCTTGGCCTTGTCCGAGACGTAGGGAATCAGGTCCTGGAAGAGGTTGCCCGAATTGCCGGCCCAGGTCCCGCCTGGAAGAGTAATCTGGTGCCCCTCCGGAGTGGTCACCGCATACTCATACCCTGCCGAGTTGGGAGCGGCCCGAGACTGGACCTTCAATCCGCCCGGCAGGACCGTCGGTGGCGCCGACGTCATTGCTCCTCGATTAAACTGGTGCATGCCCTGGCCCTTCGTGAGGCGGAAGATCAGCCGGTTGGCCAGGTCGCTGGTGAGCTGGGGCAAGCCCGGGTTGCCCGGCTGGTTGAGGAGCCGGTTGGTGAACTCTTTGAGCGAGGAGGGATTGTTGCGCACCGAGCCGCCCTGGAGCATCGCCTCGAACAGCTGGTCCGGGGCGTAAGATCCGCCCGTGACCACCGCCCGGCCGGTGTGCGGGTCAAAGGTCATCCCCCCCGGAGGGGCCTTGAAGGCTGTCGCCAAAGCGTGGCCCAGCTGCTCGTTGGTCGCCACCGGCAGCGGGGCCTGGACTCCAACCTGCGGTGGCGGCCCGACCAGGATGTTGCCGTTCTTGCGAAACGCCTCCCGGCGCCCTTGATCTTGCCCACCATGTCCGCGATCTCGCTCTCGCTCCGGGGCGTCCCCGCGGTCTGCCCCTCCAGGATGAACCGGTCCAAGATCGCCTTGTCGGCCAGGTCGTGCTGAGCCTGCAAGGCTTTCTCCCTGGCCTCCAGCTCCATCTTCGCCACCCGCTCCTTGCTGGCCCCTTCTTCCCGGGTCTTGGCCATCTCCTGCGTTCCCTGCTGGGCCAGGAGCTTTTCCTTGGCGGCCTGGGCCACGTCCTCGGGAGTCTTGGGCCCGTACTTCTGAAAGAGGTCCGCCATCTTCGCCATCTGCTCGGGGCTGGAGGCGCCGCTCATCCAGGGCAGAGGCGGCAGCTGGAGAGCAGGCCCCGGCACCGGAGGGAGGTCATGCGTGGGCACTCCCACAGGGCGAACCGGACCCATCACCCCAACAGGGGGAAGACCAGCAGGTGGCTGAATTCCAGGCTGTGCCGGCACCGGACCGCCCCCAGCAGGAGCTTGCACTCCCGGCTGGGGAGGGATGGCGCCCGCAGCCGGCGCTGGAGCAGGGGCTGGCATTGGCTGCAACGGCCTGGGCTGTGGCATGGGAGCGTTGGGACCACCCAGGCCCCGCACCTGCTCCTCGGTGAGGGCAGGGGCGAACACCCCGACCTGGGGCTGCTGCCCCTGCACCTGGACCTGCGGTTTGGGCTGAGCCAGGTGGGCCGCCGCCTGCTGCGCCAAAAACCCCGGAGGCAGTCCACCGGGCTGCACTCCCTGCGCGGGGAAGGCACGCGCCGCCCAGCTGGGGTACTGCGCCTGCGCCAGCATGCGCATCAGCTTGAGCTGCGGGTCGTTCTCCCGGCCCACTTGAAGCTCCCCTTCTTGCAGGGCCTGCGGATCAACGTCCAGACCACCAATGCTTCCCACTGGAAATGGCATGACTTGCCTCGCTTTCTTGTCAGGTAACTCAAGGAATCAGTCTGGCATACTCAGGAAAGCCCTCGACATACTCCAGCCCGATGCAGCCCCTCAGGGCATGCACGGCATTCATCAGCCGGAGCAGCCTCTCCCAAAGCCCGTTAGCCACCGAAGCTGCCAGCATCTGACAGATCATCTGAACTTCATGAAGATACGCCGAATCCAACCTCGAAACCACACGCTCGATCCCAATGAGAGCCGGCAAAATGCCCGCAAATTCCTCCACCCGAACCGATGCCTGTGGGTCCGCTCCCGCCTGATGCGCCGCGCACATCGCCGTCAGCGTGCAACTCACCCTGTCCAGCTCACCTATGACCCAATGAAGGTCCTGGGCCGTCTTCTGACGCATCTTTGCACGCGGATCGACAGGACTCTCCTCGGTTTTCTTCACCGACTCGTCCAGCTCCATGTTCAGCAGTGGCGATGGCAGGCCATCCAACAGGCTCGGCCGGGCCGGACCCTGGCTGACCCCAGGAGCTTCGCCAGGGCTCGGCTGGACGTTGGGGCATCCCGAGGCGTCCGCGCTCGCTGGAGGGCCAGCCAGTGGCCCTGGCGGGGCAGCGTCCTGGCCAGGGTCCGCTCGCCACTGATCGGGATTCGGAGGACGGTTACTCATCAAGCACCTTCTTAAACGGAACAAACGGTATAGCCGGGGCAACCGGCACTGGTTGCGGGGGCGGAATGGGTCAGAACTACACAAACTTGCCACTCCCGAGTTCGTGTTCTTAAGACACAAAGAAACGGGATACGAAAAACCTTTGCTGTCAACACGTTACGCTACATATTCTCTAGACTGCCCGCTTTCGCCTGGGTCTTGGACCGCATTCTCTGGGGGCGACTTGCCCATCTTCCTCAACCGGAAAAAGCTGCTGCTGTCGTTCTCCGCGGCGCTGCCTCCGGGGCCTGGGTCTTGGGGTGAGCCTGGCCGGCACAACCATGCCCTCGGCCAGCGTCAGGGCCTCCTTCCTCACGACCCAGCGGCCGTTGGGGTCCTGACCCCAGCTCCAGACCTGGGCACCGTTCCCAGCGGCCAGCCAGACGGCCAGGGCGGGAGTCTCGCTGAGCTTCGTCACCCGGGCCGCGTGGTTGCTGGCCGAGGTCGCCTGCACGCCCAGGACGCCGGCCTGGTCGGCCCGGATGGCCACAACGTCGAACATCCCGAACAGGTCCCTCCGGATGCCGGCCTGGGGAATCCAGCGTTCGGCCACTGCCACGGTCCAGCCATCGCGGCGGAGAGCTTCCAGGGAGCGTGCGGTTGGCGACCTACTCATCGCGGTTCAGCCTCAGACAGAGTCGGATCATCCTTGTTGTCCACCCGGCGGAATCCCTCCACGGCTTGCTCACAGCTCCTCCCTCGTCAACGGTGTTTCTTCCAACGCAGGGTCGGCGAAACGCATGAAGTGCGGGTCGAAGCGGAGCAGCACCTCTCCCGTTGGTCCGTTCCTCTGCTTCGCCACGATCACTTCGACCATCCCCGGCTTGTCCTCGCTGCGGTGGAGCAGCCAAACGCTGTCCGCGTCAGCCTCGATGCTGCCGGACTCGCGCAGGTCCGAAAGCCTGGGGCGCCGGTCTGAACGGCTCTCCAGGGCCCGGTTGAGCTGGGCCAGGGCGACCACGGGGATATTCAGTTCCCGGGCCAGGGCCTTCAACCTCCGGGAGATCGCGGCAACCTGCTCCTGTCGAGGGGCCTTCGGGTTGTCCGGCTCGATGAGCTGGAGGTAGTCCACGATCACCAGGCCGAGCTTCTCCCGGACCTTCAGGCGGCGCGCCGTGGCCGCGATCCGCAGCATCTTCTGGCTGGCCGCGTCGTCGATGAATAGCGGGGCCTGGCGGAGCAGGTTGCCAGCCTCCATCAGCCTCCGAGACTCCTCCTGGTTGACGGTGCCACGCCGCAGAAAATGCCCGTTGACCCTGGCATGGCAGCATAACAGCCGTTCGGTCAACTCCAGTTCGCTCTGCTCCAGGCTGACGAAGAGGACCGGCACTCGCTCCATCACCGCGGCGTTGCTGGCCAGGGACAAGGCGATCGCCGTCTTGCCAGTGCCGGGCCTGGCCGCCACGATCAGCGACTCGCCGTCCTGAAGGCCAATGACCTTGTCGTCAAGGCTTGGCAGCCCCGTCGGCAGCCCGGCCGATCTCTTCCCTCGCTGCGACCTGGCGTCAATCCGGTCGAATGCCTCACCGACCAGATCCGCCAATGGCCGGGCCTCGCTGCTCGCGCCGATGGACGCGAGCCCCAGGATCTTCTGCTCCGCCTCGCCCAGAACCTCGTCCGCCGATCCCGTCGGCGACTCAGCCACGCGAACGATTTCTCGGCCCACCTGCGCCAGGCCGCGAAGCAACGCGCGGCTTCGGACCTTGGCCGCATAGTGGCCCACGCTGGGCGAGACGGAAGCGGCTTCGTGCAGCTCGGCCAGGGTGGAATAGCCGCCAACGTCGTCGATCCAGCCCTTCTCCTGGAGCAGGTCGGCAACACTGGTCAGCTCCACCGGCCGGCCCGCGTCCCACAGCTCCACGATGGCGCGGAACACTCGCTGATGACAGTCGGTCCGGAAAGACTCCGCGGTGATGACCTTGACCACCTCGCCCACGGCGTCCGGGTCGCGGAGCATGGTTCCAAGGACGGTCCGCTCCGCGCCGTCCACAGTCCCGTTCCTCGTGGTCGGCATGGGTTAACCTCGGTCTTCCTTGCTGCTGCCGAGCAGCAGCGGGCACCCGATCGCCGCCTCCTCCTGGAGCCGCCTGGTTTCCAGGACATCAGCCCGCTGCTTGGCGATCCGGGCCTCGACGGACTCCTCGACGGGCTGGGCGACGGCAGGCGTTTCATCTTCCCAGCGGTGCTCGGCGAGCCAGCGCGCTGGTTGCGGGATAAAGCGGCCATCCTCCCGCTTCCAAGCATCGGACTGCCGCTGCCTCTCGACAGAGGCGAGGATCGCCTGGATCAGGGCGTCATCAGGGGCAAGAGCCTCCCACGCCCGAAGGGCAGCTGCGCGATTTTCCCTCTTGGGAAACAAATTCCAGAAGCGCTCAAACACGCCCCCCTCCCCCCCTTTTGGGGGGCAGGGGGGGGTATTTATACTCTTATCTCCTCTGGTAGGCGCTTCCCGAGATGGTGGTGCGTCTACATTGGCGTCTACATCCGCGCCTACAGTAGCGTCACGTTCACCGGTTTCACCCTGGTTTGTAGACGTGCCGGTAGACGCTCCATCGTCTCCAGCAGCGCCTCGCCTCCGCTTCCCGGTTCCGTTGGCTCGTTTGTTCGCGCGCTCGTGCTGCGCCCGTCAAAATCACGCGCCTCACATGCGCCTTCCGAGCGCCTACCATCGCGCCACCTGCTCTGCCGCCTGTTTTTGAGGATGCGAGCCTTCGCTCCATTGCCCAGCCACCACTCGGCCCGGGGCACCGCCAGGCCGTTGTCGGTGGTCTCCAGCCAGCCGACCGTTTCGACGGCGCGCCAGAAGTCGAGGTCGGCTCCGATCAGCGAAGCGAGGTCCTCGACGGTCAGGCCGTCCAGGTTTCCAGTCGCCGTCTGGCAAGAAACCCAAGACCAGAAGTGGACAAGAAGCCCCAGGGCCTCGTGCCTGCTCCGGCCAGAGGCCCGGGCGATCCGCTGGAGCCGCGGGTTCTGTAGCAAGTCGCACCGAATTGGGACCCAGTTTCCGGTCATGCGGCAGCTGGCTTCGCCATCACTTTGTAGATGCACAGTGGCTCCTCCTTGGCTGCTTCAGCCCGTGGGCCTGGTCAAGCTCTCGCCAATCCACGCCGACCCGCTCCAGTTCGAGCCTGTAGACGACCATGGAATTCAGCAAGTACGCGGCGAAATCTCGGAAGTACAGCGGGACGCGACTCCGGATTTTTTGAGCGTAGCCCTTGCCCGGGGCATGGGCTGGCGGCAAAATGATGTTGGTGTTGCTGCGCATCGAAGTCGAACCTCAAGAAACCGCTGGGGCTGGCACCCCGGCGGTTTCGCACTTCACAGCACCGTCCTGGAAAACACCGATTCCGTCCTCAGCGGCTTGCTCGCTGCAACCGCTCCCAGGCCGATGGAGACGAGGAAGGGGATTAGCCGACATCCTGCGCCTTCTCTCGGTTCTCGCCGTGGGTTGCGTTGTAGTTGGCCTTCCGCCGCGACAGGCGAAGCAAACCACGGAGCAGGTCTGTCCGGCGAACAGACTCGGAAATCAAGCGCTTCACCGTGTCTGGATCAGGGATCGCGTCGATGACTGCCAGGCCAGGGGGATCAAGCAACTTGTTCATGGAAAGCCCTCGGGGATAAGCGGGTTCCTTCCGTCCAACCGAGGACATTCTGACAAGCGGGCGCACCCGTAGCGTACTCATCCGCGCACCTTTTTCGGTGCGCGTCAGGAGAGCTGCTTGGTGAGGGTGCGAGCCTTCGAATCCGTCTTCAATCTCCAGGGCACGCCAGTCTTTCGTAGGACCCCGTTGACCTTGCTGACCAAAGAGCGGAGGGAACTTGGCAGGTACTCCCCATCCGTGACAGGGCCGTCAAGCGAATCGTAACCAGCCCATTCCTTGGACCACATGAAGGCAATGAGCCGGTAGACGACTCCTGCGGGGATTTCGTGCCTCTTACCGTTCCACCTGAGCCATCGTCCGGCCTCGGGGCCGTCTGGTCCTTCCTTGGGTTGGGGAGGCGGGAGCAGCGGTTGGATCGGGTGGACGGACGAACAAGGTGGGGTTTCCCTGTGGGGATTATCTGGCGTGGAATGGGAATGCAGGAGCATCTCTTTGATCTCGTCCCCCCACTTGCCAGCCATATCCATGAGAGAACGATTTCGACCGAACTCCGTGGCGACCTGGTGCCTGGCTTGATTGAGCTGGTTCAGAGAGTCTTCGGCCGCCAGTTCAGGCAACCGGACCAGACAGCCCTGCAATTCAACCACAGCATCCCGAAGCGTAGACTCCCCAGGCATCTCGTTCAGCAAGGCGCTCACGCAGCTGAAAACTTGTTCAGACCCCGCTTGCAATACAGGGGAGCGAAACCTTGCAGCGACCACCAGTTGGTCCAGCAATTCAAAGAGGGTGCAAACGCGGACGAAGAGAGGAGAAGACATGGTTCGCTCCGGAAAGACGCCGGCCAACCCCTCCTGGGGCGCCCGGAGCAGGCGACCACCAGGAGGAGCTGCTTGGCAAGGGATCAGCTCGCCGTCCGGCAGATGATCCACCATTGTTCACCACTGGCGGAAATAAATCAATCGGCACTGGTGGCAATAGCGCATGAGGAAAGAGCCCTTTCAGGTGGCAGAGTTCACCAGGGCGAGAATGGCAGCCTTGATGTGCGCAGGCAGGGCCAGGCCTCGACCAAGCGTTCATCCAGGGCACAGTGATTCTCTGGCGTCAGCATGTAGCACCTCCTTGCCGTGCCGACGGTGAGCGCGGCCGGCTCCGGGCCGGCCTGGGGAACGACAACATCACTCGGGGGTA
>CAWATZ010000023.1:0-107145 GCA_963784995.1 uncultured Planctomycetota bacterium | reverse complement strand
TCCTTAACCCCGTTCGCGTCTGGCGTCTTGGCGTGCTTCTCGGAGCCTGCCCGTGTTCCCGGAGGTCTTCGAGGTTCTCCATGAAGTGCCCAATGGCGACACCGACGGAGAGCGTCATGCTTGCTTCCAGCTTCACGCCCCGGCCGCTGTTCAATTTGTCCACAAGGTCACTCATCAACTCGCCGAACGTATCGTGAAGGCGACGGGCGCAGTCCAGGCACTTGTCCACGGGAACGAAAGCCAGCACATCGTCCCCGCCAGCGTACACCAGGACACCGTGGTGCTCGTGGACAATGCTGGCGCCGACTCAGCGAACTTGGACAACTCGCGAGATAAAGCTTGGTGTTCGCCCGGCCTGGCAAGTTCCGAGATCGTCTTGCCCATGTTGTCGCCGTCGGCGACGATCACTGCCAGGTACGGGTTCGGTTCCCCGAGCCGAGCAACGGCGTCAGCGAGCGGGCCCAGGGTTCCTTCGTTCAAGTCCGTTTCCTGTTCCAGTTCGCGATGTCTGCTGCGGAACACAGCAGTTCCCTCGAAGGGGAAGGTGGCGTAGTGGGGATGTCCGTCCACGGTCACGTCGAGCCGGCGAATGACTGCGTTCCCCAACCGTTCGCACTCGGCGATCACTGGCCCAAGTCGCCCCTCGCATCCACGAACCCACGAATCCGCTGCCACCCGGGATACGGATGGGTACGCCTTGTGGCCGCTGGCGACCCGTTTCACTACCCCGATCACGTCGAGCTGTTCGCCGGTACGGACCCGGAGCATGCGGCGGGTTTCCTTCGCCCACGAGTTGCGGTACGTCTGCGGGTCTTCACCGTTGCGCGGGCCGAGCAGCACGGTATCCCGCATTCCGTCCAGAGACGACTTCGGGAGTCCTGGGTGTGGAGCGGCTGGCTTGAAGTCACGGCAATTCTTACGGCCAGCCAGCAGACGCATCACTCTCGCCCGGGTCTACTTTGTATTCGTCCGGCGTCGGGAGCGATACCCAAGCTGCATAGAACTCGACCACGTCATCAACCTGTTCAGTCCAGATCTCGCGTCGGACAACGTCGGCTATCGCTTTGTCGCGGATGACCCCCTAGCGTAGGTTCGCCAGCAGGTCATTGCTGCCTCCTTGGCAGTTTCAACTAATTGCCCGTGTCAGCCGGTATCTTGGCCACAATCACGTTGGCGACGTTCATCTTCGAGCCCACCTTCAGGTCAGAATCCGGGTGCGGAAAGATCAGCGTTCCCCCCGCGTCTTGGACGGACCGGGCGACTGCCTTGCTGACCTCGGACAGCAGGTAAGATCCGAACCAGAGGTCGCGCGTCCGGCGGGCGGCGGCGATGAATTCCTGCACGGGACCGACCGAGATTGCGAGGAGGTGGGCGGTCATGTTTGGTGCTCCTTGAAACTTGCTGCTTTCGTCAAGTACTCAACCAGAGCCTCCAAAGCCGTTGCTTTCCCGCGCATTGGCTGAATCTTCCCAAGTGACGGATCAGCAATCTGGTTTAGCGAAAGATCCTGAGATAGGTTTGCTCCACCTGCCCGTGCTTGCTTTCCTTCCAATCGAACCTTAAAACCAGCCGGCAATCGCGATCCAGAATAATCACAGCAGGATACCACTTTCCTTGCAGCCATAACGGGCGTGTGATAACGGGCGATGCCATTCGCTCGGACTTCTCGAAGTGATCGCCTCCAACAGGGAGCAACGGGTAGAGCTGAACGTCCTGAGGATCGAGATCGGCAACTGCTGGACGGTGCTTGCCGGGTCCATCTGCGAAGTGGAAGTTGATCGGCAATCCCAGAACTGCTTTCGGGAACGCTGGGAGAACTTCCTTTGGGACGACCGGCGTTGAGTGGTCGCGTGTGTCTTGGTCGGCAGGGACTCCGCTCGAAGGAGAAGCCGAACTTGGTTTGAGGCTGCATCCTGTGATGTGTCGAATCGAGTCAGCTTCGGGCCAGTGACTACGGCCAGGGACATTCACCGTTTTCCCACTTCGGAGGGTTTTTGGGTGTGTTGCTCCTCGTGGGGTCTGTCGGAAAGTACGGTAGACCTCGACGGTTTCCTTCCAGGCTTCGATTACGCTCCCTTTGGGAGTGCCAATGAAAATCCTGGCAGGGATTGTTGGGGGGCCTTGGGCGATAGTGGAGCAGTGAACTGCACCACAACCACGACGTGTTCGAGCACCGAGCCCACCGAACGCTACCCAGGCACGAAATGCTCGGTCAATATCGGAACTGATCGGATCGATGATGTCGGGAAGGAGCGGCTTGCGATCCTTCCTCCGTTGATCGTTCTGTGCTTTCCGGCGCACGCGAAGCTCTTCGGAACTGGACCAGGTCAACTTCAAATCGAACGCAATCCCTTCTCTGGCAACGTATTTCTTGTTCTCGATGGCGGCGAAAAGTGCATAAGCGACTGGACCGAACTGAGGGACAATGTTCCGATCACTCGGATCAAATTGCTCGATCTTGGACCAGCTGAGAACTCGTACATCAAGCGGGCTCGGAAACTCGGTACTTCCAAATATCTCCTCTTCCCGTTGCCACATACGCTCGCCCAAACCGTGCCCCCCTGTCAACCGCCACCAATGGCGAAGTTGCCCCCGGATCGCTGTTCCCCGGATCGGGAACGTCGGATCAGGCTCGCCCGCAGCCACTCCGCCGCCGAACAGGGGCGTGATCAGGCGAATCTGGTGCGACCGCGTCTTTTCAATGGCAGCCCCCCCCGCGGGAACACCAGGACACACCGGGATGTCGATCGGCTTCGGCATGGATTCAGCCTCGTGGGTGACACTTGCAGCTTACTTTCCAGACACGACTTCCTGTGTTCGGGTTCGATCACGGTTTTCCGGATCCTCAAGATGACGGCAAGAGCCAGTGTATTCCAGGATGTCGCCGTGGACATGGCCGGCAAGCAAGCCCGTCACGATAGGTGGCCATCTACAAGGGTTCGCTGATTGTGGGGGAGGCAAATCTGTCCTGCCCGCTCCCGAATACCCAGCCGGCTGGCAGGCAGAGAGGAAAATGACGCGGTATGGCATTCACCAGACACGCATGGGCAGGAGCTGGCGTCTCCGCCACCTGCGAGGAATTGGCTGGCAGGGCAGGCAGCCCTGGCAAATCGCCATCCACCCTACAACCAGGTTATCTGACCCCCAGTGCGACAAGCCCGGCGGACCTCCCCAACCCCTCCGCTCGCTTCACCCCAGCAACTCGTTGATCGGGCTCCCCCACGGCACCAGCTGGGAGGGCAGTGGGGAAGCCGAGGGCGAACGCGAATCGATCTCCGCGTTTGCTGTCCTGGCCTGCCCTGTTCACGTCTTGTTCCGCGGCTTGCTGCCCCTGGCCCGCCGTTGTTTGCACCCGGGCTTCCCTTGTTTGACCGTCGGACCGTTCTCCGCGGCAGACTCCTCAGAAGGATCAGGCGTCTCTTGAGCAGTCGGCTCGCTCAACTCGCCCTCGGTTTCCTTGACTCGTTCTGTCTTCGCCGGCACGCAGCGGACTGCTTCCTCCAGCAACTGAGCCGCCACCTGCATCGGACTGACACGTCTCCGGGGCGTGCTCAGCTGCTCAGCGATTTCCGCAAGTCGCCGCTGGGTCGCCTCGCTCATGGGAACCTTGGGCCGGTCCTTCCAGGTCGGGTCGGTTGGACGCCCAGGCCGTTCTCCCTGGCTGGGCGTCAAGTGCTGGTGCATCAGGTGCCGCCAGCCGGGCCATCCCGAATGGCCCCCCGCCCACGTCGGGGACCTCGGCGACAATTCGGGCGCCGAACAGTTCCGCAAATTCCCGCGGGTTTTTCGGCATGGTTATTCTCCCTGAAGGAGGAACGCGATCTCGAAGAAAGGCCGATCCATCACCCAGCCCACGGCCCCCTGATTGGTCTGGGTTCCCACTGCGACCAGAAAGTCCCGGATGGCTGCGTGATGCTGTCGGACGGCTGCCTTCTGCCGCTCCCGAATACCCTGCCGGCTGGCAGGCAGAGAGGGAAATGACGCGGAATGGCGTTCACCGGGCAAGCATCGGCAGCAGCTGGCCTCTCCGCCACCTGCGAGAAAGTGGCGGGCAGGGCAGGCAGCCCTGGCAATGCGCGATCCACCCTCCAAGCAGGCTATCTGATCCCCGGCAGCGGTGAACGTGCCGGACATTCATGGCCCCTCCGCTCGGTTTACCCCAGCAGTTCGTTGATCGGGCTCCCCCACGGCGCCAGCTGGGATGGCTTCTGGAGGGCATCGTCTCAAAGGGCAAGTAAGGAAGTTGACAGAAGGTGCTGCGGTTGGGCAGGGTTCAACAGGAACAAGACTCCGGGATGGTAGCCGGGCGACGTCCGCCTGCCCGACAACTGCTGGTCGTTGCAGCGTTGCAGTCATTGCACGCATTGCAGTGCATTGCACGCAATGCACTGCAACGCAGGGCGGCTGGGCTGGCTGCAACGCTGCAACGACGCCACCTGGTTGCCCAGCGGAACCAGCGCAGCAAGTACGTCGAAGTGTCAAGGTGTCCCGGTAGCGTGGCCGCCGGCGTGCCTGGACGCTGCTGGCCGGTCTTTCCGGGCCTGGAAGGCTCGGCTGGCGTCGCCCGGCAACGTCCCGAACCCTTCGGGCCGTGCTGCCCGAATACCCTGGCCGACGGCAGGCAGAGGCCGGTCGGACGCCACCGGACGCTGCTGGGACAACCACGGACACGCTCGGTCTTCTCCGCCACGGCCCCAACTGTGGCCGGCAGGGCAGGCAGGCACGCTTCCCCGGCGAGCCCTCACCGGTCCGCCATCGCCCCGGTCAGTTCCAGACTCAGTTGCCACAGCCGTCTGGCGGCCGCGTCATCGTGGGAAGCGGCCGAGGAGGGCACCTCCCGTTCCTTGACGAAGTATCGCCCGCTGACGCTGGCCACCTCCGGAGCGGTCGCCAGATACGTGATCGTCCGGGCCCCCTTCTCCGGGCTGATGGCGAAGCAGTTGGCGACCAGCTGCCACACTCCGCCGATCCAGCCGTTGTTGGCCCCGAAGCGCGTGGCTACCCAGCCGGGATGCAGCGCGTTGGCGGTGACGCCCGTTCCCTCCAGCCGGCGGGCCAGCTCGCAGGTGAACAGCAGGTTCATCAGCTTGGTGCGGCAGTATTGCCGCCAGCCGTTGTAGCTCTGCTGGCCCATCAGGTTGTCGAAGTCGATCGTCGCCCGCCGATGGGCGGCCGAGGAGACGTTGACGATGCGGGCGGGAGCGCTGGCCTTGAGGGTGTCCAGCAGCAGCCGGGTCAGCAGGAAGTAGGCGAGATGGTTCACGGCCACGGTCCGCTCCAGGCCGTCCACGGTCAGCTCGCGCTTCAGCCAGATGCCGCCGGCGTTGTTCACCAGCACGTCCAGCCGGGGACAGCGCTCCTGGACCTGCCGTGCCAGTCCGCGCACCTGCTCCTGCGAGGACAGGTCGGCCAGCAGGGCCTCGACTTGCCGGTTGCCCGTGTCGCCCTGAATCCGCACCAGGGCAGCATCGGTCCGTCCCCTGTCCCGACCGACCAGCAGCACGCGGGCCCCTTGCCGGGCCAGCTCGCGGGCCGCGATCAGGCCGATGCCGGAGGTCGCTCCGGTGATCAGGCAGGTCTTGCCCTGCATGGTGGGGGTGTTGGTTGCCATCTCTGATACGATACGACATTGACCCGGCTGCGGACCGGAATAGAGATGTCGGTGTGCCCACCCGGAAAGGCGAGCGGCGCGGCGTCAGCCCGCCGGTACTTGACCGGCGGGCTGACGCCGCGCCGCTCGCCGGACACCTTCAGAGGACGACTGAGCGATGCACGATGATCTGCCCAGCCCGCAACCCCGAGCACTCACAGCCATGCCCAGGATTGCTTCCCTTCTGGCCCGCCGGGAATGCCTCCTGACGGTCAGCCTGGTGGTCGTCTGGTTGCTGCTGCTGCTTCTGGCCGTGGCCTCCCCTGTCCTGCTCGCATCCCCGACCCTCGGCGACGATCGGGTTCGCTGTACCATCCGCCTCGCCTTGCTGTACTACGGCCTGGCCGCCGCCCTGATGCTCGCGCTGGACAGCTCGGCCTGGCAAGCGGCCTCCGCCATCCGGCTGAGCCGCTGGTTGTGGTCGCTGGCCCTGGTCGCGTATCTCGTTCACGTCGGCCTGGCCTTCCACTACTACCACCACTGGTCGCATGCCGACGCTTACGCCCGGACCGACCGCATCACCAACTTTGGACCGGGAATCTACGTCTCGTATCTGTTCACTCTGCTCTGGACGCTGGACGTCGCCTGGTGGTGGCTGGCCCCGGTCCGTTACACCCAGCGCCGGCCGTGGCTTGGTTGGCTGCTGCACTCCTTCCTGGCCTTCGTCATCTTCAACGGCTCGGTTACCTTCGCGGCGGGGGCGGTGAGCTGGGTTTCGCTGGGGATGTTCCTGGTGCTGGCCGGCCTGCTGCTGCGGCGGTTGCTGCGTCGCTCGGCCGGGACGCGCGGGTTCTTGCAACGGCGGCCGATTGCGGGTATACCACCTGGGACGTGATTGGACATCGCTATCGCCACCGAGGAACCTGCCATGAAGCGCACCATTGTCGCACTTGCCGTCCTCTTGCTGGCCGGGCCGTCGGGCCAGAGCGCGGAACCGAACAAGGCAACGATCGCGTATCTGCAAAAGCTCCAGAACGCCGACGGCGGCTTCCGCCCGGCCGCGGACAAGCCGCTCTCCAGCCTGCGAGCCACGTCGTCGGCCCTGCGGGCCCTGAAGTATTTCGGCGGGGACGCGCTGGATCGGGCCCGGGCGGGGGACTTCGTGAAAAGCTGTTTCGACAAGAAGTCGGGCGGCTTCGCCGACACCCCCGGCGGCAAGCCGGACGTGGTCCTCACCGCGGTCGGCATCATGGCCGTGGTCGAGCTGAAACTGCCCCTTGGGGAATACGAGACCCCCGCGATCCGTTACCTGAGCGAGCACGTCAAGACGTTCGAGGACATCCGCATCGCTGTCGCCGGGCTGGAGGCGGTCCACAAGAAATCGCCCAAAAACGAGGAGTGGCTGGAGCAAGTCCTCAAAATGCAAAACCCCGATGGCACCTACGGCAAGGGCGGCGGCCAGGCCCGGGCCACCGGCAGCGCTGTGGTCGCCCTGCTGCGCATGGGCGGCAAGGCGGAGAAACGGGACGCGATCCTGAGGGCCATCAATGAGGGACAACGCAAGTCGGGCGGCTTCGGCAAGGAGGGCGAAGAGGGAGACCTGGAAACGACTTACCGCGTCGTGCGCTGCTTCCACATGCTCAAGACCAAGCCATCAGGGACGGAAAAGGTGCGCGAGTTTATCGGCAAGTGCCGCAACGCCGACGGCGGGTATGGCATCAAGCCGGGCCAGCCGTCGGCTGTTGGACCGACCTATTTCGCCGGGATCGTCCTGTCCTGGCTGAAGTAAGGCGAGCGGCAGGAGAAAACCTACCCAAAGTAGCCATCACGCTCCGCGTGATGAGCCCGCATCACGCGGAGCGTGATGGCTACTTTGATCCTGCCGCTCGCCTTGCGGTTCGTGGCCCTTGTAACTTCGTCTTCATCCCAACTGGCAAGGTCGCTATAAGGGGTCGCGGCGGCCAGGCCCCGACGCCGCTGCAAGCCCGACGGAGGGGTCGGTGCGGAGGCCGACCCCCGGCCGGGCCGTGGAGGACTTGAACATGGGCTGTCGTTTCCGCGGGTTGAGCCGACTTGTGACCATCCAGACCGGGCTGCTCCTGGCCGCTCTCCTGGCCTTCGGCGCCTTTCCATCCCAGGCTCGCGCCGCGGACGTGGAGACCCGCGACTTCGAGGTCAAGGTCGATGGCAAGCCCGCCGGCGACGCCCACATGACCTTCCATCGCACCGACGACGGCACCATCACCATGTCGGCCGACACCGACGTGCGCGTCCAGCCTCTGCCCTTCGTCACCTACCGCTACAGCTACCGCGGCCGGGAAGTCTGGAAGGATGGCCGGCTGGTGAAGTTTGAGAGCGTCTGCAACGACGACAACAAACGCTTTGCCGTCGCCGCCGTCGCCGAGAAGGAGAACCTCCGGCTCCGCGTCAACGACCAGGAACGGCTGGTCCGCGGCGACGTCTGGTTGACCAGCTACTGGAACAAGCCCGACGCCAGGCACCACAATCAGACCATCCCCCTCGTCGATGCCGACACCGGCCGGGACATGACGGCCCAGGTGCTGTACGTCGGTGTCGAGCAGCTCCCCGTGGCCGGGCAGATGCTGCCCGTGCATCACTACCGGCTGACCGGCAAGGTCAACGTCGATCTCTGGTACGACGGCAGCAATCGGCTGGTCCGGCAGAATTTCGTCGAGCAGGGGCATCGGACGCTGATTGAACTGGTCCGGGTGCGGCGGTGAGCGTTTCGCCCCGAAGGGGCGCAACAGGATAGCCCAGGGCATCGCCCTGGGTGGGAGGAGCGTCGGTCTTTTTCTTCCTGAACCGCAATAAACGCGGTTCACCGTCCGCTGTGAGAGAACCGCTATTGCCCCCGAAGGCCGACTTGAGGTACTAAAGAGCCTGCATTTTCAAACCAGGCCGGCTGACCCGGAAGAACGCTCTTCAGGGGAGCGCCTGGCCGGAATGCGCATGGGGATTTGCCGAGGGATCGGCAGTCTGGATCGTGGAGCGGACCCAGCCGGCTCCACCGTATTCCTCTTTACTTGACCAGGAAGGGACACCATGCCCGATCGCACGCTGATACGCAACACGCTGATCGAGCTTCTCGAGGCCGACACCGGCGAAAAGTATCTGGACCTGGACGATTCCACCAACCTCCGCGAGGGGCTCGGGCTGGATTCCGTCGACGTGGTCAGCATCATCTCCCAGGTGGAACGGCACTACAAAATCCGCCTGTCGCCGCAGGAGCTGGAGAAGCTGGTCACCCTCGCCGACGTCCTCGACCTGCTCGAGCTGAAACTGTCCGCCCCCGCACAGGAGTCGGCCCCGGTGGGCCTGAACCCTCCGCACGCTGTCCGCGGTGAGATACGAACGCCGAGCAGTACCGGCCCCACTTCGGTTCCCACCAAGACCTCGGGAAGTCCGAACGTGGCGTGATCCAGCCAGCCGCTTGCGGCTCAAAGCCGCAAGCGGCTGTTGCTCGTCACGTCCTTTTTTCCCGCTGCAGATCCTGACGCCGCTTTTCCACCTGCGCAATGATTCCCTTGGGGGTTCTCGTTCCAGGTCTTCTCCATCTCCGGATCGAAATGGTCCAGCGCCCACGGCACCCGGATCAGGATCTCGGCCAGGAGCCGGGCCCTTCCTCCCTCGCTGCCGGCAATCTGGAGACGCACTCCATACCTGTCCGCCAGGATCACGTGATCCTCCTCGGGGTAGACGAGAACGAGATCAGCCAGACGGAAGACGGTCATCCGGTTGCCGCCGCCGCTGAGATAGATCAGCCAGGATGCGGTGATCCAGACCTCGGCATCACCCAGCTCGCGGGGGAGCAGTTGGAACGACTTCGCCTCGCCGAATGTCGCTACCCGCGAGGGATCGTCCAATTCCGCCTCGATCTGGGTCAGCAGTTCCTGCTGGTCCCCGTAGCGAGCCAGCGCGAGCAGGTCGGGATGCCAACCGCGCAAGGACGCAAGACGCCAAATCAAGAAGGCGAGCAACGCGGCGAATGGCAAAAAGACAATGGTGCCCAGGAATAACTCCGACCAACTGCCAAGCAGACTTGAAAGGGATCCCGTTTCCAACCAGAACCGATAGAGGAAACACAGGTATCCCCACACTGGGAGCAGCATGACGATCACATAAAACACATGACGTCTCGCCAATCTTCTCTTGATCGAGATCCGCGGCATGGCCCCTTCACTTCTCCTTTCGCACCAGCCGGGCCAGGTACGACATCTGCCCCCGGTGCAGGGCGAAGTGCGCCACCAGATGCACCAGCGCTTGCAGCACCGGCCCGAACCGCGTCTCCGGATGCGGCGCCAGCATCTGCTCCGCGCTCAGTCCCTCCACCACCCGGTGAAACAGTGCGACCGCGTCATCGAGCCGAGCCAGGGTCTCGCCCTTGGGCGGCGTGTCGCTCTCGGTGAACTCGCTCTCCCGGTTGCGGACGTAGCCGCTGCCGGCCAGCTGGGCGCCGACGAAGTGGTTCAGGTTGCCGGTCAGGTGCAGCACCAGATGGCCGATCGAGTTGCCCGGGTCGAGCGGCTTTTCCCAGAACTGCTTCTCGTCCAGGTCGGCGCTCAGTTGCCGGACGGCGTCGCGCAGTTCCTCCAGTTCGCGCACCAGGGCGGATTTGATCAGGGTTAGCTCGCTTGACATTGGCTGCCCTCCCGATTTGCCTCGTTGGATCATCTTCCCTGTTTTTACAGCATTTCGGCAGACAAGCAACCAGAATCCGCCTTCTCTGGCGGAGGCCATCTGGTTAGAATCCCTCGCGGTTGGATCTCACGGTCTCAAGCGAAGAGGCGCAGGAATCATGCGGAACGTGATTGCGGCGGTGCTCGTTCTGGCAGGCGTGGTCCCGACGGCCACCGCCCAGACTCAGCCCTGGGCCGAGAAGATGTTCAAGGAAGGGCTGACCAGGGATTTCGGCGTCGTGCCCCACGGCGCCCAGCTCTTCCATCGCTTTCCCATTACCAACATCTATGCGGTGCGCATGGAGGTCATCAACTGCTCCAGCGGCTGCGGCTGCGTCACGGCCACGCCGGCCAAGCGCGTCCTGGAGCCGCGAATCGACCACCATCGACGTCAGCATGGACGCCCGCCGCTTCACCGGCGCCAAGACGGTCGGCATCCGCGTCACGGTCGGTCCGGAGTTCACCTCCAGCGCCGAACTGAAGGTCTCGGCCACCAGCCGGCAAGACATCGTCTTCAATCCGGGCCAGGTGAACTTCAACCAGGTCACCCAGGGACAGAAGCTCCTCCAGACCATCGACGTCGAGTACGCCGGCCGGCTCGACTGGAAGCTCGAAAACGTCGTGGTCCCCAACGACCTGCCCATCACCGTGGTCCACAACGAGAAGTATCGCAAGCCGGGGCAGGTCGGCTACACCCTGCAAGTCACCCTGCTGCCGAACGCTCCCCCGGGCCTGATCAAGGATTTTATCCAGCTGAAGACCAACGATCCCAACGCCCCGATGGTGCCGCTGCTGGTCGAGGCCAACGTCGCCGCGGCGCTGACGGTGGCGCCCAACGCCCTGAACCTGGGCAACGTCAAGGCCGGCGAGACGCTGACGCGCCGGGTCGTGGTGCAGGCCAATAAACCGTTCCGCGTTCTCGAAGTGCAGGGCGTGGATGGCACCATCTCGCTGAAGACCCCCACGGGGGCTGTGGCCCGGGTGCAGACCATCACGTTCCAGTGCCTGTTTGACAAGGACAAGCCCGGCGAGTTCAAACGCGAACTGAAGATCAAAACCGATGCCCAGGAAGTGCCGGTTTCGGTGACCATCGAGGCAGTGGTCCAGCCGTGATCTAATCGAAGGAAGCGCAAGGCGAGCCGGGAGCGTCAGCTCCCGGATTCTCCGACGAATCGGACGAATCCGGGAGCTGACGCTCCCGGCTCGCCTTGCGCTTCCTTCCTCAAAGCACTCGCAGAAACCCATCCCCTCCTTTCCTCTTGACCGCACTCCCACCCAACCTTATAGCCCCCTCCCGCCGTTCGCCCACGAACGGCCGCGTACCAATCCGTTCGCCGGACGAGGAAAGGATGCCGCCGTGGTTGCTGCCAGGCCGTTACCCACAGTCGCGCTGCGCCCCCAAGAGCTGCGTCGCCCCCTCCGGCGCAGGAAGCAAACCTCCTTTGTCGCGGTCCAGCTGCCGCCGCTGCTCGTCGCCCTGATCGGCCTGGTGCTGGCGGTCTGGTTGTACCGGTTGTTCCTGAACTCGGCGGACGGACTGTGGTACTCGTCACTGCACGATCGCAACGCTCATCTCTGGTTCGGCATCAGCCTGGCCATCGACATCCGCACGCTGGACCTGCCGCATCTGCTCAAGGACCTGCACGGGGCCCGCATCTGGGGGCCGCTGCATCCGCTGCTGCTCGGCATCGTCCTGGCGATTGGCGGGCTCCACGAGCAGCTGGCGATCCTGCCGAGCCTGGCGTGCTGGGTCGGCTCCGCCGTCTTCGCTTTCCTGTCGGCCCGTCGAGCGTGCCCGGCCTCCCAGAACGGCAACCTGGCGGGCTTCGTCGCAGCCCTCTTTGTGCTGGCCAGCCCCGCCTTTCGGGCCTTCGCCACCGACATCATGCTGGAAAGCCTGGGCGCCTGCCTGTCGCTGGGCGTCCTCTACTTCTTCCTGCGCGTCCGTCAGGAGAAATCCCCGGCCTCGGCCGCCGGCCTGGGCCTGACAATGACGCTGCTGTTCTTCGACAAGTACAACTACTGGCTGCTGGTCCTGCTGCCCCTGATCGCCGTCAGCGCGGCGCCGCACTTTCCCGACCTGGCCAGCCGATTGCTGCTGGCCCTGCACGGCTGGGACGTCCGCGCCTGGCTGAAGGCCCAGCTCCGCCACCCGCTGACGTGGGTGCTCGCGGTGCTGGTCCTTGTCCTCACGCTGCCCCTGTATACCAGCGGGACCATCCACCTTTTCGGGCGGGAGATTTCGCTGCGCTCACCGCACAACACCCTCAGCGTCATCGTCTGGGTGGTGTTCCTGCGTCTGTGGCCGTGGTGGTGGAACCAGGGTCGAGCGCTGACGGCCCAGCTGCCGGTCCCCGGCAAGCAGCTGGTGTATTGGCACGTCTGGCCGGTGATCGTCTGGTTCCTGTGGCCGCAGCGCCTGGGCAACTGCCTGGCCTACCTGACGCGCAGCCACGGCGTCGGCGGTGAAGTGCATGGCCTGCTCGGGGGCCTGCCCTATTACTGGGACTGCCTGGCCGACCACTACCACGCCGTCTCCTGGCTGGCGTTCCTGGTGGCCGGGCTGGCGCTGGCGGCCCTGCTGAGCGTCTCCCGGCTGCGTCCCGGTTCGGCCCTGATCTTCGGCGTGCTGCTGATTGCCGGCGCCATGACCATGTCGCACCCGACCTTGCGCAGCCGCTTCCTCCATTCCTGGATCGCCGTGCTGTGGGTCCTGGCCGGGGTCGGCGTGGCCCAGCTGCTTCAGCTGCGCTGGATCGCCGACTGGCCGGCCCGAAAGCTGGGAGTGACCGTGGCCCTGGTAGCCCTGCTGGTCGGGGCCCAGGCCCTGGCCCTGGCCCAGCCGGGACGGTCGCCCGAAGGAGGGCCGAGAAAAACCGATCTCTTCGTCCTGGATCTGTTCCGGCCCGTGCTGCCGCAGCTGGACGGCAGCCGGCAGGTGGTGATGCTCAGCAACGTGCCGCTCAAGTTCCTGTCGGCCTGGACCTTCCTGCAGCGGGCCGGCGTTCAGGGCCGGCTGGAGACGGACCTGCGCGGCTTCGGCCCCGATCCGGACGGTAATCGGCCCGTGTTTGAGCGCTGGTTGCAGACCACTCGCTGCGATGCCCTGGTATTCATTGATCTGCCGCCGGGATCGCCGTTCGCGGAGTGCGACCTGTTCCCCGGCTACAAACGCGTCCCGGAGTGGATGCAGGAGCAAAAGGTGTTTCGCGAGGTCAGGCGCTGGACGTTCCCGCAGTACGGCGATGCGACCGTCACGCTGTGGAAACCTGATTCATCGTTTCGCGCGGACCAGCACGCGAAACGATGAATCAATTTCGGGACGTCACGTTCGCCAGGACGCCCGACCCAGACACCGACGCCGAAAAGCAGCATCAGAATCACTACCAGGACCACCAGCAGCAAGCGGATCCGCGTCGGCGTCAGGTGCAGCAAGACGCGGGGCCCCGCTGGCTGATCTTCAATCAGTTCCACGTCGATCTCGCCGTAATCGTCAGGCGGCTGCGTCTCCTCCGGCTTGTTCGGATCGGGCACCCAGACCTGACCCTGGCACTTCGGGCAGGTAATCACCGTTCCGGCCTTGCGGTGCGCAATGGCCAGCAGTTGCATACAAAAGTAACAGCGAAAGCGGATGGGCATACTGCAACCATCTCCCGTTCGTCCTCGGTCCCCAATGACCCGTGACGAACTGGATTGTCCCGGCTGGGCGGATGGATTGCAACCGTTTCTGGGAGGGGGAGGAAATGGCGGCCTGTTACTATCACCCGGACCGTCCCGGCGTCGGCGTGTGCATGCGCTGCAAGCGGGTGATCTGCGGCAGCTGCTGCACCCGCGTCGATGGCGTCAACCATTGCCATGCCTGTTTGAAGGCCCTGGGCAGCAAATCCGAGGACGCCCGTCCGGCAATGGACCTCTGGCCGCTGGTGAGTATCGTCCTCCTTGGCGTCGGCGGGCTGATCCTGGTGGGTCTGTGCTGGCTGGTCCAGGGAACGCTTTCACCCTGATGCCGACTGCTCGTTTCGCGCTCCGCTGCCGGCTTGTCTTCCCGGCAGGGTGATCGTACAACGACGTTTGCTTGCGATGGAGGGCCAGGTCTAGCTCCGGTGCCTTGCACCAAGGGCGATGATGCGTCGCCCGAGCGTTTCGCCGCTCCTCCATCCCAGGGAAGGCTGTTTCAGCCCCGCTACCGGGAGGTCACCTCATCGGTGAGACGTGGACTGGAACAACCCCGCCAACCGTGGTCCCACGTCTCACCGATGAGGTGACCTCCCGGCGGGTCCGAGAGCCTTCCGTGTCCCAGGTCGTGTGGTAGACACCCTCCCTCGCAAGCAAAGGGGCAGCCGAGCCAACGGGCGGGCTGCCCCACTTCTTTCTCCTTTGGTCTTGCGTGGTCTGCTCGGATCCTCTTCTTGGGGAATCCTGGTTACGCATATGGAACTTCCTGCTTGATCCCTCCTCCGAGCTAGCCCTTGATCGTCATGAGCGGCTTCACTTCCGCCACAGGTCGGGCAATCCCGGCCTCGGAGAGTGTCTCGATGATGGGGCCAATGCCCTTGTACGCATAAGGAGCTTCCTGCTTGATCTCCTCCAGTTTCTTGGCGACGATGTCCTTCCGCAGGCGCACGTCCTGGCGGCGCAGGTCCACGGGCGTGACCACGCGGAACGACGCCAGGAACTTGCGGAATTCGTCCACGTGGCCCCGGAGAGCGTCACCCCGGGAAAGGCTGCGGCCGGCGCCGTGGCTGGCGCTCGACAACGACCCTGAGTGACCCTGACCGACGAGTACGTAACTGCTCGCCCCCATCGACCCGGGGACCAGGACCGGTTCACCGTAGTACGCGAAGGGAGTATTTGCCATCGCGTCGAACCCGCGGGCTGGGCAGGCGCCTTTGCGATGGACAATGACCTCTTCGCCGTCGCGCTGCTCCTTCCAGAGGAGATTGTGCGGGGCATCGTACAGCAACGGGAACGCCACTTCCCCAGCGACCTTCCGCAGGCTCGCCAGTGCCATGAGGGCCAAAAACAGGCGATTGGCAAAAGCAAAGTTAGCGGCATTGTGCAAGGCGTCCCAAAAAAGGGCGGCCTGGTCACGATGAGCCTCGCCTTGCGGCAGGATGAAGATGCCGTTGGCGGGATGCTTCAGCCGGGCCGGGTGGATTTGGCGCACCACGTCGCGGTAGTAGCCGCCACAGAGATGACCAATGGACACCGAGCCGGTGTGGACCATCACGGTGACTCCGCCGGGCTTCAGGCCCCATGCGTGAGCGACGCCGCCGTCGAGGATTGTCTCGACCCTTTGAATTTCGACGAAGTGGTTGCCACCGCCGATGCTGCCGATCTGGCTATCGCGGCTGAGACGATCCGCCGGGCCCATGAAGTCATTCAGGCCGAAGACGCGCTCAGCCTTCAAACTGCCGCGCTGTTCGATCCGGTCCAGTTCCCGGCCAACGTTCAGCTCATGGAAAAGCGACCACAGCCCTTCGGTCTGGGTTCGGGGCGTCGCTTCCAGGAGCCCGGTCAAGCCGTTCTTGAACAAGGCCTCGCGCTGGGTGCGCGACATGGGAATGTTGCGGCCGCCTTCAAAATAGACGTGGCGGCAAGCTGTTTCCAGCTCGTCCAACTTGCCGGTGAGCTGGTCGGCCTGGAGAGACGTCACGTGCAGGCGCATGCCACAATTGATGTCATTGCCAATCGCCTGAGGAACGACAAACCCCTGCGTCGCCAGGACGGTCCCGACAGGGATGCCGCGTGCCTTGTGGAAATCGGGGGTGACGGCCACCTGTTTGATCGCGGGCGGTTCATCGAAACTATCAGGGGCCGCTCTGGCAACTTGCTCGACGGTCTGTTGAAGGTCGAGCAATTCAAGCAATTCGGTGACCGCTGACCCTTCCACGGGAACCTGTTCATTCGCAAACAGGACGGCTTCGATACCGTGTTCGTTGTCAATCCGCAGGCGGGTGGCATCGAGTCGAGTCAAGCGAGGATCGCGAATCATAGCTTTTCACGTCACCGTTTTCAGGATTGAAACGGTTCTTCCATTGCCACTGCCGGGTTGTAATCGTCTGGGCATAGGCCAGGGAAAGCCAATGTACCACGACAGGAGGACATCAGGAGGAGAGTCAGGGTTCGCGCTGCGCCGAAAGACCTCTGGGCAGGCCTAAGCATCTGTTAAGACTGACCAGGAATCGATCCTGCTGCCCGATTGCCTGCGAGTCAAGCAGTTCGTACAACGTCCCTTGCTTGCCTCTCAGGACGAGAGCCGGAGGGCCAGGTCTAGCTCGGTGCTTTGCACCAGGGCGGCGTTGCGCCGCCCGAGCGTTTCGCTGTGCATCCGTCCCAGGGAAGGCTGTTTCAGCCCCGCTTCCGGTCGAACTCGACACTGCTGTCGGTCGGCCTGGGGCAACCCCGCCAGTCGTGAAACCGACCGACAGCAGTGTCGAGATCGACCGGCGGGTCCGAGAGCCTTCCGAGTCCCAGGTCGTGTCGTAGACGTCCTCCGGCGCAAGCAAAGGGGCAGTCCCGCCAACGGGCGGACTGCCCCGCTTCCATCTCCCGTTCGTGACCCCACGGAGAGCCGCGATGAGCGAGGAACGAGTGCGCGCCATCGGCAGGCAGTTCGCCGAGAACGGCCTGAAGCTGACGCTGACCAATGCCTCCAACGTCCGCGAGCTGCTGACGCTGGTGCAGGCCCGCATGCTGCCGCGTCTGGACTTCCGCGGCCTGCAGGTCGATCCGACCACCTACG
Organism: uncultured Planctomycetota bacterium; assembly: GCA_963784995.1. Lineage (GTDB taxonomy): Bacteria > Planctomycetota > Planctomycetia > Gemmatales > Gemmataceae > CAWATZ01. Next base: position 90,113 of record CAWATZ010000023.1, on the reverse strand, counting down.
TCACCTCGGAGTATCGCCACGTCAGCTCCGACCTGGTGCTGACCCTGCCCTTGCTGTCGGCCGGCAAACGCAAGAAGCGGCTGACGTTGAGCATCCTCATCGAGCTGCAAATGCAGCCGGATCGACTGATGCCGCTGCGTGTGCTGGAGTACCTGGTGCAGATCTGGAAACACCAGGTTCGGCGGCACGAGCAGAAATACAGCTCACTTGCCAGCGTCAAGCTGCAACCAGTCCTGCCGGTGGTGCTGCACACCGGGTCGTACTCCTGGGAGGAGTTCGGTACGCTGCTGGATCTGATGGAGGACGCTGAGGAGTTCCGTGAGCTGACGCCGATGTACCAGCCGCTGTTCCTCAGCCTGCCCGACCGGACCGAGGAAGAGCTGGAAACCAGGGGCGGCTTCCTCGGGCAGGTGCTGGCGCTGCTGAAGGCCCGCAAGCTCAGCCGGGGTGCGTTCGCCCAGCGGCTGGAGAGGACGGTGAGCAAGGTGGAGGAACTGACCGCCGAGACGGGGCGGCGGCTGGAGCTATTGGATTACGTCGAGTCCCTGGTGTATCATGCCCGCCAGACGAGTGAGCATCCGCTGCTGCATCAACGCATCGATGCCGCTCTGCGTCATAACGAGGATCGATTGGAGGTGCAAATGGCACGACGAATGGCGCCGGACATCCACCGCGACGAAGGCCGACGCGAAGCCACTTTGGCGGATCGGAAGCGGACGCTGGGGGAACTTTTGCGACTCCGTTTCGGGGCATTGCCCCCGGAAGTCGAGCAGGCAATCCAGGCAACTCAGGAACCCGAGCAGCTCGCGGAGTGGCTGCGGCGCTTCGCCAACGCTCAGGATCTCGATGCCATCGGCATCGTTCCGCCGCGTTGAGAACCGGCAGCAATGGCACTGACGATGCTGATGGTCGGTAGGCACTTGCGGATCGGCAGGGCGGGGCGTATAACCAATCGCAAGCGATGGAGGGCCAGGTCTAGCTCCGGTGCGTGGCACCAAGGGCGATGATGCGTCGCCCGAGCGTTTACCTACCCAAGCGTCACAAGGAAGGCTGTTTCAGCCCCGCTTCCGTTTTGCGAAATCGACCGGTTGCCGCGGACTGGAACTATCCCGCCAATCGGAATCCCGCGGCAACCGGTCGATTTCGCAAAACGGCGGGTCCGAGAGCCTTCCGTGTCCCAGGTCGTGTTGTAGACAACCTCCCTCGCAAGCAAAGGGGCAGTCCCGCCATCGGGCGGACTGCCCCGCTTCTTTCTCCTCGGGGTTGCGGGGTATGCTCGGATGAACGATCCTCTCTTACGACCGATGCCCTCGCTGACCGGGGAGGAGCTGGCGGCCGCGCTCAAGGTGCTGCAAACCCTCGCCTTCTGCCCGGCCCTGCTGACCTCCGGCGATCCGCGTTGTGCGGAGGTGCGCCGCCTGGCTTCCCGCTTGATCCATGCCGCTCGCGGGCAGGACCGCCGGGAGGTCCGTCAGCGCGACCGCGACTTGCTCGACCGCACCGGCATTCGCAGCCCCTCATCGGACGCCACGACCGACGAAGCCCACCCTGGCCGGAGAACTGAGCCAGCCGCGTCCGTGCTACGTTTGTGATCGGCCGTTTACGCGGGTGCATTTCTTCTACGACTCGCTCTGTCCTCCCTGCGCGGAGCGGAGTTACGCCAAACGGCAGGCCACGGCGGACCTTACCGGACGGATCGCCCTGGTGACCGGTGCCCGGATCAAGATCGGCTTCCAGGTGTCGCTCAAGCTGCTGCGGGCCGGCGCCCGCGTGCTGGGCACGACGCGCTTTGTCCACGACGCCGTGCGCCGCTATGCCCGCGAGCCGGATTTCGAGTCCTGGCGCGACCGGCTCAGCCTGCACGCGCTCGACCTTCGCCATCTCTCGGCCGTGGAGCAGCTCACGACGCATCTGAATCAGGAATTGCCGTACCTGGACGTGCTTGTCAACAACGCCGCCCAGACGGTGCGTCGGCCGCCCGCCTATTACCGGCACCTGCTCGACGAGATTGGCCACGACCTCCCCGCCGACGCCGGCCGGCTTGCTCGGCTTCTCGCCGCAGGGCACGGGGCTGGTGGCCGCCGGCGCGGCCGACCTCGTGGGGCCGGCCTTGCTGACCCAGGCGCCGCTGCTGCCGGGCGACGAACGGCACGACGAGAGCGTGTTTCCGTCCGGGGCCCGGGACGAACACGGCCAGCAAGTGGACCTGCGGATCAGCAACAGCTGGAGCAGCACGGGCGAAAACGTCTCGGCCGTGGAACTGCTGGAGGTGCAGGCGGTCAACAGCTTCGCCCCGTTCCTGCTGCTGACCCGGCTGGCGCCGCTGCTGCGGCGCAGTCCCCACCCGGCGCGGTACGTCGTCAACGTCTCCGCCGTCGAGGGCAACTTCCGGGCCGGCAAGAGCGGCAAGCATCCGCACACGAACATGGCCAAGGCGGCCCTGAACATGCTGACGCGGACGCTGGCGGAGGACCATGCGGCCAACGGCATTTACGTCAACAGCGTCGATACCGGCTGGATCTCCAACGAGGCGCCGCGCCCGCAGGCCGAGCAGATGGAGGCGGCCGGCTTCCGGCTGCCGCTGGACGTGATCGACGCTGCGGCCCGGGTTTGCGATCCGATCTTCACCGGCGTCCGCGGCTGCGACAACGTCTGGGGCAAGTATCTGAAGGACTTCCGGGAGGCGCCCTGGTGATCGGCTCACCAAGTCCAGCCGGCGTAGTGGATCTGAGCCTGCCGGAACGCCTTCTTGATGGCTCTCGGGCCTGTTACGTTCATTTGGTTTTCATTCAGGTAGAGGTCTCGCAAGGCGTGCAGATGATCCGAAGATGCGAGAAGCCGGGCGTCTGCATCGCTCAAGCCATTGTTGGTCAGGTCAAGGGAGCAAATCCGGGCCAGGAAAGGACAGCCAACCAGTTTGCGCAGACAGCTGGATACGCTCCAGAGCTTGAGATGGCGGACTGGACCGAGTTGAAATAACACCTGGGCATGCTGAACCAAGGTCGCGGCATCGAGGTGAAGGACCTCAACGAAGCCGCGGCGATAGACCCAGGGCTTGAGTTTGGCCCTGCGGCTGGAAACTGCACGTACCAGACCGTTCCGATGTAGGTATTCGTGCAACGGACCATTCCAGTCCCGGACGTGCCGTTTCAGCAACGCCTGGACGGCCTTGTGCTGCTCCTTCCACTTCCGCCCATTCTCGACGAGTTGATCCATCCGGCATTGTCGCCGAATCAGCTCCCCCCGGGCCCGGTCCACCTCGTTGTCCTGATCTTCGAGCCAGTCGGCCATGATGAGACGGACGGCCACGTCGTCCGGATCGTGCAGGATCGCCTGGAACAAGCCTTCTCGGGTCGTCATGAGCCACCTCGGCAGCCGGCGTTGCGGAAAAGGTCCTGCTGGATAAGATACCCGGACGGCTGCTCAGGTTCATCCACCCCGTTCGTTCAAGTAGTAGGACATCGGACTCATAATCCGGCTGAATCCGGGTGCAAATCCCGGACGGGGTGACTGCTCCGCTCGTTCAAGTAGTCGAACGCCTGGCATGTGGCCGGGAGATGGGGGTGCAAATCCCTCGCGGAGCATTGGCGGGAGCGTCAGCGACGAACTCGATCGAGCGCTGCCTGAGCCGCCCGGCTCACCCGAGGGTGGCCATCGGACGCCCGCCTCAGCAGATCCGCCTCGGCAGACCGAGCAGCCGGTCCCAGCTCGCCGAGGGCCTCGGCCGCGCTCAGGCGAATCCGCCAGTGCGACGCCTGAAGCTGCTCGCGGAGCAGCGGCACGGATTCGCCAGCCTGGGCGGGCAAGCGGCCCAGGGCGAGCAAAGCGCGAGCCCGAACCTTGACGTGCGGATGGTCCAGCGCCCGGTGGAGTTGTCGCGCCGCGGTCTGGCTCTCGCCGGGCCGCTCGGCCAGGGCCCGGGCCGCGGCGGAACGCACCAGCGGCTGCGGATCGTGCAGGGTCGCGTCAACGAGAGCATCGATGAGCCCCGCCCCGGTCATTCCGGGCTGCCGCAGCGCCTCGGCAGCGGCCTCCCGCACCGGCCAGCTCGGATCGCGCAGCCGATCAAGGACATGGGACAGGCACGAGGCCGGTTCGGGATGAAGGGCCGTCAAGGTCCGGATGGCACGGCAGCGGATCAGGCTGTCCGCATGGGTCAGCGCAGATTGCACGTCCGCCAGTAAGGCCGTCCGCTCGTTCACTGGCAGCGTGCGCAGCTCCTGCAAGACTGCCTCGCTTTGGCGGAGGTCGGTCGAGGTCAGGGCCAGTCGAAGGCGACTTTCTGCGGTACTCATCAGTTCGACTTTTGCCTTTGTGGAGTGCGGCAGTGCTTTGCTCTGCCGCTTTGGTTTCTCCTGTTTGGGCTGTTTTTCTCTCGGGAGTTGGGCAGTCGCTTGGCACTCCAAAAGAGCAAAAGAAGAAACCAAAGGCCAGACAAGAGAAACAAAAGCGGCAGAGCAAAGCACTGCCGCACTCCACAAAGGCAAAAGTCGACATCACACGTTGTACGTCGTCGAGGCCGTGGTGCCGCCGCGGCCGGTCCAGTTGGTGTGGAAGAACTGCCCCCGCGGCCGATCCACCCGCTCGTACGTGTGCGCCCGAAATAGTCGCGCTGGGCCTGGAGCAGGTTGGCCGGCAGCCGGCCGCTGCGGTAGCCGTCGAAGTACGCCAGGGCGGCGCTCATGGCCGGCAGCGGGATGCCGTTGGCGACGCCGGCCCCGACCGCCCGGCGCCAGCCGGGCTGGGCCCGCTCCATCTCCGCGGCAAAGTAGGGATCGACCAGCAGGTTGGTCAGCTTCGGGTTGCGGTCGAACGCCTCCTTGATCTTGCCCAGGAAGACGCTGCGGATGATGCAGCCGCCGCGCCACATCAGGGCAACCGCACCGTTGTTGATCGTCCAGCCCGAATCCGTGGACATCGCCCGCAGCAGGGCAAATCCCTGGGCGTAGGAGATGATCTTACTGGCATACAGCGCCGACTCGACGTCATTGATGAACGTCTCGCGGTCCTTCGTCACGGCCGGCGTGGGACCGTGCAGCACGCTGGCTGCGGCGACGCGCTCCTCCTTCTGGGCGGACAGACAGCGGGCAAAGACCGCCTCGGTGATCAGCGTCAAGGGGATGCCCAGGTCGGTGGCCGAGCCGACCATCCACTTGCCGGTGCCCTTCTGCCCGGCCGCGTCGAGGATCAGATCGACCAGGGGCTTGCCGCTCTCCGGATCGCGGTAGCCGAAGATGTCGCGGGTGATCTCGATCAAATAGCTATCCAGCCGGCCCTTGTTCCAGCGGGCGAAGACGTCGTGCAGCCCGCTGGCGTCCAGGCCGGCCAGGGCCAACAGCAGGTGGTACGACTCGCAGATCAGCTGCATGTCGCCGTACTCGATGCCGTTATGGACCATCTTGACGTAGTGGCCGGCCCCCTCCGAGCCGACCCAGTCGCAGCAGGGCGAGCCGTCCGGCGCCTTGGCCGCGATGGCCTGGAAGATCGGCTTGACGTGCGGCCAGGCCGCGGGATCGCCGCCGGGCATGATCGACGGCCCCTTCAGGGCTCCTTCCTCGCCGCCGGAAACGCCTGTGCCGATGAACAGCAAGCCCTTCTCCTTGAGGGACCGGCACCGCCGGGTGGTGTCGGGGTAGTGGGTGTTGCCGCCGTCGATGAGGATGTCGCCGGACTCCAGATGCGGGGCGACCTCCTCGATCACCTGATCGACCGCCGAGCCGGCCTTGACCATGATCATGACCTTGCGAGGCCGTTTCAGGGAGGCGACCAGCTCCTTGATGGAATGGCAGCCGACGATGCGCTTCCCCTTGGCCCGGCCTGCCACGAACTGATCGACCCGGGCCACGGTGCGGTTGAACACGGCCACGGGGAAGCCGTGGCTTTCCATGTTCAGCACCAGGTTTTCGCCCATCACTGCCAGGCCGATCAGGCCGATGTCCGCAGTTGCTGCTGTCATGATCCACGCCCCCTGCAAGAGTGGCTGCACGTCCCGTGACACAAGCCCGAAGCGCCAGCGCCGGGACGACCTCCCCATCCCGGCGCTGGCGCTTCGGGCTTGTGTCAATCTAGACGCCGCCGCGGCGACTGGACAGACGGCTACGGCTGCACGGCCAGCTTTTCCGCCCAGGAACAAAGCGCCTGCACCGCGTTATGCTCCAGGCCCGCCTGCTCCATGATCGGGATGACCTCGCTGCGAACGCGATGCAGCACCATCTCGACCTTGGATTTCGGCCATTTGGACCCGCCGAAATGAACGCACAATTGCTTGTAGGTCTGCAAGAACATGTCCTGCACTTCCTTGAGGCGCTTGACTTCCGTCCGTACTTGTTCCGCCAACTCTTCCGGGATCATGGGTTGCTCCCCTGGGTGCGCGAATGACTGGTTACCGGATCAACGGGCTCCTGCCCATCAGGGTCGCATCTTCCGGCCGCGATGTAAAGGTTCTGCTGGCAACAATCCACGGATTTTTTCCCCGGATTGGTGGCGGGTCGCTGTCGCTCGAAGTCAGCGATAGGGCCAGGCCCCGTCAAGCAAGCGCTGGTAGGACTGGGTAAACTGCTGGTAGCACGTGCAGGCATTCTCTTCCAGCCGGCCGCGGTCGAGAATGGTAAGTTCCCCCCAGCTGTAACGCAGCACCCCTGCTTTCTGGAGCTTCCGTGCCGCCTGCGAAATGCCGACGTGCCGGACCCCAAGCATCCGGGCGAAAATCGCCTGGGTGATGGCCAGCTGGTTGCCCACGATTCGGTCGTGAAGGAGCAGCAGCCACGAACAGAAATGCCTCTCCAGCGAGTGAAACCGGTTGCACCCGACTTTTTGCGAGTAGGCCAGCAGCAGGTACTGAACGTAACGCTGGAGGACCTCGGTCAGCTTGCCGCCGTCCTGTGTCTGGGCCCTCAGCGCCTCGGCCTGCAGCCGCAGCGCCCCGCCGCCGACGCGCACTGTGGCCCCGAATTGCGCCTCCTCAACTCCGAGAAACCGCTCCACTCCCACCAGGCCATCGTAGCCAACCAGCCCGGCATCAAAGGACTTGCCGGGATCCAACCCCCGGAGGACCGAGAGCACGCATCCCTTCGTGGGGAAATGCACGTACTCAATGGGTTGGCCCGGTTCATAAAGAACTTCGTTGGTCTCCAGGGCGACAGCCTCCGCTCGACGCAGCAAGCGGCGCTGCTCCCGGGCTGAGAGGGACGCCAGAAGCAGGTTTGTGTCAGCGCCAGGCGCAGCGTCAGCCATTGCCGGAAACCTCTCTGCGACGATACCCGTACCACGGGCGCCGACGGGGGCTCCGGCGTCATGCGTTCATTCTACCCCAAACTCAAGCAGCCGCAACGGGAGGCTTGACACTTCGGACAACGCATCCTAGTTTAACAATGTTCGGTTGCGAACAATTTGCCTGGAGTCGAACCGGTCATGGAAACCCCCGACCGCCCATCACGAGAACCAGGATCGCAGCAGCGGATTCAGGAATCTGCTGAGGCCGTGGAGCGGCTGCGCTCCGTGGTGAACCACGTCGTTGACGGGATCATCACGATCGACGAGTCCGGCACAGTGGAAACCTTTAACCCGGCCGCCGAGCGCGTGTTCGGGTATGCGGCGCCGGAAGTCATTGGCCACAACGTCAAGCTGCTGATGCCGGAGCCGTACCACAGCGAGCATGACCGCTACCTCGGCGACTACCTCCGCACGGGGCACGCGAAGATCATCGGCATCGGGCGAGAGGTCGTTGGCCGGCGCAAGGACGGCACCACCTTCCCAATGGACCTGGCCGTCAGCGCGTTTCGCCTGGGCGACCGCCGCTACTTCACCGGCATTGTGCGGGACATCTCCGAGCGGAAGCGGGCCGAGGCCGAGCTGCGGGAGGCCGCCGCCGAGCTGGCCCGCTCCAACGTGGACCTGCAGCAGTTCGCCTACGTCGCCTCGCACGACCTCCAGGAACCGCTGCGGGCCGTCGCCGGGTGCGTGCAGATCCTCCAGAAACGCTACCAGGGTCAACTGGACGCCCGTGCCGACGAACTGATCAACCACGCCGTCGATGGCGTCCGCAGGATGCAGACGCTCATCGACGACCTGCTGGCCTACTCCCGGGTCGGCACTCGGGGCAAGGAATTCGAGCCGACCGACGGCAACGCCATGTTCAAGGCAGGCGCTGGCGAACCTGGCGGCTGCCGTCGCCGAGTCCGGGGCGATTGTCACCCACGACGCCCTGCCGACCGTCCTGGCCGACGGCGCTCAGCTGACGCAGCTGTTTCAGAACCTGCTCGGCAACGGCATCAAGTTCCGGGGCCAGGAACAGCCCGCCCTTCACGTCGGCGTCCAGCGCCGCAAGCGCGAATGGGTGTTCTCGGTGCGGGACAACGGCATCGGCATCGAGCCGGACTACTTTGACCGCATCTTCGTCATCTTCCAGCGGCTGCACACCCGCAACGAGTATCCCGGCACCGGCATCGGGCTCGCCATCTGCAAGAAGATCGTGGAGCGTCACGGAGGCCACATCTGGGTCGAATCGGCGCCCGGCACGGGTTCGACCTTTTTCTTTACCATCCCTGCCGGGGGAGGGACCCCGCCATGACACGGCCGGAAAAGCTCAGGCCGGTCGAGATCCTCCTTGTGGAGGATAGCCCGACGGACGCCATGTTTGCCCGGGAGGCGCTGGAATACTCCAAGGTCTGCAACAACCTCCACACCGTCCCGGACGGAGTGGAGGCGATGGCCTTCCTGCGCCGGGAAGGCAAGTACGCCAGCGTCCCTCGCCCGGACCTGATTCTGCTGGACCTCAACCTGCCGAAGATGGACGGCCGGGAAGTCCTGAGCAAGATCAAGGAGGACGAGCGTCTCAAGGTCATCCCGGTGGTCGTCCTCGACGTCTTCCAAGGACGAGGCCGACGTTTTGAGGGCCTACGGGCTGCACGCCAATTGTTACGTCGTCAAGCCGGTGGACTTCGAGAAGTTTGCCGAGGTCGTCAGGACCATCGAGCGTTTCTGGTTCGCGGTGGTCACGTTGCCGGGGGGCGTCTGACATGCCGTTTGAAGCTCTTCTGGACGTTCTGCTGGTCGAGGACAGCCCAAGCGACGTGCTGCTGGCAGAAGAGGCGCTGTCGCCTCCCAGCCGGTTCCGGCTGCGGAGCAGCGAACGACTCGGCGAGGCGCTGCGGCTGCTCGCGGAGGCGCACTTCGACGTGGTCCTGCTCGACCTGGGTTTGCCGGACAGCCAGGGTTTGGACACGCTCCGCAGGTTGCGCGGCAAGAACACCAAGGTCGCCGTGGTCGTGTTCACGGGGAAGGATGACGAGGAGCTGGCGCTGCGGGCGCTTCAGGAAGGGGCGGAAGACTACCTCGTCAAAGGGCAGGCCGACGCCGGCCAGCTGCGCCGGTCGATCCGGTACGCTCTGGAGCGGAGGTTGTCTGAGAAAAAGCTGCGCGAGAGTGAGGAACGGTTCCGGGAGCTAACGGAACATCTCCACCAGGTCCTCTGGGTCATGGACGCCCGAGAATCGAAGATCCTCTACGTCAGCCCCGGCTACGAGAAGATGTGGGGCCGCTCCTGTCAAAGCCTCATCGACAATCCCCGCTATTACATGGAAGGCGTTCACCCACTGGACCAGGAGATGATGCGCCGGGAAAACGCCATCATGTACCAGACAGGTCACATTGATGCCGAATGCCGGGTGCTGCGCCCCGATGGGTCGGTCCGGTGGGTCTGGATCAGGGGCTACCCAGTCCGGGACCGTGAGCAGATCGTGCATCTGGTGGGCGTTGTCGAGGACGTCACCGAGAAACGCCAGCTGGCGTCGGAGCGGGACGCCTTGCTGTCCAGGCTCCAGCTGCAAATTCAGCGGATGCCCCTGATCCACATCCTGTTCGATGCCGGCTTCCGCATCACCGACTGGAACCCCGCGGCGGAGCGGACCTTCGGCTACACCCGGGAGGAGGCCCTGGGGAAGCAGCCGAACGACCTGACCCCGGCGTCCTTTCATCGGGACGTGGCCAAGATCATGGAGCGGATTCGGTCCGGGGACATGGCGGCCCATTCGGTCAACGAGAACCTCACCAAGGACGGTCGGACGATTGTCTGCGAATGGTTCAATACCCCACTGCTGGGGGACGATGGCTGTTTCGCGGGGTTGCTTTGCCTGGGCAGGGACGTTACCGAGCAAAAGTCTTTGGAGGCGCAGTTCCAGCAGGCGCAGAAGATGGAGGCGGTGGGCCAGCTGGCCGGCGGGGTGGCACACGACTTCAACAACCTGCTCACCATCATCTCCGGCTACAGCCAGATCCTGCTTGCTCGGCTGGGGTCCAATGACCCGCAGTGCGCGGCGGTCAAGGCCATCAGCGAAGCGGGGGAACGCGCCGCCTCGCTCACCCGCCAGCTTCTGGCCTTCAGCCGCAAGACGGTGCTGGAGCCGAAGGTGCTGGACCTCAATGGCGTGGTGCGGGAAACGGAGAAGCTGTTACGACGGCTGATCGGCGAGGACATCCTGCTCACCGCTGTCCTCGACCCGACCCTCAGCCGGGTGAAGGTCGATCCTGGCCTGCTGGGGCAAGTGCTGATGAACCTGGCCGTCAATGCCCGTGACGCCATGCCGCGGGGCGGCAAGCTGACGATCGAAACTCGCAACGTGGAGCTGGACCAGGAACACACCCGGCTGCACCCCGAAATCCAGCCGGGTCGGTACGTCCTGCTGTCGTTGGCCGACACCGGCTGCGGCATGACCCCCGAAGTGAAGGCCCGCATCTTCGAGCCGTTCTTCACGACCAAGGGGGTCGGCAAGGGGACCGGGCTGGGCCTGGCGGTGGTCCTGGGCATCGTCAAGCAGAGCGACGGGCACGTGCAGGTGGAGAGCGAGCCGGACGTTGGGACGACCTTCAAACTCTCTTTTCCTGCCGTGGAGGAAGAAGTCTCCGCACCCAAAGACGTGGACGCCGGGACCGGTGGGCATGGCACCGAGACGGTCCTGCTGGTCGAGGACGAGGACGGCGTGCGCGGGCTGGCCGTTCTGGTCTTGCAGACCTACGGCTACGCGGTCCTGGCGGCCGGCACCGGCAAGGAGGCGTTGCGCCTGCTGGAGAAGCGTCCGGGCGGGATTGATCTGCTGGTGACGGACGTGGTGATGCCGGGCATGGGCGGGCCGGAACTGGCCGAGACCTTGCGACCCCGCTTCCCGCGGCTGAAGGTGCTCTTCTCCAGCGGCTACACGGACGATGCCATGGTCCGGCATGGGCTCATGCAGGAAAAGGTCGCCTTCCTCCAGAAGCCGTACACGCCAATCGCCCTGGTCAAGAAGGTGCGCCAGGTCCTGGACGAGAAGTGACACAATCCAATCCACGTTTGTGGGCCTGTCTCGGCCTGATGCAGCCAGCCAGTGAAGCCTCGAATACCCTGGCAGGTGGCGGGCAGGCAGCGAAATGACACCCCCTGGCACTCGTCCGTCAGCGACCGGCGCCACCTGGCCTCCCGGCCACGCTCCGAAAACTGGCAGGCTGGCCGGCACACCCGAAACCCCTCTCTTTTCTCCAGGAAAAGAGGCGTGCCAAGGAAATCGAGGATTTGTGGCCACGCGGATGGTAAACTCATAGGCAGTTTCCGTGGGAGGGAATCGACCGGGACGCTCAACCGATGAACGAAGTCAGCCCGATCCTGTCCGACCTCGCACGGGGCAACCCCCACGCCGCTTTTTCCGGATTCGGTGAGACAAACGGCGTCGGTTCTCGCATTGTTGGGTGAACTCAAACCCGGAGTGTCGCCATGGCCACCGACCCGAAGCGCGTGAAAGAGATCTTCCTCGAAGCCGCCGAACTGTCGGACGAGGCTGCCCGCACGGCGTACCTGGACCGTGCCTGCGGGGGCGACAACGGGCTCCGGGCGCGGGTCGAGGCGCTGCTCCGATCCCATGATCCGGAGGGCAGTTTCTTCGACGCCACCGCGGCCGTGGCGCCCGACCCGGACCCCGGTGCCACCCAGGCCTTGACCGGAACCCCGGACCCCGGCGCGGCGGCCACACGGACCGCCGGCGGCGAAAACGGCCCTTCGCAGGACGAGGCGCTGGCGTTCCTGGCGCCGGCTGCGCGCTCCGATTCGCTCGGCCGGATCGGGCACTACGAGGTGCTGCAGGTGCTGGGCAGAGGCGCGTTCGGCATCGTCTTCCGGGCGTTCGACGAGATGCTGCAGCGCGTGGTGGCCTTGAAGGTCCTGGCCCCGCAGCTGGCCGCCACGTCCCCGGCGCAAGCGCTTTCTGCGCGAGGCCCGCTCGTCCGCGCAGGTCCGCCATGAGAACGTGGTGCAGGTGTACGAGGTCGCCGAGCAACCGTTGCCCTACCTGGTGATGGAGTTCATCCCCGGTGAAACGCTGCAGCAACTGCTCGACCGGGTCGGTCCGCTCGATGTGCCGGAAGTGTTGCGAATTGGCCGGCAGATTGCCGAGGGACTGGCCGCGGCCCATGCGACCGACCTGATCCATCGCGACATCAAGCCGGGCAACGTGCTTCTCGAAGGCAGTCAGCAGAAGGTGAAGATCACCGACTTTGGGCTGGCGCGGACGGCCGACGACGCCAGCATCTCGCAGAGCGGCATCATCGCCGGCACGCCGACGTACATGGCCCCCGAGCAAGCACTCGGGCAACCCCTCGACCAGCGTGCTGACCTGTTCAGCCTCGGCAGCGTGCTTTATCAGATGGTGACGGGCCGGCCGCCGTTCCGGGCGAACAGCATGGTTGCCGTGCTGAAGCGGGTCGCCGAGGACAAGCCGCGGGCCATCCGCGAGACCATCCCCGAGACGCCGCAGTGGCTGTGCGACATCATCGCCAAGCTGCACGCCAAGGACCCGGACAAGCGCTACCAGTCGGCCCGGGAAGTGGCCGACGTGCTTGCCGACTGCGAGGCCCAGCTCAAGGCCAACTCCAGGCTGAAGGATTTTTCCCGCATTCCCCGCGGCAAGTCGGCGTCTTCGGGGAAAGGGAAGTGGCTGGCCGCGGCGGCCGTCCTGTTGCTTCCCGTCCTCGCCCTGGCGCTGACGGAGATCACCGGGGTCACGCATCTGTTACCGAAGCAGCAACCGATGGCTCAGGTCGCTCCGAAGGCCGATCCCAACCGGGAGCCGAAAACGGCACCGGTCACCGGCAGGTTTGCCCTTGCGTTCGATGGCGAGAAAAGCCTGGTAAGATTTCCGTCGCTAAAAATCCTGGAAGATCATGCATTGACCGTGGAAGCCTGGGCGGTCCTGGAGGACCCGGTCGATCGACGCAAGAACTTTGACCTTCTGTGTAATGCCGGCGGGGCCGGATTCGCCTTGTGTGTGCCTCCCGTCCGTCACGGCGGTGACGGGAGAAAACTGGGCTTCCTCCTGTTTTCGGAAACGACCCAGGGGTATTCTCGGGCCTGGGAGAAGCAACCGATCCCGCGACACCAACTGATTCATTTCGCGGGAGTCTACGACGGCAAGGCGGAGATTCGATTCTACGTCAATGGCCAACTGCAAAGCCGGACGCCCATTCAAGGCGTCAGGACCTCGCGCCTGCCGTTGACCCTCGGCGGCAATTCGCAAGGTTCCGACGAAGGCAGCCGGTTTCTCGGCCGGATGAACGAGGTCCGCCTCTCCAGGGTGGCCCGTTACGACACCGACTTTACTCCCGCCAGGCGCTGGGAATCGGACAAGGACACGATCGCCCTCTATCACTTCGACGAAGGCGAAGGCACTGCACTCCACGACGCCTCGGGGAATGGCCATAACGGGGAGATCGTCGGGGCGAAGTGGGTGAAGGCGGATGGGACGCCGATCGGTCCCCCGCCCGCAGCGAAGACGCCGCCCCCGGCCGCGGCCCCGGGGGAGTTCAAGTAGTAGGGTGGCGGCTGCGGCCGACCCAGGGAGACAGGACGCCTGCTCCCGAATACCCTGCCAACTGGCAGGCAGCGAAATGACACCCCCTGGCACTCGTCCGTCAGCGACTGGCTCCTTGTGGCCTCTCTCCCACGCCCAGCAAGTTGGCAGGCTGGTTGGCAGGCCCGGAAAACCTTGGGCGTTCTACTGCGTGGACGGCCGCGGGTAGATAAAGGCTTCTTCGACAGCCAGGTCCCCGAGCCGGCTCCCCCGGAACGGCGTCGGCGGTCCCCCGGGGCGGCCGTCGCGGTTCGCTACCAGGTCCGCGGCAATAGGATCGTGCGGTCCAATCACCTTTTTGGCAAACAGGTCCATCCCGAAACCTTCCTTCTGCAACTCCCACATCACCTCATTCACACGATGATACGCCGGCCTTTTTCCTCCGTCGTCGGTCACGAGGGGGGTTGCAAGGTACAGATACCAGTCCCCGGTTTCACTCTCCTTCACCCAGGCGGCGGCGGTGACGGCAACCCCTTCTTCGATAAGCCGATCAATGAGGCGCTGCCCTTCCTTGATGTACGTGTCTACCAGCGTAGCTTGAGCCATGAGAACACCCCATGCTTTCTGTCGGTAATGGCGTCATAGAGATCCTGGGCGTCCGCTTTTTTCTGACGCACGTAGCGGCTCGCCTCGGTCCATGCCTTGACGATATCCCAGTTGTCCCGCAGGTCTGTGTCGGCCTGCACGGCGGCATCGAAGTCGGCCTTGAACCCCGAAAGGCCCAGGAGTTGCGCCAGATTATGCGTCCAGCACTTTTCGGCAAAGGTCTTGTCGGGAAACTCCTCCGCCTGCATCCGTTTGGCGATACAGGCCTTCAAGGCACACTCCACGGCGTATCCCGCCAGGTAGTAAGCGCCTGACCAGTGCTGAGCATCGAGCAGCACCTTGGCTTCGCGGATTCGCTCTTTCGCCAGCCACTGAAGTTCCGTTCTGTTCACCGGCGCGCCCCTACGACCTCAAATGCCACACGGCTCATTGTAGCAAATGAACGAAAACAGCTTGTCCAGCCCTCGTCTGCAGGTCGGCAACGCGGGCCTGGTCCACTTCCAGGCTTGCAAGCACCTGGCGGGGCTCTGTCTGGCGGGAACGCAGGTGAGCGACCGGCTCCTTCCGGCCTCTCTCCCACGCCCAGCAAGTTGGCAGGCTGGCCGGTAGACCCGGAAAACTCTCTCTTTTCTCTCCGTTAAGACTTTTTTTCCTGGACAGCCCGCCCATCCTGGTTTACCATCTCTTTGAGCTGAGAGGCTTCCGGGCTCTCCACCCGTTTGGTCCTCGGCCATTGATTGAGCCCCCGACGTGGACTGGCAAAGGGACCTTCTTCATGGCTGCGGCACCAACGACAGGCGGCGGATCGATGAATCCGGCCGTCCTCGCCCTGCACAACCCGATCACGACCTTCATGCTGGTCGTGGCCCTGATCAGCGGCGGCGCCCTCGCCCTGAACAAGATGCAGGTCGACATCTTCCCCGACCTGCACGTCCCCAAGATCTACGTCTTCCTCCAGTATGGCGGCATGAGCCCCGAGCAGATGGAAGGCTTCGTCGTCTGCCAGTTCGAGCTGCTCTTCCAGTACGTGGACGGCGTCAAGGAGATCAAGTCGCGGAACATCCAGCAGTGTTCGCTGGTGGAGCTGTCGTTCCACCCCGACGTCGACATGGCCGGGGCCCTGGCCTCGGTGGTGGCGATGGCCAACCGGGCCGTCTCGCGCATGCCGCCCGGCACCCTGCCGCCGATGGTCATGCGCATGGACGAGGGCAGCGTGCCAGTCGGCTACCTCGTGCTGCGGGGCAAGACGACCCCGCTGGGCATGGTCGCCGACTACGCGCAGAACATCGTCCGGCCGTCCATTTCGGCCAACGTCCCGGGCACGGTCGCCGTCTCGCCGTTCGGCCCCAACGTCCGCTCGATCCTGGTCAAGTGCGACCCCAGGAAGCTGCAGGACTATAACCTCTCGCCCCAGGACGTCACCAACGCGCTGATGACCGGCAACACGGTGGTCCCCGCCGGGAACGTCTACGTCCGAGACTCCATGCCGATGCTGCCCAACAACGCCACCGTCACCGACATCAAGGACATCGGCAAGATCCCGCTGAAGCTGGGGCGGAACGTTTACGTCCGCGACGTCGCCACCGTCGAGGACACCACCGACCTGGACTACGGCTACGCCCTGGTCAACCGCACCACCTGCTGCTACGTGCCGATCATCAAGAAGAGCGACGCCTCGACGCTGCAGGTGGTGGCTGACATCCGCAAGTCCATGGATCTGTTCCGCAGCCTCGTCCCCAGGGACGTGACCGTCGATTTTGAATTCGATGAGTCGCCCACGGTGATCGAGGCGGTCAATAGCGTGGCGACCGAAGGAATGATTGGTGCGGGCCTGACGGGCCTGATGATCCTGCTGTTCCTGCAAGACTGGCGCAGCGTCATCGTCGTCGTCTGCAACATCCCGCTGGCGCTGGTGGGCGCGCTGGTCGGCCTGTGGCTGTCGGGCAACACGATCAACATCATGTCGCTGGGCGGGATGGCCCTGGCCATCGGCATCCTGGTCGATGAGGCGACGGTGACCATCGAGAACACCCACGTGCAGATGGAGCACACGCCGAAACTCGCCACGGCGGTCCTCCGCGCCGCCAACGCCACCGCGGTGGCGCGCCTGCTGGCCATGCTGTGTATCCTGTCGGTGTTCACCCCGGCGCTCGTCATGCAGAACCCGCTGCACTCGCTGTTCATGCCGCTGACGATGGCGGTCGGCTTCGCCCTGATCTCGTCGTACCTGCTCTCCAGCACGTTGGTGCCGATCCTGTCCGTGCATCTGCTCAAGCACCACGCCCCTCAAGACGAGCAGGCCGGCCTGTTCGGGCGGTTCCAGCGCCTCTTCCAGGCCGCCGTGGCGCGGTTCGTCGCCTGGCGCTGGGTCGTGGTGCCTGCCTACGTGGTGGGTTGCGGGCTGGTTCTCTGGCAGGTGGGCGGCCGGCTGGGGACCGAACTGTTCCCGCAGATCGATTCGGGCGAGTTCGTCCTCCGCTTCCGGCCCCCGCCGGGGTCGAACTACAAGCTGACGCGCGAACTGTTCATCAAGTGCCTCGACGAGATCGACCAGGAAGCCGGGCCCGACAACGTCAAGATCTCGCTCGGCTACGCCGGCCAGGTCGCGCCCAACTTCGGCATGAACAACATGGTGCTGTTCATGCGCGGCCCCGACGACGGCTGGATGCGCGTCGCCCTGCGGGAGGGCTCGGGCCTCCGGCTCGACGAGTTCCGCGAGCGGCTGCGCAAGGTCCTGCCCGATCGGCTGGGCCGCTGGATGGCCCAGCGGCTCGAGACAGGGGGCCTGCCCAGGGCGGAGGCGGAGCAGCAGGCCCGCACGATCATCTTCGGCTTCCAGCCCGGCGACATGGTCTCCAAGGTCATGAGCTTCGGCGCTGACGCCGATCTCGGTCCGCGTCGTCGGCACCGACCTCGACAACACCAAGGCGCACGCCAACAAGGTGGCCGCCCAGATGAGGCGCATCCCCTACCTGCGCGACGTCCAGTTCGAGCAGCAGCTGGATTACCCCTGTATCCGCGTCGACGTCGATCGCGAGAAGGCGGGCCTGAGCGACATTACCCTCCGCGCTGCCGCCGACCCGGTGATCGAGGCGAACTCGTCCAGCCGGTTCATCGCCCTGAACTACTGGCTCTACAGCAAAACCGGCTTCGATTATCAGGTCGAGGTCCTGGTGCCGCCCAGGTACATGACCTCGAAGTCGGAGGTCGAGAAGCTGCCGCTGACGCAGGTCAACCCGCTGGTGAACCTGATGATCCGCGACGTGGCCAAGGTGCGCGAGACGAAGATGCCTGGCGAGATCGACCGGTCGTCGTCGCTGCGCTACATTGCCATCAACGCCAACGTCGAGGGCGAGGACATGGGCCGCGCCGCCCGCCAGGTCCAGCAAGCCATCGACGCCGCCGGGACGCCGCCGCGCGGCGTACGGGTCGAGATGAAGGGCCAGGTCCCGCCCATGGACGACATGTTCAAGTCGCTGGGGGTCGGCCTGGGGGTGGCGGTGTTCGTGATCTGGGTGCTCCTGACCGCCTACTTCCAGTCGCCGGGCACGGCGCTGGTTTCGATCAGCGCCGTGCCCGGCGTCCTCGTTGGCGTGGTGACCATCCTGCTGGCCACGGGCACGTCGCTGAACATCGAGTCGTTCATGGGCTCGATCATGTGCATCGGCGTGTCCGTGTCCAACTCGGTCATGCTCGTGACGTTCATCCACGACCACTGGAAGGCGGGCGCGCCCGCGAGCGAGGCGGCCGTCATCGGCGCGGGCGAGCGCCTCCGGCCGATCCTGATGACCGCCTGTGCCATGACGGTCGGCATGGTGCCGATGGCCATGGGCCTGGAGCGCGGCAGCCAGATGGAGAGCCCGCTGGGCCGGGCGGTCATCGGCGGCCTGGTCATGTCCACGTTCGCCACCCTGCTGGTGGTGCCGGCGGTCTTCGCCGTCGTCGTCGGCAACGGGAAGCACCGCTCGCCGTCGCTCTCCCCCGAGCACCCCGAAAGCGTCCACTACGACCCGGACCTGTACGCCCAGCCCGAAGCGCCAGCCAGCCTGGCCCCGCAGGCGAGGCGGCCGGCTCCGCCCCAGGTCGCTCGGCCTTGCCAACCAACCCACGTCCGGAGATCCAGCCATGAAGACCCTCTACCTCCTGGTCCTTTGTCTCCTCGTCGCCCTGGCCGCCGGCTGCGGGCGCCGCGGGGCCGACCCTGCGTCCACGGGCAACACGGCGCCGGCGGTCCAGGTCGTGCTGCCGCAGCGGCGGACGATCACCCGGGTCGTCGAGCAGCCGAGCTTCGTGGTCGCCTACGAGCGCTCGTCGGTGTACCCGAAGATGACGGCCTACATCGAGAAGTGGAACGTCGACATCGGCGACAAGGTCAAGAAGGGCGACGTGCTGGCCACGCTCTTCGTGCCCGAGCTGGTCGAGGAGTGGCGGACGAAGAAGGCGACCGTCACGCTGGACAAGAAGCGAATCAGCCTGGCCGAAAAGGCGCTGAAGGTGGCCGAGGCCGACGTCAAGGCGGCCTCGGCGCGCCTCGAGGAGGCCCGGGCGATCCTGCTCCAGTACCAGTCTCAGCTCGAGCGCTGGAATGTCCAGGTCAATCGGCTCCAGCGCGAGACGGATCGCCAGGTGGTCGCGCCGCAGATCCTGCTGGAGTCGCAGAACCAGCTCCAGGCGAGCACCGCCGCCCGCGACGCCGCCAAGGCGACGATCCTCAAGGCCGAAGCGGAACTGCTGTCCAGGGAGGCCGACCAGGAACAGGCCGCGGTCGCGGTCCAGGTCGCCATCGCCAACCTGGCGGTGGCCGAGAGCGACGAAAAGCGGCTGGCGGCGCTGAACGGTTACCTGGTGCTGCCGGCGCCGTTCAACGGCGTCATCGCCGCCCGCAACGCCAACACCTTCGACTTCGTGCTGCCGAGGACCGGCGACCCGACCGCGATGGCGCGCGCCCCGGACCTGTCGCCCAGCGGGGCCGCCGCCCCGATCTACGTCGTCGATCGCACCGACGTCGTCCGCATCTTCGTGGACGTCCCCGAGGCCGATGCCAACTACGTCGGCCCCGGCAACAAGGCGAGCGTGCTGATCGAGGCGTACCGCGACGAGCCGATCCCGGGGAGCGTCACCCGCACGTCGTGGGCGCTCAACACCAAGTCCCGGACCCTCCGCGCCGAGATCGACCTGCCGAACACCGACAGCAAGATCCTGCCGGGGATGTACGCCTACGCCAGCCTGCCGATCGAGCGCCCCGACGTCTGGACGCTGCCGCGCCGCGCCCTGGACTACAGCGGCGACAAGACGTTCATCTGGTGCTATGACAACGGCCGCGCCGTCCGCACGGAGATCCGCACGGGCATCAGCGACGAGGAATGGGTCGCGGTCCTCAGCCGCCGCGTTCCGAACACGAACGGCGCTTTCCGCTTGAGCGACGTCAGCAACCCGTCCCGGACTCAAGCTGTCAGCGGCCGCTGGACCGCGATCGATGGCTCCGAGTCGGTCATCGTCGGCGACCTATCGACCCTGGCGGACGGTGAGCCCGTCCGTCTTGCTAAAGATGCGGACGTGGAGTAGTTCAATCGCAGTTGACAGTTGACAGTTGTCAGTGCCGACCCGCTGCGTCTGCTTGAGGCCCTCCAGGTTGCCCCGGTAGTTGATGAGGGCCGACCGCAACTCTTTCTCGGCCTGCACGACACGGACCGCCGCCTGGACGTCGGCCTGGGCCCGGGTCACGTCCCCGGCCACCCCGTCCTGGACCATGAACAGCCGGACAAGGGCCTGCGACGCCCCGGCCCGCTGCTGCTTGATCCGCGCCAGGTTCCCCAGCCCCAGGCCCTCGGCCTGCCACAGGACCTGGGGACTGATGTCGTCACGAGAACTCCACTGGTTCAGCTTGCCGCCGCTGCCCTCCCCATAGCCGCCGACTTCGAGCAATTCGTCGGGCGTCTGGAAGCCGTTGAGCAGGAGGGAGGGGAGGAAGGGACGCAGCTTCTCCCGTCGGATGGCCACCAGGGTCGCCTGCACCAGGCGCTGGTGCTCGGCCGACGGCCGGACGCTGGCCTCCGCCAGCACCAGACGGTCCCTGAACAAGCTGGAGTGGGAAGTGTGGACCTGGGACCTCCAGACACGCAAGCCCAGCCGACCGGCCCAGCCGGTGGTGACGGATGGGATCGCGCTGCGGTTTACCCCGGCCGGCTCTGGGTCGCGGCTCACCAGCAGGGAGTGGTCTTGCCGGTCAAGGAAATCCCCTGACCTTCCTGGGTGTTGGGGGGCTGCGGGACAACCTCAACCGGCCCTCGACCTGCCTGCCAGTGAGGAGGCAGCCTGCCAGCTGGTTGCGGCCTGGCGGACAGGTCAGAGCGCGCCCTTGCCACTCGGATCAACGCCCTTGCCTGTCTGTGGTCCCTTGCCTGCCAACCTGTCGGGCTGTCTCGGACGTAGTCGGCTGGGCTTTTCGGGATTTTCTTGCAGGTGGCAGATGGACCGGATAGAGTGAAGGCGTGCTAGGCTGACCGGCACCCCGGAATATGCTGACAGGCGTCTTGCTATGCTGACGGGCAAGGCCTGATATGCTGACAGGCGCGACGCTATGCTGACCGGACTGGGATATGCTGACCGGGCGTGCTATGCAGACCGGCCGGAAGGCTACTCACCCGTTCGGGTGCGCCACTTAACGTATGTACAGATTGCTCTGAAGGAGCTATACCATGACAACGGTGTAAGGGTCGAGCAGCCTGCGTTCCCCTTTGGCAAAGGGTAAGGTGGGAAGCCTGCTGACAAAGAACACCGGCTGCCAGCCGAAAGTGGCTGCGTGTCGAACCCTGAACCGATGCTGACGCGAGAAACCTGCGAGTGAGCGTCGTAAGTGATAACAGGTGCAACGGCTGCATCACCTGGACCAAAAGGTATGGTGGAGGGACGTTTGGTTTCCGAACGCCAAACGTGTTGTCACCCAGCCACCCGGCGTGGAGCAGGCAGCTAAGGGTTCTACAGTCTGTGCTTACGGAAGGTGGGAAATCCTAAACCGCTGCATCTGTACCTGGAGTCCAACCGGGCCAACAGACGCGACAATGCCAGCGAGCGGGCAGGATGGCGGAGGCGGCGTAGTAGCCGAACGCTGAGCTGTAATGGGTCAGACAGGGTGAAGGTCCGCCAGGGTGACAACAACGACGTAACGGAGCGGATGGCGAATGGACTGCCCGCCGTTATCTCCAAACAAGAGCCAACAGACCTCACAGGGAAATGCAGATGTCGAGGGCCGCGTAATGCGGCTACCTTGGTGCGTCCCTGAGACACAAAGACCTCTCGTCTGGTCTGCCCTCTTGGAGTAGCGTGGATGTTACCTGGAAAGCCGGATGCGGTGAAAGTCGCACGTCCGGTTTGGAGGGGGGGAAAGATCGCGAGATCCTACCTATCCCTACCCACCGGAGGTGTGCGGGATGAGTGACCCGCCTGTACTGCTGCTGGAGGGCTACTACCGGGGCGGCCCCACGTACGTCGAGAACTACCTGTTCCTCCGGTTCTACCCGGACGGGTTCTGGGCGTTCCAGGACAGCTTCGACCCAGACTTCGACTTCCCGGCGTACTTGGCCGCGATCGAGGTGGACGCGATCCGACAGCGGTATCCACGCGGGCACTGCCGACGGAACGCCACGGGCGGCGGCTGGAGATACCGATGCGGTCGCTACACCCGCCAGGCCAACGCGCCGCTTCACGATCAATATGACGAGGTGGTGGGGCGGCTTGACGATGCCTTGGTGCTGACGACCTGGGACGAGGAGTCGGGCGACGAGCTATTTTGGGAGGTAGAGGTCGTCGGTTCAAACCGACTGAGGCCGCTGGGCCCTTACGGGGATGTCGTGTGCCGCTTCGTGCCCGACGTGCAGGCCGAATCAGGCGCTGCACCTGACCGGCGGGGCATGTAGCGGTTCTGGACAGTGTAGCTCACCCAGCCCCGCCGGCAGGTGAGCTTGGCCGTTAGCCGCCAGAGGGTCTATTATGATGGGACGCCTTCGCTTCACACGGGAGCAGGCACAGCACGAGGCGGCGCGGCGGGCATCGGAATTCGTATCCGGGCTGCCGAACTTTGCTGGCGTCCAGCTGCGGGGCACTCATCCAGACACGACGGTGTCACAGTCCCGCAACTCCAAACACCCAGTCGCCTGGGTCGTCGTTTTTGCATTCGACCCGCCCGACGGCGGCGTGATGGACGGCGGCGAGTTGTTCGTGGCAGTCGACCTGGAGTCCGGGGCCGTCGCAATCCGCGAGTAAGCGCAAGCGAGAGGACGCTATGCTCAGGGACGAAGATATCCAGATGGAGAGAGGCCGTGCGTCACACGGGGGTGATTTCCTCCGTCTTACGCATATTCCATCGGGGATTTCGAGATCGCACCCGGGTCCGCTAGGAACAGGCAACAAACAACACTTGTTGATTTCTTCTTGGCTTTCCGAGATAGAGGCCGAACTCCGCGCACAGGGACTAACTCAGTACATTATTCTGGAGCACCGCACCAAACGCGGTGGACCAAGGTGCCGTCGCCCCTAGGCCGCGGCTAACCAGTCGCTCAACTTGACCGGGGCCGCATTTCGGTTTCGCGCGGCATGTAGTCTTTGCAGCGGCCCCGGCAAGTTAGCTTGTGCGTTCGGTGGTGGAAACGGAGCCTCAATGGATTGGTCTCGCGAACTGACGCTCTTGGCCAACCGCGGCGTCGAGTTCGCACCCGGTCTGTCCGAGTCCGAGTTGTCGGCAGCGGAGGAGCGGGTCGGGTGCCACTTCCCGCCGGACCTGCGCTCGTTCCTCCGCACCGCGCTGCCGATAAGTGGGGCTCGCTGGCCGGACTGGCGAGTGCCGCACTCGGCGTATATTGCAGACAGTCTCGGCTGGCCGGTCGAGGGCTTCGAGTTTGACATCCGACACAATGTGTTCTGGTGGCCGGCGTGGGGACCAAGGCCCGGCGACGTGGATCAGGCTGTTGCGGTGATGCGAGAGCGCGTTCGGGAGGCACCAAAGCTGATTCCGATCTGCCAGCACGTGTACCTCCCTGCGGAGCCGGAACTGGCCGGCAATCCGGCGTTGTCGGTCTACCAAGCAGATATCATCTACGGCGGTCGCAACCTCGGGGAGTATCTCCGCCGAATCCTGAGTGGCGAGGAGTGGGAACTGCCACTGTGCGACGAAGTGAGGCGGATTCGCTTCTGGAGCGAGGTGGTCGAGTGGAACAGCGGGTGCGCCGAACCAGAAGTTGCACCTGACTGCGGCGGCATTACTTGAAATCAGACTTCAAAGTCTCACCAGCCGCAGCAGCAGGTGAACTGGTGCGTTCGACACGCGGTCGCTGCTGGGCGAAGCCCTGCTGCGGCAACAGCAATACCCCCCCGCCCAGCCGCTGCTGCTGTCGGCTTATGAGGGCCTGAAGCAACGCGAGGCGAAACTCCCGCTCGAGGGCAGGGTCAGCTTGACCCGGGCGGCGAGCCGGTTGGTGCAACTCTGCAAGGCCTGGGACAAGAACGACCAGGTGGCCAGGTGGCAGCAGGTGCTCGAGTCACTGCCCGCCAAGTCATCGCTGGCGATGGAAGACGACACGTGAGCGCCAGCGTCAGTAGTTGTCAGTTGTCAGTTGTCAGTTGTCAGAAAAGAAAGCCTGGTTCTTTTCGAGACTTTAGCAAAGTTAGTGCAGAGGGTCGGCAAGGGAGTGTGCAGCAGGAAGCGTTTCCAGGGTATCGACGCGGCTGGGTCGGTTTCTGTGCCGGGGAGGGGTGGCCGATTTGCACAGCAACTTGCACAGAAACCGCAGGTCAGCGGAGTGCCTCCGGCCTGGGCACTGTACTCACTTTGCTAAAGCCTCTTCTTTTCTGACAACTGACAACTACCTTGTGGCCGGCGGCGGTCCCGTGCCCACCGCGGGCAGGTAGCCCGGCCGCGACGTCTCCACCGGCAGGGGTTCCCCGGGAGGCCGGACGCAGATAAGCTCATGGGCGGGGAAGCCCAGGGCGTAGAACAGCTCGAACTGGGCGACGTTGTACTCGGCGATCGTGCCGAAGTAATGGTCGAAGCCTCTCTTCAAGAGCTGCAGCGCGAAGGTCACTTCCTGCGGCCGGAAGATCTCGTTGAGGACGTTGCCGAACCGCTGCGTCTGCTTGAGGCCCTCCAGGTTGCCCCGGTAGTTGATGAGGGCCGACCGCAACTCCTTCTCGGCTTGCACGACGCGGACCGCCGCCGCCTGGAGGTCGGCCTGGGCCCGGGTCACGTCCCCGGCCACCCCGTCCTGGACCATGAACAGCTGGACAAGGGCCTGCGACGCCCCGGCCCGCTGCTGCTTGATCCGCGCCAGGTTCCCCAGCCCCAGGCCCTCGGCCTGCCACAGGACCTGGGGACTGATGTCGTCGCGGGAGCTCCACTGGTTCAGCTTGCCGCCGCTGCCCTCCCCGTAGCCGCCGACTTCGAGCAATTCGTCGGGCGTCTGGAAGCCGTTGAGCAGGAGGGAGGGGAGGAAGGGACGCAGCTTCTCTCGTCGGATGGCCACCAGGGTCGCCTGCACCAGCGCCTGGTGCGCGGCCAGTTCGGGGCGGTTGGTGAGGCCGATGGGAATGAGGTCGTCCAGACAGCGGCCGGGGTCGATCAGGGTGATCTGCAGGTGGTCGTGCTCCAGCGGTTCGACCACCGCCCGCGGGTCCAGCCGCAGCACCCGCGTCAGGTCGGCGCTGGCGCGGCGCCAGGACTGGCGAGCGGAGGCGGCTTGCTGCTCCAGGTCGGCCAGGATGTTCTTGGCCCGATCGACCTCGACTCCCGGAACCAGGTCCCGGCTCAGGTTCTTGATCGCCTCGACCAGCCGGCGGCCCTGCTCGACGGTGTAGAGGGCGCCGGCATACTGCCCCCGGGAGCGGTGGACCTCGAAGTAGGCCCGGGCGGTGTCGCGCAGGGCCTCGTTGTTGCCGTGCTGGATGTCCCAGCGCTGGGCCTTCAACCGCTGCCGCTGGTACAGGGGCTGGAAGATGATCTCCGTGAGGGCCAGCGCCTGCGGCGAGGGGAGCAGGGGCGCGCCCAGCTGGGAATTCACGAAATAGTTGGGAGTGTCGGGCGACATGGTCAAGCCGCCGCCGGAGTAAAGGTAGTTGATGTTCTGGTTGAGGGGCTTGCCGAAACTGCCCGGGTCGGGCTGCCCCAGGGCGTTGACGCCCTGCGGGACGTTGACGGCCCGGTTCAAATCCGGGCCGTAGCCGTCGTGGCGGATGTAATCGGCGCCGAGGTTGAGGGTGGGGATCCAGAGGACGTTGGCCTTCTGGAGGTCGGCCTCGGCCCTCCAGGCGCTGGCCTGGGCAGCGGCAATGAGCAGCGGCCGGGCGTCGGCCAGGCGCAGTGCGGCCGCCAGGTTGATCGGGAAGCGCTCATCCCCCGCCTCCAGCGGCGGCGGCTTCAGATCCACGATCTCTCCATCCAGGGACGGCGGCTGTTCCAGCGGTGCTTTCTGGCTCGGCAGCGCCGGCCCCGCCGCCGGCAGGGTCATGGGCTGTGCGCGAGCGGCCAACGGTTCCCCAGTACACAGCAGGAGCATGAAGATTATCCGGAATCGCTTGCTTTCCATCGGGCAGGACTCCTTTCCTTCCGATTGCCCGTAGCCGCAGGCTTTAGCCTGCGCCGCGCAGGCTAAAGCCTGCGGCTACGGGGATCTTTCGTGCTGCCGCTCGCCTTAGCGGGTTGGAGGGGGCGGCCCCGTGCCCACCGGGGGCAGGTAACCCGGCCTTTCCGTCTCCACCGGCAGAATCTCGCCGGGCGTCCGGAAGCAGGCGATTTCCTGGGCGGGATAACCCAGCGCGTGGAACAGGAAGAACTGCGCGGTGTTGTACTGGGCGACCGTGGCGAAGTAGTGGTCGAGGGCCACCTTCAGCAACTGGAGGCTGGCGACCACTTCCTGGGGGCGGAAAAGCTGGATCAGGACGTTGCCGAACCGCTCGGTCTGCTTCAGACCCTCGGCAGCGCCGTTGTAATTGACGAGGGCCGCGCGAACCTCGCGCTCGGCCTGGAGGACGCGGGCCGCCGCCGATTGCAGCCGCGCCTGGGCCATCGTGATTTCGGCCGCCACGTCGTCCTGGACCTGCATCAGCTCGGCGAGGGCCCGCGACTGCTCGCCACGCTGCTCCTTGACCCGCGCCAGGTTCCCCAGGCCCAGGGATTCAACCTGCCAGAGGAGCTGGGGGCTGATGTCGTCGCGCGGACCACAGGTTCATCTTGCCGCCGTTGCCGATGCCGAGGACCCCCGCCTGGATTTGCTCGTAGGGCGACTGGAAGCCATTGAGTTCGACGACCGGGAGGAAGGGGCGCAACTTCTCCTGGCGGATGTGTACCAGGACCGCCTGGATCAGCGCCTGGTGCGCGGCCAGTTCGGGGCGGTTGGTGAGGCCGATGGGGATGAGGTCGTCCAGACAGCGGCCGGGGTCGATCAGGGTGATCTGCAGGTGGTCGTGCTCCAGCGGCTCGACCACCGCCCGCGGGTCCAGCCGCAGCACCTGGGTCAGGTCGGCGCTGGCGCGCCTCCATTTGCGCCGGGCGTCGGCGGCGTCCTGCTCGAGGGAGGCCACCAGGGTCCGCACCCGGTCCACCTCGACGCCGGGGACGAGGTCCTTGCTGAGGGCCTTCACCGTCTCGACCAGCTTCTGCCCCCGCTCGACGGTGTAGAGGGCGCCGGCGTACTGCCCGCGATGTTTGTGGACCTCGAAGTAGGCCTTGGCCGTCATGAGCAGGGCGTCATTCTTGGCGGCCTGGATCTCATACTGGGCGGCCTTCAGGTTCTGCTGTGCGGCCAGGGGCTCGAAGAAGATGTTGGTGGTGTACTCCATCAGGAAGAGGGCGCCACCGGCGTAGAAGAAGTTGATGTTCTGGTTGAGGGGCTTGCCGAAACTGCCCGGGTCGGGCTGCCCCAGGGCATTGAAGCCTTGCGGGACGTTGATGCCCCGGCCCACGTCCGGGCCGTAGCCGTCGTGGCGGATGTAATCGAAGCCGAGGTTGAGGGCGGGAACCCAGAGGACCTTGGCCTTCTGGAGGTCGGCCTCGGCCTTCCAGGCGCTGGCCTGGGCGGAGGCAATGAGCAGCGGCCGGGCGTCGGCCAGGCGCAGGGCGGTCCCCAGGTTGATCGGGAAGCGCAGGTCCCCCGCCTCCAGCGGCGGCGGCTTCAGGTCGATCGCTTCCTCGCCGGAAGATGACAAGGTGACAGGGTGACAGGGTGACAAGGTGACAAGCAGAGCCAGCAAGGGAACAGCCCAGATACGGTACGTCATCGGTTGCATGAATCTCCTCCTTGTCACCCTGTCACCTTGTCACCTTGTCACCTTGTCATCGAGTGGCCGGGGGCGGTCCCGTGCCCACCGGGGGCAGGTAGTCCGGCCGCGACGTTTCCACCTGGAGGACCTCCCCCGGGGGCGCCCACTCCGCGATGTCCTGGGCGGGATAGCCCAGCGCGTGGAACAGCTCGAACTGGGCGACGTTGTAATCGGCCACGGTGTTGAAATACTCCTCGAACGCCACCTGCAATTGCTGCAAGGCGTTGGTGACTTCCTGCGGCCGGTAGACCAGGTGCAAGACGTTGCCGAAGCGCTGCGTCTGCCCCAGCCCCTCCAGGTTCCGGTTGAAGGTGAACAGCCCCTCCCGCAGCGAGCGCTCGGCCTGGCAGACGCGGACCGCGGCCGATTGCAGGTCGGCCTGGGTCTGCGTGATTTCCGCGGCGATCTCGTCCTGCTTGCGGAACAGCTCGACGGTGGCACGCGACTGGACGGCGCGCTCCCTCTTGACCCGTGCCGCGTTGCCGAGCCCGAAGCCCTCGAGCTGCCAGACGAGCTGAAAGCTGAAGTCGTCGCGGAAGCTCCAGTTGTTCATGTTGCTCCCCGGTCCCGTGCCGAAAATGCCCACCTGGTCCGTCATGCCGCCCGGGGACTGCCAGCCGGTGATCAGGATGCTGGGCAGGATCGGCCGCAGCTTCTCCTGGCGGATGCGCACCAGCGCCGCCTGCACGAGCGCCTGCTGCGAGGCCAGCTCGGGGCGGTTGGTGAGGCCGATGGGGATGAGGTCGTCCAGCGAGCGACCGGGATCGATCAGGGTGATCTGCAGGTGGTCGTGTTCCAGCGGCTCGACCACCGCCCGCGGGTCCAGCCGCAGCACCCGCGTCAATTCGGCGCTGGCGACGCGCCACTCCTCGCGGGCGGAAACGGCCGTCTGCTCGAGGTCGGCCAGCAGGTTGGTGGCCCGGTCCACCTCGACCCCGGGGACCAGGTCCCGGCTCAGGTCCTTGATCTTCTCGACCAGCCGGCGTCCCTGCTCGACGGTGTAGAGGGCGGCGGCATACTGCCCCCGGGAGCGGTGGACGTTGAAGTAGGCCCGGGCCGTCCGCAGCAGGGCGTCGTTCTTGGCGGTCTGGATGTCCCATTTGCGGGCGTTCAGGTCCTGCCGGGCGGCCAGGGGCAGGAAGATGGCGTCGGTCAGGGCGCAGATCTGGTACAGGGACAGGCCGGAGTAGAACCAGTTGAGGTTCTGGTTGAGGGGCTTGCCGAAACTGGTCGGGTCGGGCTGCCCCAGGGCGTTGATGCCCTGCGGAACGTTGACGCCCCCATTGAAATCGACGGGGCCGTCATGCCGTAAGTAGGCGGCGTTGAGCATGAGCGACGGGACCCAGTAGACCTGGGCCCGCTGCAGCCGGGCCTCGGCGACCCAGAGCTGGGCCTGGGCGATGGCCACGATCAGGGGGCGGGCATCGGCCAGCCGCAGGGCCGTGGCGAGGTTGATCGGGAAGCACCGATCACCCGACTCCAGCGGCGGCGCCTTCAGGATCGCCCCCGGACCGTCGCCTCCCAGGGAGGGTGCGGTGGTTGTCTCCGGGCGCAGCGGAACGCCACGGAGGGCGTTCCCTACAGCTCCCTCCGGAATCGTTGCGACTGGCAATTCCGAGGACTGGGCCCGACCGGGCAAAGGCGTGAATCCGGGGAGGATCAGGGGCGCCAGGATGAGGATGAACCTGCCGGATCGCAGCATCTGACAGGGCTCCTGTCCTTCCAAGGGGTATGCTGGTTTGCCCAAGCTTCCAACCGGAGCGCGAACCACGCTCCCGCGGGTCTGGGAAGACGCAAGCTTTTCATCGGTTGAGAACGGCGGTGATGTTGATGAGGAAAGCAGCGATTGTAACGTTTTTCCCTTCGGCGCGGCCTTCCCTTTCAGGACGTCAGCGGGTGCGTCATCTCCTCGGGCCGGACCCACTGGTCGAACTGCTCCGCGCTCAGGAAGCCGGATTGCAGCGCGGCCTCGCGGAGCGTGAGGTCCTCGCGGTGCGCCTTGAGGGCGATCCGTGCCGCCTTCTCGTAGCCGATGTGCGGTGTGAGCGCCGTCACCAGCATGAGCGAGGCGTCGAGATGTTCGCGGATGCGTTTCTCGTTCGGCTCGATGCCGATGGCGCAATGATCGCGGAAGGAACCGGCAGCGTCGGCCAGGAGCTGGATCGACTCCAGGGCGTTGTGCAAGATGACCGGCTTGAAGACGTTGAGCTGAAAGTTCCCTTGCGAGCCGGCGAAGGCCACCGCCTGGTCGTTGCCGAAGACCTGCACCGCCACCATGGTCAGGGCCTCGCACTGGGTCGGGTTGATCTTCCCGGGCATGATCGAGGAGCCCGGCTCGTTCTCTGGAATCTTCAGTTCCCCGATACCCGCCCGTGGGCCGGATGCGTACCAGCGCACGTCGTTGGCGATCTTCATGAGCGCCCCTGCCAGGGTGCGCAGGGCGGCACTGACGCCGACCATCGCATCGTGGGCCGACAGGGCGGCGAACTTGTTCGGCGCCGGGACGAACGGTTTGCCGGTTTCCGCCGCGATCTTGCTCGCCGCCACTTCGCCAAAGCGCGGAGGAGCGTTCATCCCGGTGCCGACCGCCGTCCCGCCCAGCGCCAGTTCGTAAACGCCTGACATCGACCGCCTGATTCCTTCCAGCGCCTGGTCGATCTGCGCCACCCAGCCCGAAATCACCTGGCCCAGAGTCACGGGCGTCGCATCCTGGAGATGCGTTCGACCGACCATCACCACCTGATCGCAGGCCTTGGACTTGGCGTCCAGAGTGTCCCGCAGCGTGCGGAGGACGGGCAGCAGCACGTCCTCCGTCTGCAAGACCGTGGCCACGTGCATCACGGTGGGAAAGGTGTCGTTGGATGACTGGCTGTGGTTGACGTCGTCGTTGGGATGGATCGGCTTCTTCGAGCCAACGGTGCCGCCGGCCAGTTGAATGGCCCGGTTGGCGATCACCTCGTTGGCGTTCATGTTGGTCTGGGTGCCCGAGCCGGTCTGGAACACGACCAGCGGGAACTCGCCGTCCAACTTGCCGTCGATCACCTCCTGGGCGGCCCGGACGATCAGCTCGACCTTGCCGGCCGGCAGCTGGCCCAGTTCCCCGTTGGCCAGGGCCGCGCACTTCTTGAGGATGCCCAGAGCGCGGATCACGGGCCGGTTCCAGCGGTAGCGCTCCACCCCGATCGGGAAATTGTGGCGGGACCGTTCCGTCTGAGCGCCCACAGATGCTCCGCCGGGACCTCCACGCGCCCCAGAGAGTCTTCTTCGACACGGAACTTGCCTGGCGTGGGATTGCTGGCTGTCATGCGTGTCTCCGTTCTGGGGCGCAAAACCCTCTGGTGGGCCCTGTCTCATTCTACGTCGGCTGGGCGGTTTTTTCCGGTGAACGGAAACTGCTCACGGCACAGGGCTTCGGTGAAGAAAGGAGTCAAGTGCTTGATCTGTTTTTCCCGATAATCTGGTGAGTCTGCTTGCATCGAAGATAACGAGGTTGGCGGTGGCGAGGTCTCTGCCGGCCTGTCTGGAGACTCCTGCTCTGTGGTTCCGGATCGCAAGGGAGTGTCCCAATGAAGGGCGCATTTCGGCAATTCGCTGCCCGGTGGATGGAAACCACTCTGGTTCTCGCTCTGCTTGTTAGCCCCTCTTCTTCGCGTGCCCAGACACCCGTTGGCCCTGCTGCCGGCGCGGTGGAGCCAAACACCGTCTTTACTCCCGGTGTTCCCGGTGCTCTCGGTGTCGGGGGTGCTCCGCTCCCCGGTGTTCCGGGGCTGTTCCCGGGGCCCGGTGGCCCTCTGGCCGGCTGGCGAACCTGGGTGGACTTTCAGGCCATGGCGTGGTGGTTCAAGGACAGCCCGGTGCCGCTTCCCCTGGTGACCACGGGGACTCCTATCCCGTCGGTGGCCGGCGGAGCCTTGCCGGGCATCCTGGGACAGCCCGGCACCCAGGTCCTGCTGGGCGACCACCCGCTGGATACCGGCACCCACCTGGGCGGCCGGCTCTCGGCCGGGTGCTACTTTGACCCGGACTGTCCCTTTGGCGTCGAGGCGGCCTACTTCGGCACGTCCAGCCACGGCAACCAGCAGGGGATGTTCACCTCGGGTCTGCCCGGTTCGCTCAATCTGGCGGTCCCCTACTTCGACGTCACCGGGGCCGCGGTGAACCTGCACGGCGTCCCGGGCGAATCGATTTACGTCCTTCCCGGGCCCCTGGTCAGCGCCACCGGCGCGGTTGTGCCCGGCTTTTTTGGGCTGGTCACCCTGAACGTCTCGACCCGGCTTCAGGGGGCGGAATTGAATGGTCTGTGGAACCTGCTGGCCAATCCCCCGGACGCCTCGACGGCAAACTATCGCCTGGAAGCCCTGGCCGGCTTTCGCTGGCTGGACGTGAACGAGACCCTGGACTTTGACGTGCAAACCCTCGGCCAGTCCAGCAGTCCCATCAAGGGAGTTCCCGCCAGCTTCTTCAACACCACCGACCAGTTCCTCAGCCACAACGACTTTTTCGGTGGCCGGACGGGTCTGCGCGGCGAGTCCTTCTGGGGCCCTCTCTCCTTCCGGGCGACCACCGCCCTGTCGCTGGGTGTCATGAACGAGTCGGTTGCGGTGTCCGGCACGACCCAGACCTCCGGCGGCAATCTCTCCTACGCCACCAAGGGGACCTCCAAGACGACGCTGCTGGGCGGCATCTTCGCCCAGCCCAGCAACATCGGTTCACACACTCGGGCTCGTTTCGCGGCGGTTCCCGAAGGGAACTTCAACGTCGGCTACTACCTGTTCGGCCGGGTCCGCGTCTCGGTGGGCTACAACGTGCTTTTCCTGAGCACCATCGCCCGGCCGGGCGATCAGATGAACCCGGCCATCAACTCCACTCTCACCGGCCTGGCCGAAGCCTCGCGTGCTTCGGGCGGAACCACGCCCGCCAGCGGACCCGCTCAACCGGCGTTCAACTTCTCGGGCTCCAGCTTCTGGGCCCAGGGCATCACGGTCGGCCTGGAGCTGCGGTATTGAAGCGCCGGGGCCGCGGCGATCGACTGCCATGAAGAAAAAATCAGAAAGGCATTTTGCTCACTCCCTTTCCGTGCTACCCTGGAAGAAGTGACAGCCCCAGGGTCCCCTCATTGAAGAGCGGTTGACACAAGTCGATAATTACCAAGGGAAAACGAACAACCCCCGGGTTGATCGGGGGTTGAGGTGGAGTGCGGGAGAGAGGACTTGAACCTCCACGTCCTTACGGACACAAGAACCTGAATCTTGTCAGCGCTGCGATAAAACTCGAAAAACACAGGCTGTTTTGAAAACTCGCGAAAAAATCCCCACCAATTCCCCACCAATCCGCCTTGTTCCCCTGTTCACCGGCTGGTAAAATGGCTTCTGTCGCCCGGAAACAGGAGAGCCAGCCATGCCGCGCAGGCGCCAAACCTCGTGATCCTTCCTTCGGGCATCCGCGTCACCTATTCTATCGTTCAACGTCATCCTGACCCCTTCATCTTCATCCGCTTCCGCTCGCGGGACGGCAGGCGGCTGGAGAAGACCACAAAGGTCACCAAGATCAGGGAGGTTCAAGATGTCGCCGCGGCCATCATCACAGAGGAGTACGGCAGCGGCGAGCCAAGCCGCATCATCGGCTGGAAGGACGCCATCGACAAGGCCAGGGCGGCAATGGCCGCTTCCGGCCTGCGCGACGGCAGCATCCAGGATTACCTCGATACCGTCGTCGCCGTCCTGCGGCGGTTCCGCCCCGGCTCGGTAGGCCCCGGCGATTTTTCGGACAAGACCGCCCGGGATTTCAAGCTGTGGATGGCCGAGCAGAAGCGCAGCGACGGCAGCCCACGCTACTCGCCCACGACCATGTGCGGCTATCTGAACAAGCTTTCCGTTCTCTGGAGCCGCTGGTTTATCGAGGAACTGCGGTACAACCTGGTGGACCCGTGGCAGGAGATCAAGCCGCCGAAGGTGGACAAGGAAGACAAGCGGGTGCTGAGCGACGATGAGGAGAAGGCGTTCTTCGGCTGGCTCAAGGCAACCTACAGCGAGGTGCGGATCGCCTACCTGTACGCTCTGGTGAAGCTGCTGGTCGGCTCCCGGTCGATGGACCTGGCTTCCCTTGAGACAAGCTGGCTGCACGACGGCCGGATTTGCTTCCCTCCCGACGCGGTGAAAGGGCGGGAGGCCCGCGAAGCGATCCTGCCGGCGTGGCTGTTCAACGAGCTGAAGGGGCTGGCGGGGCCGGTCTACGTCTTCGAGCAGTTTCCCAAACAGCTGGCCGCCTACTACCAGCGGCAGGGCGGCAGGATGAAGCGCTACGCCCATGCGATCAAGGCTTTCGAGCCGAGACGGCTGAACGGCTGGCTGCAAGACGCCTGCAAGCTGTTCAACAACCAGCAGGCGGAGAAGAACCCGGCGTGGGTGCCGTTTACCCTCCACCATCTGCGGGGGACCGGGATGAGCCGCTATCTGGAAGCCAGCGACGGGGATTTTCAGGGGGCCTCGATCGCATTCGATTGGGGAGTCGAAACGATCAAGGCCCACTACGCGAGGTTCAACCGGACCAAGATTGCCGACAAGGTGCTCGGCACTCTCCAGACGCGCTATCAGCAAGACGCGAAGGAAGGGTGAGGGATCAGCGGCGGTATCGCCCACTCAGGTATCGGTCCAACGCCTCGCGCGTAAAAAGCAATCGCCCAGGCCGCCCCGGCATCGGGAAGAGCTTCCGCCGCTTCACAAGGCTGTAAATAGCCTGGACTGTACTGCGAATGTAGGCGGCCGCTTCGGCAGCCGTCAGGTACGGACTGACAAAAGCCGGGTTGCTCTGGTCCATTTTCAATTCGTGATCGTCCGTCGCCGCGACGCGCTCGAACCAGGCGTCGAGGAGACGGGCACGCTTCCCCTTCCATTGAGGGAACATCCAGAAGTTGAGTCGGGGTACGAGGAACGGACGGAATGTCACCGGGTTGCGGCGATGCCGCTTCGGGGCGGAAGGAGAAATGCTGATTGCGCTCGTAGGCCTCCGCCCGGGGGCCCTGGAACAGCCCGCAGTCGAGCAGCAACTTGCGGCGACCGAACTCGACCAGGTGCATCGAGCCGGTCACCTTGCCGGCTGCCCCCCCAGAAGGTGACGGTCGGGGGAGGCCCTGCGGCCCCGCGGGCCGCCCGGACTGGTGTCCTCGACGCGGGGCAAGAGAGTTTCTGGCGGTTGGTCCCCATGATTTGATCTCCAGGCGATGCGTTTCATCGAGACGTTCCCGTCTCAGCCGCTGTGTGCTGTGCTGACGCGTTGCTTCAGACTCTCAAGCATGCCGTGCAAATGGGCTGCTGCAGACTCGATGTCCGCGTGCTTGTACTGCCCCGCCCTGCTTTCCGCGGACAGCACTCCACAGCGATGGACCTTCTTGAAGTCCCCGTAGGGGAACTTGTACCTTCCCTTGGTATCCTCGCCTTTCTCGTCATCGACCCCGAGATACCATTTCGCGTATTCCTTGAGTCCTTGCCGGCGGATGAACGCATTCACTTCCCGTGCGGACTGTCGATGCAGGCTCCACACGCCCCTGTCGTCCACCACGACCCGTCTCTGTTTGATGAGTTCATTGGCATGATCGAAAGCTTGCTGATTCAGTTTCAGTGCCATGACGCCTTTTCTCCATTTTTGCCCCGGCCGCCCTGGTTCAGCCAGACCAATGGCTGAACCGGCGACGAGTTCCAGGAATTCTGTTCGCAAAGGTCATACCAGACACCGCTGGGTACGGCCGACGCCTGAGCAGCTCACAGAGGTTGGTTCACCCAGAGGGTGAGTACCTCAAGAGTGAGAACAACAATCCCAATCCATCCAAGGGCCTTGAACGTATCCGACCAGTAATCGATCGCGGCATCATACGCCGCATCCTGGCCACGGGGCTTGTCCACCACCCGGTAGGCCAGGAGCAGCAGACAGATCGCGAACAGAACGAGGACGGTTGTGGCCGCGAAGGATACCCAGCGCATTGTCGCCTCCGACGGTTTGACGAGGAACGGAATGGAGGCCCCAGGCTGGCCAGTGCAACCGGGATGCCAGTGCCAGGATTCACGTTGTTCCGCCCCGTTCCCTGAAGTGACAGGCTGACATTCTGTCTGATCGGTCCTCTGCCAAGACACAAAGGCATATCTCTGTCATTCAGCGATGCCGTGGCGCAGCCCGACATCCTGGCGGAGCAGGTGCTTTTCCCCGAAGTCCTTCCAGCTGGCGCTCCGGAAATCGCGGCCTTTCCCAGTGGTTCCGAACGCTCTAAGCAATCTGGCATCCCAGTTGCAAAAGGGATTCAAAGCCGGGCTAGTCAGGACCGAGTACCTTGCAAGAGATCGAATCATGCCAAACTTGCGCGAGATCGAAGAGAGACTCCTCGCCGAAGGGAGGGTAAACGAGCACGGCGTGGAATTGCTGCGCCAGGTGCTGGACGCCAATGGGAGGATCAACCGCGAGAAAGCCGACTTCCTCGTCGAGTTACACAAGCGGATGCCCCACCGCACTCCAGCCTTCGACCGGTTTTTCTACCAGGCGATCAAGGACTCCGTCCTGGCAACCGGACGGATCGGGCCCAAGAAGACGGAGTGGCTGCGGCAAATGCTCTTCGACAAGGGCAAGATCGAGGACGAGGAGCGCAAGCTCCTGCACCAACTCAAGGGCGAGGCCCAGGAGGTCAGCCCGGAGTTCGAGGCTCTGTACCGGGAGAACATGAAGCAGCCACCGGAATGGCACACGTCGGGGTGAGGAGTCAATTCGACTGGGACGGACCAGTCAATGGCAACAGCGTGAACAAGAATGGATGGCGAATCGCGTGGACACCAACCAACTGCGGATCTACAGAGACGCCGTGGCCATCATCACCGGGGCCGCCTCGGGGATTGGCCGGGCCCTTGCCGAAGTGCTGGCCCAGCGGGGGGCGGAGGTCGTCCTGGCCGATCTGCAAATCGAACTGGCCGAGCAGGCCGCGGCCGGCATCCGGAGCAGAGGAGGTAGGGCCCGGGCCGTTCTGCTCGACGTCGCCGACTTCCCCGCCTTTGAGCGCGTGGTCCAGGAAACGGTCGCCCTCTCGGGCCGGCTCGACTTCATGTTCAACAATGCCGGCATCGTGATCGCCGGAGAGGTGAAGGATTACCGGATCGAGGACTGGAACCGGATCCTCGACGTCAACCTGCGTGGGGTGATTCATGGGGTCCAGGCCAGTTACTCGGTCCTGGTACGGCAAGGTTTCGGGCACATTGTCAACACGGCCTCCATTTCCGGGTTGATCCCGTCAGGAGGACTGGTCGGCTACTGCACCACCAAGCACGCCGTGGTCGGCCTGTCCACCGCGCTGCGCGTGGAGGCCGCCGTCGCCGGGATTCGCGTCAGTGTCCTCTGTCCGGGGGCGGTCCACACAGCCATCGCCGAAGGAGGCCGGTTCGGCAAGATCGTCACCCCCATCTCCCGCGAGGAGTTCCGGCGTCTCTGGGAACGGCAGCGACCGATGGCGCCGGAGCAGTTCGCCCGGGAGGCCCTTGTGGCCGTTGCCGGGAACCGGGCCATCATTGTCATTCCCTGG
Source organism: uncultured Planctomycetota bacterium (assembly GCA_963784995.1). GTDB lineage: Bacteria > Planctomycetota > Planctomycetia > Gemmatales > Gemmataceae > CAWATZ01. The sequence goes on along the minus strand of CAWATZ010000023.1, from coordinate 52,838 downwards.
CGCTGGAAACTGCGCTGGTGGTCCTATCGGCTGATGCCGACCCTGTTCCTGAAGGGCGCGGAGGTCGTCTACCTCGCCACCCGGAAACTGCTCCTGAGCCAGCCAACCTGAGGCCGGGCGTCGGCACATGACTTGCCTCGTCGCCTGATCCTTTGGGAGAGCGTCATGCTTGTCAAGCCCGGCAGCAAGCTTTCGCTGAAGGACTGGACAACGCGACGCTTGCCGCACCGCTGCCACCGCCTGCTGGCCAGCATTTCCGGCCAAGGCAATCAGCACTCCCCAGACCAACAACAGCCCACGCAACACCGCTTGCCGGGCCTTCTCCCGACTGTTCAACTCTCCGGTGGGCGAGAACGGTCGCAACGCCTGGCGAATCTGCTCGAAAGCCTGTTCGGTGTTGTCCCACTGAGAGTAGGCTTCCTCGGCCTTCTGCCATTTGAGCATGGCCTGGGTCGTAGAGCCGGTGCGGGCTTGCCCCTGACGCTCTTGATGGGCGACTTTCTGGTCAGCCTGCTCGGCCGCTGTCCAGGCCCGCTCCGCTTGCGCTTGCGTCTTCCGCAGGGAGCGGCGACTTTCGCGGAGCGTGTGAAAGTGATCCAACTGGTCGCTGCTGGCTATCTGCTCTTGTTGCCTGGTGCCGGCCCTGCGGCTGGGCGACATCGTCGTGATGGACAACCTGTCGTGCCACAAAACGGCCGACGGACAACCTGTCGTGCCACAAGACGGCCGAGGTGGTCCGCCTGATCAATTCGGCCGGGGCGGAGATCCGCTAACTGCCGCCTTAAGCCCTGACTTCAACACGATTTACGCTTCGCGCACATACGACGGCCCAATGAAGAATGAAGATGGTCGGCAACCGGCACGAAAAGTGTTAAGAAAGTCTCAGGACTCTAACCGCATCCTAACCGAGAGGAGAGCACCGATGTCTAGCACGTACCCAAAATTCAGGGCCGCCGTCGCTCAGGCCGCGCCAGTGTACCTCAATCTGGAGGCGACGATCGAAAAGGTATGCAACCTGATTGGTGAAGCTGCCGGCAATGGCGCGCGGCTCATCGGCTTCCCGGAGGCTTTCATTCCGGGATACCCTTGGTTCGCGTTTATCGGCCACCCGGAATACACTCGTAAATTCTACCACCGGCTCTACAAGAACGCCGTGGAGGTTCCCAGCCTCGCGGTCCAGCGCCTCAGCGAAGCCGCCCGCCGCAACAAGATCCACGTGTGCGCTTCCTGTACCGAGAAGGACGGCGGCTCGCTCTACCTGGCCCACCTCTGGTTCAACTCGAACGGCGACCTGCTCGGGAAGCATCGAAAAATGAAAGCGTCGGTCGCCGAGCGATTGTGCTGGGGCGACGGCAGCGGCGACCTGATGTCTGTGTTCGAGACCGAGATCGGCAACCTCGGCGGCGGCTTGTGCTGGGAACACCTGGTGCCACTCGATCTGATGGCCCTGAACTCTCAGAACGAGCAGGTCCACGTGGCGTCCTGGCCCGGCTACTTCGACGACGAGATCCCCAGCCGCTACTTCGCCATGGCCACCCAAACGTTCGTGTTGATGGTCTCCTCGATCTACAGCCGGGAGATGAGCGACATGATCTGCCAGACTCCCGAGCAACGGGACTACTTCTCCACCTTCAAGAACGGCCACACGTGCATCTACGGTCCGGACGGCGAGCCGCTCTGTGAGATGCTCCCGGAGGGGAAGGAAGCGATCGCCTACGCCGAGATCGACCTCGAGCGCATCATCGACTTCAAATACTACATCGACCCGGCTGGCCACTACTCCAACCCTGCTCTGACCATGAACTTCAACCGGGCCTCCAATCCGATCGTGCGGAAGATCGGCGTGAGCGACAACGTCCCCATCCGCTACGAGGAGATCGCTGCGTTCGGCGAGGGGACGTTCGCCGGCTCGTGCGACGCTCGGCACCTCAGCGGCGAGCCAACGAAGACTCGCGACGGGTCGCGGACACCAGTCGGGTCGGGGACGTAGATCCAGGCCAGATGGTTGCACAGGGCGGGCTGCCTCCAACTCGGTGACGGCCTCACGCCACCGAGTTGGAGGACGACGCCGAGTGTGTCGTGGTAGGCGGCCGGCCCCCACACCCTGTACTGGTACAGCTTGCGCTTGCATGACGGCGGCAAGGGGTTGGAAAAGGGTTTGGCTCGTGTCAACGAACAGAGGCGACAACAAGACGCGCCCTGCGGAAGATGCAATGCTGCACAAATGCAGTATGAGTGGGCTCCCTATGCAACCCGCCACGTCCCGTCAGCTTTGTTGCTTCGGGGTGTCCTCCATGATGCGTACGTCCTTGGCCCCGTGGAATCGGAGCAGATTAGCGGCTTCGTCGGATCGGGTCGAGCGGATCAGGACAACCGTACGCCCCGCATCGTGTTCGTCACGATAGAAGCAGGCGGCATCCTCTGGGATGCCCAGGTCGATAAATCCTCCCAGCAGAGTGCCGGCCGCCGCACCCAGGACCAGGCCGGGGAAACCTCCTGCCAGGCCGCCCAGGGCCGCGCCCGTCATCATCCCGACCCTGGCCCCGGTTTCCACGGTGATGCCCTGATCGCTCCGACAATTCGACTCATCGTCCACACCAGGGACAACAATGATCTCACTGTCGCTGAAGCCACCTTGCCGTAGCTCTTCGACGGCGCGATGGGCCGCCTTTTCGGAGGAGAAGACGCCCCCGACGGTCACTTTTGTGGTTGTGGACATACGGCCTTCCATTAGACAAGGATGTTGGCGAACGGGTCATGGATCCATGCGTAGCTTCGTGGCGCTATCGGATGCGCAGCACAATCTTGCCCAGGACGTGTCCCGCGGCGAGGTGTTCATGTGCCCTGGCGGCCTCGGTGAGCGGATAGGCCGCCGCGATCGGGACCTTGAGGTTCGCCTTTTTGACCGCCCGGCCCAGACGCTTGAACTCCTGCACGCCGGCGACCGCGTCGTAGGAGGTGATGTCGATCCCGGAACGTTTGCTCGGCTCGGGTTCAACTCCGTTGGGATACGTAACCCGTCCGCCGCTGCGGAGCAGATCGATGCAGTGCTCCAGTCCCTCGCCGCCAACAAGCCCGAACACGGCATCGAAGCCGTTGGGGGCGAAGTTGCGGCCCGCCGCCATGATGTCCCCGTGCTTGCCGTCCAGGGCCTCGTCGGCGCCCAGGTCTCGCACCAGGGCCGCGCCGTCCGGACCCGATGCGGTCCCGAACACCCGGGCGCCGCGCAACCGGGCGAACTGAACGGCCAGAGTCCCCACGCCACCGGACGCGGCGTGAATGAGGATGCTCTCACCCTTTTTCAGATGCAAGGTGTCATCGATTCCTTGCAGGGCCGTGAGTCCCGTGGTCGGGATGGCGCCGGCCTGTTCGAGGGTGAGCGGGCCAGGGATGGGCGCCACCTTGTCGGACTGCGCCGCCACGTATTCGGCATAGAAGCCCCCCTTGGGGTTGGCGAAGCTGTAGGCGTAGACCAGATCGCCGACCTTGAGCCGGCGGACGCGCGATCCCACCGCGGCGACGATGCCGGACCCATCGGTGCCCAGCACGAGCGGAAAGCGGGTCTCGCCGCTCGGGGACCAACCATCGCGCATGTCCGCGTCCCAGGAGCCGACCCCCGCCGTGTCTACCTCGATCAGCACCTCGTGCTTGTCAAGCTCGGGCGCCGGCAGCACGTGGACCGTCAAGACCTCGGGCCCGCCGAATTGATCGAGGGCCACCGCACGCATGGTCTTCGGGACCGCCGCGACCCCAACGCTCTTCGTGATCGTTGCCATGGCAATCGCTCCTCTCATGAGTCCCTCAACAGCCCCATCAGCGGGCCCGTACGTGGTCTCAGGGGCTCACCGGCGGAGTCAGTCTGGTTGTGGCGTGGGCAGTCATAGGCTTCTTCTCCCTTTGTGGGGCAAGCATTCCCGAAGCAAGGCGCGTGCCGGTCAGTGCTTCCCGCCATTCTCGACTTCCCCCTCACAGTTGGCAGGCGCAATCGGCCTCCCCGGCGCCTGTACCGTCTCGTCGCCCGGCGGGTCTTCGCCGGTGAACAGCTTCAGGAGTGTGAGCGCCGAGACGGTCAGCGGCGCCGCCACGAACAGGCCCAGGACGCCCACCAGGTTTCCCAGGAGGACCTGCGAGAGCAGCGTCAGGATCGGCGGCAGATGGATGGCGCGGCGCTGCACCAGCGGCGCCAGCACGTAGCCCTCGAGGATGTGGATGCCGAGGTACAGCGCCAGGGTCATGACCAGCTTCCAGGGGCCCAGCAGCAGGGCGATCAGCGCGGACGGCACGGCCGCCAGCCAGGCGCCAACGTATGGGATCAGCTCCAGAATGCCGGCAATGAGGCCGAGGGTCAACGCCTCGGGAATTCCCAGCAGCCACAGTCCAAAGGCCGTTGTCGCTCCGACCATGAGCATCAGGGCGACCTGCCCCACGAGCCATCCCTGCAGGTCCTGAGTGATCGCGTCCACGGCGTGGGCCACGCGGCGGCGCTGGCGGTGGGGTACGACGGCGAGCAGGCCTTGCTGGTACGTGGCCGACTCCGCCGCTCCGAAGATCCCCACGAAGACGATGACAACGCCGGCCACCAGGAAGCTGGCCACACCCGAGACGAGCCCCGTCACCCGCGCGAACTCCCCGGACTGGACCAGGGATTCCGCCACCTGGGGCGCCTTTTCGAGAAGGTGGTGGCCCCAGGGAAAGGAATTGAGGTAGTCCCGGATCTGCCGGAGGGACTGCCGCATCTTGTCCGACAGCTCCACGGTCTGGGCGGCCAGGCGGCTCGCCAGCAGCCAGCCCAGGCCGCCGATCACCAGGACCAGAAACGCCAGGACAGCGGCCAGGGCCGCTGCGTAGGGGAGCCTGGTGCGTCGGCTCAGCCACTGGCTCAAGGACGACAGGAAGACGGCGAAGAGCAGGCCCGCGAAAGCCAGCAGCAAGACCTCGACGCCGCGCACCAGCAGGTAAGCCAGGAGGAGGATCAGCACCGTCACCACCACGCGGATCGCGAAGCCCGCCAGGGACACAGGGGATGCGGTGGGTGCGGATTCCCGCTCGCCCAGCTGTGGCTGGGCGCAGGGAACCGAGTTCGAGGTGAGGGGTTGCTTCGGGTTTGACATGGTCGCTGGCCTCCCTCGAAACGGGTGGAGCCACGGGTCGCGGGATCGGCTGTCTCTTTCCGAGGGTTGCCCGCTGTCCCCACGTTTCGCCGGCACGGTCCCCAGGAGCAAAGGGCATACCGGCTCTGCCCCAACGATCCTCTGCTTGGTTTTCCCGGCCCCAAGACCCCAACAGGGCCTGTGGGGCTGCCACCGGTGGGAAAAAATGTCATCCCGATTCGAGGCAGCGGACAGTTTGTCCATTGACCAGCGCATGGGAACGACCGACCGCACCAGAATGACAATCCCCTATCCAGGCGGCCGGTCACGCCGTAAAATGACTCGCGCCGTGGTGACTGGTAGTGAACGCCGCCATCCTCACGTCGGGGAGCGACGCCGGTCACCTTTCTCGTTCTCCGAAGCCGGCTTGTCTTCCCGGACGCCCCGGTGAAGTTCTTGTCCGAGCGCATTCGGTCCGCTTTCGTACCGACACGCGAATCCTGCCGGATGACAATCCCTGGTTTATCTTGAGATGGATGCAGGGAGAGAGCGCTAATCGGACCAACGATGAGAGCGTGCCGATGGAACAGCAAACCGACACCCGGGTTTGTGTGGCGTGCAGCGCGCTGGAACGCCTCTTCCCGGGCGACAGCGAGATGGCGGGCCGGATGCGCGCCTTCGACTGGTCGCAGACCGACCTGGGCCTTCCGGAGGGCTGGCCGGAGAACCTGCGCGTCGCCGTCCGCCTCTGCCTCACCTCCCGCTTCCCCATCCTGCTCTGGTGGGGGCCTCGGCTGACCGTTCTTTACAATGACGCCCACCTGCCCTTCCTGGGTCCGGCCAAGCACCCGCGCGTGCTCGGCCGGCCGGGGCAGGAATGCTGGGGTGAGGTTTGGGACACGATTGGGCCGATGCTGGACGGCGTTCTGGCCACCGGCAAGGCGACCTGGTCGGAGGACATGGAGTTGTTCTACGACCGGAAGCTTCGCAAGGAAGAAGTCTTCGTCACCTTCACGTACGCGCCGATCCTCGCCGCGGACGGCCGGACCGTGAACGGCATCTTCTGCCCTTGTGCCGAGACCACCGGGCAGGTCGTGGGAGACAGGCGGCTCGAAGCCCTGCGCAAGCTCGGTATTCGTGCGGGGGAGGCGCGAACGGTCGAGGTAGCGTGTCAGCGAGCCGCGCTGGTCCTGAGTGAAAACACACGCGACATCCCGTTCGCCGTCATCTACGTTGTCGGCGAACGCGGAGACCAGGCGACGCTGTGCGCCACGACGCTGCCGCCGGGCGATCACCTGCTTCCGACAACCGTGTCGGCGTCGGAGGACGACTCCCGTTCGCCCTGGCCTCTGGCGACGGTGCTGCGGACGAGACGGCCGGTGGATTGTGCCGATTTGCCTGCACGGGGGATTCATCTTCCCGGTGTGCCGTGGCCGGAGGAAGTCCGCGATGCCTTCGTCCTCCCGATCCACGCGGCACAAGACCGGTTGGCCGGCCTTCTCACCGTCGGCGTCAGCCCTCGTCGCCCGATCGATGCCGTCTACCGCACGTTTTGCGAGCTGGTCGCTGGCCACGTCGCCACAGCCATCCAGGCGGCGCAAGATCGCCGCGAAGCCGAGAACAGCGCGCAAGCAAGCCGAGGAGACACTGCGCCAGAGCGAGAAGCGGCTGGCCGCCGACCTGGCTGCCATGAAGCGCCTTCAGGAAGTGAGCACGCGACTGGTCCACGACGGCAGCACGGAACCGCTGCTGCTGGAGATCGTGGACGCCGCCATCGCCATCACCGCGGCCGACATGGGCAACGTCCAGCTGCTCGACCAGGGCTCCGGGACGCTCAAGATCGTGGCCAGCCGCGGTTTCGAGACCCCGTTCCTTCGGTTCTTCGACGCCGTCCACGCTGGGCAGGGCGCCTGCGGCACGGCCATGCAGCGCGGCGCACGCGTCCTCATTGAGGACGTCGCCACCAGCCCCGTGTTTGTGGGCACAGCGGCGCTGGAGGTGCTGCTCGCCGCCGGCGTCCGGGCCGTGCAGCTCACGCCCCTGGTGAGCCGGGCGGGCCGGGTCGTCGGCATGCTCTCGACTCATTACCGCGTCCCGCACAGCCCGGCGGACCGGGATCTGCACGTCGTCGATCTGCTGGCTCGTCAGGCCGCGGACTGGATCGAGCGGTCGAATGCCCAGGACGAGCTGCGGCGGGCGAAGGAGGCGGCGGAAGCCGCCAACCGGGCCAAGAGCGAGTTTTTGGCCAACGTCAGCCACGAGATCCGCACCCCCTTCGGGGCCATCCTCGGCATGACCGAGCTGGTGCTGGACACCCCTCTGACCGGGGACCAGCGGCAGTGTCTGGAGACGGCCCGGTCGGCAGCCGAAAGCCTGCTTGTCCTTGTCGATGAGGTACTCGACTTCGCGAAGATCGAGGCGGGTCGGCTGGAGCTGATCCCGGCCGACTTCTCCCTGCGGGGGACGATGGGCGAAACCGTCCGCGCTCTGGTCCCGCACGCCCAGAAGAAGGGGCTCGAGCTGTCCTGGCACGTGCAGCCGGACGTGCCCGACGCCCTCGTGGGTGACGCCGGTCGGCTGCGGCAGGTGGTAACGAACCTGATCGGCAACGCCGTCAAGTTCACCGTGAACGGCGAGGTCGGAGTGCGGGTCGAGAGTGCCAACGGCCCCGTCGGCGGCGAGGTCCCCTTGCGCTTCGCGGTGCGGGACACGGGCATCGGCATCGCCCGCGACAAGTTGGACAAGATCTTCCAGCCCTTCGAGCAGGAGGATGCATCCACCACCCGGAAGTACGGCGGCACCGGGCTGGGGCTCAGCATCGCTGCCCATCTGGTCGCGCTGCTGGGCGGCCGGATCACCGTGGCAAGTGAGCCGGGCCGGGGCAGCACCTTCACGTTCACCGCCCGGTTCTGGCAGCAGACAGGACCTCGGCAGCAGGTCCCCTCAGGCACGCCGGCCGAGGCCCCGCGGAAACCGCTCGAGCTGGCGGCCGCGGTGCGGATCCTGGTCGCGGAGGACAACGAGTTCAACGTGCGGCACCTGGAGCGGCTGCTGACCAGGCGGGGGCACGTCGTGCGGCTCGCGACCAACGGCCGGGAGGCGTTGGACCTGGCGGGGGAAGGCACCTTCGACGTGCTGCTGCTGGACCTGCACATGCCGGAGCTTGACGGCTTCCAGGTCGTCGGGGCGATCCGCGAGCGGGAGCGGGCCACGGGAGGACACTTGCCGGTGATCGCCCTGACGGCGCGGTCGCGAAAAGAAGACCGGGAGAGATGCCTGGCCGCCGGCATGGACGACTATCTGGCAAAACCGATCCGGGCGGCGGAGCTGTTCGCGGCCATCGATCGGTTGGTGTCCTCGGCAGGCCCTTCTTGAGAGGGCCTGACGGACTGGCGAGCGGCTTCGCTTTACGCGCGATGCGCAGCGGCGCCGCTCGCCAGTCCGCTCACTGAGCCTGGACGGTGATGCGGCGCGGCTTGACCGCCTCGCTCTTGGGCAGGTGGACCGTCAGCACGCCCTGCTTGTACGTCGCGCTGATCTTGGTTGCGTCGATTGCCTCGCTGATGGTGAAGGCACGGTAGTAGTCGCCCACGCCGTACTCCTGCAGCAGGTACTGGACGTTCTCGTGTCGGGGTTGGCACTTGCCAATAATTTCGAGCTGACCGTTCTCGTAGCGGATGTCCACGTCCTCCGGCTTGCAGCCCGGCATGTCGGCGTAGACCACCAGCTCGTTTTCCGTTTCGAGGATGTCCACGCGCGGCACGTAGAGATTGCCCCCATGAGTCCGCTCGGGGGAGGTCGCCTCGGTCTGGGATTCTTCCTTCGTCGCCATCATGTTCTGGGCCATCGTCATCGCTCCTTTCGCGGTTGCTTGTCAATGCAAAGGGTCCTGCGTGTGCCTGGGGGCGCGCTCATTCCACCTTGACGGGGATCTTTCTCGGCTTGGCTGCCTCACTCTTGGGCAGCGTGATGGTCAGCACGCCGTTGGTCAGCCGGGCCTGCACCTTGTCGGCATCGACAGGCGCCGGCAGGCTCAGCACGCGGTTGAAACTGCCGAAGGCCCGTTCCTGGCGGTGCCACCTGGCCTTCTCCAGCTGCGGTGCCTTACGCTCGCCCTTGATGGTGAGCTGGTCGCCGCCGGTCACGTAGATCTCGAGGTCGCTCAGGTCCATCCCCGGCAGCTCGGCCTCGACGTAGACGTTGGCATCATCCTGCCACACGCTCAGGGCCGGATAGCTGGTGGCCAGCCCCGGCCAATCCTGTCCCAACGACCCGAACAACTGACTCATTCCCTCCTGGAACCGGCGCCCCTGACGCCCTGGATCCGAATACGGTTGCCAACGGGTCCTCATCATGGCTCAGTGTCTCCTCTTGGTTGATGCCCTGACATCGTCCTGGGCGGAACTTCACAGGGAGGTGTTCCCGTCTTCCGCCCAACGCAAGGAGCGTGCCGGTCGGCCCGGTACAGTCAGCAGCTAGCAAGAGATGCCCCATCCGGCACAGAGATAAGCACTTGCGACTTACGATTCCTTTCGCGGGGCTGGAGAGAGTAAAAGGGAAGGTCGCGAAGCGCTGGACATTTTGTCCAATTCCTGGAGATGCCCTACGTCGCCCGCCAGTACCTGCGCGGGGCCAGGAAGGCTCTGGACGCAGGCTTTGATGGCGTCGAAGTTCACTCCGCCAACGGTTATCTGCTCGAACAGCTCCTCTGCTCCGGCGCCAACAACCGCCCCGACCCGTATGGCGGCACGGTCGCCAACCGGATGCGCTTCCTCCTGGAAGTGCTCGATGCGGTCAGCGACGTCTGGGGGCCCGACCGCGTCGGCGTCCGGCTGTCGCCCCTGAGCACGTTCAACGACATGAGCGACGATGCCCCGGAAACCACCTTTGGGACCACCGCCGAGGTGCTTGACGGCTACGGGCTCGCCTACCTGCACCTCGTGAACCCGGCCCTGGCGGCGCTGGAGAACAAGACCGAGCCCGACGCCGCGGCCCTGCGGATGATCAAGCTGATGCGTGACAGCTATGGCGGGACGCTGATCGTGGCCGGAGGCTTCGACCGCGACCGGGCCGAAGCCTGGCTCGAACAGGGCAAGGCCGATTTGATCGCCTTCGGGCGCAAGTTCCTCGCCAACCCGGACCTGCCCGAACGGTTCCGCCGGCGTGCGCCCCTCAATCCGGACGATCCGTCCACTTACTACGGGGGCGGTGCCAGGGGGTATACCGACTACCCGACACTCGCGCAGGAACGGGGTGAGCAACCGAAACCTTGTGTGGACGACAGGTGGCGTTAAGGTCGAGCTGTCACCTCTCCTTGAGGTACTCGTGGACGAACTGGACGGCCATCGCCCCCTCGCCGACCGCCGAGGCGACGCGCTTGACCGAGCCGGAGCGCACGTCCCCAGCGGCAAACACGCCGGCGCGACTGGTTTCCAGCAGGAACGGCTGGCGGCGCGCAGTCCAGTGAGGCGACTGGGCCAGGGTACTCCCGGTACGGATGAAGTTCTTGGCGTCTCTCTCGATCTCGGGAGGCAACCAATCGGTGCGCGGGATCGCGCCGATAAAGCTGAACAACGCCGAGGTGTTGATGGTTCGCACTTCCCCCGTTTTCCGATTGTGCAGCTCGACTTCGCTGAGGTGGCCATCGCCTTTCAGCTGCCGGACTTCCGTGTTGAGAAGGATCTCGATGTTGGGAGTCTGCTCGATTCGCCGGGCCAGGTAACTGGACATGTCCTTGTAGAGGCTCTCCCCACGGACCACCAGGTACACCTTGCGAACCTGCCCAGCCAGGAAGACGGCGGCCTGGCCGGCGGAGTTGCCGCCGCCCACAACGACAACTTCTGACCCCCGGCACGTGCTTGCCTCGGTGATGGTGGCGGCGTAGTAGACGCCCCGGCCCTCCAGCGGCTCGCACCCCGTGACGGGTAGCCGGCGATAGTCGGCGCCGGTCGCGATCAGCAGGCAGCGGGCCGTTACCGTCTCGCCGCTGTCCAGGTGCAGCACCTTGAAGGGGTTGTCGAACGTCAGGGAAGTAACCGGAGTGGGCACGGGCATTTCCGCACCGAACTTGTTGGCCTGGACCACGGCCCGCTCCGCCAGCTCCGCTCCTGTGATGCCGGTGGGGAAGCCGAGGTAGTTCTCGATGCGCATGCTCCGGCCAGCCTGGCCGCCAGGCCCCGAGCGCTCCAGCACCAGAGTGCGCAGCCCCTCCGAGGCCCCGTAGACCGCGGCGGCCAGACCCGCGGGCCCGGCTCCCACCACGACCAGGTCGTAGACGGCGCGGTCCAGCGGCCGAAGCAGGCCGAGGGCCTCCGCCAGCTCGCGGTTGGTGGGGTTGCGCAGCAGCAGCTTGCGGCCCCAGGCGACCACGGGCGTGTCGGACTCTTTCAGCCCGAATTGCTTGAGCAGCTCGCTCACCTGTGGGTCCGTCTCCAGATCCAGCCAGACGTAGGGAACCCGGTTCCTGGCCAGGAACTCGCGAATCCGGAAGGTATCTTTCGAGTAGCGAGAGCCGATCACGCGCAGGCCGGTGAAGCCGCCCGACTCGGTCAGCAGATGCCGGCGGGCGAGGAACGCCTGGAGGATGGTATCTCCCAGGTCGGGATATTTGTTCAGGATCTCTCGCAGGCCCTCGCTGCTGACTTCGTAGACTTCCGAATCGGTGCGGGCGACGGCGCTGACCAGGGCCGGACCGCCGGTCAACTGGCCCACGTCGCCGGTGAACTCTCCCGGGCCGTGGACCGTGACGACCTTCGGCGGATCGGCTGACTCGTCCAGGATCTCGACCTCGCCAGACTTGATCAGGAAGAATTTGCACTCGCGCTGGCCGGCCTCGAAGAGTTTTTCCCCCTTCCGATACCGCATCAGCCTCGTCTTGTTACAGCGATCCAGCGCTGCCAGATGAGCCGGCTCAAGTTTGGGGAAAGCAACCGCATTCAAATCTTGCTCGGCCATTGGGCCTCCCGTTGTCCTTGAGTGATCGGCTAGAGCGTTGGCAGAACGGCGGGACGGGGCTCCAGGGGAAAAGCCTCGTCGATCAGAGCGATCTCGTCCTCACTCAGACGAAGGTCCCCGGCCTCCGCGTTTTCGGCCGCGTGTTCGGGACTGGACGCCTTGGGGATGGCGAAGACGGAAGGCCGGCGGACCAGGAAGCGCAAGGCGACCTGGCGCGGCGTCACCCAGCGGTTGGCGGCGATTGCCTCCAGCACCCGGCCGCCGGGAGTGTTCGGGCCGGGAAAGCGGCCGTGCCCGAACGGACTGTAAGCGACCACGGCGACGCCATGCTTCTCACACCAGGGCAGCACGGCATGCTCGATCGCACGCTCCTGCAAGTGGTAGAGGACTTGATTGCAGGTCAGAGCCCCTTCGTCGGCGATGCGCCAGGCTTCTTCCAGGTCGGGCCGGTCGAAGTTGCTCACCCCCCAGGAAAGGATCTTTCCCTCCTCCTTGAGATCCTCAAAGGCCGCGATCGTGTCCTCCAGCGGATAGCGGCCCCGCCAGTGCAGCAAATAGCAATCCAGCCGGTCGGTGCGGAGCCGAGCCAGCGACATCTCGCAGGCCGACCGGGTGCCGGCCCGTGAGGCATGCTGGGGCAACACCTTGGAAACCAGGAAGACCTCATCCCGGCGCCCGGCGATGGCCTCGGCGATCAGCTTCTCGGCATCGCCGTACATCTCCGCCGTATCGACGTGAGTCATTCCCAGGTCCAGGCCCATGCGCAAGGCAGCGATCACAGAGACGCGATCGCTTTGATCGATCTCCCAGGTGCCCTGACCGATTACCGGCACCTGGCGACGTGTTGGACCGAAGGATCGTGTTTCCATTCCTGATTTCCCTCTCACGTGGTTACCCGTTGGAGCCGTCGTGTGATCTCCGCCTTGGGCTGGACGCCAACAATGCGATCGACTTCCTTGCCGTCCTTGAGTACCAGCAGCGTTGGAATGCTGCCCACGTTGAACCGTGTAGCCGTAATCGGGTTCTCATCCACGTTGAGCTTCCCGAAGCGCACGCGCCCGCCCATTTCTGACGCCAGCTCGTCAAGTACCGGCGCAATCATCCTGCACGGCCCACACCACGGCGCCCACAGGTCCAGCAGCACCGGCACCGGGGAACGCTCGACCTCGGCCGGGAACGTCGCATCCGTGACGGTTACGGGCTTGAGATTGGTGGGAAGTGGTGTCTTGCAACGCCCACAGAGGGGCGCAAGGCTCTGGGCGATCTTGTCCTGCGGCACGCGATTGAGCGCGCCGCAGTTTGGACAGCGAATCAATTGACTCTCAGCCATGGATACCTCAGTTCGACCAGGGTAGGTGGGCCGGTTACCGCAAGTAAGGCTCGAGTTCCTCCGGCACTTCCATTTCGATCTCATCGACGTAGCACCACATCCAGCGCTCCCCCGGCTCGTAGGAAGCAACCACCGGATGGCCGGCGTGGTGGGCGTGTTTGGTGGCATGCCGGCCCGGCGAGCTGTCACAACAGCCGACGTGGCCGCAGGTCAAGCAGAGACGCAGATGGACCCAGCGCAGGCCCGTTCTCAGGCACTCTTCACACCCTTGAGGGGTGCGGGCTGGAACCGGGGTGATTTCGGCCACGTGGGGACAGTACATTGCAGACCTCCCAGAAAAGAACCCTCGCCTGCCTCTTTCTGCCGGGCCAACTTACACCGGTCGGGCGAGCTTGCCGGCCACTTCGTGGTGTTCGCCGTTGACACGGATGGACTCCCCATCGCTGAGCTTGACGATGCTGCGCCGCTCAGGGCCCTCGGGGTCGGGGCGCAGGGTCACCACGTATTCGGGGTTAACGTACACCGCAGTTCCGGCAATGCTGTCCATGAACGGCACAATCATCGGACAATCCTCCTTCTGAAGAAGCGGGATGCGACCAGGCGTGAGAAAGCCTGGCCGCAACAAGATCACACTCCTGGGGACTTGTTCTTCCCCGGGATCACGGCATCGCAACACTCCTTGGCCCCACCCGCGTACGTCCAGCGAGCTCGCGCAGCCGAAACGCCAGCACCAGCAGCAGCACCCCGAAGGCCAGCGCGTAGGCCCCGATCAGCCAGGCCAGCGCGAGAGCGCCTGGACCGGGCAGGATCACCAGGAGCAGGCCGAACACCACCGAAAGGACGCCGCTGAGTGCCAGCAGCCACTCGCCCTCGATGACCTCCCGCAGCTGGATGGCGGCGATGATCTCAAAGATCCCGGTGGCCACCGCCCAGTAGGCAATCACCCAGAGCAGGGCCAGCTCGGTGATGCCAGGCCAGACAAAGGTGATTACCCCCGCCGAGATTCCGAAGAGCCCCTCGAACAGCAAGGACCACCAGGGCCGGCCCGGGTGATGGCCTGAAACCGCGGCGACGATGGCGAAAATCCCATCGACGAGGGCGAAGGCGCCGAAGGAAGCCACAGCCACGATCCAGGCCAGTTGCGGCCAGAGGAAGACCAGGATGCCAAAGAGAATGGCGATCACACCCCGGAGGGCCAGGACCCACCAGTAGCGGGACAGGTTGAATTCCATGACGGACCTCCTTGGTTACTTCCTGGCAGGCCCGGCCGGTTGCTTGCCGCTCTGCCCCGGATTGCCTCCCTGGGAAGCGCTCGTGGCAACCTGCTTCGGCATCGCTTGGTGCTGGCCCGTCGCGCCCTGATCGCCCTGCACCTGGATCCGTTTGGGCCTTGCTTCCTCGTCCCGTGGCACGTGCAGCTCCAGAACGCCATTGCGGTAGGTCGCCTGGGCCTTTTCCGGATTGATGCCGGACGGCAGGGTGACACTGCGGTAGAAGCTCCGGTATTCGCGTTCCTGCTCGCCCTTCTGCACCTTCTCGGCCTTGATGGTCAGGACGTCCTTGTTGAGCTGGACGTCAATTTCCTTCTCCTCGAAGCCAGGCAGCTCCGCGCGCACGACGATCTCCTTGTCGTTTTCCTGAATGTCAAAGTCCCAGACCCGCAAGGTTTCGGCCTCCTGCTGGAACGGAGTCATGAAACCGCCCCAGAGCCGGCCAAAGAGGGTGTCAAAGTCCCGCTGCAACCGCTCCAGGGGATGTTCCCGCCGGGCGACGGCGTGACCGCCATTGCTTCGTTGAGTCGTCGGAACCTGTGCCATTGCCGTACCTCCTTTACAATCTGTCGGAACGTTCGTACGTGGACCAACCGGCTCACCACCCAGCCTCAGTCCTTCCCCCTTTCTTTTCAACTCGCGTGCCGATCGAGTCGGTGGAAAGAAAAAGCGGGCGTTCCAGGAAATAACCCCTTTGGCGATAACGCCTTCTGATTGGAGACAGAACAGGGGGTCCGCTGGAATGCTTCGGACAGAATGGCTGCTTGGCGCCGAGGAGCGACAGTTTGTCCCGATCAGGGAGCCACGTCGAAAGGCGCGGCTTCGATTCCGAGCCGCAAGAATACGCACAATGGTGGATTGGCACGTGCCCTGCAAGGAAGGCGGCAGCGGCACGGCACTCAGTCCCGGCTTCATTTCGGGAGGTGAGGAGAAGAACCCATGACTCAAGCGGAGATCGAATCCTATCGTCGGCAGTTACTGGCTTTGAAGAAACGGCTAGGCGGCGAGCTGACGGTGCTGGAACAGGAGGCCCTGCGGCCCGTCGGGGGCGAAGCCAGTGGCGGTCTGTCCGACGTGCCGGTCCATCCGTCGGACCTGGGCAACGAGAACTACGAGGAAGAAGTCGCAGTGGGGCTGCTGGAGAACGAAGTCCAGCTGCTGAATGAGGTCAACGACGCTCTGCTCCGCATCGAGCAAGGGACGTTTGGCCGTTGTGAGAGCTGCGGGCAAGCAATCTCCCGCAAGCGCCTGCAAATCCTGCCGTATGCCCGCTACTGTCTCCGGTGTGCGCGAATCCTCCAGGAGCAGGCCCTGCAGTGAGCTTCCCGGACGATCTGCCATCCTCTGCTCGAAGGGGCATTGAACCAATTCCGAAGTAACGGAGGAGCGAACGATGACGACCATCACGGCGACGGACACGGGACTGCAACGCGCGGTCCTGGCCGAGTTGGTGTGGGAGCCGAGCGTGGACGCGAGCCACATCGGCGTTTCAGTCAAGAACGGCGTCGTCACTCTCAGTGGCCACGTTGAGTCCTATCTGGAGAAGTTGCAGGCCGAGCGGGCCGCCAAGCGTGTCCCGGGAGTTCGGGGCGTGGCCAACGAGCTGGAGATCAAGCTGCCGGATAGCAACAAACGCAGCGACGAGGACATCGCCCTGGCGGCCGTCAATGCCCTCAAGTGGAACCTGTTCGTGCCGGCCGACCAGATCAAGATCACCGTCAGGCAGGGTTGGATCACGCTTGAAGGCGAGGTGAAATGGCAGTTCCAGAGGAACGCCGCCGAGAAAGCCGTCCGCCGGCTCAAAGGGGTCATGGGCGTGAACAATTACATCCGCATCCAGCCCCGAATCACTCCCATCGAGGTCCAGAACCGGATCACCGACGCCTTCACGCGCAGTGCCGAGCTGGACGCCAGGGGGATCAAGGTCGAGGCGGATGGCGACAAGGTTATCCTGGTCGGCAGAGTTCGCTCGCTGGCCGAGCGTGAGGAAGCGGAGCGGATAGCCTGGTCAGCGCCGGGGGTGTCTCAGGTGGAGAACCTGATCGTCGTGGAGCCCTGAACATTCTCAGAACCTCTCGCAGCCAATGTTGTTGCGTTTCGGAGGCGTGGGCCTGGTGGCCAGGTACTCCATCGGACAAAGTGTCAACAGTCGATTCACGAACGACAGTTTGTCCCAACCAACGAGGTTCTCCGCAGAAACGTTTTCTGGCCACCGGCATTTTGCGCTGTTCCGCAAGCCCTTGGGAAGCAAAGTGTTTCATCGTTCCAACTGAACGTCACTGCCAGCCTGGCCCCATCTGGCATTCCATTTGCCAAAGGTTGGGTCAAGCAGTTAGGTCCAATTCCAAGCTTAGGAGGAACCAACAATGATGACAGCTACTCTGACGGACACCGAGCTGCAGCGTGCCGTCCTGGACGAGCTAAAGTGGGAGCCGAGCGTGAACGCGGCCCACGTCGGCGTTGCGGTCAAGAACGGCGTCGTGACCCTTACCGGTCACGTCACGTCCTACGCGGAGAAGTACGCGGCCGAGAAGACGGCCAAGCGCGTGTACGGCGTCCGGGCCATCGCCAATGAGCTGGACGTCAAGCTGCCCGGCAGCAGCCAGCGCACGGATGAGGACATCGCCCTGGCATGTGTCAACGCTCTCAAGGACAACGTCTCGGTGCCCGCCGACAAGATCAAGGTCACGGTCAACAAGGGCTGGGTCACGCTTGAAGGCGAGGTCGAGTGGCAGTTCCAGAAGAGTGCCGCCGAAAGCTCGGTCCGTTACCTGTCCGGGGTCCTGGGAGTGAGCAACCTGATCACGGTCAAGCCTCGGCGTCTCGCCGAGCGAGCTGAAATCCAAGATTGAGGAGGCATTCAAGCGCAGCGCCGCCCTGGACGCCAGCCGGGTCACGGTCGAGGTGGATGGCGGCAAGATCACACTGCGCGGCACCGTGCGGTCCTACGCCGAAAAAGAAGAGGCAGCACGCGAGGCCTGGTCCGCTCCGGGAGTCCACACGGTCGAGAACCTCATTACCGTTTCGCCGTGGTGAGCAGCCAAGCAACCCCTCCTCGCTTAGGCGGCTTCCACCCTCAGGCCGGCCTGAAGGCCGGCCCAGGTGGGGAGGGGTTGTTTCACCGGGCGTCGCTTTCGGACACCTCGTTCCGCCAGCGGCCCATCCAGCGTTCCGCGGCCAGCAGTCCGCCCAGAACGACCAGCAGCAGGCTCAGCGCCAGCTGGCGCTGCCATTCAAATTCGTGCGCCCCTTGATCATCACCTCCCGCAAGGTGCTGACCAGGGCGACCTCGACCGCCAGGGCCACCGAGATCCGATGTTCGCGGAGGTAAAAGATCAGCAGCCGGTAGACTTCCATCAGAATCAGCACGTAGACGATCTCGGACAGCAGTTGAGCCGTGCTGTCTGGTTCGAGAAAGGCCAGCCGGGCCAGTTGCCAGAGCGCCTGCCCGGAGAGGCAGAGAAGCAGCAACAGCAACAGCGTGGCGACCACGTCCTGGACGTTCTCCAGGATGCGGCGCAGCAGCGTGTGAATCTGCGTGTAGGGCACGGCCGCGGCTGGCTCCTGACGCCGGACAGATCGCGGGCACCGTGTCGTCAACCGCGGGGAGCGTGTCTTGCATCGTTGCCTGATCTCCTTTGCCGTGGACACCAGCGCTTGCTCTCAGGAGGCAGCGGTTGTGAGGGCGGAGCCGGCCGAGCGCCGCGGATCCTCCAGGCTGTACTCCTGGACCTTGCGTAACAAGGTGCGGGTGCTGATTCCCAGCAGCCCGGCGGTTCGTTGCCGGTTGCCGCCTGTCTGGAACAGGCATTGCTGGATGGCCTCACGCTCCAGATCGGCCAGGGTGGTCCCGGGGCGGTAACGGGGAGCCGCGTCCGGAGACGGAGCGTCCTGGAGGGGCAGGGGCAGGTCGCTCTCCTCGATCGTGTCCTTGCGCGACAGGACCACGATCCCCTCCAGAACGTTGTGCAGCTGACGAACGTTCCCCGGCCAGGGGTAACTCTGCAGGACGTTCATGACCTCCGGCGAGACTTTCGTCACGTTGCGGCCATGTTCTTGATTGAGCTGGTGGAGGAAGGCATGGACCAGCAGTGGAATGTCCTCGCGGTGTTCCCGCAAAGGCGGCAGGTGGACGTGGACGACGTGCAGCCGGTAGAAGAGGTCTTCGCGGAACGTGCCGGCCTCGACCAGGGAACGCAGGTTGCGGTGCGTCGCCGCCACCACGCGCACGTCCACGGCCTGTTCCTCGTTGGAGCCAACGGGCGAGATGGTCCGCGTTTCCAGGGCCCGCAGCAGCTTGCCCTGGATGGGCAGCTCCATCTCCCCAATCTCGTCGATCAGCAGCGTGCCTCCGTGGGCGGCCATGAACTTGCCGATGCGTTTGTCGGTGGCCCCCGTGAAGGCGCCTCTGGCATGGCCGAACAGCTCGCTCTCGGCCAGGTCCTTGGGGATGGCGGCACAGTTCAGCGCCACGCAGGGGCCGGCCTGGCGGGGCGAGAGACAGTGCAGGGCCCGGAACACCAGTTCCTTGCCGGTGCCGCTCTCGCCGGTGATCAGGACCCTGCTGTGAGTCGAAGCCACAATCCGAATTTGCTCAAAGACTTGCTGCATCGCGGCGCTTTCTCCAACCATGCCGAGAAACGCCGCCCCTTCATTGCTGAACTGCTCTGCACGCTTCTTTGCGTTCATGAGTCCTGCTCCTGGTTGCGTGGGTTGTCACAAAGGTGCGGGAGTGATAACGCAATGACCATGCCACGATCAGGAGCAAAGCGAACTCTTCCGCGGCCGCCGCCACGGCCGGAAGAGCGCCCAGAAGCCCTCTTTGCCTGGTTTCTGGGCAGAAATCGACGAAAAAGAAGAAGGAGTTGTCGCGCAAAAGATTTTTGCACCAGGTCCGGGGGAAGCTGGGCCGAGATGGACCTGGCAGCCGCGTTACCCACCGGATGGGTAAATCTACCTGCCACCATGGGAAGCGGCCTCGAGTGGAACTCGGTCCGTCTGGGCAGACGTTCACCTGGCAGCCGTTTTACCCACTGGATGGGTAAATCTACCCACCACGGGAAGCGGCCGCTAATGGACCTCGGGCTCATCCGTCCCCGCGGGGGGCGAACCGTGCAAACCCAGCTCGCGAAGTTTCTGGCGCAGGGTCTGGCGGGCGATGCCCAGCTGCAGGGCGGCCTGGTGCTGGCTCCCGTCCGCGTCAATCAGGACGCGCGGCAGCAGCAGGCGGTCCAGCTGGCGGTGCGCTTCCGCGTACAGGTCGCGGGTTTGGGAACCCAGTCGCAGTCGGACCGTGAACGTCTCCAGGCCCGCTTCCTCCGCTGGCGCTTTCGGCGCCAGCAACAGCCCCCACCCCGCCCAGGAGACGTGGCAGGAAGAGGGGCAGCAGCGTGATGCCGCTGGCCTTGAGCAGGGCCTGTTTGAGGATGCTTTGCAATTCCCGGACGTTGCCCGGCCAGGAGTAGCCATGCAGCAGATCCATCGTTTCCCTGGCGACTTCGCGCACCTCCCGGCCCAGCTCCCGGCTGAAACGGCGCACGTAGTGCATCACCAACATCGACAGATCGTCACTGCGCTCGCGCAACGGCGGCAGGGGAATGGTGAAGACCCCCAGCCGGTAATACAGGTCGGCTCGGAACCGCCCCTCGGCCGCATCCTTTTTCAGATCGTGGTGGGTGGCGGCGATCACCCGGACGTTGGTCTGGACCGTCTCGTTGCCGCCGACCCGATCGAAGGTTTGCTCCTGCAGCACGCGCAGGATCTTGGGCTGCAGGCTCAAGGGCATGTCGCCGACCTCATCGAGGAACAACGTGCCGCCATTGCACTGCTCGAACTTGCCGATCCGCCGGCGGTCGGCCCCGGTGAACGCCCCTTTCTCGTGGCCGAACAGCTCGCTTTCCAGGAGGCTCTCGGGAATGGCGGCGCAGTTCAGCGCCAGGAAGGGCTCCTTGGCCCTTGGGCCATGCTGGTAGATGGCGCGGGCGACCATCTCCTTGCCGGTGCCGCTCTCGCCCCGGATCAGCACGGGCACGTCCTGGCCCGCGACCCGGCCGATGGCCTTGTAGACCTCACGCATCGCCGGGCAGCCGCCGACAATGGCCCCCTCGACGTCGGGGTCCGGGGCGGTCTCGGTGACCACGGCCGGTGTTCGCATCCGCTGGGCCACCTCCAGGGCTTCGCTGACCACGCGCTGCAACTGATGCAGGTCAAGCGGCTTGAACAGGTAGTCGTAGGCCCCTTCTTTCATGGCCTCGATGGCACTGTCCGCCGACTTGGTCATGGTGATGAAGATGACGGGAATCCGCGCGTCGATCTGGCGGATCTGCTGGTAGACCTCCAGCCCGGACTGGTCGGGCAAGCGCAGGTCAAGGAGGATCGCGTCCGGCGGCTCGGCACGGACCATCTCCAGTCCTTCTCCGCCGGTGCGTGCGATCTCGACCCGGTGCAGGGGTGCCGGGAAAGCCAGCCGGACCTGCCTGGGAATCAAAGCCAGATCATCATCGATGAGCAACAGGAAGGCCACGTGCGCCTCATTGCACCAGGACTGTGCCGGGCGATCGCTGTCATTGTTAGCACCGCGACAGCAAACGGCTAGACGCTCCAGGACAGTTCACTGACATTTCTTTTCCCTTTGGCATTTGAATCGCATGTAAACCAACGCATTCATGCCGGTGGGCTTCTGTCCGGTCGAAGGAATCCCGTTCGAGGACCTCTTCCGTCAGGAGGTGCCTTGTGGACTTTTTCCGCCACCTGTTCGACACGTCGGGTTTCCCGCCGCGCTGGAGCTGCGGCTTGTGGTCTCCCGAGCTGGGCTGGTTGTACGTCCTCTCGGACCTGGGGGTGTGGGCGGCTTACCTGGCCATCCCTTGCGTGCTGGGCTTCTTCGTTCTGCGGCGCAGGGACGTGCCCTTTCGCCGAATCTTCTGGCTGTTCGGGGCCTTCATCCTGGCCTGCGGCACCACGCACCTGATGGACGCTCTCCTGTTCTGGTGGCCGGCCTACCGACTGTCCGGACTCGTCATGCTGCTCACAGCCATCATCTCCTGGGCCACCGTTATTGCCCTTATCCCCATCGTGCCCCGGGCCCTGGCCATGCGCACCCCCCAGGAATTGGAGCGGGAGATTGCCGAGCGCAAGCAAGCCGAAGAGGCCCTCCGCCTGGCCAGCGCGCGTCTGCACCTGGCAGTGCGCGGCTCGAACATCGGCATCTGGGAGATCGACATGCCGGACGGCATCGTCCAGAACGGCCGGGTGGACTTCACCAACGTCTGGGAGCAGCTGGGTCATGAACGGCCGCCCTCTCCGACCGACTTCGCCACTGCGATGGCCCTGGTTCATCCCGACGATCGGGAGCGGCTGGTGCAAACCCTCCAGGCCTATCTGTCCGGCAAGAGCGCGGAGCTGGAGCTGGAGCATCGCGCCCGCCACAAGGACGGATCGGTCCACTGGATGCTCACGCGGGGCGTGGCCATGCGCGAGCCGTGCCCGCCCGGCCTGCCGGGCCCACCTTGGCCCCAGCCAGAGCTGGGCCGGCCGATCCGGCTGATCGGCAGCAGCATCGACATCACTGAACACAAGCGTGCCGAGTCCCTGCTGCGCGAGAGCGAGGAACGGTTCCGCGGCACTTTCGAGAACGCGGCCGTCGGCATCGCCCACAAGGGGGCCGACCGGCGCTGGCCTGCGCGTCAACGAGAAGTTTTGCGCGATCGTCGGCTACACCCGCGAGGAGCTGCTGCAGCGGACCTTCCAGGACATCACCTATCCAGACGACCTGCCCGCCGAGCTGGAGAGCTTCAGCCGCCTCTTCCGGGGCGACCAGGCCAGTGACGCGCTGGAAAAACGCTGTATCTGCAAGGACGGCGCGCTGGTCTGGCTCCATACCTCGCTGTCGCTGCAGCGCGACGGGACCGGCAAGCCTGCTTACGCCATCGCCATCCTCCAGGACGTCTCGGAGCGCAAACGGCTGGAGGCGGAGCTGCTCCAGGCGAAGGAGGCAGCGGAGTCGGCCAACCGGGCCAAGGACGGCTTCCTGGCCAACGTCAGCCATGAGATCCGCACGCCCATGAACGCCATCCTGGGCATGACCGAGCTGGTCCTCGATACAGGGTTGACTGAGGACCAGCGGCAATGCCTGGAGACGGCCCGGGCCGCGGCCGACAATCTGCTGTGCATCATCAACGACCTCCTGGACTTCTCCAAGATCGAGGCCGGCAAGCTGGAGCTGGATCCGGCGGACTTCTCGCTGCGGGTGATGCTCGGGGAGACCCTGCGGGCCCTGGCCGTGCGCGCCGACAAGAAGGGCCTGGAGCTGGTCTACCACGTCCAGCCGGACGTGCCCGACGCCCTGATCGGCGACGCCGGCCGGCTGCGGCAGATCCTGCTGAACCTGGTCGGCAATGCCATCAAGTTCACTCCACAGGGCGAGGTGGTCATGCGGGTACAGGTCGAGAAAGAATTCACCACAGAGGACACAGAGAACACAGAGAGAAAGACAGAGAGAACTAATCCGTCTTTGCCTTCCTCTGTGCCCTCTGTGTCCTCTGTGGTGAATTCTTGTCTGATTCGCTTCGCGGTGAGCGACACCGGCATCGGCATCCCGAAGGACAAGCAGGACGCGGTCTTCCGGGCCTTCGAGCAGGAAGACACCTCGACGACGCGCAAGTATGGCGGCACCGGCCTGGGCCTGACCATCGCCGCCCGGCTGGTGGCCCTGATGGGCGGCCAGATCAGCGTAAGCAGCGAGACCGGCCGGGGCAGCATCTTCACCTTCACGGCCCGCTTTGGCCGGCAGCCGGTCGCCGAAGACATCCCCTCCACCCGGGCGGGGCTTGCCGCACCGCCGGTGCAGCTGCACCAGCTGCCGGTGCTGATCGTGGACGACAACGCCACCAACCGGCACATCCTGGAAGAATGGCTGCGGCAGTGGCAGATGCAGGCGACCTCGGTGGCCGGCGCCGTGGCCGCGATGGACGCTCTGTGGCAGAGCGTCGCCAGTGGCCAGCCCCACGCCCTGGTGCTGCTGGACGCGATGATGCCCGACATGGACGGCCTGACGCTGGCCGCCCTGATCCGCCAGCGCGACCAGTTCGCCAGGACGCGGATCATCCTGCTGACCTCGGGCGACCGTCCCGGCGACCGGGACCGCTCCCGCGAGCTGCGGATCGACGCCCACCTGCTCAAGCCGATCTCCCAGGACGAGCTGCTCGACACGATCTACCGGGTCATGAACCAGTCCCCCGAGGACAGGACCCAGGAATCAGGAGGCAAGAGGCAGGAGGCGGCAGCTCTTTCCATCCCGGCCACGGGTTCGCCGCTGCGCATCCTGGTTGCGGAGGACAACGAGTTCAACATCCGCCACCTGGAGCGCCTGCTGATGCGGCACGGCTACCAGGTCCACCTCGCCGCCGACGGCCGGGAAGCTCTGACCGCCCTGGGCATCACGGGAGGCGCCAACAGCGACGTCTCAACCCCTGCCAGCACATTCGACCTGCTGCTGCTGGACCTGCACATGCCGGAGCTGGACGGCTTTCAGGTCGCCGAAGCGATCCGGCAGCGGGAGCGGGTCACGAGCGGCCATTTGCCCGTGATCGCCCTGACGGCGCGGTCGCGCGAGGAAGACCGGGATCGCTGCCTGGCGGCCGGCATGGACGAGTATCTGTCCAAGCCGGTCCGGGCCGTGGAGCTGTTCGCCGCCATCGAGAGGACCCTCTCCGCCAGGGGCACTGCTCACCTGAGCCCCTGGCGGAGAGGCGAGCCGGCCCAGCCCGCGAAGGCGGACGGTAACCTGTTGGTCGATCCCGTCGCGCTGTTGGCGGCCTGCGGCGATGACGCCGAAGGCCTGCGCGAGATGTGCCAGGATTTCGAGACCTACGCCCCGGGCCGGATGGCCGACGTGAGCAATGCCCTGCGGAACCAGGACGCGCCGCGCTTGCGGGAAGCGGCCCACAAGCTGTGCGGGTTGCTGTCGGCCTTCTCCACGGTGGCGGGCAACCTGGCGTCGGCGCTTGAGGACCACGCGGCTGCGGAGCAGATTGAACAGGCCCGGCCGCTGGTCGAGCGACTGGAAGGGATGGTGCCGGAGCTGCTTCAGCA
The DNA here is from genome assembly GCA_963784995.1 of uncultured Planctomycetota bacterium. Lineage (GTDB taxonomy): Bacteria > Planctomycetota > Planctomycetia > Gemmatales > Gemmataceae > CAWATZ01. Next base: position 28,101 of record CAWATZ010000023.1, on the reverse strand, counting down.
AGTGGCCGGGGTATCGCTGGAATCGCTCCGGCAGGAGTCAGGGGCAGGTAGGCCAAGTTGAGCGTTCGAGTCAGCCCCTTTCTCTCTGGAAGAATCCCTGCTTCAAGGAAAAAGCGCATTGATGCTCTCTGTTTGCTGTGCCATCACCCTGGGACGCCGTCAAGTTGTCACCTCCGGGAGCGAGCGGGACAAAATGTCCCCGAACGCTGAGTCCCTGGTCGAAGACCCGTGGGTCGCTCCGCTCAAGCGGTGATCTCTCAACTCATTGCCATGCAATAGGTTACAGCCAGTGTGAACGTTACGATGCCGCTGCGGCATCCCTATTGCAATGAACGGTCGTGGCAAGGAATTGGGTGCAAGAGGCGAGTCCTGTTCGACTGAGTTGATCCGATGGGGTTCCTCTTTCCTGATCAGCCGTGCTGTGAGCGGCCTGGCCGTAGTGGAGGGTACGCCTCGGGACGGGAAGGGTTCCAATGACGACCACGGGCCGAGAACAACCGACTGGCTTGCTGGGAATGGATGAGCTGCCGTCGCGCCCATCCCAGCAGCCCGGGGACGATCTCCTGGCGATCGTCTCCCATGAGCTGCGCACTCCGCTGACCGCGATTGCCAACGCTCTCTTTCTCCTTGATCGGGCGGGTTCTCAGGACGCACTTGGCAGGAAGGCGTTGGATCTGATGAAACGGCAGGTGCGTCACGTCACTCAGCTCGTCGAAACCCTGTTAGACTTTTCGCGTCTGACGCGCGGCAAGGTCAAACTGTGCAAGGAGCGGCTGGACCTGGCCCAGGCCGTGACCCTTGCCGTTGAGACCGTCTGTCCGCTCCTGGTTGAGCTGCAGCGGCTGACCGTTTCGCTGCCCGCCAACCCGGTCTGTTTTGAGGCGGATGCGACGCGGCTCCACGAGATCCTGGTTAACTTGTTGACCAATGCTGCCAGGTACACACCACCCGGCGGCCACGTCTGGGTCCGAGCGGCCGCGGAAGAGGGCGCCGTTGTTTTCCACGTGCGCGATGATGGGATCGGGATTCACCCCAACCTGCTGTCCCGGATCTTTGAGCCGTACACCCAGGGCTCCTGTTCTCGGGAAGACCGAGCGGGCGGTCTGGGAATCGGGCTGGCGCTGGTGAAGCACCTCGTTGAGCTGCACGGAGGCATCGTGCAGGCCCACAGCAACGGCCCCGGCACGGGAAGCGAATTCGTGGTGCGGCTCCCCCTGTCGTCAAACGTCGCGAGCGCACCGAATGATTTTCGCTGTTCTCGCCAGCTGGCGTTGTACCAGCCAGGGCGAAGCAGGCTTGACCTCGACGGAATCCCAGGGTCCGCCAGGTTCTGGCAATAGCTGTCTTGCGCCTGGAAAGTTCATTTCTGTACTCAGGGGGTGTCCCGGGGGTAGCGGAAACGAATCGACCGAACGCCAGACAGGACAAAGCTTTGCGCCGAGAGAATTCGTTTCCCTACCCTCCGCTAGTTATTGGCCAGGTGCTCACTTGGCCCCCGAGGCGACAACCACCCGGGCCGGGCGCAGGACCCGGTCGTGTATCCGGTAACCCGGCTCCAGGACCTCGATGACGGTCCCCGGGGCCGTGTCGGGCCAGGGCTGCTGACGCACGGCCTCGTGCAGGTTGGGGTCAAACGGCTGGTCCCGGGCGTCGATGGGAGTGACGCCGAACCGCCCGAGGACCTCGCGCAGCATCGATTCCACCTGGGACACTCCCTGGACCAATGGGCCCTGCTCCGCTTGCAGCCGGGCAGCCGTCAGGGCCCGCTGCAGGTTGTCCAGCACCGGCAGCAGCTCGCGGGCGAAGGGGGTATGCGCGTAGCGGCGCTCCTGGGCCAGGTCGCGCTGGCTGCGCTTCTGGTAGTTCTCGAAATCGGCCCGGGTCCGCCGCAGCAGGTCGAGGTACTCGTCCCGCTTCTGCTCGGCCCCCTTGACCTGACTCCGCAGCGCTTCCAGGTCCCGCAGGACGCTGGCCGCCTGGGTGTCCGACTCCTGTCCGTTCGGTCTTTCTTCTGCCGCAGGTGCCGCAGTCGTTCGTTCAGCCATGATTGGTCCTCCTGGGAAAACAAATGCCTTCTTGTCTGGTCCGGTCGTCAACGGCCTCCCGCCGCCGTGGCGGCAGCCCGCTTGCCTGACTCCTGCACGTGTCCCTCGGCCGTCAGGCGTTCGCGCAGGAAACGCCTGGCGGCCTCGATGTCCGCCTTCACCTCGCTCTCAGGCCGATCCTGGAGGATGGCGATCTCGTTCGTGTTGTAATCTTCCAGGGCGAACAGCATGAAGGCTTGCCGCTGCTTCTCCGGCAGCTCGCTGAGCAGGGACAGCAGCCGGTCGCGCTGTTCCTGGGAGTCCAGCTCTTCCCAGGCTTCGGTTGCGTGCGAATCCGGGAGCACGTCTTCCAGGGTGAGCCTCTCTTCCTCGCCCAGCAGCTCCTCCCACCACTCCGGCTCTTCCTTCTTCCTGGCTTTCCCCTCCTGCATGACCTGGTCGATCCTCTCTTCCAGCGAGACGTGCGGCCGGGGCTCCTGCTTGACGATCTGCTCCAGGACTTCGTCCAGCAGGTCGGTGAGCCACAGGTCCAGCGACATCTTCTTGGGGCGTTCCGCAAAGCGCTCCCAGGCCAGAGCCACGACCTGGTCCAGCACGTCGGCCAACGTCACCTCACCCGGATGCAGCAGCTTCGCCAGCTCTAGCCGGCGCAGCTCCCGGCTGGCCTGGTCGCGCAGGAAGCGGAGTTGGGGACGCAGCAGCCGGAAGAAGCTCTCGCGCTGGTTGCGATCCTTGTCCCGCTGGAGCATGGGCGTGGTCGCATTCAGGTCAGCCCGCCGGCGGGACTTGCGCTTGTAGAGGTAGTCGTGACGCACCAGCTCCTTGTGCCGTTTGATCTCCCGGACGATCTTGTCCACAACACGATCCAGTGCCGCTTGCGGATCCTTGTCGTTCTCCTCGGCTGCCAGCGTCCCGGTCGGCAGCTCAATCACGACCCGTACCTCGAACCACGAACGCTGCGGACTCTGCTGGTGCCGGTAGACCGTCAGCCGGATTTCCTGAAGGTCCGTGCGGTAAGGGGCCAGGAGCCTCTGCAGCCGCGGCAGTTTCTTTTCCCAGTACGCTTCCAGACGCGCCTTGACGGCATCGTCCACTTCGCTGAACACCAGATGACTGCTCATCGTTGCTCTCCTTGCTCGTAACTCGTCATTTGAAACTCGAATGACGAGCTACGAGCAAGAAGAATGCCGAAACCGTGATCCGTGCTAATCCGTGGACGAAGTCCGTGCAGCGCAGCTCCGTGGGGAATTGCTGCACGTTCTGGGCTGCGCCAAAATGTCCAACCAGCGGGATGGGGCCGACAAAATGTCAATCCGAACCGGCAAGGACGAGCTTGCCAAAGAGCTCGCTCGCAGCGTCTCCCCCTGCCCCCATGCTGGAATCCGATCTCCTAACTGTTTTCCCTGGCAGACGTTGGGGCCAGTCGAGCGGGAGGTCCATCTGGGCCCGTACGGCCCGGCACGCGCGTTGCGTCTCCAGGGTCAGGGTCAGCAGTCAACCAGCTCCTGAAGCGAGCCAGATCATAAGCAACGAAGGGAGAACGGCGATGGCAGAAGAAAAAATCATCGGCATCGACCTGGGGACGACCAACTCTGTGGTCGCGGTCATGGAAGGGAGCGAGGTCAAGGTCATTCCCAATCAGGAGGGCAACCGGCTGACCCCCAGCGTGGTTGCCTTCACCGACAAGGGCGAGATCCTCGTCGGCGACCCCGCCAAACGCCAGGCCATCACCAACCCCAAACGCACCATTTACTCGATCAAGCGCTTCATGGGCCGGCGCCGCAGAGAGGTGACCGATGAGGAGAAGCTGGTGCCGTACAAGATCGTCGGCGCTCCCGACGAGCCGGTCAAGGTTGAGGTGAATGGCAAGCAGTACACGCCGCCGGAAATCTCGGCCATGATCCTGCGCAAACTGAAGGAAGCCGCCGAGGCCTACCTGGGCCACAAGGTCCGCAAGGCAGTCGTCACCGTGCCGGCCTATTTCAACGACGCGCAGCGCCAGGCCACGATGGATGCCGCCCAGATTGCCGGCTTCGATACCGAATGGGAGCTGGAAGACCCCAAGACCGCGAAGCGGGTCCGGCAGCGCATGCGGATCATCAACGAGCCGACGGCCGCCTCGCTGGCGTACGGCCTGGACAAGAAGAAGCAAGAGAAGATCGCCGTCTTCGACCTGGGCGGCGGCACCTTCGACATCTCCATCCTCGACGTCGGCGACGGCGTCTTCGAGGTCAAGTCGGTCAACGGCGACACGCACCTGGGCGGTGACGACTTCGACCAGGTGCTGATCGATTACGTCGCCGAGCAATTCAAGAAAGAGCATGGCATCGACCTGCGCAAGGACCAGATGGCCCTGCAGCGTCTCAAGGAAGCGTGCGAGCGTGCCAAGAAAGACCTGTCCCAGGCGACGACGACCGACATCAACCTGCCGTTTATCACCGCCGACGCCTCGGGTCCCAAGCACCTGCAAATGTCAATCACGCGCGCCAAGTTCGAGCAGCTGGTCGATCCCCTGGTGAACCGCTGCCGCGGTCCGGTGCAGAAGGCGCTGCAAGATGCCGGCTACAAGGCCAGCGAGATTGACGAGATCGTCATGGTCGGCGGCATGACACGCATGCCGCGCATCCAGGAGCTGGTCAAGGAGATCTTCGGCAAGGAGGGACACAAGGGCGTCAACCCCGACGAGGTAGTGGCCGTTGGCGCTGCCATCCAGGGTGCCCAGCTCCTGCTGGGCAGCCAGGCCGACGTGGTACTGCTGGACGTGACGCCGCTGTCGCTGGGCATCGAGACCCTGGGCGGCGTCATGACCAAGCTGATCGAGCGCAATACCACCATCCCGACGACCAAGAAGGAGGTCTTCTCCACGGCCGAGGACAACCAGACGGCCGTCACCGTGCGCGTTTTCCAGGGCGAGAGTCCAATCGCCAACAGCCCGAGCAATCGCTTGCTGGCCCAGTTCAACCTGGAAGGGATCCCACCGGCGCCTGCGGGGACGCCGCAAATCGAGGTCACGTTTGACATCGACCACAACGGCATCCTCAACGTCTCGGCTCGCGACGTGAATTCCGGCAAGGAACAGAAGGTTCGCATCGAAAGCTCCAGCGGCATCAGCTCGGCCGACGTGGAACGGATGCGCCGCGAAGCGGAGATGCACGCCGAGGAGGATCGCCGCAAGCGCGAGCTGATCGACGCCCGCAACCAGGCCGACCAGATGGTCTACCAGACCGAGAAGCTCCTCAAGGACAACGCCGACAAGATCACCGAAACCGACAAGGCGCCCCTGACCAGTGCCTTTGAGAAGGTGAAGCAGGCAGCGCCGGGGAGGACGTCAACGCCATCCGCCAGGCGATCAATGAGCTGCAGCAGGCCGGGCAGGCGATGATGCAGCACCTGTCCCGGCAGCCATCCGGCAACGGGGCCGCAGCGCGGACTCCATCCGGGGACGGCACGGGAGCGCCGAAAGAGGACGTGATCGACGCGGAGTTCGAGGTCAAGAAGTGAACGTCGTCGGCCAGGCTTTCCACCCTGACTCGCCTGAAAGTCAGGCTGGAAAGCCTGACCTGCGTTTCGACGCAAAGGATCTGGAATCATGGCCACTGAACTTACTCTCCATCCGGGAGTGATTCGCCCCAGCCTGGTCGCGGAGCTGGAAGCGTTCCGCGCTGCCGACCTGCGCTTGAGCAGCTACTACCTGGATCTGAACCCACGACGCTGGGGCAATGCCAAGGCCGTCGGCATTGCCCTGAAGAATTCCCTGGCCCAGGAGCGGGAACGGATCGATCAGTTGAACGTGCGTCCGGCAGTGCGTCATGCCCTGCACCGCGACTGGGAGCTGGTGGAGGCCCTGGCCCCGACCGTGATCGGCGAACGGCACACGCTCTCCCTGGCCTGCTTCCTGGCGGAAGCGCAGGCCGGCCTGCCGGCCGGAGCGCACGCAGGCGTGCGGGCGGGCTACCAGCGGGCCTTGCCTCTGCCCTGGCCGGTCCGCGGCATCGCTTTCTTTGAGGATCGCTTTGTCCTGTGGCCCCTGCGGCAAATCCTGGACCAGGCTGATCGTTACGCCATCTGTCTGACCGACAAGGAAAAAGGGCGGCTGTTCCTTTTCTACCTGGAGCGGATCGAGGAGGTGTCCCGCATCTTCGATGAGATCCCGGGTCGGGTGCGCTTCCCTGACCCGCTGCGCCAGCGGCAATACGCGCACAAGCACGTCGTTCATTTCCACCATCATTTCCAGAAGGTGGCCGAGAACGCGCTGCGGCTATTTCAGCGTGAGCCGTTCGAGCATCTGATCATCGGCGGGCGGGTGGAAACGCTGCCCCAATTCGAGAGCCACCTGCACCGCTACCTGGCCGACCGCGTCATCGCCCGGTGGGAGATCGATCCGGAGACACACCCGGCGGAGGTTCAGGAGCGGGCCCTTCAGGAGGAACAGCGGTTCCAGCAGCGCCAGGCCCAACAGATCTGGAAGTCCATCCAGGAGTACCGACCCCAGAGAGGCGCCCTGGGGCCCGATGAGGTGTTCGCGGCCCTGTGGCAGAGAAACGTCCAGGCCCTGCTGGTAGGACCGGACGTGGTGCGATCGGGTTTTCGCTGCTCGACCTGTGGCCGGTTGAGCCGGAAAGCGGGTCCGTGTGTCGAGTGCGGCGGCAAGACTGTCGAAATCCCGGACATCCTTGAAGAGGCCGTCCAGGATGCGATCGAGCAGGACGCCCAGGTGCGCTACTGGAAAGATCCCGCCCTGGAGAAGGTCGATTCGATTGCGGCCCTGAAGCGGTACGCCGTGGGTCGCTGATCCCGTTCGCACACCCGAGCCCTCCCGGTCAGCCGGGAGGGCTCTTTTTCCAACGCCCGCGTCCTGCCTTACTGGTGTTCTGCCAGCGTGACCGAGACCTTCTCCTCCTTCCCATCCCGCAGCATGGTCAGCTCGACCGTGTCTCCGGGCCTGTGCTGTTCCAGCCGGTCGGACAGGTCACTGGCGGAGCGCAGCGGTTTGCCGTCCAGGGCGGTGAGGACGTCGCCGAGTTCGATGCGATTGCTCTCATCGCGGCGCGTGGGTCGGAGGCCGGCCTTCGCGGCTGGGCTGTCCGGCTGCACGTTGAGGACCAGCACGCCCTTGAGGCCGAGTTGCCGGTTCATCTGATCGGGGGCCAGCTGCACCCCCAGCCAGGGGCGGGTGACCTTGCCGCTCCGGATCAGCTGGGGCACCACCCGGTTGACCTCGTCCACGGGGATGGCAAAGCCAATGCCGGCGTAGGCCCCTGAAGGGCTGTAGATCGCCGTGTTGACGCCGATCAGCCTGCCGGCACTGTCCAGCAACGGGCCGCCGGAGTTGCCCGGGTTGATGGCCGCGTCGGTCTGGATCGCTTCCCGGATTTTCCGCCGGGTGACCGACTCGATCTCCCGGCCCAGCGCGCTGATGACCCCGGTCGTCAAGGTCCGATCCAGGCCGAACGGGTTGCCGATGGCGAAGGCTTTCTGGCCCACCTGCAAGTCGGAAGACGAGCCAATGAGAATGGGATGCAGCTGGTCTGACGAAGCGGCGATCTCCAGGACGGCCAGGTCCTTGTCGGGGTAGGCCCCCACCAGCCGGGCCTTCCAGCTCGATTGGTCCGCCATCGTCACGCGCGCGGCATCCGCATCCTGGATGACGTGATAGTTCGTGACCACGTGGCCGGCCTGGTCCCAGATGAACCCGGAACCCGTTCCCTTGGGGATCTGATACAGGTCCATGTTGAAGACGTTGTGGCGGACCGTCAGCGTGGTGATGTGGACGACCGAGGGGACCGTCTGCTTGAAGAGGGCGATCATCGCCTTTTCATCTTCCGCCAGGTCGCCGCGCGGCGCGATCGGGCGCGGCGCGGCATTGGGGTCCAGGCCACGATGGGCCAGGTGCGGCCAGAAGCGCCAGACGAGCAAGGCCGCCAGCGCCAGCAGGAGGATCAGCGGTCCCAGGACAGCGATCCACGGATGTCGGGACGGGTAACGGTCAGAACTTGCCATGCTTCAGCTCCTCAAAATCGGTTCCGGAAGCGGCTTTTGATATCGACTCTCAAGTGTCTCTTACCCCCTCTGCGCCTTGGCCGGCTCTGTCGGTCCGTAAGGGGTGGGGAAGTACTCCACCGTGGGCTTTTGCTGTGTTGGCTGGGGGAACAGGGCCAGCAGCTGGTAGAACTCCTTGGGCATGTCACCCTTGACGGGCAAACCCAGCTCCTGGGCCTGCCGCAGGCCGATCGGATGGTCGTGCGTCCAGGTTCCTTGCGACAGCTGGTCGGCCAGCGCGGCGGCCTTCTCGGCGGGCAGCTTGCCCACCAGCAGCTCCACCACTTCGGCCCGAAGCTGGTGCAGGGCCTTCTCGCCCACGTCGGCCAGGATTAGCGTCTTGTCGTCGGTCTCGTTGACGTCCTTGGTCTTGGTGACCTTGAGCAGCGAGGCAGCCGGGTATTCGCCCAGCTGGGGATCGACCGGTCCCAGGACCGCGTGGGCGTCCATGACAATCTCGTTGGCGGCCAGGGCAATCAGGGAGCCGCCCGACATGGCGTAGTGCGGCACGAACACGGTCACCTTGCCCTTGCGCGCCTTGATGGCCCGGGCGATCTGGATGCTGGCCAGCACCAGACCGCCGGGCGTGTGCAGCACCAGGTCGATGGGCACCGACTCGTCGGTCATGTTAATGGCGCGGATGACCTCTTCCGCATCGTTGATGTCGATGTAGCGGAGGACCGGAAAGCCGAGGAAGCTCATCGTCTCCTGGCGATGGATCATCAGAATGACCCGGCTGCCGCGCTGGGCCTCGATCTGGTGCATCAGCCGGTCCCGGGCCCACTCCAGCATCTTCTGCCGCAGCCAGGGCTGAAGCATGGAGAGCATCAAGAAAATCCAGAACACGTCGCCGACATTCATGGAGGGGCCTCCTTTACCACGGCCAGTACTCGTCGTCGTAGTAGCGCCGATACCGTCGCCGGGATTTTTTGAACAGGGGTAACAGCACCATGCCGGCCACGAAGCCGCCGACGTGGGCCCAGAAGGCCACGCCGGCGGAGTCCTGCGTGCCTCCCAGGGCCAGCGTGCCGTTGAACAGCTGGCTCACGAACCAGATGCCGAGAAAGATTACCGCCGGAATCTCGATGAACAGCGGGAAGATGAAGATAGGTATCAGCGTGATGATCTGTGCCGTGGGGAACAGCACGAAATAGGCCCCCAGAACCCCGGCGATGGCCCCGGAAGCGCCGATGGTCGGCACGCCGCTATTCGGGTTGATGGCCAGGTGAGTTAGACTCGCGGCCAGGCCGCACAGCAGGTAGAAGATCAGGTAGCGGCCCGGACCCATGCGGTCCTCGACGTTGTCGCCGAACAGGTACAGCATCCACATGTTGCCAATGATGTGGATCCAGCCGCCATGCAGGAACATGCAGGTGAGCAGTGTCCACCAGGCATCCGCATCGTACTTCAGCCGGGCCGGCACCAGACCCAGCATGGCAATCAGCCGCTCAAGCTGCTCGGGAGGCAACGACAGTTCATAGAAGAAGACCAGGCTGTTGAGAATGATCAGCCCCCACGTCACCAGCGGGACGCTCCGGGACTGGACGGTGTCCTGAATCGGAATCATGGCGTGCGCTCCAGACGTTGCCCCGATTACGTCGCTGCTCCCGCGGGTTGTTTGCCTGCCTCTGCTTCGCTGGTTTGCGGGGCAAACGACAGCTCGCCGCGCACCGGGTCGTAATCGACGACCACCGTCTGGCCGTCGCGAATCTCCCCCTTGAGCAGACTTCGGCCCAAGGCGGTTTCGACCTCCTTCTGGATGACACGCTTCAGCGGCCGGGCCCCGTAGGCCGGATCGTAGCCGATGCGCACCAGGTGTTCCTTCGCGGCCTCGGTCAGCTCCAGCTGGACGTGCCGTTCCTCCAGCCGCTTGCGCAGACGATCGAGCTGGATGTCCACAATTTGCTTGAGGTGTTCCTCGGACAGGGCGTGGAACACCACGATCTCATCGACGCGGTTGAGGAACTCGGGGCGGAAGTGCTGGCGCATCTCCTCCAGCACCGCCTCCTTCATGCGTTGATAATTGCCCCCCGCGAAGTCGCCCTTGAAGCTGAGGATGCGGTGGCTGCCAATGTTCGAGGTCATGATCACGATGGTGTTCTTGAAATCGACCGTTCGCCCCTGGCCATCCGTCAGCCGACCGTCGTCCAGAAGCTGCAGCAGGACGTTGAAGACGTCGTGGTGCGCCTTTTCGATCTCGTCGAAGAGAATGACACAGTACGGCCTGCGCCGCACCGCCTCGGTCAGCTGACCGCCCTCCTCGTAGCCGACGTAGCCGGGCGGGGCGCCGATCAGCCGGGCGACCGTGTGCTTCTCCTGGTACTCCGACATGTCAATGCGGATCATGGCCTTCTCGTCATCGAAGAGGAACTCGGCCAGGGCGCGGGCGAGCTCGGTCTTGCCGACGCCGGTCGGGCCCAGGAAGATGAACGAGCCGATCGGCCGGTTCGGGTCCTTCAGTCCGCTGCGGGCCCGGATCACGGCCTCGGCCACCGCCGAGACCGCCTCGTCCTGGCCGATCACGCGCTTGTGCAGCTCTTCCTCCAGGTGCAGCAGCTTTTCCTTCTCGCCTTCCAGGAGCCTGGCAACGGGAATGCCTGTCCAGCGGCTGACCACCTCGGCGATGTCTTCCTCGTCCACCTCTTCCTTGATGAGCTGGGTTCTCTTCTTGCTCAGCTCCGTTTCCGCCGCCTTGAGATCCTTCTCCAGCTGGAACAGCTTGCCGTAGCGCAGCTCCGCCGCCTTGTTCAGGTCGTAGCGGCGCTCGGCCTGCTCGATCTCCTGCTTGGTCTGCTCGATCTGCTCGCGGAGCTTGCGGAGCTTTTGCACTTCCTCCTTCTCGGCCTGCCACTGGGCTTTCATCGCATCGGCCTTGGCCTTCAGGTTGGCCAGCTCCTTCTCCAGCTTGGCCAGCCGCTCCTTCGAGGCGGCATCCTTTTCCTTCTTCAGCGCCTCACGCTCGATTTCCAGCTGCATGATCCGGCGCAGCATCTCGTCCAGCTCGCTGGGCATCGAGTCGATCTCGGTGCGCAGCTTGGCGGCTGCCTCGTCCACCAGGTCGATCGCCTTGTCCGGCAGGAAGCGATCGGTGATGTAGCGGTTGGACAGCACGGCCGCGGCCACCAGGGCGGAGTCCTTGATGCGGACGCCGTGATGCACCTCGTAACGCTCGCGCAGACCGCGCAGGATGGAGATGGTGTCCTCGACGGAGGGCTGATCCACCATGACCGGCTGGAAGCGCCGCTCCAGGGCAGCGTCCTTCTCGATGTGCTTGCGATACTCGTCGAGGGTGGTGGCCCCGATGCAATGCAGCTCGCCGCGGGCCAGCATGGGTTTGAGCAGGTTGCCGGCGTCCATCGCGCCCTCGGCCTTGCCCGCTCCAACGACTGTGTGCAGCTCGTCAATGAACAGGATAATTTGACCCTGAGCTTCCTGTACTTCCTTGAGGACCGCCTTGAGCCGTTCCTCGAACTCGCCGCGATACTTGGCCCCAGCGATCAGGGCGCCCATGTCCAGAGCGCCGATCCGCTTGTCCTTGAGCCCTTCCGGGACGTCGCCGCGGACGATCCGCTGGGCCAGGCCCTCGACGATGGCCGTCTTGCCCACGCCGGCCTCGCCGATCAGCACGGGGTTGTTCTTGGTCCGGCGCGACAGCACCTGGATCACCCGCCGGATCTCCTCGTCCCGGCCGATAACGGGATCCAGCTTGCCCTGGGCGGCGAGCTGGGTCAGGTCCCGGCCATAGCGCTCCAGTGCCTGGTAGGTCGCTTCCGGGTTCTGCGACGTGACGCGCTGATGGCCGCGCACTTCCCGCAGCGCCGTCATCAGCTTCTCGCCAGTAATCCCCAGCTCCTTGAAGATCCGGCCGGCCGCTCCACCGTCATCGGTCAGGGCCAGCAGCAAATGCTCGACCGAGACGTATTCGTCCTTGAGGCGTTTCGCCTCGTCCTCGGCCTGGCTGAGGAGCCGGTTCAGTCGCCCGGTGACGTAGACCTGGTCCGGGCCGCCTGAGGGCCCCGACACACGCGGCAATCGCTCCAGCTCCTGCTCGACGCGATGCTTCAGCCCCTCGACGTTCACGCCGGCCTTTTGCAGGATTGGCCCGGCCAATCCTTGCTCCTGTTCCACCAGCGCCAGCAGGAGGTGTTCCACGTCCACTTGCTGGTGACTCAGCCGAGTCGCTTGCCGCTGGGCGGCAGACAGGGCTTCCTGAGCTTTCTCCGTGAATCGATTGCTGTCCATGACTCATTGGTCCCTTTTGAAGTCCTCGTGATGGTTCTCCCGGGCCAGGCGCAGGTGGGCCACCTCGCGCTGCAACCGATCGATCCGTTCAAGCAAGTCCAGGACCGCGGCGACGCCCGGCAGGTTGATGCCCAGGTCCTCGCGGAGCCGGCAAATCGTCCGCAAGCGCCGCACCGCCCTCACGTCAAACCAGGTCACCCGGTCGCCTCCAATAATGGGTTCGAGAAGGCCGTAGGCAACAAACTGCTCCACCAGGGCCGGGTGCAAATGGACCTCGACCGCAAGCGCTTCCAGCGTCAGGCATTGCTCTGCCGTTCGTTCGGCCCTTCCGCGCCCAGGGTACAGAATCAATTCACGTCCAGGCATCCGCTGTCCTCCCACGTGCGATCTCGCGTGGCCGGAATGATGACACGGTCGCCAGCTGCTCGAACAGTCTTCGTTCCTCGGGAGATGGTTTGGTTGGGACCATCACCTTGAGACGAACGTAGAGGTCGCCGCGCGTGCCGTCGCGCCGCCGCATCCCTTGCCCGCGCAAGCGAAGCGGTTTGCCGTTCTGGCTGCCCGGAGGGATCGTCAGCTCGACCTGCCCTTCCAGCGTCTCCACCGGGACTCGGGCGCCCAGGACCGCTTCCCAGGGCGCGACCGGCAGCTCCGTCACCAGGTCGCCGACTCCCTGGACGGTAAAGCGCGGGTGCGGCAGGAAATGGACGCGGACGTGCAGGTCGCCGGGAGGACCACCGCCAGCGCCCGGCTCCCCCTGGTCTCCCAGGCGGAGGACGGTCCCATCGCGCACGCCCGGGGGGATGGTCACCTCCAGGGTCTTGCGACCGGATCCCTCAAGCTCAAGAGTCAAGCTCTTTCGGGTGCCTCGATGGGCTTCCTCCAAGGTGACGGGAACTTCGGCCTCGATGTCCTGGCCGCGCATCCGGAACCCGGGGCCGGCTCGCGCCCCACGACGCCGGCCGGCAAACAGGCTCTCGAAGAAGTCGCTGAACCCGCCGAAGTGCTCCCGGTCCCCATTGCCAAAACCTTCCTGGTAGCCGCCAAAATCCCCGGTTGCCTCTTCCCAGTCGGGTGGCGGACGAAACTCGGCACCGGCCTTCCAGTTGGCTCCAAGCCGATCATAGCGCTTGCGTTTCTCCGGGTCGGACAGAACGTCGTAGGCTTCCTGGACCTCTTTGAATTTCGTCTCGGCCTCCTTGTCGCCCGGGTTCAGGTCCGGGTGGTATTTCCGGGCCAGCTTGCGGTAGGCCTTCTTGATCTCATCGAGAGTCGCTGTCCGCGCTACTCCCAGGGTCGCGTAATAGTCCTGGTAGGTCGCTGCCATGATCGCGCCCTCTTCGAGCCACTCACGCCACGCGCCGCGCTCTCGTCGCCACCGGGCCTCCGCAGGCGCCTTCGACCGCCGCCGTTTCCCACTTCTCCCAGGAAGGGGCCGGCAGCAGAGACAGAAGCATGTCTTCCTCCCAGAGCCGGTCCGTGATCCGGAGCGTCCGTGGCGTCCCACGTCCAGGCCAGCCTTCCGGCAGCTCGTACTCCTGATAACCCCCCGGCATTTGCAGGAACAGGAGCAAAGGGTTGGCATCCCGGGTCAGCTCGGCGATCAGGTATTCTCCCTTCGCGATGGGGAGCAGCGCAGCGGTGGAAACCTCCGAAGGATCGACCAGGAGAGCGGAGGCTGCTTCCTGAACCCAGACCAGCCACTCCTGCCCGAGCTGGAACAGACACGGCCCGGTGCCATCCCGGTAGGCCTGGTAGGCCCCAAACCGTTTCACGAGCGGGAAGAGGACACGATAAGCTCCCGGTCGCGTCTCCTGGAGCCGGGGATCGGCCACGACCCGTACGTGCCACAGCGCTCTCTTCTGTCCCCCCGCGCTCCGGACTGACTCAGCCAGGGGGATCTCGATGAACGCCAGGCCGATCGGACACCGCGGACAGCAATACCACACGTAGCGATGGCTATCGACGCGCCCGGTGTGCCAGACTCCCGGCGTACAAACCGGGCAGAACTTGCAGCCGCACGAATCACAACGGAAGACAGGCCCGAACCCCTGCCCTGATTCTCCATCCCGGAAACAAACGTCCCCTTCGACCACGTTCGACGAATGGTGAGTCCGCAACTCCGCCGGCTGTTCCTGGTCCAGGGTGGTGTACTTCATGATCGCCGCCTCCGGATTACGCTCCTGTCGCAACTGGCAGCCCGAAGGAGGAGGCGAGCCGCCCGTGGCGATAGACTCGTTGCGGGTTGAGCCTGTAGTTGTCTGGACGGGCAGCAACTGCCCCACGCGATCCCTGGCGCGGCCTCGTGCGCTTTCTTCTCGGCCGGTGGTCCTTATCGCAAGCGACGTGCCAGGCTCATTCAACGGCCACGCTTTGTCGCTCCAAAGCCCGTGGGTGCAGGCACTTGAGACTGGATAGAGAGGATCAACCTGGAGAGCAAAGTGACAATGGCAGGTCAAAGTGTCTGATCTGCCGGAAAAGAAGACACATTGTCCCATCCTCAGTTCAGAGTGCGTGTCTTGCGCCAAAGGGTTAAGGGCACCAGCAACGGTTTCCACTGCCGCCTTGCCCGGGAACGCCTTGATGAACGCCAACCCCTTGCTGCCCCTGCTGACCGAATCGACGCCCCCTTTCCAACAGTCAGACCGGCTTGAGCCCGCGGCCGTCAATCATCGTCCGTCGGGGCTTGTTGCCTGCCGCACAGTCGTGAACTATCCTTCGGTGGATGCTCTCGCGTCCGAGCGAGCACGCAACAGAACAGATTGGAACGAGTTGAGCATGAAAAAACTACTGCTGGCGGTGGTGTGCCTCTGTGCCGACATCCAGGCCGCGCCCGTCGCCTAACAGCCCCGGGGTGGTTGTACCGACCAGCGGGCAGTTGCTCGCCGACAAGAAGAAACTAGCAATGCATTCGTCGCTGCCGGGGCTGGCTTCCTCGGCCTCTGCACTCTCTCCGGCTTGACACGGCCTCATCGCCCCGCCGACGAGCACGCTCCGGTCAAAAAGACCTCCGCGCGCAACGCCATGTCGCCAGCGCGCACAGGTCCGACACACCCAGAGCCCGACCAGAGGGAGATGGGCAATCCCGAGCGATTCATCATCAACCCGCTTGTCTGGGATGAATCGGAGGGCACATGGATGATGCCAGATCCCACCCCGACATTGCTCAAAACAAACTCCGTTCTCGAAGTGCTCTCCTACCTCGCACAATTCGACCAGGCATTGCCGGTAGGGGGTGAGCGATGAAGATCGATCCACCCGAGGTACAGGACCGGGAGTCAGCCATTGCGTTTGTTGTCTGGTGCGTGGAGGCTCTGGGTCTGGGGTATCACCCCGACACCCCGTTCGCCGAGTATGAGGAACAGGGAGGCCAGCCAACCTTCAGCCCGGCAGAGGCGGCCAGGCTTGAAGAGCTGGCTGGTCGGGCCTTCGGCCTCTGCGACCCCTACGAAATTGGGGAGAGGGAGTTCCAGAAGGTTCGGCTAAATGCCAGGTAATCCTCAGTATTCTTGAAGCACGAACACCCTGAAGCCCTTGCTCTTCGTAGAGCGCTCATCATGTCATGAACCCCGGGGGAGGGGTATTTCGAGCATTTCGAGTATTGCGTCTATTTCGACTTCATGCTAGAATGCCTTGGTTGATACGGAAAGAGGGAGGAATACCATGAGCACCCTGATCCACGAAACTTTCGAGACCGTCGCCCCGACTGAGGCTGATACCCAGCTGGCCCGCGAGTCAAGCCGGCTCCTGGCTACCCATCACCTCGGCAAGCGGCCCAGCGTCCGCATCCAGGTCCTCGAAGACGGTGCGGCTGCCGAAACAGTCATCGTGCCAGCCGCCGCGCTCCGGCTCCTGCTGCACGCCCTGACCGAGATGGCTCAGGGAAACGCCGTGACGCTCATCCCGGTACATGCGGAATTGACCACTCAGCAAGCGGCAGACATCCTCAACGTCTCGCGGCCCTACCTGGTCAAGTTGCTCGATGAGGGGAAGATTCCCTGCCGCACCGTCGGCAAATACCGCCGCGTTCGCTTTGATGACTTGATGGCGTACAAGCGGAAAGATGACGTCGCCAGGGCCAAGATCGCGGACCAGCTCGCTGCTGAAGCTCAGGAACTCGGGATGGGTTACTGATGGATCGACCCGTCATTGCCGTTGACGATGCCAACATCCTCTACCCGGCGCCGCTGCGTGATCTCTTCATCCGCCTGGCGCAAGCGGGCCTCGTGCAGGCAAGGTGGACAGAGCAAATCCATGATGAATGGCTCCGGAACGTCATTAAAGACAATCCCCGGCTTTCCCCCGAGCGTCTGGCCAGAACACGAACGCTCATAAACGATGCCGTCCGCGATTGCCTGGTCACAGGTTACGAAGACCTGATCGCTTCCCTCTCCTTGCCCGATCCCAACGACCGCCATGTGCTTGCTGCGGGCATTCGGGCCGGTGCCGACGTGATCGTTACCTTCAACCTCACTGATTTCCCGGCATCGGCGCTTGCTCCTTTCGACATCGAGGCGCTGCATCCGGATGACTTCCTGGCCGCCTTATTGGAGGCGGCGCCTGGCCCGTTCTGCACCGCAGTCAAGCGTCAGCGGGAAAGTCTCCGCAACCCGCCCAAGACTGCAGAGGAACTCCTCGCCACCTTTGAAGGGAACGGCCTTACTCAAGCCGTCGCTCGACTTCGTGCGTTCATCGATCTTCTGTAACCTCTTCGGCAACAGAAGGTTTCGCGTTCCGTCTGATCCACTCGCATCAGTTCCACGGCATTTCTGCATAGGCATCTGTCGAGGAGTCCTGCCGGGGGGGCTGGAAGCTCGGAAACGATGCCCGAGCAGAGCGAGGCGTGTCTATGCGGAAATAGGCAAGCCTGCTGGCATGTAAGCCTGCTGGCTTGCAAGCGTGCTTGCCCAAGTGTCACGTATAACAGACCGGCGGTTTGACAACCGCCCCTCCCACCGCTACAGGTGACTCGTTTCGCTTCAGACAAATGGGGCCGGCATGGCACAACGCGGACAACAATCCTGCGAGAAAATCCCCACAACCCCAGGCACTCTGTTGCCCCGTGACCGACACGGTGCTTGATAAATCCAAGGGCGCGCGAGGAACCGCCCAAGCGGAACCCGAGCCCCGCGAGCCGGTGCAGCCAGCCCAGACCGATGCCCAGGAGCAGTTTCGCGGACACCAGTGGACCAGCTCGCTGCCTCAAGTCGCCAGCGAGGACATCATCGACATCGGCAATGGCCGCTATGCCCATTTCCGCCGTGACCGCCGCTTCGCCCAGGTGCAGGTGGCCTTCACCGCGCCGAAAGACATAGACCCGAACCCAGGCCGGGAGTTGACCGAGCAGTTCAAGGAACTGGGCTGGACATGGCGGCCGAAAGAGCCCGGAAAACCGTGGACCTACCAGCTTGAAAAATCCTCCCCGGATGATCCCACCGCCCGCGGAGACAGCCGCGACGCGCTGCACGAGCAGTTCCGAATCATCATCCAGGAATACCGGGAGAAGCGTGGAATGCCGCCGACCCTCGGCTGGCGGAGTCTGGCAGAAAGCGATGCGAAGGCCAGAAACGCTGAAAGCAGCAGGCTTTCTAGCAGTCCCGTGGACGATCAGGCAGCCAAAACAAGTGAAAAACACAAGCCAAAGTCAGCAAACGCAGAAGCACGGGCCGGGGGGGAGGGGGGGCCCACCCGGGCCAGGCGATGCTCGACGCCTTCGCCACCGTGGGCGCGGAGCGGTTTGACCTGACGCTCACCGATGCCGCGGGCGAGAAGGTTGAATTCCGCGGCAACCGCACCCAGGAGCAGCTGCGCCCCGCCCTCCCGGAAATCCTCACGCAATCTGCCGGGCGGCAGTACAACGTCATCGTGCGCCCACGTTCTTCCCAAGCAGCGCTGATCCAGCTCGACGACCTCGGCGAGGAGCTGGCGGCGCGGCTGCGGCCGGTGTCGTTCCTCATCCTGCGCACCAGCCCCGGCAACTACCAGGCATGGGTCGCCGTGGAGGATGGTGACGCCGACTTCGCCCGGCGGCTCCGCAAAGGTGCCGGTGCCGATCTAACCGCATCAGGGGCCACCCGCGTCAGCGGCGGCATCAACTTCAAGGAGAAGTACGCGCCCGCCTTCCCGCGCGTCGAGACGGTCCACGCCAGCCCCGGGTTGGTAGTGACGCGGGCGGAACTGGAAGCCCTCCGCGTGGTCGCGCCCGCGGAGAAAACCACCCCGGCTGCGATCCGCAGCTCGCGGCGGCAACCTGTTGCCGAAGGATGGCCCAGCTATCAGCGCTGCCTGGAAGATGCTCCGAAGAAAAAAGACAAGCGCCCCGACCGCAGCCTGGCCGACTTCACCTTCTGTCTGCTGGCGCTCGACTGGGGCTGGGGCATCGAGGAGACCGCCGCACGCCTGATGCAGGAAAGCGGCAAGGCCCAGGAGGAGGGGGAGAAGTACGCCCTGCGCACGGCGCGCAATGCCGCCGCTGCGGTCAGGGAGCGAGGGGAACGGCAGCGGTGATCCAACCCGTCCGGACAACCGGCCTCTTCTGCATAGGCGGCATCGCCGCGGGAGCAAAGCGCCCGGTGTCTGTGCGGAAGGAGGACGGTTATCGGAGGACGGTTATCGCTTGAGCAGGCTGCCCAGCTGCGCTATGCTAGAAGACCCAAAGCTCAAGCGGGAACTACCATGACTACTCAGGAAGAATTGCTCAACGCCTTTCGCAGCCTGCCACCCCTGAACCAACAGCTGGTGTTGCGTCTGGTGCGGATCTTGCAGCGCCCCGGCCAGGCTGAACCCCGCGAACGGGCAGACAAGGCGGCGCCGAGGTGCTGGCCTGGGTGATCGCGGAGTTGCCCGAAACGGCCAGACCGCATCATCGCCACGACTGCCCGACACCACAACAGGCTTACCTGCCGCGGCCTTCCAGTTCCTTGACGATCCGCTCGGCCCGGTTGCGGCGAATGATGTCCTGTTCCGTGATCGAATGCCGGCCCAGCCGCTCGTTCGCTTCCGCCAACTCCCGCCGGGCCTGTTCCAGTTGCTTGTCGTTGCTATCCGTTTCTTCTTTCATGGCTTCCTCCAGCTACAGCTGGTACACGGGCCTGCTCCGGCACGCAAGTGGTTTCCGCAGTCAGGGATGGATGCGGCCGGATGGCTGTGATCGTCGTTCCGGCCACTTTGCGTGAACACCTGAACACTGATTCGGCCGTAAAGCTTGCCGGCACAAGCGCTTCTGATCCAAAGACAGTTGTACAGTGGCCGGAACGACGATCACAGCCCCGCCGGATTCTTCCTCGCGCGATGGTTCGTTCTCCGGCCGCGGGCCCAGGAGCGAGCTGCACAGCGGCAGCACCTTGGGCTTGATGCGCACGACGGCGGGCAGCGTGGTCTTGTCAAAGTCGAACAGCTCAGCGACCGCCGCACTGGCCTTTTCCTGGCTGTATTGTCGTCCGAACTCGCGGTAGAAATCCCAGAATTCGATCTCGCTGCGGCCACCGCGGCCTACGAAACGCACCATCTCATAGAGCAGAGGCGACGCATAAAGCCGGTAGAGGAGGGCCGCTTTGCGGCCGGGCTTTTCTTCCTCGGCGATCTGCGCGCCCGGCTCCAGCGACGCTTGCAGGCCCGCCAGCGACGTGCGGAGCTTTTTCGCCTTGCGCATGACATCCTCTGCCAGATGAGGTGCGTGGGCATGCAACCCGCCGCCGCGGCGGCAGGCATCGATCAGTTCCTCCAGCCGGGCCGTGGCGCTGTCCAGAATGGCGTGATCGCGAATGCTGACGCTCACCTACCGGCTTCTCCCCAGAGTTTGCCCGTGGAGGCAATCTAGCAACTCCCTGACGGTTTCCTGAAAGTCCGGACCTGCCGCAAGGTGCTGCCCGCCCGGAATGTCATCGCCCTCCCACAGCCCGTTGCGCAGCGCCAGCGTCTCCAGAGCATCCTCGGCCGCCTGAATCCAGCCCTTGCGGCCTTCCTCCAGCGACCGGCGGAGCGCGAGCATGGCTTCCTGGCCGAGGTAGTTCATCCGGCCGCTGCGCGGATCGGTCAGCCACGCTTCCAGCCGGTCGAGTGCGGCCAATGCTTCCGGGGCGGGATCGCAGCTCTCGACATCGACCGAGGCAGTGGGAGGCGATTCCACGACCGGCGATTCGGCGGGCGGATCGTCGAAGGGGAGGGGCTTCTGGCTGGCGTCTTTACGGTTTCTCATGCCGCTACTCGGTGCAGTAGCATTCGGCGAGCTGGTCGCGCTCGCCGAAGTCAAATGCCTTTTGCGCCAGGACCGCATCCCGCATCTGCCGGTAGCTCGGCCGGTCGATGCGGAAGAATTTCCCGGCCAGCGTTCGGGGCGTCGCCTCGTCCTCCATCCGCACCCACCACGCCGCCAGCGCCGGATTGTCTGCAATCAGGCCGGAGATGGTCCTGGCCGATTTCAGGAAGCACAAATCGCAATTCCCCGCCGGCGTCTTGCCGCCGAGGTTTGGCAGCTGCAAATCAAAGGGCTGGGCCCGCCAAAACGCCGCCACGTCCTCCTTCGTGACGCGGGCCTCGTAGAGCGGGGCCAAGGTTTCCCAGCGCTCGCGCTGATCCTTGAGCTTGGCCACCCGCCGGGGCTCATCGAAACGCAGTCCCACGGCATTGATCCAGTGTTCCCAGCCCAGCGAGCGGGCGTAATCCCGCATCACGCGGATTGTTAAGACCACGCTGCAAAATCGGCTCGCCGGGTTGGGCAGATAGCCGCGTTCTTTCAGCAGGGCCTCGTAGGGCTCGCCGTTGCGGCTGGCCGTCGCATGGTCCACGAGGCGGAACTTGCGGCCTTTCTCACCGCCTGGCCAGTATTCCAGCCAGGCCACCGGCACGGCCCACCGCTTCGAGCAGTCACGCACGAAATCCAGCGTCTGCGGCATTTCCCGACCCGTGTTGCAGAACACCACCGCCACGCCGTCCGGCAACTGCCCGGCGGAAGCGTCGAGAACCTGGCGGAGCAGATACGCCGAGGTGCGGCCGCCGGAGAACGAAAGCAGCGCTGGAGCTTCGAGCAGGTAGGGCGAAGGCATGGCCGAGGAATAGCCCAGATGGAGCCCGGCGTCAATTTCCCCGGCTGATGCAGTTTGGCAACGAAGCGTTGACGCCCCTGCCTGCCGCTGCTACCGTCCAGCCATGATCGACTGGGGCGACGATGACGTTGATGACGAAGAACCACCCGCCGAGGTGAAAAACGCCTGTAGATGCGGCGAGTGCTGCCGGCGGCTGCTCATCGAGGTGGACCTGGCCGACGCGGAGCGCGAGCCGAAGATCGCGGAGAAGGGCACGCCGCTTTACACCGGCAGCCGGGAAGTCGGCGATAGAGAACTGGCAGGCTATCTGCTCAACAAGGTCACGCCCGATGGTCACGCCTGCGTGTTTCTGGACGAGCCGACGAATCTCTGCACCATCTACGAGACGCGCCCGGCCGTATGCCGCGCGTTCGACTGCGAAGGCGAGGGGCTGGACCAGCTGATCGAGCTTGGCTACAAGCCGCCGAGGGAAGGCGCATCACGGTAGCCGATTTGCCCGGATGCGGATGATGGCGATCTCCATATTTTGCCTATTGGCGATCGATTGGGGATGGAACGTTCGAGAAACTGCTGATAAGCTGATGGAAGAGAACAGGAAAGCTCAGGCCGAGGGGGAGAGGTACGCGATGCGGGCAGCCGAAGCGGTGGAGAGGAGGGGCAGGATGGGGGATAGGATAAGGGCGGAAAAATCCCCACCAATTCCCCACCATATTTTTGCCCGCCCCCACCAAATGATGCCCACCAGAGCCTACGCTTGCCTAATTGGAGAGGGCTGAATTACGCTGGCGAGAATCGCCGCAAGTCGTGAAATGCTATGGGGAAATGAAAAAAGCTCTGGTTTCCCAGAGCCTTCTGTTGAGTGCGGGAGAGAGGACTTGAACCTCCACGTCCTTACGGACACAAGAACCTGAATCTTGCGCGTCTGCCAATTCCGCCACTCCCGCGTGCTTTTGTCGAGTTTTTCTGGCAGGGAACACTCGACGGAGGTAATCATAACAGCCCCGGTGCCCTCGTCAAGGGACCGTCTTGAAAATGTCCCCAGTGGAATCCGACAGGAATTCTTTGCTCCGGAGCGAGAAGTTCCGTATAGTTGCAAGGGTCGTTTCCCCAGGAAGAAGGAGATGGGGAGATGGAGGTTATGAGTCACGAGCTGATCTGCTCCTGGCTGGGTTTGTCGGAACAGGACTGGCCGCCTGACCACTATCGGCTGCTCGGTCTGGAGCCGGGCGAGGACGATACCGCGCTGATCGAGCAGCGCTGCCAGCAACGGCTGGACTCGGTCCGCCGCTACCAGATGATGCACCCCGAGCAGGCCACCGAGGCCATGAATCGGCTGGCCCAGGCGTTTGTCTGTCTGACCGAACCGGAATCGAAAAAGCAGTACGACGCCGATCTGCTGGGCCGGCCGTTGCCGGCCGTGGAAACCCCGGCCGACGTCGAGGAAACCAGCGAGGCGGTCGATGAGAGCAACGCCCCGACTCTCCCCTCCCTGCGGCTGGAAACGGCACCGCCCCGGACGGTCCCGACCGAGGAGGACACAGTCATTCACGCGGCCGACTCCGACACGGTCACCGGAAAGGCAGTCAGCGCGCCGCCGCCGCTGCCCGCCAAGCCGCCGCCCTTGCCGGTCAAGCCGCCGCCCTTGCCGCCGCTGCCTCCGTTGCCGCCTCCTTCCCAGGACGCTTCCCCGACCGTGGTGCTGAAGACCACCACCCTGGAGAAAACCGAGCGCCTGCCGGGCCGGAAACCCGATCAGCCGGCAGCAGATGGCAGCGCTGCTGGCAAAGTCGATCCGATCCTGGAGGCGGCCCGCTGCACCGAGGCCCGCCGGGGCCTGGGTTCGCGCTCCGCCATCCTGCGCCGGCTGCTGCTCACCCGGCAACTGCTCCGGCTGTGGGACCAGGTCGGCGCGGTCGTCGCCGTTCCCAAAAAGGGGCTCAGCCAGTCCCTCGCTGAAAAGCTGGACCGCGTTCTGGCGGAGATCGAAAGACTCCTGAAAGGGTTTCCCTCCTGTCTGGGCCGGGCCGGGCAGCCCGGCTACCAGGTCGTCAGCCTGGCCGCGATGCAGCTCTGGCTCACCTTCAAGAACATGGACCTGCTCCAGCGCCAGTCCCTCAGCACCGACTGGCAGGCCGGCCGGAAATTGCTTCAGGCTCACGTGGCGTTCCTCAAGGAGGAGGCCCGCGCCCTGAAACGCCAGAGCCTGTGGCAGCGCCTGGCCCGCTTCGGCTGGTCGCTGTGTACCGATCGGCTCGGCCTGGTGCTGTTCCTGCTGGCCCTGCTGGCGCTGAACATCGCCATCTGGCGCACCTATCGATGAGGGAGTTTCCCCAATTCGATTTATCGTTTCGCGCTCACCCGGCCCAGCGCGAAACGATAAATCGGATTCGGGTCATTCCCTTGTTCCTTACCGCTCCATCGTCACTCCGAAGCGTTCCACCCAGCGGATCAGGTTGACCCAGCGCCAGACGCGGAAATCGAAGGGCTTGCGTCCCTTCAGCACCGCCTGCCACTCGCGCTCGACCGCCGGCAGATTCAGTGCGGGGACTTCCCGGGCCCTCGGACTGGCCAGGGTCGCCTCGACCCAGGGCCGCAGCGTTGTCAGCCAGTTCTGTTCCGGAGTGGCAAAGCCGATCTTGTCGCGCCGGTCAAGCACCACATCCGGCACGATGCCGCGCATCGCCCGTCGAAAGACGTTCTTGCTCGTGCCGTCCCGGGCAATCAGATGCTCCTCGGGCAACCGGTAGACAAAGCTCACCAACCCCGGCGTCAGGAACGGCACCCGGCTCTCGATGGAGTGCGCCATCGAGTTGCGGTCCTCGTAACGCAGCAGCATTGGCAGACTGCTCTCGACCAGGCTCTGGCTGAGATGATCGCGCAGCACGTCCCGGTTCCGGGAGGGTGGGGCCGGCAGGGTGCTGGCCCCCTTGTCGCGGAACCAGCGGCCGTTCATCCAGGCGGGCACGGTCTCCTTGCCGAACAGACCCAGGAGCGGGGCCTTGAGCCGGGCCGGTGCGAGCATGCTTGCAGCTTGCAGGAACAGACGCAGCAGACCGCCGGCCCCGGGCACCCGGCCCGCCTTGAGGAGGAACCGCCCGGCCTCCAGCCAGCGCCCCTGCCGCAGCAGCGAGGCCAGGCGGGCGGCCAGGTAGGGACGGTAGCCGGCCAGCATCTCGTCGGCCCCCTGACCGTCGAGCATCACCGTCACCGCTTTGTCGCGGGCCGCCCGGAAGACCAGGTGCTGGGCCCAGATGCTGGTGCTGCCAAAGGGCTCGTCCTGCACGTCGATCAGGTGATCCAACTCGTCCACGAGTTCGCGCGGCGTGGAATGGACCTTGTGCAGGATGGCGCGGGCGCTGCCGCCGGCGATGTCCACCCAGCGTTCCTCGCTCAAAGCGGGATCGTCGGCCACGAAGCTGAAAGTGTGCAGCTTCAGACCCGGCTCGACCCGACGCATGGCCGTGACAATGGCCGACGAATCGATGCCGCCCGAGAGGGCCGCACCGACAGGCACGTCGCTGCGCAGATGCAGCTGGACGTTCTCCAGGAACAGCCCGCGCAACCGGGTCGAGGCCTCCTCCAGCGACAGATCGAGACGGTCGCTCAGGTCAACGCTCCAGTAGCGAACCGGCTCGGCCGGAGCGAGCTTATCGAGAGAAAGGGTCAGGAAATGAGCGGCGGGCAGCTGGTGAATGCCGGCAAAGAGCGTGTCGCTGCCATGATCGGTCCGGCCGTAGCGCAGGTAATCGAAGACCCGCTGCGGCTCGGCCCGGCGCGGCACTCCGGGGACGTCGAGCAGCGCCTTGATCTCGGAGGCAAAGGCGAAGGCCCCGTTCGCCCAGGTGTAATAGAGCGGCTTGATGCCGACAAAGTCCCTTGCCAGGACAAGAGTGCGGCTTTGCAGATCGAGCAGGGCAAAGGCGAACATGCCGATCAGCCGGTTGAGGGCCGCCGGGCCCCACTCGATCCAGGCGTGCAGCAGCACCTCGGTATCGGAAGCGGAGCGGAACACGTGGCCCAGCGGCAGCAGCTCCTGGCGCAGCTCGACGTAGTTGTAGATTTCGCCGTTGAAGATCAGGAAACGTCGGCCATCGGGGGAAGCCATCGGCTGCCAGCCGGCCTCGGAAAGGTCGAGGATGCTGAGCCGGCGATGCACCAGCAAGGCCCGGCCAAAGGCGACCGGCGTCAAGTCCCGCCCCAGTTCGGGGCCCTTGTGGTTCAGCAGCAGCCAGCCCTGGTCGTCCGGACCGCGATGCCGCAGCGTCCGCAGAAAGGAGCGCCTGAGAGGACCAAGGTTTTGCTCCTGGGTGCCGATCCATCCGGCGATGCCACACATGCGGGCTCCCTCCTGGGCCTGATCCAATCCCTGACCCGACGCTCCAGGAGCAGACGCAAGGAGAAGCAGCGGATTGTAAAACGCATTCGGGACCGGCAGCAAGTGCAATCCGCGCCCAGAGTTGGCCGAGCCGCGCACGCAGCGCAGCGGAGTAAGCGGCCCGCAGGAGGGCCGCTTACTCCGCTGCGCTGCGTGCGCGGCTCGGCGGGCTGCAAGGAGCATCCCACACGCTCACACCATTCCCCAGCGGCGGCGCAGGACCCACTCTGCGGACAGGCAGCCGACGAAGATCAGGAAGAACAGCACCAGGAACCCCGACCGCTCCGTCGAGCGCCAGTTCGGATACAGGATCAGCCGGGTCCTGGCGTCCAGCGCCGAGGGCGCCAGCAGATCGCGCAGCAGGTCCGGCAGCTGGGCGGCGGTGATGGCCCGGCCGCTGCCCTCCTTGGCCAGCTTGTCCATCAGCGTCTTGTCGGCCGACCACTCGGCCATTTCCACGTCTTCCTCGTGGACAAGGAAGCGGGCCTGGGTCTTGTCCACGACGTCGGCCCCGGCCGGGTCGTGGGCCTTGCCCGTCACCTTGATCACGTACTCGCCCGCCTCGTCCGGCTTGAAAACGCCGCGGTCTTCCCGGCCCGAGCGGGACGTGTTGACCCGGCGGACCTGCTTGCTGGGCGTCTGCACCTCGACCTCGTAGACGCCATCGGGCAGGTTGATGCCACCCTTGCTGCGGACGCCGACGCTGAAGCCCAGCTCGCTGCCCAGCGGAATGTCGCGCATGTCGGGCCGGACCCAGACGTTGCCGCCGGCCAGCTCCTGGTGGGCCAGCCAGACCACCATCTGCCGCCAGAACCGATTGTGCTTGAGCTGGTTCTCGGGGTTGTTGACCCAGCGCCAGGTCGAGTCGCCGGCAAAGGCCAGCACCCGGCCCTTGCCGTAGTCCTTGGCCAGCAGCAGCGGGTCGCCTTGCTGAGTCTTCGCCAGCACCTTGACCACGGCCCCGGCCTGTCCGGCCGGCTTCTTGATCCGGCTCAGGCCCAGCAGATCGGGCAGCTTTTCCCAGGCGGTTTTCTCCACTCCCGGCTGCCCATTGGCCAACCCCAGGACGTAACCGTATTGGGCCAGCCCCTCTTCCGTCGGGAGCATCTTGACTTTGTTTTTCTCGGGATCCTCGTCAAGCGGCCCCTTGAAGTTCAGGTCCGCTGGCAAGACTCCGTCCAGCGCGGTTCCCGCCCAGTCGCCGTTGCCGAAGGTCGAGTAACCGCCGAGCATCACCAGGCCGGAGCCTTCATCGACCAGCCGGGCGATCTCGGCCAGCCCGGTTTTATTTTCCCGCTTGATCTGTTCGGCCGTCACGTCTCCCAGGATAATCACGTCGTATTTCTTCGTTTTGAACTGGAACAGGTCCCTGTCCGCCTGTTCCAGCAGCCCCCGGTTGCCAAGCCACACCATGCGGGCCGTGATGCGCGGGTCGGTCCGCAGAGCCTGGTAAAGGAACTTTGCCTCGAAGGCCCTCGGCCGGTCCACGATCAGCACGCTGATGCCGTCGCGCGTGACGCTGATCAGGGTGCTGCCCGTGTTATTGCCGGCGTTCAGCTCCTCGGGCAAGACTTTCCCGCCCCGCCCGGGCCGGGGATCTTCGACCTTCACGGTCAGCTTGTACTCGCCCGGCGTGGACGGAGCATTTAGCTTGAGCCGGACCTCGTTGTTCCGGGTGTTCTTCAGCGTGATGACGCCATCTTCGCTCTTTTCAAAGGCATTGGCACCTCGTGGCGTCTCGATGGCGTCGGGTGCTGCTTCCTTGTCGTCGAGGAACACGCGCACCTTCACCTTGAAGCCCTCGAAGCCGGGAGCATCGATCTGGGCCTGAACGAAAAGGCTGCTGTTGACCGGGATCAGCGACGAGTTCGGCGTCACCCGGGTGACGGTGATGTCGCGCTGGTTGTTAGGCGTGTTGGGACTCCCCAGCAGTACCGTGTGCAGCGGACAGCCGAGCTTGCGCCAGCGGCGGGCCTCGGTCAGCGGCGACACCTGCGGCGGGCCGTTGTTACGGCCGTCGCTGAGCAGGAACAGCCCGCGCATCGGCCGGCGATCGCGCTGGTCGTAGAGATGGCGGAGGGCACCCCCGATGTCGGTGCGCTTGCCGGTGGGCTTGCCGGGATCGGTCAGTTGCCAGCGGTTGGTCTCGCGATCAAAGTGGAAGAACTCCACCTCAATGCCCTGCTCCGAACGGAGCCGATCAAACAGTGGCTGGCAATCGTTCAAGGTGCGCAGGACGTGATCCCAGCGCGACTGGCCGCTCTCGTCCTGGATCGTCATGCTCTCAGTGGAATCGACAAGGAACTGCATCACGGCGCTGCCGTGCGTGGTGTCGGGAAAGCCCAGATGCGGCCGG
>CAWATZ010000022.1:0-10291 GCA_963784995.1 uncultured Planctomycetota bacterium | reverse complement strand
CATCGCTGAAACATCCGGGCCCTGGCATGGACAATCCTCCATCTCTCAGGGGGGTGTGGCATCGGCCACAATCTCCAGACGCAGGGGCGTCTGGCTCGGGGGCGGCTCAGGGGGATAGTCCGGAGCCTCCCAGTCGAGGTCCAGCGCCTTGAGCTGCCGGCGGATGGCCCGCAGGTCCCAGACGTGGATGCCGCCTTCCTTGCCGTTGCTGACGGTGATCAGTCGAGTGCCGTCGGGGGTGAAGAGGTGGAAGCCGCCCACTTCCTGGTTGGGGTCCGCGAACCAGGCCAGGTCGCGGCTCTTCCGGATGTCGATCAGTCGGAGATCGCCGCTCTTCGTGCGAACGACAAGCTGCTGGCTGTCAGGCGAAAACTGGGCAATGCCGCTGAACCCAAGGCCCTCCTTCCAGGTATCGACGGCGTAGAGCGCGCCGGTATCGCCGCTCACCGCCAGCCATTTGCCGTCGGGGCTGAAACACGGAAACGTTCCGCTGGCCGTATTCAGTTCCCTGAGGAGTCGGCCGCTCGCCACGTCCCAGACCCGATTGACTCCGGTCAGCTGCGGGGAGGTGACGGCCAGATCGCCCCGGGGACTGAGCGCCACGTGAAGAATGTCCCTCCCTTCCGCCAGGCGGCGGATGGGATGGCCAGACCGATCTGCCCGGAGAACCCAGCCGCCCGCGTGCGGCTGATACTGGGCAATGGTCCGGGAGGCGCCCGCCAGCAATCGGCCGTCGCGGCTATGGTCGGTCCAGTAAGCGTGGATGGGGGACAGCAGTTGGGGCGGGCCGATCCGGATAGTGCCGGGGATTTGCAACGCTTGCTCGATGGGCCAGCGATGTAACCCGGAGGCCGTCTCAATCATCAAGGCCCCGGGCCTTCCCGACCCGGCTGGCACCAGATGGTGCCAGCCGAGCTGATCCACCGGTAAGGTGCCAACCTCCGCGCCGGTCTCCAGGTCCCAGAAGCAGAAGCGGGTTGCGACCGAGCACATCAGCAAGCGGTTATCGGACCAGACGGCCACGCGGTCGCCGAACTTCCCAGCCCCTCCGCCCTCGTACAGCAAGGTCCGGTATTCGCGACCATCGCCAACCTCCCAGATGCCGATTTGCTTCCCGTTGGACGTACGGGCCAGCCGGCAGCCGTCCCGGGAAAAACGCAGCCGGGCCATCGGGACAGCGATAGGGGGCGTTTGAAAGAGCAGCTTTCCCGTGCCCACGTCGAAGAGACTGACTTGGCCGCCCCAGGCAACGCTCGCCAGACGATCTCCCGGCGAGTTAAAGGTGAGGACATTCCCCGCTCCCACGCTGTGCAGCGTCCGAGTGCGCTTCCAGGTCGCACTCTCGTAAAGCCAGATGTCCGTGCCGTCCCCGGAGGAGACCGCCAGGGTGTGGCCGTGCGGGTGCCAGGCCACGTCGCCGCCGTTCTGCGGCAGCTCGAGAGTGTGGAGCACAGTGCCGCTGCGGTAGTCGCGGATTTCAACCACGTTGGGGCCAAAGTAGGAGGTGACGGCCACCCACGGCTCGGTCGGGTGCAAGGCGGCAGCCACATTCCGCTTGAACGTACCGGAAGGGAAACGTCTCAGGAGTGTGGCGGGCTGCTTCGGGTCCAGCTCACGGACACTGACGCTGCCGTCCCCGTGCCCTGCGACCAGCCGTCGGCCGTCCTTGTCGAACGCGGCGAAACTGACGTCCTGCTCCTCGAACAACCATTCCGAGTCCTTATCCCCGGTCAACCGGAAGAGGTGCTGTTTGGACGCGAACCGCTGGGCGTCGTAGCACCAGGTGAGACTGAGGAAGCGGCCGTCCCGGCTCAGAACCGCACTTCCTCCCAACGAAACCGAGTCAGGTGGTGCGGGGAAACGATGCAGGAGCTGGTCGCCGGCCACGCGGCGGACTTCGCAGTTGCCCTGCGTGTCCATCCAGGCATACACCGCCAACTCCTCGTCGAAATCCACCTGGGCGTGTCCGTCCGGCACCCCGTTCCAGGTCTGGGTGACGTGCAGGTCGGGCAAGGCGAGGGCCAGGATGGCCGCGTTGCGCAGCTGCAGGAATCGCTCGGCCGGCAACTCCAGCTCCCGAGCCAATCGGGTCGCCCGTCTCAGGATCGCCAGGCTCTCGAAGCGCTGCCCCGGCTGGCGGCTCAGGCAGTTGCCGCGTGCCTGGGCCAGCAGCGCGTCGAACAGTTGCTCCTCGGTGGCCCGTTCGGCCTTACGGGTCTGGACGAGGTTGTTCTCCGACTCGCGACGATTGTTCTCCGACTGTTGCAGAGCGGCGTTCAACCGCACCAGGCCGACCGAGCCCCCGATGAGGATGACCAGCAGCAGGCCGGCCACGGTCAACAGCATCGCCGCCCAGGCGGGCTTGCGCCGGCTCCAGCGCCAGAGGCGCTCGGCGACGCCCACGGGTCGGGCCAGGACCAGCTTGCCGTCCAGGAAACGGCGTAGGTCGTCGGCCAGCTCCAAGGCTGTGACGTACCGCCGGCCCTGTTCTTTGTGCAGACACTTCAGGCAGAGGGTGTTCAGGTCGTGCGGCGTCCGCAACTGCAACTGACTGGGAGGGACGACCTCCTGGCTGCGGACCTGTTCCAGCGTGTCCAGCGTCGTCGCTCCCCGGAAGGGAGGCCGGCTGGTCAGCAGCTCGTAGAGGATGGCTCCCAGGGCGTAGACGTCGGCGGCCGGGCCAACAGCGCGATTGTCCCCGGATGCCTGTTCGGGTGCCATGTAGCTGGGCGTGCCCAGCACGGCCCCGGTGGCCGTCAACTCGGGCCGCTCCTGCTTGGCCAGGCCGAAGTCGCTGACCTTGGGCTGACCCTGAGCGGTCAGCAGGATATTACTCGGCTTGAGATCGCGGTGGACGATCCCCTGCTGGTGGGCGTGGTGGATGGCCCGCGCCAGCGTCTCGACCAGTTCCGCAGCCTGGCGTGGCGGCTGCGGCTGGCCGTGAGTCCGTTCGGCGAGGCTGCCGCCGGCCAGATACTCCAGGATCAGGAACGGTAGACCGTCGTTCTCGCCGACCTCGTGGACCTGGACGATGCCGGGGTGCTGTAGTCGGGCAATGGCGTCGGCCTCCGCCAGGAAGCGTGTCCGCCGCTCGGGCCCGGCGTGGCCCCCGGCCAGGATCATCTTCAGGGCCACCAGCCGGTCGGGCTGGGACTGCCGCGCCTTGTAGACCACGCTCATGCCGCCCCGGCCCAGTTCCTCCAGGATCGTATAGCCCGCCACCCGTAGGGACGGGCGTTCGGAGTCCGCTGCCGGCGCGGCGACTGTGCCGTTGTGGACCTCCGCTGCCGTGCCATCCGTCGTGGCCTCGCCGCCGCTGGCAGAACGATGGGCCTGTCGCAGAGAGCAGACGACCGGGTCAGTCAAGCCGTCGAACAGGTCGGCGCGAGCCTGGCACTTCGCACAGACTTCCAGGTGGGCGGCGACCGCCTCGGACACGCGCTGGGGAAGGTCGCCCAGCAGAAAGGCTTGCAGCTCCGCGTTGCTGAAACATCCGAGCCCTGGCATGAGCAACCCTCCGGCAACTCCCCGTGACAGCGAGATAAGCCATCTACTATACTGTATTGCGCCGACCATGACAGCAGACCGGGGAAGAAGCCGGGTGTACCGGATTGCCTCCCTGCTTCGTCGCCGCACTGTCGAGGCAATCATCATGGCCAATCGGGACGCCGACCCCAGCGCGACACCTCCGGACCAATCCGAGGACCAGCAGGCCACTCCGCTCAGCCTGCTGGATCGGGTGCGGGCCAACGATCCGGCGGCCTGGGAACGGCTGATCCGGCTGTATCGGCCGCTGATCCTGTTCTGGTGCGGCAAGAGCGGCATCCGCGCCGAGGACGCCGAGGACCTGACCCAGGAAGTCTTTGCCGCGGCGGCCGCGGGTCTGGACCGCTTTCACCACGACCGCCCCGGCGACACCTTTCGCGGCTGGCTCCGCGGCATCACGCGCAACCAGGTGCTGCTCTCCTTCCGCCGCAACCACGGCCGACCCCTCGCCGAGGGCGGCTCCGACAACTGGCAGAACTTGCAAGGCATTCCCGACGTGCTGCCCGGCCCGGGCAAGGGCGAGGACGAGGAAGTCGAGATGAACCAGCTGTACCAGCGGGCCGTCGAGCAAGTGCGCGACAAGTTCGAGGAACGCACCTGGCAGGCCTTCTGGCAGACCGTCATCCAGGACCGAATCCCCGCCACCCTGACCGAGGAGCTGGGCATGTCCGTGGCGAGCATCCGCCAGGCCAAGTCCCGCGTCCTGCGCGTCTTAAAACAGGAGCTGGGCGACGTGCTGGGCTGAAACGCGACTCGCCTTACCGATCGCATTCTGACATCTTTCCGGACTCTTCTGTCACACCGCGCAATAGGGATAGGTAGACGTTTTCGAGGAACAGCTTGCCGCATGGGCTCGCTTCCGGATCACGGTCGAGATCGTTATCCGCTGTTCGCCTCGACAACGCGAACCATCGAGGCCCTGTCGATTCCATTCATTCCGAAGGGAGCTACCATGATCCTGCGAGGGCTGAACAACACGGCGCGAACTATCGAGGCCCTGAAGTGGTCGTGGCAGCAGCTCCTGGCCTGCACGAAGACCCAGTTCGGGCGTTCTTCTACCGGCTGGGGCCGGCCCCGTCTGGAGAGCCTCGAGGAGCGGATCGTGCCGACCCAGGTGATCCAGCCCCAGTTCGGGCCGGAGACAATCGTCTGGGCCGGGGGTGGCAACCCCCCGGGGCAAACGGGCAATGCCAAGGACTTCGGCTACCCGGTGGTGAATCTTCCCTATTCCAATAACCCGGATGCAATCAAGAGCCCGAAAATCTACCTCATTTTTTGGGGACCGGACTGGGGCAGCAACGGGCAGCTCGGGCCTGTGGCCCAGGCCATGCTCACGGATACCCAGACAATCTTGGCTTCCTCCTTTTTCAACGGGCTGACCCAGTACGGCAGCGACGGGAAAGCCTTCTTTGGGGGTGTCTACCTCGATTCGACCCCCTATCCCAGGGACGCCAAGGGAGCGCCCGCTCCAGATGATACGTCCGAACTTGCCAGACTCCTGGGCCTTCCGAATTCCCCCTTGCCGCAACCCACAGGGAGCCCAACGCAGAGCCCTCCCATTTATGCCTTTGTCCGAGAGTCCGTCTTTTCCTACGACGGCGGCGGCAGTAACAACTACTACAAGGTTCCGAACACATCCTTTCACGCCAACTTCATCGATATAGCCCCCACGGGGATCAACCAGCCCCCAGCCATGAGTGACGTGGGCAACTTCGACCGCATCATCAGCCACGAAATCGCGGAACGGATGTTTACAGGCGTACAGGGAACCGGGGATGGGAACCTCTGGCAACTCGTGTCCACCACGTTCCAGAAGTACTTTGGCGGACTGGGGAGCACTCCTGGGCTCGAGCAGATCTCCGACGACGAGCCGGATGGCAATTATCTCCTCCACCTCGGGGCCAACATTTCTCTCCCGTACGTCCAAGCCTACTATTCCAGCCTCGACCGTGCTTTCATCGTCCCGGACGGTAATTCCCTCCCCTTTCTCCTGACGCCCGTTTGGACAATCAACGGCCCGGCCACCGTTGATGCCAAAGGCAATGTCATTAGCCACGTTTCCTTCAGCGGGCATTCTGATCTGACGCTCAACCTCAAGGTGGGCGATACCGTCGTCATTGATGTAGCCCCGGGAGGTCCAATCGACGTCACCTGGGACGGGCACCTCGATGCCTTCGACTTCAACAGCATTGACCACGTCTACGTCCATTTCGCATCCGGGGGCCATCAGACAGTCAACATTCCCGAACTCGCCAGCACGCTGGCCGTGAACGTCACCACGCCCGCCGGAAGCACCAGCAATTCGACCGACTCCGTCAACATCGGGACCGACGGGCAAACGCAATTGAGCGGAGTTGGCAATGGCGACTTCTCGAACGTCCTCGGCAGCATCATCGTCAATGCCACCAACGTCACGGCCACCGTCACCGACAACGGCGATTCCACGAATCAGGCGATCAAGATGTTCTCGACTGGTGGGACCGACTTTTTGACCTGGGGCTCCGGGGGACTGCTCGAGTTCGGCAACGCGACGTTCGCCGCACTCACCATTCTCGGCGGCATAGGGGCCAATACCATCGACTTCGAGACGACTGCGACCAATGGTGCAATCACTCTCAACACCGGTTCCGGTATCGACCAGGTCTACATCGATTCATCGAGCGGGCCCGGACTTTTTGCCGTCACCTCAACGGCTCCTCCAGGTCAGGGTCAGACAACGGTCATCCTGGGCATTCCTCCGGGAGGCGCCACGGGCTTGCTCTCCCGGATTGGCCGGCCGGTCACGGTTAGCAGCAGCGGCGCGGTCATGAACGTCGTCCTGGACGACAGCGGGGATCAGGGGCCGCAAAACTTCCTGTTTACCGATCTCTCGGTTTCCCACGGCTCACTGCAAGCGCCCGGCAAGTCGATCGTGATCAACAATGGCGGCATCAGCAGCCTGACCTTCAACGCGGGCAGCGGCGCCGATAGCCTCACCGTCCTAGGGACCATCGCCGCCACGACTCTGGATACCGGCTACGGCAATGACACCGTTACCGTCAGCAGCGTCAGCAAGCCGCTGGTGATCCAGGCCACCGCCCCCAATGCCACAGTCCAGCAAGCCCAGGACAAGGTGACCATTGGCGGCAACGGAGCATCCGCCAGCGGTTCGCTGGCCTCCATCTTCGCCCCGATCCGTGTCTTCAATGAGTCGAACTCGACAGCCCTGACGCTGGTTGATTCGGGAGATGCCCAGGCTCACTCGAACCAGGCGCCGATTGTGTTTGACAGATCCGCTGACCCCAACACCTTCCTCTGGTCGGTTACCGGACTGGGCGCGGGAATTGCTCCAATCACCTACGGCCTGGGGGTGGATAGCCTTACCTTCCAGGGGGGCAGCGGAGCCGATACCTACAACGTCGAAAGTACGGCCCCGGGCACCAAAATGTTCCTCAAAACCGGCGCCGCGGTCAACACGGTCAACGTCACTCCCACCAGCCAGGAAATGGAGAACCTGGGCGGCGACCTTTCGATCTCCAGCAGCGGCAGCCAGACCACAGTCCATTTCAACGACCAGGACCATACCGTCCAGGACGTCTACACGATCACCCCCGATGGTTTTACCCGTGGCGACCCGGTTGCGGTTCACCTGAGCAACATCAAGGCATACACTCTCAACGGCGGGGTCAGCGACACCTACAACGTCGAGGGGACTACCGCCGGCACGATGGTCACCATCAATCCCGGCACTGGACCGAATTCCTTCAACGTTTCCTCCACTGCCGAGAACCTTGCGGGCATCAAGGGTGGGCTCAGCATCACCGGCTCCACAGGTCCGCTCATCCTGGACGACAGCGGCGATACCGGAAACGTCACTTATACCATAACCGCCACCACGGTGCAGGAGAATGGTCTGGCCTCGATCACCTACACCGGGGCCCCAAGCCTGACGGTCAAAGGGGGGAGTGGCAAGGACACGTTCAACGTCCAGGGCACCCCTGCCGCCACCCCGGTCTTTCTCATGGCCGGCCGCGGCAACAACACCATCAACCTCGGCAGTACCTCCAAAACGCTCGATTCCCTCCAAGGTTTCCTCAGCATCAATGGGGGCTTGGGCACGGCCACGATCAACGCAACGGATGCAGGCTCCCGGTCGGGACAAACGTATATGCTGACACCCACCGCCCTGATCCGTTCCGGGGCGGACACGATTACCTTTACCGCGGTGCAGACGGTGGCGATCACGGCCGGGAGCGGCGCCGATACTCTCCTCGCTCCGAATGGAAACAACACCCAAAACGGTTCTGGTCTCAACCTCCCGCAGGTCATCTTCAACGGCGGCGGCGGCAGCAACACGGTGATGGGGCCCAACGCGGCCAACGTCTGGCAGATCACCGGGGCCAACAGCGGCACTCTCGGCGACCTGACGTTTACTTCGGTTGGGACCCTGGTCGGCGGATCGGTGAGCGACACCTTCCAGTTCGGCAAGAGCGGGAGCTTTTCGGGCGTGATCGATGGCGGCACCGGGAATGCCACTCTCAATTATGCCGCTTTTTCGGGGAACCTTCTGGTCGATTTGCCGCTGGGCCAGGCCACACTGGTCGGCGGCGGTATCCGCAACATTCGCAACGTGGTCGGTGGGAGCGGCACCGCCATCCTTGTCGGCAACGGCAAGGGCAACACGCTGACGGCTGGGACCGGGCGCAGCCTGCTGATCGCGGGTATCGGGGCCGGGACGCTCAACGGCGGTCCGGATCAGGACATTCTGATTGGCGGCACGACCGCATACGATACCAACCCGGCTGCCCTCAATGCCCTCATGGCCGAGTGGGCACGCACCGCCGTGCCGTATGCCACCCGGGTTAACCACCTCCTGCACGGGGGCGGGTTGAACGGTGCTACCCTGCTCAATGGCTCGACCTTCCACGCCAACGGCGGTACCAACACCCTGACGGGCGGCTCCGCCCTCGACCTGTTCTTCGGCAGCCATGCTCTCGACAGTTCCGACTGGAACGCCGCCTCGGGAGAAGTGTTCGTCGAGGACCGGACGCTGCCCAGCGTCCAGATTACCAGCCAGGGCCTGTCGCTGCAGGGGCTGCTGCTGGACGGCCAGCAGGTCGTGCCGGCCAACGGAAGTACCCAGGTGGAACTGAGCCTGGGCACGCACACCCTGGCGGACTCCCAGAACCCCGCCGCCTCCGTGCAGTTCACGGTTGGGCAGGGCGGTGTGATTGGCTACGACCCGTCGCTGCAGGGCGTCCTGACTGGCTCGGGCACCACGACGCTGACCGTCAACGGCGTGAAGGTGATGGTGGATGCGACGCAGTTGTCCCTCGCCCAGGTGAATGTGGACAATGGCTTCCTCGCCTCCACCTCCGCGCCTTTCCCGTTCATCGGGCTGCCGGGGACCATCCCCCTGGCCGACAACGGCGGCACGGGATTCAGCGTTGCTTTCACCCTCAAGGCCGATGGGACGGTCGATTACGCCGCGGCAGTGGCCGGCGTTCTGTCTGGTCGGATGACGAACACCTTGCTCGTCCATGACGTGACGGTAACCATCGATGCCCACGCTCTCACCGATCCGAGTCTGGGGATGGACTCTGACACGGTCAGCTTCCCGACCACGTCCAATTTCACCGCCATGGTCCTGCCCGGCGGCCACAACATCGAGGATGTCGGCGGCGGCCTTATCCAGTTCCAGGTGAACGTGGATGGCAGTGTGACCTTCGCCTCTTCCCTGAGCGGCGTGCTGTCGGCCAGCGCTCCGGTGGGCACGACCCCCGCCACATTGACCATCAAGGGTGTGGCGTTCACCATCGATGCCCACGCTCTCACCGATCCGAGTCTGGGGATGGACTCCGACACGGTCAGCTTCCCGACCACGTCCAATTTCACCGCCGTGGTCCTGCCCGGCGGCCACAACATCGAGGATGTCGGCGGCGGCCTTATCCAGTTCCAGGTGAACGTGGATGGCAGTGTGACCTTCGCCTCTTCCCTGAGCGGCGTGCTGTCGGCCAGCGCTCCGGTGGGCACGACCCCCACCACATTGACCATCATGGGTGTGGCGTTCACCATTGATGCCACCGCCTTCACCGAACCGGACCTGGTGATGGACTCCGACACGATCACCGTCCCGACCACATCGCCTTTCACCGCCGTGGTCCTGCCCGGCGGCCACAACCTGGAGGATGAGAGAGGCGGCATTGTCCAGTTCCAGGTGAACGCGGCCGGCAGCGTCAGTTTTGACTCTTCCTTTGGCGATGTGCTTTCTGCAACCAGTCCCACGCCCACGATGCCGGCGACCCTGACCGTTACACCCGCTATCGTGTTCCTCAATGCCCAGGCGCTGAGCGCGCAGGCGGCGACGTTCACTGTGCCAGGGCAAGGGACGTTCTCGACGGCCAATGTACAGCCTCTGCTGCTCTTGCCAGGCACATACACGTTCCAGGCCGGGACGTTGCAGTTCAATTTCACCCTGTCAGGGCTGGATCAACTGGACTTCGACACGAGCCTGAACAACCAGGTGACAGGGCGCGCCACGAACATGCTGACCGTGTTGTCGCTGTGAGTCGGAGTTGCCTGGCTGGACCGGCGTCCTCCAGGCCCAGAGCCAGCCACTCTCGAATACCCTGGCAGATGGCAGGCATGCAGGTAAATGACCTTCAAAGGCGCTTCTCGGACAGCGATGGGCACGGTGTGGCCTGTCGGCCACGCCTCCAAACGTGGCAGGCAGCGGGCCTCGAACACCCCGATGCTCCGGAAAGGC
>CAWATZ010000021.1:0-10732 GCA_963784995.1 uncultured Planctomycetota bacterium | reverse complement strand
AGGAGCGACGATTGCTCACCGATGGCGGTTGAAAAAGGGTCAGCTGACCTGCGATAATAGAAGCAGCAAACTCAACTCGTGCAGAGGAGAACGACTGATGGAGCGTGAGCAATTGCAGCACTTGTTACGGCAAAAGCCTTTCCAGCCTTTTCGCGTCTTCTTGCGCGATGGGCGGACGTTCGACATCCGCTACCCCAGGATGAATCTTCTGGCGCGTACGTACGTTAACATCGGCATTCCAGAGGCCGGTACTCCTTTGCCCCTTTGCGACCATACGGAGTTTGTCCGTCTCTCCGAGATCGCCCGGGTGGAGATGCTGTCTTCCGAAGCCAGCTCGCTACCCTCTTGAGGGAGGGCATTTCATGAGAGCCGACGAACTGGAATTGTTGTTTCGGCGGCAGCCGTGTCCGCTGTTGCGATTGCATTTGACGTCGGGGATGACTTTTGAGATTCACGATCCGGACCAAGTTGTGGTGACGCGATCGACCTTGCAGTTACTGTTGCCGGCCGAAGGCTTCCAGGAGCGCGAAGCCGTGATCAGCCTCTTGCACATCGTCTGGATTGAAGTGGTGGCCCGACCTGAATGAAACAAGGCCCAAAAAGGTCAACGCCCGGGCTTCCTGTCCCCGCGCAGCTCCAGCATCGCCTCACCGAACGCCCGGCCGATCCCCACCATTGTTTTCGCGCTCCCGAGGTAGTGGTAGGGGAAGTCGCTGCCGACTTTGTTCCACTCTTCCAGGTTCTTCCGCCAATCTTTCTTGTACACCGCCTCGGCCTCGGTGTCCCAGAACCGGTCGGTCTTGACCACCGCCACGTTCCCCTTGAACTCGGCGACGGCCAGCACGGCCGACTGAGCGTCCTTGAACCGTTGTGCGTTGGCGTCCGCCTTCAGCCCGCCCACTCCCATCTGGCCGATGACGAACGGCAACCGCGGGGCCTTCAGGTCCTTGCGCACGTCGCGGATGAAGTGAGCCAGGTTCGCCGCGTATTCGGCCGTGGCGTCTGCGTTGATCATGTCGTTCCACCCCTGGAACCAGACGAACCCGGCCAGTTCGTATCCCTGTCCGGCGTACTCCGGGAAATGCTTCTTCAGGTCCGAGAGCGTCCCGTTCACCTCGTCGAGCATGGCCCGGTAGGATGCGCCGAACGGTTTCTTCACGTCCTCGATCGTCG
Organism: uncultured Planctomycetota bacterium; assembly: GCA_963784995.1. Taxonomy (GTDB): domain Bacteria; phylum Planctomycetota; class Planctomycetia; order Gemmatales; family Gemmataceae; genus CAWATZ01. The sequence continues at coordinate 9,559 of CAWATZ010000021.1, read as the reverse complement.
CGTCCGGCTTCCGCTTCTTCAGGTCGGCGAGCATCCTGTCGAGGGCCGCCTGAGCCGGCAGGCCGGCGCTGGGCGAGCGGAAGTCACGGTACAGGCTGCGACCGCCCCAGGCGGTCTTGATCAGCAGGACCTGCTCCCCGTAGTGGTCGCCGACCACCGCGCCGAACTCCAGCTCCGGGCCGATGCACTTCGGCGAGCCGTAACCGACGGTCAGCTTGCCCTTGCGGTCCAGGAACTTGATCCAGACGTCCTCCCGCTCAAGCCATTTGCCGTCTTTTTGCCAGTGCTTGAAGAGGTCGCGGGTTGCCGGCTGGGCAACCTGATACTCCAGCAGCGACACCTTGGCCTTGCCTTCCATGTTGGACTGGCCGGCGAGGATGAAGACCTTGACGGGGCGCTGGGGCTGCGCGGGGCAGGGGAGGGGAGTCCTGGGCACAGGCTGCCTGGTGGGACAGGGCGACGACCAGCAAGACGAGGAGGGATCGCTTCATGGGGACCTCAGCCAATGGATCATGGTTCTCTGCCTGATATGGTATTACGCCGGCAGGAAAGAAAGTAGCCATCACGCTCCGCGTGATGACTGCATCACGCGGAGCGTGATGGCTACTCTTTGCGGGGTCGCCTGGGAAAAAGTTCCGCGAGGTCGTTGCGGAGTGGGACCGGCAGGGAGTAAAATGCCCCTCGGATCGAATTCCATTGCGTTCGGCTGTTCCCGATGGCTTCGTTGGAGATTGGCTGATGCGCCAGGTCACCTTGCAACAGTTCGAGGCCCTCCCGACGGACTTCGGCCGCTACCGGGTCGTGAAATTACTCGGCCAGGGCGGCATGGGGGCGGTTTATCTCGCCCAGGATACGCAGCTCGACCGGCCCGTGGCCCTCAAGATTCCGACCTTGAACGGCAACGAGGGGCCGGAGGTCCTGGAACGCTTCCAGCGCGAGGCCCGGGCGGCGGCGACGATCCTGCACCCCAACGTCTGTCCCCTGTACGACGTCGGCGCGATCGACGGCGCGCCCTATCTGACCATGGGCTACATCGACGGCAAACCCCTGGCCGCGTTCATCGCCGCCAGGCCGTTGCCGCCACGGCAGAGCGTCCTGCTGGTGCGCAAGCTGGCCCTGGCGCTGGCCGAAGCCCACAAGCGCGGCGTGATTCATCGCGATCTGAAGCCGGGCAACGTCATGATCGACAAGCGCAGCGAGCCGATCGTCATGGACTTCGGCCTGGCCCGCCGCTCTCGTCCAGGCGACGAGCGCCTGACAAAGACGGGCACCATGATGGGGACGCCCGCGTACATGCCGCCCGAGCAAATCAGCGGCGACGTCAACCTGATGGGGCCGGGCTGTGACATCTACAGCCTCGGCGTGATCCTCTATGAATTGCTCGCCGGCCGGCTGCCGTTCGTCGGCGATGCGATGGCCATGCTGTCGCAAGTGCTCCTCGACGAGCCGCCGCCGCCCTCCCGGTTTCGCCCGGAGCTGGACCCCGAACTGGATGCGATCTGCCTGAAGGCGATGGCCAAGAAGGTCCCGGACCGCTATGTCTCGATGACTGAGCTGGCGGCGGCACTGCAAGACTACCTGCGCGGCAAACCCCAGGCGACCGAATCGGCAGCCACAGCCACCCTGGCGCCCCGGCCCGCGCCGGGCTCCGCGACGCGGACAGTCGAGCCCAGCGCGGCGGAGACGCTGAAGCCGGCCGACGCCGTCCGGGCCACGGAGGATACACGCCCCGCCGCCCAGCCAGCCGCCAAAAGCACGACCACAAAAACGCTCCGAAAAACGTCGCGCCCACGCCGCAAAACGAAAGGCCGGCACGGCGTGCCACTGTGGGCGTGGATCGCGGGCGGCGTCGGCACGGTGGCGGTCGTGCTGCTGAGTGTGCTGCTCCTGGTCTCCTTCAAGAAAGCTCCCGCCACACAGCACGCCGCGGCGCCAACCCCGACACTCCCTGACCCCGCTACCGCCCCAAAGCCTCCCGGGCCCACGCCCCCCGCTGCGGAATTCGGCACCATCCAGTTCGAGCCGAGCGAACCCGCCCCGGACGTGCAAATCCAGGTGGACGGCAAACCCGGCCACCAGTGGGGAACCGCAAGCCGGTTGTCTGTGGGGGAGCATACCCTGGAGGTGACCGGCCAGGGCTACGCGCCGCTTCGGGAGAAGTTCACTGTCCAGGCCGGCTCAAACCAGCCCCATCGGGTGAAGCTGGTGAAGCTCCTCGTGAGCGCACCGCCGCCCCAGGTCAGTCCAGAAACCCCCAAGCTGCTCGTGGAGCGGAATCCCCAGATCTATCTGATTGAGCCGGACGGCGGGGAGCCGGTTGCCGTGACCGATAACCCGTTTGCGTCCAGCGAACCGGCCTGGTCGCCCGACGGCAAACAGATTGTGTTTGCCTCGTCCCGCGATGGCACCAATGCCAAACCCGCCCAGATCTGTGTCATGGATGCCGACGGCCGGAACGTTAGGCAGCTTACCAACGGCACCAGCCGGCACAGCAATCCCTCCTGGGGCGTGAATGGCAAGATCCTCTACAGCGTGCTGGAACAGGGCGGCTGGGTCGCCTGGGTCATGAACGCCGATGGCACCAACCAGACCAAACTGACTGCCGACGGCGCGCACGATAACGACGCGGCCTGGTCGCCGGACGGCAAGAGCATTGCCTTCACGTCCATCCGGGCCGGCGACAATCGCTGTCATCTGTACGTCATGGACGCGGACGGCAAGAACGTCCGGGGAATCGCGCCTGCGGACAACCTGAACATGGGTGGCGGGCTGGCCTGGTCGCCGGACGGCAAGCGGATTGCGTACACCCTTGGCGTTGGTGGCTTTTCGGAGATCTGGGTCATCGACAGGGACGGCAACAACCGCAAACAGGTGACCAGGGTGGGCGGCATCAATTGGTTTCCGGGATGGTCGCCGGACGGGAAGCAAATCGCCTTCGTCCACGATCGGAAGACCCTCTACCTCATCAACGAGGACGGCAGTGGGCTGAAGAAAGTCCTCAAGGGGCCCCTTGGCCGGCTGGCCTGGAAACCGAGTCCGTTCCCTGGCGACAAGCTCCCGGCCTTCGGCTCGATCCGCCTGCAGCCGAGCGAACTGGCTGCCGGCCTGGAACTGAAGGTGGATGGCGTCGCTCAGAAATGGGGCGCTCCTCTCGAATTGACCGTCGGCGAGCACAATCTGGAGCTGAGCCGGCAGGGCACCGTTCTGGTGCGGGACAGGTTCGCCGTCCGGCCAGGACCCAACGCCACCCGGCGCGTGACCTTGCCTCCCGTGCCGGGACCGTTCAAACTGCTGGCGTCGGTGCAAAACTTCAATGCCAGCAACTACGACCTGTTCCTGCTGAACGCGGACGGCAGCGACCCGGTCAAGCTGACGACCGTTGTGGCCAACCGCAAGCCAGTGATCCTTGGCGTTGTTCGCACTCCGACCACTTCGACGCCTGATCCGCAACCCGATCCCGCCTGGTCGCCGGACGGCAAGCGGATTGTTTTCTCCACGGCGGTCAGCACGATCAGCCGCCGGACCATTCCCGGCCTCGGCACCATTGAATCCGCGGAGGTGAACTACCACGTCCTGGTGGAGAATGTCGCGGACAAGAAAGCGAAACAGCTGACCAAGGATACGGCCACCCACTTTGCTCCCGTTTGGAGTGTGGACGACAGGATTGCCTACTATTCGGACGTTAATGGGAAGTGCAGTATCTGGATCATGAAGGCCGATGGCACCAGGCCACTCAAAGTCACACCCAGCACGGCCTCGGATACCTGCCCGGCGTGGTCGCCCGACGGCAAGCAGATCGCCTTTGCCTCTCTGCGGAACGGCCACAAGGGCACGCGCCTGTACGTCATGGATGCGGACGGCAAGAACGTCAAGGAACTCACCCACGAGGACAATCCCAACACTCTCAGGCTGGAGCCGGCCTGGTCGCCGGACGGCAAGCGGATCGCCTGCGTTGAGGCTGTTGCCAGGGGGTATGAGGTCTTTGTCATTGGGCGGGACGGCTCGAACCGGACCCAATTGACCAGACTGGGCGGCTCGAACCGGTCTCCCGCCTGGTCGCCGGACGGCAAGCAGATCGCCTTTGTCCACGAAGACGAAACCCTTTACCTGATCAACGCGGATGGCAGCAGCGACCCGAAGGAAATCTTCGACGCCGACAAGAAGCTGGCCCGGCCGGCCTGGAAGCCGGGTGCGGTGGGCAAAGGCAAATAGCTGTTTCTTGCCACCCTGTTTTTCTCTGTTCGTGGGGCCGTGCGAAAGGACTTGCAGATGAATCCCTCCCTGGGCCGTGCCTTCTGGCGTTGCTCGTGCATCCTGGTCACGCTGGGAGCGGCGCTTGCTTCGCCTCCCGTTTTCGGTCAAGACCCCGCCAGGCCGGCAAAGCTGGATCTGTACGGCGACCCGCTCCCGATCGGCGCCGTCGCTCGCATGGGGTCGGTGCGGTTTCATCAGCCCTCCGAAATCATTGACCTGGCCTTCTCTCCTGACAGCAAAACCATCCTCGTTGCCGGGGATGAAGGTAAAAAGCGACTGGCCCGACTCTTGGACCGGGACACGGGAAAGGAACTCCTGCGCTTCCCGATCACTCGTGACTCTTCTCAGGGTTTCTTGCGCAGCATGCGCTTCAGTCCGGATGGCCACACCGTGGCTTTGAACTTCAGTCGCTGCGTGGATCTGTACAACGTCCAGTCCGGCAAGCTCCTCCGGACGTTCGGCGGCGAACACGAAATCCTCTCCTGTGCGTTCTCTCCCGACGGCAAGGTCCTGGCTGTGGGCAGCATGGAAAGGAAAGAGGACAACCCGATCCGCGTCTGGGAAGTCGAAACCGGCCGAGAGCTGGCTCCATTCGCCGGTTACGGCGCGAGCCTCCGAGACCTGGCGTTCAGCGCCGATGGCAAGCGGCTGTGTTCTGGCCCGCTCGGAGGGCAGTATGAAACGCGCGATAAGGATTGCCACGCGATTTGTGTCTGGGACGTGGCGACCAGGAAGAAGCTCGCCGAGGTCGGGTGCGTCGGGAACGAGGTCGCCTTTGCTCCCAACGGGGAGTTCATCGCGTTCGACAGTATTGGGGTTCGCGTCGTCGCCGTTCCCTCGGGACAGACAATTTGCCGCATCCCGGCCAAGGGTGCGCCCATTGCCATCACGCCCGACAGCAAGGCCGTGGCGGTGTTCGACAAGGAGCGTATCCTGTCACTGTGGGACGCCGCCACGGGCAAGGAGATCCGCCGCTATTCGGGACACGTGGGGCTGCACTCTCGCTTTGCCGGCCTCTCCCCGGACGGTCAGCGTCTGGCCCTGATCAGCGGCCACTGGCAGCAGAATGGCTGGATCCGCCTCTGGGATGTCGCTACCGGAAAGGAAGTCCGTCCCTACGCCGGCCACGAGGACGTGGTCCGCCACCTGGCCTATGCTCCGGACGGCAAACTGCTGGCCTCGGCTGGCGAGGACAGGACCGTTCGCATCTGGGATGCCGCGACCGGCAAGGAGCGACATCGGCTCGCCGGCCATACGGCTGCAGTGTTCGCGGTGGCGTTCGCTCCGGACGGCCAGACGCTGGCTTCCACCAGTGCCGACGGCACGACACGGGTCTGGGACGTTGCCACCGGCCGGCAGCTCGCACGGTTGCAGCATCCGCCCGGTAAGGCCGGGTGGCCCAACGGCAGCGGTTCGCTCGCCTTTTCTATCGACGGCAAGACCCTCACCGCCGCGGGGACGAACGGCATGGTTGCGTCCTGGAACTGGAGGGACAACAAGGAGCTTCAACGCCTGATGCTTGCTCACAAGAGTTCCATTTTTCCGGTCATGGTCTCGCATCCGCGATCGATCCTGACTGCGAGCGACTGGCGAGGCGAGGAACTGGCCCCCGAAGCACTCTACCTGGAGAACCTGTCCACGGGCGAGTCGATCCGTGCCGTTCCCTTGAGAGCTGTCTGGGAAGACAACACGCGGTTTATCGTTTCCTCGGTCGCGGCATCCCGCGACGGCACTCTGTTCGCCTCCAGCCAGATTCTGTTAAGCTGGGCGAATCAGATCTCGTGCAGCGACCCTTCACTGCGGCTCTGGGAGAGTGTCTCCGGGAGGGAAGTCTTCAGAATCAAGGGGGCTCAGTGCAGTGCAGGCCTTTTCTCCTGACGGCAGGCTCCTCGCGGCCGACGACGGCGGCGCCCGGGTAGGCCGATACGGCGGCCCCTGGTTTGGTTCCAGTCTCACTTTCTGGGACGTGCGGACCGGCGAAAAGCAAAGCCAGCTGTCCGCCCACCAGGCGCCGATCCACTGCATCGCCTTTGCCCCCGACGGCAAAACCCTGGCCACGGGCAGCGCCGACCACTCCATCCTGGTCTGGAAGACGCCGGCCCGGAAGGCGGAAGGCCCCGCCGGCAACGCGACTCCCAAGCAGCTGCTCGGCTGGTGGACCCACCTTGGCGGCGCCGACGCCGCTGCCGCCCATCAGGCCGGAGGCAAACTGCTGCTCCATCCGAAGCAAGCCGTGCGGCTCATTCGTGATCACGTCAAGCCGATGGTCGCCGCGGACCCCAAGCAAGTTCGGGCATGGATTGCCGATCTGGACAGTGAGACGTTTGAGACCCGCGAGAACGCCTGCAGCCGCTTGGAGGCCCTGGGTGAACTGGTTGAGCCGGATCTGCGCAGAGCGCTGGAGGGAGGGCCTCCTCTCGGAGTGCGGAAGCGGCTGGAGTCGCTGCTGGAATCCACGACCGACCTCTCGCCCCGGCACGTGCTGACGGTGCGGGCCCTCACCCTCCTGGAACAGATCGGCAGCCCCGAGGCGCGACGGGTACTTGACGGGCTGGCCCGAGGAGCGCCGGCGGCGCGGATCACCGCCGAGGCAAAGGTTCGCTTGCAGCGGCTGGCATCCAGGTAAAGCCCCGAGGACCTGCCCTTTTGAAGGAGCTGCGCGTGACTTCGCACTTTGGCCAGGCGATTCGTTGTTGCTCCTGCCTCCTGATCGCCCTGGGAGCGGCGCTTGTTTCGCCGCCCGTCTTCAGCCAAGACGCCGCCAAGCCGGCAAAGCTGGATCTGTATGGCGACCCGCTCCCGGACGACGCCGTCGCCCGCATGGGATCGGTGCGGTTTTATCATCCCTCGGGCATCAAGGATCTGGCCTTCTCTCCGGATGGCAAGACGATTCTCGTTGTTGCGGAGGAGGGAGACGGATTGGCTGTCCTGCTCTGGGATGCGGCCACGGGAAAGGAATGCGCACGCTTCACCGTTGAGAATCCTCCCTCGCCTGTGCCTTTGCGATACGTGCGTTTCAGTCCGGACAACAGGACGGTGGCTTTGAACCTCCACAAGTCCGTTTTGTTGTATGACTCCCGGACCGGCAAGCTCCTCCGGACGTTCGGCGGCGAACACGAGATTCTCTCCTGTACTTTCTCTCCGGACGGTAAAAGCCTGGCGGCCGGCAGCATGGAATGGAAAGAGGACAACCCGATCCGCGTCTGGGAAGTCGAGACCGGTCGGGAGTTGGCCCCGTTCAACGGTTCCGGCGTGAGTCTCCATGCTCTGACGTTCAGCGCGGATGGCAAGCGACTCTTTTCCGGCCCTCCGGGAGGCCAGTATCAAGAGTGGGACAACAAGCGACTCCCCTCTGCGATTTGTGTCTGGGACGTCGCCACGCGAAAACGACTGACCGCACTGAACTGCCCGAATCCTGAAGTCGCTTTCGCCTTCAATGGGGAACTGGTTGCGTTCGATGATCACGGCGTTCACGTTCTTGCCGTTGCAACCGGCCGGGCCGTCTGCCACATGGCTGCCCGCAATCCGTCGATTGCCTTCACGCCGGACAGCAAAGCGCTGGTGATCCTTGATGAGAAGCGAGTCCTGTCTCTGTGGGATGCTGCCACGGGCAAGGAGATTCGACAGTTTTCCGCTCAACTGGGGCAGGATTGTCGCCTGGCCGGAATCTCCCCCGATGGGAAGCGTCTGGCCTTGATTGTCGGCCTCTGGCGGTCAGACCCCTCGCTCCGCCTCTGGGACGTGGCGACCGGCAAGGAAGTCCGTCCCTACACCGGTCATGAGAATGAGGTCCATCACCTGGCTTTCGCACCGGACGGCAAGCTGCTGGCCTCGGCCGGCGAGGATGGAATCGTTCGCCTCTGGGATGTCGCGACCGGCAAGGAACGGCAGTGGCTCGCCGGCCATTCGGGCGAGGTATTCCGGGTCGTGTTCGCTCCCAATGGCAAGACAGTCGCTTCCACCAGCGCTGATGGCACAACGCGTGTCTGGGATGTCGTTGCCGGCCGGCAGTTGGCTCGGTTGCAGCATCCGCCCGCCAAGACCGAGGAATCCCGCAGTGGCGGCGCCCTCGCCTATTCCGCGGACTGCAAGACGCTCACGATGGTGGGAGCCAATGGAATGGGTGCGTCCTGGAACTGGTCGGAGCAAACAGAGATTCGGCGCTTTGAACTGAACCAGGAGTCTGTTGCCATCCCGCTCATCAGCGATCCTCCTCTGTCAGTCTGGACTGTGGGCGAAATCGCAGGGAAGGGCGAGGAAGCGGCGCCCGACGCGTTGCAGCAGTGGAACCTGTCCACAGGGAAGGTTGTCCAGACGATCCCGATGCGACGACCCGACCGTGCCCGTCTCTATCAGTTTGCCGGCGCCTCGATCACAACGTCCCCGGACAGGACCCTGCTCGCCTGCGCCCAGAGCTTTTCAGCCCGAGCGTTTCGAGTCACGTCCCATGACTTTTCCCTCCGGCTCTGGGAGAGCGTTTCCAGCAAGGAAATCCTGACGATCAAGGACAGCAGGCCGCTGGCGCTGGCCTTCTCTCCCGACAGCAAACTTCTCGCGGCTGACGATGCCGGCTGGTCTGGGTCCAGCGTCAGTTTGTGGGACACGCGAACGGGAGAACGGCAGGCCCAGCTGTCCGGGCACCTGGCGCCGGTCCATTGCATCGCCTTTGCCCCCGACGGCAAAACCCTGGCCACCGGCAGCGCCGACCGCACCATCCTCGTCTGGAAGACGCCGCCGTTCAGGAAGGCTCAAGCCCCGGCCGACAATCCAGGCCCCAAACAACTCCTCCAATGGTGGACCGACCTGGCCAGTGCCGACGCCGGTGCCGCCCACCAGGCCGGAGGCAAGCTCCTCCTTCACCCTGAAGCCGCCGTGCGGCTGATTCGCGACCATCTCAAGCCGGCGGTCGAGGCGTACCCCAGGCAAGTGCGCTCACTCATCGCTGACCTGGACAGCGAAACGTATGAAGTCCGCGACCATGCCTACCGGCGCCTGGAGGCCCTGGGCGAACTGGCGGAGCCGGCCCTGCGCAAAGCCCTGGAGCCCGGACTTACCCTGGAAGTGCGGAAGCGGCTGGAAGCGCTTCTGGAGTCGGCGGCCGATTTCTCGCCCAGGCACGTGCTGACGGTGCGGGCCCTCACCGTGCTGGAACAGATCGGCAGCCCCGAGGCGCGGCAGCTGCTTGACGTGCTGGCCCGAGGAGCGCCGCGGCGCGGATCACCGCCGAGGCAAAGGTTCGCTTGCAGCGGCTGGGATCGAAATGAGAGGCCGCCACGCTCGGCAACTGCAATGAATCGTGCCAGGC
>CAWATZ010000020.1:0-16812 GCA_963784995.1 uncultured Planctomycetota bacterium | reverse complement strand
CTATTGTCCGCGTCGTGGGCACCTCGATGGCATAATGCATGCACAACTCCTCCAAAGCTCGGCGGAATTGCCTCTTGTCACCCAAGGAGTGCAGCAGCAGCCCAAGCCGGAGGGCCAATGCTGAGTCGTCGCGGAGGTTCCAGACGCTAGAACGGCTCACCAGAACATCAGCTGCCGCGAGCGCGAAGTCCTCAGGACTGCCGGTAACATACAGCATCGCTGGCTTGCCCTCTTCGGCCAGCTGAAGGAATGCTAACACCATGGTTTCGCTCGGATCGACCGAGCCGTCTGCCCATTCAGTCCGAACGGAGAGGGATCGCACGGCGGACAACACGATGGCTACTGAGCTTGCTTCAGCACCTTCAGCTCTGGCCTGCTTCTGCTCCCGTTTTAGTTGATTGAAGGCGGCGGCAACTTGTGAGAATCGTTCCCGCCAGAGATAGGCTTCGGGCGTTGTGACCTCCGGTCCGGGATAGGGTTCGCGGACGACCTCCTCTGAAAGAAGCCTGAGTTCAAGTTCCTGTGCGACTCGCTGCTGTTGAGAGAGCATCGTTCCCAGGTAGCCATGTGTGACCCAGGGTTGTTTCGGGCGCTGGTGCCGCAACTCTTCGTCGGCGAGGTTGTCCAGCATCGCCTCCTCCACCGGAACCCACCTGCTACCGACGAACACCCGAGCAAGTGGCTTGGCCTGGTCCCATGCAGTTCGTAGCGTTTCTTCCTCCTCACTGTCCTCGTCCTCTCTGGCCTCGGCGGCCAGATCATCCAAGAGGTAAGCATAGGCCAGGGGCATCACCTGCTTGATTGCTTCCTCGTCCGGCAAGCGCTGAGGGGATGCTTCGGCTCGCTGCCAGGTGTCCAGCAGGGCCTCGATCATCGATTTGAACACGCTTTGACCTTTCCAGGAGTCAAAGCGAACGGAAATCACCGAGGATTGCGGGGCGTGAGCCATCTGGAGGCGACTGCCACTTTGGCAGTGTGTTCAAATCGATGATCGAGGCCACCCTCGGACATTCGACGGCGTGAAACTCCTGCCGTCATGCTCAAAGACAAGATTGCCACCGTTGATGACTATCCGAATGTGGTGAGCTTGCTCGTCGATCGCGTTTTGCAACAACTCCGCGACGTAATGCCATTTCTGAAAAGTTTGTTGCAGGGTGTTCAGAGCCCCTCGACCACGATCGTCACGGTAGAACGCTTCGTTCTTGGCCCGCAACTCGTCGATGAATGCTCGCGCCGCTTCAGCAGAGCTGGCCTGTCTCTCCAGAGGATCATTGGGCATGAGTCCATTCCTTTTTGGTGGAGACCCGGTTCGTAGCCGTCGCGGGGCAATTTAAGAGGATTGCGCCGGGCGGAAGGGTATTCCTCCCCATTATACGGAAAGCTCACCTGCCCCGTCGGAGGCGCTTGGCGGGCCGCTTGATGTTGTAAGAAAAACATGCTATTATTTCTTACATGAACAAGATCACCAAGAGTACGCAAAGCATTGATTCCAGGGTCGTTAATCGCATCCGCGACTATGGACGTGGGGCTGTGTTTGTCCCCAGCAACTTCCTGGACCTGGGCAGCCGGCAGGCGGTCGATTTGGTCCTGCATCGCCTGGCAAAGAAAGGGACGATTCGGCGGCTGGCGCACGGGTTGTACGACTTGCCGCAAACGCATCCGACCCTTGGCGAAATGGCGCCATCGATCGACGCCATTGCCCAGGCTCTCGCCGGGAAGGACCGGTTGCGGCTTCAGCCATCTGGAGCGTATGCGGCCAACTTGTTGCGGCTCTCCGAGCAAGTGCCGGTGAAGGCGGTCTTTCTGACCGATGGCCCGTCGCGCAAGGTGAAAGTGGGTCGGCGCAAGATCATTCTGAAACGGACCACGCCGCGGAACATGGCCAGCGCCGGCCGAACCAGCGGGCTCGTGATTCAGGCGCTGCGTCACCTGGGGCAAGTCCACGTGTCGATGGAACGGATCGCGCATCTGCACGACATGCTGACGGAAAAAGACCGGAAGCAGTTGGTCGAAGACCTGCCGTTAGCCCCGGCCTGGATGCACCCGTTTCTGCGCACCATCGCTGGTGAGGAGGCCAAAGCATGAGCCGGTTCGCCGAGTTGCCGATCGAGGAACGTGAGCCCTACATTCAGGAGGCGGCAGCCCGGCTCGGCGTGTTGCCCCTGATCATCGAAAAGGACTTCTGGGTATGCTGGATTCTGGGTCGCATTTTCGGTGCCCCCGCTGTGGGACCACACATCGTATTCAAGGGAGGCACGTCGCTCTCCAAGGTGTTCCAGGCGATCCAGCGGTTCTCGGAAGACATCGACCTGTCGGTATCGCCCATGATCCTTGGCTTCAGCGAAGCGGAACTCGACAATGCGCCCTCAAGCAGCAAACGCCAAAAGCTGTTCGACAAATTGCAAAAAGCCTGCGCTGAGGTCGTCGCGGATCGGTTTCGGCCAGAACTCGAAAAGACCCTCCGCGAGCGGCTGGGACCGCGCCCGATGGCGGGGATTGGTTGAGTTACCAGATCGATGCCATGACCGACTCGCCGGTGCTGTTGTTTGAATACCCGGCCACGACACGGGTAGTCGCGGGATACGTACAACCGACGGTGAAACTGGAATTCGGCTCGCTGACCGACCAGCGACCGACAGGAACTCATGCCGTGAAGCCGCTGCTGGCGGATGTGATCCCGGAATTCGCGGAGGATCGCGAAGAAGTCGTGGCGCTGGAAGTGGAGCGGACCTTTTGGGAAAAGGCGACGATCTTGCATGCGGAGTTTCACCGGCCCACCGAGCAGCCGATTCGCGATCGGTTTGCCCGGCATTATGCCGATCTCGCCGCGCTCTGGCGGCATGCGGCCAGGAACGCGGCACTCGGAAGATTGGACCTGCTGGAGCGAGTGGCGACGTTCAAGGCGCGTTTTTTCGGGTCCAGGTGGGCCGACTACGAGACAGCCAGGCCAGGCAGTCTCAAGCTCTGTCCGCCCGCCGCACGGGAGGCGGAACTGGCGCGCGACTATGAGAAAATGGCACCGATGTTTCTTGCGCCGCCTCCGGCATTCGCTGAAATTCTCAGAGTGCTTCGCGATGCGGAACGGGAGATCAACCTGGTGGAGAGGCCGCCGGAGTAGCCGATCTTCTCGGACGAAGCGGTGCCCGCTCGTGTAACGGCATTTTGGCGAAAATCGACGCATCCTTGTATTCCGCTCACGCCGCGTGCATCTTCTCGGAGCGACCCTGCTTCCAGGCCTTGAGCCCAGCGATGCCAGGAGCGGATTGCCCACCACAGTGCCGCGGCTGGAGTGTGCCCTTCCGCTCTTCTCGGCCACCAACTCTGCCGAGATTGGAGAGCGGCGCCCGGCCGAATAGAATCGCCTGGGATTGTGACGTGTCGTCCAGGGCTCCGCATCAACACTCAGGGCCTGCCGGAGGGTGGGGTATGATGACGCTACGGCAGTTCGCGGAACCTTTACAATCAGTTCCGGCCGCCACTTCCTGGTATCTGGCCGATCTGGGCCAGGCGGTGGGAAAACAGGAGCTGTTCACCAAGCAATCTCCGCAAAAGCTCAAGGTGCTGCGGGAACACGCCCTGATCGAAAGCGCGGTTTCCTCGAATCGGATCGAAGGCGTTGAAGTGGATCAGGCCCGCGTCGGCACCATCGTCTTCGGCAAGGCACCGCTCCGCGACCGCGACGAGGAGGAGGTTCGCGGCTACCGGCAGGCGCTCGACCTGATCCACACGAGCGGGGCGGACCTGCCGGTGTCGGAGGAGACGATCCGACGCCTTCATGCCTTGTCGCGCGGCGGCATCGGCGACGCGGGGGAGTACAAACAGTCTGAGAACGACATCATCGAGGTGTTCGCCGACGGTCGGCGCGAGATTCGCTTTCGCACCGTGCGAGCCGCCGACGTACTCGGCTCCATGGCCGAACTGGTCGCTGGATTCGCGCGTTTCTTGCTGACCTCAAGCGAAAGGGTGAAGTGGCCTGCCAGGGTCGAGGCCCGGCTGCCCGCTGGCGGGTCGTGCGGAGTAAGGGTACTACCTCCAAGTAAGGGTATTAGTGAGGGTAGGATGATCCCCAAGGAATGCAAACGCCTGGCGGAGGTGGTTTCAAAGCACTCCGCAACGATCCGGCTAACCGGCAACGTCCAGCGGCTACAGGGTTTTGTCGGCTGGCTGTTTTCTTCCGGGATGCCAGGTGGTGACGGCAGGAGCCATCCAGCCAGGTCCCGAATACCCTGGCAGATGGCAGGCACGCAGAAAAATGACGCTCTGGGGCACTTGTCCGACAGCTATGGGCCCCTTCTGGCCTCTGAGCCACGCTCAAAACTTTGGCAGGCAGGGCAGGCAAGCTCCGAACTCACGCCGCATGCATCTTCTCGGAGCGACCCTGCTTCCACGCCTTGATCCCCGCCGCCGTGACACGGTAGCAGTGCGGCGCCAGCCCGTGCTTCAGCACCGGCGTCATGCCGGTGTTTTGCTCGATCCAGCCGTAGGCGATCAGTTCGCCGTGGAGCTTGACCAGCTGCCGTGGCTCGGCGCCCGGCAGCTCGGCCAGGCGGTCCTGCCAGACCTCGCGGTCGTCGGCCCCTCGGCTGGCGTAATGCTCCAGCAGGTCGTACAGCGGCCGGGATTCGGCCAGGCGGTCCATCTCGTCAAACAGCATGGCGTCGATCTCACTGCCTCGCGGAAGAGGTTCCGGGCAGGAAGTAGAGATCGACCGGGCCCGCTGGCGAAGTTTGCTCCGCGTCGGCCGATAGTGTTCGCGCCGGGGCCGGCGCGATCGGGTGGCAACGGTGCTGGCTGACATGACGCAAATACCTCAGATGCCGCCGCGGGCCAGGTGGACGCCCGCTGTCGTCAGACGGTACTTCGCCAGCATATTCGCTTTTTCCCATCCTGGCAATCGCTGCCGGCCCAGGACGTAATCCAGGAACTGTCGGGTCACGGCGCCAAAGTGGGCCTCGTGGCTGGTGCGGTAGCGGTCGGGGACGTGGATTCGCAATTCGCCGCCTTCGTCATGCACTTCCAGCCTGCGGTAGTGGTTTTCGAGGATTCGGCAGCGCCGCTGGACTGCCTTGCGGAGGTCGGGAAAGTCCTCCTCCTTCCAGGGTCGGACGTACAACTGATGTGTTCGGGTCTTATTCGCCTGGACCTGGCGGACTTCGACGATGGAGCGAGTTCCCCGGAACGAGGCGAAGTGCGAATCCACGCTGTCCGGGGTGTGCAAGTCCCAGCGGGTCGTCAGATGGACGTGAATCCCCCGGATGCGGTAGGACACGGAGTTGTTGCAGAAGTACGGCAGCGACTCTTCCTGGACTCGGTTTATCAGGAAGTTCGGAAAAGCCCTCAGGTCCGTCGCCGCCGTAAAGCCCGCCAGGGATACAGGGGTCGGCCAGCGTTTGGCACTGTTCAGGTTCAAGTCGGCAAAAGCATCAATGGGCTGCCCGGGAAAGAGAATCCACGGGACCAGATCCACCAGGTGCGTGCCAACGTCGGTCAGGCCCTCGCCGTACTGCTCCACGTCAAAGAAGGTCGAAGGCCGTCGCAGGGGTTTGCCGGCTACGCTCTTCAGGATCGAGTGAACGCTTTCCAGGTAGACGGATGGTTCCTCCGGCGTGCCCGGCTTGATGGTCCCAAAGACCTCGGGATCTTGAACGAACTCGCGTTGCAGGATCGTCGTGATTTCGTACCGCTCGGTCATGATGTCCAGGGCGATCAGATCCTTCTGCTCCGCGAGGTCCAGCGCTTGCCGCAATGTTTCCAGGTCGTCCAGCGAGAGAATCCACGGCTTGTCGGCCAAGACGTGGAAGCCAGCCGCAAGGCACTCGCGGATTGTATGGATCTTGCCGCGGTTGCGGCCCGAAAGGATCACGGTGTTGCCCGCTCGCTCCTGGAGCATTTTTTGGAGGGCATTGCAGCCGGCGTACACGCGCACGTTCCAGGAAGTCGGTTTCTTCAGGCGGGAGTTGAACCCTTCGATGTGTTGCAGGAACGCCAGCAGATCGGCGCCAAGAGGAGCGTAAACGTGGAATGTTCCTACCACTTCCGGATACATTTCCTTCAGCACGAGGGCGGCGTGGAAATGGCCGGGATCGTATACCAGGAAGCGAACGTCGTCCATTGGGGGCGCCTCACGCCAGCAGCTTCGTCACCACCTCCCCATGCACGTCGGTCAGCCGGAAGTCCCGCCCCTGGAACTTGAACGTCAGCTTCGTATGGTCCAGCCCCAGCAAGTGCAGGATCGTCGCCTGCAAATCGTGGACGTGGACCCGATCCTTGACCGCCGCAAATCCAAGCTCGTCGGTCTCGCCCAGCTGCGTCCCCGGCTTGATGCCGCCGCCGGCAAGCCACATCGTGTAAGCGTCGATGTGGTGGTTGCGGCCGACCGTCTCGCGGACCTCGCCCATCGGCGTCCGGCCAAACTCGCCGCCCCAGACCACCAGCGTCGAGTCGAGCAGGCCGCGCTGCTTCAGGTCGCGCACCAGGGCTGCGGACGCCTGATCGACCTCCCGGCAGACCCGGTCCAGGCCGGTGGCCAGGTTGTCGCCCGAGCCGCCGTGATGGTCCCAGTCGGTGTGGAACAACTGAATGTAACGCACGCCGCGCTCCACCAGCCGGCGGGCCAGCAAGCAGTTGTTGGCGAACGAACTCTTGCCCGGAACGGCTCCATACGCCTCCAGCGTCTTCGGGCTCTCGCGGGCAATGTCGATCAGCTCGGGGGCGCTGGTCTGCATCCGGTAGGCCATCTCGTAGGAGGCGATGCGCGTACTGATCTCCGGATCGCCGGTGTCGGCCAGGTGCAGCGAGTTCAGCTCCTTGAGCGTGTCCAGGGCCTGCCGCTGGCGGTCGGGTGTGATTCCCTGCGGGCTGCTCAGGTTCAGGATCGGCTCGCCGGTGCCGCGGAAGGGGACGCCCTGGAAGGTCGTGGGCAGGAAGCCGCTGCCGTACAGCGGAGCGCCGCCGCGCGGCCCGCGCGGACCCGATTGCAGCACCACGAAGCCGGGCAGGTCGGTCGCCTCGCTGCCGAGGCCGTAGGTCGCCCAGGCGCCGATGCTCGGCCGGCCAAACTGCGGCGAGCCGGTCATCGTGAACAGCTTCGCCGGGGCGTGGTTGAACACGTTGGTCGCCATCGAGCGGACAATGGCGATGTCGTCGGCGATGCCGGCCACGTGCGGCAGACACTCCGAGATCATGGCGCCGCACTGGCCGTGGCGGGCGAACTTCCGCCGGGTGCCGAGCATCTTCGGCCGGTCCTTGCCGAAGAAGCTGGACATGAAAGCAAAGCGCTTGCCCTTGACGAACTCCTCCGGGATCGGCTTGCCGTGCAGCTCCTGGAGTTTCGGCTTGGGGTCGAACAGCTCCAGCTGGCTGGGGCCGCCGGCCATGAACAGGAAAATGACGTTCTTCGCCTTGGCCGGGAAATGACCCTTCTTCGGGGCCATCGGGTTGGGCAGGACGGCCTTGGCGTCGGCCCGTCCCTGGTTGAAGAGGCCGGCCAGGGCGATCGAGCCCAGGCCGACAGCGCACTCCTGGAAGAAATGCCGGCGGGTGCGGAGCAGCAGCGGGTTCTCGGCGGTCATGGCAAATCACTCTCTGGTGATGAACTCATCGAGGTTGAGCAAGACCCGGGACACCATGACCCAGGGGGCAAATTGCGGCGCGGTCACGTCTTTGGGAAGATCGGCCGGGACGATGCTGGCCGCGTCCTTCGGGTTCCGCTGGAACGACTGCCGCTGCTTCTCGAGCAACTGCTTCAGCAGCTGGATCTCGCGAGCGCTGGGCTGGCGCGAGACGCACAGCCGGAAGCCGTGGGCCAGCCGGGTCTCGTCGGTCGTGCCGCCCTCGGCCAGGATGCGCTTCGCCAGGCCCTGGGCAAACTCGACGTGGGCCTGATCGTTGAGCAGCGTCAGGGCTTGCAGCGGCGTGTTGGAGCGATTGCGCCGGGTGCAGGTGGTGCCCGCGTCCGGGGCGTCGAACACGATCAGCCCCGGGTGCGGGGCCGAGCGCCAGAAATAGGTGTACATGCCCCGACGATAGCGGTCGGGCCCCTCGCTCGGCTTCCAGTCGCGCGGCACCTGGGTGAAGTTGTAGACGCCCTTCGGTTGCGGCGGGAAGACGCTGGGACCGCCGATGGTTCGGGTGAGCAGACCGCTGGAGGCCAGGGACACGTCGCGCACCAGCTCGCTGTCCAGTCGCAGCCGGTTCTGCCGGGCCAGCAGCCGGTTGCGAGCGTCGCTCGTCTCCAGCTCGGGCCGGACCTTCGACGATTGCCGGTAGACGGCACTGGTCACGACCAGCTTGTGGAACTGCTTCATGCTCCAGCCGCGCTCCATGAACTCGCTGGCGAGCCAGTCCAGCAGTTCGGGGTGGCTAGGCGGCGTGCCCTGGGTGCCGAAGTCGTTCTCCGTCTCGACCAGGCCCAGGCCGAAGTAGACCTGCCAGCAGCGGTTGACGATCACCCGGGCCGTCAGCGGGTTGCGGCGATCGAACAGCCAGCGGGCCAGGTCGAGCCGGTTCGACGTCGATGTGTTCGCCTGGAGCGGATGCAGCACCGAGGGTGTTCCCGGCGTGACCACCGCGCCCTTGCGGAGGAAGTCGCCGCCCAGCTGGATAGTGGTGACTCGCGGCGTCTTGCGTTCCTGCATCACCAGCGTGGTCGGGATGGCGGGCACCTTCCCTTTCAGGTCGATGATCTGCACTTCCAGGGAGCGCCGATAGGTCAGGGCGTGCAGATGAGCGGCCGACACCAGCGGCAGCGGATGGGCCAGGCCGCCGATGACGTGGCGGGTCTGGTCGATGTTGCGGAAGGCGGTGAGGACTTCCTGTTCCTGTTTGGCGCTGCGGCCATTGGGCGCGATGGCGAGGATGGCCTGAAGCCGCTTCGGCAGCGTCGCGCGATCCTCCTTGGTCAGGCTGCCCTCCCATTTCTCCAGCCGTTCCCTGGTGAGCGGGTCGATCGTCTTCAGCCGCTTCTCCAGACGGGCGATCTCGTCCTGAACCTGCTTGCGCTTCGCCTTGTCCTTCGCCTCGCCCAGCTCCAGGGTCGGCTCGTCGCAGCTGTTGAAGAACGCAAACAGCTGGTAATACTCGCGCTGCGAAATCGGATCGAACTTGTGGTCGTGACACTGGCAGCAGCCGACCGTCAGGCCCAGGAACACCGAGCCGGTGGTGTTGACCCGGTCCACGATCGACTCGACGCGGAACTGCTCCAGGTCGATGCCGCCTTCCTGGTTGAGCTGGGTGTTGCGGTGAAAGCCGGTGGCCACCTTCTGCTCCACGGTGGCGTTGGGAAGGAGGTCGCCGGCCAGCTGCCAGGTGCCGAACTGGTCGAACGGCAGGTCGCGGTTGATGGCCGAGATCACCCAGTCGCGGTACTTCCAGATGGAGCGCGGCCCGTCGATGCTGTAACCGTTGGAGTCGGCGTAGCGGGCCTGGTCGAGCCAGTGGCGGGCCCAGCGCTCGCCGTAGTGCGGCGAGGCCAGCAGCCGATCCACCAGGCGCTCGTAGGCGTCGGGCCGGGAGTCGGCGAGGAACTCGTCCACCTCCCTGGGAGACGGCGGCAGGCCGAGCAGGTCGAGGCTCAGACGGCGGATCAGGGTGATGCGATCGGCCTCGGTGGAGGGCTTGATGCCATCCTTCTCCAGCCGGGCCAGGATGAAGCGATCGATCGGGTTGCGGACCCAGGCACTGTTCTTGACGGCCGGCTCCGTGGGTCGGGTGATCGGCTGGAAGGACCAGTGCTTGCTGGCAACCGTGGTCCCGGCTGGCTTCTCATCGGCGGGGGCTTTCGCGCCCTGATCGATCCAGGAACGCAGCAGAGAAACTTGTTGCGGCGACAGCCGGTCCCCCTTGGGCGGCATCGCCTTGACGTCCTTGGCCCCGGTGACCGCCTTGATCAGCAAGCTGGAGGTGCTGTTACCAGGCACAATCGCCGGACCGGAGTTGCCGCCGGTGCGGAGAAACGCGGCCGTGTCCAGGCGCAGGCCGGCACGCTGCTTCGCGGGCCCGTGACAGGAGATGCACCTCTGGGTCAGCAGCGGCTTTACTTGCTTGAGGTAATCGACCGAGTCCGCAGCTCCTACCAAGCCTGGTAGCAAGAGAGCGAGACCCAGAGACCACAGCAACCTCATGGTGAATCCTCGCGGTCGTTGGCACGACCCCTGCCGGCTTGCCCGGCAGGTGAAGGAGGTCTCTGGCTAGAGAGGGAGGAGGCGGAAAAACCTTTTCTTTTTTCTTTCCCCTTCTAGCCAGCGACCTGCTTCACCTGCCGGGCAAGCCGGCAGGGGTCGTGGCTATCGTTCAAAACACCTGGTGGATCGGCTGGACGGTGGAGGGCAGGATGGCGTTGGGTCGGCCGGAGATGTCCTGCACCATCGCATGCGGATCAATGCCCAGGCAGTGGTAGACGGTGGCCAGCACGTCGTGGTAATGGACCGGCGAGTCCTTGGCATGCCCCGCGGTCGAGTCGGTGGAACCGATCACCTGGCCGGTCTTCAGCCCGCCGCCGGCCAGCAGGGCGCTGTTGACTCGCGACCAGTGATCGCGTCCGGCGTCCTTGTTGATCTTCGGCGTCCGGCCAAACTCGCCCCAGACCAGCAGCGTGGTGGTCTTGTCGAGACCCCGGTCGTGGAGGTCTTCCACCAGGGCGGAGATGCCCTGATCGAACAACGGCAGCCGCTGCTTGAGAGTGCGGAAGTTCTGGCCGTGCGTGTCCCAGAAGCCGTAGGCAACCGTGATCACCCGGGCCCCGGCCTCGATCAGCCGGCGTGCCATCAGCAGCTGGTCGTTCCACATGGGACGCGCCGTCGCCCAGATGTTTCGGCGAGCCCTTGCCGTAGCGCTCGCGCACCCGGTCCGGCTCGCGGGTCACGTCCAGGGCATCGACCAGCCGGCGCGAGGTCAGCACGTCAAAGGCCCGCTGGTAATACAGGTCCATGCTGGCCCGCTCGGCCCCATCGACTGTCCGCCGTACCTGGTCGATCTGCTCCAGCAGTCGCCGGCGATCATTCAGTTCGCCGACGGACAGGGCTTGCAGCTTCATCGCCTCCAGGTCCCCACCGTCGAGCCGGACCGGCGAGGCAGCGCGTCCCATCAGCCCGGCGCCGGGGCTGTTGTAGGGCTTGTGCTGCATGGTCGGGAACAGGTCGATGAACGGCGGGATGACCGGATTGACCGGCCCCTTGACGCGGGCGACCACCGAGCCGACGTGCGGCTTGCCTTCGCGCTTGGTGATGTTCATGCCGAAGCCGGTCATGTTCTGGAAGCTGCTGTGCTCGTCTTGCAGGCCGACGATGGAGCGGATCAGCACCATCCTGTCCATGCACTGCGCCAGCCGGGGCAGCAACTCGCCGATCTGGATGCCGGGCACGTTGGTCGGGATCGGCTTGAACTCGCCGCGAACCTCGGAGGGAGCGTTCGGCTTGAGGTCGAAGGTGTCCTGGTGAGCCAGGCCGCCCGAGAGATAGACCATGATGACCGAGCGCTTGTCGCCGCCGGAGGTGCCGGCCTGGGCCTCGGCGCGGAAGAGCTGCGGCAGACACAGGCCGCCCACGGCCAGGCCGCCGACCTGGAGGAAGGAGCGACGCGACAGGCCATCGCAGTAGCGGAATCGCGGACCGGACAGGGTGAGCATGGGTTGCTCCTGGAACAGGTGGGATGGCCGCACCGTCCACAGTGCGGGAGGTTGGCTTCGGAAGCTACCGGTTAATGTACCCGATACAAGCGGAGCCGCCAAGCAAAACCTGCTCGGAATTTCGCACGGCGCCCCAGGAAGCCTCCCGTCCAGAAAACGATGGGTGGCGTCTCGGGGCGATTCTGCTGTACAATCAGCTTGGTTGAATTCTCGAAAAGCCAGAAACAGGGTGGGCTATCATGTCGATCACCATTCATCCGGATCCTGTTCCACTGCGGACTGACGAAAGCGGCGAGGTCCTTGTCGGCAATTCGCGTATTCTGCTGACCACCTTGCTGTACTGCCACCAGCAGGGTATGACCCCGGAGGCGTTGGCCGAGAGCTTTCCTTCCGTGTCCCTGGCTGACATCCTTGGCGCCCTGGGCTACTACTATCGCCACAAGAACGAACTGGATGCGTGGCTGGCGGAACGTGACCGGGAGATGGATGAATTGCGCCGGCAGATCGAGGCGACGCAACAACCCCGGCTTGCCCAACTGAAGGCGAAAGTCGAGCAGTACCGGGTCCAGAGGAGCAACAGCAATGCTCCGACTGGTGTTTGATGAGAATTTCCCGATTGCCGTCTGCAACGGCTTGTGCAGACAGCAACCGCTCCTGGACGTCCTTCACGTCACCCAGATCGGCCTGCGTGGAATCCTCGACCCAGATTTGCTTGCATGGGCAGCCGTCAACAACCGGGTCGTGGCGTCCCTGGATCGGAAGACATTGATCCGCGATGCGAACCATCGGGTTCAGAATGGCTTACCCATGCCCGGGGTCATCCTCGTGCGTCGTACCATCTCGCATCAGCAGGCTATCGATGAATTGGCTTTGTGCGCCATGGCCAGCGATCCGCCCGACATGCAAGGCGTGGTCCAGTTCCTTCCGTTTTGATCTCGTCACTGGGCTGGCAGGACGCCAGCAGGCGCATTGCCGACCGCGGGCGACATGGATTGCATTGCGCCCCGACACACACAAAGCTCCGCTTCGCGTGGCAGGCAAGCAGCCTGCCACATTTTTGTCCGCGTGGCGGAGGACAGAACACGCCTGTCAATGGCGGAGGAGCGTCCGAGAGCGTCCGTTGTGCGCGTGCCCGCCAGCTGGCAGGGCGTTTCGGACCTGGCTGCCTGTTCACTCCTGGCTGCCCCCGGCATTTCGCGATCCCGGGAACACGTCAGCACCGGTCACGGCTTGACCATCGGCGGCTTGAGGCGCTGGATAGCGCCTTTGGCCTCCCTCGTCTGCCAGGATTGCGGCTCGCCCAGGGCCAGCTCCTCCAGAAACCGCCTGGCAGGCGCTGTCCCGGACCGCTCCAGGAAGTGGATGGCCCATTCGATCCGACGCCCTTCCAGGGATGCTTCTTCCGGCCGTTTTGGCTCGGCGACGGCTGCCGGACGCAGTTCCTTTCGGAGCAATGCCAGGGTCTGCTCGGGGAAACGGGCCAGCCGCCGCTGGGCGTCGTAGGCTTTGAGGCGGTCGCTGTCTTTGAGGTCGTCCCAGCAGGCCCGGCTCTGCTCGGGGGTGAGCGGTGGGAGCTCTTTCTCCTCGACCAGGCTGCTGACGTTCCATACCAGGGCCGTACAGTCCTCGGCGCCGGAAATCAGGGCCTTGCCGTCCGGGGTGAAGGCAAGGCAGGTGATGGGTTTCAGGTGGCCGCGAAAGGTGCCTACCCGGCAGCCGGTCGCGGCTTCAAGGACCAAAACGTCTTGGTCGGAGGTCACTGCCAGGACTTTTCCATCCGGGGAAAAGGCAATCGCGTGCCGGCCCGTCCGGCTGTCACCGGCGTTATACTGCGTGATTTCCTTCGCCGTCGCTGCTTCCAGCAACCGGACCTTGTTCATCGAGGCCGAGGCCAGCAGGAAACCATCCGGAGAAAAGGCCAACTTCCCTCCGGCGTCTTTCAGGTGGTGCAACAGTTTGCCGGTGGCCGTTTCCCACAGGTAGAGACCGCCGGCCGAGGAAGCGATCAGTTGACCATCCGGAGAGAAAACCACGGCATAGCCGTCCTTGTCTTTCTTGATGAGAGCCCGGTTTTCCTTCCGAGCGGCCACGTCCCAGAGGTGCAGGAACTTGTCCTCGCTCCCCTCGGAAGCCAGCGTTTTGCCATCGGGGGAAAAGGCAATGGCCGGGAAGCGGCCGATCGACGCAGTGATTTCTCCGGTCAACTTGCCTGTGGCGACGTCCCAGAAGCTGATCCCTCCATGATGCGCCTGAGCCAGGGTCTTGCCGTCCGGAGACAGGGCGATGGACAGGATCACCCCGCGACCCAACAGCCCCGCTTGATCCCGAAACTGGCGTATCTGCTTGCCGGTGGTCAATTCCCACTGATGAGTCGTGCCATAATAGTCGGCGGTCACCGCAGTTTTGCCATCGGGAGAAATGGCGAGCCCAGTGAGCTCTTGTTGATGGCCTGGAGATTCAAAGCGGTCTTTCAGCTGGGCAACGTCCCACAGGCGTACCTGGCCATCCTCGCCCGCTGATGCCAGGGTTTTGCTGTCCGGGGAGAACGCCAGGGAGGAGACTGACTGCGTGTGAGCATTCTTGATCGACCAGAGTCCTACGTAGATTGTTCCGCCGTCTGACAGAGCGAAGGACTTGCCATCCGGCGCAAAGACCAAATGGCGCGGACCGCTCAGGAAGTCCGTCTTGATCCGGCGTACCTCCTTTCCGGACGCCGGATCATAGAAGCCAATGGAACGGAAGTGCAGCACAGCCACGGTCTTGCCATCAGGGGAGAAAGCGACTGCCGAAACCGAGTGAGTTTCTTCGCTCCAGGAAAGGAGTTTCTTCCCAGTGGCCGTCTCCCAGAGAGCCGCGGCGTAATCGTCTATCGGGCCGCTGTTGCTTTCGCTGCCTTTACCCTCTTTCGGACTCTCTCTCACTCCGTCGTGTCCTCCGGAAACCAGGTGTTTGCCGTCCGGTGAGAAGGCAAGCGACGAGATTCCGCCGTGATGCGCCTTCCAGCGGCGCACTTCCTTGCCGGTGGTCGCATCCCAGAGACAAACGTTGTTCTCCACCGTGGACGCCAGCAGCTTGCCATCGGGAGAAACCGCCAGGGTATGGATCTGTCCGGGGTGATTGATGATCCGGGGCAATTCTTTGCCCGTGGCCACGTCCCAGAAGCGAATCGTCTTGTCCCAACTCTCGGAGATCAGAGTCCTGCCATCCGGGCTGAACGCGATGCAAGCGACGCCGGACTCATGCCCGGTGATCGACCGCAGTTCCTTGCCCTTTTCTGCATCCCACAGCTTGATCATTTTGTCCTGACCCCCAGAAGCCAGCGTTTTGCCATCCGGAGAGAAAGCCACAGACAGCGCCCTGTCCGCGTGCTTGAGTCCCAGAACGCCCAGGCGGGCGATCGCTCCTGGCGGCAAAGGGGCCCCGTGGATGTCAGTGCGGGGAGCCTTGTCGATGATGAGCCGCTTCAAGTCCGACCGAACAGCCGCTTTCTGAGCGAGCCGTTGCAGAATCGTCCTGGCTTCCCTGGTTTGCCAGGAACGCGGCTCGCCCCGGGCGAGTTCCTCAAGGAGTCGTCGGGCCTCCGCTGTGCTGGTCCGCTCCAGGAATCCCAGCGCCCACTGATCCCGACAGGTTTCAAACGATAGCTCCGTCTTTTCCAGCAGTTGCTCGATTTGCTTGCGGACTTCCACCGAGTGGGCGTCTTTCAGGGCTCGCCGCAAGGCGTCCTCGGCCAGGTCGCCCATCGCCTGGAGCTGGCGCACGGCGCTGTCCCGGGTCTGGAACTGGTCGCTGTCCAGGTCCGCGATCAGCCGGGCCACCTGCTTCGGATCAACGGCGGCCACCGGCTGCAATCGTTTCTGCAACAAGGCCAGGGTCGGCCCGGGCGACCGAAGCAGGCGGCGCTGGCTCTCGAAGGCCTTGAGGCGATCGCTGCCTTTCAGGTCGTCCCAGAGAGCCTGGCATTGCTCGGGCTTCAAGGGTGTTTTGTCGTGCTTCTCCGCCAGGTCGGCCAGGTTCCACCTCAGAACCGTGCGGTCCTGGGCGCCTGTCAGGAGCGTTTTGCCGTCCGGGGAAAAAGCAAGACAGGTCAGCTCCCCCTGATGGCCAGCCAAGGCCCGGACCTTCCGCCCTGTCAGCACCTCCAGCAGCTGGACTTCCTTCTCGGAGGCTACCGCCAGGTATTGCCCATCTGGCGAGAAGGCCAGGGAGTCGCCCAAGGATCGCTTGTGCGGGGCATCGTAACAGGCGACTTCTCGCCTCGTCGCTGTTTCAAGGATCTGGACCTTGCCCTCCCTGGCCGTGGCCAGCAGGAACCCATCGGAGGAGAACGCCGCGGCTTCCACGGGCTCCTTCAGGTGGTGCAGTAGCTTGCCTGTGTCGGCCTCCCACAGATACAAACCGTCCGCCACCGAAGCAATCGTTCGGCCATTGGGCGCGAAGACTGCCTGGAGACCTCGGATCTGATTCTTCTTGAACCTGCGGATTTCCCGCAGCGACCTCGCGTTCCATAGGTGGAGATGGATGTCATCGATTCCTTCCGAGATCAGTGTCTTGCCGTCCGGCGAGAAGGCAATGGAGTCGATGCGATCCACGTGCCCGGTAAGCCGGCCCAAGCCTTCGCCTGTCGCGACGTCCCAGAGGGTGATGCCCGCTTCCCCTCGATGCGAGAGAGCCAGGATCTTGCCATCCGGAGTCAGTGCGACGCACAACACCAGGCAGCCGCCCCAGGGCTCGCCTGCATCCCGAAACTGGCGGATCAACTCGCCCGTTTCCAGGTCCCAGAGCCGGGCCGTGCCATCGAAACTTCCCGTAATTGCCTTCTTCCCATCCGGGGTAATGGTGATCGAGGTGATGCGCTCCTGATGACATGGCGAATCAAAGAGCCGATTCTTGCCTCGCCCCGGATCTTTCTGAGGGATCTTGCTGTTCTCTTGCGCACTGGTCGTGAAGTTCGAGAACCAGCCGACGAAGACAAGAAGCACGAATAGCCGGCAACGCTGGAACATGGACTCTCCTCGATGAGTAATAGTCTGCACCCTTGACCTGCGACCTCCTGTCAACGCTGAATTGAGTCGGGTGGTCCCTGCACCCCATCCTACGGAAAATGCGAGGGCCTTCCATGCTGTGGTCTGCCGTTGACATGCCCTGACGAGTGCCGCCACGACCGGAGTCAGACTATCTGAACCGCG
>CAWATZ010000019.1:0-16967 GCA_963784995.1 uncultured Planctomycetota bacterium | reverse complement strand
AAGGAAGTCAAGGGCAGACTCCCCAATAAAGAGCGACCTGGATCTCCTGGCTGGATGCAGGAACAGGACAGGGCTTCTCACTTTCAGCCGCGGCAACGTACAAGGGCAGAAGCTCGGCGATGCGGTCCCTGAACGTTTCAAACCGGCGGTCCAGATGATCCGGTCGCGTTTGTGCCAGCTTCAGGTATCTCGGGTCCGTTGCCGAGGGCTTGAGGCCCGTCACGGCCACCGCCTTCAACGCCCCGGCAAAGGGGAACTTGTGTCGGCGGAGTCGGTGGACCGTCTCCAGGGAGAAGCCGGCCCGATCTTCCGTGCGGAACAGGCCGTCCGAAGACGCTTTCAGCAGCTCGGTGTAGGCGGCCTGGAGCAGCAGGTCGCGGATCTCCTCGGCGAGGGCTTCCGCGCGACCCCGCTCCTGGCCCTGGCGCGTCTTGATCTCCTGCTCCCACAGGGGCGCGATTTCCTGAGCGAAATTCTCGCGGACGGTATCAACCGCATTTCGTGGGATGCTGGCTCCGGTCGAGCAGATCACGTCGCGCAGGCATGCCAGGGAGCAAATCCGTCTGGGCGTCGGCGCCCGAGCGCATACCAGCCGATGCGTTCGACCGGCTGACTGGTCCAGCAGCGGGCGAGCCGGCCACCCTGGGGTGAGTCCGTGGGCGGCTCCACGGCCGCGAGGACCTCGGTCAGAAGGTCGCTGCCGTAGGTGAGCAAGCGCAGGCTGTTCGGGTGTTCGTCCGACACGGCCGGGTCGAACGTCACCGGCTGCATTTGCCCATTCCAGTCAAGCAGATGCGCTCCGGCAATGGACAGGTGAGGATGAAAGCGGCCGTTGAACTGACCTGACTCGACCAGGGCTCGCTCCAGCTCGGGCATGGTCAGCGGGGGCGGTTCGGAAGCGGCCACGGCCGCTTCCGCGTCCACCAACCGGTCGAGATCCAGCGTCTCGGCCTCGGCCGAGCGCACCGCCTGGTTGATGCTGGCGATTTCCTGGGCCAGCAGCTGCTCTCGCTTCTCATCCCCGAGCATTGCCGCCGCCTCGATCACCCGGGCCACGCGGGCCAGGATCGGCTGCAATTCGCCGACGACGTGCTCGAACGACCCGATCCGGTCGTCCAGCCGATGATAAATGTCCGCCTCGACTGTCTGCTCATAGAAATAGTTGCGGACCCAGACGCGCTCGTAGCTCTGGCCAATGCGGTCAATCCGGCCGATCCGCTGCTCGACCCGCATCGGGTTCCAGGGCATGTCGTAGTTGATCAGCACGCCGCACGTTTGCAGGTTCAGCCCTTCCGATGCCGACTCGGTACAGAGCAGCATCTTCACCTCCCGGCTTGACCGGAACTCCGTCTTGATGCTCTCTTTGCTGACAGTGACCCACTTTCCAGCCTGCCAGCGCTCCCCGCCACGGCCGCTGTAGCACGCCACCTGTCCGCCATACACGTCGCGCAGCCGATCGCGCAGGTAGTCCATCGTGTCGGTGTACTGCGTGAAGACGATCACCGAGTCGCGCTTCTGAAGGATCTGCCCCAGGTCCGCCGCCAGTTGCTCGAACTTGCTGTCCGAGCCAAGGGAACGGAGCTGTGTCAGAAAGTCTTCGAGATAGTCGATCTCTCCCTGGCACAGCTCCACCAGTTCGTTTCGCTCGTCGGCTGACGTGCCCGCGAACAAGCTCTCGCTGACGTCCTGGTCGAGTTCCTCCTGCTCGGTGTCATCCTCCGTCAGGATCTGGTCCACCCCGATCTGGCCGCGGAGGAAGTCAAGCCGCCGCTGCAGGCTCTGAGCGATGGCGTGAAAGCTGCTCGTCAGCCTGCGGCGGTAGACGGTCATGATGAAGCCCAGGCCCTTCCGCTCCGCCTCGTACTTCTGGTAGTGGTGCCGGATGTACTGCTCGATCCGCTGGTACAGGTCCCATTCCTCGGGCCGCAGATCGATCCAGACCTGGCGTGGGTCGCGGTAAGGGATGTTGTCCTTGAGCAGTCCTTTCTGCCGGTAGACGCGCAACAGCTCCCGGGTGTTGCGGAACAGATACCGGCGCAGCGGCGTGTGCCGCCGGGCCAGCTCGCGCACCACGATCTGGGCCTCGCCCGGCAGACGCCGGACCATCCCTTCGGGGCTGCCGGCGTCCGGCAATGCCTTCACCTGGTCCCACGTGGCCGGCCCGAGCTTCTGCTCGGCCACCCGGCAGAAGGACTCGTCCCAGCTGCCGCCGGCCGCGAAGTAGTCGTGCAGCATTCCCGCCACGAAGCCCCAGTCTGCCTCCCCAACCGGCCGGCGCAGCTCCTCGAAGTAACGCAGGAAGTTCCCCTCACCAGCGCCCCAGCGGCCTCCCAGCCCCATCACCTTCAGCAGGTCCCACACCTCGATGGGATCAATCTGCATTGGCGTCGCAGTCAGCAGGATCAGGCCCCGGGTCTTCTCTTTCAGGCCGGGAATCTGATGGGTGCCGACCAGCAGCTCCAGCAAGCGGTTGGGGCGAAACTGCTCCCGGCTCAGGAAGTCCTTCCGGCGGGCATGGTGGGCCTCGTCAATGATGAGCAGGTCCCAGCGGTCCGCCTCGGCAAGCTGCTGCTGACGCTCGCGCCGCTTGGCCAGGTGGCTCGACGCCAGCAGGACCGGCCGGCTGTTCCACGGATTGACGCCGGCAGGGAGTTTCAAGTCGCGGTCAAACACGTCCCGCAGCGATTGGCCGTCGTAGCGGGGGACGTTCAGGGCGAATTTCTCGTACAGCTCCTCCTGCCACTGCTTGAGGACGCTTTTGGGGACCAGCAGCAGTGCCCGCTTGACCCGGCCGGAGAGCAGCAGCTCGCGCAGGATCAGGCCCGCCTCGATGGTCTTGCCCAGGCCGACCTCGTCGCACAGCATGGCCGGGAACGGGAACCGCTCGACCACCGCCTGGACCACCCGCTGCTGATGCGGCCAGGGCTTGACCGTGCTGGTCGCCGCCCCGAGCGGGCCGGCCCCCAGCAGCCGGGGCGCGTCCCGCAAGAACTGGAAGAGGATGCGTTCGCGCTCGGCATTTCTCGCCGCCTCCGACGGAGGCTCCACCGGCTTCGTCTCTTGCGGCGGCGGCTCCAGGGCATCATGCGTCGGCGGCACGCTGGGCCGCAACTTCAGCAGTTCCCGCCGGGCCGCTTCGGGGATGGGGAGAGCAATCCAGTCGCGATCCTTGCCGGACCAGAGTTTCTCGAAGCGCGTCTGGATCGAGGCGACGTACGCCGGAGTCTGCCAGGAGGTGACGACCAGGAAGGATTCGTAATTCTCGACCAGCGCGGTCGCCGACTCGTTCACGCTTCCGGAAAACGCCATCTGGTTCCCCTCGGCGTCGGTGAAGATCCCTTCCTTGGGATGGTAGTACGCCTCGGCGACCGACCCGGGCAGCGGCTGCCCATCCGGCCCCTTCGGCAAGACGACCTGGATGTCGAGCTGGCCGCTGCCGACCAGCCAGGCCAGGGCCTGGACGCGGTTCTTGACGTAATCATCCTCGGGCAGGGCCAGCCGGATCTTCATCCGCCTGCCGACCACGTCGGCCAGTTGCTCGTGCCCCTTGCGAATTGCCTCGACATCGCCCTCCGAAAGATCAGCACCGCACAGGAGCCGCATCCGGCCACCGTTGGCGATCAGCCGCACCACCCCGGCCGCCGCCACCGCCAGCATGCTGCTGGAGAAGTAGCCGGCCGCGCGGTCGTAGCGCACCGAGGCGGCGAGGGCCGGGATGAAGAAGCGGTTCAGCCGGTCGTCGCTGGGGCCGTAGCTGATCTGGAACGGGATGTCACGCAGCTTGCTCATGTTGTGCCTTTGGGCGGCGGGGCTTCACGGATGCGAAGGGAGCCAGGGCCATGAAATACCTCATGTCCCCCCGTCGCATCCAGCCACACACCAACGTAGCAAGACAGTTGATCTGGCTCGGGGGAGACCTCAACGCCGGTGATCCCACCGGGGAGACTGAACGGGAGCGGTTTCGGATGGACTCCGTGCAGCAGGTCTTGTCGCGTCGTGTCACACGGGTGATCGTTCTGTTGCGAATGTCGGACCGGCAACCCGGTCAAGTGGACGGTTTTTTCATGCCCGAGGAGCGTGGCCATCCCTTGGTCGTCCTCGAATCGCGGAAGCCCGTAGTTGAGGTTGTAGGGGGTCACAAGCCACGCTCGACCGGGGTTGCCCTGGAGGAAGCAGTGGTGTTGTGCTTCGCGCGAGGCGTGATGCGGCACCTTCAGGATAACGTGCGTTCCCAGGTTGGGGCGATGGGCAGCGATCTCCTGCCAGTGTGGGTTCTCAACATCCGCCCCGAACAGCAGGCTCATCCCATTCCACTCAAGAACGGCGGCGGCTGACAGGTTGTTCGGCTCGCCGTAGCGGTTGGCGAGTGCGAATGCTTCGTCTGGGTAAAGGATGTGCAACACCCCCAGGCCGATGGGGCAGCTAGCCCCCCGTCGAGTCAGGAGCCGACTTGCTGGTCGAGCCCGCCACTGATTTTGAATCTCGGTGAGAACCTGAGCCAGCCCTGAACCCAGTTGATCTTCTGGGTCGGCGGCATCAACCGGCTCGGTGTCAATGACCCGCCAGTCATTACATCCGATCCGGCTCCACTCCCCCAAGGCGAGGAGATCAACGAACCCGCGATAGTGGTCCTTGTGTCGGTGGGTCAGGAGCAGAAGTGTCAACTTCCCCCCATAACGACGCAAGACGTGGGAAGCGGCGGGTTGCCTCGCAATCCGGCAACTGTCGATTACCAGCCACTGATCCGGAGGCACGCGCACCGCGACCGACTCCCCGTATCCCGGCCCGAACAGGAAGACGTAGAGCCGCTCCATGTCCAGCGAGGCAGGTATCACGATGATCGTTCCAGCTTTCGCAGGTAACGCAAGGTGTCCGGAGGATTCAGGTAAGGCAGGTCGGGATCTTCCCATGCCGACTGGGGGTGTGTCCGAATCCGCAGAACGCCTTCATCACCGTAGAAAGCGAGTTCGAGGAACCGCCCTGGTCGCAGGTCCGCAGCGCGTTCATCGAGCGTGGCGGCGTTAAACCGCTCGATGGGCAGGTTGACCATTCCATAGGTGGGCGGAGAGCCTCCCTCTGGCGGCTTACCGACGATCAACGTGATGCCTTGCTGCGAGACGGCCTCGACACGGGCAGGGTGCCAGGTCCGCAGGTCCTTACCACCCACCTGGGGCGGGAAGTCGAGGTGCGGCGACTTCCGCCAGTGCTGGCTGGCCGGGACGGACAGGGGGAAGACGCCGCGCCCTCGACGAGCCTCTTCCATCGCAGCCAGCTTCTCTTCGAGTGCCACGAACCCCCGATGGTCTCGCCGTACCTCCACGGGGACGCGGTCCAAGACCTGCCTGGCGAAGTCCAACTGTGCGCGATGAAGGAGCAACGCCGCGACCCATGAATGGAGCGACCGATACACATACTCTGGGTGGGACTCCATCGCTTCCTGGAGGGCCTCCGCGGCCTGGGCGAACGCAGTTCGGGCATCGGTCGTCCTGCCGACCGTGATGAGGTAGTTGATCCACCGGGAGTGCCACCACGGGTGACGCGAATAGAGGCCGATGGCCCGCTGGTACTCGCCTTCGATGGTCGGCTGATCTTCTGCGATCACGTCGAGATTGAACGCGCGATAGTGGTGTGCGTAGTCGTCGTTCGGGTCTAGCTCCACTGCTTGACGAAAGACTTCTGCCGCCTCGCCGTATCTCTTCTGCTTTGAGAGGCTACGCCCCCGGAGATGAAATTGCTCGACGAAAAACGGCTGCGCCTGCGACACCAGGTAGTCATCTCCTGCCTCAGTTGCGTGGAAGAACGCCTCGGTGGCATCAGCGAGGGAAGCATTATTGCCGAGGTAGTGCCTCGTCAGGTTCTGCTGAACGTCTCGGTACTCTGTTCCCAGCACCTTCCTTGGGTTGATCGACTGGGCGAGTACCGGGTGCAGTTCGTAACCCCCTTCGATCCTCGTCAGCAGTAATTCTTCGACGACAAAACACAGGTCGATGGGAAGGTCGCCCGCCAGGCGCTCGTACAGGCGCTGGTCGGTGGCCTTGCGGACCAGGGCAAAACATGCCCAGGCTCGCCGAAGCTGGGGCCGGCTCGCGGAACGCTGTTCAAGGAGGGCCGCGATCTCGTTCACCCCGAGGCTCGTCCGAGCCGCCTCCGCCGCCTCCGCGGGCGTTGCCACGATTGACAGCATCGTCAGTATCCGGCACAGAAGGGGGGTAGCTTGTTCGGTGAACGCCCCTCCCAGCCCCCTGCTCATCTCCTTCCACGCGGGATGTTCCGTCAGCTTCCTCGGCAGGTCCAACTCGCTCCACGCTCTCGGGAGGTAGTACGGTTCTTCGTCGGTCCGAACCCCGAAGTTGCCGCCTGTGTAAACGACACGGCAGCCGGACCGAGTGGCCAGTTCGTGGCAAACCTGGAGCGTGAACCGTCGCCCCGTCGCTGAGGACTCGCCCGACCACTCGCCTGCAACCCAGCGGGCTGGTTCGTCCAGCAGCAGCACCACCGAGTTCGCTGCCTTCCGCATGCCATCCAGGACGATGCTGATCTTCCGTTCCCGTGACGCTCGCAAGTCCTTGAGTGTTGCTGTCTGGCCGTTGAGGAGTGTGTGAGCCTTCAACGTGTCGGCAGCGGTCGCAAGAGCTGCTCCTGCCGTATCCTCCTCTCCTTGCGGAGGCGAGAGGTACACCGGGATCGAGCCTCGGTTCGCGAGATGGGCGGCCACGCCGCGCAGAAGCCGGGTCTTCCCTCTTCCCGTGCTTCCGTGGATAGGGATGATCGTGCCCTGGCTCGTTTGAAGGAGATGTCGAGTGAAGCTCTCCACTCGTTCGTGCCAGGGCATCGTCATTGTCGTCATCGCGCACCTCCGAAGGCTCCTACCTCAGATTCTACTCATCTCCATCCTCGGTTTCTTCCTCCGCGTCATCAAACTCCTCGATGGCCTCTTGCTCCGTCGTGTCGAACAGCGTCTTCTCTGGGGGCTTTGGGGGTAGTTCCTCCTTCGGGGCCGGCAGGTCTGGCCAGAATAGGAGCCGCAACGCCTCCAAAGTCTCCATCTCCGGCCGCAGGAACTTCTTGTCCTTTCCCCGCGTCGTTGGGATGGCCCGTATGGCGGCCTCGACCAGCGCCTTGAACCGGCCGTCCTCGCGGAGCCTGTGCCGGTCCACGGCCACCTGGCACGCCTTCGAGCCATCCTCCTCGTAGACGAGCATGACCGTATGGAGGGCATCGATCAGGTGCGGAAACGCCTCGGCCTCCGGGTCCACCATGCCCTTTTTCCGCCGATCCTTCGGCAGGTTCAGGGTGACCTTCGCTCCCTTCTTGGTCACCAAGCGCTTGTCCTTGACAATGTCGGCCTCCAGGTCGCGTCCCAGGGCGATGGCCAGCTTGCGGGCCTCGTCGGCCGGGAACTGCTGTGCGCGGAAGGCGTCCCAGGCCATCAGATACCAGTCAGTCGGCGGGTCAAACTCGACCTGCCGGCCGAGCAATAGGCCCTGTTTCCGGCGGTTGATGACTTCCTGCCGGGCCAGGTCGAGGGCATCGCCAGGCTTGAGCGGCAGCGGATCGCCCTTTGCGTCCGACTCGCTGGTCAGCACCGGCCAGTTCTCGGAGATGATCGCCAGCACCGGGCCGAACGTGCTGATGTACAGGTCCACGCCGGTGATGCCTTCCTTCTCGAACTCCTCGGCCTTCTGTCGGGCGACTTCTTTCACCTTGCCCTTGAGATCGTCCCACCAGACGGACTCCCCAGACTTCTCTCGCTTGCGGCAAGTGAGCAGAATTGTGCTTGCAGCAGAGTTTTTCTTGGCCTGGTGCAGGCTCTTGTCGCTTTCGGTATTCACCGGCCAAGAGGCATCGATGCGAAAGCCGGCTTTGATCAGGGCGGTGCCGAGAGTGTCCCAGGCTTCGACCTGCTTGTGGGTGAACATCACCGTCAGCACGCCATCCTCGCTGAGAACTCGATGCATCTCACGGAAGCAGGCGAACATCTTATTCTCGTAGTCGGCGGTCGCCAGTTGCTTGGCCTTCCTTCCGGCCTCTTTGAATCGAGCGACGTTCATGATCGCTTCATCGTCGGCGTTGGCGAGTTGCTCAGGGTCGTCCGGGTTGAACAGCTCCGGGAATTGCTGACCCAGCGTTCTCTTCATCCAGACGAGGAAGTAGTTGGAACACTCAGCATAGTTGACGTTGTCGTAGTAAGGTGGATCAACTGTGATGCAGCGAATGCTACCAGTCAGGATAGAGTGCATCGACTGAGCGGGGCCGGTGCGGAATGAAAGACGTTCGATGACAGGTCTTCCGCCCGAGCCGAAAAGCATTGGGGGCAACGGAGCAAGCATCCTGCTCATCTCAGAGACAGACTCGCTGACTTGGTCTACCACCCAGGTGGCCAGATTCCGGCTGGCATCGAATTCGGCAAAGCTCCACCGCATGCTCAAATCGTGTCGAGCGAACGAGTTGGCAATTTTGTCTCGCGTAGAATCCCAACGGATCTGCTTCGAGTTGTAGTCCGAAGCTTTATCGATCGCGATGGCCAGGTAGACTTGGACTGCGTGTGCTCTGTCTGTCCCGATTGCTTGCTCGGCTTGGTGAATAACTTCATAGAGGCATTCGACGAATGTTACCATCGCGAGAAGTTGGCGAGGTGAGTAAGTGTCGCACCAGCGTGTCATGTTGTAGATTTCGCACGCCCAGTCCGCACGGCCCTCGCGGCGGGGTTCGGTCGGGATCAGTCCCTTGGCTTCCCATCCAGGCCACCGCTTCTTGACTTCTACCTCAGCCTTGTGGACTGCTTCCTCGTCGGCGGCGGTTGGTGCCTGAAACGTGAACTCGCCGGTTTTCTTGATGCCGACAGCGATCAGTTGCTCCTTCATCTCACCAGCCTTGGCCGTCTGCTTGATGTAGTCTCCGGAGATCGTCTCATTCTTGGCCCAGATGCTAACGCCTTCACCTCGCTTGATGGTTCCCTTGTCCGGGAATCGACTTGGCGCAAGCGGCCTTCCCCTTGACGATCTGGAATCGGCAATGATTCATGCCGTCCGTCGCGATCACCTGTACGGCCACCGGCTCGGCACCTTTCCGCAACCACCAGTTCGGCGACAGCGGTACTGGTTTGCCGGTTATGGGACAGGGCACCGTCCGGGCCCAGACGTAACAGCCTCCGATGGCATCCTCGGGAATGTCCGAGAAGAACGGCCTTAGCCGCTCCTGCACTTTCTCGGCCCAAAGCTTGCCATACTTGACGAATATCAGCGACAAGTGATGAATCGAAGCGGGCTGGATAGTCCAGCGTGGCCTTGAGAATGACGCTGGCCACAGGATTCAACTCATTCGCGTGGACAGTCAGCCCGTACCGAAGGGCCTCAAACGGGATGCTGCCTCCGCCAGCCATCGGGTCGCAGAAGGTAATGTCTCGCGTCCCCCACGTCCACTCCAGCAGGTCGTACAACTCGTGGAGTTGGTCCTGTGACGGATTGACGGTGTAGGCTCGTGAGTAGCCGTACGGGTTCGGGATTTGCTTCCCCTGGTCTGCGGCCCACTGAAGGAGTTTGCGACCTGCAACTGGATCACCACGGATCCCGATCAGCTTGATGAACCACTGCTTGTAGGCATCGAAGGTCGGGAATTGCTTGCGGAACTTCTCCGGCCACGGCCGCACGTCCGAATCACCGGCGACCGGGTACGCCGGCAGCAGGCTGGCGAGGATGGCGGCCCGGCTAACGGTCAGCGGCCGCCGCGCCCACCAGACGTGCAGGAAGTAGAGCGGCGGCAACGCCGAGGACGCCCCCCGCTCCCGCATGCACTCGGCCCCGATGGGGGCAATGGGCAGCCACTGTTCGATGAGCAACTTGGTGTGCGGCATAAAGCAAGGCTCTCCGTCAGCGGCAGCGTGGGTGGTGCCCCGCTGTTTGCAGGTTATCGACGGCTGTTTGGTGTTCGTCCAGACGGGAGACGGTCAAATGCCCGGAGTCCCGGAGAACGACGAGAACCGTGCCGGCACACGCGGTCCCCGAGGGGTGCAGGTCATGAGGGTGGGTCAGCGACGGGAGCGGGATGACCGACCGTGCGGGAACGGCGTCCGGCGTGTCGTGACAGCGGCGCGTGATCTGAGTGCAAATCACGGTCGCCTTGTGAGCGCGGAACGCCTGGACCACGGCGGGCAAGGGGTGGCGAGCGGTGGCTTCCGTTGCTGGGCGGACATGCCGCTGGTTGGTGCCGACCGAGAACAGGACGTAACGGGGCCTGGTCTCGCTTGCCAGCTCGGTGGGGCCGAAGGCCGGGCTGTCGCCGCGCGCGCCCGATGATGGGGCGCGATCAGGACATCGGTCTGGAGGTCGAGCCCGGCGTCGGCCATGCTGTGCCAGCCGGGGTAGTTGAGGTCGCCGCCGAACAGGATCCGCGTTCGCCGAGGGTTGACGGGGCGAGTCAGCCGGATGACTCCACTGGTGTCGTTCGGACCATGACCGGGGCGTGGGCCAGGCGCGGGCGCCCTGCGGAGGACTGCCTCGGTTTGCTGCATCGTCGGGTAAGCGCAGGAGAGGCGGAAGCTCGTCAGGGGGTCTTGAACGAGCAACTCTCCCATTCCGGGGCGGTATCGGGCCGGCGTTTCCAGTCGCCCGGTTGCGCTCACGAGCCCGTGCTGGACCCAGGTCTGGGCATCGAGGTAAAACGGGATGGGCGAAGGGCCCGCGGGATCGCGGTCGATCAGGAACAGGAGGCGACCGATCCGTGGCTGCCTCCCTCTGCCGGTCGGCCGGAACCGGTGGACCAGGGAGGGCAAACCCCGGACGTGGTCTTCGTCGTTGTGAGTCAAGGCGATCAGCGGCAGTCGCTGCACCCCGATGGACTGCAACCAATCGGCGAGGGCGTCGCCATCGACTCCCACGTCGATGAGACAGGCCTGGTAGGCCGCGGGCTCCACCGGGGATGGGGTCGATGATCGCGGCGCAGCTCCCCTGGCCAACGTTCAGACAGTAAATGCCGATGTCCATGCGCTCTCTCAGGACCCCTTCAAGGGCCAGACGTCCGGCCTGTCCGCGACGAGGCGAGGGATCGAGTCCCAGGCCGCCTGCCGGGTGGCCGGATCGGTTGGATCCGGACAGCGAGTCGGGGGTTCGAGCCACTCGATCCGATCCGGGTATTCCAGGACCACGGCGCGGAACCAGTCCCCTTCCTTCAGCAGCAGGAAGTAGGAGGTCCTCAATCGCCAGGGCAACGGACCTGTCTGCTCCTGAAGCCCGCCCGGCCCCCGGAGCCAGTGAACCGTGGGCCGCAAGGAATGGCCGTGCCTGGTAATTCGCCCCCACAGCAGACGCGGAGTCGGGTTCTCGCGCTCAAACTGTTCCCAGTCAACGAGATGATCGACGATGAGCCGGACCATCTCGTCTCGCGCCTGACGGGCGTGAAGAGGAATCCGGACCTTCTCGCGGACTAACCAGTCAAACTGGCGCTCCAGGTCTCGCAGCGCCAGCGCCTCGTCCGCGCCGATCCCCCGGAGGTCAAGGCTCCGGGATACCTCCCGCAGTTCCGCGGTGACCCGGCCCTTCTCGCGATTGAAGACGACCAGCTGGGTCCGCCGCAGGGGATAGCCGTGGTGTTCCGGCGACCGCAAGCGCTGAATCGGGAGAGGCCGGGCGACCTGGGCAATGCCCCGGTTCCTCACCGTTTCACGCAATCGGTCCAGGAGTCTGTCCAGCTGCGCCGCAACGAGGGGCAAGCCGGCGAGGTCTTCCGGGCTCTGGAGGAACACCGAGGTCAGGTCAAAGAGCTGTCCGCTGTTGACCTCGCTGCCCAGGGCCGCGACAAAGGGGCGGACCCGGTCATGGGACTCCCGGCCAAACACCTGCTGCACGGCGCTTGACGAACCCACTGCGTACTTTCGGCCCGTCACCCGGACGGACCTGCGGACAGGCCGTCTTGCGGACGAGAACGGTTTCATGGTCGCTGGCATGCCGCGGCTCCCTTTCAGTCGAACAGCTGGCGACAGTCATCCGTGAAGGTACTCAGAAACACCTCGCTGAGGAAGTGATGGGCCTGGTTGAGCCAGGTCTTGATTGACTCGCCTTCCAGAGACAGTCCTCCTGTAGCAACGTAGTCCCACTGGAACAGGAAAGACATTCCATCGGGGTTCGCGGACGGCTGCTGCTTCATGGTGACCACGAGGATGTCACCCAGATTCGCTCCCGGCACCTCGTAGGACATCGTGAGGTTGGTCGCAGGCTGCGTCGGGAACTCTGGCAACATCGGCAGCAGGTTGAAGTACCTCTCCAGACCAGCCTCCACCTCGGGGAGGTCGATCTTGTCAATGTAGTGGACGGCAGCGCGGTCCATGCGTCTGGGCTTCCACAGTTTGACGTACAACTGGCAGCACTGAACGACGGTTGGCTCATAGCGTTCCCACCCGTAGTAAGGGGGCAGTTGATTGACCACGAGCAGGTTCTCGCCAACTTGGACCAGAGTCTTTTCGTCCTCCGAGATAAACCGATGCCTCGGAATCGGTGGTCCGAACGGCTTGAACTCAGGCGAGGCTCCACCGCCTGGCATCCGTACCGTGATCCCGACTGCCGCCAGCTGCTTCCGGGTTGGAAAGTTCTTCTTGATTGTATTGTAGAACTTTGGAACGATGAAGGAGTCCCACTCCGTACCCTCTTCGGCCTGGAAGAAGAACTCGCTGAGGACTTCCACGAGCGGCGGGTTCTGGTATTGTTTCCGCTTTGCCATGAGCCCTGTTCCTCTGCTAACAATGTCCGCATCTCTGCGGCGTCAAGCGGGGACGGGTTCGATGAGGTTCACCTTCTGGAACTTGGCCATACTCTTTATCTTCCCCTGTTCATCGTGTTGTACAAGACTCCTGGATCACGGAGCAGACGTTTCTCAGATCGGCCGAGCCTTTTCGCAAAGTTGCGGAGACGAAGCAAGTCCAGGTCCAGGTCAGCCGGTTGACCGATCACTCCTCCGCCAGCAACACCCGCATGGCCCGCTGTGCCCGCCGAGCGGTCCTGGCGGCGGTGGCCTTGCTGAACCAGTAATACGCCTCCTCGTCGGTCATCGCTCGCACCTGGTCGGAGATGCTTGTCATCCGCGTCACCTTGCGGAGCGGCTTGACGGCCAGGAACAGCAGTCCCAGCCGGACGCCCTGCGCCTCGGTCAGCTCAAAGGGAACCTGCCGGGACCGCGAAAGATCGGTGGGGCGATACCCGGCCTCCTTGATCAGCGTCAGCACCTGATCCATGACCGACCGCAACGGCGTGCCCCAGGCTTGCACGACCAGGGGCCAGTGGCGGTTGTTCTCTCCCGGATTGCGGCTGGCAGCCGGCCGCTGGTGCAGCGCCAGCCCGTAATCGGTCTCCCCCCGGCGGAGGACTCGTAACTCAAATGGTCGATCGGTCATTTCACTTGCCCTCCGTGGTCGGGTCACCCTCCAGCGCGATCCGGCCCATGCCCAGATTGCTAAACACGTCCCGCATTGTCTGGAACTGCTCGCCGGCCACTTCAAGGCCGGTCCCCTCGAACTCGGCCCGCAGCACGAGTTTCACACTGGCGTTGCTCGCTTCCTGGCTGAGAGCGTCCGTCAGCGTCTTGATCCGCTTGTACCGCTCCCAGGAGCCGGAGAAATCGAGACTGAGCTTCTCGCCGCTGCCGAACTCCAGCACGATCTTTTGTTCCAGGGCGATCACCGCCTTGCCGATCTGCGGGATGGCCAGCCCGAGCGACCGGGCATCGCGAGCGGCGTCCTTGCCGAGCCCTTCCACTCGCACGGCCACGCGCCGAAGGGACTTGACCTTGTGGTCGTGGCACTGGTCGGCGACGGATTGAAAACTCTGAGCCGGCGGACCTTCCGCCTGGACGCGAACCGGTGGCTTGATCTCCGGATCAGTCTCATCGTCGCAAACGCACGGAGCTTTCCGGCAAACAGGGCAGATTGGCGGCTCGACCTGGGCGCCCTTGATCTTGATTCCCAGCCGCTGGGCCTCGTCGGGCGTGTACAGCAAGGCGTCTTCGCTGATCTCGACGAGCGGAGCCGGGGACACCGTGCCGTAGCCGATCTTCTCGTCGCTGGGGTAGTACACCCACACGCCCTTGGCGATGCCGTCCCGGATGGTGTGCTTGAGCTGATCCACGTTCAGGAGCATCTTCAAAGCCAGCCGCTGAGCGAACGCTCGCCGCAGCTCCTCGGTGGAGAGTGCGGGGGTGCCTGTCGGCCAGGCCTTGGCTTTGAGATATTGCGGGTTAAGCGGCTTGTCGTCGGCCGTCAGCACCTTCTCCAGCCCCTTCAGGACGCGCAGGATCACCTCGCTCTGGTCCTTCTCCATCTCGCCCTGCTCATCGGGCTGAAGGAGCTGGTGAGCCAGGCCAGGGGACGAACGGGTCGCGTCGGCCGAGGGATAGTAGAGATGGCGATACGCTTTGGTAATGGCGATCCGAAGATCGAGTTCGGCGGCCTCGGCCATCTTGCGGAGCTTGTCCTTCTGCTCCTTGTTGAAGTCGCTCATCCGGTCGGGGTCGGTGACGATGCGCTGCACAGCCAGATAGCGCTGGGCGACGTCCACCAGCCTGGGAACCAGCTCGGCGTCGGCGACCAGGAACACCAGGTTATTCTTGTAAGTGCGGTATTCCTCCAGGCTGCCCTTGTGCTCAAACAGTTTCAGGACCAGATCCGGAGGCGGAATCGCCTGAGTGGCCAGGGCCGCGGCGGCATCGTAATGGACCACGATCAGCTTCGGGGCCTGGGCGTCGTCATCGACCTCGGACGCCTCCGACCTGAAGTAGAGCGGGACGAAAACCCCCTTCTTCCACACCTTCTTGATGGTGCTCGTCCAGCTCGGCCTTGGCCTTGATCTTGCCGACCAGGCCGGTCTCGTCGTCCACGATCTTGCGGAGGGACGGCTCCGTCTTGAAGCGGTAGCGGTGGCCGTCGTAGTCGAAAAACCAGCAGCGGTCCGACAGGTGCTGGATCGCCTTCTCGACCAACCCCGGATCATCCCCCGGCTGAAGCACGGCCAGCCGCAGGTCGGCCGGATCGACACCGCTTTGACCGGTCTGCACCAGGCTGTGCAGGAAAACGGCGGTCGCTACCCGTTGCCCGTAGGGAGGTTTGCCCGCAGCGACCCAGTCGCGGTCCACTTCCTGAGCGTGCGCCAGGGTGCCCAGCCGAGGGCTGACAATGTCTGCCTCGATCACCTGTTTGAATGCGGGGCGATCGAGCCGGCTGGTGAGATCGTTGGCGATGCTGTCGTCGCCCAGACGGAGGTGATGGGGGGCAATGAGGAAACAATCGCCTGGCTTCTCCTGCCAGAGAGCCCGCACCACCTGGGCCAGCAGCCGAAGGACGCCCCGCGTTTTCTGGAAATTGGGGATGGTCGAGGTTTTGCGGTTGAGGGTGGTCAGCAATTCAGGGTGAAAGGGGTAGTCCTGAGCCAGCTCGGCCCGGAACTCCGACCGGGTCGCGCGCGCGGGCAGGTCCACTCCCTGGCCGACCAGGCGCGTGAAGGCGTCGAGGAACTGACCGGCGACCTCCCGGGCGGCCGATCGGTCGATGGACGCGAACAGCCGATGGCTGACGATGGCGCTGATCTCGTTCTCGGCGGTCGGCGTCAGGACGTGTTCCTGCCGAGCGGAAACACTCCGGGCCTCGGCCAGCTCCTGACGAGCCTCCTCGGTTTCCTTGCCGAAGGCGTCCCCGGCGTCGGCCAGAGTGTAGACCAGGACCGCCCGCGGACTTTCCGCCGCGAACTTGATGAGGGACATCAGGAAGGCGATGGTCTGCTCGGCCAGGTTGGTGCCGCCCACTGCCGACTTCACCGCCCGGTCGCTCCGCAGATGCTGGGCGATCTCATCGATCAGGACCAGGGCCGGTTCCTTGCCGATCAGCTTTTCCCAGACCTGGGTGCCGGGGGCCACCCGCTGCTCGTCGCTGGGCGGCACCAGCTTGTAGCCCTCGACGCCGCCCAGCTGGTAGGCAAT
Organism: uncultured Planctomycetota bacterium; assembly: GCA_963784995.1. Classification (GTDB taxonomy): domain Bacteria; phylum Planctomycetota; class Planctomycetia; order Gemmatales; family Gemmataceae; genus CAWATZ01. The sequence goes on along the minus strand of CAWATZ010000019.1, from coordinate 1,013 downwards.
CTCTCCCCAGAGAGTGTAGGTCCGCACGCCGCCATGATCGACGCCGTTGGCCGCGTCCAGGTCGCCGCCCACAACCCCGCCGACGAGCCGGACCGGTTCTCCAGGCAACAGCTCGGCCGCGACAAAGTCGGGGAAGGACCGAAGCACCGCCGGATGGCGGCAAACGTGGTAGAGGGCAATCAGATTGTGGGTCTTGCCGCCGCCAAAGCTGGTTTCAACACGGATGACCGGAGCGTTGCTGCTTTGCCGGCCCGTGAGCCGGCCGAGGGACTCGCGCAGCAGGCTTCTCAGGCCAGACGTGGCATAGGTGTTCTGGAAGAAGGTCGCCGGGTCGCTGTAAACGGGATCGGCATCGCCCCGCAGGACGCGCGTCAGCGAGGCGGCGAACCGCTGCTCGCGCAGCTCTCCCCGCAGCACCTCGTCCCGAGGTTGACACGCTTGAAAAATGGTCCGCATGGGCGTGATCCCCTGGTTGTCTTTCCCGATCCCCACCCGGGTGTTGTAGAACGTGATCGCCTCTGGCACAGTCCGATCGGGTTTGAAACCAGCTCAATCCTCAATAACTATACCAATGAACATTAGGCAAGGCCACCTCAATCCACGATTGTCTTTCTCGAGAGAGATTCAGGCTGGAAAGCCTTACCTACGTTCGGACTGCCAGCGGTCCGCCAGGCCCCCGAACACCCTGGCGGGTGGCGGGCACGCAGGAAATTGACACGGAAAGACGTTCAACGGACAGGCAAGGGCAGCACCTGGCCTCTCAGCCACCGGCGCCAAAGTGGCCGGCAGGGCAGGCAGAACAGACCAGTAGCCGTATGTCATTCGTTGCCACGAGCGCCTCGGTCGCTGACGCTCTCCGCTCGTCTCAACGTGACAGCCTCAAAGGAAGGTCGGCATGACTTCCGCAGTCCGTCTCCCGATTGTGGGTGTGATCGGCTCTGGCTCGGAGGAACACCAGGACCGTGCCGCCGCGCTGGGCGGTTGGTTAGCAGGCCAGGGCGTGCATTAGCTCA
>CAWATZ010000018.1:0-163602 GCA_963784995.1 uncultured Planctomycetota bacterium | reverse complement strand
GAAGGCAACGCCCGGCTGCGCCTCGACGTCGTTACTCGTGATGTTCAATGCCGGATCAACGACGACAACAGAGTGGGTGGTCGTAATGGTTTCGAGTCCGGGACCGTTCACGGTTACCTGCACTTGATAGCTGCCGTTGGCTTGCTCCAGGCTATCGGTGTCGAACGTGTGGTTTCCAACCACGTTAAAGACACCGTTTACTTCCGTTATTGTTGCCGTCGTGTCCACTGCCGTCCCATCTCCCCAATTCACGCTCAACGTGAACTGGTTCGCCGTGGCGTTCGGATCGCTGCTGGTGAAGGATGCCACCGTCAACGTAGACGCTTCGCCTGCGTAGAGATCGCCCACTTCAACAGAACTGGTCGCTTGCGCCGTAACTCCATCCGGCGCAGTGACCGTCACCAGCACTGAGTATGTGCCATTGGCCGCGTAAACGTGGCTGCCGCCAACGAGGAAGGTTCCATCCTCGCCTGTCACCGTGCCGGAAGATGTCGAACTGCCGTCGCCCCAATCGACAACCGCGGTGTAACCGCTCGCATCCGTGTCAATGTTGCCATCCGTGAAACTGGCCCAGGTGCCCGACACAACCGATCCGGCGACGGCTCCTTCCGTTAGCCCGCCGGTTGCCGTCAGCGCCGCTGCCGTCACGCTGGTCGCTGCGGAGCCGGTTACCGTCTGGCCCGAGCCGTCGGTTACCGCCACCTGGATGGTGAACGTTCCCGAGCTGTCGTACTGATGCGAGTCCGTCACGGTGAAAACGCCGTTCGCTCCGGTGATCGTCGCCTGATCGCTCGTGCCATCTCCCCAGTTGACCGTTGCCGTGAAAGCCGATGCTTGCCAGTTCGGATCGGCATCGGTGAAGGTTGCTACCGTGACGTTGTCAAAGCCAACTCCCTCCGTTGCCGTCTGGGAGTTCGCTGTCACAGTGAGCGCAGGACTGTTGACGATCCAATCAAACGTCTGCGAGGTTGTGTCGCCGAGGCCATCATCCGCTGTGACCGTGACAACGTAGGGTGCGGCTTGGATCGCGTCCTCGGCAACAGTTCCCGAGATTTCGCCGATGAACGGATCAAGAGTGAGCCCATCGGGCAATCCCGTTTCGCTGAACGTCAGCGGGTAACCCGCTGTATCGGAAGCCGACACGAAAAAGTCAACGCTGTCCCCGGCGACGTTGACTTGCGTTCCCGGATTGGCAAGCGTCGGCGGAGCAGGAGCCACGGCTGGAGTAACCGTCCACCCAAATGTCATGTCTGTGCTGTAGGTTCCGTCGGACGCGGTCACCGTGACGGCATAGGGACCAGCAAGAGCGTCTCCGGTGGCAATCGTCCCGGAAATGAGGCCCGTGGTGCTGTCAATCGTGACGCCTTCGGGCAAACCCACCGCGGTGTACGTCACCGTCCCCAGCGGATCAGTCGCCGCCACTTGCACGCTGACGCTATCGCCTTCCACGTTGGTCTGGTCGTTGATGGCGCTGACGGTAACGACTGGGTTGACGTTCCAGGTACACGTCTCGCTGGTTACCGCAACGCCGTCGTTGGCGACCACGGTCACCGTGTAGGGACTGTTGGCGGCATCCCCTGCCGCGATGGTCCCCGAGATGATGCCGGAGTTCGGATCGATGGTCAACCCACCCGGTAGGCCAGCGGCGGTGAAGTTCACCAGCCCGCTGCTTGCGGATGCGGCCTGGACCTGCACGGAGACACTATCCCCCTCGGTGTTGGTCTGGTCTGACGTGCTCGCGATGCTGATCTCGGACACCGTCCAGGTGAACGTCTGGCTTGCGTGTATCCCCAACGCCATCATCTGCGGTTACCGTCACTGTGTAAGTATTGCCAGTGTCACCTGAATCAAGCGTCCCGCTGATCACACCCGTACCACTGTCGATTGCCAGTCCAGGCGGTAAACCCACGGCGGTATAGGAAGCGGTGTAGCCGCTGGCCACGTCGGCCTGCATCGCCATGCTGACCGTCGCACTGCCGACGGAACCCCCATTCCCCGGGTTCACCAGGGTAATCGGCACAATGCTCCAGTTAAAGGAGGCGCTGACGGTGCTGGTGCCGTCGGCCGCGGACACGGTGACCACGTCCGGCGTGCTGCTCACGACAGCAGTGATCGTCCCCGAGATGATCCCGGTCGTCGGATCAATCGTCACGCCGCTCGGCAAGCCACTGGCGCTGTACGTCGGTGTACTGCCGGCCGCATCGACCGCGGAAACGTCGATGGAACCGCTGTCCCCAGGAACGCTGGTCTGGTCGGCGATGGCCGCTATGGTGATTCGCGGCGCCACCTGCCAGGTGAAGGTTTGACTGACCGTCGGGTCGCTGCCATCCGAAGCGCTGACCGTGACCGTGTAGGGTCCGTTCACGTCGGCTGTGTCGGCGATAGTGCCGGAGATCAGACCGCTATTCGGATCGATGGTCAATCCGCCGGGCAGCCCCACGGCGCTGTACTGGACCGTCCCGGAGCCGTGATAGGATTCGGTCAGCGGCAGCGACACGGAGTCATCGTCCAGGTTCGATTGATCGCCGGGGGATGCCAGGTAGAGGGTTGAGACGGTCCAGGGGAAGGTCTGGCTGCTCGTGTACGTTCCATCCGAGGCGGTCACGGTCACCTGGTAGGGGCTGCTGCCGACCGCCGAAGCGCTGATCGTGCCGGTAATCGCCCCGGTGGCGCTGTCAATGCTCAGGCCCGCCGGAAGGTTGCTGCTGGTGAACGAAAAGGCATTGTTGCCGGGCTCGGAAGCGGACACGTCAATGGACACCGAGTCGCCGGCGGCATTCGCTTGCGGACCGGGGCTGACCAGGGCAATGGCCGGGCTCACCGTCCAGACAAACGATTGAGAGCTGCTGGCGCTGCCGTCGTCGGCCGTCACCGTCACCTGGTAGGGGCTGTCGGCAAAGTCCCCGGCGGCCAGGGTGCCGGAAATCAACCCCGTTGCGGGGTCGACGGTCAAGCCGCTGGGCAGGCCCGTAACGCTGTAGCTGGGCGTGGCAACGTTGTCCTGGGCAACCAGTTGCACCGAGATGGACTGGCCATCAACGCTGGCCTGGTTGCTGGGAGCCGTCAGGGACAGGTCCGCCACGGCCCAGTTGAAAGCCTGGATACTGCTGTAAGTCCCGTCGTTGGCGGTGACGGTCACCTGGTAGGGCGAGTTGACGTCGGCGGTGCTGGAGAGCGTGCCGCTGATCACACCCGTGCTGGCGCTGATCGACAGACCGGGCGGGAGCCCGGCAGCGGTGTAGCTGACAGTTCCTCCCGAGGCATCGCTGGCCGAGAGCGGCAGGTTGACCGTGTCGCCATCCAGGTTGCCTTGATCGCCCGGTGGCGTCAGGCTGACGGCGCTGACGACCCAACTGAACGTCATGCTGCTGCTGGCCGAGCCATCGCTGGCCGTGACGGTGATGCTGTACGGTGTTGTGCTGTGAGCCGAACTGGCGACAACGCCAGTGATCTCGCCGCTGTTCGGGTCCATCGCCAGACCGGCAGGGAGGGTGTTGACCGTGAACGTGAGCGCGTTGTCGTCGGAGTCGGAAGCGGTCAGGGGCAGATCGACGTAGTCGCCGACCGAATTGCTCTGGTTGCCGGGATTGGTCAGCGAGACGCTCGGTGCAGGCAGGTTGACGGTCCACTGGAAACTGGTGCTGGCCGTCACGATTTGACCCGAGGCGTCATCCATGACCAGCACGCTGACCGTGTACGGCGTGGCGGAAGCGGCAGACAACTCGATGGTTCCGGAAATGATGCCGCTGGACGAGTCAATCGTCAGACCGGACGGGAGCCCGCTCGTGTCGTAAACAACGGCGTCTCCCTGCGCCTGGCTCGCGGAGATTGGCAGCGAAATGGTGCTGCCAGCCGTGCTGGTCTGGTTGCCGGGGCTGGTCACGGTGGGCGGAGCGTAGACAGGCGCAATCGTCCAGTTGAACGAGGTCGTTACGCTGCCGCCGTCAGCGTTGGTCACGACAATCGTTGTGGGATAAACGCCGCCGAAGTACTGGGCGGCCGAGGAACTCACCGTCCCGGAAATGATCCCGGAACTGGGATCAATGCCAAGGCCCGGAGGAAGATTGTCAGCTGCATAGCAGAGCGCGGCGTTGTTGGGGTCGCTGGCGGAAATCGGGAGGGAAACGGTATCGCCCTCGGCATTCGCTTGATCGCCGGGATTGGTGATGCTCGGAGCGGGAGCAGACGTTTGCGTCCAGCCGAAGCTCGGGCCATTGGTCCAGACCAGATCATCGATGTTCAGCTGGGCCGTTCCCCCGGAGCCGATGGTGGCGTTGGACGCATTGGTCAACGCCAGGTTGACGGTGAGCGGATAAGTCCCACCCTGGCCGTTATCGTTCAGGACCGGGACGGAGAACGTCGCACTGGTCTGACCCGCCGCAAACGTCAGCGTGCCGCTGGTTGCGGTGTAATTGGCGCCCGCCACGGCGGTGCCGTCGCTGGTTGCATAGGCGACCGTGACCGTGGCACTGGAGGGTTCGGCCAGGTTCACCGTAATCACGGCATTCCCGGCCGTTTCATAGACCCGGTAGGAGGAACTGCTGAAATCGACCGGAGTATTGATGGTGAAGGTGGCCGACACGTCGCCGAGACCGCCGCCGGTCGCCGCCGAGTAATCGGTGCTGCCCGCGAAGCTGGCCGTCGCGTTGTAAATGCCCGGAAGCGTCGGCACCGTCGAGCCCAGATCGTCCACAACGTTGCCGCTGCTGTCCAGCTGCACATAGTCCAGGGTCGGGCTGACGCCCTCTAAACTGGGGCCCGAGGTATTGTCGATCCCCTCGATGGAGACGTTCACCGGATCAGGGGAGCCTGTGTAATCCGCATTTTGCCCGTAGACGAAAACCAGTGGGGTGGCCTGGGTGATGGTGAAGGTGACCGAGGCGATGGCGCTGGTGTAATCAGCCGATCCAGGGAAGGTGGCCAGTGCCGTGTAGGTCCCGGCCTGGCTCGGCGCCCCGCTCAACGGGTTGCCGCTGGTGTTGCTGCCGGCAAAGTAAGTGACGGTCGGGGCAACGCCCTCAAGAGTGTCCCCCGGGACTCCGTCCTCGCCAGCCACCTGAGCCACGGCCAGAAAGGTAGAACCATCAAAGGTGCCCCCGTCGTCCACGACGGTGACCGTCGGAGTCAGCGACGGCACCAAACGGTCCTCGAGGACCTCCAGGCTCGGCCGGGCAGTACGCCCACGCAGGGCCAGGGCTGCAGGTCGCAGCAAACTCTTGCCACAAGTCCAATCCCTGAACCAACTTAGCCATTTTCGAGGGGGGGGGGGGTGAAATAGCTCCCTAGCTGAGCGAGCAAGCGCAAGCAATCAAGAAAGGAAGGGATCGTGCTGGGAGAGCGCTGCAACATCGGGCACCTGTCCCTGGGTGATGGGTGAAGGAAGCACTCCACTGCTGAGTGGAATCGTAGACGAGCGCTCGCCAATCGTCAAGCGAAGAAATGAAGAATCCTGCCGGGGCTCCCGTTTTGCAGCCCAGCAACCCCCGGGTATCCACTTGTGGGTGCGCCGCCTCGTTGTCTGCGAGGGGTTTGGTCTTCGGAGCATCACCCAGGAACCAGGGCCACGGCCCGGCACCAGCCGGCGCTGGCACCCTTGATCTTGACCGGCAGGCACGACACCCAGAAGCCGAAGGGCCGCGGAATCCGGTCGAGGTTGGCGAGTTTCTCGATCTGGCAATACTCCCGCGTCAGGCCCGCGAAGTGGGCCGGCCAGACGTGCCGGCCGTCGCCGGTCCGGTGGTAGTCCGCCACCATCGCAGGCAAAGGGCCGATCGAGCGTGTAGGCGTCAATGCCAATCACCTTCACCCCCTGCTCGACCAAGTACAGCACGCCTTCCCGGCCCATGCCCGGCTGGGCGAAATACTCGGCGGAGTGCAGCCGTTTGTCGGCCCCGGTGTGCAGCAGGACGATGTCCAGCGGCTTGAGTCGGTAGCCGATCCGTTCCAGACACGCTTGCAGATCAGCGACGGTGATCTCCTCCCCGGCCGGCTTGTCCTGCACGTCCAGCACCACGCCGGGAGCAAAGCACCATTCCAGCGGCACCTCGTCGATCCGCAGGGCGGGCCGGCCCTCCGATTCGGCCCCGTAATGGTACGGCGCGTCCACGTGGGTGCCGGTGTGGGTGATGGCGTGAACTTCCTCGATGGCCCAGCCCTTGCCGCCTGACCAGAGCAGATGCTCGGGACGGACGCCGAAGAATTGTTGCATCTGAGCCAGGCCCTCGGCTTCGTGCGCGACGTAATGGATGCGAGGGGGATCGGCTCGCTGACGGCCGAGTCCTCCAGCGGGACGCTCAGGTCGATCAGACGCAGCGCACCGAGCGTGACCGGGTCCATGTCAGAGCACTCCTTGCGGTGAATGGTTCAACGGCGCAGCACCGCCGCGATCCTCTGGTGAGCGTCCAGGGCACCCGAGTCGTAGAAAAACACCTGGCCCCCCGAGTTGAGCACGCGCTCGATGATCTCATCGACGGCGTCATCCAGGGCCGCAGGTCCCTGGCCGGTGTACGGCGCCAAGCGGTCGCCTTCGGGACTCACGTCGGCCGGATGGTGGAAGTCCTTCTCGACTAACAAGGCCGGGCACTTCGCGCCGACCGCTGCAAGCCACACCTGGTCAATCCCGGAGGCATGCCGATCAGCGCTGACCGCGTCATCCAGCCGCACGAGGGCCTCCGTGCGGCCCAGCGTCGCCCCGGCTTGGTAGAGCGGCCAGACCAGTTTGCCCAGCGCGCTCGGGGAGGTCTGGTCGTGATTGCCCGCGAGCATGGCGACGACGGCTCCGGATTGGCGGCTCACCTCACGATAGAAGGCCAGGTTTCGTTCCACACCGACCACGACGAGCGGCAGAGGATTGACCTTCTGCAAGGCGTCAACGGCTTCGTCTACCGACCGAAAGAACGTTCGGTGCGCTTCGTCGCGCACCGCCGAGGGGTTGATGCCCTTGCCTCCCGGGAGCTTCGCCGCGCCGCCGGAACCCCGATGAAGGATCGGGAAAGGCCTCGCTGTGTGTTCGTCAAGCAAGGCGGTCCACGCATCGAACAGCCGGGTCTTCTGGCTCAACACGAGAACCCGGTAAGGGGATGCCCGGTTGAACGAATAGACCAGGTCGCGGGTGGCGAACGTCTCGTCGATGACGGCCCGCGATTTCACCCGGAACGGCAGACTGACCGCGACGGACCGCTCCCGACTGGCAAAGAGGGCAAGACCCTCAAGAGTATGCTCCCAATCCACATCCCGGACCAGCTGCTGCAAGTTCTTGACAACCGCCGCCACCTCGCGTTTCTTGAACTCGGCGTGAAGGCGATTGACCGCCTTCCGGACGAGATTCTTCACGCGAATCGGATCCTGCTTGTTCAGCGGCGCGGTCCGATGCGTGCGTGCCAGGATCGAAACCGAGGGGTATTCCCGATGTGTTTGGAATGCCTTCAACTCGGAACGCGATAACACGGGGAACTCCTGTCGGGTTTCGACAAGCCGAGCCAGGGGTCAACAAATCCTGGACAGAAGATCAACTGTCTGTCTATTGACACCGGGTTCTCGGAGCAACCTCGCCTCAGGGGGCAAGTCCGAGCAACAAGCGCGAGGCTTGCACAAGTCGTTCCGTCCCGCTCAGGCTGGCCCACTCGTCGCGGACGCGAATCGCCAGGTCGGGATCATCGGTGATGAGGTTGTCCACCCCCCGCTTGATCAGCCTGGCCATCTGACGGCCATCGTTGACCGTCCAGACGTGAACCTGCTTGTCGTGGCGGTGAGCCGCGCCAGGACTTCGTCGGACAGGAAGTCCGCTCGCACACTGAGCGCTTCGACCTCCAGCCGGGCGACGTCTCCCAGGGCGTGGGCGACGATGACTCCCGTTTGCAGACGCGGGTGGCGGCGTTTCATTTCCAGAAGGAGGTCGTAATTGAAGGAGGTGACAAGGCAATCGGACTCAAAGTCCTTTTCGTGGACGAGGCGTGCCGCGGCCTGGCCCAGTTGCCGGTCCGGGCCCTGGAGCTTCAGCTCGACATTCAGCTTGATTCGCCCCCGAGCCAGGTCGATGGCCTCGGCCAGCGTGGGAACGCGCTCGCCGGCAAAGGAAGGGTCAAACCAGCTGCCCACGTCCAGTTTCCGCACCTCGTCGTAGGAGAGTGCGTCGAGCCTGCGTGAGACACCCGCCACGCGTTTCAGGTCGCTGTCGTGCAGCAGCACCAGGACGCCGTCCGCCGTCTGCTGCACGTCGATCTCGGCGTAATCGGCCCCACTCTCGATGGCCTTGCGAATGGCACTGAGTGTGTTCTCGGGTGCTGCAAGCGAATGGCCTCGATGAGCGGTCACCTGGACCATCGGGCGGACCTCCAGGTAGCGCGACAGACTGACCCAAAGGGCCAGCGGCGCCAGCAGGAAGAGCGGGAGGATGAGACAGGCCAGACGCCAGTTCCAGGGCGAGATCGGCTTCTCCGTGTCCGGACCAGCCTCCAATCCCTCCGGGAGGAGGCCAAGCTGCGCGCTTCGCAACAGGTACAGCCGTCGTGTCAGAAGACCCTGCCCGACGACCGCGATGAAAGACCAGGTAGCGACCAACCCTCCCTGAGCAAGCAGCAACAGGATCAGAACGATTGGCCGCTCGCCGGCGGCATCGAGAACAACCGCGGCGAAGAGCCGAAAGACTGCTTCCAGCACCACTCCCAGCAGCAGCGCGGCGAACTGCCAGCCGAGCAGGATGGAACCGACCCGCCAGGCCGCCCCGCGCACGCGCTCCCGGCTGCTGCGCAAGGCAGAGGTGGACTGCTTCTCGAAGAGCAAGATGGGCAATGCGAAGGACCACCGGACGTAAAGAAACAGGCCGGCGGCAAGGGCAGCCAGGAAGAGAAGGACGCCGATACTCGCCGCGAGCCAGAAGACCGGCGGCCGATCATTCAAGTAGTAGTAGATGTCGTGCCGCGACAGGAAGAGGGCATAGGTGAGGACCGCCAGCAGAATGAAGGGAACGAACGTCAGCGCCAGCAGCGTCATCTTGACGGCGCCCAGCTGGACGACCTGCCACGTCTTTCGGAAGCTGGCCCGGAGGATCTGCTTGAAGGGAGGCCGCTCGACGGAACTGGTCAGGCTGACGAGCCCCATGATGCCGGCTTGCTCGAACAGCAGCAAGGCGACCGTGATCGTGCCGAAGAACGCGGCGTAGACCAGTCCGAAAGGCGTGAGCAAGAAGTCCAGGATGTCCCGATTGGTCACGGCTACGTGTCCCGCCGCGGACAGGGCGACGGCAAGGACCAGGGCGACGGCCGGGACGAACAGCCAGGTTTCGAGGAGTTTGAACAGTGCCTCGAAGAGGAGCAGCACACGCCTGGCACGACGAAAGTCGTGCCAGGTGGATCGGGCAAGACCAGAGAGGGGAAGACGCTCGTTCATGGCAGTCTGCCTGTGGACGTCAGTTCCCTTCGGCCGCCCGGGTCGAGAAAGATTCCCTCACGAAACCGCTTGCGGTCCAACTCTTCTCACTCTTTCTTTTTCGGGATCATCTGAAAGAGCCCGTAGGCCACCAGCAACGCGCCGATGACGATCAGGGGGACACTGGTGTTGGTCCCTCTCATGACAAACCACCCTGACATCCCGGCGACGATGAGGATAGCGCCGACGAGGATGTTGATGATCCCGCTCAGCATACGATGTCTCCGTGTCGTCCTATCGTTTCAATCCCTTCGGTGCCATCGGCAGCGAGCGCAGCCGCAGCCCGGTGGCGTCGAAGATGGCGTTGCCCAACGCCGGGGCGACGGCTATCAGGGGCGTCTCGCCGGCCCCCGCCGACGGCAGGTCCTTGCGATCCAGCAGCACCGTCTCCAGCAGCGGCGTGTCGGCAAAGCGCGGCACCCGGTAATCCGACAGCCGGGGGTTGAGGACCTTGCCGTTGGCGAACGCGATCGCCTCGAACAGCGCCCCGCCGAGGCCCATGATCGTGGCCCCCTCGACCTGGTTCTTCAGATGGTCCGGGTTCAGGATCGTGCCGCACTCGAAGGCCGTCACGACGCGCACCACCTTCAGCCGGCCGCTCTTGAGGCCTGCATCAATCTCCGCGCACGCGGCCACGTAACTGCCCTTCTCCGTGCCGCCGGCAATGCCGAAGCCGTGGCCGGGCGGTGCTTTCCTCTGGCCCCAGCCGAACTGTTTCGCCGCCGCCTCCAGCACGGCACGCAGGCGGTCATTCTTGAGGTTCTTGAGCCGGAAGGCGAGCGGATCGAGGCCGACGGCGCGGGCCAGGTCGTCCACGGTGGACTCCCGGGCGAAGACGTTCGCCGTCGATGCCAGGGCGCGGTACGAGCCCTGAGCCAGCGGCGACTCGCAGCCGTGACTCTCCTGCTTGTGGTTGGGCACCTCGTAGGGCGTGTCCAGGGCGGACCCTCCCGAGTTGTAGTTGTGGTATTCCCAGGCCGTCAGCGTGCCATCCGCCTTGACGCCCGCCTTGACCTCGATCACCCCGGCCGGGCGGAAGTACGCCCAGGTGAATTCCTCCTCGCGCGTCCAGACCACCTTGACCGGCTTGCCCGCCGCCTTCGCCAGGCGGGCCGCTTCCAGCGGCGCCGTGGTGGTGTGCTTGCCGCCGTAGCCGGAGCCCATGTCGGGCACGATCACCCGCACCCGCTCCGCCGCGATCCCCAGCGCCCGCGCCAGGTCGTCGCGGACGCCGAAGGGCCGCTGCGTCCCGGTCCAGACCGTCAGCTTGCCGTCGGTCCATTCCGCCACCGCCGACCGCGTTTCCAGCGGAACGTGCGCGATGTACGCGATCGTGAAGGTCGCCTCGATCTTCTTGTCGGCCGCTTTCATTCCCTCCTCGATGGAGCCCTGGGGCGGCCTTCGCCCTCGCCCTCCGAAACCGCCGCGCCCGGCAGCGGGATGATCCTTCAGATACTTGAAGAGGGCGTCGCTGGACGGCTGGGGCGTGGTCTTCCACTCCGCCTGGAGCGCGGCCAGGGCAGCGGCCGCGGCATGCTCCGTTTCCGCCGCGACGGCCACGAAGTCGCCCTCGTGAACAACGGTGACGCCGGGCAGGGCCCGGGCGGCGTCGGTCTTCACGGACAGCAGCGACGCCTTGAACGCCGGCGGCCGCAGCACCTTGCCATGCAGCATCCCGGGCCGTTTCACGTCCGAGGCATACTTGTGAGCGCCGGTGACCAGGGCCCGGCCATCGACCTTCGGCACCGACGTGCCCTCGACCTTGCGCTGCTCGGTGGGGGTAGTGGCCACGTCGGGGGCGATCATCTTCGCCAGCTTCTTGCCCTTCGTAAGCTGGCCGAAGGGGAACGCCTGTTTGGAGTCCGGATCGACGACCTTGCCGGCCTCGACGTGCAGTTTCTTGCGGTCGAGCTTGCCCTGCTCGGCCGCCAGGTCGAGCAGCAGTTCGCGGGCCGCGGCCGCGGCTCGGCGGAGCTGCGGCACCATCCGGGGCGTGGTGCCGCTGCCGGCCGTGCCCCCGTCGTAGGGCGTCAGCTGGGTGTCGGCCATGACCACCCGGATGCGCTCCACGGGGAGGCGCAGCTCCTCAGCGACGACCTGGCTGAGCGAGGTGCGGGCGTTCTGGCCGATCTCCACCTTGCCGGTGAAGGCCGAGACGATCCCATCCTCGCCGACGTGGAGCCAGGCCCCCACGTCCTGCGGTCCCGCCCGGCCACCCCGTCCAGGCTGACCGGGCGGCTGCAGGGCCTCGGCGTCTTGCTGCAGCAGCAGAGCGACGACCAGGCCGCCGCCCACCAGTTTGAAGAAGCCGCGCCGATCCAGCTCGGCCGTGAAGGCGGGGCCGGTGAACAGCTCGTAGCGCTCCGGCTCGGTCAGGAAATCCTCGCAAAGCTGCTCGTTCATTTGTCGCCTCCCTTCATCGCCTTCGCCGCCAGTTCGATGGCGCAGGTGATCCGGCTGTAAACGCCGCAGCGGCAGACGTTGCCGTTCATGGAGCGAACGATGTCGTCCCGATCGGGGTTGGGCTCGCGGGTGAGCAGGGCGAGGGCGGACATGAGCATGCCCGGGGTGCAGTAGCCGCACTGCAGCGCGCCGCACTGGAGGAACGCCTCCTGCAAGGGATGCAGCGTATCCCCCTGGGCCAGTCCCTCGATGGTGCGGACCTGCTTGCCCTGGGCCGCCCCGACCCGGGTGGTGCAGGAGCGCGTCGGGACGCCGTCGATCAGGACGGTACAGGCGCCGCAGCGCCCCTCGCCGCAGCCGTACTTGCTTCCGGTCAAATCCAGGTCGTCGCGCAGGACGCTGAGCAGACTGCGCTGCTCGTCGGCGTCGACGGCTGGCGTCTGCCGTTGACGTGCAGTTCCTTGATGGTGGCCATGATCGTACCTCGGGAGAAGCGGAAAGTCGCACGGGTTGATGGTAGCGCAAGAGGAGGGTGGTGTCCAGGAAAAAACGGGTTTGCTGAAATGGGGGTCTGACAAAAGAATCGGGAAGGGTGGTCGAGGATGCCACGGGCTGGCCCCGTGGAGGCTCACGCTTGCCTCTAGAGACGAACGTGAGCCTCCACGGGACAAGCCCGTGGCATCCTCGACCACCCTTCCCGAATCTTTTGCCAGACCCTGGGTCAGATGAGCAGGTCCGCAACCCGCACCGTCCCCGTCGGCGCGGCCAGGGGCGAAACGGCATCCGCCGGGCGGAGCGTCTGCTGGCTGGCGTAATCGCCGGCCTGGGGATCGCGATAGACCAGCAGACTGCGCCCATTGATGTCCACCACCCAGTATTCACGGATGCCGGCCCTGGCATACAGCAACCGTTTCTCGTTGGTGTCGAAGCTGAGGGAGGAGTCCGCCACCTCGACCACTAGCTCTGCCGTGGTCGGGTGCCCCGCATAGTCACGCGGCCGGCCGGGAACGACGGCGAGGTCGGGTTCCGGGTCGGTGTCCTGGCCGAGGATCAAGGGCGATTGCTGGCGCGGCCACCACCCGGCCCCGAATGCCGTGCGGATCGCCTCTTCGACCAGTCCGAGGGTGATCGCATGCGGTGGGTTCATCGGCCCTTGCTCCAGGATGACGCCGTCGATGAGCATCGCCCGCCGGCCCTCGAACACACCCATGTCGCCGAAGCGGTGGAACTCGGCGCACGTCCAGCGCAGCGGCCGCGGGCCGGCCGGAGCGGAGGGTGAGGATGGAAGCGAGAGCGTGGACACGGCAATTCCTCCTGTTTGGCACGCCTTCCGCTCGAGGCTGGCTCGGCGGTTCCTCCCGCTGTTGTTGTCGTTCGTTCCAGTAGCGTCACTCGAAAGAATTCGGGCCCTCCACTTCCTTGAGTTGATCCGCAGGGAGTTCGATTCGTGAGACGTCTGGTGCTTGGGGCTCCGGACGAAACTCAACCAAATACAGGACGCGGCCCTTCATGCCGATGGGACCGCGATCTTCCTTCACGACGCCCTGAACCGAACGGGAGCCGTACTTGAAAGTCACCAACTGGCCATTGTGGAATGTCTGCTTGCTCATGACGCTTGCTCCAGAAACAATTACCAGGGGAGAGCCCCCAGCAAACCACCCAGATAACTGCACGTCACGCGGTCAAAAAAGCCTGTCAAGGCATTGACGGCGCTTCTCCATGCTCTCACTTTTGTCAGGTGGAGAGTTGGATCCCCCCCAACAGGATTGAAATCTTGATGGGCAATGGCATTTCGCCAATCAATAAGCTCCTGCAGAAGCTCGCGCCTGCGGTTGTTCAAGGCGTGTAACGCACACACTTCGGGCCAGAAATTCACTCCAAGACGGTTAAAATCAGAGCCGATGCCGCCTGGATGTGGATTGCCTCGGTCTAGAGTTCGGTTCAGAAGAAACTCCACTCTCAACGCATCTTGCAAGGCGGCAGGCACGACCGTGACCAAGTAGTCAATGGACTCCGAATGAAGATCTCGACAGAACGCTTGAAATTGCGATGAAAGTATGGCTGTGTAAGCATAATTGATCTGCTGAGTAGCATATCTCCTGCCCCTCTCGGATCCACCCACAGACTCATGAGCATCCTCGATCTCGTCGAGAGCGTGGATTCGTACGTCATTCCATCTTCTTAGCGACTCTGACGGCATCTTCGATCTGATTCAATGGGTTCACGGGCTGCGCCGGACAATTACAACCTATCATCAGGGCGGGCCACGCAGAACGCCGAGCTGCGCCTCACGGCCTGACTTCACGGCGTCAATGACCTCCCGCAGTACGGCAGCGATGTTCGGCCGATGCCGGATGAGGCCAGTGTTCGGAATGAACTCCCACACCTCGCCGGACGTTGCGTGGACGCACAGGTCGTAGGCGTCCCAGGACGCGAACGGGATGAGTTCAGGCACCCAGTACCCCCACTCATCCGCTGGCGGCGGGAATACCGGCGACGGATCGAGCAGACAGTTGTCAGTGAACATCCGATGGTGCTCGACAACCTCGGCCGGAGTGAGCAAGCGGTGTTCGCCGAACAGCCCCGTGATGCCGGGCGATACGTACTCCTGCCCGCCGTGGACCCGGTACACTTCGCGAAGCTCGCGCGGCACCGGGAGCGCGAGCGCCCTGGCGATTGCATCCACGGCAATCTTGTCGGCAGGGGGAAGCAGGCCGTCGCCGCAGTTCAACCCCGCGGCCTTGTACGTTCGCTTCGCCTCATCGATCAGGGACGCCAGACCCATGGACGCCTCGCCGAAGAGTGATCAGGCTGACAGGCCAGTCAGCCCCAGTTACTCTATCCTGGTTCGGCCCCCAACGCCACCGGTTTCCCTGTTCTTCCTGCAGCCGCGACCCAGTAGGATGGCCGGGGTAGCTTTGTTCGCCCGCATCTGAGGTCCTCATGGTCCCGACGCGCACCACCGTCGCCTTGCTCGGCATCGGTCTGCTGATCTGGTTCGCCGGCATGGTCGTGCCGCTCCTGACCAGCCAGCCCGCCTCCTTGGTCGAGGGCTTTCCCGCAGCCAGCCGCTGGCTGACCCTCGGCTTCGACGCCGCCGTGCTGCTCCTGTTCCTGCTCGACGCCTGGCTGGCGTACCGGGCGACCGATCCACGCCGGCTGCGTATCCGCCGCGATCGGCCGGCCCGGCTGTCGCTGGGGGTCGAGAACGAGATCGCCCTGGTCGTGGAAAACCTGACCGGCCGGCGGCGCTCCCTGGTGCTGCGCGATCTGCCGCCGGCGCTGTTCCCGGCCCGGCCGGCCTTGCTCGCGGTCAGCGTGCCGGCTCGGCGGCAGGTCCGCGTCAGCTACCGGGTGCTGCCGACCGAGCGCGGCAACTATGCCTTCGGCGATCCCTCGGTGCGCTGCACCGGCCCGCTGGGGCTGGCCCAGGCCGACCGGGTCTTGCCATTGGCTGAGGCGGTGCAGGTCTATCCTAACCTGCTCGAGATCCGCCGCTACGAGGCCCTGGTCCGCACCACCCTGGTCCGGGCCGGCGGCTACCGGGCCAAACGGCTCCCCGGGGCCGGCCGGGAGTTCAGCCATTACCGCGATTACGTGCCGGACGACGACTACCGCCAGGTCAGCTGGACGGCCACCGCCCGCCGCAACAAGCCGATCACCGCCGTCTTCGAGAGCGAACACAGCCAGGACATCGTCTTCTGCCTCGACGTGGGCCGGATGATGGCTGCCCGCGTCGGCGCCCTGACCAAGCTCGACCATGCCATCAACGCCGTGCTGATGCTCACCCACGTCAGCCAGACCTTCCAGGACAACCTTGGTTTGCTGGTCTTCTCGCACACCGTCCACCTATACTTGCCCCCCGCCAAGGGCCGGGCCCAGCACGCCCGCTTTCTCCAGGCGCTTTATGGGATCAAACCAGAGCTGTGTTACGTCAATTACCGCGAGGCGTTCGCCCACCTGATTGCCCGCCATCCCAAGCGGGCCCTGACCATGGTGTTCACCGACCTGCTCGACGACGTGGTGTCCCGCGAGTACCTGGAAGCGTCGGCCCTGCTGCGCCGCTTTCACCTGCCGCTGACCCTGGCCGTGGCCGACGTGCCCCTGCGGCAGCTGGCCGAGCGGACGCCGGAGGACACGGTGGAGATGTACGACGTGCTGGTGGCCCGCGACCTGCTGCAGGGGCGGGCCGAGCTGCTCCGGGGGCTGGAACGGCAGGGCGTGCTGGTGGTCGATACCATTCCGGAGCGGCTGACCATTGATGCGGTCAATCGGTATCTGAGCCTCAAGACGGGAGTGCAGATGTAGGTGGTTTCGTTCTCCCCTCGTTTCGACCCCTGCCGGCTTGCCCGGCAGGTGAAGGAGGTCACAGGCTAGAAAACGGTGCGTAAAAACACGTTGTCGCTCTTTTCCCAACTAGCTGTTGACCTGCTTCACCTGCCGGGCCAGCCGGCAGGGGTCGTTCCCTGGCTGCTTCCCCTCTCCGAGAGAGGGGAGAAAGAAGAAAAGGAGGTTCCCCTTGCGACACCATCTCGTGAAAGCAGCCCGCTGGCTGCGCAACCTGGACCTCTACGTGCTGCTCGCCATGCTGGTCCTGGTTGTGGGCGTGCTGGCGTTCATCAAGATCGCCGACGTTGTGGGCGCGGGCCGCTGGCAGAGCTGGGACGAGCGCATGCTCCGGAGTCTGCGCGACCCGGCGGACTTGTCCCGGCCCATCGGTCCATCCTGGACGAAGGAGCTGGCACGAGACCTGACCTCCCTGGGCGGCGGCGCGGTGCTTGGGCTGGTGACGGCGGCGGTTGTTGGCTTCCTGCTGATCCAGCGGGCCTTTCATGCCGTGCTGCTGGTGCTGGTCGCGACCCTGGGAGGCTGGTTCCTGGAGGCCAGCCTCAAGGACGTGTTCGGGAGACCCCGGCCGCAGCTGGTGCCGCACCTGACCCAGGCCAGCTCCTGGAGTTTTCCCAGCGGCCATTCGCTGATGTCGGCCACGGTTTACCTGACCCTGGGCGCTCTGCTCGCCCGGCTGGTCGAGCGGCATGCGCTCAAGCTGTATCTGGTGGGCGTCGCCCTGTTTGTGACCCTGCTGGTCGGCGTCAGCCGGGTGTACGTGGGGGTGCATTATCCGACCGACGTGCTGGCCGGCTGGTCGGCGGGTCTGAGTTGGGCGGTGTTCTGCTGGCTCCTGGCTCGCTTTTTGCAGCGCCGCGGGGCCCTCGAGCAATCGGCGCTTTCTTCCGAGGAGTCCGAGGAATGTCCGACGAACCTGAGCGAATCGCTCCCCGCCGATCCTACCCGCTGCCCGCCTGGCTGATCATCCTGGCGGTGGTGGTGTTCATCGTCCTGCGCGTCCGGTCCCAGACCGAGAAGCAGCTGCAGCGGATCGAGCCGCAGCTCGAGGACTCCCAGGCCCGCTGGCTGATCGGGGCGGCCCACCTGCACCCCACCTCTCGGAAAGACCTCGCCCGGCAAGCGACAGAGCTGGCCGGCAACCGTTCCTGTATCCAGCAACTCCGGCTGGTCCTGCTGCTGGAGGAACTGCAAGGCCCCGAAGCGGCCCGGAAACGTTTGGAGGCGATTCGCCAGCGGATGGACTCGGACCTTGCCGCCAGCGAGGAAGACCGGAAGCTCCTGACCTTGCTCGAAAAGGTTGTTGACCAGCGTTCGCTGACGGCTCCGGAGGAGAACGAACTCGAGGACGCCTTCGGCTGGCTGGCGACATTCGCCCTGAGCCCGCCGGAGAGCGCCGAACACCAGCGTCTGCTCGGGCAAGCCAAACGGACCGCCCTGGCTGCCCAGACGTTCCTGCTTGCCGGGTTCCTCGGTTGCGTGCTGGGAGCGTTCCTGCTCGCCCTGCTGGTCCAGGGCTACCGCAAGGGCCGGGTGCGGAGCGGCCTGGCGCCGGGACAGGGCAATGGCGGCGTGTATGCGGAAACGTTCGCGCTGTGGATGCTCCTTTACCTGGGGTTCAGTGCCCTGGCCGGCCAGGTTGTCGGGAAGGCCGCGCCGCTGCTGGTGCGCGAAGCCGTGGTCCTGGCAACCCTGGCGGCCCTGTTCTGGCCCTGGCTGCGGGGCGTCTCCTGGCGCGAGCTGCGCCAGGATCTCGGTTTGACCACCGGGAAGGGAGTCGGCAAGGAAGCGCTGTTTGGTCTGGGAACCAATCTCGCGTCCCTGCCAATCCTGGCGCTGCTCTTTGTCCTGCTCGGGACGGTGCTGCGTCTGGTTCGCCAGCACGCGGGAGGTAGCGATTCCTCCGGGCCCGGCATCCCTGTGTCTCATCCGGTCGAGGAGATCTTGCTGCGGGGGAGCGTCTGGGACAAGGTGCAGGTGGTCCTGGCCGCGGCCGTGCTGGCGCCGCTGGTGGAGGAGATCCTGTTTCGCGGCTTGCTGTATCGCCACTTGCGGGAGGCCACGGCCAAACTGGGCACGACCGGAAGCGTGGTCGTGTCCGGAGTGCTGAGTGGGTTGGTTTTTGCCGCGATTCATCCGCAGGGGTTGCTGGCCGTGCCCCTGCTGGGGCTGCTGGCCCTGGCTTTCGCCCTGGTGCGCGAGTGGCGAAACAGCCTGATCGCGTGCATGGTGGCACATGGGGTCAACAATGCGGTGGTGACTCTGGTGTTCATTTCCGCGGTGGCGGGGTAACAAGCGGCTTCAGTGCCTTGCGATGCGCCGCAGGCTCTCGGCCGCGGCTTCGCGGACCAGCGGATCGCGGTCGCGGAGCAGTTCCGTCAGCGCGGGGAAGCCGTCCTGGCCACGGGTACATCGGGGCAGGGTGCGTGCGGCGCAGCGGCGGATCGTGGCATTGGGGTGCTTCAGTGCCGCGATCAGGTGCGGCACGGCGCGGGCGCCCATCTTGCCCAGGGCGACGATGACGATGGCCCGGTTCTTCATGTCCGCGTCGGCCAGGGAATCGATCAGCGCCGGGATGGCGGCGGGAGCAGTCGGGCCAATCTCGCCCAGAGCAGAGGCGGCCCAGCGGCGGACCAGGGCGTCCGGATCGCCGAGCAAGCCGATCAGACCGGGGGCGGCCGTGCGGGCTTCCGGACCCAGCTGGCTCAGGGCCAGGATACTGCGGCGGCGAACGCGCTCGTCGGGATCGTGCAGCAACCGGACCAGACTGGGGATGGCCTGGCGGGCGTCCGGGCCCATTTCCCCCAGGGCGACGATCGCCATGCGGCGCACCTCGGGCGCACCGTCCTTCAGCAGTTCCAGCAGGGCCGGGACCGCCGCCCGGGCCTGATGACCCAGCGAGCCCAGCACCAGGGCGGCGTGCGTCCGCCTCTGGGCGTCGCGGTCCTTCAGGCGTGCGATCCAGTGCCCCAGGTGCGACTCCGGAGCTGAAGTGGAAACGGTGGCCAAGGCAAAATCCTCAATGACGCAAGTCCGGCGACCCGGACGGGGCAGTCGGCCGACGTGAGTTCCGTTCCTCTACTATGGCATGAAATTGCTCGGCAGGCGTTTTTTTTCTTCAACGCCGGGAGCAGTTGTGCATATTAGCTGGCAGACCCGTGTGAGGAGAGCGTGCCAATGCAGCCAGACGATCAGCGGGACGAGGAGATCATGGCCGAGGTGGCTCGTGGCCGAGTCCACTTGCTGGAACGGCTGATCCGCCGGCATGCCACCGCCCTGCTGACCTTCATTTGCCGGCTGATCGGGGACCGCCACCGCGCCGAGGAGCTGTTCCAGGAGGTGTTCCTCTCCGTCTGGCTCAAACGCCATCAGTACGAGTTTCCGCGCTCGTTCAAGAACTGGCTGTATGCCATCGCCCTGAACAAATGTCGTGCCAGTTTCCGCGACCGGTCGCTCTCCGAGGTTTCTCTTTCCGAGGGAGCTGCGCTGGCCCAGGTTGCCGGCGACGGCTCGCCGGCGGATTCGCTGATGGCCTCCGAAACCGCCGACCAGGTGAGCCGGGCCGTGCTGGCGCTGCCGCCGCAGCAGCGGGCCGTCGTCACCCTGCGGATCTGGGAGAACATGCCCTACCCACGCATCGCCCGCATCATCGGCTGTACCGAGACCACCGCCCGCTCCCACATGCACCTGGGCCTGGCCGCCCTGCGCCGGTCCCTGGAGACACGCCTGGGAGGAGGGCACATCACCGGAGAACGCCGGCCGCTTTGAGTCTTCCAAAACCCAGGGCGATGCCCTGGGCTATCGTGTTGCGCCCCTTCGGGGCGTGTTGGCTTTCGCCCCGAAGGGGCACAACACGATAGCCCAGGGCATCGCCCTGGGTGTCGAGGACAACGCGCTAAAACAGCTTTTGAATTCCCAAGACACGGAGCCATTGTTATGCCGCTATCCAACGACGAGGTGCTTCGTCTGATCGACGATTACGTCCACGGCCTGCTCGACGACGACGCGGCCGAGGAGGTCTGCGCGTCGCTGCCGGACGGAGCCTGAGTGCCAGGCCGCCCTGGAGGAAGCCCGCCGCCGGCTGGCCGCCTTCCAGGCGTCGCCGTCCATCGAGGCGCCCGAACAGCTGATCCGCGCCACCGTCGATCAGATCGACCGCACCGTCCAGACGCAACGCACCCGGACGCGCCGCATCCTCACCGGCCTGATCGGCAGCCTCGCCGCCGCGTGCCTGCTCCTGACCGGCCTGCACCTGTACTACGCCGGCCTCTCGGCCTCGACCGTGGACGTGGTCTTGCTCGGCCAGCGCGATCTGCTGGCGGGCACCTGGTCGTCGCTCCGCATCCGCCTGACCGACCACGTCAAGGTTTCATCCAACGCCACCGCCAACAAGCCGCTGGCCAACGTGCCTGTGGTCGTCGAACTGAAGGACAAAGCCGGCAACGCGGTCGTGCTGGGCGACCTGGTCACCGACTCCCAGGGCGGGGCCGAGCCGCGCTTCCAGCTGCCCGACTGGAAGGAAGGTGAATGTACGCTGACCATCACGGCGAAGACGCCGAAGGGAACCGAGGTGATCCGTCGCCCCGTCCAGCTGAAGCGCTCCTGGCAGGTAATGCTCAGCAGCGACAAGCCGGTCTACCAGCCCGGCCAGGTGATTCATCTCCGCGGCCTGGCCCTGCGCCGGCCCGACCTGAAACCGGTCGGCGAGAAGCTGGTCGTCTTCAGCATTGCCGATCCCAAGAGCAACGTCATCTTCAAGCAGAAGAGCAGCACCAGCCCGTTCGGCATCACCAGCGCCGATTGCGAGCTGGCCTCCGAGCTGATCGAGGGCACTTATACGATCTCCTGCAAGGTCGGCGACACCGAGAGCCGGATGCAGGTCGAGGTGCTGAAGTACGTCCTGCCGAAGTTCAAGGTCGCGGTCAAGCTGAATCGGCCCTACTATGTGCCTGGCGAAAGGGCTGAGTGTACCGTCCAGGCCAATTACTTCTTCGGCAAGCCGGTCGCCAATGCCAGGTCGCGATGAAGGTGCTTGTGGACGGGCAGATTCTGGAGCCTGTAAACAGCTGATTACCAATGCGAAGGGCGAAGCGGTGCTGCACTACGTCGTTCCCGCCGACCTGCTGCGGCAGCCTCCGGGGCCAGGTCAGCCGGGTTTTGGCCCCGGAGGATTCCCCCAGCCGCCAATGGGGGGAGCGCCGGGAGCGCCGGGTCTGCCGGTTCCGCAGATTGGGATCCCTCCACCTGGCATCAAGCCCATGCCGGCCCACCCGGCCGTCATTTGGGGCTCCGAAGCGAGACTCTCTTTCCAGGCCGAGGTTGTGGACACGGCCAACCAGAAGCAGACCGGCGCCAGCGAGCGCATCCTGACGACCCGACCCTACCGCATCCACGTTTTTCCGGAGGGCGGCACCTTGGTCGAAGGCGTCCTCAACCAGATTTACGTCCTGGTAACACGGGCCGACGGGACACCGGTTACGGGTCAGGTGCGAATCCAGGGTTTCCGCGACGACATCGATCTTGATGACCGGGGCTGCGCCGTGTTCGAGTACACCCCGAAGAATCGCGAGGTCCGCTGGAACCTGCCAGTTGAAAGACAAGCAGGGCGACACCCTGGCCCGGCAGAACGCGGTGCTGGTCTGCGGCGACGTCAGCGACGATTTCCTGATCCGCACCGACAAGGCGGTCTATCGCGGCGGCGAATCCGTCAAGCTGACCGCCCTGAGCGGCACGGGAGCGCCGATCTTCGTGGACTTCATCCAGGACGGCAAGGAGCGGGTCAGCCTGCTCAGCGCCACCATCGACGTGAGGGACGGCCAGGGCTCGCTGACCCTCGACCTGCCGCCCGACGTGTCCGGCACCCTGGAAATGTGCGCCTACCGGCTCGGCCAGCCACAGCAACGTGGCCCGGCTCAGGGAGTTGTCACCCTCGACAATTCGGGCCTGGCGGTGCGCAAGTCGCGGGTCGTCTACGTTCAGCCGGCCAGCGACCTGAAGATCACGGCCAACCTGGACCAGAAGGAGTACAGGCCGGGCGGCAAGGCCAGCCTGAACCTCAAGCTGACCGACAGCAAGGACAGGCCGGTCCCCGGGGCGATCAGCCTGGCTGCGGTTGATGAGGCCGTCTTCGCCGTGCTGCCGCAGGCGCCGGGCAAGGAGAAATCGTACTTCACCCTGGAGCAGAAACTGCTTCAGCCAATCCAGGCCATCTATCCCTGGTCTCCGGAGCGCAGACCCGGCCCGGACGGCGAGGCCCGCGATCAGTTCGAGCAGGCCCTGTTCGCCGCCACCGCTCGCAACGTGGCCGTTCCTGCCGCCCCCCAACCGCCTCGCGGTCGTCGAGGTGTTCGTGTCGAGATGGCGCCCGCGATGCCTCCGGATGGAGCGGAGTCGCCGAGCAGCGCCTTTGCCTCCAAGGCCCATTCGCTGCAAGTGCAGAGTTACCAGGAGAAAGTCCAGGAAATGAACCGCTTGCGCAATCAGCGGCTGGACTGGGTGACGGTCGGCTGGCTGGGCCTGCTGGCGCTGACGCTGCTGAACGGCTACATCGCACTGTGGTGCTTTGTCAGCACGTCCACCCTGCTCAAGATCCACCTGGGAGCGGCCATCGTCCTCGTACCCGCCTCGATGCTGTTCCTGTGTATCTTGGCTGGCCTGATACCGGCGCAAATGGCTGCGAAAAGTGCTGCGGTTGCCGAGCGGGACATGGCCGTCGCGGCGGAAGCGAGGGCAATGCAAATGGACGGCCTTCCCGGTGCGTTGCCTCCGATGGCACCGGGTGGAGGCGGATTCAACGGTATGGAAGACGGCCGAGGCGCTGCGAACCGCCCCGGGGAAGCCCCTGCCCCGCGGGTCCGGAAAGAGTTCCCCGAGACGCTGCTTGTGGAAGCCGCTGCTCATCACCAACGACCAGGGCGAATTGCCGCCCCTGCCGGTCGACCTGGCCGACAGCATCACCACCTGGCGGCTTTCCGCCAGCGCCATCTCCAGGGAGGGGCAACTGGGCGCGACCCAGATGGGGCTGAAGGTCTTCCAGTCGTTCTTTGTCGAGCTGGACCTGCCCGTCTACCTGACCCGCAATGACGAGATCGACGTGCGGGCCGTGGTCTACAACTACGACGCCGAAGCCGCAGACGGTGACCCTCAAGCTGCTCGAACCCGGCTGGTTTACGCTGCAAGGGGCCGCCGAGCAGAAGCTGGAGGTCCCCTCCGGCGAGGTCCGCTCCACCAGCTTCCGGATCAAGGCGACCCGGGCCGGCACGCAGGAATTGCAGGTCTCCGCCCACGGCAAGGGCGCCGCCGACGCGATCAAGAAGAAGGTTGAGGTCGTCCCCGACGGCCGGCGTGTCGAGACCGTGGAGAGCGGCAGCTTGCAGGAAACGGCCGACGTGAAGCTGAACGTCCCGGCGGACGCCATTGAGGGCAGCACCCGGGCCACGCTGGTGATCTATCCGTCCAGCTTCAGCCAGGTCGTCGAGGGGCTGGAGAACATCTTCCACATGCCCTACGGCTGCTTCGAGCAAACCTCCTCCACGACCTATCCCAACGTGCTGGCGCTGGACTATCTGAAGCGGACCGGTCGCGCTCAACCCGAGGTCGAGGCCAGGGCCCGACATTACGTCCACCTGGGCTATCAGCGTCTGCTGACCTTCGAGACGAAGACCGGCGGCTTTGACTGGTACGGCCACGCTCCCGGCAACGTCCGGCTGACAGCCTACGGTTTGATGGAGTTCAGCGACATGGCCAAGGTCCACGAGGTCGATCCAAACTTGCTGACCCGCACCCGCCAGTGGCTGCTCGCCCAGCGCCGGCCGGACGGCTCCTGGGCGGCGGACGCCCGGATGCACTTCCGCGGCGACCGCAACCAGGACGAGGACCTGTCGCAGCTGGCCAGCACGGCCTACGTCGCCTGGGCGGTCTGGCGTTCCGGCGGATCGAAGACCGAGGCCAGGCCGACGCTCGATTTCCTGCTGAACTATCGGCCGCGGGAGCTGAAAGACCCCTATCTGCTGGCCCTGGTGTGCAATGCCCTGCTGGCGATCGATCCCTCCGGAGCCGAGGCGGCCCCGTACCTGGAGCGGCTGCGTGTTCGTCAAGTCCACCAGCGAGGACGGCAAGTATGTCTGGTGGGCCCTGAACAACGACGGCCGCACGGTCTTTTACGGAGCCGGCATGGGCGGCAACGTGGAGGCGACGGCCCTGGCGTCGCTGGCGCTGATGCAGGCGAAGAAGGAACCAGCCACGGTCCGCTGCGCCCTGGCCTGGCTGGTGAAGAACAAGGGCCCCGGCGGCCTGTGGTACTCGACCCAGGCGTCGGTGCTGGCGCTCCAGGCCCTGCTGGCCGGCACCAGCGCCCCGGCCAACGAGGGCGAGCGAAAGTTCATCGTCAAGATGGGCGAGTACCTGAGCGAACTCCGCATCCAGCCCGACCAGGCCGACGTGATGCAGCGGATCGACCTGACGCCGCACCTCAGGCCGGGGAACAATCGGCTGATCGTCAAGGAAACCAGCGAGTCGGCCGCCAACTACCAGCTGACGTTCCGCTATCACGTTCCCGAGACGGCCAGGGTCGGGAGCAGCTCGAAGGAGCTGGACATTGGCCTGACCTACGACCGCACCAGTGTCAGCGTGGGCGAAACGGTCAAGGCGACGGTCCAGGTGAGCAACCGGATGCGTCAGGACGCGGCGATGGTCATGGTGGACCTGCCGGTGCCGGCCGGGTTCACGCCGGCCACCGAGGACTTCGCGGCACTGCTTAGCAAGGGGGTTATCGGTCGCTACCAGGTGAATGGGCGTCAGGTGCTGGTGTATCTGCGCGGGCTGCCGGCCGGCAAGCCGTTGGAGCTGACGTACCATCTGAAGGCGAAGAGCCCGGTGAAGATCGACGGCTCCCGGAGCGCGGGTGTATGAGTACTATGCTCCCGAACGGCGGGCCATGACTCCAACGGTGGCGATGAGTGTGCAGGCGAGGCCGTGACAAGAATCCTGACGTGGGAGTTCACTCAACGAGCCGCCGGGTTTATCCCGGCGGTTTCTTTTCCGCCGGGATAAACCCGGCGGCTCGTGGGGCTTTGCGCGGAGCAACGGTGGGCCTGGTCAACCGTTGCTGCGTCAAGAACGTCTCCACGACCAGCCCGGTCGAATGACTTCGCACTGTCACTGCTCCATCGTCCCAGGTGCGGAGGAAATGCCGGACCTCATGATACCCTTCGGGGATGGCCTCCGGGTTACCGCGTGGCCGGCCCTGGCTGGAGACGACCACCCACGGCATTCCCGCCCACTCGACCAGTCTCTTCGTGTCCAGGTTCTTGCTGCCGTGGTGCGGGCGCCTCAGTACGTTGATCGGCGGCGTTCGGGTTTTCATGACCTGGCCCAGTCCTTCGCCTTCCAGATCGCCCGTCAGCAGAATGCGATGCTCCTTGTGCAGTATCCGCAGAGTGAGACTGCGGGTGTTCTCGGGGCCTGGCTGGCCCATCCTCCGGCGGATGAAGTACCTCCAGCACCACTTCGCCTGCCTGGATCTCATTGCCTTCCTGGACCACGGCAACGGGAATCCCGCGTTGGTCCAATTGCTCCAGAACGTGTGCCACTGCTTTGATTGTCTTGTCCGAGAAACTGGGCGTCCGGATGACGCGGCCAATCGCGAACAGGTCCATCAACTGCGGCAGACCATTGAAATGATCGAGGTCGGCGTGCGAGAGGATCAGGTCGTCGATCCGGCGAATGCTGCGATGCCACAGGTACGGCGCGATTTGATGCTGAACCACGTCGGGACCGGACATCGAGCCGGCGTCGTACAGGATGGTCCGGCCGTCCGGCGTCTCCAGAACGGTGCAGCCGCCATGCCCGACCGCGAGGAAGGTACAGCGAAGCTCGTCGGAGGGCAGCCGCAAGAACGGCAACAGCAAACCGAAGCAGAGCCAGCCCACGGCAGCCAGGGCAGCTACTTCGCCAGTACCGATCGCAGCGAGCGCACGGTCAGGCAGGCAAGCAGACCGAGGTAGAAGACGGCGACCCACCAGAAGGGAAGATCCGGAACGGTGAAATGGCTCCCCGGGCAGCGGTCCGCGATGCCGATGAGATACTGGCAAGCAGCCAGCGACCACTTCACCGGCAACGCCGGCAAGAAGCAAAGCGAAGTCTCGACGGTCCCAGCGAGCAGGACCAGGAAGCCGAACGCCAGCGCGATGCCGGTGAGAAAGGCCACGGGCGGGCCCAAAAGGATCGCCACCGGAGCCACGTTGTGGTAGTACGAAGCGGCCAGGGGAGTGACCGCCAGCCAGAGCAGCACGGACACAAGGTAACTTTGTCCGATCCCTGCACCCAGCCAATGCAACCTCCTCAGCCACCAGGGCCGGGTCGGATCGATCCGGCGCGAGAGTGCATTGGGATCCTGTTTGTCCGGTGCGAGCTGATCCTGTTGCTCCCAGAGCTTGCCGATGCGGTAAAGCACCAGAACACAGAGGAAGGACAGCTGACAGCCCGGGTCGAAGGCGTTCGTGGGATTGAGCGCCAGGACGAAGATCCAGGCCAGGGCAAACACGTTCGCCGGGACCAGGCAGCGTCGCCATGACCACGCCGGAGTAAATGCCGCCATCATGGTCACCGCAGAACGCACGCTGGGCGGTCGGACTCCCGTGATGCTCACGTACAAGATCAGGAAGACCGCGACGAAGATCACGGCTTGCCGCTGGCGAAACCCAAGGCGCGGCAGAAGCCACAGCCAGACCCAGGCCAACAAAATCAGGTGCGATCCCGAGATCACCAGGACGTGAATGATGCCAGTTCGCTGGTACACCCGCCACTCGCTCCTTTCCCAACGGCGTTCCGTCACCCAGGATCAATGCTATGGCCAGGCCCTGAACTGTACGGGGTCCGAGGGGAAAGCAGTTTGCAAGACCTTCTTGCCCCAGTTCCGAACCTGGCTCAGCCAGCCGCCCAGTGAACTGGACCAGCCCTGCTCCAATCGCTGGCAGCTTCCCTTGGAAGGGGTGATTTGCAAACGCAAGCGAATGCCGGCGTCCAAGGAAGAGCTCTCGAAATCGCGTTCGCCGGGGTTGCTCGGCGGCGTCAACGGCGTCAGTTCGCCGACCAGCTCGACCTGATCGCCCAGGTGAATCGCGTCATCCAGCGGGAGGCTCTTTTCCTTTCCCTGGATGAAGACGCGAATGCGACCCGAAACCGTCTCCCATTCACCTTCCTTCCCACGAAGTTGCTGGGCCTGAAAGACCATTCGCATTGACTGTTCAGCCGGCAACGCCCGGAGAAACGAATCCGAAGGGACTGGAGAGAGGCTTGGTTCCTCATCCAAATAGCCCCGCAAGGTGACGTGCCAGGAATCATCCCGGGCACGCATCACCTCCAGCAAATCATCTTGCGGAAAGACATTGTGCCGGTAGTGGTGATAGGCGGCCCCAATCGCCGTGCCCGCCAGGGCAAGGTAGAGGAGCCCTTCCCGCGGCCGGCTGCTGGTGCAAAAGACAATCAGCCAGGCGAGCAGGCAAATGACGCCAAGGAAGAGACTGTATTCCAGCGGAATCGAACAGAGGCGATCAGCGACAATGCCCGCCGTCAGAGCAACCGCCGCACCGGCCAGGGGAGCGTGCCAGAATGTAGTTGGCGAGCACGGGGTCGGCAGAGCTTCGGTGGTTCCCCATGCTCCATGCTCCGTGGCTCCTGCGTGCCCGTCAGCGCTCCTCAACCTTGATCGTGCCGGTCTGAATGTCCTCGAAAGGCGTGCCTTTCTTCCGCACAATCATGCCGGTCGATTTCGGGAAGTCGAGATCCTCGATAGTGACCCAGCGATTGGCCTTGCAGGTTGTAGTGGCCTGCCCGAAATCGAACAACACGCCAACCGCCGAGGGCTGGCCGGCCTTCGGATCGAACTTGATCCCCGAAATCTGGAGCGGTTTGGCACTCGTGCCCTCGCAGTTGTTGATCAGGATGCCGCATTTCTTGAAGTTCTTCATCTGCATCTTGGTGATGAGAACGCCCGGGCACTTGCCCCAGACGTTGATGCACTCATCGACTTCCTGAGTCCCTGCATCCATGATAAAGCCGCGGATGGTGACGTCCGTGCAGTTGCTGATTGTGAGCAACGAGGCAATGGTCCGCGGCTGCTTCGGTGGGGCGGGGGGGGGCAGCCACTGCCGCTCCAGCTCGGCCTCGATCACCAGGTCGTGCTTGTCCGTCAGGGTGACCGACTCGAACACGTGGCTCTTGACCAGGATGCGCTCGTGGGGACCGGCGTTGTTGATCGCTGCCTGGAGCGTTTTGAAGGCGCCGCCCTGGCCGTCGGCGCTGACCTCCAGCGTCTTGCGGGGTTGCGGGTTGCGTGGGTCCTTCTCGGCGTTGGTTCCGGGCTTTGAGAAGATGAAGCTCAGCAAAACACCGATCCCGATCAGCGCCAGCAGCAGGAACGAGCTGATGCCGACGATGATCCACATCAGAGTATTGCGGGACAGTACGACCGTTTTGCCGGGTGACGCCTTGCGGGTCGAGGACCGCTGCCTGTCCGGGCGCGACCGCGACAGCGGAGCGGTGTTGTTCGTTCCCTTGGGGTCGTCGGTATCGGGAGTGATGGCTCCCCAGTTCGGTTCTTCCTCGTCGCTGGGTGTCCGGGCGGCCGGAGTAATCCGGCTCGCGGGAGGAGTGACCTTGCTGGTCGGCTTGCTGGTGCGGGAGCCAGGCCCCGCCTGGGGAGCGGTGCCCTGGCGCAGCGGGCCGGCCGTGGCCGGCGGCAGAGTGGAAAGCACCTTGGCGACCGGGGCGGCGAGCGGCCGGGTGTGCGAGGGCGAGTCCGGCAGGGCCGGCGTCGCCAGGGGCGTGGCGGCCGAGGAAGACGCGGTGGCCGGGAGTGTGGGTGCCTGCCTGCCGGAATTCGATGCGGGCGACGAGCTGTTGACCTGCCAGCCACGGCGATTGGGCAGCTCGGCCGCGGGCGGGCCGGCCGGGGCCGGGTCGGCGGGAGGCACACCCAGGGCGGCCGGGCTCAGCTGCGGCATCTCGCTGGCCGGCGGCGGCGGGATCGGCACCTGCGTCCAGACCGCCAGCACGTCCACGACCTCCTGGGGCGAGCTGTAGCGCTGCCCGGGGTCCTTGGCCATCATCCGCTCGATAATGGCCACGATCTCGTCGCGGACCTCGGGGCGGAGACTGCGGATCGGCTTGGGCTGGCGCGTCTGGTGCCAGATCAGCTTCTGGGCCACCGTCCCCTCGACAAACGGCGTCTTGCCGGTCAGCAAGAAGTAGAAGGTCGCCCCCAGGCTGTAAATGTCCGCCCGGATGTCCACCCCGTGGCTGTCCAGGGCCTGCTCCGGGGCCAGGTAGTCGGCCGTGCCCAGCACGTTCTCGTCGTACTTCTTGGTGAGGAGGTCTTCCTCGTCATGGAAAAAGCGCGCCAGGCCCATGTCGAGGATCTTGACGATGCCGCTGCGGTCCACCAGGATGTTGCCCGGCTTGATGTCGCGGTGGACAATGCCCGCCTTTTCGTGGGCGTGCTGCAAACCCAGGGCCGCCTGCCGGATGTAATTGCAGGCCCGCAGGACCTCCATCGGGCCGGCCTTCTTGATGATCTCCTGAAAGCTGGAACCGTCCACGTACTCCATCACCAGGAAATGGAGCTTCTCATCCTGGTCGATGTCGTAAGCCCGGACGATGTTGGGATGGTCCAGGGCGGCAATGACCTTGGCCTCGCGGTAGAAGCGGTCCAGGGCGGCCGGGTCGTCGGCCTTGGTCGTGGGCAGGACCTTGACGGCCACCCGCCGGCGCATCATCTTGTGCTCGCACAGGAACACGCTGCCCATGCCGCCGGTGCCGAGCTTTTCCAGCACCTTGTAACGGCCAATGGTGAAGCGTTTCCACTTGCCCTGGAGGAGTTGCTCGGCCTGGAAAAAGGTGAGCAGGCCGTCGCGCACCATCAGCGCGGCCAGCTGGTTGGGTGCTGCTGGCAAGGCGGAAGCGGCCCGCAACCGATCCAGATAGTTCGCCAGGCGTCGCTCTTCGACGATGGCGCTTTTCTGAACCAGGTCCACGAACTCTTCGATGTTGGTCGGCGTCGGCATCTGCTACCTTTCGCTGACGCGATTTTATTCCTGCGCCGCGTTCACCGCCTCCGGTGCGGAACGCCACGGAGGGCGTTCCCTGCACTCTGGCGGAAGACAGTGAAAAGAAGACCGATGGGTCCGGAAGTGCCCACCCGGTTCAGCGAGCTTCAGCCCCCCTTTGCCTGAGTTTGCCAATCTCGGTCACGACTTGCAAGAGGCAGGCTGGTTTTTTTCAAACTTTCACTAATTTTTTCGTTGTTCATCCGTTCAGTCGTAGCCGCAGGCGGCCCGCCTGCTGGCTTGTCAAGCGGGAACCAGCCAGCAGGCGTGCCGCCTGCGGCTACGACTCTGGAGCCATCTCGACTCCAGCTCGGCCATTCCTCTACAATCCACTATAGAGTATTTTCCCGGAGATGAACATGATTTCGCTGAACGTCCAGACCGTGCGTGCGGTCTGTCCTCACGACTGTCCGGACACCTGCAGCATGGTGGTCACGGTTCAGGATGGCCGGGCCATCGCCCTGCGCGGCAACACTGACCACTCCTTCACGCGAGGGTTCCTGTGCAGCAAGGTGAACCATTACCTGGAGCGAGTCTACCACCCGGAACGTCTCCTCTTTCCTTTACGCCGGATGGGTCCCAAAGGGTCGCGGCAGTTCGAGCGCATCAGCTGGGACCAGGCCCTGGACCTGATTGTCCACCAGATCCGGAAGATCGCGGACTCGGCCGACGGTCCCCAGGCGATCCTGCCCTACAGTTACGCCGGCACCATGGGCCAGATCCAGGGAAGCAGCCTGGATCACCGCTTCTTCCATCTGCTGGGGGCCTCTTTGCTGGACCGCACCATCTGCGCCGCGGCCGGCATTGCCGGCTGCCAGATCACCCTGGGCACGCGGGCGGTGCTTGATCCCGAGACGGTGGTGCGCTCCCGCTGCATCCTGAACTGGGGCTCCAACACCAGCGTGACCAACATGCACCTGTGGGCGCTGATGCACCAGGCCCGCAAGCAAGGGGCCCGGATCATCACCATCGATCCGTTCCAGAGCCCGACCGCGAAGAAGAGCGACTGGTGGCTGCCGATCCGTCCAGGCACCGATGCGGCCCTGGCCCTGGCAATGATGCACGTCCTCTGGCGAGACGGTCTGCAAGACGACGATTACCTGGAGCGG
Organism: uncultured Planctomycetota bacterium; assembly: GCA_963784995.1. GTDB lineage: Bacteria > Planctomycetota > Planctomycetia > Gemmatales > Gemmataceae > CAWATZ01. The sequence continues at coordinate 132,212 of CAWATZ010000018.1, read as the reverse complement.
TATTGCCTTGGGACCGAGCAGTTGCGTGAGCGGGCCCTGAACGAGTATCCTCCCGACAAGGTCTCGCGAATCACCGGGATCAGCGTGGCCGACATCGAGAAGCTGGCCCGGGAGTACGGCACCATCAAACCCAGTCTGATCCGGGTCAACTACGGCTTGCAGCGGCACGGCGGCGGCGGCATGGCGGTGCGAACCATTGTCTGCTTGCCGGCCATCATCGGGGCCTGGCGTCAGCCGGGCGGCGGGGCGCTGCTCAGCACGGCCGGGATCTACCCGTTCAACGCCAACACCCGGCTGACCCGGCCCGACCTGATCCGGCCCGGCACGCGCAGCATCAACATGGTCCTGCTGGCCGAGGCGCTCCAGGGCCAACTCCCGGGGCCTCCGGTGCGGATGCTCTTCGTCTACAATTCCAATCCGGCCGCTGTCTGTCCCGACCACAATCGGGTGATCCAGGGGCTGAAGCGCGAGGACCTGTTCACGGTGGTCCACGACCAGTTCCTGACCGACACGGCGGAGTTCGCCGACGTGGTGCTGCCGGCCACGACCCAGCTGGAGCATTTCGACATTCACGGCAGTTACGGTCATTTCGACGTGCAGCTCAACGATCCGGCCATTGCTCCGCTGGGCGAGGCGAAGTGCAACACCGAGGTCTATCGGCTGCTGGCCCGCCGTCTGGGCTTGCCGGCGGAACTGTTTGACGTGACCGACGAGCAGCTGGCCGAGGAAGCGCTCCATCCCAACCCCTGGCCAGGTGTCTTTCCGCCCCGCGGCGCCTTCGAGGGCATCACCCTGGAGCGATTGCGACGCGAAGGGCCGATCCGACTGAACGTGCCGAAGGATTACGCCCCGTTTGCCGAGGGAGGCTTCGGCACTCCCTCGGGGAAGTGCGAATTCTACAGCGAACAACTGCGGGCCCGGGGCATCGACCCACTGCCCACCTACACCCCGCCGCACGAAGACCCGCAAACCCGGCCGGAGCTGGCGGCGAAGTATCCGCTGCAGCTGATCACGCCGCCGGAAACGACGTTCCTGAACTCGACCTTCGTCAACGTCGATGCCCTGCGGCAGGCGGCCGGCGAGCCGACGGTGCGGATGCATCCGGAGGATGCGGCCGTTCGCGGCATCGAGGATGGGCAGATGGTCCGGGTGTTCAACGACCGGGGCAGTTACCGGGTGCGGGCGCGCGTGGGCCGGACGATCAAGCAAGGCGTGGTGGCCACGCTGGGACTGTGGTGGCGGCGGTATCTGGAGGATGGAGTGAACTGCAACGTGCTGACGGCCACGGCGGTGACCGACCTGGGCGGCGGCGGCACGTTCTTCGATGCGCTGGTGGAGGTGGAGCCGCTGGAGGGGTAACGTGACTACTGGTTGATCCCATACAATTCCTTCTGTTGCGGGAGAACAATGATGCAAGTGATCAGTGCAACGTTTCAAGATGGCGTCTTGATCCCAGACAAACAACTGAATCTGAGCCATGTACCCGCGTTCGCTGGTGATCGAGCCTCTCACAAGAGGACACGGTGTCGCTCCCTCTCCACCCCTGGGAATCTGTCGAACGACTCTGGCAGCAATCGGCTCTGGACTCCCAGGGAGATCGGCTGAGCCGCGAGCATCTCCATGAACGCCGTTGCCACGAACGTCTTCCTCTATTCGATCGACCGCAATGAGCCAGCGAAGCAGTTGAAAGCCCAGCAACTTCTCCGGCTATTGCGTGCTTCGTCCATGCCACGTTCATGCTGGGGACTCAGGTATGGGTGAACTGATCCAACAGCTTCGTCGCTGGAGTGATCAGGGCGAACTGACCGCCACGAGTTCCTCCAACACGTGCAGACATTTCGGCATCTGTTTCCTCTCGTTCTGCCGACTTCCTCGGTGATCGATCGCGCCCTCGATCTGGCGAGCCGGTTCAGCCTGTCACACTGGGACAGCATGATCCTGGGTGCTTGTTTGGAGGCTGGGGTTACAATCCTGTATACCGAGGACATGGGGGCTCCAACGAGCTTCGATGGACTCGCCCTGGTGAATCCGCTCATGTGACTGGCTCAAATTCCACGAATCACGTTACAGATCGAAGCCGATAGCCGAACTCGGCGGGTGCGGAGTTTGCAGCGCCTGTGGTGGCCTGTCTCGCTATCGGTTGTCCCGCTCCCACTGTTCAATGATTGCTTCATAGCAAGCGATTTCGGTTGCGCCCGGCCTCCGCTCTCGTTCGGCCCGAACCAGTCGGTCGATCATGGCCTCGTTGTGCAGGGTCTTTCTCCGCAAGTTCGCGGCGAGATCTCTCAATTTCGGCAGCAGCAGAGGGCGCTGGCTTCTGAATGGACGGGAAAGTCCTTGCTTTGTCCGCGGTCGGCGTCGGGGCAGCAAGCACAGGAGGAACGCTCCGTGGTATTTCCGGTACAGCCCTGGGCGGGGTGAGGCTCGGCTGCACCGGGCTCGGGAGCTGCTGGCCGGTAACCGCTGTCCCACAGTAGGGGCAATAGCTCGTCTGGCAGTACCGTCCACAGCCTGGGCAGATGTGGCACTGCGCTGCCCGGCCCGGGAAAACACAGTCAGCACAAGAATGGCAACCGCTCCGATGACAAGCACAATCCACGGTGTCATGGGTAATCCTCCTCTCTTTGCTGCAGCAGCTTCAGACCACGGCTGAGGCGAATCGGAAGGCCGAACGAGGACCGACGCTTCTGTCTCCCTGCTCAAATCTCCAGGCGGAAATCACTCGCGGATGACCTGGCAACTTGCTTCTGGCCAAACTCGGCAGGGGATTCGCTCCGGAGACGGCCATCCAGATAGGCGCTCAGAGCATCCCGGGCCCGTTCCAGCTGCTGCAAGACCTGGCGAATCCCACCGACGTCCTCCTTCAGGGCCAGGACCCGGCTGCGCTCGATGAGCTGCCGGAGCGGTTCCTTTTCCGCGGCGGTCAGGTGAGTGCCCCGATTCCCCAGCAGCAGCTCCACCTGACGAACACATTTGGTGGATCTGAGCCCGCACCTTCAGCAATCCCGCGGGCAAACAGGGGGCCACCAGCATCCCCTTTTTCCTTCCGGACGTTCGCTCCTCGGCCGTGACGTGAAGAACACCATTGACGTCCAGCTCGAACGTAACCTCGACCTGGGTTTGCTGGCGCGGCGCGTGGAGATCGTCGAGGTCGAGCTGGCCGAGGAATTGCCTTCGGCCAGCTCCCTGGCCCTCCTGCTGTAAAATGCGGACGCTGACACCCGGCTGCTGGTCGGCGGCACAAGTAAAGACTCGCTTGTTCGTGGTTGGAATGGACGAATTGCGCATCGATCATGGTTACAAAGTCCCCGGCTGCAGTATCGAGACCGAGAGCGAACGGGGCGACGTCCACCACCAGAAGCTCAGACTTGCCGCCCAGCAGGAGCTGCTGGCCTTGAATGGCGGCACCCTGGGCCACGATCTCATCCTGAGCCGCGGCGCGGTGCCTGGCATTTGGAAAAAGGTCATGGAACAGTTGACGAAGCCGAGGCATCCGGGTCATGCCTCCGATCAGCAGGACTTCATCGACGCCGAGGTGGTGCAGCCTGGCATCGCGAAGCGTTTCCTGAACAACGGTTTGGCAACGGTCCAAGAGGGGTTGCGACCTGCGCTCCAGATCCGCGCGTGACATCCGGACGTGCAGGCTCACGTCCTTGGCCAGCCAGGGGAGATTCAGGGTGACCTCGGAGCTTTGCGAAAGATCCCGCTTGCCTGTTCGGCCGACCGGCGGAGCCGCTGGCGAACGACTGGATCCAGCGCAAGGCTTCCCGCACGGACGATGGAAGCTGTTCCAGCAAGGCCTCGACCAGGACCTGGTCAAAATCATCTCCACCCAGTGTGGTGTCGCCGCCAACCGCCTCAACCTTGAGAACTCCCTGGTCAACGTCAAGGAGAGTCACGTCAAAGGTGCCGCCGCCCAGGTGACACACGGCCAGTCGTCGATCGGTGTTGTCGTTGACAACGGCCAGGGCGGCTGCCGGGGTTCGGAAAGGATGCGCATGGACAGGCGTCTCCTTGCACCGCTCTGGGGATCCTTCAACACCCAATTGACGTCGAAGCCAGCCAGCTTCGTGGCGATCGGCACCCCTGGCGCTGAATCTCGGTGACGCTGCGGGCACGGTCACCGGCTCGCCGGGCCGGCTGACCCGGATACGCTTACACCGCGCTCTTGAGCTTGACCAGAAGGCACACCAGGATCTCCACCGGCGTGCAGAGCCGGCCATCGACGAGGACCTGAGCGGCCTCTCGCGAGTCGGACACGACCTCGTAGGCTGCTCGATCCGCGAACACCTGAACCTGGTTGCCGACCCGGCCCAGCAGCCGCTTGATGGAATAGATCGTGCGGCGCGGATCCTCGACGGCACGCCGCAGGGCTGCCGCGCCGACAAGGACCTCTCCGGATTCGGTGAACGACACCACGCTTGGCGTCAGGATCTGCCCCTCCTGGTTGGGGATGATCTCGGCCTTCCCCCGCCGCAGGACTGCCACGACCGAATGCGTGGTTCCCAGATCGATTCCGAGAATTGGGTCTGACTCCGTCTCCTGACAGCAGGGATCTGGATCGGCAGGGAAAATCGATTCGGTCTCTGAAGAGGATTCCTGCCTGCGCAACCAAGAGCAAGAACAGGTCCTGTCTCCCTGGCCCGATGACCACTGGTTCTTGGGGTGGAAGGCGCTGGCGAGCCGGCCGGGTGTTGAGGGTCTGCCGCCCTGGCCCGATAACCACTGGTTCCCGGAGGAGTACCTGTTGACGAGTCGGCCTGGTGTTCCTGATACTTTGAGGACAGGTAGAGCAGGACCACCAGGATCCCAACGCCGAGAACAATGCCAAGAACAACAATCGCTTCCATGGCGTACCCCTTTCAAAGCCCGGGAGCCGAGGCCCAATCCGGATCAATTGTTGCCAAAGCCTCCAGAGCTGCCTTCTGCACTGGCTCACTGGGATCGGTCAGGGCCCGGACAAGTGCCGGACACGCGGACCGTGCGACCAGGCCAATCTGGCCCAACGAATGAGCGGCGGCCAACCGCACCCGCCCGTTATGGTCTGCCAACGACTTGACCAGGGTTGCGACCGCAACACAAGCCGCTGGCCCGACCTTGCCCAGGACTCGAACCGCCGCCTCACGGGCCGTTTCCAGCAGCAGATGGTCCTCGACAGCGTGGATAAAACTCCAGCTCAGGTTCCGCAGTGCCTTGAGCGGCTCCCGCTGAACGGCCTCGATAACAGGGTCATCGCGCCGATAACTCAGCTGGACCGTCCCCCCCGCGCCAGGTGCTCTGCTGCGTCGGTGAACCAGCTCGCGGCCGCTTGTTTCATTCTGAGCCACCCATCCAGCTGGCGTAAGTCACCGGCGTCGAGGAGCTCCACCAACAAAGACACCGACCCTTCCCCAACCTGGGCCAGCGCTTCAATGGCGGCCTCACGCACTTCGTCCTCCCGGTCCGCCAGGAGCTGAATGAGGGCCGTCACGGCAAGGTCAGCCGCACTGCCAACACGAGCCAACGCCCGCGCAACGGCCTGACGCACCCCGGAGTGCCAAGAGGACAAGCACAAAATGAGCCCGGCACAGCGGCGCGGAGGCGGGACCGATCGCGGCGAGCGTGCCGCAGCCGCCTGGCGGACCTGAGTATGGTCGCTTGCCAGCACCCGGCCAGTGCAGGAACGGCGTCGGCCGCCTCCGGGCCGATGCGCTCCAGGGTCCGCGCCACGTTCAGCTGACGAATGTCACTGGCCCCGTCGGTCAGCGACCGGGCGAGCTCGGGAACGGCTGAGCGACCGATCCTGCTGAGCAACAAGGAGATACCCCGGGCGATCTCCGACGAGCGACGCAGCAGCTCCTTGATGAGGGCCGGCACAGCTCCGATGCGCCCGGGACCGTCGGCCACTCGGCATTGCTTGAATCCAGCGCCGCTGTCGCCGCCTTGCGAACGGCCGCATCGACATCACAGGCGGCGACAAGGAGAGCGGGGATCGCCGCACGGGCCTTCGGCCCCAGTCGGCCCAGGGCATCGGCTGCGGCCAGGCGTACTTTTGAATCGGTGTGACCGAGTCGCCGAATCAGGTCCGGAATTCCCAAAGCGGGCTGAGGATCCGTTCCAGACGGGCGCTGCTGGGGAGGGCGACTCCTGTGGGACCGTCTGTCCCCAACACGGCTGGCAGGAGCCGGGCCTTCCCGCTTCAGGAGCGGACTTTGCGTCTGGGGTCACCCATCCCCTTCTGAGGATCGGTAGTACTTTCAGGAGGTTCGTAGCTTTCCCCACCCCCGGACGACGAAGGCCGAGCCGGACTCGTCTTCCTGATGAATTCAAAGAAGCGAATCAGCAACGAGATGCCGATGGCCACCGCAATGAAACACACGAGAACGACGCCAGCGTTCATGGCTCTGCCGTTGAGGAACCGCGTTGCTCGCTGGACCATTTCCTTGGCAGTGGCTCCCAATCGTGGCGACTCGATTTGGCTTCCGTGCGCAGCGATGAGAGTATCAGTCGCTCTCCACCAGACTCAGAATGGCCCGGCGTCCGTGGCCCGGCAGGGTTTCCCATCTCTTCAGAAGGCGGTCCAGATCTTCCCCCGAGAGGGGAGGAACAGGCTGCGGCAGCGGTTCGATCAGCTGGCACGGGTCTGAGAAATCGCTTCGGCCGAGCCGGGGCGTTTGTCGGGGTCCTTGCCAGGAGCTGCTCGATCAACCGCGACAAAGCAGGAGGAACCTCCGGCACCAGCTCGATGGCCGGCCTGGGGTTCCGGGTCTGCACCTGATGGAGAATGGCCTTGCCGGTCTTGCCTTTCCAGGGCAAGATCCCCGTGACCATTTCGTAGAGGACAGTGCCAAGGCTGAACAGGTCCATGCGGCTCATCGACTTTCTGGCTGGCCGCTTGCTCGGACTGGCGTAGGCGTGCGTTCCCACAAACCCCTTGGTGAACGGTCCCTCCCGCTCCACGGCACGGACCAAGCCGAAGTCCAGGATCTTGAACACGTTCGCGTCGATCCCGGGCTCCCTTCTCGGTCAGGTCCTCCAGCCAGATGTTGCAGGTTTGACGTCCGGTGGATCAGGCCACGCTGGTGGGCGGCCTCAGCCCTCGCGCCGTTTCCTGAGCGATGCGGACCGCGTTCTTCCAGGGGAGCTGCCGTTGCCGCTTCAGCCGGCTGCTGAGTGATTCTCCACGCAGCAATTCCATCACCAGAAACGGGATCGTGTCCGCCTGGCCGCTGGAGTCGCGCAAGCCCACCTCACCGCTCTGATGGACCATCACGACGTGTTCGTTGCTTCGCAGCGCGGCCATGGCCTGGGCCTCGCGCAAAAACCGTTGCCGGCAACTCGGGATCGCTGCCACTTCCGGTTTCATGATCTTCAGCGCCACTTCACAGTCCAGCCTGGGGTCATAGGCCAGAAAGACGATGCCCATGCCTCCCTCGCCCAGTTTCTTCCGCAGCCGAAATCCTCCCAGACGGGCCCGGAAGCCGTCGCGCTCCAGGGGACCGGGGACGCCCGGAGCTCCAGGGGAGCTGGTATCGTGGGTCACGGGGGTGGCCGACCCGCTCACGTCCCCATTGCGGGAAAGGTACGCCTCCAGGCGGGAACGCAAGGCGTCGGCGTGTTCTGGAAAACGCTGCAGAAAGTCCTCGACACACGTGGGCTGGCCGAGATCGACGCGGATCTGGAATTCGCGCTCAATCAAATCCCGCCAGGCCTGGGGATCGGCCTTGAGAGCGGGCAGGGCGTCGCGATAGGCTTCCGCGAGGACGCCTTTGCCGTTGTACCAGGCATTGAACTGGTGTTTCTGGACTTCACGCAGCCATTTCGGGCCGGCCTGGTGGACGAGCTTCTTCATCCGCCTGGCAAAATCCATGGGCGATTTCGAGGGGGGCTTTTGCATCCCTGGTACTCCTGCTGGCGCTGGATTGAGCCCGGGCAACAAAGCCCGCGCGTGGGGAGATCCAGCCAAACCATCAGATCCCTTGCGGGAATGCACCGGCAAGCGGTGCATTCCCAAACACAGCCTAACGATCCTTTTTCTGTTGCAGCCACCGGGCGTAGGCGTCTTTGCTCATCACCCTGACTGCGGACATTCCCGGAGCCCAGTAGATCACCGCGCCGTTCTGGAACGTGAGGATCCGGCCGACGCCATTGCTGGCCGGCTGCTCGTCTCCGACCAGGCGCACCTTGGTGAGCCCCTCCAGCAGGTGCCGGCCGTCCGGGGCATAACGCCACCAGGAGCCATTTTCCTTCTGGATCAGGATGCTTCGGTCGCGCAGCTCCAGGAACTTGAGCCAGCTGTGTTGGCCGTCGGCATCGTAGAGGAAACGCCAGCCCTCACTTCCTTTGTGGGCCAGGAACCAGCTCTTCTTGTCCGGCAATTGCCTCGCGCTGACCACAACGATGCGTTGACCGGCTTCATAATGCCACCAGGAGCCGTCGCTCTTCTGGATCAGGATGCTTTTGTCACCCAGCTCCGCGACCTGTTTGCAATCAGTCTGGCCGTCCGCGTCGTTGACGGCACGCTTGCCGGAATCCTTGTATTCCAGCAACCAGCTCTGCCCATCCGGCAACCGTTTCGCGCTGGTCAAGGCATGGGAGCCACCAGAATCGAAACGCCACCACGTGCCATCCGTTTTTCGGGCGATGAGGCTTCGATCACGAGTCACCCAGCAATGGTTCAGATCGACATCCTGGCTGACCTCCACGTCAGAAGTCGCCAGCCAGTGGTTCCCCCCCGCGCTCCAGGCATGGACGCCCCCTTTCGGGTCGAGCACCAGAGTTGCCTTCAGGCCCTCAAAGCTGACCCCCAGCCCCATCTTTGAAACCTTCCGGTCCATGGCGTGCAAACGGAACCCCTTCGTCGTCTTCCGCACAACGCGCCCATCAATGGTGAGGTAGAAGGTCAGCTCCGCACCCTGGGGATCCGGTCCTTGAAGCGTTTGTTTGATCCGGACGGACCGCTTCCACTCTCCGGAGCCGACCCGACTCCAGAGCCATCCCTCGCGCACCTCATAAACGGTGTCGGCCGGGGGAGCGGGGTCGGCCGGAGGAGCCTGCCTGTCGGGCGGAACGAGCGGGTTGATGGTCACTTTCCCCGTTTTCGAGTCGTACTCGGCACTCCTGGCGTTTTCGACCTCGATCACCGTTGTCTTCCCATCTGGACCTTTGATGCGAAGGATCAGCGGCGCGAGAACAGCCAGCAGGGCCGCGGCAGCCGCGAACCCCACCAGCAGAGGCCAGAGCCGACCCGGCTTCACCCGCGCACCAGCCTCAAGGGCTCGCAGGGCCTCAGCCACCGCGGCGGCGCTGGACGGCCGGTTGTTCGGATCCTGGGCCAGCAGACGCATGACCAGGTTCGACAGCGGCCGGGGCACCGTGGCGTCCACTTCGTGCGGCGCCACCGGGAGCGTGGCTGGCCAGCGCGCTAGATCGCCATGACGTTGGGCCGGTGAACGGCCTGTGCCCGGTAACATCTCGTACAGCACACATCCCAGGCTGAACAGGTCAGCCCGCTCTGTCACTGACTCGCCGTGCGCCTGTTCCGGGGCCAGGTAACCGGGCGTTCCCAGCAGCAAGCCCGATTCAGACAAGGGGACCTCTCCTGGCTCGACCCTTCCCCGGGCCAGTCCAAAATCGAGGAGGACCACGCGCTCGACTTCGGGCGGCTCGCCCTTGAGCCAGACGTTGCCCGGCTTGATGTCACGGTGGATCTGCCCGTGCCGGTGTCGCCGCCGCCAGGCCGGCCGCGACTTCCCGGCCCACCCGAAGCGTCAGCTTCAATCCCGGCTTCGGGCGCCCGGGCCAGGCGAGCGGCCAGCGATTCGCCTTCCAGCACCGGCATGGCAATGAAGGGAACGCCGTTGTCCTCGCCCACGTCGAAGATCGGCACCACGTTGTCGTGGTGCATTTGGGCCGCCAGCCGGGCCTCGCGCAGGAAGCGCTCGGCCGAGTCGCCGACTGCCGCCTGGGAGCGGTTCATCACCTTCAGGGCCAGGTGCCGCCGCAGCAGCGGATCATAAGCCAGATAGACCTTTCCCATCCCACCCCGACCAAGGACTTCCAGGATCTGATACCGCCCCAGCCGTTCGACGTCGGGCGTCTCCGGCGACGTACGGGACCGACCCTGGTCTGGCCTGATCCAACCTCCGGGGCTGGTGTCCAGCTCCGGCGCGGCCAGGGCCTGAAGGCGCGCGATCATCGTCTCCACCACCACCGGTTCGACGCCGATGGGGATGGGCGTCTTTGCCTGCTCCACAGCCTCCACCAGAGAATCACGGGCCGAGAGACTGTCGGCGAGGTCGGAACAGGCCGGACACTCTTCCAGGTGCCGGGCCAGGGCTTCCGCCTCGGCCCGGGGAGCCAGCCCCAGAAGGAATTGTTGGATCTGCTCGGCGTTGAGACAGAGGGTCGTTGGCACTGTGGCTTTCCTCCACGAACACGAGGTAGGATCGTCCGGGAGTGTTCCGGACCCCGGCCAGCCTCCACCCAATCAATGCTTCCCGACAGCCAGGTCTGTCAGCAAAAGGACAGAAAGACGAAAAAAGTGTGCAGGCCCTTCCCGACCGCCAGGCGGCCTTCGCCCGATCAATCGAGCAGCTCCTCCAGCTCCCGGCGCAACCGCTGCAGGACGCGGGACTTGGCCAGGTGAACCCGGTTGAGGAGCACGCCCTGCTCGGCGGCCACTTCCCGGGCCGGCCGTTCGTGAACGACGTACTGCTGAAACAGATGCCAGGTTTGCTCGGAGAATTCGGGCTGGAGCAGATCCAAGGCCCGGTTGACCAGTTGGCGACGGTAATCAGCCTCGGTCCAGGCCGCGACGTTGTCCACGTCCGCCAGCTGGTCCAGGACAGCGTCCGCAACCTGCGCGGGCTGCCGGGTCCTGCGCCGTTGCTGCTCCCGGTACTTGTTGAGCAAGACGGTCCAGAGCCAGGACCGGAAGCGGGGGAAGCGTTCCGGCGAGAACCCCGGCAACTTGTCAAAGAGGAGCAGGAACACGTCCTGGACCAGATCGCAGGAATCGGACTCGGAGACGCCGAGCCGGTGGGCCCAGGAAAAGAGCAGCGGCGTATAGAGCTGCACGAAGCGTTGCCAGGCCTGCGGAGCCTGCCCTGGCGGTTTCTTCAGCCGCTGCAGCAGGCTCCCGGGCGTGGGTCGTTCGAGAGATGCAGTCGTCAAGGCGAACCCTCCGGAGCCAGAGGACAAGGAACGGATTGAGATAGGATAGAGACCGGAGGTTGTGGCGGCCAGCCTGGGTCTGGGGCGGCGGCGGTTTGGAATGGGAAACGATGCTATGGTGCAACGTCTCCGATTCCCAGTTCGCTGAGGAGGGTCTCAAATGGCATGGCCCCTTCCTCCCGAGCGAAGGTTTCCAGATCCTTGTCGGCTGGGATGGGAGGCACTTCGCGCAGACACTGCTCACATAACAAGGCCAGAATCATTTTTTCCAGTTGGGGGTAATGGGCCAGCATCTCTTGATGGGCCTGCTCGTGGGCACGAAGCTCTTCGGCCAGCCGGCGGAGCTTCTCGCTTTCCAGTTGCAGTTCAGCGGCAATCGCGTCAAGCCGGGATGGCGTCGGGTGTGGTCCCTGCGAAGGGTTTGGCAGATTCATGAGTGGCTCCTTGGGGCCAGGTTGTGGATGGGACTGGCTCATCGCTTTAACCTACCACACTTCCCCGGTCCTGGAAAGCGATCCGGTGGCCGAGACGAAGCCTCATCCAGAAACCGAGTCACACAGACACGATACTGCTCCGGATCAGCCTGGAGCAGCCGCAGGTGATCGGCCCCCTCGATCACGATTAGTCGGGCCTGGGGACCAAGGCGTTGCTGAATCTCTCGTGCCTCCTGCGGCTGGGCCCGGCGGTCTTCGCCACCCGCCAGCAGCAGCACTGGCAGGTCGCGCGGCACTTTCGCGGCGGCTTCCACGGGGGAGATGCGGTCCACGTCCTCGAGCACCAGAGGTGAAACGACAACCAGACCGGTGTAGGCCACGGAATCGAGCAGCGGCGGCAGATACGTCCGGGTCCGGTTGCGCACTGCCGTCCACAGGTCGCGGTACGGGCACTCCAGAACGTAGCCGTGGACCCGCTTGCCACCCGCTCCCTGGCCCAACTCCTCCGCTGCGAACAGGGCCGCGGCCGAGCCCAGCGATTGGCCCCAGATCACGATGGGCCGACCCGGCTGGTTCTTCTCCAGCCAGGCCACCGCGGCAATCACGTCGTGCCGGGCGCTGTAGCCGAAGTCGTTCCGCTCGCCGGTTGAATCATCGTGGGCCCGGAAAGAAATGAGCAAGACGGGATGGCCAAGCGACCGCAGCAGCTCTGCCTGGTCGGCACAGTCCCGCCGCTTGCCTCCGTTGCCGTGCAGCAACAGGACCACCGGCAGCCGCTCCCGACCCGGAATGAACCAGGCCCCCAGATCCTCGCCGTCCCGCGTCCGGATTTGCAGGGACTCGACTGCACCCCAGGCTGCCGGCGGAGCAGCGGTCTCGGTGCGCGGGTGTCTGCGGCCAGTGAGGCGATACGCGACCGCGTACGATAGCAACAGCCAGACGGCGACCACCATCCCGAGCAGAAGCATCCAGTGCCTGACTCCTTTCGGCTTCCGTGCGCCGCTGGCCCGCATTGGTGTTGTTGTTTCGGGTGACATGGGCCCATCCTGCCAGTTCACGTAAGTCGCCACGCTGTAGGGTACGGTGAGGACTGTAGACATGCCAGGTCAAAAAAACTAGAGTGGCAAAGCTGACCCCACCACCACGAGCGAAGGGAGCCGTACCCATGTTCGGACACAAACTCAAAACCGTGGCGCTGGCCGGGATTGTCCTGGCCCTGATCGGAGCAGCGGAACCAGTCAAAGTTGAGTTCCAGGGCTGGTTCTCCAACCCGGTTTTCTCCGCCGACGGCAAGACTCTGGTCTTCGTCCGGCTGGAAACGCTGCCCATCGGCGCTCGCACGGCGCCGTCCCAGATCATCCTCTGGGACGTATCTGCCGGGAAGGAAAAACGCCGCATCGAGGGCCCGGCCGACGATTCACTGCTGGGACCAATTGCCCTCTCGCCGGACGGCAAACGCCTGGCCCTCGGCATGTGGAACACCGCGGTCCGGTTGTGGGACCTGGAGAAGGGCAAGGAAGTGGGCCGGGTCGAAAAATCGAATGGGGCCCGGCCGGTTCGCTTCGCTCCGGACGGCCGGACGCTCGGCTGGCTCAAGAATGACGAGATCTCCCTGACCGACGCGACCACGGCCAAAGAACTCCGGCACTTCGGCAAGGAAGCGAACCGGCAGCTTTCGACGCTCGCTTTTGTCGAGGACGGCAAGACCGTCCTCGCGGTCAGCGCCGTGGGGACCAATGCGGGCGGAGTCGGGAAAATCCGCTCCCGGCGCTACGAGGTGAGCTGCTGGTCTTACGAGGCCGCCACGGGCATGAAGATCCGCCAGGTCGGCGACACCGTCACGGAAACGCGCACGGGCTTTCAAGGGCCGCCGGTGCTGGAACTGTTCGTGTCCGGCGACGGCAAGAGCGTCCTGCTCGCCGGCGAGCACGTTGTCCAGGTGTGTAACTGGTCCACGGGGAAAAAGAAACGGGACGTCCCGATCCCCTGGAAGACGGCAGCCGACGACCCCCTCAAGCGCCTGGCCCTGTCCGCCGATGGCCAGGTTGCGGCCTTCACCACTGCCAGGGGCGCCGTCGGTGTCTGGGACCTGGCCGCGGGCAAGGAACTCCGCCGCATCGAGACAGGCCATTATCTCGACCATCTCGCCCTGTCGCCGGATGGCAAACGGGTCGCGGTCAGCCACCAAACACCGGGCCGGGTCGGGGCGGTGCTTCTGATCCACGAAACGGGTCATTGAACCAGCGGCATCCGCTCAGGGACCGAACGTCTGTCCCCCGACGAGCTGCCAGCCCCACTCCGCCATCTCCTTGAGCCGGCTCGCATGGGTCAGGTCGAACTGCAACGGCGTGACCGTGACGTAGCCCTCCGCCAGGGCGGTGACGTCGGTGTCCGGGTGGGGGTCGGGACAGCTGAATCCTGGGTTGGACCAAAAATAGACCCGGCCGCGCGGGTCGGTCCGGCGATTGAAGGTCTCCACGTACGGGGCGACGTTCTGCGGACAGACCACGACGCCGCGGACCGGGCCGCGGGCCGGATCGGGGACGTTGACGTTGAACAGGCTGCCCGGTTCCGGCTGGTGAGCGAGGATCTGCTCGATCACTTGCCGGGCCAGGGCGGCGCCGCTGGCAAAGTCCAGCGGTGCCGGCTTGCTGTACTCCTGCGAGCAGGCAATGCTCGTGACCCGGAAGAACGCTCCCTCGATGGCCGCCGCCACGGTGCCCGAGTACAGCACGTTGATGCCGGCGTTGGAGCCAGCGTTGAGGCCGCTGACCAGGAGGTCAGGCGGCTCGGTCAGCAGTTCGCGCAGGGCCAGCTTGACACAATCCGCCGGCCGGCCCTCGACGGCCCAGCCGATCTGCCGGCGCTGCTCGTCCAGCACGTCCTGCACGATCAGCGGCGTGGTCAGCGTCACCGAGTGGCCGACCGCGCTCTGCTCCGCCGCCGGGGCCACCACGGTCACCTCGCCCACCTTGCGCAGCTCCCGCAGCAGGGCCTGCAATCCGGGAGCATAAACGCCATCGTCGTTGGTCAGCAGGATTCGCACGAGGGACCTCCAGAGGCGTTACTCTTCCAGCTTCTTCCGTCGCAGGATGTGCAGATAGTGCTGTGCAAACCGATGAGCCTCATCGCGCACGTACTGCAGCAGCCGCAGCGCGGCCGAGTGCCGGCTCAGCTTCAGCGTCTCGCTCTCGCCGGGGCGGTAGATTTCCTCCTCGCGCTTTGCCAGCGAGATCAGGCAGGGCGGCTCGATCCCCAGCATCCGGAACGCCTCCAGGGCCGCGTTCAGCTGGCCCAGGCCGCCGTCGATCAGCAGGATGTCGGGATACGCCTGCTCCTCGTCCCCACGGCGAAACCGCCGGCTGACCACCTCGCGGATCGAGGCGAAATCGTCGATGCCCTGGACTGTGCGGATCTTGTAGCGCCGATAGCCCGGCTTGAACGGCAATCCGTCGATGAAGCTGACCAGCGACGCCACCTTGTCCTCGCCGGCCAGGTGGGCGATGTCCACGCCTTCGATCGTCCTCGGCGTCTTCGCCAGCCCCAGCACCTTGCGCAGCCCCTTCAGGCCGCGACGCGGATCGATGGGGAAGACCTCGGGCTGGGCGTCCTTGACCACGTCGCCGCGCAGCCCCAGGTTCTTCAGCGCCTGGATGTCGTCGCGAATACGGGCCGCCTTCTCGAACAGCAACTGCGCGCTCGCTTCCTGCATCTCCGCTTCCATCTCCTTCAGCAGCCGATCTTTCTTGCCCTCCAGCACCATCCGCAGCTTGCGGATCTGCTTGCGGTAGTCCTCCTTGGTGACGCGGAGATTGCAGGGGGCCGTGCATTGCCGGATGCTGTGCAGCAGACACGGCCGGAACCAGCGCCAGCGGCTGTCGTCGGCGTTGATGTCCAGGCTGCAAGTGCGGAACTGGAACAGCCGCTGCAAGACCTGGATCGCTTGCCGCAGTCCCCGGGCGCTGGTGAAGGGACCGTAGAGCTTGACGCCGCGCCGCCTCGGCGTGCGTGTGAACTCGATGCGCGGGAAGTCCTCACGCATGCGGATCTGAAGATAGGGGAAGGATTTGTCGTCCTTCAGCTCGACGTTGAAACGCGGCTGGATGTCCTTGACCAGGCGGGCTTCCATCAGCAGAGCGTCAACCTCGCTCTCGGCCTCGATGAAGTCGATGTCGGCGATCAGCGGCACCAGGTCGGCGGTGCGCGCATCCTCGGCCGCCGCCTTGGTGAAGTAGTGGCTGGCCCGGTTGCGCAGGTTCTTGGCCTTGCCGGCGTAGAGGACCACGCCGGTCTTGTCCTTCATGAGGTAGACACCCGGCTTGGTGGGAAACGTCTTGACCTTCTCGCTGGGCGGCAGCGGCATTGGTTCAGGAGGGTTCATAAGGGACCGGCGGTCGGTTACCCAGGGCGCTGCCCTGGGCTATCCTGTTGCGCCCCTTCGGGGCAAAGAGAGGCCAGTCTTCCGCCCCGAAGGGGCACAACAGGATAGCCCAGGGCATCGCCCTGGGTTACTGGGTTGCTCTCACTTCATTTTACGCGGTGCGATCCGTTCTTTCCCCACCCACGGACGCAGCACCTTTGGAATCTCCACCGAGCCATCGTCCTGCTGGTAATTCTCGAGAATGGCCAGGATCGCCCTTGTCACCGCGACTGCCGTGCCGTTGAGCGTATGGACAAAGTGCGTCCCCTTCTGGCCGGGCCTCTTGGAGCGGATGTCGAGCCGGCGGGCCTGGTAATCGGTGCAATTGGACGTGCTGGTGACCTCGCCGTATTCGCCCTTCTCGCCGCGGCCCGGCATCCACGCTTCCAGGTCGTACTTGCGGTAGGCCGGCCCGCCCAGGTCGCCGGTGCAGGTGTCGATGACGTGATACGGCAGGCCCAGGCCCTGAAAGACCTCTTCCTCGATGGCCAGCAGCTCCTTGTGGACCGCTTCGCTCTGATCGGGAGCGGTGAAGGCGAACATCTCCACCTTGGTGAACTGATGCACCCGGTAGAGTCCGCCGGCATCCCGGCCGGGAGCGCCGGCCTCGGTTCGGAAGCAATGGGACAGGCCGACGTACTTCAGCGGCAGGTCCAGGTCGTTGAGCGTCTTGCCGCGGTGCATGCCGCCCAGGGTGATCTCGGCCGTGGCCACCAGACACAGGTCGCTGTCGGCGATGGTGTAGACCTGCCGCGTTTCCGGGTTGGGATCGCGGGAATGAAGCCGATCCCCTCCAGCACCTCGACTCGCGCCAGGTCGGGCGTGATGACCGGCGTGTAGCCGTGCTGGATCAGCGTCTGCATCGCGTACTGGATCAGACCCAGTTCCAGCAGCACCGCCTCGTTCTTGAGGAAGTAGAACTTCTGCCCCGCCACGCTGGCCCCGGCCTCGAAATCCACCAGGTCCAGCGCCTCGGCCAGGGCGACGTGGTCTTTCGGCTTGAAGCCGAACTGTCGCGGCTCGCCCCAGCGCTTGATGACCTTGTTGTCCCCGGCAGTCGTGCCCACCGGGGCGTCCGGGTGGGTCATGTTGGGGATCATCGCCAGGACCGCGTTCAGGTCGGCCTCGACCTGCTTCTGCTGGGCGTCGAGCGGACCGATCTGGTCCCGGAGGGCCTTGCCCTCGGCGCTGCGGGCTTGCTTCAGGGCTTCCTTTTTCGCCGGGTCTTTCTCCTTGCCGAGCAGCTGCCCCGTCTCCTTGGAGAACTCGTTAGCCCTCTGCTCCAGCTGCTGTTTCTGAGCAATCAGCCGCTTGCGTTCCTCGTACAGCGGACACACCCGATCAACCGGGGCGTTGACGTTCCGATTGACGCAGTTGGTCCGGACAGCGTCGAGATTGTTGTAAACGAAATCCGCATCCAGCATGGGACTTTCCTGTCAGCGAGGGATCAAGCGAACCGGAGAGCGGAGGGCCGGCGCCCCCTGCTCTCCGGGACACAGTTCCCTCTGTCGGGGTTCAGGGCCGTTTCTCCAGCGGCACGTAGGGAACGTCGTGGTCGCCGACGTAGATCTGCTCGGGGCGGAAGATCTTATCGACCTTCAACTGTTCAATCCAGTGACTGAGCCAGCCGGCCACCCGCGAGATGGCGAAGATGGGCGTGAACAGGTCGCGCGGAATGCCCAGCGCCTCGTAGACGATGCCGGAATAGAAATCGACGTTGGGGAAAACGAACTTCTTGCTGAACTCGAAGTCAGGGCTGGCCGCCACCCGCTCCAGCTCGACGGCGATCTGGTATTTCAGCGGCCTGCCCGATTCTACGAAGACGTTTTCGGCCAGCTCCTGCAGCACCGTGGCCCGGGGGTCCTTCACCTTGTACACCCGATGACCGAAACCCATGATCTTGTACTTGGGATCAGCCTCCACCTTGCGCTGCAGCCAGGGCTGGACCTCCTCGACGGACGGGATCTCGTCCAGCATCGCCAGCACTTGCTCGTTGGCGCCGCCGTGCAGCGGACCGGTCAGGGTGCCGATGGCCGAACTGACCACCGTGTACGGATTGGCCCGGGTCGAGCCGGTGACCCGACCACTGAACGTCGAGGCGTTCATGGTGTGCTCGGCGTGAAGCACCAGGCAGGCGTCCAGCACCCGCGTGATGGCCGGCGACGGCTCCTTCTCGGTGAGCATGTAGTAAAAGTTGGCCGCATGCGACAGGTCGTCGCGCGGTTCAATGGCCTCGTCGCCGTGCCGCATCCGGTGGAAGGCGGCGGTAATGGTCGGCAGCTTGGCAATCAGCCGGACCACCGATTCCCAGTTGCTCTGCTGGTTGTTCACGTCGCGGGCCGGGTAGAACATCCCCAGGGCGGCGACGCCGGCCTGCAGCGCATCCATCGGATGGCCGGTCTCGGGCAGGCACTTGATCAGGTCAATCAGTTTGTACTTGAGTCGTCGATGGTGGCTAAGCTCATGGGAAAAGCTCGCCAAATCGCGCTGGCTGGGCAACTTCCCCTTCAGCAGCAGCCAGGATGTCTCCTCGAAACCACTTTCTCGGGCCAGCGTCTCCACCGCAATGCCCCGGTACTCCAGTCGGGCCCGTTTGCCATCGATAAAACTGATGGCCGACTTCGCGACAGGCACGTCAGCCAGACCCGGCCGAAACTCCAGCTCATTCATGGTGTTTCTCGTCACGTTCGTAGACAGACTTCGCCCCCGCGCCGGCAACGGGGTTATTATGTCAAGAAGCACCCCGAAGAGCAAATGGTCGCAGCCGTTTCTGGATCAGGGCGCGCGCTGGAACCCGGCCCACAGCGCCGGCATACACCGTGCAGCAGTTGCCTGCGCCAGGTCCGCTACCCATTTTACCCGGTCGGTTCCGATTCCTGTAAAGGTTCCCTTCCGTTTGGCCGATGATTTTACAGGGCTTTTCCCACCCCCGCCCAGGACTCCCAGGGCGATGCCCTGGGCTATCCTGTTGCGCCCTTCGGGGCTGTTGTCTTTGGTCTTCCGCCCCGAAGGGGCGCAACAGGATAGCCCAGGGCATCGCCCTGGGGCAAGGGCCGCAAAGGATTGGGTCACGCGATGCAAACAAAACTGCTCGGCTGCCTCGGCGGTTGGCTGCTCATCGTCAGCCTGTCCCAGGCCCAGACGCCCGCAACGCCCCCGCCGGCCCAGCCCGCGAGCGAAGCGCAGGCCGGCCTGCCGGCCGGAGCGCACGCAGGCGTGCGGGCCGCCGTCCCGGCCCCGGCCGCTTCCTCCGTGTCTCCTGCCGAGGACGGAGGCCGGAATCCGCTCGGACTGTTCAGCGATGGGGCTCTGGAAGTCAAGGGCCGCGATGCGCCTTGCTTGTGGGTCAGTGCCGACTACCTGCTCTGGTTCATTCGCAGCGGACCGCTGCCCGTGGCCCTGCTGACCGCCAACAACGACCTGACCACCATCGCCGCCCAGAACCAGACGGGCACGCAAGTCCTCTTTGGCAGCGGCTCCAGCAATGGGCTGAACTTCGGCGCCCTGAGTGGCGGCCGGTTCACCGTGGGCGGCTGGGTCGATTCGGGGCGGAGCCTCGGCTTCGAGGCCAGCGGTTTCGTGCTGCAAAACAGCACCATCTCCTACAGCGCCTCCTCCGACGGTATCAACCCTCCCATTGTCGGCGTCCCGTTCAGCGCCACCATTCCCTTCGGGCCCAACGACATCGGTATCCCGGCTCCCTTGACCGGGGCCAACCCCAGTGGTGCCAACTTCGCCCTCGGCGAGACGACGCTCAACAACGGCACCAACCCGGCCAGCTATCAGGTGTCGGCCAAAAGCCAGTTCTATGGAGTGGAAGCCAACGCCCTCATCGGCCTGGCGCAGGGGGACTTTGCCTACTGGCAGCTGCTGGTCGGTTTCCGCAACCTCGATCTGGTGGAGTCGATCGGTCTGCAAGCGAACCTGACCGACCCCCTCACCGGCGGCACGGCTACCCTGAATGATGGCTTCTCCACGCGCAACACCTTCGCCGGCGCGCAGCTCGGCACTCGTCTGGGGTGCGCCCTGGGACGGTTCGCCGTCGAGGGGGCCGTCAAGCTGGCCCTGGGCAATACCGCGGAAACGCTGAACATCAGCGGCACAACCAACATTAGCAACAATGCCTTCGGCGTTCCCACCGGCAGCTACGCCGGCGGCATTTTCGCCCAGCCGAGCAACATCGGCTCGACGCGCCGCAATGTCTTCACCGCGGTGCCCGAGTTCCAGCTGCAGGGCAGCTATGCTATCAACGACTTCATCAGTTGCAACCTGGGCTTCAACTTCCTTTACGCCACCGGCTGGATGCGGCCCGGCGACCAGATCAGCCGCAACGTGGACATCACCCAGAACGTCCTGTTCGGCGGCACCCCCGGAATGAACAGCAATCCGCTCAATCCCCTGGCGCCGCTCAAGACATCGGATTTCTGGGCGACCGGATTCAGCTTCGGCTTCGAGGTCCGCTTTTGACGACCTGAGCCGCCTACAATGACCTGGGAGCCGTGGTCATTGAGGGTGGAGCGCATGGGCTATCGCACCTTGAGGGACTGTGTCGCCGACCTGGAGCGGACCGGTCAGTTACGGCGCATCGACGTGGAGGTGGACCCGTATCTGGAGATGGCCCTGATCCATCGCCGGGTCTACCAGGAAGGCGGGCCGGCCCTGTATTTTTCGCGCGTCAAGGGCTGCGACTTCCCGATGGTCAGCAACCTGTTCGGCACCCTGGAGCGAACGCGCTTTCTCTTCCGCGATACCCTGGAAGCGGTGCGGCACCTGGTCGAGTTGAAGATCGATCCGGGCGCCTTCTGGAAGGACCCCTGGCGGTATCGCGACATCCCCTCCACGCTCTGGCACACCCTGCCCAAATTCGTCCGCAAGGGCCCCATCCTGGCCGGGGAAACGACCATCAGCAAGCTGCCCCACCTCCAGTGCTGGCCCAGGGACGGCGGCGCCTTCGCCACCTTGCCGCTGGTCTACACCGAGGACGCGGCCCGGCCGGGCTGGCGGCACTCCAACCTGGGGATGTATCGCGTCCAGCTCTCGGGCGGCCAGTACGAGCCGGATTGCCAGGTCGGTCTGCACTACCAGATCCACCGCGGCATCGGCGTCCACCATGCCAGGGCCCTGGAACGCGGCGTGCCCTTCCGGGTCAACGTCATCGTCGGCGGCCCGCCGGCCCTGATCCTGTCGGCGGTGATGCCGCTGCCCGAGGGCCTGCCCGAGTTGGCCTTCGCCGGGGCCCTGGGAGGCCGGCGCCTCAGCCTGGTGCAGCCGCCCCTGCAGGGCGGCAAACACCCCTTCCTGCCGATCCCCGCGGAGGCCGATTTCTGCATCGTCGGCACCGTGGACCCCGACAAGCAATTGCCCGAGGGACCGTTCGGCGATCATCTCGGCTACTACAGCCTGGTCCACGATTTCCCGGTGCTGAACGTCGAGCGCGTCTATCACCGTCCCGGGGCCATCTGGCCTTTCACCGTGGTCGGCCGGCCGCCGCAGGAGGACACCAGCTTTGGCGCGATCATCCACGAGCTGACTGGCCCGGTCATTCCCACGGTGGTTCACGGGGTCCACGCCATCCACGCGGTCGATGCCGCCGGCGTCCATCCGCTGTTGCTGGCCATCGGCAGCGAGCGTTATGTCCCTTATGCCCGGGAACGCAGGCCCCAGGAACTGCTGACCATCGCCAATGCCATCCTCGGCCAGGGGCAGCTGTCGCTGGCCAAGTACCTGCTGATCGTGGCCCGCGAGGACAACCCCAAGCTGGACATTCACGACATTCCCGCGTTCCTGATGCACCTGCTGGAGCGCATCGACTTCCGCACCGACCTGCACTTCCAGACCTGCACCACCATCGACACGCTGGATTACAGCGGCACCGGCCTGAACTCCGGCTCCAAGGTGGTCCTGGCCGCGGCCGGTCCCAAACGCCGGCAGCTGGCCGCCGAGCTTCCCGCGAACCTGCGTCTGCCCGAGGGGTTCTCCGAACCGCGGATCTGCTTGCCCGGCATCCTGGCCATCCAGGCGCCGAAATACCCGGCCCAGGCGGCATCTCCGCCGGCCGACGTGGAGCGCTTCTGTACGTTCTACCGTCCCGGCGACCCGATCAACGCGTTTCCCTTGCTGCTGCTGGTGGACGACAGCGAATTTGCCGCCGAGACGCTGAACAACTGGATCTGGGTGACGTTCACGCGCTCCAACCCGGCGGCGGACGTCTGTGGCATCGGGGCCTTCACCCACGAGAAGCACTGGGGCTGCACAGGCTCGCTGGTGATCGACGCCCGGATCAAGCCGCACCACGCGCCGCCGCTGGAGGACGACCCCGCCCTGGTCAAGCGCGTCGAAGCGATGGCGGCTCCGGGAGGGCCGTTGTACAAGATTCTCTGAAGTCATGAATTCAACCACGGATAACACGGATAACACGGATAAGAACAACAACCCAAGTTTTATCCGTGTTATCCGTGTTATCCGTGGTTTGATTTTTGAAATTATGAATGCCGGCTGAGGCACACCAGGGTCAGGTCGTCGCTCTGCAAGCGCCCCGCGGCGAAACGGCGAACCTCAGCGAGAATGGCCTCACCCAGCGGGGCCGCCTCCGTCGGGCCTGACTCGACCAGGCTGCGCAGCCGATCGCTGCCGTAGAAATCGCCCGCGGGATTGCGGGCCTCGGTGATGCCGTCGGTGTAGAACACCAGCGTGTCGCCGGGCTGCAGCTGCATCCGGACTTCCTCGTAGGGCCGATCGTAGACACCCAGGGGCAGCCCGACCTGGGGCTCGCCGATCTCGTGGACCTCGCCGTGGACGCCGTGCTTGCGCAGCACGGGCGGATGGCCGGCGTTGACCAGCGTCATCGAGTAATCGCTCAGGTCAATGACCGCAGCCACGAAGGTGATGAAGTGGTCGGCCTCGACCTGCATCATCAGATTGTTGAGTCGGCCGACGGTCTGGGCCAGGCTCGGCTCCGTCGCCAGGCTGAAACGCACCGCGGCCGACAGCCGGGCCATCAGCAGGGCCGCGGAGATCCCCTTGCCGCTGACGTCCCCAAGGGCCACGCCCAGCCGGCGGTCGGGGAGCGGCACGTAGTCGAAGTAATCGCCGCCGATCACCCGGGCCGGGGCGTAGTAATCGAAGAAGCTCAGGCCGGGGACCTGCGGCCGGTTCGCCGGCAGGAAGCTCTTCTGGATGCGCGTGGCTGCCTCCAGGTCGCTCTGCTGCCGGTGCCAGCGGGCCAGTTCCACCGCACGGGCGGTCATGGTCGTGGCGGCGATCAGCACCTCCAGGTCTTCCTCGCAGAAGGGGTGCCGTTTGTCGCGCGTGTCGATCTGGATGATGCCGAAGCGTTCGCCGGTCCCGGACAGGATCGGCACACACATGATCGAGCCGATGCGGAAGCGCTGAATGCTCTGGAAGGGATCGAAGCGCGCGTCATGGCCGGCGTCGGCGCTGAGGATGGCCCGGCCCGAGGTGAGGGCATGGTTGAGGATGTTCTGGCTGAGGGGCAGTTCGCCGCTGGCGCCGGGCAAGCGGTTGCGCACCGCCTTGCAGGTGAACTGTCCCGTGTCGCTGTCGCGCAGCAGGATAAAGCCGCGGTCGGCGTGCGGGAAGATGCTGAACAACCGATCGAGGACGTGTACCAGCCCCTCGTTCAGCTGCAGGGTGTCGCTGAGCGCCTGGGAGATTTCCAGGATGGCCCGCAGCTTGGCCTCGGGACGCACCTCCAGCCGGCCGGCGCCGCCGACCTCCAGAGACGAGAGGATCGACAGTTCGTCCTGATCGTCGCCGCCGCGGAAGGAGGAAGCCGGCAGGAGGAAAGAGGAAGCCGAGGCCCCTCCCTCGGCTTCCTCCTTGCGAGGGGCCTTTCCCAGAGGCAGCAGCGGCTCGGGTGTGGCTTGCTCAACCCGGGAGTCCGTGGCGACCACGTCCTGACTTGCCGGTGCAGGCTCGCCGGGCGAAGTCGCCGGGGGATTGTCGTCGTAAAAGACGACCTGCAAGCCGGGGATTTCGACCCGGTCGCGCGCGTGCAGATCGGTCCGCTGCTGGATGCGCCGGCCGTTGACGAGCGTTCCGTTGACGCTGTCGAGGTCCTCGATGGCGTAGCCCTTGCTGGAGTAAAAGATCAGGGCGTGCCTCCAGGAGGTCCGCTCGGTGCCGACCACGATGTCGCAGGTCGGATCGCGTCCCACCAGGGTGATCTTGCCCCGCAAGGGATACTCCCGGTTGCTGCTCAGGTCACGCAGAACGGCCATGCTCGGCTCTCCCACTTTTTCGACCCCTGCCGGCTTGCCCGGCAGGTGAAGGAGGTCAATGGCTAGAAAGGTTGGCGAAGAAGAAAGAATTCTCTTTTCTTGCGTGCGCCGCTCTAGCTTCAGACCTGCTTCACCTGCCGGGCAAGCCGGCAGGGGTCGAGAACGCTAAGGTTGGCGAAGAAGAAAGAATTCTCTTTTCTTGCGTGCGCCGCTCTAGCTTCAGACCTGCTTCACCTGCCGGACAAGCCGGCAGGGGTCGAGAACGCTTACATCTTCTGAAACGACGCCACCGCGTCCTCGCGGCTGGTGAAAAGCTCGCAGATGCGGTGCAGCCGGATCAGCTCGAAGGTGGTTCGCACCCGGGGCTGGACACCGCACAGCCTCAGGTCGCCGCCCTGGGCGGTCAGTGCTTTCAGGCACGACAGGATGGCACCGCAGCCGCTGCTGTCCACGAAGCGAACACGAGCCAGGTCGAGGACCACGCGCGGGTTGCTCTGCAAGATCGGCTGCATCTGCCGTTTGAACTCGTCGGAGATGCTGGCGTCGAACTCATCGAAGTGCAGGGTAACCACGGCCACGGTGCGGATGGTTTCAACGGTCAACTGCATGACTGGGACTCCTGGGGCGCTGCCGGAGATCGTTTCTTGCGTAACTGCACGCTGCACAGCCCGGTGCTGTCGCGGTGATAGCGGACCTCATCGACCAGTTTCTGGATCAGGTAGACGCCAAAACCGCCTTCGCGGGTGCCATCAAAGCAGGGCGGCGGGACTTGCTCGGGGTCAAAGTCCCGTCCCGGATAATGAAAGAGCAGCCAGACCTCGTCGGGGCTGACTTCCACCACCACCCGGATGGGCCGGCGGGCGTCATCGTGGTAGCCGTGGCGGACGATGTTGGTCGCCGTCTCCTGGACGGCCAGGAGCAGCTGGTCCAGCGCTGCTTCCCCAGGGGAAGCAGAATGCGCACCGCCCCCGGTCCGCGCCACCCCCCAGGCACGCCGGCACTCTTCCTCGATAAAGGCCCGAATACTGGCAAGCTGCTTCAGCTCGCTGGCGTACTCGCGAACCTGCTTGGCCATTGCCGCGTCCTCTCGTTACTGGCCTCCCTCGCTGGCGCGTCGGGCTAACGGGCAAACTGGGTAGCCTCTCGGGCCTCCCTTCTCGTAGGATAACGTCAACCAACCGCCAGGTAAACGGATCTGGTCCGTTGCAACTGCGTTTTTTCCAAGGATTGCTGTCATGGCAACCGCCACACTCGACACCACGGTCCCCTCCCCCCGGCTGAAATTGCGTCAGGCCATCCTGCGCCACGTCACCTATTCCCTGGGCAGCACCCTGGAGGAACTGTCGCCCCGGGAGCGTTTCTTCGCCATCGCCCTGGCCGTGCGCGACCAGATGGTCGATAGCATGCTCAAGACCGAGCAGCGTTACCGCAAGGCCGACACCAAGCGCGTCTACTACCTGTCCATGGAGTTCCTGATCGGCCGCTCGCTGAGCAACAACTTGCTCAACCTGGGCCTGTACGAGGACTACCAGGCGGTGCTGCGCGAGCTGGAGGTCCCCCTGGCCGAGATCGAGGAGGCCGAGGTCGATGCCGCCCTGGGCAACGGCGGCCTGGGCCGGCTGGCCGCCTGTTTCCTCGACTCGATGGCCACCCTCGGCCTGCCCGGCTACGGCTACGGCATCAACTACGAGTATGGCCTGTTCCGCCAGGAGATCCGCAACGGCGAGCAATTCGAGAAACCCGACAGCTGGCGCACCTACGCCACCCCCTGGCAGATCGAACGGCCGCAGGATGCCATCGAGCTGCCCATCTACGGCCGGGTCGAGCACGCCACCGACCGGCGCGGCAACTATAACCCCATGTGGCTGGACTGGCGCGTGGTCATTGGCGTGCCGCACGACGTGCTGATCGCCGGCTACGGCGGCCACACGGTCAATTACCTCCGGCTGTTCGGCGCCCGCGCCTCGTCGGAACTGGACATGAACATCTTCAACCTGGGCGACTACATCAAGTCGGTGCAGCAGAAGGTGCTGTCGGAGACGATCTCGAAGGTCCTTTACCCCAGCATCGCCAACGACGCCGGCCGGGAGCTGCGGCTGATCCAGGAGTACTTCCTGTCGGCCTGCTCGGTGCGCGACATCGTGCGCTTCTATCTCAAGGACCACAGCGACCTGGCGGGTTTGCCCGACAAGGCAGCCATCCAGCTGAACGACACGCACCCGACGCTGGCCATCGTCGAGCTGATGCGGCTGCTGATCGATGAGCACGACATGAACTGGGAAAAAGCCTGGGACATCACCACGGGCGTGTTCGCCTACACCAACCACACGCTGATGGCCGAGGCCCTGGAGAAATGGCCGGTGGCCCTGATCGAGAAGGTGCTGCCGCGCCACCTGCAGATCATCTACGAGATCAACCACCGCTTCCTGACGGACGTGGCCCGCCGTTACCCCAACGAGACCGAGCGGATGCGGCGCATGTCGCTGATCGAGGAGGGCGAATCGCGCCAGGTGCGGATGGCCAACCTGGCGATCGTCGGCAGCCATTCGGTCAACGGCGTGGCCGCGGTCCACAGCCGGCTGGTGCAGACCGACCTGGTGCCCGAGTTCGCCCAGTTCAGCCCGAAAAAGTTCAACAACAAGACCAACGGCGTCACTCAGCGGCGCTGGATCCTGGCCAGCAACCCCGGCCTGTCCCGGCTGATCACCGACACCATCGGCGATCGCTGGATCACCGACCTGGATCGGCTGCGCGAGCTGGAAAAGTCCCTGGGCGATTCCAGTTTCCGCGATGCCTTCTGGAAGATCAAGCAGCAGGCCAAGGAACGCCCGGTGGAGCTGATCCGCGACCTGACCGGCGACGTGCTCGACCCGTACTCGATGTTCGACGTCCACGTGAAGCGCATCCACGAGTATAAACGGCAGCTGCTCAACGTGCTGCACGTGGTCCACGAGTACCTGACCCTGGTCGAGGACGGCCGCGACCCGATCCAGCCGCGGACCTACCTGTTCGCCGGCAAGGCGGCCCCCGGCTACGTGGCGGCCAAGCAGATCATCCAGCTGATCAACGAGGTCGGCCTGGCGATCAACACCGATCCGCGCACCCAGGGCAAGATACGCGTGGTCTTTGTGCCCGACTACCGCGTGACCCTGGCCGAGATCCTGATTCCCGCGGCCGAGCTGAGCGAGCAAATCTCGACGGCCGGGACCGAGGCGTCCGGCACGGGGAACATGAAGTTCGCCATGAACGGGGCCCTGACCATCGGCACCCTGGACGGCGCCAACATCGAGATCCGCGAGGCGGTCGGAGCGGACAACATCTTCATCTTCGGGCTGACGGTGGAGCAGATCCAGAAGATGAAGCAGTCCGGCACCTACAACCCGTGGGACTACTACAACCGCAATCCGCAGATCCGCCGGGTGATGGACAGCTTCAAGGCCAACCGCTTCTGTCCGCGCCGCCCGGGCGGTCACGATTGGGTCTTCCAGAAGCTGCTGACCCGCGGCGAGCCGTACTTCCACCTGGCCGACCTGGAGTCGTACCTCAGCACCCACGACACCGCCGCCCGGACCTACCGCGACCGCAACACCTGGGTGACCCGGGCGATCCTCAACGTCGCCCGGATGGGGCGGTTCTCCAGCGATCGGACCATCATGGATTACGCCAGCGACATCTGGAAGGTCAAGCCGGTGCTGTGAGAGGAGCGAACTGGGCCCAGAGAGTCCGTTCCAGAAGACGCAGGCTAAAGCCCTGTCTTTTCACGGTGACGGATGTCACCGTGAAAAGACAGGGCTTTAGCCTGCGCTTGTTCCTACCGGCTGAGCCCCTCCAGCAGTGTGAGGTAAGCCGAGAACAACCCCCCGCCCATGCAGCCCGCAAGGACCAGCGGCAGGAGAATGAACATCAGGGCCCAGACGTAACTCCAGTGCCGGGTGCGCGGCGACCGGTGCAGCAGGAACAGGATCGCCCCATCCAGCACGAGGCACGGCAGGAGGAAGAGGGCCAGAACGTACCAGTAGTTGCTCACCCAGCGCGACACGTCGATCGCAAGCTCGGCGCCCGGAGGCAGCTTCATGTTGAAATCGCGGAACACCTTCGCATGGCGCGGGACGTAGAACAAGGCACCGGCGATGAGGCCGGCAATCAGCAAGAAATGGAAGGACAGGAACAGCGTTGCGAAGAGGATCGAGCCGCCCTCGCTGCGGCCCGGTTCTTTGGGACGCAGCGGGGGCGGTTCGTCTCCCGAAGAGAAGTTCGGCTTGCCCTCGGGCCGGGTGGGCTGAATCTGTTCGGAGGATGACATGGACGGTCTCACTTCGGTTCACTTGTTGCCCAGGCCGCCGCGCAGATCGAAATTCCGCGGCTTCGGCTTGTACTCCTCCGCCGTCTCCTCTTCCTCTCCTTCCTCGGTCTGGGCTGCTTCCTCGGTCTGCCGGGCCGCCTTCAGCGACAGGCTGATGCGCCGCTGGGCCGCATCGACGCTCAGCACCTTGACCTGCACCACCTGATCGACCTGGACGACGTCGTTGACGCGCCAGACCCGCTGCGGGGCCAGCTCCGAAATATGGATCAATCCCTCGATGCCCGGCTCCAGCTCGACGAAGGCGCCGAACTGGGCGATGCGGGTGACCTTGCCGCTGACCGTCTCGCCGGGCGGGTACTTCTCCAGGGTCGTGTCCCACGGGCTGGCGGTCAGCTGGCGCAGGCCCAGGGTGATTTTCTTCTTCTCGCGATCGAGGCGGATCACCTTGACCTTGATCGGCTGGCCCGGCTGCAGCACCTTGGTGGCGTCATCGACCTTGGTCCAGCTGATCTCGCTGACGGGCACCAGGCCATCGGCGCCGCCGATGTCCACGAAGGCCCCGAAGTTGAGGACGTTGCGCACCACGCCGTCGCGGACTTGGCCCTCTTCGATTTCCTGCCACAGCTTTTCCTTGTTCGCCTCGCGTTCCTTGTCCAGCAGGGCCCGCCGGCTGACGACCAGGTTGTTCTCGCTCGGATCGACCTCGGCGATGAGACAGCGCAGCCGCTGGTTGACGTAGGGGGCGGTATCCTCGACGCGGAAGGCCTCGATCTGGCTGATGGGCATGAAGCCGCGAATGCCGTTGACGTTGACCTCCAGGCCGCCCTTGTTGGTCCCGGTGACGCGGGCCTCGACGATCATCCCCTCGGCCACGCTGCTCCAATCGACGTGAACCGCCGCTCCCTGGCGCGACAGGATCAGCAGGCCGTTGGCGTTGTCGAAGCCCTCGATGTGGACGTCCACCTCGGTCCCCGGCGCCGGCACGCCCTCGGGGAACTGCTCGGCCGGCAGCAGCCCCTGGGTCCGGCCGCCCGGCAGCTCGATGAACACGTCCTGCCCGCGCACCGAGTAGACCCGGCCCTTCTTCATCCCCGGGGCCGGCGCCTCCTGCTTGGGGCCGCGCTCCTCCTTGGCGAGCAAGTCCTGATCGCTGAAGCCCTGGAGGGCCTCCTCCAGTTCATGCTCCATCTCGGCGTCAAACTTCTCGATTTTCTTGCCGAAGCCGTAGGTCTGCTCCTTCTCCAGCGACGGCGCCCGGGACGTCTCCACCTTTGGTTTGGTGGCGCGCTTCTCGCGCAGCAGGTCGATCCGATCCGGTTTGCGGGTGATGGGCTGCTGCGGTTCGGGTGCGGGCTGGGGGGTATCGGCTGGTTTGTCCTGTTCGCTCATGATGGCACCATGCCGGCGGACGTGGCCGGTCCTTTCCAGATGTCGTTCGTGTCGCTAGCAGTCAGGCTATCAGACGGGGGGATCGGGTGCAACCGGGGCTCCCCGGAAGACGCGGGATCGTGCTATCCACCCTGCGGGATTGCATTTGCTTTCTCCTGACCGCCGCGGATTTCGGGTCGGAAGGACAGGCCGATACCAAAGCACCGAGACCGCCACACCGCCAACGGCGCTTTTGCCTGGCGGTGATGTCAGGGAGCGCCCCGACGTGTCCTTGCTTGCCCCAGCGATGACAAAAAAGCGAGACCGCCAACACGCCAGCAACACACGCCGTCGCTTCCGGGCCTCTCGTGGCGCGTCCCCAATATGCGTGCTGGTCGGGAAAAAAGGCAGCCGGGGTCAAAGAGTAGCGGGATGGCTGGAATCCGATTGAGCAAGGGAGTATCCTGAATAGGAGATTGGGAAATTGCAGTTCACTGGGAGGGGTGGAACGCATGTTCGTACCAAGCCGATCAACAGGTCGCCTTGCTCTGGAGGTGTCGCCCTGGCTTACGATCGATGTGCTGGCCCGCCGCTCATTGGCAAGGCAAGACGAGAGACCAGCCGAGCCACCGGCCAATGGTGGAGAGGGGAAGTGGACAGAAAGCGACGTTCAACAAGCCTGTGACGTTCTCGGCGAGCAATTTGTCGGTCTGCTTGCCATGCTAACTCGCCATCAGGCCTACCGTGAGACGGGTGCGCGGTCAGTCATCGTCGATGCACGCGGCGTTTTCGGCCATGAATTCGAGAAAGCGCTCGTGGAACATCTTCAATTCCTTGAAAAGCATCCGGATTATGCCAAACTCATGCATAGTCTAACGCAAGACTTTCGCGATTGGGTTGCCAGGCAGCCTCCCGAGGTTCTGCGGCTTGGCCTGAGCGATCAGGGAAGTGAAGGCGTGGTCGTAACCTGCAATGTCCCCACTCCCGTCCTTGAGCCCCTTCCAGATTGAGGCACTCGACGTGCCAGGCGCCCACGATGAGCCTCTTCCGCATCCTCCATGCCTCGGACCTCCATTTTGCTTCTGTCCCCCATCAAATTGGCATTCCAGACTTGCTGCAAGCCTGGCAGCGAGGCATCCACGGCGCCTGGGCCCCCGTATCCAGCCAGGGGACGATCTACGCCGATGCCTTCGCTGCCTTCGCATACGCCAACCGCACTGGGTTCGATGTCCTTGTTGTTTCTGGGGATTTGGCCACGACCGGGGGATTGAAGAACTTGCAAACAGCTCTTGCGTTTCTTGGTCAACCGGTCGTGAGCGGGTATCTCAATGCCCGAGGGCAGCCTACTCTGCAGGCGCCTGGGAAGCCTATTGTCGTAATCCCAGGAAATCACGATCGATACCTCGCTTTCCACTTGCCGGGGGGAACGCGCTTCGACAGGGTCTTTGAAGGGTACTGGCACGCAGGACAAGGGGCACAGCAATTGTGGGTCCGACAGCGAGGCGGAGAGACGCTGGTGCTGCTGGGAGCGGATCTCAGTTTGCGCCGGCACGACATGGGTTCTCATCCCCTGGGTTTTCTCGGACGCGGGCGCGCCTACCGAAAATGCTTGAGACAATTATCTTTGCTGACCCAGCAGGTACGGACTGAGTACCGTGGCTGTGCCGTCTTGTGGGTGATCCACTTCGAGCCGGCGGCCAGTAATCACTTGTTGCAACTCCTCGACGAACACCACCTGGCCGCGGCGATCCAGCAACAACCCCCGGACGCGATCCTTTGCGGCCACACTCACAGGAGCAACACGGCCAAGGTATTTTGCGGCATTCCAGTCTTCGTATGCGGGACCACGACACAGCACGCCTCAACTCATGGCAATACGCTGCATGCCCTGGATGTGAACCTCCAAAGTGGTTTGTCGCCGCAGTTCTCGTGCAAGGTCTTTCGCTACGACCCCGCGGTTGGTCAGTTCGCCTGACAACACGGTTAAGGGTCAGGCGATCAGATCCGGTTGCAGGTCGCGTCGGCCGCTGCGGTGCTTCGCCGATGCCCTCATTGCCCGACTGTCCAGACCAGCTTCAATGGGTCCACGGTCCGAGAACCGTGGTTATGCTCATGTCGCCACGGGCCAAGATGCACTGCTACTCAGGCTTCAATGGGTCCACGGTCCGAGAACCGTGGTTATGGAACGAGCCTACTTCGAGTTCTGTCGCCTGCACGGATGGCTTCAATGGGTCCACGGTCCGAGAACCGTGGTTATGCTTTACGCGGTTGGCTTGCTCGTCCAGTAACCTGTTGCTTCAATGGGTCCACGGTCCGAGAACCGTGGTTATGTGCCCTCACAGGAACGGAGTTTAGAGGCACCATTCATGCTTCAATGGGTCCACGGTCCGAGAACCGTGGTTATGATCCACTTGCGTTGGCATTTAGCCCCCCGGTGTCTGGGCTTCAATGGGTCCACGGTCCGAGAACCGTGGTTATGGACGAGGATTTGACCGACGAACAAATCGCCGGCTGGTTGCTTCAATGGGTCCACGGTCCGAGAACCGTGGTTATGGGGATAAGCGGGTCCCAGGGCGGCTCGGGGTGTGGGGCTTCAATGGGTCCACGGTCCGAGAACCGTGGTTATGTCACTGACGGTGGTGTAATTTTGGAGCCGAGCCGTGGCTTCAATGGGTCCACGGTCCGAGAACCGTGGTTATGCAGAGACTGCTTGATTTGCTTGACGACCGGGACGTTGGTGCTTCAATGGGTCCACGGTCCGAGAACCGTGGTTATGATGAACGTCGCCGTGGCCATTCTCAACCCACCTGTGCCAGGCTTCAATGGGTCCACGGTCCGAGAACCGTGGTTATGAAGGAGTGCGGCACTAATTTTTTCAATGCTGCCTATGCTTCAATGGGGTAAGCGTCCGGTAAAAACCACTGTTGCAGCGCCGGGTATGCTCCGAGCATGTTTCGCCCGACCCATGCTCTGGAGGTATCTCGTATGTCTGCCGGTCGATCTCGTGATCCGGACAAGGAGCGTTTCTGGCGCTCCCACCTCGAACGTTGGCTCGTCAGTGGTCTGTCCATCCGCGCCTACTGCCGCCGCCACCAGCTGGCCGAGGCGTCCTTTTATTGCTGGCGGCGAACGTTGGCCCAACGCGACACCGACGCCTGCCAGCACCCGGCCTCAGACCCTGTTACCTTCGTCCCCCTGCACGTCACCCCCGAACCTACCGCCGCCACGCCGAGCCTCGAAGTCGTCCTGGGCAACGGCCGACGCCTGTTCGTTGGGCCAGGCTTCGATGCCGCCTCCTTGCGTACTCTGCTGGCTGTCCTGGAGGAGAGGCCATGCTCCCCCTGACACCACCCGGACGCATTTTTCTCTGCCTGGCCGCCGTCGATTGCCGCAAATCGTTTGACGGGCTGGCGGCCCTGGTCAGCCAGGGGCTGGGCGACGATCCCCTCTCCGGTGACTGGTTCGTCTTTCGCAATCGACGCGGCGACCGCCTCAAGATCCTCAGCTGGCAGCAAGACGGCTATGCCATCTGGTACAAGCGGTTGGAAGAAGGCGTCTTTCGTTTTCCGACCGCACCAACTGGGCAGACTGGACAACTGGAGGTCCGCGCTGCCGAGCTGACCATGCTGTTAGACGGGGTCGTGTTGGAAAAGGTCGAACGCCGTCACCGCTACCAGCGGCCGGCAACGACGCTCTAAGTCCACTTTTCTCTCAGGAGGGCCTCCTGCGGGAGGCCCTCAGCACTTCAGACCAACTCATTCGCCGACCAGCAAGCAGTGGCTCACTTTCCCTGATTGCTACAGATTGTCTTCAGCACACTTAAGTTGCAAGCTGTTTTCCAAATGGCGACGAAAAACACGTCGCCGGCTGCTATGATGTCTAAGTATGAGTACTGCCACGACCACCACAACCGCGGCTTTAGACGTCCAGCACTTGCCTGACGATCCCGCCGTCCTCAAACGGATGATCGAGGAGTTGCTCGGAGCCCTGGCGGCACGCCAGCGGGAGCTGAGCCAAATCCAAGTCCGCCTGGACCAGCTGCTGCGTCGTCTCTATGGTCCACGCAGCGAACGATTCGACCCCAGCCAATTGTCTCTGTTTACGCAACCGGATGCGGCGGCAGCCAACGGAGACGGTCCAACAGGACCAGACGAGAGCAAACCAGCCAAAGCCAAGCGGCGCCACAAGCACGGCCGGCAGCGGCCTCCCCAACACTTGCCTCGGCAGCGTCGGCTGCATGAGCTAACGGAAGCGGAGCGTTGCTGCAGTTGCTGTGGTCTGCCCCGCGTGGTCATTGGCGAAGAAGTCAGCGAGCAATACGATTGCGTGCCGCAGTCGATCTTTGTCATCGAAAACGTCCGCCTGAAGTATGCGTGTGTTGGCTGTGAGCAACGGCGCCGGCAGCTGTCCGAGCAAAGCGAGCCGCCACCGGCCACGGTGTCTGAGCCGGCCGCCGCGGGGTCCGGCCCGACGGCAGCAACCACTGCTGGGGCCACTGCAACAGCGGACCCCGTTTTGTTCCAGCCCGGCGTCGTGCCTGTCGTGACGCTGAGCACGGCACCCCTGCCGCTGGAGGGAGTGCCACGCTGCCTGGCGGCGCCGGGCTGCTGGCTCACGTCATCCTCAGCAAGTTTGGCGATCACCTGCCGCTGTATCGGCAAGAACAGATCTTCGCGCGGCAGGGAGTGCCGCTGAAACGCAGCACGCTGTGCGACTGGCTGAAGCAGTCGGCTGACCTGGTGCGGCCGCTCTATGAGTTGCTGCACAGCGACATCAAGAAGTCTCAGGTGATCGGGAGCGATGACACTCCAGTGACAGTCCAGAGCCGTGGCGTGCGTGCCAGCCATCAGGGTCGTGTCTGGGTCTACCTGGGCGACACGGACCATCCCTACACCGTCTATGATTACAGTCCCGATCGCAAGCAAGAACGGCCCCAGGACTTCCTGAAAGGCTACCAGGGCTTCTTGCAAGCCGATGCTTACAGCGGCTACGACCAACTGTATGCCGGCGGCAAGATCGTGGAAGTCGGTTGTTGGGCGCACGTGCGGCGGAAGTTCTTCGAGGCGCAGACGACAGACGCGGCGCGGGCGTCCTGCGTGTTAGGAGTGATTCGCCAGTTGTATGCCGTGGAGAAGAAAGCGACCCAGCAGAGTGAGGATGCGGGGTTGTCGTTGGCAGAGAGTTGGCAGCTGCGGCAGCGGTTGCGTCAGGAAGAGAGTGTGCCACTGCTGACGTCGCTAAGACAATGGTTGGAGCAAGAACGAGGCGGAGTGCTGCCGAAGAGTCCAATGGGCGAAGCCATCACTTATGCCTTGAACCAATGGCAGGCCCTGGAGCGTTATACGACCCAAGGGTATTTGGCGATTGACAACAACGCGGCGGAAGGCGCCCTGCGCGGTGGCGGTTGGCCGTAAGAACTACTTGTTCTTTGGCAGCGATGGCGGCGGGGAGACGGCAGCGGTGCTGTACAGCCTGGTGCAGACGTGCAAGCGTCTGGGGATCGAGCCGTGGCGCTACTTGCGTGACGTGCTGCAGCGTTTGCCGAGCTGTGCAGCGGAGCAACTGCCAGAACTGCTGCCGGACCGCTGGGCGGCGGCGCAACGGCGCGCCAGCGAAGCGGTCGTGGACAGCGGCTGAGCGTGCCGCGGTCCAGGCCGCCCTGCCCGCCAAGCCAAGAAGGACACGTCCGCCGCTGCCCGTCCGGAGTTCGTCCCGGCGAACCGTTGGACCGCGCGGCTGCCCACCAGCACCGTCATGCCTGGGCAAGCTCTTGGTGCATCCCGAACGTCTCCTCCGTCTTCCCATCCCTGCCTGCGGTTCGGCGGACGCTTACTCAATGGGTCCACGGTCCGAGAACCGTGGTTATGCTGGCCACGGGTGCGTCCCAGACCGGCCTCGCGTAGCTTCAATGGGTCCACGGTCCGAGAACCGTGGTTATGCAGCCTCGCCCGTGCCTCCAGCACCACCCACGCCGGGCTTCAATGGGTCCACGGTCCGAGAACCGTGGTTATGCGCCGCCGGTCTGGTGTGGAAGCTGGAAATCGTGGACCGCTTCAATGGGTCCACGGTCCGAGAACCGTGGTTATGTAGCCGGGACTGATCCTATTACTGCACACTGGTACAGTAGCTTCAATGGGTCCACGGTCCGAGAACCGTGGTTATGTCTCTGGCTTACGTCGGCCCTCCGGACCTGTTCGCCGCTTCAATGGGTCCACGGTCCGAGAACCGTGGTTATGCGCTTCGTCGATTCCATTACCCGCAGCTGGCCGGGATGCTTCAATGGGTCCACGGTCCGAGAACCGTGGTTATGATCCGCCGGGACAGCAAGCCCTGGCAAATCGTCCAGCTTCAATGGGTCCACGGTCCGAGAACCGTGGTTATGTAGGTCGATCTTCTCTTCAAGGTAGCCGGCCAGGTCGTCGCTTCAATGGGTCCACGGTCCGAGAACCGTGGTTATGAGCACCCGGTTGGTTTACCATAATTCCACCCGTCGGAGCTTCAATGGGTCCACGGTCCGAGAACCGTGGTTATGGCAGTTCCATTCCGAGATGACCGCCGCCGGTCTGGTGTGGCTTCAATGGGTCCACGGTCCGAGAACCGTGGTTATGCGGCGGCGTCTGGTACGTCGTCTCCAGTGTGAACGTGCTTCAATGGGTCCACGGTCCGAGAACCGTGGTTATGAGCGGTCAACCGGGTCGGGCGCGGCCAGCGCCATTTCGCTTCAATGGGTCCACGGTCCGAGAACCGTGGTTATGTTATGGATTCACCCATCAAATCAATGCTAGTAGGTACGCTTCAATGGGTCCACGGTCCGAGAACCGTGGTTATGCTTACCATAACTCGCTGGCATAAAACGCTGTAACGCGGGCTTCAATGGGTCCACGGTCCGAGAACCGTGGTTATGCATCGAAACGACCAGGAACTAGTCCTTGGTAAGTCTACGCTTCAATGGGTCCACGGTCCGAGAACCGTGGTTATGGGGTCATCAGCCGCAAACACACCATGCAGCCCACCGGCTTCAATGGGTCCACGGTCCGAGAACCGTGGTTATGCACATCATCTCTGGCAAACTGACCACACGCCTGAAGCTTCAATGGGTCCACGGTCCGAGAACCGTGGTTATGAAGATAATGGCAACAAGCAGTTTGGTTTTATTGTGTCCGAGCTTCAATGGGTCCACGGTCCGAGAACCGTGGTTATGCAGCCAGGAGAGAATGTACCTCTCGGCATCCATGCGGTGCTTCAATGGGTCCACGGTCCGAGAACCGTGGTTATGCTCAGTGTCGCTTCTCTTGACCTGCAAATTCACCCGGCCAGGCTTCAATGGGTCCACGGTCCGAGAACCGTGGTTATGCAGGGACCAAAGGTGCAGGCAAACGGCTGACACGTCGCTTCAATGGGTACACGGTCCGAGAACCGTGGTTATGGCAACTTTGCCGACGGCGGGAAGTGGGATCGTGACGTTGCTTCAATGGGTCCACGGTCCGAGAACCGTGGTTATGGCGCCGAGCGTAGACCTCGGCTGCATGAGCCAGGTCCGGCTTCAATGGGTCCACGGTCCGAGAACCGTGGTTATGCACGTCAGCCCGGCTTCCCGGCCGGAACGACCGACCGGGTAACGAACGTGCTTCAATGGGTCCACGGTCCGAGAACCGTGGTTATGTCGACTCCTTTGGTTGGCAACGTAGTCACTGCTACGGCTTCAATGGGTCCACGGTCCGAGAACCGTGGTTATGGCGGACTGGCTGCCAAGGATCGTACGGTCAGACGGTGGCCGAGCTTCAATGGGTCCACGGTCCGAGAACCGTGGTTATGGCCGGTGCGCGCTGGGACCACGTGCAGCAGGAGATGATGGCTTCAATGGGTCCACGGTCCGAGAACCGTGGTTATGGACCCCCCTTGCTGGGCTGGCTGTAATACATCCAGAAGCTTCAATGGGTCCACGGTCCGAGAACCGTGGTTATGGCCTGGGCACGCTTCATCAGGGAGCAGTGTCGGCAAAGGCTTCAATGGGTCCACGGTCCGAGAACCGTGGTTATGCTTCGAGGCCAGCGATGAAGCCAAGCCCTACCAGGAGCTGCTTCAATGGGTCCACGGTCCGAGAACCGTGGTTATGTCCCGGGTGATGACCACGGCCCGCACGCTCACCGACCCGCGGCTTCAATGGGTCCACGGTCCGAGAACCGTGGTTATGCAAGACCGCCAGGGTGGAAGCAAGGCGGGACAGGGGCTTCAATGGGTCCACGGTCCGAGAACCGTGGTTATGCGGGGTTGGGAACGCCCGCTGGTTAAGACCTGGCTCGCTTCAATGGGTCCACGGTCCGAGAACCGTGGTTATGGAGAAGATTCTCTGCCACTCGAGATAAACCCAGGAGGGCTTCAATGGGTCCACGGTCCGAGAACCGTGGTTATGGTAGGCGGACCCGACGTGGCGGAGTGCTCGGACTGCGACGCTTCAATGGGTCCACGGTCCGAGAACCGTGGTTATGGGCAGCCGACCTGACGCTGTGTCGACGCGTCCACAGGGCTTCAATGGGTCCACGGTCCGAGAACCGTGGTTATGGCGACGCTGGCAGCCAGGTCCCAAGCCGACCCGGAGCCAGGCTTCAATGGGTCCACGGTCCGAGAACCGTGGTTATGGCGCAATCGGCTCGGCGGCATCAGTCGTCAGGACGACGATGCTTCAATGGGTCCACGGTCCGAGAACCGTGGTTATGAGCCACAGACGCGAGATACCGGCTGCATGGTCCACGGTCCGAGAACCGTGTATCAGCCTGCGGCCTGGCTTCAATGGGTCCACGGTCCGAGAACCGTGGTTATGCAGCTGCAGCCGTGGGCATGCGCGCTGTCCGAGCACGTTGAGCTTCAATGGGTCCACGGTCCGAGAACCGTGGTTATGATGCAAGCTGAGTGACGCTGGAGCCGGGGACCATCACGGCTTCAATGGGTCCACGGTCCGAGAACCGTGGTTATGCTGACGGCTCGCGGCGCCTGGGCATGCTGTCGCGCCTGGCACATCGAGCTTCAATGGGTCCACGGTCCGAGAACCGTGGTTATGGCCTGGCGCGTGCCAGGTCGGCGAGACCGTGGTTTGTGAGTCGGCAGCTGATGACTCGCTTCAATGGGTCCACGGTCCGAGAACCGTGGTTATGACTCGCGTTTGGAAGTTCTAGTGCCGCTGAGAGTTAAATCCGGTCTTGCGAGCGGTTCGAGGAATTGCATCCGCAGGACCGGCAAGGCAGAGTCTGGCATGAGCGTTACTCCTTGGCACTCTTGAGTTTCCGGCACGCGAGAGGGGTCAGGGGGCCTGACGTGCGTTAAGTCCAGATTGTCAAAGAACATCGGGGCGGATTGCCCTGGGCGATGGTTTTCATCACCGCGCCGCTCGCGGGGCCTCGGGCGACGACGAGGGCAGGAACAACCCCATGCCAAAGTGGCACGCATGACCCAGGCACAGCGGGCCAGCGACCTGAGCAGTGAACGTGATCCGGAAGAAGCCGGCAGGCCGACGGTTGCCATCGTCGCCGGGTTTGCTGCGGCAGCGCGTGAACTGGATCGGTCGCAGACCGCCCATCCCGACCTCTTCATCAAACTGGATCGACGCCACTCTCGGGAGTTGCGGCCGTCGCAGCAGCT
This sequence comes from uncultured Planctomycetota bacterium, assembly GCA_963784995.1. Classification (GTDB taxonomy): domain Bacteria; phylum Planctomycetota; class Planctomycetia; order Gemmatales; family Gemmataceae; genus CAWATZ01. The sequence goes on along the minus strand of CAWATZ010000018.1, from coordinate 92,657 downwards.
CCTCATGCAGTATATGCCGGACGAAGTCGCGTGGCGAGGTGTAATACTCCGGCTGATCGCGTTTCTGGCCGCGTAACTTGGGAAAGCGGGTCACGACGAACGGCGTGGCGGAGAGCCAGGCGGTCGATTCCTCCAGGAGAGGGCGCGGAAGTCGCGTTCGCGGCCAAGGCCGATCAAGAGCAGGGGGAGGGGATCGCCGTCCCCAAACGGCAAGCGTCGCAGCTTGTCGATGGCCTGGCGTTCCAGGGCGTTCAAGCCCATGGGTGCAAAGACGGTGAGGTGATCGACCCGGCCGTCGCCGTCCTCATCGGCCGGGAGGAAGAAAGCGTGTTCGTGGCCGGTTCGCGGCCGGCCCTGCTCGTCCTTGCCCCAGAAGGCGGGCGACAGCCGCCAGATCTCGGCGTCGGCAAGGCTGGCATCGCGGCGTCGGGCAAGGTCCCTGCACCGGGCCAGCAGCGCCTGGCGGACCTGCTCGGCCAGAGGGAGAGTCTCGGTGATCGAAGGAAGCGGCGGTCGGTCCTCGGCCCCCTCGAGCGCAAAGCGTGCAATGGTGTAGCGGCGCGTTTGCATCGTCGCGCGAACCCTGGCGCTGGGTAAGAATTTCCTGGTCATGGCAGCTCCTTCCCGTTCAAGATACCGGAGGAAGAGGGAGGCGTAACGTCGAGGACCTGCCCTTCTTTCCACTGCGGATGATGCGAGGCAACGACAACCGCACCGAGGCGAGGGTCGTAGACCGCGATGGCCCCGGCCGGCGATCCGTGGAGCCGGTGAAAAGCCAGGCCGTATCTCCAGATCGGGGCTCGCCCCTCAATCACCACCAGCGCCGCACGCGGAATCGGCGGCAGGGGCGGCAGCGGCTCCTCGGGGGCAGTGGGATGATCGACGCCGATGGAGTAGAAGATGGTCTCGGACATGCTCTCCTCCTTTCAGGCGGGCCTGATGACCTCCTCAGGACAGGCGGTGTCGCAGGTAATCGGCCACCAATTCACATTGCCCCAAACCGCTTGCTGTCGTTTCAACGCGAAGGGGGAGGGCGTTATCCGCAGGCCCGTAGCGGATCGTGAGTGTGCCGGCATCCGCATCAAGAACCTTGACTGCCGGTCCGCCATGGGCGGCCGCATCGTAGGAAACGCGGCGGATACAGTCGATGGCACAGAGGCGTTGAACGAAGCGCTCCCAGCCACGCGGCCGATGATGCTCCATACCGGAAAGGCCATTCTTGTCGGCCGGGGGACGAGCCACCGCGGTGGGCCAGGTGGCGCGTGGGCCTTCCGCCAGTCTCTCGCGGGCTGCTCGGAAGAGCAGGTTGCCGGCGGCATTCAGATAGGTATGCCCCTCGGCATCATCTACTACGAGGGTGCGAAGCTCTGGTCGGCCGCGCAGCCAGGTTTCTACCTCGACACTGGGTCGAAGATCCGCATCAATCCAGTCGAAAAAGTCGCGGTTGTTGGCCACACATTCAGCGTCCCAGGCGAGTGGCAACCGCGGTAAGCGGATGATTTCGCGGAACTGTTCGTGGATGTAATACACTTCGACAGCGAGAAGGGCACCCAGCAAATTCAAGAAAGCGATCTCGGCCTTGAAGCCGCCGGTGGCGCAAAAGACCGGCTCCAGGCCACCGCGGCGCGCCTGGTTGATCGCTTCTACGGCCACTGCCACGAGGTTCTTGAGGCCATTCTGAGCAAAGCTGGGGTGATGGTAGCCCAGTGCGGAGAGTTGCTGGGCCTCCACAGCGCGGCATCGCCCCTGGCCGAAGTAAGTTTGGAGTCGCTCGGAGCAGAAACGGCCTTCGGGCGTGTCGGAATGCAGAAGCAGGACTCGATCTGAGCTATCGAGTCCCACTCCACGAAGGGAATTCGTTTCAGCAGTGGCTGTTACGGGGTCTGCTTCAGCCAGCCAGCCATCGACTGCGGCCGGCACCGGCAAAGGGTCTCGCCGCCTGGCGGACCAGCCGGCCCAGGGCCGGTCCGGGTTGGTCAACAGGGAGGTGCCAACGGTACAGATCAGCAAACGGGGCACAGGTTACCCTCCTGCGGAGAATGTGTTCAAGAAATGATGCAGCAGTTCGCTCAACATCGCTGCGCTTCCTGTCAAGTTTGGCAGGCGGGTGGCCGGAAAGGCGGCAACGCGGAGAACGCAACCAGTTCCCTCCGGATGAAGGTGGTAATGCACCGGGGTGGCATGGCGGTCCTGCACGCCCGGACCGGGACGGAAGTGGCCCCGGGCAGGATGCCCGATACGACGCGGAAGGCCGAGAGCGCCTTCTCGCGCTGGTGTTTGTACTTCTTGGCGAACATTTGGGCGGCCATGCCAACTTCATCGATGGCTTGCCAGATGTTGCTCGTCGGTAGAACGAGATGCACCCAGCCGTCACCATCCTTCTGAATCTGGCGTCCCAGATCAACCATCTGGCGAAGCGCTGGGGAATCTGCCAACAGTTCCTTAAAGCCGTCATCGGTCAGGCCGCAGGCCTCCCGCAATTGCTTCCCCTTACTGACAAAGCGGCCTCCCGCGAAACCGTCCAACTTTGATGGGAAGCAGAAGTTGCCGAAGCCCTTGCGCGCCTTCGAGCCGACGCCGCCAACCATGCACAACCACCAGAGCGCGACCCTTGCCTGATCGAGCAGGATAACTTTATCGATGCGCCGTGCGGAACTCGGGATTGGCTTTCCGTCTCGGTCGGTGAATACGAACAAGCCGTCCCGCGCCCGTAGAACGAGCTTCCACTTCGTCTCTGGCGGCAAATAATGGCGCTGCTTGCCGGCGTCGTGCATGCCGTAGCTGTTATACCAAAGACCCTGAGTAGTCTTCTTGTCAGGCGTCCGTGGAAGCAGGTTTTTCCGCGCCTCGGCCTGCTTGTCGTAGAGCCTGGGCTTTACCTCCCCGAGTGGTGCCACCTCAACGCGAACGGCGCCCCCACCAGTCGTGTCGCCCCAAACGGCAGCCTCAAGACGCCTCAGGATTGGGACGGCCACAAAGCCAGCGTGCATTGCCCGCCACCACCAGCGCAGCAGACCGCGTATGGTGGCTGGGCGCAAATCGCAGTCGTCCTTCTGCCCGCCAGCACCGGCCAGGAATGCCGGCGTGGCCAGTTCGAGTGTGATCTCGCATTCGGCGAACGCAGTGGAATTCGGCAGAAGAGTCGAGCCCTTCGTCACTGTGGAACAAACAAAGGAGCCATACCCAGCAGCAGTCTTGGCGCCTGCGCCGATATACGTCAAGCCACCGTCGAGCCATTCCCGCGCCTGAACGAGCAGCGCGTCCGGCACGTCGGTGCGGCGTTTGGCGAGCGCGAACTCGAACGCCGTTCCGGTGGTTACTGCCAGGAAGTAGACAGGGTTCGGCGAATCCCAGTCCCCGGGGGCGTCCTCGCCCCTGTAGTACGAGGGATGGTGGTTATTGACGATGTCCACCAGGAGCTTCGGCCACTGGACCGGCCAGGCGTCGTGGAAGACGATGCTTCCGACACGGCTCCTGTCGTCCTTGGCCCGCTCCGGGATACCGTTTGGTTTCCAGTCCTTTCCCTGATCGGAGCCAGGCGCCCAGCCGAAGAGGTCTTCGATCTTCCGCCACGCCTGCTTCTGGTCCGTTTGCGCCGGCAGCCACACCGTCTCGGCATACGCGCGGGCCATCCCCTTCAAACCGCTGCCGGGCAGGTAGGCAAAGCCGTAGAGCGGGTGCAGGCAGATACCGGCGTTTTCCAGGGCCGACGCGCGGGCCAGGTGGAGCGTCAAGGGGCCGTTGGTCTGGCAAGAGAAGAAAAGCGCTCCTGGTAGTGTCCCGAGCAGGCGTTTCCGACGCTCAAGAAGCGCAGTAAGCAGTGGAGGATCGCCTGGGATGGAGCAGACTGTGGCCAGCGCAGTTTTCTGCGCAGTTTGGTCACCCGGAACGCTTAACTTGTCGAGCTGCAATCCCGGATGCCGACGGTTGTTGGCCACAGCGTTGATGAGCGCGATCGTGGTCTGCGGAAAGACGAGGCTCATGATTCTTCTCCTTCCGTCAGTCCCTCAGCCTCGGCGAAGCGGTTCAGCCAGACGAGGTAGGCAAGCACTTCGTCAGTCGCCCGGCGCAGGAAGTCGGAATCGCCCTTGACAATTCTCTCCAGCAAGTCTTTCGCCTCGCCCTGCTTGTTCGGAAGTCGCACACCCATCCACTCGGTCAACTCGGCCAGCAGGCCCGGTGCGTACTTCTTGGCCTTCAGGAACGCCAGCGCCTGTCCCAACCCCGCCGCCATGATGCGAGTGGGCAATTTCTTGGCCTGGCTACCGAATTTCTTGGGGTCCTGTCCCTGGTGGAAGCCTTGCTTCTGCTTGGCCCGCTGAACCATCTCCCACGCATGAACGGCGCGGCGCTGGTCGAGGGTCGGCCCCGGTTTGCTCGTCATGGTTTCCGCCATCATACACTGTCCTTTCTGCCGTCCAGCCGCACGGCGCACAGTCCCTTGCCAATCGTCTCGTCGCCGCCAATCTGCAAAATGGAGGGAATGTTATCCCTCAAGTAGCCCAGAATGTCCTGTGCGGACTTGCCCTCTCCCTCCCGTCGGCTAGCGTTAGCCAGCACCACAGAATAGAACAGAGTTTCCGCAGGCAGGAACTCCTCGTAGAAGAGAGCGCCCGTCTTGACTATCTTGCGTTCGTAATTCAGGCCGACACGAGCCACGATCTCAGTTGCATGCCGGACGAAATACGTGAAGTCGTCGTCGTGAAGAACGACCAGATGGCTCTTTAATCGGTTCTGTGTGAACTCGTCGTTTACCGCATGATTGGCAATCCATTCTGCCACGGTGCCAGCATCACCCGTTCGCTCGAACTCAAATTCCTCCAGAACTAGCTTGTTCACGTCCACCAGCAACGGGCCTTGCTGGCAGAGGGTTTTGTCCTTGGCGGGCGCCAATGGTAGGCTGAGTCGGTCGGCATTTGTTGCCCCCAGCTTCAAATCCCGGTACAGGCGCTCCAACACCGCCGGGCAGGTGACCCAGGCGAAGACCCCTTTGAGCGAACGGACAGGAAAAGCGAGGATCCGAGCGTCGGTCAGGCTCAAAGCACCAGCGTGCTTGTCAGCCTCGTCTGTTTCAGGTCCAAAAGCTGCGAACAACACCCCGTTGCGCCCAGCCGAACGCCGGCAAGCATCACGCAGGATGCCCTTGAGCGTCGAGCCGGGAATGACGGGCCATTGTGTATGCCGCTCGCGCTGGATGGGTAGGTCCACGGTGCCCAGGGCCGTTCCCGAGCCAGGATGAAGCCCCGTCTGGGCGTGCAGGAAAAGCAGCCCGGCTTGCTGTTCAGCTGGCCTTGTCTTTGGTGCGGCTTCAGTCATCGGTCCAGACTCCTGTCAGGCAACAGCCCCAGCCTTGCTGACGCTCCTCGCCGTTCTCGGCAAGGGTCTGTGCCCAGTCGTTGGGGAGAGATTCGAGGAAATACACGCTGCCGGCCGGAACTGCGAACCGCGTGGGCTTGGGGCCGCCTCGGGCCAGGTCCCAGCCGGAGAAGGCCAATGAGCCAGGAACCGCAGCTGCCTTCAAGTGTCCATTGAAACGACGTGGTCTCCAGCCGGCCTGGAAGGGGCACGGTGTCGTCAGCAAAACCAGGGGCTTTTGAGTGCCCTTTGGTTTCTCCTGCGATGGCCAGGAATACGGCCTGGGAAGACGCTCCAGGGTGGAGTGCCGCCCTTCACCGCCCAGAGAGAGCGTCCCGATGTCATCGAAGGAAGATGCGTCGGGCGCACCGTTGGGCAGTTCAATCTCGGCGTACAGGAACACCTTCTCCTTCAAGGCCAGAAAGCCGCGGCCAAAGATTTGCGATTCCTCGGCAGTCAAGCGGTCAGGCGAAATACGGATGCTGGTTCGATAGTCGAGGCCGAACAAGTCGTCCGGCGGCACAAGATCCTCCGAGGTCAATTGCTCACCGCCCAGAAACCTTACCAGCCCTTGCGCCGTCAGGTGGCCCACAACTGGCTCCGTGGGACTCAAGTGCTTTAGCCACACAGGCCGAAGGCCCTGTTGGTCAGAAGGAGGATCCCAGCCAGGGAGCTGTTGATTGGCCGGCAGCGGCGCGAGGCGGTGAAGTTCCATGGACTTCTGGCTCTTCTCTGTTTGCAGAATGGCTGGCACCGGCACGAATACCTCCAAGCTCTCGCCCACACTTCGTTTCGCCAACCACGGACCGCGAAGGACAACTTGACCGATCCACTGATCTTCCGTTCTGCACGAACGCTTCACGGCTTCGACGAAAGTCGAGGCGCCTTTCATCCTGGTGAAGTCACACCCGACCTGGCGCAACATCGCCGTGCGAATGGCCCCGGCCAGAGTCTGCGGCAACGGCAATCCGCTCACGCTGCGTTCGGAGCCTGTGAACGGCCGACCGTCGCGGAAGAACAGCACGTCGAGCGGCGTCAAGCACAAGCCGACTGTGGTCGTCGCCAGCGTCGTCATCGGTCTCTCCCCCGCGCCAGGAACGACGCCGTGTGACAGAGGGTCAGGAAGCTCCTCAGAACTGCACCCGTCGTGTCGAATCGTGGCCTTGAGCCGGTATCGGTTTTGACCGACGATTGGCAGTGTGCCTCAAAGGCTTCGGCAAATTTTTCCGGCGGAAGGAGCCGAGGCGTGGGTTCCTCCGCCCGCTTGATCTGCCGCCGCATTTCCGCCTGCATCGCCTCAACCGGAAGTTGTTCGAGGGACGACCTGTCGTTGTAGAGATGATACGCCCAGCGGTCGGAAGCACCTGCTCGGAATTGCTCCGTCCAGTCGTTGACTGTGGGCACGAACGACCAAGGGCAGAGGGCCGACGTATGTTCTCCGGATCGGCGGCGAATGGTGATGGTCAGGGCGTCCTTGCCCCCTTCCTTGGCCTGCTTCTCAGCGTGCCGAGCGTCTTGCAACGCCAGCCGCAAATCGTCCTTGGCATGCACGACGACGAGTCCGCCAGAAAGCGTGGCCTGCGATCCCATCATCAGGTACTCGCGCCCCGTTATAATGTGCCAGTTGCTCACGTAGGCGTTTCGCAGTTCCAAGGCGCATCCAAGCGCCTGGCTGACCGGCAAGAGGATCAATGAGTCGTCACCGCCGGAATAGATCGTCGTGCCGTGATGCCGGCGAACGATTTCGGGCACGGCGTGCAGGGCGAAGTTGGCCAGTGCCGTGCTGATGGCCGCGTGCAGCGCAGGGCCGACGGGCCGTCTGGCCTCGAGCCCCGCTTTCGCCGCGTCGCCAAGTCCCTCGTAATAACTCACCAAGTCCAGGTGCATGATCTCGCGTACCTTCCGCGACTTCTCGCCCCGCAGCCAACCGCCGAGATCGTCGCCGTCGAGCTTGAGGACGGCGTAGTAGACGGGCACTGCACCCCCCTTGTCCTGCTTGCGGGCTTTTTGAATCTGGTCGAAGACATTCGCCGCACATTGATCTGCTTCTTCAAGGTCGTAATCGCGACTCGGCCAGTGGAGCCAGTGCCCATTCCAGGGGTGAATGTGTTTCGGACCAAGTTTGAGGCCCTGGTTCTCTACCTTCGCGAGCCAATCGGCAGCCGCGACTGTCCACGTATCCGGGAATCGCAGGTCGGCCGTGTCGAGGTGTAACTCATCCATCAGAAACGCCGGAGCGGCGAACCGCTTGACTAGCGCCACGGCGCACAGGGCCTCGCCGGGCCGCACGCGAACGCCATCGATGCTCAGGGCGCTGTTGGGATGGGAAATGGCCTTCCAGAATTCGTTCGACCTATCGAGTTCATCCGGCCCCATCTGCTCGAAGCTACCCAGGAGCGTACACTTTTGCGGGAACCGCTCGCCGGGCGCTGGATTGTTGGCAAGGGTCGGAACTTGACGAACCGTTCGGTGGGCTGCCAGCGAGCGTCCAACGAGTTCCACCTGATACTGCCATCGGCCGGCATGGCCCTGGGGGTATCCGGGCCGATCGCTTGCGGGAATCGAGTGGGCAAGCTCGCGGACTGCGTCGGCATCTCGGAACGCCGCTGCGAATGACGCTTGCCCTGTAAGAAGCGTTGCCAGTCGCTTGTCAACTTCTTCGCCAGAACCTGCCAGCGGCACAACTGCTGTGGTCGTACTGAAATAGCCAGCGACCTGGCTACCCCAGCCTTTGTCCCAATCGTGGCAGAGCGCACGGAGTCGTCCATCAACGCATTGCTTCACCTGCGTCGCCAGCTTTTGCCAGGCTTCGTCAGCGGCCTTGCGACATTGGCCGGCCAGGCTCTTCGCCATTGTCCCATCCGCCCCCCACGGCACCAGAGCCAGAAAACGGTGTGGAAGCGAGGGCGTGAGCCGACGGGCGGCGTCCGGAAGCGGAATCTCCTTGCCCAGTTGCTGGCTGTCCTGCAACCACAGGTCCATCAGCGGGATACCACGCAGAGCCGGGTAAATGAGCGCGGTCGGACCAAACTGCTCTATAATCGGCAGCATGGCCCGAAACGCCAGCCACGAGAGGATCATGCTGCCCGACCAAAGGTCGCGCACCGACCGCGCCGCCTCAATGAACCGCTGGACCGGTCCAATTGCGAACGTGAGCAACGCTGCGCCGTGCCCTTCGGTGACCGCGGCCTTGAAGGCCGCCGTGACGTCCAGGTGATGCCAGATCGTGTGGTCGGGGGTTCGCGTATCCGCCGGCAGCCGGGCAAGACATGCGTTACAGGTGTCCGCCAACGAGTCAGGCCACAATCGCCAGATCGCCAGGAACCGATTGCGTGCTTGCTGGTCTCCCTGGCCGGGTAGGTTCGCCACCACTTTGCGAAGTTCCTCTTGCTGCTTGGCGGTCAACTCCTCGTTCAACTCTGGCACCTGCAACGAGATGGAATCAGCAGACAGCGGATGCACAATGTGGAGTTGACCCCCCTGCGGCCCGACCACTCGATCGCCTTTGCGGCCTGCCTTTGGCATTGGCAGTCGCTCGATGATCGACGCCAGCGGATCGGCTACCGTAACTGCCTCCTCCAGCATCGCTTTACTGACATGAGCGCCGACTGCAATCTTCACATTGTCGCCAGCACGAGATACGTGACCTGGGATCGACAACGCCTTGTCCGGGGGATCATGCAGGTAAGCCAGCAGCAAGGCAACCCAGTCAGCGTTCACAGGTGTACCTCCGGCAGTACTCATTCGACCGAGTGCCTTCACGAAAGTCGTTTTCTGGTCTGGCATCTTGGCTTTGGCCCAGACCTGCACAATTTTAGACACTGCTACTATTGTTCAGGTTCGATCCTGGCTTTCCGGATCTTCAAGATGTCAGCAAGAGCCAGTGTATTCCGGGATGTCTCCGTGGACATGGCCGGCAAGGAAGTCTGTCACGACGGGGCCATCCACCAGGGTTCGCTGATCGTGGGGAAGTCATCTCTCCTGCCCGCTCTCGAATACCCTGGCGGATGGCAGGCAGACAGGAAAATGGCGCGGAATGGCGTTCACTGGGCAAGCATCGGCAGCAGCTGGCGTCTCCGCCACCTGCGAGGATTTGGCTGGCAGGGCAGGCAGCCCTGGCAATTCGCCATCCACCTTATAAGCAGGTTATCTGACCCACGGTGCGGGGCCCGGAAAGATGTACCGTTGAAAGTCAAGAGCCGTCCGTCGTGATGACGGATTTTTTTTGTCTTTCCTCTTCGGGTTGTCAAACGGTTCCCCTAACGGGTTCCTCTTCTCTGTTCCGGTGGAGATGGAACGTCTCCGCTAAATGCAACGCGGCCTCGTAAAGAGGCAAGCCCTGCACTGCCGCCCATAAGTCCAGGACGTTGCCGTGCGCCCCGCACTCCGCCTGGAAGCACTGGAACACATTCTTGCCCAGATGCACGGAGAATGTCCTCTCCTTCGCACCCATCGGACCATGCACGGGGCAGCAGCCCCGCAGCTGCTGGCCACGGCCTCGTAGACCCTCAAACAATCCCAGGTGACGCAGCACCTGCTCCAACGTGATTTGTTCCCGCAGGAAGGCGAAATCCACCGGCGGCCGCGCCGCCGGCTGAGCCGGCGCGGGCTTGACAGGCGGTGCGCTGGCTTCTACGGTGGAGGCAGCCGTGGTGACCACTGGCTGTGCAGGCGATGCCTGTGTGTGGCCCACGGCTTGTTCGTTGCTGGCACCCACTCCCACCGTCAGCGGGGTGGCCGGCGCCGCCGGCGCCGCGGCGGGAGCTGGGTCCGGACGCGGCTCCCAAGCATAGTGGTTGTCGTCGAAAGGACGGTTGGTCTTCCAGACGGCGAAGACCAGGTGCAGCAGCTTGCGCATGCAGTGCCCCAGGGCCACGTCGCCGCGTTTGCCCTTGGCTTTGAGGCGGTGGTACAAGGCCCGCACGGCCGGATTATGCACGCTGGCCGTGCGGGCCGCATTCCACAGGTAGCCGCGGACCAGATCATTGCCTTTCATCGACATGTGCTGCGTGCCCGGCGGCAACGGCCGGCCCTGCTTATCGACGCCGGAGCTGTCTTCCTGCGGGAAGACGCCGAAGTAGCCGACCAACTGCTCGGGGCTGTCGAAGCGGTCGATGGCGACGATCTTGGCCACCAAGACCGCGGCGGTGGCCGTGCCAATGCCGGGGATCGTGACCACCTGTTGGTGGCCAGAGGGCGGTAGCTGGGCGAACGCCTCTTCGAGCAACTGGCGCAGCTTGTCCTCATGCAGCAAGCACTGACGTACGCCCGTCACCAGCTCGCGCACCAGTGTCTCGGCGACGGCGCCACGCAGAGAGCCGACCGAGTGCTTGGCTGCCTGGTGCAGCGGCTGGGCCTGGTCCTTGGGGAGATAAGGAATCTCTTCCAGTGACTGGAGGTGGGCGTGGGCAAGGCGTTCGGCGGTGGGATAGCGGTCGAGCAAGTGCAGCAGCCAGTGGGCGGAGAAGTCCTCGGCGAGGGTGGCCAACTCCGGGAAGACACGGGCCATGAGGTTGTGCAGGCGGTTGATGGCCTGGGTGGTCTGCTTGACCTGAGCCTGCAAGCGGGCGCTGATCTCGCGGAGCAAGGCGAGCTGGGGCGGGACGGCCGGGGTGGGTCCAGGCAGCTCGACGATGGCGAAGCGGGCCATGGCCTGGCTCTCGGTGTCGTCGGTGGTGCGTTTGGGGAAGTGGGCCTTCTGGTAGTCCTTGTTGCGTTTGGGCTCGCCGACAGAGAGGGTCAGGGGCAGGGCCAGACCGCGCAGGAAGAGTTCGAGGTTGGCGGCGTACTGGCCGGCGGCGTCGAGGCGGACGTGGAAATGGGCGTGGGGATGTTGGCGGTGTAATTGTTCGAGGCGTTGCTGGAGAGCCTGATAGCCGGCCTGATTCTCGAGGACGGTGAGGGGCTTGGCAGCGGGTTGGCGATCGGGACGGAGGAAGGAGACGCGATGGCCGTAGCGTGCGGTGTCGATGCCGACGCCGATGCGGTCGAGCGGAGTCGTGGAGACAGTCATGGAGATTACTCCTGGGTGCCAGGAACAACACGGCCTTGAAAAGGAGGCGCTGTTGGCAGGGTCGAAGAAGAGGCGTGAGCGTCCTCCGGTATGACTTTGGCCTGGGAATCCTTGTGATAAGCGGTCGGGGCCGCAGCATGTACCAACACCTTGCGCCAAAGGCCGGAGGGAGCAATCTTTCCGAAGAGGTCAAGCCTCAGGGGGACGCCAGAACTCCTCACGACACTACCGCCGGTTACTATTGCAGAAACCGGCTAACATGACCATACAAGGGGACGCATGGTTCACCGCATCGATTTCCTGCATCAACCCGCCCAATTCTCCACGCGCAGCCCGGTGATCCGCTCTTTGAGTTTTGGGGTTTGCCCATAAGTCAACAGCGTGATGACATCCGTGTCAAAGACGATCATCCGCCGGTCTCCCGCCGCTTGCGAACGATCTCCAGCTGCTCTTCCAGGTCTCCAGCATCGCTGAGGATGCCGAATCGCTTCAGGACTGCTTGCTTTGAGCCTGGCCTGGGGGCTATTTCCTTCATTTGCCTTTGGCTGAAATGCACCTGCAGCCGCTTTTCCAGCACAGCCAAGAATTCATCCATGAACGGCGACTCAAAGAACCAGTGTGGGTGAAGCCGCCAATAATCACGGGCATGAAGACCGGGGAATCTCACCCAGTCCTCAAGCGCCCTGCGGGAGAACCGCCACTCCCCGCCAATTTGCCGGCCTGGAATGTCTCCAGCTGTCGCCATCTCCACCACTGCCTTTTCCTGTACGCGCAGGTACGCAGCGGCTTCGGGCAGCGTGAGGATATCCTCATACTGGATCTCGAACCCTGCTTGTGATTCCGACGTGGATGGCATCGCTCACCCCGCTGCCCTTGCGCCCCTCGGCCCCCATCAGGCATCATCGCGTGATCTCCTGTTCACGAAGAGGGCCGCCCTGCACGCTGACGACATTATAACCCTTTTGGACCGATACGACGAGGCATCCGCCGAGCTGGTGAAGGCGAAACGCCGCTGGCGGGAAGGCGCCGGTAGCGAGGCCGAGGTTGACCGGCTTCGTTGCAGTCATTGCACGCATTGCACGGCATTGCACGCAATGCAGGCCGGCTGGGCTGGCTGCAACACTGCAACGCTGCAACGACACTGCCTGGTTGCCACTCGGAACCAGCGCAGCCAGCTCGTCGAAGTGTCCAGTTGTCTCCCGCCCCTGTCGTGCCGGAGGAGACGAAGCCGCCGGACATCCCCAACCCCTCCGCACGGTTTACCCCAGCAGCTCGCTGATCGGGCTCCCCCACGGCACCAGCTGGGAGGGCTTCTGCAGCCGGTCGTGCAGCTCCATTTCCGGTGACACACCGAGGCACTGGTAAATCGTGGCGATGACGTCGGCCGGCTTCGTGGGACGGCTCTGCGGCCGCGCTCCGATGCTGTCGCTGCTGCCGTGGACGTGGCCGCCCTTGATGCCGCCGCCGGCCAGCAGCAGGCTGTAACAGAAGTTGTAATGGTCCCGGCCGCCGCCGTTGCCGTTGATCTTCGGAGTGCGGCCGAACTCGCCCATCACCGCCACCAGGGTCCGCTCCAGCCGGCCCCGCTCGGCCAGGTCGGTCAGCAGACTCGACAGGGCCGCATCCAGCTGCGGCAGCAGCGTTTCCTTGAGCTTCTTGAAGTTGTTGCCGTGCGTGTCCCAGGTGGCGTTGGCGTCGGGCGCCCAGGAGATGCAGGCCACGCGCGTGCCCGCCTCGATCAGCCGCCGGGCCAGCAGCACGCTCTGGCCGTAGACGTTGCGGCCGTAGGACTCCCGCACCGCCGCCGGCTCGCGGTCGAGCTGAAACGCCTGCTGCGTGGCCGACGCCTCCAGCAGACTGAACGCTTTCGCGGTGAATGCGTCCATGTCCTGCAACTGCCGATCGGAACGCAAGCCCCCTGCTCCGCCGCCTAGCAGCCCCAGCAGCTGGCGGCGCCGGTCCATGCGGTCGCGGGTGACCTCGCCGCGCCGCGACAGCTCCGGCATGCCAAACCCGGGAGCGTTGGGGTCACGCAGCTGGAAGAGCGGATCGTAATTGCGGCCGAGCCAGCCTCCGAAGAAGCCGGGTTGCGGCGGTCCCCCGGCGCCTTCCTGCGTGACGTAGGGCATTGAGACGTAGGGCAGCACCGGTGTGGTCGGCGGTCGAACCTTGGCCAGCACCGAGCCGATGGCGGGGTGGTCCGTCGGTCGCGCGCCGCCGCCGATCTCGCCGCGGTCGTGGCCGGTCAGGGCGCAGTAGACCGCGGCCGCGTGGGCGTTGTTGACGCTGTGGGCCATCGAACGCACCAGGGCGCAGCGGTGCATCTGCCGGGCCAGCCTGGGGAGATGCTCACTGACCTGGACGCCAGGGACCGTTGTGGCGATCGGCTTGAACTCGCCTCGGATCTCGGCCGGCGCCGCCGGCTTCATGTCCCACGTGTCGAGGTGGCTGGGTCCGCCATTGAGGAAGATGAGGATACAGCTGTCGGCCCGGGCCGAGGAGGTCGGGCTTCTACGCCGGGCGTCGGCACGAAGCAACCCCGGCAGGCTGAGGTTCATCAGACCGATGCCGGCCGCCTGGAGCAGCTGGCGGCGCGAGATGGGCAGGGGGCCGGGACAGGGATTGATGGCGTGCATGGCTGGCTCCTGGTCAAAGGCAACGAGCGTCCAGCGGGTGGGTCATGGTAACAGGATACCATCGGCGTTGGTCCGTGGTCCAAGGAAATGATAGGAAAACGCCCACGAAGTGGTCCAGGAGCGTCCATCCGGCCACCGCTGCAAAGGGGCCGGGCAACGCCCTGGGTCAGCCGACGCCCCTCCCCCCCAGGGCGCTGCCCTGGGCTATCGTGTTGCGCCCCTTCGGGGCGGTTGGCTTTCGCCCCGAAGGGGCGCAACACGATAGCCCAGGGCAGCGCCCTGGGTCAGGGACCGAGGTGGACTTTCTCTCTCTTTCTGAGTCGCAAGAGCCTGCGCTTTTGGAAACCGGCCCTCACTGTTTCGGCAGCTCAACGCAGAACAGCTTCTGGTCGGTCAGCACCAGCATTTTCTTGCCTTCCGGATGAGCCAGGATCTGCCGGGTCGAGCCAGCGCCCAGCTGCAGTTCCTTCAGACGAATTCCCTTGCTGTTGAAGAGGATCAGCTGATGCCCGCCCTGGTGGGCATAGATCAGATCCGCCTTGCGGTCAAAGGCAATGGTCAGCGGATAAGGGCCCTGCTTGATCACCAGTTTGGGTTTGCGTATGTTCCCGACCTCGAAGAGGTAGGTGCAATACGGTCCGACTCCCTCGACCCCGGCGATCTTGTAGTTGCCACCCCCCGAGGGCACAGCCACCATCGAAGAATCGGCGCTGACGTCGATGCCCTCATGCCGGCCCTGAACAATGCGGAGGGACTCCTCCTCATACTTCACCCGATTGCCGGCAATCGCGAACCGATACAGTTGCTCTGCCCCACCCACCGTGAACAGATACTTGCCATCCGGCGAGACAATCGCCTTGCCGAAGCCGACGCCCCTGGCGAACTCCCCGCCGGTGTGTTCGTGAACCGCTTCGCCTTTTTTCAGGTCGAGGACCACGAGGCTGTCGCCCCGGGTCGTCGTCGCATAGGCGAAGGATAGACCCGGCGCGGACACCGCCTGGGCCAGGGCGCCGACCTGGATGCGCGACTTGACCTTGAACGTGGCCGGGTCGAGCAGCCACACCTCCTGCCGCTCGGTGACGGTGAGCACCACCCCCTCGGCGGAAACGGACACCCAGCCACACTTCAAGCCCGTGTCCAGACGCAGCTCCTCGGTCAGGTCGAGAAGGCCGATCTTGCGCAGGGTCCCCTTGCCATCGAGGAAATAGAACGTCTTGCCATCGGCCAACCAGCACAGCGAGCGCAGAGCGCTCCTGACGTCGAGCTTCAGGTCCATGACCTTGACGTCGTCCAGGGTGCGGATCTGCCCCAGCAGGCCCTCATGGCTTTGCTTCGGCTCGGGCGTCTTGCCGATTGGCATGGGGGCAGTTGCGACCGTGACCTTGCTGAAATCGATGTCCTGGGTCTCGGCTCCGCGAAAATGGTCTTCCCCTCGCCATTGACGTAAGTCGGCTGGAAGGAGAAGGAGACCTTCTTGTCGCTGCCGGTCAGGCGCAGGGTGGCCAGCCCGCGCTGTCCGGCGATCTTCAGCTTGACCTTCTCCGAGCCCGGCAACGGCGGCCATTTGCCGTCTTTGTCGCGGGCGGGTTTGCCGGGCAACTTGTCCGTGCGAACGTAGTGGACGGCAGCGGAGCGGATCTTGTTGAGCGGATCGATGAAGGTCAATTCGACCTGGTACTCGGCGACGCCCTCGGCGACCTTGAGAGTCTTGAAGCGGATGGCCCCGATGCGGCCGTGGAGCATCTTCGTCAATTCGCCGGGAGGGATGGCCAGGCCGATGCGGCTCTCGCGAATCCTGGCCACGGCCACTCCAACAAGCCGGCCCTTGCCATCGACCACCGGCCCGCCGCTGTTGCCGGGGTTGAGGTCGCCGTCAATCTGGATCAGGGCCAGGTCGCCGCGCTCGTTCTCGCGCAAACTGCTGATGGTGCCCTTGCCGATGGTGATGGCCGGATTGCCCTTGGTGGTCGATAGCAGATGGCCGAAGGGGAAACCGACCAGGTAGACTCCCATTGTCTCGGTCAGTTCCAGCTTCTCGGGCCGCTCGATCGGTCGGGGCAGGTCCTTGAAGCCCTTGATGCGCAGGATGGCCAGATCGCGGTCGGAGTCGGCCGCCACCAGTTCGGCGGGGACGACCTTCTCCTCCTTGCGGCCGCTGTGGAAAACGAGGGAGATGGTTGCCGGCGGCAGGCCGGGGCGGGGCGGCTTGATCACATGCTCATTGGTGACGACCAGGGCGGTGTCGCCCTCGACCTGGAGCAGAAAGCCGGAGCCGGACCCCCGCAACGTCCCGGCCTGGACCTTGACGAAGACCGTCGCCGCCTTGAGGGCCTTGAGCGTGTCCGGCGGGATGCCGTCATCGCTCCGGACTGGCTGCGAGACCACAACCAGAGCCAGCAGACAAACAAGCAGACGCGGCATGGCGTTTCTCCTCGGGAGAAGGAACCGGAAGCGGCAGGGGAACACGTCGCCAGAAAACCACCACCATGAGGCAGTCTAGCCGCACTCCGAGCCGGCTGTCAATGATCGGCCCTGGTCAGCGGGCCACGAACTTCTGCACGCGCTGTCCATCAACCTCGGCGACGTACACGGCTCCCCGGGAATCGACGCAGAGCATGTGCGGTACGTTGAACTGGCCCGGACCCTTTCCCTTCTCGCCCCAGCGGCCAAGAGCATGCCCCTTGAGGTCGAGTACCTTTACCCAGTGAGCCCGGCCATCCGCCACGAACATCCGGCCCTCGCCTGTCAGGAACAGCCCGTAGGGGGCCCCGCTCTCCTTCCACTGGGCCAGGAACTTGCCGGCGGCGTCAAAGACCTGGATGCGATTGTTCTCGCGGTCGCCGACGTAAACTTGGCCCTTCTTGTCGAGGCAGATCGCGTGCGGCAGGTCAAACTCGCCCGCGCCGGTGCCTTTCTTGCCCCATTGCTTGAGGAACTTCCCTTCCCGGGAGAACTTCACCACGCGCGAGTTGCCGTAGCCGTCGGAGACGTAGAACTCGCCGGTCGGAGCCACCGCCACGTCAGTCGGCTTGTTGAACAGATCCGGTCCCTCGCCGAGAGTGCCTTTCTTGCCCAGGGCCAGCAGTAGCTTGCCCTCGGCGTTGAACTTCAGCACGCGATGATCGCCGATGTCGGTGACCCAGACGTTGTTCTCGTGATCGATCCGCAGCCCGTGGGCGGTCTTGACGTGGTCATCGCCCCAGGAGCGCAGGAACTTCCCATCGCGGTCGAAGACCAGGATCGGCTGCTTACCCCGGTGAAAGACGTAGACCCGGTCCGCGGAGTCGGTCGCCACCGCGGAAACCGAGCCGAGCTTGAGGTTCTCGGGCAGCTTCGGCCAGCCGGCCACCGGCTGGTAATCCGGAATGGCGTCCGCCGAGCGGCCGACGGAATGAGCCGCCTCCAGCAAGGGCAGCAGGAGCAGGGTCACCAACGCCAATCGACGTATCCGCATAGCGATTCTCCCCGTCAGGGACCAGAAGAGTCTCTGCTGCTGTCTTACGCCCCCCCTTCGCTTCGGGGAAGGTGGGCCCTCCTCAGCCCGAAGCAATGGCGTACGCCGCCAGCACAGCCAGCAACCCCACGAGCAACGGCCCGGCGACCTTGCGGACCAGAACCAGCGGGTCGCTGCCGCTGAGGGTGCCGCACATCAGCACCACCGCCGCCACCGGCGACAGGGTCCGGCCGGCCGCCGCTCCGATCGAGACGAAACCGCCGACCAGCGCCGGATCCAGGCCCAGGGCCTTCGCCGGTTCCACGAAGAAGCCGTACAGGCTCT
Source organism: uncultured Planctomycetota bacterium (assembly GCA_963784995.1). GTDB lineage: Bacteria > Planctomycetota > Planctomycetia > Gemmatales > Gemmataceae > CAWATZ01. The sequence continues at coordinate 74,875 of CAWATZ010000018.1, read as the reverse complement.
GCGTGCTGGCATACCCCGAGCCGCACACCAGGGCAAACAGCAACGGCAACACGACCGCACAGGGGACCAGCGCTCCCGGCACCTGCTGCACCAGCTGGCTGAACAACTGGTCCAGACCAATCAACTGGACTGCCTTACCCAGGCACTGGGCTGCCACGATCAGCGAGATGATCTGGCCAAAGCCGAACCCGGCGCCCTCGAAGAAGGCCCGGACCGCGGCCCCGGCCTGCCAGGGGGAAACCAGCATGGCCACACCGCTCCCGATCAGCATGGCCGCTCCGATCAGCCGGCTTCGGGCCAGGCCTTCCGGCTCCCCCGGCCCGATCAGCAAACGCGGCGGCATCAGTTCCAGCTTCAGCGGCGGACCGGACAGATAGAGCAGCAGCAGCGGGACGACCGGGACAATCGCCTTGAACCAGTGGATCCGAAAGGGCGGAGCATCACAAGCCCGAAGCGCCAGCGCCGGGTCTGGTTTCGCCTGTTCCGCGTTTTCCGGCGCGGTGGCGTCCCGTCGCTTGCGCTCAGGGCTTGTGTTGCGGGAACGGAGCAGAACCGCAGCGACAGCAACCAGAAGACCAGCGTCACGACCACCAGGTGCAGCAGGAGGTAGGGTCGCAGTCGAGCGACGATCTCCTGGGGTTCGATTGTCAGCGCCGTGCTGACCGTTTGCAGTTCCGGAGCGCCAGGATTGAGCAGTTCGCCGCCCAGCGATGCCCCCAGCAGCAGGGCCGCCCCGATGGTGGTCGCCGGCACCCCGGCGGAGCGCAGCAGCGGGATCAGCACGGGACCAACGGTGACAGCGGTGCTGGTCTGGCTGACCAGCGGCGTGTTGACCAGGAAGCCGATCAGCACCGTCCCCGGGACCAGCAAGCCGCGAACGGCGCGAATCGGCTGGACCAGCAAGGACACCAGGTGCTGATCGCAGCCGGTCTGCCGCAGGACGTAGGCAAAGCCCATCGCGGAACAGATGGGAATGACGAACTGCTCGTTGCTGAAGGTTTGCAGAAAGGCCCGGCCGATGGCGGCCACGTCGCGGACCAGGACACCGATGGCCAGGGCGGCCAGCAGCAAGGCCAGGCGAACGTCCACGCGCCGCAGCACCGCCCCAACGGCCAGGGCGACGATCACCAGGCCGGCAAACGTGCGCATCGCCAAAGACTCCCGGAAAGGAGGAAGCAGGACGTCCGATCCTGCTTCTCTTACGTATCCTTGCTCCGATCGTCTTCCGATCACCTGGTTAGCCGCGACGCGCAGCGGAGCGCGGGGGGAGTCGGCCCCCCCGCGCTCCGCTGCGCGTCGCGGCTAACCAAGCTCTAATCCCCAGCAACTCCAAAGCGGGCCCAGCTCTGGGCCGGGTAATACACGTACTGGACCAGCCCGAAGACCTCGCCAAGGGGGACAGGGCCGAACTCCCGGCTATCCAGGGACTTGTTGCGGTTGTCCCCCAGGACGAAGCAAGACCCATCCGGCACGCGCTGCTCGGGGAAATCCGGGCTCTCGCCGGGGCCACGCAGCACCAGGTAGCGCCGGCCCGCATTCTCCTCGCAGAACACCTCGCCGCCGTCCAGGGCGTCGCGGACGTACGGCAGGCTCTCGGCCGGCACCCGCTCCCATTCCAGCTGCTTGCCGTTGAGGATCACCCGCCCGGCTTTCACGGCCACTCGATCGCCCGGCAGTCCGATGACCCGTTTGATGAAGTTCTGCCGCCGATCCCGGGGGTTGCGAAAGACCACCACGTCCCCCCGCCAGGGGACCTCGCCCCGCTGGACCAACTTGTTGACCAGGATGCGATCGCCCGGGAGGATGTTCGGTACTTCGCTTCGGGTCGGGACGTAAAAGGCCTCGAAGACGTTGGCCCGCAGCACGGTGACCACGCCCGGAGGGTAAGTCACCCCCACCAGGATGAACAGGACGTAAACCAATCGCCAGCTGGAATCGCCCGGCCGGGAGCCGACCGGTGGAACGATGCCTTGTCCACAGGAGGTCATCGCTCCGCTCCGGCAGCTCGCCCAGGGGCTGGGGGCGTTTCTTCTGCAAGGCGTTCCAGCACTTGTTGCGGGCGATGGTGAACAGCCAGGTCGCGAAGGCCGACCGCCGCGGCTCGTAGCGAGCCAGGTTGCGATACGTGGTCAGAAAGACTTCCTGGGCGACGTCCTCACTCTCCTGGGCGTCGCCCAGCAGGTTCCGCACCAGGCAGAACAGGGCCCCTTGGTAACGCTGGACCAGGAGGCGGAACGACTCCACGTCTCCGCCGAGGACCCGCTGAATCAGCTCCACGTCGCTCATCGTCCGGCCCTGGTTCCTCGTGCCGACTCCAGAGTTCTATACCGGCTGGCTGGCAAAAGGTTCCCCACCAGCATCCTTCCGCGGTGGCCACTGCCAACTTGACACCCGGCTGGAAGCGGATCGCGCCTATCTGCGCCCCCGCTGAACGTCTCTTCACGTTCGGCCGCCATCTGCGTTTGACCTGAACACCCCACTCCGCTACCCTGAGTACAGGCTCGCTCCGGCGCCGCCTTCCGGCGAGGAGGCGGGCGTTCCTTTTGAGTGACATTCATGGCGGAACAGTACATTTTCACCATCGAAGCGCTGACCAAGCTCTACGGCAAGCGCGAGGTGCTCAAGAATATCGGGCTGTGCTTCTTGCCCGGTGCCAAGATCGGCGTCATCGGCGGCAACGGGGCCGGCAAGTCGTCGCTGCTGCGCATCATGGCCCAGGAAGACAGGGACTTCCTTGGCGCCGCCCGCCTCACCCCCGGCTTCTCCGTCGGCTTCGTGCCCCAGGAGCCGCGCCTCGACGAGTCCACCGACGTCCGCGGCAACCTGGAGCAGGCCGTGGCCCACGTCCGGGCCCTGCTCACCCAGCAGGAGGAGCTGGGCAACAAGATGGCCGAGGCGTCGGCCGACGAGATCGACGACCTGATGGAGAAGATGGGCAAGCTGCAGGACAAGATTGACGCGGCCAACGCCTACGACGTGGATCGGCAGCTGGAAATCGCCATCGACGCCATGCGGCTGCCGCCTGGCGACGCCAAGGCGACGACGCTGTCCGGCGGCGAACGGCGGCGCGTGGCCCTGTGCAAGGTCTTGCTCCAAAAGCCCGACCTGCTGCTGCTCGATGAGCCGACCAACCACCTCGACGCCGAGTCGGTCGCCTGGCTGGAACGGCATTTGCAGGAGTATCACGGCACCGTGGTCGCGGTGACCCACGACCGCTACTTCCTCGACAACGTGGCCCAGTGGATCCTGGAGCTGGATCGCGGCATCGGCTACCCCTACAAGGGCAATTACTCCGGCTGGCTGGAGCAAAAGCAAACCCGCATGGCCCGCGAGGAGAAGGCCGAGTCGGCCAAGCGCAAGACCCTGGAACGCGAGCTGGAATGGGCCAGGATGGCGCCCGCGCCCGCGTGGCCAAGAGCAAGGCCCGCCTCAGCGCCTACGAGAAACTGGCCAGCCAGGAATACGAGGAACGCGACGACGAGCTGGTCCTGCAAATCCCACCGGGGCCGCACCTGGGCAACGTGGTGGTAAGGGCCGAGGGCGTTAGCAAGGGCTACGGCGACAACCTGCTCATGGAAGACATGAGCTTCGACCTGCCCCGCGGCGGCATCGTCGGCGTCATCGGTCCCAACGGGGCCGGCAAAACCACCCTGTTCCGGATGATCGTCGGCCAGGAGAAGCCCGACGGCGGCAAGCTGATCGTCGGCGAGACGGTCGTGCCCGCCCACGTCGATCAGAACCGCGACACGCTGGACAACAGCAAGACCGTCTTCGAGGAGATCACCGGCGGCGTCGATTACCTGATGCTCGGCAAGCGCAAGGTGGCCTCGCGCGGCTACGTCTCGCGTTTCAATTTCAAGGGCCCCGACCAGCAGCGCAAGGTCGGCGAGCTGTCCGGCGGCGAGCGCAACCGGGTCCACCTGGCCAAGCTGCTCCGCCGCGGCGGCAACCTGCTGCTGCTGGACGAGCCGACCAATGACCTTGACGTGGATACGCTTCGCGCCCTGGAAGAGGCTTTGCTCAACTTTGGCGGTTGTGCCGTGGTCATCAGCCACGATCGCTGGTTCCTGGACCGGATTGCCACGCACGTACTGGCCTTCGAGGGCGATAGCAAGACAGTCTGGTGCGAGGGGAACTACCAGATCTACGAGGCGCAGAGACGGCAGCGGCTGGGAGTGGAGGCGGACCAGCCGCACCGGATCAAGTACAAGAAGCTGCACCAGTGAGACAGGATGGGAGAGAACGACCCCTGCCGGCTTGCCCGGCAGGTGAAGCAGGTCAATGGCTAGAAGAGAGGAAAGAAATAGTTATTCTTTTCCTTTCCTCTAGCTTCCGACCTCCTTCACCTGCCGGGCAAGCCGGCAGGGGTCGCAAGAGAAGTTTTTGTTTTCCCTGGCACAACGCAACGGTTAGCGGAGTATAACCAGGGCGCATTCGCGAAAGGTCCGGAGGGAAACACTAATGCCGTCAGGCGTTGAGCACGAGCTGGTCCAGGTCACCAAGGTCTACGACCAAGGCCGGCGTTCGGTGCAGGCGGTCCGTGGCGTCAGTCTCCGCATTGCTCGGGGCGAGTTCGTCTCCATCATGGGGCCCAGCGGCTCGGGCAAATCGACCCTGATGCACCTGCTCGGCGCTCTCGACACGCCGACGAGCGGTCAGGCCCTCTTCGACGGCAAGGACCTCGGACGGATGTCCGACCGGGAACGCTCGCTGCTGCGGCGGACACGAATCGGCTTCATCTTCCAGTTCTTCAACCTGCTGCCGACCTTGCGCGCCTCCGAGAACGTCGCTCTGCCGCTGCTGCTGGCGGGGCAGGCGCACGGTCGGTCCCTCAAGAAGGCCGAGGCTGCCCTGGACCGGGTCGGGCTGGCGCACCGGGCCGATCACTTCCCCGACGAGCTGTCCGGCGGTGAGATGCAGCGCGTGGCCATCGCCCGCGCCCTGGTGACCGAACCGGAAGCGGTGCTGTGCGACGAGCCGACCGGCAACCTGGACTCGGCCACCAGCCAGGAGATCCTGATGCTGCTGCGGAGCCTGCCGGCCCGGAGCAATTGCACCGTGGTCATGGTCACGCACGATCGCCTCGGCGGCGGAGTACGGCGATCGGCTGGTCCAGATCCGCGATGGGCTGGTCGATTCCGACCAGCCCCAGCAGGCCCGCGGTCTGCTGGACGGCTGCGATTCCCTCAAGCCCCCTTCCGTTGATGGCATCCGGCCCTCTGTGGCCAACGTGGTACGCCGCTGATCCCTGTCGAGCCTTGCGATCATGTTCTCCTTGCAACGGTTGTTAAGTCTGGGCTATTTGCAGCAGCACTGGCGGCGTGCGCTGCTGGCGCTGGTGGGCATCGCGGTGGGGGTGGCCGCCATGGTCGCCACGCGCACCCTCAGCCGCCATCTCAACAAGGCCGCCCAGGCGGCCGTCAACCCGCTCTCCGGGTTCGCCGACCTGATCGTGTTCAACGGTCAGCCAGGCGTGCCCCGGGACGCCGTCAACAAGATCGATCCGCGAAAGCAGCAAACTCCTGACCCCACTCTTTCGGCCGTCCACTCGGTCGATCCGATGGTGGTGGGCCGGGTGTTCCTGCCCTCGCTGAACAACCGCTCGGTCCTGCTGCTGGGGCTGGAACCGCCCACCGAAGCGCAGGCCGGCCGCGCAGGCGTGACCGGCGTTGGAGCGCACGCAGGCGTGCAGAGCGAGATAGCCGAGAACCTGGAGCAGTATCACAAGGACTTCGGATTGGAGATCACCCGGCTGGCCGCTGTCACCGACCTGCAAATCGCGGCCGCCCGTCTGCTGGGCACGGTGCCCGTCGTCGTCAGCGCCAGGCTGGCCGAGGACCTCGGGTTGACCCCGGAGGATAGCGACTCCATCACCCTGAAGAAGGCGATCATTCCCGTTCGCATGGCCGGCATTCAGAAACAGGCCCTGGTTGTTGCCACGGTCCGTTCCACCTCGGAGCAATCCCGGCTGGAACCAAACGTTGTTGTTATGCAGGTCCAGTCCGCGGCCGAGTTCGTCTATCCCGAACGTCCGGAATACGTCACCCAGATCAACGTCAGTCTCAAGTCTCCGGTGTCGTCCGCGGAGCGTGACCAGGTCAAGCGGCGACTGCAAGAACTGGTCGGCGTGCCGCTCAAGGTCCAGACGGTGGACGAGGCCAACGAAACGGTGCGCGACGTCACCGCCGGGCTGGAACTGGGCTTTTCCATCGGCGGCACGCTGGGCCTGGTGGTCGGCCTGTTCCTGGTCTTCATCGTCCTGTCGGTCAGCGTGGCCGAGCGCCGGCACGAGATCGGCATCCTGCGCTCCGTGGGCGCGACGCGGACCCAGGTGGGCGGCCTGTTCGTCTTCGAGGCGATGGTTCTGGGGCTGACCGGCTCGCTGCTGGGCTTGCCGATCGGGTACGGCCTCGCCCGCGTCGCTCAGGGCCCCATCACCCGGGTCCTGAACGACTCCTTACTGCCGATGGACCAGCTCACCCTGGAGATTGACTCGTGGACCCTGGGGCTGGCCCTGGCCGCCGGCCTGGCCACCACGGTCGTCGCCGCCCTGCTGCCGGCCGTCCTGGCTGCCAAGGAGGAGCCAGCCACCGTGGTCCGCCGGGCGCCGACCGCCCACCCCCTGCTCTACCGAATCCTGCACGTCGGCCTGTGCCTGCTGCTGCTGCTGGCCGGCATGGCCGCCGTGGTCTGGCGCGAAGCGCTGCCGCTGCGCGTCGGCGTGTTCTACGGCATCGTCTGCATCCTGCTGGCGGCGCTGATTGCCACCCCGCTGCTGGCGATGGTCGCGGGCAAGCTCCTGCAGCCGTTCTTCCGTCTCTTCCTGGGCCTGGAGGGCCGGCTGGCGGCCGACAACCTGGTGCGCAGTCCCGGCCGGACCGGCATTGTCATCGCTGCCCTGGCCGCCACGGGGGCCCTGTTTGTGCAGACGGCCGGGTTCATCAAGAGCAGCGAGGAGGCGATCATTTCCTGGCTGGATGAGTCCATTGCCGCCGACGTCTTCGTGACCGGGGGCAGCCCGCTCACCAAACCCGGCGACACCATGCCGATGGACGAGTCGGTCCGGGAGCAACTGCTCTCCGTGCCCCGGGTGGACGTCGCCCTGGGTGTGCGCTTCCATGCCTTGCCCTATCGCAATCGGCTGGTCGTGATGCTGGCCCTGGACACGCACGCCTTCGACAAGGCCGAGGACCACTACTCCCTGGCCCGCAACCTGACGCATTTTCCCCGGCTGCGCGAGCCGGGCACCGCCCTGGTGTCGCGGAACTTCGCGGCCCTGTACAAGGTCAAGGTCGGCGACCACGTCCAGATCGATGGCCTGGACGGGCCGCTTTCCCTGGAAGTGATCGGCACCGTCGTCGATTACACCTGGAACCGCGGCACCATCATGGTCGATCGGGACTGGTTCAAGAAGACCTTCCGTGACCACCAGGTGGACGTGTTCGACGTCTACCTCCGCCCCGAGGACGGCAAGCCGACCACGGAGGAGGAACGGCAAGCGCTCCTGGGGACCCTCAAGAGCCAGCTCGGCGACAAGGACTCGCTGCACGGCGTCACCCGGGGCAATTTACGCAGCGAAGTGGCCACCCAGCTGCGACGGGTCTACGGGCTGGCCTATGCTCAGCAGAGCGTTGTCGGCATCGTGGCCCTGCTGGGCGTGATCACGGCCCTGCTTATCTCGGTGCTGCAGCGACGGCGGGAGCTGGGCCTGCTCCGGGCCGTGGGGGCCTCGCAGGAGCAGGTGCTGCGCTCGGTGCTGGCCGAGGCGGTGCTGATGGGCCTGGTCGGTGCCATCCTGGGCCTGGCCACCGGCTTGGTCCTGGAGTGGTACGTCATCGACGTTGTCCTGCTCGATGAGGCCGGGTTCGACTTCCCCATGCGTCTCCCCTGGCAGGAAGCCGGCGTCGTCTTCGGGCTGTCCGTGGTGCTGGCGACCGTGGTCGGCCTGTGGCCGGCCTATCAGGCGACGCGCATCCGCATTGCCGAGGCGATTGCGTACGAATAGCCGCACGCTTTAGCCTGCGTTGGCGTACTTTCCTCCCGACTTCGGGCTTACCCCGAGCGCAGGCTAAAGCCTGCGGCTACGGCCTTTGCCCCAACCTCCGCCTACCCCTCCGGCGTGACGCCCAGCACCAGGTCGAACTGGGCTGAGAGTTCGCCGATCTTCGACTCCTTGATCGGCGTGAAAGCGATCGTCACCGCTTCCCGCGCCTTCGGGTCGCGGATGCCGCGGTAGACCAGGTCGCGGTCGTTGCCGGCGTGACCCTTGACGTAGCACTGGGTGACCAGCAGTTCCTTGCCGCCCTTCTTGACCTTGAAGTGGACGTGCGGCGCCCTGATCGAATAGGGGACCGGCTTGATGGTCCGGAAGTAGTACTCGCCCTTGGAGCCGGTCAGGAAGCGGCCGAAGCCCTGGAAGTTCTCGTCGCGCTTCTTGCCGGTGCTGTCGCGGGTGTGGATGTAAACGCCCTTGGAGTCGCACTGCCAGATCTCGACCAGGGCGTTCTTGATCGGGTTCCCCTTCGCATCGAGGATCTCGCCCGGTCAGGTGGGTGATCTCGCCCACCGCGGGCGTGATGCCGTCGTTGATGACGATCAGGTCGTTGTCGGTGTCCAGCGGCAGCTTGTTGGGATAGAACGGACCTTCCGTCTGCAGCGGGCGTCAGCACCCGGGCCAGCTCCTCGGCGAACAGGCCGGGGACCGTGAAGGCCGCCGTGCCCAGTGCCAGACCGCTCAGGAAGACCCGGCGGCTCGAACGAAAAACAGGATTACGCATCGGGACGTCTCCCCTGGTTGAAGAAAGCGGGGCGCACGCATTGCAAGACCCCCGCGGATCATCCTACTCAATCCGTCGCGGCCCGGGCCGAAAAACCGCCGGGGCGACAAGGTTTTTTCAAAACGGCACGGGCCAGCCGGAAGCGCAAGCAGTGTCTCGGCTCCGGTCTTGACTCCGAAATGGAGTTGCTGGCGGTCAAGGAACAGAGTAAACTCGTATTAAAGCTCTTTTAGTGGATGTCCCGATCCTGCCTCGGGATACACAAGGCAACCCCTTGAGGAACCGGCCATGCCGCACGTGTTGCGTTCGCGCCCATTCAGAAAGAACCCTCGACCAACGCGCGCGGTCCGTTTACGCCTGGAAGAACTGGAACCGCGAACCATGCTGTCGGCCGCTCCGGTGGCCGTGCCGCTCGCGGTCGTCCAGCAGGCCAGCCACGGCAGCAGCAGTCCCGTCATCAACGTCACAACCCCTCCCGCCACCGCGCTGACGCCTGCCCAGATTCAGCAGGCCTACGGGTTCAACCTCAACAACCTCACTGGCGCCGGTCAGACCATTGCCATCGTCGATGCCTACAACGATCCGAACATTGTCAGCGACCTGGCGACCTTCGACAGTTACTACAAACTGCCCGGGACGACCACGTCCACGGTCAACCAGTTCCTCAAGGTCATCAACGAGAACGGCAAGACCACCTCGTTGCCGGCCACCAACGCCGGCTGGGACACGGAAATCGCGCTGGACGTCGAATGGGCCCACGCCATCGCTCCCGGGGCCAACATCGTACTGGTGGAAGCCAGTTCGGCCAGCAACGCCGACCTGTTCAAGGCGGTCGATACCGCCAGCAGCCAGAAAGGCGTCTCGGTCGTGTCGATGAGCTGGGGCACCTCCGAGTTCTTCGGGGAAACCCGTTTCGATTCGCACTTTTCGCCGGCGACCCATCCCGGCATCACCTTCGTCGCCGCTTCCGGCGATAGCGTGGTCAGCGAATATCCTGCCGCCTCGCCCTACGTCCTCAGCGTGGGTGGCACCACGCTGTTCACCTCGAACTCGCCCAGTCCGGGGACCTACGCCGGTGAACTGGCCTGGGACTCCAGCGGCGGCTTGCCCAGTCCGTTTGAAGCGGAGCCGAGCTACCAGCTGGGGGTGCAGCAAACTGGCATCCGCGTGACCCCGGACGTGGCTTACGATGCCGATCCCTCCACCGGCGTCGCCGTGTACGATTCGGTTCCCTACGGCCGGGTGGCCGGCTGGCAGCAGTTCGGCGGCACCAGCATTGGCGCCCCGCAATGGTCCGCCCTGGTCGCCCGGGTCGATCAGGGGCTCGCTTCCCAGGGCCAGGGGCCGATCACCGGGGCGACGCAGCTGCTGCCCGCCCTGTACAAGCTGTACGCCAGCAACGCCACCGGCAATTACTTCCACGTCATCACGACCGACGATTCCGGAATGGTGACCCTCACGGGCTACAACGACTACACGGGACTGGGCACTCCGGTGGCCAACAACCTGATCCCGGCCCTGATCTCGTCCTTCACCTCGGCCGCTGTCAATGCCTCGACCAAAACCACTGCGGGACCGTTGACAACGGTTCACCTGAACGCCGCTGTCATTTCCGACCCGGTGAACGTGAACACGATCGTGACGACCTTGAGCCCCACGCCGAATTCGATCACTACCAACAGTAACCTGCTGGTGATTGTCCTGACGGGCAACTCGCTGCCGCCGATCGTCCCCTTCTTCGGCAACCTGGCCGTGACGATCGCTTATGCCTCCAATGCCAGTCCTCCGCCCCAGCACCAGCCAGGCATTTTCCCCCGCGTGGGCCTGGGTCTGGGTCCAGTGGGAAAATTCGGCGGTTATCGCCGCCCGGTTCGGGTCTGGGGCCCATCGGAGTACGCCGAGGAAACCCCCGTGGAGGATCCACTGCCGCCCGCGGAAGACCCCCAGCCTGTGCCGCCCGCCCTCCAGCAAGCCCTGCCGCTCCAGGAGGGGTCGAGCGAGTCGAACCTGGGTGGGCCCGCCGCGGAACTGGCACTGGTCGATGCCTGCTTCATCGACCACCGCTGGTTGACCGAGACCACCGCTGCCGTGACCCGGCGAATGATCGCCGAGAACGAAGAGGACCCCTCGGAGGATCGCGAGAAGGCCACCCAGGCGGCCGCGGCCCTGATCGCCCTGGCGCTGCTGACTTCTCCTTGCGGCAGCAGCCTGGTGGAGCCGGACAAACGCAACCGCTGGTTGAGAGACAACGAGCGGTTCCCCGCTTGAGTGCAATTGAACCACGGATGACACGGATAACACGGATAAAGGCAACAGGCATTTTATCCGTGTTATCCGTGTCATCCGTGGTTCATTTTCCACTCTCATCGTTCACGGCCCGGGAATCTCGTACAGGTGCAGGGCGACCGGCTCGGAGCCGTAGCCCATCCCGCCGAAGCGCTGGTACAGGTCCTGCCCGCGAAAATCATCGACAAACTGGCCGTCCCCGGCCGTCAACTCCCGGTCCTCGAAGAGGACGCGGACCTTCGTTCCTGCCTTCAGTCCGGGCACGTGGATGGTCGTGCGGGCCAGTTGCTCCGGCGGCGGACCCAAGAAGTCGCCCCAGACCAGGGACTCGCCGCCGTCCGGATCGACAAGCACGGTCCGGCCCCACTCGACCTGGCCGCCCTCGTGCAGAAACGCCACGCCGTCGATCAGCTTGCCTGCCGCTCCAATCCGGTCCAGCGGCACCTGGAGATTGAACCACTCACCCGCGGCCGGCAGAGGGCCCATCTCGACCGAGCGCGTTCAGCACGTACGGCAGGGCCTTTTCCACGAGTTTGTCGTCCCAGCCGAGGAAGCCATTGGCGTTGTTGTAAAAGCTGTGCAGGAACCAGGACGTGCGCTTGCGGTCGGTGCCGAACGCCGCCGGGTCGAACTTGCCCCAGGAAGCGGCATGGGTCCAGCGGCCGTCGGCCTTGACCAGCAGCACCACGTTGGCGGGCCGGTCCCTGGCATCGAGGCGCACCCACTGGGTCAGCTTGCTGCCAGCCGGCCAGGTGCGGGCGTCGGGCAGGTGCTGCAAACCGTGGATACTGGGGCCGCTCGCCGGCTCGGTTGCAGAAGTGATGCGTGCCCGGCCGCCATGAGCCGGCGGCTCACCCCGAGCGGGCTCCTCCTCGCTCCAGCGCCAGCGGCCCAGCTGGACAGCGCGCGTGGTGGCGGCGATCAGGTAGGTCTTGCCCTGATAGCGGCGCGACCAGTGCTCCAGCTTCGGCTCGATGGTGATCTTGGGGCCTGGATCGCGGGAATAAACGATCGGCTTGAAGAACTCCATCTCGCCGTGCAGTCCGCGGAACAGCGAGGCGTCGCCGGGACCGTGGGCAAACTGCCAGCCGCGACAGCCACGCATCAACTCGACATAGGTGTGGAACCGCCAGCGTTCGTAGGGCACGTCCTCGTACATTTGCGGCCGGACCCAGATCACCTTGTCCTTGCCCTGCACCAGCGGCCGCAGGGCCGTGTGCAGATTGGCCGGGTAGATCGGTTCGGTTTCCGGATCGTAAATGTCGAAATAGGGGATCTTCTCGAAGTCGAAGCGGTTGTAGTAGCCGCCGTGGCCGACCATCACCGGCTTGCCTGTCCGTTGGCGGAGATGGGCAACGACCTCGCCGAGGCCCTGAAGCTGCTCCGGCGTCTTGCCGAGGAACAGGCCAAAGCTCTCCTCCAGCCCGGGCGTCACCGAGACAACCATCGGCGCGCTTTTGCAGAAGCCGAGGTACTTGTCGAGCTTTTCCTTGACGCCGGCAACGGACTCGGGTTTGCCCTGGTCGCCAACCAGCTTGACCAGGTCATCGAGTGAGAACGGTGGTACAGGTGTCACGAAGGCGGTCGAGCAATAGAGGTTGTCTTTCCAGCGCGTCTCGATTGTCTGCTGCGGCGTGATGGAGCCGGCGACGTAGCGCGTGCAGTTGAAGTCATCCCGTTTGCGCGTGTAGACGTCGGAACTATACTGGTCGTAGATGCTCCAGGCCGGCAGGTTCCGCAGGTCGCGGTACTCCCCGCCGCCCGGGTCGGCAGGGCCGGCGTAGTCTGGGACGTAGCCGTAGACGCCGCCCCACGGCATCCAGAGTTTGTCGTTGACGTAAAGCAGATCCTTCTCGATTCGGACGCGCTCGATGGCCGGCTGCGGCGGATCGGCGTCCTGCCGACAAAACAGGGCCGAGTCAGCCATCGCCACGAGCCGCCCTTGCGGACCAATGGCCTGGACACTGACGAAATAGTGCCTCTGCGGATCGTTGAAAGGTTGCAGGGGCAGGTCGCTGACGTCCAGGTCGGTCAGGAGCAGGTTGTCGAAGTCATCGCGCAATCCCTTGGGGATCTTACTGCGCTGCTCGCGGATCTTCGCCGCCGGGGAAGCAATCGTCACGGTGCGCCGCGTCTTCTCGGAGCGGCGATCGACCAACTCCAGCCGAAGCTCTGTCAGGCTCTCCAGCGCCGGGGTGGACAGGCCCAGGTTCAGCCGGACCAGCTGCTTCTGCTCCGGTCGCAGGTACAGAGCGCCGAGGCGAATCCGGATGGGTGTCGTCCAGACGCCAAACCAGAGTTCGGTGCGCTGTAGGGTCGTACCCCTGCCGTCCTCCAGCGAAAGCACGCCGCGGTACTCGGTGTAGGCCGTGGGACAGGGCTCCTCGATCAGGTACGAAATCTCCACGGCGGCCTTGCCCTGAGCGGGAACCGTCACGGAAGCGACCTGGCCTTCGCCCTTCTTACCGCCTGGGAGGGTAAAGCTCCACCGCAGGCGGTACTCCCCAGCCGGGCCCGGATTGACCAGGACTGCTCGCAACGTGTTGGGACCGAGCTTCCGCTCGCCCAGGTCCAGCCCCTCGATCATGGGCTGTGCCGGTGCCGGCAGCGCCGCCGGAGCGGCCGGCTTGACGCCGCGTTCCGCAAGCTCCGCCTCGGTGCTTTCCGGCTCGCTGACGTGAATGTCGTCCCACCAGATGGTGCCGGTGACGTTGTTCTGCGGCTGCGTGGTGGTGTCCTCCAGCGTGTAACCGTTGACGCCGCGGGCACACAGCTTGACCCGGACGCTGCTGACCGGCTGACGCGGCCGGAACACCTGACGCAGTAACCGCCAATCGTCGGTGCCGATGGAGAAGGGCACCTTCTGGATGAAGTCGAAGCCGTCGAGCCGCTGGCCCTTGTCGTCCTCGGCGTCGATTTGCAGCATGGCCAGCTTGTCGTGCCGGACCCAGGCCTGCACTTCGATCAGGTGGGGGAGCTTCTGGTTGAGGGTGATCGGCTCGGAAACGACGCACTTCTCATCGCCGCTGGCGACGATCATTTTGAGGCTGCGCTGGCCGGCGTGGGCAATCAAGGGGTCGGCGGCCGTCGGTCCGCGGTTGGGGTAAGGGCCGTTTTGCCAGGTGTTGAAAATGTAGTAGTGCCCCGGCGGGAAGTAGCGGTACTTCTGGGGCCGACTCCAGCCGATGGGGTAGCCGGCCCTGTCAACCTCCTCGAAGGACGGATTGCGGACCAGGTTGGCCCCGTGCTGCCGCGTTTCGAGCAGTTCGGCCTGTTCGAGGATGACCTCCCCTGCCCCGGCCTTGTAATCGATGCGCACCTCGGCAAACTGTGGTAGAGGCAGGCCCGCCTTCCGGCTCGCCTCTGTCTCCTTTGGGTCTTTGGCCACGGCCCGGGTCAGCTCCGCTCGAAACTGCTCGGCCGGCAGTTTGACCTCGACCCACTGAGCGGCATAAGTGTCCGCCGGCAACGGCGTGCGGACCGTGACCGGCTTGAGCGACAGCTGCAGCGAGCCCGCTCCAGCGGGGACGTTCTGTCCCTTCAGCCGCACCCGGAAGGTGAGATCGCCGACCAGCCGCTCGGGTCGTGAAGTCCGCTGCAGCACCAGAGCCGGAAAGCCGCCCATGTCGGGGCTGCCGCCGCCAGGGACACGGTCGTCGTGGACGGCCACCCAGTTGACCTGCTGGCTCAGGCTGGCATCCGGGCCGCGCAGGATCAGACGGCGTTCACCCATTGGCCGATCGGCGTCTTTCCATTCCCAGCTGCCCTTCAGGGTCCAGGAGTCGGGATTGAAGTCCCTGCGGTTATAGAAGTCCGGGAAGTAGACCCAGTGATGGTTCTTGTTCTTGGGGAGCAGGGTCAGCCAGTCGTCCTGGAAGGTGCCGTTGCGGAGGAGGTTGCCGCCCGCCTGGGCCCGGCCGGCGGAGGGAGCGAGCAGGCAGGCGAGGAGAACGAAACCGAGAAGATGACGGCGCATAGAAGGACTCCAGAGGGCAGCCAGCAGGGAGGGACAATCGAGTCCACAATGGCTGAAGTCTTACCAGGTGTCCAGAGAAAAATGCAGAATGGGCACTTGACGCTTGCAAGCACGTGATTGGGATGCGATGCTCTGAGGAATGTTTCGCGTCCGGTCACGTCGGGGAGCGCCGAGGGCCGTCGCGCCCCGTCCCCCCGTCCCCGGGTGGAGCGCAGCGCAACCCGGGGCTTTACTCCGTTGTATTCGGGACTAAAGCCCCGGGTGGAGCGCAGCGCAACCCGGGGACGGGGGGGCTGGAGGAACAACCATGTCGCACTCGTTTACGAACCTGCTCTATCACCTCGTCTTTTCGACCAAACTGCGCGAACCCTGGCTGGACGCTTCCTGGCGCGGCGAGTTATTCGCCTATCTGGGAGGCATTGTCCGCGACCTGGGTGGAATCGCTCTGGAAGTCAATGGTATCGAGGACCACGTTCACCTCCTGGTGAAGCTGACAGCGAGCCACCGGCTGTGTGACGTTCTGCGGGAGATCAAGGCCGGTTCGTCACGCTGGATTCACAAACGCGATGAGGCGCTGCTGGGATTTGCATGGCAAACGGGTTACGGAGCCTTCACCGTCAGTCAATCGATGCTCGCCGTGGTGCGTCAATACATTCAGAACCAGGAAGAACATCATCGCAAGCAAGCCTTTACCGACGAGATGCGGCAACTGGCTCGCTTGAACGGATTCGAGGGGGATGAGGAATTCTTTTGGGAATAGAGCCCCGGGTGGAGCGCAGCGGAGCCGCGAGGAACGAGCGGCGCAGCGGAGCGCAACCCGGGGGAGTTGGCCGCCCCGGGTTGCGCTCGTACCTCGCTCCCCCCCGCACCCCGGGTTGCGCTGCGCTCCACCCGGGGCTTTACTCCTGGCTTTGGGAATGAAGCCCCGGGTGGATCTGCCCGGTCCGCTTCGCCTTCCGCTCCAGTACGAATGGAGGCGACTCCACTCCGGCTCCGCCTGCGTTCCGTTGCCTCCCTTCGACCTCCGCTCCAGGCTGCGCTTCCCTGGATTGGCTCAATACCGTCGTCCACCGGACGGAACTCCTCGGGCTAGGCGCAGGCCGAGGGAGTCGTACTGGCACACCGGCTCGCGGCCGCCGCGGGGGCTCGCCTGGCAGCCCTCGGCGCGACTGCGCCAGCTGCCGCCCCGGATCACGCGCTGGGAGCCTTGGAGGATGTCCTGGCACCACTCCCAAACGTTGCCGTGCATGTCGTAGATACCGAGGCGGTTCGGCTTGTACGAGCTCACTTTGGTGGTCCGCTGGAGGTATGTACCCTTGCGGCCTGAACCAAAGGGATAGTTGCCGTCAAAGTTGGCCTGGTCCGAAGACAAGTCGTTGGTGGGTCGGTCCAGGTAGTAGTGGAAGGAGCAATCGGCTTGAGAAGTAGCCCCTCCTCGACAAGAGTATTCCCATTCATCCTCCAGTGGCAAGCGGTACACCCATTTACTGTTGCCTTCGCGGGCGTTTAACCGCCGGATGAACTCCTGCGCGTCCTCCCACGATACGTTCTCCACCGGGAACTGTTTCAACTCGGCGTCGGGGATGCTCTTGACCTGATCCTTGCCGTTTCCGGTTCGAGAGAACCAACTCGGGTTGCTCCCCATCAGAGCCTGCCATTCCCCCTGTGTCACTGGGTAGACGCCAATGTAGAAGTCATACGGGATCTCAACCTGTTCGTCGCCCGGCTGCCCGCCTCCTCCGCCCACCCAGAACGTTCCTGCCGGCACACGCACAAACTTCATCCCCAGGCCGTTGGTAAACACACCTGGTCTGGCCGGATCCGGTTGAGACGACTTCTCTGGACCAGGCTCCGTCTGAACCACAGAAGTGCCGGCTGTCAATAACGGACGCAGCCGCTTGGCCAGTTCGCCCGCCGTGGCCAGCCGATCCTCGCGGTCGGGATCAACACAATCCATCAGCAGTTGGCTTACCTTCTCCTCGACTCCGGCTTTCCGCAAATCCTCGGTGAACTTGACCCCGGAGCCGCGATCGAGCCGGCCGGTCAGCAGCTGGTAGCCAATCACCCCCAGCGCATGAACGTCATCGCGTGGGTCCGGTGGCTGGCCCAGTTTCTGTTCCGGCGAGGCGTACAGCGGCGTGTGCGAGCCACGCAGATAGGAAAGCATGCGTAGGCCCATCGACTGGCTGCTGCGTGCCTCACTGGCAAGCTGGTAGCGGGCCGCCACGCCGCCGATGCCGAAGTCGGTGATGCGCAGGTCCCAGCCGCCCTTGCTACGCGGCCGGACCAGGACGTTGGCCGGCTTCAGGTCGCGATGCACGATCGGCTCCTTCAGATCGTGGAAGTGAGCGACGATCTCGGCCAGCTCCAGCAAATGAGGCAGGCCGTGGGTGAGAAGCTGGTTGTCGCGTTTCCAGGCGTGGATCAGGCCGGTCAGGTCGCCGCCGGGAACGTATTCGTACTTCAGCCACGCCGGCCGGGCATCAAGGTCGGCGTCCTGCAAAGCCACAACTCCCTCATAGGCTCCTTGCTCCTGGACGCGATTGATCATCTCGGCCTCGTAGGGCAGCAGCCGGCCCTGAGCTTCCAGGTCGAGGCAGAACTTGACGGCCGCCCGGGTGCCAGCCAGACGTGGATGGCGTGCCAGCCAGACCTCGCCGAAACCGCCCACGCCAAGGATCTGTTCCAGGATCCAGCCGTGCAGTTCCGGTCGCGCCTCACCGGGCTGGAACCGCGGCAAGCGGGCCGGCAGCAACGGCAGCATGTCCTCCGGCTGCCGCAGCGAGAAGTTGGCCGGCACGGTGGTGCCGCTGGGATCTTCCGGCCGCTTGAGCGTCTGCCGGGCCAGGGCCGGAATCTGCGTCAGGTAGGCGGTCAGCGTCTGCTTCTGGGCGGCCGGCAACGGCTGCGGCAAGGCGGCCGAGACTTCCTCCACCGCTTGCGCGGCCTCGGCCACGACCTCCGCGCTGCCCGCTTGCAGCGACTCCTCCAAGCCGGCACGCATCTGCTCCTCGGATTCGATCTGCCGCCAGCGGCGCAGCGCGTCTTCGCCGATGTCGTAAAGCACTTCGCCATAGGGGATCAGGCCCAGCAGGCCCTTCAGTCCCCGGCCGCAGACTGCCGCGGCCACACAGTGAAACATCTTTCCCCAGCGAGCCATGAGCGCGTCTCCTGAAGTGGAACAGGGTGTTACGAGGTGATTCGCTCAACCGGACTCATTATTGCTGGAAAGCTTCGGCAGACCAAGAAAAATGTTGCAGAAGACATTGCCTGGACCGAGAGGACTGGTGGCAGCGGCTGTCCCTGGGCGATTGCGGCCTGCACGATCGACGATTCCAGAGAGATCACGGCCGGCATCGCCAATCCGTCTTTCGTGATGGGAAACGTCAGTCGCGGCATGGGCGCCAGTACCCCCAGCGCAAGGGCCGGACAAACAACTGGACCTCCTGCACGAAAAGTGTCTCCGGACCAAACCGCTCGCGGGCGGCCTGTTCGGCATCGCGCACCGTGTCCCAGATGCTTACGATCTCGTTGCCCTTGATGACGGCAAAGCGGCCGCGGTGTCCCTCCGCAAGCAACCGACTCACCTCGCGCTTGAAGGTCTTCCATTCCTGGGCAAAGGGCTGGCCGTCTGGAATGTCAGGTCCGGCGAAGATCGACGCGCCTCCCACAGCCGCGGCCTCGTGCAGTGACCGTACGTACTCGTCGTCGGTCCGGGGGCTCATTGGCTCCTCAGCGTTCATTCAACGTTCCTCCTTTCCCCTGGCATTCCACGACCTCCGGCTGGTCGGCGCCAGCCATTAAAGGCAGCTACACCAAAATGCACAAGCCGAGTTCACTTCCCCCTCTGTCCCTCGCGCCAGCCTGCTTCCACCTGGGCCAGGTCCTTCCCCTTGAGGGCGGCCTCAAGCAGGTCAGGCAAGCGATCCGGTGTGCAGCCAAAGCACGGCATGCCGATCTGTGTCAGTTTCTGGGCCAGGTTGCGGTTGTACTCGGGCACGCCCCGGTCGGAAATGGCCAGCAAGCCGATCGGCTTGACGCCGTCGGCCACCCACTCCTCCATCTTGCGGACAAACTTGTTCTCGTTGGGACTGGTGTCGTACAGGTCGGCGAGCAGGATCCAGACGGTCCGTCGGGGATTGCGGATGAACTGCTGGCAGTAGTTGGCGGCCATCCAGTAATCCTCGGCCCCGCCCAGCTGGATGCCAAAGAGCAGGTCCACCGGGTCGCTGCAATGTTCCGTTAGGTCCACGACCTTCTCGTGGTTGAAGGCCACCACGTGCGTCTCGATGGCGGGGATGCTAGCCAGGATCGAGCCCATCAGCCCGCCGTAGATCAGCGAGTTGGCCATCGAGCCGGACTGGTCCATGGCGATGATGATGTTCCACTGCTTGCGGCGCTGCTGCCGGGAGAAGAAATGGAACTGATCGGGGATGATCCGCCGCAGGTCGCGGTCGTAGTTCTTGAGGTTGCGGCGGATGGTGCGCTGCCAGTCGAGGTTGGGCAGGCTGGCGATTGGACTGTGCCGGGACCGGTTCAGGGCGCCGCGGATTGCCTGGGCCATCTTCTGGGCCAGCCGGCGCTTGATCTCCTCGACCACGGCGGCCACCATGGCGCGGGCGGCTTCCTTGGCCCGATCGGGAACCAGGTGCTTCAGCTCCAGGATGGTGCTGACCATGTCGATGCTGGGCGTCACCTGCTGGAGCAGTTCCGGCTCGAAGAGCAGTTGCGTCAGACCGACGCGCTCGATGGCGTCCTTCTGGACCAGGGCGACGACGTCGGTGGGGAAATGCTTGCGGATGTCGCCCAGCCAGGTGGCCACCTGCGGCATGGTCATGGCCTTGCCCCGGCCGCGCGACCCCTCGGCATAGCGATGTTCCGAATAGCGTCCGGCCCGGCCCGTGAGCGGGGTGCCGCCCGCTTCGCCGTCCTGGCCGCGGTTGTAGACCAGGTCCAGGGAGCCGTCGAGCCGTTCCAGGTCGCCGTCCAGGATGGGGCCGCCGCTGCCTGCGCCCTGGCCTGCCTGGCGATCACGCAACTGCCGCAGGCCTTCCTCGGATTCCTTGCCCAGGATCAGCCGCCAGCGAGAATAACGATTGGTCTGCATGGGTTGGTCTCGAACGTTCGAGTGTTGTTGTTGTGGAAATGATACTCTGGCTGGGGCCGCGGGGCGAGGTGCGTTGTGAATGACTGGCTGGCGGTGCCGCCGTGGCCGTTCCAGGGGCATTCCCCTCGCCCTGGAATGCCATTATAATGGCACCAGTCCGATCAACGGGGTGACTCCCGCCGGTCCACAGCCTGGAGACTTTCGGATGAGACCGCCCACCGGCCCTTCTGAGTCCAATCCTCGATCCACGAACCAGCCTCCCGAGGACAGTACGGGGTTGCCCTTGCATGCCGAGGCAACACCGCCGGTGGGAAATTCTCCCGCGGCCAGTCCTCCCAGCCCCTCACCCGGAACGCCCTCGGCCGAGGCCGAGACGGTCCTGCACCCGGGGCGGCCCCGGGAGGTTGGCCGGATCGGGCCTTACGAGGTGGAGGCGGAGATTGCTCGCGGCGGCATGGGCGTCATCTACCGGGCCCGCCACGTGGGCGTTGGTCGGATCGTGGCCCTGAAAATGATTCGCGCCGAGGCCCTGACCGATCCGGACCACGCTCAGCGCTTCGAGCGTGAGGTTCGCGCCGCGGTCCGACTGAGCCATCCCAACGTCGTGCCCGTCTACGACGTCGGCCAGCACCAGGGCCAGCAGTACTACACGATGGCGTTGCTCACCGGCAACCTCTCCGGGCAGCGCCAGCGCCTGGCCGAGGACGCTCGCGCCGTGGTGATCCTGATGGAGAAGATTGCCCGGGCGGTGCATTACGCTCACGAGCAAGGGGTGGTGCATCGGGACCTCAAACCCTCCAACATCCTCATCGACGAGCGCGGCGAGCCCCAGGTCAGCGACTTCGGGCTGGCCAAGCTCGCCGAGCCGGACCTGGAGCTGACTCGAACAGGCATGGTCCTCGGCACTCCGACTTACATGGCGCCGGAGCAGGCCGCCGGCCGGGTCCGAGAGGTCTGCCCGGCCACGGACGTCTGGGCGCTGGGCGTCATGCTCTTCGAGCTGCTCACCGGACGCAAACCGTTTGTGGGGGAGACCGCGGAGGAGGTCAAGCAACGGATTCTCTATTTCCAGCCGCCTGCGCCCAGGACTGTCTGTCCCAGGCTGGCGCCCGCGCTGGAAGCGATCATCCTGCGGTGTCTGGAGAAGAAACCCCGAGACCGTTATCCGACCGCGGCCGCCCTGGCCGAGGACCTGGACAGGTTTCTGCGTGGCGAACGTGTCGCCACGCCTCGGCGGGGGTGGACGCGCTGGCTTCGGAACACGTTTCGCAAGCATCCTCTCCAGGCGGCGACAGCCCTTTGTTTGACCGCCGTCCTCGCCTGGGCCACCCTGGCCCTGTTCTCGGCCGGCAAACCAGTTCCTCAACCCGACGCTTTGCCCGCACTTGTGCTTCTGGGCGACGGCGCTCCATCCGGGCCCCTGAACTGGGTTCTTGGCGACAAGGACGCGGTGGTGGAATCGGATCGACCGTTCCGTGTCCGGGCCAAAGGCCTGGCAGTCCTGGAACTGCAAGCTCACTGCCGCTGGGATCGTTTCCGGCTGGAAGCGAAGGTGCGGCACGAGGACTGCCTGCCGAATGAAGATGGGGAAGTCGGCATCTTCGTGGCACACCAGGAATACAACGCGCCTCAAGGTCAGTATCACGGCATGGCCAAATTCGGTTTTGCCGACCAAGGCAAAGGGTCTTATCGAGGAAAAACCGACTTCCGCATCTGGCACGTCTCCACCTTGTCGCCCCAGATGGGAGCGTACAGCGCTGTCGGGGTGCCTCACCATTTCGATCTCGTGCAGCAAATGGGCGCACCCAGTTCGTGGCGCAAGATTGCTCTGGAAGTGACCCCGGGAGCTGTTCAGGCCTTCTGGGAAGACCAGCCCGTCGCCGAGATTTCACTGGAACGCATGGTGAACAAAGAAACGGCTGTTGCTCATAACCTTCCATTCCTGCACTGGCAATTTAACCCGGCTGCCGGCGTCGGGATCTACGTCGATCAGGGTACAGCGTCCTTTCAGGATGTGACGGTTAGACCGACGCAAAGGAGATAACGTCCAGCCACTGCTACCCACTTGCTGAAATCCGCTTGCATTGTCCACTCCTCTCATCGCATCATAATAAACACATTCCACGTCACATCGTTCCTGATGGGAGAAAACAACGTGCAGAGCCGAAGACAATTGTTAGCATTTCTGAGCGCAGGTTTCGCTTCTCTCGGACTGACCGGCATGGTCCAGGCTTTCTGGAGACGGCGCGATAGTTGTGTTCCATGCCTTCCCCCGCACTGCGAGCCGCCCTTGGAGCTGCCGTTGGCATTGCCAGCGTCACCCTTTCGGCAACCACCTGAGGCTGCTCTTCCGATTACAGTCAGCTACCCTGATGGTCAAAGCACTGTGCCAGGGTCCACGTTGTTCTTTTCCTGGGGCAAGATGGGAGGCAGCGTCAGCATCGGAAGTGCATCGGTCAGCGGAGGAACTCTCGCGAGCCCAGTCGCTGGCATCCGGGTTAACGACCCGAATGTCCCCAGCGGAACCTGGGGGTTTTTCTTCCCAAACGTCGGGCCCGCAACGGGTTGCCAGGTGACCGTCACTGGTAGTGATTCGGTGAGCGGAAACTCTGTTAATCCAGGGCAATCGCAAACGTTTAACATCGGGAGCACCTGACCTCAAGTCGTCAGCAGGTCAGGTGAGGTCGAAACCTCCTGGAGAAGCGGTGCAACTTCAGTTGCACTGGTCTTCTCTGGAGCCGGGCCGCGCAAAAAAAGTGCCCCGGCAGCGTAGCCTGCTGCCGGGGCTGGCTTCGACACCCTCGCGGGTTATCGAACGTGCTAGGACTTGAGTGCGGGTCCACCGTCAACCGTTTAATCCTTGCCTGACACTTATGCCCGTGCGTTCTTCTGTTAAACCACCCCTCAGAAGTTGTGGGCGGAGCTGAGGGGACGGGATTCGCACCCGTACT
The DNA here is from genome assembly GCA_963784995.1 of uncultured Planctomycetota bacterium. Taxonomy (GTDB): domain Bacteria; phylum Planctomycetota; class Planctomycetia; order Gemmatales; family Gemmataceae; genus CAWATZ01. The sequence continues at coordinate 51,778 of CAWATZ010000018.1, read as the reverse complement.
CACGGAAACGGGACAAGGAACTCGATTGGACCCACCAGCACAGGGCTTGAGCCTCGCGTGTGCAAACCTGACTGTCACCTTGGCCAATCCCGTGCCTCTTTCTATGCTTGGGCTACCCCCACGTCGGTTGGGCAGTGTGGGGGGCAGGATTCGCACCTGCACTGTCGGGATCGCCTTTTTACGAACAGCCTCAGCCTGAGCCTGCACGCCATCTCTCAGAGTATCACAGCGGGGCGGACATGCACAGGTCATGCCCCGAACACGTAACGGAACAGCGCCTCGCCGGCCTTGCGCGGCTCGACCTCGATCAGGTTGGCCTGCTCCCGGGCGACGCGGACCGCGTCCTTGAGCTTCTTGATCCGGGCCAGGATGGTGTTCTTCTCATCGACCAGGATGCAGCCGGAATACTGGATGGTGGTCCAGATACCGACTGGGGTGTCGATGAACAGCAACTCCACCTGGGCCGGGTGCTCCTTGGTCGGCGGGGCCTTCTCGAAGCGCGTCGGCTCCTTCTTGGTCCGGATCGACTGAGCTGGCTTGTTCCGCAGCAGACCGATGGCCGGGTCATAGCTCCAATCCTCGGCCGGGTCCGGCGTCGGCAGCTTGCTGACAAACGTCTCCACGTCGTTGACCTGCTTTTCCAGGAACAGCAGGTTGGTGACCGGCACGTCCTTGAGGACCACCTTGCCGTCCACGACCACGTCCGCCCTGGCCTGCTGGTTGCCGGCGTCCTGGGTCAGGGTCAGGTCCCACAGGTCGGTCCACTTCGCGACCGCCTGCTCGACCAGCTTCTTGGCCTCCTGCTGCACCTTCTGCGACTCCGGCGGCAGCTTCTCACCCTGCTCCTCGTCGTAAGGGCGGTACTGGCGAGAGCGGCCGTTGAACAGCTGCTCCTTCTGCAGGACCTTGTAAATCTCGGTGACGGCCTTCTCGACCTCGCCCTTGCGGCCGGTGACCATCGCGTTGACCTGGTTGAGCTTTGCCATGACTGCGCATCCTGATTGGGGGTCTATGATTCGCTTGTGGTTTATTAAAGGGAGCCGGCTGCCGGCTCCAAGGTTCGCGCTGCTGAGCCCTGGCCAGGCTCAGCCCAGCCCAGGAACCAACGCGGCTCACACCCACACCTTGGCGAACCGGGCCTGCAGTCTTGCCGTGATCTCGTCGCTGAATTCCTGATCAAACAGGCACACCTCGAGCCCCGCTGACAGGTAGGGCGACGCGATCAAGGCGTCGGCCCCCTCGTCGGTCAACCCCACGGCGTAGACGTCCAGGTCGCGCAGGTCGGCCACGTCGGGGCAGTTTGCCAGGGCCGCGATCCCCTCATCGCCAATCTCCTCGTTGCCCCCCAGGCCGAGCAGCCACAGACCGCGCAGGTCTCCCGACCGCACCACGGCCAGCACCCCAGCCGTGGAGATCCCGGCGTTGTCCAGGGTCAGTTCGCGGACCCCTCGCGCCCGATGCCAGCGGGCCAGGGCGACCAGCCCCTCGTCGCCGACCGGGTTGTCTTCCAGCGACAGGTCCCGCAGTTGGGGGAACGCCTCCAGGGCCGCCAGCGCCCGTCCCCCCTCGGGGCCGATCTGGCAAAAGTCCAGTGAGAGCGAGCGCAGCCCCTTCAGGTGCGCCGAGGCCGCCAGCGCCTGCGCCCCCGCGTCCGTGATGGCGTCGTTGTTTCCCAGGTCGAGCGTCCGCAAGACCGCCGTGGCGGGCGCCGCTGCCAGCACCCCCAGGGATTCGTCTGTCAGGCCACACTCCCGCAGGCGCAGCTGGCCGTCCCGGAAGAGGCGGCCCATCGCACACAGAGCCTCCACGGTCGGCGTGCCCACCGGACACCCCGACAGATCCAGGCCGCGCAACCCGGCCAGGTTCGGTGAGCGGATGAGGGCGACCGCGCCGTCAGCCGTCAGCTTCTTATTGTCGATCAGGTCCAGGGAGGTGAGTTTCGGCAAGCCCGACGCCTCCGCCAGGGCATGAGCCCGCCGGTCGTCGAGGTTGGTGCTGCCGAGGTTCAGCCCGGTCAGTTCCGGGAAGCTCGATGAATGCGCCAGGGCCCGCGCCGCTCTCAGGTCGAGCCGGTTGTACGAGAGGTCCAGCGACCGCAGCTCCGGGAAGCGAGAACGGGACAGCGCGGCGATCCCTTTTGCCGTCGCCTTCACCGAGGACAGCCGTAACCGCCGCAGTCGCGGGAACCCCCGCTCCGAGCTGGCCAGGGCCAGCAGGCCCTCGTCACCGATGTCGTTCTGGCTCAGCTCCAGTTCGAGCAGGCCCTTCAGGTGCGGCGACGCCGCCAGCGCCTCGACGGCGGCCGCGTCGAGTTTGTTATTGCGCAGGTCCAGGCGGAGGAGATGGGCGACCGCCGGCGACTTCGCCAGCAGCCGCACCGAGGCCGACGTCAGAGACAACGACGACAGCTCGAGCCCGACGCAGCCGGCCATCACCGGCGAGGCGAGCAGCGCCCGCAACCCCTGCTGGTCGAGCGCGAACTCGTGGACGAACTCGCCGGGGCACTTGTAGCGGATGGAGTACCACCCGAAGCGTTCGGGCCAGCCGGCCGGCGCGGCCGGGGGCGACTGGTGCAGGATCAGCGTCGCCAGGCCGCCGTGGACGCCGTGGTTCCAGTCCTTGCCCGGTTCGTCGTCGTCGCTTGCCTCGCGCCGGAGCGGCCGGGCCGGTCGAAACGGAGGCCGTCGAGCAGCCGGCGCTCGTGGGCCACCAGTTCCTCGCTGCTGTCGCCGGCCCTCTCGGCACGGCGGATCTCCCACTGGACGCGGACCAACTCCGCGAGCGGGTCGTTCCGATCCTCCAGCCAGTCGGCATAGACGAGGCACCCGGCCTCGTCGTCAGGATCGCTGACGAGGTTGTGGATCAGCCCAAGCTGCGTCTGCCGATCAGCAACGGTCATTCGTCTTCCCTCCTCCCTCCGCCCAGAAAGCATCGAGGGCGTGGCATCATTCGGCCCGTAAGCAACATGGTACACCCGGGATCAGGAGGGCGGCAAGGCAGGCGGGTGGGCGTAAACTCCTCAGCATGATAACACGTTGCTGGGACGAAGTGATACTTCGCGCGGTCAGGAAACGAGGGTGCTGTAGGGAACGCCCTCCGTGGCGTTCCGCGTGGGACCGGAACGCCACGGAGGGCGTTCCCTACAGCACCCTGACAACCCGAACATCAATAACCTGTCCCCTCTCTTCCTCTGTGTCTTTAGAAAGGTTGGATGCAGTAAATCTGTTGGAGCGTGCCCAGAATAGCAACACCATCGATCTGGGAGACGCACCGGAACGACCCCGATTGCAACGCCGTGGAACGACAGATCGATGAGCCGATGACTGTCACCCCCTGTACTCCGGAGCGTTCGCGAGTCGGTCACCTCGACCTCCGCGCGCAAGCCGAGATCGCCAGCGCGCGGAGGTCGGACACACCGCGGTTTGATGTAACCGACGCGCGCAACACCAGACTTCAACTTGGTCATTTCTGCACCCGGCCATGGACGACCTGTGAAAGGCAGACTATCTGTTCCCAAGCGAAAGAACGTTCCCGAGTTGAACACGAGAAGGTCGGTTCGGGAGACCGCGGCCGGAACACCATGCCTGCTCCTGTTGACTACTTGGCACTCTTTTTCAGATGCTGATTAAACCAGTCCAACTCCATCTTCAGGGCCTCCTCAAACTTGTCTCCGTAGACGCCGTAGTGACCAATGTCGGCGATGATGTGGTACTTGACGGTTGTGCCCTTCCTACGCAGAATGTCGGCAACACGACCGCCGTTTTTGGTGATATCCATCAGTTCTTCCTTCCCGGCGTCAATGATCAGCATGGGGACCTTCACGTCTTGTGCAGAGCGGATCGCGTCAAAGGCGACGTCTTTGGCGCTGTTGTAGCGCATATGGGCGTAGGCAGCCATTTTCCCGCCGGGCGCTCCCTGCTCGTACGGGATGGGTTCCGTCTCGCCACGCGCCTGGCGCGTCATCAAGCCATAGGCGTTTTCGGAATACTTTGGCCCGCGTCCGCCTCCCATGCCCGGCACCTGCACCGCGGCGCACTTCACCCGTGGATCATAGGCTGCCATCCAGGTCGCCAGCCCCCCTCCGTAACTTGTCCCCAAAACGCCGAGCCGCTCTCGATCGACGTTAGGTTCACCAGAAAGAAAGGCAATCGCGTTGCGGATGTCAGTCGTCTGATCCTGAAAGTCCATCTGCCAGCGAATGGCCCGGGCCTTGACCGTCACCTCCCCCTTTTCGTCGGGGTCGGGCATCTTTTCAAGCATCAAGAGCTTGCTTTCACTTTCACCCCAGCCTCGATAGTCAAAGTTGAGAAAGATATAGCCGTTCTGTGCGAAGGCCGCTCCGAGTTTGCAGGACCAACCTGTCTTCTTGACACCACCCGTGCCGTGGACGAAGACAATCGCCGGCAGCTTGTCGGCCGGCTTGAGATTCTTCGGACGATAGACATCACCGGCCATTCGTGTTCCATCACTCCAGATCGTCACCGCCTTTCGCTCAACGTTCTCGGGAAGCGGTGGATAGGGTAGCGCTTTCGACTCCGCCGCGCGTTTTCCCTTGCGTCTTCGGCTGCTGAGCGAACACCGGAGAAGATGAGAATGTCAATACGGTGACAAGCACGACCGAGAGTGAGCGAAAAGAGTTACGGTTCATTTCCTCTCCTTGCCTGCAGGGGGTTGAAACAACAAACTATTCGTTTCCCGTGCCCATGCGAGCGATCTCGTCTTCGCCGGGCAAACCGAAGGAGTAGAGCGTGCCGGTTGGTTCCTTCTTCAGGAACAGAATGCTCCCGGTCCCGATATAGATGCGGCCGCGCGAGATCGACGGGCCACTCCAGACGGTTCCGATTTGCAGCTGTTTCAGCAACTTCCCCGATCCGGCATCAAGGACAACGAGCTGTTCCGAGGCGGTTGTGGTAAAGCAGGCGATACCACCCCCCAGCGCGACGCCAGATCCTACCGGGTCGCCGCCGGTGTATTTCGGGCCGGTGATCTTCGGTCGTTCATGACGCCAGTTCTCTTGCGCAGATTCGCGGAGACACTGACAACCCGTCCGCCTTCGGGCCAGCCCGGCTTCTTCGTGTTGAGAAGCAGCCAGTCGATCCCATTGGTGAAGACGTTCTTGCCATCCGTCGCACAGCCGGTTTGAATGCCGCCGATCGCACTCGGTAGCGCGAGCAGACGTGCGTCGGGCTTCGGGGCGAGAGGGTATTCCGGCTTGCCCTCGAAGATCGGGGTCTTGGCGATCTGCTTGCCATCGCTCGCACGGAGCACGTAGAAGCCGCCGTTTTTGCAGCCGACACCGACGACTTTCGCCTCGCGGCCATCGACTTCAATCGAGTAAATCTTTGGGGTGTCGCCGACTGAGCAGTCCTTGTAACGCCCCGTCGTGGGATCGTATCCCGCCATCGTATGGTTAAAGATGTCTCCCTTGTTGAGCTGAGTGACCCACTTTTCACGACCAACCTTGACATCGACCGCGATCACGGCGGCCGAATACTTCGTGTAGTTTCGCGGATCCTCCTTCGTCGGCTGGCGAGGGGAATTGTGGACATCGGTGCCGAAGAAGATTGTGCCGCTTTCGGCATCGTAAGACGGTGTTGACCAGACCGAGCTTGTCGATGGCCCATACTGAAACACATGCTTGCCCCTCGGATCCTCGATGACAACGGGCTCAGCGAATTTCTGGGGTTTCTCGCCGACGTCGTACTTCCACACGACCTTTCCGTTCGCAGGGTCGAATGCGACGACAAAGCCGCGTCCGGTGCAACAGGGGTAGTTCGGATCCTTGGGATAGGGATGCTCGTAACCTCCCCCGCCCACGATCACTTTGCCGTCCGCGAGGATCGCTGACGCGTTAAAGATGTTGATCGGGTGATGGCCGGGAAAGCCCGCTGCGCACGTATCGACTTTCCAAAGCTCCTTTCCGGTCCTGCGATCCAGTGCGAAAAAGACACCCGCCGAATTCCCGAGAAAGACACCCGTTTCCGTAACTAGCGCTGAGGTGAGAAACCCTTTCCCCGCGTCAATGAGGTTTGGGCCCCCTTGAGGAAGAACAGACGATGTTTGGCCACTGCTCGGACGATAGACCCAGGCAAGCGTACCGTCCGGCTTCAGCTTGTATACCGCCGGGTATCTGGCGGTGCCGAAGTAGACATGGCCATTCACGACGGTCGGCGTTCCGTGGATCGCGCCGACCTGCGCCGTCAAACCCTTCGCGGGAAAACGCCACTTCTCCTCGAGTTTGGAGGCATTCGTCGGGGAGAGTGTTTTTTCACCGGAGTTGAAGCGCCAGCCTCGGACATCGTGGTTGTACGTGGGCCAGTCGGCAGTAGCAATCGGTTGCGGGCCGTCCGGTCGATCTGCCGGAGTCGCCCTCGGTAACCACGCCAGTGCGATAAGGAGAGCAGCCAAGCCGCGTCTGCCGCTCCGTCCTCGGTGGAACATCATTGCCATTCTCCTGCCTGGTTTGCCGGGTTCGGGCGTGGTTTTGAAAAGATGGAGGGCCGGGGTTCTTGCACCAAGACCCCCGGCCTGGTGCTTTCATCTGGAACCGGGTACGGGAAGCGTCAGCTCCTTGATCGTCTCCTTCTTGCCCTTGCGCAGAACGACAGCACCGACCGGCGTCTTGGCCTTGATGCCTTCCAGCAACTTGGCGAATTCGCTTGCTTCGCTGGGAACGGCCTTGCCATTCAGCTCCAGGAGGATGTCGTTGGCCTTGATCCCTGCCTTGGCCGCGGCGGAGTCGGCGTTGACTGCGCTGATGACCAGACCCTGGCCCCTGGGCAGGTCCAGCTGATCCACCAGGATCGGAGCGGGGATTTCGAGGGCGGCTCCCAGGCGGCCATCGTCTTGCAGGAAGCCCGGCAAACGACCAGCTTGTGCTCTGCCACCGGCTCGTGCCTTGCGCGCGCCGGCATCTTCGCCGTCCCGGAACGGGCGAACCGCGCCGGACCCGGTCACCTCCTCTTCCACCGTGGGCCTCCCGACGTATTTCACCGTTCCCGAGCCTGAGATGATCCCTTTCAGTTTCGCGGTCACGTGAACCACCACGTCGCCGGACCCGCCGATGCGGACAGTGCCTTCCTTGCCTTTCAGGTCCTTCCCTTGGAATGCTCCCGATCCGTTGAGGGTGATTTCTTGCTCGTCGGCCGTGCCAGTGGCGATGATGTCGCCGCTGCCTTTCGTCGTAACAGCCAGGCGTTTGGTCTTGAGGTCGTTCGCCTCGATGGTGCCACTGCCGTCGTGCTGGATCGCGCTCAACTCCTTGACTTCAACGTCGTAATCCTCGGCGCCAGCGAGGGTCAGGACGCTGTTTTGCACGTCCCCGGGCTGAACGGCGGCGCCATTGATCCTTTCTTTGCCGGTCTGGCGGATCGTGACAGACCTGGAGCCGGTGTACCGGACCGTGGTGAACAAGGGGACCGTTTCCTTATCTTTGGCCGGGACGGCCTTGTCGGGTGCTGCCGTAGCCGGCTTCTCCTGTGCTGGCGGCGTCTGACGGCCGTTCGCAGTGGGAGCGCCGAGATTTTGCCCAGCGAGGCCGAAGCTGGCGACAACAACGACGGCCAGGACAAGGGAGGTCAGGGTCTTCATCTTGGTCAGGAACATGGCGTTCAACACTCCTTTTGCCAGGGCACCAACGTGCGCAGATACCGCGCCGACTGCCGTCTGGCCTGCCGCAACCGACGCCGCGGCTGTTACCGTGGAAAGGACCAGCGGCGCCGGCACGCAGGCCGACGCCGAACTTTGCAACAGAACTGCCACACCGGCGCCCAGTGTGATCCCCTGGCGCGCCAGCGCCGGGCCAGCAGGCGTCGCGCCGTCGTGAGCCGTCCCGAGACGGTGCTTTCGGGGACACCGAGTTGCCGGGCTACTTCCTTCCTCGTCCGGCCTTCCAGGTCGCACAGCACGATCGGCACCCGATACTTGTCAGGCAGTTGGCTCAACTCCCGATCGAGCAGGAGTCGCAAATCGCCGTCGGCCGCGGCTTCAGGCATGGCCGGCTCGGGCATTTCACTCACCTGTTTTTCTCTTACCCGTCTGCGGGCGGCCAGGGTTCGCGCTTCGAGTGCGGTACGGTGGGCCACGCCATAGAGCCAGTTGCCCACAAGCTCGCGCATCGCCAGAGACGCTGCTTTGTGGACCAGCACGAGGAACGTGGCCTGGAAAGCATCCTCGGCGTCATGCGTGTTCCCGAGCACCCGGCGGCACACACTGAGGACCATCGACCCGTGCCGCCGCACCAGCGTTTCAAAAGCCGCTTTATCCTGCCGGTCAAGAAAGCGATCGAGCAATTGCCCGTCGGTGGCGTCGCCGTGATCCCGCAGCAAAGCGGAACGGCGCAGCTGCCGAATGACCCGGTCTAATTGTTGAGCCGCCATGGTGTTCGCCTTGTGGCCGGGCAACGTCCGTCTCCAGATAGTACTGGAAGGAAGGGGGCCAAAGCGCCGATAATTTTCACATTTTTCTTCAGAAAGAAAAAAGGGGTCAGGTTTGCTCTGTAGAACACCTCGGTTTTGTTAGAGGAGCATGAACTGAACGTGATGGCGAGGAGCAGGAGGTCACGACATTGACTCCAGCGCTATCTGGCCGACGCAGTGGTCGAGGCGCGGCCGCCGAGCGCGGGCTACCGGCTGCAGAAGTTCGTCCGCCGGCACAAGGGGCAGGTCGTCGCCCCCAGTCTGGTCCTGTTCGCTGCTGGCGGGAATGGCCGGGGCGACCTGGGGGCTGATCGAGGCGAAGAAGCAGGAGCAGGAGGCCAGGGATCAGGAGTAGATCGCACGCGCTGAGACAGCCGAAAAGAAAACGCCCGGCTGGCCGATTGTAGCGCAAGTGGCGCGGGGTGTGGGCACGAAGCGGCGGGTGGCGGCGCGGCACGCTGAACTCGAATAGGCTTACGGGTTGCGCGCGGCGGTCGGACACACCGCGGTTTGATGTAATCAACGCGCGCAACACCTGCCGGAGTTTGCGTGTCATCAGTTCGCGATCTGGCTGCGAGGCGGCTCAAGTGTTCCAGCTCAGCCTCGGGGTCTCCTGACGGGCCGTTCAGCGGAGTGTATACTAATCCTTCATGTCCAACGTGACCCACCTCCTCGACGCTGCCGCCGCCGGCGACCGCCAGGCCGCTGCCGACCTCTTGCCGCTCGTCTACGACGAGCTGCGGGCTCGCTGCCGCGCGCCTGGCCGCCGAAGCCCCCGGCCAGACCCTCAACGCCACCGCCCTGGTCCACGAAGCCTACCTGCGGCTGGTCGGGGATCAACACTTCGACGGCCGCGGGCACTTCTTCGCCGCCGCCGCCGAGGCCATGCGGCGCATCCTCATCGAGGCGGCACGCCGGAAGGCCGCGGTGCGTCACGGCGGCGGCCGGCGACGCGTGCCCCTGGAGGACAACCAGCGCATCCAGGAATCGCCCGAAGGGTTGCTCGACCTCGACGACGCGCTGAAGCGGTTCGCCGCCGTGGAACCGGCGAAGGCGAAACTCGTCGAGTTACGCTTTTTCGCCGGGCTGCCGGTACGTGAAGCGGCGGCAGTCCTGGGCGTCTCGCCGGCGACGGCGGCCCGCTGGTGGGAGTTTGCCCGCCTCTGGCTCTACGCCGAACTCCAGGGCGAAAAAAATTTGCCGACTGGGTGAGAGTATCCGGCTGGTTTTTGCGCATTGGTGGGAGAGGCCCCTTCCTACGCGGAGTCCGACCATGACCGAGATGTCCCCCGCCGAGGCAATTTTCTTCGCCGCCGCCGCGCTACCACCGGCCGAAAGAGCTGGCTATCTTTCGAGGGCATGCGCGGGCGATGACGCTCTTCGGCGCCGAGTCGAACAAATGCTCGCGGTCCAGCCGCTCGTCGGCAGCTTCCTGGAGCCGTCAGCCGACGCGGGCGATGCGACGAGCGCGCACGCCCCGGACCAGAAGCCGACGACGGAAGATTCCGGCGATCCGACCGCCCGTGTCGGCGCCATCCTCGCCGGCAAGTACAAGCTGATCGAAGAGATCGGCGCGGGCGGCATGGGCAGCGTCTTCATGGCCCAGCAGACCGAACCCGTGAAGCGGGCCGTCGCGGTCAAGGTCATCAAGGCCGGCATGGACTCCAAGGCCGTGCTGGCCCGGTTCGAAGCCGAGCGGCAGGCCCTGGCCATGATGGACCACCCCAACATCGCCCGGGTACTCGACGCCGGCACCACCGACGGCGGCCGACCGTTCTTCGTCATGGAACTGGTCAAGGGCACGCCCATCACCCAGTATTGCGACGACCACAAGCTCTCGCCCCGGCAGCGGCTGGAGCTGTTCGTGCCGGTCTGCCAGGCCATCCAGCACGCCCACCAGAAGGGCATCATCCACCGCGACATCAAGCCGTCCAACGTCCTGGTGGCCATGTACGACGACCGCCCGGTGCCGAAGGTGATCGACTTCGGCGTGGCCAAGGCCGCCGGTCAGACGCTGACGGACAAGACGCTGATGACCGGGTTCGGGGCGGTGGTGGGCACGCCGGAGTACATGTCGCCGGAGCAGGCGAACCTGAACAACCTGGACATCGACACCCGCTCCGACGTCTACTCGCTCGGCGTGCTGCTGTACGAGCTGCTGACCGGAAGCACGCCGGTGGACCGCAAGTCGCTGGGCCAGGCGGCGCTGCTGGAGATCCTGCGGATCGTCCGCGAGGTCGAGGCGCCGCGGCCGAGTGCCAGGCTCTCCAGCGGCGACGCGCTGCCGAGCGTGGCCGCCAACCGCGGGACCGAGCCGGCCAAGCTCTCCAAGCTGATGAAGGGGGAACTCGACTGGGTGCTGCTGAAGGCGCTGGAGAAGGACCGCACCCGGCGCTACGACACGGCCAACGCCCTCAGCCGCGACATCCAGCGTTACCTGGCCGACGAGGTGGTCGAGGCCCGCCCGCCGAGCGCGGGCTATCGGCTGAAGAAGTTCGTCCGCCGGCACAAGGGGCAGGTCTTCGCCGCGAGTCTGGTCCTGTTCGTGCTGCTGGCGGGTGTCGCCGTGTCGAGCTACTTCGCCGTCGAAGCGAACTCCCAGGCGAATGCGGCAAAAAGAGAAGCGCAGCGGGCGCAGGACGCGGCCGACGGCGAGGCCACGCAGAAGACCATCGCCGAGGCCAAGGCCGAGGAGGCCAAGGCCGAGGCGAAGCGGGCCAACGACAACAAGAAACTCGCCGAGGAGAAGGCCGACCTGGCAACGAAGGAGGCGAAGCGGGCCGATGCCGAGAAGAAGATCGCGCAGTGGAACGAGCGGGTGTGGAAAGGCTTCGTCCACGCCATCAAGCTGGACCTGGCGTTGCGGGCTGGGGAGCAGAGCGACTGGGAGCGGATGAGCCAGTTGCTGGTGGAAACGCACGCGGACTATGGGCAAACCCTGGAGAACCGGCTCGTCACGGCCCTCTGGGTCAAACATGCCTTTTCCTTGAAGAACCTGACGGGGCACACAGCCGGTGTGACCTCCGTGGCGTTCAGCCCGGACGGCAAACGCATCGTCACGGGGAGTTATGACGGGACGGCGCGGGTGTGGGACGCGGACACGGGGACCGAGAAGCTCGCCTTCAAGGGGCACACGCAGTGGGTGACGTTCGTGGCGTTCAGCCCGGACGGCAAACGCATCGTCTCGGGCGGTGGGGGTGTGGATCGAAAGCCCGGCGAGGTGAAGGTATGGGACGCGGAGACGGGGGCCGAGAAGCTCGACCTCAAGGGGCACAGGGTGAACTCCGTGGCGTTCAGCCCGGACGGCAAACGCATCGCCACGGGCGGTGGGGAGTTTTCCGGCGAGGTGAAGATATGGGACGCGGAGACGGGGACCGTGAAGTTCGCCCTCAAGATGCACACGGGCGGAGTCAGCTACGGGGTGACCTCCGTGGCGTTCAGCCCGGACGGCAAGCGCATCGTCACGGGGAGTTATGACAGGACAGTGCGGGTGTGGGACGCGGAGACGGGGACCGAGAAGCTCGCCCTCAAGGGGCACGCGGGCTCGGTGACCTCCGTGGCGTTCAGCCCGGACGGCAAGCGCATCCTCACGGGGAGTCAGGACCGGACGGCGCGGGTGTGGGACGCGGAGACGGGGACCGAGAAGCTCGCCCTCAAGGGGCGCACGGGTGTTGTGTACTCCGTGGCGTTCAGCCGTGACGGCAAGCGCATCGTCACGGGGAATGAGGACACTACGGCGCGGGTGTGGGACGCGGAGACGGGGACCGAGAAGCTCGCCCTCAAGGGGCACGCGGGCGGGGTGTTGTCCGTGGCGTTCAGCCCGGACGGCAAGCGCATCGTCACGGGGAGTCAGGACCAGACGGCGCGGGTCTGGGACGCCCAGACGGTGACCGAGAAGCTCGCCCTCAAGGGGCACACGAGCGGGGTGTTCTCCGTGGCGTTCAGCCCGGACGGCAAACGCATCGTCACGGGGGGAGGGGACCCGTCAAACCGAAACAAGCCGGGCGAAGTGAAGGTGTGGGACGCCCAGACGGGGATCGAGAAGCTCGCCCTCAAGGGGCACACGGGCTCCGCCTGGGGAAACAGTGTGACCTCCGTGGCGTTCAGCCCGGTCGGCAAACGCATCGTCACGGGGAGTCAGGACCAGACGGCGCGGGTCTGGGACGCGGACACGGGGACCGAGAAGCTCTGCCTCAAGGGGCACGCGGGCGAGGTGCGCTCCGTGGCGTTCAGCCCGGACGGCAAGCGCATCGTCACGGGGAGTTATGACGGCACGGCGCGGGTGTGGGACGCGGAGACGGGAATCGAGAAGCTCGCCGTCGAGGGGCACACGGGCGGGGTGTTCTCCGTGGCGTTCAGCCCGGACGGCAAATGCATCGTCACGGGGAGTGAGGACAAGACGGCGCGGGTGTGGGACGCCCAGACGGGGACCGAGAAGCTCGCCCTCAAGGGGCACACGAATGGAGTGTTCTCCGTGGCGTTCAGCCCGGACGGCAAACGCATCCTCACGGCGAGTTCCGACCAGACGGCGCGGGTGTGGGACGCCCAGACGGGGACCGAGAAGCTCGCCCTCAAGGGGCACACAGGCGGAGTCTACGCGGTGACCGCCGTGGCGTTCAGCCCGGACGGCAAACGCATCCTCACGGGCGGTGGGGAGCGGGGAAAGCCTGGCGAGGTGAAGGTATGGGACGCGGAGACGGGGACCGAGAAGCTCGCCCTCAAGGGGCACCCGGGCGAGGTGCGCTCCGTGGCGTTCAGCCCGGACGGCAAACGCATCGTCACGGGGAGTTCCGACCAGACGGCGCGAGTGTGGGACGCGGACACGGGGACCGAGAAGCTCGCACTCAGGGGGCACACGGACACTGTGTACTCCGTGGCGTTCAGCCCGGACGGCAAACGCATCGTCACGGGGAGTCAGGACCGGACGGCGCGGGTGTGGGACGCCCAGACGGGGACCGAGAAGCTCGCCCTCAAGGGGCACACAGACGCGGTGGTCTCCGTGGCGTTCAGCCCGGACGGCAAGCGCATCGTCACGGGGAGTTGGGACAAGACGGCGCGGGTGTGGGACGCCCAGACGGGGATCGAGAAGCTCGCCTTCAAGGGGCACACAGCCACGGTGACCTCCGTGGCGTTCAGCCCGGACGGCAAACGCATCGTCACGGCGAGTGCGTCTGGGGACAGTAGGGTGTGGGACGCGGACACGGGGACCGAGAAGCTCGCCCTCACGTGGCAACCGGGCGGAGTGAACTCCGTGGCGTTTAGCCCGGACGGCAAACGCATCGTCACGGGGGGTCTGTCCACGCGAGTGTGGGACGCGGAGACGGGGACCGAGAAGCTCACCCTCGGGGGGTACACGAACTCCGTGGCGTTTAGCCCGGACGGCAAGCGCATCGTCTCGGGGAGTGGGGACAATACGGCGCGGGTGTGGGACGCCCAGACGGGGACCGAGAAGCTCTGCCTCAGGGGGCACGCGGCGAACGACAACGGGGTGACCTCCGTGGCGTTCAGCCCGGACGGCAAACGCATCGTCACGGGGAGTTACGACCAGACGGCGCGGGTGTGGGACGCCCAGACGGGGATCGAGAAGCTCGCACTCAAGGGGCACGGGGGCGTTGTGTTCTCCGTGGCGTTCAGCCCGGACGGCAAACGCATCGTCACGGGGAGATCTGACGGGATGGCGCGGGTGTGGGAGGCGGACACGGACACGGGGCCGGAGAAGGCTCTCTTCATCGAACGCCAACGCTACCACGGCGAACAGGCCGACCTGGCCGCGAAGGAACAGCAGTGGTTCGCCGTCGCCTTCCACGTCGGCCGACTGCTGCTCGATGATCCCGACAACGCTGACCTGAAGAAGCGCCGGGAGGAAGCACTGCGGAAACACGCCGCCCGGACCCTCCGCGGGCATACCGAGGGTGTGACGAGCCTGGCGTTGGCGGCGGACGGCAAGCGGCTGTTCTCGGGGAGTTTTGACAAGACGATCAAGGTGTGGGACCTGGAGGCGGGCAAGGAAACGCTCACCCTCCGCGGGCATACCGAGGGTGTGACGAGCCTGGCGTTGGCGGCGGACGGCAAGCGGCTGTTCTCGGGGAGTTATGACAACACGATCAAGGTGTGGGACCTGGAGGCGGGCAAGGAAACGCTCACCCTCCGCGGGCATACCGGTGACGTGTTGAGCCTGGTGTTGGCGGCGGACGGCAAGCGGCTGCTCTCGGGGAGTGCTGACAACACGATTAAGGTGTGGGACCTGAAGGCGGGCAAGGAAATCCTGACTCTCCGCGGGCACAAAAGGGGGGTGAAGAGCCTGGTGTTGGCGGCGGACGGCAAGCGGCTGTTCTCGGGGAGTGGCAGTTTATTCGATAGGCCCGGAGAGATCAAGGTGTGGGACCTGGAGACGGGCCAGGAAACGCTCACCCTTCGCGGGCATACCGGTGCGGTGCTGAGTCTGGCGTTGGCGGCGGACGGCAAGCGGCTGTTCTCGGGGAGTAATGACAAGACGATCAAGGTGTGGGACCTGGAGGCGGGCAAGGAAACGCTCGCTCTCCGCGGGCATACCGAGGGTGTGACGAGCCTGGCGTTGGCGGCGGACGGCAAGCGGCTGCTCTCGGCGAGTTTTGACAAGACGATCAAGGTGTGGGACCTGGAGGCGGGCAAGGAAATGCTCACCCTCCGCGGGCACACCAGTGGAGTGATGAGCCTGGCGTTGGCGGCGGACGGCAAGCGGCTGTTCTCGGGGAGTTGGGACCACACGATCAAGGTGTGGGACCTGGAGCCTCAACCACGTTAAGGGAGATTTCCATGAAAATGCGTTGGCAACGAATCATCATGCTGTTCTTCCTGCTGATGGCAGCAGCAGAGTCAGGCCAAAGTCAGCCGCCGGCCAAGGCCCAGCCCGGCAAAGGCATAGCCGCCAAAGTTGCCGCCCCCGCCGATTTCGCGCCGCATTTCGCCGTCTGGGCCGGGGACGGAAAACTCCTGCTCGTCTCGCAGACGCACGCCACGCTTGAAGACGTTGCCGCCGGCAAACGTCTCGGCGTCTGGCAGCACGCTGGCTTCGGTGCTGACACGCCTCTCAGTGCCGACGGCACGCGCCTGCTCGTCATCGAGTCGAAACCTGGTCCCGGCGCCATGGGGCTGAGCATTGTGCCCATCGCCGGCGGAGATGCCATTCCCCTGAAGGCGCCGAAGGAAGGCGGCAAGTTCTCGTTTGTTGCCTGGGACAAAGGCGGCGACCGCTTGCTCCTGATCGATGAGAAAAAAGTTCGCCACTGGTGGAACGCACGCACGGGCGCCCGGGCGCCTCGGTGGCGGCGCTGCCGGCGCTGCGGATACCGAAAGACACGACCGTCAGGGATTTCGCCGTCGGACGCGAGCGGCTGCAGATGACCTTGAAGTCCGACACCCAGTACTCCTATCAAGCGATCTATACTTTCAACAGCAGCGGGAGCGGCACGGGGGGCTTCGGCTGGGCGGGGCCGCTGTCGTCGCCGGATGGCCGCTTCTTGCTGACCCCCCAGGATGGTCGCGGCTCGAACCAGTACCGCTTCGCCGCGCTGTGGGACGGCCGAACCGGCGAATTCCTGTCCCTGATCCTGCGCGTCACCGACGACCTGGAAAATTGGAGTTTCCTTCCGGGTGATCGGCTCGCCATGATTTTGCATCCCAAGGTGGAGATTGGCGAGAAGCCGCGTAGTCGAGTGCTGCTGTTCGATCCAACCAGCGGAGCGACTCTGGCGGAATTGCGCACGCAGTCCGCCGCACGCCGGTTGGCATGGTCTGCAAATGGGGAGACGCTGTACGTATTGGGCAGTTCCAGCGCGGAACGACATTTGATTGCGTGGTTCACCAACGTCGAAGTATGGAATGTTGCGACCGGCGAACGCACCCAGACCATTCCCCTTGCCGTCGAGAACAGGAAAACAAGAGACGTGGCTTTTTCCCCGGATGGCAAGCGTCTCGCGCTGGTGATGACTGCGGAGGAGGGGGAGAAGGACTTGACAATCCATGGGGAAGTCCGCGTCTATGACGCCGTAACGGAGAAACTGGTTTTGCGTGAAGTCCTTCGCGATGGAATACGGGATTTCGGCAACAACATTTCGTGGCAGCCAACTGGAAACTACCTGATGACGGCGAATCGGGTTTGGGACGCCGCGCACCGGCCGCCTCGTCACCACGTTGGCGCCGTGGCGCGTGGCCAGCGCTGCCTGGTCGCCGGACGGGGCTAGCCTCGCTGCCATCGTGACGGTCAAGGGCGCCGATGCCCCGAGCGCCGTTGTGATTGACTTGAAGACGGGAAAAGAAATCCGCCTCCTGCAGGCACCGGACAAAGACAACAAGAAGGCCTCACAGTAACCACTAACTCGAAACCACTGTGAGGCAAAGACAGCAAGGAGAAAAACTGATGAACCGAGCGCAAAACTTTCGTTGCACCGGCCTGGCGCTGGGCGTTTTGCTGGCGCTGGCCGGCTCTGCAGCCGCTCAGACCCCGTGGGGAACGCCGGCGTATCTCTCTCCGGACGGCAAACTGGTCCTGGTCCAGGTAAAGGTCGAGAAAAACAAATACAAGTGGGCTGTGTGCGACGCACGCACCGGAAAGCAGGCGTTTCTGCTCGAAGGAATCGCCGCCTACGGGCCGGGGGGCAGGGCGCGTCCGGGGGCATTTTCACCCGACGGCAAATCCCTCCTCTTCGGGGATAAGCTCTGGGACATTTCCACGGGTAAAGCGGGACCCAAGCTCGACAAAAGCATTGATTATGGCCGTGACCGACCTGTTTTCTCTCCCGATGGCAAGATGCTGGTAACCTTCGATGAGAACGGCACGGTGCGTCTGCGCAACGCCGTCACCCTCGAGGTCAAGGCCGAATGGCGCATGCCTTCCGACGTGGCGTTCTCGGCCAGGGGGGGACGCCTCGCCCTGGTGGCGCTCATCGAGAAAATGCCAACGCTCATCGTGGTGGAGACGGCCACGGGAAAGCAAGTCGCCGCCCATGAACTTCCCGGCGTGAAGCCGAAGCATCTTCCTTTTTCCATCATCGCCATCGCCAACCCTGGCTCTGTCTGCCGACGGCCAGCTTGTCGCGGTGGTGCGAAAAACCCCAGATAAGAAGAGTGATGAATTGGCCATCCTCAAAGTCGCCGACGGCAAACCGGCGGCGCTGTTGCCGGCCAAGGGCTCCACGGGCTGGAAAGCCGTCGCCTTTTCGCTGGATGGCAAAACATTCGCGGCGGGGGGCAGCGATGGTGAGCTGCGCAAGGATGGCGTTGGTGCCGAATACTTCTCCGAGGGCAGCGAGGGCGCCGTGACCCTGTGGGACACGGCGACCTGGAAACGCTGCGGCGGCTGGATCGAGGAACGCGGCAGAGTCCACACGCTGCACTTCGCGCCCGACGGCGTCCTGGTGGCGAATGTTATTTTACCCGGCGACTGGCGCAGCCATACCACGGACACCCGTTTCCTTTGTTTGCGTGACCCCGCCAGCGGCCGGGAGTTGGCGGCCGTGCCCGTCCGACGCGAAGCGACCGGGATACAATATGACGCCGTCCCGGATGTTTCCAGCGACGGGCGGGTCATGATCGCCAGCTCCGTGACTGAAGCGATGCTCGTGGACCTTGGCGCTGGACCGCGCGAAGTTGCCGTGGCCCGCAAGCACGTCGGCGCGGTGATGGGGCTGGCCTTTTCGCCGGACGGCGCCTGGCTCGCCTCGGCGGGGGCAGATCGCACGGTGCGTCTGTGGCAAGCCGCCGGCCTGAAACAGCACGCCGTACTGACCGGCCACCGCGGCACGGTCCTGGCCGTGGCCTTCGCTGCCAAGGACCCCTGGCTTGCCTCGGCAGGCGCCGACGGCTTCCTCCGCCTGTGGGAAGTTCCAGCGGGCAAGCCCCTGCACGCTCTGCGTGCTCATGGCGATGCACCGGTCTCCTGCGTCGCTTTCTCTGCCGATGGCACGCTGGCGTCGGGCGGGTTCGATGGACTTGTCAAACTGTGGCATGCCGCCAAGGGTGAGGCGCGAACCACCCTGACACCCGCTGTGGAGAGGAAGGGGGAGAAACCGAGGCCGATTGCAAGCCTCGCCTTCAGCCGAGATGCCGCGAGCCTGGCGGTGGGCAGCGGCGATCCAATTTTTAGCGACAGTCGAGTCGAGATATGGGATGTTTCCAGGCGCGAGCGCAAAAGCCGATGGCCTGGCCCTTTCGGCTTGCGCGGACTGGCCTTCGGCGCCGACGCCGACACGCTCTTCGTCGCCGGTACCACACAACCCGGTACACCAGGTGACCCAAATGGTCCGGGTCCTGGTCTCGTTGAGCTGCGTCAGTCGAGTGACGGCAAGACGGCAAAGGTGGCCCGCGGCTTGAGGCACTATGGGATCAGTGAAGGCATGCTGTGTGTCGCCGTATCCCCGAATGGTAAGGTGCTGGCAGCCGGCAGCGGCTCGCCGACGTCTCGGGCGCCGTTCGGTCAAATCATTCTGGCCGATGCCGCCACGTTGAAACTGCTGCCTGCGCCGCTGCTGCCGGCCGGCGTCAGCGCGGTCGCTCTTTCCAGCGATGGCCGTCTTGCCGTCGCCGACGTCGAGGGAGTGATTCGCACGTACCAATTGAACGCCGCGCCAAGAGGCCGCCCATGAAGCTTGGGAGTAATATCGGCTCTTGCGGAGAAAATCCGATGTATGACGAAGCTGCCGTCGAGCCAATCAATGTTGACTGAATCCTTGAACTCAAATCTGTCCCGGCGTCGTGCCGGTCCTGGTAGGGCCGTTGGTGCGGCGTCCGGCCGCAAAGATCGGCATGGATGCCGACGCCCTCAAGGGGCACGCGGGCTTTGTGTTCTCCGTGGCGTTCAGCCCGGACGGCAAGCGCGCAATTCCGTCGGTACGGCGTCAGCGTCCGCTGAGGCGGGTCCGCCGCCCCCACCCCAGCCAGATCGGGTATAATCGGACGCATGGTCCACGTAACCCGCCTCCTCGATGCCGCGGCCGCCGGCGACCGCCAGGCCGCGGCGGCCCTGCTCCCGCTCGTCTACGACGAGTTGCGGGCGCTCGCTGCCGCGCGCCTGGCCGCCGAAGCTCCCGGCCATACCCTCGACGCCACCGCCCTGGTCCACGAAGCCTACCTGCGGCTCGTTGGGGAGCAACACTTCGACGGCCGCGGACACTTTTTCGCCGCCGCGGCCGAGGCCATGCGGCGGGTGCTCGTCGAGGCGGCCCGGCGAAAGCAACTTCCCAAGCACGGCGGCGGCCGGCGGCGGATCGAACTGAACGAGGCGCACCGGATCCTCGAATCGTCCGACGATCTGCTCCTGCTCGACGACGCCCTGGGCCGGCTGAGCGCCGAAGATGCGACGGCCGTCGAGATCGTCAAGTTGCGGCTGTTCGCCGGCCTGTCGGTGGCGGAGGCGGCCGACGCCCTGGGGCTGGCCCGGGCCACGGCCTACCGCCACTGGACGTTCGCCCGCGCCTGGCTGCGGTGCGAACTCGGCGAGGAACCGCCGGCCGAATAATTTCCGGAGCGTGTGAGACAATTCCGCCGCCGCTGTCGCATTGGGGGATAGAGGCTACCCCTGGCTGAGGGACGACCATGGCTACGACGAAGAACGCCCGCGACATTTTCCTGGACGCCCTGGACGCCGCGCCGGCGGACCGGGCCGCCTACCTCGACGAGGCCTGCGGCGACGACGCGGCCGTGCGGCAGCGGGTGGAGGCGCTGCTCCGGGCCAACGACGACCCGGGGGCGTTCCTGAGCGAGGCGAAGCCGGGGGTGGGCGACGCCGCGCCGTTACCACCCATCGAGGCAGGAGAGGCGACGAGCACGCACGCCCCGGACCGCCAGCCGCCCACGGAAGATCACGGCGATCCGAGCCGCCTGCGTCGGCACCATCCTCGGCGGCAAGTACAAGCTGATCGAAGAGATCGGCGAGGGCGGCATGGGCAGCGTCTTCATGGCCCAGCAGACCGAACCCGTGAAGCGGGCCGTCGCGGTCAAGGTCATCAAGGCCGGCATGGACTCGAAAGCCGTGCTGGCCCGGTTTGAGGCCGAGCGGCAGGCCCTCGCCATGATGGACCACCCAAACATCGCCCGGGTGCTCGACGCCGGCACCACGGACGGCGGCCGGCCGTTCTTCGTGATGGAACTGGTCAAGGGGGTGCCGATCACCCAGTTCTGCGACGAGCGGAAGCTCACCCCGCGGCAGCGGCTGGAACTGTTCGTGCCGGTGTGCCTGGCCATCCAGCACGCCCACCAGAAGGGCATCATCCACCGCGACATTAAGCCGTCCAACGTCCTGGTGGCGCGGTACGACGACCGCCCGGTGCCGAAGGTGATCGACTTCGGCGTGGCCAAGGCGGCCGGGCCCGTGCTGACGGACAGAACGCTGATGACCGGCTTCGGCGCGGTGGTCGGCACGCCCGAGTACATGTCGCCGGAGCAGGCCAACCTGAACAACCTGGACATCGACACGCGCTCCGACGTGTATTCGCTCGGCGTGCTGCTGTACGAGCTGCTCACCGGCAGCACGCCGGTGGACCGCAAGTCGCTGGGCCAGGCGGCGCTGCTCGAAGTGCTCCGGATCGTCCGCGAGGTCGAGGCGCCGCGGCCGAGTGCCAGGCTCTCCAGCAGCGACATGCTGCCGAGCGTGGCCGCCAACCGCGGAACCGAGCCGGCGAAACTGGCGAAGCTGCTGAAGGGCGAACTGGACTGGGTACTGCTGAAGGCGCTGGAGAAGGACCGCAGCCGGCGCTACGACACGGCCAACGCCCTCAGTCGCGACATCCAGCGCTATCTGGCCGACGAGGTGGTCGAGGCCCGGCCGCCGAGCGCCGGATACCGGCTGACGAAGTTCGTCCGCCGGCACAAGGGGCAGGTGCTCGCCGCCAGTCTGGTCCTGTTCGCGCTGCTGGCGGGAATGGCCGGGACGACCTGGGGGCTAATCGAGGCCAGGAAGCAGGAGCAGATCGCACGCGCTGAGACAGCCGAAAAAGAAAACGCCCGCCTGGCCGAGGCCGAGCGGGTCAAGGAACGCGATGCGGCCAACAACGAGCTCAAGCACCGGCTCGGCATCAGCGATTTCCTCCTCGCCGTGGCCGCCTACGACAATCGCGATCTGGTGGGGGCCAACGACCGGCTCGACAAGGTGTCCCTGGAACAGCGCGGCTGGGAGTGGTCTTATCTGAAGCGCCAAACCCGCGGCGGCATCTTCACGCTCTATGGGCACACGAACTATGTCTACAGCGTGAGTTACTCCCCCGACGGGACGCGGATCGTCACCGGCAGTAATGACGGGACGGCGAAGGTGTGGGACGCGCGCACCGGCACCCCACTGCTTGAGCTCAAGGGGCACACGAGCGGTGTCAGCAGCGTGAGTTACTCCCCCGACGGGACGCGGATCGTCACCGGCAGTGGGGACAAGACGGCGAAGGTCTGGGACGCACGCACCGGCACACCCCTGCTCGAACTCAAGGGGCACACGGGCCAGGTCACGAGCGTGAGTTACTCCCCCGACGGGACGCGGATCGTCACCGGCAGTGATGACCAGACGGCGAATGTGTGGGACGCACGGACCGGCACACTCATGCTCGAACTCCAGGGGCACACGAGCGCGGTCTATAGCGTGAGTTACTCCCCCGACGGGACGCGGCTCGTCACCGGCAGTTGGGATAAGACGGCGAAGGTGTGGGACGCGCGGAGCGGCACCCCCCTGCTCGAACTCAAGGGGCACACGAGCGGTGTCAGCAGCGTGAGTTACTCCCCCGACGGGACGCGGCTCGTCACCGGCAGTGGGGACAAGACGGCGAAGGTCTGGGACGCACGCACCGGCACGCCCCTGCTCGAACTCAAGGGGCACACGGGCCATGTCGAGAGCGTGAGTTTCTCCCCCGACGGGACGCGGCTCGTCACCGGCAGTG
Source organism: uncultured Planctomycetota bacterium (assembly GCA_963784995.1). GTDB lineage: Bacteria > Planctomycetota > Planctomycetia > Gemmatales > Gemmataceae > CAWATZ01. The sequence continues at coordinate 29,466 of CAWATZ010000018.1, read as the reverse complement.
GGGACCAGACGGCGAAGGTGTGGGACGCGCGGACCGGCACACCCCTGCTCGAACTCAAGGGGCACACGTTCGGGGTCACGAGCGTGAGCTTCTCCCCCGACGGGGCTCGGATCGTCACCGGCAATTTGTTTGACGGTACGGTGAAGGTGTGGGATGCGCGGACCGGCACGCCCCTGCTCGACCTCAAAGGGCACACGGGCGGTGTCATGAGCGTGGGTTTCTCCCCCGACGGGACGCGGATCGTCACCGGCAGTTGGGACAAGACGGCGAAGGTCTGGGACGCGCGCATCGGGCAGGAACTCACGGGTGGCCAGCACCTGGACGCGGAGGAACGTGACTATCGCCTGCTTCACTCCCGGCCGGACTACTGGCTTTATGCCGAAGGCTACGACGCCGCGCGCCAGGCCAAGGACCCCTTCGCCGCCCGGTTCTACCTCGACCGCATCCTGTCGCTCCCCGACCACCGCACCACGGCCCGGTTTGCGGAGCGCAACGCCTTGCAGGCCGACCCGCTCGTCATCGCCCGCACCGGCTTCCACCACCCCGCCCTGGCGAAGACGCCCTACGACCGCGGCACCATAGCGCTGCTGGCCGTCCACGACGACCGTCTGGCCCGGCGCCTGGTGGCGCAGGAACACATGCGACAGGGCCAACCCGGCCCGGCGATCCCGCTGCTGCTCTGGTGCTTGGCGTCGCGCCCGGCCGACAGCCCGCCGGTCGAGGAGTTGCTGTTGGCGGAGGCCTATCTCGACCTGAAGCAACCCAACGAGGCCAAGCGTTTCTACAAGGCGGCAACCGAGTGGCTCGACCGGCCCCGCAACCCCAAGGACAACCTCGGGGTCGGGTTCGCAGCCAACGGCGACCCCCGCCGCAACCCGTTCGACTGGGAAGTGTGGCACGAGTGCGACGTGTTCCGTGCGGAGGTGGAACGGCGGCTGGCGGGCAAACCGTGAGCGCTCGGGCACTGCGCCGGCACCACGACACCAACATCGCTCAACCGTACAATGGTCCCCATGGCCGACGTCACTCAACTTCTGGATGCCGCCGCGGCCGGCGACCGGCAGGCCGCCGCGGAGTTGCTGCCGCTGGTTTACGAGCAACTGCGCCAACTCGCCGCCGCCAAGATGAGCGCGGAGAACCCCGGCCACAGCCTCGATGCCACCGAGCTGGTCCACGAGGCGTATCTGCGGCTGACCGGCAAACAAGCGTTCGAGTCGCGCAGTCACTTCCTGCGTGCCGCCGCCGAAGGGATGCGCCGCATTCTCGTCGATCACGCCCGTGCCCGAAAGGCGGCGAAGCGGGGCGGCGGCAAGCGCGTTGCCTTTGCGGCCGAGCTGGTCCCGGCCGAGCAACCCGCTGTTGATCTGGAGGCTCTGCACGAGGCCCTGACGCGGCTGGCGGCCCTGCAACCCAAGGTCGCGGAGTTGGTGCAGCTCCGCTATTTCGGCGGCCTGACGATTGCCGAGGCGGCGGCCCTGTTGGAGATCGCGCCGCGCACCGCCGACGCCTGGTGGGCCTATGCCCGGGCCTGGCTGGCGACCGAATTGCGGCCATCCTGACTTTTTCCCTTTGCCGCTGCGCGATTTGGGCGCCGATTACGCTATTGTGGGCATCTGACCCTCGAAGCGAGAGGCCCTCATGAACGAACTCGATCTCTTCGTTGCCGTCCTGGCCATCACCGACCCTGCTGAGCGTGCCGCCTTTGTGGAGCGTGAATGCCAGGGGAACACGACGCTGCAAGAGCGGCTCAAGCAGTTGCTGGCCGCGAATGCCGACGCCGGGAGTTTTCTGGAGCGGTCGGAGGATTCTCCGGCCGCGGATGCGACCAGCACGCACGCCCCGGACCGCCAGCCGACGACGGAAGACTACGGCGATCCGACCGCCCGTGTCGGCGCCATCCTCGCCGGCAAGTACAAGCTGATCGAAGAGATCGGCGCGGGCGGCATGGGCAGCGTCTTCATGGCCCAGCAGACCGAACCCGTGAAGCGTGCGGTGGCGGTCAAGGTCATCAAGGCCGGCATGGACTCCAGGGCGGTGCTGGCCCGGTTCGAGGCCGAACGGCAGGCGCTGGCGCTGATGGACCACCCCAACATCGCCCGCGTGCTGGACGCCGGCGCCACCGACGGCGGCCGGCCATTCTTCGTGATGGAACTGGTCAAGGGCACGCCCATCACCCAGTACTGCGACGACCACAAGCTTTCGCCCCGACAACGGCTGGAGCTGTTCGTGCCGGTCTGCCTGGCCATCCAGCACGCCCACCAGAAGGGCATCATCCACCGCGACATCAAGCCCAGCAACGTCCTGGTGGCCCTGTACGACGACCGCCCCGGTGCCCAAGGTGATCGACTTCGGCGTGGCCAAGGCCGCCGGGCCAGCGCTGACGGACAGGACGCTGATGACCGGGTTCGGGGCCGTGGTGGGCACGCCGGAGTACATGTCGCCGGAGCAGGCCAGCCTGAACAAGCTGGACATCGACACCCGCAGCGATGTCTACTCCCTCGGGGTGCTGCTGTACGAGCTGCTCACCGGATCGACGCCGGTGGACCGCAAATCGCTGGGCCAGGCGGCGCTGCTGGAGATCCTGCGGATCGTCCGCGAGGTGGAGGTCCCGCGGCCGAGCGCCAGGCTGTCCGCCAGCGACGCGCTGCCGAGCGTGGCGGCCAACCGCGGAACGGAGCCGGCCAAGTTGGCGAAGCTGATGAAGGGGGAGCTCGACTGGGTGCTGCTGAAGGCGCTGGAGAAGGACCGCACCCGGCGCTACGACACGGCCAACGCCCTCAGCCGCGACATCCAGCGCTATCTGGCCGACGAGGTAGTTGAGGCCCGGCCGCCGAGCGCCGGATACCGGCTGACGAAGTTCGTCCGCCGGCACAAGGGGCAGGTGCTCGCCGCCAGTCTGGTCCTGTTCGCGCTGCTGGCGGGAATGGCCGGGACGACCTGGGGGCTAATCGAGGCCAGGAAGCAGGAGCAGATCGCACGCGCTGAGACAGCCGAAAAAGAAAACGCCCGCCTGGCCGAGGCTGAGCGGGTCAAGGAACGCGATGCGGCCAACAACGAGCTCAAGCACCGGCTCGGCATCAGCGATTTCCTCCTCGCCGTGGCCGCCTACGACAATCGCGATCTGGTGGGGGCCAACGACCGGCTCGACAAGGTGTCCCTGGAACAGCGCGGCTGGGAGTGGTCTTATCTGAAGCGCCAAACCCGCGGCGGCATCTTCACGCTCTATGGGCACACGAACTATGTCTACAGCGTGAGTTACTCCCCCGACGGGACGCGGATCGTCACCGGCAGTAATGACGGGACGGCGAAGGTGTGGGACGCGCGCACCGGCACCCCACTGCTTGAGCTCAAGGGGCACACGAGCGGTGTCAGCAGCGTGAGTTACTCCCCCGACGGGACGCGGATCGTCACCGGCAGTGGGGACAAGACGGCGAAGGTCTGGGACGCACGCACCGGCACACCCCTGCTCGAACTCAAGGGGCACACGGGCCAGGTCACGAGCGTGAGTTACTCCCCCGACGGGACGCGGATCGTCACCGGCAGTGATGACCAGACGGCGAATGTGTGGGACGCACGGACCGGCACACTCATGCTCGAACTCCAGGGGCACACGAGCGCGGTCTATAGCGTGAGTTACTCCCCCGACGGGACGCGGCTCGTCACCGGCAGTTGGGATAAGACGGCGAAGGTGTGGGACGCGCGGAGCGGCACCCCCCTGCTCGAACTCAAGGGGCACACGAGCGGTGTCAGCAGCGTGAGTTACTCCCCCGACGGGACGCGGCTCGTCACCGGCAGTGGGGACAAGACGGCGAAGGTCTGGGACGCACGCACCGGCACGCCCCTGCTCGAACTCAAGGGGCACACGGGCCATGTCGAGAGCGTGAGTTACTCCCCCGACGGGACGCGGATCGTCACCGGCAGTAATGACATGACGGCGAAGGTCTGGGACTGCGCGGACCGGCACCCCACTGCTCGAACTCCAAGGGCACACGAACCCGGTCTTTAGCGTGAGTTACTCCCCCGACGGGACGCGGATCGTCACCAGCAGTAATGACATGACGGCGAAGGTCTGGGACGCGCAGACCGGCACCCCACTGCTCGACCTCAAGAGGCACACGGGCTATGGCAGGAGCGTGAGTTACTCCCCCGACGGGACGCGGATCGTCACCGGCAGTGATGACAATACGGCGAAGGTGTGGGACGCGCGCACCGGCACCCCACTGCTCGACCTCAAGGGGCACACGGCCGCGGTCAATAGCGTGAGTTACTCCCCCGACGGGACGCGGCTCGTCACCGGCAGTTGGGACCAGACGGCGAAGGTGTGGGAGGCGCAGACCGGCACGCCCCTGCTCGACCTCAAGGGGCACACGGGCTATGTCACGAGCGCGAGTTTCTCCCCCGACGGGGCGCGGCTCGTCACCGGCAGTGGGGACCAGACGGCGAAGGTGTGGGACGCGCGGACCGGCATCCCCCTGCTCGAACTCCAGGGGCACACGGCCGCGGTCAATAGCGTGAGTTACTCCCCCGACGGGACGCGGATCGTCACTGGAAGTTGGGACAAGACGGCGAAGGTCTGGGACGCGCGCATCGGGCAGGAACTCACGGGTGGCCAGCACCTGGACGCGGAGGAACGTGACGATCGCCTGCTGCACACCCGGCCGGACTACCGGCTTTATGCCGAAGGCTACGCCGCCGCACGCCAGGCCAACGACCGCTTCGCCGCCCGATTCTACCTCGACCGCATCCTGTCGCTCCCCGAACACCGCACCACGGACCGGTTTTCGGAGCGCAACGCCTTGCAGGCCGACCCGCTCGTCATCGCCCGCACGGGCTTCCACCACCCCGCCCTGGCGAAGACGCCCTACGACCGCGGCACCGTGGCGCTGCTGGCCCTCCACGGCGACCGTCTGGCGAAGCGTCTCGTGGCTCAGGAACTTCTGCGCGCGGCAAGCCCGGCCCGGCGATCCCGCTGCTGCTCTGGTGCCTGGCGTCGCGCCCGGCCAGCAACCCGCCGGTCGAGGAGCTGCTTCTGGCGCAAGCCTATCTCGACCTGAAGCAACCCGACGAGGCGAAGCGGTTCTACAAGGCCGCGACCGAGTGGCTCGACCGGCCGCGCGACCCCCGGGACAACCTCGGGGTCGGGTTCGCAGCCAACGGCGACCCCCGCCGCAACCCGTTCGACTGGGAAGTGTGGCACGAGTGCGACGTGTTCCGGTCGGTCCTCCGGCTGGCCTTCGCCAGGATAGCCTACGACCAGAAGCAATTCGCCGGCGCCACCCGGCTCTGGGCCGAGGCACTGGCCAGCAACCCGAAGCTCGGCGACGACCGCCAGGCCCAGCACCGCTACCACGCCGCCCGCGCCGCTGCCCTGGCCGCCGCCGGGCAAGGGCAGAAGGAGCCGCCGCTCGACGACGCGGCGAAGGCAAAGCTTCGCGGTCAGGCCCTCGACTGGCTGCACGCCGAGCTGACTGTTTGGAGTAAGCTCCTCGCCTCCGGCTCGCCCCAGGCTCGACCGTTCATCGTGCAGGCCCTGAATCGCTGGCGGAAGGACCGCGACCTGGCCGGCCTCCGCGCCGCGGCGGCCCTGGCGAAACTGCCGGCGGCGGAGCGGAAGGCGTGTACCCAACTGTGGGCCGACGTGGCGGAGCTGCTGAAGAAGGCACAGACCCCGAGAAGGGTGAATCCCATGCCGCCCGGGGCGAGTCCACGATAGACTCAGGGCCACGCTGCTGATCTCACCCAGAGCCGGGAAAGTGGCTGCAAGGTTCGCGCTTCAGCCCTTGCGCCGCCGGGGCGAAAGTTTCCGGTCAGGACCAGAAGGCGGTTCCTCGCGCGGCACCCGGATGAAGATCTGCTCGACGGCCAGCTTCAGGCCCGGCAAGAGTTTACCGCCATCGAGGGTATCTCCTTCGGCCAACGTCCGGGATTGATCGGGAGCCGTGCAGACACGGACGGTTCGGCTCCGCGGATCGACTAGCCAGACCAGGGTGGCGCCCGTGAGGAAGTATTCCTTCAACTTGCGGGTCATCTCCTCCTTCGTGTTTCCCTTGCTGAGGACCTCAATGGCGAGGTCGGGAACCAGGTCGGGGATCGGCGTCATTGGAATCTGGCCGCGGACCGGGAAGCGCTCCCAGCGAACAAAGGACAGATCTGGGATTCGGACCAGATCCGGCATCAAACGCACGGTCGCATCTGCCCCTGCCAGATTGCCCAGGTCATGATCGATGAGAAAGCTTTGCAGCAAGAAGCTGATCCAGGTGGCTAGCGACCCTTCGAGGTATCCCATGACTTTCTCCACCAGCACGCCATCCACCAGTTCATAGAGCCGGTTCGTCTTGCTATTCAGGCGGAGCAGGTCCTCTTCGGTCGCCTGTCCAGGCGGCGGATCAAGCCGAATGCGGGCGGGATCAATCCCGCCCAGCCGCTTCAGCAGCGTGGCCACGTTCTTGAAGCGCGCTCGAGGCATCGCGAAAACTCCCTCAGTGGAAAAGATCGGAGCAAAGCCGGGCCTATTATTCCCACCTCTCCGGGTCCGCACAAGTCCAGCGTTGCCCCTCCCGCACCGTTTGCCGTATGACAGCAGAGAGGGAATCGCCCGCGCCCGCACTGACCTTTGAGCCGAGGATCGCATGCCTGCGCAGCGAGTGCAGTTTTTCACCGAATCGGTGATCCGCGAAATGACCCGCCTGGCGGCCCAGTACGGGGCGCTGAACCTGGGCCAGGGAATGCCTGACTTCGAGACGCCGCAGGAGATCAAGGACGCCGCCTGCAAGGCCATCCAGGACGGCATCAACCAGTACGCCATCACCTGGGGCGCGCCGTGCTGCGCCAGGCCATCGCCGTCAAGGCCCACGCCTTCAACGGCATCGACTGCGACCCCGACGCCAACGTCACTGTCTGCTGCGGCGCCACCGAGTGCATGATGGCCACCATGCTCGCCCTGGTCGATCCCGGCGACGAGGTCATCGTCTTCCAGCCCTTCTACGAGAACTACGGCCCCGATGCTCTCCTGTCCGGGGCCAAACCGGTCTGGGTGACGCTCCATCCGCCGCACTACCGCTTCGACCCCGACGAGCTGCGCCGGGCCTTCTCGCCGCGCACCCGGGCCATCATCATCAACACGCCCAACAACCCGACCGGCAAAGTCTTCACCCATGAGGAATTGACGCTGATCGCTGGGCTGTGCTCGGAACACGATACCTACGCCTTCTCCGACGAGATTTACGAATACATCCGTCACGTCGATCTGCCGCACGTCAGCATCGCCACGCTGCCGGGCATGGCCCAACGCACCGTGACCATCAGCGGCCTGAGCAAGACGTTCAGCATCACCGGCTGGCGGCTCGGCTACTGCATTGCCCCGCCGGAGATGAGCAACGCCATCCGCAAGGTTCACGATTTCCTCACGGTCGGTGCGCCGCACCCGCTGCAGGTGGCCGGGGCCGTCGCCCTGGCCATGCCGCAGTCGTACTACGACAACCTGCGCCAGGCGTACCGCCGTCGCCGGGAGCTGTTCCTGCCGTACCTGCGCCAGGCGGGGCTGGAGGTGCATGAACCCGAAGGGGCCTACTACGTCATGACCGACATTTCGCCCCTGGGATGGACCAACGATAACGAGTTCGTGCGCAGCATGATCCGGGAACTGCGCGTCTCGGCGGTGCCGGGCAGCAGCTTCTGCGCGCCGCCGGAGCGTGGCCGGACCAAGGTGCGGTTCATGTTCGCCAAGAAAGAGGAGTCCCTGCACGAGGCAGGCCGGCGACTGGCGAAACTGCGCGAGATGAAACCGCGCTGAGGCGAAGCCGCTTGCGGCTTAGCGCAACCGCGGGTTGCGCTAAGCCGCAAGCGGCGAAACCGCAGGCGGTGTTTTCAGCCAATCCGCCGATTTCCCAGCCAGACAGTCAAGCCCAGCACGACCACGATGACCAGGCAGACAAACAGGATCTGTCCCGGCATGCCGCCAGTGCGGCTCACCCAATCCCACAGCTGAACAAAAGGCCGAGTCAATTCGTCCATTGCTTTTCCCTCCACGCTCACTCCGGGGTCGGTGGCACCGACCTCCGGAAGAGAATCCCCTCAACTCTAGGTCACGTCCTAAAGCGGATCAACTGGGAGGATAATTTTCTTGCCTCATCCCAAGCTCTCACCGGCCTGTCGGCCGAGCCGTCACGGGCCCGCCGGAGGCAGCTGCTGCTGACCGAGGGCGGCGAACAGGTCATCGTGGGCCTGGGCCTGGAAGCTCTGCAGCCACAGGCCCAGGTTGCTCAGGCAGTTGCGCACCTCGTAATGGGCCAGCATCTGATCCCGGGCCGCCTCGCCGATCGGCCGATACTGGGCCGGGTCGCGCAGGGCGGCAATCGCTCGCGCCGCCAGGCCCTCGTGGTCGTAGAAGTCGGCCAGCAAGCCCTGCTGGCCGTCCTCGATGAACTCCAGCACCGGTGTCGTCCGCGAACCGACCACGACACAGGCGCTGGCCATCGCCTGCAGCATCGACTGCGAGATCAGATGCGGCACTGTCAGGTACACGTGAACGTCGCTCAGGCTGAACAGGGTCGCCAGCTGATCCACGGGGATCACGCCCAGGAAATGGAAACGCTCCAGGGGATACTGATCCTGAGACAGCACCCACTGCTTGAAACTCTGCTGGCCGATGTGGAACGGCTCGTGTCCGTAGATGGTCCGCTCCGCGCCGGCGATGAGGAAGAGGGCGTCGGGTACTTCCTGGGCGATGATCTTGGCCGCCTTCATGAAAATGTCGAAGCCGCGCACCGACTCCAGCCCCGGAGACACGTAGGTCACCACCCGGGTTTCCGGTCCGATGCGGATGCCCCGGAACTCCACCGGCCGCTCGATGGCCCTGCGCTGGAAGAAGGAGCAATCGATCCCCTCGGGAAGCACCTTGAACTTGTGCTGCATCTCGGTCGGCGCGGTGCTCATCTGGAACCGGGTCGGTGTGTACACCGCATCCACGGCGTGCAAATGCAGGTAGGTCAAGGCGTGGTAGGTGGCGTTGAACAGGCGGACGTAATCCGGCGGCGGAAATTCCCTGCGGTAGGCCAGTTCGTCGGACCAGTAGGGAGGCGGCAGCATCTCGTAGTAGCCGACGAAGGGACACTTGTAGCAGGTGCGCAGGTACAGCATGGTGCCATAGGACACGTGGCCGATGACCAGCTCGGGCTGGACCTGGGGCACGCTGCGCAGACCTTTGTAGGCCGCCAGCGCGTGGTCGAGGAGCCCCTGCAAGTTGTCCGGGTTCTGGAACACCTTGGGCTGGGGCCCCTCGTAGACGCGGTAGTTGAGATGGTCAAAGGGCAACTGCAGTCCCGTGGTATCGATCGAGGTGACGTAGGTGCATTTCCAGCCCAGCTGGGTGGCCAGGTAGTTGGCGACGTTGGCGAAGGACGTGGGGAAGTTCGGGTGGATGAACATCACGTGCATGAGGAGCAGCCTCCAGCCGGGGTTGTGTTATCGTTCCCCGTCATGGAAGCACGCCCCGGCGGAAATGGCAACCACGGTTTTTGCATGGGGAGCGAATGGAGGCATTGCTGCTCTCCGGAGGGGTTCTATGATAATGCCAAATGCCAACGGCAGGTCAGGCTTTCCAGCCTGACGTTTGCGATGTCTGTCAGGCTGGAAAGCCTGACCTATCTGGCACAAGACGAGGTTCCAAGAAGATGGAAGTCATCACGTTCCAGCCGGGCGAGATCCTCTACCGCGAAGGCGATCCCAGCAGCCACGCCCTGCTGATCGAAAGGGGGAGCGTGGAGGTCCTGCAAGGGGTCCTCGACAAGCTCCGCACGATCGGCACCATCTCGGCCAACGAGGTCCTCGGCGAGATGGGGCTGATCGACGAGCAGCCGCGGACCCACACCGCCCGGGCCCGGGAGGCCGGTCAGGCCGTCCGCGTCACGCGGGAGGAGTTTCCCCGGCTGCTGGCGTCCGACCCCCAGCTCGGCCTGCGTTACCTGGGCTCGCTGTTCGAGCGCATCCGCCGGCTGGAAGGGGAACTGGAGGCGCTGCGCGGTGCGCGGACGGGCTCCGAGGGGCGGGCGGGCGGCAAGTTCCGCCTGGTCCTCTGCCCGCTGTCCCGGCTGACGGCCGGGATGCTGCCCCCGGACGGTCTGGTGATCCGCACCTTCCCCTTCCGCCTGGGCCGGGCCAGCGAGGCCTACGAGCCGCAGACCCTGGACCTCAACGACCTCTGGCTGCTGGACAAGCCGCCCTTCGAGGTCTCGCGCAGCCACCTGGCGTTCGATCTCACCGAGGACGGCAAGTACCTGGTCCGCGACCGCGGCAGCTTCCTGGGCACCATCGTCAACGACCAGCCCATCGGCGGCAGGTCGGGCGCAAAACGGCCGAGCTGACCGAGGGGGACAACGTGATCATCCTCGGCCCCCGCTCCTCGCGCTATCAGTTCCGGGCGGTACTCGAGCCGGTTGGGGGCTGAGGTCGTGAAGCCGGTCCCCTGTTGCGCCCCTTCGGGGCGAAAGACCTGGTTTTCCGCCCCGAAGGGGCGCAACAGGATAGCCCAGGGCAGCGCCCTGGGTTCGGGGCCGAGGCGGGCTTTTTCTTCCTGAGCCGCAATAGCCCCCGGGCTCGCCACAATCCAGGGGACACCTCCGCCCGCGCTTCGCCTTGACACTCCGGGTCTGGACCGCTATCACCCTTTGCCCTTGCGGGGATCGGGTCTCGTGGCCAGGAAAGGAGGCAACCGCGTGGCCGACAGAACCTGCCTGCTCCTGGCCGTGTGTACCGGTGCGCTGGCGCTGACCACTGCTTCGGCCATTGCCCAGCCGCCGCCGGTGCCTCCTCCTCCCCCGAACTCCGGCGGCGTGTTCCTGGGGACGCCCCAGCCGCTGTCCCCTGGACCGAGCGCTCCTGCGCCGCCCTCGGCACCGGTTCCGCCACCACCGGCGCCGCCGCCACCGCCACCGCCGCTGGCCGCCCCTCCCGCACCCGTGTCGCCGGTTGGACCGGCTCCGTTTTTGCCCGGGCCGCCACCGCCTCCTGGCACGCTGGTGCCGCCGGTCCCCGGAGCGTCTCCGTTCCTGCCGGCCGCAGCGTTACCTCCCGGGGCTTTCTGGGTCGATGGCCACTTCTTCACCTCGGTGCAGGTCGATGGCGTTGTTCCCGTGGTTCGCGATCGGTTACAAGCGCCCATCACCGACGCGGGCGGGGCCACCTCGACCCTCACCGTTCCAAACGTCAGCCTCTCCTGGACCGTCTCGCCCCGCATCGACGTGGGTCTGCGCCTGGACAACGGCAGCGAGGTCGGTTTCGGCTACCGCTTCCTGGACACCGACGGCACCGGTTCGACCGCCTCGCTCTACGGTCCGCTGGCCGTCAAGAGCCGGCTGGACATCAACCTGTTCGATCTGTACTACGGCAGCTGCATCAGTTCCCTGGCCCGCTATCTCGATTTCAAATGGCGTGCCGGCATCCAGACGGCCTTCGTCTTTTACGACACCCAGGCCCTCAACAGCGGCGTCGATCTGCACGCCAGCAACTACTTCGTCGGCGCTGGCCCGGAAGCCGGAATGGAACTGATCCAGAAGATCCCGATCCTGCCCGCGTTTTCGTTCTTTGCTCGCGGCGACGGCTCGGTCCTGGTCGGCCAGGTGAAGCAAAACTACACGCAGCAAGTCCCCGGGGACCTGAGCAGTCCCTTCAACGGAGGCGTGGAACTCAAGAGGACCACGAGCGTGCCGATCCTCGGCGGCCAGTTTGGTCTGAGCTTTGTCCCGCCGGGCACCTGCATGAAATTCAGCCTCGGCTATGGCATCCAGCAGTGGTGGGCGCTGGGCCAGGTAGACAGCGCTCGTCTCGACCTGACAATCCAGAGTGTCTTTCTTCGCGGCGAACTGGAGTTCTGAGGTCACGCCGACGGCGTGACCCGGGTCTTCTTGGTAGGGGAGTTGCGGGCGGCGTCGCGCATCTCCTTGAGGATCTGCTCGCGGATGCTGAGGAATTCGGCGGCAAAGCACGGGTCGAACTGTTTGCCCAGTCCCTTCTCGATCTCGCCAAAGGCCACTTCCACCGGCATCCCCTTGCGATAGGGCCGGTCCGAGGTCATGGCGTCGAAGGCGTCCGCCAGGGCGACGATGCGGGCCAGGTGCGAGGTTTGCTCGCCGACCAGGCCATCGGGGTAGCCCCGGCCGTCCCAGCGTTCGTGGTGCGAACGCACGATCGGCAGCACCGGCCGCAGGTCGGGGACGGTGCTGATGATCTCCGCGCCCTTGACCGTGTGCGTTTTCATGATCTCGAACTCTTCCGGCGTCAGCTTGTCCGGCTTGCGCAGGATGGCGTCGTCGATGCCGATCTTGCCGATGTCGTGCAGCGGCGTGCCAATGCGGATCAGTTCGATGTCCGCATCGGACAGGTTCAGCTGCTCGGCCAGCAGCAGTGAATAGGTCTGGACGCGGCAGGTGTGGCCGCCGGTGTACTCGTCGCGCAGCTCGACCGCCTGGGCCAGGATGGTGATGGTGTCCAGGAACAGGTCGCGCTGCTTGCGCAGCAGCTGGGCGCACTCGATGCCGGCCGAGACGTTGGCCGCCAGGGCGTCGGCCAGGTGCAGGTCTTCCTGGGTGAAGGTCTTCTGGAAGGGGCCGCGGTCCAGGTGCAAGACGCCCAGGCGCTTGCGCGGCGTCCGCAGCAGCACGCACAGCACCGAGGCCATCGCTCCCTCAGCGATGCTCTTGGCGATGGCCAGCTCGGGGTCTTCATCGACCTTGGCCAGGATCGATTCGCCCTTCTCGACGCAGCGGCGGGCCAGGCTCTGGCTGAACTGGAAGCGGGCGCCGACCTCGGCCCGCCCCGACGCCAGGGACCGCGGATCGTTCCGGCCGGTCACCAGGGCCTTGAGTTTGAGTTTGCTCTCGGGACCGTCGCCCAGGACGATGGCGCCGCGCTGCGCGTCCAGGACCGAGACGGCATCGTTCAGGATCGAGTTGAGCAGGTCCTCTTCCTTCTCGATGTGCATCAGGTTGTGGCTGGCCCGCAGCAGCGCCAGCAACTGGTCGCCCGGCCGGGGATGCCGCTTGCTGTCGTAGGCGATGCCGGCGATGGCCTCATCCCACGACGAGGCGGCCATGGCATCGACCTTCAGCTCGCCGTGCCCCGGACTGGGCTCCACCTCCTCTTCCATGATGGCATCGACGACAAAGGCCACCTCGCCGCACTGCAGCAGGTCGCGCAGCGCAAGGGCCATTGGCCCTGCCCCAGACGGACGCCGTTGAGCCGGGTGCCGTTGGTGCTGCCCAGGTCGCGGACGCGCCAGCCGCGGTCCGTGGACCGCACCTCGGCGTGATAACGGCTCACGGAACTGTCGTCCAGGACGATCTCCAGCGGATCGAGCCGGCCGATCCGCAGCAGGTCGGTTGACTCCCAAATGCGGCCCTTGACCGATCCATTCATCCCACGCAGGCGGATGGTCCGTTTCACGCTGACCTCCCTCGCCTGTGCCGTCCGCGACGAAGCAGACGGTGGCGGCTCAAAGCTCCCATTCGCATTCACTGCGTTTATACTGTAGCTTGCATTTTGTGCGGATGCCGGACGTTCGCCGTGGGTTTTCCTGGGTTCTTCTGGGAGCGTAATTGTGGCAGCAAAATCAGGTGTGGCATGAAAAAAACCGTTAGCCGCGACGCAGAGCGCAGCGCGGCGGAGCGCGGGAACGCCTCCGTTGAGTGGGGTTCCGCGCTCCGCTGCGCTGCGCTCCGCGTCGCGGCTAACGTCAGACGGTCATCACCACCTTGCCGATCAGCGATCCCGCCTTGTGCAGGGTGTTCTCCTCCAGCAGCCGATGGGCCTCGGCGGCCTGGGCCAGCGGCAAGGTCCGGCCAATGGGCACGTTGAGCTTGCCGGCGGCCAGCCAGCGGTTGATGTCCTCGGCACAGCGGCGCTGCTCGGCCGTGGTGGCGTTGAACATCGCGAAGCCGTGCAGGGCCAGGCCCTTGACGTAGAAGGGCCCGACCGGAAAGACCGGCTGCGCCTGCCGACCGGCGATGATCACGATCCGGCCGCGCTGGGCCACCAGATCGACGATGCGCAGGAAATCCGGCTCACGCTGGGTCTCGTACCAGACGTTGACGCCTTTGCCCGCCGTGGCCTCCCGCACCCGCGCCGGGATGTCGTCGGTCTTGTAGTTCAGCACGTGTTCGGCCCCCCAGGAACGGACCAGGGCCGCCTTCTCCGCGCTGCCGACGGTGGTGATGACGCGGGCCCCGGCCGCCCGGGCCATGAGGACCACGGCGCTGCCGACGCCGCCGGTGCCGCCGTTGACGTAGACCGTCTCGCCCGCTTGCAGGTTGGCCCGACCAAACAGCCCCAGATGCGCGGTGATGCCGACCAGGGCGACAGCGGCCGCCTGCTGGTCGCTGACCCCCTCCGGCGTCGGATAGAGATACTCCTCGGAAACGACGGCGTACTCGGCAAAGGTTCCCTGCCGGCCGAGCAGTCCCTGGTTGGAGCCCCAGACCCGGTTCCCTGCCTTGAAGCGGCTGCACTGCGGTCCGGTCGCGGCCACGACTCCGGCGAGATCACAACCGGGGATGAACGGTTTCGGCAGCGGCATGGCCACCGTCCCGGCCCGTACGTACAGATCGATCGGGTTGACACTGACGGCCTTGACCTGGACCAGCACCTCGCCGGGTCCGGGTTTTGGCGTCGGCACTTCGCCGTACTGGATCACCTCGGGCGCGCCGGTTTTCTCGATGTAAGCGGCTTTCATGGAACGGCCCTCGAAAAGAGTCACTGCGGTTAGGTTGGTTCCTCTTGTCGCGGCCTTTTATAATAACGATAGGCAATTCTGTCCGGGCGAATCCGCGTTTCGGGTTCTCTCCCGGGCACATTGCGGCCAAGCCCGGCCCGGGGGGCGTGGGGGGCTCCCCCCACACCCTCACCTGCCGAGCGAGTCCTGACTGACTTTTCGCCCTCACAGGAGAACCTGGATCATGGCTTCGACTCTCACGGCTCAACCCGGCATGCTTCGCGTCTCCGAGCGGATCGAGGAGCGTTTGCGGAATGGCGATCTGACTCTGGAGCAGGTCGAGGACTTTCGCGATTTCCTTGCCGGCGTCGAGCACGATCTGCTGCACCACCGCATCATCACCAATAACGAATACACCCACTGGTTCCAGCAAGGGCAGGTCAGCGACCAGGAGCTGCGGCACTTTATCAAGCAGTTCTCGGTCTTCAGCAACCTGTTCCTGGTGGCCGCCCTGCTGCGGGTGATCAACGCCCCGGCCCTGCAGCAAGCCCGCGCCGCCAAGGAGATCCTCATGAACGAGCTGGGCGTGATCTATCGCCGGCGCGACCAGGCCATCGGCGCCCGCGCCGCCCAGAGCGACGAGGACAAGGACCGCGAGGGCGACCCGGACCTGGTCAGCACCGAGGGCACGGTGGACGGCGGCATCTGCCGCTTCCAGGCCGCCCACTTCGAGTGGCTGCTGAAGATCGGCGAATGCCTCGGCCTGAGCTTCAACGAGATGGGCAAGCGTCGCTTTGGCCGGCCCGGCACGCTGAAGTTCTGCGACGAGCTGGCCCGGCTGTACGGCAGCGACGACGCGATGATCGCCGAGGGCGCCAGCTTCGCCGTCGAGAACTGGGCCGCCGCCGGCTTCTGGCAGGAGCTGGAAGACGGCCTGATGCTCCTCAAGAAAGACCGCTTCCCACACCTGAAGCTGGCCTTCTTCACCTGGCACAACCGCGTCGAGGCCCAGCACGCCGGACACACCATGGAGGAGCTGGAAGACATCTACTTCGACCCCGCCTTCAACCGCGAGAAGTTCCTCCAGGGCGGTCGAGAAATCCTCGACGGCGTCGCCGCCTTCTGGGATGGGCTGAACGAGGATCGGTTGAATCGGATTTACACGTGAGCAGAGATTTCCGGATTTGCCGCTTGCGGCTTAGCGCACCCCGCTGCTCCGCTCAGCCGCAAGCGGCAAATCCGGGAAACTTCCCGCCGCCCGGAGGAGTCTCCCGCCATGAGTCACGACCCCATGCCGCTGCGGCGGATCGACCACGTCCGCTTCTTCGTCGGCAACGCCCGCCAGTCGGCCTACTTTTACCGCAACGCCTTTGGCTTCGACGTGGTCGCCTACGCCGGTCTGGAAACCAAGACCAGGCACGAGGCCGGCTACGTCCTGCGCCAGGGCAACATCACCTTTGTGCTGGCCTCACCGCTGGGCCCGGAACATCCCGAATGCCAGCGCTTGCTCCAGCACGGCGACGGCGTGCAGGACGTCGCCCTGGAAGTCGATGACGTCTCCGTCGCATATCAAACCGCCACCAGCCGGGGAGCGGCCGGGGTCGTTCCGCCAACGCTGCTGGAGGACGAGTTCGGCGTTTACGAGTACGCCACCATCCGCACTTACGGCGATACCCTGCACAGCTTCGTCAACCGCGACCGCTACCAGGGCGTGTTCGCCCCTGGCTACCGTCCGCTTGCCCCTGGCCGGTACAGTCTGCGCACCTTCAAGCCGGTCGGCCTGCGCTCCATCGACCACATTGTCGGCAACGTCGAGGAAGGCAAGATGGACGAGTGGGTCGATTTTTACAAGCGCGTAATGGGCTTCTCGCAACTGATCAGCTTTGACGACAAGGACATCAGCACCGACTATACGGCCCTGATGTCCAAGGTGGTCCAGGGCGGCGAGGGCCGGATCAAGTTTCCGATCAACGAGCCGGCCCGCTCTCGGCGGCGCTCGCAGATCGAGGAATACCTGAGCTACTACAAGGGCGCCGGCGTGCAGCACATCGCCCTGACCACGGACAACATCGTCGAAACGGTCCGGGCCCTGCGGCACAATGACGTGTCCTTCCTTCGGGTGCCGAAAGCCTATTACGAGATGCTGCCCGACCGGGTCGGCAAGATCGACGAGGACCTGAGCGAGCTGGCCGACCTGGGCATCCTGGTCGATCGGGACGACGAGGGTTACATGCTGCAGATCTTCACCAAGCCGGTGGAGGATCGCCCGACGCTGTTCTTCGAGATCATCGAGCGACACGGCTCGCGCAGCTTCGGCAAGGGCAATTTCAAGGCCCTGTTCGAGGCCATTGAGCGCGAGCAGGCCCTCCGGGGGACACTGTAAGACACAACCCCTCCCCCCAACCCCCTCCCCGAAGCGGAGAGGGGGAGAAGAAGGGTGGTTGTCTTGCTCCCCCTCTCCGCTTCGGGGAGGGGGTTGGGGGGAGGGGTTCTTTTGGAGCCACTCCTATGCCGTTCTACCGTCAGTTAGGTTCGATTCCGCGTAAGCGGCACATCGCTCACCAGAACAAGCCGGGCTATCGCGGCGAGGGCATCTATTACGAAGAGGTCGTAACCACGGCCGGCTTCGGCCGGGCCTACAGCATCCTCTACCACCTCCGGCCGCCGACCCGTGTGAAAAAGATCGAGCCGGCCGGCCAGTATTCCCTGGAAGCAGCGCCCCAGCCGGTGCTGCGCCACCATCACCTGCGTTCCGGCTCGATGAAGCGCGCCGGCGACCCGATCCTGGGGCGAGTGCCGCTGCTGTTCAACGCCGACGTGGCCCTGTCACGCTGCCGGCCCGCCGCTCCCCAGACCGAGCTGTATCGCAACGCCGACGCAGACGAGGTGCTGTTCATCCACAAGGGCCGCGGCCAGCTGCTGTCGCTCTTCGGCGTGCTGCCCTTCAAACCGTACGATTACGTCGTCATCCCGCGCACCATCACTTACCAGCTCCAGTTTGATCCGACCCCCGAGCCGGACTTCCTGGTGATCGAGGCGAGCAACACCATCGGCATTCCGCCGCGCTACCTCAATCCGGACGGCCAGCTGCGGCTGGGGGCGCCGTTCTCCGAACGCGACCTGCACGGACCGACGGAATCGCTGCTGATCGATCGCGAGCAGGACGTGCCCGTGCTGATCCGCGACGGTCAGCGGCTGTCGCGCTACACCCTCGCCCACCACCCCTTCGACGTGATCGGCTGGGACGGCATGGTGTACCCCCATACGTTCAACGCCGACGATTTCGAGCCGATCACCGGGACGATCCATCAACCGCCGCCGATCCATCAGACGTTCGAGGCGACCGGCTTCGTGGTCTGCACTTTCGCGCCGCGGCTGCTGGACACGCACCCCGAGGCGATCAAGGTCCCCTACGCGCATTCCAACGTCCAGGCCGATGAGGTGCTGTACTACGTCCGTGGCCGCTTCGGCAGCCGGCGGGGTGTGGAAGAGGCGTCGTTCACGCTGCACCCGCGCGGCATCCCGCACGGGCCGCACCCCGGGACGATCGTCGCCAGCCGGGACGTGACGCGCACTGATGAACTGGCGGTCATGGTGGATACGATGCGGCCGCTGGAACTGACCCGAGCGGCGATGGAGATGGATGAGCCGAACTACCCGTTCAGCTGGCTGGAGTGAACCCTCAGCCGCTTGCGGCTTAGCGTACCAGCCTGGTGCGCTAAGCCGCAAGCGGCTGAGAGGACAAGCACCATGGGGGATTACGTTTCCTCTGCCGCTTCGCTGGACACTGTCAGGAACGTCCCTCCATTTTCATACAGGTCGTCACCCACCGCACAGGTCCACAGGATGCGCACCAGGAAAATCCACGGCCGGGCCGAGTTGCCACTTGAGATCCGCAACCGCAGCTTCTGCCCCAGGAAGCGCCGGGTGCTGATCAGCCGGATGCCCGTCGGCGACAGGTCCCGGCTGAGGAGGGTGAACTCGCGGTCGTCCTCGGTCCGGACCCCGACCGGTTGAATGAAATCGACCCGGTCCTGCTTGCGGCGCTCCACCTGGGTGGCGTTGAGCCGATACTGCTTGGTCAGGTCCCGGACAGCCCGGTTAATGTCGCGCTGGTTCGTTTGCGCCTGGCGAACCCGGTCGCTGACCGGGGCCCGGTAGTAATAGCGGCCGCGCTGGTAGCGCAGCGACCCCCGGGCCTGTTCCAGGACTTCCTTCCAGCGCTCCTCGTCCAGGCCGGCCCGGCTCACTTCCTCCCGGATCTCCCGCGACAGGATTGAACCCTGCCGCTGCGCCCGGCGCGTCACCTGCTCGGCAATTTCCTGAATGCTCGTTGCGATCATGGTTTCTGTTTCCTGCTCTTTCGGTCGCACCTCCGTGCGATCATCGGGCTCCAGGGAATTATAGCATGCGTTTTCGCTGCAAGGGAACAGATCGTGAGCTAGACTTGCTTGGGAATCCGCCTGGCCTCAACCAAACGAACCCGTTCATGCCTCATCCGAAACTGCCGAAAGCGGAGTCGCGATCAACCGGCTTGCTGGCGAAGTTGTTTTGCCTCGTCGTCTTGCTGCTGCCCGTGACCCTGATGACCATCGGCATCTTCCGGGTCACAGGCGGCACGCAGAACCTGCTGCGGGTGGGCGTTGTGCTTCAGACCCTGGGCTGTGTGCTGGTACTGGTGGCCCGGCGCGGCAGCAGTCCGGTCCTCGGCGCCCGGTGATCATCCTTTACGTGATCGCGCTGGGCTGGACGCTGGTGGCGGCCCAGGGCCTGGCCGACTGGTACTTCCACCTGGTCCAGTCGGTGCTGCTGGTGCTGCCGCTGTCCTTCTTTGCCTGGCAATGCCTGAAAGACTCCGGGGCCCTGGTGCTGCGGCGGGCGCGGACCCTGGCCGACCGGCTCAGCCGGCGGAGCGACTGGCCGGCGCCGCTGGCCGCGTGCCGGGCGCTGCCGGAGGTCAAGGCCCTCCGCGAAGCCCTGCAAGTGGACGCGACCCCCGGCCTGAACCTGCTCAATCATCCCCGGCTGGAGGTGCGCGTGGCGGCCCTGGCGGCCCTGGAGTACCGCCACAACTGGTTGCCCGGCCAGCCGGAACTGCTGCTGCACCTGGCCCAGCACACCACCGAGCCGGAGATCAAGATCGGCGTCATCCAGGCCCTGGCCAACGTCGAGGAACGAACCCTGATCGAGCCGCTTGCCGAGTTTCTGTTCGACACGGTCGCCGAGGTCCGGCAAACAGCCATCGAGGCCCTGCTGTGGAACACGGAACAGCGCTGGACCTGGCTGCGCTCCGCGGTGCGGATCGCCCTGGCCCACCCCAACGCCCAGCACGACGGCCCGCTATTCCAGAATGGTCCGCAGCTGCCTCCGGATGCCGTCGCCGACCTGACCGCCTGGGCTGCCGAAAAGGGCACCCTGGCCATCCGCGCGGCCCTGACCCTCGGGGTCCATTACAACCAGATCCTGGCTCAGGAAAGCGATCCGGTCCTGCTCAAGGAGCTGCGCCGGCAGCTGTGCGACGTTCACGCTCCGGCCGTGCTGCGGCTGGAGCTGGCCCGGATCCTCCAGCAGTACCGCGAACTGGACGACGGAGCCCTGCGCAAACTGCTCGACCCGGCGTCGCCGGCGCCGCTGCGGCTGATCGCGGTGGAAACCCTGCTGGCCCACAGCGATTCGACCGAGGCCATCGCCGCCCTGCGGGAGCTGGCCCGGCTGCCCAACCGCGAGATCGCCCTGTCCACGGCCGACGTGGTCCAGCGCCGGCTGGGGGTGGCGCTGGGTCTGCCCCGGGGACAACCGCTGCCCCCGGTGCAGAGCAAGCTGGCCGCCGACGTCGCCCGCAAGGTCCTCGCCTGGGCTTCCAATCCCGAGGGGAACCTCGAGGACTCCCTGGCCGCCCGCCCCGAAGGGCGGGGACAGCTCTCGTTCGACGCGGATTTTCCGGAGTGAACATTGTTTAGCCGCGATGCGCCGCGGAGCGCGTTTGGCCAGGCCAAACGCGCTCCGCGGCGCATCGCGGCTAAACAATTTGGTCCCGAGCTGCCATAATCAAAGTGTCGCCCCGGGACCAACCAGGGAACTGACAGTCCGTGAGCGAGCAAGGTTACTTCGCGACCTGTGGCCGGGGCATCGAGCCGGTGCTGGCCGAGGAATTGCGTGGCCTGGCGGCCAGCGAGGTGCAGCCGGGACGGGGCGGCGTTTCCTTTTGCGGCGATCGCGCCCTGCTGTACCGGGCCAACCTCTGGGTACGAACCAGTATCCGCATCCTGCAACCCATCCTCCAGGCCGAGGTCCATTCGCCGGACGAGCTGTACGAAGTCGTGCGTTCGCTGGACTGGTCGCGCTTCCTGACTCCGGAACACACCCTGGCGGTGGACTGCAACGTGCGGGACTCGGCGATCACCCATTCGCAGTATGCCGCCCGGCGGGTCAAGGACGCCATCTGCGATCAGTTCGTGGACCGCTGTGGGCGTCGGCCCAGCGTTGACGTCGAGGAGCCGATGCTGGGCCTGAACCTGCACGTCTACCGCAACCAGGCGGTGCTGAGCCTGGACAGCTCGGGAGAGTCGCTGCACAAGCGGGGCTATCGACCGATCCAGCCGCGGGCGCCGCTGAACGAGGCGCTGGCCGCGGCCCTGGTGCTGCTGACCGGCTGGCCGGCCGATTGTCCCTTTGCCGATCCGCTTTGTGGGTCCGGCACGCTGCCGATCGAGGCCGCCTGGCTGGCCCTGCACCGGCCTCCCGGACTGACCCGGCGGCGGTTCGGGTTCCAGGGCTGGATGGACTTTGACGTGCGTTTGTGGACGGAACTGCGGGACCAGGCCCGGCAAGGGGTCGGCCGAACGTTGCCCGCTCCGATCCTGGGTTCGGACGTGCGCCGAGATGCGGTCTCCATGGCGCACAACTGCACCCGGGCGGCCGGGATTGGCCATCTGCTCCACTTCGATCAGCGCGACGTCCGCGACTTCCAACCTCCCAAAGGGCTGCCCGGGTATCTGCTGTGCAATCCGCCCTACGGCGAACGCATCGGCGAGGAACGCGAGCTGCGTGTCCTCTACAGGGCCCTGGGCGAGCTGTTTCGCCAGCGCCTGGCGGGCTGGAATTGCTTTGTGTTCACCGGCAATCCCCGGCTGGCGCGCGAGATCGGGATCGAGCCGGCGAGCGAGACGGCGTTGTACAATGGCAAGATCCCCTGCCGGTTACTGCGGTTTCAGATGCCGCCCGCTGAGCCGCGACAGGATGCTTGCGGGGCCCTGGAGTGTGCCCCGGAAACGAGGCCTGGTCCGCCACCCCGAAAGCGATTTTGAAATTCTGGGCAAGTCCGACTGGAAAATCCTGGGCGGCTTGTTAAAATCTTGAGTAAGGACGCTCAAGTGCCCTGTAAGCATCCTGTCCGCTGGCTTCACTTTTCCGATGCCATGATCGTGCGATCGTGGTCCCATTGAAGTCCGCAACTTTGAGTACGAACCAAAAACAATCCGAGAGAGCTGGACAATTGGCGTTTTTGACCCGGCGGGAAAGACCGACAGGCAACGCGACTCCCGAAGCACCGGCCGCCTGTGACTGCTGACTCGCTGTTTCATTCCCCTAACAGACTTTCAGAAAAAGTGGAGGACACACCATGGCCGTCGCTCGTGGCGACGATGGGTCCGGCATGACCCGCAGACGAACCCCTCGCAAAATTGCCGAAGCGGGCCCCTCAATTGTACCCGCTGCTCCAACGCAACCCTTTCGGCTACCCCCCGCTCTGCGACTGGACGACCTCTATCGCTTACCGATGCCGAAGTTGTTCATCCTGGCCGAGAAGGAAGGGATCGCCGAGCACACCGGCATGACCCGGGCCCAGCTGATCGTGGGCGTGGTCCGCAAGCAGATCGAGCGCGGCGAGGTGGTGCGCGGCTCGGGCACGCTGGAAGTACTGCCCGACGGTTACGGCTTCCTGCGCAGCGCCGCGCACAATTACCTCGCGTCTCCCGAGGACATTTACGTTTCCCCCAGCCAGATTCGCCGGCTCGGCCTGCGGACGGGGTTGGTGGTCGAGGGACCGATCCGCCTGCCGATCGAAGGGCAGGAAAATTTCGCCCTGATGCAGGTGGAGGCCGTCAACAGTCATGCCCCCGAAGAGAAGATGCGGGGCACGGTCTTTGAGGACCTGACGCCGCTGCACCCCAACCAGCGGCTGGTGCTGGAAACCACCGCCGAGGACATGTCGATGCGCGTGGTCGATCTGGTGACGCCGATCGGCAAGGGGCAGCGCGGCCTGATCGTGTCGCCGCCGCGTGCCGGCAAGACGGTGCTGCTCCAGCGCATCGCCCAGGCCATCAAGAAGAACCAGCAGGATACGTACCTGATGGTGCTGCTCATCGACGAGCGGCCCGAGGAAGTGACGGAAATGGTCCGCAACGTGGCCGGCCCCGGTGCGGAGGTTGTGGCCAGCACCTTTGACGAGCCGTCCAGCGAGCACGTGCACGTGGCCGACATCGTGCTGGAGAAGGCCAAGCGCATGGTCGAGGACGGCCGGGACGTGGTCATTCTGCTGGACTCGATCACCCGCCTGGCCCGGGCGCACAACACCGAGGCCCCTTCGGGTGGACGGTTGCTGTCCGGTGGTCTGGACTCCAACGCCATGCAGAAGCCGAAACGCTTCTTCGGCGCCGCCCGGCACATCGAGGAGGGCGGCAGCCTGACCATCCTGGCCACGGCCCTGATCGACACCGGCTCCCGAATGGACGAAGTGATCTTCGAGGAGTTCAAGGGCACAGGCAACATGGAGCTGCACCTGGACCGCCGGCTGGTGGACAAGCGCGTCTGGCCGGCCATCGACATCAACCGCTCCGGCACCCGCAAGGAAGAGCTGCTGCTGCACCAGGACGAGGTCGATCGCATCCGCATCCTGCGCCGCGTGCTGGCCGACATGCACCCCGTCGAGGCGATGGAACTGCTGACCAGCCGGCTGCGCAAGACCAAGTCCAATGCGGAGTTCCTGCTCAGCATGAACATGGGATGAGTTGCCGCATTCTTGTTAGCCGCGACGCGCAGCGGAGCGCGAGGGGTGGCAGCCCCCGCGCTCCGCTGCGCGTCGCGGCTAACGGAGAATCACCGCATGGATTCACAACAGACCTATCAAGAGCTGTGCCGTCGAGTGCGGGAGGGTCGCTTGCTCGCCTCCTGTGCCGACGTCCTGGCCTGGGACGAGCGGACCTGCATGCCGCCGCAGGGCTCCGAGCATCGTGCCGAGCAGATGGCCCTGCTGGCCCGCCTCGCGCATGAGATGCTGACGACCCCACAGCTGGGCGAGTTGCTGGCCCAGGTGGAGCAGAGGGATCTGGTCCGCGCGCCGGAGAGTGACGAGGCGGCCATTGTCCGCGACATTCGCCGCAACTACGATCGGGCAGTGAAGCTCCCCGCCCGACTGGTGGAGGAGCTGGCCCGGGTGACGACGCAGGCCCAGCAGGTCTGGGTGAAGGCACGCCACGACGACGACTTCGCTTCGTTCCGACCCTTCCTGGAGAAGATCGTCGCCCTGAAGCGCGAGGAAGCTCAGGCGGTCGGCTACAAGGGCGTTCCCTACGACGCCCTGCTCGACGAGTATGAGCCGGGAGCGACCACGAAAGAGATCGCCGAACTCTTCTCGGCCTTGCGTCAGGAGCTGGTGCCGCTGGTTGCCGCCATTGCCGAGTCGCCGCGCAAGCCGAAAAAGGAGCTGCTGGAGCGCGAATATCCCGTCGAGTTACAGCGGCTGTTTGGCCAGTCGGCCGCGGCGGCGATCGGCTTTGACTTCGAGGCCGGCCGGCTGGACGTGACCACGCATCCGTTTTGCAGCGGCACCGGGCCCGGCGATTGCCGGATCACCACGCGCTACAATCCACGCCATTTCAACGAGGCGTTCTTCGGCATCCTGCACGAGGCCGGCCACGGCACGTACGAGCAGGGCCTGCCCCGGCAGCACTTCGGCGACGCCCTGGGCACTGCCTGCTCGCTGGGCATCCACGAGTCGCAATCGCGCTTCTGGGAGAACCAGGTCGGCCGCAGCCGGCCGTTCTGGGAGCATTTCTTCCCGCGAGCCCGGCAGACGTTCCTGGAGGCGCTGCGCGACGTGACGCTGGACGACTGGATGTTCGCCATCAACGAGGTGGAGCCGTCCTTCATCCGCGTCGAGGCCGATGAAGCGACCTACAACATGCACGTGATCTTGCGCTTCGAGATCGAGCAAGCGCTGCTGACCGGCGAGGTAAAGCCGGCCGAGGTGCCGGGCGTCTGGAACGAGAAGTTCAGCAAGTCATTCGGCATCACGCCGCCGAACGATCGGCTGGGGTGCTTGCAGGACATCCACTGGAGCGGCGGCGGCATCGGCTACTTCCCGACGTACACGCTCGGCAATCTCTACGCGGCCCAGTTCATGGAGAAGGCCCGGACCGATCTCCCTGGGTTGGATGACGATTTCCGCCGTGGCGAGTTCGGCCGGCTGAAGGGCTGGCTCAACGAGAAGATCCACCACCAGGGCCGACGCTACCCGGCGGGCGAACTGTGCCGGCGCGTGACGGGCCAGCCGCTGGAGTATCGGCCGCTGGTGTCGTACCTTCGCGGGAAATACGGCGGGCTGTATGGAGTTTGACCTCAATCTTCCCGCCGGTTCGCGAGAATCCTTTCCTCAGCCTGGCAGTTCCCCGGGAAGCAGGAACAACTCCGCCACCGGACACCGCAATCCCGGCAGAATGTCCTCCGCCGTCAGCTCGCCCTTCTCCTCGATCCGAACCGGCCCACGGTCCCGTCGAAAGACCGTCACGATCCGGTCTTCCGGATCGACCAGCCAGACCAGGTCCACACCCGCTGCCAGGTAGTCCGTGATCTTTCGCGTCACCTGCTTCCCCGTGTCGCTGGGCGACAGCACTTCCACGGCCAGCCGCGGCGCGACCTCGCCGTATTTCGGGTGCAGCTCGGTAAATCGGCTCGCATCCTCGTACAAGGCAACGTCCGGCCCACGGACCGTATCCGGTCCCCGTTCGAGGATCACCCCCGCATCGTTGCTGGTGACATATCCCTTCCGCCGCTGCCGGACGTACGTTTCGAGGACAAAGGCAACATTGGTGCAGACGCGACCGTGAATCCTCGTCGGCGGCGGCAGCTCGATCGCCTCCCCTCGCACCAGCTCGAACCAGCGACTGCGGTTCTCCGGCCGCTGCACCCAGGCGCCAAACTCCTCCGCCGTCATCTTCCCTGACGCGATCACGCTGGTCATAAGCCCTCCACAGCCAGCAACCTCACCGCTTGATCCCGCTCAGCGACTCCAGCGCCAGCATCAGCGCTTGCGTCCCCTTGCGGCCATATCCCTGCGCCTGCAATGCCAGGTACAGCTGGTTCGCCAGGGCCAGCCCCGGCAGAGCAAGACCCATTTTCTTGGCCTCGTCCAGGGCGATGCCCATGTCCTTGATGAAATGCTCGACGTAGAAGCCCGGCTCAAAGTTCCGGGCCAGGATGCGCGGGCCCAGCACCTCCAGCGCCTTGCTCCCGGCCGCTCCGACCGACACCGACTTGAAGACCGTTTCCAGGTTCAGCCCCGACTTGTAGCCGTACAGCAGGGCCTCGCACAGCGACACCATGTTGCTGGCGATCAGGACCTGGTTGACCATCTTGGTGTGCTGGCCGGCGCCTGCTGGGCCCTGGTGGACGATGGTCTTGCCCATGCACTCGAACATCGGCTTGACCGCTTCCACCACCGCCGCATCGCCGCCCACCATGATCGAGAGGGTCGCGTTTTTCGCTCCCACGTCGCCTCCCGACACGGGTGCGTCCAGGCTGTGGACCCCCTTCGCCTTGGCGGCCTCGTAAATCTCCCGGGCCAGCGACGGCTCGCTGGTGGTCATGTCCACCAGGATCGTCCCCGGCTTGCTGCCCGCCGGCTCAGCCCCTTGCCACCAGCCGGATCGTGATCCCGGCGGGTCCGAGGCTCTGGACGCCCCACACCTCGGGCTCCTCGATGATCGCGCGGTCCTCGTGCCAGAGCTCGTCCGCCACGCGCTTGATCGCGGCACGCACGCGGACGATGTCCGAGTCGAGTGCGATCTGGACGTCCAGCAATGCGCGGGACCAGTGCTGGGACATGTTTCCGGCTCGCTGGATCTGCCCGTTGGGGACATGCCACACGGTGCCGTCGACCGAACGGATGCGGGTCGCCCGCAGCGTCACGGCTTCGACCGAGCCCGTGACCTCGCCCAGGTCGACCCAGTCGCCAACGCCGAACTGATCCTCGACCAGGATGAACACGCCGGCGAGGAAGTCCCTGATCAGCGACTGTGCGCCGAACCCGAGCGCCACACCGATCAGTCCGGCACCGGTGAGGAGCGGCTCGAGCCGGACTCCGAGCACGTGCACGCTCGCGAAGATCGCGACGAGCCACACGACGAACGTGGCCGCCCCCGCGAGCGCAACTGCCAGTGCTTCGATTCGCTGGACGGCGCGCGTGCTCACCATCTCGCCGGTGTCGAGCAGCGACGCGGGAGTGTGGCGGCGGAGGACGCCCGGGCCACGATGGGCACGGCACCGACCGAGCCGCCGGACCAGGAGCTTCACGGCCCGTCGCGCGAACTTGCCGACGATCACCGCGCCGACGACGATGCCGAGCATCGCCAGCGGCTTGTCAACCAAGAAGTTGAGCACCGCGCTCAGCATCGCGTCCAAGCCTTTCGATGCCAGCCTACGGTCGACACGTACCGATCATCGCGCGTGCCATCGCTCCCGACATCGGCAAATCGCTCGGGTGCGACTGTCGTGCAGTACGGATCGGCGGTGGGCGCAGACTCGGGGCCCGCTGCCTGCGAAGGCCAGCCAACTCGCCTACGCGGCGATCGACGCTTCCGAGTCGGGAACGACGAGCGCGGACGTCTCGACGCCGTGATGCGCGGCGTATGCGAATGGATGATGGAAAACGTCGAGCGGACGCTCCCCGTCGTGCACCTCCACGTGGAAGGCGTCGCCGGTCTTGGCGCTGACCGCCGTCACCCACAGCGTTCCATCGTGCTCGCACCACAGCAGCCGAACGTGGATGCCGTCGGTCATGCGGCTGTCGAGCTCACGTATCGATGTCAGGACTTCGGCGGTCATCACTTTCTCCTCGGTAGTTCGGCTCCGCGTGAGTCTTCCATCGCGCTCGGCCCCCTCCATCGGCGATACGCACCCCTCGGACGGTGGGCTTACCTGGATCGCGCACTGCGGCTTTCCCGCAGCTGCGCAAGATTCCGGGCGGAAGGTGACGGGCTTCGACGCGCATCGCCGATCGCGCCCTCAGCTGTCCATCGGCGAGACGGCCTGCTCCCACTCGGCGGACATGTCCGAGGTCTCGCCGGTTATGTCGCGCGACTGTCCGGGTCCGGCCGGCACAGCTCGGTCGGTCGTCGGCCGTGGCTCGACCCGGCGGGGTGCGGCGCCGACGGCGAGCAGACGCTCTATCCGATCGAGCTCGGTCTGGGCGTCTCTGAGACGCCATGCCTTGATGATCAACGCGACGGCAAGAACTCCCGCTACGCATGGGGTTGCTTTACGCCACATTGGTGTACTCCTCTTGGACTCGACCGAGTCTCAGTCTGCAGACGCACCGCGTCCCGAGCATCCGGTCAGGTCCCCACGGGGCGGCAACAAACTACGGATTGCGGACCGTCCGCTCGCGTTTAGGGTGCAGCGATGGCCGCCGATGAGGGCACTGATACCTCTATTGATACGGGCACGTATCTGGCACATGCGGTCGCGGTCACCCACGAGCGTCACTACGTGCCTGCTGCCAGCACCGAGGCGGAGCCGACGTGGCGGGCTGCGCGCGACCGGTTCCAACGCGGCGCCGGGCTTGACGCCGGCCGATCTACACCGTTCACACGAGATTATGGGGTGGGCGGCCCAGATCGAGGCCGCGCAGCGCCGACAGCTACCGGGCGCGGATGGCTGCCTGCCTCGCCAACGAGCGGCTGAATGACCGTCGAGTTGCTGCTGGCCGCGTCGGCGGTCCGTGCGTTCAACCTCCATCTCTACGACCAGATTCGAGGGCGCAAGAGCCGGATCCAGCCGGGCGCAGACCGAGCACGCCGCTTGCGGCTGAATCCCCGGGCCGGCGCGGGATATTGCCGATGGCGGACCGTCCGGCACGAAGTACGTTGTGGACTGGGAGATGTCCTTGGCCTTGAACACTCTCACCCGCAGGTTCCGCGACCGTCAGGCGCGGCGGGATGCGCTCTTGCCGGACACCTGCGCCGGCTAGCCTCCGAGCACCCCGTCGTGTTCGGGTTGGCGCGCGGGGGCGTGCCGGTCGCGTACGAGGTCGCGCAGGCGCTCGCCGCTCCGCTCGACGTGCTCGTGGCCTGCAAGATCGGCGCCCCGGGCAACCCGGAGCTCGGCGTCGGCGCGGTCGCGGAGGGCGATATCCAAGTGCTGGACCCAGCGGCCGTTCGCCGCGTGCTCATGAGCGTCGAGGAGTGGGATGACGTGATCGCACGCGCACGCGCCGAGGTTGAAGTGCGCGTCCACCGCTACCGCGGCGGACGTCCGCCGCTCGAGGCGCGCGGGCGTACGGCGATCGTCGTCGACGACGGCCTCGCCACTGGCGGGACGGCTCGCGCCGCGCTCCGCGCGATCCGCGCGCAGGGCCCGCGGCGGCTGGTACTGGCTGTGCCGGTGGGGGCGCACGAGACGGCTGCGCGCGCTTCCGAGACGAGGCCGATCTGGTGGTTTGCGTACTCCAGCCCCAGGCGATGTGGGCGGTCGGCCTTTGGTACGAGCAC
>CAWATZ010000017.1:0-5676 GCA_963784995.1 uncultured Planctomycetota bacterium | reverse complement strand
CTCAGACACTCTGGCTCCCCCCTCCCCGCTGAAGTGCAGGCACGCTTGCGTGCAGGAGCGCAACCCGCGCAGGGGAGGGGGTTGGGGGTTGGGGTTGGCTTCAAGCCGCTCACAACGCGTCGAGAGGAACGAATCGGCCACCCGCCCCCAGGGGCGGGGGCCCTGGCAGCCGGGCTACAGATGCGAACCGGAACCCGGCCGAGAGCGTTGCACGCATCGGTTACATCGACTGCGGTGTGTCGGACCGACGCGCACAAGGTCCAGGTTGGCAACCGGCAAACTCATTCTCCAGGGCAAGCTCTGGTGCTGTTGCATGTCGGCCTGGGACCGCCCGTGTACCTTGGGACCACCGAATCATCAACCTGACGGCACCGGGAGGATCAGGAGTCGAAGAACAGGACTGACCTCCCGCTCCGGCCCTGGGGGCCAAGGGGGGCTTGCTGATTGGTGTTGACGTTCTCTCAGAACCGGGCTGGCTATCTCGTCCAGCGGCGCCTACACTGATCAGTGTTGCTCTTCATTCCTGCCTTTCTCTTCCTCAGGCCTTTTCTTCGGATCAGGCAGACCTCAAGAGTGCGGAGTAGGTCGTTTTGTCAGGCAACTGGCGGGCTGTCCGCCGTCCGCCGTGTCGAAACAAGGAGGCGCAATCCGCCTCGAACCGCCGTCCAATGAGGTGAGGCCATGTCGCACGTGGGGGTCAACGTCGGGGCCCTGACGGTGAAAATCGTCTGTCTGCGGGGCGACGAGACGATCGCGAAGGTAGCGGCCCACCAGGGCCGACCGCAGGAAGTCCTCCTGCAAATGCTGGCAGCGGACTTTGCCGACGGCGAGTACTTCGGCGTGTCCGGCGGCGGGGGTCACGTCTCCGAGGCCGCGGCCATCCAGCGGGCGCTGCGAGAGGTGGACGGCGCTTTCGACGCCGTCGCCTCGCTCGGCGGCGAGTCCTTCCTGGTTTACGTCCTCACCGGCGGCAAGATCACCGGAGTCCTGTCGCACAACAAGTGCGCCGCCGGCAGCGGTGAGTTCTTCGTGCAGCAGATCGGCCGGATGGGACTGCCGATCGACGACGCCATCCAGCTCTCGTTCGGCGGCAAGGTCATTCCGCTGGCGAGCCGCTGCTCGGTCCACTGCAAGTCGGACATCACCCACAAGCTCAACCGCAACGAGGCCACGCCTCAGGACATCCTGCACACGCTGCACGACAGCATGGCCGACAAGGTCGTCTCCCTGCTGGAAAAGACACAGTGCGAGCTGCGGCGCGTGCTGGTGATCGGCGGCGTGACCCGCAACGCGGCCATGCTGGCAGCCCTGCGCGAGAAACTCCCGAGCGCGGAGTTCGTCGTGCTGCCGCAGAGTCCCTGGTTCGAGGCCTGGGGCACGGCGCTGCTCACCCGCGATGAACCGCACTACCGGACCCCCCACGTCCTGCTTCAGCCGAGCCTCGGCACTCTGCCGCCGCTGCACCGCTGCAGCGACCGGGTTCAGGTCATCGCCTCACCGCCCCGGCAGCCAGCCCCTCTCGGCCCGCTGGTGCTGGGGGTGGACGCAGGATCGACGACGACCAAAGCGATCCTTCTGGATCCCGCCACCCACGGCGTTGTGGCCTCGCATTACGCGCGCACTCAGGGCGACCCCCTGGCAGCGACGAAGCAGTGCCTGCGGGCGCTCGCCGATCAGGTCGGCAACCTGCGGGTGCAACTCGTTGGGACAACTGGCTCCGCCCGGGAAGTCGTCGGCGCCTTCCTGGGCGCCAGCCACGTCTACAACGAGATCTCGGCCCACGCGGCGGGGGCGACCCACTTCGACCCGGAGGTGGACACGATCTTCGAGATCGGCGGCCAGGACTCCAAGTACATCTATCTGCGCAACGGCGTCCCCATCGACTACGCGATGAACAACGCCTGCTCCGCGGGCACCGGCTCGTTCCTCGAGGAGAGTTCCCAGAGCGACCTGGGCGTCGGGGTGGCGGACATCGCCGACGTGGCACTGGCAGCCGACAACCCCGTGCAGTTCAAGGCGACTTGCGCAGCGTTCATCAATTCCGACATCCGCATCGCTCAGCAGCAGGGCTACACGCGCGACAACATCATCGCCGGCCTGGTGTACTCGATCGCCGCCAACTACCTCAACCGGGTCAAGGGGCCCCGCTTCGTGGGCAAGAAAGTGTTTCTGCAGGGCGGCGTTGCTCTGAACCGCGCGGTCGGGCACGCCTTCGCCCATAGCGTCGGCCGGCCGGTCGTGATCCCGCCCAGCCCGGAGCTGCTCGGAGCCCTCGGAGTGGCGCTCCTGGCCCTCCAGCGATCCGGCGGAGCACGGGGCGACGAAACCGACCTGCTCGCGCTGGCCAGCCAGGAAATGAAGTTCAGTGGGCCGGTTCACCTGCGGGGCCTGCAAGCTGTATTGCACCATCAACCGCTATGAGACGGCCGGCCGGCGCTTCCCCTTCGGCGGCCGCTGCAGCCTGTTTGAAAACGTCTGGAAGCGCAAAGCACGCACCGCCATGCTCCACGATCCTGTCGAGCGGCGGGCCGAGATTCTCTTCGGCCGTCCCGGCACTCCGCCGGGTGGGTGGCCGCGCATCGGCATTCCCAGAGCGTTGACGACGCATTCCCTCTACCCGCTCTACGCGACCTTCTTCGCGGAACTGGGGATGGAGCCGGTCCTGTCCGGAGTGGACCCGCGCGGTGAGCTGAAGTCGTATTCCGGTTTCTGCTTCCCAGCGCAGATCGCCCACGGAGCGGTGCTGGACCTCGTCCGACAGGGAGTGGACTGGGTCTTCCTGCCGCACGTGACGCACATGCCCCAGGCCGCTCCGTGCCGGGAATCCTACCTGTGCCCGATCACCCAGGCCAGCCCCTACTTTTTGGCCAAGGCCTTCCCCGGCGTTCGCTGCCTCTCCCCCGTGCTGGATTTCACCAACGGCTACGAGGCCTGTTCGGCACTGGTGCAGTCGGCCGTGCGTGAGCTTGACGTGCCTCTCAGGTCGGCCGAGCGGGCGTGGTCGGCGGCGCTGCGTGCCCAGACGGAAGCGGAGGAGGCCTTGCGCGAGCTGGGCCGGCAAGCCCTGGAGCAAGCGTTGGCGACGGGGGAGCCGACGGTCCTGC
Source organism: uncultured Planctomycetota bacterium (assembly GCA_963784995.1). Lineage (GTDB taxonomy): Bacteria > Planctomycetota > Planctomycetia > Gemmatales > Gemmataceae > CAWATZ01. Next base: position 2,572 of record CAWATZ010000017.1, on the reverse strand, counting down.
TCGCGGGCCACAGTTACAACGCCTTCACGCCGGAGGCCTCGATGTCGGTGAGCAAGAAGCTCACCAGCATGGGCGTCCCCGTCATCCCCGCCGACTGCCTGGCGCCGGTCGAGGAGGGCCCCACCGCCTGGCACTTCGCCAACCAGATCCTCAACGGCCTGGCCCTCGTCCAGCGCCATCCCAACCTGTTCTTGCTGTGCGTGAGCAACTTCAGCTGCACCATCGATGCCTTTACCCACTCCATGGTGGCGTCCGGAATGGGCGCCAAGCCTTACCTGGTCCTCGAGATCGACGGCCACACCGCCGACGGCGGGGTGCAGACGCGCCTGGAAGCCTTCCTCGACATCATCCGCAACTACCGCGGAGCGCAACCGACGCCAGCCGCCAGGCCGTTCGTCTCCTGCCGGCTCGGCCGGGGCGGCCGGGTGACGCGGTCGAACGGGGAACAGGTTCCGCTGACCGATCCACGAGTGAAGATCTACTACCCCAACTTCTCTCCGCGCCACGCTCGGGCCGTGGCCATGGTCCTGCGCTGGCTGGGACTGGGCGCAGGCGTTGTGCTGCCGCTGGACCGCAGTCAGCTCGCACGGGGCCTGCAGTACACCACGGGGCGCGAGTGCCTTCCTCTACCCATCTGCATCGGCCAGCTCCTGGAGGTCCACGACAATCGCCCGCCCAGCGAGATCACGGGGTTCTACATGATGCAGGGCGGAGCGCCCTGTGTCTCCGACGCCTACCTGGGTTACCTGGAGCGGTTCATCGCCGACCAGCGGTTGCCCGACCTGTTCCTGGTCAATCCGAATGAGCAGAACGACTACTGCGGCTTCGACCCGCTCACTCTGGCCAAGCACGTGTCGCCGGCCATTCACGTGGCCGACCTCCTCGTGGAGATCGAGCAGACCCTCCACGTCGTCGGGGCCGTGGGCAGCCTGGACGAGTTCCAGGGCGAGTGCGAGCGGTTCATCGCCGCATCGACGTCGCTCGCACAATTCCAGCATGAGTTGCCCGGTTTCGTCACGCGCCTGGCCGCTCTGCCGCGGACCCGAGATCCCTTGACCTGCCCCCGCGTGGTGGTTGCCGGCGATTTCTTCACGCGCTTCAGTCCCTTTTTCATGGAGGGTGTTCGCAGCCGCTTTGCCGAGCACGGCGTTATCCTGAAACCGGTCGATCTGAACGACCTGTCGCTCTACGTCGGCTACCACTCGGCGTCGGAGATTGCCTGCAGCTGGGGGATGAAGCCGGGCTTCCTGGCAACCGCGACGGCGTGCCTGAAGATCTTCCAGCCGGAGGGGAAGGAGTACCTGCGGAACTGGCTCGCTTACAAGGCGTCCAATCGTTCCGGGGACCACTACCGCGAGATGTTTCGCAAGACCGGGCTGCTGGCAACGGAACGCCAGGACTTCGCCTCCGTGTTCAACAAGGCCTCCGAACACGTCTCGCCGAGGATCTTCGGCGAGATCATCCCCAGCGTCGGCGAGGGTCTGGAGGCCGAATCCCGGGGGTACGACGGCGTGCTTCTCCTGGGACCGTTCAACTGCTTGCCGTTCCGGATCTCCGAGGCTCTGCTCAAGCCGCTGTGCGTCCAGCAGGGGATGCCCATCCTGACTTACGAGAGCGATGGGTATGCCGTGTCGGCTTCGTTCCTCCGGCAGGTGGAAGTACACGTACAGCAGGTCCTCGAACACGCGGCCAGGAGCCGGGAGGCGCAATCGGCCGGGGCAGGGGTCCCTTGATGTCCACGGTGACAAGGTGTCAGGGGGCCCCTTGCTTGCCTCTCCTGTCTTCGCTTGGTTCTCGAGCAGCCGGAGCCGGTTGCCTGGCCTGGATCAGCCGCTAAACCAGTACCTTGGCTCCCGGTTTGCGGATGTCCCACACGACACCGAGATAGCCCAGCAGACGGACGATCACGTACGTGATGTCGATCTCCCACCAGAAGAAGCTCTGGTTGGCCGAACATTTCCGCATCGGCAGCGCTGACTCAGCGCGCGTCGGTCACATCAAACCGAAGTAGCCGGCAAGCAACATCACCGCTTGGTCCGATTCTGCACGTTTGTCACCCTGGACTCGTGAACGGTTACGTCCCGGCGAGACGTCGTGGAACGGCTCTCCGAGCCCTGGTGAGGATCATCTTGTTTCGGGTTGCCAGACGAGGGCAGTTAGCGACCCCGTGTGATGCTGACGTGCTGGCAGTGTCGCTTTTTCCGCGTCGGAAGCCCCTGTGAACATTGCACTTCCGTCAACTGCCCCACACCGCCAGGCTCGCGCACCGTTGGCGGTGTGGCGGGGAAGCTCCACCCCGCCGGCTGCACTCGTCCGCCGCTGCTACGCCGCCGGCTCGTTGGTCGTCTCGTCCTTCCAGTCCTCGAAGCGGATCGAGATGCGTCGCGACACGCCGGACTCCTGCATGGTGACGCCGCAGAGAACGTCGGCGCACTGCCTGGTCCGTTTGGAGTGGGTGATGAGGATGAACTGCAAGCGGTCACCGAGAGCTTGTGGGCCAGCTGTTCAGGAAGTCAGGAGTCAGTCTTTCTGACCCCTGACCCCTGACTCCTGACTCCTGGATTTGCGAGCC
>CAWATZ010000016.1:0-364035 GCA_963784995.1 uncultured Planctomycetota bacterium | reverse complement strand
CCTTCAGAGCGAGCGGATGGTATTGTACGGCGCGGGGGCGGTCTGGTGAAATTCCAGGGAGGTGACACGCCGAGAAGTGCGGCAACCAGGAGGAGTTCGACCGATGAGCGAGAGCAACCCGGCGAAGGCCCGGACGTTGCGAATCCGGGCGGCGGAGGTGAAGGCGCCTGGAGGCGGGGGGGCGATCCTGTTCCTGGACGCCCGCAGCGAGAAAGCCTGGAACGGCAGCGATCGCAAGGGTCTGGCCCACCCAGGTGCAGTTGAGCCACAGGGGACGGAAAAGAATCTCAGCTCTGCGGTGCAGGAGTTGTTTCAGATCGGAGCGTAGCGGGTGATTCCGGGCACCTGGTCAAAATCCGGGTCGTTACTGGCCAGATGGGTAAGGCCGTGGTCCTGCATCACCGCCACGATCAGGGCATCGTTGGTCAACAGTCCGAACAGGCGGCTGAAATCCGCAGCACGAGAAACCTCAGGGCCTGTCACGGGAAGAATCGGGAGCGGGATGGCCCCGAGATCATCCAGGGCTTGGCGATACCGTACCAGGTGCTGGACCTCGACGGGGTGGCGACGAAGCCAGTTGGCGATGCCGGTCATGGGGCGGGCAAAGAGCAATGCCGCCTCGATCGTCATCAGCCGATGGGAGAGATCGCCCAGGATGTGAGCCGACGTGCAGCCCTGGAGGTTCTTGTTTTCGATCTCCTCCAGCAACCGCTGGCAGGCGGCTCCGTACGTTGGATCGGCAGTGGCTGCATAGACCAGGCAGTTGGCGTCGAGAAAGACCATTGCGCCAGCAGGCAGATCGTTAAACGTCACGGGAACTCCACGAGCTTTCGTCCGGATCATTCAGGTAGCGCTGGAGTTCTTCCGGATCGCGAGTCCAGCGGAGGCTGCCGCAGAACCGCCTGGCCGCACTGCCGACCGGCTGGATCGTCAGGGTGACTTTTTGCCCCTCTTGCAAGGGCAATTCCCGCGACGGCTTCAAGACGCCGTTTTCGTAAGTGGCTTCGATTTCCAGTGACATTGCTTGTCCTCCGCAACGAGGGGTTCAAGAAGATTGTACCTTGGTGCTTGAAGAAAAAGCAGGTCAACCATGAACGCAGTGCCGGGGCGTCGAAGTGATGGAAATGCCACGCAGGAGCGGCCCAAGTCCGGCCCGCTCACTTCTTCGGTGGCTGGGTGTGGTGGGGCCACGACTCCGGACAGACCTTCGGAGGGAGGGGACGCCGAGACCCAACCGGTGAGACCGCCACACCGCCAACGGTGCTTTTGCTTGGCGATGTCCCAGGAAATGCCCGGGCGTGTCTGTGTTTGCCCCACGGATGACAAAAAAGCGACACCGCCACCACGCCACCACCACACGCCGTCTCTTCTGGTCCTCTTTTGGCCTTTCCCCAGAATCCGTGACGGGCAGACAATTGCTGTGCCAACTCGTCACACCCCTGCCGGGCCCGCAAGGCATCGACTTCCTTCCTCGGCGCGGATGGTATTGTACGGCGCGGCGGCGGTTTGGTGAAATTCCAGGAAGGTGACACGCTGAGAAGCGCGAGCCAGGAGGAGTCAGACCGATGAGCGAGAGCAACCCGGCGAAGGCCCGAACCTTGCGCATCCGGGCGGCGGAGGTGAAGGTGCGCCTGGAGGCGGGGGAGCCGATCCTGTTCCTGGACGCCCGCAGCGAGAAAGCCTGGAACGGCAGTGATCGCAAGATCGCCGGGGCCGTGCGCATCCGGCCGCTGCTGCTGGCGGTGGCCGACGACTGGGACCCGGCCCACTTGACCGTCATTTACTGTGCCTGACCCAACGACGCGGTCAGCGCCCGTGTGGCGCAGCGGCTCCGCCAGCAGGGGTTCCACGAGGCGTACGCCCTGGTCGGCGGCTTTGATGCGTGGCTGGAGGCGAATGGGCCCATCGAGGAGCGGGACGGGGCCTCAAGCTGAAACCGCGAAAACGGACGCCTCCGCCCAGCAAGGCTGCTGCAACAGCTGCGCCTTCAGCACCCCGTGCAATGGGTCGCCCCCAATTGTGAAGATTGTGTAAAACGACTCGCGTCCCCTTTTTCGCGTACGTCTTGGGAGAAGGCTGGGTGAAAGCAGCATTCCTGACGATCGGGCAGTTGCTCGTCAGTCACGATGGACAGTGCCTCCCAGTTGAGAGAGTTGAGGAGACAGGGACTGTTGAAACAGTTTACAACCTCCGCGTTGCTGACTATCATACCTACTTCGTCGGCCGTGAGGAGTGGGGGTTCAGCGTTTGGTGCATAATGCTGAGTATGAAGTTCGTTTATTCGAGGGAAAATGGACGCTATTCGAGAAGGGCGGCACGAAGCCAGTACGCTGGGGAAACACAGGTGAATATCGAACGTTTGAATCAGCAGATGAGTGCAGAGGGTGCTCGCCAGGATCAACAGCCCACCGTCAATCAGTGTTAACAAAGTTGCAAAAGATGTTGGCAATCGACTTCAAGAGTTGGAAGGCGGGAACCCCAAGAAGTTGCACGAACACGACTTCTCTGCGTTCAAGAACAACACTCACCCAAAGCTTCCCGATGGTGGAAACTACATCGAGATATATGTGACAAACAGAACTGGTGACTCCCGACGGATCATCATCGATCGCAACAGTGGGACGGTGTATTATTCACCCAATCACTACGAAAGCTGGCAGATTATTAGTGACCCGTGGTTGGGCGGGTTGCCTGGGTTCTTGAGGTAGGATGACTAGCCTGAACACAAGAGGCCATATGACTGATTTGCAATTGCTTCACTCAGAGTTGCACAATCGAGGGATTACTACAGACATCGAGACGGCTTTGGACGGTGGAAGCCAACTGGCTGTCGTAATATCGCCCGGAGGAGAGTTGAAAAGGGCATTCAGCGTAGCCCCACGTCCTGAAGGGGTGTTCATCCTTGGCTTCCGAGGGTGTTTTCGGTTGGATGACTCTGCAAACCCAGCCGAATTGATCTCGCGGTTGTCGGTTCAAGTGGTGAATCAAGGCGATGCTGTCCCAGATCTGAAAACCTTTTCGCTCCAACCTTACTCCTACCGGAAATGGCTTGATGACGGGTGGCAGCGGGTTTTGGAGGAGCAAAAAGCAGCAGGGTGGAGTCAGATAACTGACGAAGAAAATGAGCAACTGTGGGAAACTTTTACCACACGGTTCTCATTTCGCAGAAGTATGTCACCGGAGGGGTGGCCGGCCATTAAAGAGCCGTCCCCTTCTATGACTTGGTCGGTACAAGCGATAAGAAAGACATACGAGTCTGATTCCGAACTGTTCAACTGTATCGAACATCGGTCGAGGGAGCAGCTACTACTCGCTCTAGATAGACTCGGAGCCGGAGTCGGCCGAATGTATGCGTTGCACCTGAATCACGCCGGGTATTCTTTCGAGCCAACTACAGTTGCCCGGCGAGGACTATGCCTTTGGCCTGTACCAATCATCCCCGTTCACAATTACTCTTTGTTTATCGATCCGACGTTCTTAGTTGGTATATTAGGGCACCCGTGGGAAGCGAGTATCTGTGTCTTCGGAGAACTGCTCATCAAGGAACTCACACACAGCCCGCTGGGCTTGCTTTGGCGAGGTGATCCGGTCGTCAACCCACTCTAACCCGTAACTGAAGACTGACAGCGACAGCCCGTCTTGGTCCAAAACTCGTGCGCAGTGTACTGACGTCGCCATTTGCCCCATTGCAGGTTTCTAATGAGGCAGTACAGACAATTGCTCTGCTACCGAACAGTACAGCGGCGCAGCACTTCCTGGCTTCTGGAACCGATGCGCCACACTGGCAGGCGCAATCCTCAGCGCCGGCCAGGGGTCCCTGGTTCTCTGGGCAGGACTCAGGCCGCCCAGGAGTAATGCTTGAGTAGCCCGCCCAGACGCTCCTGACAGACAACGTCCTCCAGGCGGATCACGGCAACCGGTTCTGCCTCCGCGCCCGACAGCGGCACGTTGCCCACGCCCTGATGGGGCCTTTCCTCGTGGTCCAACCCAGCGCCAACAAGCACACCACAGACGTACAACAGGGGGTCCCCGGGTCTAGCAAGCGGTTGGTGTCAAGGAAACAAGACGTGAAGTAGACTGGCCGGCTGGCCGAAGCACGCTCGCTGTGCTACAAAGGCCAGGGTAGAGAAGCCCTCCCCGGCGGCGGGCACGCGGTTCTTTGACAAGACGCAGAAGACAACGCGGTGCGACGAGGCGTTGGCGTGGGTCGGTGCCCTGCGCTGGTGGGGGATGCCGGCGCCTCGTCGCACTCGCGTGCTGACCGATTCGTGCCAGGGAGCGACACCGTGCGATGCTGGCACGTTGGCAATGTCGGTTTTTTGTCAGCGACAAGGCCATCATGGACAGGCGCGGTTGCTTGCTGACGACATTGCCAAGCTGCGCCTCCGTTGGCACGGTGGCGTTCTCGGTCTGGTGCCGCGGCCCGCAGGCCAATCGTTGCTTGCTGGCGGCAGCACCATCTCCAGTCCCGGCAACGACACCATCACCACGACGATCAGCAACGATGGCTGGTATTCGGGCTCGGGCGCCTTCAATGCCACCGGGGCCGTCACCGGCGGCGGCACGATCACGGAGAGCGGCAGCCTGCACACCGGGGATGGCCTGAAAAGAAAAGGTGTCAGGAGCCGTTTCACACAATCTTCACAATTCAGGGCGACCAAGCCACAACGATAACCTGTTGATGCCATGACCGAACTGCCCGTCTCCTTCTTCCCCGAGTCTCGCCCGGCAGCCCTGGTGGTCAGCCATCCGCGCTCCGGCACCCATTTCCTGATCAACACGCTGGCCAAGTGCTACGGCTACCAGAACCAGCCCTGGATCAACCTCGACCCCATCAACACGCCCATCAACTACTACGACCCCGCCATCCTCGCCGACACCCTGCTCAGCATGGCCAGCCGGCCGCTGGCCAACGTCCTCAAGTCGCACCATCCCGCCGACTTCTTCGCCGACGTCCTGCCCCAGCTGAGCCGCCGTTACGCCCTCTTCTACGTCTACCGCAACCCGGTGGCGGTGCTGCTGTCCTGCTGGCGTTTCATGCACCGCTGGGGCTGGGCCGGACCACGCCTGCCCGACCCGCTCGCCTATGCCCAGGCCCCGCCCTGCGGGGCCCAGCTACGTTACCTCAAGCGGCAGCAGCCCGACCTGCTGCACCTGTGGGCCGCTCACGTCGAGGGCTGGCTCGACGCCGCTGCCGCCCACCCCGCTATCACCCTGGTCCGCTACGAGGACCTCGACTCCCGCTTCGAGTCCACCGTGCGCGGCTTCAGCGGCGTGCTGGGCCGGCAGCCCCAGGCCTTGCTCCGCCCCTCCCGCGAGGAAAACGTCATCCCCGGAGGACCGCCCGACCCCACCGGCCTGGGCACGCCCCCGGACAGCGCCGCCCTGGAGCGTCTCTGCCGTGCCACCGTGGGCACCACCATGTCCCGCCTGGGCTACTGAACCGCCGACCCCGCACCGGAGCAACGCCGTGTCCGCCTTTCCTCCCTTCAACCGCCTCAAACCCAGCCGCCTGGAGCAGGCCAACGTCGGCGCTTTGCCCATCACCGTCACAGTCAACGACGCCCACCGATGCGCCGAACAGTCGTTCGTCTGGAACGTGAGCCTGCCTGAGCTGTGGCTGGCCTCCATTCCCAGCCAGAACAACCTGGCCGGCGACGCCGTCACCCTGGCCTTGCAAGCCTGGGACCGAAGCGGCGGCTCGCTCAGTTACACCAGCAGCGGCCTGCCCGGCGGCTTGACCCTCAACAGCAGCACCGGCCTGCTCACCGGCACCCTCAGCGCCGCCGACGCCGGCACCTCTTACAACCCCGTCATCACGGCCGGCGACGGGACGAACAGCGTCAGTCGCACCTTCGGCTGGAGCGTCAGCCCGGCCACCCTGTGGCTGGAGAACGTCCCCGACCAGGACAACAGCGTCGGCGACAACGTCACGCTGAAGGTCTACGCCAGCAGCACCGGCGAGCTGGGCCTGTCCTACACGGCCAGCAACCTGCCCGGCGGACTGAGCATCAACAGCACGACCGGGCTGATCACCGGCACGCCGTCCCTGGCTGACCAGGGCAACACTTACGTTCCCACTGTCACCGTGGCCGCAGCCGGCACCACGGGCAGCGTTTATTTCTCCTGGTCTGTGGGCTCTGCCAACGCCACCTCGCTGGTGGTCGGCGACACCATCAACACCCAGAACAACGTCGTCGGCGACTCCATCCTGCTGCAGGTCTACAGCAACGACCCGGACGACCTGCCGCTGAGCTACACGGCCAGCAACCTGCCCGGCGGCCTGACCATCAACAGCAGCACCGGGCTGATCTCAGGCACGCTGCCGTCGGGCGACGGCGGCAACACCTATGCGGTCAGCGTCGTCATCAGCGATTCGCAGAGCAGCGGCAGCCTCAACTTCCTGTGGCTGGTGGCGGCCAACAGCTCGCCGGGACTGCAACTGGAGCCGATTGCCGACCAGGTCAACCTCAACGGCGACGTGGCCAACCTCCAGGTCTACGCCGAGAATGCCTCCACCAGCCCCACCTACAGCAGCAGCAACCTGCCCAGCAGTGCCAGCATCAACTCCAGCACCGGACTGATCAGCGGCACGCTAAGCACGGGGGTCTGCACGCCCACGGTCACGGTCACGGCGGGCGGCTCCAGTTTCAGCGAGACCTTCGACTGGACGGTGAATACCCGTCCGACGGGGACGCTGGTGCTGGAGGCGCTTCCCGACCAGGCCAACGTGGCCGGCGACTCGGTGCTGCTGCAAAGCTACGGCAGCGAGCCGGGCGGCCCGGCCTTGACGTACACGGCGAGCAGCCTGCCGACGGGACTGACCATCAACAGCAGCACCGGGTTGATCACGGGGACGCTGGCCATGGTGGCCGACGGCGACACCTCCTACCAGGCCAGCGTCAGCGTCAGCGACGGCACCAGCAGCGTCGTCCAGTCGTTCTTCTGGGCGGTGATGGCGCCACCGGCGCTGGTGCTGGAAGGGGTGCCCAGCCAGGAGAACGAGGCCGGCTTCGCGGCGCGCTTGCAGGTGGAGGCCGGTTCCCAGGACAACCTGGCGCTCAGTTACGTGGTCAGTGATCTGCCCCCAGGGTTGAGCCTGAATCCGAGCACCGGCCTGATCTCCGGCACGCTGAACCCGGCCGACTCCCTGGTGGGCTCGTACGGCCCGACGCTCACCGTCAGCAACGGCTACACCAGCGCCGCCGTGTCGTTCAGCTGGATCGTCGATCCCTCCGTGCTGTCGCTGGCCCCCATCACCGGCCAGACCACGTCGGAGGGCCAGTCGGTTAGCCTGGCGCTGAGCGCCTGGGACAGCAACAGCAGCGCCGTGCTGTACTTCAATGCCTCGGGCCTGCCGGCTGGTCTGGCGATCAACGCCAGCACCGGGCTGATCTCGGGCACGGTGGCCCTGGGCGATGGCAACAACGGCGGCACCTACAGCCCCGTGGTCACGGTCTTCGACGGCATCTCCAGCGTCAGCGCAAGCATCGGCTGGACGGTCCCCTCGGCGATCAGCATCACCCGGCCGGCCAACCAGAGCAGCACCGAGGGAACCAGCGTGTCACTGGCCATCGCCGCCAGCGACGCCACCAGCGGAGCCACCCTCAGTTACTCGGCGTCCTCGCTGCCGTTGGGCCTGAGCATCAACCCCAGCACCGGGGTGATCACTGGCACGGTGGCCCTGGGTGCGGCCAACGGCGGACCCTACGCGCCCGTGGTGAACGTCAGCGATGGGCTGTCCAACCAGAGCATTGCCTTCCAGTGGAGCGTCTATTCGGCGGTGAGCCTGGGTACGGTGGCCAATCAAAGCGACAGCGAGGGCTCGGTGGTCAGCGTGTCGATCCATGCGGTGGACGGCACCCCCAGCATGACCTTGACCTACAGCCTGGCGGGCCAGCCCAACGGCTTGCAGATCAACCCCAGCACGGGGCTCATCAGCGGCACCATCGCCTGGGGCGCCGCCAACGCCCAAACTTCCTTCACTCCGGAGGTCACGGTCACCGACGGCAAGTCCACCGAGCAGGAAAGCATCAACTGGACCGTGGCCAGTGCGGTTAGCATCAGTTCGCTGGCCGACCAGGTGAACACGGCGGGCGACACCGTCTCACTGTCGGTCAGCGCCACGGATGCGCACAGCGGCCAGACGCTCAGTTACTCCGGCAGCGACTTGCCTCCGGGCATCAGTGTCAATGCGTCCACTGGTCTGATCGCGGGGACCATCGGCAGCACTGTCAGCTATGGCACCTCGTATCAACCCACCATCGCGGTCACCGACGGCACCTCGACCAGCGAGGTCAGCCTGACCTGGACCATCGGGGCGCTGGTGCCGGCTGGCACCTTCTACACGCAGGAAGGGACCGCCTTGACCGTGGCGGCCAGCGTGGGTATCCTGGATGGAGCGGTGGCTCCGGACAGCCTGAGCCTCACCGTCAGCGAGGTCAGCGGCACCAGCAACGGCAGCCTCACGGTCAACAGCAACGGTTCCTTGACCTACACGCCCAACAGCGGCTGGTTTGGCACCGATACGTTCGTGGTGACCGTCAGCGATGGCTCGGTCACCAGCGCCCCGATCACCGAGACCATCCAGGTCAGTGAATCGCTGGGCGGCAATTACAAGGCAGTGGCGACGGGCGACTTCAACGGTGATGGCAACGCGGACTTTGTGGCCGCAGATTACAATAATAATGACGTCGCGGTGTTCCTGGGCAACGGTGATGGCAGCTTCCAGACACCGACGACTTACAGCGTGGGCACTGGGCCAATCGCTCTGGCGGTGGGCGACTTCGGGAACGGGGCGGACGACATTGCTGTGGCCAACAGCGGGAGCAACTCGGTGACCATCCTGATGAACGATGGCACAGGTTCCTTCACGACCAGCCAGACGCTGACCGTGGGCACCGATCCCGTTGCGCTGGCGTTGGGAGATTTCGAGGGGAACGGGATTCTTGACTTGGCCGTGGCCAACAAGGGCTCGAACAGCGTGTCGATCTTCCTCAACAATGGCAGCGGCACCTTCACATTTGACAGGACGATCACCGTGGGTTCATCACCCGACGGAGTGGCGTCAGGCGATCTGAACAACGATGGCTTTGCTGACCTGGTCGTGGCCAACAGCGGCGACAACGACGTGTGCGTCCTGCTCAGCGGTGGCGATGGCACCTTTGCCAGCGCGGTGACTTACACCGTCGGCACGACGCCAACCGCGGTGGTGCTGGCGGACTTCAACGGCGATGGCAACCTCGACGTGGCCGTGGCCAACGGTGGGTCCAACAACGTTTCCATGCTGTTGGGCAATGGCGACGGCACTCTACAGACGGCGACCAACTACACTGTGGGCAGCGATCCAGTGGCATTGGCCGTTGAGGCAGCGAACGGTAGTGGCGTGCCGGATCTGACAATTGGCAATCATGGGTCTAACAACTTAACCGTTCTCGGCAATAACGGTAGCGGAACCTTCTCTGTTTCACAGACGATTCCATTGGGAGAGAGTCCAGATTCCGTAGTGATTGCCACTGTTGCCAACAACGGTGTTCCAGAGGCGATTGTCGATGACAGCTTGAAGGTAGTAATGAGTCTCACCACGTCTGGCTGGCTCGTTTTCACTGCGCAGTTGTCCAAATACTACAAAGCCAAACTTGATGTTACCTTTGTCAAAAATAATAGTCGGTTTCCACTTATTCATCAAACCGTCGTCAATGCTGCTGACGCGATCTGGAAAGCATGGAATATTATCGACAATTATGGAACGGGGTTAACCATTTGGCTCCGCCAACGAAATGCCAATGGCACGCAAACTCCCGGGGAAACATTTGCTAATCAGGCTCCCATTTGGAAGGAGAACAGCCAGTGGGGAGCTCGGGTGTTTTATGCAAAGACGTTTCTTGAAGTCATCGATTGGTTAAAAGACCCAAGTCATCACCTACCAATCGCAGTTGCTGCAACACAGGGTTCGCGACTTGGACCAGCCGAGACTGTATATAACATTTTTGGTTATGCATCGTACATTTTAATCAAACCAACGTACTGGGACCAAACTCCGGCAGGCAAACAGTCACAGCTACAGACAATGTACCACGAATTGGGGAGATATGTTCCTAAGAAGAGCGTAGATGATGAAGGAGAAGATCTTAATGCTCCACCTCCGCCGGTTGAAACCAACATTCGCTGGTGGGACGACACTATTTACTACCTGGGAATCAAGTACTATCAGGCAATTAAGCGGCTAGAACCTGGTGGTGGTCCTCATCCTTTCCGACCCCAACCTTGAACATGAATTGTGACGGGTTGATCAGAGTTCGAGTGTAACTGTTGCTGGGTTTCGGATTTACAGGTTGGTGAGCGATTGGAAGCCACCGTGTGAGCGAAAACCATTGTAGATTCTTGTCACTTAATTGAAGTCCATTTGATAAGGATGAGGAGATGCAATGTTTAAGAAGATTGGCGAAATAACCTCCGAATTACCCCAGGAGCAAGTTGGTCCACATGAAGCGTCGCGAATACCTGACTCGCTAGTGAATGAGCGTCCCAAACCAGTTACGTTCACGTTCCGCAAACGTCAATTCATATTCTTCATAATTGTGTTGTTATATGCCGCCACTTGGGTTGGCGGTTGGGTGACACATGATAGGGAGCTAACAGCTCGGGCGAACTTGATGTACCAGATTGCAGCTAAGAGAATCCAATCGGAAATCGCTGAGTTTCAGAAATGCGAAGACAAAGCATTAGTTAAGGAATTCGTTGATTCCCACACTCACATGTTGGATCGGAACGGACCAAAAGCACAGGTCAATTGGTGCGTCCCAATCCTTCCCGGGGTGCTCTTGTCGAGTACTGATGTTGTACTTGGCCCGATGAAAGGTGGAGGCGACCATAATATCGTTCTCTTCGATGGATTTAGGGCTACGGTGTTGTTTTCTTGGCCAACGTGGAGGCCATAACGAGCAGACCTCGCTTCGCCGTCGGGTGAGTGTAAGATTAGAATTCGCGCCCAGAGCAGAACAAGTTCCCGGAAGACCCAATCAACAAGAAAAGGTTCCAACAAGAAAAGGTTCCAGGAGCCGATACACACAATCTTCTCATTGGATGACACCGGCAAGTGATTGACCCCCAGACGACAGGAAGCACCGTCCCATGACTCAACCGTCTGCTTCTCCCGGCCGGTTCCATACGCCACGGAATAATCATAAAGGTGACGCGAGTCGATTCACACAATCTTCACTGTTCAAACAACCATGACTGAGTTGCCCGTCTCCTTCTTCCCCGAGTCTCGCCCCGCTGCCCTGGTGGCCAGCCACCCGCGCTCCGGCACCCATTTCCTGATCAACACGTTGGCGAAGTGCTACAGCTACCAGAACCAGCCCTGGATCAACCTCGACCCCATCAACACGCCCATCAACTACTACGACCCCGCCATCCTCGCCGAGACCCTGCTCAGCATGGCTCGTCGGCCGCTGGCCAACGTCCTCAAGTCCCACCATCCCGCCGACTTCTTCGCCGGCATTTTGCCGCAGCTGAGCCGCCGTTACGCCCTCTTCTACGTCTACCGCAACCCGGTCAGTGTGCTGCTGTCCTGCTGGCGTTTCATGCACCGCTGGGGCTGGGCCGGACCCCGCCTGCCCGACCCGCTCGCCTATGCCCAGGCCCAGCCCTGCTCCGCCCAGCTGCGTTACCTCAAGCGGCAGCAGCCCGACCTGATGCACCTGTGGGCCGCTCACGTCGAGGGCTGGCTGGACGCCGCCTCTGCCCACCCCGGCATCACCCTGATCCGCTACGAGGACCTCGACGCCCACTTCGAGTCCACCGTGCGCAGCTTCAGCGGCGTGCTGGGCCGGCAGCCCCAGGCGCTGCTCCGCCCCTCCCGCGAGGAGAACGTCATCCCCGGAGGACCGCCCGACCCCACCGGCCTGGGCACGCCCCCGGACAGCGCCGCCCTGGAGCGTCTCTGCCGCGCCACCGTGGGCACCACCATGTCCCGCCTGGGCTACTGAACCGCCGACCCCGCACCGGAGCAACGCCGTGTCCGCCTTTCCTCCCTTCAACCGCCTCAAACCCAGCCGCCTGGAGCAGGCCAACGTCGGCGCTTTGCCCATCACGGTCACAGTCAACGACGCCCACTCTAGCGCCGAGCAGTCGTTCGTCTGGAACGTGAGCCTGCCTGAGCTGTGGCTGGCCTCCATTCCCAGCCAGAACAACCTGGCCGGCGACGCCGTCACCCTGGCCTTGCAAGCCTGGGACAGAAGCGGCGGCTCGCTCAGTTACAGCAGCAGCGGCCTGCCCGGCGGCTTGACCCTCAACTCCAGCACCGGGCTGCTCACCGGCACCCTCAGCGCCGCCGACGCCGGCACCTCTTACAACCCCGTCATCACGGCCGGCGACGGCAGTTCCAGCGTCAGCCGGACCTTCGGCTGGAGCGTCAGCCCGGCCACCCTGTGGCTGGAGAACGTCCCCGACCAGAACAACAGCGTCGGCGACAACGTCACCCTCAAGGTCTACGCCAGCAGCACCGGCGAGCTGGGCCTGTCCTACTCGGCCAGCGGCCTGCCCGGCGGCCTGACCCTAAACAGCAGCACCGGGCTGATCACCGGCACGCCGTCCCTGGCTGACCAGGACAACAGCTACACCCCCACGTTGACCGTCGTCGCTGCCGGCACCACGGGCAGCGTCGCCTTCTCCTGGTACGTGGGCTCTGCCAACGCCACCTCGCTGGTGGTCGGCAACACCATCAACACCCAGGACAACGTCGTCGGCGACGCCATCCTGCTCCAGGTCTACAGCAACGACCCGGACGACCTGCCGCTGACCTACACGGCCAGCAACCTACCGGGCGGCCTATCCATCAACAGCAGCACCGGGCTGATCTCGGGCACCTTGCCGGTGGGTGACGGCGGCAACACCTATGCGGTCAGCGTCGTCATCAGCGATTCGCAGAGCAGCGGCAGCCTCAACTTCCTGTGGCTGGTGGCGGCCAACAGCTCGCCGGGACTGCAACTGGAGCCGATTGCCGACCAGACCAACCTCAACGGCGACGTGGCCAAACTCCAGGTCTACGCCGAGAATGCTTCCACCAGCCCCACCTACAGCAGCAGCAACCTGCCCAGCAGTGCCAGCATCAACCCCAGCACGGGTCTGATCAGCGGTACGCTGAGCACCGGGGTCTGCACGCCCACGGTCACGGTCACCGCGGGCTGCTCCAGTTTCAGCGAGACCTTCGACTGGACCGTGAATACCCGGCCGACGGGGACGCTGGTGCTGGAGGCGCTTCCCGACCAGGCCAACGTGGCCGGCGACGCGGTGCTGCTGCAAAGCTACGGCAGCGAGCCGGGCGGCCCGGCCTTGACGTACACGGCGAGCAGCCTGCCGGGTGACCTGAGCATCAACAGCAGCACGGGGTTGATCACGGGGACGCTGGCCATGGTGGCCGACGGCGACACCTCCTACCAGGCCAGCGTCAGCGTCAGCGACGGCAGCTCCAGCGTCGTGCAGTCGTTCTTCTGGGAAGTGATGGCGCCACCGGCGCTGGTGCTGGAAGGGATGCCCAACCAGGAGAACGAGGCCGGCTTCGCGGTGCGCTTGCAGGTGGAGGCCGGTTCCCAGGACAACCTGGCGCTCAGTTACATGGTCAGCGACCTGCCCCCAGGGTTGAGCCTGAATCCGAGCAGCGGCCTGATCTCGGGCACGCTGAACCCGGCCGACTCGCTGGTGGGCTCGTACGGTCCCACGCTCACCGTCAGCAACGGCTACACCAGCGCCGCCGTGTCGTTCAGCTGGATCGTCGATCCCTCCGTGCTGTCGCTGGCACCCATCACCGGCCAAACCACGTCGGAGGGCCAGTCGGTTAGCCTGGCGCTGAGCGCCTGGGACAGCAACAGCAGCGCCGCGCTGTACTTCAATGCCTCGGGCCTGCCGGCTGGTCTGTCGATCAACGCCAGCACTGGGCTGATCTCGGGCACGGTGGCCCTGGGCGATGGTAACAACGGCGGCACCTACAGCCCCGTGGTCACAGTGTTCGACGGCATCTCCAGCGTCAGCGAAAACATCGGCTGGTCCATCCCGTCGGCCATCAGCATCACGCAGCCGGCCAACCAGAGCAGCACCGAGGGGACCAGCGTGTCACTGGCGATCGCCGCCAGCGACGCCACCAGCGGAGCCACACTCAGTTACTCGGTGTCGGGGCTTCCACTTGGCCTGACCATCAACCCGAGTACGGGTGTGATCGGCGGCACGGTGGCCCTGGGAGCGGCCAACGGCGGACCCTACGTGCCCGTGGTCAACGTCAGCGATGGGCTGTCCGACCAGAGCATTGCCTTCCGGTGGAGCGTCTATTCGGCGGTGAGCCTGGGGACGGTGGCCAACGTCAGCGACAGCGAGGGCTCGGTGGTCAGCGTGTCCATCCATGCGGTGGACGGCACCCCCAGCATGACCTTGACCTACAGCCTGGCAGGCCAGCCCAACGGCTTGCAGATCAATCCCAGCACCGGCCTCATCAGCGGCACCATCGCCTGGGGCGCGGCCAACGCCGGTTCCTCCTTCACTCCGGAGGTCACGGTCACCGACGGCAAGTCCACCGAGCAGGAGAGCATCAACTGGACCGTGGCCAGTGCGATCAGCATCGGCTCGCTGGCCGACCAGGTCAACACGGCGGGCGACACCATCTCGCTGTCGGTCAGCGCCAGCGATGGGCACAGCGGCCAGACGCTCAGCTACTCCGGCAGCGATCTGCCTACTGGCCTCAGTGTCAATCCGACCAGCGGACTGATCTCGGGGACCATCGCAAGCACCATCAGCTACGGCACGTCGTATCAGCCCACCATCGCGGTCAGCGACGGCACCTCGACCAACGAGGTCAGCCTGACCTGGACCATCGGGGCGCTGGTGCCGGCTGGCACCTTCTACACGCAGGAAGGCACCGCCTTGACCGTGGCCGCCAGTGTGGGTATTCTGGATGGAGCGGTGGCTCCGGACAGCCTTAGCCTGACCGTCAGCCAGGTCAGCGGCACCAGCGATGGCAGCATCACGGTCAACAGCGATGGTTCCTTCACCTATACGCCGAATAGCGGTTGGTCCGGGACCGATACCTTCGTGGTGACCGTGAGCGATGGCTCGATCACCAGCGCCCCGATCACCGAGATCATCGAGGTCAGTGAATCGCTGGGCGGCGACTACAAGGCGGTTGCGACCGGCGACTTCAACGGCGATGGCAACGCTGACTTTGTCGCTGCGGATTACAATAATAATGTGGTTGCTGTGTTCCTGGGTAACGGCGACGGCACCTTCCAGACACCAGCGCCGACCTTTAGCGTGGGTACGGGACCGATCGCCCTGGCCGTGGGCGACTTCGGCAATGGTGCGGACGACATTGCGGTGGCCAACAGCGGGAGCAACACGGTGACCATCCTGATGAACGATGGGACGGGCTCCTTCACCACCAGCCAGACGCTGACCGTAGGGACCGATCCCGTTGCGCTGGCGTTGGGAGACTTCGAGGGCAACGGCAGCCTCGACCTGGCCGTGGCCAACAAGGGCTCGAACACCGTGTCGGTCTTCCTCAACAACGGCAGCGGCACCTTCACCCTGGACACGACGATCACCGTGGGCACGTCGCCAGACGGAGTGGCAGCAGGCGATCTGAACAACGATGGCTTTGATGATCTGGTGGTGGCTAACTCGGGCAGCAACAACGTCTCCGTGCTGCTCAGCAATGGCGATGGCACATTCGCCAGCGCGGTGACGTACGCTGTCGGCACGGGGCCAACCGCAGTGGTGATGGCGGACTTCAATGGCGATGGCAACCTCGACGTGGCAGTGGCCAATGGTGGCTCGAACAATGTTTCCGTGCTGCTGGGTAATGGCGATGGCACGTTGCAGTCGGCGACTACCTACGCGGTGGGCACAGATCCGGTCGCCTTGGCTGTGGGTAACTTGGGTGGCGATGGCTTTCTGGATTTGGCAGTGATGAATCATGGTTCAAACAGCGAAACCGTACTCAGCAACACAGGAGACGGTACATTCTCTATGACCCAGACCATGACGCTTGGAGAAAGTCCCGACTCGATCACCGTGGCAGATTTCGCGAACAACGGTCAAGTAGGACAGGTTATTGATGCGCCGATTCTCTACAACTACACGGATCAGGATCCGTTAGGACTCAAACCTCCTGTGCCGGAAGGACAAGAAGGTTGGTCTGTAAACGGAGTAGTTGCACTGCTCAAAGGAACTGATGTTGGCGATGCGGCACTCATTAGCCTCCGGAGAGTAAAAGTGTATAACTGTACGCAGCTACACATTGAGTTTCGTGATAGGGTGCGCGGTGGGCAATTTGGCCCTTGGCAAAAGTGGGGGGGGGAATCGAAGGACGGGGGGCTCAATGGATTCACGCCCGTGACTGGTGGGAAGGTTATCTGGATTTCAGGTTGGCTTTCAGATGCACAAGCAGCCGTAACCCTCGTCCATGAGCTTGTGCATACTGGTCAGGAACCCGAACCTCCTTTTGCAACGGCCGCGCAACAACGCGCCAACTTAATCAAGGACGAAACGGAGGCGGTCAGACGCGAAGCACTTTTCGCCATTCAATATGCGACAAAAGTAGGCCCAAAAGGGATGATACCACCGGCCATACAGAAGGTTCTTGATGACGTCACGACTAACAAACGTGCTGATTCTACGATCAATCAGGTGAAGCTTAACAAATTCGTCAAAGACAATTGGGGTCAATTTCTCCCGAACCCGAACAGACAGTTCAAAAAAGAGGGCGAAGGTGCAGGGGGATACGACAAACGCAATAATACTATCCAGGTTTTCACCGAGAATCCAAGATTGGTGAAATGGCCATAACCCAAGTGAGCAGGTATCCTCCATTCTGCGAAAGGGGTGAAGGTATTGTTCCGATTATCCCAACACGCAGGGGATGTGCAAGCCGACCTTCTGGATGTTGAGCGATGGGATTGGGGGTAAGGGCGAAAGTGACCATCAGGTCGCGTGCATTGGCCCAAACAAGGCCGGATAGCGTACCAACCAGCCAGGGTCACGGCGTCGGCGTTGCGGCCAAGATAGTAGATTGGGTTGTCAGCGCGATGGAAGTTCTCGGTGATGTGCTGCGCGGACTCAAGAGCCAGCACGACTCGGGGGATAAACGCGAGTCGGTGATATTGTTGATGGTTTGTTTCGGCATGAATCAAGGAGGACCACCATGCTTCTGAGGTGTGTTCCAAGTGTTCTGCCCGCGATGAGTGTATGTTTTTCCACATGATGGCACTGGCAAGAGACTTGCTACAACCGGCTGACATTGAGGGAGAACGCAGCCGTACTTGGGTCGTTGGCCCTGCCATTATAGCACAGATATATCCCAGCAGGAGTGTCCCGTGTCCGCTGTACGCACCGCTCTGTTCCTCATCTTGGTCCTAGGTTCAATCCTTTACGCTCAACACGCCAACTACCCCATGAATCCCGCCAAGGTGACAAACGTGCTGATCGCCCGCTGGGTTGCCCAATTGAGCCACGACGACTTCACCGTCCGCGAGGAAGCGACTGCCAGACTTGCGGAGGTCGTGGCTGAGGCCGAACCTGCCCTTCGAGAAGCTAGCAAGAGCCTCGATGCTGAGGTCGCTTGCCGAGCCAAGCAATTGTTGGAACGACTCCTCCCTTGGACTTTGTTGGGCCACTCTCACGCTGTCACATGTGTAGCCTTTAGCCCCGACGGCAAACGAATTGCCAGTGCCAGTTTTGACAGGACAGTGAAGATCTGGGATGCGCAAACCGGCAAAGAGGTTCTCACTTTCAAATGTCACTCAGGCTATGTTTTTTGTGTAGTGTTTAGCCCCGACAACAAACGAATTGCCAGCACGAGCGGGGGTTTTACTCGAGGCGGTAGGCGCTTACCAGAGGAAGTGAGTATCTGGGATGCGCAGACTGGACGGGTGTTCCTTTCTCTCACCGGCCACTTAGACCATGTCCATAGTGTGGTGTTCAGTCCTGACGGCAAACGCATCGCCAGTGCCTGCGATGACAGGACGGTGAGAGTCTGGGATACACAAACCGGCAAAGAAACCCTCTGCCTCAAGGGCCATTCCAACTCTGTCAGGAGTGTGATGTTCAGCCCAGATGGCAACCAAATCGTCAGCGGTGGTGGGGACAAAACGGTGAAGGTCTGGGATACGCAGACCGGTAAGGAAATCCGCTCAATCAACGGCCACTCCAGTTGGGTCAACGGCGTTGTGTTCAGCCCCGACGGCAAACGCGTCGCGAGTGGCAGCACCGACAAGACAGTGAAGGTCTGGGATGCGCAGACCGGCAAGGAACTCCTTTCCCTTAAGGGCCACACAGCCGATGTCAACAGCGTGATGTTCAGTCTCGACGGCAACCGCATCGCAAGTGGGAGCGAGGACGAAACGGTGAAGGTCTGGGATGCGCAGACCGGCAAGGAACTTCTTTCCTTCAAAGGCCACGCAGGTTTTGTTAACAGCGTGGCGTTCAGCCCCGACGGCAAACGGATAGCCAGCGGGAGCGATGACCAGATGGTGAAGGTCTGGCCCCTGCCACGGCGTTGAGCAGAAAGTGGATTGAGGCGAAAAGAGTGCCATACAGGAATGAGGTGATCGGGACATTACGGACGGCGAACGCCACCGGCCGAAAGTTGTCGGGAGCCGATACACACAATCTTCACAATTCCGGGGGCGACCGATCATCCTCACGTTGGGTTGACTTTTACCGACAGGAAAAGGGAAGAACTATGACCGAACTGCCTGTCTCCTTCTTCACCGATTCTCGCCCTGCTGCGCTGGTGGCCAGCCATCCGCGCTCGGGCACCCATTTCCTGATCAACACGCTGGCTGGGTGCTACGGCTACCAGAACCAGCCCTGGATCAACCTGGACCCCATCAACACGCCCATCAACTACTACGACCCCGCCATCCTCGCCGACACCCTGCTCAGCATGGCCCGCCGGCCGCTGGCCAACGTCCTCAAGTCGCACCATCCCGCCGACTTCTTCGCCGACGTCCTGCCCCAGCTGAGCAGCCGTTACGCCCTCTTCTACGTCTACCGCAACCCGGTGTCGGTGCTGCTGTCCTGCTGGCGTTTCATGCACCGCTGGGGCTGGGCCGGACCTCGCCTGCCCGACCCGCTCGCCTATGCCCAGGCCCAGCCCTGCTCCGCCCAGTTGCGTTACCTCAAGCGGCAGCAGCCCGACCTGATGCGTCTGTGGGCCGCTCACGTCGAGGGCTGGCTCGACGCCGCCGCTGCCCACCCCGCCATCACCCTGGTCCGTTACGAGGACCTCGACGCCCACTTCGACTCCACCGTGCGCAGCTTCAGCGGAGTGCTGGGCCGGCAGCCCCAGGCATTGCTCCGCCCCTCCCGTGAGGAGAACGTCATCCCCGGAGGACCGCCCGACCCCACCGGCCTCGGCACGCCCCCGGACAGCGCCGCCCTGGAGCGTCTCTGCCGCGCCACCGTGGGCGCCACCATGACCCGCCTGGGCTACTGACCCACCGCCTTTGCACCGGAGCAACGCCGTGTCCGCCTTTCCGTAAGCGTCCGCCGAACCGCAGGCAGGGATGGGAAGACGGAGGAGACGTTCGGGATGCACCAAGAGCTTGCCCAGGCATGACGGTGCTGGTGGGCAGCCGCGCGGTCCAACGGTTCGCCGGGACGAACTCCGGACGGGCAGCGGCGGACGTGTCCTTCTTGGCTTGGCGGGCAGGGCGGCCTGGACCGCGGCACGCTCAGCCGCTGTCCACGACCGCTTCGCTGGCGCGCCGTTGCGCCGCCGCCCAGCGGTCCGGCAGCAGTTCTGGCAGTTGCTCCGCTGCACAGCTCGGCAAACGCTGCAGCACGTCACGCAAGTAGCGCCACGGCTCGATCCCCAGACGCTTGCACGTCTGCACCAGGCTGTACAGCACCGCTGCCGTCTCCCCGCCGCCATCGCTGCCAAAGAACAAGTAGTTCTTACGGCCAACCGCCACCGTGCGCAGGGCGCCTTCCGCCGCGTTGTTGTCAATCGCCAAATACCCTTGGGTCGTATAACGCTCCAGGGCCTGCCATTGGTTCAAGGCATAAGTGATGGCTTCGCCCATTGGACTCTTCGGCAGCACTCCGCCTCGTTCTTGCTCCAACCATTGTCTTAGCGACGTCAGCAGTGGCACACTCTCTTCCTGACGCAACCGCTGCCGCAGCTGCCAACTCTCTGCCAACGACAACCCCGCATCCTCACTCTGCTGGGTCGCTTTCTTCTCCACGGCATACAACTGGCGAATCACTCCTAACACGTAGGACGCCCGCGCCGCGTCTGTCGTCTGCGCCTCGAAGAACTTCCGCCGCACGTGCGCCCAACAACCGACTTCCACGATCTTGCCGCCGGCATACAGTTGGTCGTAGCCGCTGTAAGCATCGGCTTGCAAGAAGCCCTGGTAGCCTTTCAGGAAGTCCTGGGGCCGTTCTTGCTTGCGATCGGGACTGTAATCATAGACGGTGTAGGGATGGTCCGTGTCGCCCAGGTAGACCCAGACACGACCCTGATGGCTGGCACGCACGCCACGGCTCTGGACTGTCACTGGAGTGTCATCGCTCCCGATCACCTGAGACTTCTTGATGTCGCTGTGCAGCAACTCATAGAGCGGCCGCACCAGGTCAGCCGACTGCTTCAGCCAGTCGCACAGCGTGCTGCGTTTCAGCGGCACTCCCTGCCGCGCGAAGATCTGTTCTTGCCGATACAGCGGCAGGTGATCGCCAAACTTGCTGAGGATGACGTGAGCCAGCAGCCCGGGCGCCGCCAGGCAGCGTGGCACTCCCTCCAGCGGCAGGGGTGCCGTGCTCAGCGTCACGACAGGCACGACGCCGGGCTGGAACAAAACGGGGTCCGCTGTTGCAGTGGCCCCAGCAGTGGTTGCTGCCGTCGGGCCGGACCCCGCGGCGGCCGGCTCAGACACCGTGGCCGGTGGCGGCTCGCTTTGCTCGGACAGCTGCCGGCGCCGTTGCTCACAGCCAACACACGCATACTTCAGGCGGACGTTTTCGATGACAAAGATCGACTGCGGCACGCAATCGTATTGCTCGCTGACTTCTTCGCCAATGACCACGCGGGGCAGACCACAGCAACTGCAGCAACGCTCCGCTTCCGTTAGCTCATGCAGCCGACGCTGCCGAGGCAAGTGTTGGGGAGGCCGCTGCCGGCCGTGCTTGTGGCGCCGCTTGGCTTTGGCTGGTTTGCTCTCGTCTGGTCCTGTTGGACCGTCTCCGTTGGCTGCCGCCGCATCCGGTTGCGTAAACAGAGACAATTGGCTGGGGTCGAATCGTTCGCTGCGTGGACCATAGAGACGACGCAGCAGCTGGTCCAGGCGGACTTGGATTTGGCTCAGCTCCCGCTGGCGTGCCGCCAGGGCTCCGAGCAACTCCTCGATCATCCGTTTGAGGACGGCGGGATCGTCAGGCAAGTGCTGGACGTCTAAAGCCGCGGTTGTGGTGGTCGTGGCAGCACTCATACTTAGACATCATAGCAGCCGGCGACGTGTTTTTCGTCGCCATTTGGAAAACAGCTTGCAACTTAAGTGTGCTGAAGACAATCTGTAGCAATCAGGGAAAGTGAGCCACTGCTTGCTGGTCGGCGAATGAGTTGGTCTGAAGTGCTGAGGGCCTCCCGCAGGAGGCCCTCCTGAGAGAAAAGTGGACTTAGAGCGTCGTTGCCGGCCGCTGGTAGCGGTGACGGCGTTCGACCTTTTCCAACACGACCCCGTCTAACAGCATGGTCAGCTCGGCAGCGCGGACCTCCAGTTGTCCAGTCTGCCCAGTTGGTGCGGTCGGAAAACGAAAGACGCCTTCTTCCAACCGCTTGTACCAGATGGCATAGCCGTCTTGCTGCCAGCTGAGGATCTTGAGGCGGTCGCCGCGTCGATTGCGAAAGACGAACCAGTCCCCGGAGAGGGGATCGTCGCCCAGCCCCTGGCTGACCAGGGCCGCCAGCCCGTCAAACGATTTGCGGCAATCGACGGCGGCCAGGCAGAGAAAAATGCGTCCGGGTGGTGTCAGGGGGAGCATGGCCTCTCCTCCAGGACAGCCAGCAGAGTACGCAAGGAGGCGGCATCGAAGCCTGGCCCAACGAACAGGCGTCGGCCGTTGCCCAGGACGACTTCGAGGCTCGGCGTGGCGGCGGTAGGTTCGGGGGTGACGTGCAGGGGGACGAAGGTAACAGGGTCTGAGGCCGGGTGCTGGCAGGCGTCGGTGTCGCGTTGGGCCAACGTTCGCCGCCAGCAATAAAAGGACGCCTCGGCCAGCTGGTGGCGGCGGCAGTAGGCGCGGATGGACAGACCACTGACGAGCCAACGTTCGAGGTGGGAGCGCCAGAAACGCTCCTTGTCCGGATCACGAGATCGACCGGCAGACATACGAGATACCTCCAGAGCATGGGTCGGGCGAAACATGCTCGGAGCATACCCGGCGCTGCAACAGTGGTTTTTACCGGACGCTTACGCCTTTCCTCCGTTCAACCGCCAGAAGCAATGCCGCCACGGCCTGATGCTCTACAACGTCCACGACCTTTACGTCGGCCGCTCACTGGACCTCTACGGCGAGTTCTCCCAGGGCGAAGTCGATCTCTTCGCCCAGCTGCTCAAGCCGGGCCAGGTCGTGGTCGAGGTCGGCGCCAACGTCGGCGCCCACACGGTCTGGCTGGCCCAGGCGGTCGGCCCCACCGGCCTGGTGCTGGCCTTCGAGCCCCAGCGCATCCTCTTGCAGACCCTCTGCGCCAACCTGGCCCTGAACAGCCTGACCAACGTCAACGCCTTCTGGGCCGCCCTGGGCAACTCCCCGGGCCACATCGTCGTGCCGCCGCTGGATTACACCCAGGACAACAACTTCGGCGGCCTGGAGCTGGGCGGCTACCTGCAGGGCGAGCACGTTCCCGTACTAACGCTGGACAGCCTGAAGCTGCCCCGCTGCCACTTCCTGAAGATCGACGTGGAGGGCATGGAGCAAGCCGTCCTCGCAGGCGCCGTGCAGACCATCGCGGCCTGCTCCCCCATCCTCTACGTCGAGAACGACCGCAAGGACAGGTCCGCCGCCCTGATCCGGATGCTGGACGGCCTGGGCTACAACCTGTTCTGGCACAGGCCGCTGCTGTTCAACCCCAGCAACTTCGCCGGCAACGCCGAGAACGTCTTCGGCCGCACTGGCTCGCAGAACATGCTCGGCCTGCCCCGCACCCGACCCCAATCGGTCAGCGGGCTGCCGCCGGTCGAGGTTCCACCCCCATGAGCGACCATCCCAACAGGAACCGGCCGGTGCGGGGCGCCGCTTCCCGAATACCCTGGCAGATGGCAGGCAGGCACGCTTTTGGCCTGTCCTGTCATCCGTCCGACAGCCAGCGGCACGCTCTGGCCTCTGAGCCAACCGCGAGCAATTGGCAGGCTGGCGGGCAGCCCGTGCCCAGCAGCGCGCTGACCGCCTCGGCACCGACCGGCCTGGGCTACAACCTGTTCTGGCACAAGCCGCTGCTGTTCAACCCGGGCAACTACGCCGGCAACGCCGAGAACGTCTTCGGCATGACCGGCTCGCAGAACATGCTCTGTCTGCCCAGGAAGGTCCCGCAG
Source organism: uncultured Planctomycetota bacterium (assembly GCA_963784995.1). Classification (GTDB taxonomy): domain Bacteria; phylum Planctomycetota; class Planctomycetia; order Gemmatales; family Gemmataceae; genus CAWATZ01. Next base: position 340,456 of record CAWATZ010000016.1, on the reverse strand, counting down.
TCGGTCAGCGGCCTTCAGCCCGTCCAGGTTCCGGTGGCCGGGACGGAAGGGTAAGGGGCAAAGCCAACCCCTCCCCCTCGTCAGAACCTGTGCGCCAGAAACGATGGTGGTACGGTCAATTCCATCTGGTTCTGACGAACTGCTCAAGGCGCACAGACGGTTCAAACAGAGGCGTTGACGCCAGCCCCATCTTGCGGTTTGATCGAGAGCATGAACACCATCGATCTGAACTGCGACCTCGGCGAGGGCTGCCCCTCCGACGCCGAGTTGATGCCTCTGATCACCTCCGCCAACGTCGCCTGCGGCTGCCATGCCGGCGATCCGCTGACCTCTCTGACCGCCCTGCGCCTGGCCGTCCAGCACGGCGTCTGTCTCGGCGCTCATCCCGGCTACGCCGACCGCGAGCATTTCGGCCGCCGCGAGCTGTCCCTGAGCGAGGACGAAGTCTTTGCCCTGTGCGTCTACCAGGTCGGCGCCCTGGCGGCGCTGGCCCGCTCGGCCGGGGGGCAGCTCCGTTACGTCAAGCCGCACGGGGCCCTGTACAACCAGGCCTGCCGTGACGACAGCCTGGCCCGGCCCATCATTGCCGCCACGGAGCAGTTTGGCCTGGCCCTGATGGGCCAGACCGGTTCGCGCCTTGAAGTACTGAGCCGGGGCCGCTGTCCCTTCCTGGCCGAGGGGTTCGCCGATCGCCGCTACCTGCCCGATGGCTCGCTGGTGCCGCGCTCCCGGCCCGATGCCTTCGTCGAGGATCCCGACGAGGCGGTCCGGCAAGTCGAGTGGCTGCGGCGTGAGAAGGGCATCGCCAGCCTCTGCGTCCACGGCGACAATCAACGGAATGGCGAGAGGCTGGCTGATGCCGCGCCTCTCGCCATTCCGTTGTTACCCCACCGCGGAGGTAGGTCAGGCTTTCCAGCCTGACACGCGTTCGTCAGGCTGGAAAGCCTGACCTACCTTCGCGCCGGAGAAGCGTGCTTCTTAGCCTCCTCCCTGATTCAATACGTCGATGGTCATGGTCTTGGGTGTGGGATCGAGATCGCTGCCGCCGTTGGCCGTGCCGCCGTCATCCTGCACCTGGAAGGTGAAGCTCGAGTAAGGCGTGCCGACGGCGTTGGCCGCGGGAGTGAACACCAGCAAGCCGGCATTGATGTCGCTGACCGAGACAAATTGGCCGGCGGTAACCGCGACACCGTTGTCCGTCAGACTCCCGGCGCCGGGCAGAGTGGTGATCTTGACGGCCAGGAAGTTGTTCATCGGACTGTCATTGGGATCGGTGAAGCCGAAGTCGCTGGTGCTGAACACGTACGCCGTGTTCTCCTGTGTGGTCACGGTGTTGCTGGTGCCACTCGGGGCCTGGTTGACCCAGGTGACGTTGACGGTCATGGTCTTGGCGCTGGGGTCGGTGTCGATGCCGCCGTTGGCCGTGCCGCCGTCGTTCTGCACCTGGAAGGTGAAGCTGTCATAGGAAGTGCCGCTGGTGTAGCTCACTGGCGTGTAGACCAGCAAGCCGGCGCTGATGTCACTGACGCTGACGTATTGGCCCGTGCTGACGCCGGCGCCGTTGTCGGTCAGAGTGCCGACACCGGGCAGCGTGGTGATCTCGACGGCCTGGAAGTTGGTTGCCGGCGAGTTGTTGGGATCGGTGAAGCCGAAGTCGCTGGTGCTGAACACGTAGGCCTGGTTCTCCAGCGTCGTCACCGTGTTGCTGGTCCCGACCGGGCCGCCATTGACGTAGGAGAACTGGTCGGCCGTGGAGGTCGGCGAGGTACACACCGACGTGGTCACGGTGACATCGACGACGGTGCCGATCGGCTGGGCCGGCACCGTGGCTGTGATCGAGGTGTCGGAATTCACCGTGAACGAAGTGGCCGCCACGCTGCCGAAGGACACCGCAGTCGCACCGGTGAAGGACTCGCCTGTGATCGTGACCGTATAGCCCCCACCGGAAGCTCCGGATGCGGAACTCAAGCTGGAGACGACGGGGATCGCGGCAATCTGACCGTCGCCGCCAGCACCGCCGCCGCCACCCCCGCCATAAAGGTAGTAGTCGTCGGCGCTCAGGTCCTCCCAATCTGAATAGGAGTTGGTCCCAGGAAGCCCGTCCGGGAAGGAGCCATCGTTGGTGAAGCTGCCGTAAACGACACCAACGCCACTCCCCTCGTAGCCCGTTCCGGAAAAGTCCACGCCGCCGGAAGCGACGAGGATGAAGGCACCGCCACCACCACCGCCTGAAGCCGTGAAATAGCCCCCGGAGCCTCCGGTGGCACCACTGGTCCCGGCGCCGTCGCCGGCTGGGCCACCAGGACCACCACTCCCTGGATCCTTCCCAGAACCTGAAGGCACGTCTGCACCGCCTCCTCCACCCCCACCCCCCCCACCTAACTGTGCCTTCCCGCCCGTTACTCCCTTGTCCCCGTACGTCCCAGCGCCGTACCCCCCTCTGCCACCAGTAACGACGTTATCAAATACTCCGCCCTCACCCCACTTCCCGCGATCCCCTTCCTTGGCGCCGGCCGGCCCTCCTTCACCTCCATCACCACTACCTCTAAAACCACTTTTTTTGCCGCCGTCACCGCCCCCACCCAAATTGACCCCCCCTCCACCTCCACCGCCCCCGCCGCCGTGCCCGACCGCATTCCCACCAGTGCCACCACCGCCTCCGGCCGTTGAACTTCCACCGCTGCCACCATCAGCCCCTCCAACGCCTCCCAGACCGCCCGCGCCACCTTGCCCTCCCGAATCGTCGCCGGTGAGGTTATCCTGGCCCTGCGCCCCGGGCGAACCTTGCCGCACGCTGAGCGTGCCGGAAAACGTGATTGTGCCGCCGTCCGTATCGATTAACACCGCTCCACCACCGCCGCCACCGCCACCACCGCCGCCGCCAATGTCGCCGTACCCGTCGCTGCCGTCCTGCCCGTTCTGACCCGCAACATTGAGGTTGGCCGAGATGTCGATGTCTCCGGTAGCGAGCAAGCCCAACGCTTCGTTCCCCGATGCCGTCACTGTCACGCCAGCCCCCAAACTGATCGTCGTGAAGTCGAACAACATCGTACTCTGTCCCGGATCGTCACTGAGTACGCCGCCGCTTTGCCAGGTGCCGCCATCTACTGAGTAGGTGCCGGCAGTCGTGTTGAAGGCCACGCTGCTGGTTGGCGCCAGTGCCCCCAGTGCCCCCGAGGATGTGAAGGGAGATGGATTGGTCCGATCCTCCAACTCTTCCACGACCAACCGAAGAGCCTTCCGGAACGGTTGGATTCTCCCTCGTGCTTGCCATGCCTTGATCCAACTACGCCAGGTTGAGAACAACATCTGGAACCTCCTTCAAGAGAAGAACAGGAACGGGTTGCCCGGGTTACTTCTGGTTGGCTCTCTTGACGATCTTGCCGCCCGGAAGTTTCCGCCACAGAAACGCCAGGTAACGCCCATCGCGATCGACCGCGACCACCTGAAAAAGGACATAGAAGTTGTTTCCACGTGTGTCCCGAACTCGCTCCAAATAAACGTGGCCTTCCCGGGCGACACCATCCTCAGTCAACTTGGGGTGATCGATCGTGATGCGTCCGAGTTCGGGGTTTTTCTCGAAATCCACTTTCTCCAAATCAACGACGAGATTCAGTTGATTTACGACCATGTTTGTTTCAAACGTTCTGCCATTGTCAGCATTCTCCCACAAGAGTTGCACGTTGTTCAGGTGCTTCTCCGGGTCCGAGGTCTCATAGATGAAGCTGAAGGCGGAATGTCCGTACCCTTCCTTGGCATAGGACGGTGCATGCAGGAGTACAAGCGGGTACTTGGCTGCTAGCGCCTTGAGCTTGTCGTCCTTGGCTATCTTGTCGCGAACTTCTTTCTCCCACTCCTTCATCCGAGGCTGTGGCTTGGCCTTGGCATCGGCCAAAGCCAAGGAGGTGAGAGCCGCGAGTGACGCCAAGAGTATCACAACAAGCAACTTCGGAGAGATCTTTGCGTGCATGATTGTTCCTCACTATCGCTTGCGACGGCATGGTTCAATGCAAGACAACAAGCGCATGGTTTCGACAGTAACCATGCTGCTGCCAAAACCAATCGGCCAGGGCATGATCCGCGATCCAGTCGTTGCGATTACAACCCTCATTTGGGTTATTTCACGATTTTCCCACCGGGCAATCTTCGCCAGAGAAAAGCCACGTACCGCCCGTCGGCATCCACGGTGACCACCTGAAAAACCACGTAGAAGTTGTTCCCATGGGTGTTTTGGACTCGCTCCAGATATACGTGGCCTTCCGATGCGAAAGCGGTCGCCCCCAGGCCTGGGTGATCGATGGAGATGCGTCGGAATTCGGGGTTTTCCTCGAAATCCACCTTGCCCAGATCAACGATCAGATGCTGATGGGATCCGAGCATGTTTGTTTTGATTCTGTTTTTTGCCCCACCGTTACCCCACACGATCTGCACGTCGTTCTGGTGCTTTTTCAGGTCGAAGCTCTCATGAGTAAAACTGTATGCGGACTGCTCGTACTGTCCTCCCCTGGCATACTTCTTCTGCGAGTGCAGGAGTACCAAGGGATACTTGGCCGCCAGTGCCTTGAGCTTGTCGTCCTTGGCGATCTTGCGCGAACCTCTTGCTCCCATTCCTTCATCATGGGCTTCGGCTTGTCCTCGGCGGCAATCCCGGCCCACAGCCACGCCAGCCCGACGAAGCCCACCAAGCACAGCAACAACAGCTTCCGGAACATGGCCCTCTCCTTCCATCGGCGAAGCGCTCGGCCAACCGCGGCACGATACCCGGTTGCGGCGGTTCGCTTCCGATGCGTCGCTGTTCAGCCAGCAACCCCTCTACATACCTATTCAACTTTTCTCCCGCCGCGTTCCAGAAAAAAACGCAGAAAAAGGAAAAAATCCTGCGAACTTGCGGAGTGTACAAATAATCAGAAACGAACACTGGACAGTCGCCTGGCAATCGGCTACACTCAACACCACGTCAGCGGCAGCGCATTCGTGAGCGTTTCCGGATGCTGTTTTGCCTTTCTCCTGGCTCGATTGCTGCTGGCCCTCACTGGTCGGGAACCACGAACACGGCCAAGATGGCCGTGGCACAAAAACCTGTCACGATCCCAACCCAATTCCTGGCAAGGCGTTGCAGATTCCCCCTGAGTCGAAGGAACGTCACCCATGAATGACCAAACGCTCTCGAGTACGCCTCTCCCCTGGGTCCAGAGGAGCGAACCGGCAAAGCCAGATGAGCTTTCTCTGGCGCTCAACTGCTTGTGCCCCGTCCTCTGGTTGCAGGCCAAACAGCTCTTGCCCCAGAACCTCCAGTCCAAGGCGGATCCGGAGGACCTGGTGCAAGATGCGTGTCTGGAGGCGATGAGTGAGTTCGAGAAGTTTCGCGGAGAAACTCTGGGCGATTTGCTCGCCTGGATCGGCGGCATCTTGCGGCACGTTATGGCCAACTTCCTCAAGGCCTTCCGAAGGCAAAAGCGGGATTCAAAGCGGGAAAGTTCCCTGGAAGACATTCTGGTCGCGGGTGTCTCTGAGCCGCGGAGCCGTGAGCCCGCCCCCGAGGCACGCATGCTGTATCAGGAAGAGATCGGCGCTCCGCTCGCCAGTGCGATCCTTGTGCTGAAGTACCTCGCTCCAGGGCCACCGGCACGGGTTTTCACGCTCCACCACGAGGAGGAGTGTTCCTTGGCGGCAATCGCCAATCTCCTGGGCAGCTCCAAGAGCGCTGTCCATCGCTTGTGGCAAGAAGCAATCGCTGACCTGAAGTACCTCGTGCTGGTGTTATCGAGACAGCTCGCGTGACGCCGGTGTTGAAGCGACCTCGATCTTGCGGTTTGATCGAGAGCATGAACACCATCGATCTGAACTGCGACCTCGGCGAGGGCTGCCCCTCCGACGCCGAGTTGATGCCTCTGATCACCTCCGCCAACGTCGCCTGCGGCTGCCATGCCGGCGATCCGCTGACCTCTCTGACCGCCCTGCGCCTGGCCGTCCAGCACGGCGTCTGTCTCGGCGCTCATCCCGGCTACGCCGACCGCGAGCATTTCGGCCGCCGCGAGCTGTCCCTGAGCGAGGACGAAGTCTTTGCCCTGTGCGTCTACCAGGTCGGCGCCCTGGCGGCGCTGGCCCGCTCGGCCGGGGGGCAGCTCCGTTACGTCAAGCCGCACGGGGCCCTGTACAACCAGGCCTGCCGTGACGACAGCCTGGCCCGGCCCATCATTGCCGCCACGGAGCAGTTTGGCCTGGCCCTGATGGGCCAGACCGGTTCGCGCCTTGAAGTACTGAGCCGGGGCCGCTGTCCCTTCCTGGCCGAGGGGTTCGCCGATCGCCGCTACCTGCCCGATGGCTCGCTGGTGCCGCGCTCCCGGCCCGATGCCTTCGTCGAGGATCCCGACGAGGCGGTCCGGCAAGTCGAGTGGCTGCGGCGTGAGAAGGGCATCGCCAGCCTCTGCGTCCACGGCGACAATCAACGGAATGGCGAGAGGCTGGCTGATGCCGCGCCTCTCGCCATTCCGTTGTTACCCCACCGCGGAGGTAGGTCAGGCTTTCCAGCCTGACACGCGTTCGTCAGGCTGGAAAGCCTGACCTACCTTCGCGCCGGAGAAGCGTGCTTCTTAGCCTCCTCCCTGATTCAATACGTCGATGGTCATGGTCTTGGGTGTGGGATCGAGATCGCTGCCGCCGTTGGCCGTGCCGCCGTCATCCTGCACCTGGAAGGTGAAGCTCGAGTAAGGCGTGCCGACGGCGTTGGCCGCGGGAGTGAACACCAGCAAGCCGGCATTGATGTCGCTGACCGAGACAAATTGGCCGGCGGTAACCGCGACACCGTTGTCCGTCAGACTCCCGGCGCCGGGCAGAGTGGTGATCTTGACGGCCAGGAAGTTGTTCATCGGACTGTCATTGGGATCGGTGAAGCCGAAGTCGCTGGTGCTGAACACGTACGCCGTGTTCTCCTGTGTGGTCACGGTGTTGCTGGTGCCACTCGGGGCCTGGTTGACCCAGGTGACGTTGACGGTCATGGTCCTGGCGCTGGGATCGGTATCGACGCCGCCGTTGGCCGTGCCGCCGTCGTTCTGCACCTGGAAGGTGAAGCTGTCATAGGATGTGCCGCTGGTATACGACACGGGTGTGTACACCAGCTTGCCGACCGTGATGTCGCTGACGCTGACGTATTGTCCCGTGCTGACGCCGACACCGTTGTCAGTCAGGGTGCCGACGCCGGGCAGCGTGGTGACCTCGACGGCCAAGAAGTTGGTTGCTGGCGAGTTGTTGGGATCAGTGAAGCCGAAGTCGCTGGTACTGAACACGTAGGCCTGGTTCTCCAGCGTCGTCACCGTGTTGCTTGTCCCCGCCGGCCCGCCATTGACGTAGGAGAACTGGTCAGCCGTGGAGGTCGGCGAGGTACACACGGGCGTGGTCACGGTGACGTCGATGGTGCCAATCGCCTGGGGCGGCACCAGGACCGTTAACGACGTGTCAGAATTGACCGTGAAGGAAGTGGCGGCCACGCTGCCGAAGGACACCGCAGTCGCGCCGGTGAAGGACTCGCCGGTGAGTGTGATGTAGTATTCGCCACCGGAAGGGCCGGAAGCAGAACCCACGTTGGTGACAGTGGGGATTGCAGCGAGCTGACCGTCACCGCCGGCCCCACCGCCACCGCCGCCGCCATAAAGGTAGTAGTCGTCGGCGCTCAGGTTGTCCCAATCTGAGTAGGAGTTGGTCCCAGGAAGCCCGTCCGGGAAGGATCCATCGTTGGTGAAAGCGCCGTAGACTGAGCCAGAGCCGTTGCCCAGGTAGCCCGTTCCAGAAAAGGTCACGCCTCCGGAAGCAACCAGCATGAAGGCACCGCCGCCGCCACCGCCAGAGGCGGTTAAATAGGTGCCGGTGCCTCCTCTGGTACTCTTACCAGCACCGCCAGTGCCGCCCTTGCCACCGTATCCTGGGCTAGCTTTAGCGTCCGCGCCGCCGCCGCCGCCGCCGCCGCCGCCCTGACCCCGCTTCACACTTTCACCATCGTCACCATCAATATCGTAGAACCCAGAGCCCTTGCCGCCCCAGCCGCCACTTAGCTGACCCACCTGATCTGTTCCGGGCTTACCTCCAAAGCCACCCTGTCCTTTGGTGTTGCCGGCTTGCCCTCCTTTACCTCCCCCCGTACTGTTGGGCTTCCCCCCATTGCCGGGATTGCCACCCAGGCCTTTGTTGATTCCCCCGCCTCCCCCGCCGCCACCACCATCGGCCGAGTTCTCAGCCGCGTTCCCCCCAGTTCCCCCCTCACCGCCGGCCTCTGAGCTTCCACCGCTGCCAGCATCAGCCCCTCCAACGCCTCCCAGACCGCCCGCGCCACCTTGCCCTCCCGAATCGTCGCCGGTGAGGTTATCCTGGCCCTGCGCCCGGGCGAACCTTGCCGCACGTTGAGCGTGCTGGAAAACGTGATTGTGCCGCCGTCCGTATCGATCAACACCGCTCCACCACCGCCGCCACCGCCACCACCGCCGCCGCCAATGTCGCCGTACCCGTCGCTGCCGTCCTGCCCGTTCTGACCCGCAACATTGAGGTTGGCCGAGATGTCGATGTCTCCGGTAGCGAGCAAGCCCAACGCTTCGTTCCCCGATGCCGTCACTGTCACGCCAGCCCCCAAACTGATCGTCGTGAAGTCGAACAACATCGTACTCTGTCCCGGATCGTCACTGAGTACGCCGCCGCTTTGCCAGGCGCCGCCATCAACGGAGTAGGTGCCGGCAGTCGTGTTGAAGGCCACGCTGCTGGTTGGCGCCAGTGCCCCCAGTGCCCCCGAGGATGTGAAGGGAGAGGGATTGGTCCGATCCTCCAACTCTTCCACGACCAACCCCGGGTACTTGCGGAAGGGTTTGATTCTCCCTTGTGTTCTCCATGCCTTGATCCAACTGCGCCAGGATGAGAATAACATCTGCGACCTCCTTCGAGAGAAGAGTAAGGGCGGATTGTCCGGGCTACTTCATGAAGTCTCTTTTGACGATTTTGCCGCCCGGAAGTTTTCGCCAGAGAAACGCCATGTAACGGCCGTCGCGATCAATAGCGACCACCTGGAAAAGGACGTAAAAGTTGTTGCCATCCGGTTCCCGGACGCGCTCCAAATAAACATGGCCTTCGGATGCGATGCCATAGTCAGCTAGCCCGGGGTGGTCAATCGTAATACGCTGGAGTTCCGGGGGTTTCTCGAAGTCTACCTTTCCAAGATCAGCGACAAGATTCTTTAGGCCCACGAGCATGTTTGTCTCAAATCTATTTTTTATACTGCCGCCATTACCCCAGACAATCTGCACATAGTTCCCGTGCTTTTCCTCTTCAGAACTCTCATAAATGAAACTGAAGGCAGAATGCCCGTACCCTCCAGTAGCGTAGGGAACCCGCGCGTGAAGCAGCACCAGCGGATACTTGGCGGCCAGCATCTTGAGCTTGTCGTCCCTGGCGATCTTGGCACGCACCGCTTGCTCCCATTCCTTCATCATGGGCTTCGGCTTGTCCTCGGCAGCAATCCCTGCCCGCAGCCACCCCAGCCCGACGAAGCCCACCAAGAACAATGACACCAACGTCCGGAACATCGACCACTCCTCCCAACGGCGAAGCACGCGGCCAACCGCGGCACCATACCCGGTTGCAGCGATCCGCTCCCATCGCCTCGCGGTTCAGCCAGAAACCTCCGCTATATACCTATTCCCCTTTTCTCCCGCCGCGTCCCAGAAAAAAACAAGAAAACAGGAAAAAAAGTCCACTGAGCCCCTGGCGTGTACAAAAAAACAGAAACAAAGGCTGGACAGGCATCAGGCAGCTGGCTATACTCACCATGTTAACGGCAGCACGCATTCGTGGCCGTTCTCCGGATGGGGTCTTGCCCTTCTCCGCACGAACTGCAAGTCAGCCATCCCGGGTTGGGAGCCGAAACACGGTCAAGATGGCCGTGACACAAAACCTGTCAAGGTCCCAACTCAATCCCTGGCACGCTACTGCAGATTGACCCCTGAGTCGAAGGAGTGTCACCCATGAGTCGCCATGAACTCGCGACCACGCCTCTCCCCTGGGTGCAAAGGAACGAACCGGCAAAGCCAGAAGAGATTGGCCCGGTGCTGAACCGCTTCTGGCCTCATTTCTGTTTCCTGGCCGACAAGCTGCTGCCCCAGAAACTCCAGTCCAAGGCGGACCCGGATGACCTGGTGCAGCAGGCGTTTACTGAGGCCATCCGCACCTTCACGCAGTTTACCGGAACGACCCAGGAAGACTTACGCGCCTGGGTGCGCGGCATCCTGCGGCACAAACTGAGCAAATTCGGCAAGCGGTTCCAAACAAGCAAGCGGAACGTGGAGCGGGAACAGTCCTTTGAGAATCTCCGGTCGGAAGGCTGCCCCATGCCGCGGAGCCGTGAGCCCGCCCCCGAGGCACGCATGCTGTATCAGGAAGAGATCGGCGCTCCGCTCGCCAGTGCGATCCTTGTGCTGAAGTACCTCGCTCCAGGGCCACCGGCACGGGTTTTCACGCTCCACCACGAGGAGGAGTGTTCCTTGGCGGCAATCGCCAATCTCCTGGGCAGCTCCAAGAGCGCTGTCCATCGCTTGTGGCAAGAAGCAATCGCTGACCTGAAGTACCTCGTGCTGGTGTTATCGAGACAGCTCGCGTGATGCCGGCGTTGACGTCAGCCCCATCTTGCGGTTTGATCGAGTGCATGAACACCATCGATCTGAACTGCGACCTCGGCGAGGGCTGCCCGCACGATGCCGAGCTGATGCCGCTGATCACCTCCGCCAACGTCGCCTGCGGCTGCCATGCCGGCGATCCGCTGACCTCCCTGACCACCCTGCGCCTGGCCGTCCAGCATGGCGTCTGTCTCGGTGCTCATCCCGGCTACGCCGACCGCGAGCATTTCGGCCGCCGCGAATTGTCCCTGAGCGAGGACGAAGTCTTTGCCCTGTGCGTCTACCAGGTCGGCGCCCTGGCCGCCCTGGCCCGCTTGGCCGGGGGCCAGCTTCGTTACGTCAAGCCGCACGGGGCCCTGTACAACCAGGCCTGCCGCGACGACAGCCTGGCCCGACCCGTGATTGCCGCCACGGAGCAGTTTGGCCTGGCCCTGATGGGCCTGCCCGGCTCGCGGCTGGAAGCGCTGAGCCGGGGCCGCTGCCCCTTCCTGGCCGAGGGGTTCGCTGATCGCCGTTACTTGCCCGATGGCTCGCTGGTGCCGCGCTCCCGGCCCGATGCCTTCGTCGAGGACCCCGACGAGGCGGTCAAGCAGGTTGAATGGCTGCGGCGCGAGCAGGGCATCGCCAGCCTCTGCGTCCACGGCGACAATCCGCAGGCGCTCCTCTTTGTCCGCGAGCTGCGCCAGGCCCTCCAGCGGCAAGGCGTCGCCATCCGCTGCTGTCTGCCGCCGCCGGTCTCTCCCCACTCACGGAACGCCACGGAGGGCGTTCCCTACAGGGGAGAGGTTGGGGGTGAGGGGTTGTGACCGCCGTTCTGAAAGTGCTGGCGCCCGGTCTCTGCACCTTGGTGGTCGATCACGGCCGGCCGAGCAGTCGCAGCCTCGGTGTGCCGCTCGGCGGGGCGGCCGACCGCGCCTCGCTGGCCCTGGGCAACGCCCTCGTCGGCAATCCTCCCGACGCGGCGGCCCTGGAGATCAGCCTGTCCGGTCCGACCCTGGAGGCGACCGGGCCGCTCGCCTGTGTCCTCTTCGGGGCCCCGTTCGAGCTGAGCAGCCCACGCCAGCGATTGGCTCCCGGCAAGACCTTCACCCTGGAGACCGGCGAGGTGCTGACCATCGGCGGCACAAGGGGCTGCCGTGCCTATCTTTGCGTCCACGGCGGCTTGCACAACCCTGTCGTCCTCGGCAGCCGCTCCAGCCTGGAGCCGCTCCGTGCAGAGGATCGCATCCCCTGCACGGCCGGCAGCATCGGCGCCCATTTCATCGTGGACGCCGTTCCCTGGTGGGAAGAGGAGGTCGTTTCCTTGCATGTGCTGCCCGGTTCGCACGCCGATTGGTTTGCCGGGGAGGGGTTGTACGGGCCTCTGTTCCAGATCAGCCGGGATAGCAACCGCATGGGGGTGCGTCTGCAGGGCGAGCCGATCCCGGTCTCCTCACGCGGAAAGCACGCCGGGGAGTTGCTTTCGGAGCCCGCCTGTCCGGGCACGATGCAAGTGACCCGCGATGGCCAGTGCGTCATCCTGGGCGTGGACGGCCAGACCATCGGCGGCTATCCGCGCATCGCCCAGGTGAGCAGCGCCGACCTCGATCGGCTGGGGCAACTGCACTCCCGGCAATCCGTCCGCTTCCAGCAGGTCACCCTGGAAGAAGCGGAACAGCTCTATCGAGAAGCGCAAACACAGCTGCGGCAGCGGCTTGTGCAAATCCGGACTGCGGTCCATTCGGGGCTGGGAGTTGCCTCCCGTGGTCCCTGATCTTACACCAATCCTGTAGTCGCCCCGAACTCCTGAGAAAGTGCCGCCATGCCGAAGGTCCTGATCAGTCCCGCTCCCCTGGCCCGAGTCGAGGGCCAATTCCTCCAGGTCTTGCGTCAAGCTGGTTTCGAGATTGTCTATCCGCAGGTCAAACACCAGCTGCTCGAGGATGAGCTGCTGTCTGCCCTGAACGGAATTCACGCCTCCGTCGCTGGCTCCGAGCCCTACACGCCGCGCGTCCTTGCCGCCCATCCGCAGCTGAAGGTCATTGCCCGCGTCGGCGTCGGCTACGATGCCGTGGACGTGGCCGCCGCCACGCAGCACGGCGTCGCCGTGTGCATCGCGCCCGGCACCAACCAGGACGCCGTCGCCGAGCATGCCTTCTGCCTGATGCTCGCCCTGACCAAGTTCCTGATCAGCCAGCACCTGGGCACCAGGGCGGGAACCTGGCCGCGGGGGACCAACCTGCCGCTGCGCGGCCAGACGCTGGGCATCGCCGGCCTGGGCCGGATCGGCAAGGCGATGGCCCTGCGCGGCAAGGCCTTCCTCATGAACCTGATCGCCTACGAGCCCTATCCCGATCACGACTTCGCCAGGTCCGTGGGGCTGCGCTTCGTGCCGTTCGAGCAGCTGCTGGCCGAGTCGGACTTTGTCAGCCTGCACTTGCCCTACTCGCCGCAGTCGAAGCACCTGATCAACCGCCAGACGCTGGCCCTGATGAAGCCGACCGCGTTCCTGATCAACACGGCCCGCGGCGGCCTGGTGTGCGAGGCCGACCTGATCGAGGCGCTGCGCAGCAAGAAGATCGCCGGGGCGGGGCTGGACGTCTTCGAGGAGGAGCCGCCGGGCAAAAGTCCGCTGTTCGAGCTGGACAACGTGGTGCTGACGCCGCACGCCGCCGGCGGCGACTGGAAGTCCCGCGACGACATGGCCCTGTCGGCGGCCGAGGCCATCGTGTCGCTCAGCCGCGGCGAATGGCCGGCGGAGAAGATCGTCAATCCCGAGGTGAAGTCGCGGTTTCGCTGGTGATCGGCCGAACGCCATCCAACCGGCGCAAGTCGTGTTCACCGGATCCCGGCTGGTCGAGGCTGCCGTGCGTCCGGCAGTGGTTGAGCAAGAACTCGACTTTCCTCCGGGCGGCGGATTGGTGGGCGCTGTCGTCATCGGCGGGTTCGCCCCAGAGGACGCGCGAGCCGGCCGAGGTGGTCAGCACCAGGCCGGTCACCGCGCTTTCCACCTGGGTGAAGCGCGGCAAGTCCGGCTGCCGGCGCAGAAAGGCGATGGTCTGGGCGGCCGACTTGAGGGTCGGGTCGCCCCATTCCATCCCCGGCGGACCCCGGGGCGGCGGCACCGGGCTGCAGTAATGCGGCAGGCCTTCGGTCGCAGCCGTGGCGGGCAGCAGGACGCCCTCGCGGTCAACGGTGCGAGTCTGGTTGGCGTGATCCACTGCCAGGATCGGCGTTCGATGAATCAGCTGCACGCGCACCTTTCGCCCGGGCAGCACCTCGACGCGCTCCACTTCCTCCACCCAGGGATGCTGACGGAAGGCGGCCGAGAGAACCTGCGGCAGGTCCTTGCCGAGCAGGTCGAGCTGGCCCGGCAAGCCGGTGAGAGACTGCACCTCGCCGAGAAAAGCCGGCAGCGGCAGGTTGGCCGGCGGCGTGCATTCGATCTCGGCAAAGGCGACCTGGAACCGCTCGTGGCCGCGCAATCCTGAACGCGTCCAGCGGCCGAGAGCCTCCACGCCGAAGAGCAGGGCCAGGACAAGTCCACAGGGGGCGAGCGTCAGCAGCACCCACTTCCAGAAAAGCCAGCGACGCAGAAAGGAAAAGAGAGCCATCGCATGAAATCCGAAATCCTCAATCTTCAAGAAGAAGAGAAAGAGTAAGATGAAGATTAAGAGTAGGAAGAGGAGTAAGAGCAAGAGCAAGAGTAGGACGCCCTGGGGCTGACCTTCTTACTCTTACTCGTAATCTTTCTCTTAATCCTCTTCCTAATCCTAATCTTCATCTTACTCTTTCTCTTCTTCTTGAAGATTGAGGATTTACCAGATGGTGATTTCCGTCTCCAATTCGACCTTGTCCCGTTCCAGCACCTGCGACCGGACCAGGTCGATCAGCCGGAGAACGTCCCGGCTGGTGGCGCCCGGGTGAATCACGAAGTAATTGGCGTCGCGGTCGCTGACCTCGACGCCGCCGACGCGCTTGCGGGCCAGGCCGGCGCGCTCGATCAGTGGCGCCGCATTGAGGCCGCGCGGGTTCTTGAAGATCCGGCCGGCCGACTGGAAGCTCAGGGGATGAGCGGCCTTGCGCAGAATCCACGCCTTGCGCATCCGCTTGACGATGCTATCGACCAAATCGGGTTCCAGGGCAAACTCGACCGAGAGCAGCACCGGATCGTCGAGGTTGCTGGCATGCTCGCCGAAATGCAGCTCGTCGCGCTCGCGCACCTGGATCCGCCCCTGGCTGTCGAGGACTTCCACCTGGCGGACAAACTGGCCGATGTCGCCGCTGCGGTCGCCGGCGTTGGTCCGCAAGGCGCCGCCCACCGTTCCCGGAATGCCGACCAGCGTTTCCAGCCCCGCCAGACCGTGCCGGGCCGATTCCGAGATCACGGTCGAGACCGCCGTGCCGGTGCCGGCCCGGACCCGCTTGCCCTCGACGGTCACCTCCTGAAAGGCCGGCTCGCTCAGACGCAGCACCAGCCCCTGCACCCCCTCGTCGCGCACCAGCATGTTGCAGCCGCTGCCCAGCACGCGCAGCGGAATCCGCTCGTCCGAACACTGTTTCACCAGGGCCGAGAGTTCCTCGCGGGAACGCGGCTGGGCCAGCATCTCGGCGGGGCCCCCTAACTTGAGATAGGTGTAGGGGGCCAGCCGCTCGTTCCTCTTGATGATCTCGTTGAAGCCTTCCAGCGGGGCCATGACGGATTCTCCACGGCAACAGGGCTCGCGCCGCCATCATAAGGGGCCGGCCGGGAGTCCGTCAACCGACGATGGAGTCGCGATGCAGTGTCCGAGCCGCGCACCGCCCTGTCGCGGCCCCCCTGTTGTGGCACGGTCTCCTGACCGTGCCACAACGGGGCGTGGCACGGTCAGGAGACCGTGCCACAACAGGGGGTTACTCCGCTGCGCTGCGTGCGCGGCTCGGCCAATGCGGCACCGCCCTCTCAACCCGTCTTGTCCCATCTGCGGGGATTTGTTAAACATGCCACACCCCGATTGACCGTCCACCGTCTGATCCCCGGCCCGAACGTCACGGAAAGACCATGAGAAACTTTGTCCGTGCCCTGCGCCACGCCTGGCCCTATCGCAGCCGCCTTGCCGCCTCGGTGGTCTGCGCGCTGCTGGCCGCCGTGCTCTGGGGCATGAACTTTACGTCGATATACCCCGTCCTCAAGCTGCTGCACTCCGAGATCAGTCCGCACCAGTGGATCGACGGCTGCATTGCTTCGGTGCAGAGGGACATCGATTCGCTGCAACAAAAAATCGCCGCCCTGGAAGCGGAGGCCGACGAACTGGAGCGGCTGCCGGGCAACAGACAGGTCGATCAAATGAAACGCGACCTGTCGCTGAAACTGGCACGCTTTGCCTCCAAGCTGGAACAGGCCCGGACCCGGGATGCCCGCTACCAGCTGGCCCGTCGCTACGTCTACATGCTCCCGGCCGACCCGTTTCGCACCCTGGCCGTGGTCGTCGCCCTGGTGGTCCTGGTCGTGGCCATCAAGTGCTTCTTCGAGTTTGCCCAGGAGTCCCTGGTGGGCAGCGTGGTCAACCGCTCGCTGTACGATCTGCGCAATCGTTTTTATCGCAACGTCATCCACCTGGACGTGGAGCAATTCAGCGACAAGGGCACCGGCGAACTGATGGCCCGCTTCACCAACGACATGGAATCGCTGGGGGCCGGCCTCAAGACGCTGTTCGGCAAGGTGGTGGCCGAGCCGCTGCGGGCCCTCAGCTGCGTCCTGATCGCCTGCTGGATCAGCTGGCAGCTGACGCTGATGTTCCTGGTCATCGTGCCCGTCGCCGGCTTCGTCCTGAGCAAGGTGGGCCGGCTGATGAAGAAGGCGACCCGCCGGGTGCTGGAGCGCATGTCGTCCATTTACAAGATCCTGCAAGAGTCGTTCCAGGGCATCCGCGTGGTCAAGGCGTTCACAATGGAGCCCTACGAACGCCGGCGGTTTTGCTCGGCGACCAAGGACTATTGCGACAAGTCGCAGAGGGTGGTCAACCTCGACGCCCTGACCAGTCCGATCATCGAATTGCTCGGCGTGGTGACGGTGGCCGGGGCCCTGCTGGTCGGCTCGTACCTGGTGCTGGGCAAACACACCGACCTGTTCGGACTGCGCATGACTTCTCAGCCGCTGGAGGCCGAGACGCTGCTGCAGCTCTACGTCCTGCTGGCCGCCGTCGCCGACCCGGTCCGCAAGCTGTCCAGCGTCTTCACGCGCATCCAGTCGGCCTGTGCCGCCTCCGACCGCATCTACGAGTACCTCGACCGCCAGCCCCGCGTCCGCACCAACAGCGACGGCCATCGGCTGGAACGCTGCGTCCTCCCGGATCAGCCAGTCCCGGTCAGCGGGGGTGCCGCATCCGCTTCTGCCTCAAGCGAAACCGTGCCTGCTACCGTGCGAAGCGGCAACGCCACGCCACGCCGGGCCTACGTGGAGTTCCGCAACGCCTGCTTCTCCTACGACCCGACCGGCAAGCCGATCCTCGATCAGGTCAGTTTCACCGTCCAGGCCGGCGAGAACATTGCCCTGGTGGGGCCCAATGGCTGCGGCAAGACCACACTGCTGGGTCTGATCCCCCGCTTTTACGATCCCAATCACGGCAGCGTGCTGATCGACGGCCATGACTTGCGCACGGTGCATCTGCGGAGCCTGCGGCAGCAGATCGGTCTGGTGACCCAGGAACCGATCCTGTTTGCCGACACGATCTACAACAACATTGCTTATGGCGCTCGCGGGGCCACGCGGGAAGAGGTGGAGGAGGCGGCCCGGCGGGCCTGCGCTCACGACTTCATCTCGAAGCTGGAGGACGGCTACGAACACGTACTGGGCGAGGCCGGCCGGGGTGTCTCCGGCGGCGAGAAACAGCGCCTGGCCCTGGCCCGCGCCATCCTCCGCGACCCCAGCATCCTGATCCTCGACGAGTTCACCAGCAACGCCGACTCCATGATCGACGTCCAGATCCACGAAGCCCTCAGCGAGTTCTGCAAGGGCCGCACCACGTTCATCATCACCCACCGGATGCACACGCTCAAGATTGCCGACCGCATCCTGGTCATGGACCAGGGCCGGATCATTGCCATGGGCACCGATCCCGAACTGCGGTCCACCTGTTCGCTCTACGCGCGCCTCCAGGAGGCGCAATCGCAACGGCTATGCGCGTGAGGCCCCCCTGGCATTTCGGAATCCTCGGCTGCGGCCTGCTGGCCCTCTACCTGCTGTTCTGGCACCGCCTGGCGGACCGCGATCTGTGGAGCAGCCACGAGGCCCGGGCGGCGATGGACGCCCAGAGCCTGCTGGACTCCGACGATTGGCTGGTGCCGCGCCTGTTCGATCAGACGCCGGAACTGCAAAAACCTCCCCTCTATTACTGGCTGGTGGCAGGGATCGCCTGGCTGCGCGGCGGCGTGGTTGATGCCTGGAGCGTTCGGCTGCCCGCCGTGCTGGCGGCGCTGGGCTGCCTGGCCGTGGTCGGCGGGGTTGCCAGACGCAGGAGCGAAGCAGTGCTGGCCGTGGTCCTGCTGGCGACGGCGATTCATTTCACCTGGCTGGCGCGGACCGGTCGGATTGACATGCCGCTGACGTTGACGGTGAGCGTGGCGATTGGGGCGTTCTGGATTTGTAGGGTGGGCCGAGCGCAGCGAGGCCCACCACGTATGCGGTGGGCCTCGCTGCGCTCGGCCCACCCTACGGTGCTTCCCTTGCTGGGCTATCTCTCCCTCGCCGCCGGGCTGCTCCTCAAGGGCCCGATCGGTCTGGTGCTGCCCGTCGCGGTCCTGCTCGCTCTGGCGGCTGGTCGAGCGGCGCTGGACCTTGCCCGGCTGGTGGTGGGGTCTGCCGCTGGTCGCTCTGCTGACGGTGCCGTGGTACTGGGCGGCCAACGTCCGCACCGAGGGCGCGTTTTTCCGGGTCTTTCTCTGGTATCACAACGTCACCCGTGGCCTGGGCGGCTCCCAGCTGCGAGCGCATCCGTGGTGGTTCTACGGCCCGGAGCTGCTGCGCGGCTTTCTCCCCTGGTCCTTGCTGCTGCCGCCGGCGCTGTGGTGGGGCAGACGGTGCTGGAGGCGGTCGGCCACGGTCCGGCTGGGTCTGGTCTGGTTGCTGACCGTGGTCGCGATCCTGTCGTGTTCCCGGTTCAAGCGGGCCGATTATCTCTTGCCGGCCTATCCCGGAGCTGCCCTGTTCCTGGCCGGCGTCCTGGCCCGGAGTGCGATCCGCCCTGCCCGGCTGGTTCCGACTCGCGGCCCTGGTTTGCTCGCTGGGCTGGCTCGGTTACGTCGAGCTGATCCTGCCGCGCCAGGAGCCGGCACGCGAATCGCAGCGCTTTGCCGGTGCCATCCGGCGCGAGGCGGGCCCCGCTGCCGAGGTGACCTTGTTTCGCACCGAGGCGCACGCCCTGGCCTTTCACCTGGGCCGGCCGCTGACCATCCTTGTAGAATGGTCCCATCTGGCGGAACGGCTCTCCCGGCCGGGCTGCCATCACGTCGTGTTGCCGCCGGAGTGGCTGGAGGAAGCCCGCCAACGCCTGCCGGGCCTGCTCCTGGAAGAGGTGCTTCGCAACACCACCCTGGCGCAAGGCCGGCACGACCGACCCCTGGTTTGGCTGGTCATTCGTCGCCAATGACCCAGGACTCCTGATTGACACCGCATGCCGGACTTACCTCCTCTGCCTCCGATTTCCTCGGCCGCTCTCAGCGTGATCCTGCTGGCCCACAACGCCGAGGCCCACCTGGAGCCGGTCGTGCGGCACTGGCTGGATTATCTCGATGGCCTGAAGCGCGATTACCAGCTGCTGCTGGTGGACGACGGCAGCACCGATCAGACCGGCGTGCGCGCCGCCGCCCTGGCCGAGCGGTTTCCCCGGCTGATCCTGGTGCGTCATGAGAAGCACCAGGGCCAGGGAGCGGCGTTGCGGTCCGGCCTGGCCCGGGCCTGTCATCCGCTGCTGTTCTACGTCCCTTGCGATCCCCGCTATCGCTCCAACCATCTGAACTGGTTGCTGTTCGAGCCGATCCCCGGCGTGGAGGGCGAGCAACCGCAAACCGTTGATTGACAGCGTCCACCTGACGACGGCCTACCACGCCGGCGTTCCCATCCCGTGGCCCTGGCGGATCGCGGGGTTCCTGACCCGCATTGTCTGCCGGGTGCTGTTCAATGCCGCGCCGGCACCCCTGCCTGGCTGGCTCGGCTGGCGTCGCTGGGGCACCTGGCTGGTCTGCCGGATCCTGTTCGGCATCCGCAACCGCGACGTTACCTGTCCGGTCCGGCTCTTGCGAAGGGAGATCCTGCAAAACCTGCCGCTGCAGTCCGATGGCTGTTTTGTCCATGCCGAGATCCTGGCCAAGGCCAATTTCCTGACCCTGCTCCTCAGCGACGACGTTCCCCTCGGGGATCGGCAGAACCCGATCCCGCCCCTGCCCGCCGCCGAGCCCCCTGGACAGATGGCCAACGACGTGCGGCGCCTCTTCTGGCGTCCGGACCTCGGCCCGCCCCGAACGCCCCGATCGTGAATTGTGTCCTGAACCGGATGCTTGCTATACTTGTCATTGAAGAAGGAAGCCGGCTCGCTGTGCCGGACACAAGCCCGAAGCGCCAGCGCCGGGATCTTCGCACCATCCCGGCGCTGGCGCTTCGGGCTTGTGTTAAACCACGAACGCTGGGAACGTCCCGGCGCTGGCGCTTCGGGCTTGTGCTAAACCAAGAACTTCGAGGAATGCAATGAATTCGGAACTGCGCCGTCGGACCGATGAGGTGGTGAGCCGGTTGACTCAGCTGCGGGACAGTCTTTGACGTTGCCGGCAAAAAGAAACTGCGCGATCAGCTGGACGCGCAGATGGGCGCGACCAACTTCTGGGACAACCCAGAGAAGGCCCAGCAGACCATCGGCCAGGTCAAACCGCTCAACGCCGTTCTCAAACCCTTCGAGGAGCTGGCCTCGCAAGGCGAGGAAATCACCACCCTGGCCGAACTGGCCGAGGAGGACGCCAGCCTCGAAGCCGAGTTGGAGCAGCAACTGCCGCGCTTCGAGAAAGCGGTCGAGGCCTTCGAGCTGAAGGCCATGCTCGATGGTCCCCAGGACGGCAGCAACACCTATCTGCGCATCCAGGCGGGCGCCGGCGGCACCGAAGCCTGCGACTGGGCCCAGATGCTGATGCGCATGTACACGCGCTGGGCCGAGCGCAACGGCTACGAGGTCGAGATCGTCGATGAGCTGCGCAACGAGGAAGCCGGCATCCGCAGCGCGACCCTGCGCGTCATCGGCCCCTATGCCTACGGCAACCTCCAGAGCGAGGCCGGCGTCCATCGGCTGGTGCGGATCAGTCCGTTCGACTCCAACGCCCGCCGGCAGACCTCCTTCGCGGCGGTGGACGTGATCCCCGAGATCGATAGCACCATCGAGATCGAGATCCGGCCGGAGGACCTGGAACGGCAGACGTTCCGCAGCGGCGGACCGGGCGGCCAGCACCAGAACAAGACCGAGTCGGGCGTCCGCTTCATCCACAAACCGACCGGCATCGCGGCCGAGAGCCGGACCGAGCGCAGCCAGCACAAGAACGCCGACAACGCCATGAAGCTGCTCAAGGCCCGGCTGTATGCGCTGGAGGAGCAGAAACAGACGGCCGCGGTGGAGAAGCTGTACGACGAGAAGGGCGAGGTGGCCTGGGGCTACCAGATCCGCAATTACGTCCTGCAGCCGTACACTCTGGCCAAGGATGCCCGCACGGATGCCCAGACGCCGCAGGTGCATAACGTCCTGGACGGCGAGCTGGATGAGTTCATCCAGGCCTACCTGCGGATGAAGGCCGACCGCAAGCACAAGCAGCAGGCAGGGAAGTAATCGGCAGGCGCTTCGCAGGGTCCTTTCATTCGCGCATCCAACTGCCGAGCCGCGCACGCAGCGCAGCGGAGTAAGCGGCCCTGCCACACGGCCGCTTACTCCGCTGCGCTGCGTGCGCGGCTCGGCAGTTACAACCGCTTGCGAAATACCACCATGTCATCGCCGTCGGCATAGTAATCCCGCAACGTCCCCGTCGCCTCGTAGCCGTTCTTGAGGTAGAAGCGCCGGGTCTTCTCGTAATGGGGCAGCCCGCTGGTCTCGATGAACAGGATTCGGCCATTGCGCTTGCGGATGTCCTCCTCGGCGTACTTGAGCAGCCGGGCTCCCACGCCCCGGGCCTGCTGCCCCGGCTGGACGGCGATCCAGTACAGATACCAGGCGCGGTCGGTCATGGCGGCCGGGGCGTAGTAGGCGTAGCCGGCGATCTTGTCGCCCTCCATGCTGATCACAGCGACGTGGTTCTCCCTCTGATTCTGGGCAAAATAGTCCTGGAGGACCTCGTCGAGGGCCTCGATCTCATGCGACTTGAAAACGCCGGTGGACTGGGTCAGCTCCAGCAGCTGGGGCGTGTCGGCAGGCATGGCGGGACGGATCATGGCGGTCTCCTGGTTAATCTCCCGGAGGCCCTCGCTGCCCCATCTGGCGGATTGCAGTTGTTCCTCCGGCGCGATCATTTACAATCCTCGATGATAGCAGGAAGCACCCTTCATGGCGGAGGGGAGATTCTGGCCGTCTGTTCAGGAAGGAGTCGCACGTGGACGGAAGTTGGAAGATCGCTCGACGGGGGCTGACAGTCGGCCTGGCTCTGGTGCTGCTGGCAGCGGGCACGCGCGCGGAGGAAGATCCCTACCAGCGCGGCCGGACCGCCCTGGTCCGCAAGCAGTATGACGAGGCCATCACTGCCTTTAACCTGGCTCTGCGCAGCAAACCCACGGACGGCCTGGCGTTGTCCAACCGCGGCGACGCCTATTACAACAAGAAGGAATACGACAAGGCCCTGGCCGATTTCAGCGAGGCGATCAAGCTGGACGGCAAGAATGCCCTGGCCCTGAAGGATCGCGCCGGGTCTACCTGGCCCTGAACCAGTACGACAAGGCCATTGCCGACTGCGAGGAGGCCCTGCGGATCGACCCGAAGCTGGCCTCCGCTCACAACGCCCGCGGCATCGGCTATGCGGCCAAAGGGGAGCAGGAGCGGGCCATCGCCGATTACAACGCCGCCATCAAGCTCGACCCGCGCTTTTCCTGGCCCTACACCAACCGCGGCAACGTCTACCGCCAGAGGCGCGACCTGGACCGGGCCATCACCGACTACGGCGAGGCCATCAAGCTCGACCCGCGTTATCCCGGTCATTACAACAACCGCGGCAACGCCTTCGTGGACAAGAGGGAGTTTGACAAGGCCCTGAGCGATTACAACGAGGCGATCAAGATCGATCCGCGTTATGCCCAGGCCTATTACAATCGCGGGCTGGTGCAGATGGAAAAGAAGGACTACGACAAGGCGATTGCGGATTTCAGCGAAGCCATCCGGCTCGACCCGCGCGACCCGTCCGGCTACAGCAACCGGGCGGCCGCTTACACGGCCAAGGCCCGGCTGGATGAGGACGAGGCCCGCAAGCTGATGACCAAGACGGCGAACCCTTGAGTCGCCCGGCGCCCGCGGAAACACCTGCCATGACGTTCCGACTGGCTCTCCTGGTGCTGCTCCTGGCCTGTGGAACGGTTTCGGGCGCGGAAGCATACAAGCCCGAAGCGCCAGCGCCGGGACAAGCTAATCCCGGCGCTGGCGCTTCGGGCTTGTGTGCCGGGGCGGCCCGCATCGACGTCACGCCGCCGCTCGGCCACGCCCTGTGGGGTTACGCCGCCCGCAAGGACGCGCCGAGCACGGGAGTCCTCGACCCGCTGCAGGCCCGTGCCCTGGTCCTGGCCGTGGGCAAGAAGAAGCTGGCGCTGGTCAGTCTCGACCTGGGCCGGGCACCGACCCGCGCCTCGACGGCCAGAATCCGCCAGCAGGTCCAGAAAGCCGGCATCGAAGCGCTGTTCCTGGTGGGCTCGCACACCCATCATGGCCCGGTCCTGGAACTGGACGACTGGCCGACTCCGGAAACGTCCTACGTCCGCCAGCTGGAGAAGAAACTGGCGGACGTGGTCCTCCAGGCCAACCGCAACCTCCGGCCGGCCCGTCTGGGCGTGGCCAGCAGGAACGTCCCGTTCAACCGCAACCGCCATTCGCGCCGGCCCGACAAGCCCACCGATCCGGAATTGCTGGTCCTGCGCGTCGAGGACAGGGACGGCAAGCCGATCGCTCACGCCGTCAACTTCGCCGCCCATCCGACCTTGCTGGACTCGCGCGGCCGGCAGTTCTCGGCCGACTATCCCGGAGTCCTGGCCGGCCTGATCGAGAAGGAGACCGGGGTGCCCTGTCTGTTCCTGCAAGGAGCGGCCGGCGACCTGTCTCCAAACCGCGACAAGGGCGGCGATCCCAAAGCGTTCGGCACCGCTTTGGGCCGGGAGGCCCTGACCCTGATCCAGACCATCCGCTGCCAGCCGCTGCGCAGCGACAAGCTGGCCTTCCGCGACGAGGAGCTGGCGTTCCGGATGCGTTTTGACCTGAGCAACCCGGTGATCAAGGGGATGTTCAGCTCCGCCTTCTTTCCCGAGCTGGTCGCCTTTTACGAGCGGGAATACCGCGACGGCATCCGTCCCCGGCTGACGACGGCGCTCCTCGATGGCCGGATCGGCTTTGTCGGCGTCTCCGGCGAGTTCTTTTGCGGCCACAGCCTGCACTTGAAGAAGCGCGCCCGGCTGGAGGCCCTGTTTTTCCTGGGTTACTGCAACGACTACCACCAGTATTTCCCGACCATCGAGGCCGCGTCGGAGGGCGGCTATGGGGCCGACTTCACGGTGTCGCCGGTGGAAGTCGGGGCGGGCGAACGGATCATGGACCGGGCCCTGATGCGACTGTATCAGATGCGCGGGCTGCTGCCGAGAGTAGGAATCGCTAGGGTGGGCCGAGCGTAGCGAGGACCGCACCGCTGTGCGCAGCCGCCCACGCTGCCTCGCTGCGCTCGGCCCGCTCTACGGGGAAAGAGCGGAGGAGCCATGCAAACCATCATCGAGCCATTCCGCATCAAGATGGTCGAGCCGCTCAAGCTGACCACGCCCGCCGAGCGCGACGCCGATCCTGCGCCGGGCCCACTTCAACCCCTTCCTGATCCCCGCCGAGGACGTGCTGATCGACCTGCTGACCGACAGCGGCACCTCGGCCATGTCCAGCGAGCAGTGGGCCGGGATGCTGCGCGGCGACGAATCCTACGCCGGGGCCCGGAGCTGGTATCGCTTCGAGCAGGTGCTGAAGGACCTGACCGGCATGCCGCACGTCCTGCCGACGCACCAGGGACGGGCCAGCGAGCGCATCCTCTTCGAGCTGGTCGGCGGGCCCGGCAAGTTCATTCCCAACAACACCCACTTCGACACCACCCGCGCCAACGTCGAACACAGCGGCGCCGTGGCACTCGACCTGCTGATCCCCGAGGGAGCCGAGCCGCGCAATCGGCATCCCTTCAAGGGCAACCTGGACGTGAGCAAACTGCAGGCGCTGATCGCCGAGAAGGGAGCCGAGCACATACCCGTCTGCATGGTGACGGTGACCAACAACAGCGGCGGCGGTCAGCCGGTCAGCCTGGCCAACCTGCGGGCTGTGCGCGATCTCTGCCACCAGCACGGCATCCCGCTGTTCCTGGATGCGTGCCGCTTTGCCGAGAACGCTTATCTGATCAAGCTGCGCGAGCCGGGCCAGGGACACCGCAGTCCGCGCGACATCGCCCGGGAGATGTTCGACCTGGCCGACGGCGCGACCATCAGTGCCAAGAAAGACGGCCTGGTGAACATCGGCGGGGTGCTGCTGTTCCGCGACCACGAGCTGGCCGCTCGTGCCAACAACCTGCTGATCCTCACCGAGGGCTTTGTCACCTACGGCGGCCTGGCCGGCCGCGACCTGGAAGCGATGGCCCAGGGCTTTCAGGAGGTCCTCCACGAGGATTACCTGCACTACCGCCTTCGCAGCGTCGAGTACCTGGGCGAGGGGCTGCTCAAGGGGGGCGTGCAGATCGTGGAACCGCCCGGCGGCCATGCGATTTACGTGGACGCCAAGGCGTTCTGCCCGCATCTGCCGCTGGAGCAGTTCCCGGGTCAGTCGTTGGTGTGCGCCCTGTACTCGCACGGCGGCATCCGTGCGGTGGAGATCGGCGGCGTGATGTTTGGCGGCGTCGATCCGGAGACGGGCCAGACGCGCCGGCCGGCAATGGAGCTGGTCCGGCTGGCGATACCACGACGGGTTTACACCCAGAGCCACGTGGACTATGTGATCGAGGTGATCGCGGAGCTGTACCAGAAGCGCGAGACGATCCGCGGGCTGCGGATCGTGGAAGCGCCGGCGGTGCTGCGGCATTTCACCGCCAAGTTCGAGGAAGTGCCAAGGTAACCGTTCCGGAGCCGGGGGTGACAAGCATCCAGAACGCATCGAGGCGCAAAGATACTCCCCGGGTGCCTCGGTCTGATGTGACCGACGCGCAACGCTCAAGAGAACAGGAAAAAAGTGACTCTTCGTCCACTCATGGAACAGTCAAAGGCTCTGGCAGGCAAAGGTAGAGGCGGGTACAATCCAAGGAAGAAGGCTTCGATCCCACGCCCAGGGCGCTGCCCCCGCGAAAGCGAGGAAAATCATGCCGACCTCCGAGATAAACGCGCCGCTCAAGGTGTCCACAGATGGGACAGCGGGGCCTTACGTAATCGTCACTCCAGGGCAACTCAGGCACGTTGTCGCGGCGTTCCGCGATGAGGGCATTGACTTCCAAGTAGACGAGGAAGCGGTGCTCTCCGGTGGAACCCCTGCCCTCGCCGTCATTGATCTCGGGAGCGGGGCAGATGTCGAGCGGGTTCAGCGGGTGCTAGACCGCGTCGCCATTGATCTTCGGTCGAAGGAAAGGCGCAGGCCACGTGCGCCAACCCGACAAGAGTTGGAAGTGCGCGGCTCCGTGCGAACGATGCAGGAATTGCTGCGACGCCTCGATGTGGACAGGGTGGAGGATTGGACCCGCCAGCCCGAGGTAGAGGTCCGCTTCCGGAGGTCGCTACCGCCACGAACGGCTGGTTACTGCTTCTCCAAACGGGTCCCTGCCGTGGGACGGAAAGTTGCGGTTCTCTTGCGCGGGGGTGGCCTGGGAAACCCAGGGGAACTATCTGTATCGGGGATCGTACCCCTGGAAGGGCGCGAACCCTTCAGCCTCAGAGACCATGATGAGGTCATCACTGACTTGCGGGGCACGCTAATCGAGCCTGTTGCGCATGGACTCCCCCTCCGAATTCTCGTCTATCTGGTGCGTGTCGGTCCGGCGTTGGAAGATGCCCTTTCGCCCGAAGCGTTGGCTCGTCTTCGAGCCTTCTCCGACACCGCGAACAAGGAGTTGCTGCACGACCTCGACTTGAAGCGGTGGACGGAATTTATCACGCAGGCGCATGTCGGTGACGCGGTCATCGACCCAGGGATGCTCGCGGCGTGGCTCGCGGAAGAGGGGTTCCAAGAGGGCCAACGTGATGTGCTGATCCGGGAGTATGAGTCAGGCCGCCGCCTGCTCAGTGCCTATGATGAGGAGCGACAGTGATCAATGCCCACCATCGCTGTCTTCGCGGGCCAGCTCATTGCCGGACCGGCCAAGCCTGTTCTTTGCCTGGACACGTGCGATATCCTTGAGGTCGTCCAGTGTCTCGACTGGGAAAAATCGGGCGCGAATTCGCCGAGACCGGTAACGTGCATCGACGCTGTGAAACGGCTGCTGGATGCCCTGATCGTTAATCCCGACCGCGTCCAACTTGTAATCACGCAATTAGTTCACAGGGAATGGAATCAGAACATTGCGGGGATTCGGACCAAAGCGGAGGAATTCCTGAGCAAGATCGATGACATCGTGGGAAGGACTTATCAAGCTGCCCTGCTTCATGGGACGGGTCTGCCGGTTTACACCCCCTTGTCAACCAGCACACTCGTTGCGGATCTCGCTGGACGATCTTCTGATCTCCTTAACCAAGCTACTCAGCTGGATCTCGACAATGCGCTGATCGATCGCGCGCTGCAGCGCGTAATGAACAAGCATCGCCCTTCGCACGACGGCCACATCAAGGACTCGATTAACTTTGAGCACTACTTGGAATTCGCACGCCGACTTCGTGTGGGCGGTTTCGCCGAACCTGTCCTGTTTGTAAGCAAAAACAGGAAAGATTACTGGGAGGGAGATACGGGGCACATCCACTCCTTTTTGGAGCCGCAGATTAGCGATCCTGCCGTGCAAATCAGGTTCTTCGGCAATTTGAATGCCGCACTGGGGTTCCTGCATGTCTGAGGGACGGATGCCGACCCTTGACAGTTACCAGACTTCCAAGCGCGTCGGTCCGACACGCCGAAGCAATTTGGACCGATGCGGCAGACGTGTCTTCTCTTGGCCGCTCGCATACTGCCCGATGGGGCTGCAGCGGTGCGGGCGGCGAAATGGATGCCGGGACGCACTGCTGTCTTCCTGGAGACGTTCCCACGTTTCGGGAATTGCACCCTTGACAAGTCTTCCGCAGGCCTTATAATCGGATAGTGACATGCGATTATCTTTTGAGGCGGTGACATGCTGAGCAAAACGGGACTTCATGCCGTTCGAGCCATTGTGGCCCTGGCCAGGTTGCCTGATGGGGCCTACGCCGGGGCTGCCCGGATCGCTCAGGAGATCGGTGCCCCGCAGAACTACCTCGGCAAGCTCCTGAAGACCCTGGCCGAGGAGGGTCTGGTGGAGTCGCAGAAGGGACTGGGGGGCGGCTTCCGCCTGGCCCGCGATCCGCGAGCGATTTCGCTGCTCGACGTTGTTGAGCCCATTGAACACGTCAGTCGCTGGTCGGGCTGCATCCTGGGCCGGCCCGAGTGTTCGGAGATCGAGCCTTGTGCCATCCACAACCGCTGGAAGACCGTCCGGGACGCCTACCTGCGCATGCTCAGGCAGACGAGCATTGCCGAGCTGGTCGCCAAGGGGGAACCGGCCCTGCTCGCGCCGTGATTTTTTTCTGGGCTATAATCGGATAATTGGATGCGATTAGCTTGTTCAAAGGGAAGCGTGGCCATGCCCGTGTCCGCCCTTCTGTACCTCTCCGCAGCACCAAGGAATGAAAGGTGAAGACGCATGCACGAACAACTCCCTTCCTACCGACGACTCTGGGGCCTGTTTGCCTTCGTGGTGCTGGCCTCGTTTGCGGTCCTGGGCGGCTTCGGCTTCCGCATCGCCTCCGAGGCGCCGCCCATCCCCGACAAGGTAGTCGCCGGCCGCAAGCTGCTCTTCGACGGCGACCTGATCCGCAAGGGGCAAAACGTCTGGCAATCGATCGGCGGCCAGGAGGTCGGCACCGTCTGGGGCCACGGCGCTTACGTCGCTCCCGATTGGTCCGCCGACTGGTTGCACCGCGAGTTGACTTTCATGCTGGACCGCTGGGCCCGGGACAAAGGAGCCAGCGCTTACGACGCGCTCTCCGTCGAGGACCAGGCAGCGCTGCGGGCCCGGCTGAAAAAGCTGATGCGCACCAACACGTACGACGCCGCCACGGGCACCTTGACGCTTGATCCAATCCGTGCCGAGGCCTTCGAGGCCAACGCCGCTCACTACGCCGACGTCTTCGGCAAGGGCCGGCCTGAGTACGCCATCCCGTCCGGGGCGCTGACTGATCCGGACAGGCAGCGGGCCATGGCTGCCTTCTTCTTCTGGACCTCCTGGGCCTGCAGTACCGATCGGCCCGGCCTGGACATCAGCTACACGCAGAACTGGCCGCACGAGCCGCTCATTGACAATCGGCCCACGGCGGACGCCGTCATCTGGAGCATCCTCAGCTTTGTGCTGCTGCTGGCCGGGGTCGGCGGCATGGTGTGGTACTTCGCCGCGCAGCCGAAGGGCGAGGAGGACACCGCCGCGGTGCCGGGCCGCGACCCGCTCCTGGGCTACCAGCCGACGCCCTCACAGCGGGCCACCCTCAAGTACTTCTTCGTCGTCGGCGCTCTGCTCCTGCTTCAGATCGGCATGGGCGTCATCACCGCTCACTACGGCGTCGAGGGCTCGGGTTTCTACGGCATCCCGCTCGATCAGGTCCTGCCCTACGCGGTGACACGGACCTGGCACACCCAGCTCGGGATCTTCTGGATCGCGACCGCCTGGCTGGCAACCGGCCTGTACGTCGCCCCGGCCGTGGGCGGAGCGGAGCCGCGCGGACAGCGGTTCCTGGTCAACCTGCTGTTCAGCGCCCTGCTGGTTATCGTCCTCGGCTCCCTTGCCGGGGAGTGGGCGAGCGTCAAGGGACTGCTGCCCGGCGACCTGTGGTTCTGGGTCGGCCATCAGGGCTACGAGTACGTGGACCTGGGCCGGGTGTGGCAACTGCTGCTGCTGGTCGGCCTGTTTTTGTGGCTGTTCCTGATGGCGCGGGCCCTGTGGCCGGCGCTGCGTCGGCCCGGCGCGCATCGCTCGCTCCTGGTGCTGTTCCTGATCAGCAGCCTGGCGATTGCCCTCTTCTACGGTGCCGGGCTGGGCATCTGGAAGCACACGCACCTGGCAATGGCCGAATACTGGCGCTGGTGGGTGGTCCATCTGTGGGTCGAGGGCTTCTTCGAGGTCTTCGCCACGGTGGTGATCGCTTTCCTGTTCAGCCGGCTGGGGCTGATCCGAACGACCACGGCCACACAGGCGGCCCTGTTCTCGACGTGTATCTTCCTTTCGGGCGGGATCATCGGCACTTTCCACCATCTCTACTTCGCGGGCACGCCGGCGGTGGTGATGGCCCTGGGCGCGATGTTCAGCGCCCTGGAAGTGGTGCCGCTGGTGCTGATCGGCTTCGAGGCCTGGGAGAACCTGCGCCTGGCCCGGGTGCGCGAATGGGTGGGCGGCTACCGCTGGGCGATTTACTTCTTCGTCGCCGTCGCCTTCTGGAACCTGGTCGGGGCGGGCCTGTTCGGCTTCATGATCAACCCGCCCATCGCCCTCTATTACCTGCAGGGCCTGAACACGACCCCGGTGCATGGGCACACGGCGCTCTTCGGCGTCTACGGCATGCTTGGGCTGGGGCTGATGCTGTTCTGCATCCGCGGTCTGATGCCGGGCAAGCAATGGCGGACCGGGGCGATCGCTTTCAGTTTCTGGGCGATCAACGTCGGCCTGATGCTGATGGTGACGATCAGCCTGCTGCCGGTGGGGCTGATGCAGGCCTGGGCCGCGGTGAACCACGGCACCTGGTACGCCCGCAGCGCCGAGTTCCTGCAAACGCCGACGATGAACACGCTCCGCTGGCTGCGCGTCGTCGGCGATACGATCTTCGCCGTGGGCGTGCTGGCCATGGGCTGGTTCAAGCTCGGTCTGCTGACCGGGCACTCCTTTGTCAAGGAGGCGGCGGAAGTCCCGGCAGGACAGTTGACCCCCGAGCCGGAGCTGGCTAAAACCGTGTGAACCTACCTGATTTGAGGACGCAATGAGAACCCTCCTCCCTCTCCCGTTCATCTGCGCGTGGCTGTTCGCCTGCCCCGGATCGGCCAGGGGAGCCGATCTGGAGCGGCCGCCGATCAATTACAGCACCAGTACGCCCGACAACCCCGTCACGGCGCTGAGCGACAAGACCCGCGGCGGCAAGGCCGTTCTGCAACAAGACAGTCACGGCTACCTCGCCTCGTTGCTCAAGCAGCTCGACATTCCGCTGTCCTCCCAGGTACTCGTCTTTTCCAGGACGAGCTTTCAGCGCGGGCGGATCAGCCCCAGGACGCCGCGGGCGATTTACTTCAACGACGAAGTGGCTGTCGGCTTTTGTCTCCGCGGCGACGTGCTGGAAATCGCCGCCGCCGATCCGAAACTCGGGACGGTGTTCTATACGCTCGACCAGCATCCGGCGAAGAAGGGGGCCATCATCCGCCAGACCGAGAATTGCCTGCTGTGCCACGGATCGTCCTCGAACCAGGGATTCCCGGGGCATCTGAGTCGCTCGGTGTTCCCCGACCGGACCGGTGAACCCGTGTTTTCACGCGGGTCGAAGCGCGTCGATCAATCGACCCCGTTCGGGGAACGCTGGGGCGGGTGGTACGTGACCGGGACGAGCGGCAAACAAACGCACCTGGGCAACAAGCTGTTCGACAGGGGGCCGGAGCCGAAACCGACCGAAGGTGTCAACGTCACCGACCTGAAGCCGTTTTTCACGGTCGCGAATTACCTCACGCCACACAGCGACCTGGTGGCGTTGATGGTGCTTGAGCATCAAGGTGAGAGCCACAACCGGCTGGCGCGGGCCAACCTCCTCACCCGGCTGGCGCAGGCGGAGCAGGCCGATTTGAACAAGGCCCTGGGCAACCCGCCAAACGAGCGGTGGGAAAGCATCACGCGGCGAATTCACAACGCCTGCGAACCGCTCGTGGAGTATTTGCTGTTCTGCGAGGAAGCTCCGCTGTCCGGAGCTGTTGCGGGGACGTCGGAGTTCGCGAAGGAATTCGCCGCCAGGGGCCCGTTCGATTCCAAACACCGCAGCCTTCGCGAATTCGACTTGCGATCGCGAATGTTCCGTTACCCGTTGAGCTATCTCATCTACTCCCGCTCGTTTGCTGGACTGCCGGCTGAAGCCAGGGAGCGCACGTATCTGCGCCTATGGGAGGTGCTGACGGGGAAGGACCAGTCAAAGAAGTTCGCTCACCTGTCGCCCCAGGATCGCCAAGCGGTGCTGGAGATCGTGCGGGAGACGAAGACGGACTTGCCCGGTTACTGGAAGAAGTGATGCAAGAACTCTGATCGACCCCTGCCGGCTTACCCGGCAGGTTCCAGGACATCGGAACACTAATCCACGCTAATCTCCACTAATCGGAACGCGGGTTTCCTTTCTTTGATTAGCGAAGATTAGCGCAGATTAGTGTTCCCTTTTGTGGCAACTCATCCCCTGGTGTGGTGCTCGTGCTGCTCGATCAGCTTGCGGGCCTGGTCGGCATGGCCGGCCTCGACCAGCACCTTGATGTCGATGGCGATGAACCCGGGCCCGAACGACTGATCGTGCCCCTCCAGGGCGCACTTGATGCCCTCGCCCTCGAGCATGTTCTTGATCAGGTCGGCCTTGATCGGGTCGCTGGTGGTAAACACAACGTACGGATCGTTAAACTCCATGATGCTACTCCCGGGCGTTGGCCTGTGTCAGTTCTTCTTTTCGGGCTGCCTGTCCTTCTCCTTGATGGTCCAGAGGAAGATTTCAGCGGCATCGCCCTCGGGGTCAACCGTTTCTTTCTTGTCGGGTTTCCAGTCGCCCATCCCGAACGCATGCGACACGATCCGCGTGCCGGGCTTGAGCTTCTGCAAGGTCGGCCGCAGCTGTTTGTTGATGTCCTCGCCCATGTACAGCATGATCACGGTGGCCTTGTCCAGGTCGGTGACCTTGAAGACGTCCTCCTTGCGGAACTCGACCTTGTCCTGCACCTTCTCCTTCTTGGCGTTGTCCTTGGCATCCTTGATGCGCTCCAGGTCAATGTCCACGCCGACGCCTTTCTTGGCCCCGTACTGCTTGACGGCGGTGATGACGATCCGGCCGTCGCCGCAGCCGAGGTCGTAGACGACGTCGTTCTTGCCGACCCTGGCCAGCTTGCACATGGCATCGACCACTTCCTCGTCGGTCGGCACGTAGGCCACGCGGATGTCGTCCCGGATCTTGGGGTTCGGCTTGGTCATGTCCACGTGAGCCGTCTGCCCGGCCACGACGTCGATCTTGTAGGTGCGTGTGATCTTGGTGTAACTGTTGGGGGACCATTGCGCCACCAGAGTGTAGAAGTATTTCTTCCCCGGCTCCAGAGGCGGCGAGATGAACTCGCGCTTCGGCCCGGTCTTTTTGGTGGGATTGCCCTGGACCTTCAGGGTCGCATCGGGAACGACCGTGACGACCAGCCGGCAGGTGTTTTCGGCGGCATCCCGCCCAGGCAGACGGGGGGCCCAGTTCAGGAGCAGCAGCCCGGCCACGGCGGCCAGGGACAGACGGAATAGCGCGGTCATGGGGTGTCTCTCCTTGTGAGGAATGCGCTGGCGGTTTAACACAAGCCCGAAGCGCCAGCGCCGGGTTCAGCATGCCCCGGCGCTGGCGCTTCGGGCTTGTGTCACTTCTTCTCCGCCGGTTTCTTGTCCTTCTCCTTGATGGTCCAGAGGAAGATCTCGTAACTCTCCCCATCCAGTTCGATGGTCTCGGTCCTGTCCGGCTTCCAGTCGCCCATGTTGAACTGATGCGACACGATCCGGGAGCCGGGTTTCAGCCTGGCCTGCAAGATCGGCCGCAGCTGCTTGTTGACGTCCTCGCTCATGTACAGCATGACCACGGTGGCCTGTTCCAGGTCCTCCACCTTGAAGACGTCGCCCTGGCGGAACTCGACCCTGTCCTGCACCCTGGCGCCGCGGGCGTTGGCCTTTGCCTCCCGGATGCGCCGCGGATCGAGATCGACGCCGACGCCCTTCTTGGCCCCGACCTTGCTAACGGCGGTGATCACGATCCTCCCATCGCCGCAGCCGAGGTCGTAGACGACGTCCTCCTTGCCGACTTTAGCCAGCTTGCACATGGCATCGACCACTTCCTGCTCGGTCGGCACGAAGATGACGCGGATGTCGTCCACGATGTCCGGGTTCGGTCTGGTCATGTCCACGTTGATCGTCTGGCCGGCCTTGACGCTTACCTTGTAGGTGCGGGCGATGGAGGAGTAGGAGTTCGGCTCCCAGCGCGCGACCAGGGTGTACTGGAACTTCTTGCCGGGGTCCAGCGGCGGCGACACGAACTTGCGTTCGGCCCCGGTCATTCGGGTCCGTTCGCCCTGGACTTCCAGAATGGCGTCGGGAGCGACCTTGATGATCAGCGTGCAAGGGGCCTTCGCCTCCTTGGCGTCCTGGCCCAGCAGCGGGTTGGCCCAGGTCAGGAACAGGAGCCCGACCACGGCGACCAGGGGCAAACGGAACAGCGCGGTCATGGAGTGTCTCTCCTCGTGAAGGAACGGACATCCGGTTGAATGGCCTCGGCGGGCGGCTCGTGATTGCCCGGAGGCATGTCGGCCAGGACCACCGAGGTCCGGGGCCGCTGCCGGCGCAGAAGCCACTCCGAGATTTCATACAGAGGAAACCCCGCCAGCACCAGCACGGCCCCAACGTAGCCGAGAGAGCCGGCGTAGGCGAGCCCTGAGTAGACCATGTAAGCGCAGGTGGCGCAGAACAGCAAGGGCAGATAAGGGTAGAACGGCACGGAGAAGGGCCGCTCGATCGGCTTGCCGTGGCGCTGCTGCTCGCGGAGGACGAACAGCGAGACGCCGGTGAGCAGGAAGAACAGCCAGAAAATGGGCGCAGTGCATTTCAGCAGGGTCTCGAAGCCTCCCTGGAGCACTCCCTCCTTTTGCCAATCGACGGTCTTCAGGCCCACCCGGCCAAAGAAGGCATTCATCAACTCCTGACCGAAACGTGTGCCGACCAGGAGGATCAGCCCCAGAGCGATGCCGCCCTGGGTGATCAGGGCCACGTGGGGCGTGGCCCGGCGGGCGTGCCAGCGGCCCAGCCAGGAAAACAGGGGATGGTCCCGGCCCAGGGCGAGCGCGACACGGGCCGCGGTGAAGATCAGACCGTTGGCCGCCCCCAGCGCCGAGATCATCACCAGCAGGGACATGAGGCGCTCACCGGCCGGGCCCAGGGGGACCGCCAGGACGTCGGCGGCCACGGCACGCGAAGCTGCGGGCCCCGGCGAATCCAAGGCTGTGGACGTAGGCCAGGTTGACCAGGACGTAGATCAGGATGATGAGGCTGATCCCCAGGAGGAGCGCCCGGGGGATGTTGCGCCGCCCGTTCTTGACCTCGGCCGCGACGTAGGCCGCATCGTTCCAGCCGCCGTAGGTGAAGAAGGCCAGGATCAAGGCGAAGGCCACGCTGCCACCCCGGAGGAGAAAAGGGGCCGCCGCGGCCGCGGCCATCAGGCCGGCGCCCGTGCCGATCTCCTTGATGGCGGCTGGAGGTTCGCTGGCCGAGGGCGACACGCACGTCAGCCCGACCACAACGATGGCCGAGAGGCCGACGACCTTGATGGTCGTGAGGATGTTCTGGGTCAGCTTCCCGGCCCGCAGGCCAAGGATGTTGAGCGCGGTCAGGACCACGACGGCCGCGCCGGCCCAGAACCAGCCGAAGGAATGCGTCCGGGACTGTTCGGGACCGAGGAACACTCGGGCGGCGTAATCGGCGAAGACGTAAGCCATCATGCCGATGTTGGCCGTGAGGATGACCGCCACCTGGGTCCAGCCGAAGAGGAAACCGAGCCAGCGGCCATAGGCCCGTGTCAGGTAGACGTAGTCGCCGCCGGCCCGGGGATAAGACGTGGCCAGTTCGGCATAGCAGAGGGCACCGACGAGACAGAGCAGGCCGGCAAGGACCCAGACGACCAGGACGTCGGCTGGCCTGGACAGATTGCGGAAGATCAGCGGCGGCGTCTCGAAGATGCCGGCGCCGATGACGATGCCGACGATGATGCTGACGGCGTCCCAGACGCCCAGCTGGGCGGGTAAGGCATCGTCCTTTTCGGGGCCGCTGGCCATGCGCTGACTCCCTGGTGATTGCTCCCCTCTCCCCTTGCGGGAGAGGGGCTGGGGGTGAGGGGTGTATTGCGTTGATTTATCGTTTCGCGCTCACCCGGGTCAGCGCGAAACGATAAATCAAATACACCCCTCACCCCCAACCCCTCTCCCGCAAGGGGAGAGGGGAGAATGATTTCGATCGTTCTTCTACTATTACCCGGTCCGGCGCCGTCTGACAACGCGCTACCGCCGTTGGCAAACCGCAACGGCCCGGCCATAATGAGCCAGGGAAACATCTGCACAGGAGACAAGAGCCCGTGGCCGACAACCCCTCCGCACCCGGCGGCTTCGACATCGAGCTGCCCGCCTGCTTCTACCTGGGACGCGAGTACGACCTCGACCAGAAGACCCTCCAGGCCGAGAAGTACGTCATGTACGATGCCCGCGACCTGACCACGCACGGGGTCATCGTCGGCATGACCGGCTCCGGCAAGACCGGCCTGAGCATCGCCATCCTGGAGGAGGCCGCCATCGACGGCATCCCCTGCATTATCATCGACCCCAAGGGCGACCTGACCAACCTGCTCTTGCAATTCCCCGACCTCGATCCGCGCAAGTTCGCGCAATGGGTCAATCCCGACGACGCCCAGCAGAAGAAGCTGACCGTGCCGGAGTACGCCGCCCAGATGTCGGCCGCTGGCGCAAAGGGCTGGAGGAAACGGCCCAGACGCCCGATCGGATCATGCGGCTGAAGGCCTCGTCGGACTATCGCATCTACACGCCAGGCAGCGAGGCCGGCCTGCCGCTGTCGATCCTGGGATCGTTTGCTGCCCCAAAGGACAAGATGCCACTGGAAGCGCTGACGCAAAAGATCGACGCGACGGCAACGGCCCTGCTTGGCCTGAGCGGCATCACCAGCGACCCGATCCAGTCGCGCGAACACATCCTCATCGCCCAGCTGCTGCTCAACTCGTGGAAGGCCAAGAAGGACCTCGACCTGCCCGGCCTGATCCAGCAGATCCAGAACCCGCCGATCCGCACGGTGGGTGCCTACAACCTGGAGACGTTCTTCCCGGCAAAGGAACGGACCAAGTTCGCCTCGCTGCTGAACAACGTGCTGGCCGCCCCGAGCTTCGCCACCTGGACGATGGGCGAACCGCTTGACCTGTCGAGCATGCTCTACCGCTCCGGCCGGCCGCAGCAGTTGATCTTCTACATCGCCCATCTCGACGACACGCAGCGGATGTTCTTCACGACGCTGCTGCTGGAAGAGGTACTGAGCTGGACCCGCAAGCAGCAGGGCACGAGCAACCTGCGCGCCCTGCTCTACTTCGACGAGGTTTACGGCTATCTGCCGCCGCACCCGGGCAATCCGCCGAGCAAGCAGCCGCTGCTGACCCTGCTGAAACAGGCCCGCGCCTTCGGCGTCGGCGTCCTGCTGGCGACGCAGAACCCGGTCGATCTGGACTACAAGGCCCTGTCCAATGCCGGCACCTGGTTCGTCGGCAAGCTGCAGACCGAGCGCGACAAGGCCCGGCTGCTGGAGGGCCTGGAGAGCGTGGCCGCCGAGCACGGCACGCTGACGGACCGTAATTACCTGGAGCGGGTGATCGCCTCGCTGGGCAATCGGATCTTCCTCCTGCACGACATCCACCGGCAGAAACCGATCCTGTTCCAGAGCCGCTGGGCGCTGTCGTTCCTGCGTGGTCCGATGACGCGCGAGCAGGTGGGCACGCTGATGGAGCCGCTGAAGACGGCGGCCCCGATGGCCATTCCCCTCTGCACCAGCTGCCATGCCGAGCTGCACGCTGACGTCGGCGACCGCTGCCCGACCTGCGGCAAGATGCCGTGGGCCAACAACGCCCTCCGCCTTCAGGACAAGGCGTTCCGCGAGAAACTGCAGCAACGGTCCTCGGCCGCGATTCCGGCCTTCAAGGCGGCAGCGGCAGCGACCAGCGTCCACCCGCCAGTGCTGCCGCCTGACGTCAACCAGTTCTATCTGCCGATCAAGACGCCGCAAGCCGGCATGGAGATCGAGTATCAGCCGATGGTCCTCGGTTTCGCGGAGGTGGCCTTCGTGCTGGACAAGCGGAAGGGAAGTCGAGCATCCGCTGCCGATCCGGCTGATCGCCACCGCTCCGGGGATCGGGATGCCGGTAGACTGGGAGCGTGCGGAGCCCGTCAGCGGCCAGCTGGACGGCAGGGCGGCGCCGGCGGTGCGCTGGGGGAACGTGCCCGAATCGCTGGACACGGGCAAGAAGCTCAAGGCTGCTGGAAAAGGCCTTCGGCGAGCATCTCTACAGCACCCAGAAGCTATCGCTGTACGAGAACCGGACGCTGGAGCTGGTCAGCGACCCGGGCGAGAGCCTGGAGAAGTTCCAGGAGCGCTGCCGGGCCGGGGCCGCAGTCGCGGCCCAGCAGGGCGTGGAGATGGAGAAGATCAAGTTCAAGCCGAAGTTCGAGGCCCTCGATGCCCGCCTGCCCGACGACACGCCGCCGGTGCAGCAGAGCAGCGGCGGCTGGGGCATCGGCTGGCTGTTCGGCTCGTCCAGCAAGCCCGCGCCCGCCAGCGTCAGCAGCAACGATGACCCGAAGGTGCGCAAGCTGACGGCCGACTACCAGGCCAAGAAGGCGGAGATCATGGAGAAGTGGAAGCGCGTCGGCGAGGAGGCGACGCCGATCCAGATCAAGCCGCGCAAGGTCGATGTGCGCGTGACGCACTTCGGAATTGCGTGGGTGCCGTACGTGCGGCAGGAAGGATGCGGCCGGGAACGTGCAGACCGTGCCGGCGTGGCGATAACAGATCGCACCCGAACCGAATGGATTCACTCTCCGCTTTCTGTTGGCGTCCACCCAGCTTCCTGGTTAGACTATAAAGCAACGGATACTCATTGCAGACTGCCGAAGTCAACCATGCGCAGAGTTCAGCCTTCTACTCCGCTGTATCGGTGAGGCGGT
The DNA here is from genome assembly GCA_963784995.1 of uncultured Planctomycetota bacterium. GTDB lineage: Bacteria > Planctomycetota > Planctomycetia > Gemmatales > Gemmataceae > CAWATZ01. The sequence goes on along the minus strand of CAWATZ010000016.1, from coordinate 301,419 downwards.
TGTCGCCCAAGGTCCGAAGTGTCTGATCGGGCTAATCCCTTTCGGAGAACGTCTCTACGATATTGCAGTTGATGTGCTGCGATCGCTTCCGACAACGCTGTCAGGGCCAGGAGGATCTCGGTCAAATCGAGGCAGCAGCCCAGGCTACCCAGGATGAGGTCAAGGACGAGGTCCGACAGACCCTGGTCGAAATCCGAGCGACGGCGTCTCCTGAAGTAGCCGCTCAACTGGCTCAGCCGGATGTCGAGACAAATCTTGCCGCCTACCTGGAACAGGTGCCTGGCTCGATCCGCTCTTCCTTGAGAAGACCTGCCGATCCGACAGGCCGGAGCCTGCCCCGGAACTTCTCGATCAAGAAACCGGAGGAGTTCGTCCGTATCTTGCCCCAACGACCACCTCGATTCCGGCCGGGAGACCGGGTAGCAGGTGGTTTGGTGTTGACCGACCTGCTTGGGGTCGGCGGCTTCGCTGAAGTCTGGAAGGCAGAACATGCTTCCCAGCCCAGCAAACCGCCGCTGGCGCTGAAGTTCTGCCTTGACCCGGAGGCTGTCCGTTTCTTGAGACATGAAGCCAAGCTGATGGATCGGATAAAGTCTCAGTGTCGCCAACCCCGGGATTGTCGAACTCAAGAGCGTTTACCTGGATAGTGATCCGCCATGCCTGGCCTACGAGTTCATCAACGGCGGCGATTTGTGCGGGTTGATGCACGACTGGCACCGGTTGCTGCCGGAGAAGTGCGTGCAACAGGCATCTCGGGTGATCCTCAAACTGGCCAGGACAATTGGGCCATTACACCGTCTCGACCCACCGATTGTCCACCGTGACCTGAAACCGGCAAACATCTTCGTGGTTCGCAAGGAGGGTGGTCGATTCGACCTGAAGATCGGCGACTTCGGCATTGGGGGAATCGCATCTCGCAGGTCAATTGCCGAGGCGACGCGGGGAGTGAGCCGGGGTGACCTTCTGAGCCAAACCCTGCGCGGGAGCCATACGCCCCTGTACGCTTCACCTGAACAGGCGGATGGTTCAACACCCGACCCGCGGGACGATGTACATGCCCTGGGTGTGATCTGGTTTCAGTTGCTGACCTGCAACGTACAACGGGGTGTCCCCCTTGACTTCGATGAGGTACTCCGTCAAGCTGGGCGTGGATGCGGAAACCGTCCGAGTCATCAAGCAGTGTGTGTCCGGCCGAGAACGTCGATTTCCCGATGCTCAGATCGTCGCTGAACACATTGATTCTCTCTTGAAGAACAAAATCGCTGGGCCAGAATCAGGGCTCGAAGGACCAACCCACCAACAAGAATCACCACCAGGCGACCTCACTCAAGGCGGCAAGAAAGATGGTGGCAAAGACACATACTCCGACACCGTCAACTTGGAGCATGCTTGCTTCTACCTTGGCCGCGAGTACGACCTGGACCGGAAGACCATCCTGCCCGACAAGTACGTCATGTACGACGCCCGCGACCTGACCACGCACGGCGTCGTCGTCGGCATGACCGGCTCGGGCAAGACCGGCCTGTGCATCAGCCTCCTCGAAGAGGCGGCCATCGACGGCATCCCGTGCATCATCATCGACCCCAAGGGCGACCTGACCAACCTGCTCCTGCAGTTCCCCGACCTCGAGCCGCGAAGTTCGAGCAATGGCTCAATCCCGAGGACGCCCAGCAAAAGGGGCTGACGGTGCCGGAGTACGCCGAGCAGGTCGCCGGCCCGCTGGCGCAAGGGTCTGGACGGAGACGGCCCAGACGCCGGAGCGCATCATGCGGCTGCGAGCCTCGTCGGAGTGGCGCATCTACACGCCCGGCAGCGAGGCCGGCCTGCCGCTGTCGATCCTGGGCACCTTCGCCGCGCCCAAGGGCAAGATGCCGCGCGAGGCCCTGAACCAGAAGATCGACGCCACGGCCACCGCCCTGCTCGGCCTGACCGGCATCGCCAGCGATCCCGTGCAGTCGCGCGAACACATCCTCATCGCCCAACTGCTGCTGCACTGCCTGGACAGGCCGAGCAAGGACCTCGACCTGCCCGGACCTGATCCAGCAGATCCAGAACCCGCCGATCGCACGGTCGGCGCCTTCAACCTGGAGACGTTCTTCCCCGAGAAGGAGCGGCTCAAGTTCGCCTCGCTGCTGAACAACGTGCTGGCCGCGCCGAGCTTCTCGACCTGGACGACGGGCGAGCCGCTCGACCTGGCGAGCATGCTCTACCGCGCCGGCAAGCCGCAGCAGCTGATCTTCTACATCGCCCATCTGGACGACACGCAGCGGATGTTCTTCATGACGCTGCTGCTGGAAGAGGTGCTGAGCTGGACGCGCAAGCAGCCGGGCACGAGCAACCTGCGTGCCATCCTCTACTTCGACGAGGTCTTCGGCTACCTGCCGCCGCACCCGGCCAACCCGCCGAGCAAGCAGCCGCTGATGACGCTGCTGAAGCAGGCCCGGGCCTTCGGCGTCGGCGTGCTGCTGGCGACGCAGAACCCGGTCGATCTGGATTACAAGGCCCTGTCCAACGCCGGCACCTGGTTCGTCGGCAAGCTGCAGACCGAGCGCGACAAGGCCCGGCTGCTCGAGGGCCTGGAGAGCGTGGCCGCCGAGCACGGCACGCTGACGGATCGGGCTTATCTGGAGACGGTCATCTCGTCGCTGGGCAATCGCATCTTCCTGCTGCACGACATCCATCGGCCAGACGCCGTTGCTGTTCCAGAGCCGCTGGGCGCTGTCGTTCCTGCGCGGCCCGATGACGCGCGACCAGGTGGGCCTGCTGATGGAGCCGCTGAAGAACGGCTCGGCTCCGATGGCAATTCCGCTCTGCACGCACTGCCACGGAGCTGCCGGCGGAGGTCGGTGACCGCTGCCCGACCTGCGGCAAGCTGCCGTGGGCCAACAACGCCCTCCGCCTCCAGGACAAGACGTTCCGCGAGAAGCTGCAGCAAAGGTCCTGCGGCCGCGAGTCTCCGCCTTGAAGGCAATCGGCCAACATCCCCCCGCCGGTGCTGCCACCCGACGTTCCACCAGTTTTTCCTGCCGATCAAGACGCCGCAAGCCGGAATGGAGATCGAGTATCAACCGATGGTCCTCGGTTTCGCGGAGGTGGCCTTCGTGGTGGACAAACGCAAGGGAATCGAGCATCCGCTGCCGATCCGCCTGATTGCCAAGCGCTCCTGGAGACCGGGATGCCGCTAGATTGGGATCGCGCGGAGCTCGATCGGCGGTAGATTGGACGGCAAGGCGGCACCGGCGTGCGCAGGGACAACGTGCCGGAATCGCTCGACACCGGGCCAAAAGCTCAAGGTCCCTGGAAAAAGCCTTTGGTGAGTATCTCTACAGCACACAGAAGCTCTCGCTGTTCGAGAATCGGACGCTGGAGTTGATCAGCGAACCTGGCGAGAGTCTGGAGTCGTTCCAGGAGCGGTGCCGGGCAGGCGCGCAGTGCCGCTGCCCAGCAGGCTCTGGAGATGGAGAAAGTCAAGTTCAGACCCAGGTTCGCTGCTCTCGACTCAACTCTTCCGGATGATAGGGCTCCGGTGCAGCAGAGCAGTGGCGGCTGGGGAATCGGCTGGCTTTTCGGCTTATCCAAGCAAGTCTGCTCCTGCCAGCGACAGCGATGACCCGAAGGTGCGCAAGCTGACGACCGACTACCAGGTCAAGAAGGCAGAGATCCGGGAGAAGTGGAAGCAAATCGGCGATGAGGCGAAGCCGATCCAGGTGAAGCCGCGCAAGGTCGATGTGCGGGTGACGCACTTCGGGATTGCATGGGTGCCGTATGCAAGGAGTAAGGATGCGGCCGGGAACGTGCAAGCGGTGCCAGCGTGGCGATGAGGTGTGGAGAAACAATCGGCGTGGCAGCGCATTATCTCCTTCAGTCCCCGATGGTTGCATTGGCACAGGGAGGAAACGAATCCATGAATGGCGCCGCTGGCCAGCAACGTTCCCGCAATGGACCCCGGCTACCGTTCAGGTCGCTGAGGATCGAACGAGCTTGCGTTTGCAAGAATATGTCATCCTCAAGCCGCACGTGCAACAGGTCGTCTCGGAGGCAGTCTCCCGGGTCGTCGCCTTGGCCCGAGAACGCCGGGACTTTCCGGATTATTTTCTGAGCAGGAAGGAGTATGCCAACTGGTTCATTGCCAGCTGCTGGCGTGAGGCTCTGCGGCTGGTTTTCGACCTGCGGTTCGTCCGGGTTTGTCTGGATCGGTTACCGTCCTTACCGGAGGATCGGGCGATCTCCGCGACGGAGCAAGCGCAGCAGGCCCTGGAACGCCGCCGGTTGCTCCTGTGGCTTTACGTCGATCAACTGACGGATCGGCAACTTGCTGAGGCCCTGGGAGGAATCTCTCCTGCGGATGCACGCCGCATGGCCCGGCAAGCCTACGGGGCACTCTTGGCGGCGCTCACGACTGCTCATGCCCGCGATGCCTGTCCGTTTCCTGAGTTTCCAACGGGGATCGGATGGCCGTAATACCGTGGTCGCCGGTATTGGCTCCAGTTCGGTTTTTCTCCATGACAGATGAGCGAAAGGTGACTAACCCATGAATCGATCCACAACGACACCCCAGATGCCTACCGACGTTCGTGACCGTCTGGTGAACCTGATCCTCACGGACTCCCAGTCTTCAGGCAAGCCGTTGCTGCCACCCGAGGACGTGGGACCGCTGCTCGCCTGGCTGGAGCGAGTCCTGCTCGACTGGAATGCCTTCACCGAGCATCGGGACTTGCTGGAAGAACACTTTCATGCTTTCTTTCGGACTCCGAGAGCGCGTCGAGACCGGAGAGAAGATGACTTGACTCCCTTACCGGGTGAAAACCCAGGATTCCGGCATTTCGGCGAGCTGCCCGCCGATCTCGCCCTAGCCATAGCAAGAGAAGGGACAGTCGCCATAGCGCGAGCGCACGGCCAATCCGGCTGGCAAACGCCCGACGCCGAGGAAGTACGGATCGAGCTGGGCCGGCTGCTGCTCGATCCGTTTTCGCTGTGGAACCTATTGGACCTAATCGATCATTTGCTCCCCGAATGCTGGATGGACCAGATGGCGGAGTCCGGTCGGAAACTGATGGCGGAGTTTGGCATGGAGATCAAGGAGTATTGAGACGGAACCATCCCCAAGCACCTGGTCCTTGCTGGGTAGACGGAATCGGGTGCAGCCGACCGCCGCCGACCAGGCCAAGAAGGCGGCGATCATGGAGAAGCGAAAGCACCTGCCCTTGCAAGATGCGCTCTGCGCAACAGCAGAAGGGAGGCCAATCATGGCCAAGAACATCGAGCAGATCGCCCGGAAGCTGGGGGCTGAGATCGTCTGTCAGGTTCCGGACGTGGGTGGGGGCGCCTTCGGGATGGCCCGGTTGGCGGCAATCATCGCGGCCTTGCAGGCACGCTTGCAGCCGGGACAGGGACAGCGACCGGGCCGACCCACGGACCCGGATTGGGTCTATCATCCCAAGGTGCCGATGAACGCGGCGACGCAGCAGGCCCTGGAGCGTCTGGCCGAGCTGGCCAGCACGCCCGAGCGGAAGGTGAGTCCGATGCAATTGGCGGCCCAGCTTCTCGAAGAAGCGGTGGCCCGGCTTGTCACGCAAACCGGCGATAACCAGGGCGCCTGACGCTGCACGTCCAGCTCGCCGAGAGGAGTCCTTGCGACCTCCTGGAGCCCAGGGCAGACCACGTGCATTGGAAAAACACCCCTGGACTTTCCTCGAACCGGTCCCTACAATGCCACTGTGAGGCAGGCGTGGCCTGCCCGATACGTGTTGAACGAGACTGCCGCTTTTGTGCATTGCCTTTCTTGGTTTACCTGCCACGGACTTCCTTTGCCCCGCAGCTCCCGAGAACGTCAAGCCTGATTGCCGGATAGTGCAGAGCTGCTCGATCCCCGTTGGACAAGCAGGATGCCGCTCTCGTTTGCAGATGGGTCCACAGGACCCCAAAGGATGACCATGCGCAAGAATCTCTACGTCGGAAACCTCTCCTTTCAGACCACCGCGGACGATCTGCTGAAGCTGTTCGGCGATTACGGCACCGTGGCCCGGGCCCAGATCGTCGAGGACCGCGAGACCGGCCGTTCGCGCGGCTTCGGCTTTGTCGAGATGGAGGACGGCGGCGATGAGGCCATCGCCACCCTGAACGGCTCGCAGTTCCAGGGCCGGTCGCTGACCGTCAACGAAGCCAAGCCCCGTGAGGAGCGGCCCCGCTCCAGCGGCTCCGACCGCTCGCAGCGCGGCGCCGGCAGCCGTCGCTGGTAATCCAGCCCGACTGACCGACTGACACCCCGACCGCCAGCGTCCTCTTTGGGCGCTGGCGGTCTTTTTTTGTTCCGCAGAGAAGGAATGTCTGCCAGAGAGGCGGCGGAAAGAATGTCAGGAGCGGCGGGAAGAAGACAAGCAGCCAGCTCCCGAATACCCTGGCAGATGGCAGGCACGCAGAAAAATGACGCCGTGTGGCACTCCTCCGTCAGCGACCGGCTCTTTCGGGCTTCTGTGCCAGGCGTCCTGAGTTTGGCAGGCTGGCAGGCCGGTTTCCTCCTGTCAGGCGGCCGCTTCCGAACGCGGCCGCCTTTCAAGAAAGGACAAGCCGATGGTCCCCGATTTCCCCGCCGCCCACAGCATGGACACCGAGTGGTTCGCCATCGACCAGGCCGGCCACGTCGCCTGTTTCGACTCCGGCTCGATGGGCGCCGTCGCGGTCGGCCATACGCAGGAAGACGGCTCGAAGCTGAAACGTCGGCTGCGGGCCCAGTTGCCCGCGGGCACGGTCGTCTTCGATCTCTCGGGACGGCAGTTCGGTCGCAAGGCGGCCAACCACTACCGCGGACGCTGGCACTGGCCCGCTCTGTGTTTCCTCCAGTCTCTGGATCTGTTGCGCGAGGAGATCGCCGCGGGCCGCGCCTTCGAGGTGCGAGCCAGCAGCGCGGCGGCTGTGGTGTTGCGTCATCCTGACAATGGCATCCTGGATCGCCTGCACGACAGCGGAGCGTGCCTGGGCTGCTTCAACTACGACATCGATCGGGATGAACTGCCCCCGGATAGCGAGGATCTCCCCTTCTTCCCCGCACGCTTCGGCCTGTACTGCTACGGCCACCTCTGGGGCGATGACGTCGCCGGACCCTATGGCCGGGAGGAATGCCCGCTGCGTCCCATCCACGTCGATGAATTGCCACCGGACTTGCGGCATCTGGTACGCAGCGTCCGCTTTGATCGGTTGTGCTTTGCCCAGACGCCGATCATCCAGCCCGCCGAGTGGATTGCCTGCGACTTCTACGAGCCCAGAGCCGGCTACGTGGCCAGTGACGGAGTCACCCACAAGCGCGTCCGTCGCCGACGGAAATGACGTTCAGGGTACGGCAACACAACCTCGTTGCCAACTCTGCGCGGTTCGGCTATCGTTAGCCGTATCGAGCCGGCAACAGCAAATCCAGGCTCCACAACGAGGCCAGGGAGAATCCCATGAGCAAGTCCGTCGCGGACAAACTCGGCGAGGTGCTGGAGAAAATCGATCGCCCCGGCACCTTCTGTGTCAGCGGCAGCGCTCCGGTGGTGCTGCCCGGGTTGGAGGTCGGGGACCTTGGCCCGATTGGGTTGCCGCTCACCGTCAAGCAGGCGAAAGAACTCAAGAAACTTTGCGAACAGGCCCCCTACGGTAAGGGCGAGGAAACACTCGTTGATACCAGCGTCCGCCGCGTCTGGCGCTTGCAGCCGAAGCAATTCTCCCTGACCAATCCCGACTGGGAGGAATTCCTCAAGGAGACGGTGAAAACTGTCCAGGAAGAGCTGGGCCTGGAGAAACAGAAGCTGGAAAGCCACCTCTACGAACTGCTGCTGTACGAGCCCGGCAGCTTCTTCCTGCCGCACCGCGATGGCGAGAAGCTCGATCGCATGGTGGCGACGCTGGTCATTGTGCTGCCCTCTTCCTTTGAGGGCGGCGAACTGGTGGTCCGGCACGAGGGGCAGGAAAAGTCCATCGACTTCCAGAGCGGCGACAAGAACCTGTTTCGCAACCACTACGCCGCCTTCTATGCCGACTGCGAGCATGAGGTCCGCCCTCTCAAGAAGGGCTATCGTCTCTGCCTGGTCTACAACCTGACGCTGGCCAAATCGAAAAAGCGCATCACCGCGCCCCGCAGCGCGGAACACGTGGAGACCATCGCCGGGATCTTGCGTGAGTGGGCCGAGAAGGACGAGCCGCACAAACTGGTGATCACGCTGGAGCATCACTACACCCAGAAGGGCCTGAGCTGGGACACGCTCAAAGGCGTGGATCGGGCCTGGGCTGACGTTCTTCGGAAAGCCGCCCGGCAGGCCGACTGCCAGGCGCACCTGGCCCTGCTGACCCTGCACGAATCCGGTTCCGCCGTGGACGACGGCAATGACTACGGATACGGTTACGGCGGTCGCTGGGACGACGAGGAGGACGAGGACGAAGACGAAGAGGATGAAGAGGACGCCGAGGGCGACTATGAGATGGAAGAAGTGTTCGAGTCCAGCCTGACCGCGGATCACTGGGTCGCGGGGGAAGGCGCCTGGCTGCCGACCGGGGAGATTGAGGTCGAGGAAGACGAGCTGCTGGACCCCGATGCGTTGCGCGACGTGAAGCCCGAGGAGGAGTTCGAGGGCTACACCGGCAACGAAGGCATGACGCTCGATCGCTGGTATCGGCATGGGGCGATCATTCTCTGGCCCACCAGGAAGTCGTTCGACGTACTCTGTGACGCCGGCAACAACGTGGCCATCCAGGCTCTGGAAAAGCTGGTGAAGCAAGGGCAAAAAGCCAGCAAGAAGCACGCGGATGCTCTGCGTACAAGCTGCCTTGACTTCGCCGCCACGATCATCGCCCGCTGGCCGGAGTCTACCTACGGAGGGCCCTACGACGAAGACAAAAGCGATCCCCTCTCGCGGCTGCTCGCCGAGCTGGACGACCTGAAGCTGCTCAAGGCCTACCTGGGTGTCGTCATGACCCGGGATGGCTCGATTCAGCCCCATCGCTCCCTGATCAAGGCCTGCACAACGCATGGGTGGAAGCACTACAAGACCGAACTGGACGCCATCTTCAGCAAGACGACCACCGGGAACCTCCTGCGGAACGTTGGCCTGCTGGAGGCAATCTCCCAGGCGAAGCCGCGGCAGCAAGAGGAGTGGCTCGAAGTGTGCCAGGCCGCGGCTCAGTCGGTCGACCAGGCCCTGGAAAGCATCGATCAGGAAGCAAAATCGGATTGGCGTGCCCAAAGAGTTGATCGGAAGGTGGTGCTCACCGGCCTCACGAAGGCGCTGCTGGCCAGCAAACAGGCGGATCTGCTCTCACGGCTCGTGGCCCAGGTCCTGGCCCGACCCCAGCTGTATCCCTTGCGCGAGGTCCACGAGCCCACGCTGACCGGCCTGCAAGCCTGGCTTGCGAAAAACGTCAAGCAGTCCAGCCCGGGCCTGTCGGAGTGGGTCGCCGCGTGCTGCTTGCAGCTGGAAGAGCTGACGGCCCAGGCCCCGCAGCCGCCGACCGACTATCGGCGAGCCGCTCCGATCTCCTGCAAGTGCGCCCACTGCGCCGAGCTGAAACGGTTCCTGGAAGATCCAGGGGAACGTGAGCACCGCTTCCGCGCCGTCCAGGGTGTCCGGACTCATCTGGAAGATGCGATCCGCCATACCAGATGCGACCTGGGCACGAGGACCGAACGGATAGGATCGCCGCACACTCTGGTCTGCACCAAGAACACGGCGTCGTATCAGGAAAAGCGCAAGACGTTCCAGCAGGATCAGGAGCGTCTGGCGGCGCTGCAGGCGATCCAGCAAAGCCTACCGAAATGAAGCGGTAGGACGGCCCTCCCGTGGGCCCTACGGCCGCGGGCTGCTCCGCCAGAGCAGGACCTCGCCGGCCCCCGCGGGCGTTTCGCCGCCGCTGGCCAGGGTTCGCCCGTCCGGAGAGAAGGCGACGCACAGCACCCGTCCCCGGTGTCCTTCCAGGGCGCCGAACTGCTGGCCTGACGCGCTCCACAACCGGACGGTGCCGTCCCAGCTGCCGCTGGCGAGGGTCCGCCCGTTCGGCGTGAACGCCAGGCCCGCAACTGAGTTGGTGTGGCCAATCAGGCTGGACCGTTCCCCGCCCTGCCTCGAGGTCCCACAGCTTGATGACGCGGTCCCGGCCACCGCTGGCCAGCAGAGCGCCGTCCGGCGAAAACGCCAGACACAGCACGTCCTGGTCGTGTCCGGAGAGCGTTTGCCGCAGTCTTCGGCTGGCCATGTCCCAAAGCTGGACCCAACCCCGACCGCCGACGGCCAGTGTCGTTCCGTCCGGTGAAAAGGCCAGGGGGGTCGAGTGCGTCCCGTCGGCCCTCTGCCCGACAGGTTGGGCAGGCCCGTGGTGCAGGGTGCCGAGGTCCCGGCCCGAGGGCAACTCCCACAGCCGGATCGGTCCCTTGCAGACGCTGGCGGCCAGGGTGCGGCCGTCGGGCGCAAACACCACACTGCTGACCGGCTCCTGCTGGCCGGCCAGCAGCAGATGCTGCTGGCCGCTCTGTCTGCACCAGAGACGGACGGTGCGGTCCTCACTGGCCGTGGCCAGAGTGCGGCCGTCCGGGGCAAAGGCCACGCTGCGGATGACACCCCAATGGCCCCGACAGCTGGCTTGCACCTGGCCGCTGTCCGGGTCCACGAGCTGGACCACGTGGTTGGCGTCCACCAGGGCCAGCGTTTTGCCATCCGGGGCGACCGCCAGCGGGCCGGCGGGACGAAAGGCGGTTGCCAGCCTCACCTTGCCGAACTGCGGGCACAGGTCCCAGAGCTTGACGGTCCCATCTGCCCCGGCGGAGGCCAGCAGCAGCGTGCTGCCGGCAGGCCGACCCGGAGCCAGCGCCACGGCCCGGACGGCCTTGCGGTGTCCGCGCAGCACCACCCGACTCCGGGAGCGTTCCAGGTCCCACAACCGGACCGTGCCGTCCTGGCCGCCCGAAACCAGCATTGGGGCGCCGGGAGCCAGGGCCAGACACAGGGCTTTGCCCTGTTCGCTGGGGAGCGCCGCCGTCTGGGATCGCAGGGACGTGTCCCAGAACTTGAGGCCACCATCCTCGGAGGCCCCGATCAGGGTCGAACTGGACGAGCTGAACGCCAGGGCGGTGACCGGGTGTTGCCGGCTGGCGCGACAGGTCCCGGCGCAGATCCCAGACCTTGAGCCAGCCCCGATCGCACGCACTGGCGAGAGTCTGGCCGTCCGGAGCGAAGACCAGGGCCCGCATCCGGCCCGGATGCTCCGCCAGCGGCGGTTGGGGGCTCCCCGTGGCGAGGTCCCACAACTTGATTTGACCGTCCGAGCCGCCGCTGGCCAGCCACTTGCCGTCGGGCGAAATGGCCACGCAAGGAACGGCCCCGGTGTGCCCGGTCAGGCACCTGCGTTGCTTGCCGCCGGCCACGTCCCAGAGCCGAACCGTGCCGTCGTCGCTAGCGCTGGCCAGCATGGACCCGTCGGGAGAGAATGCCAGTCCCAGGACCGGACCAGTATGCCCGGACAGGTCCCGGGTCTGCCAGGTGGTCGTGTCCCAGAGTTTCACCAGGCCATCGACCCCGCTGCTGGCCAGGGTCTTGCCGTCCGGCGCGAACACGGCCTGCAAGACCCCACCCTCGTGAGCCGGCAGGGAGGCCCGCAGACGATCGCACTGCCGCCAGAGGTAAGACCATTCAAAGCCGGGCTCAAAACCCTGCATCGACCGGCCGGCTTTCCCGAGCCGGCCGGCGTCGTAGGGGGCCAGCACCTCCAGGCCCTGCTGGATCTCGCCGTTCTTCCAGAGCTGGTAGCCCACCTGCACGTGCGTCAGATAGGCGCGCTCGCGGCTTTCCCGGTCGCGAACCGTATGCTCGGTCTGCAGTTCCAGGGTGCGCTGCTCCAGGGCACGCTGCAGGTACGTGGCGAACAGCAAGACACTGGCGCCCAGCACGAAGAAGGCCAGCAACGTTCCGGCCAGCAGGACCGCGGCGGCCGGCTGCCGGCGGGCCCACTTGAGCGCCCGCTCTCCCAGGCCGACCGGACGCGCCCGGATGGGCTTGCCGGCCAGGAAGCGCTCCAGGTCCTCGGCCAGCTCCAGGGCGCTGGCGTAGCGTTTCGGCGGGGCCTTTTCCAGACATTTCAGACAGATGGTTTCCAGATCGCGGGCCAGGGCCGGGGCCAGCCGGCACGGCGGCACCGGGTCGGCGTGGAGGACCTGCAGCAGGGTCTCGGCCGAGGTGGCGGCCTTGAAGGGAGGCCGGCCGGTCAGGCACTCGTACAGGATCGCTCCCAGGGAGTAGACGTCGGTGGTCGCTCCTTGCTGGGTGGGCCGGCTGCCAGCCTGCTCGGGAGCCATGTAGCTGGGCGTGCCCACCAGCCCGCCGCTGTGAGTCTGACAGGAGTCGTCCAACTTGCGGGCCAGTCCAAAGTCGGCCACCTTGGGTGTCAGCCGGGCCAGGGGCGTCTCGGCACTGCCGCCGGCCAGGAGGATGTTGGCCGGTTTCAGGTCGCGGTGGATCACCTGCTGCTCATGGGCCGCGTGCATGGCCCGGGCCAGGGTGGCGATCAGCCGGGCCGCTTCCAGGGGAGGCAGCGTCGAGCCGCGCAACCGATCCGCCAGACTGCCGGCGGCACAGAACTCCAGCGAGTAGAACGGCAGGCCGGCCTGTTCGCCGACCTCGTGGATCTGCACGATGTTGGGATGCTGCAAGCGGGCGACGGCCTGGACCTCGGTACGGAAGCGGTTCAGGGCCGGGCCGCTGGCCTGGACGCCGCTCAGGATCATCTTGAGGGCGACCAGGCGGTCCGCCTTCACTTGCCGGGCCTTGTAGACCACGCCCATGCCGCCGCTGCCCAGCACCTCCAGGACCTCGTACCCCGGAATCGAGGGCAGCGGGGCCGGCGCGGCCCCGGGCGTCCAGTCGGGGCCCTCCTGCACGCAGGCGTGCAGGCACACAGGCAGGGTCGGCTCATCCAGGTCCGGGGTCGGGGGATTGGCGTCCTCGGAAGGATGAATCAAGACCGGCTCGGATTCATCCTTCATCATTCTGCTTTCATCCTTCCGAAGCAGTCCCTCCCGCTGGGCGGGATAGCGCTCCAGAAACGTCTCCAGGTCCAGGTCCGGCTGGCGACGGAGCCGTTGCTCGAACTCCGTCGCGATCAAACGGGCCTCCGCTCCGGGAAGCCGCTTCAGTTCCGGGTAGCGCCGCAGATAGTCCGCGGCGCTGCCCTCCTCGCCCAGCTGGAGACGGTCGATCAGGTCCGCCTGGGTCAGTTCCACCAGCACCGCCAGGCGCAGCCGGGGCTGCCGGGGCAAATAGTCCTCCAGTGCCGGCCGACCCTGCTTCCGGGCCGCCGCGAACTCCTTCAGCACCATTTCCAGCCGTTGGCGTTCGTCCGCCTCCAGCCGATGGGCGAAGGGATTCTCCATGGACATTGACACTTCGGCTCCTATTGGGATCGGCTCCAGATATTATCGGACACTCCACGGGTTTTCGCAAGTCGGACCGGTGGAGCCCATGGGGGGACTGGGTGTCCCTCTGGATTTCGGTGAGCGGCGCGGCGTAAGCCCGCCGGTGCTGGTGCAGCCGATACCGGCGGGCTGACGCCGCGCCGCTCGCCGAAATCCAGAGGGACGCCAGCTGCGGGGGGCCTCTCGATTTTGGCGGGGCCGGAGACGGCACCGGCCCGCCGAGCCGCGCACGCAGCGCAGCGGAGTAAGCGGCCCCGTGAAGTTCGCAGGGCCGCTTACTCCGCTGCGCTGCGTGCGCGGCTCGGCAGCCATGCCAAAATCGGGAGGGACACCCAGGGAGACTCGACAAAGACGAGTCGGGAGACGTGGGGGCCCTGACCGTTTCTCCCGCGGAGCCGTTCACTTTGCCGGCTTCGCGGCTTGCCAGCGGACGACCCCTTCGGCAGTGGCCACAGCCAGCTGCTGGCCGTCCGGGAGCCCGTCGTGGACTGCGGCGTTCTGGTCCTGGGCCTCCGCGGCATCGGCGAGTCCGTCGAACTTGTAGCTCGTCAGTTCCGGCGGTGCGAAGACGACCCGATCCGGAAATGACCGACTGTCCCTCGGGGCGCGGACGAACGGCCAGCGGGCGAACGCGGCGTCATAGATCGCCTGCCGGTTGGCGGCGGACACCTGCGAACGGACGACAATGGTTTGCTCGAAGCCCATGGCCTCTCCGTTTCCAAAGCGGAACAACCCCCGCTCAGCAGCCCGCCGAGCGAGACGGCAGGTGGATGATTGATCCACCTTTCCGGCTCAGCCGTCAACAAAAAGTCCGCTCCGGTGACGGCCTGCTGAGATTGTAACAGGCCAGCGTCCGTGGTATCTCTCCGAATGTGGGGAAGATGGGTTTCGCAACGGAGGGAACATGAACCAGCCAAATACCAGGCGCAAGGCCTACGTCATCCAGAGGGTTGGCTGGGAGTATAACGACGAATACTACTCCCGCTCAGGTGAGGATGAGTCGATCAAGGCTTTCACGGACCGGACCAAGGCCGAGCAGTACCTCCTCACAAAAGGAGCCACGTTGGCCGGCTCGCCGCTGGAACACGGCTTCACACTCAGCGCGTGGAGCACGCTCTCCGAAGTGCAGTTCAACAACCTCCTCCAGGACCTTGGCATCCCGCCACGTGGGAATGGGCGACGGGGTCTGGAAGGGTGGTACGACTGGTGGGAACGAATTGCAGGAGAACTCACCGGGGAGCAGGAGGATCGCCTGTACCAGGCCTTCGACAAACTTCGCAATTATCAGATCGTGGAAGTGGACCTCGACCAGGAAACCGTGTCTGCCAACCCCGCGGAGTAAGACCGAATCACGATTGAGGAATCACCCGCCATGACAGCACGCGCGAAACCGAAGCCACCGCCGCACAATCCCTTGTTCCTGATCCGCTGGCGGGAATTGCTGGAGCCCAGTGTGCTGAATGAGAAGGATGCGCACCCACCCAGCAAACCTCTCCTCCGTGCGTTCACCAATCGGCAGGCCGCGGAGCAGTACCTCCACGCCGCCGGCAGGGGAGAGATTCCCCTGCCGGCCCACGTCAACCCCTTCCACTGCTTTCGGCTGGAGAAACTTTACCCGGACAAGAACTTTGCCGGCCTGGCAGGTCTGACGAGCTTTCCGGAGCCTGTGTTTCTGGACTGGGTGCGCGAGCTGGGCCTGGAGCCTCCCGAACTGACCCGGATCAAACCGCGCTACGCTCCTCCGATCACGATGCGCGACTGGGCCGGCTGGTGGGACCAGCACGCGCCCACCATGACCGAGCTGCAGCGCGGCCGGATCTGGCACGCCCTGGACAAACTGGAGTTCTTCGAGATCGTTGAAACAGGGCTGGAGGAGTGAGGACGCGGAGTTGCTCGTTACTTTTTCTGCCCCTCCCATTTGATCTCCGGCAACACTGCCTTACTTTCCTCTTGCTTCCATCCCTGGGGTAGTCCCTTGCGAATGGTTTCGGGGGTGACGCCTTCCTTCGGGTTGATCACCGCTTTCTCCACGTCCACGCAAACCATTCTGCCGGTGGGTTCGTAAAGGCACACACGTCTGATGTGATAGGTCTTCGCATTCAGGACCACTTCCATCTGCTCGAAGCTCCCCTTCATCCCTCGTTCGGTGGGCTTGACCACCAGACAAATCCAGTGTTCGTCTTCGGACGTCACTCGCAACTGGCAAGTTTGCTCCAGATGGCGAATCGGCAGGGGGAGGTAGAGGGAGGCTGGCCCCACCAGCCATACACCCGGGTTGAGGAGGTTACCCCAGAACCCATCCGATTTCGGGTATACCTCCGGATGTTCTGGGTAGCCGAACTCCTTTGGGAGCGGCCCAAAGATCATCTCGGTCTTCCGTAAGTGGTTAAAAAGGTGGATCTTGCGATCCATGAAGAGAAAATGCGAGGTTTCTTCCTTCTCCATCTTCTCATCAATTCGCACCAGGTCCGGCTTCCTGTACGTAACCTGTCCCGTTCCGGTCGTTTTCTGCTTGAAGATGGGATCAGTGTCTGTCCGCTTGAACTCGTAGTGGATCTCGCGGATCGCGTTGCTGGCCTTCTCGTATTCCGCCAGGATGGTCTTCAGCCGATCAGGTTGCTCGTTCTTCGGTGCCTCCGCAAAGGCCGATCCCAGACCGGCGAGAATCAGCAAGCCGGCAACCACAAACCCTCGACCGTGTCGGCGCATGTTCAGCCTCCCTTCGCCGCGAAACGCGCGGGACGATACCGGCAGCAACGAAGCGAGAGAAGGCCAATCGTCGGCAAGACAACTTGCTGCGATTGTGGCAGCTCGGGATACGTGGTATTCCTGCACAAGGAGGGAGGAGCCGTGAGTCTGTTCCTGCGCGGTGGACCTTCCACCTTGGCTGATCTGCTCTGGAGGAAGAAAGGATGAAATCGCCTTTTCCCGGGATGGACCCGTACGCCGAGGCGTGTGGGTTGTGGCGCGACTTCCACTCCGATCTCATTAGCGAGATCAAGCATTTCCTTGGCCCGATCGTACCTCCGCACTACCACGTTCGCACGGAAGAGCGGTCCTACATCGTCCTGGTTGGAGCGGAAGGAAAGAAAACACACCCTTTCTACGCGGACCTCGGGATCAAGGAACCCGTGAACGCAGCTTCTGGGGAGAGACAGCCAGTGGAAGCACCGGCCACGGCCACCGCGGAGATCGCTCCCCTGGAATTGCGACCATTTGTCGAGGAGGAATTTCGCGAAACGTTTATCGAAATCTACCAGATGCACCCGAAACTACAGCTGGTGACAAGCATTGAAGTTCTTTCTCCCTCCAACAAGCGGGAGAACTCGGAGGGTTGGGAACTCTACCTGCGAAAACGGCAAGCCCAGCTGCTGGGAGCGGCGAACCTGGTCGAAATCGATCTGCTGCGCGGGGGACAGCGCATGCCGATGCTTGATCCCTGGCCGAACAGCCCTTACACCCTGTTGGTTTCACGGATGAAGTCGATCATCCCTCGCTGCCACGTCTGGCCGGCGTTCTCCTTACGGCCGCTTCCCACCATCCCCGTGCCTCTCGCCAAACCGGACGCCGACGTTCCTCTCAATCTTCAGCCCATGATCGAGGCCATCTACGAGCGTTCACGCTACTTCCACAGTATCGATTACTCCAAGCCGCTCGACTTGCCGGCAAGCGCCGAGGAGATTGCCTGGATGCAGGAGCATCTCCAGAAACAGCCCGGTTGAAGACGCGACAAGCTACTTCTTGTTCTTCTTCGCCTCGAACTCCTTCACGTACTTTTCCGGCTCGTCCAGGAACGCATCCCGGCAGCCGCTGCAGCAGACGTAATACGTCTTGCCCTTGTACGTGACGGTTGACGTGCCCTTGCCGCCGCTGACGATGCACACCGGGTAGACCTCCCCGGTGGCGAACGGTACTCCCTCCTTGGTCGCGCCCACCTGCCACACCGGCGTGAAGACCGAGATCCCCTCCGCCTTGACCTCGTAGCGGTAAACGTAGCGGTTCTCGTGCAGCAGGCTGAGCGTCACGCGCTGCGTCTCCTTGCGGCCGGCGTCCACGCGCTCCAGCAGCAGCCGGCGATCCTTCAGCGGTCCCTCGAAGACCACCGGCTCCTTGCCGCCGGCCGGGACCAGAGAGAGACGATAGCGATCCGTTTCCGGCAGGTAACGCAGTTCGCCGCCGCTGTAGAGTTTGCCCTTGGTGATGACAGTCTTGAGATAGACGTCCTTGCCCTTGAGGTGCCATTCCCAGGAGATGCTTTCGGTCCAGAACCCCTTCTGCTTCTGCTCGCGCGTGCCCTGCTGTGGCTCGCCCGCCGCCCGCCAAGTGCCGATCAGGTCGTGCAGCGTTTGCAGGGCCTCTTTCGGCGTCTTCTTGGGGGCCGGCGTCTCCGCGACAGCCATGGCGGAACCGATCAGGACGGCAACCAGAGCCAGGATTCGTTTCATGGAAGGAGTTCTCTCGGGTAGGGAAGCCTGGAGATTGAACACCGTTGCCGGACAATCGGCCCGGTATTCACTCCGGCTCATAGCCCAGGTTCGGGGCCAGCCAGCGCTCCACCTCGGCCCGGCTGAGGCCCTTGCGGGCCGCGTAGCTCTCCACCTGTTCGCGCGTGATCAGGTCCACCGCGAAATACTTCGCCTCGGGATGGGCGAAATACAGGCCGCTGACCGACGCGGCCGGCATCATGGCGTAGCTCTCCGTCAGCCGAATGCCCACCGACTCCGCGTTGAGCATCTTCCACAGCTTGCTCTTCTCGGTGTGATCGGGACAGGATGGATAGCCGGCCGCCGGGCGGATGCCGCGATACTTCTCCTCGATCAGGTCTTCCTTGCTCAGCCTCTCGTCCTTGCCATAACCCCAGTCGCGCCGGGCCCGCTCGTGCAGCAGCTCGGCGAACGCCTCGGCCAGGCGGTCGGCCAGGGCCCTGGTCATGATCGAGCCGTAGTCGTCGTGGTCCGCGTCGAAGCGGGCCGCCAGATCGTCCGCGCCGATCCCCGCCGTCACGGCAAAGGCACCGACGTAATCCTTCAGCCCCGACTCGACCGGCGCCACGTAGTCCGCCAGGCAGCGGAACGACGTTTGCCCCTCGCGCTCCCATTGCTGCCGGAGCATCGGCAAGCGCAGCCGTTCGTGCGAGCGCGTCTCGTCGGTCCACAGGATGACGTCGTCGCCCTCGCTGTTGGCCGGGAAGAAGCCGTAGACCGCATTCGCAGTGAGTAACTTTTCGCGCACCGATGCGCTCCAGCAGCTTGCCGGCGTCGCTGAAAAGCTGACGAGCTTGCTTGCCAACCTTAACGTCGTCCAGGATCATCGGATACTTGCCGGCCAGCTCCCAGGTCATGAAGAACGGCGACCAGTCCACGTAGGGGACGATCTCCCGCAGAGGGAACTCGGGCAGCTTCTCGACTCCCACGAACGCCGGAACCGCCAGGGGACTGCTCCAGTCGATGCGGAACCGCCGCCGGCAGGCCTCGGCGTAGGGCACCAGCTTGCGCTGTTTGCGTTTGGCGTAACTCTCGCGTTCCCTGGCCTGGAAGGCACGGTTTTCCTCGTCGAGCCTGGGTCGCTGATCGCGGTTGACCAGCCGCTCGACGACGCCGACGCTGCGCGACGCATCCTTGACGTGGATCACCGTGCCGTGGTACGCCGGGGCGATCTTGACCGCCGTGTGCTTACTGCTGGTGGTCGCTCCGCCGATCAGCAGCGGCAGCTCAAAGCCGGACCGTTCCATCTCCCGGGCAACGTGAACCATCTCATCCAGCGACGGAGTGATCAGGCCCGACAGGCCGATCATGTCCACCCCGCGCTTGCGGGCCTCGCTCAGGATGGTTTCACTGGAAACCATCACGCCCAGGTCAATCACCTCAAAATCATTGCAGGCCAGCACCACGCCGACGATGTTCTTGCCGATGTCGTGAACGTCCCCCTTGACGGTGGCCAGCAGCACCTTGCCGCGCACCTGATGCACCGTACCGTGTTTCTGGCGCTCGGCTTCAAAGAATGGCTGCAAGTACGCGACCGCTTTCTTCATCACGCGGGCGCTCTTGACCACCTGCGGCAAAAACATCTTGCCCGCGCCGAACAGATCGCCAACAACGTTCATGCCGGCCATCAGCGGCCCTTCAATCACTTGCAGGGGCCGTTCGTATTTCTGCCGGCACTCTTCCACGTCAGCATCGATGTAATCGGTGATGCCGTGAATGAGAGCGTGCTTGAGCCGTTCCTCCGCGGAAGCGCTTCGCCAGGCCAGCTCCTGCTCAGCACTCTTTTCCTTCTGTCCCAGAGTCCCGGCGAACGCAACCAGCCGCTCGGTGGCGTCGGGCCGGCGATTGAGCAGCACGTCCTCGACACGTTCCAGCAGATCCTTGGGAATCTCCTCGTACACCTGCAACTGCCCCGCGTTGACAATGCCCATGTCCAGCCCGGCCTTGATGGCGTGATAGAGGAAGGCCGCGTTCATCGCCTCCCGCACCACTTCAAAGCTCGGACCACGGAAGGCAAACGAGACGTTGCTAACGCCGCCCGAGGTGCGAGCTAACGGAAACATCTGCTTCAGGCGACGCACTGCCTCGAAAAACTCAATGGCGTAGTTGTTATGTTCCTCCAGACCTGTGCCGACCGTGAGGATGTTGGTGTCAAAGATAATGTCCGTTGGATCGAAGCCAGCTTTCTCCGTTAGCAACTTATAAGCGCGAGCGCAGACTTCTACCTTGCGATCGGCCGTCACCGCCTGGCCTGTTTCGTCAAACGCCATCACAACGGCGGCAGCGCCATAACGCTTGACCAGGCGCGCCTGCTCCAGGAACTTCTCTTCGCCCTCCTTGAGGCTGATCGAGTTAACGATGCTCTTGCCCTGGACGCACTTCAGGCCCGCCTCGATGACCGACCACTTCGAGCTGTCGATCATGATGGGCAGGCGGAACACTTCTTTTTCGAGCCAGAACAGGTTGAGGAAGCGAGTCATCGCTTCCTCGCTTTCGATCAGGTCGGCATCCATGTTGACGTCAAGGACGTTGGCGCCGCCCTCGGCCTGTTCCCGGGCGACCCGGAGTGCTTCCTCGTAGTTGCCCTCCTTGATCAGCCGGGCAAAGCGACGCGAGCCGGTGATGTTGGTCCGCTCGCCGATCATGGTGAAGTTGCTGTCTTCGCGGAGGATCAACGGCTGGGTGCCACTGAAATACGACCAGCCCGTCGGTGGCGGAACCGGACGCGGCGGGACTCCTTCGACAGCCCCGGCAATCCCGGCAATCCACTCCGGCGTCGTGCCACAGCAGCCGCCCACGACGTTGACCCAGCCATTGCGGGCAAACTCGCCCAGCGCTGCGACCGTTTGTTCCTTGGTGCCGGTGAAGCCGCCAAAGCCGTCGGGCATTCCCGCGTTGGGGTAGCAACTGATCCGGGCTGATGCCATCTCTGACAGGCTTTCGACGTGGGGCCGGATCAGATCGACGCCCACGGCACAGTTCAGGCCGACGCTCAGGGCGTCGAAGTGCTTCACCGAGCAATAGAACGCCTCGACGGTCTGGGCCGAGAGGGTGCCGCCGTTTTCAAAAATCGTGCCCGAGATCATCACCGGCAGCCGAGTGCCCGTGTCGCTGAAAAACTTGTCGATGGCAAACAGACAGGCCTTGAGGACCAAGGTATCAAAGGCCGTTTCCGGCAGCAGGATGTCAACTCCCCCGGCGACCAGCCCCTGGATCTGCTCGTAATAATTGGCCACCATCTGGTCAAAGGTGACGTCGCGCCCGCCGGGGTCGTCCTCGTTGGTCCCCATCGACAGCATTTTCTTGGTGGGGCCAATGCTGCCCGCGACAAAACGAGGCTTGTCCGGGGTGCGTCGCGTCCAGTCGGCGGCGGCCCGGCGAGCCAGCTCGGCCGCCGTCCGGTTCAGCTCGAAGACGTGGTCCTGCAGCTGGAACTCCTCCAGCGATAGCCGATTGGCGGTGAACGTATCGGTTTCGATGATGTCGGCCCCGGCCTCGAGATACTGGTGGTGCAGCTTCTCGATCCAGTCAGGCCGGGTCAGCGCCAGCACGTCAATGCAGTTCTTCAGCAGGACGGGGTGGCTGCGAAAGCGGCTGCCGCGGTAATCCTCCTCCTCCAGGCGGCGCGCCATGAGCAGCGCGCCCATCGAGCCATCAATGACCAGGATGCGCTGGGCCAGCAGCTCTTCGAGCAGGCCCCGGGTGCTGACGTGAGCGGGCATGAGCATGGATCGGCAGCTCCGACGGACAAAGCAGAACGGGGCCGGGCCTCGACCCGGTTGTCTTCCCCAACTGCTTTTAGTGTAGCGGACGGTGCCCGCCCTGGGCACGGGGGAATGAAAAAAGGCCGGCCGCCCGATCCTTCGGGCGGTCGGCCCTCTTCTGGCCCGTGCATCCGTGCAGGCCGGCGTGAACGCCCCGCACCCCATCCTGAGGCGGCGAGGAGAAAGGACTCCAGCTTCCAGCAGCACCGCTTCCGAGACAGCCTTCGCCTGACTGTCCCTCGACCCCATCCACTCCGTGGTCGGTTATCGCAGGCCCTCCCTGGCCCGGGTGGATGCTGCCGGAAGTCTGAAGCCTGGTCGCTCTCTCCGCTCGGCGCGCACGCCGAGGGAGAACGGTTTGACGGTCCGGACTCCTGGGTTACTGTTGGTGTTCTGATTGCTGTTGCGAATCAATCAGGGAGACAGCAACTCGATCCCGATTCCTGACTGGGGCACCCCGCTCACTCCCGCAGCCTGTCGCTGTGCAGAGGAGGGATAACATCCCTCCGCCGAAACAATCCCGGCGACAAACTTCCTGACTCGGGGAGAGATCCTGTTGCCTGGCATGATGTCTGGCCTTCTCCTGCTCCTTGACCGATTGTCCAGGTCAGCAAGGCGATGACTATGAAGGGAAAGGGTAGCGTCTTCGCCAGCCAAGTCAACCGGAAAAATCCCCGGCCTCTTCACCAATCCCTCGCAACGTTCACAAACCGTTATTTGTCAACCGTCAACGATCAGCCCGAATTTTTTCGCCAGCTTGCCGCAACCGCGAATGAATCCATTCGCGTTGATGCGTCCCTGGACAACAGCGCACTGCAACTCGCATTCAGGTCACAAGTTGCGATCATTTCGCAATTTTCCTCTTGCGATCCGGATTCCGGAACAGGTAGCGAAAAAAATGGCTCAGGCCGTCCGAGATTGGCGCCGAGGCCAGCCAGCGGGGAGGGTCCCGGTTAGCATCCGTACAGACAAGAGAAGGCAGAAGGGGCCTTCTGCCAGCGGCGCAAACAAAAACCTCCGCCTGTGCCGTGTCTGGCGCTTTTGAGAACCCGCAGTTGAGAGGGGTGCCTCAGGCCCGGTTTTTGGATCCCACTGCGTAATGGTGGGCTTGCAAGCGCCGGTGCGCAATGTTGGCTCCCAGCGGGAACTCCATCGGTTCACCAAAAGCGACGCCGATCACGAACACCGCAGAGGTTTGTGCCGCTGTCGCCAGCGGCATACCTGGACTGTATCATCCGGCCGGGCCGGATGCAAGCCCCGAGCGCACGAGTTGTCCCAACTGGCCGGGCGCCGCGGCAAACCCCTACAATCACGGCAGAGAGGCACAACGTGGCGAAGATTCCTTGGCGGGGGGAAAAACAATGCCGGTGATAGCGATTGTCTGCGGAATCATCCTGATTCCGATTGGCTGGGTGGCGTTCGACCAGACCGGCCGGACGCATTACACGGCCCTGATCCCGGCCGGTCTGGGACTTCTCCTGATCGTCCTGGGCGGCCTCTCCTTCCGTCCGGGGATGCGCAAGCACGCGATGCACCTGGCCGCGGTGGTTGGCCTGGCTGGTGCGCTGGCAGGCGGGTTCCGGGCCGTCCCCGGGTGGGTCAGCCACCTGTCGGGCAAGGAGGTGTCGATGCCGGCCCTGATCGGCACGTCGCTGACGGCGCTGGTCTGCCTGGTCTTTCTGGGGCTGTGCATCAACTCGTTCATCCAGGCACGCCGGAGGCGGCAGCAGGAAGCCTTGAAATAGCCGTGAGGATCGATCCCACCCTCGGCTCCGTTGGTGTGGCAAGCCCCTCTCCCCGCTCGGGAGAGGGGCGCTTGAAGCCGTGGTGCCGCTCAGCGCAACAGGATCTCGATCCGAGCTTTCTTGCGCTGGTCGGCCAGGATGGCCTGCCAGAGTTCGGCCATGCACATCATGCGGACGTTTTCCTTGGCCGAGTTGAAATCGGAACCCTTGCCGGGCTTGCGCTCGGACACCAGGATCAGGTGCAGGCCGTACTCGCTCTCGACAATGTCGCTGATCTGGCCGACCGGCAAGGAAAACGCCACGCGGGCGAAGTTCTCGTCAGGGCCCTTGCGCGGGATGTCACCGCAGTCGCCACCCCGGGAAGTCGTGATTGGGCACATCGACCACTTCTTGGCCGCGGAGGCAAAATCGATCTGCCGGGCCAGGATCTGGTTGCGGATCTCGGTCAGCTGGGTGCGCACCTTGGCCTTCTCCGCCTCGGGAGTTCCCTGCGGCACGCGCAGCAGTACGTGGCTGGCACGTACGGTCACCCCGTCGAAGAAATCCTTGTTCTCCTGGTAGTAGCGCTGGAGTTGGGCGTCCGAAATCTGGGCCCGGGTGTAGTTGGTCCACTGCACGTGGACGGCCAGGTCCTTGCGGATGGCCTCCGGAGTCGTGGCGCCTTCCTTGCAGAACTGGTCCAGCGACTTCCCCTCCTTCCTGATGGCCTCGAGCAGTTCCGCGAATTGCTTGTCCACCTCGGCCGGGGCCACCGGCGGCGCATGTTGGGCCAGGTACTGCTTCATCAGCATCTCGTCAATCATGATCCCCAGCGCCTGCAGCTGCAGCATCTTCTTGCGATCGAGCGGCAGTTCCACCGGAGTCTGGACCTGAGCCATGACGGCCTGAAAATCGGCCATGCTGATGGGCTGGCCGTTGACCATCGCCGCGGCCCCCTGCCCGGCAGGCCCGGCCGGAGCCTGGGCCGAGGCTTCCCCCACGATCCCGGCCAGGGCGAGGGCGCCGGCCAGGATTTGCACCTTCCACGTTTTCCCCCTCATCGGAACCTCCCTGTCTTGACAGGCTGAGACAAACGGCCAAGTACTGCGGATGGCGGCTTATAGCAAGTCACCCTCCCGAGAGGGAGAGCAATTTCCTCGAATAGTTGTCAGTTCTCAGTTGGGAAGCTTGGCCCCTCGCTTCCCAACTGAGAACTGACAACTATGAGGGCTCCACCGGGTCCCCCAGCGCCTCCCGCAGCCGTTGCAGCACCCGGCATTTGGCCACGCGCACCGCTCCCGGGCTCATGCCCAGGTCCTGAGCCACGTCCCCGGCCTGCTGCTCCTCCACGGTGGTGCGCCAGAACGCCTGCCAGGTCCGTTCCGTGAACTCCGGGCGGATCAGCTCCAGGGCACGGTGGATCAGTCCCTGCTCGGCGGCCTGTTCGGCCTGGCTGTCCTCGTCGAACAGCTCGGGATTGGGCAGTTGATTGAGCCAGCGCTGGGCGTCGCTGCCGCCGGCCCCGACCGGCTCGCGCTGCCGGCGGCGGAACAGATCGCAGACCTTGTTGCGGGTGATGGTCCTCAGCCAGCCGCGAAAGGTGCCCTGGGCCGACTTGTGGAACTGGTCCAGATTCTTGGCCACGGACTGGAAGACCTCCTGGAAGACGTCGGCCTGATCCTGCTGCTGCAGCCGGCATGCGCGGCACCAGTGCCAGACCAGGGCGCATACAGGCCCACCAGCTGGTTCCAGGCGGCCGGCTCGTTGGCCAGCACCCGGCCCAGCAGGCTTGGCGATGTCAGAAGTCCTTCCGGCACTTCCGGCTCCTCGGGCCGATCGGAGCGCCGCTGCGGCTCGTTCATGGTCGCTCCTCGGTTGGTCTTTCCCCCAGTATAACCATTCCCCGCTCTCGCAACTACCGCATGGCCAATGTATACTCCGCGCGGGGCCGTCTGACACAAGCCCGAAGCGCCAGCGCCGGGACGGTCCCGGCGCTGGCGCTTCGGGCTTGTGTCATGGCCAATGTAACGCCAAAGTGTTTAATGAGCAGAGAGCGTGCCCTCCGGACGGAGAGACCCCCATGAGCCAAATCAGCGCCTGTCCCGACACGTCCCAGCTGATCAAGCTGG
The DNA here is from genome assembly GCA_963784995.1 of uncultured Planctomycetota bacterium. Classification (GTDB taxonomy): domain Bacteria; phylum Planctomycetota; class Planctomycetia; order Gemmatales; family Gemmataceae; genus CAWATZ01. The sequence continues at coordinate 275,889 of CAWATZ010000016.1, read as the reverse complement.
CCCTGGGCAAGGTGCCGCGCCCGGACCTGGAACGGATCAGTGAGCACGTCGAGGGCTGTCCGACCTGCCAGGAGCGGCTGCGCACCCTGGACACGATGGACGATCCGCTGCTGCTGTGCCTGCGCCGGCCCCAGGAAGCCGTGGTCGCCGAGGCCGAGCCGGTGCCGCCGCCGCTGCTGAACCTGGCCCAACGAGCCGGAAGCGTCAGCGACGGAGTCAAGCCTGCCGGGACAGAGCGAACCGGACCAGGTCAGCGGCTTGGCCGATTTGAGCTGGTGGAACAGCTGGGCATGGGTTCGTTCAGCCAGGTCTTTCGGGCCTGGGACCCGGAGCTGGAGCGGATGGTGGCGCTGAAGATCCCGCGGGCGGGAATCCTGGTGGACGCCGGCGACACGGAGCGCTTCCTGCGCGAGGCCCGCAGCGTCGCCCGGCTCTGTCACCCGGGCATCGTGGCCCTCCATGAGATCGGCCAGGTGAGCCCGCTGCAGGGCGGCGAGCCGGCCCAGACCTGCTTCCTGGTCGAGGAATTCATTCGCGGCCGGACCCTGGCCCAGGTACTGGCCGAAGGCGGACTTGAAGCGCAGGCCGGCCTGCCGGCCGGAGCGCACGCAGGCGTGCGGGCCGCGGCCGAGCTGCTGCTCCAGGTCGCCCAGGCACTGCACTACGCCCATCAGCATGGCGTCATCCATCGCGACCTGAAGCCGGCCAACATCATGATCGACGAGCAGGGCCGGCCGCACGTGATGGACTTCGGCCTGGCCAAGCGCGAGACCGACGAGCCGCCGTTGACCCTGGAGGGCCAGGTGCTGGGCACACCGGCGTACATGTCCCCGGAGCAGGCCCGCGGCGAATCGAACAAGGTCGATAGCCGCAGCGACGTTTACAGCCTGGGGGTGGTCTTCTACGAGCTGCTGACCGGAGAACGGCCCTTTCGCGGCAACCGGCGGATGTTGCTGCTGCAGGTGCTGGAGGACGACCCGCGCCCGCCCCGCCAGCTCAATGACAAGGTGCCGCGCGACCTGGAAACGATCTGCCTGAAGGCGATGGCCCGGTCGCCGGCGCGGCGCTACACCAGTGCCGCCGAGCTGGCCGACGACCTGGGCCGGTGGTTGGCGGGCGAACCGATCCGGGCCCGGCCCAGCGGCTACCTGGAACGGGTCGGGCGCTGGTGCCGGCGCAACCCCCTGGTCGCCAGCCTGTTCCTGGCGGTGACGCTGGGCTCGGCCGTCGGACTGGTGCATCTGTCGCAGCTCTCCACGGACCTGGTCCGCTCAGCCGCCACCGAGAGCGCCGCCCAGCACTCGGAAATCCTGGAGATGGTCAATAGCCGCTACAGCTCCGAGGTGGTGGAGCGCGCCCAGAGCAAGGGGCTGGAGGCCCGGGCAGATTACGCCGGCCATCCGGGAGCGATCCCCTTGCCGGCCACGTTCACCATCGACCTGGGCGAGCACCTGGCCCAGCAGAAACAGTCGGGCGTGCAGGTCCGGCTGTACAGCGACTATCCCTTCCGGACCCGCAAGGATGGCGGGCCGCGCGACGATTTCGAGACGGAGGCCCTGGCCCGGCTGCGTGCCGATCCGGAGCGGCCCTTCTACCGTTTCGAGGAGATCGATGATCACAAGCCGGTGCTGCGATACGCCATCGCCCGGCGGATGGGGGCGACCTGCCTGGGCTGTCACAATCACCATCCCGACAGCACCCGCACCGACTGGAAGGAGGGCGACGTGCGCGGCGTGGTGGAGATCATCCGGCCGCTGGACGCCGACATCCAGCGGACACGGCAGGGGTTGCGCGGGACGTTCCTGCTGATGGGTATCATCGCTGGCGTCTTGCTGGGGGTGGGAGTGGCGGCGGTGGTGATCGGCCAGCGGCGGGCCAGCGTCCGTGTAACGCAGGTCCTTCCGCAATCAGGATAATCTCCCAAGGAGCTGTGCTGCACGGACTTCGTACAGGGCTGGGCACGGGTCAATACCAACGATTGGGATTGGTGAGCATCCATTCCTGTTCGCGTGCGTAGGCCCCGTACGAAGTCCGTGGGGAATTGTTTGACAGAAACACGATGCCGATGCTTTCGAGAGTGGTGGCAGTTGCAAAGCGGCACAGCCATTCCTCAAGCAGGTTGGCATCTTCCGTCGCATTGATCGCCCGTTCCGTCTCGGTGGGCAATGGCCCGAAGCGCAGCCGCAACTGCATCAGCAGAATCCGCTTCCTTGCCACGAGAGCGCCTTCCTCGCGATGAATGTCTGGCATCATTCGTCGAGCCATTTGCATCTCCAAGCGATTCTCTTCCTCAGCCCGGAGGAACGATACCGACATCAGCGATATCCTTCGCGGTCATCAAGCGCCGTACCCACTCGGCGAGTTGGTCAGCGTTCTGATTCATCCGGATCGCCTGTTCGATCTGCGGGGGCAATGACCCGAAGCGCAGCGGCACCCCCTCCAGCAACGTCCGCTTCCGATCCGCCAGAACGCCTTCGAGTCGGCCTTCCTCTCGATGGATGTCTGACATCATTCGTCGTGCCATCTCTACCTCCAGTCGATCCTCGGTATACCGCAGAGCCTCATTGATGCGCTGGTGCAGCAGGGGGTGTTCGCTCGGATTGCGGGCATGATACACGAAGCCCTCGATGAAATCCAATAGCTCCAGACGCCGCTGTACCTCGTCGGTCAGCTCCTCGATCCTGTTCACCGTCCGGTCCAGCCGCTGCACAAACGCCGTCCGGCTGGCCTTGCGAGCCTTGAGCAAAGCCAGGATCTGGCCGACGAAACCGCCGTGGAAGACTGTGGGAGCCACCGTGGCCAGCCGAGAGATCGGAACACTAATCCACGCTAATCCACACTAATCGGCATGCGGCTCTCCTTCCTTCGATTAGCGCAGATTAGCGCGGATTAGTGTTCCTGCGCTGCCGGCCCCGCGGTGGGGGCCACCCCTGGCCACGGAAGCGGGGCTGAAACAGCCTTCCCTGGGACGGTTGCACAATTCGCTCCTCGCTCATTGCGTTCTCTCCTTGCTCGGCTTCTCGCCGTTCCCCTTGTTCCCTGCTATGACAATGGACAGAGCCCCGCTTCCCCGCGTCCGCATTGTGCGTATCGACCCCGTGTGAGGACTTCCCTCATGATTGCCTCCCAGCTGTTTCCCGGCCCCCGCTGGCTTCTTCCCCTGATCGTATTCAGCATCGGCACCGCGGAAGTCAAGGCCGCGGAGTGGCAGCCCGTGACCACAGAGCTGCTCAAGACCGAGAAGCCCGGCTACGGTGGGCTCTGCGGCGTGGTGGTCGATCACAAGACCGGCAACGTCATCGTCAATCTGAGCGACAAGGGCTTCTATCGCTCCGCGGACCAGGGCAAGTCCTGGAAGCACCTGGGAATGCAGACGATCAAGGGCCGAACCGAGTGGCCGGGCTGTCTGATGCTCGATCCGGTCGGCCCTGGCAAGACCCTGGTATCGGCCCTGGTCTACGGTTCGCCGATCGTCGTCAGCCGGGACGGCGGCGGCAGCTGGCAGGCCCTGGACAAGAAATCGAGCCATGTCGATTGGTGTGCGGTGGACTGGACCGATCCGGAGATGAAGCTGATCTTCGCCCTCAAGCACGAGTCCGGCGATCTGCTGCTGCGATCGAATGACGGCGGCAAGAGCTTCGACGAGGTCGGCAAAGGCTACGGCCCGGTCTGGGTGTTCGACAGCAAGACGGCGGTTGTGGCCCAGGCAAAGACCAAGGATCGGCCGAAACCGGGTCTGCTGCGCACCACCGATGGTGGCAAGACCTTCCAGCCGTGCGGCGACTGGTACGCCCGGGCCCTGCCCCGCTGGCACAAGGACAGGCTTTACTGGCTCGTGGGCGGAGCGCTCCTGACCACGACCGACAAGGGCGAAAGCTGGAAGAAGGTTTGCGACGTGAAGGACGGCCGATTCGGTCCCATCTTCGGCAAGGACGACAAGCACCTTTTCCTGCTCACGAACTCCGGGATCATCGAAAGCAGCGACGGTGGGGCTAACTGGAGCAAGCCCATCGCCCCTCCGGAAGGATTCAAGGGGATCTCGCCCTTGACCTGGATGGAGTACGATCCCGGTTCACAACATCGCTCTACCTGATGAAGATGGGCTCAGAGTTGTACCGGATGGAACGGGGGAAGTGAACGATGCTGCTGAGTCGGGAAGAGGCTCGCGCTCTGGATCAGCGGGCGATGCTGGACCTGGGCATCCCGGGCGTGGTGCTGATGGAGAACGCCGGCCGGGGCATCGCCGAGCTGCTGCGGTCGCTGGGAATCCAGGGACTGGTCGTGGTCTGCTGCGGCCGGGGCAACAACGGCGGCGATGGCTTTGTCATCGCTCGGCATCTGCACAATGCCGGTGTGGCAGTGCGGGTGCTGCTCTTCGCCCGCCCCGAGGAACTGACCGGCGATGCCGAGGTCAATTACCAGATCCTGCACCGCAGCGGCTTCCCGGTAACGACCATTCCGATGGACCCCCTGGACGATACCGCGTTACGTCAGGAACTGAGCCTGGCGGACTGGATTGTGGATGCCCTGTTCGGCAGCGGCTTGAAGGGCGTGTTACGCCCGCCCTTCGATCGGATCGTGGCGGCGATCAACGACAGTCCGGCCCGGGTCCTGGCGGTGGACATTCCCAGCGGGCTGGACTGCGACACCGGGCAGCCTCTGGGTCCGACCGTGCGGGCAACCCACACCGCCACCGTCGCGGCCCTCAAGAAGGGCTTTCTGGAACCGGCGGGCCGGCCCTGGCTGGGCCGAGTGCATTTGCTTGACATGGGAATGCCGCACGCCTGACTTCCAGGAACGGTTCCAGCTGCTGCTCCAGCTCGGTCAGCGAGCGGATGCACAGTCCGATGCCGCCGCGCTGCCGGACTTCCTCCAGGAACTGCTCCTGTTCCGCCCGCAAGGTTTCGCCGGGCCGCTTCACCTCGAGCGCCAGGAAAAGACCGAACGTCATGCGCTCGCCATCCAACTCCACCGTCCGCGGCACGATGCCCAAAATGTCCGAGACGCCCCGCAAGCCCTGGAACGTCCTGTACACCTTCTTCACCGGATCGAAGACTCCCGTGTTGTTGCTGCGCCAGGCCTTGATCCGCTTCAGGGCCAGCCACTCCAGACAGGCCCGCACCAGGTCGATTTCCTTGTTCCGAATTCCCATCGGTGTTCTCCTTTCACATGTGAACATCGGTGCGCATGCTCATTCAACTTGAACGGACCTGCGCTTCTCCCCGGCTGACGCCGGGGGGGTGGCCGGCAAAGTGGTAAAATGGTCGGAAAGCGAAATTCTTCTGGAGCCAGGCCGCAGCGACCTGCTATCCTGGTTCTGCTGGAGAGTTCAGCATCCTGCTCCGAGAAAGGATCGCGACACTCCCCCGCCCTTGTGCCGGCGAACCGGCTGCGTGAGCTGCCGGGTGCAATCGGCGAGCGCTGCTCCACCTGCCGCGCTCGCCGCGTCTTTTCCGAGGGGGCACCCGCACAGCGGGTCCACTGCCATGACTCGACTTTCCTTGCTCGGCCTGGTACTGATCTCGATTGCTGGTGTCGCATCCGGCGCGGAAGCGCCGACCTACGGCAAGCAGGTCAAGCCGTTTTTCGCCAGGTACTGCGGAATGCCATTCGGACCGGGAACCCGAGGGCGGTCTGGACCTGAGCAGCTTCAAGGGCCTGCTGGCCGGCGGCGATCATGGGCCGGTCCTGACCGCCGGCAAGCCCGACGACAGCCGGATCGTTCGCATGGTCGAGGGCAAGACCAAACCGAAGATGCCGCCCAAGAAGGCCCGGCAACCCTCCGCCGAGGAGGTCGCCCTGTTGCGGGCCTGGGTCGCTGCCGGGGCGAAGGACGATGGCGGCACCTCGACCGTGGTCCTGCCGCCGATCAAGCCGCGTCGGGAGCAGGCCCCGCCCGTGTCGGCGCTGGCCTACCGCCCTGATGGCAAGCTGCTGGCGGCGGGCAGCCTGGGCGTCGTCTGCCTCGTCGATCCGGCAACGGGGATCATCCTGGCCCGGCTGGATGGGCAGAGCGAGCGGGTGACGGCGGTGGCCTTCAGCAAGGATGGCCAGGACCTGGCTGTGGCAAGCGGGGCCATCGGGTCGGCGGGCGAGGTGCGGATCTATCGCACCACCAATCCCGCCACCCCGTCGGCCGATTTGATCGTAACCATCAAGGCCCATCAGGATCTGATTTACGACCTGACCTTCAGTCCCGATGGCAAGCTGCTGGCCAGCTGCGGTTACGATCGGCTCATCCACCTGTGGGACCCCAAGAGCGGGCAGCTGGTGCGCTCCCTGCGCGATCACAGTGACGCGGTGTACTGTGTCGCCTTCAGCCCGGATGGCAAGCTGCTGGCCTCGGGCTCGGCCGACCGGGCAGTCAAGGTCTGGGACGTGGCCACGGGCAAACGGCTGCACACCCTGGGCGAGGCCAGCGACTGGATTTACGCCCTGGCCTGGCATCCGCAGGGACACGCTCTCGCCGCCGCCGGCGTGGACCGGAGCATCCGCGTCTGGGAGGTGTCGGCCCAGGGAGCCAGGATTGTCCGCTCGGCGTTTGCCCATGAAGCCGCGGTGAGCCGGCTCGCCTGGTCCGCCGACGGCAAGACGCTGTACAGCGCCGGCGAGGATCGGGCCCTGAAGGCCTGGGACGCGGATCGCCTCGTCGAGCGGCTGACCTATCCTCGCCAGCCGGAGACGGTGCTGGCCCTGGCCGTCCGACCGGACCAGAAACAGCTTGCGGTCGGCCGGTTCGATGGAGCGCTGGTCTTGCTGGAAGAAGCGACCGGGAAGGTCATCAGCCAGCCGCTGCCGCGCAAACCGAAAACACCGGCCCTCAACAAGATCACGCCGGCCACCGGCGTGCGCGGGCGGACCATCAAGCTGACGCTGGAGGGCAAGGACTTCGAGGACGTCAGCGAGACACTCACGTCCATTCCCGGCGCCGTAGCCCGCGGCGCAAGCAAGGGCACAACCGCTCTGGAAGTGCAGCTCACCGTCCCGCCGCATACTCCTGCGGGAACGTATCAGATCAGCCTCAAGTCCGCGGCCGGGCAATCAGCACAACAGCCGTTCATTGTGGACCTGTTCTCGCCGATCGAGGAGATCGAGCAACGAGCATCCCCACGCACGGCGGCGAAGATCGACCTGCCTGCGACCGTGGTCGGCAAAATCGATCGACCCGGCGAGATGGATTGGTTCCGTTTCACAGCCCGCCAGGGCGAGCAGGTCGGGGTGCAGGTGCTGACCACCGCCATTGGCTCCAAGCTCGAGCCGATCTTGCAGCTGGCCGACGACCAGGGACAGGTCAAGAGCGAAAGCAGTAACGGCCTGCTGGGGTTTACCTGTGCGAAGGCTGGGACCTACGCCCTGGGCATCCGCGATCGGGATTATCGCGGTGACAGGACCATGCGCTACCGGCTGCACGTCGGGGCCATCCCGATCATCACGGGGCTGTTTCCGTTGGGAGCGCAGCGCGGCACCGAGGTGAACCTCCAGTTGCATGGGGTCAACCTGCCCACGAACACCCTCGCTTTCAAGGTCCCCAGCGAGGCCGCTCCCGGCACCCGCCTGCCCGTGTCCCTCTCGGCTCCGGAAGAGAAACCGCTGGGCAACCCAACCGTGGTTGTGGGAGAGTTCCCGGACGTCTTTCCCGCAGCAGCGAGCCGGGGGCGTCAGCCCCCGGATTCTCGGGAGAATCCGGGGGCTGACGCCCCCGGCTCGCTGCGCGAGGTCCCGGGCACCGCCAACGGCCGGCTGGAGTCGCCGGGAGCGGCCGACACCTGGCGTTTCCATGCGCGCAAGGGACAGCGCTTGATCCTGGAGGTGGAGGCACGCCGGCTGGGCTCGCCGCTGGATTCCACCATCGAGGTCCTGGACAGCGAGGGCCGACCGGTGCTGGTGGCGACGCTTCGCTGCGTGAGCATGACGTACCTGACCTTCCGCGATCACGACTCGGCGGCGAGCGGTCTGCGGATCGAGAGCTGGAACAACCTGGCGATCAACGATCACGTCCTGGTCGGCACGGAGTTGATCCGCATTCGGGCGCTGCCGAAGAACCCGGACGACGATTGCCAGTTCTTCGCGGTTGGCGGTCAGCGCGTCGGCTACCTGGGCACGACGCCGACGTTCCATCCGCAGGGACAGCCGATGTACAAGGTGGCCATCCATCCGCCGGGATCGACCTTCCCGCCCAACGGCCTGCCGGTGGTGACCCTCCATGCGCGCAATGACGACGGCGGGGCTGGCTTCGGCAAGGACTCGCGCCTGGTGTGGGACCCGCCGGCCGACGGTGTCTACCAGGTGCGCGTGCGCGACAGCCAGGGCCTCGGAAGCCCGCTGCACAGCTATCGGCTGACGATCCGGCCTCCCCGGCCCGACTTCAAGGTCCAGTTCAGTCCCTCTGTGCCGCAGGTCAGCAAGGGCAGCGCGCTGCCGATCAACGTAACCGTCGAGCGCAGAGACGAGTTCGACGGCGAGGTCCGCGTGGAGCTTCAGAATCTGCCACCGGGCTTCCACGCCCCGCAAACGACTGTCTTGCCGAACGACAACAGCACCAGCTTCGCCCTGTTCGCTCTGCCGTCAGCCACTGTGCCCGCAAACCAGCCGCCACTGAAACTGCTGGCCCGGGCGACCATTGCCGGCAAGGAAGTGGTCCACGAGTTCACGGGAGGACTGCCGAAGGTGATTGAGCCGGGCGACCTGGTAACCACGGCGGAGCAGTCCGAGGTGTCGATCCGGCCGGGCGGCAAGGTGCGTGTCAGCGTCCGCATCGAGCGCCGCAATGGCTTCAAGGGCCGGGTGCCGCTGGAAGTACGCGGCTTGCCGCATGGCGTCCGCGTCCTGGACATCGGGCTGAACGGCATCCTGATCACCGAGAAGGAGACGGCCCGGACGTTCGAGATCTACGCCGAGCCGTGGGTGAAGCCGACCGACCACCCCTTCGTCATCCTGTCCCGCCGTGAAGGGAAGAACACCGAACATGCGGCAAAATCGGTGCTGCTGCGGGTACTCCGGAAGTAAAGATTTAACAAATCAGCACTAATAACGCTATCGGATAACACAGATAAGAAAAGATCAAATTGCACTGTTTTGTCTTCCCGATCTAGTGTTATCCGTGTTGATTCGTGGTTCAATCTTTACTTCGGCAGTGCCGGCAACGGCTGGGCCGGCGGGATGTTACGGCTGGAACTGCAGCAGGCGTTCGCCGGCCAGGCGTGGGTCGGGCCGCAGCGCTCCCATCACCAGAGCCAGGTTGGCGCGCAGGTTGGGGTCGGTGTCCGGTCGCAGCTGCAGCGCTTCCAGATTGGCGATCACCTCTTTGGTCAAGGTCGGGCTGTGCTTTTGCAGGTGCCGGACCAGCGTTGCGGTGGCCGACAGGCGCACGCCCACCGGGTTGCGGCCGTCGAGGACGACGTTGGCCAGCTCGGCCTGGGCCCGACTGCCGGGCACCCGGCCCAGCATGTCCACCGCCGCCAGCCGGCCGCCCTCGCTCAGCTTGCCCGCCCGCAGCGCGTCGGCCACCGCGGTCGAGGCCGGCCGAACGTCGAACCCGGCCGGATCGCCCAGCGACAGCCGGGCCAGGTAATAGACCGACTTCTCCGCGTATTCCTTCCGCTCCGCCTCACTCAACGGCGGGGCGCCGGGATCGACAATCCGCCGCTCCAGGGCCGCCTTCAGGTCGTTCGGATCGAGAACGAAGCTGGCCGACACCACGGTCACGTTGCGGAACTGCTCCGCCCAGCGCCGCATTTTCTCCTCGCGCTCCTTGCCGGCCGTCATCAGGATGGGGATCAGCCCGGCATTGCGATCGGCCCGGAGCTGGGCCAGCAGCTGGGCCAGACCCGGGTCCGGCAAGGCCTCGTCCATCAGGATCAGGTCGATGTCGGCGGTCTCGTTCAGCCGTTTCATCATCTCCCGGCCGGTGTGGACCCGGACGGGCTCGTAGCCGGCACCGTCCACCGCATCGGCGACGTGGTTGGCCTGGTCGGGATTGAAATAAGCAACCAGGATGCGCGGCTTGCCGCTGGCAGTGGGGTCCGCCGCCAGGGAACGGCGCAGCACGTCCACGATGCGCGTCGTCTGCTGCGTGGCCGCGGCGCCGGGAACGTTCAGCAGGGCCTCGGCCGCGGCAAAGTGGACCCGGCGGTCGGGATAGTTGAGGGCACGCACCAGGGCCGAGGCACCCGTGGCGACCGGCCTGGCGGATGCGCACGTCGGCCAGTCCGCCCAGGGCCCGGATGGCACCGAGAATGACCGGGGTGCGGCGATCGTTCAGGGCCCGCTCCAGCACCAGGTTGATGACCTCGGGATTGGAGGCGGCCAGCAATTCGTGGACCCGCGGGGCGCTCTGGGCCAGCGGCAAGGCCAGGCCAGTCTGCTCGTAGGTCTTGTCCAGCATGGTGCTGATCAGCAGGACCTGGGCCTGCTGACTGGCCGGGTCCAGCTGCAGGGCCTGGTTGGTCCACTTGATCGCATAATACTCCTCGGCCTTGGTCGCCGGCACGGGGGTCAGCGTCACCGTCTCACCGTCCCAGCGCCACAGGGATACCACCCTGGGGTCGGCAAACGCCACCTTGTGCTGGTAGTAGCGCTCGGCCTCCTGGAGCAGGGCCGAGCGGGCCGGCGGCAACCGGGACTCCTTCTCATTGAGGAACAGCGCCAGGGCCCGGGTCGCCTTGCGGCGCACGTCTTGGGGGTAGGTTCGGGACGCGGACAGAAACCACAATCTCGGCACCGCCTCGACCGCCTTGCGCTTGACCAGCACGTCCATCACGTCGTTGAGCAGCTCGCGATTGTCGCTGTCCAGGACGGCCAGCAGCGGCGGGACCAGGTCGCTGGAAAGGCGAGTCAGGGCATCCAGGATGGCCAGGCGATCCTCGTCCTTGGCAGTCTTCAGTTCGGTCGCCAGGTAGGGGACGACCAGGGCCCCGGAGGGGTACAGTTGCTTCAGCGCGTACTCGCGCTCCTCCGGGCTGGCCTTGAGGTTCTGGATATACTTGTTGATCCGCACCGGGTCGCTGAGGTGCTTTTTCACCGCGGCCGTCGCCAGCTGGATCAGTTCCTCGACGTCCTTCTGGGCCTGCTCGTTGACCTTGATGGCGTTGTCGTGTTCCGCCTTCTCCTTTTGCATCCGCTCCCGGACCGCGTCGATCTTGTCCTTGGGCTCGAAGGCCTTGGTCAACCGGTTGATGTCCGCCAGGTAGCGTGCCTCGTTGAACGGCGGCACGTGGACCCACGGTTTGATGAAGCGCAGCTTCAGGAACGCGATCATGCCGTCCTTTTCATGGATCTTGACCAGTTCCTCGTCGGTGGGCTTGAGGGTCAGCAGGCCGCGGAGCAGGGCGGCGGCCAGGTCAAACTTGCCAATGTCGATCTCGAACTGCATGGCGGCCCAGAACTCGGCGACGGTCTTGGGCTGCTTGAAGAAACGCCGGTACTCCTCGCCCGGCTGAGTCGGATCGTTGAGCCCCGGGACTTCGGGAGCTTTCCTGTCCTGGTTCTGCGCCGGACTTGCGGTTATCGCGATCAGCACCACAAGGGCGCCGAGGGAAAAACGGAAGAATTGCATGGGTGCTCCAGTCGTAGGGTGGGCCGAGCGCAGCGCGGCCCACCGCCTACCCTGGTGGGCCTCGCTGCGCTCGGCCCACCCTACCTCAGACTTCCATTTCCGCACGAACAAGGTCCTCGTAAGTCTCGCGGCGGCGGATCAGGCGATGGCTGTCGCCATCGACCAGGACCTCGGCCGCCCGGGGCCGGGCGTTGTAGTTGGAACTCATGGCCATGCCGTAGGCGCCGGCGCTGAAGGTGGCCAGCAGGTCGCCGCGCTGCATGGCCGGCAGCCGGCGCCCCTTGGCCAGGAAATCGCCCGACTCGCACACCGGGCCAACCACGTCCTGCGGCAGGGTGTTCGGGATGTCGGCCTCGTAATCCTCCGGCGGGGCCGGCAAGCCGCCAGCCGGCTCCACCGGCCAGATGCGGTGGAACGATTCGTACAGGGTCGGCCGGATCAGGTCGTTCATGGCGGCGTCCTGGATGATGAAGTGCTTGCCGCCCGACTCCTTGGTGTAGATCACCCGGCTGAGCAGGACCCCCGCATTGCCGACGATGAACCGGCCCGGCTCCAGCACCAGCCGGCAGCCGAGCTTCTGCACCGGAGGCACAATGACCTCCGCAAAGGCGGAGGCCGGCTGCGCCTCCTGCTTGCGGTAGTGAATGCCGAAGCCGCCGCCCATGTTCAGGATGCTGACCGGATGGCCCTGCGCCCGCAGCTTCTCGACCAGCATGGCTCCCTTGGCGATGCCGTCCCGGTAGGGCTGGGTACTCAGGATCGGCGAGCCCAGGTGCATGTGCAGACCCACGATCCGCACGCCGGGATTGCCGACCACGCCGCGGGCCACGTCGAGAACGGTGTCGATGTCCAGGCCGAACTTGACGCCCTTGACGCTGGTGTCGGTCTTGACGTGCGTCTTGGGTGGCAGATCGGGGTTGACACGCAGGGCCACCGCAGCCGACTTGCCGACCGAATGGGCCACGGCAGCCAGGGCATGCAGTTCCGCCTCGCTCTCGACGTTGAAGAGGAAAACGTCCTTCTCCAGGGCGTAGAGGAACTCCTTGTCGGTCTTGCCGACGCCGGCAAAAACGATGCGTTCGCCCTTTCCCCCCGCGGCCAGTGCCCGGAACAGCTCGCCGCCGCTGGTCACGTCAAAGCCGGAGCCGTTCTCGGCCATCAGCCGGCATACGTGCAAGTTGCCGTTGGTCTTGATGCTGTAGCAGATCAACGGCTGCACGGCCGCGAAGGCCGTCTGGATCTGCCGCAGATGGTGCAGCAGCGTGGCCTTGCTGTAGACGTACAGCGGCGTGCCGTACGTCTCGGCCAGCAGCCGCATTGGCACCTGCTCACAGTGGAGGGCCCGATCGCGATAGGCAAAATGATCCATGAACCTACCTTTGAATACACTCCTCCAGGCGAGCGGCGCGGCGTCATCCCGCCGGTCCTGGCTCTGAATACCGGCGGGCTGACGCCGCGCCGCTCGCCTCCAGCCGCCGTTTCCATTCCTCGAGCTGACGGGCCACTTCCTCCGGTGCGGTCGAGCCGACGCTGCGGAAAGCCCGCAAGGTGTTCTCAACCCCCAACACTTTGTATACCTCCGAGGAGAGCCCCGGGTGAATCTTTTCATAATCCTCGGCTGACAAATCAGCCAGCCGGCACTGCTTCTCTTCACACAGTCGGACAAGTCGCCCAACGGCCTCGTGAGCCGCCCGCATCGGCACGCCCCGCAAGATCAGCTGTTCCATCAGCGTCGTCGCATCCAGAAACCCCGCTTCCAGCCGGGCCGCGATCACGGGGCCACGCAGCCGGGTCTGCCGGATGAGGGCGGCGGCCAGCTCCAGCGAAGAGGCCACGGTGTCGTGGGCGTCGAACAGTGCGGGCTTGTCCTCCTGTAAATCTCGATTGTAAGCGAGAGGCAGCCCTTTCACAAGGACCAGCAGCTGCTGCAAGTCCGCTACTACCCGCGCCGACTTCCCCCGAATCAATTCCAGAACGTCCGGATTCTTCTTGTGCGGCATGATGCTGGAGCCGGTGCAGAAGGCGTCGGGCAGATCGAGGAAGCCGAACTCGGTGGTGGACCAGATGACCCACTCCTCGGCCCAGCCGGCCAGGTGCAGGGCGATCACCGACAGGTCGAAGACGAACTCCAGCAGGAAATCGCGGTCGCTGGACACGTCCAGGCTGTTGGCCGCCATCGAGGCAAAGCCCAGCTTCTGCCGGACGCTCTCCCGGTCGATCGGCAGCGACGTTCCTGCCAGGGCCGCCGCCCCCAGCGGCAGCACGTTGACGCGCTTGCGGCAGTCCTGGAGCCGGTCGCGGTCGCGCTGGTACTTCTCGACGTAGGCCAGGAAGTAGTGGGCTGCCAGCACCGGCTGGGCCCGCTGCAGGTGCGTGTAGCCGGGCAGGATCAGGCCGGGATGCCGCTCCGCCGCATCGACCAGGGCGGCCTGCAAGGCGTGCAAGCGGCCATCAAGGGCGTCGAGGGCGTCACGGACCCAGAGCTTGACGTCGGTGACGACCTGGTCATTACGGCTGCGACCGGTGTGGAGCTTCCGGCCGACGTCGCCCAGACGCTGGATCAGGGCACGCTCGATGTGGGTGTGGATGTCCTCCAGTTCGATCGAGAAGGTGAACGTGCCGCTGTCGATCTCCTGGCCGATGGCGTCGAGGGCGGCGACGATCTGGCCGGCCTCGTCCGCCGTGAGCAAACCGACCTCGGCCAGCATGCGGGCGTGGGCCTGGCTGGCGACGATGTCATGGCGATAGAGCCGGCGGTCGAAGCTGATCGACTCGGTGAAGGACTCGACGCGGGCGTCGGTCCGGCCATCGAAGCGACCACCCCAGGTTTTCTGACTCACGAAACCGTCTCCCTTTCTTGGAACGGAGGGAACTTCCCGATGCTGCTCCATTGAATCCGCCACAAGACGCCTGTCAAGCTCTGCCGGATTTCCCTTGCACCGTCTGGTCCGCGGACTTCCAATCGTGGTGGCGTGGACCCCGGCCCCTTCTGTATTTCCTGGAGTCGCCATGCCAACCGACCCTTACGACCGTGCATCGCGTTATCTGCTCCGCCGCAATCCGCTGGCCTTGCTGGCCTGGCTGCTGAAGATGCGGGAAACACAGTTAACCTTCGTCCAGTGGCTGGACACGCGCCGGCTGCCCTGGCCAGGGCAGCCGGATCGGACCTGCGACACGGTGGCCTGGCTGACTGACCCGGCTCGCAATGGTCTGCCCTGGGCCATCCCAGTCGAGTTTCAGTTGACCCCCGACGCCGAGATGTTTGGCCGACTCATGGTCTATCTCGGCCAGGTCTGGTTGGAACTGCGGCCCAGCGACCTTCCCGGCGACCGCTTCTCTGTCGCAGGCGTGGTGGTGAACCTGACCGGCAAGGGCAACAGCGGCCGCACGATGAAATGGCCCCGGGGGAAGCTGAACACCACCCTGAAGCCGGCCGAACGGAACCTCTCGACCATGCAGGCGAGCCAGGTGCTGGCGGGCGTGGCGGCGGGGACCATTCCCCGGGTGGTGCTGGCCTGGCTTCCGCTGATGAAAAATGGAAGCAAAGAGGTTATGATTCAGCGCTGGCTGGAGTTGGCCAGTGACGAGACGGACCCGTCCCGGCGTGCCGATCTGGGACTGGTGCTGGTGTTTGCCGAGGCGGCAGGTTGCCGCCCGGCGTGGCAAGAGGCTCTGGAGGGCTGGAACGTGGTGGAATCGCAAGTCGTCAAGGAGTGGCAAGATCAGGCTGTACGCCGGGACAAAGCCCAAACGCTCCTTCGGCTCTTGAAGGCTCGCTACGGGGAAGTGCCCCGCGAGGTGGCCGACCGCATTCAGCAGGCAAAACAGACCGAGGATCTGGATCGCTGGCTTCTGGCCTTTGCCACAGCGGCCACGCTCGAGCAATTCCGTCGTGACAGCGGCCTGTAGCGGCGTAACAGTGGGGCTCTGAGGCGGAAAGTGTAGAGGGCTGGAACGTGGTGGAATCGCAAATCGTCAAGAAGTGGCAAGAAGAGGGATATCGCAGAGGATACCTCATGGGTAAAGTCGAAGCACTCCTGTTTATGCTGAATGCACGCTACGGGGAAGTACCAGCCGAGTTGACCGAGGCCATTCGCCAGACCCAACAACCGGAGGTGCTGGACCGCTGGGCCGTCGTGCTTGTCACCGCGGAAACGCTGGCACAGTTCCGCCACGAGACCGGTTTGTAGGGGGACTGGAGCAGGGGCGATGGCGCGGTAGCTCTCGCTGCGTCGCTGGCTGCGGAGCAGCCAGCGACGCGGGGAAACGAGCCTACTGCTGCTTCACCACCCGGATTCCCAGCTCCCGCAGTTGCTTCTCATCGACCTCCGCCGGCGCTCCGGTCATCAGGTCGCGGGCCCGCTGGTTCTTGGGGAAGGCGATCACGTCGCGGATGTTGGTCGTTCCGGCCAGGATCATCGTCAGCCGATCCAGCCCCAGGGCGATGCCGCCGTGCGGCGGCGCTCCGATACGAGAGCGCGTCCAGCAGGAAGCCGAACCGCTGCTTGGCCTGCTCCGGCGTCATCCCCAGCACCGCAAAGAGTCGCTGCTGCACTTCCGGGCTGTGGATACGGATGCTGCCGCCGCCGACCTCGTAGCCGTTGAGGACCAGGTCATACGCCTTGGCGATCACCTTGCCCGGGTCGGTTTCCAGCAGCGGCAAGTCCTCGTCGCGGGGGGCCGTGAACGGGTGGTGGTTGGCCACCCAGCGCTTCTCCTCGGCGTCCCAGAGGAACGACGGGAAATCGACCACCCAGAACAGCTTGAAGTCGTCCGCGGTGAGGCGGAACGGCTCCGGCTTCTTGAGGCTTTCGCGCTCCTGGGCGTCCTTGCGTCGCATCACCTCCTTCTGGTATTTGTTCATCTCGGCTTCGTACTTCGCCAGCCGTTCCCACCAGTTGGTGTACAACCCCAGCTGGGCCGCCAGGTGGGTCCGCAGCGCTCCCAGCGTCTGGCAGACCACGTCCTCCGTGTCGGCGATCATCAGCAGCAGGTCGCCGTCCTGCACGGCGAAGCGTTGTCGCAGCTCCGCCTTGGCCTGCTCGGTGAAAGTCTTCTCAATGCTGCCGGTAAACTTGCCGCCCTCGACCTTCATCCAGGCAAGCCCACACGCTCCGTACTGCTTGACGAACTCGAGCAGCGAGCCCTTGTTCAGCTCGGTATTGGAGAACTTGCTTGCGCCTCCCCTGGCGTTGAGACCCCACACCACCGGCGCGTCCTGGAAGACGCGGAAGCCGCTCGTCGGCGCCATGTCGGTCAGATCGACAATCTCCATCCCATAGCGCAGGTCGGGCTTGTCGCTGCCATAGCGGCGCATCGCGTCGGCGTAACAAAGGCGTGGCAGCGGCAATGGGATCTCGACCCCGACCAGCTTGCGGAACATCTCCGCCATCAGCCCCTCGATCACGCGGAAGACGTCGTCCATCTCGACGAACGACATCTCCAGGTCGAGCTGGGTGAACTCCGGCTGGCGGTCGGCGCGCAGGTCCTCGTCGCGCAGACAGCGGGCGATCTGGAAATACTTGTCGTAGCCGGCCACCATCAGCAGTTGCTTGTACAGCTGTGGCGACTGCGGCAGCGCGTACCAGTTGCCGGTCGTCACCCGGCTGGGGACGAGATAGTCGCGGGCCCCTTCCGGGGTGCTGCGGCCGAGCAGAGGCGTTTCCAGCTCCAGGAAGCCCTGGGCGTCGAGATAGTCGCGGATGACCTTGTTCAGCCGGTGTCGCTGCATCAGGACGCGCTGGATGCTTGGCCGGCGCAGGTCGAGATAGCGATACTCCAGGCGCTTGTCCTCATTGGCCAGCGGCATTTCGGGATATTCGGCCACCTCGAAGGGTGGCGTCGGGCAGCGATTGAGGATCTGGAACGCCTGGGCCTTGACCTCCACGGCTCCGGTGGCCAGCTTGGGATTGGCGTTGCCGGGCAGACGGGCGGCCACTAGCGCCCTGGACAGAGAGGACCCATTCCGATTTCACCTTCTGGGCGCTGGCAAAAAGCTCGGCGGTCTCGGCTTCAAAGACCACCTGGGTCACGCCGTAGCGGTCGCGCAGATCAACGAACACCTGGTCGGGGAAGACACGGACGGTATTCACCCAGCCGTTCAGGGTGACCGTTTGTCCGATGTGACTTTCGCGCAGCTCACCGCAGGTATGCGTTCGTTGCCAGCTCGCCATGACCCTTTGTCCTTCTTCGTAATCCGTAATTCGTCATTCGCCCCGGAGACGACAGCAGGGATTATAGAGAACCGCCTGCCGGGGCGGGAGATACTTCCTGGACAGCGCCAGCAGACAGAAGGCTCGCGGTCAATGGAAGAGAATTAAACCACGGATGACACGGATAACACGGATAAGAGAAAGAATTGGTTTTGTTCTTATCCGTGTTATCCGTGTCATCCGTGGTTTAATTCTTGTTATCGGCTCTCCAGCCGCCAGAACAACCGGTGCAGGAAGCCTTCTTCGCTTCCAGGGACCGCTGCCCGGCCAAAAATGCGTGCGGCCAGGAGCAGCGCCAGCACCGCGTACAGCACGGAGATCAGCACCACCAGAAGGGCCGGCAGCGGTTTGGCCAGACCGTCGAGCAGGTCGCGGGCCAGCAGCACGATGTTCAGGAGCGGTACCGCCAGGTAGGCCCCTTCCAGCTTGAGGTCGGGTAGCAGGCTGAGCAGGGCCGGCGCCAGGGCCACCAGCATCACGGGAATCAGGTACGCCTGCGCTTCCTTGAAGCTGCGCGCCAGGCTGGTCAGCGTCAGCAGCACCGCCGAGAAGAAGGCGGACAGCAGCAGCAGCAGACCCAGCACCTCGACCATCACCAGCAGCAGCCGGGGAAAGGAGCTGAACAACCCGGGCCCGACGCCCAGCACCAGGAAGGTGGCCGTCATCATGCCCAGGTTGACCAGGGCGGTCAGCAGGGCCACGGTCAGCACGGCGACGTACTTGGCCAGCAGGATGCTGACCCGGGGGACCGGGGCGGCCATCAGGATTTCCAGGGTGCCGCGTTCCCGTTCCCCGGCTGTCAGGTCGATGGCCGGGTAGACGGCCCCGGTGATGGTCATCAGCACCAGGATCAGGGGCACAAACGCCCCGAGCAGGGAGTGGCGCTCGCCTTGCGGGTTGGTCAGGGCCTGCACGTACAGCCGGACGGGAGGGAAACGTTGCCTGACCCCCGGAATGCTGTTGAGTTGCTGGCCCAGGGAGATCACCGCCCCGGCCGATACCACGCGCTGGAGGTGGCGCGCGGCCGCACGCCCGGTTGAGGAATCCTCCCGGTAATAGATGTCCCAGTCGCTGCTCCGGGCACCCTGGTTCCGCAAGCTCAAGGCCACGTCCACCTTGCCGGTCCGCACGTCGTTTTCGAGGTTCGCGGATTCATAGGGGTCCAGACTGGGAAGGAACTCCTCGTGCGGTTCCAGTTTGCCTTCCCGGTCTGTCGGACGAGCCGGAGGAGTGACGAAACCCTGGTGGTTCCGGAGGACGTACTCGCCCATTTGCAAGTCGTCGGCCAGCAGTTTGAACTCGTCCTTGTTGCGGAACCCAACCCGGTAAACGGTCTTGGAGGCCGATGCCATCGGGCCCCGGAAATAGACAAAGAACACCAGGCCCAGCAGAGGATACAGCAAGAGCGGCATCAGGACCAGGGTGAGCAAGGTGCGGCGATCGCGCAGGCTCTCGCTCAGTTCCTTGCGGATCAGCCGGCCCACGCGGGCCAGGGAGAACCGTGGGCGAGGCGAGAGGGGAAGCCCAGACGAGCCGCCGGGTTTATCCCAGCGGTCTTCCCGCCGGGATAAACCCGGCGGCTCGTTGGAAGAAGTGGGAGAGTGCAGGTTCACAGCGGTTGGCTCTCCGGAGGGGCGGAGGGAAGGGGATTGGCGTGCAGGGCGGGAGCGGGCTGGACCAGGCGCAGGAACATCTCGACCAGGGACGAACAGCCGGTCTGGGCCCGCAGTTCGCCCAGGGTGCCGGAGAGGACGATCCGGCCACAATACATCAGACCGAAGCGATCACACAGGCGCTCGGCCTCATCCAGCCGATGGGTGGTCAGGACCACGGCCTTGCCCTGGGTGCGCAGATGCGAAACGTACTCGACCACGACCTGGCTGCCCAGCACGTCCAGTCCCAGGGTTGGCTCGTCCAGCAGCAGCACCGGCGGATCGTGGATCAGGGCCCGGGCCAGCTGGACGCGCTGCCGCTGCCCCGTGCTGAGACCGGAGCAGCGGCGGTCCAGGATCTCCTCCAGGCCCAGCAAGTGGGTCAAGCGCTGCAGTTCCGCCTCGGCCCGGGCAGGCTCGACACCGTAGAGGTCGGCAAAGAACAGCAGCTGCTCGCGGACGGTCAGGTGCAGGTAGAGGCCGGCCGTGGTGGACACCAGGCCGACGTGCTGCTTGACAATGTCCGGGGCGATACTGGACTGGTAGCCGGCAATGGAGGCCGAGCCGGTGGTCGGCGGCAGCAGCCCCAGCAGCACGCGCAGGGTCGTGGTCTTGCCGGCTCCGTTGGGACCGAGCAGACCAAAGACCTCCCCCCGATGGACCTCGAAGGAGACGTCGCGGACGGCCCAGATCTCGCCCCCCGGTATCAGGAACCGCCGGCCCAGCCCTTGCACTTGAATCATGAGTCGAGTCTCGCACGCAGACACGTGGGGTGTTGCCCCGGGCTTTCATGTTACCCCCCTTCGGGGCTCAAGAAAAGCCCCGCACGGTATGCCGGCTCGGAAGCGCTGGTGCGCTGGTCCATCACCGTTTGTAGATGCGAGCGTCGAAATCGTGCGGCCGTTTGTAATCGTCGGTCAGGTAGTAGTTCCAGGCACTGGCCACCTTGACCTCGCTCTGGACCGGCAGGCCGCGGTGAACGACCCAGCGGCCCTGCATCAGCAAGACCGCTCCTGCCTTTGGCCAGACGATCTGCTCCGCGGGTGCTGCGTCATCCGGTGCGCGCCGCAAGGGCCGGACCTCGGTGCCGCCCTCGGTGTTGGTCGTCAGGTACACCAGCACCGTGGCCGCGTTGGTGTCGCGAT
Source organism: uncultured Planctomycetota bacterium (assembly GCA_963784995.1). Taxonomy (GTDB): domain Bacteria; phylum Planctomycetota; class Planctomycetia; order Gemmatales; family Gemmataceae; genus CAWATZ01. The sequence goes on along the minus strand of CAWATZ010000016.1, from coordinate 255,326 downwards.
GCCAGCCAATGCAGGCCCCGGGTGGTTCGTAGATCAGGACGTTCATGTCCGATGGGACGTACGGAGAGGGGACTGCCAGGGGGGAGATCACTTCCTGGACGACGGGCAGGAACTCCAGGTAGGCCCGGTGCATGTCGGCCAGACGCTCCTTGATGAGCCGACCGTCAATCAGCAGATACTGGTGCTTGTGGCCCACTTCCTGGTAGTCCCAGGTTTCGTCCGCGGTGCCGTTGACGACGTGGGCCAGTTCCTTGCCCTCTGTCAGCGCCCACTTGCGCCATTGCTCGACAAGGTCCAGCGGGAACGCTTCGGGAAGGACAGTCAGGCCATCGTACCAGTAGTAGTGACGATGCTGGGCCAGGTCCGCTCTGATGCGCATGGTTATCCTCACGTGGTGATGAGATCGGCGATGAGTTCAGGGTTGACCGGCTCCGTTGGGGAGCCGCAAACGGGACAATCGAAAGTGCGCATTCAGGAAGAAGGGGGCTTGCCACGGGCAGGAATCATGGCCTGTCCCAGGGAACCGGAAGAGATGGACGTTCTGGACGATTCTTCGCTCACCACACAAGCTCCGCTGTTGTTGGGATCAAAGGAATGGGGGTTGACATCAAAAAGACACGGAGGCTAAGTGTAGGTTCGCGCGGCGGAACTGCCTGGCAAGCCCGTGGGCGCGGCGAGCCCGTGGGCGTTCGCCCCCGGGGTACGGGTATCAGCAGCAGTTCGGGCAATCGAGGCAAGTGGCCGGGGCGATCTTGCCGATGAAACAGGTAAGTCCACTCGCTCCGGTCGCCGAATGACGGAGGTGATTCATGCACCAGCGCTTTCTGGGTGTTGTCGGCGCGATCCTGGCCGGCACCTGTCTGGCACAGGCCCAGGCACCAGTCCCAACTTCACCGGCCCTCCCTGCTCTCCCGGATTTCCAGGGCCCTTCGCATTCCTGGGCGCCTGTCGTCAGTCAGCTTCCGGGGGTTGCCGGCACCAGGTTCTGGTCGGGAGAGGGCAATGCTCCCACCCCGAGTTTCTGGGTCAACGGAGAGTTCGGGCTCTGGTCGATCAAGGAGGGCCCGTCGCTCTCGCCTGGTCTGGCACCGCTGTTTGCCGGCAAGGGCCTGGACAGCTACGCTCCCAGCATGCGCCTGACGGTTGGTGGGGCGTTGGATCCATCCCAGAAGATCGGGGTGGAGGGCAGCGGGCTCTTCCTGGAGCAGCACTCGACCGGCACTTTCCCGGTCCTTCCCCATCAGTGGCGGACCCGCTGATAAACGAGGACCAGCTTCCCGGGGCCCGGCTCGCCCTTGTCGTCCGGCACACCCGGTTCTGCCAGGCAGATCACCAGCTGCTCCGCAGTCAGTTTGACGGTGCCTTGCCACTCCAGGGAGACGTCTTTGAGGGTCGGTTTGCGGCCAGGAGTTGTCTCGGCCTCCCCGCCCTCGCTGGCGGGGTCGGCCAGGGCCTCGGTCGCGGTCGGTTGTGCCGGCTTCTTGATCTTCATGGCCAGCCGGAGCCGGAGCGAACGGGCGTCCCCGGAAACGGAGTAGATTGCATCGCGAATCCCGAGACTGGGCAAGGTCCCGGGCCATCTCAGGATGCCATCCTGCCCGAACTGCCAGACCGCACCCAGGGCCACGGCGCCGGCCAGGCCGGCGGCAGCATTCGGCTGCTTCCCGTTGACGCTCACGGCAGCCAGCTGCCAGTCTCCATAGAGGTTGCTCGCCGGCGCTTTGCTGTGCCGTGGGCGGAAGGTCAGCACGGCCAGGGCCAGGCCAGCCGAGACCAGCAGCACGCCGAGGATCAGCCAGGAACGCTGGATGCGGAGCGTTGCGGCGAGCCCGGGGGCGTCAGCCCCCGGGGTATCGTCTTCGACCACCGGCACCCCGGGGGCTGACGCCCCCAGGCTCGCCAGGTCACGCCGTTCGCCGGCTCCGGCCGGCCCGACGATTGCCTTCAGGCCAGACTCCGCCATCCGGCGCCGGGCGCAGTTGAAGCAACCGAACCGGGACTGAGGCGTGCCGGCCGGTCGGTCCAGCACGGTGCCGCACCCGGGACAGGCGACCAGGGGCATGACATCCTCCTTCATGGTCGTGGCCGGGGCCGCGTCCATGACAAAGGGACACAGACCCCTGGGGCGATGCCCCAGGCTATCCTGTTGCGCCCCTTCGGGGCTGTTGTCTTCAGCCCCGAAGGGGCGCAACAGAATAGCCTGGGGCATCGCCCCAGGGTTTATTTCAGACTTACTCTTTGTCGGCGGGGATAGCAAACGCCCGTCGTGGATGCAAGAGCGTTTCCGGAACATTTCTGGCCCACTCCAGGGTCCCGTACAATTTCTCCGTCTTGCCGCGACCAATTTTGTCCGCGAGCGACGATACACAAGTAGAAGATTCCCTGGCCGATCATCGGAGCGGGATAAAAGATGGACTGGTCCCCACAACACGATCAGTTTGTCGAGCGTTTTATCCGGTCGCAGGATCGGATCTATGCCTGCGTGGCCACGCTGCTGCCCAACCGCACCAATGCCGAGGAGGTCTTCCAGCAGACCAGCCTGGTGCTGTGGAAGAAGTGGCAGCAGTTCGACCCGGGCCGGGATTTCGTGGCCTGGGCCTGCGGCATCGCCCACAACGAGGTCCGCAACTTCCTGCGCAAACACAAGGACAAGGGCTGCGTCTCTCTCAGCGAAGAGGTGCTGGCCGAGGTGGCGCGGGACCGGCTGGAACTGTCCGACGTGCTGGAGGCGCGGTGGCAAGCGCTGCGGCACTGTCTGGACCAGCTGGAGCCGAGGCCCCGCGAACTGCTGGAGCAGTGCTATGCGGGCAAGGACAGCATCAAGACCATTGCCGAAGGACTGGGACAGCGGCCCAACATGCTGTACATGACGCTGAAACGCCTGCGTCGGGCCCTGTTTGACTGCATCAACCGCACCCTGGCAGCCGAGGGGATGGCATGACCGAAAACGCGAGACAGCTGCCAGCCGGCGACGACGAACTGTGGTCGCTGGTCGAGGCGATGGTGGATGGGACCGCGACCCCGGCGGAGCGCGATCGCTTGCAAGCGCGCCTGCACGCGGAGCTCGAGGCCCGTCTGTTCTACGTCGCCTATCTGGACCTGCATGCCCAGCTGCAATGGCGCACCCGCGGCGAGGTGGTCAACCAGCAACGCCAGCGACTGCCGAGACCAGGCCGCCTGGTGTCGCGGTTTCGGCTGGCCGTGGCCGCTTCACTGCTGCTGGCGGCCGGGCTGCTGGTGGTGCTGCTGTCGCTTCGGCACGCGGCGGAGGACAGCGAGCCGCTGGATTTTCCGGAGGCGCCTCCGGGATCGGTCGCCGTGCTGATCGACACCAGCAACACGGTCTGGGAGAAAGACATGACCCTGCCGACCGAGACGGGCTCGGCCCTGCCTCCGGGCCGGCTCAAGCTGAAGTCCGGGGTCGTGGAGCTGGCCTTTCGCGGTGGCAGCGAGGTGCTGCTGGAAGGGCCGGCCGACCTCGATGTCAAGGCCGCCGACCGTGCCTTCCTCCACCGTGGCAAACTCCTGGCCCAGGTGCCGGCCGGGGCTCAGGCGGTGCGGATCACGACTCCCGGAATGGTGGTCACCGACCTCGGCGGCGAATGTGGCCTGCTCTGCGATGGCTTGGGCCGAACGGAAGTCCACGTCTTTGAAGGACAGGTCGGGGCCGACCCGACGGACCGGCAAGGAGACCCCTTGCCGGGTAAGCGCACCGTGCCCGAGAAGGCGGCCGCCACCGTCGATCCGGAGAGCCGGGCGCTGACTCCCATGCCTCTGAACGAGCAGGCCTTCGCCAGCCTGCGGCCGGAGATCCGCGTGGCCGATGCCACCGTGCGGGCCGGCCAGTTCGCCGACCGCAACTTCAGCACGGTGCCGCGCCTGGTGGTCAAGAACAGCATCGCCGACTACACCTGGGACAGCTACCTGCGTTTCGATCTGTCCGGGGTCAAGGGCCAGGTCGAGCGGGCCACGGTCCGGCTGGTTCCCGTTTACGTCGGCCAGCCGATCCTGACCGCGGCCGCGTTCGTGCCCGACAACCGCTGGGGCGAAACCACCATTACCTGGAACAACAAGCCGGCTTCCGAGGCCCCGTTTACCCAGTGGACGACCGAGGCGGGCAAGCCGGTGGAATTCGACGTGACCTCCCTGGTGCAACGGGCGCTCGCCGGGGACAGGAAGCTGTCGCTGCGCCTGTTCGCCCCCGAACGGAAACGAGGCAGTGCCTACGTCCAGTTTGGTTCTCGACGAGGCGACAGCGCAGCGCGACCGCAGTTGCTGGTCACGTTCGCTCCCTGAAGCGAAACCCGGGCCGACTGCGGCCCAACGGCTCGATTTCTCTCCTTATTGGGTCCTTGCTGAGGGTTTTGTTCATGTTCTCCCTTCTCTCCAAACGCCGGAACGGTTTTACCCTGATCGAGTTGCTGGTGGTGATCGCCATCATCGCCATCCTGATTGGCCTGCTGCTGCCCGCCGTCCAGAAAGTCCGCGAAGCGGCGGCACGCAGTCAGTCGCAGAACAACCTCAAGCAGATTTGCCTGGCCATGAATACCGTCTGTTCGGTAGGCGATCTGCCGTTGCCGCCCTCCCGCGGAACGTACGGTTCGGTGACTGCCGCCGCCGGATCGGCCTTCTTCCACGTCCTCCCCTGCATCGAGCAGAATTCCTACTATCAGATGTTTCTCGCGACGCCCGACAATCAGGCCGGCGGACCGGGCAACGGCAATTTCCCCGTGAAGACCTTCAACGCGCCTCTGGACCCCACAAACCCGGGGACCGACACGCACACGAGTTATTCGTCCAACGCCGCGGTGCTCGGCATCACCAACGGTGGCTCGGTTTCGCTCTCGCAGCTGACTTCCGGCAAGGGGACGAGCCAATCCATCCTGTTCCTGGAGCGTTTCGCCTCCACCGGCACGGCCGCCGCCAACAACCACCGCTGGCCCCGGACCAATTCCAACGGCTCCGACCTCTTCGAGGATTGGCTGCTCCTGGTGAGCCCCTCACCGACTTCTCCGAATGCTTCCTCGAACTTCCCCAACCCGAACTTTTCGGGCAATGCCTCGTCTCTGACGGCTGCGGATGCCAATGCCGCAACGGCCACCGCGACGGCCTTCTCCGGCACGGTCCTTCAGCTGGGCCTCGCGGACGGACACGTTCGCTCGGTCACCAGCAGCGTGACCTCACCGGGAGGCTTTCCGGCGCCCTACGCCGCGATTACCATCTGGTCCTGGGCCTGCAGTGGTTCCGAGAGTCCCTACTCCACGGCAGGCGCCCCCGGTGGCTGGTAGTCCGTTCATTTCCTAACCTCTCTGGGGGAGGAAGGGAAGATGGTTCAGGAGAGGCACGCATTCATGACGCCAGGCAGTCACGAGCAAAGAACGGCAGTCGCTCTCGCTTGCTTGCTGTTCTGGTCCGGCGGAGTCGGCGGAGCGGAACCGGCCCGCACCCAGGTCGAGTTCTTCGAGCAGAAGATCCGTCCGGTGCTGGTCGAGCGCTGCTACAAGTGCCACTCGGCCCAGGCAGCGAAGGTCCGAGGAGGATTGCGCCTGGACACCCGCGATGGCCTGCGCCGTGGCGGCGAGAGTGGGCCGGCTGTAATCCCGGGCGACCCTGCCGCGAGCTTGCTGCTGAAGTCGCTGCGCCACGATGGGCACAAGATGCCCCCGGACGGCAAGTTGCCGGACAGGGTGACCGCGAACTTCGAGCGCTGGATCAAGGACGGCGCTGCCGATCCGCGCAGCGGCAAGCCGCCCGCCGCCGCCCGGTCCAGAGTCGAGGCGGGAAAGCGATTCTGGGCGTTCCAGCCGCCCCGAGTCCACGCCGCTCCCGCCGTCCGGAACTCCGCCTGGCCTCGCACCAAGATCGATCCCTTTCTCCTTGCCCGCATGGAGCAGGCGGGGCTGGAGCCAAGCCCGCCCGCGGATCGGCGATCCTGGATTCGGCGCGTGTCGTTCGACCTGATTGGACTGCCGCCGACTCCCGAGGAGGTCGAGGCGTTTGTCCGTGATTCGGACACCAAGCCGCTCGCGGCTTGTGCGAAGGTGGTCGAGCGGCTGCTGGCGTCGCCGCATTACGGCGAGCGCTGGGCCCGGCTGTGGCTTGACCTGGCCCGCTTCGCCGAGGACCAGGCTCACATCGTCGGCACCGATCGCTCGCTCTGCTATCCCAACGCCTACCTCTATCGCGACTGGGTCATCCGCGCCTTCAACGAGGACATGCCTTACGACCGGTTCGTCCGGCTCCAGCTGGCGGCCGACCTGATCGAGCCGGACGCGCAGACCCACCGCCCGGCACTGGGGTTCCTTGGCCTTGGTCCCAAGTACTTCAATCGGAAAAGTCCAGAGGTGCTCGCTGATGAATGGGAGGACCGGGTGGACGTCGTCAGCCGGGGCCTGCTGGGTCTAACGATGGCCTGCGCCCGCTGTCACGATCACAAGTTCGATCCGATCCCGACGGCGGACTATTACGCCCTGGCCGGGGTCTTTGCCAGCACGCGGATGTTCAATCAGCCGTTGCGAGAGGGCGTGAGCAAGAAGGGTGACGAGGCCAGTAAGCCCGAGGATGCGCTGCACATCGTTGCCGAGGGGACGCCGACCGACCTGAACGTCTTCCTCCGCGGCGACGTCAACAACAAGGGTGCCCTGGTCCAACGGCATTTCCTTCAGGTGCTTTCCGAAGGCGAGCCAAAGCCGTTCCAGCAGGGCAGCGGCCGGCGCGAGCTGGCCGAGGCGATCACCGACCGCCGCAACCCACTGACCGCGCGGGTGATTGTCAACCGGATCTGGGCGCAGCACTTCGGCCAGGGGCTGGTGGGGACGCCGAGCAACTTCGGCGCTCTGGGCGACAGGCCGAGCCATCCTGAGCTGCTCGACGACCTGGCGACGCGCTTCATGGAGGCGGGTTGGTCGCTCAAGTGGCTGCAGCGCGAGATTGTGCTGTCGGCCGCCTACGGCCAGAGCAGCACGCCGCTCCGCCAGCACTCGGTTGATCCCGAGAATCGGCTTTTAAGCCGGATGAACCGGAGGCGGTTGAGCGTCGAATCCTGGCGCGATGCGTTGCTGGCTGTGACCGGCCGGCTGGATCGGACCGTGGGCGGCCCTTCGCTCAACCCTCAGAATCCACAGGAGCGAAGGCGAACGGTCTACAGCGCCGTCAGCCGGCTGGACCTGAACCGGATGCTGGCCCTGTTCGATTTCCCCGATCCAAACGTCCACGCCGCCCGTCGCACGGAGACAACCACGCCGCTGCAAAAGTTGTTCGTGCTGAACAGCCCCTTCATGGTGGCCCAGGCGACTTACCTCGCCGAGCGTCTGAAGAGAGAAGTCGCGGACGAGAGCGATGCCGCCGACAGTCACAGCATCGACAGGGCCTACCGTCTGCTGTACGGTCGGCCGGCCAGTGAGCGCGAGATGCAGGTTGGGCTTCTGTTTCTTGGGAACGGAAACGATCGATCTGCCCGCTGGCAGCAGTACGCTCACGTTCTGCTGGCCGCCAATGAGATGCTGTTCCTCGATTGAAGGGTTACCATGATCGAACACCTGGATTCATCCCTGCTGACACGGCGCGACCTGCTTCGTCGGGCCGGTGCGGGTTTTGGCCTGCTAGGCCTGGCCGGTACTCTGACTGCCGCCACGGGCCGGCCGCACTTTCCCGCCCGGGCCCGGCGGGTGATCTTCCTGTTCATGAATGGCGGTCCCTCGCACGTTGATACCTTCGATCCCAAGCCGGCCCTGAAGAAGCACGAGGGCGAGAAGCCGAGCGGCAAGCTCGAGCGCAATGCCAAGCTGGGCTACATGCCGTCGCCCTTCGAGTTTCGGCCGCACGGTCGCAACGGCGTTGTGATGAGCGAGCTGTTTCCGCAGCTGTCCAGGTGTGCCGACGACCTGTGCGTGATTCGCTCCACGTACACGGACATTCCCAATCACGAGCCGGCCCTGCTGCTGATGCACTCGGGCAATCAGCAGCCGATCCGTCCCTGCCTTGGTTCGTGGGCCTCCTACGGTCTTGGCTGCCGCAACCAGAACCTGCCGGCGTTTGTCGTGCTGGCTCCGGGGCGGCCCGTGGTCGGGCCGCAACTCTGGTCCAGCTCGTTCTTGCCCGGAGCACACCAGGGCATGGCCGTTAACACCAGTGACATGAACGTCGAGCGCCTGGTGGCCAACCTCAAACATCCAACACTCGACCGCACTCAGCAGAGGAAACAGCTCGATCTCCTGGAAAGCCTGAACCGCATGCATCTGGAACAGCGGCCGGAAGACGCCGCGCTGGAAGCACAGATCAATGCGCTGGAAACGGCCTTCGCCATGCAGCGCGAGGGGGCTGACGCCTTCGACGTCAGCAAGGAACCGGAAGCAGTTCGCGCTCGCTATGGTGCGACGGTCTTTGGTCAGTCGTGCCTGCTGGCTCGCCGGCTGGTGGAGCGCGACGTGCGCTTCGTGCAGGTGTACTCCGTCACCGCGAAGTCCAATCAGCCGTGGGACACGCACCAGGACAACGACAAACGGCACCGCGTCCTCTGTGCCGAGAGCGACCAGGCCACGGCGGCCCTGCTGACCGACCTGAAGCAGCGCGGCTTGCTCGATGACACGCTCGTGATCTGGGGCGGCGAGTTCGGCCGGACTCCGTATGCCCAGCCGACGATGGCCGGCAGTAAGAAAGCGGTGGGTCGGGATCATCACCACACTGGGTTCACGATGCTCCTGGCCGGAGGCGGCGTCAAGGGCGGTCTGACGTATGGTGCGACCGACGAGTTTGGCATGAACGCCATCGAGGACCGCGTCCACGTTCATGATCTGCACGCGACCATCCTGCATCTGCTGGGCATCGACCATGAGAAGTTGACCTACCGCTACAGTGGCCGCGACTTCCGGCTGACTGACGTGCATGGGCGGGTGGTCAAAGACGTGATTGCTTGAAACCGGTGTAGGTCAGGCTTTCCAGCCTGACATGATCCTGAAGTCAGGCTGGAAAGCCTGACCTACCCAAAGGGAGACTCGCAGTGAACACTCCATTTACTCGAAGGGCTTTTCTCAACCGCGCCGCACTGACTCCTCTTGGCGCCGCCGTGGGCCTGGGACTCGGTAGCGGCGTCGCCACCGCCCAGACGCCCATCAAGAGGGCGGGCGGTCCCCGGCTCAAGACCGGCTTGAACGCCTACTCCTTCAACAAGGCCCTCAACGACAACATCAAACGTCGAGCCAAGGGAGTGACCCTGTTCGATCTGCTCGACTACTGTGCGGAACAGAACTTCGACGCCCTCGATCCAACGGGTTATTACTTCCCCGGCTATCCCAACGTGCCGCCTGACAAATACATCAATGACTTCAAGCGTCGGGCGCACGTCCTTGGAGTGGACATCAGCGGCACCGGCGTCCGCAACGACTTCGCCACGCCGGACAAGGAGAAGCGCGCTGCCTCCGTGCAGCATGTCAAGGAGTGGGTCGAGGTGGCCGCCAAGCTGGGCGCTCCCGTATTGCGCGTCTTCGCCGGGACCGAGCCGAAGGACCACACCTGGGATCAGGCGGCCGAGTGGCTGGTGGAAGAACTGAAGAAGTGCGTCGAACACGCGCAGAAGTACGGCGTCCTCATCGGCATTCAGAATCACTGGGATTTCCTCAAGACTTCCGAACAGGTGATCAAGATCGTCAAGATGGTCGATTCGGAGTGGTTCGGCGTCATCGTGGACACCGGCTACTTCCTGACGCCCGACCCGTACAAGGACATGGCGGCCGTGGTTCCTTACGCGGTCAACTGGCAGGTCAAGGAGAAGGTGGACGGCCAGGAGTTCAAGGTCAAGGTGGACCTGAAAAAGATCGTCCGCATTGCCCGGGCGGGCGGCTATCGCGGCTATCTGCCGATCGAGACACTCTCGAAGAAGACCGGGGAGCCCGATTACGACCCACGGGCCCGAGCCGCGGCGTTGCTGAAGGAGCTGCGCGAGGCGATCCAGCAGACGGATTGATAGACCAGGGCCCGGGAGCCTCCAGCCGGATGGTCAGACACTTGGCGCTGCCGCCCGACTTGATGAACTCGTCCAGCTCCACGCCGATGCTCCGATACCCTGGCACCGCCACCAGCTTCTCGGAGCCGGTGTTGATCACGACCGTCTTGCCCTCGCCCGTATCGAAAATCAGCGTGCGGTTCTCCGGTCTCACGAGATACTAAAATAGACATTCCAGTCCCTCCCCCGCGCCCGTGAGGAGCGTCCCGATGACTGCTCGCGCCGACCGGATTCTTCTTTCCGTTCTCCGCACGGTCTCCCATGCCGGTTCGGACCTCGATGATGCCGCGCTCCTGAATCAGTTCCTTCTTGATCGCGACCCGGCGGCGTTCGAGGCCGTGGTCACCCGCCACGGGCCGATGGTGCTGCGTCTCTGCCAGCGCCTGCTCGCGGATGCCCACGACGCCGAAGATGCCTTCCAGGCAACATTCCTCGTCTTTCTCCGCAAGGCCGCCTCCATCCGACCCGCCAGCGCGCTGGCCGCCTGGCTCCACCGCGTGGCCTACCACGTCGCCCTGGGATCGCGCGCTGCCCGTCGCCGGCGCCGCGAGGGGGCCGCCCCGGACCTCCCCGCGCCCGACCCGCGCCCGGACCCGCTCTCCGAATTGACGGCCCGCGAGGTGCTGCAGATCCTGGACGAAGAGGTGCAGCGCCTGCCGACGGTCTACCGCTCGCCGGTGGTCCTCTGCTGCCTGGAGGGCCTCTCGCAGGAGGAGGCGGCCCGACAACTCGGCTGGACGTCGGGCTCGGTCAAGGGCCGGCTGGAGCGGGGGCGGAAACGTTTGCGGCAGCGGCTGGCCCGTGCGCGGACTCGATCTGCCGGCTGCTCTGGGACTCGCCGAAGTTTTTCGCAATGCCGCCGCCAGCCTTGCGAGAAGCCTGGTAGCTTCAACCATCAGAGCAGCAGGATCGTTTGGAATGAACAGTGCCGCTGGAAGCTGCGCCGTCTCGGCAGAAGTGGCAGCCCTGGCCGAAGGAGTCGTCAAACAGCTGCCGGTATCCAGGGCGACGATTGGACTGGTCTTGCTGCTGGGTTTGTGGTCCGTCGGAGCGGGCGTGGCCACGTGGGCATTCCAGGGCCCAGCGGGCGAACCAGCGAGAATCAGGCCGGCTGAAGAACACGATCAGCCGGCCCAAGGGGGGCAGCAACGCAGGGAGCCGCTGACCGAGGCCCAGGCACGCACCGACCGTTTTGGCGACCCCTTGCCGGAAGGGGCGATTGCCCGGTTGGGGACACTGCGGTTCCGGCATCCTGACATGATTGGCGGTCTGGCGTTCGCGCCCGACGGTCGGACGTTGGCCTCGGCAAGCTACGACGGCAGGGTGCGCCTCTGGTCTGCCGCCACCGGCAAGGAAATGCAGGTTTTTCCCAGCCGGGACGTTGAACCTGCCGCCGGAATGCACTGCCTCCGGACAGTCTTCTCACGGGATGGCAAGAGACTCATCGCCCTGGAGAACCACGGTCTGATCCGCGTCTGGGATCTCTCGACCAGCAAGGAGATCCTGCGAAGCCAGGAACGTCCCGGCTTCGGTCTAGCCCTGGCGCCGGACGGCAAGACACTCGCGGTCGGTGCGAGCGGAGAGGACGACCGCTGGCCGCAACTTGTCCTCTGGGACCTGACCACCGGCCGGCAGGTCCGCAAGCTGAGAGCAGCCAATCGATTTGTCCAGGCCATCGCCTTCTCCCCGGTTGCCAGCATCCTCGCGGCCGGCGATTCTGCACCGGATGGGCAAGTTTTCGCCACGAAGAAGGGTGGCGCCAGCACGGTCCGGCTATGGGATCCGGCCTCTGGCCGGCAGCTGCGCGAGATGCAAGGGCACGAGGGCGGTGTGACTGCCGTGGCCTTTTCCCCTGACGGCAAGACCCTGGTCTCCGCCAGCCATGACTCGACCGTCCGCTTCTGGGACCCCGCCACCGGCAAGCAGATCCGACAGATCCAGGTCCCAGATGCTTCGCCGGAACAGCGCGATCCGGACCGTCAGCGGGGGATTCACCATGGCGGGGTCCTTGCCATCGCTTTCTCCCCCAGTGGCCGATGGCTGGCTTCGGGCAGCTCCGACGGCATGGTGCGGATCTGGGATGCCGCCACCGGCAAGGAGCAGCACGCCCTCCGGGGGCACGGACGAGAGGTCTATTCCGTGGTCTTCTCCCCCGACGGCAAGGTGCTGGCTTCGGGCAGCAACGATCACACGATCCGCCTGTGGGATCCGGTCAGCGGGGAGCCGCTGCAGCCCCGCGAAGGGCACGACGGGCCGGTGTGGAACCTGACCGTCTCACCAGACGGCCGGCGTGCGGCGGTCGTCTGCGGGGATCGCTCGGTCCGCCTCTGGGACCTGGCCACGGGACAGCTCTTGCAGACGCTCCGCGGCCACAGCGATTTGGTTTACTCGACGGCCTTCTCGCCCGACGGCCTGGTATTGGCTTCAGCAAGCGCGGATCAGACCGTTCGCCTCTGGAGCACCGCAACCGGCCGCGAATTGCGACAGCTGCCCAAACAGAGGCGGGCCGTCTATTCCGTCGCCTTTGCTCTCCAGGGGAGGGTCCTCATCTCCGGCAATAGCAGCGATCCGATCCACTTCTGGGATTGGCCGAAGAGCGAGGAACTGCGGGGGAAGCCTGCCCTGGCTCTGAGCGGTGCGTTCACGGTGTCCGCGGATGGCAGAATTCTGGCGCAGGCCCAGGCCAACAATGCGGTGCGTCTTGTGGACCTGGCGACCGGCAAGGAACTGCGGCGGATCGGGGCTCCGGGGCGTTCGGCCCCGTTTATCGTCCTCAGTCCCGACGGCCGCAGGCTGGCGACCCAGGAGGTGCCAGAGGGGAAAATTCACTTCTGGAGCGTTGCCATCGGAGAGAAGATCGGCTCACTCCCCGATCAGGAATTTAGTCCCGGTTTCGTCGGCGTAGCGCCTTTTGTCTTTTCACCGGACGGCCGCGTGTTGGCTCAAAGGGGCAAGGGTGGCGCCATCGAGTTGTGGGAGGTGGTCACGGGGCAACTCCGGCGGCGGATTCGCGGGCATCTCGGGAGCCTTGGTCCCCTGGCCTTCGCTCCGGACGGTAAGACGTTACTCTCCGGCAGTCAGGATACCACCGTCCTGATCTGGGACGTGGCCCGGCAGCACGAACCGAAACCTGGCCGGCTGACCCGTGCGAACCTGCAAGGTCTGTGGCACGCTCTGGCCGGCGATGCGGAGCAGGCCGATCGGGCCATTGGCACCTTGGCGGCCGCAGTTGAGCAGAGCCTTCCCTTCCTCGAACAACAGCTGCATCCTGTCCCGGCAGTGGCCGAGGAGCGACTGAACCGCCTGATTGCGGATCTCGACAGCGACGAGTTTGCCGTTCGCGAGCGATCGGAGCAGGAGCTGGGACGGTTCCAGGAGCGTGCGGCGGGAGCCTTGCGCCGGGCGCTCGAGAAAAACCCATCCGCGGAAGCCCGTCACCGAATGGAGGGGCTGCTGGATCGTTTGCGGGGAGTTGCTCCGGTTCCGGAGCTGCTGCAAGGGCTGCGCGGCGTCGAAGTTTTGGAACGCATCGGCACCCCGAAAGCCCGGCAACTGTTGGAGAAGCTGCTGCGGGGCGTTCCGGAGGCGCGGCTCACTCAGGAAGCGAAGGCCTCCCTGGAGCGGCTGGCCAGGCTGCAGCATCGATAGCTTGGCGCTGCCTCTCGCGAGAGATTTGCGCCTGGTTTCGGATCGGGGCTGCCTATTACGTCGGCACGAAAGAAGCACACAAGCCCGAAGCGCCAGCGCCGGGACGGCTTCGCACCAGGGATGCTGCATCCCGGCGCTGGCGCTTCGGGCTTGTGTGACGATCTTTCGTGCCGGCGTAATACCTCGTCGTTCACAGCTGTGCCAGCAGCGCGGCGATCTCGGTTTCGGTGTTGTAGAAGTGCGGCGACACGCGGAGGCACGGTTGGCCCATCGGATCGTCCCGCAGCGACACGACGATCCCCCGGTCCCCGAGCCGGCGATAGACCACGCTGCAATCCTCGGTGCGTGGGCGGAAGGACGTAATTCCCGTCGGACAGTCCTCTGCGGCCACGCCGAGAATCGCATGGCCACAGTCCCGCAACCCCGCCAGCAGCAGGGTCCGGAGGTGTTGCAGCCGGGCGGCGATGGTGGGGATGCCGACAGCGTGCAGCAGTACCAGGGCAGCGTGCAGTCCCACGATCCCCAGCACGTTCAGCGAGCCCGGCTCGTAGCGCTGGGCCGAGCCGGCGAACTCGTGCTGAATCCGGGAGAAGTCCTTGTTCTTCGGCACCGACTTCCACCCGGTCAGCACCGGGTTGAGCTGGGCGAGGCGGTCCCGGCGGACGTACAGCACGCCGATCCCCTGCGGGCCCAGCAGCCATTTGTGGGCGTCGGCGATCAGGAAATCGACGTTCCGGACCGTACTCGGCACCGCTCCCAGGCTCTGGATGGCATCGACACAGAACAGGACCTTCTTGGCCTGGAGTTGTTCACCAATCCCGGCCACGTCCAGCCCTGCTCCCGTGGCGTAGTGGATCGACGACAGCGACACCAGCCGGGTGCGCTCGTCCAGCTGCTGCTCCACGTCGGCCCAGGTGATGAGCGCGCTGGGCCGACGCGGGATCATGCGGACCTCGACGCCGCGGCGCTGCAAGTTGAGCCAGGGATAGACGTTGGCGGGGAAATCGCCCTCGGCAATGACCACGCGGTCGCCCGGCCACCAGTCCAGCCCTTCGGCGACCAGGCTCACCCCCGCCGAGGTCGAGGGCACGAACGCGATCTCGTCCGGCGACGCCTCCAGCATCCGGGCCGTCAGCTCCCGGCATTCGCGTTCGGCCTGGCGGTGCAGATACTCGAACTGGCCCGCCCGGGCCGCTTTCTCGGCGTAGGACGAGATGGCACGGACCACGCACGCCGGCAGCGGACACACCCCCGCATGGCCCAGGAAGACCTTGTGCTCGACGACCGGGAACTCCTGCCGCCGCAGCGCTTCGTCGGACAGCAACGATTCCAGCGGGGGTAAGTCCATCACAGTCGCTCCCACCAGCGCCGATACCAGGCGATCGTCTCGCTGATTCCCTGCTCCAGCGTTGTCGTGGGCTGCCAGCCCAGTCGCTCCCTGGCCTTGCGGACGTCCAGCGACTTGATCACCGGCTTGGCCTTCGGGGCCCCGGCAAAGATCGGCTCGCGGGCCTGGCCGTCGAAACGCACGCTGACCAGCCGGGCCAGGTCGCGCGTCGAGGTCGGGTTGCCGCTGCCGAAGTTGAACGCCTCGCCGGCAACCGAGTCCAGTGCCTCCGCAACGCGGACGTAGGCGCTGGCCATGTCGCGGATGAACAGGAAATCGAGCCGGGTGGAGCCGTCATCGCGGTCGCCGAACTCGTAAGCCTCCTCCTGCATCAGGTTCCGCACCGCCCGGGGGACGATCCGGCTGAAATTGGTGTCGCCCGGTCCGTAGGTGTTCATGAAGCGGCAGGTGGCGATCTTCATGCCGAAGATCCGGGCATAGCAGCGGGCCACGAGGTCGGCCGCGGCCTTCGACGGAGCATAGACGTTGGTCGCTTCCAGCGCCGGGGCGTCCTCGGCGATGGGCCGATCGGTCGTTGTCGTTCCATAATAGGCCCCGCTGGAGGCGAAGACCAGCCGACGCACGCAGCGCACGGTCCGCACCGCTTCCAGCACGACGTAAGTGCCCATCGCGTTGATGCTCAACGTCTCCAGCGGCAGGACATTGCTGATGGGCACGATCGGCTGGGCCGCCAGGTGAAACACCGTGTCGATCTCGAAGCGCTCCAGGGTCAGACGCATCAGGTCCAGGTCGCGGATGTCGCCCTGGATGAACTCGACCCGCCGGACCAGGCCTGTCAGGGCCAGGTAACTGCTGGCCGGCAGCAAGCGGTCCAGAACGTGGACCCGCGCTCCCAGCCCGAGCAGATGCTCGCAAAGATGGGAGCCGCCGAAACCGGCGCCGCCGGTCACCAGACAGGGACGCCCTTTCCAATCTGTGCTCATGCCGCCGCCTTTCTGACCTCTGGAGCCCGTGGGACGGATTGGCAATCCGTCCTACTTTGCCCGAGGAAATGCTCCCGGTAGAAGCGCACCGTGCGGATCAAGGCCTCCTTGAAGTCGGTGGCCGGCTCGAAGCCGGTCGCCTGCCGGAGCTTGCCGCCGTTGAGGTGCTGCTTCTTGATGGTGATGACGTGCGACGCTCCAGGCCGGACCTTGATGGCAATGCCGTTGTGCAGGATCAGCTCGGCCCGGTCGTGGTCGTACTGCCGCTCCACCTCGTGGACCGCGTGGACCAGCGTCCGGAACATCTCCGGGGTGGACAGATAGCGGCACGCCATCAGGTTGTAGACCTCGCCCCGGCATTCGGGATGATAGGTCAGCAGCAGGATGGCCCGGACCGCGTCATCCACGTACAGGTAATCCCGCCAGTGCTCGATGGCGTCAAAGTACATCTCCGGGGCCTGCGGCGGAGCGTTGCCGTAGATGCTGCGCATCGCCTTGGGCACCAGCCGATAGGCGATGTTGTAGTCGTGCGGACCGAACAGGTTGCACATGCGCAGGGTCACCGTGGGCAGGTCGAAGACGTCGTGGTAAGTGCGGGCAAAGACGTCGGCGGCCAGCTTGGCGGCGTCGTAAACGCCGATGCCGCGCAGCGGCGTCTTCTCTTCCTCGTAGGTTTCGCCGTCCATCTCGCCATAGACCTTGTCGGTCGAGGAAAACAGGATGGCGTTGGGCCGAAACGACGACTGCCGCACCGCCTCCAGCACGTTGACCAGGCCCATCGTGTTGGCCCCGATGGTGTCGTAGGGCTTCTCGGCCGCCTTCTCGATGACGGTGCCGTAGGCGGCAAAGTGGTAGATGAAGTGGAACCGGCCGGCGCCGATCACCTCGTTCATCGCGGCCGCGTCGGTGATGTCGGCGTTGCAGACCTGGACCCGGTCGCGGAGCTTCAGGGCCGGGTCGTTGATCAGCGACTCGACCTCGGGGGCGGTGCGCAGGTCGAGGACGGTGACGTTGGCGCCGTACTCGACCAGCTTCTTGACGACGTGACTGCCGACAAAGCCAAAACCGCCGGTGACCAGGGCGTTCTTGGCCTCGAAGAAGTCATTGACGTGCCCGGAGCGCTCCACGGGAGTGAGCATGCCTGCCTCCTGCCAGCATTGCGAAATTGTAGCCATCACGCTCCGCGTGATGAATTCATCACGCGGAGCGTGATGGCTACAATCTTCCGCCGGTTGCCTTCCCCGGTCAAGCCGAAGACTTGGCGCGCAGCGCTCGCGGCCCGATGTCGCTCAAGTAGGATAGGGAACCATTTCCCGAGCCCGGCGTCGAAGAGAATGAGGGACATTACAGGTTTTCCGTTGTCCGGGAGGGTGGCGTCCCCTCCGGGAGAATGGTAAGCTGGAAGAAGAGGTAATCCGGTGTCCCCTTGGGAGGGCAATCCGTGAGAGGCAAACCCTCGGGCCACAGCCCTGTTTCGCCAGCGCAACCCACCATCGCCAGGCAAGCCATTCAGCCCACTCGGCGGCAACATCCTCCTTTGCCGGCCAGCCCAGCGGTCCCACCACCGCTCCCGCAGGCCGACAGCCTGTTTGCCGGCTTCTGGCGCAAGACCGCCGTGCTGGTGGCGGTCGGTCTTGTTTCCACGGCGTTCGGTGCCTTCTTCCTGCCGGGGACGCCAGCGCCCCACAGCCAGGGCCGGCCGCAGCCGAGCAGCGCGGAGGCCCCCTCCAACCTCGTGAACCTGACCGAGTCCGCGGTGGTTCCCGTCTACCCCGAAGAACAGGCCCGGCCGACCGCCTGGTCGCGGGAGTACCGCGGCCCCGCCGTCCCGCCCCAGCGCCAGCCGGGCCCGGCCTCCAACCTGGCCATCCTGATCGATCGCCACGTGGACATGACGCTGGCCAGAGAGAGGCATCCCGGCCTCGCCCCTGGCCGATGACGCGGAGTTCCTGCGCCGCGTCTTTCTCGACCTGACCGGCCACGTCCCGACTGCCGAGCGAGCGAGGACCTTCATCGACGGCAAAGACCCGTACAAGCGCTCGAAACTGATCGACGAACTGCTGGCCAGCAGCGAGTATGGCCATCACTTCGCCCGGATCTGGGCCGACATCCTGATCAAGCGCGACGCGGACAACAACAAGGGGCTCAAAACCGACGGTTTCGCCGGCTGGCTGGCCGAGCAGTTCAACGAGGACAAGGGCTGGGACCGGATCGTCCGTGAGCTGATCACCGCCGAGGGCAAGGAGGAAACCAATCCCGCCGTCTTCTTCGTGCTGGCCAACCAGGACAACAACCAGCCGGCTCCCGAGAAGCTGGTCGGAGCGGTCGGCAACCTGTTCCTGGGCGTGCAGATCCAGTGCTCGCAGTGCCACGTCCACCCCACGGTCGAGAAGTGGAACCAGAAGGACTTCTGGGGCCTGGCCGCGTTCTTCGGCCAGACGACGCATCGATCGCGAGGGCGGCGGCAAGAACAAGAAGGGCGGCATCGGCACGGTTCACGAAACGGGACGGACCGATGCCCCGGGCTATCGCCCGGTGGTCGGCCTGGTCGGCAAGGGAGTGAAGCAGCCTCCGCCGGCCAAGCCGGCACCCCCCGGTCTGTTCATCAACATCCCTGACCCCAACGACACCAAGAAGGTTACCGGCACCGCCCGGGCCAAGTTCTTCGAGAGCGAGTTTCCCAACGTCTCCAGCCGCGGCCCCTATCGCCCCACTCTGGCTGACTGGCTGACCTCGCCGGACAACCCCTACTTTACCCGTGCCGCCGTCAACCGCCTGTGGGCGCATTTCTTCGCACGAGGGTTCGTCAACCCGCTGGAGGAGATGCACGACACCAACCCGCCGAGCCATCCGGCCCTGCTCAAAGCACTGGCCATCGAGCTGACGCGCTCCGGCTACGACCTCAAGTTTATCATCCGGGCCATCTGCAACAGCAACGCCTATCAGCGCACCAGCCGGCCGCTGCCAGGCAATCAGAACGACGAGCGGTTCTTCAGTCACCTGCCGGTCAAGGTGCTGGGGGCACGCGAACTGCTGACCTCGCTGACCATCGCCACCGGCCACCAGGAGAAAATGAAAGCGGCCCCTGCCAAGGGCAAGAACGTCGTGGCCGGCAATCCCCTGGTGCGCTTCTTCGACACCCGCGAGTTGGAGGACCAGGCGACCGAATTCACCCAGGGCATCCCCCAGATGCTGAAGCTGATGAACACGCCCCTGACCAACAGCTGTGCCGAGTCGGCCGGGCGGATCGTCAAGGCCGCCAAGGGCAACCCGGAAAAGGCGATCGAGGAGATTTACCTGACCGCCCTGTCGCGCCGGCCCCACCCGGCCGAGGCCAGCCGGATGGCCGAATACGTCGCCAAACAGAAGGACCCCGCCAGGGGCTACGCCGACGTCTTCTGGGCGTTGCTCAACAGCGCGGAGTTCGCAACGAATCGGTGAGTCAATCATCCTCGACCCCTGCCGGCTTGCCCGGCAGGTGAAGCAGGTCACCGGCTAGAGGGACTAGAGCAACACGTTTTTTCTTTCTTCCCTTCTAGCTGCTGACCTGCTTCACCTGCCGGGCAAGCCGGCAGGGGTCGAGACAAAGGCAAGGAGATTTCGCATGTCTCATCCCACAAACCTCTCCCGGCGTGACCTGCTGCGGTTGTCGGCCGCGGGCGTCCTGGGTGCGTCGGTCTCGGGCTGGTTCAACGTCCTGGCCAACCGTGCCTCCAGTTCGGGGGCGAAGCACAAGTCGTGCATCCTGCTGTGGATGGCCGGCGGCCCGGCCCAGTCGCACACCTGGGACGTCAAGCCCGGCAGCGACTTCAAGCCGATCACCACGGCGGTCCCCGGCATCCAGATCAGCGAGCATCTGCCGAAGCTGGCCCAGCAGATGCGGAACCTGGCCCTGCTGCGCGGCATGAAGACCGGCGACGGCAACCACGGCACTGCCACCTACCTGATGCACACCGGCTTCCGCAAGGGGGCCGGCGGGGCCACCTATCCCAGCCTGGGCGCGTTCGTGTCGCACGACCTGGGCGCCGACCGCACCGAGCTGCCCAACTTCGTGGCCATCGGCGGCACGCAAGGTCCCGGCTTCCTCGGGCCGCGCTACGCCCCGCTGATCGTCAGCGACTTCGACAAGGGCTTGCCCGACCTGAGGCCGTTCACCGCGCAGGAAGACACCGATTCGCGGATCAGCCTGGTCGATGAACTGGACCGCGCCTTCCTGGAGGATTACCAGGCCCCGGCGATCAAGGCGCACCACACCAGCGTCCTGCGGGCGGCGGAGCTGATGCACTCGGGCAAGACGCGGGCCTTCCACCTGAGCGACGAGCCGGCCTCCTCGCGCGAAGCCTATGGCCAGGGCAAGTTCGCCCAGGGCTGCCTGCTGGCCCGCCGGCTGGTCGAGGCGGGCGTGGCCTTCGTGGAGGTGTCGCTGGGCGGCTGGGACACGCACAACAACACGCCCAACCGGATCAAGACGCTGAGCCAACAGCTGGACACGCCAATGGCCGCCCTGATCAAGGACCTGAAGGAACGCGGTCTGCTGGACAGCACCCTGGTGATCTGGATGGGCGAGTTTGGCCGCTCGCCGCTGAAGGGTCAGAACCACTTCGCCAAGGCCTGGACGACCGTGCTGGCGGGGGCCGGCATCCGGACGGGCCAGGCGATCGGCAAGACCGGGGCCAAGGGCAATGAGGTGGAGGATCGGCCGATCAGCCCCGCTGATTTCATGGCGACCGTGTGCTCGGTCCTGGGGATCGACCCGACCAAGGGCTACGTGGCCCGCAATGGCCGGCCAATGGCCAAGATCGACAAGGGCGGCAAGGCGGTCCGGGAACTGTTCGCGTGAGGCGTCACACTGCAACGGCATTCGGGGAGCCTCGTCATGGCCGAACCTTTGCATCCTTCCTCAGGCCGCGACCGTCCGGGCCGCCACGGTCCCCAGCGCCGGCAGGCAGTTGCGGCCGCGAGACAGCACGGCCAGGCCGATTACCCGGTCGCTCGGCCCTACGCTCCTCCGCCGCCGACTTCCCCCTATTACAAGCCGATGCCCACGGCGGTGGTGCCCGCCCCGTTGCCGCCGTTGCCCACGGTCGCGCTGGAGGCAGCCGTTCCGCCGGCACGGCAAGGATTGTCGCGCTACTGGATCGAGGGACTGGTCCTGGCCGGTGTGGTCTGGCTGTGCATGACCGCCGGCTGGTTCTTCTTCCGCGGCCCCGGCCAGAGACTCTTCGCCTCCAGAACGGAGACGGAGAAGCCCACAACCGTTGTCGCGGACGCCTCGAAACCGGACGATCCCAGGGGCTCCCGGAGCGGTCAGCCCCGGCCGACAACCGAGCGACCCCGAGATCCGCAGCCGTCGCGTCCGGCTCCCACGCCCAAACCCACCCCGGAGAAACCCGCCGCGACCACGCCTGTTACCCCGAAGCAACCGCCGCCGACCCAGGAACGGCCCAAGCCGCCGCCGACTCAGGATTCCCCACCTCAGCCGCCGAGCAGCAACAACGCCCTGACGTTCGAGAAGCACGTCCTGCCGATCTTCCAGAGGAACTGCATCGGCTGCCACGGAGGGGGCAAGCGAGTCTCCGCGAAGCTGGACCTGCGCACGGTCGATGCCATGCTCAAGGGCAATTCCAGCGGCCCCAGCCTGGTCCGCCGCAAGCCGGACCAGAGCCCGATCTGGCAGACGATCCAGGACGGCTCGATGCCCAAAGGGCCGAACAAGCTAACCGCCTCCGAGAAGCGGATTGTCCAGCAGTGGATCGCGGAAGGGGCCCGCGAGCGCTGAGACGGAAGCTGCCGGCCTGCAACCGCACGGCTACGTGAACGCCTCTCCGAGTTCTTCCAGTGGCTGCCAGCGTCCCTTGACCACGTATCCTTCGGGAGAAACGGCGTCGAACACCGCCTCTGCAGAGCCAAACTCGATGACAATGATCCGCGACAGAGAGCTTTCACTGACCCCCGCTTCACGGAGACTCGCCAAGGAAACAGGCCGCCCGGAAGCAGACAGCTTCTGGCAAGCCGCGTCCAGCTCGCGAGACGCGACCGAAGACCACCCATCCAGGGGGCAACAGACCCCTCTGAAATAATGCCCGCCGTTGCAGCGGGAATAAGCACACCTGATCATTTAGGGCCCCCCACGAACAGCCTCGATTTGAAGATGCTGGACGGCAGTGTTTTCCGTGACTGTGAATCCTTCGGCTTCGAGTACACTCCTGATTTGCTGACAGAGCTGTGCCAATTGGTCAGCCTTCACCGGCTTGCCCGTGTCGATGATCAACGTTCCACCCGGAGCAGTGACTCGGGCGGCTTCTCGCAAGGCGAAGGCGTTGTTCGCCACAAGCTGGTGGCGACGGAAGGCGGCAGGTCAACGACCGGGAAATCAAAGCGGTCCGCGGCGTCAGACACAAGCACCTCTCCGGGAAGCCGAGCCCATATGGTTGGGCGGCATTTACTTCCAGAACTGCCACCACCGCTTGTCACCTGCCTGAGTAGGTCCAGAGGCATCGGCACCCTTGAGTCGCACGGCCTCCTGCATTGCCGCCTTGAGGGCCCTGCGGAACCCCAGATACTCGAAGAACTGTCCCTTGATCGACCAAGCCTCTTCCGATCGGGGGTTGCGCTGCAAGACGTGGTTGACCAGGGTCAGTCCCCGCCGGCAGGTCCCCCGGGCGAACTCCACGCGGGCAGCCTCAAGCAGTTCCGCGTCAGGTCGGGCGACATCCGCGGCGCTGAGGACTTCCGCGATCTGAAGGCCACAACTGGGGCACGGCTCGTCGCCCGATGGCCCCTGATGATCGCACTGGAGACACGCGCCCGGGGCGGGAGCAAGCCAGGGTCCGAGCGGGGAGATGACCAGGGACCGCTGCTCACAGCGCGGGCACTTCCAAGAGACGGCAAAGGCGCGTTCGCTCTCAGGCTCGAAGGGCACGACGGAGTCGCACGTGCCTTCGACCTGGCACTTCGCGCAGACGTGAGGTTTGTTTGACATGGCTGCCCCTGCCGCCTAACAGAGTAACACGCCCAGGCCAGCCCCATCCTGGGCCGCTGCGCGGTAGGCTTGCCGCAGCTCTTCAAAGAAGTCGATAAACATCTCACGGCCTCGGTTATCCTGGGCCTTGGGATACCCTGCTCTCCGAATCATCTCAACCATCTCGCCAGGTTCCATCTGATCGAGGAGCCGGGCGATTTCAGACACCGTTGCAGGCGATACGAAGCCAAGCCAGGTCGCATCGTCCCGGCCGTTGTCTTCGTCCAATCGGCCCTCCGGCCAGATGTCGCCGCTGATGATCCGATCGAGGGGAGGCGGCATTTTCTGGAACACATCATCGAAAGCGGACCAAGCCTTGTCGAGATCGAACCACATACCGCCTTTCGGAAGGCGCGGCTGGACTGCGTCCCCAGTTCGAGTTGCGAACTCCTCAGCCGGGACTATCCACAAGCCAGCAGTCACGCCCATGATGGATCTCCTCTATTATTACGCCGGCACGAAAGATCGTCACACAAGCCCGAAGCGCCAGCGCCGGGATGCAGCATCCCTGGTGCGAAGCCGTCCCGGCGCTGGCGCTTCGGGCTTGTGTGCTTCTTTCGTGCCGACGTAATATCCCGGCACGAAAGGAGGTCAGGCTTTCCAGCCCGACGGTGCGGCAAAGTCAGGTTAGAAAGCCTGACCTGCGCGAGTCCAGAAGGCCGTTTTCAGGGAGAGGGCATTTCCTCACAGAGCAGCAAAAGCTAACATCATGCCTGGTGAAGTCCCTGGGACGGTCTGTCTTTGCTACACCACGGACTGCCGCCACTGGAACACGAAGTTGAGCTTGGCCTCGTCAAACCGCTGCTCCAGCGCCTCCAGGCCGTGTTCGTGGCGGAACTGCTTCTCGGCCGCGGTGATCGGCAGCAGCCACAGAAACCGGACGTGCCCCTCATCACCCATGCAGCACACCTCCAGGTCGGGGCCAAACGGGTACGGCAGCGACACCAGTACGTAATCGCACGTCCCTCCCAGCCAGCCATACCCCAGCGGGAAAGTGTGTCCGACCCCCAGCCCCTCCGTGCGGTGGTAGTAGGCCACCATCGCCAGCAGCTCAAGGCACTTCATCTCTGGCTGCGAGGTCGTGACGAGGAACTCAAGCCCGCAGTTGCCGTTGCCGGCAGCTTCCCAGGAGCCCAGCGACAGGTAAGTCGTCAACCGCGTCCGGGGCCCAGGCGCGACGCGGACCACCCGAAAGCTGGGCGGGATGCGGCCCTCGGGGCCTTGCAAGTGCTGGTACTCATGCCGGCGGTGTCCTTTGAAGAACCGCCGGACGTGGGCTCGCAATGCAGGATAGACAACCTCGCCTCTCAAGCAGTCCTCCTCAAACCGAGTCGGTGTGAGAAACCTGATTGGTGCGTCAACAGCTTTCGCCTGGATCGCTGCGATCTGCAATCAGGGTTCCGGAATGCCCAGTTGCCGGCAGATGCTGTGCGCCGTGTAATCGTTGATTTCACGGTGTCGGGGTATCGACGCCTGTTGCCCGTTAGTCGGATTCACCCAGGCCATTCACGGTCTAATCGCTGTTGCTACTGGGTCTGCCTCTGCGTTGTCTTTTGCTTGGCTTTCTTCTGGTCATCGAGTAATCGAGCCGTAGAAAGATGTGGGCTTGTGTCTTTGATCCGCTGCGTCTTCTGCTTCGTTGGCTTGCGTTGGGCTTTCTTAATGGATTTCATGTTGATTTTTCCAGCCCATTCCCGGAGACAAGCTGCCAGCTCTTTGGGCAACAACTGAGCAAATGGTGTCCAACAGTGTGCCGGCAGCGCGATCATCATTCCTGCATAAACGACAGCCCATTCCAACGCCATGTAGTAACCCGACACTTCGTTGGCTACCTTCTCTTCGCCATGCACCGAACGCAACGCTGCCTTCAGAACTGCCAGCACGTTGTACGCCACCACTGCAACACAGAAGGCAAACAAGGCCGCCTTGGGATAGCCCAACGTGTTCACTTCACATTGCAACGCCATCGTCAATTCGTGAAATGCTCTTTCGATCGTCCACCGTTTCAAGTACAGACTCGCCACTACGGCTGCTGAAGCTACCTCGGCCGGCAAGTTAGTGAGAATCTCGACCTCCACATCGCCGTCTTCGGTCGGCTGTTTCAAACGGACACGCACCAAGCGTGCTTCTAACACAGCCTCCCCGTCACGACAGATCTGCACCGCTTGCTCGCTGACCCAGCCCGTATCCGTCTCAATCTCTTTGCCAAATTGACCTTGTGGCTGGACTGTCAAATTGCCGTGGCGGCGTACGACAAAGGCAGCATCACGCTGGGCAACGCCACACAGAAAGTCCACGGTGCAAAAATTGCGGTCCTCAATCCAGACGTCGTTTGCTTCAACCAAGGGCAAGAGTTGCTCCAACAAGGCGCGTTCCTGGGCATGCGCATCCTCGCAGGGAATGATGTCGGTAATCAGCATCAAGGCGGGATCCAGAACAACCAAACTCTGTCCGGGGAGCGGGCCAGCACTGTGGCCGCGTGTCGCCTGCAACCGCTTCTGAGTCGCAGCGAGATGGTTGCCATCCACAATGCGGACGCGGTAACCAGGCAAGAGCGGTTGGCAGGCTCCGGCCAGCTCCTGAATGACCGGTTGGCAACGCGCAGCCGTGAAGCGGACCAGCTCAGCTGACACACGCAGTTCAATATGCTGCAGTTTCTCGTAGACACTCTTGAGAGTAACAGGAATCTGGTCGCTCAAACGCTTGTAGGCCGACTGCACGTGAGGGACCGTGCCACCGACAACCAAGCCCATCAACTCGACGATCGTCGAAAAGTGCAACTCACGAGTGTAACCTTGCTGGGCGGTACGCTCGAACAGGTCATCCAGGGCTCCGGCTGGTAGAACGTTTTCCAGGGTCGCCCGCGCCATCACGCTGAGAGGGCTTTGGTTGACAAACCGCTCAAACACCGGATCCAAAATCATGGCTGCTTCCTCGCCTCGGTATTGCCAAGTCGTTTTCAGCAGCTATCTTATAACCTGGCCGCCTCACCGTGAATGGCCAGGTCGGATTCACCCAAACCGAGTGCCGGCCGGGTACCCGCTTGCGGGTGTGCGGAGCGGCTGACAGCCGTGTCGCCGCAAGTGGCGGATGAGGTCCTCTCGCTTCACGGTGCCACCACACCCGCTGGCTCTTGGGACACCTCCGAGCTGGCGACCAGGTGGAGGAAGATCGGCTCCTCCAGATCCATTTCAGGGTTAGTCACGGCCGGGTCAGGCCTCGGAAGTGCGTTGCCGATGCCGATCAGGGTTTCGGCGACATCCACCAAAGCGAGGCCGAGCATTCGCCGCGCGTCATCCAGATCGGCCCCACAGCTAATTGCCGCCGGGAAATCCAAGACTTGTGCGTGGACCCCGCCTTCGACGTATTTGTAACCGGCCTTATATTCCAACATCCCGCAGCCTCCTCCACCGGACGGAGCGACAGGGACGGTATAGCCGTCCCCGGTCGAATCGACCACAAGAGGGGAATGGCGTGGGCAACGGGAGCTGCGGTAAGCTGGCACGCAATGACCTGGAACCCGGGCTCAGTTCGGCTCCTCCCGAATACCCTGGCGGGTGGCGGGCAGGGAGCGAAATGCCCCTTGCTGGCACCCATCGGACCATCACCGGCAGCGTCTGTCCTCTGAGCCAAATCCAAAAGAATGGCTGGCAGGGCAGGCAGACCCGTCGGGTGGACCTCGCTGCTCAAGAGCCACCCGACGAATCTCCCAAGCTCACTTCTTGATGCAGAACAAATGATCCCGCCCGCGCAGCAGCAGCATGCCATCGGCCACCGCTGGCGACGACCAGCACATCTCGTCGATGCGGTTGCTGCCCAGCACCTTGAATTCCTTGCCGGCCTGGACCACGAAGGTCCGGCCGTCCTCGTCCAGGCAGAAGATCTTGCCGTCATACGCCCACGGCGACGACGTGAAGCCCCGCGCTCCGGTCAGCCGTTCCCGGCTGTAGATCGGCTCGCCCGTTTTCGCGTCGTAGCTGCTCAGGCCGCGGTCCAGGACGTACACCTGTCCCCGGTAAACCACCGGCGACGCGGTCGAGGGACCGGAGCGGGACCGCGACCAGGCCACGGCCTCGCTGCTCTCCTTGCCGTCACGCAGGGTGACGTCGCCGCTGGCGCCGACCTTGACCGCATAGAGGCTGCCCTGGCTCATCCGGCTGCTGGCGCCGAAATAGATCCGCTCGTCGTCGGCCGCCGGGCTGGAGCTGAACGAGCCGCTGCTGCGCATCTCCCACAGCACCTTGCCCGTGGCCGGCTCGTAGGAACGCACCTTCCGGCTGCCGCACACCACCAGCTCGGTCCGCACCTTGTTCTTCCAGGGAAACGGCGTGCTCCATGAGGTCCGGTCGTCACGCTCGACCTTCCACAGTTCCTTGCCCGTCTTGCCGTCCAGGGCCAGCAGGAACGACTTCTGCTCGTTGTCGCACTGGACGAACACCTTGCCGTCGCACAGCGCCGGCGAACTGCCGGTGCCAAAGCCCATCGCCGTCGGATAGGCCCCGATCTCCTTCTCCCACAGCTTCTTCCCGGTCATGTCGAAGCAGTATACGCCGACCATGCCGAAATAGGCATAGACCCGCTGGCCGTCGGTCACCGGCGTCTCGGTGGCGTAGGTGTTGCTGGAGTGGGTCGCATAGCCCGGCTTCTTCTCGACGGCGGTCTGCTTCCAGACCACCTTGCCGTCCGCCCGGTTCAGGCAATAGACCTCCCACTTGTAGACGGCATCCGGCGCCGGGCGCCCACGGCCAAAGCCACCCCGGCCGCCTGGGCCGCCCGGTCCGCCCGGTCTGCCAAAACCGCCGGGTCCACCGCCGCCGAAGCCGCCGCTGGGCTTGGTTTGCTTGTCGCTGACCGCCGTGGTCACGAACACCTTGTCGCCCACGACAATGGGCGCGGACCAGGCGTAGCCGGGGATCGTCGCCTTCCACTGGACGTTCTTGTCCTTGCTCCACTCCGACGGCAAGCGCTCCTCCGCCTCCTCGCCGGTGCGACCGACACCGCGAAACTGCGGCCAGTCCGCGCTCCAGGCCAGCACCGGCAGACACAGGAAGCTCAACCCCAAGCCGATTCGCGACAAGGCCCTCATGCTGCGATCCTTTCGTAAGAGACAGGGAACAACACCCCCGCAGTCTACCGGACGACCTCTTAAAAATTGATGAAACCCGAGAAATGCGATTGCCAGGATGGCGCAGGCTCTTTACACTAACCTCTAAGGTGACTATTTCCTCGACCGAGAACCCCATGGCGCGGACCCTGCTGCTTCTGGACTTGCTTCTCCTCGGAGAGACCAGGTTTCCCCCGGGAGCGGATTGAAACTTGCCGGACTTCCGCTGAGATGAGCCCTGGGACCCCCGGTTCCAGGGCTTTTGCTTTTTGGAGCGCGACTCATGGCACAAGACCGCCTGATCTTTTTCGACACCACGCTGCGCGACGGCGAACAGTCCCCCGGGGCCAGCATGAACCTGGCCGAGAAGCTGCAAGTGGCGCACGCGCTCAAGGAGCTGGGCGTGGACGTGATCGAGGCCGGCTTCCCGATCGCCTCGCCGGGCGACTTCGAGGCGGTGCAGGCCATCGCCCGCGAGGTCGAGGGCCCGGTCATCTGCGGCCTGGCACGCTGTAACTCCGACGACATCGACCGGGCCTGGGCCGCCCTGCGCGACGCCCCCCGGGCCCGCATTCACGTCTTCCTGGCCACCAGCGCCATCCATCGCGAGTTCAAGCTGAAGATGGCCAAGGACGAGATCGTCCGCCGGGCCGTCGAGGGGGTCAAGCGGGCCAAGGCGTACTGTGAGGACATCGAGTTCTCGCCGGAAGACGCGGCCCGCACCGAGCTGGAGTTCCTGACCGAGGTGGTCGAGCGGGCCATCGAGGCGGGGGCCACCACGGTCAACATCCCCGACACGGTCGGCTATGCCGTGCCAAGCCAGTATGCTGCCGCCATCGCCCATCTGAAGAAGTACGTCCGCGGCATCGACAAGGCGGTGCATCAGCGTCCACTGCCACAACGACCTGGGCATGGCCGTGGCCAACAGCCTGGCCGCCGTCCTGGAAGGGGCCCGGCAAGTGGAATGCACCATCAACGGCCTGGGCGAGCGAGCCGGCAACTGTGCCCTGGAAGAGATCGTCATGGCCGTCCACACCCGGCGCGACTTCTTCGGCCTGGCCACCGGCATCAACACGCGCAAGCTCTACCCCACCAGCCGGCTGGTGTCGCACGTGACCGGCATCCAGGTGCAGCGCAACAAGGCGATCGTCGGCCAGAACGCCTTTGCCCACGAGGCCGGCATCCACCAGGACGGCATGCTCAAGGAGCGCTCGACCTACGAGATCATGAACCCGGAGGACGTCGGCCTGCCGAGGACGGAACTGGTGCTGGGCAAGCACAGCGGCCGGCACGCTCTGCGGCAGCGGGTGCTGGACCTGGGCTATCACCTCAGTGACGAGCAGCTGCAAAAGGTCTTCGACGGCTTCAAGGTGTTGGCCGACAAGAAGAAGGTGATTTACGACGCCGACATCGAGGCCCTGGCCGAGGCCCAGATCCACAGCGGCCCGGCCGTGTGGACCCTGGAAGCGGTCAGCTGCACCGCCGGCTCGGCCACGATCCCGTCGGCGGTGGTCTGCCTGTGGCACCAGGACGGCACCATCTACCGCGACGTGAGCCTGGGCGATGGTCCGGTCGATGCGGTGTTCAAGGCGATCGAGCGCATCACCGGCATCGAGGTGCTGATCCGCGACTATCGGCTGCGGAGCGTCACGGTCGGCGAGGACGCCCAGGGCGAGGCCCAGATCGAGGCCGAGTTCCAGGGCCGCTCGCTGATCGGCAGGTCGGTCAGCACCGACATCATCGAGGCCAGCGCGCTGGCGTTCTTGCAGGTGCTGAACCGGATCGCGATGCGGATGGCGGCGGTCAAGCGCATCAAGCCGACGGAGCTGCCGCAGGAGGCGGCGGTGACGGGGTGATTTGTTAGCCGCGACGCGCAGCGGAGCGCGGGGACAATCCCCGCGCTCCGCTGCGCGTCGCGGCTAACCGTTCACAAGGCGGGAGGATGCCAGCCTGCCGACACCCACGCCTGGCGCACCATCACGGCGATGAAGTTGTTCAATTGCAAGGCCAGCACGGTGGCTCGTCCGCTGGGCGTTTTGCCGATCACGCGGGTGCCATCCGGACTCCATTCAAAGTGTTCTGACCACTTGTGCTGACGTGGGTGGAAGAGAGGCACCTCCTGATTCGTCACCGGATCGAGAGCGCTGATCTGGGTGCCCTTGTAACCGTTGCACAGCCGGCAAGAAAGCCACAGGTTGTCCTCGTCATCCGAGCCGCCCCGTGCCTGGGGGATCGTGTGCTCGACCTCCAGCCACCCCATCACCAGGCGCTGGGGACTGAGGCAGTAGCCGCAGCGGTTGCCCGCCTGATCCCGGACGCGCTGACGCACCGTGTCGCTGATCCAGCCGCTGCTCACGGTTGTAACGGCTCCCGCAAACGACGGCGGACCGCCTCGCTCAAGGCCTGCGCCTTGTGGAGGAGCCCACTCTGGTAGAGTTCCATCAGGCTGCTCAGTCGCGTGCGTTCCTCGGCCGTGAGCGTTCCGGCCTGCTGCCGATGAAGCAATTCGCTCAACTGCTGATCCGCCTCGGGAGGCAACTCCAAATCTGCCGCCGCAAGGACCTCGGCGTCGGACCATTCCGTTATCGGACGGGGATCGCCCAAGTTCCCCAGCGGCTGAAACGATAACTCAATCGTTTCGGCCAGAAGCTCAGGAACTGCTCGGCCCGTGCGCTGTGCCAGGATCTGCACCCGCTGCAGCGCCGTGGGAGAGAGCGTGATTGTAATCTGTTCCATCATCTTTCTTTGCCCTCAATCGACAGAGAAGCCCCACTCCATAATAACGCTGAGCCGTCATTTTGGCGCTGCCGCAATCCGCTGCAACCGCTCCCGCACGGTCTCCGTTGTCAACTGCTCCTCCACGCGCAAATCCGCACGTAGCCCGTCAAAGCAGCGGCCGGCGTTCCAGCTCCTCGGATACGGCAGCGGCCCCAGCAGCACAGTGCGAACGCCCTCGAACGGTGGAATGTCGGCCGGGATGCCCTCGTTCCAGATCCAGAAATCCGATCCTTCCAGCCCCTCCGGCAGGGTGCCATCCGGTCGCAATCCCTGCCAGGTCCAGAGGTTGAACGCCCCTTCCGCCATCAGGGCAGCGGGATCGACCGGCCTGTCCCGGGCAGCCTGCACCACGCGCGGATCGGGACATTTGCCCGGCAACAACCCCTTGCCTGGATCACCGATCAGGGCTGCCGCCAGAAGGGTGTGCAGCTGGAAGTTGTCGGCAATGCCCGAGATGCGCACCCGATAGCCGCGCTGCTGGCCCGGGTGCAGCACGAGAAGCGGCTCATCGTCCAGCACCTGGAGCAACTGGGCCAGAAAGCCAACCTGCGGATGGCTGCTGGCCATGCCAAAGATGGCCGGCAACAGGTCGTTTGTCTCGCGGGCCTGCCGTCGCCCCTCGACCGAGCGCGACAGCATGGCGATCGCGCCCAGGCAGTGCGGCTCCAGAGACAGCCAGGCCATCGCCTCGGCCGGCATCTCTTGCTGTAATTCGTGACCGAACTCCTCGACCTGATCCGGTTGTCCCGCAGGGTCGGCTTGCGATCGGGCCACGCAGGCGTTCTGAAAGACGAGGGCCCCGGCCAGCAGTTCCGGGAGGTGTTGCAGGACCGGCAGCAGGGCAATCTCGGGGTCGCCGCCGTTCTCGACCAGGGTGCCGCAACCGAGGGCCAGGGCCGACGCTCGGGGGCCGTCAGTCTGGGCGATCAGCTCGGCAAAGTGGTTCAGCAGGCGGTTGCTGACGCCACTGTCGGCTTGCAGGTGTCCCAGCAGGGAGCGGACCTGGTCGAGCAGTTCCTGGGCGCTGCCGTCAGGGCTTGTGGCGGTCGCGGCCAGTTGCCGCAGGGTGGCGCCCAGAGAGGACATGGAAGGTTGTCTTTCCTTTCTCCCTGCTTAGCAAGGACTGGCCTTGAGAAACTGAAATGGAAAAGCTCAGTTTTGTTGTTGGCGCTGACGGCGCAAATGAAAGTTCAGGTAAAGGACCAGTGGCGAGTCTCTCCGGCTAGCCAGATCCGTGAGGAATTTGGAGATCGCCTTCCGATCCTGGATCTTGGCGCAGGTTCCGCCGCCGTTCTGGTCCGATCCTGTGGAGATGGGGTAGCCCGTGCAAGGCACGTGGAGGGTCGCCAGGGCATACTGATGCGAGGCCTCCGTCTCTGAATCGTTGCCTGAAGGGCCGCTTGCTATTGTGTGGTGGATTTCCAGCAGCAACAGGTAGACCGTTTCGGCAGGCGTTTCCTGTTCGTGCCTGAGAACGAGACGGGCAGCCCCATTCGTCAGGCGCGAGACAGACTCACTGGCCGCAGCGACTTCTTGATGGAGGTCGGCGCTGGCACCGCGGAGTTCCTCGTTGACGCCTTGCAGGGCCGTTTGCAGGGCCTTCTCAAAATCCGACATGGATCACTCCGTTCAAGGAAAGAGGATCTGCCCGCGAACCGGGAGGTGGTCCGACACCCCTTCAACCTGTCCGTCCGTCAAACGGAACTGGGATGGCCGACCGTCCGGCCCGACAAGACCTGGCCCGCTCACAACCTGGATGCTCTTTTCGTCCAGGTAAGGGAGATCCTCCGTCAAGAGCGAGCCCGAGACAAGGACGTGGTCCCACGTGTACCAGCGGTTCCTCTCTCGTGAGTAATAAGTGCCGGCCGCGTCCCCGTGCCGGAGTGGACTGGGGTGAGGAACACGCTCACCAAGGAGACGCCAGCCACAATTATACAAGCGAGCCCGCCGAAGCGGGATGTCGGCACCGTGCGGAGTTCGGACCCAACGGCGGTCACGCCGTGCGAACAGATCCTCCTCGATCATTCCGAATGGCTCCTCGTTCAGGTCGCCCAGGATGAGAACGTGTCGAGCGCGTTGGCCCACGCTGCCACGCAAAAAATCGTAGACCTGGCGGTTCAATTGGCGGGCCATCTCCGAGCGATTCCTCGCACTGATCTCGCCGCCCATCTGGGAAGTGAAGTGACAGGCGTACGTGCGAAGGACGTCATCAGGCCCGGCGAAATCCAGAATCGCCATTGCCCGCGATGCCTCCGAGACATCCACCGGGATGAACAGGTCCTCGTTGCAGCGACCTGCCCTCGGATTGTAAAGAAGGGCCACCTGGAACGTGGGCCTGCCGTCGAAATAGCTGTCGATGGCGAAGACTTCAAAATCGGGACAAACGGTCTGCCGCAGGTCGAGAGCGGCTTCCGAAGTGATTTCAGCCAGAGCGATCAGATCGAGCTGCTCTTGTGCATTCAACTGCCGCAGCACAGCCGCGACTCGTTCGCGCTTGGCTGCATACTCGGCCGGAGACCGCGGGAGACGCGGGTCCGTTACCCAGGCATCCTCGTAGTGCCCGAATGATTGGACGTTCCACCACACGAAGCGAAAAGGAGACACGGCGATTCCATCCACCTGCACTCGGGTACGATACCCGGGACCACCACGCTGACAAAACCATTTGTCAGCGTAGCCCGCTGCGGATCGCTCTGCAAGGTCCAGGAAACCGCACGGCCAGGTTCGCCTTGCCTGTCCGCTCCCATCTGGCTACGATTATATTTTGTATAACACGATTCTCTCTGCCGAGGAGGTTCTTATGACCCGGCGTGTACTGGTGATCCTTGGGTTAGGCCTGGTTCTGGGATTGGGCCTGTTCAGCTGTTCCTCGCATTCGGACCCGTGGGAAAAGGCGGGGAACCGGGTGAAAGTGGTCGTGACCTTCGCGCCGCTGGCGAGTTTCGTTGAGAAGGTCGGCGGCGATCGCGTGGCCGTGGTCTGCCTGACCACCACCACGGGACCGCACCACTTCGACCCGCGCACCTGGGAGGCGGTCGCGGTGAGCGGTGCGGACCTGTTCATCGCCAACGGCCTGGGCCTGGACGACCACTTTGCCAAGAAGCTCTATAAAACGGCTGCCAAGAAGGACCTGCCCTTCATCGAACTGGGCGAGGAACTGGAAACGCTGAACGAGAAGAGCAAGACCTCACTCCTGATTCCGGCCGAGAAAGTGGCCGGGGAAAAGGGCAAGCACGACCATGGAGACGGCCATCAGCACGGCGAAGGCGAGTGGGACCCGCACGTCTGGCTCGGCTTCGCCTCCACGGTGCCACCCATGATCGACGTGATCTGCGAGAAGCTGCAAAAGGCTGATCCGTCCCATAAGGACGAGTTCGAGAAGAACGCCACCAATTTCAAGAAGGAGCTGGTGGAACTGGGCTCGGATGCGAAGAAGGCCCTGGCCGACAAGAAGGACAAGCGGCTGATCACCTTCCACGATTCCCTGCGTTACTTTGCTCGTGACCTGCGGGACCAGGGGCTGGAGATCGTGGCTACCGTCCACGTGGATCCGGGCGACACGGTGACCAGTGCCCATTACAAGAAACTGATCAGCCTGTGCAAGGACAAGGGGGTCAAGTACATCGCCGTCGAGCCGCAGTATGAATCGTCGGAGGCCAAGAAGATCGTGTCCGAACTGGAGGCCAAGGACGTCAAGGGCATCAAGATCCTCAAAATCGATCCACTGGAAACCGCCGACAAGGCCTCCGAACTGAATGGGGACTGGTACGTCGAGAAGATGAAGCAGAACCTCAAAGAGTTGAAGGACAAGCTGGAATGACCGGGAACCTGATCACCATCCGCGATCTGCGCGTCGAGCTGGGCGGAGTGCCGATCCTGCGCGGGGTCGATGCCGACCTGGCCCGCGGGCAGATCACGGCCCTGATCGGGCTCAACGGCAGCGGCAAGACGACCCTGCTGCGTGCCGTGGTCAAGGAGGTTCCCTATACCGGCCGGATCACCTTTCACTGCGGCCACGACCACAGCCGGCCCTCGCCCGAGCACGTCGGCTACGTGCCGCAGCAGCTGCGCCTGGAGGCGAACCTGCCGCTGACGGTCCTCGACCTGTTCGGGCTGAGCCTGCAGCGCTGGCCGCACTTTCTGGGCATCACCAGCCGGGTCCGCGCCCGGGCCCGGCAATTGCTCCACAACGTGGGCATGGAGCATCGGCTGGATCATCCCTTCGACACTCTTTCCGGCGGCGAACGGCAGCGCGTCCTGCTGGCCCTGGCCCTGGAGCCGCACCCGGAACTGCTGCTGCTGGACGAGCCGGCTGCCGGCATCGATTTTCAGGCGGAACAGGACTTCTACAACCTGATCGGCGAACTCAATCGGCAGCTGGGTGCGACGGTGCTGCTGGTGTCGCACGACGTGAGCATGGTCAGCCGCTTCGTGCATCAGGTGCTGTGCTTGAAGGATGGCCGGATCAAGTGCCGGGGACGACCGCAGGACATCCTCACTCCCGAGGTGCTGGCGGAGACGTTCGGTCCGGGCAAGCTCGTCTACGCCCACGACCACGATCATGAGCATCAGCCGGCGCCGCCCTCCGAGGTCACGGCCAAGCCGCGCGAGTCGGCGTGAGCGTCCGTTCAAAACACGCAGGCTAAAGCCTGCGGCTACGAGGGCCGCCGCTCCTGTAGCCGCAGGCTTTAGCCTGCGCCAGGCGTCAGGCAATCACCGTTTCCGGCGTTGCTTCCGCTTCTTTTGCCCCTGAAGCAGTTCGCTTCGTTCCTCATCGTCCAGTTCCAGCGGCTCGGCCGGGACCAGCTCGGTCTGCTGGCGGGGCGCAGATAAGACACCACGCCCCAGCGCAGCAGGTAGGACAGCGGATAGCTCAGCACCGTGCCGGCAAGCACAAAGAACCAGAGGCCGGCAATCCGGGACGCGAACCAGTACAGCGGCCCCTGGACCTCGGGGGCCAGGTGTCCGTCGTACCCCCAGCGGACCCAGCGGGCATCGCCGCCGGCCCAGCCCAGGCTCTCGCAGACAAACACCCAGGTCAAGAAGGCCAGCCCCAGCAGGACCACCCAGCGGGCCACCCCCATCACCACGGCCGCCAGGGCGGAGGCCAGCACTTCCGCTCCGTTGCCCAGGTGAGTGGCCAGCGGCGAGATCGCTTGCTCCTCCAGCCGCCGGCCGTCCACCGACACGGCCCCCAGTCCCAGGGCGCCCAGCCCCCCCAGCACCAGCGCCGCGGCCAGCAAACAGACCGGCTCGGGCCAGGAACCCGGCTCCAGCCAGACCAGGTAGCCCAGCGGCAGGGCGACCAGGAACAGGACCACGGCCGCGCTGAGCAGCACCACGGAAACGAGCCCCTGGTTGCCCGAGCGGCGAGCGAAGGGAAGGGCGAGGCCGGCCAGGCTAATCTCTTGCTCGTAGACCGCCCGGACCGCAACCATCCGGGCAATCATCCGCAGCCACCGGCCCAGCCCCACGGAGGACACGACCACCACGGCCAGGAACAGCAGGGCCAGGGCCAGTGGCCGCTGTTGAGCCAGCTTCCGCACCAACTCCCGCAGACCCGCCGGGGTCCAGTCGGCTCCCCCGTCCACCAGCCGGGAACCCACCCACAGGCCGCCCGCCAGCACCAGGGCGGTCCAGGCCACTCCCGGCAGCAGGCCCACCATCTTGTTCGGGGCCCCGGCATTGCCCAGCGTCAGCGTCTGGGCAAACGTGACCTGGTTGTGGGCGGGGGTCAGCTTCTCCGGCTCCGGCTCGGCCGGCGCCGTCTCGTCCTTGGTTAGCTCGGTGGCCGGTGGGGGCCCGGCTGGGTCGGGTGGTGCGGGGTTGGCGTCGGGGACTGGAGGCGCCGCGCCGGGTGCGGCTTTCTCCTCCCGACCGGACCACAGCTCGGTTTCCTCGGTGTCGTCCACCAGCCAGCGCATCTTGACGTAGACCAGCGGCTGCAGCGACCAGAAAAGGGAGAGCGACACGACCAGCCCGACCCAGAGCAGCACCGGGCGAACGTCCGGCCCCAGGAGCGGCTTTTCCCCCTGGACCAGGTTCAGCACTCCGGCCAGGGGAAGCCCGGCCAGGACCACGGCCAGGCCCCACCAGAGGGCAAACTCCAGGGGCCGCTGGAAGAGATAACTGAATCCGCGCGAGATGGCCTCGAAGGAATCGGAGCCCTCAGCGGCGGGAACGGACGCCATCAGAGGCAGGGCCAGGCAGCCGACCGCACAGATGGCGACCGCGAAGCCCAGCAGCATCAGGACCGGCAGGATGATGGCCAGGAGCGTCGCCCCGATTCCCCAGGGCAGCAGCGCGTTGATTCCCGCCGCCACCCAGCCGAGGACGATCAGGAAGGAGACAAAGATCAGCACCATCAGCACGGTGCCGGACAGGACGGACCCTTTCCGGCGCAAAAAGACCGCCACCGGCGGCGCTTCCGGGTCCGGCACCTGGCCGCGAAACTCCAGCCAGGCGATGGCACCGCCTACCAGGCCCCAGACCGCTCCCAGGACAGCCCCCAGGATCAGGCCCCAGAACACCGTCCAGCCCGAGCCACGAGCGACCAGCGCTTGCACCAGTTTCCAGGGCGGCTGCCAGAAGGAGATCGGCTGCTGCTGCACCGCCAGAGGAATGAGGAGCAGCGCCTGCGTGACAGCCAGGCCCAGCGCCACGGCCAGCAACCGGACAGGCGACAGGGCCCGAACCACCGCTGCCGGCCAGAAAAGAGTCGCCATGTCGCCCCCTTCTCCTTGGAACCACTAACGGCAAGGCGAGCCCGCACGCCTGCGTGCGCTCCGGCCGGCAGGCCGGCCTCCGCTTTGGCGTCAGCCCGCCGGTGGAGGCTTTTACCGGCGGGCTGACGCCGCGCCGCTCGCCTTGCTATCAGGGACCCTCAGCGCTCGTCCCGGCCCTCTTGCCAACGCAGAACAGGAATTGCTTCCCCTTCAGAAACAACTTGCCGTCGGCCACGGCCGGCGACGCAGGGCCCGGATCGCCCAGGTCGCCGCGGCCCAGGATTTCCAGGGTCGGCCCCGCCTTCAGCACGCAGCTCGGCCCGGCACTGGCAACGTAGATCCGCCCGTCCGCAGTCACCACCGGGCTCGCCGCCGTGCTGATCCCCTGCAAGCGCTCGACGAAGGCTTGTTCGCCCGTGGCCAGCTTCCAGCAGTGGATCACGCCCGGGTTGTGCAGCCGATAGAGGTACTCGCCCACGATGACCGGCGAGGAGAACCCCTCGGGAATGCCTCCTACCTTCCACTTCGTCGCCGTCTCCGTGACATTTCCGCTGCCCCCGGGAGCGACGGCCACGGCCGATCCACCCCGGCCGCTGTCGAGGTAGGCCACGCCCCCGCTGACCACCGGCGAAACGGTGTCTCCCTTGGCCGAGCACCACCAGAGCAATTTGCCATTATCCGGATCGATCCCTTGCAGGGCGTTGGACGCGGCCGTCAGCAATTGCACCCGATCCTTGATCCGCGCCAGCACGGGAGTGCTGTGGGCGAAGCCGACGTCGGGCCGTTTCGCTTCCCAGGCCAGCTTGCCGCTCTTGCGGTCCAGGGCCAGAAGCCGGGAGTTCTTGCCGGCCAGGTCGCACTGGACCAGGACGTTGTCGCCGTACAGCACCGGACTGGTGCCGATGGCCACGTCAAAGTTGAAGGGCCGGATCTCCTCACGCCAGAGCAGCTTGCCGTCCAGGTCCAGGGCCGCCAGCACCGACGAGCCGAACAGCACGAACACGCGCTCGCCGTCGCTGGCCGGCGTCGGGGCCGTGTAGCCGCCGCGCAGATCGGTCAGCCTCCACGGGCCCGGCTTGACGGTCACGTCCCAGAGCTGCCGGCCGTCGCTGACCTGGTAGCACGCGACGTGATGCTCCGGATACGCCGCCTTGCGATCGACCCCCATCGGCCAGTGGCTGACAGTGACGATCACCCGGCCCTTGACGACGATGGGGCTGGACTGGTTCTGGTCCTGCTGGGCCTTCTCCTTCTGTCCCGGCAAGGGCATCTTCCACAGGACGTTTTGCTGTTCCTTGCCGCCCCAGGTCAGCGGCAGGTCCTTTTCCTCGGAAATGCCCTGCCCGGTCGGCCCGCGCCAGCCGGGCCAGTCGGCCCCCGCTGCGATCCCCACCAAGGCCAGCAAACCCAGCAATCCCATGAACAACCGCATCACGATCAGGAGCCTCCGACTGGGGCGCTGGCGAGCTTGGCACGGGCCTCGTCCAGGATCGCCCTGGTCGCCGTGGCCCCGACGCGGGTGACGCCGACCGCACGCACCGCCAGCAACTGTTCGTAAGTCCGCACACCGCCGGCGGCCTTGACCTGCACGTGAGGCGGCGAGCAGCGCCGCATCAGTTTCAGGTCGTCGATGGTTGCGCCGGTCGAGCCGTAGCCGGTCGAGGTCTTGACGAAATCAACGCCGACCTCGCCACAGATCCGGCACAGCTTTTCCTTGTGTTCGTCCTGGAGAAAGCAGTTCTCGAAGATCACCTTCACCAGGGCCCCGCCCTGGTGGGCGGCCTCGACCACGTCGCGGATGTCGTCGGCGACGCAGGACCAATCCTTGCTCAGGACCTTGCCAATGTTGACGACCATGTCCAGTTCGCGCACTCCGTCGGCCAGGGCCTGGCGAGCCTCGGCCACCTTGATCTCGGTGACGTGCCCCCCGTGCGGAAAGCCGATGACGGTCCCCACGGCGACGGTGGAGCCGTCGAGGATGCTGAAGGCCTGACTGACGGCATACGGCTTGATGCAGACGGAGGCGACGTTGTACTCCAGGGCCAGCCGGCAGCCGGCCTCCAGCTCGTCGTCGGTCAGGGTCGGCTGTAACAGGGAGTGATCGAACATCTTGGCCAGGACGGCCAGGGTCAGGTCGGTCATGGGAACCTCTTGGGGTCGCTGCACTCGCAAATCCTCAATCTTCAAGAAGAAGAGAAAGAGTAAGATGAAGAGGAAGAGTAGGAAGAGGATTAAGAGCAGGATTACGAGTAAGAGTAAGAAGGTCAGCCCCATCGCGTCCTACTCTTGCTCTTGCTCTTCCTCTTAATCCTCTTCCTACTCTTCCTCTTCATCTTACTCTTTCTCGGATTTCGTATTCCGGGTCTCAGTTCGGCGGTCGGACCACAGTCACGGTCAACGGGGCCTCCGCGTTGCCCTTCTTGTTCGACAGCCGCACAATCAGGTTGCGTGGCCCGGAGCGGGTGTTGGCGTCCACCTTGACGGTGATTTTCCCCCTGGTCTTGTTGGCCGGGATGATGGTGCCCTCACCGGTCACCCCCTGTGCGCCTGCCGTCACCACCTCGACCTTCAGGTCGCCTGTCAATTCCGGCGGCCGTTTGACCTTGACCTCGATGTCGGCGCTCTTGCCCTTTTGCACGGTCACCTCGCCCGGGGTCAGCGTCAGTGTCCCGGAGACGCCGCTCTTCGGCTCGACGGTAATGGTGACCGGGAACGCCGCCGCGGTGAGGTTGACGTTGCTCTTGGCCTTGGCGGTGGCGTCCTTGCTGACGCTCACCTGGGCCTGGACGCGCAGCACCACGGTGTAATTGCCCGGTGCCAGGCCCGTCCGGACGATGAGCGTGCCGCTGGCCTCCTTCTTGTCGGCGGTGACGTTCAGCGGCTGGTTGTTGTTGAACAGCATCTGCGTCTGCGGCATGTTGAGCAAGGTCAGCGAGATCGTCCCCTT
Source organism: uncultured Planctomycetota bacterium (assembly GCA_963784995.1). Lineage (GTDB taxonomy): Bacteria > Planctomycetota > Planctomycetia > Gemmatales > Gemmataceae > CAWATZ01. The sequence continues at coordinate 214,772 of CAWATZ010000016.1, read as the reverse complement.
GAAGTCCGGCTGCAGCCGCTCGACCTTGAACTTGATCGTCGGACTCTCGCCGGCATGCACCTTGATCGTGTCCGCAACCGGCTTGAGGTGGAAAGGCGCTCCCGGACGCACCGCCAGCACCAGGCTGTGGTCCAGCCGGCTGAGGGCCGGGACGTTCTGGTTGTTGGGGACCGCCCAGCTGATCGTGGCCGGCCGGGCCTCGCGGACCACCTTCTTGCCGTCGATCTCCGCCGTGCCCTTGATCGTCACCGCGCCGGTCCACGGCCTGGCGTCCGCGCTGGCCACGAAGCTCAGCGCGGTCTGCCGCTGCCCCGGGCCGACGTACTGCGGCGGGCACTGCACTCCCGGCGGCAGCCCCTCCATGCTCAGGGTGATCGGCCCCTCGAAACCGTCCTGCCGCCAGACCAGCACGGTGAGCGCCTGGGCGGAGCCGGCCTGGACCATCTCGCCCATCGGGGTCTTGGTCGAGGTCGGCATCACGATCAGCCGGAAGTCCGGCTGCTCCGGCGTGATCCGCACCCGGTACTGCATGCGCGGCCCGGCTTGCAGGTCCGAATCCCGGCTCGAAACCTGGAGCAGATAACTGGCCGTCGGCCGGGGCCGTGAAGCGCTGCGGCTTCGGGTCCTCGGTGCGCGTGTAGAACTGCAGTGGATGCAGCAGGTCCGGATTGTCGTCGTATTCCGTGCCAGCGCTCTTGCCGTCGGCCGGGCGGATGCTGAAGTAGGCGTCCAGCGGCGAGCCGAGACGATCGCCCAGCACCTCGATGGAGTAGGTTTCGCCCTTTTTGGCCTCGAACTGATACCAGTCCCGATCGCGCAGCCGTTCGATCCAGCCGGCGATCTCGCAGGGCGTCTTGACCTTCTGGGCCCTGTCCGGCGTGTCGTTGTCGCCGTTGTCGGTGATGACCGGGGCCCGGGCGAAGGTGAGCAGATACGGGTTCGACTGGCCCGAGCTGTTGCTCAGGCGATAGGTGAAGCCGTCCAGTTCCGAGGAGCGCGGCGGCACGAAGCCGGCATAGTCGAGCCGCTGCAGGGCCATCGGGTCGCCGGGCGCCTTGATGGTGACGATCAGCTTCTCCAGCACGCTGCCATCGGCCATCATGGTCGGATCGGGCTTGCCGCCGGGAAGGTTGCGGCCCCAGACGCTGACCGTGTTGTCCTTGCCGGGATTCAGCACCGAGGGAAAGACCGCGTCAATCCAGGGTGCCGTGGTGATGGTCAGCCGATAGAAGTGCTCGAGGTTGCCCTGGGTGTAGGTGAACGAGAAGACCCGGACGAAGTAGTCGCCATCCTCGGGCAAGACCTTGTCGAGGAGGGCGTCGCTGCCCTGGTAATCGCGGTTGGTGGCCAGCATGGCGCCGCGCTTGCTAAACAGCTGCAAGCTTGGCTGGGCCCGGCTATCGATGCTGCTGGCCAGGCAGCTGACCACCACACGCTGCCCCTTCTTGCCCGGAAAGACAAAGTAATCGACGTCGGTCGGCGTGCTGAGGGTGCCGTTGACGGTGGTGTTGATCTCGACCGGCTGGGCCTGGTCGATGTCGTTGTTGGGCTCCTTCTCCAGCACATCCTTTTGATCGCCAATGACAAAGGTCCGCGGGTTGCTGACGCCCCAGCCATTGACCAGGCGCAGGTCCACCAGGCCGGTCGGGACGTTGGCCGGGATGGTCACCTTGAAGCGAGCCGTGGTGCTGGCCCCCTGACCCTGCTGCCTGCCTTTCTTGTTCACGTCAGGCTTGGCAGCGCCGCTGCCGAGGAACTCGGCGGTGATGCCCGGCTTGCTGAACAGCAGCCCCTGGGGCGCGTCGAGGTCCTGGCCGGTGACCTGCACCTCGACCGTGGTCCCGACCTGGCCTCCGCACGGCGACAGGATCTGGACGTACGGGTGGGGATAGTCGGGCCCTTGCTTGTTGGGCTGCGACCGGAGTGAACCAAACGGCGCCAGGCACGCCAGCACGGCCAGCGCGGCCAGGACGCGGAAAGAGCGAACCCGCCCGGCGGGTGAGAACGGTGGCAACTGCATCGGAAAGCCCCCCAATGGTGTGGATGGCGCAGCCGCTTGCCGCGCGCACCTTCCGCGCAGACTACCGCGCTTGCCGCTCCAAGGCAAGGGGCTCTTGCGCTGAGGCATTCGCGAGGCGCTTTCGCGCCGCGCGGTGCCCTGCAGGAGTCGAGAGTGGCAAAAGTACAGAAAGGCATCGAGCGGCGAAGATCCCAAATCAAGGGGGTTCACGACGGCGACCGCCACCCTGCTCGTGGTGCTTCTTGCGGTGTGCTGATTCGATCAGGATGCAGCGCCTTGCGACCGCGGCCGCCGCAACCAGGTGGGCGAAGCCCGGCCTGTGCGGCGGGTCAACTGCTGCGACGACTGCAATGCCTTCACCAGACCGGAGATCCGCGGCCTGTGACCGTCATGTTGAAGATCGCGTCGTCGGATGCCGGCAGGCCGGCGACGGAGGCGACGATGCTGAAGCTGCCCATCTTGCCGCCGGCTTTCAGCAGCGGTGCGCTGGCCACTCCAGCAGCCGACGTGGTCGCGGTCGCGGTGGCCAAGCCGTTGAAATTGCCCGAGGCGCCGCTGTTGCCGACCTGCACCGTGAACGTCACGACCACTCCACTGAGGACGTTGCCGAAAGCGTCTTCGACCACCACCTGCAGGGCCGTGCCGAACGCGGTCGCCAGACTGGCCGATTGGTTATTGGTGGCGGCCACGAGGACGATTTTGGCGGGGGTGTCGGCAATGATCTGCTGCATCAAGGTCCCGGTGGGGCTGCCCTGGAAGTTGCCGTCGCCGCCGTAGGTGGCGGTGATGGTGTCGGTCCCGACTGTGGTGAACGCCGAGGTGGTGTACGTGGCCGTGGTGACACCGTTGTTGGTCTGCAGCGTGCCAGAGCCCAGCGGGTTGCCATTGGAGGAGAAGAAGACGGTGCCCGTCGGGTTGCCGGACCCCGGGCTGGTGACGTGTTCGGTGGCGGTGAAGGTGAGACTCTGGCCGGCCATGGAGGGATTGCCCGTGGAACTGAGGCTGAGCGTGGTCGCCGCCTGGCTCACCACCATGTTGCCGGCGACGAAGCTGATGGCGTAGTTGCTGGAGGTCAGGCCGCTGGGCGTGACCGCCGCAGTGTAGGTTCCCACGTTGCTGCTGCTGGTGGTCGTGGTGCTGAAGGCCAGTGTGCCGCCCAGCACGCTGGGGTCCTGGCCGAACAGGAAGCCGCTGTAGCTGGCCGAGAAGGTGGGGCTGCCGCCGTAGGTCTGGCTGCCGCTGCCGGTGACCGTCAGCGTTGCCGCCTGGATCGTGAAGTCCGCGACGTTGCTGGTGCCGGTGTGGTCGGTGTCGCCCGCGAAGCTGGCCGACGCCTCGTAGTTGCCGGCGTTGGTCGGCGCCGTTGTCGAGGAAGCGTAAAGCGTGCCGTTGATGCCGACGTAGCTGACCGGCAGCGGCCCGCCCGTGCCGTCGCTGCTGGTGCTGGCCCAGCTGGCGGTGGCGACATGCTGCTGGCCGTCGTAGGTCGTGCTCGTCCCGTCGGTCCAGGTCACCGTCACCGTCGAGCCGGCCTGGCCGATCTGGTTGCTAACGGTGCCGCTGGTGCTGTTGTAATTGCCGGTGGTGTCGGTGAATGTCCAGGGATCGCTGACGGCGCCAGCGGTGGCGTCGGTGTGCGTCGTGCCGCTGAGGTCCAGGGTGTCCCCTACGCTGAGGAGGTTCACGCCGCCGACGCCCGTGGCCGTGCCCGTCGCCGTGTGCGGATTGCCGTCGTAGGTCACGCTGTAGGGGGTGACGGTAATGTTGGCCTTGGCCCTGGCGATGTCCACGGCGTAGCCGCTGTCGGTGTAGCTGGTGACGGCCTGGTAGTTGGTGTTACTGCCCGAGGTGTTGAAGGTGTAGTAGATCTCGTAGTCGCCGGCGTTGACGGGGGCGCTGCTGCTATAGGTCTGGCCGCCAGTGCTGGAGTAGTACAGGTTCAGCAAGCTGGTCAGGTTGGTCCCGTTGGGGCTTTCCACGCCGGTGGCCGTGCCGGTGGCGGCATGGGCGTTGCCATCGTAGGTGACGTTGACGCCCTGGATCGAAAGCAGCGCCTGGGCCTGGCTGATGGTGAACGTCTGGCTGACACTGGTCGCGGCTGAATAAGAGCTGTTGCCTGCTTGCGATGCGGTGATCGTGGCCGTGCCCGCTCCGGTGACCTGCACCAACCAGTTGTCGTTGCCGTCCTGATACACCGTCGCATTACCCGTGGCGGTATAGCTAACAGACAGGCCCGACGAGGCCGTGGCTGTCAGGGCGAAGTCGGCAGCGCCGTAAGTTTGGTTGGACAGAGGGTTGAAGGTGATCGTCTGCGACTGCGTGGCGCTAGCACCAACCTGGAAGGCACCAATGTCCACGTGGCCAACGCGGCTAACGCCGCGCTGGTCGGTGGTCAGCGTGGTGGTGTTTAGCGTCGGCGGCGGGCCGCCCCGTATCCCGGAGCCGGTATCGGTGAACTGGGTGGTGCCGGCGGCGACGGTGCCGATCAGCAGCTCCTGGCCGGAAGTCGTGCCCCGGTAGATGTTGTAGCCGGTGACAGGGCCGGTCGCCGCGCTCCAGCTAACCACGACCGCGGTATTGCTGCCGCTGAGAGTGATGTGGGCCTCGGCCGACGGGGTGGTTTCGCCGACGCCATTAACGGCGGTCACCTCGTAGTAGTAGGTCTGTCCCGGGTTCAGGCTGCCGCCCGTCGTGGGAGACAAAGCGGGCGAGCCGCTCGGTGGGGCCAGGGTGGTGTCGGCGCCCGCGCCGATGGCTTTGCTGCCGGGTTCCAGGGCGATCGTCTGCGTCGGGCCGCCGTTGTCTTGCAGTCCCTGGGGGTCCAGGCCTGGGTTGAGCGGACTGCTGTTCGTGCCCGTCAGATCGGAGGCTTTCCAGCCGGTGGTAGTGCCGACGTTGCCGATCAGGTTATGGCCCATCGAGGTGAAGGTGCCGGGGCCGGAAACATCCGCGCCGCCAGCGTTGTTCCCGGCCACGATCGTGTTGAGGAGCGTGACACTGGAGGTTGTAGTGGTTGCCCAAATGCCAAGGCTCACGTTGCCGCTGATGGTGCAGTTGGTCAGCACGGCCTTGGCCGTGGTTAAGAGTACGATCGCGGTGTTTTTGGTGGAGCTGCCGCTAGTGCCGCTGATGGTGCAGTTCGTCAGCGTGGCGCTGCCTGAGTCGAGGACGGTGACGCCGGTGTTGTTGCTCAAGGTGGAATCGTTCAGAGTTAGCGCCGTGTTCGCTTCGATGTTGAGCACAGTGCCAGCGACAACAAAACTATCGGTGCGCGTGGCGTCGCTGATCGTCAGTCCCGACAAGGAGACTTGGGCGCCCGCGTCGATCTCGAAAACCCGGCCCAGGTGGGCGGCGTCGATTGTCACGCCTGCTGCCGGGCCGACGATCGTCTCCGGCGCCGTATTGCTCAGCTCGAGCCACGCGAAGGGTAGTAGGCTACCCGTAATAGTTCCCGCGGCATCCGTATAGGTAGTTTGAGTGCCGGCCACCGTGGCCAGGAGCCCATAATCAGGAGCAGGATTACCAGAAACCCGGCGATAGACCTGGTAGGAGGTCGCTCCGGACACGGCGTTCCAGGTGAGCGACGCCGTATTGCCAGCGGCCCCCAGCTCCGCGGAAGCCACATCGCCGTTGGGGGTCACCGCAACAACCTGATAGAAATAGGCCGTACCGGAACCGACGGACGAGGTGGCCGAGAAACCAAGGCTCAGCTGGTCCGTTTGTGTGATCGTCTGCGGCGTGGCGAAGTTGGTGCTGCCGGGGATGCCGAGATTGGCGGTGTTGAAGGTGATGGTGGTGGGCACGTCAAGGATGTTGGCCAGCTGAACCGCCTCGCGCAGGCTCAGGAGGCCGGGCCCCGGGTCGAGGGAATCGCTGGTCGTATTGACCACGTAGGTCCGCGGGAAATACGCGCAGCGCCGATATCGGGCGCATTTGGGTTCCCCCAGGCCAGGCCGCGCTCATCGGTTGTGGGGATGCCCGCGCCGCTGATTCCCGCGTCGATGGCCGGGCTGCCGAGCAGCGGGGGCATGGTCTGGGTCGGGCCGCCGTAATTGCCGAGCGGGCCGAGCAGCGGCTTGAGCCCAGGGAATCCGCGGCCCGTCAGGTCGGTGCCCAGCCAGACGCCGGGGCTTTTGGGGCCGGAGCCGTAGTCCCATGCTCCGATGCCCCAATTGAACGCGGTGTTGCCGATCAGGTTGTGGCCCAGCGATTGGAACGGGCCCCAGGCATCTGGTGCAGAAAACCTGTTAGAGGTGTTCGAGTTCCCGGCCACGATCGTGTTGACGAGTGTACACGTCGCGCTGCCGGAGTAGTAAAGATATCTTCTTACGAAGATGCTGCGATCGTAATAGTGCCAGAGGGGAGCGTAGTTGTACAGACCGCCGCCCCTGCCGAAGTTAGCGGTGTTGCCGCTGATGGTGCAGTTGGTCAGCGTGGTCGTGCCCCGGTTGAAGAGGCCGCCGCCGCCCCCCTGGCTTGGTTGGCGGCGACAGTACAGTTGGTCAGCGTGGCTGTGCCGCTCACGCTCACGTACAGGCCGCCGCCGTAGCCGGATGCGGAGTTGCCGCTGAGGGTGCAGTCGGTCAGCGTCAGCGTGGCCTGGTTGAGCAGGCCGCCGCCGTTCCCGTGGGCCGTGTTGCCGCTGAGGGTGCAGTTGGTCAGCGTCAGCGTGGCCTGGTTGAGCAGGCCGCCGCCGTTCCCGGTCGCGGAGTTGCCGCTGAGGGTGCAGTTGGTCAGCGTCAGCGTTCCGCCGTTGTTGGCCAGGCCGCCGCCGTTCCCGGAGGTGGAGTTGCTGCTGACGGTACAGTTGGTCAGCGAGGTCATGCCTGAATTCAACAAGCCCGCGCCGCCGCTGCCGCTGCCGCCGCTGATGGTCAATCCCGAGAAGGCTGCGGTGACGCCCGCATCGACCTGGAACACCCGGCTCGCGTTGTTGCCGCTGATGGTCACGCCCGCCGCCGGGCCGGTGATCGCATCTGGTCCCTTCGTATTGGTCAGCGTCAGCTGGCCCAGGGTCAGGGTGATCGTCTGAGTGCTGGCGAAGACTTTCGGGTCGAAGGTGATCGTCTGGTACGGCATGTAGTTGGCGAAGTAAATCGCGTCGCGGAGGCTGGTCAGGCCGTCCGTGAGATTGAACTCGTCGCTGGTGGTGTTGACCACGAAGCTGGGGGTGATGGCGCCCTCCACCGCGCCGATGTCGACCATGCCGTTGACGATGCGGGGGAAGCCGTGCTGATCGGTGGTGATGCCGGCGGGAACGAGGCTGGGATTGCCGGCGTTCAGGACCGGGCTGCCGGCGAGCGGGACCATCGTCCCGAAGGAGTCCAGCGGCAGGAGCTCTGGATCGAGCGGGCTGGCGATGGTGCCCGTCAGGTCGGCATGGGATGCGGGCGGGGCTATCCAGCCGGTGCTGCCGTCGGTCTTGCCGATCAGGTTGTTCCCCTCCGAGGCGACGGTGCCCGAGACGTCGGGGGCGGCGCCGGCCGTGTCTCCAGCGACAATCGTGTTCCCCAAGGTGAGCGTGGCAGCGGCGGCGTTGACCAGGCCGCCGCCGCTGCCGGCGGAGTTGCCGCTGAGGGTGCAGTTGGTCAGGGTGGCCGTGCCGCTGTTGTCCAGGCCGCCGCCGCAGGTCGTGGCGGTGTTGCCGCTGAGGGTGCAGTTGGTCAGGGTGGCCGTGCCGCTGTTGTCCAGGCCGCCGCCGCAGGTCGTGGCGGTGTTGCCGTTGACGCCGCAGTTGGTCAGACTCAGCGTGCCCTTGTTGTCGAGGCCGGCGCCGTTGGCGGCGGAGTTGCCGCTGACAGTGGAGTAAATCAGCGTGAGCGAGCCGGCATTGACCAGGCCGCCGCCGCTGGTCGTGGCGGAGTTGCCGCTGACGGTGCAGCCGGTCAGGCTCAGCGTGCCATTGGTGTTGTCCAGGCCGCCGCCGCTGGTCGTGGCGGAGTTACCGCTGACGGTGCAGCTGGTCAACGCCAGTGTGCCGCCCTTGATGTACAGGCCGCCGCCGTCGGCGGCGGAGCTGCCGCTGACGGTGCAGCGGGTCAACGCCAGCGTGCCGCCCGTAATGTACAGGCCGCCGCCGTCGGCAGCGGAACTGCCCCCGGTGATGGTCACGTCCTGTACATTCGCTGAACCACTGGACATGACGAATACCCGCGAGGCGTTGTTGCCGCTGATCGAGAGCAGGTTTGCCCCGGGACCCTTGATCGTTATCGTGCCCGAGGGGTCGCTGAGGTCGAGTGGGCCGTCCGTCAGGATGATCGTTTGCGGAACGTTGAAGACGGTCGGGGCGAATGTCAGGGTCTGGTTGCCGCCGAGGGATTCCGCGTAGGCGACCGCCTCACGCAGGCTCGTCGTGCCGTCGGCCGGGTCGGTCTCGTCCGCGGTGGTATTGACCACCAGGCTCGGGGCCTCGTCGTTCTGGAGGCTGAACGAGGTGGTGTTGGAACCGGCGGTCGTCGCGGTCATTGTGTAGGGGCCAACCGTGCCGTAGGCCGTGGCGGCGACTGAGGCGATGCCGCCGGCGATCGTGACCGGCGAGGTCAGCTGCGCCGACGGGCCGAATGTCGGCACGGAAAAGCTGACCAAGCCGCCGTTGACCGGCTCCAGCGGGTTGTTGGCCGTCACGGTCACGGCCAGCCGGTTGGCGAACGCGGTTCCGATGATGGCAGTCTGCGGCGTGCTGCCGGCGGCCGGCGCGAGGGTAAAGCCCTGGCTCTCGAAGGCGCCGATGTCGGTGGCGCCGACCCGGCTCATGCCGCGCTGATCGGTGAGGGGGATGCCCGTGCCGCTCATTCCCGCATCGATAGCCGGGCTGCCAGGCAACAAGGCCATCGTCTCGGTCGGCCCGCCGTAATTGCCCAGTGAGGCCAGCATCGGGTTGGCGCCCGTGAGATCGGAGCTGACCCAGCCGGAGCTGCCGGCGGTCGCGCCGATCAGGTTATGGCCCTGCGAAGCGAAGGCGCCCGATAGGTCCGGTCCACTGCCGACGCCGGCGGGACCGGCGGGGTTGCCGAAGCCGCCGCCGCTGGCGGGGCCGCCGTTCGCCGCGTCGCCGCTGACAATGCAATTGGTCAGGGCAAGGGACTTGTTCTGGTTGTAGATGCCACCGCCCTGAGCATTGCCGCCGGCGCCACCGGGGTTAGGACTATCGGTGCCGCCGGTGCCGCCCTGCGCCACGTTGCCGCTGACGGTGCAATCGGTCAGCGTGCCAGCGGCTTTGTCGAAGATGGCACCGCCCTGAGCGGCGCCGCCGGCCTTTAAGCTGGTGGGATTGTATTGCCCCGCCGGGCGGTAATACCCTTGGGCGACGCTGCCATTGCTAGCGCCGCCGGTGCCGCCCGTCGCCGAGTTGCCGCTGACGGTGCAGTTGGTCAGAGTCAGAAGGGGGCCGCCGGCGAAGATGCCACCGCCCTGAGCTATGCCGCCGACTCCGGCGGCGTATTCGACCGTAAACCCGGGATATGAGAAAAACGTAACTCCCCAGACGCCGCCGGTGCCGCCCGTCGCCGAGTTGCCGCTGACGGTGCAATCGTTCAGGATGGTGCCACTGGAGTTGTTGAAAATGGCGCCGCCCTGGCCAGCGCCGCCGGGGCCGTAGTCGTAGCGCGGTCCGCTGTAGTCAGCGCCGTACGCTCGGATCGGTATCGCCGCCGTTCGCGGCGTTGCCGCTGAGGGTGCAATTGGTCAGGTTGAGGGCGACACTGGAGTTGTTGAAGATGGCACCGCCCTGGCCAGCGCCGCCGGGTCGGGTATGGTTGGAGTTGAGGAAGTAGCCGCCGAAGCCGCCGTGTGCCAAGTTGCCACTGAGGGTGCAGTTGGTCAGGCCGAGGGTGGCACCAGCGTAGTTGAAGATGGCACCGCCCTGACCAGCGCCGCCACGGCCGCCGCCCTGCGCCACGTTGCCGCTGAGGGTGCAATTCGTCAGCGATAGCGTTCCCTTGTTGAGCAGCCCGCCGCCACCGGCGACGTTGCCGCCCCCGGTGATCGTCAGCCCCGAGAAGGACGCGGTGACGCCGCTATCCACCTGGAACACCCGGCTCAGGCCGCCGCCGCTGACCGTCACGCCCGCCGCCGGGCCGGTGATCGTCTCCATTGCGGCCGTATTGGTCAACTCGAGCTGCTGGCCCGTCAAGGTGATCGTCTGCGGCGTGGCGAATACCGTCGGGTCGAAGGTGATGGTGCTGGCGACGCTGAAGCTATTGGAAACCAGGATGGCCAACGGCAGGCTCACGAGGCCTGGCCCCGCGAAGAGGGAATTGCTGGTCGTGTTCACCACCAGGGTCGAGGAGGGAAGGGTGTTAGTCAGTGCGAACGCGGCGTCGAGGGCGCCGGTGGTGGACGCAGTCACAGTGTAATTACCGGTGGGGTAACTGGCCGCGGCGGCGACCGTGGCCTGGCTGCCCACAATCGTTACCGAGACACCTGTCAACGAGTACCCCGTGGCGCTGTTCGGGTCGGTGAATATCGCCCTGGGGCTGTTTGCCGCGGACGGATTGGTGAAGGAGACGACGCCGCCGTTGACCGGCTCTGGGTTCGACTTGTTATTGGACGTTACGGTCACGGCCAGCAGGTTGGCAAACTCCGTGCCGAAGGCCACCGTCTGCGGCGTGCTGCCGGCGACCGGCGTGAGCGTGAAGCCCTGGCTCTCGAAGGCGCCGATGTCGGTGCCGCCGACACGGGGCTTGCCGCGCTGATCGGTTGTGGGGATGCCGGCGCCGCTGATTCCCGCGTCGATAGCTGGGCTGCCGGGCAGCAAGGGCATGGTCTGCGTTTGCCCGCCGTAGTTGCCCAGCGGACCCAGCAGCAGGTTGCCGCCGGTCAAGTTGTTGGAACTGGCCGGCGCGAGCGCGCCCAGGAGGCTATCGACGATGGTGTTGGTCAGCGTGGCCGTACCGGAGTTGTTCAGGGCGGTGCCGGAGTTGCCGCTGAGGGTACAGTTGATTAGCGTGGCCGTGCCGGAATTGACCAGGCCGCCGCCGGAGTTGCCGCTGACGGTGCAGTTGGTTAGCGTGGCCGTGCCCCGGTTGTACAGGCCGCGGGTAGCCGGAGTTGCCGCTGACGGTGCAGTTGGTCAGCGTGAGCGCGCCAGCGTTCCCCAGCCCGCCGCCGGAGTTGCCGCTGACGGTGCAGTCGGTGAGCGTGGCCGTGCCGGAGTTGACCAGCCCGCCGCTGTCGCCGCCGGTGATGTTCAGTCCCGTGAAGGCCGCGCTGACGCCGGCATCGACCTGGAACACTCGGCTCAAGCCGCCGCCGCTGATCGCCACGCCCCCCGCGGGACCTGCGATTGTCGTCGTCCCGGTCGTCAGCCACAGGTTGCTCAGCTCCAGCTGGCTGCCCGTCAGGGTGATGGTCTGCGGCGTGGCGAAGACGGTCGGGTCGAAGGTGATCGTGTGGCCCGGAAACTGGTTGGCGAAAAAGATCGCTTCGCGGAGGCTGGTCGTGCCGTTAACGAAGTCGAACTCGTCACTGCTCGTGTTGACCACAAAGCTGGGAACGATAGCCGGCTGGGCCTCGACCGCGCCGATATCGACCGTGCCGTGGACAGTGCGGGGCAGGCCACGCTGATCGGTCGTGATGCCGGTGGGAATGAGAGCGTTATTGCCGGCGTCGATGGCCGGGCTGCCCTGGATCAGGGCCATCGTCTGGGTCGGGCCGCCGAAGTTGAGCAGTGGGGTGAGCAGCGGGTTGAGCGGCGCGGCAGCGGTGCCGGTCTTGTCCGAGCCGACCCAGCCCGAGCTGCCGTCGGTCGCACCGATCAGATTGTGGCCCTTCGAGGTGAAGGCGCCCGAGGCGTCCGGGTGGGTGCTGGCCGTGTTGCCGGCGACGATCGTGTTCCCCAGGGTGAACGTGCCCGTGCCGGCGTTGACGACACCGCCGCTGCTGCCACTGCCGGCGGCGCCGTAGGAAACGACATAATTCCTTCCACCGGCCCTGCCGCCCTTGCCGCCTTGGGCCGTGTTGCCGCTGAGGGTGCAATTGGTCAGGGTGTGGGTGGCACTGGAGTTACTCCAGATGGCACCGCCCTGACCACTGCCGCCGCTGCCGCCGCTGCCGCTGTCTTGAGTGTTGCCACCGGTACCACCTTGGGCCATGTTGCCGCTGAGGGTGCAATTGGTCAGGGTGAGGGTGGCACTGGAGTTACTCCAGATGGCACCGCCCTGACCACTGCCGCCAGTGCCGCCAGTGCCGCTGATGCCAAAATAGGCTGGGCTGTAGCCCCCAGTGCCGCCCTGGGCCGTGTTGCCGCTGAGGGTGCAATTGGTAAGGGTGACGGCGGCGTTGTTGAAGATGGCACCGCCCTGACCGCTGCCACCGGTGCCGCCCGGGTGCCCGTTGCCACCGGTGCCGCCCTTAGCCGTGTTGCCGCTGACGGTGCAGTTGGTCAGGGTGAGGGTGGCGTTGTTGAAGAGGCCACCGCCCTGACCGCTGCCGCCGCCGCCGCTGCTGGCGGAGTTGGCGCTGACGATGCAGTTGCTCAGCGTAGCTGTGCCCTGGTTGAGCAGGCCGCCGCCGTAGCTGGCGCTGCCTCCGGTGATCGTCAATCCCGAGAAGGCCGCGGTCACGCCGGCATCGACCTGGAACACCCGGCTCTTCCCGCCGCCGCTGATCGTCACGCCCGCCGTCGGGCCGGTGATCGTTGTCGCCCCGGTGGTATCGCTCAGCTCGAGCTGGGTGCCCCCCAGGGTGATCGTCTGCGCCGTGCTGAACGCGGTGGAGTCAAAGGTAATCGTGTCGGCCCCCGCGGTCGCATTCGCCTGCGCAACCGCCCAGGGCAGACTGTTGGCGGTGTTCACATCGTTCGACGTGTTCATGACGGTGAACGTCGATGGGCAATCGCGGGGCTCGAGCGCCTCCAGGGCCAGGCGGACCCGGCCTTGCGCCTTGCGAATCGTGCGGACGGGGCGGGTGAACAGCTTGCGGATCCAGGACCGCATCGTCATGGGAATCTCTCAGGTTAGAAGCCTTGCAAGGAATGATTTCGTATAGAACAGCTCGGGAGAGTCGTCCTACTACCGCACTGTTGCCGCGACGTCACCGAGACACGCGGTCGGGACCACGAAGGAATTCTCCAGCAGCTTCTGGTCGTCGTTGATCAGCTCGGGGTAGCGCCGGCCCAGCAGCGTCACGGCAAAGACCTCCTGGACGGCGGTCTCGAAGCGCAGCAGCCCGACCACCTGCCCGGAGCGGATGTCGATGACGCAGACGCCGCAGGTCCGCTCGGTTTCGGCCAGCCGCTCGGTGATCGCGAGACCGCTGAAGACGGCGCTCTCGCGCACCTGCGACAGGCCCACGAAGGCGAACGGCCCGACGAAGTCAAGCCCGCGCGTGAAGCCGGGTGTCTCGACGACCGGCTCGTACTTGCCCGTGTTCAGGTCGATGTAACCGAAGGTGCCCGCGCCCGACTCGCAGACCCAGAGCCGGCCGGCGTACCAGCGCGGCGAGTGCGGCATCGACAGCCCGCGGGCGAGCATTTCGCCCGAGTCCACGTCGATCACCACGCCGCCTTTCGCCTTGTTCTCGCGCCAGCCGCCCATGGTGTCGGTCTCGCCCAGCGCCGTGACGTATTTCGGCTTGCCCTTGACCATGCCCAGGCCGTTAAGGTGGCAGCGGTCGGACGGTTCCAGTTCGGAGACGAACGACGGCCGCCAGCGGGGCGTGAAGCTGGCCGAGCGGTCGAGCGTACACAGGCAGGAGAAGCGGGTGTTGACGACCCAGAGGTCCCGGTCTCCGGTCGCTGACGCTCCCGGCTCGCCTGCGGAAGTCCCCCAGGCCATCTCGTGGACCTGGATGTTGCCCGTGAAGTGGCTGGAGCGGGGCAGATAGCAGGCGTCATGGCGACCGGGCGGCTCGAGCCGGGCGGCGACGGCCGGGACGTTGACGAATTCCCAGACCTGGGTGCTGGTGCCGATGGCCAGGCGGTCGCCGTGCAGGGCCAGGCCCATCGGCGCTGGGAAGGCGCGGAAGTGGGCGTTCAGGTGGTCGCCCTCGTCGCGGACCATGACCAGCTTGCCGGCCTGGTAGGTGGTGACCAGCAGCGAGGCGCCCAGCTGCCGTAGCAGCTCGGGGAAGTTGGGCGTGTGGACGGCGTGCAGCGGCGGGTCTTCCGTCGCGGGAAGGCCCGGTGTCGGGTTGTCGAGGGCGTCGGGAGTGCGGCAATGAGCGCGTCCGTTCCGCCTGGTCGTGTCCGGCGTCAAGAGGGCGGTGGCACTTTGCTTCATGGTTTTTTCTCCCTGTGCGCCACAAAAGTGGCTGGGCAAGTGAGGCGAGTTCCTGGTACAATTAGCTGCACGTGAAGCTTGCGGCGCTGCCTCCGGGCGTGGCAACGACAGGCGTGCGCCCGTTCGGCCTGGCCGGCTCCGTCGTCAGGCGGAAGTTCAACTCGGGCCCCATGAATCGGTCTCCTCGCGGGCGGCACGTCCAGGGCACAATTGTCTGGACTCGGCTATCTAACCATCTGAAAATGGGGTGACGGCGGGGCCAAAAATTCTCAAAAGTGTTTGCGGGTGGGGTGCCTGATGACCGAGGCCGGTGACGAGAAGCCCGCCCACGAGGCCCAGCCGGGGAGCGAGTTGTTGACGCAGCTCTACACGGAACTGCGAAGCCTGGCCGGGGCGCTCACGCGGCAGCTCCCTCCTGGCCAGACGCTCCAGCCGACCGCCCTGGTCCACGAAGCGTATCTGCGTCTGGTGCGGAACCAGGACCCCGGCTGGGAAGGCCGGCGCCACTTCTTCGGGGCAGCGGCCCGGGCCATGCGCGAGATCCTCATCGAACAGGCCCGCCGGAAGGCCAGTCAGAAGCGCGGCGGTCAGGCGCACCGCGTCGAACTGGACGAGGGGCTGGCCTGGATCGAGCCGCCGGCCGACGACCTGCTCGCCCTGGACGAGGCCATCGCCCGGCTCCAGGAGGAAGACCCGTACCTGGCCGAGATCGTCCAGCTCCGCTACTTCACGGGCTTGAGCGTGGAAGAAACCGCCTGTGTGGTCGGCGCCTCGGAGCGCACCGTCAAGCGGGATTGGCGTTACGCCCGGGCCTGGCTGGCCCGGCAGCTGGGCAAGGACCCGGCGGCCGGCGACACGGAGGGGAGCGGATGAGTGAGGAACGCCGGGCACGCGTGCGGGCCCTGTTCGACGAGGCGGCCGAGCTGCCCACCGGGGAACGCCGTGCCTTCCTGGACGCTGCCTGCCCGGATGACCCCGACCTGCGCCCGAGGTGGAGGGCCTGCTGGCCTTTGACCCCGACTCCTCGGACGGTGGGACAGACGAAGCCTTTCTGAAAAGCCCCCTGCTGCGCCCCCCGGAAACACCAGCCAACCCTGCCGGGCCCGCCGTGGCCGCGCTGCCGCAGCGGATCGGCCACTACCGCATCCTGCGCTTGCTCGGCGAAGGGGGCATGGGCGCCGTTTACGAAGCCGAGCAGGACAGCCCACGCCGCACCGTCGCCCTCAAGGTCGTCCGCCCCGGCCTGGCCTCCCCCGAACTCCTCAGTCGCTTCCGGCACGAGTCGCAGATCCTGGGCCGGCTGCACCACCCCGGCATCGCCCAGGTCTACGAGGCCGGGCTGGCCGAAGGCCAGCCGTTCTTCGCCATGGAGTTTATCCGCGGCCTGCGCCTGGACGAGCACGCCCGGACGCTGCCGCTGCCGGCGCGTCTGGAACTGCTGGCGCGGGTGTGCGACGCGGTGCAGCACGCCCACGAGCAGGGGGTCATCCACCGCGACCTCAAGCCCGCCAACATCCTGGTGGAGGAGAACGGCCAGCCCAAGGTCCTCGACTTCGGCGTGGCCCGGGCCATCGACGCCGACCTGCTCACCGGGGCTGGCCTGACCCAGACCGGCCAGCTGCTCGGCACGCCCAGCTACATGAGCCCCGAGCAGGTGACCGGCGACCCCGCCGCCATCGACCGCCGCGCCGACGTTTACGCCCTGGGAGTAATCCTCTTCGAGCTGGCGGCCCACCGCCTGCCGCATCTGCTGGAGAACCGCCCCCTGGCCGAGATCGCCCGGCTCATCCTGGAGGAGGCCCCGCCTCGGCTGGGTTCGCTCAACCCGGAACTGCGCGGCGACGTGGAAACGATCGTGGCCAAGGCGCTGGCGAAGGACCGGACGCGGCGCTACGCCTCGGCGGCGGACCTGGCGGCGGACCTCCGGCGCTGGCTGAACCACGAGCCGATCCAGGCGCGGCCGCCGTCGGCTTTGTACCACCTGCGCCAGTTCGCCCGGCGGCACCGGGCCCTGGTGGGCGGGGTGCTGGCCACGGGGCTCGCCCTGGTCCTGGGGCTGGTCTTCACGATCCTCTATGCCGTCGCCGAGGCCCGGCAGCGCGGCCAGGCCGAGCAGAACGCCCGGGAGGCCGAGCAGAACGCCCGGGCGGAGAACCGCGAGAAGCGCGAGGCCCAGTACCAGACCTACCGAGCCTGCATGGCCGCCGCCAGCGCGGCGCTGGAGAAGCCCGACGTGGCCGACGCGACCCGTCACCTCAAGGCAGCGCCGAAGTCCCTGCGGGGTTGGGAATGGCGGCACTTGAGCAGCCGCCTCGATGAGAGTTCCGCGATGGTGCCGTTGCCCGCCGGGGGGCAGGGCTTCCTGATCGCTGCCCCGGATCAGCTCCGAATAGGGGTCTTGACCAGCGCCGGCTTGCGCCTCACGGACCTGGAGGGGCACGAGCAGAGGACCGTGCCGCTCGGCCCCGAACACAGGAGGGATCGGGTCTACGTCACCTGGACCCACCGCGGCCTTCGGGTCGCCGCGTGGGTCGATGACACGGCCTTTGACTTGCTCGACGACGCCGGGCAGGTCCTTTGTCGCGTGGTCAGGCCAGACACCACGAACAAGCGGCCGTCTGGCGTCGTCGTGAGCCCGGACGGCACACGGCTGGCTCTGACGGGGGAAAGCAACAGGCAGGTCGCCGTGTTGGACGCGACCTCCGGGAAGCTAACGGCCCGTTGCAAGGGCCACGACGGCAACCTCTGGAATATCACCTTCAGCCCGGATGGCAAGCGGCTCGCCACGTGCGGCGAGGATGGGACGGCGCGGGTGTGGGACCCGGCCACCGGCACGCTGCTGGCCACCTGTCGGGGTCACGCCAACCTTGTCTTTAGCGTCACGTTCAGCCCTGACGGCACGCGCCTGTTGACGGCTTCGGCAGACGGGCTGGTGATGCAGTGGGACGCCCGGACGGGCCAGCTGGTCGCGCTGCCTTACGACCGCCATGGCGCCCCGCTCCGCACCGCGGCCTACAGCCCCGACGGGCAGTGGGTTGCCTCGGCGGGCGAGGACCGGATCATCCGGGTGTGGCATGCGCGGGCCCGGCAGGACCTGGCGGTCCTGCCCGGCCACACGGGGCACGTTGTCGAGGTAGCGTTCGCCCCGGACAGCCGCCGGCTGGCCTCCCGCAGCGACCTCTTCGCGGGCGCCACTATGGACGACTCGGTGCGGGTCTGGGACGTGGACCCCCAGGCGACCTTGCCGGCGCTGCGCGGCCACGTTGGGGCCATCTACCCACTGTCCTCTAGTCCCGACGGTCGCTGGTTGGCCTCGGGGAGCTGGGACAAGACGGTGCGCTTGTGGGACGCGGCGACCGGCGAGCCGTGCGCGACCTTGCCCCACCCCTCCTTCGTGTTTGGATTAGCCTTCGGCCCCGATGGGACCTGGCTGGTGACGGGCGACCGCCACAGTGGACAGCTGCGGGTCTGGGACGTGGCAACGGCCCGTGTTCGCAAGGAAATCCCGATCCACGGCAGGAACGTCCTCTTCTGCTCGCTGACGGTCAGTCCGGACGGAACCAGAGTGGCTGCGACGGTGGAAGACGAACCGTGGGGGAATTATCGCCTGACCGTGTTCGACCTCGCTTCGGGCAAGCCGCTCTTCTCGACCAAAGGCATGGCTCTGGCCTACAGCCCGGACGGCCGTTGGCTGGCCGTCCGGGCGGCGGATGAGAAGACGGTTCTGCTCCTGGACGCGCGGACGCACGAGACAATCGCCCGCTTCAGCGGTCACGAGAGAGCCGTCGAGAAGGCCGCCTTCAGTCCCGACAGCCGCCTCCTGGCCTCGTGCAGTCAAGATCAAACCGTCCGCCTGTGGCCGATCGACGGCGGCGAGTGCCGGGTGCTGAGCGGACACACCGATGTTGTCCACGCCGTCGTTTTCCACCCCGACGGCACGCGTCTGGCCTCGGCTGCCCGCGACGGGGTGGTCTGGCTGTGGGACGTGGCGCGGGGCGAGGAAGTGGCGCGGCTGCACGGGCACAAGGGCGCCGTCTATTCGCTGGCCTTCAGCAAAGACGGCGCGACGCTGGCGTCCGGCTCCGGGGACGCCACGGTTCGCCTGTGGGACACCGCACCGCTGAAGGAGCGCTACCAGGCCCGCCGCGAGGCCGCCGCCTTGCGCCCCGAGGCCGAACGATTGGTCGAGCAGTTGTGGCGCGCGAAGAACGACCCGGCCGAGGTCGTGGCAGCACTCCGGGCCGACCGAGCACTGAGCGAGGCGCAGCGCCAGGCGGCCTTGCGCGCCGTGCTGCGGCGGGTGCAACCGTAGGGATCAAGTCTGTTCTCCCAGCCGCTTGCGGCTGAGCGCAACCGCTGGCTCCGCCAGGCCGCAAGCGACTGTTGGAAGCGCTCTTAAAAGATCGGAGATCCCCTGCCGGTGACCGACAGGTTGAAGATCGCGTCGTCTGTCGCCGGCAGGCCGGCGACGGAGGCGATGACGGTGAAGTTGCCCATCTTGCCGCCAGCTTTGAGTGTCGGCGCGCTGGCCACCCCAGCAGCCGAAGTGGTCGCGGTCGTGCTGGCCGAGCCGTTGAAATTGGCCGAGGCGCCAGTGCTGCCGACCTGTACCGTGAAGGTCACGGCCACGCCACTTATGACGTTGCCGTAAGCGTCTTCGACCACCACCTGAAGCGCCGTGCCGAAGTTGCTCGCCAGAGTGGCCGATTGGTTATTGCTGGCGGGCACGAGGACGATCTTGGCAGGTGCGTCGGGAATGATCTGTTGCATCCAGGCCCCGGAGGTGCTGGTGCTGTTCTGGAAGTTGCCGTTGTGCCGTCGCCGCTGTAGCTGGTGGTGATGTTGTAGGTCCCGGTTGTGGTGAACGCCGAGGTGGTGAACGTGGCCGTGGTGACCCCGTTGTTGGTCTGCACCGTGGCCGGGGTCGAATTCAGCAAGGAGCCATTGGAGTAGAAGTTGACGCTGCCGGTCGGGTTCCCGGACCCCGGGCTGGTGACGGAGACCGTGGCGGTGAAGGTAAGAGGCTGGCCGGCACCATAGGGATTGAACGGGGAGCTGACGCTCACCGTCGTCGCCGCCTTGTTCACCGTCAGGGTGCCCGGGGTGTTGCTGACGTTGTAGTTGCTCAGGAGGCCATTGGGATCATTGAGGGTCGCCGTGATCGCGTAGCTGCCTACCAGGCTGGCCGAGGTCGCGCTGGTGCTGTAACTGACGGTGATGGGATCGTTGTTGACCACTCCGCTCAGCATGCCGGTCAGGGTCGGCACCGAGCTGCCGTAGACCGTCGTCTTGTTGTCCACGGTAACGGTCAGCGTGGCCGGGTTGACTGTCATGCTGCCTTGGACATAGCTGATGGCGTAGTTGCTGGAGGTCAGGCCGCTGGGCGTGACCGCCGCGGTGTAGGTGCCCACGTTGCTGCTGCTGCTGGTCGTGGTGTTGAAGGCCAGCGTGCCGCCCAGCACGCTGGGCCCCTGGCCGAACAAAAAGCCGCTGTAGCTGGCCGAGAAGGTGGGGCTGCCGCCGTAGACCTGCGTGCCGCTGCCGGTCACCGTCAGCGGCGCCGGGTTCACAACGAACGGTCCCGGCGCACCGGCCACGAAGGTGTAGTTCGCGGCCGACAGTCCGACGACATTGACGCTGGCGGTGTAGCTGCCGGAGACTGGACTGCTGGCGCTGGCGGTGGTGCTGAACAACGGCACGCCGCTGACCACGTCTGGGCCGTCGCCGTTGACGAAACCGCTGCCGCTCGGCGTGAAGCTCAGGTTGGCGCCGCCGTACGTCTGGCTGCCGGTCGCCGTCACCGTAACCACCGCCGGGCGCACCACCAAGGATTGCAGCACGAAGGAGGCCTTTTGGTAGTTGCTGTTGCCCGCCTGGTCGGCCTGGACGTAGATGGTGCCGGCGCCGGTCACGGTCAGCACGTTGCCGCTAATGCTGCCGATACCGGAGGGGATGCTGGAGAAGACGCTGAAGGTCACGGGCAGCCCGGCGCTGCTCATGGCACTCAGCGTGAAGGGGGCAACGCCGTACGTCACGGGGCTAAACGACACGGAGGGGATCGTCTGGCTGGCCTTGTTGACCACCAGAGTCTGCTGCACGGGAGTGGCGCCCGCCTGGTTGGCATCGATGACGATGTTGCCGGCGCCGGTCACCGTCAGCACGTTGTCGCTGATGCTCCCGCTGCCGGTGCTGCTGGGGTCGATGCTGAAGGTTACCGGCAGGCCTGAGGCGGTGCTGGCGTTGAGCGTGATGGGGCCAACGCCGTAAGTCACGGGGCTGCTGAGTGGGACGAAATTGATCTTGTTTTGGACCTCAAAGGCGCCGATGTCCGTGTTGCCAAAGCGCGCGAAACCCGTGCCGCGCTGGTCGGTGCTCGGCGCCAGGGCGGCGGTGCCCGCATTGATGGCCGGACTGCCGGGCAGCAGGGCCATCGTCTGCGTCGGACCGCCGTTGCTGGCGAGTCCGGCGAGCTGGGGATTGCCGGTCAACGTGCCCGTCAAGGCGCTGGCCGCGCCGTTGAGCAGGGTCGGTATGCTGCCGATCAAATTGGTTGCGCCGCTGACCGTGGCCACACCTTGATTGATCTGATTGACCACGAGGTCGGACACGTCGGTGTCGCTCTGGCCGAGGATGGTGTTGTCGATCTCGGCCGTGGCCGTGATGTTGGGGAAGATGCTGCCGTCGGCGAAGACGACGATGCCGTCGCCGCCCTGGACCGCCGTGTTTCTGGAAAAGGTGCTGTCGGTGACCGTGAGGGAGCCGTTGTAGTTGTACACGCCGCCGCCCAGCCCCTGGCCCGCATTTCCAACAGGATTTGTGCCGCCGCCCTTGCCGCCGGCGCCGCCAATGGCCTTGTTGAGGGCGAAGGTGCTGTTGGTGATGATGACGGTGCCCCTATCGTTGAAGACCGCGCCGCCCATGCCGGCCCCACCGCCGCCGCCGGCTGCCTTATTGAAAACGGGGCCGTTGCCACCGTCACCGCCGCCATAGCCGCCCTTACCTGGGCTGCCCGTGTCGCTCGGAGCGCCACCGCCGCCGCCGAAGCCACCGTCGCCGCCGTTTACAGGAAAGCCTACCCCGCCCCCGGCGCCGCCGCCGCCCCCGGCAAACCCGCCCGTTCCGCCGGACCCAGCGACAAGACTGGAGCCGCCGGAAGGAAAGCCAGCGAAGCCACCACCGCCGCCGCCGCCGATCGCGTCCACATCACCTGCGCCTTCACTGCCGCCGTCCGCTTCATCATCAGCTCCGGTGCCTTCGCCGCCGTCACCACCGTTGTAATAGCCGTTGGCGCCGCCAAAATTGACGCCGCCGCCTCCTCCATTGGGTCCGCCGCCGCCACCGCCCCAATTCAAGTTATAGCCCGTACCGCCGGGCGACGTCCCGCCAGCGCCATTCAGACCGCCGCCGCCGCCGCCGCCCAGCCCGCCCACCGTGGCAGCATAGGATCCGCCGTTACCGCCCTGGGCGGTGTTGCCGGTCAGCGTGCTGTCCAGGATCGTCAGCGTGCCCTGGTTGAAGATCGCGCCTCCCAGCCCGGCGCTGCCGCCGCCTGCCCCACCTTCAATCGCGTTGCCGCCGGCACCTCCCTGGGCGTCGCCGCCGCTGACCGTCAGGTTTTCCAGGGTCAGGCTGGCGCCGCTCGCCACGTCGAAGAGACGCATCGTCCCCCCGGCGGACAGGGTGACGCCGCTGCTGCCGCCGTCGATGACGATCTGGGTGTTGGAGACGAGCAGTGCCGACGGGCCGACGCTGGTATCGCCCACAGTCGATAGCGTGATCGGGCTGCTGATGCCGGAGAAGGTGATCGTATTGAGGAGGCCCGGGACAGGGGTGAGCAGGTTCTGCTGTTCGTATGGGGATAGCTGGCTGTAGAGGAGCGTGCCGTCGGCCAGATCGATCGCCTCGCGCAAGGACAGCGTGGTATCGGTGGCAGTGGGGGTGGCCTCGTCGGTCGTGGTGTTGACAGTCATGTTGTAGGCCTGCGCAACTCATAGGCGCCGATGTCCGCCGGGAGAAGACGGACGACACCGCGCTGGTCCGTCGCCACGAATCCGACGGCATCCACGCGAATGGCCGGACTGTTGGTCGTCAGGGCAATGGTCTGGGTTGGGCCGCCATTATCTTGCAGACCCAGGGGGTCGAGCTTGGGATCGCTGGTTATCGTGAACCGGAAATCGGTGGCGTTGGTGCCGGCTGCGGAGAGGTCCATCGTGCGGATTAGATTGTGGAAGCCGAAATACTGCCCACCGCCGTTGATCACCAGGTCGGTCACGTTGGTGTCGCTCTGGCCGAGGATGGAGACTTCGAGTTCCGTGTTGCCGCCGGCACTGAAGAGGTCGCGGCCGCCCTGAGCCGCCGTGTTGAGGGCGAGGGTGGAGGCGGTGACGGTCTCATCGCCGCCAGCATTGTACAGTGCGCCGCCCTGCCCCACGAGGGTCGCCAGGTCGCCGCCAGCGGCCCCGATGGCTGTGTTGCCGGCGAAGGTGCTGTTGGTAATGCTGACGCTCCCTGAGTTGTAGATCGCGCCGCCTTCGCCGTGCCCGGGGCCTTCGCCTTGACCGCCCTGGGCGGTATTGTTGGTGAAGGTGTCGTCGAGGATCGTCAGCGAGCCCTGGTTATAGATCGCCCCTCCCTGGCCGGCGCCGCCTATCCCAATGGGGTTAGTGGATCCCTGGGCCAGGCCGTCCTGGAGCGTCAGGTCTTGCAGGGTCAGGTTGCCGGTGCTCGTCACGTCGAAGAGACGCATCGTGTTCCCGCCGGACAGGGTGATGCCGTTGTTTCCGCTGGGACCGTCGATGACGATCGGAACGTCGATCACAAGCGCCGACGGCCCGACGCTGCTATCGCCCACGGTCGTTAGCGTGATCGACGCAGAGCCGTTCTGAGTCAGACTGCTGTCGAAGACGATGGTATCCGGGGCGCTCCCGTTCCCGGTGACCAGTTTCTGTTGCGCCTGGGTTAGCGTGCTGGGGGAGAGCGTGCCTTCGATAAGGGCGATCGCCTGGCGCAAGGTCAGCGTGTTGGAGTCGGTGGTGTCGGTCGCGTTGTTGACGACAATGTGGAAACTGGTGCGCTGATACGCGCCGATGTCCGCGGGGGGGTAGAAGGGGCGCGGCACGCCGCGTTGATCGGTAGACGCCGTGCCGTATATCAACCCCTGGTGAATGGCCGGGCTGGTGGCCGGGAGTGCCAGGGTATTGGTCGGGCCGCCGTTGTCGTGCAGCGGGCCGAGCTGGGGATCGGCCGTGATGACGGAGCCGAAGACCTCGGTGAAGCCGCTCATCCTGCGGATCAGATTGTAGCCTCCCTCAGCCCGACTACCGCCCGAACCGGTGAAGTCCTCGACGTCGGCCTCGGGGTCCGCGGCGGTGTCGGCCTGGCCGAGGATGGTGCTGTTGATGAATGCGGCTGCGGTGGACGTCCCATCGCCGAGGTTGTAGATGTTACGACCGGCCGCGATCAGCGTCGAGCCGTCGCCCTGGACCACGTTGTTCCCCGAGAAGGTGCTGTTGGAGACATTGACGGTGCCGTCATGGTTGAACAGGCCGCCGCCCAGCGCCCGGGCGCCGATAGAGCTTTTAGCCGAGTTGTCGTCGAAGGTGTCGTTGCTGATGTAGACCGTGCCCGCCTGGTTGTAGACGGCGCCGCCCCTGGCGGCCCCCCCGCCGGTGCCCTGGGCGGTGTTGCCGGTCAGCGTGCTGTCCAGGAGCGTCAGCGCGCCCTGGTTGTAGATCGCCCCTCCCAGGCCGGTGCCGCCGACCGATAGCTGGGCGGTGCCACCCTGGAGCGTGAGGTTTTGCAGCGTCAGGTTGCCAAGGCTCGTCACGTCGAAGAGGCGCATCGACTTCCCCGCCTCGACCGCGAGGATAATGCCATTGTTGCCCGTGAGACCGTCGATGACGACCGTGCCGGTGATCTGAAACGCCGACAGTCCGACGCGGCTATCGCCCGCGGTGGAGAGCGTGATCGTGACCGGTTGGTTGGCGGGTTGGTTGGCGGTCAGACTGCTGTCGAAGCTGATCGTATTGACGAGTCCAGCGACGGAGTGGACCTGCATCTGTTGCTGGTGGGATAGCTGGCTTAATTTGAGCGTGCCATTGGCAAGGGCGATCGCCTCGGGAAAGGACAGCGTGGTGGGGTTGGTGGTGGGGTCGGTGTTAACGACCGTAGTGTTGACGACGATGTTGGCGAACAGGCGGGTCTGATAGGCGCCGAGGTCCACGGCGCCGTTCGTGAGGTTGCGCGGCACGCCGCGCTGGTCGGTGGCCGGCAGGCCCGGGACCGAAACACTGCCCGCGCCGATGGCCGCGCTGCCGGGCAGCAGGGCCATGGTCTTGGTCAGGCCGCCATTGAGCTGCAGCGGGCCGAGCAGGGGATTGCCGGTCACGGGGTCCGTCAAGCTGGGCGTGCCGACTGTGTTGAGGACTTCGCTGCTGATCAGATTGGCGGTGCCTGTGACCGAGTCCGAACCGCCACCGGTGGCACCGAGCTGCAACTGGCCGAGGATGCTGTTGTTGATCGTGGCCGTGGCGGTCTGGGCGTTGCCGCAGACGAGCATCTCGCTGCCGCCGTCGGCAGCCGTGTTGCCGTAGAGGGTGCTGTTGGTGATCGTGACGTTGCCGGCCTGGGTGAAAACGGCGCCGCCCAGCCCCTTGCCGGCCCCTCCATTTCCCACGCTGGCGCCGCCGTAGGCCTTGTTGCCGTAGAAGGTGCTGTTGGTGATGGAGACGGTTCCTCCGTTGAAGACAGCGCCGCCCATGCCCGCCCCGGAGCCGCCGGCGCCGCCGTCAGAGCTGCCAGCGCCGCCGCCATAGCCGCCGCCGGCGCCGGCGCCGGCGTGGCCGGGGGGTTGGTAGCTGGAGTTGAAGCCGCCGCCGCCGCCGCCGCCGCCGCCGAACCCACCGCCGCCGCCGGCGCCGCCATAGCCTGAATTACGGCCGTACCCGCCGCCGCCGCCGCCCCCACCGAAGCCGCCCATCCCGCCTTTCGTGCCGACAGAGGAGCCGTTCTTCCCACGGCCATGAGAACCCTCCTGGGTCCAGCCGCCGCCGCCGCCGCCGCCGAACCCGCCGGGGTCGCCCTTGGTGGTCACGCCGGACAGGATGTGAAGATAATAATAACCGCCGGACCCTCCATTAGGTCCGCCGCCCGTACCGCCGGTGCCTGATGAGTTCACCCCGCCCCCCTGCCCGCCCACACCCCCGCCGCCGCCGCTGAACCCGCCGGGGCCGCCGGCGCCGCCCTGGGCTGTGTTACCTGTCAGCGTGCTGTCGAGGATTGTCAGAGAGCCCTGGTTGAAGATCGCGCCTCCCATGCCGGCACTACCGCCACCATTTGCGCCGCCTGTGGACCCCTGGGCGTCGCCGCCGCTGAGCGTCAGGCCCTCCAAGGTCACGCTGGCGCTGCCAGCGACAGCGAAGAGGCGGAAAGCCTGCGCCCCAGGGTCGCGGGCGATGGTGATGCCCTGGGTCAAGCCGGTCTGGCCGTCGATAACCAGCTTGTCGCCAGTGGCGATGGAGAAGGCCGTCGGCCCGAACCCGCTCGAAGGGTCCGTGCTCGTCAAGTCGATGGTCTGGCCGTCGATCACGGAGGAGAACTGGATGGTGTCGTTGCCAAAGCTGCCCGAAATCTGCGACTGCCAGCCATAGGGCATGCTGCTCTGACCCAGGGAACTGGGGTTGCCGCCATGGTTGACCAGCGTGATCGCCTCGCGCAGGGTCAGGGTGTCGGTGTCGGTCGTATTGTCATCGGTGCTGTTGACCACGAGCAAGGCCGGCGCCAGCCGATCCTCCAGGAATTCCAGCCCCGGCACGAAGCGGTGGCGCGACGGCTGCCGGGACTTGCCACGGCGCGAAGCAGGCGAACCCTGCACCCTGGGACCGAACACTTTGCGCAGCCATTGTGTGAAGGTCATCGCAGTATCTCCTCGGGCATGGAAGTATCTTGGGTCACTCAGGCGAGATGGCACAGCGGTGCCGGCACCAGATCCAGCGCCTCATCGGGCACGACAAACGAATCGGCGATCAGGCGCGGCTGGTCGTTGATCAGGTCGGGGTGTCGCACCCCCGGCAGCACCTGCACCGCGAAGATTTCCTGGACGGCATCCTCGAACTTCACGAAGGCGATCGTCTGGCCGGTGTGGATGTTCACCACCCAGACGCCGCAGCAGCGCTCCTCCAGCGGCCTCTCGGCGATGGCGATGCCGCTGAAGACGGCGCTCTCGCGCACCTGCGACAGGCCGATGAAGGCCAGCGGTCCGCAAAAGTCCAGGCCGCGCGTGAAGCCGGGCAGCCTGGTCAGTTCCTCGTACTTCCCCGTGGCGGGATCGATGCAGCCGAAGCCGCCGCTGCCGGATTCGAGGACCCACAGGCGGCCGTCGTACCAGCGCGGCGAGTGCGGCATCGACAGCCCCCGCGTGATGACTTCTCCTGTAGCAACCTCCATCAGAACGCCGCCGCTCTTCTTGTCGCCGCGCCAGCCGCCGGGCGTGTCGGTGGTGCCCAGGGCGGTGACGAAGGCCGGGCGGCCTTCCGCCAGGCAGAGTCCATTCAGGTGGCAGCGGTCCTCCGGGGCCAGGGCCGAGATGAACGGCGGCCGCCAGCGCGGCACGAAGCTGTGGATCGGGCTGCGCGTACACAAGCAGGAAAAGCGGGTGTTGACGAACCACAGTTCCGGGTCCGTTGGCCGCGACGCGGAGCCGCGCAGCGGCGCAGCGGAGCGCGGAGTTGGTGCCGAACCGTTGCCGGCCTCGCGCTCCGCTGCGCTGCGCTCCGCGTCGCGGCTAACCGGGCCGCTCGCCCACGCCATCTCGTGAATCTGGATGTCGCCGGTGCAGACCGACGAGCGCGGCAAGAAGCAGGCGTCGTGGCTGCCGGCCGGCTCCAGGCGGCGGGCCACGGCCGGGAGGTTGTGATACTCCCAGATCTCCACGCTGGTGCCGATGGCCAGCCGGTCCCCGTCCACGGCCAGGCCCATCGGCTTGCTGAAGCCGCGGAAGTGCGTGTTGAGGCGCTCCCCATCGGGGCGGAGCATCACCAGCTTGCCGGCCTGGTAGGTCGTGACCAGGAGGGAGATGCCGAGTTCCTGCAGGATCGCGGCAAAGTTGCTGGTGTGGACGCTGCGCAAGGGCGGCGGCTCTTCCTTCGTCGGCGTCGCCCCTTCTCGTTCTCCTTCTGGGCTCGGACATTCCTGCTGGGTTGCCTGGACGCTCGCGGGGAGTGAGACGCCCCAGCATTGCCGGCACCCGATCTGGGTCGCGCCAAGCCGTCGGGCGAGCTTGGCCGTATCGTGGTCCGAGGTCTCACCCTCGAACTCAATCGTCCTGATCCCCAGGCGCTCAGCGGCAGCGGCCGTGTGGTACATCAGCGCCAGGTTGATCCAGCCGCCCCGACAACCGGCTTCCACCGCGCGCGTCTCGACAAATCCGTTGTGACCCTGCGTCGCGGCCAGCAGGGCGCCCACGATCTCGTTGTCAACCAGCGCAACCATTGAGACTGCCGGTGAGAAAGCCGCGCCGTGGCCGTTCAACCGAAGCAGAACCTCTTCCGGGAGGCCGCCGACGTGGCGAACCGCGAAAGCGGCGAGTACACGCGGATCCACCTGAGCCGCCGGCACGATACGTGCGGCTTGCGGGTTCGCCTGCCTCTGGGTGCAGCGCTGATAGATCGGTTCGAGCGCTGGCAAGACCGACTGGAACTCGGCCCGGTAGCGGACGATTTCTTGCGCCACCCGCAAGCCCCGGGCCTGGAAGAACGCCCGCGCGGCGGTGCTGGCGGCGTCGTTGGCCGAGACCTCGCAGGACCGGCCGGTCAGCAGCAATTGGACCCGCGCCCGGCGCGCGGTTTCCTGAACCCATTCCAGGAGGGCCGCGCCGCAGCCCCGCCGGCGGCAGGCGGGGTGCACGTACAGCAGGAAGCGCCCAACCTGATCGGCGAAGACGCGCAACGACGCGACACCGGCGACCGCCCCCATGGCGGCATCCGTCGCGATGGCCAGGCGCGCCGCCGGCGAACTTCCCAGGGCTTCCGGCAGCCAGGTGCGGACGTGGGCCAGGTCCGAGGCTCCGGCCTCACGAATCAAGAACGGCAGGCTGTCGGGGACAGCAGGCGTGCTGAAAAAAGCGCGACCGTTCTGCTTGATCGGCTCCGTCGTCAGGCGGGCAGTTGTACTTGGCGCAGTCATGGTTTTCTCCCTTGGCGCCCAAAGGCGCCGAAGCAAGTCGGACCGGTATCCTCATGATGAATTCGGTGGTGGATGCAGTGTGGTGAGGGCTGCGCCCTCTTGATGCGTCGGGGTCCGAAGCGGCGTTACCTCCGCCTCATCCCCCATGAATATAGGAACGGAGGCCAGCGGAAAACCTTACGTGGGTCGGTCAAAAAAGTGCAAAAAAGTTTGCCATCTTCCGGCCCGAGGCTGGTAAGATGGTGCCATGAACGAGACCCGGCAAAGCCTGCTGCTCCGTGCCCAGACCGGCGAGACGGATGCCTGGAAGGACCTGGTGGACCTGTATCGTCCGCTGATCCTCGGTTGGCTCAATCGCCAGGGCGTGCCGGCGCGCGATCTGGAGGACCTCAGCCAGGAGGTCCTGCTCAGCGTGGTCAAGCACCTGCCCGGCTTTCAGCACTCCGGCCAGCGGGGCAGTTTCCGCTCCTGGCTGCGCACCATCGTCTGCAGCCGCACCGCCGATTACTGGCGGACGGTCGATGCGGACACCCAGCCCGAAGGCGGCAGCGGCGCCACCGCCGCTCTCCAGCAGATCGCCGACCCCGACAGCGAACTGAATCGGCAATGGGATGAGGAACACGATCGCTACGTGATTCACTGTCTGCTGGACCTGGTGGAAGAGGAGTTCGAGCCGATCACGCTGCAAGCCTTCCGGCGCCTGGCCCTCGACGGCGTCAATGGCGCGGAGGCGGCCCAGGAGTTGGGGCTGTCCGTGGCGGCCGTCTACGTGGCGAAGTCGCGCGTCCTGGCGCGCATCCGTCAGGAGGCGGAAGGGCTCATCGACTGACGGGTGGAAGGTAAAGGGTGGGTGGAGGGCGAAGAAGGGCCTTGTGTTTATCCTCCACCCTTCACCCTCCACCTCTTGTAAGGTTTTCCGTCCATTTCCGTTTCTATGTTGGGAAGCGCTGTTGTCGTTTGGCCGTCCGACAAACCCAGAGAGACGTTTCATGACCGAGGGCCCCTTGAACCATCCGGGTGACGAAACGCTGCGTGCTCTGTCCCTGGGCCAACTCGACGAGGCGGAGCTGGCCCAGGTCTCCGCCCACCTCGGCAACTGTCCAGCGTGCTGCCGCCGCATCGATCAACTGGCCGCCGATGATCGTCTGCTGGCCCGGCTCCAGCAAGGTGCTGCCAGCCGGGAAAATGTGCTGGTCGGCCCGGCGCAGCGCCGCTCGGCGGTTCGCGCCTTGCGCCTGGGGTACGAGGCCAGGTTGGCCGCGCGAAAAGGAGACTCGAAAGAGGTGCCAGTGGTTCCCCCCGTCCCCCAGCAGGGGGGAGACCACGACACCCGGGCCGAGGTCGGGCGCGAGGGAATGGGGGTGGGGTACAAGGAGCTGCTCGGCTTTCTCGATCGCTGCGACACGCCGGGCCGGCTTGGCCAGCTTCTGCACTATGAGATCCTGGACGTCGTCGGCCACGGCGGCATGGGGACCGTGCTGCGGGGCCTGGACGTGAAGCTCAACCGGGTGGTTGCCATCAAGGTGCTGGCGCCGCAGCTGGCGGCCAACGCCGTGGCCCGGCAACGCTTCCACCGCGAAGCACAGGCGGCGGCGGCCGTCAGACACCACCACGTGGTCGCCATTCACGCTGTCGATGAATTTCACGGACTGCCGTACCTGGTCATGGAGTACGTCTCCGGCTCGTCGCTGCAACAGAAGCTGGACGACAGCGGCCCGTTGCAGCTCGCCCAGATTCTGCGCATCGGAATGCAGATCGCATCGGGCCTGGCTGCAGTGCACGCCCAGGGTTTGGTCCACCGCGACATCAAGCCGGCCAACATTCTGCTGGAGAACGGGATCGAACGGGTCAAGATCACCGATTTCGGGTTGGCCCGCAGCATCGACGACGTCCGCATTACGCAAGCCGGCATGGTGTACGGGACCCCGCAGTACATGTCGCCCGAACAGGCGCAGGGCGAGCGCGTCGATCAGCGCTCGGACCTGTTTAGCCTCGGCAGCGTGCTGTACGCCATGAGCACGTGCCGGTCTCCTTTCCGGGGCGAGACCACCATGGCTGTCCTGAAACGGGTCTGCGACGACACGCCGCGGCCGATTCGGGAAGTCAACCCGGACATCCCCGCAGCGCTGGCGGAGATCGTGAACAAGCTGCTGGCCAAGGACCCGGACGCCCGGCCCCAGACCGCCGCCGAGGTCGCTGAGCTGCTGAGCCGATTCCTGGCGCAATTGCAGCACGATCCGCTCACTCCTTTCCAGGGGGAGGAACAAACTCAGCCCGTCCCCATTCGCAAAGAGTGCCCTGACCGGAGCAGCAAGAACAACAGGCGACCGAAGCATCGCCCTGCCCGCTCTCGACTTCGTTCGTCGCTGTTTGTCGGCACCGTGGCCTTGTTCACGGGAATCGCAGTGCTGGCAGCGCTCGAAGGCACCCACTTCACCAGCTGGACTGGACTGGCTGCACCGAGGATGACGTCAGCCAACGAGGAGGCCCCTGCGGCCCCGGAGACGACGTCAGCCGGCGAGGAGGCCCCTGCGGGCCCGGAGCCCCGGCCTGCCGCTCCCAGCAACAAGAAGCCTGGTGCGGGTGCGACCGACCGACCGGTGAAGGTCTTTGTCCTGGCCGGCGATTATAACATGGCCGGCAGGGCGAAGGTCGCGCTGCTGAAATACCAGGCGAACCAGGCCGAGACGAGGGAGCGCTTTCAACATCTGCTCCACGATGGCAAATGGATCGTCCGCGAAGATGTCTGGATCAAGACTTTCCAGCGCAAGGGCAACTTGACCGTCGGCTTCGGGCACACGCCTGAGCACTTTGGCCCGGAACTCGAGTTTGGCAACGTCGTCGGCGACCATTTCGACGAGCAAGTGCTGCTGATCAAAACCTGCTGTGGGGACAGTTTGAATTGCGATTTTCGCCCTCCCAGCGCCGGTCCCCCGTCTCAGAAGCTTGTCGAACAAAACCTGAGGGACATGCACCGGCCGAACCCCAAAGCCTCTCTTGCTGACGTGGAGCGGGGTCGTGGCGCCGCGTATCGGGAGATGGTGAAGGAGGTTCGGGACACGTTAGCCAACCTCGCCGAGCATTTTCCCACCTACCAGGGCCAGGGCTTCGAGATCGCGGGGGTTGTGTGGTTTCAAGGATGGAACGACCTGGAATACACCGCCTTCCATGCCGAGCTCCTGGCCCATCTCATTCGCGACGTGCGGCGCGACTTCAGGTTGCCCAATCTCCCGTTCGTTATCGGTCAATTGGGTGTCCACGGTGGCGGCGGGCTGCAGACGAACGACTTGCATCTTCGCGCCGCCCAGGCGGCCGTCGCGCAACTTCCCGAGTTCACCAGCAACGTGAGGCTGGTGGCAACGGACCCTTATTGGGACCATGAGGCCGTGGCGGCACTCAAGAAGAATAAAGACGAATGGGAGAAGTTCGTCTCCGATGTCCCCTATCGCTACTTCGGCAGCGCCAGGACGTACTGCAGCATTGGGAAGGCCTTCGGCGAAGCCATGATCGAATTGCGCCGCTCCGCCGCCAGGAAATGAACCGAGAAATCGCTACTTCTGTTTGGTAGGTCCGACGAACTCCGACAGGCTTGTCATGACCGAGACCCCGTTGAACCATCCAGATGACGAAGCGCTGCGTGCGCTGTCCCTGGGCCAGCTCTCCGAGGCGGAACTATCCCAGGTCTCCGCCCACCTCGGCGACTGTCCGGCGTGTTGCCGCCGCATCGATCAACTGGCCTCCGACGATCAGCTGGTGGCGCGACTCCAGCAAGGCGCTGCCACCCGAGAAAAAGAACTGGTCACCCCGGCCCAGCGCCGCCCGGCAGTGCGCGCCTTGCGCCGCTCGCAAGAGGACAGCTCGGCCACACGAACACACGACCCGGAAGCCGTGCCGGTGATTCTCCCCGCCCCCCGGCAGGTTGGGGACTACGACATCCTCGCCGAGGTCGGGCGGGGCGGCATGGGGGTGGTGTACAAGGCGAGGCACCGGGGCCTGCGCCGGCTGGCCGCCCTGAAGATGGTGCTGGCGGGCGAGTTTGCGTCCCCCACCCAGGAGCTGCGCTTCCGGCTGGAGGCAGAACTGGCGGCGCGGGTGCAGCATCCCAACATTGTGCAGGTCTACGAGATCGGCAGCTACGAAGGCCGGCCTTTCCTGGCTCTGGAGTGGGTCGAGGGAGGCAGTCTGGCGGACCGGCTGGATGGTCAACCCTGGTCCGCGGGCGAGGCGGCCGCGCTCATCGAGACCCTGGCCCGTGCCATCGACGTGGCACACGTCGAAGGGGTCGTCCACCGCGACCTCAAGCCGGGTAACGTGCTGCTGATGTACTCCGGCGAGCGGCGCGGCGTCAGCCCGCCGGTGGGCGACACCCCAGACCGGCGGGCTTACGCCGCGCCGCTCGCCAACATCGTCCCCAAGATCACGGACTTCGGACTGGCCAAGATGCTGGAGAGCGATCGAGGACAGACCGAGAGCCGAATGCTTCTGGGCACTCCCAGCTATGCGGCCCCGGAGCAGATGGACGGCAACAGCAAGGCCGTCGGTCCGCCGGCCGACACCTATGCGCTGGGTGTCATCCTCTACGAGGTGTTGACGGGCAGGCCTCCCTTCAAGGGAGCCACGCTCCTGGAGACGGTTCAGCAGGTCATCCACCAGGAGCCCGTGCCGCCGCGGCTGTTGAACCAGGCGATCCCGCGCGATCTGGAGGTCATTTGCCTGAAGTGCCTGGAGAAAAAGCCGGCCCAGCGCTATCCCAGCGCCGCAGGCCTGGCGGAAGACCTGCGCCGCTGGCAGAACAACGAGCCGATTCTGGCCAGGCCGCCGAGCGTGTTCGGCCGCGCCGTCCGCTGGTGTCGGCGTCATCCGGGCGTGACAGCCGTTGTGGTCGTGATGGCGCTGGGGCTTGCCGGCGTCTTCTGGGAGTGGCGTACCGCCGAGAGCCAGCGGCAGGTCGCCGTGACCGCCAGCGAGCTGGCCGAAGAGCGCCGGGTGATCGCCGAGAAGGCCATGCGCGAGACGGAAAAGCACGGCCGCGACGCCCTGGCGGCCAAGAAAGAGGCGGAAGAGGAGGCTGCCGGGGCGCGGGAAGTGGCCAGCTTCCTGGGCGGTCTTTTCGAGGAAGCAGATCCGTTCATCCTGAGCGAGCGGACCTTCGGCGAACAGCCCAATACGAACCCGACGGCCCTGGACATCGTCGAGCGCGGCGCCAAACGACTCGCCGATCCGAACGTCCTCAAGGACAAGCCGCTGGTGCGCGCCACGCTTCTGGACAAGGTCGGGCACGTGTTCATGATCTGGGGGCACGTGGCCAAGGCGGAACCGTTCGTCCTCGAGGCCCTCGAACTGCGGAAAAAGCACCAGGATCTGCCAGCGGTCCAGGCCGACCTGGCCACCAGCTTGCACAACGCTGGCTTTTTGCACCTCATCAAGGGGAATTTCCGCAAGAGCAAGGAGTTTTTCGCCGCCGCCCTCGAGCTGCGCAGCAAACTCTTCGGCTCTCAAAGCGCAATCACCATGTCCAGCCGCTTCCATCTCGGCTACGCGCTCCAACACCTTGGGGGGGCCGAGGGCGAGCGTTTGCTGGTCGAGGTCGCGGACTTCCAGCGTACGCAGCTGAGGTTGGCCGGGGAGAAAAAGTCAACCCAGATCGGCAAGGACGCTCTGGAGTTCTGCGTCACCTTGCTCATTCTCGCCAGGTCTCATAACCAGAACGGCGACCTTGTGAAGTACCTGGCGTGCTGTGTGGAATTGCAGCAGGCCGCGAAACAGATCACGAACAAGCAGATGGGGGCGCTGATCCTGCAGTTCATCAACGCCAAGCGGTTGCAGGCGCTGAGCCAGACCTCCCAGGCGGAGAAGGAATATCGCCTGTTCCTGGAGGCCCTTGAGAAAGCGGTCGGCAAGCGGCACTATCTCTACATCGTCATCGACCGCGAGTACGCCGGCCTCCTCTTCGAGAACGGTCTCCATGAGGAGGCTGAGAAGAAGTACGTCGATCTCGAAACGACCTATCGCAGCGCCTACGGCGGAGATGCCCTCGGCCTGGCCGACATTTATTACAATCTCAGCCGCTCTATTGTGCGCGGCTCGCTGGCTCGCACCTCGCCCCACAGCGATCCGCAACGCCACAAAGAGCTGTCCGCCAGGGCCGTGCACTATGCCCGTGCCGCCTACGACCAGGCCAGGAAGTATGATGCAGAGCCCTGGCAGATGGCGACCCTGGAGATCTGGTACTGCCACGCGCTGATCTACCACGACCCCAACCCGGATTACGCCGCGATCGAGGTCATGGCCCGCGAAGCCCGGGGCGTCCGGGAAAAGGTGTTCGGCCTGGGCAACTATATGGACACTCACCCGCTCAACTATCTTCTCTGGTCCCTGGCCCGTCAGGACAAGCTCGAGGAACTTGAAAGGGTCTTTCTCGATTTGCTCGCCCGCAAGCCGCACCCGAAATGGGACATCATCGCCAGCCATGCCTTGCCCGAGGCCGCCGCGAAACTGGCCCGCGCCGGCAAAACCAGGACGGCGGTGCTGATGCTCGAACACGCCGCCACCACCGGGCGCTTCGATCTGAACTCGGTGCGGACCGAGGCCACCTACGCCCCACTTCGGGAATCGCCTGACTATCAGGAGCTTTTGAAGAAGATGAAAGCCCCCAGGTAGCGTTTGCGTTGCTTGACTGGGAATCGGCGTTGGCATTTGGAACTTCCGACGAACCCCGACAGGCCCGCAACGAGGTGCGCGGCAAACTCTTCGGCTCCCAAAGCGCAATCACCACGTTCAGCCGCTTCCATCTGTACAAAGAATCAGGATTCCAGAAGCCGAATTGTGCAAAGCCCGCTTGACAGGTCCTTCCGGGAATTCTAAAGTAGTTTGCACAACAAACCGATTTGTAAGAGGGCGGCCAATGGACGTGAAGCGAGCTACGGAAACGCTGGAAGTGATCCGGACGTTAATGGAGCGTACGACGCAGTACCGCTTGCTGGCGGGCGGAGCCGCCCTGGCGTCGGGGTGCATGGCGGGGCTGGGCGCGCTGGTCTTCCTGTTCCTGGACCCGGCCAACCCGGAGCAGTTCGGCGTGGTCTGGGGCCTGGTGTTCGCGGCCGCCCTGCTGGCGACCACGGTGGGCACGGTGGTGCGCGGCCGGGAGTGCGGCGAGCGCGTCTGGTCGAGACCGACCCGAATGGTGCTGATGGCGCTGCTGCCGGGCGTTTTCTCGGCGGCGAGCCTGACCGGGCTGTTTTTCTCCCTGGACAGGCACCTGCTGCTGCCGGGCGTCTGGATGCTCTGCTACGGCCAGGGGGCGCTGGCGACCCGGGCCTACGCCCCGCGCTGCATTCGCTTGCTGGGCACGGCCATGCTGCCCCTGGGGGCCCTGACGCTGTACCTGGGGCCGCACTGGTCGATCCTGATGATGGGCCTGGTTTTCGGGCTGGGCCACGTGGGACTGGGAACGCTCCTGCTCCTGGCCGAGCGCAGCGAGGCCCATCCCCGGTTGCATCGCGTGGTCGCCTGATCCAGTCCTGACTTCTTGAGAGAGCTTGCCATGAATCCCGTCAAGCGACTGGTCGATGAGCTGGACCCGTTGCTGCACGAGCGCGGCCGACTGGCCATTGTCTCGGTGCTGGCCGCCGCTCCTGAGCTGACCTTCACCGATCTGCGCGACACTCTGGAAATGACTGTCGGCAACCTGAGCGTCCATCTGCAAAAGCTGGAGGAGAAGGGCTACGTGGCCATCGACAAGCAGTTTGTCGGCCGGCGTCCGCAGACGCGCTGCCGGCTGACCGACGCCGGCCGGTTGGCCCTGGCCACCTACCTCGATCACCTGGAAGCGCTGATCCGCCAGGGACGAGGCCAGGCCTCCGCGTGATTCCGCCCGTTATGCCGTCGCCGGAATCGACGGTTGAATGTTAGCCCGACGCGCCAGCGAGGGGTTTCTGTCCCTCGCTGGCGCGTTGGGCTAACCCGAACAGAAATGAGGTGATCGATCATGGAAGTGCGCATGGCCGAGCATCTGGGGATGTGCTTCGGCGTCCGCGATGCCATCGACCTGGCCCTGACCCTGACCCGCCAGGGCGGCGTGAGCATCCTGGGCGACCTGGTCCACAACCCCGACGTGGTCGCTCAGCTCGACGCCGCCGGCGCTCAGCGTGTCCGGAATGTTGAGCAGGTCCAGACCGACCGGGTCCTGGTCACCGCCCACGGCACTTCCGACCGCGTCCGCCACCAGCTGACCCAGCTGGGCCTGGAAGTCCACGACGCCACCTGTCCGCTGGTCCGCCGGGTCCACCTGGCCGTGCTGCGTCTGGTGCAGGAAGGCCGGCACCCCGTTGTGATCGGCCAGCCCAATCACGTCGAGGTGCGCGGCCTGGTCGGCGACCTGGACGAGTACACCATCATCGAAAAGGAAGCCGACCTGGAACAGCTGGCGGCCCGGCTGCAAGCGAACCCCCAGGCCCGTCTCGGCGTGGTCTCTCAGACCACGCAGCCGCTGGAGCGCGTCGAACACCTGGTCGCAGCCCTCAAGCAGCGGTATCCCCAGGCCAACGTCCGCTTCCTCGACACCGTGTGCCAGCCGACCAAGGACCGCCAAGAAGCCCTGCACAAGCTGGCGGCCGAGACCGACGTGGTGATCGTGGTGGGCGGCCCGGAGAGCAACAATAGCCGGAAGCTGACCGAACTGGCCCGGAAGCTGGGCCGGCCCGCCTACCAGGTGGCCAGCGCCAGCCAGCTGCAGCCGCAGTGGTTCACCGGCTGCCGGGTCGTCGGCCTGACGGCGGGAACGTCCACGCCGGACCCGGTCATCAACGAGGTCCGGTCCTGGATCGAGGCACGCTGAAGACAAGGAGCGGAAAATCTTGCACGACCCCTGCCGGCTTGCCCGGCAGGTGAAGGAGGTCGCTGGCTAGAAGAGAAGGCAGAAGAACGTGTTTCTCTCCCTCTTTTCTAGCCAGCGACCTCCTTCACCTGCCGGGCAAGCCGGCAGGGGTCGCCCGTTGCTGCATTGATTTTTGTACAGGTTGGAACATCTGCGCCGGTGCGGAATAATGACGGAAAGACTCAAGGACTCCGCCATGCCAATCCAGCGCTTGACGTGTTCCCGGGGCCACACCTGGGAACAGGTGGTGGTCGAGCCCCTCCCCGACGATTTGCGGGAGATCTGCCCGATGTGCGCGATCAACGCCGCGACCACGCTGGAGATTCGACCGGCCAACCCTCCTGCACGCCTGCGTGCAGGCACGCAGGAGGGCAACGAGGCACTGCTGGCGCCCGGGGTCGTGCTGGCCGGCTTCGAGATCCTGGCGGAACTGAACCGGGGCGGCATGGGCGTCATCTACAAGGCCCACGACGTGGCCCTCAACCGGCTGGTGGCCCTCAAGGTCATCACACCGGAACTGCTGGGCAACAACGAGGCTCTGAAGCGCTTCCAGCGGGAAGTGCAGGTGGCGGCCCGGCTCTCCCACCCGAACATCGTCACCGTCTTCCGCACCGACCTCGAAGGCCCGCGCCCCTACCTGGCGATGGAGTACGTCCCCGGCATCGACCTGCACCGGCTGGTCAAGCGGGCCGGGCCCCTTTCGGTCAGCGAGGCCTGCGACTACGTCATGCAAGTGGCCGAGGGTTTGCAGCATGCCCACGAGCAGGGGCTGGTCCACCGCGACATCAAGCCGGCCAACCTGATGGTCGCCCCCTCGCCCCTGGATCCGAGCACACCGAAAGGAGGGCCGGTACGGGTCAAGCTCCTCGATCTGGGGCTGGCCCGGATGACGGCGGCCGCGGGTGGCGAGCGGAGCATGCTGACGCTGGCCGGCGAGTTCCTGGGCACGCCGGACTTCGTCTCCCCGGAGCAGGCCGAGGACTCGCGCCAGGCCGACATCCGCTCCGACCTGTACAGCCTGGGCTGCACCTTTTTCTTTCTGCTGACCGGCGAGGTGCCCTTCCCCAGCGACAACATGATGCTGAAGCTGCGCCGGCAAGTGACCGAGCCGCCGCCCTCGCTGACGCAGCGGCGGCCCGACGCGCCGCCGGGGGTAGACTGGGTCGTCCAGACCCTGCTGGCCCGGTCGCCGGCCGACCGCTTCCAGACGCCGGCGGAACTGAAGGAAAAGCTCCTGGCGGTGCTGCACCATCCGGAGGCCCTCGCCGTGTTCCGTGCCGGCACCACGCCTCCGCCTCCCCCCGAAACCTTTCAGACCCCGGCCGAATTGCGGGAAGTGCTGGAGCAGCTGGCCCAGGCGGACGACGCGCCCTCGACCCTGACCACGGCCAGCCAGGTCCTGGCCCACCAGGGCGGCGTGCAAGCGCTGGCCCTCAGCGCCGACGGCCAGCTGCTGCTCTCGGGGGGACTCGATCGGACGCTGCGGTTGTGGGAAGTGCCCCGGCTCCACGAAAAGCGCCTGGTCGCGGACCGCGTCGGCCCCGTCGAGCAGGTGTGCCTGACCGCGAAGGCGAAGTGGGCGGCTTGCTGTTCCTTGCCCGAGGGCCCCAAGGATTGTGTCGTGCAATTGTGGGACCTGGGCACCGGCCGAGTGGTCCGCCGGCTGCGCGGCGCGACCGCCCCGCTGCGCTGCGTCGCGGTCACCGCGGACGGCCGGCGGGTGGCCGCCGCCGGCGACGACCGGACCATTCGCGTCTGGGCCGTGGATCAGCCGGGCTCTCCCTCCCTGAGTCTGGTCGGCCACACCGATCGAGTCAGCTCGGTCACGTTTCTGCCCGGCAACGCACTGCTTTCCGGCAGCGACGACGGCACGGTCCGGCTATGGAACCTCAAGACCGGCGAGGTGAAAAAGACCCTGAGCAGCCACTTCGGCCCGGTAGCCGCGGTGGCCTTCGGGGGTCCCAGCCGCCGTCTGGCCCTGGCCGGCAGCGGCGTGCGGATTCGCGAGGCGGACGGCACCTCCCTCACGCTGGTCGGCCATGAGGGCCTGGTGCTGTGCCTGGCCTTCTCGGCCGACGGCCAGTTTCTGCTCACCGGCGGCAGCGACCGGACGGTCCGGCTGTGGCGGGCCGAGGACGGCAAGGAACTGGAGCGCCACGAGGGCCACGCCGACAAGGTCCGGGCCGTGGTCTTCAACCCGGACAGCACCATCGGCTATTCCGGCAGCGCCGATGGCACCCTCCGCCGCTGGTCGTTACGGCTGTGAGCCGAGCACAACCAGGACCTGGCCAGCTGCGATTGACCTGCGCCGCCGAATTTTGGCCGAGCCGCGCACGCAGCGCAGCGGAGTAAGCGGTCCCCGAAGGCCGCTTACTCCGCTGCGTGCGCGGCTCGGCGATTGCCAGCTGCGATTGACCTGCGCCGCCGAATTTTGGCCGAGCCGCGCACGCAGCGCAGCGGAGTAAGCGGCCTTCGGGGACCGCTTACTCCGCTGCGCTGCGTGCGCGGCTCGGCGATTGCCAGCTGCGATTGACCTGCGCCGCGGCCGCGATTTATAGTGGGTTGACTGGGGATTCTCATCTACCCTGACGAGGTCAATCCTGTGAATCGAACCGACAAGGCCCCGGAAACCCGGGTGGCGGGCTTCCTGGGGCTGGGGCTGGACAGCGAGGACGAACACAAGCGCATCACGCGCACCGAGCATTTCCTGCTGCTGGGCGGCTCGGCCGAGACGCATGAGCGGATGCAGGACACGGCCATCCACTTCAACGAGTCGCTGCGCGAACGAGGCAAAGCCCTGCGGGAAATCGAGCCCGAGGAGGCCCTCGACCTGCTCCGCGAGGCCCTCGAGCGCTGAGGGCCGGCCGGCCGCCCGCGGGTCCCCTTGACGGCACGCCAATCTCCTGCTCTCCTGAAACCTGGAGTCGGCGATCCGGGTATCTCCCCCTGGCTGCGTGAGTACCGAACGTGTCTGCGGACGATGCCACACTGGTGCGGCGATGCCTTCGCGGGGAAGCGGAAGCGATCCAGCACCTGGTGGAGCGCTTCCAGGCGGAAGTATTCGGCCTGTGCGTTCGGCTGCTCAATCATCGGCACGATGCCGAGGACGTGACCCAGGAAGTGTTCCTGCGCGTCTTTCGCAGCCTCAAGCGCTGGGACCCGACCCGGGCCCTGAAGCCCTGGATCGTCGGCATTGCCGTCAACCGCTGCCGGACCTGGCTGTCCCAGCGGAGCAAACGGCCGGAACTGGTCGATTACCTCCAGGACACGGTCCCCGGGCCTGCCCCCGACGATTCCACGGAACTGCTTCAGGAGATCCAGGCTGCCCTGGCCGAGCTGCGCCTGGAGTATCGGACCGTGTTCGTCTTGTTTCACGAACAGGGTCAACCGTATGAGGAGATCGCCCAGGTGCTGGATCGGCCCGTCGGCACCATCAAGACCTGGCTGCACCGTGCCCGGCTGGAGGTCCTCGACCGGCTCAAGCAGCGCGGCATGGTGCCCGCCGACAACCAGGAGCCGCCAACCGGACCCGTTGCGGATACCGGGAGAACATTTGCATGAAGTGCGCCGAGTGCCAGGAACTGATTCAGCAGCACCTGGACGGTCTGGAACCTGCCAACCCGGCCGACCTGGAGCTGCATCTGCGTTCTTGCCCCAGCTGTCGGGCCGAGTACGTGGCCACCAACACGCTGCGCAGCGGTCTGCGCTTGCTCACGCCGCCGGCCCCTCCCGCGGGTCTGGCTGGCCGGATCACGGCCCAACTGCAAGGCGAGCAGCGCTCGCGGCTGCTCTGGCGGCGCCGGGCCCGCGTGGTCCTCGCCGTCGCCGCGGCGGTCTTGCTGCTGGTGTCCGCCTGGCTGCTGCGGCCCGGGACTCCGAGGCCGGACAACCCTCCGACCGTTCCGGAGCAGCTGGTCGAGAAGACGCCGAAGCCGCCCGAGAAGCTGCCCGAGAAACCATCCGAGGAGCCACTGGACCTGCGAGAATCGGTTTCCCAGGTCTGCGAGGTGATGGTCCGTGCCAGTACGCGCACCAAGGACCGGGCGGTGGCCGAGGGGCGGGCCTTCCTGCCGCTGGTTTCGGCGACTCCGGCTCCTACAAGCGTGCCGCCTTCCCCGGAGCCGGTTCGCTCTTTCAAGGAGGCGGGCCAGGGTGTTTCCGAAGGCCTGGCCCCCGTGGCAGACTCGGCCCGGCGTGCGTTCGATCTGTTCCTTCGTGACCTGCCTCCGATGGGGCAGGAGGAAAAGCCTGGTTTGTAAGAGGCACTAACAGAAAGGCGAGCGGCGCGGCGTAAGCCCGCCGGTGAAGGCCGAAACCGGCGGGCTTACGCCGCGCCGCTCGCCTTTCTGTTAGTGGTTTTAAGCCAGTCACTGCGGGGTCCCCGACCCCGGTGCTGGCTCGGGAAACGTGGCCAATGAAGTTCTCCGCTGCCATTTCCTGTTACTCGGTTGCGTGCCGCCGTGGACGTCGGCCGTGGCTCCTGGCGTTGCTCCTGCTGGGGAGCGGCGTTTCCGCCCTCCAGGCCGCAACGCCCCGGGACGAGCTGCTTCGCTTTGTTCCCCCCAACACGGCGTTTTGCCTGGTCTTCCAGGACTTGCGCAGCCACTGGGCCACACTGCACGCTTCTCCCTTTGCCGAGCAACTGCGGCAATTGCCTCCCCCAATGATCGCCCTGAGCCCAGAGGACCAGAAGAAACTCGCCAAACTGGAGGAACGGCTGCAAAATCTGGGACTGAGCTGGGCCCAGCTGCGCGACGACGTCCTGGGCGATGCGCTGGTCCTCGCCTTTCGGCCCGGCCCACCGGGCAAGCCGGAGCAGGACCAGGGCGTGATCCTGCTGCGGGCCCAGAACGCCGAGACCCTCGCCGGTCTGATCGAACGGTTCAACAAAAGTCAGAAAGAAGCCGGCATCCTCAAGGAGTTGGAAGAACGCGAACACAAGGGCATCAAGTACGTCCGCCGGGTTTCGACGC
The DNA here is from genome assembly GCA_963784995.1 of uncultured Planctomycetota bacterium. GTDB lineage: Bacteria > Planctomycetota > Planctomycetia > Gemmatales > Gemmataceae > CAWATZ01. Next base: position 172,505 of record CAWATZ010000016.1, on the reverse strand, counting down.
GCGACACCACCTATTATCTGCTGCGCGGCCCGGTGCTGGTCCTGTCCGGCCAGGAGGAGATGTTCAAGCGGGCGCTCGATCAGGACCGAGTGCTGCCGGAAGGCGCGGAGCCGCCCTTGACCCGCCAGCTGAAGCAGCTGTCCGCCGACCGGGCGCTGCTGGCCCTGTGGCTCAATCCGCGGGAGTTTGACAAGGCGGTCAAGGAGCGGGCCCAGACGGCGCCGCCGTCCGAGGCCGCCGCGGCAAAGACGGTCGCCACGTGCTGGAAGTCGATCGAGGGCCTGGTGCTGTCGCTGCACCTGGACCGGGACGTGTCGCTGGTGCTGGCGGTGCGGGGCCGACTGGCGGAGTTCCCCGAGCCGATCCGGCGCTTCCTGACCCAGGCGGCTCGACCCAGCGACCTGTGGCGGCTGTTCCCCGAGGACGCGCTGGTGACCATCACTGGCCGGCTCGACCTGGCGGCGCTGTTCGAGTCCGTGGGCGAGTTCCTGGCCCCGGAAGCTCGGCAGACCCTGTCGGCCCATCTGAACCGGATGGTGGGACGCGACCTCTCCAAGGACATCCTGCCGAACCTGGGACCGGACCTGGGCCTGTGTCTGATCGCGCCGCTCGACCCGAAAAAATCCTGGATGCCGCAAACCCTCTTTGCCTTGCGAGTGGCCCGGGGTCAGGAGGGCGACGTGCTGTCTCTGATGGAGAAGGGCATCCGCGGCATCATCTTTTTCCACAACCTCCAGCGGCCCGAACAGCAACAGATCGAGTTGAATCAGCAGACCAGCGAGAAACGCCAGATCCATTACCTCTCCGGCGCCGGCGTCTTTCCACCGGGGATTCAGCCGGCCTTCGCCCTGTGGAGCGGCTACCTGGTCCTGGCCAGCTCGCCGGCCGCCGTGCAGCGCTTTGCCCAGCCGCAGCTCGGTCCGCCGCCTGATCCCGGGATGGGAACGCCGCTGCTGCGCATCTCCTTCAAGGCGTGGCGCAGCTACCTCAAGGAGTGCCGCTCGGGCCTGATCGAGTCGATGGCCGGCAGCAAGGAAAATCGCGACGAGGCCGGCAAGCGCCTGGACGGCCTGATCCAGGTCCTGGAACTGCTCGACCGGCTGGAGTTGCGGCAGCAGACCAGCAAGGACCAGGTGGTCCTCACCCTGTCGTTGCAACCGAGCAAACCGCTGAAAAAGTGACGTCCGCGCCAGAGTGCGCCGCCTCCGCGGACGTTTGTTCTTGCCATCCATCCACGTCTTGGCGAAGATAAGGGCGTTCCGCTCTCACTTTGTGTACTGTCGCGGGAACGACCGACCATGAGACTGACTCGTTTGTTTGTCCCTCTCTTTCTGGCCGCACTTTGCGGTGTCACGGCCCTGTCCCAGTATGCTCCGCCGCCGGTCCAGAAACCGGAGGCGGACGTCCTGAAGGCCATTGAGGAAAAGACGAAGAAGCTCGGCGACGAGATCGAGCATCTCCGCAAGCTGGGTGTCAAGGAACCGTTGCTGGCCGACGTCCAGGTCTTTCACCGGGCGGCGGTCTCGATCGTCAAGCTGGGCGAGTTCTACGCCGCCAACTCCGGGGCCCAGACCCTGGCAGTGCTGGATCGGGGCCTGCTCCGGGCCAAGCAACTCGCAGGCGGAGGAGAAACGCCCTGGTTGAACATGCTCGGCTTCACGGTGGTGCGCGGCTACTACTCCCTCGTTGATGGTACGATCCAGCCCTACGCCGTCACCTACCCGGCCGAGTATGGCAAGGACCCAAAGAAGAAGTGGCGCGTGGACGTGGTGCTGCACGGCCGGGCTTCTTCCATGACCGAGGTTTCCTTCCTGGCACAGCGCAGCACGGACAAGCCGGCCGCCAAGGAGCTGAACCACGTCCAGATCGACATCTACGGTCGGGGCAACGTCGCCTACCGCTGGGCCGGGGAAAGCGACGTCTATGACGCGGTGGCCAACTTCGTTGCCATCGAGCTCTTGCTGGGCCGGAGCCGGCTTCTGGACGATACGCGCTACGTGCTGCGTGGCTTTTCCATGGGCGGCGCCGGCACCTGGCAGCTGGGGCTGCACCGGCCCGGCTTCTGGTGCTTGCTGGGGCCGGGCGCCGGCTTCACCACCACCCACGGCTACGCTCCGATCCCCAAGCAATTGCCGTCCTACCAGGAAGCCTGTCTGACCATTTATGACGCGGTGGACTACGCCGAGAACGTGGCCATGGTGCCCGTGGTGGCCTACTCCGGAGAGAAGGACAAGCAGATCCAGGCCGCCCGCAACATCGAGGAGCGGCTCAAGCTGCTCGGTCTGTCGATGACGCATCTGATCGCTCCGGATCTGGAACACAAGTTTCCACCGGAGTGGCAGAAGAAAGCCGAAGCCGAGTATGCCAAGTACGTCGCCAAGGGCAAACCGGAGTACCCGAACAAGGTCCGCTTTGTCACCTATACGCTGCGCTATCCCACCTGCGAATGGATGGACATCCTGGCCCTGGATCGGCATTACCAGCAGGCCCGAGTCGAAGCGGAGGTTAACGACGAGGATCGCTTGACCACGGTCAAGACGGCCAACGTCCGGGCCCTGCACGTTCGTCTGCCCGTGCTGGGAACACGGTTGCCGTATCCCATCACCATCGATGGTCAGAAGCTCACGATCAAACCCCTTGAGATCGCCGCTGACCGGGCAATTCCCGCGCAGGATCGCCCAAGGCACCTGTACCTGGAGAAGACCGCGGGACAGTGGCGGACCGTCTTGCCGCAGTGGCTCGAAACGGAGCGGCTGCGGCGCTTGCAGAAAATCTCCGGTCTCCAAGGACCCATCGACGATGCCTTCATGTCCTCGTTCCTGTGCGTCCGCGGCACCGGTGAGCCGTGGCACAAGGGCACCGAAGCGTATGCCAGGGCTAACCTGGAACGGTTCCAGCAGGAGTGGGCCAAATTCATGCGCGGCGACTTGCCGATCAAAACCGACAAGGAGGTCACCTACGACGACATCGCCGGCCGGCACCTGATCCTGTTCGGCGACCCCGCGTCCAACACCCTCATCGAGCAGGTCGTCAACGGCCTGCCGCTGAAGTGGACCCGCGACAAGATCACCTGGGGCGGCAAGGACTACGCCGCCGAGGATCACGTCCCGGTGATGATCTACCCCAGCCCGCTCAATCCGAGCCGCTACGTGGTGCTCAACAGCGGCCACACATTCCACGCGGCCGACTTCGAGGGCACCAACGCTTTGCTCTATCCGAGGCTGGGAGATTACGCGCTGCTGAAACGCACCGATGCCCAGAAGCCGCTGAGCGTGGAAGTCGTGGAGGCGGGACTGTTTGACGATTTCTGGAAGATGAGCGGCGGGAAGTGAGAGCGCAGTTTGTTTAGCCGCGACGCGCAGCGGAGCGCGGGAGATTCACGCGCTCCGCTGCGCGTCGCGGCTAAACAAAGACAATCCCGGATCACTTCTTGGGCATTGGCGCACTCGCCGGGTAGTTATCGGTCCGGAACGGCGAGGCGGGCAGTCCCTCCTTGTTGCAGAGGTTGCACACCGGATGGTCCGCCCAGCCGTAGCGCACCGCCACCGGCTTGGCGACCGCGTCGCAGGTCACCACCACCGTGTCGCCGGCAATCTCCGCCTTGGCGTTGTGGAACACCTTGTCCTCGCCGCAGACGGTGAAGCCCAGCAGCGGGGCCGAACCCTCCTTGACGCGCCATTCCTTGTGTTTCCGGTCCTTCGGGCCTGTCCGTTCGGTCAGCACCAGATTGCGCGTCTCCAGACCGCTGCCCAGATGGCTGAAGCTCAGGACCGCCTTGTTCCCCTCGACCTTCAGTTCCTTGTAGATCGGCCCGGAATACTCAATCTTCTCGCCATAGACCATGCCGCGCCAATCAGGCTGAGCCGCGTACCGACCGGGGACTTGGGCGTCGGATGGATGTCCAGCTCATCGCCGTAATCGGTAATCACGGCCATGCCGGTGTTGGGCACCTTGCGCATGGTTTCCAGCTGGGCCTCGCGCAGGCGGGGCCAATCAACGGGACCGTTGGTCTTGTATGGGGCCAGCTGCACGAACAGGAAGGGGAAGTCTCCTTCCTTCCACTCGTCGCGCCAGTTCTTGATCATCAGCGGGAAGCCGGTGCGGTACAATTCGGCCCGGCCGGCGTTGGACTCGCCCTGATACCAGATGACGCCCTTGATGCCGTAGGGGATCAGGGGAGCGATCATGGCGTTGTAGAGCCTGGCCTGGTTTTTGTGCTTCCCCAGATGCTCGGGGTGGCCCTGCAGCACCTTGAGGTTGGTCCACTCCTCGAAGGCGGTGCCGCCCACGTTGCTGTTGATCAGACCGACTGGGACCTTGAGAGCCTTCTGCAGGTCTCGGCCAAAGAAGTAGCCGACGCCCGAGAAACTGCCCACCGTGGTGGGGCCGCACTCGACCCATTTGCCGGCGACGTCGGACTGGGGTTGATCGGTCCCTCGACTCGCGGGCCGGGGCACCGAGTAGAGCCGGATCAGCGGGTTCTTCGAGTTGTCCTTGGCTTCCTTGAGCTGTTCGGCGGTATGGAAGCTCTGATCGAACGACCACTGCATGTTGGACTGGCCGCCGCACAGCCAGACCTCGCCGACGTAAACGTCCTTGAGGGTGATGGCGTTCTTGCCGGCGACGGTCAGCTTGAACGGCCCGCCGGCCTTGAGCGCGGGCAGGTCCAGACGCCATTTGCCGTTGGGATCGGCCTTGGCGTTGGTGGCCGGGGCCACGGTGGTCTTGCCCAGGTCCAGCTGCACGGTCACGGTTTCGCCGGGCTCCGCCGTGCCCCAGACGGGACAGCCAATGTCCCGCTGCAGGACCATGCCGTCACTGAACATGCCGTTGAGTTTCACGTCCGCCCGGGCTTGCGAAGCCAGGCCGAACAGAACCGCCAGCAGACCGGCGGCAAACAGGCGTCGCATCATGGATGCCTCTCCAGGTGTGGTGCGGAGCGGACAGCTTCGGGCCCCCACGGGCCAATGTACCAGCTTGTCCGCTCAGAAAAGGATACCGCGATTGTAGCGAACCAGCGAAGGCAGAGTAGCCTTGTCGATCCGCGGATGGAAACGCAGCCGGAACAGCACCCGGCGTTCCTCGGGGTATTTCTCGGCCCGGGTGTGCTGACTGGCCAGCACCTCCTCGACGGTGCCCACCTTCTCCAGGTCCCGGCGATCCAGCCTCCGGGCCAGGATGTAGATGGTCTCCTGGCGGCGCGGGTGCTGCCAGCAGGCGATCATGTCGCGCACCAGAATGACCTGCGAATCGGCGTGGTACAGCAGCCAGAAGGTTTCCAGAGGCCGCCACCAGTCGAAGCAGGCGAACAGGGGTCGGTCGAACGTGGCCACTTTCCGGGCCTGCCGCAGGAACTGGCGATCCGGCCCGTAGCCGTCAATGACATGGGCCTCGTAGAACGAGATGGACGCAAAGACCGTCAGCAACAGGCCGAACAGTCCGCCAAGGGCCAGTCCGCCGCGTTGCCGGCACAGCAGCCAGCTGCCCGCGGTCAGAAGCAGGGGCCAGGCAAGCAGCAGCACCGGGACAAGCCACGCGGGACCGGGAACGCGGTTCTGCAGCAGCACCAGGGCCACGTCTCCTGGGATCGCCAGGAGCAGCAAGGACCACAGGACCGGCGACCAGAAACCGGTCGAGCGCTGCATCCCTTCCCAGAGGACCACCGCCCCCCGGCCGGCCAGCAGGGCCCAGGCCGGCAGACAGTGCAGCAGGTAGTGGTGATGCTTCCCCTGGGGGATCGAGAAGATCAGCGGCACCAGCAAGGCCCAGCACCACAGGAAGCGCTCCCGCGAGCCGGCCTGGGTCAGGGCCTCCTTGCGTGTCTGCCACAGTCCGACCAGGGCAGGCCAGGTCCACGGCAGCAGGATCACCGGCAGGGTCGCCAGGTAGTACCAGACCGGCTCGCGCATGTACCCCTTGCAGAACCGGCCCAGGTAATGCTCCAGCCAGAGGTTGCGGATCTCCGGATAGCGAACGTAGACGGCCAGCGGCCAGGCCAGCGACACCGCCAGGAAAAGCAGCCAGCCCCACAGCCAGACGTAGCGTCGCAGCCGCCTGTAGCCGCAGGCTTTAGCCTGCGCTGCGTTTAGCAGCAGGAAACTGGCCACGGGGACGGCGACCATCAGCGTGCCGAAGATCAGCCCCTTGGCCTGGTTGGTCAGGCCGAGCATGAAGAAGAAGGCCAGCATTGTCCACGAACGACCGCCCAGGAAGGAGACGCGCTGATCCTGCGCTTCGGGGCCGCTGGCGAACTCCAGCTTGACGAACAGCGCCAGGGCCGCTGTCACAATGGCACAGAGGAAGATGTCGGCTTCGGGATTGGTGGCGAAGACGTAGAATTCGTAAGAAGTGGCCAGGGCCAGGCAAGCGAGGAAAGCCTGTCGCCGGCCGAGGAGGACGCCGGCCATCCAGCCGACCAGCAGCACGGTCAGGGTGGCCATGATCGCGGCGGTGAAGCGGGCGACGCGATCGTTGGCAGAGGTGCCGAAGAGGGTGTAGACCCCGCAGAGGATCCAGTCGGGCAGAGGCGGCCGCTCCAGCCACGGCTCGCCGCCGATGGTGGGGACCAAGAAGTCGCCGCCGGCCAGCATTTCCCGGCTGTTCTGGGCCAGGACGGATTGATGGCCGGTCAGCGACGTTCCCGGAGCGATGGCCAGGCCAAAGAGCAGGACGGCCCCGGCCAGCAGGAGCAGGTAATCCCGAAACGAGAGACGCGGTTCGAGAAGAATGGCTGGGTTCATGGTCAACCTGGATGGAAGGGAAGAGAAAGCGGCTGGATGCCTGGGGCGTCCGCGAGAAGCGCGTATAAGCGAGGAGGGCAGTCGGAGCAAGATCAGACTTCAAAGGATTTGTTTAGCCGCGACGCGCAGCGGAGCGCGTTGGGGCGGCAGCGAACCTTTCGCGGCCGCGGCATCTCGATCTGAGAGACAACTGGGAATCTCCCCACGAGGACCCGTTTCATGTGTTCTTCCGCCCGCCCCGAAGTCCTGGCCCTGCTGGCCGAGTGCAAGGATCACCCCAATGACGACACCCCGCGCCTGATCCTGGCCGACTTCCTGGAGGACAGTCCGCTGGCCGTGGACCGGGCCCGCGGTCAGTTCGTCCGCTTGCAGTGCCGCCTGGCACGCATGACCGTGACCGACCCGGAACGCCCTGCCGTGCAGGCGAGCATCCGGGAGCAGCGCCGGCAGCACGAGGTCGATTGGGTCGAGTCGCTGGTGCTGGAAGACCTGATCACCGACTGGTGGTGGGATCGGGGGCTGCTGGCAGTCGAGGTCCAGGGCCGGCAGCTGCTCAATTGCCGGGCGCCGGGCATGGCCGATTCCGAGGCGCTGGCCTGGGTGGAAACGCTGCACCTGGACATCAAGAACCAGCCGGAGGTTTTGCCGCTGACGCTGGAGTGCCCGCTGGCGCGCGGCATTACCGTGCTGGATTTGAGCCGGACCGACCCCCTGGCTTCGATGGAGTCGCTGGCTCAATCCCCGGCCCTGCGCCGCATTCGCAAGCTCGACCTCTCCGGGACCGAGATTGGCTGGGACAGCCTTCGCTACCTGGCCCGCTCGGAGCACCTGGTCGGCCTGGAACACCTGCTCCTGAACGGCGTTCGCGGCCGCTTTTGGGAGATGGAGGCGCTGGCGCAGTGCCCGGCCCTGGGGCGGCTTGCCATCCTGGAAATCTCTCGGAACCAGATTGGCCTGCTGGGTTTGAACACCCTGGCCATGAGCCAGCGTCTTCCCCGACTGGCGGTCGTGCGCATGGAGTACGACCAGAGCGATCCTCTGAACGCTCCCCATCCGGAAGTCGATTGTCCGGGCTATGCCCGGTTCAGGCAACTGCACCTCGGCAACAACCCGGAATGGCACGAGCGGTTCCAGCGGTTTGCGACCTTGCCTTCCTTCGCGGGGTCTGACGCATTTGCACTTGAATCGGTGCGGCCTGAACGATGAGGATGGAAGGATCGTCGCCCGGTCTCCTCTATCTGGGGAGCCTGGTGGAGCTGAACCTGGAGAACAACCACTTCAGCGCGCCCGTGGAAAGGGCCTTGCGAAAACATTTCGGGGTCGCGTTGCTGCTCTGATCGGAGGGTTGAGACGATCATGGTGCCTTCTTCTCACACTTTCTGTGTCGGGGAGGGGTGACCGATTTGCACAGCAACTTGCACAGAAACCCCAATCGCTGCCGAGGTGATTGACAGGTCGCCGCACTCCGGGTTCTTGTTGACCGCTTCTCTCCGGTGCCCTAAAGTAAAAGCTGGCGATTTGTTCAACAACCCGGCGAGCCGAGAGCGGGAGCCCTCGGGTCTGGAATGCTCACCAAGCGGATCATTCCCTGTCTTGACGTCAACCAGGGCCGGGTCGTCAAGGGCATCAACTTCCTCAACCTGCGCGACGCCGGCGATCCCGTTGAGGTCGCTCGCCGCTACGAGGAACAGGGAGCCGATGAGCTGGTCTTTCTCGACATCAGCGCCAGCCACGAAGGCCGCGCGATCATGCTCGACGTCGTGCGGCGGGTGGCGGAAGAGATCTTCATGCCCTTCACCGTCGGCGGCGGTATTCGCACCCTGGAGGACGCCACCCGGCTGATCCAGGCCGGGGCCGAGAAGGTCAGCATCAACTCGGCGGCGGTCAAGACCCCCGAGTTGGTCACCGCCGTCAGTCGGAAGTTCGGCCGCTGTGCCACGGTGGTGAACATCGATCCGCGGCGAGTGCGGAAACCCCGCCCCCCCGGCGGCGCTGCAGGGAACGCCCTCCGTGGCGTTCCGGGTGAGGGGGACGAGTGGTGGGAAGTCCACGTCAACGGCGGCCGAGTGCCGACAGGACTGGAAGCCGTGGCCTGGGCCCGGCGGGTCGAGGAGCTGGGCGCGGGCGAAATCGTGCTGACCTCGATGGACGCCGACGGAACCAAGGCGGGCTATGACCTGCCCATGACGCGGGCCGTGGCCGAGGCGGTCGGCATTCCCGTGGTCGCCAGCGGCGGAGCGGGCTCCCCCGAGCATCTGCTGCGGGCCCTGACCGAAGGCAAGGCCGACGCCGCCCTCGCCGCCAGTATTTTTCATTACAATGAGTACGGCATCGCCGCCACCAAGGCCTACCTGGCCCAGCACGGCGTGCCGGTCCGAATAACCACCGTTACGTAGTCCGCACACCCCACGTGCGGAAATCCGCTCCTGGGAGAACGCAGTCATGGCTTCTGCCGACCTGGAAAAAATCGACAGTCCTCCGCCGGAACCACGCCGCGGGGAACCCGAGGTCAACAAGCTGTTCCGCATGGTGATGAAGCATGAGGGCTCCGACTTGCATCTGAAGGTCGGCCTGCCGCCCATGATGCGTCTCAAGGGCGACATCCGCCGGGCCGACATGCGGCCGCTCACTCAGGAGGACATGGAACGGCTGTTGCTGCCGCTGCTGGATGCCAAGCGGCGCAAGGTCCTCGACGAGGAAGGCGGCGTCGATTATTCCTACGTCATCGGCCAGGACGAGTGCCGCTTCCGCGTCAGCCTCTTCAAGCAGCGCGGCCGGCTGTCGCTGGTGGCCCGGCGCGTCAACAACTCCATCCCCAAGTTCAAGGACCTGGGTCTGCCCGACACGATGGAGAAACTGTGCGTCTACCCCGAAGGCCTGGTGATGCTGGCCGGCGTCACCGGCTCGGGCAAGAGCACCACCATCGCGGCCATGCTCGACTACATCGCCGAGCGCGAGCCGCTGCACATCCTCACCTGCGAGGACCCGATCGAGTTCACCTTCACCGACAGGAAAGCCTACTTCAACCAGCGGGAAATCTACCTGGACTGCAAGGACTGGCACAAGGCACTCAAGGACGCGGTGCGGCAAGATCCCGACGTGATCCTCGTCGGTGAGTTGCGCGACGTCGAGACCTTCGAGGCCGCCGTGCATGCCGCCGAGACCGGCCACCTGGTTTTCGGCACCATCCACGCGGCCAGCGCCGGCACGACCATCAACCGCATCCTCGACCTCTTCCCGCCCGACAAGCACACGGCCATCCGCCAGGCCCTGGCCAACAACCTCCGGGCGATCGTGGCCCAGAAGCTGATCAAGGGCATCAAGAAGGGACGGGTGCCGACCAACGAGATCATGATCGTCAACCCGCTCATCAAAAAGCTGATTATCGAGGGCCGGGACAGTGACCTGCCCGCCGCCATCGTCATCGGCTACAAGGAAGGGATGGTCGATTTCACCGAGAACCTCCGGCAGCTGGTGGAGCGCGGCGACTGCGAAAAGGAAATCGCCCTGGAAGTGGCCCCCAACCCCGAACAGCTGAAAATGGTCTTCAAGGGCATCAAGTTCCAGGCGGCCGGCATCCTGTAATGCTGACAAGGTGACAAGGTGACAACGGCAAGGCAACCAGCGGCGGACCGAGGAGACAGGCCCCGGCAAGCGGAGACGGCACCCTGGCCGCGCTTCGTCACCTTGTCACCGAAGCGAGGGCCGACCTGTCGGCCCGAGCGCAACCCCCGCCGTCACCTTGTCACCTTGTCAGTGTTGGCCCTGTTCCTCCTGCCGGAGCTGGTCCTGGCCGAGAGCGGGTCGGTGCCGCGCGGGCCGGGCGGTTACTTCAGCCTGATCAAGCTCGGCATCATCGTCGCGCTCTACCTTGTCTGGGCGCGCCTGTGCTGGTGGGTCGATCAGGACGCCGAGCAACTGAACCTGCCCGCCAGCCAGATCAACACCGCCGTCTTTGCCGGGGGCGTTCTCGGCTTGCTCCTGGCCTGGGCCGTCGAGAGCTTCCTGCTCGCCTTTCTGCTCCTGCTGCTCCTGGCCATCGGACCGACCCTCGGCTACGTCTGGTATCGCAACCAAAAAGTCGCCGACGACGAGCGCCTGCTGACTCCCGAGCATTTCCGGGAACTGGCCCGCAAGTACCTCAAGATCAAGATCGAGGCGGAAGCCACCGGAGAAGAAGCCAAGGCGATCCCGCTGCGGCTGTACAGCAAGAGCCCCAGCGGCCGGGACGACGGTGGAACCGTCAATCGCGCTCAGGGCTCCCCGGGATACCGGGCGGCCCTGGAACTGGTCTACGACGCCATCCAGATGCGCTGCACCGACATCCACATGGAGCCGAGCAAGGAGGAGGTGACCGTCCGCTATCGCATCGACGGCCTCATGCAGCCGGCCACGCCCTTCACCCGGCAGATGGGCGAGTCGGTCATCAACATCTTCAAGGTGCTGGCCAACCTGGACATCACTGAGAAACGCAAACCGCAGGACGGCAGCTTCGCCGGCGAGATCACCAATCGCCCCAAGGCCGACCCGACCGACACGCGTGCGCTGATCGATTTCCGCGTGGCCACGGCCGGCAGCGTGGGCGGCGAGAAACTGGTCATGCGCATCCTCGACCGGGCCAAACGCATCACCGGCCTGGGCCAACTCGGCATGCGCGACAAGATGCGGCAGCAGCTCCAGGAGATTGTCACCCAGCCGCACGGCATGTTCATCGTCTGCGGTCCCACCGGCTCCGGCAAAAGCACCACCCTGTACGGCTGCCTGGGGGAAATCGATTGCTTCCAGCGCAACGTCATCACCCTGGAGAACCCGGTCGAGTACCAGATCTCGAACGTGACCCAGATCGAGATCAACGTCAAGGCGGGCAAGACCTTTGCCAGCGAGCTGCGCAGCATCCTCCGCCAGGACCCCGACGTGATTTACGTCGGCGAGATCCGCGATCAGGAGACGGCGGACATCGCCTGCCAGGCGGCCCAGACCGGCCACATGGTGCTGACCACCCTGCACGCCAACGACACGGTCACGGCCCTGGGCCGGCTCCTGGAGTACAAGGTAGCGCCGTTCATGGTGGCCAACGCCATCAGCGCCATCCTCGGCCAGCGCCTGGTGCGCGTCCTCTGTCCCAAGTGCAAGCAGAAGTACAAGCCCAACGCCGAGCTGATCAAGAAGGCCAACCTGCCGGCCGACAAGATCAAGCACTTCTACCGCCCTCCGGAGGAGAAAGCCTCGGGCGCGGTGAATGAGTGCGCCCATTGCGGCGGGTCCGGCTACCGCGGCCGGACCGGCGTGTACGAGTTGCTGACCCTCAACGAGAAGATGCGCGACATGATCCGCGAGAACCCCAACCTGAGCGCCATCCGTCAGGAAGCGGTCAAGAATGGGATGAAGTATCTGCAGGAAGATGGCCTGCGCCTGGTGATCGAGGGCGAAACCTCGATCCAGGAAGTGCTGCGTGTGTGCAAGTGACGCCAACGATTCGATTTATCGTTTCGCGTTCGGTGGGAATTCGGCGAACGCGAAACGATAAATCGGATGCGACCGATTTCTTGAAGTGGTTCCACCATGCCTGCCGTCCTGACGCTCATTCTGATGATCGCCGTGGCCTATTCCTTCGTGAAGGAAGGAGTCTTCACGGCCTTTTGCATGCTGGTGAACGTGCTGGTGTCAGGTCTGGTGGCGTTCAACTGGTACGAGCCGGTCGCCAGCTTCCTGGAGCCCATGTTCCCGGAGGGTCTGGGAGGCTACGTGGATGCCGTCAGCCTGCTGGCCCTGTTTGCCGGGATGCTGGCGCTGTTGCGGTCCGCGCTCAATAGCCTGGTCAACAGCGAGATCACCTATCATCCACTCCTGTTTCAGATCGGGGCCGGGTTCTTCGGGCTGGTGACGGGCTATTTGCTGGCAGGGTTCCTGTTCTGCCTGTTTCAAACGCTGCCCTGGCACGAGAACTTCATGAACTTCGACCCCAAGGTGCTGGACCCGGCCGATCCCAACGCGGCCTTGCGGCGCGTGCTGCCTCCCGACCGGGTCTGGCTGGCGATGATGCAGCGGGCCAGCAAATGTGCTTTCTCGGCGGGCGGCGAGGCATTCGACAAGGACAGTTCGTTCGAGTTCCGCTACGCCCGCTATCGGCGCTACAACGATACCCGCGAGGCGATGACGTACTACGGCGAACTGGCACCGCCCCCGCCGGAACCAGAGGCCGCACCACAGTAAGCAGTAATCAGTAATCAGTGACTGATTACTGCTTACTGCTTACTCGGGGAGAGAAACCGCAACACCTCAGCCGCGACCAGGTCAGGCCGGCTCAAAAACGCCAGGTGGCCGCACCCCGGCAGGTCCACCCGGCGAGCGTCGGCAATCCCCGTGGCCAGGGCCAGCCGGCTGGCTTCGGAAACCACCAGGTCGCGGGTCCCCGTCAGGATCAGGGCCGGTACGCGAACCCGGTGCAGCCGCGGCTGGATGTCGTAGGAGTGCAGCAGGTGGAAGCGGTGGGCCATCACGCTCTGGTCGGTCTGCCAGCACAGGCGCGTGACAAACTCGAACAGCGGCCCCGGCTCCTGCCGGCTGCCAAAGAGCAAATTGAAGAACTGATTGACGAACGGATTGTCCGCGGGCAGCGGGTAGCGGGCCAGCACCACGGCCGCGATCTGCTGCATCAGGCCGCGCTCCAGCCGGACGCCGGTGCCCTGAACGATCAGCGACTGCAGACGCCGGGGCCAGCGGGCGGCCAGCTCCAGGGCCAGCACCCCGCCAAAGGAGACCCCAAGGATCGGCGGCGCTTCCAGACCACACCAGTCCAGAAACTCGCGCAGGTCCTCCACCAGGTCGGTCAGGCCAAACCAGCGCCGCAGCGCGAAACAATCGTCCTCGCCGCGTAACTGGTACGAAATGACGCGATACCGACGGGCGAGCAGCCGAGCCAGCGGTCCCAGCAGCTCGAATCCACCCGCCATCCCCGGAACCAGGACCAGCGGCGGTCCATCGCCCCATTCGCAGCAGCGTGCCGTATAGTGTTTCAGCTGGGCATAGCGACACGATCCCGTCCCCGGGCTGAATTCCGCCCCACTCCCGGCCAGCCAATCGACAGATGCCTTCACGACCTCTCCTCCCTCTCCCGGTTGTCGGCGCCAAGGTGCTTGACCAAGCAAACGCAGCCCTTGTGCCAAGCAGACACAAAGACAGGCTGTCTCGGCGGCTGCAATCACTCTCACCGTAACTCCTTTTTGCTCTGTTACTTGAAGCGACAACATTCCGCCACCTCCGCGCGACTCTGGCAGGACCGACTCTCGACCGGCGCCGATTCGTTGACGTTCGGCGCTCCTTCGGCGCTCTCGCGGCGCCGTTCGTCAGGTGGCCCAGGAAAGCCGCGCGATTCCGTTTGGCTGGGCTGTTCAGGAAAGGAGGAAAGACCAGGGGTCTTGTGCCGCTGGAAACGGGAATCCCACAAGATCCTTGAATGCCAGACGTTGCGCGGGTGATTGACCAGAGAAATGGGCCCCAGTACAGTGAAGAGGAGGGTCGGCGCCGGATTTTCGGCGCTGTCCGTACAGGTTTCGACAGGGCTGCGGTTGGGAGCGAGGGGGATGGGAGCGATCTGGCAAGGGGTGCGATCCTGCTGGAGCTGGGTGAGCGAGCCCGCGCACCGCCGGCATTTGCTGATCGTCACGGTGGCCATCCTGGTCTGCGCCTACGCGGCAGCCGTCCTCGGCCACGTGGTGCTGACCCCCGATCTCGGCATTCGCTGCGCCTTTACCACGGTCGTCAACCAGTTCGATCCCGTGTTTCTGTACAAGGAGGACGGTGCGGGCCTGCGCCCGGGCGACACCATCCTGCAAGTCGGCTCACGTCCCATTCGGAGCTGGGTTGACCTGGTCCGCACCCAGATCGATCTGAAGAAAGAGCAGGGCGAACCGGTCCCCAGTGACGCTGTCCTGGCCGATGCCGCGAAGGCACCACCAGTCGCCCGGCTCCCCGATGGCCAGACGATTGTCCGCGTCCTGTACCAGCGGCCTGGCGAGAGCCGGACCGAAGCGGTGCTGTGCCGGGTCGGTCCGCCACCGGCCGAGTTGCTGCTGCCGTCGCTGCTGTGGTTCTTCCTGAAGATCGGCCTGTTTGCGGTAGGGGCGCTGGTTTACTGGAAACGGCCGGAAGATCCCTACGCCGGACAGTTCTTTGTGCTGTGCATCTTCACCCTGGGGGCGTACATCGGCGGCTATCACTGGTCGCAGATCCTGACGCAGCCGGTGCTGCTGGTCGTCTTCATGGTCACCGCCCTGTTCCTGCCGGCCGTCAGCCTGCACTTTTACCTGGTCTTCCCCCGGCCCAAGGCGTTCCTGGAGCGGGCGCCGTGGTCCACACTGCTCAGTCTGTACGCGCCGCCGCTGTTCTTCCTGGTCCTGATCTTCTCCGGGTATCTGCGAGTGCGCTGGCACTATTCCGGCGGCCAGGGCAGCGAGTCCCTGGCGACGCTGAAGCTGTTGCTCGGCGAGATCCTCGCGGAGATTTACGTCTATTTCGCCGTGGCCCTGGTCTACTACCTGGCCTGCGTGGTGAGCCTGCTGCACAGCTATTTCTGCTTGACCCGGAGCGAGCCCAGCGAGCGCAACCAGGTCAAATGGATCCTCTACGGCACAGGGGCGGCCGTGGTGCCGATCGGCTACTCGTTCTACCTGGCCATTGCCCACCAGGGCCAGTTCGCCGCCGGCGGGGCGACCTGGCCGATGTTCGCCGCTTCGGTGTGCGTCACGGCGGCCTTCGCCATCAGCATCCTGCGCTACCGCCTGATGCAGCTGGACAAACTGATCAGCTCGGGCATGGTGTACTTTGTCTGCACGCTCCTGGCCGGGCTGATCTACTACGGCCTGGTGTTCACCGGCATGCTGCTGCTCGGCAGTCGTTTCGGGGATGGGCCGTCGCTGTCGCAGGCCCTCACCGTGAGCAGCACCGCTCTGGTGCTGCTGCTGGTCCTCGACCTGGCCCGCGGCCGACTCAAGTCGGCCCTGGATCGGCACTTCCGCAAGGAGAAGCACTCGCTGGACCGGACGCTGCAGCGCACTGCGCCTGGCCATTGACCAGCTGGTCGATCCACCGACGCTGGCCCGCCGCTTGTTGCAGACGTACCACGAGCTTCTTGGGGTGACCTGGGGAGCCGTGTATCTGCGTCAGTGTCGCTCCGCCTCACCGCCTGACACAAGCCCGGAGCGCAAGCGACGGGACGATCCCCTCGCTGGCGCTCCGGGCTTGTACCAGCTGGCGGACGTCCTGGGCCCCGGCCCAGCCGTCGCGGAACTGCCGGCAGCGTGTCCGCTGGTGGAGACCCTCCGCATTCAGGGCAGTGTCTGGCTGGCGCCGCGTCTGCTGCTCGACCCGGCCGCCAGGCAACTGCAGTCGCTGGGTGGCGAGGTGGCGACCGGCCTGGTCCACGAGGGCCAGCTGCTCGGCCTGCTGGTGCTGGGGCCCCGCGAGAACGGGGTTTACACCCCTGAAGACCTCGGCCTGCTGGCCGCCTGCGCCCACCTGACCGCCCTGGCCCTGGTCAGCGCCGAAGGCCACCGCACCATCGCGACGCTCAATCGCGAACTCCAGACCAAGGTGGAAAAGATCGCCGAGCAACAGCGGCGCATCCTGGTGCTGCAAAGCCAGTTGCTGCAAGGGTCGCAGACGCCCGGCGAGCGGCGCGGCGTCAGCCCGCCGGTACTGGATCTCAGCACCGGCCCCGCTGGCATCGCGCGAAAGCGAAGCCGCTCGCCGGACTCCTGTCCTCTGGTCGGCTCCAGCAAGCCGATTCACGACTTGCTGTCGCTGGTGCGCAAGGTGGCAGCCAGCCCGTCGGCCGTGCTGCTGCGCGGCGAGAGCGGCACCGGCAAGGAAGTGCTGGCCCGGGTTTTGCATGAGAACAGTAATCGCTCAGCCCGGCCGTTTGTCAAGGTCCACTGTGCCGCCCTGTCGCCCGGGCTGCTGGAAAGCGAGCTGTTTGGCCACGTCAAGGGGGCGTTCACCAACGCCATCCGCGACAAGGTGGGGCGCTTTGAGTCGGCCGACGGCGGCACTTTGTTCCTGGATGAGATCGGCGACATCAACCTGGAAGTGCAGACCAAGCTGCTGCGCGTCTTGCAGGAGATGACCTTCGAGCGCGTGGGCTCCAGTGAGCCGATCCAGGTGGACGTGCGGATCATCGCGGCCACGAATCAGGACCTGGAAGAACTGATCGACCAGGGGCGCTTCCGGGAGGACCTGTTCTATCGGCTCAACGTCTTCCCGATCCGCGTGCCGCCGCTGCGCGATCATCCGGAAGACGTTCCCGAGCTGGTCATGCACTTCCTGAACCTGTACGGGCAGCGTGCGGGCAAGCAACTGACCAGCATCGACGATGATGCCCTGGCGGCGCTGAAGGGCTGCTCCTGGCCGGGCAACGTGCGCCAGCTGGAAAACGTCATCGAGTGCGCGGTAGTGATCGTCGAGGGAACGACGATCACGCTGCGCGACCTGCCTCCCGAAATCCTGGAGGACCAGGCCCGGCTCGACCGCACCACCTTGCTGTCCCCGGAGAGCAACGGGATGCCCTGGCTGCCGGGCGCTGAGGGCCAGGACGAAGCGATCGAAACGCCCGCCCACGTGGCCCTGCTGGTGCAGGCGGAGCGGGCGGAGCGGGACCGGCGCGAGCGGGACACGCTGGTCCGGGCCCTGGCGGCGGCGGCCGGCAACAAGTCCGAAGCGGCCCGGGCCCTGGGCGTGGCCCGCAGCACGCTGATCAGCAGACTGAAACGGCTCGGGCTGGGATGAGAAGATGACAAGGTGACAGGGTGACAAGGTGACAAAGGCAATGTCTTCTGTCACCTTGTCACCCTGTCACCTTGTCACCTTGTCATCTTCTAAAAGCGGCAGCCACACCTCGAAGCGGGCCCCGGCCCCGGGCCGGCTGGTGACCTCCACGCGGCCGCCGCAGCCTTCCACGATCTGCTGGACCACGGCCAGGCCCAGGCCGGTGCCGTGCTCCTTGGTGGAGAAGAACGGTTCAAAGATCCGCGCTCGGACCTGTTCGGTCATGCCGGGCCCGTTGTCTTCCACCACCAGGCGGGCCCAGTGGCCCTGGCTGGCGCCGTTCTCGCCGGGGCCGCAGACCGGCTCGATCCGCACCAGGATCTTCCCCTGGTGGGGCTCCCGGGCCCCTTTAGCCATGGCGGTGATGGCGTCCCGGGCGTTGAGGCACAGGTTCATCAGGATCTGCTGCAATTGCGTCTCGTCGGCTGGCACGGCCAGCGGATCGTCGGTCAACTGTGTTTCCAGGTCGATCTGGCTGGGCAAGGTCGGCCGCAGCATCTCCAGGGTGCGCCGGGCCACCTGCCCCACGTACGCTCGCCGGGCCGGCGTTCGGCGCGTCCGGCTGAAGGCCAGCAACTGGCCGGCCAGCTGGGCGGCCTGATCGCTGGCCTCATTGATCTGCTCCAGGTCCTTCTGAACCGCGTGGTCGGGCGGCAAACTGCTCCGCGCCAGGTCGGTCAAGCCCATGATCACCAGCAGCAGGTTGTTGAAATCGTGGGCAATGCCACTGGACAGCCGGCCGACCATCTCCAGCCGTTGGGCCCGCTGCAGATCCTGTTCCAGACGCCGCTGGTGGGTGACGTCCACCATCAGGAGCGTGATCCCCGAGGACGAGGCCGGCTGGGCCAGGGCGTAGGCGATCCGTTCGCTGCCGTCGCGGGCGCGATAGCGCAGCTCGGTCCGTCCCGGCTGTCTCTCCAGGGCCTGCTGCACCATCTCCCGGAAGGCGGTTTGGTGGTCCGCGTGGATGAACGACTCCCAGAAGGTCGCTTCGGCCAGGGCCGTTTCGTCGTAGCCCGTGGTCGAGCGCATGGCCGGGTTGCTGTAGACCACGCGCAGCTGGGCGTCGGTCTGGACGACCATCAGCGGCAAGGACTCGATCAGCACGCGGTACTTCTCCTCCGAGGTCCGCAGCACCTCCTGGGCGTGCCGGACGTGCGTGACGTCGGAGAAGGTGGTGACCACACCCTGGGGTGCTGCGCAGCCCAGCGGCATGGCGTTCATCAGCAGCCAGCGGGTCACTCGGCCCCCGGGCTGCAAGCCGGGTGCGGCCAGGGAGCTGATGCCCAGGACGACGTTGCGGACCGGCCGGCCGGTGCGCAGCACGGCCTGGGCGGGATGCTCCTCGGTGGGCAAAAGCGAGCCGTCCTCGCGGAGCCACACCCAGCCCAGGGTAAACAGCGACTGGCCGCGAAGGACCTCGGGCTGGAGCAGCAGCAGGCCGCAGGCGGTGGGGTTCGATTCGACCACCAGGCCGCGCCGGTCCTGGACGATCAACCCTTCGCCCATCGTTTCCACGACGGCCCGCAACCGGCCCTCGCTGTCCCGGCGGGCCGCCTCCGCCTGGTGCAGCGCGGTCAGGTCTTCCAGCACCCACACCGCCGCGTCCGGCTGGCTGCTCCGGCCCAGCGTCAGGGGCGTGCCCCAGGTGACCAGGGGGATGTGCCGGCCATCGGGACGGTGGACGACAATGTCGTCGCGCATGGTGGTTCGGCCAAGCGCAGGGCCTGGAAGACGGGCAACTCCTCGTGCGGGTAGGGAGTGCCATCCTTGCGGAACAGCCGATAGGAGCTGCACAGGTACTCGAGGGTGACCGAGAGGTCCTCGCGCTGGCCGAGCAGCTGGCGGGCCCGGGCGTTGACCAGGATGGGCCGGCCCATCGGTCCCTGGACAAAGAAGACCCCCGTGGGCAGATTGCTCACCAGGGTGTGGAACATGCTCGTGGTGCGGCGCAGATCATCCGCCAGGTACGCGCTGTTCGGTGACCTCGGTTACCACCCCCTCCCAGCCGACCAGCCGGCCGTCCTCGTCAAAGTGCGGCGCCAGCGTGTCGCGCATCCAGCGCAAGCGGGGCGGCAGCGGGGTGTGCGCGTTCGACCCCGCCGGCCTGCCGGCGCTTCCCAGCAGGCCGAAGGAGCCGGGCTGGTCTCCTCCCGGCTGAGTGGGTGGTCGGCTCAGCTGCTCAATCAGGCGATACTCGCAGGTGACGGGCTGTTTTTGCCGATGCAGCTGGGCCAGGGCCGCCAGGACGACCTCGCGATCCTCCGCGTAGACACATTCCAGCCAGTGGCGATGATCGCCCAGCAATTGCTCGGGAGGACAGCCGAGCAGGACGACGCTGGCTGAGCTGACCAGGGTGATCTCGGCCTGGGGAAGTTTCCCCGGCGACCGGCCAGGGGCTGCGGGGCCGGTGCTGCCTCCCGCCTCGGAACGCCAGGTGGGGTGCTCCGCAGTTCCCGTGGAGTCGGTGCCTCCCGACGGGGCCTTCCCCGTCCCTGCAAAGGTTTTGCTGCTCGGCGGTTGCCCGGCGTGCAGGCGGGCTCCGCCCTCGGGCCCTTCCAGCAGGCGGGCGCTGTAGATCAGCACCGGGCTGCGACTGACCACCTGACGATAGCGCGATTCGCTGGCCTTGATCCAGCTGGCCGAGGCGGCCACCAGCAGCGCGGTGCTGCACTGGGCCAGCAGGTTGCCCTGCAGCAGCCGGACCTGCGGGTCGGCCAGCTCGCCGACCCGCAGGAACAGCAAGGGCAAGGCGGCACTGGCGCCGGCCACGAAGGTGCCGCCGCGAACCCCCTGGCGCAGACTGGCCCAGACGATCAGCAGCAAAGGCAGGCCCCACAACTGCCAGCCGCCCACGTCCTGGCGACGGTAAATCCAGAACAGCAGCAGGGCCAGGATGCTGGCGCCCACCGCCAGTCCGAGGACCTCGACAACGTCACCCCGGGTCAGCCGCTGTCCTTCCTGCACGCCGGTGTGCAGGACCGCCGAGAGGCCGCGATGGCTGACCAGTTGCTCGTCCACCACTTCGGGAACCGCCCAGCGGCGGCGAACCAGCAGCGGCGTGACCAGGGCCAGCAGCGGCGGCGTCACGATCAGGACGCTCAGGGCCTTGCTCAGCCAGAGGTTGGCCAGCCAGACGCTCCAGGGTTGCACGTGCGGGGCAAACAAGCAGATCAGGCCGGCGCGGATGCCGGCCGAGAGGCCCAGGATCAGGAAGGGCACCAGGAGCAAGTAGAGGATGGCCGAGCGCGGCTCGTTCAATTCGCGCCTGCCCCCTGCGCGATTCTGGTAGACCCACCAGGCCAGGGAGAGTTCCAGCGCGAGCAGAAGAGAGTCAGCGGCCAGGAAAACCAGAGCGGCCGACCCCCGGACTGGAAGCGATCCCGGCACAAAGACCATCGCCAGACCGGACGCGATCAGCCCGCCCAGCAGGACCAGGGCCGCGGCCGGCAAGCCAAACCAGGCGATCAGGGCCAGGCCCAGGCCGGCGGCGGGCTGCCACAGGGCCAGCAGGCCTCGTCCCCAGGTCAGCGGATGGCAGAGCACCAGCAGGGCCAGGGCGACCAATCCCAGCCAGGCCGGCAGCAGGGGCCAGCGGTAGGCAGCCTCGCTGCCTCCCTCGGAGTGATCCTGGTTCTGGCCGCCGGTTGGCATTGCGTAAGACCCCATTGGCGTTGCCCGGGGACCCTCGAATTCAGCGCTCTTCAAGGATGGCCCCCCGGTTGCAAGCCCGGGTGTTGTGGACACACACCGCGCTGCCTCCCTCCTGTTCCTCCACGTGCCGGGCCAGCCAGGCGGCACGCTCCGGCTCGGCGACGACCGCGAAGACGGTCGGTCCCCACGAACTCTGCCCGACGCCCTTGACCCCGTGCCGCCTGAGCCAATCGACCCACCGCTCCGTCCAGGCCGAGGAGTAGATGCCGCCCTGCACTGCTGCGAAGACTTCGCCGACCCGCTGATTGAAATCGTACAGGGCCTCGCCAAAAGTGTCCGCATCCAGCGCTTGCAGGGCCGGGACCAGCCCCAGCAGCACCAGCCGGCACAGGGCGTCGGTGTTCGCCTCGCTCCCGGCACAACCCACAGTCTCGAACGCCTGCCGTTCCTGACTGCCGTGAAGCCCCTGCCGGCCGCGGGGAATCAGCAAGAGAATACACCACGACTGGGGAAAGTCCAGACGGATGGTCAGCGGCGCCAGCACGTCGCCGGGCCGTTTGCCGCTCTCGACCAGGAAGCCGCCCCGGGCAAACCCATGCGCTCCCAGGGCGGAACGCTGCCCCCGGCCGGTCAACTGGACCAGCGTCTCCAGGTCCGCATTCACCTCCCACATCCGAGCCAGCCCCTGCCCGAGGGCCAGCGCCAGCTGCGTTCCGGTCCCCAGGCCAACGTGTTCCGGGGCCGAGCGGTGGATCTCGATTCTGCAGGGCCTGCTCCCGGGCCGCACGCCTGCGTGCGCTCCGGCCGGCAGGCCGGCCTCCGCTTCGGCAGCGAAACGCTGGGCCAGCGTCAGAGCACGCTCGGAGAGAGTTCCCGTCCCACAGACGGACCACGAGTCGGCAGCGGTCAGCGTCAGCTCAATGCCCGGCTGTTCGACCATCAACCCCACGCCGCCAAAGGAGCGGGCCGGGATGGTCGCCGGAGCGAGTTGCGCCTCCGGCACGCCTGCGTGCCTCCGCTTTCGCGCGTCGCCCAGACGCTTCCTTCCGGGGCCAGGCTGAGCAACCCAAAGTGCAGCCGGCTGCTGGTGCGGAGGGTAATCATGTCGTCAATCGTATCACATCCGCAAGCAACGCGAAGGCTTGCTGTTCCTTCGGCCCGCCGGTTTTGTCCACGATCACGGCCAGCCTGCGAAACTCGGCCTCGATCTCCGCATGGGGCAGCAGGTGCAGCCGGGTGGCCAGGATGGCCGCCTCGACCACGGCATGTTTGGCCCGGTTGAAGCCGAAGAAATCCCGCACCCGGCCAAATCCAACCACCTCGGCCAGCAATTCGGCCCGCTCCCTGGCTGCATCACGTGAGAGGACGCGAAACTCATAATAGCGGCAGCAATCCTCCAGCACCCAGCCGCGGACCGCCTCGGCCGGGCGGAGGGGAGGACACGGTTCAACGCGACCGGCCACCGCCCGGGCCAGCAGCAGCACGTCGTCGGTGACGTGCAGGACGCCTTCGGGGTGGTCGGTCAGGTTGCGGTAGGTCTGGGAGGTCTGGAACGGACGGAGCAAGAAGCGGTGCCAGCGACAGTCCGTTCGATCCTCGAGGATGCGCGGCCCCATCGGAGCGAGGTTGATCGCTCCGGCGGCCGACACGGTTGTCACCAGACCTTCAAGGATCATGTTCGCGGAGCAGAGTCATCAAGGGCCAGAACGCAGGCCGGCGGATTGTGCCGGGGAAGCAGCTCGGCCCTGGTCGAAGGGGCCCGGCGCGAGATCTGCCAGCCCGCCAGCCCGACCATGACAATGGCCGTGACCAGGGCGGCCAGCAGGCCCGTCAGCAGCAGCTCGGTGCCGGCCACGATCAGGCTTTTCTTGTACGTCGAGGCCAGGGTCACGGAATAAAAGGTGGCGGACACAATCCAGGCGACGACGGCATAGAGCGTCAGGCCGGGGAAAAAGATCAGGTGCGACGAATCCGCCACGCTGTTTTCGAGCCGGGAGAGCAACACCGCGACCCAGCAGCCCAGCGGGAGGGTCAGCAGCGCCACCACGACCACGACCAGGATCGACCTGCCCAGCGCCGGGTCGTTCAGGTCGGCCAGGATGCAGCCCAACCGAAACAGGAAGTAGCGCACCACCAGCGCGACCAGCCCGCCGCCGATCACGACCAGGATCGTAAATGCCGTCCACTCAAACATGGGTCCGCCCTCCTACCGTGCCTGATACGGAACAGCATACGCCGACGCCACTGAGCGGCAATGGCCCGGCTTACCTCCGCTTCCTCTCTTCCCGGGTCGGTCCGCGGCCAGGCCAGAAGCAAACGTGAAAGATTCCGGATTCGCCGCACCGATTCGCGAATTGATTCAACCGGACAGCCCCTGCAACCGATACATTCTCTGCTGCTTCTTGCCTCGGAGCGGTGCGTGGGTTCCAGCGCCCGGAAACCGGGCTTCGTGGGGAAAGTGCGCAGGCAGGGCGTGACAGGGCAAAGGGAGAGAGGTGGTTGTTTGATGCGGCACTTCCCGGAATGGCTCCTGCTGCCGCTGCTGCTCTTCGGCTGCTCCACGACCAGTGCGCGTGTCGAGCAGGATTTCCACGCGCTCGCCGCTCAGCTCGGCGAGGAAGACGTGTTGCTGAAACCGACCCTGCCGGCCGAGCCGCCCAGGGTCCCGGAGCCGATCCCCGCCACGGGGACCGCCAGTGGAACCGCTGGACAGAGCGTCAAGCCGCCGGCACCTCTCCAGCAGCTGGCCCACTTCCAGCCGGCGGACCAACAGTCAGCCGAAACGAAGCCACCGCTCCGTCCTCGGTTTCCGGCGGATTTGCCGGGTGTCGGTGCGCCGCCGATCGGAATGATGCCGGAAAATCCGAAAGAGCGACACGAGTGGCTTGAGAAACTCTATCCTCCCATTGAATCCTTGCCCCCGGAGCCGCCGCCGGCGCTGTGGGAGGGCCGTCAGCCGCTGCGCCTGGCCGACCTGCAGCGCCTCGGCAAGCAATACAGCCCCGCCATCAAGAACGCGGTGGCGGCGGTCGAGTCCGCCCGGGCTTCTGCCTACCAGGCGGGCATGTATCCCAACCCGTCCTTCGGCTACGAGCATGACACGGTGGAAACCGGCCCGGCCGGCTACCCCGGCTTCTGGCTCGACCAGGCGATCAAGACCGGCGGCAAGCTGACGGTGCAGCAGGCGATGGCCACGATGGACATCCTCACGGCGAAACTGGCCCTCCGCCGGGCTTGCAACGATCTGCGCTACCAGATCCGCGGCTTCTACTTCGCCGTCCTGGTGGCCCGCGAGAACCTGCGGGTGAGCGAAGCGCTGTTCCAGCTCGTCGAGGAAATCTACCGGATGCAGGTGAGCAGGGTCGAGGGTTCCTTGAGTGCCCCCCACGAGCCCATGCAGTCTGCGAGCCGCCGTTCTCCAGGCGCAGCTGGCCGTGATCCAGGCGCGCAATTTTTACCATGCGGCGTGGCGGCAACTGGCAGCGACTCTGGGCCTGCCGGACCTGCCGCCGACTCAACTGCTGGGGCAGGCCGAAGGGGCCATCCCGCTGTTCGATTACCAGGACCTGGTCAACCGGCTCGACAAGCACACGGACGTGCAAACGGCCCAGGTGGCGATCATGAAGGCCAAATACAACCTGATGCTGCAAAAGCTGATTCCCCTGCCCGACGTGGACCTGCGCGTCCTGGTGCAGAAGGACTACACGACACCTCCCAACCAGATCGCCCATAGCTTTGTCATGAGCATTCCCTTCCCCCTGTGGGACCAGAACCGGGGCGGCATCCGAGCGGCCCAGTGGGACCTGGCCCGGGCCGCGGTTGGCCCGGAGCAGGCCCGCAACACTCTGATCGCCACGCTGGCGGAGGCCTATGGCCGCTACCTGACGGCCCAGCGCGGCGTCGCGATTGCCCAGGCGCAGCTCCGCGACCAGGTGCGGTATTTACAGGGGGTGATCAGGCGGCATTTCCTCGCCGGCGAAAAGGAGGCGGTGTTCACCGACGTGTTCGTGGCCCAGCAAACGCTGGCCGGCTACGTCGCCAGTTACATCATCGCCCTGGGGCAGCAATGGCAGGCCGTCGTGGACCTCGCCAATTTGCTCCAGACCGAAGACCTGGCCGGCCTCGGCTCGCAAGGAGCGATGCCGGGCAACCCGGACATGAACCACTTGCAGCCGGTCTGTCCACCCATGATCGATCCGCCCGGCCCGCTGGCCACCCTGGTGAACCTGTTCAAGCACCAGGCCGCCCTGAAGGCCCCCCTGGAAGGGGACCTCGCACCGGAAGACGGGCGGACGCTTCCGCCGGCCCCTCCTGATCCGACGGTGCCGCTCCAGTTGCCGCCCCCTGGCCCTGTCGTGGCACCTCTCACGAAGGAGGGGCAGCAATGAGGCCGACCTCGTGCCACAACCATTCCCGGCTGGCGGGGCTGACTGTCGCGCTCGTGCTTGGTCTCGGCCTGCCCGCCGCGTTGCTGCCCGGTGCCCGGGGACAGGCGGCGCGGCCTGAGCTGCTTCCGGCTCCGCAGACGTCCGGCCCAGCCCAGCCAGCGCCCGCTCCGACTGCACCGGCCCCGGCGCCTCCGTCCTCCGGAGTGCCGGCGAGCATCCTGCCGGACTGGCCGCGGGCCGCTCCTGCTCCCTACGTCCTGCCGGCGCCCACCTGGCCCGTGGTGCAGTTCAGTCAGCCCGACCCGCTGCTGGACCGCCCCGACGCCGAACAGCCGGGGTTCTACACCAACGTCGAGATCAGCTGGGTGATGCCCTATCTCCGCGAGCAGTTGCGCGGTTATGTCAACAACCCGGTCACCGACGCCGTGGACACCATCAGCTACAAGGGCAATCCTCTGAACAACGCGGTGATGCCGCGTCTGGAGTTCGGCTACCGCCTGGCGAACAACTGGGGCGGTTTGCAGGTCGATTGGCGCTTCCTCTCGACGCAGGGCTCGGCCATCCTGGACGCCGGCCCGCTGGCAGGGGGACCGATCAACCCGCTGCCCATCCAGAATGGCGCACCGATGTCAGCGAAGCAGCAAGGCACGCTGAATTTCAACATCCTCGATTTGACCTACGCCAGCCGGTCGTTCGCCCTGGCGCCCTGCTTTGAGCTGCGTGCCGGGGCTGGACCACGCTTCATGTCTCTGTACTTCGACAACACGATCCAGTTCCTCGACCCCGGGCTGATTCCCACAGGAGGGGCGCTGGCGCAAACCATGAGCAACTCCTTCTATGGCTTCGGCGGCTGGGCGTTTTGCGACCTCTCGTGGCGCACCGGCATCCCGGGCCTGTGCGTCTTTGGCCGGGTCGAGGGCATGGACCTGTTCGCCCGGATCAACCAGCGCTACGCCGAGGACGTGTCCACAGGGCCTGCTGCTCCGAGCCTGCTGACTTACGCTCGCTTCTACAATGACGTGGGCGTCTCCGAGGTCCGCGGCATTCTGGGCCTGACCTACACCGTGCCGAAGTGGAATTACACTCGCTTCGCGTTGGGCTACCAGTATGAGTCGTTCTTCCAGATCGGCCGGCTCACGGTCTTCGGCAACAACCCCGCACCCGATACACGGGGGCAGTTGAACCTCCAGGGACTGTTCCTGCGCGGAATTCAACTTCTGAAATCCGGTCAGCGCTGGTACGTACCCATCAGCTGACCCTGGTCCAGTACGTGGCCTTCCATCGCTTGCAGCAGCTGGCTCCTGGTCGCACCCTCCTTCAGCGACAGAGCGGTATCCAGAGCGCAGAGCTTGAAGAAGTAGCGATGCGGTTTGCCCTTCGGCGGAGCGGGACCGCCATAGCCAATCTTGCCGAAATCGTTCTTGCCCTGGCGGGCCTGATTCTTCAGGACGGGGTCGGTGGGAACGTGCTCCGGCAGCTGCCGCAGGTCGGCCGGCAAGTTGAACAGCACCCAGTGGGTCCACGTTCCGCGTGGGGCGTCCGGATCTTCACAGATCAGGGCCAGGCTCTGAGTCCCGGCCGGCGGGGCGGACCACGCCAGCGGCGGCGACACGTCCTCCCCGTCACCGGTGTACTTCTTGGGGATGGTTGCCCCTTCCTGAATGGCTGAGCTGGTCACTTCGATTGTCATGGGGACATCTCCTTTCCTGGAACTTGGTGTGCAGCCGCTGAGCAGGGAAACGCAGAGGACGGCGAGCCAACCGAGTGCGTGCCGGTGGCATCGGAGCATGCTCGGCCTGTCCCGGTTCGGAAGTGGAAAGAAACCCATCGCAGGAACCTCCGCGCGAGTCAGGATGGCGTGAGAGGGTGAGTAGCAAAGTCCATGCCGCCCGCGAGTCCTTGCGGCCTCAGCGGGGAAACCCACGCAGGCGGTTCACTCATACCATTGACCTTGACCCAGGAACCATCGGCAATCATCCCAGCTCACCGTGTTGATTTCAATCTCGGGCCTGGCAACGTCCTTCGGGTCGCTCTCCTTGAGCTGCCCGTCCTGGTCCATGACCAGCACCGGCCCGGGAACGAATTCTCTGCTGGTGTCGTCTCCAGGCTCCCAGCCGCCGTAACAACCGGCAGTCGCGCACTCGAGGAACGTGCAAGGGTCAAAATTGTACCACCGCTGCCCTCGGGGTGAATTGATGCCGAAATAGCGCATCTCATTGGCCAGGATTCCTTTTTCGGCCATCTCGTGGAGATCGACGAGTTGCCGGACGATCCGGGCATCCCAGCCATCGAAGCCGGGGAGGTTGGCATGGTCCGCGTCATAGCGCGAACGCCAGGCCTCGTCGAAGAAAGGAGCGGGCTTGGTAAAAGCGTCGGAGAGCATCTGAAAAAACTCGTCCAGAGAAAGACGGGGCCGGGTCTTGTACGCCTGGGCGACGTCCCGGAGGGCCGCAAGATACTCCTCAAGGCTGCAAGTACAGGACTTGTGTCTTTCGATCAAGTCGGCAATGGCGAGGTAGAGATCACGATTGGTCTGAAGAGTGTTCACGCTCATCGTCTCCTTTGGCCAACTGAAGTCCTCAATTGCCTTCCGGCCGCGGATGGACAGGCCAGGGATGCTGGCAGTTTACTCTCCTCCTACGGCCAGGGCCAGCGCGAGCAACCCCAGACAGACTGCCAGGCTGGTATAGGCGACGCCCGCGCTGATGCGATCCCCGGCCGAGCCCAGTCCAAAATGCCGCCCGAGTCGGTGCCACAACCAGAATCCAGCCGGCACGGTGGTTGCCCCAAACAACCACAACTGCCACAGAGCGGAACCGTGCCGCAGCATTTCCCCGCAGTCGCCAATCCGATCCACCGAACCGAGAGCAATGTAGGCCCCGTTGGCGATCAGGCAGAACCCGGCGAAAAACCGCAGCACGAAGGCCCCCGCCAAGCGCAGAGCAGCCGCGATTCCCCACAATGCCAGCGGCAGCAGGACGCCAAAGATAGGGCCCGCCCAGACGACGAGCAGGGGGCTGGGATTGTGGGCCAGGTCCGTCCGCGAGATCGTGAGCGGATGGAGAACCACCCGGGCGACGCGGCCTCCGGTCAGCCAGGCGCCCAGCACGTGGCCGAATTCATGCACCGCTTGCATCCCGAGCCACGATCCCAGCACGGCGGAGACAATCAGGACGTATTGATGCCGACGCTTCATGGGCGCAGAGGGATGAACGTCACGCGGTGAACGGCGAATCACACCGGTCAACATAGCAGGGATTGTCCAGCACGTCGCCCTTTATCGCTGCTTTTTTCGGCAGCCCAGGTTCGGGTTGTTTTTCGAGGGGAGCGTGGCCAGAATGAGGGCCGGGAAGGGCTCCCGCTCCGATCAGACCAGGAGGTAGACCGATGACGCCTGTCAACCCCACGACGACCCCAGGAGTCGCTATCCCCCCCTTGAAGGAGGGGGACCGCTTGACCCGGGACGAGTTCGAGCGCCGTTACGATGCCATGCCGGAGTTGAAAAAAGCGGAGTTGATTAACGGAGTCGTCCTCATGCCCTCGCCAGTGCGCCACGAACAACACGGCAACCCTCATGCCTACCTCACCGTATGGTTGGGCACCTACGAGATAAACACTCCGGGCACCAGTATCGGGGACAACAGCACAATCCGACTCGACATGGACAATGAGCCGCAGCCGGACGACACACTTATGATCCTGCCGGCGTCCGGTGGCAAAGCCCACATCGATACCGACGGCTACATTGAGGGAGGACCGGAGTTGGTCGCGGAGGTTGCCGCCAGCAGTATCAACATCGACCTGACCAGCAAGTTGCAGGTCTACGCCCGGCACGGCGTCCGCGAATACCTGGTCTGGCGGGTGCTCGACCAGGCCGTGGACTGGTTTGTCTTACGGCAAGGGCAGTATAACCGGCTCGCGCCGACTCCCGGCGGGATCTTGCAGAGCGAAGTCTTTCCGGGTTTGTGGCTGGATGCGGCCGCGCTGGTCCGTCTGGACGTCCCTGCCGTGATGCGGCAGCTGCAGCAGGGGCTGGCAAGCCAGGAACACGCCGCTTTCGTGGCGCTGTTGCAGCAGCACCGGACCGGCCAACCGTGATCGTTGTGCCCCCTTTCCGACACCTGTCACGGTGATAGAGGCAGGAACGTGACGCGGTAAATAGTGCTCTTTTTCCCAGCCAGCTCGTTCTTGACCTTGAGACTCTTCCCACATCCGGGACACTTGAAGGCGACGGCGATGAGCCTGTCCAAGGAATTTCCCCTGAGTCCTACTTCGATCCAACCGTCTCAAACTCCACCCAGCGCGTCTGGACGTTGGTGCCTGTTTGGATCTTCCACGCCGGCTCTTTCTCACCCGGCTGCGACGGTCCAAAGGTGTGCGACTCCTTGTGGTTGCCGCTGTCGTCGCTCCATGCGAACGTGACCTTGCTTGCATCCTTGCCGGCCGTCTGATAGACCAGGTGCGCCTCACAGCGGGCATAGCTGCGGTTGCCGTCATTGCGGAAGCGCACGCGGACGGAAGAAACCTGCTTGTCGCCAAGCTCCAGCGTTCCCCAGCAGAAGCTCTGCGACCAGAAGTCTGTTGGCTCCTCTCCCCGGCGGGTGATCTGCCAGTCCTTGACCATGGGGACCCAGCTCTTGCCGCCGTCAGTGGACACTTCGATCTGGAACTTCATTTCCGGCCGGGGTGGATTGCCGGAACGAACGTGGCCGGCCGCATGCAAGGCCAGCACCTTCGCGCCGTGCGGGGCGGCCAGCTCCAGGGTCACGCGCGGAGTGTCGAGCTTGCCCTCGACGACGTGGGCCTGGGCTTGGGGCAAGTTCGGACCGGCGGACAGCACCGCCTTGCCGGAAGCCTGGAATTGCACCATGCTGCCATTGTCCTTGAGCCGGGGCAGGATGGCCTGGTTCGCCTGACACACCGTCACGATGGTCAGGCCGGATTCCTTCAGCATCGGGGCTCCGGCGTACAGACGGAGCAGGTATTGCCGCCGGCCCTTGACGCGGTCGGTCAGGTCGAGACCGTCGGCGAACTTGCCGCACTCCTGCCAGGTCTGGCCACGGTCGGTCGAGACGGACACGGCACAGTCCGCCTTGCCGTGCAGCACCAGGCCATTGCGGCATCCCGGATCATAGACGCCCCAGGGTTTGTCGTTGGCCGGCGTCGCCGCGATCACGTAGGGCGTGCTGAACTCGAAGACCACCTGCTTGTCGTCTTCCTTCACGATGCCTTCGCGGTAATCGCCACTGGTGAAATTGGGTTTGTACGTGTAGACCGCATTGCCGAAGCGAGCCTGCCCTTGCTTGAAGCCGGGACCGGTGCGCGAGCCGAACATCTTCTCCGGCTGATTGACCCAGGTCTCCGCTCGCGCCGGGCCGGGAATGCCGCCGGCCTTGTAGTTGTGGCCCCAGAAGACGAAGGTCTTGCCGTCCTCCAGGCCGGGCTGGAGATAACGCCGTAAGGTTTCACCGCGACGCAGGTGAACCATCGGCGGCACACCGCTGTAGCCGGCGAGATACTCGGCGACCTTGTATTCCTTGTAGGAGCCGCCGTCCGCGGGATGCAGCCCACAAACCAGCCAGCCGTGCTGCTTCCGCGGCAGGAACTGCCGGTCGGTCAAGCGCTTCCAGTCCCGGCTGACTTCCGCCAGCGAAAGCAGAGCGGTGCCCTCCGCGTTGTAGATGACGGTCGAGAGATCGTGGTCGAGCAGAACCCACTTGCCGGATCCGTACGGACCGCCGGTGAGGAACACCTCGAAGGCGTTGTGCCCGGAACAGCCAAGGCCACGTCCCCGGTTGTGGCCGAACAGCGCCTCCATCTCGGCCACCCACTGCGAGTGGGTGGTGCCGCACAGGCCGAAGCCGTGCGCGAACAGGCCGGTCCAGTATTCGCGGGTGCGCATGTCGCCGCCCCTGGTGAAACCCTGACCCCAGAGGTCCTCGGCTCCTTCCTCGCCGTGAGCGTAGTGGGTGTTGCGCCAGAGCCAGGCGGCCAGGGCTTTCTGCTCGTCGGTGGTCGGCCGGACGCCGACCACGCGCTGATAGAGGTTGGCCTGGGTGGCGAAGAGACGCTCGAAGGTGGAGCAGGCCAGCTCGCCGGGATACCAGGCATGGTCGGTGCGGACCTGGGGATCACCCACGTCGGCCCGGAGGGGGAGGACCGTGAGCAGCAGGAGGAACAGGGGCGTCGCAAGGAGTCGAGCAGGCATGGCGGCATTCCGGAGGGTGAATGGATCGCGGAAACACGGTTCTCAGACATGATAGACCGAATGCAACCGTCCGTCCATTTATGCCCAGTTGGCCGCGATTCGCTGCCGCACCCACAGGCGAAACTGCCGCAGCAGTTCGGTCTCGCTCAGCGTGCCCCGCAGCTGCAGAAACCGCAGCACTTCTCCCAGCGGCAGGAATGGAAACGCCTGACTCTGCGGGCTCACTTCATATTGACCGTCCGCGCCAGCAACTGGACACGGAGGGTTTGCCCATCAAAGCACCAAACCTCCGGCACCCGCAGCAGGGCGTAGATGGCCATACGATCCACCGCACTTGGACTGATGTCGATCTCCACGACCAGGTCGGGCGGTGGATCGCGTTGCAGATCGATGGTGTCCCGGCAGCGAACCAGCGCTTCATTCTGAATCCAGTAGCACTGATCGGGCTCCAGGCCGCGCCGCCGTTTCCGGCCCTGAAAGGTCATGGAGCCGAAGCTGGCCATGTTCCAGCCCAGTTCCTCGACCAGGACCAGGATCAGATAGCCGAGCAGGTTCTTGAAATGCTCGTGTTCGGGAGAGAGGGTCATGATTTCCAGGGCCCCGCGGTCGTAGGTGATCCGCAGCCGCCTCTCCGCGAGGGCCCGGAGCAGCCTCTGATACGTTCGCCAGGAAACGCCGGTCAGGAACAAGGTCTGGCCCGAGGGGGGCGCCACCGTTGACATGGGGTTTCTCCCTATTGAGTGCAACTGGTCCGCCCGATCCACCGGTAACGTCCCCCGGGCCTGGCTTATCATCGACTGTTACCACCATCGCCTTGCCGGCGGAGGCGGCACAGGTGCCGGCGGGGGCGGATAGGGTCCGTAGGCTCCCGGCGGCGGTGGGGGAGGCGGGGCCGGTGGCGGTCCCAGGCGGGCCAGCTGTTGTTGCAGGTTCGCCACCGCGGCCGCGGCGGGGACTTCGCGGACGGCCAGCACCTGGGCGGGGCCGGTAACGTGCTTGCCGTAAAAGGCCGCGTTGGCCTCGTGCTCCACCACCAGGGCGGCGCCCTCCAGCGACAGGCCCGCGAACAGCCCCTTACACCGCGAATAGGACAGGATCTCGGCCCGCAGCCGGGCGTCGGTGGCTTTCTCCGCTTCCCGACCGATGAAGCCTGCTGCCACCGTCACGTCGGTGCCCAGCGTCAGCTTGCCCTTGCCTGCCATCAGACGATCCAGGCCACGCTTGGTTTTGAACACCAGGATCAGGTCCGTCTCATCGATGCCGGCCTGGATGCCGAGGCCGAGGCCGGTCAGGCCGATGAACACCGGGTTGCTCCAGGTGCCATTCGGCTGCCGTGCCAGCACGACGCCCCGGCCGAACCGGCCATCGATCAGGAAGCCGGCCTTGACGACATGAGGAATGACGGCCACGCCGACGGCCTCGCGCATCAGGGAGTGGGGAATGCTTCCCGGCCACAGCTTGGCGAATTCCCGCACGACCTCGGCGGCCGACTTCAGCGTTTTGACTTCCCGGCTCTCGGCCGGGGGTTTGGGAGGGTGCTTCCCCCAGGTGGCTCCCTGGCCCACGGCCAGGCCCACGGCCAACAAACTGACCC
The DNA here is from genome assembly GCA_963784995.1 of uncultured Planctomycetota bacterium. Classification (GTDB taxonomy): domain Bacteria; phylum Planctomycetota; class Planctomycetia; order Gemmatales; family Gemmataceae; genus CAWATZ01. The sequence continues at coordinate 139,100 of CAWATZ010000016.1, read as the reverse complement.
CGAACAGGGGTCGCCACAATCTGGTCATACCGTCCTGGTCCTTTCGGCAAGAGGAGCTGGGCGAGGAAATGCGATCCTCCCGGCACCCCGCCTGGGTGCCGGCGCGGGGCGGAATCCTATCGCTGCCTCACCTTGCCGTCAAGGCTCACCGCACTGGACGGATCAGGTCCGAGAGCGTCGGCGTCACCTGGGTCATCGACAGACCGTGATACCGGGTCCCCTTGATTCGCCGGAAGCCCATGCGCCGGAAATAACGACGCAGCTTGCGCCGGGCCTCCCGCTCCCCCTCCTTGCACTCATGGCGGGGAATCCAGGTCGGTGGGACTTTGCAGAACTCGCCGGCGTCCGGGTTGAGCGGGGCAACGTGGCTGACCACCAGCCCGCAGCTGCCGCCGAGCAGGTCGATCATCTTCCGGGCCGCGAGCAGACCGAGCTTCAGACCGCGCCAGCGCGGCGCCAGCAGGACGTAGTCCAGCACCAGCACGTCGAGATCGAAGACGTCGAACTGGTCGCGGACCTCCTCCTTCAGGTCGTCGCTCTCCGGATCGAACAGAGCGGTGTGGACCCCGAGCAGGTCCTCGGAATGGCAGTCGCACACGTCGAACAGGCATTCGCCCTCTTCCCGCGCCAGTGCGGCGTGGATGCGGTAGGCTTTCACCTTGCCCACCTTGAAGACCTTGCCATCGGAATCGCGGATGCAGCGAATGACGCCGGTGTGTTCGGAGACGAAGCGATCCGGCTCGCCGTCGGGAAGCAGGCTGCCGCACGTTTGCAGGATGATGTCAAAGCTCGCCATGGTCCGCCTCCGGAACAATCCAGGATGCAGATTGCCGTTCCGTCTATCTGGATTGTAGCAAGTTGGGCCATAGGCGCGGTAGAGGCACGGGACGTTACTCGCCGAAGATCCCCGCCCCGAACTCGCGCTCCGGCGCCGGCGGCGGTTCCGGCGGCGCCGGCGGCAGCACCGGATGCTCGCCGCCCGTCTCGCCCTCGACCACGTCGGCGGCGTGGGCCATCTCGATCATCTCGTCGGTGCTGGTCGGATCGACCGCCCGGCAGCTGGCCGTCAGCTGGTCCGCCAGGTCGCGCAGGTCGGCCTGCCACTCCGCCTGGGTCGTGTCGGCCGGGCAGACCTGGGCGAACTCGCCGCACAGCAGGATCAGGCGCAGCAGGTGCCGGAAGATGATGCCCTCCTGCTTGATCAGGTCGCGCGCTCGCACGTAGAGGTTGAAGTTGCCGCCATGCCGCAGCAGTTCGCCCGCCGCCCAGACTGGCAGCGTCTCCACGTCGAGTACCGTCGGATACAGTGCGTCGAAAAGCAACCTCAGCTTGTCGCCCAGCACCAGCGGCCGCTCCCACTCGCCCTCTTCGTCCTCTTCTTCCTCTTCCTCGCTCGGCGGCAAGGGGGCCGCCATCAGCCCGCGCTGGATCAGTTCGGGGTCGAGCCGGGTCGTGGCAAGGGGACCGGGCGGCAGCTGATCGGGAAAGGGAACGCGGACGTAGCGGAGAAGTGGACGGGGAATCTCCAGGACGCTCTCGAACGCCTGGATGCGCTCGTCGCGGTTGGCGATGCCGAGATGGTCGAGCAGGAAGCCGGCGTAGAGCGGATGGACACTGCGGAAGACCAGCAGCCGATCGAGCTTTTCCGTGGGCTGGGCGTGACGAGCCTCGTACTCGGGAGGAACGGGCGAGCCGGGGGCGTTAGCCCCCGGATTCAAATCCCCCCCCTGACGGGGAGGGCTCGCCTCTTTCGGCGGAGGCGGTGGATCGAGAATGACGTAGCCATGTTCTGCCAGGATCAGCAGCATCCGGTCGAGGTTGTTCTGGCTGGAGCGGACCCGGGCTTCATCCATTAGCCGTTTGCGAAGCACGTTGCGGACCCGGGAGACCTCCGGCGACGTCTTGAGCAGGTAAGCCAGGAGCCGCCAGGGCAGCGGACCCTTGCTGTAGAGCTTCCCCGGCGGCGCTCCCTTGAGCTGCTCAAACTGCGGTTCGGTCCAGAAAACGGTCTTCTCGCTGCGGATCGGCTTCTTCTTCTTGAGGGCCTTCTTCGCCTTCAGCAGGCCGGGATCTTTCGTGTTCTCGGGAATCGAGTCGTACTTCTCCTTCCAGCGCAGCAGCCGGACGTCATCCTCATGAGCGATCGCGAAGACAAAGCCCTTGTCGTCGAACTGCGGCCGGCCCGCTCGGCCGAAGATCTGATGCGCCGTGCTGGGGTCGATCAGCCGTTCCTTGCCGCGGGGGCCCTTGACCAGCGAGGTCAGCACCACGGAGCGGGCCGGCAAGTTAATCCCGGCCGCCAGTGTCTCGGTGCAGACGCACACCGCCAGCAGTTTGCGCTGGAACAGTTCCTCGACCTCCCGGCGATACTTGGGCAGCATGCCCGCGTGATGGACGCCGACGCCGCGCCGCAGCATCTGCTTGAGCTTGGGCCCGACGCCCTCGTGCCATTCGAGTTTGTCCACCACGGTGTTGAGCTGGCTGCGCACTCCCGGGGCCAGCAGGTCCAGCCCCTTGAGCATCTCGGCGACGCTCCAGCACTCGTCGCGGTTGAAGCAGAAGACCAGGGCCGGCGTCGTCCGCCCCTCGCTCTCGCCGCCCTTCGCCATCAGGACCAGCTGATCGCCGAGGAACTCGTCGCCGACCCAGCGAAAAGTGAGCGGGATCTTGCGTTCCTTGCTCTCCACCAGCTCGAGCTTGCGCTGATGGCTGCGCTCCAGCCAGGCCAGGAACTCGCCGGCATTGCCGACCGTGGCCGACAGCAGCAGCAGCCGGGCGTGGGCCGGCAGCATTCCCAGCGCCAGCTCCCAGACAATGCCGCGCTGCACGTCGGCAAAGTTGTGGAACTCGTCCATGACCACGGTGGAGACGTTCTCGAAGTGGAAGTCCTGGGGATGGAGCAAGCGATTGAGCAGGATCTCGGCGACGACGATGAGGATGCGGGCCTCGGGGTTGACCCGCCGGTTGCCGGTGACCAGGCCGACCTCGTCGGGCGAGAAGCCCCAGCGGATGGCCGACTCCTGCATCTCGCGGAATTTCTGCTCGGTCAGCGCGATCAGCGGCGTGGTGTAATAGGCGACGCTGCCGGTGTGCAGGGCCTCGAACAGGGCGGCCTGGGCGATGAGCGTCTTGCCGGTGCCGGTCGGAGCGCAGACCAGCACGCCCTTGTCGGAGGTGAACCAGGCCAGCAGGGCCTCCTCTTGCACGGGGTAGGGCGGATATGGGAGCTGATCCAGATACATCTGGGCCAGCTGATCGCGGGTCAAGGTCGCGGACATGGAACAGCTCCCTCAGAAGGAAGGAGGAAGGATGAAGGATGAAGGATGAATCAGTACGGCTTTGATTCATCCTTCATCCTTCATCCTTCATCCTTTCGATGATGGTGTTCACTCCGTAGGATACAAAGCAAACCGGCCCGGGTGGAGGCCGGAGGTCCTCGGCTTCCCCTTCTTTCGGAGTGACTTGCCATGCCTGACCATTCTGACGAAACCATCCTCGAAGTCCAGGGGCTGAAGAAATGGTACGGCGAGACGCCAATCCTCAAGGGGATCGATCTGCGGATCACGCGCGCCGACGTCTTCGTCATCATCGGCCCCAACGGCTGTGGCAAATCGACGTTCATGCGCTGCCTCAACCTGCTGGAGCCGTATCAGGAGGGCCGGGTGCTGCTGCGCGGGCAGGCGGCCAGCTCGGGCCGGCCGCTGGGCCATCGCGATTCGCTGGCCGAGCAGCGCCAGGCCCAGTGGGTCCGGCAGAAGATCGGCATGGTCTTCCAGCAGTTCAATCTCTTTCCGCACCTGTCGGTGCTGAACAACGTCATGATCGGGCCGATGCGGGTGCTGAAGAAATCACGGGACGAGGCGTACGCCGTTGCTCGCAAGGTGCTGGAAAAGGTGGGGCTGTGGGAGAAGCACGCCGCCGATCCGCAGACCCTCTCGGGCGGCCAGCAGCAGCGCGTGGCCATCGCCCGCACCCTGGCCATGAGTCCCGACATTGTCCTGTTCGACGAGGTGACCTCGGCCCTCGATCCGATGCTGACCCACGAGGTGTTCCGGGTGATCAAGGACCTGGTCTTCAGCGACGGCATGACCATGCTGCTGATCACGCACGACATGGACTTTGCCCGGATCATCGCCGACCAGGTGATCTTCATGGACCAGGGGGTGATCGCGGCCCAGGGGCCGCCCGAGGAGATCCTCGACGGCAAGGCCAGCCCCCGGCTGCGCGAGTTTCTGCAGCCGGGACTTCGGTGACAAGGTGACAAGGTGAACGAAACCCTTCACTTTGTCACCTTGTCACCTTGTCATTGGGACGAGCCGTTGCGTTCCTCGAAGTCGCGGAGCTGCAGGGCCCGGCGCTCGTCATCCTCGGCCAGGGCCAGATAAGCCCGGGCACGACCATCGTAAGCGTCGGGCGTGGGGCTGGTGGCGATGGCCCGGCTGAACGCCTCGACGGCCTGCGCGTACTCCTTGCGCTGCAGGTGATACTCGCCCACCAGCAAGCCCACGTCGGCCCGCACACCCTCCTCGGTCAGGTGGACCGCTCCCGGAGCAATGCCCTGCGGCGGAGCGTCGGTGCTGGCGAACAGCTGCCGGACCATCTCGACCAGCCGGGCCCAGGCCTTCTTCTTGTGCTTGAGGTGCCGCAGGGCCGTGTCGTCGCCCTTCAGCGCCTCGAAGAGCAAGCCGAGTTCAGGGTTGCGCTCGGCCAGCCACTGCGTCTGCTCGCAGTTGATGATGGTCCCGTGCAGATAATCCAGCTCCTGCGGATCGATCCGGGCCAGCTCTTCGCAGGCGTGCCGGTCGCCGGCGATGGCCCGGGTGAAGACGGCCAGGCCGGGGCTCTTGTTCACCAGCCAGGCCTGCGCCTCCAGCGAGCCGTCCAGCACCTGGAGCATCGAGTACAGGTCCGGGTTTTCTTCCTTCAGCCAGCTATCCTGTGTCGTGATCAACGTGTTCATGGTTGCATCCCACCTTGGTGCCCAGGTTGGAATCAGCGCGATGTCTTCGCCACTATAGCACGCCGGGAGACAATCCGGAATCGCGCTTGAGCGACTCCGGCGAACGTCATGGTTGAGCGAGGGACGGGTCCAGCTCCAGGGCCTTTCTCTGGTCGAGCCGGGCTCGCATCGGGTTGCCCTTCTGGGCATAAGCCAGGCCACGGCCCCAGTAGGCGATGGCCAGCCGGGGGTCCAGTGCAATGGCCCGGGTGCAGTCGGTGATCGCCTGCTCGGTGTCCCCGCGATTGAGGGCGACCATGCTCCGGTAGACGTGCAGCGACGCGATTTGCGGATTCAACTCGATGGCCCGGGTGAAGTCGCCCAGGGCTTTCTCCGAGTTGCCCAGACGGAAGTGGGCCATGCCGCGGTTGCCGAAGGCGGGCCCCAGGGTTGGGTCCAGCGCCAGGGCCTGATCGTAGTCGGCCACGGCGCGGGAGAAATCCTCTTCCTTGAGGAAGGCAGCAGCGCGGTTGGCGTAGGCCAGGGTCAGCTTCGGATCCAACTCGATGGCCCGGGTGCAATCGGCGATGGCCTGCCCCGGCTCGCCCTGGTTCAGGCAGGCGCCGCCGCGGTTGGCGTAGGCGAGGGCCAGCTTCGGCTCAAGGTCGATGGCCTGAGTGCAATCGGCGATGGCCCGGTCCAGTTCGCCCCGGTTCAGATAGGCGCCGCCGCGGTTGACGTAAGCCAGGGCCAGCTGGGGGTCGATCTCCAGGCCCCGGTTGCAGTCCGCGATCGCCTGATCGAGATCGCCCTTGTTGAGGTAAGCGGCGGCCCGGTTGACGTAAGCCATCGCGCACCCGGGATCGTGCCGAATCGCCGCCGTGAACTCCTCGATGGCCCGAGCGTATTCTCCCGCGTTGAGGTGCTGCTCCGCCCGGCCGTGGTGCCGGTCGCGCTTCTTCACGTGGTATCCCCGGACAGTGCCCAGCACCGCCAGCACGAGCAGCCCCAGGGCGATCACGGCCTGCCTCCGTGAGGAATTGAACCACGGATGACACGGATAACACGGATAAATACCTTTGTCTTGATCCGTGTCATCCGTGTCATCCGTGGTTGAATTCGGAATGCGGCTAACCAGGTCGCCTCGGCGCCTCCGGAACGGATGAATGAGCTGCCCCCAGAAGTCCTCGGGGAAGTCGCGCTCCCCGTTCCCGAACTGTTCCGGCAGCCGGCCCGCCGGCATGAAAAAGGTGCCGAAGACCACGTCGAGGACGGGAAAGGTCGGAGCAAAGTTCTTGTCGATCCCCTCCCCCTGCATGGTGTGGTGCCAGCGATGGAACACCGGACTGGCGAACAGGTAACGCAGCGGACCGAACGTCCAGTTCAGGTTGGCGTGGACCATGCAGGAGTAGATCAGGTTGAACGGCGCCAGGGCCAGCACGGCCGCGGGCGAGAAGCCCAGCAAGAGCACGACGACGTCGGCCACGACAAAGGAGAGGATGTCGTTGACCAGGTGGAAACGCGAGGCGGACAGGAAGTCCAGCACGCGGGGCGAATGGTGGACGGCATGGAACTTCCACGCGGAGCGCGTGTGGAACCCGCGGTGAATCCAGTACAGCAGGACGTCCTGAAGAAGCAGCACGGCCAGGCACTGCTGCCACAGCGGCAGCTCCCGCAGCAGCCCAAATCCCGGCGGCTGGTCGGCGAACAGGAGGGCGACCCCGGCGGCCAGGAGCAGGGTCCGGCTGCCGCGCAGGACCAGCGGCATCACGAACCAGTAGAGCAGATCGGTGCAGGCCGCCCGCGGGTCTTGCCACCAGTATGTGCCGCGATTGCAGGGCATGAGGGCGACCAGGACGCCGAACGCGACCATCAGCGCCAGCAGCCAGAGCAGCGTCCCCTGGCAGGAATCCGCGATTGTGACCATCCAATCCATCGGTCCTGGGCTCCTTCCTGGAACTCAGAGCGCGGAACGAGCGACCGCGGCGGGCTTGTAGCAAACCCGCCGCCGGGGAAAAAGAGCAACCGGGCTGAAAAAGAAGGGAAGCCTCCGCCTGCCGCCGGTCTCTATCTTGATAGAGAGGCCCACTCCGGGATGGGGACACCATGACGCACGAACCATCGCACGCGGTCAGCAACCAGCTGCGTCGGCTCATCGGCCGGCAGAGCGGTTGCACGTTGTCGGACGCCCAACTGCTGGAGGAGTTCGTCAGCGAGCGCGACGAGGCCGCCTTCGAGGTGCTGGTCTGGCGGCATGGCACGATGGTCCTCAGCCTCTGCCAGCGCATCCTGCACGACAACCATGAGGCCGAGGATGCCTTCCAGATCACCTTCCTGGTGTTTGCTCGCAAGGCCTCTTCCATCGGCAAACGCGACTCGGTCGGCAGCTGGCTCTACAAGGTGGCTTACCGGGTTGCTCTCCGCCTGCGGGCCCGGAAGGAGGCCCGCAGCGCCCGCGAAGCGCCGCTGGACGACGTGCCGGCACGGGAAACTACCGATGAGGTGCTCTGGAGCGACCTGCGGCCGATCCTCGATGAGGAGATCGGTCGCTTGCCGGAGAAGTATCGGACCGCCTTCGTCCTCTGTTACTTGCAGGGCCACACTAACGAGGAGGCGGCCGAGCGTCTGGGCTGTCCGAAAGGGACCATCCTGTCCCGGCTGGCGCGCAGTCGGGAGCGGTTGCGGTCCCGGCTGGCCCGGCGCGGCCTGGCCCTGTCCGCGGTCGCCCTGGCCACGCTCCTGTCCGAAAACACGGCCTCGGCAGCGGTGCCGGCCGTGCTGGTGAGTTCCACGGTCCAGGCCGCGATCCCCTTCGCGGCCGGCCAGGCGGTGGCGGGGCTGGTGTCAGCCTCCGTCGCCGCCTTAACCGAAGGAGTTTTGCGTACCATGTTCCTGACCAAACTGAAGTTCGCCACCGCGGCACTGCTGGCCCTGGCCATCCTTGGCTCGGGCGCCGGCCTCTTCTCGTATCACACGCTGGCAGGTCCCGCCGACCGGGGCGAGGCGTTTGCCTCGTTCCAGGAAAGGCAACGGCAGCCCGAATCGGAGCGCCGACCGGACGAGCGCCGGCCCGCCGAGGAGCGGCAGCGGCAGCCCCGGACCCCACCCGCGTTCAGCGGCAAGATCACCGCCATCTCGGACGATGGCAAGACGCTGACTCTCGAAGCCGCCGCCAGAAGAGGGGAAGAACCGAAGAAAACCACCGTCAAACTCACGGACAAGAGCAATGTCGAGTTCGCCCGGAATCAGAAAGACGTGTTCAAGAAGCTCAAGGCCGGCGACACGGCGAGCGTCTGGCTGCAGGAGGGATCGAAGGACGTCGTGGCTACGCTGCAGGCCTACCGGCAACCGGACCTCACCGGCACGATCGCGGCCGTGTCGGCGGATGAGAAGGTGCTGACCGTGGAAACGCCCCCACGCGAGCGCGGCGCGGGACCGGACCGGATCGAGATCAAGCTCACCGAGAAGACGAGGAAGGAGCCCGGTCGTGGGGATGAGGGCAAGCTGGTCGTCGGCAACGTCGCCACGGTCTGGCTGCAAGAGGGATCGAAAGATACGGCGCTCCTCCTCCAGGTCAACCGTCCCCGGCCGGATGCCGTTGGGGTCATCCAGAAAATCTCGCCGGACGGCAAGGTGCTGACCCTGGAGTGCAAGACCCGCGGCGGCGAGGTCTACAAGAGCGAATTCAAGATCGCCGTTGCCACCAAGGTCGAGTTCATTGGCGGCGAAGGCAACAAGCTCAAAGTGGGCCAGCCGGCCGTGGTCTGGCTCCAGAAGGGCTCGATGGACACCGCCGCGATCGTGCAGGTCAATCTCCAGAGGCGAGGGCCCGACCTTCGGGGCCAGATCACTGCCATCTCGGCCGACGGCAAGGTGATTACCCTGGAGGTCCCCCGGCGAGGCGAAGAGCCGATGAAGACCGAGATCAAGCTGACGGACAAAACCGAGGTCGAGTTCGTCGGCACCGAGAAGGCCGAGGAGAAGAAGCTGAAGGTCGGCGATACCGCCGCGGTCTGGCTGCAAGAAGGGTCCAAGGACACCGCGGCGGTGTTCCAGGCCGGCAAGCCAATGGTCCGGCAGCGGTAAACCGGGCAATTCCATCTTGCCTCGGCCCTGCGATACGTAGTAAACCTTGCAGCATCCTCGTTTGGCCGCGACGCGGAGCGAGGAACGAGCGCAGCGGAGCGCGCGGCCAACCGCGCGCTCCGCTGCGCTCGTTCCTCGCTCCGCGTCGCGGCGACTGCGGCTCAGAAAGAAAATGACCGGCTCGCTCGCAACCCAGGGCGATGCCCTGGGCTATCGTGTTGCGCCCCTTCGGGGCGGAAGACAACAGCCAACAGCCCCGAAGGGGCGCAACACGATAGCCCAGGGCATCACCCTGGGTGGGTGCCAGCCAAGGCGGTCTTTGTCTTCCTGAGTCGCAATAAACAACGCGGCCGGGACGGCCGGTTGTGCCTGGATTGCCCTCCCTCTTTCGGATGGAGCCGCCGTGTTTCGATCTGCTTTCTTGCCCGGATGTCTGTTGCTGGCCGGGTCTCTGGCGCTGGGCTGCTCCCATCCAGTTTCGCAGGCAACCCCGCCGACTCCCGAGCCCGAGATCGGCGGTCGATTCAACGCGAACACGTGCGGCACCATCACCGGCCGGGTGGTCTGGGACGGCCCCATTCCCAGCGTGCCGCCGTTCCGGGCGCCCTACGTGCCTCGGCCCGAGAGCGGGATTGCCCTGGGTCGCCATACCTGGCCCAATCATCGGGTGCCCGTGGTTGGCAAGGACCGGACCCTGAGCAGCGCCGTGGTGTTTCTCAAGGAGGTCGAGCCGAACCGCTCCCGGCCCTGGGACCATGAGCCGGTCATCGTCGAGATCGAAAAGCACCAGCTGCTCGTTCGCCAGGGCCAGCAACGCTCGCTGGTCGGTTTCGTGCAGCGCGGCCGGGCCATTGACATGGTTTCGCGCGATCCGTTCTTTCACTCGATCCTGGCCCGCGGCGCGGCCTTCTTCAGCATGCCCTTTCCCGATGCCAACGTGGTCCGCTCGCGCCGGCTGGACCGGCAGGGCATCGTCGAGTTGACCAGCGGCTGCGGGGCGTTCTGGATGACCGGGTTCCTGTTCGTGGACGACCATCCCTATTACAGCCGGACTCCGGGCGGTCAATTCACCCTGGCACAGGTGCCGGCGGGGACGTATCAGCTGGTGTGCTGGCACCCCGACTGGCGCGAGCTGAGCCGGGAACTGGACGGGGATACCTGGGAAGTGGCCTCGATTGAGTGTCGGCCGGCGCTCACCATCGAGCAGACGGTCACGGTGGAGGCGGGCAAGACCTCCCCCGTGGATCTGGTGTTTCCCTCACCAATTCAGGGTCGCCGGCCACAGTGACGGCTTGGTGAAATCCACCGTGGTGCTGCCGGTCCCCTCCCTCTACTGCCGAAGATAGGTCCGGATGAAGCCATGGTGGCCCAGGCGCAGCACCGTGCCGTCGATGGTGTGCTCGTGTTCCCGCGTGACGTGTCCGTCGGCGAAGTGCAGGATCAACCAGCCGCGGTTCGGCGCGACAAAGCGGAACACGTAGAAGCCATTTCCTTCCAGCCGCTGCCCATCGTCGAGGAGAATCGAATGGTGGAACTGACCGCGGATGGGACCGACCAGGTGTTTGGTGCCGGGAAAAAACTCCAGCACCGAGACGCCTTTCGGATCGGCGTGGACCCACTTGCCAGAGAACGATTGCGCCTGGTGCGCGTTGAGGGATTGAGCAGCGTGCAAGTAATGGCAAGGACGAACAGCACGTACAGGAATGCACGATGATGCATGGAAGCGACCTCCCTTTCGCGACGCAGTGGTTCACACGGCTATCCACCGGCGTTCCAGTCTGCATCTGTACAGATCGGCGACTTGATCGCACGTCCCTGGGCAGTTTCTCTTCTTGTATCGACAACAGCCAGGATGATGGTCAGGAAAAAATGGCCGTTCAGCATCAGGGGAGACTTCCTTCTCGGCGGTGATGAAATGGCCAAGGGCGGTCCGCGAATAGCGCGATGGTGGCGCACCATCTCACTGAAGCTGTTTCACCGTCGCCTGATCGCAGGGCGATCCTCCAGTTCTCAGGGAGGGCAACAGAGCCTACCCCGTGCCATCCTCCGACGCATTGAATCCCTTGTCAATCTCGACCACAGCAGCCGTCTGCGGTTGGGGCGAGGCACAGATGATGACGCAGTGGTGTTTGTGCTTTTCGCTGTACCAGGTGTGAACGTCCAGTTTCAGCGTCTGGGGCTTGCCGGTCGTGAACGGCTCTGTCCACTTCAGCTCCCCCACGTATCCGCTGACTTTCTCCCCAGTGGCACGCTTGTCAGCCGGAGCCTCCTTCAGTTTGACGGAGAAGGCAGACACGTCGGTTTCTTGCTTCTTCCGCGCCAGGACCGCAGTGGCCAACCCTTGATAGTAGGTCAGCAGTTCTTTTTCCATCGTTCCCCTATCTACCTTCTGATCGGCGGGAAGCCAGAAGAACACCGCGTAGGAGAAGAACGTGTCGGAATCCGCCTTCATCCAGGAAGGGGCAAATCGCAACTCCTCGACACCCTTCCACGTCATCTTCGGGGCGAATGGCGGGGGTAGTGCGATTGACTCTTTCCCCCACCCTTTTGGCTGGGGCATCTGGTAAGCGGGTTTCTCCGGCCGGGCGGCGACGCACAGCCCGACCAGCAGCAAATGCAGATGCAACACGTTGGGTTCTCGACGTAAGTCCTTGTCCTGCAAGGGGTGGGTGACCGGACTCGAACCGGCGACATCCTGATCCACAGTCGGAAAACCCAGGCTTGGGGCCTCTTCGACGACACGCCGATCAATCGTTGCCGATCGTCGTTTTTCGTTATCAAACCCTTGCAAATTCAGGGGTTGCGATGATCCAACGGAACCGGCGCCCTCCTTGTCAATCCGACCAATCATTATCGATTTTTGCTTTCCGTCGTCTTGATTTGCGCAAGCAGAAAGAAAGCTGGCCACCTTCGGGGTAGACAATGGGCCGTCTGTCCCGGTGGCCAGTTTGGCTGGCTGGGCCTGATCGTTGTCCTGGCCGGGAAGGAACTGGGGCAGCTTCTCGACAGCCCCGGCCAGGTCGTACAGCCGGCGATGGGAGTAGCGAGCGGTCAGCTTGGGATCGGAGTGCCCGGCCAGTTCCTGCGCGGTTCGCAGGTCCACGCCGCCGCGGCCCAGCAGGGTCAGGTAGGTGTGCCGCAGAGCGTGGAAGTCGGCGAAGAGGGGACCGTCGGGACCGTCCACGACGGAAGGGATGCCGGCGCCCTCCAGGTCCATCCGCAGCATCTCGGCCGCCCGCTTGGCACTGGCCCACGTCCCGGGCCAGACAGGCTGTCCCGCGGGCCGCATGGCAAGATGCTCGCGCAGCAGCTCCGCCAGGTCGGCCGGGATCGGTTGCACCTTGGTCTTGCGGTTCTTGGCGTTTCTGGCCGCCAGGGTCGCCGTCGGGTGGTCGCTGGCCAGGTCGAAGGACTCGGGGGTCAGGCTGGCCAGGCCGGAGGCCCGGAAGCCGGTGCCGCATGCTACCGCATAGAGGACAAAGCGATCCGGACCCGACAGCTCCCGGAAGGATCGCGGGCTCTGGCGGGTGGCCGCCAGCAGCCGGCGCAGCTCCTCGGCCTCCAGCTCCCGGCGATCGTGCCGGCGGTCAACGTCCTCGTTGCCCTCGGAGAGATGGGCGACGGGGTTCTCACTGGCCCGGCCGTCGCTGACCATCCAGTTCAGGAAGCTCTTCAGGGCGGTCAGGTAGTAGTTGCAGGTCCGGACGCTCCGCCCCCGGGTCCGCAACCAGCAGGGCCTCGGCGGTCTGCCTGGGAAAGCGGCGGGCCTTGCCGTTGCCAATCGCGGCCAGCTTGTGGCGGCGGATCAGCGGCGGCAGCGCCGCGGGCGACACCTTCAGCAAGGCAGCCAGCTCGCCCTTGGTGTACGACTCTCGGCCCGGGTCAAGCCGTTCGACGGGCCGGCCCTGCCTGCGCAGGTCGGCAAGGCATTGCTGGACGCGAGACGCGGACATGTCCTTCCAAAACGTGAACCGGCACTCGTCCAGTACGTGGCGAACCGCCGCGACACTCTGGCTGGCATGACCGGAGGTAACGTCGCTGGCATCGAGCGTCCGGGCCCAGTCGGCCAGATGCTTAACCAGCGGCCTTTTGAGCTGATCGGCGTGTGAGACAGACAGGCCAGCCTTCTTGTGTTCGGCCTCCTTTACCAGATCGGCCAGCATCTGGGCCGCCGCGGTCTTGTCCGGGGACAGCGGATCGCATTGCAGCATGCCGTCGGCGTCTCGGTACTCGCCGTACCACTTGGCCGACAAGAGCCGGATGCGGTCGCCTTTCTTTGTCAGCGGGACCAGAACGGTCTTGCCGTCATCGGTGAACCGGGCATGTGGCTTGCCCTTGTGGGTGACAATCTCCGCTCCAGCGGGGATCGGCTTGGTGTACGGGATCTTGCGCAGACGTGCCATCTGAGTTGTTCCTCTGAGAACGACCGCCGCCGTCCCGGTTCTCAGGTCGAGACGGACAGCGGCCAGGATGCACTGACTTGGACCGGCGCGGTCGCGACACGTTGCCGGCCCACGGAAAGATTATCGGTTCGGGAGGGGAATCGGACAATGTCGGTTGCAGGATGCCTGGCCCATGGCTGGGCGTGCTGGCCCTACCATCATTCTACCTTGCCGCCGAGGCGGGCCTGGGCGGCGGACCGCCGAGCAACTCCAGGACCGCGTTGCAGGGTCAATGATCGCGGCGTTGGTAGGTGCCGCGAAGCACGATCAGGCGTTCCTCGTCCTGGCTAAAAACGACATGGAAGACAAAGACGTGTTCGCGTATTCGGTTCTCGGGATCGATCTGTGAGAGAATGTAGTACAGGCCATCGTAGGTCTTGCGCAGGCGGACCAGTTTGTCGCTGGTGGCTTCTCCCAACTCTCCGAGTCGCGGATTGACCTCCACCAGCATGGTATCCGACAAACCCCAACGGAGAATCTGCCTCCTTGCCGGTGTGCTGATCTCAACCCGAAAGGCCACGGATCACGCTCCTTCCTGATCTCGACGGCGCCGGCGTTCCTCAAGTCGTTGCGACCATTCTTCACGACTGACGCCAGCGATCTCCGCAAAGGCATCGTCCACGGACATCGTTTCGCCACGAGCTGATTCAGCCAGGGCCTTCTCTTCGTCTTCCTTGCGAAACCAGGGCCAGTCTTCCTTGTGCCTTTCACGCAACTGTTCAAGATCACTCAGAACGGCTTGCACAGGTAAGCCCACCGCAAGCATCCGCTCCACTGCCAAAATCATCATGTCAAGGATGTTCTGGAACTGTTCGCCGCGATATTGAAAATCATCAACTCGCCGCTCTCGTGCCAGTTTGAACCACTGGGATTGCCAGGCTTCCCGAGTATGCGCGGCGATGTCCTGGAGCAATCGGACCAGCGCTTCAACGTCAGCCTTGGCCTCATCCATCCCTCTCTCTTCAGCCAGTTCGGCGACGAAACTGGATTCCATCATGAATCGTTTGAGCAACAAGGAAGTCATGACAATGTCTCCTGATCAAGTGCGGGCGGTAGGGTAGATCCATTCTACCAGCGGTCGTTGCCCCTATCACTTCTTCCGCCTCGGTCGCTTCGTCTTGCCCTCCGCTGGCGGCTCCTCCGTCGGCTTCTCGGCCTCGCCCCAGTCCGCCTCGGCCCGATCAGCCTCCGGCTCGGCCGACGCCTTGCCGGGCTCGCCAAGCGGCTTCCTGGGCCGTCCGCGGGGCCTCGGTTCCCATTTGGCCGCGGGCTCCTGGATGGCGGAAGGCGGAGTTAGGCTGGCTAACTGGTCGAGTGATACTCTGAGGGACAGGGCAAGCTGCCTGGCCGTTGATAAGAGCGGATCGCGCTTGCCCTGCTCGTAATCCCGGATGGTGCCGATGGGCACCTCGCTCCGGTCCGCCAGCTGCTGCTGCGTCAACCCCGCTTGCTGGCGCAGCTGCCTCAACGTCGCACCGAACTCCATCGTTGCACCCCCTTCCAGAACCTCTAAGGCAACTCCAGTATACACCGCACGGAATTTCGGAACAAGCGCTTTTCCAATTAAATACTGCAAATTCAGTACAACTGGACTTGCCTTACTACTGAACTTGCCTTATAATGTGATTGTCAGGCCAACGCTCTTTGACAACTCGGTGTGACCTCCCAGAAGCCTTCCCCCTGAAAGACGGGCTGAAGGTGGAAATCCCCGGAGACTCAGATAGGGCGGGTGGGAGCAGCAGAAGA
Organism: uncultured Planctomycetota bacterium; assembly: GCA_963784995.1. Taxonomy (GTDB): domain Bacteria; phylum Planctomycetota; class Planctomycetia; order Gemmatales; family Gemmataceae; genus CAWATZ01. The sequence continues at coordinate 123,887 of CAWATZ010000016.1, read as the reverse complement.
GAAGAGACACGCGGCAGAAACAGAAAGGGGCCGGCGGCGACTGGTACTCGCCCCGGCCCGTGGCCTTCCTTCACAGGAAAGGAAAGCACCGATGAAGTTACGGCATTCGACCCCGTCCCGCAACCTGGATTCGATCAGCGAGCAAGGTTTGCTCACCAGCAAGAGCAAGGGCAAGCTCGCGGTGGTCTGGTTGCACTCGCCTTCCCGCTCGGCCTGGGCGATCCTCCACGTGTCCCGACGCCACAAGGTCCGGGTCGAGGAAACGACCACGATTGAGGTCGAGGTTCCCCGATCCTCGCCGAAACGGAGCGGGCGGCCCGGATTGTGGTACTGCCCGGCTGACATCCTGCCAGAGCGGTTCCGGGGCACGATCAGCTTCGAGGAACTGTCGGCCTCCCCGATCGCGGATGCAACGGTCTGAAAGGGACGGCAACCCGGCCACGGATGGCCCTTTCCCTTCCCACACCGAACCCCCCAGGAGAACGCGGCAATGGCAATCGTTATCGGCAAGTTCAGCCTCGAAGGCAATGAACTCAATGGGCCGGGCACCTACATGGAAGAGCGCGGCTTCGCCCTGATCGATCGCATCGAGGCCGGCCAGGACAACGTGTTCAATCTGACCTGTCATCTCAGCCCCTCGGTCGAGGTGGCCATCCTGGTCCGGCTCCAGACCGACTATGCGGCCTGGTTGGGCGAGCGGCAATTGCTCGCCCGGCTCAAGTAACACACCGGGGCGGGGAAACCACTCCCCGCCCCTTTCCCTTCACCCGAGAGAGATACACCCGTGTTTGAGAATGCAGATCTGATTCACCGTTACACCCGCGCCGACGCGATCCGCGACGGCGTGCTGATCGACGTTTCCGCGACTGCTCAAGAAGTCGGCTTCCGTTCCCCCGTGGCGCTCACCGCGGCCGTGTGGGCGAAGTGCGTCACGATCCCACCCGGTGTGCTGTGCCAGGATGAAGTCGGCCGTCTCTGGGACGTGCTGACCATGCTGCGGTTCGCCATCCGGACCGGCAACGACCGTTCCGAAGTGCGCTTCGCGGTCCACGTCAGGAACGACAACCGCGACCGCACCCCGCCACTGGTCCGCCTCAAGGCCCTGTGCGGTCCCGGGGATCAGGGCGAGCCGGTCGTCACGATCCTCTTGCCCGATGAGGACTGAGCGGAGCAACACCCCGGATCGGTCCATCTACCTGGGAATTCTCTTGCGGCGGGCGGAGACGCCGCGGAGAATGACCGGGTCGGGGACCGCTGGTCTGGCCACCGGCGCGAGCCCGGCACCGGTGCCCGCAACCTGACTCCTGCGGACTCGGCGCCGGGCAGTGCCCGACCTGGAGTCAGGCAATGTCAACCGCGTCCGTGCGCTGTCCCCATTGCGGCTTGAAGGTTCGCATCCCCGCTGAGAGCGGCGTCTTTGGCTGCACTCGTTGCGACGGCAACCTGTACGTTGACGCCGGGAATCCGGACGACCTGATCGTGACGGCTGTAGCGGCAAAGAGAAAACACCGCCGGGCAAAGCCGTTCCGCTACCCACCAGCTGCGCGGCGCTGTCGAGCTGCGCGGCCAGGGGGTCGATTTCCTCTTGGCCGAGGAGCGTGTGTTCAACGTGAGCAACCGCGCCAGCACCATCGTTGAGTACGTGGCCAACGACATGCACGAGTCCTGTCCGTTCTCCTTCCAGAGGTGGCTTGGCCTGCTGGCTGAACTTGTCGATAAGGGTCAGCTGCGCCTGGCGGGCCAGATCGCCCCCGAGCAGGTCCACAGAGGCAGGGTCGTTCAGCAACTCCCGCAGCGCGGGCAGAGCGGTCTTGTCCCCCTGTTGAGCCCTGTTTGCAAGGGCTACCAATTCTTCATGCTTCGGTAGAACGGTCTTGCTCACGTCTCTTTCTCCATTCACCCCGCTTGTGCTGGTGATAGCCGGCAGCCAGCAAGGCGGCGTGGGCCAGCACCTCGGCCAGGTCGTTCAGGTCGTTCAACGCGGCGTCGAGGGCATCGAGCCGGGCCCGCTCCGCCTTCAGGGCAGTTCGGTCGGCTTCCCGCTTTTCCCGGTCGAGGGTGTCCATCCTGGCCGCCAGTGCGGCTACCCGGCCAGTCCCGACGTACTCCCGGACAACCCGGCCGTTGACCTTCCGGGAGCGGGTGTAATAGCGACCCTTGTCCCATCCCATTTCTGTTACCTCCAAGCGCTTGCCCCGCTTCCATCCTACCAGAACGACGGCAATCGACGCGGAAGGCGTTGCCCGCTCACCGGGGCACGGCTCGAAACGTGGTCTGGACCTTAACATTTCTTCAGCGCCCGGTCCGACTCGCGGCAGTTCGCGAATGGTTTCAATCACGGTTCGCTCCGTTCAGGTTCGCTGGCCTGCCCGGCGCCGGTCGCCGGCGGCTCGGGCTTCAGCTGTTCAACGCGGACGCACCGCAGCCCGTAGGCTCGCAGGCACGCCTTGAGCAGACGCCTGATCCGGTGAATCGTCGGCGTCTCGCCCGGCGTGGGCTCCAGCTCGATCCGGTAACGCTCGCGGTCGCTATTCATGGTGTCGGTCCTCAGCAGGTCAGTCCAGAGCGTCCAACACCCCAGGGCGCCCGCAGCTCTGGACAAGTCGCAAGTCCTTGTCACGCAATGGTCAATTCACTCCAGAGCTTCGGGGAAAACCACCGGGCTTTCAGGACAACGTTGTCCAGGTCAGAATGGCACCGCTTGACCCTCCGGAATCGGCAGGGAAACGTACTTCCGCTTGTGTTGACCTTCGCCCTCTTCCTCCTGGAGGATCTGCCCCGTTGCCACCAGCCAGTCCCGCGCAAGGTAGAAGGTGCCCTTGAGAATGCCACCTTCCTTCTCGGCGAGCTTTTGCAGGGCGCTCGACTTGCCAGCGCGTGCCGGACTCCTTCAGCTTGGCTTTGATCCAATCCGCGGCTTGCTGGGTCTTCTCTCCGGGCGGCGCCATTCCAGCCGGCGGCGCGGTCGGGACAGGCCCGTAGTCGATGCCGCTGCTGTGCATGGTGCCCCGGAGCAGCGCTGGCATGGGCGCAAAGCTCTTGTCTACCTTGACCGCGAAGGTGCCGTTTTCGGCACCGTCTGGCGCTCGAGCAGCAAGCAGGTCCGGCACCGCTCAACCATGCGACGCCCCAGCGGTTTGCCCTCGCGGTTGAGATGGTAGAGCAGCAGGACGACGATCTTTTTCTCCACGGCCAGTTGCATCAAAGGCACGGCCAGTTCCTTCGCTTCGTGTTGGCTGCACAGGTCGCGGCCCGTGGCGTTGCCGAGGGTGTCGATGATAACCAGCTTGGCGCCGGCCAGGTCGATCCGGTCGGCCAGGGCCGCCAGGTCCTCGGCCGAGTCCACCGCGGTTCCGCCCAGCGGGTTGTCCTGGTAGCTGTTCAGGTAGACGTGATCGCCCAGACCGAAGTCCTTGTGCAGCTGGTTCAGCTCGGCGAACTGGTGGTCAGCCGCAACCCAGAGGACCGCAGCATCTCGCGGCAGCTGCATCGGCTTGCCGTCCGGCCAGGGCTGGCCGTGGACGATGCGGCGGACCAGGTCGGTGGCGAAACGGGTCTTGCCATGCCCAGCCGTGGCGGCAACAAGGCAGAGGCTGCTCTCCAGCATCCAGCCTTCCCAGACCCATTCGAGCGATCTTCCGAGGTTGTCCAGGTCCGCCAGGCGGACCAGGTCGCTGACCGTTCGCTCCGCCGCCGGAGTCTTGGGTGGTTCGGTCCCCCTGCCCGATTTCACCTCAGAATGCCGATGGCGCAAGGGCGGGTCGTAGTGGTTCGGGTCCGGCGGCCCGATCGCCCCCTTGAACTCCTTCCACCCCTTCCCCTGGCAACTGTTGTGAAAGCACTTGGCGTGCGTTGCTCCGCTGGCATACTGAAAGATCGCCACCTCCTTGCCGACGTGTTCGGGGTTGAACGGGCAATGGTCCAGGCGATAACGGTCCGTCCCATCGGGCAATCGGTCCCTGGTGAACCCCAGGCCGCGGTCGGTCAGCCAGCGCGCAACGTCAAGCCGGTGATTGTCGCCGTTGGCCGAGGCGGCATGCCCGTTCCTGCTTGGCTCCGACTTCGCCCTGGCCGTTTCCGCAGCCTCGACCGCCAGGGCCTCCAGCAACTCGGCCCGAACCAGTTCCACCGGTTCGGGGATCTCCAGCACTCGCGCCCAGCGATGGGGCCGGTTCTGTGTGCTGTCGCCCTTTCTTGCCTGGGTGCCGTACAGCTTGCAGATCCGGCTGGGGTTGAAAACGCTGGTGTCCACCTTGACCCGGTCCGTGTCGAACCTGCTCCCCAGGGCTTGCAAGCAGCGCTGCACCAGGCCGCCGTCGTCGGCCGACAGGTCGATTCGATAGAGCAGGTGGTAGCCGTTGCCGGAGTCGGCCAGGATCGGCGCCGGCCAGCCGGCATCCTCCCGGAGATGGTCGCGGATGGCCAGGATGGCACGGTGGGCAAACTCCTTCTCGGAGTCGGTGCTGCTGATCCCGGCCGGCCGCTGCGGGTCGCAGTCGATCAGCAGCCACCGCCGGCGAAGGACGTGCTGATCGCTGGTCGCCTTTCCCTTCTGGCTGGTGACCTTGGTTTTGTTTTCAGCCCGGGCCAAGAGGGCTGGGTCAACCGGGTTGAGCGTCCAGTACGTACCCTCGCTCTGCCCGGTGTACTTCAGGGCCTCGGCTGCCAGGTGCTGGAGGTGGTCATAGTCGAAGAAGCCGGACCGGTCCCGAGTCCACCCCTCGCGCTCCTGCCAGCCGAGGATGCGAAGCTCAACCACGGAGCCAGGTTCGACCAGCGCGCGAGCCAGTCGGCAACCACCTCTGGCGAGATGGGTCGCGTGCCATTGCTGGAGGTCGCTCGCGTCGTCATAATGGCTGTGCCTCGGAAGAGGTGGCCCACTGCTCGGATTCCAACCGAGTTCCCCCGCTCACCAGGCGGGTGTGTTAGCGCCATACACCACAGTGGGCACGGTTTCACCAGCTGACCGCCGGCACTTGAGGCCGGCGGTTCGGCTTTCCGGGCGGCGGCGTTTCGGGGCGGCTCACTTCGCCCGGCGGGCCTCATACTCGGCCCTCGACGGGCAGCCGAGCCGGACCCACTCCTGAACGTCGGCCAGCCGCCAGCGTTTGCTGCCGCCCAGGCGGATCGGCTTCGGCAACCGGCCGGCGGCGTCGTCGCGGTGCAGGGCGATTTCGCTGCGGGCGAGCAGCCGGGTCAGGTCGCGGATCGACACCAGCAGCGGCTGCAGGGCCTCGGCCGGCCCCAACTCGGGAGGAGCGTCAGGTTCGCCGGCCTCGCCCTGGTGCAGGTTCAGGCGTGGCATTTCTCGGACTCCTGGGCGACTTGAAGGGACGCCAGCTCGCGCTCTCGGCGCAGCGACAGACGCAGCAGTCGGCGAGAGGCGTTCAGCTCGGCCTGGAGCCACTCGATCCGCAGACGGACCAGGTCGGGGTCGGGGAACAGCGGCTCGGGCGGAGATGGAGGCAAGGTGGTTGGTGGCATGTGTCCTCCTGTGCAATCGATGCCATTACGCAGGAAGAGTATCGCCCTTTGAAGGTGCCATTGTCTGTAGCGCGATGTAGCGCGGCAACAAAGCGCGTACATTGCGCTACATCAGTTGGAGGTGGCCGGGGCGGCTCGCTGGTATCCACCTTTGGCCTTGCAGAGTACAGGCGGGGATTCCTTGAGGAGAGCCGCCAGGCCCTTGCGAAGTGCGTTGCCGTCGTAACCGGTGGCCTTCGCGAGCTGCTTGCCGTCAAGGACGCCGGTCTTGGCCTGGTCGAGCGCCTCCAGGATCTCTTGCCTCATCTGCTGGCTGCATCTCTTCCAGGTGGTCTTCTTTCTTGGAGCGGCGGCCGTGAACGGTTGACCTGGGCCCGGATCGTCGTGCCACAAGACGAGGTACTCCAGCCGGCGAACCGCGTCAGCCAGCAGGCCAAGCCACCTCTGGAAGGAGAACGGGCAGGAGTCGTGCATCTCACTGGTGACGTACTCGGCGACAACGCGGACATGGTTGGCTACGTTGAAGACGCGACCCTCGGCCAAGAGGAAATCAATCCCTCGGCTGCGCAGCTCGATGAACGCCGCACAGCTGGCCGTCTGCAACGGGCCAGCCAGGCCAGCCAGCGCTGTTACCTGGTTTCCGTTGTTCGCAGCAATGAGGAATTGCTGGGCTTGCGCGATCAGATGCGCTGTTCGCGGAAGTGTGGAAGTAGACACGGGACCGGCTCCATCCGGAACGATCTTGCACCGGTAGGGTCGTGCCCGCTATAGGACGTGCGTCTGCTGGCTGTTCACAGCGGCCGGCAGATCGGGACAACCCCCAACCGGGTTGATCCCCCAAAGGGGAACCGGGGGCTCTCACAGGCCCCCGGTTCCCTCTCAATCGGTTGTCGCCCAGGCTTCCTTGACCTCATTTCTCTGCTCGCCATCTGGCCTTGCCAAGCCTCCGGAAGATGTAGCGGAACCCGCCGGTCACCCATTCCGTGCCATTGCCACCAGGGCCGTGATCGCTGCCCGGACGTGCGACGGCAGCCGCGGCCAGGCCTCGACCAGTCGGGCCAGGTCGGGGTCAACCGAGAGCTGCGCAAGCAGAGCGGAAAGCTGGGGTTGGAGAGAGGGGCTGTCCTGTCGTAAGTCCTTGTGCTGCAAGGGGTGGGTGACCGGACTCGAACCGGCGACATCCTGATCCACAGTCAGGTGCTCTAACCAACTGAGCTACACCCACCAGACCTCTGCATGATAGCGGCTGGCGAAGAATTGACAAGATCAGCGGCCACCAAATCGACCGGCGCCCGCAAGGCGGTCCAGGCCGGCGTCCTCAGCGGAAAAAGACCAGCGTGAGCACCACGAACGTGGGCAGCAAGATCAGGCCCGAATACAGCAAATAGCCGAAAAACGAAGGCGTTCGGGCACCGGCTTCGTCGGCCAGGGCCTTGACCATGAAGTTCGGACCGTTGCCGACGTAGGTGTTCGCGCCGATGAACACGGCCCCACAGCTGATCGCGGTCAGCACTCGCGGCGCTGCCTGGGCCAGCTGCCCGAGGGCCGCGTCTCCCTGCAACCCATTACTGCTGCACGCCATCGTCCCGAAGGCCAGGTAGGTCGGAGCATTGTCCAGGCAGGACGACAGCAGCCCCGTCAGCCAGAAGAATTGCCAGGGTTGCCGGGGCCCAAAGGCCTTGCCGTGCTTCTCCAGAAACAGGACTGCGGGCCCCATCGAGGCAAACAACCCCAGAAAGATCACCGCCACCTCCAGGATCGGCGACCAGCTGAAGCCGTTCTCGCGGCGAACGTCGGCCGGCGTCCCCAGCAGCGACAGCCCCGCCAGGGCCGCCATCACCCCCCAGGCCCCGAACGTCGGCAGCGTCAGGTTCCCCGGGCCCAGCAGCCGGCCGAGCTGCCGACCCACCTGCTCCGATTGCAGCAGCACTGCCAGCACGACACCCGCCAGCAACGGCAGGTTCACCCAGCCCCGCAAACGCAGCGGCTGGGGCCGCTGCTCCTTTTTCGGAAAAGGCTTCAGTGGATAACGCCGGAAGGCCAGAGCGTCCCAGACCGTGAAGGCCCCCAGCACCACGCCCAGGCACAGCAACCACGGCCGCCACAGGCTCAGCGTCCACCAGAAATCGACGCCACGCAGAAACCCCAGGAACAACGGTGGATCACCTAACGGCGTCAAGGCGCCGCCGACGTTGCTCACCGTGAAGATGAAGAACACCACCAGGTGCGTGGCAAAGCGCCGTTCCCGGTTCATCCGCAGATAGGGGCGGATCAGCACCATGCTCGCTCCCGTGGTGCCGATCAGGTTGGCCAGCAGCGAGCCCAGCAGCAGAATGGTCACGTTCCCGGCCACGCTGGGCTTCAGGTCCCCTTGCAGCAGCAGACCGCCCGAAATGACATAGAGCGAGCCGAGAAGCACAATGAAGGAAACGTACTCCTGCATCTCGTGCCCCAGCCGGGATCGGATCACCGCTCCGTGGCAGAGCATGTAAATCACCGCCGGCAGGGCCAGCCCCGCGCAAACCAGCAAGCGGTTGAAGTGGGAGTGCCAGAAATGCACCGTGGTCAAGGGCAGAAGGGCAATGGCCAGCAGCAGCAGCACAAAGGGCAACACGCTCAGCGGATGGGGATCGAGCGCGATCCCCGCCTGCACGCCTGCGTGCGCTCCGGCCGGCAGGCCGGCCTGCGCTTCGGCCCAGGCCAGGGTTGGAGCGATCAGCAATCCCGCAAGGGGCAGCAACCCCAGAGCCACCCAGCGTCCCGCTCGCACCCGTCTCCTCCGCACAATGGCACAGCCAACCCAGGGAGAGTCCCTGTCATGATCTTCGAGGATTCCTTGCCTTTCGCCAAGACCTTTTTCGCCACCAGCGGCTGGAAACGGCGGCGGGGCCGCGTTGGCTCCGGGACTGCCTCTGCCCGGCGCTGACGCTTCCGGCCTGGTGCCGGCCGGCCGTCCCTTGAAAGAGCCGGGAAAAGAAGTATATCCACCGCAGACAAAGCCTCTTTCGTCAATGGAGCCAGCGCATGCTGTTCCGATCCTCGTTGCTCACCTTGCTGCTCGGAGCGGTGCTCGGCTCCCTGGCCGTGTCGGCCGAGGGCCGCGGGGAAAGCAAGCCCAACGTCGTCTTGCTGCTCGCGGACAACCTCGGCTGGGGCGAACTCGGTTGCTACGGCGGCGGTCCCCTGCGCGGCGCTCCGACGCCCCGGCTGGACCAGCTGGCGCGCCAGGGGTTACGGCTGACGAACTTCAACGTGGAAACCGAATGCTCGCCGTCGCGCTGTGCCCTGATGACGGGCCGGCACGCGATCCGCACCGGGGTCCACCGGACGACCCCGGCGGGCTTGCCCCAGGGGCTGACGCAATGGGAAGTCACCCTGGCGGAACTGCTCTCCGCCCAGGGATATGCCACCGGCCTGTTCGGCAAGTGGCACCTCGGCGATCGCGAGGGCCGATTCCCCACCAACCAGGGTTTTGACGAGTGGTTCGGCCTGCCCCGGACCAGTCACGAGTGTCAGTTCACCGCCGCTCCCGGGTTTGATCCCCGGACCATGACCACGCCGCACACCCTGGAGGGCCGCAAGGGACTCAAGACCCGGGAAGTCGCTGTCTTCGATTACGACGCCCGCCGGCGCATCGATTCCGAGATCACCCGGCGGGCCATCGATTTCATGCAGCGCTCGAGTCGGGCCGGTAAACCGTTCTTCGCCTTCGTGCCGTTCATCAACGTCCACTTCCCGACCCTGCCGCACCCGGATTTCCAGGGCAAGACGGGCAACGGCGACTTCGCCGATTGCGTGGTGGAACTGGACCACCGCGTCGGCCAGGTCCTCGATGCGCTCAAGGACCTGCGGCTCGAGGAGCAGACCCTGGTGGTGTTTTGCAGCGACAACGGTCCCGAGTTCCGCCGTCCCTGGCGCGGCACGGCCGGCCCCTGGCGCGGCACCTATCACACCTCGATGGAAGGCGCTCTCCGGGCCCCGTTCCTGCGCGCTGGCCCGGCAAGATCCAGGCAGGCCGGGTGAGTAACGAGATCGTCCACGCCGTCGATCTGTTCCCCACGCTGGCCCGGCTGGGCGGGGCGGAGGTCCCGAAGGACCGGCCGATCGACGGCGTCGATCAGCTCCCGTTCTTGCTGGGCCAGCAGGAGAAGTCCAATCGGGACGGGTTTGTGCTGTTCATCGAGGACCAGATGCGTGCGGTGAAGTGGCGCAACTGGAAGCTGCACTACGTCTGGCAACCGGACGCGGCCGAGGGAGCGCCGCTGAAACTGGAGACGCCGAAGCTGTTCAACGTGCTGCAAGACCCCAAGGAAGAAACCGACGTGTCGATGCACCACGCCTGGGTCATGGAGCCGATCGCCCGGCTGGCCCACGAGTTCCGGGAGAGTCTGAAGAAGTACCCGCCCATTCCCCCCGGCGCCGGACCCCTACCAGCCGCCGAAGTAGTTGCTCGGGGCCGCGGCGCGGGTCTTTTCCAGCTTGTCAGCTCCTTGCTCCCGGTGGTATTATTGAGTTGCCCCGCGCCGCATTGATGGGCATGATAACGGCGCCTGAAAGGATGAGACATGACAAACTCCGCCAGGCCATAGCCCTGGAAGCCGCCCGGTTGATGTACGAGCGGGTCGAGTCGGAATATTTCACGGCCAAGCGCAAGGCCGCCCGGCGTCTCTGCCGGCAACAGATCAAACCCGCAGACCTCCCCTCCAACGCCGAGATCCGCGATCAGATCCAGCTCTTTGCCCGTCTGTACGAGGGCGAAGCACGCACCAAGCACCTGCGCGAGATGCGTCTGGAAGCACTGCGCATGATGCGGCTGCTGCGTCCCTTCCGGCCCCGACTGATCGGCAGTGTGATGACCGGCCACGTCCGCAAGGGCTCGGACATCGACCTGCACGTCTTCTGCGACAGTCCCGCCCTGATTACCGACCTGCTGGAGCAGAACGGCTACCAGTACGACCTGGAGCGCAAGCAGGTCCTCAAGCACGGCGAGTCCCGGCTGTTCACGCACGTCCACGTTCACGATCGCTTCAACTTCGAGCTGACGGTTTACGCCGAGGACAAGGCCCATTACGTCTTCCGCAGCTCGATCACCGGCAAGGCGATCGAGCGGGCCTCGATCCGCGAGCTGGAAGAGTTCCTGGCCCGCGAGTATCCCGACCTCAACCTGGACGAGGAACTGGACCGGGCGGAGGCTCTCGGCGAGGTCGATCCCTACCCGGTCTTCCGGATGCTGCTGCTGCCGCTGGAAAACGTCAAGGGCGGAGCGACCTATCACCCGGAAGGCGACGTCCTCTACCATTCGCTGCAGGTGTTCGAGCTGGCCCGGGACCAGCGGCCCTACGACGAGGAATTCCTGCTGGCCGCCCTGCTCCACGACGTCGGCAAGGGTCTGGACCGCAGCCGGCACGTCGAGGCCGCTCTGGAGGCCCTGGAAGGTCTGATCACCGAACGCACCCGCTTCCTGATCGCCCACCACATGGACGCACACCTGTACCGCAAGGGCCAGCTGGGGGCCCGGCTTACGCCGGCAGCTGGAGTCCTCGCCCGATTTCGAGGACCTGCTGCTGCTGGAGGAGTGCGATTCCCGGGGACGAGTGCCGGGTGCGGTGGTCGGCACCGTGGACGAGGCCCTGGGTTACCTGCGCGAACTGGAGCGGAGCAACGGCTAAAAGGATTTTGAGTTTTTTTTCATTTTTTTGAAAAAAGCTCTTGCATCCCAGAAACGCGGATTGTAATATCAAAAACAGATCGAGGACTCCCACAACACTGGTTGGGCGACAGTGCTGTGGTCGAGCGCCTCGATCTTTTTTTGCGCTGCCCTCATCTCCTTCTTGCTCCCAACCCTGCTCTGCTACAATACCCTGATGTCGAAAAAACGCCATCTTCCTGCCGAACCCACGGTCACCTTCTGGGGCGCGGCCCGGACAGTCACCGGTTCAATGCACCGCGTCGATGCCTGCGGTCGCTCGCTGCTGCTGGACTGTGGTCTGTTCCAGGGTCATCGCGCCGAGAGCTTTCGCCGCAACCACGAGTTCCCGTTTCGGGTCAAGGACATCGCTGCGGTCCTTCTGAGCCATGCTCACATCGACCACTGCGGCAACCTGCCCAACCTGGTCAAGCAGGGCTTCAGCGGACCGATTTACTGCACCCCGGCGACCCGGGCCCTGGTCGCGGTCATGCTCGGCGACGTGGCCAAGATCACCCAGGAAGATGCGGCCTACCTCAACCGCAAGCGGGAGAAGGGCGAGCCGAAGGTCGAGCCGCTATGCGACGGCAGGGACGTGTACCGGACGCTCCGGCGTGCTGAAGGCGGTGCCGTATGACACGCCGGAGGACATTGGCGGCGGCATGGAAGTGACCTTCGTGGACGCCGGCCATCTGCTCGGCTCGGCGATGGTCCGCCTGCGCCTGGACACCCCCAGCGGTGAGAAACGCCTGACCTTCACCGGCGACCTGGGCCGGCCCGGCATGCCGATCCTGCGCGACCCGGCTCCAGTCCCGCCCGGCGACCTGGTCATCAGCGAAAGCACCTACGGCGGGCACGTGCATGAGCCGATCGAGGAGACGGCGGAACGGCTGGGGGAGGTGGTACGGCAGACAGCGGACCGCGGCGGCAAGCTGCTGATCCCGGCCTTCAGCGTCGGCCGGACGCAGACGCTCGTTTACTTCCTGCACCAGCTGATGAATGCGAGGCGGTTGCCGGACTTGCCCATTTTCGTGGACAGCCCGATGGCGGTGCGGGCCACGGAGGTGTTCCGGACCCATCCGGAATGTTACAACGCGGAGACGTTACGGCTCCTGGCCAGAGAACCCGACCTGTTCGGCGAGCAGCACGTCCACTACGTCGAGAAGGTCCACGAGAGCATCGCCCTGAACGATCGGCGCGACCCGTGCGTGATCATCTCGGCCAGCGGCATGTGCGAGGCCGGCCGGATCTTGCACCATCTCAAGCACAACATCGAGGATTCGCGCTCGACGATCCTGATCGTCGGCTACCAGGCCCCGGATACGCTGGGCCGACGGCTGGTCGAGCGCCGGCCCATGGTGCGCATCCTGGGCGCGAGTACAACCTGAAGGCGGAGGTGGTCGTGCTCAACGGGCTGTCGAGCCACGCCGATCACGCCGGCCTTGTGCGAAGCCTGAGCCCGCTGGTCGGGATCGCCCGGCAGGTCCGGCTGGTGCATGGCGAGCCGGAGCGAGCGGCCGCGCTGGCCGAGGGGCTGCGCGCGGCCGGGTTCGCCGACGTGGCCGTTCCGGAGCGAGGCGAGAACGCGACGCTTTAGGCCGCCGCCTCTTCCTTCGGCTCGGCGCCGGGGAGTTCCTTGCTGCCGACGATGGTCAGGTTCAGGCCGATCTGCACCGGCACCCGGACGCCGTCAATCTCGACGGAGATCTTGGTGTTCAGATACCAGCCCAGCGAGCCGGTGGAGAACTCCTTGACCTCGGCCTCCATGTTCTGGCCAGTGATGCTCACCGTCAGCGGCTTGGCCTTGGAGCGAAAGTCCGCACGCGAAATGGGGCAGGTGGTCTTCTTGGCAGCCATGAGATTCCTTTCCTCAGCAAAGGGGATCGCTCTGAATCCGTCCAGCGTTTGAGCAGGATAGCATAGCAGGCCCAAATGGGAAAAGAGCAAACTCCCTCGCCTTCGCTCTCGGGGTCTGGCAACCGATCCGGGAAGGGCCGAAGGGGTAGCCGCGACGAAAAAGATGGAAAATCAGTTCGCGATCCGTTGCAGCAAGCGTTTTCTCCTGCGCAGGAAATCGACTCGCGGGTCAACGTACCTGGCCCGATCGCGCCGACGCTTCCGATAAGCCTCCCAGGCTGACCTGCTCGCGTCCGAGCGCAAATGCGAGGAGGGAAGGACGGGCAACGCCTCATCGACTGATACGCTCCTGGGCGGGTCCTGCAAGAGAAGATCCAGGACGTCCCGATCAACACACCCGGCGTCCTGAAGCGCGTCAGCCAGGACGGGGACGACCGTTTCGTCCGTCAGGGCCTGCCTGGCCAGCTCGACGACGAGGCTCGTGAACCAGGCTTCGTCGAGCGGTTTCTCGCCCTTGACCAGGAAGTCGCGGGGTTTCACGAGGGCCTTGATGCTGCCTTTCTGGCCCTGTTTGCCTTCGGTGACGAGGCCGCGTTTGCGGAGGCCCAGCGTGTGGCTGTAGAAGGTGTCGCGCCGGACTCGGCGTTCGGCCATGATGCTGCCGGCGGTTTGGCCCTCGTGAAGGGCCTGGAGGGTTTCGGCTTGCATCCAGTTGACGACGGGGAGACCGCCCTCGATGAGTCTTGCCATGGCGTACATTGCCTCCGGACAACCAGCGCACCGTCTGTCCGGCGAACGGACAGGCTCAGCCGGCGGCTCACGCGGGCCAGACAGTGAAGCTCGACAAGCCCTCAATCGCGTGGGCTGTCTGCTGGAGCAATTGGTTCGGCCGGTATTTGGATGTCCAAGGGCCTCACGACACGTACCGGCCCGCCTTCTCCATCGGCAACAAGCGTATTACAATCATCCGCCAAGTAGGAACGCCCACCGTCCCAGATAATGGACCAATAGGGCGATTCGCTATCCCCGTGCAACGAGCCATCGCAAAGCGCCCGGCAACCGAACCGCAATGAGAGGAACTTCGCCAGGCGCTGCCGATCTTGATATACGTCTGACGTTGGGGCGAACACATCGACTTGGAGCGGAAACTCGCTTGCGTTTTCGGACAACAAAGCGCCTACCCACGGCAGGGGGTTGCTATCGGCTGGGGGGAGTACTGTTTCCCAGTCACGGCCGATTACAACCGAATAGCCGGCAGAGAACTCCATGAGCGCCTCCTTCAGCGCTGCGGGGTTGATGGCCGACGAGAGCCAAACTTGCAGCGACATTTCCCAAAACACCCCAACGCCTACTCTCTGAAACCGAACGACCCCGCGCAGCAGCCCCCGCCGTGCAGGAGGCCGCGGGTCAGAAACAACCAATGCGGCGGGGATCTGCTGCAGTGGCTGATTCGGCGGCTAGCCCTGACTATAGCCGAGGCAGTTCAGCCGCTTGTCGTCACCCCACAAGGCCACCCAGTCATTCACGTCGCTCTCGTGCCCGAAGAGGATTCGGCTCGACGGGACACACTCGGCCTGGAACTCCCGACGGTGCTGATTAATGAACCGGATCGCCGCGGGGCGAATCGGAACCTCTTCCTCCTCGCCGGTGAGGAGCCAGATGAGTTTCCCTGCCCACGATTTGTCCGCCGCTGCTTCCTCCGGGGTCCGGCCCCGCAGGGAACTCGCCACGCTCAACCAAAGCGCGGGGTCGGCCGCGAGTGTGATCGCGAGGCGATCGAGGACGCCGACCCCGCCGCTGAAGAACGACAGATCGTAGAGCAGTTCGCCGGCCGGCGGCTCCGGGAGGCCCAACACCCGGGCGACCACCGCGCGACCTTCCTCCCCAGCCGCGTCAGTGTGGCGGAAGCGACGCTCCACGTTGTCGTAAGGGTGCAGGTCCACGGTCGCGTGCCTCCGGCACCGAACAGTTGAGTAGACAGCCGGCCGGCCGCATAGCACGGCTCAGTTGCCTATCCGGGCTCGGTTGCCTATCACGGCCCGGCTGGATAGCACGGCTCGGTTGTCTATCACGGTTTTTGTTCTGTCTCACACCGGCGTTTAATGCAAAAGGGGACGCATCTCAAATCACACAAATGTGCCAATTCGTATGATTTGAGATGCGTCCCCTTTATTCCCAAATCACACAAATGTGCCAATTCGTATGATTTGAGATGCGTCCCCTTTATTCCCGGTGAACACCCAGTGTCGGTTACCCCGGCTTTGGAAATAGGTCTGTTTCACCCAGGTCCGACTCTTCTGGTCGTGGCGTCGTAAACACCAGTGCCACACCAGGCGAAAAAGCCGCCGATCCACTTGCGTGAAGATGCGTTTGCTGCTCGCGTGACGGTGGTACATCGTCCAGCCCTTGATCTGTTGATTCAAACGCTGGATCAACTGGCCCGCCGTCAGGCTGCCTGCCTGCGCGATGGTTTGCTGGATCTTGGTCAGGAACGTCTTGACGCTGCGGCGCGAGGGTTTCAGTAACACCTTGCCGCAACGGTAGCGTCGGATCGTTTGACCCAGGAAATCGAAACCGTGTTCGACATGCGTGATGGTGGTTTTCTCGTGGGAGAGTTCGAGACCCCGCTCCGCCAGGAATTGTGCCACGAGAGGCTTGACTTCATACTCCAGGAGAACCTTGGATGTGCCGGTGATGATGAAGTCATCCGCATAGCGTACCAGGTGGACTTTGCCATTCCATTGCTTGCTGCTGGGGAAATGTTCCACCAGCAACTGTTGCAGTCCATCCAGGGCACGGTTCGCCAGGACGGGGGAGATAATTCCGCCTTGAGGTGTTCCTTCCGTGGTGGCGAACAACACTTGCTTCTCCAGGAAACCCGCTTTCAGCCAACGGCGCAACAGGTCCTTGTCCAGGGGGATGTGTGTCAACAGCCAGTCATGGCTGATGCGATCAAAGCAGGCT
Organism: uncultured Planctomycetota bacterium; assembly: GCA_963784995.1. Taxonomy (GTDB): domain Bacteria; phylum Planctomycetota; class Planctomycetia; order Gemmatales; family Gemmataceae; genus CAWATZ01. The sequence continues at coordinate 107,896 of CAWATZ010000016.1, read as the reverse complement.
TTGATGTCCCCTTCCAGAATCCAACGTGGACCGTGCGGGTTGCCCAGCAACAGGTGAACCTGTTCCAGGGCATCCGCACAGTTGCGTTCCAGACGAAAGCCGTAAGAGTGGCCATCGCCCTGGGTTTCCGCCATGGGATCGAGCGGCAGCAGGTACAGAGCCTCCATGGCCCGATCCGTCATGGTGAGGATGCCGAGTGGACGGCGTTTGCCGTTGCTCTTGGGGATGTAGACCCTGCGCAGCGGTTGCGGTTGGTCGCCGTGCCGACGCAGGACGCTGAAAGCGTTCGACTTGGCCTCCGGCGTGTTCCAGAGGACTCCATCCACGCCGGAGGTCCGCGCACCTTGATTACTGACAACTCGCAGAATGGCCAGAGCCCGGCCAGAAAACGAGTGGGTGAGTAAATAAACCAGAGCGTTGACCTTATGCCACTTACCCTCCCGCACCGCCTTCACGATACGCGCCTGGAGCCGACGAACCGTGCGGTAGACTTTCTGCCAGTTAATGGCATGCCAGTCTACTGCCGTGTTGGGAACCGCACCAGCAGGTGTTGCCACCGCCGACATGTCTGCGTCGCCCCCTCAGGTCGGTTGGCCAAGGTTCTCTCGTGATGGAAGATCCGAGGGACGTCGGCCCGCTTGCGCGTCCAGGGATTGCGTCCGTGGGGGACTACCCTGGTATCCTGCCCATTACAGACAGGCATTTGCTTCTTCCCTCATCCCGTTCCTGCTGCTCCGTGGGTGAGCCTCACGGCTCACTGTCCCTCCCCAGTGGCGTATGGGGTCAGGAGAACAACGGGGTTACTTCGTTCAACGATGGAATCGTTGGAGGTTAGGTTGTGCCTCTGCCGGTGACACGGCAGCCGCGGTGGGAGAACGCTGAAGCCCCCACACCTGGTCACTTACCGTTTTGGTTACAGCCTGTCAGCAGCTTATGCTTCCCTTCTGGCTGTTTGAACATCACGGCCTTGACGGCACTTCACCTTCTGGTTAACCATGCCCCAAGCTGCTCAGCCCCCGACCGCCTTGCTGCTGGCAGTCGCCGTGTCGGCTCACGCTCTCACGACCAGGGCTCACAGGTCCCTGAGGTTACCGTTGTCCCACAGGCTTCGCACCCCGCCGTTACCAGCGACGCACGCTGTGGTAGCAGACTGTTAGCGGCATAACAGGTAACGTCCTCACTCTTCCTTTCGTAAGTCGTTACAGATCCCATCATCGCGACGAATCGCACCAACGGCTGGTTCGGACCGCGCACGGCAACAAGAGCCAGTCGTCCCATCCTGAAGCAATCACTCGTCCTTGATACCGGCCTTGGCCGCTGCCTCGGGATCGATCACCAGAACGGCCGACCTTGCGTACTCGCGCGTCAGCGTCGATTCCCGCTTCTTGGCCAGGTCGAGGAGCAACGGAACGGCGGCTTTGGCCTCCGGCCCGATCGTTCGCAGCGCCCGGATAGCCTCCCAGCGGGTCGATTCCGATTTGGTGCCCCCGACCCCTTCGATCAACGCCGGCACGGCGGCCGGGCCAATGTTGGCGAGCGCGATGCAGGCCTCGAACCCCATTGCCTCATCGTCGCGCACCATCTTGCCCAGATGCGGAATGGCGTCTTTCGCCTTCGGGCCGATCTTGCCCAGCGCGGGCGGCCATCATGCGAACGTAGTCATCCTTATCGGCAAGGGCGGCGCACAGGGCATCAACCGCGCCCTTGCCCTGCGGGCCGCCCTTGCCGATCGCGGCCGCGCCCAGTAGCGCGTGTCCTTATCCTCGGACTTGAGGAGCTTGACCAGCTCCGGGATCGCGTCCGACCCTACCCTGCCGAGTGCCTCGCTGGCTACCATTCGGTCAACCGTCTTGGCCTTCTTATCCTTAACGATCTCGATCAGCGGCGGGACGGCCGGCAAGCCGATCCGGCCCAGCGCCGAGAGTGCCCCCCTGTGCTCGAAGTAGGTCGCGTCCTTGTCCCGGAGTACCGCGATCAGCGCCGGGACCGCCGCCTTGGCTTCGGGGCCGAGCTACCCCAGGGCACCGATGGCCTTCTCCCGGTCGGCGGGACCGCCGCTCTTGAGCACTTGCAGCCACTCGCCGACGGTCTTCCCCTTGTAAACGGCTTCCTTTTCCTGCGCAGGGGCGAGAGTCGGGGCTTGCACGATCAGGATAAGTCCCAGGGCGACACTGAGCGGGAACTTGTTCATCGCAGCCTCCGGGTTCGTGTCACGACGCTGGATCGTGACGGGTGGCGACCGGGCGAACAACCACGCTCAGCAGCGGCCGCAAGAACCCTGCTCATTCTACAGGGACGTGTTGGGGCCGTCTGCTGGAGCGGCTGGTTCGACGTTGACTGCCGTCACGGGACTTCGCTCCTGCCCGTGTAGATCGCCTCTTTCATGCTCTTCCCGAAGCGGGCCTCGAAGATGGGGAAGGCAATCATTGACGGGCACTGGTAACCGCGGTATTCATCCCGATCGACCTCGCGATCCCAGCGCAACTCCGCAAAGCCCGAGCCGGTGTCGCAAGCCTCGAAGGTGTCAAGGTATTTCTGGAGGCGGTCCGGGTTGCTCCGCACCTCGTAGTAGAACGCCTTGCCCTGGCTGACCACCCAGGCCCTGAAGTCGTCTCCAAGGCCGGACTCGCGCACCGTGGGGGGGAGTTCCGGGTCGTCCCAGTGGTCGCGGTACACATAGTCCATCGCGTCGGCGTACTGGCGCTGGAAGCAGAAGAGTTGCTCCTTGGACAGCGCTTCCAGCTTGCGGCATAGCGCCCGCAGGCTCGGCTTCGACGACTCCAGCAACGGCCAGAACCACTCCTCGAATGGGGGCTCACTCGGGTCCCGTTCCATGAGTGACTCCTGCCGTCGAACGATTCGCTCACCTGCCGCGGGGGCCGGCGAGCCTGAGCGCCGCACAGAGCCGTCATGCCCCCGCGGTCAGGTGCAGCAAGTGGTTCGGCGGCTCACGGCAGAATCAGTCGCCGAGGTCAATATCGCAATGCGCCGACAAGGCCGGCGTCGTGCGCAAGCCCGCCCGTTGCAAACGCTCCTGTGTCGCCTCCATCCGTTTCAGCAGGTCGGCAGCCGAAATGTGGGCGGAATCCTCCTTGCCGTCCCCCACGAGCGCCAGCCGATCGCCGACCAGCACCCACAGGTTGTCTTCGTTCACGACGTCGTCGTAGTCGTCCACCCCCCGGCGGCACCGGAGGGACCAGCCCGCCAGCCCGCCCTTGCGGCCCGCCAGCACGCGAGGGTCGGCCTCCCAGTCGGCGTCCTCCGAGTGAACCCAGCGCACCCCGAAGATGGCCGTGTACCAACAGTGGCTCCAATCGGCTGCTCCGTCGAACCGGCACTGCACCCAGAGGTCCGGCCTCCTGGTGAAGCCGGCCTTGCGCAGTTGCGCCGGCACGGACTGGATCGCCTTGCGCAACTTGGAAGCCGGGACCGATTCCTCGCACCGCCCGTCGTAGCCGACGTCGGTCAACCGATCACCGACCAGCAAGAAGTAGCCCGGCTCAGCCGGGTCAGCCGGCGGGTAGCGCCGCCCGGACCAAACGCTCAGCCCGTGGGCCTTCGCCCGCAGGGCCCGCGGCTCCGCGTCGTCATCAAACTCCGCACCTCCCAGGTAGCGAATGCCAAAAAAGACGAGGCAAGCGCTTTCTTCGTAGCCCATGCTGCCCCCGCAATTGGCCACGCGTCGTAGGTGGCATCGTCACGCCGAACGCAAAAGTTCACCCGCCGGGGCCGCTGCAACGACGCCATGTCGCGCGAAACCGTAATGCGGCCCCGGTCGTGGTGCAACGGCTGGTTCGGCTGGATTTACTGCATCGTCTGCTCAACAACCGGCTTCATGGCCTCCGAACAATCAACGGTAAGGCCGTACAACTCCGTGCTGACGGATTGAAAGTTCTCCCCGATTCCATCGGACCATTGGCCGCAAGTGTACTGCACCAAGAGGGCCATTTCGGCCTCGGACAACACGCGCTGGGCCTCGTATTCCGTTACAACCCAGACCTGGTTCTCAGCCTCCTTGTAGACGAGGCGGAGATGCCCAGACGGTAGAAGGGCGTTGCGCGTCGCGTTCTCCAGTTCTGCCTCGCGTATCTTTTTACGCATTCTGGCTTCGTTTTCGGGGCGGATGTCCTTCTCGTAGCCGGCTACGTTAATGTCTCCCAAATGGTCCGTGAAGGTTTCGCGATCATAGACAACGCCATGCAAGCGACGAAGAACCGCTGCGTCGGTGACCTCTCCAGTGTCGTCCGTGACGACGGCATGCCCAGCGATGGTGATTTTCATGGAACTCCTCTTGCGGGCCGAACCAATGATTCAACAGAAACTTTCTTGAATGTACCAGCCGCGTTTTTCCTGTCAACAAAAAACCAGAATGCGCTTGACTTTAGGCTTTGTACATATGTACACTTTCGATTTAGGCCGACGAAGCGGCAGTTACCAGCAATTCGCCGCGACGGCGGGATAACACCCAATTGAGACGATATTTGCCGACAAGGAGCCAACATGAAACTTCTCGATCAGATTCGCCACGCGGCCCGCGTGAAGCATTTCTCCATCCGGACCGAGCGTTGCTATGTGCAATGGGCGGAGCGTTACATTCGGTTTCATGGCATCAAGCATCCGAACACGATGGGAACGCTGGAGATCGAACAGTTCCTGACTCACCTGGCGGTCGAAGGGAACGTGTCGGCCAGCACGCAGAATCAGGCTCTGGCGGCGCTGCTGTTCCTTTATCAGGAGGTGATGAAGATCGACGTCGGCCGGCTCGACGCGGTGCGAGCGCGGCGGCCCAAACGCGTGCCGCTGGTGCTGTCGCAGCCCGAGGTCGTCCAGCTGCTGACGGCGCTGGACGCACTGCCGACCACCGAGCCTTATGCGCTCATGGCCCGGCTCATGTATGGCGCCGGGCTACGGTTGATGGAATGCTGCCGGCTGCGCCTGAAGGATATTGACCTGGAGCGCGGGCAGCTAACGATTCGCGGGGGCAAGGGAGACAAGGACCGCTACGTCATGCTGCCCAAGACGACGCGCGAGCCGCTGCAATGTCAGATGGCCTGGCGAGGCGCCCGGCACGAGAAAGACCTCGCGCACGGGCAAGGACGCGTGGCCATGCCGACGGCCCTGGACAAGAAATTTCCCGGAGCCGATCGCCAATTGACCTGGCAATTCGTGTTCGCCTCGACACGCTTGTCGCGCGATCCGCGCTCGGGCCAAATGGGCCGGCACCACGTACACGAAAGCGCCGTGCAGCGCGCGGTCAGCACCGCCGCGCGCACGCTCCAATGGACCAAGCGCGTCACCTGCCACACGTTGCGCCATTCGTTCGCCACGCACCTTCTGGAAATGGGGCAAGACATTCGCACCGTGCAAGAGCTTTTGGGGCATAACGACGTGTCCACCACCATGATCTACACGCACGTCATGGAAAAGGCCGCCACGCGCGTGCGCTCGGTCAGGAAAGGGGACGCATCTCATTAATACGAAACAAGTAAAGAGTATTATTGAGATGCGTCCCCTCGGCTCGAGCTATTCCTTTGGGCTTCCGGAAACGAAGCGAGTTGCAACAAAAGCCTGAAGGATCACTCGACCATATCGGCGACAACTGGCGGGGTCGGTGGCTTTACCTGGCGGGGCGAAAGGAATCTCCAGCGTGGCCGCCATGACAACGCCATCGCGGGTTCCAAAATACCACGAGTTCATCGCTGCCGGGGAGGCTTCGTCCTTCAGCCAGACCAAGGGCCCGGAAGGAGCCGTCTTCGGGAGCCCGCTCTTGATACGCTCGGCGAAAACCGAGACGTTCAAGAAGTTGTTTGCGGGGCGGCTCTTCGAGCCGACAAAATACATTACCTGATGATCCTGCATCACCAACGTCGGGCAGTGGAGGTCGAGGGCGTACCGGAACCCAGTGTCCGCGTGGAGCTTCTTGATCGCTACCACCTCAGGGTAGATGCTCTTCGCGCCGTAATCCCGGTTGTGGTCGTGGGGCTTCCGGTTCTTACCCTGATCGCCGTTTTCCACGCCGTCCCGATCGACGAACGGGATCGCGTACAGCACGTAGCGTTCGCGAAACGCCTTGCCATCGGGCGAGTCGGCCATGGCCTCTTCGAGTATCCCTTCCAGTACGTAGCTGGCGATCGTCTCTGCGGCGTGGTGCCGGGCGGTGAGAAGGATTGCTTCCTGATCCGGACCGGGCGTGCCGATGCGCAGCAACTTGACTTCGCGTTCCCCCCGGCTCTTGGTAAGAGTGTTCGCCTTCAAGTGAGCGTTCTTGGCGTGCTTCTCAAGGAACTCTTCGAGGTTCGACGGAACGTAGGGAATCGTGACGGCGAAGCGGACGACCTCCCCTTTCTTTGCGAAGTCATAGGTGAAGGCGTTGTCCTTGACCAAATCGGTCCCCATCCACTTCCATGTCTTGCCGCAATCGGTACTGATCGCCGGACCTTGATACCCGATGGCCCCATTCTTGAAGCCAACAACCTTCTCAGGAAAAACAAAACGGACACGGCCCGGTTGGACCGCGTTCGCCTCGAAGTACCAGTAGAACCACGGGTTGTCGCCCCGCAGATCTGGCGAGAGCTGGACGCAACCGCTCTCGTTGCGCTCCTCCTTCACGTTCCCTCCGGGAAACTTGGTCGCGATCGTCACGGCACCGTTCGGGGGTGCCGGTTGCTCGGCAGGCAAAGCCGCCGCAGGCAGACCCAACAGGAAACCAAGGGCAATTACCCCTCGACATCGAGTAATTCGGATTGTCGCCATTCGTCCCCTCACTCCGCCTCCGAACGCCAAAGTTCAGCAGCAGCCTCACGCGGACACCACCGTTGAAGTTCGGAGGGCCGCCTATCGCGTGGGCTGTCTGCTGCAGCGCCTGGTTCGGCCCGGTTTGGATTAGTCAAGCCTTGACTCCTTCTCACGTCTCAGGCCCGAGCTTCGATGATGAGGTTCATCGGCGTCTGGGCCGCCCGGCGGAAGTGCGTGAACCCGGCATCTTCAAACACCTTCCGCAGCCGGGCCTCGCCGGCCTGGGCGCCGAGAGCCAGCCCCACCTCCTGCGACAGCGAGTTGGGCGTGCAGATCGACGCCGACGCCACGTACATCAGGGCCGCCATCGGGTTCTCGGCGATGTTCCGCGGGCGGCCGTCCAGGGCGAACGGCTCGACCAGCAGCACCGTCCCGCCGGGTGCCAGGTGCTCCCGCGCGTGCCGGGCGGCGCCGACCGGGTCGCCCATGTCGTGCAGGCAGTCGAAGAAGCATATCAGGTCGAACCGCCCGGTGTAGCCGGTCGCACTCGCCACCTCGAACCGGGCCCGCCCGCCCACCCCCGCCTCGGCCGCCCGCCGGGAGGCCGTCTCGACCGACGGGGCGTGCAAGTCGAACCCGCAGAACGTCGAGTTCGGGTAGGCGGCGGCCATCGCCACGACGGACGCCCCGTGACCGCAGCCGACGTCGGCCACCCGGGCACCCGCCCGCAGCTGCGATTCGACCCCATCGAGCGCCGGGATCCACTGCGTGGTCAGGTAGGCCCGGTATCCGGTCCTGAAGAACCACTCGGTCCCGCAGAACAGGCACGGGTGGTGCTCGCCCCAGGCCAGCGCCCCGCTGCCCCGGAAGGCCGCGGCCACCTTCTGCACGTCCAGGAACATCGAGCCGACGGCGTTCATCGCTCGAGCCACGAAAACGGGCGAGCCGTCGTCGGCCAGCGCCAGCGCCGCCTCGGGGCTTAACTCGTAGGTGTCGGCGGCCGGGTCGTAAGCGACCAGCCCGCCGGCCGCCTGGGCGTCGAGCCACTCCCGCACCAGCCGGGCGTTGCACCCGGTCTTGGCGGCTACCGAGTCGGCGTTCCGCGGCCCCGTGCCGGCCAACTCGCGGTAGAGCCCGAGTTCGTCGCCCAGCCAGATGCTGCAGCAGAGCGTGCTCCCGGTCATGTGCCCGATCATCTTCCGCATGAACACTTCGAGTCTTGCCGGATCGACGTTCACAGTTCCTCCACTACCTTGGTAGTGATAGGTAGGATCTCGCGATCTTTCCCCCACTCCAAACCGGACGTGCGACTTTCACCGCATCCGGCTTTCCAGGTAACAGCTGCGCTACTCCAAGAGGGCAGACCAGTCGAGATGTCTTTGTATCTCAGGGACGCACCAAGGAAACCGCCTTACGCGGCCCTCGACAGTTCTGCATTTCCCTGTGAGGTTTGTTGACTCTTGTTTGGATGCAACGGCGGACTTTCCATTCGCCATCCTTTCCGCTGCCTCATTGTTGTTACCCTGGCGGACCTTCACCCTGTACGCCCCATTACAGAGCGTCGTTTGGCTACTATGCCACCTCCGCCATCCTGCCCGCACGCTGGCATTATCGCATCCCTGGAACCAACGTTCCCTCGGGTCAAGCGGTGTAGGACTTCCCACATTCCGTGAGCACAGACGATCGAACCGTTAGCTGCCTGCTCCACGCCGGGTGGATCTGGTGACAACACGTCTGGCGTTCGGAAACCAGACGCCCTCCACCGTACCGTTTTGGTCCAGGTGCTTCAGCCGTTGCACCTGTTCTCACTTACGACGCTCACTCGCGGGTTTCTCGCGTCAGCATAGGTTCAGGGTTCGACCCGTGGCCGTCTTTCGGCTGGCAGCCAGGGTTCTTTGTCAGCAGGCTTCCCACCCTACCCCGTGCCACGGGGTAACGCAGGCTGCTCAACCCTTACACTGTTGTCATGGTGCAGCTCCTTCCGAGCAATCTGCACAAACGTTAAGTGGCGTACCCGAACGTCAGCCTCAGCAGCCTGCCGAGCGAACCTGGGACAAAGTACAGGCTGAATGGCGGGTCTGCTGCAGCCTTTGGTTCGAGCCTTTCATGTCCGGTGGGTGTTCGCTTCCTCGCTCAGGAAGAACACCGCAAACCGCGTGCATACCACCGGGGATCTCGGAGCTGGCATGCCGGAACCCCAGTCTTCGTCGGTGTGCATGCTGGCATGCCCATCGATCTCCAAGTGGCGCGTCCATCGTCCATTCTGGCCAAGCAGCGTCACTTTCGCCAGATGCGGACGCCCATCTCGGGGATACCCAGCAAAGCGAAACGCATCACTTCGGGCCAACCTCTCGAAGTCGATCTCATCCCCCGCTCCGCGGACGGCGAATGGTCCGACAAAGCCGTGGCCACCGGGAATCCCCCATTCCTCGTTGCCCTCGAAGTGGTCGGCATCAAGCAAGGGACGTGCCGCGAGACAGGACAACACCGGGGCACCAACGAGTCGAAGCCAGACCTCAGCTACCTGTGTCGCAGCCTCGGTGATTGTCGCACCAAACCCCAGCACACAAGCATCCAGCGCGTCTTTCCCACCAGGAGCCGTCCGGTTTGGCAACCAGGCAATGACGTGTGCGTGCAGTTTCCCTTCCGCGACGTCACGCACCTCAGTCGTGATTGCAAGCCGCCTGTCTCGGGTCATCAAGCGGCCGTCTTCAAGGGCGATGTCGGCCACAACCTCGACACCGCTGGACAGGAGTTGCCGCCGTACCACCTGGAGCAACTTGGCGTCAAGCATGTCCTGGTCCGCGCTCACCATTGGAGAATCCTTAGGCTCGAACGATTAGCTCAGCAGCGGCCCCAAAAGACCCGGGCACATTCTACGAGGGCACGCTGGAGCCGTCCGCTGGAGCTTCTGGTTCGGGGTTACCCGAAATTGACGCCAACCGCCCCGGACGCATTCCCCTCAGCCTTCCCGGACGATCATGAGGAACTCGTCCGGCGTGAAAAGTGATCTCCAGGTTCGGATGTCACTCGGACCAATCCAGTCGAATTTCGACGGGACCACCCGGGAGAGGCCGACGTCATGCCAGGCGACAAAGAGTTCCACCTCGGGAACCAGCGTCAGTGCTCCCTCCAGGAGGGACGCCAATTCTGCTCGCGCTTGCCGTGCCTCGGAATAGTCGCCTTGAAAACCGCAGCCGTCCCCGGTCCGATGCGTGCCGACCCAGTAGACGTGAGGAGTGGAAAACACCTCCGTGACCCACGGTTGATCTCTTACCTCATGGACCCCGATGCCGCAATCGAGCGGAAGCCACTGGGAGTAGGGCAGCGATTGTCCGGAACCGAGAAACAAGTGAATACACACCACCAGCCTCCCACCCCCGAACGACCCGCTCACCCGCCGGTTCACGCGGAAGAAACCGTTGAAGCCCAAACAGCCGTCAATCGTGTGGCCGGCCGGGTGCAGCGTATGGTTCGCCCTGCCTTGCTGCCTCCCAGCGAGACTGCTCCACAACGCAAGCTCTTTCGACCAGTTCCCGCATGCGGCCGACTACTGACCGCATGAAAGCGAGGTCGGCAACTTCCTCCGAGGTGGCCGGGGCGAACTGCTCGACGCCAGCCGCCAAACTGGCGTGCCACTCCAGGAGCCGGGCCCGCAGCCCCGGGGGGTCGCCGACATCGGCGAAGTAACAATCTTGGCGGGGGTAGACATAGCCGCAGCCTCCGGCGCTGGTTATGGACGACAGCGGACCCGCCAAGGCGTCCTGCCACCCCTCCAGAGCGACCCAGTGCGACCGGCCCTGCGCCGAGGCCCAGTGGTGCGAGTCGAACGGGGCGATGAACAGCGCCTCGAAGGCCGCCCGCAGTTCCGGCAGGACTTTCGCCATCGGTGCGCCCTCTTCGGCGAACGGGGAAGCTCTGCGGCGCCGGGGGGCTGGGATGCCGCAGAGGTTGGACTGCCAGAATGCCCCCGGCGTCCGCAGAAGCGGTTTGTTAGGCCTTTCTTGTTATCCCCACAAATACGGCTCCTCGTCTAATCGACCGTCCGCGCCAACCGAGAACGTGATTCTGTGCCCACCAAAGAACTCCGCGTCGTTGAAGAGCAATGAGGCCCGATCCTCCCCAACCCATACACTGGACAAGGCGATCTTCTCGCGGAACTCGTCCTTGCTCGCCGCCGGCCCCCACTCTGCATGATGCCAGTCGAGCATCAAATCGTACATTTTGTCCGCGACGTAATGCCGAAGCGTAACATCGTTGTCTCGAACCCAGCGGGCGCACGCACGGCTGTTATCAAACTCCGGGGATGATAGGGGTAGCTCATGATCCTCTGGCTCGACGAATCCCTCAACGACGCGGCCCGAAGGCAGGAGCAAGCAGAAACACCAGTGGTTGCGGGCAGCATCCCATGTTGCCCGCCCGAAGACCGGATCGTCAACCGCTTGATGTTCCGACATGAATGCGTCTCTTCGGCCTAACGCCAAGGATTCTATCCGAACTGCCGGCAGACACCTCGAACGTCTGCCAAGCCGGATCGGCAGTTCGGATAGAATCCTTGGCGTTGGGATTGCTCCCCGCTGGCTCCGTTTACACATCCGCAAGGATGGCATCGAACTTGCGCCAGCGTCCACCTGGGTTCGCCGCGTGCTTTGGTCAGTTGCCCTGTCCCAAGTCAGCCGCCTTTCAGTGTGAGCATTTGCTCTATCCAGCCGGTCGCCCGGTGCCTTTCGGCTGCTGGCATTGGCTTGCTGGGACATCTTCTCCCCCCTGGGCATTGTGCCTGCCTTGCGGTCGGCCTACCAGCCCCGTGTCGCACACGGCCTGGACCCCGTGGGGGTTACCACGTTCCGCTTGACGGAGAAACGGCCGGGGCGGGTGCCTTCTTTGCTGCGGGGACTGGGTGTCTTTGGCTTTCCTTGCGAAAGGAGGAAAGAGCCAGGCAGGGGGAAAGTAGACCCCCTGTTCTTGTCCCATTCCTCAGCGCTTCAGCCGTTGCTCTGAGCTGACCTCACGCAGCCTCAACGAAGATTCACTGGCGTTCACCCTTCCGGTCTCCCCCTTGCCCGGTCACCATCTTCGGCTGACAGTTCCCTTGGGCTTCAACCTCTGCTTCACACCCTGGCGACAGCAGCAATCCTGCCGTCATCGACAACGCATGCGAGGCTCAGGGGCAAGCTCAGACACTAGACTGGAGGCTTTCGCCTCACTCCCTCAAGCGACCTCGTGTCGCACTTTCGCCCAGTCAGCATATTTCCGCCGGTCACGCTATCACGTTTCCGGTCAGCCTATTTCTGCTTCCCGGTCAGCCTAGCAAGTGGCCGGTCGGCCTATTGCCAAACGCCCGGTCCGCCGAGCTTTGCCCCGGTCAGCATATCACGGCTTGTCCCCCATTGCTATTTTTTCTTTTTTCTTCTTGACATCGTGATCGAAACGAGTTGATGGTCTGGTGTTCACATTGAACAAACAACCATGTTCCCTGTTCAGGAGGAAAGCCATGTCTGATGATCTCCGTCCGTCCCCAGAGTCATCCGCCCTGCCGTCGCCACTGCGCTTGCTCGACCAGTTGTGTCAAGTCGCACGGAAGCGTGGCCATGCCGATTGGACTGTGGCTGATTCTGTCAAGTGGGTCCGCCGCCTGGTCCGCTTCCACGGCACGCGCCATCCCCGGGACTTGCGTCTGGCGGAGGTAGCCCAGTTCCTGGAGTCGGTGGCCCAGACGGAGAAAAACCCTGTTCGTGCCATTGCCGCCAGCCGGGAAGCGCTCGCTTTCCTGTATCGGGAGGTGCTGTGCCTGGACCTGGGCGAGCTGCCCTGGCCGCGGCCTCCCCGGCTGCTCGACCAGGTCCGGCAGGTTTTGCGCGTCCGCCACTATGCCCGCCGGACCGAGGATTGTTACGTCGCCTGGGTCCTCCGCTTCATCCTCTTCCACAAGAAACGCCATCCGCGTGACATGGGCGCCGCGGAGGTGGAACAATTCCTCCCCGACCTGGCCGTCCGCGGTCACGTCTCGGCCAGCACGCAAAACCAGGCGCTCAATGCCCTGGTGTTCCTGTATCAGCAGGTGCTGGAGATTGACCTGGGCCGGCTGGACGCCGTGCGAGCGCGGTGGCCGAAACGTCTGCCCGTGGTGCTGGCTCCCGAAGAAGTAGCGGCAGTGCTGCAACGCATCGAGGGAGGGGACGGTGTCTTCCAGCTGCTGGCCCGGCTGCTTTACGGCTGCGGTCTGCGGCTGCTGGAGTGCTGTCAATTGCGGGTCAAGGACGTCAACCTGGCGCGCGGCCAGATCATTGTTCGCGGCGGCAAGGGGAACAAGGATCGGGTGGTGATGCTGCCCCGGTCGGTGCGTTCCCGCCTGGAACAGCAGTTGCAGTGGCGGCAGCAGCTGCACCAGCGCGATCTGCAGCGGGGCGTGGCCCGGGTCGATCTGCCTGAGGCGCTGGAGAGAAAGTATCCCCGGGCGGCCCAGGAGCTGGGCTGGCAGTTTCTCTTTGCCTCGCGGCATCTGTCGGAATGCATGGCAGCATCATGGTCATCGATTGTGGAGAGGTGCCAGAAGAGGGCCAGAAGCGACGCCGTGTGATGGTGGCGCGTTGGCGGTGTCGGTTTTTTGTCATTCACCAGGCAAACAGGGACACGCCTGGACGCTTCCGGGCGAGACCGCCAGCTTCCTGCGCCGTTGGCGGTGTGGCGGTCTCAGCGGTTCTCACTCTGCGGCGCTGCCTCCCTCCCCACAATCGTCAGCCGGCCTGGCTCATTTCTCCTTGGGCTTGCTGGTTCTCTGGATCAAATCTTCCAGCGTATCGCGCTCCAGCTTGCCCCGGACGGTGATCTGCTTGTCCTTGAGGCGCACCCGGACGGTGCGCAGCACGTCCAGGGCCGGGGTCAGGGTCTTGGTGATCTGGGTGAGCGCCGCCACGGTCCCCGTGACGGTGTTGAGTCCCTTGGTCATCAGCTCATGCAGCTCCTGGGCGTCCTTCTCCGTCCCACACACAACGACAAACTGGCCAATCGGCTCCTCCTCCACGCGCACCCAGCCGTGCAGGCCCTGGAACAGCTCGAACCCCCGCTTGATGTCCTTCCACTTTTCCAACGGCCCTTCCAGATGGTTGACCAGGGCGTAAGAGATGGCCGCCTCCTTGTCGTTCTTCTCCAGCAACTGCCGCAGCGCGGCCGGCGTGCCGGCGCTCTTCTTCGCCAGGGCGGCGACGAGGTCGTCCTTGCTGCCGTAGGAGACCAGGCAGGTGGTCTCGTCGGGCACGGCCAGGTACAGCACCGTCGGAGTGGTGACGCCGCCCGCCTTCACGGGGTCGCCGCGGCACTCCAGGATCGCCGTCGCTCCTTCGCCGTGCTGCTTGACCGCGTCCTTGAACTCCTCGGTCACAATCTTGCGGACCGCGGCCGGATCAAACTTGCCCTGGAGGACCACGAAGATCTTGCGGGCGTCGCCGACGCTGGGCAGGGCGATCAGGGCGGTGGTGCTCTGCTTGAGCATCTTCAGCTCGAGCGATTTGGCGTGCTTGGGGTCGCGGTCGAGCAGGGCCCGGAGTGTCACCGGCTTGTCGCGATCAATCAGGGGGGCGTCAAACACCTGGCCCGGCTTGATCACCAGGATCACCTTGGCGTCGCCGGGGATCAGCGAGTGCGGGTCAGCCGCACGCCCGGCCGAGGCCAGGAACAGGAGGACCGCCGTGCAAGCAAGGAACCCCGGCTGGGGAGCGGAACGGAACATGGTCTCAATCCTTTCGTAAATGAGCGGATGACCCAGGACCAATGTATCAGCCGCGGCCGGTTTGGTCATTGGGCATTTCCGCCCGGCGGCCGGGTTGAGTTGCCGCGGGCGGGGCCCCCTGCGACAATACCAGAGTCAACCCAAATTCGCACCCCCGGCTACGAAGGGCCTGAATGTCATGGCAAATCACTTTGGCAGTTTGAATTCGCTCCGAGTCGGTTCCCAGACCTACGCCATCCATCGCCTGGACGCAGTCACCGCCCTCTTCCCCCAGGCAGCCCGCCTGCCGTATTCACTTAAAATCCTGCTGGAAAACCTGCTGCGAACCGAGGACGGCGTCACCGTCCGGCCCGACGACGTCAAGGCCCTGGCCTGCTGGGATCCGAAGGCCGCCCCGGACAAGGAGATCGCCTTCACCCCAGCCCGGGTGCTGATGCAGGACTTCACCGGCGTCCCCGCCATCGTCGATCTGGCCGCGATGCGCGACGCCATGCGCAAGATGGGCGGCGATCCGAAAAAGATCAATCCGCTCCAGCCGGCCGAGCTGGTCATCGACCACTCGGTGCAGGTTGATGACTTCGGCAACGGCCTGGCCTTCCGCCACAACGCCGAGATGGAATACAAGCGCAACCGGGAACGCTACGCCTTTCTGCGCTGGGGTCAGAAGGCATTCCGCAACTTCGCCGTGGTGCCGCCGGAGACAGGCATTGTCCACCAGGTGAACCTGGAGTACCTGGCCCGCGTCGTCTTCACGTCCCCGGCAAGCCCGCATCCGCTGGCCTATCCGGACACGCTGGTCGGCACCGATTCGCACACGACCATGATCAACGGCCTGGGCGTGCTGGGCTGGGGCGTCGGCGGCATCGAAGCCGAGGCGGCGATGCTGGGTCAGCCGGTGTCGATGCTGATTCCGGAAGTGGTGGGCTTCAAGCTCCAGGGCCGGCTCCCCGAGGGAGCGACCGCGACCGACCTGGTTCTGACCGTGACCGAGATACTGCGCAAGAAGGGCGTGGTCGGCAAGTTCGTGGAGTTTTACGGCGAGGGCCTGGCCGACCTGGCGCTGGCCGACCGGGCCACCATCGCCAACATGGCCCCGGAATACGGAGCCACCTGCGGCATCTTCCCCGTGGACGCCGAGACGCTGCGCTACCTGCGTTTCTCCGGCCGGCCCGAGTCGCTGGTGCAGCTGGTCGAGGCGTACACCAAGGAGCAGGGCCTGTTCCACACCGCCAGCACGCCCGAGGCGGCCTACTCCGACACGCTGACGCTGGACCTGAAGACCGTGGAGCCGAGCCTGGCCGGGCCGAGCCGGCCGCAGGATCGGGTCCGCCTGGGGGATGTCAAGCGTTCCTTTGCGATGCGAATGCCGAGTTTGCTGGGCGGCCCGCGAGGGACGGATGAGGCGCTCGAGGAACAAAACGTCTTCGGGGCCCTGGCGAAGGCTGGCAATCGGGTGTGGGCGACGATCGCGGAGTTGGCGAAAGAAACAAAACTCTCCGAGGATCGCGTTCGGCAGGTGCTCGCCAAGTATTCCAATCGGAAAGTCGTGTTCCAGCATCCGAATCAACCGGACACCTGGGCCCTCTGGCAGAACCTCTCCGAGGCAGAAATTCAGCGTCTGGCCTCGGTCCCGATCACGGTCGAAGGTCGGGAACACTATCTGCACCAGGGCTCCGCGGTGATCGCGGCCATCACCAGCTGCACCAACACATCCAACCCCTCGGTAATGCTGGCGGCGGGACTGCTGGCGAAGAAGGCCGTCGAGAAGGGCTTGAGCGTCAAGCCGTGGGTCAAGACGAGCCTGGCACCCGGGTCGAAGGTGGTGACCGATTACCTGGCGGACGCGGGAGTGACTCCATACCTGGAGAAACTGAAGTTCAACCTGGTCGGATACGGCTGCACAACGTGCCTTGCGGCAGGGACTCCGGTATTGCTCGCCAATGGCACTGCTCGCCGCATTGAACAGATGCCGAATGCCGGCGGCGCCGTGCTATGGGGCCCAACCTCCGAGAAGCGGCTGGGCATGGCGATGCAGGCCGAGGCGGAGGCGAAAGGGGAGCAAGAGTGCGTCCGCCTGGTGCTGCAAGACGGTCGCGCACTGGTCTGCACCCCCGATCACGAAATCCTCTCCGCCGACCGCGGCTGGGTCCGGGCTGACCAGCTGGTAACAGGTCAGGACCAAGTCGTGGTGGGCCTGGAAGCGCCGCTGGACGAACCCAGGGCAGACGAGGCCGGCTACCTCCTGACGGTGGGCGACCTGAGACTGACGTTAGGTACGCCGCAGGAGCGCTTGCGGACCCTGGCGTTCGCTCGCTTGCTGGGCCATCTGCTCGGAGATGGTTCGATCAGCGTCCTCGGACAGGGACGAATCAACGTCGGCCAGATTGTCGATCGCGAGATGGTCCTGAATGACGTGGAGCTGCTCACTGGCAAGCGACCCGCTGCCACGAGATACGACGACCGCAAGTGGGCCATTGTGCTTCCCATGGCTCTGACGGAAGCGATCACCCGGCTGCCGGGAGTCCGGACGGGCCGGCGGATTGACCAGCCTCCGACGTTACCGGCTTTCGTGCTGGAAGAGAAATGCCCAGTGGCCGTTGTACGGGAGTTTCTGGGAGGTGTCTTTGGCGCCGATGGGCAGGCCCCGATCCTGCACCGGCTCAGCGAGCGTCCGGAAGATGCCATCCTTGAGGCCCCTGCGTTCTCCCAGAGTGCAAGACCCGAACACGTGGAGCAGCTTGAACAGTTGATGCGTGATCTGCTCAGGCTCCTGGGACGCTGTGGAGTGAGAACCGAAGGTGTGAACCTGCTGAAGTACGAGACGCGCCGTTCGGACTCCACGTATCCCGCCGCCCAGGACGGTTCCCCTCGCATCGAAGTGCGCTTTCAGTTGCCGGATGGCCTGTCTTTCGTGGAGCGAGTTGGCTTCCGTTACTGCGTGGACAAGGCCCTGCGGGCTAGCGCGGCAGCGGTCTACTGGCGGACCGTGGCGAAGATCAACAAGCAGCGCTTGTGGATGTCGCTTCGGTTGCAGGAACTGCGCCGGGTTCGTCCCGAACTTAGCTTCAGCAAGGCCCGCAAGCTGGCGGCGGCGGAGTTGACCCAGCGCGAGACGATCGTCTTCCCCCATTACTCGCTGCTGGAGGGACACGATCGCTTCGACCGGCTGCCACAACCCGAAGATCGAACATTCCGGCCGCTCCATCGCGACAGCTGTGGTTTCCCTTCGCCTGTCGAAGTGCTGGAACAGCTTGGCGTCCGGGACTGGTTCGCGCCGCTCCTGGCGCGTGAGGAAACCGACTACAGCAAACGCTACTGCGTCGAGAAAACATCCGAGACGCTGCCGACGATGACCCTGCGTGTTCTCGATCGCCGTCCCGCAGGCAAGCATCCGGTGTTCGACCTGTCGGTGGAAGGCTTGCATGCCTTTGTGGCCGGCACGGTTTCTGTATCCAACTGCATCGGGAACGCCGGTCCACTACCTGAGCCGGTGTCCAAGGGAATCGAGTCCGGCAAGCTCGTCGTGGCCTCGGTGCTGAGCGGCAACCGCAACTTCGAGGGCCGGATTCACGGCGAGGTTCGCGCCAACTACCTCGCCTCGCCGCCGCTGGTGGTGGCCTACGCCCTGGCCGGCCGGGTGGACATCGACCTGAAGAACGAACCGCTCGGCACGGACAGCAAGGGGCAGCCGGTCTTTCTGAAGGACGTCTGGCCGACCCGGCAGGAGATTGACGACGCGGTCCGCAAATCGGTTCGGTCCGAGATGTTCCAGAAGCAATACGGTGCCGTCTACGATGGCGACGAGCACTGGAAGTCCCTGCCGGTTCCGCTGGGCGACCTGTTCCAGTGGGAGCCGGACTCGACCTACGTCCGGCATCCGCCCTACTTCGAGAGCATGTCTGCCGAGCCGCCGCCGGTGCGGGACATTCGCGGGGCGCGGGTGCTGGCGGTGCTGGGCGACAGCATCACCACCGACCACATATCGCCGGCCGGCTCGATCAAGGCGAACAGCCCGGCCGGCAAGTACCTGGATCGAGCATGGCGTGCAGCCCAGCGATTTCAACTCCTACGGCTCGCGGCGCGGCAACCACGAGGTGATGGTGCGCGGCACCTTCGCCAACGTCCGGCTCAAGAACCTGCTGGCCCCCGGCACCGAGGGCGGCGTCACCCGTCACCTGCCCGATGGCGCCGGCATGTCGATCTTCGATGCCGCGATGCAGTACGAGCAGGAGAACGTGCCGCTGCTGATCCTGGCCGGCAAGGAGTACGGCTCCGGCTCCTCGCGCGACTGGGCGGCCAAGGGGCCGAAGCTGCTGGGCGTGCGTGCGGTGATCGCCGAGAGCTACGAGCGCATCCACCGCAGCAACCTGGTGGGCATGGGCATTCTGCCGCTGCAATTCCGCGCAGGCGAGAACGCGGCCAGCCTGGGGCTGAACGGCGAGGAGGTCTACGATCTGGAGGGCCTGCCGGCCCTGCTGGCCACCGGACAGGTCGCCGGCAAGGCGATCACCGTTCGGGCCAAGCGGGCGGACGGCAGCGCGAAGACGTTCCAGGCGCTCGTGCGAATTGATACGCCGCAGGAGATCCGGTACTATCAGCACGGCGGCATCCTGTCGTACGTGTTGCGGCAGTTGCTGGCGCAGAAGTGAGAGGCTCGGTTTGTTTATTGCGGCTCAGAAAACAAACGTCCTTCGCTGGTCCCCAGGGCGATGCCCTGGGCTATCGTGTTGCGCCCCTTCGGGGCGAAAGACAAGGTTTTCCGCCCCGAAGGGGCGCAACACGATAGCCCAGGGCATCGCCCTGGGTCAGGGGCCGAAGCAGACTTTCTCTTTCTGAGTCGCAATACCTGCGACGCGGAACCGCGCAGCGGAGTGGCGTGGTTGCCTCAGTGAACGCGCGCCGCCACGTGCCCAACCCTCACTTTCGGGCCGGCCAGCCCGGCCCGTAGGCATTCTCCCAGAAGTAGCGGTGGTAAAAGACCAGGATCTCACGGAGCCCGAAGCGGAGCATCTCCTGGTAGGCCGCTTGCGGCGACCAGCCCTGGAAGCGGACGCGATACAGGGCGCACACCACGCTGTTGCGGTCGCGGTCTTGCTGGCAATGCACGAACATGGGGTAGGCATCCCGGCGCAGCATGAGCCGAAACGCCACTTCGATCTCCTCCGTCGTACCGGGCAGGGGCGACACCGGATAGTTCCAGTAGGCGATGCCGTACTCGGCCGCCATCCGTTGCTCCCAGTCGGTCACGTCGGGCCAGAACGATTGCATGTCGAGGATGGTGCGGATGCCGAGCCGGCGCAGCTGCTCGAAGTCAGCACGACAGCGCGGCGGGCTCCCCCGGTACAGGCCCCGGTCCACCGGAGAGATGGTAAACTCGACACCCCAGGCACGCGGTGGCAGAGCAATCAGCAGCAGCAGCAGCCCGGCAGCGCTGAATCGTCGCATGGTGAACGTCCTCGTCGAAACAGAGCGAGGTTTGGTGGTTATCAGAACAATTGTAGCCGTTAGCGCCAAGCCAGGCACGACATTCCGCGAGTGGGAGCAGTTCGTGGGGCGAGTTACAATTGGAATTGAGGGAGGAATCAGATGCCACGACCAGAAACCGTCCGGGCAGCCGTGTTCCTGGGAGCGGGGACACCGCTGCTGCTGCAAGACTTCCCCCTTCCAGAACTCAAAGCCGGCGAAATCCTCATCCGCGTCACCTGCTGCACCATCTGCGGCAGCGACCTGCACACTTACGTGGGCCGGCGCCAGAGTCCCACCCCCTCGGTGCTGGGGCACGAGATCCTTGGCCGGATCGCGGACTTCGGTCCGGACGCGCCGCGCCACGACGTTTCCGGGGCGCCGCTGCACGAGGGCGATCGCGTCACCTGGTCGGTGGCCGTCTCCTGTGGTCAGTGCTTCTGCTGCCGGCACCAGTTGCCGCAGAAATGCGAAACGCTGTTCAAGTACGGCCATGAACCGCTGTCGCGCTCGGCACTGAGCGGCGGCCTGGCGGAGTACTGTGTCTTGCGGCCCGGAACGGCCCTGGTGCGCGTGCCGGAGGAGTTGGACAATCGCCTCGCCTGCCCGGCCAGCTGCAGTACGGCCACCGTGGCGGCCGCCTTGCGTGCGGGGTATGGTTGCGGTGACCAGACGGTCCTGCTCCTGGGCGCGGGGGTGCTGGGCTTGTCGGCCTGCGCGATGGCCCGCGGTCACGGTGCCCGGGCGGTGATCTGCTGCGACATCGATCCAGACCGGGCCGAGAGGGCGCGGGCGTTCGGCGCCACTCACTGCTGCCTGGCGGACGAGTCGGCCCTCCGGCCGGTTGTCGAGGCCGTGACGGAGGGGCGAGGTGCGGATCTCGTGGTCGAGCTATCCGGCTCCGCCAATGCGGTGGAACTGGGGGCGCAACTGGTGCGGATCGGCGGCATCCTCGTCCTGGTCGGAACGGTGTTCCCGACACGAGCGGTCTCGCTGGACCCGGAGCGGATCGTCCGCCGGCTGCTGACCATCCGGGGAGTGCATAACTACGCTCCGGATGACCTGCTGACGGCCATGCAGTTCCTGGCCGGGCAGCGCGACAGCTTCGTGTTCCAGCAGCTGGTGTCGGCGACGTTTCCGCTGGAGCAGGCCGACGAGGCGTTTCAGCATGCCCTCCGGCACCCGGGAACGCGAGTCGCGGTGCAGCCGTGAGTCGGACACAAGCCCGAAGCGCCAGCGCCGGGACACAAGCCCGAAGCGCCAGCGCCGGGACACAAGCCCGAAGCGCCAGCGCCGGGACACAAGCCCGAAGCGCCAGCGCCGGGACAGTCCCAGATGTCCCGGCGCTGGCGCTTCGGGCTTGTGTCCAAGCGATTCCAAGGGTCACAACGCAGCTCTCAGCCGGCGCGCGAGCAGCTGCTGGAAGTGATACCCCGGCCCCTCGCGTCGCACGCTGAACCGGCCGGCCTGGAACGATCGGCTGTGCAGACCGCGCTGCACGTCCTCGCAGATGCCAACGTCCTCCAGCTGGATCTGATGTGCGACGGCGATGCTCTGCTGAATGGCCGACAGTGCTTCGGGTGTCGCGGTGTCGGCGAACCAGAAGTCGAAGATCACCCGGCAGCGGTCGGGCCCCAGGGGCAGCACGAGGTTGGTATCCATCACCCCTTCGTAGAGGTTGATCATCAGGTTGGGATAGAAGAACCAGTACTGCGCTTCCGTCCCGGTGCGGACGACGGCAACCGCGGCCGACGTCTCATCCTTCGGCGGCGCGATCGGACTGAGCTGGACGCTGCACTCGGCGAAGATTTCCGAACGGTACTGACTGTAATCAAGGATGCCGGCCAGCCCGGGATGGACGGAGTTGACGTGATAGCCGCCGTCGAGATAGTTATCGACAAACACCTTCCAGTTGCAGGCCAGCTCATACGTCCGCCGTTCAACGAAGTGCAGCGCCGCCAGGTCCCGGCCCTGGTTTCGCTGAATCAGCGGGGCCAGAAACTGCTCCAGGGGAACAGCCGGCTGCCCCGCGTGGACCCAGACGAACGGCCCCCAGGCGGCGACGGTCAGCGGCGGCAACCCCATGTCGTCCCGGCAGAAATCCTGCACGCCCTCGAACTCGGGCGTGCCGCGGAGCCGGCCGGTCAGGTCATAGGTCCAGCCGTGGTAGCGGCAGCGGAGCTTGGTCACCTTGCCGCACGGTTCGGTGAGCAGCAACGCAGCCCGGTGCCGGCAGACGTTGGCGAAGGCACGCAGCTGGCCGGCCGGATCGCGCAGGACCAGGATCGGCTCCCCGGCCACGTCCGCGGTCAGGAACGACCCGGGCTCGGTGAGGGTTTCGCACCGGCCGACGAGCTGCCAGCTGTCCCCGAAAACGGCCCGCCGCTCCAGCTCGGCCAGGTCGGGGTCGGTGTACCAGCGCGCGGAAATGGTGTGCGCCTGTTCCAGAGGCAGGTCGGCATTGTAATCGAGGACCAGCCGGCGAACGGTTTCGTGCATGGGTGCCCCCGGGACAAGTCGGCAATCTTACTGGACGAGATGCTCGTCTATAGGGGTAGCCAGATTGTGCGTGTTTTCAAGAAGTCAATCGCAGAGGACTCCCAGAGGAGGAAACTCGATGAACCAGAAATGGTTGCTGGCCAGTGTGGCCGGCTCGCTCGCCGTCGCGGCAACCCTGTCGGTGTTCCTGGCCAGCCGCACGTCAGCACAGCCCGACAAGGGCAACGGACGGGACGATCAGCCGTCGGCCAGGACGGTGCAGTTACCGATCGGCCAGGTGGTTCTGTTTTCCAGCGGCGTGGGTTACTTCCAGCGGGAAGGCAAGGTCGAGGGCGATGCCCGCGTGGATCTGTCGTTCCCGGTAGCGGACATCAACGACCTGCTCAAGAGCATGGTGGTGCGCGATCTCGATGGCGGCCACGTCTCCACCGTCTCCTACGACTCCAACGCCCCCGTCGAACGCACCTTGAAGTCCTTCGCCATCAACCTGACGAACAATCCCGGCTTCGGTCAACTCCTGAACCAGGCACGAGGCGAGAAGGTCGAAGTTGTGCTGCAACAGGGCAATGCCACTCAGCCGGGCACGATGAGCGGCACCGTGGTCGGCATCGAGAAACAGAAGCAGGCTGCCGGCAAGGATGGCACCGTCGAGATCGAGCTGCTCAACCTGTGGTGCAGCGACGGCATTCGTTCGCTGAAGCTGAATGAAGTGCAGCGGGTGCGTTTCCTCAATCCGATCATGGACAGCGAGTTCCGCAAGGCTTTGGAAACGCTGGCGCTCTCGCACGACACCCAAAAGAAAGCAGTGAGCATCAACTTCCAGGGGGAAGGCAAGCGGGAAGTGCGTGTTGGTTACGTGATCGAGAACCCCATCTGGAAGACCAGCTATCGGCTGGTCCTGGACAAGAAGGAGAAGCCCTACCTGCAAGGCTGGGCCATCGTCGAGAACCCCACCGACGAGGACTGGAAAGACGTGAAGATGGCTCTGGTCGCCGGCAGGCCCATCTCCTTCCAGATGGACCTCTACTCCCCGCTTTACGTCCCTCGTCCCACCGTCGAACTGGAATTGTTCGCTTCTCTCCGGCCGCCCACTTACAGCGGCAATCTCGGGATTGAGAGCCTCAAGGACGCTGCGAGGGCAAAGACAGAGGCCTTCGATGAAGCGGAGGGTCTGGCTTTGAAGGACAAGGCGGGCGAGGGCCGGCGGCAGGCAGGGTTAGGTGGTTTTGGGATGGCTCACGGTCCCCAAAGCCGAGAGCTGCAGAAGCAGTTGGCTGATCGCCTGGATCTGGGCAGGAGCGTCAACGCAGCAGCGAGCGCGGCGAAGCTGGGCGATTTCTTCCAGTACGCCTTGAACAAGCCGGTGAGCCTGCCACGGCAGAAGAGCGCCATGCTGCCGATTGTCGCCAAGGACATCGAGGCCAGCCGCGTCTCCATCTACAACGAGAGCGTCCAGGCCAAGTTCCCCCTGCTGGGGCTCAAGTTCAAGAACACCTCCGGACTGCACCTGATGCAGGGCCCCATCACCGTTTTTGAAGGCGGCAACTATGCCGGGGACAGCCGGGTGCAGGACATCCAGCCCAACGAGGAACGGCTGCTCTCCTACGCCATCGACCTGGGCACCGAAGTCAACCCCGTGCCGCACGCTGACAATGGCAAGATCGTCCAGCTCAAGGCAGTCAAGGGTGTCATTACCACCACGACGAAGGTGCGTGAATCCAAGACCTACACCGTCAAGAACCGCAATGACGCCGAGCGGACTGTACTGATCGAGCATCCGGTGCGCAACGACTTCAAGCTCGTGGACACCGACAAGCCCGCCGAGACCGCCTCGGACTTCTACCGCTTCCAGGTCAAGGTCGCTCCCAACAAGACCGAAACGCAAACGGTCACCGAGGAACGTGTCTTCAAACAGGAGATGTTCCTCAGTAACCTCGACGACAACAGTATCCGTTTCTTCATCAGCCAGCCGGTCATCTCCGCCAAGGTCAAGGAAGGTCTGCACAAGGCGATGGAACTGCGTTGGACCTTGAACAAGACGCAGCAGGAGATCGCCGAGATCAACCGGCAGCTGAAGGTCCTCACCGACGACCAGGCCAGGCTCCGGGCCAATCTCAAGGAGGTGCCCTCCGACTCCGAGATTGGCCAGCGCTATCTCAAGAAGCTCAACGACCAGGAGACGGTCATCGAAAAGTACCAGGCCGAGGTCAAGCAACTGCAAACCACCGAGCATCAGCAACGCAAGGTGTTTGAGCAATACCTGGCCAACTTCACCGCCGAGTAAGCGCGTGAAGGAATGATTCGCTGACCGGTCGGCGTTGCGCCAGCAGCCGACCGGTCGTGCTGTTCTCCGCGAAGGCTTTTCCCACACTCGCAATCCAGCACGCCCACGAGGAATGAAACATGCGTCGCTACTCTCTGCTGACAGTGGTTGCCTTGGCTGCGTTGGGTGCCGCTCTGTTCTTACTGCGGCCGAGCGTGGCCCAGGTCAACAAGGAATCCGGACGGGACGATCAGCCGTCGGCCAGGACGGTGCAGTTACCGATTGGCCAGGTGGTGCTGTTCTCCAGCGGGGTGGGCTATTTCCAGCGGGAAGGGAAGGTCGAGGGGGATGCCCGGGTGGATCTGTCGTTCCCGGTGGCGGACATCAACGACCTGCTCAAGAGCATGGTGGTGCGCGACCTCGATGGCGGCCACGTTTCCACCGTGTCCTACGACTCCAACGCTCCCGTCGAACGCACTCTGAAGTCCTTCGCCATCAACCTGACGAGCAATCCCGGCTTCGGTCAACTCCTGAACCAGGCCCGAGGCGAGAAGGTCGAGGTTGTACTGCAGCAGGGCAACGCCACCCAGCCGGGAACAATGAGCGGCACCGTGGTCGGCATCGAGAAACAGAAGCAGGCCGCCGGCAAGGATGGCGCCGTCGAAATCGAACTGCTCAACCTCTGGTGCGGCGACGGCATCCGTTCGCTGAAACTGAACGAAGTGCAGCGGGTGCGGTTCCTCAACCCGATCATGGACAGCGAGTTCCGCAAGGCGCTGGAAACCCTGGCGCTCTCGCACGACACTCAGAAGAAGGCGGTGAGCATCAACTTCCAGGGCGATGGCAAACGGGATGTGCGTGTCGGTTACGTGATCGAGAACCCGATCTGGAAGACCAGCTATCGGCTGGTCCTGGACAAGAAGGAGAAGCCCTACCTGCAAGGCTGGGCCATCGTCGAGAACCCCACCGACGAGGACTGGAAGGACGTGAAGATGGCTCTGGTCGCGGGCAGACCCATCTCCTTCCAGATGGACCTGTACACGCCCCTTTACGTCCCACGCCCAACCGTCGAGTTGGAGTTGTTTGCCTCACTCCGGCCCCCCACTTACAGCGGCGATCTCGCCGATGCTGCCGCCAAGCTGGAGCCGAAAGCCCCCGAAGCCATGCCTGGACCAACCGGCTTCGGTTTCGCGGGCGGGGCGGGAGGTGGTGGACGGTTCCGGCCAGGTGGTGCAGCTGGTGGGCCGGGACTCAGTCTTCAAAGCCGAGATTTGCAGAGGAAGTTGAATGAGCGCCTGGATCTGGGCTCCAGCGTCAGCGCGGCGGCAAGTGCTGCGAAGTTAGGGGATTTCTTCCAGTATGCGCTGAACAAGCCAGTGAGCCTGCCGCGGCAGAAGAGCGCCATGCTGCCGATCGTGGGCAAAGACATCGAGGCGACTCGCGTCTCCATCTACAACGAGCGTGTCCAGGCCAAGTTCCCCCTGCTCGGTCTCAAGTTCAAGAACACCTCCGGACTCCATCTGATGCAGGGCCCCATCACCGTCTTCGAGGGCTCCAACTACGCCGGCGACAGCCGCATTGAGGACATCCAGCCCAAAGAAGAACGGCTGCTTTCCTACGCCATCGACCTGGGCACGGAAGTCAACCCCGTACCGCATTCTGACAATGGCAAGATCGTTCAGCTCAAGGCAGTCAAGGGTGTCATTACCACCACGACCAAGGTGCGTGAATCCAAGACCTACACCATCAAGAACCGCAACGAGGCCGAGCGTGTCGTCCTCATCGAGCATCCGGTGCGCAACGACTTCAAACTGGTGGACACCGACAAGCCCGCTGAGACTGCAGCCGACTTCTATCGCTTCCAGGTCAAGGTCGCTCCCAACAAGACCGAAACCCAAACCGTTACCGAGGAACGTGTCTTCAAACAGGAGATGGTCCTGAGCAACCTCGACGACAATACCATTCGCTTGTTCATCAACCAGCCGGTCATCTCTCCCAAGGTCAAGGAAGGCTTGAACAAGGCGATGGGACTGCGCTGGTCTCTCAACAAGACCCAGCAGGACATCGCCGAGTTGGAGCGGCAACTCAAGGTCCTCACCGACGACCAGGTCCGCCTCCGTGCCAACCTCAAGGAAGTGCCCAGCGATTCCGAGATCGGCAAGCGTTACCTCAAGAAACTGAATGACCAGGAAACAGTCATCGAAACGTATCAGGCGGACGTCAAGAAACTGCAAACCACCGAACACGAGCAACGCAAGGTGTTCGAGAACTATTTGGCCAGCTTCACCGCCGAGTGAGCGTGGGGAGGAGTCATTCGTTGACTGGTCGTCCCTGAGCAAGCGGCCGACCAGTCATGTTGTTCGCTGCAAAGCGAGTTGTCACACCAGCAAACCAACAACACACTGGAAATGAAACATGCGTCGCTACTCTCTGCTAACATTGGTTGCATTGGCTGCGTTGGGTGCCGCTCTGTTCTTACTGCGTCCTGGCACGGCCCAGGTCAACAAGGAACCCGGCCGAGACGAACAGCCGTCGGCCAGGACGGTCCAGCTGCCGATTGGCCAGGTGGTGCTGTTTAGCTCCGGCGTGGGCTATTTCCAGCGGGAAGGGAAGATCGAGGGCGACGCCCGGGTCGATCTGTCGTTCCCGGTGGCGGACATCAACGACCTGCTCAAGAGCATGGTGGTCCGCGACCTCGATGGCGGTCACGTCTCCACCGTTTCCTACGACTCCAACGCTCCCGTCGAACGCATCTTGAAGTCCTTCGCCATCAACCTGACGAACAATCCCAGCTTCGGCCAACTGCTGAACCAGGCCCGAGGCGAGAAGGTCGAAGTGGTGCTGCAGCAGGGCAACGCCACCCAGCCGGGAACGATGAGCGGCACCGTGGTCGGCATCGAGAAACAGAAGCAAGCTGCTGGCAAGGAGGGCACCGTCGAAATCGAACTGCTCAACCTGTGGTGCAGCGATGGCATCCGTTCGCTCAAGCTCAACGAAGTGCAGCGGGTGCGTTTCCTCAATCCGATCATGGACAGCGAGTTCCGCAAGGCCCTGGAAACGCTGGCGTTGTCTCACGACACGCAGAAGAAAGCGGTGAGCATCAACTTCCAGGGCGAGGGCAAGCGGGAAGTGCGTGTTGGTTACGTGATCGAGAACCCCATCTGGAAGACGAGCTATCGGCTGGTCCTGGACAAGAAGGAGAAGCCCTATCTGCAAGGCTGGGCCATTGTCGAGAACCCCACCGACGAGGACTGGAAGGACGTCCGCATGGCCCTCGTCGCGGGCAGGCCCATCTCTTTCCAGATGGATCTGTACACGCCGCTCTTTGTTCCTCGTCCTACCGTCGAACTGGAACTCTTCGCTTCCCTCCGACCCCCCTCTTACAGCGGTTCCCTGAGTGACGACAAGAAGCCGGCGGTTGCGCTTGAGGAATTGAGGGAGAATCAGCTGTTTTATGAACGAGCGAAGGCCAACGGAGCGAATCGAAGCCGTGGCGAGCGCGGCGCGGCACCGGCCAAGCCTTTAGCCCCCAGCAACTACGCGCTCGATCGCATCGAGCAACTGGAGAAGCGGCTCGATCTCAGTTCAAGCGTGAGTGCAGCGGCAAGTGCTGCGAAGTTGGGGGATTTCTTCCAGTATGCGTTGAACAAGCCAGTGAGCCTGCCCCGCCAGAAGAGCGCCGATGCTGCCGATCGTCGGCAAGGACATCGAAGCCAGCCGTGTCTCCATCTACAACGAGCGTGTCCAGGCCAAGTTCCCTCTGCTTGGGCTCAAGTTCAAGAACACCTCCGGACTGCACCTGATGCAGGGCCCCATCACCGTCTTTGAAGGCGGCAATTATGCCGGCGACAGCCGAGTACAGGACATCCAGCCCAACGAGGAACGGTTGCTCTCCTACGCCATCGATCTGGGCACCGAGGTCAATCCCGTGCCCCACGCCGACAACGGCAAGATCGTCCAGCTCAAGGCAGTCAAGGGTGTCATTACCACAACGACCAAGGTGCGTGAATCCAAGACCTACACCATCAAGAACCGCAATGACGCCGAGCGGACTGTGCTGATCGAGCATCCGGTGCGCCAACGACTTCCATCTGGTCAACACCGACAAGCCCGCCGAGACTGCCTCCGACTTCTATCGTTTCCAGGTCAAGGTTGCTCCCGACAAGAGCGAGACCCAAACGGTCACCGAGGAGCGTGTCTTCAAACAGGAGTTGGTCCTGAGCAACCTCGACGACAACAGCATTCGCTTCTTCATCAGCCAGCCTGTTATTTCTGCCAAGGTCAAGGAAGGCTTGCACAAGGCAATGGTGCTTCGTTGGACTCTCAACAAGACGCAGCAGGAAATTGCCGAGATCAACCGGCAACTGAAGATCCTCACCGATGACCAGGCCAGGCTGCGCGCCAACCTCAAGGAGGTGCCTGCCGACTCCGAGATCGGTCAGCGGTATCTCAAGAAGCTCAACGACCAGGAGACCGTCATCGAAAGATACCAGGCCGACGTCAAGAAACTGCAGACCACCGAGCACGAGCAACGAAAGGTGTTTGACCAATACCTGGCCAACTTCACCGCTGAGTAAGCGTGTGATGGAGTGACGTCATGGACCGGCCGGTCATTCCGCTGGGATGACTGGCCGGTTGTGTTGTGCCCTCTGGAAAGCGCGCGCCTGCAGGTGCAAGGCATCGAAATGTCTGCCATGCCAACTTACTCACGTGGCCTGTCCACGGACGCAGGTGGTTCGATAGTGCCGCACCACAGTGGCTGCAGCGTCCCCTGCTCAATGTCCAGGACACCAGACCATCCTTCACAGGTGGCGGCAACGACAACAAAAGAGCGATCCGGAAACCCTAGGTCCAGCGGTGCAGAACCATCCCACAACACTGCACCAGATGACGTCGCGGCCCACCAGCGGTGATAGTGCCCAACGAACTGCCAGCGATGGGGCACTGCGGCAAAGGCCTGCCTGGCCCGTTCCAGCAGGTCGAGGGGGCGATCCGTCACATCCCAAAGTTGGGTCACGTCGTGCGGGTCCACCGATGCCTCCTTGTGGCTGAAGTGGCAATCCGCGATCACCAGGCGCGGTTGCATTCGAGCCATGAAGGTCAGCGCCACGGGGGGGAACCGGGCCCGCGTTCGTTCCGGCACGTCGCGACAGAGGCTGAAGTCGTGGTTGCCCCACACGCCAACGGCGTCGGCCTCAAGCAACAGCGCGGCAACCTCCCCGGCTCCGTCTGACCGAGCAAACGCATCAATGGTATCGCCGATGGTGACGACACGATCAACCTCGTGCTGGCGAAAGAGGGCCAGGGCACGGGCCAGCTCGGCCGGATGACTGTGGATGTCGGTAACGAGTCCCAAACGCACGGCTACCCTCCGTCGTCGAACGCCAAGATCACCACCCGGCTCACCGTGGCCGGACAGTGAACCTTGCATCTGCTAATGGAGCACTGCTGCCGTGTTATACCTCACGCTTGTGGTTGCCGTCTCAAACAACGCCAGCCATGCTGTTTGTTCGTCACGGAAAGGGTCCCTTCCGGAGCAACACGCCTGCCAAACTTTCTGATGCTCTCCCTCACACAACGCGCCGTCCACGAGGGTGCTACCGAGTGGCAGAGCCACGAGGGCGAGTTCGTCCAGCAAACCGTTGCTTGATCCGAGGGAGGTGTCCCGGCCTGTCAGCATCGCAAAGTTAGGGCGAACAGGTGCCCGGGCCCGCGCCCGGCAGTTCCGCCTCCGCACCTCCGAAGAAACGCCTGTGGGTGTACGGAGCCCACTGTTCGCCAAAGTCGCTCGTCTGCCATCCCTGCCACGCCCACTCCGGTCCGCCACCAAGACCGAGGTATTTGCAGGTGAGGAACACCAGCCCAGGCGGCGCCACCCGTTGGCCGTGGACGAAGAGAAAGAGCAGCGCCTCGATCTGCAAGCCACTGTCCCGCCTGGGCGTCCAGCACGAGATCATGCCGGCCAGCTGGACCCCGAGAGCAGGGCAGACGTCGCCGACCGAGCGGACGAGCGGCGAGAAGTTGTCCCCATCCGGCCGGCGTCCGCCGACGAACTCCAGCGGAACACCAAGGAACTGGGACAGCGACGCAAGCAGGTGGCCGGTGAGTTCGCCCCACTCGGCGTCGGAGCAGGTGCCGAATGGCTCCCGACACGCCAGTGCCAGAAAGGTTCTGTCGTCCACACGCCCACCTCCGGAGGGTAAATCGCCACTCCGCTCCGCAGCCTGGCTGTCACTGCCCCAGTTCTGTTGCGAACCGCGCCTGCTGCACTTGCCCGTCGAGCAGGCCGAGCAACTCGACGATCTCCTCGTCCTCAACCTGCTCCGACCGCACTGTGTAAGTGAACAGAGCCAGCCTTGCGCAGCGCGGCAGCACCGGATTGCCGATGGCCCAGACCCACATCCGATGCTCCTCGCCGTCCTCCTCGAAGTCATGGGTGTAAAAGACCAGTGCGTTGCCGTTGGACAGCCGTTCTACCGGGACCCCGTGCTCCTGGGCCTGGTTCTGCATCATCCCCGCAACGCGGTCGGCATCGATCGGCCCCTCGAACTGAAAGGTCCGCAGCCGGAGCCGCAGTGTTCCGGTATCCTCGTCGGGATCGCAGAAGTCGCCTTCGTTCTCCTCGTATTCTTCCTCCCAGGTTGCGGGGATGCGGAAGATGATTGTTCCCCCCTGGAAACGGATCGTCTTCAGGCCGTTCCCTTCCTCTTCCTCCTCGTCGGCGCCCGGCGGACGGACGACCTGAAGCTCAAAGACGGCCGTGATGCCCTCGTCGGACACCAGGAAGACGTCGCGCGATACCGGGTAAGCGCCCTTCTCAAACTCCTCCACCGCGGCCCGGCCCAGCACGCCCAGCAGCGGTTGATCCTTCTCGGCGAAGACGTAGACGAAATCGCGGCTGGGGATCAGCGCGTACAGCGGCCAGCCGAGCTTCGCCCCGACCACCTCCCGGAAGTTCGGCGCGAACGGCAGCGCTGCCTTGAAGGGCGAGTGAATCCCGAAGGTGGCGAAGGTCCGGCCGTCCATTTCGGTCAGTTGCAGTGGGGCGTTCCGCAGCAGCACGGCCAGGTTGCTGGCCGCGGCTTCCTCCGCAGCCTGGCGCGTCTGGTTCCAGTGCGCGAGCATGCTGTCCGAGACCCACATCAGCTGGTTGCCTGGCTCGTTGAGATACACCAGGATGCGGAAGACGGAATCGCTGACCGCCTCGCGGACCGTGTCGGCGAAGTCGCAGTCAGCCGGCTCGACAGCGAAGTACAGTCCCTTCCGGGCGTCGGGCCAGTCCGGGATGACGGGGGCCGTGAGAATCGAGTCCACGAAGCGCCGCACTCGATCCGGGTCGCGATCGCGCTCGAACTCCTTGCTCACGTTCTCCAGGCTGATGGCGTTGGCGCCGCTGCCCCGGCGGAACTCGTACTGGCCATCTGCGCGGACCGTGACCGGAACGCCTCGGGCCGCCATTTCACGCAGGAACAGCGTCGCGACTTCAACAGAGACTGCCATGGCCCCCTCGTTCGCGTGGGTTTGGGTTGTCCCAGGATCATCCTATGCCGTCGCCGCGCCGTTGGCCCTGGAGAGGCCAGAACTACGACACTACGACCACGGAGAAAACTTCGGCTTGGCGCTGAAATGGACTTTGGGCAAGAATGATTGCGGCTGGCTCGTGGGCAGCCTCGGCAAGGCCAGCGAGGTCAAGGGACGATCCGCCCGGAGGGCGAATGGACGGCAGGGAGTTTCTGGATGCCGCACAGCACTTGCTGAGCCTGCCAAAGGAAGTGAACTGGCGTTCGGCAGTCAGCCGGCTCTACCTCGCCGTGCTCCACGAGGCGAGGGCCGCCCTGGATCGCTGGGGGTTCCCGCTGCCTGCCCAGGTTGACATTCACGACTTTGTGCTGTTGCGGTTTAGATCTGTTACCAGCATGGATCTCCTTCGTGTTTGGGAGGCCTTGAGACGGCTCGTCTCGTTCGTTGAGGAAGCAGACTTTGCCCTGGCCACTGTCCGTTTGTTCGCAGACGCAACTGAGGTTTCTAAGCATCTGGTGCTGGCACAGGTGGCGATTGCTTTGCTGGACCAGATCGACAGCGACCCGGCACGCCGAGCGGCGGCGATCGGGGACATTCGAGCAAGATGGCCTTGATTCGGGCGCGCTGCTATTCAATAAGGAGACGGAATCATGTCGGCCGTTCCAGTGGAAGTGACGGAGGCAGCTGCTGCCCTCGTGGCCACATTCGGCATGCAGCAAGAACTGGAGCGGATGCTCGACTGGGTTCGTGAGCACGTGACCGGCCTTCGGGAGATTCGGGTGGCCAAGAGCAGGAACGTTGGCTACTCCAGAAACCTTCCACCCATCCTCCTTATCTGGGCTTCCCGGGGCAAGCCCCCCGAGGGCACGCCCTACCATCTGATCGAGTGGGATTTCTCGGACTGGAAAGCCCAGACGTTCCCGCTCCAAATCTGCACCTCGTCCATCTTGATGTGTACCTATCAGCCTCTCGCCAATCTCCCTGTCTGACCGATGATGTGGACGGTTCGCTCCGGTGGCGGGAGCGGTGCGAACGCCAGCGGGAGCGCCCAGCGGTATCGCTGGCGTTCGCTCACTCCAGTCGCTAACGATCCCGGCTCCCCCGGTTGTTAGCGATACTCCACTTCGTAGTAAATGGCCTTGTCCTTCGCCCCATCCAGCATGAAGCGTCCATCCTTCACGGCCAACGTCCGGCCGGTGCGGCGGCCATCGTGGTCCAGCAGGTTCACTGCCTTGATCGGTCGGCCCGCAATGGTCAGCGTCGCCTTCACCGGCTCCAGCAAGATCGGCCCACCCCCGTTCTTCAAGACCCGGTTATCCGGCGCGAAGTAGCTGAAGCCGGTGTTGCTCTGCCGGGCCAGCACGGTGATCAGGGCCCGCTTGCAGCCGGCCAGGTCGTCGCCACGCTCCAGCGCCGTCAGGAACAGCGACGCGAACGGTGTGTCGAGCTTCACCTTGACGTCGCCCAGCGTCTGCTCCTTGCCCCCGGTGAAACCGACGACCGCCTTGGTGCCTGCGGTGTTCACCGTGAAAAAGCCCTTGTCGGACGTGTCCCAGGCCAGCTGCCCCGTCACCGACTTGATGACCGAGCCCTCGCGGTAGCGCTTCAGGTCCGGCAGTTGGGACGCTTGGGATTTGCCGGTGAACTCGACAACGACACGTCCCGCGGCCAGCGCTTCCGGAGGCACGCTGCCGCCGAAGGTTTTCACGTCGCCCTTCTGCTCCACCTTGTCGGAGAAGGAGAATTTGCCCTCGGCCAGGTCGGTCGGGCTGACGCGGCGCACGGAGATGATCTCTCCCTGCTTGACGTCGCCGCGGTAGATCATCCGGGCCAGAGAGGGGAACTGCCCCTGCGACGTAGGCACGTCGGCATCCCAGACGCCCCAGGGGAAGTTGCCGGCGATGTCGCCGAAGCTCCGGCGGTTGGCCTGTGACTGGAACTCGTAGGAGGCGTCCCAGCCTTGCAGGCCCATGCCGTAGGCCGCAATGATGGCCGGCCCTTCCGCCGAGTAGACGTTGGGATAAACGTGGATCCACTCCGACAGGACGAACGGCCGATCGACCACCTGCTGCAGACCACTGCTGAAATAGCCGCTGCCCGGCTTGGTGAGCATGGAGGCGAACATGCCCGGGCCCTTGCCCTCGAAATAGTTGTGCCGATCGATGAAGCCGACCTTGTAATCGGAGTACAGGTTGTAGTAATGCGGCAGCATACTCGGGGCCTGCCAGGGCGAGCCGTTCAGCGGGCCCTTGTAGCCGGCGTCGCGGATGGCCTTGACGAAGCGGCTGTAGAAGCGGTCCTGAACGTGGTGCAGGAACGCGGCCGTGTCCAATAGCCGGCGTCGCACCCCGCCCTTCTGCTTCGGCAGGTTGTCCTCGCCGAAGAACCACGGGTTCAGTTGCGGCACAATGTTGGCGTCCGCCAGTGTCTCACCCTTCTTCAGGGCATCCTCCCACGCGGAGGCCAGTTTCTCCTGCGAACCGTAGCGCTCCTTCAGCCAGGCGGCGAACCGTGCCAAGAAACGCTTCTTGTACGTTGGACAGGCGTTGAACGCCTTCTCCGAGGTGTAGAAGAAAATGTCGTCCTCATTCTGCAACTCGATGAAGCAAAGGGCCGGCTCGTTGGCGTAGGTCCGGCCGGTGTAGGGGTTCTTGTGCTTGAGCAAGTTGACGACCATTTCGATCATCAGGTCCTGCACGTCCTCGGCGAAGTGGATGAAAGCGTAGGTGTTGTTGTCCTTGAGATTCCTGGCGATCTCGTCGTAGGCCAGCAGCCGTTTGCTGTCGCCGGGCACAACCTTGAAACCGTACGTGTGCGACCAGCCGAAGTAGATGCCACGTTCTTTTAGCTTGGAGGCGAAGTAATCTAACTGATCGAGTCCCTTGGGATCCATGCGCGTGGAGTCCCTGGGGTCGCCGATGCCCATTTTGCCGGTGGGGTAGGAAAACTTGTGCATGCGTACGGCGTTGATGCCGTACTTGGCAAAGCGGGCGGCGGTGAAGTCCGCGGTCTGCTTGTCGGGGGCGTTGGCGGTATAGGACAGGTTGACACCCCAGAACTTGACGGGGGTGCCGTCCTCGAAGGCGAAGCCATCCTTGACCATGCGGACGCCGCCGTGTTTACCGGCGGGAGCGTCAAGCCACTTGTTCATGTCGATGACCCCCGGCACCAGTTCCCTGGACGGCTGAAAGGCAAACCAGTCGGGCCCGGCCAGGGTCCGGCTGAATTTGTCGAGGTCGGCTTGCGAGGCGTGGAAGGCCACGTCCTCGGGGAAGGTCAGCGTCAGCATGACGTGGCGCTTGCCCTGGCGGAACAGGTCGGAGGCCAGCACCACGCGCAGGGCATTGTCGAAGGTGATGGGCGTCGGTGGGTCGAACCGCATCATGACCGTGCCGCCCTTGTCGAAGGCGAACTCGGCCTTTGACGCGGTCGGCCCGGGACGGATTCCTTTGATGGGCAAGGCGACCTTGGTTGGCTTGCCCTCGACGTGAGTCAGGGTGAGCGTCCCCTGGCTGCCTTGCGGCTCGAAGTTGAGGCTGGCGATCAGCTGGGTGAGCGGCACGTCCTTCGCCGACTCCAGGTCGTAGCGGAAGACAACCTGCCGCTTGCCCGGCTGCCACGCCTGGAACTGCACGTCAATGACTTCACCCTTGTCCTTGCTGACGACGAAGGGGAAGCGAACGGAGAGTCGTTGGCCCTCGGCCTTTTCGCGCGCCTGCACGCCAACCCAGGCCCACTTCGGCCCCCAGCCGGCAAGGCTGAGCTGGAAGACCGGCCGACCGTCGCGGAGGAAGCTGAACGCCAGCGAGTTGTCGGGATTGATCAGGGCGCTCCACGGCCCGGCCGCGGACGCGGTGGAAGCCAGGATCAGAAGGGCGGTCAGCGCCGCCCAGCAGGGGCGTCCGAAGACGCCGGGGCGGGGGCGTGCATTGGTAGCCATACGCATCTCTCAATAAGTGCCTGTGGATGTCGTCAGGGGCCGGGCCGCGGTATGTTACGCCGGGGCAGGTTCGGCGGCAATGAGCCTCTTGGTAGCTCTCGGACTGCCTTGCTTCTTCTGAGCTTGCCGGATAGTTCCAACCGTCACCATCAACTCAATAAAAAAGCGGACGTTCACCGCCTTGGGATTGACCATACCGCTAATTGCGGTATATTGAGAGAAGGAGGGTGCTGGACAGAGCAATACTTGAGGAGTCAACTGATGGGCAAACCAAAAGGGGCAACAAGTTACCGATTGAGCGAAGATGCGCAAACCATGCTTGCAGCCCTTGCCGAGCAGTTTGGAGTTTCAAAGACAGGTGTTCTTGAGATCGCCATTCGCAAGCTTGCTGGGATTGATTTTGGCGGCACTGACCACGATTGCGACCGGGTTGACGGAGGCTCACTGCAATCAATCTCGCAGGCGTTCTCCCGCAAGTCACAGCGCTGACTCGGAGATAGTTCAATGGCTTTTCCCGATGCTCCCAGAGTTCTTTACGACTTCAATCCGCTTGACGAAGTGATTTGCCAGCTTCGCTTCCCCCCTATCTTGCTGATCGACGCTGAACCTCCTGCAAAGTTTCAGGAACAGATTCGTACCGATTATCCTTACTACGAGCAGAAAGCGTCATTTCGGCTCCCCTCTGGCTTACCTGCCGACTTTGCAAAAATCGTTGCCGCTGAACTGCCATTCGGTACACACAAAGCTCACGAGTTCGGTTCCAAGGACAGAGTCTGGAACTTGAGGCTGACCCGCGAATTCCTGGCCTTGACCTGCCACAAATATGAACGCTGGGAGAGTTTCAAAAAACAGCTTGCCGGGCCCATTGAGTCGCTAATCAGTAACTACGCTCCTCCCTTTTTTACTCGGCTTGGACTTCGTTACCGAAATGTCATCCGCCGCTCAACCTTGAGATTGACAGAAGTGGGTTGGTCTGAACTTCTTCAGCCTTGGATCATAGGCCCTTTGGGGTCACAAGAAACAGCACAAGATGTCGAATTTGCACAAGCAACGTGTGTTCTTCGGCTTTCTGATCAGGCGGGCCAAGTGCAACTCATGCATGGACTGGCTGTGGACGAATCGAATAACGAGCAAGTGTTTCTGATCGATGCAGATTTCTTTTTTGAGCAACAGACGGAGCCTCAAGATGTCTTCAACCGACTCGATGCCTTCAAGCGGGAAGCCCATTTATTGTTCCACTGGTGTATCACGGACCGTCTCCATAAAGCGATGCGGCCAAGTCCCATTCTACCGAGTTAGCACGGAAGGTGCTGCTGGGACTGGGCGGCACGTTTTCTTTCCGCCGCTCCAGCAGCCTGCAGGTGTGAATTTGATCTTCGGGGTCCACCTGTTTGGGACTGCTGACGAAGTCGAGTTGCCGGAACCGGTAATGAGCCGCTTGATCTGCCACGCATTGCTTCACCAATTGCCTGAGGAGGCCATGAGTGAAGCAGTAAGTACATTGACCGAGATGTGGAGATATTATCAAGTGCCACCAACACGGCCAGCGATGCTGGAGCCTACCCGCTTTGCCTCCGTCCGCATCACAGGGACAGCAGATGCGCCCAAGTTCTCCGTGACGGAGGAATGATCGCTTGGAAGCATCTTCCTTCCGAATCTACCGTGCGAGTGTGCAAGGCATTGATTCCTGTGTGCGTCAGGGAGAAATCCTTTCTGACGTGATGCGCTTTTCTCTTGATCCCTCTTCTATTGGGAAAGACTCTCCTGAAGGAACCTTGATTCGGCATCCCTACGCTGTCATTCTATCGCAAGATTGTGACTTGATGCAGGACTTTGAGATCAGGCGGCAGAATGGGACCATCGAAAAACTACTTCCCAACATCCTCTTCTGTGAGGTGGCAACTGCTGAACAATTGCGTGGGACAGCTGGAGGAAGCGACATTTGGAAAAGAATTCGCCAGAACAAGGACGAACGGTATCAATTCTTACAGAAGGTTGAATTGGCCGATGACGCCGCGGGGGAAGGATTGCCGGAGTTGGGCATAGACTTCAAACGGCACTTCACGCTTACCACTACAGAGGTGTATCAGCGCATCAAGATCGGGGACACCAAACGTCGGTGTACGTTGGTAAGCCCCTATCTGGAACATCTGAGCTGTCGATTTGCCTACTTTCTCAGCAGAGTAGCCTTGCCCTTGGATCACATGAGTGAGTGAGCGTCCGTCGAGCTCTATCAGAGGACATGGTCCTCGGTTTCCATCTGCACGGCTGCTACGAATCAATCCCGGACATCGGATAGACCAAATGTTGGGATAAGACAGGGGGCCTCGATCATCGTTTCGGCCACCGAACAATTGGCAGACAGTCGCCGTCGATTATGTCGTTGTCCGGCGGCGATTCTTCTCCGCTTGCATCCACTCCTTGGCGATCACGGGTAAGCGAGTCTCAACTTCCTTCCCGAAAAGCACTTCATCCACATACCCCATGTGCAGCATGTCGATTATCCGACAGAGGTATGATCGTCCTTTGATCCACCAAGTATAGTGGGCATCAACCATCAAAAGATGTTGAATGCGGGCTGGCCGATCTTCCAGGACAGCTAACTCTCGGAGTGCAGCATCGAGTTCTTCAAGTTCCATCCCATCCAACAATGTCTCATACACACCATCGGCCACCCGGCTGCCAAACGTAGTTGTGTAGTAGTATTCCTTGATTTCCCACACAGCGACTGGGTCAACTGGGCCAGGGAACGCCCCATCGATGCGTCTTGCGAGTGTACGAAATGGTTCTTTGTTGCGGGTGACAGTAGTTAGCTCTTGCGGGTTATAGTTGCACGGAAACCCTTCGATGTTTGCTTCAATGAGCATGTTGATGATGCCAGTAAAGTATGCTGGCTTCTTCTTCTCCTCACTCTGCTTGTTCATTGGGACGATAGCGCTTGACCCTAATTGTGTCTGGAGCCTGGTGAAAAGTTGAGCAGCTTGGGCAGCGTCCATCAGGAGGGGCTCAACAACTCGATTTAGTCCGTCGGCACGATACTCGAAGTAATCGGCAACTTGCTTTCCGAAATCCGTGTAAGTGGCGTCATCCCTGACCAGGTGCTTGGAAGTCAAATTGATTGACTCAAGAGCGGTCTTTATCTCATTCAGGGTGGGAACTTTGATTGGCCCAGCTTGTCCCTTGATCCCTTTCTGGCGTTTCGGTTTTACCGTATAGCCGACTTCTTGGCTTATTGTTCTGACGTTAGCCCAAAAGGCTTTTGGGAGGCCGACGAATTCTCTATTTGGTTGCACGTGCGCAGTTGCTCCTCGAAACGTTTGACTAGGTCGAGCAGCGTCACTCCAACGGCCTGACAAATTTGGCGAAGTTCGATCAAGTCGAGACGTCTTTCACCCGATTCGTACTTGGAAACGAAGGATTGCGGTTCATTCAACCGAGCCGCAAGATCTTCTTGGCGCAAACCTGCCCCTAAACGAAGTTGCCGTAGCACTCGCTGAAGGGCGTCTTGTTCAGCAGTGAAAATGCTCTTCTCCATGAGGCAAGTAAAACGCACTTGACCCCGTATCCCAACTTCGGATATGCTGGTCGAACTGGTTTTATATGAACTTTTGACTACTAGAAGAAAGTTCCACCATGCAGCCGACCTTGCCATTTGCTGACGTTGAGGGATGTGAAGCCATCCAGCGAGGGACCGTCCCGCCATTCAAAACGCAACTCCTCAAGTGGATCGGCAACAAACAGCGGTTCGCTCATGAAATTGTGTCGTATTTCCCGGTGCAGTTCGGAACTTACTACGAACCATTCCTCGGCAGTGGCGCCGTGCTGGCGACGTTGGCCCCGAGGTCGGGGGTCGGGTCAGATGCGTTCAAGCCGCTGGTGGAGATCTGGCAGGCCTTGAAAAATACTCCCGACCAGCTCAAACAGTGGTACGCTGAAAGATGGGAGAAGACAACAAAGACAGCGAAGGAAGTAGTGTACGAACAGGTGAAACGGTCCTACAACGCCAGTCCCAACGGCCCCGATCTGCTCTACCTCTGCCGCTCCTGCTACGGGGGCGTCGTCCGCTTCCGGAAAGCGGATGGCTGCATGTCCACGCCCTGCGGCGTCCACAATCCCATCTCTCCGGTTTCCTTCTCGAAGCGGGTTGATGAATGGAGGCAGCGCTGCCAGTTCACGGAGTTCGTCCACGCCGACTACGCCGAGAGCATGGATCGGGCTAAGAAGGGCGACCTGATCTACTGTGATCCGCCTTACGTAGACACGCAGGCTATTATCTACGGCGCCCAGAGCTTCAGTCTGGCGAAACTGTTCGAGGTCATCGCCCGATGTAAAAAGAGGGGAGCCCGCGTTGCCCTGTCCATCGACGGGACAAAGCGTTCCGGAGACAAGATCTGTAACGTCGCTGTTCCTGCCGGCCTTTTTGAAACGGAAGCCTTCGTCAACTGCGGCCGGTCGATGCTGCGGAGGTTCCAACTAGCCGGACAAACGCTGGAAAAGGAAGTCGTCGCGGATCGACTCTTGCTCACTTATTCTCTTCCGCAATGCTGAGGCAAGTCTCGTTTTCCTCTTCCCGCCCGGCAATCCTCGAAAGAGAATGGAAGAATCGCTCCGCGAGCCCCACACCCGAGGCTGCCATGATTCCGCCAAGTCAGATCCTGGACGACCTGTTGCCCATCTTGCCCTTGCCGCGACCGGAACTGCACGAATACGCTGCGGTCCTGGAAGTGAGCGACGCGGCTCAGCTGGTGGAGCTGGCCTCCAATCCCAAAATTCGCCGGTATCTGCTGGCTCGGCTGTCGGACACGGCAGCTCTGATTGACCCCGGGCATACCGACGTCCTGGTCCGTGTTCTGCTGGCAGAGGGGCATACGCCCAAGATGGAAGAGGGAGGCCACGCATGAGCGCTCCGGCAGTTTCCCTGGAACACGTTCTGGCCACCCGGACAGAGAACAAGCCCAACGTCGATCTGATCGGCGTCGGGGACATGAAGCATCTGGGCCGGTTCTGGTTCGGCGTGACTGCGGCCAACAAATTCCGCGGTCAGGAGGGCCACCGCGCTTTGAAAGAGTTGCTGAAGAATCGCACTCAGGTGGAGGAACGGGTGCGTTCCTTGCCCGAGAACCAGCAGCAAGTGCTGTCGGTCTGCATGCGCTACGGCGGCAACGTGTCGGGGCCGGTCCTGCTGGCGGAACTGCTGGCGCGGGGCCTGGTGGAGAAGCCCAAGCCGGGGGTATACAACCCCGGCGCGAGCCGCAAGGAGGACCCGGTCCATGCCCTGATGGACAAGATGCTTCTTGTTCACCCCTACGGCGGCTACCATCGCATGCCTTC
This sequence comes from uncultured Planctomycetota bacterium, assembly GCA_963784995.1. GTDB lineage: Bacteria > Planctomycetota > Planctomycetia > Gemmatales > Gemmataceae > CAWATZ01. Next base: position 66,415 of record CAWATZ010000016.1, on the reverse strand, counting down.
CTACGGCTACGGCTACGGTTACGGCTACCGCCTCAGCTATCCCGACCTCGGCGTGCTGCCGGCCGTCCGCGACCTGATCCGGCCGGCAGCTTCCCTGCCCTGGCGCCCGTCAGCGCCGGCCGCGGCGCCAACCTCGACCACCCGGCACGTCGTCGCCGAAGGGGTCCTCGATCTGTGGACCACCGCTCAGGCGCTCGCCGTGGTCCAGACGTGGAAGATCAACCGGGGCGGCGCCTTGCCGAAAAGCATGCTCAATCGGCTGGCGAAGCTCTTTGCCTGGCCCGAACACGATCCCCTGCTGCCGCCCGATCTGCCGGCGCTGGACTACGAGATCCTCCGGGGCCTGGGCGCCATCCGGGATGAGGACGATTTCGCTTCGATCAACCTCCAGGTGGTCGAAAGTCGCCTGCGCCGGCCGGCCCCGGTCCAGGCCTGGAACTGGGTGCATGCCTGGATCGGAAGCGAACTCTGGCAGGACGGCATCGGCGCCGTCCCGGACCGAGACAGCGACCGCAACCCGGTGCGGATCGATCCGGGACGCTTGCGGACCGCGCCGGCTTCTGGTGTGGGCCTTGTGCCGGCTGGCCCACGGGACGGAGGAGTGGTTTGACCTGGAAACGTTCCTGGGCGATCTGTGGCGCGCGGCCGGTGACGACATCGATTTCTACTGGGGCACTTATTCCTGGCATCCCCAGTTCAAGTCCGCCGGCAAGAAGGATGCGATCCCGGCAGGGCCCGAACGCATGTTCGCGTTCTGGTTAGACATGGAAGGCGGCTGGGCGGCCAATGCCCTGCTGGGGACGCTGGTGTATTTGGGGTTGGTCGAGCGCGGCCAGAAAGGCCCGGGTCGGAACGCCCAGCACTCGTTTCGGTTGACTCCCCTCGGCAAGGCAGTGTTCGGCGCCCCCGAGATCGCCGTGTCGCAACCGGAACACGACCCGAAGTTCCTGACCATCCAGCCCAACCACGAGGTGTTCCTCTACCTGGACACGGCCGACCCCAGCAAGGTCTGGCCGCTGGCACAGATGACCCGGCGCGTCTCCGCGCCGGGCGGCCTGGTCCAGACGTTCGCTCTGACGCGCGAGTCGGTGTATCAGGCGCTGGAGTCCGGCCTGTCGGCGGCGGAGATGGAGCGGTTCCTGCAAGAACACAGCAAGACCGGCTTGCCCGCCAACGTCAGCCGATCGCTTGCGGAGTGGAGTCAGCACCGCGAGGCCCTGGTCCTGCACGTGGACGTGCTTCTCGGGGCGATTCCTCCCAGCGCCGGCGCTCCCCAGGAAGCCTTCCCCAAAGGGAAACTCCTTGGCGAGCAATTCATCCTCTTGCCCAGGACGGCGGCACGCCATCACAAGGATTATTCCCGGCTGGACCACCGGGCCATCGGCAAGCCCGTGTTCCACGTCCAGGAAGACGGCCGGGTCCACATGGTGAAAGAGGCGGATTCCATCGCTCTGGCGCGTCTGAGCCAGTTCGCCGAGCCGGATGGTGAAGGCTGGACAATCACCGCCCAATCGGTTCGCCGGGCACGCGATCGAGGCATCACGGCGGAACAGGTCCTTGGCTGGCTCCAGGACTCCCTGGCCAATGCTCTGCCGCCGATCCTGGAGACGGCCATCCGCAACTGGTCCAGCCCCGGCAAGGTTGCTCTGGGCAATTTGGTGATGCTTCAGATTCCTCAGGCCCAGGCTTGCGCCGCGATCCTCGCCAGTGAGAAGTTCCGGCCCTACCTGCTGGGGCACGTCCCACCGAACTGGTTCGTGGTCCAACCGGACATGCGCGAGGAACTGGAGAAACTGCTGAACGACCTGGGCTTCTCACTCAGTGGCTCGTACCAGTTCCAGGCACAGGCCGAGAAGGAACCGGCAGCGCCTCCCCGGCGTCCGAAGCGGTCGCGCAAACCAGAGCCAGATTGACGCTCAGGCCACCCGCGACGTGAAGTCCGCCGGCCGGGGCAGTTTGACCTGCTGCCGCAGGCTGGCCATCGCCTTCAGCAGGCCCTCGATCGACTCCGGCACGTGGTTGCTGTTGACCTGGATCCGCAGCACGCCCGCATGGTAGGGCACGGCCGGGAACGTCACCGACTGGACGTAGAAACCATGCTCGAAGAGGATGTTGCCCGCGTTCAGGGTGTCCTCCTCGTCGCCGACCAGCACCGAGACGATCGGCACCTCGCCGCCCTGCACCACCAGGTCCAGTTTCGTCAGACCGTCGATCAGCCGTTTCTGATTGGAACGCAGCCGGCCGATCAGCACGTCATACTCCGGCGACATCAGAATGTCGAGGACCGTGCAGATCGCTTCCAGGTAAGGCGGACCGACCGGGCCGCCGAAGATGTAGGTGTTGGACCGCATCTTCAGCAGCAGCTTCATCTCCTCGGTGCAGCCGATGAAACCGCCCAGGCACGAAAAACCCTTGGACAGCGAGCCGATCACCAGCGTGTTGTCGTAACTGCCCAGCGCTTCCAGCACGGTGCCCCGGCCCCGCTCACCGATCACTCCGGTGCCGTGGGCGTCATCGACGTAGAGGACGGAGCGATTCTGCAGCGCCACTTCGTTCAGCTGCCGCAGGGGCGGCAGTTCGCCGCTCATGCTGTAGACGCCGTCAATGGCCACGACGCCAATGCGATAGTCGCCGGCCTCCTGGAAGACCTTCTCCAGACCGACCGGGTCACAGTGCGAAAAGGTCAGTACGCGAACGCCGTTGGCCCGGGCAATCTTGGCCCCCTCCTGGATGGAGTTGTGGGCCTGCTCATCGACGATCAGCAGGTCTTGCCGGCTGACCAGGCCGGGAATGGCCCCCATGTTGGCCAGGGTCACCGACGGGTAGATGAGCGTGGCCGGCACCTTGAGCCACTCGGCCAGTTTTTGCTCGGCCAGGATGTTGGCCTCGATGCTGGCAAAGGCTCGTGAGGCCCCGTTGTGCGTACCCCATTTGCTGATGCCGCGGCGCAGGGCCTCCTGGACCCGCGCATCCTGATCCAGACCCAGAAAACTATCGCTGCCGAAGTTGACGACTTTTCTCCCTTTGACCTGGATTACCCGGTTTGGGCCGATTTCCTCCACCGCCAGGTCCTTCAGATGGCTGGTGGGGAACAGCGCGGCAAAGTGTTCCATAAACCGGATCAACCCATTCTGACGCAGCACACGGGTCAGTTGCTGCATGGGAGATTGAGTCATACCTGACTTTCTCTTTCACTTGGGGAGCGATCGACTCTGGCGGTCCCCCAGGGGTCATCCGTGCAAGTCGCGCCATGAAACCACAAACCGGCAATCCAGGCAAGCGGAACCCATTGTCCCTGCCCGGGACGGAACGAGATTACTGAAACGAATCGACCGGGGGAAGACAGCAACTTTAATCGTCCTTGCGGTTGTGGCGAAGAGAAGACCGGCTTCCTTCGACCCCTGCCGGCTTGCCCGGCAGGTGAAGGAGGTCACCAGCTAGAAAAGAAGGAAAGAAAAGTGTTCTTGCGTTTTCTCTTCTAGCTATCGACCTCCTTCACCTGCCGGGCAAGCCGGCAGGGGTCGTTTAGAACCCCGCCACCTTGCCCATAATGCGCCGATCCTCCGCTCCCACGTAAGTTCCGGTCCTTGGGTCCACGTAAATCGTGTGGGCATCGCCCTGGCGGGTGCCGCTGACACTGTGGCCCAGCGCCCGGAGCTTGGCCACCGCCGCGGCATGTTCCGTCGTCCCCTCGAAGCGCACCTCGTCGGGGAACCATTGATGGTGCAGCCGGGGAGCGTCCACGGCCGAGCGCGGGTCCATGCCGAACTCCAGCACGTTCAGGACGACCTGCAGCGACGTGTTGATGATGGTCCGGCTGCCGGGACTGCCGGTGATCAGCACCACCTTGCCGTTGCGGGCCACGATGGTCGGCGTCTGCGAGGAGAGCATGCGCTTGCCGGGGGCAATCTGGTTGGGCGTGGTGCCGATGGTGCCGTCCCGAGTGGTCACGCCCGGGAACCAGTTGAAGTCGATCATCTCGTTGTTCAGCAGGAAGCCGGCGCCCTTGACCATGATGCCGCTGCCGTAACTGCGCTCCAGGGTGTAGGTGTTGCTGACCGCCATGCCGTCGGCGTCGATGACCGAGAAGTGCGTGGTGCTGTCGCCCTCGCCGCTGATCTTGATGTCCGGAGCGAGACTGGCGCTGGGCGTGGCCTTGGCTGGATTGATGGTGCCGGCCAGCTTCTTCGCGTACTCCTTGGTGGTCAGGTGCTCGGGGATCTTGACAAAGTCCGAATCGCCCAGGTGGCGGGCCCGGTCGCAGTAGCCGCGGCGCATCGCCTCGACGATCAGGTGCAGCGTTTCCGGCGACCAGCGGCCCTGCTTCTTCAAGTCGTAGTTCTCCAGGATGTTGAGCATCAAGACCAGGGTGATGCCGCCCGAACTGGGGGGTGGAGGACCGTACACGTCATAACCGCGAAAGGTGCCGTGAATGGGCTTGCGGACGTGGGCCTGGTAGCGGGCCAGGTCTTCCTTGGTGATCAGGCCGTTGCCCGACTTCATCTCGGCGACCAGCTTGTCGGCGATGGGGCCCTTGTAAAAGGCTATCGGGGCCGTCGCGGGCGATCAAGCGCAGCGACCAGGCCAGGTCCTTCTGCACCAGCCGATCCCCTGCCTGCCAGCGCTCCTTGCCGCCGTTCTTGCCCAGCACTCGGCTCATCTCCGACTCGCCGGAGGCGGCCCAGTTGAGCGAGTGGGCCAGAGTGTCGTCGAGGAGGAAACCGTCCTCGGCCAGCTTCACGGCCGGCAGGACCACGTCTTTCCAGGGCAGCTTGCCGAAGCGCGAATGGGCCAGGAACATCCCCCGCACCGTGCCGGGTACGCCAACCGCCTTGTGGGTGTACCAGCTGTCGCCGGGCTTGTACATCCGGGAGTGGGCCGCGGCCGGGGCCGTCTCGCGGTACTCGACCACCACCGGCTCCTTGCCCGGCGGATGAATGAGCATGAAGCCGCCGCCGCCAATGTTTCCGGCCGCGGGATAAGTGACGGCCATGGCGAAGGCGGTGGCCACCGCGGCGTCCACGGCATTGCCGCCCTTGAGCAAGATCTCCCGGCCCACGTCGGCTCCGGGCGCCGAGACGGCAACCACCATGCCGCGGACCGGCCGGGCCGGACGGTCCTGGCCGACGGCCGGGAGCAGGGCCAGCAGCCCGCCCAGGGCCAGCAGCAGACACGCCATGGCCGGGTATTTGCCCCAGGTCGGCCGACAACCGCCTGGGGCCAGGGAATTCGCCATTGCTTCTTCTCCCGTGATGAGGAGCCAGCCAAACGGGGTCAGGGCGGTAGGTGTGGGCAAGCTACAACCGGGAGGGTAGAAATGCCAGAGCAGTTGCCCGGCTCCGCGGGCCAGACGCGGGCAGGTGGGCCGCACAATCGCGCGAGTCGCGCCAGACGGTGTTCCGCCCCGAAGGGGCGCAACAGGATAGCCCAGGGCAACGCCCTGGGTGGAGAGGGCAGCGCGGAACTGTAGGGAACGCCCTCCGTGGCGTTCCGCAACGCCCTGGGTGCAGAGGGCAGCGCCCTGGGGGAGAGAGGTTTGTCAGCCGAACAGCATCATCACGTTCCACGGCGGCGTCCGGCCAAACTTGCAGCCGATCGCATAGCCGTCCTCGGTCTCCTGGCAGGAACGCACCTCGACCGGGATCCAGAACAGGTCCTCCTTGCTCCGCGGCCGAACTTTCAGAACGGTGCCGACAGGAACGGCGAACTTGACAATGAGCCCCAGGCCGCCCTGGGAGCGGTCCGTAACCCAGGCGGAACAAGGCTCGATCTGGCCAGACGGATCGCTCAGCTCGACCATGACCGGATTGTCCCTGCGGCGCGGCGCGGTCCGGCGATCCTGGGAAACCTGCACTTTCAGCTCTTCCGGCGGACTGTCCGGGTCCGTTCTGGCAGGGCGGATCAGCACACCCCGGCACACCAGGAAGGCAAACACTCCCATGCCCAGGCCGATTGAGTAGATCGCCCAGTCCTGGTTGCCCGGGAGCATCAGGTTTGTCAGCAACTGATCCATGAGGACGGTTCCTTGCAACGAGGCCTCTTTGTCTCGTTTATGGTCGGGAAAGAAATCGTCTTCTCAATTCATAGTTCACAGGCGCCGCTCATGCAAATCCCACATTCCCCAGCGTCAGGCAAGCCGCCTGGCGCTACAACCACAACCGCACCCGCTCGCGCAAACCAGGCGGCAACCGGGCCTCGACAATGCGGCGCACCTCCTGGGGATGGTAGCGCGTGCTGAAGTGGGCCAGGATGATCAGCTCGTTCTGGAAGCGGTCGGCCCGCTCGATGAAATCATCCAGGTGCATGTGGCCGAACTTGTGGATCTTCTCCCGGCGATGGTTGGGGCGAACAAAGCTCATCTCCGTGATCAGGATCTTGGCCTGCAGCGCCGGCGGATAGCCGTCCAGTCCGCCGGGGCTGGTGTCTCCCGTGTAGGCCACCAGCGGAATGCGCATTTCGCGCGTCACCTCCACGCCCGACAGGCGCAGGTCGCGGATCTTGTCGCCGGGCAGTCCCTGGTACTCTTCCTTGAGTTTGCGCCGCCGTTCCCAGACCAGGTAACCCAGCGAGGGAATGGTGTGCGCGGTGGGGAACGCCGTGATGACGTGCTCGCGCGACAGCTCGATCTCCTGACCGGCCTCGATGCCCCTGAGGTCGCAGACCATCCGGCCGCGGTCCAGCCGCTGCAACACCAGCATCAGCCGGCGAATGTCCTCGACGGCGTAGGCCGGGACCCAGATGGTGGGCGGGCTCCATCTTCATCATCCGCCGCCGGGCGACGTAGACCGGCAGGGCGGCGACGTGGTCCAGGTGCGTGTGCGAAACCAGCCAGGTGGGCGTGCCCATGAAGTCCCACGGCTGGGCGCCCAGGTCGAAGCCGATCTTCAGCTCCGGGATGCGCCAGTAGGACTGCACGGCCGCCCGCGAGTAGCCCTCGACGGTCAGGCCCGCGTGCTGGCAAGTCAGGTACGGTGCGTTGTCCACCATGGTCGTGTCGCTCGCTGTCAGGACGGGAAGCAGGTTACCTCTTCATGCTGCCCAGGTATGTTGTAAGATACCAAACCGGGCCTTCAGGTTCTCGCCAAACAACTCCCCGAGCCGCGCACGCAGCGCAGCGGAGTAAGCGGCCCGCAGGAAGACCGCTTACTCCGCTGCGCGTGCGCGGCTCGGCACGCAATGGCCGAGCCGCGCACGCAGCGCAGCGGAGTAAGCGGCCCTGCTGGCTCCCCGGCCGCTTACTCCGCTGCGCTGCGTGCGCGGCTCGGCTGCAACCGGCGTCGTCCCGGCAAAATCCAGGACTGGACGGGCGCCAGTCCGGCAATTTGCCGGGACAGCCCGGGATTGCGGCTCGCCAGGGCCGCTCCGAATCGCGGGTTTTGTCGAAGCGCCGGGAGCGGCATACCAGTTGCTTTCTCAGCTGCTAGTGAAGGTTTGGCGAGTTCAGGAAATCGTGATGGTAGTGAGTTGCCTGGTCATGGTACAGTGAACGACCAAAAACCGACAGGGAAAGGCCCGCTTCGCCATGAACAACGTCGGCTCCTTCAAGTTCCCCTGGTTCTTCCTGCTCGGCCTGCTCCTCGGGATTGGCGGCGCGGTCGGGGTCCTCGCGTTCCTGTATGGGGGTCTGCCGGCCTCGGGTCACGAATCCTCCCGAAGCCGTGCGGGCGCGGCTCAGGGACGCCCCGCGCTTCCGGAAGCGGTGGCCACGGTGGAGCTGGTGGAATGGTTCCGGCTCACGGACAGCGCGGAGAACTCCTTGCGGGAAGCGGCACGGAAAGCGAGGGAATCCGCCAGCGTGCTGGCCCAGCTCGATGACGCGCTGGTCAGGCTGGCACCCTTGAAAAACAAGACGCTGGAACGGGGGCCCTTCCTGCAAGAGCTGACCGACCGGCTCGACAAGGACCAGGACCAGCGCTTCCGGGACCGGCTGCTGAAGGCCGCTTACGTGCCGTCGCACACCCTGATCGTGCCGCAGACGGTGCGGGACGCCCTGGGCATCGCGGGTACGTTTCCCGTCAAGGTCCCCGACAAGTCGCCGCCGCTGCTGATGCCCGGCTCGACGGCCCTGGACCCGACCCGGCTGGCCCGGGTCCGCACGCGCTTCAGCGCGGAGATCCGGGAAATTGGACACGTCCGGGCCCCCGGTGATCTCACCGATCAAAGCGAAGAGCGCGAGCTGCGCACCGGCGACCGCGTGGAAAAGGGGCACGTCTTGGCCGTGGTCTGGAGCGTGGACGTCGGCAGCAAGAAGAGCGACCTGGTGGACGCCCTGGTGCAGCTGGAGCTGGACAAGAAACGGCTCAAGGCCCGGCTGGAGCTGTATCGCATGGGCAACCTCCCCGAGGACACGCTGAACCAGACCCGCCGCGACGTCATGAGCGATCAGAACGCCGCTGACCGGGCCGAGCGCACCTTGCGCACCTGGAACGTGCCCGATGCCGAGATCCAGGCGGTCTGCAAGGAGGCCGAGGAGATCGGCAAGCGCGGCGGGCAGCGCGACAAGGAGAAGGAGCTTCTCTGGGCCCGCTCCGAGCTGATCGCGCCGCGGGAAGGGACCATCGTGGAGCGCAACGTGGGCGTCGGCGAGTTCGTGGCGGACAACACCACCAACCTGTTCACCATTGCCGACGTGGACCGGATGCTGGTGCTGGCCCACCCGCCGGAGGACCAGCTGCCCGCCTTGCTGGCCCAGCTCAAGCTGTCCAAGAGCTGGACCCTGCGAACAGTTGGCTTTCCGCCGATCCCGGCCAAGATCGACGAGGTCAGCTACATCATCGACGCCAACCAGCACACCGCAGTCGTGAAAGGCTACATCGATACGTCCCGCACCAAGATCCGGGCCGGCCAGTTCATCACCGCCAGCGTGGACATGCCGGCACCCAAAAACACGGTGGAAGTGCCCCTGACCGCCCTGGCCGAGGACGGCCGGCAGAGCTTTGTCTTTGTCCAGCCCGACGAGCAGCAGCCGCGGTACGTGATCCGGCGCGTCCTGGTCACGCAGCGCTTCGAGAGCACGGCTTTCGTGAAATCAGAGCTGACCGAGGACGAGCAGAAGCTCGCCCCGCAAGAAGTGGCCCAGGGCTTGCTGACGCCTCAGCCGTTGCAGCCGGGCGAGCAGGTCATCACGGCGGGAGTCCTGGAGCTGCGGGCGGCCCTGGAAGACAGGGAATCCCGGGCACCCTGAACCAGCAACAGCAGAGGGATTCCTCGACCCCTGCCGGCTTGCCCGGCAGGTGAAGGAGGTCATCGGCTAGAAAGGAAAGCAGGCAATGTCTTCTTCTTCCTTCTTTTCTAGCCAATGACCTCCTTCACCTGCCGGGCAAGCCGGCAGGGGTCGATCAATCGACTTCATGCATTCCTCTCTTCTTCCCGGTCCGAGTGAATCATGATCCGCAAACTCATCGAATGGTCGGTCTCCAATCCGCTGGTGGTGATCCTGCTGGCCCTCGGCCTGGTGCTGGTCGGCGTCCACGCGCTCCTGAACGTCAACGTGGAAGCGTACCCCGACCCGGCCCCGGCCATCCTCGAGATCGTGGCCCAGTATCCGGGCGCCTCCGCCGAGGAGGTGGAGCGGCAGATCGCCATCCCGCTGGAGGTGACCTTCGCCGGCATGCCCGGCCTGCACGTGACGCGCACCAAGTCGCTTTTTGGCCTGGCCCACCTGCGCAACCAGTTCGAGTACGGCTTCCCGTACAAGGAAGCCCGCCAGGAAGTGATCAACCGGATGCAATTCCTGCAGCCGCTGCCGGGCGGCATCACGCCGCAGATTTCCCCGCAATCGCCGACCGGCGAGATCTTCCGCTACACGCTCAAGTGCCCCAAGGACCGCTACGGCAACGACGTTTACACGCTCAACGACCTCAAGGCACTGCAGGACTGGGTGCTGGCCCGCGACTTCCTGCGGATCCCGCGCATCGGCGGCGTCAGCAGCACCGGCGGCACCACCAAGCGCTACGAGATCCATCCCGACCCGGACCGCCTGCGCCGCTACGGCATCACGCTGACGCAACTCCAGGCGGCGCTGATGAACAGCAACCAGAACATCGGGGCCGATCTGCTGACCCAGGGGCACACCACTCTGAGTGTTCGCAGCGTCGGTCTGCTCGGCGGCGGCCTGGACCCGGTGCAGCAGGTGCTGGGCTTGCAAGATCCGTTACAGGCCGCCCGCATCCTTCGCGCCGAGGAGAACCGCCGCATCCGCGAAATCCGCCAGATCGTCATCGCGTCCAACAACAACGTACCCATCAAGATCGACGACGTTGTCGAGGGCGGAGCGGTCCGGCCCGGCGACGCTCTGGGAGTGCGCGGCGTCGTGGTCGGCCACCTGACGCGCCTCGGCCGGGTCAGCCTGAGCAAACCGGTGGAACCCGCCTCGGGCCAGTGGCAGCTCCGCCCCGACGGCCAGGAAGAGCCTCCCACGGCGGTCTGGCGCGACGAGGACGACAAGGTCCAGTGCATCGTCATGCTCCGCAAGGGCGAGGACTCGCCGCCGGCCCTCAAGGCGGTCGAGGCCAAGTTCAAGGAGCTGAACGATCCCGCAACGGGCCGAATGCTGCCGGGCGTCAAGATCGAGACGTACTACGATCGCGGCGACCTGATCCACGTCACCACCGAGACGGTCCAGGAGAACCTGCTGCTGGGCATCGCCCTGGTGACCATGATCCTGTTCATGTTCCTGAGCAACGTGCGGACCGCCCTGATCGTGGCCCTCAACATCCCGCTGGCCTTGCTGTTCGCCTTCTCGGTGCTGTACCTGCGCGGCAAGTCGGCCAACCTGCTCTCCATCGGCGCCGTCGATTTCGGCATCATCGTCGATAGCAGCGTCATCATGGTCGAGAACACCTATCGGCACGTCAGCGGCGGCGAGAATGCGGCCCTGCCGATCCAGCAGCGCGTCCTGCTGGCCTCGCGCGAGATCGACCCGGGCCCTGTTCTTCTCGACCATGATCATGGTCTGCGCCTTCCTGCCGCTGTTCACCATGCAGGGCCCCGAGGGGCAGCTGTTCGGGCCGATGGCCGACACCTACGCCTTTGCCCTGGCCGGCGCCCTGCTGCTGGCCCTGACCCTGACGCCGGTGCTGTGCTGCCTGTTCTTCAAGAACATGAAGCCCTCGCGCGACAGCGTCCTGGTGCGCTTTCTGCGGTCGCGCTACCTGTGGCAACTGGACGTCTGTCTCCGCTACCGCTGGACGACGCTGGCCGTCATGGGCAGCCTGCTCGTGGGCACGCTTTTCCTGCTGCCGTACCTGGGCCGGGAGTTCATGCCGCAGCTGGAGGAAGGCAACCTGTGGATCACGGCCACGTTCCCGCTCAACGCCTCGATGGAGCGGGTGGCCGAGGACATCCACCAGGCGCGGGCGATCATGGCCGGCTATCCGGAAGTCGAGGTGCTGGTGCCCGCCATCGGCCGGCCCGACGACGGCACCGACCCGGCCGGGTTCTACCGCGTCGAGATCTTCGCCCCCCTGAAGCCGACGAAGGACTGGCCGCCCCTGGTCGAGAACCGGAGCTGGCTGCGCTTTCTGTTCGGCGCCACGCGCGCCCGGACCAAGGACGAACTGGTCGAGGAGATGAACGCCGAGCTGCGGGCGAAAATTGTCGGCGTCGATTGGAATTTCTCGCAGTACATCCGCGACAACGTGACCGAGGCCCTGGCCGGCGTCAAGGGCGACAACTCCGTCAAGATCTTCGGTCCCGACCTGAACAAGCTCGAGGAGCTGGCCGGCCAGGTCAAGAACGTCCTGCGCGGCATCCGCGGGATTCGAGAAGTTGGCGTCTTCAGCATCAAGGGCGGATCCAACCTCGAATTTCGGGTTGATCTGGACAAGTGCGCCCGCTGGGGCGTCAGCGCCGCTGACGTGAACAACCTCATCCAGAGCGCCGTGGGCGGCAAAGCGCTGACCTCGATGATCGAGGGCGAGAAGATCTTCGACGTCACGCTGCGCTGGCCCCGGTCGCTGCGCGCAGCGAGACCTCGATCCTGGACATGATGGTGGACGTGACCAACAACACGGTCTACCCCAGCACCGGTCCGGGGCCGGCCCCGGCCGCCAGCGGCTCCGCAGTCGCCCCACCCTCGAACGCCGGCGCGCAGGCCAACACGGCCAACCCCCTCAGCAACACCCCCCGGCTGCGGCTCCGCGACCTGGTGTCGCCAGTCGGTCGCAACGGCGCTCCGGACCCCAACGGCACCTTCGAGCGGGCCGGGGCGTCCACGATCTACCGCGAGCAGGGCAAGCGGATGATCGCGGTCAAGTTCAACGTTCGCGGCCGGGACCTGGCCGGGGCCGTGGCCGAGGCCCAGGAGAAGACGGCCCCGCTGATCGAGAGCCCCTACCACACCTCCTGGGCCGGCGAATTCAACGAGATGAAAGAGGCGGAACAGCGCTTGCTGTTCATCATCCCGCTGTCGCTGGCGCTGATCGTGATCCTGCTCTACGGGGCGTTCCGCTCGCTGCTGGACACGTTCGTGGTGCTGTCCAACGTCATTGCCCTGTTAATGGGCGGCATCTGGGCGCTGCTGCTCACGGGAACGAACTTCAGCATCTCGGCGGCGGTGGGCTTCGTATCGCTGTTCGGCGTGGCCATCATGGACGGTCTGCTGCTGGTCTCGTCGTTCAACGCCCTGCGGGCGCACGGGGTGCCGCTGCGCGACTCGATCATGCAAGGGGCCGGCAAGCGCGTGCGGGCGGTGATGATGACCGCCCTGACGGCCATCCTCGGCTTGCTGCCGGCAGCGCTCTCGACCCGGATCGGGGCCCAGACGCAGCGGCCGCTGGCCATCGTCGTCGTCGGCGGCATGATCACCACGCTGTTCCTGACGCGCTACCTGATGCCGGTCCTGTACAGCTTTTACGGCCACCGCTCTCCCCCATCCGGAGCGGAAGACCTGGCTCACTAATTCCACCCGGCACACCCCTTGCCAAAACCGCACACTCACGCGGGGTGCGTGGCTGGCCACGCCAGCCACTTCCTTTGCCAGGCACGCACGTTTGCAATTCCAAGTGCAAGCTGGGCAATCACTTACGGACATTGTTGGCGGCGCGTTCAAGGCGCCAGCCGCTTTGGTACGGGCCTTGCAATCAAACACCTCATGGGAGCAAGCAACGTCAAGCGATCGCTGATCCAGTGCGGGGATTGGGATCAAGGGGGATCCGCATCAAGAGGGAGACTACCATGTTCCACAATCGAGAAGACGCAGGCCATCAGCTTGCCGAGAAGCTGAAGGGCCGACAACTGTACAAACCGTTGGTGCTGGCCATACCCCGAGGCGGCGCGGTGACCGGGGCCGTCCTGGCCCAGGAGCTGGGCGCGGACCTGGACGTGGTCCTGTCCCGCAAGCTGCGGGCGCCCTGGCTGTCGGAGCTGGCCCTGGGGGCTGTCGGCGAAGACGGCCAGGTCTATCTCACCCGGTACGCCGAGGAGGACGTGGGCGTGACGGCGGGCTACCTGGCCCGGGAACGCAGCCAGCAGGTGCTGGAGATCGCCCGGCGCAAACGGCTGTTCCGCGGGGTCCGTCCGCGGGCGCCGATCGCGGGCCGCTCGGTGATCGTGACCGACGACGGCATCGCCACCGGCTCGACCATGATTGCCGCCCTGCAGGTGGTCAAGGCGCACAAGCCAAAAGAAGTGATCGTGGCGGTGCCGGTCGCTTCTCCGGATCGGCTGGAGGAGGTGCGGCACTGGTGCGATGACCTGGTGTGCCTGTTCAGTCCGGAAGAGTTCTGGGCCGTCGGCCAGTTCTACGAGGACTTCACTCCGGTGGAGGACGAGGAGGTGGTCGAGATTCTCCGGGAGTTCGCACCCGCTGTCCAGATGGCCGGGAGCTGACCAGACCAGACGCATCGCGCGGCTACTTGCCCTGCCCGAGTTTTTCCAGGGCCCTGCCGGCATAGGAACGCACCCGGGCGTCAGGGTCCTGCTGCCACAGCGCCGTCAGTGCCGGGATTGCCCCCCTGGCTCCCGGGCCCAATTTGAGCAGGGCAAGGATCACCTCGCAGCGCACCGCCGCATCGGCATCCTTCAAGGCCCCGAGCAGGGCGGGGCCAACCGTGGCGTCGATTGGCCCAACGTTCCCCAGTTTGAACGCCGCTTTCTTGCGCAGGTTGGCGTCCGGGTCTTGCAACGCCTGCACCCAGTAGCTGACCGGCTTGCCGCCCGTCAGCACAGGCTGCCCTTTGCCGCAACCGCTCAGCAACGCCGCCAGGACAGCCATCAGCATGAATTGGTATCGCATGGTGTGAAGTTCCTCAGAACCAGCTGGAAGGAACGATGGCGTTATCGTTGTTGGCCCTTGTGCCCAGGGCCTGGAAGATCAGGCTATTCTGGGTGTAACTGCCGTCGGCATTGTCACCGGGAATGCTGCGAATGAAGTGGACGGAGCCGTCGGCGAAGACAAAGTTGGAGCCGCCCGCGTGCCGGCTGGAGAAGTCATCCAGGCCCCCGTCCGGGTCCGTGGTCGTGTTGTTCAAGTGGCTGTGCGACAGGACCAGGGTCGCCGCGGGATACGAGGCCGCACCGGTTCCGGGACAGGGGTTCAGCGCTCCCCGTTTGCAGACCGCGTCGTTGATGGCGCCGGCCCAGACGCCGTTGGCATTCGACCACGCCTTCTCGCCGACCAGGATGGTCAAGCTCGTTCCATCGATGACGTCGGTAAGGCGGGTCTGGCTGTTGCGGTAGAAAACGCCCAGGCCGGCTGGACCGAAGGTGTCGGATTCGTCGCCGCCCACGCAGGCGGCGTAGCTGGCAGGGGCAGCCAGACAGACGGTGGTCCCAAAGCCATCCGGAACCGGGAAGGCCCCCTGTGGTGTCTGATCGGATGGGCAAAGGTACGTTTTGACCAGCGTCTGGATCGCAGACGAGTTCTGGATTGGCTGAGTGAGGTTGAGCTGCTGATGGAGGCCGCCCTGCTCAATGCAGGGCAGCAGATACGCTGCCCAGCCCCAACCCGGAGTGGTGTCCGTGGCCCCATCCACGTAAGGACCCGAGGCCCCGTAGCCGGGCGGAAACGATCGCTGGGCGTCGTGGTAGCTGTGCAGACCCAGGCCGATCTGCTTGAGGTTGTTCTGACACTGGGCCCGAGCGGCCGCTGCCCGCGCTTGCTGGACGGCCGGCAGCAGCAGGCCAATCAGGACGCTGATGATGGCGATGACGACCAGCAGTTCGATCAAGGTGAAGGCGCTTCGGTCAGTCCGCGCGCATGGCCAGAAACTCCTTTTCAAAAGGGAATGAGGAGAGGCGCATTGCGAGCGGATGCGGCAAGCGGAAAACGCCGCCGCTGCGGAAGCGAAGCTGCCTCGGTGGGTGGCACGACTCGGATGCCATTTTTCTGAGATCGAGTCTCAATATCTTCTCGCATAATAGACTCCCCAGAACGAAAGTCAAGCGGAAAATGCCAGCAGATGCGGTTTCGCCCGTTTGAGCGCTGCCACGTTGGGCTTCCTTCCCTCCTTTCGGTCCGCTTGACGCGCTTCTTGTTGAGAAATATTCTCAACAAGAACCACCGCAGGGGAGGAGGGACCGCATGGCTGAACGTGATGCTCACCCGCCGAAGCAAGCAGCGGCTTCACGCCCGGAAGAGTACCGGGTGATTTTGGCCGAGGAGCTTTTTCGAGGAGATCGGCAGGTCTGGATTGAACACGCCGGGGTCCGCTATCGTCTGCGAATCACCCGGCGCAACAAGCTGATCTTGCAGAAATGAGGCACCTCCGGGATCGTCTCTCTCAAAGAAGCGTCACGGTTTCGCAGCTGCGCCCAACCTCCGGAACCACTCCTTGACAGTGCTTTCGGGCAATTTCTCGTGGACCACGAATTCCGGGAGCATGCCGTCGAAAATCAACCCGCCGCGCCAGGAGCGAGCATAGGGTGGTTGCCCCAGGATGACGATGCGGAGCCCCTCGAAAGGCACGATGTCAGCCGGCACCCCTTCATTCCAGATCCAGTGCTCCGACGCGGTATCCAGCTCTGGCAGCGTGCCGTCGGCTTGCAGCCCCGTCCAGTTCCACAAGTTGAAGGCGCCGGTCAGCGTCGGAGCCGTGTGATCGCAGACGTGGCTCAGGGCATGGCGAACGGCCGTCAGGTCGAAGCCAACGGCTTCAATCCAGCCCTCCCGGGGATCGCCGAAGAGCTGGCCCATCAGGACGGTGTGCAGCTGGAAGTTAACGGGAATGGCGCTGAACGCGGCCCGATACCCCTTGTTCTGATCCGTGTCGAGGATCAGGAGCGGCTCATCGTCGAGTACCAGGAGCATCTTGGTCAAGAAGCTGTGTCCGCCCCGGTAGATGCGGTCGTGTTCGAGCGATTTCCGCAACAATCGTTCCGGGCTGCCGCGGGCCTCCGCCCGGAGCCTCTTTGACCGCGCAGATGAGCGATCGCCGCCAGGGTGACGTCTCGTTCCCCCACGTAAGCCCAGGCGGCTTCAGGGTTTTCCTCGGCAACCGCCTGGAAATGTTTCTCCGCCAGTTCTTCCGCTTCTGGCTCATCGTCCTCATCCGTTTCCTGGTCCGGGTGTTCCGCACGCTCTTTTTCCCAGCAGAGTTCGTGAAACTGAATCGTCCTGTCAAGCGTGTCCGGCACTAGCGCCAGCACGGCGGAACCACTGACGTGCGGGTCCCCGCCGGTTTCCACCAGCGCACCGCAAGTCGTGGCAACCATGGCCGCTGGAATGGGATGCATCCGGGGTAAGGCGGCGCTGAGCCGACGGAGCGCCTCGTCTTGGTCCTCGGGCGAAGCCTGGGAAAGACTCTGCTGAATCGAGCCGGTGGTCCGCTGGAGGTCTTGCAACGTCCCGCTGGTCGTGGCCCGTGCGAGCAGTTCATCGATGGCAACCAACAGGTCAGACATGGGTGAGCCTCTGCTGAGGAGAAAGAACCTTTCCACCATCCCCCACATCCTACAGACGGACCGCTCCGCAAGCGAGAACCGCTCCGCAAGCGAGTCGTGCCGGGTCACTCGCTCTGGATGGCGTCGGTCCAGAGAGCGACCTGGCCGGCGTTCATGCTTCCGCCTGGGCCCAGGCGGGCATCGACGTAGCCCCACTGCTGGACGTCCACCAGGTACTGCTCCCGCGACAGCAGCGTTCCCCGGCAGAGACGCTTGCCGGGGAGGGGCTGCTCCTGTTCCTGGCGCAGCCGCTCCATCAGTTCCTCCAGCACCCAGGCCGGGACCTGCTCGCGCTCGCCGGGATAGACGTAGCCGAAAACGAGGAGATGCCCAAACAGCACGCGCCAGTTCGGTCCGAACCGCCTCAGCAGCCGGTCCCAGTCCAGACGGTCGCCGCGGGCCCGGATAAGATGAGTGATGTCGGCGCCATCGAAGCGCTCCCGTTCCTGGACAAAGCCCTTCGACCAGATCATCTCCTCGGCCGGGACCATCTGTAGCGGGATGCCCAGGATCTCGGCCTCCACCGCGTGCCGGAACCATTCGTCATCGACCCGACAGAGGCCGTTGCCGGAGCTGAAAATCACGTCGATGAAATCATTGCCGAGAAAGGCCTTGCCCACCCAGTGGGGAAAGGTCAGCTCGGTCTGGTAGCCCACGCGGGCCAAACCAGACAGGACACGCTCACAATGCTTGGGCCGGACAAAAACGTCGAAGTCCTTGGTATGGCGGATGACGCCCGCGTACACCGCCAGGGCGTAAGCACCTCCGACCAGGAACGGGATCCTGGTCGCCTTCAGCGCGTTCAGAGCATTGCGGTAGCACGCCAGGGTGTCCGGCGATAACTCATTGACGGAGCGTGGGTTGATTCCCATGGTTGGCTCTTCTCTGTTCATCCCAAGACCACCTCTGAGCGTCCCGTTTGCCCGTGAGGGCAACACAGGGCAAATGGCGCGCCGCCAACGGAATGAGGTTTGCACGCCATTCAGCCAGGGGACTTCTCAGTGAATTCTCCCCTCTCCCCAGCGGGGAGAGGGGAGAAAATCTGACAGAGGGCTGCGCAGTGGCTCAACCAGACAAAGTGCGAGTGGCAGCGCTGGGGGACCTGCATTGCGGCAGGACCCCGGCGAGCTTGCTGGAACCGTTGTTCGCTCAGATCTCCCACAGCGCGGACGTCCTGGTCTTGTGCGGCGATCTGACCGATCATGGTCTTCCAGAGGAAACGGTCGCCCTGACCCGGGTGCTAACCGGTTCGGTCAAGATCCCCATCGTCACGGTGCTTGGCAATCACGATTACCACACGGGCAACGTGGCCGAGGTGCAGCGCATCCTGACGGGAGCCGGCATCACCGTCCTGGACGGCGAAGCCTGCGAGATCCAGGGGATAGGTTTCGCCGGAGTCAAGGGGTTCCTGGGCGGCTTTGGCCGGATGACCCTGGAACCGTGGGGTGAGGACCTGGTCAAGCAGGTGGTCAACGAGGCGGTCAACGAAACGCTGAAACTGGGCTCGGCCCTGGCCAAGCTGCGGACCAGGCAGCGCGTGGCCGTGCTGCACTATGCCCCGATCCCGGAGACGGTGGCGGGCGAACCCCAGGAAATCTGGCCCTACCTGGGCTGCAGCCGGCTGGCCGAGCCGCTGACGCGCTTTCAGGTGGCCCTGGCCTTCCACGGTCATGCCCACCGCGGCCACGGCGAGGGCCGGTTCCAGGACATCCCCGTCTACAACGTGGCCCTGCCCTTGATGCAGCGCGATCATCCCGAGCGGCCTTTCCGGCTGGTGGAGCTTCCCTCGACTCCGGTTCCCGGGCTGTAGGGAACGCCCTCCGTGGCGTTCCGGGTGCGACCGGAACGCCACGGAGGGCGTTCCGTGTGCGACCGGAACGCCACGGAGGGCGTTCCCTACAAGTCATCGAGGAGTCATGCTGGACGGGAGATCAAAGGCGAGGGGGAAGCCGCAAGCTCCCGGGTGGCCACAATTCCCTTGCTGGCTTGCCCCCTCACAAGGCCCCTCTCCTCGGGGGGAGAATGAGGAGAGAGGCTGCCTCCTTCTCCGGGAAGGAAGTACGCGGCCTTGACTGAGCCCGTCAAGGACATTTCGCTGGGTTACTTGTCCTGGTCCGTGGCCTCTGTCTTCTGCTTCGCTTGGTGACCAAGCTCGCCGGCATTTTTCTTGGCCTGGTTGAGGTCGTGGCGCATCTTGTCCCGATCCACGTTTACCTCAAAGGACGAGCGATTCGGGCCGCTGCTGGTCGAGAACGTGAACCAGTGGAAATAGAATCCCAGACCGACGAACACGATGATACACAGAAGGAGCAGGAATCCCAGGGTACGCATCGTTGCTCTCTCCTTTCGGAGATCGACGGCTCACCCGTGGTCCAGGCAACTGCCAGGACCGCGGGTGAGCCCCGTCTCCAGCCCTTTTTTTGATAAGCAAGGCGGATGCCAGCCGCCGGGGTCCAGGCCGGGTTTTTTCAGAAAAGTGCCAGTCTGACAGGAAATGGTTTGACGGATTGAGGCCGGGACAAGCATACTTAGGAGGAATCGCTCGGAGAATCGTTCCCGTGGTTTGGGAGCAAGCAAAGAAGGCAGCGCGGAGGAGGCAAGGGGTTACCAGCAAGCTGGGAACACGGTTTCCCCCGGCTGCAGAAGCGGCGAGAGCAGTAATGGCGGTGTCAGTCGAGCGGTTACAGAAGGTGCTGGACGATTGGCCGGCCCGGGCGGCCGAGGCACTCCGGCCGGACCCGGCCGAGAACAGTCGGGCCTGGCGGCTGGCGGAAGCGCTGGCCGGGCTGCTGGGCAAGGGGGTCACGGTGGGCTGCCGGCTGCAAGGCGAGCTGGCCCTGCTGGGCAGCGATGGCCGGCGCTGGACCGAGGCCGTGGAGGACCTGGAGCGGCGGTTGCGGCGGGCCAACCAGAATAACAACCGGGTCAAATTACGGCTGCCCGACAAGCGGCTGGCCTGGGCCTTTCGCCTGGGTTCGCCGGCCGCGGTCGTCGGTCAGCTGGTGCTGTCGGGACCGCCGCGCAGCCAGCCGGTCCTGGCCCTCTTTGGCGTCGGGGCCGCCCAGGTGCTATCCTCCCTGCTGCAACAGGACAGCCAACCCGTCCGCGCCGCGGTGATCCCGACGGATTCGTCCTACCCGCCTCCCCGCGAGCTGGTCCACGACCTGAGCAACAGCCTGTCACGCATGCTGTTCCAGACCGCCATCGTGCAGCTGCGGTGTCCGGAGGAACTCAAGGCCGACTTGCAGGTGATCCGCGAGGAAGGGAAGGCCGCGGGGGATACGCTGCAAACGCTGCGGACGGTGATGCACGAGCTGTTCCCTGACGAGCAGGGCTGAACGCGCTCCGTTTAGCCGCGACGCGGAGCGCGCGTGTGGTCAAATCCACCGCGCGCCGCTGCGCCGCTCCGCGTCGCGGCTAAACGGGAGCCGCCACGCTCAGTTCAGCTTGATGGTGACGGTCTTCAGCTCCGTGTAATGCTCCAGCGCCGACTCGCCGTTCTCGCGGCCCTGGCCGGACATCTTGAAGCCGCCGAACGGCGTGGTGGTGTCCACGACGTGGTAGCAGTTCACCCACACGGTGCCGGCCTTGACCGCCCGGGCGTACTTGTGGGCCTTGTCAATGTCCCTGGTCCAGATGGCCGCGGCCAGGCCGTAGGAGGTGTCGTTGGCCCGGTTGATCACCTCGTCCAGGCTCTCGAAGGGCAGCACGGCGACGACTGGTCCGAAGATCTCGTCGCGGGCAATCTCCATGTTGTCCTTGACGTTGTCGAAGACGGTCGGCTCGACGTAGTAGCCGCGCTGGCCGTGGCGCTGGCCGCCGACCATCAGGGTGGCCCCTTCCTTCTGGCCCTTGTCGATGTAATAGAGGATCTTCTTCAGCTGCTCGTCGCTGACCTGCGGGCCCTGCTCGCTCTTCTCGTCGAGCGGATCGCCCAGGCGGCGCTGCTTGGCCTTCTCGGCCAGACGCTCGGCGAACTCCTGATGGATGCGCTTCTCGACAAAGAGCCGGCTGCCGGCGGTGCAGCACTGGCCGCCGTGGAAGTAGATGGCGTGGAAGGCGCCCGCGACGGCCTTTTCCATGTCGGCGTCGGCGAAGACCACGTTGGGGCTCTTGCCGCCCAGCTCAAACGTGGTCCGCTTCAGCGTGTCCGCGGCCGCCTTCTGGATGATCTTGGCCGTATCGACGTGGCCGGTGAAGGCGATCTTGTCCACCTCGGGGTGACGCACCAGGGCATCGCCGGTCTTCTCGCCCAGGCCGTTGATGATGTTGATCACGCCGTTGGGGAAGCCGGCTTCCAGGGCCAGCTCGCCCACGCGCAGGGCCGTCAGCGGGGTCTGCTCGGCCGGCTTGAGGACCACCGTGTTGCCGCACGCCAGGGCGGGGCCCCACTTCCAGGCCAGCATCATCAGCGGGAAGTTCCACGGAATGATCTGGCCGACCACGCCGACCGGCTGCCGCAGCGTGTAGCAGAGGAAGCTGCCGCGAACGGGGACGGTCCGGCCCTCGATCTTGTCGGCCCAGCCGGCGTAATAGCGGAGGGTGTTGGCCACGCCGGTCATGTCGCCGCGGGCGTCCTTGATGATCTTGCCGCTGTTGAGCGCTTCCAGCTGGGCCAACTCCTCGGCGTTTTTCTCGACCAGGTCAGCCAGCCGGTAGAGCAGCCGGCCGCGCTCGGCGGCGTCCATCGTCGCCCACGGACCCGATTCCAGGGCCCGGCGGGCGGCCTTCACCGCCCGATCCACGTCCTTGGGGCCGGCCGCGGGCACCTTGGCCAGCACCTCGCCGGTGGACGGATTGTAGGTGTCGAACGTCCCGCCATCGACGGGCTCGACCCACTTGCCGTCGATGAGCAGTTTCGTCTGCTTGATGGCCGGGGCCGCGGGTTTGGGTTTGGTCGCTGTTGCCATGTGGTCTGACCTCTTGTACAGGGTTTATGGAAAAACACGCCCACATCTCCAATTCTGTTCCCCAGAGCGCAGGCTAAAGCCTGCGGCTACCAGGCAGGTCGTTTTCGTAGCCGCAGGCTTTAGCCTGCGCTCTGGGGAACAGAAATGTGTCCGGCTCTGGGTGACGCCATTGGAACATTGGCATGATAGGCCGGAAGCGCCCGGGTCAAGGTGCTGCCGGAGCAGCTCCGCCTTGCACAGACCGGCGATTCCGCGGACAATAGCAATCGCGGCGGCGGGGCAAAAGGGGCTGGACCTGAAGAGGGAGTGTTCATGGCGTACGGGTTGATCGGCCTGGTGGCGGCGGTGGCACTGGCACAGCAGGCGCCGGCGGAGCCGCTGCCGGGAGTCCTGTCAGTGCGGGAGCTGGCCTGGCGGGCGGACACGGTGGTGGCGGCCGTGCCGGTCGATCGCAAGCAACTGGTGCGCTTCAAGGTCCAGCGCGTGCTGCGGGGCCGGCTCCAGCCGGGGCAAGAGATCCAGGTCGAGGGGGCCGCCGCGTTCTTTCCCGCCGATGGCGAAGTGCCGCCCGCTCAGGTGCTGGAGTACTGCCTGTTCCTGACTCCCGACCCGGCCGGCGCGGGCGGCGAGAAGTTCCAGCTGGTCCCCACGGGGTTGGCCTGCCTGAGCCGGAGCGGTGAGACCTATCGGCCGACTGCCTCGGGGGCCTGGGGGGGGCCGCGTCTTCATCACCGGGGCAAGAGCGAGGAATGGGACGGGCTGCTGAGCCGGGTTCAGTCTGCCGTGGAGGCCGTGCAGCGCTTGCAGTGGGCGCGGAACCTGCCGGCGTCGCGTGGTCGGAACCAGGCCCTGCTCGATTGGGTGCAGCGCCACCGCCGGGAGTTCCAGACCGAGGTTCCCCTGGACCAGCCGACGACCGCTCTGGCCGCCCTGGCGGCCGACCACTGGCCCGAGGCGCAGCGCGAACGGGGCTGGGGCGAGCTGGAGCGGCAGCCCTTGCTGTGGGTGCTGGAGAGCGGCGTCCTGCCCGACTGCTGGCGGGCCATCGAACTGTATGCCGAGATCCGTTCGGGAGCGTGTCTGGGTCTGAAGGAGAAGGTCTTCGGCTCCCGGGAAGGCCGGGCGTTCCTGGCAAGGATTGCCGGCGCGGACGACCAGCTGGACGGTTCGCGCCGGCGGGCGCTTCGCTATCTGGCCACGCAGCACACCCTGCGCGGCAAGTCGGCCCTGGACGCGGCGGAGCAAACCGAGCTGCTGGAGCGGTTCCGGCCGCTGCTTCAAGCCCGGTCGGCGGGGCTGCGGTCGCAGGCGGCGAGGACCATCCTGGAGGTGAGCCGACCACTTGAGGAGAAGGGCGAATTCAACCGGAAGGCGTTGCCCGAGCTGATCGCGGCCTACAAGGCCGAGGCACCGGGAGGGCCCCGGGAAGCCCTGGCGGAGGCGGTGCGCAACGTCGCCAGCGAGAAGGAATGGCAAGAACTGACCGGCCAGCCCCTGGGCCTGGCGGCGGCCATCCAGGCCCCGCGCGTCCGGCAAGACAAGGTGTGTTTCTGGCTGGTGCTGCATGGCCGCGAGGTGCGCGTCACCGGGTTTCCGATCCTGATCCTGGAGCGCCTGGACCCGAAGGGCAAGGTGCTGGAAACAAAGCGCGAGTTCCTGCCGGCATCGCCGCCGCAGCAGGGCGGCTGGGTCGGAGGCTGGGATGGCTCGGTGCCGCTGCTGGTCGAGCTGGACGTGCAAGTGTTGGAGCCGGGCAGCTGGCGCCTGCGGGCCGAGGGCGAGTCCGGGAAGGAGCGTCAGCGCTGGCAATCGGAGCCGCGGCTGTTCAAGGTCGCCCTCGTGGCCCGGCCCGATGGGATGGTGCCGGTCGATCCGAAGGAGAAGGCGAAGATGCGACGGACCGCGGAGGTCTCGGTGGAGGAGTAACAACCGCGATCATGCTGGAGCTGACCACCGATAACACCGTGCCGTACCTGCGCCAGCGGGGCGTGATCGGAGAGGAACCAGCCCAGGTCGCCCTGCTCGGCTGGGGCGTATCCAATGCGGTGCTGCGCGTCGAGGCGGGCGAGCGGCTCTTCGTGCTGAAGCAATCCCGGCCGCAGCTGCGCACGCGCGATGCCTGGTTCAGTGACCTCGATCGAGTCTACCGCGAGCAGGAAGTGATGGAGTATCTGGAGCCGCGCTTGCCGGCCGGCACTGTGCCGAAAGTGCTGTTCAGCGACCGCGACAACTTTGTCTTTGCCATGACGCACGCGCCGCTGGACGCCCGTGTCTGGAAAGAGTGTCTGCTCGGTGGCGAGGTGGACTCAGCGGTCGGCGAGCGGACTGGCGTGGTTCTCGGCCGGATCCACGCGGTCACCGCGCTGGACGGCGCCCTGCGGGAACGCTGGGGCGATCGGCACGTCTTCGTGCAACTGCGCGTCGATCCGTTCTACCGCTCGATCCAGCAGCGCCGGCCCGAGGTCGCCGCTGCGGTGGAGCCGCTCATTCAGCAGATGCAGCAGAACAGCGTCGGCCTCTGTCACGGCGATTACAGTCCCAAGAACCTCCTGGTCCATCGCGACGGCTTCACGCTTGTCGATTACGAGACAGGGCACATCGGTGACCCGAGCATGGACCTGGGGTTTTTCCTGAGCCATCTGCTGCTCAAGAGCGTCAAGCGGCATGGGGAACGGCAGCGCTACTTCGAGCTGACCCGGGCGTTCTGGCGTGGCTACCGGGCGGAGGCGACGCTGCCCGAGCTGGTGGAACGGATGGAGGCGGGAATCGCTCACTGTGCCGTCTGCCTGCTGGCCCGGATCGACGGAGTCAGTCCGGTCGATTACCTGCCCGAGGAGCCGAAACGCGAAATTGTCCGCACCGTGGGCCGGCACATTTTGCTGGATCGCATCCGCAAGTGGGACGAAGTGCTGGCATTGCTTGAGGAGCTGCTGGGAGGACTGGAACGATGAAATGGCTCGGCATTGGCGTAATCGGACTGCTGCTGACCGCGAGTCTTTCCTGGGCGGACACGATCCGCACGGTGGCCGGCACAGGGGAGCGCGGCCATGCCGGCGATGGCGGCAAGGCGGTGGAGGCGAAGCTCAGCGAGCCCTTCCATTGCGAGCTGGACGGCAAGGGGAACCTTTTCATCGCCGAGTCGGCCAATCACTGTATCCGGAATGTCGATCTTCGCACGGGGAAGATCAGTACCGTGGCGGGGACCGGGAAGAAGGGCTACAGCGGCGACGGCGGCAAGGCGACCGAGGCGACGTTCAACGAGCCCTATGCGGTGGTCGTTTCCCCCGAAGGCGACCTGTACGTGGCGGATCGGCTGAACGCGGTGATTCGCAAGGTGGACGGCAAGACCGGAACGATCAGTACCGTGGCCGGCACCGGGAAGAAGGGCTACAGCGGCGACGGCGGCAAGGCCACCGAGGCGGGGCTGGTCGAGCCAAACGATTGCTGGCTGGACGGCAAGGGCGGTCTGCTGATCGCCGACGTTGCGGACTGGCGAATCCGCCGGGTGGACCTCAAGACGGGGACGATCAGCACCTTTGCCGGCACGGGACGGAAAAGGGGCAAGATTGATGGCTCGATGATCGGCGACGGCGGCCCGGCAACAAAGGCGGTCATCGTGGGAGCGCGGGCCGTGTGCGGCGACGGCAGGGGCAACGTCTACGTCTGTGAACGCGAGGGCAACGCGATCCGCAAAATCTCGGCTGACGGAGTCATCACCACTCTCGCGGGGAATGGATTGCCGGGATTTGCTGATGGTCCGGCGGCGGGGGCGAGTTTCAACGGGCCGAAGGCCATCCGCTGCGACCGGCAAGGGAACGTCTACGTCGTGGATACGGAGAATCATTCCATCCGCAAAATCGACGTCAAGACGCTTCAGGTCAGCACGGTGGCGGGCGGGAGGAAGGGCAGCGAGGGCGACGGCGGCGATGCGCTCAAGGCGGGGATGGATCGGCCGCATGGCTGCGTGATCGATGCGGAGGGGCGGATCTACGTTGCGGACAGCAACAACCACCGGGTGCGGTTGGTGACGCCGGGGAAGTGAATCGGCTCGCCTACTCCATGATTCGGCAATCGGAGAAGGGCTCGACAAATTCCCAGCGGTGGCCTGCATTGAAGGTCATCATCGCCACCGCGCTCAACAAGAGCAGCCAGGCTCCGACCGCACCGATCCACCGCTTCTGACGAGGGAAAACCATCCCGCCAACAAGCAGCGGCACCAAGCGGAGAATCGCACGGGTCAGCCAGGAAAGATCGGCTTCCCAGGAGAAGATACTAATGCCTGACTCCACTGCCAGAAGGAAGACCGCATATGCAAGAAAACCGATTGCCAGCCAGAATCCAGGCGTGTGGATCCGAAAAGGCGTCCCATCCTCCGTCAAGGAACAGGCTTCCACCAGAAACAGGATGACAGCCAACAGCCAGGCTCCTCGGACAACGATCCCACAAAGTTCGAGCGAGCAGAGAGTGCCCGCACAATACCCGGCAGCGACCACAGCGGCGGCGACAAGTGCTGGCAGCACCCCACGACGTTCCATCCTGAACCAGGGCAAGCGGCTCGTCCTGTCCAGTGCTGACTTGTCGTTGTCCAGACTGTTGCCGCTGAATTGTTCCCTTGTCCAGGGATTCATGCGGGCAACAGGAGGTTGTTCGGAGAACCAGCGTTTGAACCAGAACATGGCCGACTCCTCTCACCGTAGACGGGTCTCCTGACTCGTAATTCGAGAGACACAGTCGCAGATTGCGGAACGGATCCTCACTCCTTGATCGCCGCCCCCTCTTTCACCCACGCTTCGTTGAAGGCCGCACAGCCCATGCGTGTGCCGAACAGGTAGATGACCCCGTTTGGTGCCTGAGCCGCTGACACGTACCCCGTGACTCCCTCCACCTTCCGCACGTGGGCCCACGCCTTGCCGTCGTCCAGCGACAGCGCCGCGAACGTGCCGCCGCCGACCAGCTTCTTGCTCGTATCGATGGAGACGAGCAGCAGCGCCCCGCTGGCCAACCGCAGGGCCGCCGCCTTTTGACCGCCGCTGATGCCCGGGAAGGGCGTCGGCCGCCGCTGCCAGGTGTCGCCCCGGTCCTTGCTCACGAACGCCGGCATCGGGTTTGGTCCGCGCAAGAAAGCGATGATCGATCCATCGGACAGCGGAGCTGCGGCGGGGTGGATGGCATACTTGCCGGCCGCGGCGCGCAGGTCGCCCTTGCCGATCTTCCACGTTTTGCCGCCGTCGGCGCTGGTCATGATCCGCTCATCCTTGTGCAGGTCGCCATCAAGCGCCAGGACAATCGTTCCATCCTTCGCCACGAATGCCGAGCAGGGCTGGCTCAGATGCTGCGGATCGTGGCGCGGCAGGATGATCCTCGGCTTCGACCAGGTCGCGCCGCTGTCGTCGGAGGTACGCAGCGCGATCGAGGCGTCGTCCCAGCCGCGAATTGCCTGGAGCCAGAAATGGTAGAGGCGTTTGCCATCACTGAGCAGCACGGGAGCGTGATCGTTGCACGTCGGGAACGTCCACGAACAGCGATGCCTCCTCCCAGCGATCGGACCCGGCTCGCAGCCGGCTCGCGGCCAGGGACAGTTCCCGGCCGGCCTCGGCAACGCAGGTGTACCACGCGGCCAGCACGTCGCCGTTGGGACAGACGCACACCGCCGCGAAGTGGTTGTGCTGGCTGAAGATCGGGCCCCAGGTGTCCTTCGGGATCGTTGGGTTCTTTCCCTCCCGGGTGAAATCGACGAAATAGGGTCTGGCAGGGTCGGGGCCTTCCTTGCCCACGGGCTGCTGGCGAATGTCTTTCTGGTTGAGCGGCGGCGGAGCCAGCGGCAACGGTTTGGTCGCGGGCATCTCGCCCAGGACGACGCGGAAGCCGACACAGCGGTTCGCATCCTCGGGCAAGTAGCCGGAGCGATTGCTGGAACGGAGGTAGCGCGTCGGATCGATCCTGACCCGCTGGGACTGCGCTGCGTTGTAACTGCCGCCGCGCGTGACCCGGGCGATGCCGTAGGCCCGCCCCACCGGGTCGGTCTGCTCGCCGGGCTCGTAGGGGCCGTACCAGTCGTGGCACCACTCCTCGACGTTGCCGTGCATGTCGAACAGGCCCCAGAGATTGGGTTTGAAGCTCCCGACCGGAAGCGGCAACGGCGTCTCCCACTCCCGGGATCGGCCAAAGTTCGCCTCCGCCGCCGTAAGCTGATCGCCGGTGCTGAAGCGTGTCGTCGTCCCGGCCCGGCAGGCGTATTCCCACTCGGCCTCGGTCGGCAGACGGTAGGGCCGGCCTTCCTTCTTCGAGAGCCAGCGGCAGAAATCGACCGCTTGCTGCCAGGTGACGAAGGTCACCGGATCGTGATCGCCCTTGGAGACGCCGGCCAGGCCACGGAGTTCCTTGTGGTCCGGGTCGAACTGCTCGTACTGGGCGTTGGTGACCTCGTGCTTACTCAGGTGGAAAGGCCGGCTGATGCGGACCTTGTGAGCGGGGGCCTCGTCGCCGTCACGCTGCTGCCAGTCCTCGCGGGAGGTGGGCCAGCCGGCGCCCTGGCCCATGAGGAAACTGCTGGGCTCGATCCGGACCAGCTTCATTCCCCGAGAATTGGTGATTTCCTTCGGCTGCGAGCGTTCTGGCTCCTTCTGTCCAGGGAGGAGCAGCAGCAAGCCGGCCAGACCGAGCGGCAGGAGAGATTTCATGGCAGGGCTCCCTTGTCGGTGTACCAGGGTGGTTCTCTTCCGGATATACCAGGCAAGGAACACGGAGGGAAGGCGTTTCTGGTCGCTCGCAGACGGTTCTCGGTAGAATGAGAATAGCGACCCTCGCCCTGGGAGGAGTCAGATCATGCAAGTCCGCGTCAAGATTTTCTCGTTTGTCAGCGGCCACGGCGAAACGGTCGTGTGTCCCAATCACGAAGACAGCATCAACCGCTGGCTGGAATCGATCGATGGTGAGATCCTTGAGGTGAGCCAGTCCGAGAGCGAACGGGCTGGCAGCGGCCATCACGTCACCCTCACCGTGTGGTATCAGCCGGCCCGGGGAGGGGCTTGAGAGAGCCCCTGGGGCCCTCTTTGCCTGACTCCGGAACACTGGCTTGACAGGGGACTCGCCAGTGGTAGAGTGAGATGGTTGCTCTCCCTCGCCCTGTGGCGTGGAGCCCTCTTATGAACGACACGAACCCTTCTGCTGCCGTGCCGGACAAGGCTCAAGAGAACGGCCGCAATCGACGGGAAGTCATTCGCTTCCTGTCGGACGAGGACCGGCTCAAGGCGTTCCAGGTCCTTCTCGATCTTCGCGAGTGCCATCGCTTTACCATCTACCGTGATCCAAATGAGTGGTGGATCTACACCAACACTCTGCGCAAGCTCCGGGCCAATGGCGTCCAGTTTGAATGGTTGACCGAAAATGTCTGAGAGGCAACCCGCACCAGTTCCGCCACGCCGGCCCATCAACCCCACGGCCCTCCTGCCGCATCTGGCCCGGAAAAAGTTGCGTCAGGCGAAAGTCCTCCCGGTGGACGAGCAAACCGTCTCGATCTCCCGCGACGACTTTGTGCCTGTGCTGCAAGCGGACGTGGGCAGCGAACTCCCCATCAACGTCTACCGTTACAAGATCCTCGTCCCGGTCGCGCAAACCATCCGGGAGAGCGCCCTGGCGTTTCGCCGAGTGACCATCGCCACCAGAGAGGATCTGGATCTGCTCACGCGCCTGCTTGCCGAACACTTCGGCGGCCTCACGGGGACGGTGTTCGATCCACCGACCGTCCGCGGCGTGGGCGCCCGCGATCCAAAGAAGCCTGCGGACACGCTCGAAGAGAACGAGCACGCGGCTTTCGAGGTCTACGCAGCGCCCATCCAGGAGTCCGACGACTACTTCCGGGCCCTGCGTCGGGAACTTCAGGAAGCCCTGGGCGAAGGCGTGATCCTGATCGAACGGCAGGGAGTGACGCTCATCTGAAGCTGCTCTTGTGGGCGAATGGAGCGAATACTTGTCCGTGTTCAGCCTTCCGCAAACAACCACCCGAGCAGCTGCTCCCCCTGGCGATACTCCGGAATGACCACGTCGGCCCCGGCCTGGATCAGCCGCCGCCGCTTCCACGGATCGACGCCACGGCGGTTGGCCTCGTCGCTGGCCACCGCAATGGCCACGCCGCCCACCTTCTTGATCCCTTCGATCTCCACGTAACCGTCGCCAAAACCGAGCAGTTCCTCGCCGTGCAGGTTGTTGTCCAGCAGGATCTTGTCGATGATCATCTGCTTGGAAAAGCTTTTGTAATTGTCCAGGGCCCCGTAGACGTGTTCGCCGAAAAACGCGCTCAGGCCCAGCAGCTGGGCCTCGTGCCGGACGTAGTTCAGATCGGTGCCGCTGGCCAGGTAGAGCGTCAGGCCGCGCCGCCGCAGCGACTCCAGCAGAGCGTGCGAGCCCGGCACGGTCCAATCCTCCGGGCGGGCGCTGCCTTCCTCCAGGGCGGACAGCCGGCCGCGAATCCGCTCCAGCAGCAGCTCGTGGTAGCACTGCTTGTACTCCAGCGGCGGCAGGGCCTGGCCGCCCCGGCGTTTCACTGCCTCGGCCAGCTCGATCATCTGGAAGATCGTCTGCCGGCCGTTGTTGCGCATCACGAACTCTTCCACCACCCGGGTCAGTTCCTCCGGGGTCTCGCCGGTGCGGGTCTGGCGCAGCACCTCCACCATCATGGGGATCATCACCTGCGGCCAGCCTTCGCGGATCAGTGACAGCGTGCCGTCAAAGTCGAACAGCGCGGAGCGAAACCGCCCACGCGGCAGGTCCGGCCGAAGCACCTCCATCTCCCCAGGCGGCATCATCGCTTGCTCTCCCTCGGTCCCACCGGGACCGCTTGCCGGCCCCTTTATCCCGCACGCCAGGCATCACCCGCCCTCTCTCCACGTTACTTTAGCAAAAGACGACAAAGTGGCCGAATCAATTGGCGCGTGCCCGATCTAAAATAGGGGAAGTCATGACCGGTCGTCGCGACGGGAGCGATTTTGCGGTTGCCCCCGCGCAAAGGAGAAGCCCATGCGTTTGACTTCCTACCTGGCCCAGCAGCAAGTGCCGTTCGAGCTTCTGTACCATCCTCCCGCCTTCTCGGCGTCCCGGCTGGCGAGCTACCTCCGGCTTCCGGGAGCCCAGGTCGCCAAGACGCTGCTGCTGCGCCGCGGCAACTCGTTCGTGGCCGCCGTGCTGCCCTCGACACACCAGCTTGACGTTGGCCAGCTCACGGCTGTCCTGGGCGGCCCCATCCGCCTGGCCACGACCCGGGAAATGGGCGAGCGCTTCCGCGCTTGGGAACTGGGCCGGCTGTCGCCCTTTGCCGGCCTCGCTGGACTACCCTCCCTGCTCGACGACTCGATCCCGGCCGACTCCTGGCTGGTCTTTGAGGGCCAGACCTGCGTCGAGGCCATCCGCATGCGCTGCCGCGACTATGAGCGGCTGGAGAAGCCGCGCCGCCTGGCCTTCGCCCACAAGCATCCGACCGCACGCCGGCAGCAGGCCGGCTCAACCCCGGCTCTCCAGCGACTCCTTGAGCAGTTGCGGCAACAACGGCTGCCGATGATTGTGGAAGTTGTCCAGCTCCCGCTCAATCTTCGCCGTGGTCAGCAGCAGGCCCAGCATTCCCCCCGGACCTTCCCAGTCGAACCGCTCGGTCAGGCTTGTGCCTCCCTCCACGGTCGGCTCGAAGAGGAAGGTGTGTTTCCAGCGCCGGAACAGGCCGCGCCGCTGCTCCTCTTCCTGCAACCGGTCCTGTTCAAAGGCCGTGACCTCCAGTTCGCTGGTCTGGCTGATCCCATGACTCCGGCCACGGACCACGTACCGGGAGCCCAGCACGAGCCGATCCGGGCCGCTGACCAGTTCCATCGACCAGTTCGGCGGTGCTAACCGGACCCGGTTGGCCGGCCTTTGCAAGAAGGCAAAGACCACCGACGGCGGTTGCACCAGAACGTCGGTGCGCGACCAGAGCGGCATGGTGTCTTCCTTTCGGCTGGTGTATGCTGAACCTGCGGACGAAACGCCCCGCTTCCCCTGTGCGGTCTCATGAACGCCGATCCCTTTGGCCATGCCTTGATTCTGACCGGACCGACGGCCTCGGGCAAGAGCCGGCTGGGCGTGGAACTGGCCCGGCGGCTCGGTGCCGAGATTGTCTCGATGGATTCGATGGCCCTGTATCGGCGGATGGACATTGGCACGGCCAAGCCCGGTCCCGGGGACCGGCAGCGGGTGCCGCACCATCTGATCGACGTGCTGGAACCGTGGGAGTCGGCCAACGTCGCCTGGTGGCGGGAGCAGGCCGGCCGGATTTGCCGGGAGATCGAAGCACGCGACCGGCGGGCCCTGTTCGTGGGGGGAACGCCGCTCTATCTGAAGGCGCTGCTCGAGGGTCTCTTCGAGGGCCCTCCCGGCGAGGACGGCGTGCGCCGGCGGCTGGAGCAAGAAGCGCTGGACCTGGGACCGCAAAGTCTGCACGCCCGCCTGGCCTCGGTCGATCCGGCAACAGCGGGCCGGCTTCATCCCAACGACGTGCGCCGGGTGGTGCGCGCCCTGGAAGTCTGGGAACTGACCGGCAAGCCGATCAGCTCCTGGCAGCAGCAGTGGAAGCCTTTTCCCCTTGCGCACCCGTCTGAGGGAGAGACCTTGGATCGACCCCTGCCGGCTTGCCCGGCAGGTGAAGGAGGTCACTGGCTAGATGGGGAGGAGAAAAGAAACGAGGTTGTTCTGCCGCCTCCTCTAGCCTTTGACCTCCTTCACCTGCCGGGCAAGCCGGCAGGGGTCGAACAAGGTCCCTCTCCCAGTTGCCTCTGCCTCGACGTGCCCCGGCAGCTGCTCTACGAGCGGATCAACGCCCGCGTGGAGCAGATGATGCAGGCGGGACTGCTCGACGAGGTGCGGTCGCTGCGGCAGCTCGACCGGCCCCTGAGCCGGGAGGCCCGGCAGGCCCTGGGATACAAGGAATTGCTGGATCACCTGGAGGGACGCTGTACCCTGGAAGAGGCCGTGAACCGGATCCAGACCCGCAGCCGGCAGTTCGCCAAGCGGCAACTCACCTGGTTTCGGCACATTCCTCAGCTGCGGCTGGCCACGGAAGAATTGACATTCCGCCTGTGGGGCTTGACAATAGAGGAATAGTGCGGCCGCTCTTGCCGGAGCGAAATTTCCTTTTCCCCCTCCGGCCTGCACGTGGTATAAGACAACATGCGTCCCCCGAAGAGCGAGTGGAGTTCGCTTCACGGGTCGGGGATGCTGGAGCAACTGACACGCAAACGGCCAGGATCAACGAGGATTTCTGGAGCGCGGAGGTAGTGCGATGCCGACGGTCACCTTTCAGGTCCTGGAAGGAATTGACAAGGGGCGTGTCTTCCGCGATCTGTCCACCCCGGTGACGATCGGCCGGGAAGAGGGCAACGTCGTTCGCCTCAACGACGAGCGCGTCAGCCGCTACCACGCCAAGGTCCAGTACGACAACAGCGAGATCATCCTCACCGACCTGGAGAGCACCAACGGCACCCGGGTCAACGGCAACGTCATCACCATTCGCCGGCTCAAGGCGGGCGACCAGATCGGTCTGGGTCGCTCGCTGCTGCTGTTCGGCTCGGAACAGGAGATCGCCGCCCGGGTGGCCGCGATGAGCGGGGTGCCCGCGCCGACCTCCGCCACCGGCGTGCTGCCTCCCACCATCCACGCCAACAGCCTGCTGTTCTCCGGCGAATTCAACCAGGACATCGATTTCGACCTCAACGTCGAGGACAAGCTGACCGTCAGCAACGGCACGCTCTTCCTGGGCCAGCGTGCCTTGCCGCCCTTGCCCCAGAAGATGACCCCCTCCCAGACCGCCCGGCTGTCGGAGCTGCTGGAGTTCCTGCACCGCCATCTGACCCAGGCCACCGAGAACATCAGCGCCAACGAGGAGGGCTCCCAGGTCACCCTGTCCTTCGCCGACTGGCAGCGCATCCTGAAAGTGCAGATGCTCCTGGCGAGGTATCTCCGCGCCGTGGCGGAGCCCGACGCCCTGGAGGCCTGAAAGGACGCAACCCGTGACCGACCTGCTTGCCGCCGCACCCATTCAAACCCAGCCAGTCGAAGAAACGCGCACCCGCCGGATGCCGCCCTACAACGTCATCCTCGAAAACGACGACGATCACTCGATGGAGTTCGTCATCGAGGTGCTGTGCAAGGTGCTCGGCTGTCCGGTGGAGCGCGCCATCCAGCTGATGCTCACGGCCCACGTGAGCGGCCGGGCCGTGATCTGGACCGGATCGCGTGAGGTGGCGGAACTGAAGGCCGAGCAGGTCCAGAGCTTCCACGAAACGCGCGACCGGGATGGGGCCAAACTCGGCCCGCTGGGCTGCTGCGTCGAGCCAGCCCCCGGGGCCTGAGAGACGCAAGCAGAACGGCGAGCGGCGCGGCGTCAGCTCGCCGTTCTGCTCGTGGGGCAGATTTACTTCCCCGGGTTGACACCTGGGGCTCACCAAAGGAGCCGCATCATGGCCATCGAGCCGCTGGCAATCGGAGTTTGCAGCTGGTCGCTGCAGGTCAAGAGCGTCCCCGAACTGAAGCGACTGCTGGGGCAACTGGGAACCGACGTGGTGCAGATCGCCTGCGGCGATCCGCATCATGCGGCCTGGGACGAGGGCGACGCCATGCCCGAGGCGGCCCGGGCGGCGGGGTTCCGCATGACCGGAGCCATGCTCGGCTTTCCCGGCGAGGATTACACGACGCCGCAGACCATCCAGAAGACCGGCGGCTTCGGCAACCCGGCAACGCGCAAGGAACGGCTGGAACGGCTGGCCTGGGCCCTGGACCGCACCCGAGCCCTGGGCCTGACTGACCTGATGCTGCACGCCGGCTTCCTGCCCGAGCCGGGCGATCCCGACCGCAAGCCGTTCCTGGACACGCTCGGCCAGGTCAGCGCCCTGGCCAAAACGCGGGGCGTGACCGTGGCCTTCGAGACCGGCCAGGAAACGGCCGACCTGCTGCGGCTGACGCTCGACGAGCTGAAGTGCAGCAATCTGAAGGTCAATTTCGACCCGGCCAACATGCTCCTGTACGACAAGGGCGACCCGATCCGGGCCGTCGAGGTCCTGGGTCCGGACATCCGCAGCGTCCACGTCAAGGACGCCAACCGGACCAGGGTGCCCGGCACCTGGGGCGACGAGGTGCCGCTGGGAGAGGGCGAGGTGAACGTCAAGAAGTTCGTCCAGACCCTCAAGAAGGTCGGCTACCGCGGCGCGCTGTGCATCGAGCGCGAGGTGGGCGATCAGCAAGGCCGGCTCCGCGACCTGGCGCACGGGATTCGCTATCTGCGCGAGTGCCTGGCGGGATGAGCGGAGCATGAGGCCAACCTGTTATCACCATCTATAGGGAACGCCCTCCGTGACGTTCCGGCCCCACGCGGAACGCCACGGAGGGCGTTCCAACAGGATCGTCCGCGCCCCACCCGCCTCCCTCCCTTGCCAGGCTTACCGGATCGGCATATCGTGTAAGGGTGTTCTTCCTGAAAGTTGGAGGCGCGAACCGTGATTCACGTCAGCAGGCTGACCAAGTATTACGGCGATTACCCGGCCGTGCGCGACGCCTCGTTCGAGGTGCCGAAGAACCGCGTGGTCGGGTTCCTGGGGCCCAACGGGGCGGGCAAATCGACGACCATGCGCATCCTGGCCGGCTACCTGACCGCCACCTCGGGCCAGGCGATCATCGATGGCCTGGACGTGTTCTGGAAACCGGTCGAGGTCCGGCGGCGTATTGGTTACATGCCGGAGAACTGTCCGCTGTATCCCGAGATGCGGGTCAAGGAGTACCTGACCTTCCGGGCCGGCATCAAGGGCCTGCACGGCGGGGCCTGCCGCAAGCGGCTGGACTACGTGACGGAGCGCTGCTGGGTCAAGGACGTGCGCAACCAGCTGATCGGCACGCTGTCCAAGGGCTACCGCCAGCGGGTCGGCCTGGCCGACGTGCTGCTGACCAGCCCCAGCGTGCTGATCCTCGACGAACCGACGGCCGGCCTCGATCCGACCCAGATCCTGGAGACCCGCGGCCTGATCAAGGAGCTGGGCCAGGAACATACCGTGCTGCTGTCCACGCACATCCTGTCCGAGGTGGAACTGACCTGCGAGCAGGCCATCATCATCAACCGCGGTCGCGTCGCCGCCGCCGGCACCCTGGAGGAACTGCGTGCCGGGGCCAGAGCCTGGAAGAACGCTTCGTCCAGCTGGTGGAAGCCGAGAGCTGACGGACCCTGTTGCCCCATCGGTGAGAGAGTTGTACCCATGCTAGCCGAGTTTACCTCGAACCAATGGATCACCCTGGCCACGCTGTCGGTGGTCGCGCTGCTGACCGTCGGTATCGGACTGTCGGGCGTCTACGGCATGTTCCAGGCCCGCAGCCTGATCCGCCGGGAACTGGCGGCCTATTTCGTGTCGCCGATCGCGTACGTGGTCTTCGTGGTCTTCCTGGCCGTGACGGGGCACCTGTTCTACGTCACCCTCGGCCTGCTGACCACCACCGGGCCCGAGGGAACGGAATGGCCCATGCAGACCATGTACGCCGACGAGCGCTTCTGGCTGGTGTTCCTGTTCATTCCGCCGCTCCTGACCATGCGGCTCTTTGCCGAGGAGCGCAGCAGCGGCACCCTGGAAATGCTGATGACCGCCCCGCTGCGCGACTGGCAGGTGGTGCTGGGCAAGTTCCTGGCCTGCCTGACCTTCTACGTGCTGCTGCTGCTGCCCACCTTGCTGTACCTGCCCGCATTGCTCGGCGCCGGCCGGCCCGTGATCGACTGGAACGCCTGGACTCTCGCGAGCACCACGATGGTCAGCGGCATCGGGGCCGCGCTGTTTGGTCTGCTGCTGCTGTGGCCGCTGCTGGGGACGGGCTGGCGGATCGTGTCGCTGCTGCTGATCGTGGGCGGACTGACCGCGGCCGGGGTCGGCGGCTGGTATCATTACACCCAGGATGCGGTGCATCTGCTGGAGGTCCCCGTCCTGGTCGATCCCTATCCGGTGCTAACCACCTACCTGGGGATGTTCCTGGCCGGGGCGATGTTCCTGGCCCTGGGGTTGTTCATCAGCAGCATGGTGCGCGACCAGCTGGTGGCCGCCCTGATCGCCATGGCCCTGAGCCTGCTGTTCATCGTGGCCGGGTTTATTCGTCCCGAACAGGATGGCGGCGCGGTTTACCAGGTGGTCTACTTCTTCAGCGTCCCTCTGCACTTTGATCGGGTCTTCACCCGAGGTCAGATCGATACCCGGCCACTGGTGCTGTACGGCAGCGTGGCCCTGTTCTGCCTGTTCCTGAGCGTTCGCAGTCTGGAGAGCCGACGATGGCGGTAATAAAACGACCCGGGCGTTTCTGGTCCAACCTGCACTTCCTGGTCCGCTTCCTGGGGTTGACGGGCCTGCTGGTCTGCTGCGTCGGCCTGGTGCTGGCCCACCACCTCAACGGCCTGCTGGCCTCCTGGGGCGACCTGGGGCAGACTCTCCGCGAGACCCTGGCCGGAGCGCCCGCGCCCGTGTCCGCCTATCTGCTGCTGGGCGGCGGTGCCGCCGTGCTGCTCGCCCTGCTGGTCGAGCTGATCCGCTTCGTGCTCCAGTCGGCTGCCAGCCACAGCGTCCTGGGCATCAACGCCGTGATGCAGACCATCCTGGCCGCGGTCCTGCTGATCGGCGTCAACGTCTGGTCGGCCGGCCTGAACCTGGATCTGTTCGGCCAGCAAATCACCGTCGCGGGACACCATAACCGCTTTGACCTGACCCGCGGCAAGCAGTTCACCCTGAGCGAGCCGACCATCAAAGACATGCGGCAGTTGCAGGACACGACCACCGTGGTCATTCTCCAGCGGCATCGCGCCAACGCCCGCGTCGATCAGTCCGACGAGTACGACGCCGCCGCGGAACGCAAGGTGATCGAGAAGATCAAGGACCTGGTGGAGCAGCTGCGCGAGCTGGGCAAGCAGTTCCACGTCGAGGTGCTCGACACCCAGGCCCGCGACTACTACAGCCGGCTGGAAGAGCTTGGCAGAACGGCGCCGGCACTGAAGACCGCTATTGAGTCAGTTCCGG
The DNA here is from genome assembly GCA_963784995.1 of uncultured Planctomycetota bacterium. GTDB lineage: Bacteria > Planctomycetota > Planctomycetia > Gemmatales > Gemmataceae > CAWATZ01. The sequence goes on along the minus strand of CAWATZ010000016.1, from coordinate 28,575 downwards.
AGAATGGCATCTTCTTCGCCTCGGCCGGGCAGGTGCAGCAGCTGAGCTTCAATGACTTCTACCGCCTGGACAAGAACGCGTCGCGGAAGACCGACGAGGTCCGCAAGCTGGCGATGGCCTGGGGGCAGCCGTTCCTCCCGCCGAACCTCTGGCAGGTGAGCTGGTCGGCGGAAACGATGTTCCAGGCCGGCACGAACGGCCGGGCCAACCTGGTCCTGGTCCGGAACAGGATTGACAGCAAGGAGGAAAGCGATCCAGTCGTGAAGCGCATCCTCAACCTGGAGCAGCGCAAGCCGAGGGTGGGCGTGCTGGTGGTCCACGAGGCCCTGAGTACGGAGGGCTCGCTGGACGACCTCACCGCGGCCGGGGTGGGCAAGTCGTTGCAGGCGCATGGGTTCGAGGTCCGCGACGCGATCCTGAAACGGCCGGAGAGGCAACCGATGGGCCGGGGCGGCTTCGTCCCGGCCGTGGACCTGCTGGAGGACAGCAAGCTGGATCGGCTGAAGGATGAACTGAACCAGGTCGATGAGAACCTGAAGGAACTGACCTTCCAGATCGAAGGCTTGACCAAGTTGACCCGGACGATCGAGGATCCGAAAACGCCGTTGCAAGACGTCAACCGGATGCTGCCACGCCGCTTGCAACTGCCCAACGATCGCTATCGACCGGTGATTCTCGCCCTGCTGCGCGAGGAGCTGGCCCTCAAGGAGCAGCAGAAGAAAGACTGCGCAGGAGCTGCGGAAGGAAATCGAGCGCGACAAGGAACCGCTCAATGAGGACCAGATCGGCGAACGCCAGCGGCTGGGCGACCTGAAGGCCAAGCTGGACCGCTTCCTGAGCGAGTGCGACCTGGTGCTGATCCCCCGGATCACCATTGAATCCAATGGCAATCAGGTGGCCGACGCACGCTTCCACGACCTGGAAGGCCCGCTGGTGGCGGCCCTGAAGGACTACGTCCGCGCCGGCAAACCGGTGCTGGCCTGTTTCGGGCCGCGCAACCTGGAAGAAGGTCCGCCCGATCCTCCCGACGAGCTGGAGAAACTGCTGGGCGAGCTGGGGCTGATCTTCAGCAAACGGACCGTCCTGTTCGAGGCCGAGAAGCGCACTTTCACCGGCAAGCGGCAGACGTTCTTCCGGGCCCGACCCTTCCGGTTGCCGCCGCTGGACCTGAAGGGTTCGGCGGAGCAGGGCCTGTGGGAACGTCGCGATCCGGTGGCTGTCCAGCGCGCCGTGACTCGCCGGGACCTGCTGCTGCTGGGCAACTGGCTGGGGGCTCCGATCCTGGGCCCGCTGCCGGTGCTGTCGGCCGGGCTGCCGGAGACGGCGCCCTTGCCGGATCGGCGGGTCAACCCGATCCGCGGCAGCCTGAACTTCCTGGGTGAGTGCCTGGGCAGTCCGCTGCACCCGACCCTGCGCAAGCCCCGGCCGGTCCAGGTTGATCCCACCATCGCCCGCAAGCTGAAGTACGAGACCACGGTCCTGAGTACGGTCCCCGCGGCCTGGAACGATGACAACCCCTTCCCGGCGGAACTTCGGCCGATCCCGCGCTTCGAGCGGGCCACCGGCTTTGACCCCGACGCCGGCACCCTGGACGAGAAACGGCAAGGCGCCTTCCCGGTCATGGTGGCTTTCGAGACCACGGTGCCGCAGAGCTGGCTGACCTCCGCCAGTGAGAAGCCGGAGACGGTCCGGCTGGCGGCCATCGGCAGCGGCAGCGTCTTCACCGGCAAGGAGCTGTCGCCGGCCCAGGAGCTGCTGCTGCTGGATAGCTGCAACTTCTTGCTCCGTCGGAAGGACCGGCTGGCCAGCCCCGGTGAGGTGTGGAGCTATCCGCGGGTGACGATGGAGCCGAGCGAGCAGTCGATCTGGCTGTGGTCCTGCCGGCTCGGTTTGCCGGTGCTGTTTGCCTACTTCGGCGCGGTGGTGCTGCTGTTCCGCCGCTTGCACTGAGAGTCCCACTCCGAAGCCGCTTGCGGCTTAGCGCACCACGCTGTCGCGCTAAGCCGCAAGCGGCTTCGGGAACACGGAGGAGGGCCTTCCATGAACCTCAAAACGACCCTTGCCTTGCTGGTCCTGGTTGGGGCGGGCGTCGCTCTGACGTATTTCGGTCTGCACTTGCCCGCCGGCTGGCTCCCCGGATCGGAGGTTGCACCCGCGCCGGACGCCGGCGTCCGCGCCGAGCTGAAGCCCTGGGAACCCGCCAGCCTGCAGCGCATCGAGATTCAGGCCGGCGACCGCTCCACCCTGCTGGAGCGCGACGCGGACGGCGAGTGGAACTTGCCCGGCAAATGGAACATTCGCAAAGCCGAGGTCAAGGCGGTCGTCAGCCTCCTGGGCAACCTGCACAGCCGTTTCGAGCCGCTGCCGCTGGAAGGAAAGGGCACGGAGGGCGCGCTGCACGAGTATGGGTTGGATCAGCCGGTGGTGACGGCCCGGGTCAAGGCGGCCGGGCAGGACCACCTCCTGGAGTTCGGCGAAGAGCGGAAGGACAAGGAGGGTCGCGATCGCTTCGAGCGGCCCACCTACGTCCGCCTGGACCGCAAGCCCGAGGCCCTGGCGTCTGGCCCCGGGCGTGATCGGCCAGCTCGACCGGCCCACCGACTATTACCAGAAGCGCCAGCTCTTCGAGGGCGAGCGCGTGGCCCGGGAGAACGCACCCCAGGAAAAGGTCGAGCAACTGCCCGAGAAAGCCGGGACTGTCGTTGCCATTACCCAGGATGGCAAGGAGGAGGGGAAGAGCAAGGAATCGGTGGAATTGACCTGCGAGGACGGCGCCTGGAAACTGACCCGGCCGGCCCAGGACCGCCCCGACCCCGCCGCGGTGCATGGCCTGCTCCAGGCCATTCCCGACGTCTGGGCCGAGCAGTTCGTGGTCATGGACCGCGCCGCCGTGCCCGCCGCCCTGGCGGCCTCCGCCGGGGGATTGCCCGGCGGCCTGAACGCCGCGGCCTGGCTGTCCATGACGGTGCCTTCCGTGTCGCAGCGCTGGCTGGAGGTCCGTTCCGGCCTGGACAAACCGGAGCGCATCCTGGCCGTGACCCTGCCCGGCAGCAAGAAGCCGATCACCCTGGAGATCGGCGCCATCTCGGGCCAGACCACGCGCACCGTCCGTCGGCCGCCGCCCATGGGGCCGATGGGCATCCAGTTCCCTCCGCAGGATGAGACGATCGCGGAGGACCTGCGCTACGCCCGGCTGCGCGGCAACGATCAGGTCTTCGAGATCCGGACCAACCGTCTCAAGGACATCTTCGTTCCCCTGGACACCCTGCGCGATCCGCACATTGCCCGTTTCAGCAGCTCCGACGTGCAGCGCATTGAAGTCAAGCACAAGGGTCAGGACGTCGTCCTGGTCCGGGACAAGGAGAAGGAGCGCTGGAAGCTGATGCAGCCGATCCAGGCCGACGCCGACCGCGACAAGGTCAACGATTTCCTGAGCAAGCTCGCCGGTCTGGAGGCCCGCGGCAAGGACGTCAGCTACAACAAGGACCCCAAGGAAACCGGCCTGGACAAGCCCACCTCGGTCATCACCCTGACGCTGGAAGAGAAGGTGCCGGCCAAACCCGGCCAGGACAAGGACGACAAGGAGAAGGAGAAGAAGACCCGCACCGTCACCCTCCAGCTGGGCAAGCAGGAAGAGGGCAAGCTCTACGTGAAGGAGACGGATTCTCCCCGGGTCAACGCCGTGGAGGATAGCCTGGGGACGCTCGCCGGCCGGGGCGCTTTCGCCTGGCGCGGCAAACGCCTGTTCGACTTCCCCGTGGCGGAGCTGAAGCAGGTGACCGTCCAGCGCGGCGGCGAGAAGGTGACCCTGGACCACAGCGGCGACAGGTGGAAGCTGACCGCTCCGGTGAGCGCCGACGCCGACACCGGCCGGGCGAGCAAGCTGGCTGGCGACCTCGGCAACCTGGAAGTGCTGGAGTACGTCAACGACAACCCCACGCCGAAGCAGCTGGAAAGCGAGTATGGTCTGAACAAGCCCGAGCTGACCGTGACGCTTACCCTCATCGACAAGACCAAGTCGCCCCCGGAGCTTGAAATCGGCCGGGCCCGCGGGCCGGGCAATGGCTACTTCGCTCAGCTGAAGAACGGCAAGGAGGCGAAGTCGGTCTTCGTGATCAGCAACCAGGTGGTCGATCAGCTCAACCGCGATTCACTCGCCTGGCGTTCCAAGCGCATCCTGGACGTACCGGTCGTCGGCATCGACAAGCTGACCATTCACCACGGCGACCAGACAATCACGTTGCAGCAGCAGGCGGGCAAGTGGAAACTGATCGCCCCCGCGACGGCGGACGTGGACGGCGCCCGGGTCAGCAAGCTGGCCGCCGCTGTCGGCAACCTGGAAGCGATGGAGTTCGTGACCAACGACGCCACGAAGGAGCAGCTGGGGACGCAGTATGGACTGGAGAAGCCGGTCCTGACTGTCACCGTGCAGAAGAAGGACGCGCCGGCCGTGACCGTGGACCTTGGCAAACCCCGCAACAGCAAGCCGGGCGTGTTTGCCCGCCTGGCCGGCAGCTCGGCCGTGTTCGCCGTCAACAGCGAGGTTCGCGATCAGCTGGACCTGAAACCCCTGTCCCTGCTGCCGAGAACGTTGTGGCAGGTTCCCGAAACTCAGATTGCCAAGGTCAAGATGGCACTTCGGGACTCGAAGGAATACACGCTGGTCCGCAAAGACGGCGGCTGGCGAATCACCGGGCCGTTCGACGCTCCTGCGGACAATGGCCGGGTGTCCAGCCTGGTGCGAGCTGTCTCTGCACCACAATGCCGTACCTATCTGGCGTTCGAGGCGAAGGACCTCAAGCCCTACGGTCTGGACAAGCCGTCCCTGCAACTGACCGTGGTGGACAGGGCCGGCAAGGAACATGGGTTGCTCGTGGGCCATGAGGCCGAGAAGTATAGCTATGGCGACACCCCCAGCTATTGCAAGTTGAGCGATGGGAAAGCGATTTTCCTGATCTCTCAAGGCGATGCCATCGACCTCAGACGCCCCGCCCTTGATCTGCTCGACCCGGTCCTGGTGCAAATCCGGCCGGGTGGCCTGGAACGCTTCGAGTTGAAGAAAGGGACCGAGACGCTGACTCTGGAAAAGAAGGGCAAGACCTGGGAAGTGCTCGGCACTCCGGCCAGCCCCTTTACCGCCGATCCGCGCTCGATCGGCCAGCTGGAGGCCCTGTGTCTGAGCGTGGATGCAGATCAGTACGTCGCCTACGGTCCCAAGCTCGACCTGGCCAAGTACGGCCTGGACAAGCCGGGAACGACGCTGAAGATTCAGGCCAGGAACCCGGACGGAATGGGGACGGTGGAGCGAACCCTGGAGCTGGGCACGGCCAAGGGAGACGACAGCCGCTACGTTCGGCTGGCGAATGGTGAGGGGGTAGCTGTCCTCAACGACCGGCTGTTCAAGGGGCTGACCCGCGGCTACCTGGATTACGTCGATCACGGCGTCCTGAAGTTCGACCCGCTGGCCGGCCGGTCGCTGAAGGTGGATCAGGGCGCCGACAAGCTGGAGGTGGACCGGCGTGACGACAGCTGGACGCTGACAAAACCGGCCGAGGAAAAGGCCGACGACCGGGCCATGCAGCAGCTCTGGTCCCGCTTGTCCGATCTGCGAGCGCTGCGCGTGGCCGCCTATCCCGCCGGGGATTTGAAGCCCTTCGGCCTGGACATGCCGGCCGCAAAGGTGGTCCTGACTCTGAACGAGGATCAGAAGCCGGCCAGCTTCACCCTGAAGATCGGCAAGCCGGCTGACCCGACAGGGGATCGCTTTGCCCAGGTGGAGGGCAGCAAGGCGGTGGTGGTGCTGCCAGCCGACGTGCTGCGGCCGCTGCTGACCGGCCCGCTGGCCTTCCGTGATCGGGGCCTGGTCAAGTTCGCCTCGGCCGACGTGCTGCGGCTGGAGCGCGGTCGCCGCAAGGCCGTCTTCGCCCAGGTCGATGGCACCTGGAAGCTGACCGAGCCGCTCAAGGGCGCTGCCGACCAGGATGAACTGGATGAGTTCATCAACACCCTGTCCAAGCTGCGCGCCGACGAACTGGTGCAGGAGAAACCGACCGCGGACGACCTGAAGAAGTACGGCCTGGACAAGCCGGAGGCCCGCTGGCAAGCGCTCACGGGCGACCGGGAGTTGCTCGACCTGCAAATCGGGTCGGCGGACAAGGACGGGATCCGCCGTTACGCCCGGATCAGTGGCAAGGACGTGGTGTTCCTGCTGGACCCGAAAGTGAGCGTTCGAGTTCTCAGCGAGTTCCGGCCGCGGGCAGTGTGGGCGCGCCGCTGGACGCGTCCCAGATCCAGTCGGTTCGTTTTGGCTTTGAGAAGAACCCGTTCACCCTCGAGCAGGTGGGTGGGACCTGGCAGGCGAAGGGCAATCCCTTGGCCGGGGTCCTTCCGGAGCGGATCAACGAGACGCTGGCGGCCCTGGCAGGGTTGAAACTGGAGCGCTACGTCGTGGACAAGGACGCGGACCTGCAGTTGTACGGACTGGAGAAGCCGATGCTGGTCATCGAATTGACGACGCCCACGGGCAAGCGGACCTTGCAGATCGGCAGCCTGGAGGGCGGTTCTCAGCGGCGTTATGCCCACGTCCCGGGGTCCGGGCGGTCGGACGTGTTCCTGCTGTCCGAGGCCGACGTGGCGAAGCTGGTCCGCGACCTGGCGGCCTTCGGGAGGATGAGGGAGAAGATGTAGTTTCGACCCCTGCCGGCTTGCCCGGCAGGTGAAGCAGGTCATTGGCTAGAAAGCACGGGCGGAAAAACATTCTCGCGCTTTTCCGTTCTAGCTATCGACCTCCTTCACCTGCCGGGCAAGCCGGCAGGGGTCGTACGTGGTCCCACTCTTCACTTCGGCGCGGAAGTTGCATTCCCATTTCTTCGGGTTTGTTGACGGCCAGGAATTGCCGGCTCCCGGCTTCCGCGCCGAGGACCCGAAGTACTGTCTGCCGGCCGCCCACAGTTGCGCGTGGGTGGGCGGATGCACGTGTGGAGGCACCGAGATGTCAAACCAACTGGGTCCAATCGAAATTTGCTGCGACGCTCCCCCGTATCCCATTGTCCAGGCGTGCGAAACGCTTGGGTTCCAAGCCCCTCTCGACGTGCGCTGGAGTCGGTGTAACGGCTCCTCGACTCCCGCTCCGGAGCCGCACGAAGATCCCGGAATCCATCCCTGGAAATGGTTGTTCGGGAAACGCCAGCACCGGGAAAACTGCTGCCAATGTGGCGAACAATTGCCCATGATTGAGCGATACACCTTTCAGTTTCTCTCCGGCCGATCGACTCACTACCTGCTGGGTCAGTGTCGGCGCTGTGGGACCATCTTCTGGAAAGAGGATTAGCAACCGCGGCCAAGAAAGGTGGGGGCAGGGTGCCCCCAACCTTCTCTTCCCAGCAGACGTCCGCAAGGATTTCCCAGATCGCTTATTTTGTACATTTTCCCAAGCATCTCTTGCAACCGGGATTGGCCAGGGTACAATCGATTCGATCTCTTCCCGAACGTGCGTCCTTTCGGCCGCTGACAAGACAAATCGATCGATTCGAGGAACACGGTCATGGTGCTGCGACGCTGGTGGGTCCTCTGCATGCTGACTGGTTGCCTGGCGGCGCTTCCCGTCCAGGGCACCGCACAGGCCCAGGATCAAGACGACAGGGACGGCAAGGCCAACACTCCTCGGGACCGCAAGGAGCTGGATGCGACCATTCACAGGACCCTGACCCGGCTCATCAACGAGGGAGCTGACCTGTACAACCACGGCCACCGGGAAGGCAGCGTCCGGCTGTGGCAGGGCGCCTTGACGATGCTTCGGCCGTTGCTGGCCCACCGCCGGGACCTGCAACGCGACATCGATGAGGCGCTGAACAGGGCCGGCGGCCCGGACCCGTGCAAGGAGGCGTTTGCCCTCCGTGACGTCCTGGACCGAATCCGCAGGGCCACCGCGGCCAGGCAGGCGGAGCCGAAACCGCCGCCCAAACAACCCGAGGAAAAAACCCTGTGGGACCGGCTCGGCGGCGAAAAGGGTGTCGCGCGGGTCGTGGATACGTTCCTGAACATCGTGCGGAACGACGGCCGGGTCAACTTCTGGCGCAAGCCCAATTACAAACCGAGCGAGTACGAGGTCGAGCACCTGAAGAAGCAAATGATCGCCTTCATCAGCTCCGAGACGGGCGGCCCGGAGAAGTACCGGGGCAAGAACATGAAGGAAGCGCACCAGGGCATGGGGATCACCAACGCCGAGTTCGACGCGGCCGCGCAGGACCTGCTCCTGGCGATGGAGGTGCATGGAGTGTCGCAAGCCAACGTGAACCTGTTGCTGAACGTCGTCGCGACGACGCGCAGTGACATCGTTCAGCCGGCCAAGAAGCCCCCCCAGAAAAAAGAGAAGCCCCCGCCAACGAGCCGCTGGCAGCGCCTGGGCGGTGCAGAGGGCGTCAGCCGGATCGTCAACGATTTCCTGGACGCGGCCATCGCGGACCCGCAGGTCAATTTCTGGCGCAAAGCCGATTACAAACCGATCCCGGAATCAGTGCGTATCCTGAAGGGCAAGTTTGTCGATTGGATCAGCTCGCAGACGGAGGGGCCGCTGAAGTACAGGGGCATGGGCCTGCGGGAAGTCCACAACGGCATGGGGATCACCAACGCACAGTTTGATGCGTTCCTGGGCCACGTCCGGGCCGCCCTGGAGAAGAACAAGGTTCCCGCCGGGGACGTCAAGTTCCTGATGGACCGGTTCGGCGACACGCGCAAGGCGGTCGTGCAGATGCCGATGGCCAGTGACGTGCCGCCCAAAAAGGAACAGAAATAGGGGAGGGTTCCTGCACGAGTTTGATCCCAAGGACGCAGGCTAAAGCCGGCGGCTACCGGCAACGACCAACGGTAGCCGCCGGCTTTAGCCTGCGCCGTTGAGACGACCCGCTTGGCAAACCACCGCTGGGGTGATACGATCATCCTGGGTAAACCTTCAGTTCCCGGCAAGGAGTGCCTCCATGCGCAACGAATCATGGTCTCTGTCGGTGGTTCTTCTCGGTATTGTCGTTTCTGCCGCGCCGGGTCAGCGCATTAACCCGGGGGGCGCACTGCCCCCATTGCCGGCTGCATCCGTCGTGCCAGCCGCGCCCACCCCGGCGGCCGCGGACCTCAACCCCGTCGCCCAGGACGAGCAAAAGCTCCGAACTGCCGGTCTGCGCGTCGATGGTCCCGCCCTGGTGGAGTTCTTCCGCCAGCGAGCGCAGCAGACCACCGACGCCGACGGGCTCAACGCCTGGATTCGGCGGCTCAATGACGAGGACCCCGCCGTCCGTTCTCGGGCCACGCGCCTGCTGCTGGGCCATGGCACGGCGGCCTTGCCCCAACTGCGGCGTGCGGCCAACGACCTGGGCGATCCCGAACTGGCCGGCCGGGTCCAGCGCTGCATCCACCTGATCGAGGGCGAAGGCACCACGGTTGTTCCCGCCGCGGCCGCTCGTCTGCTGGTCCAGCGCAAGCCGGACGGGGCCGTGGAAGCGCTGCTGGCCTACCTGCCGGCGGCCGAGACTCCACCCCTGGTTGAGGAAGTGGCTGCCGCCCTCACGGCCCTCGCTTATCCGGGTGACAAACCGCACGCCGCCTTGCTGAAGGCGCTGACCGATGAGCTGCCTCTGCGCCGTGCCGTGGCCGGCAGCGCTCTGGCCGGCAAGGAGCATCCCGAAGCCCGGCCGGCCGTGCGCAAGCTGCTGCGCGATCCCAAGGCGCTGGTCCGCCTCCGCGTCGCCCTGGCCCTGGCCGAGGCCAGCGACCTCGACGGCGTGCCGGTCCTCATCGGCCTGCTGGCCGAGGTGCCGACGCCACAGCACAAGCCCATCGAGAACCTGCTGCTCCGGCTGGCCGGCGAATGGGGGCCGATCACGCCCCAGGGCGACGATGAGGTCGCCCGGCGGATTCGCCGGGATGCCTGGGCCGGCTGGTGGCGCAACAGCGACGGCCCGGCCCTGCTGGCCCAGGTGCGCCGGCACGTCCTCGGCGGCAAGGACCGGGCCCGGGTGCTGGCCCTGATCGAGAAACTGGGCGATGACGACTTCCAGGTGCGCCAGATCGCCTCCACCGAGCTGATCGAGTTTGGCGCCCTGGCCGTGCCGCTGCTGCGTGAGGCCACCCGCAGCACGGACGCGGAACGGGCGCGGCGGGCCGAGGAGTGTCTCAAGGACATCGCCGACAAGGGCGGCAAGCCTCTGCCCGAACCGGTCTTGCGGCTGCTGAGCATCCGCCGGCCGGCCGGCGCTGTCGAGGCGCTGCTGGATTACTTGCCCTTTGCCGAGAACGAACAGCGAAGCGAGGAAACGCGCAGAGCGCTGGCCGCCCTGGCCCTGCGTGAAGGTCGGCTCGAGCCAGCCCTGGTGCGAGCGCTGGAAGATCCGCTGCCGCTGCGGCGGCTGGCCGCGGCCGAGGCCATCCTGGCCGCGGGCGCCCTGGAACAACGCGACAACGTGCGCAAGCTGCTGCGCGACGCCGAGCCGCTGGTGCGCCACCGGGTCGCCGTGGCCCTGGCGCTGAAGCGGGATCGGGAAGCGATCCCCGTGCTGATCGAGTCGCTGGCCGAGGAGCCCTCCGACGCCAGCGCGGAAGCGGAGGAAATCCTGTATCGCCTGGCCGGTGACGGCGGACCAAAGAGCGAGCCGGGCGGCGGCACCGCCGGCCGCCGTCAGCGCCGCGACAGCTGGGCCCGGTGGTGGAAGGAGGCCGGTTCCTCGGTCGATCTCGCCGTCCTCGACAATCATGCGCACCAGCTGGGATACACCCTGCTGGCGTGTTACAGCAACCACCAGGTCCTGGAACTGGGCCGGGACGGCAAGCCGCGCTGGACCATCACGGGGGTGGCGGGGCCCGTGGACGCCGTCGTTTTGCCCGGGGACCGCGTCCTGATCGCGGAGTACGGGGCCAATCGCGTGACCGAACGCGATTTCAAGGGCCACGTCCTGTGGCAAAAGGAGGGGCTGAACGGCAGGCCGGTCAACGCGCAGCGGCTGGCCAACGGCAATACGTTCATCGCCCTGGACAGCGGCTTGCTCGAGGTCGATCGTGCCGGGAAAACGGTCTGGAGCCAGGCGACACCGCATCTGGACGCGGCTCACAAATCCCGCGATGGAAGCATCACTTGCCTGGAAAGCTCCGGTCAGTGCATCCGGCTCTCGGCCGCGGGCAAGGAGCTGAAGCGGTTTCCGTCCGGCCGGACGGGTGGGTTTACCAGCGGCCTCGACGTCGGCGGCGGCCGGATCCTGATCGCCCAGCCCAACGAGAACCGGGTGTGGGAACTGGACGCGGAAGGCAAGGTCCTCTGGCAAGCCGCCACGCCGGGAATCATCTCCGCCACGCGCCTCCGCAACGGACATACGCTGGTTGCCGGCAACGCCCAGTCGTCCGTGATCGAGCTGGACCGGGCGGGCAAGGTCGTCTGGGAACACAAGGCCGGCATGCAGGTCTTTCGGGCCCGGCGGCGCTGACCGACGTGTCCCTTTTCCCTTGCGGGGATAGGATCATCCCTGGGACCCCTTCATTCAGTCAAGGAGTGCCTCGATGCGCAGCGCAGCATGGCTGACGTTCGCGACCCTGCTTTGCACCGTGGCTGTCGCGGCGCTGGGCCAACAGCCGGGCAACCTTCCGCAAGCCAAAGTCGTCCCTGCGGGGCCTGCGGCAGCCGCGGACCTCACACCGGTCAGCCAGGACGAACAGCAGCTCCGGGCCGCGGGCCTGCGTGTCGATGGCCCTTCCCTGGTGGAGTTCTTCCAGCAACGAGCCCAGCAAGCGATCGACAAGGAAGGACTTATCGCCTGGATCGGCCGTCTGAATGACGAGGAGCCTGCTGTCCGCTCGCGTGCCGCTCGCGTTCTCCTGGGTCATGGCACAGCCGCGTTGCCTCTGCTGCGTCGAACGGCCAACGACCTGGGCGATCCCGAGTTGGCTGGCCGGGCCCAGCGCTGCCTCCAGCTGATCGAAACAGAAGGCGCCACGGCCGTACCTGCCGCGGCCGCACGGCTGCTGGTCCATCGCAAACCGGCCGGGGCCGTGGAGGCGCTGCTGGCCTACCTGCCGGCGGCCGAGACTCCTCTGCTGGTGGAGGAAGCGGCCACGGCTCTGACTGCGCTGGCTTATGCCAACGACAAACCGCACCCTGCCTTGCTGGCCGCGCTGACGGATGCCGTGGCGCTGCGCCGCGCCGTGGCCGGCAGCGCCCTCGCCGGCAAGGATCACCCCGAAGCGCGGCCAGCAGTCCGCAAGCTGCTGAATGATCCCAAAGGGCTGGTCCGCCTCCGAGTGGCCCTGGCCCTGGCCGAGGCCAACGACCTCGAAGGAGTGCCCGCTCTCATTGAACTGCTGGCCGAGGTTCAACCGCCGCGGCACAGGCCAATCGAGGAATTGCTGCACCGGCTGGCGGGCGAGTGGGGACCGAGCACGCCCCAGGGCGACGAGGCGATCGCCCGGAGCATTCGCCGCGCTGCCTGGGCCGGCTGGTGGCGCAGCAGCGACGGACCCGCTCTGCTGGCCCTGGTGCGGCGGCACACGCTCAGCAACAAGGATCGGGCCCGGGTGCTGGCCCTGATCGAGAAACTGGGCGATGACGACTTCCAGGTGCGCCAGATCGCCTCCGCCGAGCTGGCCGAATTTGCAGCGCTGGCCGTGCCGCTGCTGCGTGAGGCCACCCGCAGCACGGACGCGGAACGGGCGCGGCGGGCCGAGGAGTGTCTCAAGGACATTGCCGACAAGGGCGGCAAGCCTCTGCCGGAACCTGTCTTGCGGCTGCTGGGTGTGCGCAAGCCGGCCGGGGCCGTGGAGGCGTTGCTGGACTATCTCCCCTTTGCCGAGAACGATAACAGGACCGACGAGGCGCGCAAGGCGCTGGCCGCCCTGGCTCGGCGTGACGGCAAACTGGAGCCGGCCCTGGCGCGAGCGCTGGACGATCCACTGCCGCTGCGTCGCCTGGCTGCTGCCGAGGCCATCCTGGCCGCGGGCGCCCTGGAGCAACGCGCCGCCGTCCGCAAGCTGCTGCGCGATGCCGACCAGCTGGTTCGGCTGCGCACCGCCCTGGCCCTTGCCAGTAAGCGGGATCGCCTGGCGATTCCGGTGCTGATCGAGTCTGTTGCCGAGGAGCCCTGTGACAGCAGCAGCGAAGCGGAGGAGTTTCTGTATCGCCTGGCCGGCGAAGCCGCACCCAGGCTCGAGCCGGCTTCGGACACGGCCGGCCGTCGCCAGCGCCGCGACGCCTGGGCCGGCTGGTGGAAGCAGGCCGGGTCCTCCATCGACCTGGCCGTTCTGGACGACTATACGCGCCTGCTGGGCTACACGCTCCTGGTGGAGGGAGGCAACCCCGGCAAGGTGATGGAGCTTGGACGGGATGGCAAGCCGCTCTGGGTCATTGGCAATTTGCAGTTTCCCGTGGACGCCCACGTACTTCCCGGCAACCGGCTGCTGATAGCGGAGTTCCATGGCATGCGGGTGTCCGAACGCAATCTCAAGGGCGAAATCCTGTGGCAACGCGAAGGTCTGAAAGGCAATCCGGTCAACGCCCAGCGTCTGGGCAATGGCAACACCTTCATCGCCACCAATCAGGAATTGCTGGAAGTCGATCGCAGCGGCAAGACCGTCTGGAGCCGGCCTTATGCAGGCGTGGAGGCGGCTTACCGGTCCCGGGATGGCGTCATCACCTGCCTGGACGGGGCCGGCCAGTGTGTTCGCCTCGCCTCGGACGGCAAGGAACTGAAGCGCTTTCCTTCCGGCCGCAGTTCCAGTTCCGGCTGGCCCTCCGGCATTGACGTGACAGCCCAGGGCCGGATCGTGATTTCGCAGCATAACGAGAACCGCCTGTGGGAAGTGGACGCCGAAGGCAAGCTCCTCTGGCAAGCCCCTGTGCCGGGAATCGTCACGGCCACGCGGCTGCCCAACGGGCACGTGCTGGTTGCCACCGGCTCCAATCAACTGGTGACCGAACTTGATCGGGCGGGAAAGAGCGTCTGGGAATACAAGACCGGGGTGCAGATCTGGCGGGCCCGGCGGCGCTGACCGGTCTGTTTCCCCTGTCGCCCAGCCTTTCTTGACTTGCCCCCGTGCGGGGCGGTATCCTCCATCCTGGATCACCAGGCGCCCACGGACAGTTGAACATGCTCACCATGCTCGTGACCGGCGGTTGCGGTTTCATCGGCAGCAACTTCATCCACTACCTGCTGGAGACCGACCCCGAGGTCGCCATCGTCAACTTCGACTGCCTCACCTATGCCGGCAACCTCGACAACCTGTCGGCCGTCGCCCGCCATCCGCGCTACCGCTTCGTCAAGGGCGACGTCACCGATCCCCAGGCCGTCCGCGCCGCGGTCCAGGGGGTCCACTCCATCGTCAACTTCGCCGCCGAAAGTCATGTCGATCGCAGCATCCTGGACAGCGGGCCGTTTGTCCGCACCAACGTCCTCGGCACCCAGATCCTGCTCGACGCCGCCCGGGCCGCCGGGGTGAAGCGCGTCATTCAAATCGGGACTGATGAAGTGTACGGAAGTCTAGGAGAAACAGGCTTTTTCACCGAGGAAACGCCGCTGGCCCCGAACAGTCCCTACGCCGCCAGCAAGGCCGCTGCCGACCTGCTGGTGCGCAGCTACGTCCACACCTTCGGCCTGCCCGCGCTGATCACGCGCTGCTCCAATAACTACGGCCCCTACCAGTTCCCCGAGAAGCTGATTCCGCTGTTCATCACCAACCTGCAGCGCAACGAGCAGGTGCCGGTCTACGGCGACGGCCTCAACGTCCGCGACTGGATCCACGTGCGCGACCACTGCGCCGGCATCTACCACGTCTGGAAGGCCGGCCGGGCCGGCGAGGTTTACAACCTCGGCGGCCGCTGCGAGAAGACCAACCTGGATCTGACCCACACCCTGCTGCGCCTGCTGGGCAAGCCGGACTCGCTGATCCGCTACGTCAAGGACCGGCCGGGCCACGACCGCCGCTACGCCATCGATTGCAGCAAGGCCGAGCGCGAACTGGGGTGGAAGCCGACGATTCCCTTCGAGGAAGGACTGAAGCAGACGGTGGAGTGGTATCGGCAGAACGGCGACTGGGTGGCCAGGGTCCGCAGCGGGGAATATCTCCACTACTATGAACGGCAGTACGGCGGGCGCTAACTTCCGACTCTCCAGAGGCATGAAGCGAAAGGAGAAGCGATATGCCAAGGGCGTTGATCACAGGTGCCACGGGGCAGGATGCCTCCCATCTGTTTGAATTTCTGCTGGAGAAAGGCTACGAGGTTCATGGCATCGTTCGCCGGGCCAGCACCGAAACCTTCGAGCGCATCGCTCACCTGGCCGGCAAGATCACCTTGCACCAGGCCGACCTGCTCGACCAGCTCTCGATCATCGACGTCATGAAGAGCGTCAAGCCGCACGAAGTCTACAACCTCGCTGCCATGAGCTTTGTGCCCACGAGCTGGAAACAGCCCGTCCTCACTGGGGAATTCACGGGCATCGGCGTCACCCGCGTCCTGGAAGCAATCCGTCACCTTGACCCAAAAGGGATTCGCTTCTACCAGGCGAGCAGCTCGGAGATGTTCGGCCGGGTGCAGGAAATCCCGCAAACGGAATCGACCCCCTTTTACCCGCGCTCGCCCTATGGCGTCGCCAAGGCCTACGGCCACTGGATCACGGTCAATTACCGAGAAAGCTACAATATGTATTGTTGTAGTGGCATTCTCTTCAACCACGAGGGTCCACGTAGGGGTAAGGAGTTCGTCACGCGCAAAGTGACCGACGGGGCGGCTCGAATCAAGCTGGGGCTGGCGAAGGAGCTGCGCCTGGGGAACCTGGAGGCCAAGCGCGACTGGGGCTTTGCCGGCGATTACGTCCGCGCCATGTGGATGATGCTCCAGCAAGACAGGCCCGACGATTACGTCATCGCCACCGGTGAGACGCACACCGTCGGCGAATTGGTGCGGGTCGCCTTCGAGCACGTTGGCCTGGACTGGAAGAAATACGTGGTGCAAGACCCGAGCCTGATCCGGCCGGCCGAAGTAGACTTGCTCATCGGCGATCCGAGCAAGGCACGGAGCAAGCTCGGCTGGAAGCCGACCGTGAGCTTCCCCGAACTGGTCCGGATGATGGTCGATGCGGACCTGGTCCGGGTGCGGGCCGAGAAAGCCGCCACCGCGGGCGGCCATCTGGCTGCCTGAGTCCCCGGGTCCTCCTTCCTGAAGCGAAGAACGCATGCGCATCCTGCTGACGGGAGTGACCGGCTTCGCGGGCGGCCATCTGGCCGAGGCGCTGCTTGCGCGGTGGGGTGGAACTGCACGGGCTCAGCCGGGGCAGTGACTGGCCCGCCGGTTGCGCACACCTGGCCGGGCAGGTCCGGCTGCACGCCTGCGATCTCTGCTCGCCAGCCGACGTCGAGGCGCTGCTGCGCCAGGTCCAGCCGGAGCAGATCTACCATCTCGCCGGCTACGCCAACGCCGGCCAATCCTTCCGCGAGCCGGACGAGGCCTGGGCCGGCAACCTGACCGCCACCCGGGCCCTGTACGATGGCGTGGTCCGCTGGGGCGGTCGGTCGCGCATCCTCTTTGTCGGCAGCGGCCTGGTCTACGGCGACAGCAGCGACCCGACGCGGGCCCAGGACGAGGACAGTCCGCTCCGGCCCACCACCCCCTACGCCAGCAGCAAGGCGGCCGCCGACCTGGTCAGCTACCAGTACGCGGTCAATCCGGGGCTGGACATTGTCCGGGCCCGGCCATTCAATCACATCGGGGCCCGGCAAGCTCAGCACTACGCCGTCCCCAACTGGGCCCGGCAGATCGTCGCCATCGAGCGCGGTCAGGCGCCGGCCGTACTGGAGACCGGCAACCTGACCCCGAGCCGGGACCTCAGCGACGTCCGCGACGTGGTCGCCGCCTACGTGCTATTAATGGAACACGGCCGGACCGGCGAGGCCTACAACGTCGCCTCCGGACAGAGCTGGAGCATGCAGGAAGTCCTCGATCGGCTGCTGGCCGCGGCAAAAATCCGCGTCGAGGTCCGGCAACGGAGCGACCTGGTGCGCTCGGCCGATCTGTCGGTGATCCGGGTCGATACCGGCCGGCTGCGGCGCGAGACGGGCTGGAAACCGCGTTATACCCTGGAGCAAACGCTGACGGACATCCTGGCTTTCTGGAGGACGCAATGAAGATCGCTGTGGTTGGCACCGGCTACGTCGGCCTGGTCACCGGGACCTGCTTTGCCGATTGCGGCAACGAGGTTTCCTGCATCGACACCGACGCCAAGAAGATCGCCATGCTGAAGCGCGGCGAGCTGCCCATCTACGAGCCGGGGCTGAAGGAGCTGGTCCTGCGCAACGCCAAGGAAGAACGGCTGCGCTTCACGACCGACCTGGCCGAGGGCGTCACGCCCGCCCAGCTGATCTTCATTGCCGTGGGCACGCCGCAAAGCAGCGACGGCTCCGCCAACCTGTCCACCGTCTGGGCCGTCACCGACGCCCTGGCGAAAACGGTCAACGGGCCCAAGATCGTGGTCATCAAGAGCACCGTGCCCGTGGGCACCAACCGCGGTGTCCACGAGCGTCTGCTGGCGAAGTGCCCGCACCCGATCGACGTGGCCAGCAACCCCGAGTTCCTCAAGGAAGGGGCCGCCATCGACGACTGCACCAAGCCCGACCGCGTGGTCGTCGGCGTCCGCCGGCCCGAGGTGGCCACGGTGCTGCGCGAGCTGTACGCCCCCTTCCTGCGGACGGAACGGCCCTTCCTGGCCATGTCGCCCGAGAGCGCCGAGATGACCAAGTACGTCGCCAACGCCATGCTGGCCACCAAGATCAGCTTCATCAACGAGATGGCCAACCTGTGCGAGCGCATGGGCGCGGACATCAACGACGTCCGCCGGGGCATCGGCCATGACGTGCGCATCGGGTTTCAATTTCTGTTTCCCGGATCGGGATATGGAGGAAGCTGTTTCACCGCCGACGAAACGGTCTTCACGCTCAACAGCCCGCAAGTCGCGGCGGAACCGCTGCACCGCGTTTTCGAGACGGCAGGTCAGCGCTTCCAGGGAGACACGGTCGAGGTCGTTGTGCCCGAGGATCGGCGGGTGCTGGCGTTCGACCTGGAGAGGCGGCGGCCCGTGCTGGCCGAAGTCAAGGCACTGACGCGCCGGCCTTACAAGGGGATCATGGTGCATCTGCAAACGAGCATGGGCCGATCGTTGCGGGTCACGGCCGACCATCCGATCATCCGCTGTGCGGGGCAGCAGCTGGAAATCGTCCTGGCATCCGAGGTCCAGCCCGGGGATCAGCTGCTGGCCCTGTGCGAGCTGCCCGACGTTGAGCCAGCCACCGCGTTTAACCTGATTGACCGGCTGGCCGGAACCGACCTGGAAGCCGATGTCCACGTCTGTCCCCGCGATGACTCCTTCGCCGCCGGCTACTCCCGCTTTGCTCGCGAGATCCCGGCGGGCATTCTGAAATACCCCGAGGAGATCAAGCGACACAACCGAATGCCGCTGCGCATTTACCGGCATCTGCGGGCCTGCGGTGCGGTGTCGGTCCCGGAAACGGACCTGCGGCTGTACACGGCCAAGGGAGCGGCCACGAAGATCAACGCCGTCATTCCCTTGGATGCGGACTTGCTCCGGTTCTGCGGCTACTACCTCGCGGAGGGCTTCATCGGTCGGGATCGTGGCCGGAAAGATGCGGTGCGTGAGCGCGTGGGCCTCTGTTTCCACGAGAATGAGGAAGAGTACATCCTTGACGTTCAGCGGATCGTGGAACGCTGGGGAATGAAATTCATGGAGCGGCACGCGACCAATGCCTGCACCACCGTCATCTCTTCGCGGGTCTTTGCCTGGTTGCTACGGGACGTGCTTCGCTGCGGCACGCGCTCTGAGGACAAGGCACTGCCCCGGCTGGCGTTCAACGTCTCTCCGGAGCTGCGCCTGGAGCTGTTACGCGGGGCGTTCAGCGGCGATGGGGCCGTCACTCCGGTGCAGAAGGGGAAGAACTTGATGTTCGAGTACGCCACCGTCAGCAAGCCGCTGGCGGATGGGCTGATTCTGCTCTTACAAAGCCTGGGCATTGTCCCTTGCCTGCGGAAGCGCTGGATGAACAAATCGCTCCGGCCCGCTTTCATCCTCCGCATCACGGGACACGATCAGATGGCCCAGCTGCGAGACGTTTTCGGTGGCAAACACCGGTCGGCCATCGCCGCCATCCTGGCAGGCTACCAGCGGCACATCAAGCAGCGCGGTTTCACTCGTGATGGCTCCTGTGTTCGCCTGACGGTTCGGTCTGTTACCTTTGAGGAGGTGGATACAATCGTCTACAGCATGGAAACCTCGACCCGGACCTTGATCGGCGCTTCGGGGCTTGTACTGGACAATTGTTTTCCAAAGGACATTCGCGCTCTCTTACACATGGAAAAGCAGGCCGGCATGCCGGCGGCCCTGATGCAGGCGGTGGACCTGGTCAACGAGTCGCAGAAGCAGGTGCTGCACCAGAAGATCCAGCAGCACTACGGCGACTCGCTGGGCAAGAAGACGCTGGCGATCTGGGGCCTGGCGTTCAAGCCGCGCACCGACGACGTCCGCGAGGCCCCGGCGCTGGTGCTGATCGACAGCCTCCTGGCCGCGGGCGCGAAGGTGCGGGTGCATGACCCGGAGGCGATGACCAACGTCCGGGCCATCTACGGCGACAAGCTGGTTTACTGCGATCGGCCCTACGGGGCCCTGGAAGGGGCGGATGGCCTGGCCATCGTCACGGAATGGCAGGAGTTCCGCAACCCCGATTTCGAGATCATGCGCCGGCTGCTGCGCGAGCGGGTCATCTTCGATGGCCGGAACCTCTACGAAACCCGAACGCCGGTGAGCTTCGGCTTCACCTATTACTCGATCGGGCGGGCCACGGCCCTGCCGGAAAAGCAGGAAGGATAGGGCCTTGCAACCCAGGGCGTTGCCCTGGGCTATCCTGTTGCGCCCCTTCGGGGCGGAAGACAACCGCCAACAAGCCCCGAAGGGGCGCAACACGATAGCCCAGGGCAGCGCCCTGGGTTGCAGGGCATCGCCCTGGGTCATGCCCGCAACCCGGGGAAATCGGGCAAGCGGGGGCGGACTCACGCTCTGCTTGACACCATTACCCCCCCTGTTAGAATGGCGCTAGAGCTTTAAGCTGGTCCGTGATGGGAACCGCGGCAATGATGAAGTGTCAGAAATGCCACAAACCCGCAACTCTGCACATCACTGAGATTATCAGCGAGGAGCAGATCGAGGAATTGCACCTGTGTGAGGAGTGTGCCCATAAGTACCTTTATGAGCCACAGTCCAAACCGGCCAGTTCCAAACCAGGTTTGCCGCATAGCGAAGAAGTCGAGGAATCGCCGGCGATGCAGCGGGAGTGCCCCCTCTGCGGCATCAAGTTCCTCGATTTCCGCAACCAGGGCCGGCTGGGTTGTCCCCACGATTACCAGGAGTTCCACGACGAGCTGGTCCGCCTGCTGGAGAACATCCACGGCGAAACCCGCCACTGCGGCAAGGTGCCCAAACGGCTGCCCCAGAACAAGCAAAAGCAGAGCGAGCTGGTCCAGCTCCGCAAACAGCTCTTGCATGCCATCAACAAGGAAGCGTATGAGGAGGCCGCCCGCCTGCGCGATCGCATTCGCCAGGTCGAGGACAGCTGAAGCGGCAAATGCGGTCGCTTTGGCCCGGCAAGGGTGGTCCTTGCTCGCAACACCGGAACTCCAGGGAACACGGCATGAAGTGCCAGCTCTGTTCCAACCCGGCAACCGTGCATCTGACCGACATTGTCAACAACCAGAAGAAAGAGCTGCACCTGTGTGCCAGCTGTGCCGAGAACCAGCAATTCCTCAAGCAGCAGGACCTGAACCTGCCGGCCATCTTGCAGACGCTGATTGGCCAGCACCTGGGTCAGCAGACCGACGCCCTGTCGCGGTTGACCTGTCCAGCCTGCGGCATCAAGTACATGGAGTTTCGAGCCCAGGGCCGGCTGGGCTGCCCGCACGACTACGCGGTCTTCCGGGAGGGCCTGGAGCCGCTGCTTGTCGCGCATTCATCGCTCCAGCCGGCACGTGGGCAAGTCGCCCCGGAACCTTGTGTCTCCGGAACGACCGGCCGAGCTGGTAGAGCTGCGTCGGCGCTTACAAGCCGCCATCGAGGCCGAGGCCTACGAAGAGGCGGCCCGTTTACGAGACCTGCTGCGACGGAAGGAAGCCACGGATGAATCTGGATGACCTGACTCATACCAGTGGCGAATGGTTGCGAGGCAGCGGCCCGGAGTCCGACATTGTCATCTCCAGCCGAATTCGCCTGGCCCGCAACCTGGCCGCTTTTCCCTTTACCAATCGGGCCAGCAATTTCCAGAAGGCCGAGATTGAGGCGATGCTGCGCGAGCGCGTGGCCCGGCTCGAGATCGACCCGAAGCTGAACTACCTCAGCCTGCCGACCCTGTCCACGCTGGATCGGCAATTCCTGGTGGAACGGCAGCTGATCAGCCGGGAACTGGCCACCGCCGAGGGCCCGCGCGGCGTTGCCCTGGTGCCGCTGGAAACGGTCAGCCTCATGATCAACGAGGAGGACCATCTGCGTCTCCAGGTGATGCACAGCGGCCTGGCCCTGGACGAGACCTGGCAGCAGATCGATCAAATCGACGACATGCTGGAGCAGCGGGTAGCCTACGCCTTCAGCGAGGAGTTCGGCTACCTGACCGCATGTCCGACCAACGTCGGCACCGGCATGCGGGCCAGCGTGATGCTGCACCTGCCGGCCCTGGAGTTCACCAAGCAGATCGAGAAGGTCTTCCGGGCCCTGCAGAAGATCAACCTGGCCGTCCGCGGCCTGTACGGCGAGGGCAGCCGGGCTTCGGGGCATTTCTACCAGATCTCCAACCAGGTGACGCTGGGCAAGAGCGAGACGACCATCCTGGCCGAGATTCAGGGCGTCATTCCCAAGATCATCGAGTACGAGCGGCAAGCCCGCCGCAGCTGGCTGGTGGAGAACCGCCAGAGCCTGCAAGACAAGGTGTCGCGGGCCTTCGGCATGCTCTGCTCGGCCACGATGATGACCTCGGAAGAGACGATGGAGCTGCTCTCCTACGTCCGCCTGGGCATCAACCTGCAGCTGCTCGACAACATCACCATACCGACCGTCAACGAGCTGTTCCTGCACACCCAGCCGGCTCACTTGCAGAAACTCCAGGGGACCACGCTCGACGGCGAGGAACGCAACGCCGCCCGGGCACGGTACTTGCGTAACCGGCTCCGCGAGTCGGGGCGCACCTGAACTGACACAAGCCCAAAGCGCCAGTGCCGGGACCGGCCTTGTCCCGGCGCTGGCGCTTCGGGCTTGTGTGCCCTGGAGGACGTGATGAATGACTTTGACCAGGGCAGCCGCTACCAGGTCAAGAGCTACCCCCAGGCACACCTCGATTGGCTCTTTCCCCAGGCGGCAAGAGTCATGCGCTGGGGGCGCTGGCTGGATGCGCAAAGTGCGCCGCGGCCCGGCGAGCCCGACCGCCGCTGCGACACCATCGCTGAACTGGTCCACCGAGAAGGGCAGTCGCATCCACGCGCCGTGGTGATCGAGCTGTTCACCCAGGCCGACAGCGAGGCCCTGGACCGCACCGGCGAATACCTGTGGCGCTTTCGCCGCGAGCTGCGGCACGGGCCGCACCGCCAGGACAAATACCCCTTCCTGGCAGCGATGCTCTTTCTGACGGGGCATTGCGCCGAACGCGAGGTCCAGGCCGACTTGCCTGAAGAACCCGACATGGCCAATACGCTGCGGCCGCGCATCCTGGAGCTGGCTGAGCAAGATGCTGTTGCCTTTCTGGACGCGGTGGAACATGATCGATTGTCGCCGACTCTGTTGGCCTGGACGCCGCTGTTGCAGGGTGGCCAGAAGGATGACACGGTGAAACGCTGGGTCCGTCTGAGCGCTCCTTTGAGCGACAGCGAACGCCGCCTGGCGGCCGACCTGGCCTTGATCTTTTCAGATTTGACCGATTCTCGTCCGGTCTGGAAGCCGTTGCTGGAGACGATAACCATGAACGAATCGACTTATCTCCGCGAAATCCGAACCGAGGCTCGCCAACAGGGACGCCTGGAAGAGCGACGTGAAGCCCTGACACGCCTGCTGCGGACAAAACTTTCGGGTGACCCTCTGGCGAAAGCTGTCGTCTTGGTCGAAAAGCAGGGGGATCTGGCGACCCTATCGCGGTGGTACGACCTGGCGCTGACGCTGTCTCCCGAAGCTCTTGTCGCCGAGCTGGACAAGTGACCGTACCCGGCGAAAAGCGCTTCCCGTGGCCAACTCTCGCGGCCTGCCGGCGTGGATCGTCTCGGAGCTGACCTGCGCACGCCCCGACCAGAAGTAGTTGTTGGAGACCATTACCATGAACAAACTGCTTTCGTGGCGCGAATTCATCCAGCCCCGCCTGGATGCGCAGCGTGAGAACCTGACGCGCCTGCTGCGGACGAAACTTTCGGGTGACCCCCTGGCGCGGGCCCTTGCCAAGGTCGAAAAGCAGGACGACGAGGCGATCCTGGAATATTGGTTCAAGCGGGCGCTGACCCTGTCGCCCGCAGACATGATCGCCGAACTATTTCTGGAGACGATTACGAATTATCTCCACGAAATCCGAACCCAGACGCACCTGGGAGAGCGGCGCGAAGCCCTGAGCAAGGTGTTGCGGACCAAGCTCTCGGGTGACGTCTTGGAGCGGACCCTGGCGCGCGTGGCGAAGCAAACTGACCTGGAGATCCTGTCGCGCTGGTTCGATCTTTCGCTGACGCTCTCGCCCAAGGAACTTGTCGCCGAACTGGACAGGTGACGCCGCCCAGACGGCGCAATCCCACTCTTCCCTCGATTCGGCGTTCCGCGGCAAATCCTCCCCGTTCCCCGAAATCGTATGTTATGCTGGGAACAGAATCCTGCGCGAGATGACACAATCGGGGGGAATGGGCCGATGGGGACTGACGGCGGACGGTGCTGGACGAACTGGCGGGCCTGGCCTGCACCGAGGGCGGCTGGGGTTACGCACCGGGCCAGTCGGCCCACCTGGAGCCGACCTGCCTGGCTCTGCTCGCTCTGGCCGGCGAGCGCGACCGCTTTGCCTCGGCGATCAGTTCGGGCCTGTCCTTCCTGAAAAGCTGCAGTGGTCCCGATGGTCTGTACCGCCTGGGACACGGCCGACCCGAGGCGGTCTGGCCGACGGCCCTGGTGCTGTTCGTCCAGGCCAGCCTGGGAGAGCCGGCGGAGGAAACCAACCGCACCGCGTCGGCCCTGCTCGGGCTGAAGGGCCGCGACGTCAGCCAGGATGACTCCGACATCAACGACATCGATTCGCGGCTGATCGGCTGGCCGTGGGCGGAGCAGAACTTCTCCTGGGTCGAGCCGACCTCGTGGGCCGTCCTGGCCCTGCGCCGGGCCGGCCAGGAGAAACAGCCGCGCGTCGAGGAAGGAACGCGCCTGCTGCTGGACCGGGCCCTGGAAGAAGGCGGCATCAACTACGGCAATCGCCGTATCCTGGGCATCGCCCTGGAGCCGATCCCCGGCCCTTCCGCGCTGATGCTCCTGGCTTTGCAGGACCATCCGGGCCATCCCCGCATCACCGCCGCCGTGCGCTATCTGCGAACCCGCGGCGTCAATGGCGACGACCTGGAGCATCTCTGCTGGGCTCGTCTGGCGCTCGACCCGTACCAGGATCACGACGGCGTCCGTGACGCGCTGCCGGAGCTGGAGCAGCACATCCGCAAAGCCCACGAGGTCCGTGCCACGGTCCCCTGGCTCCGGCCGGCACCGCAGCGGCTGGCCCTGACCGCCCTGGCTCTCGCCGCCCACTGGACCCCCTTCCGGCTGCCGACCGCATCCTCCGACTCCAGGCCGCTCACGCCGAGCGACCTGAAGCCGCGCAGGCCCGGCCTGGGACAGCGCTTCAAAAGCTGGTTCGACGGCAAGAAGATCGACGTCCTCAACATGCTGCAGCAGCCGGAGCCGCAGACGGCCGTCCACGTCGCCCCGGCCGGCGACTACAACGGCGACCTGGCGGACGTGATCCGCCGGCAGTACGAGAACTTCCGCCAGCGGGTGCCGCTCAAGGGCAAGCGCGTGGTCCTCAAGCCCAACCTGGTCGAGTATCACCGCGACAAGGTGATCAACACGCACCCCAACGTCGTGGCCGCGGTGATCGAGCTGTGCCGGCGCGAGGAGGCCGCCGAGGTGCTGGTGGCCGAGGGCCCCGGCCACTGGCGCAACGTCGAGTACCTGGTCTCGGCCAGCGGCCTGGGTGACGTGCTGCACCACTACAAGGTGCCCTTCATCGACCTCAACCACGACGAGCCGGTCAAGCGCATGAACCTCGGCCGGCTCACCAAGCTGGAACATCTCTACCTATCACGGACAATCGCGACCGCTGACGTGGTGATCTCGCTGCCGAAGCTGAAGACGCACCACTGGGCGGTGGCGACGCTGTCGCTGAAGAACCTGTTCGGCACGCTGCCGGGCATCTGCTATGGCTGGCCCAAGAACGAGCTGCACTGGCGCGGCATCGACAACAGCATCGTGGACATCGCCCTGACCCGGCCGCCCGACCTGGCGATCGTGGACGGCATCATCGGCATGGAGGGGGACGGCCCGCTGAACGGCCCGCCGAAGCCGATGGGCGTGCTGGTGATGGGCACCGACCTGGTGGCCGTGGACGCCACCTGCTGCCGGCTGATGAAGCTCGATCCGTTCAAGGTCGGCTACCTGGTGCTGGGCACCCAGAAGAAACTGGGCCTGCTCCAGGAGCCGCAGATCCAGCAGCTGGGCGAAACGATCGCCGGCCGGGCCAAACCGTTCGCCACGGTGGCACACTTCGACAAGGTGCGGATGCCGGCGCTGAGAGAATCTCGTTGTATCCGGAGTTTCAGCGCGAGTAAGCTCGGGGGGACGTGTTCGCATGGTCGCCCCGAAACCCTCGCCTTCCGGACTTACTCATGAAACGCAGATTCTTTCTCCGCGCCTCTCTCGCCACCCTGGGGACTGCAATGATCACCGAGGCCAAAGCCGCCGAAGAGCGCAAGCCCCAGGAAGTGTATGAGCTGCGGGCCTACACCCTCCCGGCCGCCAAGCAGCCGATCCTCGACGACTACCTGAGCAAGGCGTTCCTGCCGGCGTTGAAGGGATACGGCATCGGTCCCATCGGCGTGTTCACCGAGCAGCAGCCCCAGAAAAAGCCCGGCGATCCGGAACGCACTTACGTCCTGATCCCGTTCTCGTCGGCGGACCAGGTCGTCACCCTCTCGGCACGCCTGGCGGCGGACGAGACGCATCGCAAGGCCGCCGGCGAGTACCTTGCCGCCGCGGCGAAAGATCCCTCCTACACTCGCATCGACAGCTCGCTGCTGGTTCCGATCGCAGGGCATGCCGCGGCTGGAGAAGCCGGACGCATCGAAACCACGGCTGTTCAACCTGCGGATCTACGAGAGCCACAACGAGCGGGCCGGCCAGAAGAAGATCGAGATGTTCAACAAGGCCGAGCTGGCGATCTTCCGCCGGGTCGGACTGACGCCGGTGTTCTTCGCGGAAACGATCGTGGGCGCCAACATGCCGAACCTGACCTACATGCTGGTCTTCCCCGACGAGGCGGGGCGGAAAGAGGCCTGGGGGCGGTTCGTGAAAGATCCGGAATGGCTGAAGCTGCGGGCCATGCCCGAGTACGCCGACAAGGAGATCGTCTCGCGGATCACCAACAAGATCCTGGTTCCGGCGAGCTACTCGCAGCTGTGAAAGGAGGGGGCGGCTCCAGCGTTCGGTGGACAGCAGACAACAGAGAACCCAGCGGTACGCTGTTGATGGCGAGGGCGCAGTCATTGACCCGACTCACCTGGGATGATCGACTGATCCGGGATTGCACTCCCAGCGAGTGCCAGGAGTGGCTCGCCAGGATGGCTACTTGAATTGCTCCAGGTGGACGAAGTTCCCGATCAATTCCTCCGCCGTGAAATGGTTGAGCAGGCGCAGCATTCGCTGGAGCAGGACGCCGTATTCCCGGCTGCCGAGTTGTTGGGACACGATGATGCCGGCATGAAGACGCTCCGCTGCTTGCCATGCCTCGTGCAGGGGAGCAAAATCGCGGATGTTGAAGGTGAGGATGGCCCGCTTTTCTGCTGTGGCGAAGGCGAGTTGATCCTCGTCCGCAGCGGTGTCTTTCTTGGCCTCCTCGGTCGTCAAGACGTCATAACCGCGGCCGCGCAAATCGACGGCCAACCGATTGATGACGTGGCGGTCAAAGTAAAGGCGGACGAAGAGTGCTTCAAGGCCGGTGGAATCGGGCATGGGCTTGCTCTTCCTGGGCGATAAGCGCGAGGATTTCGTCCTGATGGTCGAAGAAGTAGCTGAGGGCGTGGAAGACCTGGGCTTCGGTGATGCCGAGCCCCTCGGCAATCTCCAGGATGGTTTCGCCGCGCCGGTGCAGGGTGACGACGTGACGGACGGTCACCCGTAACTCGTCGATCACTGGCTCCCCGCCGCAGACGCCGGGAAGCCGGGCGATGTGCGGATGGTTGGTCTTGACAGCTTCCGGCATGCCGAATCCTCCCAAGAGAGGGAACTTGGCCTGGAGCCAGTGTAACAGTTGGCCAGGGAAAGAACCAGCCTGGCACGCGGAATGGAACCAGATGAAGCAACCAAGCGACCATCGGATCGACCTCGAATACCCTGGCAGGTAGCGGGCAGGCAGCCAAATGCCGCCTTCTGGCATTCCTCCGACAGCGATGGTCTCTTTCTGGCCTCTCGGCCAACCCCACAGAATTGGCAGAGAGGCTGGCAGACTCCGGATTCAGGGTGATACTTCGCTGGGCGAGTATCTTGCCGCAGCGAAAGATCCCTCCTACACGCGCATCGATAGCTCGCTGCTGCCGATCCAGGGCATGCCGCGCCTGGAGAAGCCGGACTCCTCGAAGCCGCGGCTGTTCAACCTGCGGATCTACGAGAGCCACAACGAGCGGGCCGGCCAGAAGAAGATCGAGATGTTCAACAAGGCGGAGCTGGCGATCTTCCGCCGGGTCGGACTGACGCCGGTGTTCTTCGCGGAAACCATCGTGGGCGCCAACATGCCGAACCTGACCTACATGCTGGTCTTCCCCGACGAGGCGGGGCGGAAAGAGGCCTGGGGGCGGTTCGTGAAAGATCCGGAATGGCTGAAGTTGCGGGCCATGCCGGAGTACGCGGACAAGGAGATCGTCTCGCGGATCACCAACAAGATCCTGGTCCCGGCGAGCTACTCGCAACTGTGATGGGAGATTCGGCGCCTGGATTCTCTCGTGTCTGCTGGCCGCTCACGGCTCGGCCAGCAGATCGAAGACACGCACCTTTTTCCAGTTGCCCTTGTTCTCCTCGACGAAATTCAGATGGTGCTCGGATTTGTCGAACTGGTCGAGGTGCGCTTTGCTCTTGAAGACGATGACCAGGCCGACGTCGAAATCGTGATCGCTGACCCGCAGCTTCCGTTCCTCGGCCAGCGTGCCGACCGTGAAAAAGTCCTCGCCGGGATGGTTGCGGAGGTACTTCTTGCAGGCCGCCGCCATCTTGGCCCTGGCCTCCGCGGAGTTGTCCT
>CAWATZ010000015.1:0-7498 GCA_963784995.1 uncultured Planctomycetota bacterium | reverse complement strand
TCGATTGACCTGACAGAGTTGAAATCAGTTGAGCGAGGTCATTTGTTTCCCTTGGGAGCAGTTCCTTCGAGTACGCGGTGCGGAGTGCTGACCTCGAGCCCCCGTTCGTCAGTGACGGCCAGGAAGTAGACGAGGGGCCGCTCACCCGGCAGCGTCGCCGTGATGCGGCCCTCCTTGAACTCCGCAGGAACCGACTTCCACTCCCGCTTCTGCCACGGGCCGACTGCCACGGCAGAGTGCAGATGGGCAGCGCTGGGCTTCCCCTTCATCGTGACCGTGGCGGAAACCTTGCTCCCATCCTGGGTCAGCTCGCCAAGGACTGGCAGCGGCTTCCCCTTCTTCAGATGGCTGTCGATAAAGGCATCCACCTCGCCGAACGACCAGACGTGTCCGTGCCGCAGCCGAACCCGCACTGACAAGGTGCGCGGCGCGCGGACAAGCTCATAGCACTTCCGGTAGCTGTCGAGCGGATAGGCGAAGTCATTGGTGCCGTTGAGGAACAGGATGGGGCACTTGACCTGCGGCAGGTAACGGGAGGGGTCGAAGGCGTTGACCCACCGCTCCCGCTGGGCTGCTGGCATCTTGTCCAGCCGGGGTTCCTTCCAGAAGCTGTTCTCGTGCAGGAAGCCGCAACCGTAGACCGGCACCGCTGCCTTCAGGTGATCGTCCAGGCCGGCCACAATGCAGGTGAGGTAGCCGCCCCAGCTGATTCCGGTCACCGCGATCCGGTCCCGATCGACCTCCGGCACCGCGGTCAGCAGGGTGTGGCCGCGCAGAACGGCGGCAACCGCGTGGTAGCTCCACGTGTCGCGCACGTCCTTGTCGCTGAAGTCGCGGAACTTGACGTCGTCGGACTGGTCGGGACCTCCGTCGGGCAGCCGTCCTTTTGGCCCATTGCCTGCGAGGTCCATGGCCAGGGCACAATAGCCGCGGGCGGACCAATGCTCCGCCCAGGCGCGGAACGCTTTGCCGCCGCCCCCGTGGACCAGCACGACTGCCGGGAACGGACCGTCCCCTTCGGGCCTGGCGTAGTAGGCGAACACCCGGGTCGGCTTGCCGGCGAAAGGTTCGCCCTGATAGTACACTTCGCGGGCCTTTCCGACCGTGTCACCCCCATTCCGGCTTCACGTCCGCTGCTTTCAGGGCCTTCACGTCCCAGAGACCAGCGGCCGGCTTTGGGGCTTCCGCATTCACTTCAGCAGGCGGAAGGAGTGCGACCAGGGCAACGAGGGGAAGGAGTCGCATGGGAACACCTCAAGTGGGGGGAAGTCTCATTGCCGCCAGGGACGTCAGGGTGTTGCGGGTTTCAGTTCCTTGAGCAACCGGACCGCAGCCTCGACCAGCATTTCGCCCGAGCCGGCCGCACAGCGGGCGCTGACGACTTCGTAATTGCCCTGAGCGTAGGCCGGTCGATCCGGTACGTAACCAATCGATCCGTTGGCCAGCTCGGCCAGCATTGTGCAGGGGAACGGGGATGCCTTCTTGATGGCCAGACCCAGTTCCACGAAAATCTCGCCGGGCAGCGACACCCAGGCCACCTGATCCCCCAGGGCCACGACCTGGACCTCGACCTCCAGGGACTTGCCCTGGCGCGGCCACGTCAAGGACCTGGAATGCTTTCACCTGCTCCAGGAAGGTGGTTTTCGGTTCCTTCAGCCGGCGGATGACCTCCCTGGCCCGGATCACGTCTTCCGGAGTGATCGGAGCCAGCGGCAGCTTGACGACCGCACTCTTGACGCGCAGCCGCTCTGCCTGGATGGGTTTGAGGAGCGGGTACGTCTTGCAGACCGCGCCGGCCAGGACCGTGCCGATCCGCCTGGCTTCCCGTGGTCCCTTCTGGGGATCTGCCCAGCCGACGTTGCGATGGTTCAGGTTGCCACAGCAGCCGTTGGCGAACAGAGTCACCATGTCCGCGCCCTTGCACTCGGCCAGCAGTCGGGAGAGGACGCCGGGATAGTCGGCCGAGACGCCTTCTCCGCCGACCGTGTCCGGGTGCATGGCGAAGTTGACGTAGCTGGCGACCGGTTTGGCCTGAGTGGTTTCCAGGTAAAAGACGCCCACGTCGGGGTCGATGGGTCCAGCGGGCCGGACGATGTCCGGGCTGAGTTTGCGAGGGTTCCAGCCAACCGTCTGATCGCGCAGGAAGAAGCGGCGGTTGAAACTGAGGTCCTCTTCCTTGCTGACGGCGACGGCCGGCCGAACGGCGGCCAGTTTCTTCCTGGCCTCGGCAACACTGTGCGCGATCAGCTCCGGCAACCCCTGCGTGTAGCGGCGTCCCAGGTCGCTTTTGGCCCCAACCAGTTCGTCCAGGGCCGATTCGCGGATGATGGCCGGCCCGGTGTGCGTGTGCGTGGCGCTGATCATTACCTGGCTGCCGGGTATCCCCGTTTGTTGCTCGACCAGCCGGCGGGCCTCGGTCACCGTCCGGCGTGGCAGGGAGATCAGGTCGCAGACCACCAGCGCTACCCGCACGCCGTCCTGCTCCAGCACCAGCGCCTTGCTGAAAAGGGGGTCCAGGACGTTGCGGGCGCCGCGGGCGGAGTAATAGCCCGCCAGGGGCGTTCCCTCGGGCGGAGTGATGTCCACGGCAGCCGCACCGGCCCGCAATTCCCCGGCCTCCGCAGGGCCAGCGCTCACCGCCAGGAACAGAACGAACACACCGAGCCGACTCATCGCGGTTCCCCCTCCCAGGAGCAAGTTCAGATCGGTCGCCCGTAACCAGGATAACCCAGACCGGCCCCACTTCCAACAGATTCACCCCCGACGGTCTTGAGTAAACCATCTTGATCGTCGCACCCGGACACGCAAGAACGAGGCAGCAACGGAGCTATCCAGTCCCAAAGGAGCGCGATAGAATTGCCCTCGGCTTTTCCCCGAGGCACAACCACAGCGTGCCTGGACCGCTCCTTCCTGGAGGGAACAAACACCATGAAAACGCGCCAGCTCGGCAACTCGGGGCTCCAGGTCGGGCCGCTGGCCTTTGGCGGCAACGTGTTCGGCTGGACGGCGGACGAGGCCGCCTCCTTCAAGCTCCTCGACACCTTCGTCGCCGCCGGGTTCAACCTCATCGACACCGCTGACGTCTACTCGCGCTGGGTCTCCGGACACCAGGGCGGGGAGTCGGAAACGATCCTCGGTCGCTGGCTCAAGCACAGTGGCAAACGCGGGCAGGTGGTGATCGCCACCAAGGTCGGGATGGAGATGGGGCCGACCGAGAAGGGCCTGTCGCGGGCCTACGTCCTTCAGGCCGTCGAGCGCTCGCTCCAGCGCCTGCAAATCGACAGCATCGACCTGTATCAGGCGCACAAGGATGACGAAACCACACCTCTGGAAGAGACCCTCGGTGCGTTTGCGGACCTCATCAAGCAGGGCAAGGTGCGTGCGATTGGCGCCTCGAACTACACGGCGGAGCGCCTGGCGCAGGCGCTCCGCGTGAGCAAGGAGAACAGGCTGCCGCGATACGAGTGCCTCCAGCCGCTTTACAATCTCTCCGACCGCGCTCCTTACGAGGAGGCGCTGGAGCCGCTCTGCGTGAAAGAGGGTCTGGGCGTCATCCCTTACTACTCCCTCGCGGCCGGCTTCCTGACCGGCAAGTACCGCTCGGAGGCCGACCTGGCGCAGAGCCAACGCGGGAAAACGGTCAAGAAGTACCTCAACGATCGTGGGCAGCGCATCCTCGCGGCCCTCGATGTGGTCGCGGCCCGGTGCCGATAAACGCCGGCCCGGGTGGCTCTCGCCTGGCTGCTGGCCCGGCCGAGCGTGACGGCACCGATCGCCAGCGCGACGAGCCTGGAGCAGCTCAACGACCTTATCGAGGCCACCCGGCTCAACCTGGACGGCGCGGCCGTGGAGGAGCTGAACCAGGCGAGCGCGTCGAGCGCTGATCCCATGTATGCTCCTGGACTTGCTGGGGTTGGATCACGAGGAGCTGACCTATCTGCACAATGGCCGGGACGAGCGGCTCACCGACGTGGTGGGCCAGTCAATCGCGGGGTTGACGGAGTGACGCAGGGGAAAACGGTAATTCCTTGCTCTTCCTCGTCGCCTCTGGTACAGTCGGCGCCATCGACACTTCCGGTTCCCTGCACCGAGGTCACCGCCATGCACATACTCTGCCCGCACTGCCACAATCCCATCGAGATTGTCCAGATCAGCCCGCGCGACGAGATCGCGTGCCCGTCGTGCGGCTCCAGCTTCCGCCTGGAGGGCGGTTCCACCACCTGCGGCCCGCGTCGCACCGGCCAGAAGCTCGGTAAGTACGAGCTGCTGGAGACGGTCGGCCAGGGTGCGTTCGGCACCGTCTACAAGGCCCGCGACGCGGAGCTGGACCGCGTGGTGGCCGTCAAGGTGCCGCGTGCCGGCCAGCTGGCCGACGCCCAGGACCTCGACCGCTTCTTGCGCGAGGCCCGCAGCGTCGCCCAGCTGCGGCACGCCTCGATTGTCACGGTCCATGACGTGGGCCAAGTCGAGGGCGTGCCGTACCTGGTCAGCGATTTTGTGGCGGGCGTGACGCTGGCCGACCTGCTGTCGGCCCGGCGGCCGGGTTTCCGGGAGACGGCGGAATTGCTGGCCGCGGTCTCTGACGCCCTGCACTACGCCCACCAGCGCGGCGTGGTCCACCGCGACGTCAAGCCGTCGAACGTCATGATCGGCGAGGGTGGGGCCGCGTTCCTGATGGATTTCGGCCTGGCCAAGCGGGAGGCCGGCGAGATCTCGATGACACTGGACGGCCAGGTGCTCGGCACCCCAGCGTACATGGCGCCGGAGCAGGCCCGCGGTGAGAGTCACGCCGTCGGTCCGCGGGCCGACGTCTACTCGCTGGGCGTGGTGCTATACCAGCTGCTCACGGGCGAGCTGCCGTTCCGCGGCACGCAGCGGATGTTGCTGCATCAGGTGGTGCATGACGAGCCGCGTCCGCCGCGTCGTCTCAACGACCGCATTCCGCGCGACCTGGAGACGATCTGTCTGAAGGCGATGGCCAAGGAGCCGGGCCGACGGTACGCGACGGCCCAGGCGTTCGCCGAGGACCTGCGCCGCTGGCTGAAGGGCGAGGCGATCGTGGCTCGTCCGGTGGGGCGCATCGAACGCCTGCTGAAGTGGACGCGGCGCAATCCGCTGGTGGCCGGGCTGATGGCGGCGGTGACGGTATCGCTGGTGGGCGGCACGGCTGTGGCAACGTACTTCGCGGTGGACGCGAGCCAGCAGGCCACGCAGGCGCGCCAGGACAGGACCGCCGCGGTGAGCGCCAAAACGAACCTGGAGGCCGCGTATGAGGATCTCAAAGGATCGCAGCATCGATTGGAAGGCTCGATTGCGCAGCTGGCTGTTGCCGCTGTCGTCGAAGTTTGACCCTCTGAGTGAGGAGGTCGATCGAGGCAATCAGCTCGTGTTTCTCCCTGAGTTGCTGGGGTCGGAGACGTCTGACCCTCTGAGTGAGCAGGAAACCGATGTGCTGGGTGGAGTAGGCCCTCAGGACAAGCGCGTATTGAAATCTGACCCTCTGAGTGAGCAGGAAACCGAAGTGCTGGAGGAACTGGCGGCGAATCGGGGCGAGCGCGTGGCGCTGCGCTTTGTGGAGGAGGCTCTCAAGGAACCCAGCTATCGCCGCCGACTAGGGACGCGATCGGAGTATGCGCTCCATGCAGCACTCGGACTAGACTCCGACAAGCGTGCTCAGGTGGAGATTTTGCTGGTCGCGCGGTTGCAGGCGGCCGACGAAGCGGATGACGCACGGAAGGAAGTGGCACGGGCCTTGGCGGCGTTGGGGAATGTGGATGCGCCCTCGGCAAGGTTAGCGGCCGGTGTTCTCATGCAGGCCATGACCAAGACGACAGACTCCCGTGCCCTGTCTTTTCTGGCGGAGGACTTGACGGCGGTGGCAGCCCGGATGGAACCCAAGGAGGCTGCACGCATTTGCTCGGAGGCTGCCGCCACGCTCACCCAGGCCATGACCAGGACGAATGAGTCTGCTGCCCTGCAGACTCTGGCGCAGAGCTTGACGGCGGTGGCGGCCCGGATGGAACCCAAGGAGGCTGCCAAGGTTGCCGCTGCACTCACCCAGGTCATGGCCAGGACGGATACCTATGTCCTAGGGAATCTGGCTCAGGGCTTGGCGGCAGTAGCGGCCCGGATGGAACCCAAGGAGGCCGCCAAGGTTGCCGCTGCGCTCACCCAGTCCCTGTCGAGGCCGAGAAACTCCTATCTCTTGCAGAATCGGGCTCAGGGCTTGGTGGCGGTGGCGGCCCAGATGGAACCCAAGGAGGCTGCACGCATTTACTCAGAGGCTGCCGCCACGCTCACCCAAGCCATGTCCAAGACGACAGACCCCTCTGTCCTGCAGCATCAGGCGCAGGGCCTGTCTGTGGTGGCGGCCCAGATGGAACCCAAGGAGGCTGCACGCATCTGCTCGGAGGCTGCTGCCACGCTCACCCAGGCCATGTCCAAGACGACAGACATCTATGCTCGGGGGAATCTGGCGCATGGCTTGGTGGCAGTGGCGGCCCAGATGGAACCCAAGGAGGCTGCACGCATCTGCTCGGAGGCTGCTGCCACGCTCACCCAGGCCATGTCCAAGACGACAGACATCTATGCTCGGGGGAATCTGGTGCATGGCTTGGTGGCGGTGGCAACCCGGATGGAACCCAAGAAGGCTGCTGCCAGGATCAGCCAGGCCATATCCGAGACGACGGACTCCTTTGCCCTGGGGATTCTGGCTCAGGGCTTAGCGGCAGTGGCGGCCCGGATGGAACCCAAGGAGGCTGCCAAGGTTGCCGCTACGCTCACCCAGGCCATGGCCAGGACGACAGACATCTATGCCCTGACGAAGTTGGTGCGGGGCTTGGCGGCAGTAGCGGCCCGGATGGAACCCAGGGAGGCTGCCGAGGTTGCCGCCACGCTCACCCGGGCCATGGCCAAGACGGCAGACTCTGATACCTTGGGGCGTCTGGCGCAGGGCCTATCTGTGGTGGCGGACCGGATGGAATCTAAGGAAGCTGCACGCATCTGCTCGGAGGCTGCTGCCACACTCACCCAGGCCATGTCCAAGACGACAGGCTCCTCTGCCCGGGGGATTCTGCGCAGGGCTTGGCAGCGGTGACAGCCCGGATAGAACCCAAGGAGGCTGCACGCATCTGCTCGGAGGCTGCTGCCACGCTCACCCAGGCCATGTCCAAGACGACATACTCCGTTGCTCTGCTGAATCTGGCTCAGGGCTTGGCGGCGGTGGTGGCCCGGATGGAACCCAAGGAGGCTGCTGTCACGTTCACCCAGGCCATGTCTTTGACGAGAAATCACTTTGCCCTCCAGTCTCTCGAACAGGGCTTGTGGGCTATTGTATCCCGAGAATCGCTGTCTCAACGTCGGCAACGCGTCCCAAGTGCGGCGGGTCTGGTTGGCCTGGGAAACGCGCCGCTGCTCCTGCCCCTCGCTCTCCAACCGCCGGCACTCCTGCCCTTGCCCGAACCATTGCCCTCGGAAACGCTCGTCGAACTGCTCAAGC
>CAWATZ010000014.1:0-432772 GCA_963784995.1 uncultured Planctomycetota bacterium | reverse complement strand
GGAGCAGATTGGCGAAAGTGCGATGCGCGGAGGTGTGTCCGACCGCCGTGCGCAAGACGATCCCATAGGACCGGAGAACAGGGAAAGGGCTGGTCACGCTCAGCCAGCCGGCACCCAGAGTAGGAGTGGGTGCAGCCCCTCCCGACGGCTGGCCAAATGCTGCGCCCGTGAAGCTCGCAACGACCACCATCGCCGCCCAAAGTCTCGGCATATCCCCTCCATCCTGGGCGATGTCAAGGGAGCCGAAGCCGGCCCAGCCGTGGCTCGCGTCAATGGGTCGATGATGCCCCATTCGCCCTGGATTTCCCTGCTCAAGTCGATTTGCAGTAGCATTGCCAACGCGAACCTGTGTACACTGGTCCTTGTCGCAGAGAAGGGGGTGTTCCGCAGGTAGCAGGCTTGTGGGAGGATTGCCACATGCGTCTAAAACGTGTTTGCTTGGAAAACTTCGGCGGGTTCCCGAGTCACTTCGACGTTGAACTCGGGGACTTCACAGTCTTGGTCGGCCCAAACAATGGGGGAAAAACGACTGTACTGCGCGTATCAAATTTGTTGTTGACGTCTTCCGAATGAAATATGGCGATGAAGACATGCCAGAATTGGGCAATCCTGATGGTCGGGGAATTAACTATCAGCAAGCTGTTAGTCGTCTTGGCGTACAAGATTGGGCTTTTCCATACCACAGAAAGAATAGAAACAATCGCGCAGCAGTAAAGCTGCTCTTTGACGATAACAACCGAGAAATTGGTATACAAGTTGTCTGTGTGGAACATAGTAACAATATCGATTTCCAACTCCTAGTTAATGGTAGTGAAGTGCCGAGGCAACGAACCCCGGCATTGGAGGAATTGATTGTCACGCTACACAAAGTAAGGATTGAGTTCATTCGACCGCTTGGCACCATTACCCCAGCTGAAAGGGAATTGTCTCATCAGGAATTGACGAACTCGCTTAATACAGGTCATTATGCAGAAACATGGCGAAACCAGTTAGATTGGCTTAATGATGGCCGTCCGCCTGAATTGTTTCAATCAGTCATCAGAACCATCCGTGACTATTTTCCTGACATTGACGTATATCCGCCAAGGCGCGACCGTAAAACTAACCCATCGAACGTGCTTGTAGAATATCGTGAGAATGGCGTTGATTATGATATTTCGTTTGGCGGTGGAGGTTTTCGTACCATTTTCTCGCTGGCATCGGTCATTGAGTTGTCGCCTGCTTCTCTCTTGTTGTTTGATGAGCCTGATGCACATCTGCATTCTTCACTCCAAAGACAAGTTGCAAAAATGCTGGCTGAACGCAGTGGGCTTGACAAACAGATTGTCATTTCGACCCATGCGCCAGATGTAATTGACGAAGTCCCAATTGATTCGCTTCGCTGGATTCAGCGTGACCGCGCAACAGGTGAGCGTTGTGACCACGTTGGAAAAACCCTTGTGAGCCTTGGCGCAATTAGTCACACACAAGCGATGCAGTATCTTGGAGCAGACATTGTTATTTGCGTTGAGGACAAGACCGACCGCAACGTGATGTCGGAATTGTTGAGTCGTTGTGGGAAACCAGATTTGATTATGAGGGCAAGATTCGCACTGATTAAAGGGTTCGGTGACATTCAGTGTCTGCCGGATGCAGTCCGAGTTCTCAAAGCGATTCTGCCTCGGGACGTCCCCGTTGTTGCTATTCGGGGCCTCGATCATCGATTTGAACACGCTTTGGCCTTTCCAGGAGTCAAAGCGAACGGAAATCACCGAGGATTGCGGGGCTTGAGCCATCTGGAGGCGACTGCCACTTTGGCAGTCTGTTCAAATCGATGATCGAGGCCCTATTCGGGATGCTGACTACACTCAACTCGAACCAATACCAGGATTTGAAGACACAGAACACTGTCTGATAATCAAGCTGCCCTGTAAGGAGCTTGAAAACCTACTGCTGCTTGACGCAAAGACAATAACAGACGCTGCAATAGTCGCGATAGAAAAACGTGGGACCACGGATTATCCGACTGTTGAAGAAGTCGAGGCGAAGATTGAAGAATGTACTCGCGGAGAGGACATTCGTGATGTTCTCAGACCTCAATGGATGGCTCGATGGATAGCAGTAGCTTGCAAGGGAAAAGCACCCGAACCCGGCCAGCTGATTGAGGCAGAAAAGCAGTTTAATGAGCGATTTGCTCGTCTTGATTGGCGGCGACGCTGTTGTAAAGGCAAGGACGTGATGGCACACATGAAGCGATGGTTGCAGGCGACTTACAAGATTAGCTTGACTCTCCGAGCCCTTTTCGCCGCTTTTGTGCCTGACAAGGAGTTGAAGGACTTGTTTAACACACTGGAAGATTACATCAAGAAGAAGTGATGATTGGTCGCGCATCGCCACCCGGCAATTTTATCCCCGCTCCGAGATCGTGGCCACTACAAAATGGCTGCCGGGCTCGGCAGCCCGCATCTCGAAGCCAAGGCATTGCGCGCGGAGGTCACATCAGACCGAGGTGTGTCCGACCGAAGCAGGTTACTCCGGGCGGATCCGCAACGGCGGTGCTCTGGATCGGCGCGGGCCGATCGCTGAAGCGATCTTGGTCTCTTGGGGTGTGCTGGCCCAATGCGGGTGAAGCAATGAACGTCCGGCAAGGCGGATGGGGGTTGAGGAAGATGTGCAGGGCGACCGGCCCGGACCTCCTTGGTCTCGGTTGCAATTGGCGGAACCGGACCCGACACAGTCGCTACAGTCGCCCCTCGTTCAGCAAATGGTCATAGTCCTCCCACGCCTCTTCGGTCATCACGGTGCTGTCAAGGTGGACATGTGAAACGACGGCAGAATCGACGGCCCACTTCAGGAACGTCCTGGTATCTTCCGGATGGCGTGCGACTGCCGCCATGCACTCGACGGCGTGCCAGATGATGTTCGCGGCCTCGACGCCATCTTCACTCCAGACGGACATTGGGAGAGCATTCGTCACTAACAGCGCACGATCAATTTCCTCTTCGCTTACGGTTCCGCCGGAACCGTAGCGATCGAGAAGCGAGAGAACCCATTCCACGTCAGAAGCCTGCACCGTCGTCTCTTGGTCGTCTTTGACAATATCGACGTGCTTGGCGACGGACCGGGCACGGCCAGCGGCGTAGGTGACCACGGCCTTCGGTGTCAGTTTGGCCAGGTCATCTCTCGTTGGAGCGAGGGAGCGATCAGTGGGGGCGTTGGTCGGCGATACCGACTCTGGCGATCGACTCTTCAACCGCAACAGTTCGCGATGCGCTTGGCGAGGAACTTGTCAATGAATCGCTCGACACCAGTTTGGTTGGCGGCGGCACCGGCAGCGTTAGCTGCCGCACGAAGACAGTCGCTGACGCGGACTGCCGTGAAGTCGATGTTGCCGTCGCTCGCAGCGTCCGCGGCATAGGCGGCGTAGGCGGCGGCGCAAGCCACATGAGCGGAGTAAGCGGGACCATTCGGCACTGTGACGCCGGTGTCTGCGTCATCGCCAGCCTTGGCTGCGATCTCGGCAGCCTTGGCCGCTTCCTCGGCTTCGTTGACGTAGGTCATACCAACGCCAGCGCTTGTTGCTGCCAGTCGGATAGCGAATTCTACGGCGTTGGACTGTTGCTGAGTCGCTGTCGGCCAAAAAACTGTAAATAAGGGCCTGACAT
Source organism: uncultured Planctomycetota bacterium (assembly GCA_963784995.1). Lineage (GTDB taxonomy): Bacteria > Planctomycetota > Planctomycetia > Gemmatales > Gemmataceae > CAWATZ01. Next base: position 429,128 of record CAWATZ010000014.1, on the reverse strand, counting down.
GCTCCGCGCAACTGGCGGCGAGGGCGACCATGTTCCACAGCGATAAAGAGCGAATCTCATGAATTGCAGGAGGCGCACTGTAACGTGAGGCGATCCCTCCTCGCCCCCGTTTTCTTGTCCTTGGCCGATCACCGCGAGCGCGCTTCGAGCGACTCATCTTCCGTACCTCACACAAGAAGCAATTCACGGGTGCCGTCAGCCCCCTCAAGCATCAGGCGATTTCCTTTCGCCTTTTCGTCCCACAGCACCTCATAGACGGCAAGAGCCCTGCGGACGACTTCAGCGAGGCTGTCCGCCTCGGTGCGGTCGCGCAGGTGCTCCAGCCGATCGCGGACCGACTGCGCCATCTCAAGCGTCAATCTGCTCGTCGCCACCGCTCTTGCGATTCTTGCCATGACGGTTCTTCCCCTCGACCTGAAGGGCCATCAGCGCAATGACCGCCAGTGAACCAACCGAGACGCTGGCACCGACGACCCCCGGCGTCGGTACTTCCCTCTCCGGTCGCGCCAGAGGCGCGCCGATGTAGACCATGCCCGCGACTGCGAGCACGGCCACCAGCGTCGGACCGTTGAGGCTGCGAAGAAACGCCAGCACAGCGCCTATGAAGGAGGGATTGGGCTCCTGCATTGGCCCCCACCGATCAAGCGGCGGTCTGACGGGCGGCAGCTTGCGATCCTCTGCCAGCGATTCAACTCGGTGCTCGTCATGCGAAGATGCGTTCATGGCCATCGGCCCCCTTTCGGGGGAGCCGACGGCAGGAACGCATCGCGAGCAGGTTCACGGTCATTGCCGTGGCCCCCTTACGTTGCGTTCTTGCCCGGTTCGCGCGTCCCTCCAAGGCCAGCCTGGTAACCAGGGGAAGAACAGTTGTTGGTTTGGATCTTCAGGGGAGCCGAGGAACGCGAGAGACTCACGGCAGCGATGTTCGGCCGTCCCCAGAAGCCCGGCATTGAGCCAGTTTAATTACTATTGTGATTGTAATGCGTTTTTTATGCATAGTCAACAACAAATCTCCTGAGCGGCGAAGCGTTGCGCGTCCTGGCCCAGCTGCCACAATGGCAGAAAGCCTGGAAAAAAGGGTAAATCGGCCGTCCCAAAAAATCGAGCTGAAGGAGCCGTGTTCGAAGACGCTCGCGGTTCCGAGGCCGCCTCTCCCTCCTTGCCACCGCGAAAAGTCTCCGTTTCTCCTTTGGCAAGGCGGAGACACCTCATATAATGGAGTAGTCGAAAACACAGGAGGCCATCATGAGAACACACCGCAACTCGAAGCCCGTCCGAAAGAAAACCTCTCCGTCACCTTCTCCCTCGCGAAAGGCGAAGACTCCTCGCGATCGGAAGAACGTGCGCATCAATGCTCTCGGGAGGCAGATGACGAATCAGTGGGAGGAACTCGATGTTCGCGGCAAAGCACTTGCCGAGGTGGAGAACCTCGGGGAAGAGGCGAGGCGCGCTTCCCTCTACCTGATCGCCACCCTCAACGACGACGAAGAGGAACTCCGCTCTCTCGCATTCCGCCTCCTCTCCGCCCTCTACCCGTGTCTTCCGGATCGGGCCTCCCCCTTGGGCAGCGCGCTCACGAGCGTGGAGCCCCAAGTCCGCTTGGCAGCCATCCAAGAATTGTGTACACTCCTGCCCGAGGTGAAGACGGCGCTAACCACCCACCAACCTGGGTGGCAAGTGCTCAAGCCTCTGCTGCGCAGCGAGGGAAGCTGCGAACCTCGTTCTCCCATGCATTCGCGCGATCTGCCACCACCCAGCGGAGAAGATTCCGGGTCGGTCAAGGAGGATTGCTTGAACAAGCTGAACACAACCGGCCAGGAGCAGGCCGTCGCGGGGAAGTGGCTTGCGTGGAATCGAGGGCAGACACATGTCGTCGGACGCGGGAAGACGCGCGCTGACGCGGAAGCTGCCGCCGCGGAGGCCGGCGAAGAGAAGCCAGTGTTGGAGAACGTCGAGAAAACGCGAAGGGATTTGGTCGATTTCTACGCAGACGGTGACAAACTCTTTCGGGCGCTCCTCGCAGAGGAAGGGGGTCCGCTCACCGAAACGGATGTGAGTGCGATCCTTGGGATCTTGCCAGGAGAAGTGGAGGAGCGGCGGGCGGGCGGTTCCCTCCTTGCCGTCTCAGTGGACGGACAGACTTTTCTCTATCCCTCTTGGCAGTTCGCCGACCGCAGGACGCTGCCCGGTCTTCCGGAGATTCTCGAAGAACTTCGCACTCACAATCAGCATCCTCTTGCCCATCTGCGCTTCTTCCTCAGTCGGAACCTCCGTCTCGAAGGGGAAACACCCCTGAGCGAACTGCGTGAGGGGAGGATCGAGGAAGTGCGGACGGCAGCCCGCAACTACGGAGAGCAAGGTGCCGCCTAAGAAGAAGCCCCTTCGCCACCCCGAACCTCCTGGAGATCTCCACACACGGCGTCTTCCTCTGCAACCCTTCAAGACGCCGTGGTTTCGTATTCATGCGGTGACATACAACCCACTGTTCTTCGGTCGCACCGGGGATCACCGCTTCGACTCTCCTCACCCACGGAAGTACGGCGTCCTCTACGTCGGCGCAGATCTCGACTGCGCCCTCATCGAGACCCTCGGGCATGAGACAGGCAAAACAGTGTTCGCGGAGGCAGAACTCCGGGAGCGGGGGTTGGCAAAGATTCGGGTGCGAGGGGATCTCCAGCTCGTCGATCTCACGGGTGAAGGGCTCACCCAAATCGGTGCGGACAACCAACTCTGCACCGGCCCTATCGCCGTTGCTCACCGCTGGTCGAATGCGCTGTATCACCACCCGCAACAGCCTGACGGCATCCTGTACCGTTCGCGCCACAACCCCGCACTCCTCTGTGCTGCCATCTTCGATCGGGTAGACCCCCGAACCACAGCGACTGTCCTCGGCAGCCTCCTCGCTCCCACAAACAGGACAAGGATTCGCCCACTGCTGAGGAAGTACGGGTTTCAATTGATCCCGTAGGCACTTGTCAGATCCGCCGCTGGCCGTCAACCAAGCGGATAGCAGGGGGCTGCTGCCGCGTTCCAATCATGCCCACTGCCGCTCGCATCCTGTTCAGGGCTCGGGCGTTCATCGCGGCGGAATTGTCCCCGGTGAACGACAAAGTTCGGCGCGATGCGCCGGATCATTTCTCCGCCTCCAACCTCTGAGCTTCCTTTTCGATGTACTGCTGGAAGGTGGAAGACTCCCCCGCGGCAGCATCGATCGCCTTGCGGGCGCACTCCCTCGCTTTGGCTTTGTCGCCGCTGACGAAATCGTTCCCGCGGCTCACGCCGCGGGAACGAAGCGGCTTGCAAATACTTCCGCCCGGGGCGGCCGGCCTACGGAGTTGCTCGCTTCGGTCCCATTGACCTCCGGCGCAAGCCGAGATCGCCAGCGCGCGGAGGTCCGACACACCTGCGTAAGTTCGCGTCATAGGGTACGGCGCGGAGGTCACGTGCGACCGACGGACCAGGAAAGTATCTTCGCGGCTCGGTGTCTCACCGTGCGCTTGTCGCGCTCGACTCGTGAACATTTACCCTTCCCTTTCTTCCTTGCTTTGCGTTTCCGCCGCGCCCCGTAGAACAAAAGCAACCAGCCAGCCGAGGGCGAGCCATTCCAGGGGAGATGCGAATGGGCAAATGGCAGTGGTGGAAAGCGCGGCCCAGGCTGCGCAAACTCCGCGAGCCGATCGAGCGCCATCTGGCGATCGATCTGGACAGGGCCCAATCCGTCACGCACGACATCAAACCGATCGAGCGGATCAACCTCCAGCAGGTGGTTGATCGCTGGTCGGACGAATCCCATCCTCCGGCCCAGGTGCTCGGCTACTCTTCGACCGGGTATTTTGCCGACGATGGGCTGGTGCGGTATCTCATCACCGACGAACTGATCCAGGCCCCCGTCGAGCGCATCCGGATTGAGAGCGGACCAAGCGACAGCCTGGATTGCATCTCGCGCGGGCTCTACCTGGTTTATCGGGACAAATCCCCCCTGATCCTGGCGTTTCGACCGGCCCGATTCGACCACGACTTGCCGATCCTGGAGGTGATCGCTGCCAGCCGGGAGGTCGCCCGGGATTCGCTGGCGGCGCTGCTGGACCAGGCCCAGAGGCACAACGTCTACAAGGGCCGGACCCTTTCCCTGGAGCCGGTCAGCGCCTGGCGCGAGACCTTCACCATCCGCTTCCACGCGCTCCGCCCCACGGCCCGGGAGCAAATCGTTCTGCCGGAGGAACTGCTCCGCGTGGTCGAGCGGAACGTCCTGGGAATGCTGCGGCACGCGGAGGCGCTGCGGTCGGCCGGCCGAAGCCTGCGGCGCGGGCTGCTGTTCCATGGCCCGCCGGGGACCGGCAAGACCATGGTCGTCCGCTACCTGGCGGAAGCCTGCACGAACCACACCGTGATTCTGCTGTCGGGGACTCAGCAGGGCATGATCCGCCAGGCGTGCCAGGTGGCCCGGCTGCTGGCACCGAGCATCGTGGTCATGGAAGACGTCGATCTGGTCGCGGAGGACCGCGAACGGAACCGCAGTCCAGTTGCTCTTCACGACCTGCTCAACGAGATGGATGGTCTGACGGAGCGAGAAGAGGTCACGTTCCTGCTCACCACCAATCGCCCCGAAGTGCTGGAGTCCGCGCTGTCGGCTCGGCCGGGGAGGATCGATCAGGCGGTTGAGTTCCCCATGCCCGACGAGGACGGCCGACGGCGGCTGTTCGAGGTGTACGGCCGGGGCCTGGACCTGTCCGGGATCGACACCGAGCGGTGGGTTACCCAGACGGACGGGGTCAGCCCCGCGTTCATCGAGGAACTGCTGCGCAAGGCGGTCCTGATGGCGGCCGAGCGCGGCGAGACGAACAACCCCATGAGCTTGCGCGATGCGGACATTCAAGAGGCGATGGGGGAACTCGTGTTCTTCGGCGGCGAGCTGACCCAGAAACTGCTCGGCTATCGCTCGGGCCGCATGGGGTTCCCCCTCCCGCGTTCCGGAGAGTCTGCTCGCTGACGTTCCCGGCGCGGTTGCAGGAAACGATCCGGACCCTTACAGTACCAGGGAGAGCGCCAGGCGTTCCTGTTTGACAGATCCACGGGAAAGCTTGAGCCCCGGAGGTCCCACGCCATGTCCACGACCCCTTGCTTGTTCCTCAGCTCAAGCCCGTTCAGACATTCTCCGTTTCCGCGCTGGTCGGTCTTCTCCTGATCCCGACGCTGCTTCTCCCGGCACAGGAGCCGGCAGGGGTACCGCAGCCCGAGCAAGCACCGCTTGGAGGACATCTTCCAGGATTTTCGCGAAGGACGAGAGTCCCGTTGCGCCACTCCGGAACTGGTCAAGAAGCAATCCCCAGGCAGTGATCAAGCCGGAAGAAGCCGGCTTGCGAATCACGATTCCCCGCCGCCGCAACGAAGAATGTTCAGCTGATGGGAGTTCGGCTGGATCATCCCCTCACCGGCGATTTCGAGATCACCGGCGTCTACGAATGGGTGTCCTCCGATCAGCCGAAGACCGGCAATGGGCACGGCGTCGCGCCTGAATGTCGCCAACACGTTTGATCAGAAGAAATTCGCAAAGATCGGTCGTTTCCTGACCCCCCAGAAGGGGAATCAGTTCGTGGCCGAGAGCTACTTCGCAAGGAGCCAAAGTACCAGCAGAAGCTGTACCAGCAAGCGCCGGCCCGAGGCGATGACCGGACAGCTCCGCCTGGTGCGCAAGGGCAAGCTCCTCTCCTACCACGCAGCGGACGGCCTGAACCATCCGCTCCAGGAAGTCGCCCGGGGCGAGTTCACCGAGGAAGACCTGCCCCTGGTGCGCTTCATCGCCAACAACAACGAGAGTCTGAACGCCCTGGACGTCCGGCTGGTGAGTTTGAAAATCCGCAGCACCAAACCCGCGCCCGAGCTAGCCACTGAACCCGCTGTCAACCCGGTCGATCCGCCGGTCCAATCACGGCAGGTCTAGCGTCCGCTTCGGACGAGCCCGGCCAACCGCTCACGGCCGTGGCTGGTGGTCGCGGGAATCATCGGTCTGGTGCTTCTGCTCCTGTTTGTGGGCGTCTGGCTTGCTTTCCGGCGGCGTCGGGGGCTCGTGCCGGCAGAAGGCGACCCTCTGGAGCAGGAACCGCAGGAACCAGCCCGGGAGACCCCGGCTCGAATGGCCTTTCCCTGTTCAGGTTGCGGCACAACCCTCAAGGTCAAGGCGGATCGGGCCGGGATGAAGGTCAAGTGCCCCCAGTGCGGGCAGGTGGTGCGCGCCGGAACCACGTGATGGGCGTGCGAGGGCCAGGAGAGGCCCCCGAAGGGCCCTCCCTTCCACTTCGGGACGCCAGGGGATGCCGAGATGCTGACCGATCGTGCCGCCCTGATCGCCGCCATCCGCGAAGCGCCCGAGGACGACGCGCTGCGGCTGGTCTGCGCCGACTGGTTCGAGGAACAGGGCGACGAGGCCAACGTCGCCCGGGCCGAGTTCATCCGCACCCAGGTCCGACGCAGCCAGCTGCCGCCAGAAGACCCACGCCAGAGCGAGCTGGAAGCACGCGAGCTGCGCTTGCTGAAACGCTACGGCCCGGCCTGGTGCGGCTCGCACTTCGTCTTCAAGAAGGTGCGCTTCCGCCGCGGCTTCATCGAGTACGTCCATCTGCACCTGCAGCACTTCCTCCACCACCGCCGGCAGATGCTGGCCCTGGAGCCGGTCCGCGACGTGCGGCTGACGGGCTGGCATCGCGCTTCCGATGACCTGATCCGGCACGTGGCCGCATGCGAGGAGTGGAAGTACGTCGAGACGCTGCGGATTCATCATCAGGGGCCGCATAAAGACCCGCGAAGCAACCTGGTGCTTCTGCTGGAGTCGCCACACCTGACTCGGCTCCGCGCCCTGAGGTGTACCCAGGTTGATTTTGATGCGGATGCGCGTCGCAGGTTTGAACGTCTCCCACTGCTCCGCCAGCTGACACAATTGCAGATACCAACTCTGGGTTCCTGGCCGCATTCTCCTGGAGCATGGTTCTCGGACGGCGGCCTGGCATTCGCGGAGCAATGGAGAGAGCTGAAGTCGGTTATTCTCCCAGGTTTCGCAGGGATTGACTTGCTTCAGAAGTTGTCCGCGACGCCGTTCTGGAAGCAGCTCGCCTCTCTCCAATTAACCCTCCCGCGTCCGCACAATGAAGCCTTGTGCCTTCTTCATGATCGACTTCCGGCATCCCTTCAGGAACTTCATCTGGGACCAGATTCCGCGACCGTCGATCTCCCTGCGGCGCCGTCGTTCTTGGAGCGACTGGCCCAATGTCCCATTCAATCACTTCATCTGCGCCTTTTCCCCCTGAGCGCTCTCGACATCAGGCGGTGCATCGACGGTTCCGGCCGATGGGTGTTAAGGGAATTAAGTCTGGACTTCTGCGACGTCACCGAAGAATTGGCCTCAGCAATCGCTGGATCTGCTGGAGTGAGTAACCTTAGCTCTCTGACAGTCTTGGATCCCAATTTCACCGGCACTGTGGCCCGTGCCCTGTTCTCCTCCTGGAAGGTGCGTTCGCTGGTACATCTGAACCTGGGTTACTCGCGGATGGGAACGGAAGGGGCAATCGCATTGGCATCCGCACCCGGTCTGGACCACTTACGCTCGCTGAATGTTGTTAATTCTCGGATGATGGACAAGGATCTGCAAAAGCTTCTGGCTTCAGCGAATCTTCGTCATTTGACTTGGCTCTCTGTGGGAGAATCCGGATACCAACTAGAACCCCCTTGGGGGTTTTCTTCCGGCCTGGCAACCCAGCTGACCCGAATGCCTTGCTTGGCAAGACTTCGACTGAGCGTGGCCAATTGCGACCCGCAGAGCAGGCAGATCCTCACAACCAGCGAATCGCTGGCCTGGCCGGTGATTGAGTGTACTGAGGACACTGATAGGCAGCATTACCGGGCGAATCGTGCGCCGGATCAATTCCCTCCGGTGGACCTCGCACTTGAGCCCGAATTTGGGCGGGACTGGTCCTGAACAAAGTGGGGGAGCGCCCGTCTAGACCGGCCTCCCCCCGTTACCACATCCCCTTTCGGGGCAGGCACCATTGTTACTGTACGAGTTGCGTCCAGTGGTTGACAGGCAACTGGTCTATCTCCCTCCGGCGGGCAATACTTCTTCAGCCAACCAAGAACCTACGCCCTCAGTGTGGTCCGTTGGTGCGCCGCAACCGTGTGATCGGCGGTCCGTGGTCGATCCAGCTGACCGCTGCTACCTCGCCCCCTTTTTCAGCCGGTCAAGCCCCGGCTTTGCCTCCTGGGTCAAGCGAGCGCCAGCGGCGCCGCCGGCCAGCCTCGTCAGGAGCTTCCGGGCTTCCGCAGTGCCAATCTGCTCCAGAATCGCCACCGCGCGGATCGCACGCACCTGCTCCGGACCAAGGACCGGGCCGTCCAGGTCGGCCAGCAACTGGTCGATGCGTCGCTTCTGCTCGGCAGAGACTTCGCCCTTCTTCGCCTGCCGGAGAGCGCTCACCACGGCTTCGCCGAGCTGCTCCAGGTTCTGCGATGCTCTCTCACGGACTTTGAACTCGGAGCTGTCCAGGTCCTCGATCAAGCGGGCCACTGCCGCGGGCTCGGGGGCTTTGACCGGCTGGAGCGCCCCGGCCAGGAACGGCAGCGCCTGCTCCGGAACAGCCACAAAGCGCCAGACGGCCTTGTAGGCCTCACCGGGCTTGTCGTTGCGCAGGTCTGCCCACCAGCGCTCCAGGTCGGCCCGGCCGGGCCGGGCCACGGCGGGCAAGGGCCGGTTCACCAGGCCAGCCACGTCCCAGATCAGCGCCGAGGACTCATCGTTCCAGGCCGTTGCCAGCCGTCGGCCGTCCGGGGAAACAAAGACCCGCTTGCCGATGCCAGCATGCCCCGAGAGCTTTCCGACGGTTTCACCCGAGGGCCAGTGGTACAGGAAAACCAACCCCTCCGATCCCGCGGCCACCAGGGTGCGCCCGTCCGGGGTGAAACCGACAGCGGTGCTCTTACTGCCAGGCATCGTCAGGGGAATCTCCCGGCGCGTCGCCAACTCCCAGAGCCGCGCCGGGCCGTGGTCGTCCGTGGTCGCCAGCAGTCGGCCGTCCAGTGACAGGGCCAGTCCCCAGATCCGGTTTGAGGCCTGGAATGGCTCACCGACACGTTGCCCGGTATCGGCGTCATAGACGTGAACGCCGTCAGCTGCTGCCACGACCTGCCGCCCGTCGCGGGTGAACAGCACCTGCTGGATGGCGCCAGGCGTGCCCCGGATCTCACGAAGCCGTTTCCCGGCCTCCACGTCCCAGATGCACAGTCGGCCTTCATACTCCCCCCTGCGGTTATAGTAGTGGTCTCCGGACGCCAGGCGCTTGCCGTCCGGCGAGAACGCCACGCAGTTGCAGCCAGCCTCGTGGCCTGCCAGCGCATGCCGCTGGCGACCTGAGGCAACGTCCCAGATCCACACGTTGTTCGCGCCAAACCAACCGCACGCCGCGAGCATTGCACCATCCGGGGAGAAGGCTACTGCGGACACGCCGTGGCTGCCTCGGGCCTCCAGTGACCGCAAGAGCCGGCCGCTCTGCGGGTCCCAAAGTCGTACGATTGGGTCGCCGCGGAACCACGAAGAGGTCGCCGCTGTCTGGCCGTCAGGGGCGAACGAAACGGACGAGACAAGGCTGCTGTGTCCCGGGAAGGGATCGATCGGCTTGCCCGTGGTCGTCTCCCAGAGGAGGACTGCGTGCGCGTTGTTGGGGCCGCCCGTTGCGAAGCTCTTCGAGTCTGGGGCGAAGAAGACCTCCGTCGTCCAACCCTGAATCGCAGGGATCTTGACCCGTTCCCGACCGCTCTCCATGTCCCAGAGCCGCAGAACGCCGTCCCGGTTGCTGGCAGCAACCGTCCGCCCATCCGGACTGAAGGAGAGCGAGTAGTAATTGCCGATGGCATCTGCCTCGAAGCGGCGGATCAGCTTCCCGGTGAGGGATTCGTAGACCGAAATCACCCGGGGAGGCGATGCGATGGCGAAAAGCTTCCCCTCCGACGAAAAAGTCATCAGCCAGCCGGTATCGTCCTTCTCACGGACCGTCTCCACCGACCAGAGCAGCTTCTCCCGAGCAACGTCCCACACCTCGATCGCATTACCAGTGAGCTGAGGCGCCATGAGCAGCTGGTCGCCCACCCTGGCGACCGCGCCGGGGTATCCTTTTGGTTGGGGGTAGCGACCCAGCTCCTTGCCCATCTCGATGTCCCAGCGGACGATCTCCTTCTTCTTGTGCTGAAACAGGAGAGCCTCTCGGGCATCAGGCGAATACCCAAGCCCCCACGCATCTGCCGGCGGCGGAGGGAGGCCTTTGGCGTCCGTCCCGGTCTCGACGTCCCAGACGTGGATCGTTCGGGAGAAGCCGTAGAGCCGCTTGCCGCTGGGGGAGAAACGGAGGCGAGCTGGCGGCCCGGGCGCGAGGATCTCGCGGACCTTCCGGCCAGTGCTGCGCTCCCAGAGGACCACCATGTTCCGGCCGTCGCTTGACGCGGCGAGGAGCTTGCCGTCCGCGGAGAACGCCACGGAACGCACGGCCCCCTCGTGGCGGAAGCGCACCGAACCGAGTCGGGCTACCGCGCCCTTCGGCAGCGGGTCGCCGTGGAGGTCGATGCGGGTCCTGGCGGGCCGAGCCTCTTTCGGCGGCTCCTGGCCCCAGGTCGGCAAGGCAACGCAGAGGGCGACGCAGGCCACCCATCTTCCCAGACTGGCAGTGGACATGGCGGTTCTCCCTGGGCTCCACTCAACACTTCGGAACCCGATGTACGATCAGTGCCAAAGGTTTCCCGATACTCACGTCAGGCGCAGCAGCAAGTCGGTTGCCCTCATTGTATGGCTAGAACCTCCGTCAGACTCGCCATGCAGCGCTCGAGCGAAAAGCTCCTCGCTGGTTTTCCCCATGCCAATTCTCGGTTCCAGCCGCCAAACAAACAGTTCAAAAGGAGGCGGCAGCGCAGCAAGCAGAAACCGCACCACGTCGTCGCAGAGTGCAAGTCTCGGCGTTTCGCGCCGGACGCAAAGGGTTGTTACGGCCAGCCCTCTGCCATTGATCCCCCGAGAATAACGGCCCGGAGCTGACATCTCGGACTGCTGGCTACGGAATCTCCAGCGCCGCCTTCAAGCAGTCGTTCAACTTCTGCTTGAGAACGTCCGAGAGGTGACCGAGCGTCTGCAGAATGTCCGCCTGGGCGATCGTGATCAGGTTCTCGCATTTGACGGCGGACGCATAGACCAAACCCGAAGACGCACCTTCCGGCGTGGAGGAGTCAATCAAGAACTGTGTGGGCTCGACCCCAACCAGCCGGGTGTTGCCAGTGACCATTGCGACGATTGTGTTCTGGATCTGGTTGTTCAGCCGGTCGCACTGAATGACAACGGCTGGACGCTTCTTGCCCGGCGCTCCGCCAACCAGGGGAAACTGCACCCGAACAACGTCGCCTCGTTTGGTCATGTTTGGTAGCTTTCGAGCGTGGGATCGTTCGCGTCGTCCTCGCCCATGATCCGGTCCACCAACGGGTAGGCGTCCCGGGGATCGAAATCGTCCTCGAGCAAGGCCCGGATGCGTGCGTACACTTCCTTGCGAACGAGCACGTATTCTTCCTTCGTTTCGGGGTCGATAGCCGTTGGTTCCGGGGCACTGAGTTCTTGCCGTTGCTCCTGGGTCAGTTCGATCATGGCAGTCTCCCAATCGATCAATCGGAAAAAGGCACAAACAAGGACGCGAACATCCTGGCAACGTCGTGTTCTTTGACTCAGACCTCCTCCAGGAAAGGCGAGCGGCGCGGCGTCAGCCCGCCGGTATCGGCCTTCACCGGCGGGCTGACGCCGCGCCGCTCGCCTTTCCTGGAACAGCCTCTTATCTCCCCCCCGGCGGGCAATACTTCTTCAGCCAGCCAAACACCTCCTTGTGCCAGTATTCGCTGTTGGCCGGCTTGAGGACCCAGTGCCCCTCGTCGGGGAAGTTCACGAACCGCGACGGCACTCCTTGCCGCTGCAAGCAGCCGAACAGTTCCTGTCCCTGTCCCAGCGGGCAGCGGAAGTCCAGGTCGTTGTGGATGACCAGCATCGGCGTCTTGAACTTGCCCAGGTTGCCGGCCTTGCGGTGCGGCGAGTGCTTCTCGTAGGACTGGCGGTTGGGGCCCCACGGCGGGCCGCCATGCTCCCATTCGTCGAACCACAGCTCGTCCGTGGTCGGATACATGCTCTCGAAGTTCCAGACGCTGCAGTGCGTGATCAGAGTCTTGAAGCGGCCGGTGCTGACCGCGAACCAGTTCATCACGTAGCCGCCAAACGACGCTCCCGCCGCGGCGATCCGGTCCTTATCGACGTAGGGCAGTTTCTCCACGTAATCGACGCCTTTCATGAGGTCTTCGTAGCACTTGCCGCCCCAGTCGCCGCTGATGTCGTCGGTGAACTTCTGGCCGAAGCCGGTGCTGCCGCGCGGATTGGGCAGGGCGATGACGTAGCCCTGGGCCGCCCACAACTCCGGGCACCAGCGGTAGCTCCAGCCGTCCTCCCACGCCCCCTGCGGGCCGCCGTGAACCATGTAGACCACCGGCCATTTCTTGCTCGGATCGAAGCCCGGCGGCTTGAGGATCCACATCTGCATGTCGGCCCCCTCGACCTTGACCGTCACGCTCTCCGGCTTGACCATGTCGATCTGGGTGAGCAGGGCCGTGTTGGCCTGGCTGACGTTGACCGCCTTGCCGCCCGTGGCTGACGTACACCTCGGGCGGATGCTGCATCTTGGCCACGGAAAACGCGATCTTCCCACCCGCCTGGCTGAACGAGCGCAGCGTTCCCGAGACGTCGCCCAGGTTCAGCTTTTGCGGCGTCTCATTCAGCTTGACCGAGAGGACGCGGCACTGCGCGGCTCCATCCTCGGCCGAGAACAGCAGCGAATCCGCACCGGTCCAGATGAACTCCTCGACCGAGCGATCCAGCTCCCGGGTCAGGCTCCGGGGCTTGCCCTTCCAGGCGCCGCTGGGATCGACCGCGACGACCAGCAGCTCCCACTTGTCGGCCTCGTAGCCGGGCTTGCGCTGGCTGCGGAAAGCCAGGTGCTTGCCGTCGGGAGAGAACTGCGGACCGGAGTCGGCCGCCTTGTTGTCGCGGGTCAGCGTCTCGACCGTGCCGCCGCTGACCGGCACCCGGAGGATATCGTACGCGGTGCTCCAGGCCTCGTCGCGCTCCGGCGGGGCGGTGAAGACCAGGTACTTGCTGTCGGGGCTGAAGGTGAAATCGACGCTGCTGGAGAACGTGGTCGAGGTCGGATAGGCGTCGCGGTCGCCGGGGGTCACGTCCTTCGGCTCCGGAATCGGCGTGCTGGAGGTCGGAGCGGCAATGACAAACAGGTGCTGCCGTTTGTCCTCGACCCAGGAGTCCCAGTGGCGATAGAACAGCCGGGTGAAGACCTTGGCCTTGACCGGGCTCTTCTCGATCTCCTCCTTTTTCTTCTTGTTTGCCTCGTTGCTTTCCTTGAAGGGCTTGTCGCTGAAGTCGGGATAGACGGCGGACACAAAGGCGATTGACTTGCCGTCCGGCGACCAGGTCGGCGAGCTGGCCTCGGTGCTGAGGTTGGTCACCTGCCGGGCCTCGCCGCCGGCCACGTCGATGATCCACAGCTGGCCGTCGCCGGAGCGGCTGGACTCGAACAGGACCTGCTTGCCGTCGGGGCTCCAGCGTGGGGAGCGGTCCTTCTTGGTGGTGTTGGTCAGAGGCCTCGGCTCGCCGCCGTCGGTCGGGGCCAGCCAGATGCTGGAGGAGGTCTTGTTGCCGGCCAGATCAGCCGTGCCGACGACGTAGGCCACGAACCGGCCGTCGGGACTGATCTGCGGATCGGAGAGACGCTTGAACTTGAACAGGTCATCGACGGTCATGGGCCGTTTCCTCTGAGCCAATCCCACCGCCGGCACCAGCAGCACCAGCAGACAGCACAGCAACGCTCGACGGTTCATCGGGGGAGTCCTTGGTTCTTGGGTATTCCCCTCTCCCCAGCGGGGAGAGGGGAGTAATATCAGCAGTAAACAACTGAGTGCGGCCGGGTAAAGTCGTGCCCTGTCGCCACTTCGACGATCACACGGGCGATCTTGGCGCCACCCAGATGCGAGGGTTCGATCGGCGACAGGGGCGAGTAGTCATCCTTGTGGGTGCAGACCAGGCGGAGGTCGATCACCGGCAACCGGGCCTGGAATGCGCTGCGGAGGATCACCTCGTTGAAGGCCCCGAGAGCGGTTCGCTCCGCGTTGCCGAGGCCCGGAACCGCATCGTACACCGTGCAAAGCGTGGTCGGCTTGCCGAGGGCCAGAACGCCCTGGAGCATGCTGCGGTAGCTGTCACGAAAGCGCGTCTGAACGCCGTGGACACCTTCCAGGGCCTCGCCCACGGTGCAGGCCGGCTCTTGCAAGATCAGGCTTTCGCCCAGGGCATCGTTGCCGCCAACGCTGACGACCAGGTGCGTGCTGTCGTCCGGCAGGCGAGCGAGCTGGTCGAGGACATCCGTGGTGACGTGCCCATCAATGGCCAGCAGCGTTGCCTTCCAGCCGGCCGGCAAGCCGCGACGGACCTGCTCGATCACGGGAGGTCGATCGGGGACGTAGCGGGCGTTGTCGAAGATTGAATCGCCAAGAAGAATGATGTGGCCCATTGCCGAGGTTCCTTGCGTGACGCGGTCTATCCTCGCTTCATTTTCATGATTTGCCGCGCGACGTTCAAGATGGTGCCATCTCACCTCGGTCCAGTCACAGCCCCAACCGCCAGTTGCAGCAGCACCACCAGGAACATCCCCACACTGATGATCCCATTGACCTGGAAGAACGCCTGGTTGACCCGGCTCAGGTCATCCGGTCGGACCAGCGAGTGCTCGTACACCAGCAGCAGCGCCACCGCAACCAGACCCGCCAGGTAGATCCACCCCAGTTCCGGCTGACCCACCCACCAGAGCAAAGTCAGCAGCCCCAGCATGACCAGATGGCACAGCGCCGCCAGGCGGAGACTTGCCACTACGCCCAGCGCTGCCGGGACGCTGCGTAACCCGGCCTTCCGATCGAAGTCCACGTCCTGGCAGGCGTAGAGGATGTCAAATCCCGCCACCCAGAACAGGACCGCCCCGCCAAGGACCAGCGGCACCTTCAGGTCGGCCGGATCGCCGAGCCCCCGGATGGCGATCCACGCCGCCAGCGGGGCCAGCAGCAGCGACGCGCCCAGCCAGAAATGCGACAGGGCCGTGAACCGCTTCGTCAGTGAGTAGGCGCAGACGAACAGCAGCACCGGGACCGAGAGATACAGCGGCCAGGGGTTCGCGGGCAGGAACAGCAGCGTCGAGGCGATGAAACCCAGGGAGCAGACGATGGTGAATAGCCACACGGTCCCCACACCGAGCTTACCGGCAGGCAGGTGCCGGCCGGCGGTGCGCGGATTCCTGGCGTCGAAGCGGCGGTCGGCCAGGCGGTTGAAAGCCATCGCGGCGCTGCGGGCGAAGACCATGCACAGCAGGATGCCGAGCAGCTGGGTCCAGTGAAAGCCTGCCTTGCTCCAGGCCAGGGCGGCACTGGTCAGGGCAAAGGGAAGCGCGAAGATCGTATGACTGAACCGGATCAGCTCCAGCAGCGACCGCATGGCCTGGAACATGGAGAGGGCCCCTCAGGGAAATTGCCCAAGCAGCACCAACCGCGTCTGCCTGATGTCCTAGCAACCGCGGGGACCGCTGTCTCCATAACGCTGCCCCAAAGAGGCGCGAGTCTCCGCAAACGAGCGCGATCGATTTGCCTTGGCTCGTTTTGTATCCCAGATTTGCCTTGAGGAACGGCGCACTTGCCACCTCGGGAAGCCATCCGTCCGGCCCTTCCCTCCCCTGATCCCAGCAGCCCTCCTCGGGCAGCTCGTGAGGCGAATCCATGCGCGTCGCAGTCATCGGGGCCGGGCCAGCCGGGATCACCGCTGCCTACCAGCTGGCCAAGGCCGGCGCCGCAGTCGAGGTCTTCGAGGCGGGGCCGACGGTCGGCGGCCTGTCGCGCACCTTCGAGCTGTGGGGTCAGAAGGTCGATCTGGGACCGCATCGCTTCTTCAGCACCGACCGGCGCGTCAACGAACTCTGGCTGGAGATCGTCGGCGACGATTACCACATGGTCGATCGGCTGACGCGCATCTACTACCGCCGACGGTTCTTCCACTACCCGCTCAAGCCGGCCAATGCCCTGTGGAACATGGGCGTCCTCCAGGCCGCTCGCTGTGTCGCCAGCTACCTCAAAGAGCAGCTGCGCCCCTCCTATGGACCGGAGGACGACGAAACCTTCGAGTCCTGGGTGGTCGGCCGCTTTGGCCGGCGTCTGTTCGAGATGTTCTTCAAGTCCTACAGCGAGAAGTTGTGGGGCATCCCCTGCGACGCCCTCGACGCCGACTTCGCCGCCCAGCGAATCAAGAAGTTCTCGCTGGGCGAGGCGGTCAAGGCGGCCCTGGGCCTGGGCAGAAACAGGCACAAGACCCTCGTCGATCAGTTCGCCTACCCGACCGGCGGCACCGGCATGATTTACGAGCGCATGGCCAGCCGGATCCAGGAGATGGGCGGACACGTGCACCTCGACTGCCCGGTTCGCCGCATTGCCCACGAGGACCGGCAGGTGAACGGCATCGAGCTGGCCGACGGCACCGTCTTCCCGTTCGATCACGTGATCTCGACCATGCCACTGACGCTTCTGGTCCGCGGTCTGGACCAGCTCCCCGAGGACGTTCGCAAGGGCGTCCAGGCCCTGCGCTTCCGCAACACGCTGCTGGTCTATCTGCACGTCCAGGGGAGCGGGCTGTTCCGCGACCAGTGGCTCTACGTGCATTCGCCGGAACTGGGCGTGGGGCGCGTGACCAACTTCCGCAACTGGGCCCCCGAGCTGCACGGCGACTCGCCCAACACGATCCTGGCCCTGGAGTACTGGTGCGACGACGAGGATGCCCTGTGGCAGGAGGACAGCGACGCCCTGATCGCGCGGGCCACCCGCGAGATGGCCTCGACCGGCTTGCTGGGCAACGCCCCGGTCCTGGCCGGGCACGTCGAGCGCATCCGCCGCTGCTACCCGATCTACGAGCACGGCTACAAGCGGCACCTGGAGCCGGTCATTGCCCATCTGCGGCAGTACCACAACCTCCAGGCGATCGGGCGCTACGGCTCGTTCAAGTACAACAACCAGGACCACAGCATCCTGATGGGCGTCCTGGCGGCCGAGAACGTCCTGGAAGATTGCGGACACGACCTGTGGGCGGTCAACACCGACACGACCTACCAGGAAGCGACTGCCATTGCCCGGACGGGTCTGGTCCGTCCCACTGCCGCGGTTGCCTCGCCGGAACCGGTGGCCGTGTAACCCCTGGAAACCCGAACGCTGGCCATGACCTCCTCCCCCTCCCCCTGGCCTTGCCGCCTGTTCGGTCTCGACCGAACCCAGCTGTCCCCTCTGGAAGTGACCTGCCTGCGGGTCGGCGCCCTGCTGACCCTGCTCGTCGCCTTCCTCACCTTCATCGACGTCCGCTGCGACTGCGGCGCCGACCTCCGCAACCGCGTGGTCGGTGCCCGCGTGATGCTGGCCGGTCACGATCCCTACACCTTTCTCTGGCAGCACGGGATGCCGGAGCAATGGCTCGACCCCGTTCACGAGGCCAAGGTCCATCGGCTCACCGTGCCGCCGCCGACGCTCTGCCTGTACGCGGCCATTGCCCCCCTGCCCTACGCCACCCAGAAGCTGATCTCCTGGACGTGCGAATGGCTGGCCTTGCTGGCCAGTGTCGCTCTGTTGGTCCGAGCGATCCCCCTGCACCGGCAGCGCGTGTTCTTCCTGCTGGGGGCGGTGCTGTTCCTGGTCGTCAGCGACGTCTGGCGGTTGCACGTGGAGCGCGGCCAGGTCTACGTGCTGCACCTGCTTGCCCTGAGCCTGGCTGTCCACTTCTGCCGGAAGCGGCAGCTCGATTCCGTTGCCGGCGGCCTGGCCCTGGGCATCCTGGCCCTGCTGCGCCCGAACATGCTCCTGTTTGCCCCGGCCTTCCTGGTCCTCCGCCGCTGGCGAACGGCGACGAGCCTGATTGGCACGTTCGCGGTTGGCGTGCTGGTCACGCTGCCGTTCATGCCCGCCAGCACCTGGCCGAGTTACCTGGCGATGGGCGAGCAGTATTACCGCTCGATCTGGGCCGGCGACACGATGCCAGACATTGCCTGGGCCGAACATCCGACCGTGGCAGAGGGATTTGATTTTAGCCGCTCCCTGACGAACGTCGAGAGCAGCTCGGTTGCGGTCCTGTACGAATCCGTACGGCAACGTGCGGGCCTGCCGCACCTGGACCTGGGACGGCTCAGCAAGGCGCTGATGCTGCTTCTGGGAGCGACTCTCCTGGTGGTACTCTGGTTCCGGGCGAACCGGCTGCGTCAACTGCCGGGTTACGACGAGACCCGGCTGCTGACGCAGCCGGTTCGCCCGCCGTGGGGCGAAGCCCTTGCCCTGATGGTCGTGCTGACCCTGGACACGGAATTCTGCCTGCCGCACCGCTGGGGCTACGTGGACGTGATGCTGCTCGCCCCACTGGCCCTGATGCTGCCGGTGCTGTGCCGGCCGGACAGGGCGAGCCAGCAGGCGCTCGCCCTGGTGCTTCTGGGTCTGGTGGCTGGGCAGATGGGACAGCACTTCGTGCCGCTGTACGTGGCCAATTTACTGCGCTCCTGGCTGGTCCTGGGCGCACTCAGCGTCCTGGCCCTGACCTGCTGGCTGAAGAGCGATTCTGCTGCGGGCGAGACAGTTTCCTTTCCGGCAAGAACGTGGCAGCCTTCTTTTTCTGCTGAGGCAAAAAACGTGTTCTATAGTTGATTGTCGCAGGCCCCACAGGTCCACGAGGCGGGCCTGGTGAACCTGGTCCGCCGCTGTCATCGGGGAGAATGCAACCGTGCTCAAAGGCATCGCCGTGATCGGTCTGGGCTACTGGGGACCGCAGCTGGTCCGCAACTTCCACGCGGTGGCCGGCGCCCGGCTGCGCGTCTGCTGTGATCGGGATAGCAAACAGGCCGAGGCAATCGCCCTCAGTTACCCCTCGGTCAAGGTGGTGACCGATCCGCAGGCGGTGTTCAACGATCCCGACGTCGATGCCGTGGTCATTGCCACGCCCGTGGCCACGCACTATCCGCTGGCCAAGGCCGCCCTGCTGGCCGGCAAGTCGGTGCTGGTGGAGAAGCCGCTCACCTCCAACGTCGAGGAGGCGGAGGAGCTGATCGACCTGGCCCGGTCCAAGGGGCTGGTCCTGATGGTGGACCACGTTTACGTCTTCAGCCCGGCGGTCCAGAAAATCAAGCAGATCCTCGAGGCCGAGGAGCTGGGCAAGCTGCTGTTCATCGATGGCGTGCGCATCAACCTGGGGCTGTTCCGCCGCGACGTCAACGTCGTCTGGGACCTGGCGCCTCACGACCTGTCGATCCTCGACTATCTGCTGGGCCGGCTGCCGCGCAGCATTGCCGCCTTCGGGGCCTGTCACGGCGGTCAGGACCAGGAGGACGTGGCCTACCTCAATCTCGACTTCGGCGGCAGCCTGATTGCCAACTTCCACGTCAACTGGCTGTCGCCGGTGAAGATCCGCTATTTCATGATCTGCGGCAGCAAGAAGAGCCTGATTTACAACGACCTGCACCCGGAAGAGCTGATCAAGATCTACGACAGCGGCGTGATCGTCCGCAAGGACAACCTGGAGGACCGCCGGCGCTTCCTGATCGACTACCGCACCGGCGACGTCCACTCTCCCTACGTCCCGCGGTCCGAGCCGCTCCGCAGCGTGGCCGCCCATTTCCTGGAATGCGTCGAGAAAGGCACCACGCCGCTGGCGGACGGGGCCGCCGGTCTGCGGGTGGTGCGCGTCCTGGACGCCGCCCAGCGCAGCATCAAGGCCCAGGGTGGCCGGATCACCCTCTGAGCGCGAACAACCGCTCCCCTGGAGAACACGAATGCAAGTCCCTTTCCTGGATCTCAAGGCGCAGAATCGGTCCATCTGGCCGGAATTGCAGTCGGCCCTCAATCCGGTCCTGTCCGAGTCCCAGTTTATCCTCGGCCCGGCTGTGGAACGCTTTGAGAGGCACTTTGCCGAGTACCTGGGAGTCCAGGATTGCATCGGCCTGAACAATGGCACCTCCGCCCTGCACCTGGCCCTGCTGGCCTGCGGCATCGGCACCGGCGACGAGGTCATCACCACGCCCGCCACCTGGATCAGTACCAGCTGGGCCATCAGCTACGTCGGCGCCCGTCCGGTCTTCGTGGACGTCGATCCCGTCACCTGGACGCTGGACCCGGAGCGTGCCGAGCGAGCCATTACGCCTCGCACCAAGGCGATCCTGCCGGTCCACCTGTACGGCCAGGCTGCCGACCTCGGGGCCCTGTGTCAGCTGGCCGAGGCCCATCACCTCAGCCTCATCGAGGACGCCGCCCAGGCCCACGGAGCCACATACCAGGGACGCCGGGTCGGGACGTTTGGCCGGGCGGGCTGTTTCAGCTTCTACCCCGGCAAGAACCTGGGGGCCTTCGGAGAGGGCGGCTGCGTGGTCACCAATGATCCCGAGGTTGCCCAGCGCATCCGCTGTCTCCGCGACCATGCCCAGCAGGGCCGGCACCACCACGTCGAGCTGGGTTTCAACATGCGCATGGAAGGGATTCAGGGAGCGGTGCTCGACGCCAAGCTGCCGCACCTGGACGCCTGGAACGCCGCACGCCGGCGGCACAGCCAGCGCTATCACGCGCTGCTCGCCGACCTGCCCGGGCTGGTCCTGCCGCAAGCGCCGCTGCCGGAGGCCCACGTCTGGCACCTGTACGTCGTCCTGGCCAAAGCGCAGGCCGGCCTGCCGGCCGGAGCGCACGCAGGCGTGCAGGGACGCGACGAGCTGCGGGCGGCCCTGGCCGAGAGGGGCATCGCTACCGGCGTTCATTACCCCACTCCGGTGCCGTTCCAGCCGGCCTACGCCCACCTGGGCCATCAGCCGGGCGATTTCCCTGTGGCCGAGGACCTGATGGCGAACTGCCTGTCGCTGCCGATGTTCCCCGAGCTGTCCGACGAGGCGATCGAGTACACCGCTGAGGTCCTGCACGAACTGGCCGGAGTGGTCTATGCCTGACACACTGCGCATCCTGATCACCGGCGCCGGCACCACCACAGCCATCACGGTCCTCAAGGGACTGCGTGCCAGCCGGGATTCGAGCATTGAGGTGTTCATGGGCGACATGAACCCCGACTGTGCCGGCGCTCACCTGGGCGACCACTTCGTCCGCATGCCGCCGGCGCGGTCCGAGGAGTTCGAGTCCCGCGTGCTTGACCTGTGCCGTACGTACCGCATCGGCCTGGTGATTCCCATCATCGATTACGAGTTCCTGGGCTGGTGCCGGGCCGCCGCTGCCCTGCGGGAAATCGGCACCCGCGTCGTGATCAGTCCGCGCAAAGCGCTCAGCCGGTGCATCGAGAAGGACAGGACCCACGACTACTTCCGCAGCCTGGGAGTGCCGGCCATCCCGACCTGGCGCACCGCCGACGTGCTCGATCCGGGAGCGCTGCCGTTTCCCGTCTACCTCAAGCCGCGCTGCGGGCGGGCCAGCCTGGACAATTACCGGGCCGACAACCTGGCCGAGTATCAGGTTGCCCTGCGTAAGGTGCCGGACGCCCTCGTGCAACCGTTCACGACCGGCGACGAGGTCACGATCGATACAATCAGCGACCTGAACGGCAAGTTCCTGGCCGCCTCGCCCCGGTTGCGGCTGGAGGTCAAGAGCGGTCAGGCCTACCGCAGCCGGACCTTCGCGGACGAGGAGCTGACCGCGCTGGCCCGGCGCATCGTGGAAGGGCTGCCGATCATCGGGGCCGCCAACGTCCAGTGCTTCCTCACCAGGGAGGGCCCACGGTTCTTCGAGATCAACGCCCGCTTCGGGGCCGGCACCGTGCTTTCCATCGAGGCGGGGATGAATGGTCCCGCGGCGCTGGTGGCGCTGGCCCGCGGCGAGCCGGTCCGCGGCCTGGCGCCGCGGCCCGGCGTGCTGATGATGCGTTACTGGCAGGAGGTGTTTGCATGAATGTCTCGCTGGCCGGTTGCTCCTCGGTTTCCGAGCCCGCATTGGATCCGCCTGCCGTTTCGCAGAACGAGCCTCCGGACCTGTCCGTGGTCATGCCGGTCTACAACGAGGAGCAAGCCCTGCCCGAAGTCCTGGACGAGGCCCTGCGCACCCTGGTTTCGGCCCCGTTCCGCACTGAACTCGTCCTGGTCGATGACGCCAGCACCGATGGAAGCCTGGCTCTGCTCCAGACGTTCCAGCAGCAGCACCCTGAGCTGACCATCCGCGTCCTGCGCCACGAGCGCAATCGGGGAATCGCGGGCGCTGCGCCACGCTCTTTGCCGCGGCCCGCGGCCGATACGTGTTCCTCAATGGCAGCGACGGACAGTGCAAGACTGCTGAGTGTTTGCGAATGATGCAACTGCGCGACCGCTTTGACCTGGTGGTCGGCAAGCGCGTTGTCAAACATTACACCCTGCGGCGGGCGCTGATCAGCGAGGCGTTCAACCTGCTGCCCCTGGTGCTGTTCGGTGTGCGGACCCACGATGCCGGGAGCATCAAGCTGGTTCGCCGGGAGCTTTTCCAGATTCCGCTCTGCAGCCGGGGACCGTTCCAGGAAGCCGAGCGCATCATCCGCGCTCGCCGCCTGGGTTACCGGATCGGCGTGGTGCCGGTCGAGAACCGCCCACGCCGGGGCGGAAAGGCAACGGGTGCCCGCTGGGGACTTGTCGGCCAGGCCGTTCTGGACCTGCTGCGCTGCTGGTGGCGCATCGTCATCCGCCGGCAAGCGGCAGCACTGGAACCCCCTTCTCCCACAGGCTCAGGAGATCTCCCTCATGGCGCAGGCTGAAACCGCCTTGCTCGAAGACATCGCCCGGGAATACCAGAACCCGGATTCAGGCCGGCTGATCGATCAGCAGTTCATCGGCTGGACCGCGGACCGAATCCTCCCCTGGATTGTCGGTCCGGACGTCCTGGAACTGGGCTTTGGCGACGATCAGTGGACTTCGCGGATCCTGGCGCGCTTCGGTCAGTCGCACCTTGTTGACGCCGCCCGCAGCCTCCTCGAACAGGCCGAGAAGAAATACGGCTCGCGGGTGAAGACTTACCACTCCCTGTTCGAGGAATTCAACCCGGAACAGACCTTCGACACCATCGTGGCCTCTTACGTCCTGGAACACGTGGAGGACCCCGTCGGGGTCCTGAAACAGGCCGCTGGCTGGCTGAAGCCACAAGGCCGCATACTCATCGTGGTGCCCCACGCCGATTCGCTGCACCGCCGGCTGGCCGTCTGCATGGGACTCCAGCAGACCACGGACACGCTGGGAGCGACCGATCGGCAGCTGGGTCACCGTCGTGTCTACACGATCGCCGGCATGGAACAAGACATCCGGCAAGCAGGGTTCGCCATCGTCCGGAGACAGGGATCGCTGCTCAAGCCGTTGCCACAGGGAATGATGAGCGGCTTCGCCACCGCTCTGCTCGAGGGGTTCATGAAATTGGGCGACGACTTGCCCATGGAGTATGCCTCGTCCATTGCCTTCGACTGCGTCCGCGCAAGCGTAAGAGGGAGCCCAGCGCAATGATGAGGGAAACTCCCCCGGCCGGGTGGTCAGTCCTGTTCTTCGACCTCGACGGTCCTCTCCTGGACGTCTCGCCTCGCTACGTCCGCTTGCACCAGGCACTGCTCGCCGAGTTCGGCGAGGCCGGCATGGATGCAAAGACCTACTGGGAGCGCAAGCGAGCGGCCTGCCCGGAAGCGAGCATCCTGGACGAACTCGGCGCCGGCGCCCACGCGCTGGACTACGCGCGCCGGCGTCAGGAGTGGATCGAGACTCGCGACTACCTCAGCCACGATCAACCCTGGCCGTGGGCGCACGCCACCCTGGCCCAGCTCGGGGCTGCCTGGCGTCTGGTGCTGGTCACGGCCCGATCCTGCCGGCCGTTGCTGCTGGAGCAGCTCGCCCGTCTGGGTCTGGCACCCTTTTTCCATGAAGTACTGTCCCTGCCGGCGGGTCCTCGGGTGGACCAGCAAAAGGCCGGCCTGATCCGCGACTACCTGGCTCGCCACGGCTTGCCGGCCGCCGGCCACTGGATGATCGGAGACACGGAAGCCGACGTCGGCGCCGGCCGGCTGACCGGGCAGCGCACGGTCGCCGTCCTTTCGGGCATCCGTAACCGCGAGCTGCTGCTCCGGGCCGAGCCCGATTTCCTGCTGGATTCGATCCGCGACCTGGATTCGCGACTGGACCTGTCGCGCCCCAACGTGCCGTTCCCAGAGGACCGAGATGTCTCCAACTGAGGTGGAACCGAAACAGACCACGGACCCCAAAGCCGTTGCCGGCTCGTCCTTGAACTGGCGGCGGGAGGTGGGTCTGGGTGCCACCCTGGGACTGGTGCCCTTGCTGGCGGCGGCGATCTTCCACGTCTGCCTGGGAGACAGCTTCAGCCTGTGCGTCGATGACGGTGTCAGCTCACACCAGCCGCTTTTTTCCGACACGCTGCGACAACTGCATTCCGGGAACCTGCCGCTCTGGAGCGATCACACCTGCTGTGGCGGACCGCTGTTCGCCCGCGGCCAATCCGTCAGCCTGTATCCGCCGCTTTTGCTGGCCCACGCGATCTGTCTCGGCCTGAACCTGGGGGCCTGCGAGGTCGTGGTGGCGTACCTGCTTTACCTCTGGGCGGGGACGCTGTTTGCCTGGCTGTACCTGCGCAATCACGGCTGCCGCGTCTGGCCTGCCCTGCTGGGAACGCTCGCTTTCGCGTTTGCCGGTCCCTCCTGGGGCTTCTGGAACAACTGGCCCTATTACGGTTCTTTCGTCGCCTCTGTCCCGGCGGCCTTGCTGATCCTTGACCGCCTCCGCGTGGAGCGCTCCTCCCCTTACCTGGTCGTCTCCTGGAGCCTGCTGTGCGGTCTGCAGCTCCTGCTCGCCGATCCGCAGCTAATTGTCAAGTTCTTCCTGCTCTGTGGGCTGCACGTCCTGTTCCGCTTCCCCGGCCCAAGCGCAGGCCGGCCTGCCGGCCGGAGCGCACGCAGGCGTGCGGGCCTGCCCTTCCTGCGGCAACTGGCCCTCGGCACCGGACTGGCCGGGCTGATGGCAACGGCTCAGGTCGCGGCGACCTGGCAGCTCCTCGGCTCGACGCAGCGCGTGACCAGTGCAGGCGTTCCGTTTGACGACGCCTTCATGCTCTCGCTGAAGCCCCAGATGCTCCAGAACCTGTTCGTCCCGTTCGGTCAGTTTGACTGGCAATCCAGTTTCGAGGGCTATCCTACCCTGTGCGGCGGGTTGTTCGTCGGTCCGCTCTTGCCGCTGGCGGTCGCCGCGATTGTTGTCTGGCAGCGCCGCTGGCAGCGACCTGAAGGGAGTTCCGAAGGCAAGGCGCCCACACCCGGGCTGACCCTGGTGTGCCTGCTTGGGCTTTACGCCGTCCTGGCACTGGGGAAATACTGGCCTGCCAACGCCAGCGGCATGCACCTCCCCCTGTTCCGGCAGTTCCGCTGGCCGATGCGCTGGACGGCAGAGTTATGCTCGCTTGCCGCCCTGGCCACCGGCCTCGGTCTGGAGGTGTTCCGCCAGCACTGGCAGATGCCGCAAGCGCGCTGGCTGTTGCTGGGCACGCTGCTCCTCGTTCCCGCGCTGCTCCTGCCCGCCAACCCCACCAACCTCATCGGGCTGGCCTGGCTGGCGAGCGGGGCAGTCCTGTTCCTGCTGCTGCGGCAAGGCCGACAGCCGGCGTTCTTCGCCGTGGCCACTGCTTTCAGCCTGGCGACCCTGCTGGCCGCCGTGCCGCTGGCTCAGCGCAACCGCTTCGTGGATCCGGACCTGCGCGACCTGGTCAAGAGACCGATCCCCCTTGAGCCAACGGCTCCCCAGCGCGTGCTGGTCCTTGTCAGTCGCACCGATCAGAAAGACGCCCGCGGCGAAGGCAACTACTTCTACAACGTGGCCCACCAGTTCGGCGGCCGGACGGTTGTCGGCTACGCCTATCCGCTGCAATGGCAGACCTGGGCTCAGGGTTTCCGCACGGGAGGTGAATTGCTCGACGAAGACCTGGCCGTCCAGAGGTTCCTGTCGCCCTCGTCTCCCGGCTGCCTGCGCATGCTCCGCATCGGCCTGGTGGTCGTGCCGCGGAACAATCCCCGGCTCAACTCCGTCTGCCAGGCCCATCCAGACCTTGTCCAGGAGACGCCGACCGAGCATTTCTGCCTCTACCGCCACACCGGCTTCCACCAATCCGCCTGGTTCGTGGAAGAACTGCGTACCGACGAACCCGATGCGGAAGCCCTCACGACTCGCGACGTGACTCGCGTTTGCTCCGCGCCCACCTGCAGCGAGGCACCGCGCCGGCTGGCAGCAGGGGGCGCCATCAGCAACTTCGAGGAAAACAACGGCCGGATCTCCATGACCCTCGACCGGCCCGACCCCGGTTTCGTGGTGATTGGCACGACCTGGTTTCCCGGCTGGGAAGCCCGGGTGGACGGCCGGCCGACGCCGGTCTGTCGGGTCAACGGCGGCTTCCTGGGAGTGGCCACGCCGGGCGGTGCCCGGTCCCTGGAGCTGGTTTACCGGCCGGTCTGGCTGATTGCCTTGCTGGCTCTGAACACGCTGGTTTTCCTGGCCGCCCTGGTCTACTGGGCAGTCGCGACGTTCCGGCTGCGTTGAAGTGCGGAGAAAGGACTACGTCTCGTGCCAGCCAAATCAGGACTTTTGTTTCTGGGCCTTGCGAGCGTTCTGTGCCTGGCGGCACTTCTCGCCGCCATCCTGGGCACGCTGACGACCATTGATCCGGACGTCTTCCACGAAATGGCCCTGTTTCGCTCCGCCCTGCAAATCGGCTGGATTCCGCGCGACGACTCCTTCGCCTACACCCCGACCGTGTCTCCTTGCGTCAACCACGAATGGGGGACCGGGATGATCCTCTATGCCACGGCGACCACGGCCGGGCCCGCGGGGATCATGCTCCTGAAAGCGCTCCTGGTCGCGGGCTTGTGTACCACCTGCCTGCTGTGCGCCCGCCGCCGCGGCGCACGCCTGGCCGTCCTCTCCCTGGGCTCCTTGCTGGCATTGTGCCTGGTGCGGATCGGGCTGACCACGATCCGCGCCCAGGTCTTCACCCTGCTGGCCCTGGCGGTCCTGCTGGTGCTGCTGGACAGCGACCGGCAGGGCCGGCGGGCCTGGATCTGGCTGTGGGTGCCGCTCTGCTGGGTCTGGTTGAACCTGCACGCGGGCTTCGTGCTTGGCCTGGGGGTCCTCGGTCTGCACTGGCTGGAACAGGTGGTCCGCACCCGAACGCCCCAATGGCACCTGATCCTGGCCGGACTGCTGGCGCTGGCGGTCGTCCCGCTCAACCCCTACGGCCTGGCCTACGTTCCCTTTCTCTGGCAAGTCTTCCAGTTTCCCCACCATCAGCTCACCGAATGGGCCCCGCTGTGGCGGGAGCCGGAGCCCGCTCTGGTGCTCGCCTATGGGGCCTCACTCCTGCTCGTCGGGTACTGTCTGCTGGCGATCGGGCCACGGCGGATGCCGGGGCTGCTCATGGTCCTGGTTTGTGCGCTGCTGGCGCTGCAGCATCTCCGGCACCTTTCCTTCTACGGCGTTGTCTGGTGGTGTTACGTCCCGGGCTTCCTCCAGGAAGCACCGCTTGGGGAATTCCTGGCCTCCTTCTGGGAGCGTCGGGCCCGGTTGGTCGGGGTTCTCGTGCTTGCCCTGGCAGTCCTGGGCGTGACCGTGGCTGTGCCGCGCAAACCGTGGCAGATGGCGATCCCGACCGCGGCCGGGGGGCCGACCGGGGACCAGCTCATTTACCCGGCCGGGGCCGTGTCGTATCTGCGTCAGCAAGGATTCCACGGCAACCTGGTCACGCCCTTTGTCGAGGGGGCTTACGTCTCCTGGGAACTCTGGCCGAACGTGAAGGTGTCACTGGATAGCCGGTTCGACGTGGCCTATCCGGACGGATTGCTGGAAGAGCACGAGTGGTTTTATCGCATGGAAGAGGGCTGGCAGGAGTTTCTGTCGCGTTACCCCAGCGATGCCGTCTTGCTGCGCCGGACAGCCGCTGTGGTCAGGGGGCTGGCGAGCTTGCCGGATTGGGCGGTTGTCTACCAGGACGACTCTTATGCGATTGTCGCCAACGTGAGATTTGGCCTCCCCTTTGTGGATCGCACCGGAGAGCCAATCCCGGCGACCTTTCCTTGAATCGGCGAGCGGCGCGGCGTCAGCCCGCCGGTGAAGAGGCGCCTTCACCGGCGGGCTGACGCCGCGCCGCTCGCCTTTGCTTGCCAGGGCCCTCAACTGGCCACGGCGACCTTCTCTTCTTCCTTGACTCGCGTCGGCACCATGCGCAGACCCGTTGCCCCGGCCTGCTCGCCGGCCTTGCCGGCCTCGTGGTACTCGGCGTCCTGGTTGACCTGCCACAGGTCGTATATGGTTCGACCCGCGACAGGATGTTCCGCGCGCACAGCATTGCCGTCATCATGGCGTGGTCCTGGTTGTTGTACTTGTGCATGCCGTTGCGGCCGACCAGGTGCAGGTTCGGGTACTTGCCCTCCAGCTCCTCGCGGATGGTGGCGACGTGCCGGGCATAGTCGTCGTCGTAGACCGGATAGGCCTTGGGCTGGCGGACGACACAGCCGTCGACCACGTCCTCCGGGCTGGCCAGGCCGATCTTCGCCAGTTCCTGCTTGCCGCGCTCGATCAGCTCGGCATCGCTGGAGTTCCACAGGCCGTCGCCCTCGAAGCAGAAGTATTCCAGGCCGTAGCAGGTCATGCGTTGGATCGGGCACCATCTCCGGCGACCACGACTTGAAGTTCTGGATCCGGCCGACCTTGACGCTCGGATCGTGGATGTAAATCCAGTTGTCGTCGAAGACCTGCCGATCCTTGAGGATGAGGACCACGGTGAGGAAGTCGCGATACTTCAGCGAGTTGGCGGCCTGGATGGTCTTCTCCGAGACTCGCGGCGTCAGGCCGTTGACCAGCTGCCGCATCGGGGCCGACGAGATGACGTGCCGGGCCTCGATGCTGTGCCGGTTCCTGTCGGCGTCCTGGTAGGTGACCGTCCAGAGCTGGGCGTCCTGGTCGTGGTGGCAGCCGACCACCTTCATGCCCATGGCCAGCTCGCCGCCCTGCTCGCGGAATTTGTCGGCGCAGGCTTCCCACATCATGCCCGGACCGCGGCGCGGATAGCGGAACGTGTCGATCAGCGTCTTGATGAGCTGGCTCTTGTTCTTGGGCTTCTTCTTCGGCAGGATGGCGTTGAGGATGGCCGACTTGAGCGACAGGCCCTTGATGCGCTGGGCGGCCCAGTCGGCGGAAATCTCCTTGCAGCTCATGCCCCAGACCTTCTCGGTGTAGGTCTTGAAGAAGATGTTGAACAGCCGTTTGCCGAACTGGTTGCTGACCCAGTCCTCGAAGCTGCGCGGATTGGCCACCGGGAACCAGCGGGCCTTGACGTAAGACAGCACACAGCGGACCGATTCCAGGATGCCCAGCTTGAACAGGGCCTCGCCGGCCTTGAGCGGGTAGGAGAAGAACTTGCCGTTGTAGAAGATCCGCGAGGAGCGCGGCCGATCGAGCATGTCGTTGGGAAGCAACTCGGTCCAGAGGTCCTCGACCTCCTTCGACTTGGAGAAGAAGCGATGGCCGCCGATGTCGAAGTGGTAGCCCTTGTAGCGGGCGGTGCGAGCGATGCCGCCGACGTACTGCGGATCGGCTTCGAGGATGGTCACGGGCACGTCTTGCCTGGCACAGCAGATAGCCGGCGGTCAGCCCCGCGGGGCCCGCGCCGATGATGGCAACCGCTCCGGTGTTTGGCGTTTGCTGCGACAATGACGACATAAAAGCTCCTTGAATCTCTCCACGACACACTGGGAGGGGATCATCTCTCCACCGAACGGAAAG
This sequence comes from uncultured Planctomycetota bacterium, assembly GCA_963784995.1. Lineage (GTDB taxonomy): Bacteria > Planctomycetota > Planctomycetia > Gemmatales > Gemmataceae > CAWATZ01. The sequence goes on along the minus strand of CAWATZ010000014.1, from coordinate 399,192 downwards.
ATGCCTGGGAAGGCTGCCCCGGGTCGGTTCCTTTCCGGACCTGGGCGATCGCGGTCCGGGGCAAGGATTGCTTCAGGGCAGCGCGAACGTATCGGCAATCGTAAATAAAGACCCGGCCGTTGCTGGCCGAGTACAGCCCGGGAAACTCCTGCTTGATGAGGACGTAATCGACGTCTTCCTGACAGAGCTGGGCCAGCTGCTCCACTGTGGGCGCGGACTGCTCGAAGCCGCGCTGGAACAGGTGCTGTATCTGCCGCTTGATCCGCGGCGGCAGGAACGCCTTGATCTCGCGGAAGTGTTCGACCTCGAAGGGACCGACCAGCAGGGCCCGCCGCTGTCCTTCCAGGGTCATTTGCCGCTCGAAAATGAAGCCGCCGGTCTGCCACCAGTCGAAGTAGCTGTTGGCCTTGAGGCCCAGCCAGACGTAGTCGAGCTTGCTGTAGGCGCTGTAAATCGTCAGATGGCCGCCTCCCTGGCCGTGTCTCCCCTCAAGGAACGAGCGCGCGTACAGGATGTCCGCCAGCTCGCCGGTTTCGTGCTGCCGGGCATAACTGCTGCTGGGAACGAGGAAAAAGAACAGCTGGACGAACAGGAACAGTCCCAGGCAGACAAGCCCCACCGCCCGCCGCCCACCCCCGATGCGGGCCAGACAGACCACCAGCCCGAGGACGAGGACCATCCAGGGGACTGCGCCGAAACTCAACAGCAGAAGCCGAATCACCTCGAAGGTGTCCCGCTGTACCAGCAGCAGGTCCCAGTGCATCAGACACACGACTTCGGTATAGGTCCCCCAGATCAGCTGACCAATCACCAGGGACGCGAGCAGACTGCGAAGCAGCCAGTGCGGCCGGCGCGGCGCCTCGTCCAGTCCCCGGAAATACGTGATCGTGGGCAGCAGGAGCAACACGGGCAGCCACCACTCGATCAGAAGGGGAGTATCCATCGTGAAGTAGCCCACCAGGGCCACGGCCAGGATTCGAGGCAGGATTGTCCCCAAACGCCAGAGGCGATTGGCCAGGACAAAGCAGAGGGGGACCTCGAGGACCTTGAGGATCCACAGGGCCCGATACGGTTGTCCCTGCAAGGGCAAGGCGTAGGGTAGGGCGGCGGCCAGGACAGTCCCCAGCACGGCGGCAATTCCCAGGAGCAGCACGAGGGCATAGAACGAGGCCCGGCGCGGATCGCTCCTGTGGTACAAGCAGACGCCCGCGCCCAGGGCCAGCCCGCACGCCAGCACGTTGAGCCAGTCGCCCGCCTCCCATTCCGAGGGGAAGTTGAAGGCACTGGCGCAGCGGATGCTGTCGCGCCAGGTGTCGTCCATGGACCCCAGCAACCGCCGGGCCACGGGAGGGATGGCCAGGACCACGGCCCCGGCCAGAGTCAAGCAGCCAGCGATCAGGGCGGCACGCCGCCAGCCCAGCTTCTCGACCAGCAAGACCCCGCCCCAGGTCAGGAAACCGCCGACTGCCATGAGCGGATGCAGCAGACCGGCCCCCACCATCAGCAGCAGCGACGGCAGGTAGCGTGCTTGCAGCAACTGGTCGAGCCCGAGCAGGACCAGACCCTCGGCCAGCAGCCGCGGCGTCAGGAACTGCTCATGCACGTGGAAGGTGCTCAGGCCACCATATTGCAGCGGAGCGATGACCAGGTACAGCAGGGCCAGCAAGGCCAGCAACCGATCCTCGACCAGGCGCCGCACCAGCCGGCTCAGGGCCGCGATGAACAGGATGGTGCCCGCCAGGTAGACCAGGAAAAAAGTCCACTCCAGCCCGATGACCTTGACCACCGGCGCCAGCAGCAGCGAGAAGAGCGAGAACTGATCCTGCGAGCCGTAGCGAAAGAAGAGGTCGTCCTGGTAGGCGCCGTTCTCCGCGTGGTTGAGGACCTGAACGCTGTAGAGACGAGCATCGTGGTCGATGTTGGCATAGGGCCGGGCGACCGCGTTGGCGGCCAGCAGCAGCGCGAGCAGCAGCAGCGGTCGATCCACGATCTGAAGCAACCGCTCTCCGAGGCAACGCGGCTCCAGAGTGGCTGGCATCGTTTGCAAAGACCTGATGTCTCCCGCGCTCATCACAACTCCCTGGCTCCTGTTCGGCAACCGCGGCAGGTCGTGCTTTCCCGCCTGACCGGCTCGCCGCCGAACGGAGAGATCACTCGGAACGCAGCCGGGCTTGTTTCCCTTTCCCGAGGCTGGCGACGCCTGGCTCGGAGGGAGCCAGTTTCAAGGCGGCACGAACTTGCCGGCAATCGTAAATAAAAACCCGGCCGTTGCTGGCGGCGTACAGGCCGGGATATTCCTGCTTGAGGAGGACGTAATCGAGTTCTTGCTCCCGGCACAGCTGGGCCAGGTTGGCGAGAGTGCCCGCGGAATCGATGGCCACGTCCAGCGCCTGGGTCAACCCGTCGCCCTTGCTCGCGCTGCTGGAGAACAACCGGAGTTGCGGGACAAAGAGCAGCTCGCGCAAGTGCTTCACTTCAAAGGGTCTGACCAGCGGGGCACGCCGCTGTCCTTCCAGGGCGGTTTGCCGCTGGAACATGAAGCCCGCGGTCTGCAACACGTCGAAGTAGCTGTTCGCATGCAATTCCAGCCAGACGTATTCGACCTTGCCATACGGACTGTAAATCGTGGGCCGCCCTCCCCGCTCCGAATGCTGCTGCAAGAACGAGCGAGTGAACAGAATGTCCGCCAGGTCCCCGTTGTCGTGTTCCTGGACGCAGTTCAGATGGGGTCCGACAAAGAAGAACAGGTTCACGACCAGGAACAGCCCCAGGCAGGTCACAACGAGGGCCCGTTCGCGAGCAGCTCTCCGGCTCAGCCAGAGCGCCAGGCCCAGAAACAGAGCCAGCCAGGGCACAACGCCGACGTTGGCAATCAGGATGCGCAGCCAGCCGAAGACGTCCCAGTGCATCAGGATCTCGTCCCGATGCAGCAGGCACAAGGACACCGCATACGCTCCCCAGGCCAGCTGACCAAGCACGACGGAGACCAGCATGCTCCGGATCACCCAGTCCGGATGGCGCGGCTCCGCTTTCAGACCACGGAGCAAGACCAGTGCCAGAGGGAAGAGGAGCACGAGCGAGAAGACCACCGCCAGCAGGGAATCGCTCGGGAACAGGAATCCCACCACGGACAGGCCGAGAAGTTGCTGCGGAACCTTCCCGGTGCGGCAGAGCCGATCGGCCAGGACAAGGCTCAGAGGAACCTGAAGCACCCGGAGGACCCACAGGGCCCGGTAAGGCTGCCCCTGGAACGGCAGCGCGTAAGGCAAGCGAACGGCCAGCTCCGTTCCTCCCACGGCGGCAATTCCCAGGAGGAACACAACCGCGCAGAAGCACGCGCGCCGGGGATCTTGCTGGTGATACAGCCAGCCGCTCGCTGCCAGGACGAACAGCCCAAACAGGACGTTGGCCCAGTCCGCTGCTTCCCACTGGGACGGGAAGTTGTAGGGGGTGGCCTGGAAGATCGCTTCGCGCCAGGCATCGTCCATCGGAGCCAGCAACCGGCCGGCGCTCGAGGGCACCGCCAGCAGTGCAGCTCCAGCGAGAGAACACCCTCCCAGGACCAGCACGGTTCGCCGCCAGCCCAGCCGGTCCCCCAGGAAGACCCCGAGCCAGGTCAGGAATCCGCCCGCGGCAATGAGCGGATGCAGCAGGCCGGCCAGCACCATCAGCAGCAGCGAGGACCGGTATCGCACTTGCAGCAGCTGGTCGAGTCCGAGCAGGACCAGCCCCTCGGCCAGCAGCCGCGGGGTCAGGAACGGCTCGTGGACGTGGAAAATGCTCCGCCCACCGTAGTTCAGCGGGGCGATCACCAGGTACAACAGGGCCACCAAGGCGAGGAAACGGTCCGCGACCAGCCGCCGCACCAGCCGGATCAGGGCGGCAATGAAAAGCATGTCGGCCGCCAGGTAGACCAGGAAAAAAGTGAGCCGCAGCCCGAGGACCTTGACCACGGGTGCCAGCAGCCGGGAGAAGAGCGAAAACCGATCCTGGGAGCCATAGCGAAAGAAGAGGTCGTCCTGGAAGATGCCGTGTTCCGCCTGGTTCAGGACCTGAGCGCTGTAGAGCCCGGCGTCGTGGTCGAAGTTGGCATAGGGGCGGGTGACAGCATTCGCGGCCAGCAGCAGCAGGAGAAGCAGCAGAGGCCGATCCACCAAGTGGAGCATCGTTGTGGCACGGTCTCCCGACCGTGCCACTCGCTCTCCGGCACGATGCTGATCCAGGGGGATGGCTGGCATCAGCGGCGAAGACATGGCGTCTCCTTTCGGGAGCCGATGGCAGGACGGGTTCTTCACCGGCAGCCGAGCGTTACGAGCCCGAGGTTTTCCAGGGGACGGAAGGAAGCTCCAACCCTCAAGACGAAGTCGTCAGGGCCAGGTCGGCCGTCGCCAGCTGCGGGCCGGCCGGCCGGAACAGCAGAAACTTACGGCTGAGGAAGTTCCAGCCAAAGGCCAGGCCCAGGGCCACGACCTTGGCAAAGGCGTAGGGAACGTGGCACAGCACCCCGGCGGACATCACCAGCCAGGTGATGGCCAGCCCGCCCAGGGAAAGCACGGTGAAGGCCAGGAAACCGACCGCGTTGCCGCGGGGAGAATTGGGAAAGACCCAGAGCGAGCAGAGGACGTACTGGAGCACGCCGCCGATCAGGTAGCCAACGATCGAGGCGGCCTGGGGAGACCAGTGCGCGCCTTCCACCAGCAGGGCCAGAACGCCGCAATCCAGAATGGCCGCCAGCGCGGAAACAGCCAGGGCCCGGGGCACCTGCAGCACGACGCTTTCCACCGGGTCCAGCAGCCATTTCTTCATCTGGTACACCACGATCACGACCCATCTCCTCGAGAAAGATTGTTGTTTGCAGCGTCAATCTCCACCTGCTCAACCATAGGTCGCGTTTCGTGGGCGTGCAAACCAGCTGATCGCATCTTCGAGGCTCACCGCTGCGCCGACTGCGCGGAGCAGCTGGCAGTCGTAAATCCACACCCGGCCATTGCTTGCGCGGGCCAGCCCGGGGAAGTCCGTCCCCAGGATGGCGTAGTCGATCCGGCCGTCGCGACACAGGGCAAGCAGGTCGTCCTCGGTCGGAGCCGGGTTCCGGGGATTGAACCGCTCCACCAGGTCGGCCCGGCGCTTGCCCTCCCGTGCCGTGCCCTCGTTGAACACCGCTCCTTGCAGCTGATGGCGATCGTAGTAGCTGGTTGCCCGCAGGTCGATCCAGATCAGCTCGATGTCGCCCCAGTCCCAGTAGAGACAGGCCGGCCGCTCTGTTGGCGCTCTGTGCTGCTTCAGGAACGTCGCGATGAATCGCAGGTCCTGGGAATGCCGGCGCAGCTGCTGATAGCAGTCGGTGCGCATCGCCAGAAACGTCAGCAGCTGGCAGGCGAGGAAGCAGCCGGCCAGCAGCAGCCCCCCGGCCGTCCCAAGCCCAACCCAGCGGCGGGCCGCACCGAGGAGCACGGCCCCGATCAGCAGCCAGGCCAGGGGCCCCAGCCAGGCCGAGCGTACGCTCCAGCCGTCCCAGGGATCGATCTTGCCGGCGAGGCCCGTCAAAATCTCGGTCAGCGCGATCTCCCGGCACACGGCCCCCGCCAGCAAGGCCCCGGCTGCGCTGAGGGCCAGCAGAGATGCCCAGCCGGGCCGGGGCGAGGCAGCCGGCTTCTCTTCTCCCCTCTCCCCGCTGGGGAGAGGGGTTGGGGGTGAGGGGTGCATTTCTCCCCTCTCCCCGCTGGGGAGAGGGGTTGGGGGTGAGGGGTTCGGGCTGCGCGGCAAGTCCACACCCCTCACCCCCGACCCCTCTCCCCGGCGGGGAGAGGGGAGACGGACGTGGCAGAACAATCCCAGCACGGTCAGGCCCAGGAGCAAGAACAGCCGCTCGGGCATGAAGAAGAGCGTCGGGGTCAGCGTCGCCGCCAGGACGACAGCCAGGAGCCGATGCCGCTCCGTGCGGCCCTCCCCGTTCCACAGCCAGGCGGCCAGCTGGAGAGTCAACGGCACCTGGATCAGCCGGGCCAGCCACAGGACGCGATACGGCTGTCCGGCCACAATCCGCTGATAGCCCAGCACGCAGCCGACGACGTTCACCGCCAGGCCGCCGATGGCCACCAGCGCCAGCGCTCCCAGGAAGCGGCCCTGGGAGTCCTCCCGGCGAGACAGCAGCACCGCCGCCGCGCTCACGATCAGCAAGGCAAGCACCGAATCCACCCAGTCCTCGGCGGTCCATTGCTGCAGGTAGAGGTAGGGAGAGAGCGAATAGACTGTCTCGCCCCACGCGCCATCGATCCGGCCCAGGAGGCGGTAACCGAGCTGGGGACAGGCCAAAACGGTCGCCACGGCCATCCCGGTCGGGATGGCCAGCCAGAGAAAGCCCCGCGGGCCCAGGAAGCGCAGGACAGCACAGGTGGCCAGCACCAGCACGGCCCCGATGGCCATGAGCGGATGCAGCAGGCAGCCGGCGAGCAACAACGGCAGGGCCGCGAGATACCGGCCGCGCAGCAGCTGCTCCAGCCCCAGCAGGATCAAGGCATCGGCCAGCAGCCGCGGCGTGAGGTAGGGCTCCAGGACGCAGAAGCTGTCGATGCGTCCATACGGAATCGGCACCGTGACCAGGTAGAAGAGCGCCAGGGTCGAGGTCAGCGGATCGGGAACCAGGGCCCGGACAAAGCGGAGCAGAGCAAACAGCAGCAGGCTGTTGCCCAGGAGGTAGACCAGGAAGAAGGCCCAGTGAATCCCCAGCCAGGAGGCGAGCGGCGCCAGCGCGGGCGAGAAGAGCGAGAATTGATCCTGGGAGCCATGCAGGAAGAAGAGATCGTCCTGGTAGGCATTGTGCTGGCTCCGGTTCTGGACCTGCATGGCGTACAGCCGGGCGTCGTGCGTCATGCCGCCGTAGGGCTGAGCCAGGGCGTTGAGCACGAGGAGGAACAGCCAGAGGAGCAGGGGCCGCTCCGCCAGGGCCCGCAAGGCCCGCACGCCTGCGTGCGCTCCGGCCGGCAGGCTGGCCTGCGCTTGCGCGTTCTGGAGCCAGGCGGAGAGTGCAGACGGCATGGCGGTCGCTCACAACGGGACAGGAAGCCAGCAGGCTCGTTCTCGCCTGGTTGTGGCACGGTCTGGTTGTGGCACGGTCTCCCGACCGTGCCATGGCTCGAATCCGACCCAACCCTATGTCGCGTTCGGTGCAAGTGCAAACGTCTCGTTGACAGGGAAGGGGGGTGGGCCGCATAATGCCAATGGCCCGGCAGCAGCTTGCTGCCTGCGCCCTGACCCGATGCTGCCGTGAGTCCCAGGAGGAAGTTGTGGCTTCGATTCGTTATAGTGAAGTGCGGAAGGGGATGGTGATCATTCACGAGGGCCAGCTCTGCTACGTCGTGGACCGTGACCTCAAGACCCCCGGCAATCTGCCATCCAAGCTGACCTTGACGCTCAAGAACCTGAAAACGGGTTTTGTCGTCACCAATCGCGTCCACCCTGAAGACAAGGTGGAGCAGGCCTATCTCGACAAGTGCGAGATGCAGTACCTGTACAAGGACGCGGACGGCTTCGTCTTCATGGACACCGAAAGTTATGACCAGACCACGCTCAGCGCGGCCATGGTCGGCGACCTGATCCTGTACGTCAAGGAAGGGACCAACGTCCACGTCACCTTCCACGACGGCAAGGCGCTGAGCATCGAGCCGCCGGCCTCGGTCGAGCTGGAAGTGACCGAGACCGAGCCGGCCCTCAAGGGCGCGACCGCCGCGGCCCAGTACAAGCCGGCCACGCTGGAGACCGGCCTGAAACTGAACGTGCCGCCGTTCATCGGCATCGGCGAGAAGATCATGGTCGATACCAGCGAGGGCAAGTACCTCAGCCGGGCCAAGTGAGCAACGACCGTGGCAACCGTTCAAGACACCCGATCCAGCCGCGGGGCCCTGTGGCTGGATCGGTTCCTGCCCCCGCGCCGGCCGGCCGACGTTCCCTGGAGCGGCGGCGAAGTCCTGATCGGCTTTCTGCTGTCCTATCTCATTCCGAGGTTCGTGAATTCCTTGCTGGACGCCAGCGGCATTTACCGTTGGCTGTTTTGGCCGCGAACGATCCCGATCATTGTGGCCGCCGCTTTCGGACAGCTGGGAGGACTTGCCGGCCCCTGGCTGGCGGGCTGGGAGGCGGAGGCGCTGGCCAATGCAGCTTTGCTGCCGATCCGACAGCACCTCTGGGCGGCGGTGTTGGGCTTCCCTGTCGGGCTTGCCCTTCTCTTGCCCTTGCTGTCTTCCCTGAGCGGCACGCGACCGGCCCAGCTCGGCCTGACCTGGCGGGACCGCTGGCGGAACCTGGGCCTGGGGGTGATCCTGGCGCTGGTCCTGACGCCCCTCGTTCTGGGAATCCAGTTCCTGGCCCTCTGGCTGTTCCGGACCGGGCTGGGCGTGGAGGTCACCGACCACCCCCTGTACGCTCTGCGCCGCGTGCTGAGGTGGTTCGAGTGGCCGGTCCTGCTACTGCAAGTCCTGTTCGTCGCTCCGTTCCTGGAGGAATTGCTTTTCCGCGGCTTGCTTCAGCCCTGGTTGTGCCAACGCCGCTGGGGCGGCCACCTGGCCGTCGCGCTGTCGCTGTGCCTGGCTCTGTCATCTCGTATCGTGGAGCTGACCGCGGCGCTGATGCTGGGGAACGTCCCGCTTCTGCTGAAGGAACTGGTGCCGGTGCTGTTCGTGCTGGCCCTGCTGCCGATCTATGCCCTGGTGGTCCGCCGGGCGCGGACACCGGCCGGCCCCGCCCTGTTCGGCACCGCCCTGCTGTTCGGCATGGTTCACGCCGCGGTCTGGCCGACGCCGATTGCCCTGTTCGTGCTGGGCCTGGGACTGGGCTGGCTGGCCTGGCGCACCCAGAGCCTGGTCGGGCCGATCACGATGCATGCGCTGTTCAATGCCGTCGGCAGCCTGGGGTTCCTGTCCTGAGGAGCCATCGCTCTTGCCAGGGATGCGGCGATAGCGTTTACTAGCAGGTAGCCGCAGGCTTTAGCCTGCGCTGACCTACCTGGAGGGTTCAAGCAATGCGACATCTCACGTGGTTCCCACTGCTGACGCTGGCTCTGATCACTGGTTGCAGCAGCGAAACCGAAGAGAAGAAGGGCGACGGCAAGAAGGGCGTCGAGGTCACGCTGGACGGAATGAAGTCCACCGCGCCGGGCAGCTGGGTCGAGGAGACCCCCAGCAACCGGATGCGTTTTGCCCAGTTCAAGCTGCCCCGGGCCAAAGGCGACGAGCGCGACGGCGAGGTGATCATCTTCAAGGGTCTTGGCGGCGGAGCCGCGGCCAACGTCGAGCGCTGGAAGGGCCAGTTCATCCCGCCCGAAGGCAAGAAGATCGATGACGTGGCCAAGGTGGATAAGATCAAGATCGGCGAGAATGCGGGGACGCTGCTCGACATCCAGGGCACTTACAAGTTCAAGGCGGCTCCCTTCGACCCCAACTCCAAGGAAGAACGCTTGCCCCATTACCGGATGGTCGCGATCTACTTTGATGGGCCCAAGGACGTCTATCAGATCAAGATGACCGGCCCGAGCAAGACCATCGAGCAATACAAGAAGGGCTTTGACGAGTGGCTCAAGGGGTTCAAATGACGTTTTGGAGTGCGGCGGCTTGACGCCGCTTTCTTTTCTTCTGTTTTTCGCCTCTCGACAAGAAAAACGAAAGCAAAGAAAGCGGCGTCAAGCCGCCGCACTCCAAAGGGCCATCCATGCTTTCTGTGTTTCCCGAAAACCTGGCCCGCCCCGACCTGACCCGCCGGCAGCTCGATCGGCTCAACGTCCTGCTGACCGGGGTGCTGCCGCACAGCCGGTTCTACACCGCTCGCTTTGCCGCCGCAGGGGCCGCCTTCGCCCCCCTGCCCTCCCTGGACGCGCTCCCGCAACTGCCGTTCACCACCAAGGCCGACCTCGTCGCCGACCAGGCCAAACACCCCCCCTACGGCAGCAACCTGACCGAACCGCTCACCAGCTATCGCCGGCTGCACCAGACCTCGGGCACCTCCGGTCAGCCGCTGCGCTGGCTGGACACCGAGGCCGGCTGGAACTGGGCGCTGGACTGCTGGGCCGCCTATTTCCGGATCATCGCTGTCGGCCCGCACGATCGGGCCTTCTTCCCCTTCTCGTTCGGGCCGTTCCTCGGCTTCTGGACCGCGTTCGAGGCCGCAGCCCGGCTGGGCTGCCTGTGCCTGCCCGGCGGCGGCATGAGCACCGGGGCCCGGCTGCGCTTCCTGCTGGACAACCAGGCGACGGCGCTGTTCTGCACGCCGACATACGCTCTGCACTTGGTGGAGTCGGCACAGAAAGAAGGGATTGACCTGAGCCGATCCGCCGTCAAGTCCATCATCGTCGCCGGGGAGCCCGGCGGCAGCATTCCCGCCACCCGCAGCCGCATCGAGGAAGGGTGGCAGGCCCGGCTCTTCGATCACAGCGGCATGACCGAGGTGGGGCCGCTGACCATCGAATGTCCCGAGCGGCCCGGCGGACTGCACGTCCTGGAGTCGGAGTACGTCGCCGAGATCATCGATCCCGGCACGCTTCAGCCGGTCCCTCCCGGAACGCCGGGCGAGCTGGTGGTGACCAACCTGGGCCGGCTCGGTAGTCCTCTGCTGCGTTACCGCACCGGCGACCTGGTCTGTGCGGACCCGAACCCCTGCCCCTGCGGCCGGGCCCTTGTCTGGCTGGACGGCGGCATCCGCGGCCGGGTGGATGACATGATCGTCCTGCGCGGCAACAACGTCCATCCCGCCGCTCTGCAAACCCTCCTGCACCGCTTCCCCGAACTGGCCGAGTACCGCATCGAGGTGGACCGCTCGGCCGTGCTGGCGGAGCTGCGGATCGAGGTCGAGCCGCGGCCCGGTGTTTCCGGCGCCGCACTCGCCGAGCACGTGGCCCACGCAATCCGTGACGAGCTGCTGTTCCGGGCCGAGGTGCGTGCGGTGCCGGCCGGCAGCTTGCCCCGTTTCGAGATGAAAGCCCAGCGCCTGGTGCGAAAATCCGCGCCGGGGAGTGCAACCGGGGCCTGAACTTGCTACAACAACCAGCAGTGGTTTTGCCCGGCCACGACCCGCCTTTTGCGACCTGAGTTGGAGCAATTTCCGGAGAGCCGACGCCATGAGAAAATCCCGAGCCATCCTCTTGCTGTTCCTGGCCTGGACGGCCTGCCTCGCTGGCTGTTACGGCCAGAAAGCGACCGTCAAGGTCCCTGTGGCCGACGAGGACGTTTCCAAGAAGGCCCCCAAAGAGGAGTCCGCCAAGGAGGTCTCCGCCTCCGCGCCGGTCGATCGCGGCTGGTCCCACTGGCGCGGCCCCGAGCAGATCGGCGTCTCCCGAGACCGCGACCTGCCCGAGAAGTTCTCCCTCAACCCCAAGGCCCCCGAGAGCAACCTGATCTGGAAGGTGCCCTACGGCGGCCGATCGACCCCCATCGTGCAGCATGGCCGGGTCTACGTCATCAACAAGTGCGGCGAGGGCGTCGAGGAGCAGGAACGGGTCATGTGCTTCGACGAGAAGGACGGCAAGGTCCTCTGGGAACACAAGTTCAACGTCTTTCTCACCGACATCGTCAGCGTCCGGCTCGGCTGGACCACCCCGGTCGGCGATCCGGAGACCGGCTACGTTTACACCCACGGCACCCAGGGCTTGCTGTTCTGCTTCGACAAGGACGGCAAGATCGTCTGGCAGCACTCGATGACCGAGGAATACGGCCGGATCAGCGGTTACGGCGGCCGGGTCACCAGCCCGATCGTGGACGGCAACCTGCTGATCATCAGCATGCTCAACGCCAGCTGGGGCTACCAGGGCATGGGCCGGACGCGCTTCGTCGCCTTCGACAAGCGGACCGGCAAGGTGGTCTGGTGGGCCAGCACCGGCTTTGCCCCCAAGGACACCTATTACTCCACCCCGGTTGTCGCCAACATCGGCGGCGAGCGGCTGCTGATCTCCGGCGGCGGCGACGGCGGCGTTCACGCCTTCAAGGTCCGCACCGGTGAGAAGGTATGGAGCTATATCTTTGGGACTGCGGCCGTCAACTGCTCGCCGGTGGTGCATGACAACTTTGTCTTCATCGGCCACGGCGAGGATAACGAGGGCATCATCGAGCAGGGCCGGGTGATTTGCGTGGACGGCAGCAAGGTGGACAGGGGCCAGCCCAAGCTGGTCTGGAAGGTCGATGGCATCAAGGCCAAGTTCGCCTCGCCGATCATCCACGAGGGCCGGCTCTACGTTTGCGACGAGGTCGGCAAGCTCTTCTGCCTCAATGCCAAGGACGGCACAATGATCTGGGACTTCCTCTACGGACGGAACACCAAGGGCTCGCCGGTCTGGGCCGACGGCAAGATTTACATTCCCGAGGTGAACTCGAAGTTCCACATCCTCAAGCCGGGCGCCGAGAGCTGCGAGAGACTCTATGCGCAGTTCTTCCGCAAGACGGCCGGCGGCAGCGACGTGGAGATCAACGGCAGCCCCGCCGTGTGCCATGGCAAGGTCTTCTTCATGACCAGCAATGAACTGCTCTGCATCGGCAAGAAGGACCACACCGCCAAGCCCGACCCGATCCCGAAGAAGCCAGGGGAGACCCCCTTGGTCAAGGACGCCGAGCCGGCCCCGGCCCATCTGCAAATCGTTCCCGCCGACGTGGTCCTCTATCCTGGCGACAGCGTCGATCTGAAGGTGCGGTCGTTCAACAGCCACGGCCAGCTGCTGGGCGAGGCCAGGGCCGACTTTGAGCTGGCGCCGATGCGATCGCCGGAAGGTTTGCCAGCCCCTCCGAAGGGCGGCGCTCCGCCGCCCAAGCCGCCCGAGTTGAAAGGAGAACTGTCGGAGAAGAACGGCTCGGCCACCAAGCTGACCGCAGCCAAGCTGCCGCCGGTCCAGTTTGGCCGGGTCGTGGCCAAACAGGGCGATCTGACGGCGGAGTGCCGGGTCCGCGTCGTGGCCCGGCTGCCGTACGCCGCCAACTTCGCCCCGGTCCCCGTGGGCCGGACCCCGGCCGGCTGGGTGAATTGCCAGGGCAAGTTCTCCGTCCAGGAAGAGGGAGGCAAGAAAGTCCTCAAGAAGCGGAACGACAACGCCAGCCCGCTGGTGGCCCGGGCCAACGCCTTCATGGGCTTGCCCAACCTGAAGGACTACACCATCGAGGCCGACCTCATGGGCACCAAGGTCGGCGACGACATGCCCGACCAGGGCATCGTCTGCCAGCGCTACACGCTGATGCTGGCAGGCAACCAGCAAAAGCTCCGGCTGGTCTCCTGGGACGCTCTGCCGCGTATTGACGAGAGCATCGCCTTCCCCTGGAAGCCCGAGACGTGGTATCGTCTCAAGCTGACGGTCGAGATCAAGGACGGCAAGGGCACGGTCAAGGGCAAGTGCTGGCCCCGCGGCGAGAAGGAGCCCGAGAACTGGACCGTCACCGTGGTCGATCCGATTCCCAACACCGAGGGCGCGCCGGCCGTCTACGGTTACGTGGGCGGCATCCTCGGGGACCGTCCCGGGAACACGATTTACTACGACAACGTCAAGGTCACGCCCAATGGGAAATAGCAGGAGCGGCTAACTTGACTGAGGAACCGACCCCTGCCGGCTTGCCCGGCAGGTGAAGCAGGTCTGTGGCTAGAACGGAGCAGAGCCAAAGCGTTTTTTTCTCGCTTTTTCTAGCCACAGACCTGCTTCACCTGCCGGGCAAGCCGGCAGGGGTCGGTTCCTCAGAAAGTGGACCTGCCCGCTGCCTCGATGCGTACTGATCAAAGCCCGGGTGGAATGCCGCCCGGTTCATGAAATCCCTGTGCTGGAGACAAGCATGCCTTCTTCCCCCATGCGACGCTGGCTCTCGATCGGCGTCACCGCGGCGGTCCTTGGCGGAGCGCTGACGTACCTTGCCTTTCAGAAATCCTCGGACCAGTCCAACAAGGCCCAGGCGGACGCCGGCAAGGATGGTAGCCGCGACTGGCCGCTCTATGGCGGCTCGGTGCAGCGCAACCTGGTCAACCTGAACGAGAAGGGTCTGCCGACCAGCTGGAGCGTCAAGGAAGGAGCGGAAAAGAACGTCAAGTGGTCGATCCCGCTGGGCTCGAAGGCCTACGGCGGCCCGATCGTCGCCGGCGGCAAGATCTGGATCGGCACCAACAACGACGTGCCGCGCGACCCGGAGGTCAAGGGCGACAAGGGCATCCTGATGTGCTTCCGCGAGTCGGACGGCAAGTTCCTCTGGCAGGCCGTCCACGACAAGCTGCTGGCCGGCCGGGTCCAGGACTGGCCCAAGGAAGGCATTTGCTCCAGCCCCTTCATCGAAGGCAACAAGATGTACTACGTCAGCAATCGCTGCGAGGTGATTGCCGCGACCACGGAAGGACTCGGCGGCGGCAAGAACGAGGGCGTCCAGGACGAGAAGTACAAGGGCCCGCACGACGCCGACATCCTCTGGCGGCTGGACATGATCAAGGGGCTGAACGTCTTCCCGCACAACCTGGCGGTCTGCTCGCCGCTGGTCGTCGGCGACACGCTCTTCGTCATCACCAGCAACGGCGTCGATGAGGGCCACATCAACATCCCCTCGCCGGAAGCCCCCAGTTTCCTGGCGGTCAACAAGAAGACCGGCAAGGTCATCTGGCAAGACAACTCGCCCAGCATCCACCTGGTTGATGCCATCAAGAAGGGCGGCAAGAACGTCAACATCAAGGCACTCGTGGATAAGGGCCTGGTGCTGATGCACGGTCAGTGGTCCAACCCGGTCTACGCCGAGCCCAACGGCAAGCCGATGATCATCTTCCCCGGCGGCGACGGCTGGGTGCGGGCCTTCGACCCCGCCAACGGCCAACTGCTGTGGAAGTTCGACTGCAACCCCAAGGACTCCATTTACAAGCTGGGCGGCGAGGGCACTCGCAACGACTTCGTGTCCACCCCGGTGGTCTGGGAGAACAAGCTGTACATCGGCGTTGGCCAGGACCCCGAGCATGACAAGGGCGTGGGCCATCTATGGTGCATCGACATCACCAAGGAGCCCGCCAACAAGGACAAGGACCTTTCCCCGGCGACCAAACCCGGAGCCAAGCCGAACGATCCTCCGCAAACGATCCTCGACCCCAAGGACCCGGCCAACAAGAACTCCGGCCTGGTCTGGCACTACGGCGGCGACGATCCGACCGGGGCCCGCAACTACCTCTTTGGCCGGACCCTCAGCACCTGCGCCGTGCATGACGGGCTGCTCTACACCTCCGAGTATGACGGCTACGTCCACTGCCTGGACGCCAAGACCGGCCAGAAGTACTGGGAGCATGACATGGGAGCCGACACCTGGTGCAGCCCGTACTGGGTGGACGGCAAGATTTACATCGGCAACGAGCAGGGCCGGATCTTGATCTTCGAGCACGGCAAGAAGAAGAACAAGCTGGCCGAGATCCCGATGGGCAAGACGGCCAAGGTCCGGGCCACCCCCGTGGCGGTCAATGGCGTGCTGTACGTCATCACCGAGAACCCGTGCAAGCTCTGGGCCATCGCCACCAAGTAACGATCCTCCTGGTGAGGCAGAATGGTTCTTGTTCCGGCAGGGATGTTCCGAACGACTGTTAGGCGGTTTCAGGGAAATGGTTGGTCCGCCTTCCTGTCCCGTGGGTGGCGCTGCGCGACCCACGGCTGGGTTATGCAACCCCTTCGGGGTAGGAAGACAACGCCGGCCCGGTTTTCTACCCCGAAGGGGTTGCATAACCCAGCCGTGGGTCGCGCAGCGCACCCACGGGGACCGTGGACCAACCTTTTTCCTGATACCGCCTTAGCCACGCTTCGCAGAAGCGTGTTGGGCAGGCTGCTTGCATCCGCGAACACGCTTCTGCGAAGCGTGGCTAACGGGAGAATCCTTGTCCCCTCCGGAGGTTTGCCCAAGGAGCGATTCTGATGAGTTTTGCACACGGAAACCGGGTTGGCCTTCTGATGGCTCTGGTGCTTGTTTGCCTGCCAATCCTGACAGGCTATCTCATCAGCAGAATCACCAGCGCCCCTCCGGTAAACGATTCCTGCCCGATGTTCGGCAGGACCATCGCCCGCAACATGGCCAATCCCGTTGAGAAGAACATCCCGGGCGACTGGAACGTCAATCCCAAGAAGGATGCGCTCCGCAACGTCAAGTGGTCGGCCAAGCTGGGGAGCAAATCCCTCGGCGGCCCGGTCATCGCTGGCGGCAAGATCTTTGTCGGTACCAACAATGATGCCCCTCGCGATCCGGCCATCAAGGGCGACAAGGGCGTGCTGATGTGCTTCCGCGAGTCCGACGGCAAGTTCCTCTGGCAGGCCGTCCACGACAAGTTACCCAGCTACGCAAACGATTATCCCAAGCAGGGTGTCGTCTCCAGCCCCGTGGTCGATGGTAATCGGCTCTACTACGTCAGCAATCGCTGCGAGCTGGTCTGTGCCGAAGTCCAGGGGCACCTTGCCACGGGCAAGGCCAGGTTTCTCTGGAAGCTCGACATGATCGGCGAGCTGGGGGTCTACCCTTCTCGATTTGAACCTTGCAATCACGTGCCCAACGGCTCGCCGCTGGTCATCGGCGACCTGGTCTGCACCGTCACCGGCAATGGCGTGGCCCCTGACACCGGCAAGCTGCCGGCTCCGGACGCTCCCAGTTTCATTGCCGTGGACAAGCTGACGGGCAAGGTGGTCTGGAAGGACAACTCGCCCGGCAAGAACATCATGGAAGGCCAGCGGACCAACCCCTGCGCCGCCGAGGTCAAGGGCAAGATGCAGGTGATCGTGCCCGGCGGCGACGGCTGGCTGCGCGGCTTCGAGGCCAGCTCCGGCAAGCTGATCTGGAAGTTCGACTGCAACCCCAAGAAGGCAGTTTTCAAGCTCGGCGGTCGAGGTGACAAGAGTTACTTCATCGCCACCCCGGTGGTCTATGACAACAAGGTTTACATTGGCATTGGCCAGGACCCGGCCCAGGGCACCGGTGTTGGACATTTATGGTGCATCGACATCAGCAAGACTCCCGCCAACAAGGACCTCGATCTCTCGCCCGTTAACGATAACTTCGATCCCAAGGCACCGGTCAACAAGGACTCCGGCCTGGTCTGGCACTTTGGCGGCCTGATCCCCAATTCCAAGGAGGAGGACCGGAACTATTACTTTGGCCGCACCCTCAGTACCTGCGCCGTCCACAACGGGCTGTGTTATGCCGCTGACTTGTACAGTTTCCTCTGCTGCCTGGATGCGAAAACAGGGGAGAAATACTGGGAATACGACACGAGAGACAGCACCTGGAGTTCTCCCTATTATGTCGATGGCAAGGTGTTCATCGGCGGTGACAGCGGCGACTTACTGGTGTTTACCCACGGCAAGGAGATGAAGCCGCCCAGGAAGATCGACATGCTGCAAGCACTCCAGATGCCGCCCGTGGCGGTCAACGGCGTGCTGTACGTGACCACTGGCGCGAATTTGTACGCCATCACACAGAAGTAGAAATCCCGCTGGGTCAGGCAGACATTCCTGTCTGTCCCCCGGCCTGATTGTCCAAGGAGCGATACTGATGATTTTTGGACGGATAAAGCAGATCGGCCTGCTGCTGGCCCTGTTGCTTGGTTGCCTGCCGGTCCTGGCTGGCTGTGGTCGCTCTCCCGCGGTGGAACCGGAAGCGAAGACGGCCAAGCCAGCCGACAAACCCGCGGCACCGGCCGCGGCACCCCTGGGAACGGATTCCTGCCCGATGTTCGGCCGGACCATCGCCCGCAACATGGCCAATCCCATTGAGAAGAACATCCTCGGCGACTGGAGCGTCGATACCAGGAAGGGGAAGCAGGTCCGCAACGTCAAGTGGTCGGTCCGGCTGGGGACCGATTCCTTCGGCGGTCCGGTCATTGCCGGCGGCAAGATCTTTGTCGGCACCAACAACGACGCCCCACGCGACAAGGCCATCACGGGCGACAAGGGCGTGCTGATGTGCTTCCGCGAGTCCGACGGCAAGTTCCTCTGGCAGGCCGTCCACAACAAGCTGCCCAACCCCGACGCCAACGATTATCCCAAGCAGGGTGTCGCCTCCACCCCCTGCGTGGATGGCAACCGTCTTTACTACGTCAGCAACCGCTGCGAACTGATCTGCGCCGACGTGGAAGGAGACCAGACCACGGGCAAGGCCAAGTTCCTCTGGAAGCTGGACATGATCAAGGAGCTGGGCGTCTACCCGACCCAGCTGGCCAACGGCTCGCCGCTGGTCCTCGGCGACCTGGTGTACACCGTCACGGGCAATGGCGTCATCCACGATACCGACGAG
Source organism: uncultured Planctomycetota bacterium (assembly GCA_963784995.1). Classification (GTDB taxonomy): domain Bacteria; phylum Planctomycetota; class Planctomycetia; order Gemmatales; family Gemmataceae; genus CAWATZ01. The sequence goes on along the minus strand of CAWATZ010000014.1, from coordinate 380,950 downwards.
ATCCCAGCCCCGGACGCACCTAGCTTCATCGCCGTGGACAAGAAAACGGGCAAGGTGGTCTGGAAGGACAAATCGCCTGGCAAGAACATCATGGAAGGGCAGTGGACCAACCCCTGCGCTGCCGAGGTCAACAAGAAGATGCAGGTGATCGTTCCCGGCGGCGACGGCTGGCTGCGCGGCTTCGAGGCCAGCTCCGGCAAGCTGATCTGGAAGTTTGACTGCAACCCCAAAAAAGCAGTCTTCGATGGCGGCAAGGGCGACAAGAATTACTTCGTCGCCACACCCGTCGTTTACGAGAACAAGGTTTACATTGGCGTCGGCCAGAACCCGGAGCACGGTCAAGCTGTTGGACATTTGTGGTGCATCGACATCACCAAGACGCCCGCCAACAAGGACCTCGATCTCTCGCCCGTCAATGACAACTTCGACCCCAAGGCCGCAGTGAACAAGGACTCAGGGCTGGTCTGGCATTTTGGCGGTCCGATCGCCAACCCCAAGGGGAATGATCGGGATTATTACTTCGGCCGGACCCTCAGCACCTGTGCGGTGCATGACGGCCTGTGCTATGCCGCTGACCTGGATGGCTTCCTCTACTGCCTCGACGCGAAGACCGGCCAGAAGTACTGGCAGTACGACCTGAAGGATACCCTCTGGAACTCTCCCTATTACGTGGATGGCAAGGTGTTCATCGGCGGCGACACCGGCGACTTGCTGATGTTTGAACACGGCAAGGAGCTGAAGAAGCCCAGGAAGATCGACATGACTGCACAGCTAAAAGTGCCGCCCGTGGCGGTCAACGGCGTGCTGTACGTCAACAATAACTTTCACCTGTATGCCATCGCCCCTCCGAAGTGAGTTTGCAACCGTCATCCCCTGGCGTCTTTATTCCGAGGATTCATCGTGACAGCATCCGCAGCTTCTGGACAAACCGCTCCCGCTGACAAGGTCAAGCGTGCCAAGGACCAGCTGGACGCCCACGTCCGCGAGATTGTCCAGTGGCATTTCAACCCCGACACCGGCACGTCCTTCTGGCTGGAGAAGGCCAAGGCGTACAAGTTCAATCCGCTCAAGGACGTGCAGTGCTTCGAGGACCTGCGCCTGTTCGGCTTCTTCGAGGACGAATGGCTGCGCGGCGGTCCGGTGCAGCGCTGGATCCCCAAGGGACTGAAGAACAAGGCCTGGTACGTCTTCGAGACGGGCGGCACCACCGGCATCCCCAAGAGCCGGGTGGTCGCGGATGACTTCCGCACCGACTACGAGATGTTCAGCGCCACGCTGCCGGACAAGTATTTCCCCAAGGGCTCGAACTGGCTGATGCTCGGCCCGTCCGGGCCGCGCCGGCTGCGCCTGGCCGTCGAGCACCTGTGCCAGTTTCGCGGCGGCATTTGCTTCTGTGTCGATCTCGATCCGCGCTGGGTGGTCAAGGTGATCAAGAAGGGCTGGATGGAGCATCTGAAAGCCTACCAGGAACACGTCATTGACCAGGCGATGACGATCCTGTCGGCCGGCCACGACATCAAGTGCATGTTCTCGACGCCGAAACTGCTCGACGCCTTGGCCAAGCGGCTGGAGGAGAAGGGCTCGAGCCTCGCCAAGGAGGGGATCACCGGGATCTTCTGCGGCGGCACCGAGATGACCTCGCAGTGGATTCGCTTCACCATCGAGGAGTTCCTCGGCCCCGGCGTCTACATCGCCCCGACCTACGGCAACACCCTGATGGGCCTGGCCGCGGCCGAGATGCCGACCCCGGAGACCAACTACAAGATCGCCTATTACGCTCCGCAACCGCGTGCGGTGGCCCAGGTTGTGGAACTGGACAACTACGACAAGGTGGTGGAGTACGGCCAGACCGGCCGGGTGATGCTGACCACCCTGACCAAGGAGTTCTTCGTGCCGCGCTTCATGGAGCGCGACGAGGGCGAGCGCGAGACGCCTTCGGCGAAGTACCCCTGGGACGGCGTCAGCGGCGTCCGGCCGTTCCGGGAGTTTGCGGCTTCGACGGTCGTTGGTGTATACTGAGCAGGAGGCAAGAACGATGCCGTCGCCGTTTCCGGGGATGGACCCCTACCTGGAAGACCCCTGGCTGTGGCCGGACTTCCACCTAACCTTCATCGTCAGCATTCGTGCGGAGCTGAACCGGCGATTGCCAGAAGGCTACGCCATCCTGGCGGATCGCTACGTCTGGGTTCAGGAGGAGGACGGGGAGACGCGAGCGCTGACGAAGCCGGACATTGGCTTCACGGGAGAGGGCGTCAGCCAGGCAGGACAACCCGGAGTGGCCACGACTCCCGTGGAGATTGTCCTGCCGTCTCTGAGTGAAAAGGGCAGTCCGTATTTGAAGATCGTGGACAGCCAGGATCGCCGCCTGGTGACGGTGATCGAGCTCTTGAGCCCCACCAACAAGACGAAAGGCAAGGACCGAGAGGCGTACTTGCTGAAGCGCTGCGAATACCTGGCCACGGGGGTAAACCTGGTGGAGATGGACCTGCTGCGAAAGGGAGAGCGGCTGCCCTGGGGGATTCCGCCGGCACCTCGGACGGACTATTACGTCATGGTCAGCCGGGCGGCGGAACGACCGAAGGCCGTCACCTGGCCCTTCTCCGTCCGTGATCCGCTGCCCACCGTTCCAATCCCGTTGAATGCGCCTGACGCGGACGTCCTGATCGCTCTCCACGACTGTCTGGATGCTGCCTACGACAGTGCGGGGTACAGGCGCGAACTGAACTACAACAAACCACCGAACCCGCCTCTAACCGAACCGGACGCTACCTGGGCCCGCGAGTTGCTCGCGGCCAAACGAACCGGCCACCCCTGACAACCACAAAGGACAACCACCCATGTTGCACATCCCGATTTCCCGCTGGGGCGAACCGTACAAGAGCATGGAGGCCGACCCCGTTGTCCATTTCGCCACCGGCGAGCCGCTGGCGGACGTCAGCCGGGCCAACGGCTCCCTGGTCGAGCGCGACATGCGGCACACCCAGCGCGCCCGCAACGTCCTGCGCGAGATCCCCATCAAGGACCTCATGCAGATGATCAAGAAGGCGGCCGACCTGTACGTCAAGGGCACCCTGCCCCTGGGCGACAGCACCCAGAGCCCGGACGACTTTGCCCGCATGCAGTCGGCCACCACCGGGCTGCCCGAGCACATGTGCCGGTTCAACATGGAGAAGAACCACTTTGTGCTGAACCAGATGGAGAACATCCTCGACTGCCTGACGCGCGGCCTGGACCTCAACGTCCTGACCCGCGGCCACGGCGTCGAGTCGCGCGGCGTGCCGATCAGCTACCAGGCGCAATCGCCGGTCCTCGGCCTGGTGCTGCCGAGCAACTCGCCCGGGGTTCACACCCTTTGGCTGCCGATCATCCCCCTGCAAATCGGCCTGGTCCTCAAGCCGGGCCCGCAGGAACCGTGGACGCCGTACCGCATGGCCCAGGCCTTCATCCAGGCCGGCGTGCCCAAGCAGGCCATCGCCATCTACCCGTCGGGCCTGGAGCGCGCCGCCGAGGTCGGCGCGGCCGTGCTCAACAACTGCCAGCGGGCCCTGATCTTCGGCAGCACCGCCACGGTCGAGCGCTATCGCGGCAACCCCAACGTCCAGGTCCATGGGCCGGGTTTCAGCAAGATCATCCTGGGCGACGACGTGGTGGACAGCTGGCAGAAGTATCTCGACATCATGGTGGACAGCGTACTGGTCAACAGCGGCCGGGGCTGCATCAACTGCTCCGGCATCTGGGCGTCCCGGCACACGAAAGCCATCGCCGAGGCCATCGCCGAGCGCATGGGCCCGGTCCAGCCGCTGCCCCCGGAAGATCCCAAGGCGGCCCTGGCCGCCTTCACGGTGCCCGGCCAGGCCGACGCCATCAACGCGGACATCGACAAGGACGTCAAGGAGCCCGGCGTCACTGACATGACCGCCAAGTTCGGGCCGCGCCTCGTCAAGAAGGAACGCTGCGACTACCTCCGGCCGACCGTCATCCACTGCGAGTCGCCGGACAAGGCGGTCGCCAAGAAGGAGTTCATGTTCCCGTTTGTGACCGTGGTGCAGTGTCCGCAGGAGAAGATGCTGGAGTCGCTCGGCGGGACGCTGGTCTGCTCGGCAATCACCGAGGACAAGAAGTTCCAGCGGGCCCTGCTCGACGCGATCCACATCGATCGGCTGAACATTGGACCGCTGCCGACGATCAAACTGAACTGGCTGCAACCGCACGAGGGCAGTATTGTTGATTTCCTGTTCCGGGCCCGGGCGTTCCAGTTTGACAGCAAGATGCTGGGCGTGTAAGTGTCTGTCCTCCAGGCCGCTTGCGGCTTAGCGTTCGCGCTAAGCCGCAAGCGGCCTGGAGAAAGGGGATAACTTGGGCGCCCGGTCCTTTCGGGGCCGGGCGAGGATTGAAACAAACATGAAGGCTGGCACTCTACCTGGCGTCTTCGGAGATCGCTCCGCCTCGGCGGCCGTGCCGCCGGCGTTCGATTACGTACCCCTCAACCGGGTGGTCTTCGGCGCCGGCACGCTCTCGCGCCTGGGAGAGCTGGCACGCGAACTGGGCGGCGCCCGGATACTCCTGGTGACTGACCCCGGCCTGGAAGCGGCCGGCCATCCGCAGCGGGCCGAGGCCAGTCTGCGCCAGGCCGGACTGGAGGTCTTCCTCTTCGATGGCGTCGAGGAGAACCCGACCACCCGCCAGGTCGAGGCCGGCGTGGAGTTCGCCCGCCGGTCGCGGATCGACCTGATTGTCTCGGTGGGCGGCGGCAGTTCGATGGACTGCGCCAAGGGGATCAACTTCCTGCTCACCAACGGCGGGGAGATGTCCGACTACAAGGGCTTCGGCAAGGCCAGGCTGCCGATGCTGCCCTCCATCGGCGTGCCGACCACGGCCGGCACCGGCAGCGAGGCCCAGTCCTACGCCCTGATCGCCGACGAGAAGACGCATCTGAAGATGGCCTGCGGCGACCGCAAGGCGGCGTTCCGGGTGGCCATCCTCGATCCCGAGGTGACCGTGTCGCAGCCGGCCAAGGTGACGGCCATCACCGGCATCGATGCCCTGTCGCACGCCCTGGAGTCTTACGTCTGCACCCGACGCAACCCTTTCGCGCAGTTGCTGGGTCGGGAGGCCTGGCGGCTGCTGGAGCAAAACTTGTCGGTGGTGCTGCGCCAGCCCGGCAACGTCGCCAGCCGGGCCTGCGTTCAGCTGGGGGCCTACTACGCCGGCCTGGCCATCGAAAACTCGATGCTCGGGGCCGCCCATGCCTGTGCCAATCCGCTGACGGCCCACTACGGACTGACGCACGGCATCGCGGTTGGCATCCTGCTGCCGCACGTCATCCGGCTGAACACGTCCGCCGCCGCTCCGCTGTATGCCGAACTGGCCCGGGACGCCGGGCTGATCAACGGGGACTTCGGGGCGGTCGGCGAGGTGTTGGCCCGACACGTCGCCAGCCTGATGCAGCAAGCGGGACTGCCGACCCGGCTGTCGGACTGCGGCGTCAGCTCGGGCATCTTCCCCGTGCTGGCCGAGGAGGCCGCCCAGCAATGGACCAGCAAGTTCAACCCGGTCCCGGTCACGGAAACCGAACTGCTTCGGCTGTACGAGGCCGCTTTTTGACGCCCCAATTTCTGGAGGGACACCATGCGGTTTATCCGTCCTCGTCTGTTGCTGTTGGGAACGCTGTTCCTCTGTCTGCCTGCCTGTGGGCGAATGCCCGGCAATCTGGAGTTGCAGGCGGTTGCCGGGCCGGCGGACGCTCCGAAAAGTGATCCGGGTGCCACCGTACGCGCGCCGGTCAATCGGGATTGGCCCATCTTCCGCGGCAATGCCCTGCAGACCGGCGTTGCCGGGACCACCCTGCCCGCCAAGTTGACTCAGCTGTGGACCTTCCAGACCAAGGACAGCATCGAGAGCGCCCCGGCCGTGGTTGATGGGGTCGTTTACGTTGGCTCGATGGACGAGCACCTGTACGCCATCGATCTGGCCGGCGGCAAGGAAAAATGGAAGTACAAGGCCGGCCCGCTCAAGGCGGCCCCGGCCGTGCGCAACGGGCTGGTCTTTGTCGGCGACTCCGAGGGGAAGTTCCACTGTGTCAAAGCCGCGAACGGCGACAAGAGCTGGACCTTTGACACCGACGCCGAGATTGTGTCGGGGGCGAACTTCGCGGACGACCGGGTGCTGTTCGGCTCCTTCGATGAGACGCTTTACTGCCTGGACCGGCAGGGCAAGCTGAAGTGGAAGGTCAAGACGGAGGGGCCGGTCAACGGCACCCCGGCGGTGGCCGACGGCAAGACGTTCGCGGCTGGCTGCGACAGTGCGGTCCACGTGATCGATCTGAAAGAGGGCAAGGAGCTGTCGAAGATCGACCTGGGCGGCCAGGCGGCGGCCTCGGCGGCGGTGGTCGGCGACCACTTGTACGTCGGCACGATGACCAACGAGGTCCACGGGGTGGACTGGAAGAAGGGCCAGGTGCTGTGGAGCTTCCAGGCCGCGAACCGACCGCAAGCCTTCTACGCCTCCGCGGCCGTGGCCGGGAACCTGGTCGTGGTCGGCAGCCGGGACAAGCGCATCTACGCTCTGGACCGGAAGAAGGGCGAAGTCGTCTGGAGCTTCCTCACGGGCGGGCGGGTCGATGCGTCGCCGGTGATTGTCGGCGAGCGCGTCTATGCCGGGTCGCTGGATGGCAACCTCTACGTGCTGGACCTGGCCAAGGGGAAGGAGATCGAGAAGATCACGCTGGACAGCCCCGTCTCCGGCTCGCCGGCCGTGGCCGAGGGGCGGCTGGTGGTGGGGACGCAGAAAGGAACGGTGTACTGCTTCGGGGAGAAGAAGTAATCCCTCGCTGTGTTTGCAGAACATGAGTGACCCCGCTGTTCCTTGTCCTCCTGGCGGCGCGGTTGATTGCGAACCGGAACTCCAAGCAGCTACCGCCACCGTCTACTATTTGCAGAACAAGAAGAAACGGCGGAACTTTATCATGGCGGACATTACGGGAATGGGCTATCTCCATTTCTACGTGGAGAACCTCCCGAAAGATCGGACCGGCTGTCCGGGATGGTGGCTATTCCAGACCGCCTGGGATTACTTCGTTCAGGAGAAAAAAGTCACGATCCGTGGCATCAGGGGTGACTGGACCTCGGGTGACAACCTGGACACGGTGAACAGATTGACCGCAGGAAACAAGATGACGCTCGAAGAGGCATCCAAGCAAACTTGGACGTACCAGCTGGCAAAGAGCAAGGGCTTTAGTCGATGTCATTGCCTTGACGCACAGGGCAGTCCTGGACAATACGTGTCGGTGGACGTCGTGTTCTTGCCCTGAAAGGAGCGGTTGGTGATCCTTCTTCACAGAGACCTGGTCGAATTGCTGCGATCAATGGCGCGGAGAGGAGATCAACCGTCCGTGATGCTTCGCGCGGTTGTCGCGGAACTTGGACCCGAGACAGTGGATCGTCAGCTCCTGGTCAGGTACTTCTCCGCTGCCTTCTGCTTCACAGAAGGGCAAGGGTACAAGATCTTTGGATGGTTTCCAGACGGCTCCGGAGCTTTGCGGGATTCGGGCATTGACACCTTGCTCTTCAAGCGAATCCAGGAGAATCGGCCCGAGTGGGACAAGCCCGTTTTAGACAACGTCCAACTCGACTTCCACGCGAGCAGTTGATTCATCCTATCTGCCATCACGGTTTTCGGATTGATTCCGAGACCCGAACCGGCAACCCATCCGACAGCTCGCCCAGGTCGCCCAGGATCACCTGCTCGTCCCCGGTGAACGCCATCCACTTGTTCTCCACTCGCTTGCGGACGACTTCCACCCATTTGCCGTCGCTGATTCCCGTTTGCACGGCCGTCTGGACGGCCTTGCCTTTCTCGTAGAGATAGCAGTAATTCTGATTGCCCAGCATGACGACGGCACTGCTCGGCACGCTGCGGACCTCGCTGCGTCGAATCGGAATCACGCCCGTGGCGTACGTCCCCGGCAGCATCCGGGCGTCCGGGTTGGGCAAATCAATTTCGGCCCGCAGGGTCCGGCTCTGGGCCCGCAACGCCCAGGACGTCCGCGTCACTTCACCGGGGATCTCCGCGTAATTCTCTGCCTGGATCCGGACGGTCGCCTTGCTGCCCACCTTGACCAGGTCCGCTCCGATCTCGGGCACGTCCACGTAGACGCGCACCTTGTCCGTGCGGGCCACGACGTAGATGGGCAGGCCTCCCCTGGTCGCGGAGCGGTCCCGGGCGGCGTCGGACAGATCACCCGACCCGGGCTGAACGTAATCGCCCGTGTTCGCATTGCGGATCACCACCACGCCCTTGTAGGGAGCGACGATGCGCGTGTAACCAACCAGCGCCTTGAGGCGTGCCTCCGCCTCCTGGCTCACCAGGGCCCGAGCCCGGGCCGCGGTCACGTCCACCTGGGCCTTGCTCCAGTCGGCCTTGGCGCCAGCTCCGTGGCTTCGGCGGCCCGCACGCCGGCCTGGGCCATTTCCTGACCGGCCAGGTAAGATTTCAGCTGTTTTTTCGACTCCTCCAGCACCTGCCGGTCGATCACGTCTGTCACGCTGCTTAACCGCTTGACTTCCGATTGCCAGCGCTCAACGTCCGCCAGGACCTTGTCGATTTTGGCACGAGCCTCCTGGGTCTGAGCTTTCGCCACCTTCCAGTTGTGGTCCGCCACACTCACCAGTTCCTCGGCCACCTGGACCATGACCACGTCCAGAGCGGTCTGGGCTTTTTTCTCGCGGTACTCGGCCTCCAGCTCCGGAATGGCGATCTCGGCAAGGATCTGGTTTTCCTCGATGGGGTCGCCGATGTCCACGTTCCACTTCCTGACGTAGCCCGCGAGCTTGGCATACAGCGACGTCTGCTCATAGGCCTCGATAAACCCCGGCTGCTCCACCTCGCGCTCGATGGTGCGCTTCTCGGGCCGGACCAGACGCACGTGCGGCTCGGCGCTGATCGGCGAGGTCGGTTTGGGCTGAGTCGCCGCAACCCGCCGCCAGGGCAGACAGCGAAACCACCAGACAAACGCGAAAAGAGGAATGCAGGCTCCGGTTCATTCGTGAATCCCCTCTTGGTGCGGGCTCGATTGCGGGTGATGGTGTTTGCTCTCGGGGTCGTCGGGATGCAGCGAGGGAGAGCGGTGTTTGCCGTGGCCGATCACCACCGCGAAGATAGCAGGAAGGATCAGCAGCGTGGTGAAGGTGGACACCAGCAGGCCGCCGATGACGGCCCGGCCCAGCGGGGCCTGCATCTGGCTGCCCGCCTCCAGGGCCAGCGACATCGGCACCATGCCGACGATCATGGCGCAGGCCGTCATCAGGATCGGCCGGAGCCGTTCCCGGGCCCCCCGCACGGCCGCCTGATCGGACCGCATCCCTTCAATCCAGTCGCGGGCGGTGAACGTGACCAGCATCACCGAGTTGGACACCGAGACGCCGATGCTCATGATCGTGCCCATGAACGATTCGATGTTCAGCGTCGTCCCCGTGAAATACAGTATCAGAGCGACGCCGCTGAGGACGCCGGGCACGGCGCTGACGGAGGCCAGGGCCAGGCGAAACGACTGGAAGTAGGCGGTGAGCAGCACCAGGATGACCCCCACCGCGATGGTCAGGCCGATGGCCAGCGACTTGAACATCTCCTCCATGGGCTTCACCTGGCCGCGACTGACCACGAACACGCCGTGGGGCGGCTTGCCGGCCTTCTCCAGGGATTGGCCCAGCTGCCGGGCGGCCCGGCCCAGGTCCTCGCCCTGGACGTTGGCGGTGATGCTCAGGTAGCGCTGCATCGACAGGCGATCGTATTCGCCGGGCACGACGCCCGTGCCGACCTCGGCCACGTCGCGCACCATCAGGTTGACCAGGGGCGAGATCGGCTCCAGCGGCACCGTCTCGACCTGGCTCGGGGAATTCATGCGCTGGATCGGCACCTGCACCTGCACCTGGTAGCTGACTCCCTTCTTGTCTTGCCAGAAGTTGCGGGCCACCATCCGGCTGGACGAAGTGGTCACCAGCACCGATTGCCCGACCTGCTTGGTGTCCAGTCCGCTCAGCCCGGCCTTCTGACGGTTGATGGTGACCGGCACCGTGGGATAGTCCAGTTCCTGCTGGATCTGCACGTCGCGCAGGAACGTGTTCTCCCCCAGCTGGGCCAGCACCTTGGTGGCGTAGGAGCGCGAGGCGGACAGGTCGGGGCTGGACAGGACCAGCTCGATCGGGGCGGGCGAGCCGAAGCTCATGACCTCGCTGACAATGTCGCCCGGCTCGAAGGCGAACTTCATCTGGTGAGCCCGCGTGTCTGCTTCGTCAGCCGGATAACCCTCTTTCCGCAAGACCTCGGTGAACCAGGGAATCAGCCGGTCCGGCAGCGCCTTGCGGAGCTGTTCCTGGAACGCAAAGAGCTGGATGCCGCTGCTCTCGCGCAGCTTGACCCGCATCTGCCCATCGTCGGGGCCGTGCATGAACAGCAGCATGTTGTTGGTGGCGAAGTTGGGCGCCTGCTGGCCGGCGAAGCCCATCGAGATCTTGACGTTGGCGGGGTTCTTCGCCTCTTCTTGAACCACCTGCAAGGCCCGCACCCAGGCTTGCCGGGTGAACTCGTAGTTGGTGCCCGGCGGCATGCGGAAGCGCAGCACGAACTCCCCGGAATCGACCTGGGGGAACAACTCGGTGCCCAGCTGGGTGCCGACCACCAGCAGCACCAGGGCGCAGATGCCGAGGTAGGAGGGGACGACCGCCCAGCGGTTATGGACAATCCAGGTCACCAGCCGGGTGAAGAGGGCCTGGAAGCGATCGAAGAGACCCATGCCCGTGGCCGCAGGCGGCTCGCCTGCGTGCCGGCCAGCAGGCGAGCCGCCTGCGGCCACGGGCTCGGCGTGCTGGCCGTGATGCTTCAGCAGCCAGACCGACAGCACCGGCACCAGTGTGCTGGACAGGAAGTACGACGTGATCATGGCAAAGCCGACCGCCAGCGACAGCGGCACGAACAGGGACCGCACCGGCTCGGCCATGATAAAGGCCGGGATGAACACCGACAGGATGCAGAGCATGGCCAGCAAGCGGGCCACGGCCGTCTCGTTGCTGCCGCGCTCGACGGCGCGGGCCAGCGATGGCGTCCGGGTCATCTGGACGTGGATGTTCTCGATGGAGACGGTGGCCTCGTCCACCAGCATGCCGATGGCCAGGGCCAGGCCGCCCAGCGTCATGATGTTGATGGTGTTGCCGGTACACCACAGCGCAAACAGCGAACCCAGCAGCGCCATCGGGATGTTGAAGACCACCACGATGACGCTGCGCCAGTCCTGCAAGAACAGCAGGATCATCAGCCCGGTGAGCGTGGCCCCGATGGCCCCTTCCGTCGCCACGCTGGAGAGGGCCGCGACCACGGTGGGCGATTCGTCGAACTCGTAGCGAATGTCCACGCTCTCCGGCAGCACCCCTTTGAAGATGGGCATCGCCCGATGGATTTCGGCCACCACGGTCAGGGTCGAGGCGGTGTTCTTCTTGACCACCGGGATGTACACCGCGGGCCGGCCATCGACCATCGCGTAGCCGAAGTTGACGTCGGTGCTGTCCTCGACGCTGGCCACGTCCCCGACGTAGACGTTGCGCTCGCTCTTGAGCGGGATCTTCTTGAGTTCCTCGATCTGGCTGACCATGGCGTTGGTGGGCACCATCGGCATCTGTTCCTTGACGTACAGGTTGCCCGCGGGGACGATCACGTTGCCGGTCATCAGGGCGGTGACCACGTGGTCGGTGGATAGGTTGTAGGTGCGCAGCCGGACCGGATCGACGTTGACGACGATGGAGCGGACGTTGGAGCCGAATGGTGCAGTACCGACGGTGCCGGGGACCTTTTCCTGGAGCAGGGGCCGGATGCGCTGCTGGGCCAGGTCAGCCAGGATGCCCAGCGATTCGGTCTTGCTGGTCAGCACCAGGTAGCCGATGGGCACGCTGCCTGCATCCATGCGCATAATTTGGGGTGGCAGCACCCCGGCAGGCATGAACGCCTGGGCCCGGTTGGCCTGGGCGACCACGGCAGACATTGCCTGACCCATGTCCGTGCCCGGATAGAACGAGATCTTGATCAGGGCGATCTGCTGGATGCTCTTCGATTCGACGCTCTTGACGCCATCGACGTACTGGAAGTTCAGCTCGAACTGGTTGACGATCAGCCCTTCCATCTGAGCGGGGCTCATGCCGTTGAAGTTCTGGACAACGTAGATCTGCGGGAGGTCAAAAGGCGGAAAAATGTCAATGCGCATGCTGTACGCGGCCAGCCCGCCGCCGCCGATCAGGGCCACGACCAGCATCATGGTGCTGATCGGATTGCGCATGGCGAAGGCAATGGGGTTCATGGCTCTCGCTCCTCCCGGACTCGGAACTCCCAACTGGGAGCGCGGCGCAAAAGAGAGTTCCGCGCTCCCAGTTGGGATCAGTCTATGAGGAGCCCGGCGGCGATGCAACAGCCGGGCACGGCCGCGGCCGCGGGCCGGGGACCCATCCCGGTCAATGGGGCGAGATGGCAAGGAAATGCCGATCGTGCGGGGAACAGGGCTCGTGCCGCATGGAGGAAAGAATCCGAGGAAGAGGCTCAAACCCCTCCCCAACCCCTTCCATCATGTGTGTGCATCAGCGCAATGCAATCCATCGCCGCCACGTGCTTCACAGTTCGCCAACCGGTCGCTTGTGCTTTTTCTCGCGTTCCTCGTTTTCGACCACGTACAGCAGGGCATCGCGCAGCTGGGTCAGCAATCGGCAATAGAGGATGACCGGGTACAGGGCCAGGACCCAGAAGGCGCCGGCAATGAAGTGCGGCTGAAGCATCATTTCGATCACGTCCCACTTGAGCAACTTCAGCCAGTAAGCGAACCAGATCAGCAGCAGAACCACCGGCAGCAGCACCAGGTAGATCAGCACACCGGTCACGACCACGGCAACGGCATCGGTCCCGTACTCGGAGCGCTCGATCGCGATGGTCATGCCGCGGACGTAGAAGAGAAAGAGGATCGTGGAGAGCAAATGCACCGCGGGAGCGAGCAGGGCGACCCAGAGATACTTCTCGACCAGCTGGAGTGTCGCTTCATCCAGTTCGATGACCTTGAAGAACACCAGTCCGGTGAAAACCGCCAGGCCGATCTCAAGCAAGGCGGCCAGGCCGGTAAGGGCGATGGAGGCGCGTAGGGTGTTCTTGGCACGCAAGCTGGCCCTGGCGCGAAACAGAGCCAGCGGCCGCGAAAGGCCAGCATCTCCAGCAGACCCCAGATCCCCAGCAGGATCGGTTCCAGCCGGCTCTCCCGGACGTTGGCCAGGATCAGCGTCTGGGCGAACAGGGTCAGGAACCCCAGCGCGGCCGCGGCAAAGACCATCCCCAGGCCGCTCGCCGCCTGCCGCAGGGGAGGGACTCCGTGCATTTCTGTCGCCACAATCCTCCTCCGAAATGAAACCGACCCGATTGCAACTACTGTCTCGCTTTTTGTAAAGGAAGGACCAATCGTGTCAATCGACAATCTGCATCGGTTTCTGGTCTGGCAGGCTTTTTTCCCTGCGTGCGTTGCGCTCCGGCACGCAGGCGTGCCTGCGCTTCGCGGGGAGAGGAGGGATTCATTTCGGTGGCGGGGCGTAAGGGGCGAGCAGCGGCAGCAGCCAGCCGGCCAGCCTGGGCATGAACTCGACGGCCAGCTCATGGTTGTGATGCCCCTCGGGATCAAAACCGACCTCCACGCACAGTCCCCGCTGCTTGGCCCGGAACAGGAAGCTCTCGATCTGGGCGCCCAGGTTGAACTCATCCTTGCCGCCGTAGGCCACGAACATCGCCAGCTCTCCCGGGCAGACGTTGTGGCTGTCGAGCATCTCGATGGGGTTTTCGCGGGCCATCATCTCGACCGCCTGCGGTCCCCGGCCATACAGGGGGAAGATCAGCTGTCCCAGGCGGATAAGGATCACGCCGTAAAATCGGCCCACAACCTCATGCCCAAGGATCCTCTCGCGCCAGCCCCAGCAGTCGGGATCGAAGTGGGTAAAGTAGCGGCCGTGGCAGTCGATCCAGCGAAAATTGAGCGGGGCCGCGACGCCGGCCGCGACGGCGAACTGGTCGCGATGCTTGATGCTGATGCGATACGCGGCTGCCCCCCCGCCCGAGAAGCCGGCCAGGACGTGGGCCTGGCGCTCGGGCCGGATGGGGTAATGCTCCTGCACAAAGCCCCAGACGTCCTGAACGACGTAATCCTCGAAGTTGCCGACCTTGCTGTTGAGCCAGAGGGGTTGGGGGACAAAGACGGCAAACCGGCCCAGCTCGGAGCCATCGGGGATGGCGATGATGGTGGGCGGCATCCGCCCGGCGGCCATCTCGGCATCGATCTCCTTGAGCCCGCTGTCGATGAAGGTCTTTTCATCTTGAATGATGCCGTGCAGCCAGATCATCACGGGATACCGGCAGCTGGGGTTGAAGCCGGGCGGCAAGTAGACGTACAGGTCGCGCTTCTCGCCCAGGGCGGCTGCCCAGATGCGGCGGTCGCAGCCGTGGTTCTTGGTGTGATCGACCAGCGTGCCGGCCAGGTGCTGCTGCGCCGGGATCGGGCTGGCGGCCGGCCCTCGCACGCCTGCGTGCGCTCCGGCCGGCAGGCCGGCCTGCGCTTGGGCGGGGACCGGCAGGAGCGACAGCACGCCGGCAATCACTCCAAACCTGGCCAGGCCGCTCATGGTTTCACCACGGGATGGGGGTGTCTCGATCCGCAATCCGAAACGGGAACTCCGTGTTCTTCTTTTGGAATCGGATTCTGAGTTTCGGGTGGATTTCGGATTTCGGATTTCGGATTTCGGATTTCGGATTTCGAGCGCTGCGGGAAAGGATTGTAACGACTGCACGGTACTCGGGTGCCGGTCGCGTCACCAGCCAGATCAGAAACAGGCACGTCCCCAGGGGCAAGGCGGCCACCACGGCGGGAAACGCGGGCCGGAGCAGACTGCCGACCGCATTCCAGCCCAGGACCAGGATCAGCAACGCCGACGTTACGGCCAGTGTTCGGCGCACGGGTCCGCTGCCGGGTTCAACCACCGCCCAGGCGAGGACCGGAGCCAGGAAGGCATAGCTGGCCGATTCCACGGCGGGACCGAACAGCATCAGCCAGCCCAGGCCCATCGCCAGGGTCTCCAGAAGCAAGGAGACGGCCGAACGCGGAGTGATCGGAGCGGAGTTGATTCATCCTTCCGCGCTTCGGTCCGCGTCGGCTTCGGAATGACACCACGCCAGCGCCGCGCCCGCCGTGAGCAACTGGAGTAGCCGATAACCCGGGCTCGCCAGTGGCTCATCGAGCGGCAACGCGGCCCGGAGCCAGACCCAGGAGGTGCTGTGCCGCGAGGTACAGCGTCCAGGCATCGCGGAACCCGACCCAGCGTTCGCTGGCACTGCTCACCAGGTGATTCAGCCACTCCTCGTAATGCCGGGCCGCCATCCCGACCGGCCCCAGCAGGAACGGGGCCAGGCCAATGACGGCCAGGGCGGCAGGCACCCGACCGAGCAGGGAGCGCGGACAGACGGCCACCAGCAGCAGCACGACGGGCAGCGGCGTCAGTTTCAGAGCGACCGCACCAGCCAGCCAGAAGGCCGCTCGCCAGGGACGCCGGCAAAAAAGGTCGGCAGTCCCCAGGAGGAGCAGGCCCACCGCCAGGGCATTGCTCTGGCCATTCCACAGACCACGCAGCGCTCCCAGAAGCGCCAGCAGGAAAAAGAGGATTTGCCGGCGCTCACCCCAGCCCCGAGTCTGTAGCAGATCGCGCCACGCACGCCACAAACCGGCTCCGAACACCGCCAGGTTCAACCAACCCCAGAGGATGCCGCCCAGGTACAGGCCGAGCGCGGCCAGCGGCGTCAAGGCCACGGCGAAGACCGGAGGATAGCGGAAGTAGTCGAGCGGTCTGTAGTTGCCGTAAATCGGCTGATCGTTCCAGAAACGGGTGGAAGCAGCGGCCAGGAGCGGGAACACGGTGTGCCGGACGGGCGACACCACGGTCCGCACGGCCAGGAGCAGGGCCAGGAGCAGCCAAGCGGCCAGGATCGGACGCGGCACGAAGGCAAGCGCTGGCCTTTCCTGCCGGGGTTGCTGGGCAATCTGGCGTGGCAGCGTCGGCGCGGTCACCGCTCCGGTGGTCCTCCCGGCAGTGGGTTCGTCTGGCCGTTTCGCCGCTGAGTTTCCTGGTTGAACCACTCCTTATCGTAGGGGTCGGTCGGGTCCGGCGCGGTGGGTTCATTCGCCACCGGAGGCGGTGAGGCTGGGGCTGGCGTCCCACTGCGCACCGGCGGGCTGACGCCGCGCCGCTCGCCGGTGGCTGGAACGTCCATCGCTGCCGGCCTTTCAGTCGCTGCAAGGCCGGCAGCATTGGGGACCGACAGCGGCGAGGGGAGAACAGCAGACCCCGGAGCCAAAGGGAGTTCCGTCGCGGCCGGTCGTTCCGCTGCGAGCGAGGCAAAGCGGTTCGCCGGTGGAGTGGCCGTGGCTTCTCCGCGCCAGCCCGGCCCCACTTCCACGCGCAGGGCGTCGGCTGCCAGCGGCTGGTTCTTCGATACCAGAAGGACCCAGTCCTCCAGCATCCGGAACGCGGGCGCCTGCCGGTTCTTGAAGGGAGGTTGACTCATGCTGCCGTGAACGGCCAGGCCCTTGACGAGGAACGGGCTCACTTCGGGCTGCTGCGGACGAAGTTGAGCGAGCACGGCAACGATGTTCTGTTTGGTCACCCGGCGGTTGCTGGTTTCGTACGCCCGCTGCAGCTTGAACGACCCACCTCGGCCGGCGGCATGGCAGCTGGCGCAGCTATTCATCAGGATTGGCTGCACCCGCGAGGCGAACTGGCCCAGGGCCTCACCGGTCAGTTTCAGGTCCGGCTCCGGAGTCGGCTCCGGTTCCTTCGGTCTGGGTTGGCCCTCGTTGGCCCGGTTCTCGGCGGCCCGTTGCTCCAGACACGCCAGCAAGCGTTTGCTCTGGGCATGTTCCGGCCGCAGCTTCACGGCCGCCCGGACTTCGTCCAGCGCCTGGACGTGCAGACCGCGCTGGTGACACCACTGAGCCAGTTTCAGCCGTTCGTCGGGGTCTTTGAGGTTGGATCGGCCGCGGAGGAAGACGTAGGCTTCCTCGTTGGAGCTGCACAGGTGCAGCACACGGTCGCCGGGCACCCAGGTCTCGCCGATGCTGCGCCGCAGACGATACTGCGAGCCGATGCGCTCGATGTCCCCTTCCAGGGTGCCCTCATTGGTCAGCACCAGGATCTTGCCGGTGACGGCGGGCTGTTTTGCTGCGCTCGCGGCGGCAGCCGAGGCTTCCTCGTCCGCCCACAACGGCACGGCGGCAGCGTGCAGGAGGAGGAACCCAACCAGCGCAGGCGGAAGGATCGTTTTCATGGTTCAACCCGTTCCCGGAGACTCTCGCCGTATTGGAAGCGGAGAGACCGCCGGGGAAATCGGCAGGGATTGCCAGACCACGCCATCAGGGACAAGCAGGTCTATACGCGAGCGGCGGATGGCGATCAAGGCCAACCGCAGGGGCTGGTGTCCAGGGAGGCGGTACGGTATACTTGAGGATGGATAGAAGCGGATCGGGTTCCATCACCAGGGAATCGGGCGATGGGTTGCGAAGGGAAGTCCACAGGAGCCGCACGTGCAACCGCCCAAACCGGCCTTGCCGCGAATGCCATCGTGTCTCGCTTTGATTCTCGCGCAGAGCGTCTCCCTCGACGTTCAGACGGGAACAGTGACAATCGCGACTCCCTACTGGAGGGTGATCCCGGAGTCTTACCCGATCGAATACCTGACAATGGAGTTCTATGTTGTTTTGACAGAGTGTGCTGGGGATGTGCTGGTCGAGTTGCGTCTGGTGGACATGCGGGACTCCCGCCCCCCCTCTTCCGCCATTTGTTGTCGGCGCATTTCGACGAGCCACTTGATGTGAAAGAATTGATCTTTCACCAGTTCCGCGTCACCATACCAGCCGCGGGTTACTACAGCCTTCAACTGTACGTCCACGGACCTGGATTCCCTGCGCCAGGCTCCGAGGTTGTTGTCCTGGAACGGCGGTTGATCGCGGAGCTGGCAACAGGGGGTTAGCCCCAAGGTGAAACCATGATGCCGCCACGAGGACCAAGACCGGCGCCAAAAGGGCAAAGGGGCCTGAGACTCACTCCGGGTGTGCCCTGCACTCCGCCACCAAAAGTGCCGCGACCGCCCGAGAACGACCGCCCCCGACGCCAACCGCCGCCACCCCAACGATTACGCAGCATTTATTACGTCACCCCCGAGATGATCCAGGAAGCTCTGGCGGCCCTGGCACGCGGTGAATTCACCGCCTTACCCTCGCAGGGTCAGGAATTCACTGTTCAACTTGTCCAAGCGGTTCGGGAAACCATCGAGCGCAGCGGAGTGAATGAGAAGGGAATCCAGTGGCTTTACAACAGACTCACGGAACACTTGGGCAATCCCGAAATCGTTACCAAGTTTCGGCCCTGGGAAGAGCGACCGGATTGTGTCACGTACGAAACCAATGTCGGAACTCCGACCCACACTCACATATTCGGCTTTGTGCTGGTCATCCAGCCCGAGCAAAAGGCCGTGGCCGTGCTGGCCTGCGAGGACCATCCCATCCGCAAGTAATGCTTCCCGCCGCTGAAGGAGCTAACTGGGAGCGCGAGCGACCACCACCTGCCTTCCCCCGGCTCGTCTTCGCGAGCGGGGGAAGACTCTTTTCGCACTTCCGCACGCTCATTTGATTTTTCCCGTTGCCACCGACGCCATGCTCGTGTAGACTTCACTATGGAACTGGATTAGTCCAGGCTAATCCGGCTTCGTAGGGGTTGCTAACAAGCCATCCCGCCATTCTGGCTTCCGGCAAGAAGGACAGAGGAGAGAACCACCACATGCGTTCCTTTCCCCTGAAACAGCCCCAGGTGCTGAGTCAGACCCCCGGGCGCATGCGCGTCCATCTGCCGGGTTTCTGCGACGAGCAGGCCGATTGGCTCGAAGCCCGACTCCGAGAAATACCTGGCGTGGAAGACGTTCAAGCCAACCCGGTAACGCGAAACGTCCTGATCCGCTTTGATCGTCGGACCACCTGCACCGAGGCTATCATGGCCACCCTGCCGCGGCTGCTGGAGCCTGCACCTCGGGGAGCGATGACCGATACGGGGCCACGGTTTTCTTCTTCGCTGCTCCGGGCCAGCGTCCGCGGTTTCCTGGGACATGCGGTCGCTGACGCTGTCTGGTTCGGAGCGGGGTTCCTCGGCCGGCGGTCGGGTCTGCCGCTGCTGGTCTGGCTGGGCCCGCTGCACGTCCTGGTGGACGTCGTCATCTGGGGCAGCGTCCTGGCGTCCGTCACCCCGGCCAACGTCCAGGGACTCCGACCGTGAAAACGCCCCGGACCGCGCAGCTGCCGCCCTTTTATACTCACGGCATCGGCTCCTTGCCCCGTCCCCAGGTCGTCCGCGATCTGCTGGCCCGACGCGGCGAGATGCCGGCCGAGCAATTCCAGCGCACCCTGGACGATTTCGTTCTCTTCGCCATCCGCTTGCAGGAGCAGGCCGGGCTGGACGTGGTCAGCGACGGCGAATGGCGGCGGACCCAGTACGTACGGGAGTTCCTCACCCGGGTCGGCGGCTTTGAGCGCTGCCGGCAATTCACCCACCAGGGAGAGACCAAGTTCACCGAGGTCGTCGTCCGGCGGATGACCGCCACCGAACCGGTCTTCGTCGAGGACGCCAGGTTCCTGGTGCAGCACACCGATCGCGTGACCAAGTTCGCTCTGCCAAGCCCGTTCCTGATTGCCGTCCGCTACTGGCACGAAAGCCACAGCCGCGACGCCTACCCGACACTGGAGCATTTCCTGGAGCATCTGGCCGAGATCCTGGCTCAGGAAGCGCGAGCGCTGGTGGAGGTGGGGATCGACATTGTCCAACTGGACGATCCGGCCCTGACCTACTTCTGCGATCGCCGCTTGACGGCGGGCGAAGAGATTCACGATGAACGTCTGCGGCGGGCGTGGAACGCCGATCAACAATTCTCGGAGGCTCTGACTGCGATCAATCGCGTGGTGGAGGGGCTGAAGGCGGAGGTCCACCTGCACTGCTGCCACAGCGTCTACAAGCGCCAGAGCGACGTGATTGGCGACTACAAGCCGATCTTGCCCCGATTGCGCGATGCCCGGGTGGACCGGGTCAACCTGGAGTTCGCCTACCCGAACACGGGAGACGTGAGCGATTTGCGACTGTTGCCCGACCACCTGGGCGTGGGCATGGGTGTGGTTGACGTCCGCGGCGAGTCCCTGCCTTCGGTCGAGCAGATCGAGGCCCTCGGAGCCGCGGGAGCGACCATCCTGCCGGCCGAACGGATCGCTTTGAACCCGGACTGTGGTTTCGCTCCGGACAGCGGCGAGCCGCCGACCATTGACGAAGCCTACCAGAAGCTGTGCCGGCTGGTCGAGGCCGCGCGGCGGTTGCGGCAGCGATCATTTCGAGAAGATGGTCCAGCCTCACGGTGAGACCGGTTGTCTCCCGAGCCGGTCCAGTGCGGCCTGGGCTTCCCGCGTCAGCCGGGCATCCGGCAAGCCGGAGGCCAATTCCTTCAGGACCGTGCGCGCCTCGGCGTTACCAATCCACTCCAGCGCTTCCACGGCTCGCACGGCCGCCAGCTGTTCGGGGCCGAACGTCGGTTCCGCCTGATCCTCGATCAAACTCTCCAATCGGCGTTTGACGTCCAGGGACGGCGTCCCCGCAAGTGCCTGCCGCAATTGGGGGAGCACGCTTTCTCCCAGCCGGGCCAGTTCAGCCGCTGCTTTCTCTCGAACCTCGAACTCGTCGTGATCCAGGTCGCGCAGCCAGCGGGCTGCCTGCCGTTGCTGTCGGTTGTCCAGACCCGGCACCGGACGAATCCTGCTGCGGAACCAGGGAACCGCCAGCTCCGGCGCCTCCACCAGTTCGCTCAGGCTGCGATGGGCGCGGACGGCATCCGCACCGGACAGGTGAGCCCACAGCATTTCCCTTTCAGTGGCGGTCCAGTGCATCCGCAGCCGTGGCTCAGAGCCGCCGGGGCGAGCTGCGGGACTTGGTCCGGCCACGTTCCACACCTTGAGGAGCTTATCCTGGCTCACCGTGGCCAGACGTCGGCCATCGGGGCTGAAGGCGAGACTGTAAATGGTCCCGGCGTGTGCGGAGATGCTGAGGAGTTCCTGGCCGGTGACGACTTCGCGGACCTTGACGGTCCGGTCACCGCTGGCCGTGGCCAGGCGTCGGCCGTCGGGGCTGAAGACGACGCCGAAGATCGGGCCGTTGTGTCCGCCGAGCTGGGCCAGCTCCTTGCCGGTGGCCAGCTCCCACGTCTTGACCGTGCCTGGTTTGGTGCTGCCCCGGCTGCCTCCGGAGCCGGTGGCCAGACGCCGGCCGTCGGGACTGAACGCGACACCGTAGATGGTGTCGGAATGACCCACGAGCCTGTGCCGCTGCCGGCCGGTCACCGCGTCCCAGACGATCACGGTGCCGGCCTTGCTCCCATTGGTGGAGCCGCCGACCGAGGCCAGCAGCCGGCCATCGGCGCTGAAAGCCACGTTGAGGACAGCCTGGTCCTGCCGGTGGGCAAAGATCTCCTTGCAAGTGTCGGCCTCGCAGAGGCGCACCTCTCCGGTGCCTTGCAGGTTGCCGCCGGCCAGGGCCAGCCTTTTCCCGTCCGGACTGAAGGCCATCCGGAACAGGAAGAAGTTGCCTACCGTGGCGCTCCCCAGTTCGGTGCCCTTCGCGGTTTCCAGCAGCTTCACCACTCGGGAGATGCCGACGGCCAGCCGTTTGCCGTCCGGGCTGAACGCCAGACCGTAGACGTTTTGTCCCTTGATCGGGTAAGTGAAGACCTCCTTGCCGGTCAGGGCATCCCAGACCTTGACCTCGCGATTGCTCCCGGAAGCGAGCAGCTTGCCGTCGGCCGAATAGGCGACGGTGAATACCTCGACGGTGTGGCCGGAGAGGACAAACACTTCCTTGCCCGGCGCTGGTGCGGCGCTGCACTGGCCCCGGCACGTCCAGGGAAGGGCGACTGCCACAAGCACCAGAAAAGACGCCAGGAAATGCCGGAGTTCCGCTGTCGAGGCGTACATGGTTGCGCTCTCGCTTTCGGTTCAACAGAATGGCAACGGTTCTCAATCCATGACCGCGAGCAGCTCTCTCAGGGGCCTTGCCAGCTCGGGATGGATGCGGAGCAGCTCCTCGGGGTCAGGGACCCATCCAGCCGCGGCAGCCTGGGGAAAGCCGCGGAGAGCATCCTCCACGGTCAGGCCGTCCGCTCCGGGCCAGCAGCAACGGGCGGCCTCCAGGTAACCGAGCAAGAGGTTGATCGCCTGTCGCTGCCGATCAGTGGTTTGCGAAGGAACGGGGATCATGGCGTCCTCTCCCGCGTGCCGGTTCGTTTCACGGGGCTGGCTTACACGTTCAAAGTGCCCAGGGCCCGGAGCAAAGACAACAGGAAAGAGCCAGCCGGCTTCGCCTTCGTTTGGAAAGTCGTCCTGGCCGCACCTTGCCCGGAAGTCACCCGGACGCTGCTGCCAAAGGATGTCCTGAGCTGCTGAGGGACGCTGTTCTGACGTGCGACGGTTGTGAACATGGCTTGGTCCTCCACCTGCTTGCTGTGGTTGCTGTTACCGGGCCGTGCCGGAGATGGGATCGGTTAAAAGCAACCGTTGTGCCAGAGCTGCCAGGGCGAGGCGGACCCAGCTGTGAAATCGCCTCAAGTTGAATGTCAGAAATGGTTTGTGGAGCTTGCGAAAAGACCGTGACCGTGCTTGCGAGGTTGGCTCTCTGCCGCGACCTTCGGTTCCGTGTTCAGCCGTGCCACAGGCTCCTGTTCACACCGAGGGCAGGAAAAACAGACAGCCCGAGGCGAACACGACGTTGCCGCCGTGCCGCCCCGGGCTGTACTCCCCTTGCTTGCAAGTCGCGGTGTTTCGATGGATTGGGTGGCCGGGGCCTTGTTCCATTGCCCCACACGCCAGAACGGAGCTTGGGCCTTCAGCCCCAACCACCCGGCCTCTTCCGGTTCAAGCCCCCGTTACCTCTCGGTTAGCGCCGCCAGTGCCAGCGATACCACCAGTGGTAATGCCAACCGTAAAGGTAATCGCACGTGACTCTCTCCCTGGTTCAGTCTTCTCTGCTTTTCGGTTCTGTTTGCGGGTCGTTTCAACCCTTCTGATAGGTATGGCGAGACCAGACTCAACCAGGGGACAGAACGGGCACCTTTTTTTTCCGCGAATGGGAAAAACGGGAAGGTGGAAGTCCAAGATGCCGGAGCAGGACGCTGCAGCGTAAGCAGTTGGAGATGAAGCCGCACTCTGTCGAGATGGTGTTGGTGAATTGAGGAGAGTTCCGCCCAAGCATTCGACACCTGGGGCGTTGCCCCAGGCTATCCTGTTGCGCCCCTTCGGGGCGGAAAACAACAGCCCCGAAGGGGCGCAACAGGATAGCCTGGGGCATCGCCCCAGGTATCCTGATCCCAACAAAAGACACCTGGGGCGATGCCCCAGGCTATCCTGTTGCGCCCCTTCGGGGCGGAAGACAACAGCGCCCCAGGTATCCTGATCCCAACAAAAGACACCTGGGGCGTTGCCCCAGGCTATCCTGTTGCGCCCCTTCGGGGCGGAAAACAACAGCCCCGAAGGGGCGCAACACGATAGCCTGGGGCATCGCCCCAGGTATCCTGATCCCAACAAAAGACACCTGGGGCGATGCCCCAGGCTATCCTGTTGCGCCCCTTCGGGGCGGAAGACAACAGCGCCCCAGGTATCCTGATCCCAACAAAAGACACCTGGGGCGTTGCCCCAGGCTATCCTGTTGCGCCCCTTCGGGGCGGAAAACAACAGCCCCGAAGGGGCGCAACACGATAGCCTGGGGCAACGCCCCAGGTATCCTGATCCCAACAAAAGCAATTAGCCCGCTTTCTTCTTTGGCTCGGCCTGCGCGATCTTGATCTGACCGCGCAGGTACTCCACGGCCGCGTCCAGTTGCCGATCCTTGAACGTGTCCTTCTTGTCACTGAGGCCCACCTTGTTTTTCGGGTGGATGATCTCCAGGTTGCGCTGGTGCTCGAACAGCTCACTGCGTTCGGCGGGCTCCAGCGGAATCACCCTGTCGGGGATGACGCCCCATTCGTCTTCGGGCCGGCCCTTGGTGCTGGCCTTGTTGATGTTCTTCTTGCTCGGCCGCCAGTACGTGGCAATGGTCAGCTTGATCTTGCTCTTGACCTCCACGCCTTCCATCTCGAAATCGAGGACGTTTTGCACGCTCCCCTTGCCGTAGCTCCGTTCGCCGATGATCAGCGCCCGGCCGTGATCCTGCAGCGCCGCCGAGACAATCTCGCTGGCGCTGGCGCTGAAGCCGTTGATCAGGCAGACCATCGGGAACTCGGTGTAGCTGGGCAGCGGCCGGCGTCGGCCCTCGTAGGCGTAGGTCGAATCCACCTGGCCGCGCATCACCCGGGTCTCCTTGGCGTCACGCGGGCGGATCTCCACGATGGTGCCGTCGCCGATGAACAGGTCGGTGATGTCGCGGGCCCCGTCGAGCAGGCCGCCCGGGTTGTCGCGCAGGTCGAGGATCAGGCCCTTGATTCCCTGTTTCTTCAGCTCGGCCATCGTCTCGACCAGCTGGTGCGTCGAGTTGCGCTGGAACTGCGTCAGCCGGACGTAGGCGATCTTGTTCCTGGGGTCGATGAAATAGTCCCAGCTGGCATCCTTGCGCTTGACGCCCATCACCGACTCGGTCTGGACGCGCCGGCGCGTCAGCTCGAAGTCGAGGGGTTTCTCGACACCGGGCCGTTTCACGGTCAGCTTGACCTTGCTGCCCGGCTTGCCGACGATCTTCTTGACGGCGTCGGAAACGTCCAGCCCCTTGGTAGGCAGGACTTCCGGCGGATCGAGCGTCTTGCCCTTCTCGTCGGTGAAGCGGGTGACGCTGGTGATCAGGTCGCCGGCCTGGATGCCGGCGTTGTAAGCAGGACTGCCCAGGATCGGCGTGATGACGTAAATCTGGTCGGTGTCGGGGTCCTTGCGGATCTGGATGCCCACGCCGATGAACTGCCCCGAGATTTCGCCTTCTGTCCGCCGCAGCTTGTCCGGCGTGTAGAAGGTCGTGTACGGGTCGAGATGGGCGAGCATGCGCAGGATCGCCTGGTCAATGTCCTTGTGGTTGTCCAGGTCCTCGCGCTTGCCCAGACGCAGCCGAACGTCCATCAGCAGCGCCAGCAGGTCCTTTTCGGAAAGGGCCTTGGTGTCGGCGAGCTTCTTGGCGACGTCGGCGGGCACTTTCTCCTCGACCTCGCGGTACAGGCCGCGGATGGCCCAGTCGATCATCTGGCCCTGGTTGACGTCCTTGACGTAGTCCTCCTTGATGACCTTGGTGGCATCGATCACCTTCTCGGCGAAATCGTGGGCCATGCTCTTCGACAGCTTGCTGCTGTCGAGAATGCCGGTCCGCTTGTCGAGGAACTGCTCGACGCTCTGCTTGCCATCGACCAGGGCCTGATACTCCTTGCGGAGATTGCGCTGGGCCTTGAGCTTGGGCATCCGGCTGAGCAGGGTCTTGCCCTCCTGGGCGATCTCCTCGGTGAGCTTCTTGTTCTCCTTGACGAGGTTGGCGAACTTCTCCAGGCGTTCCTTGGCCCTGGCCTGGACCTCCGGGTTGAAGGTCAGCGGCACGTGAGCGTCCTCGCCGGCGATGATGGCCTGGCGGGGCCGGTCCTTCTCGTCGGGGACGAGTTTCTTGAGCAGGGGCGGCAGTTCCTTGTTGAGGTAATCGGCCAGCTCGTCGCTGGTGATGAGACCATCGGGCTCGTAGCCTTCCTTGTCGGCCTTGCCCTTGAGCCCGTCCAGGACCACCTGGGTGAAGATGCCGTGCTTGTCACCGTCGGGCGACAGTTTCCGGCCGGCGGTCGCCAGGAAGAGGACCCGGCCGGGGGCGGGGTTCTCCTCTTCGGAGTTGTCGGTGCCAAAGAACTCCCGGAACAGGGCGGGCCCGGCGTTGGGCTCGATGGGAGCGCCGCCGTTGGACCGGGTGTAGCCCTTGAAGTAAACGTCCACGAACATGCAGACGTGCCGGCTCTTGAGCTTGTCCAGCTCGTCGGTCAGGGCGGTGGCCAGCACGCCGGTGCGGGCGGTGTCCTTCACGTCGGAGTCGGTGGCGAAGTAGGCGATGCGATCCCCGCGTTGCCCCAGCGCCGCTCCCTGGCCGATGAACGCGAACAGCACGCGATCGTCCCGGCCCGCCTGCTGGGCCAGCCAGCGGACCGCCTGGAGGATGTTGCCCCGGCTGGCCACCTCGCTGCTGCGCTCCTTGTCGATGGGACCGCTGAGCAGCAGCTTGACCTGGTCGCGCGGCATGCCGTGGTGTTCCTTGCTGGTGAACAGGTCGTAGAGCGCCCTGGCGTCATCGACCGCGTGGGGCCGGCTTTTGATGGCCGGATCGCTGAACTTGCCGATGCCGACCAGCACGGCGTAGGTTTTCGGATTTGGGGTTTTCTCGGCGGCCTGGAAAGGCAGGGGCAGAGCCAGCAGGGCCAGGAGGCTTCCCACAAGCCCCGGTCGCATTGCCTTTGTCATCGACGTGGATCCTTTTCTGACGGTGAGTGCGTGCGTTGTGCGCAACGAATGTCCTCTCTGATTGAGGCTACCTCTCGGAAGGCGGGCATGCAACGGCATTTCCGGCTCACAAGTGTAACAACAGTTTTTCCTGCTGATCCAGCAGAGCCATCCGGGCCGCGTTGAGGCCGCAGGCGCCGTGGACCCCGGCCCCCGGATGAGCCGAGGCCGAGGCCAGGTACAGGCCCTTGACCGGCGTGCGATGGCGAAAGTAGGGAAAGACCGGCCGCAGAAACAGTTGCTGGTCAATCCAGGCACTGCCGCCGCCCAGGTCGCCGCCCACCAGGTTCTCGTCCATCGCCTCCAGGTCGGGCGGGGCCGCCACGTGCCGGGCCCGGATCAGCGTGCGGAACCCCGGCGCCAGCCCCTCCAGACGCTGCTCGATCCGATCGGCGAAGGTCTCGCGGTAACGCGCCCAGCCTCCCTCCAGAGTCGAGGGCACCCGGGAGTAAGTCCAGAGCGTATGGCCGCCCGGCGGCGCCCGGCCCGGGTCTGCCAGCGATTGCTGGCCGATCACCAGATAGGGATTGTCCGGTAAGCGGCCGGCCCGGACCTGCCGGGTGAAGCGCGTCAGGTCGGCCAGGCTGTCTCCGGCATGCACCACCGCCGAGGCGCGGGCCTCGGCCACCGTCCACGGCACCGGGCCGGACAGGGCCCAGTCCATCTTGAACGTGCCCCAGCCGTAGCGAAACCGCTTCATTCGCTCGACCACCCAGCCGCCCACGTCCTGCTGCCGCAGCAACTTCAGGAACAGGGCCGGCGCACCCACGTCGGCCAGCACCGCCCGGGCAGCCGGGACCTCCTCGCCCTGTTCCGTCACCACCGCGACGGCTCGCCGTTTCCGGACCAGGATTTGCCTGACCCGGGAACCAAGCCGCACCTGCCCGCCGGCCTCTTCCAGCCGGCGCAGCAGGGCCTCCGTGATGGCCTTCGCCCCGCCCACAGGAACGCGAAACCCGCTGTCGGCCGCGAGCAAACCAAGCGCCAGACCCAGGCCAGCCCCCGCCAGGTCGTTCGGTCCCAAATCGACGTGCAGGGCCAGGCCCGGGAACACCCGGCGAGCCGCTTCCGTCTGGAAGTGGCTGTGGGCGAAGCTACTGGTACTACGCAGCCCGAGCAGGCCCAGTTTGATGACGTTGCCAATTCCCAGGCGGAACGCCTCACGAAAGGCGGGCAGTGGCGCCAGCAGGGCCTGGACCAGCCGATCGCCCATTTGCTGCTGCCACCGGGCCAGTTTGCGCCAGGCCGGGCCGTCGGGGCCAAAGGTGGCCGCGGTCCGGTCCACGTCCCGGCCAATGGTGACGGAACTGCCGTCCGGTGCCGGATGGCAGCTCTCCCATTCGGCGTTGGCCCAGCGCAGGCCGGCGCCGGTCAGATCGAGGAAGCGAAAGGCGGGACTGTAATCGGCGAAGGGAAAGAACGCGGCCCCGACGTCGTGGAGGTAGCCGGGCAGGGTCAACGGTTCGGACCAGACCGCCCCGCCGGGACGGTCGCGCGCTTCCAGCACGAGCACGCGCCAGCCGTGCCGGGCCAGCACCGCCGCAGCCACCAGGCCGTTGGGGCCCGCACCGATCACGACCGCATCCATCGGCTCACCTCGAACTCGGAACTCGGAACGGGGAGTGCGGAGCGAACTGCTTTTTCGCTCCGCACTCCCCGTTCCGAGTTCCGAGTTCACTTGGGCTCCGGCTCCGCTTTCTTGGGAGGAACCGCCGTGGAGTCGGGCATGCTCTTGAACAACCGGGGCTCCGGCGGAGGGGTCCCCTCGACGAAACCGACCACGGGCGAAGGATCGGCAGACAGGTCGTTGACGATGCGTTCCAGCAGGAGCTTGAGGCTCGTCCGGGGATTGGCGTCGAAGACGTCCTTGACGTATTTGTCCATGCTCTCGGTCTTCAGGGCCTCCAGAGCGTCGCTCAGCTGAGCTGCCAGCACCCGCGTGGGCCGGCGCGAATCCTTCAAGTCCTTGGGGCTGGTCCGGGAGTACTCCTCGGCGAAGTCCCGGAGGAACAGGGCGATCTGCTGCACGGCGTAAGCCGGCTGGTAATCCTTGTCCTTGTCCGGCCGCATCCGGGCCAGGCCGATGGCCGCCTCCATACGCTCGTCCACGCGCGGCGCGATCTGCCGGGGAAACCCTTCGCCGGCCATGACGCGCAGCAGCACCAGGGCTGGGCGGTCCTTGCCCGCTTTGCCCGGATTGCGAATCTGGGCCAGGGCGCGGACGGCCTCCCGACGCAGCACGCGGATGCCCTCCAGCTCGTCCTCCGGCGTGATCGGCGAGAAAGCCACCTTGCGCTGGATGAACGCCATCAGAGTCCGGGCCACCTTGTCCTCGCGCTGCGGGGGCAGAGGGGTCCGGGCCAGCAGATCGCGCAGGCCGCGCAGGGCCCAGTACTTGACGCCATCGTTCCAGCCCTGATCGGTGACGAGGGCGACCAGCGTGTCCGCCAGTTCCGGCTGCCCCAGGGCGGCCGTCCGCGCCAGCACCCGCGCGATGTTGATTTGCGCGATCGGCACGGCCTTGGGCGATTCCAGGACTTCCTTGCTGTGGTCGATGACTCCCTTGCTGAACAGTCGGACCAGTTCCTTGTTCTTGCTGCTGATGACGGCATCAACGTCGCTGTCCAGCTCCCTGTAGAGCTTGTCAATCGTGTCGCTTACCGAGGGTGCGCTGACCTTGTGAAAGCGCTGATGAATAAAGCGCCAGGTATCAAATTTTGCCTGAAAGTCGATGGCCTCGGTGTGCGACTTGTCGCTGGCGCTGGTGGCCACCTCACCCTTGTAGAGCTTCTTCCAGACTTCGCGGTGCTTGCGCGCCTCCCGATCCAGCTCCTCGAGGCCAACGTCCAGTGGGTCCGCGGCCAGAGCCAGGCTAACATTGAAGAGCAGGGCAAGTCCGCCCAGCAATCGGATTTGATTCAGACAACGCCAACACGAGAGACTATTCATCGGCTGCGGTTCCGCAAGGATTGAAGGGACTAGATCCTCTATCGAGGCTAGCAGGCACCAGCCCTCGCTGTCAACAGGCACCCCGGGTTCCGCTCCGCTGCGCCGCTCGTTCCTCGCGGCTCCGCTGCGCTCCACCCGGGGCTCTTATTCTTCAAGAATAAAGCCCGGGGTGGAGCGAGGTACGAGCGGAACCCGGGGAGCGCAACCTGGGGACTCCTTCCCTGGAACAACCCGCGAGAGTCGTCTGGCGTTGGCGCGATTCTCCCTTCAGCGGGGCGAGCGCTCTGGCCGCGCCTGGCGGACAGCCAGGGTCAGGCCGCGCTGCTCCGCCGGGGTCAGGTAGGTGAGAGGGGCGGCCGCCTCGGCGGCCCGGAGGGCCCGCTGGGCTGGCTGGCTCTGGGCCAGCCGGGTCCAGACCTCGTACAGATACCAGCTCGGCCGGGCCTCGTCGGGCCTGCTAAAGCGGGCCTGCGTCAGTTCGGCGGCGGCCCGGCACAGCAGGCCCTCCACGTCCAGCTTGAGCGCGTCCTCGGGCAGGCTCGCGCCGGCACGCCAGCCAGAATAGGCCGATCCCCCGATGCAGGTGCTCGCCGTACTCATCCTCTTCCGTGCGGGCAATGGCCATCAGCTTGCTGTGGCTGCTGATCAGATGCTCGCCGGCCAGTTCGTCGTCGTCCTGGACGTCCACAATGAGGCGTTCCAGCTGGGCCCGGGCGGGCCGGAGCCGGCCGAGCCGGATCAGCAGTTCGGCATAGTGGGCCCGAACGGCATGATGTTCCGGCTCCAGGTGCAAGTACCGGTCCATGTGCTGCACCGCGGTCTCGTCGTCGCCCTTCTCCAGATACCCGGCCGACATGCTGAGGTAGTTGCGCGACAGGGCCGGATCGAGTTTCAGGCTTTCCCGATACAGTCCAAGGGCCTCATCAGTGCGTCCCGCCAGCATGGCTTCCTGGCCCTGTTCCCACAGCAGCAGGGCGGGCGACTTCTCCGCCTGGGGTTCCGTCGCGGGAGACAGACCCAGGACCAGGCAAACAAGGAAAGTCATGGCGATTCCTCGGCAAAGGAGGGAAAGAGTATGGGTCGTACTTTCCTTATCGCCCTTGCCGATGGAAGGGATTGAGTGAAAAGAAAGGACAGAAACTCCAAAGGCGAGCCGGGAGCGTCAGCTCCCGGATTCTCCGCTGCGTCGGAGAATCCGGGAGCTGACGCTCCCGGCTCGCCTTTGGAGTCCGGCTCACTCCGCCTGCATGCTCTCGCTGAGCTTGCTGAGGGCCTCGCTTTCGATCTGGCGGACGCGCTCGCGGGTCAGGCCGAGCCGTTCGCCGATCTCCTTGAGGGTCTTGGGTTCCTCGTCATCCAGCCCAAAGCGCATGCGCAGCACCGTGGCCTCGCGCTTGTCCATCTTGTCCAGCAAATCGAGGACCTGGTGCAGGTCGTCGGCCTCGCTCATTTCCGTGTCGGGCGTCTTGGTATGGCCGTCCATGAGCATCTCGTCGAGCGACCAGCCGGATTCGGGCTGGTCGTTCTGCGGGGCCGAGTTGTAGACGCGAATGGCCTTCTCGATGATTTTCAGCTTCTTCTTGGGCAAATTCAGGCTGCGGGCGATCTCTTCCTTGGTCGGGGCCCGGCCCAGTTCCTCCTGGAGTTTGGCCGTCGCACGCCGCCACTTGGCCAGCAACTCGACCATGTAGGCGGGGATGCGAATGGTCTTGGCGGTGTTGACCAGGGCTCGCTTGATTGATTGTTTGATCCAGTAACTGGCATAGGTGCTGAAACGGGTGTTCATCGATGGGTCGAAACCCTCGACGGCCCGCAGCAGCCCCAGGTTTCCTTCTTCGATCAGGTCCTGCAGGCTCAGTCCCTTACCGGTGTAGCTCCGGGCTATGTTCACTACCAGCCGCAAATTGGCCCGGACCATGCGATCGCGTGCCTCGCTATCCCCATCCTCGATGCGGTAGGCAAGCTGCTTTTCCTCCTCCGCGTTGAGCAACGGGGTTTCGTTGATCTCGCGGAGATAGGTTTCCAGTGGGGACTGGACCGATTCATTTCGGAGACGACGCGGTCGTGTCATGGGGATGTTCCAGCGCGAAACGGTGACCAGTCTACTTTACCATTCCACTAGCTTACGTCAGGTTTCCACCCGACGCCAAGTGGTTGAGGGGTCTTCGACCGGATTTCTCCCAGTCAACCCGGTCGGCACCCCGAACCGCTCAGGCGTGATAGAATAAATATCGTCCGGCAAGAGGCGGAAACTGGAGCGGTCTGGGAGATGAGGAAGGCTCTGGCCTGGATCGCCCCCTGGCGCCACCCGCCCAACCGCCCGGATCGGCCCGGGTGTAAAGATACGCCAGTCTGCCCAAATTGACAGAAGGATGCCTTCCCGTACTCTTGCGCTTCGCTGCCGGAACTTTTTCCGTGGCGACGGGTTAAATTGAGGAGTGCGAGCCACAACCGCCGTGGTTCCCATCCCACCTTACTCTCCCTCCTGGAGGTACTTCCGTGAGTCGTCTGATCCACACCCTGTCCGTCTTTGGCCTGGCGCTGGTGCTTGGCAGCGTCGCCCTGGCCGAGGACAAAAAGGACGCCAAGAAGGACACCAAGAAGCCGGCCGCCGAACCCTATGCCAACGTCTTCAGCTTCCCCAAGCAGATCACCCTGACTGCCGAGCAGAAGACCAAGCTGGCGGACCTCAAGAAGGAATACACCCCCAAGCTCGCGGAAGCGGACAAGAAGATCGCTGGGATCATGACCGCCGAGCGCAAGAAGAGCGCCGAAGAGGCGAGTAAGAAAGCCAAGGCCGACGGCAAGAAGGGCAAGGAACTGCAGGAGGCCGTCAATAGCGCCCTCAACCTCAGCAAGGATGAGCAGGCCCAGCTCAAGGAATGCAACCAGTCCAAAGGCAAGCTGACGGCTGAGATCAAGAAGAAGATGTCGGACCTGTTGACCGCGGAGCAGAAGGAACAGGCCAAGCCCAAGAAGCCCGCTCCCAAGAAGTAATCGCAGCGGATGCCAGGAACGACACAAGCCCGGAGCGCTAGCGACGGGACAGGATAGGGGCCGGTGGTGTTCAGCACCACCGGCCCCGCTCGTTTCGGGGCGGGCACGTCGGCCGGGAGTTGAAAAGGCAACGCGAACCGGTAAACTATCTTGTGGATGGGGTGGTCAAAGGATGCCAGGCCATTCCCTTCCGAGGCGCTCCAGCCGCCTCCCTGATCGGTCAAGGCCGAGTCATCCCGAGGACGGAGTCATGACACAAATCCCATCACCAGCAGCCTCCGAGCCGAGCGAGTCTCAGCGCGTCCTGGAGGAACTGTACGCATCGCGGGCCCGGCTGGCCGGAATCCTGGACATTGCCGAGGACGCCATCATCTCCGTCGATGAGGAGCAGCGGATCATCCTATTCAACGCCGGGGCCGAGCGGATCTTCGGTTACACCGCCGAGGAGATCCTGGGCAAGCCGCTCGATCTGCTGCTCCCGGAACGCTTCGTGGCCAACCATCACCACCATCTTGTGGACTTCGCCCGCTCCACGGACGTGGCCCGGCGGATGGGGGAGCGGGGGGAGATCTACGGCCGGCGGAAGGACGGCTCCGAATTTCCCTGCGAGGCGTCGATCTCCCGGCTGGTCCTGGGCGGCGAAACCATCCTCACGGCCATGCTTCGCGACGTCACGGCCCGCAAGCAGGTCGAGGAGAAAATACGCTGGCTCAACGAGGACCTGGAGCAGCGCGTCCGCGAGCGCACGGCCGAGCTGGAAGCAACCAACCGGATGCTGGAGAACACCCTGGCCGAGCTGGGCAAGAAAACCGACGAGGTGCGGGCCATGACGCAGCAGTTGTGGCAAGCGGCCAAGCTGGCCAGCGTCGGCGAACTGGCCGCCAGCATCGCCCACGAGCTGAACAACCCCCTGGCCACCGTGACGCTCAGGATTGAGTCGGTGCTGGCGCAAACCCCGGCCACCGATCCCCGACGGCGGGCATTGGGGATCATCGAACAGGAAACGAAGCGGATGGGCAACCTGGTGGCCAACCTGCTCCAGTTCAGCCGGCGGGGCGCGGAGGAGATTTCCACCGTGGCCATCCGCGA
This sequence comes from uncultured Planctomycetota bacterium, assembly GCA_963784995.1. Lineage (GTDB taxonomy): Bacteria > Planctomycetota > Planctomycetia > Gemmatales > Gemmataceae > CAWATZ01. The sequence continues at coordinate 347,289 of CAWATZ010000014.1, read as the reverse complement.
CGAGTTGCTCAAGGCGCTGGAGCTGATCCATCACCATCTGCGCAAGCGCTCCATCACGGTCGTCCAGGAACTGGCGGCGGACACGCCGACGATCTACGCGGATCGGCAGAAACTGCGGCAGGTCTTCTTGAACCTGCTCAGCAACGCCTGTGACGCCATGCCCCAGGGCGGCACCCTGACCCTGCGTGCGGGCGCCACCACGCTGGATGGGGGCAAACTGGGCGTGCGCATCGAGTTCTCGGACACGGGTATGGGGATTTCGCCGGAGAACATCGAGAAGGTGCTGGAGCCGTTCTTCACGACCAAGGAAGAAGGCAAGGGCACCGGCCTGGGCCTGGCGATCTGCCGGCGGGTCATCCAGGAGCACCACGGCAGCCTGAACATCAGCAGCACGATGGGGCAGGGGACCACGGTGTGCGTCGTTCTGCCGGTCAAGGCCAGCGGCCACGGGGAACACATTCGGGGTGGCATCACACGCTGCTGAGCCGCGCACGCAGCGCAGCGGAGTAAGCGGTCGTGCCGGCGGACCGCTTACTCCGCTGCGCTGCGTGCGCGGCTCAGCAGCGTGATGACTACGATTGGAGGACATGGCAGTGAACAAGGCGAAGCTGGGCCGGCTGCTGATCGTGGATGACGAAGTCGAACTGATGAACGCCCTGTGCGAGACGCTGGCCGACCAGAATTACGAGACCGTCGGGGCCAACACCCCCAGGGAGGGGCTCAAGCTGCTGGCCGAGCAAGAGTTCGACCTCTTGCTGAGCGATCTGATGATGCCGGGGATGGACGGCATTCAGCTGCTCCGCAAGGCGCTGGAGATCGATCCGAACCTGGTCGGCATCATCATGACCGGACAGGGGACGATCCAGAGCGCCGTGGAAGCCATGAAGATCGGCGCCTTTGATTACCTGCTGAAACCCTTCGATTTGCAGAGCGTGCTGCCGGTCCTGGCCCGGGCCATGAGTGTCCGCCGGCTCCGCCGGGAAAACGTCCGGCTGCGGCAATACGTCGAACGGCTCACCTTCGAGTCGCCCCGCTACCACCTCATCGGTTCCAGCCCGGCCATGCAGCGGGTCTTGCAGCTGATCGAAAAAGTGGCCCCGACCGACGCCACCGTGCTGATCCGCGGCCCGAGCGGCACCGGCAAGGAGCTGGTGGCCCGGGCCCTGCACAACAACAGCCCGCGCCGCCACAAGGCGATGGTCACCGTCAACTGTGCGGCCATGCAGGAGAGCCTGCTGGAGAGCGAGCTGTTCGGCCACGAGAAGGGCTCGTTCACGGGAGCTGCCCAGGCCAAGGTCGGGCTGGTGGAGGTGGCCGAGGGCGGCACGCTGTTCATCGACGAGGTGGCCGAGATGCCACCCGCGATGCAGGCCAAGCTGCTGCGCGTGCTGGAAGATGGCCACTACCGCCGGGTGGGGGGACTCAGGAACATCACGCCAACGTCCGGCTGATCGCCGCCACCAACAAGCCGCTGGAGGCGGAGCAGAAGGCAGGCCGGTTCCGCGAGGACCTCTATTATCGGCTCAACGTGGTCACCATCCCGCTGCCGCCGCTGCGCGAGCGCCGCGAGGACCTCCCCAAGCTGATCGAGCATTTCCTGACCACACGCCAGATCGGCAAGGTTCGCTGCCAGGTTGCCCTCGACGCTCAGGAAGTCCTGCTGCGCTACGACTGGCCCGGCAACGTCCGCGAACTGGCCAACGTCCTCGAACGCGCTCAGATCCTGGCCGAGAACAACCTGATCACCATCGACGACCTGCCGGAGAACCTGGTGAGGCTGCCGGCCAGCGCCGCGTCCGAAGCCAGCGCTCTTGACCTGCACGGCCTGGAGTGCCGGCACGTCCAGGACGTGCTGCACCAGATGAAGGGGAACAAGGTCCAGGCGGCCAAGGCCCTGGGCGTCAGCCGCCGCGCCCTCTACCGGCTGATCGACAAGTATCAGATCGAGCGCCCCACGCGCGGGAACCGTCAGATCAGGAGTCAGGAATCAGGGGTCAGGAGTCAGGAAAGCTGTCTTCCTGATTCCTGACTCCTGACTCCTGACCCCTGACCCCTGACCGAGGAGGACCAGCATGTTCCGCAAACTCTTGCTTCCGATCGATCTCTCGGACCGGCACCAGGCAGCGCTCGACCTGGCGCGGGAGTTGGCGGGGCCAAAAGGGGAAGTGGTGCTGCTGCACGTCATCGAAGTCATCCCTGGCCTGGAACTCGAAGAGGAACGACCGTTTTACGATCGACTGGAGCAGACGGCGCAAGCACCTGCAGCAGCTGGCCGGCACCCTGGCGGCGCGGCAAGTCGCCAACCGCATGGAAATCCGCTTTGGGCAACGGGTCGGGGAGATTGTCGGCTACGCCAGGGAGGCCGGGACCGACCTGATCGTGCTGACCACGCCCCCCTTTGCTCCCGAGAACCCGACCGCCGGCTGGGGCAGCATGAGCTACAAGGTCAGTCTCTTTTCCCCCTGTCCGGTCCTGCTGGTCAAGTGAGTGGGTTACCCGGCAGCGTCAACGGCCGAAGGAGTACGGTGCCTGGGAAAAGAAAGCCCGACCGCCAGGCCGCCCAGAAGGCCAGCCATACTCCAGCCGGCAATCAGCGGCGGCAAGAAGCGATCGCCAACGGCGGCAGCGGTCCCCGAGGGACCGGATTCCTGGTGGATCGGAATGCCCACGACGCAGACGGTGACATCCTCGTGACGCAGGAAGAAATTGGTCTGGTTGTGGACCCCGCACGTCAGACACCCCAGCAGGAAGCCGAGCAGCGTTCCCGCCAATGCACCCATGATCCGTGACCGCATCGCCTCACGCCTCCCGGAGAAAAAGAACTGGCGTTTCTGTACGTCGCTTTACTATAGGTCACGGTGCGGGTGCGTTAACCTAACAGTGTTGGGAAGAAAAGGCGAGCGGCGCGGCGTCAGCCCGCCGGTATCGACCGCACCGGCGGGCTGACGCCGCGCCGCTCGCCTTTTCTTCCCAACGCTCTAGGCGTGTTGCCCCTTTGGCGGCCTCATCGTTCGTTTCCTTGCAAATAGCGGAACAGATCGCGGCGCTGCTGGGGTGTCAGGGCGTTCAGGAGCCGTTCGGGCATCAGCGAGATCGGCGACGGAGTTGTTTCCTCGACGTCGTCCCGGCGGATGCGGGTCCGGGTGTTCTGAGCGTTGGCCAGGGTCAGGCTGCTGCCGTCCTGCTCGACGATCAGCCCGGTGAACGTGGCACCGCGTTTGGTGGTCACGACCTGGCTGAGGAACTCCTTGCGAATGACCGCGCTGGGATCGACGAGGCTGGCGAGCAGGGCCTCCGTGTCGCCGCGGGCAAAGCCGGTCAGGTCGGGGCCCAGCTGACCGCCCTCGCCAAGGAGCCGATGACAGCCGGCACAGTGCTGTTTGAACAGCTCCTTGCCTCGGGTCCGGTCGCCGGCTCCCGCGCAGGTCGTTGGCAAAGCGGCGCATGGCCGCCAGTTTCTCTTCGGGAGTGCCCGGCTTGACGTTGCCCCAGTGCCTGCGCACCAGCGCCTCGATCCGTGGATCTTGAAGCAATGCCAGTTGCCGCACCTGCTCCAGAGGCACGTCCGCGGCAGCGATCTGTTTCTCGTCAACGCGGGCCAGGAATGCCCGTGCCGACTCCTGACTGCTGAACAGGATGTCCCGGGCCCGGGAACGCATGGCCGGTGTCAGTTGCTCATAACGCCGCAGCAGCGCCCGGGTCACTTCGGGGGTGGCCAACCGGTCCAGGACCGCCAGCGCCGCCTGCTGCACCGGGATTGGTTCAGCCGGATCGATCAGCGGCAGCACGACTGCCACACAATTGGAGTGTCCCAGCTCTTCCAGGATGGGCAGCAGGGCTGTCCGATCTTTCGCCTCCGTCAACCGCTTGAGCAGATGCTTCTCCGCGTCCTCGATTCCGGCTCGGATTGCCAAACGCAGCCGCAAGGGCTGGTCACGGTCTTCCCGCCAGCGCTCGTGGATCAGCGACAGCAGACCGGAGTCGAGCGGCTCAAACGCGCGGCGTTGCACTTTGCCTGAAGACGGGTGGGCGCCGGCCGACGAACCGAACAGCCGGCCCAGACCCATGCCGCCCAGCACCGCGCCGCGCTCGCTCAGGCCCTGGTCGAGAGGGGCAAGGAGTTCGTCCGTGGGCTTGTGGAGCAACCGCACACAGGCCTCGTAACTGGCTCTGGTGCCATCGGCGGCGTAGCGACGGACCAGCCGGGGCAGGGTGGACCGGACCAGGCCGCTGGTCTGATTCTCGGCCCGGGTGAAGAAGTCCAGCACCGAAGTGGCTGCCGCGGCATGGTTCCCCTCAATGGCGTGGTCATGCGGACCGATCTGCACAAGGGTCCCGGTCAGAATAGCACGGTCGGCCCGGCCGGTCACCCTTTTTTCTCCGGGGTCAACTCGTCCCGGCTGCCCACGCGCTCTGTACAGGAGTTCTCTTGCAGATACCCTGCGTTTCCCTTACCCCTGGACTGACGGTTGGGTCGAGATCCCTTTCTCGTGGAGGCGACTGCCGTGTCCGTGGTTCGCTGCCCCACTGCCTCAGAGCTGGAACAGCTCTTCCTGGGCGGCCTGCCCGAGGAGGAGGCCCAGACCTGGGAAGAACACATCCTGCTCTGCGCGTCCTGTCTGGAGAGACTCCAGGCGCTGGGCCACTCCGCCGACCCCCTGGCGAACCTGCTCCATGAAGCCCATCGTTGCGAACCCCCCGTCTGTGGTCCGGTCGAGGCCGACCTGATGCAGCGGCTCAAGGCGCAGCGCCCCGTGAACCCACCAGCTGCCCCCTCCCCGTCGCCTGCGGAGGCCCCGACCGCTTTCTTCGGGACCGACGCACCCACCCCAGGCGGCGAGATGGGCTTTCTGCAGCCGGCAGGCCGGCCCGATTCGCTGGGCCGGCTGGGGCACTACGAGGTGCTCGAGATCCTCGGCCGGGGCGGCTTCGGCATCGTCTTCCGCGCCTTCGACGAGCGGCTGCAGCGCGTCGTGGCCATCAAGGTGCTGGCCCCGGAGCTGGCCGCGACCTCGCCGGCCCGCAAACGCTTCCTGCGCGAGGCGCGGGCGGCGGCCCAGATTCGGCACGAGAACGTGGTTCAGATTTATGCGGTTGAGGAGCAGCCGCTGCCCTATCTGGTCGTGGAGTACGTACCCGGTGAGACGCTGCAGCAGCGACTGGATCGGATAGGCCCATTCGAGGCGGCCGAGGTCGCTGCCATCGGCCGGCAGATGGCGAACGGGCTGGCTGCCGCCCACGCTGCCGGGCTGATCCACCGCGACGTCAAGCCCGGCAACGTCCTGATCGAGGAAGGTCCCCGGCTGCGCATCAAGATCACGGACTTCGGGCTGGCGCGGGCGGCCGACGACGCCAGCTTGACCCAGAGCGGCGTGGTGGCCGGCACGCCCCTGTTCATGTCGCCCGAGCAGGCGGCTGGCGCGAAGCTGGATCACCGCAGCGACCTGTTCAGCCTCGGCAGCGTCCTGTACGCCATCACGTCCGGCCGACCGCCGTTCCGGGCCGAGAACACGCTGGCCATCCTGAAGCGCGTGGCCGAGGACACGCCCCGGCCCATCCCGGAGATCATCCCCGAGACGCCCGAATGGGTCTGCCAGATCATCGCCAAGCTGATGGCCAAGGACCCCGACCAGCGTTTCCAGACGGCAGCGGTGGCGGCCGAGGCGCTGGAAGCCGGCCTGACGTTGCCGAAGACGGCGCCGCTGCCCGTTCGCCCGGCCCCGCACAGGCCGCCGGTTCGCAAGCTGCTGGTCGGCGGTGTGCTGGCGCTGGTCGGTGTGCTGGCCCTGACCGTGTTCTGGCTGACGCGACCTGGGGCCGACGCCGAGAGGAACGGCCTCGGCCCGGAGAGAGACAACAAGCAACCCGGCAAGGAAGTCCGCCAGCTCCCAACGATTCCGGTGCCGACGCCGGAGGAGCTTGCGGCCCATCCCAGCCCGGCCGACGCGCTGAAACGTCCCGCTGGCCCACCCGCCGGCATGCCGCCGGAGGTCGTGGCCGTCCTGGGGACCGGCCGTGGCTTCGTCTTCCCGCGCAACGACGACGGCCGGCAATATCCGCGGATGAACAAGGACGGCACGCTGCTCGCCGCCCCGGCCGGCCGGGGCGGCAACGTGGAGCTGTTCGAGGTGTCCTCCGGCCAGCGCCTGCGCACCCTGCCGTGGCCGGGCCGCCAGGTCCTCAACGTCGCCTTCAGCCCGGACGGCAGCGCCCTGGCCGCCGTCTCCGGCGCCCCTTCCGCCCTGCGGATCTGGGACCTGAAGACCGGCGAGGTTCGCCACAACGCGCCGGCCAACGCCCCGCCGGACAACTTCATGGGTGTAGTGTACAGCCCGGACGGCCGCTGGCTTGTCGTCGCGGTGACCAGGCCGGAGCCCTTGGCCCGTGTCTGCGACGCCCGCACTCTCCAGGAAATCAAGAGCATTCCCGGCACGCCGTACAGCCAGTTCAGCCCCGACAGTAAACTCCTGGCCGCCTACCGCCAGGACATTCCCGAGGTCGGCGTCTGGAACACCGAGACGTGGGAGCCCGTCAAGACGCTGCCGACGACGCCCGGCATTTTTGGCAGCGTGAGCTTCAGCCCCGACGGCAAGCTGCTCGCCGCCGGCAGCGCCAAGGGCCTGCGGCTCTGGCGGACTGACACGTTCGAGCCGGCCGGCGCCTTCAACCTTGCCTGCTTCGCGTTTGGCTTCCTGGCCGACGGCAAGACCGTCCTGGCCCAGGGAGAGGGCTACCGGTTTGTGCGCTGGGACGTGACGACGGGAAAACAAGTGGGCGAATTTCAGATCGAAGGGCCGGAGGGCGACATTGCCAAGGCCTCGGTAAGCCCCGACGGGCGGAATCTGTTGGTGAGCCTGCACGGCAGGTTCCCCCGCGTGCGGGTCTTCGACCCCGAGACCGGCCAGGAGCGGCTCGCCCCGACCAAGCACGACGGGCCGGTGCTGGCGGTCGCCATCAGCCCCGATGGCACCACCGCCGCCTCCGCCGGAGCGGGGGCCGACACGCGCATCCGGTTGTGGGACCTGGCCACCGGCCGGCTCCTGCACGTGTTGCCCGCCCGGCCGCAGCCCCAATGCACCCTCGCCTTCAGCCCCGACGGCAAGACTCTGGCCTCCGGGTCGGTACGTGACGGCGCGATCACCTTCTGGGACTGGCAGGCCGGCAGGGACACGGGGTCGCTCACCCTGGGCTTGACCGTGGCGCAGCTCGCCCACAGCCCGGACGGCAAGCTCCTCGCCTTCCGGTTGGAGACCGGCGAGACGAAGCTTTATGACGTCGCCACGAAGAAGCTGCGGGTGCTCGACCCGGGCGGCTTCGACGGCGGCGGCTGCGTCGCCTTCAGTCCCGACGGCAAGACCCTGGCCACGGGCGGCTCGGACAAGCTGCTGCGGCTGTACGACGTGGAGACGGGCAAGGAGCAGGCAACCCTGGGCGGCGCCGAGGACGTGATCCGCTGGGTGGCCTTCCGCCCGGACGGCCGGTCGGTCGCGTTCTGCGGTGGGGCGAAGGACCGCCTCATCCGCCACTGGGACCTTGAGCCTCGGGCCGAAAAGCCGGCCTTGCGCGGCCACACCAGCGGCGTGCTGGGGTGCGTCTGGCGAGCCGATGGCCAGCTGCTGGCCTCGGCCGGGGTCCAGGACGGAATGGTGCGCTTGTGGGGCCCCGACGCCCGGCCGCCGCAGTCGCGGGCGCTGCGGCTTTTTGCTCCGGTCCAGGGGCGCATCTGCTGCCTGGCCCTGACACCCGAGGGCCGACACCTGGTGACGGGCCATGCGGACGGAACGCTCTGGGTGCTGCGCCTGGCCGGATTGGGTGAGGTGTTGGCCGTGCCGTGACGGGGAAAAACAGTTGCCACTCCCCGAAGACATCGGGTATCCTCCACGTGCATTGATGGAAGCAACGATTCCCTTGTCTGGATCGCTCATGAATACCACGTCGGTGACGCTGCTGGAGCGGCTGCGCAATACGGCCGACGAAGCCGCCTGGACCCGGCTGGTGGACCTGTACACGCCCGTGCTGTGCGGCCTGGCTCGCCGCTGCGGCCTGGGCGAACACGACGCCGCCGACCTGGTCCAGGAGGTGTTCGCCACCCTGGTGACGGCCCTGCCCACCTTCCAGTACGACCGCAGCGGCAAGTTCCGCAGCTGGCTGCGGACCCTGCTGCTGAACAAACTCCGCAACCAAAAACAGCGCCAGGGCCGGATGCACCAGGCCCTGGCGGCCCTGCCCGCCGCCGAGGAGCAGCCGGACAGCGCCGAGCAGCTGGGGGAAGAAGAATTCCGCCTGCACCTGACCCGCCGGGCCCTGGAGCTGATCCAGGTGGAGTTCACCCCCTCCACCTGGCAGGCCTGCTGGCAAACCGTGGTCGAGGGCCGCTCCACCGCCGAGGTGGCCCGGACGCTGGGCATCAGCGAGAACGCCGTCTACGTCGCCCGCTGCCGCGTCCTCCGCCATCTCCGCCGCGAACTGGACGCCCTCATCGAATGATTTTGACATTTTTCTGAAAGACTCTCCCCGCGCCGATTGTACTTCTCTGCAGAAGCTCACTCGTCTCCCCATTCCGGGTCGATTCTGGCCGGAAAGGGAGGATTGGAGGTAGGGAAGCGTGCAAACCCGAGCCAGCCGGCCCGGTTCCGGGACGGGATGGGGGCTCGCGTCTTCTCGGCTCGCTGAATCAAGATCCTGGGGCGTTGCGCGGTGTGAAAACTGGCCCATGCGGTGCCGGCTGCGCTCAGCGTCCGGCCTGGCCTGCCCGGCAGTGGGTTGGGGGGCAAACGGGGACTGCCGGTTTGGTTCTTTTCCAACGGGGAGGACAGCATCATGTTTCAGTTGTTGTGGCGATCGTGGCTGTTGCGTACGTTTCGCGTTTCCTCCCGGCGGCAAGTCGGAACAACGGCCGGCTCGGTCTGTCGCGGTGCCAAACCAGCCCGCCCGCGCCGCTTCAGCCCAATCCAGCTCGAACAACTCGAGGACCGCACGGTTCTGTCCGCGCCGGCACCGTATTCGCCCTGATCGCCCCCGAGCGTCAGCGGCGTCGGTCAGTTTAACAACGGTTCGGGCACTCTCAGCGTCTCGAATTTTCTCGGCGGCAACTTCAACGTGGGCATCTCGGTCGGCGGGATTGACCATACGATCCTGGGCGACTACGGGGCCGAGGCCAGCCTCAACATGAATGGCAAAGTCGGCCTGGACGTGGGCGCCTCCGTCACCTCCGGGCACCGTGGGCGCCTCCTACAGTGGTGTCACCCTGAACCAGAACTACACCGAGCCTACCCAGTTCGGCCAGGAAGTCTCTTTCACGCCTCAGAATACGTCGATTGCTTACGCGGGCGGGCAGTTTGCCACGACCGCGCCGTCGGCCAACGTCTATGCCAATTTCGATGCGGCCGTCAACGGCAGCCTTTCCGGCACGGTGGCGTTCATTAACGATTACACCAGCACCACCAATTTCGGCGGCAGCTTGAACCAGTCGTTGTTCAACATGACCATCGGGCCCAACGACGAGAACCAGATGGGCCTGACGAACTTGAGCATCCTTGGGGTTGATCTGTCCGGGTTGATCAACGACGTCGTCGCGGGCCAATCGCATGAAGATCTTGATAAAGAGATCAGCGAGGATCCTCCCCTCAAGATCAAGGGGGACATTACCGGCTCAAGCAATCCCTTCCAGATTGACACAGGGTTTGGAAGTGGCGGAAGGAATCGGAGAAGACGGTTCGCCGACGTTGATGCATCCATGGCTCTGGGCTACCTTGGGCCTCTACGTGCCGGACCCCGTGTTGAGTTCCTCCGATCTGCAGAGCAACGGTGTGCTGACGGACACCCAACATGGCAAGATCGCCGACGTCAGCCTGGAAATGGGGGCGCTGGTCGGCAGCCTGTTCGGCCTGGGGTCGAACTCGCGGACACCGATACCATCACGATCGGCAACATGTCGGTGAGTTTCACCCCCGTCAGTTTCACGATGGGTCCGGCGCTCGTGCTCGAGCAGACCGGCACGATCACGCCCACGAACTCGCTGACGTACAACTTCTACCAGGAGCCACCAACGGTCAATTCCCCCGTCGTGGGCAGCGGCTCTCTCGCGACCGGCACCTACTACTACGTGGTGACCAGCCTGAATGCGGCTGGCCAAACGACAGCCAGCAACGAGGTATCCGCGACGACAGGCAGCAATGGCGAGGTGACGCTCAACTGGAACCAGGTGCCGGGCGCCACAGGCTACAAGATCTACCGAGGCATCGCCTCCGGGGCCGAAAACACCCTTGTCGGCACCGTCAACAGCGGCACGACGTCGTTCATGGACACCGGCTCGGAATCCACCTCCACCGCCTCGCCGCCGACCATGAATACGGCCACCGTATCCGAGAGTGTTACGGAGAGCAACGTGAACAACGGGAACCCGGTAACCGAGTCCTCGGTTACCTTCACTCCCGGCGTGGACAGCATCGGTCTCGATTTCACCGGGACCCCCTTCGTGGTTCAGCCCACCTGGAATCTCGGGTTGAACTACACCAACCAACTCAGCCTGGACGTTGACCTCGATGGCGAACTGACGGTTGGGCAGCTGACCGGTACCCTCGATGGTGTGGGCAGTATCACCCTGGGGCCGATCTATCAACAGGATTACACCTTCGCCAGTTACCCCCTGGACACCCTCTACGACAATACCTTCAGCATTTCCTCGCAACAGTACCAGCTACCCTCGTTTATCGTCGGGAGCAATTTCAAGCTCAGTACGCAGGTGACCAACCAAAACGACAGCAACACGAACGGTGCCGGCAGCTTACGGGATGCGGTCCTTTCGGCCAATTCGCTATCGACCGGATCGAACCTGCAGACCATCCTTCTCGGTGCGGGAACCTACGACTTGACGAGCAATGTTAGCTCCTCCTCTCTGCCCGTTAACTCCGGGACGAACTTGCTCATCGTAGGCGCCGGCGCGGGTCAGACCATTATCGACGCCTCGCCTCTCACCGAACCGGCCCTGGGCAACAGCGTCTTCAACGTGGCCAGCGGCGGCACTCTGACTCTGGAAGACGTGACGATTGAGGGCGGGTCTGCCGCCCAGGGCGGGGGCATCGACAACGCCGGCAACCTCACGATTGAAGATTCTGTCCTGACAGGCAATACCGCACAAGGCGCGGCCGGTGCGAATGGCGAGGGCGGTGCCATTTACAACGCCGCCGGTGCCACCCTCGACCTGGAAAACAGTACTCTGGCGTCCAATAGTGCCATCGGCGGCACCGGCTCCACGGGACAGAATGGTCAAACGGGAAGTACTGGTCAACAGGGGCCTACTGGAGATCAAGGAGTCTCCGGAGGATCTGGCCTTGGTGGTGCCCTGTACTTCGCTGGAAACCAAGCTATCATCCGCAATGACACCATTTACGGCAACAGCGCAATTGGCGGCACGGGCGGCACGGGCGGCACGGGTGGTCAGGGCGGCACGGGCGGCGCCGGCACCACCGGCGCCGATGGTTCTGAGACGACAGTCGGCCCCTTACTCATCTTCTTACCTGGCGGCACCGGCGGCACCGGCGGCACCGGCGGCACCGGCGGCATCGGCGGCATCGGCGGCAACGGGGGATCTGGTATGGGTGGCGGACTGTACGGCACCGGCGGCACCGTCCTATTGACCAACGATACCCTCTACTCCAACTCAACCAAGGGTGGCCAGGGCGGCAACGGCGGCACCGGCGGCACCGGCGGCACCGGCGGCACCGGCGGCACCGGCGGCACCGGCTTTGATGGCATCCTTTCCCCCGGCGGCGACGGCGGCACCGGCGGCACCGGCGGCAACGGCGGCAACGGCGGCAACGGCGGCAGTGGAGGATCAGGTGCCGGCGGTGCCATCTATGACTCTGCCGGGAGCGTTACTTCGACGAACGTGACTATCAACAGCAACAGCGTTGCTGGGGGGGCTTCTGGCTCGGAAGGGTCCGGGGGCTCCTTTGGCTCGGGGGGCATTGGCGGTTCCGGCGGATTAGGCGGACCAGTCTTGCAGCAAGCAGGCTCAGGGACTTCTGGCAACAGCGGCTCTGCATTCGGTGGCCCGGGGGGCTCCGGCAACGCGGGCACTGGCCTTGGCGGCGGACTCGACACCAGCGGCTCTGCCGCACTCGAAAACACCCTCATTGCGGGGAACTCCGCCACCACGTCCGATCCAGACGTTGACGGCAACGTCCTTTCCAGCGATCACGACCTGATTGGCATTGGCACCGGCTTTAGCGCTTCCACCAGCAGCGGGGATCAAATCGGCTCAGCCGCCCATCCCATCAACACGTTGCTGGGGCCCCTCCAGAACAATGGCGGGACCACGCAAACGCTGGCCCTCTTGTCTGGCAGCCCGGCCATCGGCGCCGGCGACCCGAGTGCCTCCGGTTTGCCTACCATCGACCAGCGCGGCTATGCTCGGACCGTCAACGGCAAAGTGGACATTGGCGCGGTGGAAGAACAGTACGATCTTGCCGTGAGTGGTTCCGTTGCCTTGGGAACGACAGCCGGCACGGTCCAGTATAGCTACACCGTGATCAACAACGGCCCCGATGCGGCCGTCAGCCCGACTCTGACCGTGCCGCTACCGCAGGGCATCACCTTCCAGTCCTTGACTCTGCCCTCGGGCTGGAACGCCACTACTCCGGGTGCCGGCAGCAGCGGAACGGTGGTCTTCACGGACAGCGCCAACCTCAGTTCGGGCCAATCCGCCAGCTTCACCATCACGGCCGCGTTGCAAAATACTACGGTCGGTGCCGTCCTGAACAGCACCGCCACGGTCACCCCAACGACCTCGGACAACGATCTGCAAAACAATTCCGTGACCTTGACCGTTGCCAACGAGCAGGAAGGCCAGGCATTCCCGCAACAGTCCGGCCTGCCGTTGACCTTCCTGAACACGGTGGAGTTGTACCACTTCACGGACTCGAACGCCAGCGAGACGGCCAGCGATTTCACGGCCACGGTGAACTGGGGCGATGGCTGGCCATCTCTCTCCAACGCCCCGCTGATCCTGTTCACAGATACGACCACGCCCAGCGCGACGGCTAGCTCGTTCACCGCCACGGTGACCTGGGGCGATGGCCAGTCGAACACTTCCAGCGACGGTAGCGGCACGGTTTCCGTGGCCCCCGTTGCGGGCGGCAGCTTCGAGATTCTTGGTTCGCACAGCTATGCCGCGCTTGGCACCTATCCCGTCTCGGTGACCGTCACCGGCACGGATGGCACGAACTACAGCCAGCAGAACACAGAGGCTTTCCCGAACACGGTTTCCGTTGTCGCCGATCCCAACGGCGGTTTCGACGTCCTCGGCTCCCACACCTATGCCCAGACGGGCAATTACTCGGCCTCGGTGTCCGTCACCGGGCTGGACGGCACGCAGATCAACGCCAGCTCGGCAGACCTGTTCGTCGTGGTCGATGCGCCGCTGACCGCAGGCGCGCTGACGCCGCCCGCGAACGCCACCGTCAACCAGGCCATTAGCAACGTGGAGCTGTTCCACTTCACCGATGCCAATCCTGGCGCCACGGCGTCGCAATACACGGCCACCATCAGCTGGGGTGACAACACGACCTCGCCGGTCACCAGCACCCCGAGCAGTGCGGGATACATCGTCGCGGATCCGGCCGGCGGCTTCGACGTTTACGGCTCGCACACCTATCCTGCAACCTTCACCAACGGCACGTTCAGCGTCCAGGTGAAAGACGTTGACGGCGCCAGCACGCAGGCCAGCGCCAGCAATTACGAGGTCCTTGCCGCCGATCAGCCGTTGACCGCCGGCACCCTGGACGTCCCCTCGGTCACCACCGAAGGACAATCCATCAGCAACCAGCTGCTGTTCACGTTCACCGATCCCGACACGCAGGCCCAGGCCAACCAGTACCTGGCCACGGTCCAGTGGGGCGACGGTACTTTTAACAGCTCCAATGACAGTTCCGGCACTGTCTGGGTGGCCACCACTTCGACCCCCGGCCTGTTCGACGTCTACGGCTCGCACGTCTACGGCTCCGGCAGCGCGTTTTTCTCGGTCAAGGTGACCGACGAGGGTGATCCCACGGTGCCCGATGCCGGCGGCGATTTCACGGCGGCGACCAGTGCCAATGAACTCACCCTGATCGTTCCGCCCGTGACAATGACGGCCGGTGGGCCCTTCACGGCCACGGAAGGCAATCTCTCTAGCGTCCAGACCGTGGCCACCTTCGTCGATCCCGCCGGCGCGGGAAGCGGTTCGGGCGGCTACGTGGCGACGGTCAACTGGGGCGACGGCACCAGCTCGACGGCCACCCTGACGGGCCAGGGCAACTACAGCGGCTCCAGCCCCAGCGGCGCAAACTTTGTCTCCTCTTCAGATACTCCCGGCATCGTCCTGAACGGCCAGGCATACTCGATCGACCTGGCCCACCAGTACGCCGAGGAAGGAACCTACCAGATCAGCATCAGCGTCCACCACAACGGGGTCATGAGCCAGACGGTGACGACGACGGCCAGCGTGGGGGACTACGGCACCTTGACCGGTACGCCAGGCTCCTCCATCACCGGCACTTACGGCGGGACGATTACCAACGCCACGCTGGCGACCTTTACCGACTCGTATACGGCCGACCCGGCGTCCAACTTCACAGCCATGATGAATTGGGGCGATGGCCACAGCACCTCCGGCACGGTCAGCGGCAGCAATGGCAGCTTCACCGTCACGGGAAGCCACACCTATGCCGCAGCGGGTGCCTACACCATCGCTGTCACGCTCACCGAGAACGGCGGCGGGACGGTTACGGACACGGTCGATACCTCGGCTACCATCAATCAAAAGGCGCTGACCATCACGGCCTCCAACCAGAGCAAGGTCTACGGCCAGACGCTCAACCTGGGCAGCAGCGCCTTCACGACAAGCAGCCTGGTCCCCGGCGACAGCGTCAGCAGCGTCACCCTCTCCAGCACCGGAGCCGCGGCCTCAGCGACCGTGGCCGGCTCGCCCTACCAGATCATGGCCAGCAATGCCCATGGGCAGCGGCCTGAGCAACTACACCATCAGCTACGACCCCGGTAGCCTGACCGTGAACAAGGCGGCGACCACGCTCAGCCTCAGTTCCACGGCCAATCCTTTTGTTGCCGGCCAGAGTCTCACCTTCACCGCCAAGGTCTCTGTCACCAGCCCGGGGTCCGGCAATCCGACCGGCAGCGTCTCTTTCTACTCCAATGGCAGCTTGCTGAACTCGACCCCTGCCACGCTGCAGACCAACAACGGTGTCACCACGGCCACGTTCACCACCTCGGCGTTCACCCAAGTCGGAACCTACACCATCACCGCCACCTACGCTGGCGACAGCAACTTCCAGGGCAGCCCCACCGGGACCTTGATGCAACAGATCATTCCCGACGTCCCCGCCAGCATCAGCATCGTGGCGGGCAATAACCAATCGGCCAGTCTGGCGACCGCGTTCAACACGGCCCTGCAGGTGGTGGTCAAAGACGCTTTCGGCAACGTCCTGAGTGGCATCGTCCTGACCTTCACGGTCCAGGTCGGCAGTTCGGGCGCTTCGGCCGCTTTCAACGGCACGGCCAGCACGACCGCGACCACGTCGGCTGCTGGGGTGGCCACCACCGCAGTGCCGCTCAAAGCCGGCGGCAAGACCGGCAGCTTCACGATCATCGCCTCCGTGGCGGGCCTGGCCCAGGAGGCCACCTTCAGCGAGACGGTCACGGGGCGCGGTTCTCCGGTCTTTTAGCTCTGTCACGGATTGACGTGGGCTGGGTTTCCTGGTCCCGCTTTGCGTGCGTCGGTCCCGACCTCCGAAGCAGTTTTGTGTCATGACGTTCGATGCTGAGGTTGCAAGGAACCTCCCTCATCCACGCGCTCACTGGTTCAATCTGATTTGAGGAGTTGAGGACGGAACCCAGCATTTTCCGTGGTTTTCAGGGGCAAATCGGACAGACTGATCGAGTGGGTGAATCAGTCAGCTTGCCCAGCGCAGCGAGGTGATCTTGCTCCCTGGTTCTCCTAGGCGCACACTCTCTGTGCTGCCAGACCTCCAGACGCGGGAGCTGGCCGGACTTGCTAACAGCCCGCAACTGCAGGCAGAGGGGGACAACACCCTGTTGGCGGGCCTGCCCCAAGGCAGTGTGCGGGGGAGTCGGCAGGGACACAATCAGTGTTGCAAACGGGAACCACGCGCTGCCGGGACGGAGTCACCGGATCGGGGTCACCAAGATTGGGGCCGAAAACGCTCCCCGACTCAGAGTCACATACGGGGAAGACTCCGAGGAGTCTGTGCCACCAATCTCCAGCCGAGTCATGACACACACTGCCAAGGCTTATGATACCTCGTCCCCGGTTCCTTGGCGATGGCGTTCTCGCGGAGCGAGAATTTGACGGTCACATCGACCGACGGACCGGAGGAGCATCTTCGCGGCTCGATGTCTTCCTGAACGCTTGTTGCCCTCGACTCGTGAACATTTACGGAGCAACAAGCGCTCGCGCCATCTTTTTCTAACCAGTGACCTGCTTTACCTGGCGGGCAAGCCGGCACGGGTCGATTCACCAATCAGGTTTGCCGCCGTAGAAAGAAGCTGACCGTCACGGATTTTGACGAAGTGCCAGGAGAGGTCCCGAAGAGACAGCGTGTGCTGGTGGCGTGTTGGCGGTGTCGCTTTTTTGTCATCCGTGGGGCAAGCACAGACACGCCGGGGCTTCTCCTGGGACACCGCCACGCCAAAAGCGCCTTTGGCGGTGTGGCGGCCTCAGCAGTTGTGTCTCGGCGTCCCAGCCGTCCCAAAAAGCCGTGACTGTCAGAAAAAACGAGCGAGCGAGAGGTTACTCTCGCTCGCTCGCCGTTTCTCCACCGGTCGCGGAAGCTCCCGGCGCCCTGGACAACTACTTCTTCTCGCCGGACTCCGGCATGTTGATGAGCTGCCCGCCGCTGCTGGAGCCGGTGCCGCCCCGCAGCTCGCGCTGCGGCCGGCCCGACGCAGCCGGGGCTGCCGGCTGAGCGGCGGCTTCCGCCTTCGCCTCTTCCTCTTCCTCGTCCTTGCTCCAGCCCAGCCGTTTCCGGCTCAGGCCGATCTTGCGATCGGCTGCATCGACGCGCAGGATCTTGACCTCGATCTCGTCGCCGACCTTGACCACGTCCTCCGGGCTTTCGACCTTGTGGTCGGCCAGCTCGGAGATGTGCAGCAGGCCCTCCAGGCCCGGCTCCAGCTCGACGAAGACGCCGAAGTTGGTCAGCTTGGTGACCTTGCCCTTCTTGATCTCGCCGGGCTGGTAGCGGCCGGGGATGTCGCCTTCCCACGGGTCGTTGTCCATCTGCTTGAGGCCCAGCGCGATGCGCTTGCGCTCCTGATCGACGTTGAGCACGATGCAGGTGACCTTGTCGCCCTTGTTGACCACCTCGCTGGGATGGCCGACCTTGCGCACCCAGCTCATGTCGCTGACGTGCAGCAGGCCGTCGATGCCTTCCTCGATCTCGATGAAGGCCCCGTAGTTGGTCAGGTTGCGGACGATGCCGCTGACGACCGTGTTCGGCGGATAGCGCTCGGCCACCTTGTCCCACGGATTGGGCTGGACCTGCTTCATGCCCAGCGAGATTTCCTGCTTGTCCTTGTTGATGTTGAGGACCTGCACCTCGATCTGGTCGCCGATCGAGACCAGCTCGCTGGGGTGGTTGATGCGCTTGGTCCAGCTCATCTCGCTGATGTGGACCAGGCCCTCGATGCCCGGCTCCAGCTTGACGAAGGCCCCGTAGCTCATGACGTTGACGACCTCGCCGGTGTGCCGGCTGCTGCACCGGGTACTTGCTCGTGCGACGTTGGCCCACGGGCTGGGCGACTTGTGCTTGAGGCCCAGGGCGATCTTTTCCTTGTCCTTGTCCACGTTGATGATGTAGACCTCGAGCTGCTGATCGATGTGGACCACCTCGTGGGGATTGTTGACCCGGCCCCAGCTCATGTCGGTGATGTGCAGCAGGCCGTCGATGCCGCCCAGATCGACGAAGGCGCCGAACTCGGCGATGTTCTTGACGACGCCCTTGCGGATCTGGCCGGCCTCGATCTCCTTGAGCAGCTTGTCCTTCATCTCGGAGCGCTGGTCCTCGAGCAGCTTGCGGCGGCTGACGACGATGTTGCGGCGGGCCTCGTCGATCTTGAGGATCTTGCACTCGATGGTCTGGCCGATGTAGTCGGCGATGTCGGGCGGCCGGCGAATGTCCACCTGGCGAGGCGGGCAGGAAGACGTTGACGCCGATGTTGACCAGCAGGCCGCCCTTGATCTTGCGGGTGACCATGCCGGAGACGACGTCGCCTTCCTTGTGCTTGGCGATGACGTCTTCCCATTCCTTCTGCCGCTTGGCCTTGCGGTAAGCTCAGGACGATGGCGCCGCCCTCATCCTCGACCGCGTCGAGCAGCACCTGGATCTCGTCGCCGACGGCCGGCGGAATGATCCTGTCCGAACCTTCGTCGTACCATTCGTTGACGGGGATGATCCCCTCGCTCTTGTAGCCGACGTCCACCACGACGTCGTCGCCGACCAGGTTGACCACCCGGCCGGTGATGATCTTGTTGACCTCGAAGGTCTGCTTCTCGTTGACCAGCCAGTTGTTGACGTCGCCCCCCGTGTCGGTACGAGTGAAGATGGCGTCATACTCGCGGTGCAGCTCATCCTCGGACAGGTCGTACTGCCGGATCAAATTCCGATTGACCATGCACAAAGCATCCTCTCGCCCATTCCCGGCGGAAGGGACGTTTCGCCCCTGGGAACAGGCAAATAAAACGGTTAAAAGCCTGCGCCACCCGATCGCCCAACGCGGACGATCCCCTGGGGGCGCATCAAGCTGTCATTATACGACGATCGGCAAGGGGAATCCAGGGAGGATTGCCTGGGCGCGCTTCGCTTTGCTGAACGGAACTCCACGTTAGTGCGACTATTTTTGTCATTTTTGTTCCTTCGCTTGACATCGTACCAATTGAATTTTATGCTAGTACAGGAGACATTTCCCCGTCCGCAGATCGTCTCGACTGCCCAAAGCCTATCGCCCAAACAAGGATGTGTCATTGGGTTTCTGGCGTCTCACCTCCCTGCACTCCCCCAGGAGGGATTTTTATGCGCCTCCGCAAATCAGGTTCTTCTCGGAAGCCCGGTCGCCTGCTGTCTCTGGAGCCCCTGGAAAACCGCTGTGTTCCCGCAGCGGGAGGCCTGCTGGGCAATCTCGACCTCGGTTCCCTGCTGTCCGCGCCGTCGGCCAACGTCAATCCGTCGGCGGCCAGCACAACCACGAATGCCGTGGCCTCGACCTCGAGCGATCACCCGGGGTTACGTGTCGGTCTTCTTGATCAAGTCGTTGCTCCTCATGGTCAGGACAAGGGCAATCCCCATGCTGACTCGAAGGGCGGACTTGTGGACTCTCTGGGTTCGTCCGCGACCGACACCCTTTCTGGGGTTGTCAACCTCGTTGGCGGGACCGTGGAGGACCTGACTCAGGCAGTCAGCGGTCAGCCGACCCAACCGGTGCTGCCGGTCGGTTCCGGGAGCAAGTCGGGAACTCCGGGAGCCGGCACCGGCTTGGGGAACGGCGGTGTTGACGAGTTGCTCGACGGAACGGGCGATCCGATCCCGGTATCTGTCGTTCTGGTTGTGATCTCCCCGGCCGCCGGTGTGGTCCCGGGCACGAATTCCTTCGTGGCGGGCAGTTCCGTGCAGCCCGGGTCGAACGGCAACGCACTTCTGGTCAGCGTCCTGAGCAACGGGTCGCAGGGCGCCGGAGCCGGCAACGCCGGCCTGGCGCCGAATCAGAACCTGTTCACCGGGACTTCGCTCGCCTTCACCCAGGGCGCTCCCAGTTCCGCTCTGCCACTGGTGAATGCCCCTCTTGCAGGGAGCAATTCCTTCCTGGGGCAGTCGGGCCAGTCTCCTCTGATGAGCGGCCCGGGGTGGGGGCTTGCGCTCGCCGGCGGAGGAATCGCCCGTGGGGCCGGGTTGATCGAGGCAGGAGACGTGGCCATCCAGGAGCATCAGGCCGAAATGGCCCGGAGCCAGCAAGAGCCAGGGACGCTGGAGGCGCAGCCGGCCGAGTACGTGACCCCGGCACCGGTGTCCGCGGGGTTGCTGAACGCCTCGGACGACCTGAGGGCCCTGGACGCCGTCTTCCGCGATTTCCTGGAGGGACTGAGCGACCTGCGGCTCACGATGGGCAACTGGTTGGTCCGGCTGGGACCGGCGCCGTGGATTGGCATGGGGCTGGCCGTGACCGCAGTCGTCTCCGGCGAGGTCGCCCGCCGCGCCAGAGACAAGAGACAGGCGACAAGAGACAAGAGGCAGAAGCTTCCGGCTCTGGCCTCTGGCCTCTAGACGCCAAGCTTTTTGGATGGGTCCCGTTGTGCTGGAGGAGTTGTCCACGCGCATGCTGACTCGGGGCGCCCGGAGCTGGTCGATCCAGTCTCGGCACTGGTCGAGGAGATGGTCCGTCGGCTTGAGGCCGGGGAAGCCTGTCTCGCCGAGGACATCCTGGCACGCAACCCCGAACTGGCCGACGATTCGGAAGCCGCTCTCCGGCTGATCTACGAGGAATACTGCCTGCGCCAGGAGCGGGGCGAGAACGTAGCGCCCGAACAGTTCCTGGAGCGGTTCCCGCGCTGGCGGCCGCAGCTGGCCACGCTGCTGGACTGTCACCGTCTGCTGCTGCCGACCGCGCTCTCGCCGGACGAGGTTCGCCGGCAGGTAACCTGCGAAGGGCAGTTCGTCATCGTGGGGGAACTGGGCCAGGGTGTCAACGGCCCGGTTTTCCTCGCCACTCAGCCCGCCCTGGCCAATCGGGCGGTGGTGCTGAAGACCATCCCCACCAACGGCCGGGAACACCTGACACTGGCCCGATTGCAGCACACCCACATCGTCCCCATCTACGCCGCCCTCGACACCGCCGACGGGCAGCGGCGCATCCTGTGCATGCCTTACCTCGGGGGCACGACGCTGGCTCAGTTGCTCGATGCGGTCAAGGACACTCCCGCCGAGGACCGCACCGGACAGCAACTCCTGACCGCGCTGGATCACTTTCAGCCCCACTTGCTTCCCACCTTCCCGAGCCCGCACGCCTGCGTGCGCTCCGGCCGGCAGGCCGGCCTGCGCTTGGCCAGCCCCGAGCCAGGCCACTTCCCGGCACCGGCACGGGAAGAACTGGCCGGCCGCACCTGGACCGAGGCGGTGTGCTGGATTGGGGCCTGTCTGGCCGACGCCCTCTGTCACGCGCACGAGCACGGCCTGGTTCACCTGGACGTGAAACTGTCCAACATCTTGCTGACGGCCGACGCTCAGCCCATGCTGCTGGACTTTCACGTGGCCCAGAAGCCGATCCATCCTCAGGGACCGTTTCCGGAATGGCTGGGAGGCACGCCCGGGTACGCTTCGCCGGAACAAATCAACGCCCTGTCGGCGCTGACCCTGGGTGGGCCCATTCCCCAGATCGTGGACGGGCGCTCGGACACGTACTCGCTGGGGCTGGTGCTGTACCGCTTGCTGGGTGGCACGCTCCCCCTCAGCTCCCCCGAGAGCGTGGTCCCGCTGAATCGGATCAATCCACGGGTCTCGGTCGGATTGGCCGACATCGTCGCCCGGTGCCTGGAGCCGGACAGCGCCCAGCGCTACCCCACCGCCCATGCCCTGGCCGAGGACCTGCGCCGGCACCTCGACGATCGACCGTTGCTTGGCGTCCGCAATCGCAGTCTCCGCGAGCGCTGGCGCAAGTGGCGGCGCCGGGACCCCCTGTTCCTGTCCCTGCTCCTGGTCGTCCTCGCCGTGCTGGCCTTGTCCTTAACCTTTGCGCTGTTTGCCTGGCTGGAAACCGAGAAGACGCAGCACCGGGCCGAGGCCGCCCTCGCCGCCGGGGAACGCCAGAACCAGGCACGCCACTACGACAAGGCACGCGAGCAACTTGTCCGGGGCCTGGAGCTGTGCCAGTCCCTGCCCAGAAGCGGGCAGTTCCAAGAATCGCTCCAGAGGCAGCTTCAACTGGCCCGGCGGGGGCAGGAGGTCGAAAAGTTCCATCGGCTGGCGGAACAGCTGCGCTTGCTGTGCGGCAGCAGCGAACCCAGCAAGGGGAGCAGCCCCACCCTGGAAAAGCACTTGCGCGAGGTCTGGCAGCGGCGGCAGGAACTGCTCGACCGCCAGCAGGGGGAGCTGGACCCCGAGTCCGAGGAGCAACTGCGCACCGACCTGCTCGACCTGGGGATCATCTGGGCCGATCTCCGTTTGCGCGGCCTGGCCCGCGGCGACTCCAGCCACGCCGAAACGTTGCGGCTGCTCCAGGAAACGGAGGAACTGTTCGGGGAAAGCCAGGTACTCTGCCGGCTGAAGCGGAGCTGCGCCCTGGCTTGCAAACGCAACGAGGAGGCGGAGCAGCTGGGACAACGGGCCGAGGAACTGAAGCCGAGGAAGGGCCATGAAGCCTATGCGCTGGGCCGCTGGCTGCTGGGCGAGGGCGACCTGGACAAGGCCGCGCAGGCGTTTGAGCAGGCGGTGGACATGCAGCCGGACGGATTCTGGCCGAATTTCTACCAGGGCATCTGCGCTCAGCGGCGCGGTTGTTCGGAAGAGGCGGTCACCGCCTTCCGCACCTGCATTGCCCTGGCCCCGAGCAATGCCCCGAGCTATTACAACCGGGCCCTGGCCCAGGAAGCGCTGGGCCAGAACGAGCGGGCGCTGCGCGATTACGACCGGGCCCTGGAATTCGATCCCAAACTGGCGGAGGCCGCCCTCAACCGGGGCGTCCTGCACTTGCGGGCCAAAGACTTCGACAAGGCCACCGTGGACCTGAAGCGGGCCCTGGACCGCGGCGCCAGCCCGGACCAGGTCTGGTACAACCTGGCCCTCATCCGGCTGGAACTGCAGGACCGGGCCGGCGCTCGAGACTGCGTCCAGCGTGCCTTGCAGGCCAACCCGGCCCATCGCCAGGCCCTGGAACTATCCAGGCAGCTGCCGCCGTGAGGGGATTCTTGCATTTTTCTTGCAGCGGCGGAAAAGTCGCGCGCGTTTCAGGCCGGCTCTTCCGTTCTATCTTGTGGTGGGCAATACGCTCACCACGAGGAATGGTAAGGGAGCACAAGGAATGGCCGCGGAGGTGGCGTTTCAGGAGGGCGAGGCGGTTGCCGAACCGAGTGGAATGGAGTCAACGGGAGTTTCGTGGCCGGTCTGGACTGGGCGGAGAGGCCAGCGACCGATCACGGATTCCCCTGGTGGCACGGTTTGGCAGCAGTCTTGCCCTCCTGCAAACGCAACAGCCGCTGCAAGGAGCTTTCAACATGCTGGTACTGACACGCAAGGTGGGTGAAAAGATCTATCTGGGCGATGACATCGTGGTCACGGTCACCGCCGTCTCCGGGCAGCAAGTTCGGCTGGGCATCACGGCCCCCCCCGAGGTCACGATCTTGCGCCACGAACTGATTGCGCCCGAGCAGCAGGCCACAATGGCAGAGGGTCCCGAGAACAAACGCCAGCGGTCGCTGCGCATGTTCCGGCCCAGCAAGGTTCAGGAGTCCGTCTGAAGCTTGTTCCTGGATCCATGACCGGGGCCTTTTCCCGGGGAGGAGAGATGGACGTTCCCCAGGTTGACCAGTCGCTGGAACAGCTGCTTGAGCGCCTCAACGGTGGCGATTATGCCGCCGCGGAGCGCATTTTCGTGGCCTACGAGTCGTTTTTGCGCCTGGTGGTCCGTCGCCAGATCTCGGCGGCCCTGCGTGCCAAGTTTGACTCGGTGGACATTGTGCAGTCGGTCTGGGTCGATCTGCTGGCGGGCTTCCGGGAAGCGGGCTGGCGGTTCACCGACCCGGCGCAGTTGCGGGCCTTTCTGATCCGTTCGACCCGCAATCGCTTCATCGATCGGCTCAGGCAGCACCAGCACTGGCTGGACCGGGAGCAGCCTCTGGCGGACGTGGCGGGTCCGCAGACGCCCTGTTCCCCCGAGGCGACCCCCAGCGCGGAAGTTCGAGCCCGGGAATTGTGGGACCGATTACTGCTGCTGTGTCCGCCGGATCACCGCGACGTGTTGCGGCTCAAGCAGCAAGGGTTCAGCCCAACGGAGATTGCCGAGCGCACCGGCTTGCACCCGGGCAGCGTTCGCCGGATCTTGGCCGACCTGGCCCGGAGATTGGCACGCCAGATGGCTTCTCAACCCGAGGCCAGGGACTGAGAGCCAAGAGTCAAGAGTCCAGAGCCGGAAACCTCTGGCTCTGGACTCTGAGTTGATCCCCTCACAGAATGAATCCGGGCGGAAGGATTGTCCCTGGGAGGCCCGACCGCTATCCTACCGGTAAGTGCCTTTCCTTTGGCCCGAGACGCTTCAGCGGTGGCTGGCCGGTGATACCGCCCGTGTTCCGCTGAGAGCAGAGCCGTTTGACGCCATCCCAGCGGGTGCTTCCCGTCTGGGGGCGGCTGGTGAGCCCCCCTCACGCAGCGTGGAACGGCTGGACAGGGCCTTGTTATCGTGGCTCATGGAGTCGTCTGCAAGGTGTTGCTGTTGTCTTTGCTTCCCGGTTGCACCGTCCGCGACTGGAAGCACCTGGGATCCATTGCCAATGTTACCACTACTGAGTTCATCCTGGATCAAACGGACGGACGAGACGGGAATCGCCTCGGCTAGCGAGCCCTCCGAGTTTCTGACGTGCCTGGACCTGTTCGCGCGATCCGCTGACCCTTTTTCCAGAGGGGCAGCGCGGCCGGAACAGCCGGCGAACAGTACGTTTCGGCTTTTCACGTACGGGACGCTGATGCGGGACGGCTGCCGTTCCGTGGTGCTGGAGCAGCAGCGGTTCCTTGGCCCGGCACGGACCCGCAGCCAGTACCGGCTGCTGGACCTGGGCGAGTATCCGGGCCTGATCCGCTGCGACCAGGAGGGCTGGTCGATTGAGGGGGAGATCTACGAGGTCCACGCCGGGTTGCTGCCGGTGCTGGACCGGGTCGAGGGCTCTCCCTGGTTGTTCCGGCTGGACCTGGTCGAGCTGGAACAGCCGGCCGACGTGGTCCTGGCCTATTTCTACCAGCGCGTTGACCCGCCCACACCCCTGTATCCGGGCTCGCGCTGGGACAACCGCCGGCAGCAGAGGGTTAGCCCGCCGCGCAAGCAAGGGGTTCCGTGAGAAGCCCTTGCTTGCGCGGCGGGCTAACCCTCTGGAGCGCAGCGATGACCCAGGACGAGAGCTTTCTGCTGGCCATTCGCGACGACCCCCAGGACGATACGCCACGGCTGGTCTATGCAGACTGGCTGATGGAGCAGGAGGAGCCGCCCCGGGCCGAGCGCGGCGAGTTCATCTGGCTGCAGTGCGAACTGGCGCGGACAACGGACCGGCAGCCGGATCGGGAAGAGAAGCAGCAGCGCGAACGAACGCTGCTGGACCGCAACTGGGAAGCCTGGGTGGGTCCGTTGCGACGGCTGATCGGCTCGGGCGGCCGGGATGGCTGGCTGCGCGGCCCGTTCCGACCGGATGCCGTGGCTCGATTTCGGCGCGGCTTTGTCGAGACGCTGACACTGCACACGCAGACGTTCCTGGACGTGGCCGAGGAACTGGTTCGCCTGACGCCGCTGCGCCGCCTGGAGCTAATCCGGGCCGGCTCCCTGGCCAGTCCGCTGGCCGGCTGCCGGGTCCTGGACGGCATTGAGCGGCTCTGGTTCGGCGACTATTTCGTCGATCCTCTCGACAGCAACGCGGTCCGGACGCTGCTGGAATCGCCTTACCTGCACCAGCTCTCCTTTCTCAGTTTGCTCCGCAACAACGTGAGCGACGCGGGGGTGGTGTCTCTGGCGCAAACCCGGAACCTCCCCGAGCTGCGCCGGCTGGAACTGGGACACAACGGGATCAGCACGGAAGGCATCCGCGCCCTGGCCGCCTCCCCGCTTCTCTCCCAGCTGCTGTACCTCGGTCTGGAGGGAAACCACATCACGCCGGAAGATCAGCGGCTCTTGCTCAACTCGCCCCATCTCTCGCCGAGCACGGTGCTGAAGCTGAACGACGATCGCGGATGACAACCCCGTGGGTGCGCTGCGCGACCCACGGCTGGGGTATGCAACCCCTTCGGGGTAGAAAACCGGGCTCTCGTTGTCTTCCTACCCCGAAGGGGTTGCATAACCCGGCCGTGGGTCGCGCAGCGCACCCACGGGAACTTACGTGACCGCTTACTTCTTTACACCAATGCACCACAATCCCTTGTACGTGCGGATGAAAACGTCACCATCCGAGATGGCCAGGGAGGCGTGCATCTGTTCGGACTTGAGCCGATTCCGGGCCAGCTCCTGAAACTCCGGGCTGGCCTTGATGACGAAGGTATCGGACGTCTTGGTCGGGACGTAAAGGCGATCGCCAACCGCCACCATGCTGCTCCAGGTCGAGGCGAGCCGCTTTGACCACACTTCCTTGCCGGTCTTGACCTCCAGGCACTGGGCGATGCCCGTGTCATTCAGGATGAAAACGTGATCGCCGACGATGACACCGGAACCGATCCGCTGCGGGTTGGGTTTCTCGGTGTGCCAGAGACGGTGCGTTTTGGTGACGTCGCCGGTGCCGCCGGCCCGGACCGCCAGGGAGGGGCCGCCGTAGCCGGACATCGCCACGATGACAGCGTCCCGGGAACAGAGCGGCGAGGTGTACACCAGCTTGCCCAGGCCGGCGCAGGACCAGAGTTCCTTGCCCGTCTTCGGGTCGAACCCCTTGACCTTCTGGGGCACGGTCAAAATCAGTTCCTCATGCCCCTCGACCTTGATGACAACGGGTGTGCTCCAGGAGCCACGCCACTCCTTGTCCTCGCCCAGTCCCGACGCTCCACCCGGCTCCTCGTGCCGCCAGACCTCGGCCCCGGTTTTCTTGTTCACGGCCAGCAGCACCTGGTTCTTGCCGGGGCCGATCCAGAAAATGCACAGTTCCCCCCAGAGGATCGGCGAGGACGCGTTCCCCCAAATGTGCTCCATCTTGCCGACGTCCTTGTGCCACAACTCCTTGCCGGAGAAGTCATAGCACCAGAGGCCGGCCGAGCCAAAACTGACGATGACCCGCTCCCCATCGGTGACCGGCGAGGCCGAGCAGAAGGGATTGGTCGGATGGGTCGCCTCCGGCTCGGGATAGGCCACCCTGGCATCCCAGAGCAGTTTGCCGTCCAAGCGGCGCAGACACAGCAGCATCCGGATCTCGGCCGAGGCCTGCCCGCCGCCGCCTTTGGGCGGCCAGATCTTCTTGTCCTTCGCCTGCGTGACAAAGAGGCGATCCTCCCAGACGATCGGCGTGGAGTTGCCGGAATCGGGCAGATCGATTCGCCAGCGGACATTCGCCTCGGCCGACCATTGCAGTGGAACGTCTTTCTCGGTGCAGTGCCCCTGGTTGTCGGGACCACGCCAGTCAGGCCAGTTGTCGGCCGCGACAGGAACAAGGAGCAGCAGGACCAGGACGAGGGCCGCGAGGAAGCGTTTCATGATTGATCTCCCAGGGTGGAAACGAGGCAGTCCGCAATCGATGATAGGCGGGGCTCGCTCCCCTCGCAAGAGTTCAAACTACTCGCGTTTGAGGAAGATCCGGGCGACGGGATCATCTGTGGGCACTTCCGAAAACTGAGACATGATGGCCAGGGAAAAAAATAGGGCTACCGGCAATCCCCTCTATGCCGGCAGCCCTCGAGGCCCTCTCCTTCTCCCCAAAGGAGAGGACACCACAAAAGTAGGCCACGATTTCCCTCCGTGCAAACCGCATTTTGATTTACTTTCTCAGCGTAAAGTGTGTCGCCACAACTGAATCAGGCGACAGCGCAAACCTATCTGCACGGGATGAAAACGGGCGGGATTCTTCTCCCTGCTCCCACAAGGGGAGAGGGGAGCAATACTCTCGACGTGACCAAATCGGCTCGCCTGGTAGAATGGAGGGACAGGCGGAGTTGTGGCACGGTCTCCCGACCGTGCCACGAGAATCGCCCCAGGAGGCCAGCCATGATTCAGCCAGCCACGCCCACGGAATTCGTCGAGGAGGTGCAGGTCGAGGGGCACATCATCGATTCGCTGCTGTTGCCCAAGATCCTGGACGAGATCCTGACGCACGGCGGCACCTACGTCATCAAGGACATCCGCATCGGCCAGCGGCAGGCCGACCCGAGCTATGCCCGCATCGAGGTACGGGCCGCCAGCGCCGAGATGCTCCGCGACCTGCTCGACCAGATCCACCCGCACGGTGCCATGCCGGTCTCGTCTCAGGATTGCCAGCTGGTGCCCGCCGACATCGCGGCCACCTTTCCGGAGGGTTTCTACAGCACCACCAGCCATCGCACCCAGGTCCGGATTCGCGGCGACTGGGTCGAGGTGGAGGACCAGGAGATGGACTGCGGCATCCTGGTCGATCCGGAAGAGGGATCGGCCCGGTGCGTGCCCATGGTCGAGGTCCACAAGGGCGACCGGATCGTGGTCGGCAAGCGGGGGCTGCGGGTGCTGCCGGCCGAGACGCTGATGCGGCACAACCTGTTCGAGTTCATGGCCAGCCCGGTTTCCAGCGAGCGTCCCAAGGGCGTGGCGGTGCGGGAAATCGCCGCCAGCATGAAGCGGACCCGGGCCGCCGGCGAGAAGATCCTGGCGGTGCTGGGCCCGGCCGTGGTCCATACGGGCAGTGTTGAGCACATCGCGAGGCTGATCCGCGGCGGCTGGATCAACGTCCTGTTTACCGGCAACGCCCTGGCCACGCACGACATCGAGCAGGCCCTGTACGGCACCAGCCTGGGCGTCTCGCAGG
Organism: uncultured Planctomycetota bacterium; assembly: GCA_963784995.1. GTDB lineage: Bacteria > Planctomycetota > Planctomycetia > Gemmatales > Gemmataceae > CAWATZ01. The sequence continues at coordinate 318,563 of CAWATZ010000014.1, read as the reverse complement.
AGCGCGGCCTTCCAACCGAGGAGGGGCATGAGCATCATCTCCGCGCCATCAACACCATGCGCCGGCTGGGCGGCATCAAGTCGGCCGTGGAGCGCGGCGTCCTCAAGAGCGGCATCATGTACGAGGTGGTCCGGCACAACATTCCCTACGTCCTGGCCGGCAGCATCCGCGACGACGGCCCGCTGCTGGAGGTGGTCACCGACATCCTCGACGCTCAGCGCAAGATGCGTGAGCTGATCCGCGGGGTGGGGTTTGCCCTGATGGTGGCGACGATGCTGCACTCGATCGCGACGGGCAACCTGCTGCCGGCGTGGGTGCGGGTGGCCTGCGTGGACATCAACCCGGCCACGGTGACCAAGCTGAACGACCGCGGCAGCATCCAGACGGTCGGCGTCGTCACCGACGCCGAGCCGTTCCTGCGCGGCGTGGTGCTGGAGCTGGAAAAGAACTGATTGGCGCAAGGAGAGGCAATGATGCGTCAGCCGCGTATTCTGATGTGCCCACCGAACTACTACGGCATCGAATACGAGATCAACCCGTGGATGAGCCGGGCCCGCGGCAGTACGCCGGAGCGCGCCGAAGTCAATGGCACAAGCTGTACCAGACGCTGTGCGACCTGGGCGTCCAGGTCGAGCTGATGACGCCGCAACCCGGACTGCCCGACCTGGTGTTCACCGCCAACGCCGGGCTGATCTTCGGCAATCGCTTCTTCAGCTCGCGGTTCCGGCACGAGGTCCGGGCCCGCGAGGAGCCGTTTTTCGACGCCTGGTTTGCCGAGCACGGTTACACCGTCGAGCACCTGCCGGAGGGCATGTACTTCGAGGGGGCCGGCGACGCGCTTTTCTGCGGCAAAACACTTTTTGCCGGCTATCGCATTCGCAGCGACGTGCGCGGTCATCAGCACCTGGCCCTGATGCTGCGTCGCCAGGTGCTGCCGCTGGAGCTGGTCAATCCGGCGTTTTACCACCTGGACACCTGCTTCTGTCCGCTGGCCCCCGGTGAGGCCCTGTACTATCCGGAAGCGTTCGACCGTTACGGCCGCAAGGTGATCGAGACGCACGTGCCCCGACTGATCGCGGCGACGGAGGAGGAGGCCAGGCGGTTTGGCTGCAACGCCGTGGTGGTCGGCAAGACGGTGGTGATGAACACCGGCTGCGAGAAGCTGGCCGCGGAACTGAGCAAGCTGGGCTATCGGACTGTCGGCGTGGAGCTGGATGAGTTCATCAAATCGGGCGGCAGCGCCAAGTGTCTGACCATCCGGCTGGATGGCGAAGACGCGGCCATCTGGGACTGACCCGGCTGGCGTGGCTCCTGTCCGCGCCCTGTTAGCCCGAAGCGCCAGCGAGGGACACTGCCCTCCCTCGCTGGCGCTTCGGGCTAACAGGGGCAGCGCCTGGAAAGTTTGTCAGCAATTCCAGCAGCGCATCAAAACGCGAGCTATGCTACCCATAGGGACCGGGATAACGGCATTGGGCCTGGAGGCCGATGCACCCTCCGTTGTCCTGGCTGGGACTCGTGATGCGGCATCGGTGCCGAGAGGATCACCCTGTGGGAACACTGCGCCTGGCAAACCATGAACGAACAGGAGAAGGGCACGAAGGAGAGATCTACTCCTGCGCGTTCGCTCCTGATGGCACGGTTGTGCTCTCGGCCGGCTGGGACAGCCATTTGCGGCTGTGGGACGTGGGCACGGGGCAAGCTCTCGTGTCTCTGCGTGCCGGTCCCAAACCGCTGTCGTGCTGTGCCTTCCGCCCCGACGGGAAACACTGGCTGTCCGGTTCGATGGAGGGGATGATCTGTGTCTGGGACAGCGTCAGTCATGAATGTCTGCAGACCTTCCTGGCCCACACCCGGCCGATCTCGGCCATCCGCTTCTCCCCCGGCGGTGAGCAGCTGGCCACGACTTCGTGGGATCGGCAGGTGGCGCTGCGCAAGGTCGGCAAGGAGCGCGAGGGGAAAGTCTTGCCGGGCCACCGAGACATCGTGGCCGGCTGCTGCTTCAGTCCGGACGGTGCCATGCTGCTGTCATGGTCCCACGACGGCTCGCTGAATTTGTGGGACTCGCTCACCGGCGCGCTGCTCCGTTCGCTGGTGGGTCACGAGGATCGGGTCACTGCCGCGGCCATCTCTCCCGATGGCCGCTGGGCCGTCTCCGGCGGCCGGGATGGCGCGGTGAAGATCTGGGACATTAACCACGGCACCGAGGTGATGTCGGTCCTGCAGGTGGCCGAGATTCGCGCCGTCTTCTTCACCCTCGACGGCCAGACGGCCGTGACCGTGGACGCCAACGGCTGGCTGGTGCTGCTGACCGTGCCGGGTCTGGAGCTGACCAGTGATCTGAACACCGGTCTGAAGGTGATGTGTGGCGACCTGTCTCCCTCGGGGGAGCTGATCGCGCTGGGCTGCGAGGATGGCTTTGTTGTGCTGGTGGAGCTGAAGGGCTTCGAGGACGCGCCGCTGTACGTGACCGCCACGCAGAGCGTCAAGACCACCCGGAGCTTCCTGGGCCGGCTCCTGGGCCAGAGCCGAACCGTGATGGCTTACTCGTACACCTGTCCCGTTTGCCAGAGCACCGGCGAGGCGTTCAGCCTGCCGGTGGAACCGATTCCCTGTCCGCAGTGCCAGCGGCACCTGCGCATCACGTTCCGGGTGCCCCAGCTCCAGGGGCTGTCCTGAAACACGGTCCGAGCCGCGCACGCAGCGGAGCGGAGTAAGCGGCCGTGTGGCAGGGCCGCTTACTCCGCTGCGCTGCGTGCGCGGCTCGGCAATGGTGGTTTTGCCTTTTTTTCTCCTCTTGCCGCAACGGCATCAACTTGCCAAGAATGCAGAAGGAACGTGGTCCCGCTCGTGCGGGACTTGCCAAATGGAACGGGCGACGGATGGAACCATGCATACCTGTCTGATCACGGGCGCGACTGGATTCGTGGGCAGTCACCTGGCGGAAGCCGCCGTACAGCGCGGCTGGTCGGTGCGGACCCTGGTCCGGCCCACCAGCGATACCTCCTTTCTCGACGAGCTGCCCATCACCCTGATCGAGGGCGACCTGACCCAACCCGACCGCGTGCGTGAAGCGGTCCAGGGTGTGGACGTGGTGCTGCACAGCGCCGCCAAGGTCGGCGACTGGGGACCGGTCGAGCAGTACCGGCAGATCAACGTCGAGGGGCTGCGCTCCCTGCTCGATGCTTGCCGGGGCCAGCCGCTGCAGCGTTTCGTCCATCTCAGCACCCTGGGCGTCTACGAGGCCAGGCACCATCACGGCACCGATGAAACCGTGCCGCCGCCTGCCCAGCACGTGGATGGGTACACGCAATCAAAGGTCGAGGCGGAGCAGCTGGCACTGAGCAGATTCAAGGAAACCGCTGTCCCCGTGGTGGTGCTGCGACCCGGTTTCATCTATGGACCGCGCGACCGCACCCTGCTGCCCAAGGTGATCGAGACCCTGAAACAGCGGCGGATGCGCTACGTCGGCTCCGGCAAGCAGCTCCTCAACTGCATTGCCGTCGCTAACCTGACCGAGGCCGTGTTCCTGGCCGTGGAGAAGCCGGGGGTCGTGGGCCAGGTCTACAACCTGACCGACGGCGAGCCGGTGTCCCGGCGGCGCTTCATCGGCGCCATCGTCGAGGGACTGCACTTGCCAAAGCCGTTGCCGGTGCCCGCGCCGCTGTGGCTGGCCCGCTTCCTGGCGTGGTGGCAGGAGAGCAGCGCCCGCAAACGCAACGCTCCGGAGGCCCCGCAGCTGACCCAGGCCCGCATCAAGTTCCTGGGACTGAACCTCGACTTCAGCATCGACAAGGCACGTCGGGAACTGGGGTATCGTCCCATCAAGAGCTTCGATCAGGCGATGGCCGAGACGATGGCATGGTATCGGCAGCAAGACGCGGTAGAATTGGTGAAACAGGTGTGAGGCGATTTGAGGGAAAACGTTGGTCCACCCTCTGTCCCGTGGGTGCGCTGCGCGACCCACGGCTGGGATATGCAACCCCTTCGGGGTAAAGACAGGGCTCTCGTTGTCTTTCTACCCCGAAGGGGTTGCATATCCCAGCCGTGGGTCGCGCAGCGCACCCACGGGGACGATGGCTCCCCAGCGGGGAGAGGGGAGAACAATGGGGAACTTCCATGGCTGAAGAACAGCACCTTCTGGACGTCTGGGTCGTCGAAGCCAACGTGGTCTACAAGGATGTTCCCTTCGCGGTCGTCGTTGACTGGGTGCGCCAGGGTCGGTTGCTGGCCAACGACAAGGTGCGGCAAGCGGGGCAGGGCGACTGGCAGAGCGTTGCCGAGGTCCTTTCCCGAGAAGCGAGCCAGCCTCTGTCGGACACGCAAATCGAACGCCAGGCCACTTCGTACAGCGCGGAGATCAGCCGGTCGAATCCCTCCTGCTTTGTGTTCCTGATCGACCAGTCCGGCTCGATGGCCGATCCGTTCGTGAACTCCGACAAGAAAAAAGCGGATGGGGTCGCGGACGCCATCAATCGCCTGCTTCACGATCTGGTCCTGCGCTGCTGCAAGGCCGATGGCGTCCGCGACTACTATCACGTCGGCGTCATCGGTTACGGTTCCGGACCGGTGGATACTGCCTGGGGCGGAGCGTTGGCTCACCGCACCCTGGTGCCGCTCAGTGAGCTGGCCAACAACCCGCTGCGCGTGGAACAACGGACCAAGAAAGTGGATGATGGCGCCGGCGGTCTGGTTGATCGGACGGTCAAGTTTCCGATCTGGTTCGAGCCGCGGGCCAAGGGGCCGACGCCGATGTGCGCGGCCCTGACGCTGGCCCGGGAGTTCCTGGCGGATTTCCTGAGCAAGTTCCCCCACTGTTATCCGCCGCTGGTCGTCAACATCACCGACGGCAAGGCCACTGACGGCGACCCCGAGCCGGCCGCCGCGGCCCTGTGCGGCCTGGCCAGCAGCGACGGCAACGTCTTGCTGTTCAACGCCCGGCTCTCCGGCCGCAAGGAGCAGCCGATCGAGTTTCCCGAGCGCGAGGACGACCTGCCCGACTCGGCCGCTCGCCTGCTCTTTCGCCTGTCCAGCGTCCTGCCTCCCGCGATGCAGGTCCGAGCGCGGAACGAAGGCTTTCGCGTTTCCGCGGGGACGCGCGGCTTCGTCTTCAACGCCGACCTGGTTTCGGTGATCCGCTTCCTGGACATTGGGACCCGGGTGGACGCCAAGAACGTGCGGTGACCCATGTCCACCGGCGAGAGAGCAATGACCTTCCGTGCCTTCTTCTTGCCCAAGCGCGGCAACACAGCCACGGAGTACGAGGACGCCTTTGCCGGGAGCGCGGAGCAGGGCCGCTTTGCCATCGCCGACGGCGCGGCGGAAAGCTCCTTCGCGGCCGAGTGGGCCCGCATCCTGGTCGAGGAGTTTGTCCGCTCCCCGGCTGGTCCGCTGGCCGAATGGCCGGCCCGGCTGCCACCGCTGCGGCAACAGTGGCTGGCGGGGGTATCCGGCTTGCCGCTTCCCTGGTACGCCGAGGAGAAGGTGGAGCAAGGCGCCTTTGCCACGTTCCTGGGCCTGGTGGTGCAGCCGGCGAACTGGCAGGCCATCGCGGTCGGAGACAGCTGCCTCTTCCAGGTGCGCGAGGGCGGGTTGCTGCGCTGCTTTCCCCTGACCCGCTCCGAGGAGTTTGGCAATGCCCCCTGGCTGGTCGGCTCCCAGCCCCCGCCGCTAGCGCTTCTTCCGGGGAAGGAATCCCTGACGGAGGGGGACTGCCGGCCCGGTGATCGCTTCTGGCTGATGACCGATGCGCTGGCCCAGTGGTTTTTGCAGCAGGTGGAGACCGGCGGCCGGCCCTGGGAAGCCTTGGAACCGCTGCTGGACCAATCCTTGCCTGGCGACAACTTTGCCGGCTGGATTGAGGATCTGCGGAACCAGAAAGCACTGCGGAACGACGACGTGACCCTGCTTGGGGTCGTGGGCTGACCCGACCGGGAACTGTTGCGCGAGAGGGGCACTACAGGCGCCAATCCGATCCCGCTCCCTCGTGGCGGCAGTGGCCCACATTGTGAAGATTGTGTGAAACGACTCCTGACACCTTTCCTGGTTCAGTTGCGTGCCGGTCTCGGTGCTGAGCACGGTCTGCGCCGGTCGTGTCATGGTCACGCCACTGGTCGTAGGCCACGCTGGTCAAGGCGAAGCTGCCCTGAGCGTAACTGCCGGCCTCGGTCAAAGAGCTGCTGCTGGTGATTGCTGAGCTGTCGAGACTTGGCTCGCCTGCATCCTAATAAGACACCCGCATTGTCTCACAATAAATAGATCCGTCCCCTTTTGGCTCAACCATCATCACTAAGGGAATTAGCCAGAGGCTACGCCGGTACTCTACGTCGGTCTTTTCTTTGTACTCACAGTGCAACAAACTCCACGATTGCGAAGGCAGAGGAAATGTTTTTACATTGATGGATATACACCTATGCTTCTTTAATAACAAAGTGCGCACCGTTAGAAAATGATACAATGAAGGCGGAGCCATTTCAAACTGAGCAGCAAGTTGTTTGCGATCCGCATAATTGGCTCCCTGATATTCTGGGAATGATCGCAACGTAAATGCTGCCACTATCACCCCTTTGATACCTTCTGCCTTCAACTCTGTATTCGCTTCGCGTAACAGGTCTACGGTTCCAGTAATCCACGTCTTCGGCCGCATATACTTCTTAGAGATCTCATCAATATGAATCTCGGACGCAATCCCAGGGTGTGCTGCACTACGATCGATCCAAGTTGCCAGTTTCTTCTCCATGTTCAACCTTGTCGCACAATTACTAAGGAATGTTTGGCCACTCGTGATTTTCCAGCCATTTTCTTTCTTTCTTTGAGATCTTGTGCTGCCCACCCTTGCGTGGAGGATGCTTATATGTCCCATCTGCGTTCAACGCAAACAAAAAGGGGACGCATCTATTTATTCTCACGGCGTCTGCCATTCGGGGGATGCTTGGGATGGACGTTTAGGGGGTCGGCCACGCGGCCGCACCGTCGCCTGCAAACCCAACTGTTTGACCACCGTCTCCACCCACTCCGGCGATCCGTAAGGGCGGCCTCGCTCCACCGCGCAACGCACCGCCGCTAACTCCGCCTCCGACTGCGGTTCGTTGACGTGCTGCACCCAATTCTGGGGCAAAGGGACCGGCCAGGGATGGAGCCAGCGTGCGGCCTCTCCACCAGCAACACGATCCGCGAGGCTTGACCACGCCCACTGCTCCGCACGCTCCACCAGTCCCGCTCGCAGCGCATTCCGCTCGACGTAGCGCAGCACTGTGTAGAGGTGTTCGTCCTGCTCGATGGGAAAGGCCTTGAAACGGTTCTGGTAGACGTGGCCACTGCCGGTGCTGTGGTAGTGCTTGTGCCAGCGCACCGAATGGGTCAAGGTCAGCCAGCGCAGCAACTGGGTCAACTGGCCGTCCTGTTCGGGCCAGAGCACGAAGTGCCAGTGCGTCGGCATGACACAGTAGGCCAGCATCCGGGTCGGGTAGAGCTGGAGGGCTTCGTCGAGGACGCGCAGGAAGGCGTCGTAGTCCGCAGGTTTGTGGAACAGTGTCATGCGCAGCAGCACGGTTGAGGGCGTGGTAGACGTAGCCGCCTGGAGTGTTGCGTGGGTGTCTTGGCATGCTTGCCACCTTACCCACCCACCTGACCCCGTGTCAAGAAAATAGATGCGTCCCCTTTTTCTTCAAGCGCGCCCTGTTGGCGATGTGGCATCCTCGTCGTATACGGGTGGGTTGCCTTGCTCCTTTCCTCGTCGAATACTGCAAGCAGGACGTGTTTGTCCATCACTCGGGCCAGGGGTCTTCCCCTCTCTCGTCGCTGGAGAGAGGAGGATACGTGTTGCCGCCCTTTTGCATCGGGTTGCTGTCATGGTGGAACGCTGGGTGATCGTGGTCCGCGGCATCGTCCAGGGCGTCGGCTTTCGGCCGTTCACGTACAACCTCGCCACCCGGCTGCGGCTGGCCGGCAAGGTCCGTAACCAGACCGGCAGCGTCCTGATCGAGGTGGAAGGAGAACGGCCGGCCCTGGAGCGCTTCCTGGAGGAACTGGCCGGCCAGCCACCGCCCCTTGCTCAGATCGAGCATCTCTCCTGGGAAGAGCAGACGCCGCGCGGAGAACAGGAGTTCCGCATCGAGGCCAGCGAGGCCGACCCCAGAAGTCCGGTCTTCCTTTCTCCCGACGTGGCGACCTGCCCGGACTGCCTGGCGGAGATGCTTGATCCCGGCGACCGCCGGTACGGTTATCCGTTCCTGAATTGCACCAACTGCGGGCCGCGACTGACGATCATCACTGGGGCGCCCTACGATCGCCAGCGGACGACCATGGCCTCCTTCGTGATGTGCGCCGAGTGTCGGGCGGAATACGAAGATCCCGGCAACCGCAGGTTCCACGCTCAGCCGACCGCCTGCCCGGTCTGCGGTCCACGCCTGCAGCTGCTCGATGCCTCGCGCCAACCCCTCCCGACGCTGAGTCCGCTCGCTGACTTCGCGGCGGCCCTGCGCGACGGTAAGATCGGAGCCCTCAAGGGCCTGGGCGGCTATCACCTGGCCTGCGACGCCCGAAATGCCGGGGCCGTCGCGGAACTGCGGCGGCGCAAGCACCGGGACGAGAAGCCGTTCGCAATCATGGTGGCCGACATCCAGGCTGCCGCGGCCCTGGCGGAGGTTGGAGCGGCCGAGCAGATCTTGCTGGAATCGCCGGGTCGGCCGATCGTGCTGCTGCGCAAGCGCTCCCCGGATTCGGACACAAGCCCGAAGCGCCAGCGCCGGGACACCCGGGACCATCCCGGCGCTGGCGCTTCGGGCTTGTGTCCAGCGTCCCCGGATTCCGTGGCAGAGCAGGTGGCTCCGGGCAATCCCTGGCTGGGCGTGATGCTGCCCTACACGCCGCTGCACCACCTGCTGCTGCGGGCCTGCACGCCTGCGTGCGCTCCGGCCGGCAGGCCAGCCTGCGCTTCGGGCATACCGCTGGTGATGACCAGCGGCAACCGCTCGGACGAACCCATCGCCTACCGGGACGACGAGCTGGACCGGCTGGCCGGCATCGCCGATCTGTTCCTGACTCACGATCGGCCCATTCACGTCCGCTGCGATGACTCGGTGACTCGGGTGGTCGATGGCATCGAGCTGCCGGTGCGCCGCTCCCGCGGCTATGCGCCGAGGCCGATCACGCTGCCGGTGCCCTGCCCGCGCCCGCTCCTGGCGGTCGGCGGTCAGCTCAAGGTCACCTTTGCCCTGGGCCGGGAGCGCCAGGCCTTCCTGAGCCACCATCTGGGCGATCTCGACCACTACGAAGCCTTCCTGGCGTTCGAGAAGGACGTCGCTCTGTATCAGCAGCTGTTCGCCATCACCCCGGAGGTGCTGATCCACGACCTCCATCCGGACTACGTCACCTCGGGCCATGCCCGGCAGCGAGCCGAGCACCTGGGAAGCGAGCTTCTCGCGGTGCAGCACCACCATGCGCACCTGGCGAGCTGCATGGCCGAGAACGGCCTCACCGAGCCGGTCATCGGAGTCACGTTCGACGGCACCGGTCTGGGCACCGATGGCACCATCTGGGGCGGGGAGTTCCTGATCGGCGACTACCGCACGTTCCAGCGTGCGGCCCATCTCCGCACCGTGGGAATGCCGGGCGGCGACAGGGCCATCAAGGAGCCGTGGCGGATGGCCCTGGCCCACCTGGCGGACGCCCAGGTGTCGTTTCCGCCGCTGCGGGCGCGCCTTTTGCCCGGAGAAGACAGAACCGTGTCCCGAATGCTGGAACGACGTCTCAACACGCCACTGACCTCCAGCATGGGCCGGCTTTTTGACGCCGTCGCCGTCCTGGCCGGAGTGCGCGATCGCGTCAGCTATGAAGGGCAGGCGGCGATCGAACTGGAGCAGCTGGCTACGGAGATCACAGAAGATGGAACCTACCCGTTCGAGATCAGCCTGGCCGAACCCAGCTCCCTGGGCTGGCCGCTGGTCATTGATACCCGACCGGTCATTCGCGCAGTGGCGGAAGAGGCCGCCAGCGGAGCGGAGGCCGCACGCATCGCCCGGCGGTTCCATTCGACCCTGGTCGATCTGGTCGCCGAGGTCTGTGATCGGCTCCGCCAGGTGACGAGGATCAATGCGGTGGTGCTGAGCGGCGGGGTCTTCCTGAACGCGCTGCTGACGCATGAAGTGTGCGCCCGGCTGGGCGAGAAGGATTTCCGGGTGTATCGCCACCGCCTGGTGCCGCCCAATGACGGCGGCCTGAGCCTGGGGCAGCTGGCCGTGGGCGCCGCAAGTTTGAGGGGAGACTCATGACCCAACCGCGCATCCTGGTCGCCGGCGTCGGCAACGTCTTCCTGGGCGACGACGCCTTCGGTGTCGAGGTGGTCCAGCGCCTGGCCCGGCGGCCGTTGCCCGAGGAGGTGCGCGTGGTTGATTTCGGCATTCGCGGACTCGACCTGACCTACGCCCTGCTCGACGGCTGCGACGCGGTGATCCTGGTGGATGCGACCCCGCGAAACGGCCCTCCCGGCACGCTCTACGTCATCGAGCCGACCCCGGACGACCTGGCGAGGCCGGAAGAAGCTGGCGTGCTGGTGGAGACGCACGGCATGGACCCGGTCAAGGTGCTGCGCCTGGTCGCCGCGATGGGCGGGCAGGTGGAGCGCTTCCTCGTGGTGGGTTGTGAGCCGACGCCTCTTGACGAGGCGGAGGAAATGATCATGGAGATGAGCGAGCCCGTCCGGTTGGCGGTGGAGGAGGCGGTCCCGCTGATTGAACGGCTGCTTGCCCAGCTTCTCCGAGGTGAATGGATCGAGGTAAGATAAGCGAATGTTATTGTTGGAAGGAGATGAACCATGTCGAGACTGACACCGGAGCAGCAGGCCAGCCTGTCCCGTCCGCGAGGCGAGGACTGGCGGGGGCGATCCGCTCCCCCGGCGCGACTCGAGGACTGGCTGCCGTCGTCGAGCGTCTTGCTCACAGGGCTGGTTGTGGTCGGGTTGGGGGCCCTGGCGTGGTACTACCTCGGTCCTGACCTGAGGCGGTATCTCAAGATCCGCAGCATGTGAGCGGCTGGCTGCTGCCTTGATGATTGGCGAGCCGGGAGCGTCAGCTCCCGGATTCTTCGACGAATCGGAAGAATCCGGGAGCTGACGCTCCCGGCTCGCCATTCTCTCGGTGCCATCAAGGCTTGCCAAAGACTGAATCGTCGAGCTTCTCCTTCGGCTCCATCTCGGTGACCTCGCTCTCGACGTACTTCTTGCCGTCGCGGTTGATGAGCACCTTCATGGCTCGCCGGGCGCCGCCAACCTCCTTGTAGTCGCTGTACAGCGTTTCCTGGGTCACCTCCTGGCCTTTGTCTTTCACCACGGTTTCGCTCTTGAGGAGCGTCCCCTTGTCCTTGTCGAAGTAGAGGCTGACGTCCCGATGCCCCTTGTGCGACACCCGAACGCCGATTGCGGGTCTGTCGCCGACCTTGATCTCGCCCAGGGGCGCCAGCTGAAAAGCCTTGGCCTTGAGCGGCAACAGAGTCACAACCCAGCGGGCGTAAGAGTCCTCCTTCGCCTCGGCAAGTTCCTCCTTGTTCGTCACTTCCTGAACCATGTCGCCAAACTTGCTCCAGACCTTGTCGCCGTTGCTGACCCGGATGATCGTGAACTTCGCATCCCCGGTGCCCTCGATCTGCATGCGCATCTTGCCGGGCATCTGGATTGTCCATTCGCCGGTGTAGTCGATGCCGTTGCCCATGCCGTAAAACGTGCCCTTGCCCTTGAACACGTAGGTCTGGAACCTGGCAAGGTTGGCTTCCCCGCCGGCGACCTTGATCGCCTTGTCGATCAGCGCCTTCAGGTCGGCCTGTTCGTCGGCCCAGGCTGTGCCGGCACGTGCCAGGATCAACGCGGCCAGCAGGTAAATGGCTCTTCGCATGGCTCCCCTCCAGGGAATTGGGTTGTGGAACGGACGAAGTACGGTCTCTGATTCTAGCTGTTGTTCGCTTCGGGGAGCCAGGGATTTCGAGGCAATTCCCCTGGAGGGAACGCCCTCCGTGGCGTTCCGCTCGCGACGGAACGCCCTCCGTGGCGTTCCGGGCCAGGGGGAACACCACGGAGGGCATTCCCTCCAGCGCTGCGAGCGCCTTTGCTCAACGGACCCTCGAGAGTTACAATAGGGGAATGGAAGTGAGCCCCCCGACGATCCCCGAGGCCGTGCCGTCATGCCGTTCCTGCTGATCGTCTTTTTGATGCTGGCGTGCCTGCCCGACGTGGAGCAGGTGCCCTTGCCCGCCTGGATTCCCGCTCCCTGGGTCAGCGCCCTGCTGACCTGGTCGGCGGTGTTCTTCACCATTACCTGGGCCTACCGGCTGGCCGGGGGGGTGGTGCGTGCCATCGAGATTGACCCACAGGGTCGGGAGCGCGTGCTGCGTCGTTACGAGCGCGGCCGGGGCTGGCACCTGGTCGGCCTGTTCGTGATGTTCGCCCTGGCCATTTGTGTCTTTGGCTGGGGTGGAGCCGTCGGTCGTTTCTGGCGCAGGCGCTGGCCGGATGGCCGATTGCTGCCGCTGCCCGAGGTGCTGGTGCTGGCCCCTTTCCTGAGTGCCATGATCCTGTCCTGGGTCTGCTTTTACGACGCCGATCGCGCGGCCTACCTTGCCCTGCACAGGCCCTCTGTCCCCGACCCCCTGGCCCATGCCCTGCTGCTGGACCAGGAATTGCCGTTACGCTCCATGACCGCCGTGGAGGCGCCGCCGCTGCTGCGGAGTCGCTGGAGGTACGTCCTTTTCAAGGTCCGGCACACCCTGGGACTGGTCTTCATCCCTCTGACCTTGCTGCTGCTCCAGAAGGAGCTGCATCGCCGTTTCCCCGAGATGGACGACTGGGTCATTCTCCAGCTGTTCCTGGGCATCGGCGTGGCCTTCGGCGTGTTCCTGTTCATGCCGTGGCTGGTCCGGTTCGTGCTGGGTCTGGAACCATTACCCGATGGACCGCTGCGCCGCCAGCTGTTCGAGGCGGCCCGCCGGCTCCGCTTCCGCTGCAGCAACATCCTTTACTGGAACACCCATGGGAGCATGGCCAATGCGATGGTGCTGGGCCTGCTGCCCTGGCCGCGCTACGTGGTCTTCACGGATCGGCTGCTGGAGGAGTTCACGCCGGAAGAGGTCCTGGCGGTCTTCGGTCACGAGGTCGGGCACGTCAAGCACCACCACATGCTCTACTACGTGACCTTCCTGGGCACCAGCATCTGGGTCCTGGCTCTGCTGATGACGCTGCTGCCCGGGCTGGACCTGGGGAGCCGAGCCGTCGCACGGGAAAAGCCCACGGTGGAGCAGCGGCAGCCGCCTGACCAGGAAGAGCCGGTCGCCGCCCAGCCTGCGGAAGCTTCCTCGGTGGCGGACTGGTTTGACCTGCGCAACCACCCGTATCTGCAGGCCGTGCCGATGATGGGTCTGCTGCTGGGTTACGTGTTCGTGGTCTTCGGCTTTGTGTCGCGCCGCTGCGAGCGGCAAGCGGACGTCTACGGCTGCCGGGCCGTGTCCTGCGGTAAGAAGGACTGCGCCGGCCACGAGGGCGCCACGCTCCAGAACGTCCGTGGGGCTGCGCCCTGCCCGACGGGGATTGGCATCTTCATTCAGGCGCTGGAGAAGGTGGCGGCGCTCAACGGCATCAACCGCGACCGACCCGGGTTCCTGCAATCGTGGCAGCACTCCACCATCGCCCGGAGGGTGGCCTTCTTGCAGCAGATGCTGAAAGACCCGGCCATCGAGCCGCGGTTCCAGCGGCGCGTGCTGCTGGTGAAGTGCGGCCTGTTCCTGGTGCTGGGGGTGGCACTGCTGCTGCTTGCTGGTGCGAAATGGGGTTGGGTGAGTTCTGGATCAGTTCTTGGCGATCCTCAAGCGCACGTTGAGAACGGTGACTGTTTGATCGTCCGGTTCAATCTGATAAATGACGACAAGCGGCGAGACAATCAATACCCGTCGTCTGCCCCCGCGCGATTCCCCTTCTCCGTGAGGATCGCGCAGTAAGCGTTGATCGATTTCGGAAGTTGCCTGAGTGATTTGGTGTCGAGTCGCTGAATCCGCTTGCGTCCAGAAACCGGTTAACTGGTTCAATGCCGACCGTTTCCATCGGACTCGGAACATGGGAGATTCTCCAGAAAGGCCAGCACTTCCTTCGTCGAGAAGGACTCGGTTTCCTGAGCGACTTGATCCAGCTCCTCTTCCGTGGGTTCGGGCCCGAGAATCGTCCACTGAGCCGTTTCCGGTCGAGGAACGAACTGTCCGACGACGAGCCCAGCAGAATCCAGCAGTTCAACCGGACGGTGACATTCACGCAATTTGTTCGCAAGCGCTGCGTCAATAATGATTTGGGTCATGATCCGTTCTCCGCGGAGTATCGTAATTGAACGTCATTTTACGCCATCTGCCGGGGAGAAGCAATCGCTTCCTTCGGCGTCGGGCGATAGATCGGCCCGCGCTTGATGACCGACTCCAGCAGGCCATCCTCCATGAAGTCCACACGCGGGTCCATCGGCGAGGCTCCTTGACCCGCGTAACCCACCGCCTTACGCACGTCCGGATTCATGAAGTAGGCGGCCGCGACCACCTCCGTCAGGATGCCAAAGGCCGCCGGGTCGGTCCGTGCCAGGCTGGCGACGACCTCGGCGGGGTCGCGGCCCCTGGCTCGGGCAAGCACGTCCGCCAGGCCCGGCCCCAGGCTGGGGACAGCCGCCAGCACCTGGTTCAGCCCTTCCTCGGCAACGGCCGCGGCGCTCGCCGAGGGCATGCCGTCCCCGGCGGGGATCAGGACGTCGGCCAGGCCGGCTAGAACGGCCCGCTGGGTAGGATCGAAGTTCACGTGGGAACCTCCTGGTTGGAACGATTGCGGACAAGCTGATCGCTGCAGCGCAAGGCCAGGGCGGCGATGGTGGCTGTGGGATTCATGCCGCTGGAGGTCGGCCAGATGCTGCCGTCGAAAAGGAACAGGTTGGGGACGTCGTGCGCCCGGCCCCAGGCATCGACGACGGAGCTGCCTGGATCAACGCCCATCCTGGCGGTGCCCAGGAGATGCCAGCCGGTTTCGCGGATGAGCGGGGCGACGATCGTTTCATAGGCACCGGCCGTCAGCAGCGATTCCCTGGCCCGGTCCTGGTGAAAGCGCAGCAACTGGTAGGAATTCTCGGACATGCGGTAGATGATCTTCGGGGCCGGGATGCCGTCGCCGTCCTTGAGGTCGGGATCGAGCACGACGCGGTTGCTTTCGTCCGGCAGGTCTTCCGCGATGATCCCCCACATGGCCGAGCGACCCAGGCGTTTGCGGAGACTCTGGTGAAAGCCCGGGCCCCAGATCGGATTGTCTCCCCAGGGATAGCTCCGGGTCATCGAGACCGGGCCGCCGGTTGGCTGGAGGCCCCACTTGGCCCCGCGCACAAAGCCGCGTGACGTGTCCGTCTCGTAGAACTGCAGCGAGTGCAGATGCTGTCCCCACACTCCGCGCGTGCTTTGCAGGTCCTCGTCGAAGAGGCCCACCACCGTGCCGAAGGGGTGCATCATCAGACGCCGGCCGACCAGGCCGGTCGAGTTAGCCAGGCCGTTGGGGCAGCGGCTCGAGGCCGACAGCAGGAGCAGACGCGGCGTGCCGATGCCGTTGGCGCCCAGGATGGTCACGTCGGCCGGCTGGAAGTGCTCGACCCCCGTGCGGTCCACGTACACCGCGCCGGTCACCAGGCCCCGGCCGTTGACCTCGAGCCGGCGAACGCGGGCGCCGGTGCGCAGCTGGACGCCCAGGGCCAGGTTCTGGGGCCAGTGGGTGCGATCGACCGACCCCTTGGCGCCCTCGACGCAGCCCCACATGCAGGTCGCCCGCTGGGTGCAGGGGCGGAGCGCTTTGTAGGGACGAGTGGCAATGGCATTGGGAGCCGGCCACCAGTGCCAGCCGAGCTGATTGTGCGCCCGGGCCACGCGCCGCCCCATGGCCGCCAGCGGCGCCGGCGGCAGCGGCGGTCCCTTCCCGGGCGGAAACGCCGGATCGCCCGCCAACCCGGAAACGCCGAAGTCGTTCTCGACCTGCTCGTAGTAGGGCTCGAGGTCTTCGTAGGTCAAGGGCCAATCGTCGGCCACGCCGTCCAGGGTGCGGACCCGGAAGTCCGACGGCATGTTCCGCTGCCAGTGGGCCGCGAACAGGACCGTGCTGCCGCCCACGGCGTTGTACATCACCGCGGCAATGTCCGAATCGACGTCGCTGATGGGGTAGTCGGCCGGCGCCCGCCGCCGATTGGGATTGGCCGACCAGTCGCGCCCGGCCGTCAGCTCGAAATCGGCGTGGTCGGCGCGGGCCCGGGCGTAGTCCGGCCAATCCCCTTGCTCCAGGACCACGACGCGCATCCCCGCTTCCGCCAGGCGTTTGGCGGCCACCGCCCCCGTGGGTCCGGCGCCGATGATCAGGGCGTCCGCGTTCACCTGCCCTTTGGACATGGAGAGACTCCGGCGTCGAAGGAGAGCGAGTCAGTCAGGTTGCGGCTAGCTTACCGGAGAGCAAGGTCGCGGGCCAGGGTTTTGGGGAAGGAGGAGAGGCCGAGACCGAAGCGCTGAGACCGCCACACCGCCAACGGCGCTTTTGCCTGGCGGTCTCGCCAGGAAATGTCCAGGCGTGTCCGTGCTTGCCCCACCGCTGACAAAAAAGTGACACCGCCACCACGCCACCAGCACACGCCGTCTCTTCGGGACAACTCCTGGCACCTCCCCAAAATGCATGACGGTCGGATTTCTTTACGCAGTGCGCAAACGATCTCACTGGCTGGGACGGCCTGATTACCAGCAAACGATGAGCTATTGTTACATTGAGCGTTCCCGCTTGTCCAGCTGGACAAGCGGGAACGCGCGGCCCGCGGCGAGACGGTGCGCAGGTCGCCATCGCCGGCCGGGACGAGGCCAAGCTGCGTCGAGCCGCGGAGCCGCTGAAAGGCGGCGATCGGCTGACCATCCACGCCGCCGACGTGTCGAAGGTCGAGCAGGCGGTGTCCCTGATCGAGGCGGTGACGGCCCGGCTGGGCCGGATCGACATCCTGGTCAACAACGCCGGGGCCAACGTCAAGGGACGCAGCATGCGCGAGCTGACGCCGGAAACCTGGCATTACCTGCTCGGCGCCAACCTGCACGGGGCCTATCACTGCATGTTCGCCGTGCTGCCGGGGATGCGGCAGCGAAAAGAGGGACTGATCATCAACGTCAACTCGATCGCCGGCAAGCGAGCCAATCCGCTGGGCGGCACGGCCTACGTGGCGGCCAAGTTCGGCCTGCGCGGCCTGGCGATGGCGGTCGCTGCCGAGGAACGGGCCAACGGCATCCGCGTCAGCAGCATCTACCCGGGCGAGGTGGATACGCCGATCCTGGAGCATCGGCCGACGCCGGTCAGCGAGGAGCATCGCAAAGGCATCCTGCAGCCGGTGGACGTGGCGGAGGCGGTGCTGTTCGTCGCCAGTCTGCCGGCGCGGGCCTCGGTGCCGGAGTTGATCATCGCGCCGTCGGGGTATCAGTACGTTTGAGGGTGCCTTGAGTAGGACGGGCTTCCGAGCCCGTCCGCTGTTGCGGCCGGCCTGGGAAGGCCGGCCTACGTCATTCTGTTCGAGCCTCTTCGCCGTTCTACTCCCACTCTCGGGTCTTCAACCCCAGAGTCGTTGCGTTTTCGGTGACGGCCCGCTTCAGGGATTCGCTCACCCCATTGGCGAACTCGGCGGCGATCTCGATGGTCACGTGGACCGTGGCATGCGGGTCCGAGGCCAGCAGACTGACGATCTCGTCGGAGATCTGGACCAGTTTCAGCTTCGCGGTCGCGGCCGGCACGTCCACTGCCCCTCGGAACGACTTCGCCTTCGGAAGAGGAGTGGGGCCAGTCTTTTCGCTTCCGCCCACGTCCACCCCGCCGCCCGCCCGGGAATGCCCTGGTTTCCTTCCCTCTGGTGGTTCCACGACGACGAGTTTCTTCTGGGCAATTGCGTAGTGCCTGGCGGCCTCTGGCTCGATCAGCAGCAGCGTATCGTCCATCGACACGCCTCCTTCCCCGAACTGGAACCCATCGTACCTGTCACCGTCCTGCCCGTACGCGGTCCCAAAGAAGTCCTGACTCGCCGCGCCGCTGCGGATGGCCGACGCCAGCACGTCGCGGTTCTTCAGCCGTGGGAGGTACAGGTAGCGGAGCGAGTCCTCCCAGAACGCGGCAGCGCCGGCGGCGGATCGGCCGTTCTTCCAGTAAAGTTCTTTCAGAGCCGTGCGGAGATGGATCGGCGACCATGCTTCAATGACCAGCACGTTCTCCCGACACACCCGCTCCAGCTCGCCGCCCGCCGTCCCGCTGGTTGTGTTCAGCGGGAACGGTTCCACGGTTGGGCGGTCGGCTTTCGGGTCGTCCTGCACGGGACAGAGCAACCAGCGGAAGCATTCCCGGGCCGCACGCGGCAGGACCGCCGCCGCCGCGTGCGCTTCCTTCTCGGCCTGCTTCCGCTGGTTCTGGTCGATGTTCAACCGGCCCTCGTCCACGTCTTCAACGATGCTCGCCCAGGCCAGCGCCACCCGCGTTGCGTCCCGCAGCCGGCCCAGCACCGGCTGGTCGGCCGCCACGAACAGCAGCCGGTTCGCCCGGTGCCGGGGTTGCCCGCCGTGGGACCGCAAGCATTCAAAAACCGCGTCCGTGGCCTGCGTGGTCTGGCGCGGAGCATCCTTCACGTACCACTGCTCAGGCGGCAGGACTACCAGCCGAAGAGCGCTGTCGTCCGGCACGTCGGAGTGGGGAGTGAACACGTGGACCCCGTCGAACAGCGGAGCGTTGCCGAACAGCTTCTTGACCACCTCCTCGATCTTCTTCCGCACGTCGGTCGTCTCGTCGAAGCGCCGCTTGCGGTCCTCCATCTCCCGGCGGAGGTTGGCGCGGGTGTCAAACCAGTAGCGGGTGGCGTCTGCTGCCTTGTCACCGGTGCTGTTCAGGTAGTGGAGCCGATCAGTCAGACGGTTCAGCGCATCGGAATAGACGGCCGAGGAGTGCCCGGGCTGAACGCAGCCGAGCAGGATCCGCCCCCGGTCCAGCCCGCGGATGCCTGGCTTGGTCGCAACGCTTGACGGGGCCGTCCCCAAAAAGAGCGTCCGCGCCATGCGCCGGGCCGCGTGGACCTGGCCCAGCCGTGGCTCCCGGGCCTCCAGCTCGGTCGTCTCGGCCCGGTCTCCGTCGATGTCGCCTTCGATCACTGGATCCCAGCCGAGCGGCAGCAGGTAGGTCAGCTCGTTCCGGACGTCGGCGTCGGCAAGGGGCACGCTGCTGGGCAGGATCATCAAGTCCTGGTTGTTGTCCTTCCACAACCGGGCGATGACCTTGGCCATCAGCTTGAGCACGCCCCGCGTCCGCTGGAAACCGTCGATGGTGGCCCAGTCCTCGTACAGCCGGTCGAACACTTCCGGATGAATTGGATACGCCTGACACAGGCGATCGAAATACCGCCCCTCTTGCGTCTCGCTCGGCAGCTTCGCCCCCTCGGCAACGTAAGTGTCCGCGAACGCTCGGCAGACCGCGTCCCGGCCCTTCAGGTCCTTGATCGGCTCGAACAGCCGCCGCCGCACGATCTCGAACGCCTCCTCCGCGGCCACCGGCTTCCACAGGGCTTGCACCCGGCCGAACGTCTTCTCCAGCGCCTTCAGGGCGGCGACCCCGCGCGAACTCCCGGCCTCCACCTCCGACTCCGGGAGAGTGGCCAGCACGACCGCGGTTGGCACCAGCTTCGCCGCCTCGGTGAGGGCCTGCACGAAGGAGAGGTTGCTGTCGTAGGTTCCGCCGCTAAGTGTCAGGCCCTCCGCGAACTGCCGCACGTAGGCAACCAGCTCGTCCATCAGCACCACGCACGGAGCATACGCTGCCAGCAGATCCCGCAGCACCTCCTTGCCCGGCGAGGTGCCGTTGGCGTCGGCCTCCTTCACCAGCGCGAAGCCGTCGCTGCCGCCGAGCTGCCAGGCCAGCTCGCCCCAGAGCGTTTTCACCGTCGCCCGCCCGTGTTTCCACGGCTGGCCGGGGGCACGGGCAGTACCATCGATCACCCCCACTCGCGCTCCCGGCATGTCCATCAGCCCGGCCCGCTCGACCAGGGTCGGGATGCCGGGCAGGTCCGACAGCGGCACGGTCCGCGTCGCCAGGTGCAGCACCGCCAGCATGGTGTGCGTCTTGCCGCCGCCGAACGCCGTCTGTAACTGGATGACCGGCTCGCCACCCTTGCCGCTCAGCCGCTGGGCCACCTGGGTGAGCAACAGCCGCATCCCCTCGGTGATGAAGGTCCGCTCGAAGAACGCCGCCGCATCCTGGTAGACGGGGGGAGCATTGCCGGTATGCACGGCGGTGATGTCCGCCGCGAACTCCGACTGCTGGAACGTCCCCTTCAGCACGTCCACGTGGGGAACGGCGACCTCGCGCCAGGGTTTGAGTGTCATGGCAGCTCCCGGTTCAGTTTCAGATGCGGTTCACGCAGGTTTCTGACAAGAGGGCTATGCACAGCAATTCTAGGCAATGTGCGAATCAATCTGCAAGCCGGTGAATCCATGTGCAGTCAAAGCGGCAAGAGGCAGATCCATTCGGTCGTCCAGGAATGCGTCCTGGCAAGGATTTTGACACCCTGCTACAATAAGAAAGGAACGGTCTGCTGTCTTGTGGCGGATTGATTGCGTAAGTGCTTTCATGGCATGCGTTTGTCGGAGAAGGAGGCCAGGACCAACCCTGGCGAGGGCGTATCGGGGTCGCCAACAATGTCAAGTACCAGCCCACACGTCAAGCATGTCATTATGGAGATGCGGTATGCTCCGACCCTTGTCTTTTACGGGGTGATGGACAAGATCGGTCTGGAGGAAGCGGACCATTACCCCGACTGGGAGCGGTCCCCGCTGACCCTCGAACTGCGAGACAAGAAGCACCATCGCAGATGCTTCTTATCGTCTTCCAGGGCTTTCTTCGAGGCCGTTTGGTTCAGCAGTGCAACGAAAGAGTATGAGTGCGCCAGGAAGATCTTTGAGCGCGTTCACCATGAAGTGAAATTCACGAAAATCCATCGGGTCGGGATTCGGCAATGGGCCTCGGTCAAGCTTGAGGACCCATTTTCTCAACTCGTCAAGCTGTTTGCCAAGAAGTTTCACCCTGCCAACAAGAAGCTTGATGGCATTCTGCGTGGAACAATAGACGACCTGTCATACGTCGCGGATGTGACGACCGCCAACGGATGGAAGTATCATCTCCGCCTTGGCCCCATGCAGCAGTCGCAGTGGTTTGAGTTGATCCCCTACGAACCTGGACTCTTCGAGTCAGCAGAAGAATTCACGACGTTCAAGAATTCCTTCGGGGAAAGAATGCTGTTCGTTGACCTGGACATCTACAGAGAAGACATCACGTATGCTGATCTTCCACCCTTCCTCGATGCTGTTCGGACCTTCTCTGGCGAAATGGTAGCCGGCTTTGTTCAGTACCTTCAGGAGTAGTGCAATGGCCTCGATCGAAAGGAACGGCACTGTCTCGAACCCGCTCAGACCCGACCGCCGGATCACGGGAGCTTTCCTTGATTCTTCGAGTGCATCGGAGAAGAGAAGTCAGAAGCGGGGACAAGCCACGGTCGCGGAGATTGAGACGGCAGAAAAGGGTGACGTCAAGAAAAAGGATGCCACCTCGACAACTCGTCCTGACATTTCCCCGCCTTTGCCGGAGATCGTCGCCCTCCGAAAACAAGCTGCTTCGGCAGTTGTGGAAGCAATTCGGCGGGTGATCAAGTCCTGCGGACGGGTCAAGATGGCCTCCATGTTGCAGTTACTCAAGCGCGAGTTTGTCCAGTGTCACAAAGCATTAGCCCCTCATCGAAGCGAAGACGATTTCCTTGCCATCATTGTCATGATCGAAGGGGCTCTCGGCAACCGTGACTGGAAGGAGATCGGTAAGGGAGAACTGCAAGCCTGCCTCTCAGAAGTCCAGATCGGAGAACGAGCAGACAAGGTGACTTACGACGATTACCTCCAGGCCCTCCGGCGGCTTAACTCTTCCGGTTGGAAGACGGGGCCGACCATTGACTTCGATGGAGAAGTATTCGATCCGCCATTTGATCCAAAGGACCAAGAACCACCGGATGAGTAAAGCCAAACCGAAGGTGTTCTTCGCCGACACGACGGTCGCCTACTACCTGCTTCACGCTCATTCCCTGCTCAAACAGGCTGTACAAGATGCCGTGAAGGATGGGGTGCTCTCCACGACGAATTTCGTGCGCGGAGAGTACCTGCGCGGCTATGTCGTGGGTCTGATCGACCTTTATTCCGCTATTGATCTGGAAGACTCCGTTCGAGATGGCATTCACGTCTTCGTCGATGACATGGGACACCACCCTCGAAGAGTGGGAAACGCCCTGCGTGCAGCCACGGATTGGTTGGTTATTCAGGAGGGTTCTTCTGACGTCCAGATTACGCTGCGGCGGCTGGGTGAGTACATCCGCAGCTGCTTGATCCTGTTTGACCATTTCTTCCGGCAGCGACATCGAGATCCGCTGAATTGCGACTACGGGCTGCTTTCTTTTCGGGAAGAAACATTCAACAAGGATCACCTTTACGACTTCTACGCTGAAGTTGAGAAGATTACGGAGGGCCCTGCTTGCAGTCAATGTGATTTCCGGCAATCCCAACTCAATCGACTTCAGAATGGCGGAATTGATCTGTACAGCCCGGCACAGCGCAACACCTACAAAGACCATCCGGGTTATGTCCAACAGGCAGTAATGGCCGACAAGGCGGCGAGAAGTGAGAAGAAACGGCCATCGTGCTGGTACTGCGAAAGGATGGGAGACACGATCATTGCCCTCTCTGCCCCGGAAGACAGTACGATTCTGACCGGTGATGCCGGTTCCTTCGTTGCTCTCGGCGCCATCCTGAATGTCCAGGTAGTCGTGATCCCATCGTTGAGGGAACTTCGGGCTGGACGAGCAAGTTCATAATCTTCCGCATTTCAAGGGCTTCTTGATTCGCCAGTTCCTTGATTTGGTGGGTCACTCGTTATCGAACAGCGAGCCCTGCTTCGGCCCGGGGATCTTCGCCGCCTCACTCTCGATTCCGCTCCAACCGGTGACGACCTCGTTGTACGCGCGGGCGTCCTCGGCCCGGTTGGCACGCTCGCAGAGGGTGTAGAGCCGATACGCCAACTGCCGGGCGGCCTCGGCCTTGCCGGACACGCCCGCCAGTACCTCAGCCGCACCGCTGTCGCCGTCCGTGTTGTAGGCCCGGATGAGCTGATGCAACGCCTTCCACACAGGCAGCCGTTTCTCGGTCGCGGCATCCCAGCCAGGGGGATACTCCCTCCACCGGAGGAGCCGAACGCTGCCGCCGCCGGACTCGATCACCCCGGCCGCCTTCACGCCATCGACGCTGGTGCCCTTGGCCCGGGCCAGCGTGTCCGCCTCGCCGAACTTGCCGGCCTCCCAGCCGTGCTGCTCGAACCAGTGCAGGCAGAACTGCGTGTCGGCGTCGAAATCATCCTCGGCCAGGAAGCGGTTGATCAGTTGCAGGGCCGTCTTGACGGTCATCGGCGTGCCGTCCGCTTCGAGGACGGCGTCGTAGCGGCTGAAGATCGCCATGCCGGGGCCGATGATCGCTTGGGACAGGTCCACCGGCGCAACCGGCGAGTGCAGCCCCTCGCTGGCGCGGGTCATGGTGTCGAGGGCCAGCGGCAGCGCCTCGTTGAGCTGGCGGATGAACTGACGGCGGGAGGTTGTTCCGGCGTCTTTGGCGCGTGGGCGGCAGACGAGGATGATAGAGGAGGCGAGGGCATTTGATCCGGTATCACGCATTCTTCCAGGTCGTTCCGTTCGCATCGGCCATGTGCCGGTCAGTGACAGTCCTGCCCGGTTGATTGCTTCGAGGAACGTTTCCCAGCCTGTGCTATTGGTGCCTTCGCTCTCTGTATCTGATTGTTTGAAGGCGTAGTAGATTGTGATCGGTGCGCCTGGGTGGGCCTGCTCGGCCAAATTCCGCATTGCCTGCGTCATTCCGTCGAGGAAGAATTTCTCGGCTTGCTGCTTGGTTCCGTGGCGTAACGGCGTGGCGACCAGTTCTTCCGCCTTCGGCACGGTGATAGTACTGAGCAGTTCAGGGTAGACCTCACGGAGTGACCGCCGCAGCCAGACGTAGAAGAAGTCCGACAGGTCAGCATAGCCGATGTTGTCGTAGTAAGGTGGATCGGTGGAAATGACCCTCCCATTGCTGATAGTTGATCTCTGGGCGTCCGACTGGGTAGCGAAACCGTATTCGTTCGCGGGCAACGAAAGCTCGAAGACAATCAACGCCCGCTTGATCTGTTCGTAATAGTCACCAGATGATTCGGCGAACAAGTTGGGTTCGGCATAGTCCCACGTCATCGGTAAGGCTTGGCGGGAGAATGTATTTCGCACCACTTCGTATTTGATGCCCGGCAGCCATGAACAGATCATCGAGTTGTTGTCAGCGGCTTTGCTAGCGGACATCCCCAGATACACGCTCACAGCTTCCGCATACGCTCTGGCTCCGATACCACCAGTATCGAGGGGTTGACCATCGTCGGGCAGAGGAGCGGCGATGGCATCCCGCCGAATCTGCTCCCGCGCTTCGCCGACCAGATCGCTAAACGTCGAGAGCGCTACCAGCTGCCGAGGGGTGAAGAGGTCGCTCCATCTCGTCATGCCATAGTTACCGATGCGAAAACCGAGCGCCTGCTGGAAAAATTCGACATCCGGCCTCCAGGTCGGGACAGCGGATTTGGCGATAGCCTCATGCTCGGCAGCCGGGGAGAGATAAACCCGGCTGCGTTTTCCTTCGGCGACGATGGCCATCAACCTCTGACCCATCCGCCCCGCTTTGCCTTCACCCCGCAGGTAGTCGGAATCAATCGGTGCCTGGCTCATCAGGCAGCGAAAGTTCCCGCGTGAGGCTTTGGTTCCCGCCGTTGCCTCCAACGGCGGCTTGCCGACCCGCACCGTGAAAGTGTACCCGTCCTTCCCGATCACCGGCTGCACATAGGCTTCTTTCCCCCCCTTGCTACTCAGGACGAAAGTGTTGGCGAGCGGCACATCGACATGCGAGAACGCTGGGTTCGGGCTTTTCACGGTCCGTGCCCACAGCCAGGCGATGACCGTTAGCTTGTCGCCGACATAGGGCTTGAGGTCGGGCCGGGCCTTGGCCATCGCCGTCGTGATCTCGATGGGCGGGTAGAGGTGCCCAATCCGCTTGAACGCCTCGTCCCGCATCCACTGGCCATAGCGGCGGACATCCTCGGCCAAGCCGGCGGCACCCCTCCAGACAGCGAGCGGATTCTGGGCGTCGGGGTGGACGGGCGCCTGGCCGGCGAACTTCGGCGGAATCTCGATCATCGCCTTGTTGATCAGCACGGCGACCGGGTTCAGATCGCTGGCGTGGGCTTCCAGCCCGAGCCGCTGGGCTTCGAGCGGAATCGTCCCGCCGCCGGCGAACGGGTCGTGCAGACCGGGCATCTTGTCGGGGTTGAAGAGTTCCTGCGCTTGCGGGTGGTTCCTGTTCAGCTCGCAGGTTTCCCGCCACGCCTTGCGGATCTCCTCGCGGGCCTTTTCCAGCACGGCCTCGTTGGTGGTGTTCTCCCACTTCACGAGATCCTCAATGATGCTGAAGAGGCGGCCGCGGGCCTTGGTCCAGTGCCCTTTCACTTGCTGATTCGGTTCCTGGCCGGGGTTCTGGCACCGCCACAGGTCTTCGGGGTCGTGGACGAGCTGGGCGAAGATGACGGCCCGGGCCGCGGCGAGCGGCCGGCGTGCCCACCAGAGGTGCAGCGTGGACGGGTGCCCGTGGCGGATCGCCTTCTCCCGCGCTGCCGCCGCGTTGATGGCGTCGAGCGGCAGGGCGACCTCGATCAGTTTCTTCGGAGAGATCACGGCGGTCACCAGTTCTCCTCTCCCTCTTCCGTGGATTCTGACTCCGGGTCGCCGCTCTCCCCTGGCTGGTCCGCGTCGGTGGTCCAGACGTACAGCGGGGACTCCTGGTTCCTCACGTACGCGAGGGCGTTCCGCTCCGCGCGTTTGTCGCGAAGGATGCGGCGGGAACCGCTGGTTGTCCACCACGTCTGGGATCGGGGTTTGCCGGCCAGCCGATTCAGACACCGGCTGCCGTAGCTTTTGAAGTCCCGCAGCAGCGCCTCCGGGTCGGGGTCGCCAGGCACGGCGACGACGAGGTGGACGTGGTTGGCCATGATCGCCACACCGAGCAGGGTCCACCCACGGAACCGCGCCGTCTCGCGGAACTGCTCGGCGAGCGGCCCGGCCAGGGCAGCCGTGAGCCGGATGGTCGGCCCCGTCATTTGCTCCCGGGCGGCAATGGCCAGGCCGCGCTGGTTGGCGTCGCAGGGCGTTCCGGGCGTGTTGTGTTTCACCTCTGGGCCCGGGCCATCGCGGACGTTGGAAACAAAGCCCCGGTCGTCACCCGGCAGCCAGGTGCCGTAGGTCGTCCAGGTGAGCAGCCAAACACGACTCATGGTTGCCTCCGATTCCCCTGGCAAGTCGGAGCGTGGCGAGCCGGGGGCGTCAGCCCCCGGATTCTCGTGTCCCCCGCCTTCTTGTCCAGGTCACGAAACCCCGTGTTCTTGTCCAGGTCACGAAACCCCGTTCTTGTCCGGTTCACGCAAGAATCCGGGGGCTGACGCCCCCGGCTCGCGTTCACGATAGAATCCGGGGGCTGACGCCCCCGGCTCGCCTCGCTCACGACTCGCCCAGCAATTTGCGAAGGTCGTAGTTCACACTGGCCGCTCCCCAATCGGGTTCACGCTGGAACGGAGTCGATAGGTAGCACGGCCCCTCAGTGGTATCATCCGGGTTCACGAACACGATCGCAAGGACGAACTTGTCGCCCTGGTTGACGGCGTAGAGGATTTCGTTGCGGCTGACTGTAATCGTAGTTGCGCCTTTGACGCGGCCTTTAACCTCAAGGTGTTTCGGATCGGGCTGGACGCCATTCACGACCGGCGGATAGGAGGAAACGTCCCAGCCGCACTTCTCCGCCGAAACGTCGATGACCCGATGCCCCTTTGCCTCCTCGGCACGCATGACTGCCTGCATGGCGAGGTTCTCGATCCGCTTGCGGGCTGCAACGTCGGCAGCCGACAGGGCCGGACCTTCACCGCGGAGTTGCCGGAGCAGCCCGGCCGGCACCACCAGCGCCCCGCCCAGCACCACCGGCGTGCTGTTCTGGACGTGACGCATCGCCTGCAGCTCCTTCTTGCGGGCGTCGAGCCGGGCCTGGAGGTCGTTCACGGTCCGCTGGGCATTGTCCAGGTTGAGGCGCACGTCCTTGCCGGTCTTCGCGTCCTCGGTCAGCTTCAGCCAGCGGTCGGACCAGAAGGCGATCTCCTTGGTGAGCCGGTCGTGGACCGCGACAAGCGTCTTCTCGACCTGTGTGATGCGTCGCTCGGCCACCTCCTTGAAGTGGCCCGGTACGAGCGTTGCGGCCGCGAGGGCGACCGCCTTGTGTTCCAGATCGACACGCAGCCAGGGGGCTTCGAGCAGATCCTTCAGCAGCGGCCTGTCGGAAGCGGGGAGCGGTTCCAGGTCCAGGTGCGGTCCCCAGCCGGCAAACGCCGCTGAGCCGTCCGGGTTGACCCGGACAAACTGCATCCGCCGGGACAGGGTGGTGCCGTCTCCGGACTTCACCTCATGCGTGAGCAGCGCCAGCAACCAGGCCTGATCCGAGTCGTCGGCCGGATCGACCAGCACGGCCCCACGGCGGAGCAAGTTGGAGTTCGCCTCCAGGATCATGTCGGTCACGGTCAGCATCAGCGGGTGGCCGGGGTGCATGAGCACGGCGCGGGCCAGGCCGGGCTTCTCCGTCGGCTGGACGGCGTCCCTGGTGAACGCGATGCGCTCGTAGCGCTTGAGGACCGGCTCCTGCTCGCGGCGGTTGCGGCCGGTCAGCCGGCGATCGCGCTCGCGGATCGCCGCCGGGACGTGGGTGATCTCGTAGCGCTCGGCCTCCCGACGGTGGATGGAGCCGCCGAGCTGCTCGAAGGCTTTCAGGAAGAAGGAGCGGACGAAAGTACGGCTGGAGCCGGCGGGCCTCGGCCCGTTCCATCTCTTCCTTGACCGAAAACAGCCGGTCGGCGCTCATCGTCTCCTGGGCAAGGGCGTTGCGCTCCAGCAGGCTCTTCAGGTGTTCGTGGTCGAAGACGTGGTCAATGCGCGTTGTCAGGCGAGCGCGGAACCTCGGGCTGGTCGCCGTAGCGGATGGCTTCGAGCAGCAGCTCCTTGAGGCTCTTCTCCTCGAACACGTCGCCGAGGATGTTGAACACGCGCCCCTTCAGCGCTTCACACTCGATCCGCAGCTTTTCGAGCAAGCGGTGGTAGACCGTCCCCTCGCGGGTTTCCTTGGCGACCAGGCTCCACAGGTGGCACACTTCGGTCTGGCCGATCCGGTGAACCCGGCCGAAGCGCTGTTCAAGCCGGTTGGGGTTCCAGGGAAGGTCATAGTTGACCATCAGGTGGGCGCACTGGAGATTGACCCCTTCACCGGCGGCATCGGTGGCAATCAGGACGCGAACCTCGGGGTCCGACCGGAACAGGGCCTGAAGCTTCTTCCGCTCGTCGCGGTGAGTGCCGCCGTGGATGGTCACGACGCGGTCCGCCCGGCGCAGCAGGTCGGTGGTCTTGCCGTGCAGATAGTTGAGTGTGTCGCGGTGCTCGGTGAAGATGATGAGCTTCCGCTGCCGACCCTCGCCGTCGTGCATCTGGGGAGTGTTCTGGAGCAGCTTGGACAGCTCCTCCCACTTGCGGTCATGGCCCGACACGACGACGAGCTTGGCCTGCTGTTCGAGGGCCTGGAGGAGGCCGATCTCGGCCTCCAGTTCAGCAATGGTCCTGGCCGCGGTGGCCTGGTCCACGAGGTTCTCTTCGAGCGTTTCCTGCTCATCGGCGTTCAGGTCGTCGTCATCCTCCGGGACAGCCTCCAGGGTTTCGGCGAGGAGCCGCTTGCCGCGCTCGCCGCGCTTCTCCTCCCGCAGCCGGTCGGCGAGCCGGTCCCGCCGCCGCTTGAGCGACTGGTAAATGGCTTCCGGGCTGGAGGCGAGGCGGCGCTGGAGCGTGGTGAGGGCGAACCCGACGGACCCGCGGCGCTGGCCATCGAGCTGGTCGGCCTTGCCCATCTCCGTCTGGACGTACTCCGTCACGGCCTCGTAGAGGGAGGCCTCGGCGTCCGAGAGGGTGTAGTTGACGGTGTACGCCTTGCGCTCCGGGAACAACGGGGTGCCGTTGAACTTGACCAGCTCCTCCTTCACCATCCGGCGCATGAGGTCGGTGGTATCGACCTTGTGAACGCCGTCCCGGAACTTGCCATAGAAGCGGTCCGAGTCGAGCAGCGACAGGAAAAGCTGGAAGTCCTCTTCCTT
This sequence comes from uncultured Planctomycetota bacterium, assembly GCA_963784995.1. Classification (GTDB taxonomy): domain Bacteria; phylum Planctomycetota; class Planctomycetia; order Gemmatales; family Gemmataceae; genus CAWATZ01. The sequence goes on along the minus strand of CAWATZ010000014.1, from coordinate 289,195 downwards.
GCCGTTGTGCGGGGTGGCGGTCATCAGGAGCAGGTGACGGGTCTCCCGGCCGAGCTTCTCGGCGAAGCGGAACCGAGCCGTGGTTTCCAGCTTCGACCCGAAGAAGTGGGCGGCGAGCTTGTGGGCCTCGTCGAAGACGACCAGGTCCCACCCGGCAGCGCAGAGTTTCGCTTGCAGCTCCTCGTTGCGGGCCATCTGGTCGAGTCGGACGATCAGTTCGTGGTAAACCTCGAATGGGTTACCGCTGGGTGTGGCTTGCTCCAGGAGTGGGGAGTAGATGCGGAACTCAAGGCCGAACTTCTCGTGCAGCTCCTCTTTCCACTGCTCGACGAGGCTTCCCGGGGCGACGATCAGGACGCGGCGGGCGTCGGCCCGCATGATCAGCTCGCGGACGTAAAGCCCGGCCATGATGGTCTTGCCCGCGCCGGGGTCGTCGGCCAGGACGAAGCGGAGAGGCTGTCGCGGGAGCATCGACTCGTAGACGGCGGTGATCTGGTGCGGCAGCGGCTCGACGTTGGAGGTGTGAACCGCCATCATCGGGTCGAACAGGAAGGCAAGGTCGATCCGCTTGGCCTCGCAGGTGAGCTGAAAGGCGGCCCCATCGCCGTCGAAGGACCAGGGGCGTTCGGTGGTGGCCAGGCCGATGCTGGCCTCGTCGGCGGAGTTGAGGAGGCGATCCTTGAGGGTGCCATCGGGGAGCTTGTAGATAAGCTGCACCGAGTTGGCCGCAATCGGCACGACAGCGATGACCGTCGCCACCAGGTTGGGTTCGAGGCCGACGAGCGATTGCCCCGGCTTGAGTTCAGCGAGCGACAGCATGGTGGCTCTTTGCTCGATTCGGTGGTGGACTTCTTCACGTAGGCCGGCCTTCCCAGGCTGGCCTGGACAGGCTCGGGACTCCGTCCTCCATCCTAAAAGGCTGCCGATCCATGTCAAGCAGCGTAGGCCCGAATACCCTGGCGGGTGGCAGGCACGCAGCCTAATGACGCTCTGTGGCACTCCTCCGACAGCGACCGGCTCCTTCTGGCCTCTCAGCCAAGCCGAGCAAGATGGCAGGCTGGCAGGCAGATGGGCCGGAACTAATCCTCCGATCCGAAGCGGTCAGCTCCGGGCGGGACTGGCCGGCTGCGTGCCTGGACCCCCGATTGGGCTGAAGTGGACCGCATGGCCAGGATCAGGGGCTCAGGGCAGCAACCGGCGCAGGTCCTCCACCGTTGCGGCAGACTCGATGCTGGCCAGGAACCGCCTCAGCCACTCCAGGTCCGTTTGCTTCTGGACTTCCGCGAACAACGCTTGCCCGGCCGTTTGGAACTTCAGTTTCAGGGCCAGGCCGATTCCCTGCAGGCAGCTGTCCCGAACTTGCTGGTCCCTGGCCTGGATCTGCTGGTCCCTGGCCTGAAGCTGCTGAGCCTGAGCCTGAAGCTGCTGGTCCTTGGTCTGAAGCTGCTGCTTCTGGTCGAGAATTTCCTGCTCGAAGACGGAAACAAACGGCATTGGCTTCTCCTTCCTCATGTCGCTGAGCTGTTGCAGTAACGGCCTGTTCCGTTCCTGCGGCAGCAACAGCATCCAGTCGATCAGGCGCAGCAGGGTGCTGCGATCCTCCTCTTCCATCTTGTGTTCACAGGCGCGCTGCCACAAGCGCAATTTCTTACCGCTCCCTGCCTCCCGCCAGCAGGTCTGTCCTTGGTATCCCTGGCGTTTCCGCCTATCATCAGCTTGGGGGCGCGGCTGGCAGAGATGAACTCGGGAGGCTCACCGCCATGGCAGAGCAACGGCAACTGAATCACCCCTGGTTGGTTGCGGTTTGGCCGGGAATGGGCAACGTGGCCCTCACGGCCGGCTACTATTTGCTGGCCAAGCTGGAAATGGACCTGATCGCCGAGTTTGAATCGCGAGACCTGTTCGACGTGGATCACGTCGAGGTGAAGGAAGGCATCATCCAGACGGGCCGGCTGCCGCGCAATCGCTTTTTTGTCTGGACGGACCCCAACAAGAAACACGACCTCGTGATGTTTCTCGGCGAGGCCCAGCCGCCGCTGGGCAAGTACCTGTTCTGTCACAAGCTCATTGACTACGCTCAGGAGCTGGGGATCGAGCGCATCTTCACCTTCGCGGCCATGGCCACCGAGATGCACCCGAAGCAACGCTCGCGCATCTTCGGCGCGGCCACGGATCAAGAGAGCCTGGAGGAACTGAAGCGTCTGGAGCTGGAAATCCTCCAGGACGGCAACATTGGCGGTCTGAACGGGGTCCTGCTCGGGGCCGCCGCCGAGAAGGAGCTGCGCGGGGCCTGCTTGCTCGGCGAGATGCCCCACGTGTTTCGGCAGCTCCCCTTTCCGAAAGGCTCCCTGGCCATCCTGGAAGTGTTCACCACCATCACGGGGATTGAAATCGACTTCACCGAACTGTCCGAACAGGCACGCATCATGGAAGAGCAGCTGGGACAACTCCTTTCCCAGGTTGAACAAACGTACGGTCCCCAGTTCGCTGCCCAGGAAGAGGGCTACAGTCCCGAGACGGCGGAAGAGGAACAGCTCAGTGCCGCCGACCGGCAGCGAATCGAGACCCTGTTCGAGCAGGTGAAGAAGGATCGCTCCAAGGCGTTCGAGCTGAAACGAGAACTCGATCGGCTGGGCATCTTCCAGGAATACGAAGATCGCTTTCTGGACCTGTTCAAGAAAGCAGAATAAACGATCTCGAAACCATTCATTGACCACTCGCAGCGATCTGCTCCTCGGGCGAAGTCAGCCACCGACAGGTCGGATCGGCAGGGACACCTCCGCCACTTCCAGACATTCCTTTCCTTTTTCCGGCACGCTCGCAAAACGCAACCTACACTTGTGCAAGGGAGTCTGTCCACGTTCACCCTGACAGGGAGATCGTACTCCATGGTAGGCCGGGTTTTCATGGGTCGCTACGAAGCCATTCGCATCCTCGGCGAAGGAGGAATGGGCCGCGTCTACCTGGCGCATCAGCCGGACCTGGACCGCCAGGTGGTGGTCAAGGTGATGCACGAGCACATCGCCATCGATCCGCGCTTTCGTGATCGCTTCAAGCGCGAAACCAAGATCATGGCCCGCTTCCAGCATCCCTTTGCCGTCACCCTGTACGATGCGTCGCTGAACGACCCGGAAGGGCCCTGCATCGTCATGGAGTACATCAAGGGCCTCTCGCTGGATACCGTGCTGACCAACAACGGCGGCCGGCTCGATCCGGTCCGCGTCGGCCGGATCTTGCGGCAGCTGTGCGAGGTCCTCCAGGCGGCCCATGCCGTGGACATCATCCACCGCGATCTGAAGCCGGCCAACCTGATGCTGGTCGATAGCGACACGCAGTACGAGCTGCTCAAGGTGATGGACTTCGGCCTGGCCAAGCTGCTCAGCGGCGAGGCCTTCAACAACGTCACCGCTCCCAATACCGAGTTCGCCGTCGGCACGCCCGGTTACATGTGCCCGGAACAGGCCCGCGGCGAGCCGATGGACCATCGCGGCGACCTGTACAGCGTCGGCGTCATCCTCTACGAGCTGCTCACCGGCCACTTGCCCTTCGCCGGCCGCTCCACCATGGACGTGCTGCTGGCCCATGCCACGGAGTCGCCGCCGCCCTTCACGGCCCTCGAGGCCTCCCTGCGGATTCCGCCCGCCATCGAGCGCGTGGTGCCGAGCGCCCTGGCCAAGGACCCGGAGGCCCGGCCCAGCTCCGCCCGCGTCCTGTCGGAGCGCTACGAGCAGGCGCTGGTCGGTGAGATGGGGACCCTGGCCGAGTCCCGGCAGCAGCCGACCGAGGCGGTTCCCGTGGTGCCCCGGCTGGCGCCGCGGTCGCCAAGCCAGCTCACTTCTCGCTTCGGGCGAGCTGAAAGCGCGGGGCAACGCCACCGGGCTGAACCGGACCGTTCCCACCCCCACCCAGCCGCCCCTGCCCATCGATGCCGCCGCCATCGTGCATTCGCTCGAGGCCTGGATGCCGGAGACGATCGCCGCGTTCAAGCTGCGTGGCTTCATCGAGGACGTCGGCGGCGAAGTGCAGGAAAGCGTGCCGGGCCGGATCAAGGTCCGGCTGGGAGGCAAGGGCTCGGTGTACCTGCTCCCTGGCCGAAGCTCGTTTTCCTGGCTCGGGCTGGGTCGCCGTGGCAGCCAGATCGACATGGAGCTGCGCCTGCAGCGGGCCGAGAACCGCGACAATCAGCTCCGCATCACCGTCTTGCTCAAGCCGTCGGAGGGCGACCTTAGCAGCGATGCCTCCTTCCGGCAACTGTGCAACCAGATCTTCTGCGACCTGCGCGGCTATCTGATGGGCCAGACGGGAAGCGTCGCCTCGGACCCCGCAGGGGGGGCGATTTGATCAAGGAGCGGGCCTCACGGTAAACAGGATCGGCACCTCCGCCCGGAACCCCAGGTCCTGGGTGCCCTGTCCCACGTCAAAGCCAAGCGAGGCCTCGCGTTTGCCCGCCTCGTGCGGCCGGAGCCGGAGCAGGGCGTATTCCACTTTCCGACCACTCAAGCGCGCCGGCGCCGCGACCACGGCACTGAGCCAGCGTCCCTCTTCCGGCTGGCCTTTGGTCCGGAGTTGCATCCCCGACACCGACAGAGCATGGGTCACTCCCGCGTCGTTGTGGACCTTGACCAGCAGCAGGGTGTCTTGCCCCAGCCGCAGCTCCGCGGTGGCGGGGCCGCGCTGCACCTTGACCCGGCTCTCCGGATTGACGTTGACCCCCACCAAACAATGGGCATCGAGGATTTTCTGGACCTGGGCTGCCGCCGCGTCCGGATCTTTCGGCCCTGCCTGGGCCAGGAGTTTGCGGAGGGCCTGCCGGTCCTGGGCGGACACGGGGGAGCCTGGTTCCTCCAGGGCCCGGAGCAGCGCTTCCGTCTGCTTGCGGAACTGAGGCCAGCTCACCTCCTCGACCACCGGCAACGTGTCGGCCGGCACCGCCCACGTGGCCAGCACCAGCAAAACTCCCGGACCGCTCATCGCTTGCTCCTTTCTCGAACCTGGCCATTGACCGCAAGAATGTTCCTTTTGACCACTACCAGAACGGCGAGCGGCGCGGCGTCAGCCCGCCGGTAAGGCGAGTGGCAGGAGAAAAACTACCCAAAGTAGCCATCACGCTCCGCGTGATGAGCCTGCATCACGCTCCGCGTGATGGCTACTTTGGCCCTGCCGCTTGCCTAAGGGCTTTCTACCGGCGGGCTGACGCCGCGCCGCTCGCCGTTCTGGTAGTGTCCCTTTGCACTATCATACTGGGTCGGACCTGTCCGGAGGCACAGGAGCCGGGCCAAATCCTCTTCTCCTGCCCGCTGCAACCGGGCCGTGGCCTGCTGCGGCCAGCACGGCGAGCATCAAGCGACTCATCGCGATTGTCCTCCGCTGTGTCCTGGTAGGCGGCGTTTCAACCGCTGGAGCGCCTCGCGGGCCATCTCGGTCCGGGAGTGCCCTTCGGCGCCGTCGGCCAGCCGTTGCAGCAACTGCCGGGCTTCCGCCGAGCCGATGCGTTCCAGCACCGCGATGGCCCGGCTGGCGAGCAAGCATTCGGGATTGCCTGGCCCTGGGCTCGATCTCTTCGAGCAGGCCGCTGATCTGCCGTTTCAGTTCGGCGGAGGGTTTGCCCCGCAGCAGATGACGCAAGGTGGGAAGCGCAGCCTCGCCGACCGTCACGATCTCCTTGCGAGCGGCCTCGCGTTTGGCAAAGGCGTCGTCTTCCAGCTCCCGGAGCAGCCGGGCCAGACGCCTGGGATCGGGAACCTCAGCCGGCGGGAGGCGCAGACGCAACAGCGGCAGGCTCTGCTCGGGCGCGAGGGCCAGTCGCCAGACGGCACGCCAGGCCGGCTCCGCTTCGGGGCGCGACAGGTTCAGCCACGGCTCCTCGGCATTGAATTGCCCCGTGTCCGCCATTGGGCGACGGGGCAGCGTCGGCCAGGTCGCATCCCAGACCAGGGCCGTCTGATCGAGACTGCCGGTAGCGAGTCTCTTGCCGTCGGGAGAAAAGGCCAGCGTCTGAATCTTGCCGGAATGGCCTGCCAGCACGCCCAGTTCCCGACCCAGGACCAGATCGTACACCAGGCAACAATCTTCCGGTGTCGTGGAGTAATAGGGCCGGCTGCGATACCGGGCCACCAGGAAGCGGCCATCCGGCGAAAAGCTCAACTTCGTGGACTCGCCCGGCATGGCCAGGCGAATCATTTCCTGGCCCGTGGCGGTTTCTACCAGGCCGATCCACTGCTTGCTTGTTGAATCGTTCACCCAGATCACACCCAGTAGCCGGCTATCGGCGGAAAAGGCGACGCCTGCCACAGTTGTCCACGGTCCGGAACGGAACCGGCACTGCTCCTTGCCCGTCAACGGGTCCAGGAGACGAATCAAGGTGAACTCCTTCTCGTTCTCTTTGAATTGACTGACCGCCGCCAGCAGCCGGCCATCGAGCGACAGATTCAGGGCGGTCTCGCCCCTGCCGGCTTGCCAGCACGGCAGGGCCGCCCCAGCCACCGACCAGACGCCCAGCGCCCCCGCTGGTCCCAGGGCCAGCACTTGCTTGCCGTCGGCCGAGAAACACACCTGGCTCGTTGTCCCGGAACCTGCCGCCAGTTTGCCGCGCACCTGCTTTTTCCCGAGTGCGACGTTCCACACTTCCACGGCGCCGGCACGGTCCACCAGCACCGCCAGCCGGCCGTCGGCCGACAGGTTCAGAGACTCGATCAACTCCGGCCGGCCCGTCCAGCGCAGCAGTTCCTGGCCCGAGTCGTCGCTCAGCCGGGCCACTGTGCCGCCTTGCTCCAGAAGCAGTAGCTTGCCGTCGGGTCGCCAGGTCACCGCGCGAACCGTTCCGATCAGCCCAGCCAACGGCCGATGCGGCTTTCCGGTGGTGAGGTCCCACACGTGGATCACGTGGGTCTCGGACTTCTCGTCCCGGGTGACCAGCCAGCGGCCATCGCCCGAGAGGGACAGCACTTCCTGGGCGGCCGGCACGGTCGGATCCCGCAAGCGCGAACGCTTCTCTCCCCGGGCCGTGTCCCACACCTCAAGCTCGGCCGACCCGCGAGCCACGGCCAGGACCTTGTCGTCGCCGGAGAACCCCAGGCTGGCAATCCCTCCTCCCAGGTCAAACCGTTGGTGATCTGTCAGGGAATCACGAACCACGAATCGATTGGCCTTGTCGCGTTGCGCCACGAAATGACCCTGTGGGGACAGCACCAGAAAAGGCTGGGGGCCGTGCAGGGGTTCATCGAGCGGAAACCGCGCGATTTGTTTCCGCTGGACGACGTCCCAGACGTAGCGGCCGTTACCGGAAGAGTAGCCAGACAGCAGCCGGCCATCAGACGAGTAAGCCAATTGAGAAACACTGATTCCCCGGCCAGGGAGACGGGCGACGAACTTCTCTTGCTGGACGTCCCACAGCCGGATTGGAGGTGAAGTTCCTTGATTGGCAAGGCCGAGAGCCAGCATCCGGCCATCGGGAGAAAAAGCCAGGGACCACGCGGGATTATCCTCAAGATTGATGCGAGCCCGGCATTCCCCCGTGGCCCGGTCAAAGAGGTGCAGATCATTCAGACCCACCACGGCAGCCACAGTCTTGCCGTCCGGGGAGAAGGTCAAGGAACGAACCCTCCAGTCCGTTGTGGCCAGGGGGGCTTGCCGGCGGCCCGTCGCCACGTTCCACGTGTCAGCGCGGGCCTTTGGCGATCCAACGTTGTGAACGATCAATTGCCGGCCATCGCTGGAGAGGACGACATGCGCGGAAGAATCCGGGTGCTGAAACGAAACGGAACCGACCCGCAACAGCGCCCCGGCAGGCAGGTCCTTTTCCTGAGCCTCCAGACGGGGCGCTGCTGGCACCCGCTCGACTGCCAGCAGCATCTTCGTGTCCCAGACCAGGGCCGTGCCATCCGCCAAGGCCGTGACCAGCCGTCGGCCGTCCGGCGTGAAACGAGCCGCCGTTACCCGGGCCCGCATTCCCTTGAGACAGAACCGCGGCCGACCCGTTTCGGTCTCCCAGCCGGTCAGGTTCCCGTCCCGGCCGATCGCCGCGACCAGCCGGCCATCGGGCGACAGGGCCACGAAGTCCAGCTGCCGCTCCCCACAATCAATCCGCCGCAGATGCTTGCCGCTCGCCGGGTCCCAGAGGCTGACCATGCCGTCATCCCCGGCCGAGGCGACCAGGCCGCCGTTCGCGGAACAATCGAGCGCATTGACCCGATGGCCGCCGTGCCCGGACCACCGCTTGACTTGCCGGCCTCTGGCAACGTCCCAGCTCTGGAAATGGCCGTCCTCGCCCACGGTGAGCAACAACCGCTTGTCCGGGATAAACAACCCGGCCCAGACAGAGCCTGGGGTGTTCTCCCGGGCCCAGATCAAGTGATGCCCGGCCAGGTCCCAGAACCCGACCTGCTGCGCGGCCAGTGCGCTCCCCGCGAGCCAGCGTCTGTCCGGAGAAGCTGTCAGAAACGCCACGCGCTTGGAGAGAGTCGGCAGCACTTGCTGGATGCGTCCCGAGCCCGTTTCCCGGAAGGTGATCCGGTGCCTTCCTTCCGAATGCAGTTCCGCGACGATCAGCTGTTTGCCATCGGCCGAGAAGGCGAAGCAAACAATCGCTCCCCTGTCGGGGACTTGCCAGCCGACCCGTCCGGTCGCACTCTCACCAACAGTCAGGACGCCATAGTCGTCGAGCAGGGCCACGGTCCGGCCATCGGGAGACAATCTCACGTCAGCACGCAAGTTCCAGTTCCAGGACAGCCCCCGGAGCGTGGTTCTGGGTAAGCGTTGTTTTCCCGTCTTGAGGTCCCACAGACGGATGACGTTCTCCTGGTGGGCCACGGCCAAAGTCCGGCCATCCGGTGACAGGGCCACCGGGGAAGCTGTTTGCAACCGTCCCCCCTCGCCAAAGAGCAAGAGCGGCCGACCATCCAACCGGCCTTCTTTCCAGGCGGAGTTCAGAACCAATCCTCGGGAGTCGGACGCTTGCACCAGAAGCGGACAGACCTCTTCCCTCTGCGGCGCCGCCAGCGCCTGTCCCGTGACGCTGTCCCGGACGGCGATGGAACCCCGGCCGTCGGCATACAGGACTTTCCGGCCATCGGGGGAGAAAGCCAGCTGGGTAGGGCCGAGGATGAAATCATCAAGCATCGGAAGGCCGTGTTTGATCTGAAGTTTCCGTTTGCCGGACGAGAGGTCATAGCATTCGAGGTATTTCCCGGCCAGCAAGGCCAGCGTTCGGCCATCCGGAGCAAGGGCTGCCGCAGCCACGCGGGGGTCGTTGTCGGCGAGCAACGGGCGCAGCGCCCCGTGGCGACGTCCCGGCACTGGATCCCGTCCCATCCCAGCAGCAGCAGGGAGCGGCCACCGGGAAGGAACTGAAGGACCTCCCCCGGAACTCCCTGCCAGCAATCGAGACGTTGTCCCGAGCCGGCGTCCCACAGCAGCACCTGGCCGTCCTGAGACGCGGAAACCAGCACCTTGCCATCGGGAGAAACGGCTGCCGCGGTGATCGCGGCGCCCGCATCGATCAGCCGCAACCGTTCGCGTCCCGTGACTGGGTCCCACAGCACCAGCGAGCCGTCCTCCGCACCGGCCAGCAGCCCCTTGCCATCCGGCGTGAACGCCAGGGAATTGACCCGGCCGCCATGCCGCAGCCGGAGGCTTCCCAGGCGGGCCAACGCTCCTGGGGGCAAGAGGTCGCTAGCCAGGTCAAACCGGACCTCGGCGTGGATGGGAGACAGCACGACCAACCAGGCCAGCAGGGAGAACCGAAGCAGGAATCGCCTCATTGGGAATGTCCTCCGGCGTGGACAGCCGTACGGAATTTCGGCCGCTCCAGCGCCTCGCGGGCCATCTCAGTCCGGGAATGGCTTGGCGCTCCGTCGGCCAGGCGCTGGAGGTGCTGCTTTGCCTCCGCCGAACCGATGCGTTCCAGCACCGCGATGGCCCGGCTGGCGAGCAAGCATTCGGGATTGCCGGCCCTGGGCTCGATCTCTTCGAGCAAGCCGCTGATCTGCCGTTTCAGCTCGGCGGAGGGTTTGCCCCGCAGCAGATGACGCAAGACAGGGAGCGCAGCCTCGCCGACCGTCACGATCTCCTTGCGAGCGGCCTCGCGTTTGGCAAAGGCGTCGTCTTCCAGCTCCCGGAGCAGCCGGGCCAGACGCCTGGGATCGGGAACCTCGGCCGGCGGAAGGTGACGCCGCAACAGAAGCAGGCTCTGCTCGGGTGCAAGGGCCAGCCGCCAGACGGCACGCCAGGCTGGCTCCACCTCGGGGCGGGACAACGTTCGCCACAGCTCCTCGGGGTCAAACGGCCCCGCATCCGGCAGCGGGCGCCGCGGCAGCGTCGGCCAGGTCGCGTCCCAGACCAGCACTGTCTGATCGAGGCTGCCGGTCGCCAGTTTCTTGCCGTCGGCAGAAAAGCCCAGCGCCTGGATCAGTCCGGTATGGCCTGAAAGCGTGCCCAGCTCTCGGCCCAGACTCAGATCATACACCATGCAGCAAGAGTCCGGTGTGAAGGGATTACTCCAGTAAGAACCAGCCACCAGGTAACGACCGTCCGACGAAAAGGTCAGTGCCGTGGACTCGCCCGGCAAAAACAGGCGGCCGATTTCCTGGCCCGTGGCACTTTCGATCAGACCGATCCAATGCTCCTGCCGGGAGTCCGCCCAGATCACGGCCAGCAGCCGGCCATCGGTGGAAAAGACGCTGCCCAACGAAGAGATTCCGAGTCCGGAACGGAAGCGGCACTGTTCCTTCCCAGTCAACGGGTTGACCAGGCGGATCAAATCGAACGCCTCCTCGTTCTCCTTGAAATGACTGACCACGGCCAGAAGCCGGCCATTCGGCGATAGCGTCCGACCGGTTTCGTCTTCCGGCATCCGCCAGCACGGCACTGCTTCGCCCTTCGCTGACCAGGCTGCCAGCCGGCCCGCGGCGTTCAGGGCCAGCACCTTGCTTCCGTCCGATGAGAACTGCACATTTCCCTTGCTGATCAATCGCTTGTCTGGGTCAGAAGGGATTGTGCCTCTGAACTGCTTTTTCCTGGAAACGAGGTCCCATACTTCGAGGGAGCCGGCCCCGTCCAGAAGGGCAGCTAACCGGCCATCTACCGACAGGGCCAGGGATTCGATCCTGTGCGCCCGTCCGGACAAGCGCAGCCATTCCTGGCCGGAATCATCGCTCAGACGGGCAACGCTTCCTCCCTGCTCCAGCAGAAGAAGGCTGCCGTTAGGCAGCCAGGCCAGGTCACGGGCCGCTCCGAGCAAACCTGGTGTCGGTAGGTGTTGCTTGCCCGCGAGCGCGTCCCACAGCCTGACCGTTTGGGTGTCCGCTTCCGTGTCCTGCGTCAGCAGCCAGCGGCCATCGTCGCTGATCGAGTGCAGCTTCTGCAGAGGAACCGTTGGATCGCTCAGTGTGCGTTTCCGCTCTCCTCGGAGCGGATCCCACAACTGGATCTCTCCCGGGGCTGTTACCACTGCCAGCACCTTCTCATTGCTGGAAAACGCGAAGGCGAACGCTTTCTCATTCAGAGTGAACGGCTTGCGTTTGCTGGCGGGATCACAAATCACGAAGCGATCGTTCGGCGTTGCCCGGGCCAGGAACTGCCCGCGTGACGACAAAGCAACCGGAAGAGAAGTGTCTTCCTCCAACTCTCCGAACTCAACTCGGGACAGGCGTTTGCCCGTCCGGACATCCCACACCTGGTGGCTGCCGCGGCTCTTGTCGCTGGGAGCTGGTAGCCAGTAACTATGCAGCGACTGGCCATCCGCGGAAAAGGCCAGAGACTCGACATCGGTCGGCTGCCTTCCAATTCGACTCAGCAGTTTCTCCTCACGCAGGTCCCAAAGGAGAATCCCAGGGCAGCTTCCTGGGTCCTGACTCGAAATCATCGCAATCGCGAGCAGCCGGCCGTCGGCAGAAAAGGCGAGAGAATGCACGTAGGGCTGTTCGAGGTCACTCCGCCCTTTCCGGCCAACCCGAGAAACGCATTCGCCGGTCAGCGGATTGCAGCAATAAACCGCATGCGCGGAAGCCACGGCCAGGAGCTTGCTGTCGGGAGAGAAAGCCAGCGCCTGGCACCATCCCTCTTTGCCCAGGGAGATCCGACGGAGCAGGCGTCCCTTGAGAGTATCCCACAATTCGACGTGGCAATCCCGAGACTCTTCCTGCCCAATCCTGCAAACCACGGCCAGCAGCCGGCCATTGGGAGACAACGTCACGGCCGCATCCCAGGTTGGGGGCTGGAAGACGGTCGAGCCCACCCGTGCCAATGCCCCGGCCGGCAAGGGCGACTCCTGGGGCTCGGTATGTGCAACCGGTTCAGGCACCTTCACCGTGGGCACGGTCTTCAGGTCCCAGACAAAGGCCGTCCCATCCGAACCAGCCGTCACCAGACACTGACTGTCCGGTGTGAAGCAGGCGGCCACGATCTTTTCTGCCGGCCCCAGCAGACGCAGCCGGGGCCGACCGGTCCGGGTCTCCCACAGGGTCAAGTTCCCATCCTCTCCACGCGAAACGATTAGCCGGCCGTCCGGGGAGAGGGCCAGGCATTCGGCATCGATGCGGCGAAGGTGCTTCCAGGTATCCGTCTGCCACAGGCTGGTCATCCCATTTTCGCCGGTCGAGGCCAGCAGCTTGCCATCTCTGGACAGGGCCAGCCTGCTGATTTCAAAACCACCGAATCCGGGCCAGCTCCTCACCTCCTGCCGGGTAGAAACGTCCCAGAGGCGCAGCTCCACGCTGTTCCCGCCGGTGATCAGTGTTCGGCTGTCGGCAGAGAAGACTGCCGTGCCGATCGATTGTCCAGCCTTGCACGGAATGGGGAAACTCCGTTGCTGAGTCGTGTCCCAGAGAGAGGTCTTGCCGGATTCACCAGCGCCTTCGGCTAACCAGCGGCCATCGGGAGAGACAGCCAGGAAGCGGATCGGTTCCGAGACAGAAGGAAACAACCGCCGGACCTTGCCGGAGACGGCATCCCGGAAGGTCAGCCTCCAGGTCGGTCCGGCGCCTTCTTCGACCGTGATTGCTTGCTTGCCGTCTGCCGAGAAGGCGAACCGACAGACGGCCCCCTCCGGGTCGCGCCACAGGGGACGCACAACCTTACTTCCGGCTTCCCTCTTGCCAATGGTCAAGGTCCCATCCCAATCCAACAAACCAAGCAACCGGCCGTCAGGCGACAGTTGCACCTGAGGTTGGCAGTGCCGGTCCAGTCCCAGCACAGGGACCCCAGGCAGGCGTTGCTTGCCGGTCCTGAGGTCCCACAAACGGATTTGCTTGTCGCCATACGCCACGGCGAGTGTGTGGCCGTCCGGGGACAGGGCCACTGACCTGGCCGATTCAAAACCGCTCCGAAACCTGGCAGAGAGCAGGGGTCGGCAAACCCACTTCGTCCGTGTCCACTGGTTGTTCAAGATCAGGTGGGAATGGTCCGGTCCTTCAACCAGGAGAGGACAGACGTTTGCTGCCTGGACTACCCTATCCACCTTGCCCGTTTTGGGATTTCGTATTTCGATCTGTCCATCCTTGCCCAGAGAAAACAGTTCCCGGCCATCCGGTGAAAAGGCCAGTTGCACAGCGGGATGATTACCCTGCGTTGGGCCGACCTGGACTCGCAGTTTGCACGAAGGAAGATCGTACAGATTCAGCAGATGCCAGTCCTGGATGGCCAATGTCCGGCCGTCGGGAGAGACCACGGCGGACACGCAATGCTCAATGCCTTTCAGCGGTGGCCGCAACCGGCCCGTGCGGATGTCCCGGCACGTCCGCTCGCCGCCCAGCATCAGCAAGGAGTGGCCGCCAGGGAGGAACAGGAGAATGTTAATTTCAGAATCGCGTACCAGCCAGGAATCGACGCGCTGGCCATCGGCGCTCCACACGATCACCTGACTGTGGCCACCGCAGAACCGATCACAGGAGACGAGGACCTTGCCGTCAGGAGAAACGGCCACGGCAGTGATCGCGGGACCATTTTCCAGCAGACGTACCCGTTCGCGTCCGGTCGCCACGTCCCAGAGAATCAGCGAGCCATCGCTCCCTCCGGCCAGTAGCCCCCGCCCGTCCGGGGTGAAAGCGAGCCCCCAGACGTGGTCCCCATGCCGCAACCGGTTGCTTCCCAGGCGAGCTACCGCTCCCACTGGCAACGGATCGTCCGTCTGCTTGAGGCGAAGTTCCTCGGCACTGACGGAAGACAACAGAGCCAACCAGGCCAGCAGGCATCGACCCACCAGGAGACGTCTCATCTGGATTGTCCTCCTGGATGCACAAACTTAGACCGTTCCAGCCGCTGGAGCGCCTCGCGGGCCATCGCAGTCCGGGAATGGCTTGGCGCTCCGTCGGCCAGGCGCTGGAGGTGCTGCTTTGCCTCCGCCGAACCGATGCGTTCCAGCACCGCGATGGCCCGGCTGGCGAGCAAGCACTGCGGCGCGTTGAGCCTGGGCTCAAGCTCTTCGAGTATGATGCCGATCTGCCGCTTCAACTCGGGGGAGGGTTTGCCCCGCAGCAGATGACGCAAGGTGGGAAGCGCAGCCTCGCCGACCGTCACGATCTCCTTGCGAGCCGACTTCCCGTCTGGCGAAGACATTGTCTTCCAGGTCCCGGATCAACCGGTCCAGAAGTCTGGGATCGGGAACCTCAGCCGCCGGGAGGTGCCGGCGCAACAGAGGCAGGCTCTGCTCCGGAGCGAGGGCCAGGCGCCACACGGCACGCCAGGCCGGTTCCGCCTCGGGATGGGACAGGGTTCGCCACAGTTCCTCGGCGTCAAACGGCCCCGCGTCCACCAGAGGCCGACGGGGCAGTGTCGGCCAGGTCGCGTCCCAGACCAGCACCGTATGATCCTCGTTGCTGGTCGCCAGTTTCTTCCCATCGGGAGAGAAGCACAGCCTCTGGATGCCCTTTCCAGGGGGAGCAATCAGGCCCAACTCCCGGCCTTGAAGCAGATCGTATACGAGCAGGCCTCTGCTCTCTTCCGAGTGCGGATCGCTTCTGCAAGCGACGAGAAACCGGCCATCCGGAGAAAAGGCCATTGGCCAGTCCCCATCGGGAAAGTCCAGCCGCTCGACGTCCTGTCCCGTGGCGACCTCGACAAGGCGTACGTGTTCCCACAGCGAGCGGATCCGAAAGCCCATCCCGAAAGGGAAATCCCGGTCCCGTCTCAACTCGACCAGGGCGAGCAGCCGGCCATCGGGAGAAAAGGTGCATTCCGACAAGAGCAAGTTGCCCGGTTTCGCAGTGACCCGAGCCTGTTCCTTGCCGGTCAGCGGATCGACCAGGCGGACTTCGGAGCCCTGTTCGAGCTTGCCGTCCAGGTCCCGATGCACGGCCAGCAGCCGGCCGCACGGCGAAAGCGCCAGTCCGGTTTCGTCTTTCGGCATCTGCCAGCAGGGGATCGCTTCGCCCTTCACCGACCAGGCAGTTGGCCGGCCCCCAACGTTCAGAGCCAGCACCGCGCTGCCGTCCGAGGAGAACCGCACCTTGGTTTCCTCATCCAGGAAGCGCATGTCCTTCTCACGCGAGATCGTGGCGCTGAACCGCTTTTTTCTCGAAAGGAGGTCCCACAGTTCGAGGGAACCGGCGCGATCGAGCAGGGCAGCCGATCTGCCATCCGCCGACAGAGCCAGCGAATCGATCGGTTGTCCGTGTCCGGGCAGGCGCAGCCATTCCTTGCCGGAGTCATCGCTCAGGCGAGCCACGCTCCCTCCTTGCTCAAGCAGCAACAGTCTGCCGTCCGGCATCCAGGCCAGGTCTCGGACCTCGCCGAGCCATCTCGGCGACCGCAAGTTCTGCTTGCCCACACGAGTGTCCCACACCCGCATGGTTCTGGTGGTTCCCGCATCGTCCTGGGTCAAAAGCCAGCGGCCGTCCTCGCTGATCGAACGGAGCCTCTGTCGAGGAACAGTTGGATCGGCCAGGATGCCCTGCCGTTCGCCTCGGACCAGGTCCCACAGTTCGATCACTCCCGGCTCCGTGAACACGACCAGGACCTTCTCGTCACCGGAAAACTTCCACTCGTAAGCATTCTCGGTCAGAGTGAACCGTTTCCGATTGCTGACCGGATCGGCAATCTCAAAGCGTTTGTCCGGCGTTCTCCTGACAAGGAACCTCCCGCGCGGTGACAAATCGTAGGCATTTGGCGTGCGGACATCGAAATGAGACAGCAGCTTGCCCGTGCGGACATCCCAGGCGTGGTGACTGTCACTGCAGCAAGCGTGCAGCAACCGGCCGTCGTCGGAAAAAGTCAGCGACCCGATAACGGGTGGTTGATCCTCGAACCGAATTGCCTGCTTCTGCTCCCGCAAATCCCAGAGGAAGACGTTCCCAGGCCGCCTGGGAGCATCGTACCCAAGAGCCAGCAGCCGGCCATCGGGCGAGAAGGCGAGCGAACGCACGTCAACCTCGCTGGAGCCGATGCCGAGAGGCTCAATCCGGGAGACACATTCGCCAGTCAGCGGATTGCAGCAGCAAACCGCGTACGACGAAGCCACGGCCAGCAGCTTGCTGTCGGGAGAAAAGACGAGAGCCCGGCTCTTGCCCTCGATGCGCAGGAGAATCCGACGGACCAGGCGCCCCTTGAGGGTATCCCACAACTCGACCAGGAAACGGGATCGATCTGCACGCTCCGTCCCGGAAGCCACCGCCAGCAGCCGGCCATCCGGAGACAGGGCAACGACTGCCATCGGGGTCGGAAGTTGGCAGATTCTCGAACGGACCCGAGCCAGGGCCCCAGCGGGCAACGGCAGTTCCTCAGCCTCGGGCTGCACAACCGGCTCAGGCAGGTTCACCGTGGGCACGGCCTTCCAATCCCACACCAGGGCCGTCCCATCGGAACCAGCGGTCACCAGGAACTGACCGTCCGGCGTGAAGCAGGCAGCCACAGCCTGGCCTGCCAGCCCTCCCAGACGCAATCCCGGTCGATCAGTCCGCGTCTCCCAGAGGATCAAATGCCCTCCCTCCCCGCGTGAAATGACCAGCCGGCCATCGGGCGACAGCGTCACCCATTCCCCATCGATGCGGCGCAGGTGCTTCCAGGCGTCGGTTTGCCACAGGCTGGTCATCCCATTGCCGCCAGTTGAGGCCAGCACCTTGCCATCCCTGGACAGGGTCAGCCCGCGGATGGCAAGCCCACCAAATCCGGGCCAGCTCTCGACTTCACGCCGGGTGGCGAGGTCCCAGAGCCGCAACTCCACGCCCTCGCCGCCGGTGATCAGCGTCCGGCTATCGGCCGAGAAGATTGCCGTCTCGATCGATTGTTCCCCTTTACCCGGCAAGCGGAAAACATCTCGCCGTGTCATGTCCCAGAGGTAGACCTTGTTTCTGCTTTCCAAGCCTTCGGCTAACCACTGGCCGTCGGGAGAGACAGCCAGGAACCGGATGTCATTCAAGGTCGAAGGATACGAACGCTGGACTTTGCCGGAGACGGCATCCCGGAACGTCAGCGTCCCCGCCGAATCGGCCCCTTCCTCAACCCCGATCAACTGCTTGCTGTCCGCCGAGAAGGCGAACTCCCGGATGACTCCCTCCTCCGGGCCGCGCCACAGCGGACGCACAACCTTGGCTCCGGCTGCCATCTCGCCCACGGTCAAAATACCATTCCAGTCCAGCAGGCCGAGCAGTCGGCCGTCGGGCGACAGTCGCAGCTGAGGTTGGCAGGCGTAGTACCGGCCCAACGGAGAATTTGTCGGCAGACGCTGCTTGCCGGTCTTGAGGTCCCACAAGCGGATTTGCTTGTCGAGATCGGCCACGGCGAGGGTGTGGCCGTCGGGGGATAACACAATTGTGTTGTCCTCAAACGTGGTCGGGAGCAGGGGCCTGGCAAACCACTTTTGCGGCGTCCACTCAGGGTTGACGATCAGTGCGGAACGCTCATCCGCATGGGTCAGGAGCGGGCAGACGTCTTCTTCCGGGACGATCTTGATCAGCTTGCCCGTCCGGGCATTTCGTGTCTCGATCGCGCCATCCTGGTTCAGACAAAACAGCTGCTGGCTGTCCGGGGAAAAAGCCAGCCGAAAGCCAGGACGCTGCGCCGCGCAGGCCCGATCTCGACCCGTAGCTTGCCGGAAGGCAGATCGTACAGAAGCAGGGACCTCTCGGTCAGGATCGCCAGAGTCCGGCCGTTGGGAGCGACGACGGCGCAGGCGCAAGAACCAACGGCTTCCAGCAGCGGCCGCAACCGCCCCGTGCGGATGTCCCGGCCGGTCCACTTGTCACCGAGCATCAGCAAGGTATGGCCGTCCAGGAGGAACAGGAGCGTCTGAACGCTGGACTCGGAATCTAACTGCCAGGAATCGATGCGCTGACCCCGTGCATCCCACAGCACAACCTGGCTGCCACCAATGCAGGACGCAAGGAACTTGCCGTCGGGAGAAACGGCCACGGCAGAAATTGCCAGGCCTTTCTCCAGCAGACGCAGTCGTTCCCGTCCTGTCGCCACGTCCCAGAGAACCAGCGAACCATCCTGGGCCCCGGCCAGCAGTCCCCGACCGTCCGGGGTGAAGGCGAGGGCCTGGACGATGTCCCCATGACGCAGCCGGACGCTCCCCAGGCGAGCCACGGCTCCTGGAGGCAATGCGTCGTCCGCTCGATCGGCTTGATCTTCGGCGGCGTTGGCGGAAGATGCCACAACCAACCAGACCAGCAGCCATTGACCCAGCGAGAAGCGTCTCATCGGGATTGTCCTCCTCCCCGCCAGCTTACATCAGGCGGGTACGGTTGGGAGAGCCCAATTCGCGACCGGTTGGCGCAAGGGACACAGGGAGGCAAGTCGGTCTACCGTCCGAACATCCGTTTGCTATCGGTGCTTGTCGCTCAACGGCACGCCTGGTGCTGTCAACGGATGACACCCTTCTGTCATACGGTTCAGCGTTCCGCCATCAAAAAGCGACATAGGGTCCTCGGTTTCCCGAGCATTTTTCATCGGGATTGTCCTCCGGTCTGTCCCGCCGTGCAGCGTTCCAGCCGCCGCAGCGCCTCGCGGGCCATCTCGGTGCGAGAGTGCCCGGCTGCACCTTCGCCCAGACGCTGCAGTTGTCGCTTCGATTCCCTCGAGCCGATCCGTTCCAGCACGGCGATGGCCCGACTGGCGAGCAGGCACTGCGGCGTGTTGGCTCTCGGCTCGATTTCTTCGAGCAACCCCTCGATGAGCCGTTTCAGGTCAGCCGAGGGCTTTCCCTCCAGCGCCTTGTGCAGGGCAGGGACGGCGCCCTCGCCGATGCTCTGGATCTCCTTGCGGGCCGCGTCGCGTCGGGCGAAGGCGTCCTCCTCCAGTTCCCGGAGCAAATGGGCGAGGCGTTTCGGATCGGGGGAACGGGCCGGTTGCATCTGCCGGCTCAGCAGAGGCAGGCTCTGCTCCGGAGAGAGGGCCAACAGCCAGACGGCGCGCCACGCCTTCTCCGCCTCGGGCTGTGCCAGGTCTTGCCAGAGTGCGTCCGGATTCGGCCGGCCCACCTCCGGCAAGCGCGGACGCGGTAAGGTCGGCCAGGTCGCGTCCCAGAACAGGACCGTCTGGTCGGAGCTGCCCGTCGCCAGTCGCCGGCCGTCGGGTGAGAAGGACAACGCCAGGACCTTGCCGCCGTGACCTACCAGGGAGCCCAGTTCCCGGCCACGAGCCAGGTCCCAAACCAGACCCGAACCGGCGATAAGAGAGAGCCCATCCGGAGAGAAACACAAAATGTCCTCGTCGCCGGGAGCGACGAGGTAGTCGATCTCCTGCCCGATTGCGGTTTCGAGAACCAGTATCCGCCGTTTGGAGCCCTCCTCCGAACTCAGCACGGCCAGCAATCGGCCGTCGGCAGAGAAGGCATGGCACCGGCGGGAAACGTCCCGGAAGGTGTGGAACCGGGCCTGCTCCTTGCCGGTCAGAGGACAGAGCAGCCGGACCTGACTGACCTGCCGCCCGGCTTCCTCGAACTGCCGCCGGACGGCCAGCAACCGGCCATCCCGAGACAGAGCCAGGGGCACCTCCTCCTTCCCCGGCTGCCAGCATGGCTGGGCCTTGCCCTCCGGCGACCAGACGCCCAGCCGGCCCTCGGTCGTCAGGACCACGACCCGGCTGTCTTCCGCCATCCAGCGGACCTGACCGAACTCCGGCGCGCCCTGGCGATTCGGATTGTCCTTGAGCGTTTCCCTCGCCCATTGTTTCCCCTTGACCAGGTCCCAGACCTCAACACCACCGGCACGGTTCAGCAGTGCGACCCGCCGACCGTCGGACGAGAGAGCCAGGGCCTGGAAGGGGTGTTCCCGTTCCGGCAAGCCCAGCAGTTCCTTCCCGGAACGATGGGTCAGACGCGCAAGCCGGCCTCCTTGCTCCAGCAGCAACAGCCCGCCGTCCGGCAGCCAGGCCAGGTCCGAAACCGCACCACGCAGAGTGATTGCGCCCGGAACGTCGGGGGAAGACGGTTGCCATTGCTTCCCGGCCGCTGCGTCCCACAACCGCACGACTGCGGTGAGGGCCGTTCCGTCACGGTCCGCGGTAAGGACCCAGCGGCTGTCGCTCGAGACGGCGAGGACGCGCTGCATCGGCGCCCACGGATCGCAGAGAGGCTGGCGCCGCTCTCCCCGGGCCAAATCCCAAAGCTGGACCTCTCCCGGAGATTCTGCCGTCACAAGTGTGCGCTCATCGCCGGAAAATGCCACGCTGGAACAGGTCGAAGAAACGAGCAATGGCCGTTTCCGGTCATTGCTCACATGCCGGATCTCGTACCGAGAGTCTTTGGTCCGTTCGGCGAGGAACCGGCCCCCGGCGGATAAGGTCAGGGAAGCGTCGTAGTACGGCGTAGCAAGGACGGGAAAGCGGGCCAGCCGCTTTCCTCCTGGCACGTCCCAGACGTGGCGGGAGCCCGCGACCTCCGTTGCCTTGAACGCGTTAAGGCGCAGACGCTGGGGCTGGCAGCAGGCGTGCAGTCGGCGGCCATCCCGGGAAAAAGCCAGCTGCGTCACCGCGGTGGGATGGTCGTTCCAGCACGCCAGGGGTTTCTCTTGCTGCCAGTCCCACAGAACAATCGAGGCTGGCGGTCGGAGATTCCAGCAAGCGTGGCCCAGAGCCAGGACCCGGCCATCGGGAGAAAAGGCCAGGGAGCGAACGTTCGCCCGGTCCGTGGAGATTCGAGCCAGACAGTCCCCCGTGTCCGGGTTGAAGCAATGAACGCCTCCGCTGGCCACGGCCAGGACCTTGCCGTCCGGCGAAAACGCCAGGGCATCGATCCGACCGCCCTCGGACAACACCAGCCGGCACACCAGTCGGGCCCGAACGCGATCCCAGATTTCGACGTGGGACGTTCTCAAGTCCTCATCGGATACGGCCAGGGCCAGCCGCGAGCCATCGGGGGAAAACGCGGCCTTCTGCACGTAACCGGAAGGCTGCAAGGTCAGCGAGCCAATCCGTTCCAGCGCTCCGTCCGGCAGGGGCTGCCCCCGCGAATCCTTGCGCTCGACCGGGGCCGCCGGGGCCGTCCGGGCCACGGTGCGGAGGTCCCAGACCAGGGCCGTGCCATCGTCGCTGCCCGTGACCAGGTGGTGAGCGTCGGGGGTGAAGTGAGCCTCCCGGACTCGGCCGCGGTGCCCCACCAGCCGAAACGCGGGTCGGCCCGTTTCCGTCTCCCAGACGGTCAAATCTCCTTCCTGGTTGCGCGACGCCACCCGCCGGCCGTCCGGAGACAGCGCCACAAAATCCGAACGGGAATCCTGGTGATCGATGCGCCGCAGCCGCTTCCAGGTTCGCGTCTGCCAGAGATGGATCATCCCATCCTCGCCGATGGAGGCGAGCAACCTGCCATCAGCGGAAAAGGACAGGCCGCGGATGGCATGCCCCCCGTGGCCGAACCAGCTTTGCAACAGCTTGCCAGTGGCAGCGTTGCGGGCCCGCAACTGCCCGTCGGCGCCCGCGGTGATCAGGACCTGACCGCTGGGCGAGAAGAGGGTCGCCTGGGCGAACCGTTCCGCCAGGCCCGGGAGACGAAGGGGCCGCTGCCGCTCGATGTCCCAGCGGTAGACCTGACATGGAGCGCCAATGCCGCCGACCAGCTGCCGGCCATCCGGAGAGACCGCCAGGAACTGCACCGGACCTGCACAGCCCGGCAGGGAACTCAGCACCTGGCCGGTCCTCGTCTCCCGGCGCCGGACCTGCACGGTCCCCTCGGGGCCCGCCTCCGCCACGAACAAGTGCTTGCCGTCCGCCGAGAACGTGAAGCAATCCACCAGAGTACGGCCTGGCGTTTGCCAGAGACGCCGGCCGGTGTCGGTCTCCCCCACGATCAGCGTGCCATCGACGTCCAGCAGACCCAGGAAGTGCCCATCGTGCGACAGTTTCAGCTGCACGTGGTCCGTCTCGTTGTCGCCCCGCAGGGGAGCAACCGGGAAACGCTGGGTCCTGGTTTTGAGGTTCCACAACTGAATCCGGCTGTCGTACTGGGCCAGGGCCAGGGTGCTGCCGTCGGGAGAAAGCGCGGCCGAGCGGACCTCGAACAGCTGATCCTGGTCTCGGGTGAGGACCAGGGGCAGGCCGTCGAACGTTCCCGGCTTCCAGGCCGGGTTGAGGGACAGCCAACCCCAGGGATTGCCGCACAGGAGCGGATTGACCTTGCCGGCCGCGACAACCGAGAGGAGCTTGCCCGTTTGCGGATCGCGCACCTGGACCGCCCCCGCCTGAAGGCAAAGGAGCTTCTGACCATCGGGGGTGAAGGCCAGCCGCGACGCCTGTTCGGCGATCACGTGCTGTTCGCCGGAACGAAGATCGTGCAGCTGGAGGTGTTGCTCGCAAGCCAGGGCCAGCGTCCGGCCGTCGGGAGCAATCGCCACGGCAAGTACCGGGCTCAAGCTGTCGGGGAACCGGCGCTGCCATCGACCCGTAGCCAGGTTCCGGCACTGCACCTGTTCGCTCACGATCAGCAGGGAGTGCCGATGCGGGAGGAAAAGGAGCAAGGGATCGTACCGGAAGAATTTCGCTTTGCAGGAATCGAGGCGCTTCCCCGTGGAGGCATCCCAGAGGGTCGCCTGCACGCTCAGGTCCCACGAAGCGAAAAACTTGCCGTCCGGCGAAACGGCGACGGCAGAGATGCCGGGCCCATTGTCCGCAAGGCGGAGCCGTTCTTTCCCGGTGGCCGGGTCCCACAGCACCAGCGAGCCGTCGTCCGCTCCGGCCAGCAGGCCCTTGCCGTCCGGCGTGAACGCCAGGGAACTGACGAAGCCGCCGTGCCGCAGCCTGACGCTTCCCAGCCGGGCAACGGCCCCGGGAGGCAGGGGATCGCCGGCCAGATCGAGCCTGGTCTCTCCGGCACCGACGCAACAGCAGCCAGCGAACCAAACCAGAAACGACAAAGGAAACACGGATCGCATCATCGGGATTGTCCTCCGCCGTCTTGGGTTGTGCGGTGTTGTAACCGTTGCAGCGCCTCGCGGGCCATCTCGGTGCGAGAATGTTCGGCGCCCCCTCGGCCAGGCGTTGCAGCAACTGCTGGGCTTCCGCCGAGCCGATGCGTTCCAGCACCGCGATGGCCCGGCTGGCGAGCAGGCGCTGGGGAGCATTGAGTCTCGGCTCGATCTCTTCGAGCAAGCCTTCGACCAGCCGTTTCAGGTCAGCCGAGGGTTTTCCCTGGAGCAGCCGGCGCAACGCGGGCACGGCGCCCTCGCCGACAGCCACGATCTCCTTGCGAGCGGCTTCCCGTTTGGCGAAGGCGTCGTCTTCCAGTTCTCGCAGCAGACGGGCCAGCCGTTTGGGATCGGGCGCCTCAGCCGGCTGAAGATGACGCCGCAATAGCGGCAGACTCTGCTCGGGAGCGAGGGCCAGCCGCCACACCGCACGCCAGGCCGGCTCGGCCTCGGGACGCGACAGGATTCGCCACAGTTCCTCGGCATCGAGTCGGCCCGCATCCCCCAGAGGACGATGCGGCAGCGTCGTCCAGGTCGCGTCCCAGACCAGGGCCGTCTGATCGGCGCTGCCGGTGGCCAGCTTCTTGCCATCGGGAGAGTAGGAGAGTGTCAGGATCTCGCTGGTGTGACCGGTCGGCACACCTAGTTCCCGACCGGCGACCAGATCGTACACCAGGCACACCGCTTGTCCTTCTCCCATGAAATCAGGCCACTTCCCTTGCCTGGCCACCAGGTAGCGGCCCTCCGGGGAAAAGGTCAGACCCGTGGAGAGACTCGGCAGGGCCAGGCGAGCGATTTCCTGGCCCGTGGCGCTTTCCACCAGGCTGATCCAACACTTCTCGGTTGAAAAATTCCGCCAGACAATGACGAACAGCAGACCGTCGGCGGAAAAGGCCCCGCACTCCACGTGCGTCCCCGGCTCGGAACAGAAGCGGCACCGCTCCTTGCCCGTCAAGGCACTCACCAGACGGATCAGAGTAAACGCCACCTCGTTCTCCTGGAAATCGCTGACCACGGCCAGCAGTTCGCCGCCGGCCGAGAGATTCAGGCCGACTTCAGCCGACTCGGGCTTCCAGCAAGGCTGGGCCTGGCCTGTCACCGTCCAGATTCCCACGGCTCCATTTCGCTCCAGCACCCGCACCTGGCTGCCATCGGCCGAGAACCGCACCTGCATCGGTAGGCCGGGACCCTTATTCAGCGATTTGCTCAGTTGCTTTTTCCCGGAAGGGATGTCCCACACCGCCAGCAAGCCGGCCCGGTCCACCAGTGCAGCCAGCCGGCCATTTGGCGAGAGGGCCAGTGCTTCGATCGCTTGAGCCTGTTCCGGCCAGGACAGAAGTTGCTTGCCCGTGTCGTCCGTCAGACGGGCCACATTCCCTCCCTGGTCCAGAAGCAGCAGCCGGCCATCGGGCCGCCAGGCCACGGCGCAGACTGCTCCAATGGGTCCAGCCAGGGGTCGATGCTGCTTCCCCGTGGCGAGGTCCCACAAGCGGATCGCGTGCGTCTCGGCATTCTCATCCCGGGTTGTCAGCCAGCGTCCATCACCGGACAGGGAGAGCAGAGTCTGCGCCGGAGCGGTCGGATCACGCAAGGTCGAACGCCGCTTGCCGCGTGCGGCGTCCCATACCTCAATCACTCCGGGGCCGCGAGCCGCCGCCAGGACCTTGTCGTCGCCCGAGAAGAGCAAACTGCGAACCTCTCCTTCCAGATCGAACCGCTTCTCATCCGTCAAGGGATCGCGAATCTCGAACTGGTTGTCCCTGCCGCGCTGGGCGAGGAAGCGGCCTTGCGGGGACAGGACCAGAAGAGGCCCAGGACTCTCTTCGGGTTCCTGAAGCGGAAACCGAGTCAATCGCTTCCTCTGGGCAACGTCCCAGACGTGCCTGCATCCGGGCGTGTCGGTGTGCGGCTTGTGAACGATGTTGACCACGCTCCGGGGACAATAGGCGTGCAGCAGTCGGCCATCGGCGGAGAAGGCCAGGGACGCAATCCCGGTTTTATGGCCTTCGAGGCGGGCCACGACTTTCTCTTGCTGCACGTCCCACAGCTGGATGGAGGCGGACGAGACGAAGTGGGGATTGCCGCCGCCAATCGCCAGCAGCCGGCCATCCGGGGAATACGCCAGGGATTCGACGCCTTCCCGGCCGACGTGGGCTCGAGCCAGGCAGGCGCCCGTGGTCGAGCCAAAGAAGCAGAGCCCTCTCTCCTCCAGGGCCGCGATGGTCTTGCCATCGGGGGAGAATGCCATCGGTCCAACGGACCAACTCCGGGCAAGCTGGGCTTGCCGACGCCCCGTAATCAGATTCCAGACCTCAGCCTGAAGCTCATCTTCCTTGTTCCAGACCACCAGACGCTTGCCGTCGGCCGAGATGGCGGCTTCCGCACGGAGATTCGAGTGCTGAAAGGCAAGCGACCCCACTCGCGCCAGCGCCCCCGGAGGCAGACCCTGCCCCTTGCTGTCTCGACGTGGCGCCTCGGCCGGAACAACGGCAGCGGGCAATGCCTTCACGTCCCAGACCAGAGCGGTCCCATCCGCCGTCGCTGTGACCAGGCGCTGCCCATCCGGCGTGAAACGCAACGCCCGGAATTGTTCCCATCCTCTCTGCAGGCGAAAGCGCGGCTGGCCCGTCTCCGTTTCCCAGGCAGTCAGTTCTCCTTGCCGGTTGACCGCTGCCACCAAACGAGAATCCGGCGACAGGGCGACGGCCTCCAGGACGAAGCCGCCAACGTCGATCCGACGCAGGCGCTTGCCGCTGGCCGGGTCCCACAGGCTGATCATGTCGTCCGCCCCGACCGAGGCCAGCGAGCGTCCCTCCGCCGAGAAATCCACCGCGTGGATGGCATGGCCCCCATGTCCCGACCAGTGTTTGACCTCCCGACCAGTAGCCACGTCCCAGGTCTGAAACGTCCCGTCTTCGCTCGCGGTGAGCAAGGACCGGCTATCTGGAGCAAACACGCCTGCCTGAATCCGCGCAGTCGTAAGGCCCTGGCCCCGGGTGCAGCGTTGCCGGGCCAGGTCCCAGAAGCAGACTCGGCGTTCCGATTCCACGCTGCCCGCCAGCCAGCGCCCATCCGGAGACGCCGCCAGAAATGTCACGATGCCGGGGAACGGCGGCAGTTCGCGCTGTTTGCGACCAGAGGTTGTGTCTCGAAACGTGACCGTGTTCAGCCCTTTGCTCTGTTCGACGGTGACCAGCTGCTTGCCGTCCGCGGAGAAGATGAAGCGGTCAATCGCTCCCTGGTCAGGCGCCTGCCAGGCAATTCGACCTGTTCGAGTGTCTCCAACGGTCAGCACGCGATAATCGTCGAGGACGGCCAGAGTCCGGCCATCCGGTGACAATCTGACCTGCGGGCGTGAGTTCCATTCCTGTCCCCGGATGGGCGTCCCCGGCAAGCGTTCGGTTTTCGTCTTGAGGTCCCAGAGCCGGATGGCGTTGTCCTCGTGACCCACCGCGAGAGTCCGACCATCGGGAGACAAAGCCACCGGGGCGGCGGCATGCAGACCTCCCAGTGCATTCCGGTAGAGAAACAACGGCCGGCCATCGTCCCGGCCTTCTTTCCAGGCGGGGTTCAGGAGCAACCGTTTCTCATCGGACGCCACGACCAGGAGCGGACAAATGGCTTCCCCATTCGGCGCCTCCAACTCCTTCCCGGTGGCGGCATCCCAGACGGCGCGGAAGCCGTGGGCGTCGATGCCCAGGAGCTTCCGACCAGCGGCAGAGAAGGCCAGTTGATCGCTCCCCCGGCCAAGATCGCTGGTTTCGGACGTGACCTGGAACTTTCGCTTGCCAGAAGGGAGGTCGTAGCATTCGAGGGAGCGCGACGAGTCGGTCAGAGCGAGTGTCCTGCCATCCGCGGCGAGGGTTGCCGTTTCAACATAACGGATCTCCTGGATGGGCGAGGGCCGCAAGCGGCCCGTGCGGACATCCCGGCACTGCATTCCATCTCCCAGCAAGAGCAGCGACCGCCCATCGGGAAGGAACCACAGGAACCGGCAAGGCGCTGGCATCTTGCTCGGAAAACCCCGCCAGTGGTCGAGGCATTGCCCTGTGCCTGCATCCCACAGCCGCACCTCGCCCTTCTGATCGGCGGAAACCAGCACCTTGCCGTCGGGAGACACGGCCACGGCAGCAATCCCCGGCCCCGTGTCGAGCAGGCGCAGCCGGGCTTTGCCCGTGGCCGCGTCCCACAGCACCACCGAGCCATCCCTTGCTCCGGCCAGCAGTCCCCGACCGTCCGGAGTGAACGCCAGCGCCTGGAGGACGCCGCCGTGCCGCAGCCGGCTGCTTCCCAGCCGAGCGACGGCGCCTGGAGGAAGAGGATCCCCAGCCAGGTCCAGCCGCGGCGGGTCGGCACTGGCGGAAGGCAAGGGCAGAGCCAGGCAGACCAGCAGAGCAAGGGCCCGCAAGGTTCGTTTCATCGGCATGATACCCTGGTAGGTTCCACTGTCACGTCTCGGAAACGGTGCAAGACCCGGCTCTCCCCTACTGCCTCCGTCGGGCCCATTCAAAGTTTGCGCCCGGAGGGAACCTCATGCAATCGGATTTGCCCACCTTCCATGCCGATCGCCAGCACCCTGCCGTCAGGTGAAAAGGCGAGTCGCATTGCCCAGACATCACGACCTCGGATGAGAGCAGTCTGCTGTTTGGATTCCAGGGACCAGATCCGGACTGTCCGGTCCTGGGCCTGCGAGGCGAGGAACCGGCCATCCGGGGAGAAGACGACCTGCCAGACCACGTTGCCGCGTCGGGAGATGATTGCACATCCCTCGAACTTGTAGAGCAGCCGATCCGTCTCCGTATTATAAAGAAGAACCTTCGTGTCGTCGCCGCACGTGGCGAGGAGCTTGCCATCAGGAGAATAACAGAGACATCGCGTGTCCCAAACGCTACTCAAATGCTTGAGCCAGGTTCCTGTGCTGACGCGGAAAAACCAGACGTTCCCAATGCCTTTCTTGACCGCTTCGATTGAGAACACGTCTCCCCCGGCCAGGAGAAGCTCCCCATCAGGGGAGAAGCCAACGCAGTTCACGTTGAGGTCGGGCGTCTTTCGCCGGAAGAGCAAGCGACCCGACTCCATGTCCCAGCAGGCGATTTCCCTGAACGCACAGGCTGCGAGCCGGCGGCCATCCGGAGAGAAAGCCATCCCTGTGACATGATCGCCACACGGCCCCAACTGCCGGACAACCCGCTTCCGGGCCAGGTCGAGGCAGTAAATCCAGCCTTCGGAAGCGCCGGCAACCATCTTGCCGTCGCTGGCAAAACGGACGAAGTTCGATAGTTCCGGGACCCCCTTCCAGCGCTCCAGGAGTTTCGCGGTGCGAACATCCCATTTGCAGACCTCGCCAGGGAAGCTGCAGGAAATCAGGGTCCGTCCATCCGGAGAGAAAGCCAGGCCGGCAATCCCTCCCTCCTGCTGGAAGCAGTCCGAACGCAGCCGGACGGTTGAGTCCGGCGCAAGTCCGTCGCGGCTGCCTGCGTCTCTCCCCTCCGCAGCCTGGGGGGTCGAGAGTGCGAGCGACTGCATCCATTCCGTCAAGCCCCAGAGGGACAGCAGCAGAGAGACCAACGCGAGAACGCGACGTTTCCAGGGTGCCCGGATCGCCAGGATCACTCCTGGCGCGGACACCGACCGCCGGCGCTGGGTGAGTGAAGAAACCTTGTTCTCCATTTCTGCCCCTTTCCTCGGTATCAGGGTTTCATTGACCCGGTTTGCTTGACCACGACGTACTTCTTCCATTCCTCCCACCTGCGCAAAAGCCTTTTGTTTGCGCGGATCGATCGTTTCCTCCGTGCTTATTGGCTCGCTCCAACCAAAACCTCCGCTGGAAGTTTGCCCGGGTCGGCCGAACGAAACGGTCCAGGGGCGCTGATGCGACACATGATCACCCAGCACTCCACTCGTGTCGTCGCGCGGATCATTCGCGCCGGTAATGCTGAAGAGCAGGGCCAGAATCCAGGCTCGTTGCTTGTCGGGCAGATCCGTTCGGGCCAGCTCGTCGAACAAGACCGGGACCGCTTTCCAGCCCAGAGTCAGGATCTGGCCAGGCGGGCTGGTGGGAGCGACAAATTCGTGGGCCCAGGGGCCGTAGCCGTCGGCCACGACCAATACCTTGCCCTTGGGGTCCAGAGTCTTCAACAATTGCTTCACCCGAGTTCGTTCCTCCGCGCTCACCTCGATGACCCGAGGAGAAACCTTGAGCTGGATCACCGGTGACTGGCAGACAATCAGCCCGGCCAGCAGCGTACGGCTCATCAGAGGCTGGCGGTCGTGATACAGAATCCGAACGGAGTAATCCCCAGGGCGCGGAATGAGCGTGTAATGGCCCAGGGGCAGAGTCGTGGCCCATTCTTCTCCACGGCGCAAGCTCGTGCGTCCAAAGATGCCTCCGTCATGGGGATCAGCCGGCGGCCGGATCGGCAGGATCTCGCCGCGCGAATCCTGAACCTGAAAGCGCCATCGGGTCAACCGCCCCGAACGGTAATCGCCGCCCTCGGTAAAGCCGGCCGGCTGGCTCAGGCTATCCACGTTGCGCAGAGCGACCGCGAACTCCGGCAGGTCCGGGAACACGCTTTCAAGGACCGTGGGTCTGCGAACGACGATCTGCACGGGGTCGGGTCGGCCCTGCACCCGCCGCAGGGCCGTCAGCACCTCCAGGCTCTCGAAGTCATCGTGCGCATAAGGCAGGTCCTGCAAGGATGCGAATCGCAAGTCCGCCAGGAAGTCCCGGAAATGATTGAAAAGGACCGCGCGACCGTATCGGCTGCTCAGCTCATCGTAGTACCTTTGCAGGCAAGACTCGATGGTTGGCCCCCGTCGGGCGATCATCTCCGTCAGGTAGACTTCGTAGCTCAACGGGTCTTTCTGGAATGGGTCGGAGGTATGCCGCAACCGCACAGCGATCTGGAAAAACCAGCACAGCTCCGCGTCGCTCAGGCCACGGAAGCGACACCGGATCGATTCGAGCAACAAGGTTTCGGCCCGGATCGAATGTCCCCGGCGCCGGCTCACCTGGGACAACAATTCCAGAGTGGCAGCGGCGCCAGGGTGGTCGGACCCCAGCGTCTTCCGACTGAGAGCGAGACTGCGCTGCAAGCCGGTTTCCGCCGCCTGGACATTCTTCCTGTCCAGTTCGACGCGGGCCAACTCCCGCAGGCACTCCGCCATGAGCGGATGCTCCTCGCTGTAGTGCTTGCGAATCAGTTTCTCCGCCTGACGAAGCCGTGCCTCCCGCTCCTGGTCAGACCCCGTCCGACTCAGCAGAGCGGGGATCAGACCGGGATGATTCTCCCCCAGCAGCGCCTGACGGATCGCCAGGACCCGCTCGCCAGCCCTGGCAAACCATTCTTCCGGTTCCTTCCAGCCCAGTGCCCAGGAGTTCTCCGTGGGGGTGGCATAGATGCGATTGAGCGTCTCCAGGGCCCGGGCCAACTCCAGATGCTGGTCCCCGAACGCCTTCCGACGCAGGATGGCCGATTGGCGAGCCAGCTTGAAGGCCACGGTGGGAAACCCCATGGCGCACAGGGCGTCGGCCCGCAGCTCCAGGCAGAGCGCCACGTCGGGATGCTCCGGCCCGTGCAGTTTCTCCAGCAGCACCTGCGCCCTGCCGGCAATCTCGTTGACCTTGCCGTACCGGCCCTGCTTCAGCAGGACCTCGGCCTGCTGGATCAGACAGCGAGCGATGACCTTGTCGCCGGCGCCGGATTGCGTCGCTTTCTGGAGCGCTGCTGCGGCATGGCTCTCGGCCTCGCGGTAATGGCCTCGGTCAGTCGCCTTCTTGCAGGATTTCAGGAGCCCGGACCAATCGCCGTCTCCGGCCTGCGACGACGCAGCAGAAAGAAGGAGCAGCAGACAGCCAGCAAAAGCATGACGGTTCATCGGTCGGTCTCCGCCGGGGTTTCGCTGAGGACTTCAGGCTCCGCTACCAGTGCAAACACCGAAACACTTGAAACGTTAACGCTTTCAGTCCCTTCGCTGCTTCCGGGGTTCGGCCGGGCGGACGAACACGACCTGGGTGGAACGCAGCTTGCCCCTCTGCTGTTTGCGGTGGTAGAGGATCGGCGTCGTCGCCTGGCCGGGAACAAGATCGATGGGCCGCACGGAGGGCGAACACAACGCGAAACCCAGCTTGGTCGGGGCCTCGTAGCCAACCACGACCACCTGAAGGCCCGGATACTCGGAAAAATACCGGCTGGCGAGACGGGCATCGTAGCCCTCTTCCGCCTCGGCCCGGGACCGTGTGAACACCTGGGCCTTCGCCCCGACCCGCTGGCGGACCCGGACGGCCAGGGCTTCCTCCTCCCGGCCGTGATCTTCCAGCCAGTCAGCGTAAACCAGGGGAAGGTCCGGGTCGTGGGGGTTGGCCTTCATCGCTTCCAGAAAGCCCTGCTCGTCCATTGGGTCTCTCTTTTGCCGGCTGTCGCTTCTCGGCGGACCTTTGATGGTCAGGATAGATTCAGGGGCACCGTTTGCTCGACAAGTCCCTCGGTGCGGCGACGGACCTCAAGGGATAACTTGCCTTGGATCGCCTTTTCCAGGGCGGGACGGGCCAGTTCGTGCAGAGCGGCTAGCTTCGCGGACGCTTCTTCACGGGCTGCGAACGAATTGAAAAGGAGCGGCCGACAGCCGGCGGGCTGGCGGACCTGATTGCCGCCGACTGGCGCGAATACCCCACGGATGCGCTCCGTGGGGTATTCTTCTGGCCAATCACCGCATCGCTGGACCGCCGCTGGGGCCGCGGGCCACCAGCTGGTTCAGACCCATGTCGTAACTGATGAGGGAATTGAACAGCGACGTGTAATAGGGCTCGTCGCCGGGAGCGGCCGGGGCGATCTTGAGACCCTGGCGCGTCAGCTGGTCCACCAGCTCGCCCACGTTGCTGGCCTGGACCGACCACTGCCCATTGAACTGCTTGGCCACGTTGGGATCCTGCAGCGCCTTGATGGTGCCCTTCAGCTCGTTGGCAAAGCGGCTGGCCTGGACCCACGCGGTCGGAGTAAGCGTCATCACGGCCGCGTCGATCTTATCACGCAGCTTGTTGGAGGCGTCGATCAGGCTGAACAGGGTATCGTCGCCGACCCGTCCGGAGCGGGCTTGCTGAACCGCGGTCTGGGTCAGCTTGTCGATCTTCTTGCGGTCCTCCTCGAAGTCCTTGGTCTTGAGGACCAGGGGCCATATCGGTGGCTTGCCGTCGCGGATCAGGCCAACGTTGCCGCCCGTGGTGCCGTCGGTCAGGTTCACGTGCCTGGTCACGTTGGAGTCCAGAGGCACCTGCGGACCCCGCAGCCCGCCCAGCTGCATGCGCTGGACCGACCGCACGATCACGTTGATGGACGTTCCCGCCCAGATCTCGACATTGGGCGGGTCCGACCGGGCCCGGCGCAGGGCCTGGGCATCCTCCTTGGCCTTGATGTCCTCGGGGGACAGCTCAAACTGTTTTTCGTACTGCCACTCCTCGATGGCCTTGCGGCGATAATCGAGCTTGGACTGGTTGGCATACGACTGCTGCAGCCGGGCGTTCTGAATGGTGCCCTGATAGTTGGCGTTGGCCGAGGTGACCGCCGCCACTCCTTGCAGGGCCCCGCCCACCTGGCCGGGATAGTAGCCGCCGCCGTAGCCGCCGTAGCCGCCATAGCCGTAGCCGCCGCCGTAGAGATACGGGTTGGAGTTGAAGTTGCCCATCGGATAGGTGGTGGGCTGCTGCACGTTGGCAATCTGGGTCTGCGACGCCGGCTGGTTGGCGAACTGTTGCGGGGGCGGCGCGCGGAAGCCGCCCTGCGGGGGCTGCTGAGCCTGCGCAAGGGACACCGGCACGAGCGCCGCGCCGAGGGTCAGCAGCAGACGGCACGCCAGGGACGGCGTTGGAGTCTGGGTCATGATCGGATCTCCTTTAGCCCCGAAGGGGCGACAGTCAATAGACCAGGGCGTGAGCCCTGGGTGCGGTTCGGGTGCGGCATCGGGAATTCACTTACCTGTCCTTGGGCGTTTTCTTCGGTGGCAGCTCGCCTTTCTTGAGCAGCTCGCGCCACCTGGCCTGGGCCTTCTCGCGCAGCTCCCGGGGGTAGAGCGGGTTGTAATCGAGCGCCTGGGCCTTGTTTTCGTCCACCAGCTGTTTCAAGTATCGGTAGGCCAGCACGCGGACCGGCAGCAGTGGATTGTCCAGATCGTCAATCAGCTGTTTGCACGTTTCGGGCCGGGTCAGGTCGCGGTCGCTGAGACCTTGCAACTCGCCCACCAGCGCATTGCTCTTCTTGAGCAGGTCGCGCCATTTGGCCTGGGCCTGGTCGCGCTGCTCCTTGGGAGCGAGCGGATCGTAGCCGAGCGCCTTGACTTCCTTGCCATCGAC
Organism: uncultured Planctomycetota bacterium; assembly: GCA_963784995.1. GTDB lineage: Bacteria > Planctomycetota > Planctomycetia > Gemmatales > Gemmataceae > CAWATZ01. Next base: position 255,523 of record CAWATZ010000014.1, on the reverse strand, counting down.
CAGCCGTTTCAGGTGCCAGTAGGCCAGGCCGCGGAGCGGCAGTTCCTCGTTGCCAAGATACCCGACCAGCAGCCCATAGGTTTCGATCTGGACCCGCTCCTCGTCGCCGAAGCTGTGCAGCAAGGATAACACGGTCTCGGCCTGCAAGGGGGTGTAGTTTTTCTTCTCGATCAACCCATGATAGAGCTTGATGTCCTGTCCGGGCCCCCGGCCGATCCAGTGACGCAGGGCCAGCACGCCGTTGTCCCAGACGTCCTCGTACTTCGTCGTCCGCAGGGCCGTGGCCAGCCGGGGCAGGTCGTCGAGGGCGCCCATCGCGAAGACAGCGAAGCGCCGCTCCAGCGGCTCCTCCGATTTCACCATCTGGTCCAGTACCTCGTCCAGCGGTCGCGTCATCATCAACCCGTGGATCTTCTTTAGCACGACAGCGATCTTTTTCTGTTCCTCGGTCGGGTTGGCGCCGGTGCCCCAGTCAGGCAGCTTGTTCAGTTGTTGCGGCAGAGGGTGGCTCGGATCGGAGTTGTCCCAGTCCAGCATGGCCAGACCCGGCGGCGCCTGCAGCAGCCGCTGCATGCCGTCGTACTTGACCTGCACCTCTCCCTTGAGAACAAGCGAGATCAGGTGAACGTTGGGGACATCCTTCGGACCCGGTTTGGGATTGAAGGGCACGCCCCGAGGCCAGCGGCCATAGATCTCCAGGGCGATGCTGGTGCCGGGCGTCTCCAGCACATACTCCCACGGTTCCCCCAGGACCGTCACCCGCACCGTCGCCGGACCCTTCTCCTTGAGGTTGACCAGGTCGATCCGGCCTCGTTCCAGGGTGAAATCCAGATCGCTTTGCGACGGCTTGTCGGGCATGACAATGGCCGTCTCGCGGATCGGATACGGTGATCGGCCGTTGATGTCGCCCAGGAAGGTCAGTCGCACGGCACCGTTTTTGGATTGCATTGCCGCGCCGCGCAGACCCAGGACGGTCTGGCCTCCGGTCAGCTCATCGTTTTTCTTGACCAGGTGCCAGGGCTGACCAAACTCCGTCCGGCGGAGCATCGATGCGTCTGGGGTCAGCGATCGGGCGATCACCGGGGCCTTCTCCGCCGCCCCGAGGGCAGGGGGCAGCAAGACCAGCAAAGTCCAGGCGAGGCCCAGACAGGGCCGGGATGGACGTGTCATGATTACCTCCACGTCGGTCCGAGGGGACCGGTTCATTGACGAATGGTTTGCGGATCGTGTTCTCACTGCGGGGCCACGACTACCAGAGGGAAGGAAAGCTCGGTGCTCTTCTTGCATACCTCGCAGGTGGCCTTGAGTTCGACGCGGAACTTCCCTGGCCGATTGAGTCCGATCACGAACTGGCCGGGGACCCCCACGGCATTCTCGGGCACCATGCTCTTGACCGTGCCCGTGAAGGGCTTCGGCGTGGTCGGCTTGCCCTTGTCGTCGAAGATCCGCATCTCGAAGGTGATGTGGGGTTGTTTCTCCTTGACATCCCTGCCAAAGTTGACCGCGAGGAAGTTGATCCAGAGGTTCTCGCCGGCGCCGGGCACGGCCGTGGGGTTCTTGCCCTCGCTGTCACTGGTGGTGGTGACGCGAACAATGCCGAAGTCGGGCGGCATCACCTGAACCTGCTGCGAGAACGTTTTGGCTTGTTTGCCGACCACGTCGGTGACGGTGACGCGGACCGTATATTCTCCCGCCGGGCTCTGGGGGCCGACGTCCAGGTGAGCCATGGCGGGAACTTGCCTGCCGCCCAGAGATAGCAGGGTCTTTTCCGGTTTCGATTCCTGTTTGAACAGGCTCTTGCCGTCCTTGTTGAGGATCTCCAGCGTCGTGCTGTACTCGACCTCGCCGCTAGCGGCCGCGGTCAGGCCCTCGACGTTGTAGGCAATGTCCAGGCTGCCGCCGGGCAACAGCTTCGCGCTAGCGCGAACCGGGCCGTGCATGCCGTAGGTGAGGCGAACGCGGGAGATTTTCAGCGAGGGAGTCTCGGCCGCGACCGTTGTACTCAGGGCCGTCAGCACGGCCAGGGTGGTCCACATGGGTGTCAAATCCTCGTTGGCAAGACAGGAACGTCAGGAACCTCTCGAAGTAATGGTATCATAGAGGGCAACCGCCGATTGAGCCAGGCTAAGCTGTGCCCACGTTTCCCAGGGCATCCTTCAGTGGCTGCAAATGCTTCTCGAACCGTTTCCAGCGGGCCACGGACCGAGTGTAGATCGGCTGCCGCACCTGGAGCTTGCTCGCCGTCTGCACCACGCGCGGGCTCTTGTGAAACGCCAGACAGCGATCGTCCCATTCCAGCCCACAGAAAGCGACCAGCTGCCGGCTGACGGCCTCCTGGTTGGCGACCAGTTCCTCGTAGGCGACTTCTTGCATCGGCAAGGGCAGCACCCGACGCCAGTGTTCCATCAGTCGCACGTAGTGGTGGTAGTAAAAGGCGATGTCCTCCATGCTGCTGGCGTAGGGCAACCATTTGAAGTTCTGGAAGTAGGCCGAGGCACAGGTGTCCATCGGATCGCGGCGGCAGTGGAGGATGCGCGTCCGTGGGAACAGCACCGCCAGCAGACCCAGGTGGAGGTAGTTGTGCGGCATCTTGTCAATCACGCGGATGGCCGGACCGGCGTGCCGGGCAATCCGCTGCAGGTAGAGGTAAGCCACGCTCTTGGCGTGGAACGGGTCGATCCGGCTCATGCACGCCGGGTAGCCCTCCTTGCCACCGAGCCGGCCGGGCAGGACGGCCGAGATCTGGTCGATGTCCTTCAGCTCGCCGACGCCGAAGGCCTGGGGGTGGCTGGCCAGGATCTGCTCCACCAGGCTGGTGCCGGAGCGCACCATCCCCACCACGAAGACCGGGATTTCACTGTCGCTGCCGAAGTTCTGCGTCTTCTGGAAGAACTCCGGCGTGAAGACCGCGATGATCTGGTTGATCCACTCGGCGTGCTGTTTCCGGTCAAAGCTCTTGTTGCTCTGGCGGTAGACCTCGCCTTTCAGCTCGTTGGCCCGAGCGTAGCAGCGAAACGCCTCGTCACAATCGCCCTTCTTTTCCCAGTAGGCTCCCAGGGTGAACCAGAGCAAGCTGGCGTCGTGAATGCCGTGCCGCTTCTCGGCGAGCAGGTCCTGCATGCGCTGGATGTCCTCGCCGGTGTACTCGTAGCGACCGTAGCCAGCCAGCTCCCCCAGGGTGCAGTACGCCAGGGCCGAGTCCGGCTGCAGCCGCAACGCCTCCAGGCTGTGGTGCAGCGCCTCGTCCTGGTTCCCTTGCTCCATCAGGGCATCGCTGAGGTAGACGTGAGCGCTGACGGAGGTGGGCTTCAGGCGCAGCGTTTCCCGGTAGTGGGTGATGGCCTCGGCGACGTTGCCGGCGGCCTTGTGGGCGGCCGCGAGGTTGTTGTGGAACTCCGGCTCCGCCGGCTTGAGGGCCACGGCCTGGGCAATCAGTTCGATGCCCGCTTCCGGCTTGCCGACCTGGTTGGCCAGGACGCCGAGCAGGTTCAGCGCGTCGGGCTGGCGGGGGTCAACGCGCAGCACTTGCCGATAAAGTTGCTCGGCCTGCTGCAGGTTGCCGGCCTGGTGGAGCTTGACCGCCTCGTTCAGGAGTTCGCCTATCGTTGCCATCTGTCCAATCCTCCTCGTCATTCTTAATGTAACCACGGATGACACGGATGACACGGATAAAATGCCCGTTGCCTTTATCTGTGTCATCCGTGTCATCCGTGGTTAAATGAAGAACCAGGGACCGCCCCCCATGACAGACACACCGAAACTCGCCAATCCAGCGCCGCTGTCCCAGATCGACGTGATCTGGATCACCGCCGGTCTGAGCTGTGATGGCGACACCATCTCCATCACGGCCGCGACGCAGCCGAGCATCGAGGACCTGGTCCTCGGCAGTATCCCCGGAATTCCCCGGGTTCGGCTGCACAACCCGGTCCTGGCCTCCGAGAACGGCGACGAGTTCCTGCGCGCTCTCCACGATGCCGCCGAGGGCCGGCTGAAGCCGTTCGTGCTGGTCATCGAGGGCTCGATCCCCAACGAGAACAACAAGGAGGAAGGTTACTGGGCCGGATTTGGCGTCGATCCGGCCACGGGTCAGCCGATCTTGACCTGCACCTGGATCGACCGGCTGGCGCCGCTGGCGTGGGCGGTGGTGGCGGCCGGCACCTGTGCGGCCTACGGCGGCATCCATGCCATGCTTGGCAATCCGACCGGCTGCATGGGCCTGGCCGATTATCTGGGCTGGGGTTGGAAAGTCGCCGCAATCGGGGATTCCCCTGGTCTGCGTCCCGGGCTGCCCGGTGCAGCCCGACAACTTCATGGAAACGCTCCTCTATCTTCTGTATCAGGCGGCCGACCGGGAAGTGCCGATGATTCCCCTGGACGACAAGCACCGCCCCACCTGGCTGTTCGCCAACACCGTCCACGAGGGCTGCGACCGGGCCGGCTACTACGAGCAGGCCGACTTCGGGCTGCATTACGGCTCGCGCAAGTGCATCGTCAAGGTGGGCTGCTGGGGCCCGGTGGTGCAATGCAACGTCGGCAAACGCGGTTGGATCAACGGCATCGGCGGCTGTCCCAACGTCGGCGGAGTCTGCATCGGCTGCACCATGCCCGGCTTCCCCGACAAGTTCATGCAGCCCTCGTTCCTGGACGAGCCGCCCGGAGCCAAGCTGTCTACCGAGGCGATCTCCACCTACGGCCGGGCCATCCGCAAGCTGCGCCAGTACACGCAGCACTCGGCCAACACCGAACCGGTATGGCGACATCGGTGAAGAAGACAAGAAAGGAACACTAATCTGCGCTAATCTTCACTAATCGAAGGAAGAAGAATTGAACTACCCAGGGCACAGAGACACAGACTATTAGCGAAGATTAGCGCAGATTAGTGTTCCTTTCTTGTCTTCTCTGTGTCCTCTGTGGTGAGTTCTTTCGGATTGAGAGGAGTACGAAATGAGTAATCCTCCCCAGATCGTCCAGAAATCCTGGGACCCCATCACGCGGATCGTGGGCAGCCTCGGGATTCACACCACGATCGATTTCGCCAATGGCCGGGTGCTTGAGTGCCGCAGCACCTCGTCGATCTTCCGCGGCTACAGCATCTTCATGAAGGGCAAGGACCCGCGCGACGCTCACTTTATCACCAGCCGGATTTGCGGGATCTGCGGCGACAATCACGCCACCTGTGCCGTCTACGCTCAGAACATGGCCTTCGGGATCCAGATGCCGGCCATGGCCGAATGGATCATCAACCTCGGCGAGTCGGCCGAGTACATGTTCGATCACAACCTCTACCAGGATAACCTCGTCGGTGTCGATTTCTGCGAGCGCATGGTCAAGGAAACCAATCCCGAGGTCTGGGACAGGGCCCAGCGGACCGCCGCCCCGCACTCCAGCATCCACGGCCACCGTACCATCGCCGACATCATGAGCGCGCTCAACCCGTTCACCGGGTCGTTCTACCGCGAGGCCCTGGTGATGAGCCGGCTGACCCGGGAGATGTTCTGCCTGATGGAGGGCCGGCACGTTCACCCCTCCACGCTCTACCCCGGCGGCGTCGGCACCGTGCCCAGCGTCCAGCTGTTCAGCGATTACCTGGTCCGGCTGCTGAAGTACGTCGAGTTCATGAAGAAGGCCGTGCCGCTGCACGATGACCTGTTCGATTTCTTCTGCGAAGCGCTGCCCGGCTACGAGAAGGTCGGTCAGCGCCGCGTGCTGCTTGGCTGCTGGGGCAGCTTCAACAATCCTGCTGTTTGCGATTACACCTACCAGAAGATGAGCGAATGGGGCCGGGGCATGTTCGTGACTCCCGGCGTTGTCGTCGATGGCAAGCTGGTCACCACCGACCTGGTCGAGATCAACCTCGGCATCCGCATCTTGCTGGGCAGCTCCTTCTACGGTGACTGGCAGGACGGCGAAACCTTCGTCAAGAATGACCCGCTCGGCAATCCGATCGATCAGCGCCACCCCTGGAACCAGACGACGCTTCCCAGGCCCCAGAAACGCGACATGGGGCCCGGAGGCAAATACACCTGGGTCATGTCGCCGCGCTGGTACGACCGCAACAGCGGGCAGCTGCTGCCGCTCGACACCGGCGGCGGCCCGCTGGCCCGCTTCTGGGTCACGGCCCTGGCCGGGCTCGTGAACGTGGGCGGCGTCAAGGCGACCGGCCACAGCGTCCAGATCCACCTGCCGCGCACGGCGAACCTGCCGGAGATGGATCTGGAATGGAAGATCCCGCGCTGGAGCAACGCCATCGAACGCGACCGGGCCCGCACTTATTTCCAGGCGTATGCGGCGGCGCTGGCACTGTATTTCCTCGACCAGGCGCGGAAGGAACTGTTCGCCGGGCGGACCCAGACGGCCAGCGAGTTCAAGGTGCCGGACGAAGCGATCGGCTGCGGCTTCCACGAGGCGGTGCGGGGTGTGCTGTCGCATCACGTCGTCATTCGCGAGGGCAAGATCGCCAACTACCATCCCTATCCGCCGACCTGCTGGAACAGCAGTCCCCGCGATTCCAACGGCATTCCGGGCCCCTACGAGGATGCGGTGCAGAACACGCCGATTTTCGAGAAGAACAGCCCCGAGAACTTCAAGGGCATCGACATCATGCGCGCCGTGCGGAGCTTCGATCCGTGTCTGCCGTGCGGCGTGCATTTCTATCTGGGCGGCGGCAAAGTGATCGAGGTTCGGCACTCGCCCACGTTTGGCGTCCTGGCACAAGAATCTAACCACGGATGACACGGATAACACGGATAAAGACAACAGGCATTCCTTTGTCTTTATCCGTGTTATCCGTGTCATCCGTGGTTGAATTCCTTGCGAGCCCGTTCGAGAGGCCGAGGTGCAACGATGACCGACCTGGACAGAGACTGGCTCGATCATCAGATGCGGAAGGTCGAGACGCTGATTGAGCAGCTGGCCCGGCTCCCCGATCCCACGGCCCACGCCGCGGCACGGGAGGTCGTCCAGACGCTGCTGGCCTTCCACCAGGCGGGCCTGGCGCGAATGCTGGAGATCCTCCGTCAGACCGATTCGGCTGCCGCGGTCGCGGCCTGTGGCAGCGACGATCTTGTCGGCCGGCTGTTATTGCTACACGGGCTACATCCCGTGGATCTGGAAACGCGGGTGCGGCAAGCGCTGGAGCAGGTCGAGCCCCTGGTCCATCAGGATGGCGGCCGGTTGGAGCTGGTGAGCGTTGCTCCGGAGCGTGTCCACGTACGACTGGCGGGAGCTGCTGCAATGTCCGGGAAGGCGCTGGAGCCGATCCTGGAAGAAGCATTTGCCGCAATCGCTCCCGACGTGGAAGTCATTGAGATCGAGGCCGCGACAGATCCCGAAACACCTTCGGGGAGAATGCCGCTGCCGCTGGTTGCCACACCGATTGGAAGGAATGCCCACCCATGAACAAGTTAGAATTGCTGCAAACGGACCCCGCCTATCGGGAAGCGGAGGCGGTCCTGGAACGGCTGGCTCATGCCAGGACTCCAACTCTCCCGGTACGTCCAGACGTACCGGAAGAGCTGTCCTCCACTCCGCGCACTGGTGAGGAGCAGCACTGGTCGGAAGCGATCTTCCGCAATCTCATGGAGTCGCTGCCGGACGCCCTGGTGGTCATCAACTCCCACGGGGCTATCGTCCTGGTCAACGAGCAAACCGAACAGCTGTTCGGCTACAAGTGCGCGGAACTGCTCGGCCAAGAAATCGAGATCCTGGTGCCGGAGCACTTCCGCCGCGATCACGTCGCCAAGCGCAACGGCTACTTCACTCAGCCCCGCCCCCGGCCGATGGGCGCCGAGCTGGAGCTGTTCGGCCGGCGCAAGGACGGGACCGAGTTCCCCGTCGAGATCAGCCTCAGTCCGCTGCAGACGCCGCAGGGCGTGCTGGCCACCAGCGTCATCCGCGACGTCAGCAAGCGCAAGCGCGACGAGGCCAAGTTCCGCACCCTGGTCGAGAACATCCCGGCCGTCACCTTCATCGCTCCGCTTGACGAGACGCCCCGGAGCTGTACGTCAGCCCGCAAATCGAGCAGATGCTGGGCTTTACTCAGAAGGAATGGCTGGAAGACCCGGTGCTGTGGCATCGCCAGCTGCACCCCGACGACCGGACGCGCTGGAACCACCAGTTCGCCCCGACCTGCGCCAGCGGTCAGCCGTTCCGCTCCATCTACCGCTTCATTGCCAAGGATGGCCGGGTCGTCTGGGTGCAGGGCTTCGCCAGCATCGTCCGCGACGCGGAAGGCCATCCCTCCTTTCTTCAGGGCGTGGCCTTCGACATCACCTCGATCAAGGAAGCGGAGGAGGCCCTGCGCCAGATCAACGCGGAGCTGGACCGGCGCGTCGCTGAGCGGACCGAGGCGCTGACCCGCTCCACGGCCGAACTGGAGCATTTTGCCCACGTCGCCGTCCACGATCTGAAGAAGCCGCTGCGCAGTCTCTTGAACTGGCCCGTGAAGCTGGCAAAGGGCTACAAGGGCAAGATCACTGAGGAGGCCGATAACTGGATTGACAAGACCATCGCCGGTGCGACACAGATGGAAGAACTCATCGATCTCCTGGAGGATTACGCGCATCGTGGTCCAGCGCGAGCGGAAGAAAACCCCGATCGATGCCGCCAAGGTCGTGCAGGCGGCTCACAACAACCTGAAGGCGGAAATCGAGCAAATCGAGCAATCCCAGGTGGAAGTGAGTTGGGGTGAACTTCCCTGGGTCAACGGCAACAGCGCCGAGTTGGTCCTGCTGTTCCAGAACCTGATCGGCAATGCGATCAAGTACCGTGCCCCGGATCGACCGGTCCGGGTGGCCATTGGTGCTCGCCCGGAGCAGGGGAACATCCTGTTCTGGGTGCGCGACAACGGCATCGGCATCGAGGAGCGGTTCTTCAATAAGATCTTCGGGCTGGGCGTGGAGTCCCGGCTGATGGACGTGAAGACCCCCGGCTTCGGCTACGGGCTGCACATTTGCCAGAAGATCGTCACCGGGCACGGCGGGCGGATCTGGGTGGAATCGGAGTTTGGCAAGGGCAGCACCTTCTGCTTCACCTTGCCAAAGGCGCAGCCCCGGGAGTAAGGGTCCGTTGCCCCATGACCGACGCACGCGGGCCGGCCTGGGAAGGCCGGCCTACGTCATTCTGCTGATACCTCTCAATCGCCATTGCTGGGTTCTTTCAGACCGTATTTCTTGAGACGGGCCCGGAGCGTGTTGCGCGCCATCCCGAGCCGGCGGGCCAGCTGGACCTCGCTGAGCGCCGGCTGCGTCGAGACGTGCCGCAGCAGCTCGCATTCCAGCATCTCCTGCAACAGCGGCCACAGGTCTGGCTGCTCGCTGCTCCAGGCCCAGGCGATGGCCTGACGCAGGCTGGCGCGGGCGCTGGACTCATTGGCCGGCTCGGCAGGGGAGGCGGAGCTGGGATCGACGTCGCCGAAGTCCAGGTCCTCGGGCAGGATCTCCCCGCCGTGCGCCAGGCTGGCGGCCCGCCGCAGCACCTTTTGCAGCTGCCGGACGTTGCCCGGCCAGGAATGCTCTTGCAGGGCCCGCAGCGTCAGGGGATGCAAGGTCGGAGCGGCCGTGGCATCGACAAACATCCGGCACAGGAACCGGCGTGCCAGCCGCTCCATGTCCTCTTTCCGTTCCCGGAGCGGCGGCAGATGAATCACCAGGCCCTCCAGACGGCGGTACAGGTCCTCCCGGAACTTGCCCTCGCGCACCATCGCCTTCAGATCGCGATGGGTCGCCCCCAGGATGCGCACGTTGACCTTGATCGGATCGTTGGACCCCACCCGGGTGATTTCCCGGTTCTCCAGCACGCGCAGCAGCTTGGGCTGCACGGCCAGCGGCATGTCTCCCAGTTCGTCGAGGAACAGCGTGCCGCTGTGGGCATGCTCGAAGCGCCCCTTGCGGAGCTTGTCCGCCCCGGTGAAGGCGCCGCGCTCGTGACCGAACAGCTCGCTCTCGATCAGGGTCTCGGTGAAGCCGGTGCAGTTGATGACGATGAACTGGTTGTTGCTGCGGGGACTGTAGGTGTGGATGGCCCGGGCCACCAGGTCCTTGCCGGTTCCCGTTTCGCCGAGGATCAGGACGGGCTCGTCCGCGAACAGGGGGCTGGCCGACTCCGCGATGCGGCGGAACACCGGGACCATCGGTTTACCGCCCACGATCTCCGAGTCGTCGTCGGCCTGCTTGCCGTTGGGGATCGGCACGGGAGGAAGCCGGCGGGTGAACGCCAGGGCCCGGCGGATCTCCGGCCCCACTTCCTTCATGATGATCTCATCCAGGCCGACTGGCTTGATCACGTACGCGAACGCCCCCAGGTTCATGGCCTGGATCACGGTCCGGTCCGTGGCGGCGCTGGTCATGAGGATGACGGGCGCCGTGGCGCCAGGCCCGGCCAGGGGCTTGCGGACCTGCAGGAACTCCAGGCCGGTCATCCGCGGCATCAGGTTGTCCAGCAAGATCAGATCGAACCGGTTCGCGGAAGCCAGCAGCTCCAGTCCGGCCTCGGCGCAATCGACCCAGTGGGTCTCGTGCCCCAGCTGCCGCAGCTGCTCCCGCAGGGATTCGCTGAAGTCCACGTCGTCATCGATCAAGAGGATCTGGGCCATGGGCATTTCCTTCCATTGCGGGAGCGGTTCCCTCAGCGTAAGCGCCCCAGCGGCAGCAGTCAAGGAGGATCGCGTGCTTCAGGCCGCCGGCAAATGCACGAGGGTCAGCCAGAAATCCTCGATGGAGCGGACCGCCTCCAGGAACTCGTCCACGTCGATCGGCTTTTTGACGTAACAGTTGGCGTGCCGGTCGTAGGCCGTCAGGACGTCCTTTTCGTTATCCGAGGCGGTCATCATGATGACCGGAATCCGCCGCAGCTGCGGATCCTCCTTGATCTCGGCCAGGACTTCCAGGCCGTTCTTGCGCGGCATGTTCAGATCGAGCAGCACCAGGTCGGGCCGGGGCGCGGCAGCGTGCCGGCCCTGGCGGTGGAGGAAGGCCATCGCCTCCTCACCCTCTTCGACCCAGTGGACCCGGTTGCGCACCCGGCCCTCCCGGAGGGCTTGCAGCGTCAACTCGGCCTCCTCCGCGGTATCTTCAACCAGGAGGATCTCGATCGGTCGTCCTCCGACAAGGATCGTATTCGTCATGGCTTTCTCCGTTCAGGGCGTTCCCTGGGGGGAACGGTGGTTACTCTGAGGCAGTTCTTGCCGGCTTCACTTGCACCGTGCGACGTGAAGCCAGAAGTGCTCGATCTTCTTGACGGCCTGCTCGAACTGCGCCTGGTCCATCGGTTTGGAGACGCAGCAGTTGGCGTGCAGGTCGTAGGCCTCCGTGAAAGCTTCCTCGCTGGTCGAGGAAGTCAGGATGACGACCGGGATGCGTCGCAGCAGCGGGTCCTGTTTGATCTCCGCCAGCACTTCCCGGCCGCTCTTGCGCGGCAGACCCAGATCGAGCAGGATCAGGTCCGGCGTGGGTGCCGTGGCGTAGGGGCCTTGCCGGCGCAGGTAGGCGATCGCTTTGTCGCCATCGTCCACAACGGCAATGGTTGGGATGGTCTGGTTCAATCGGCCCTCTCTGAGAGCGTCCGTCATCAGCTCCGCGTCGTCCTCGGTGTCCTCGACCAGGAGGATCAGGACCGAGGCGTTCTGCGGCGCTGCAGCCATGGGAGAGACTCCTTCAAGGGCCCCTGGCCTGATCGGGTGAGGCGGGGACATCTCAAACCTCCAAGGGCTCGTGTCAGACAGCTCAGACGCCCCAGGCAGGAGCCGACAGGGCCTTCAGCAGAGCGTTCAGGAACTTCTTCATGGGACTTCCCTCGATTCGTGGCCAAAGCAGGACAGAAACGCACTCATCAGACCGCCAAAGCCGACAGGGCCTTCAGCAGAGCGTTGAAGAACTTCTTCATGGTTCTTACCTCGTTTTGGGTGTCAGGTTTGGATTCTGAGGGTGGTAATCGCAAGCACCGTGCCAGGTCGGCCGCATGGAGAAACGGATTTTTCTGAATTGTTGCAAGTGCAATGGTTCCAATCACTTGTGATTGTCGATAATGAGGCCGATTGGTCGTGCCGAGTTAGCCCGACGCGCGAGCGAGGGGTGAGCTGTTCACGGCCTGAACAGCCTCCTGTTCATGCGGGGATCAATCGGCTCCGCAAGTCCCGGCGCCGGCACGTGGTTTGCCCGTCTTTTCCTTGAGCCGTTCTCCGGCTCAGCAGGCGCCCGATCGCCCTGGACATTCCGTGTTTTCACCAGGAGGTCTGCCATGTCCAGGTACTGTCTTGCCCTCGCCGTGGTCTTGAGCTGCAGTTTCGCCGCTCCTGCCTGGGCCCAGGGATACGGTTGCGGCGGCTATTACGTCTCCCAGGGCTGCTACGGCGGCTGGACAAGCACCGGCTGCTGCGGCGGCATGCCGGTCAGTTACGGCTGCTACGGTTCGGGCTGGTACAGCATGGGCTGTTACGGTAGCTCACCGGTGTACAGCTCCGGCTGCTGCGGCGGCATGCGGGTGTACAGCTCCGGCTGCTGCGGTGGAACGCCCATCGTCTACGGATCTTCCTGGTACGCGGCCCCGGTCATCAGGAGCGTCCCCGTGACATCGGGAACAGTCCGCGTTGTCAAGGAGTCGGCAAAGATTGTTCATCAGGAGCGCCGCCAGGAACCGGCCAAGGAATCGGTGAAGGAATCGGTGAAGGAACCGGCCAAAGCACCGGCCAAGGAACCGGCCAGGGAACACCTCGAAGCGAGCAACAAGGCGCAGGTCGAAAACCTCGGCCCGCCGGAGGGTGAAGTCAAGGCACCCACACCCGCGACCATTGTGGTGAAGTTGCCACCCCATGCCCGGCTGGCGGTCAACGACAAGGCCAGCCAGCTGACCGCGACCACGCGCAAGTTTATTTCGCCGCCCTTGCAGCCCGGCAAGGACTACTCCTACGTGCTCAAGGCCGAGTACACCCGCGATGGCCAGGAGATCAGCGCCACGGAGCGCGTGGTGGTGCGGGCCGGGGAGGAGAAACACGTCTTGCTTGGTTCCGCCGCGGGCCGCTCAACGCCGTGACCCGCCCGTCGGGAGTCTCCGTGGAACAGGGGCTCCCCTGGCAATCCACCAAGACCATGCTCTTCGCCCGAGGAGGCAATCCGATGCGTCGATTGGTTCTCTTGTCGGTCGTTTCGATCCTGACTGTCCTTGGGGTCGCCGTGGGGTCCGCCACCGCCTGGTGGCCCTGCGGCCCGACTCCGTTCCCGGTCAGCTACGAGGAACGAACCATTACCTGTTATCGCCAGGAATACCGGACTGAGTACCAGGAAGTGCAGCGCACCGTCTCGCGCTGCGTTCCGGAAACGCGGGAAGAAGAGGTTGAGGAAACCGTGCAAGTGCCTGCCTGGCGCGAGGAAGAGCGCTGCGAAACCGTCATGGTGCCTGTGACCCGCGAAGAAACTCGCCAGCGCACCGTGGTGCGGACGGAATGGCGGGAAGAAGAACGGGAGCGGACGGTCACGGTCCCGGAAACACACCTGGAGGAGCGGCACTACACTGTGCAGGTGCCGGCCTGGGAGGAAGAGGAACGCGAGGAAACGGTCCTGGTGCCCGAGCTGCGTGAAGAAACGCGCCAGCGCACCGTCACTTCCTACCGTCAGGTCCCCGAGGTCCAGACGCGCCAGGAGGTCTGCTATCAGCCGGTGGCCGTGCCGTGCTGCAATCCCTGTGCGGGCTTCACCGGCAACCTCTGCCAGCTGGTGCCGCAACTGCGTGACGTGACCGTGACCAGCTACCGCTGCGTGCCGGAAGAGCGGATCGAGAATTACAAGGTCCGCTCCTGGGCCCAGCGGCCGGAAACCCGCAAGGTGACCGTGCGCGTCCCCATCACCCAGGAAGAGGTCCGCACCGAAAAAGTGCCGGTCACTTCCTACCGCGAGCAGGTGGAGAAGTACAAGGTCAAGGTTCTCGTGCCGCGCGAGGAGGTGGAGGAGTACAAGGTGCAAGTGTGTGAGATGCAGCCCGAAAAGCGGGCCTACAAGGTGAGGATTCCCGAGTGCCGGACGGAAATCCACGTCCGCAAGGTGCCGGTCACGACTTACCGCACCGTGACCGAAATCGTCACCGAGAAGGTGCCCACCACCCGCTGCGTCATGGTGCCTTATCAGAGCAAGGTTCGCGTGCCGGTGGTCGGTGGTTGTGCCAATCCTTGTCCGTGATGGGAGCGAGGAGTGCCCGTTATTGCGACACAGAAAAAGAAAGATCGCCTCGGCCCCTGACCCAGGGCGATGCCCTGGGCTATCGTGTTGCGCCCCTTCGGGGCGAAAGACAAGGTTTTCCGCCCCGAAGGGGCGCAACACGATAGCCCAGGGCATCGCCCTGGGTCTGTTGCGCCCCTTCGGGGCGAAAGACCTGGTTTTCCGCCCCGAAGGGGCGCAACACGATAGCCCAGGGCAGCGCCCTGGGAACAGGCGAGCCCCGGACATTGTTTTCCTGAGTCGCTTTGTGGCGAGATCCTTGCCTGGCACTCACCGCACCAGCAGCGCCTCCGGCATGATCAGCACCACGCCCTCCTGCTGCACCAGTTGCAGCCGCTGCAGCGCCGAGCGGATCACGCGCACTCGCTCCGGGTCCAGGTGCTGCAAGTGCGGCATCGCCAGCTCCACCAGGGAGGCCGGTCGCTCCCCGCCCAGGCGGAGCCCGCTCGACTTGTCCTCATCGCCGGAGAGTTCCTCCATCAACTGTTCCAGGAGGTTCTTGGGTTCCGGAACGACGCGCACCTCGTAGTCCTTGAGCTTGGCCTTCTCCGCGACGTGGTGAATCGCATCCTGGAGCGTGCCGATCTTGTCCACCAGGCCCAGTTCCAGGGCTTGCCGGCCGGTGTAAACCCTGCCGCCCGCCAGCTCGTCGATGGGCTTCTTGAGCCGATCGCCGCGGATGTCGGTCACGTGCTTCTTGAAGACGCCGTAAATCTCGTCCATCCAGTTCTGCATCCGCTCGCGCTCGGTGGGAGTGAAGACCGTGTCCGAGGTCAGCATGCCGGCGTTGGCACCGCGCTTGTAGGACTTGAAGGTGATGCCGACGTTCTTCCACATGCCGGTGGTCGCCAGCTTGCCGGCCACCACACCAATCGACCCGGTGATCGTGGCCTCATCCGCGAAAATGGTGTCCGCGCCGCAGGCCACGTAATAGCCGCCGCTGCCGGCGACGTTGCCCATCGAGACGACAAAGGGCTTCTTGGCCTTCACGCGCCGGGTGGCGTCCAGGATGATCTCGCTGGCCACAGCCGAGCCGCCGGGAGAATCGACCCGCAGCACCACCGCCTTGATCGAGTCGTCGGCCGCGGCCTCGTCCAGGGCCTTGCGGATGTCGGAACTCATGGCGCCGCTCTTGCCGAACAGGGACGGCTGGCTCTTTCCCAGGGCAATGCCTCCATCGACGTAGACAATGCCCACCGCGTTCTTGGTGGACTTCTTCTTTTGCATCTGGCCCAGCAGGTCGGTCCAGAGCTTGAGCGCGGCAAAGGGATTGTTCAGGTCGAGGCTGGACGATTTCTTCTCGCCGTACTTCTTGTCGAAGACCACGTCCTTGCCGAACTTCGACTTGAGCATCGCAGTGAAGTCCTGGCGATGCTCGATGGCATCGATCAGGCCGGCCTTCCTGGCCTTCTCGGCGGTGTAAGGGCCCTCGTCAACCCAGGCCCGGGCCTTGGCGACTTCAACCTTGCGCCCCTGGGCAATGCGGTTGAGCGAAGCCGCGTAGAGCCCATCGAAGAGCCAGTTGTACATCTTGTCGGCTTCGGGAGAGGGGCCGGTGCGCATGAAGGTTTCCGCGGCGCTCTTGTAGGCGCCGCAGGTCAGGAAGTCCGGCTTGACGCTGATCATGTCGAGCAGCCCGCGCAAATACATCGTCTCGCCATGCAGACCGGTGATCCACATGTCGCCGGTCGGCGTGACGCTGAGCCGGGAGGCGCCGCTGAAGAGGAGATAGCCGCCCATCGACATGGAGTCGGAATGGGCGTAAATCTCCTTGCCGCTTTTCCGCACCTGGGCCATGACCTGCCGCAGTTCCTCAATCTGGGCCAGGCCGACGCTGACGCCGTCGGACAGGAGGACGATCGCCTTGACCGCGGGATCGTCGCCGGCCTTCTTGATCCGGGCGACGAGGTCCTTGAGCGAAACCGACTTGGAGAGACCGAAGCCGAGATCGTCCTCGGACGGCGCCTCGGTGACGGCTCCGTGCAGACGGAAGACCGCGACCGTTGCCTTGCCCGCGGGCGCCTTCTTGTCCTTCTCGGGCGCGGGCTGTTCGCCGCGGACACCCGCCAGAGGCAGCAGGATGGCAAGACCCAGTGCGAAGAGTAAGCGTCGCATCAAACTTCCTCCTTTGATGGTGGTGACAAAATCAACCAGTACCAGGTTATTCGCCGGACATTGGGACAGATTGCGGGCCCGTCAAGAAAGTGGCGCCAATCCGGAGAAAAGTGACACCGTCGTCCTGGCAAGAGGAAGGATTCGCGCAAGCACCGGGATGGTCCCGGCGCTTGCGCTTCGGGTTTGTGCCAATCCGCCTGGGTCGAGGACGAAACTCCCCAGAAGGACGAAGGAACCACCAAGCCCGTCACCGCTTCGGCGTCGGCGGCAGCGGTGGAATGCTTTTCTCCCTGGTCTTCAGCTCTTCCAGGATGACCTCGATGGCCTTGCTGAGCTGGTCGTCGGTCCCGGCGTATTCGCGGGCCGGGTCGTTGTCGATCACGATGTCCGGCTCGACGCCCTTGCCCTCGATGATCCACTCCTTGCCGTCGATGTCGTAGCGCGAGAACTCCGGCCGATTCAAGTAGCCGCCGTCCAGCAACGGCAGCGAGCCGCGGATGCCGACCACGCCGCCCCAGCTGCGCTTGCCGATCAGCTTGCCCAGCTTGTGCTGGCGGAAGCGGTACGGAAACAGGTCGCCGTCGCTGGCCGAGAACTCGTTCATGAGGCACACCATCGGACCGTAAATCATCTCCTGGGGATTGGTTCGCGGCACGCTGTTGCGCGCAATGGTAATCATGCTGGCCTCGCGCCGCAACCGTTCGATCAGCATGGGCGAGACGTTGCCGCCGCCGTTGCCGCGCACGTCGATGATCAGGGCCTTCTTGCGCACCTGGGGATAGAAGTGTTTGACGAACTCGTTGAGGCCGCGCTGCTGCATGTCGGGGACGTGGAGATAGCCGACCTTCCCCTTGGTCGCGTCGCTCACCTTCTTGATGTTGTTCTCCACCCAGTCGTGGTAATACAGGTTGCCTTCACTGTCGATTGGCACGACCACGACTTCCCGACTACCCTGTACCTTCGGCTCGGCGTTCAGCTTGAGCGTTACTTGCTTGCCGGCCGTATCGACCAGGGCCTCGTAAAGATTGATCATCTCATTGGTCGGCTGGCCATTGATGGCGATGATGAAATCCTTCTCGCGGGCATCGACGCCGATCTCGGCCAGCGGCGAACGCAATTTGCCGTCCCAGCTGACGCCGCGCAGGATCTTGCCGATCTGGTAATATCCGGTGGCCGGGTCGCGGACGATGCGGGCCCCGAGCAGTCCCTGCTTGATGCGATCCGGGTGCGGCATGTCGCCGCCGCCGACGTAGGCATGGCCGGCGTTCAGCTCGCTGATCATCTCGCCGATGACGTAGGTTAAATCGGCCCGGTGGTTGACGTGCGGCAGCAGCGGCTCGTAACGGGTCCGCATCGCCTTCCAGTCCACGCCGTGCAGGTTCGGGTCGTAGAAGAAATCGCGCATCTGCCGCCAGCACTCGTGGAAGATCTGGTTCCACTCTTTCTGGTGATCGAGCTTCATTTCCATGCCGGAAAGGTTCAGTCCCTCACTGACGGTCGACCGTCGCCTTCGGCAGGTCGATGATGGCATACTTGCCATCCTGCGACACGAGCATCTTCTTGCCGTCGGTCGAGATTTCGTAACCGTTGACGGAGCCCAGGGCCGCCTCCTTCCGGCTCGCCAGGTCGTACATCTGGAGTGCGGGTTTGGCGTCCTTACTTCCCTGACGGACGTAATACAGGGTCGAGCCCACCGATTGCAGGTTGCGGTAGACTCCGGCCTGGACCGGCAGGGCCAGCAGGCGGTCCTTCAGACCGTCCACGTCCACCTTGATCGGTGCGTCCTTCTTTGCTTCCTCGGCTTTGGCCGGTGGTTGCTCGCCGGATTCGTCGCTGCGCGGCTTGAACGGCGACGGCGTTTCCTTGGCCAGCGTGACAAAGTAAATCTTCGCCATGTCCCGGTAGGCGTGGTTCCATTCCGTGCTGCTGTAGATCGGATTGAAGTCGCGCTCGGAGACGAAGAAGAGGTATTTGCCATCGCCGCTGAAGGCTGGGCTCCCCGAGGCGTACCAGCCGTCGGTGACGGGGTAGCTCTTGCCCTGCTCCAGCGAATAGATCCAGACGCGATCCATCCCCTCCTCTTCCTCCTGCGACCAGGCGATCCAGCGGCTGTCGGGCGACCAGACGGCATCGTGGATCTCCCACACCTTCGACTGGTAAATCGGTTTGGCTTCCTTGCTGGCCACGTTGAGGACCCAGATCCGGTGCTTGCGATCGGTCCAGAGAATCTTCTTGCTGTCGGGCGACCAGAACAGCCCGTACTTGTAGGTGTCGCCACCGCTGGTCAGCTGTCGTGAGTCCTTGCCGTCGGGCGAGACAACGTGAATCTCATCCTCGCCGCTGGCGTCGGAGACAAACGCGATCAGCTTGCCGTCCGGCGACCACTTCGGATTGCGTTCGTGGACGCCGGAGGTGCTGGTCAGGTTGCGCGTCGGTCCCGACTTCACCGGCACGGTGAACAGGTCGCCCCGAGCGCTGAACAGGGCACGCTTGCCGTCGGGGGAAATCTCGTAGCTGGCCACGTTCTTGCCGACATTGATCCGCTGGGTCCGGGCGGCGGCACGGTCCTCCTGAATCCGGATGGGCACCTTGACCGCCTTCTCGCCGCCAAGGTCAAAGCGGTAGATCCAGCCACCGTTCTCGAAGACGATGGCCTTGTCGCCGAGCGTCGGGAACTTGATGTCGAACTCCTTGAAGTGCGTTAGCTGACGGGTGGTCTTGTCATTCAGGTCGTAGACGTACAGGTTCATCCGCCTGAGGTCGTCACGGTCGGACAGGAAATAAATCCGGTCGCCGCTCCACATTGGGAAGACTTCCTGAGCGTCGGTTTTGGTCAGCTGCTCGGTCTTCTTCGTCTTGAAATCGTAAACCCAGATGTCGTCAGCCATGCCGCCGCGATAGCGCTTCCAGGTGCGGAACTCGCGGAAGACCCGATTGAACGCCAGCTTGCTGTCGTCGGGCGAATAGGAGCAGAAGCCGCCGCGCGGCAAGCGGCAGCGGTTCGGGCAGGCCGCCGTCGAGGGAGACGGTGAACAGCTGGCCCAGGAAGTCGTTGAAGCTCTGCATCCGCGAGCGAAAGACGATGTGCTTGCTGTCGTGCTTCCAGCCCATGACGATGTTGTTGGGCCCCATGCGGTCGGACACGTCATCGCGGCCAAGTGTGGCCGTCCAGGTCAGTCGCCGCGGCACGCCGCCCTCGGCGGGCATGACGTAGACTTCGGTGTTGCCGTCGTACTGCCCGGTGAAGGCAATCCACTTGCCATCGGGCGAGAAGTGAGCGAACATCTCGAAGCCCTCATGGCTGGTCAACCGCCGGGCCACTCCACCCGTGGCCTGAACGGTGTACAGGTCGCCGGCATAGGTGAAGACGATCCGATCGCCGTGAATGGTCGGGAAGCGCAGCAGCCGGGCCTCGTCCGTTGTCGGGTTTTTGGCCGGTTGTGCCAGCGCGGGTGCCGTGAGTAACAGAAGACTTGTGCAGATTGCCCAGATTCGCATATTTGTCTCCGTGGAAAACCATCAGCATGACGGTTGGAGCGGTTCCCGTCCAGAGGGAGCAACTGTTCAGGGATGGGTTCGGGTGATCCTCTACGGCATTACGCGGTGAGCGGCCGGGGAGTTCTTGCCCCTTGCAGGCGGGCTCCCGGCTGCGTACTGATAGCGGTAGACATTCCCGCCTCAAACTCTTTCAGGAGTCACCCCATGACGAAGCTCCGCTGGCTGCTGACCAGCCTGGTCCTGGTATTCGTGAGCGTCTCGACCGCGGCCGAGACCAAGCTCAAGGCCCTGATCCTTGACGGACAGAACAACCACAACTGGAAGGCGACCACGCCGGTCCTGAAGAAGATCCTGGAAGACAGCGGCCTGTTCACGGTGGACGTCGCTACCTTTCCCGCCAAGGGCGCGAGCCAGGCGGAGTTCAATCCGAACTTCAGCACCTACAACGTGGTCGTCTCAAATTACAACGGCGAAACCTGGTCGAAGGGGACGCAAGCCGCGTTCATCGAGTACGTCAAGAACGGCGGCGGCTTCGTCAGCGTCCACGCGGCCAACAACTCGTTCGGCAACTGGCAGGAATACAACGAGATCATCGGCGTCGGCGGCTGGGGCGGCCGCAATGAGAAGTCGGGGCCCTACGTCCGCATCAAGGAAGGCAAGGTAGTGCTGGACAAGTCCCCCGGCCGGGGCGGCAGTCACGGCGCCCAGCACGCTTTCCGGATGATCGTCCGCGACGAGAAGCATCCGATCATGGCGGGCTTGCCGACGGAATGGATGCACGCCAAGGACGAGCTGTACGATCGGCTGCGTGGCCCGGCCAAGAACCTGACCGTGCTGGCGACGGCGTATTCGGACCCCAAGACCAACGGCACCGGTGAACACGAGCCGCTGCTGATGACCATCACCTACAGCAAGGGCCGGGTCTTCCACACGGCCCTGGGGCATGACGTGGGAGCGATGAAGTGCGTCGGGTTCATCGTGACGCTTCAGCGCGGCGCCGAGTGGGCGGCCACGGGCAAGGTCACCCAGACCAAGGTGCCCGACGATTTCCCGACGGCGGACAAGGTGACTACGCGACCGTGAATGCTTCCGAGCCTCCGTGGCGACGGGCGGCTCGCCTGTCGCCGCGGGGGTCGTTGAACCAGCCTTCTGTCAATACATCAACCTCGCTCACGGCGGCAGCGACGCGATGGCTGCGGCACGACGAGCGGGATCGCTGTCAATTGCGTCGAGTCGGGCGATGCAGGTGGCGGCCTTCTGCACGGAGTCCTGAGCCTCGCCAGGATCATCGAAGACCTTCCAGTCGGTCAAGTCGTAATTCGCCCGATTCCTTCGTCTGCCAAGCAATTCCAGCCTGGAGCCGAGATCCTTCAGGTCGGTGTCGGAAGCATAACTCAACTTCAGACGCACCTGGGTATGGACCTGGTGCCTCGTTGGCGCTGCAACTCCCCAGCGGATCAGCACCTCCCGGCACTCCAGCAGCAAGGCATAGTAGGCGTTGACGATCGCCACGCGCCGATGGCGTGGCAGCGTCCCCGGCAATAGCTCTCGGGCGACCTCCAGGAACTCCCTACCCTGCATTGGCTGCTCCTGGGTGATAATCAAGAAGTAAATACCAGAGGACTTCCGGTGGATATTGCGTGACCATGTCACGGATCATCTTCGAGGTGTATGTCTCCGCAGGATCGTAAGGGCGCTTACCGTAAGCATCGATGGTAATGCCGTCCTCCTCTCCAAGTTCCGTCCGGTCCACCAGGATCACCTCGATCCGGTCCAGATCCGGCAGGTTCTGCAAAGCATACTCGATCATGCTCTGCACCTGGGTCTGCAAGCCCAGCTCGGCCGCTCGCTTGGCCGCCTCGGGCGTGATGGTCACCGGAACGGTTGCCGCGTTCATCTCAATCTCCTTTTGCTAGCTCATCCAGGCGCAGGGTAGCACGTCCGGCGACTCCACACAAGGTTCAGCTCTCGGCCTCTTCCAGCCCATAGACGCGCATGGCATTGTCGTGGAACAGCTTCCGCTGCTCCTCCTCCGGCCGATCGCGGACGATGCTCTTCAGCGCCTCGACCCATTGCCGATAGGTCGCTCCCAGAGTGCAGACCGGCCAGTCGCCGGCGAACATCACCCGATCCGGGCCGAACACCTCCATCACATAGCGGATCACCGGGGCCAGGTCGTCGGGAGCCCAATTCTTGCCCTCAGTCTGGACGATGATGCCGGAAATCTTCGCGGCCACCACATTCTTCTGTCGGGCGACTTCCGCGATGCCCTTCTGCCATTTGCCGCGGTCCCCGTAGATCGGCCCATTGCCGCAATGATCGAGGATGAAGCGCGTGTCCGGGCACTGCTGGGCCAGCTTGGCCGCGTCCAGCAGTTCGTCCGGTCGCATGCACAGATCGAAGCTCAGGCCGCGCTCGCCCAGCAGACGGATGCCGCGCACGAACTTGGGATCGAGACAGAAGCCGGCCGGCGTGCCGTCGCCGTGCAGCACCTGGCGAATGCCCTTGATTCGCGTGTTGCCGCGGAACTGGTCGAGATACTTGCCGAACTCGTCCGAGGCCGGTCGACCGGAAATCACTCCGGCCACTGTCACCGTGTCCGGCCGCTGGCACAGGGCGGTGACGTATTCCGCCTCGGCGGTCTGCTGCGATGGATCGACGTCCACTTCCATGTACACGGACCGGACCACGTTCAGGCCCTTGATGGCCGCGTCGTAATCGCTGGGCAGGTAGCTGCGATTCAGCGGCGAGCCGGACTTGATCCAGGGCAGACGGAACTTCTTCAGGTCCCACAGGTGCTGATGGGTGTCGATGATCGGCATGGCTCGGGTCTCCGGAAAGGCGTTGGTCAGTGCGGGCACAGCAGCGGTAGCGGCCAGGGCCGTGGCCTGGCCCAGAAACTGGCGGCGATCAAGGGCTGGCATGGTATTTCCTCTGGGGTGGTACGAGACATTGCGGGACATTGTAGGAATGGCCCGCGACTCCCGCCCGGTTTTCGGATAGACTGAATGCGAGCAAGCGAGTCCCTTCCAACTCAGGCGGACCCGTCGGAGAGCGAACGCATGCACGGCACAACACGAACTCTGCTGGGGTGGATCTTCCTGCTGTTCGGTCTGGTCCTGGTTCCCATCGCCGGCGTGGCCGACCCGGCGCCGGCCACCGACCTTGCCGGCGACCCGCTGCCGGCCGGGGCTCGGGCTCGGTTTGGCTCGCTGCGATTGCGGCACGGTCCGGAAATCGGCAGCCTGGCGCTCAGCCCCAATGGCAAGCTGGTGGCCAGCGTCAACAACGACCCCGAAGGGAAAGAACAGGAAGATGGCGCCGGTGTCAGCGTGCGCGTCTGGGAGACGGCCAGCGGCAAACGCATCGCCGAGCAGCGGGCCCCGAAGAAGGGCACCATCCACACCGTCGTCTTCGGCAAGGAAGGCCGACTGTTTCTCCTTGGTCTCGGGCCCGTCTGCACGGCCTGGGATTTTCGCAAGGGCGAGACCAAGGTGTTGTTCAAGGGCAAGCAAGATCCCGCCGTCGTCGGGGCCTTCGCGCCGGACGGCAAGGCGCTCGCCGTGGGTCTGGAATCAGGTCTGGTGCTGGTGTTCGACCCGGTCAGCGGCCAGGAGCAGGCCGTCCTGAGACCGTGGAAACACAAGCAGCCGGTCACCGCCCTCGCCTTCTCGGCCAGCTCAGGCCGGCTGGCCGTGGGCCACGCCGACGGACACGTCCGGCTCTGGAACCTGGCACAGAAAAAGCTGGTGCGAGCGTACGCCCCGGTCGGACCAGACGCCGGGGACACGCAGGTGCTCTGCTTCGCTCCTCAGGACCAATCCCTGGCGATCCTGACGGCAGGCACGCTACGACTGATGCAAACCGAGGCCAATGGCCCTGTCAAGGGGTTCACGCCGCCCCAGCTGGAGGAGATGGCCGGCGTCAGCTTCACCCCGGACGGCAAGCAGCTGATCGGCTTTGACCTGGAAGGTCGGATGTTCCGCTGGGACGCTCGGACCGGCAAGCAGATCTCGGTCACGGACAAGAAACTGTTCGAAGAGGGTGCCTTCGATGGCGTGGTGGTGCTCAATCCCGCGGCCGGGCTGGCGGCGGCGGGCAGTGGCAACACCATCGTTCTGATCGACCTGAAGACGGGCCAGGCGCTGCACGAAAACCTTCGGTTTCCCGCGCTGCTCCAGGTCCGCTGGCTGGGCCGACAGCTCGTCGCCTGCTCGGGGATGGATCGGGGGGTTCGCACCTGGGATCCTGCCACCGGCAAGCTGGTGCGGTCGCAACCCACCTCGGAGGGGGTAGACCTGGAGCCAGCCGACCTGAGCCCCGATGGCAAGCGGCTGGCGCTGCTCGGTGAGGAGGGACTGCGGGTGTTCGAGGGGAAGAAAGAACTCTGGAAAGGCGACGAGGGGACCGCCGAAGCAACCTGCGTGCGGTTCAGCCCGGATGGGCGCAGCCTGGCGGTGGCTTATGCCCTCAGCGTTGAGGTGCGCGACTCGGCGACTGGCAAAATCCGACGCACCCTTGCGCTGAACACGAACCCGGTTGCCGGACACCAAATGAGCTGGTCGCGGGATGGCCGGTTGCTGGCAGTTGCTGGCGGCGAACATAACGAAGTGCCGGTCTGGGAGCTGGCCACGGGGCGAATCCGTCATCGAATCTTCGTCGATAACCCCCATCAGCTCGCCTTCTCCGGCGATGGCCGGCATCTCGTTGTCGTCGCTGTGCCGGGGCAGGTGCGCGTCCTGGAACTGGGCGTCGAAAAGCCGTGCCTGGACCGGAAGGCCACCGAGGCTGGAGTCAATGCCCTGGCGGTATCCCCGGACAGCACCCGGCTGGCGCTGAGCGACGGTCAGGTGATTCGCGTCTGGGACATGGCCGGCAAGGAACTGGCCGTGTTGCGCGGCCACGATGGCCAGGTCCTGGACCTGGCCTTCTCCCCGGATGGGCGGGCGCTGGTCTCTTCCAGCGAGGACGGCACGGCGGTGGTCTGGGACGTGCCGGCTTCCACGGTGCGGGCCCGGACGACGCCGCTGCAGTGGAAGGGCGACAGCTGGAAGCAGCTGGCCGACGCCGACCCGGAACTGGCATTCCCGGCGATGCGGGCATTGCAGCAGCAACCGGCCGAGGCGCTTGAGCTGTTCAGCGCCCGACTGGTGCCGGCGGGTCGGGTCGACAACCGGCGGGTCGAGCGCCTGCTGGCCGACCTGGACAGCGACGAGTTCCAGACCCGCGAGAAGGCGGAAGCGGAACTCCGTTCCCTGGACGCGGCCATCGAAGGGACGCTGCGTGCTGTGCTGGCCAACCCGCCCAGTGCGGAGGTGAAGCGCGCCGTCGAGCGGCTGCTGGAGGGCATCGAGGACGGTGCCGGCCGGCCGGAGCGCATCCGCGAGATGCGGGCGGTGGAGGTGCTGGAGTCGCTGGGCACACCCGAGGCCCGGCTGCTGCTGGAGAAGTTGGCCCGCGGAGGAACGTCACGACTGACCGCCCTGGCCCGGGAAGTGCTGGAGCGGCTGGGGAAGTAAGTCTTCACCCAGGGCTGCCCTGGGCTATCGTGTTGCGCCCCTTCGGGGCAGAACACCTTGTCTTTCGCCCCGAAGGGGCGCAACACGATAGCCCAGGGCATCGCCCTGGGTGTAAAGTTGCTCTTGCAACGTCCCCCGCCCGCCGGTATAAGCCCCTCCTCACTCGAAAAACCAGGTAGTTGTCGCAGGGTCCGACGGAAATACCAGGGGCCGGGTCCGGCTTTCGGAAGGGGACGCCGAGGCCCAAGCCTGATTCATGGGGGAAAGGAATCGAGTCATGTTCAGGGCAATGGGGGTCATCTTCGCGGGGACGATGCTGGCGATGACCGCTGGCTGTACCCCGGACCAGTTCACGCTCGCGGCCAAGAGCAAAGGCAAGACCTATGTCATGGCGGGCTCGCCGGACGCGGTGAGCTTCGTGGCCGAGACAACCCTGAGAGGGATGGGGGCGCCTCAGGTGGTTCGCCCCCAGTCCAGGAGCGACACGATCCGCCTGCAGTCTCAGCATCCGAACGGCGAAAAGTTCACCTTGACCTTCCGCAAGCCGAGGGGTGAGCAAGGCGAGAAGACCCTGATCCAGATTGATTGGGAGAAGAGCGGCGACGACGTGTTCTGGGGCAACCTGATCACGAGAATGCTGAACCCCAATCAGGGCCAGCAGACGATGCCCGGGATGCCGGGTCAGCCCGGAATGATGGGACAGCCCGGAATGCAGCCCGCGATGGGAAGCATGCCGCAGCCCCAGGGCTTCCCGCCCTCGAATGTATCGATGGGCGGTAACCCCTACGGGATGCAGCAAATGCCAGGGTATCCCCAGAATCCGCAGATGGGCCCTGGCATGGGCATGCAGGGGAACTCCCCGATGGCAGGTCCGGGGGGCTATCCCGGTGGTGGAGCGCCGAACAATTACAGTCAGCCGGGCCAATACGGACAGCAGCAGTAACCCGGGAGAAGGATAACGCGGAGAGGCAGCGGGAAGCGTTTTCCCAGGCTCCTCTCCGCGTTGTCTCTGCACCCGCAGCCAATCGGAGCGAGCTTGAACCAGGCCCATCCAGGACTTGATTGCCGGCAAATGAGCGTCTGCACCGAGAGGAGCGGATCGCAGTACTCCGCACTCAGTGCTCGTTCGCTCTGTCTCGACCTGGTGGTAATGTCCCCGAGCAAGGGCCGCTGGCGTTTCCTGGCGCCGGCCCTGGTGCTGTCGCTGCTGGTACATGCCCTGCTTGTCCTGGGTGCGCTTTGGATCTCCGCACCGGAGCCGGCCCGGCGTCCGCCTGTCGAGGCGGTGGAGCTTCGCTGCACCCTCCCGGACGATGACGAGGACAGTCCCCTCGAAAGTGCTGGTCCGCTTCCAATCGCAACACCGCGTTCCGAGCGGGCAATGGAGGTCCGCCTGGTCGAACCTCCGGTCCGGGAAGAAGCACCCGCCACGAAGCCGGACATCAGCAATGCCGGAGCCGCTGCTCCCGGTTCCAGCGGAGGCAACGCCGGAACTCCCGGGTCTGGTCCAGCTCAATCTGCGGGCGGCCAGGAAGAGCGAGGAAGCGGCGGCCGGCGTCTCTTCCCGGCGGCGCCCCCGCGGAGAGCGTGGTCTACCTGCTCGATCACTCGATGAGCATGGGACTGCGGAACTCTCTGAACCGGGCCCGCAACGAATTGCTTGCCTGCCTGGAGGGGCGATCGCCATCGAGCCTGTTTCAGGTGCTGGTCTTCAATCGCCAGGTCGAGTTCCTGCTGCCCCAGAGCCAGCGCAACTGGCTGCAGCCCAATCCCGCCGCGCTCCTGGCCGTCCGGCAGGCGTTGCAGTCCCTGCAGGCCACCGGCAGTACGCAACTCGCCCCGGCGGTCCACCTGGCCCTCGCCCTGCGGCCGCAGCACCTTGTCCTCGCCACCGAGGCGGACGAATTGACTCCGGCAGAGATTCAGGAGCTGACACGCTTCAACCAGGGCCAGACCGCGATTCACGTTGTCGATCTGCAATGGCGGCCGGACCGCAATGGCAGTCCGCCGCTGCGGCAACTGGCCGCCTGGAACCGCGGAAGCTACCAGAAGTCGGTCACAGCCACCCCTGCCCTTCCTGCCGGATCAGTGTCCGCATGGCCTCGATCCAGGCCGGATGATCGTTGAGACAGGGACAGCGGTGCAGCTCCTCGCCGCCAGCGTGGCGGAACGTCTCGCGGGCCTCCCGGCCGATCTCGTCGATCGTCTCCAGACAGTCCGCCGTGAACCCCGGCAGCGAACGAAGACACGCTTGTGGCCATCGCGGGCCAGCTGCTTCAGCTTTTCCTCCGTGTACGGCTTCAGCCACTCCTCACGCCCAAAGAGCGACTGGAACGTCTGCGTCCACGTCCCTTTTTTCCAGCCGAGCCGTTCGACGAGCAGGGCCGTGGTCCGCTTGACCTGGGTGGCGTAGGGATCGCCCAGCTTGCTGTAGCGGATCGGAATGCCATGAAAGCTGATCAGGTAATGCTCCGGCTTCCAGGGCAGCCGCTCCAGTTCGCCGCGAATGACCGCGGTCATCGCGTCCAGGTAGGCGGGGTGGTCGTAATAAGGGGGAATGATCCGCAATGCGGGGACGCGCCGCTCCTTCATCAGGGCCTGGAACAGGCAATCGGTGGCCGAGGCGGTGGTGGTGGCCGAGTACTGCGGATACATCGGCAGCACAATCAGCCGATCGGTTCCCTGCTCGATCATCTCGTGAACTACCTGGGCCAGCGGCGGATTGCCGATCTGCATGCCGAAGCGGACCACGGCCTCGGGCATCGCTTGTTGCAGCAGTTCAGTCTGCCGGCGGGTGTAGTGCAGCAGCGGCGAGCCGGTGGTTGGGTCCCAGATCAGCTGGTACTTGGCGGCCGACTGGGCGGGACGGGTCCGCAGGATGAAGAAGTTGAGGATGAACCACCAGCGCAGGCGTGGAACGTCGATGACGCGCGGATCGCTCAGGAACTGGCGGAGATAGCGGCGGAGGGCAGGGGTGGTAGGAGCGTCAGGGGTGCCCAGCTGGACCAGCAGGACGCCAGGGGCAGACATGATCGCAACTCCGGCAGGCGAACTCTTGTTAGGCGGCTTCAGGGAAATGGTTGGTCCGCCTTCCTGTCCCGTGGGTGCGCTGCGCGACCCACGGCTGAGCTATGCAACCCCTTCGGGGTAGGAAGACAACGGCGGCCCTGTTTTCTACCCCGAAGGGGTTGCATAACTCAGCCGTGGGTCGCGCAGCGCACCCACGGGGACGGTGGACCTGCCCATTTCCTGAAACCGCCTTAGCCGCGACGCGCAGCGGAGCGCGAGAGGATCGGCTCCCCCGCGCTCCGCTGCGCGTCGCGGCTAACAGGAGCGGCTCACTTCTTCTGGCACTCCGGTCCTTCCTGAGCGTCCTGCTTCTCCGTGATGTGGCCGTCGCCGCTGCTCTTGAGGGCCGTGGAGCGGTCGGCGTTCAGCTGGGTGAAGCTGGTCCATTGCGCCGGCACGTTGGCCTCGGCGAAGATCGCTTCCACCGGACACTCGGGAACACAGGCCTCGCAGTCGATGCAGTCCGCCGGGTCGATGTAAAGCATCTTCTCGTCCTGATAGAAGCACTCGACCGGGCAGACGGCCACGCAGTCCGTGTATTTGCAGTCATAGCACGGCTGGCAAACAGTATGTGTCATTCGATCCGTTCCTTTCTCCCAAAAGTTTCAACTCACCCCTGGACGTCGCGTCAGAGGTAACTGAGTCCAGCGAAGATGGGTATACTTGCCCTGGTTCACCGCGCGATCCATCTCTGTTTACGACATGGATAGCAAACTGCAAGGTCACTGTCCAGAGAATCGCGATGAACTCGCGCCAGGGAAAAATCCTGAATCCGATACAATCGTTGCCCCTGCCCTTGACGGACCTTCCTTGCTACTCTGTAAGGAGCAATGCTGTCTGAATTCCGTGCAGTCTGGTTTTGAGGACATTGACGATGCACCGCTTGCTGACCGGGCTGGTCCTGCTGCTGCCGGGCCCGCTCCTGGCCGCCGGACCGGGACCCCTGACCCTCGCCGAGGGCGACCGGGTCGTGTTCCTGGGCAACACCCTGATCGAGCGCGAGCAGCGCCACGGCTGGTGGGAACTGGCCCTGGCACGCCGGTATCCCGGCAAGAAAATCCAGTTCCGCAACCTGGGCTGGAGCGGCGATACGGTCTTCGGCCACGCCCGGGCCAGGTTCGGGACCACTGCGGACGGCTTCCGCCATCTCAAGGAGCACGTCCTCGACCTCAAGCCGACCGTGATCATCCTTGGTTACGGCACCAACGAGTCCTTCGACGGCTCCGCAGGTTTGCCGCGATTCCAGGAGGGCTGCAAGACCTTGCTGACCGCCCTGGCACCGACAAGGGCCCGCATCCTCTGGCTGTCGCCGCTGCGCCAGGAGAAGATGCCGCCGCCACTGCCGGACCCGGTCGAGCAGAACAGGAACCTCGCCCTCTACCGCGACGCCATCGCGGAGATCGCCCGGCAGCACGATCAGGGCTTTGTCGATCTGTATACTTTTCTGGGGCGGAAAGACCATTCGCCACTGACCGACAACGGCATTCACCTGACCGATCAGGGATACTGGGAATCGGCCCTGATCCTGGAACAGGGGCTCGGTTTGAAGGAGCTTCCCTGGCGTGTCACGCTCAAGGCCGATGGCGGTGCCGGCGAGGTTCAGGGGACCAGCGTGCAGCTGGCTCCGGGTCAGAAACGGGCATGGGTGCTGACAGACGACGTGCTGCCCTTCCCGCTGCCACCGGAGAAGGGCCACGCTCTTCCAATCGGCCGGCAGCGCATCCTCAAGATCGAGGGTCTTCCTCCCGGGAAGCACGTGCTGACCATCGACAAGGAACCGGTGGCCACGGCCGACGCTGCCGAGTGGGACAGGGGGGTCGCGCTGACACGCGGTCCAGAGTTCGAGCAGCTGGAGCAGTTGCGGCAACTGCTCATCGCCAAGAACCGGCTCTATTTCCACCGCTGGCGGCCGCAGAATGAGACGTACCTGTTCGGCTTCCGCAAGAAGGAGCAGGGCCAGAACGCCGTCGAGATCCCCCAGTTCGATCCGCTGGTGGAACAGAAGGAAGCCGAGATCGTCAAGCTGTCCACGCCGCGAAAGCACACCTACGCCATCACGCCGGGAGCCGACCGATGAAGCGCCGACAAATCATTACCCTTCTGGTCCTGTTTCTGGTCGCGTCGCCATCCCCGGCTCAGCGCAACGCCCCGGTTCCCGATCCCGACCCGGAGCTGGAGCGCAAGACCTTCCAGGTCGCCGAGGGGTTCGAGGTCAACCTCTTTGCCGCCGACCCACTGCTGGCCAAGCCGATCCAGATGAACTTCGACCCGGCCGGCCGGCTCTGGCTGGCCTGTAGCGAGGCCTATCCGCAGATCAAGCCCGGCCAGAAACAGAACGACAAGATCCTCATCCTCGAAGACACGAAAGGCACCGGCAAGGCCGACAAGGTGACGGTCTTCGCCGAGGGCCTGCTGATCCCAACCGGCCTGGCGCCCGGCGATGGCGGCGCCTACGTCGTGGACAGCACGGACCTCATTCACCTGAGCGATACCAACGGCGACGGCAAGGCGGATCGGCGGCGCGTGCTGCTGTCGGGCTTCGGCACCGAGGACACGCATCACCTGGTCCACACCCTGCGCTGGGCCCCGGACGGGATGCTCTACTTCAACCAGTCGGTCTACATCCACAGCCACATTGAAACTCCGTACGGGCCGCGCCGTCTGGGCGGCGGCGGCATCTGGCAGTACCGTCCGGAGACGCAGCGGCTGGAAATCTTCGCCCGCGGCTGGTGGAACGCCTGGGGCCATGATTTCGACCGCTGGGGCACGTCGTTCGTGACCGACGGCGCCGGGACCGAGGGCATCAACTACGTCGTGCCCGGTGCCTCCTATCCCGCGGCCGTCGGCACTCCGCGCCTGCTGAACGGCCTGAACCCGGGCCACCCGAAGTATTGCGGCCTGGAGATTGTCACCGGCCGGCACCTTCCCGAGGGCTGGCAGGGCAACCTGATCACCAACGACTTCCGCGCTCACCGGGTTTGCCGCTTCGTGGTCGCGCCGGACGGGGCCGGCTACGTCGCCCGGCAGCAAACCGACCTGATCTCCAGCAAACATCCCGCGTTCCGTCCGATCGATGTCAAGATGGGTCCGGATGGAGCGATTTACATTGCTGATTGGTACAACCCGATCATTCAGCATGGCGAGGTTGATTTCCGCGATCCGAGGCGCGACCACACCCACGGCCGGATCTGGCGCATCACCGCCAAGGGCCGGCCCCTGGTGCCCCGGCCGCAGCTAGTAGGAGCGAAGACGCGCGACCTGCTGGAAGCGCTGCAGGCCCCCGAGGCCTGGACCCGGCGGCAGGCTGGCCGGGTGCTGAAGGAGCGCGGCAAGGAAGTGCTGCCGGAACTGTCGGCGTGGGCCGCGAAATGGGACGTGAGCAATCCCGAGCAGGCCCCGCAATCTGCTGGAGGCACTGTGGACGTACCAGGCCCTGGACGTGGTTGAGCCGAAACTGCTGGCGACGCTGCTCCGTGCAGGGGACTACCGGATTCGCGCGGCCGCCACCAGGGTAGCGGGAGCGTGGCAGAATCGATTGAGCAACCCGCTGGAGTTGCTGGCGGCGCAGGTCAACGACGATCATCCGCAAGTGCGGCTGGAGGCGGTGCGGTCGCTGGCCCAGGTCCCCGATGCCCGTGCAGTGGAGATTGCCCTGGAGGCGCTGGATCGGCCGATCGATCGGTGGCTCGACTATGCCCTCTGGCTGACCTGCCGGGAACTGCAAGTCGCACTGGCTGCCGCTGTTGCAGCAGGGCCGGCTCACCTTCGGCGGCAACACACGGCGCTTGCTGTTCGCCCTGCAGGCGATCGGTTCGCGGGACGCAGTCGGGCCGCTGGTAGACCTGGTGCGCGGCGGCAAGGTGCCGGCCGAGGGCGAGGAAGGCGTGCTGACGCTGATCGCCTCGCTCGGCAGTCCGCGCGATCAGACTCTGGTCCTCGACCGCCTCCTTGACTCGAAAACTCCTGCTCCGATGCGTGTGACGTTGCTGCAAGCGCTGGAGCAAGCCAGCCAGCAGCGCAAGGTCAAACCGACTGGCGACCTGGAGCGTCTGGCGACCCTGCTCCAGTCCGAGAGCGAGCCGGTCCGTGCCGCCGCTGCCCGCCTCGCGGGGACGTGGAGTCTGGAGTCAACCCGACCACGTTTGACGTCCATCGCTCAGGCCGCGCACAATTCCGATACCTTGCGTCAGGCTGCCCTGGCGGGGCTGGTGTCGCTGGGCGGGCAGACGAACAAGGACACGATTACCGCGCTTTGCCGGGAGGAAAAGGCGGGGATCGGCGCTCGCCGGCTGGCATTGATTGCCCTGACGGCGCTGGATCTGGATACGGCCGCCCGGGAGGCGGTCGCGGTGCTGTCCCTGTCTCCGGATGGCAAGGGTGCGGATGAGGTCTTCGAGGCGTTCCTCCAGCGCAAGAAGGGAGCGGACTTGCTGGCGAAGGCGCTGTCCGAACGCAAGCTCCCGGCTGACGTGGCCCGGGTCGGCGTGCGCGTGGTCCGGTCGTCGGGTCGGGAGGCTGCGTCTCTGGTCCAGGCGCTGACGGTCGCCGGCTCGCTGACCTTCGGTCCGCGCAAGCTGGAGCCGCAGGAGCTGGAGCAGCTGGTGTCGGCGGTGCTCAAGAATGGCGATCCGGCCCGGGGTGAGCAGGTCTACCGCCGCAAGGACATGCTCTGCCAGAAGTGCCATGCCATTGCCGGGGCCGGCGGCCAGGTCGGGCCGGACCTGTCCAGCATCGGCGCCAGCGCTCCGGTGGATTACCTGGTCGAATCGCTGTTCACGCCCAACAAGGCGGTCAAGGAGGGCTTTCACACCTTGCTGATCACCACCAGCCGGGGGCAGCAGCTCTCGGGCCTGAAGGTCCGGGAATCGCAGGCCGAACTGGTGCTGCGGACGCCGGAGGACCGGGAACTGACCATCCCGGTCAAGGAAATCGAGGAGCGGTCCCAGGGCGGCTCGCTGATGCCGGACGGCCTGACCGATACGCTGACACGCCGCGAACTGCTCGACCTGGTGCGCTTCCTGTCGGAAATGGGCAAGGTTGGACCCTACTCGGTGAGCAAGGCCCGGCTGGTCCGCCGCTGGCAGATGCTGGAGGATTCACCCTCGGTGCGTGCCTTGCTGCAACAGGGCACCAACCCGGCCAGCAAGGACGATCCCGCTCTGCTCTGGAGCCCGGTTTACAGCATGGTCGGCGGGGTGCTGCCGGTGGCCGAGCTGGCACGCATCGAGGCTGGCACGGAGCGAAAGCCGACGGCTTTTGTGCGCTTCCAGCTGGACGTGACCACACCGGGGCCGGTGCTGCTGAAACTGGGTTCGCCGGCCGGCCTGTCGCTGTGGCTGGACCACAAGGCGACAGCAGTCGCGGAGACGGTGAAGCTCGATCTGCCGATTGGGCTGCACCTGGTAACGGTGGGCGTGGACCCGAAGAAGCGCTCGCAGCTGCGCTGCGAGGTCGAGGATCAGCCGGGGTCGCCGGCGCGGGTCCGTGTGGTGGGGGGAAAGTGACAAAGAACCCCTGACGGCAAGGCGAGCGGCGCGGCGTCAGCCCGCCGGTAGCGGCCTTCACCGGCGGGCTGACGCCGCGCCGCTCGCCTTGCCGTCAGGGTCTCGAAAGGAGGCTTCCAATGTCGGTGACCATCCTCGACGCCAATCACTTCGGTCCCCTGGCCGAGGACCGACTGGCGAAGCTGGAAGCGAAACTTGGGGCACGGCTGCCTGAAGACTACCGTGCGTTTCTCCTCAAGTACAACGGCGGCCGGCCGGACCGGCAACGGTTCCTCTTTACCGGCGAGAACTACAACGGGGAGGAGCAGGAGAGCATTCTCGAATGGTTCTTCGCCGTCCACGATCAGCCCTACGACGAGGACGCGGAATGGGAGCCGAGCGCGGACGAGGAATTCTTGCCCTACTTCGCCCAGCCGCTGGAGAGCGTGCTGGAGGAGTTTCGCTCCGAAAGCACCGCGACCGACGTGGTGCCGATCGCCCGCGATCCGTGCGGCAACCTGATCACGCTGGGTCTGCGCGGCGACAGGGCGGGCATGGTGTATTTCTTCGACGACGAGATCGAGAAGCCGACGCTGCTGGCCAACCGCTTCACGGAGTTTCTGGAGCGACTGCTGCCAACGGAGGAGTGATGGCGTTGGCGGGGCGGGCCGTTGCTCGAAGAGAGGGAAGCCCGATGAGCCGGCTGGTGGCCCTGTTTCGTTCCTGGTTGGCCTGGCTGGGGAGAAACAAGATGTTCCTGGTGATGCTGGGAGGGGCCGTGGGCGCAGGGAGCCGCTATGCGGTCAGTCGCTGGTTCGATACGCAGCTCTGGGCCCAGGGATTTCCCTACGGCACCCTGTTCATCAACGTCACTGGTTCGTTCATCCTGGCCATGACCACCATGATCGTGACCTCGCGCTTGCCGGCGGGCAACGAGCACTGGGGGTTCCTGATCGGCACCGGGTTCTGCGGCGGCTACACCACCTTCTCCACCTTCGAGTGGGAAACGTTCAAGCTGGTCCGGAACAACCAGTTCGTCTACGCCCTGCTCAACGTGTTCGGCAGTTGCGCCGCCGGGTTTGTCGGGATCCTGGCGGGTGTCTGGCTGGTCCATCTCCTGATTCCCCGACGCTGAAAGGGACGCCATGAAGGTCCAGACCGCGGCCAAGCAGGTGACCATCTACGTCACCAGCACCGATCAGTGGCACGGCCAGCCGCTCTATTCCGCGATCGTGCAGCTGTGCCAGCAGCAAGGGCTGGCCGGGGCCTCCGTCACCCGCTGCGACGAGGGCTACGGCGCCAGCCGGAAACTGCACACCACCCGGCTGCTGGGCCTGGCCGAGGACATGCCGGTGCGCATCGAGATCATTGACCTGCCCGAAAGGATCGAGCCGTTCCTGACGGCCCTGGAAGGGATCATCGGCGAGGGGCTGGTGGCCATCAGCGACGTGCAGGTGCTGCGGTTCTTGCCGGACCCCGTTCGGAATGCGTGAGAGTCTGTGCCCCAGGCCGCTTGAAACCGTCAGACCTCCAAACCGCATTCAAGGCCGCAACGGCTGCAGTTGCTTCAGCCAGCGCCGCGGCAAGTTCAGCTCACCCAGGGAGGCGTGCCGCAGTTTCAGCCGCTCACCATCCAGGTCCAGCAGTTCCCCTTCCAGCAGGTCCGGCTCGGGAGTCAAGCCATTGTGCAAGAACAACCGGACCCCGGTTCCCGCTCGCGCCGGAGCTGGCCCGGCCTGTTCCCTGAAATAGACGCCGCGCACGGCAGTCCAGGGCAGCGTCCGCTTGCCGTAACGGCCCTGGATGGTCAGCGACCGGTTGTCGGCCTGGACGAGCCGGCCGAAGAGCTGATCGCCCGTGGCCAGCCAGACTTCGTCCTGGCCCGGCTCGCCTGGAGGACGGACCGCCTCGTCAACCGCCCGGGCCACGGCAAAGGCCGACAGGGCCAGGCTGCCCCTGTCGTCGCCGCCCTCGCGGACCAGCCGGACTCGAAGCAGGGAGCCTCCCGGACCGCGCTCCAGGTTGTACCACAACGCCTGCTCGTCCAGCAGCACCCGCAGCGACCGCCGGCCAAATTGCACCGTCAGCCGATGCCAGCCGGGAGTCCGCTCGACGGCCGGGGTCGTGCCGTCCAGGCCCGCCGTCTCCACCGAGTAGTTGTCGCCCGGCCCGGCCAGCAGCACGCGCAGCACCCGCTCTTGCTTGCCCTCCTGAAAGTGCAGTTCCGCCAGGCAGCGCCCCTTGCCGATGACCGCTCCTTCCTGGAAGTTAACCCCAACGCGCCCGGCGTCCAGGGCTGACTCCGGCGTCCAGGTCAGTTCCTGACCGGACTGATTCAGGAGGAGGCGAGCCGGCTCCGTCCGCGCTTTGGGGGAACCCTTGACTGTCCAACCCTTGAGGCCGGCGCTGAAATCGTCCTCGAACAGCGGCTGCCAGCCCGGCAGCTGGGTCAGCGACGCCACGCGCTCACGAGGCAGCTTCAGCTGGTCGGCCCATGCAGTCCGGACCACGACCGAGTCGCCATCGAGGCGGAGCAGCGGCCCGGTGAGGGTTTGACCATCGCGCGTCAGCAGACGCATCCCGCCCGGGACGCGAAAGGGGGGCAGCTCCTGAGCGGGAAAACGGATCAGGGCAATCTGGTCGGCGTTGACGGGGTTGTTGCGCTCGCTGGCGAATTGCAATTGGCCGCGGCCATCCAGGCCGAGGGCGCCGCTGACAGTCTGACCGTTGCGGAGCTGGGCCTGCTCGACGGCGGGCAGCAGCAGCGTGCCAAGGAGACCGGCAGCGACACAGAACATCATCCGGGCTCCGTGGGTAGGGAACGCCCTCGGTGGCGTTCCGCTTGTGGCGACCTGGGACTCATCTTATAATTCACGCACGGGAAATACATCCCCGGGAGACGTACGTCGTGGCGGAGAAACCGCGAATCCTGGTGCTGGGCTCGCCGTCTCAGGGCGGGACGGACTGGTGGCAGCGCTTCCAGGCAGATGCCGAGGTCGTGCCGGCGGACAGCTGGGCGGACGCCCTGGACTGGCTCAATCGCCAGCCGTTCGAGGCCCTGGTGGCCGGGCCGGCCAGCCAGCAGGTGACCGAGGGACTGCGCATCCAGCTGCTGGCCCAGCGCATCCTCAACACCCTGGCCGACGGCGTCGCCCTGGTGGATTTCGACCTCCGCATCCGCTGGGCCAACCCCACCTTCCTGAAATGGTGCCCCGGCCCGGCCGTGGGCCGCGATTTCTACGAGGCGCTGGGCAATCCCCACCCGGTCGGTGCCGATGCATGCCCTTTCCACAACGCCCTGGCTGCCCGTCCGCCCACTCAGGACCCGGCCGAGGTCGCCCGGGCCCGGCTGGAATGCCCCAACGGCCTGATCCTGGACGTGCAGGTCATTCCCTCGCCCGACCCCGGCGGACAGATCCTCCTGATTGTCCAGGCCCGCGACGTGTCGCTCAGCGTCCGGCAGCAGAACAAGCTCACCGCCCTGTACCAGGCCGGCCGACAACTGGCCGACCTGTCGCCGGAACAGCTGGACGAGATGAGCGTTACCGAGCGCGTCGATCTGCTCAAGCACAACATCCGCCGCTTCACCCAGGACCTGCTGCACTACGAATACGTGGAGATCCGCCTGGTCAATCCGCTGACCAACCGGCTGGAGCCGCTTTTGCAAGAAGGCATGATCCCGGCCGCCGCGGCACGGTCGCTGTGTGTCGGCGTGGAAGGGCAGGGCGTGACCGGCTACGTCGCCGCCACCGGCAAGAGCTATCTCTGCACCGACGCCCGCAACGATCCGCACTACCTGGAAGGGGCCCCGGGAGCACACAGCTCGCTGACGGTGCCCATCAAGGACCAGGAACGGATCATCGGCACGCTCAACGTCGAGAGCCCCCGACCCAACGCCTTCAGCCAGGAAGACCTGCAGTTCGCCGAGATTTGCAGCCGGCAAATCTCAGATGCCCTGCACACCCTGGAACTGCTCTCCGCTGAGAAGCGCGGGGCCGTGACACAATCGATCGAGGCGGTCAACCGCGAGGTGGCCCTGCCGGTGGACGACATCCTGGCGGCCACCACCTGGATCATGGATCGCTACATCGGCCACGACCCCGAGCTGGTCGGCCGGCTGCAGCGGATCCTGGTCGGTGCTCGCCGGATCAAGGAGCTGATCCACAAGGTAGGCGAGGACATCGCTCCGGGCCCGCGCACCTCGACCGGGCTTTCCGGGATCAAGACGCCCGACCCCAGCCTGCGCGGCCTGCGTGTCCTGGTGGCCGACAACGACGAGCGGGTGCGGCGGTCGGCCCACAGCCTGCTCGGCCGCTGGGGCTGCACGGTGGAGACAGCACGCGATGGCCAGGAAGCGCTGATCATGGCCCGGCTGGGAAGCTACGACGCCATCGTGGCCGACATCCGGCTGCCGGACATGGACGGCTACGAGGTCTACTGCAAGCTCAAGGCGGCCCAGCCGCAGGCCCGGCTGATCCTGATGAGCGGCTACGGCTACGACCCAACGCACTCGCTGGTCAAGGCCCGCCAGGAAGGCCTGAAACACATCCTGTTCAAGCCGTTCCGCGTCGATCAGTTGCTTCGTGAGCTATCCTCTGAAGAGACGGGATCAGCGGGAGCCGCGGGGGCCTCCGCTACCTCGCTCTCGCCCCTGAGTCCGCCACGGAACCCGAAGGCGTGAGCGCGGGCGCTCATCGCTTTCAGACCCTCACGGAACCTTCCCTTGCTCTTCTGCGTTTCCTTGCTGCTGTTCGCCGGTGCCTGCGTGGGCCATGCCGCTCTGATGGTCCGCTGTCACAACTGGTTATACGGTCTGCACTTGCCTCGTCCCACAGGTAAGTTCGTTCACCTGCTCTTTGGCGGGTCCACCCTGGGCGGGCCGGCCCTGCTGCTCTGGGCGCACGGCCCGGACCTGCTGACCTGGCTGCCGGATCCCGTCGCTGGCTCCGGGCTTGTGGAACGGCGGTTGGGGGCACTTCTTGCTGCTCGGCTATCTGGTCCTGTGCTGGGTGGCGGGGCTGGTGGTGGTGCCCTGGGTGACCTGGTCCCGCCTGACGCGCAAGCAACTTCCCTCCGAGGTCGCGGTCGAGTCGCGGGTGCTGGACGTGACGAAGAAGCTAGGCTATCCGCCTCTGGGCCGGCGCAAGCGGTCCCTCACTGCCCAGCTGCCGGGCAATGAGATCTGCACGGTCGAACTGGTCGAGCGCACACTTCAGCTCGCCCGGGCCCCGCGTGCCTGGGACGGCCTGTCCATCCTTCACCTGAGCGATCTGCACCTGTGCGGCATCCCTGATCGGCATTATTACCGCGTTGTGATGCAGACCTGTGCCGCGTGGGATCCGGACATCGTGGTCATCACCGGCGACATCGTTGACAGTGTCCGTCACCAGAGCTGGATCGTTCCCGCCCTGGGCTGGCTGCGCTGGAAGGTGGCCGCGTTCGCCATTCTGGGCAATCACGATTACTGGTACGATCCCCCTTTCATCCGCCGCCGGCTGACCCGGCTGGGATTCACCTACCTCGGCAACAGCTGGCAGCAAGTGGACGTGCGCGGCGAGCCGATGGTCGTGGTGGGCCACGAAGGCCCCTGGCTCAAGCCGGAGCCTGACCTGTCCGGGTGTCCCCAGGGACTGTTCCGCCTGCTGCTGAGTCACACGCCCGACAACATCCCCTGGGCCCGGCGCAACGACGTTGACCTGATGCTGTCCGGACACGTTCACGGCGGGCAGATCCGCTTTCCGATCCTGGGCTCGCTGCTGGTGCCCAGCCGGTTCGGCCGGCGCTACGACTGCGGCACCTTCGAGGAAGGCCCGACGTTCCTCCACGTCAGCCGGGGCCTCAGCGGCGAGCACCCGGTGCGCTACGGCTGCCGGCCGGAGGCAACGCTGATCCGGCTGGTGACGGCTCCTCCCGTGGGTGCGCTGCGCGACCCACGGCTGGGATCTGCAACCCCTTCGGGGTAGAAAACAGGGCCGCCGTTGTCTTCCTACCCCGAAGGGGTTGTGTATCCCAGCCGTGGGTCGCGCAGCGCACCCACGGGAGTTTCATCAGATTTTCTCGCAACCCCTGGACATTTTCACACAATAACGTGTATGATACCTCAGTAGACTTGTCGGGAAGCGACAGGTTTAGTGAGAGTATTGAATCGTTCCCCAGACTTGGACCAAGGCCTGCCACTCTCCTTCACAGGGGCTTGCCCTTGTGAACTCGCAACTGAGGAAAGCCAACGTCATCATGAACGGGTCACTGTAAGTTCTGCCGGAAACCTCCTTCTTCGCCAAGAGGATTCCGTGAGGACTTCGGGGGCCCGGTTGTCGTCTTGTAACCACCCCCGGCGCTTCTCTTCGACTCGAAACGAGAGAGGCACGAGGGTTGAACGTGTTTGGTGAGCGGCGGCCGGGCAGTGGGCCTGGCCCCGACATTCTTTCCCTTGATCAGGAGTCAAGCCGCGGAGGTGCTTCCGCGGTCATGAACCCCATGCTCGACAAACTGCGCAACATTGGCATCATCGCTCACGTTGACGCCGGCAAAACCACGACCACGGAGCGAATCCTGTACTTCAGCGGGTCCAAGCACAAGTTCGGTGACGTGGACAGCGGAGATACCACCACCGATTTTGACCCCCTGGAGCGGCAGAAGGGCATCACCATCAACAGTGCCGCCGTCACCATCGAATGGGGCGACACTCGCATCACCCTGATTGACACCCCCGGCCACGTCGATTTCACGGCCGAGGTCGAGCGCTCGCTGCGCGTGCTGGATGGGGCCGTTGGCGTCTTCTGCGCCGTCGGCGGCGTCGAGGTGCAGTCCGAGACGGTCTGGTATCAGGCCAACAAGCACAACGTGCCGCGGATTGCCTACGTCAACAAACTCGATCGCATGGGCGCCGACTTCTTCGCCTGCATCGATCAGATGAAGGAGAAGCTGGGCATTCTGCCGGCCATCTGCGCCCTGCCGGCCGGGCAGTCCAGCGAGTTCGAGGGCGTCATCGACCTGATCCGCATGAAGTTCGCGCTGCAGGACGTCAAGGAAAAGGACCTGCAGCTGGTCGAGATCCCCGAGAAGTACCGCGCCCAGGCCGAGGAGTACCGCAACCACCTGCTGGAGGCCGCCTCCCACGCCGACGACCACCTGCTGGAGCTGGTCCTGGAAAGCAAGCCGGTCCCCGAGGAGCTGCTGCTGAAGTCGCTGCGCCGGCACGCTCAGCGGCAAGCTCACGCCGATCTACTGCGGCTCGTCCAAGAATTTCCACGGCGTCCGGCTGCTGCTCGACGCCGTGGTGGACTTCCTGCCGTCGCCGGCCGAACGGCCGCCGGTCAGCGGCATCGTGCCCAAGACCAAGGAGCCGGCCGAGCGCAAGCCCGACCCCAGGGAGCCGTTCTCGGCCCTGGCCTTCAAGACGGTCACCGAGCCGACCGGCGACCTGGTGTTCTTGCGCATTTACTCCGGCGAGCTGCACCCCAAGGACGAGGTCAAGAACGTCACGGTGAACAAGTCGGAGCGCGTGGCCCGCATCTTCCGGATGATGGGCGAGCGCCGCGACGTGCTGGAAGTGGCGGGCCCCGGTGAGATCGTGGCCGTGGTCGGTCTGAAGCAGACTTACACCGGCAACACGCTCTGCGACACGGAGCA
This sequence comes from uncultured Planctomycetota bacterium, assembly GCA_963784995.1. Classification (GTDB taxonomy): domain Bacteria; phylum Planctomycetota; class Planctomycetia; order Gemmatales; family Gemmataceae; genus CAWATZ01. The sequence continues at coordinate 214,003 of CAWATZ010000014.1, read as the reverse complement.
TCCGATCACCCTGGAAGAGATCCGCTTCCCCGCGCCGGTCATCTCCCAGGCGATCATTCCGGATCGCACCACGGACGAGACCAAGCTGGCCGACGCCCTGGGCAAGCTGGTCCGTGACGATCCGACGCTGAAGCTGCGCACCGATCCGGAGACCAAGCAGCTGATCCTCAGCGGCATGGGCGAGCTGCACCTGGAAGTGTCGGTCGAGAAGCTGATGCGCACTCCGGGCGTCAAGGTCGCCGTCGGCAAGCCGATGGTGGCCTACCGGCAGACGCTGTCCCGGGCGGTCGAGATCGAGACACGCTACATCAAGCAGACAGGCGGCCGCGGTAAGTTCGCCGTGATTTACGTGCGCTTCGAGCCGCTCAACAAGGAGCAAATCGAGGAATGGAACGTCTACCTGGAGGAGCAGGGGGAGAAGCCCGATCCGAACAACCTGTACTTCCTGGACAAGATCGTGGGCGGCACGGTGCCGGGCCAGTTCATCCCGTCGGTGGAGTACGGCTTCCGGGCGGCGTGCGTCAAGGGGGCCAAGTACGGCTTCCAGTGCGTGGACATGCAGGCCAGCCTGCTGGACGGCAAGGCCCACGACGTGGACAGCTCGCAGGACGCCTTCGAACTGGCGGCCATTGAATGCACGCGCGACGCCATGATCAAGGCGGGCATCACCTTGCTGGAGCCGATCATGAACGTGGTGGTGATCGCTCCGGAGAAGTACCAGGGCGACCTGACGCGCGACATCAACCGGCGTCGGGGTGAGATCCTGAACTTCTCCAGCGACAAGGGCCGCTGCCAGGTGCATGCGTACATCCCGCTGGCGTGCCTGTTCGGCTACACCAGCGACCTGCGCAACTTCACCAGCGGCACGGCGTCGTTCAGCATGGAGCCGAGCCACTACGCCCCGGTCAAGGAGGAGCTGGCGGACCTGCGGGCGGCTTCTTGAAGATGACAAGGTGACAGGGTGACAAGGTGACAAGGTGACAAAAGGCAGTTGTCTTCTGTCACCCTGTCACCTTGTCACCTTGTCATCTTCCTACCCCGGTGGCCAGGTCATGTCCCGGCCGCCGAGCAAATGCAGGTGCAGGTGCGGCACCGTCTGGCCACCCTGTTCCTTGCAGTTGATCACCAGCCGATAGCCCTTCCCCAGTCCCAGCTTCCCGGCCAGCTGTGCCGCCACCAGGTGCAGATGGCCGACAATCTCCCTGTCTTCCGGCTTCAGATCGTCGTGGGTCGCGATCACCTTGCGCGGGACGAGCAGCACGTGGACCGGCGCCGCCGGGCGAACGTCGTGGAACGCCACGCAGACGTCGTCCTCGTGGATGATCTTCGCGGGGATTTCCTTCTTGATGATCTTCAGAAAGACGTTGTCGGTCATCATGGCCGGGTTCCTTGGAGGTGTGCGCTGCGAAAACGCGAAGCCTGGGTTAGAATACGGACCGTGAAGAGATGGAGCAATTGGCGAAGCGCAGGCACGCCTGCGTGCCGGAGCGCAACCCGCGCAGGAGGCCAATCATGGTCTGGATCATCGGGATCGACGAGGCGGGATATGGCCCAAACCTGGGGCCGCTGGTGATGACCTCGGTGGCGTGCCGGGTGCCCGACGCGCTGGCCGGCGCGGATCTGTGGAAGGTGCTCTCGGCCGTGGTGCGGCGTGGCTGCGACAAGGCCGACAAGCGCCTGGTGGTCGATGACTCCAAGGTGGTTTACTCCAGCGCCCGTGGTCTGGCCGCCCTGGAGCAGCAGGTGCTGGCACTGCTGTGGCGTGGATCGCTGGCCGGGACGGTCCGGCTGAGCGATTACCTCGGCTGGGTCTGTGCCGACGGGCTCGACGAGTTATGTGCGGAATGCTGGTATCGCGGCGACACCGGCATCCCCTGTGAAGCGGCGGTCGAGGAAGTGCAAGGCCTGATCGAGCCGTTTGACCGTGGCTGTGCCGCCGCCGGGATCGGGCCGTGGATGGTGCGTTCGGTGGTGGTGCCGACGGCGCGATTCAATCGCCTGCTGGCCCGGCATGACAGCAAAGGAGAGGTGCTGGCTCACGGCATGGCAGTGCTGATCGCCGAGAGCGTGCGGAACCTTCCGGGCGCCGAGGCGGTTTATTTCGCGGTGGACAAGCACGGCGGCCGGAACGCTTACTCGGCCCAGATTTCACAAGCGCTGCCGGATGGGGTCGTCTGGGCGGAACTGGAAGGCATGGCCCGCAGCAAGTACCGGGTGGAGGGACTGACCCGCGAAGTACGGCTGACCTTCCAGCCCCGGGCCGACTCGGAGCATTTCTCCGTGGCCCTGGCGTCGATGGTGAGCAAGTACCTGCGCGAGACGCTGATGCGCGAGTTCAACCGCTTCTGGCTGGAACAGGTGCCGGGGCTGAAACCGACAGCAGGCTACCCATCGGACGCAGGACGCTTCCTGGAGGGAATCCGGGCGGCGGTGCGGAAACTGGGGCTGGACGAATCGGCCGTCTGGCGGCAAAAATAATTGCGGTGGTAAGTGCATGCTGTCGGAGCCGCGCACGCAGCGCAGCGGAGTAAGCGGACCTGCGGGCTCCCGGACCGCTTACTCCGCTGCGCTGCGTGCGCGGCTCCGACTCGCCAGTACGACTCGCTTTTTCACCGGTAGTTGCTAGACCGAAACTGGACGAGAGGCAATCTGACGCACTGACACCTGGAGATCTTCCCTTGCCGGTTTTTCCTTTGCTGATGCTGCTGGTCTTCGCACTGACGTTGTTTTGCAGTGCCACGCTCCTGTTCATGGTACAGCCCCTGGCCGGTAAGATGATCCTGCCCTTGCTGGGCGGTGCTCCGGAGGTCTGGAACACCTGCATGGTCTTCTTCCAGGCCACGCTCCTGGCCGGCTACGCCTACGCCCACGCCAGCACCAAGTACCTCGGCGTCCGCAAACAGGCGGCGCTGCACCTGGTCCTGCTGCTGATCCCGTTCTTCTTCCTGCCGATCAGCGTCAACAAGGGCCTGGTCCACGCCGGCTTCAGCCCCGTCTCCAGCGTGCTGCTGGTGCTGTTCTTCTCCGTCGGCGTCCCCTTCTTCGTGATCAGCACCAGCGCCCCGATGCTCCAGCGCTGGTTCAGCAGCACCGACCACCCGGCCGCGGCCGACCCCTACTTCCTCTACGGGGCCAGCAACCTGGGCAGCATGCTCACCCTGGTCAGCTACCCGCTGCTGATCGAGCCGCTGCTCAGGCTCGGCCAGCAAACCTGGGTCTTTGCCGCCGGTTACGCTGTGCTGGTGCTGCTCATCGGCTCCTGTGCCTTGCTGCTGTGGAAGGCCGCCCCGGCAGCCGCCCAGCCATTGGTGATTGGTAATCGGGGATTGGTGATTGGTGAAAAGACAACAATGTGCTCTCCTCCCCCAATCCCCAATCCTCGACCACCAATCACCAATCACCAATCACCAATCACCAAAGCGGAGTTGACCTGGAGACGCCGGCTGCGCTGGGTGCTGCTGGCGGCCATCCCCTCCAGCCTGATGCTGGGGGTGACGACGTACGTGACCACCGACATCGCTCCCATCCCGCTCCTGTGGGTGCTGCCGCTGGGGCTGTACCTGCTCAGCTTTATCATCGTCTTCGCCAAGATGTCGCAGCTGGTCCAGCGGATCGTGGTCTTCACCGAGGCCCTGGTGGTGCTGTTCGTCGGCATCACCCGGGTCTACCCGATGGTCATGGAGGCTGGGTTTGCCAACCGGGTGTTCTGGGTCACTGCCATGAGCCTGTTTGCCGGGTCTTTCACCATCCTCTGGGTGCGTGACCGGCACCTCATTCACAAGGCGATGGTCCTGGCCCTGCCGCTCCTGATCCTGCTGGTGCTCTTCATGATGCTTTCGGACATCCGGCCGGGCATCACAGACGTCATCGCCCTGCATCTGCTGGCGCTGTTCGTGGTGGCGATGGTCTGCCACGGCGAACTGGCCAACGATCGGCCGGCGGCGGCGCACCTGACCGAGTTCTTCCTGCTCATGTCAGTCGGCGGCGTGCTGGGCGGCCTGTTCAACGCGATGGTGGCGCCGCTGCTCTTCAACACGCTGGCCGAGTACCCGCTGGCGATGCTGCTGGCCTGCCTGCTGCTGCCGCCGCTGCTCGAGGAACCCGCCGGCAGTGTCGGCCGACAGCTCGATCTCGGCCTGGCCGGGTGTTACCTGCTGGGAGGCATTGTCCTGATCGGGCTGCGCCTGTGGGAGCCGGTCAAGGACAAACAGCTGACCATGACCGGACTGCGAGATGCCTCCAACTGGGGCTGGTTGCTGGTCGGCCTGGTGCTGGCCGGTATCAGCGGCATCTTCCTGGCGGTGCGACCCTGGCACCAGGCGGAAACGCAGGAAGAACCCCGGCAACGGCTGCTCACCGTGGGAGGGCCGCTGCTGCTGCTGCTGGGTGGGCTGGTGCTGACCGCCTTGCAATTCTGGCGCTTGCTGGACTGGCTCTCCCTGACCAGCAATCCTTCCTCCCGCTGGCTGAGCTGGCTTCTGCTGCTGGCCGGTCCGCTCCTGAGCGTGTCCGGGACCGTTCTGCTGTTCCGCTGCAACTGGTACAAGAGCGAGGAGCGGTGGGCCCGAATCCTCGACGTGGTGCTGCCGCTGGCGCTGCTGGTCCTGGTTGTTGGGCTGATCTTCGGCGGTTACTCCAAACCGATCGAGGATGGCTTGCGTTACGTCACCGAGGTTGACCCGCAGACCAAGGCCGGTTCCTGGATTCCGTTCGACCACAAGCGGCTGCGCATGATCCTGACCTTCGGCCTGCCGGCGATCCTGTGTTATCTGAGTGTCGAGCGTTCGGTCCGCTTTGGACTGTGCGTCGGGGCCATCCTGCTGGGCAGCGGTTTCTGCGACCTGTTCGACGCGGGGGCCCCCTTGCTGCAAAAGCGCGGTTTCTTTGGCGTGCTGGTCGTGGAACAGCGCGACATCTACATTCGGCTCATGCACGGGACTACCCTGCACGGCGAGCAGTTCGCCCTCGATTCCTACGAGCAGTTGCGAAACGCGGCGAAGCACCTGGGCCCAATTACCGAGGGGGAGAGTCCCCGCCGAATCCCCCTGGCCTATTACCATCGAAGTGGACCGATCGGCCAGCTCATGGCCGCGTACAACGCGCCTCCGAGCCGGCCGCACGTCGGCGTGGTCGGCCTGGGCACCGGCACCATGGCCACCTACTGCCAGCCTGGGCAGAAGTTCACCTTCTATGACATCGACCCACTGGTGGTGGAAATCACGACCGGAACAGACAAGTACTTCACCTTTTGGAGGGACGCCAAGGCCCTCGGCGCTGAGCTGGACATCCGCATCAATGACGCCCGGCTGGAGATTGAAAAGCAGGTGGCCGAGAATGAGGTCCAGCCAGCGAAGCACGAGAAATACGGCATCATGATCATTGATGCGTTCAGTTCCGACGCCATACCGATCCACCTGATCACCCGCGAGGCGCTCCAGCTGTACCTGAAAATGCTGCGCGCGGACGGCATTCTGGCCTTCCACGTGTCCAATCGGTATCTGGACCTCCGGCCGGTGCTGGACAACCTGGCCGAGGCGGAGGGTCTCCCGATCTACTGCTTCAGCGATCCGGAGGAGGGGTATCCGTTGGGCAAGGCCGGCTCCACCTGGGTGGCCATTGCCCGGGACAAGAAGTACCTGGACCGCTTGCTGACCCGGGAAAAGCTGGACAAAGAAAAAGAAAGCTGGAAGCACGTCGGAGAGACCCTGCTGGGCCTGCCGGACGCCGGCAATCGCCTGAGCCCGCTGAGTTTTGCTCTGCAGCGTGCCGCCAGGGAGGTCAACGCTCCCTGGACGTCGTGCGGCCCCGAACCGGAGCAGTTCCGCGACCGGACCAGGTACGCGCAGGCCCTCCAGGAATATCGAGAGCTGAAGAAGAAGATTGGCGTCTGGACCGACGATTACTCCAACGTGATCAGCGTGTTCATCGCGACGCAGAAAGAGAAATTCCAGTAGTGGGCTCGCGTTCAAGCCGCTTGCGGCTTAGCGAGTTGCGCCAAGCTGCAAGCGGCTCAGAGGAGTTGTCGTGTTAGACCTGCAATCGGAACAGCACGCCGCCGGCCAGCCGTATCTCGACCTGTACGAGGCGGTGGGGGACCTGAAACGGCGTCACGATCTGCACCCCTGCGCGGTCCGGCCGCGAGACGGCCTGGCCCTGCGCAAGGAGAGCGAGCGGGAACTGGTCCACGAACTGGTTCGCCGCTTCCGCAATTTGCCGGTCGAGCAGCAGCGCAAGCTGCCCGCCTTGCTCAACAGCCTGGCCCAGCTGGAGGTGGTGATCGGCGAACTGGAGGCGGGGCAGCAGGACTTCCTGGAAGTGACCCGGCTGGTCACCGATCCGATCTCCCAGGCCGAGGCGCACCACAACGTTTACCGAGCTGCCCTGGAGCGGCGCGAGTGGAGCGAGGCCCTGGCCGCCTTGCAGCGGGCCGTCGCTCTCGACGCCGACGTCTTTGAGCCGTTCCCTTTCCGCCGGTATGAGCCGCAACGCATCCTCGGAGCGGGCGGTTTCGGCGTCAGTTTCCTGTGCCGGGAGACGAAGACGGGCCAGTCGGTCGTTGTCCGGGCGCTCCGGACCGACAGCCTGGAACGCGACCTGGCCACCATCTACCGCGAGATGAGCTGGCTGCAGGAGCTGGACCATCCGAACGTGATCCGGCTGCGTGAGCTGGGGCCGCCCGAGGCGGACAGCAATCGGCCCTTCCTGGTGCAGGAGTACTTCGAGGCCCAGACCCTGGCCGATTACGTGGCCGGCAACGGGACGCTGGCGCCGGAGGACTTCTTGCAGATTGCCTGGCCGATCGCCCGCGCCTTGCAGGCCCTGCACAATCGCGGCATCCTGCACCGCAGTCTCCGGCCGACCTGCGTGCTGCTCCGCAAGGAGCAGACGGACGATGGTCCGCGCTTCCGCGTCAAGCTGCTCGACGCCGGCCTGTCGATCAAGCGCGCCCTGATCCACGCCAGCACCAGCAACCCACCGGCCCAGGTGGAGACCTGCCTGGGCCGGAGCGTCGCCCGGACCATCGCCTACGCTCCCTCCGAGGTGACCGGCCGGCCCAAGGGCCACGTCTGGGTCGGCACGCACTCGGACCTCTTCTCCTTCGGCAAGCTCTGCTGTTTTGCCCTGACCGGCCGGCCCGACCCCGACGCCGGCGACCGCGTCCTGCTCACCGATGGCTGGAACAAGCTGCTCGACGAATGCACCGCCTGGATCATGAACAAACGGCCCAATCACGTCGGAGCGGTGCTGGATCGGCTGTCGCAGATCGCCGGCGAGGTCTCGGTGGACCTGGGCAAGATCGAGCGCGAGGCCTATGGACTGACCATCCGGGCCCACACCGAAACGCTGACCCTGGAACCGGACAACCTGCAAGCCCTGATCAACCGGGGCAACGCCTACGCCCGCCAGGGCGAGTTCGACAGGGCCATCGCCGACTTCACCCGCGCCCTGGAATTGAAACCAACGGATGCCGGCCTCTACCGCCGGCGGGCGCTGGCTCACTCCCGGGCCAATCAGCTGGATGAGGCGATCGCCGACTACACCGAAGCGCTGCGCCTGGAGCCGAGGAACGTCGAGGCCCTGGCCAATCGCGGCCTGGCCTACTCCCAGAAGAACGAGCACGACAAGGCCATCGCCGACTACACCGAGGCCCTGCACGTCAACCCGCGCGACGAGGTGCTGCTGTACAACCGCGGCAATTCCCACTACTGCAAGGCCGATTACGAGCTGGCCATCGCCGATTATTCCGAGGTGGTGCGGCTGGACCCCCGGCACGGCTGGGCGTTCGGCAACCGCGGCAAGGTCCACGCCCTGCGGGGCGACCACACCCGGGCCGTCGCCGACTTCACCCGGGTCATCCAGCTGGACCCGCACAACCTCAAGGCCCTGTGGGACCGGGCCCAGTCCTACGTGGAGCTGAACCAGTACGACAAGGCCGTCGCCGACTACACCGAGGCGATCCGCCAGCAGCCCAGCGCCGGACTGTACGTGGATCGCGGCCTGGCCCAGGCCAACCTCAAGCAGCTGGAGGAAGCGATCGCCGACTTCACCGAGGCGCTGGCCCTCGAACCGAAGAACGGCAGCGCCTACGTGTTTCGCGGCAACGCTCACTGCGACCGCAACGAGCTGAAGGAGGCCCTGGCCGACCTCAACGAGGCGGTCCGGCTCAGTCCGCGCTCGGCCAGCGCCGCTATAACCGCGGCAACGTCCAGGCCAAGCTGCGGGCCTGGGACGAGGCCATCGCCGACTACACCGAGACGCTCAAGCTCGATCCCAATTACCTGCCGGCCCTGTTCAACCGGGCCAACGTCCAGGCGGAGCGCGGCCACCATGACGAAGCCATTGCCGACTACACCGCCCTGCTTTTGCGCAATCCCAGGGATGGGGCGAGCCTGACCAACCGGGGCAACGCCTCCAGCAGCCTGGGCGACCTGGAACAGGCAGTGGCCGACTACACGGCCGCCCTGGCCATCGACCCCGGCGACGTGATCACGCTGGTCAACCGGGGCAACACGCGCACCCGGCTGCGCCGGCTGGACGAGGCCATCGCCGACTACAGCGAGGCCATCCGCATCGACCCCACCCACGCCCGGGCCCTGAACTATCGCGGCACCCTGTATGCCGAGCGCGGTCTGCTGGACCAGGCCCTGGCGGACTTCACCGAATCGATCCGCCGGGCACCCGATTTCGCCCGCCCCTACCACCACCGGGCCAACCTGCTGGCGGAGCGCGGCCAGCTTGACCAGGCCCTGGCGGACTACAACGAATCGATCCGACTGGCTCCCGACTACGTTCTCGCGTGGTACAATCGGGGGGTGCTGCACAAGGAGCGCGGCGACGACGCTGCCGCCATCGCGGACTTCACCGAGGCGGTGCGTCTGCATCCCAGCCATGCCGAGTCGTTTTGCAATCGCGGCCGCTGCTACTGGCGGCAGGGGGACGTGGAGAAGGCCCTGGAGGACTTCGACTCCGCCCTGGACGCCGACGAAACACTGCTGCTGCCGCTGTTCAACCGGGCCATGCTGTTTGCCGAGCAGGGCGACCTGGACGAGGCACTGGCCGACCTGGACGCATTCTTGCGCATGAACCCCGCGGACAGCGACGCCTGGCAGGTGCGGGCCCGGGTCTACCGACAGAAGGGCGACTTCGAGCATGCCCTGGCCGACAGCCGCGAGGCGCTGCGGCTGGGCCCGGATCAGCCGCGGGCGCACAATAACCTGGCCTGGCTGCTGGCGACGTGCCCCCGGGAGGAGATCCGGCAACCCGCCGAGGCGGAGGAGCTGGCCCGCAAGGCGTGCGAGCTGAGCGGCTGGGAGGATGCGACCTGCCTGGACACGTACGCCGCCGCCCTGGCCGCGAGCGGGCAGTTCGAGGAAGCGATCGAGCGGCAACAGCAAGCCCTGACGCGGGTGCCGGAGGAACAGAAGGCGAACTATCAGGCCCGGCTGGAGCTGTATCAGAGAGGACAATCGTATCAGGAAGCGAATTAAACTCAGAGGGATTCGCTTACCGAACGGCTGCGCCTCTCCACGGGAAGTTACTGGGGCGATGCGGACAGCTACGCTTTATCCTTGTCCGTTCTCTTTGAGAGTAGGGCCGCGATGAAGTCGAGCAGTTCGCTGTCGTTGAAGGTGGCAACTGCATTGAGGGCGATTTCCTTCCGAACAACCGAGGTCGCCTTGAGTGCGAGCTTTTGAGCAAACCCGTTCACTTCATCCTGTGTCAAGAAGAGTTTTTGATAATCTGGGTCGGATTCACTCTGGCGGCGATGCCGAAGCCGTTCGACGTTCTCCCGATACGTGAGGAGGTGCAGGAGGGCGTCGTAGGCTTCATTCTGGATGCCCTCACCGCGCTCCCAGCGCCCGAGACTCGCCACACCGAGGCCGGTCAATTCCGCGAACGCTTCCTGAGTGGAGCCATATCGCTTGCGGAGGGCGCGGATCTCCTCTGGAGTCATTACCCCCAAATGCCGGCAAGCGGCCTCGTGCCGCGCCTGTTCGGCCGCCTCGTTGTAGAAGCGGAAGCCACACGTCGTGCAGAGGATTGAGGGGATGCGAGCGGTAACCCTGAACGGCTTCTCGCGCCCGCCGTACTCAAACGTTTCCTCGTCACAACGCTCCTCAAGTGTGTTGCTGCCGCACTCAAGGCAAGTTGTCAGACGCTCACACGCTTCCGCAGAGGTCAGGTGGGAGGGTTTGTGCATGGCTTTCTCGAACGAACCGGGCAGTGTGGCCCCGAGCCTTTCCAGGAACAGCGTTCTAACTCGTGGCCCGCTCTCCGGCGCTTTGGCTCAGATGAAAGCTCCGACCGTAGAGCACGCGATCTCCATCGGCAATTTCCAGTTTCACGTAAACGCGCTGATTGCAGTACACCTTCTCGAAAGCATAGGCGATTTTCCCCGGTGGCTTGTCGAGAGGAACCGGGAAGAGTTCGCAGCCTTCTTCAAGCCACTCCTCGATCAAGAACCACGCGTGGGGCCGCGTGAGAGAACACCCATCCTCCTGCCGGATCTCTTCAGGTCTCCAATCCGAAGGACGGTCAGGCGGTTTGCTGACCTGGCGGCAACTCTTCTTCTCAACCAACCGCAGAAGGCGTTTGCGAACATCCTCAAGGTTCTGGCCCGCTGGCCGCAATTCACCTTCCGGGGACATGGCGGAACACGGAAACCCGTGGCTCCTGCTTTTTGAACGTGGTAATCCATCTCTCTCATGGAATCCTCTGTTCCGCTATGACGATCATATGAGTGGAATAGCCGGCCGTCAAGACCTTTTTCGATCAAATGATCGAAATGAGTCCTTCTCTTGGCACGATGCAACAGTTCATCGTGGCTGAACGGCTGAGTGTCTGTCTCAGAAGCCCGGAGGACAGGCTGGCAGTCTGTCCTCCGGGCTTCTGGGACAGACACGTAGCCCCTGGCGCATTACAATGAAGCCAGCCATCCTCAGACGAATGGCATCGCGCCGTCGAGAAGATCCACCATGGACCCAAAACAGCACCAGGCGAAAGACGTTCAGCAGCGGTTGTCCTTCCTCACTCGCCGGCACTGGCTCAAAATCGGCCTGCTCGACGTGGTGGGGCTGAGTCTGCTCGACCTCCTGGGGCCCAGTGCGACCGCGGCCAGCTCGGCTCGGCGGCAGCGGGAGAAATCGTGCATCTTCCTGATGCTCAACGGCGGGGCCAGCCACATCGACACCTTCGACCCCAAGCCGGACGCTCCCGCCGAGATCCGCGGTAAGTATCAGACCATCCAAAGCAAGGTGCCCAGCATTCACCTGTGCGAGATGCTGCCCCGGCTGGCGGCGCACGCCGATCGCTATTGCTTGCTGCGCTCCATGAGCCATCAGACGATTGACCACGTCCAGGCGGCCCACGTCTGCCTGAGCGGCCAGTCCGACGGCAGCAAGGCTAACAATACGCCCTACTTCGGCTCGGTGATGGCCCGGGCTCGTCCGTCTCCGCACGGCGTCCCGTCTTACGTCTGGTTGCACAATCTCCTGGTCGGCACCCGGAAGCCGGGCCGCAACGAGAGCGGCGGCCTGCTCGGCCCCGCCTACGCTCCCTTCCGCATCGGCAGCGACCTCAACACCCCTGCCGTTCCCGGCTTCCGCGTCAAGGCGTTCGACGCCCCGGAAGGACTGACCACCGCGGAAGTGCGCGACCGCTGCTCCTTGCGGGACCAGCTGGAGCCACCCACGAACCCATTGCGGCGGACGCCCGCAGCGGACGACCTGCAACGGCTGCAAGAGCGCGCCCTGGACCTGATCGCCAGCCCGTCGGCCCGGCGAGCCTTCGACATCCAGCAAGAGCCGGACCGGGTGCGCGACCGTTACGGCCGGCACCCAATGGGACAATACCTGCTGCTGGCCCGCCGGCTGATCGAGGCGGGCGTGCGCCTGGTCAGCGTGGTCGGCTGTCCCGGGATGCCGCCGGGCTCCACCGAGGCCCCGATCCGCCAGCTGTGGGACATGCACGACGAATACTACGAGGGCCGTGATAACATGTACGGCATCGGGCCCTACGGCATGGGCCTGGCACTGCCGCGCCTGGACGAGGCGCTGTCGGCCCTGCTGGAAGACCTGAGCGACCGAGGGATGCTCGACAGCACGCTGGTGGTGGCGGTGGGCGAGTTCGGTCGGACGCCGAAGTTCGAGGGACAAGGTCGAGGCCGGGGCCACTGGCCCTACTGCTACTCTGGCCTCCTGGCCGGTGCCGGCGTCCGAGGCGGTGCGGTCTACGGCAGCTCGGACCGGATCGGGGCCCACGTCAAGGACGGCCAGCCGATCCTGCCGGAGACGTTCGGGGCCACCGTGTACCATGCCCTTGGCGTGGCGCCGGAAACTCGGCCGGAGCCGAGGAACCTGGCGTTCCGGGTTTCGGCGGGGGAGCCGCTGCTGGACATTTTCGGGTGAGCCCAGGAGCCGAATGGCATTATGCCCCGAGTGGAACCATGTCGATAATCGTGGGGACGTTGCCGGGCGAAGTGACGTAATAGAGCGGCGTCTGGTGCTCCAGTGCGAAGAGGAGGGTGCGTTCAAACTCATGAAACCGCGGGTGATCAGGCTTTAGCTGTGTCTTGCGGTTGGTGAGCGGGAAGACGATCAGATAGGCGCCTGACTCGTCGCGGTTGGCACTCAAGGGGACGCTCTTCCCGACCATGCGGACCTCCCGGATGATTCGGTTGTCGTCCAGGGCCAGCCAGGTGGGCCTTGGCACGCCTTGTGACTGCATCTCCTGGTGTTGATGACGCAGCAGCCCCCGGAGTTCGTGGAACTGCGGATGATCGTTGGGGAGAAAGCCCGCGGGCGTCTCGGCAACAGTCACTCGCAGTCCACCGCTCTCCTCGTCAATCCGGCGGATGTGGTAGAAGCCTGTGTGCATGGCAACCGCCTCTCTCATAGCGTAGCAAGATAACGCCTTGCTTCAAAGACCCCTGTGCCGTAAGGGCTTGCTGTATCGAAGGGTGTGTCCGTGAAGGGGCCGACTGGCCGTCTTCCTCCAGCCAATCGGCAAAGATCAGCCAGGGAGCTGCATCCTCAACGTGGTTGAGGCAGTCTTGCCGGAAGCTGGCTTCGATGGGCTTCACTCCGGTCACCTCACATCGTTTCCTCTGCTGTTCAGGAAATGCCCTGCGTGCTGGTGGGGGGTGCTTCAAGACGTTCCAGTTCAGCCAGCTCCTCGGGCGTGGCCTGACCGAGTCGTGCCTTGCGACCCAGTTCCGCCAGGCGAGCCGCTCGCTGCTCGGCCTGATCGGCTCGCCTTTCGGCCTGATCGGCTCGCCGCTCGGCTGCCCCCCGCTGAACATCGACTTCGGCCAGAGTCAGAAAGGGCCGCCCATCGGGCCGGAACACGACCATTTCCGGACCGGACAGGTCAAAGCGGATCTTCAGACGCGGGCTGACGAACCCAGGGGCCAGTCTCTGCCGCCGAAGCATTTCTCCACGACGCAGATAGACGTACAGATGGTTGGTGTCGGGGTTGTACAGGTAAAGCTCCTCCACACCGTGTTCCTCGTAGAAGCTGATCTTCTCGATTATCTCCTCGAAGTCATTGCTCGGCGAGAGGATTTCGAAGGCGACCGTGACCGGAACGCCGTCTTCACGCCATTGCTGATAGGAGCCGCGGTGCTTCTGTTCCCGGCCAAAGACGACCAGCACGTCCGGCGCCACGCGGATTTCCGGTTGCCCTTCTACCGGATACCACAGCAAGTCAGCGGCGACGAAGACATTCGGCATTTCACGGAACAGCGCCAGCAAGTTGCTGCAGAAAAGGAGAATCCAGGACGCCTGCTTGGTATTGTCGGCCATGGGCTTGCCATCGCTTTCCGGATAGACGATCGCGCCGGAACGCAGGGATTGCCAGTTTTGAATCATGGATCTCTCCTTACCGGCCAAACGTCTTCAATCCCGAGTGTAAGCAACCCCCCATTTGCAATCAAGTCACTCAGTTGATCCTGGCAAGCCGGGAAGTCCGACGGGACGGCAGGAATCGGATCGGTTGGGAAAAAGATGCTCAAAAGCAAAAATCTCGGTTGACAGCGCAAGCCGCAGAAGGTATATACCACTCTTACAACTGCCTCTTCTCTGTTCCGGCCCCGCCGCTTCGTACCAACGGACGGCGGGGTTTTTTGCCTTCTTCCCCACCGACCGCGGCAAGCCCCAGCAGCGTATGCGAAGGCAACTGGTTATCGTGCTGGCACTTGGGCCAATGGAGCAACCGCGCGACAGAGACCGACGCAGCCCGGCACAGTTTCGCTGATCGGAGCAACCTTCCGATCTTCCACCTGCGCCCGGTAGATTTTTTCGGGACAGGGCGGTCAAGGGCTTCCGGCTCGGTATAATGACCGATGCCCTGCCCTTTCTCTCCTCTCCCACAAGGGGAGAGGAGAGAAAGAGCGGTAAACCCGGGCGTTTCCTCCAAAGGAGTTTGCCATGCTGACCACGGAATGTCTGGCCGAGCTGCGTTCGGCCTGGCTGCCGAACATTACCGACCCCGGTCTGAATCGGCTGATCGAGCTGCTGGAAAAAGGGAGCCCGCTGCTGGTGCATGGTTGCTTTACCAGAGCGGTGCCGATGGGTTGCCTGGCCAGCCACGTGGCCTGGAACCATCCCCGGACCTGCCACATGACCCTGGACGCCGGGATCACCTGGCTGCACCAGGTTGCTGGATTGAACCCGGCCACCTCGGAAGTCCTGCGCGCCTGGGACTACCAGGGCGTTCACGACCTGGAACTGCGTTCGGCCCTGCTGGGCGAACTGCGGGCGGAGCAGGAGCGGCGCCGGCAGCACCAGGGAAGCGGCCGGCGGTCCCGGCAGATGGTCCAGGTGTGAGGGGGTTGGCATGCTGCCGCGCGTCCTCGAGACCGAGGTGATGGACACCGCCGAGGAAGCCCGCGACTACGACGCCATGGACCACACCGGCGTCAACCGGCTCTTTGTCGCGGATTTCCTCGCGGTCTGGAACGGCCGTAACCCCATCCTGGACGTGGGGACCGGCACGGTGCAAATCCCCATCGAGCTGTGCCGGCAGCACCGCACCGCCCTTGTCACCGCCATTGACCTGGCCGAGCAGATGCTGGCCGTCGGCCGGCGAAACGTCGAGCAGGTGAACCTCGGCGACCGGATTCAGATCGAGCGGGTGGACGCCAAGGCGCTGCCCTGCAAGGCGGGCTCGTTCGCGGCCGTGATCTCCAACAGCATCGTGCATCACGTACCCGAGCCGGGCCAGGTGCTGGCCGAGATGGTGCGGGTGGTGGAGCCAGCCGGCCTGCTGTTCGTGCGCGACCTGCTGCGTCCCGGCGACGAGATGACCCTGAGCCGGCTGGTGGATCTGTACGCCGCCGGGGCCAACGCCCATCAGCGGCAGATGTTCGCCGACTCCCTGCGGGCCGCCCTGACCCTGAGCGAGATCCGCGGCCTGGTGGCGGCGCTCGGTTTCAACCCGGCCACGGTGCAGCAAACCACCGATCGCCACTGGACCTGGATCGCTCACAAGACCCTTCATCCCTGACGGATCGCTTCCCCTTTCCCGATTGGCGTCCATGCCTGTGCTTGATGGACTGGAAACGGTTGGCCACCTGAGCCATTTCGCCTTTCGGGCGCTGCTGGGGCTGCCCGCTGTCCTGCTGCGTCCCCGGCTGTGGTTGACCCAGCTCCATCCGATCCTGCTCGGCTCGCTGCCGCTTGGGGCGACGGCCGGGGTGGCCATCGGCGCCGTGGTCTGGATGCACCTGGGCGGGGCGCTGCAAATGGTTGTCGGTCGTCGCACAGCGGCAGACTATCTGCCGCAGGGGCTGGCCTTGGCGGTAGTGCTGGAATTTGCTCCGATCGCGGCCGGCCTGCTGGTGGCCGGCCGAACCGGAGCCGGCCTGGGAGCGGAACTCGGCTCAATGCGGCAGACGGAGCAGATCGACGCTCTGGAGGTGCTTGGGCAGTCGCCCCTGCGTGAGTTAGTAGCGCCACGGCTGCTGGCGTCCATGATTACCCTGCCGGTCCTGACGGTGTTCATCATCTGGCTTGCTCTTGGCTCAGGCTACGTGGCCGGGGCCCTGGGCGATCAGCTGACCTTCACCGAGTATTGCAACAACGTGCTGAAGGTGCTGACCCTTCGCGACGTATTGCCTTCGGTCCTGAAGACGATCGTTTTCGGTTTCCTGATCGGCGTCTCGGGGTGTTATTTCGGCATCACGGCCCAGGGCGGCACCGAGGGCGTCGGGCGCGCGGCCACGGCGGGTGTGGTGGCCTCCATCTTTCTGGTGCTGGTGGCGGACGTGGTCCTTGTCCGCGCGATCAAGCTGCTGCTGCCTTGAAGCACGCAGAGAGGAAAAAATCCCCGTCACGTGGAAAAACTCCCCTCCTCCAGCAGACCCATGCGGAACAATTCCCCTTTCTAATTTGTAATCTTTGGCGCATGTCGTTTTCCTTCAAGGTCTTGTACCAGATTGTTTGGTGGTGGGTAAAAAACGGCATCCCATCTGCTAAGGGATCGGCTCGTACCCACGAAGGGTGCGAAACCTTTCGTGAGGAAAGACTCGCCAGAGGAGAAGCGCTCCTCTGGGAATGACAGCACAACCCACACACCTTGCTCCTGGATGAGCAACTCTCACCCGGCGCTGGAAGATCGGTGACCTACCGCGTGGCCCCAACACTCTCCTGATTCATGACAGCACCTGGTTGCACCTGGAGGAGAATCTGCGATGGCGGAAGAGGGATGCGTGAATGAAGCGCTCGTTCCGGCGGAGAAACCCCAGAACGGTCTGCCCGGTCTGAAACAGTGGCGTTACGATCTCCCTTCCGGGATCATGGTGGCGATGATTTCGCTGCCCTTCTCGATGGGCATTGCCATCGCCTCGGACGCTCCTCCCATCTGCGGCATTGTCTCGGCGATCATCGCGGGATTCGTGCTGCCGTTCCTGGGCGGCTCCTACGTGACCATCAGCGGTCCGGCCGCCGGCCTGGCCACGGCCATCTCCGCCGGCATCTTCGCCCTGGGCCACGGCGACAAGGCCAAGGGGTATCCGGTGGTCCTGGTCGCGATTTTGGTTGCGGGCGTTCTGCAAATGATCCTCGCCAGGCTCAAGGTGGCTCGCCTCAGCGCGATCTTCCCGGCCGCGGCCATCGAGGGCATGCTGGTGGCCATCGGCTTGATGATCATTGTCAAGCAAGCCCCGTTTTTCCTGAACCAGAGCTTCAAGGCGCACGACTTCTGGGAGATCCTCCGTGAGATTCCGGAAAAGGCTCAGGTGATGGATCTCAGGGTCTTCGGGCTGGCCGCCGGCTGCCTGACTTCGCTCTTTGTCCTGTCCGCCATTCCCTTGCGCCTCTTCAAGATCGTGCCGCCACCGGTCTGGGTCTTTGTGGGCGGCACCGTTGTCGCTCAATCGTTCCTGCACCTGAGCGGCAGCACCCTGATCAACGTTCCCAGCCCTCTCAAACAGGGGATCGTCCTGCCCGACTTCCAGGCCTTCCTGCATGATTCCAGCCTGTGGTTCCCGCTCATGATCACGATCGTCACGCTGCTGCTGGTCGATGGCACCGAGTCGCTGGCCACCATCGCTGCCGTGGACAAGATCGATCCTTATCGGCGCAAGTCGGATCCGGACCAGACCTTGCTGGCCATGGGCGCTTCCAACGCCTGCTCCAGCGTGCTGGGCGGCCTGACCATCATCCCGGGCATCGTCAAGAGCACCGCCAACATCCTGGGCGGCGGCCGGACCCAGTGGGCCAACTTCTACAATGCTTGCTGTCTGCTGCTGATGCTGTTCCTGGCCCGCGACCTGATCAACCTGGTCCCCAAATGCGTGCTGGCCTCGATCCTCGTCTTCATCGGCTACAGGCTAGCCCGGCCCAAGGTCTGGATCCACGTGGCCCAGGTCGGCAAGGAGCAGCTCTTCGTCTTCACGGCCACGGTGCTGATCACCGTGACCACCGACCTGCTGATCGGCATCCTCGCGGGCGTGGCCCTGAAAATGGTTCTGGTCCTCTGGTACGTCCCGGCCTCCGCTTCTGGGGACAATCCGCCCCGTGGCATCCTCGCCAGGCTGGCCGACCTGTTCCGCAATCCCATTAGCCAGCGGGACTGCGTGGACGGCACTTACACTCTGTCGCTCAATCGTCCGCTGGTGTGCTTCAATCTGTTCCACCTGATCCGGGAAATGGATTCCATCCCTCCTGATGCGAAGGCGGTCCAGCTGGTCCTCACGGAGGGCGTCACCCTGGTGGACCATACCACCGTCGAGCAATTGCTCCATTACCTGGAGCAATTCAGCCCGGACAACGGCAAGCCGCCTCTGGAGATCCTGGGCCTGGATCGGATGGACCCGGTCTCCAGCCATCAGACCTGTCTCCGGCTGATCCGGCAACCCAGCGTTGCCTGACCCCCGAGCGCCAGGACTCTTGAACCGAATTGGGGAATTGACGTAATATAGACAGTTGGTGGCGAGCCGCTTCATCCCCCCGGCTTCGCTTCCACTCCTGCCGGAGGCCCGCTCGCCTGGGGGAGACTTCCCGCACAGCGTGGTACGGGTGCAATGAACCGACGCCTGCATTTGCTGATCACCTCCCCTGCCTTGTTCCTTGGGCTGTTCCTGCTCGGCGCCTGTGGTGTCGGCCTGTGGACCATCCACAGCCAGCAGAACCGTCTGCTGCGCAGTTACCACCAGAACGTGGTCAGCCTGCGGGCGGTCCACGACATGCAAATGGCCCTGTCCCGGCTGCGCTACGACGTGCTGGTCCGGCTGGTCCACCCCACCAGCGAGTTGCAGGAGCGCGTCCAGAACGACGAGCAGGCCTTTCGCTCGGCCCTGGATCAGCTGCGACAGCTGACCCCGGCCACCCAGGCCGGCAGCCTGCGGCGGATCGAAGAGGGGTTCCAGCGCTACTTGCAGGAGCTGCAGGATGCCAATGGCACTCCGGCCAACAAGGCGGACGACGTGGTCCGCTGGATGGAGGCTCATCCGCTTCGCCACGTGATGACGCCCTGCACTGAATTGCTCAACGCGCATCAGATGCAGATCGAGGCCGAGCTGGAACAGAGCCAGGACTGGAGCAACAAGCTGCAATTTGCCCTGCTCTTCCTGGGCATGGTCGGACCGATCGGCGGGCTGGTCAGCGGCCATACCATCGCCCGCTTCCTGAGCCATTCCATTGCCCGTTTGCAGGTGCGCGTCCAGGACGTGCATTCGCGGGTGGCCCCGGAGGTCAGCGTGGTGGACCTGCTGACCGGGCACGGTCTGGAAGGGCTGAACACGCACCTGGATTTCCTGGTGCAGCGCGTCCAGGGCCTGGTGGAGCGGTTGCAGACCCAGCAGCGGGAGATCGTCCACTCGGAGCAGCTGGCCCTGGCCGGCCAGCTGGCCAGCGGCGTCGCCCACGAGATTCGCAATCCGCTGACGGCCATGAAATGGCTGGTGGAGGGGACAGTCCGGGCCTATCCCAACGAGCCGTTGACCCTGGAAGACCTGCGCGTGCTGCTGGACGAGATCGAGCGGATGGAGCAAACGGTCCAGGGTATGCTGGACCTGGTCCGGCCCGCCCAGGCCAGCCGGATCCGGTGCGATTTGCGCGACCTGGTGCGTCAGGCCCTGGAGCTGGTGCGGGCTCGCAAACGGCAGCTGGGAATTACCTGCGCGTGCGAACTGTCGCCCGAGCCGGTGTGGGTGCAAGTTGATCCCGCCCAGATGAAGTCGGTGCTGGTGAACCTGCTGCTCAACGCCCTGGACGCCATGCCGCAGGGCGGCCAGCTCTGTCTGCGCTTGCACCACGACCCTGAAACCGGGGCCCGCTTGCAAGTTGACGACTCGGGCCACGGCATCGCTCCCGAAGTCCTCGATCGCCTGTTCACGCCGTTCCTGACGACCAAGCCGACCGGGACCGGCCTGGGACTGAGCGTGGCCCGCCGCATTGTCGAGGCCCACGGCGGCCAGCTGTCGGCCGAGAACCGGGCCGAGGGCGGCGCCCGGTTTCTGATGACTTTGCCTGTGTGAAAGACACCCCGGGTTGCGCTGCGCTCCACCCGGGGCTTTACTCCTGGTTTCGGGAATAAAGCCCCGGGTGGAGCGCAGCGCAACCCGGGGGCATTGACGAGGAAAGATCCGTGACCAAACCAAAGGCCCTCATCATCGACGATGAACCGGGCGTCTGCTACTCCTTCCGCCGGGTGGTGGAACGGCAACACATCGAGGTCTCGGTGGCCAACTCGATGCCGCGGGGGGTCGAGGCCTTCCGGTCGTTCAAGCCCGACGTGGTGGTGCTGGACCTGAACCTGCCCGACGGCTCGGGGCTGGAGGCGTTCCGGACCATTCGCGCCCTGGCGCCGAAGTGTCCGGTGCTGTTCATCACCGCCCACGGCACCAGCGAGACGGCCCTGGAAGCGATGAAGGAAGGGGCCTTTGACTATCTCATCAAGCCGGTGGATCTGAACAAGCTCAGTCAGCTGCTGGAGCGTGCCCTGGAGACGGCCCGGCTGATGCAGACGCCCTCGCTGCTGGCGCCGCTGGACACCGAGGACCGGATTGTCGGCCACAGTCCGCCGATCCAGGACACCTGCAAGGAGATCGGCCTTTTGGCCCGGCAGGACGTCAACGTCCTGGTCCTGGGCGAGAGCGGCACCGGCAAGGAGCTGGTGGCCCGGGCCCTGTACCAGCACAGCCGGCGGGCCGATCAGTCCTTCCTGGCGATCAACTGCGCCGCCTTGCCGGAGCAATTGCTGGAGAGCGAGCTGTTTGGCCATGAACAGGGGGCCTTTACCGGAGCCCTTCGGCTGCACATCGGCAAGTTCGAGCAATGCTCGGGCGGCACGGTGTTCCTGGACGAGATCGGCGACATGTCGCTGGCAGTGCAGGCCAAGATGCTGCGGGTCTTGCAGGACCAGCGCTTCGAGCGCGTGGGCGGCAACAGGACCGTGCAGACGGACGTGCGCCTGATCGCGGCCACGAACCAGGACCTGGAGGGTCTGGTGAACGCGGGCAAGTTCCGGGCCGACCTGTATTATCGGCTCAAGGTGGCCACGGTGCGCGTGCCGCCCTTGCGTGATCGGCGCGAGGACGTGCCGGAACTGGCCCACTATTTCCTGTTCCGCAACAACCTGAAGCTGGGTTTGCACTTGCACGGCCTCTCGCCGGAGGCGCTGCGGTGTCTGGAGGAATATCACTGGCCGGGCAACGTCCGCGAATTGCAGAGCTGCGTCAAGGAGGCGATGGTGCGGACGCGCGGCCCGCTGGTGCTGCCCGAGTACCTTCCCGAGTCGGTGCGTGCGGCCAGTCCGCCGCCGGCCCCGGTCGGCAAGGAGGAAGGCCTGGTCCAGCTGCTCGACCGCTTGCAGCAGACCTGCGAGGGCGACCTGTACGATCGCATCCTGGCGGAGGTGGACCGGACGCTGCTGCCCGAGATCCTGCGCCAGACTCAGGGCAACCAGCTGCGGGCCAGCGAGGTTCTGGGCATCGACCGCAAGACGCTGCGGCAGAAGCTGCGCAACCTGAACCTGATCCGCACACCCGGCAATGGCGAGGGCGCGGAGGAGTGAGTGGTTGGCCTGCGAGGAACAGAATCGAAGCCGATCATGTCCATCGTCATCCACCCGTATTCCGTGCCGCTGCGCGTTGATGAGACAGGGACCATCCGTGTCGGCCAAACGCGCATCACTCTGGACGTTCTCCTTGCCGACCACCGGCGTGGCTGGTCTCCAGAAGAGATCGTGAAGCAACTGGACACGCTGACCCTGCCCGACGTCTATGGTGCCCTGGCCTACTATTCCAGCCACAAGGCCGAACTGGACGAGTACCTGCGGATTCGCAAGGAGGCGGCCGACAGGATGCAGCGCGAGATCGAAGCGACGCAGCCCACCTTTGCCGAGGTCAAGGCGCGTCTTCTCGCGAAAAAGGGGACCGCCCATGCTCCCCCTGCTGAGTGACGAAGACGTTCCCGAGTTTGACTTGTGCCCTAT
The DNA here is from genome assembly GCA_963784995.1 of uncultured Planctomycetota bacterium. Lineage (GTDB taxonomy): Bacteria > Planctomycetota > Planctomycetia > Gemmatales > Gemmataceae > CAWATZ01. Next base: position 192,067 of record CAWATZ010000014.1, on the reverse strand, counting down.
TTGGAGTGCGGCAGTGGCTTTGCCTCTGCCGCTTTTGTTTTTCCTGTTTTCTTTGGAGTGCGGCAGTGGCTTTGCCTCTGCCGCTTTTGTTTCTCGTGTTTGGGTTGTTTTTCTCTCGGGAGTTGGGCAAGCCGCTTGGCACTCCAAAGGGCAAATGGAGAAACAAAAGAAGATACAAAAGTCCATACAAGAGAAACAAAAGCGGCAGAGGCAAAGCCACTGCCGCACTCCAAATAGGGCACAAGTCGAACCGAGGCCATCGCTTATCAAGCTGCACGTTCCAGACCCAACCCCTCTCCTCTTGACCTGAAGCAGTGTCCAAGGTAGACCCCCACAGCGTAGTGTGGATCAAACCATCAAGCCGATAGAGTACTCTGAGGACGTTTGCCATGCCTTCCCTGAATGGACGTTGTCCTGGTGGTTTTCGCAACAATCCTGTCAAGCACGATCGAGGAGGACGGCTGGGTAAGTTTTGCCAGCCGGTTCTGGCCGTCCTGCTGCTGGTCCTGCTCTGTCCTACGCCTGCCTGGACCACAGAGATCCACTATGTGAAGGACACCACCGTCCACATCCCCTTCCTCAGTTGCACCAACAATCAGGAGATCCAGCAAGTTCTGCTCTGCGTTTCTGAAAACAACGGAAAGGACTACAAAGTTGCCGGCGAGGCGAAGCCATCGGACAGGTCGTTTCAATACACTGCTCCCGGCCAGGGTTCTTACTGGTTCGTGGTCCAGGCCGAGTACAAGAGCGGCAAGCGTGTTCCTGCCAGTCCGGACGGAGTTGAGCCCGAACTGAAGGTTTGCGTCGATACGACTCCCCCCGTGGTAACGCTGCGCCAAGTTCCTCCGCTGAAACCGGGTTTCCTGACCTTCACGTGGGACATCACCGACGAACACCTCGATTCCGAGAGTTTGCGGCTCGATTATCGCCTGGCCAAAGAAGGCCCCGTGATTGGAAGCGCCTGGACTCCCCTGGATCTCCCACCGGATTTGCGAGCCCCTCAGGGCCAGCTTGGCTGGACCCCCATGTTCAACGTGAACTGCGAGGTCCGCCTGTCCGTGCGCGATCGCGCCGGCAACACGACGGAACGGCTAATCAAAGTCACACAGCCGAAGACGCCAGCGAAGTCAGAAGACACCCAGGAACAGAACAACCTGAAGGCGCTGGAAGAAAAGCTCTGTAAGATCAGCGACGAGGTTGACGAACTCAAGAAGAAGCTCGCCGCTGTCGCCGAGAAACTCGCTCGGACCGAAGCAATCAAGAGCGAGCAGACGAAGGAGTCAGGCTCCAGCAGCGAAAGCCCAGTGGAGCAGCAAGAGATCCTTCTTCGCAAAGTGGATGGGCGGTGGGTCATTGTCAACCCTGAGGTTGCCCCGAAGAAGACCACACCGAATACACCCATTCCTCAAACCGCAGTCCCGCGATTGTTCAACCGCTCTTCGGATGAGGTAGCGCAGGTGCCGTCCTGCGCCTTGGTCGGGAATCGGCTGGAGAACATGGCCCTGCGCACTCTCGACGGTGATACCTGGGAATACAAACGGGACCGCCGAGGCCGGTTGTTGCTGCTCAGTTTCTGGTCCAGCGCGTGTGTGTATTGCAAGCGGACCAATCCACATCTTTGTGATTTGCAAAAGGAGTTGGGTCGGTATGGTCTGGAAGTGATTGGCATCGCCTGCGAGGACGGGTCGCCCGCCGAGTCCGAGATGAGGGTGCGCGCCGCTCGCAACCGGCAAATCATGACCTTCCAGACTCTGCTCAGCGGCCCTCGGCCCTGTCCCGTCCAGACTCAGTTTCAGGTGGACGTTCTGCCCAAGGTGTTCCTCCTGGATGAGTACGGCACGATTGTCTGGAAGAGCGGTCGCAGTGGCCTCACAGCCGAGAAATTGGACGAACTACGACAGGAAATCACTCGGAGGCTTCGCGTGCAAAAGCCGCACGACGAGTGATAAGGGCGACTCACTTCAGCGCCGCCCGCAACAGTTTCAGATACTCCCGCAAGAAGTGCGGATTGTCGTGCCAGGTGCGGGCGCTCACCAGGTTCCCGCTGACCACCACCACTTGATCGACGTACGTCGCTCCGCCCTGTTCGGCGTCCAGCTTGCACTTGGCCACCGTGGTCACCGTCTTGCCCTTGATCACGCCTGCCGCCGTCACAATCTCGATCCCGTGACACACCGAACCGATCGGCAGGCCGCGCTCGTGGATAGCTCGCACCACGCGCAAGAGGTCGGCGTCGTAGCGCAAATACTCCGGCGCCCGTCCTCCCGAGATGATCATGCCGGCATACTCCGCCGGCTTGACGTCACGGAACGCAATGTCGGCAGCCAGGTGGTAGCCGGGTGACTCGCGGGTGATGTCCCAGCCGGGTGGGCGTTCGTGCAGCACCAGGTGGTAAAGGCGTTTCTCGGGCCCGGCGACCACCACTTCGTGGCCCTCCTCTTGAAGGCGATGCAGCGGATAGAACGTATCCAGGACCTCGGCGGCGTCGCCGATCACAAGCAGGACCTTGGCCATGAGAGAAACCTCCACGAAACCAGGGTGTGAGCCGATGCACAATCGAGCGCTTTCCGAGAGATACCAGGCATTCCCCGGTTGACAGCCCAGAATCCCCCTTGTATGAAAGGGGCCCGCCGTGAGAGGTTCACGGCAAAGGACTGCCTGGTGCCCTCAGACTCCTCCGGTCATGAATTTTATCAAGCCAGAATTCATCGGCTTCCTTTTCCTGGTCCTGGTTGTTTACTGGAACCTGCCCAGGCACCGCTGGCGGCTGCTCTGGCTGCTGGGGGCCAGCTGCTTCTTCTACATGAGCTGGAACCCCTGGTTCATCCTGCTCATCATCGCTTCCACTTCCGTCGATTACCTCGTCGCCCTGTACCTCGAACGCATCCAAAGTCAGGCACGGCGCAAGTTGCTGGTCGCCCTCAGCGTCACCATCAACCTGGGCATCCTGGCCTTCTTCAAGTACACCGTCTTCGCCCTCGACACCACCCGGAACGTCTGCAACGTGCTGGGCCTTTCCCTGTCCGTGCCGATCCTTCAGGTGGTCCTGCCGCTGGGCATCTCGTTCTACACCTTCGAGGCCATCAGCTACGTGGTGGACGTCTATCGCAAGAAAATCCGGGCGGTTCGCGATCCGCTCGACTATGCCCTGTACATCCTTTTCTTCCCGCACCTGGTAGCCGGGCCCATCGTCCGCTCCGGGGATTTCCTGCCGCAACTGGCACGCAACAAGCGCTTCAGCTGGCTGCGCTTCCAGGCGGGGGTCCAGCTGTTCGTGCTGGGTCTGTTCAAGAAGGCGGTCATCGGCGATCACCTGGCCTTGGTGGTTGATCCGGTCTTTGGCGGCAAGGGGGGGATTTCCAACCCGGGCATCTACGGCTCAGGATCTCTGTGGCTGGCAACCCTGGCCTGGGCCATGCAGATTTACTGCGATTTCTCCGGCTACTCGGACATGGCCATCGGCGCTGCCCACATGCTTGGCTTCAAGCTGCCGGCCAACTTCCGTATGCCTTACTTCGCCAGCAGCCCGGCCGAGTTCTGGCATCGCTGGCACGTCAGCCTGTCGTCCTGGCTGCGCGATTATCTCTACGTACCGCTGGGAGGCAATCGCCACGGAACCGTGGCCACCTATCGCAACCTGATGCTGACCATGATCCTGGGCGGCTTCTGGCACGGAGCCAGTTGGACCTTCGTTGTCTGGGGCACCTACCACGGACTGCTGCTGGTGCTGCAGCGTGCCTGCCCACTGCCGGGCTGGCTGCGGGCGCCGGCGTTCCGGCCTTTCTGGATAGCCGCGACCTTCCTGGCCGTTTGTGTTGGCTGGGTGTTCTTCCGGGCCCAGTCGCTGACCGACGCCTGGACGATCCTGGCCGGCATGGTCGTGCCCATGGCAGGCATGGAGCTTGCTCCGAATAGCGTCCGCCTGGTGCTGGCCTGCCTGACCGCCGTGTTCGCGGGCCATCTGATCGGCACCCTGGTCCCCATGCGGCGGACGGAACAGCGGTTGCCCGCCCCGGTGGCCGGGGCCGTGCTGGGGCTAAGCGTGGTCCTGTACTTGCTGCTGCTGCCCCAGGATGGCAAGGGCTTCATTTACTTCCAGTTCTGAGGACCGAGGGAACCATGACCCGAACTCGGCACGCGCCGCAGACACGTGCGCGGAAGGTGCTTTGCTGGGCGCTGGGTCTGGTTGTCGCCGTCCAGCTGGTCTCCGGCCTGCTGCTCGACCAGGTCTTTCCGCTGTACCGCTTCCACCAGGCCAAGCACGTCTTGCAATCGCTGCCGGAGCGGCCGGAGGCCATCGACATGGTCTTCCTGGGCAGTTCGCGTTTCGTGGAAGGGATCAGCAGCACCGAGGTCCGCCGGGTGCTGCGGAGCCAGTGCCGGCCGAGCCAGACCTGGACCGTCCTCAATGCGGCGACCCTGGCCGGTGATCAGGTCGCGATGGAGCACGTGTTCGGTTTGCTCCGCAAGGCGGGTGTCCGGCCCCGCTGGCTGATCGTCGAGGTCAGCCCCGAGACGCTGAGCCGGCACACGGAATGGCTCAACCATCACCTGCTTCAGTTTCTGCGCTGGCAAGACCTGCCTTTCTGGGCCCGCCAGATCTGGAAAACCGGCTTGACTGTCAAGACACTGGGGCTGCGACTGATGCCCCTGTTCTACTACCGCACCACGCTGCTCCACGCCGTGGGCCTCGGTCCCGACCCGGTGCGCCGCTGGGACGTCATTGACCGGCTTGCTCCTGGGGCCGGTGCGAACGAGGGGCCGCCGCCGGAAGCGCTCGATCCGCAGGAGTTGCTGCGGCTGCCCCACCGGGAACCACTCAGTCCCCAGCAGCGTGCCCACTTCGAGAAATCGGTCCAGTTCACGGTGCCGTCGCGCTGGCTGCGCGATTATCGGCCCGAGGGCGGGCCAAACGTCGCCGCCCTGGAGCGCATCCTGGGCGAATGCCGCAGCCTGGGGATCAACGTCCTCCTGGTCGGCATCCCCGTGACCGAACCGCATCGTCACTTGTACACCCCGGCAATCGAGTCGGCCTACCGGGCCTGTGTGGACCGGCTGTGCCGGAACTACCATTGTCCTTTTGTTTGCTGCCGGGACTGGATGCCGGACGAACTGTTCTATGACAATCACCATCTCAGCATCGAAGGGCGGCTGGCTTTCAGCCGGATGCTGGCCTGGCGCGTGCTGGTGCCGCGCTTGAACGATGCAGGATGGAAGGCAACGCGGAGGACCGAGGAGTAGCCATGGCAAGGCGAAGCGATCGTCGCTCACGAACGGTGCTGGTCTGTGGTCTGAGTTGTTTCCTGGCCGTGCAGGTGCTGGGTGGTTTGCTGCTCGATTACTGCTGGCCGGTGCTGCGCTTTCCCAGCTTCGCCGACGTGCTGAGCGCCCTGGCGATGACGCCGGCGCCGCGGATTGTCTTCCTGGGCAGTTCCCGCTTCCAGTGCGGGATCGACCAGGAAGAAGCGGCCGCCCTGGTGCAAAAGCGCTGCCGGTTGCCCGGGCCCTATCCCGTCCTGAACGCCTCGGTCCCGGCCGGCGACCCGATCACGGCCGAGTTCCTGCTCACCCAGCTGTTCCGCAAAGGCGTCCGGCCTGAATGGGTGGTCCTGGAGATCAGTCCCGAGACGCTCAATGAGTACCACGAATGGCTCGGCATCCACGTCCGCCGGCAACTGCGCTGGGAACACGTTCCGGGTTATCTGATCCAGACCGTCTGGTCGGGTCAAGGCATGCGCTTCCTCTCCGCCCGGCTGTTTGCTCCCTATCTGCATCGCGATCAGATCCTCCGCGCGTGCAACGTCAACCTGTTCAGCCTGTCCCCGGTCCCCGGAACACGTGGGGACAACACGGAACGGGCGGCAGCAGTCCGGACTCCGCCCCCCTGGGACTACTCCAAAGACGTGACCGATTGGGACCAGGTGCTGAGGCCGCCGCATCGGTCCGTGTCGGCGAAACTCCGCAAACTGATTCAGCTGACCACGGATCGCCAGGTGGGACGCTGGCTCGCTCATTTCCGCATCGCCGGCAACTCCCCCGCGGCCCTGGAACGGACCCTGCAACTCTGCCAGCAGCGGCATGTCCGGGTCCTTCTGCTGGCTGCTCCGGTCTCGAGCCCTCATCGGCAAACCTGCACCCCGGCCATCGAACAGCAGTTTCAGGCCTATCTGGCCGGCCTGGTCCAGAAATACTCCTGCCGCTTTGCCGATTGCCGGGACTGGATGCAGGACGGCCACTTTCTGGACAATCATCATCTCGGCGCCGAGGGTCGCGTCTACTTCAGCCGGTTGCTTGCCTACCACGTCCTGGCGCCTCTGAAACAGGATCAACCAATCACCACTCCAAAGGGCAGCGACGAATCTTACCGAAGATGAGTCGGCACGAATGCGCCGTCCGACTGGCAGAGCCACTCTTGCATTTCGCGTTCCAGACTCTCAAACCGGGTTGGACTGCTGACGGAGTAATGCCTCTGCAAGGCCACCCGGACCCACTGCATCACGTGCTGAGCGGCACGTTCCTCGGGAGTCTTTCCCGGGAAAGGGGAAAAATCGACGGCGAAGCACGGATACCGATTGCTGATTGTCAGGAAGGCAACAACCGCTTCCGCGAAGGAAATCCGATCCTGAAGCAAGTCCTCGATCACCCCTTCCCTGGCCTGGATGCGGCTCAGGATCAACTCCATTTTCCGCTCCAGGTCTTCCTCGGTTTGCCTCAACGCTTCGATGCTGCGAGCCTGCGGCAAGCCGAACCATCCATCCATTTCCCGGGCCAGCCGGGTCGGCAGAGAACAGACCAGACCGGCCATCACAAGGACCACGAACAAAACAAAACGACTTCCGATTGACATCGGTGAAACTCCTGTGGACGCACAAGGGAAACCGGTTAGCCGCACTCAGGTAGGCCAGGGGTGAGTGCGGAGAGGGCAGGTTGTGAAGCACGTGTACCACCGGCCTGGCGGCGCCGGGGTCCGGGAGGTGCTTGCAGGGAATTATGTCAGGCCCCTGCGCGTTTTGGATGTTGAGCCCATGAATAATCCATGAGGATCTTCAAGGGCACGCTCTTCCTGCAAGGGCCAATCGTCCTGAAATAGAGAGGGAACCAGGAACAGACACTCCGTTCCTGTTGGCGGGTTGGATTTCCAGGCAGGCTCCTGTCCAGAAAGCGGGGAGGTGAAAGTGTTAGGAGCAACTGCTGTGCCAGAATCTCCCAACAAACGAGCCTACTGCGGAAGTGCAAGGAGAAACAGAAGTTGTGCCAGCGACCAACCCAGCTGGTTCGCTGCGAACAGGATGGGTTTGCCTGGTTCCCTGGCAGCAGGTGTTGGTTTTCGGGCAGCGAGGACGTGGAGCGCTCGGCCGCGTGCCGTCACCGCCCAAGAACGTAACGGAAGGGATCGACCTCCTCGCGCAGGATTCGCAGTTCGGGCTCGCTGGGTGGCAGAGTGGTGTCGAGGGGGTCGGCGAAGGTGAGAGGGAAGCCGGTGGCATCCTGAACCTGCTGGCGCGTGACAGCGGGGTGGAGACTGAGGACCTGCATGCGCAGGGTCTGGGGGTGGTAGCCGAGGACGGCCAGGTCGGTGATGACGCGGTAGGGCCCGGTGCCGGCCGGCAGACCGGCTTTCTCGCGCTCTCCCGGGCCGGTCAGGTATCCCGGAGTGGTCAGGAAATCGAGCTTCTCGACAAAGCGCCGGCGGTCGTGGTTGGTCACCACCAGGACGCGCCAGCACAGCGATGCCAGGTCGTTAGCCCCGCCGCTGCCCGGCAAGCGCACTTTCGGCTTCTGGTGCTCGGCACCGATCAGAGTGGAGTTCAGATTGCCGTGAGGATCGATCTGGGCGCCGCCGAGGAAGGTGTAATCAATCATGCCGCGCTGGCACGTCTCCATGATGTCCGCCATGCTGGTGGCCATCAGGGCCCGGTAAAACGTGCGCGAATCGCCGACGCTGATGGGCATGGTCGGCAGCTGAGGCGCAATGCCGCCGGCCTCGAAGAGGATGGTCAGTTGCGGTGCATGCAGGCGCTGGGCGAGCATGGCAGCGGCGCAAGGGACACCCGTGCCGACAGCGACGGTGCGGCCGTCTTCCAGCAAGCGCGCGGCGCAGCAGATCATCAGCTCCATCGCGTTGTAGGTTCCCATGCCGACGCCTCGAGTTATTGCCTCTGAGGAAACCAATGTCCGCCTCGCCTGTTCCCAGGGCGTTGCCCTGGGCTATCCTGTTGCGCCCCTTCGGGGCGGAAGACCAACAGCCAACAAGCCCCGAAGGGGCGCAACAGGATAGCCCAGGGCAACGCCCTGGGTGCCAGCCCCAGCGCTCCGCCGCTGCGCGTCGCGGCTAAACGAAAACCAGACTCATCCCTCCCAGTTTACGAGTCCCTGGAGGCAAAGACCAGCATCCGATACCGCCCGCCGACGACACGCGCCGCCAGGTCCAAACCATTGCAACCGGTACTCAGCACCGGCGAGATCGGCACTGTCTGCCAGCGGGCGATCTTGGCGTCCATGCCGTCTATGGCCACCAGGCGCGAAAGGCCCGCCCGGTTGAGCAGACCTGTCAGGGTCGTGCGGTTGAAAAAGAAATTGTGATGGATGTCGTAAAGCAGGACCAGAGGCTTGAGGAACCGGCCAAAACTCAGTCGAAACAGGAAATGGCCCACGTGGTTGACCAGGCTTTGCTGATTGATCGTGAAGATAAAGGCAATGCCTCCGGGCATCAGAATCCGGCTCACCTCCCGCAGCGTGTCCAGTGGGTGGTCCAGGTGTTCGATAACGTCCCACAGAGTCACCACGGAGAAATGCTTGTCGGGATAATGGGCCTGTTCCAGGCTGCCGTGGAAGACGTTCAGGTTTCGCTCTTTGCGGGCATAGGCACAAGCAATCTCGGAGAGATCGACGCCGAACGTCTCCCAGCCGTGAGTCCGGGCCATTTCGAGGAAGGCCCCGTAGGCACAACCAACGTCCAGAAGCCGACCCTTTGGGACCATCCCATCCAGGCGTTCCAGGACCTGGGTGTAGACCAGGTAGGGTTCCACGTCCGTGCGGGCCCCGACTTTCAGGACGTCAAAGAACGGGCTGTCGAAATAACTCTGGTCGTTGTAAAGCTGAGTTGCGGATTCTCCCGAGACCACGTTCTTCCTGCACACGGTGGCGCAATCGCCACAACGAACGATCTGGCCGTTGGGCAGGGAGTACAGAGGAAGGAACTGGTCGGATTGACAGATGGCACAGATCACGGCAATCCTCCGGACAAGGTCCTCAGGCGGCCCGGCGCACGGGAGTTGCGATCGTCTGCTGGCGTCGGGCCAGCACCAGCAGGCTGTCGGCCTGTTTGCGCCATACCGTCCAGCGAGTCAGCAGACCGGCGAACAGTCCCGGCAAGGACTGACCGTGCAGAGAGCGGCGCATCCAGCCGGTGCGACCCACAGAGCGAACTTCGGTCACCTCCAGCCCGTGCATGGTGAGCAGCCGTTTCAGCGTTGCCGGAGTGAAGTGCAGCAGGCACCGGGGCACGTCCAGCGGAAACCACTTCATGCCGAAGGTGCGAAAACCCCAGCTGTCGAGATTGGGCACGCAAACGGCCAGCAAGCCGCCCGGTCGCAGAGCGCAGGTCAGCTGCTCGATCAAGGGATGGGGCCAGTGGACCTGCCCCAGCAGTCCTCCCAGGACGATCGCATCCAGACTGCCCGCCGGCAGTTTCTCCAGACAGGGAGCCAGCACACCAGAAATCCGCGACGGAATCCCCTCCCCTGCCAGACGGGGATGGAACACCGGACCGGATGCCGATCGGTCTCGAAAGAGCGTTGGATCGCTGCCGTCCATCGTCAGGACGCTCCAGCCGCGCTGCTGCAAGCGGTGCCCAAACCAGCCGGACTCGCAGCCGCAATCGAGCAATCGGCCTTGCCCCACGTAGGGCAGGGTTGTGAGCGAATGGGAAGCGGGAGAGACCAGCGGACGCACGAGGGCGGCCAGCAGTTTTTCCCACCAGCGGGTTCGCGGCGGCGGATAGCCGTGGTAGCAGGACAGGACCAGTCGCTCCAGCCAGAGACGGCACTGCCCCCAGGCGGTTGGCGGAGCCTCGGCGACTTCGCGGAGCACCGCCGGCCGGGAGCCGCCAGTCGAGGGCGCGGGCCTGGGATTGACGTAGACCATGCCGCAGTGCCGGCACCGCACCAGCCGGTACAGCGTCTCCGCCGGCTCCGACGGCACCGCCAGCAGCAAGTCCTCGTCGCCATTGCTGCACAGCGGGCAGCAGATCTCTTCCCAGAGAATCTCTTCGGTGTCCGGAACCAACATGTCGGGACCCTCTTCACGGCGTTAATCATTGGTCATTCGGTGGGCACTGTCCACCGAATGACCAATGACTAATGACTGATGACTAACGCCGAGTTCTGACCTTCAGGGAGAGGAGGCACAACCAAACGACTGAAGCGCACCTGCTCCAACTGCACCGGAGGAGTCTGGCCGGGACTCCAGCCGGTCAAAGCACCTTTCACCTGGCAGGCATCGGCCCAGGTGCGATGCAGGCCAACCAGGTTGACAAAAACGCTGCTCTGAGCCAAATCCGGATCGAAATAAATCAGGTCGCTGCGCCAGCACGGGTCCGCGGTTTTTCCGACCGGCCTGCTGTCGCGCTCCAGTTGGCGAGACACCTGGACCGGATGACGCTCCGGTCCAACGTGTTCGTCCCGCAGTTCGTTGGTTATCCAGACTCTCCCATTGAGGTACACCAGCAGCCCAACCAGTGCCGTGCCCACGACCCAGTCCGGCCGACTCCCTCGTCCTCGCACCAGGGTATCCTGCCCTGGTCCAAGGAGTCGGGAAAGCCAGGCAACTCCCGCAAGCAGCCAGATCAGAGTACACACGGGAAACAGGACGTAAAAGAACTTGTTGACGCTATAAAGGGCCGACTTCCCCAGCAGGAATTCGAGGGCACAGTAGCTCTGGAGCAGTCCCGTCGCCGCCAGCACACAGGTCAGCACGCCCAGCAGTTCCGCGGCGGCCGGGCTCAAGCGCAGCGCAACTCCCCAGAACCAGGACCGGCCCGTCAGCCAGAGTGCGATCAGCAGAGTGGGAATCCACGCCAGCAGCAAGCCCCAGTTCTTCAGCGGCACCGGTCCGGGATCGGTGCGTGATCGGCCCAGGTGGGCCAGCTGCTCCGCGGTGCCAAGGACCACCGCCAGGCCGACGACGCCGAGCAGGACCAGACGGACCAGGTCGGTTAGGCGCCGGCTCCGCCACCAGCAAACCAGGAAATACAGTCCCAGACCGCCCAGGATGGCAACGCCAGGAACGACGTGGCACAGGTACGCGAGTCCGGCGAACAGGACACCCAGGGTCGTGAGCAGGCCGCGCTGCCAGGGCACGCTGGCCGGCCAGGTCACCAGCAGCACGGCCGCCCAGACAAACGTCATGCCCACACCCTGGGAGAAGAAGTAGGCCACGCTGTAATACTGGACGTTGGCCAGGTTGGTCAGGTAACACAGCATCTGCCAGGCCAGCACCAAGACCAGGGCCAGGCCCGGCGACAGGACTGCGCCGCAGCAGGGTAAACTGACACAGCAGCAGCACCAGCACACTGGCCGCGCTGACGGCCCGCATGGCCTTGTAGGCATCGCCATCGAGAAACGGCATCCACCAGGCGGCCAGCCGATGGGCCGTCTGGGGATAATGCACCATGATGTCTCCCAGGAACGCCCTCTCTGTCGGATCGGTCAGCGACTGAAAGTGGATCAGGACCGCATGGTGACAGGCGTCACAACCCAGGTGATTGCTGTTGAATGGCGGCAAGACCCAGACCGACCAGCAATGGGCCAGCACCAGGGAGAGCAGGGCCAGCAGCCCCAGAACGACAGGCGAGACCCCGGGCTGCTCAGGTCCGTTGGTTTGATCTTCCATGCTCAAGCTCCCGGTCCTCAACGCGCTTGCAAGAAATGGCGAGCGGCACGGCGTCAGCCCGCCGGTAGAAGCCTCTCACCGGCGGGCTGACGCCGCGCCGCTCGCCTTTCCTTCCGAACCGCTCACGCCGCACGCTGCCGCTGTTCCGTCAGCTGCCAGGGCGCGTCCAGCGGCTCCTGGCACAGGGCGACTCGATCACGCTGGTTCATCTCCAGGACCGCCGCCTGCAACAGCAACTGAAAGCCCATCAGGAAGGGCAGCGCGGCCAGCATGACCTGGCCCGCCGTGGCCGGCGTTCGCGTCAGGCTCGATTGCACCCAGTGCCAGCCTCCGAACACCACGCTCCAGAGAGTCAGCAGCAGACCCGAAGTCAGGAACATCGCAAAGGGCCCGAAATCCCGGACGAAATGCCGTTGCCAGATCCGCTGCATCAGCGACCGGAAAAGGGCCCCGGGAAAGCGGCGCAGCACCCGGCCGATCCGCAGCGAGCTTTTCTCGTCGGCGTAGCGTGCCGGGATCGGCACGTCCTGGACCACGGCCTGCAGGACGTTGAGCTGAACCAGCATGCTGGTCTCGAAGTAGTAATCGCGGGCCAGTTGCGCCAGCGGCAAGCGATGCAGGACCGGGGCGCGGATGGCCGTGTAACCGTTGCACGGGTCGAAGACCTGCCAGTGTCCGCTGCACATCTTGATGGCGAACGACAGGCCCAGGTTACCGAAGCGACGCACAGCGGGCATGGTCCGGAGCTGCTCGGCGTCGGCCCAGCGATTGCCTTTGGCATAGTCGGCCTGGCCGCGCAGCAGGGGTTCAAGCAGGGCCGGCAGGTAGCGCGGGTCCATCTGATCGTCGCCGTCCATCTTGACGATGACGTCGGCGCCGCGGCGCAGACACTCCTGATATCCCGTGACGACCGCTCCGCCCACGCCCTGGTTGTGTTCGTGCCGCAGCAGCACCACGCGCGGATCGTTCAGGCGGCGCAGGCGCTCGCTGCTATCGTCGGGACTGCAATCGTCCACGCAGACGATGGTCCGCACCCAGTCGGGAAGTCCCCGGATGACGCGGACGACCTGCTCGGCCACCCGGTAACAGGGCACGACCACGGCCACGTGCGCAGTCCGGCGCGACGGCGGATCGATCATCCTTGTCCTTCCCTTGCTGTTGCGTGCTGTACTTCCGGAAAGCTGAGTCTAGTGAGATGCCTCCGACCCATCCCATACTCGGGAGGCCAAACCCAATCAAGACCAGAACTGGTCGGAATCGACGGAGCCGCGCACGCAGCGCAGCGGAGTAAGCGGTCCGCGGCAACCGCTTACTCCGCCGCGCTGCGTGCGCGGCTCGGCCTACGTGTCAGCCCAATCGCGCGGTTTGAGGTACTCCGCCAGCTCCGCCTCGCGCGAGCCCGGTTCCGGGTGGTAATCGTAGAGCCAGCGGGCGTGCTTGGGCAGCGACATCAGGATTGACTCGATCCGACCGCCGGTCTTCAGTCCGAAGATGGTGCCGCGATCATAGAGCAGATTGAACTCCACGTAGCGGCCGCGACGATATTCCTGAAAGGCTTTCTGCGCTTCCGTCCACGGCTCCGCGCCGGCGAGATGCGATGGGTAGGTAAGATTCCAGGAAGCCGTCGCCGCAATCGCGAACGAAATCAAACGTTTTTTCGATTTCGTCCTGGAGGTAATCGAAGAAGATGCCGCCGACGCCGCGGGCCTCGTTGCGGTGCGGCAGGAAGAAATACTCGTCGCACCAGCGTTTCAGGTGCAGATAGTCAATCAGCGGCGCGTGCTTTGTGCAAATTCGCTTCCAGACACTGTGGAAGTGGACGACGTCTTCCCGATAGGGATAGTAGGGAGTCAGGTCGGCGCCGCCGCCGAACCACTGCTGGTCGCCCTTGGTGAGATAGCGAAAGTTGGTATGGACGGTGGGAATCATCGGGTTGCGCGGATGCAGCACCAGGGAAACCCCGCAAGCCGCGAAATCCCGACCCGCGCCGGGAACCTGTTTGGCGAACTCCTCGGACATCAGGCCCTGAACGTCGGAGAAGTTGACGCCGGCCTTCTCGAAGAGGCCGCCGTCGAGCAAGACTCGAGTCCGGCCGCCGCCGCCCCCGGGACGCTCCCAGCTGTCCTCGCGGAAGTGCGAGCCGTCCAGTTCCTCAAGGCCCTGAGTAATGCGATCCTGGAGATCGCGCAGGTAGCGAACGGCACGCGGCCGCAGGGGTTCGGTGGTCATGGTCTGGCTCCCAGCGCTCGGGGACGGAGTCTGGGGTATTGTAGGAATCCGGCCCGTGTTGCCACTCCGCCCTTTGCTCTATGCCCGCACCTGGGGTGGACCGTATAATCCGGCCGGGACCGACCCGGTCGAGGAGGGAGCCTCGTGGCCGAGAATCGCAGTGAACTGGTGGTCGAAACGTTCAAGCTCACCAAGATCTACCAGAACCGCCAGATTGCCCTGAACGACGTGACGCTGCGGCTGGAGCCGGGCTGCGTCCTGGGTTTGCTCGGCGCCAACGGGGCCGGCAAGACGACGCTGCTGCGCCTGATCATCGGCCTGCACCGGCCGACCGCCGGCTGGGCCAAGGTCTTCGGCAAGGTCATGACGCCCAACGCTGCCCCCCTGCGTCGCCGGATCGGCTACATCCCCACCAATCCGCAGTTCCCGCGCGGCATGACGCCGATCGTCTATCTCGACTACATGGCCAGGCTGTTCGGTCTGCCCGCTGGCGTGCGCAAGCCCCGGCTGGCCTCGCTGATCCGGGCCGTCGATCTGCTCGGCGCCTCCGGCGACATGATCTCCGGCTTCTCGACCGGCATGACCGCCCGCCTGGCTGTGGCCGCCAGTCTGATCAACGAGCCCGACCTGCTGGTCTGGGACGAGCCTACCCACGGCCTCGACCCCGAGGCCCGCCGCAGCATGCTCGAACTGATCAAGACCCTGAGCCGGGAAAAGACGCTCATCGTCTCCAGCCACAACCTGAGCGACATCGACGAGGTCTGCAACCACGCGGCCGTCCTCAGCCACGGCCAGCTGATCTACTGCGGCTCGCTGCAGGATCTCAAGGGCAAGATGCGCCGCAACCACTTCGAGCTGGACCTGGAAGGGGACCAGAAGTCGATCACCAAGGTGATGCAGACGCTGAAGAACTCCAACGACTTCAAGTTCGTCAACCTGCGCCATCGCCGGCTGGAGATCTGCGTCCATGACGAGGCGGTCAACTCGACCGCCCTGGCCACGGTGATGATGGCCTTGACCGACGGCAAGGTGGCGCTGGTCAGTGTCCGCAGCATCGGCCAGCAGACCGAGCAGGCCTATCTCGACCTGGTCGAGAAAGAAGAGTCGCGCGGCTTCGCCCGGATCTATCGACCCCAGGACGAGGCCGCCTGAGCGGCTCACCGTTTTTCGTTTCATTTCCTCTCACTTTTCTGTTGACAGCCGTGCTTGCCACGGTCACCATCAACAGGGGTGATTCTCTCCTCGCTGCCAGTGAAACGTGCCCACACCCGCCCCGATTGGAGGGATTGTCATGCCTCGGAGCCGTCGCGCGTTCACGCTGATCGAGCTACTGGTGGTGATCGCCATCATCGCCATCCTGGTCGGCCTGCTGCTGCCCGCCGTCCAGAAGGTCCGGGAGAGCGCCAGCCGGATGAAGTGCGCTGCCAACCTGCGGCAGATGGGGCTTGCGCTGCACAACTACCACGGGGGCAATGGGGCGTTTCCCCCGGCCAAGGTCAACTCGGGCAGCGCGGGCGCCTACACGGCCGCAACGTCGTTCTACCCCACCAAGCCCTACGTCTACAACCACACCGGCTTCGTCTTCCTGCTCCCATACATCGAGCAGGAAGCCCTGTACAGCCAGTACGACTTTGACTATCCCTCGAGCACCTCATGCTGGGAGGGCGGCTCTCTGCCCCCGGCGCCCTTCAACGTGGTGTCGCCAGGGAACGCGGCCGTGGTCGGCTCGCGCATTCCGATCTACGAGTGCCCCTCGGATACTGTTCCACCCCCAGTAACGAACGAAGCGGGCACCGGACCCTACGCCCGGACCAACGCCCGCCGCAGCAATTACCTGTTCAGTTGCGGCGAAACCGATGACTACACGGCCACCACCAACACCAGCTCTACGAGAACCGGCGCCTTCGGCACCAACAGTGCGTCCACACTGACCAGCATCGGTGACGGCACCAGCAACACCATCGCCATCGGCGAGGCGAAGCAGGACCACACCTCCTCGGAGTACGGCCCGTACTGGGGTTCCGGCACCCACACGGCGGTGCAGGGCTACGTCGGGCCGGTCTGGTCAGCGACGCTGCCGCCGGACGGCTTCAACGTCAACTTCCCCTGGGGCCAGGTCGTGGATGGGAAGACGGGCCGGGCCGGGATGCTGCAATACGCCTGGGGCTTTGGCAGCTGGCACACCAACGGCGCCAACTTCCTCTTCTGTGACGGCTCTGTGCGCTATCTGCCCGACACGATCAGTTTCCCGGTCTTCCAGGCGCTGAACACGGCCAACGGCGGCGAGCCCGTCAGCTCCGCGGGGTATTGAGAGCAGATTGGAGTCTGGTGAGGGAAAACCCAATGCTGGGGAAAAACATCCTGCGTTGCCCGTGGTTCTCGCCAGCCGTGGCGGCCCTGGGGTTGTTCGTCTGCGGTTGCTCCTTTACCCCACCGGGCGGCAAGGTGAACGGCACGGTCTTGCTGGACGGCCAGAAACTGGCCAGCGCCGGCGTGACGTTCTGGCCCACCAGGGAGAACCTTGAACTGGGGGTCTACAGCGGCAGGACCGATGACCAGGGCCGCTTCGAGTTGAGTTCGCGAGCCGGCAAGATGGTCAAGCCTGGCCGATACGTCGCGCTGATCACTCTGGAAGTGAAGAAGGACGGCAAGGTCCCTGGTCCCGGGGACGACTGGAACCTCCTGAAACGACCCGGGGCGCTGCACAACATCCTGCCGCCGCAGTACAACGACCGCGACAACCCGATGTTCACCGTCGAGGTGAAGGTGGGGAGCAACGACTTCTCCTTCGAGGTGAAGCGCGAGCCGTGATCATCCACGAAGTCCTCAGTACCGAGAAGGTGCCCTTCCGTTATCGCGTGGCCGGTTTGGGGGCGCGGTCGCTGGCCTGGCTGATCGACCTGGGGCTGATCTTCGTGCTGAACGTCGCGGGCCGGCTGACGGCGGCAGTGGGCTATGCCCACGTCCGGCCGGGCTTGACCGAAGCGCTGATCTACCTGTGGCAGTTCTTCCTTGTCTGGGGCTATTTCCTGGTGTTCGAGTGGCTCTGGCAGGGCCAGACGCCGGGCAAGCGCCTGATGGGTCTGCGTGTGATCCAGTGGCGCGGCACGGCCATCGGCTTTGTCCAGTCCGCCCTGCGCAACCTGCTGCGCATCGTCGATTGCCTGCCGATCGGCTACGCCCTCGGTTTCGCCGTGGCGTCGTCGAATCGGGAAAGCCGCCGCCTCGGCGACCTGGCGGCCAGCACGCTGGTGGTCTACGTCGAACGCCGCGGCCGGCTGGTGCGGTCGTTGCACGAGACGACCACGGCATCAGAAAGGGACCGCACCCGGCAAGCGCTGCTGAAGCAGCGGTTGGCCCAGCTGAGCCGGGAGCAAAAGCAGACTCTGCTGGACCTGGCCCTGCGCCGCGAACAGCTTCGTTTGCAGGAACGGGCCCGGCTGTTCCGGTCGGCGGCGCTTTACTTGCAGCAGCGTCTGGAGGTGGCCTCCGGTGAGTACGAGAGCGACGAGAAGTTTGTCCTGGGGCTGGCGGCGCTCCTGGGCGAACAATAACGGGCGGAGGGTAGGGAAACGAATTCTCTCGGCGCAAAGTACGATGGGTGCTGGAGTTCTGTCGATTCGTTTCCGCTACCCCTGGGACACCCCCCCGACGACGGAAACGAACTTTCCGCGGCAGAGTTCTTTGCGTCGGACCTCCCGTCTGCCTGCCCTGCCTGCCAATTTGCTGGGAGTGGCCGACACGACAGGATCGGTCCCTGAAGGTCGGACGGATGCCAGCAAGGGGCATTTCGGTGCGTGCCTGCCATCGGCCAGGGTATCCAGGAGGGCCTGGCGTGGGCTGGAGCTGTCACCAGCAGTGAAGATCACTGTCCATTCGGAATGCCTGCACTCCCTGAACTGGACACGTGGCGAAAAGAAATGGCTTTCCGTGAGGAGGAATGCTATGCTGAGCGCTGGCGTGTGATCGAACGATGACCGTGATCGACAGCCGTGCTATCCAGCCGGACCGTACTACCCATCCGAGCCATGCTATGCAATCGAGCCCAGGATAGGCAACTGAGCCGTGATATGCCGCCAGCCGGCTGGACATTCAGAAGTTCGACCACAGAAGGCGACGGCTCGTATCAGGAGAAGCATAGTGTCTGACAGCATTGAGGCTTTGTTCCTGGCGGTTCGGAACATCGTTGCATCCGCCGAACCGTGGGCAGATTGCTTGACGCGGGCCGTGGCGTTCGCGCGGGCCAACCCTGGGTTGCTGGACGACCCGGCGTATTGGGACCGAGTCGCGGGGCACGATTTCCGCGATGGTTTCCAAAAAGTCGCAGGATGGGCGAGAGAGGGACTAGAGTGCCTTGACCTGACTGACGGCTGGGAGTTCGCTTTGCTCGCCTTGGGCGACTGCCCGGAGGCGTTCCAGCTGTGCGGCTCCGGCGCACAATTGGCGACTGCCGAAACGAATTTCCGAAATCTGGTGCTGACCCGAGCGACTGTGGACTGCACCGAACTGGAACGTGCCGCGATACCCAAATGGCTGTGGGGTGGGACACACAATGTAATCGAGTTGTTCGACGATGTATTGAGTTCGGGAAGCTCGACAACCCCACGATACCACGGGAGCAACGGCTACTTTCTCTGGCACGTGGTCGCCTCGCTCGCGTTGGTCGCCCCGCTGACGAGGGGGACTACCGCAAGCGGATACTCCAGGGGTGCGGCCGGCTCTACCTCCTATCGGGGTTCGGCGAAATGTTCGGGTACTTTGCAACGGTGACGCCGGAAGGTGTCCGTTGTGAGTGCCTGTGAGGAGCAGAGAAAAGCTCGAACAAACCGCTACAGCGGACGCGGCGGCCTATGAAGGTTAGCTACAGTCCAAGGCTCTCTCGGGCCGCCGCACCGCTGAGCTGTTGCGATAGACGGACGCGGGTACAACGGCTCGCAGTGGTGTGAGAAGTCGGGCCGAACCATGCGCTGGTGCGATTCGTCGCACGTGATTGATCAGTGACACGAAGCGTCGATGCCGGGGAGGGACGGCTTCTGGTATGACGGAAGCGGAATGGCTACCTGTTGTGATCCCCAACAGACGTCACCTTCCTCCGCGGCAAGGCGAACGAGCGGCCACTCCGGCTGTTCGCTGCCTTCAGTGCTCGGCGTATGTTCCCCCCTGCTGCTCGATGACTGCCGGCGGGTCGGACCAGGCCAGACCTGGCTCGCTCAGAACAGCGACCGGATCACCTGTCCCCGCGTGATGGCCAGCGGCCGGCCCAGGTTGTCGTGCAGCTCGCTTTCCGGCGGAATGCCCAGCACGTGAAAGATGGTCGCCGTCAGGTCCTGGGGCAACACGCGCCCCTCGCGCGGATAGCCGCCGATCCGGTCGCTGGAGCCGATCACCTGCCCGCCGCGCACGCCGCCGCCGGCAAGGGCGATCGAGAAGACCTGCCCCCAGTGGTCCCGGCCCGCCGCCCCGTTGATCTTCGGCGTCCGGCCAAACTCGCCCATCCACACCACCAGCGTCTCGTCCAGCAGGCCGCGGTCGCCGAGGTCCTCCAGCAGGGCCGAATAGGTCTGATCCAGCAGCGGCATCAGTTGCTTCAGCGCCGCCGTGTTCTTGCTGTGCGTGTCCCAGTGCCCGTTGTTCAGTGCGCCCGCGACGCGGGGCCAGTTGACGCGCACCAGCGGCACTCCCGCCTCGACCAACCGCCGCGCCAGAAGCACACTCTGACCAAAGCGGTGCTGGCCGTACCAGTCGCGCAGCCGCGGCATCTCCCTGTCGAGCCGGAACGCCTGGCGCAGCCGACGAACAAATCAGGTCGAGCGCTTGCTGGGTTCGGTCCTGGTGGACGCTCCAGGCGCCGGCCTGGCTCGCCATTCCCAGGTGGGAATCCACCTGTTCCAGCAGGGAACGGCGGGCGTCGAAGCGCAGGGGCGGCACGTCGGCAGGCAGACCGAGGCCGGCCACTTGAAACTGCGGCGCGGAGGGATCGCAGTTCAGCACCCAGGGGTCGGCCGAACGGCCCAGGAACCCGGCGTCCTGTCCTGGCCAGGTCAGGTTGCCGTCGTTGGCCGACTGCTCGGGCAGGGTGATTGCGGCCGGCAGCGGACATGAGCCGCGCCACAGCTTCCGGACCACCGCTCCCAGGCAGGGCCAATCGTTGGGCGCTCCGGGTTTGGCGTTCTCGGCGCCCTTCGGCTGATGAGGAACGCCCGTGGTCAAGTAGTAGCCGCTGGCGGAGTGAGCGTTGTCGTTGGTCTGGACGGCCCGCAGCACCGCAATCTTCTCGGTCAGGCGGGCCGTCCGCGGCATCAGCTCGCCGACCAGCAATCCGGGCGTGGCCGACTGGATCGGCTTCAGGTCGCCGCGAATCTCGGCGGGAGCGTCCGGCTTGGGGTCCCAGGTCTCATGCTGCGGCGGAGCGCCCAGCAGGAACAGCACGATACACGACTTCGCCCGGCGCGGCGGCGGGACCATCCCAGCCGTCGCCTGTTGCCTGGCCTCAAGCAGGGCCGGCAAGGTCAGGCCCAACGCGCCCAGGCTGCTGATCCGCAGCCACTCCCGACGAGTCAGGCCACGGTCCAAGGGAGAGTCGTGGTCGAGGATGGTGAGCATGGTCGTGCCCTTCCTGTAACAGCGAAACCTGGGGCGGAGCGGCCGGAGCCGACTGCTGGCAATTATGATGGGTCAGAGCGGGAAAGAAAAGAAGAAACCGCGGCGGAGGGCCAGGGAGGACCGTCCGATGACCTAACAGGAAGCGCTGCGCGAGTGGCACCGGCTGTTTGGCCTGCTGCTGATGGACTTCTTCAGCGGCTCGCCCTTCCAGGTCGAGGTCGAGCGCGACCTGTCGGTACAGCAGCAACGGCTCGACGTGACCATCGTGCGCCGGGGCAAAGGGCGGTTTGCTGGCCGCCTGCCCGATGGCCTGGAAGGTCTGCGGCCACACAACCTGATGAGCTTCAAATCGCGCCACGAAGCACTCGATGGGTGGGCCATGAAAGAACTGGTCGGCGCGGACGTGGCCTACCGCAAGCTCGTCAGCTCCTCGACCACCGACCTGCTCCCGGACAACCAGTTCGGTCTCTACGCGGTGGCCGCTCGCTTCCCCCACAACCTGGCGCAGCAAGTCCCCTGGCAGCAGGTGCAAACGGGCACGTATGATTGCCGGTGGGGCACGGACGCGATCCGTGTCGTCGTGGCGGGGGAGTTGTCGCGCGAGGCCCACAACGCGCCCTTGGACCTGTTCAGCGCCACGCCGGACTGCTGGAGTTCGGCCGCAGCGCCTACCGGCGTCGGTCGGCAAACACCAGCTCGCTGTTGGGGGAGCTTTTTGACAGACTTCAACGGGAGGGTTTTGCCGTGTCGTTCACGATGGAGGACTTCCAGCGCCAGTACGCCAAGAAGCATTTCAAGGATCTGACGCCGGAGGAGCAGCGGGAACTGCTGCAGTCCCTACCGCTGGAGAGGCAGCGGGAACTGCTGCAGTCCCTGCCGCCGGAGAAGCAGCAAGAGGTCTTGCAGGCGCTACCGCTGGAGCAACGGCTCGCGGGCCTATCCGCGGAGCAGATCCGCCAGTACCTGGACCAGCTGAGCGCCGGCAGCCCAGCCCAACCGCACAAGCCACGGCGGAAGAAGTAACAGGAAGTCGTTCGCAATTGAGCGAATTCGTATGATTTGAGATGCGTCCCCTTTGTTCTCGCGGCACCAGACTGGCCGGATAGCTATTGTGTATTGTCCAGGCTCACGTCGGCCGGCTGGTGAGCGTGACGTTAGGCGGTGACGGCAGGACGACTTGAGCGGGTGGTTTCGACCTGCGCTGTTCGGTCAATCGGGTGATTCCATGACACTCCATCCTACAAACGCGCCCCTTCCGTTCGGCGGGATTGCCAGCGAGTTGGGTCTTCACTTGCCGCTGGCGGCCTACCACGCTCTGGAGCGGTGGCACTCGGAGCGGATCGGTGCCCTGGCGCTGTACTGCAGCGACGGGCGCTGGGGCGAGGCTTTCGACGAGTTCTGCCACCGGCACCTGCGGATGCCGCGATACGACCGCTGGGCGGTCCCCGGCGGCCCCGCCTGGATAGCCATGCCGCCGGAGGACCCAGCCTTGCTCCGGGCCGTCCGCATCCAGCTTGATTTCCTGGTGCGGGCGCATGAGCTGGAGCGGATCGTGCTCATCACCCACTATGGGTGCGCGTGGTACGGGCACTGGCTGCAGCGGTCGCCGGAAGAGTGCCTGGCAGCACAGGCCAAGGACGTTGCGGCCGCCGCGGCAGCTCTCCAAGAGTGGTATCCCGGCATGCGGGTGCAAGCCTACCTCGCCATGAGACAGCATCAATGGCTATCCTTCCACCCGCTGGATGTCGGAGAAGGGGTTTGGGCGGGCCGTCCTCGCCGCTCCACCTGACCTGGCCCGCGACGTTGCTTTCTGGACTCCCCGGCTTCCTGCCGCGGGCCGGGCCGGTGAGCTTGGTCATTCGATGAGAAGAGGGACAGGCTTGAAACTGCAAGCACGAATCCGACGTTTGCAGCAAAAAATCAAGGGCGTGGGGAAATGCCTCAATCCGCCTCTCGCCGAACAGGGTCTCCGCGCCTTCGAGGTTTCGCACCGTGTTCGCCTGCCGGAGACGTTTCGGGAGTTCCTCTTGAGAGTTGGGAATGGCGGGATGGACGGTCCCCCGTATCATGGCCTGGTGCCGTTGCGGCTTTGTCCGTGGAGGGAAGGCGACCACACTCGGCGATACTGGGTGGACTTGCCTGACCTGGCCCGGCCTTTCCCGTTCAAACAGCGGTGGTTCCACGCAGAGCAAGTTCCGGAAGAAGTCGCTGCGGGATCAGACCAATCGCTTGCCGAGCAAACCAGCAATGGTTGCTTGTTCCTCGGGGAAGACGGCTGTGGGGCTGATTGGAGATTAGTCGTATCAGGGCCGTGCCGTGGCACCGTCTGGTATGCCGATCACTTGGGGGTCGCACCCACGAAGCCGAAGCGAGACTTCTTGCAGTGGATAGAGGACTGGCTGGATGGGGTTGACCCAGAAGAAATGTTGGCGGGGTAAGAAGAGGAAATGCAAGGGGTGCAGTTTGAAAGCGAACAAAGGGGACGCATCTCAAATCATCCAATTGAGCGAATTGATATGATTTGAGAAGCGTCCCCTTTGTTTCCCGCGCGAGGGACGTCATGACGCTTGCCTCCTATCGGTCGCCGAAAACGGTCGTCCGCCCGAGTTCGATTGTCGGCCGAGGTCTCTTCGCTCAGACGGCAATGGCCAAAGGGGAAATTGTTTGTGTCAAAGGCGGCCACTTGCTTCCGAAAGCCGAGTTCGCCCGTTACAAGAGCGTGGCGAACGAAGCCGAACTTCAGATTGCCGACGATCTGTTCCTGGCCCCGGTGACGGAAGCCGAGTTTGAAGGGGTGATGATGTTCCTGAACCACTCCTGCGAACCGAACGTGGGCATCCAGGGCCAGATCGTTTTCGTTGCGATCCGCGACGTCGCCCCTGGTGAGGAGCTGACCCTCGACTATGCGACCATCGACCACGACACCGAACCGATGGTCTGCCGTTGCGGCACCGCTGCCTGTCGTCGCCTGATCACGGGCCGGGACTGGCAAAAACCTGAGTTGCAGCAGAAATACGGCAGCTACTTCGCCTGGTACTTGCTGGAAAAGATCCGCGCCGCACAAAACGCGGCAGCTGGCCGGCCCCGCGAATGAGTCCGGCCAAGTTCAGCGTCGCGTCTGGGTGAGCCGGCTGTTGAGCCCGGCTTTCGGCCTGCGGAGGAGACGATGCGTTCCTTTTGTTTCTGCCTTTGTTTCCCAACACCAGCGGAGGTCGATCCATGACTCCTCCACCTGACAATGTCCGGGCGACGTTGAAAATCCTTGGCCCGATCGTCATCGGCGCGGGGGTATTGTTGATCATTTTCGGCATCCAGGACGAACAGAGGGCGGAGGAGCGGCGAACCCAGCAGAGCCGCGAGTTCATGGCCGGGACGCGGGACATTCACGACATCGACCACGGACCGCCCACGGGGTTTTTCATGATTGGCGGCGGCATGTTCGCCATCGTGATCGGCCTTGGCCTTCTTGGTTTCGCGTTCCAGAAGGCGTTTTTGCAGTATCAAGCGCGCCAGTATGCGCCCGTGGTCAAGGAAGTGATTCGTGAAGTGGCCCCCGCTCTCGCCTCCGGCGGCACGCGCGTCTGTCCCAGTTGCCATACCAGTTGCCCGACCGACGCCAGGTTTTGTAAGCAGTGCGGCACGGCACTGGCACCCGCGGTCTGTTCTCACTGCGGTGCGAATAACGACCCGGATTCCAGGTTCTGCAGCAGTTGCGGGATGCCGACGCAGGAATGAAGCGCGATACGGAAGGTTATGATCGTGAGCAAGCTCCACGTACTCCCCTGTCTTGACTCCGCGGCGATGGCTGCCTCCCGCCGGCAGGAGCTGGACGTCCCGCGAGACGTCGCCGCGGCCCTCGGGCGATCCGCGGTCGAGGCTGCGCGTTGGGGTTATTACGCCACCGAGGCCGTCCGGCGGGTCGATTGGCGGAATGCCGTGCAGGCGGCCTGTGCCGCGAAGGTCAGCATCGCTCCGGACGCCGCGCTGCCACTTCAGGAACGAGTCCCATTCCCCCAGACGCGGGTGCAGGTGTGCAATGAAACAACACTCGGAGCGGCCTTCCGCTTCGTGGAAGGTGGATTGAAACCCCTGGCCCTGAATTTCGCCAACGGCGTTCAGCCGGGCGGGGGCTTCCTTGGTGGAGCGAGGGCCCAGGAGGAAGTGCTTTGCCGATCCAGCGCCCTCTACCAAACACTGGTCGGGGACCCCATGTACGAAGCCCACCGGAAACGTCCACGCCCTGATTCTTCGGACTGGGCGATCTATTCACCGGACGTTCCCGTTTTTCGGAAGGATGATGGGACGGCCCTCGAACACTACTGGCTGCTGAGTTTCCTGACCTGTGCGGCGCCCTACGCGCCGACCATTGGCCAACCGGAGGCCGGAGACCTCTTGCAGCGCCGGATTCATCGCATCCTCGCCATCGCCCGGAGCTGCGGTTACGCGGCGCTGGTGCTCGGCGCCTGGGGCTGTGGCGCCTTCCACAATGATCCCCACCGGACGGCGGTCGATTTTCGGCATCTGCTGGAGAACGATTTTCAGGGTGCGTTCTCCGACGTCGTCTTTGCCATCACCGATTGGTCGCCGGAGCGAAGGTTCCTTGGACCGTTCCGTGACGTGTTTCGTGCTGCGTGAACGTCCGACTCACGTTCCAACCTCTGCCTCTGCCGCGTTCGGGTCGATCCGCTGCGAGCGCCAGGGCAACGCTCATGCGGATCAGGCGCGAACGAAAGGTGCGGCGCAGGGCTTCCTGAAGGGCCGGGATGGCCTCCTGAGCCTCTGCGCCCATGTCTCCCAGGCAATCGGCGGCGACCCAGCGGCTCACCTCATCCGGGTCGCAGAGGGCTTCCATCAGGACCGGCAGGACGCGGACGGAGCGCCGGTCGATCCGCCAGATGGCCACGGCGGCTTCGAGGCGAACCCGCGGCGAGGAATCGTGGAAGGACAGCGAGGTCAGGGCCGGGATCGCCGCCCTGGCCTTGGCACCCAGCTCGCCCAGCCCGGTCGCGGCGCTCATGCGCACAAAGGGGAACTCGTCTCCGAGGCTGCTGATCAGCGAAGCAACGTCGGTCTGCGCCTCGGGGCCAATGCGCGCCAGCGACCGCAGAGCGTTGCTGCGAACGGCTTCGTCGCTGTCGGTGAGGACCAGGGTGCGCAGGGCCTGGCGGAGGTTGGGAATGACCGCCAGCATCTTGGCCCCGAGTTCGCCCAGCGCCGTCGCGGAGCGGGCCCGCATCTCGGTGTCCGGATTGCGCAGGACGCCGCTGAGGGCCGGCACCACCGCCATGATGGCGGCACTGATCTCCAGCAGTTTCTCTGCCGCCCGCCGGCGCTGATCCTCCTGCGGATGGTCCAGCAGCGACAGCCAGGCGCTGATCGGCTCGCTCTGGTACTGCAACGTCTCGTCAGCTCTGGGGGTCATGGCTGCCGCCTCCGGTCTTCCAATCATGTTTATTACCCATCATTGATATCGGAACGTCCGGCTGAAATACAGAACAAAGTGCGAAAACCTCAGCACAAAGGATCGAAGTAGGCATAGAGCGTCCGCCAGGTGTGGAGGACGCGTTCCAGGAAGGGCTGTCGCCGGACTGCATGGACAAGCACGTACAGGGCCAGGCGATTGATCAGCAAGCCGGCCAGCGCCAGACCAAAGCCGTGCCGGTAGTCGTCCCTGTCCAACCGGCAACCGGTCGCCCGCTCAAGCGCGAGTTGGTGCCGGTCGAGATAGTGCTGAACGGTCGCCCGTGAGCAATCGAACGGCAGGACAAAACAGAGGAACTCTGCCAGGTCATGCTGCGGGATCGCCGAGGCAGCAAGTTCCCAGTCAAAGGCGCACAGCACCGGCCCCGCGGCTGTGTGACGCAGGGCAAGGTTGCGCGGGTTGAAGTCATTGTGAATGAGTGTGTGCGGCAACTGCTCCAACGGTCGCTGCCATTGCTCCAGCCGGGTCAGCAGCCGACGCTGCAGGCGGCGCACGTCTGGCCCGAGCCAGGCGACAAAGAATCGGGCCGCGTGATCCGCCAGGGCGGACCAGAGATCGACCATCTGGACCATGCTGGCCGCCGGGACAGGGGGGCCCAGCCAGGGTTGAGTCGCTAACGCGTCCGTGCGTCCGAACCAGATGGCGTGCAGTTCGGCCAGGTCCCGGACTACCGCTTCGATTTGTGCCGGCTGCCAGGCGTTTGTTCCCGTGCAGGGATCCATCCAGGCCTTCCCCGCCAGGTCCTCCAGGACCACCAACCCCTGCCGACGTTCCTCATCCCAGACCGCACCGTAAGCGAGCGGAGTGAAGCGGCGCCAGTGCTCGTCGGTCAGCTGATACAGGGCGATTTCCCGCAGGTGTCCGCCGGAGAGGCCCAGCCGCTCCCGCCAGCGCGCAAAGGCCGCGCCGACGCGCCGATCGCACAGCGCAGCGGCCGACTCGGCCACGTCGAGCAAATGCCGGTCCTCCGTCTTGACCTTGAGCACCACGTCCAGCCGGGCAGGCGTCCGGGCCTGAAGGGATCGCAGCTCCAGGCGCTGGCGGTACAGACCCGTGGCCGAGCCGGACCGCCAGGAGGTCAACTCCGTCAAGATGCTCTGGTGCGACAGGCGTTCGCAAGGCCCTGCCTGGACGGATAGAGTGGGGTCGTCGAAGCGCCTTCGCAGCAGGGCCAGGAGCTGGTCCCCGGCGCATGCCGACTCTGACTCGCCTCCAGTTGACCTTGCCGGCGAGCCGAGGACCTGCGGGACGACCCCCTGGGAGGTAAGCGATCCGAAATAGCGCTCAAGCCAGCGTGCATCCAGGGCCGGGCAGCTCACGCCCCGCTCGGCCAGGGCCTTGCGGGTCCGCTCGGCGCTGATCGGCGTGCGCCGCCGGCCCAGGTAGGTCTCCGGGAGAGAGACCCCGCCGACGCGAGCCCGGAAGAAGCCGAGCAGGGGGTGGAGTGGATGGTCGGAAGAGCAGGCGGTGGTTTCCAGGCGGCGCAAGAAGGCGCGGTAGGACACCAGCCGCAGCGGATAGCCATACAGTCGCATCCACAGCACCAGCTCACGCCAGTGCCTGGGTTGCGAATGGACCAGGTGCAAAACGTCGGCACCGACGACTCGACCTCCGGTCGCGTTCTGGACCACGACCCGCGCGACGTGATCCACCGGGCAGGCTTCGATGGTCCAATCCACGTCCGGGGCACAGCCCATGCGCACACAGGCGCCGATGCCGCGTGCCAGGAAATCGGCCGGGTTGGCGGCGCCCGTCTGGCTGTGGCCGGTGATCAGGGCAGGACGATAGATGACGGCCGGCAGGCCCCGCTGCTGGGCCTGGCGCACCAGTTGTTCCGCCACGGCCTTGCTCTGGGCATAACCGAGGTGCAAGCGGCCCAGCAAGGGCCAGGGGTCGTCGGTTTCCGTCAGGCCCTGGTCGCTCTCCGTTCGCCCACCGATGGCGTAGGCGACGCCGAGGGTCGAGAGGAAATGGAAGGGCTTGGCCCGCCCCCGACAGGCCAGGCGCAGCAGTTCCAGGGTCCCCAGGACGTTGGCCGCCCGCAGTCCCGCGTAGGGCGTCACCCAGTTGACGGCGGCGGCCCCGTGGAAGACGCCCGCGAGCCGTTCGGCCAGCAACTCGTGATGTTGCGGGCTCCAGCCCAGTCCGGGCCGACGCAGGTCGCCCGCCACCGTCTGGATGCGCTCGGCCCAGACCGGGTTCCACAGCCCGTAGGACTCCAGGTTGCCCTGGATCCGTTCGGCGGGAGTGGAGCGAAGGCCGCGGCGGTCCGGGCGGACCAGACACACCACCTCGCCCGGAGTGTCGCGAAGCAGGACGTGCAGCAGGTGAGCGCCCACAAAGCCGGTGGCGCCGGTGAGCAACACCGGACCGCCAGGGGCCGCCTCCCGTGCGGGCTGCACGTCCTCGGGGAGGACGGCATCCGCCCGCATTTGCTCCAGGCTGGCTTCCAACCGCGCCGGGGTCGCCGGGGACATGGTCACACCGCTTTCCATTTCTCGTGCAGGAGCAGGAACCGTTGCCGTACTTGCTGGCGGTGCTGCTCCAGATCCTCCAGCCGCCAGCCGTGCGTGTCGATGGGAGAGTCCAGATACACGTGGACGACACAGGGCCGGATGTCGTCGAGGAAGCTCATCAGGTTGCCCCGGACCGTGAAGTACCGTGCGGCGTCCGGCTGCTGGCGGACTGCTTCCGGCAGCGGCACCGCGATGTAGAGAGGCAGGAGCGGGGCACCCAGGTTGCCGGCCAGATGGAACGCGCCCTTGTTGAAGTGCCCGATCTCTCCGGTCTGAATGCGCATCCCCTCCGGAGTAAGACAGACCGATTCGCCGCTTTGACGCAGAATGCGCTCCGCACGCTGGAACAGACGCACCCGTTCCTTCGGCCGGGTCTGCGGCACGGTCCAGAAGGTTCCGGCCAGCGTGCCCAGCACGCCCAGCGGCACAATCGCCCGCAGAAACCCACTCAGGAAAAAGCGCGTCCGGGGCAGACCGAGGGCGATCAGCACGAACACGTCCAGCGCGGAGGTGTGGTTGCAGACGTAGACCGTCTGCGTGGTCGGCCAGGGTTGCTGCCGATGGACGATCAGCCGCACGCCGCACAGCCAGAGCAGCAGCAGAGCGAAGCAGTGGCCCAAGACTTCCCGGTAGAACCGGCGCGCCTGGAACAGCGTGACCAGCGCCACGGTCAGCATGGTCAGGGCCGCGATGGTCATGACGCACAGGGCTACGACGCCCATGAGCAGGGCCCGTCTTTCCCGGGCTCGCCTCCCCTTCATGAGGCCCTCCGGCAAACCGCTGTCTGCATGGCCAGGTTCAGCTGCCGTTCCCACAGCAGCAGCGGGCTGAGCAGCAGCTGGCCCGCGAAGTAGGGGTAGATGGCCAGTCCCGGGTTCAGTCCCCGGCCGCGCAGCAGCTTGAACGCCGCCCCGGCGAACAGGTAGAAATAGGCCGGGAAGGCCCCGTAAGGCAGGTAGTCCACCACCTCTAGGCCCGCCTTCGCCAGACACTTCTGGAAGGTCTCCTTGCTGTACAGCACCGTATGCTGCGGTGCCTGCAGGCCCGGCCAGCGTTCGTGGTACAGGCGAAAACTGACGCAGTCCAGCCGCGGCACCTCGATGATCAGCCGGCCGGCCGGCTTGAGCAGAGTTCCGGCGAGCCGCAAGGTGCGCAGCGGGTCGTAGTCGTGTTCCAGGAAGTGCCACATGGTAATCAGGTCGAAGCGGCGGTCGCCCCAGTCCCGGCCGTAGAACAGGCCGCAGTGAAACTCCAGCTCCTCGAAACCCGGCAGCAGCGCCAGATCCTTGAAATCCACCCCGGTGACCCGGGCGCCGCAGCGCTGCCGCAGCCGAAGAAGGAACGTGCCCGCTCCGCAGCCCACGTCCAGCACCTCGCTGCCGGGGCTGACCGTCAGGTAGTTGCTGACCAGCCGGTCCTTCTGACGATCATGCTTCTCCATGGCGCGCTTGTAGAAGGGCGTCAGAATACCCCAGTTGGTCTTCTTGCGATGGGCAATGTATTCGTCGTCGTAATAGTCCTTGATCCGTTCGACGTTCAGGCGGGGGTTCTGATAGACCAGGCCGCAGTCGCGGCAGCGAACGAAGTGAAACCAGCCCGGTTTGCCGGTGAGGTCATCCTGGGCGTCCAGGAAGCGGGTTCGGGCCTCCGAGCCGCAGCAGTAGCAGGCCACCGTTTCCAGATCGGACAGCACGGGATCTCTGGACAGCGTGGGGCAGAGCATGCAGGGCGTCCTCAGATGGGCGACACAGGGCGGAACAGCAAGGAATTACACGCGATCCATACACACACTACGAGAAAGACGGCATACGACCAGGGCCCCGGTTCGCGCCGCCGCCTGTGCCTCAGGAACAGCCACGCCAGCACCAGGCAACCCGGCGCGACCCAGCAGGCCGACCATGGCCACGCGGGCAGCAGCGCCGCCGCCGTCATCGTCGCCAGCGCCAGAGCCAGCACGCCATCCATTCCAGGCATCGTCCACGACCGTTTGTCATGGAGGATTTCGTAAGCGAGGAAACAGGCGTAAACCAGGACCAGGACACAGGCCAACGGCAGGCCGCCCACAGCCGTGTCCGGATCGGTGAGCAGGCAGACAAACGCGGGATATTTGAGCAGCACCACGAACCCGGCAAGCAGCGGCGGCAAGCGGTGCGCCGCGGCGTACCAGATCAGGAACAGGCCGCTCAACCCCAGGAATTGCAGCCAGCGCGGCGCTGCCATCCACCAGGCGGTCAGAAGCGTGTTGCCGGCGACCAGCAGCACCAGCACGGCGACAAACGGCGTGGTGTCGGCGCGCACCAGCACCCGGTCGGGATGGTCGCGGCGGTCGCGCTCCCGATCCGCCAGGTCGTCCGCGAGGCGGAACTGCAGCAGCCACGGCAAGACCAGCAGGACGCGCAGGACCATGTTGCCGGGCGCGGGACGTCCTCCGCTGCCTCGGCCGCCAGCGCCAGGAACAGGGCCAGCGGCCCGAAACGCCGCAGGGGAAAGCGCGTCCGCCGGTAGGCCAGCAGTTCAGTGATCGACCAGGCGGACGACACCACGGTCTCCATCGACAAGAAGGACCTGCCCGCAGCGAATCCGCTGCACGGCGTCGCGCACGCCGACGACGCTGGGGATGCCGTACTCGCGGGCCAGGATGGCCCCGTGCGACAGCATGCCGCCGCGCTCCAGCACCAGGCCGCGAATCAGCGGAAACGCCGGCCCCCAACCCGGGTCCGTTTGCCGGGTCACCAGGATGCTCCCGGGCGCAGCCGGCCACACTCGCCCACGTCTGTCAGCACCGCCGCCGGCCCGGTCGCCTGTCCGCCGCAGGCGCCGACCCCTGTCATTTCAGCCGATCCAGCTCCGTTTACAGGACTGCGCGCGTCCTCGGTGCGTTCCCCTCGCAGAGGCAAGTACGCTCCCTGCGGCAGCGACAGAACGTCCGGAGGCTTCCAGGCGCGAGTCGCGGCGTGTGCCGTCCGGCGGAGCTGCACCAGCTCGCGGACGTGGCAGGGAAACATGCTGCTGCCGGAAAGGAGATCGTCAATCTCCTGATACGTCAGAAAGAACACGTCTTCGGCTTGCTCGCAAACGTTGTTCGCCGCCAGGTGCCGGCCGATGGCCAGGACAATGCCCCGGCAGCAAGCGTAGAGCAGGGCCTGCCGCATCCGGGCCCGCTCGCGCAGGGCGATCGCGCTCTGGCACCAGCGCAGCAGCCGGCCGACCACGGTGGCCAGGGTCGGCCAGGGCAAGCAGCGGAACAGCCGCCGGCCGCTCAGGACTCGCAGGACGCGCTCCGTCTCGGCCTCACGTTCCGCCTGCTGCCGGCGCAGGCGCTCCGCCGGACCTTCGCCGTCCACGGCCGCATAGGCGCGCAGCAGATCCAGCAGCGGTCCGGGCTCCTCCTGAAACCCCGGCACGGTGAGCATCAGCTCGCCCGAGCGGCGGAACCCCCAGCGGTTCAGATACGCTTCCAGGGCAGCGCGGAAGCACGCCAGCTCGCCCCGCTGCCCAAGGGCCTTGAGCAGGGCATCGTTGTCCAGGGAGGCGAAGCAATTGACCACGGCCGGGGTATCGCGGATCAATCGCGACAGCCGCCACAGCTCGGCCACGGGCTGGCCGCTGACCAGGTCGGGAAGCCCCTTGAGCAGAGTGTTGTGCAGCGCGGAGTGGTCAGCCCGAGGAAACGCGCGGCGCAGCAGATGCTTGAGGAGCCCATAGCTGATCATGGCGGCGGCATCGGCCAATCCCGCATTGGTCCAGCGATGAAAGCGGATGTCGAGAAAGCCGCGCAGGGCCTCGAGCAGGTCGGACCGCGACGCGGAGACGAGCTGTTGTGGGGTGGTGCGCTCCGCGAAGGCGTCCACCGTTTGCTCGAACTCGGCGACGCGCCGGGGCAAGGTGCGAAAGACACGCGCGGCCTTGCAGCCGATCACCGCAGCCTCGCACCCGCTGCGCAGGTACCCGGCCCCCCAGCCGCTGGCCTGTTTCTGGGACGCCTGCGGCGGTTCCGCACTGGTGAAGGCGCTGAAGTACTCCGCCAGACGCTCGCCGAACGGGGCCGCGCAGGATGGCGTGAATGTTGGTCAGGTGATAATACATCCGGGCGCCGTGGACGCCGATGACGTGCCGCAGCGGTTGCTCCATCGTTGCCACTCGCGCCGGCGACAGCCCGAAGACCAGACCCAGGTTGCGGAAGTAGTGGTAGTACGAGGTCTGCGCGATCGAGTACAAGAGCGGCGAAATCGGCTCGGGATAGTTTTCGTTGACGTTGGCGTTGGACCACAGCACCGGCTCGCCGGCCTCGGCCGCTGGACCGGGGACCGTGGTGATGGGCCGGGCCTGCACCAGCCAGAGGCGCTGGTCCGCGTCCCGCGCCCATTCGACGTCCTGCGGTCTGCCGCGGGACGCTGCAATGGCCAGACCGGCCCGGGCCAGCTCGACAAGGAACGACTCCGAGGGCGCGCAGCGCTCCTCTTCGAGCAGGGCCAGGTGCTGGACCCGCAGGTCGGCGCGGGCAATGGCCACACGCCCCGGGTTGACGCGCCCTTGCACCAGGGCCTCTCCGTGTCCCCGGCAATACTCCACGAGCAAGTCGTCGGGCGCCCCCGCCGTCCGGTCGGGGTTGACCGTGAACAGCACTCCCGCGAACACTGGCTGGATCTGAGCCTGAACGATCACTCCCATGC
Organism: uncultured Planctomycetota bacterium; assembly: GCA_963784995.1. GTDB lineage: Bacteria > Planctomycetota > Planctomycetia > Gemmatales > Gemmataceae > CAWATZ01. The sequence continues at coordinate 158,672 of CAWATZ010000014.1, read as the reverse complement.
CGTCCAGCTGCACTCCGCGCGTGCGCTGATAGCAGAGCACCCGCACCGACCAGTAAGAAGCCCAGCAGGCGAGCAGCGCCCGCTCCAGGTCCTCCTCCCCGGCAACGTCCAGGATCGAATCCAACTGCCCGGCGAACGAGGCGGAATCGCCGTCTTCCCCGAGCGCGGAACTGCGGACGATCAGGGTCGTCCTGGGAGAGAAGGCCGCCCGCACCTCGCGCAGCAGCTCTTGAAGGGGCGCAGGAAGAGCGCTGGTGAGGATGCGCTGACGCAATTTGGAAGCCAACGCTTCCAGGTCCGGCAGTGCCTCCGGACCAGGGGGAAGGAGTTCGCCGGCTGTCCGGCGGAGGTCGTTGTGGTCGAGAAAGGTCTGCAGGGCGGCGTTGGTGATGACAAACCCCGGCGGCACGGGCAGTCCCATGCGGAGCACACGTGCCAGCTGGGCGGCCTTGCCGCCGCAGCCGGTGACCCGGTCCGCCTCCTCCAGGGCACAGCCCCATTCGGTCCGCTTCATGAGGGACGCCCCTTGACGCCGAGGTGGAACAGCAGCGCGCTGAACAACCAGTGCAAGCTCGGGGCGACAAGCAGGATGCAGACCGCGTACTGCCAACCGACCGGGACCACCAGCGCCTGGGCGAGGAACGCCCCGGCCAGAGAGTCCGTGCGGTCAATCAGGAAACAACAGATCCGGGCGAAGGGCCTGGACGGGGCGGCACCCGGGGTGACGTCCAGCTGGCGTTTGACAAACGAATTGGGCAATTCGCCGGCCATGAAACCAAGGCCGGTCCAGGAGCCGAGCAGCAGATAGCCTCCGACTGACAGCGGCCACAGGCCCTCGAACCAGCCAGGCGACCCGGTCTCCACCGCCAGGCGAAGCAGACCGAAGGTCGCCCCGGTCGCGGGCGGCAGGACGAGAAGGCCGGCCCAGGTCTTGTTGTCGCCCAGCAGCCGGCGCTGGCGCCAGGTTCGACCGCGATCGATCGGAATGCGCCAGGGGGCCGCCCAGCGGCTGCGCAGCCACAGCGAATGGACCACGCCAGCCGGCACAAAAGCCAGGATGACGAAGGCGGCGCAGGTAACAGGATTAAGCGGAGGCGGCATGGTCAAATCCCGTGGCCCGACTGCCGGCGGTTCTGGAACAGGAACACTTCGCCCGGAATCCGTTTGGCCTGCAGCAGCCAGCGCCAGAAGTGGACCCGGTTGTGAGGGACGTAAGCGATCTTGTGCAGGTCGTACCCGGGCACGCGCGGATACACGTGGTGCAGCTCATGAGCGTCGAAGTTGAGCAGGACCAGGCGGGCAAACCAGGTGGGGAACTGGAGCGAGCGCGTGAACACTTCCTGCTCCACCGGCGCGAACGGACGCACCGCGGCCCCCCCACTGAGATTCTGCGGGACGTGCGTGTGCTGGCTGAGGAGCAGGGGATCCTGCAGGACGAGTGTCAGGAACAGCCCCAGGCCGGCGATCCGCAACAGGAAGGCAGGGCCGAGCAGGTACGCCGTCAGGCCGTAGGCAAGCGGGAGAACGACGGCCCCGGCGAGAAGTTGCCAGCGCTGCCGCCGGTGGGGAAAGCGCCGCCAGAGCCGGGGCAGGTTCCAGTAATTGTGCAGGCGATACAGGACCGAGAAGAGCGGCAGCCCGGTTCGCCAGCAGACGTTGATGACGAAGCGCTCCAGCCAGGACAGCGGGCGAGGGACCAGGGCGGCAGTGGTCAGGTCGAGGTCTTGCCAGCCGGTCCAGCGGTGGTGGAGGCCGTGAACCAGTTTCCAGCAGCCGAAGGGAATGCCCGCGAAGTAGCCAGCCAGGCGTCCGGTCCAGCGGTTGAGCAGCGGCGTGCGAAACAGGGTATTGTGCCCGGCCTCGTGGAGAAGGACGAACCACTGGAGCAAGGCCAGCGCCAGGAGGACTTGCCCCAGCAAAAACAATGGCCAGCTCGGCAGCGTGGACAGGAAGAACGCCAGGCTGGTCAATCCCACACTCCACGCCAGGTACAGGAAGCCCGTTCGGTCGCGCGGTTTGAGATGGGCAAGCTGAACGCTCGACGGAGGTTCCTGTTCCGGGTGCGCTCCGTTGCGATCCGCTTCCCTGGGAGTGATGGGGGCTTCGTTGGGGTTCATGGGCCTGTCCCTTTGGGATGATCGTAGAGACGGGGACTGAGGAGTCAAGCCGGAGAAAGAATCAGAGCCGCTGTCCTTGCAACTGTCGAAACGTCGGCGCATCGATGCGGACAAACTGAATCCGGTCGCCAGTCCTCAGAGGGAAGTAGCCGTCGGCGACATCGACCAGCCGCAAGGGCGTTCGGCCAATCAAGTTCCAGCCGCCGGGACGCTGTTCGGTGTAGATCCCGGTCTGCCGGCCGGCCAGGCCGACACTGCCGGCCTCGACACGCACCCGCGGACCCAGGAGCCGGGGGACGCCGCACAAGGCCGGCGGCAGATACCCCAGGTAGGGAAAGCCCGGGCAGAAGCCGATGGCGTGGACGGTGTAGACAATCCCGGTGTGCAGCCGGATCACTTCCTCACCGGACAGACCGACCGTCCCGGCCACCCGCTCCAGGTCCAGCTGCATCTCGTAGCAGCAGGGAATGCGATGGAGCCGGCCCGCAATCTCCTCTTCCTCGACGTGGATCAGCAGCGGACGCAGCATTTCCACGACCCGGGCAAAGCAGGTCTGGGCCAGATCGAAGTACACGGCGACGTGAGTGTAGGCGTGGACAACGTCAACCAGGGCGGGAGCGGCGAGCCGACGCGCCCGCGCGGCGAAGCGCAGGGCCTGGGCCTCGTCGGGGAACGCGGCCATCACGGCCTGATCTCCCAGCGGTTGCAACGAATCCATACGCGATGGCTCCTCCATTTGTGGCTGTGGGCCGCCGATTTTCGCATTTTATGGGATGAACCGCCCCGAGCGGCGTCTTGATGGTGATGGGCCCCGAGCAGCTGGCACACTGGGTCGATGCCTACGCGGGAGCGCTGGTCCTCTACGCCCGCCAGTGGTGCGCCTCGCCGGAGGACGTGGTGCAGGAGGTCTTTGTCCGGCTGCTGGCCCAGCGGTGGCAGCCGGACAACGTCCAGGGCTGGCTCTACCGTGCGGTGCGCAACACGGCCATCAGCGCTGGCCGATCCGAGCGCCGCCGGCAGCAGTACGAAACGGCCTCGGCCGCCTCGCGTCCGGCGTGGTTTGTGCCGAACGAGGGGGCCGGGCTTGATGCCGGCGCGGTGGCCGCTGCCCTGGAGGAACTACCGGCCGAGGAACGCGAGCCACTGGTGGCCCATCTGTGGGGCGGTCTGACGTTTGAACAGATCGGTGAGCTGGCCGGAGTGTCTTCCAGCACGGCTCATCGGCGGTATTTGCAGGCCCTCGAGCGCCTGCGCGAAAGGTTGCACGTGCCATGTCCTCCGAAGAGCTGACCGACCTGGCCGGGGCCTTGCGACAGCTGCAACCCTCGGCCGACACCCTGAACCGTGATCGGCTGATGTTCCAGGCCGGCCGGGCGTCCGCTGGCCGCGGCTGGGCCTGGCCGCTGACCACGGCCGGCTCGTGTCTGCTGAACCTCGGCCTCGGCCTGGCCTTGCTGTGGCAACCGACGCCGCGGCTGCAGCTGGTCGAGAAGCCGAGTCCGGAAACGCCGGCGAGCCGGGGGCGTCAGCCCCCGGATTCTCGAGAGAATCCGGGGGCTGACGCCCCCGGCTCGCCGGCGGCGGCGCCGGTGTATTCGGCACCGTATTCCCTCGATGGGCCCGAAACGGCCTACCACCGGCTGCAAGAGCAAATCTCGCGCTGGGGACTGGATGCGGTGCCTGCGCGTCCGCCCGCCGGGCCAGAACGGCCGCCGATGACTGTGGAGGGATTGTTCCAGGAGCTTGATCGTTCCAGCACAACCGCCCCCTCTGCCAAAAAGGAATCGTGATCATGCGTTATGCCCTCGTTTTGCTCCTTTTGCCCCTGGTGCTGCTGGTCTCTCCCAGCTTCGGACAGGAACCGCAAGCGATTCCCGTCGTTCGGCTCGCTCCTCAGCAAGCCCGGAAGCCAGCCCGCGCGCTGCAGTATCGGCTGCTGCCCGATCCGCCGGACCTTCGGTCCGGCAATGCCGCCCCGTTCTGGATGCGAGCGGCCCTGGCGGTCCGCAACGTCCGCCCGCCCATCGCCGAGGCGCAGTACAAATGGCACTCGGCCACGGATACGCCGCTGAAGGACTTGCCCCGCAAGGAGGTTCGCGACTTCCTCAAGAAATACGCGGTGACCCTGATGCTGGCCGAGGAGGCGTCCCGGCGCGAGCACTGCGACTGGGAAATGCCGCCCCTGACGGTGCAGACCTTGAACCTGCTGCCGCTGGACGAGATCCAGAGCTTGCGGGAGCTGGCCCTGCTGCTCAGCCTGAAGTGCCGGCTGGAGTTGGCGGAGGGCGACTACGAGAAGGCCCTGGCGCCCCTGCAAATCGGACTGGCCCTGGCTCACCACCTTGGCCGGGGCGACACCTTGATCCACAACCTCGTCGGCGTCGCCATTGGCGCGATCATGCTGGGGCGGGTCGAGGAGATCGTGCAGACGCCCGGCTCGCCGAACCTTTACTGGGCCCTCACCACCCTGCCCCGGCCGCTGGTCGATACGCGCCATGCCGTCACCCTGGAACTGAACTCCTGGCATCGCTCCTTTCCGCAGCTGCGCCAGGTGATGCGTCAGCCGCTGTCGGTCGAGGAGGTCAATCGGCTGGCCGACGACATGATCCGCGGCCTGGCCCCGTTTGACAAAGAGCTGCCGGACTGGGCCAGCCGGGCCGGCCTGGCTGCCTTGACCCTCAAGCTGTATCCGGACGCCAAACAGTACCTGCTGGACCAGGGACGCAAACGGGACCAGATCGAGGCCATGCCCACCCTGCAAGTGGTCCTGATCTACCTGGGTTCCCAGTACGATGCGATCCGGGACGATTACCTGAAGTGGGTGAGCCTGCCCTCCTGGCAAATGTGGCACGAGCTGAAGCGCAACGAACGGGCCTTGCAGGAGAGGGCGCGACGGGAAAATCCGCTGATTGCCCTGCTGCTGCCGGCCCTGTCCAAGGTTGCCCAGGCCCAGCTGCGCGTGGACCAGCAAGTCGCCGGGCTGCGCTGCGCCGAGGCCCTCCGCCAGTACGCGGCCGACCACAAGGGCCAGCCGCCCGAGAAATGGACCGACGTCAAGGAGGTGCCATTGCCCATCGATCCCTTCACCGGCCAGGGATTCGAGGCCAGCTACCGGCTGGAAGATGGCAAGGCGGTGCTGGAGATTGTACCTCCCATGAAGGTCCCGAGCGTGGGTCGGCGCTACGTGCTGGAGAGTCCGAAAGAGAAGTAAGAAAGGATCTGCCAATGTCCCGATTGATTCCGACGTTCCTGTTCCTGAGCATGTTTGCACCCCTGGCGTGGGCGGAGCAGAAAGCGGCCGACCTCGCCAGGCCGATCGCGTCCTTTGTGGACGAGCGGACCTTTGCCGTCCTGCGCCTGGACCTTGCCAGGCTCGACCTGGACGCACTTCGGAAGCAGCTCACGACCCTGCTCCCAAATCTTCCCTCCGGTGCAGCCGTTCCGCCTCCGGAGATGAGCAAGGGTGTGGATTTCCTGAAAAACGCAGGCGTTCGCCAGGTCTACGCCCTCTTCAGTACCGCCGGGGTTCCCCAGGGATTGCCTCTCGTGGTGCTGGTTACGGAGAAGGGGACGGACCTCAAGAACCTGGCGGAGAAGCTAACCGAGAGCAAGCAGTTCCCCCCCATGCGGTTCGAGGTCTGCGACAACGTCGTGATCGGCGCGGACGAAGCGACCAGGGAGCGGCTGCGGAAGCTGCAGCCGATCAACCGGCCGGAGATCGCCCAGGGCTTCGAGGCCCTGGGCTCGGGGGCCGTACAGCTGGTCGCGTTCTGGCCCGGCGAAAGCCGGCGCATCCTGGAAGAGACGATGCCCCACCTGCCCGACCCGCTCGGCGGCGGTTCGATCAAGGTGCTGACGCGCGGTCTGAAGTGGGTCGCCGGCAAGCTGGAGACGCAGCCGAAATTGAGACTGTCCCTGATCGCCCAGGCGCAGAACGCGGAAAGCGCCACGGCACTCAAGGATCTGTGGCAAAAGACCCTGGCCGCCTTACGGCAGCAGGGAACGGTGCAGAACGTCCTGCCGCAGTTTGATCAGCTGAGCCGGATGCTGGTTCCGGAAGTCAGCAAGGACCGGCTGGTCGTCAAAGTCGAAGGCGAGAAGCTAGCGGCATCGCTGCAGGCGCCCCTGGACAAGATCCGGCTCGCTTCGCAGCGGACCGTCTCCTCGAACAATCTGAAGCAGATCGGCCTGGCGATGCACAACTACCTGGACGCGCACAAGAGCCGGTTCCCGGGTCCGGCCATCCTGGACAAGCAGGGCAAGCCGCTGCTGAGCTGGCGCGTCCAGCTGCTGCCGTACCTGGCTCAAGAAGAGCTGTACAAGGAGTTTCACCTCGATGAGCCCTGGGACAGCGAGCACAACAAGAAGCTCATTGCCAAGATGCCGGCGGTCTTTGCTTCCCCGGGAACGAAGGCCACGGCGGGAAAAACGACCTACCTGGCTCCTGTCGGTCGCGATACCGTGTTCGCCGATCCCAAGGGGATGAAAATCACCGACATCACGGATGGCACCTCCAGCACCATCCTGCTGGTCGATGTGCCTGACGACCAGGCGGTCGTCTGGACCAAACCGGCGGATTGGTCCTTTAACCCGAAGCAGCCGCTGCGCGGCCTCGGCATAAAGTACGGTGCCGGCTTCCTGGCGCTGTTCTGCGATGGCAGCGTTCGGTTCATCCACAAAGCGGTCGATCCTGACGTGCTGAAAGCCCTGATCACACCGCAGGGCGGCGAGCCGGCCCCAGAAAAATGACGGCGGCGGTTGGAGCCAATCCGGGCAGAGCGAGTAGCGAATCGGATTCATTCTCCTTATCCTATTCGCTAGTCGCTCCTCCCGGTTCGCCCTGGAAGTTCCCACCCATGACTCCTCGATCCCGCTGGCTCGTACTCTTCCTGCTCCTGACGCCGACCGCGGCGTATGCCCTCCCTCCCACGGTCACGCGCATTGCTCCGCAAGGGGCCCAGCGTGGCCAGGCCGTTGACCTGGTCATCACCGGGACCAACCTGAGCCCGCAAACACGCCTGCTGCTGCCGTTCCCGGCCACTCAGGAGCTGTTGCCCGATCCGAAACCGGCCCCGACCCAGGTGCGTCTACGTCTCACCGTCAAGAGCGACGTGAGCCCCGGCGTTTATCCCATCCACCTGATGAACGAGGACGGATTGTCGGCCCTGCGAACGTTCAGCGTCGATGCCTTTGCCGCCGTGGCCGAGGTCGAGGACAACAACACCTTCGAGAAGGCCCAGAAGGTGACGCCGCCCGTGATCGTGGATGGCCAGTGCAGCGGCTCCGACGTCGATTTCTTCCGCTTCCCGGCCAGGAAAGGACAGCGGTTGGTGATCGAGACGGTCTCGGCCCGTCTGGGCTCGGCGGTGCTGCCGCAGCTGCGCTTGACCGACAGCCGGCAGCGCTTCCTGGCCGGCGACGACACCCAGACCCTCCACGGTGACGCCCGCATCCTCTTCACCGCGCCGGCCGACGGCGATTACGTGGTGGAGCTATCCGACACGCGCTATCGCGGCGGCACTCCGCCCCACTACCGGCTGATCATCGCGGATTACCCCGTGGCGGAGGAGACCTTTCCCCTTGGCGGCAAGCGCGGCGAGTCCGTGAAATTGACCCTGCGCGGTGGCACCCTGGCCGCACCAGTGACCATCGACCGGCAACTGGAAGACCCCCTGCGGCGGCAGTCCGATTACTGGCCGCTGCCGGAACCTGGCTCCACTGCTACTCCGTCCCGGCTGGCAGTCGGCGAGTGTCCGGAAATGAGCGTGCCCGAAACGGCCACCGAGCCGATCAAGCTGGGAGCGGTGCAGGTGACGGTCAACGGACGGATCGACCGGCCAGGGCGGAAGGATCGCTTCGTTCTGGCGGTCAAGCCGGGCGAGCGCTATCGCTTCACGATCCAGGCGGAAAGCCTGGGGTCGAAGCTGGACGGGGTGCTGCACTGACCGATCCGATGGGCCGGCAGCTGGCCCTGGTCGATGACGTGCCGCTGCCGGCGGCCCCGGGTCAGCAGCCGGTGCAGTCGGCCGATCCGGTGCTGGATTTCACCGTGCCGGCGGGACTGGCCAGCGTTCAGATCGAGGTCAGCGACAAGACCGGACGAGGCGGCATCGGGTACTGCTACCGGCTGACGGTCGAGCCGGCCACGGCGGACTTCCACGTTGATTTGCCGGCCACGGAACTGAATGTGCCCCGCGGCGGCTCGGCCGCCCTGATCGTGCCGATCCGGCGGCTGGGGTATGACGGCGGCATCACGCTGACCATCCCGGACCTGCCGGCGGGGCTGACCGTCCAGGGGGGCCACGTCCCGCCCGGCAGCACGCGCGGTCTGCTGACCGTGTCCGCGACCGAGAACGCTCCCGCTCTTCAGGCTCCCGCGTACCTTGCGGTCGAGGGCACGGGCAAGACGCCGGACGGGAAAGAGTTGCGCCGCCGGGCCTCGCAGCGCTTCCTCCTCAGCCGCGATGCCGGGGCCAGCTCGGCCAGCCTGATGCTCGGGCGATTCGCCCTGGCCGTGACACCACCGGAGCCGGTGGCCGTGCTGGCCGCGGTTCCTCCGCCGATGCCAGCCGAGGCAGTGATCGGCTATCCCCTCAGCATTCCGGTGCGCATCACGCGAATCAAGAACCAACCGGCCCTTCAGGTGACCGTATCCGGGATCGATCCGCGGTCGCCAAATCCCAACCAGGTGCAGCCGACCGCGCTGAACTTCAAGCCGGCCACCCCAGCCGGTGGCGACAGCGTGACCCTGACACTCACTCCGGGCCTGACCAGCACGGAAGGTGTGCAGGACGTGCTGATCCAGGGCAAGGCCCGAATCGGCCCGGTAGAGCGGACCTTCACGGCACCGGCGCTGACGGTGAAGGTCGTGCGGCCGTTCACCGTCAGCGCACCGCCAAAGGTCGAGCTGGTTCCCGGCCAGACGGTGATGGTGCCGCTGAAGATCCAGCGTCAGAAGGTGTTCAAGGAGCCGGTGCAGGTCCGGCTGACCGGACTGCCGGCCGGGGTCACGCTGGCCACGCCCTTGCAGCCGATCGCAGCTGACAAACCCGAACTGATGGCCCCGCTCAAGGTCGATCCCAAGGCCAACCCGGGGAAGGCGACACTTACACTGAACCTGACGGCGACCATCGGCAGAGCGGCGTACAATCACCCGGCGGTGAGCGTTGAGGTTGAAGTCCGGAAGAAGTAGGTGCTTTTCTCCCCGCTGGGGAGAGGGGTTGGGAGTGAGGGGCTTCTTCCGATTTATCGTTTCGCGCTGGGCCGCTTTAGCGCGAAACGATCAATCAAGACAAACCCCTCACCCCCAACCCCTCTCCCCAGCGGGGAGAGGGGAGGTTCCGCCGGGTGCAACGTCTACACTTTCCTGGGGTTTACCTACAATGATCCGACAGACTCTCCCTTTCCATCGACTCGTGCTTGCTTGAGGAGACTGCCCGTGATTTCGCGTACACGTGTTCCCATCTTGCTGGCCCTGTGTGGCCTGATCGTGCTCGGACTGATGCCGCCCGGGGCACCGCTGAGCAACCCGAATCAACTCGCGGCCGCGGACACCACGCCAGCGGCCAACCTTCCTCCGGACTGGGTCAAGACGCTGCACTGGCGCTGCATCGGCCCGGCCAACATGAGCGGGCGCATCGTCGCCCTGTCCGTCTTTGAAGCCGATCCCAGCACCTACTGGGTGGCCACCGCCTCAGGCGGCCTGCTCAAGACGGTCAACAACGGCATCACCTTCGAGCATCAGTTCGACCGCGAAAGCACCGTCTCGATCGGCGACGTGTGCGTGGCGCCGTCGGACCGGAACATCGTCTGGGTCGGCACGGGAGAGAACAACCCACGCAACTCGGTCAGTTACGGCGATGGCGTCTACAAGTCCACCGACGGCGGCAAGACCTGGAAAAACATGGGCTTGAACAAGACCTTCCAGATCGGCAAGATCATCGTCCATCCCACGAACCCCAACGTCGTTTACGTCGGCGCTCTCGGCCGGCTGTACGGTCCCAGTCAGGATCGCGGCCTGTACAAGACCAGCGACGGCGGCCAGAACTGGCAGCGCATCCACTTCATCGACGACAAGACGGGCGTCATTGACCTGCGCATGCACCCGACCGACCCGGAGACGCTGCTGGTGGCCACCTGGGAACGCCAGCGTGACCAGTTCGACAGCTTCTTCGGCGACTACGAGGGCGACCACTACGGTCCCATCAAGGTCTACGCTCCAGGCACCGGCCTGTACCGGACCAGCGACGGCGGCAAGTCCTTCCAGAAAGTGACGCAAGGACTGCCGACGGTCAAGATGGGCCGGATCGGACTGGACTGGTATCGCAAGGACCCCAACGTGGTCTTCGCCATCATCGACACCGAGCGGGCCGGCACCAGCACGGCGGGCTATCTCGGTGTGGTGGCGGAAACGGCCAAGCCGGAGGGAGCGAAGCTGACTCAGGTTGCCGAGAACAGCCCGGCCGCCAAGGCCGGGCTCAAGGTCGGCGACATTGTCATCACGCTGGATGGCAAGCCGATCAAGGCCAACGAGGACTTCCTGGCCCAGATGCGGACCCACAAAGCCGGCGACAAGCTGACCCTGGCGATGCGGCGCGGCGACGACAAGAAGGAAATCGCCCTGACCCTGGGGGACCGGCCGGCGGGCGGGGGTGCCGGCGGCACGAGGCTGCTGGCCGGGTTCGTCGGTCAGGACGGTGAGGACGGCATCCGGGTTCGCCGGCTGATCGGCGACGACGCTGCCAAGGCGGGACTCAAGGAGGATGACTTGGTTACCGCCATCGAGGGCAAGCCAGCTGGCTCTTTCCGTGAGATCTTCGCCGAACTGTCCGCCAATCACAAGGCCGGCGACAAGATCAAGGTGACCATCAACCGTGCTGGCGAGACAAAGGTCCTGGAATTGCCGCTGGCCGCCGCTCCCTTCGGCGGCGGTGGTCCCGGCGGCCCCGGCGGCGGGCAGGCCTCGCGCCGGCCGTTCGGCACCAGCCCGAGCGGACAGCGCGAGAACGTCCAGGACCAGCAAGGACCGGACGGCTTCCAGACCGGCGGTCTGTTCAAGTCGGTTGACGCCGGCCAGACCTGGACGCGGATCAACAGCATCAATCCCCGGCCGATGTACTTCAGCCAGGTCCGCATCGATCCGAGCGACGACCGGAACCTGTACGTGCTGGGCGTCTCGATCGCGCGCACGACCGACGGCGGCAAGAGCTTCCGCACGGGCGGGCGGGGTGTTCATGCCGATGGACATGCCCTATGGATCGATCCCAAAGATGGCCGGCACATGCTGATCGGCTGCGATGGCGGCTACTACGTCACCTACGACCGCATGGCCAACTGGGACCACCTCAACCAGGCGGCCATCGGCCAGTTCTATCACGTGGCCGTCGATCCCCGGCCGCTGTATCGCGCCTATGGCGGTTTGCAGGACAACGGCAGCTGGGGCGGTCCGAGCCGGACGCTCAACGGCGTCGGCCCGCTGAACGAGGACTGGATCAGCGTCGGCGGCGGCGACGGCTTCACCTGCCGGGTGGATCCCAACGACCCCGACCTGATCTACTCCACCAGCCAGGACGGCAGCATGAGCCGGAGGAACCTGCGGACCGGCGAGACTGCTTCGATCCGACCGGGCGGGCAAAGAGGCCGGGGTGGTCCGGGCGGCCCGGGTGGCCCGGGTGGCCAGGCAGATCGAGGTCCGCGCTACCGCTTCAACTGGAACACGCCGTTCATCCTGAGCCAGCGCAACTCGCGGATCTTTTACTGTGCCGGTAACTTCGTCTTCCGCTCCCTGGACCGGGGCAGCGACCTGGTGGCGATCTCTCCGGAAATCACGCTCACGAAGAAGGGCAGCGCCACCGCTCTGGCCGAGTCGCCGCGGAACCCAAGTGTCCTCTACGTCGGCACCGACGACGGCGGTCTGTGGGTGACCAAGAACGGCGGCCAGACTTGGACCGACATTGCCAAGAACGTCAAGCTGCCCGGCCCGCGCTGGGTGGCCACCATCGAGCCGTCGCGCACCGTGGATGGCCGGGCCTACGTGGTCTTTGACGGCCATCGCTCCGACGACGACGATCCGCACGTTTACGTCACCGAGGACTTCGGCCAGACCTGGAAATCGCTGCGGGCCAACCTGCCGTGGGGCTCGACGCGCTGCCTGCGCGAGGACCTGACCAATCCGAACCTGCTGTACCTGGGCACCGAGTTTGGCGTCTGGGTGTCGCTCAACCGCGGCGAATCCTGGGTGAAAATCAACAGCAACCTGCCCACGGTGGCCGTGCATGATTTCGCCCTGCATCCGACGGCCGGGGAGATCGTGGCCGCCACGCACGGCCGGAGTCTGTGGATCCTGGACGTGACGGCGCTGCGGCAGATGACCGGCGACGTACTGAAGTCCCCGGCGCACTTGTTCAAGCCGAACGTCGCCGTTCGCTGGCGCTCGGAGCCGAGGCGAGGCGGCACGACGCGCCGCTTTGTCGGCGAGAACCCGCCGGCCGGGGCCCAGCTCTATTACGCGCTGACGAAGAAACCGGAAAAGGCGACCCTGAAGGTGTTCGACGTCGAGGGCAAGCTGGTGCGCGAGCTGCGGGCCGGCACGGAACCGGGGCTGCACCGCGTTGCCTGGGACCTGTCGCGGGCACCGGCTCGCACCGGCGGGGGACGGGGCGGCCAACCCGGGCCTGGTCCTGGCCGACCGCCGGGAGAGAGCGGCGAGGAGACGCCGATGCGAGGTGGACCCGGCGGAAGAGGATTCGGCGGCGGCCTGGCGGCCGCTCCGGGGACCTACCGCGTGGTGCTGACCGCGGGCGACAAGGAATACGTGCAGAGCGTCCGTGTCGAGCCGGACCCGACGGGAGCGCGCGGCGGCCTGGCGGAGGAGGAAGAGGAGGACGATGAGGACTGAGTCCTCCGGGTGATGGCGCCGCGGCGGGGACATTCCTGTTGTCGAGGAGCAATCAGCAGGAATGTTCCGGCCGCGGCGAAACGTCATTCGAGAGGCGATCCGGCCGTCCAACTTTCACTGCCGCAACTCAGCCAGAAACTCGTCGAGAGACCCGACAGGGATGGCGGCGTCAAACCAATCATCGAGCAGCTCCAGGCTCTCTTGCTGGTTGATGAGTTGAGTAACGTCTTTCGGCACAAGGCCCGGAAACTTTCGTTCCAGCAGCCGCACGAGTTTCTGGCGCCGTTCCTCCAACTTGCCCTTCGCCTCACCCTGGCTGATCCACTCATTGACCACTTGCGATTCGGTCATTTCCCAACCCTCCAGTCCTCGTTTCCAGGTCGGAACACACCCGGCTAACTCCGCGAAGATCAGGGCGATGCCGGCCAGATTGCCCCGCATCCGTCGGTCCGGCACGGTTGCGGCCACCACTTCTTTCCAGCGGGTGATGGTCTCATCTTCCCCTCCTTCAGCCATCAGCGGCGCCCAGAACAGCATGCCCCACGACAAGCGTCCCGCGGCAACGCCTTCGATTGTCTGGACGGCGTTGTCCTCGCCGACGTTCCAGACCAATGGGGCGTGTCGGGTGCCCAGGCCGTTGGGCAAGGTCATGTCCAGGACTTCCTCGGGGCATTTCCCGCGGAGGTAGACCAGTCCCGCTGCGACCTTGTACTTGCCCTGCCCATCCGGGCCGTGTCTGGCCCGGCAGCGGAGGATGGCCACCTCCTCCAGCGTCACGTCGAGTTTCTGGGCGTCGATCTGGGCCTGGAACTCCAGCAGCATCAGCCACAGCTGTTTCGGGTCTGGCTGCTCCAGGGACGCCACGAGATCGGCGATGCGCTCCGGACCGCCGGGCAACGGCAGGGTCCGGGTATCCATCCAGGAACGGAACAGCAAGGCGATCCCTGTCCTTGCCAGCAGTCGATCCGTGACCGCGCTGGGCGCCGCGTGTCCCGCGAACCGGGCCGCTTGATCGTAGATCCCCACGCTCTACTCTCCTGTGGCCTCGCCCTGTTCCCTCGCTTGCCGACACGGGATCGTACCATCCCGCGGAGACCGAGCGAAGATCAATCGCTCAACCAGAAGTTGCCTGGCTGCCCCATCTCGGTTACGCTGTGCTTGGTTCCCTTTCCCGGCTTGGAGCTGCGACCGATGACGACCAGTCCCCAGAACACCCCGCGCCCCGAGTTGCTGGCCATCCTCGCAACGGCGAAATTTGAACCCGATGACGACGCGCCCCGGCTGGTGCTGGCCGACTGGCTGGAGGAGAATGGCGACGAGAATGATCGGCTGCGTGCGGAGTTCATCCGCCTGCAGTGTCAACGCGCCAGGCTTCCACCCGACGACCCCCGCTGCGATGAACTGCAGACGCAGGAATTCGCCCTCCAGGAACGGCTTCCCTGGGCCGGACCGTGGCCCGATGGTTGCGGAGTCAAGGAGTGGTTGCGCGGCCTGGTCCGTCTTGAGGCCCAGCCGGCTGGACCGTTGCTGCGCGCGGCGGAGGAAATGACAGCTTCGGAGGCCTATGCCTGGGTGGATGGTCTGTTGATCGTGCGACTTCTTGCCCGGGAAGTCACTCGGCTCGCTGACTCCTACCTGCTTGATGGGCTCACCGCTCTTACCCTGTTTGCACACCCCATCAGCGAAACGGGGGCGCGAGTCCTGGCCAGTTCACCGCGTCTGGGCCTCCTGAGGGAACTGGAATTGAACGACAACAAGCTTGGAACGGCTGGGGTACGGGCGCTAGCCGGTTCCCTCACCCTCCCCCGCCTGGAGACGTTGCGGATTGTCCATAATGGGCTTGGCCCGGCCGCAGCGCAGGCACTTGCCTCATCCGCGTCCTTGGCTCGCCTGTCCGGCCTGGGTTTGAGCAACAACAAACTTGGGGACAGGGGAGTGACGGCGCTGGCCGCTTCGCCGTACCTTGCCGGACTCACGAGCCTTGAAGTGCATAGCAATCAGGTTAGCGACAAGGGTATCGCTGCTTTGGTCAACTCCCCTCACCTGGACCGCCTCACGAAACTCGACCTCCGCTGGAACGCCATCGGCGCCTCTGGTGCGCAGGCCCTGGCCGATTCTCCATATCTGTGCTGCCTGACCGAACTCGACCTTTGGGTGAATCGACTTGGCGATGAGGGAGTTGCGGCGATTGTCTCATCTCCGAGACTCTCTCGGCTCACACGCCTTCAATTGGGGTTGAACCAATTCGGTGAAACAGGGGCGCGGGCGCTGGCCGATTCGCCCCACCTGGCTTCGCTCACCACGCTGGAGTTGGGCGGGAACCCCATTGGTGAAGATGGGATTCGCGCAATCGTGTCGTCACCGCACCTGTCCAACGTGACGCGGCTTGACTTCCAGCAGGCGGATTTGGGAGACGCGGTTGGGTTTGCTCTGGCCGAGTCCTGCAACCTTCCACGCCTGACGACGCTTGAGTTGTCGTACACCGAGATCGGCGATGCAGGTCTGGCGGCCCTGGCGAACTCCCCGCGCCTGGCAAATCTCACCACCCTCTACCTGGTCTGCAACCCAATCGAGGAAGCTGGCGCCATCGCCCTGGCGCAATCACCCTATTTCAACCGCCTGAAGCGTCTGAGTCTGTACCGCTGCCCGCTCACGGACAGGGCAAAAGCGGCGCTGATGCCTCGCTTTGGCGAGTGCTGGCATTAACAGGCTCAGGTGTTGCTGGCAACAATCCCACACCTGCCCTTTTCGATGGACTTCATCGGCAGGGATCTCATGGCGGGAGCGAAGCAATCGCCGCCGCACGACGTACGGGGTCGCTGTCGATCGAATCGAGCAGGATGAGAACGTCAGCGGCTTGGTTGATAAGCCGTTGCGCTCGGATCGGTGTGGCAAACAGAGGGAGGTCCGTCAAGTCGTAACTGGCCGAATTACGATCCCTGTTCAAATCTTCCAGAGCGTAGCCGATCTGTTTCAGGTCCTTGTCCGTGGAATAGATCAATTTCAGCCGCACCTGGGGATGGACCTGTTGTCGCGCGAATGGAGGAACTCCCCAGTGGATCAGCGTGTCCCGACACTCCAGCAACACGGCATAATAGGCGTGGATGATCGCACCGCGCCGATGGCGCGGATGAGTTCCCGGAAGCAATTCTCGAGCCAGCTCAAGGAACTCTCTACCCTGCATAGTCCGTCCTGTCGTAATAAGTAACGTGCAGATGTTCGAGAACCTCGGGAGGATAGTCCTGCACGATCTTGCCTGCGAAGTTCCAGGCAATGGGCTCGGCGGGATCGGAGGGCCTGTTCCCCCAGGCCTGAATGAGGACGAGGGGACTTTCTTCGAGTTCACTGGCTTCAACGAGGATCACCTCGATCCGCGCCAGTTCGGGCAGATTACGCCCTGCGTAATCGATCAGGCTTCGCAACTGGCTTTCCAGGCCCAGATCGGCTGCTCGCCGGGCCGCCTCGGGTGTGATCGTTACTGGAACTGTCACGCTGTCCATTTTCGCTCCTTGTTCGCACCAGGCCCTTTCGGTCAGCATCGGACTCAGAGCGTGCCACCGCCTGCACACCCCTTGACGTATTCCTCCAGCATCCCCCACTGGTGGAAGAAGTCATGGTCCGCCACGCCCATCGGGTTCTTGAAGAAGCACGCCAGGTGCCGCAGTTCGCCAACCTCGCCGCGGCGCTGGGCGAACAAGGCCAGTCGGGCCAGGTCCAGCACCAGCGGGCCGGCCAGGATCGAGTCGCAGCCCTGCCAGAGGAATTGCAGCACCATCTTGGTGTTCAAGAAGCCCTTGAAGTGAATGTGGTTCCAGGCCGTCTTCCAGTCGTCCAGCGACTCGATGTACTCGATCGTCACCAGCGTCTGCGGCTTGTAGCCGACAATCCCCGAGATCACCTGGTCCTTGGTCTTGACCTTCGAGGCTTTGTTGCTGGGATCGTTCAGCACCAGCCCGTCTCGATTGCCGAAGATGTTGTGCCCGACCCAGCTCAGGATCTGCCAGTTGCGCAGGGCGAACATCGGCGCCAGCACCGACTTCATCAGCGTCTCGCCGGTCTTGCCGTCCTTGCCTCCGGTGACCGTCTTGCGCTTCTGGGCCAGTTCCAGCAGGGCCGGTATCGACGCGCCCAGCGAGGGAGTGAAGTTAACGTAAGGCATTCCCAGGTCCAGCGCAGCCCAGGCATAGAGCGAGGACGAGGGCAAGACCTCCGGCTGGCGATCCAGGGCGGCGGTCAGCGTGTCGAGTTTGTCGTGGACGGGGCCGGTCTCGAAAGGGGGCTCGGTCGAGGAGACGTTGACCACCACCACCTGGTCGAGCTGCTGGCTTTGCTTGAAGGAGCGCAGGTCCGCCTGGATGCGTTCGATGAGCTGCCGGGGTGACAGGTCTTTCTGGGCCTCGGGCAGGTCGGCCAGGCCACTGATGGTCGGACCGCTGTGCCGCACGGTGCCAGGCCGGACGTTGGCCTCCCACTGCTCCAGGTCGGACTCGCAAGCCTGGGCCAGGGCCGGCTCGAAGATGTTGGAGCGCTGCTGCAGTTCACGCACCGTCTGGCGAAAACCGCCCTTGCGGACCTCATGGCCGCCGACCACGAAGGAGGCCGGGGCGTCCAGCCGCAACGGCTCGAACAGGGGCAGGGCGGTCACCAGGGAGGTGGTATCGATCAGGCCGCGCTTCCAGGCCGACAGGCCCAGCACCGCAGTCGTGCCCACTCCGCCAAAGGCGCCGATCAACCACAACCCGACACGCTTGCCTGACTCAACGCCTTGCGGCTTCACTGCTTGCGCTGCTTCCGCCACTTCCACCTCACTGCACGTTATCCCCGGTGCGGGAGAGATTCATGGAAACCATACTGATATAATACAGGAACGAACCAGGCAAGAACTGCCAACGCCCGCAAGCGGAGAAGACCATGAGCGCAGCGGCAGAACCGTTTTGCACCATCCCGGAAGCATTGCAGGATCTGCGGCACGGGCGCATGATCGTGCTGGTGGACGACCCCAACCGGGAGAACGAGGGCGACCTGGTGATCCCCGCGGAGAAGGTCACGCCCGAGGCGATCAACTTCATGATGCGCAACGCCTGCGGCCTGGTTTGCCTGGCCATGTCGCCGGACATCTGCGATCGGCTGCATCTGGAGCCGGTGCCGGGCAACAACGTCAATCCGCAAGCGACGCCGTTCACGCCGGCCATCGACGCCCGCGAGGGCATCACCACGGGCACCTCGGCCTTCGATCGCGCCCACACGGTGCGGACCGCCATCGACGACCGCACCACTCCCAACGACCTGGTCCGCGGCAAGGGCCACGTCCCCGGCTTGAGGGCCCGCGAAGGCGGCGTGCTGGTCCGGGCCGGCCATACCGAGGGCAGCGTGGACCTGGCCCGGCTGGCCGGGATGAAAGGGGCCGCGGTCATTTGCGAGATCTGCAACGCCGACGGCAGCATGTCGCGCCTGCCGGACCTGGTCCGTTTCTGCGGTCAGCACCAGCTGAAGATGTGTACCATCGAGGACCTGATCAAGTATCGCCGGCAGCGGGAACGGCTGATCCATCGCGAGCTGGCGGTCCAGCTGCCGACCCGTTTCGGCACCTTCGACCTGTTCGCTTACACCTCGGTGGTCGATCCGGAGCCGCACCTGGCCCTGTGCCTGGGCGGCGTCGGCGTCGAGGAGGGTGGGCAGATCGCGGTGCATGAAGAGCCGATCATGGTGCGCATCCACAGTCAGTGTCTGACCGGCGACATCCTGGCCAGCCAGCTGTGTGATTGCGGGCCTCAGCTGCACAAGGCGATGCAGCTGGTGCAGCAAGCCGGCAAGGGCGTGATCCTGTACATGCGCCAGGAGGGACGCGGCATCGGTCTGCTGGCCAAGCTCCAGGCCTACAAGCTGCAGCAGGGGGAAGGGTTGGACACCGTCGAGGCCAACCAGCGGCTGGGCTTCGCCCCCGACCTGCGCCACTATGGCATCGGCGCCCAGATCCTGCTCGACCTGGGAGTGCGCCAGATCCGCTTGCTGACCAACAATCCCAAGAAGGTGGTCGGGTTGGAGGGGTACGGCCTGCGCATTGTCGAGCAGGTGCCCATCCAGATCCCACCCAATCAGAACAATCGCCGCTACCTTCAGACCAAGAAGGACAAGCTCGGCCATCTGCTCGATCCGATTGCCGAGCGGGAACAGGAACTGCAAGCCGAGCAGCCGACGTGAGGGCCTGACGAGCCGCCGGGTTTATCCCGGCGGTCTTCTTCCGCAGGGATAAACCCGGCGGCTCGTTGAAGCAAGGAGATCCAACCCGCAAAGCTGGCACGCCATGCGAAGTCTTGACGAAAAGTTGCCATTCCGGACGGAAAAATCTTTTCAGCCGGCAAGGTCTCATGGTAATCTTCGTAATCTGGGTGGATCGTTATGCGGAATCAATGACGATTCCCTTGTCCGACTCGTGGGGGAATGCTCAGTCAGCGATGCCGCAGGGCGGTCCGATCGGCTTGCCATCCGGAACGCGAACGTTCTCCTGGAGTCCTCCGACCAACGAAGCCGCGAGGCGTTTAGCATAGGATTTCTGGCGTGACCGTGGAAACGCTCTGGCAATCCGTGAACGGGATCGATGAGAACCGCTCCCAGCCCGACACCGATCGTCGGCAGGACATCGAGGGCAAAATGGCCCTGGTGGCCAACCTGCTCAAGGAGGCCGGCTGCGAAGGGGTGTTGCTGCTGGAGCCGGAAAACATTGCCTGGCTGAGCAGCGGCGGTCTGGACCGGGGCCGGCCCGATCCGGAGAACAGTCCCGCCGTCTACTGCAACGGCGAACAGCGCTGGCTGCTGGCTAGCAACGTCGATTCGCAGCGCTTTTTCGACGAGGAGCTGGACGGCCTGGGATTCCTGCTCAAGGAATGGCCCTGGCACTGGGGGCGGGATCAGCTTGTTGCCGACCTGTGCTCGAATCGCAAGGTGGCCTGCGATCGCTCATTGCCGGACACCGTGCCCGTGGCCGACAAGCTCCGGCAGCTGCGGCGGTCGCTGACGGCTTACGAGCAGGTGTGCATGCAGGCCCTGGGGCAGTTGCTGGCCCACGCCCTGGAAGCCACCTGCCGGACCCTGGCCGTCAACGAAACCGAACGGGAGGCGGCCGGACAGGTGTCGCATCGCCTGCTGCACCGCGGCGTTCAGCCCCTGCACGTGGGCGTGGCCGCGGACGGGCGCTTGCGCCTGTACCGCAACCCGGGCTTTACCTCGGTGCCCATCACCCGCTACGCCCTGCTGACGGCCACGGCCCGCAAGTACGGACTGGTGGCTACGAGTAGCCGGGCGGTCAGCTTTGGCCCGCCCAGCGAGGAACTGAAGAAGGAGCAGAACGCCGTCTGCCGGGTCAGCGCCAGCTACCTGGCCTCGTCCTGGCCCGAGGCGGTGCCGCGCCAGATCCTGACGGCCGGCCAGCGGATCTATCAGCTGGCCGGTTACGAACACGAATGGCGGCTGGCCCCGCAGGGCTGGGTGACGGCACGTGCCTTCGCGGAACTGCCGCTGTCGCCGCTGACCGAGGAACTGTTTCACGCTAACTGGGCGGTCACCTGGCAGGTCACCGCCGGCGCCGCCAGCAGCTGCGACACGTTCCTGATCACCGATCAGGGCCCCCGCCTGCTCACCCCGGTCGAGGCCTGGCCAGTCAAGAAAGTGCGCATCCAGGGAGCAGAGTTCATCCGGCCCGACATCCTGTTGCGCTGAGAAGATGACAAGGTGACAGGGCCAGGAAATCGGAACACTAATCCACGCTAATCTCCACTAATCGGAATGCGGGTTTCCTTGCTTCGATTAGCGCAGATTAGCGTGGATTAGTGTTCCGATCCCCTGGCCCTGTCACCCTGTCACCTTGTTATCTTCTCGTCAGGAGTCCCCATGCCCATTGCCTTGCTCACCGGCCCGACCGTCGCGGAGCAGCCGCCCCGGCTGTTCTGCACCTTCCGCCTGGGGGAGCAGCTCTTTGGCGTGGACGTCGCCGACGTCAAGGAGGTCAACCCCGAGACCACTCTGACGCCTGTCCATCACGCCCCGCCGCAGGTGCTGGGCTACGTCAACCTCCGAGGCCAGATTTACCTGGTGCTGGACCTCCGCCAGCTGCTCGGTCTGCCGGCCGGGAGGCCGGGACAGGACAGCCGGCTGCTGATCTTCAAACCGAGCGTCGGCGATAGCCTCGCCGGACTGGTTGATCGCATCGGCGACATCGTCGCGGTTGATCCGTCCCGGATCGAGCCGTGGGCCGGCAAAACCAGCGACGGCTTATCACCTGCGGCCGGCGAATTGCTGGCAGGGGTTGCCCAGTTGGACAAGGAATTGCTACTCATTCTCCAGGCGGCACAATTCCGGCGCGTGATCGAGGACGCGATGGACGCTTGAGGAGACCTCCGGTGCGCAACCTTCGTCTTGGCGGCAAGATCGGCACAGTGATCGCTGTACAGATAGTGATCATGCTGGCCCTGGTCTGGACCAACTTCTGGCAAATGCACCTGCTGCACGAGAAGATGCAGCAGACCTACAACGTCTCCATTCCCAAGGGCGGAGCGTCGCTGCGCATCCGGGCCCTGCTGCTGGACACCCTCCGCCTGGAGAGAGAGGCCCTGCTGACCAGTACGGACAAGAAGCTGGACGCGTTCAGCAAACAGATCCAGAAATGGCTCGAGCAGATGACGGAGCAGATGGAGACGCTGCAGGTCCTGATCCAGGAGAGCGGCACGGAGAAGGAACGCGACCAGCTGAAGCTGCTGGCCTTGCCCTGGGAGGACTTCAAGAAGAAATCCGAGGAGGTCCTGGACCAGGCCAGCCAGCACAGCCACTTCAGGGCCGACGAACTGCTCAAGGGCCTGTTGCTTGAGAAGCTGAACGCGTTCCATCGCAGCCTGCTGCGTCTGCTGGACCAGGTCGATCAGGAGTTCCTCCAGGCCGAGATGGGCAAGAACCCCTCGCGGATGCTGGCCCTGTACAACCGCAGCAAGAAACTCCGCCAGGCGGAAAACGCGGCCCAGGAGCTGTATCGGCTGCTGGACAACTACCACGATGCTCCACTCGACAAGAAGAACAGTGTCGAGGGGCAGTTGCGCAGCAAGGAGAATGAAGTGGACAGTCTGGTTCGCGACAGCGAGATCGGGGTGGACGCGAGCGACCGGGCCGCCTTCGACCAGGTCCGGTCGGCGCTGGACGACTTGCGCGGAGCGGCGCGCCAGGCCGTCAAACTGTCGCAGCAAAGCGCTGCCGGGCAACAGCTCCACAACGATGTCGCCGGGATCGTCACCAGCTCCGAGGGGCCCCTCAACGAGCTGACCGCTCTCTACCGGAAACGGATCACCGATGAAAGGAACGAGAGCGAGCGGACCTATGAGAGGGCCCTGTACCTGATGATCACCGCCACGGTCTTCGGCACGCTGTTCAGCCTGGGTCTGTCGCTGCTGCTGACCCGGGCCATCACCCGGCCGCTGAGGAACGCCGCCGAGCTGGCTCAGGCCATGGCCCGCGGCGACCTGACGCAGCGGCTGCACGTGGATCAGAAAGATGAGATCGGCCAGCTGTGCTCGGCGGTGGACAGCGTCACCTGCACCCTGGCCCGCATTGTCACCGACATCCGCCACGTCTCGGGCAACGTCGCCGAGTCCGCCACCGGGCTGTCCAGCGTGTCCAGGCAATTGCAGACCATGAGCGAGGAAATCTCCATGCAGGCGAGTACCGTGGCCAGCGCCAGCGAGGAAATGGCCATGAACATCAACACCATGGCGGCCGCGGCCGAGGAGATGAGCATGAACGTGACCACCATCTCCGCGGCCGGCGAGGAGCTGAGCGTCAACATCAGCACCATCAGCTCCGCCGCCGAGCAGACCTCGCAGAACGTCCACAACGTCGCCGAGTCGATCCAGGAGATGACCCACCGCTTCGGTGAGGTCCGCCGCGACGTGCGCAACGGCAGCGAGATCGCCAGCCAGGCGATGGAGATGGCCAGGAGCAGTACGGAGACCATGCACGCCCTGGACAGCAGTGCCAGCGAGATCAACAAGGTGACGGAGATGATCAAGATGATCGCCCTGCAAACCAACCTGCTGGCTCTGAACGCGACCATCGAGGCGACCAGCGCCGGCGAGGCGGGCAAGGGTTTTGCCGTGGTGGCCAGCGAGATCAAGGAGCTGGCCAACCAGAGCGGCCGGGCCGCCGAGGACATTGCCCGCAAGATCGAGACGATGCAGGGCAGCACCCGCGAGGCCGTCTCGGTAATCCAGGAGGTGTCGAAGATCATTGGCGAGATCAACGGCGCCTCGGGCCGGATCGCCGAGTCGGTGGAACAGCAGACGCACAGCGCCAGCACCATCGCCCGCAACGTCAGCGAGGCCAGCAAGGGCGTCGGCGACATCGCCCGCTCCATCGCCGAGGTCTCCAAGGGAGCGACCGACATGTCGCGCAACGCCGGCGACGCGGCCAGCGGCGCCAACGACATGTCGCGCAACGCCGGCGAGGCCGCCAAGGCGGGCAAGGCCATCGCGTCGAGCATCCAGGGGCTGGATCGGGCCACAACGGACAATGCCGAGAGCAGTAAGCGGGTCAACGCCTCGGCCCAGGAGATGACCAAGATCGCGGCGGAACTGCAGCGGCTGGTGGGGCAGTTCCAGCTGTCGTAGGTCAGGGTTCCGATCCTGACGTTTTTGTTTTCGCAGGTTATTACGTCGGCAAGGAAGACTATCACGTAGGCCGGATTGTCAATCCGGCCAACACTGGGCCGGATTGACAATCCGGCCTACGATCTTTCGCGCCGAAGTAATAGGATGCCGGGGACGTATCCAGAGGTAGCAGGCAGTGTTTTCTGGGTCAAGGTCCGATACCGAGACGAGCGACTGACCACCGCCCGGAGGAGGCAAGGGGACGATGTGGACTGTTTGGGGGCCGGCGAGCGAGATCAAGGACCTGGGCGTCGTGGCCGAGCACTGCCCCTACTGTGACCGGACGACGCCCTGTCTGGTTCGCTCCGTGTGCAAGGGGGCCCACGTCTTCTTCGTCCGGCTGACCTTTGTGACCAAGGAAACCTCCTGCTGCTGCGCCACCTGTGGCGGCTGGTTCCCCTGCGAGCTGTGGCGCTATCCGGACCTGGCGACAGTCCGGGAGGCCGGCACGCTGGCGGTGGACGCCTTGCTGGCCCGGACCAACCCGGGCCTGGTGGAACGCATCCAGCTGAAGGAGCAGGTCAGTGCCCTGGGCGGCGATCCCCGCTTCACGGTGGCGTACCAGCAGCTGGAGGGCATGCGGCCGGGCGCGTTGCATGGGGAACTGCTCAAGCATCTGCTCAGCTGGGAGCGTCTGGACGAGGACCAGCGTGCCAGCCTGGTGCAGCGCATCAGCATTTCGGCCCGGGCCTGGCAGTTCGCCCGGCAGGTCGCGCCGGGCTTCCCGGGAGAGGCTGGCTGCGGGGCGGCCTTTCTGGGCGGGGCCGTCGTCTGGTCGGCGTTCCTGTGGCTGCCGGTGGTGCGCAGCTGGCTCTGGGGCACGATCACCGCAGCCCTGGGCTGCGGCGTGGCGGCGTTCACCGGCCACTTCTTTCTGCGCAAACGAGTGCAGCGCTGGACGCGCGACGTGCTGGCGCCCGAGGCCGAACACGCCAGGGTGCCGCTGGCCACCTTCCTGGTCGTGGTCGATGACCTTCCCGAATCACGCCTGGGCGTGATGGAGGAACTTTGGCCCATCAAGGACCAGCTCGATACCATCCGCACGCAACTGCTCGCCGAGAAAAAGTTGTGAAGGTTGCACTCGCGGCAACGTACCCGGGTCGATCACAATAGGAGTGCGAGAGAGCCGTGGTGCAGCCCCGGTAGCCGAAGAGCGACCTCGGATTCATGGCACGTTCTGACGGCAAAGTCGCGCCGCTTGTGGGCCAGTACACGAACGAAACGGGGTCGCTGTCCGGCATCTGTTGACATGCGTTCACCGTCAGCAAACGGTTGTTTTGCGGCTCCAAGCAGACCCCAGGCAGGGCGCTCAACATGACTCCCGAACAAGCCTTCCTTCACGACATTACTTCAGAACCGGCTGGGCTTGTGGCACTGGTTCGTTCCGGCGCGATGGGCTCGCTCCGTTCGCTGGAGCTGAACTGCAATGACCTCGGCGATGACGGTGTCGAAGCAATGGCGCACTCATCTCTCGGCCAGGGTCTGGTCGAACTGGGGCTGCACTTCAACTCCCTGACGGATGCGGCGGTGGACCAGTTCTCGCACTCTCCAGGGCTGCCCTGCCTGGAAAGTCTTGATCTCTCCAATAACCAGATCACCTCGGGAGCCATCGCGGACCTGCTCGATTCGCTGCACTTGCCTCGGTTGGCGAAACTGAACCTCGGAGGCTGTGACCTGAACGACGACGACCTGGAATTGCTGGCCCAGGTATCCGGCCTGGCCCGGCTGAGATGGTTGCACTTGCGTGACAACCCATTCGGAGAGGCCGGTCTGCTCGCCCTGGCTCGCTCTGGCAACGCGACGGGCCTGCAAGAATTGTTCCTGGAAGGGACCCTGCTCACGGAGCAATCCCTGGCGGAAATGGTTCGCTCGCGCTGTCTGGGACAGCTGGATTTGCTCAGTCTGGTCTTCTGCTCGTTGCCCGCGCGGACAGGGGCGGTCCTGGCTGACTCGCCCCTCTTTGCTTGCCTGCGTTACCTTTTCCTGTCCTACTCCCGACTGGATGACAGGGCCCTGGAGTCTCTGGCTCGTTCAACTGGTCCGCAACGCTTGCGAACACTCTTCCTGGAAGGCAATCCCATCACCGAACGGGGTGCGAGGTTGCTGGCGGAAGCACCCTGGCTGCCGGGGTTGCGGGGCCTGAGTCTGAGCGGCAACCCGATCGGGGACAATGGTTGCGAGGCGTTGGCTGGCTCGCCCAGACTTGCAAGCCTCACCCATCTTCACCTCAGTGCCACGGGACTCCGCGATAACGGGGCCCGGGCCCTGGCCACGTCGCCTTATCTTGAGCGTCTTGAAGTCCTCAAGGTTGAGGACAACCCCATCGCTGCAGCCGCTCGCCAGACTCTTCGTGAACGCTTTGGCGGCCGGGTCCACCTGGGAACAGGAGCAACCACGTGACCCCCGAACAAGCCTTCCTCGCCGACATCCAGGCCGACCCGGACAACGATACGCCCCGGCTGATCTTCGCCGACTGGCTGACCGACCACGGCGACCCCCGCGGCGAGTTCATCCAGGTGCAGTGCCGGCTGGCGGCCATGACCGAGGACGATCCCGAGTATGAGGACCTGATGGACCGGCAAGGCGAGCTGCTGGTCCAGTCCCGCGCTGAGTGGCTGCGGCCCATCGCCGAGTTGGCTCGGGAGTCGCACTGTCTCTTTCGGCGGGGCTTTGCCGAGGATGTAAGGACTTCGCCGGCAGCGTTCTTGAAGCATGGCAGCGGGTTGGTCCAGCAACCGCCTCTGCGCTGGCTGAGGACGTCGCTGGGCCCGGAACCGCTGGACAAGGACCTGGCAGCGAACACGCTCTGGCATCACGTGCGGGGGCTGACACTGGGAGTTCCCCTGATGGCAAACGCCAACCTGGCGCTTCTGTCAAACCTGCACCATCTGGACATCTCCGGGACCTGGGTGACCCCTGGGGGCATTGGTGAGCTGCTGGGTTCCACGGAACTGGCCTCTCTGCGAGAAATCATCGCGGCCGGCATGGATTCCAAGGTCCGCGATTCCGGTGCGGCGCGGCTCGCCGGCCATCCCGGGTTGAGCCGGATCACTCATCTGAACCTGGATCACAACGACATCCGCAGTAAAGGTGCGCTGGCCCTGGCCCGTTCGCCTCATACCGGGAATCTCCGTGTCCTGAGCCTCCGCCAAAACCCCATCCGCTCTGCTGGTTTGCAAGCCCTCGCTGCCGGCAACTTCCCGGGACTGCGCGAGCTGCACCTCGGCAGCACCAAGATCAAACAGGATGACTTGCGGGCCCTGCTGGGGGCTCCCTGGATGAGACAGATCACCCACCTGAACCTGGAAAGTTGTGGACTGGGTACTGCCCACGCACGGATTCTTGCCGAGGC
Source organism: uncultured Planctomycetota bacterium (assembly GCA_963784995.1). Taxonomy (GTDB): domain Bacteria; phylum Planctomycetota; class Planctomycetia; order Gemmatales; family Gemmataceae; genus CAWATZ01. Next base: position 131,621 of record CAWATZ010000014.1, on the reverse strand, counting down.
GCCTGGTCTCGGCAACTTGCGTGTCCTCCAGCTCTGGTACAACGGGATCGACTCGGAAGGCCTGACCGCACTGGCCGCCTCGCCTCATCTGAGCAAGTTGCGGTCGTTGGGCCTGGGCTACAATTCCCTGGACGTGAAGGGGCTCCAGGCCCTGGCCAGTTCAGCGACGTTTACCAGGCTGCAGCGGCTTGAGCTGGCTGGGCGGTGTGCCAGTCTGGAGGAAGCGCGGGCCCTCGCGGCCTCACCCCATCTGAACCGCCTGGAGACGCTGGTGGTCGCCCAGGGTGCGGGAACCGAGATTCTCCGCGAGCGCTTCCCTGGCAGCGTCCCCATCTGAACCGGCCGAGCGAGCGTGCGTCAAGGGAAGCAGGGCTCGAATTGTGTCGTTACCGGGCCTCTATTGTCACTGATTCACCGTTAGCAAACGGTGTTTTGCCGGCTTTGTACGGACCCCAGGCAAGGTGTTCTTCATGACCCCCGAACAAGCGTTCATTCACTACATCGTTTCGGATCCGGAGAATGTCGATCTCCGGCTGATTTACGCCGACTGGCTCACCGAGCGCGGCGATCCGCGTGGGGAGTTCATCCAGGTGCAATGCCGGCTGGCGACGCCGCTCAAAAAAGACCCCGAACGCGATGCCCTCGTAGATCGGCAGGCGGAACTGCTGGGACAGCATCGGGCCAGGTGGCTGCGGTCGCTGCCAGACTGGGCGCAACACGCCTCGGTAACCTTCCACAGAGGCTTCGTGGAGGAAGTCTCTGCTTCGGGGAACGAATTGCGAACCGGCCTGGCGGATCTTGTTTGCTGCACCCCCTTGCAGCACGTCAAAGTTCTCGATCCCTCAAGGAGAGCCCTGGAATTCATCGCCCATTCGCCTTGCCTGGAGCGCCTCCGGCGCCTGACTTTGTCAAACTGCAACCTGGAGGATGGGCGCCTGGCGATTTTGACCCGGTCCCCAATGCTCCCTCGCCTGACTCATCTGGATCTGTACTCGAACAGGCTCGCTGCGCCCGGAATCGCCGCGCTGGCTCAGTCCGCCCTGGTCGATAACCTCGAATGGCTCGATTTGAGCTGGAACCGGCTTGACGCGGATGGCGTCGAACAGCTGGCGCGCTCGTCGCGGTTGACCCGGTTGACTTCGCTGAACCTGGCGGGATGGGATCGTGAAAGAGGCGTTTGCGGCGAACGGGGTGCGCTGGCCCTGGCGAACTCGGCCTCCTTGCGCCAGTTGCGGGATCTGAATCTTTCACGCCATAACATTGGCTCGGCCGGGCTTGTCGCACTGGCGCGCTCGCCTTCGATGAGTTCGCTCCATTCGCTCGATCTGCAAGAGAATGATCTGGGCGACGACGCGGTCGAAGCCCTGGCAAGTTCCGCTCACGTCCAGCAGTTGACCGATCTGGAACTTCAACAAAATACCCTGACTGATAAGAGTCTGGAATACTTGACCCGGTCGTCGGCGCTGTCTTCTCTGAGTCGTCTGGACCTTTCCTCGAATCCCATCACAGCGGGAGGAGTCGCCGAACTGCTGGATTCCCCCCGCTTGCCTCACCTCAGCGACCTGGGGCTTCAGCAGTGTTCCCTGGAAGATGACGATCTGGAATTGCTTGCCTACGTTCCCGGACTGGCACGCTTGACCAGACTGAATCTCTCCGAGAACCGCTTCGGGGAGACTGGTCTGCTGGCCCTTCTCCGTTCCACCAACGTGACCGGCTTGCGTTATTTGCACGTAGCAGGCGCCACCTTGACGGACCTGTCGGTATCGGAACTGGTCCAGGCTTCTCGTCTTGGCGCGCTGGAAGAACTCACGCTTCGCAATTGCTCGTTGACGGGAAATTCGGCTGTCTTCGCTGATGCGCCGCTGTTCGCTCGTCTGTGGTGCCTGCGGCTCGCCTCCTGTGGTCTGGAAGACAGTGCCGTTGAGGGCCTGGCTCGGTCCACAAGTCCCCGACGACTCCAGTGGCTCATCCTCGACGGCAATCGAATCACGGCCCGAGGGGCGCGATCCTTGGCGGAGGCGCCCTGGCTTGCGGGAGTGCGCGTGTTGTGGTTGTCTCGCAACCCGATCGGAGACGAGGGCTGTGCGGCGCTGGCCGATTCCCCCCAACTCAGCGGCCTGACTCGCCTCACCTTGCTCAATGCTCAGATCGGAGAGAAGGGGGCGTTGGCCCTGGCTTCGTCGCCCCACCTGGATCGGCTGGAATCTCTGGCCCTGTACTCCAACCCGATTCCAGCATCTGCCTGCCAGGCGCTGCGCGAACGCTTCGGCGGCCGGGTTCGCCTTGATTCCGAAAAAACAGCATGACTTCCGGATGAAGAGTCCAACCCGATGGACTGAACGCAAGAGCCGGGGAATGGAATGATCCCCGGCTCCTTGGAATCGCGACAGGTAAGCGAACCTCGGACATCCCCATGTCACTTGATCGGCACTTCATACGTGATCACGCCCAGCAGCCGGCCTTCCTTGCCGCCGTGGCAGATCGCGCACTGCTTCAGCACCGCCGGCACGATGGTGCCGGCCCGCAGCACCGGCTTGCCGTCCTGCTCGCCGACCTCCTCGTAATAGGTCTTGCCGCCCTTGATCTGCTCCACCGCCTTCTTCTCGAAGTCGGTCCTGGGCAGGTTCTCCTTGTTCTTGGGCTTGTCCGTGGCAGCGACCAGCCGGGCGTGGTGCCAGCCCTTCTGGTGCATCGCCTCGAACACCTCCTTGGCCACCGCCGCCGCCGGCGTGTTCGCCTGGTCCTCGACGTACCTGTTGGTGATGCTCACCACCGCCGTCTTGTACAGATCGTCCAGCATCTTGACCGACTCCCGGGCTCGTTCCAGAGCGGCCGGGTCCGGCCCCTTCCGGTCCGCTCCCGTCGCCAGGGCCGCGAAGCCAAGGACGCCAAAGAACACCCATCGATTCACGTGCTGCATGGATACTCCTCTTCCTTCACCAGAACCAAAACCATCGTGCCGAACGCCGGCACCGCTCAGTTTCAGATAATAGGATGTTTTTATCCGATTATAAGGGCTGGCGCGGACGAGGGAAGAGGAATTCGGGAAAAAAGTTTCCGCGGGGTTGTTGTTGGCTGCCGGTTATCGGCTGGAGCTGCCCGGGTCCGGGAGCTGCAAGACGTACAGCGTGCCGTTGGCGTTGACGGTGGCCAGGTGCTGCTCCGTGAGAAAGGCCAGCTGGAGGATCTTGCCGGGAGCGGGACCGAGCGCCAGCGTGTGGCGGCGCTCCCCGGTGTCCGGGTCCCAGAGGGACACGGTGCCGTCGCCGTGACCGATGGCCAGCCGAGCGCCGCTGGGACTGAAGGCGGTGCGGCACTCCAGCAAGACGCCGGACAGGTCCATTTGTTTCTGGCCCATCTCCAGGTTCCAGCGCTTGACCGGGGTGCCGGAGAGGTGGCTGGAGAGCAGCATTTTGCCGCCCGGGCGGAAGGTCAGCGAGGCCACGTCCTTGTCACGGTCGGTCAGGGTCTTCTCGACCTGGGCGGCGGTCAGGTTCCACAGCCGGATGGTGCCGCCCTTGCAGCCCAGCGCCAGGACTCGGCCATCCGGGGCCAGGGCCATCGCCTTGACGTCGCTCAGCGAGGGGCCGGTCAGCGGCAGATCGCGCGCGCCGGCCAGGTCCCAGCGGCGCAGGCCGCTGGAGTTCCAGACCAGCAAGGCCCCGCAGTCGGCCGTGAACGCACACCACTTGACGCCGGTGCAGGTCGGCTGGGGGCGCGGCTCCCCCGTGGTGACGATCCAGATGCGCAGCCGGTTCCCGGCGTCCCGGCAAGCCAGGAGTCTGCCATCCGGACTGAACAGCAGCTCACTTGGCTTCGGCGGCGGGGCAGACGAATCCTCGGGACTGGTCCCTTTGGCCGTGCGCGCCGGCCGGTCTCCCGGACCGACCAGCCGGATGGTGCCGTCCTTCAAGGCCCAGGCCACCGTCTGCGTCTCGGGGTGACTGGCCAGGCACTGGACCGGATGGTCTTTGCTTCCCAGGACGACCTGCAACTCGCTGGGACGCTTGCCGCCCAGGCCCTCGGCTGCACGGTCCCACTCTCCGGGGTCCATCAACGGCTTGAGCCGGGCCACCAGTCCGGACGTGATGACTGGTTCAGCAGCCCTGGGAGTTTCGCACTTCTCCGGCTGGGTGGACCGCGAGGGACGCTTCAGGACCACCACCAGGAGCACCACGACCAGCAGAGCCATGCTGACTCCGGTCAGGACCCAGGGCAGGCGCGAGGCACGCAGCGCAGTGTCGCGTTTGCGCTTCACCCTGGGAAGCGATCCCTCCGTCTGGGTCTGGACCTTGCCGGAATCGGTGTCAAACGCCAGCTCTTCCGACCAGGACACGGAGGGAGCGGGGAGGGCAGGCAGCCGTTCGGAGGTCATCTCGTCCAGGGCGGCGATCAGGTCGGCGGGTGTCTGGTAGCGCTCTTCGGGCTGCTTGGCCATCAGCCGGGCGACAATCACCACCACCGCCGGCGGCACGTCGGGGCGCAGTTCCTCGATCGGCGTCGGCTCTTCCAGGCGGTGGCGCATCAGCCGGGCCAGCGCCTCGCCGCCGGGGTAGGGCACCCGGCCGACCAGCAGGAAGTAAAAGGTGCAGCCCAGGCTGTACAGGTCGGAGCGGATGTCGGCGCTGTGGAAATTCATGGCCTGCTCCGGGGCCATGTAATCCACCGTGCCCATGACGATCCCCTGGCGGGTCAGGGGGGTGGAGCCATCGTCGCCGTCCTCGTCGCCGAGGTCCAGCCGGGCCAGGCCCATGTCCAGCAGTTTGAGGACCCCCTCGCCGGTCAGCAGCAGGTTGGCCGGCTTGATGTCGCGGTGGACCAGCCCGCGCTCGCTGGCGTGCTGCAAGCCCAGCGCCGCCTGGCGGATGGCGTTGCAGGCCTGAGCCACCGGCAGTGGGCCCTGCTGCCGGACCAGCCGGCCCAGGTCGGTCCCCGGCACGAACTCCATGACCAGGAAATGCACGTTGCCGGCACAGTCGGCGTCCAGGGCGTGGACGATGTTGGGATGCTCCAGCTGAGCAGCCATCCGGATCTCGCGGTGAAAGCGCTGGACCAGCCCAGGTTTGTTGAGCTTGTCTTGCTGGACCACCTTCAGGGCCACGATCTGACCCAGCTTCCAGTTGCGGGCCTTGAACACCTGGCCCATGCCGCCCTCGCCCAGCCGTTCCAGCAGCACGTAACTGCCCAGGAGCAGTTCTTGCCCCTTGCCCTGGAGGAGCTGGTTGGCCTGGAACGGGGTTACCCAGTTGCGCCGAATCAGCTCCCGGGCAAGGGTTTTCGGCTCTTGACAGCGCGGCAGCAACGTGCGCTTCACTTCCTCCATCTGGACCGAATCCAGAATGCGAAAGTGACGGAGATCCTCGACGAACTTCGGGAGCAATACAGCGGGCATGGCGAACTCTCTGACACGCGGTGCCGGCAGGCCGACGGTGCTTCCATCCCGGGGAGCGACCAGGGTTCAGAAAGAGTATTCTATGCGGTGGCGAGACCTGTCACAACACTCATCTGCAATTCGTTGGCGGGAACGCCGTCTGGTTCGGCGCAGCAGAGCTACGCCCCCTCCAGCAGGGCCTCGATGGCTGCTTCCAGGCTGGGGAACAGCTTCAGCACCTTGTCCATCCGGGTCATCCGCAGGACTTCCTGGAACGTGTCCGGCAGCCGGCACAGAGCCAGTTCGCCGCCGGCCTGGTACAGCTCGCGGTAGATTTTCAGGATCTTGTTCAGGCCGGACGCATACACCAGCTCCACCTGTTCGCAGTCGATCAGCACTTGCCGAACGCCGCTGGCACGGATCGCCGAGCGCCCTTGCTGAAACCAGTCGTCAGCATGGGGTTCCGTGGTCAAGCTGTCCAGCCCAAGCGTCAGCACCAGGACCGGGCGACGGTCCGGCGTCTTCAGCAGGTACGGATCGGGAAGGAGGGGCGAAGACATGGGTTGTCTCCTGCGCCGAGGGATTGAAGTCACAACCACCTCCATTCTACCAGTTCATGGTAACTTGCGCGGGGCCGCTTCACCAGTCTTTTCAGATGCCGTTGCACACCCTCCCGGGTCAGCTAGAATGGAGGTGGTTGTTACCCACCACCCTGGGCCCATTCACCACGCGAGAGATGCGCACCTGATGACAACGCCGAGTGCCGAAGCGAACATGGTTCGCGACCTGTCCGCCGCCTCTCATACCATGACCGAGCAGATCGGCCGGGTCATCGTCGGTCAGAACGACGTGGTCGAGCAACTGCTGATGGCCCTGTTCAGCCGGGGCCACTGTCTGCTGGTCGGCGTGCCCGGCCTGGCCAAGACCCTGCTGGTCAGCACCGTCTCCAAGATCCTCCACCTGTCCTTCAAGCGCATCCAGTTCACGCCCGACCTGATGCCAGCCGACATCACCGGCACCGACATCCTCCAGGACGACCCCGAAACCGGCCGGCGGCGTTTCGTCTTCCTCAAGGGCCCGATCTTCGCCAACATGGTCCTGGCCGACGAGATCAACCGCACTCCGCCCAAGACCCAGGCCGCCCTGCTGGAGGCGATGCAGGAACATCACGTCACCGCCGGGGCCCACACGTACCATCTGCCCGAACCGTTCTTCGTGCTGGCCACCCAGAACCCCATCGAGCAGGAAGGCACCTACCCGCTTCCCGAGGCCCAGCTCGACCGCTTCATGTTCAACATCATCGTCGGCTACCCCAGCCGCAACGAGGAACTGGAGATCATGAAGCGCACCACCGGCGGAGTGAAGGCCGAGTTGAAGCCGATCCTGACCGGCGAACAGATCCTGGAATTGCAGGAGGTGGTGCGTCAGGTGGCGGTGGCCGACCACGTCTTCGCCTACGCCGCCGACCTGGTCCGGGCCACCCGGCCACGGGAGCAGGGCGTGCCCAAGTTCGTGCCGGAACTGCTCTCGTGGGGGGCCGGTCCACGTGCCTGCCAGTACCTGATCCTGGGCGGCAAGTCGCGGGCGCTGCTGCGCGGCCGGCTGCACGTCACCACCGAGGACATCCGGGCGGTCGCCGCACCGGTGCTGCGGCATCGGCTGGTGACCACCTTCCATGCTGACGCCGAGGGCATCACCACGGATGACGTGATCAAGAAGCTGATCGATACCGTGCCGCTGCCGCAGGAGGAAGCGGCTGCGAAGGTCAGGAGGGCGTGATCCTTCCACCCAGGGCGATGCCCTGGGCTATCCTGTTGCGCCCCTTCGGGGCGAAGAGCCGCTGCCTTTTGCCCCGAAGGGGCGCAACACAATAGCCTGGGGCAACGCCCCAGGTGTGGAGGGCATCGCCCTGGGTGGAAGGGGCGTCCGAGGAACAATAAACGGGATCAGACCCAACGTTCACCAATCATGCCAACCGCATCTCCGATCCGCTTCGATCCGACTTCCCTGTCGCGCTACGGCCGGCTGGCCCTGATCGCCCGCGGCCTGGTGGAGGGCTTCCTCACCGGCGCTCACAAGAGCCCCTACAAGGGCTACAGCGTCGAGTTCGCCGAGCATCGCCAGTACTACCCCGGCGACGAGATCCGCCACATCGACTGGCGGGCCTTCGGCAAGACCGATCGCTACTACATCAAGGAATACGAGGAAGAGACCAACCTCCGCGCTCACCTGCTGGTCGATGCTTCCGGCAGCATGGCCTACAAGGGCAAGTCCCCCAGCAAGTTCGAGTACGCTCAGCACGTCGCCGCGTCGCTGGCCTATCTGATGCTGCACCAGCGCGACGCCGTCGGCCTGGCCACGCACGACACCCGCATCCGCAAGATCATTCCACCTCGGTCCTCGTCCAAGCACCTGCTCCAGATCCTGCACACGCTGGAGCAGACCGAGCCGGGCGGCGAGACCGACCTGGCGCCGCTGTGGCACCAGCTGGCCGGGCAATTCAGCCGCCGCGGCCTGGTCGTGATCCTGTCGGACTGCTTCGACAACGTGCCCATGCTGCTCAAGGCCATGCAGCATTTCCGCTATCAGCGCCACGAGGTGCTGCTGTTCCACGTCCTTGCTCCAGAAGAAATCGAGTTCCCCTTCTCGCGCTGGACCCAGTTCCGCAACCTGGAGGTGAGCAACCAAAAACTTCTGGTCGATCCCGCCTGGTTACGCAAGGAGTATCGTAAGAACTTTGAGACCTTCTGCACCGAGCTGCGCGAGTCGTGCGGCCGGGCCATGGTCGATTATTACCTGATGCGCACCGACCAGCCGGTCGAGCGTGCCCTGGGCATCTATCTCTCGCGCCGGCAAGCCCGGAGGTAGCGGAATGACGTTTGGACTGCAAAACTGGCTGATGCTCTTCGGCCTGGCCGGCGTGGCCATCCCGATCCTGATCCACCTGCTCAACCGCCGCCGGTTCGACATCGTGGACTGGGGCGCGATGCGCTTCCTCAAGGTCAGCGAGATCACCCGGCGCAAGATCTTCATCGAAGAGCTGATGCTGATGCTGCTGCGCATGGGGCTGATCGCCATCCTGGTGCTGGCGATGGCCGCTCCGTGGGCGGCCGGGCCCATCGTCGAGAAGCTCCCCCTGGGAAACAACCGGGATGTGGTGCTGGTCTTCGACGGCTCCGCGCCGATGAGCTACACCGATGACACCGCCAAGTCCCTTCAGGACAAGGCCGTCGAGTGGAGCAAGGAACTGCTTGATCGGCTCGCCCCCGGCGACAACGTCGCCATCCTCCAGGCCCGCGAGCAGGTCGTGCCCATCGTTCCCGAGCTGATCTCGGATCGCCGCCAGCTGCGCAAGGCCCTGGAACAGATGCCGGCTCCATCAGGGGCCTGTGACTGGCCCCTCGCTCTGGAGACGGCCCACCTGACGCTGAAAAGCAGCCACCACTCGCGGCGGGAAATCATCCTGCTGAGCGACGGCCGCAAGTCCGGCTGGGCCGACCAGCGAACGCTGAACCGCTGGGAACTGCTGGGCCCGCAATTGAGCGACAGCAGCGTAACGCCACGCACCTGGATGGTGACCCTGGAACGGCCCGCCGATCAGAAGGTGCCCAACTGGTCGCTGACCTCCCTCCGCTCCGGCCAGGCTCCGGGCCTTAATCGCGCTCGAATTCCGCACCACCCTGAAGATCCTTAATCAGACGTATCAACGCCCCTACAGCCTCCGCTATCGGGTCGATCAGCCAGGTGAGCCTGCCGCCGACGCCAGCGAGAAGGAGCGCGGCACTCCCCTGTCCTTGCCGGTCCGCGACGACCTGCGCGACGTCCGACTGCCCTTGACCTTCAAAAACACCTTCGATGGTCCTGGCTCGCATCTGATTTCGCTGATCGTCGAGCCGGACAGTCCAGAACGCAAAAAGGACAAATCGCTGATCGGGGTGCCGATCAAGGATCGCATCCCCGGCGACAACCGCCAGGACTTCGCGGTGATGCTGCCGCTCTTGCCGGTGCTGCTGGTCGATGGCCTGCCACCATCCCGGAACGAGCGAGGAGCTGGTTTCCTCTATGCGAGGCTCGATCTATCCCAGAAAAAAACCCTCCTCCGGGCCAAGCTCGTCCCACTGGAAGAACTGACTTTGGCCCTGAACAAGGACGTGGGCCCTGAGCCAAGTACCCGGCCGCGCGTCCTGGTCCTTTGTGACGTGCCGCATCTGTCGGATGAGCAGCGTGCGGCGGTCGGCCTTTTTGTCGAGGCCGGCGGCGGTTTGCTGGTCACGCACGGGCCTCGCACCAATTCGGCTTTCGTCAACAAGGAACTGTATCAGGGCGGCCAGGGCTGGCTACCGACTTCGCTGGAAGAAGCGGTCGGCAACGAGAACGAACCGATCCCCACCGACGGCGTGACGGCCGACCCGGCCGCACATCCGCAGCTGTCGAGCTTCTCGCACCCCGCACTGGAGCTGTTCCGCGACAAGCTGTCGGGAGGCCTGGGCAACGCCCGCTTTCCACGCTGGTGGAGGCTGGCCCGCCCGGATTCGGACGGACCTGGCGCATCCGGTGCCGTGGTCGCGGGCGACCTGACCACCAAGGCTCCTTTCCTGGTCGAGAAGAAGTACGGCAAGGGGCGCGTGATCCAGTGCTGTGTGCCGCTGGACGACACCTGGGGCACCAACCTGGTGGGGCTGCTCGAACTGCAAGCGCTAGCCCACGAGCTGACCGTCCATCTGGCCGGCTCTCGCGGCCTCGACTGCAACCTGACGCCGGGGCAGCCCATCGTCTATCAGCCGATGGACGACGAATCGCTGGACCGGGCCACCCTCAAGCCGCCGCGGGGCGAGGCGGTCGAACTGGAAGCCAAGGACGGCCTCTTTGTCCACAAGGACACGCGCCTGCCCGGCGTTTACGTGCTGACCACCTCGCGCAACCGCACCGTGTACTTTGTCGTGCAGCCCGACCCGCGTGGGGCCGACGACCTCGACCTGTGCAACCCGGAGGAACGGAAGCAGGTCACGAAGGTGGTCGGGGTGAACTATCTCGACGACTGCTCGGAACTGCTGGCCGGCTCCGAACACGACCTGTGGTGGCTGTTGCTGTTTGGCGTGATCGCCCTGCTGTGCTCGGAAGTGTGGATGACCAGTCGCATTGCCCGGAGGCGGTGAGCATGTTTACCATCAACATTCCTTTCACCGGGATGAGCGTGGTCCTGTCGCCGCGCTGGGGCAGTTCGATACCGGACGGCTTGCTCTCGCTGCTGCTGGCGCTCATTCCCCTGGCGCTGATCCTGTTGCTTGTATCGGACCGAGCTGAAGCTGGTCAGCCTGTTCGTCGCCCGCTCGCTGCTGAGCCTGCGCCTCACGGTCCTGGTGGTGCTGCTGACGCTGATCGGCTTTCAGCCCCAGCTGCTGCCGGCCTTCCAGGCCCGGGCCACGGATCGCGTGCTGCTGCTGATCGACCGCACCGGAAGCATGGACGCGCTGGATCCGCAGCGATCACCCTACGAGAAACTTCAGCTGGCCCGAGCGCTCAACCTGACGCCGCCGGAAGGCACCTCGGTGTTGCAGGTGGAGGAATGGATTCAGCAGTATCGCAAGAACAACGCGATCCAGTGGGTTGCTCCGGACGAGTTTCCCGACGACCCGGAGCGGCAGCAGAAGGTGGAGCAATCGCGGAAGGCCGCTCACGACGCGGTCTGCAAGCAGGTCGATGCGTTGAGCCGATCCGAGACGGTGCAGCGCTTGCTGGCCAAGGACGGCGGCCAGCTGCTGCGGAAGCTGGGCAAGCGGTTCCAGGTGGAAGTGTTCGGCTTTGCCCAGGACGTCTGGCAGGCCCCTTCGGATCGGGTGGAAGAGGTCTTTCGCTGGCCGAACTCTCCCCAGGGTCGTGGGGCGCATGCGAACGATGAAAGCACGACCCCCGAACGAGCCTTCACGGATCTCAACCGTCCGCTGGGCCAGGCCCTGGAACAGGCGAGGCAGGGCCGGGGCACGGTGCGCGGCGTGGTGCTGTTCAGCGACGGCCGGCAGAACCGGGGCGAGCAGCCGTTCGGCCTGGCGACCAAGCTCCGCGATCTGAAGGCACCCATTTACCCGGTGGCGATGGGCACCCGGCACTCCCGGGCCACCCTGGCGGTGGCCAGCATCGAGGCGCCCTCCGTGGTCCTGAAAGACCCGCACGATAGCCAGACGATCAATGCGATGGTCAAGGCCAACCTCCGCCTGCGCGACGTTCGGCCGCAGACCCTGACGGTCGAGCTGAAGAACGGCGACAAGGTGCTGGGCCAGCAGCGGCTGCTGCACGATGGCGTCGATCGGGACCAATCGGTCTATTTCCCCATCAGCCTTGACAAGGAGGGACCGCAGAAGCTGACCGTGGCCATCCAGGCGCCGCCGGGCTGGAGCGACCTGTCCGCCCTGAAACGGCAGCACGAGATCACCGTCATCAAGGAACAGGCCGAGGTGATGATGATCGACGGCGAGGCCCGCTGGGAGTTTCACTACGTCTCGGTGGCCCTGTCCCGCGACAAGCTGGTCAAGGAAGTCAAGAGCGTCGTGTTCAATCAGCCGCGTCTCGGCAAGGTTTCCGAGGAGGAACTGCGCAAGGAGAACTGGCCCGCGCTGACCATGCCCGCCGACCCGAAGGCCCTGGCGGACTATGACACGGTCATTGTCGGCGACGTGTCACCGGGGCAACTGACTCTGGATCAGCGGCAGCGGCTGGCCAGTTACGTCCGCGACTGCGGCGGCACCCTGGTGATCGTGGCCGGCAAGCGCTTCATGCCGCTGCGCTTCCCCGAAGTGGTTCCGGACAATCTCACCCAGACCGATCCGTTATTCGAGCTGCTGCCGGTCACCGACCTGCGCAAGGTCGATTCGCGGACCGGCTTCCCGGTCACGCTGACGGACGAGGGCAAGGACAACCCGCTGCTCCAGTTGGAGGACAGGGAACAGGATCAGATCCTGAAACCCGCCCAGCCGCCGGAACGGCCCAAGACGACGGTCTGGAACCAGCTGCCGCCACACTACTGGGCGGTGGTCGGCAAGAAGAAGCCGGCCGCCACCACCCTGGCCTATTACCCCGGCGAAGGCGAGGAGTTCCTCAAGGAAAAGCCGCGCACCGAGCGGGAGGCCAGTTCGCTGATCGCCTGGCAGACCTTCGGCAAGGGGCGCGTGCTGTTTGTCGGGCTGGACAGCACCTGGCGCTGGCGCTACAAGATCGGCGACAAGCACCATCACCGCTTCTGGGGCCAGCTGATCCGCTGGGCCACCGCCGACAAGCTGCTGCCGGGCGGCACCTCCACGGTGCGCTTCGGCACGCCCCGCACCACCTACGAGCCAGGTCAGGACATCGACGTGCGCGTTCGCCTGGCCAAGGAACTGGAGGCGCTGCCCGCCAGGCCGCCGGGAGATCGGCCCTACCAGGCGCTGGTGCTGCGCGTCTTGCCCGATGGCCGGGAGGAAAAGGTGGCGGTGGTGCAGCTTGGCGTGCGTGCCGTGCAGCCGCGGGTTCTGGAGGGCAAGGTGCGCGACCTGCCGGTCGGCTCGTACCGGATCGAGCTGGACATCCCGGCGTTGGCCGGGCCTGTCCGCACACCGGGTCCGGATGGGGCACCGCCGACCAAGGCCGAGTTTGTGGTGTCGGCCCCACCGAGTGAGGAGATGCTGGACGTGGCCACCGACTGGAACCTGCTGAAAAACCTGGCGGAGCGCAGCGGCTCCGCCAAGGTGTACGTGCCGGAGAACGCCAGCCAGCTGGTCGATGACCTGACCCAGAAAGAGGAACGGGCCGTCGATCGCACGCCACAGCCGCTGTATCTGTGGTGGCCCACCCTGATCGTGATCCTGTTCCTGCTGACGGTCGAGTGGGTGGCCCGCAAGTGGTCGGGGCTGCCGTGAATGGATGGTGAGCGGCTGAAACATTACGGTTTCACGGCCTCACGAATCCGAAGCTGCTTTTTGATTCCCCCTGCTTGTTCAGCCAGCCAGAGGTCGGATTTGTTTTCCGCCAGTTGCCCCAGCAACTCGCGGGCCTCCGTGGTATCGACCTGCTCAAGCAGTTCGAGACGCCGCAGTATCCGCAAACGTTCGCCTGCGGGCTTACTGGCTTTTTCGAGCAACTCCTGCACACGGATGCGCACTTCCGCTGGAGGATCCAATTCCAGGGCCTTGCGAAGCGCTAGTTCCGCAGCACCCGCTAACTTCTCCAGTTCTGCTGTCGCCTTCTCACGGATGGCAAACTCCTCATGGTCCAGGTCTTTCACCAAAGCAGCGATCCGCCTGGAGTCGGCTGCCGTTGCCGGTCGTAGGTCCCGCTGCAGCAGTGGCACGACTTGCTGGGGAACGGATCGCAACACCCACAAGGCCTGGTATGCCCGAGTGGCATCCTCGCTGTTCAGCAAACCCCATTGGTCTTCCAACTCCTTTGGAGAAAGCCGGCACGGAGCCGGCTGCTTTGGTGCTGGAAGTTGGCTCAGGTCCCAGAGCAGGGCTGTGCCTTCTGACCCGCCTGAAGCCAGGAGCTTGCCGTCGGGGGAACAGGCCAGCGACCGCGTCCCGAAGGAGCGGACCGGCAACCGGGCCAACTCGCGCCCGGTCGGCAGGTTCCAGACGCACACCGGACCGGAATCGAGGGCGCCGATCAAGCGTTCGCCATTGGGGGAAAAACAGAGCGCGAACAAGTCCTGCTCGATCGGTAGCCGAGTACGCTCCTTGCCGGTGGCCAGTTCCACGATCGAGACGGCCTCTTTGCCCAGGCCGGCCAAGTTTCGGCCATCAGCCGAAAAGGCGGTGCAGAAGGGTGACAGCGCCTTGCTCTGGAACCGATACAGCCGGGTGCCGGCTGGGAGGGACCAAGCCCGGAGACTGGTATCCCGACCGACCGCCAGCAACGTCCCTGAGGGGGCAAAGCAGACACGGTAGTCATTGCTGTCGCCGCTGCGCAGCACTTGAACCGTCTTGCCAGTTGTGACGTTCCAAAGGTGGACGCTCTGACCACAACTGCCGCCGGCAAGGAGAGTGCCGACGGGAGAGAAGGTCAAACTCCTGAAACCGGCCGGGTGATCCCCAGGGAATTGTCGAAGCTCCTTGCCGGTGGCCGGATCCCACAAGCGGACTGTCGCGTCGGGACCGCCCGAGGCGGACGCGAGGACCTTGCCGTCGGGTGAGAACTCCAGCGCCGAGATCATGCCCGCATGCCCTTCCAGCCGGCGCAGCAACTTGCGGCTGGCTACGTCCCACAAGCAGATCCGGGCGTCGTTCCCGCCGGTCGCCAGCATCTTGCCATCGCGGGAAAAGGAGACGGACCAGACAATCCCATCGTGTGCTTCCGATGGGAATCGCTCCTTTCCCGTGGTCACGTCCCAGAGGCGTATCCGCTGGTCCCGGCCAGCCGAAGCGATCGTCTTGCCATCGGGAGCGAAGGCCAGAGCCTCAATTCCCGCGTGATGCCCGGTCAAACGCTGGACCTCCTGTCCGGTGGCCACGTCCCACACGCGCACAGTCCGGTCCAGGCCGGCCCAACCCAGGGTCCGCCCATCGGGAGCAAAGGCAACACAGTAGCCGCCGCTCTTCGCCTGGAACTGGCGGAGGACTTTTCCAGTCGCTGTGTCCCACAAAGTTGCTCCCGTGGCGCTCGTCGATACAAACGTCTTGCTATCCGGCGAAAAGGCGACACGGGCAATCCAGGGGCCGGCCGCCAAGAAATGAACAGGTTTGCCCGAGGCCCGGTCCCAGAGACAGACCGTCTCATCCTTGCCGCCTGAAAGGAGCCATTTGCCATCCGGTGAGAAAGCCAGGGCGAGAATGGCCTTCTGTTTCCCCTTGAGGTGGCTCAATTCCTTGCCGGTGGGAACGTCCCACAGGTAGATGCTTCCAAGTCTCTCAACTGTGGCGAGGGTCTTGCTATCCGGGGAAAAGACCAGCGTATGCACCGTACCGAGGTGCCTGGCGGGCCAAGGCAAGGCCTTGCCAGTGGCCAGCTGCCACAACCGGACCGGTGCTTCTCCGTCCCCGCACGCCGCTGCCAGGAGCATACCGTCGGGTGAGATGGCGACAGATTGCACGGGAGTGCGAAAGCCGCCAAAACGACGGACCTCCTTGCCGGTGGCTGGGTCTCACACCCGAACTAGCCGATCCTGCCCCGCGGAGACTAGCACTTTACTATTCGGGGAAAATGCCAGCGACGTGATGGTGCCGCCGTGCTGGAACTGCTCTGTACCAAGCCGAGCAAGGGCGCCAGGGGGAAGCTGGCCGGCGACAATTCTGGCTTCCGCTGCCTCCGCTTCAGCTTGCACCTGGGCATTCTTCCTGACAAGGGACACGTTCCACAGCTTGATCGTCCCATCAGGGTTGCCGGTGGCCAGGGTTTTGCTATCTGGACTGAAGGCGACAGCAAGAGTGTGCCCCTTCTGGGTGGCGACGTTTCGACCGCTGGCCACGTCCCACAGTTTGAGGCTCTGGTCGATGCTGTTTCCCGCCGAGACCAGGGTCTTACCGTCCGGGCTGAAGGTCACGGCTACGACACTACCCCCGTGACCCTTGAGGGTAGTGGTTTTCTGGCCGCTGCTGGCATCCCACAGCTTGATGTTCCCGTCGAGAGAGCCTGCCGAGACCAGTGTCTTGCCGTCTGGGCTGAACACCACGATAGAGAAATCGCGACGTTCTCCTGTGAGGGTGGCGACGTTCTTGCCGCTGCGGACATCCCATAGCTTGAGTGTTCGGTCCGCGCCAGAGGCTGAGGCCAGGGTCTTGCCGTCTGGGCTGAACACCAAGGTCGAGCCGCTGTGTCCCGCGAGAGTGGTGGTATTCATGCCGCTAGCCATATCCCATAGCTTGATGAATCTGTCCTTCCCTGCCGAGGCCAGAGTCTTGCCATCCGGGCTGAACGCAACGGAAGCGATGGTATGTTCATGCCCCGTGATGAGAGTGGCGGTGTTTTTACCGGTTTTCACGTCCCACAGCTTGATCGTCCTGTCCCCACTACCCGAGGCCAGGGACTTCCCATCCGGGCTGAAGGCAATCGAACGGATGCCAGCGGTATGTCCTTGCAGGGTGAAGGTGTTCTTGCCGGTAGTCACATCCCAGATCGTGACGCTCTTGTCGTCATGTCCCGCCGAGGCGAGTTGCTTGCCGTCAGGGCTAAACGCGACAAACGTGACCCCGTTGCCATGCCCTTGCAGCGTGGCCCGAAGGGGTGAATCCTCGGCGAGGCACCGACCACAGTAGAAGGGGATCAGCACTGCTCCGACCGCCATGTTCACCAACCAGAGCCTATTCATAAGTTTCTCCATTGGGGGTGCTGTGTGTTGGTTTACGTGTTGGCAGGTTGGTTTCAATGTTGGCTGCCACTCGAAGTTCCTCACCCAGGACTCACGTCCTGGTCTATTGACTGTCGCCCCTTCGGGGCTAAAAGACAGGTCAGTCCCAGACGTAGCGCTCGTCCCATTCCAGGCCGTGGGCGCGCAGCAGCCCGCGGTATTCGTCCTGGAAGGATAGGTTGGCGTGGTGTTCTTTCTGCCGTGCGATGTAAGCTCGAACGGGGTCCAGATTGGCATAACTTGCACCGAAAGCACCGTATCCCGCCTGCCATGCGAACGGGTGGTCTGGGAAGGTGTCATGGACCCATTTCGAGGAGTTGGTCTTCACGAGCCGCATCATCTCGGCCAGGCTGACTTCTCGTCCGAGGGAGACGAGAAGGTGTACGTGGTTGGGGACTCCTCCCGCTGCCAACAAGATGCTTTTCTCGGTTTGCACGATCCCACCAATGTAGTCGTAGAGCCGCTGCGCCCATTCTTCACGAATCCACGGCTCGCGGTTCTTGATGCTGAATACGAATTGGACAGGCAAGCAGGCGAACGACTGCGACATGAACGCCCTCCCTTGTCTTTAGCCCCGAAGGGGCGGCAGTTAATAGACCAGGACGTGAGTCCTGGGTTGGAGGTGTGTGCCCTGGTCACGGTGGCCCCGCCGTCATTCCCCCCGATTGAGCAGCTCGCGCATCTCCGCCAGCAACGTCGTCGGCGCCAGCGGCTTGTTCAGGACCTTGGCCCGTGGGAACGCCTCCGCTTCCTGGACCTGCGCCGGCAGCGGGTTCCCGGTTGTGAACAGCACCCGGACCTTCGGGCGCAGCGCCGCGATCTGCCGGGCCAGCTGTACGCCGTCCATCTCGCGCAGCACCAGGCCGGCGATCAGCAGGTCAAGCGGGCCGGCGTGGTTGGCAGCGATCTTGTGGGCGTCGTCTGCCGTGATGGCCAGCAGCACCTGGTAGCCGCGGCTCTCCAGCACCCGGTGAAACAGGTCGCGGACCGCGGGGTCATCCTCCAGCAACAGGACCGTCTCCGTTCCCAAACCTGTTGTCGTCTCGCTCTGCGGCCGGGGTGCGGTCCGGGCAGCGCTATCCAGGCGCGGCAAGTACGTGGTAAAGGTCGAGCCGAGGCCCAGTTCGCTCCGCACGGTGATCTGGCCGCCCAGCCGGCGCAGCACTTCGTGGACCGTGGCCAGGCCCAGGCCGGTGCCCTGGCCGGCGCGCTTGGTCGTGTAGAACGGCTCGAACAGGCGGGCCAGCGTTTCCGCGCTCATGCCGCAGCCGGTGTCGCTGACCTGCAGCACCACGTACAAGCCCGGAGGGACCGGGTGCTCGGCGTTCCAGCTGGCCAGTTCCAGGTTGGCGGTGCGCAGTGTCAGCCGGGCCGGTGGTCCGTCCGCTACCTTCCGGCCGGCAGCGTTGATCGCGTCGCGGGCGTTGAGCACCAGGTTAAGGATCACCTGGTCGATCTCGCCGGGGTCGGCCCGGATCAGGCCCAGACCCGGCTCCAGGAACATCTCCGTCTTGATGGACGGGCCGGCCACCTGACGCAGCAGCGAACTCATCCGGGTCAGGATGGCGTTCAGGTCCAAAGGCTGCGGCTGATCGGTGGACTTCCGTCCCACTGCCATCAGTTCCCGGACCAGGGCCGCCCCGCCGTTGGCGGCCCGGCGGATCTCCTCGACGAACGTCCAGGATGCCGAGCCGGCAGGCAGGGAGCGCTGCACGATGTCGCTGTAGCCCAGCACGACTGTCAGCAGGTTGTTCAGGTCGTGGACCACGCTGCCGGCCAGCAAGCCGGCCGTTTCCATCTTCTGGGCCTTCTGGACCACCTGCCAGAGCAACTCCTCGCGCGTCCGCACGCCTACGTGCGCTCCGGCCGGCAGGCCGGCCTCCGCTTGGGCGTGACCGGCGCGCCGGGCACGCAGGGCCTGGAAGACAGCTCCCAGCAGGTCGATCTCGGTGCAGGGCCGGCTCAGACAATCCCAGGCCCCTTCCCGAACCGCCCGGCTCGTGTGCTCCGCATCCCAGGAAGCGGAGCACAGGATGATCGGCACCCGGGCCCTGCGCGCCATCGACTGCCGCAGCAGTTCCTGAGCCGGCACCCTCCCCAGCTGCTCGCCCAGCACCGCCACTTCGACGCGCCCTTCCTGGATCAGCCAGAGCGCCTCCGAGCCCTCCGAGGTTTCCATAACTTCTAAGCCGGCCTGACCGAGAGCGACGGCCAGCGAGGAGCGGATGGACTCCTCGCCGTCGGCGACCAGGACCTTTCCACGGCTTGGATTTGGTCCTGTCATGACATTGTTCCACAGACACGGGATTCGTCCATTTTCGGAAGGAGGCTCGATGGCAGGTCCGGCCCGGCTATGCCGGGGATGGAGTTGGAGATTCATGGCTGAGTTCCTGGTTTCCTCTGTCTCTGTTCCGCGTTGCGAAGCGGAACCCCTCCCCCTGCCCCCTCCCCTGCGTGAGGTTGCGCTCCGGCACGCAGGCGTGCCTGCGCTTCGCGGGGAGGGGGAGCAAGACAACGGACCTCTGGCTCCCCCCTCCCCGCGAAGCGTAGGCACGCCTGCGTGCCGGAGCGCAACCTCACGCAGGGGAGGGGGCAGGGGGAGGGGTCCCATCCTCTCTCACAACCCCCGCACGGTTTCCAGGGCCGCCTGAGGGTTCCGGCAGGAGATCAGCTGGCCCACCACCGAATAACACACGCGCAGGGCGACCCGGCTGACCACCTCGTCCCGCGACAGCCCGGTCGGCGTCCGACCGCCCGGGCAGAGCTGCTGGTACTCCTCCATGATCCGCCGATCGCGCGGCGACAGGCTCCGGCCGTGGCGAACCGTGTGCCGGACAATCCGCTCCATGTGCGGCGTCAACTCCTCTACAAAGCGTTCCCGCGCTTCGTGACTGCCCCGGCGCACTTCCTGGGCCAGGGTGTTCCACTTGTTCGTTCCCGACTGCTCGAAATGGTTCATGGTTCGATCCTTTATTGTCTGTTCGCTCTTGTTCGAAGGTCACCTGGAATGGCCAGGCTTTCGCGCCGGGCCAACAGCTCGCTTAAAACTCTCGATCAGCAGGGCCAGACTTCGGCAAACACTGCCTCGGAGACGGTCCCCCACCAATCCTCGACTTCCGCCGCGACCGTGCCCTGCTCCTTGGGTCCAAGTACGATGTCCGTGGCGAACCCGCCGGTACTGCTGACCGTGATCGGGACATTGTTCACGGAAGGGGTTCCTTCCAGGAACACCTTCAGGTGGTAAGGCGATTCGTCAAGGGCAGTCCCCTGGAAGTGCCAGGCGTGGTCCACGTCGAGAGGGACGGCTTTGAAGTTCACGATCTCCGGGGCCTGGTTCGTGACCGTGGCGGTGGCCTGTGCCGAGACCTGGTCCCAGCTGTCACGCACCACCGCCTGGACGTTGCCCAGCGCCAACGCCTCGGTCTGAAGGCTGAAGGAGCCGTCCGCGTTGGGCGTCACCGAGCCGGAGACCGCCCCGATGAAAACAACAAGGTCGTGAGAGGGGTCGGGGCCTGTCACCTGACCGGTGAGGGTCACGTTGCGGGCATCGTCCAGGGTCAGGTTCAAGGTGAGCGTGGGAGCGGCAACGCTGATCGGCGTCGCCACGACATTCGAGGACAACTGCGCGGCATTCACCGCGATGGCCGAAATGGTCCCCAGTCCCGTGGCGGTGGTTGTGAAGCTGTAGGTGCCGTTGGGGTTGGGGGTCACCGTGCCGTTGACCACACCCGAGAAGGTCACGGTGCAGTCCTCAGGATCGGCATCGTTCACCTGACCGGAAAGCGTCACGGTCGTGCCACCCTGCAGCGTCAGGTTCATGGTCAGATCCGGGGCCTGGTTTGAATCGGTCGTCGCCCCACCCGAATCGGTCGTCGTTGAATCGGAACCCGAACCCTGGGCGATGGTCACGTCCGCTTCCGCGGGATTGGAGTTCTGCCCCCAAACGTTGGTGGCCGTGGCGGTGATCGCCCCTGAGGCGGCGGCCGTCGTGGTGTACTGGAACGTGCCGTTGGGGTCGGTCGTCACCGTGCCGCAGACTTCCCCGGAGAAAGACACGCTGCACGTACCCGGGTCCCTGTCCGAAACCTGGCCGGTGACCAGCACGGTCTGCCCGCCCTCCGGCGTCGCCGTCAGGGTGACCGTCGGCGCATTGCTGCTCAGGTCCACCTCGGCGGTGTTCGAGACCTGACCCCAGATGTCCGTGGCGGTTGCATCAATGGCTCCCAGTGTCCAGGCTTGCACCGTGATCTGGAACGTGCCGGTGCTATCGGTCTGGACACCGCCGCTGGCAGCCCCCGAGATGGTCACCCACAAGTTATTGACGGTGTTGGCATTGACCGTCCCCATCAGGGTGACCTCCTGACCCTGGATCTGGGTCGCCTCCATCGTGATGGTGGGAGCGGGATCGCTGACGTCGGCCTCGACCGGCGCGGAGGTAAGGCCCCAGGGGTTGGTGGCGGTGGCGTAGATGGCGCCCAGCCCCCAGGCCGTGGTGGTGAAGTTGAACGACCCATCCGGATTGGTGGCGATGGTTCCCGAAGCCACCCCGGACAGGTTCACCGAGCAGTCGCCGGCATCGTTGTCGCTGACCTGGCCGGTAATCAGCACGGTCTGGCCGTCCTCCAGGGTCGCGTTCATGGTCAGGGTGGGGGTGCTGTCGTCGGTCAAATCGACCGCGTCCTGGCTCGAAGTCAAACCCTGGCTGTCGGTGACTGTGGCATTCACGACGCCCAGGATCGAGGCGGAAGCCGTCAGGCTGAAGGAGCCATCGGAGTTGGTCGCCACCGACCCGGTAATGGCACCGGAGAGGTTCACCGTGCAGCTGGCCGGATCCTGATCGACGACCTGTCCCGAAACGGTGTACGTGCCGTCGCCATCCGGCATCACGTTCAAGGTCAGGCTCGGAGCGTCGCCGGCCGGGTTCACCTCAGCGGTGTTCGAGGTCTGCCCCCAGGCATCCGTGGCGGTCGCATCGACCGCGCCCAGCTGGCTGATCGGCGTTTGCAGCAGGAAAGTGCCGTTCGCCTCAACGGAGACCAAGCCGGAAACCGCGCCGGAGAAGGTGACCTGGCACGAGCTGGGGTCCATGTCACCCACCAGGCCCGACAGCGTGACCGTCTGGCCTTCAATGCTGTCCAGCGACAGGGTGATCGTGGGCGCGGGGGTGGCGATCGAGGTATTGACGCTGGCAGAGGTCGCCCCGTTCGGGTCGGACACCTGAGCCGAAACCGTTCCCAGACCTGCCGCGGAGGTCAGCAGGGAGAACTGGCCATCCGCGTTGGGGGTCACGCAATCGCTAACCTCGCCACTGAAGTTCACGACTGCGGTTGCCGCGTTGTCGTCCTGGACGATCCCGGACAGGAGGACTTCCTGTCCGGTCATGGGGACAGCGGAGAAGCCAACCACCTGGGGGACGGTGGAAAAGCCACCCCCCTGGATGGCGGTGGGGCAATTCCGGTCTTCCAGCCGCTCCAGTTGCAGGAGCGGCCTGACTTGACTCTTCGGAGCGTTCCTCGCTCGGCCAAACCATCTGCGCATGACGAAACCTCACGTTCTCGGGGAGAAAAGAAACGGGTTACCGGACGGATTGATTATCGTGCTAAATTACAAATTGCAATTTGCGCGAAAAACCGATCACGAATTTCTGCTTTTTTTGGAAAAAAAGACAATTCTTTGGGAAACTAGGAATTCGGGGGGCAGGTAGGAAGAGGGAAAAAACCGCTTTTTGTTAAAATGTCCAAATGTTGGACATTTGGAAAGGGTGTGAGGGCGCGAAATCAGCCCTGCCCCGAGCGGTTTCAGGGTGGAATGCGGTGAGAGGGTAATCTAGCACAGAAAAGACGGTGGGGCAAGTCAACAAGCTCGCCTCACGGAATGACGGAACGATTGTTCATTGCTCACTTTCTGCTGGCAAATCGCCTTGGACGGCGATACAACAAATTCGGCATTGTCACTGGCGGAGCCAATTGCCTCCGCCTCGTCCCGTGGAGTGTGCTGCTTTTCCCGAGAGGATTCTTCCATGCGCAACCGGGTCCATCTCCTCCTCTGCCTGCCTGTAGTCCTTGCGGTCGCCAGCTGTCAGCTGCCGCCCGACGAAGCTGCCAAGAAACCGGAGAAAGCCCCAGCGGCTCCCGCCAGGGAGGCCGCCCGGGGTGCGAGCCACAAGGTCGAGCGCGGACCGTTCAAGATCGAGGCCTCGCTCAAGGGCATCCTGGAAGCCTCCGAGATGACGGAAATCGCCCTCCGGCCCGAGGCCTGGGGGCCGCCCTTCACCGTCCTGAAGGCGGTGTCTCACGGCAGTGAAGTCCGCAAGGGCGATCCGCTGGTGACGCTCGATCTGGAGAAGATCGACCAGGCCATCAAGGACCTCGAAACCGAGCAGCGCCTCAACGCGCTGGCCCTCAAGCAGGCCGAGGAAGAGCTGCCGGCCCTGGAGAAGTCCACGCCCGTGGACCTGGCCGCCGCCGAGCGGACCAAGAAGATCGCCGACGAGGACCTCAAGAAGTTCCTGGAAGAGGACCGGGAACGGGCCCAGAAGAACGTCCAGTTCAGCGTCAAGTCCTCCACGCACTACCTGGAGTATGCCAGGGAGGAGCTGCGGCAGCTGGAAAAGATGTACCGGGCCAACGATTTGCGCGAAGAGACCGAGGAGATTATCCTGAAACGGCAGCGCAACGCGGTCGAGTCGGCCGCCCACTTCCTGAAACAGGCGGAGCAGCGCCGCGACGATACGCTCAAGATCGAGCTGCCCCGCAAGGAACAGACCCTCAAGGAGTCCGCGGTCAAGCAGACCCTCGCCCTGGAGAAGGCCCGCTCTACCCTGCCGCTGACCCTCAACCAGAAACGGCTGAGCCTGGAGAAGATGAAAACCGACCGCACGAAATCCATTGAGCGGCTGGGGAAACTCCAGCACGATCGCGCGGCCATGATCGTTCAGGCCCCTGTCGATGGCATCGTCTACTACGGCAAGTGCAATCGCGGCCAGTGGACCACCGCGGCGGCGATGGCCGGCAAGCTGGTGCGCGGTGGCCAGCTGGCCGCGGAAGAGATCGTGCTCACCATCGTCAAGAGCCGGCCGCTGTTCGTGCGGGCGGTCGTCGAGGAGAAGGACCTGCAGCACGTCCGCCGGGGTGCCAAGGTCCGCGTGTCGGCCGCCGCGTTTCCGGACCGGAAGCTGCCGGGCACCGTCGAGAGCGTGTCCGCCGTGCCGGTGACGCCGGGCCATTTCGAGGCGCGGATCGCCCTGGACACCAGCAAGGACGCCGAGGCTCTGATGCCGGGCATGGCCTGCACTGTCAAGGTGGTTCCGTATGCCAAAGCGGATGCCCTGAGCGTGCCCGTCGCCGCCGTCTTCACGGATGAGATGGACGACGACAAGCACTTCGTCTACCTGACAGGCGACAATGGCAAGACCCAGAAGCGATCCGTGCGGCTCGGCAAGAAGACCGACAGCAAAGTGGAGATCCTCGAAGGCATCAGCGTAGGCGACGAGGTCTTGCTGGAGAAGCCGCAAGCCAATGGCCGAAAGAAGGTGACCGAATGAAGCGAACACTGCTGCTGGTCGGCGTACTGCTGGTGGTGACGCCGCAGGCGCTGCTGCGCCCGCGGAGGAGCCGCCCCGCAGTACGGAGGCGCCGCCTCGGCCGAAGGCGGTCAAGCCGCCGGCCCCCGAGGCCATCGCGGACGCCGTTCGTCGCGGGGTCGCGTTCTTGCTCAAGGACCAGAACCGCGACGGCTCCTGGGGCACGCCGGAGCGGACCAAGGACCTGAACATTTTCGCTCCGGTCCCCGACGCGCATATGGCGTTTCGCTCGGCCGTCACGGGGTTGTGCGTGTCGTCGCTCATCGAGGTGGGCGGCGACTCGGAGGAGGTCCGCAAGGCCATCGAGCGCGGCGAGGCGTGGATCATGACGGAGCTGCCGAAGCTGCGCCGGGCTGACGCCATCGCTCTGTACAACGTCTGGGGCCATCTGTACTGCATCCAGGCCCTGGTGCGCATGCACGAGCGTTTGCCGAAGGATGAAGCCCGGCGTCGCACAATCAAGGAGCTGATCCAGAACCAGATCGGGTTTCTGGGGCGTTACGAATCCGTCGATGGTGGTTGGGGTTATTACGATTTCCGGGCTGGCACCCAGAAGCCGTCTTCCGATTCCACCAGTTTCGTCAACGCCGCAGCCCTGATCGCTCTGCACGAAGCGAAACAGATTGGCGTCAACGCCCCGGACAAGCTGGTCAAGCGGGCCATTAACTCCACTGTCCGCCAGCGCAAGCCGGATTTCAGCTATCTCTACGGCGAGTACCTGAAGTATCAGCCGATGATGCCGATCAACCGTCCGGGCGGCAGCCTGGGGCGGTCGCAAGCGTGCAACCTGGCGCTGCGGTTGTGGGGGGACAAACGCATTACCGAGGAGGTGCTGACCACCTGGCTGGATCGGCTGTTCGCACGCAACCTGTGGCTGGACATGGGCCGGAAACGGCCGATCCCGCACGAGTCGCATTTCCAGATCGCCGGCTACTTCTTTTACTTCGGCCACTACTACGCCGGGCTGGTGATCAAGGAATTGCCGGCGGACAAACGGCCGTTCTACCAGGATCACCTGGCTCACGTACTGCTGCCGCTGCAGGAGAAGGATGGCTCCTGGTGGGATTATCCGCTGTACAACTACCATCAGCAATACGGCACCGCGTTCGCACTTATGTCGCTGAAGTGCTGTCGCAGATAGGACTTACGGCGATATTTTTCTGATGCTCCCCTGATACGATTTGATACGATTTCTGATACGATTTGGGAAACGAAACGGGAGACGAGCACAGACCGACCAAGACGGGAGAAAGGTCCGGCAGACCGCTGGCAAGCCCCACAGTCCACAGGGGGACTTGACCGTGGCCGAGTTCCCAGTTCATGGTGCGATTGACGCCCGGCTTGAACGGCGGGAAATAGCGGTAATCGTTGGGCCGCCGCACGGTAAACGACAGGTTCGCATAGACCATGCACAAAACGACCGCAGCCGCGATCCCCAGTGCCGGCCCGAGAGAGCATGGCACGCGGCCGGAGTTTGCAGTGGGAGTGGCAATCGCCAGACGTGTCGGCGCAGCTGAAGGACAACGTCAAGATCGCACCGCCGATGCCTCAAGTGCTACCACGGAAAGGGACTTACAGCACAGCTGGGTAGACTTTTATTGGGGATAGGCCCGTGGTCTGCACGTCCGGTTTATTCAAGCCGTACGGAAGGTGCAGCCGCTGAATCAACATTTTTCTTTTTTCCTTGTTTTTGAGTACTCAAGCCGTTAATATTTATTGCTTCTTTTTGCCGCATGACGAACCCTGGAAGGTTCGGAGTCCTTTGCGGATGCGGAACAAGGAGTAACGTCGCTCCTTGTTCCGTCAGGGCCGTTCCTGAACCGGGCAGCTCACTGATTGCGAAATGTTAACAATCCCAACAGCTCAGGCGCTGTATGAGCGACGTTTCTCAAATCCTTGAGGCGATCGGGCGTGGGAGTGAGCACGCTTCCGAGCAGTTGCTGCCGCTGATCTACCAGGAGCTGCGGGGTCTGGCGGCCAACATGCTGGCGCAGGAAGCTCCGGGCCAGACGCTGCAAGCCACGGCGCTCGTGCATGAAGCGTACTTGCGCCTGGTGGATTCGGCAGAGGAGCAGAAATGGAAACACCGCGGCCATTTCTTCGCCGCCGCGGCGGAGGCCATGCGCCGCATCCTCGTGGAGAAGGCGCGCCGCAAGCAGCGCGTCAAGCATGGCGGGGGGCATCACCGGGTCGAGATGGAGGACGAGCGCCTGGTCTGTTCGGTCCCATCGGACCAGATCCTCGCGCTCGATGAAGCCCTGGAACGATTCGGTCAGGAGGAGCCGGAAAAGGCGCAGCTCGTGAAATTGCGTTTTTTTGCCGGGCTGAGCATCGAGGACGCCGCCGACGCACTGGGCATTTCGCGTGCAACGGCTTCACGACACTGGACTTATGCCCGCGCCTGGTTGCACGACGCCATTTCCGCCGACTAATTTTTTGCGGTGCATGAGGCGCGCACGGGCAAAAAATCGCACTCCTGGATAGACAGCGATCGAGGAGATTGTTTTGGATGCACAGCGACCCAACGTGGAAGAGGTCTTTCTTCAGGCCGTCCACAAAGATCCCGCCGAACGGCAGGCTTTTTTGGATGCCACGTGCGCCGACAGCAAGGTGCGCACGCGGGTGGAAGCGCTGTTGAAAGCCCATGACAACGCCGGCGACTTTTTGGACAGCCCGGCCGTCCAGCCAGCCCCCTCGGCCACCGCAAATAACCGTGCCGCGCGAGCGATCCTCTTTCCGACCACGAAACGCTCGACTTCCTCGAGCACTGCGACACGCCGGGCCGGCTTGGCCTGCTGGCGGACTATGAGGTCCTCGGAATCCTCGGCCGCGGCGGCATGGGGATCGTGCTGCGGGGCCTGGACGTGAAGCTCAACCGCGTCGTCGCCATCAAGGTGCTGGCGCCCCAACTGGCGGCCAACGTGATGGCCCGGCAACGCTTCCGGCGCGAAGCACAGGCGGCGGCGGCCGTCAGCCACCCCCACGTGGTCGCCATTCACGCCGTCGATGAATGTAACGGACTGCCGTATCTGGTCATGGAGTACGTATCCGGCTCGTCGCTGCAACAGAAGATTGATGGCGGCGGCGCGTTGCAGCTGGCACAGATTCTGCGCGTCGGCATGCAGATCGCGTCGGGCCTGGCGGCGGCGCATGCGCAAGGTTTGGTCCATCGCGACATCAAGCCGGCCAACATTCTCCTGGAGAACGGGATCGAACGGGTCAAGATCACCGATTTCGGTTTGGCCCGCAGCATCGACGACGTCCGGATCACGCAAGCCGGCATGGTGTACGGCACCCCGCTGTACATGTCCCCCGAACAGGCGCAGGGCGATCACGTCGATCAGCGCTCGGACTTGTTCAGCCTCGGTAGCGTGCTGTACGCTATGTGTACGGGGCGGCCTCCTTTCCGTGGAGATACCGGCCTCGCCGTTCTGAAGCGGGTCTGCGACGACACACCGCGGCCAATTCGGGAAGTCAACCCGGAGATCCCCGAATCGCTGGTAGACATTGTGAACAAGCTGCTGGCCAAGAATCCCGACGCCCGCTTCCAGACCGCCAGCGAGGTCGATGAGCTGCTGAGCCGGTATCTGGCGCACCTGCAGCATGATCCACTCGCTCCTTTCCAGGCTGAGGGAAAACCTCAGCCGGACGCCATGCACGAAGAGCGCCCCGATGAGCCTGGCGAGAAAAACGGGCGACCACAGCATCGCCCGGCCCGCTCGCGACTTCGTTGGCCGCTGTTTGTCGGCGCCGCGGTTTTGCTCCTGGCAAGCGCAGTGCTGGCGGTGTTTGAAGGCGCCCGCATCACCAACTGGACGGGCCTGGCTAAACCGATCGTGGCGTCAGCCCCTCCGGAGCCTGCTGCGGCTCCCCCGGCCAAGCCTGCCGTTCCCAATCCAGTGACGAAGCCAGGTATCGGAGGGGCGGTCCGCCCGGTAAAGGTCTTTGTCCTGGCTGGCGATTATAACATGGCTGGCAGAGCGAAGGTCGCGCTGTTGAAATACCAGGCGAACCAGGCCGCGACGAAGGAACGCTTTCAACATCTGCTCCGCGACGGCCAATGGGTCGTCCGCGAAGACGTCTGGATCAAGAACTTCCAGCAGAAGGGCAACCTGACCGTCGGCTTCGGGCACACGCCGGATCGCTTTGGCCCGGAACTCGAATTTGGTCACGTCGTCGGCGACTATTTCGACGAGCAAGTGCTGCTGATCAAGACCTGCTGTGGAGAAAGTTTGGGTCGCGACTTTCGCCCGCCCAGCAGCTCCGGTCTCCCCCCTCAGGAAGTTCTCGAACAACAGCTGAGGGATCTGCAACAAGTGCAAGCCAATGCCACCCTTGCCGACGTGGAACGGAGTTACGGCGCCGCGTATCGGGAGATGGTGAAGGAGGTTCGGGACACGTTAGCCAACCTCGGCGCGCATTTTCCCAGCTACCGGGGTCAGGGCTTCGAGCTGGCGGGGTTCGTGTGGTTTCAAGCATGGAAGGACGTGGCCGGCCGCGATCACAACCCCTTCTACGCGGAGCAGCTGGCCCATTTCATTCGCGACGTGCGCCGCGACTTCCAGACACCCCAGCTGCCGTTCGTGATCGGTCAACTGGGTGTCTTCGGCGGCAACGGACTAGAAACGAACGACTTGAATATCCGAACTGCCCAGGCTGCCGTCGCGCAGCTAACGGAGTTCACGGGCAACGTGAAGCTGGTGGCAACGGACCCTTATTGGGACCATGAGGCCCACGCGGTCCACAAGAAGGGATGGCAGGAACATCGAGACGAATGGGACAAGGTCTGCTCCGATGCTCCCTATCGCTACCTGGGCAGCGCCAGGACGTTCTGCAGCATTGGCAAGGCCTTCGGCGAAGCCATGATCGAATTGCGCCGCTCCGCCGCCAGGAACTGAACCGAGAAGTCGCCACGGCTCCGTGTGTCGCCCAGGGCACATCCTGCGTCCAGTCCTCCAATCTGCCGACTCATCACGGAGGAAATGTTAGAAATGTTGCCGTGTCGTGAGGCGCGCGGCAACAAAAGATCGCACTTCTCATTGATTAAGGATGCTGGGAAGAACCCGGCATCGGCCAGGATTTCGCAGCAGGGCTTGAGGAGCCATAACTTTACTCAAAGGCTAATCACATGCGCTTTTGGAAATTCAGCTGGCTCAGGAATCATTTCACCGCGCAAAAGAAACGCCGCCCGATCCGCCGGGCGCCGGTTTTCACGTCCCTTGGGCTGGAAAGCCTCGAAGACCGGACACTTTTGTCGATTACCGCTTCG
The DNA here is from genome assembly GCA_963784995.1 of uncultured Planctomycetota bacterium. Taxonomy (GTDB): domain Bacteria; phylum Planctomycetota; class Planctomycetia; order Gemmatales; family Gemmataceae; genus CAWATZ01. The sequence goes on along the minus strand of CAWATZ010000014.1, from coordinate 102,091 downwards.
TTGCCGTCGAGTACGATGGCCAACTTCACCGGGAATGCTGCTGGGGATAATCTCTATTTGAGCGCTGGCACCGACACGGACACCGGCGCAACCGTCTTGCAATATAGCACGGCGGCCAATCTCGCGGCTTCCAGCGCTTTCGGCGCCCCGGGACAAACGCTGACCATCCAGGCCGGCGCCACGATCGACGTAAACCTTTACGGGGCAAACAGCACCCTGTTCATCGATTCCTCGCTCAGCGCCGTCCTGCAATCGACGGGAGTCACGCTCAACTATGCCGGCCTCTCGTCGGGCGATCAACTTTCATTTCAGGTGGCAGCTGACCCCACCAACGCCCAAACGCTCACCCTCGGGACAACGGCGTCTGGCTCCATCCAGGACCAGGAGGCTGGGGGCACGACCACGCTCGTCTCGTATACCGGGGTTCACCTGCCCGTGAACGTGACCGTCGTGACGCCGGGGCCGGCTGACCAGATCGAAATGAGTGCCAATGTGGTTGCGGGCAACGCGGCTGCGGACACGGCTGAGTTTCAGAGTACCAGCTCGACCTCAACCTTCGGTACGGTCACCGTGCCGTTCAATGCGAACACGGTGGTTGGCCTGAACATGCCGGCCGGCACCAGTGCGCTGACGATTGACAGCTCCGTTGCCGCGGCGGTGCAAGCTGGCGGGCAAATCACCGTTGAAGGCGGAGGCAGCGCAACGCAGAACACCGACAACGACACCATCGCCGTGCAGCTGCCAACCAGCGCCAGCGCCCAAACGTTCGCCCTGGTGCCGGGCGCGACGTCCACGGCCGGTTCCGTCCAGGAAACCATGAACGGCGCCACAATCAAGGTCGTCACCTATTCCGGCATCAAGCAGCCCGTGAATTTGACGGTGACGGCGCCGGCTGGTCTCATCGAAATGAGTGCCAATGAGGTCGCGGGCAACACGGCTGCGGACACGGTGGACATCCTGAGCACGAGCACTCCCGCAGCCTTCGGTACGGTCAGCTTTGTCGCTCAATGACAACACGATAGTCGGACTGAACGTGGCGGCCGGCATGAATTCGGTGACCGTCGTTGGCAGCGTTCAGAAAGCCATCTCGGATGGCGGCGGCCAGATCGCCATCGATGAAGGAAGCGGCAGCAACAACACTCTCACCAGCGGCGCGGGCACGAATGCCTGGAACATCACGGGTCAGAACCAGGGAACGCTGAACAAGAACATCAGCTTCACCGACGTCCAGAACCTGGTCGGCAGCCCCGGCGACACCTCGGATGACTTCACCTTCAGTGACCAGGCATCCGTCAGCGGCATGGTGGAAGGCGGCGGCGGGACGGATACCACCACGCTGGATTATTCGGCTTACACTTCCAACGTCGCCGTGAATTTTGGGACAGGCGCCGCCACAGGCACGGGCTCGGCACTGAACTTCAACACGCTCATCGGCGCCGCCGGCTCCGACTCCGCCGGAACGCAAGCCACGACCACCTTGACAGGCCCGACGGCGGATACCAAGTGGGACGTCACCGGTGCGAATGCAGGAACGCTTTCTCTCACCAACGACGTCACGCAACTGTGGAACACCGCCAGCGGCGGCACGTTTACCATCACCGCCACGGTCAACGGCGGCACGTCGCAAACGACGGGCACCCCCCCCCTCAACTGGAACGCCAGCGCCGTCCAGGTGCAAGCTGCCCTCGACCAGCTTACCGGCGTTTCAGTCAGCGTGACCGGCGTGGGAACCCCGGCCAACCCCTGGATCATCGTCGGCACCAATAACGTGACGCTATCGACCACTGACTCCCTGACAAACGGCAGCAGCACGGTCCAGAGCACGGTCCAGGTTGTTCCAGATGCCCCCGTCCTGAACTTCTCGGGGGTCGGCAACCTGACCGGCGCGGCCGCCGGCAACCTGACCCCCGCGGTCGCCAATCACGATACCTTCATCATCGAGCAGGGGGCCAGCATCAGCGGCACCATAACCGGCGCCCCTCCGGCAACGATGGCCTGATCGTCCAGGACGCCAACGACAACAATTACACCGTCGTCAACCCGCAGTCGGGATCGAACAATCAAGTCACGGTAAACGTAAACAGCGATACCATTACATACTCGGGCCTGAATCCGTTCGTGCAGAACGGAACGACAACCATCTACGGCGGCGAGGTGGACAACCAGTGGGAGCTGGCCGGCGACCTGGGCGTCGAGAGCGTTGCCGTGACGGCGGGGGGATCCGGCTACACGAGCGCGCCCACCGTGGCATTCACGAGCGTCCGCGGCTCCGGCGCGGCGGGGACGGCCGTCTTGACAAACGGCGTGGTGACGTCGGTGATCATCACGGACCCCGGCTCGGGGTACGTGAGTGCGCCTTACGTGAGCTTCACCGGCGGTGGCGGCACGGGCGCCGAGGCAACGGCCAATGTCGCCCTGGGCGTCGCGAGCGTTGCCGTGACGGAGAAGGGATCCGGCTACACGAGCGTCCCCACCGTGGTGTTCACAGGCGGCGGCGGCTCCGGTGCGGCGGGCACGGCCGTCCTGACAAACGGCGTGGTGACGTCGGTGAACATCACGAACCCCGGCTCGGGGTACGTGAGTGCGCCTGCTGTCAGCTTCACCGGCGGCGGCGGCACGGGCGCCATGGCAACGGCCACCATCACTCCCTCCGTGGGACAGATGACGATCACCAACCAGAACGGGAATGTCTACGATGCCGCTTCGCAACAATACGTCAGCTACCTCAATTTCACCACACCCACCACGCCATTGACTATCGCCCTGGGGAACGGGAGTTCGTCGATCACTCTCGACGCGATCACCGGAGTGCCGGAGGTAAACGTCCAGGGGGGAGCGGGGGGCAACAACACCCTGATCGGCAGCCAGGATGCCAGCCATACTTGGGACATCACCGGAACCAATACCGGAACCGTGAGCGGCTACGGCTCAACCGCCGTCGCTTTCAGCAACGTCGGCGTCCTCATCGGCGGCAATCAGAACGACACCTTTGTTTACGCCCAGGGCGCCAGTGAGAACGGTGTCGATGGCGGCGGCGGAACCGAAACTCTCGATAGCAGCACTGTGGTTTACAAGGCATCCGCCACTGCACCCAACACACCCAACTCGATCGTCTTTGCCAGCAGCGACGACTTTGTGTCGGGGGAGCAGGTCACTTACGTAAGTACTCTTGCAGCCAGCGCGGACACGAGCGGCCTGACGCCCAACAGTATCTATTTCGTGAACGTCATCAATCCCACGACGATTCAGCTCAGCCTCAAATCGGGCGGCATCCCAGTCTCACTCGGGACCAGCGCCCTGGCCAACGGGACCAGCCCCTGGACCAACGGCACCGACCTGCTGCAACCGGTCAAGACCCTTGACTACCGCGCAGACGGCAACGCGAGCGTCACGCTCGGAATGGGCAACGTCGACATCAATAACGTCAAGGGCGACGACTCCGTCACCAATAATACGCTCGTGGGCGTGGCCGATGACAACGTCTGGACGATTTCCGGCCAGAACAGCGGCACGGTGGTCACGCCGAGGCACGTCACAACCGCCCTGAATGCGAACACCGTCGTCAACACGGCAACCGGCACGCCGAGCGGGCCGACGCCGACGCTCAATTCCATCGTTTTTCCGGTCAGCGACGGCTTCGTCCAGGGGGAACAGGTCACCTACGTCAGCACCGTCAGCACGCTCCACACCCTAAACAACGTCACGCAGCTGTCGAACAACGCTGCCGGCGGCGTTTTCACCATCACAGCGACCGTCAACAGCAACCCGGAGACCACCGGCCTCATCCCCTGGAACGCCGCCGCCAATGACGTGCAGGCGGCGCTCAACAGCCTGCCCGGCGTCAATGTTACGGTGACCGGTTCGGGCGCCGCCGGCAGCCCGTGGTCCATTATGGGCCTGTCGTCCGGCGTGACGCTCACCACCGATGACTCGCTGCTGACGCCGAGCAGCTCCGTGGGCTCCATGGACGCCAGCGGCCTGACGCCGAACGCCAAGTATTACGTGAACGTCATCGATCCGTACACGATCCAGCTTGGCCTCAGCGCCCCCTCAGCCGGCACCACCTTCAACCCGGTCCCCTTGACCGGCGACCCCTGGGCCAACGGCAACAACGAGCTGGTGCATGCCCCCGTGCTCATCTCCAGCGTCTCCTTCAGCGGGTTTCAAAATCTCGCCGCCAACGGCGGCAACGACCAGTTCGTCCTCGAAGACGGTATGGGCGTCGATGGCACCATCGACGGCGGCACCGGCATGAGCAGCATCGACTATTCGGCTTATTCCACGCCGGTGACAGTGGACCTGCGCAGCGCATCGCTGTCCACGACCATCGTTGACCCAGCTTCCGCGACCTCTCCCAACACGCCCAACTCAATTACCTTTGTCAACGCGGACGGCTTCACGCAGGGAGAAGAGGTTACCTACGTCAGCAACCTCGGCGCCGCAGACACCAGCGGCCTGACTTCCGGCACCCCGTATTACGTGAACGTCGTCAATTCCCAGACGATTCAGCTCAGCTCCACTCCGGATGAGGATAACATCGTGCCGCTCGGCGCCAATCCCTGGGCCGCCGGCACCAACATGCTGAAACCTACCGGCGCCACGACCACCGGCACCGGCGCCGTCGGCGGAATTGACGACTTCCAGAGCGTGATCGCCAAGCACAGCGCGGCGCTGAATGCGGCGACCATCGTTTACCCAGCTACCGCGACCACTCCCAACACGCCCAACTCGATCGCCTTTGGCAGCGCCGATGGCTTCTACCAGGGGGAGCAGGTCACCTACGCAAGCACCCTTGGTGCCGCCGACACCAGCGGTCTGACCTCGGGCAGGACGTACTACGTGAATGTCATCGATCAGAACACGATCCAGCTTGGCCTTAGCGCCCCCTCAGCCGGCGCCACCTTCACCCCGGTCCCCTTGCACGGCGCCCCTGGTCCAGCGGCACCAACATGCTGGAACCTGCCGGCGCCACGATCAATACCTTGATCGGGCCGAGTCAAAATGCGAACTGGGAAATCACCGGCGCCAACTCCGGCACGATCATCCTGAGCGGTGTTCCGGCCGCACTGCCGGTTACCTTTGCCGGGTTTGCGAACTTGACCGGTCCGGCCGGCACCAGCGACGCCTTCATCGTGCGGGCCACCGGCAGCATCAGCGGCAAGGTCACCGGCGGCGCCAGTGCCGGCGGGATCGGCGGCATCAACGCTCTGGCCATCGAGGACCCCACCGAGGATCCCACCTTGCGCGGCACACTGGCCCTGGTGGAATTCGGCACCGCCGGAGCTCCCGGACCGCAGGGCGGCACGATGTCGCCGAGCAGTGTTTTTGCCGGCGATAGCACCACTTCCTTTTCCTTCGTAGGCATCGAGAATCCAATTATTGAAGATACGTCGGTTCCCAACGTGCTGACGGTTGTTGGCGGCGTGCTGGACGAGGGCCTGGCCGACAATCAAAGTAAAAGCAACCAGCTGCAGTACGTGGTGAGCGACACCAACCCCGTGTGGAATTACAATTCCCCCTCTGCGCCAATGTCCGAGGGAGAGTCGCTGACGGTCACGCTGTCTTCGTCCTCCGAAATGTTCAACCTCGTGGGTGCGGGCAACGCCCCCATCACCATCGGCGCAAAATACGGAAGGCGCCCCCCTGAATCTCAGCGGGAAACAATTCGAGTTCTCGGGCAACATTTACACCGATGGCGGCAGCATCACCGACACGAATAGCAGCGGCACCATCACCGTGGATCCGGGCGTGATCCTCTCCACTCGAAAAACAGCGAATGGCGGTGTTTCGGGGACGTCAACCGGCCCTTCCGGAAACATCTCCCTCGCGGCCGCCAACATCAGCATTGGCACCGGCGCTCAGTTGCTAAGCTATGACGACCAGGCTACGGGTTCGGGCATTCCCGGGACCATCGGCAATCAGACGACGCCTGTTCAAAGCTGGGTCTCCGCCGTCCTCTTCAACAATCTTGCCACCACCGGCGGCAGCGGCACCGGGCTCACGGTCAATGTGACCACCGACATCAACGGCAAGCCGACGGCGGTTATTAGTACACCCGGCTCCGGCTACCAGGTCGGAGATAAGATCACCGTCGCGCCGCCGGCCGGGCAAGCAGGCAGCACATTCACATTCCAGATCGAGAGCCTCGCCGGGCGCATTCCCGCGACCATCGGCAATCAAACGACGCCCGCTCACAGCTGGGCCCCCAACGTTTCCGGGGCCCCCTTCAACAATCTTGCCACCACCGGCGGCAGCGGCACCGGGCTCACGGTCAATGTGACCACCGACATCAACGGCAAGCCGACGGCGGTTATTAATGCATCCGGCTTCGGCTACCAGGTTGGTGATGTGATCACCGTCGCGCCGCCGGCCGGGAACACAGGCAGTTCGTTTACATTCAAGATCGCGAGCCTCCCCGCCGATCCCGCGCATTCCCGCGACCATCGGCAATCAGACGACGCCCGCTCAAAGCTGGGCCCCCAACGTTTCCGGGGGCCTCTTCAACAATCTTGCCACCACCGGCGGCAGCGGCACCGGGCTCACGGTCAACGTGACGACCAGCAGCAACGGAACTCCGACGGCGGTTATTAGTACACCCGGCTCCGGCTACAAGGTTGGAGATACGATCACCGTCGCGCCGCCGGCCGGGAACACAGGCACTTTCTTCACATTCCAGATCGAGAGCCTCGCCGATCCCGTGCGCATTCCCGCGACCATCGGCAATCAGACGACGCCCACTCTAAGCTGGACCCCAAACGCTTCCGGGCCCCCCTTCAACAATCTTGCCACCACCGGCGGCGGCGGCACCGGGCTCACGGTCAACGTGACCACCGACAACAACGGCAAGCCGACGGCGGTTATTAATGCATCCGGCTCCGGCTACCAGCTTGGAGATACGCTCACCGTCGCGCCGCCGGCCGGGAACGCAGGCAGCACATTCACATTCCAGATCGAGAGCTTCGCCGATCCCGCGCGCATTCCCCTGACCATCGGCAATCAATCCTATCTGTACAACTGGGCGCCCAATCAGACCTACACCAATGTCGCCACCACGAGCGTCAGTTCCCCGGGCCTCGCCCCCGGCACGGACACCACCGTCTATGGCACCCCCGGCAACGGCACCGGGCTCACGGTCGACGTCACCACCGATCAATACGGCAACCCCACGGTGTCTCTGCACTCACCGGGGACCGGCTACGCCAATGGCGACACCGTCGAGATCGTGGAACCGGGCAGCGGTTCCTACAATTCTTCCTATCCCGTCGCACCCATCACGATAAGCGTCCAGAGCATCGAGGGGACTGGATCAACGCCTGACCTGACGCCGGGTGATTCGGGAACTCCCTCGACCATGGGCGTGGCCAGTGTTTTCGTGCCGGTCGTCGGGAACTACACCGTGACAAGCGTCACCCTCAACTCGCGCGGCAGCGGCTATACTTCGGCCCCGAACGTCACCTTCAGCGGCGGTGGCGGCACCGGCGCCGTCGGCATCGCCACCATCTCCGGAGGCGTGGTCACCAGCGTTCTCATCACCAACTTCGGCAGCGGCTACACCTCGGCCCCGACTGTCACCTTCTCTGGCGGCGGCGCCACCACGCAGGCGACCGGCACCGCCAACATCACGGGTTACACCTCGGCTCCGAGTGTGGCGTTCATCGGCGGCGGCGGCACCGGCGCGGCCGGCACCGCCATCCTCACCGAAACCGTGACAAGCGTCACCCTCAACTCGGGCGGCAGCGGCTATACTTCGGCCCCGAACGTCATCTTCAGCGGCGGTGGCGGCACCGGCGCTGCCGGCACCGCCATCCTCTCCGGAGGCGTGGTCACCAGCGTCCGCATCACCAACGTCGGCAGCGGCTACACCTCGGCCCCGACCGTCACCTTCTCTGGCGGCGGCGCCACCACGCAGGCGACCGGCACCGCCAACATCACGGGTATCGTCACGGGCGTCAACATCACCAACCCCGGCTCGGGCTATACGAGCGCTCCGACGGTCAGCTTCACGGGTGGCGGCGGCGGGTCGGGCGCGCAGGCCACGGCAAACCTCGGCGGCCTTAGCACTCCTTCCCCCTTCTATACGTGGACGGCTGGCGCGGTCTACCGCGACGTTGCCACGACGGCCCTCACCGGAAGCGGAAGCGGGATGACGGTCAACGTGACCGTCGATAACGGCGGCAACCCGACACTCGAGCTGAGTTCGCCAGGCACCGGTTACGCCCTCGGTGACATCATCCTCATCAAGGAACCTTTGGCCGCGTTCTCAACTGCTTCAACTGCCATCACGTTCACGGTCACCGGCCTGCAGACCAACGCCGGCGGGGACATCACTTTATCCGCTGAGGATAAGGAGTTTGCGGCTGCCTGGGCCAGCAACTACGCCAGCACGTCCATCACCGTCAACCCCAACGCGGTCATCGAGGGCCGAAACGTCAGCATCCTTTCCGTGGCGGAAAACAACGATACACTGATCCCGTCGCAAACTGCCACGGGGTTTTCAACTGGTTTGCTCGGTCTTCTCAATTTCCGGCTGGAGATTGGCGCCACGCTGGCCCAGGCGACCGCCCACGTCACGCTGGCTGCCGGGTCGTCGATCGTCGCCGACGGCGGCAACGTGTTGACCGAGGCGTATGCCAATGCCGCGGCGGTGTCTTATACTGCGGGGCTTTACATCGGCTTTGGCTTCACCAATTCCGTTGCCACCGCCACAGTTGACGTTGAAGGCAGCGTTGTCTCCGATACGGGAAGCGTCGGCATCGACTCGATCGTCAACAACACCGCCAACAGCACCGTGAATAACCAGTTCAACGCTTACATTACCGGCGCCTACACCAACGTCCAATCGACAGCGACCACGACGATCGGCAAGAGTGCTGTCGTCACGGCGGGTGGCGACGCGAATGTCTGGGCGACCATCAACAAAACCGTGACCACGGCCATTAGCGGTCAGAACCCTCAAGCTCCGTTTGCCTTTGGTTTCCTCTGGTCCGATGACAACGAGACCGCCCAGGCCTACGTCAATGGCACCGTGACGAGCAGCAACGGCAACGTCAACGTCATCGCCCAGACGATTGGCGGCTCGGACGGCGAAAACGCGAACATCCAGATTGGCAATCTTGCCTTCAGCAACAATGCTAATCACGTATTGACGGGCCTCGCGGCAGCGCGAACCGTGTTTGATGCAGGTACGCAAAACTCGGATTTTGCCCTCGCCTTGCAGTCTCTCGTCGGGTCCATTCTTGGACATCAAATTCTGACCAAGATTAATGACAAAATAACAAAACTCACACAACCGGCCAGCTTCGTCGGGCACTCTGGAGGCTCTTTCCTCTTTTTGGTGAGCAACGACACGAATACCGCCACGGCGACGATTTCCGGCACCGTCAACGCCGGCGGCAACGTGCAGCTCGAGGGCAACGTGAGCGACACTCCCAGCGTCGAAGGACAGGCGTTTGCCTACCCGAATGACGCACAAACTGAACAAAAAGCAGGACAGAAGTTTGTCCCGCAATCAGCGGTGGTTCCGCCGAAAGCAGGCCAATCCTTTGTCACCATTGCGGTGACATTCGGCAACTACGTGAACAACTCGGATGCCGAGGTGGAAAGCGGAGCGAGCGTGAATGCCGGCGGCAGCATCCTGGTGTCCGCCAACACGCAGCTGCCCTATTCATTGCCCTGGTCCAACATCACGCCGAATGCTGGCGGCCTGACCGGCGGCGGAGGCCTGCAGGGCTTTCAGTTCCTTTTCCAGGAACTGGGGGGCGACCTGGGCTCCAGCGGCTTCTTCACGAGCTTCACCCAGACCCAGGCCAGGGGCACGAAAACGGGTGTGGCGTTTTCGGTGGGCGTGCTCGAACTGACCACCGGCGCCACCGCGCAGATTGATTCGGGGGCGATGATCAATCAAGCCACTCCCGTCAGTCAGCTGAACTCGGCCCAAACGGTCAGCGTCCTGGCGAATACCAATGTCGAGACCGTGAACCTGGTCGGCGTTATCCCGGAACTCACGCTCCCCTTGTTGTTCAATCTTAACAAGTTAAATAAGGGCAACAATAGCGGCACCGATAACGGCAAAGGCAACAACAACGGCGTTGGCGGATCGGGTTCGGCCGTGCTGTACACCCCCACCACCCTGGCAATCATCGAATCCGGCGCCCAGGTGAACGCCTCTAGCCTCAACGTCCAGGCTCAGGCCCAGACCAGGAACATCACGCTCGGCGTGGCCGGCGGCACGGCCCAGAATGGGTTTTCCGTCAACGGCGTGGTCACTTATGTGAGCATGGACGACACGACCACCGCACAGATCGCGGTCGGGGCGACCGTCGCAACCACGGGGCCGGTGATTGTCTATGCCGACGACAATCCCCTCAACGTCAACATCGCCGGCGGCGTGAGCATCGGCACCAGCGTCGGCGTTGGCGTGACGGTGGGCATCAACGACATCACCCGCAATACCCAGGCCCTCATCGGCAATCAGGTCCTCACGCTCGGCGGCGGCACCTTCACCCCCGATACGGGGGTCAATAACTTTCTGGATACCATCGATCTGGGCTACGGCAATGGCTTCGGCAACGGCGACCAGGTGATCTACAGCGACAACGGCGATGATCCGATCCAAGGCCTGAGCGACGGGGGCTTCTACTACGTGTGGACGGTCTCCCCCACCACGGTCACGCTGGGACGTACTGCCGCGGAGGCTGAAGCGGCAGCCGCTGCGGCGCAGGGCGTCATCGACACCGGGCCATCGATCGCTTTTGATTACACGGCTCTCGGCAGCGACAAAGAGACCATCAATCTGGGTTACGACGACGGCTTTGTGACCGGCGATGCGGTGCAATACCACGCGGGTTCGGGCGTCAACCTCTTCGGTCTGACCGACGGCACGACCTATTACGTGATCCGTGTGGACGCCACCCACGTGAAACTGGCCAGCACGTTCCAGGATGCGCAGAATCTCACGGCGATCCAGCTGACCAAGAGCACGGCGGGGTCGGGCAGCAGTCTGCGCCTGGCTCTCGATGCCACGGGCAACACGGGGGTCCGCGACAGCCTCGGTCGGGTCTTCAGCCCGGCCGGATCCCAGAAGCTGTCCAACAATGCCACGAGCGGCACCTTCACGCTGACCGTGACCGTCAACGGCACGCCTGAGACAACGGGTCCCATAGCCTACAACGCCGACGCTTCCGTCGTGCAAACGGCCCTCAACAAGCTCAACGGAGTGTCGGCCCAGGTGGTCAACGCGGGCCCCGACAACGCCTGGATCATCAGCGGCGCCGTGGTTAACTATACCGACTCCCTGACCGGCGGCCACAGCACGCTGCCATCCTATACGGGCGCCGTCACCAGCACGTACGACAGCATCAACGTCGGCTACGTGGATGGTTTCACCGCGGGACAGGCAGTGTACTATTCCGCCGGGAACGACCCGGTGATTCCCGGCTTGACCAACAACACCGTTTACTACGTCGTGCCCGACGTCAGCAACCCGGACGCCTTCCAGCTGGCGGCCACGTCGGCCGACGCAACGCTGCCCACGCCCAAGGTCATTACCATAACGCCGACCGCAACTTCCGGCTCGAGCAGTGGGTTTGGGGCCATCTTCGACCCGTCGTCGGCTGTGAGCAGCACCAACCCCACACAGCTGGACCTCGGCTACGATGACGGATTCTCCACCGGGCAAGCCGTCATTTACAGCGCCGGCGGCGGCACGCCCATTGGCGTGGTGAACAGCAGCACCGGTTTGACGGATGGGGGCACGTATTACGTCACCGTGGTCAACAGCACCACCGTCGAGCTGTCCACCAACCCGACGAACCTGGCCGGAACGATGATCCAGCTGGACCCGAGCAAGGCCACCGGCACCCAGCACAGCCTGCGCGTCGCCATCAACCCGCAAACCGCCGTGACTGGCGGCGATACCACGACGGTCTCGACCATCAATCTCGGCTACAACGCCGGGTTCGTGACCGGCGATCAGGTCTATTACAACGACGGCGGCGGCAACAACATTGGCGGGTTGGCCAACGAGAACGCCTATTACGTGATTGTCGTCACCGCCGGCACCCCCGCCCAACCCGACGAGGTCATTCGCCTGGCCAGCACGCTGGCGAACGCCATGAGCGGCGTTTACGTGAATCTCGATGCCACAACCGCCTCCGGCTTGCAATCGCTCGCCAGGCCGTTCCAGGCCGATCCGACCGTGGCCGGCAACCAGATCCAGGTGCCCGATGCCAACGTCTATCAGAATAAGCAAGCGGTCGTTTACCACGACGGCGGCGGCAATCCCATTGGCGGGTTGACCGACGGCACCACGTATTACGTCAACGTTGTCGATAACACCCACATCACGCTGTCGCTCACGCCCGGCGGCCCGGTCGTGACGCTGAACGCGGCCGTGGCCACGGGCACCGATCATTCCCTGTCAGCCCCCAGCACCAGTCCAGGTTCTCTGGATGCCGCGAGCAACGAAACTGTCGTCAAGGCGACCAACGAGGGCGTGTTCGTCACGGTCACGCTGGCGGCGGCCAAGGTGGGCAATCCTCCCCCGGCAGTTTCCTCAGGCGCCAGTGGTGCGTCGTCAGGCGCGCAGTGGTGCGTCGTCAGGTGCCAGTGGTGCGTCGTCAGGCGGCAGCGGAGCGTCGTCAGGCGGCAGTAATCCTCAGCAGGCTGCCGGCGGAAAGAATTATGGCGCTGCGGTGTCCGGCAGCGTGTCGGACAACATCGTGACCGACCACACCTATGCCTACGTCAGCCAGTTCAACCTCTCCAACGTGGCGGGCCTTCAGGTAACCGCGAGTGATTCCCCCTTGATCGTCTCGGTGTCGGGCGGCGCGGCCGTATCGACGAAATCGGGCACCGCGCTCGGGCTGGCCGGCGCGGTGACGGTGAACCTCGTGCAAACAACGACCTATGCCGTCGTCCAGGGTTCCAGCATGACTAACGGGTCGGGTGCGGCGACGGTGACCGCGACCGACGGGGCGAGTATCGTCTCCATCGCCGCCGGCCTGGCGGGGGCTAGACGGGGTTTTGGCATAGCCGGCTCCGTGGCCGTCAACACCATCACAGCCGATACCGAGGCTTACGTTACCGGCGGCGGGCCGTTCACCGCGGACAGCCTGGCCATCATGGCAACCGATGCCAGTTCCGTCATCACGGTGGCCGGCAGTCTTGCCTATGGCGGTACGCTCGGCTTCGGCGCCGGTATTGCAGTCAACTACGTAAATCCCACGGTGAAAGCCTACCTGAGCGATACCGATGCAACGATCACCGGCGACGTGACCGTGCAGGCAGAGAACCAGGCCTTCATCACGGCGGTGGCCGCCGGCATCGCGGTGGCGTTTGCCACGCCGTCAGCCAGCGACTCGAAAGCCACGCCCGTTGGGTTTGCTGTCGCCATCGGCCTGGCCGTCGATACGATCACGGCCAACGTCAGTGCCTACGTGGCCGGCGATGGTACGGATTCGATCTCCGCGGGCAGTCTGTCGGTCACGGCGAACGACGACCATTCCAAGATTGTCGCGGTGGCCGGGGGCGTCGCGGTGGGTCTGTCCAAGAGCGAAACAACCGGGGCCGGGGCCGGGGCCGGCGGAGCGGCGTTTGCCTTCAACAACATTGACAATTCCATCACTGCTTACCTTGATGACATCACGGTGACAGCTGCCGGCAACGTTTCCGTGACGGGCCAGTCGAATGGGGACATCGTGGCAGTTGCCATCGGCGGTGCGGTCGCCGGGGCTCAGGGCGCGGGGACCGGCGGCGGCATCGCCTTCGCGCTGGCCGGCGCGATCACCGTCAACACGATCAAAAAGGACGTGCTGGCGTCCATCCGGGATCATAGCTCGGTAAAAACGTACGGCGCGGTTGCTGTGTCGGCCACGGACCAATCGACGATCACCGCGGTTGCCGGCGGCATCGAGGTCGCGGTCGGGCTCAGCGGCGGCAGCGCCACCGGCGTAGCGGTGTCAATCGGCGTCTCCGTGGCCAAGAACACGATCGAGGACCACACTGCGGCACCGGGAATCGGAGGGGTCCAGGCGTACGTGGACCAGTCCACCGTGTCAGCCGGCGGCCTCTCCGTGACCGCCACGTCGATGCCGACGATCACGGTCGTGTCCTTCGCAGGCGGAGTTGCCTTTTCCAATTCCAGCAGCAAAGACTCCCTGGCGGCGGCGGCATCCGGCGCCTCTGCCTACAATTCGATCACCACGACCGTGCATTCCGCGATCAGCAACGCACCGGCCAATGCGCCGGTCACCGTCTCCAGGCTGACCGGCTCCGGGCTGGGCGGATCTGGTGCTGAAGTCACTTTCACGGTCGGCTCCGGCGGCGCTCTGCAAGCCATCACGACAACTCCCGGGTCAGGTGGATTCGGATACCCCGCCAATGCCACTTTCGACCTCAGCGTTGCGGGCGGCGGCGGAGCTGGAGGCGTGGTCCAGGCAACCACCAATGCCCTGGGTCAGGTGATCTCGTTCGCGCCGCGCCGGTGGAGGCTGGTTCGGGTTATTCGACCTCGGCGAATGAACCCACGGCAAGCCTCGGATCAGGTGCTGAAGTCTCGTTCACGGTCGGCTCCGGCGGCGCTCTGCAAGCCATCACGACAACTCCCGCGGCAGGTGGATCCGGATACCCCGCCAATGCCACTTTCGACCTTGTTGTTGTGGGCGGAAGCGGAGGCGTGGTCCTTGCAACCACCAATGCCGAGGGTCAGGTGATCTCGTTCGCGCCGCGCCGGTGCAAGCTGGTTCGGGTTTTTCGGCCACGACGGGGGCAGCCACGTTAACCATCGCCGTGAGTCTTGCGGCCACCGACACTTCGACGGTCACGGCGACAGCCGTCGGCGCAGACCTGTCGATCGCGGTTTCGTCCTCAGGAACTGCGGGCAGCCTGGCCATCGGCGTGTCCATTGCCAACAACTCTATCGACAATACGGTGAGTGCCGACTTGCTCAACGCCAGCGTGAACTCGGCACAGAACACGTACTTGATCAGCACCAGCACCGCCACGATTAACGCCGTGTCGGTGGCCGCTTCGGTCTCTTTCGCCAAGGGCAACAACGGCGTGGCCCTGAGCGGCGGCGGCGCCGAGTCGGAGAACGTGATTCTCTCGACGAGCAACGCTTTCCTGGAGAACAGCGTCGTGACGTCGGGCGCCAACGTGCAGCTGTCCAGCAACAATTCCTCGGACATCACGGCGACGGTGGTGGCGGTGTCGGTGGCCCTCGGCTTCAGCAAGAACTTCGGTCTCGGCATCTCCATCGGGGCTGCGGTTTCCACAAACTACATCGGTTACAGCGCCGGCAGCGACGTTAACGATCCAACACCGGCCCAGGTGCAGGCCTATGCGCAAAACTCGAGCATCACGGCGACCGGCAATCTCACGCTGAGCGCCGACGCCTCTCAGGAAACCATCGACGCCGTCGTCGTGGCGGTGTCGGCGGCCATCTCGGGGAGCAGCAAAAACAGCGGCGCGCTGAGCGGTTCCGGCTCGGGTGTTGAGAACAGGGTTGCCACCGACATCATGGCCTTTATCACGAACGTCCACGACGTTCCCGTGGTCGGCGGGCCGGCGGGTGCCTTCGAGACCACCAGCGGCAGCATCGTGGCCGCCAACGTGTCTCTCACGGCGGTCGATACGTCCTCGATCACGGCCACGTCCGTGGGAGCTTCGGTGGCCGGCACCTACGGCGCCACCATTGGCGTGGCCCTGTCGATCGGCGCCGCGACGGCGTCCAACGAAATTCGCAACCAGGTCGCTGCCTATCTCCTGGACGTCAATGCCAGTGGCACCAACAGCCAAAAGGTGCCCGACATCGGCACGGTCAGCCTGACGACGACCGAGAATGCCACGATCACCGCGACGGCCGTCGCGGTGTCGCTGGCAGCCGGATTCGCTGGCCAAAACGCCTGGGCCATAAGCGGCGCCGGCGCCCAGGCAACCAACGTCATTCTCACCTCGACCAATGCCTTTATTCAGGACAGCACCGTTGCCAGCACCGGGGCTGTCACCATCAACTCCACCAACACGTCGACCATCAGCGCCACGATCGTCGGCGTCTCCGTGGCCGTGGCGGGTACCAAAGGCAGTAGTGGGGTCGGCGTTTCGATCGGCGTGGCCCTGGCCAGCAATTACGTCGGCTGGAACCCCGACGCCACCTCTCCCGCCGCTGACCACACCTCCGATCAGGAACTCACCAATGGACTGACGCCAGGAACGACGGTCCAGATCTCCTCAGGTGTCGGCGCCGGCAACGTCTTCAAGTACCTCGGTCCAACCCAGACGGGCGACGTCGATCTGAAGATGCAGGATTACTTCGACCCGTCGGTGTGGCAGCAGTTGAATTTGACCTCCACTCCAGCCCAGACCGAGGCGTACGTACGGGATTCCAGCATCCAGGCCGGCGGCGACCTCAAAGCCACAGCCACCGCCAGCCAAACGATCACGGCGAAGGTCGTCGCGTTTTCCGCGGCGCTCGCCGGTGGCAGCCAGGTGGGCGTGGGTCTTAGCGGCGCGGGGGCCAATGCGACCAACAAGATCAACATGCAGGCAGAGGCCTTCATCGACGGCAATGGCGGCAGCGGCATCCAGGCGAAAGACATCGCACTGACCGCTCATGACACCTCCACCATCACGGCCGGGGCGGGGGGGGCATCGCTCGCGGGCGCCTATGGCGGCACTGCCGGCGTCGCCATCACCATCGGCGTCTCGCTGGCCACGGACGAGATCGACAATCAGGTCCTGGCCGAGATTGAAAACGCCCCGCAGGTTGTCAGCATGGGCACGATCACGCTGGATGCCCAGGAACAGGCGGGCATCCACGCGGTCTCCGTGGCGGCGTCTCTGGGCGTTGGCCTGGCAAAGACAGCCGGTGTCGCCGTCAGCGGCGCGGCGCCAACGCCACCAACGTCATTCTCACGCAAACCAATGCCCAGATCCAGAACAGCACGGTGACAGCGCATGGCGACGTGAGCATCACCGCGAATGGCAGCTCGTCCATTCCCTCGGTAAGCTTGACCGTTCCTTCAACCTATACGACGCTAACGAATACAACTGCTGTCGATCAATCCACGACGGGCAGCAGTGCGTTCGCGGCGGACCTGGATTACGCCGGCCAGACGCATTTGCTTGCCAACAACGAACCCGATCCGAATGTTGCCTTCTTGACACAACTTCAATCGATGCTGGCCGGGGCCGGCTTCACACTGTCCATGAATCCAATGGATCTGGCGGTGACCGTCCAGAACGCCGGCACGCAGTGGTCGGTGACCGACCGCAGTTCCGGGATCACTCTGACGATTGCGAAGCAGAGCAACGGCACTTTCTCGGTGCTGGAGCCGGAGATCTCGGCCACGGTGATCGGGGCGTCCCTGGCCGTGGGCGTGGCGAGTACCGCCGGCGTAGGCCTGGCCATCGGCGCGGCCATCGCCGTAAACCTGATCGGCTATAACGAGGACGGCAGCGAGAACGCCGCACAGGTCCAGGCCCAGATCCTCAATGCGAGCGTGAACGCGGGCACGGGCGCTCTCGATCTGACGGCCACGGCCAGTCAATCGATTTACGCCTGCGTGGGCGCCTTCGCCGTTGCCGTGGGCGGGGCAAGCACCGGCGGCGGGGCCGGAGCCGGGGCGGGGGCGAATTCCCTGAATGAAATGGCCATGCAGATCACCGCCGCCATCAACGGCGACGGCTCCTCCGGCATTCAGGCCGGCAGCATCACGCTCCAGGCCACGGATAGCTCCTCGATCACGGCCGTCACCGGAGAGGCGACGGTGGCCTTCTCGTGGGGCAGCACCGCCGCTGTTTCCGTGGCCATCGGGGCCGCGATCGCCAACAATGACATCGGCAATACCGTCTCGGCCTATGTCCAGAATGCAAGCAACGTCACCACCACCGGCGCCCTCAGCGCCACGGCGCTCGAGGCTGCCTCGATTGACGCCACGACGTATGCCGCCTCGGTCGCCGTTGCCATTTCGTACATCGGTATCGCCGCCGCCGTCGGCGTCCTCACCGCCACCAACAACCTGACGAACACGGTGGCTGCCTACGTATCCGGGAGCATGCCGGTTCAAGCGGGCGCGGTGACGCTGTCGGCCGGCGATCAAGCCGCGATTCAGGCATACAGCCTTTCCCTGGCCCTGGCTGGCGGCGTCTTCGGCATTGCCGTTGGCGTCGGCGTGGGCAACAACACGATCAATGACAACGTGTCGGCCTACGTGCAAAGTTCGACCATCGTCGCCACCGGCGCCATCAACGTCACGGCGACGTCCAATCAGGCCATTACGACCACCTCCACGGTGGCGGCCATCTCGGCGGCGGCCGGGGCTGCCGTCGCCGTCTTCAGTTCCACCACGACGATCGAAGGCACGACCCAGGCCTACCTGAACAACGCGGCGCTGACGGCGACGGGGCAGGCGATAAAAGTCACGGCCACGTCCACGGAGGACCTGACTCCGACCACCACCGGAGGGGCCGCCAGCTTCGTGGGGGTGGCGGCCATGTCTTCGACAGCCAACGTGCAGGGCTCGACTCTGGCACAACTGATGGGCGTGACGACCGTGTCAGCCGGCAGCCTCACGGTCACGGCCAACGATTCCAGCACGTCCGCGCCGGTGACCAACGTGGGCGGCGTCGGCGGCCTCACGGTGAACAACGCCAGCTCGTCCACCACGCTCAGCCGGCAGACGGAAGCATCCATTCCCACCGGTGCCAACATCACCATGCTGGCCGGCTCGCTCACCCTCGCGGCCGTTTCCACGGATTCGGCCAGTACCAGCAGCGAGGCCGTCGGCGTCGGCGTCCTCGTCGCCGTCACCAACATCGGCATCACTTCGACCATCAACGGCACCACCAGCTCCACGGTTGCCGCCGGCGCCCAGGTCCAGGCGCCGTCCGGGAACGTCGCCATTACCGCGAGCTCGGTCAACAATGCCAGCGCAACCACGGAAAACATTGGCGTCAGCCCCCTCGACATCCAGGTCAGCAGTCCCACCGCCAACGACGACAGCACGACAAAAGCGATCATGCTCGGCAATCTCAGCGCCAACGGCCTCCTCATCGAATCGACCTCCGACGACCAGGCCGTCGCCAACGGGGGCGGCGGCGGCGGCGGCCTCATCCAGGTGGGAGTTGTCAACGTCACCGCGAAGGCGGACCCGACCGTCAAGGCCAACATCGGCGGAACGGTCCAGGTCACCAACAACATCGGAGTTCATGCCATCGACACGGCGGACGCGGACACCACCGACACCAGCGGGAGCGGCGGAGTGCTCAACATCTCCGCTCAGAACGCCGTGGACACTCTGAACCCGAATGTGTCGTCCGACGTCGCGACCAGTGCGAACCTGAACGCGGGGGGAACCATCACCGTCGATGCGAAGCATGGCCTGAGCACAGTCCTGAGCGGCGTGACCTCGACGGGCAGCAGCACCATCACCGGCCTGTCTTCCACGAGCAACCTCAGTGACGGCATGGCCGTCACCGGGACCGATTTGACCGGCGGGCCCTACGTGATCCAGAGCATCCCCTCGGCAACGTCGATCACCCTCAACACGGGAGCGGGCATCACCGGGGACTCCAACGCTTCGCTTACGTTTGCGCCTCCGCTCCTTTCGGATGGCACGTTCAATGCTGCG
The DNA here is from genome assembly GCA_963784995.1 of uncultured Planctomycetota bacterium. Taxonomy (GTDB): domain Bacteria; phylum Planctomycetota; class Planctomycetia; order Gemmatales; family Gemmataceae; genus CAWATZ01. The sequence continues at coordinate 82,463 of CAWATZ010000014.1, read as the reverse complement.
ACCGCCGTCAACACCACAAACAACACGATCACGCTCAACGGCAACTCGGGCCTGCAAACGGGAGACACGGTTACCTATCTTCCGGGGAGCGGCAACACCGCCATCGGCAATCTCGGCAGTTCCCGGCAATACAGCGTGATTGCCGATCCTACCACGCCAAAGGTACTCAGCCTTGGCGCGACGTTTGGCACGCCCACGGTATTGACCGGCGTGACCACTGCGAACAACGCCGACATCACCGGCCTGGCTTCCACGAGCAGCCTCACCGTGGGCGCGACCGTCACGGGGAAAGATCTGACCGGCGCGTCTTACACCATCCAAAACATCCTGTCGCCCACGTCCATCGAACTCAGCACGGCGACCGGCGTCAACGCCGACCCCAATGCTTCGCTGACGTTCTCAACTCCGGCTGTGAACACCGCAACGGGCACCATCCATTTTGCCGCTCCCGACAATTTCCAGACCGGCGACCAGGTGGTCTACGAGGCACCGGCAGGAACAACGGTCAGTTTGACCGGCGTGACCGCGGCGGGCAACAGCACCATCACTGGCCTGTCCTCCACGAGCAACCTGAGTGTCGGCATGACCGTCACCGGGACCAATCTGACCGGCGGGTCTTACGTGATCGCCAGCATCCTGTCGCCGACGTCCATCTCCCTCAACACGGGGACCGGCGTCACCGCCAACGCCAGTGCTTCGCTGTCGTTCTCGACTCCGGCTATGGGAACACCGGTCGGCGGCCTGGTCAACGGCCAGACCTACGTCGTCAACGTGATCGACCCGCAAACCATTACCCTTTACCCGGCAAATACGCCGTTGCCTAAAGCGCAGAGCTTTACCGGGGCAGCCGTCAACGAAAACAGCAGCACCAACACGATCACGATTTTGAAAAACGGCTTTACTAAAGGCGAGGCCGTCACCTACCAGGCGCCGGCGGCAAGCTCGTTTGACCTGTCGAACGTCTCCAACAACACGATCGACGCCGGTGCCAGCAGCGGGCTGATCGCGGGCGACAAGGTCATCTACACGACTCCGAGCCAGACGTTCACCAGTGCCAACGTGAATGGCAGCCAGATCTCAATCCCAGGGCATGGGTTTACCACGGGCGAAACTCTCTATTATCAGCCGGGTTCGCCGCCCCTGCAGAATTACAACACCGCTCAAAACCTGACGGCTGGCACCTATTATGCGATCCGAGTTGACGCCAACACGCTGGAGCTAGCGGCAACGCTGGCTGACGCAACGGCGGCCGTGCCGCATCCCCTGGTATTTACCGCCATGCAGACGACCGCCTCGGGCACCCTGACCGCTGCGCCGCTGGCCGGCCTCACGAGCGGCACCAAGTACGTCGTCCTCGTTCCCGATCCGACCCATCCCAACTTGATCCAGCTGGCAACCATGGCGCAACCCACCACGCCAATCGCTCTGAACCCATCGACAGCAGCCGCCGATGCTTCCGTGTCCAATACGCTCCGCAATGTCGCCAATCAGCCGATTGGCGGCCTGAGCGACGGCGCGACCTATTACGTCACCGGCATAAGTGGCAACAGCTTCCAGCTCGCCACCGACTCGGCCGGCACGGACACCGTCACGCTGACTTCAAGTGCGGCGTTGACCGGCACCAGCACCCTGCAGCCGACAGGAATCATCCCAACCAGTCAGGGGACGGGGACGCAAACCCTGGTGCTGAAGCTGACTTCAGTTGGGTCGGGGACCCAGACGTTGGAGGGGGTCGGCGGCGCGGCATCGCTGGCGCACACCCCGGGAAGCGGAGTCTCGATCGCCAGCGCCTCCGGCGGCGGCGGCGGTTTGCTTCAGATCGCGTCGGTCTCGGCTAGCGTCACGGGGACGCCGTCCGTCATGACCACCGTCGAGAAGTCTGTCGTCATGAATGCCGCCAACATCGACGTTGAATCGGATGCGATGGGCGACGTGGCCTCCGTCGCTACCGGCGGGGGCGGCGCCCTCCTGTTGCAGGTGGGCGTTTCCAATTCAACTGTGACCGTGACGCCAAAAAGCACCCTGAACATCGACGCTAATGACGTCCTCGATGCGACCGGGAACATCACCGTGAAATCGACGACCTCCTCCAACTCGCAGACGCAGGCCACCAGCGACGGCGGCAGCGGGCTCTTCGCCTTTGGTGCCGCCAACGTGTCCAGCACTGTTTCCCATTCCTCAACGGTCGAGATTGGCGACTCCGCAAAGCTCGACGCCCAGGGGACCCTGGATGTCGAGTCCTTCAGCAACGACACGGCGAGCGCCACCTCGTCGGTCGCCGAGGGGTCGTTATTGGTTTCCACGGCGACCAACACGACCACGCTGAACGTGGGCTCTTCCTCCACACCGACACCGGCGACAACGAAAACCACGATCGACTCGGGTGCACTGCTCCAGGGGAACACGGTCACCGTCGGCGCCACCGTGACCGGCCTCAACCTGACCGACACGGCCAGCGAGAGTTCGGGAGGGGTCGGTGCGGGGGCCACGGCCAAGTCGGAGATGGCGATTAATGACAACACCCAGGTCCATCTGGAAAGTAATTCGACTGTGTCCGGCACCACGGTCAACATCAGAGCCCTTAATGAGAACGTCAGTCTCACATCGCAGGCGACCGCCAACATCTACACCCTAATTGGCTACCCGGAGTCCGATGCGGACATCACCTATCAGAGCACGGCCACGGTCAACGCCGATACCGGGTCCCACGTGTCCGGGGGCAAGAGCAGCATCAATGCCACGGATCAGACCCCTTCCTCTCAGCAAACTTCCAATGCCTACTACGATGGCGCACGCAACAGCGGCACGAGCAACACGGGTGGCAGCATCAATCCCCAGCCCATACTCAACTGGAACGGCGATGCCGCAGTGCAGTCGGATCCGGTCCTCGTGGTCAACGCCAATGGAGCAATTACCCAGGCGGTCGGTGTCTCTGTCAACGGCGGCCAAACGACAGGCAACATTACCGGCTCAACCATCTCCGTTGATCCGATCAGCAACAGCGATAATCTGTCCAACGCCATAACCTTCTCGGCCCCGGGGGGAGTGATCGAGGGTAGTGGCACGCTCAGCGCTGCGGCAGCCTTCGATACCATCACCATCACGAATTACTCGAACAAGATTCTGGTCATCAATGGCATCCAGACGGCAAATCCCAACGTGCATCCGACCCTTGATCTCAATGCGGCTAGCACGTCGGGATTCACTGCCGCGGTCGATAACACGGTTCCCCCCACCAACGTCACGATCGACGATGAAGGGACCGGCAACGTGGTGCTCAACGCGCCGAGTCAGGTGCCGGGAGCCCCTTCGGGATCCTCTCTGGGGTACTCGATTTATAACCCGGTCGGCACCACGACAATTATCGCGAGACATGGCAGCGTCCTGAACGGCAGCACTTCGACGTACGTTCCCACGATCTGGACCCGGACCCTTGACGTGACGGCCGGCGGTTCGGTCGGCACCAGCACCAACCGCTTGAGCGTGGACCTTGTCCTGCCGTATGCCCAGACTGGCCTGAATGTCACGGCGGGGGCAGATGTCTTTCTTGACCTCACCGGAGTGCTGCGTGAGGCGCTCCCCCCAGGGACAGTTCCGACCTTCCTGGGGGGCGTGATTCAGACGCCGGGTCAAATCAACCTCTTGCTGGAACCAATCGTCGAGGATGACGCCCCATTGCCTGCCGTTTCCGTCTATGCGTTTCGCGTCGATAACATCGGTTCCAGCACCGGTTCTCCGACCAAGATCAACAGCACCGCGCCGCCTGATCCGCACGCCTTCCCGGATTACACGCAGTCCACGCTGGTTTCCGTCACCTTCCAGTTCGACAAGCTCGTCGCCGGCGGCAACATCACCATCAACGCCACTCCGCCGCCGCAGGGAAGCACCGCCACGGTTGGTGTTACTTCACAGACGAGCACCCCTGGGCAGATTTATGCCCACGTCAGCGGCGACATTACGCTGGACGAGACCACCGGCGATTTCAACGTCGCTCTCGTGAAGTCCGACACGGGCGACGTGGCCCTCACGGCGGAAAATGGTTCCATTGTCGCGGCGGTCAACACTCCGCCTCTCGCGGGAACCCCCCCCTGGGTCTACGGCAACAACGTCACGTTCACTGCTCTCGACGGGAGCATTGGCTCAGGTAGCCTCCTGTCCGAATTGCTCCAGATCGTATCGACGGGCGTATTGACCGCCCTCGCCAAACTGGGTGTCTACCTGAGCGCGACCTCGGGCAACCTGAACGTCGATAAGGTGCTGTCGCAGGTCTCGGACGTCGTCTTGATTGCCCAGCAGGGCTCGATTCTCAACGCGGCGGTTGTGGGTATGCAGTTCAAACATCCCCTGACAACCAACATCCAGGGGCGGAACATCGACCTCCAGGCCACGAGCACCGGCGGCACGATTGGCTCATCCACCTACCCCATCGAGATCCTGGGGGCGGGCACCGGGCAGCACCCGGACGACGGTTTCCAGATTCAGACGTTTGCCCCCGGCACCGGCAGCCTGGTCGCCCAGGCCGGCGGCGACATCGATCTCATGGAGACCAGCGGTGCTCTCAACGTGCTCGGCGTCAACTCGACAAGCGGCAACGTGTCCCTGCTGGTGCATGACTCGGTGCTGACCGGCCAGGATTTGAACCTGCTGCCCTCCGGCAGCCCCCTGGTCCCGAGCATTGCAATCACCGTCGGCCAGATTGCCGCCCCCAAGGGCAACGTCTCGGTTTATGCCGGCGACAACGTCACGGTGCCGGCCGGCACCTCGATTACCGCCGGCACGAGCGTCCTGGTCGAGGGGGATTACAGCCAGAATAACGGCTTCCCGTCGTATGACAATAATTATTCGTCGTCGGCGTTTGCTCCCAACGCCACCGGGGCCATCATCGCCATTACGGGCAACCTGCAGGCCCCCACCGTGGCCGTCAATAGCGACAGCCAGACCAACGTCGATTACATCGAACTCCTCAACCCGGCCGGGATCAACGCGACTCCGGCAGGGGCCACCACCGCCTACGTGACGACCATCACCGGCGGGGGCGGCGATGACCGCATCTTCATCGATGCGGTGGCCGGCCCCACGACGGTGGCCGAAGCCCCCGGGGCAGAGCGCATCTACGTGGCCCAGAACGCCTCGCGTGCCCTGTTCACGGTCGGCAGCAGCTCACCTTCCAGCCAGGTACTGGAATTGACCGGGACGCCCACCGCAGGGGAAGTCTACCAGCTCACCCTGAATGGCGTGACCGCGGCCAATGCCACGACGTTCAATGCCTCGTCCGTGACGGGCAATCTTGCGGCCAACACCATCAACGTCGGCTCCGGCAGTGGTCTGAGCGCGGGCTCTCAGGTCACCTATACGACGCCGAGCCAGACGTTTACGCCTGCCGCCGTCAACAGCAACAACACTCTCATCACGCTCGTCGGGCATGGCTTTACCACGGGCGAGAAGCTGCTTTATCAAGCCACGACGCCGTTGCCGCTCGCCGGGGGCGGCACCTTGACGCCGGGCGCGCCCTATTATGCGATCCGGGTGGATCCCAACACGTTCGAGCTGGCTGACTCCAATGCAGACGCCCTTGCAGACAACCCCCTGCAATTTGCCTCCTCGGTGACAGGATCGAACGACCAAACACTAACACCGGTGGGCGGTCTCAGCCAGACGTTTACGCCCGCGGACGTTAAGGGCGCCAACACGACCGTCACGCTCGCCGGGCACGGATTTGCCACCGGCGAGGCGCTCCTTTACCAGGCCACGACGCTGTTGCCGCTTGCCAACGGCGGCACCTTGCAGCGGGACACGATCTACTATGCGATCCAGGTGGATGCCAACTCGTTTGAGCTGGCTGACTCCAATGCAGACGCCCTTGCAGGCAACACCCTGCAATTTGCCTCCCCGGCGACAGTATCGAGCGTCCAAACACTGACTGCCGTACCGGTGGGCGGCCTCACCAGCGGCACCACGTATTCCGTCCTCGTTCCCGATCCGACCAACCATCCCAACCTGATCCAGCTGGAAAATCCGGCGACCGGCTCTGCTATTGTGTTGACGCCGTCCACGGCGGCCGGCGATCGTGGAGTGCCAATCACGCTCAGCAGGGTGAGTGAGGACCCCGCGGTGACGAAGGTTGGCGTGTCGGCCGTGACGGGCGCTCTCACCGCCAACACCATCAACGTCGGCCCCAGCAGTGGTCTGACCTCAGGCGAGGAGGTCACCTATACAACGCCGACCCAGACGTTTACGCCCGCCGCCGTCAACAGCGACAACACTACCATCACGCTCAACGGGCATGGCTTTACCACCGGTGAAGCGCTCCTTTATCAAGCCACGACGCCGTTGCCGCTCGCCAGCGGTGGCACCTTGCAGCCGGGTACGACCTACTATGCGATCCGCCTGACCTCCGACACGTTCAAGCTGGCTGATTCCTATAACGACGCTGTTGCAGGCACGGCGCTGCAATTTGCCTCTCCGGCGACTGGCTCGAACGACCAAACGCTGTCGGCCGCGCCGGTGGGCGGCCTGGTCAGCGGCACTACCTACACCGTCATCGTTCCCGATTCCTCCAAGCCCAACCTGATCCAGCTGGCAAACATCGGCACGCCCACCACGCCGATTCAACTGACGCCGTCGGTTACAACCGCAGATCTGTCGGTGACCAGCTCGCTCAGCCAGGTCTCACACTATAGCTACACCGTCCCCAGCAGTGGAGCGACTTTGCAGAATGTGGCCACGGCGCTGGCCGCGCTCATCAACAGCCCGTCCTCCCCGATCCCCGGCTACAACGCCAGCGTCAGCGCGGGTGGGATGGAGCTGATCATCAGCCGGACGGACGGCCAGGCGTTCACAGCCACGCCGACGCTGACCGGCTCAGCAGGAACATTTATCACCGTCGGCACTGCCAATGGCGGCTATTACGACGACACGGACATCAATCCCCTGGACGTCCTCGCCGGCTCGCTGACCAACATGGGCGATCTGACGATCGATACCGGCCCAGGGGGCAACGGCGGCACCACCGATGAGATCTACATCAGTGCCGCCGGCAGCACCGCGGCAATGACCGGCACCATGACCAGTAACGACAGCACCAAGATTAACACCATCACTGGGCTGGGTGTTAGGAACGCTAACGGAATCAGCATCAACACCACGGGCGGCGGGGCGTTGCTGACCCTGCTGCTGGGCAACGGCAGCAACACCCTGAACGTCACAGGCGTCAGTGACAACGTCGCGGCTTTCGTCTACGGCGGAACGGGGGCCAACACCTTCAACGTCGGCGATGCCACGACTCACGACCTGAGTCAGATCGACGGCATTCTGGGCGTCTTCGGCACGGGGGGCGCCAATACGCTCAACGTGTACGGCAACGCCGCGCCAGGCGGCCAATTTTTGAACCAATTGACCGCCATCGGCATCAGCGGCATGGGCATGGGGTACAACACCACGCTCCGCAGCGTACACAACGACGTCTTCGGCGCCGGCTTCAATTCGACGACCAGCAACGAAGATCCCGCCGTGGTCTACTACGGCCAGCGCGGCATCCAGGACGGCATCGAAACCATTACCAGCAGCGTGCAGCAGGTCAACGTCTACCTGGGCACTGGCACCCAAACGTTCAACGTCGATAGCACCTATGGCAGCGGCACGACCAACATCTATGCCGGATCGGGCAGCGATTCCATCACGGTAGGCTCAACCGTGAGCGGCTTGAACCCCGCCCAGACCGACGACGTCGCTTACGTTGCCGGGCCTTTGAACATCCAGGGAGCAGCGGGCGGCGCCGACACCGTCCTCGTCGATGCCAGCGGCGGCGATTTCAGCGCTGCCTCGCGCATCGGGCAACTTCAGAACAACACGGTAACCGGCCTGGGCATGGCCGGCTCGATCGCAATGACCCAGGTCGCGAATGTCCAACTCGACCTCGGCCCCTTCGGCAACACCTTCTACGTGCCCAGCACCGTGGCGGGCACGAACACCGCGATCTATGCCGGCGCTGGTCTCAACACGGTCTACCTGGGCACGGCCGAGGGAAGCGCCGGGACGGGGTCGCTGGCTGCTCTGCAAGGCAACCTGACCCTTTACGGCCAGGCTGAAAATGGCCAGGTCGCGCTGGCCGGCAACGAGATCGCCTTTGACGACCAGAGCGACGCCACCGCTCAGACCTGGATGGTCAGCGATAACACCAACACCACGCCCGACACCACCACCGTGACAATACCTTCGACGTTGACGAGCACTGGCACGCCCGTATCGGTGTCATTCCAGCGTTTCGAGACGGTCGTACTCAACGGGGGCCAGGGCAACAATACCTTCAATGTTTACGGCACCCAGCGCGAACAGGGCAGCAATGGCGGCCACAGCTCCACCTTCACTATCAATACCGGCGACGGCAACGATACGGTCAACGTCGGCACCCAACAGGGCAGCCTGGGCAGCTTCCTCATCGACACGACCGCCGCGGGCGGTGGCGTCCCCGTGATGGTCAACGGCCAGGGCGGCAATGACATCGTCCAGTTCATGGATACGGCCAGCCCGACCAACACCAACCTGGCCTTCGTCACGCAGCAGTTCACCGACATCTTCCCCAATGCCGCGACCGGGCCAACGGTCACGGCAACCCAGCTGACGGAGCCGGCCGGAGCCAATGAGCAGTACCAGCTGAGCGATACTGCGACCGGAGGCACCTTCAATCTGACCATCTCCGGCGTGCCCGGCCAGCAGCCGATCGTGGTCCAGTCGATCCCGTACAACGTTTCCGCCGCCACGCTGGCGCTCATGATCGAAGATGCGGCCACGGTTACTGATGCCAGCGGCAATCAGACCCAGGAAGTGACCGTCAACGTCACCGAGAACACGTCGACAAGGTGGACCATTGAGTTCACCAGTCCCAGCAGCGGCATCACGCTGACGGCGGATGGAAGCAACTTGACCAGTCCGGAACAGCTCGCGCCGGCGATGGGGCAGCCGTCCCACTCCGGGACCAACTATTCGCCGCCGGCGCAAACCTATCTTGCTCAGTTCAGCCAGATCTTTGGCGCGCCCGCCGACGCCACGCCGTACAACACCGTGGCGCTGTCCGAGCAGGCCACGGTCACGGTTTCTCCGACAACGTCGAGCGCGCAGTTCCTGGTGGACGAAAATAGCGCTGAGCCGAGCGCTGACCCGACTGGCGGCACCTTCGATCTGACCATCTCCGGCGTGCCCAACCAGGCCCCCTTCGATGTCCAGGGTATCCCGTACAACGCTTCCGCCGACACGCTCCGGTCGCTGATCGAGCAAGCAACATTCGTTCCGGGGGCGAACAATGTGATGACCCATGAGGTGACCGCCACCGTCTCCGGGGACTCGACGACGGGCTGGACCATTCAATTCACCAATCCCAGCACCAACAACCCCCTCAGCGTCACGCTGACCGCGGATGCGAGCGGTTTGACCACGCCATCGGCGGCCCTCAACGTCCACACCCGCGGCATCCAGACCGTCGCCGCCTCGCTCGGCAGCGGCAACAACGTCGTTCAGCTGAACGGCCCCACTGCCTACAACATTATGGTCAACGGCGACCAGACCGGGACCAGCTCGCTCACCTTCAACGTTTCCCCCAGCTTCGACAACAGCAACGGCAACGGCGGATTCTACAGCGCCGTCCTCAACGGCGGGGGCGGAGCCAACACCCTGTTCGCCAACTACGCGAACGGTGTTCCGGACGCCCTGGCCTCGCTGACCTTCAACGGCGGCACCTCCGCGACCACCATCACCACCAACGGAATGACCGCGGCGGGCAGTGCCACTGTCACAGGCCTGGCTTCCACGACCGGGCTCGCTGTCGGCATGTCCGTCACGGGCCCCGACCTGACCGAAGGGCCCTACACGATCACTGCCATCAACTCGGCAACATCGGCGATCACCCTCAACACCGGTCTTGGCGTCAAAGCTGACAGCAACGCGGCGCTCAACATTTCCTATACCAACACGCTGCGCATCCAGGGGGACGGCGTGGCCAACGGCACGTACACACCCAGCGCCACCCAGGACGATGCCGGCGTCGTCAACGTCAACAACGACCTCTTCACCTTCGGCAACACCCAGACCCTGATCGTGCATGGCCTGGGTCAGCTCATGGACGTCACGCCCAGCAATGCTTCAGCCGATCTGAACGTCAACTCCCAGACGGTGGCCAGCCTGAATCTGCCGAACCTGATCCTGCATCAGGTGACGGTCCAGGGCGTGGTGACCTGGACGCAGCGGCAGTCCAGCGCTCCGCCGCCGGCGCAGCAAGCCCTGCATCTGGGCAAGGTGAGCGCCTTGAGCCCCGACGGCACTATCCTGGTCGTGGGCGCCGATCTCAAGGACCCCAGCAGCGACATCAACGCGCTCGATAGCTACGGGGCAGTGTTTGTCTATACCTGGGACAGCACCACGAGTTCCTGGGTGCAGCAGGCCCAGCTGGAACCGAACGATCTCGCCGGCGGCGGCGGCGGCGGCTTCGGCGACGCGGTCTCCATCAGCGCCGACGACTCAACCATCGTCGTCGGCGCCCCTGGCGACGTCGATGGCGGCACCAATGCCGGCGCGGTCTACGTGTTCCAGCACGACTTCAGCGGGGCCTGGGTGCAAGTCGGCGAAAAGCTCAAGGCCAGTGACATGGCCGCGAACGCTGGATTCGGCACCTCCGTCGCCGTCGCCAGCGGCTCGGGCTTTGGCTATTCGCTGTTCGTCGGCGCGCCCGGCAGCGGCGAAGTTTACGTGTTCTCCAGCAGAAACGGCAGCGCCTGGACGCAACAATCAGTATTCAACGCTCCCGCCTCCGGCGACCAGTTCGGCGACGCCGTTGCCGTATCCGGCGACGTTGCCGTCGTCGGCGCCGACGGTTCCTCCAGCAAGGGTGCGGCCTACGTCTTTGCATGCATCAATGGCGTGTGGAGCCAGGTCGCGACCCCCCTGGCCCCTTCGGATTCCAGGGCAGGCGACGAGTTCGGGGCAGCGGTCGCCATCGACGGCGACCTGGTGGTCGTCGGCGATCCCAACGGCAATGCGCCGGTGCCGACCGAGGATCAAACCACTTCGCCAGGCTTTGTAAACGCCGGCGAAGCTTTTGTGTTCAACCTGAGCACTCAGACCCCGGTGCTGGAGGCCCGCTTGACGGAAACCGACGGTCTGCCGTATGCCAATGCGGAGGCGGTGGGCCAGCAGCTGGTCAACGAGGTTGTGGGCGACCAGTTTGGCGCCGCGGTGGCGATTGCCGGCAATGACACGGACGGCTACTACGTCGTCGTGGGCGCGCCGGGTTACCAGAGCGGCACGGGCGCGGCCTATGCCTTCTACCGCCTGTCCGATCAGGGTTCCGGCAACGGGCCCAGCTGGACCCGCTCCTCAGGCTCCAGCGGCAGCGGCCAGCTGACCCCGGCGGCCCCGCAGCATTCGCAGCAGCAAGGGAACGTAACGCTGCTGGCCGGCCTGTTCGGCAGCAGTGTGGTGGTCGGCGGCGTGTCGAGCAGCGGCGCCCTCCTCGTCGTCGGCACGGAGGGCTACAACCAGACCAGCTCGTCCAACGGCATCACCTTCATCACCGCGGCCAATGCCGGCGCGGTCCGCACTTACACCACCGACGGCACGCTCCCCAGCACCACCGATCCCCACCTGGACGCCGAGATTCTCGACGGCTCCACTGGTCAAACGAACTTCGGCCAGAACACGGTGTACGACCCGACGACCCGGATGCTGTTTGTCGCGGCGCCGGTTACCAGCGGGGGTGGAGCCGTTGACGTTTACGTCAATGAAGGGTTGTACTGGAGTTTCGTGCAGACGCTCACCGCTCCGACCCAGACGAACCCTGCCCCCAGCCTTCCGACTGGTGAGAGTTATAGCTCCGTTCAGTTCGGTTATGCCCTCGCTGCGGACGGCAACACTCTGGTGATCGGGGCGCCGGCGCCCTCCACCGATACGGGCTACGATGGCCTGGTCCTGATTTACACTCTCAGCGGCGGAACGTGGACGTGGCAGCAGACGATCACCGGCGGCAGTTACGACTTCGGCTACTCCGTCGCCGTCGATGGCAGCAATCTCGTGGTCGGCTCGCCGCGGGAAACCGTCAGTTATTCGTCCGAGGACCAAGGAGATACAACAAGCGGAGATGAAACAACCGGCCTGCCGGCTAATTCTCCCTACAGGCTGGACCTTACCGATAGCGGGGCGGCCTATACGTACCACCTTAGCGGGAGCACCTGGGCCCTCAGCAACCTCCTCATGCCGGACGACAACAATCTCCCCAGCGACACGTCCACGCCCCAGGACGACACGTCGCTGGACGGCAATGTGACCTTCAACTACGACAGCCCCCCCGCCAATCAAGAACCTGCCGGCGTTGGCAGCCAAAGTGCTGGTAGTGGTCTTATTGGTCAATTTAATTATTATAATTTTACCGACGTGCAACTCGCACCACGGACCGAACTTGACCTGACCTCCATACCCGTGGGAACATTTCCTAACTATGAAACCTATAAGGTTCAGCTTTTTAACGATTCGTACACTGATTTTCTGACGTACCAGTTTAACAACTCCAACCCGGACGGGACCGACTTGACCGTTTACAACGCTACCGGGTCGGGTGGGGTTAATGCGTACACCGTTAAAACATTCCCGCCTTCAGCTGCAGACGCAACCTACGACGGGCTGAACAATGCCGGGTGGGGCAAGAGCGTCGCCATCGTGGGCAACACGGTCGCGGTCGGGGCGCCAGGTGCCGGTGGAGTGGCACTTTATAACCTGGGCGGATTCACTTCTTTCACCTGGACGGCGTACAGCCCTGAAACGTCGTCCAACGGAATGGCGCCGTTGACGCCCTCCAGCTATGGGGGTGTTGTGGTTGGCGCCGACGTCGCATTGCAGGGTACGGAAACCGCATTGAACCAAGGCGACGGGGAGCTATTCACAGCGGGCAACTCTGCTGTTGATGCCTATTCAATCACCAATTTCAAGCTGTCGTCCACTTCGACTTATGTCGCCGAAGCAGGGTTCGCGGGGTCGATCGGGCTCGCCAACAACGAGGTGCTCATCGGGGACCAGTTCGCCACGGTCAACGGTAATCCCAACGTGGGCGACGCCGTCGTGTACAACGCGGCACTCAGCGCGACCGGTGCGACGTTAACGCCCTTCAACTTCAGCACGCAATCACACGCGGAGGGGGACGAAACGGCCGCCGTCGGCTTCGGCATCGGCGGCTCGCCCATCAGCGAGGGATTCTACGTGGTCGGGGGCCAGAATACGAACACGGTCAACAGCGACTCGGCGGGTCTTCTCTACGACTTCCGCCAGCGCGGTCCGGCGTGGACGCCCCTGGTCAGCACCGCTACCGGCAGCAGCCTGCTGACGCCGACGGAAAACCCGCAGGCCCAGGCCGGCAGCAGCGTGGCGATTTCCGGCGACACGTTCGTCGCCGGAGCGCCGGAATACAACAACAGCGGGGCGGTATTCGTTTACAACTACAACAGCAGCACGCAGCAGTGGGTCGTGCAAAAGGTGCCGGTGCAGCCGCAGGACATCCAGACCAACGACAATTTCGGCTCCAGCGTGGCCCTCGACGGCAACACTCTGGTGGTGGGCGCGGACAATAAGGCCAACGGCACAGCCAACGGCGCCGGGGCCGTCTACGTCTTCCAGCAGCAGAACGTGGGCGGGGTGTGGAAGCAAGTCGCCGAGTTCCTGGGCCAGACGGCCGGCGAGCATCTCGGCACGTCGGTCGGCGTCAGCGGCACGGAGGCCCTCGCCGGTGCGCCGGGCAGCGACACGGCTTATTTCTATTCCTCCAACGGGACCGCCTGGACTTCGCAGCAAACCCAGTCCGCCCCGGTGGCCGCCGGCGGCGGCAGCGGCTTCGGCGGTGCCGTCAGCATCGACGGCAGCACGGCAGTGGTCGGCGCCCCCAGCGCTAACAACGAGGGGGCAGCTTACGTCTATGTCTTGAACAACGGCACGTGGACGCAGCAAGGAGGCAATCTCGGAGGTCTGCAATTGCCGGAGCCACTGTCGCAGGGGGGCCTGTTCGGCAGCGCCGTGGCGGTGAGCGGCGGGGAAATCATCGTCGGCGCTCCGGATGCGGCCCCAGTAGGCTCGACCGCTAAGGGCGCCGCCTACGTGTTCAAGGTCGATTCAAACGGCATCTGGAGCGCGGACGGCTCCGCGCTGCAGGACCTGCTGCAGCTCAACAATAACGATCACTTCGGCTCCTCGGTGGCCATCGACGGCCAGCAGGTCCTGGTCGGTGCCTACGGCACCAGCAAGCCAGGGAATCCTCCACAGCCGAATCAAGGGGCGGCCTACTCCTTCAGCCTGACCAACGGTTTCTGGGAACTGGATACGACGACCGGCCTGGTGCCGGGGGGCGCAGCCAGGCGACATGGTCGGCTATGCCGTCGCCCTCAGCGGCAGCAACGCCGTGCTCGGCGCTCCGCAGCTGAACGGCCGCACTCAGCCAGGCGCCATCAATACCAACGGCAACGGCTACGCCTACATCCGCAATCTTTCGCCACCGACCACCGTGACGGTGCCCGAGCGGCAGGAGACGCTCATCCAGGGAGCCCAGACCAACGAGATCGTCGGCACGGTCGGCGGCGTGCAGACAGCGAACCTGTACTTCTTCGACACGCCCACGGTGTCCGTGCAGACCAGTGCCAGCACGGCCAGCAGCGTCACCATCAGCTCCGCCGGCCTGACGGCCTTTGGCCTGCTCAACTTCTCCGTGAACAACAACGGCGCCGGCACCGACACCCTCAACGTGAACTCGAACACCCTGGCGGCGCCGGCGGGCGGGTCGTTCGCTCCGCCCCTTTCATTCGATCCGATGGCCCCGACAAATCCGAATGCCGCGACTGATCCGAATGCTGGAATTGTCACGAGCGACCAGATCACTTTCCCCGAGGCCGACAACCTGATCACGGGGCAGCTGGTGGAGTACCACGTCGGAACCACCGGCGGCGTTGCCAACAGTCCCATCGGCGGTCTCACGGACGGCGGTGTCTATTACGTCACGGTGGTGAACCCCACGACCATCGAGCTGTCCTTGACGCTCGGCGGACCGGTCATCAATGATCTCGACCCAAGCCAGACCACCGGCACCCATTTCTTTGACACGCGCGTCGAGGAACTTCCGATCAACACGTCCTCGTCGGTAAACAATGGCTCGGGCGCGCAGGTCACCTTCACGGCGACCGGCGGAGTCATCACCTCGGTCACGGCGATACCGGCCGCCGGCGGCTCGGGCTATCCGGCCAATTCCACCCTCGACCTGACCGTGACCGGCGGCCGCGGCGTCGATGGTGTCGTGGCCGCAACCACGAACGCTAACGGCGTCGTCATCAACTTCGCGCTTGTCAGCAGCGGCACCGGCTACAGCTCGACCACTGGGGCCGCGACTGCGGCCAACGAGATCACCTTCGCCCAGCCCGACAACCTGGTGAACCAGCAGGCGGTGGTTTACCACGCCGGCACCACCAACGGCGCGCCCGATACGGCGATCGGCGGTTTGACCGACGGCGCGACCTATTACGTCAGTGTGGTGAACCCCACGACCATCCAGCTGTCCTTGACGGCCGGAGGAACGCCCATCTCGTTGGACCCGACCCAGGCCACCGGCACCGGGCATTTCCTGAGTGCGGAGGTCGTGCTCCGGGGCGTCTTCAGTTACGGCGGCACCGGCACCAACGTCCTGAACGTCGATCCCAACAACACGGACTGGACGCTTTCGTCCACTGGCCTGACCGACCCAGAGGGCAATCAACTGCAATTGAATAACGTGAGCGTGGTCACCCTCACGGGCGGCACTGGCGCCAATGTCTTTACCGTCGATAGTTGGACCGAGGGTACGTTGAACATCATCGGCGGCAGTGGCTCGAACACGTACAACATTCAGACCGGTGGCGGGGCATCCGACGTCAACGTGGAGGATCCCAACGGCACGGGTCAGCTCAACGTCTACGGCGACCCCACGCAGAAGAATCAGTTTACGATCGAGACCCATGACGTCGTGTGGAACCAGACCCAGACCATCAGCTACGTGGGCATCTCGGCGCTGACGGTGACCGGGGGACCCATGGGGGACAATTTCCTGGAGGAGGACAGCAGCGCGGCGACGGTGAATCTCGATGGCGTCTCCGGCGCCGATCACTTCCAGGTGTTCCAGGGCACCACGGCGAATACCCAGGTGTTCGTGCATGGCATCGTGCCGGCGGGCGTCCCCGATACCGATGAGCTTGACTTGCCGACAACCGCGACCACCACTGTGGCCAACGTCTATAATCTCGCCCACGGCGAGACGGTGACTTACGACTCCTCTATCCCGACGGTGTTGGCCAACATCGTGCCCCTGGTGGGGACCGTGACGCTCCCCCCGACCGTCTCGTCCTTTGACACGGTCGTCTTGCAAGGCCAGAACCTGATGATCGATGGCACTGCGTATGACCTCAGTCAGGTGACGAATCTGACAATCGACGGCAGCACGTCCGCCAACTCCACATTCACCATCGATAGCATTCTACCGACATTGACGAGGCTCATACTGAACGGAGACAACAGCACGCTAGTTGGCCCCAACACGAGCGGCAACGTCTGGCAGATCACCGGCACCAACTCCGGACAGCTCCTCATCGGCGATAGCAGCACGCCTGACGTAACATTCTCCGGCATGGCCAATCTGACTAGCAGCGGCCCAGATGATGACTTTGAGTTCAAGAACGACGGCACCACCCTCACGGGCAACATCACGGGCAATTTGTCAGGCGGCGGCGGCACGCTCGACGACTCGGACGTTACCAGCGCGGTGACGGTCAATCTTGCCACCGGCAAGGCAACCAAGATTGGCGGCACCCTCATCGGCGGCACCTTCAGCGGCATCACGAATTTCGTGGGCAATACCGCGGTCAGCGATACCCTGGCTGGTCCGGACGCGGTCAACACCTGGCAGATCACCACTACCAGCTCGGGAACGCTGGTCGCGGGCAACAGCGCGGTCGAGGAGCTGCCGATCAACCCGTCCTCCGCCGTGGCGAACAACGAGATCAGCTTCGCCCAGCCCGATAACCTGATTGACGAGCAGCCGGTGGTCTACCACGCGGGCAGCACCAACGGCACGCCCAACATGCCGATCGGCGGCCTGACCGACGGCGCGACCTATTACGTCATTGTGGTGAACCCCACGACCATCGAGCTGTCCTTGACAGTCGCAGGAACGCCCATCACGCTGGACCCGACCCAGGCCACCGGCGCCGCTCAGTTCTTGAGCGCGGCGGCGGGAACGACCTTCACCGGCTTCTCGACCCTTCAGGGGGGCAGCGTCGCGGACACCTTCACCGTCGGCAGCAACCACAGTACCAGCGGCATCACCGGCACGGTGACCATCCTAGGCGGCACCGGCACCAACCAGCTGATCGTCGATGACTCCGGCTCCACCAGCGCCGAGGCGGCGGTCATCACCGCCAGCAGCACCGCCAGCAGCATCTCGGGCCTGTCGGGCCGGGGCACGATCGACTACTCGGGCGGTAATTTCACAGGCTTGAATCACGACGGCATTCTGATCAAGGGGGGCAGCGCGGGCAGCACCTACGCCATCCAGGGTACGCTGGCCGGCAACACCACCAAGGTGGTCGGCGGCGCCGGCAACGACACCTTCACCGTCACCAGCGCAACGGGGGAACTGACCAGCGGCGTTGCCGGTCTGTTGACCATCGTCGCCGGCAGCGGCACAGCCAACCGGCTGATCGTCGATGATTCGGGCTCCACCAGCGCCGAGGCGGCGGTCATCACCAGCACCAACATCACGGGCCTGTCGGGAAACACGGCGGAGATCGACTACTCGGCCACGGGCAATTTCACCGATGGCTCCGCCAATGACGGCATTTTGATCAAGGGGGGCAGCGCGGGCGGCGGCTACGCCATCCAGAGCACGCTGGCCGGCCCCAGCACCACCAAGGTGGTCGGCGGCGACGGCAACGACACCTTCACCGTCACCAGCGCGGTCGGGCACCTGACCAGCGGCATCGCCGGCCAGTTGTCCATCGACGCCGGCGGCGGCAGTGCCAACCAGCTGATCGTGGACAATTCCGGGTCGAACACGCACAACACGGTGACCGTCACCAATAACGAGATCACAGGCCTGGCCGTCGGATCGACGGCCATCGATTACACCATGTCGGGTGCTTTCACCGATAGCAATGGGGGCAATGATGGCATCCTGCTCGAGGCGCCCAACGGCAGCACGCTGGACAGCGGCAGCACCTTCAACATCCAGAACACGCTGGCCGGCAGCACCACCACGGTGGACGGCAGCGCCGGCAACGACATGGTGAATGTGACGAACACGTCCGGCGCGCTGACGGTCAACACTCTGGCGGGTACGGACACGGTCAACGTTCAGGCGATTGGGGCCGCGGCCAGCATCAACGCCGGCGGCGGCAACGACACCATCAACGTGTCCTCCAACGCGCCAGTGAACACGGGCACGCTGTCGGGCATCGCCGGGGTGCTGACGGTCAACGGCGGCACAGGCAACAGCACGCTCAACGTCAACGACACCGGGGACAGCACGGCGACCACCAGCACGCTGACCGCCACCGCGTTGACATCGACGGCGTTCGGCTCGGGTGGCAGCCTCGGCTATTCCTCGCTGGCCACGCTGAACATTTCTCTGGGTTCGGGCGGCAGCACAGGTAACACATTCAACATCAACGTCCCGGCCGGCCAGAACCTGCCCGCCACCACGAATCTGACGGGCGGCTCGGCGGGCAAGGACACCCTGGGCGCCAACTGGGTGACGGACTTCAACGGCACCCTGAACGTCTTGAGCTTCGCGACCACCGGCGTCATGGTCGGCAACAACTTCAACGGCTCGCTGACCGACAAGAACCCAGGCTACGTACCATCGATCTCCATCGGCGGCTCGCTGACGGCCACGGGCGTGTTCCACGTAGTCAACGCCGCCGACCCGGCCAACCCGACGACCCCCACGGGCCTGCTCGGCAACGTCGGCACGATGACCGTGGGCGGCTCGATCGCCGGGCTGGTCCAGGTTTCGGGCAACATCACGACGCTCGATGTCGGGCCGGCCACCACAGCCACCCCCGGTGACGTGAACGACGTAACGGGCCGGGTGCTCGTCGGCGGCCAGCTCACGACGGCCAGCGTCTCGGGCAACGTCTCGGGCACCATCCAGGAGACGCTGACGATCAGCTCCCTCTACGTCGGCGGGTCTCTGACCTCGACCGGGTTGATCTCCGCCGTCAACACTGTCAACCCAGCGCTTGGGAACATCAATAGCGTGACCATCCAGGGTGACCTGGCGGGACGGCTCACCGTCTCGGGTACGCTCGGGATGCTGATGGTCCACGGTGGGACGCCGGGGACGGTGATGGCGGGCCAGATTGGCACGATCAGCGTTTCCGCCGGTTACGGGCCGGTGGTCGCCCAGATCGAGGAAGCCGGCATCCAGCGGCTCATCGAGGCGACCGTGCCGTTGGTGCCGTTCCCCACCCCGTGGGCGCCGGGGCGCTCGACGCCCACCGCGTCACCGGCAGGTGTCACCTTCCGGTACTTCTACGAGGGCCTCGCCACGAACCTGGCCAACCCGCAGCTCACCGCTCGCGTCACCAATGCGACAGGGAATACGAACCCCGACCAGTTCGACTTCAGCCTGCTCACCTACAATGACACGGCCAAGTTCAACCTGGCGCGGCTCGACGCCACCGGCAACTCCGGCGTCTCGGGGATCCGCAACGTCGCTGTCGAAGGCGACATCCTGACCAGGGTCACCACAGCCGCCGCCGCTTTCTTCCCGTCCGATTCTTCCCCGGCGGGCGTCTATTTGCCCAAGGACAATCTGGCGGGGGTCGCTGTCCGGGATTACGCACCGAAGCAATCCATCGCCGCCAAGAGCATCCAGGCGGTGGCCGTCGGTTCCCTCACAGGCACCAATGGCCAGATCGAGACCGGGTCCGCGGCCCAAGGCAACGATGCCGCATCCCTGCTGGCGCCGGGAACGGCCATCGTCCAGGCTGGCTCCAGTAATGGGACGACCGTGGAGACTTTCCGCGTCCCGTTCGCGGATCTCGCCACGCAACAGGTCGGCTTCTTCCTGGACGACACTCCCGGGAGCGGTCACTTCGACAACAACAACGTCGTGCTGACCGTGCAGAGCGTCAGCACCGCCAACAGCAGCGGCACAGGCAACGCCGTGACGCCCAGCAACCTCGCCCGCGGCGCCGTCATCGCCCTGATCACCGTGGCCGAGACCTTCCAGGGCACCCATCTGCAAAACTCCGTCATCGAGACCATCAGCCTGCGCGGCGACGGCGGCTCCATCCAAACCCAGCAGCAGCTCGGCAGTCCGAACACCAACCAGACGAAGGTGCCTTTCACACCGTCGATTACCAGCACCGGTCCACTGGGCGACGTCATCATCCAGGGCGCCCTGCCCAACGTCACCGCGCCGAGCATCTTCGGCTCGATCCTGCCCAAGGGCGCGATCCCCGCCACCAGCACCATCCAGACGACCGGGATACGGACCGACCCCATCACCGGGGCGACGAAGCTGGTGCCCGCAGACCTGGGTCGGGTCTACGTCATCACCACTCCCCAGGGCTCCGTCGTCACAACGACGCAGGTGCAGGCCAACGGCACCGGGTTTGCCGGCCAGATCATCTGTGGCGGCAACCTCATTAGCCAGGTCCTGTCGATGGGCTCCACCACGGGCATGGTCACGGTTCAGCCGGTCGCGTGGGAGCCGGGATCGGGCAACCTCGGAGCGACTTTCACGTACCCGTCGGGCCAGGTGCTGGCCCTGGGCGGCTTCACTTCCAACGGCCCGATGATTGCGCCGACCGTGTCCATCGCCAACAATGGTGGGACCACCAACATCGGCCTTCTGCAAGGCGGCTCCATCACCACCTACGGCTCGGTCCTCGGCAACATCTCCATTCACGGTTCGATGAGCGGGCCGACCGTCTCGGCCAGCCCCAACAGCGGGACCATCAACCTCAACGGCACCCTGCAAGGGGGCTTCATCACTACCTACGGCTCGGTCCTCGGCAACATCTCCATTCAAGGTCCGATGAGCGGGCCGACCGTCTCGGCCGGCCCCAACAGCGGGACCATCAACCTCAACGGCACCCTGCAAGGGGGCTTCATCACTACCTATGGCTCGGTCCTCGGCAACATCTCCATTCAAGGTGCGATGAGCGGGCCGACCGTCTCGGCCAGCCCCAACAGCGGGACCATCAACCTCAACGGCCCTGTGCAGGGCGGTTCCATCACCGCCTACGGCTCGGTCACCGGAACAATCACCATCAACGGCGCAGTGAACGCACCAACCGTCTCGGCCGGCCCCATCAATGTCAAGGTCCCCGTGCAGGGGGGCTCCATCTTCACCGGGGGGACCCTCGGCAACCTGACGATCGGAGGACCTGTAAGCGGGCAGATCGTGACCATCGGTAACATGAACGGAACGGTCGCGATCAACGGCCCAGAGCAAGGGGGCCTCATTGCCACGAGTGGTTCGATCAACGGCAACCTGACGATCGGTGGGCCGTTGAGCCACGCACAGATCCTGTGCGTGGGCAACGTCAACGGGAACGTCACCATCACGGGGCCCCTGCAGGACGGGCGCATCGCCTCCCTGGGCTCGATCCTCGGCAACCTGACGATCAACGGAGCCATCGACAGTCAGAGCGCCATCGTCTCGGGCGGTTCCATCGGCAGCCCGAACCATGGCAAGCTCTCCGTTGGCGCCATCAATGGAATCTTGGACGCAGTGGGGACAATCTTCGTCGGCCAGATCGGCAGCACGAAAACGGCCCTGGACTACCAGCAAAACGACACGACGGACACGACCGTGAACGATGCCCTCTTCTCCCAGGGGCTGTTGTCACCCCTGAGCCCCAACGATCTGTTCGATCATGGGACCTTGTTGGATTTGGCAAACCTCAGGCAGCTGCTGGTCAACCTGAATTCCTTGACAGTCCAGAACGGCAAATTGGTGTTGTAATTGCCTTGCCGGTCTGGAGACGCAGGCGACTGCGGAGAACCGGCGCCGCCGATAGTTGTTTCCGCTGTACAACTACCATCAGCAGTACGGCACGGCGTTCGCACTGCTGTCGCTCAAATGCTGTCATAAACAGGGGGAGGCTCCGAAAACCCCGGGCCGGTGACCTGCGCCGGCAGTCGGTTCCGCAGGGAACGCCCTCCGTGGCGTTGAACTGGCGAGAGCTGGTTCCGGAGGGGGACAGGGTACGTGCTTGTTGGTTCGCTTGTGGGAAGGAGACGCAAACCGATGCCTGTGCTGCAATCACCGCAGGGCCAGCGCGGGAGCAGGCCAGTCCTGCTCCCGGACGGACCTTTTCGGCCACCCCAGCAACCGCGACGTGGCTGGTTTATCTTCGGTGCCTTGCTGGTGGCCACGCTGGTGATTGTGTCCCACGGCTGTCACGCCGGCGACCACGATGACGAGCCCGCCTGGTTCCGTCAGCTGAGGCCACGCAAGAAAACACTCGATTCGTCCCGCAAAGTCTCATTCCTCTGCCGGTCCGCCGGTTTCGCCGGCTGGCCCCTCTTCGCAACCGACGCACAGACAGAAACCACAGCGGGAACAGCGATAGAAATTGCGCAAGAACAGCACCCGGCCATTGCAAGCCGGGCAGCCGGGGAGGGTTGAGGAAGGGGCGGAACAAGAGGTCAGGACCGTCTGTTCCTTCACGAAGTGGCTTTCGCAAACGGGTTGCATCGCGTTCATCCTCCGCTCGGACCGCAAGTGATCCTCTTTAACTGAACGTGAGTATACAACAACCGGCCAGATTCGACAATCTCAGCAGTAACGAATTCTTGGCCAAATGCGTGACAGCCACCTTTTGCACGGTGCCTGCAAAGTCACCCCTTGCTTTCCGCACTGGTTGTGGTAAAGCTGGGGGACACAATCTCTTTCAACCCGTTCCGTTCTCCAGGCCATTCTCCAGGAGGTGGACCGTGCCCGCTGTCGAGCCCAAACCCGTCCTCGATCCGCAAGAGCTGCGCGACGCCGTTGACTTCGCTCTCGATTTCTTCAATCGAGCCCATCAGAATCAGGCCCTGCGTCGTGAGACTTACGACGCACTCATCGATTACTACCGCGATCAGCGTGATCGCATCGACAAGAGCCGGGCCACCGACGAGCTGCGGCTGCGGCCCCGCGAGCAATGCTGGAGCTGCAAGACTCGAATCCCCCTGCATCAGACCTTTTGCCCGGACTGCGGCGCTCCCGCGCAGGGCAACCAGGTCGATCGGCTCCGCCAGCTGGTGTTCCTCTGCTTCGAGATCAAGAAGCACGAGAGGGAAGGCCGGATTCCGCTCTCGGCAACGCACGCCTTCCTGACCGAGTGCAACGAGCGCATCGCTTCCTTGCGGCGCAAACTGGATCAGGAGCGTGCCCCGCTGGCCGAGCCGGTCTCCTCGGCGGAAGCGGCCGAGCCCGTGGTGCTGGCCCGCACAGACAGCAAAAAGCCTGACCGACCATCGCCCGGCGAGCGGCGCGGCGCGGCGAGCCCGGGGGCGTCAGCCCCCGGGGTGCCGGTCCTGCAACCCGCCCGCCCAAAGCGAAACCTCCTGGAGATCCTCCTCGATCCGCGCAGCATCCAGTGGCTGCTGGCCTCGGGCGGTGCCTTGCTGGTGCTGGGTCTGATCATCTATCTGGGTGTCGAGGGTTTGTTCCAGAACAAACTGTTCGTGGCCTGTCTGCTGGGCGCGGGCACCGGCGTGCTGCTGGCTGGCGGCTGGGCCCTGATCCTGGGCACCCGCTACCACCTGGCCGGCCGGGCCCTGACCTTGCTGGCCTGCCTGGTCATGCCGCTGAACCTCTGGTTCTACGATGCCCAGGGGCTCATTCCCATCGAGAAGGGAGGGCACCTGTGGATACCGGCCCTGGTCTGCTGTCTGCTCTATGCCATCTCGGCCCGGCTGCTCAAGGACGTGATGTTCGTGCCGGTGCTGGTCCTGGGCGCGGCCGCGACGGGGCTGCTGATCCTGGCCGACCAGCGGTTCCGGATGTTCTGGGAGATCGCCGCCCCATCGGTCTGGCTGGTCGCCCTGGGCGTGATCTGCATTCACCTGGAACGGGCCTTTCCCGACAGCGACAGTCCGTTCGGACGCAAGCGCTTCGGCCTGGCCTTCTTCTGGTCGGGCCAGGCGGTCATGGCGGCGGGTCTGCTGCTGCTGCTGGGGGCCCAGCTGTGCGGCGGCGTCTTCTACGATCTCTTCCGACCGCTCTTCGAGGCGGCGGGCAAGGAACCGTCGGACATTGTCACCAAGGACTGGGGACAGATGCTGGCGCTGGGCCTGGTGCTGGCGGCCGGTTACACCGTACCTCTATTCCGACCTGGTGGTGCGCCGGCTGGGCATCTATCTGCACCTGGCCGTCTTCACCTTGCTTTGGGCCGAGGTGCTGCTGATTCAGCTGATCGAATGGAACATCCCGACGGTCGAGGTGGTTCTTTTCGCCCTGGCGGGGACGGCCCTGCTGGTCAACCTGCTGCTGGCCGCCGACCGCGATGAAAAGGCCGCCCTGTTCCGGGCCGGCCCGGCACTGGCCTTCCTGCTCAACCTGGTTCCCATTCTCCTGGGCGTGGTGCTGCAATTCGGAACGACCTCCAGCCTGGCCATCGGGTGGGGGTACAAGCTGTCCGGCACCTACGTGGCCGCGATGGTGGTGACGGCCCTGTCTTGCCGGTTCGGGGCCCATCTCTCCCGCAAGAGCCGACCGGCGCTGTCGCTGCTGTACTTCCTGGGCACGATGGCCGCGACCTTGCTGGCGGCGGCCGGCCTGCTGGTCGTCGCCTGGCCCCAGAGCCGCTGGGAACAGCAGGCCCCAATGCTGATGCTGATCCCGCTCGCCTACGTGATTGCCGCCCGACTCTATCGGGGTCGAACGCCGGAGAAGCCGCTGCTCTGGATCGGGCACGTCGCCACCCTGCTGATGCTGCTGTTCAGCCTGGGCACGGCCGTGGAGGGCTTTGGCTTCCACAAGGGTGAACAGGTGAATTTGCTGCTGTTCCTGTTCTTCGTCGAGGCGGCCGTGTTCTACGGCCTGGCGGCGGGGTTGCATCGGCAGGGTGTTTGCTTCTATTTCTGCACCCTGGCCGGTTGTGCGGCCGTCTGGCAAGTGCTGAGCTACTGGAAGGTGCCCGACGAATACTACGTGGCGGCCTTCGCGGTGGTTGGGTTGCTTCTATTGGCCGGCTATCGGCTGTCGATGCTGGATCGCTACGGCAACCGCACGGTGGAGGCCCTGTTCGCCTGTGGCAATGCACTGCTGTCGCTGGCTTTTGTGGCCGGGGTGCTGATGAGCATTGGGGAGCTGGCGGCCGAGGCAGCAACCCGCGGCACGCTGGTGCCCCTGCACCTGATCTTGCTGGCGATCAGTGCCGTGGCGGTAGGCCTGGTCCGGCAGCAGGGCTGGCGGCGTTGGTACGTGGTGACCACGGTGGCCAACGCCGCCCTGGTGGTGATCGTGCTGGCCGTCCTGACCGACCTGCGGCCGGAACAGAAGCTGGAGCTGGTCTGCGTGGCGATCGGGGCCGGCATGCTCGTGATGGCCCACGTCGGTTGGTATCGCGAGCAGGAGCGCGAGGACGACCTGGTAAGCGTGGGCATGGTCTTTGGCAGCTTGCTCGTGGCCGTGCCCTTGACCGTGGTGGTCCTGTTCCGCCGCTGTGCCGTGCTGGGTGGGGACACGAGCGACCCGGGCACCTTCTACACGCTCAACGAGGCGGGCATGTTCCTGGCCGCGCTGCTGCTGGTCTCGACCGGCTTCCTGTTCCGGCTGCGAGCCTCGACGGTCACCGGCACCATCATGGCGGCCGTTTACCTGCTGACGCTGCTGCTGTACGTCCGCCTGCCGGACCAGCTGCAAACCACCGCCGTGTATCTGATGATCGGCGGCGGCGTCTTCTTCGGGTTGGGATTGGTGCTGAGCATCTACCGGGAGAAGCTGCTGACGCTGCCAGACCGCATTCGCCGAAGGGAGGGAGTCTTCCGGGTGCTGAGCTGGAGGTGAAATGACAAGGTGACGAGGTGACAGGACCAGGGGATCGGAACACTAATCGGCGCTAATCTGCGCTAATCGAAGCAAGGAAACCCGCATTCCGATTAGTGCAGATTAGCG
Organism: uncultured Planctomycetota bacterium; assembly: GCA_963784995.1. Lineage (GTDB taxonomy): Bacteria > Planctomycetota > Planctomycetia > Gemmatales > Gemmataceae > CAWATZ01. Next base: position 56,302 of record CAWATZ010000014.1, on the reverse strand, counting down.
TTGATTAGTGTTCCGATCCCCTGGTCCTGTCACCCTGTCACCTTGTTATCGGAGCCTTGTCACGGGGCGACGGGAACCTGGGCCGCCTGGTAAACCTCCTTGGTCTTGTTGTTCTGAACGAACGCCACCACGCGCAGGCGTTTCAGTTCCAGCGGCCGGTCCTTGTTGGGGAAAGGCGTTTCCTTGTCGGTCTTGTCGAGGTACTCGGTCAGCTTCTTGCGCAGCTCTTCCAGGTCGATCGTGGCCGTCTTGCTGGTGGTCTTCGCCTTCAGGGCAAAGCCAGCAGGGTCGCCGGCAAAGGTACGCACCACGCAATGGTGCTTTGGCAGTTTGTTGCCGCCGGTGTAGGAAACCGCCTCCTCGACCAGGGCCAGACGCAGCCGGACGTCGCCCTCGGTTTCAGTCAGATCGGAAACGTCGGCGCTGATCTCGATCCGGTTGCCTTTCTGGGTGGCGCTCAGTTTGATGGCCGCCCGGGCGGGCTGTTCAAGGACCTTGCTGATGGTCTCAAAGTAGGAATCGTACCTTGCCTGAGCGAGATCAAACCCACCTCCGCCGGAGGGGCCCGGCTTGCCGTTGATGAGGAACTCCGGAGTGCCCTGACCATCGTAGTACGTCAGCCGGCTTTCGGTGTCCGGGTTGGCCAGAGGGTCCGGGCCCGGTATGTGGACGTGGTATTGCAGCAGCACCACCTCGCTGGGGCGATAGGTCTGCTCCAGGGCGTCAAAGGCCAGGTCCGCCGCCACACAGGGGGGACACTGGGCTCCCGTGAACAGTTCCACCAGGGCCGTCTGGCCGGCCTTGGCCGTCCGTCCGGCATACTTCTTGGAGATCAGGTAGGGGAGCTTGTCTCTGCGAGCCAGGACTTCCTTGGATTCGTCGGCCTTGCCCGCTTTCATCAGGGCCAGGGACAGATAGGTGAGGACCTTTCGCTTCTCGGACGGCGGGTCCTTCTCGTCCAGCAAGCGTTCGGCCTGGCGGGCGACCTGCAGGGCCACGTTGGCGTAACCCTCCTGATCGTGCAGGACCTGGACAATGGCCAGCATCACCTGGCGTTGCCACAGAGGGCCATGCTTGTCGGCCGCCTTGATCGCCTTGTCGGCCCAGGACCGAACCTCCTCGACCTTGGCCTTGCTGGCCGCCGCCTCGCTCAGCAGAGGCAGGGCCGCATTCACGATCTCGTAGCTGAGCGTCTCGCGTGCCAGCGTCTCCTTGTGGACCTCCACGGGATCAAAGCTGGTCAAGGTCGTGCTTTCCAGATGCGCCGGCCTGAGGCCGGAAGGCAACGTCAGGGAACCGAAGAGACGCACGGGCTCCTTTTCGACCTTGGAGACCCTCCCCTCGAACGGCAGGGCGGAGTTTTTCACTTTGAGCTTGAACCGGAGCAGGTCCTTGGCCAGGGAGAGGTCCTCGAGGGTCGCCTCGGGCGCTCCCTTGGCGGTCGCGATCACCTTGCCAACCCATTTGTCATCCTTCTTTTCCAGCTTGATCAGCCAGAGCGCCTGGGCATCCTCGGAAGGCATGAAGACCTTCCACGTGCCGGCCGGGGGGGCCTCGGCCTGCACCAGGCAGGGACAGGCCAGGACCAGGCCTGCAACCAGGGCTGTTACTCGCGCCATGAAGAGATTTCCTTTGTTTCTGAGGGGAATCCGATCTGTAACCGCAAAACTTCCTTTTACCTTACCCCCTTGCCAGGTGAACGCAAGAGCGGTTGGCAAGCGTGGGGCCGCGGGGCGGCCCCAAGTGTGACCGAACGGCCGCGATCCGGCAAGAGCGATCACGCGAACCCGGGCGACGTTTTTCTGTCCAAACAAATGAAATGAGCCGAAACGGGAATAACTTTCCAGGGGCTCGGATCGTATAGATAGGGACTTCTCCTGGCTGGGCGGTCGAACCTTTGAGGGGACAAGAGAAATGAGCTACGCGACCCAGGCGGACCTGGTGCTGATTCTGCACCTGTGCTACGTCGGTTTTGTCCTGTTTGGCCAGGTGCTGATCATGGTCGGGACACTCTGTCGCTGGAGCTGGGTGCGGAACCCCTGGTTCCGCTGTCTCCACTTGCTGGCGATCCTGATCGTCGTTTTTGAGGCCTTTGCGGGCATCCGCTGTCCGCTCACGACCTGGGAAGGGAACTACCGGGAACTGGCCGGTCAGGACCTGGATACCCTCAGGAGCGGCGAAAAAATTCCCGAAATCTCCTGGTCGCTGTTCTTTCTGCGGAAGCTGCTGTTCCCCGGCTCCACTCAAGCGGTGTACGTCCCCATCTACGTGACGTTTGCTCTGCTGGTGCTGCTCTTCTTCTTCCTGGCCCCGCCACGCTGGCGGCGGAGAGCCAAACCGGAGGAGCCGACCCAGGGCGTTGCCCCTCCGCCCGGGGCTCACGCCCCGGCCTATTGACTGCCGCCCCTTCGGGGCTAACTGCCATTCAGGCGCGCTTTCAGGAACGTGAGGGCGGTGCGCGCCGTTTCGACGGCGTTGTGGCTGTGCCGGCTCAGTTCGACGTGGACTCCGCCCGAGTAGCCGATCTCCTGCAAACCGCCCAGGACCTCGGTGAAATCCATTTCCCCTTCGCCGAACATCAGGTGATCGTGGACGCCACGGCGCATGTCCTCGATGTGGACGTTCCACAGCCACTCCCGCCATTGGTGCAGATACGGAGAGATCGGCACCTCTCCCAGGCAATGGAGATGTCCGACGTCCAGGGTCAGGCCAAAGAGCGGATGCCCAACTCGCTCGTGCAGGTCGGCGAACCGGTCCATCGTGTCAATGAACATGCCCGGTTCTGGCTCGAAGGCGAGGCGAACTCCCCGGGGCTCGGCATACTGGCACAGGGCCTGGCAGCTCTTCTCCATGATCCCCATCAGCACACCCGGGTCACTTCCGGAAGAAGAGGCTCCCGACCAGAAACTGACCGCATCCGAACCCAGTTCCTGAGCAATGTCGATGGCTTTGCGGAGGAAATCCATCCGTGATTCCCGCTCACGGTCGGGACAGAGCAGCGTCGGGTAGTGTTTGCGGCGGGGATTGAGCAAGAAGCGGGCTCCCGTTTCGATCACCGAGCACAGACCATGCTGTTGCAGCAATCCCTTGACGACCGCCAGCTGCCCAGGCAGGGCCGGATCAAACGGGTTGAGCGCGTGGTAATCGAGCGTGATGGCGACGCTGCGGTAACCCAGCTCGGCGAGGATGACGATGGCGTCTTCGAGGCGATGGTGGGCGAAGCCATTGGTGTTGTAACCCAGGAGCATGGTTGGTCTCTGAAGCCGCTTGCGGCTTAGCGCACTGGCTCGCAGCGCTAAGCCGCAAGCGGCTCAACGAACAGACTTTTAGCCCACAATCCGAGCCACCGGCGCATCCTCGCGCTGTGCCACGCCCAGCTCGCCCACCCGGGGCAGGAAGTATTTCTGACACTCCGGACAGGAGCAGGCCCCCCAGGCACGGAACAGCGTGCTCCGGTCCGGCGGTTGCCAGTGCTGCGCTCCGGCCACCTGCGGCAGGAAATCCAAAAAGGCCCAGCGAAACCACCGCTCCAGCCGTTTCTCCAGCGCATCCAGTTCCACCCGCGACCAGAAGCTCTTGTCGTCCAGGATCAGCTCACAGTTTCGCCAGCGGGTCTTTGTTTCCACGATGCGCGGCATGGCGTTGAACAGGACGCCCTGGCAGACGACGCCCGAGGCCCGGAGCAGGATCTGCACCGGGGCGAGGTTGGTCTTGCCGGAAGCGCTGACCGGCGGCCAGTCGGGTTCCTCCTGGAGCAGGAGCAGGTCCGGGTTGGCTTCCAGGAGCCGGGCGCTGTCGCGGGAGCGGGCCAGGTCGAAGACCGTCTGCACCGGGCCGCAGCGCTCCCAGGGCACGCTGGACCGCTGCGACCAGAGAAAGCGCAGGGCGGCCAGGCCGAGCGGCCGTTCGGTCGCCAGGACCGTGCCCAGCGACGGCACGGTCTGGCCGAGGTCCAGCAGAGTGCGAACCTCGTAGCCGGTCTCAAAAGCCCGGTCGCACAGCAGCACGCGCAGCCGGGCCAGGTTGCCGGGGGTCCACCAGGGGCTTTCCCAGCCGTCCAGCAGCCGGTCCGCATACAGCAGCGGCAGCTTCCCCTCAAAGCAGAGGGCAATCTGCTTGACCACCAGCGGGATCGGGTCCGCGCCGTCGGCCACGCTGTCGGCGACCAGCAAGCGACGCACGGCCGCCAGGTGGGCCGGCGGCGCCGTGCCGGCGGCCACGGCCCCCTCCAGGCTGTGTACCAGGGGCGGCAGCAGGTCGGCCCGAAGTTCTCTCAACCCATCCCGGCCACTCAGACGAGCCAGGCCCGCCAGGAACGCCGAGTCGTCCAGCGAGAAGCCATTGCGGTGCAACCGGGGAACCAGGTCGGTCCAGGCATGGCGGCGGACGCGCTCGGCCACCGGTTGGCGATACCAGGACAGCAACCTGATGACCTGCCAGGCGACCGCGGCCAGCAGCAGCAGGACCAGCACGGGAGGGATGGGCAGCCGGAGCAGCAGAGCCAGCAGCAAGTCCAGCAAGACCAGTGGGGCGACGACAAGCCAGACCGCCCCCCTGCGCGTCAGGACCAGTCCCGGTTCCGGGGCGGTTTCCTCTTCAAAGGGCGTCTTGAGCCGCAGTTGCGTTCGCCAGCCGTCTTCCTCCACCGCGACCTTGTAACCCGCGGCACAGATCTCGCCATCGAGCGTAAAGACGTCCAGCGGCGGCGATTCGATCGGCTGCGGCACCAGGGCCCAGCACCACGGACAGATCGAGCTGTGGGCCCGGCCGGCCTCGTCCCGCAGCCGTCCCAGGGCCTCGGCCTCCGTGATCTTGCGGGTCAGCAACAGCCGATCCAGCTGATACAGCCCCCGCGTTCCATCCAGCCGTTCGGCCAGGATCCGGCAGCGCTGGAGCAATTCCGGGTCCTGCAAAGCGGCATAGCCCTCGATCCAGTCCTCGACCAGGGCCCACGGCTCGCGGACGCGCCGGCCATCGAGGACCAGGCGATGTTCTTCCCACAGATGGCGGATCATCTCGGGCCGACGCAGCGACACCTGGCAGCGCGGACAGCTGAGGCGCAGCTCCTCTTCCAGTTCCGAGCACACCGCCTCAATGACCTGACTGGGGCCGATCAGCATTTCCAGCCGGCGCAGACGCTTGATGGAGCGTGCCTTGCTGCGGCCGGCGGTCAGCAAATGCAAAAACTCGGTTAACTGCGGGCTATCCGGCCCCAGGCCGCGGGCCAGCGTGGCGAGGGCGGCCAGCTTGGGGGCGGTAGGCAGTTCTCGATCAGGCAGCATTTCCCGCAGCGGTTGCAGGAAAGGCAGATCGAGCGCCCGGGGCCATTGGCCGAGCATCGCCAGGGCCAGGTGCCGGCCCGCTGTGTGTTGGCTGGCGGTCAGGGCGAGAACAAAAGGGATGCTGGCGTCCTGGACCAGGAGGGGAGCGAGGGCCTCGCAGATGACTTCCTGCTTGGGTTGGGAGCGGCTGGACAGCGCTTCCGCCAGGGCCTCGGCCAGAAGGGCGTCGCCCTCGGACCCGAACTTCTCCCGCGACAGCTGGACCAGCATCCGGCAGGCGGCCGGGTCGGGGTGGCTGTGGATCGCATCCTTGAGCAAGGCAGCCAGCGTGTCGCCGGTCTGACGCTCCGGCTCGCGCTCGCTGCCATCGACCATGACCTGCCCTTTCGGCCGAGGAATAAGGTTACGGATGCCCTGGAGACAGACCTCCTCTGTTCTGTTTTAGCTGATTCCTGGGTTGCTGTCACGCGGTCGGCACGTGCAGAATGGATTGCATTGCGCCCCGACACACACAAGCGTTGGCCCCTTGCGACCTCTCTTCCTGCGCCGCAGACTGGATTCGCTTTGGCTAACCGTCACGGCTTTTGGAGAGGGAGGGGGCACCGTGGAGACAAGACCGCTGAGACCGCCACACCGCCAACGGCGCATTTGCCTGGCGGTCTGGCCAGGAGATGCCCGGGCGTGTCCGTGCTTGCCCCAGCGATGACAAAAAAGCGACACCGCCAACACGCCACCAGCACACGCCTTCGCTTCCCGACCTCTCCTGGCTCTTCCTCAAAATCCGCGACGGTCAGCGCTTTGGTTATCCCGACCAGTTACAGGGGAAGATAGAGAACCTGATCTTGGGCGGCCGGCAACGGCTGCGGCAAGCAGCCCCGGCGAGCCAGCAGGCGGGCACGCAGATCAGCTCGGGAGGGCTGCTTGACCTCGATCGGTGCGCCGGATCGCCTCCGCTTGCTCCGCCCGTCTGGTCAGGTAATCCTGTACTTCCGCCTTGTGTCGGAGATACCATCCCAGCACCGCGTACGTGTCAGCCAGAGAGAGCGTATCGTAACTCTGGACAATGCCCTCAGGGGTCGCCCCATCCTCGAAGGCGTGGATGATGCGCTCGAGCAAGACTGCGCGTGCCGGTAACGCGCAGGCCGCCCTGTTCGTCTTCAAACAAGGGAACAGCAACAGGCTGGAGAGGCATGTTCATGATGGAACCTCTGAGTCTTCCAACGTCACGCTCGGTGCCCGGCTCGAGCAGGCACGACCGTGAAACGTCGTGTTTCACGGATATTCTATCTCAACTGGAATCTGCTCGATCAGCCCTCCGCCCACAGGGATTTCCTTCTGTTGCTGGCGGTAGGCCGCGATCATTTCCTGGAGAGCATCCTGTAGAAGCTGTCGGCAATCTTCCAGGTTCTTGCCTTCCGTGATCACTTCCGGCCATTCGACCACCTGACCCACGTAGCCAGATGTGATTCTTGTATACTTGGCAGTGTAGGTCTTCAGCATCCGACCCCTCCTGGCTCCCGTTCTGTTTGAAACGACGCAAAAGACGGACGAAGAAGGTGTCAGATTGTTTACACTGCACCTCCCTTCTCTTCCATCGTACCCGCAGGCGATCCCCGATCAATTCCGCCCCAAGGCCCGGCTGCTGCCCTACGAGGCCGAGATGATCAACCGCGTTCAGGAACAGGGAGCCCACGAAGGGGTCGTCGCTCTCCTGGACGCCGACCTGGACGCCCGCCCCGCGTGGCTCAAGTACGAATACGTTCCCGGCGGCGAGGCAGCCCGGTAGGCGAGCGGTCTTGACCCGATTCCAGTGAAAGACTTTTCCCGACCCCAGGACTTGCCAATCACTCATCCTGGTCAGCCGATCCTTTGCCGGCCCTTCGGGGTGCGGAATCCAGCAAGAGTGTGAGGCACTCGGTCAGCATTGCTTCGACTTCGTTGCGCGTGACCTCGCGCAGCGGACCCGCCAGCGCGGCAGGGAACAGGTTGGTGGCCCGGCTTGGGTCGCCGGCTTTCTGGTAGCAGGACGCCGCGCTGATGCGATGCACCGCTGCCTCCAGGCTATCCCCGAGGGCATCGAGGATCGCGGCGATTCGCTCCTCATACGCCGCCGCTGACGCCCAGAGCGGCTGGGCTGTTTCCGCAAGGCCCATCGTCGTTAGCGCCTGGGCCTTCGAGAGAATCCCCGATTTTTTGGTCAGCAACGGTTCGACCTGACGGGGGAACGCCTTAGCCTTCGCTTTCGCCATGTTCAGTTTCCTTGATGGGATGGTTGCTGAAGCGGATGCTGTGCCCGGCAGCGGAGAACGCACAAACGATCACGTACGCATCCCAGCCAAACGGGTTGTCCCGTGCCTGCTCGACCTTCTCGCGCCGACCAATCAGCGTCAAGCGCGACCACCTTCCTGGTTGCCCGCATCTGGCGGACTTGCCGCCTGGAAGAACATCGCCCGGACTGTCGCCATCGGCAACTAGAGATGGAACCTGTCGTCCTGCAACGGGATGAAACCGTACTTCTGGTAGAAGCGCTTGGCGTCGTCGTCCTTGGAGAACAGGTCCACGGCGAAGACGCCGATCCGCTCCGCCACGTCACAGGCCGTTTTCAGGAAGTGGAAGAGAAGCAACTCGCCCAGACGCTGGCCTCGGCAGGACAGATCGACGGCAAGCCGCCCAAGGTGAGCCGTGGGCAGCGGGTATCTGGGGAGCCCAAACTGGTCATCCGGCGGAAGATGATCGCGCAGGAACGTCCCGGCTGACGAGGCGTAGTAGGCGAGCACTTGCTGCTGTGTGCCGCGGACCGCGACGTAGACCCGGCTCACCCCCCGCTCGTGATTCACGGATGCGTGCTGGCGAATGAAGGAGTTCAGAGGGGACTTGCCACAATCAAAGGTTCCCCTCTCGTGCTTCGCCGTCAGAATCTCGATTCGCGTCTCATCCATGGCGCTGGATAAACCGTCTGGCGGCTTGCAAAGCCGCTTCGTTGGGGGCGGGCGGTTTTTCTGCCGCTGCCATGACCTTGGCCTCGTCCCTCTCCGAAAGGCGGACGGAGCAAGTCGCTTCCGGCGCTGGGGCTGGGGGATCGCGGGGCTTTCACTCGTTGGAACGCCCGTTTGCGTCTTGTCCACACTGCACCTCCCTTTCCTTCCATCTTACCCGCAGGCGACCCCACAGATCAATTCCGCTCCATGCTGATTTCGTACAATAACTGCATTCACGGGAACGAATCCCCTCGTAGCATCCTGTTCCACTTCAGGAGACGCACTCATGGCTCGCTGGGGAAAGCTGTTTCGCTGTGTGGCCCAGGCGGTCTGTGGCCGGGGGTTGAAGGGCCTGCTGGGCCTCATTCCGTTTGGCGAGGTGGTCTACGACATCGCGGAGGACGCGCTGCACTACTGGCGGCAGAGCGAGACCGAGGAGCAGATGCGTGCCAGCTTGCAGGAGTCGGTTCAGGCCGGCAGCGAGGAGGTCAAGGCCGAGGCCTTGCAGGCGGTGGCAGAAATCTCGGCCGCCTTGCTGCAGCCGTTGCCGGCCGCCCAGAAGCAGACGCTGACCGCCTACCTGATCCAGATGCCGGCCCTGGCCCGGCAGACACTCAAGCGGCCGGACGACCTGACCGGCACGACCGTCCCGGCCAGCCTCTCCCTGCGGCAGCCGGAGGAGATGCTGCCGCTGCTGCCGGCCCGCTTGCCGCGGTTCCAGCCTGGCGAGGCGCGACCGGAACTGCACGGCTGGATTCTGGAACAGGTGCTGGGCGTGGGCGGCTTCGGCGAGGTCTGGTTGGCGCGTCATCCGCGCCTGGCCGGCACCCGCGCTGCCGTCAAGTACTGTCTCGATCTGGAGGCCCAGGCCCGGCTGCTGCCCTACGAGGCCGAGATGATCAACCGCGTTCAGGAACAGGGAGCCCACGAAGGGGTCGTCGCTCTCCTGGACGCCGACCTGGACGCCCGCCCCGCCTGGCTCAAGTACGAATACGTTCCCGGCGGCGACCTGACCGGCCTGATCCACGCCTGGAAACGGGACAACCAGCTCCTGACCCACGGGCTGCCTCATCTGCTGGAACTGGCCGAGATCGTCGCCCATTTCCACGATCTGAAGGAGCCGATCGTGCATCGCGACCTGAAGCCGGCCAACGTGCTGGCCCGACCACGCAGCAAGGGCGGCCGGGAATTTCTCATCACCGACTTCGGCATCGGCGGCGTGGCAGCTCGCTACCAGCTGGCGAGCGAAAGCCGCAGCAGCCGGTCGATTGGCCTGCGTATGCTTTCCTACCTGCGCGGCTCCCATACGCCACTGTATGCCTCACCGGAACAGAAAATGGGGCAGGCTCCCGACCCGCGCGACGACGTTTACGCCCTGGGGGTGATCGGTTACCAGTTGCTCACCGGCCGGCTCGATCGCGGTCCAGGAGTGAAATTCATCGCTGATTTGCTGAAAGTTGGAGTCGAGAAGGACGTCATTCGCCTGCTGAAGAAATGCGTCGATCCCGACTGCGAGGACCGCCTGGCCACTGCCGGTGAACTGGCCAAACGTCTTCGTCCTTTCCTGACCTCAGTCGCCGCTGGGGTTCCTCCGCAGCCCACGCCAGCGAAGCCCGCCGTCAAGCTGCCCGCCCAGCCGGCTCGACCATTGACTCAGCTTCCCGGTTCGACTCCTTCCATGGCCGAGATCGCTCGCCAGAAGAAGGAGGAACGTAAGCGGATTCACGCGGAGGCCCAGAAGCTGGAGAAGAAGTTGCCGGCCGAGTTTACCAATGGCCTGGGAATGAAGTTCGTCCGCGTCGCTGCGGGCACTTTCTGGATGGGGGGAGGCGGAGGTCAACCGGGCGATGAACAGGTTCAGATTGCTGAGGACTTCTACATCGGCGTCCGCCAGGTCACCCAGGAGCAGTGGCAGGCCCTCATGGGTGCCAATCCGAGTTACTTCTCCCGCGCTGGAGGTGGTAAGGATCAGGTCAAGGGCATCTCCGACGCTGACCTGAAGCAGTTTCCGGTGGAGCAGGTCTCCTGGGAGGACGCGCAGGAGTTCCTCCGGCGGTTGAACACCCGGGAAACAAATAGAGAATGGGTGTACCGCTTGCCAACCGAGGCGGAGTGGGAATTCTCTTGTCGAGGAGGGGCTACTTCTCAACACGATTGCTCTTTCCACTTCTACCTGGACCGACCCACCAACGATCTGTCTTCTGACCAGGCCAACTTTAACAGCAACTACCCCTTCGGTTCTGGCCGCAAGGGTGACTGCCTCCAGCGCCCGACAAAAGTGGGCTCGTACAAACCGAACCGCCTCGGGATCTACGACATGCACGGCAACGTCTGGGAGTGGTGCCAGGACGTTTCCCAGGGCCCCCAGCGCGTGATCCGGGGCGGGAGCTGGCACAGCTACGGCGGGTACTGCCGGGCGGCCCTCCGCGACGGCTCGGAGCCGAGTCGCCGGAGCAGCCGCTTCGGTTTTCGCCTGGCCGGAGTTCCGTCTGGCAGCTGAGGCAGGCAAGCAAGCGTAGCCTGAAGCGGTGGCCGGAATTGGAGCTGGTCCGGCCCACCTGGTCGTCTTGCCTCGGGCGAGGGCTGGTCCGCTTTTCAGACCCGAATGGATGCTCTGGAGCAAGCCCGGGCCTGATTCTTTGTTGTTGCCCTGGGGCCACGGCGACCGTATGCCATTGGAAAGGTACACGGAGCATAACCGGCGGGCCCAGAGCAGCGTGGCCAGAGCCTGCCGTTAGAGAACGCCTCGGATCAGTTGCTGGGCCGACTGATGAGCCATTGATCCGTGGAACGCCATCATGCCGGCCCGGTCAACTGCACCTTTTCGTTCGGCAAACCTATCTACGATGTCCCCTTTTTGCCTTCTTTGTCGCCCAATAGCTTGTCGGTAAGCACAGAAAAGCCTTGCTGGCGCTGTTGCTCTGAAACGTTCGCGGCTGTCTCGATATCGACCTGGAGTCGCCCTGCAGGCTGCTCCACGAGGAATCGCATTAATCTAGGGATCATGTCCTTGCGGGACTTGCCACCAATCTCCTTCAGTCCAATGAGTTCGCGAAGTGACGGATGTCCTGGGACTCGGGTAAAACCTTCTTGTCCTTCAGTTGAGTGTAGAAGTCGGTCAGGAGGCGGTGCTTCACCTCATCCATCTGCCGAAGCTGCTCCAGCAGGCTTGTGACGCTTGGGTTGGCTTGGTGATCGGGTTCGGCAGATTGGCGGCGAGATTGACGTTGAGGTGCCTCGACCGCACCGTTTGAAACCTTGGACAAGGCAGTCTGGACCCTATCGACCCCGAAGTATTGGACAAGTAGCTTGACCTCTTCTTCGAGGAAGGACGATCGTGATTTTCGGTTCATAGATCAATCCTACCAAAAAACTCTGCGGCGAAAGCTGCGAACTCGTCCTTCACCTTCTCATGCGTGCCTTTGGCGTTGTCAATCGGCATTCCGTCTCTCGCGGCCCGGAAATACGAGTCGGAGTGGGGAATATCGTTCTTGAAGACGTACCAGCCGTATTCTGTGGCCTTTTCTTTTACATTTCTACGTGCGAGTTTGTGTTCTCGCTTCTCATTGCCGCGAACAAAATCGTTGAACACGAGGCCGCATACTTCGATCACCTTATCTTCATGACGCATCTTAAATGCCTCGATACTGCGATTCAGCAATGGGAAGCCGATTGATGCAAGAAACTCAGCTCGAATTGGCACGAGAATATATCGACTACAGTGATACGCCGCGTCTGTCAGAATGGAATCGGTGGGGGAGCAATCGAGTATAATCAAATCGTACTTTTCTTCCACCTTGGCTACGAATCGCGGCAGCAACGTGTCCTTGTCGTGCGGATTTCGAAGTGTCCAGGACAGCTCAAGCGCGAGGGAACAAGATGGAGAAGGCTTCCATCACTATAATTCACGCGATGGTAGATGGCTTTTAACGGGTCAAGCTTCTTTGGACTCCCGCTTGCAGTGCCAGTGGGCGTAAACTGCTCAAAGATATCGGCGACTGTAAGACCCCCATCGTCCAAGTATTTTACCCAGGTTTGTGGCGACATGATCGATTGGCTGGCGTTGGCCTGTGGATCGAGATCGATAAGCAAAACCCTCTTATCCAATTGCCTGACGGCATGCCAGGCGATCTGGGACGCGAGAGTTGTCTTGCCGACCCCGCCCTTCATGTTGATAAGCGAAACGCAGACGGCCATGTGTTCCTCTTTGTGCTGTGGTTGGAACTGTTCGCTGAACGAGAGATTGCCGGTGGGCCTCGCTCCGCTCGGACCACCCTACAATGCTCACGGAATGTGGCGGCACCTTTCCAACGTGCCGCCACATTCCGTCACGCCTTCTTCGACAGATCGTACACCCGCACCGCTCCATCGAAAAAGGGCACGGCCAGGCGTTTGCCGTCCGGGTGCAGGTCGAGGTCGCGGGCATTGTTCGGCAGCTTGAGAGCGAAGACGTCCGCCGCCGCGTCGGGTTTCCAGTACCACAGCGCCCCGCCGTTGCCGCCGCCGACGCCGACAACGAAGCCGGCCGGGTGGAAGGCCACGCCCCAGGCCGTGCCCTGGAAGTTCTCGCGCGGCCGAAGCGTCTGCTTGATCTTGCCCGACACGAAGTCAAACAGCACCACCACCGGCTTGCCCACTCCGGCAAAGGCGTTGGACACGTCGGTGATCCCGGCACAGGCCAGCAGCCCGCCGGCGGCGTCGAACGCTATGGCCCGCACGCCGCCGATGTCCGCTCCGAAGGTTACGTCGTACCTGTGCAAGAGCTTTGCCTCCAGCGTCCGCTCCTCCTTGCCGGTCTTGATGTCCCACACCTTGAGCATCCCTTTCAGGTCGCCCGATACCAGCGACGCCCCTGCGGGATGAAAGGCCGACGTTGTAGACGTGGGAAGTGTGGCCCTCGAAGGTGCGAACCGGCCGTAGATCCGGAATCGACCAGAGCTTGACCAGATGATCGTTGCCGCACGAGGCCAGCAGCGTGCCCGCTGGGATTGACGGCCAAGGCTCGCACCCAGCCCTTGTGAGCGTCCAGGATCTTCTCCGGGTGCCGGCGACTCGGCGTCCAGCGGCCAGGCCAGGATCTTGCCGTCCCAGCTGGCCGAGAACAACCGTTTTTCCGCCTCGGCAAAGGCCAGGGCGCGGACCCAGCTCTTGTGGCCGATCAGGGCCGTCTTCTTGCCCGTGGCCAGGTGCCAGCGCTGGATGCTGTTGTCCTGGGCCCCGGCGAAGACAAACTCCCCGGACGGATCGAACCGGCAGCCGATCAGCGGGCTGGTGTGTTTCAGCTCCTGCACCATCCGGGTGTGTGCTGGCTCAACCGCCGGCATCTCGGCCCGCTGCGGAGTCGGAGCATGGATCTTTTCCGTATCAATCATGCCAGGATCTCCTCGATGGCGCTGGCCTTGGGATCGGCCATCGGGATCGGCCGCTGGTCGATGTAGAAGTTCTTCTTGGAATCGAGGCCAACGGCGCGCAGGTAAGTGTGGAACAGATGGCCGCCGTGGACCTGGCGATCGGTGACGGCCGTGCCGGTGTCGTTGGTCTTGCCGACCACCGCGCCGCCCTTGATGCCGCAGCCGGCCAGGGCCACGGACCAGGCCCGCGACCAGTGATCGCGGCCATAGTTGCGGTTGATCGTGGGCGTTCGGCCGAACTCCGACATGACAATCACCAGCGTCGAATCCAGCAGGCCGCGCTGCTCCAGGTCTTCGAGCAGGGTGGCGAATGGCCGATCGAACTCGCCCAGCTGCTCGATGTGGAAGTCGAAGTTCTCGTGGTGCGTGTCGTAGTTGGTGTGTGCCACCTTGACGAAAGTGGCCCCGCCCTCGAGCAGCCGGCGGGCCATCAGGCAGTGCCGGCCAAAGTCGTGCGTGCCGTACTGGTCCCGGACCTTGCTCGGCTCACGGGTGATGTCGAAGATGCTGCGTTTGCTCATCAGCTGGGCAGCCTGGTCGTAGGAGTAGGTGTAGGCTTCGGTCTCGGCCGAGCGGCGCGTCTTGAGGAAGCGGTCGTTGGCCTTCAGCCGCATCTCCTGACGCATCCGGTCGGCGGCCTCGGTCAGATCGTCGGGCCGTTTCAGGTTGGCCGGCTCCTGACCGTCGCCCAGGGCTACCGGAGCGAAGCGCGGACCGAGGAACGCGCTGTCTTGCTTGGCCACACCGCCGCCGCCCTTCGCCGTGACGTGGATGTATCCCGGCAAGGGGTTGGAGCCGGTCCCGAGCAGCTTGGAGCAGACCGAGCCCAGGTGCGGGTAGGACATGGCCGGCTCCGGACGCCGGCCGGTGTGCATGATGTAGTAGCCCTTGCCGTGGTCGTCCTCGGTGGTGTTGATGCCGCGAATCAGGGCCATGCGATGCATCATCTTCGCCGTGTACGGCAACAGCTCGCAAATGTGGACGCCCGGGACGGAAGTCGGGATGGTCTGGAAGGGGCCGCCGGTACTGGTGCCGGGCTTGGGGTCCCAGGTTTCCAGCTGGCTGGAGCCGCCGGAGAGCCAGACGACCAGGACGCGCTTTTCCTTCTTCGCCAGCGCCTCGGCCGAGATGGGATGGACCATCGCCCCGAAGCCCAGCGTTCCCAGGGCCCCGGCGGTCAGTCCGCCCAGGAAGCTCCGCCGGGACAGCACATGCTCGGCGGAACCGCAGGAGTAATCGCAACGCAGCATGACAACATCCCCCCTTGAACGAGCGATCGCGTCGCTCAGTGATTGAAGCGAAATTCAGCGGACGTCAGCAGGGCCCAGACAAGGTCCTGGATGGCCCGCGGTCGGTCCTGCCTTGCGACCGTCGAGAAACTGCCCGGCGTCCTGCCGTTCCTCGGCCGTGGGCATGCGGGTAAAGACACTCAGGTACAGTTCCTCCGCCAGAGCGTCATTGTTCGGGGCGGCGGCCAGGCGGGCGGTGAGGTTGCCGCCGGCCGGGGCGAGCCAACCGCGAACGGTCGGGCCGTTGGCCAGGAACAGGGCCTGATCCACCGTGGCGTCGAACGCCTGAGCGGTCCCCGGCTGGCTGGAAAAGGCATTGACGAACGGCAGTGACGCTGGCGGCCAGCCGGGCGTGGAGCGTCGCCTCGTTGGCCTGCGCTCCGAGCCCCTTGCGCGTCGTTTCAGTCACTCCGGTCGCCTGCATCAGACTCCAGGCCAGCTGCTCCGGGGTCAGCCCCTTGAGGTTGGCGACCTGGTAGCGGCTTGCCTCCGCTTCCTTGAGTCCGGCGGGCAGCTCGCTGGAGCGCTGGTAAGTCTGGCTCAGGGCCAGCTCGCGGAGGAAGTAACGCATGTCGAACTTGTGTTCGGCCAGGTCGTCGGCCAGCAAGGTCAGCAACTCCGGATGGCTGGGCGGGTTGGCCGGATGGTCCATGTCCAGCGGCGTGAACAGGCCGCGACCCATCATCTGGGCCCAGAGCCGATTGGCGATGTTTCGTTTGAACGCCACGTGTTCGGGTTTGGTCACTTCCGGGCCAAGCCGGGCGCGTCGGCTGTAGCGCGGCACGGCGCGGACGCCTGGGGCCGGGGCCACGAGGTATTCCTTGCCCTTCTCCGGCGGCGTCTCCTTGAGGGCCGGCCCGTTGGGGATGCGCGGCCCGGTCGCCTTGGTCGTCTTGGACGGATCGAAGACCGATTGGAAAGTCACTTCGCCATCCGCTTTCTCGGCCAGGACAGCGAGTTTTGATCCTTTCTCGCGCACCAGCTGGGTCCGGCTCACGAACGCGAACAGGCCGTAGTAATGCTCCTGCCGGTACTCCTCCACGCGCGGATGATCGTGGCACTGGGCGCACCGCAGGTTGGTGCCCAGGAAAAGCCGGCTGACGTCACGGGTGACCAGATGCGGCTCGGCGTCGCGGTCGAGGATGAAGCGAGCCAGGCCGCGCGTCTTGGGATCGGAGCCGTCATTGGACAGGACCTCCCGGGCCAGCACGTCCCAGGGCTTGTTGGCCGCGAACGCTTCGCGCAGGGCCTCGCTCCACTGGGCCTGGTTGCCGTTCTTTGCGGGCCGGCGTTCCATCAGCATCACGTCGAAGACAGTCGCGAAGTAGCGGGCGTGTTCCGGACTGGCCAGCAAGCGATCGATCAGCCGGGTGCGTTTGTCGGGTGTCCGGTCGTTCAGAAAGGCGCGGGCTTCCGCCGTCGTCGGAATGGTCCCGACCAGGTCGAGATAGATGCGGCGCAGGAACTCGCTGTCGGAAGAGGGACCGACCACGGTCTGGTTGGGGAGAGCCGCCGCGATGGCCTGATCAATGCGTTGCCGCAGCGGCGTTTCAGCAACGGCAAGTCCTGGAACAAGCAGCAGCCCCAAAAACGTGAGGGGCCGGAGGGTGGGAGAGAGAGTCATCGTGACACGTCCTTTGCAGGCGGGGGACGTTGTGGGAGGGCGGTTGAGGTTGGTAAGACTCTTCCTTCACCTTACCCAGGGACCGCACCCCGTGCAAGCGAAAACAGGCGTTCACGATCGTTTTGCGTTTGCGAGAAAGGTCCGCACCTCGTCGTTGTAAGCCTGCTGCAATCGGTGGGTGATCGGTCCGGGCGTGCCGTCGCCGATTCGCTGGCCATCGACCTCGGTGATCGGCATCACCTCGGAGGTTGTCCCGGTCACGAACAGCTCGGCGATTGCTTCCAGATGCCGGCGGTCAATCGCCTGCTCCCGGACCGGCACGCCCGCGTGGGCCGCCAGGCGCAGCGTCAGCTGGCGCGTGATGCCGGGGAGGATCTCGGGACTGTTCGGCGCCGTCAGCAGCACCCCGTCGGCCACGCCGAACAGGCTGGTGTGCGTCCCTTCCGTGAGCGTGCCGTCGGGCAGGTAGAGCAGTGCCTCCAGGCAGCCGGCCTCCCTGGCCGCCTGCATGGCCAGGACGTTACCCAGCAGGTTCGTTGACTTGATGTCGCAGCGGCCCCAGCGAATGTCGGGCTGGAGAATGACCCGTGCCCCGCTGACGCGGGCCTCCTGGTACGGATCGGTGAACTCCTGGACGAACAGGAACTCCAGTGGTTTCACCCCGGCGGGAAAGGCGTGCGCCCGCGGTGCCGCCCCACGGGTGATCTGGACGTAAACGGTCGCTTCGCGGAACGGGCCGGCCACGATGGTTTCGTGCATGCGCTGCCGCAGTCGGGCCAGGTCCACCCCGACGATGCGAATGCTGTTGAGGCTGTAGGCCAGCCGGTCGAAGTGTTCCTGCTCCAGCCAGGGCTTGCCCTGGTAGACGCGCAGCACCTCGTAGACCGCATCGCCAAAGAGGAAGCCGCGGTCGAGGGCGGAGATGCGGACTTCGGACAGAGGCAGCTGTTGCCCGTCCAGGTTAGCCAGTGGCGCCGTCACGTGCTTGTCTCCGGACTGGCGAGCGGCGCGGCGTCAGCCCGCCGGTAGGGGACTCCTACCGGCGGGCTGACGCCGCGCCGCTCGCCGACGATCATCCCTGTTTCTGCCACTCCCGCGTTGTGGCACGGTCTCCTGACCGTGCCACGTGCCGACGATCATCCCTGTTTCTGCCACTTGACGTCAGTCCGCGTGTGCGGAGTGAAATTGTCCGTGGCGGTCATCTGGCGGTAGATGAGCTGGCTGGCCGAGCCCAGGTGCGCCACCTCGGACAGCGGCAGGTTGACCAGCTCGCGGTAAAGGACCACGTCTTCCGTGCTGGCGACGGGGTGGATTTCCACGTCGGGAAGGGCCTCGTGGGCCAGCTCGCGGAGGGCGTCGCCCGCTTCGCCGGCGGGAGCGGCCAGCAGGGTGAGCTTGGCGGGCTCCAGCTGGCGCGGGGGCGGCAGCTCCGGCGTCGCCTCGTCGTAGATGCTGTTCAGCTCGCCACAGCGCCCGTGCGGGTCCGGCTCCTGTTCCAGGAAGAGCTGGGCCGCATTGGTCTGGGTCAGCAACTCCTCGACGAATTGCCGGCTCGTTTCCAACATTTCCTGCTCGACCGTCTTCAGCGCGTTGGTGTTTCCCAGACAGATGTTGACCAGGGCGGTAAACTTTTGCTTGATCATCTCTTCCATCCGGTCGTCCAGTTCCTGGAGCATTTCCGGAGTCACGCCGGAGAGGAACTGCTCCACCGCATCGCTGAGGTTGCCGCAACCCGAAGGGAACAGCTGCTTGCCAATGGTTGTCCGAAACAGCTGACAGCGGCCATCCTCCAGCTGGTGCAGCAATTCGTTGAGGCGGGTCCGGCAAAAGCCAACCTCGCGCAGCTGATCCGATAGATGGCCCCGCAGACTGAGAAACGCGGCCGACACGCGCAGCAGCAGCTGGCTCTGGAAACGGCTCTTGGCAAAGGTGCGCAATAACTCGACCACTTCGCGGGCGGGCAGTCCGGCGACTTGTCTGGGTCGTTTTCCCGCCGCGACGGGTTGGATCAGGGCCTGGAGCTTATCGTAGGCTTGCTCGGAATTGGCGGCCAGCTCCTGGGTCAACGGCTCCTGCCGCTGCAGGACTTCCTCGACCTGGGCCAGCAGCTGGCGGATCGCTTCCTCGGCCCCGGCCAGGCGGTAGCACGGCTCCTCGATCAGCTGGACCGCCAGCGTGGCCAGGCGCTGGGCGGCGGCGCTGGTGGCGGACTCCCCCGCCGCCTTGAGGACCTCAATCATGTGACCCGGGGATTCGCAAACAAGATCGTCCTTGGGTTTGCCGGTCCATTCCTCGATCTGCTTGAGGACCTCGGCAATTTCCTCCGGCGCCAGTTCCACCCCGGTCGCTCCCCGGCGGTTGCTTGCCCCAGAAGAAGCGACCTTGGACAGCAGCGGCTCCAGCAGGCTTTGAAAGATCGATTCCGGCGGCCGGGTGAGCTGTTCCTGGCAGTGGTCGCGCAGCCGGCTGATGAAGCGCTCCGCTCCCAGTTCCTGGTGCGTCCATTGCTCGCGGACCCATTGCTGGATCGGCTCGCGCAGCGGCTTGCTGTCCTTGCTCAACCAGCGCTGGACCAGCGTCTGGCAGAGCCGGCGTGCGACCTGGCGGCAGAGGGCCTGCCGGGGCCAGGAGAGGCCGTGCAGTCCAAAGGTTTGATAGAACTGCCCCCGGGCCTGCCAGGGAGGTGCGGGCAAGCCGGCACGGGCCAGGTCGGCGGTCTGACCCAGCGGCGTACACAGGTCCCGGTAGAGGAACTGCCCCGCCAGGTCGGCCAGCTCGCGGTTGGCCACCTCGTCGCACTCCATCGGCAAGGGCAGCAGGAAATAGCGGCTGAAGGGTGGATCGGCCGCCTCCAGCGGCGCTTCCCGATCCAGATAGCGGGCCTGGAAGCGGACGCCCGGCGTGCTGAAGTGGTTCAGCTCGGTCAGGGCGGCATGGGCGTTGCCCACTGCCAGGGCGCGGGTCTGCTGGCTCTCCAGGGGCGGCAGGAACAGCAGCCCGACAATGTCGGGCTGCTCGAAGCCGAGCCCTTTCAGGACCGAGCGGACGGTGTAGGCCAGGTCGAGGAACATGCCGCTGCCCGTGCCGCCGGCCAGGCCGCACAGGACGTAGACCCGCGGCCGATTGGTACGCAGTCCCAGCCGGGTCTGCTGGGCGGCCCGGATCAGGATGTTCTGGTCCAGCAGGGCCGTCAGCTCGTTCTGCAGCCGGCGCTGGATGACACGGAAATGGTCGCAGAAGGCGAGCCGGCCCAGGGCCCGCACTCCCGTGGTCACCTGCGACCGGGGAATGCGAAAGAGCATGCGCGGGTTGAGCCAGGAATCGATGGTCGGCCGGCCGCCGGTCGGCCGGAGATAGTAGCTGGGGCGGTTGAGCCCGGTCAGCACCACCTCGCTGGGGGCCAGCGCCGCACCGCCCCCTCCTTCCGCCGGCCGGCAGTCCGAGGCCAGGGGGTTGCTCCTGGTCGCGGCCCGGGCTGTTTCCAGATCGGTATCCAGCAGCAGCATCCGCAGCTGGGGCAGCCGGTCCAGCGACTCGAAGCGGTCCACCAGGATTTCCCGCAGCCGGTACATCATGGTCAAACCCACCTGGCCGACCGCCAGCACCAGGGCCGGGAACAGCGTGCCATCCCCTTTGACTTCCGTGAACGGCTCCGGAACGTTCTGCTTGACAATGCTGGCAGGCCGATCGATGGTGCGTAACAGCTGGGTGATTTGAGCGGAGTCCGAGGTCTGCACCGGGACCTGGACGTCCGGCGTCGGCAGATCGTCGCCCGGAGGAAGGGCGTCCTCTTTTGTCCGTTCGCCTGTTTCCTTGCCGGGACCCTTCCGGCCTGGCAAATGGGTGTTTTGCCGCAGCAGCTTGACCAGGTCCCGGCACAGGGGGAACCGCTCGTTGGGCTCCTTGGACAGCGCCCGGGCGATTACCGGCTGGTCGGCCGGCGGCAGGGGGCTGACGTCGGGCACGGCCTGCATGTGCTGCAGGATCAGCTGGTGGACGTTGACACCGTTGAAGGGACGCCGGCCGGTGAGCAGTTCCTGGTAGACGATGGCCAGGCTGTACTGATCGCAAAAGCGGCTGACGAGGCCGTTGAACGTTTCCGGAGCGGCGTAGACCGGGGTGACGCCGCCGGTGACCGAGGCGTGGGTCCCTTGCAGGTCCTTGGCCAGGCCGAAGTCGGCCACCTTGACGTGGTCGCCCATCAGGAAGATGTTCTGCGGTTTGATGTCGAGGTGCTGCAGTTGGTACTGCTGGTTCATCAGGTCCAGCCCCTCGGCCGACTCCTCCAGGTAGTGCAGCAGTTCCTCGCGGGGGATGCCCTCCAGCCCCTGGGCCCGGCACTCCTTGAACCGATCCCAGAGGTTGCGGTCGGCCAGCTCCATGACGATCATCAGCTGGCCGTCGATGATGTCGTAGCGTTCCAGCGACAGGATGTAAGGATGGCGCACGTCCTTGACGCGGGCCATCGCCTTCAGCTCCTGCTCGGCGCGCTGACTGTCGTCGCCGGCGCTTTTCAGGTCGCCGAAGACAAACTTGATGGCCTTGAGCAAACCGCCGGGGGCCTCGGCCTTCCAGACCTCGCCGAAGCCGCCGCCGCCCAGGCGTTCGAGGAGCTTGTAGCCGGGGATGGGCTCAGCTCTTGGTTCGATCCGCACCGCCATGAATTCGGTCTCACCAAACGGGATAACCGGGGACGATGAAGGGTTGTCTCCTCATTTCCCCAGCGGGCTCAACCGGGAACGTCTCGCACGTCGGGGAAACGCAGCGAGCAAGAGGCCGCGACTTCGTTGTTGCAGTGCCCAAGCGAACGTTCAAACCACGTGCCGGTTCCGCGCAGGGAACAGTCGGACTCGTCTTCCAACCATAGCTCGTTTCTGAACGGGACGCAAACTTCTCGCCCGCGGAAAGAAGCGAGTGGTCCTCTCGGCCGGGGTGCGATACGATGGTGTTTGTCAAACCTCGTAAACCCAGGAGCTGCCGCATGGTCCTGCAACAATCCTCCCGTCGCCAGTTTCTCAAGGGTGTCGCCGGCACGGCGACCGTCCTGACCGCCACCAGCTGGTCCCGCGTTTTCGGAGCCAGCGACCGGCTCCGGCTCGCCTGCGTCGGCGTCGGCAACAAGGGCCGGGATGACCTGACCCAGATCGCTGCCAGCCCCAAGGTGGACGTGGTGGCCCTGTGCGACATCGACCAGACCGAGAAGCACCTGGGGGGAGCCGCCCGCAAGTATCCGGGGGCCAGCACCTTCTCGGACTGGCGCCGCCTGTTCGAGAAGGCTCGCGACTTCGACGCCGTCTCCGTCTCGACCCCGGACCACACTCACGCTCCGGTGGCGCTGGCGGCCATGCAGCTGGGCAAGCACGTCTTCTGCCAGAAGCCGCTGACGCACACCGTTTTCGAGGCCCGGCAAATGCAGCTGGCGGCCAAAAAATACCGGGTCGTCACCCAGATGGGCAACCAGATCCAGTCCCACTCGGCTTATCGCACCGCGGTCAAGCTGGTCCACGACGGCACCATCGGCAAGGTGAAGGAGGTCCATTCCTGGCAGGCCGGCACCATGCGCTGGATGCTCGTGGACGATCGGCCGGCCGGCGCGGACCCGATCCCGAAAGAGGTTCACTGGGACAACTGGCTCGGGGTCGCTCCGGAACGCCCGTACAAAACGGAGATCTACCACCCCTTCAACTGGCGTGCCTGGCAGGATTTCAGCAACGGGCAGCTGGGGGATTTCGGCTGCCACATCCTTGATCCGGTGTTCCTGGCACTGAAACTGACCGCGCCGCTCACGATCCGGGCCGAGTCAGCGCCGCTGAACCGCGAGGTCTGGGCACGCTGGTCCACGATCCACTACGTGTTCCCGGGCACGGAGCACACCGCAGGCAAGACCATCAACCTGACCTGGTACGACGGCAAGGGCAAATTCCCGCCGCGCGAGGCCCTGGGGCTGCCCGAGAGCTATCGGCTGCCCGGCGCGGGGTCCGTGCTGGTGGGTGAGAAGGGCATTATGGTCATTCCGCATTACGCGATCCCGAAGCTCTTCCCTGAAGAGACCTTCGGCAGCGTGAAAATCGAACCGGTGCCGTCACGCAACCATTACACCTCCTGGGCGGATGCCTGTCGCGGAGAAGGGGAGACAACCTCTTCCTTCGCGTATGCCGGCCCGCTGACCGAGGCGGTGCTGCTGGGAACGGTGGCCATGCGAACCCCGAAGGAAACCCTTCACTGGGACAGCGCCGCACTGAAGATCAGCAAGCCCGCAGCCGCCAACGGATTGCTGACCAGGACTTACCGCAAGGGCTGGGAACCGGCCTGGATCTCGTGAGGGTTCGTGGGACGGTTTGGCAAACCGTCCGGCAAACTCCGCGTGGACTGACGCACTGGGAACGGGGTATACTCTCCGCCCAGGCGGTCCCGTGGCCGCTGTGCGTTTCCGTCGCTTGTCCCGGAGGTCTTGCATGGCCGCTGCCGCGCCGCCCACTCTCACCCAACCCGCCAGGCCTGGCCGGCTTCCCTATCCGCCCACCCTGGAGCCGGGACGCTGGATCTGGCCCTACGTCGGGGCCTTTTCGGTCTATCACGTCCTCTCCCTGGCCGCGATGATTCCCTGGCTCTTTAGCTGGACCGGCCTGGTCCTGTTCCTGGTCGGCTTTTACGTTTACGGCACCCTGGGCATCAATCTCTGCTATCACCGCTTGCTGACCCACCGCAGCTTCAAATGTCCGCTCTGGCTGGAGCATTGCCTGTCGATCCTGGGCGTCTGCTGTCTGCAAGACACGCCGGCGCGGTGGGTGGCGGTGCATCGGCTGCATCACCAGCACAGCGACGAACCGACCGACCCGCACAGCCCCCTGGCCGGGTTCTTCTGGGGGCACGTTGGCTGGCTGGTGCAATCGAACAAGGACCTGGAGCGAAACCAGCTGTACGAACACTATAGCCGCGATCTGCTTCAAGACCGTTTCTACCGCGGCCTGGAACGCCGGCTCCGCTGGGTCTGGATCAACCTGGCCCAGTGGGTGATCTACTTCGCGGTTGGGTTCGTGATCGGCCTCTGGAACGGTTCCTGGCTGGACGGCGTGCAGTTTGGTCTGAGCCTGCTGGTCTGGGGCGTGATCCTGCGAACGGTGGCGGTCTGGCACATTACCTGGTCGGTCAACTCGGTCACCCACCTGTGGGGCTACCGCAACTACGAAACCGACGAGAACAGCAAGAACAACGTCTGGATTGGCCTGCTCAGCAACGGCGAAGGCTGGCACAATAACCATCATGCCCAGCCGCGCTGTGCCGCCCACGGCCACAGATGGTGGGAGTTCGACGTGACCTGGCTGACCATTGCCCTGCTGCGCCTGGTGGGCCTGGCCTGGGACGTGGTGCCGATCAACCGGAAGATGGCGGCGAAACTGACGGTATCGTCGAAGGCGTATTGAGCCCCCCGGGTTGCGCTGCGCTCCACCCGGGGCTTTACTCCTCCATTCGGGAATAGAGCCCCGGGTGGAGCGAGGCACGAGCGCAACCCGGGGTGTCGCGCCATGATTCACTTCGCCGACCGCCTGACTCAGGCCATCCGCTCACGCGGCAACGCCGTCTGCGTCGGCCTTGATCCGCGCTGGGACTCGCTGCCCGACGAGGTCCGCCGGCGGCACGGCTGCGCGAACCTGGAGGCCATCGCGGCCGCCTTCGAGGAGTTTTGCGGCCGGGTCCTCGACGTGGTGGCGCCGCTGGTGCCCGTGGTCAAGCCGCAGGCCGCCTTCTTCGAGATGTGTGGTCCGCCGGGGTTTGCGGTCCTGCAGCGGCTCCTGCACAAGGCACGCCATCTCGGCCTGCTCACCATCCTCGACGGCAAGCGCAACGACATCGCCTCCACGGCCACCGCCTACGCGGATGCAGCCTTTGCGGGCAGCCGGATTGGCGAGCGGCTTTTCCCGGTCTGGGAGGCCGACGCCCTGACCATCAATCCCTACCTCGGCCGGGATAGTGTCGATCCCTTCTTGCAGAGCGCGCGCCGCAACCACTGCGGCGTCTTTGTCCTGGTGCGGACCAGCAATCCGGGAGCAGGCCAGTTCCAGGACCTGAAGTGCGACTCTCGGCCGCTGTATCAGCACGTCGGCCTGGCGGTGGCGGCGTGGGCCCGCGAGAACCTGGGGAGGTGCGGCCTGGGCGACGTGGGGGCCGTGGTGGGCGCGACCTACCCGGCCGAGATGGCCACGCTGCGGCAGTTGCTTCCCGAGGTGATCTTCCTGGTGCCTGGCTTCGGTGCCCAGGGTGGCACCGCTGCGGACACGGCCCCGGCCTTCCGCCCCGATGGTCTCGGCGCGATCGTCAACAGTTCGCGCGGCATCCTGTTTCCCTTCGCCCCGGCCGATCGCGACTGGGAGGCCCGCATCGAGTCGGCTACCCGGACCACGATCGCGGCCCTGGCGCCGTTCTCCCACCTTGCCTGAAGGTCATGCCATGTCGCGGTCCCAACTCGCCCTGGCGTGTTTCCTGATCGGGCTCGCCGTGGTTGTGTTCTCGGCTCTCCCTTGCTTGCGCTTCGGGCTAACTGGCGACGTTCGCGGCCCCGAAGGCCCGCTCGCTGACGCCCGGGTCCGCTGGCAGACGGCGGCGTTCTCGACGCGCAGCGATCTCTGCGGGCGATTCCAGCTGCCGGCTCGTCCTGGCGGCGGCAAGATCACCGCGGCAAAGGAGGGGTATTTCATTGGCAGCAGCCGGGCCAATCCATTCCCGCTGACGATCGCGCTCACTCCCTTGCCGGCCCTGGACAACCCCGACTATCCCTGGGTGTCTCCCGATCCCAATCCGGAACAACCGCACAACTGCGGCAACTGCCATCGTGAGATCTACCAGGAGTGGAAGCAGAGCGGCCACAGCCGCTCGATCACGGGCAAGCACTTCCGTAACCTGTACGAGGGCACCGATTTCCGCGCTCGCCCCGGAGTCGGCTGGGGGTTGCTGACGCAGTACGACCTCGGGGCCGGCGTTTGCTTTTCCTGTCACGCCCCGGCCCTACCCGATCACGCTCCCGCGACCCTGGACTGGGACCGGCCGCCTTCGCCCACCGCTCTGCACGGGGTCCACTGCGACTACTGCCACAAGATCGCCGGGGCCGGGACCGATCAGCTCGGACTCAATCATGGTCGCTTCAACCTCCGGCTGCTCCGGCCCGCGGCCGACCCGTCCGGCGAGGTCCCCCGGCAGCTGTTCTTCGGACCGCTCGACGACGTGGATCGCGGCGAGGACAGCTGGTCGCCGCTGTACCGCTCCAGTCTCTACTGTGCTTCCTGTCACGAGGGCGTGGTGTTCGGCGTCCACGTTTACAGTACCTGGTCGGAATTCCTGGACAGCCCGGCCCGGCAACAGGGGCAGCAGTGCCAGGACTGCCACCTGAAACCGACCGGCCGGATGACCAACGTGGCTCCCGGTCGCGGTGGTCTGACGCGCAGCGCGCGGTCGCTGGGCAACCATCGTTTCTTCGCGGACAGCCAGACGGCGATGCTCCGGCGCTGTCTGAAACTCTCGGTCCGCTGGGGCCGGGTCGGTCCGGATCGGCAGGCGACCGTGTCCCTGGAGGCCCGGGAGGTCGGCCATCGCGTGCCCACCGGATTTCCGGATCGGCAGATCCTGTTGGTGGTTGAGGGACTGGACCGCGAGGGCCAGGCAGTGCCGCCCCGGGATGGGCCTACGCTGCCGGCCCTCGCGGGCGCCGACCTGGCCGGGCGACCAGGCCGGCTTTACGCCAAGGTACTGCAAGACTTTCAGGGAAAAGCACCGGCGCCCTTCTGGCGTGCCCAACCCGAACTGGCCGACAACCGCCTGAGACCGGGTCAGCCGGATCGGCTTACCTTCACCTTTCCGGAGCAGATCACCCATCTCCGCGCGCACTTGCTCTATCGCCGCTTCTGGCAGGAGCAGATCGATGCCAAGGGCTGGCCAGACCAGGATGCCACGATTTTGCGGACAGATTATGCCGTTCCCTGAATTCACATAGCCGTTAAAATCGGCGCAATCGTTAAATCCTGCTCCATTTCCGTACAGTACCGTTGCATTCCGAAGCAAAGCCTGCTTGCGTGACTCCCCCTCCGTCGATTACTCATAGAAGATAGGCAATTGACCGGCTCGTACGTAAGTCCTTCCGGCAAGGGGGATTGCGAGCTAGATCGTTGCTCTGAAAAAAATCAAGAGGAAAAATCCGCCACTGGCCCAAAAAATGCTCTAGACTTAAAGAGGAATCCTTCTTACTCCATTCCTTAATCAGGGAGGATTCGCGTTGGGGGAAACCCCCTTACCTGGAGGCCTACAATGACGCAGCACTCCAACTATCGGGCGATAATCAACCGAGGCCGCAAAGCAGGACTGACTACCAGCGAGCTTTACTCGGCGATGGCCACCGGCACCGGCGAAGGGACCGATCTGACTCTCGGCGTCCTCGACGGCAACGGTTTCGTGACGGCGTACGACAAACAGGGGCGGCGCGTTTTCCGGCCGGCCGGCCAGAATGAACGCAACTGACTTCCGCTTCACTCCTCCGATAGGGACAGCAGGCCAGCCCTCGTGGCTGGCCTGCTGTTTTTTGTTACGCCGCGACGCGCAGCCCCACCCACCCAGGGCGTCCCTCGGCTATCCGTTGCCCCTTCGGGGCTGGTGGTCTTTCGCCCCGAACGGCTGAGATATGCCCCACCCACCCAGGGCGATACCCGGGCTGCCGTTGTCTTCCTACCCTCGGGGCTGGTGGTCATTACGCCAGCCGTAGGGTCGCAGCACGATAGCCCACGGCAACGGCCATCGGGCCGAGACAGTCTTTTTCTTTTTGAGCCGCAATAAACAAGTCCTCTCCCCTGGCGTATAACATCCCTGTCGCCTTCCGAGTTGCTGACTCCTCAAGGAGGTTCCGATGACAGCGCATCTGGCACCCTGGCTTGGCGGTTTGCTGCTGGCCATTCCCTTGACCGCCTCGGCGGCCGACCTGGCCCCGACGCCCACCGGCGAGAAGACGGGGTTGATCCCCCGCAAGGTCCTGTTCGGCAATCCCGACAAGGCGAGCCCACGCATCAGCCCCGACGGCAAGAAGATCAGCTTTCTGGCCCCGGTCGATGGCGTCCTGAACGTCTGGGTCGGACCCATCGACAAGCCCGGCGACGCCAAGCCCGTGACAAAGGACACCAAGCGCGGCATCCGCACGTACTTCTGGGCCTACACCAGCGAACACGTCCTA
The DNA here is from genome assembly GCA_963784995.1 of uncultured Planctomycetota bacterium. Taxonomy (GTDB): domain Bacteria; phylum Planctomycetota; class Planctomycetia; order Gemmatales; family Gemmataceae; genus CAWATZ01. Next base: position 28,509 of record CAWATZ010000014.1, on the reverse strand, counting down.
TACTTGCAGGACACCGCCGGCGACGAGAACATGCACGTCTACGCCGTCAACCTGGGCAACAACGAAACGAAGGACCTGACGCCGCTGAAGAAAGTCAAGGCAGAGATCGTCGAGGTCAGCCACAAGTTCCCGACTGAACTGCTGATCGGCCTGAACGACCGCGACCCGAAGTATCACGACGTCTACCGGGTCAACATTGGCAGCGGCGAACGCAAACTGGTGCAGAAGAACACCGAATTTGCCGGCTTCGTCACCGACGATGACTTCAAAATCCGTTTGGCCAGCAAGATGACGGAGGACGGCGGCGCGCTGTATCTCAAGCCCGACGGCAAGGACGGCTGGAGCGAGTTCTTCAAGGTGCCGAAGAGCGACACGCTGACCACCTCGCCAGTGGGTTTCGACAAGGCGGGGCAGGTGCTGTACCTGATCGACAGCCGCGGCCGGGACACCGGGGCGCTGACCACCCTCGATGTCCAGGGCGGCAAGGAAACGGTCGTGGCCTCGGACAAGCGCGCCGACTGCGGCAGTGTCATGATCCATCCGACCGAAAAGACCATTCAGGCGGTCTCGTTCACCTTCGAGCGCACCCGCTGGGAGTTCAAGGACCCGGCCGTCAAGGCGGACTTCGACACCCTGCGCCAGGTGGCCCACGGCGACATCACCGTTACCAGCCGGACGCTGAACGACGCTCACTGGATCGTGGCCTTCCTGCTGGACGATGGGCCGGTGCGCTATTACGCTTACGACCGCATGACCAGGAAGGCGAAGTTCCTGTTCACTAACCGCAAGGAGCTGGAAGGGGTCAAGCTGCAAAAGATGCACCCCCGGCTGATCCAGTCGCGGGACGGCCTGGAGCTGGTCTGCTACCTGACGCTGCCTGCGGGCGCGGACCGCGGCAGCACGGGCCGGCCGGACAAGCCGGTGCCGCTGGTGCTGAACGTCCACGGCGGCCCGTGGGGCCGGGACAGCTGGGGCTTCAACAGTACGCACCAGTTCCTGGCCAATCGCGGCTACGCGGTGCTGAGCGTCAACTATCGCGGCTCGACCGGCTTCGGCAAGAAGTTCATCAACGCCGGCAACCGCGAATGGGCCGGCAAGATGCACGACGACCTGATCGACGCGGTGGACTGGGCCATCCGCGAGAAGATCGCGATTCCCGACAAGGTGGCGATCTACGGCGGCAGTTACGGCGGCTACGCCACGCTGGTCGGGCTGACCTTCACCCCGGAGAGGTTCGCCTGCGGCGTGGACGTTGTGGGGCCGTCCAACCTGCTTTCCCTGCTCAAGTCGATTCCGCCTTACTGGGCCCCGCAGTTGCAACTGTTCAAGGACCGGGTCGGCGACCTGACCACGGAGGAAGGGAGAAAGTTGCTGGAGGAGCGCTCGCCGCTGAACCGGGTGGACCGGATCAAGAAGCCGCTGCTGATCGCCCAGGGGGCCAACGACCCGCGCGTCAAGCAGACAGAGTCGGACCAGATCGTCAAGGCGATGCAGGAGCGCAAGATCCCGGTCACCTACGTCCTGTTCCCCGACGAGGGCCACGGCTTCGCCCGGCCGACGAACAGCCTGGCGTTCAACGCGGTCAGTGAGGCCTTCCTGGCCCGCTACCTGGGTGGTCGCTACGAGGCCATCGGCGATGCCTTCAAGGGCTCGACCATCAAGGTGGAAACGGGCGCGGAGGACGTGCCGGGCTTGAAGGCCAAGCTGGCGGAGAAGTGAGAGCGTTCGGAAGAAATGGCGAGCGGCGCGGCGTAAGCCCGCCGGGAGGAGCCTCCTACCGGCGGGCTGACGCCGCGCCGCTCGCCTTGCTGTTCGGGCCTCTCAGAAGTTCAGATAGGACAGCTGCAGGACCCAGCTGTTCTGGTTGAGCGTGTTGTTGAGTGGGTTCGCCTGGCTGTTGAGGGAGCCAAAGAGAACGCCGGTGCTGGCGCTGTCGCTCCCCAGGCTCAACGTATTGGAACCAGTCCCGAAATTGAAGTTGATGGTCCAGTTCCCATTGTTGACGCCAGTTGAGCGCGCTGCCCAGCGTGACGCTGTCGTTGCCGTTGCCGGTGCTGAGGGAGAAGGTGCCGAATGGCGAGTTGACCACCGCGATGGTGTCGTTGCCGTTGCCCTGCTGGATGCTCAGATTGCCGGACACGGTTATCTCCGCGCCCACCGTGATGGAAGCGTTGCCGGAGCCATGAGTAATCGACAGGTTGCCATTGACGAAGGAGGTCGTGGTGGGGGTGTTGCCGAGGTTCAGCGTGTCGTTGCCCCCGCCCAGGTTGAACCTGGTCGTGCCGTTGAAGGCTGTCCCGTAGACCAGCACCGAATCGGCATCCGCGCCGCTGGTATAGCTGAAGGAGCCGTTGAAGGTGTTTCCAGTGATCTGAGTGGTATCGTTGCCCTGGCCCAGACTGATTGCTGTGGTGCCATTGACGCCGATGGCCGTCAGGTTTACCGAGTCGGCACCCTGGCCGCCCGTGACGTACAGGTTTTTGGCGCTGAATCCTGGCTGGAGCAGGAGGCTGGTGCCGCTCGCCAGCGCACCGTCCTGGAAGGTGGCCGTGCCGCCGACGTTCAGCAGGCCGCCTCCCTGCACAATCGTTGCGGCCGAGGTGACAGTCAGGTTGCCGCCCACCACGATGTTCTCATTGCCCGCCAGAGAAACGGACTCGACGCCCGAGGAGTTCACCAGTGTCAGGTTGCCGCCGAAGGTGAGGTTGTTGGTGTTGGTGGGCCCGAGGGCCACCGTATCGTTGCCGGTCCCGGTGAGGATCGTGGTGTTGCCCAGGATACTGCCCGTGCCGCCCACGTTGATCGGGTCGGTACCGTTAATCGTGACGGCATCATTCCCATTGTGCTGGTTGATCGTCAGGCTGCCGGCGTAGGTGAACGCAACGCCGCCGCTGCCAAGGTTAATGGTCGTGTTGTGGGTGCCGTTGCCGCTGTCGATCAGGATGTTGCTGACACCGCTGTACGAGGGGGAGCTGGCGCCGGCGCCGCTATCGACGACGGTGAAGGTGTTGCTCGCCGTCTGCGTCAGAGTGAGACTGCCGAGCGGAGCGCTGATGCTGAGGACGCCATTGACGAAGTGATTCGTCGAGGGGAGCCAGCGCTGCTCCAGCTGTTCCAGGGCCAGGAAGACCCGCCGTTTGTCCCGCACGTTCATGCTGCACCTCCCGGAGTGTGGAAAACTCTTTCCAGGATTGTCCCGGACCGGCGGCAAAAAAGAAACGCAAAGACGAGTTTTCCCATCCGGATTGATCGGAAATATCCTTGTCTCTTCGCCACGACTCGCAGTTTGGGCACAAACAAGCAAATCGTCCTGCTGCGGAGGGCCGGTTTTTCGAGCAAGAAAGGACTCGTCCGCACATTTCCTCGCTAACTCCTTGCTTGTGCCTGCGCACTTCGGTTACGATAACAACCTCTTTCTCTTTCTTTCTGACTGGTCCAGGGAACGATCTGGTCCGGCGGTTCCGCTCGGCCGCCCGGGTCCAGGCGCACGGCCCCCGAAGCGGGCCGAACAGACAATTTGGAAAAAAACCTGACCCTGAGGTGGGAAATGGGGCCTGGCTGGTGATTCCCTTGCTAGGGAGTGTGTCTGGCCGGCCCTGAGTGGCTGCACGGAGAATGTCATGACCGCAGAAGAGCCGACCACGAGTTATACACCGAGCCCGGAAGGTCCGCCCGGCAGCGTCAGCCGCTTGATCCCCCAGATCAAGCAAGGAACGCCCGAGGAACGCCGAGCGGCCGTGGAAGAGATCGCGGCGCGCTTCTTCCAGCAACTGGTGAACCGCTTACGCCGCAAATACCCCGGTTGCAGTGAGGACATGGCGACCGATGGCGCCGCCAGCGCCCTGTGCCGGATCGGCAGCCTGGTGTCGGATTCCCAGTATGGCTGGGTGACCTGTCGGGGCGAACTGTGGGCCCTGCTGCTGACGATCGCGGGTCGGCGGGCGCTGAACAAATTGCGCAGTGAGCGCCGGCAGAAGAAGTATGACACGGCTGCCGACCTGAGCGGCCCCTCCGACGAAACCGTCTTTCGCCTGGACAACCTGCCGAGCGGGGGCGCTCCGGTCGGCTGGGAAGGGCACGTGTTCGCTCTGCTGGAGGCGGCCCGTGATCAGCCGGAGGGACCGGAGTGGTCGGCCGTGGTCGAGGCGGCCGGGGAACTGTTGCAGCAGCATGACGCCAAGCTGCGTCTGCCGGAAATCCTGCTGTGGAAGGCGGAAGGGCGTTCCAACAACTGGATCGCCCAGCAGATCAAGCGATCCGAAACGACAGTCGAGAAGCGGATTGGCTTGATTCGCAGGCAGCTGGAAGGGGAACAAACGCATGGCGCTCCTTGAAGACGAGCTTCGCAACGAACGGATCGCCGACGAGTACGAAGGCGTCTGGGTCGCGTTTCGGGACGGGACGGCGGTACAACCGCCTTGCCTGGGCGACTTCCTGGCCAGCCTCGCGGAGCAAGATCGCGATCTGATCATCCGGCTCCGGGAGCTGGAGGCCGTCTACGTGGGCCAGCAGCCGGCCATCCCCGCCCGGTCGGCCGCGGGCGTCCCCGGGGATTTTCCTGAGGGCTACGAGAAGCTGGGAGTCCTCGGCAGCGGGGGAATGGGAGTCGTCTATCGAGCCCGGCAGGTGGCCAACAACCGGCTGGTTGCCCTCAAGCTGATCAAGCCCCCGGATCGGCCCGAAGAGGAGCAGAGCGAGCAGTGCGCACGCGCCCTGGCCCGGTTTCAAATCGAGATTGAGGCCGTGAGCCGATTGCACCACCCAAACATCGTCGAGATCTACCAGGGCGGGTTCCACGGCGGCCGGCCCTTCTTCAGCATGGAGCTGATCGAGGGGGTCAGCCTGGCCGAGAAACTGACCGCGGCCGGGCCCCTGGGGCCCCGTCAGGCGGCCCGGCTGCTGGAAACCGTCGCCCGGGCGCTCCAGCACGCTCATGAGCGCGGCGTGCTCCATCGCGACCTGAAACCGGGCAACATCATGATCGACTCCCGGGACGAACCCCACGTTACGGACTTCGGACTGGCCAAGCTCACGGGAAGCCATTCCGCGGTCACGCAAACGGACGTGATCCTCGGCTCACCGTCCTACATGTCCCCGGAACAGGCCGGCACGAACCAGGAGTTGACGCACCGCACCGACGTCTACAGTCTGGGGGTGGTCCTGTATGAATTGCTGACCGGGCAAAAGCCCTTCCAGGGGAATTTCACGGAGCTGTTAAGGCAAATTCGCGAGAAACAACCCGTCCCCCCGTCGCAACTGCGGAAAATCCCGGCCACCCTGGAACAGATTTGCCTCAAGTGCCTGGAGAAAGAGCCCCGCCACCGCTACGCCAGTGCGGAGGCGCTCGCCGAAGATTTGCACCGCTTTCAAGTGGGAGAGCCAATCCTTGGTCGGCCCGTGCCGCGGCTGGAGCGGCTGTGGCTGTGGGCCCGTCGGCGGCCGGCCGTGGCGGCCTTTTGGGGGGCCAGCCTGGTCTCCCTGGCCGTGGTCGTCTTCGTGCTCGTGGATCGGTATGCGCGGCAGCAGAAAGCGAAAGAGGATCACGGGGAAATCGTGGTGATCAAGCTCAATGCCGAACTCCTGATGCGCGACCAGAAATGGAGCGAAGCCAAAACCAGGTTGGTGGCAGCCCGGAGCGCCCTGAAGGCACAGCCCGACCTTCGGGACGAGGAGCTGGACGCCGAGCTGGAGCGCAGTCTCGAAATTGTTGAACGGCACATCCGTGGGGAAGCGGAGCAGCAGCAGGGACGCGGCCGCTTCCACGCCGCGAGGCAACTTTACTTTGACGCCAAGGTTTACGAAACCCCGTCCACCGGCCTGAAACCCGCTGACAGCCGGGAGCGTACCAGGGACAGTGCCCGCCAGGCCCTGGCGCTGTATGCCCTGGATCGCGAGCCGGGTCCGGTCGATCCGCCCAGCGCCATCCTGGAGACGGATCGGCTCTATCTGACCCCCGAAGAACACGCCGAGTTGGCCGACACGTGCTACGAGCTGCTGCTCATCTGGGCCGAGGTGGAGGCCACGGCGCCGCCGGAACAGGACGGCGACAAGGAACAAGCCCGGCAGCGAGCGGCGGAGCGCGCCCTGGTCTCGCTGGAACGGGCCGACCGCGTGCGGCAGAGCTGCAAGCTGAAGGACACGGAAACCTTCCATCGCCGCAAGGCCCGTTACCTGGCCCAACAGCGCGGCGAGAAGTTTGATCCTGACCGCGTCCTTGGCGGGCCACGTGAGCCGACCGGCGCTCTGGACTGGTCCCTCCGAGCCACGGACAACTATCGAGCCGGACTGCTGGAACAGGCCAGGTCCGACTGTGAGGAGGTGCTGCGCCTGCAACGGGGACACTTCTGGGCACGCTTTCTGCACGGCTTCTGCCAGCTGCAGACCGGTCACTGGTTCGAAGCCCGCCTGGATCTGACCGCTTGCTTGAACCTGCCCAGCACTGTCCCTCAAACTCCGGTCTGGCCGCTTCTCCATCGTGGTTTCGCGAGCAGCGAGCTGGGCAATCAGTATCGCCAGGCGACCGACTCCAGGGCCTTGCAACTGATCGGCTCAATCGTCTGGGCGGCTCCTGCCAGCGGAACCGCGTTCCCTGCCCTGGCATCCGTCGGCATTCTGGGAACCCGTTCTCGGCCCGGAGACAACGAGTTTAAAGACGCCAGGGCAGACTTCGATCGGGTCCTCGCGATGAAACCGGAAGGGCAGGTCCTCTACGTGGCCCTGGTCAACCGCGGCGCCCTGCTGATCCGGCAAGAACTCTGGGACGAGGCCATTGCAGACCTGAACCGAGCAGTGCAGCTGAAGCCGAAGGCTTACCCGGCCTACCTCAACCTGTCTCGGGCCCTGCAGGCAGTGGGTCGGAAAGATCAGGCCCGGGCTGCTCTGGACCAGGCCATCGAGCAGGAACCAGGCCTGGCCTTGCTGTATGAAGCGCGGGCCATCATCCACGTCTCGCAGCCAAAGCCAGACCTGGCTGCGGCCTGGGCTGATCTGGAGCAGGCGATGGACTCGCGGCCGCGGAACGCCCACCCGGGCCGGCTGGTCGGTGCGCTGGTGGATCTGGGCAAGGCGCTGTATCGGGAAAGGCAGTACGCCAGGGCCCTGCAGTGCTACGACCGGGCCTTGCACCTGGAGCCGGGCCAGGCACTGGTCGAGCGTTACCGTGCCGAGACGCTGCTGCAACTGGGCCGAGACGCCGAGGCAGGCCAGGCCCTGGATCGCTACCTGGCGATGAACCCCCTCCCGGCTCCCGAGGTCCTGCTGGCCCGTGGTCTGATTCATGCCCGTGCGGGGCAGTTAATCCCGGCCATCGAGACGTACGGCGCCCGACTGAGGCTTCAGCCCGACGACATGGGGACTCGCAGCCAGCGTGGCTGGGCCTACCTGCAGACCGACGCCTTACGACTGGCGCTGGCTGACTTTGAAACCTGCCTGGCCCACAACCCGCAAAGCGCCGACTTCCTGTTGGGACGCGGCCTCGCCCGCATCCGGCTGAAGCAGCTGGACGGGGCCCTGGCGGACGCGGAGGAGGCGGCCAAACGAGGCCCGTTGACCGATCGGCTGCTTTATCACCTGGCCCAGCTCTACGCTCAGGCGGTGAACCAGATGGAACTGGAGTCGCGCGCTCGACGGGACCGGCTGACGACCCAGCGGCTGGGATTGTGTGCGGCCAAGGCCGTGGACTTTCTGCAACGGGCCCTGGCGGCGCTGCCGGAGGAGCGGCGCAGCTCTTTCTGGCACAACCAGGTGCGGATCGATCCGCTGCTGAACCCAATTCGCCAGGAGAGAGGCTATCTCTTGCTGGCCCGGCAATTTCTGCAGCCCGGGAGGTATTGAGAGTCTGTTCCACAAGCCGCTTGCGGCTTAGCGTTCGCCGGGTCTGCGCTAAGCCGCAAGCGGCTTGTGGAACAGACTCTGAAACGTCCTCATTGCGAGGGAACTGCCGATGAAGTGGTCCATCCCCTGGCTGCGAGTTCCGTGTTCGCCGCCACGCCCCGGACGGTCGATCCGAGGGATCTTCTTTCGTCCCAGGCTGGAACGACTGGAAGAGCGCCTGCCGCCCGCCCAGGACACCCTGGCAACGGCCTTCCCCCTGTCCTTCGCCGCCAGCCCCGTGGCCCAGGTTTCCGGCACGCTGACCAGCACAAACCAGGTGGACCTCTACAAAGCGGTCAACCTGTCGGCCGGCGATCAGCTGACTGCCAGCATCAACGCGCAGCAGCAGGGCAGTTCGCTGGAGGCAGCGCTGCGCCTGTTCGACAGCAGCGGGGCGGCTGTCGCTCTGGCCACGTACAACCCCAGCAGCGGCGACCCCCAGCTGACCTACAATGTCACGGTGTCGGGGACCTACAACGTCGGCGTCTCCAGTGCGGGCGACGTCAACTATGACCCAACCGCCGGCGGCAGCGGCACCAACGGCACCTCGACCGGCCTGTACTCGCTCAGCATCACCGACCTGCTGGCGCGCTTTGTCAACGCGCCGTCGCTGGGCAACGGCAATCAGGAACTGCACGGGACGCTGAGCCACGGACAGCCGCAAGATTACAGCATCACCGTGACGAGCGGCAAGGACGACACGTTGCTGCTGGCCACGGCCGTGCCGCAGGCCAGCCCGGGCTTCGAGCCGCGTCTGACGCTGTACGACGGCACGGGGCAACTGCTGATTCAGTCCGACCAGCAGGGCCCGGGCTTGGCCTCGGCCACGGTGCAGCAGCACTTGCAGCCGGGCACGTATTACCTGGAAGTCTCGGCCGCGGCCAGCAGCTCGGTTTCGCCCAGTTCCCAGGCTTACGAGTTGACGACGACCCTGCCTGCTTCCTTGCCTCCCTTTGCTCCTCTTCCGGTGGGGGGCCAAGAGGTTAGGGTGGCGGTGGCGGACCTCAACGGCGACGGCATCCCGGACATCGTTACCGCCAACACCGGCAGCTATTACAATCTTGGCAACACGGTAAGTGTGCTGCTGGGCAACGGCGATGGCTCCTTCCAGCCGCAGCAGACCTTGGCCGTCGGCTCCGATCCGGATGCGGTGGCGGTGGCGGACCTGGGCAATGGCCACCCCGACATCGTCACCGCCAACACTGGCGACTTCCCAGGTACAGTGAGTGTGTTGCTGGGCAACGGCGACGGCACCTTCCAGCCCCAGCAGACCTTCGCGGTAGGCAGTGATCCGAGTGCGGTGGCGGTGGCGGACCTCAACGGCGATGGCAAGCCCGACCTCATCGTCGCCAACAGTGCCCCGACCTTTGCCGTCAGCTTCACCGGGACAGTCACGGGTGGGACGTTTATCCTGATGGAGTATAGGCAAAAAACCAGCCCGCTCAGCTTCGATGCTAGTGCAAAGGAAGTGCAAGATGCCCTCAGCGCCCTGAGAAATGTCGGCTCAGGGAATGTCCTGGTGAGCGGCTCCCCTGGGAAATACCTGGTCACCTTCCGTGATGCTACCCCCCTGCCCCTTCCTGCCCCAGCAGCACTCTCCTCCCTGGTCGGCAGTTCCCCTGCTGTGTCGGTGACTCGAGACGGCACGGTGAGCGTGCTGCTGGGCAACGGCGACGGCACCTTCCAGCCCCAGCAGACCTTGGCCGTCGGTAGTAATCCGTCTGCGGTGGCGGTGGCGGACCTCAACGGCGACGGCAAGCCCGACCTCGTCGTTGCCAACCGAGGAATCTTAGACTATAGCACCGGAACGTACAACAGCACGGTGAGTGTGTTGCTGGGCAACGGCGACGGCACCTTCCAGCCCCAGCAGACCTTGGCCGTCGGCAGTAATCCGGAGGGGGTGGCGGTGGCGGACCTGGGCAATGGCCACCCCGACATCGTCACCGCCAACGCCATCACCGCCAACCAAGACGGTAATACGGTGAGTGTGTTTCTGGGCAATGGGGACGGCACCTTCCAGCCGCAGCAGACCTTCCCCGTTGGCTCCGATCCGGCTGGGGTGGCGGTGGCGGACCTGGGCAATGGCCATCCCGACATCGTCACCGCCAACGCCGGCGACAACACGGTGAGTGTTTTGCTGGGCAACGGCGACGGCACCTTCCTGCCCCAGCAGACCTTGGCCGGCGGCGGTGCGACGGGTGCGTTGGCGGTGGCGGACCTGGGCAATGGCCACCCCGACATTGTCACCGCCTCCGTCACCTACAATCCGAGCACCCAGACCTTCCCCACCACGGTGAGCGTGCTGCTGGGAAACGGCGATGGCACCTTCCAGCACCAGACCTTGGCCATCGGCGGTCAGCCGGATGGGGTGGCGGTGGCGGACCTGGGCAATGGCCATCCCGACATCGTCACCGCCAACTCCAGCGACAACACGGTGAGTGTGTTGCTGGGCAACGGCGATGGCTACTTCGGGCCCCAGCAGACCTTCGCCGTCGGCGGTCATCCGGAGGGGGTGGCGGTGGCGGACCTGGGCAATGGCCACCCCGACATCGTCACCGCCAACGCCAACGACAACACGGTGAGTGTGTTGCTGGGCAACGGCGACGGCACCTTCCAGCCCCAGCAGACCTTCGCCGTCGGCGGTGGTCCGGATGAGGTGGCGGTGGCGGACCTCAATGGCGACGGCAAGCCCGACCTCGTCGTCGCCAACCGGTATAGCAACACGGTGAGCGTGCTGCTGGGCAACGGCGACGGCACCTTCCAGCCCCAGCAGACCTTGGCCGGCGGCAGTAATCCGGATGAGGTGGCGGTGGCGGACCTGGGCAATGGCCACCCCGACCTCGTCACCGTCAACTTGGGCGACAACACGGTGAGTGTGTTGCTGGGCAACGGCGACGGCACCTTCCTGCCCCAGCAGACCTTGGCCGTCGGCAGTCAGCCGGTGGCGCTGGCGGTGGCGGACCTGGGCAATGGCCACCCCGACCTCGTCACCGTCAACTTGGCCGACAACACGGTGAGTGTGTTGCTGGGCAACGGCGACGGCACCTTCCAGCCCCAGCAGACCTTTGCCGTCGGCAGTGAGCCGGTGGCGCTGGCGGTGGCGGACCTGGGCAATGGCCACCCCGACATCGTCACCGCCAACTACTTGGACGACACGTTGAGTGTGTTGCTGGGCAACGGTGATGGCACCTTCCAGCCCCAGCAGACCTTGGCCGTCGGCAATAGGCCGGCGGCGGTGGCGGTGGCGGACCTCACCGGCGACGGCCGACCTGACATCGTCACCGCCAACCGCGGCGACAACACGGTGAGTGTGCTGCTGAACCAGGGACATGAGCAGTTCCAGGCCGGGGCGCTGCCAGCGGCATCGCCAGCCAGGACGCTCCCGTTGTGCAAGACTTCACGGGCAACGGCATCGCCGACGCGGTGAGCCTCGACCAGAACACCGGGCAGGTCCTCTTCCGCCAGGGCACCGGCCATGCCAACGACCCGTATGCCCCCTTCGTGGTGGTCAACCCCGGCCAGCCGGCCACCGACTTTACCGTGGTCCAGACCCAGGGCCGGCCCGAGATTGCCGTCCTCGACGCCGTGGACCAGCAGGTCCTGGTCTACGCCTGGTCCACCTCGGCCGGCCAATTTCAGCAGGTCGGTTCCTTCGCCACGGGCCCCGGTCCCGTGCGCATCGCCAGCGCCGACCTGACCGGCAATGGCCTGGCGGACATCGTCGTCGCCAATGCCGCGGACAACACGCTGAGCATCGCCTTGCAACAAGCCCCAGGCACCTTCACCACCTTCACGCGCAGCGTGGGTGCCGATCCCTCCAGTATCCGTTTCGCTGACGTCAACGGGGACGGCCTGCCGGACGTCGTGGTGAGCGACCAGGTGTCCGGCGACGTCACGGTCCTGCGCAACGACGCCAGCCATGCCTTCACCAGCCAGGAACGCTACCGGGCTGGCCAGGGTGCCTTCGACGTCAACGTTGGCCCCACCAGCACCACCGTCGTGAGTCAGCTTCGGACGGTTGACGCCGTGGCCGCACACTTCAGCGGGCACCGCAGCGCCGACGTGGTGGCGCTGGACGCCAACACCGACAGTTTCACCCTGTTGCGGGCAGCCGGAGGCGGTTCGCTGATCGATCCGCAACCGTCGGACACTTACATGGTCGGCCCGGGAGCGGTCCAGGTGCTGGCCGGCGACTTCCTCGGCAACGGCCGGCAAGACCTGGCCGTCCTGACCACGCAGACCAACCCCAGCGAGCCCACCCAGCCAGGCACCAGCCAGGTCCTGATCTTCCCCAACGAGGGCGATGGCATCTTCGGCACTCCCATCGTCGTCTCCGCCGGGGAAGGGGCCACCGGCTTCTCCTTCGTCCCCGAAGTGGACGGCCCCGCCCGCCATACCAACCCTGCCGAATTCCTCGTCGGCGACAGCTACGGCGATTTCTTGACCCTGGACGACGAGGGCGCCGGCCACTTCAGCGTGGATCGCGGCAACCTGGACGGCGAACCGCTGGCGGTCGGCAAGACGGCCAACGGCCAAACCTTCGTGGTGGTGGCCGACCAGAACCAGGACCAGGTCCAGGTTTACTTCCAGGACTCAGGCACCAGCCCATCGGGAAGCAGCCCGTTTGTCCTGGCCGCGACCCTGCCCAGCAGCGCCACCCTGCTGGCCCCCGGGGCGGTCCAGCTGGTCGATCTGAACCAGAGCGGCAGCGGCAACAACACGCTGGACCTGGTCGTCGCCAGCCGGCTGGGCAACGACGTCCTGGTCTATCCCGCTCTGCCCGGCGGCGGCTTTGGCCCTCCCCTCGATTTCCCGGTGGGCTTTGAGCCGGACGCCCTCACGGTTGGTGACTTCACGGGCGATGGCATCCCCGACCTGGCGGTGGCGAACCAGGGGTCCAACGATGTCTCCATCCTGCTGGGCCAGACCAACAGCAACGGCGACTGGATCGGCTTTACCCACGGTGAACGGCTGAGTTCGGGCGGCAGCGAACCCATCGCCGTGCAGGCCGGCACCTTCACCGATCAGCCGGGCATCCTCGACCTGCGTGTCACCAACGCCGGAGGGCAGATTGCCACCCTGCCGGGCATCGGCGCCAACGACAAGGGCGACGGCTTCTTCAGCAACGCCAATCTCCAGACCACCGAACTGGGCGCCACCATCGAGCAGGCTGCTTTCGACGCGAGCACCGGCAACGAGTTCCTGGTGCTGGCCGGAGGGGATCTGGTATCCTTCAACGGGATCCGCTTCGCACCGATCGCCTCGGATGTGGCTGCGGTGACTGCTGCGGACGGCATCGTGGCTGCCGGCCTCGACGATGGCAGCGTCGAGGTGATGCCCGAGGTGGGCGGCACCGCCCTAGTGCAGTCGGCGGACTTCACCGACCAGCCCAGCGCCCTGGAGGCGCTGCAGAATGGACAGGAGATTGACGTTTACGCCAGCTATCAGGACAGGGAGGTTCCCGTCTTCTACTCCTTTACCTTCCCGGTGGTGACCGACCTTCCCACGGCCGTGACCGTGGCGGAGGCCCTGCCCCTGTCGGGAGCGGCCGGGGATGAGGCCGCTTCCTTGTCGCAACCGAACCTTCTGGTGGTGAACGTCCTGCTGCGCGGCGGGCTGAGCGGGCAAGCCGCGGGCCAGACACTGACGAGTTCCGCGGAGGAAGCGTTCCTGGCCTTTGTGGTCCAGGGGCAAGCGACCGCCAGGCAGGGCCTGCGCAAGAGGTCGGCGAGTCGGAGCTGGAAGAGGAGGACTCGCCGCTGGCGCCGGAGCTGAGCGGCGGGCCGGAGACTGCCAATCCGCCGGCGTATCAGCTGGGGGTGGAGGAGAGACTGGGCAAGCTGCTGGAGGGCCTGCGTGGCCAGCAGTTGCCGGACGTGTTTCAGCAGCGGCTGAGGAGCATCCTGTCCCCCTGGTGGGGTGGGCCGCAGAACGACCAGCCCGAGAACCGAATGGTCCCGCAGCAGCAGGACGAGACGGACTCCGAGACGCAGGAGCTGCTGCCGCAAAGTCTCGACGAACGGGCCTGGTGCGATGTGCCGGTTGCTCTGGATTCGGGACTGGAGGTGCGTTCAAGGTTTCTGGATGGCGCCACTCCAGCCTTGCTGACTGCCTGGCTGCTGCTGGGCTGTCCAGCCGAGAGGAAACGGCGGCGCGACGCTTCTGCGGAATCCGTGCTGCCGCGTGTGCTTGTTAGCCGCGACGCGGAGCCGTGAGCGCAGCGAACGGCGCAGCGGAGCGCGGAGCGGCTCCACCAATCGGGGGCAACCCGCGCTCCGCTGCGCCGCTGCGCGGCTGGGCAAGGAGGCCGGCCGGCCGGCGGTCGCGGCTAACAAGAATCGAATCGGACAAAGGGACAAACGATGACCGAACCCAAGAACACGTCGGCCGGGCCTCGCCAGGATGAACCCTGGGTCGAGGTAACCAGCTCGCGGCACTTCGCCGGCTTCTTGGCCGAGCAGCGGATCAGCCTGGCCTTCACCACCTACCAGGTGGGCAAGCTGTTCTTCCTCGGCCGCGGCGGCGACGGCCAGCTGACGGTCTTCGAGCGGACCTTCAACCGCTGCATGGGCCTGTGGGGCAACGGCCAGACCCTGTGGATGAGTTCGCTGTATCAGCTCTGGCGCTTCGAGAACGTCCTGCGGCCGGGCCAGCTGCACAACGGCTGCGATTGCCTCTACGTGCCCCGGGTCGGCTATACCACCGGCGACCTCGACATCCACGACGTGGCCGTCGAGGCCGGCGGCCGGGTGGTCTTCGTCAACACACGCTTCGGCTGCCTGGCCACCCTCCACGAACGCAACAGCTTCGCGCCCTTGTGGCGACCGCCGTTCCTGAGCAAGCTGGCGGCCGAGGACCGCTGCCATCTCAACGGCCTGGCCCTCGTGGATGGACGGCCCCGCTTCGTCACCGCGGTCAGCACCAGCGACGCCGCCGACGGCTGGCGCGACCGCCGCCGCGACGGCGGTTGTGTCATCGACGTGCAGAGCAACCAGATCCCGGCGTCCGGCCTATCGATGCCCCATTCGCCGCGCTTCTACCGCGATCGGCTGTGGCTGCTCAATTCCGGCACGGGCTACCTTGGCAGTATTGCTCCCTCCGGCAGCAAGTTCGAGCCGCTGACATTCTGTGCCGGCTACCTGCGCGGCCTGGCCTTCGTTGGCGATTATGCCGTGGTCGGCCTGTCCGAGCCGCGCCACGACAAGACCTTCAGCGGTCTGGCCCTGGAGGAAGAATTGAAGGCCAGGAGCGTGTCGCCGCGCTGCGGGCTGTACGTGATCGATCTGCGCAGCGGCGACGTGGTCGAGTGGGTCCGGCTGCAAGGGATGGTGCGGGAACTCTACGACGTCGTCGTGCTTCCCGGAATCGTCCGGCCGATGGCCTTTGGCTTCAAGAGCGATGAGATCCAGCGCATCCTCACGATGGGCGACGAGGCGGCCCTGTGAAAAAGGGATTCTCCCGATCGAGAAGGCATTCGCAGGTTGATCTGCACCGCCTGGATCCACTACAACAGATAGAACGTGCCTGACCTTCCGCCGACTCCTTGAAAGGACACCTTCCATGACCTGGAGGCCGCTCCCTCTGCTGCTTCTGTTCCTGTTTCCCCCCCTTACCCAGGCCGCTCCCCTGGAGCTGAAAAAAGGCGATCACGTCTGCCTGATCGGCAACACCCTCGCCGATCGCATGCAGCACCACGGCTGGCTGGAGACGCTGATCCACGCCCGCTTTCCCGCAGCACGAGCTGGTCTTCCGCAACCTCGGCTTCTCGGCCGACACCGTGACCATCCGGCTGCGGTCGGCCAATCTTCGGCTCGCCCGACGACTGGCTGACCCGGTGCGGTGCCGACGTGATCTTCGCCTTCTTCGGCTACAACGAGTCCTTCGGCGGCAAGGAGGGGCTGGACAAGTTCAAGGCGGACCTCGACAAGTTCATCAAGGACACCCTGAGCAAGAAGTACAACGGCAGCAGCGCCCCAAGGCTGGTCCTGTTCTCGCCGATCGCTCACGAGGACCTCAAAGACCCCAACCTCCCCGACGGCAAGGAGAACAACGAGCGGCTCAAGCTCTACACCGCCGCGATGGCTGGAGTCGCCGAGGACAACAACGTCCCCTTCGTGGACCTGTTCCATCCCAGTCTGGATCTGTACGGCAAGGCGGCCCGGCCCTCTGACCATCAACGGCATTCACCTGACCGAGGACGGCGACAAGCAGCTGGCCCCGGTGATCGACAAGGCCCTGTTCGGCGCACCGGCCGGCAAGCGCGACCAGTCCTCCCTGGAGAAGCTCCGGGCCGCGGTGCTGGACAAGAACTTCCACTGGTTCAACCGCTATCGCACCGTGGACGGCTTCTCCATCTACGGCGGTCGGGCGGATACACCGCCGCCGCCGTCGCAGAGCAACCGCGCCAACATGGCCCGCGAAATGCAGATCCTCGACGTGATGACGGCCAACCGCGACAAGGTGATCTGGGTCGCTGGCCCAGGGCAAGGACGGCAAGGTGGACGACAGCAACACGCCGCCGTTCATCCCGGTCCGGACCAACAAGCCTGGGCCGACTGCCGGACGGCTCGCACCTGTTCCTGGGCGGCGAGGAGGCCATCCAGAAGATGACCGTCGGCAAGGGGATGAAGGTGACCCTGTTCGCCTCCGAGAAGGAGTTCCCCGAGCTGGCCAAGCCGGTGCAGATGGCCTTTGACCCCAAGGGCCGGCTCTGGGTGGCCGTCTGGCCGACCTATCCGCACTGGAAGCCCAAAGGCGAGGTCTGGGACAAGCTGCTGATCCTGGAAGACACCGACGGCGACGGCAAGGCCGACAAATGCACCGTCTTCGCCGACAACCTGCACTGCCCGACCGGCTTCGAGTTCTTCAAGGACGGCGTCCTGGTGGCCCAGGCGCCCGACCTGGTCTATCCTCCGCGACACCGACGGCGACGGCAAGGCCGACTACCGCGAGCGCGTCGTCATGGGCCTGGACTCGGCCGACACGCATCACACGTCCAACAGTTTCGTCCTCGACCCCGGCGGAGCGGTCTACTTCCAGGAAGGCACCTTCCACCACACGCAGGTCGAGAGCCCCTACGGCCCGGCCCGGCGCAACGTCAATGCCGGCGTCTTCCGCTATGAGCCGCGGGCCCAGAAGTTCGACGTTTACGTCTCCTTCGGCTTCGCCAATCCGCACGGCCACGTCTTCGACCGCTGGGGCCAGGACATCGTCATCGACGGCACCGGGGCCGTGCCCTACCACGCCGCCCTGTTCTCCGGCCACGTCGAGTGGCCGACCAAGCACGGCCGGCCGCCGAGCGTCTACAACCAGCGCACCCGGCCCTGTCCCGGCATGGAGTACCTCTCCAGCCGGCACTTCCCGGCGGAGTGGCAAGGCAACCTGCTGGTGGGCAACGTCATCGGCTTCCAGGGCATCCTCCGCTACAAGGTCGAGGACAAGGGGGCCAGCTTTACCGCCGTCGAGCAGGAGCCGATCCTCTCATCCACCGATCCCAACTTCCGGCCGTCGGACCTCAAGATCGGTCCCGATGGGGCGATCTGGTTCATCGACTGGCACAACCCGCTGATCGGCCACTTGCAGCACAACCTGCGCGACCCCAGCCGGGACGCGACGCATGGCCGGATCTACCGCGTCACCTATGCGGATCGGCCGCTGCTGAAGTCGCCGAAGATCGCCGGCGAGCCGATCGAGAAAGTGCTGAACCTGCTCAAGGAGCCGGAGGATCGGGTCCGCTCCCGGGCCCGGATCGAGCTGGGCTCGCGCAAGACCGAGGACGTGATCGCGGCGCTGCGGAAGTGGCTCGCCGGCCTGGATCCGAAGGCGGAAGGTTACGAACATCATCGCCTGGAGGGGCTGTGGGCCCATCAGTATCAGAACGTCGTCAACGTGGACCTGCTCAAGGAAGTGCTGGCATCGCCGGACTTCCATGCCCGGGCGGCGGCGACGCGGGTGCTGTGCTACTGGCGCGACCGGGTCCCCGGAGCGCTGGGGCTGCTGAATAAGATGGCGGCCGACGCGCATCCGCGGGTCCGGCTCGAGGCGGTGCGGGCGGCGAGCTTCTTCCCGGTTCCCGAGGCCGTGGAGGTGACGCTGATCGCTCAGGAGCATCCCACCGACGTCTATCTCGACTTTGTCCGCAACGAGACGATGAAGACGCTCGATCCGATCTGGAAGACCGCGGTGGCCTCGGGTCAGCCGATCAACGTCACCAGCGACGCGGGAGTCCGCTTCTTCCTGCGCGGCATGCCGCTGGAGCAGATCCTCAAGCTGAAGCGCACCGTGCTGGTCAATCGCGAGCTGCTGTACCGGGCCGGAGTGCGCGACGAGGTTCGCCGGGAGGCGCTGCGGCAACTCGCCGGGGAGGAGAAGAAGCCGGAGCTGCAGGTGCTGCTGGAGGCGATTGGCCGGATCGACGACCGCAAGGAGAGCCGGGACGAGAGCGTGATCTTCGACCTGGTGCGGATGCTGACCAGCCGGCCGCAGGCCGAGCTGGCCCGCGCCCGGGCCGAACTGGAGAAGCTGGCGACCTCGGCCAGCCAGCCGGTGATTCGCCAGATCGGCTTTGTGTCGATGATCAACGTGGACGGCTCACCCGACAAGGCCTGGGCCCTGGCCGTCAAGAAGGCGGCGTCGCTGCGCGACCTGGTCGAGGCCATGCCGCTGATCGCCGACGCCAGCCTGCGGGCCAACCTCTATCCGAAGGTCGAGCCGCTGCTGGCCGGCCTGCCGCCGGAGCTGGCTTCACCCGCGTCCTCGGGCAAGGCGGTCCTGGGCCGCTACGTGCGCATCGAACTGTCTGGCAACAGGCAAACGCTGACCCTGGCCGAGGTGGAGATCTACAGCAATGGCCGCAACGTCGCCCGGGACGGCAAGGCCACGCAGAAGAACATCGCTTACGGCGGCGTGGCCAGCAGGGCGATCGACGGCAACAAGAGTGGCACCTACGGTGACGGTGGCCAGACGCACACGCAGGAGGGGACGAGAGACCCCTGGTGGGAGGTCGATCTGGGCGCCGAGTTCCCGATCGAGTCGATCGTGATCTACAACCGCACTGATGGCGGACTGGGCAAGCGGCTGGATGGGTTCACGCTGCTGGTGAAGGACAAGGACCGAAACGTGACCTACGAGAAGAAGAAGCTCCCGGCCCCGAATGGCAGCGTGACCTTCAGCATCGGCAGCAGCTCGCCGGAGCTGCTGATTCGCCATGCGGCGATGAAAGCCCTGACGACGGTGCGCGGCCAGGAGACGCACACGTTCCAGGCGCTGGCCAAGTACCTGAAAAACGACAATGACCGCTCCGCCGCGATCCGGGCGCTGCAGCGCATTCCGAAGACGTTCTGGCCCAAGGAGGAGGCGGCCCCACTGGTGGACGAGCTGCTGGGCTATGTCCGCAAGGTGCCGGTCAAGGAGCGGACGACGGAGGCCGCGCTGGACGCCCAGGAGTTCACCGACACCCTGGCGTCGCTGCTCCCCAGCGACCAGGCAAAGAAGATTCGGATGGAGCTGGGCGAGCTGGGTGTGCGGGTAATCCGGGTCGGTACGCTGCTGGAACGGATGTCGTTCGACAAGGAGATCCTGGTGGTGAAGGCGGGCAAGCCGGTCGAGTTCCTGTTCGAGAACACCGACCTGATGCCGCACAACCTGGCGATCTTGCAGCCGGGCGCGCTGGAGGAGATCGGCGAGCTGGCCGAGAAGACAGCCCAGCAGCCCGACGCCCAGGCCCGCGGTTTCATCCCGGCTTCCGGCAAGGTGTTGCTGGCCAGCAAGCTGCTCCAGCCGCGCGAGATCCAGAAGCTGAGCTGGACCGCCCCGAAGCAGCCGGGCGTCTACCCCTACGTCTGCACTTACCCCGGCCACTACCGGCGGATGCACGGGGCCCTGTACGTCGTCGAGGACCTGGAGTCGTACCAGGCCAACCCCGAGGCGTACCTGGCGAAGAACCCGCTGCCGATCAAGGACGCGCTGCTGAAGGATCGCCGGCCGCGAACGGAATGGAAGTTCGAGGACCTGGCGTCGGCGGTAGAGCAGATGAAGTCCGGCCGGAGCTACGGCAACGGCAAGCAGATGTTCACGGTGGCGGCGTGCGTGTCCTGTCACAAGATGGAGGGGATCGGCAACGAGTTCGGCCCCGACCTGCTCAAGCTGGACCCGAAGATCGCCAAACCGGTCGAGGTCTTGCGGCACGTCCTGGAGCCGTCGCTGAAGATCGACGACAAGTACCAGCAGTACATCTTCGAGACCAAGGCGGGCAAGACGATCACGGGCATGATCCTGGAGGAGAAGGACGGCGTGGTCAAGATCATCGAGAACCCGCTCGCCAAAGCGGAGCCGAGGCTGCTCAAGACGACGGAGATCGAGACGCGGACCAAGTCGCCGGTGTCGCTGATGCCCAAGGGCCTGCTGGACAAGCTGTCGCGGGACGAGATCCTGGACCTGATCGCGTACGTGCTGGCGAAGGGCGACCGCAAGCACGAGTTCTTCCAGGGGGATGGGCACGAGCATCATCACCATTGATGATGCGGCCGGTGCGTGATTGATGCGGTCTGCCTGCCCTGTCCGCCATTCCCTGCGGAATGGCGGACAGGCCCGACAGTGACATTGCCTGTCGGACGGGAGTCGATGAGTGTCGATGGGCTCCCTGCCTTGTATGATCGAATTGAAGGCCATCAGCCAGACCGAGTCAAGGTTCGCTGCCGTACCGATCGTGCTTGTTGGCATGGTCCTTACGATCGTAACGAGCCCTACAACCGGACTTCTTGGCTCAAAGCGTTTTCTGCTCTTTCACCAACGGACTCCGTCATGGCAGACTGAGTCTGTTGGGCAGTCGCGAGGAGATCTTTTTCCTGCCTGCGGTTCGACCGCTTGTGGCAGATTGACCCCTCCGACCTTCGTCTGAGAACTCGTTGCATCTTACGGCTGGACCGTTCATCACAAGGATCTTCCTGTACGAAGCTCCACCGGAGGACTCTCGCGCCTGGCCAGCGACGTTACACGCTCTTGAATGAGGAACACCCTGATGTCCACCCTGAACTCTGGCTCCGCTACCCTGATCGGCGTCGGCTTCGACACCGCACGCTACGGTCACCACGTCACCTTCTTGCGGGCCGACTTGCAACCGGCCTGCCCGCCCTTTGATTTCCCCGAGTCCCGCGCTGGCTACGACCGCGTCGCCGCTCAGTTCGACGACCTGCGCCGCCGCTGGCCCGACGTCCATTTCCACATCCGCCTCGACGTGGCCGGCCAATATGCCGCCAACCTCGAGGCCTTCCTGCGGACCTTGCCTGGCAACAGCACCCTCAGCGTCGGCGAACCGGGACGCAATGCCAGCTACCGAAAGGCCCTTTTCCCCAAACGCAAGGCCGACCCCGTCGAGAGCCTCTGCGCTGCCCGTTTCGCCGTGCGCGAGCTGCCCGCAGCGGTGCCAGAGCGGCCTCAGGCTCTGCAGCAACTGCGTGAGATCGTGGCTCGACTGCAAACGCAAGTGCGGCAGAGCACCCGGCTGACCAATCAATTGCACAACCTGCTGGCGCGTGTCTTCCCCGAGTTGGCCACCCTGGCCAAGGACCTGCAAGCGCAGTGGGTCTTGGGCCTGCTGCAGCGCTATCCGACACCGGCACAACTGGGGCGTGCCCACTTGAATACCTTGAGCGCTCTGCCCCATGTTTCTGCCGAGTTGGCCCAGGCACTGCGGCAGGCGGCACGCAGCAGCGTGGCCAGTTGCACTGGTGCCGTGGCCGAGCAACTGGTCAGGCAACTGGTCGGGCAGTTGGCTGACTGCCTGGCCCAGGAAGAGCAACTGCACCAGTTGATGACCAGCACCTACCGGCAACTGCCCGTGCCCAACCATCTGGAATCGATCCCTGGGATCGGTCCAGCCACGGCCGCTGTGCTGACTGCCACCGTGGTGGACATCAAGCTGTTCGCCACGCCGGACCGCCTGGTCGGTTACTTCGGCATCTTTCCGGAGGAGGAGGCCTCCGGCTGCGACCGGGACGGTACACCCAAGACGGGCAGGCAGCAACGCATGTCACGCAAGGGCAATGACTTGGTACGCAAACACCTCTGGCAAGCGGCGTTGTCGGCCATCCGCTGGAACCCGGCGGTGCGTGCCTTGCACCAGCGCTTGCATGGGCGGGGTGTCCGTGGGGATGTGGTGGTGGGCCACTGCATGCGGAAGCTGCTGCACCTGGTTCACGCCATCTGGCGGACCGGCCAGCCGTTTGATCCAGACTACTATCCCTGGGCAGGGACAGCAACGCCACAAGCAAGCGTCGAGCCAGCGCTGCCAGGCCAATCGGGATCGACCCAGGAGGCCGCAGTCAGCACGGCCGAAGAAGGAGTGGTAGCGGAGCAAGCTGCTGGCCACAAGCAGCAAGGAAGTCCTGCACAGACAGTGGTCACAGCAGCTAAAGCCACGATACCGCAAGAGCCGCCACCGGGCAAGGCAACTGCGGTGCCAGCCGAGCCCAGAGCAGGGGCCGAGGGTGCAGCGGGTAGGGGGAGTATCGATTATGCGGCGCTGCGTGCGCAGGTGAGCATGACAGCGGCATTGCGTGCGTTGGACTGGTTGGAGCGGTTGTCTGGGCCAGACCCGCAGCGACGTGGTCCGTGCCCCATCCATGACAGCCAGCAGCGGCGGCACCGCTCCTTCTCGGTCCACCTGGACAAGGGCGTCTTCCAGTGTTTCCACGCCGGCTGCGGGGCGCACGGCAATGTGCTGGACTTGTGGTCGGCGGTGCGTGGCTTGCCGTTGTACGAGGCGGCGCAGGACCTGGCGCAGACGCTGGGCATCGCTCTGCCACAAACGCCCGGCACAGAGAAGAGGAACCCGTAAAGGGAACCCGTGGAGCGGACGGAAGGTCAGCGGCCAAAGGCAATCGGCAGACGACAAACAGCCAAGAACCCTCGAACCCGGAAACACCATGCGAACACAACGGAAAAACGGGCGTTATCACGCCAAACGCCCCTTGACTTTGAACGTTGCATCTGCCACCTGCCAGGGTTTTCGGGGCGTAGCAGATTGACGCCTGGCGGCAAGAACTGTCACGGGAGTCTGAGTGAAGACGAGATCACCGCGTCCCATCATCCAGCCCAATGTACTGGGCGTCTTGACGGGTTTCGGCAAACTGTCGCAAGCCTGTCAGGACTGTTCGTACCTTCCCTTTGGGCTTGTGTGAACCCGTCAAGATCGACTGCACCTCTTCGTCGAGTAGCAGGAGGTCGGCCCAGCCGTATTCGCACAGGCGGGTCAACTCAACTGGCTGCTTATCCAGACCTTGAACGTAGCTGATGACTGTTCCCCAATCGTGGGCAGTCGCGAGTTGCTTCTGATACTCCGCAATGCCACCCGGATCAACGTAGACCCAGAGGCTTCGCGTGTTTGGGCCAGGAAAGGACGAGTTGGGACGCTTGATCTTCCGGTGTCCGGCGACGAATTGCTCCAGGGGACGAAAGGAAGGGCACTTCCGGGACACTGTCTGGAGATTGAGGTAGCGGGCAACCTGCGGATTGTGGATGGTGTAGGCGTAGCGCGGCTTCTTGTTACTACCACGGCTCAACTGGGTCAGGTGTTCCTTCGGGCTGGAGATGCTTTCTGGGCCCGAGATAGGGGCTGGCTTCCAGGATGGGATCACGTGGGGAACAGCCTGGTCCAGATCGGCAAGGATCCAGGCTTCGATTTCCTGAACGGGCACCAGAGCAAGGCAATCGGGAGCGGGGAGTTTCGATGGGGAAATGATCTTCTCCATGGCCTCTTGCTGGCGGCTCTTGGCATTCGGCCCATCTGCATCGTAGCAGACAACGAAACGCTTGCATCCGAAATCGGCGAACAGTTGGAGTTGCTTGGCCCCTTTCTGAAGCATCTCGCCGCAGCCGCCGTATCCTTTCCCCTTGATGCGGAGCGAGGAGTTGTTCGACAACCGGCGAATGAGCACCTGGAGGATTTCGATGTCGGTCGGATCTTCCGCGATGACGCCGAACACAACGATCATCCCTCCACGCTTTCAAGGAAGTCGCCAAGTGTTCCGTCTTCTTCGATGAAGCGGGCGGCAAGGGAGATTTCTTTCGATGTCAGCGCCCGCACCTGGGTCGTACCCCGAAGGATGGAGACAAGGCGCACGTTCGGGGCTTCCAAACCGTTCATGACCGTTGTGGAGTGGCTGGAGAGGATGATTTGGGCAGGGTCGGCGTTGGTGCGGAGCAGGTTGACCAGCTTTCGGACTAACCCGCGGTGGATGCCGTCCTCAGGGTGTTCGACCAGCATCAGGGCACTCCCCTCGAGGACCAGTGACACAACGAGACGCAGGGTCCGGCGAGTTCCCAGTGAGAGGTCAGGAAAGTACAACTGTGCTATGCCTCCACCGAGGAGTTGTCCCAACCGAAAGCAAACAGAATACTCGTACTGTCGCCTTGAGGGGGGAGTCGGTTGTTGGTGTTCTACCACCGTGTAGACCCGTTTGACGATTATATCGGCGATCAAGCCAAGGCCTTCGGAGCCAAGCAAGGATTGAATCTCCTCGAACTGTGATGGGCGCTCCTGAAAGGCGTACAGAAGGCGCATGAGTACTGAATCCTGCGCCTTGCCTGTTGCGCGGTACTGGGTCGCCCACTCCCGATACTCGGCTTCGGAGATCAGGAACGCATTATCAAACCCGGTGACTTGACTTGCCTCGTCGAAAGGGTAGTACCGCGTCGAACGGAAAAAGGCAAGGATTGGTCGGAGATATCGATGGATCTCCTCGTGTTCTGGTAGCAGGGCGGCCAGGGCAGGCAGGCAAGGGGTAGTGAGACCCAGCCCAATCGGCTCGGGCCGACCAGAAACGCGCACGTGCGCTCCCTGTCGCTCAATGATCGTTTTCCACCCCTCTGAGGATCCTTGAATGGCAAGGGACTCTTGCAGGCACGCCTCGCTCCCATCCTTCTCGGAAGGTGTCTCCCGGCCTTCGAGAGTGTAGCGATAGAGGGTTTCACCGAGTTTGACATCCACTACGGCAGAAGTATTCTGATCCCAGAGCAAAATGAAAGATCCGGTTGGAAGTTCGGTCGAACTGGCGGCTTGGGAAAGCCACTCGATCGCTCGCAGGATGTTCGTCTTGCCCGAACCGTTGCGGCCGACCAGCGCAGTCACGCTTCCCAGGTCGTCGAGTACGACATCCTTGCATGACCGGAAGTTCTTGATTTGAATCCGCTTGAGCATGATGAACACCCCCGTAACCGCATGTCACCCAGAATCAAGACACCGGCCGATCCATGCAGGCTCGGTTTCTGTTGCAGCCTTACCTCGATCGCTGGCGAATCCCCAGCAGCTTCCCTGTGAGGGCCATTTCAGCACAACCCATATCTCTTTGGCGTTTCAGTGCCAACAAGATCCTGGCCTGTGTTTGCCACGCGTCTTTGAGGTCGCCCAGGAGCGTCGTGAAAACCCGCTAGAGGCGATGAACGGCTTCCTCAACGGATGCGGACGGACGCTCGCTGCAGCGAGCGTCTGCGACCTCGTCAATGTCGGTGACATAAGCTCCGGCTGCCGCTTTCAGGTAGAACCGGTCTCGTTCCTGTTTGGCAGCCGGGCAAGGGTCGTCTCCGAGATGGGGATGGTTGTGTTGGCCATGTCTTTCCCTCCAAGAATACTCTGAGTAGTCTAGCAGACTGCGTCCTCGGCCAGCCATCCCAGGATAGGGCCATGTGGAGACGTGACGGGCGGCGAGGACTCCAGAAGGAGGAATGAACTGGAACGTGCTGATTACTCCCAAGATTCAAACGCTGGCCAGGTTCTGCCATAGGTTTCCAACTCGGGTGCCGAGCAGACAACTGTGAGGAAGCTCCCCGTTTCGCACCGCATCAAGCGTGAAAGGGCAACGTAGACTATCGACTTCTCGGTTATCGTCTGGGCCTTTCCAATGTGGACAACCATCGCCCGCGACTCCCATCCCTTGAAACTGTGAATCGTAGTCGCCTTCATACGAGCGTCCCCCATCCAAAACCCTACCTTCTGCCTTTTTTGCTCCTTGGAACTGGTCCCGAAGACATGAGCGACATTGACGCCGCGAGCTTTCAGGGCCTCGACGCACTGTAGTCCGAACTCGTGGCTTCGGACCAGCAGAGTGAGGTCCGCCCACGAAATCGCTGGCGAAGCAGCCTGTGTCAGCTCGCTGGCCGCCTGGACGCATGCCTCGATGGCCCGTGAGGAGGACACTTGCAACCACCGAAGACATACGGACTCAAAGAGCTCGCTCTGGACTGCCGTGGGTAGGTCGTTTTCATTGGCGGAGAGGTACTGTTGAGCGAACCGCCGGAGGTGCCGGACCAGGTCGGGCGGGAAACGATGGCTCCCCTCCAGCCGGATCCAATTGCCTCCCCGAAACCCGGCGTTCTCCAGGCTGCGATCGGTCCACCGGCTGGAGCGGGCATAGAGATCCTGGGTTCGGTCGGCTGTGAGTACCATCTCGCCACCAGGCCGCAGTACCCGCCTCAGCAGGTTCCACCATTCCAGGTTGAAGTCCTGTCCCTCGTCCACCAGGATGGCATCGTAGCAGGTGATAGCGTTACCTCCTGCATCGATTGCTTGACCGACAAGCAGAGGCAGTTCCTGTTCCAATAGGGATTCGTGAGGCTCACCATCACTACCTTCCCCGGGAAGGCTACCTCCGGGCTTGTCGCGCCAGAGGTGCCGATATTCCTCTTCCAGGCGGGCCTCCTGACACACCCGCTTGCACCAGCCGTGGAAATGCAGCCAGGTGATCCCGCTCACGATGCTCTTACGCGGGTTTGGATACCGAACCGCCAGATCCCGGAGATAGTGGAGCAGGGTCAGGTTATACGAGACAACGAGAACCTCCTTCCCCTCGGCCGACAAGTGGGCTGCTCGGGCGGCGAGGGACAGCGATTTGCCACAGCCGGCAGGCCCCCGGATGCGTCGGTAACCGGTGTCGGTGCGCGTTGTGGCCAGTTCCCTCTGTCGAGAGTTAAGGGGCAACGGGTTCCGTTGGGCCACGGAATGTTCTGGCTCAACTAGCCAGGCTCGGAGATCCTGCGCCAGCTGGGGGTTCATCCATCGGGAGGTACAGCAGTTTCCCCAAGGGAAGACGGCCGCGAGGTCGCCGACCTTCAAGGCATCCCCACCGGCGAGGGGATAGTATTTCTCGTTGCTGCCCAGCAGCTTGAAGTACTCGAGAATGGGCCGGAGGAGCCCTTTGATCCTCTCGGTACTTGCCGTCGGGACGACGACTCCGGCGGTCACCACCGAGAGGATCTTCGGTTGCTCACAGACCTGCATCCCGAGTCGAGGACAGTAGAGACTCAGAATCTCATCCTTGTAGCGAACAATCTTCTCGACCGGTGCGTCCTTCTGGCGGAACAGCTTGCCATCCCTATTTTCGCACCACAGGGAAGGAACTCCCTGCACCTCCCGGATGAAGTACTTGAAGGCGTCAAGGTTCCAATCCTTGACCTCGAAGACAGCAATGCCGGCGTTGGGGTGCAGCAGGACAAAGTCGGGCCTGAGCCCATTGAGATGTGGCTGGACATAGATCTCCCAGCCATCGGCCAGGTAAAGGTCGAAGAAGTCCAGTACCCGCAGTTCACCAGCGGTTAACGGGGTGCGGAGCCGACCGAGTTCCGCGCGGGGTGGAGAGATGAGTCTGGGCATCGCGGCTTCCCGTATGTCTCAGTGGTGTTCAACTCTGCCTATCATCCCTAACCCGAGGAGAGGATGATGTCAAGGGGCACTCGTTGATGAGGCTTTAATGATAGTCTTCTCCGGGACTTGCCTGAAAGGGAAGTTACCTGGCCGAAACAATGAGGGATATGCTACTCTTCTCCTTTCCCGCCACTTTCCTCCGTCGAACCAGCCTCCACCTTTGGAGACACAACCGGTTCGGATGGCTGTGTTTGAGCGACGGCAAGAACGCGAGCCAGCAATGACGTGATGAAGTTGTGGAAACTGAGTTCCGGATTCGGCTCTCGGTAATCGCCCTTCAGGCCGCTGTCCCGGGATGACATCAGGAAGCAGCCGGCGTCGTAGAGGCGTCTCCGGACCAGCCTGGTCAGGAGCTGGTTGTAGCGATCCGCGTAGGAGGCATCCTTGAACTCGGGGAAGACTTTGAAGTGCGGCTCCTTCACCCGCACCGGGCTGTTCGCACCCGGCGCGTCTTCCAGCAGCATCAGATAGCCCAGCCAGGGACGCCCCGACGGGCTGAACGCTCCTTCCTCGTAGGCGGCCCATAGGTCTGTCGCATTGCCCAGCGCTTCCTCGGTCCGGTTGTTGAAGTTGTTCCCGAACGAGCCGACCTGCGACTTGAACTCGACAATCGCGACCAGTTTGCCGTCTGCAACCACCACAAGGTCCCAGTTTTTCTCGGCACGGAACCAGCCGGGCAGCTCTGTCTTCTGCCGCCAGTAAATGGTGGCCCGCTGAAGGCCAGCCGCCTCGAGAAGTACTGCGACCAACTCGCGGAAGCCATCGAGATGCTTGCCGCCTGTGACAGCGCTGCGATCACCCCGATCTTTGTTCCCTTCATCGCCTCCTTGCTTCTGAGATTGGCTGCCCCGGCGTTCCCAGAAGAAGACAATCGCCTGACGGAGACGCTGGTTGAGATCCGCAAGCAGGTTACTCATCGCTGCCAGCCTCAAAGGTGGACC
>CAWATZ010000013.1:0-1377889 GCA_963784995.1 uncultured Planctomycetota bacterium | reverse complement strand
CTGGCAGCGCCAGATGGAAAGCGGCACCCCGACGCCGCTCCAGGCCGCCGATACCTTCTACCAGAAGGCGTACAACCTCGTCACGGCACGCATTCCAAGAAGGCGTTCAACATGCACAGCGAGGACCCGCAACTACGCGACCCGTTACGGCCGCCATTCGCTCGGGCAGGGCTGCCTGATGGCCCGCCGGCTGATCGAGGCGGGCGTCCGGTTCGTCACCGTGACCGACGGCGGCTGGGACACGCACCAGAACGATTTCACCCAGCCTCAAGTAACCGCCTGCTGCCGCGGCTCGACACGGCGGCTCTCCAGCCTGCTGCGAGACCTGGCCGATCGCGGCCGGATCGACTCGACGCTCGTCGTCGTGCTCAGCGATTTCGGCCGGACGCCGAAGGTCAATCCGTCGGCCGGTCCCGATGACTGGTCGACGGCCGGCATTGCGATTTTGGCCGGCGGCGGAATCCGGCGGGCCTGGCGGTCGGCCGCACCGACGCGATGGCCGAGCAGCCGATCGAGGCGCCGTATTACACCGAGGACGTCGCCGCGACGATCTACCATTGCCTGGGCATCCCGCTCGACACGACCCACCAGACGCCGGACGGACGGCCCGTCCAGATCAATTACGATGGCCGGCCGATCCGGGAGCTCTTACCAGGGTAGGCCATAGGCGACCGGCGCTCGTTGTGAACGCAGTCGGCGTTCGACCCCAACGGGGTCGCACAACACAGCCCAGGGTCGCCGAAGGCGAACCCTGGTGAACGGTTGCGGCGACCCGGGGCTGCGATGCGGAACACCTTCTGCGCTCGACCCCAACGGGGTCGCACAACAAAGCCCAGGGTCGCCGAAGCGCACCCTGGTGAGGAGAGAACATGGCCGTGATCGGCCTGGACCTCGGAGCGACGAAGCTGGCCGCGGCGTTGTTCGGCGATGACGGGCCGTGTTCGAACGCGCCGCGGCGCTGATCGAGAACCGCGAGGGCGACGAGGTCGGGCGGCTGATCGTTGACCAGGTGGCGGAGGGTGCGCAGCGAGGCGGCGGAGCGGGGAATGGAAATCGACGCAGTTGGTGCGTCGGTGCCGGGGATCGTGCATCAGCACGACGGGATGCACCGCGCACCCAGGCAGAAAGCGGCGTGCCCTCGATGTAGGCCATGCTCAGGAAATGGATCCCATTGATGGCAGCGACATCATACACTGGGCAAATGTTCGGATGCTGCAGCGTCGCCGCCGAGCGTGCCTCGCGATAAAAACGTTCCAGCACCGCCGGGTTCGTCTCGTCTGTGAACTGGGGCACCTTGACCGCCACGCGCCGATCAAGCGTCGTATCCTGGGCCAAGTAGACGGTCCCCATACCGCCTTGCCCGAGCTGCTTCAAGATCCGATAACGTCCAAACACCTCCGGCAAAGGCGTGATCCGCTTCCCGGAATCG
This sequence comes from uncultured Planctomycetota bacterium, assembly GCA_963784995.1. Classification (GTDB taxonomy): domain Bacteria; phylum Planctomycetota; class Planctomycetia; order Gemmatales; family Gemmataceae; genus CAWATZ01. Next base: position 1,376,460 of record CAWATZ010000013.1, on the reverse strand, counting down.
CTCGGCGTCTCCTGGGCGGCAGCCTGGGCGCTGACCGTCGTGTCAAGGAACGGCTCCAATCCTTTAGCCGCAGGCACCGCTCTACCTCAGTGAGCAACTCCGGACAGGACTGGCACAGCTCGCGCACCGAGATCGGTGTTCCTGTCGCCAGGTGCTCCTGATCAGCGCAGCACGAGATCGCCCACGCGGGGATCGAGGTCCGAAATAGCCGGGATTTGTTGGGACTCGGGGCGGTTCATGGCGAAGTACCACCTGCAAACGTGGAATGTTCCACAGCCTTCAGATGTACCAGCGTTAATCGGGGGGCTGGCGGATCATTCCGAGACCGATTTTTTATCAACGCGACAGTCAAGGGCAGAAGCAACACCGCCGTTTCCTGTGGGTCAACCGCCGCTGGATCGGCGTTCAAGTAGTGCTTGCAAATGCAGCCGGGCCGAAAGCCAGCGTCGCTTGACCGTGATTTCCGCGACATTCAACAGGGCGGCGGCTTCCGCGTGCGTCAGCTCTTGATACCAGAGCAAATCGAACACCTCGCGTTCGGCTTCCGGCAAGGAGTCAACCTGTCTGTGAAACTCTGTCCACTGCGCGAGCTTGGCCGGATCGAACGTGCTGGTCGAAGGTTCCGCCTCAGGCAGTGGCGATGATCGGTCGGCGCGGCCGTTGTGTGGGCTGGCGTGATTCGCTCCGATTCCCTGTGGACCGCCGATACGACGGCCAGGTCCAGCAGCTCACGCCGGATCTGCAACGCCGCCAGCGCATAGAAGTCCTTGGCCGTGCTGATTTTCACCGCGGCCAGCGCCTGCAGCAGACGGATCAGTGCGTTTTGCAACACATCGTCGCTGTCCTCCCAGCGTTTGACGCGCGGATAATCCCGCAGCATCTGGTGAGCCAAACGTTGAAGCCGGGCAAGCAGCGTCCAGCAATTCGTCGCGTGCCTTGTCATCGCCGGCATTCAAGCGGCAGAGCAGGCGTTGCTCGGAGGATGAAGACGCACTCGCTGAGGTCCCGGACGTTGGGATCGGTCCCTCATTGGCAAGGACATGTGCGGGCAGCGCCGCGGCACACGCAGGGCAATGTGCAAGCTGCTCGTGCCGGTCGTGCGGGACAGGTAAGCGAGCGTGGCATGTCGGACACGATTGGAGAGGCTTACCCATGAAGGGCACCGTAGCTGGAGAGCGGCACCGATGTTAGCGAGATTGTACGCGGCAACGACGCTCAACTCAAGAAAACGACAAAGGCGTCGGTCAAGTGCGAAAGGCGTACCCGGCCGCGCGCCTTGGTCTAATTGCTTGGGTCGTTGAGGGTTAGGCTTCTCGGGGTATCGACGGAAAGGCCTCCGAAGCTCGACATTCTTTGGCCAAAGCGATGTCTTGTTTTCCCTCGGAACCTCCCATGAGCATGACACAGCCAGCGCAGGTTCTCAAGACCGAATCCCTCCACGAGCAACTCGCCGAGTTGCAAGCCTTCGTTCGCACCGCGGCCCACGAGGGCCTTGCGCTGCACGAGACGGAACGCGGCCTCTGGCAACGGCTGTTACAGAGGCAAAGGAGTCCTGCCGCAGTGTGAGGCGACCGATGCCTCCGCGCCGGCGCACCGGACCAAGGGGACAAGGCCAGCCAGAAGCGTATGGCCACGGTGGGGGAGGTCTACTCCGTGGACCGCTGGCCGGATTGCGCACGGACCGAGTTTCGGTTCCCCAGTTTACCAAACAAGAGTCATTGTGGTTGTTTGGGTACGCGCAAACCCCTCCGTGCGCAATCCGGGCCAGCGCGCTTCGGTCCGACACACCCTCGCTTGGCGGCCTGTGAGGAGACGATGCCCAAGAATCGACCTGCCATCCTCGTCATCCGGCAGACGCTAGCTGCGGTGGGGCGATTATCACCACCCAGGCAAGAATGACTTTGGTTGACAAGGAGAATGGGAGGTGTCCCAGTACGCCCTGCTGACCGTATCGAGCCCCGTCCGATTTTCCAGCCTTTGCCTTGGTGCAGGGGCCTTTTTGTGGTTGCCGATTTGGATGCCACATCACTGCAGACACGGCCTGTCACAGTCTGGAGGATTCGCTGGTGCGTCGGTCGATGTGACCGATGCGCATTCCGAAGAAGAGGACGAGATGAGAATTGTCCGCAAGACCCATGGCAGCGGCAAGGATGGGCCCGAGGTCGTGCTGGTCGAAATCGAAGAAGGCGGTCACACTTGGCAGGGCCAGCAACGACCTATGGGATTCACGGGCAAGTCAGTCAAGCATGCCTCAGTGATCGATGTGATGTGGAAAATCTTCCAGAAGCAAGAGCGGAAGTGATCGAGAATGAGCCATTCTTACCCGAAGCGAGGCGATTCGACCAAGGAGAAGATGACCACTTCCTCGCCCGTCACGGTACTGATGTCATGGTGCATACTCAACACCTTCACGCCAGTGACCTCGTGAAACAGCGATTCCAACATCGGGCGTGCCAATTCCAGCAGTTGCTTCCTTACTTGCTTGATGAGATCACGACCGTTTTCTGCTGACGACGATTTGCCGAGTTGTCGTTCCGCTAGAGTCAAAACCCCCCGAATGCGGACGACCAAGAGGTCTTTGATGAAGTGGACGTGTATCTGCTCCGACCGCCATCCCATATAGTCTTCTTGAAAGCGAATGATCCCATCACAGATTGCTGCTTCGCTCTCTTCTTGAGTAAGAGTTCTTGATTTGCGTTCGTTCCTGATTCGCCGAGCTTCGTCAATCGGCAAACGTCGCTCTGCGCGGAGACTCGCACGCTCTTTGGTCCGTTTTGGCGATTGGCCCCTATCTGATACCATGACGCTAGCCAAGACCGCTTTGATTTCTGTTAGAGCGGCAGGCTTGAAGAGGACTGCATCAAACCCGGCCTTCATTGCCGAGGATTTGTGTTCCTCGTTTTTCTTACCAGTAATTGCCACGATCTTCGTTTGGGCAAAGGCAGGAGTCTGGCGAAAGCGGATGACGAGATCACAACCATCCATGCCAGGCATCAACAAATCGACGAGCATCAGATCGGGTCGAAATGTCGTGGCAACTTCTAGCGCCGTCGGCCCACCATAGGTTACGTGTACCTGGTTGCCGAGTTCTTCAACCAACAGGCCAAGTGCGTCCGCACCGTCTCGGTTGTCATCAACGATGAGAACCCGAAGAGTCTTTTCCGTTGTCAGCACAGGCTTCTTTCCTTTCGCCGGTCCATGTTCGTTAATGTTCATGCCGACATTCTGCCCGCTCTGTGTGCATCAGGTCGCCATCATTGGGACGGTCGCCAAGATTTGTAGCACCTTCCCGAAGTTGGCGGGTTTGACCAAATGGTGATCAAACCCGACTTCCTGCGAACGCTTTTTGTCTGTTACCTGCCCGTAGCCGGTCATGGCAACCAGCACGACACTCCCGAGATCGGGTAGTTGCCGCAACCGCTTCGCTACCTCTAAACCATCGATTCCCGGTAATCCTATGTCCAACAATACAACGTTCGGTCGGTAATCGAGAGCGACCTTCAGTGCGGTCGGGCCATCAAAAGCCGTCTGCACATCATGCCCTGACAATTCAAGCAACAGTGCCAACGACTGAGCCGCATCTATGTTGTCATCCACCACCAGCACTCGCAGGGATGATCCAGTCGGTTCATCGCTTTCTTTGGATGTCGGTGGCGGTTCCGTCGCGGGCGTTAGCATCACCGGCAGACGAACGACAAACTCGCTACCCTGACCCAACGCACTATAAACCTCAACTCTACCCCCGTGCATTTCCACCAGTCGTTGCACCAAGGATAGACCGATTCCCAACCCGCCTTGCGAGCGGTCTAGTGATCGTTCCGCCTGCGTGAAAAGGTCAAAGATGCGAGGTAGCAGTTCGGGGGCGATGCCAACGCCCGTATCCCGAACCAGCAGCACCGCTTCATTGCCTTCCTGCCGGACGGCGAGGGAGATGTGTCCACCGTCAGCCGTGTACTTGGCAGCGTTGTTCAGCAGGTTGACAACCACCTGTTCCAACCGGGCAGCGTCGGCGTACAACCAGATTGGCTCCTCATTAGGTGGCGACACTGTGAGTTCATGCCGGTGTTGGTCCAGCAGCGGGCGGGTCGTCTCCACCGCACGGTTCACAATGCCATTCAATGCGATCCGCTCTTGTTGAAGGTGGATTTTTCCTGTGGTAATGCGGGAGACTTCCAGCAGATCATCAACGAGTCGGGTCAGTTGTCCCACCTGACGTTCAATGATTGTACAGGCTTGCTGCTGGCGTTTGTCTTTGTTCTTCTGGAGACGCAGGAGCTGCACGGCATTGGTGATGGGAGCAAGCGGATTGCGGAGTTCGTGACCCAGCATTGCCAGGAACTCGTCCTTGCGGCGATGCAAATCCGCCAATGCTAGCGATTGTTCCTGCATCAGTTTTTCCAGGCGGCTGCGCTCGGTGATGTCCCGAATGTTGCACTGAATCACGCGATGATTGCCTTCTCGGTAGGCGTTGGCAACGACCTCGACTTCGACCCGCAGTCCACGGTTGGTTTCCAGCGGCAAGTGTTCGTAACGAATGTAGCCATTCAGTTGCAGCTCCCGAACAGCGGCTTCATTAGCCGATTTGTCCATGAACAGGCCGATCTCCCAAAGTTCCTTGCCAAGGAAATGACTGTGAGAATACTCCAGCAATTCGCTCATGTACGGATTGGCGTCAGTGATTCTCCCAGTTTCAGTGTTAAGGATCAGAACACCATCTTTGGCCGTCTCGAACAGCCGTCGATAACGAGTCTCCGAGTCCGCCAACGCCGCTTTGGACACGACCAGTTCATCGTGCATCTTTTGCTGGCTCAGGTCAGTGACCAGCAGACACACTCTCCGCAAAGGCAAGACGCTGAGTGAGAGCGCTGCCGGGAAAGAGGTCCCGTCATGACGGCATAGCCGGACCTCCTTTTGGCCCGATGTCCCCTCGACATTCGACAACAGGTCGGTCAACATGGCGTGGTCGTCTTCAGCCACAAAACCGTCCACCGTGCATCCTGTCATCTTCTCCACCGACATCTTGAACAGGCCAGCCAGGCAAGGATTGCAGTAGAGAAGGGCCCCTGCAGGATTCAGCACTGCGACTCCTTGCTGCATCGCTTCGACCAGCAGCCGGTACGGACGGTCAGCCCCTTCCAGAGTATAAACGCTCTCACCTGGACTGGAGTGGACGACGACTGCATCGACGATTCCGTTCCGTATGGCCTCGACGACCGCCTCGGCTTCTTCAAGTCGCAATCGCAACCGCTCATTTTCCTCAAGAAGTTCGTTATTAGTCTTTGGCGTGGTCATCATGAAGTCACTTCGGTGGCAAGGAACTGTTTCAACAAGAGATGTTCAACCCCTTAAGAATCTTCTTTTCGTCCGCCATGTCTCCGATGAACAACCGCACCGGTGTCGGGCTTTGCTTGACCAACGTTGGGGCAACTATGATCTGCGCCTGCCTTGCAGCCTCCGGCTGTAAATACAGGTCGATGATCGTCAGTTCGTAACGGCCAGTCAGGTAGCGCTCGCAGATGGCCCGGATGCGCTCCACCGCCAGCGTGGATCGGGGAGTTAGCCCGGCGACATACAGGCACAAGACGTAGCACTCCTTCGAGCAGATAGCTACCCGTCCCTCGAATGCCCTGGTCGTGGTCCGAACCTTTGTGAGTGGCTCGTTACCCTTCACAGTCCAGCCTCCTTATTGCACGTAAGAACGGAGTTGCAAGCCGACCAATGTTCGTTCCGTGTCCGACAGGTCACCAATGATCTTGCGGATGGGCGGAGGCAGTTTCCGTACCAGAGTGGGAATGGCAACGATCTGGTCGTCCTTGGCGAGCCGAGGGTTCTCAATGAGGTCGATCACCTCAATCTCGAATTCGCCCGCCAGGTGTTCCTCGCAGAGTCGCTTGAGATTAGCGAAGGCCATTACGGACTTCGGTGTTTGCCCGGCGACGTAGAGACGCAGTTGCCATTGTTTCGCCTCCTCCGTCTGCACCACCCGACCGTTCGATTTGGGTTGCCTTGTCATTTGCGGCCTTTCGTTGGGGAACCCTGGAATCCGTTGGAATCGGCCTTGCGGCTCCGGGCCATTTCGTGACGGCCCTGAGTCACTTTTTCCATGTACGCCTGTTCGCAGGCGATGTCCCGTTCCATCTCTTCCTTGTCGGTTTGAAATTGCAACTGGAGAACGGCGATCTGAGCCTCCAGCGCTTGCTGCCTCCGTGCCAGCTCGCCTCGCTTCCTTTCGATCTCCAGACTGCGCTGCACCGCCGTCGCCTTTTCCTTCGCTTCCTGGGCCAGCCTTGCCGAGCCCGTGAGAACGCCTTCCGGCCCCAGGTAGACCTCGGTAAGTTGAACGCCCCGGTCGGTCAGCAGGAATTCTCGTATCTGGTTGCTGTGGGCCATGCCACGAGATTTGAGAATGTACAGCGCCCGGTTGCGTTCGCCGTTGAGTTCGATGTCCCGCAGGAACAGCCAGGTGTCGATGAGCGAGGAAATGCCTAATTCCGACTGCTCCTGGGCACCCGCCGCATGGTTCAAGTTCGTGAGGAGGGCCGTGATCCCTCCAGCCTTCAGGTAATCGATCAACCGCATCATCATGGAAGTTGCTTCGCTAACCGTCCCCGCCGAGATGAAGTTCGTGATCGGATCAACCACCACCAGATGTGGTTTGAATGTCGCGACTTGCTTGTGGATGCTCGCCAGGTGCATTTCCAAACCGTTCATGGTCGGACGGCCCGTGTGAAAGCGCAGCAACTCCTTTTTCACCCACGGCTCTAAATCAAGGCCGATGGAGCGCATGTTGCGGAGCAGCTGAGCTTCTGACTCCTCGAAAGCAAAATACAGACAGCGTTCGCCCCTTTGACAGCAAGCGTTGGCGGCATGGCAGGAGAGGCTGGTCTTGCCGATACCCGCCGTGCCGGACACCAGCACGCTGCTTCCTCGGTAGAACCCAGTTCCGCCCAGCATGACGTCCAGGGCGGGGACACCGCTGGAAATGCGCTCGGAGGACGCCTTGTGCTGCAACTGGAGCGCCGTGATCGGCAGAACGGAGATGCCGCCCTCGTCAATCAGAAATGGAAATTCGTTGGTGCCGTGGGACGAGCCTCGATATTTCACGATCCGCAAACGGCGGGTCGAGATCTGCCCTTCCACCCGGTGATCGAGCATCAGCACGCAGTCGGAGACATATTCTTCCAGGCCGTGCCGGGTGAGCGAGCCGTTACCCCGCTCGGCGGTGATGACGGCAGTGACGCCCTTCTTCTTGAGCCAGCGGAAAAGGCGCCGCAGCTCGGCCCGCAGAATGGCGATGCCCCTTTCATCAACAGGTAGGCCGCTGAACAGCGCCTCCAATGTGTCGAGTACGACCCGCCTGGCACCGATGGAGTCAATCGCATGGCCCAGGCGGATGAACAGTCCTTCGAGGTCGTACTCCCCAGCCTCCTCGATCTCGCTCCGCTCGATGTGAATGTAGTCTACCCCCAGCTTCTTTTTCTCGATGAGGTCATCGAGGTCGAAGCCGAGCGAACGGACGTTCTGAGTCAGTTCTTCTGCGGTTTCCTCGAAGGCGAGGAACACGCCCGGCTCATTGTGCAGCATGGCTCCTCGGACGAGGAACTCTATCCCCAGGAGAGTCTTGCCACAACCAGCACCACCACATACCAAGGTGGGCCTGCCTTTTGGCAGCCCGCCGCCCGTGATCTCGTCCAGCCCTTGAATGCCAGTCGTACATTTTGGCAAACGCGCTGGAGATCCCTTCTGTTTCATTACGGTCTTGGTCATGGGAACACCTTCTTGATCGGTGGGTGACACCGCAACGCCAATCCTCGCGAGGGTGCTACGGCACCACTCTGGCTGAAAGTGGAACACCTTTTCGGGTTTTGCTATTGCCCTTGAGTTCCCTTAGCCAAGATCGGCAACGCGGTGGTCCCTTCGCATCGAACGAAAAAAGCCGGCGTGGTCGAACCCCGCAAGGGTACTCGACCACGCCGGCTTATTCACTGACGAGCCTGCCGGTACAACCGGTCTGCCCTTCATGTAATCCTCCGACAACTCAATGGTTGATTGTAGGTCTCGCACCAGAGAAAAACAATGGGAACTGCCATCTATTTGTCCATGGCGGTGTCGAGCTGACCGTTTTCGTGGTGGCCATGCCTGGATTTCGGCCACGGCGAATTCCTCCTCCACGCCGACCTTGCGTGCCTCGGTCCGACACGCCGAAGTTGTTTCGAGCGGGAAACGTCAGCGAGCTTGATCCGCTCCAGGCCGGGGATGGGTGTCTTGGCGAATCGGGGCGCCACCTCGGCCTCACGTGTTATGCCCCGAGGTAGCCTTCGGGCGACTCGGCTCAACGTATCCCCTCGAAGTAATGGACGCGACGTTTTTCCCCCAAACGCTCAACTTCCTGCACCTACCTGCGCGGCGCACTTCGGACGTTCAGGGAAGTCCGGACCGTTTTGCTGTCTGGACAATCCGCCAATCTGCGGATTGGGCTGCGCCGGCGAGACCAGGCCCCGAGTAGCCGAAGGGCCAAAGCGTGCAACACCAGCCCTCGGAACACCTCGCCGTGACCAGGGGTGACGGGAGTCTCACGGTCTGGCCGGCAGAGATGCCAGGACGATTCCCAGATCCTCCTCGTTGGTCCCAGCAGAGCAACCGAGCTGAAACGGGCAACACGCTGACACCCATTTGTTGCAAAGCGCCAATTTATCCTTGCATCTCTTCTTCCCCTGGGATATTGTGCAATTTATTCAAGAAGAACTCGCGCCATCTTCTCACAGGGGGTGAACCGAAGCGCTGATGGGCGTGTTCGGTCGTTCGCAATTCGGATTGGCGGATCACTCCGGATGGGCGGGTTTCCTTGCTGGCTGTGGTTGGGAAGCGGCTTTTTGCCATTGTTCTCCGGGAGTCCGAGTGTGTTTGCTCCGGTCCGCTTCTTGCTGAACCGGCGAACAGGATGTCTGGTACGCTGGCCGGCCCAGGTTCTGGCCCTGGTCTGTCTGGTGTTCCTCGCGCTGACCGTGGCGCCGCCCGCGGCCAATCAGACGGCCTCACCCGGCGCGCGGGGCCCCTCGATGGAAAAAGCGGCTTTGCTGCTGGCGGAACAGCTCCCCCATCGGGAGAGCGAGGCCAGCGCCGGCCCGGCGGACCTGCCGGGCCTCCGGATTCCGGAGAGCGCGGAGGCCTGGAAGCACCTGCCGGTCCTGGAGCAGGGGAGGGCCACTGCATTGCCCGGGTGGGCGCGGGTGCTGGCGAAGACGTTGCCCCACACGACCGCCGCCCTGCTCGAGCTGGACTACCTGCACCGAGCCCGGGGCCCTCTGGAGCCGATCCTTCGGGGTCAATTGCGCTGGGTCGCCGCCCATGCCAACCGGTGCCGTTACAGCGAAGCCTGCGCTGCGGCCGACCTGCGCCGGGCCGGGATGGACGAGGCCGGTATCCAGGCGCTGGCCGGGGACCTGGCGATTCTGCCGCCGAGGACGAGGACGGCCTTGCAGTTCGCGCACCGGCTCTCGCGCGACGGCCGGAGCGTCACCGATGCCGAGGTCGAGCAGCTGATCGCCCTGTTTGGCGAACGGCAGGTGGTCGGCATGGTCTTGCTGCTGGCCTACGCCAACTTCCAGGACCGCCTGGTCCTGTCCCTCGGCCTGCCTCCGGAGGCGGACGGCCCCTTGCCTCCGCTGCCGGTGCGTTTCGCGCTTGCCGCTCGGGGCCAGTCGGGCGGGGCCGGAGCGCCGGGGTATCCCGGCAGGTGAGAAGGGAGGGGGCAGGCCCGTAGGGAACGCCCTCCGTGGCGTTCCGCCGGCTCCGGCGCCGATGAGCTTGACCTCGCAACCGAAGTGGCTGATCCAGCCTTTCGCTCCCATTCCGGAACTGCTGGCCAGGCAGCAGGCCCGCCGTTGCCGGATCGCCCTGCCGCCGGCCGACCCGGATGCGCCGCGCTGGGGACTTGTCTGCCGGACCTATCAGCCGGAACTCTCCGACGCCTGGGCCGCCTGCGCTCAGGCCTTCAGCGCCGAGGCGAACCAGGAGCCGCTTTTCGAGCAGCACCTTTTCTGGCTGGTGACGCACGACCTCGGCTGTTTCTACTGACTGGGCCACTCCGAAATGCTGCTCGCGGTCGCGGGCCACAACCAGAACAGCATCGCCCAGCTGCGTCAGAGCCTGGCCGGCGGAGACTGGTCCCGCTTCCCTCCCGACCAGCGCGCCGCCTTCGCCTTCGCACGCAAACAGGCCCTCCATCCGGATGCGGTCACGCCAGACGATTTGCAGACCCTGGTCGATCATTTCGGCAGCGAGCGGGCCCTGGACGTCGTCTGGTGGATCTGCCAGTGCCATTACCGGACGCGCATCGCCGATGCTTTCCAGCTGCCGCTGGAGAACGAGAACGTGTTCGATGGCTTCCTCCCCGGAACCACCGCCCGGACACGATAGGCCTGCCGGACTACAATACAGAGTAGCCATCACGCGGAGCGTGATGAACCCTCATCACGCGGAGCGTGATGGCTACTCTGGGAGCGGAAGTGTGGTTGCCCGCCGCTTGAAGGACGGCCTGGTTCACCTCGGCGGGCTTTGTTCATTCAGGCCGAATGAGGGCTCCGATGATCCAGCTGCTCATGGTAACTTTGGTCCTCGCTGGTGCGGAGGAAAAGAAGGAAGCGGCGCCCAACGTCGCCGGGAAATGGCGGATCGTCTACGCTGAAGAAGGCGGCAGACGCAACAACGCCTGGGAGCAACAACTGGCCACCGTCGCCGACAGTACCCTCAGTTACGAGAGCGAGGGTAAGAAACGCTCCCTCAAGCTGATGTTCGGCCCAAATCAGACCCTCAAGGCCAAGGGCGAACACGAGTACGCTGGCGTCTACGTCCACGGCCAGGATTACCTCTGCATCTCGCTGAATGACGTCAAGGGGGATGGCAAGGGACGCGGCGAGTCGAGCGGCTCCTTCATCCTGATCCTGCGCAAGCAGCGAGCGGAGAAAGAGAAGTGAGGCCCTGACCCAGGGCGATGCCCTCGACACCTGGGGCGATGCCCCAGGCTATCGTGTTGCGCCCCTTCGGGGCGAAAGACCAGGTTTTCCGCCCCGAAGGGGCGCAACAGGATAGCCCAGGGCACCGCCCTGGGTGTGGAGGGCATCGCCTTGGGTGGGAGAAGCGAATGGCGGAGAGGACCCAATCCATCACCAAGTGGCTGCTTGCCTTGCTGGCGACCGGAGCCCTGCTCGCCCTTGCCGTCTGGGCCGGCGTCTCGTTTCTGCCGCACTCCACGCCGCGTTCCCCGGATCAGCCGGAGGATCGGGCCGTTGCCGGCCCGATCTCCTTTCGCGACGTGACGGAGCAAGCGGGCGTCGATTTCACCTACCACAACGGCCAGGAGGCCAACCACTACGCCATCCTGGAATCGCTCGGGGGCGGCGTGGGGCTGATCGATTACGACGGCGACGGCTTGCTCGACCTGTTCCTCCCGGGCGGCGGCTACTTCGCCGGCCCCAAGCAGGACCAGATCAAGGGCCACCCCTGCAAGCTGTATCGGAACCTGGGCGGCTGGAAGTTTCGCGACGTCACCGGCGAGGTCGGGCTGGGTGACATCGCGTTCTGCAGCCACGGCTGCGCCGTCGCCGACTATAACCGAGACGGCTGGCCGGACCTGCTGGTGACCGGGTACGGCCGGCTGGCCCTCTTCCGCAACGTCTCCGACGGCAAGGGGGGGCGACGCTTCCTCGAGGTGACCCGCGAGGCAGGGCTGCTGGGCAAACCTTTCTGGAGCACCAGCGCTGCCTGGGGCGACCTCGACGGCGACGGTTGGCCGGAACTGTACGTCTGCCAGTACGTCGATTGGTCGCTGAAGAACAACCCGACCTGCGAGGGGTACAGTCGAGATGTCCCGCGCGACATCTGTTCGCCCAAGCAGTTCGAGGCGCTGCCCCATGCCCTGTACCGCAACAACGGCGACGGCACCTTCACCGACGTCACCCGCTCGGCCGGCCTGCATACCGAGCGCCAGCAACGCGACTATGAGGAGCTGACGTTCCTGAGCGCCGAGGCCAGGAAGCTCTTGCGCGAGACCGATCACGAGCGCGACTTCGGCAAGGGGCTGGGCGTGCTCCTGGTGGACGTCACCGGCGACGGCAAGCCCGACATTTACGTCGCCAACGACACCACGGACAAGTTCCTCTACGTCAACCGCAGCGAACGGGGCAAGCTCCAATTCGAGGACACGGCCCACCTATCGGGGGTGGCGACCGATGAGAACGGCTTGCCCAACGGCAGCATGGGGGTCGATGCGGCCGACTACGACCACAGCGGCCGGCCCTCCTTGCTGGTCACCAATTACCAGCACGAGCTGCACGCCCTCTACCGCAACCGGCAGGCCGGCAACCCGCCGCTCTTCCGGTACGACAGCCAGGCGGCCGGCCTGGCCGCCCTGGGCCGGCAGTACGTCGGCTTCGGGACTGGCTTCGTGGACCTCGACAGCGACGGCTGGCAGGACATCGTCATCGCCAATGGCCACGTGGTCCGCCAACCCCGCGGTGGCGGGGTGCGGCAGCTTCCCCTGCTGCTGCGCAACCAGGGACGCAAGGGGAAGGAAGCGGTCCGCTTCGAGCCGGCCACGGGCGCGGGCGGACCCTACTTCCAGGCCCAGCATCAGGGGCGCGGCCTGGCCATCGGCGACCTTGATAACGACGGCCGGCCGGACCTGGTGATCAGCCACCTCAACGAGCCGGTCACCCTGCTCCGCAATGAGACGGTGACCGGGCATCACTGGATCGGCGTGCTGTTGAGCGACAAGGACCATGCCGACCTGGTGGGCGCTCGACTGACAGTTGAAGCTGCCAACCGCCGCCTGACCTTCTTCGCCAGGGGAGGAGGCAGCTATCTCTCCTCGGGCGACCGCCGGCACCTGATCGGCCTGGGCGAAGCGCGCCAGGTCGAACGGCTCACGGTGGTCTGGCCATCGGGGAAGGAGCAGTCGTGGCACGCTTTACCGGTCGATCGTTACTGGCGGCTCAGCGCCGGAGAAGCCGAGGCACGCGAGCTGACCGAACGGGGGTATCAGCGCGTCGGATCGCAGTGATGCAAAGAACACCTGGAGGATGTCCATGAGACTTCGTTCGCTGCTGGCCGTTGTCGTGTGCCTAATGGGAACCCAGGCGCGGGCTGACGTGACCCTGCCGCCGATCTTCTCCGATCACGCGGTCCTGCAAGCCGATCGTGCCGTTCCGGTGTTCGGCACAGCGGCGCCCGGAGAGGAGGTTGCGGTCGAGTTTCAGTCCCAGAAGAAGACCGCCCGCGCGGACAGGGATGGCAAATGGCTCGTTCGGCTCGACCCGCTCAAGGCCGGCGGTCCCTTCGAGATGAAGATCGCCGGCGGCAACACGGTCCTCCTGAAAGACATGCTCGTCGGCGAAGTCTGGATTGCGGGAGGGCAATCCAACATGCGTTTCCCGCTGTCCAATGCAACCAACGGCAAGGAGGATGCCACCAGGGCGAACGTTCCCGAGATTCGCTTCCTGCGGGTCGGCGGCCGCTGGCAAACGTGCAATCCGAAGAGCGCTCCTACGTTCTCCGCCGTCGCATTTTACTTTGCCGTCGCCCTGCACCAGGCGCGCAAGGTCCCCGTGGGCATCGTGGACAACTCCGTCAGCGGCGAGCTGGCCCAGAACTTCATGAGCCCGGACGCCTTCAAGGCCGACCCGGAACTGGCCGAGCTGGTCCGGCCGCACACCAGCAAGACCAGCACCCAGTGGAAGCCGCTCATCGAGCCGGTGATTCCGTATGGGGTTCGCGGCGTGCTGTGGTATCAGGGAGAGGGGAATCGGGACTACCCGGTGACCTATCGCCGGCTGCTGCCGGCGCTGATCGCGGACTGGCGCAAGCACTGGGGCCAGCCCGACCTGCCGTTCCTGGTCGTCCAGCTGGCCAACTACCAGGAGCGCAAGGCGGAACCCTGGGAAGGCAAGGACTGCGCCCTGCGCGAAGCCCAGCTCAAGGCGGTGCAGGCGACGCCGCATACCGCACTGGTGGTGACGATCGATCTTGGCATCGCCAAGGACGTGCATTACCCCAACAAGAAGCCGGTCGGCGAACGTCTGGCCCTGGCAGCTCGCGGAGCTGTTTACGGGGAGAAGATTGTTTACTCCGGCCCGATCTACCAATCGGCGAAGTTCGAGGAGGGCAAGGCGATCGTCTCGTTCAGGCACGTCGGCGGTGGGCTGACGGCCCAGGGTGACAGGCTGACGGGGTTCCTGCTGTGCGGCGCCGACAAGAAATTCCACCGGGCCGATGCGCGGATCGAAGGCGACAAGGTCGTGGTGAGCTGCGCCAAGGTAGGAATGCCGATTGCGGTTCGCTACGCCTGGGAGCGCAATCCGGAGTGCAACCTGTACAATCGCCAGGGGCTGCCGGCGTCGCCGTTTCGCAGCGACGACTTCGTCAACTTCTTCACCAAGGACGCAGGAAAATGATGGATGCGCCGAGACACGACCATTCGATTCGGTTCCCGATTCTCACAGGGAAGCCGATCATGGGCTGGACCCGAAGGACCCGAGCGATGGCTCGGCCTATCGCAAGCAGGATGGGTACGTGAATCTGGAATGGTACTTGAACGAACTGGCGACCGGGAGGCGGTGACCGCTCGGGGTCTTGCCCACCGCCTCCACCTCCCACGTCAATGAATCCACACCATTTGGGGCGTCGCGGAACTTCTCAGAGCAATTCTTTGGAGACTGCCCGAAAATCGCTCCCTGGAGAGGGAAGGGAGCAGCGGTCCCTTCGCCTTGGAAAAAAGTTGTCCGCTCGGCAGTCCGAAACGCAATTACCCTGGTGAGGGGCCGGCAGAAGTCGGCAGCCGGCTCCTCGCATCGGTCTCATGAGGAGGTTCGTCATGTCCCTGCTGCAATCCGTCTGGAACAAGTGGTTCTCCTCCCCGCGTCGGAACCGGAGCGCCCGTTCCCTGCCGAGGAGCCAGCCGCTCCGTCTGGAGGCCCTGGAGGAGCGCTGCGTCCCCGCCGTCGTGGGCACGGTGGACCTCTCGGGCGCCAAACTCGTGGCCCCGGCCGAAGCCCAGGTCGGCCAGACGATCACGGTGCAGTCGCAGGTCCACAACACCGGGACGAGCGCCTCGGGGACCTTCCAGGTCCAGTGGTATCTGTCTCAGGACAGCGTCGGCTCAAGCGATGTCCTGCTGAGCCTGGCCAACGGCGCCACCTCCCTGACCGAGGCCTCCATCGCGGGGAAAAGCTTCGGTCCGACGCTCAGCGTCGGCCTGAAGCTGCCCGGCTCGCTGCCCACGGGCTGGACCGGCGACAGCTTTTACCTCCTCGAGAAGATCGGCTCGGCGAGTTTCGGCCAGGTCGGCAACGGCTTCGACCGCGATCCGATCGTGGTGCTGGGCAACAAGATCACGGCTGTGATCACTGCAAACCTTGGAGGCGAGCACCGGCCGAGCATCGACGTGTTCCTGCAGCGGATCACGCCCGACGCCCACGGCAACCCGCAGAGGACGCAGAGCATCCAGTTCGGCATCCAGACCTGGGTGGTGATTCACGGCCGGGACGACTCCGCCGCCAGCTTCGAGTCGCTGGCGGCCGCGATTGACGGCTACAAGGCCGGCGACCAGGTGCTGGTCCTGGACTGGTCCGAGGGGGCGGCCGACAACCACGAGTTCCTGGTCCCCGACGCGCTGGCCCTGAACGGGGCGGCCTGGGTCCCCTTCGTGGGTCACTGGACCGAGAGCACGCTGGTGTCGATGGGAGTGACCTCCGCCAAGCTCGACCTGGTCGGCCACAGCTGGGGCACCTACGTTGCCTACGAGGTGGCCCACGACATGCCGGGCGGGGCCCAGGCGATCGTAGCCCTCGACCCCGCGGCGGCGGCCCTCGAGTACAACTACGCCGCCGTCAACTTCGCGGCGGTGAGCAAGAACAGCTGGGCGTTCTACGGCGACGGGCTGTTCGGCTCGGCGGAGCTGGCCAGGACCGCGAAGCAGGCGTTCCTGCTGCAATACGACACCAGCTCGTGGTTCGGGGTGGACCCGTTCGCGGCCCACGAGGCGCCGGTTCAGCTGTTCGAGACGCTGGTCCGGCGGAACAACCAGCCGGGCGCCCCGCTGCGGGCGAGTTTGTTCAGCCTGTACTCGCTGGAGAACAACGTCCCCGGCCCGTGGCTGGCCAGGGCCGAGCAGGGAGGTTTCGATGGCGTCTTCACGCTGAAGGACGTCAACAACAACAATCAGTGGGGTGACACCTGGAGCGAGGTTGAATCCTTCCGCTACAAGAACGCCCCTGGGCGGGAGGTGGTGGTCTGACCGAAACCCCGCTCGACCTCACCACGCCGCCCCAACGGAGCGACCGGGCCCCGAAGCAGCAACAAGCCGCGTGCCCTTGACAGAAGGCATGGGCCCTCGCTACAACTACAAACACTGGAGAGTTTCCAAACCGACGATCGGCACTGCTCATCTCTCCGTAAGTCTTGTTCAATTGCCGCCTTAGCTCAACGGCAGAGCGCAGCTTTCGTAAAGCTGAAGTTCGGGGTTCAAATCCCCGAGGCGGCTCTCAACAGACCAATCGAATCAGCCCTTCAGGCTTTCTCGACGGTGGCTTCCTCGTCCGGCAGCGGATTCAGGTAGGCAAAGTCGCCGAACAATTCTTTCGCCTTGGCGTTGTAAGCTCTCGCCGCCTCGATCTCGGTTCGGAAAGATCCGATGTGGATTCGCTTGCCGTAGTGGGTGATGCGGGCCACGAACTTTTTGTACTTGCGGTCAACAAAGACCCCCTTGAAGCGGCTGGTCTTGCCTCGTACCAGGCCATGATTCGGGCTCTTGTTCCAGACGTTTTGATGGCGCGTCGCTCGTCGCAGGTTGCTCTTCCTGCAATTCAGGGGATTCCTGTCGGCATGGTCGATGATCTCACCCGGCTGGGCATTTGTGATGAGCCGGTGCAGGTGGACGAAGAATCGCCCGGGTGGCAGGTGTTTCCAGCCGGCCGCGTAGACCTTCCCCTCGACCGTCATCGGATACCACTTGAAGCCAATGACCAGTTCCGCGTCTTCGTCGTCGATGACTGCGACGTGTCCTTTCCCCAGATCAATGTCCATGCGTCTTCCTTTCGCTCCTTGGGTTTCAGGGACTCATCTTACCCTTTGGCAACCGGTTCGGCCTGTCTGGTGCGCAACCGGCCGGGAGAATACAATGACAGCAGCCCGCACGTTGTCCCGTGAGTCCACCACCATGCGGAAACAAGACCCCCTGCAGCCCGAGCGGTGTGCCCAGCTGCTCGCGGCCCTGGCTGCCCCGGACCGGCTCAAGATCGTCCGGCTCCTGGCGGACGGACCGCGCAACGTGACCGACATCGCCGACCTGCTCGCCAGCCCGGCGGTGAACGTGTCCCACCACCTGCACGTCCTGAAGGAGTCGCGGCTGATCGAGGGGAAGAAGAAGGGCCGGTTCGTCTGGTATTCGCTGCGGCCGGGGGTGCTGGAGGAGGTCGTCGCGTCCGGGATCCCGGGGAAGCGCTCAACCTCGGCTGCTGCCAGATCGTCCTGCCGCTCAGCGAGCCGGAGAACGCCTCGCGACCTCCGGGCAAAGGGTGCCAGCCGCGTGAGGCCGACGCTGACCACCCCTGATTACGAAGGGTGCATCTCCGTCAGGGCCTGTTCCAGGTTTGGCCAGGGCTGTTCCGGAAAGAGAGTCCGCCACCGCGACGAATCCAGCGTGGTGTCGCGCGGCCGGGGCTCTCCCGTGGTCGGCCGCGTGGCGGCCACGATGCGATCGAGCGGTAAGTTCAGGAACCGGGCCAGGCGCTGGCCAATCTCCAGCCGGCTCAGGCGTTCCGGTCCGCCGACGTGAAGGAGACCCGTGACCGGACTCCGGGCCAGCACCAGCAGAGCGCGGGCGGCCGTGAGCAGCGACAGCGGCGTCCGCCATTCGTCGGAGAAAAGGGTCACTGGCTGACCGCCTCGCAGCGCGGCGGTCTGCTGCTCGAAGAACGAGGGCTGACCGTTGAGCGCGGGACCGTACAGCAAGCTGAAGCGCACCACCAGCGGTCCTAACTCCCCCACCTCACGGGGGAGGCTCGCCAGGACCAGGTCCTCCGCCTCGGCCTTGGTTTTGCCGTAGACCGACAGCGGGCAAGTGCTGGCGTCCTCCCGGTAGGGGGCGCTGGCGCCATCGAAAACGAGGTCGGTGGAGACGTGGATCAGCCGGGCCCCGGAGCGGGCCGCTTCCTCGGCGAGGATACCGCTGGCACGGGCGTTGACGGCGAAGGCCCGGTCGGGATCGCGCTGGCAATCGGCAATCCGGGCCAGGGCGGCGGTGTGGAGGATCACCTGCGGCCTGGCTTCCTGGAAACGCTGGCGAACCTGGGTCGGGTCGGCAAGATCGATTGGCTGCAACGGGAAGCCGAATAGCTCGCCCTGACGGGAGCCGCTCCAGGCGAGGACCGTCGTAGCGGAACTCGCCAGAGTTCCGCTGCTGTCCCCGGAAGTCTGGCGACTTCCGCTCCGTCCGGCTTGCAGTTCCCGCAGCAGGTACGCACCCAGCTGGCCGCTGGCTCCGGTGATGAGCAGTCGGGGTGCAGCGGGCTGCGGCTTCACCTTGGGTTACTCGCCGACGTAGGGCAGCAGGGCCATGAAGCGGGCCCGCTTGACGGCATCCTTGACCGCACGCTGAAAGGCGGCACAGTTGCCGCTGCGCTTGCGGCTGAACATCTTGCCCTGGCTGGTGCAGAGCTTTTTGAGGGTCATGACGTCCTTGTAGTCCACGAAGGCGGGCCGGGGACAGCCCTCCTTGGTGCAAAAGCGACAACGATTTTTCCGGCCGCGACCGAACTTTTTCCGAACCATCGCCGGTCAATTCCTCTCCGAGTAGCGGTGCTGGACTGTTCGTCCAAAATAAGAAGCAGTTATGGTAGGGAAAGCGTCTCGGCGCGTCAACGGAAGGAAAACAAGCACCCAGGACTCACGTCCTGGTCTATTGACTGTCGCCCCTTCGGGGCTGGTCTTTAGCCCCGAAGGGGCGACAGTCAATAGACCAGGACGTGAGTCCTGGGTCGCGGGCATGAGGCTTCCATCTCGCCCCGAACCCCTGCCCGCCAGCCCTGCTCCTTCTAAGAAGAACAGAGTGGCAAGCCCGAACGAGGAGGACTTCGACCGTGGTGGCACCATCATCCCGCTTTTATCTGACGACCGCCATTGACTACCCCAATAGCCGGCCGCACATTGGCACCGCCTTCGAGAAGATCGGCGCCGACGTCCAGGCCCGCTATCGCCGGATGGAGGGGTACGAGGTCCGCTTCCTGATGGGCAACGACGAGAACACCGTCAAGGTGGCCAAGCGTGCCGCCGAGCTGGGCCAGGACGTGCAAGCCTATTGCAATGACATGGCCCGGCAGTTCCGCGAGGTCTGGGACGCCCTGGAGATTTCCTGCGACGAGTTTGTCCAGACCAGCGAGGAACGGCACCACCACTGCGCCCGCACCTTCATCCAGAAGGTCTACGACAACGGCTACGTACGCAAGGACAAGTTCGAGGGCTGGTACTGCAACGGCTGCGAGTCGTTCAAGACCGAACAGGAAGTCAAGGAGGCCGGTGGGGTCTGCCCGCTGCATCCGAACACGTCGCTGATCCGTCGCAGCGAGGATTGCTACTACTTCGAGCAGTCCAAA
Organism: uncultured Planctomycetota bacterium; assembly: GCA_963784995.1. Classification (GTDB taxonomy): domain Bacteria; phylum Planctomycetota; class Planctomycetia; order Gemmatales; family Gemmataceae; genus CAWATZ01. The sequence goes on along the minus strand of CAWATZ010000013.1, from coordinate 1,356,814 downwards.
TTCCGCGACCGACTGCTGAAGCTGTACGAGGAGCATCCGGAGTTCATCCAGCCGGAGAGCCGGCGGAACGAGATCGTGGCGCTGGTGAAGGAGGGTTTGCAGGACCTGAACATCACGCGCACCGGCGAGACGTGGGGTATCCGTGTTCCCTGGGACGAGCGGTTCACCATTTACGTCTGGTTCGACGCTTTGCTCACCTACGTCACCGGCATCGGCTACGGCACGGATGAGGAGCTGTTCCGCAAGTGGTGGCCTGCCAGCATCCATTTCATCGGCAAGGACATCACCCGCTTCCACTGTGCAACATGGCCGGCCATGCTCCTGGCGGCGGGACTGGAGCCGCCGAAGATGGTGTTTGGGCATGGCTTCGTTTACCTCAAGAACGAGGAGACCGGGGAGGCCCAGAAGATCGGCAAGACCCTTGGCAACGTGGTCGAGCCGATGGACATCATCCGCGAGTTCAACGCGGAGGCGTTTCGCTATTACTTCCTGCGGCAGTGTCCCTTCCCGGGGGATGGCGAGTTCAGCTGGGTACTGTTCCGTGATACGTTCAACAACGACCTGGCAAACAAACTGGGCAACCTCTTCAGCCGGCAGGTGAAGATCCTTTCCGCGAACTTCGCCGGCCGGCTGGAGGGAACCGCGGGACAGACGCCGGAGCCGATTGATGCGTCCGTGGATCTGAAGGGGCTGATCCAGCAGATCCAGGGGCACGTCGAGGCGTGCCAGTACAACCAGGCCCTGGAACGGATCTGGTTGCAGCTGGTCTATCCGGCGAACCAGTACGTCGATCGGATGGAGCCGTGGAAGCTGGTCAAGAGCGATCGGCAGGCGGCCGGGAAGGTGCTGTTCGCCCTGGCGGAGCAGCTGCGGATCATCGCCATCGTCCTCAAGCCGTTCCTGCCGGCGACGGCCGAGACGTTCTACCGCAGTTTCAACTTCCCGCAGCCGTGGGAGACGGTGCGGTTCCAGGACGCCTGGCAGCGACCGCCGCATCCGGAGGACCTGGTCCTGCAGGCGCAGCTGGAAGGGGACAAGGTCAAACCGCTGTTTCCGCGGATCAAGTGAAGGTCCGTCTTGTTATTGTGGCTCAGAAAGCAATGTCCGCCTCGCCTGTTCCCAGGGCGTTGCCCTGGGCTATCGTGTTGCGCCCCTTCGGGGCGGAAGAGAAAAGCCCCGAAGGGGCGCAACACGATAGCCCAGGGCAACGCCCTGGGTGGGAGGGGCGTCGGCCTTTTTCTTTCTCAGTCGCAATAAACAACACAATCGGCGGGCATCATCACTGCGTCCGCACCGAGTCCACCTCGGGCACGTACCCGCCCCGGCCGTCGGGCTTGACCACGAACTTGGTCTCCTGGATCAGGTCCTCGTTGACGCCGCCGGAGGCCGCCTTCTCCATCTCGTAGAGCTTCTTCTCCAGCTGCTGCGGCATGAACGCCACGAAATGGGGGGGCGCGATCTGCAAGTGCAGCGCCCCCATCATGGCCCGCACCGACTCCGGCCGCTCATCGACCCAGAAGATGCACTGGATCTTGGAAACGTCCTCGTCCAGCAGCGCCGGCGCCACCCGGCCGGACAGGTCGCGGATGATCTTGTACTTGCCGCCTTCGGCCGGCACGGCCAGGATAGCGCCCAGGCTGCGCAGCTGGGCCAGGTAATCCTGGCCACTGCGAGTGTTGAAGAGCATGGTCCAGCGCAGCATCCGCTTCTCGCGCTGGGTCAGGGCGCCGCTCTTGCCGGGGCCCTTGCCGTCGCCTTCTCCCGTCCCCGTCCCGGTCCCCTTGCCGCCGCCCTGGCCCGGTCCGCCTTCGCCCTTGCCCGGCTGCAGACCGTCGCGCATCTTCGATAGGGCATCGGCATTGACCTGCCTGAAGATGTTCAGGTTCGGGTTGCCACTTCGCACGTAGCGCTTGAAGGAGTCGTCGCGCTGAAGGTCAACCGGAGCCATGGCCACGGCGTTGGTGTCAAGCTTGGGTCGAGGCAGGTCGGGAGGGATCGGGTTGGGATCGTTCTGAGTCTCGGTCGTTGCCACCGGTTCGGCGCCGTTACCGATGCCGGGGCCATCGCCCACGCCGCCATGCCGGCCGCCACCGCCACCGCTGCCCAGGAAGCGCACCGCCTCGACCGGCACGGCACCGCTGGTCTTGCGGAAGCCCAGCCAGCCCAGCCAGGCCAGCACGATCAGAGCGCTGATCGCCAGGAAGTGCAACGCGAACGAGGCGATCGCCGAGAGCGGCGCCTCCTGGTGCGGCGAGTAGCGTTTCCAGAACTTCTCGTCGGGGGGAAGACGACCCGGTTTTTGCGCGGGGGCGGTTTGTTGCGGTGCGGTGCTGCTGGCCATGGCGGTTCGTTCCTCGGAGTTGCCTTGCCGGTCCTGCCGGCTCGAGGTAATTCATCTTTCAGGATAGCTGACGCCCGCACGGGCAGCAACGGAAAAGCCGATCTTTCATGAACAATGCCTTCGTTTCCTTCGCCGAGCTGGAGCAGCACTGCCGGCGCTCGCCGCCGCGGCTGGCCCTGCTCCTCGGCTCCGGGATGGGTCCAGTGGCCGAGCGGCTGCAGGACCGCTCCTCGGTCGCCTTCGCAGACATTCCCGGTCTGACCGAGGCGAGCGTGACCGGCCATCGCGGCTGTTTGAGCCTGGGCGACTGGGCCGGCGTGCGGCTGCTGATCTTCGAGGGCCGGCTCCATTTCTACGAGGGTCATCCCTGGGAGCGCGTGGTGCTGCCGCTGCAAACGGCCGCCCGCCTGGCGCTGCCGTGGCCGTGCTGACCAACGCCGCCGGCGGCATCGCGGACCATCTCACTCCGGGAAGTCTGATGTGTCTGAGCGACCACCTGGATTGCACCCGGCCCTGCTGGTGGCGGCTGCCGCGGAGCGAAACGCCATACTCGCCGCGGCTGCGGACCCTGCTGGCGCGAGCGGCCCAGGAGGCGCAGGTGCCGCTGGCCTCGGGCGTTTACGCGGCCGTGACCGGTCCGTGCTACGAGACACCGGCGGAGGTTCGCGCGTTGAAGTCGTGGGGGGCAGACGCGGTCGGCATGTCCACGGCACGAGAAGTCGAGGCTGCCGTCGCGGCGGGGATGGAGTGCGCGGCCGTCTCCTGCATCACCAACAAGGCCGCGGGACTCAGCGATCAGCCGTTGACCCATGAGGAGGTGCTGGCCACCGCACGGAGCCAGGCACGGGGAATGGCGGACCTGCTGGAGCGGTTTCTGGAATCGACCCCGGGTTGCGCTGCGCTCCACCCGGGGCTTTAGTCCCAAAACCCGGAGTAAAGCCCCGGGTGGAGCGCAGCGCAACCCGGGGTCGCAAAACGTGCGAATCGCCCTCTCACCCCTTGAAAAACTCCGCAAACTCCTCCTGAAATGCCTGGATGCCGCGCTGGAAAAACCACGCATCCGCCCCGATCGACAGCATCCTGCAGCCCAGCTCCACACAGCGCCGGGCGTGCCCTGGATTGAGCGGCAGGATCGCCCACGGCCGATTGTTGCTCTTGCACGCCCGGGCCACCCGCTCCACCGCCTGCCACACCGCCGGATGCTCCCACTGACCGGACAGGCCCATCGATTGACTCAGGTCGGCCGGGCCGATGAACAGACAATCCACGTCGGCAATGGCTGCAATCGCCTCGATCTCGCCGACGGCGTCCTGATGCTCGATCTGAAGGATCACCAGCGTCTCGGCGTTGGCCCGCTGGAAGTAGTTGCCGCCCGGGTACAGCCCATAGCGGTTATCGACGCCGGTGCCGTTGACGCCCCGGCAGCCGCGCGGCTGGAACTTGGCCCAGCGGACGATCTCCTCGGCCTGGCGGGCGCTCCGGACCATCGACGCCATGATGCCGCCGGCCCCGGCCTCCAGCGGCCGCATCACCGTGGCATAATCGGTGGCGTGCAGCCGGACGAACGAGGGAATGCCGCAGGCCCGGGCGGCGCGGGCGGCCTCCTCGATCTGCGGGATCGTCAGACCGACGTGCTCCTGGTCGAACCAGACGCCGTCGAAACCGCCTTGCCAGGCAAGCATCTCGACCAGCTTGGGAGAACAGAACTGGCCCAGCAAACAGACACGCAAGAGACGCTCCTGGGTCAGCAGACTTTTCAGCGCGGCCCCCATCATTGACTCCTCACGCCAGCTTCTCCAATCCTTCAAGGACCGGAACCATTTGGCGAAAAACGTGGAAAAGCGCCTTTACTTTGCCCTTCTCGGCTGTTATACCAATCAGTTAAGGGCAACGATCCGCAAGCGGCGGATGAGCCTGGTAGGTTGATTGTAGGAGAGCTATTCGTCCGGTCCAGATCTTCCCTCCTCTCAGCATTTTTCGAGTGGTTGTGCTCCCCCTCGCGAGTGATCCCTTCCGAAAGATCCGAGCAGGCAGGTCGATCCAGCCCCAGAGGTCGGACCAGGGCAGGCACCCGGCATCCAAAGCCGGTTCCACGGCACGTGGGGTTGGAGAAGGGAAGCGGTGACGCGACACGGGTTGAGCTTTGCTGATGCCCGCGGCAGGTCCCCAACGTGGCGGGCTGGCCTGGTTCTGTCGGGTTGGACTAACGTCGATTGCTCCGGTCGAATCGGCTGGAGGCGGTGAGGTTCTGAGGGTTTTCAGTGTGCCCCGGACCGTTCGGGGTGGTCCCGCGTGGGTAATCACCCTGGCCGGCTGTCGTGTTTCCATTCTTGTGACGGCTGTTCGGTCTCTCCGAGGGTCGGGTGCGGAAAGGTCCTGTAATGGCGAAGAACATTTACGTCGGCAATCTGGTCTGGGATGCGAGCGCCGACGACCTGCTCAAACTCTTCCAGCAGTACGGTAACGTGGCTCGGGCCCAGGTGATCATGGACCGCGAGACCGGCCGGTCGCGCGGCTTCGGCTTTGTCGAGATGGACAACGACAGTGAGGCCCTCAAGGCGATCGACGCATTGAACAACACGATGTATCGCGGTCGCGCCCTGACAGTCAACGAAGCTCGGCCGCGCGAGGACCGCGGCGGCGGTGGCGGCGGCTACGGCGGTGGCGGTGGCGGCGGCGGCCGGGGTGGTCGCGGCGGCTACGGCGGCGGTGGCGGCGGCTACGGCGGCGGCGGTGGCGGTGGCGGCTACGGCGGCGGCCGGGGTCGCGACCGCGGCGGCTATTGAGCGCCCTTCCGGGCGGCAGTGCCCATTTTGTCTGCACACCGCGGAGGACCTCTCCGCGGTGTTTTGCTGCGCGGGCTGGTATCGCTCAGACTCTGGGCAGCCAACGCTTTGCTTCTGAGCGATGGGCAAGGGGAGCCTGGCAAACCGGGAGCAAGAGGGATTTTTCCTGTCGATGCAATCGCTTGTTTGCAAGGGACTTGTGATTGCTGACGGGGCCATTGCCCAGCACGCCCGGAAGATTGGCCCAGGGATTGCATAGGTAATGAAGTGTTTGCTCTGGGAGAGAGAGCGAACGACTGGCCATCCGGTTCGTCAGCCATGGGAGAGGTGGTTTGTCGGACCGGATGGTTTTTTCTTTCTGCGCCATTTTGCAAGAGTCTTCGAGCCTTTCGGTTCGCGCTGGCCATGGGAGAGGTGGTACAGCGAACCGAAAGGCTTTTTTCTTTCCCCTGCAAGTCCGAGCCGCGCACGCAGCGGAGTAAGCGGTCCGAGCGTTCGGACCGCTTACTCCGCTGCGCTGCGTGCGCGGCTCGGACAGCAAACGCCCTTCGGTTACGATACTCCTTGTGATAGGATGAAGAGGACAATCCTCGTCGGTCGGCTGGACGCAAGGAGACCTTTCGTGAACCTCATTACCACTGCCCCTCACGCGAAGCCTCATCCGGAGGTCCATGTTCGACAACCGCGCAATCGCCTGGGTCCGCGCTGGCTCAACGCCCTGAAGGCCCTGGTTGGCTTGCCCTGGCAACGCCGGCTGGGCTGGGCGGCCTTGCAGGTGCCGCGCATCCGCTACTGGGAAAAACAGTTCGAGGGGCTCAACGACGAGGACCTGCGCAAGAACGGGCAGCGGCTGCGGGGCCGGGCCCGCGGCGGCGATTCGCTGGACACGCTGCTGCCGGAGGCCTTTGGCCTGGTGTGCGTGGCCGCCCGGCGGATTCTGAACATGCGTCCGTTCGACGTCCAGCTGGCCGGCGGCGTCATCCTGCACCAGGGCGGCCTGGCCGAGCTGGTCACCGGCGAAGGCAAGACGCTGACGGCCGCGGCCCCGGTGTATCTCAATGCCCTGGAAGGCAAGGGCGTTCACGTTTGCACCGTCAACGACTACCTGGCCCGCCGTGACGCCGAGCAGATGGGGATGGTTTACCGGGCCCTGGGTCTCAGCTGCGGCTGCATCCAGCAGCAAATGGGCGAGCAGGATCGCATGGCCGCCTACCGCTGCGACGTCACCTATGGCACGGCCTCGGAGTTCGGCTTCGATTTCCTGCGCGATCGGCTCAAGGTGGCCGGCACCAGGGGACAGGAAACTCCTTTCTGGGGCCCGTGGGTGAAGGGGGGAGGCGCCACCAGTTCCTCCGGTCCTCCCGAGATTTCGGTGCAGCGCGGCCAAAACGCCCACTACTACGCCCTGGTGGACGAGGCCGACAGCATCTTCATCGACGAGGCCCGCACGCCGCTGATCATCGCCACGGCCACCCGCCTGGCCACCGAGGAAGAGGCCCGTGTTTTCCACTGGGCCGACGAGCTGGGCAAGCAGATGAAGCACGAGGAGCATTTCACCTGGGACGTCCGCAAGCAGAAGCTGGAACTGACCTCCGCCGGCAAGAAAATGATGATGTGGGCCAACCCGCCGACCGGGGGCGGAGCGGGGACGAAGTCGCGCACGGTGGACAAGCTGACCGAACACGTGGAGCGGGCCTTGCAGGCCCACTATCGCTTCCGCCGGGATCAGCACTACATGATCGACAAAAAGGGCAAGGTCGTCATCATCGACGAGTTCACCGGCCGGCCCATGCCCGACCGCCACTGGCGTGAGGGGCTGCACCAGGCGGTCGAGGCCAAGGAAGGCGTGCCGGTCAACCATCCCTCGGACCATGCCGCCCAGGTGACCTTCCAGAGTTACTTCCGGCAATACAAGAAGTTATGCGGCATGACCGGCACGGCCCTGCAGAACCGGCTGGAGATCCGGCGGGTGTACAAGCTGTGGGTGGTGCAGGTGCCGACCAATCGGCCCTGCATCCGCAACGACCTGGATGACCGGGTCTTTCCCAACGAGGACGCCAAGTTCCAGGCCGTGGTCGAGGAGGTGGTCAAGCTGCGGGCGGCCGGGCGGGCGGTGCTGATCGGCACGCGCTCGGTGGACAAGTCCAAGGAGCTGAGCCGGCGACTCCAGGCGGTGGGGATCGAGCATCAGGTGCTGAACGCCGAGCCGGAGTTTGCGGGCCGGGAGGCCGAGATCATCGCCCGGGCCGGTCAGAAGGGGACCGTGACCATCGCCACCAACATGGCCGGTCGCGGCACCGACATCAAGCCGGCCCCCGAGGTGGTGGCTGCGGGCGGGCTGCACGTGCTGGGCACGGAACGGCACGAGTCACGCCGCATCGACCGCCAGCTGGCCGGCCGAACCGGCCGGCAGGGCGACCCCGGCACCAGCCAGTTCTACCTGTCGCTGGAGGACGAGCTGCTCGAGGGCCTGTCGCCGCAGCGCAAGGAGCGCCTGAAGGAACGCGGCCGGGGGGCCACCGGAGGCGACTGGAGCACCTACCTGCCGCTGTTCTACGTCGCCCAGCGCCGCGTCGAACGCCGGCATTACGTCTCGCGTATCGACCTGATGGTCCACGAAAAACAACGCCAGGAGATCCTCAAGGACCTGGGGGCCGATCCGTTTGTGGATTGAGCCGAAGACAATTCCCCACGGACTTCGTTCTCGACCCCTGCCGGCTCGCCCGGCAGGTGAAGCAGGTCACTGGCTAGAAGTGAAGGCGGAGCAACGCTTGTTTCTTCGACCCCTGCCGGCTTGCCCGGCAGGTGAAGCAGGTCACTGGCTAGAAAGCACGGGCAGAAAAGCGTTCTTCTGCCTTCTTTTCTAGCTATCGACCTGCTTCACCTGCCGGGCAAGCCGGCAGGGGTCGAAGAAACAAGCGTTGCTCCGCCTTCACTTCTAGCCAGTGACCTGCTTCACCTGCCGGGCAAGCCGGCAGGGGTCGAAAAGACCTCCCGCTCACTTCCGTTCCTGAACGGCGAGAAAGGCCTCCCGCCGGTGCCGCGCGGATGGCCGGGACCGGGTCGCGCTCCGCACGGGCCAGGCAGCGCAGGATTTCCGGCCGACCCTGGTCCCGGGCCCCGAGGCGAGCCAGCACCTGAAGGACGACCAGCCGGGCTTCCGCATTGGTGTGTCCCCGGAGCGTCTGCAGAGTGCCGCCCGCGAAATCGACGTCGAAGGCGTCGATCAAGCGCTGGGCGGCGGGTCGGCCAATCTTGAGGAGGGCCTCGGCCAGCCGATCGCGTTGGGCCCGGGCTGCTTCCAGGGTGGCCGGGTCCACCATCTCGTCCAGGCGCAGGCCCGGCACCAGCAGGTCCACGGCCTGCCTGGCCTCCTCCGCTTCAATCGCGGCCAGCGTCAGGGCCGACTCCAGCTTGAGTCGGGGGTCCGGATCCTTGAGCAGCGGTGCCAGGTCCTCCCCGCTGTCCCGGGCCTTCGGACCCAGGGCCGCGAGCGTCTGGATGGACTTGAGACGAACTTCGCCCTGGGTGTTCTTGAGCGTGCGCGCAGGGCGGGCAACGCTGCCGCCGCGTCCGGCCCCAGGTTTTTCAGCAGGTCCAGCAGACGCAGGCGCGCCTGCTCGCCGGTGGCTCGTTCCAGGGCAGCCGCCAGGGCCGGGACTTGCCCCCTGTCCAGTTTGACTTCCGCCAGGGCCTTTGCGGCCAGCTGGCTCACCTCCGCGTCGGCATGGTCCAGGGCCTTGAGCAAACCCGGCAAAGCTGAGGCCTCGTTTGCCGCCGCCACCAGGTTGGCCGCCGCCTGCCGGACCACCGCGTTGTCGCTGTCTTCCAGGGCCCGGGTGCAAACCTCGATCACCTCCCGGCCCTTTGGCTTGATCTTCCCCAGTGCGGCCAGGGCCTCGACTCGCCCTTGAGCCTCCTTCTCGCGCTGGAACAGAGCGATCAGGTCGGGGACGGCCTTCTCCGCTTCCTCGCCCAGGGCGGTCAGCGCGGCCAGGGCAAAGCGCCGGACCATCGGGCTGTCGTCACCCAGGGCCGTGCGGAACAGCTCGACCTCAGCTTTGTCCGGCGGGCCGAGCTTTTCCAGAGCGGCGAGCCCGGCGACGCTGACTTCCTCGTTCTTGTCGCGCAGCAGTTCCAGCAACCCGGACAGGGCCTGACTGCGGGCCGCCGGTCCCAATCTGGCCGAGGAGCACGGCCGCCTTGCGTTTGATCGCCGGATCGGCATCCTTGAGTAAGCCGGCCAACGGTCCCGCGGTCACTTTCGCGGCCAGTCCAAGTTCCACCAGACTGTCGAGGGCATAGCGGCGACCCGCCGGCAACGAGGCGTCGGTCAGCAGCGGCAGCAGCAGTTCAGCGTCGCCGGGCCCAGGCGGGCCGATCTTGAACAGGGCCGCGAGACATTCTTCCCGAAGCGGAGCCGGCGCTCCTCGCATCGTGCGCAGCAGCGTCCCGACGGCCGGCCTTGCGTCCGGGCCGATTGTCGCCAGTGCGCGGACAATCTCTACCCGGTCGGTCGCTTTTGGATCCTCCAGTGCTTTGACCAGGTCGGCCACAGAGGAACCGGGGAGTGGGGTGGGATTCTCCCGGGGAGGACCTGACCCTCCTCCGTCTCGTCGCGTGCCTGCCGGCGGGGGAGGGAGGACAGGCTTTTCCGCGGTGTGTACTTGTGGGTTGGAGGAGAGGGTCGGTTCCCTCCTGCTGATTGATCGGTTCACCCTCTCCCTGCTGAGGGCGAACCGATGAATCGGACAAACGCTCCTCGTTGCGTTCCGGGTTGAGCAGCACGAGCACCACACAGCCCAGCAGCAGCGACACGAACAGGCCGCACAGCAGCAGCGTCGGGAGAACCCATCTGCGGCCGGACCGGGGCCGTTGTGGCGGCGCGGCCAGGTCGAACTCGGGGGCGGACAGCCGGGGACCGTGCCGGACGGTGGGGGGAAGCGGAGGCCCCTCTTCCAACGAGCTGCCGGGTTTATCCCGGTGGTCTTCCCGCCGGGATAAACCCGGCGGCTCGTTGGGCGGAACGCCATTGCTGTCCGGGGCGGGTGGATGTGCGAGGAGCGTCGCCGGCACGGGCGGAAGGTAGACGGGAACGGGCTGAGGAACGGTCAGCACCTGGCCGCAGTGCGGACAGCGGACCTGCCGGCCGGCGAACTCGTCGCCGACGTGGTACGTCGGGCCGCAGACGCAGACGACCGGAATGGGCATGAAGGATCACTCCCGTTTCTGCCGTTCCCCGAAGCGGACCAGGCTCTTGCCCACCCGGATCAGGTCGCCGGAATGCAGCCGGTGCGAGCCATTGATCCGCACGTCATTGACCCAGGTGCCCGAGGTCGAGTGCTCGTCGCACAGGAGGAAGTCGTCGCCGTCGCGCTTGATCCGGGCGTGAATCCGGTCCACGCCGGCGTCGCCGAACAAACCCAGGTCGCAGCTCTCCGCCCGGCCGATGGTCATTTCCCCATGCTCCAGCAGCAGCTCCCGGCCGGCCCGAAAACCCTTCTCCACCTTCAGCCAGGCCTCCTTGAGGATTACCTGGCACAGTCCGATCAGCAGGCCGATGCACGCGCCCAGGGCGACCTGGCCCGTGGCGTAGGGGCTCCAGAAATTGCCGCTGGGCTGGTGAAACAGCTTTTCCCACAGCGATTCCATGCTCAGCGCCAGGATGCCGCCCAGCACTCCGCCCAGCCCGCCGCCGATCACGCCATTGAGGATTTTATGCTGCGCTCCCCGCGAATCCTCCTGGCGGATCATGCTGGCCAGCAGATCGAAAACACCCAGCGACACGCCGATCAGCAAACCGACGATCGTCCAGCCGAAGACGTAAGACACCGACAGCTGCGTCAGGTTGTAAAACAGCTGGCCGATGACCCCGCCAATGAGGCCGCCCAGGCTGCCGACCAGCACGGCCAGACCGACCCGGGCGGTAATGGCCAGGGCCTGCCGGGACGTTTGGTTCCACAACGAATCCACCAGGCTCAGGCCCAGGGCCACCATCATACCCAGAAACAGCCCGCGAAACCCGGTGCGGACGATCTGGCTCTCCAGCACGACCAATCGGCCAAGCACCCAGCCGACAAACGCGGCACAGCCGCCACAGACCGCACAGTAGTAAATGAACAGGCGAAAGGACATCAGTCTTCTCACCGCAACGCGGCGAACGACCCCTGCCGGCTTGCCCGGCAGGTGAAGCAGGTCACTGGCTAGAACGGCAGAGCGCCAAAGAGTTTTTCTCTCCTCCGTTTCTAGCCAAAGACCTCCTTCACCTGCCGGGCAAGCCGGCAGGGGTCGTTCACTCGCCAAAGATGCCTCGGGCCCGAATCTTCACTTTCTCGGTCTGGGAGACCCCGGTGCTGGAGTCCACCTTGAGTACGTACGTCCCCTCCTGCCGCGGCCCGCGCACCTTCCAGGTCACGGGACTGTTGCGCGAGACGGCCAGGTCCGGCAGCGGCACCGGCTGCGCTTCCTTGCCCCCGATCACCTCGAAGCCGGCCGGCACGGTCAGGGTCACGGTCTGCCTGGGCACCGGGTTGCTGACGTACGCGGTCACGGTGAACTCGCCGCGCGGGGCGAACGAGCCCCCGACCGTCAAGGCCAGCTTGCCCCGGCCCTCGCCGCCGGAGACGTTGCCCAGGCCGTAGCTGAACCCGACCTCGCGCGTCTGGCCGGGCCGCAGTTCCTTCTCGTTCCAGTACATGGTCACGGCCGAGTCGCCCGGCTCCAGGGTGTGGATCTTCAGCACCGGCACGTCCCACAGGGTCTTCTCCTGCTTGCAGCGGTCGTCAAAGCCCTTGAGCCGCAGCTGAGGGCTGGGCCAGGCGCTCAGGGTCACCCGCTCGGGCGCCTCCAGACCGCCGCCGACCCGGAAACCGACCTGGGCGATCGTGCCCGGATGAGCCAGGTCTTCGTTTTCCAGGGCCTGGATGAAATTCGGCACCTGATTGCGGGAAAAGTCCAGGCTGGTCGAGCAGAGGGCGCTCGCTCCCGGGACCAGGAACGGCACGCCGTCGTTGCCGCCGATGTAGGTGTCGAGCAGGAAGCGAATGCCGACGCGGTGCGGTCGATTGTCGTTGTTGTGCAGCCGATAGCGGACCAGGCAGGTATCGAGCAGGTTGGACTGCAAGCCGCGGACGATCTCGACGGTCTGCGTGACCTCGACGCGGACGGCATCGTAGACCCAGGTGGAGCGCCGGCCCTCGGTGCTGTACGCCGTTGCCGGCAGGCGAACGTCGCGCTGCCCATCCTGCCACCGGCCGGGCCAGTCGCCGTCAGAGCGGCCGTCCACCTCCCGGAAGGGCCGTTCGCCAAAGATCCATTCCTCCCCGTCGAGCTTGACCACGGTGTTGTTGGTCGTCCCGGGTTCCTGATAGGTGAGCCGTTTGAGCTGGCCGGTCCGGTCGCGCTCGTTGAGCATCAGCAGGCCAAAGCGCATGCTCGGCTCCCAGATGGCAGGCCGGACGTCTGTCGCGTTTCCCCCCCGGCCTTGATGCCGCCGGAATTGCGCGCGATGGTGATGCGCATTTCCTGGTCGTGGAAGCGGAGGGTGATGCGCGGACGCGGATCGAGCGGCTCGCCGCTGCTGCTCACCATGGGCGGGCCCCACGCCCACACCACCAGGTCGCGGAGCAGCGTGACCAGCAAACACAGCATCAGGATGCCCAGCGGCAGCAGATGGACCCAGAACGGCTTCTTGCTTGACGGCCCGGCCTCCTCGACCGCCTCGACGACCGGCAGCGCGTCAAGCACCGGTCCAGGCGCGGAGCGCGGATGGACCGGGATCACCTCCAGCACCGGCTCCTCCTCCGTGCCGTCGGACAGCGCTACCACCGTTGCCACGGGAGCGGAGGTGCCATACAGGTCGGCCAGGGACGGCACCACGGGGATCGCCGCCGGGGGGGCGGCGGATGCGCTCGACGAGCCGCCGGGTTTATCCCGGCGGTCTTCCCGCCGGGATAAACCCGGCGGCTCGTCAGCAATGTCGGCGTAGCTGACCTCGACGAGCGGCGCCGGCAAGACCGGAATCGCGGCGGCCTCGGCCAGTTCCAGGACCGGCTCCGCGCCCCAACCGCGGACTCGAGGCGTGCCGGCAATGTTCAGGGTCACCTCGACGGCGAAGCGCTGGTTGCCGTTGGCCGTCACGTCCACGCGGGCCTGGAGCCGTTCCCCGGGCAGGGCCGGCACCGCGGGCACGCTGATCGGGATGCGCGCGACCCGGCCTTCGAGGATGGTCTTGCCCACCGTCAGCCACGGTGCGTTGCTGACGCCATGAGCGAAGACCGGTTTCTTCTCCTCGGCCTGGACCTTGATCTCCTCGGTGAGCGCATTGCCGCTGCTGCCGGCCAGGTGAACAGTCCGCGTGCTGATCTCCACCTTCGGCGGCGTCACCAGACCCAGCGCCTCGAAGAACTGCTGAATGGCGTGAATGCCGGAGAAGCACGGTCCGACAACGGGGTAAGTCCAGCCATTGCTGGCGTACCACTGCTCGATCTCGCCGCGCTCGAAGCAGGGGGCGGCCTCCTTGATGCTGTGCTTGGCCTTGGAGGCCAGCTCGCGCGGCGTCTTCGCCCCGGCCAGGACGCCGGAGGGGAACGGCTGGACAGGCACCTCGGCCCGGATGACCACCGTGGCCCCGCCGCCGTTGGTTTCGACGTTGAGCCGGCCCTCGAGTTTCTTGGCTCCCGCCCGCAGACACTTGGCGATGACGCGGACCGGAATGCTGATCTCGGTGCGGAACTGCACCAGCTTGCGCGGGCTGCCGCCGCCGTCGCCCAGGGTGAGCCAGTCGCAATCGGTGCTGACGCTGCCGGAGAGCAGGCCCATGCCGGCGTTGGCCAGGTCCAGGGTGATGCGCTGGTCCTGGTCGCGGGAGAGCAGGCCCAGGTTGACCTCCAGCGGCCGGACTTCCAGCCGGGCCGGCTCGCGCGTGCTGGCCGGCAGCTTGGACAGGAACTCGTCCAGGGCCCGCTCGGGGTCGGACGACCCGGCCAGCTGCTTGGCGGTCCGGGCCAGGTCCGCCCGGCCCAGGCCGCCCAGGAAGCTCTCGAGATAACCCTGGCGCAGCAGGTCCTGGGCCTCGCTCCAGCTCGACTCGCAGGCCAGCACCAGCTCGTCGAAGCTGCGGCAGCGCCGGCCGGAGGGGAAGACAAAGGGATTGTGGAACTGGCAGGCGCCGACGGCGACGGGACCGCTGCCGCCGGGGTGGCCATTGAGGACCGCCCCGTCATGGTAGCAATAGAGTGCGTCAGCGGGATTGACGCGGTGACAGTTTCGGCAAACCAGCGGCATGGCGGGCTTCCCCCGGAGTCGCGCACAGCTCAGTGAATGTCTTCACTCTAGTGGCATTCTTCCCTCGCTGTCAAGCGTTCCGGTGGGCAAGGGGGGAACGGGGCCGTTGCTGACCGAGGGCACGCGGACGACACGCGGGCAGCCAGCCGGTCCTCGCGGCTTTGGAACAGACTGGGGACTGGGCCGCGTGGCTGAAAAAGGTGTCAGGAGCCGTTTCACACAATCTTCACATTGAGGCAGCCCAATTCGATTGCCTTCCGGGTTGGTTTATTCAAGGAGCAGTCCTCCTTTGGCGGTTTGTTTCTTGCGAGGACGGCCGCGCGGACGGAGGGTTGCCGTCAACTGCAACGACCTGGCTGTTTGCTCGACCCAGGCGGGAGTGCCGTAAGGTCGGCCCCGCTGCACACAGTGCCGCACGGCGGTCAGTTCCGCCAGGGTCTGCGGTTGGTTGACCCACTCAGACCAGGCCGTCGGCATCGGCACCGGCCAATCTGCCAGTTGCAATTCCGTCGGGCGCTCGGGATGAAGGCGCTGCCAGAGACTGCTCCAGGGCCACTCTTCGGCGCTGAACCAGTCCGGCGCGAAGAGCATTGCGTGCAACGTAGCGGCACAGGATCAGCAAATGGTCGTCGCACTCGACGGGAAACGACTTGAACCGGGCTTGATAGAGATGACCGGAACCGACGCAGTGATAATGGGCCAACCAACGCTGGGTGTGGGTCAGCGTCAGCCAGTGCAAGAAAGGCGAGACCTGGTGGTCCTCTTGCGGCCAGACGACCAGATGCCAATGGTTGGGCATCAGGCAATAGGACAGCAGGCGCAGGGGAGCACGCTGCTGGGTTTCAACCAGCACACGCAGAAAGGCGGCATAGTCGGCGTCCTTGCGGAACAGGGTGGCACGAGCGTTGGCCCGGTTCAGGACGTGGTAGACGTAGCCGCCTGGACAGCTTCGCGGCGCTCTTCCCATGTCTCTGAGGCTATCCCGCGCCAGGCGCCGCGTCAACCAATTACCGCATCGAATTGTGAAGATTGTGTGAAACGGCTCCTGACACCTTTTCTTGCCACCTTTTCTTGCTCGCCCCAGGTAATGGCGGCCTGGAAGTCGGCATTTGTGTCCGCCGGATCGGCGTCGGCAAAATCGACCAGGGCGACGTTGGGCAGGGCCATGCCCGGCTGGGCATAGAGCGTTGGGAGCGAGCCGGCCAGGCTCAGGCTGTCAATCCCAAAGGAAACGATTTCCAGGCGTTCGACGTTGCCGGCGTTGTCCACGCTGTCGAAGTAGACCGAATGCTCACCCGTGCCGCTGACGGTGACGGCGCTGCTGGAACCGCTCCAGGATCCGCCACGTCGTCAGCAGGCCTGCCTGCCTTGCCTGCCAAAAGTGCGGCTGTGGCCGAGAAGTCCAAGCATGTCCGTGGTTGTCCCACGAGCGTCTGGTGCTGTCCGACCGCTGTCTGCCAGCCACCTGCCAGGGTATTCGAGCGGGATGGTTAGACGCTTTCAGGCACTGCCGGGCCAGGGCGGCTGCGCTGAGCGGAAGGCACGCCTGGACAGGCTGCTGTCTTCGGGGTGGCTGACACCGCCCAGCGACGCGGGGAATCAGGGAGTGGAACCAGGCCAGCAATGCCACATTGCCAACGGCGCCGCAGCCTGGCAATGTCGTCAGCGAGCGACCGTGCGTGTCCCACGTTGCCTGACGAATGACAAAAAACCGACATTGCCACCGTGCCAACATCTCACGGCGACACGTCCTGGCACGAAGCGGCGTAGGAGGAGGTGACGGGGGTACGGCCGCTGCTGAGATCACCGGACCGAGAGCGCGGCTGTGCCCCGTCACTCCTCGTTTACTTCGCTCGCTTGTCAAAGATCGAAGGTTCTCCACGCGGGAGGACTTGTGAAGGTAGGGCAATTGTATCTCTGGGGACGGCCTGTGGCCAGGTTCTCCTCGCATAAATAGATGCGGGCCCGTTCTGGTCGAATTGTGAAGATTGTGTGAAGCGGCTCCTGACACCTTTTGTTGGTGAGGTAATAAGGACGGCAGGCGACTGCCCCATTGGAGAGCCTGTTTGGGGCAAATGGCAACGTCAGTACACTGCGCACACATTTTGGACCAGGACGAATCAGATCCTACCATGCAACCTGCCATTCGACCACCAGCCACATTTCGTCGGGTCAGCTTCGTACTTGGCGAAAGGCACAAGGAGTTCCCGCTGAAATGCCAACTTGACCATTCCACTGGCGTTGATCGTCAAAGAGCAGTAGCCATATGGATGTTCAAGAACACAGTCAAAGTCATAGGTTCCCTGTAGAGATAGTTGTTCAGTAGTTTTCCAGACTTGTCTAAGTGCTTGCTCCTCAGTGGAAGAAGCAACAAAATCCCCTCTCCCAGAAAAACTCGGTCGGTAAGGACGAAGTTGGAGATCGACTTGATGAACTTCATGAAACGTCATTTTACACCACGCCGGAAGGTATGCCATATCGATGATGCGCCCACCATCGTCGAGCAAAGGCCCATCAGAAAACGGGTAGTGGTTAAGGTGGAACACAATGCCCCATAATCCTACATGTATGGTCGGCAAGTGTAGCAACGAATAGTCTAAGCAGATGACTGCTTCAGAGTAGTCAAGCTGATCGAAGAGTTTCCCTGTTAGAATATAAGCTGAGAATTTGTTCATTATTCACCCGTTCTTTCAAGGATAATTTGACGATAGGCAGTCTGATCGATTGTGTTTCCATCAATTCTCTTAGCTTGTCCGAATATGAACCTAGCGTCAACTGGTGCGACTTGACCTTCAGTGGTTAATCGTTTAAACCCAGCTTTGGTAAGGTCCTTTTCCGACATATTCTTGATCTGGCGAAGAATCCAATTGGACTTCTGCCCAACGATGAAGAGTTTACCACCCTTCTGTAACACCGGTGCTGTCAAGCCAAGAACATCGAAGTTTGAACCTTCCACTTCCCTCGGGTTGACCACTACAGCTTCATTGAAAAACCCCTTCCCAAAGGGGAGAGGCGCTCCCGCCGTAGTTACAACATCGACACCAGGAAGTTTCCTAACATCCACATTGGTGGCTCCAGGCATTGGATTATCACCTGAACCAAGGTTCAAAGTCCTAGATCCCGGTTTATACTCCAACATCCTGTTAGGGTTAGTGATTGGTTGACTTGCTTGAATAGTATTCGGCAACAACTGTGGCCTTGCAGCATCATACTGCTTAAACATCGCTGCATCAGCTTGCCTAGCGGCAGCGATGTTGTCTGCCTCAGCCAACGTAGCGAAGCCTGCGAGCGCAGGGGCCAACTTTGAATCCCAGAATCCTGTCCCTGGCATGCCAAAGTCTTCGGCGCAATAATAAAGCCAATATCCCAAGGCCACATACCACTTGCCATCGCGATTGAGATCGTCGTACTCGTGTTGACGTTCATCTCTTCTCGCAATGATTCCGTCATAGCTGTCGGGAGTAGGTCCTATCTTAGGCATTGAATTCTTGAACTTCGCAGCAGCAACTGCTTCGTCTTGCGCCGATGGCAAACAATCTTCGAGTACTGCTAACTCAAGCAGTTTCATGGCAAAGTAGCAGCGTGGAGTGCTGAAGTCTCTGCGTCGATTCTTCGCATCAGCCTCAAGCCGATCAAGCGCTTCTCGAATCTTCCCACGAATTGAGTTCAATTCAGGTTGATTCAGCACAGTTGATCGTTGGATCCGGTCGGTAATCTTTTCCAAACGAGTAAAGAACAGTTGAAACTCATTACCGGCAAGGTAGGGTCGATCAAGCTCCGGGGCATTGTTCAGCTGCGCCTTCTGCCAATCGTAGTTAGTTTTCAAGAATGCAGCAGATAAGGCTTGGTCATCATACTTGCCAGATTGTGCTATCGAACGAAAAGTGAATCCTAGCTTGAGATTGTTGTAGACAACCTCAGTCTGTTGCGCAAGAGTCAACTTCTTGGTGTCAAAACTCTGAATGTTCCACTTTCCTTTGGAATCAATCCACTCGACAGCCTGGTAAGCATCTGATGTAGCCGCATGATACAAGAAACCTTCGTATGAGCCGGCAGCCGCAGCATTTCGCAAGTCCAATGCTCTCGCTATCTGGCTGGGGCCAACCTTGATCTGATAGAGATACGAGTTCTTCGGTCCAGGAATCGTTTCTCCTTGATCGTCCAATTTCTTATAGGACGCATCAATCTCCTTGCCTTCCAACCACTTGATGCTCCTTCGAGCAGTGTCAAGTCCTTTGGCGAAAAGGTCACGCCCCGTCGGATCAGTGTAATCCGTAGCTGCATTGCCCATCCCCTCGTACCAGTTCGTGCCTTGCTGTCCAGGATCTAGCTCTTCCCACCGCCCTGTCGCCGGATTATAAACTCGGCCTATGGCTCCGTGCGCAACAACGTACTGGCTTGTCGTCGCATCAAATAGCATCCCCTGGAAAGCAACGAGCGGTTGCAGCGAAGCAGCCGTCTGACTGACGATGTTCCCTTCCTCATCGTAGGTGAGCGCATCCAGCACCGTCCCCGTGATGCCGGTGACCACCTGCACTGTTCCCTGCCGATCTGGCAGCAACACCTGTACGCCTGTTGAAGTTACTTGCGCTTCCCAGTTGTCCGGGCCTTGCACGTCCGAGATGTACCGGGTCTGCACATTACCGCTGCTATCCGTGGTTGCATAGAGTGTGGCATCCGCAGTGTAGACATACTGCGTGGTGGTAGTGGTGCCATCTTGAGTCACAGTGTCGCTGATGCGATTTCCGAACACGTCGTAGGTATAGCTGGCAGAAACAATCACCGTACCACTGGCGTCCTTCTCCACGGCGGAGGTCATCTGGTTGCTGGCGTCATAGCCATAGATCCAGTTTGTGCCATCAGCGATGTTGGTCTTACCGATCAGGTTGCCAGCAGCGTCGTAAGTGTAGTTCCACATTCCGTCAGAGACCAACTGGTTGTCAGGACCAATCACGTCGCCAGAATTAGTTGGGTTGCCGTTGAGGTCATAGGAGTAGCTCTTGCTACCCGCCTGCGTCAATTCGCCCGCGGCGTCATAAGAGTAGTTGGTCGTGACACCGTTTTCCCTCTCCGATGTCAACCTGCTATCCGCATCATAGGTGTAGGAGTAGCTCGCAATGACGTTGCCATTGCCATCTTCATGCACGATGGAAGTAACCAGGTTGCCGTCATAGGTGTACTGCGTGAAGCCGACCTTGTTCGTACCGGCAAGGTCCGAATACCGGGTCTCCGTCAGGACGTTGCCGTCCTCGTCGTAAGTGTAATCGACCCGCAGCTGGGTCGTGCCATTCTGGTAAGTCTTGGAAGCAATCTGGCCATTGCCGTCATAGGTCATGGTGGTCAGGCCACCCTGGCTATCCGCAATGGACGTTACATTGCCGTCCTCGTCATAGGTGTACGTCAGTATAACACCGCTCGGCGACGTCTGCGTGACCAGTCGATTGCTGTCATAGGTCATCGTGTAAGTGCCCGCGTTGCTGCTGGCCGACACCAAGTTGCCGTCTTCATCATAGGTCCATGTCAGCACGTTAGCCACCGAGCCATCGGCGTTGTACCAGGTTTGCTGCACCAGGCGGTCGCCATCGTAGACGGACACGATCTGCCGACCATCAGGGTCTGTCTCCGAGACCTGGTTGGCATCTTTGTCGTAGGCAAACGCCTGGACGCTCACCACCGTACCGTTCGCGGCAGTGACCACGGTCTTGACGACCAGGTTTCCATCGTAGGTGTTGGTGGTGACGTTATTGTCGCCATCCGTCGTGGTCAGCCTGTTGCCGTCTCGATCATAGGTATAGCTGACCTTGCTGGCGATGACGCCGCTAGCACTGGCCACCACCGTGCTCGTTAGCTGGTCACCGTCCCAGGTGTTGGTGGTGAGGTTGCCATCACCCGTCGTCTGCGTCAGGACGTTGCCGTCTTTGTCGTAGGTGTACGCCACCGAACTGGTCACGTTGCCACTTGGATCGGTGACCACCGTGCTCACCAACTGGTTGCCATCCCAAGTGTTCGTCGTCAGGTTACCGTCGCCGTCCACGCTGGTCAGGATGTTACCGGCAGCGTCGTAGGTCGTGTCCCCCGTGGCGCTGATGACGTTGCCGTTGGCATCCTTCGTGACCGAACGCAGCAGTTGGTCGCCATCCCAGGTGTTGGTGGTGACGTTCCCATCCCCCGTCGTTTGCGTTACAATGTTACCGTCTTCGTCATAGGTGTAGCTCACCGAGCTGATCACCTTGTTGCTTGGATCGGTGACGACCGTACTCTTCAGCTGGTTGCCATCCCAAGTGTTCGTCGTCAGGTTACCGTCGCCGTCCACGCTGGTCAGGATGTTACCGGCAGCGTCGTAAGTCGTGTTCCCCGTGGCGCTGATGACGTTCCCCGACGAATCCTTGGTCACAGTCCCCAGCAACTGGTCACCGTCCCAGGTGTTGGTGGCGACGTTACCGTCCCCTGTCGTCTGCGTCAGGATGTTGCCGTCCGGATCGTAGGTATACGCCACCGAACTGATGACGTTGTTGGACGGATCGGTGACCACCGTGCTCTTCAGTTGATTGCCGTCCCACACGTTGGTCGTCAGATTGCCGACGCCATCCACGCTGGTCAGGATCTGTCCGTTGTCGTCATAGGTCGTGTCGCCAGTCGCGCTGATGACGTTGCCATTGGCATCTTTCGTGACAGAGCGGAGCAGTTGGTCGCCGTCCCAGGTGTTGGTCGTGACGTTACCGTCCCCTGTCGTCTGGGTCAGGATGTTGCCGTCCGGATCGTAGGTATACGCCACCGAGCTGATGACGTTGTTGGATGGATCGGTGACCACCGTGCTCTTCAGCTGGTTGCCGTCCCAGACGTTGGTCGTCAGATTGCCAACCCCATCCACGCTGGTCAGGATCTGTCCGTTGTCGTCATAGGTCGAGTTCCCTGTGGCGCTGATGACGTTGCCGTTGGCATCCTTCGTGACCGAACGCAGCAGTTGGTCCCCGTCCCAGGTGTTCGTGGTGACGTTGGCATCACCCGTCGTCTGCGTCAGGATGTTGCCGTCCGGATCGTAGGTGTACGCGACCGAACTGATGACGTTGTTGGACGGATCGGTGACGATCGTACTCTTCAGTTGATCGCCGTCCCAGACGTTCGTGGTCAGGTTGCCGACCCCATCCACGCTGGTCAGGATCTGTCCGTTGTCGTCATAGGTCGCGGCGCCTGTTGCGCTGATGACGTTGCCTGCCGCATCTTTGGTCACCGTCCGCAGCAGTTGGTCGCCATCCCAAGTGTTCGTGGTGACGTTGCCGTCCCCTGTCGTCTGGGTGAGGACGTTGCCGTCTGGATCGTAGGAATAC
This sequence comes from uncultured Planctomycetota bacterium, assembly GCA_963784995.1. Classification (GTDB taxonomy): domain Bacteria; phylum Planctomycetota; class Planctomycetia; order Gemmatales; family Gemmataceae; genus CAWATZ01. The sequence goes on along the minus strand of CAWATZ010000013.1, from coordinate 1,335,074 downwards.
GCCACCGAACTGATGACGTTGCCGGCAGGATCGGTGACCACCGTACTCTTCAGCTGGTTGCCGTCCCAGACGTTGGTCGTCAGATTGCCGACGCCATCCACGCTGGTCAGAATGTTGCCGTCATCGTCATAAGTCGTGTCTCCCGTGGCGCTGATGACGTTCCCCGACGAATCCTTGGTCACAGTCCGCACCAACTGATCGCCGTCCCAGGTGTTGGTTGTGACGTTACCATCCCCTGTCGTCTGCGTCAGGATGTTACCGTCCAGGTCGTAGGTGTACGCGACCGAACTGATGACGTTGCCAGCAGGATCGGTGACGATCGTACTCTTCAGTTGGTTGCCGTCCCAGACGTTGGTCGTCAGGTTGCCGACCCCATCCACGCTGGTCAGAATGTTACCGTTAGCGTCATAGGTCGTGTTGCCTGTGGCGCTGATGACGTTGCCGTTGGCATCTTTGGTCACCGTCCGCAGCAGTTGGTCACCGTCCCAGGTGTTGGTTGTGACGTTACCGTCCCCTGTCGTCTGCGTTAAGATGTTGCCGTCTTTGTCATAGGTATAGCTTACGGAACTGATCACCTTGTTGTTGGGATCGGTGACCACCGTGCTCTTCAGCTGGTTGCCGTCCCAGACGTTGGTCGTCAGGTTGCCGACGCCGTCCACGCTGGTCAGGATGTTACCGTTAGCGTCATAGGTCGTGTCGCCTGTGGCGCTGATGACGTTGCCGTTGGCATCTCTCGTCACCGAGCGGAGAAGCTGGTCGCCGTCCCAGGTGTTCGTGGTGACGTTGCCGTCCCCCGTCGTCTGCGTCAGGATGTTGCCGTCTGGATCGTAGGTATACGCCACCGAACTGATGACGTTGTTGGACGGATCGGTGACCACCGTGCTCTTCAGCTGATTGCCGTCCCACACGTTGGTCGTCAGGTTGCCAACCCCATCCACGCTGGTCAAAATGTTGCCATTGTCGTCGTAAGTCGTGTTCCCCGTGGCGCTGATGACGTTCCCCGACGAATCCTTGGTCACAGTCCGCACCAACTGATCGCCGTCCCAGGTGTTGGTTGTGACGTTACCGTCGCCTGTCGTCTGCGTTAAGATGTTGCCGTCCTTGTCGTAGGTATAGCTTACGGAACTGATCACCTTGTTGTTGGGATCAGTGACCACCGTGCTCTTCAGTTGGTTGCCGTCCCAGACGTTAGTCGTCAGATTGCCGACCCCATCCACGCTGGTCAGAATGTTACCGTTATCGTCATAGGTTGTGTCCCCTGTCGCGCTGATGACGTTGCCGTCGGCATCTTTCGTCACCGAGCGGAGAAGTTGGTCGCCATCCCAGGTGTTGGTCGTGACGTTGCCGTCGCCGGTCGTCTGCGTCAGGATGTTGCCGTCTTTGTCGTAGGTGTACGCCACCGAGCTGATGACGTTGTTGGACGGATCGGTGACCACCGTACGCATCAGCTGGCCGCCGTCGTAGGTGTTGATCGTCAGGTTGCCGTCCCCGTCGCTGCTGGTGACTTCGTTGCTCGCCTTGTCGTAACTGGCGCCGCTCGTGCTCACCAGGTTCAGCCCCGCATCCACCACGAACGTCCGGATCAGCTGGTCGTTCTCGTAGCCCTGGATCGTCTCATTGGAGTCTCCGCTGGTGCTCGTCAGCTGATTGCCGTTCTCATCGTAGCTGTACCGCACCGAACTGATCACGTTGCCGCTGCTGTCCGTGACCACCGTACTCATCAGTTGGTTGTCGTCCCAGACGTTGGTCGTGACGTTGCCGTCCCCGTCTGTCTGAGTGAGGATGTTGTTGTTCTTGTCGTAACTGTATGACACCGAACTGAACACGGTGCCGCTGCTGTCCTTAACCACCGTGCTCGTCAGCTGATTGTCGTCCCAGACGTTGGTCGTGACGTTGCCGTCCATGTCCGTGCTGGTCAGCTGGTTACCGTCCTCGTCGTAGGTGTTCACTAGCGAGCTGATCACGTTGCCGCTGGCATCGGTCACCGTCTGCGTTAGCACGTTGCCGTCATCGTCGTAGGTGTATGCCGTGACGTTGTTGTCGCCGTCCGTGCTGGTCAGCACGTTGCCATCCTGGTCGTAGCTGTTGGCAACCGAACTGATGACGTTGCCGCTGCTGTCCTTCACCACTTCGGTCAGCACGTTGCCGTCGCTATCAAACGTCTGCGTCGTGACGTTGCCGGCCCCCGTCGTTGTCTTCGTCGTGTTGCCGTCCAGGTCGTAGGTGAACGCGCTGCTGCTGATGACGGTCCCACTGGCATCCGTCAGCGTTTCCGTCAGCACTCGGCCTTCGCCATCGTAGGTGTATGCCGTGACGTTGTTGTCGCCGTCCGTGCTGGTCAGTACGTTGTTGTCCTGGTCGTAGGTCTGGCTCATGGTGCTGACCACGTTGCCCGCCGCATCCTTCACCGTCTCCGTCAGCACGTTGCCGTTGCCGTCGTAGGTCCGAGTCGTCGTCTCCCAGTTGCCGTCCGTGCCGGCCAGTTCGTTGCCGTCCTTGTCGTACTTGTGCGTCACCGTGCTGATTAGCTTTCCCGACGAGTCCGTCACCGTCTCCGTCAGCACTCGACTCATGCTGTCGTACGTGTACGCCGTGACGTTACCGTCCCCATCCGTGCTGGTCAGGGTGTTGCTGTCCTGGTCGTAGGTGTAGCTGCTTGTGTTCTTCAGCACACCGTTGCTGTCGTTGGTCGAGGTCTGCACCAACCGATTGTCCGAATCGAAAACGTTGGTAGTCACGTTGCCGTCGGGGTCCGTCGTGCTGACCACGTTGCCCGCCGGGTCGTAGCCCGTTAGACTGGTTTCCGGGGCCGCACTGTTGTCGTCGGCGATCTGCTTGATTTGCTCGTCCGCCGCGTCGAACGTGAACAGTGTCAGCACGCCTCGGCCGTCCGTGCTGCTGACCACGTCGCCCGCCGCAGCGTACGTCGATGACGTGGTCGCGCCCGTTGGATCGATCGTACTCAGCAGTTGGCCCCGCGCATCGTAGGTCGTGTACGTCGTCTCCGGCGCCGGCCCGGTCGCCCCCACCGTCTGGCTCGACTGATACCCGTTGCCGTCGTAGGTGAACGCCTCATCGTCCAGCAGCACCCCGGCCGCACTCAGGGTCACCTGGCCCACCAGCTGCTTCTGACCGTTGTAGCTGTAGTCGGTGACGTTGCCGTCCCCATCCGTCATGGTGGACATCAGCCCGCCGGCCCAGGTGTAGGTCGTCGTCTCCGGCTGAGACGTGTTCGCCGCCGTGGTCTGCGTCAGCATCAGGCCCGTGTTTGGATCGTAGGTCGTCAGCGTCACGTTGCCGTCGCCGTCGGGCGCCGAGGTCACTTCATGGTAGACCGAATCATAGCTGTACGTCTCAACCGAGCCGTCTGGATTGGTCACGCTCAGCAGATCGCCGTCGGAGTAGGTGGACGTCGTCACCTGACCCAGCGCATCGGTGTAGCTGGTCGCGTCGCCGGCATTGTCCAGCTGCCAGCTCTGGGTCAGCCCGCCCGGCTGCGTCTCGCGCGTCAGCCGTCCCAGCCGGTCCAGCACGTACAACGTCGTGTCGCTGCGCCCATCGGTGATGCTGGCCACGCCCAGTTGGCTCGTCAGCAGGGCCGTGCTCCCCAGAGCCTGTCCCGCCGCGCTGACAATGACATAGGACTGCACGCTGCCCAGGTCCACTCCCGTCAGCAGGCCGCTGCTGGCATAGCTGAAGGTCGTGTTCCACGGCTCCCACTGGTCCGACGCCACCAGGTTGCTGTTGGCGTTGTAACCCAACGTCCGCGTCGTGCCGTTGACGTCGATCACGCTGGTTAGATTGCCCAGCGTGTCGTGGCTGATCGCCAGCGTCCGCCCCCCCGGCTCCGTGATCGATGCCAGCAAGCCATCCCCACCATACCCGAACGTGCTGACCCCACCGTCGGGCGCCACCACTTGGATCAACCGGCCGAAGCCATCATAGTCGTAGCTCCAGCTCAACTCTGTTGGATACGTCACGCTGGTACACAGGCCTGCCTTCGTGAACTGGTAGACCGTTTGGTCCTTGGCGGTGTAGCTGCAGCTGCCGTCGGCGTTCTGGATCATGGTGCCGAAGTCGTTGGCCGGGTTGCTCAGCTGCCCGTCGCTGCCGGCGAAGAAGCGGGTCTGCCCCGAGCCGGTCAACCACAGCACGCCGCCTTTGGTGATGACCAGCTGGTTGAGCGGACTTAGCCCCCAGCCGCTGCCCAGACCATTGACCAGCGCCTGCACCTTGCCGCTGGTCGTGAAGGTCGCATCCCCGCTGGGGTCGGCATAGTCCCACTGCACCAGGGCGCTCCAGTCGTACAGGCCGCTGCTCTCCGCCAGGCCCACCGGCACCGCCAGCACGTACTGCTGCCCGGGCTGGTAGCCGGTACTGTCGAAGCTCAGCCAGCCTTCCGTCTGCCCGCCGACGGTGATTTGGACCTGCACAGCGCTCGGCAGCACGGCGCTGATCGGCATGGTCACTGGCACCTGCACCGTCGGCATCACTTGCGAGCCGGTGACCACCACCGACACGGTCCCCGACGGCGTGGTGGTGCTGCTGCCCTGCACGACCACGGCGCTCCAGTTATAGTTGCCCGTGGTCGGCACGGGACTGGCCGCCTGCACAGGCACGGCAAAGCTCTCCCCCTGGTAGTAGGCGCTGCTGGGGAGGTAAATCACGCCCTGAGTCTGGTTATTGAAGGTCAGCTGGATCGCCACCTGGGGGGGCAAGTCCCCGGTGCTGGGAATGGTGACCGGCACGCTGATGACCGGGGCCACGTCGGCAGCGTTGAAGACCACCTGCAGCGTCCCCGACAGAGTATAGTCCTCGTGCAGCGACTGCGTGGAGTTGCTCAGGTCCGGATAGAGCGAGCGCACCAGGGCGACCCACTGGTACTGGCCGCTGGCGGTGATGGCCGTCAGCGCCTGCACGGCCATGAGATAGGCGTCGCCGGGCTGATGGCCGCTGGTGCTGAAGCTGACCCAGGGCTGGGTCTGGCCGGCGAAGGTCAGCTGCACCTGGATGGCACTGGGGATACTGCTCTGGGCCTGCGTGCTCAGGCTCAGTTGGATGATGGGCGTGCCGCTGACGGTGGCCGAATTGTAGATCAGCGCGGCGCTGGCGTCGATGCCGCCGTGGCTCTGGCCGAAGTCCAACGGCTGGCTCAGCTGCACGGCCCCCTGGGTCAGATCGACGCTGGCTTCGCCGATGGGAGTGAGGTAGCCCTGCTGCGGGTCAGAGGTCAGTTGCTCGCCGCTGATTGGCTGGGCCTGCAACTGCACGCGCAGCAGGCTGTCGCCCAGCAGTGGTCCTTCTCGCTGCGGCCCCAAGCCAGGGACGCCACATTGCCAACGGCGCCGCAGCCTGGCAATGTTGTCAGTGAGCGACCGTGCCTGTCCAGGTTTGCCTGGTGAATGACAAAAAAGTGACATTGCCAACGTGCCAGCAGCACACGGTGCCATTCCCTGGCACGAAGTGGCGTGAGAAGAGGTGGCGACGGGGCCACCGCCGTTGCTGAGTTCGCCGGACCGAAAGCGCGGCTGTGCCCCGTCACTCCTCGTTTACTTCGCTCGCTTGTCAAAGATCGAAGGTCCTCCACGCGGGAGGACTTGTGAAGCAAGGGCAATTGTATCTCAGGGGACGGCCTGTGGCCAGGTTCTCCACCCAGAGATAGATGCGTACCCTTTCTGGTCAATTTGTGAAGATTGTGTGAAGCGACTCCGCCGGGTCGCCGTGGGGATTACTCCCCACGGCTCCCACAGATCCGGACGTGCCCAATTAAGGCATCCGGCTCGTCACACGACGGACTCGCGTGCGCTGTGCTACCCGACCGCGTTCCGTGTACACGTTGCTGGGGCTCGATGTCCCCGACGTGTCCCCCGCTGTCGGCTCCGCCGTGCGGTGTCCCCTTCCCTCGACCGGGTCCTCGCGGCACGAGTTCCCCGGCTTCCCAGGTACTATGAGACACTCCGATTTCTGCCGCCCGTCTCACCGGCTCATTGCGTTCGCCAGGCGATACCCGCGTCGCGTCTTGTCCTACGCTCCCTCCAGTCGAAGACGCACTTCCGGAGGGCCTGGGGCTTTTTGGTTCGGTGACACCCAGACCGACTTGGTGGTAGCGCGGGAGACGGCAGACCTCCCAGGTTCCTGGGGAACCCTCCTGATGGTTCGCTTGGGTCTTGGACCCCGGTGGGACCGGCACGCCAGGCCATTGCAGCGTGCCGGCACGGCCCTCGCTTGTGTCAAGAACGAAGGCTCCCGACGAGAAAACTTTCGAGGCTCGATGTCCAAGCTTTCCAGCTGACTGTCTACGCTTCGCCGGATAGGTCGCCCCACCACGACGCAAGACTCGCTTCCGGCTGCTGGCCAGCTCTACCGGGCGGGATTCGGACCCGCAGGGTTCCGCCGAAAGGTTTCCGAGGCGTAGTCGTTACATCTCTTCCCCCTTTCCCAGGCTTCGTCTGGCGCAATGACACCTTTTTTTGTCGGTTTGCTCGAAAGCAGGAAGCAAGCCTGTTCTCCTAACTTCGACAGATCGCACCAGCAGCACCGCCAGCCCTAACAGTCGCATACTGCGAAAAAGTTATTGCACACGACGACACGACTAGCTAGAACCGTACGTTGGGCGGCATTTCGTGGTCTGACATCCAGTTAAGAGAAGGACACCTAGTGCCATACTTGCAAAACCACTCGATGGCTTTCCAAGCCAATGGCTTGTCACAAAGTAATCCAGCCGACACACAATAATCTTGGTCGATCTCAACGACTCTGGGGTCCAAATTGGTCTGATCGAGAACAAGGATCCAAAGGCTACTCAGATTCTCAAGGAATTGAACATAGTATTCTGTGTCTGAAGCATGTGCGATGAGAAGACTGTTTTTTTTGTCATCCCTACTATACTTAATCGAAGCATCTGGAGTAAATTCCCATGCCTTCGGATCCTCAAACAACAGGAAGTAAACCTGTTCAATTGGCGGATCAACTAATTGTTTCACACTTGAAGTGTTAATCACAACCATCTTCCTCACTCCTTAGTCGGAGGTTGATCAGTAACAGGGAACCGTCGCCCATTCTTACAGACAAAAGTGACCTCTTTGATTTTCAAATAGCGCAGCAGTAGATACATAAAATCCTGGCACTTGTTGCACGTCTCCCGATCAACGTAAACAGTCACAGTCGGTTCAACTTGTCCCTTCTTTATAAAGTGATATGCGATCAACGCTTCGGCCTCAGCGTGTAGAAGGGGGCAGCTGACCCCTGCGCCATACCAGGGAACATTGAAGGGAGCGAACGCACCAGCTGCTTTCATTGCCTTCCAATACTGAATCATCAATGCTTTCTCTTCCTCAGCACGATCTTGCGAATTGACTCCTACATAGTTCTTCCCACCCTCTCGAATAAAAGCAACCGTGCCAAGTTTGTCGTTGGGCACCGGGATACGATCTCCAAGCACCTTCATTCCCCGGTCTTTCCGAATCTGGTCAATCTGTTGCCAAACACTTGTCGAACCATATTGCGCATCATACTCCCTGTTCCAGTCGGCTTCCTTGAAAAGGTTCCCCTGTGCCCGAGCCTTTTCCTTAGCTATGCCTAATTCTTGCTTTCTGTGTTCTTTTGTGCCAGGAATGAGCCCTGGACGAGCAATGCCTCCAGGGTTTGGAACACCGAGATCGATCTTCTTCGGTTCCTGCTTCCCAGGGTCACTCGCAGCAGCCAAATCCGCCCGCCTCTTGGCTGCTTCAGCAGCCTGCTTCGTCAAGTAGTCCCGAATCTGATCCCTGAATATCTCCCTGAGCCACGCTGATGGATCGCCTGGACGTGCCGTGCGTGCTTGGGCAATCGCACGTTTGCTTTGATCGTCAGACAAGCCAAGCTGCTTCAACATGAACGGCCAATAGTACTTCAAGTCAAAATAGATGCCAGTTAACTTGACAAGTTCTTCTTGCGACTTCGTTTGTTTGATCTGGTCGTCAGAGAGTCCGACGTCCTTCGCCATCGAAACGAGGCACAACAACCGAATTCGGTTGCCAATCAAGTTCTCAAGGTCCCTGATGATTAAGATTTCTATATCTAGGTCAGCAGGCACTATTCTCTGTTTGGTGATTTCTCCCTGAATGGTTGCAGGACTAATCCTTAGTTTTGTTGCGGCAGCAACTAACTGCATCCGTTCCGGGCTAGCATCCGACTTCGGTGGGTAACCCATCACCGCACGAAGTTCTGGCCCCATATCGAAAAAGAAACCGCCCGAGGATGGGATGCCATGAGGTCTACCTGGTCCTTGGATCATCGCTTCAGAAAGAAGTGCCCCATTTCTGCCAATAATGACAGGACTCGTTTTATCCAACAGACGAAGAGTTAATCTACCAGCCCAGGTAAGGGCAGTGTTAGTCGTGCTAGGATTACTGGTGCCTCTAGTCGCTGTGTTACCGCTACCAGTAACGCCGGTGCTGTTGGCTGCAGTGCCGGTGATGCCGGTTGGTCCAGTGCTGGCTGTGTTTGCAGTTCCGACAATAGTAGATCCAATGTTGCTACCTGCAGTGATCTGGAATGTCTTTGCGTTCTCTGGTGTTCCCAGGTATGTAATTGCTTCGGCAACTGATGTTGCAAAACTCCCCACCATTCGGCCAGTAGGATCTCTCATGTCTGTCGGCGCATTGCCCATGCCATCGTACCAGTTGGTCCCTTGCTGTGCAGGATCTAGCTGCTCCCACCGCCCCGTCACCGGATTGTAAACTCGGCCTATGGCCCCGTGCGCAACAACGTACTGGCTGGTCGTCGCATCAAACAGCATTCCCTGGAAAGCAACGAGCGGTTGCAGCGCAGCATCCGTCTGACTGACGATGTTCCCTTCCTCATCGTAGGTGAGCGCATCCAGCACCGTCCCCGTTATGCCGGTGACCATCCGCACTGTGCCTTGCCGATCTGGCAGCAACACCTGCACGTCTGTCGAAGTTACTTGCGCTTCCCAGTTGTCCGGGCCTTGCACGTCCGAGATGTAGCGGGTCTGCACGGTATCGCTGTCATCTGCCGTTGCGTAAAGCGTAGCGTCCGCAGTGTAGACGTACTGCGTGGTGGCAGTAGTCCCACCTTGCGTCACCGTCTCACTGATGCGATTGCCGAACACGTCATAGGTATAGCTCGCCGAAACTAACACCGTACCACTGGAATCCTTCTCCACAGCAGAGGTCATCTGGTTGGAGGCGTCATAGCCATAGGTCCAGGTTGTGCCATCAGCGATGTTGGTCTTGCCAATCAAGTTGCCAGCGGCGTCGTAGCTGTAGTTCCACGTCCCGTCAGAGGCCAACTGGTTGTCGGGACCAATCACGTCCCCAGGATCCGTTGGGTTGCCGTTCAGGTCGTAGGAGTACGTTTGGGTTCCCGCCTGCGTCAACTCGCCCGCGGCGTCGTAAGAGTAGTTGGTCGTGACACCGTTTACCGTCTCCGACGTCAACCTGCCATCCGCGTCATAGGTGTAGGAATAGCTGGCAAGGACGTTGCCATTGCCATCCTCATGCACGATGGCAGTAACCACGTTCCCGTCGTAGGTGTACTGCGTGAAGCCGACTTTCTCGGTGCCTGCCAGATCTGAGTAGCGCGTCTCCGTCAGGACGTTGCCGTCCTCGTCGTAAGTGTAATCGACCCGCAGTTGGGTCGTGCCGTTCTGGTAGGTCTTGGACACTACCCGGCCATCCCCGTCATAGGTCATGGTGGTTAAACCACCCTGGCTATCCGCAATGGACGTGACGTTGCCGTCATCGTCATAGGTGTACGTCAGTGTAACACCGCTCGGCGAGGTCTGCGTGACCAGTTGATTGCCGTCATAGGTCATCGTGTAAGTGCCCGCGTTGCTGCTGGCCGACCCCAGGTTCCCGTCTTCATCATACGTCCAGGTCAGCACGTTGGCCACCGTGCCATCGGCGTTGTACCAGGTTTGCTTCACCAGGCGGTCGCCATCGTAGACGGACACGATCTGCCGACCATCGGGGTCTGTCTCCGAGACCTGGTTGGCATCTTTGTCGTAGGAAAACGCCTGGACGCTCACTACCGTGCCGTTCGCGGCAGTGACCACGGTCTTAACGACCAGGTTGCCATCGTAGGTGTTGGTGGTGACGTTATTGTCGCCATCCGTCGTGGTCAGCCTGTTGCCGTCGCCATCATAGGTATAGCTGACCTTGCTGGCGATGACGCCGCTGGCACTCGCCACCACCGAGTTCGTCAGCTCGTTACCATCCCAGGTGTTGGTGGTGACGTTGTTGTCGCCGTCGGTGCTGGTCAGCGTGTTGCCGTTCTGGTCGAAGGTCTGCTTCAGCGAACTGGTGGTCCTGCCCAGAGCACTGACCGTGATCGAGGCGGTCTCTTCGTTGCCATCCCAGGTGTTGGTGGTGACGTTGTTGTCGCCGTCGGTGCTGGTCAGCGTGTTGCCGTCCTGGTCGAAGGTCTGCTTCAGCGAGCTGATGGTCCTGCCCAGAGCACTGACCGTGATCGAGGCGGTCTCTTCGTTGCCATCCCAGGTGTTGGTGGTGACGTTGTTGTCGCCGTCGGTGCTGGTCAGCGTGTTGCCGTTCTGGTCGAAGGTCTGCTTCAGCGAGTTGATGGTCCTGCCCAGAGCACTGACCGTGATCGAGGCGGTCTCTTCGTTGCCATCCCAGGTGTTGGTGGTGACGTTGTTGTCGCCGTCGGTGCTGGTCAGCGTGTTGCCGTTCTGGTCGAAGGTCTGCTTCAGCGAGCTGATGGTCCTGCCCAGAGCGCTGACCGTGATCGAGGCGGTCTCTTCGTTGCCATCCCAGGTGTTGGTGGTGACGTTGTTGTCGCCGTCGGTGCTGGTCAGCGTGTTGCCGTCCTGGTCGAAGGTCTGCTTCAGCGAGCTGGTGGTCCTGCCCAGAGCGCTGACCGTGATCGAGGCGGTCTCTTCGTTGCCATCCCAGGTGTTGGTGGTGACGTTGTTGTCGCCGTCGGTGCTGGTCAGCGTGTTGCCGTCCTGGTCGAAGGTCTGCTTCAGCGAACTGATGGTCCTGTCCAGAGCGCTGACCGTGACCGAGTTCGTCAGCTCGTTGCCATCCCAGGTGTTGGTGGTGACGTTGTTGTCGCCGTCGGTGCTGGTCAGCGTGTTGCCGTCCTGGTCGAAGGTCTGCTTCAGCGAGCTGATGGTCCTGCCCAGAGCGCTGACCGTGATCGAGGCGGTCTCTTCGTTGCCATCCCAGGTGTTGGTGGTGACGTTGTTGTCGCCGTCGGTGCTGGTCAGCGTGTTGCCGTCCTGGTCGAAGGTCTGCTTCAGCGAACTGATGGTCCTGCCCAGAGCGCTGACCGTGATCGAGGCGGTCTCTTCGTTGCCATCCCAGGTGTTGGTGGTGACGTTGTTGTCCCCATCCGTGCTGGTTAGCGTGTTGCCGTCCTGGTCGAAGGTCTGCTTCAGCGAGCTGATGGTCCTGCCCAGAGCACTGACCGTGACCGAGTTCGTCAACTCGTTACCGTCCCAGGTGTTGGTGGTGACGTTGTTGTCGCCGTCGGTGCTGGTCAGCGTGTTGCCGTCCTGGTCGAAGGTCTGCTTCAGCGAGCTGATGGTCCTGCCCAGAGCGCTGACCGTGATCGAGGCGGTCTCTTCGTTGCCATCCCAGGTGTTGGTGGTGACGTTGTTGTCCCCATCCGTGCTGGTCAGCGTGTTGCCGTCCTGGTCGAAGGTCTGCTTCAGCGAGCTGATGGTCCTGTCCAGAGCGCTGACCGTGATCGAGGCGGTCTCTTCGTTGCCATCCCAGGTGTTGGTGGTGACGTTGTTGTCGCCGTCGGTGCTGGTCAGCGTGTTGCCGTCCTGGTCGAAGGTCTGCTTCAGCGAGCTGATGGTCCTGCCCAGAGCGCTGACCGTGATCGAGGCGGTCTCTTCGTTGCCATCCCAGGTGTTGGTGGTGACGTTGTTGTCGCCGTCGGTGCTGGTCAGCGTGTTGCCGTCCTGGTCGAAGGTCTGCTTCAGCGAACTGATGGTCCTGCCCAGAGCGCTGACCGTGATCGAGGCGGTCTCTTCGTTGCCATCCCAGGTGTTGGTGGTGACGTTGTTGTCCCCATCCGTGCTGGTTAGCGTGTTGCCGTCCTGGTCGAAGGTCTGCTTCAGCGAGCTGATGGTCCTGCCCAGAGCACTGACCGTGACCGAGTTCGTCAACTCGTTACCGTCCCAGGTGTTGGTGGTGACGTTGTTGTCGCCGTCGGTGCTGGTCAGCGTGTTGCCGTCCTGGTCGAAGGTCTGCTTCAGCGAACTGATGGTCCTGCCCAGAGCACTGACCGTGATCGAGGCGGTCTCTTCGTTGCCGTCCCAGGTGTTGGTGGTGACGTTGTTGTCGCCATCCGTGCTGGTCAGCGTGTTGCCGTCCTGGTCGAAGGTCTGCTTCAGCGAGCTGATGGTCCTGCCCAGAGCGCTGACCGTGATCGAGGCGGTCTCTTCGTTGCCATCCCAGGTGTTGGTGGTGACGTTGTTGTCCCCATCCGTGCTGGTTAGCGTGTTGCCGTCCTGGTCGAAGGTCTGCTTCAGCGAGCTGATGGTCCTGCCCAGAGCGCTGACCGTGACCGAGTTCGTCAACTCGTTACCGTCCCAGGTGTTGGTGGTGACGTTGTTGTCGCCATCCGTGCTGGTCAGCGTGTTGCCGTCCTGGTCGAAGGTCTGCTTCAGCGAACTGATGGTCCTGCCCAGAGCGCTGACCGTGATCGAGGCGGTCTCTTCGTTGCCATCCCAGGTGTTGGTGGTGACGTTGTTGTCCCCATCCGTGCTGGTCAGCGTGTTGCCGTCCTGGTCGAAGGTCTGCTTCAGCGAACTGATGGTCCTGCCCAGAGCGCTGACCGTGATCGAGGCGGTCTCTTCGTTGCCATCCCAGGTGTTGGTGGTGACGTTGTTGTCGCCGTCGGTGCTGGTCAGCGTGTTGCCGTCCTGGTCGAAGGTCTGCTTCAGCGAGCTGATGGTCCTGCCCAGAGCACTGACCGTGATCGAGGCGGTCTCTTCGTTGCCATCCCAGGTGTTGGTGGTGACGTTGTTGTCCCCATCCGTGCTGGTTAGCGTGTTGCCGTCCTGGTCGAAGGTCTGCTTCAGCGAGCTGATGGTCCTGCCCGAGCGCTGACCGTGACCGAGTTCGTCATCTCGTTACCGTCCCAGGTGTTGGTGGTGACGTTGTTGTCGCCATCCGTGCTGGTCAGCGTGTTGCCGTCCTGGTCGAAGGTCTGCTTCAGCGAACTGATGGTCCTGCCCAGAGCGCTGACCGTGATCGAGGCGGTCTCTTCGTTGCCATCCCAGGTGTTGGTGGTGACGTTGTTGTCCCCATCCGTGCTGGTTAGCGTGTTGCCGTCCTGGTCGAAGGTCTGCTTCAGCGAGCTGATGGTCCTGCCCAGAGCGCTGACCGTGACCGAGTTCGTCAACTCGTTACCGTCCCAGGTGTTGGTGGTGACGTTGTTGTCGCCATCCGTGCTGGTCAGCGTGTTGCCGTCCTGGTCGAAGGTCTGCTTCAGCGAGCTGATGGTCCTGCCCAGAGGCTGACCGTGATCGAGGCGGTCTCTTCGTTGCCATCCCAGGTGTTGGTGGTGACGTTGTTGTCCCCATCCGTGCTGGTCAGCGTGTTGCCGTCCTGGTCGAAGGTCTGCTTCAGCGAACTGATGGTCCTGCCCAGAGCGCTGACCGTGATCGAGGCGGTCTCTTCGTTGCCATCCCAGGTGTTGGTGGTGACGTTGTTGTCGCCGTCGGTGCTGGTCAGCGTGTTGCCGTCCTGGTCGAAGGTCTGCTTCAGCGAGCTGATGGTCCTGCCCAGAGCGCTGACCGTGACCGAGTTCGTCAGCTCGTTACCATCGTAGACGTTGGAGGTGACGTTGTTGTCGCCGTCGGTGCTGGTCAGCGTGTTGCCGTCCTGGTCGAAGGTCTGCTTCAGCGAACTGATGGTCCTGCCCAGAGCGCTGACCGTGATCGAGGCGGTCTCTTCGTTGCCATCCCAGGTGTTGGTGGTGACGTTGTTGTCCCCATCCGTGCTGGTTAGCGTGTTGCCGTCCTGGTCGAAGGTCTGCTTCAGCGAGCTGATGGTCCTGCCCAGAGCACTGACCGTGACCGAGTTCGTCAACTCGTTACCGTCCCAGGTGTTGGTGGTGACGTTGTTGTCGCCGTCGGTGCTGGTCAGCGTGTTGCCGTCCTGGTCGAAGGTCTGCTTCAGCGAGCTGATGGTCCTGCCCAGAGCGCTGACCGTGATCGAGGCGGTCTCTTCGTTGCCATCCCAGGTGTTGGTGGTGACGTTGTTGTCCCCATCCGTGCTGGTCAGCGTGTTGCCGTCCTGGTCGAAGGTCTGCTTCAGCGAGCTGATGGTCCTGTCCAGAGCGCTGACCGTGATCGAGGCGGTCTCTTCGTTGCCATCCCAGGTGTTGGTGGTGACGTTGTTGTCGCCGTCGGTGCTGGTCAGCGTGTTGCCGTCCTGGTCGAAGGTCTGCTTCAGCGAGCTGATGGTCCTGCCCAGAGCGCTGACCGTGACCGAGTTCGTCAGCTCGTTACCATCGTAGACGTTGGAGGTGACGTTGTTGTCGCCGTCGGTGCTGGTCAGCGTGTTGCCGTCCTGGTCGAAGGTCTGCTTCAGCGAGCTGATGGTCCTGCCCAGAGCACTGACCGTGACCGAGTTCGTCAACTCGTTACCGTCCCAGGTGTTGGTGGTGACGTTGTTGTCGCCATCCGTGCTGGTCAGCGTGTTGCCGTCCTGGTCGAAGGTCTGCTTCAGCGAACTGATGGTCCTGCCCAGAGCGCTGACCGTGATCGAGGCGGTCTCTTCGTTGCCATCCCAGGTGTTGGTGGTGACGTTGTTGTCCCCATCCGTGCTGGTCAGCGTGTTGCCGTCCTGGTCGAAGGTCTGCTTCAGCGAGCTGATGGTCCTGCCCAGAGCGCTGACCGTGATCGAGGCGGTCTCTTCGTTGCCATCCCAGGTGTTGGTGGTGACGTTGTTGTCGCCGTCGGTGCTGGTCAGCGTGTTGCCGTCCTGGTCGAAGGTCTGCTTCAGCGAGCTGATGGTCCTGCCCAGAGCACTGACCGTGATCGAGGCGGTCTCTTCGTTGCCATCCCAGGTGTTGGTGGTGACGTTGTTGTCCCCATCCGTGCTGGTCAGCGTGTTGCCGTCCTGGTCGAAGGTCTGCTTCAGCGCGCTGATGGTCCTGCCCAGAGCGCTGACCGTGATCGAGGAGGTCTCTTCGTTGCCATCCCAGGTGTTGGTGGTGACGTTGTTGTCGCCGTCGGTGCTGGTCAGCGTGTTGCCGTCCTGGTCGAAGGTCTGCTTCAGCGAGCTGATGGTCCTGCCCAGAGCACTGACCGTGATCGAGGAGGTCTCTTCGTTGCCATCCCAGGTGTTGGTGGTGACGTTGTTGTCGCCGTCGGTGCTGGTCAGCGTGTTGGCGTCCTGGTCGAAGGTCTGCTTCAGCGAGCTGATGGTCCTGCCCAGAGCGCTGACCGTGATCGAGGAGGTCTCTTCGTTGCCATCCCAGGTGTTGGTGGTGACGTTGTTGTCGCCGTCGGTGCTGGTCAGCGTGTTGCCGTCCTGGTCGAAGGTCTGCTTCAGCGAGCTGATGGTCCTGCCCAGAGCACTGACCGTGACCGAGTTCGTCAGCTCGTTGCCGTCCCAGGTGTTGGTGGTGACGTTGTTGTCCCCATCCGTGCTGGTCAGCGTGTTGCCGTCCTGGTCGAAGGTCTGCTTCAGCGCGCTGATGGTCCTGCCCAGAGCGCTGACCGTGATCGAGGCGGTCTCTTCGTTGCCATCCCAGGTGTTGGTGGTGACGTTGTTGTCCCCATCCGTGCTGGTCAGCGTGTTGCCGTCCTGGTCGAAGGTCTGCTTCAGCGAGCTGATGGTCCTGCCCAGAGCACTGACCGTGATCGAGGAAGTCTCTTCGTTGCCATCCCAGGTGTTGGTGGTGACGTTGTTGTCGCCGTCGGTGCTGGTCAGTGTGTTGCCGTCCTGGTCGAAGGTCTGCTTCAGCGAACTGATGGTCCTACCCAGAGCACTGACTGTGATCGAGTTCGTCAGCTCGTTGCCGTCCCAGGTGTTGGTGGTGACGTTGTTGTCGCCGTCGGTGCTGGTGGTAACATTGCCGTTCTGGTCGAAGGTCTGCTTCAGCGAGCTGATGGTCCTGCCCAGAGCACTGACCGTGACCGAGTTCGTCAGCTCGTTACCGTCCCAGGTGTTGGTGGTGACGTTGTTGTCCCCATCCGTGCTGGTCACCTGGTTGCCGGCCAGGTCATAGCTCTCGCCGCTCGTCGTAATCAGTTTCAGCCCGGCATCGACTACGAACGTCCGGATTAGCTGGTTGTTGTCGTAGCCGTTGATCGTCTCGTTGCCGTCCCCATCCGTGCTGGTGATGACGGTGCCGTCCGAGTCGAAGGTCTGCTTCAGCGAGCTGATGGTCCTGCCCAGAGCGCTGACCGTGACCGAGTTCGTCAGCTCGTTGCCGTCCCAGGTGTTGGTGGTGACGTTGTTGTCCCCATCCGTGCTGGTCACCTGGTTGCCGTTCTGGTCGAAGGTCTGCTTCAGCGAGCTGATGGTCCTGCCCAGAGCGCTGACCGTGATCGAGGCGGTCTCTTCGTTGTCATCGTAAGTGTTGGTGGTAACATTCTTGTCGCCATCCGTGCTGGTCAGCAGGTTGTTGTTCGAGTCGTAGGTGTTCACCACCGAGCTGATCACGGTGCCGCTCGGATCGGTCAGCGTCTGAGTCAGCACGTTGCCGTTATCGTCGTAGGTATACGCCGTGACGTTATTGTCGCCGTCCTTGCTGGTCAGCAGGTTGTTGTCTTTGTCGTAGGTGTTGCTTACCGAGCTGATCACGTTGCCGTTGGCGTCCTTCACTACTTCGGTCAGCACGTTGCCGTTTCCGTCAAACGTCCTGACTGTGACGTTGCCGGCCCCCGTCTTCGTCTGCGGGGTGTTGCCGTCCAGGTCGTAGCTGTACTGGGTGCTGCTGATGACGGTCCCACTGGCATCCGTCAGTGTCTCCGTCAGCATTCGGCTTTCGCCATCGTAGGTGTAGGTCGTGACGTTGTTGTCCCCGTCCGTGCTGGTCAGCAAGTTGTTGTCCTGGTCGTAGGTACTGCTCATCGTGCTGACCACGTTGCCCGCCGCATCCTTCACCGTCTCCGTCAGCACGTTGCCGTTGCCGTCGTAGGTCCGAGTCGTCGTCTCCCAGTTGCCGTCCGTGCCGGCCAACTCGTTGCCGTCCTTGTCGTACTTGTGCGTCACCGTGCTGATGAGCTTCCCCAACGAGTCCGTCACCGTCTCCGTCAGCACCCGACTCATACTGTCGTACGTGTACGCCGTGACGTTAGCGTCCCCGTCCGTGCTGGACAGCGTGTTACCGTCCCTGTCATAGGTGAAGCTGCTCGTGCTCTTGAGTACACCGTTGCTGTCGTAAGTCGAGGTCTGCACCAACCGATTGTCCGAATCGAAGACGTTCACCGTCACGTTGCCGTCGGGGTCCGTCGTACTCACCACGTTGCCCGCGGGATCATAGCCCGTTAGACTGATTTCCGGAGTCCCACTGTTGGCGTCCGCGATCTGCTTGATCTGCTCGTCCGCCGCGTTGAACGTAAACTGCGTCAGCACACCGCGGCCGTCCGTGCTGCCGATCACGTCTCCCGCCGCAGCGTAGCTCGACGCGCTGATCGCACCCGTTGGATCTGTCGTACTCAGCAGCTGGCCGCGAGCATCGTAGCTGGTGTACGTCGTCTCCGGCGCCGGGCCCGTCGCACCCACTGTCTGGCTCGACTGGTAGCCGTTGCCGTCGTAGGTGAAGGCCTCGTCGTCCAGCAGCACCCCGGCCGCACTCAGCGTCACCTGCCCCACCAACTGCTTCAGACTGTTGTAGCCGTAATCGGTGACGTTGCCGTCCGCATCCGTCATTCTGGACATCAGCCCGCCGGCCCAGGTGTAGGTCGTGGTCTCCGCCTGTGGCGTGTTTGCTGCCGTGGTCTGAGTCAGTATCAGGCCCGTGTTTGGATCGTAGCTCGTCAGAGTGACGTTGCCGTCGCCGTCGGTCGCCGAGGTCACTTCATGGTAGACCGCATCGTAGCTGTATGTCTCGGTCGAGCCGTCCGGATTGACCACCCGCAGCAGGTCCCCGGTGGCGTAGGTCGAGGTCGTGACTTGACCTAACGGATCCACGTACTGGGTCACGTCGCCGGCACCGTCCAACTGCCAGGTCTGCGACAGTCCGCCTGGCTGCGTCTCGCGCGTCAACCGCCCCAACCGGTCCAGCACGTATGCCGTTGTGTCGCTGCGCCCATCGGTGACGCTGGCCACGCCCAGCTGGTTCGCCAGCAGGGCCGCGCTCCCCAGACCCTGTCCCGCCGCACTGGCAATGGCATACGACTGCACGCTGCCCAGGTCCACTCCCGTCAGCAGACCGCTGCTGGCATAGCTGAAGGTCGTGTCCCACGGATTCCAGCTGTCCGAAGTCAGCAGGTTGCCTGAGTAGCCGAACGTCCGCGTCGTAGCGTTGACGTCCACCAGGCCCGTCAGGTTGCCCAGGCCGTCGTGGCTGAACGTCAGGCTGCGGCCTCCCGGCTCCGTGATCGACGCCAGCAAGCCATCGCCACCATACCCGAATGTGCTGACGCCACCGTCGGGCGCCACCACTCTCTCCAGCCGTCCCGAGCCGTCGTAGCTGTAGGTCCAGCTCAGACCGCTGGGCATCACCACGCTGGTACACAGACCCGCCTTGCTGAACTGGTAGACTGTCTGGTCCTTGGCGGTGTAGGTGTAGCTGCCATCCCCGTTCTGCGCCAGGCTGCCGAAGTCGTTGGCCGGGCTGGTGAAGGCGCCACCCGAGCCCGCGAAGAAACGTGCCTGGCCGGAGCCCGTGACCCACAGCACGCCGCCGCTCGTCGGCACCAGTTGGTTGAGGTTGGACAGGCCCCAGCCGGCACCGAAGGCACTGCTGCTGTTGTTCAGCACCTGCACCGTTCCCGACAGGGTGGTGCTGTCGGTGATGCCCCAGTCGCCGTAGACCGTCTGCACCACCGCCACCCACTGGTACACCCCGCTGGACGTGACGGGGTTGGCCGCCTGCACTGCCAGCAGGTAGGCGTCGCCCGGCTGGTGGCCGCTGGTGCTGAAGCTCTGCCACGGCTGCGTCTGCCCGGCAAAGGTCAACTGCACGTTGATACTGCTGGGCACGTCGCTGTCGGCCGGCGTCGTCAGGCTCAGCTGGACAATGCGCTGGCCGCCGACCGTCGCCGAGTTGTACACCAGCGCGGCACTGGCGTCGATGCTGCCGTGGCTCTGGCCGAAGTCCAACGCATGGCTCAGCTGCACCGCACCCTGCGACAGATCGACGTTGGCCTCGCCGATGGGCGTGAGGTAGCCCTGCTGCGGATCACTCGTCTGCTGCGTGCCGCTGATCGGCAAGACGCTGCCGATGCGGCCGACGCTCAGGGCATGCAGCTGCACTCCCATCAGGCTGACGCAGCTGGTCTGGACGTAGTAGAAGCCGGCCGCACCGTAAGTGTGCGTGCCCAGCACCTGGTACTGGTCGGTGCTGCCAACCTCCTGGATGGTCCCCGCCGAGGAGGAGCCATCGCCCCAGTGGATGGTCGCCGTACACGTGCCGGCCTGCATGGGCGGATCGGTGATCGTGGCCACGACCACGTTGTTCAGAGGCTGCCCGGCGATGCCCGTGAAGTCGTCCCCGGCAATGCTCGCCTGAATGTCGA
This sequence comes from uncultured Planctomycetota bacterium, assembly GCA_963784995.1. Lineage (GTDB taxonomy): Bacteria > Planctomycetota > Planctomycetia > Gemmatales > Gemmataceae > CAWATZ01. Next base: position 1,315,396 of record CAWATZ010000013.1, on the reverse strand, counting down.
TCACCTTCGCCGGCAGCGTCACGCTCAGGCTGTTGCCGCCGACGTCGGTCACGGTAACCGTGACGGAGTAACTGCCCTGGTTGGCATAGGTGTAACCGCCCTCGACCACGAACGTGCCATCCGCGGCGGCGATCACCGAGGCCGCAGTGGTGGTGCCGTCACCCCAGGCAACGCTGGCGCTGAAGTCACTGGTCTGGCCGAACGGGTTGCTGTCGGCGAAGTCCAGCAGGCCCACCGGAGGCAGCGCCGTGGCCGGCTGAGCGTAAAGCACGGGCAAGGAAGCGATCTGCTGCAACGGCCTGTCCCCCACGGTGACGGGGCCGCTGACGCTGACGCTGTTGCTGTCCTGCGCCTCGGTCTCCCAGACGGTCACCGTGAAGCCGGTGGAGGAGGTCTCGTCGGCAAAGATGTGTTGGCCGCTGACCACGTAGGAGCCGTTGCTGCCGGTGATGATGCCTGCTGAGGTGCTGCCATCGCCCCAGTCGATGGTGGCCGCATAGCCACTGGCCGGGTCCGCGCCGCTGTCGGTGAAGGTGGCGACCACTCCTTGCCAGGACACTTCCTCGCTGGTGGTCACGGCCGCTGCCGTGGCCACCAGGGGGGCATCGGCCACAAAGACGGAGGCGGTGGTGCTGGTCCCCGTGCCATCGACGTCGCTGATGGTGACGATGGCGGTGTAACTGCCGTTTTCGCCGTAAGTGTGCGAGCCGGTGACCACGAAGGTGCCGCCGGCCGAGTTGTAGCTGACGACGCCCGCTGAGGAGGCGCCGTCACCCCAGGCGATCTGGGCCGAATAGTCGGCGGGGCTGGTGTCGCCGTTGCCGTCGGTGAACGTGGCCACCTCGACCGAGGAGAGCGGCACGCCTTCGGTGCCATTCACGCTCTCACCCGTGGCCGTCTGCCCCGTCACGGTGACGGCAGTGTCAGCCGTGGTGCTGCTGCCGCCAGTGTCCGTGATGGTCACCGTGGCCTGGTACGAGCCGATCTGGCCGTAGACATGGCTGCCGGAAACGGTGAAGCCGCCCTGGCCATCGGAGGCAACCGTGCCGCTGGATACGCTGCCGTCACCCCAGTCGATGCTGGCTGAGTAGTCACTGAGCTGGCCGCCCGGATCGGCGTCCGTGAAGTCGGCGACGATTCCGCTAACGGCCAGGCCGGCCCGGCCAGTGAGCGAGCCGCCGGTGGCACTCACAGAAGCATCGGCCACGGAGACGCTGCTGGAGACGGTGGTGCTGGAAGAATCGGTGCTTTCCTGGATGGACACGGTTGCAGTGTACGAGCCCTCTTCCGAATAGACGTGCGTGCCCTGGACGTAGAAAGTGTTGGAGGTCGTGTCATAAGTGACCGCGCCCGTCGCTTGGTTGCCATCTCCCCAGTTGATCTGGGCCACGTAGCCTGTTGGGTCCGTATTGCCGTCGCTTTCGGTAAAGCTGGCAATCGTTACGGGGGAGCTGGTAGTGCCTTCCGTGAAGCCAACGGTCGTCCCGGTCCCGAACAAGCCGACCACGGTCATGGTGGTGGTCGCAGTAACGGTATTGCCACCCTCATCAGTGACGTAGACGGTGCCGGTGTAGGAGCCTACCGCGCCCTGGGCAGGAGTAGTGACGGTAAAGCCACCCTGGCCGTTCGAGATCACGGTGCCTGGAGTCGAGTAGTACCCCCCGCCCCCTGGCCAGAGGACGGCGGCGGTGTAGTCGCTGACGACCCCGCCAGGGTCGGCGTCCGTGAAGGTGGCGACCGGAACGTTGTCTGACGTGCCGAGGGGAACGGTTGCTGAAAGACCCGTGACCGTCAACGGAGCATCGCTAACCCAGAGGGGATTGACGTCAGCGACCGCCGTGGCGCTGGCATTCTCTCCGGCGGCGACGATCGAGACCACGTAGTTGGGCTCGCCCTCTTCCGCGTAGGCGTGGCTGCCGGAGACGTCGAAGTCCTGGTTCGCCGAATCGTAAGTGATGGCGCCGGCGGACGACGTGCCGTCGCCCCAGTTGATCTGTGCTGTGTAGGCACTGGGATTGGTGTTACCGCTGCTGTCAGTAAACGAAGTCACGTACGTTGAAGGGCCCTGCACGCCTTCGACGAAAGCTCCAGGCGTACCCCCGGCGCTCAACCCGTTGACGGAAGTGGGATCGGTTACCGTTACGCTGCTCCCGCCTCTGTCATTGATGGTCACCGTGATGGCGTAAGCACTGCCGCCCGAGTAAGTATGGGTGCCAAACACCACGAAGTTAAAGGAATTGGTGTAACCGTCGTAGGATTCCCCAGGGCCCACGATGACTCCGGGGGAAGAATTACCATCACCCCAGTCGATCGTGGCCGAGTAATCGCTGTCAGTCCCATTTCCGGGGATTTCGTAGAAGGAGGCGACCATGTTGGTCGCGGAGACTCCTGGTGTCCAGCTGCTCGCCAAGTACTGGCCGACGAGAGTGCCATCGCTGACGGTGACAGCAGTCGTCGCTGTGACGGTGAGGCTCCCTTCCGTGATCGTAATGGTGGCGGTGTAACTCCCCGACTCGGTGTAGGTGTAACTCCCCAACACGTCAAAGACGCCCGGGGAAGTGGCAACGATTGAACCTGCCGAGGAGCCCCCGTCGCCCCAGTCGATCGCAGCAGTGTAAAGGCTGGGATCGGTGTTGCCGGTGGTGTCCGTGAAGGTGGCCACGACCAGGTTGGTAAACGGCAGCTGCTCCTCGGGCGTGAGGCTGGTTCCCGTGGCGGACAGAGTCGGGGAAGCAGCCACGACCGAAGCGGTGCCGGAGGCAGTGACGGTGCTGCCTCCCGCGTCACTGATGGACACAGTAATGGCCGGGGAGCCCGCAAGGGTGTAGGTATGAGTTCCCGTGACCGTGAAGCCGCCCTGGCCGTCCGACGCAATGGTGCCTGTGGAGGTCGTGCCGTCACCCCAGTCGATGGTGGCGGAGTAGTCGCCCACCGCAGCCATTGGGATCAGCGTCCGTGAAGATGGCCACGGTACTGGTAAAGGCGGTCAGCGCCGTGGCGGAGATCGACGTACCGGAAGCGCTCAGAGGGGCGTCGTTGACCGTGACCGTATCGTCCACAACAACGGAGGCCCCATCCCTGTTGTCCGTGATGGTGATCTGATCGCTGTAAGTGCCCTCCTCCGGATAAGCATTGCTGCCGCTGACCTCCAGGGTGCCACTGGTCGAGTCATAGGAAACCGTGCCCGGGGAAGTGTCACCCGGGGCCCACTGAATAGTCGCGGAAAAGTCAGCGGGATTGACGTCGCTGTCGGTGGAGCTAAAGGCAGCCACCACGACGGGTGGGCCGGAAATCCCCTCGGTGAGAGTGGGACCGGTGCCCGAGCCGCTGAGGCTGGTGACCCCGATGGACCCGATCGCCGTCGTGCTGCTGCCGCCGTTGTCGTTGATGGTTACCGTGGTGACGTAACTGTTCGGAGCGCTGTAAGTGTGCATGCCATTGACGCTGAAGCCACCGGAGGCGTTGGCCGTGATCGTTGCTGGAGAGGACGTGCCATCACCCCAGTCGATCGTCGCCGCGTAATCAGCCACCGCACCATTGGGATCGGCATCTGTAAAGGTGGCGATGGCGCCGGTAACGGCAGTTCCCGGAATGGCCAGCAATGAGGTGCCCGCGGCTGTCAGAGGTGCATCGTTGACCGTGACCGTGTCTGTTCCCTGGCCGATGGCGCCGTTGCTGGCGCTGGTGATGGTGATGGTCGCCTGATAGGCACCCTCTTCGGGATAGGCATAGTTACTGGAGACGTCGAAGACCTGGTTGGTCGGATCCCAGACAATGGCGCCCGTGGACGTGTCGCCATTGCCCCAGGCAATGGCGGCAGCGAAGTCCGCGGGGTTGCTGTCGCCGAAATTGTCGGTAAAGGTAGCCAGGGTCAGTGAAGGAGCAGCGGCCCCCTCCGTCAGGGTGGGGCTGGAGCCGGTGACGGCCTCCCCATCCACAAAGACCGGCACGGTGACGAGCGCCTGACTGCCACCCTGCTCGGTAATCGCGATCGTGATCGTGGTGGAGCCGGGCTGGGTAAAGGCATGGCCGCTGGTAACGGTGAAGCCGCCCTGGCCGTTGGCCGTGATGGTTGCAGCCGAAGTGGTGCCGTCCTCCCAGTAAACGGTCGCGGAGAAGTCGCCGGCAGCGGTGTCTCCATCGCTGTCGGTGAAGGTTGTCAGTGCAGAAGTGTACGGCACGCCGGCCGAGGCGGTGATGAGGGCGGTGCTGGCTGTCAGCGGCGCAGGCACGACCAGGGCCGAGGCGCCGATGGTGATCGCCTGGCCGAACTCGTCGGTGAGGATGATGCTGAGAGATTGCCCGCCGAGCCCAGCATAGGTGTGGGTGCCATTGACGCTGAAGCCACCGGAGGCATTGGCCGAGATCGTTGCCGGGGAGGACGTGCTGTCGCCCCAGTCGATCTGGGCCGAGAAATCCCCGGCCGTCGCCGAGGCGCCCGAGACCTGGAAGGTGGCCACCGAGCCCGTCCACGAGGCGGCCTGGGTCGCCAGGATGTCCTGGCCCACCCCGGCCAGGTTGAACGGGTCGAGCACCTGGGCGCTGCCGGTGACCGTGTCACTGCTGCCGCCGGCATCGTTCAAGGTAACGGTGATCGTGTCGCTGCCCGGCGCTGCGTAGGTGTGCGTCCCGGTGACGCCGATGCCAGAACCCGGCAGCAATTGCACGGTGCCTGCCGTGGTGACGGTGCTGTCGCCCCAGTTGATGGTGGCCGTGAAGTCGCTGAGCTTGCTGTCAGGGTTGCTGTCCTGGAAGGTGGCCAGCAAGCCGGTGAACGGCAGCGTGGCCTGGGCGACGACGTTCTGGCCCTGAGCCGGTCAGAGCGAGCATCGACGACGGCGATGGTGCCGCTGGCGCTGAGGCTGGCTCCCCTGGCGTCGTTGATCTGAACAGTGAGCGGGTAACTGCCGGCCTCGGCGTAGGCGTGGTCCGCGTCAACGCTGAAATTGCCCTGTCCCAGGGCCACGACTGTTCCCAGAGAGGTGCTGCCGTCGCCCCAGGTGATGGTGGCGGTCTGGTCGCTGGCCTGGCCCAGCGAGTTGGTGTCGGTGAAGGTGGCGACGGTGTCGTTGTAAGGTGTGCCTTCGGTGAGCGTGGCCGTGGGGGCGACCAGGGACTGGGAGAGAGTCAAGTCGGTCAGTGGCGCGTCGGTGATGATGACGGTGCTCTGGTGCAGCACGTCCCAGACGACGCTGCCGTCGTTGACCGTGACCTCGGGAGCATAGGTGCCGGCCTCGGCGTAGGCATGCGTGCCGGTAACAATGACGCCGCCGTTGCCGTCACTGGTGAGAGTGGCCGGCGAGTTCTGGCCATCCATCCAGGTAACGGTAGCGGTGTAGTTGCCGATCGTCGTGCCGATGCTGGGCGTGAACGAGCCGACCGTGGTCGTGAACGTTTGCCCCTCGGGCGGGTCCAGGACGTACTGGGCCGCATCCAGCGCCCGGAAGGAGCCGATGTCGAATTGCTGCTTGAAGTTGATTGCGCAGTGAGGTTGCTGGTCGTCGGGGGCGCTTTTTCCTTGCCGGACGGAGATTTGGGCGTGACCGGAGTGGGCACGCCGCCAGAAGAGGCATGCGGAACCGGGACCGGGTTCGAGTTACGTGCCAGCGTGGTTGGTGCGGGAGGAGTTGCCGGCGCGGCAGGAGCCGGTCCATGGCTGACTGGAGCGGCAGCCGGCGTGGAGCCGGTCGCCGCGGGAGCAGTGCCCTGGGTGAACAGGCCAGCCAGGTTGAGGAGGTTCTGGGCCAAGGCATTGGCGGGCGTGCTGGGCCCACTGGAACCGCCGGCTGCGGAGCCTGCCGCGGCACCGCCCCCACCCCCGCCACTCCCACTGCCTCCACCACCGCCTCCTCCGCCCCCGCCGCCTCCGCCACTATTGGGGCTTTGTGGAGGGGTTGCTTGCCTGGCAGCCGGGTTGTCCAGCGGTGAGCTGAGAGCGGCGAACAGGTTCTGAGCCAGCGGGTCGCCCAGCCAGTAATTCGCGTTCAAGGCCGTGCTGGCGTTGACCGTCGAGGTCGGGTTGCTTTGCAGGGGGCTGGCATCGATCGTCCCGCTGCCAGGCGTGCCGCCCAGCCCGGGCTGGGCCAGGAACGGTGGCGTGGCCAGCCCAGGAGGCAGCAGCGGGTTGGTCCCTCCGGCGAGAAAGGCCACAGGCGCGGTCGAGCTGGCCGGCACCACGGCCGGCAGTTCCCCTGGCGCCGGGCCCCAACCTTGCCACAGCACGCCTGTCGGCGTCAGCGACGCCACGTAGGGGCCGAACAGAGCGGTTGCGCCAATGCCGAAGGGATCGTTGGGGCTGTTGCGATCTTCCAGCCGGTCCAGGCCCAGGCGTGCCGTCCTTCGGATGGGGACCACGCTCCGGGGCGCGAACCAGCGGGCCGTCCAGTCACGCAGCCAGCCAGGCAAAGAGAGTCCACTGATCCAGGTCTGCCGCAGCCAGTGCTGGACAGCGGCCAGAGAACGTGACACCAGAGAAGTCGAGCGGAGGCGCATCACGAGGCAATTCCTTCAGCAATCGGGAAGGGGCACAACAAGGCACCCCTGGGCAACGGAACCGATTCACTTGCGGCTGTTGTCTGATCGCATGTTCAGACGTTGCCGTTCAGCCTCATTTTCCCGCGGGAAATCCATGAATCAAGGGCTTCCCGGGAAATGGCGCCAGGAGACGCCAAGAGTCACTCAAAGTCCTGCAAATTGCTTGAAACAAGCTGCAGAGGAACGTCTCTTGCCGAAGGGAGGAAAGAGGGGCTTGTCAACCGATCAGGCCAGGAGAAACTCCGGCCATGCAAAGAAGCCGTGCGAAAGTTCATGGGACTTCATCCTGGAGTCACGCTTTGGTAGAAAAACACAGCTGAGTCTGGATACGATCCCTTTTCTCATAAACTCACCAATGTCCTGGGCATTCTCTCATCCCCGGATCGATTGTCAAGGGCCATTTGCGTCAGCAAGCGACTTTTTTGTCGATTCATTTTGTCATTTTTCTGACCGTCACGGATTGTGGGGAAGTGCCAGAAGAGGGCAAGAAGCGAAGGCGTGTGATAGTGGCGTGTTGGCGGTGTCGCTTTTTTGTCATCCGTGAGGCAATCACAGACACGCCTGGACATTTCCTGGCCAGACCGCCAGCATTCTGCGCCGTTGGCGGTGTGGCGGTCTCACCCCTTGGGTCTCGGTGTCCCCTTCCTCCCCAAAATCCGTGACGGTCAGTCATTTTTTTCCTGCATGCTGGTGAGGAGTCTCTTCCTCGGATCAGCTCAGTCCCTCCACCTCCCAGCCCTTGCGGTAGCGTCGCCGGACAAACTCGTTCGCGGCCCGGACGTTGACCACCACCAGCTTCTCGGAGTCCCACTCCAGGGTCTTCCTGGGGAAGCGTGTGGCCAGGCAGCCGAGCAGGACCGACTCGGTCAGCGGCCCCGAATAGGAGAAGGGAGCGGACGTCTTACCGTTGCCCCGGCAAGCCTCGACAAACTGGAGGTAGTGGTTCTCACCGCCGACCTTGGGGACCTTGTAGTCCGCGAACTGCTCTGCCGGCAGCAGCACCGGGGCCGCGATGTACGGCGAATAGAGGATTCCTTTCGTACCAATGTAGATTGACCCCTGATCGTTCAGTTTGCGCTTGCCGATCAGGGCCTGGACCTCGGCGGGCGGCCGGCGGTCGCCGTCGTACCAGGTGAGGGTCAGCGTTTCGGTCGTGTGCGGCGTGGTGGGGAAAACGTATTGCACCTGGCAATCCAGGCCCCAGCTGTCGGCGTTGGGCTCGCCGCTCTCCGCGCGCACCGTTTTGGGATAGGTCAGGGCCAGAGAGGTGAACACCGGATCGAGGATGTGGCAGCCCATGTCGCCGAAGGTGCCGGTGCCGAAGTCCAGCCGCTTGCGCCATTCGCCCGGGTGATAGTACTTGTTGCCGATGAACGGCCGCTCGGCCGCCACGCCCAGCCAGAAGTCCCAGTTGAAGCCCGCTGGCACCGGGTCCGTGCGATCGGGACGCGGATTGCGGTCGCCCCATTTCTTGCCGCTCCAGCTGTGGACCTCCTTGACCTTGCCGATGGCCCCGTCCTGGATGATGGCGACCACGGTGCGATGGACCGCGTCCGAGTGGATCTGAATGCCCATCTGGCTGACCAGCTTCCTCTCGCCGGCCACCCGGGTCAGCTGGCGGGCCTCGTAAATCGTCTGCGTCAGCGGCTTCTGCGTGTAGACGTGCAGGCCCTGCTGCATCGCCCGCATGGTGATCGGAGCGTGCACGTGGTCCGGGGTGGACACGTTGACCGAGTTGAGGCCCTTCTCCTTGTCGAGCAGCTCGCGCCAGTCCTGGTACACCTTGACGTCGGGAAAGCGGTTCTTGACCTCGCCGACGCGGTTCAGATCGACGTCGGCGACCGCCACCAGCTTGAGGTTCTTGCTGGCGGTCAGCGACTTGATGTCGGCCCAGGCCATGCCCGAGGCGCCGAAGCTGGCGTGCAGCAAAGTCTCGCTCGGGGCGGCCGAGCCGTGGGCGCGAAAGACAAACGGCAAGGACAGACCGGCGGCCGTCAGCTGCTTCAGTGCAGTTCGCCGGGTCACGGGAGAAGTCGTCATCAGGAGGTTCCTCATTCGCGGGCAGGTGCAGGGTTGGTCAGGTCAGGAGGGACTGATCCGGCTGGCCGGTGGCCAGCCACTGCCGATCCTATCCGACCGGCAGGCCGCTTGCCAGGGGTGGGGAGGCATTTTTCGATGGGGGAGGGCTCAGCCGCCACTGGTTTCGGCAAAGGGCGTCGGAGAATCCCGAGTCCCTGGTCAGCGGTCGAGCCGTCGAGCAGGAGAAGAAAGGTCCAGCTCAGGGTGGTGCCACAACGTGGTGGCAGGGTCTCCCCCACGTTGTGGCACGGTCGGGAGACCGTGCCACAACGTGGGAGACCGTGCCACAACGTGGGGCCCTGCCCCGTCACGGACCACTGGCAAGAGCCGCACCAGCAAGAAGAGTACGGCCAGAGCGACGACAGCGCCCACGACCAGCACCAGCACGCTCCGCCAGAGCCAGCGCGGCAGACGCCGCAGCCGGGCTGCCCGCCAGGAACGCGGCAACGCCAAGGGCGAGAGGCAGCAGCGCCTGGAGCAGATCGAGGGCAACAAGACGAAGCATGGTCCTGGTCCCTGTTCTCAGCTGCCTTCCGGCGTCTTCACGTGAAATTCCCGTCGGGAGCAGAGGTACGCTCCCAGCACCAAACAGACGAGGCTGCCGACCAGCAGCACCGTCAGGCACGTACCCAGGGAGGGATGTTCCAGCAGCGACGGATCGTTCTTGACGTCCAGCTGCCACGCCTCCGCCCCCATGTCGATCTTGCGCCCGTTTTCCGTGAATTGAAACGTCATGGATCGGTAGGCGATCAGGCGAGCGTAATAAATGATCGACAGCAACCGGGTGCTGAACGGCAGGTTGGCCAGCAGCCCTTCAAAGAAGGCCGCGTACAGGAAGCCGTAGATCAGCGTCCGTTTGGTGAGCAGGCTCATGACGCCGAAGAGACAGCAATAGGCGGTAACCGCCAGAGCGTGGATGCCAACCGCCTTGCAGCAGCGGAGCGGGACGTCCTCGGGGGGCGTCGGTGAGCCGACGTAAATCACCGCGTAGGTCAGCGTCGTGAACACCGCGGTAAGGACCACCGTGGTCGTCAGCGTGGCCAGCACCTTGATCGCGTAAATCGCCCAGCGGGGGATCGGCCGGATCAGCAGATAGGTGAAGGTCTGCTCTTCCTGCTCGTCCTGGATGATGCCCGAGCCGTACAGCAGCGCCAGCAGGGGCAAGAGCGCCTGCGGAATGAGCATGAACACGAACAGGAACTCCAGCATGATAGCGGGCACGTCCGGGGCGGTCGCACGCACCAGCCCGGCCAAGGCCGGCCGGCAGCAGGAACAGGGCGCCCGCCACCATCCAGCGCTTGCCGTGCAGGTGCTGCCGCAAGGTTAACTGGTACAGCGCCCACAGCGGAGTGGGGTTGAATGTCAGGGGTGGTGCGGCGCTCATTTATTTCACCAGGTACTTGAACACGGCTTCCAGATTGTCGTCGTCGGAGTACACCTCGCGGATGGCCAGCCCGTCCTCCAGCGAAAGCTCCGGCAGGCGCCGGTAAAAGGCGTCCGGCGACCGCGTTTCGACCATCACGCCGCGCTCCTTCGCCAGCACCTTCACCCCTTCCACGTCCTCCCACGCCAGCAGCCGGGCCGCCAGTTTGCGGTACTCGTCGCAGACCAGGACGATGTGGTGCGGATGCTTGTCGATCAGGTCGCGGATCTCGCGGACGTGGCCCTCGGCCACCAGCCGGCCGCGATTCAAGAGGACGATGTTCGGCGTCAGCGCCTCCACCTCGTGCAGGACGTGGCTGGAGACCAGGACGCTCTTCCCCTCGCCGGCGAGCCGCTGGATGATGTCCATCAGGTCGCGCCGGGCCACCGGGTCGGTGCCGGTCAGCGGCTCGTCCAGGAACAGCACGGCGGGATCGTGGACCAGAGCCTGGGCCAGCTTGGTCCGCTGCCGCATCCCCTTGGAGTAGCCGCGGACCGCCCGGTCGCGGTTTTTGGTCATGCCCACCGCTTCCAGGGTGTACCGCGGCCGCGTCCCGGGCCTCGGCCCGACGCATCCCCGAGAGGCGGGCGCAGGTGCAGACGAAATCCATGCCGGTCATCCACTCGTAAAAGGCATCCTGCTCCGGACACAGGCCGATGTGGCGGTTCAGGGCCGGGTTGTTCCAGACGCGCTGGCCGAGGACGCGCACCGTTCCCTGGCTGGGATAGAGCTGGCCGGTCGCCAGTTGGAGCAGCGTCGATTTGCCCGCGCCGTTGGGACCGAGCAGCCCGGTCACCCCGGCCGGGATGCGCAGGTTCAGCCTGTTGATGCCGATGACGTTGCCGTACCACTTGGAGACCTCGTGGAACTCGACGACCGGGCTCACTTCAGCCGATCCAGCGATCGGACGCGGAAGTTCAGGATCCATGCGGAAAGTCCAAAAAGGGCGACCAGCACGCCGGCCGACCAGTACCAGGGATATTGCGGGCCCAGGGTGTTCCGCAAGACCTCGTCCCGAAGCTCGGCCGGCATGACCTCGCTCAACTTCCTCCAGGCGCCGTCGGTGCCGAGCAGCTGCTGCCGATGCGCGACAGGTTGGCGGTGTAGGACACCAGCGGCCTCCAGTTGGTCCTGGAGGCCCGGAACTCCTCCGCCTGCATTTCCTGGTGTGCTTTGAAGGAAAACTCCTGCCCAGGCGCACTGCTGGGCCAGTTCCTCCTCGCGCGTCAGCGGTTTCTCCGGAGGCTTCCGGCTCGGGTGTTCCGCCATGATCTTGCGGCCCAGGGCGTGGTGGCGCTGGTCGCGCTCGGCTTCATCGAGAATTCCTGCGACGATGCTGCTGATGAGCCAGAGCCCCAGCCAGAAGAGAGCGACGTAGCGGGAGTTCCGTGTCAGCGACGACAGCGCCAGCATCAGTGATCCCGCGGACAGGACAATGACCGCACCATAAGCAAGGCTGGCCAGCAGCAGGGGAAAGGTGTCCCAGACCGTGGCAAGATCCAGGCTGAACAGCAGGCCGAGAACGTAGGCGATCAGCGAGGGCAAGATGACCACCAGGCCAAGGAACCAACCGATCACGCCCAGCTTGCCGAGGAAATAATCGATCCGCCGCAGCGGCCGGGAGAAGTAGAGCGGCAAGGCGTTGAAGCGCAGGTCCTGGCTGATGAGAGCGGGGCCGACCAGCAAGACCACGATCATCGAGAGCCGCAGCTCGATCTGCAAGAAATAGTGGTAGCCCAGCGTCCAGACCACCAGGCGGTAGTCGCGCGGCTCGGCCAGCACCTCGGAGGGAAACATTTCGGCCAGCATCCGCATCAGCGAGGCGATGAGCCCGGACTTCTGCTCCACAAGTCCCCACAGGCAGAGGATGGCAGCCAGGGCCACCGCCGGCATCCAGGAGGCGATGACCAGGATACGGAGGAAAGCGGTTCTTCGCTCCGACCCGGATGCCGTGCCGGGTGATCGTCCACCAGCGCCAGGCGTGCCCGGACAGAGTTCCCGACCAGTGCTGATAGCCTTGATCGAAGATGGGCATTACGCTTGCTCCACGGCTTTGAGGAACACTTCTTCCAGGGTGCTGCGCAGCGGCCGCAGATGGCGGATCTGCTGTCCCTGCTCGGCCGCGATCTGCCACAGCAGTTGCGGCGAGCCGCCCTCGGGGAGCTGGACCAGCAGCCGGTCGTCCCGGCGTTCCGCCGTGCAGCCCAGCTCCGCCAGCCGGCGGGCGAAGTCCTCGGAGCCAGCCTTGAGCCGGACCTCGAAATACCGGTCATGCAGCTGCTTCAGGTCGCGGATCTTGCCCTCCGCCAGCAGCTTGCCGCTGCCCAGCACGACGACGTGATCGCACACCGCCTCGACGTCCGGCAGCAGGTGGCTGGAAAAGATCAGGCTCATGCCCTTGTTGTGGGCCAGGTCGCGGGCCAGTTCCAGCACCTCTTCCCGCCCGGCCGGGTCCATGCCGTTGGTCGGTTCGTCGAGGATCAGCAGCCTGGGGTCGTGGACGATGGCCGAGGCGAGCTGGAGACGCTGCTTCATGCCGGAGGAATACGACTCGACCTTGCGATAGCGCGCCTCGCCCAGGCCGACGTAGTCCAGGACCTCGTGGGACCGCTGCATGGCGTCCTTCGGTCCCATCCCGACCAGCTCGCCGGCGTAGGCGACAAACTCGACGCCGGCGACCCGGGGGAACAGACACTCGTCTTCGGGCGCGAAGCCCACCTCCCGGCGAATGTCGAGCTGCCGGCGGCGAAAGTCCTTGCCGAGGACCTGGCCCGAGCCGGCGTCAATGGAGATGAGCCCGAGCAGGGTGCGGAGCAGCGTCGTCTTGCCGGAGCCGTTCGGACCCAGCAAGCCGATGGCGCCCGCCGGCACCGTCACGGACAGGTTGTTGAGGGCCGTGACTCTGCCGTAGGTTTTGGTGACGGCCTCGAGTTGAAAGAGCATGCGCACTCTCAGCGCGGTTTGGAGTGGATTGACACGCACCAACACAAGTTTCTTCGTCCGGACGGCGGAAATCTTTGCGGATCGTTGGATCTCTTGTTTAGGCCGACGCGCAAATGCTCCCGCTCCCACCCAGGGCACCCAGGGCGATGCCCTGGGCTATCGTGTTGCGCCCCTTCGGGGCTGTTGGCTGTGGTCTTCCGCCCCGAAGGGGCGCAACACGATAGCCCAGGGCATCGCCCTGGGTCGAGGGCGAGCCGGCCGTTCTCTTGCTGAGTCGCTCACCAAACGCCCGCCCTCACGGCAGCCAGATCGGCATGCCATCGTTGCGCTGGATCATCAGTCGGCGGGTCTGCTTGTCGAGGCTGTTTTGCAGGAAGCGGACCGAGCCGTCGCACATCAGCACCTGGAAGCCGTCCTTGAACAGACCGCCGAGGATCGGAAGGGGGCCGTTGGGGTCGAAGGGCAGGTCGTCCGGCCTGGTCCACTCCACCGGCGTGCTCGCTTCCAGGACCATGGCCGTGTTCGAGGTGCCATCGGTGATTTCCGTCAGGCGGTGGCCGCGCGGATTCTCGAAGGCGGTCCCCCGGCCGACGCAGACCTGGTAATGCGTCAGCCCCGCCCGGTTGGAGGTCTGGTCCAGCGGATGAGCGTAGCACTTGGGCATCTTCGGGATCAGTGTCTTGTTGTGGTCGCTGTCCCACGGCTCGTTGAGGTGGAACTGCTGATGGAGCGCGTTCTCGCCCAGGTAGGGCAGCAGCTCCACGCGCCAGCTCAGCAGCGGCTGGCCCTTGGGATCGCGGATGGCGGCGCCAGGGAAACGGTTGTTGGTGTTGTGGAAGGCGTTCATCGCCATGCCGATCTGCTGGAGGTCATTTCTCGTCGTCGATCGGACCGTCTGCTCGCTGACAAAGGACCAGATGGGCCAGACCACGCCGAAGCCGATGCACGGCGAAACCAGGAACGTGCAGACCGAGCCCAGGATCAGGGCGGAAAGGCCCAGGCCCCAGCCGCCCTTCTTGCCGGCGCTGCGGGTCACGTCGCGCATGGCCAGGTAGCCGAGGATCATGGCCGGGATGCCGGTGAGGAACAGGAACAGGAAGGAAAAGATCCCCAGCAGCAACCCGAACACCGCCTTGCCGCTCATGGGCGGCGCCGGGGCCTCCGGCTTCCGCCGGCGCGAGCGGATGCGGCGGGTCAGGTCCTCGGTCGGATCATGCTGTCGGCCTGGGCGGTCTTCGTTCCAGCGGCTCCGCGGGGCGGGGGCCGGCTCCGTTTCCGGGGCGGGCAAGGCCGACTGGAGCACCCCCTGGTCCTCCGCGGGGATCTCCTGTTCCGTATGGCACAACGGGCAGAGGGCCTTCTGACCGATCATGGTTTCCTTGGCCTGGAGCATCCGGCCACACGAACAGGAGAAGCGGATCATGGCTGGCACCGCATCAACGAAACAAAGGGGTTCTCTGTGCCATTAGACCGCGAAATGGGAGAAAGGCAAGGGAAAAGTCGGGATCGCTATTCGCCGAGCCGCGCACGCAGCGCAGTAAGCGGTTCGTCGGAGGTCCGCTTACTCCGCTGCGTGCGCGGCTCGGCGAACCGAAAACCTCCGTTCACTCCGACTCGGCGAACTCGGCGAGTCTCTGGCTGCGGAGCGGCTGCCGCAACTTGAGCAGGCCGCGGGCCTCGATCTGGCGGATGCGCTCGCGGGTGATGCCGTAGGCGCGGGCCACTTCCTCCAGGGTACGCGGCTGGCCGTCCTTCAGGCCGAAGCGCAGCTCGATCACCTCGCGCTCCCGGGGGGTCAGCGACCGCAGCACCTCGGCGATGCGCTCGCGGAGCAGGTGCTGATCGACCGCCTTGCCCGGGTTGATGGCGTCGGGATCGTCCAGGAAGTCCTCCAGGGCCCGCTCACCGTCGCCGCCCAGCGGCTCGTGCAGGCTCACCGGATGGCGGGCCACGACTCGCAGCGATTGCGTCTCCTCGGCGGTCACGCCCAGCACGGCCGCGATCTCCTCGACGGTCGGTTCCCGGCCCTGCTGGATCGACAGCTCGCCGCGGACGCGCTCGACCGCGGCCAGGGTGCCGACCTGGTGGCAGGGGACGCGAATGGTCCTGGCATGGTCGGCCAGGGCGCGGGTGATGCCCTGGCGAATCCACCACGTGGCATAGGTGCCGAACTTGAAACCCAGCCGATGCTCGTACTTGTCCACCGCACGCATCAGACCGCGGTTGCCTTCCTGGATCAGGTCGCTGAAGGGCAGGCCGCGGCTGCGATAGCGCTTGGCGATCGACACCACCAGCCGGAGGTTGCCCTCGGCCAGCTCCCGCCGGGCCTTCTGATATTCGCGCCGCCGGCGTTCCTGGACGCGGACCATGCCGGCCAGGTCTTCCATCGTCGAGCGGGCCTCCAGCTGCAGATCGCGCAGCGCCTTGACCTGCTTGGTGCGCTTCTCGCGGTCGGCCGCGGAGCAGCGCTCGTAGTTGTCGCTCTGGTGGGCGGCCTCGACCATCAGCCGATACAGGTCGCGCAGCTCGTCGGTCCAGCGGTCGAGGAAGTCGATGCGCGGCGACAGTTCCTCGGTCAGGGTGACCGCCTTGCGCAGTCTTGCGCCAGATCTCCCGGCGAAGCCTGTGTTTCTGGCTGGCCTTGCTGGCCCGGAGGTAGCTGCGGAAGTCGTCCTCGGCCTTGCGCAGGACCGAGCGCAGGGTGCGGACGTTGTGGGGCATCCGTTTGAGGATGTCCTCGCGCTTGCGGTTGAGGGTGTTGACCACGTCGATGGTCGGGTCCAGCGGGGTCTGGCCGGCCAGGACCTTCTCGAAGGTTTCGACCACCAGGGTGAGGGTCCGCCAGTTGGCCAGGGCGGACAGGCGGTAACGGCGGCGTTTGTTCTCCAGGCGCTTGGCCAGGGCCACTTCCTGCTCGCGGTTCAGCAGCGGGATGGCGCCCATCTGGCGGAGGTACAGCCCCAGGGCGTCGTCGGGAGCGTGGGAATCGCCTTCCAGTTCCTCGGCCGCCTCCTCGTCCAGCAAGGGGAGATCGTCCGAGTCGCGCTCGTCCGCCCCGAAGTCCGAACTGTCGCCCCAGCCCAGATCCCGAGCGGGGCTCCCCTCCACGTCCTCCGGCACGGCGCGGCGGCGCGACCGGGAGTGCGTCGGTCAGCTCGGCGGTTGGCTTCTTGGGGGTCCGTCTCATGGCGTCTGCACCTGTCAGATCGATCTGTTTAGCTGGCGAACAGGGAAAAACACGAGCCGCCGGTTCCGGGGGAAAGAGAAACCGACGGCGGCCTGGGTCCTGGCGATCTCCTGCCGCATCCTGCCCGGGAGTCCGGGTCCATGGTTTCCCTACCTATCCAATATTATACGCACGAAACTCGAGAAAGATTTCTCGATCTGTTCATTTTACCGACCAGGAGCCCTTTCGCGGGCAGGCGGGTCTGTTGCAAGGAAACACTAATCTCCTTATTCTACACAGAAAGAAGCGCCGTGTATCGAAAATTCTTTAAGAAATGGTGGACTTCCTGTCGGAGGGTGTCAAGATGCGACCGGGACGGCTCTTGTTCTGCCTGGGAATCGTGGTCTTGCTGGGGGCCGCCGCCGACCCGGAGCGGGCTCACTGGGCCTTCCGAAAGCCGGTCCGGACCGCGCCGCCGGCCGTCCAGAACAGCGCCTGGGTACGCAACCCCATCGACGCTTTCGTCCTGGCCCGGCTGGAGAAAGAAGGCTTGCAGCCCGCCCCGGCCCTGGATCGGGCCACCCTTTTGCGGCGGGTGACCTTCGACCTGACCGGCCTGCCGCCGACGCCGGAGGAGCTGGACGCTTTTCTCCGCGACGGTCGGCCGACCCCGAAAGCCTACGCCCGGGTGGTGGAGCGGCTGCTGGCCTCGCCCCACTTTGGCGAGCGCTGGGCCCAGCACTACCTCGACGTGGTCCGCTACGCCGAGTCGAACGGCTACGAGGGCGACGCCGAACGGCCCCATGCCTGGAGGTATCGCGATTACGTCGTCCGCTCTTTCAACCTGGACTTGCCCTACGATCGCTTTGTCACCGAGCAACTGGCCGGCGACCTGCTGTTCAGAGGCGAACCGGGAGCGTCAGCGACCGGAGCAACCCTGCTCATCGCCACGGGGATGCACCGCTGCGGGCCGATCCACCAGGTTGGCGGCAACGTCGATCCGGCGATCACCCGCCAGGAGCTGCTGACCGAGATGGTCGCGGGCGTCTCATCGGCATTTCTGGGGCTGACGATGGGCTGTGCTCGCTGTCACGATCACAAGTTCGATCCGATCAAGCTGTCCGATTACTACCGGCTGCAGGCGTTCTTCTCGACCGTCCAGCCGAAGGACGTGCCGATTTACTCCCCCGAGGAGAAGGCGGAATACGATCGGCAGATGCAGCGGCTGAGTCCGGCGATCAGCAAGCTCAAGCAGCAGGTGGCGGAGATCGACGCCCCGTCCCGCAAGAAGATCCTCCAGAAGAAGCGAGCCCAGCTGGAGCCGGAGTACCGCACGGCCCTGGACACCCCGGCGGCGAAGCGCACGCCTGAACAGGTCAAGCTGGCCAAGCACGCCGAGATCCTGGTCAAGATCACCTGGGATGAGATCGTCGCCGTCCTGACCCCCGCCGACCGGGAGAAGCGGGCCCAGCTGCGGAAGGAACTGCACGAGCTGGAGGCACGCAAACCCCGGCCGCTGTCGCACGCCTGGGCGGTGACGGACACGGGAGCGACGCCCTTCAGCCTGGTGCTGCAGCGCGGCGACCTGAAGAAGCCCGGTGCCCGGGTTGAGCCGAACGTGCCCGAGGTGCTGCGCTCGATCCTGGCCGCCGAGCGCAAGCGCGACAAGCCGCCGGACGAGTCGCCGCCGGGGCTCAACCGGCTGGACCTGGCCCGCTGGCTGACCCATCCGGAGCATCCGCTGACGGCCCGGGTGATCGTCAATCGGCTGTGGCAGCATCATTTCGGCCGGGGCCTGGTGGCCACGCCCAACGACTTCGGCCTGCGCGGTGAGCCGCCCTCGCACCCTAAACTGCTGGACTGGCTTGCAACCGAACTGGTCAAGAACGGCTGGTCGCTGAAGCATCTGCATCGGCTGATGGTGCTGTCCAGCGCTTATCAGCAAGATAGCCGGGTTGGCAATCCGAAGGCCAGCAAGGTCGATCCGGACAATCGGTTGCTGTGGCGGATGAACCGGCAGCGGCTGAGCGCCGAGGCGATCCGCGACTCTGTCCTGAGCGTGGCCGGGACGCTGAACCGGCAGGTCGGCGGACCGATGGTGCGCATCCCGCTGGAGCCGGAGGTGTACGAGCTGATCTTCACCGAGGGTGAGCCGGACGGCCTCTGGCCGGTGACGCCCGACCCGAAGCAGCACACCCGCCGCAGCCTCTACCTGTACGCCAAGCGGAACGTCCGTCAGCCGGTGCTGGAGGCGTTCGACCAGCCCGACACGCTGACCTCCTGCCCGGTCCGGCCGGTCAGCACCTTTGCCCCGCAGGCGCTGATCCTGCTCAACGGTCCGCTGACGCACAAGCAGAGCCAGGCGTTCGCGGTCCGGCTGCTGCGCGAGTCCGGCCCCGACCTCAAGTCCCGGATCGAGCGTGCCTACCGGCTGGCCCTGGCCCGGCCGCCGCGCGCGGAGGAGATGAAGCAAGCGCTGACGTTCCTGGAGGAGCAGAGCGAGTTCCTGCGCGATCGGCTGCGGGCCCGGCTGCGTGTCAAGGTGCCCGAGGGGACGCCGGAGGGGACCGACCCGGCCCTGGCGGCGGCGCTGGCGGACTTTGGGCTGGCGCTGTTCAATCGCAATGAGTTCACGTACGTGCGCTGAACCGGTATCCGAGAGAGAAACGGGTTCGTGAGACTGAAGATCGATCCGTTGAAGGAAACGCGGGGTAGGGATCGAAACCCCACCAACCGAGAGAGTTCGCCTGCGGGTTGTGGGTCGCTCGGGGAGTACTCGTGCAGAACAAAAACCCCACTCTCGGCAGAAGCGGCTTCGCTGCACAAGCAGACCCCGCAGCCCACGCAATCGATTTTGCTGCTCGGAACGCCGACGCCTTTGAGCGAATCGTGCAACAGCGCATGCGCGACGTCGGGGTTCCAGAACACCTTATTGGCGACACACCCTTGGGAGGAGGGCCGCGAAGGGCCTTCCATCCCAATGCCGGGACAGGCGGCGGTGTCACCGTTGGAAGAGGGATCAACGTCGATAGTGGGGTTCTCAATCCGGAGCTGCTTGGTGAACCGGCAGCCGGTGGAGCAGCCCAAGCCTGGGCGAGGGCTAGGCTCAGAGACCGCATCGATGCGGTGATCGCCCACGAGTATGAAGAATGCCTTCGCGGGACAGACGCGGCTGCTCGCCAGCACGCGCCGACTACTGGCCTGCGGATTTCAGACGAGGCCAGGGCAATCCTCCGGCAAATGGCCGGCGGCAGCCCCTAACGGAGTCAGACCATGATTCACAAGTTAACCATGGGACATTTCGATGTCGAAGCCCTGAAAAACCGCAGGCTGGTCGTACTTCGACCGCTCGACATGAACATTGTGACACGCCTCCTGCAGGAGGTTGGGCAGGTGGACGAAGATGGCCGGGCGTCACTGGGCGGCCACTCGGTCGAAGTCAAGGAGGGGTATGTTGTCTGTCCCTGGCTCATGGCGCATCGGGTACTTGCCACGGAAGCATTTGCCAGGCGGTTGCAGGAAGAGACGGGCTGCGTGCTGTACGACGCGACACGTCGAGAAATCGTCACTCTTGAGCAGATGGCTGGATGGTAGACCAGACCCAACCGAGCCGCACCATTAAGGTTGCCGGGTTTGGCGTCCAGCGAAGGAGAAACCATGCGAAGGAAGGCAAAGCCGACACCCGGACCGTATCTGATCCACCTGGAATTGCTCCGGGAGCGCGTGCCGACCTTTCAGCGCTTCCCCTTTTGCCTCTCCGCCGTGCGTCACCTTGTTTGTGTGTTTCTGTGGTGTTTGCACCCTGAGCAGACATCTTGGGGAGTTTCCATGGACAACCCCGCCGGCAGCCCAGACTGGCCTCTGGAAGTCTACCACGATTACCTCCGACTGCTGCGCGAGTCCGGCCCCGATCTCAAGTCCCGGATCGAACGCGCCTACCGGCTGGCCCTGGCCAGGCCGCCGCGCACGGAGGAGATGAAGCAAGTGCTGACGTTCCGGGAGGAGCAGAGCGAGTTCCGGCGCGATCGGCTGCGGGCCCGGTTGCGGGTCAACGTGCCCGAGGGGATGCCGGAGGGGACCGACCCGGCGCTGGCGGCGGCGCTGGCGGACTTTGGGCTGGCGCTGTTCAATCGGAATGAGTTCACGTACGTGCGTTGAAAGCGTGGCTTGCTGTGTCCGACTTTGGAGGAGCCGCTGGTGGATGAGCCGCCGGGTTTATCCCGGCGGTCCGGACGGTGGGCATAACGCCCGCCGCTCGTTCTCTCTTCCAACGCTCCAAGTGATCAAAAGGGCAGCGAATGACAACAACCATTGACCGGCCAAAAGAGCGCTGGGTGCAAAGCAAAAACCCGCACAGACTGATCGAGATCGTGAAGCAGCAAGGCATTGAGAGCCAGCGCAAGTTCCGGCTTGTCGCGGCAGCCTGCTGCCGACGGGTCTGGTCGATGCTCAGCGCGGAGGAGCAGCGAGCGCTGGAGGTGGTCGAGCGCTACGCGGACGACAGGGCCAGGTACAACGAGATGCGCCTTGCGGTCCAGGGGTTGAGGATCGCCGGGGATCGCGTCCAACCTTTGCTGGTCGAGGCTGCGCGCCGTGACGCCTGGGCCGGTCTGAAGCACGTGATTTACGTGATCCTCGGTGTCTTGTGGAGAGGCCGCTCGAATGACCTCGAAGAGATGGGGAAAGGTCCACGTGGAAGATACTGGAAAAAGGCGGATGAGTGGGAGAAGGAATGCGCCCTGTTGTGCCACGTGATTCGCGACTCCTTCGGCGACATCTTCCAACCGGTCTCGCTCCTTCCTCCCTGGCGAACGGCGACAGTGCTGGACCTGGCCCAGGCCGCCTACGAACGGCGCGACCTGCCTGCGGGAACCCTTGAGCCCGCCCGCCTGGCAATCCTCGCGGATGCTCTCGAGGATGCCGGCTGCGACAACCAGGTCATCCTTGAGCATCTCCGGGGACCAGGACCGCACGTTCCGGGCTGCTGGGCTGTTGATTTGCTGCTGGCCAAAGAGTAACGGCCTCTGCTTTCGGGGAGTCGAATCATGACGGAACCAACACCGGAACCGAGCCCGAAGTCCGAGACGCTGTCGCCCGGAGCCACGATTGGGGTTGGCCTGGGAATCCTTGGTTTTGCCGCGCTGCTGTTTTTCATCCTGATGGGCGTGGAAAACACCGGGGACTCGCTCCGAGTTCCCTGGTGGCTGGCGGTGGTGTACTGGATTGGCGGGAAGTGGACGGTGGGCATCGGGCTGGGCGCGTTTGGGTTGCTTGTGGTGGGGTGCGGCATCTGGGAGTGGTTTTCTCCCACTCCCAGGCAAACAACCACGCCGCCGTCGCAGGAGGAACCGACTCCAGGAGCCTAGTGTCACTGCTCACAAAACTTGCACTTAATTCACCGCGCCTGCTATGCTCATGGTTGCCCGTTGTTCGCATGGAAGGGTTGTCTCATGCGTGGGCGCAGGCCAGACAAGTTGACCATTGCTCGCGAGGACGTGGTTACACTGCATACCGTGGCCCATAGCGATTCCTTGCCATGGTTCGAGGTCCGGCGTGCCAAGATCGTGTTGGCTATCGCTGCTGGTGAAGCGGATTGACGCCGAGCAGCTGCAGGCCGTGCTGGAGCCCCAGCACCGGAATCGGTTTGTCGCCATCGAGCCGGAATCCGGCGACTATTACGCCAGCACGAAAGAGCGCAGGCCGGATTGACAATCCGGCCTGCGTGATCTTCTTTCTTGCCGACGTAAGAGTACAATTATTCAATTCAGGAAGCCAAAGTCCGCTCATTCGATGACCGCGAAGTAAGGGACCACCGCGCTGTCCTTGCGTGGGTCATAGGCCAGCCGGGTGGCTGGGCCTGGGTTGCCGCGGCTGATGACGATGCAGCCGGCCGCGTGGGACTTGAAAAACGTGGCCACGTTGCCGGGCTGAACCACGACGGTTTCCTCGTTGCCGGCTGGATCGTTGGGATCGAACACCAGCACGGAGCCGGGCTGCACCTTCCAGGCAAAGCCGGACTGGGCCACGGTGCCGGACATCCGGGCCAGCTGGATCGGATAGGAGACGCCGCTCACGGATCCAACAATCGGCTGACCGTTCGCCGGCTGATAGGCCGTGGCGAAGATCTGCACGTTGGTCCGGTCCACGATCGCGAACAGGCGATGGCGGACCTTACGGCCCTGGGCGGCCCCGACCTCCGGGCCAAGCTTCGGCGGCGTTGTCGTGTCGTCGGTCACCTCGAAGAAGCCAACGGTCAGCCAGACGGCGAAGACGTTGCTCCGCGTTGTCAGGTTGTTCATGATCTTGTTCAGCATCTCGAAACGCTGATACGGATTGGTGGTCGCGGGGTATGGGCTGAACCACTGCGCGTTCAGACCACGCACGGCGGCCGACAACGCATCGCCGCCCGGCGCGGGACCGGGACCGAAGCCCCAGAACGGTGTGTCCGTGCCGTCCGGCGTGGGAACGGCGCCGGTGCCAACGTAGTATGAGTTCGGCTGGCGTGCATTGACCAGGGAGGTAAAGACGCTGGCGACCTGGGCCTGGTTATAGCGATTGCCGGGCTCGGCGCCGGCGATGGCGTTGAAGATCTGCGGGGCGAAGACCATGTTTATGTTGATGCGTCCCGGCACCCGACCGCCCAGGGGGATGCCGCAGCCGCGCGGAGCCACGTCGCCGAACTCCAGGAAGCGAGACAGTCGCGTGGTCGGATCGAGCCAGGGTGCGGCCTGGCTGTTGGCCACGCCCTGCTGCACGAAGAACTGCGTCAGCTCATGCGGCCGGCAGCCCGGAGTGTACAGCAGTTCTGCCTTGCTGATGAGCTGCCGGTCCAGGAAGACGAAGAAGTCAAAGGGAACCTGGAGCGTGCTGTCGCCGGGCGGCAGCGGCGCTGTCGCTGACTGGCCGTTGCAGTGGTTGAAGGTGTGCTGCGGCTGGCCGGTCAGCTTTGGAGTCGGCTCCTGGGCAACGGAGCTGCTGGCATCGTAAGGTTGTTTGCGGCCCATGGACTGACGTGACGTCAGCGGCTGATAGTTGACGTTCGCTCCCGTGCTGACGTAGTGACGGGCATCGTTGCCATGCGGTGTTCCCGACGTGCTCTTGACGACGGAATCGATTGTGACGTAGGGATTGTAACCGGGTCGCGTTGGATTCGTCTGGGCCGGCATCCCGGGACAGGCCAGGCGGCGCAGCAAAATCGCCGGCTGTGGCACGGTGCTGGCATTGGCAGCGGTAACCGGGACCACGTACGTCATCTGCGGAGAAGCGAAGTCGGGAGCCTGGCCGGGTGCGGGGAGCTTGGGGTCTTCTCCCGGCAGGAACGCCGTCTGCGGACCAAGGACGCAGAAACCCTTGGTTGCGGGTTGGGCGGGCCTGGTGTAATGGGCGTCCACCGAGGCGACGCGAGCGGTGGCCAGCCCGACCTGGCTGGCACCGCCCACCGGCAGTATGTGGTTCACGCCATCGAAATTGGGATCGCCGGTCACGTTGTCCGGGCGTTGCAGGACGGGCTTGGTCGCTGGGTCGGCAATGACGACCTGATAAATCGCCTCGTTCGTGTTGGACGAAGTGACGTGGGCAAGGCGGGCCGAGGTGTCGGACGTAAGGCCCATCGTCGTTGCGGGATCGGTCCGGCTGTCGAGCGGATTGAGCAGCTCCACCCAGACGTTGACGTTGTAGTGCGTCGTCGCCTTTCGCTGCGTACTGTTCTTGAGGGCGAGGCCAGGGTCGGTCGGATCGTTGTCGTACTGGACGTAAACCTCATTGATGACAAGGCGCGGCATTTCGACACCGAACACCCAATCGTTGCCGGCGGACCACTGGAAGGGCGTCATGTTGTCGTCCGCGTCGATGAAATCGACAATGTTCGCAGCCAGCTGGGCCAGATAGCGGAGGGCGTTCCACTGGCCGACGGGGTAATTGGCCTGGGTCAGGGCAGCATCCTTGGCCAGGTCACGGGCCCCGGTCACCTGCTGCAAGACGTTGAAAATGTCCTGTGCCAGGATCTGGCGATCACTCAGCGCGTCCGTGAATGCTGACCGTTGCGCTGCTGGAATCAGGCCCGTGGTAGCGTCTGGATTCGGAAACGAACGCAGGGGCCGATTCAGGTTGATCTTGCCCAGCGCCGTCAAGGTCGAGCGCCAGTCGGTCTGCTGAAACTCACTGCGTGCCGGCACGTTGGACCGCAAGGCCGCGATGGTCGCGGGGGCAAAGGGAGACGTGATCGATTGCTGACTGAGTAAAGGAGGATAGATCGCTGTGTTCAGCTGGTAGGACGTATTCCGGTCCGTCCGGTCCCAGACATAAGGAACGGGAACGGGCCGGTTCAAATCGTAACTGGCGGTGGTCACCAGGTTGCGCGTCGTGGCATCGGCGAAGTTCGTGGGACAAAGACGCAGCAGGTCGGAACTGAGGAACTCGCAGTTGGTGCCGCCATGACGCAGCAACGGCACCATGTCCGAAACAGTGAAAGCACGATTGCCGGGAGCGGGATGGAGAGGATTGTACAGGAGGGGGTGTACCGTTGGATTGCTGGCCGAGATCGGAGCCTGGCCTGTCAGAGTGGTTTCACGCGGAGCGCCATCGTTGTAACCGTCAGCCGGGAAAGTCGGAAAGGCGGGCCCAAACTTGATGGGTAGTTTCCAGGCCTGTGTCGCCGTCCAGGCGGTGCTGGATGGACCAGGCGGATAGAGCCGATACGGATCGGTCACGCCATTCAGATCGATCGGGGCCCAACCCCGAGGAAGAGGGGTGCTGGTGGGTTGTCCCGCCGGGCCCGGCTGCGGCAACCCACTCCAGCCGTAGCGGCCAAGTACCCGTTTCGGGCCCGGAGTGCCGAGGAACAAGTTCCGCCATTCCGGAGGATAGGTGTTGGCACTGAGGACGGCGCCCACGTCCATTTCCCACGGTCCCCAGCCCTGGTTGCCGGCATGATTCTCGCCCAGACCTTGCAGGACGTTGCCCGCCACGTTGAGGTTCAGCCGGCTGTCCAGTTCGACAATGAGCGGAGCGACCAGCATCTTGTATTTCTGACCGTTGGGCGCAACCACCACCGGCGCGTTAACGTCAATCCAGATGCTGTCATTGCCGCCCGGAGCGCCGTCCATGTTCTTGACGTCGCCCCGCGCATCCGCGGGATAGGGAAACCCAGGGCCCATCTCGGCGGGACGAGGGCGAAGGGTCAAGTATTTGCCGACGGGGCTGGTCCAGTTGGGGTGGGATGGATCATTGAACCCCGGAGGGTTGGCCAGGGGTTGGCCCGTGTTCGGATCGAGGTTCCACGACCAGGGGCGATGAAACGAGGGAATGTCGATTGTGTTCGTGCTGGGGTTCAGAAACGCCAGGTAAACGTTGTTGTTATCGACGTAAGTGCAGGGGACGTTCCCGGCGACGTAGGTATGGGCCGAGATTGGAGCTGTCGGACCGCCGCCGCGAGGGACCAGCTGTTCGGGGTCTTGCAAATAGCCACCGTCCGCAGCGAAGTATTTGTAATTGATCAGGTCGAAGGTGCTGAAACCCGGAAAGCGAGAGCTGGGTAAGCGAAGCCTGCCCAGGCCCGCATACGCCTTGTCGTTCAGGGCCAGAGGAGTGTTGTTCCAGCCATAGGCATTGCGGGCAAGACCGTGGCCACGCAGCGAGGAGTACACGCCGACCCCATCCGTGTCGCTGGCGTCGTAAATGAGCTGACCCAGGACAAAGGACAGTGCGAGTTCCGGTTCGACGTCCGGACTCAGGATGTTCTCGGCCTCCCGAGCGATTCGGGCCGACAGAGCGTAAGAACTGGACAGGTACGTGAACGTCAGGCCAATGACCGCGAACAGGGTCAGCATCGCCAGCACAACCATCAGGATCATCCCACGACGCTGGCTTGCGGTGAGGCGTCGTTGGTGCAGCATGGATTTGTTTTCCCCTTTGCCTCTTATCTATTGCGATTCAGAAAGAGCGATTCAGAAAGAGAAAGATCACCTCGGCCCCTGACCCAGGGCGTTGCCCTGGGCTATTGTGTTGCGCCCCTTCGGGGCTGAAGACCAAAGCCCCGAAGGGGCGCAACACGATAGCCCAGGGCAACGCCCTGGGGAGAGGGCGGCGCCCTGGGGGGAGGCGGCGGTCTTTTTCCTCCTGAGCCGCAATCAACGGATTCTCACGGCTGGAAGAACCCATCACTCAGTGCCGTGAGGAAATTGACGATGTCCGCCTCCTCCTGCGGTGTCAGTCCCAGGTTGCCGACCCCGCCGGGCTTCCCGGATGGATTCACCATCGTCTGCGGCGAAGGGACTTCGGGCGGCGGCCAGATCGGCTTGCCGCTGAGTCCCGCATAGGGATTCGGGCGCGTGAAATCGATCACTTCTCCCGGGTGAGTGGTCAGGTTCCTCGTGTTGTAGAAGTGAACGACCAACTGCAACGATTTGAAGAAACCATTGTGCGAATACGCCTTGACAAAGGTTGCATCCGGGCGCTTGTCGGTGTTGCGCAGCGTGGGAGTCTTGAACGTCCCATTGATGGCGAGGTAATCGCCTTTGCCGTTGCTCCCTTTGCCGACGTTCCCGGCCGGCAATCCCAGACTGGGATACAGATTGGCGCCGAGGCCGTAGTCCACGTACGCGGCACCCAGTGGGTTATAGCCCAGGGGGTTGGTCGTCGCGTTCGTTTCCACGTAGTATGGATTGTTCGGGTTCTTCGGCGCTCCAGTGTTGAAGTACGCGAAGGTCGTCCACAGGTCGGGTCCGGTCTTGGGATTCGAGGGGATGGCGTGGCACCGGAAGCACTGGGCGTTCCTGGTGCCGGCAGGGCCGCCCGGCCGGCCGGTCGTTGAGCCGGTGACCAGCTTGAGGCCGTTCAGCTGCGACGCCGTCAGCCGCGCCTTGCCGGCAACCCAGGCATCATATTGCGAACTGAATGGGGACACTTGCGGCGCCGACTCGAAGGCCGCGACGGCCTGGTAAATCAGCGGCTCGACCTGGGCGGGCGGCAGCGAGAACACCGTCTTGCCGAACACCTGCTTGAACAGGTTGGCGTAGGGAGCGGCCGCGACTTTCTGCACGACCAGCTCCGGGGCCGCGACGTTGTGGACGACGTTGTTCATCTCATTGGGATTCACCAGGGGAAACGGCACCTGCGCCGTCAGAGTCGAGGCCCGGCCGTCCCAGAACACGCCGCCGACGTAGGCTTGCAGGGTGTTGCTGAACGTGGGCCCCTTGGGACTGAACGTCGCATAACTCACGGTCGGCGGTTTGCGGTTGCCGAACCGGCCTTGAACGGCGCCCGGCACCGGACCAAGCTGCAGGTTTACGTTCGAGTTGGGGAAGGTCCAGCCCGCCTGCGGAGCATGACAGCTGGCGCAGGCCTGCCCGGCCGGCTGCGACAGAGTGGTGTCAAAGAAGATCGCCTGGCCCAGCTGCTGGATCGGCGGAGCGTTTGGTGGCAAGATCGGCGGCGGGCCTCCGCGCGGAGGCGGGGGTGGCGGGGGTTGAGCACCCGCGTCTTGCTCCCGCAGCCAATACCAGCCGCTGCCGGCCGCCACCAGCAACGCGATCATCGTCATGCGCACGGACATACTGACCTCCTCTGGTCCGAACGAAAAGGAAAACGGTGGCGCACGATGCTCCCGAGCATCGACCAGGAAAAGCCGGCTTCACCGAAGGCATCTCGTTTCAGACGTGAGCGAAATTCATCCCTCTCTTGCAGGCGATTGCCCCTGAGAATGGTTCAACGATAACGGAGGGACGTTCGGTTCGCTCGTGATTTGGGTGGTTTTCGGAAAAGGGGAGGGTTCGTAAACTGAAGGGATGAACACCAACGAACCGCGCTTGCTGCATGTGGAAACCGTGGCCGATCTGCCTGTTTTGTGGGCCAAACTGCAACGTCTGGACCTGCCGGCCATCCTGGACCGGCATTTCCCAGCCCCAGCCCACTGGAAAGGCCCTCTCAGCCCGGGGGAGGTGCTGGCCCTATGGCTGCTCTTTATCCTCTCCCAAGGCGACCACTGCCTCAACCACCTCGAGCCCTGGGTGGACGACCACCAGGGCATCCTCTCTGCCCTGCTGGGCAAACCCGTCCTGCCTGCCGTGGCACATGACGATCGCCTCGCCGATTTGCTTTCCCGCCTCAGCGACCCTGCCTCCTTCGCTTCGGTCGAGCAGCAACTCAACCACCAGACCCTCCGCGTCTATCAACTGCCCACCGACTTGGTGCGTCTGGATGCGACCACCGCCAACTCCTATGCCGCCGTCCTGTCCGAGCAGGGCCTGTTGCAATTTGGCCACAGCAAGGACGATCCCGACCGGCCTCAGTTCAAAATCATGGCGGCCGTCCTCGACCCCCTGGGTATGCCGCTGGCTACCGCCGTCGTGCCCGGTAACAGCGCCGACGATCCCTTGTACGTGCCAGCCATTCAGGCGGTGCAACAGTCCTTGGGAGTGGGTGGCCGGACCTACGTCGGTGACTGCAAGATGGCCGCCTTGGCCACGCGGGCCCTGGTCGCTGCCGGCAACGACTTCTACCTCTGCCCGCTGCCGCAGACCCAATTGAGTGGGGCAGAGCGGCAGCAGTTGTTGCAGCCGGTCTGGAATGGGACGCAGCCGTTGCAACCGGTCTACCGTCCGGGACCGGCCGGCCAGGCCGACGAACGCGTGGCGGAGGGATTCGCGCTGGACGTGGAGTTGACAGCCACGGTGGACGGGGTGCTGCGACCCTGGACCGAACGCCGCTGGCTGGTACGGTCGCTGGCGTATGCGCGGGCCCAGGAGGCAGCCCTGGAACGGCGACTGCAAACGGCCTGTGCCGCCCTGCGGGAACTGGTCAAACGCAAGCAGGGCAAGAAGCAGTTGTTCCATGCCCAACTGGTGCAGGCAGCGCAGGCGATCGTGACAGGACAGCGAGTCGAAGGCTTGCTTGACTACAGCTTTGCGGCGAAGATGACGAGCAGGCAGGTGCGTGCCTACCGAGGGCGGCCGGCGCGGCAGGAGACGGAGATCTTCTTCGAGGTGGAAGTGCGCCGCAACGAGACGCGGATCGAGCAACAGAAGAAGGAGATGGGCTGGCAGGTGTACGCGACCAATGGGTTGAGTCTGGCCTTAGCGCAGGTCGTGTGGGCCTATCGGGGCCAGTATCGGATCGAGGACGACTGGTCGCGGCTGAAGGGTCGGTCGCTGGGACTGACCCCGGTGTACTTACAGGAGGAGGACCGCATCCAAGGACTGGTGTATCTGTTAAGTCTAGCGTTGCGTGTGCTGAGTCTAGTGGAGTGGGAGGTGCGAGAACGGCTGCGGCAGGAAGGAACGAAGTTACAAGATGTCTATGCCGGTCAGCCGGGCCGCAAGACAGACCGTCCCAGTGCGGAGTTGCTGTTGCGCGTGCTGAGGACGATCAGTGTCAGCGTGGTTGAGGTCAACGGCCACAGACACGTGTTGCTGTCACCGTTGACCAAGGTGCAGCAACGCCTCCTGGAACTGTGGGGGCTGCCACCGGATTTGTATGAACAGGTCGCTCGTGGATTCCCAAAAACATGCCCAAATATGAGCGAACCGTAGGGAGGGAACCTTAAGGTAATGTGAAGTCCCGTGGGTGCGCTGCGCGACCCACGGCTGGGCTATGGAACCCCTTCGGGGTAGAAAACAGGTCCGCCGTTGTCCACCAACCCCGCAGGGGTTGCATATCTCAGCCGTGGGTCGCGCAGCGCACCCGCGGGGAGGGATGGTTACGGTGGACCTATCTTTTTCCCGCAACCGCCTAACCAAGTCCCGCTTGTCCTCTCCGCCGCGGTTTCCTTTAATAGATAGGGCGAAAGTCGTGATGCTTCATGGAGGGGTGCTTGACGACGCAAGCACCAGGATCAGAGATGCCGCAGGCCGTTGAACATAACCCCAATACCGCCGCCACCCGGTGGAACCTGGACGCCATCGAGAACGCCTACGAGCGCTGGCGCCGGGACCCCGCCTCCGTGGACAGCAGCTGGCAGTACTTCTTCGAGGGCTTCGAGCTGTCGCAGCAGTTCAAGCCCTCCGTCCCGGCCGGCCCCGTCGGCGACTCCCGGCTGCAGACCGGCATGGTCCGGCTCATCTACCGCTACCGCGACGTCGGCCATTTCCTCGCCCACCTCGACCCCCTCAGCGAGCCGCGCACCAGCCATCCGCTGCTCGACCTGGCCGAGTTCGGCTTCGTTGAAGCAGATCTCGACCGCGGTTTCGAGTCGATCCCGTTCCTCGGCCTGCACAGCGGCACCCTGCGCGAACTGCTCGAGGCCCTCCGCGAGACCTATTGCCGGAACGTCGGCGTCGAGTACATGCACATCCAGGACGCCAACGTCCGCGCCTGGCTCCAGGAACGCATGGAACCCCGCCGTAATCAGGCCTGGGTTCGATCGCAACCAGAAGCTCCGCATCCTCAAGGGGCTGCACTACGCCGAGATGTTCGAGAGGTTCCTCGCCGCACGCTACCCAAGCCAGAAACGCTTCTCTCTGGAAGGGGCCGAGACCCTGATCCCGCTGCTGGAAGCGGTGGTCGAGAATGCCCCCGACACCGGCGTCAGCGAGATCATCATGGGCATGGCTCACCGCGGCCGACTCAACGTCCTGGCCAACATCCTCCGCAAACCCTACGAGGAGATCTTCGCCCAGTTCGAGGAGAACTACCTGCCCGAATCGACCGATGGCGACGGCGACGTGAAATATCACCTCGGCTTCTCCGGCGACCGCACCACCAGCAAGGGCCAGCCGATCCACCTGTCGCTGACGCCCAACCCCAGCCACCTGGAAGCGGTCAACCCCGTGGTCGAGGGCCGGACCCGGGCCAAGCAGCAGCAGTTCGACGACACCGAGCGCAAGCCGGGGCATCCCGCTGCTGCTGCACGGCGACGCCGCGTTTGCCGGCCAGGGGCTGGTGGCCGAGACGCTCAACCTGTCGCAGCTGCCCGGCTACACCACCGGCGGCACCATCCACGTCGTCGTCAACAACCAGATCGGCTTCACCACCGCCCCCAGCGACGCCCGCTCGACCACCTACTGCACCGACGTCGCCAAGATGATCCAGGTGCCGATCTTCCACGTCAACGGCGAAGACCCCGAGGCCACCATCTTCGTCGCCCAGCTGGCCCTCGATTTCCGCCAGACCTTCCACCGCGACGTGGTCATCGACATGTTCTGCTACCGCCGGCTCGGCCACAACGAGGGCGACGAGCCGTCGTTCACTCAGCCGATCATGTACAGCAAGATCAAGGATCGGCCGACACTCACCGAGATCTACACCGAACAGCTGATCCTCCAGGGCGACCTGACCGTGGCCGAGACCGACCAGATCCGGCAGCTCTTCGAGGGAAAACTGCAAGCGGCCATCGACGAGGTCAAGACCGGCCCGCCCCAGTACCCAACCATGAAGGGCTTCACCGGCCACTGGCAGGGCCTGACCTCGCGCTACTCGCACGACCCGATCCTGACCGGCGTCTCCGAGGAGCAACTGCGGCACATCGCCGAGGGTCTGGTGCGCTTCCCGGAGGGCTTTAACCTGCATCCGACCATCGCCCGCATCTTCAAGCAGCGCGTCCAGGAAGTCATCGACCGCAAGCCAATCGACTGGCCGCTGGGCGAGCTGCTGGCGTTCGGCTCGCTCTTGCTGGACGGCGTCCCGGTGCGTCTCAGCGGCCAGGACAGCCGGCGCGGCACCTTCAGCCAGCGCCACTCGGTGGTCTACGACGCCCGCACCGGCGAGCCGTACTTCCCGCTCAACGCCCTGGCGCCGGACCAGGCCGCCGTTCCAGGTCTACGACAGCCTGCTCAGCGAGGCGGCCGTGCTCGGCTTCGAGTTCGGCTACGCCTTCGACTCGCCGCACACCCTGGTGCTGTGGGAAGCCCAGTTCGGCGACTTCGCAACGGCGCCCAGGTCATCATCGACCAGTTCATCGCCTCCAGCGAGTCGAAGTGGCAGCGCGACAACGGCCTGGTGATGCTGCTGCCGCACGGCTACGAAGGGCAGGGACCGGAACACTCCAGCGCCCGGCTGGAGCGCTTCTTGCAGCTGTGCGCCGAGGACAACATCCAGGTCGCCTACCCCTCGACGCCGGCCCAGTACTTCCACGTGCTGCGCCGGCAGATGACAGCGCAACTTCCGCAAGCCGCTGATCCTGATGACGCCCAAGAGCATGCTCCGCCTCAAAGCGGCCAGCTCGCCGCTGGACGAGTTCGTTCACGGCCGCTTCCACGAGGTCCTCGACGACCCCCAGGCGGACCCGGGCCGGGTCCGGCGCGTGGTCCTGTGCAGCGGCAAGGTTTACTACGACCTGCTCGACCGGCGCACGGCGATCAAGGCCGAGGACACGGCCATCGTCCGCGTCGAGCAGTTCTATCCGCTGCACGAGGAGCTGCTGCGGTCGGTGCTGTCGCGCTATCGCAAGGCCCGCGAGTGGGTCTGGACCCAGGAGGAATCGCAGAACAACGGCGGCTGGTTCTTCATGGAACCGCGGCTGCGGGCCCTGGGATTCGCGCCCGCGTACGTCGGCCGGGACGCCAGCGCCAGCCCCGCCACCGGCTCGCTCCAGGTCCACAAGCGCGAACAGAAGGAGCTGGTCGAGGCGGCCATCGGCGGCCCGGTGCCCCACCTGGTGCGGGCCCGCGCTGATGGTGTCCCGGCGGGCAAGGAGACACAGCGGCCCCGCGAGGAACGGACGGCCAAACCAGCGAAGACATGACTTCGACCCCTGCCGGCTTGCCCGGCAGGTGAAGGAGGTCTCTGGCTAGAGAAATGCGAAGCAAACGTTTTTTCCTCTTCCTCGTTTCTAGCCGCTGACCTGCTTCACCTGCCGGGCAAGCCGGCAGGGGTCGATTGAAGGAGAGTGAAGGACCTGTCATGGCTGTTGAAGTCAAGGTGCCCCGTCCGGGCGAGTCGGTCACGGAGGGGTTTCTGTCCGTCTGGTACAAGCGCTCGGGCGATTACGTCCAGGCCAACGAGCCATTGTTTGAGCTGGAGTCCGACAAGGCCACCGTCAAGGTTCCCGCCCCCGTCAGCGGCGTCCTGACCATCACCGTCCCCGAGGGCCAGACCGTCGCCGTCGAGTCGGTCGTCGGCTCCATCGACGACAAGGCGACCGCCCCCCGTCAAGGCGGCGAGCCGGCACCCCCTCCCCGCCAGTCGAAGGAGCCAGCTCCACCCGCGAAAGCCCCGGCACCGCCCCCGGCTCCGAAACCACCGGCTCCGGCTTCGTCCGCCGTTCCTTCCGCAGCCGGACCCTTCCTGTCGCCGGCAGCCCGGCACTGGGTAGCCCAGAACGACCTCGATCTCCAGGGAATCACCGGCTCCGGACGGGGCGGCCGGATCACCAAGGAAGACGTCCTGACTCACCTGGCCGAACGGCCCCCCGCGGCCCCGGGCAATGGCCCGCCCTCGGGAACGGCCCCCGGTGCGCCGGCGCCGACTGCTCCCGCGCCGCCGCCGTCCACGGACCACCACCGCACTCAGGAGCGCGAAACCCGTAAGCGGATGAGTACCATCCGCCAGAGCATCGCCCGCCGGCTGGTCGAGGCCCAGCAGACCGCCGCCATCCTGACCACGTTCAACGAGGCCGACCTGTCCGGCGTCATGGCTCTGCGAACCAAGTACAAGGAAACCTTCCAGAAGAAGCATGGCGTCGGCCTGGGCTTCATGAGCTTCTTCGTCAAGGCAACCGTCGAGGCCCTCAAGGCGTTTCCATCCGTCAACGCCCGCATCGACGGCACGGACATCGTCTATCACAACTATTACGACATCGGCGTGGCCGTCAGCACCGAGAAGGGACTGATGGTGCCGGTGATCCGCAACTGCGACGAGCTGAGCTTTGCCGGCGTCGAGAAGGCGATTGCCGAGATGGCCCAGAAAGCCCGCGAGGAGAAAATCACCCTGGCCGATTTGCAGGGCGGGACGTTTACCATTACCAACGGCGGCGTCTTCGGCTCGCTGGTGTCCACGCCGATCCTGAACCCGCCGCAGAGCGCCATCCTGGGCATGCACGCCATCCAGAAACGCCCCGTGGCCATCGACGACCAGGTGGTGATCCGGCCCATGATGTACCTCGCCCTGTCCTACGATCATCGAATCATCGATGGGCGGGAAGCCGTCAGCTTCCTGGTCCGCCTCAAGGAGTGCATCGAGAGCCCGGAACGGCTGATGCTGGAAATATGAAACACCCACAACCCCAAAACCCTCTCCAATGACAGAACGCTACGACGTGGTGGTAATCGGTGCTGGCCCCGGCGGCTACGTGGCCGCGATCCGGGCGGCGCAGCTGGGCATGAAGACCGCCATCGTCGAGAAACGCGACCGCCTGGGCGGCACCTGTCTGAACGTCGGCTGCATCCCCTCCAAGGCCCTGCTCGACTCCAGCGAGCTGTTCGCCCAGACCCGCAATCATCTGGCCCAGCACGGCATCCAGGTCGGCCAGGTCAACCTGAACCTCCCCGCCATGCTGGAGCGCAAGAACAAGGTGGTCGAGGGCCTGACCGAGGGCGTGGCCGGGCTGATGAAAAAGCACAAGATCACCACGCACCAGGGCACCGCCCGGCTCAACGGACCGGGCCGGGTCACCCTGGCCGAGAAATCCTCGCTGACCCTGGAAGCCCAGGCCATCTGCCTGGCCACCGGCAGCGAGCCGATCAGCCTGCCGGCCCTGCCCCACGATGGCCGGCACATCGTCAGCTCGACCGAGGCCCTGGCTTTCGAGAAGGTGCCGCAGCACCTGATCGTGGTCGGGGCCGGCTACATCGGCCTGGAACTGGGCTCGGTGTGGAGCCGGCTGGGGGCCAAGGTCACCGTGGTCGAGTTCCTGCCACGCATCCTGCCGACCGGCGACGCGGAGATTGCGGAGCTGCTGCACCGTTCCCTGGTCAAGCAGGGTCTGGTCTTCGCCCTGGACACCCGCGTCAACGCGGCCTCGACCCAGGGCGGGCAGATCGTCGTCAACGCCACCAGCAAGGGCAAGGACGTGCTGTTCCAGGGCGACAAGGTGCTCGTGGCCGTGGGACGCAAACCGTTCACGCGCGGGCTGGGCCTGCAGGAGCTGGGCGTCCAGATCGATGCTCAGACCGGCAAAATCTTCGTGGATGAGAACTTCCAGACCAACGTGCCCGGCATCTACGCCATCGGCGACCTGGTCCCTGGCCCCATGCTCGCCCACAAGGCCGAGGATGATGGCGTCGCCTTCGCCGAGCGGCTGGCCGGGATGAAAACGCACGTCAATTACGACACCGTGCCCAGCGTCATCTACACCTGGCCGGAGGTGGCCAGCGTCGGCCAGACCGAGGAGCAGCTGAAGTCCAGCGGCCAGGAATACCGGACGGGCAAGTTCTACCTCAAGGCCAATGCCCGGGCCCGGACCATGGGCGAAACCGAGGGACTGGTCAAGATCCTGGCCGACGCCCGTACCGATCGCGTGCTGGGCGTTCACGTGTTCGCTGCCCGGGCGTCGGAGCTGATCGCCGAGGCGGTCACGGTGATGGAGTTTGCCGGCAGCGCCGAGGACATCGCCCGTATCTGCCATGCGCACCCGACGCTGTCCGAGGCAGTCCGCGAGGCCGCCCTGGCCGTCGAGGGGCGGACGATCAACGCCTGAAACGGTGTCTCCGCTATTCCCCTCCAGGTTTATGTCCCGGTGGGTGAATCTTCACCAGAATCCCTCAAGGATCTGTTCCCTCTTTCAAGGAGCTTTCCCACAATAGAGGAGCCCAAAGGGGAGCCTACCTGGGCTTCAGGGACGAATCGATTGGCCCGAATCAGGTGTCCGTATGCGTCCACGCACTCGCCCGCCCTTGTGTCTGTTCGGGTTGCTGCTGGTCTGGGTCAGCAGCGACCAGCCGCTGCCCGGCGCGGATGGTCCGGCGGCCCCGCCGGGCAACCACCGGCCCACGTTCAACGAGATCGAAGTCACCATGCGCGTCCGCCAGGCCCTGCTGCTGGATCCGGAACTGAAGGGCCTCAACTTCTTCATCCGGGTGCAAGCCGGCGTGGCCACGCTCAAGGGACCAGTCCCCTCGGCCGAGCTGTCCCGCAAGGTCGAGAACGTGGTCCGGCAAGTTCGCGGCGTCTACGAGGTGGTCAATCGCCTGGACGTGGTTGCGCCCGAGCCCAAACCGTTTGTGATGCCCCTCAACCCCGACCCGCCCGTCCACACCGAGTCCGCCCGGCCGGTCCTCTCGCACGCCCCGTCCGGCATCCTCGCCGGTCGGATGCCAAGAGAACTTCCGTTCAACCCGGAGGCGGGCGTCACGCTGCTGCCGCCGGTTGTCGGCACCAACCCAGCCTCTCCGCCTCGGCTCCTGCCGCTGCTCGCCGACCCGGTCGAGACCCTGCGCGAGCGGATCGACCAGGTCCGCCGGGAAAACAGCCGGTATCGGTCGATCCAGGTGGAGGTGCGCGACGGCCAGACCCTCTGGGTACACGACGACCCCTACCACGGCGACGACGTGGCCGCCCTGGCCGCCCGGCTGCGGCGCGTTCCCGGCGTCCGCATGGTGCTGATCAAGAACGCTTCCTCGCAACGCTGACTGTTCCTGTCCGCGCGTCCGGCAAGCGGTGGGTTGGACCCGCCGCTTGCTGTTTTTCCGCCGCTGGAATTCCCGGCGCAATCCTGTACGCTAGGCTTCAGACCTGTAGGTCAGGCTTTCCAGCCTGACTTTTCCTCCATAAGAGTCAGGCTGGAAAGCCTGACCTGCGTGGGAGAGGATCGCATGGAAATTCGCGGCGTCATTCTGGCGGGCGGCAAGGGCACGCGATTGGGCGAGCTGACCCGGGTCACCAACAAGCACCTGCTTCCGGTCGGCCCCTATCCGATGGTCTACCACCCCCTGAAAAAAATGGTCGGAGCCGGCCTGCGCGAAATCCTGCTGGTGTCCGGCACCGAGCACATGGGCGACTTTGTCGAGCTGCTCGGCTCCGGTCGGGAACACAAGTGCAACCTGACCTACCGGGTCCAGGACGAGGCCGGCGGCATCGCCCAGGCGCTGGGCCTGGCCGAGCTGTTCTCCCGGGACGCCCGCTCCCTGGTCATCCTGGGCGACAACATCTTCCTCGACCCGCTGCACGACATGCTCAAAGCGGCCAACCAGCACCCCGACTGGGCCTGGGTCGCCCTGAAGCAGGTCGCCGATCCCGAGCGCTACGGCGTGGCCGAACTGCGCGACGGCAAGGTCATCGGCATCGAGGAAAAACCAGCCAAACCGAAAAGCGATCACGCCGTCGCCGGCATTTACGTCTATCCGTCGGACGTGTTCCAGGTGATTCGCACGCTCAAGCCGAGCAAGCGCGGTGAGCTGGAGATTACCGACGTCAACAATCACTATCTGAAGCAGGGTCGGATGGGGTACAGCACCCTGCCGGGCTACTGGACCGACGCGGGCACCCTGGAATCGCTGGCCCACGCCAACATGCTGGTGCGCGAGCAAGAGCCGCGGTTTTGAAAAGGCGAGCCGGGAGCGTCAGCTCCCGGATTCTTCCGATTCGATCGGAAGAATCCGGGAGCTGACGCTCCCGGCTCGCCTTGTATTTCTGAGTCACGGCCGGAAGACCGCTCCCCGGCTCGCCGCGTCGGTGAAGCGGACGCGCGAGGCCGTGAGGGCCACGCGAAAGCCCATGTGGGCATCGCGATAGGTGGGGGGCAATCGGCCGCGGTCGGCCGAGCGCGTGTAACCGCCGCGGTAGTTCCAGGAGCCGCCGCGCAGCACCCGGCCATAGCCATTGCGCGGGCCCTTGGGGTTCTCGGAAGTGCATTTGCGGTAGTAGCGCTCCCGATACCAGTCGTTGCACCACTCCCAGACGTTGCCGTGCATGTCGTACAGCCCGAAGGCGTTGGGCGGATAGTTGCCGACCGGGCTGGTCTTCTGCAAATCGGGACCAACGGCAGCGTCGCCGTAGGGGAGGTTGCCGTCAAAGTTGGCCTGGGTCGAGCAGGCGGTGTTGCCCCAGAAAAAGACCGCGGACGTGCCCGCTCGACAGGCATATTCCCACTCGGCCTCGGTCGGCAAGCGGTAGACCCGGCCGGCCTTGCGCTCGGCCAGGCGGCGCGACAGCTTCTCACAAAAAACGAGGGCGTCGTCCCAGGAAACGTGCTCGACCGGATGGGTCGGTCCGCCACCATTGCTGGCCTTGAAGCGCGAGGGATTGCGCTGCATGACGCGGTGATACTGCTGCTGCGTGACCAGGTACGTCCCCAGGTAGAACGATTCGGTCAGGCGGATGGGATGCTGGGGGCTCTCGTCGATGGTGCGTTCCGACTCGGTTTCCGGCGAGCCCATCTGGAAGGTGCCGGCCGGGATCAGCACCAGCTCCATGCCGATGCTGTTGACGATCCGGGGCAAGGGGGCCGGGCCCCACGACGAGGTCAGTTGCCGCAATCGATCCTCGTTGGCCAGACGCGCGGGCGCATCCTCGCTGGCCTGGGTCAGGCGGTGGATGAGGCGAAGCATCTCAGCCCGCGAATCGCCCTGATCCTCCAGCCAGTCGGCGAAGATCAGAGCGAAATCGGCGTCGTTGGGCTGCACCTGCCAGGCCCTCAGAAAGTCGCTTTCCTGTTGCATGGGCTCTCACGCCGGCACCCTGGGAGATCTTCTTCTTTCATGCTAGACTCCGCCGAGTCCGCATGCAAGATGGCTAGGCAAATCTCATACCCAGGAAAAGATCAAAGCCAACCGATTACCCTGTTTGATCGTTGAAAAGTTGGGTGAACGAGCCGCCGGGTTTATCCCGGCGGTCCAGACGGCGGGGATAAACCCCGCCGCTCGTCAGGCAGGTTTCGAGAAAAGGCGAAAGTGGTAGCCGAGGTTATTCCCAGCTATCGCCATCGAGGACCGGCTTGCGTTTGATGCACGGCTCGGTCCCCGGCAGCAGCGTCCAGCGTGCCGGCGGCAGCCAGCCGGCCATGTCCAGGTGCTGGTTGATGAACAGGCACCGGGAACGGCCGAAGAACAAATCGCGCGGATAGGTCGCTCCGGGTCGAGTCGATTCGGGGTCGAGCAGACCCGCGGCCACGCAGGCCTCGGTGACCACCTCGGAGCAGAAATAGGTGTCCTTGATCCCTTGCGTCGGCGACTCCGGGCAAAACTGGCTCGAATGCGCCTTGCCCAGGTAGGCGCAGCGGAACGGCCCCCGGCAGCGGAAGGGCGTGATCTGGCACACCAGCCGGACGGTGGCAAACGGCTTGCGATCCACCGCCAGCGCGAACGCCGTCAGCCGGCGGCACTGGTCCTCCGTCAACGGCACACAGCGCTGGCGAATCCAGACGCGCTCCTTGGCTCCGTAGGTGGCCAGCTGGGGAAGCAGGTCGGCGACCTCGACGTAAACGTCATTGTGCGGCCCCGCTTCCAGAAGTGCCAGCTGGCCATCGGGCCGGGCCACCACGATTCCCGAGTGCTGCGGCGCTCCGGTGCCGGCTAACCAGTGCCCCATCTTGGCCCACAAGGCCGTATCGGTCGCCAGGAAGAGGTCGCCCGGCTGCGGCACGTAGGGCCGGACCGGACAGCGCAGCGCATGATCCATGCAGAAAGCCGGCTGATAAAGATACGAAAGGTCCGCTGGCAGAGGTTCCCCACCTGCCAGGGTGCCGGCCAGAGCAAGCAACAATCCCAGAGGCATGATCGACTCCCTCCACGCCCGAGCAGGACCGAAACCGACCCCCTGCGGTATCTGGGTAATTGTTCGGATAAATCCGCCTCCGGGAAGGACTCCTTTGGACCCGGTCGCTGAAAGGAGAGTCGATCCGTCTCCTTTTTGGCGGCAGAGACACCTCCACTTGCCTATTTCCCAATCTCCGCCATGCCGACTTTCTTGCCATTCTCGACAAACTCGACCGACTTGCAGGCCCCCCTGGGCACGGCGATGACCAAGGGCGAGGCAAAACGAGCCGAACCCGGCTTGCCGGTCGTGGCGGTGTAGCTGACCCGCAAAACGCCATCAGCCGCGGTTACCCCGTCCACCTTGTAGGTGGTGATGGCATTGCCGCGCTTGATCACGCCCACGACCATCTTCTTCTCAAAGGCGTCCGCGGGCAGAAACTCGGGCCTGGGACCCATTGTCCGGGCAACCCCGAACAGGGCGTCAAAACCTTTCCGGTTGGTCACCGCCAGGTAAGAAACGTCGCCCTTGAGGCCGGAGGTGTTTTTCTCGAAATAGGGAGTGTACACCTGGTAATCCACCTTGTCGCCCTTGGCGGGTTTCTCCTCGGCCAGGATCGGCAAGGCCAGCAACAGGACCGGCACAGTCAGCAACAGTTTGCACATGAGAGTCCCTTTCGCAGTTGAGAGTGGCACTCCGAAAACCATCGGTTAAACGTCCCTGCTATGATCGGAGAGGCCTTTCCCCGCTTCAAGGAGAAATCCCGTCATTTCTGAATAATCGTATTCCGCCGCGTACTCCGAATTTGTGAACTATGTTTGTGTGAGTCTTCGCCCTGGTTTTTCCGAAGAGGAGGTTTTGCGATGGGTCCGATTGTGATCGGGGTTGCGGCCGTGGTGCTGATTGCCTGTTCCTACATTGTGTGGGCCCGGGTCAACAAGAGCCCCAAGTCTGAGTAAAATGCCTTACAGGCCGTGGACTGGACTGGGAGCTCCCTGTCCAGCCAACCGATCCGTCCACGGGCTTGTACTCGACCGGCTCTTGTCATGGAATGCATTTACCTCGACAACAACGCCACCACGCCGCTGCTCCCCGCGGTCTGGGAAGCCATGCGGCCCTACCTGATCCATTTCTACGGCAATCCGGCCAGCGCTCATCAGGCCGGTCGCAAAGCCCGGCAAGCCCTGGAAGATGCCCGCGACCTGGTCGCCGGCCTTCTGGACGCTTTTCCCGATGAAGTGCTGTTCACCAGCGGCGCCACCGAGTCGAACAACCTGGCCCTGTTCGGCCTGTGTGCTGATCCACCCGCTCACCTGATCGGCAGCCCGATCGAGCATCCCTCCGTTAGCGAACCGCTGCGGCAGCTGGCCCGCTCTGGCTTCTCCCTCGAACTCTTGCCGGTGGACCGCCAGGGCCTGATCGCACCGGACAGCCTGGCTGCCGCACTCCGTCCTGATACGTGCCTGGTCAGCGTGATGCTGGCCAACCACGAAACGGGAGTCCTCCAACCCATCGGCGACCTGGCCCGACTGGCCCCTGCGGTCGCCTTTCACTGCGACGCCGTGCAGGCGGTGGGCAAGGTGCCGGTCTCGTTTCATCGGCTGGGCGTTTCCACGCTCAGCGCCAGCGCTCACAAGTTCCACGGACCCAAGGGCATTGGCCTGCTGCTGGTCCGGCGCGGCGTCAAGCCGCGTCCCCGAACCTGGGGCGGGCACCAGCAGCGCGGCCAGCGGCCGGGAACCGAGCCGGTGGCGCTGGTGGTCGGCCTGGCCACGGCCCTCGATGCCGCTTGCCAGGAAATGGACGCCCGGCTGGCCCACGTCCGCCAGCTCCGGGAACTTTTCCTTGGGGTGCTGCGCCGGGATGCCGGGCCCGTGGTACTCAATGGCCCGGAGGAGGGCGGCATCCCGCACACCATCAACGTCTCCTTTGTCGGTCTCAAGGCGGACCTGCTGCTGATGAGCCTGGACCTGGCCGGCATCGCCTGCTCGACCGGCTCGGCCTGCTCCAGCGGCTCACTGCTGCCGTCGCCGGTCCTCCGGGCCATGGCCGTGCCGCCGGAAGTGCTTCACTCGGCCCTCCGCTTCAGCTTGAGTCCTCTGCTCACCGAGGCCGACGTTGCCGAGGCGGCCCGGCGGATCACGACTGTCGTTAAACGGCTCCGTGCCTGACCTCAGGGCACCCAGGGCGCTGCCCTGGGCTATCGTGTTGCGCCCCTTCGGGGCTTGTGGTCTTCCGCCCCGAAGGGGCGCAACACGATAGCCCAGGGCATCGCCCTGGGATGAAGTTTATCTCCTCTTCCTGCAAAAGTTTGCGTCTGACCGAATGTGCTTGAGAAAATCCCGGAAAGTCGCTAAAATAATCCCTGTTGGTCGCTGTCCGATGGCCGGGCTGCCGAACCCAGCCGAACAGCGCCAGACTGGGGTAGGACAGCAATGCTCAGCTTCCAGAACTGGGTTTCCCTGCCGGAAAACCAGCTGGCGTGTTTCGCAGTGCAGCGGGTGGTCGAGGGCGTCAGCCAACGGCGTGCCCGGTGCAGCGTGAATCCGCTCTTTCTGCACGGCCCCTCGGGTACGGGAAAGAGCCACCTGGTCTCGGCCCTGGTCCAGAAAGCCACGGTCGATTGCCCCGACCTGGTGGTGGCAACCCTGGCCGTAGACCAGATCGAAGCCGCCGGACAGGATGAGGAGGATGGTTTAGCCAGCGCCTTGCAGGCCGACCTGGTGATTGTCGAAGACTTGCAGCACCTGTCGGGGCGCGTGATCGAGCCGCTGGTCCGGCTGATCGATCGCTGCCAGAGCCGGCAACGGCAGCTGGTGGTGACGGCCACACTCGGCCCGGCCGAACTGACCGATTTGCCCGGCCGGCTTACAAGCCGGCTGGCGAGCGGACTGGTGGTTGGCTTGCTGCCGCTGTCGCCGGCCAGCCGGCTGCTGTTCCTGACGGATCGGGCTCGTCGGTCCAACCTGCGCCCTTCCCGGGAGGTGCTGGAGTGGCTGGCCGAGAACTTGCCGGGCAGCGGCCGAATCCTGGAAGGGGCCCTGGGGCGGCTGAAAACGCTGGCCCGGACGCAACCGGAACTGACCGTGGCAGTCGTGTCCGAAAACTTCCAGACCGAAGCCCAGGCGCATCGACCCACAATGGAGCGGATTGCACGGAGTGTGAGTGAGTACTTTCAGGTGGAAACCCGGCAACTGCAATCCCGGGATCGTTCCCGCGACACCCTGCTGCCCCGCCAGATTGGGATGTACCTTGCCCGCCAGCTTACCGGGCTGTCGCTGGAGCAGATTGGCGATTACTTCGGCGGCCGGGACCACAGCACCGTCCTGCATGCCTGCCGGAAGGTCGAGCAAGCCCTGGGCCAGGACGGTGCCGTGTCCGGTGCTGTCCGCCGATTGCATGCCGAGCTGGTCTGAGCATCGCACGGTGGAAAACCTGTTGCTGGATTGTCACTGGCCGGTTGGTTGTCGTTGCTGCCCGGCTGGCTGTTCCGGGCAATCGAGAAACCGCCCGGAATGCGCGCCGCCCGGCAACGACCCAGCAACAGCGGCGCAACAGGTTTTCCACAGGACAGGCATGAACGAAACTCGCTATCCAGTAAGGAGTTACATTGCTTTGACCTTCAGT
This sequence comes from uncultured Planctomycetota bacterium, assembly GCA_963784995.1. Classification (GTDB taxonomy): domain Bacteria; phylum Planctomycetota; class Planctomycetia; order Gemmatales; family Gemmataceae; genus CAWATZ01. Next base: position 1,272,065 of record CAWATZ010000013.1, on the reverse strand, counting down.
TGTCAACGGAAATCACTGGGTATTAACTACTGCTGCTGAGGAGATAAATACTCTTGTTTTGTTTCTGGAGAAAAAGGGCTGGAAAAGCCCTGAACACAGGCAGGGAGGACGTATGAAGGCGATCTGTCCGCGTGAGGTTCTGCTGTCGGCCTGCCAGCTGGCCAGTGCCGCCATCCCGGCCAAGGAAGTCAAGCCGATCCTGAAAAACCTGAAAGCCGTGGCCAGCGATGGCCGCTGCACCTTGATGGCCACCGATCTGGAGCTTGGCATTCGCCTGGACGTGGTCAGCCTGACCATTCAGGAACCCGGCGAAGCCATCCTGCCCGCCGCCAAGCTGATCCAAATCCTTCGCGAGAGCCTGGACAACGAGCTGGAACTGGCGGCCGACGCCAGTGCCTGCGTGGTCACCGGCGAGTCGCTGTTCTTCGAGATGCCGGGCGAGGATCCGAGCCAGTTCCCCGACTGGCCCAGCTTCAACGAGGACAAGTACCACGAGCTGACGGCCGGGGCGCTGCGGGAGATGATCCGGCGAACTCTCTTTGCCGTGGCCGACACCGCCACGCGCTACACGATGAGCGGCGTTCTGGTCGAGCTGGACGGCGACGAGATCAAGCTGGTCGCCACCGACGGCCATCGGCTGGCCCTGGCGAAGGGTCAGGCCATGCCGGCCGGCGACCACAGCACCAAGGGACAGGCTCCCGTGGTGCCGACCAAGGCCATGAGCCTGCTGGAGCGCAATCTCCAGGGCGACCCCGAGGAGACGGTCAAGATTTGTGTCCGGCCCAATGACGTGCTGTTCCGCACCGAGACGGCGGTGATCTACAGCCGGCTGGTCGAGGGGCGCTTCCCCGATTACAAGCGCATCCTGCCTGCCAAGCAGTCGATCCGGGTGGTGCTGCCCGTGGGTCCGTTCATGGCCGCAATCCGGCAAGCGGCCATCATGACCGATGAGGACAGCAAGCGCGTCACCTTCCGCTTCGACAAGAACAAGCTGACGCTGGAGGCCCAGGGGCAGACGACTGGCCGCTCCAAGGTGAGCATGCCGATTGACCTGGACGGCAAGCCGGTCCAGATCAACTTCAACCCGATCTACGTCCTGGACATGCTCAAGGTGCTGCCGGCCGATAGCGAGGTGACGCTGGAGATGGACGACCCGGGCCGGCCCGCGGTGTTCCGTGCGGGAGCGAACTACACGTACCTGGCGATGCCGTTGACGTGAGAGCGATCGGAAAGAAATGAAGTAGGACGGGCTTCCCAGCCCGTCCGGCCGGCCTGGGAAGGCCGGCCTACGTTAATTCTTCCGAACGCTCGAACTTGCGGGAGAACCGATGCCGTTCCGGAAATCGGAAGAACCGAAAGGCCCAGAACCCCTGGGCGAGATCCTGAGCCGGCTGTTCACCGCCCGCGGCTGGGGCCGGCAGCAGGGACGGCTGCAACTGGAACGGGCCTGGAGTGAAGCGGTGGGGGCGCAGCACGCGCCCCACACCAAACCTGGCGCCCTTCGCCGCGGGGTGCTGGAAGTGATTGTCGATAACGCGGTGTTATTGCAGGAACTGGCTCACTACCACAAGCGCCGGCTGCTGGAACAGCTCCGCCGGCTGCTGCCGAACACGCCCCTGACCGACCTGCGCTTTCGCGCGGGGGTCATTGAGTGAGCCTGGGACAGAATAACCCTCGCGGAGGGCTGACCTCCGCCCGAGGATGAGGACACAACCATGACTGAACCGATGGAAACAACTGCTGTTGCGTCCGGTGGAGAGCCGGAGCTGAATGGAGCCGAGAAGTACACTCCGAAGGACGTTGACGTCCTTCGTGATGCGGCTCACATTCGCAAGCACCCGGGCGTCTACGTTGGCGAACTGGGCGTCAAGGGATTGCATCACCTGGTCTTTGAGCTGGTGGCCAACAGCGTTGACGAGTTCCTGGCCCATCATGCCAAGCATATCGGTGTGCGGGTCTACACGGACGGCAGCCTGAGCGTAAGCGATGACGGCCGGGGCATTCCCGTGGAGGAGCATCCCAAGGAGAAGATTTCAACTCTGGAAGTGGTGATGACCAAGCTCGGCGCTGGTGCCAAGTTCGGCAAGGGGACTTACAAGGTCTCGGCCGGTCTGCACGGCATGGGCGCCAAGGCGGTCACTGCTCTGAGTGAGTGGTCGGAGGCTCAGGTCCAGCGGAACGAGCGCATTTATCTTCAGGAGTACGAAGAGGGGAAGGCGATCACTCCGGTGCGCGACATTGGCCCTTCCAAGCAAACGGGCACACGCGTTCGCTTCCGGCCCGACCCCACGTTCTTCCACGACGTGACCTTTGATTATGACATCCTCGAGAGCCGATTGCGTGAGCTGGCGTTCCTGAACAAGGGCCTGGTCCTGAGCCTCCACGACGAACGCACAGGCCAGAAAGAGGTCTTCAACTACCAGGGCGGGCTGGCCGAGTTTATCAAGTGGATGAATCGCACCGAGGATGCAATTCACACCAATCCGATCGTCATTGAGAAGACCGTTGACCAGGTCCAGGTGGAAGTGGCGCTGCAGTACGTCAAGACTGAAGAAGAACGCTATCGCTGCTACACCAACAACGCCCTGAACTTGAACGGCGGTACACACCTGACCGGCTTCCGGACAGCACTGACGCGCACGCTGACCGCCTACGGCAACCGCGAAGGCTACTACAAGAACGTCACGCCGATTGGCGACGACTTCCGGAAGGGCTTGACGCTGGTGCTGAGCGTTCAGGTTCCGGAGCCGCGCTTTGACTCCCAGGAAAAACGGCGTCTGCTCAATGCGGAGGTCGAGGGAATCGTTGCCGGGGTGGTGAGCGAGGCGCTGGGCAAATTCCTGGAGGAGCATCCCAAGGAATCCCAGGTGATCATGAAGAAGGCGGTCCTGGAGGCCGAGGCCCGCGAGGCTGCCGCCAAGGCCAAGAAGGCCCTCAAGGACCGCAAGAGCATCCTCTCGGGCGGAGGTCTGCCGGGCAAGCTCTACGATTGCACGACCCGGGACCGCGATGGCTCCGAGCTGTTCCTGGTGGAAGGCGACTCCGCCGGTGGCTCGGCCGAGGGCGGTCGGGACCGCGAATACCAGGCGGTGCTGCCTCTGCGGGGCAAGCCGCTCAACGTCGAGAAGGCCCGGCTGGAGAAGCTGGCGGACAACGAGGAAATCGCCAGCCTGATCTCGGCCATCGGCATCGACATTGGCAACACCGAGGACACGAGCAAGATTCGATACGGGAAGGTAATAATAATGACGGATGCTGACGTAGATGGTCAGCACATCCGTACACTACTGTTGACTTTCTTCTATCGGCAGATGGCTCAACTGGTGGTGGATGGCCGGATCTACGTGGCCCGGCCGCCCCTGTACAAGGTGGTTCAGAAGAAGGAAACTCGCTTTGTGCAGACAGCGGAGCAGATGACTCGGGAACTGATGGAGCGCGGTCTGCGCAACACAAGGTTCACGATCCTGCCTCCGCCTCCCACGGACGGGAGTCAGCCACCCGCTCCAAGGGTGCTGGAAGGCAATGAACTGAACGAGCTGATGAAGATCACCACCCAGCTGGAAAAGTCGCTGGTGATCCTGGAGCAAAGCGGTCTGAACCTGAACACCTTCATCGCCGAGGCCGGGGAGCGCGGGCTGCCGCTCTACCGGTTCACGATTTCTGGGCGGGATGTCTTCCGTTACACCCCGGAGGAAGCTTTGCAGTTTAGGCAGGAGCAGGAAAGGCTGGGTCGGACGCTGGCCATCGACGACCTGACCGGCGGTCATGGTGCGGGCCACAGTCCGACCAATGGCCAGACCAACGGGACCAATGCAGTCACGGAAACATACCGCGAGCAAGAACTGCATGAGGTGCGGAAGGTCAACCGGGCCCTGGAGGAACTGCGCCGCTTCGGATTGAAGGCTGCCGACTTGGTGCCTGCGCCGCGAATTGCCGGTCGGGAGCCGCCGCCCCGGCTGATCCTGGAGAGCGGGGAACAGAAACGCACCCTGCTGCACCTGCGCGAACTGGTTATTGAAATCCGCAGGCTGGGTGAGAAAGGGATGACCATCACCCGATTCAAAGGTCTGGGGGAGATGGGTTCCGAAGAATTGTGGGAAACCACGCTCGACCCCGAGAAGCGGACCCTGCTCCAGGTCCAGCTCGATGACGCCATCAAGGCCGACGAGATCTTCCGTACCCTGATGGGCGACAAGGTGGAGCCGCGCCGCGACTTCATCATCGAACATGCGATGAAGGTCAAGGACGTCGATTGGCACGGAGCGTGACAGGACGGAACGGCTGGGGGGATAACCAAAGAACCCGAATCCCAATCGGGGTTCGGGTTCAAGTATGAAGGTCAGGTCCCGTTTGTTGCCGGGTGAGGAATGAAGCCACTCCTCTCAGAAGCAAGCCCCGTGCCACAGCTCACCAACAAATTCCAAGAAAAAAGCCGAAAAGCCGGCGCATCAGAAGGACGATTGCTTTTTCGTTTGCCGGCAAGGAGTTACGGCGACACTGCTCTGCATCCAGTCCTGGATGCCGATTCACCTGTATACTGCATGAACCGAGTAGGAATTGATCGAGCGGAAACCGCCGCTGGTCGTCGGACGATCAAGGCGCTCCGACGCCTGGTGAGGCAGCGGCCATTGCCCCTGTTTGGGATCGCTCATAAAGTGGCAATGCTTCTCCCTCGTTGTTTGCGGAGTTCCTGAGCATGCGTACCCTCCTGGTGGCTGGCCTTGCCGGCCTGGTCCTGGTCATTTCCTCGGCCCCGGCTGCCGAGCCTCTGCCGAAGATGAAGTTCAACGAGGTGCGCGAGATCGCACCCGGCGTCTTCTTCCGTTACTCGTCGATCAGTGCCACCGACAAATCGGTCCCCTTCGGAGGCAGCAATCACACCTGGATCGTCTTCGAGGACTACGTGGCGGTGGTGGACGCCAACTTCCCACAAGGGGCTGGCGAGGTCATCGAGGCGATCCGCAAGACGACCGACAAGCCGATCCGCTACGTCCTCGACACGCATCACCACGGCGATCACGCCTACGGCAACGCGGTCTTCGCCGATGCCGGAGCGAGCATCGTGGCCCAGGCGAACTGCGCCCGGCTGCTGCGGACCAACGGACCCCAGGAGTTCGCGGAGGCGGGCAAGGGGCCGATGGGCCGCAAGGACGTGGCCAACAGCCGGCTCAAGGCGCCCACGGTGGTCTTCGACGACAAGCTGGTGCTGGACGACGGCAAGCAGCGGGTCGAGTTTCTACACTTCGGCCACTCGCACACCATCGGCGACGCGGTGGCCTACCTGCCAAAGCACAAGGTTCTTTGCACCGGCGATGCCTGCACCAATGGGGCCTACAACTTCATGGGCCACTCGGACCTCCAGTCGTGGATTCGCTGCCTGGAGGGGATGCAGCAGCTGGACGTGAAGATGGTCGTGCCGGGGCACGGTCCGCTGGCCGGCAAGGAATTGCTGGAGAAGCAGAAACGCTACTTTGTCGAGCTGCGCAAGGAAGTGCAAAAGGGCATCGACGCTCGCAAGCCTGTCGGCGACATCATCAAGGACCTGGACTTTCCCTGGTACAAGGAGTGGACGGGGGTGCAACCGTCGCCGGACAACGTCCGGCACGCCTACGCCGAGCTGACGGGGCGGGTGATGCCGTGGGACCTGGTCGAGGATTTTGGCGTCTACGAGGGGCCATCGCCGACGAAGGAGACGCCGGGCTGGACCAAGCCCAAACGGATCGTGGTTCCGTCGGGGCTGATGCCGGCCCGGCTGGAGGAGCTGAAGGGGATCGCCCCCGAGGTGGAGTTCATCCCGGTGCGCTCGGCGGCGGAAGCGGCCCGCGTGGCCGGGGACGCCGACGCCGTGCTTGGGTACTGCACGGCCGACATCGTCAAGGCGGGCAAGAACTTGCGCTGGATTCAGTTCGGCCATGCGGGTGTGGAAAAGGTGCTGTTCCGCGAGCTGGTGGAAGGCCCGATCGTGCTGACCAACACCAACCGGATCGCGGGCCCGCACGTGGCCGACCAGGCGTTTGCCCTGCTGCTGAGCCTGACGCGGGGCCTGCGTCAAACCCATGACAGCGAGCCGGCCCTGACCCGGACGGAGCTGCACGGCAAGACGATGCTGGTGGTCGGCCTGGGCGGCATCGGCACGCAGATCGCCCGGCGGGCCAACGCCTTCGGCATGCGCGTCCGGGCCATCGACGCCAAGGAGATGGCCCGGCCCGCGTTTGTGTTCAGCCTCGACAAACCCGGCAAGCTGATGGAGCTGCTGACGACGGCCGACGTGGTGGTGCTGGCGTGCCCGCTGACGCCGGAAACGCGCGACATGATTGGCGCGAAGCAGCTGGCGGCGATGAAGAAGGGAGCGTTCCTGATCAACGTCGGCCGGGGCGGGCTGGTGCAGACGGAAGCGCTGGTGGAGGCGCTGCAGCGCAAGCAGATCGCCGGGGCCGGACTGGACGTGACCGACCCGGAGCCGCTGCCGGCCGACTGTCCGCTGCGGAAGATGGCGAACGCGGTCATCTCGGAACACGTCGGCGGGCAATCGCCGGAGGGGCGGGAGCGGCAATGGCGGCTGTACCGCGAGAACGTGCGGCGGTTCGTCAACGGCGAGCGGCTGCTGTGCGTGGTGGACAAGGCGAAGGGGTATTGAGGTTGGAAAAGGAACCCCGCCAGCAGGCGTAGCCGCGGGCGGCTCGCCTGCTGGCGGGGCGAGGATGCGGGTGGTAGGTCTTTCCCGGCCTTTATTCCGGCGTTTTGCGCGAACGTCGCTTGCCCCGAGTCGAAGCGGGTTGAGGTTTGGGCAATTCTTGACGCAACGCCTCCTCGAACGCTTGCATGTTGCCGCAGGTGGCGCCGCTCAGACTGAGCCGCATGAGCTTCTCTTCGTCTTTGATTTGTGCTAACCCAGCTGACACCGTTTTGGGAACGGTTCCAAATCGGCCTTGAAGGATGTGAAGAACCACTTTGATGTTCCGCAAGCGGGCCGACTCGTCAGCGACGTCCTGAATGAGAGGGGATTCAATCACGGCCTTGCTTCCTCCTAACATGTTCAGCCATTCCGGCTTATCAAAATGAAGCTGGGCAAACACCTGGGCGACCACCAGCAGGTTAGCTCGCTGTGCCCCACCCTCGCGGTCGATGCGGTCCCGGCAGCGTTGCAGCAGCACTTCCGGTGGTCCCTCGTACCGCGCCAGCGAGGCCAGCGGCACTACCCCGACGAGAGGAGCCGCCAGCAATTCCTCCGCCGACAGCTTCCACACTTCCACTACTTTCCACGACAGCGTCTCGGTTGTCCAGCCCAGGGCGCTTTTGACCTGAGCCTGTTCGGGCACCTGATACGTCCCGCGCGGACACAGGCACAGCACCACGGCCTCGGGAAGGACGCCGCGGGCCTGGCGGACCAGACGGATGTCGTCCTGGATCTGCTGGACCACGCGCTCCTCGGGATAGGTCGCCACTTCCACCACGGCCAGCTTTGGCTTGTTGCTGCCGGCGAAGCGCACCTCCAGCAAGCCATCGGGCAGCTTGCGGGGCTGAACGACCTCGGCCTTGCGAGCCTTGCACGAGACGATCGAACGCGCCCCGGCCAGGTAGAGGATGCTGGCGCCCTGTTCTTCCAGCATCCATTTGCTGCTGGGATCGAACGTTTGCTGCGGCATGGCAGGTTCTCGTGGTTTCCGTTACCGCTGTCGTGCCAGCGGACGCCGGGGGCGATAGGATGTTCGTGGTGTTGTATTCTTGCGCCGCTGGGAGATACGGTGATGCCCTCCTGGTCCACCCCGCTGATCATCGCTGCCGCCCTCGTTCTCGGCGGCATCCTGATGCTGGTTCTGTTCAGCCTGACTGCCCGCAAGCCGGCCAACCTGGGTGTCACCAACGGCAAGCTCGCTCCTTGTCCCTCGTCGCCCAATTGTGTCTGCACTCAGGCCGACGACCCCGGCCATCAGATCAAGCTGCTGACCTACTCCGGCACTCCCGCTGACGCAAAGGCACGCCTGAAAAGCGCTCTCGCAACGCTGCCCCGGACGCGCATCGTGACCGAGACCGACACCTATTTGCACGCGGAGTGTACCAGCCTGATCTTCCGCTTTGTCGATGACGTGGAGTTTCTGATTGAACCGGAGGGGACCATTCAGCTCCGCTCGGCGTCGCGGGCCGGTCACTCCGACCTGGGAGTCAACCGAGCCCGCATGGAAGCGATTCGCCGGGCCTTCGAGCAGGGCGAGTGAAGTGCATTAGACCTCAACGCACTCCCGCACGCGCCCTTCGGATTTGGATTTGCTCATCGCACGCAGTTCCTCGGTCAACGCACCATTGAGTGTCTTTTCCATGTACTCCAGAGCCCGGGCGGGGGCGACGCCGTCCATGACCCGGTGGTCGTACGTGAGCCGGACGTTGACCGCACCGTCGCGGTGGATGACGCCGAAGGCCAGCGAACTGGTCAGCGGCGTCAGGAAGTGGACCGAGGCGGCCCCGAGACCGGCCACGCTGGTCACGCCGAAGGTGCCGTAGTAGCGAGCGCGGTAGCTGCCGACGCAGTTCAGGCCCGTCCACCAGGCCAGCCGGCGCAGGGGGAAGGGCAACCGGCCGATGAACAGCTGCCGGCGAAAGGCCCCGATCTTGTCCACGGGAGCGGTCTTGGCCCAGCGGACCTTGGCTTCGATCTCGGCTAGCGGCCGGATCTCCGGCTGCCGGATCTGTACGAACAGTACGCCGTCCTCGTCGCCGATGCGGCGCTCGATCGGCAGGGCGCCGATGCTGCCCTCGTGGACGTGCAGGTGCGGCCAGGGAAAGGACACGTACGAGGTGCGCAGCTCCTCCCAGCGCAGGGCTGCCTGGCCGAACGCCTTGAGAAACAGGGTAAACCAGCTGGGGCGATCGGCGAGGGCCTGCCGGGCCTCGTACAGCGGTCCCAGGTCCATCTGGCGCTCGACGCAGACCAGCGGGATCTTTTTGCTGAAATGGAGGAAATCGCACATCAACCGGCGCGGCAGGGAAAGCGGCAGGTTACGGCCCCGAGGAAAGGACATGGCGGAGTCTCTCCAGCGACCCCCAGCCCAGCAGTGCCGTGGGGGTCAAACGGCCGCGGCACTATGCCATCGGCGCAGGAAAAGACAAGCCGACTTTCCTCACAAGGACGTTCGCCGGCTGTGTTGCGTTGTCCGTGCTGCGGGACCACGGGTTGTTAATGGATCGGGTGTAACTTTGCCTCCCCCACAAGTGCGGCCACGAGGACAACCGCGGTGGCGAGGGTGACTCCTCCCACAACGAGCAGGCCGATGCCGGCCTTTGCGACCTGATGCTCGTCCATCCAGCGTGCCAGGGGAGAGCGGTCGTCGGGGGGGACTTTGAAGGGGTCCGGCTGCTGCGTCGCAGGCGGGGAACTGTTGACCATCTGGTGGGAAGTCCCACAGCCCGAAAGGACGATCGAAACAATGAGCAGCAGCACGGTCGCCAGGCGAATCATGCTCTCCTCCTCCGCAGACTCCCTTGCTGGGTTTCAACAACCGCAGCGTGGAACCAACAGTCGTCAATGCCAATTGCCGATCAACAACCCCATTCCGATCGCGTAAACGAGGACTCCGGTCAGGACAATTCCTCCGACGATAAGCAAGCTCATCCCGGCGTTTGACGCGACGTTATGCTCGTCCATCCAGCGTGCCAGGGGAGAGCGGTCGTCGGGGGGGACTTTGAAGGGATCCGACTGCTGCGTCTCGGACCCTGATCCATTGACCACCTGCTGGGAAGTCCCACAGCCCGAGAGGACAATCGAAACGATGAGCAGCAGCACGGTCGTCAGACGAACCATAACCGTCTCCTTCGCGGCCCCGTTGGCAGAACCGGTAATTCTGCTCTCTTTCGACCAGGAAGGAGACGGGTATTAACGAGAAAGCGCCAGAGCGTCAAGCGACGTTTCCGACCGCCGCACGCCGCGCTCCGCTCCGTGTCGCGGTTAAACAATTACCGCAGCCAGGTCAGCCGATACTGCGCCGGCAGCCCCAGCTCCTTGCGAATCCCCTCCGCCAGCAGCGTGCAGAGCTTCCGGCCCTGTTCCAAGGACACTCCAGGTTCGAGGTTGGCCGTGATCTCTACCATCGGGTAAAGATTGAGGAAGTCCAGTACGGCGGGCGCTTGCACCCGGCGCACCTTGACTAGAATGGCCAGCGGCACCATTTGCCCTTCGGAATTGCGGACCTTGAGCTTGTCGAGGTTCTTCGGCCAATCGCCGGCGCCGGGCTTGACCTGGACTTCCACGGGCCAGATGCGGCCGAAGCGGACGAAGGTGTTGACAGACAGCGGGCCCGAGCAGACCTCGAGGGTGCGATAAACGTCATCCAGGGCCACGCCAAGGGTCCCGGCCGCCTTCCGATCGATGTCCACGACCACCGCCGGCCGCGGCGCAGACGCGGGGTCCACCCACGTGTCGGTCAGCTTGTTGCTCTGTTTGAGCTTCTCGGCCAGCTTGCTGCTCCACTCCCTTACCTCGGCCAGGTCGGGCCCGCGCAGGGCCAGGTCGATGGGATAGCCGCAGCGCGGAAAGGCGCCCGGCGCCGAAAGGTCGCGCACCCGCACGGTTCCCACCTCCCTTTTGCCCAGCTTGGTCCGGATCGTCTTGAGGATCTCCTCCCGGGGGATCTTCGCGCTGCCCCGCGGTGTTGAGCAGGACCAGCAGGCAGGGCGGGCCTCCGAACGGGTCAAACGGATTCTGGGACAGGGCCAGGACGTGCCGGACCCCGGGCAGCTTACGCAGCACCGTTTCGGACTGTTCCAGGATGAGCGCCGCGCGGTCCGCGGGCCCGCCCGGCAAGTCGAGGTCCACCAGCAGGTATTCGGAAGCAGCCGGCGGCCCGGCGCCTTCCAGGTTCGCGGTGAAATCGAAGGTGACATCGTAGTCGAACCCCGGGGGGAAATCGGTTTTGAGGTCGGCCAGCCTTTCCCGCACGGCGACAGCCACCTTGCGCGGCGCCTCCTCCCCGGTCAGGCGAACGGCCAGGGTCACGGCCGGCTTGCCGTCCAGCAACGCCAGGCCCCGCGGCCGGCCCGCGGCAAACGCAACGCTGGCAACGTCCCTCAAAAGGAGCGCCTCCTGGCCGTTGGTCCTCACTGGGAGTTTTTCCAGGCTCTCCGGGTGCAGATCTCGGCCCTTTTTTTGCTTCTCGAGCACCTGGATCACGTCACCCACGTTCAGGGCGTACGCAGCCAGCTTCTCCGGGTCGAGCCAGACGTTCAGACGGCGTTCGCTGCCGCCGAGCAGTGTCACCTCGCCCACGCCGGCCCGGCGCGACAACGCATCCTTGACGAAGAGATTGGCGTAATTGCTCAGGAAGTCCCTGTCATCCCGGTCATCCGCCGAGAACAGGTTGACGAGCAGCAGGACGCCAGACGTTCCTCGCTGGACGCTCACGCCGGCATTTTGGACCTCAGCGGGCAGCACCGGCCCGGCCAGGGCCACGCGGTTCTGGACCAGCATCTGGGCCCGCCAGGGGTCCACACCCGGGGCGAAGGCAACCGCGAGGGCGTACTTGCCGTCACTGGTGCAGCGCGAACGAAGATACTGGATCTTCTCCAGGGGGTTCACCTGCATCTCGATGGGTATGCGGACGGTCTCCGAGACGACCTCGGCGCTGGCCCCCGGGTAGGTTGCCTCCACGATGGTCCCGGAGCCCCCCTGCCTGCGTGGCAACGCAGCCTCTTCCTGCCGGGACGGGGTTTCTTCGGGAGCTTCCGGGCGTTTCTGGGCCGGCATCTCTGCCGCCTGGGGCCGAACGATCATCCCCATTTGCAGGACGGACAGACGGCCAATGACAACGCGGTCGTCCGGTTTGAGCCCTTCGCTGATCACGCGCAGGCCGTCGGGCTGTAATGGCCCTGTTGTGACCCGGCGATGCTGCACCTTGTTCTCCGCATCAACGATGTAGACGTATTTGCGTTCCAGGTCCGAGCCGATGGCGCGATCGACGACCAGCAAGGCCTTGCGCGGCGCTGATCGTGAGTCGGACCCGGACGAACATGCCGGGCACCAGCCGCCGATCTGGATTGGGCAAGACGGCCCGATGGGGGATGGTGCCCGTCTTGTTGTTGAAGACCGCCTCGACGCCGTCCACCAGACCGCGATGGGGGAAATCCTCTTCGCTGGCCAGGCCGATGGCGACCGGCGGCTTGCGCATTTCATCCTTGCCCTCCCGCATCGAGGCGAACCTTCGGAGATACGTCCGCTCGTCAACGCCGAAATAGACGTAGGCCGGCTTGTCGTTGACGAGGACAGCCAGAAGGGTCTCCTTCTCTTTGACGAGGTCGCCGGGCGTCAGGGAAGTCCGGGCAATCCGGCCGCTGATGGGTGCGGTCACCTTGCAGCAACTCAGGTTGAACTTGTGAAGCTCGGCGCTGGCTTCGGAAGCCTTGACTCGAGCGATGGCCACGTCCACCGCCGCCTTATCCTGATCGAGCTGATTGCGTGCTGCCAGGGTGACCTGGGCCAGCTTGAGCGCGGCTTTGTCGAGTTCCACCTGAGCGAGGGCCAGGTCCAGTTCAACCTGGTAGAGACGCGGGTCGATCTCGAACAGCAGATCGCCTTTCTTGACCTCGGCTCCTTCCTGGAAGGCCGTCTTGACCAGGTAGCCGGTGACGAGGGACCGCACTTCCACACGCTTGGACGCCTCGACCCGGCCGACGAAGTCCTCGTAATCGGTCACCTCTCGGACCACCGGTCGGGCGACCGGAACCTCCGGAGGCCTGGCGGGCTCGTCGGCGGAAAAGGCGAGAACGCCTGCCGGGAGCAGGACCAAACACAGAAGCCAGATGCGGTAAGATCGAAAGCTCATGAGGAATCCTCGTACCTGCGATGGAAGAACAGACCCAAGCAACGCGGCTATACTCGGCGCGGGTCACTCCGACACAAGCCCGAAGCGCCAGCGCCGGGACGGTCCCGGCGCTGGCGCTTCGGGCTTGTGTCAATCCAACCCGCGCAGAGTATAACGTCCCACAGAGTCACCGCAGCCAGGTCAGCCGATACTCCGCCGACAGCCCCATTTCTTTGCGAAGCCCATCCGCCAGCAGCGTGCAGATCTTCCGGGCCTGGTCGAGCGAGACTCCGGGTTCGAGGTTGGCCGTGATCTCCACCATCGGCTGCAGGTCCAGGAAGTCCAGCATGGCGGGTGCCTCCACCCGGCGCACCTTGACCAGCGTGGATAGCGGCACCATTTGCCCCTCCACGTTGCGCACGTGGAGATTGCCAAGGTCTTTCGCCCAATCTCCAGCGCCGGTGTTGCCAGGCCGCGGTCCCGAATAGACCTCGATGGTGCGGGTGATGTCCTGGACGGCCACGCCAAGGGTTGCGGCCACTTTCCGATCGATCTCCACGGACACCCCCGGCCGCGCCGCGGAAGCAGGGTTCACCCACGTGTCAGCGAGTTTGTTGCTCTGTTTCATCTTCTCGGCCAGTTTGGCGCTCCACTCCCTCACCCGGGCCAGCTCGGGTCCGTGCAGGGCCAGGTTGATGGGATAGCCGCAGCGCGGAAAGCTGCCCGGCGCCGAGAGGTCGCGCAGCCGGACGCTCCCCTCCTCGATCTTGCCGAGGTTGGTCCGGATCGTCTTGATGATCTCCTCCCGGGCAGTCTTGCGCTGCTCCGCGAAGTTGAGCAGGACCAGCAGGCAGGGCGGCCCGCCGAACGGGTCGAACGGGTTTTCGGAGAAGGCCAGGACGTGCCGGACTCCGGGTATCTGACGCAGGAGTTTCTCGCTCTGTTTCAGGATTCGCGCGGTACGTTCGACAGTGCTGGCCGGCAGGTCGAGGTCAACCAGGAGGTATTCGGAAGCAGCCGGCAGCCCGGCTCCTTCCAGGTTCGCGGCGAAATCGAAGTTGGCCTCGTAGTCGAGCCCCTCGGGGAACCGGTCACGCAGTGCGGCCAGCCTTTCGCGAACGGCGACAGTCACCTTCCGCGCCGCCTCTTCCCCGGTCAGGCGAACGACCAGGGTCGCGACCGGCTTGCCGTCCAGCAAGGCCAGGCTCCGCGGTTGGCTCGCACCAAGCTCAACGCGGGCAATGTCCCGCAAACGGATCACCTGGCCCTTGTCGCCGGACTTGACGATCATGTCGGCGATCTTTTCCGGACTGGCGAGTCGGCCGGGTGTGTCGAAGGTCAGTCGGAATTGCAGGCCCTTTGGCACCGGTTGCTCGCCAATCGGCGGAACCACCGAAAGGTTTTGCTGGGCGATGGCACCCGCCACGTCCGCGGCACTCAGGTTGCGGGCGGCCAGTTTGGCCGGGTCAAGCCAGGCACGCATCACGTAGTCGTGGCTGCTGAGCAGGCTCACCTCGCCCACGCCAGCCAGGCGCGACAGCTCGTTCTTGACCCAGATGCGGGCGAAATTGCTCAGGTAAAGGGTGTCGTAGCGGTCATCCGGCGAGATCAGGTTGACGAACAGCAGCACGCCGGACGTTCCGCGCTTGACGTTGATGCCGGCATTCTGGACCGCGGCGGGAAGCACGGGCAGGGCCAGGGACACGCGGTTCTGCACCAGCATCTGTTGTCGCCAGAGGTCCACGCCAGGGGCGAAGGAGACGGTGAGGGCATACTTCCCGTCGCTGGTGCAGCGCAAGCGCAGGTCAGCGCACCTTCTCCAGACCGCTCACTTGCTCCTCGATGGGGGCGCGGACGGTCTCCGAGACGACCTCGGCGCTGGCCCCCGGATAGGTCGCATCCACGCCGATTCCCGAACCCACGTGCCCCCGGGGGGACGGAAGCGATCCTTGCGGAGACGGAGCCTCCTGGGAAGACTCCGGGTCCTTCAGGGTTGGCATCTCGACCAGTTCGGGGCGAATGGTCATTTTCGGTCGTAAGCCGGACAGACGCCCGACGACCACGCGGTCGTCCGGCTTGAGCCCCTGCTCGATCACGCGCAGCCCGTCCGGCTGCAAGGCCCCGGTCGTGACCCGGCGATATTGCACCTTGTTCTCCACATCGACGACGTAGACGTATTTCACTCCCTGGTCCGAACCAATGGCGCGATCCACGACCAGCAGGGCCTTGCGCAGCGCGCCCATCGCCAGACGGACCCGGACGAACATCCCGGGCACCAGCCGGCGCTCCTTGTTGGCCAGGACGGCGCGCAGGCGGATGCTCCCCGTCTTGGGGTCCACCTCGTTGTTGATGAAGTCCACCACGCCTTGATGCGGGAACCCCTCTTCGCCGGCCAGGCCGACGGCGACCGGCCGTTTGCGGTCTTCTGTCTTCTCCTCCCGCATCAAGGTGCGCAAGCGGAGAAGCGTTCGCTCATCGACGTCGAAGTAGACGCAGATCGGCTTCTCGTTGACGAGAGTCGCCAGCAGGGTCTGATCCTGCACAGCCAGGTTGCCGGGCGTCAGGAGAGCCCGGCCGATCTTACCGCTGATGGGCGCGGTGATCTTGCAGAAACTGAGGTTGAGTTTGTAGATCTCCGTGCTGGCCTCGTAAGCCTTGAGCCGGGCGCTGGCCTCTTCCACCGCGCCCTGATCCTGGTCGAGCTGCTGCTGCGTGACGCTGCCGGGCGCCTGCTTGGCGAGGGCCTGAGCGCGCGCCAGGGTGGCGCGGGCCAGCTTGAGCGCGGCCTTGCCCAGCTCCACCTGAGCGAGGGCCTGGTCCAGTTGTGCCTGGTAGGGCCGCGGATCAATCTCGAACAGCAGATCGCCTTGCTTGACCTCGCCCCCTTCCTGGAAGGCGGTCTTGACCAGGTAGCCGGTGACGCGGGCCCGCAGCTCCACGGATGCGGACGCATCGGCCCGGCCGGTGAAGTCCTCGGAATCGGTCACTTCCCGGACCACCGGCCGGGCGACCGGAACCTCCGGGGGCTTCGCGAGCTCGTCGGCGGATTGGGCGCGACCGCCTGCGGGGAGCAGGAGCAAACACAGAAGCCAGAGGCGGCAAGGTCGGATGCTCATGACGAATCCTCGTGTCTGGCGAAGGAAGGACAGACCCAGGCGAAGAGCGCACGGCTTCCCGCAATCATAGCCCGCCTGGCAACGGGATGACAAGCTCTGCAGGTTAGAAGCCGCCCTCACCGGCCTGGCACGACTCCTACTTCGCTTCCGGCCCCGGCGTGTACTTCCGCGGACTTCGGGGGAGCCGTGGGTTTGGGTTTGCGCCACCACAATCGATCCACGGCGAGCAGGCCGCCGCCTTGCAGCACCAGGGCCAGGCACATCGCCAGCAAGGCCAGGTTGTATTCGTAGCCGCCGCCGGCGTGGAGAAAGCCTCGCGTCCAGGTGACGGTGACGATGGCGCCGACCTGGATGACGATCAATCCCAGGGCGGCCAGCCGGGTCAAGCAACCCAGCAGCAAGGCCACCCCGCCGACCAGCTCGCCCCAGGCAACGGCCAGCTGGGCCCAGAAATAGCCCAGGGTCACCGGCGGCAGAGTCTCTTTGTGTTCGTAGAAAGCGGCGATGGTATGCTTCAGGTCCTCGGGATCGACCTTTTTGTTTTTCTCTTTCTCCAGGAGTCTCTGCAGCTCCTTCAGGTTGTCCGGCTCAAGCAATTCCCGGGGCGGCTCTGCTTCCTTCTTGAAGAAGTTCACCGCCCAGCTGGTTCCCCAGAAGTTGTCCCGGCCGAAGATTTTCTCTTGACCGTGGTAGATGAAGATCGCGGCCAGGGCCAATCGCAGGACCAGGGAGGCGAGATCCTTGAACATGGCAAGCTCCTCCACGTCGCTCTGGGGGCGGATTCTGAGTGTCGGAGACCGAATTGGGGAGAACGCCCCCTCAATTGTTTCATGGATAGGGGTACTGTATCCCGACGCCCGGGCCCGTGCAAAGGAAATTCCTGACCGACAGGGATGATGGGGAGAAAGGGGAGAGGGAGACCCAAGGAGTGAGACCGCCACACCGCCAACGGCGCAGAATGCTGGCGGTCTCGCCAGGAAAGGCCTGTGCGTGTCCGTGCTTGCCCCACCGATGACAAAAAAGCAACACCGCCACCACGCCAGCAGCACACGCCTTCGCTTCGGGTCCTCTTTTGGCTCTTCGTGGGTTAGTAGCTCCTGGCGACAGTGGTCAGGGTCGCCTGGCCCGCCACAGAAGCACTTCGCCGGTATCGCTGCCGTTGTGGCTTCCCGATGCCAGGACCTGGCCATCGGGCGCGAACGCCAGGGCCTGGACCTTGCCGGCGTGTCCCTCCAGCAGGGCCACCTCCTCGGCCACGGCCACGCTCCACAGGCGCACGCTCCGGTCCCAGCTGCCCGAGGCCAGCGTCTTGCCGTCCGGCGTGAACGCCAGGCCGGTGACCCGATCCTGGTGACCCGCCAGGCGAGCGATGGGCTTGCCCGTGTCCACGTCCCACAGGCGGATGCTGTGGTCCTTCGAGCCGGTCGCCAGCAGCCGGCCGTTGGGCGCGAAGGCCCCGCACAGCACCGGGGCGTCCTCCGGCGTGCCGAACGCCGTGCAGGACTCGCCGGTAGCCGCGTCCCAGAGCCGAACCACTCCGCCCTGGCTCACGGCCAGCCGATTGCTGTCCGTGGTGAAAGCGACCCAGGTCACGGCGACGCGCTCGCACGGCAGAGTCCGAGGCTTCTCCCAGTCGCTGGTCTTCCAGATCCGCACCGAGCCGCGGCTGCCAGCCACGGCTAGCCAGTGACCATCGGGGGAGAAGGCGAGGGCCCGCACGGCCTCGCTGTGACTGCCATAATCCGGGCTGGTTTGCGGGACAAGAGCCCGAAACGACTCGTAGAGCTGGGCGAAATCCCGCGAGGCATCGTTGAGGAAGAGACGCACCGTTTGTTTCCCCTGCGGTCGGTCCCAGATCCACACACTGCTGTCTTCACACCCTCCAGCCACGGTTCGGCCGTCTGACGAGCAGGCCATGATGGCGGGAGGGGCCATGGTTTTTTCCCCTGCCGGCAGCCCTGATGGGAGGACCTCCTGGCCGGTCGCCCCTTTCCATACGCGCACGCTTTCCGTCGGGTCGATGAGGGGCGCGCAATCGTAACTTTTGATGAACCCCCAATTATCACCGCGGATGCGGCGGCCTGGAGCCCTGGCGCCGGTGACGAGGCTGCCGTCCGGGGTAAAGACCAGCGAAGTGACTGGCCACAGCTGTTGCCCGGGCAGGCGCGACACCCGCCAGGTTCGCAGGTCCCAGAGGTACAGAGCCCTCTCGCGGCTGACCGCGGCCAGCCTGTTGCCGTCTGGAGAGAGTGACACGTGTTCCACACCTGTCTTCATACAGGCGCGATGCCGACCTGATGGCGCTTCCCAGAAGACTGGATGTCCGCTCTCGTTGACAGTGAGCACCGTTGCTCCCCCTGGTTCAAAATGCAGCCCGGATACACGATGCGAATCCAGATTTGCCCCCCATCCGTATCGCCTGGCCGGCACGTCGCGGGTCAACTTCCCATCGGGCGACAGCTGCCAGAACTCGACCATGGCGCCCCTGCCGCCCACGGCAACTCTTCGGCCATCTGGCGCGATCGTCAGGCAGCTCACGCCGTGTTCCACGCGCACGGAACAACACGGCCGTTGTGGCAGCTGGCCTGCACTCAGGTCCCAGACCTGCACTCCCTCTTCCGACGCCGTGAGCAGGTAACGACCGCCGGGAGGAAAGGCCACGTGCCGATACGGCCCATTCTTTGGTTCGCAACACTCGATTCGCGTCGGCACGTCCCAGAGCCGAACCGTTGTCCGATCGACGGTAGCCAGGCGGCTACCGTCCGGAGAGAAGGCGAGGTCAGCCAGCGGCGCAGCATGGGCGGCCGTGACACCGTTCGGCTGGCCATTTCTTGTGTCCCAGAATCGCACCCGCCGCTCCGTGAAAGCGAAGGCGGCGAAAGTCTGTCTATCGGGAGAGAAGGCCATGGTATGGGGGGTATGACGTGCAACGCCCTCCAGCCTTTGAACTTGGCCCGTTTCCAGGTCGATCCACTGGATCGGGCCATTCTCATAACCCACTGCCAGGGTCCCGCCGTTCGGAGACCAGACGGCGCCATGCACGGGGGCGGGCTGGTCTGTTTGCAGGCGTTCCGGAACGGTCCAGGCCGTCGCGTCGATCTGGTAGACCTGGCCCTCCGAGTTGGCGACTGCCAGGGTGCGACCATCCGGGGAGAAGGCGAGCGGCCCAATCCTGTTGGCCTGCCAGTGGTACTGGGCTCGGATCCGACGGGCGGGGAGGTCCCAGAGCCGGACCCGGCCTTCCTCTTCCCCGGTGGCCACCGTCCGCTCGTCGGGGGAGATGGCCAGCGAAGAAACGTGACCAATGCTGGCCCAGGAAAGCGGCACGCGCTCTCTGGCGTCCCAGATTTCGCCCCGGTGGTCTCCCAGGAACACGACAAGGTAAGCTCCGGTCGTGGAGCAGGTCAGATCCTGGACACCGACCTCGGTGCGGACCTCCGCGAGCAGCTTCCCGTTGGCCAGGTCCCACCACTGCAGTCCGCGAAAGGCGTCGGTGTTACCTCCCACCACGAGCGTCCGGCCGTCCGGCGTGAAGGCCAGGGGACCAGCAGCAGCCGCCAAGGGTCGTGGCGGTGTGCCTGTGGTTGTATCCCATATTGTCAAGGTCCTCTCGCTTCTCACAGCGACCAAGCGTCCATCGGACGAAAGCCCGATGCACTGGACCTGCTTGATGGGAAGATGTGCCTGGACCACGCCGGTGTTGAGGTTCCAGAGAGAGATCGTTCCGTCCCGGTTGACCCCCGCCACCACGGCTCCGCCGGGCGCATAGGCCCCGAACGACCAGCTAAAACCGTCAATGCGGCCGGGCACGAACTGGTGCCAGCGTGGTGCCCCGCTGGCCAGGTCTCGGACCACGAGCGTTTCACCGTCTTTGCCGTGGCCAGCGGTGATGAGCAAGCGCCCGTCCGCGGAGTAAGCCAAAAAATGGACCGGACCATCGTGCGCCGCCAGGGGCGGCCTGGCCTCCTGGCGATACTGCCGCAGATACCACCACTCGAAACCCCGACAGTCGCCGGCCGCGCCTTCTGGCTTCTGAAACGGGTCGAGCAGCTCCGGCAGCTGAAAGACGTCGCCGGCGTTGAAGAGCCGGCTGGCCAGGCGGGTGCGGGCCGCATAGCGCTCGACCTGGGCCTCGGCCGCGTGCTGCCGGGCCAGGGTCTCGGCCGCTCGGGCCTTGTCGCGCTCAGACTTGACCAGCTCGTAATCGTGCTGGCGCTGGACCGTGTACCCAACCAGGCCGAGCAGCAGGATCCCGGCCGCCGCGAGCAGCACCGTCAGCGCGGGGTGCCGCCGGGCCCACTTGACCGCGCGCTCGGCCCGGCCGGCGGGGCGGGCGTGGATCGAGTCGCCGTCGAGGAAGCGCCTCAGGTCGTCGGCCAGGTCGGCCGCGGTCGCATAACGCCGCCGCGGCTCCTTCGCCAGGCACTTCAGGCAGATGGTTTCCAGATCGCGCGGCACCTTGGGCTGGAGCCGGCGCGGCGGCACCGGGTCCAGATGCTGCACCTGCTGTAGGGTATCGATGGTCGTCGTCCCCCGGAAGGGCGGCCGGCCGGTGAGCATCTCGTACAGGATCGCTCCCAACGCGTAGACGTCGATAGCCGGGCTGGTCAGACCGGTCTGGCCCGTCGCCTGCTCGGGCGCCATGTAGCTGGGGGTGCCGAGGATGGCCCCGCTGATCGTGTGGCCATTGCCGTCAATCGCCAGCTTGGCCAGGCCGAAGTCGGTGATCTTGGGCGTGCCGTCCGTGGCCAGCAGGACGTTGGCCGGCTTCAGGTCGCGGTGAATGACACCCCGGCCGTGAGCGTAGTGCATGGTCCGGGCCAGGGTCTCGACCAGCTGGGCGGCCTGGCGCGGGTAACGAGGAGTCGGCCAGCCTGTCGGCGAGGCTGTCGCCCTCGACGAGTTCCAGCAGCAGGTAGGGCTGGCCGTTGTATTCGCCCAGTTCGTAGACCTGCACGACGTTGGGGTGCTGCAGGCGGGCAGCGGCCTCGGCCTCGGTGAGAAAGCGGACCTGCTCGGCAGAGCTGGCGCAGGCCCCGGCGGAGATCATCTTGAGGGCCGCCATCCGGTTGAGCCGGGTTTGCCAGACCTGGTAGACCACGCCCATGCCGCCCCGGCCCAGCTCGCCGAGGACCTCACACCCCTCGATTCGCGGCGGCTCCGCGGTTGGAGCCGCGTCCCACGGCGGCCGCTCGGGGCTGGTCCGCTCCCGTCCGGAAGCCAGCAGGCCGTCCATCGACGCCAGGTTCGCCAGCCGGCGCTTCAGTTCGTCCAGCAAGTTGGGACAATCGCGGCACAGCTCCTCGGGGCTCAGAGGATGCCCCCCGGTCTGTGCGGTTTCGTACCGCGAAATCAGCTCATCGACGTGCGCATTTCGCGTCATTGCGGTGAACCCTCTCCCGGCTCAATCCTGCCCCACTCGTCCGGCAACAGCTGCCGCGGCAGCTCTCGGGGGCTACCGACCGGCGAGTTCTTCGGGGTGGCCATTTCCTGGGCATTCTACCAGCAAGCGGCGCTGCCTTCCAGCACTTTGTTGCCATTCCTGCCCACCGGGTCTGGCAAAAGATCCTGGGGCCGCCCCCACCGAGCTTGCCTCGGTGGAGCGCATGATTTTGCACTACGGCAGGAGCGCGGCGCCGCATGTCCTGGTAGTGCAAAATCATGCGCTCCACCGAGCAAGCTCGGTGGGGGCGGGCCAGTTCCTTCATCACTGTTGCTAAAGTCTCGTAAAACCTGGATTTTGCCCTGGAGGACTTGCTCGATGGACTGGCGGAAGAGGGTCAGGCGGCTTACCTCGGTAGGGTGCGTCCGCAGGCGATTGCCGATGCCCGCGGCCGGCCAGCCCAGGAGTGTGATGGCCTCCAAGGTCATCAGCCGGTGAGCGGTTTCGCTCAGGATGGGGATCGTGGTAAAGCCGGACAGATCGCCGCGCTCAATGCGATCGAGGAAAGTCGTGCAGGCGGCCCCGAACTGAGGATGACGCGAAAAGTGATAGACCAGCGGGTTGGCATCCACGAAGACCGCCGCGCCGGTGGGCAGGGCGGTGAAGATCATGAGTCCTCAGGTGGAGGGGGGTAAGCGAGTTCGGGGTCCATCGCGGCCCATTCGATCAGCTGGGGGTCGGTGCAGGGAATGATCCCCGCCGTCTTCTGAACCCAGTTCTCGGCCGGCTCGATGGTGATGCGGACCTTCTCGTGTTCCTTGAGCGGCAGCGGCCCCGTGGGCTTGAGGACGCCGTTTTCGTAGATCGCTTCGACGGTCAGCGGCATGGCGAACCCTCCGGAACAGAAGATTGCTGTGTCCGCGCTTATTGTACGCGATGAGAGAGGCCGGATCACATCTGCAAGCAAGCCGCGCCGTAACGAAGGTCGGCGGTGAAGTAGTACACCAGGGTATTGGCATCGAGAAAAAGTCGGCTGCCCTGGGGAATGCTGGCGAAGGTCATGGCGACTCCAGGATGCCGAACTCGTCGTCCTCGGCCACGCGCCGCAAGGTGTCGGCATCGCCCGTCCAGCGGAGCAACCCATAGCCGTGCTGGACGTACGCCAGCGCTTGCTGGACCGCGACGGGCGCGTGGACCGTGATTTGCACCGTCGCATGCTCCGGCAGCGGCAGCGGTTGGTTGGGTTTGAGGACGCCGTTCTCGTAAATGGCTTCGACGGTCATGGCCATGGCAGGATCTCCAGAAACAAAGAGCACTCGGCGATCCCTGCATTGTATCCCCGGTCGCCGGCCCAGATAAGGCCGGGAACGCCTGGCAGTGCGTGATTGGCATGGTCGCCGGCAGCGACTTCATGAGGCAAGTCGATGAGGAAGGGCAAAAGATCCGCCTCGTGGAGCGCACCCAGGCGCGGCCGGAGCCGGGGGAATGATCCTTCTCGGCACCGATCACCTCACGCTGCTGAAGTACGCCGACAACGAGCGCGTCCGGCTGAACGACCGGGACTTTGAGCAGGTTCCAGGGTTACGGGTCGAGAACTGGCTGGAATAATGGCACCCTCTTTCCCGGCTCAATCCCGTCCCAGCTCGTCCGGCAACGCCTGCCGCAGCAGCTCCCGGGCGGCACGCCAGCGCCGACGGACCTCGCGCTCGGAGACGTCCAGGAGCGCGGCAGCTTCCGCGTGGGGCAGTTCCTGATACCACAGCAGATCGAAGATTTCCCGCTCCCGGTCGGGCAGCGCCTCGACCTGCTGGTGGAACTCCGCCCAGAAGAGCAGCCGGTCCGGCTCGTGGCCGCCATCGACGGATTCGCGGGCCTGGGGGGACGTCCTGCCCGCGCCAGCCTTGAGGTGGACGCTGGCGTGGTTGGCGCCCAGACCCTGCGGTCCATAGTAGTGTTCGGCGAGGTTGATCAGTTCCCGGCGGATCTGCAGGGCCGCCAGCCGGAAGAAATCGCGGGCAGTCACAGGACAGACCTCATCGAGGGCCCGCCACAGGCGGACGGCGGCGTTCTGCAAGACGTCGCCGGTTTCCTCCCAGCGGCGGACGCGGGGATAATCGCGGAGCATCTTGTGGGCCAGTCGCCGCAACCGGTCGCCGGCCCTGTCGAGGAGACGAGAGCGAGCGGCGAGGTCGCCGGCTCGCAGGCGGTCCAGGCAATGCTGGATCTCAACGGTGCTGTCTTCGGGCATGGTCACGGTTCCCACTGGGAGGAGCCACCGACAGCTGAGCGCTTCCGGGGGCATTTCCTGGGGATTGTACCGGGGCGTTTCGTGGCGTGCCAGAATTTTTTTGAAATTCTTGTCCGCTTTTCCGGCCGCTCCGGCTAGGTAAGGCAGAAACGCCCCTCGGTGAGAGGAAATCAGGCAGGAGAGTTCAAGTTGGTATCCGCCAGGATCTGCGGTCGGGAAACGTCAAAGTGAGCCCCTACGCACCTGTGAACGGCTACCGTTGGTTGAGCTTGGCGTGAGGCATACATTGAAGGAGACTTCCATGTCGAACATCGGAAATCATCGAAGGATAGTGCTGGTTCTCATCCTCATCATTGCCTGGCTGATCTTGCCAAGAGGCACCGGCGTTGTCGGAGGTGAGGACAAGGTCGGCGCGGGGGACACGGAAAAGAAGTTCTACGGCATCAACTTTAGATGGACAAGCTTTCAGGGCGCGAACTGGGCGACCGTGGACTACGATGATCAATTTGCTCCCACTGATCCGAACGCTGCGTGCGGCTCTTCTGGCCAAATGTTGATTCATGAGGATGCGTTTCTCTCCGCCGAACAGAAGGGCTATTGTGTCCAGCTACCTGGACAGCCAGAGTGGTATGAACTGCGGGCGAAAGCTACTTACGAAGTCATCAAAGGGACGCCGAAGCGTGACAAACCTGGGATCTACGTCTTCAAGAAAACCAAAGACATGGCCTGGAGGGGGGTCGATACGGAGAAGCCAATCAAGAAAGATAAGAAGTAGAAGGCCCAGAACGGCAGCCAGCCCCGGCAGGCAACTCAAATTCGGCGATCGGCTGGTAAAGTGCTGTTCCAGAGGCAAGAGATGTATGAAGACCGCCGCCAGTCCCCGGTCCTACCAGAACGCCCAGACGTCTTTTCTTTTGCATTCAGGAGTGAAGCCCCGGGGAAAGCGAGGTACGAGCGCAACCCGGGGATCTTCAGGAGGCAATCCAGATGGACAAATACCTGATTCGCATTGAGAACGGTAACGACGGGCCAATTCCACTCAGGGTCGAAAGCGACGGGCCAAACCCTCTGGTCATCAACTGCTGGGGTAATGGGCCATCGCCCACAGTCACGTTCAACGGCCGCAGCCTGAACTGCTGTGGGGAATGGTCGTATCAGTTCGACCCTGCGCTCATCGTAATCGTGGCAGGAAAACCCGAAACCCACCGTGCGCCGAGAGCAGCAAATGAAGAGCAACCGAAACAGTTCACTTTTCCATGGCCTCCAGATGGCTCTATCCACTTGGCGGGAAGCGGACTGCAAATCGGCGTGATCAGAACCATGTCGCTTGCAATCAGCCAGATCGGACAATGGCGGGTCGATTTCGCGCCCGAATTCTACTACCCGACCGCATTCTGGATGGAATTGTACGGTTACGTTGAGACCGCGCAACAGCCTGTCGCCCACATCGCTATCCCCCCGAATGACTACGCTCCAGGAGGCAGTTTCCAGTCTTTCACTGGCACGGACCCGACTCTTATCCCCTTGTTGGACAAGTTTTTGGCCTGGGGCAGATGCGGGCAAGGCAGATTACTCTACCCATACCGCGATCCGAGATTCCCAAAGCTGGGCCAGTCTCCCTGTGCCACACGCCCTACAGCGTGAGCCAGCTGCCGAATTATGGTGTTCGTCGGCTTGATGTAACTTGGTCGCGCTCTTCAAGCCGAACTCGACGGTGACTATCCATTCAGGAGGTACTCCAATGCTCATGCGAAACATATTCATCAGTTCAGTATTTGCTTGCGCACTGTTGCTGTCTGGGAAGGCCATGGAAGCAACAGCACAGGATACTCAAGTCACCCCGGGAATGTTCGGGCTGGGCGACAATGGCAACAAGCGGAGCGCCGAACCGTCCGAAGTCCGCGTCTACCCAGCCAAGGCAGATGGGACAGCCGATAGGAGGAAGAAGCCGTGGATTGGTTCCGACACCAACCCAGAGCACAAGGTCAAGGAGAACGAAGTTGCGGTCTACCACGGAGCCATCGACATCACCAGCCGCGGACCCGACGGCAGACCGGTGGCCCGCGAGTTCAAGGCCGGGGTCTACGGGACGGTGCTTGCGAGTCGCCCGGGATTCATCGCGGTGCAGATGGCGGACAGGAACATCGTCCAGTATCTCCACGCATCAGAGGTCCGGCTGAAGCCCGGCCAGCCAGTCAATCCGGACACGATCCTTGGGGAAACCGGGAACCTCGGGACCAGCGGGAAGCGGCTGGACATGCCGATCCATCTTCACATTCAGGTGACGAACTCTGAAGGTAAACTGGTTGATCCGGATCGGGCGATCCTCGC
This sequence comes from uncultured Planctomycetota bacterium, assembly GCA_963784995.1. Taxonomy (GTDB): domain Bacteria; phylum Planctomycetota; class Planctomycetia; order Gemmatales; family Gemmataceae; genus CAWATZ01. The sequence continues at coordinate 1,246,199 of CAWATZ010000013.1, read as the reverse complement.
GGGCCGGGCAGAGAAGCAGGATCGGACCATCAAGTGGAACAAGCCAGATTGGGTTGGTGTGGGACCAATGCTGATCGACAGTGTGAAGCCCAGGGTTGGGCCGGATGGGGTGGTGAAGGCGGATGCAGCCAACAAGAAGTTCTATTACGACGAGACTGCCCCGAAAACGTCAGGCGAAACGAATCCGAAGCTGAAGAGTGATCTGGAAGCGTTCGCACGCGACATGGCCGCATTCAACCGCGATGTGACCGTATGGAAGCGCGACTGCACCGCGTTGGAGAGCGACGTCGCCGCATTGAATCGTGATATACAAGCATTCAATGCCCTGCCAGCGAACCAGCAAAGCCAAACACAACGAAATCGACTCTTCCGCCGGAAGGAAGAGGTGAGTGAGCGCGAAGCAGACCTCGTTAAACGGAAGGCAGAAATGGAGAAGCGCAGGGCAGAATTGAAAAAACGCGAAGCTGCGTTAAATGCCAAATAGGCTTGTTCACAAGAATGCGGGGATGGCATGCTTTCGCGGCTGCGCAGAAAGGACTGTATTTCCCGCGGTACTGTGGAACCGAAGTGAGACTTGCCGTACTTGTCTCGAAACTGGTAGCGGCTAGAAGTCTGTTGAACCTCTGAGAGAGCAGTCATGTGGCTGCTCCCAGCTTCCAAGAGTTGGCACCAACCGAGGAGAAGGAGTGTGCGCGATGAGTCCGAAGCATTGCAAGTTCGTGGCGTGGCTGGGGCTGTTCATCGTTGCCGCTTTCGCCGTGGTGGTGATGACCCCCAAGGCGAAGGGGCAAGAGAGTGGGACATTCCGAATCACTCCCGAGATGTTGGGACTGCCGGACGGAAATACAAGGTCAGCCGAACCGGACGAGGTTCGAGTCTATACCCAAGACGAGAATGGCAAACCAAAGCGGAAAAACCCAGGCTCCGGCTACCCCATCTTTGTCGAGAAAAAGCCCGGGCAGCAATACTCGCTCAGGAACAAAGAAGTGGCTGCCTTTCACGGCTGCATTGATTTCACCAGCAAGCCGGGTCCGGGCAAAAACGTACTACCCGAGGAGTTGCCGTTCAAAGCAGGGGTGTTCGGGAAAGTCACATACGTTGGGGACGGCATCATTCGGGTTACGCTCTTGCCACCCAACGATGGCGTCCGCATCGAGTACATTCACGTCTCAGGAGCCAAGGTCAAGAGAGGCGAGGTTGGGCCGAACGACTTCTTGGGTGTCACCGGGAAGGAGTTGGGGGCGAGCCAAATCCATCTCCACATTCAGGCGAAGGACAAAGACGGGCGACTGCTTGACCCCGACCGTGCATTTGCCTTGGGCCGAGTCGTGCCCGGAGCCAAGGCCCAGACAGTTGATGTCGGCCCCATGCTGGTTGATGGGAAGAAGCCGAAGGTAGTGGATGGGGTTGTGAAGGCAGACGAGGCGAACAAGAAACTCTACTACGACGAGAGCGCGCCTAAAGGATCGAGCGTAGCTGGGACGAAGTGGAGGCGTGGCGACACGGAACGCCATTTCTTGAAGGACGGCACTTATGAACTTCACAATAAGACGAAGGGGGGTATCATAGCTAAAGGAACTTGGAAGGAGCTGGATGGTTTCGTCTTTATTGAGGCTACCTTCAACTACGGGAACAAGGCCTCCATTTCACAGAAGGTAAAGAGAGAAGGAAAAGAACTCCTAATCTACAGGATAGAGAGTGCCGGTGGTGCTTTTAGCGGGTCGAAAGAATCACTTATCGAAGATTAGGAAAAAAGAACCTGCTACCCTCGCTCCGATACCAGAAACTCTCCGCAGACCTCTCCGCATTGTGGACGACGACATGGAGCTGAGCGACGGCCTGCGTGCCGTGCTGGAGCGGCAGGGCCATCGCGTGATCTAGGGCCGCGACGGGCAGCAGGGCAAGCAGCAGATCTACCACCAGCGGCCCGATCTGGTCATCCTCGACTCGTGATCGAGATGGCCGGAGCATTTCGGATGCCGGCTGGCTTGCAGGTTGACGTGCGGATCGATGTCCAGGGTCTCCCAAGCCTAACCAGAAAGCCTTGAGGCCGAACTGCTGCCTCCCCTGCTTCCTCTCCGGCCTTGACAGGATCTCGACAATCTCCCTAAGTTGAGGAAGGTGGTTTCTTCCTGCTTCTCGTTACCAGGAAAACAAGCGTGAATCCTCAAGAATACCGGGAGAACCGGGCACGGTTCCCCCTTTCGGAATTAGCGAAATATCGTGGGCAGTGGGTGGCCTTCAGTTTGGACGGACGCCGGATCATCGCCAGCAGCGCAGATCTGGCCACGCTGGACAAGCTCGTGGTGGCCGCCAACCAGGACCCAGAACAAATTGCCCTGGAGCGAATCGAGCTGGACGATTGTTGCCTGGGCGGAGCGGAGCTTTCTTGATGGTGCGGTTCCCTTAGCGTGTGAAGTAGGACGGGCTTCCCAGCCCGTCCGGCCGGCCTGGGAAGGCCGGCCTACGTCATTATTTCCAGCCCACCGCCGCCGTCCTTACCTGCCGCGGCCATGGTTCGCTGGCGGCCTCTCGTCCCGGGCAGCTCGGTTCTTTCCTTGTGACCGCTCCCCCCGCGCGATAAAATACCCTTCCTACCCCGGTTCACGTTCACCGCGGCAGCACAAGGAACCCTTGACATGGCAGATACGAAGACCATCTTGATTGTGGACGACGACATGGAGCTGAGCGACGGCCTGCGGGCCGTGCTGGAACGGCAGGGCCATCGCGTGATCCAGGCCCGCGACGGGCAGCAGGGCAAGCAGCAGATCTACCACCAGCGGCCCGACCTGGTCATCCTCGACTCGTGATCGTGATGCCCGCGGCATTTCGGGCGCCGGCTGAAGGGGAAAGAAGGGGAAAGGTTTCAGGAACCGAAACCGGGACAGCCCGCTCCGGAACGGCCCCAGCCGAGTTCTCTTCCGTGGTTGTCATGCGGCGGGTAAAATAGCCTTGCTGGATCAGGCACAAGAGGAGGAGCAATTCATGCCAACGAAAGAGAAAGTTGTGGTGGATGATCGGGCCCTGATCGCCTGGCACATGTCGCCCTTCGCGGACCAGGCCAGGATGATGGCAGCGCTGGAGGGGCTGGTTGGACGGCTTCCTGAAGACTACCCGACGGGCACGGTCGAGCGCTGGTGGCCGAACCGGGACCTGTTCGCCTATCACGTGCCCTTTCCGGAAGGCGAGATGCTCGTCTTCTTTTATCCGAAAGATGGCCGCATCCACATCGACAGCATCGCACCGAAGGAGCGGTACGAGCCTTATCGGACGAAGGGGGCGGGCCAAGAGGCGCGATGAAAGAATTCATCGAGGTTTCGTTCGATCTGGAGCAATGCCGGGCGGAGCTTGCCGACTTCCGGACCTTGCTCGACGGGAAGGCGGAGCTGGAGGAAAGTGCCGACGTCAAACCGTTCTTCGAGACCAGACAACAACTCGCCGCTCTGATTGGCTCCTGCGGTTGGCGAATGCCCCGCTGTGACCTGATTGCCTACCAGTATCAATTGTTTGGCGACTTCGGTTGCGACCTGGTCGTCGGCGATTCCGTCAGCAAATCCTACGGCTTCATCGAGTGGGAAGACGCGACAGCGGGTTGCCTGTTCCGGCAACAAGGCAAGAAAGCAACACCGGAATGGGCGACTCGCTTTGAACACGGACTGAGCCAGATCATCGACTGGTTCTGGAAACTCGACGAGATGATGCATACCGAAGAGTTCGAGGAACGCTTCGGCAACCGCCGGGCTTCCTACTTCGGCCTGCTGGTCATTGGGAGGGATGGTCACCTGACGCATCCACGCGAGCAGCGGCGCTGGCATTGGCGGGCGGCCAAAGTCCTGGTCAACTCGTTGCCGATCCGCTTCCTGACCTACGACCAACTTTATGCAGACCTGGCAAGCGAGCTGGACAAGTATCAGCCGCCCCAGCGATAGTCCAACCGACAAGAGCATACCCTCTGATAGCCCTGACGGCAACTGCATCGTCTCCGGCAGGTGGGACAGCGCCACGGTCCCTTGGTTCTTTCCTTGTGAGCGCTCCCCCAGCGCGATAAGATACCCTATCCTACCTCGGTTCACGTTCACCGCGGCAGCATGAGGAACATTAGAATGGCAGATACGAAGACGATCTTGATTGTGGACGACGACATGGAGTTGAGCGACGGCCTGCGGGCCGTGCTGGAACGGCAGGGCCATCGCGTGATCCAGGCCCGCGACGGGCAGCAGGGCAAGCAGCAGATCTACCACCAGCGGCCCGACCTGGTCATCCTCGACATGATGATGCCGCGCATGGGCGGTTACCCCGTCCTGGAGCATTTCCGCGGCAAACAGGACGCCCCGCCGATCATCATGATCACCGCCAACGAGGGCAGCCGGCACAAGGCCTATGCCGAGTACCTCGGCGTCATCGATTACATCCGCAAGCCGTTCGCGATGGAACGACTGCTGGAAGCGGTCGAGAGGGGACTCAAGGGCGAGCCGGAGCCCGAGGAAGAGGGCGGAGAGCAGAAGAAGTGATTGCCGCCGCCAGCGTGATCCTGGCCTGCGGACCGGGCTCGGCGGAGCTGCTGCGGGTGCAGCGGGCCGAGAACCTGCGCTTCTTCGGCGGCTTTGGGGCCTTTCCCGGCGGTAAGGTCGGTGAGGGAGACGCCCAGCTGGCCGCCGGTGGGCCGGGGCTGACGGCCCAGCACGTCGCTGCCCTCCGCGAACTGTTCGAGGAAACCGGCGTCCTCCTCGCCCACCGCGCAGACGGCTCCATCCCTCCGGCCGATCCCGCCTGGGCCGAGCTTCGCCGCGACCTGCTGGAAAACCGCCTCACGTTCGCCGATCTCCTCGCCCGGCTCGGGCTGTCGCTGCGGGCTGATGATCTCACCCTGATCGGCTCCCTGGTTACTCCCACCTTTTCGGCAATGCGTTTTGACACGGCCTTCTTCGTGGCCGCGTTGCCGGCCGGGCAGGAGGCGGACGTCTGGCCCGGCGAGCTGACGCACGGCGAGTGGGACACCCCGGCGGGAATCCTCCGCCGCTGGCGTGCCGGCGAAATGCTGATCTCTCCGCCGACCGTCTCGCTGCTGCTCACGATCGAGCACGCCAGCACCGTCGAGTCTTTGCCCACGACATCCCGGCCGCTGTTCGACCACCTGGCCACGGGGGCCTTGCCGGCGATCTGGTTCTCGCCCGGCGTGCTGATGATCCCCTTGGCCGTGCAGGGCTTGCCTCCCGCGACGCACACCAACACCTACCTGGTCGGCGACCGCGTCTGCTACCTGGTCGATCCCGCCCCGACCGACCCGGCCGAGCAGGAGCGGATGTTCGCGGTGATCGACCGCGAACGTGCCGAGGGAACGCAGATTGCCGGCGTGATCCTGACGCACCACCACCCCGACCACGTCGGGGCCGCCCGGCGGGCGGCCGAGGTTTACCGCGTGCCCATCCTGGCTCATCCGGTGACGGCCCGGCTGCTGGCGGGGAAGGTGCCGATCGACCGCGAGCTGCACGACGGCGAGAAGCTGGACCTTGGCCCGGCCCCGCACGGTCGGGGAGACTGGGCGCTGCAGGCCCTGCACACGCCCGGCCATGCTCCCGGCCACCTGGTCCTGTGGGAAGAGTCCTACCGGCTGCTGTTCGCGTCCGACATGGTTTCGACGATCTCGTCCATCATCATCGCGCCGCCGGAGGGCGACCTGGCCCAGTACCTCGATTCACTGCGGTTGCTGCTGCGCTTGCCGGCCCGGCTGCTGCTGCCGGCCCACGGACCGCCCAGCGCCCGGCCAGCGTTCGTGATCGAGGAAGCGATCGCGCATCGGCGGACGCGCGAGGAGCAACTGCTCGCCGCCCTGGCCGCGGGGCCGCGCTCGATTGCGGAGCTGCTGCCGGAGCTGTACCGGGGATTGCCGGCCAACCTGATGCGGCTGGCCGAGCTGCAGACGCTGGCGGGATTGAGGAAACTGCAGCGCGAGGGACGGGCGGAAGAGATTGGCGAGGGGCGGTGGCGCGTGACGTAGGGTGGTCCGAGCGTAGCGAGGCCCACCACGCCCGCCGGGCTTGGGCCAATTCGGCCCACGCTCGGGTAATCCGCACCCTACCTCATTTCTCCGGCAACTCCAGCTCTGTTCGCTTTCCGCAGCCGATCCTCCGCTTCCTTCTCCCGTGTATCCAGCGAGTCCGCGACCAGGTGGTGCATCAGCATGGCGCTGCTCCAGAGCCCGAGCAGGTTGGCGACCTGCTGCGACTCCTGCTGCTGAGCAAAGACCCCATTGGCCGCCGCGATCTGCTCTGGACTGGGCGAGGCCACCTCGATCTGGTTTTGCAGATGCTCGGGACGGAGCGTCTCCACCAGGGGGGACGGGTGGACGAGAATCGGTTGTTCGTGCGACACGATCGTTTCTCCTGGGGCGAAAAGCCTCTTCTGGCACTGTAACGCGCTTTCTGCCTCCTGAACAGCCAGACTCCCAGAAAATCCCGCGCAATTGTCACTCCAGAATTCGGAAAAATCCGTGCAAATTGCTCTGGTACAAACGTACACGAGGCGGATAGCCTTGGACGTATGAATCAGCGAAAGCTCCTCTCCCTGCTGCTTGATCCAAGCCGGATCATGCAGGCCCAGGGTATGACTCCCGACCCGTGGCAGCGCGACTTCCTGCTGTCGGCGGATCGGCTGGTGCTGCTCAACTGCTCCCGCCAGAGCGGCAAGTCCAGCGTGGTGGCCGCCCTGGCGCTGCATACGGCGCTGTTCCAGGCCGGCTCGCTGGTGCTGCTGTTCTCGCCCAGCCTGCGGCAGAGCCATGAGCTTTTCCGCAAGATCCTCGATGCGTTCAACGCGGTCGATCGGCCCCTCCCGACCAGCCAGGACGCCCAGACGCTCTCCAAGCTGGAGCTGGCCAACGGCTCGCGGATCATCGGCCTGCCGGGCAAGGAAGCGACCATCCGCGGCTTCTCCCGGCCGCGCCTGGTCCTGCTCGACGAGGCGTCGCGCATCGCCGATGCGCTGTATCGCACCATTCGCCCGATGTGCGCCGTCAGTCAGGGGCGGCATCGTCGCCCTGTCCTCTCCGTTCGGCCAGCGGGGCTGGTTCTGGCAGGAGTGGGAGACCAATCCGGAGTTCAAGAAGATCAAGGTGCCCTGGCAGCAGTGTCCGCGCATCACGCCGGCGTTCATCGAGTCCGAACGCCGGGCCCTCGGCGACGCCTGGATCAGCCAGGAATATGGATGCAGCTTCAACGCCCTGACCGGTCTGGTTTATCCCGATTTCGAGCAGTGCCTGGTCGCGGAGGAAGACTGCCCAGCCCTGGACCATCAGCAGCTGGTGGGCGGCATCGACTTCGGCTGGCGCAATCCCTTCGCGGCCGTCTGGGGCGTCCTGGATCGGGACGATTGTCTCTGGGTGCTGGGCGAGCGCTACCTTTCGCAAACGCCGCTGCACGAACACCGCGACGCCTTGAAGGCGCTGGGTTCGGTGACGTGGTACGCGGACCCGGCTGGACGAACGGAGTGCGAGGAACTGCGGGTCGCGGGCCTGGTCGTGCGACAGGGGGACAATGACATCCGCTCAGGCATCAGTGCGGTCAACGCCCGGCTACGGACAGGCCGGCTCAAGGTGTGCGAAACGGCCTGTCCCAACCTGGTGCGGGAAGCCCGGCTGTACCGCTATCCGACCGAGGTCGAGAAGGCGAACCTGGGCGAGAACCCCATCGATGCCAACAACCACGCCCTGGCCGCGCTGCGCTACCTGATCTCGCGGCTGGATGAGCGCTTCATCGCACGGCTCCGGCGGAAGAAGCCGCTGGAAGGGTCTGGGGCAGAGGATCGAACGGAGCAATTGGAGCCGACCCCGAAGAAGGAAAGACCCTGGCTGAGGCTGGACAACGAGGAGCTGTGGCGGTGAAGGGGTTGGTTCCGTGGGTGCGCGTTGGTTCCGTGGGTGCGCGATTGGTTCCGTGGGTGCGCTGCGCGACCCACGGCTGGGTTATGCAACCCCTTCGGGGTAAATACCGGGCTCTGGTTGTCTTCCTACCCCGAAGGGGTTGTATAACCCAGCCGTGGGTCGCGCAGCGCACCCACGGTGAGAGCATGACAACAGTTTGGAACATCTATCGGGAGTGAAAATGTTGCGCTGGATCGGCAAGACCCTGGTTCGCACCGGCTGCTGGCTGCTGGGCAAGGCCGCGCCGCAGTCGCTGCTCGGCTCGCAGTGGTCCGGCTCTTCCGCCATCGACGTCTACCACCGCCATCGCAATCCAACGCCCAACGAACTGCTGGCCGAACTGAAGGGGACCGCCTGGAGCTGTGCCAGCATCAATGCGTCCGTCTGTGCGACGTATCCGCCGAACCTGTACGTCATCACGCAGCACAATCAGCCCAGACCGAAGTGTGGCACCGCACCGGTCTCGCGGAAGACGTTCCAGCGCTTGCAATCCCTGAAATGGCTGCGCCCGAAGCTCAAGAGTGCGGCCACGGTGGAAGAAGTGACGGACCATCCGCTGCTGCAGTTGCTCCAGGCGCCCACAACACCGTTCAACACGATGGGGCCGTTTGACCTGTGGGAGCTGACGACGCTTTACCAGGAGGTTCACGGCTGTGCGTACTGGTACTTGGAGCGCGATTCCCTTCTGGGCGTGCCGATCCGCATCTGGATCTTGCCCAGTCAGAACGTGACTCCCATGCGACAGGCGAACAGTCCGAACCTGATTGATTCGTTCCGATACCGAACATTGGGTCGGGAGCAACTGTTCGCTCCGGAAGACATCGTCCACTTCCGCTATCCCAACCCGAGGGACCCGTACACCAGCGGGCTGTCGCCGTTGCAGGCGTGCTTCGAGCAGGTGAGCCTCGCATCCGATTTCGCCGCGTTCAAGCAGGCCAAGTTCGACAACAACGCCATCCCGGATGCGATGATCTTTCCGGAGAGGGTGATCGGCGAGGAGGAACGCGACCGGCTGGAGACGCAGTGGAACTCGAAGCTCCGCCGGGGTGGCGCTGGCCGGGTGGTCGTGGCCGAATCGAGCATGAACGTGCAAGTGCTGCAGCATTCGCTGGGAGACCTGGCCCTGCTGGCAGACCTCAAGGCGACCTCGGAACAGATCGCCAACGCCTTCCACGTTCCGGTGGCGTTCCTGAGCAGCCAGACCAACCTGGCCAACCTGCAAGCGAGCCAGAGCCAGCACATGAGCCAGGCGATCTCACCCCGGCTGGAGCGTCGGGACGAGAAGCTCAACAGCACCCTGGTCCCGCTCTTCGATCCAACGGGCCGGCTGTTCCTGGCGTCCGAAGATCCGGTCCCCGTGGACCAGGACGCGGCGTTGCAGCAGCAGGCCCAGGACCTGGAATGGGGCGTGCTTTCGATCAACGAGATGCGCGCCGGCCGAGGCCTGCCGCCGGTGGGCTGGGGCGAAGTGCCCTGGCTGCCGGGACGCTCGATCCCGGCCGACGTGCCCCGGATCATGCCGGGCCAGACCGAGCCGGCACCAAGTGTCAACTACAGCTCCACACCAGCAGAAGACGCGGACGAAGAGGATCAGTCATGAGTAACGTCAACCAGGCCTATGGCAAGACCGTTGGACCTTTGGGATTTCCCATGCAGGACCGGGCGGCCCGGGCCCTCGACCTGCTGCTCCGCACACTGCCTCGGAGCAAGGAGTACGAGTATCGCAAGCGCGTCATGGCGCGGGCGCCCACGGAGCTGAACCCCGGCGAGCGCAGCGACGTCAGCTGGATCAGCACCGAGTCCGTGGATCGCATGGGCGAGGTGGTCATTGCCCGCGGTATGAACGATTCGCAGTTCCAGAGCAACCCGCTGGTCACGCTTGGGCATGCCTACTGGCTGCCGCCGGTCGGTCGCAGCCTCTGGCGCAAGCGCGTCAGGGACGGCGAGCTGGTCGGAATCAAGGCGAAGACGCGCTATCCGGAGCAGCCGGAGGGCTGGCAAGACCCCTGGCCGGCCGACAAGGTCTTTGCCCTGGTGCAGGCCGGGCTGCTCAACGGCAAGTCGATTGGTTTTCTGCCGACCAAGGCCCACTTCGCCGACAGCAAGGAGGCGAAGAAACAGAGCTGGCCCGAGGGCACGCTGGTCTTCGACGAGTGGCTGTTACTGGAGTATGCGGTCTGCTTCTTGCCGGCCAACCAGGACGCCCTGGTGGAGCAGGTGTCGAAGGGCCGGCTGACGCTGGAGCAGGAATACGTGCGGGCGCTGGGACTGGATGACAGGCTGTTTGGGCAAGCGTCGCCGCCGGCAGCGGGGATTCAGACCGTTGGGTCCTTCACGAGCCTTGCTGAAGTGGAGCGTGCGGTTCACGCCGAGATCCAACGGGTGGATTGGGATGCTCTGACGGAGAAGGCCGTGCGGGAGGCTTTGGATCGGGCGCGGGGCAGAGTGTGAGGCCGCCCCGAGAGTAGTCATCACGCTCCGCGTGATGCCTTCATCACGCGGAGCGTGATGACTACTCTCTTGCTAACGGAATCCTGGTCGGGAGTCACAGTGACAGGCGGGACCGTGGACACCCGCCTTCCGGTGCAAGTCCGGACCCGACTCTTGCAGATCCATCAGGACAACCGGGGGAGGGTGATGCCGGCATGCCCACAGCGCAAGCGATGCGCGCCGGCAAGCGTCAGCCCTGAGTCTCTGTCTGGAGATGGACGGTGTTGTGGTGAAACCTGATTCCATTCGTTCTCCTCCGAGGTGATTCCCCATGTGGATTGAACTGCTCAAGGATTTCCTTGGCAAGAAAGCCGGCGAGCGTTTGCACGTCGATGCCGGCGAAGGGCAGTCGCTGGTCGCCAGCGGCATCGCCCGGGCGGTCAGCGATGATCCCCTTGGCCCCGTCATCGCCCGCGGCGTCGAGAACGCCCTGGCCGGCTGGACCAAGGGCCTCGACGCGATCATCAACCAGACCCTCAAACAATTTGCCGACGCTCAGGCCCAGAGCAAGCGTCACGGCATCCCCGCTCTCTTCGGGGCGGGCGGCTCGGGCGATCCGAAGAAGAGCTTTGGCGACTGGGCCCTGGCCGTGGCCCGCGGCGACAGGAGCTATCTGGAAAAGCACTACGGCAGCACCTTCGTCGCCTGGCAGCAGAAGGCGGCCCTGGCGGAAGCGTCCGGCGTGACCGGCGGCTACACGGTGCCGCCGGAGTTCTACCAGCAGCTGCAGACGATCATGGCCGAGCAGACGTTCATCCGGCCGCGGGCCTTCGTGGTGCCGATGGCCAGTGCGACGCTGCAGATGCCGTACCTCGACGTGACCACCGTTCAGAGCGCCGGCGTGTCGCCGTTCTTCGGCGGCGTGCAGATGAGCTGGACCGCCGAGGCCCAGACGCGCACCGAAACGGAGCCGCAGTTCCGGCAGATGGAGCTGAAGGCGTGGGAGCTGTCGGGCTACACCGTTAGCTCGAACGTATTGCTCCAGGATTCGGTGATGGGCCTGGAGCAGTTCCTGATGATGCTCTTTGCCCAGTCCATCGCCTGGTTCGAGGAGTATGCGTTCCTCCAGGGCAACGGCGTCGGCAAGCCGCAAGGAATGTTGTCCGCGCCGGCAGCCATTGCGGTCACGCGCAATGCCCCGACCAGCGTGCAGTTCGTGGACGTGGCCACCATGTGGTCCAAGTTGTTGCCCATGAGTTGGGGCAAGGCGATCTGGACGTTCTCGCCAACGGTGGTGCCGCAGCTGCTGCAGTTGAAGGATGGCAACGGACGGGCCATCTTCATCAGCATCGACCAGGGTATCACCAAGACGCCGACCTGGAGCTTGCTGGGCCGGCCCGCGTATCCAACGGAGAAGGTGCCTGCCCTGGGAACCAAGGGCGACCTGATGCTGCTCGACCCGGGGCTGTACGTCATTGGCGATCGCATGAGCATTGAGATCGCGGCCAGTGAACACGTCAACTTCCTGAAAAACCAGATGACCTGGCGCGTGGTCGAGCGCGTGGACGGTCAGCCGTGGCTGTCGGCCCCGGTCACGTTGCAGGACACGACCACGCAGGTGAGCCCGTTTGTCGTTCTGAACTGAGGAGTGAGCATGTACACCGAACAGATCACACAGCGGCTTGGCATTTGTGCCTCCGTCAACAACCAGACCATCAACTCCAGCGGCACCGCCACGGTGACCACCGGAGCGATCGACATGAGCAAGTTCCACCGGGCCTTCTTCCTCGTGGAGATTGGCACGGTGGTCGCCGGCGGCACGGTCACTCTGAACCTGATCGAGTCCGCCAGCAGCAACCTCTCGTCCAGCCAGAACCCCCAGAGTGTGGGGCTCTCGACCGTGCAGCTCACTGGCCTGAGCACCAGCGGCAAGCAGTACACGTTCGAGATCCGGGCGGACCAACTCGATACGGGATACCGCTACGTTGGACTCCAGGCCACGGAGACTTCCGCCGGCGGCCACAACGTCAACGTCACCATCGTCGGCTTCGGCGACGAAGCCCTTCAGAAACCTGGCAAGGCCCAGAATGACACTTCGGTTGCCACGCAAAACGTGGCCGCGTAAGAAGCTGTAACTTTTTGGCGAGCGGCGCGGCGTAAGCCCGCCGGTATCGGCTCGCCTGTTACCGGCGGGCTTACGCCGCGCCGCTCGCCGTTGTGTGAGTGCCTCTAAACCAAAGGAGACCTTCATGAGTCAGCTGAGCATTATCACCGGCCGGGTCGGTCCGGTCATGAACGCGGACGGCACCAACTTGCAGCCGATCCGCACGGCCAAGTCCAACGAGTTGTGCGTGACGCAGGCGCATGGCAAATACTACGAAGCGGCGCACCGCGGCGTCCTCTTCGCGGCCCAGGAACAGGGCAGCGGCGTCGCCGGCGGGCATACACTGAGTACGACGGCGTTGCTCACCCTCTACAACCCGCAGGGGTCCGGCAAACGGCTGTCCATCAAGAAGGTGTCTCTGGGCTACGTCAGCGGCACCCTGGGCGTCGGCACGTTCTACCACTGCATCAACAACAGCAACACGCAGACGGCCCCTTCGGGCGGCACCAGTCTGACGCCGGTGGCCAGTGACGTGGGCAACACTGCCACGCCGGTTGGCAAGGCCCTGGTCAACAACACCGTTGTCACGCCGGTGTGCTACCGGGCCTTCGCCGCATGTGGTGCCTTCGTGGGCGGTGCCAACAACGCCCCGGCTCCTTGTACGGAAGACATCGACGGCGAGATCGTCGTCGAGCCGGGTTGCAGCTACCAGATGCAGTTCGTCGGCACGGCTGGCACGTCGCCACTCCTGAGTCCGGGCCTCACCTGGGAAGAAATCCAGATCGTGTGAGCCGGCTTCAGCGGAACCAGGGCCGGGAGGAAAGGTGGGCTGCTCTGCTCGGGGCAGAGCAGTCGTGGGTGCGCTTCCCGGCCCCATTTCTTTCGCCGTCCCATTCATGACGGAAGCGAAGCAAATGGCAACCATTGATCCAGCAGCGGACGTCCTGAGAAGCAACGTGGGAACGTGGGCTGTTCCAGCGGTGCAGATCCCCGCGGTGGCGCACTTCATGCACGACGTGCTGCCGAACGAACCCTGGGACCCCCATTTCCTCGGCCAGGAGTTGCGGACGTGCTACTTTGATACGCAGCACCTTGTCCTTCGCAGGGCCCGGCGCAAGGGAGAGCAGTATCTCACGCTGCGTCTCCGTTGCTATCGACCTCTGGAAGGCGGGCCCGAGTTCTATGCCCTTTCGGGGAAGACCGAGGCGGAGAAATGGCGGCAGGAGATCGATGACCAGGCCGCCGATGCCTTGCTCGCCAACCCGGCCGGACTGGTGAGCTTCTTGCCGCCGAACCTCCTGGCTCGCGACCAGGGACTTGTCGGCGACCAGCCCTTGCTGGTGGCGGTGTGCGTTTGCTGCCGGCGCTATGCCGTGGAAGACGACACAGACCGTTACACGCTGGACGTGGACGTTCACACGGATACGGGCAAGTGCTTGCCCTTCGCGGCGCTGGAGTACAAGAGCAGTGATTTGGATGCGACTGCGCCCGGGAGTCTTCTCGGCATTGGTCTGCGACCAATCAAGCTGAGCAAGTTTCTCTGGGCGACGGATTGGCGTTAGGAGGTCTGGTTTGCCTCCAACCCAGGGCGCTGCCCTGGGCTATCCTGTTGCGCCCCTTCGGGGCAAAGAGACTGGTCTTCGCCCCGAAGGGGCGCAACAGGATAGCCCAGGGCAGCGCCCTGGGGGGCTTTATTGCGACTCAGAAAGAGAAAGCCCGTCTCGCCCCCCAACCCAGGGCGCTGCCCTGGGCTATCCTGTTGCGCCCCTTCGGGGCAAAGAGGCTAGTCTTCGCCCCGAAGGGGCGCAACAGGATAGCCCAGGGCAGCGCCCTGGGATTCTGACAACCACACAAGGATTTATGAGCCATGCTTCAAGGCCCTCTGTTCCCCTCCGCCGGTGTCAACGATCCCAGTTACGGCACCACCGCCTGGACCAACCCAGGAAATATCCTGGTCGGCGATGGCATGTTTGCCACGGTCAACACCGGCAGCAGCAGTACCAACTCCAACTATCTCGAAGCGACCGGCTTCGGATTCACCGTGCCCAGCACAGCCACCATCACCGGCGTCTTCGCGGAGATTCAGCGCCAGTCCGCCGCCGGCGCCGTGACGGACAACCAGGTGCTGCTCATCAAGGGCGGAGCCGTCCAGAACGCTCAGAACCGGGCCATTCCAGCGGCCTGGGGCACCTCCCTGGTCTGGCAAGGATACGGCAGCGGCACTGACCTCTGGGGCCTGAGCCTCGCTCCCGCCGACGTCAACGCCAGCAACTTCGGCGTGGCCCTGGCCGTTGCCGGTAACGACACGGCCAGCGTCGATGCCATCCGTGTGACGGTCTACTACCAGAACGCCAAGGACCTGATTACCCTTGGCCGGGCGAAGCAGAACATCCAATCCATCGTGGACACGTCCCAGGACGCCCTGCTCGGCGTCCTCATCACGGCGGTTTCCGACGCCATCGAGAAGTATTGCCGGAGGGCATTCTACTTGCGCTTCCGGGATGAGCTGTACGACGGCAACGGCGACAGACGCCTCTTGCTCCGGGAGTATCCCATCCAGTCAGTGCAGAGTGTCCGTTATCGTCCGGTGACTGTCATCAAGATCACCAACACCAACGTGGCGAACGTGCAGGCCCGTGTCAGCGTCACCAGCACGGGGCTCACTCTGTTCCGCTCCAACGCCGGTGTGGCCTACACCGACACCAGCGTCACGTTTGCCGGCAACCTCATGCTCACGGCCGTTGTCACTGCGATCAATGCCCTCGGCAATGGCTGGAGCGCCCAGGTGGTCGGCGATGGCACCAACTACGGCAGCTGGCCGAGTTCCGACCTGTACTGGCCGCCGATGTTTGGCGACGGCACGGGCGGCCAGGGCGCCATGCAGTGTGTTGCGGGCAGCTTCGCCGAACTGAAGATGCACACCTACGAACTGCAGGGCTACCAGTGGGATGCCCGCGGCTGGCTGCTGCGGGCGATTCCTTACACCGACCCGGAACTGTTGCATCCCGAGGACCTCATCTGGCCGGTGGGAGTCAACAACTTCCGGGTGCAGTACACCGCGGGTTACAGCACGATTCCCGAAGCCGTTCAGGAAGCGTGTGCCGAGTGGGTCTCCCAGCTTTACTGGCAAACGCTGCGCGACCCCGCCATCGCCGGCCAAAGCGTATCCGGCAGCGCCTCGCAGCGCTGGCAAACTCCTCCGGCCCTGTCCGAGTCGCCCACGAACGTCAAGACGCTCCTGGCGCCCTATCGCCGGTTTACCATTTCTACCATGCAGAGTTAACGTCATGGCCATTCCAGCTGCAACCAACGCCGTCTGTAACATTTACCGGGCCAACAACGCTCCCCCGAGCGCACCGGACGTCGCCAACGTGCCCTGCACGCTGACGGTCAAGGGAGCGTCCGACCTGACGACACCGTATTACACGCACGTCATGCTTGTGGCAACGAGCGTGGACATCCGCGACGACTACAGCGGCGGCCAGTTCACCACCGTGGGCACTCAGATGGACAAGGTCTACTTCCCCAGCCTGGGCGCCCAGAACGAGTACCGTGTGGTGATCGTCCGCCGAGTGGGAGCCGGTACGGCTCTGGACCACAAGCAAGTCCTCCTCAAGCGCGAGACCAGTGTCTTCCCGGCCAATGACGTCTGATCCCCCAATCGGAGGAAGCGCACAATGGACGCAATCCTGACGGGTCTGGCGAACCTGGGTGGCATGGGCCTGTTCGCGGCGGCGTTGTTCCTCTTGCACCGCGATGCCCTGAAGGCATTTCGCGAGGAGCTGAAGGAAGAACGCAAGATGTGGTCCGAGGCCCTGGAGCGTGACCGTGCGGAACGCACTTCCTCGCTGGCGATCCTTCGTCAAGAGAGGCAGGGGCTCCACGCCGAGGTCATCGAACGCTTGGAGCGGATTGAGCAGGCGGTAAGGGAAGTCAAGGTGCTGTGTGGCGGGCGATGAGGGGTGGTATTGATTTATCGTTTCGCGCTGGACCGGGTGAGCGCGAAACGATAAATCAAAACCGCCCCTCACTTCCCCAAAATCTCCCGCGCCGCATTCCACCCCGCCGCCCCGATCACGCCGCCGCCGGGGTGCGCCGCCGCCCCGCACAGATACAGCCCCTTGATCGGCGTCCGGTAGCCGGCCCAGCCGAGGACCGGACGCAGAGAAAACAGCTGGTTCAGCGTCATCGCGCCCTGGAAGATGTTGCCTCCCGTCAGACCGAAGGTGCGTTCCAGGTCCAGCGGCGTCAGCACTTGCCGGGCAACCACCGAGCGCTTGAAATTCGGTGCGTACTCGTTGAGCAGGTCGAAACAGCGGTCGGCAAACTGATCGCGCTGTTCGTCCCAGGTGCCTTCCCGGAGCTTGTAGGGGGCATATTGAATGAACATCGACATCAGGTGCTGGCCGGGCGGGGCCACGCTCGGATCGACCACCGAGGGAAGGCAGCACTCCAGGATCGGCCGTTGCGAGGGCCGGCCATACTTGGCGTCGTCGTAGGCCCGTTCGATGTAGTCCTGATCGGGACAGACGTGGATGGTGCCGCGATGCTGCGGGCCCGGAGTTGGATCGGGCAGGGCGGTGAAGCGCGGCAATTCCGACAGGGCGACGTTGATCTTCAGCGAGGCGCTGTCGTAGCTGATCCGGTTGACCGCCTCGGCGAACGCCGGCGGCAGCAGCCGATTGTCCATCAGCTTGTTGAAGGTTACGTTGGCGTCGGCGTTGCTCACCACCACTCGCGCCCGCAATTCCTCGCCGCCGGCCAGGATGACGCCGGTTGCAATGCCGCTCTTGACCGCGATGCGGGCGACCTCCGCCTCGGTGCGGATCTCGACCCCCAGCGCCTGGGCCGCCTTCGCCAGCGCCTGCGTCAGCCCGCCCATGCCGCCCTTGACGTACGCCCAGACGCCGCGCTTGCCGTTGGTCTCGCCCATGACGTGGTGGAACAGCACGTAGGCCGTCCCCGGCATGCTCGGCGAGGCCATCGCCCCGATGATGGCGTCGGTGGCCAGGGTCGCCTTGACCTGCTCCGACTCGAACCAGCGATCCAGGATCGGCCGGGCCGCTCCGGTCAGCACCTCGATCGCCTCGCTGGCGTCCGGACCCATCTTCTGGAACGATCGACCCAGGCAGAACAGCCGCCACAGGTCCTTCAGCCCCGACCGGAGCAGGTTCGGCGGCCGCAGCAGCAGCGTTGGCTCGATCACGTCGGCCACGCGCTCCAGCATGGCGTTGTACTTGGGATAGTTCTCGGCATCGCGGAGGCTGAACCTGGCGATCTCGCGCAGGGTCATCTCCGTATCCGGCCCCATCAGCAGCGAGCGGCCGTCGGGAAAGGGGGTGAAGGACGAGGGGTTGCGCTCCAGGACGGCAAAGCCGTACTCGGCCAGGCGCAGATCGCGGATGATCTCCTTGCGGAAGAGGCTGTTGACGTAGGCGGCCGTGGAGACTTTGAAGCCGGGAAAGGTCTCCTCGGTGACGCAGGCGCCGCCGACGACGTGACGCCGTTCCAGCATCAGCACCTTCCACCCGGCTCGCGCCAGGTAGCAGGCCGTCACCAGACCATTGTGCCCCGCCCCGATGATGATGGCGTCGTAACTTGCCGACATGATGCGAAATCCTCCCACAACGGTTGCCGGTTGCCGGTTATCCGCTGTCCCGGAGAAGCCCCTCACCTTGCTTCGCCGAGAACAACGAACAAAGGGCAACCGACAACTATTGTAGGAGGTAGAACACCATTTGCAGCCACAGCCGGCCGCGTTCGCGGCCGGTTCGCCGTGGCCCCTGGTGCTAGCGGATCTTCAGTGCCGCGTGCAGCTCATTCACGGCGGTCGTTAGCTCCTTGCCGACCTGGGCGTGGTGCGGCCCCTTGGGCAGACCGGCCAGTTGAGTGTAGACCGTCTGCAGTCCCGTGATCGCATGCTGCAAATAGACGTCCGAGATCGCTTGCGTTTCCTTGCTTCCCTTGGACTTCGGGGTGGTCTTGTTCAAGGGCGGCGTGTGCGTTTTCGCGTTAAAGTGCTTGTGGTGATGGCTGATCTCGCTGTGCAGCGCGTTGATGGCCTTCTGGACCTGGCCCATCGCCTTGACCCGGAGCCCATTGTAGTCGTGCTTGGCAGCCGCCAGCACGTAGTGTACGTGGTGCAGTTCCCCGAGCAGCACAAGGTGTGCCTGGAAGAGTTGCGCCTTTTGTTGCTCGGCGGCGGCTTTCTGAGCGGCTTTCTGCTGGGCCGCCGTTGGATTTTTTGGTTGCGTGGCTGGATTTTTTTTCTGCCGGGCGCTGGCCTCCAGAGGCCCAAGCACCAGCACCAGCCCGAGAGCGGTCAGGCCGGGGAGCCAGTAACGATGAACCATCTGCATGCCTCCTCAAGAACAAATCACGGGAGCGGGTTGATTTCCACTCTACTCTTTGACACCGCTCTGCCAGGAAAGTTCCGGAAATCCCAGGAACTTTTTTCCGTTGCCCGAACCTGCTGACATTGCAGCCTGCTATCGACTTTTGTTCAGATCGTCGGGGGACGTTGCAATTGCTGGAGTGCGCTGATGCCTGTTTCTCTGCACACCCACAGCTGGTATTCTCTGCTGGAAGGCACGGCCAGCCCCAAAGCCTTGCTCGATCGTGCGGCCCGGCTGGGTTACAAGGCCCTGGCCCTGACCGACACCAACAACCTCTACGGAGCCGTCGCCTTTGTCGAGGAGGCGTTTCACCGCGACGTTCGCCCGCTGCTGGGGGCCCGTCTGCGCCTGGGCCGGCAGCAGTGCGTCGCCCTGATCGCCGAGCGCAGCGGCTACCGCAGTCTGTGCCGGGTCCTGAGTCGATTGCATCTGGAGGCGGAAGACCCCTCACCTCCAACCCCTCTTCCCAGCGGGGAGAGGGGAGAAGAAAGTGCCGCCCCCGATCTGGTCGCACTGCTCCGCGACGACTCCGAGGGCCTGCACGTCCTGGTCGAGGACGTCTCTCTCGCCGAGAGCCTGCGCGAGATCCTCGGCCAGCGTTTGTGGATCGAGGTGGTTCGGCCAGGCCCCGGAAGCGCCCAGGCCCGGCACGAGTGGGAACTGCTGAGCTGCGCTCGTCGCCTCGACGTCAAGGCGGTCGCCAGCACCGCCGCCCATCTCGCCACGCCTGAGGAATATCCGACCTTTCGCCTGGCAACGGCCATCCGCCAGCGCACCCTGCTCGAACGGCTGCCGGCCACGCTGCCCTTGACGGCGGAGCATCATCTGGTTTCGCCCGAGGAATTGCAGCGCCGCTTCCACGACTTGCCGGAACTGGTCCGCAATACCGATTGCCTGGCCGAACTGCTCCGCTCCGACGTTCTGCCGCACGAGCTGATCCTGCCCGAGCCGATCCTGCCCCACAACCGGGCGGGCCGGCACGCCTCGCGGGCTGAGATGGCGGAGTACCTGCACCGGCTGTGCGAGCGCGGTTTACGGCAGCGCCGGAACGCCACGGAGGGCGTTCCCTACAGCACCAGCATCGAGGCGCGGCGGCGGCTCCGCGAGGAGCTGGCGATCATCGACGCTGCCGGGCTGCCGGGCTATTTCCTGACGGTCCGCGACATCGCTCGCCATGCCCGGCGGCGCGGCCACGGCATGGCCCTGCGCGGCTCGGCCGGCAACTCGCTGGTCTGTTACCTGCTGGGCATCACTGACGTCGATCCGCTCCGCTTCCACCTGCCCCTGGAGCGCTTCCTCCATCCGGGCCGAACCGACCTGCCCGACATCGACCTCGACTTCGACTGGAAGGTGCGCGACGAGGTGATCGCTCACGTGGTCAAACGCCACGGCCAGGCGCACGTGGCCCAGATCAGCATGCACCTGTTTTTCCAGCCGCGCTCCGCCTTCCGCGAGGCCGGCCGGGTCCACGGGCTCTCCGACGAGCAGATCAGCAACCTGCTGACGAGCCTGAACCGGTCGGTGGATGATCTGCTGCTGCCCGAAGGTGGCAGGGCAACAGGCGAGCCGCCTGTGCCCACGTCCTTTCCGCTGGAGCGCGAGCGCTGGCCGCTGCTGCTCGCCGACGCTCGCCGGCTCCTGGGCCGGCCGCACCATCTGTCGATCCACCCCGGCGGTGTGGTCCTCACACCGGGGCCGATCATGGATCACGTCCCGCTCGAACGAGCGGCCAAGGGCGTGATTGTGACCCAGTTCGACAAGGACGCCATCGAGCGCATCGGCCTGGTCAAGATCGACCTGCTGGGCAATCGCGGCCTGAGCACGGTGGACGAGGCACGCCGGTTGAGCGGGCTCGGCAGGAGCCTCGCCCTCCCGGCCGGCGACTGCGACCCGGCAACGCTCGACCTGCTGCGCCGTGGTGACACGCTGGGCGTGACGCAGCTGGAGTCGCCAGCCATGCGGCACCTGCTGATCCAGATGCGCCGGACGGCCTGGACGACGTGATCCGGTCGCTGGCTCTGCTCCGGCCCGGGGCGGCCGGCATCGGCATGAAGGAAACCTACGTTCGCCGCCGGCACGGTCTGGAACCGGTGCGGATGATCCATCCCCGGCTGACCGAACTGCTGGCAGACAACCACGGCCTGATGATCTACGAGGACGACACGCTCTGTCTGGTTCAGGCCCTCACCGGCCTGTCGGCCGCTGACGCCGACCGCTTCCGCAAGCGCGTTTCGCGCCACAAGACGGCGGAAGAGGAGCAGCTGCTCCGGGCCGAGTTCCTGGCCCTGTGTGCGCGGCGGGGAGTGCCGGCCGAGGCGGTGACGGAACTGTGGCAGCAGCTGGCCAAGTTCAACCGCTACTCGTTTTGCAAGAGCCATGCCGTCAGCTACGGCCTGATCGCCTGGTCGGCCTGCTGGCTCAAGGCCCATTTTCCGCTGGAGTTCTGGACGGCGGCCCTGAACAATGCCCAGGGCAGTTATCCACAGCGCGTCTACGTCGAGGCCATCAAGCGGACCGGCCTGGAGATGCGGCCGCCCTGCGTCAATCACTCGGAGCGGACCTTCACCATCGAGGAGAGCGCCATCCGCGTCGGCCTGGGGAGTATTGGCGGTCTGCCGCTCGATTTGCAGGAACGACTGATCGCCGAGCGCCGCCGGGACGGTCCTTATCGCGGCCTGGCCGATTTTCGCCGCCGGCTGACGCTCGGTCCCGAGGCCCTGGCCCTGCTGATCCGGGCCGGCGCTCTGGACGGGTGGGGGCGATCCCGTCCCGCGTTGTTCCTGGAAGCCGACCTGAGCCCGGAGCAGCATCCACCGACAGGGGAGCTGTTTCCCGAGGAAGGCCTGTCCGACTGGTCCCCGACCGACTACAGCGCCGAGCGCCGGCTGCGCGATCAGTGGCAACTGCTGGGCTTCATCCTGGGCCGGCCGCTCTTCTCCTTTCTCTGCCCCCGGACGCCCGATCGGCATTCGGGACCGTCCCTGATCGATAGCCGGCAGCTGCCGGCCCACCGTGGCCGGCTGGTGTGCGTGCGGGGACTGGTGGCCACGGGCCGACACACCTTCACGCACGACGGCCGGCCGCTGCAGTTTCTCAGCCTGGAGGACGATCATGGCCTGATCGAGGTGTCGCTGTTCCCCGGAACGTGCGAGCAGGTGCCGTACCTGACCATCGGTCCTCACGAGGCCACAGGAACGGTGGAGGAACAGTACGGCGTCTTCACACTGACCGTACGCTCTCTAGAAAGGATTGCATGAGGGATGAAGGATGAGGGACGAGAACCATGTTTGCTGTCGAGATCGACCAGGTGACCAAGACCTTCGGCCAGCACACTGCCGTGGCCGACCTGTCGCTGCAGGTGCCGGCCGGCAGCATCTACGGCTTCATCGGCCCCAATGGATCCGGCAAGACGACCACGCTGCGGATGATCATGCGCATCCTGCACCCCGACCGGGGCAGCATCCAGGTGCTGGGCGAGCAGCGTCTGGGAGCGGCCAACGACCGCGTGGCCTATCTGCCGGAGGAGCGCGGGCTGTACAAACAGATGAAGGTACGCGACCTGCTCCGCTTCTATGCCGAGCTGAAGGGTTGCCGGCACAGCGGCCCGCTCATCACCGCCTGGCTGGAGCGCATGCAGTTGAGCGCCTGGGCCGGGAAAAAGGTCGAGGCCCTGTCCAAGGGCATGGCCCAGAAGGTCCAGTTCATCGCGACAGTGGTGGCCCGGCCGGAGCTGGTGCTTCTGGACGAGCCGTTCAGCGGGCTCGATCCGGTCAACGCCGAGGTGCTGCGCGAGGCCATCCTGGAGCTGCGCCGCGACGGCACGACGATCATTTTCTCGACCCATGACATGGGGACCGCCGAGCAGATGTGCGACTTCATCTTCATGATCTACCAGGGACGCAAGGTGCTGGACGGCACTCTGGAGGCGATCCAGAGCGGCTACGGCAACGACACGGTGCGCGTGCAGCTGGACGGCTGCCAGGGCCCGCTCGACGACCTGCCCGGCGTGCTGAGCGTGACCGACTTCGGCCGCTGTCAGGACCTGCGCATGGAGCGCGGCACGGACCCGCAGCGAATCCTGGCCGGCCTGATGCAGCGCGGCCAGGTGCGGCGCTTCGAGGTGATGCAGCCGACCCTGCAGGACATCTTTGTGCGCATCGCCCGACCAACGGAGCCGGTCGCCGCCTCGGCCATTATGACGGAGGACGCCCGGCATGCGTAAGGTCCTGATCGTGGCCCGCCGGGAGTTCGCGGCGGCCGTGAAAACCAAGACGTTCCTGATCAGCCTGCTGATCATGCCGGTGCTGATGGGCGGCAGCATTCTCGTGCAGCTGCTGCTCAAGGACGTTCAGGACACGCGGGAACGCACGTACGCCGTCATCGACCGCACTCCCGGCAAGACACTCTTTCCCGTCATCGAGAAGGCTGTCGAGGAGTACAACAAGAACACGATTTACAACCCCCAGACGCACAAACAGATCCTGCCGCGTTTCGTGATCAAGTCCGAGCAGGTGGAGGATGACTCCGAGGCCAGCATGATGGAGCTGCGCGAACGTCTGTCGGAGCAAGTGCGTAAGGGCACCCTGGCCGGTTTCCTGGAGATAGGCCGGTTGGTGGCCCAGGTTCCGCCAGCGTCGGCGGGAGAGGGAAAACCGGACGACCGGGTGCTGCGTTACCAGAGCAACCGCATAACACAGCGGGACTTTCGCGACAAGATCGCGAAAGTCGTCAATGACGAGATGCAGGCGCGGCGCGCCAGGGCGCTCAAGCTGAACCCCGCGGACCTCAAGGAGCTGCTGCAGCCGGTGCTGTTGGAAGGCCTGGGGCTGACGCGGCGCAACGCGGCGGGCCAGCTGGTGACCGCCAGCGAGCAGAGTCTGCTGGCGGCGATGTTCGTGCCGTTCGGCATGGTGATGCTGATGTTCATGGTGGTCATGATGGTGGCCAACCCACTGCTGCAAGGGGTCGTGGAGGAGAAGATGCAGCGGATTGCCGAGGTGCTGCTGGGCAGCGTCCGGCCGTTCGAGCTGATGATGGGCAAGCTGCTGGGCATGACGGCGGTGTCGCTGACCATCTCGGGCGTCTACCTGGGGGGCGGCTACGGGGCTGCCTACTACTACGGCTACGCGGACTATCTGCCGCTCGACCTGCTGGTGTGGTTCCTGATCTACCAGTCGCTGGCGGGACTGCTGTTCGGTTCGCTGTTCGTGGCCATCGGGGCGGCCTGCACGGACATGAAGGAGGCGCAAAATCTGCTGCTGCCGGTGATGCTGCTGATCTGTCTGCCGCTGTTCGTGCTGATCAGCCTGATGCGCGAGCCGAACAGCCCGGTGGTCGTGGGGTTGTCGTTCTTTCCGTTCGCGACGCCGATGCTGATGGTCGCCCGGCAAGCGTCGCCGCCGGGCATCCCGCTGTGGCAGCCGGTGCTTGGCATTGTCGTGGTGCTGGCGACGACGGTGCTGTGCGTCTGGGCGGCGGGCCGGATCTTCCGGGTGGGCCTGCTGATGCAGGGCAAGGGAGCCC
Source organism: uncultured Planctomycetota bacterium (assembly GCA_963784995.1). Taxonomy (GTDB): domain Bacteria; phylum Planctomycetota; class Planctomycetia; order Gemmatales; family Gemmataceae; genus CAWATZ01. Next base: position 1,221,829 of record CAWATZ010000013.1, on the reverse strand, counting down.
GGCTGGACGAGATGCTCCGCTGGGTGTTCCGGGGGTGAGCAATGCGGCCGAGGTTTATTCCCGCTTCAGAACCCAAGCGAGGTGTTCTCGGCCTCCCTCAACTTCCTCCCTTGTTCGCAGTGTCCACCCACCAGGAATACAGCGGCATGGTCTTGTGTGGTGTGAAGCGGGCATAATGCTGGATGTCCCGCAGAAGCTTGGCCACTGCCGCCTCTTCCGTCTTCGTGGCGTCAGCCCACGCCTTGACCAGTTCGGGCGTCGTGACCACCGGAACTCCTAATGCGCCGGCCTCCCGCCTTGCTTTTCGGTCGTCCGTTGCCAGGGTCCAGCCACGCACCTTCGCGATGGCCAGGCAAACAGCTTCGCCATCGTCCAGAATTGTGGCCAGTTCCACGAACAAGGTCAGCTCCTCTGCGCCTTGCAGGTCGCAGCGGTGAAGCAGTCCAGCCTGGAGGGCTGGGGCAAGATCGACCGCACGCTCCACGAGCTTCCCGGTATCCGCTGGGTCCGGCTGACGAACGTAGAGACTTTCCTCCAGCACCTTCTCGGGGACGTGGAGCCGCACCCCCAAAGGAGGAAGGAGAGAGAGAAGGTTCCCCGCCGCATACAGGTTGATGATGCAGCAGGAGTCCACGATCGAGTCAGACATGGCCCCTTCCTTGTATCACGTCGCCGCACGCAACAGAGAACGGTGCGTTTCCTCAAACTGAATCGCCTGGGCCTGGCCATCGTCCCCCACGTCCCGGCTGGTCAGACACTCCTGCACGATCTCCCTGGCCGTCACCCGATCGCACCGCAAGAAGCCGGCCAGCTGGCCTTCGGTGATCTTCTCCTGGTCGTAGGCGTGAACCGCCAGGAACTTGTACCGCTCCGGGTACGGGGCATCCGTGTCCGGATGCGGCGACAGGTGCAACTCTTCCCTGGCCTCCCGGACGGGGAGCTTCGACTCCTTCAGATGCTCTGCCGTTCCCCTCGGCAGGAGGTCGAGCCGTTCCAGCCGGTACGCCATTGCTTCGACAGAGACGAAGTAGGCGTGAGCGAGCCGGCAGAGGTCGGAGACCAAGAAATTCTTGGTGGTGTTCACGATTTCCAGGAAGCGCCGCCGGACCGAGGTCGCGGGGATCAGAAAGGCCGTGGCGAAAGCGTCCGCGAACCGCTCGTTGGCGGGCTTGCGACCAGGCATGGTGAGATAATCAATCCCCGGCTTGTGCCTGTCGATAATAACGTGGCCGTATTCGTGCATCATTGAAACTCGGCGGCGCTCCGGGGGGTGCTTGCGGTTGACGAGAACGCAGCAGCCGAGATCGGTCACGAAGGCGTACATTCCCGCGATGGGGGATGGAAGGTCGCCATGGAAAACGCGGATGCCGACTTCCGTCTCCAGGAGGCTCCGCAAGTGGATGACCGGCTGATCGCCCAGTCCCAGACGCATCCGCTCCTCAATTGCCGTGCCCTCGGCCAGTTCCACCGGATCGACCAAGTTGTTGAGCGCCTTTTCGTCGGGGAGCCTGCTTCGGAGCGGGGCATTCATCAGCCGCTCCAGCTCGCGGTAATCCTCCGCGAACTGCTGGAGATCCGCAATGGCCGCGTCGAGTTCACCGTTGCCTGCCTGCATCCGCTCCGCAACAGCTCGCAGGTGCGGCTGCAAGTCGGCCACCGGCTCGGTCTGGAGGACAAGTTCGTGGACCCGCTTGCCGAAGAACGCCGCCAGTTTGACGATCTCTTCCGGCCTGGCCAGTCGTTCACCTTTTTCGATGGCGATGTAGGTAGGCCGGCTGCACTCTAGATGTGCTGCCGCCGCCTCCTGAGTGATCCCTTTGGCTTTGCGCGCCTCCGCGATCCGCAGCCCCAGGGTACGGGGGTCCAGATTCGTCTTCTTCTCGGTCATGAGATTCCTGCCTTCCGGTGAGCGAGGGGAACGGCCCACGGAAAACCCAGAGAAACGCAACAGGATGCAAGGTCAAGCCACTCATCCCGATAACGGCGGTAAAGCGCGGCGAACACGCCCAAGTTCAAGGGTTCGCTTTCAACCATTGTTGCCTTTTCGAGAAATGGACAGAGCTTTCTATCCGTTATCATATTGTCGCCTTCCTTTTACTTTGTCAATAAGGAAAAGCATAGTTATAACGTTCATGTAAAATCGATCTGCGCTTGAGTCGAAGATGAATGCTGGGGGGCTGTGGGTGAGCAATGCGGCCGGGTTCTATTCCCGCTTCAGAATCCAATCGAGGACGTGACACCCTTTGACGTGAATCTCATCCCGGCAATGCGTTGCTGCCGAATCCTCGCCCAGATCAGCGAGGGCGTCAGCCAGAATGTCGTAACATTCCCGATTGACAGTGGGAAAGGCCGCGTAGCAAGCTTCCGCTAACCCGATGGCGTGCGCGGGGAACGAGCGGGGAGTGAGCCGGCAAAAGGGGTTGCCGAAGATGTCCCGCAAGAGTACACACTGGTCCTTGTGGGCTGAGTAGCGATTCGGGGCCTGAGTTGCACCGGCCGTTGCTCCGGCAGCATCAAGGCAGACATCGTAGGCCTTGCTGGTGGGTGCTGCAGTCGCTGTAAACATGGCGGCCTCGGAGACATGCTTGACGATCAAAGCAGCAGTACGATCCTGCGTAAGGTAAGAGGCGTTGTAGACCGTCCCATAACGGCTGAACCTCGCTTCGGCACCCGCAAACGCCCTTTGCGCGGCAGTATGGGCTGCCGCGAGTTGTCTGACCCCGATCATTCCATCCGCGAAATGGTCGGCCGCATCAACGGCCGCCCGGCTGCGCGGGTCTTGCATCAGGTGTAAAACTGACCGGCAACAGGCCACCAGGAATAACCGCAGCTTCCGGTCGCTGATCCCCGACAGGGTCAGATGCCGCAGCATGGCCCCCGGATCATAACAGGAAAGCCACTTGCTCTCTGTCATGCCCTCTCTCCTTCGCGCTCCCTGCCGCAAGTTGGCCGGCAGCGGATTCCCATTCCCAGTTTCTCGCAGAAACCGTCCGGTTATGATACCATTTCAGGAAGGCGCCCGCATTTCCGCCCGGTCAGAAACCTTTCGCGACAGGTGACGGGAAGTCGGCCCCTGGTGACGATTGCATGGTAGATGGCCACGCGAACGAGGAGGGACCTGGCATGGGTGAGCCCATCGACACGCCGCCCGGCTCGGTGAGCCGGCTGCTCGGCGGGCTGCGCGAGGGAGACGAGGAAGCGGTGCGTCAGCTGTGGCGGCGCTACTTCCAGCCACTGGTCCGGCTGGCCCGGGGCCGGCTGTCGGCTCATGTCTGCGGGGTCCGCGATGCCGAGGACGTGGCCCTGGATGCGTTTGCCGAGCTGTGCCAGCGCGTCAACGGGCGAGGTTCGGCTGGAGGCTTCCCGCGGCTGCACAACCGCACCCATCTCTGGAAGCTGCTGGCCTGCTTCGCGGCCCGGCGGGCGTTCGACCTGGCCCGCAAGGAGCAGCGGCGCCGCCGGGTCGTGGGCGACGAGGCGCTCCTGGGCGAGGAGGGCTTCGAGCCGTTTGCCGGGCGCGAGCCGACGCCGGAGTTCAGCGCGGCCGTCGCCGACCTGCTGGAGTGTCTGCCCAGCGACGAGCTGCGGGCCCTGGCCCTGGCCAAGATGGAAGGCTGCACCAATGCCGAGGCCGGCCGACGGCTGGGCCGGTCCCTCAGCACCGTGGAGCGGAAGCTGCAAGTGATCCGCCTGTTCTGGCGCGATGCCGGAGGTGACGTGCCGTGAGTCCAACCGTGTCCCCTGGCTCCGCACTGCTGGCCGGTCTGCCGGCCGCGCTGGCGCTGGAGGTGGACGGCCTGTGCGACGACTTCGAGCGGTACTGGCAGCGCGCCCGCCGCCGGGGCGCGGCGCCGCCGGCCGTCGAGACGTTCGCGGCTCAGGCCACCCCGGCCGCCCGCGCTGCCCTGCGGGCGTGTCTGCGGGAACTGGAACGTGAGCTGCGCGGCGGGCAAGCGCCGCCGGCAATCCCGGGCCTGGTGCTGGAAGAGGAGATTGGCCGGGGCGGCATGGGGGTGGTGTACCGGGCTCGCCGAAGCGATGGCCGGCCGGTCGCTCTGAAGCTGATCCCTGGGGCCGAGCGGGCCCGGTGGACACGCTGGCTGGTCGAGCTGGCGGACCTCCGCCATCCCAACCTGGTGTCGCTGGAGGACTTCGGCACGCACAAGGGCCTGCACTTCGTGGTCATGCCCCTGGTGCCCGGCGGCGACCTGCGCGAGCGCTTTGAAGAGTTGGCCGTCGGCCCGAACAGTGGTCCCGCCGCCCTGCGCCGCGTGGTCGCGCTGATGGAGAAGGTGGCCCGGGCAGTGGCGTTCCTGCACTGCCGGGGGATCCTGCATCGCGATCTGAAGCCGTCTAACATCCTCCTGGCGGAGCTGGGCAGCTGGGAGCCGCTGCTCTGCGACTTCGGCCTGGCCGCCCGCCTGGACGAGACCGTTGCGGGCGGCATGGTGGGCACGCCCGCCTACGTGGCCCCGGAGCAGATGCAGGGCCGGCCGGTGACCGTGGCCGCCGACCTGTGGGGCCTGGGTGCGGTGCTGTCCGAGCTGCTCACCGGCCGGCCGCCCTTTGTTGCCCCCGACGGCACTCTGGATACGGAGGCCAAGCTCACGGCGGCCGGTCCGGTGCCGCCGGCCGTCCTCAACCCTGGAGCGGCAGACGCCACCGTGGAGTCGATCTGCCGGCGCTGCCTGGCGCGTGACCCGGCCGACCGCTATCCCACGGCGGCGAAGCTGGCCGACGATCTGCTGGGTTTCCTCCGGGAATAAACTTTTTCTCTCAACGAGACCATTCATGATCGCCATCCTCAGCGACATCCACGGCAACCTGGAGGCCCTGCGTGCGGTGCTGGACGACATTCGCCGTCACAACGTCGAGGCGATCTACTGCCTGGGCGACGTGGTCGGCTATGGGCCGGAGCCTCGCGCCTGCCTCGACCTGGCCCTGGACTTCAACGTCACGCTCCTGGGCAACCACGATCAGGGGCGCTGTTCGACCCTGAAGGCTTCTCCGCCGTGGCCCTGCGCCATCTTCTGGACGCGGGAGCAGCTGGAGAATCGCACGGACCCCCGGGAGCAGCGCGAGCGGCGCTGGGAGTTCCTGGCCGAACGGCCGCGCACCCACCACGATCAGCACGGGCTGTTCGTCCACGGCTCGGCGCGCAATCCGCTCAACGAGTACGTCTTCCCCGAGGACGTCTACAACCAGCGCAAGATGGAGCGCCTCTTTATCCTGGTGCAGCGCTGCTGCTTCCAGGGACACACGCACGTTCCTGGCATCTTCCTTGAACTGTCGGCCGGGGATCGCTATGACTTTCTCAGCCCGGAGGAAACCGACCACGCGTACCCGCTCAATGGCCGGAAACTGCTGTGCAACGTCGGCTCGGTGGGCCAGCCGCGGGACGGCGACTGGCGGGCCTGCTACGTCCTGCTCGACGGCGACACCATCCACTATCGCCGGGTCGAGTATGACGTGGAAGCCACCGTGCGCAAGATCCATGCGGAGTCGGAGCTGGACCGCATCCTGGGCGACCGACTCCGCGAGGGACGATGAGTGCGGCGGGCTGACGGTCCGCGGAAGGCAAGTCGCTGTTAATTCGCTCCCGGCCTGGGTTCCTCCAGGCGAACCAGAATCATCTGCTGGGTCCTCTCCTTGCCATAATGAGCCAGGAGCGTCGTCTGCTCCTGCATGAGGTTGTTCAGCCCGGTTTCATACACGATGGTCTTCTTCTCGCCAATCGACCAGGCGACGCGCTGCGTCCTCGGGTCCACGGAACCATAGACCGGCAGCGTGTTGTCGGCGACGGCGTCGTAATAGTTGCCGCGGACCAGGCCAGCCTTGTTGACCGCCAGCTGAACGATGTGCTGGGCGACCTTCTCGTCGGGGCTCTGGAGCATGCCGAAGACGCCCAGCGGTTGCCATTCCTCGTCGGGGCTGACTCTCCCCTGTCGGCCGACGTCGGCGAAGGCCTGAGCCTGATCGGCGTACTGCTCCGCCGTGGCCACCCGTTCGCCGTTCACGTAGACGACGTTCTCCTGGTACACCACGGTGCTGCCGTAGTCGTAAACGATCGGCGGCCCGGCGACGCCGCACCAGACCGACACCGACGACCACGGCGGCGCCACCCAGTAGTTGGCCACCCGCCAGCGCGGGGCTGTCCAGGCGACTGGATGGGCGCGATACCAGCTCGTGGTGAAGCAGGAGTAGCCGCCCCAGCTCCGGACGTAGCCCGCCTGCGTTCGCAGGACCGTTGGGCTGTAGTACGAGGTCACGTGACCGACGCCGACCCGGCCGTAACCCACTCCGCCGACGCCGCCCACGGCCACGCCGCCGAAGGGTCCTCCAACCACGCCTCCCGCCCGGCCGCCCGCCGCCGCTCCGTAGGGGCCGCGGACCGCCGAACCGCCCACGCCGCCCGCGCGAACGCCGCCCGCCGGTCCCACCCCGACGCCCCCCGCGGAACCGCTCGTGTACGTCCGGCCTCCCGGCGTCGTCACGCGGACGCCCTGCGCTCCACCGGCGTGAACGCCTCCCAGCGGTCCTCGGCTCACTCCACCAACCTGGCCGGCCTGCACTGTCGTGCCGCGCGGACCGACGTAGGCGCCCCCGCGTGCGCCGCCGGCAACGCCGCCGTACGGACCCGCCGCAACGCCGCCGACCGAGCCCCCGGCGCGGCGCCGCCTGGCCCTACCGCGACGCCGCCTCGGGCCGCTCCGAAACCATAGGCGTACGCCTCCGCGGGCATGGCGAAGGCCGCCAGCACCAGCACACCGACCCAGCGCAATGCAAACTTCATGACTGTATCCTCCGGCGCTATTGATTTCTGGTTCGCTCCTGGCTCACTTCTCTCCCTTGACCCGCGTCACCTTCAGCGGCGCCGCGGCCGGCAAGGGAGATCCCCCGGCCGTCCGTTCCACCACCTGCCACGTGAAGGCGTCCTTGCCAAGCGGAATGAGCAGAGTCGTTCCCGTTGCCTCGCTGCCATCGGGCAGGGTGCCTTCGGACTCGATGACCCAGCGGCCCTCGTCGCGCGTCCAGACCGACTCGCCGAACGTGCCGGTGCTGTCGAACATCCACGAGCGCAGGCCGCCTGCCGGATTCTTGCCAATGATCTGCGTCCCCGACGAGGTCGCCTTGCCGCGCTTCAGGGTGTAGCGGCCCCGCAGGAACGCCTTGTCCTCATCCCAGCTGTAGTGGACGTGGACCTCGGCCTCGTCGCTTTTGGCCACCCAGTCGCCCAGCAACCACTCGACGTCCTTGAGCGTCACCAGCGTGGCCGGGTCGGGAATCCACTCCCGCACCGAGGCCATTTTCCAGCCGTCGTCCTCGCGGACGTGCAGGACGCTGTAGCGGCTCTCGCCGGGCTCCTTCTCGCCAGGCAGTTTCAGCCGGAGCGCGCCCTCCTCCAGGGCGGTGGCCCGGCCGAGCAGACGCAGCGATTTCACTTCAACCTCGATGGCAGCCCTGGGGTTCTTCTTGAAGAACTCGACATAGTTCTTCTCGATCTCGTCCCGGCCGTGGAGCGTCTCGCCGTCCGGGCCAAAATACTCGCATTCCCTGGTCCAGAGGGCGGCCAGCGCCCGGGCGTCGCCGGCGTTGAACGCCCGGGTATACGCCTCGGCCGTCTTCTTCACCGCGGCCATCTCCGGTGAATCAGGTTGGCCCTGCTCCTTGTCGCGAGCCGCCGGCCTGTCCTGGGCCCGTGAGCAGACCAGCGAGCCGACCATCGCCGCGACCGCGACGACCGTCAGGCCCGCGATCACAATTCGCCCGTGCCATTTCATGGTTGTGCTCCTCAGTGTTGACTTCAGAAAGCGTGCCAGAGATGAGACAGGGAGCATTCTAGGGATGTGCTTCTCCCTTGTCGCGTTTGTCCTGACGGACGGCGGACGCCGCCCTCCGTCAGGACCCGCTCGCCACGCCACGGCATTCGCAGGGCTCGTCGGCCGTCATTCCTTCAAGCGTCGATGGATTCCTCAAGAGTCCGTTTCCTCAACGCCCAGCAGAGACCCACCACGAAAAGGACAAGCAGACCGGCAAACAGCAGCAGCAGCGGGAGCAGGCTGCGCCTGGGAGCGGCGGCGGAGGGCGCGACTGCTCCCGCTCCGTCCTCTACGGCGACGGTCCTTGTGTCTGGGGCCCCGATACGTAAGGAGATGAGTCGAACGTCGAGGTCGATTGGATCCGTCCCGGTCCCGGCCACAAAGCGGACCAGGCCCACGTCATCCGACCCGTAATTGTACTTGAAGATTTCCTTGAAAGGCTGGTCAAACCCATCGGCCACGAGGTAGTACACGGTCTCACCTTCGCGTCTCAGTCGAAGCCGGCCGGACCTGGCTTCCGTCGGGATCGGGGGATTGTCAATGAGGACCTGCTTGGCGGTGACCTTGGCTCGCGTCACGTAGCCGTCCTTGCCGTCTCCCATCCAGTAGCGAGCGACGTTGGCCAGCTTCTGCTGATTGCGATCGGGCTGGATGGTGAGGTTGACTCCCGCCCCATACCCGACCCTGGGTTTGCCCAGGGACAGCACCTCGTAGGAGGCGGTAATCTCGAAATCGCCCACCAGGGGAGTCTTCGAGGAAACGGCCGTTGTCCGCCTGGCGGCCTGGTCGGCGGTCAAGGTGACCCGCAGGCCCCCTTCCTCGGGCTTCACCCACTCAATGGCCTTCTTCGGGATCAGCTCGAGCGGATCCACGGGCAGCTGCTTGCCGCGGAAATCCTGGTCGATCCGCACGCTCGCAGGCGCCTGGGCCGGCAGCAGACTGGCCAGCACGAGCAGGGAGCTGGATAGAGACATGCTTCACTCCTTTGCTGAGGGAGGCGAGTGCTTCGCTCGAAGAGTTACCATTGGCCTGGTGTCCTCGGACGGACGGCATTCTGCTCTGTAGTGCCTGATCCAGGAGGGGCGCGTCTGGTTTTTTCGCGCTCGACCGCCGTTTGCCAGAAGATCGCCCACGTTGCTGGGCTGAACTCGGGACGGATCAGCAGTTGCATCACTGAGCTGGAGCCCGAACCGGCGCCCGGCCGCCGGCGCGTGTTCGCTTCCCCCTTGCCGGTCGCCGGTTTTCTCTACAATAGCCGGGGCCTGGCAGTGAGGAACAGGTGGAGCCCCGTTTCTCCCGTCTCGTTCAATCCTGACGCACTCCTATTTCGGCCGGGCGTCCCTCCCGCACCCGGCGCAACCGAGGAACTTCCCATGACCGAGATCCTGACCGGACTTCCTGTACACACCGTCGGTTTCAAGCTGAGCGGCAAGCTCCACGACGAGGACTACAAGACCTTCGTCCCGCTGGTGGACGCCGAGATCGCCAGGGAGGGCAAGGTGAACGTGCTGGCCCAGTTCCACGACTTCCACGGCTGGGACCTGCACGCCCTGTGGGACGACATCAAGTTCGCCACGACGCACTGCACCAAGATCAAGAAGATCGCGATTGTCGGCGAGAAGAGCTGGGAGAAGTGGATGGCCGTGGTGTGCAAGCCGTTCACCCTGGCCAAGATCCGCTACTTCGACGTCTCCCAGAGCGAAGCCGCCAAGGCCTGGCTGGCGGAGGCGTGAGCCCCCATGCTCCGGACCGGACTGGTGGTCCACGTCACGTGTCGGCTTCCGCAGTGCGCGAACAGGGACAGAAAGCGAACCAATCAGATCCAGGCGCCCAAACCAAGGAGATACCCATGTCGAAGCGGCGAGCAGAAATGACCGCTTGCCTGGTTGGCCTGTCGCTGCTTCTCCTGGCGGTTCAGGCGGGTCCCCAGCAGTCCGACCCGCTGCCCTCCTGGAACGACGGAGTCACGAAGAAGGCCATCCTGGAGTTCGTGCGTGTCACCACCGACAAGGGAAACGCGAAGTACGTCCCGCCCGAGCAGAGGATCGCCGTCTTCGACCAGGACGGCACGCTCTGGGTGGAGCAGCCAATGTATCCGCAGGTGATCTACTGCCTGGACCGGGTGCCGGCGGTGGTGAAAGAGAGGCCCGAACTCAAGGACCGGGAGCCGTTCAAGACGGTGCTGTCGGGGGACCGGGAGGTGGTCGCCCGGCTGCCCTGGAAAGACCTCGATGCGATCGTGTCCGCGGCGCTCTCCGGCATGACGGTGGAGGAATTCCGCAAAGAGGTGAAGGATTGGTTCGCGACCGCCAAACACCCGCGCTGGAAGCGGCCCTATACCGAACTCATCTACCAGCCAATGCTCGAGGTGCTCAAGTACCTCCGGGCCAACGGCTACAAGACTTACATTGTTACCGGCGGAGGCCAGGATTTCGTGCGCGTCTTTGCCGAGCAAGTGTACGGGATTCCGCCGGAGCAGGTGGTCGGGGCGGCGGGAGGGACGAAGTACGGCTTCGACAAGAAGGGCCAGCCGACCCTCACCAAGGAGCCCAAACTCCTGCTCAACGACAACTTCGCAGGCAAGCCGGAGGGCATCCATCTTGTCATCGGCCGCCGGCCCTGCGCCGCCTTCGGGAATTCGACCGGCGATCAGCAGATGCTGGAGTACACCACGATCAACGAAGGGGCCCGGCTCGGGATGCTGGTGCTGCACGACGATGCCAAACGCGAGTATGCCTACGGTCCCGCCCAGGGACTGCCCGACACCAAGGTCGGCACGTTCACCCAGGCCCTGTACGATGAGGCCCAGAAACGCGGCTGGGTGGTGATCAGCATGAAGAAGGATTGGAAACGGACTCTTCTCGTTCGACGAATAGCTCGCCCAACAAGTCGCAGGCGCAGTTGACGACCGGTTCGCTCGATTGGAGGAACACCATGTTTCGGAATGCGGGAGTCCAAGTGGCGACGGTCCTCGTCGTCGGTGTCCTGCTCGGCTACCTGGCCGCATCGGTCAGGCAGGGCCCTTTCTCCAAGGCTGACGCGGGCCAGTCGCCCGCGGCGGCGAGCGTGCAGCCGGCCGAGTCCAGCAGCGGCGGCAAACCGGCCCGCTGTGCCGAGGTCAACAAGGGCCAGCTCCTGGCCCAGGCAGATGCGAAGAGCGGCGAGCAGGCCCGGAAGGGCGGCAAGAAGCCGAACGTTGTCGTCATCATGGGCGACGACGTCGGCTGGTTCAACGTCGGCGCCTACCACCGCGGCATGATGTCCGGCAAGACGCCGAACCTCGACAGGCTGGCCCGGGAGGGCATGCTGTTCACCGACTACTACGCCGAGGCCAGCTGCACCGCCGGACGGGCCAGCTTCATCACCGGGCAGATTCCGTACCGCACGGGCCTGACCACCGTGGGACAGGCCGGCGCCGACGTTGGCATCCCGGCCAGGGCTTGCACTCTGGCCACCGCGCTCAAGTCCCAGGGTTATGCCACGGGGCAATTCGGCAAGAACCACCTCGGCGACCTGAACAAATACCTGCCGACGGTCCACGGTTTCGATGAGTTCTTCGGCTACCTGTATCACCTGGATGCCCTGTCGGACCCGTACTGGTCCTCCTATCCCAAGGACCCGGCCTTCCTTGCCAAACACGGGCCGCGGAACCTGGTGCATAGCCATGCCACCGACAAGGACGACGCCACGGTCATGCCGCGCTGGGGCAAGGTCGGCAAGCAGCGTATCGTGGACGAAGGCCCCTTGCCGCCGTTCCCCAACATGGCGGGCCGACAGAACTGGCAGGAGCGGCCCGAGAAGGCCAAATACAACATGGAAACCTTCGATGAGGTGCTGGTCGGTCAGACGTGCCGGTTCATGGATGAGGCGAAGAAAGCGGGCAAGCCGTTCTTCGTCTGGCACAACACGACGCGCATGCACGTCTGGACCTTCCTGGACAAGAAGTACCAGGCGCAAATGAACTACCAGACCAACTACAACCTCTATGAAGCCGGGATGGCGCAGCTGGACGATGCGGTGGGCGCCATCATGAAGCATCTGGACGACATGGGCGAAGCCGACAACACCATCCTCCTCTTCACCACGGACAACGGCGCCGAGGTCTTCACCTGGCCGGACGGAGGCAACACTCCGTTCAAGGGGACCAAAGGGATGCCCACCGAAGGCGGCTTCCGTGTGCCGTGCCTCGTCCGCTGGCCGGGGCACGTCAAGCCGGGCACGGTCGAGAACGGCATCTTCTCCGGCCTCGATTGGTTCCCGACCCTCGTCGCGGCCGCCGGCAATCCCGACGTCACCAGCAAGCTCCTCAAGGGAGTGCAGCTGGGTGACCGGACCTACAAGAACCACCTGGACGGCTACAACCAACTGGACCTGCTGGAGGGCAAGGGGCCTTCCGTTCGCCATGAACTCTTCTATTTCGAGGGTCCGAGGCTTGGAGCCATTCGCCTGGACAACATGAAGTTTCACTTCTTCAATCAGCCGGACGGCTGGCTCGGCGCGAAAGTCACGCGCGACATGCCGACCATCTACAACATCCGCCAGGACCCGTTTGAGCGCTATGCGATGGTCAACGGCGAAACTGCTGCGAATGGTGCCTTCGGCTACGGCAATGATTTCTTTGCCCGCGAGTTCTGGCGTTTCGTTCTGGTTCAGGAGAAGGTCGCGGACCTTGCTCGGACGGCCATCGACTACCCGCCGATGCAAGACCCGGCCTCGTTCAACCTGGATGCCGTGAAAAAGCAAATTGATGCGGTGATGCGACAGCAGAGCGGCAGGTAGTTGGAACGAAAGACGTAGGACGGGCTTCCCAGCCCGTCCGGCCTGGGAAGGCCGGCCTACGTCGAAGTGAAAGCGGAGTGCCACTGTGAGTCCAATCGCTGTGACGGGGATCGTGTTCGGATGCATCTTCGGCGGCGCGCTGCTGGCCATGCTTGTGGGCCGGACCTTGCCCGAGCACCATTTGCGGCCGGAATCGAAGGATGCGGTCAAGCAGGGTTTGGCCATGATTGCGACCCTGTCCGCGCTGGTCCTGGGCTTGCTGGTGGCCGCGGCCAAGGGGAGTCACGACTCCCAATCGGCCGCCATCAAGCAGTTTTCCGCCGACGTGCTTCTGCTCGACCGCGTCCTGGCCAGGTACGGCTCCCAGACGAAGGAGGAACGCGACCTGCTCCGTCAGGGCGTCACCCGCACGCTCAACCGCCTCTGGCCCGAAAGCAGCGGCCAGACGGTGAACCTGGCGCCGGGCGAGGCGCGGGCGGAGGCGGAAGCCTTCTACGAGAAACTCGTGGCGCTTGCCCCTCAGACCGATTCCCAGCGGAGGCTCCAGGCCCGTGCCCTGGACGTCCTGAGCGATCTGGAGAAGACGCGCCTGCGGCTGTTTGCCCAGAAGGAGAGTTCGATCCCCACGGCGTTCCTGGTGATCCTGGTTTTCTGGCTGACGATCCTGTTCGCCGGCCTGGGGCTGCTGGCACCCGCAACGCCACCGTCGTCGGCGTGCTGCTCGTTTGCGCCCTGTCCGTTGCGGGGGCGATCTTTTTGATCCTGGAGCTGGACAGGCCCTTCGAGGGGATCATGCGAGTGCCCAGCGCCCCGCTGAGGGCCGCCATCTCCCAGCTTCAGGGATAGCTTGCTGGAAATGCTTGCCTCTCGTCTCTGAGTTTGTTACGTTGCAGCAAGATGAACTTCCTCCCGCCACGACCTGCCGGACGCACCCATGAGACGCCTGGTCTTGCTCTTGCTGTGCCTCACCTTCCTCGGCTCCACGCTCCAGGCCGCGGAACCGTCCGCTCCTGCCATCACCCCGGCAGACCGCGACTTCTTCGAGAAGAAGGTCCGTCCGCTGCTGGTCGCGGAGTGCCAGAAGTGCCACTCCACCCAGGCGAAGAAACAGCGCGGTGGCCTGCTGCTGGACAGTCGGTCGGCCCTCCTCAAGGGCGGCGACAGCGGCCCAGCCGTCATTGCGGGGCAGCCCGACAAGAGCCTGCTGATCCGGGCGGTGCATTACCGCGACGTCCGGCTGCAAATGCCTCCGACCGGCAAGCTGGCGTCCCATCAGCTGGCCGTGCTGGAGGAATGGGTGCGCCGCGGCGTCCCTTTCCCGGAGTCCGGGCCCGCGGTCGCGGCCAGGCAGGGGATTATTGACCTGGAAAAGGGCCGGCAGTTCTGGTCGTTCCAGCCGCCGAAGACCGTGTCTCTGCCAACGGTCCGCCAGCGCGACTGGCCGCGCCAGCGCATCGACTGGTTTGTGCTGGCCGAGCTGGAGAAGCACAAGCTGAGTCCATCCGCACCGGCCTCGCGGCGGACCTTCATTCGCCGGGTGACGTTTGACCTGACCGGTCTGCCGCCCACTCCCGAAGAGGTGGAGGCGTTTGTCAGCGACCCCGTCGCCGACGCTCCCTCCCGCCTGGTCGAGCGGCTCCTTGCCTCGCCGGGGCACGGCGAGCGCTGGGGCCGATTCTGGCTCGACCTGGTCCGCTACTGCGACGTCCCCGAACCTTGGGCCGAGGTGAAGGGATCGCCCTGGCTCTACCGCGACTGGGTGGTGCGGGCCTGCAACGAGGACATGCCCTACAACCGCTTCGTCCAGCTCCAGCTGGCGGCCGACCTGATGCCGGACGCCCGGCCCAGCGATCGGGCCGCGCTCGGTTTTCTCGGACTCAGCCCGACATACTGGAAGGAGCTGAAGCTCGATCACAACGTCATCAAGACCGTGGTCGCCGAGGAGTGGGAGGAACGCATCGAGGCCCTCTCCGGCACCTTCCTGGGGCTGACCGTCGCCTGCGCCCGCTGTCACGATCACAAGTTCGATCCGATCTCGACCCAGGATTATTACGCCCTGGCCGGTGTCCTCGCCAGCATCCGCACGGCTGATCGGCCGTTGCTGTCCGCTGCGAACGCGGCGGTGGTTCGCCAGGCCCAGGGCAAGATCCAGGAGCTGCAAAAAGAGATCGACAAGCTCCAGGCCAAGAAGCCGGTGCCCGACGAGGCCCGCGAACGCATCAAGGAGCTGAAAGAGCAGATCGAGCAGGTCCGCAAGACCACGCCGAACTTCGACAGTCCGCTTGCCCCCGTCATCGAAGATGCCAGCCTGCACGTCCTGGCGGATGGACCGCACCGGACCAGGCTGGAGTACCGGTCGGGCGTGGCCCAGGACGTGGCTGTGCAGGTGCGCGGCAATCCGACCAGTGAGGGGCCGGTGGTGCCGCGGCGCTTCCTGGCGGTGCTGTCGCCCGGGACGCCGAAACCGTTCACCCAGGGCAGCGGCCGGCTGGAGTTGTCGGCAGCCCTGGTCCACGAGGGGGCGCCGCTGCTGGCCCGGGTCATCGTCAACCGCGTCTGGAAGCACCATTTCGGCGCCGCCCTGGTGGACACACTCAGCGATTTCGGGGCCCAGGGCAGCCGGCCGACCCATCCGGAATTGCTCGACGACCTGGCCGCACGCTTTGTCCAGAACGGCTGGTCGCTCAAGTGGCTGCACCGGGAGATCGTCCTGTCGGCGACGTATCAGCAGGCGGTCGCTCCAACGGTCAACACGCCCGGCTCGCCCGGCGCGGTCGATCCGGACAATCGCCTCCTGTGGCGGATGAACCGTCGGCGGCTGGAGATCGAGGCCTGGCGCGACGCGATGCTCGCGGTGGCGGGTGCGTTGAAGCGCGACCTCGGCGGACCGCCGAAGGACCTGGGCCAGGCGGGCAACCAGCGGCGCACCCTCTACGGGCTCGTCAAGCGCCGCGAGCTGAACGACTTGCTCCGGCTGCACGACGTTCCCGATGCCACCACGCACAGCCCCGGCCGAATCCCGACCATCACGCCGCTGCAGCAGCTCTTCACGCTCAACGGTCCCTTCCTGCAACAGCAGGCCGCTGCCCTGGTCGGCCGGCTGGAGCGCGAGGTTCCCGGCGGGGATGAGCAGAAGGTGCAGCGGGCTTACCGGTTGCTCTTTGGCCGACCGGCCACGGACAGGCAGGTCAAGCTCGCCCTGGCGTTTCTGACCAAGGGAGCAGCGGACAAGGCCGAGCGGGCCAGCCGCTGGCAGCAATACGCCCAGGCCCTGCTGGGCAGCAACGAGTTCCTGTTCGTCGATTGAGGGCACCCATGTTCGATCCGTCTTCTCTGCGGATGCCGACGCGCCGCCAGCTGATCCAGGCCCTGGGAGGCGGTCTGGGCTTTCTCGGACTTGCCGGAGTGCTGACCTCCGAGACCGAGGCGGCTCCGGTGGTCCAGGGGCCCCACTTCAAGCCCCGGGCGAAACGGCTCATCCAGCTGTTCATGAACGGCGGCCCCTTCCAGGGCGATCTGTTCGACCCCAAGCCCATGATCAACAAGCACGCCGGCCAGCGGCCCGAGGCGGTCCAGCTGCGCACCGAGAACCAGACCGGCGGATTGATGCCGGTGCCGTTCAAGTACAGCAAGCATGGCAAGAGCGGCCTGGAAATCAGCGAACTCCTGCCGCACCTGGCCCGCTGTGCCGACGACCTGTGCGTCCTGCGCTCGCTGCACACCGACAACCCCAACCACGGTCCCGCCTTATACATGCTCAATAACGGGACCATCACACCCAAGCGGCCGAGCATGGGTGCGTGGCTCTCCTACGGTCTGGGCACGGAGAACCGCAACCTGCCCGCATACGTCGTCCTCTGTCCGGGCCGGCCGGTGCGCTTTGCCGAGCTGTGGATGAGCGGCTTTCTCCCCGGTGAGCATCAGGGAACTTACGTCAACCACAGCGACCTTGATCCGGGCAAGATGTTCCCCTATCTGCGCAATGCGACACTGCCGCCGGACAAGCAAAGGCAACAGTTAGATCTGATGCGGAAGCTCAACGAGGAACACCTGGCGGAGCGCGGCCCCGATCAGGCCCTTGAAGCCCGCATCCAGGCCCTCGAAACCGCCTTCCGGATGCAGACCACGGCTAGCGACGCCTTCGACATTCGCCGCGAACCGGACCGGGTGCGCGAGAAGTACGGCAAGGGGCATTTCGCCAACGCCTGCCTGCTGGCCCGCCGGCTGTCGGAGCGCGGCGTGCGTTTTGTGCAGGTCTACTACGGCAACGGCCAGCCGTGGGACACGCATCGCAATCACAACAACGCCACGCGGAAACTGTGCCAGGACATCGACCAGCCGATGGCCGCTCTGCTGACCGATCTGAAGGATCGCGGTCTGTTAGATGAGACGTTGGTCCTCTGGGGCGGCGAGTTCGGCCGAACGTCCACCTCCGAGAGCGGCGACGGCCGGGACCACAACCACTGGGGCTTCACCGCCTGGCTGGCCGGAGGCGGCGTCAAGGGCGGCATGGCCCACGGCGAGACGGACGAGTTCGGCTTCCGGGCGGTGGCCAACAAGGTCCACGTCCACGACCTGCACGCGACCATCCTGCACTTGCTGGGCATCGACCATGAACGGCTCACCTACCGCTTCGGCGGTCGAGACTTCCGGCTGACGGACGTGTATGGCGAGGTGGTCAAGGCGATTTTGGCGTAGGTCCACTTTTGCCCATTTTGGAGTGCGGCAGTAGCTTTGCTCTGCCGCTTTTGTTTCTCCTGTTTTGCTTTCTTCTTTTGGTTTTGGTTTCTTGGACTGTCGGCCAAACAAGGGAAAAGCCAAAAACAAAAGACCAAACCAAAGCGGCAGAGCAAAGCTACTGCCGCACTCCAAAATGGGCAAAAGGCGAGCTTAGTCCAGCCGGCGTCACTCCTGTCCGGCGACAGCTGCCAGAAACCGGGCAATCTCTGCCATGAAATCGTAGTCCAGCGTGTCCGGTGTATCGGTCGGTTGGTGGTAGTGCGGATTGCGAAATTCCGAGGTGTCGGTCCACATGACCGCTGGCAGCTGCTTTTCCCAGAAACAGGCGTGATCGCTCCGCAGCAGGTGGGGCGACATCTGCGCGATGACCGCAAGGGGAAGCCCTTCGGGCAGCGGCAAGCCGACAACTGGAATGTTGATCCTGCCTGCCTGGCCAATCAGGCGATCGATGAGGCCGGCCTGATTGGCGACCAGGCCCAGGAAATCGCCCGTGGTCGGGGCCTGGAGGAGAGGAATCGGGTTTTTCTGAGAATGGGGCCGGCGATCCCGATAGCCGACCATTTCCAGGACGTGAACCTGTTCGAGCCGTTTCATCCGGCCGCTCATTTGCTCCACGAATTCCTGGGAGCCAATCAGTCCGCATTCTTCGCCGTTGAACGCCACGTACAGGACGTCGTCGCGCGGACCGAGGAAGCGAGCCACCGCCAGCATGACGGCCACGGCGCTGGC
The DNA here is from genome assembly GCA_963784995.1 of uncultured Planctomycetota bacterium. Taxonomy (GTDB): domain Bacteria; phylum Planctomycetota; class Planctomycetia; order Gemmatales; family Gemmataceae; genus CAWATZ01. The sequence continues at coordinate 1,203,761 of CAWATZ010000013.1, read as the reverse complement.
GTTGTCGTCGGCCCCGGGAGTGTTGGGCACCGAGTCGTAGTGCGCCCCGATCAGAATGCGTGTACTTTCGGGCAATCCGGAGCAGAGATTGCGGGTCTTGCCCACCCGGAAACAGGAACCGAGGAGCTTGTCGAATTCCGCGGCGACAAGCTCCTCCGCCCGGGCGTTTTCCGGAGTCCCGAAGGACCTCGGAAAGGACAATTGGCCCACGACCTCCCGCAAGTAATCCTGGTCGAGACCGGGAAGGGCTGGCAGGGTTGCGGGCTTACTGTGCTTGAGCTGCATGATGGCTTCCCTTCAAAGACGACGGGGCCGGCTCCAGAGGGAGTCATTCTCCGACTCGCCCTTTGGCTCGTCAAGGTGGTCGCCGGCCGGGACAGTCGCCTGACCACGTGTTATAGTGAGGCGGTCAAGGCGGTCCTGGCAGAGGGAGAACCGATGACGGAAATCGACTGGAGACGTTGCTTTGAGGCAGAGAAACTGGTGGCCCTCGTTGCCGGCCGGGTCAGCGAGCGTCAGCTGCGGTTGATGGCCTGTGGCATTACGCGCCAATACTGGGACTGTTTGACCGACGAGCGGAGCCGGGCCGCGGTGGAGACTGCGGAAGCGTACGCGGACGGGCTGGCCACCTGGGAACAGCTTCGGTCTGTGGAACCTGGTGCGGAGCAAGCCTCCCTTGCGATGGACGAGAGATTCTCCCAGGCCCTCCGGCTGACGCGCGGGAAGCTGCGGAAGCACGTCAAGGACATGCTTCCGGCCGTTGCCGCCGCACGGATGGCCCGGAGCGTCGCCGCGACCTACGTTCGCGGTTTCTTCAGCGATCAGGATGCGGAGGTCGAGTGTGGGGGTGGTGCAGAATGGGACTCCAGGGCAGCCCACCTTCCTCCGCAAACCTTCAATCAGTATGTTCGGCAGCAAGCAGCCATTGTGCGAGACGTGGTCGGCAATCCCTTCCGGCCAACGTCCATCGATCCGGCCTGGCTCACCTGGAACGAAGGGACGATTGCCAGGCTGGCACGATCGATCTGCGAAGCGCGGGATTTCTCCAGCATGCCGATCCTGGCCGATGCCCTGGAAGATGCCGGCTGCACGGATCGCGAGCTGCTGGACCACTGCCGGGAAACGGCCCTGCACGTTCGCGGATGTCACGTCCTGGACCTGCTGCTGGGAAAAGAACAGCCGCGCCAGCCGCACAGCTACCAGACGATCCGGGAGCAACGGCCTGCAATTTACTGGACCATCCTGCAAGCCGCCGAGGTTGTCGGGAGTTACGTACGGCAAACGAGCTGCGTTAATCACTTTGCCAGGGTAACTCTCCGATTTGAACCCTACGAAGGTTCCGAAGCCATCCTCTTTGCCAGCGAGGTGGATCTCGACAAGGTCGATGATTATTACTACCGCCTCACCTTTCCCGGATACCTGGCCAACATTCTCCAGGGTATCGAGGATGGACTCGCCCAGCAGTCCCAGGCCGGCAAGGAAATCGCGGGCATCCGGATTACCCTCTCCGCTCTTCAGAGGCATTCGGGTGACTCGCGTGATGGGGATTTCCGCCTTGCCGCGACTTCCGCTCTCAGTGAGGCACTGCGGGAAGGCACCCTTGTGCAAGTCGGCCCGTAGGTTTGCGGTCCTTGCTCGTTACCAATTCGTTACTTGATTCTGCATCCTGGGCGGGTATCCTCGAAGGCTGACGGACCCCGATCCAAGGAGCTTGCCATGCGAAAACCTCTCCTGCTGTCCTCTGCCGCGGTTTGCCTTCTGTCTCTGGCAGTTCGCGTTGCTGCCCAGCAACCGAAGGAAACCGCGCCATTGCCTGCCGGTGCGATCCTTCAGCTCGCTCATGAAGGGCCTGTGCATTGTCTGGCTTATTCTCCCGACGGCAAGGCGCTCGCCACCGCGGCCGAGGGTCGGGTCACCCTTTGGGATTCGGCTACTGGCCGGCAGCTCTGGCAGCTCAACCTCCGCGATCCGCTCAAGCCTCGCAGTCTGGCTATTGCCCCCGATGGCAAAACGCTGGTGGGGTGCGGCAACTTCGGCTTCCTGACTTGTTGGGATAGCGCCACCGGCAAGGAAACCTGGAGTAGTAAGGCTCCACCGGAAAGCAGCTGGTGGGAGCTGGCGTTTTCTCCCGACGGCAAGTATCTGGCCACGGGAGGGGAGGCCGGCGAAGTCAGCCTCTGGGATGGCCAGAACGGCAAGCACCTGCGCCGTCTACCTGGCGTTCGCACCCGGATCGATCAGCTGTCGTTCGCACCGGATGGCAAGACCCTGGCGGTCAGTTCGTTCAACAACTTCAAGATCAGCCTCTGGGATCCGGCCGCCGGTAAGCTGCTCCGCGAGTTCCAGGACGATGGCAACGCCCTGGAGAAGGCAACCCTGTCGCCGGGAGGCAAATACCTGGCAGCACGAACCAATGGTTTGGCCGTCCGCCTGTGGGATTGGGAGACCAGGAAGGAGCTGCGCACCATCGCCGGCGCCAAACAGGGCGTCAGCGTTTACACCTTCGCGTTTTCCCCGGACGGCCACACCATCGCCGTGTCCCAGTGGAACGTCCACACCATCCTCCTGTACGAGACCGCGACCGGACTGGAGCGGGCCCGCTTTACCGGCCACACCGACCGTCTGAGTGGGTTGGCTTTCGCCCCGCATGGTCGGGCCCTGGCCTCGGCCAGCGTGGATCAGTCTGTTTACGTCTGGGACGTCACCGGCCGCTCGCAGGACGGGAAACGGCCGGCGCCGAAGCTGTCGGACGCGGAGCTGGCCCGGCTGTGGTCGGATCTCGGCAGCGAACAGGCGGACAGGGCTTATCGGGCCATCTGGACCCTGGCCCGGTCGCCGGAGCAGAGTGTGCCTTTTCTCGGCGGCAAATTCTTCGGTGCGGGCCCAAGTTACAAGGAGCTGGCCGGACTGATCGCGGATCTGGACAATGATTCCCCGGCGATTCGGGAGAAAGCGGTGGCGGCGCTGAAGCGTCGGCAGGCCCAGGCCCGGCTGAAGCTGCTCCTGGATCCGAAGCTCGCCAGGCCGGAGCCCCAGGCCAATCGCCTTCAGCTGTTGCGCGGCCTGGAGGTACTGGAGCTGTCGGCCAGCCCATTAGCCCGCCGAATCCTGGAAGATCTGACCGCTCCCATCTGGGATGAGTGGATCGCCCAGGAAGCCCGCGCTGCCTTGAAACGGCTCGGGCGTTAGACCGGAGAATTCGCATGAGTCAATCGTCGCGGCCCGAAGACACCCCCAGCGACGTGGACCGGCGCAGTGACGGCTCTGGCGTTACCCGGATCGACCCCGCCGACCCGGCGGCCCCGATGTATCAGCTGCTCGCCAAACTCCGCAAGCCGGTCGCGCTGCGTGACCTGATGCTCTGCCCGGTCCGGGAGGGCTACGCGGGACAGGACTTGCCCGAAGTCTCGACCGTACTGCCGCCGTGGGACCACCTGTTCCCGGGCCAGACCGTTAGCGAGATCCGCGTCCCGTCCGCAGCCGGCCCGATCCGCTGTCAGGTCTACCGCCCGACGGCTGACGCCGTGGATCGGCCGGTGGTCGTGTACTGTCACGGCGGCGGCTTCATGGTCGGGTGTTCGGAGGACACCGACTACGTGACCCGACGCCTCTGCTCCGTTGCGGGTGTGATCGTGATCAGCGTCAACTACCGGCTCGCACCGGAGTGGCCGTTCCCCGCCGGGCTGGACGACTGCCTGGAGGTCTATCGCTGGGCCCGCACGCACGCCAACGAAGTCGGTGGTGATCCGCGCCGGGTCGGTGTGGTCGGCGACTCGTCGGGCGGCAACTTTGCGGCTGCCCTGCCGCTGCGGGCGCGCGACCACGGCCTGGCGCTCCCCGACGCCGTGGTCCTGTTCGGTCCGGTCGTCGATTTCCGCTTCGAGGAGCACGAGTCGTTCGAGCGCCTGGCGGTCACAGGGGTCGTGTTTGACGCGGCCTTCATGGGCTTTGCCCGGGGCGCGTACTGCCGCCATGCAGAGTGGAATCATCCCAACGTCAGCCCCATCCGCGGCGACCTGCGCGGCTACCCGCCGGCGCTGGTCGTGGTGGGCACCCAGGACCCGCTGCTCAGCAGTTGCAGTGCGGTCGTGGATGCACTGCGGACGGCTGGTAGTTCGGCGGCCGAGCTGGTCACCTGCGGCGGGATGCCGCACGGGTTCTACTTCTGGCCCGGGATCTTCCCAAACCAGGAGGAGGCGGCGTATGCCTCGGTCGGGACGTTCCTCGGTCGGCACCTTACGCTTGGACGGACATGACCTTCCACGCCTTCGCGGCGAGTTCGCTCGCCTCGGCGACGACAGCCGCAAGATCGCAGCGGTACAGCCAGGACGTACTGAATCCGTTCAGCTCGACCAAGAACAGCTGGCCGGCGCAGGAACACACATCCATCATGAAGATCGGATCCGGCCGCCAGGTGACAGCCGCCAGCATTGCCTCGGCGAAGGCCCGCACGTCCGCGGGGCAGTCGGTAGCAATGGACTTGTTGCCCTGCTCGGCGTACCGGCTGCCTGCGATCACTCGGCCCCCAGCGACAACCAGCCGCCACTCCCGTTCGATCTCCTTCGGGGCGGCGACTACAACCAGAGTTGCCGGATCGTAGCGTGTCGGCGCCAGCGCTGCCGCGAAGTCGTCCCTGGCAACGCATCGGCCCGTGAACAGCTTGCCGCAGCCCGTGGGCCGGACAAACACCCGGTCGTCCTTGCTGAAGACCTCGAACAAGAAATCGCGCTGCCGGATCGCTTCGACTCCGGGCAGGATGGCGTAGTTCTGGTTGAGGAGGAACGGGCCGAAATGGGCGAAATAGCTGGTGCAGTCGAGATTGCTCGGATCACACCAGGCTCCGGGAATCCACGAGCGGTGCAGCTGGATCTGCCGGGCAAAGGGAAAGGTGCCGTAACCGATCACGCAGTCGCCCGCGCCAAGGGGCTGGCCGTTGATGGTCACGGTCCTGTCCTTGACCAGGGCCTTGTGCGGCACCACCTCGGCGGCCATGCCCTGCTGGCGAATCTCGGTCAGCAGAGGCTCGGCCTCCGCACCGTAGACGCCGGCCTCGATCAGCCACGTTGGTCGCATTGTGAATCCCTCTACCCCTGGCCGATCCGTCCGGAATTTAACCCACGTTGGGAACGTACGAAAATGGCATTGTACGTTGGGCCTTTCGTATTTCAGGTCTGTTTGCTCGGTACTGCCGAAGAAGAACCGACGTGGCGCTTCGCGGCTGCAGCCATCGCCGCCCGGACCAAGAAATAGAGAAGCAGCGCCGAAAGGCGGGACCGCTGGCCAGAGCTTTCACGAGCCGCCGTCCGGCACCAGGCACTCCACCCACGGCGGACACGCATCCTTCACCGTACGGGCTGTCTCCGGTGCCATGGTCAGGGATTGCACGTCCAGCCTGGTCAGCTGGGGCAGCGCCGCCAGCTTCCGCAAGGCGGTGGTTCCATCGCTCTCGCCCTTCAATTGCAGCTCTTCCAGCTGCGCCAGTTCGGCGAGGGCGGCCAGGCCGCGCTCGCTTGGCAGCACCTTTTCCAGCGACAACACCCGCAGGCCGGGGAAAGTCCCGATTTCCCGGAGACGTTCCTCGGTCAGGGGGCCCTCAATCCCGAGCAACTCCAGGGCCGGCGCCCGGGCGAGCGCTTGCAGCGAGGGCAGATGGTCCTCCCCAAAGCGCAGGGTCAGCTCGCGCAGCCGGGGGAGCTCGGCCAGCGCCTCGATCGCCACCGGCTTCATCCGTTGCACGCGGAGGCTCAGGCGCTCCAGCTGCTCGTGACGGCAGAGCGTCTTGATCTCACCGCCCTTCATGGGTGGGTTGTTGAACCCGACGGCCAGCATCTGCAGTGAGCGGAGGCGCGGCCAGAGACTGGCCTTCACCGGGCCCAGCACCTCGGCGTGCAGCGATTCCACCTCGGGGGCGACGGCGGCCAGCTGAGTGGCCTCGAAACAGCAGGGCCCCATGGTCAAGTGGTGCAAACCCGGCAGCCGGCCCAGCGGCGTCAAGTCCCAGATCAAGTTCCCCTCAAGGACCAGGCTTTGCAGCCGGGGCAGGCGGTGGAGGTCGGCCAGCCGGGCTTGGTCGATCCGCGGCGCCACGGCCTCGAAATGCGTCAGGCCCGGCAGCTGCTCCATGATCCAGTTCCAGCCGGCGGGGCTCACGTTGACAGAGGCCAGCATCTCCAGGCGCGGCACGGCCAGCAGGTGGGCCCGTTCGGTCGGCGACGACCAGTCGCTTGCTCCCAGGTTCCAGCCACAGCGGACGCGGAACTGCTGGAGATAGCGGTAGGCCCTCACGTCGCGCTCGAAGACGCACAGCAGGTCCTCCGGCGGCGGCGCGGCCAGCAGCAGCTTCCAGTTGCACTTTCCCATGAGGATCTCGCTGACCCGCAGCGTCCCGGTGTCCGGGTCCAGGATCGGGGCCCGGTAGGACAGGCCGTGCAGGCGCTCGCGCCAGGCCTCGCGGTTGTGGCCGTTCTCCTCCAGCCAGTCGGCCAGCACCAGGCGCTGGCCGTGGTCGTCCGGCTGCTGGCGGGCCATCCGCCACAGGCCGAGGTATGTGGGATCGTCACGCCAGGGTTCGCGGGGCATGGTCGGCTCTACGGCTCCCGTTCCAGGTTGACAAGCACGTCGAAAAAGGGTTGCAGCAGCCGGGGCCGGCGGTAGGTCCGGGCGTGCAGCTCCTCGGCGACGTCGAGCCGCACCGGCTCGAAATACTGGCCGCCGTTGGGAGGGATGTCGTAACCCAGCAGCTCCATCAGGCGGACCGTCAGCCGGATGGCCTCGTCGTGGCTGAAGCGCAGCGCATCCTCGAATGTCGGCGTCATCCGGAAGCCGTCGAAAACCGCCCAGCAGACTTCCACGGAGTCGGGGTCGGCCGGCCCGGTGGGCCAGAGCGACTCCTCGACCTCGCAAACGTAATAGGGATAGCCTCCGTCGGGGGGCCGGCGGATGACGAACGCTCCCTTTTCCCTCTTTCGCGCTGCCAGCTCGGCCAGGTCGGCGTAGCTCTTGTAGTGGTGCAAGCGCATGATCCGGAGACCCTCGGCCCGTTCGCGCTCCGTGTCCATGACGTGATTGATCAGGTGGGCCCTGGGCTGCTTCTCCTCGGTCCAGTCTTCCTCGTCCGCACCGTCCATCCACAGCAGGAATGGCCTGGGACCCTCGTGCCAGACAATGTCCGAGATGACGTGCCAGCGCACCATGTCCGAGTCGATCAGATCGAAGTCGATCTCCAGCCCCTTGCGAATCCGCTGCTTGCGCCGGCGCATGGCTCGCCCCCAACGTCCCGAATCAATCTGGCCACCGCGCATGATACCAGGCCCGTCCGACCGCGGCCAGCGTCAGCAAGCTCTGGAACTCCCGCCACAAGGCCGGCAGCTTGACTCCTGCCAGACCGCGGCTAGTTCGCCTTCTCCTTGACCTTCTTCAGCAACGCCGCCACGTCGGCCCAGAACTGGGCGAACGCCTTCTGTTCCTCCGCCGGCAGCTTCGCCAGTGCGGCCTCGTCGCGGATGCTCGCCAGGTCGGTCTCCTTCTGCCAGTGACTCAGGGTCTGCTCCACGGTCGGTCGATCCTGGGTCGGCCCGGATTCGAGGAGCCTGTCCCAGGCATTCAGTTCCGCCTTCAGCCAGTCGAGGGCCTGACCGCGGAGTTTTGTCTTCGCCGCATCGTCAAGCGGCGGCTCCTCCTTGCCTTGCCCGGCGACGGCCAGGGCGGCGGCGCAGGCGGCTTTGTAGCGGGGCTGCTTCTGCCGGTCCTCAGCCACTTTCGGATCGGCTTGCAGGGCTTCGGCCCAGAGCCTGGCAGCGGCGGCGAAGTGTTTGTGAGCGTGGGTCAGCTGAGCGAAGGCCAGACGTTCGGCGTTGTCGTTCGGTTTGTCCTCACCCCGGAGCAGTGCCGGAACCCTCTTCGCAAGGGCCAGGGCCCGCTCGGCCTCGCGGTGCAGGACCTGGGCCTCCAGCCAGTTGTGCAGATGCACCCCGTTCGTGTCGTTTGGCCCCGGCGGCATGCGGGGGTTTCGTTCCAGCCACTTGGTCGCCTTCTCCAGCCAGGCCAGCGCCTCGACCGGTTTCCCGCGGCGCTCCTCCACCAGGGCCAGCCAGAGCCAGTTCAGCACCACACGGTCGGGCCTGCTGTCGGCCTTCAAACTCTGTTGCAGCAGGGTCGCCACCGCATCGTAGCGGCCGGCACGGTACAGCAGCGCTCCCTGCTCGGTAAGCGACCAGAACTCCCTGCCGGAGCGCTTGAGTTCGCTGTCCGCCCTCTGTCCGGCCAGCGCGGTGTCCTTGCCCGAGTCGGGAGCCAGGGTCCAGGCGCGGGCGACGTGGTAGGGCCTGATGTCGGGCTTGCCGCCGTGTGCCAGCATCTCGGCGCACGTGTTGCGATAACCCGGTTGATCTCCCGCCAGCAGCAGCACGGTGGCGTACTCGAAGCCGACTTCGCCGTCCTCCAGCTCTTGCACGGCGAAGTACCGGGCGTAAGCGGCGACGGCCGCGTTCCAGTCTCCCCGGCCCGCGGAACTCCGAGCCTCGATCAGGTGGACCTTGCTTCCTGAGCGCGTCAGTTCCAGGGTCGTTTTCGCTTCCGTTGGCTTCGCTCCGATGGTCACGACGGTGGTCGTCTCCATCTTGACCAGTCCGCCGAGTGGACCGCTCCTGGACGTCCAGTACTTGAAATGGGCCTCCTGGTCGCGGCCGTTGAACTTCGCCGTCACCTTCCTCTTCGCCCAGGAAGTCTCGTATTCCTTGTCGCCGAATTTGATCTTCTCCGTGCCGCTCTCCCCTTTCTCGACCTTGACGTCCGCTCCCCTGGGAAGGTTCGTCGTGTTCGTCGGATCGTACGGTTTGGTCAGGTCGATTTCCTGCTCGGGATAGGCAATGTTCTGGCCGAATGCAGTTGTGAGCGTCCTCTTTACCTTGGCCGTTTTTTCGGTCCTGGCGGTAACCTCCATCTTGATCTTGCCGTCGATCTTCGTGCCGTTGCCTACCTGGGTCATCTTGTACTCGGCCCAGTCGCCCACCTTCGCTTTCTGGAAGGGATTGTCTTCGGTTGCGGCAGGAAGGGGCAGCGGTATCTTCTCGATCGGCTTCTCCTGTGCGCGGGGGAGCGGTTTCTCGGCCGGGACGGAGGCGAGGGGAGCAACGGCGAGCGGCGTCTCTGGATTCGCCACCGCGGCCGTTGGCTCGCTGCCGGGTGTGTCCGGGTCGGTCAGCGCCCTTCCACCCCGGAACCAATGGGTTACCCCGGCGGTCTCTGTCAACGTCAGAGCCAGCACGGGAAGCAACAAGGCCGCCGCCGCAATAACCCATTTCCGCCCGGGCCGCGCCCTCTTGGTGGGCGCCGGCACTGCGTTCGACTGGGCCGATTCCGCTGGCACCTGGTCCGGGGTTTCGCCGCTGGCATGCCCCACGGATGGGGCGGGCAGCGCCGGATCGCCGAGGTGGGCCAGGTGCGCCGCGAGCAGCTCGGCCACTGCCGCCGCCGTCTGAAAGCGTCCGGCGGGATCCTTGACGAGCAGCCGGTTGATGACGGCGGCCAGTGCCTCGGGGATGGCAGGGTTGATCTCGCGGATCGGTCGCGGCGTGTCGTCGCAGACGCGCTTCAGGACGCCGAGCGCCTTGTGGGCCTGGAAAGGCGAATGGCCGGTACACAGGGCGTACAGGACGCTGCCCAGGCTGAACAGGTCGCTGCGATGATCCAGCGGCTCGCCGCGTGCCTGTTCGGGCGACATGAACAGCGGCGTCCCGGCGATCATGCCCGACTGCGTCAAGCCGACGTCGTCCACGGCCCGGGCCAGACCGAAGTCGGCGATCTTCACTCGGGGCGAGCCGGGAGCGTTAGCGACCGGAGTCCTTTCTCCGGTCGCTAACGCTCCCGGCTCGCCTTCCAGGAGGACGTTGGCCGGTTTGATGTCCCGATGGATCAACCCCTGCTGGTGCGCCGCCGCCAGGCCCTCGGCGATTTCCGCGCCGATCCGCAGGATGTCCCGTGGGGCAAAGGGCTCGAGCTGATCGAGGCGCTCCTGCAAGGACTTGCCGGCCACGTACTCCATGACCAGGTAGGGAATGGGCTGTTCATACACTTCGTAGATGCTGACGACGTACTTGTGGTTGACGGCGGCGGCAGCGCGGGCTTCGCGGACGAAGCGGCTGCGTGCGGTGGCACTGCCGGTGAGCTGGGGGCCGAGCACCTTGATGGCTGCCAGCCGTTGCAGCTTGTCGTCCAGCGCCTTCAGCACGATGCCGAAGCCGCCCTTGCCGAGCAATTCCAGCACCTCGAAATGTCCCAGCCGGCCCAGCGACCCGGGCCGCGTGCCTGGCTGCAAGAACGTCAGACTTTTGTGCCGAACGGGGACGGACTGCTCCGCCGCGACCGCCGGCGGCTCGCTGGCCGGCGCCGGTGGGATTGGAGTGTCTTCCGGCTTGGTCGAGGATTCGTAGGCTTTGGTGACCTCGGCTGACGCAGACGGCGCGGCCAGGTCGGGGCACCCGCTTGCCGGTCGGGCGGCAGGCCGTTGCTCGGAGATCGGTTCGACGCTGGTCTTATCGACCATGACTCTTTCTCCTCAATCTACCCGCAATCGAACACTCTTGTCAGCGATTGTACCCTCCGGCAAGGGCGGAGACTACTCCACCGAGGATCAGCGGGCTGGCGTTCAAGGTCGAGACTCACCAGGGCTTGATCGTGCCGCCGTGCCATTCGGCGTCCTCGCCGCCTTCACCCACTTCGCCCCGAAGATCTCGCCGTTCGGACGGCTCGGTCCGGCAGATCCAGCAAGGCCAGGAAGATGTCGCGCTCGGTCATGGCGGAGTCCTCACCTGTCGTTCTCCGCCCTCGGCGGCAGGATCGTTTCGGGCCGCATCAAGGCCTGCGCTTCCTTGCAGGCCAGCCACAGCATCAGGTCGTCGGCATTGACGCGATCAACCCGAAGGTCCTTCTCGTCGGCGGGGAGCGGCTTCATTCCGGCAACGGCCTCGGCCAGCCGTTGGCGCGCCTCGGCTTCCCGGCCCTGCCGAAACAGGCTCATCGCCTGGTAGAACGGCGTCGTGCGCGACACGTAGTAGTTGTCGCTTCCGAGCTTCCCCGCGGCGAGCAGCGCCGCGTCGGCGTCCGGGTAATGGCCGCAGCGGTATTCGGCCATGCCCAGGCACATCTGGAAGTAGACCAGGAAGAAGTGCCGTTTCCCGAGTTCCACCGCACGCCGGGCGAGGACGAGCGCGGCCTCGTGGGTCTCGTCATCGGCCGGGCTCAGGCAGCAGATCTTGGCCGTGCGCTCCGCCGTCGTCGGGTCTTTGGTGTCCCTGGCGAACCGGAGTGCGCGGTCGCGGGTGGCGGCGAGGGCGTCCTTCTGCCCCAGCCACGCCTGAAGGGCGGCGGTTTTGAGCAACGGCGGCGCGCCGGATTGGAGCGCCAGGAACGTCTCCGCATCGCCCACCTCGGCCCACAAGCGGGCGAAGGCCTTCTGTTCTTCCGCCGGCAGCCTGTCCAGCGCTGCCGCATCGCGGATGCCGGCGAAGGCATCATCCCGCATCCACCCACTCACTTGCGCCACGATGTCCGGCCGGTCCTGGGTCGGGCTTGCCTGGAAGAGCTTGCCCCAGGCCTCCAGTTCGGCCTTCAGCCAGTCGAGGGCCTGCCGGCGGAGTTTCGCCCTGGCGTCATCGTCGAGGGCCGCTTCCCCCTGGTCCTGCCCGGCGGCGGCCAGGGCTGCGGCGCGGGCGGCGTGATAGCGGTGCTGGGCCTGGCGGTCGTCGCCGAGTTTCGGGTCGCTGGCCAGCGCCTCCGCCCAGAGCTGGGCGGCACCCGCGAACTGCTTGTGGTCGCAGGCGAGCCGGGCGAGTTCCAGCCGTTCGGCGTTGTCCGCGGGTTGCTCCTTACCCCGCAGCACGGCCAGGAGCCGTGGGTCCAGGGGAACGGTGGGTTGACCCGTTGGGGCATTCGGGCCGGACGGGTCACGAGGACGCAGCAACGGGAGCAGGCTGCCGGCAGCAACCAGCAGCACGCACGCCGCCACCCCAAGCAGAAGCTGCCGTCGCCGCAACCACGTCTTCCTCGCGGGCGGCGAAGCCGGGTTCACCTGGTCCGTGATTGCGCCGCCGAAGGGTAAGCTGGGTGGGGCCGGCAGCGACGGGTCGTCCAGGTGGGCCAGGTGCTGCGAAAGCAGCTCGGCCACTTCCGCCGCCGTCTGAAAGCGTCCGGCGGGATCTTTCACGAGCAGCCGGTTGATGACAGCGGCCAGCGCTTCGGGGATAGCAGGGTTGATCTCGCGGATCGGCTTCGGTGTGTCGTCGCACACACGCTTCAGGACGCCGAGCGACTTGTGGGCCTGGAAGGGTGAATGGCCGGTACACAGGGCGTACAGGACGCTGCCCAGGCTGAACAGGTCGCTGCGATGATCCAGCGGCTCGCCGCGTGCCTGTTCGGGCGACATGAACAGCGGCGTCCCCGCGATCATGCCCGACTGGGTCAAGCCGACGTCGTCCACGGCCCGGGCCAGACCGAAGTCGGCGATCTTCACTCGGTGCGAGCCGGGAGCGTTAGCGACCGGAGTCCTTTCTCCGGTCGCTAACGCTCCCGGCTCGCCTTCCAGGAGGATGTTGGCCGGCTTGATGTCGCGGTGGATCAAACCCTGCTGGTGCGCCGCCGCCAGGCCCTCGGCGATTTCCGCTCCGATCCGCAGAATGTCCCGGATGGCAAAGGGCTCCAGTCGATCCAGACGCTCCTGCAAGGACTTGCCGGCCACGTACTCCATGACCAGGTAGGGAACCGGCTGCTCGTACACTTCGTAGGTGCTGACGACGTATTTGCTGTTGACGGCGGCGGCGGCGCGGGCTTCGCGGACGAAGCGGCTGCGTGCGGTGGCGCTGCCGGTGAGCTGGGGGCCGAGCACCTTGATGGCCGCCAGCCGTTGCAGCTTGTCGTCGAACGCCTTCAGCACGATGCCGAAGCCGCCCTTGCCGAGCAGCTCCAGCACCTCGAAATGTCCAAGCCGGCCCAGCGACCCGGGCTGCGTCCCTGGCTCCAAGAACGCCAGACTTTTGTGCCGATTGGGGACGGGCTGCTCGGTCTGCGCCCGCGGGCGGCTCGCTTGCCGGCGCCAGTCCGGACGGAGTGTCCTCCGGTTTGGTCGCGGAATCATAGGCTTTGGTGATCTCGGCCGACACCCCGGACGCGGCCTGGTCCGGTTTCGGGCGGCGGTCCAGTCCTCGGGGACCGCTTCGATGCTGGTCTTTTCGTTCATGGCTCTCTTGCCTCAAACGACCCGCGAGTGAATCTTCCGGACAACCATCGGGAACGTCCGCCCTGCTACTCCTTGAACTCCCCCTTGTCGCAGCGCTCCCAGAACTCCGCCGCCGGCCAGGCTTTGTAATGACTGAGGCCGATGGTCTTGAGGCTGTTCATCTTGCGGAGAATGTCCAGACTCTGCTGGGTGACGTTCTTGGGGGTCAGGCGGATGTCTTCCAGCTGCAGGGCTTGCAGAGGTTTCAGGTCGGTGACCCCGGGGTTGTCCACGTACAACTTCTTCAGCGGCATGTCCTTCAGCGGCTCCAGGTCCCGGACCGGAGTGTCATCAACGCAGAGCATGGTGAGCGACAGGCCCTTGAGCGGCGAAAGATCCTCGACCTGGGAGCAATGACTGAGGACCAGCGAAGTGAGCGGCAGGCCCTTGAGCGGCGACAGGTCGCGCACCAGGTTGCCGCCCGCCCACAGCTCGGTGAGCGGCAGGCCCTTCAGCGGCGAAAAGTCCTCGACCTTGGGGCCGTCATGAATGTTCAGGGACGTCAGCGGCATGCCCTTGAGCGCCGTCAGGTCCCGGACCTGACGGCACGTGTGCAAGTTCAGGGACGTGAGCGCCATGCCCTGGAGGGGTGACAGATCGGACACCTGTGTGCCGGGCAAATCGAGCGTCGCCAGCTTCAGGCCCTTGAGCGGCGACAGATCGCTCAGCATCCCAGGGCGCATTTGAGGTTCTTTAACTTGGTCAAGGCACGCACCGGCGAGACGTCGCTCACCTGTTCCGTCGAGAACGCCAGTCCCGTCACCACGTCGTCCTCGATCGTGGGGGTGAGCGTCCCATCAAAGTCCGGATTGCGCCGCTTCAGCTCCTTGCGCACTTCCTCGACCTGTTCGGCAGCAGGAAGTGCGGCGATCCGCTTGACGTCCTTGTCGGAGGACGGGTCAAAACCGACCCTGGTCTCGATCGCGAGGCCAGCCCACTCGATCTTGCACTTTGGCAGTTTCTTCGCCAGCTCCTCGATGCCCTTTCTGGTCACCTGCGTCTTGCCGAGTGTCAGTTCGATCAGCTGGTCCCTCCCGGCGAGGAAGGCCAGCCCCGCGTCCGTGACCGGTGTTTGGCCCAGGCGGAGTCGCTTCAGGTCCTTGCAGTCCTTGAAGACGGCCAGCCCGGCGTCCGTCACGTGCGGCATGTCGGCCAGCTGGAGCCACGTCACGCTCTTGCAGTCCTTGAAGTGGGCCAAACCCTTGTCCGTCACCTGCGTGCCGTCGAGGACGAGGAAATCCAGGTCCTTGCAGTCCTTGAAGTGGGCCAGCCCCGCGTCCGTAACTTGCGTGCCACCCAGGTTAAGATACCGCAGCTGCTTGCAGTTTTTGAAGCAGGACACACCGGCGTCCGTCACTTGCGTGGCGTATGCGACATCGACTTCCGCCAGGTCCTTGCAGTCTTTGAAAACGGCCAACCCAGCGTCCGTCACCACCTGCTTTTTGTACATCAAACCGACGTACGTCAGCCGGAGCGCCCCTGGGGCAGTTCGGCGACCGCTCGGACGGCGCGGTCCTGGCCTATGCGAACGGTTCCGCCGATGGACAGCACGTACTCCGCGGCCCGGCGGTCGGGGTCGTCCTTCTCCTCGGCGGCCTTGGCGACGGTTACCGCCTCCTGGCTGACCCGCACGACCTGCCGGCCGTTGGTCGTCACGGCCACCAGCTCCCGGCTCACGACCTTGCCGTCCTTGCTGGCCTCAACCGTGTACTTTCCGGGCTTCAGGCGGATCTCCTTGGTTCCCGCTCCCGTGATGACCAGGTCCGACCCATCGATCTTGATGCTGACAGCGGGGTCATCGACCTCGACGACCAGCGTCCCCTCCGGCGAAAACAGCCTAATGACCGTGCCACGGACGTCGGTGACGCCGGTCGCTTCCGTGAAACCGAGGCCGCCCAGAAGCAGCAGCAGCCCGGCCACGGCAGCAGCCCAGCGGCCAGCGCGGAAACGCGACGGTGGAGCCTTTGCCGCTTCTGGGACGTTTTGGGGCTGCGGCTTGCTCCCCTCCGCCGTCGCCGCGACATTCCCTGGACGTTGCATCGCCGCCAGGCCACGCCCTAACAGATCCGCCACCTCCCCGGCCGTGGCAATCCGATCCTCGGGCTTCTTGGCGTGCAGCCGGGAGATGAGGTCGCACAAGAACTGCGGCACTTCGGGGATGATCTCACGAATCGGCCGGGGCGTATCCTCGGCCACCCGTTTGAGGACCGCCAGCGTGGTCGGGGCCCGGAACGGCGGCCGGCCCGTACACGTGGCGTACAGGACGCTGCCCAGGCTGAACAGGTCGGCCCGATGGTCCAGCGTGTCCGCGCTGGCCTGTTCCGGGGCCATGTACAGCGGCGTGCCCGCGATGAATCCCGGACTGGCTCAAGCTGGCGTCGTCGGCCGCACGGGCCAGCCCGAAGTCGGTGATCTTGACGTGCGGCTGGGGACCGGCCTCGATCAGGATGTTGCCCGGCTTGATGTCGCGGTGAATCAGACCGGTGGCGTGGGCGGCGGCCAACCCCTCGGCGATCTGCCGGCCCAGCCGGACGACCTCCGCCGCTTCCAGAGGGCCCGTCCGATCGAGCCGTTGCTGCAGGGTTTCGCCTGGGACGAACTCCATCACCAGGTACGGCAGCGGCTCTTCCTCGACCGCATACACCCCGACGACGTTCTCGTGCTTCACCCGGGCCGACGACCGGGCCTCGCGCAGAAAGCGTTTGCGGGCCGGAGAGGTGGCGGCCAGTTCCGGGGCCAGCACCTTGATCGCGACCACGCGCTGCAGCGACTCGTCGAAGGCACGGAAGACGATGCCGAAGCCGCCCTGGCCGAGGACTTCAAGCACCTCGTAGTGCCCCAGCCGGCCGAGCGAATCGGGACGTTTGGACGCGGCCAGGAAGGAGAGGTCGTTGCCAGCGGCAGCCGCACGCTCGTCCGCAACCGATTGGGCAGCCAAGACCTGGGTTTCGTCCACGTCGGGCGGCACGAGCGGCAGCACGGGGCTGCCGAGAAAACTGCCGGCGTTGTCGTGGGAGCGGAGCAGGCTCTCGACCCGCCCACGCAACGTGGCGTCCCCGGCGCAGGCCCTGGCCAGGAAGGCGGCGCGGTCGGCCGGGTCCGGAAGATCCAGCAAGGCCAGGAAGATGTCACGCTCGGTCATGGCGGAGCCCTCGGAAGGGGACGGACCTGGTTTGAGGCGGCTCATTCCAGGTGTTGTGTCGGAGGCATCCTGCTAACAATGCGTCGCGGCGCCGGATTCACGCCACTTTTTTTCAAGATTGGGGATCGGCGGCCGTGCCGGTCAGCTCGCGGTGCAGCCAGGCACGGGCGAAGGCCCACAGCCGATCCGCCGTACGCATTGAGACGCCAAGGGTTTGCGCCGCCTCAGCGACGGACAGGCCGGCGAAGTGGCGCAGCTCGACCAGTTTGGCCGCCTGCGGGTCCACGGCCGCCAGCCGGGTGAGAGCGGCGTCCAGGGCCACCAGGTCGTCGCGTGGCTCGGGCGCGGCGGGCTGTGCGTCTTCCAGGGGGATGCGAGTCCGGTCCCCGCCGTGCTTTTCCCGCCTCTTCCGGCGGGCGGCGTCCACCAGGATGCGGCGCATGGCCTCGGCCGCGGCCGCGAAGAAATGGCCGCGGCCGTCCCACTGATCGCCGTCGGGGGTGCCGACCAGCCGCAGATAGGCTTCGTGGACCAGAGCGGTCGGCTGAAGAGTGTTGCCCGATGGCTCCGCGGCCAACCGGGCGGCGGCGAGGCCGCGCAGCTCGTCGTAGACCAAAGGCAGCAACTGAGCGGCCGCGCGGGTCACCCCGGTCCAGCGCCTGCAGCAACTGCGTGACTTCGGGCATTTCATCACCCAGGCACGAACGACCTCGTCATCCCGCCGCCTGCTCCTGCGCCAGCCGCTCCTGCCATTCGTCCAGCAGCCGGCCGATGTCGCGGAAACCGAAATCTTCGTTGGCCAGCTCGTTGCCCAGGTCCACCGCCTTTTGCAGGTCGCCGTTCTCGGCCGCGCCCTGGGCCAGCAAGAACAGCAACTCCTTGCGCATCGCCTTCTCATTGGGCGGCAGCTGCTGCAGGGCCTCCTCGAAATTGCGCTGGGCCAGCTTCCAGTTGTGGCGTGCCTTGAAACAATGCCCCAGCTCCATCTGCGCTCGCCAGCGCACCTTGGGGTCATTGCGGGCCTGCTGCAATTCGCGGATCGCCTCGTCCATCTGACCGGCGCGGACCAGCCGGATGCCCAGCTCGACCCGGTGGCTCATCTCCGTCGGGAAGCGATCGGCCTTCTGGCGGTACAGTTCCATCTCCCGCGTGTTGATCTCCTTGCGCAGTTTCCGTTGCAGTTTGCGCAGGTCCGGATCGTCGGGATTGGTTTTGAGCTTCTCCTCGGCGACGGCCAGGTTGCGTCGGTACGGCTCGATGTCCAGGTCGAGCAGCTCCACGGTCAGCTCGAAGGCGTTGCCGGTGGCGGCCAGGCCGTCGGTCAGCACCTTGCGGGCCTGCTCCAGCTGGTCGGCCTGGCGGTAGACCCGGGCCAGCTGCAAATGCAGGTGCATGCTGGTGGGGTCGGCTTGCAGGCGTGCC
Organism: uncultured Planctomycetota bacterium; assembly: GCA_963784995.1. Lineage (GTDB taxonomy): Bacteria > Planctomycetota > Planctomycetia > Gemmatales > Gemmataceae > CAWATZ01. The sequence goes on along the minus strand of CAWATZ010000013.1, from coordinate 1,185,927 downwards.
TTCAGCGGCTCGACTTCCCGGCGGACTCGCTCCTCCGCCGGCGAGAGCTTCTCCTCGGGAGGAAGGTCCACCACCGGCCTGGACTTGGGCCGGATCACCGGTGTGGGTCCGGACGGCACTTTGTTCTCGTCCCCCTCGGCGGCGGCCGCGGCCTCGCCGTACTGGCCGCGGCTGATCGTCTCCGAGGCGGCCAGGTCCTTCAGCTTGCGGTCGGCCTCGCCGTCGTCGGGCTTGACCTTGCGGATCAACTGCCACAGGGCCATCGCCTGGGTGAAGTTGCCGCGCTTCTCGTACAGCCGGGCCAGGGCGCGGTTGAGTCCCACGCCCCGCGGCGCCTTCTGCCGGGCCTGCTCCAGGGTCCAGATGGCCAGGTCCAGCAGTCCCAGGTTGTCGGCCGCCTCGGCCATGGCCATCTGCGTGCCCACGTCCCAGGGATTGCGCGTCAGCACTTCCTCGCCCTTCTCCAGCACCTTGAGGTACTCGGCGGAGCGCAGGGCGGTGCTGACCTTGGCCCGGCCCAGCCAGCCGGTCAGCCAGGCCAGCCAGTGGCCGCGCAGGTTGTTGTGGTACTTGGCCTTCTCGGTCCGCCGCAGCGTTTGCCGATAGATCAGGTTGGCCGGGTCCAGCTTGCAGCAGCTCAAGAGCAGGCGGATGCCATAGTCATAGTTGCCCGAGGCAACCACCTGGTTGGCACGCTCGAACTGTCCGGACGCGGCCTTGCGCTGGTCGGCCGTGGGGGCCGGCACCAGAGAGGCGCTGGGTTTGCTCGGCTCGGCGTCTTTTGCCATGATGACCTCGCTGACCACTCCGAACGCTTCTGCCCACGAACTCGCGTGAGTCCGTCACGTACAGCACAGGTTACCACAGTCCGGAGGGGCGTCAAGCAGCTTTGTACTCCCTGGGCCGCGCCCGGGACACCACTGCCGAGCCGCGCACGCAGCGCAGCGGAGTAAGCGGTCCGGTTGCCTCCCGGGCCGCTTACTCCGCTGCGCTGCGTGCGCGGCTCGGCGAAGGGGTTTTGGCAGAACCCGTTAGCCGGCCAGTTCATGGAAGTGGGGCGCCAGGGCCTCGCGGAGCAGCAGGCGGGCCCGGTGCAGCCGGCTTTTCATGGCCGGCAAGCTCAGGCCCAGCTTGCTGGCAATCTCGGCGTTGGCGCGGCCCTCGACGTCCGACAGCACGAAGACCTCGCGGTACGCCGGTGGCAACTGCTCGATGGCCTGCTGGATCAGCTGCTGCGTTTCCTGGTTGAGCAGTTGCCTCTCGGGGCCCAGGGTCCAGGGGCGGGCCGGCGATTCGATCGGCTGTTCCTCCAGCAGCAGATCGATGCCCTCGACCCGACCTTCCTCCCGCACGGCACGCCGGCGGCGGTGCGACAGGGCGGCGTTGATGGTGATCCGGTGCAGCCAGGTCGGGAACGCGGACTCGCCCCGGAACGTGGGCAACTTGCGGACCACCTGCAGCAGCACGTCCTGTGTCACGTCCTCGGCATCCACGTCGCTGCTCACCATGCGCCGGGCCACGTGAAAGACCCGCGGCGCATAATCATAGTACACTTGCTCCGCCGAGAGCGGAGCAGGAGAAAAATGATCCTCCAGTGCCGACGTCGTGCCGGCATCCTTGATCTCGATGCGATCCATTGTCGTCCAACCCGAAGCTGCGCAGGGCGAGGCGTTCGTTTCTTCTTTGGTTTTTCACTTCCATTACCATATGAGCGCACCGGGGAGGAGGACAAGCCCCAATTACGACGGTTAATCCAGCACCCAGCAGCCACGGAACAGCACCCGTCGCACGGCCGCCTCCGGATCGAAGAGCAAGCGGTATGGATCTGGGTCCGTCCGCTCCGGCAGCGCCGCCACGACCAGGTCCGCGGACTTGCCCGGCTCCAGGCTGCCCGTCTCGTCCTCCCAGCCCAGGGCCTCCGCGCCGGACAGCGTCGCCAGGCGCAGGACCACCTCGCCGGGCAGGTCCGGGTGGAGCTGGTACAGGAAGCGGGCCTCGGCAAGCACGTCGAGGTCGGGATTGGATGCCAGGCTGTCGGTGCCGAGGGCCACCCGGCGCTTGCGCTGGAGTAATTCGCGGAAGGGATGCGGGTCGTGAGCGAAAGCGGCGTGGGTGCGTGGGCAGTAGATGACGCTGTCCTGGGGCCGAACCGCAGCGCTCCTGGCGAGGTAGTTGCCGTGGATGAACAGTTGCCGGGTGCGGAGTTGCCAGGTCGCGGCACGCATCACCTGGGTCGGGGAACCGGCCAGGCCGTCCGGGTCCCAGACCCCGAGTTCCTGAAGGAACGGCACCAACGGACCGCGGCGGCGGCGCAGCAGCTCCAGTTCCGCCGGGGACTCCGCGAGGTGGATTGCCACGGGAGCTTGGTACTTGTCCGCCAGGCTCTTGGCGCGTCCAAACAGATCAGCCCGGACGCTGTAGGGAGCGTGCGGACTCAGACCCGGCCGACAGGTCGCCGTCGCGGGATGGCTTTGCAGCCAGGCGCCGGCGTCCGCCAGCGCCTGGGCCGCACGTTCCCGGGTCAGGCCAAGCATCTCTCGGAAAACAACGGCGCGCAGTGGAGCGTCCTTGACGAGGTCCCAGCTGCTGCCATCCCCGGAAATGTCCCCGAGCAGCGTCGTGCCGAAGCGCAGACACTCGGCCAGCCCGGCCTGCACGTCCTGCCGCACCTGCTCCGGCGTCCGGCTGCGCCGATGAGCGATGACCTGGCGCAGCCAGCCGGTGAAGTCGGGGGACGGGGGTGCCAGACCGCGCAGGCCGCCGAGGTCCAGATGGGTGTGTGCGTTGACCAGGCCCGGCAGCACGGCGGCGTTGCCCAGGTCCAGGTCCGGCGTGCGGCTGCCGGCGGGCGCCACCGCCGTGATCCGGTCGCCGGTGATGGTCAGGACGCCGCCCTCCAGCGGCGGACCGGCCACGGGAAAGAGCCAGCGTGCCGTCAGACTCCAGGAAGTGGCGGGATCGACCATGACTGGCTCTTTCAGGGCTGTTGCGGCCGCCGTTGCAGCCGCCGGCTCGCGGCCTGGGCGTCCGAGGTGCGCGGCGCTCCTGGGATTCCCCTGGCGACCTGGTACAGCACCCGGCGTGCCTCCGTCGAGCCGATCCGTTCCAGCACCTCGATGGCACGCACGGCACGCAACTCCGCCGGCGACAGATAAGCACCGTTCAGCCTGTCCAGCAGGTCTTCTACCCGGCGGCGCACCTCCGCCGAGCGCTCCTTCTCCTTCAGCGCTTTCCGCAGGAAGGGCACACAGGCGAAGCCCGATTTCTCCAGCTCATCCGAGGCACGCTGACGGACCTCGAACTGATCGCGGTCGAGTTCGTCCAGGAGCGACTGGAGCCGCTTCGTCTCGACCGGGGTAACCGGCTTCAGCCGCTCCTTCAGCAGCGGCAGGGCCTGCTCGGGGACCGCGGCCAGAGTGCGGATGGTCGAATAGGCCGCAGCCGGATCGTTGCCGGCCAGCGTGGTCCAGAGGGTATCACGGTCCTGTGCCGTCAGGGAACCCTTCGGCGACCGCCCGCCAAGGTCCCAGAGCAGCACGGTGTGATCCTTGCCGGCACTGTCCCAGAGGCGCACTGTGCCGTCACAGGCGCAGGTGGCGAGGGTTTTGCCGTCAGGGGTGACGGTCAGGCCAAAGATGCTGTCCACGTGCCCGCGGAACGGCTCCAGTTCCCGTTCTCGGGCCAGGTCCCAGCGACGCACCTGCGGGCCGTTCGCGATGAGGAGCGTGGAACTGTCCGGCGTGAACAGGACTCGTTCGGGGCTCATCGAGTCGAATTCCCGGCACATTTTGTCGGCAGCCAGATCATACAGGACCACCTTGCCGAAGCCATTGGCCACGGCGACGTACTTGTTGTCGCCCGAGATGGCGACCGACCGGACGACGTGCGCATGACCGTCCCAGCGGCGCAGCGGCTTGCCCGTGTCCGCGTCCCAGACGATCACGCTGGCACTGTCGAGGAGCCGAGTGAGACCCGCGTTGCCAGTCACGATGCGGCGGCCGTCGGCGGAATAAGCCAGCGAGTAAATCTCCCGGCCATGCCGGAAGCGGCTGGTGCCCAGGCGCAGGAGCGCGTCGGCCGGCAGGGGGTCGCCGAGGGAGTCCGTCCGGGGCCTGGCCGCGTCGGTCCGGGCGACGGGCGGTTTGGCCGCCGGTGGAGGGGGATCGCCGGGACCGCTCCCGCCGGCAAGGACCAGGCTGATCGTGGCGACGACGGCAACCGCTGATGTGACCAGCATTGCCTTGAGCCGAGCCGCCGACCCGAGCAGACGAGCGACCGTCGAGGGGACGGCTCCTCCCGTCAGGCCGGCGCGGACCGTCGCGCGGGTGGCTTCGACCAGGACTGCGGACACCGCCGCTGGCTTGCCGAGCACAAGCACCGGTGCGGCGAGGGGCAGACCCAATCGGGCCAATCGCTTGCGCAGCATCTCCTTGCCGCGTTCCAGTCGGCCCCGGAGGGCCCCAACCGAACAGCCCAGCTGGCGGGCGGCAGCCTCATAGTTCAGCTCCTGCAGGTAACAGAGCAGCAGCGGCAGACGGTACTTCTCCGGCAGGGCCAGCAGCTCGGCATCGAGATGGCCGCGGACCTCGCGCCAGGTCAGATCGTCGGCCGGGACGGACCGCGGGGCCCCGTGGGCTAACTCACGGCGGCGGCGCCGGTCCTCTGCTCGCCGAGCGTCCCGGGCCGTTCGGAAGGCGACGGCGTGCAAGAAGCCGGCCACCGAACCCGTTCCGGCCAGCCGGCTCGCCTTGCGCGCCAGCAGCAGGAACGTGGCCTGAAAGGCATCTTCCGCAGCCGTGGTTTCTCCGAGGACGCTCGTACAAACTCGCAGAACGAGCGGACCATGACGGCGGACCAGCTCGGTAAAGGCGTCCTCGTCACGAAGGTTGGCGTAGTGGCAGAGCAGCTCGCCGTCGCTGCGTTCCGGCGCGGCGAGGGTGAGAAGGAGACGGTCCAGCAGTTTGACGGAGGTTTCCATTGGCAAGCCCCAGGAGCAACCTGATCCCGTTACTATACTGGCCGCCGCTCCGAGAATCGGCGCGCGAAGTCCTGGAAGTCCGCGCCCAGGAGGGCAGCCGTTTGTTCGGCCGCCAGCGCGCACCAGGGGACAGCACGGCGAGAGGAACCTCAAAGCGTTGCGGCTTTCTGTGCGAGGCTCAGAGGCCCGCCTGCTGGCGGAACTGCTTCAGCGACTTGACCTCCAAGGCCAGGTCCAGCCACCGATCCAGCTGCTCGCCGTCGGTGCAAACGCGAATGGCAGCCGTCAGCTCCTCAGGCAGCTTCCGATAGCGTTTCTGCATGACACGCAGCAGCGATTCCGCCTTGGCCTCGATCTTGGCCTTGGCCTCGGCCTTGCTTGCAGCGTCGGCCAGCAACCCAGCGATCAGAGGAGACTCGATCATGGCAAATCCTTTCAGGGCGTTGTTCCAGGCATCGTCCAGACCGACCCGCTCGGCAAAGACCTGGGCCAACCCATGGTCAGCCTGTCGGCGCGGGTCCGTTTCCGCGCCCACCAGCTCGCTCCAACGCTGGATGATACCCGGTTCTCCTCCCCGATTCATCAGCGGAATCATCGCCAGCAGCTCGCGCGGCGCCTGCTCTGTCGCGATCTGCTCCAGCACCTCGGCTGCGTCCAGCGTCTCCAGGTTGACCTCGATCGGCTTGAGGGTCCACTCGGCCGTGCCCAGCACGCACTGCCGCAGCGCCTCGCCCTTGCCCGTCAGATTCAGGACAATGCCCACCAGTTCGTAGCGGTCGCCGGGCAGTTGCGCAGGCTTGACCGTCAGCCACAGCAGACCGCCTGCCAGCATCAGCCGGCCCGTCATGTCGCCATCGGGAACGGTCTGCACCTCCAGGATGCCGGCAAAGGGCAGACCACCGCGCTCCAGGTCCACCAGCTCGGCGATACCATCGCAGAGCCGCTCCTTGATTCCCGGCAAGGTCAGCTGCGTCGGCAGCCAGCGCTCGAAGCGCAGCTGGGCGGCGCTCAGACGCAAAAGCCAGTAAAACAGCAGCGCACCGGCTTTCTGCAGCAAGTAGCGTGCGGCCTGGTCGTAGCGGGTCGGTGCCGGCAGCGGCAGTTCCATCGCGCTCTCCTTTCTTGCTCGCCTGCGCCTGGAGCCCCTCGACGCCCTTGGCCTGACCGCCCCTGCCGCCGATCAGGGGCGCTGTCCGTTACTTCGCGTTCATGGCCTGCCAATCGCACTCCGCCTGGGCCTGCTCATCCAGCAGGCGCTGCAGCCGTTCCTCGACCGTTGGCAGCTGTTCCGCAACCTGCCCGCCCAGCGTCCGTTGGGATTCAGCAAGCGGCCTGTCCTCGTGCCGCGGCGTAGGACGACCTGGGACACAGCCAGATCGGTTTGCGGCCATCGTGTTCCGGGTGGGGCCCCGACACCACGGGACAGCGCACCCCCGGCAGCACTTCGACGGCGAAGATTTCCGTCACCCCCGAGCGAAACTCCAGGCCGGCCGCCAGGCGCCCGCTGCGCAGGTCCAGCACACCCACGCCGCACTTCAGTTCGGCACGCCGTTCGGCGATCGGCAGCCCGCCAAAGACTGAAGTATCGCGAATCCGGGAGAGGCCAACGAAGGCATAAGGTCCGTGGAAGGCCAGGCCGCGCACGTAACCAGGGAACCGCGCCGCCGTCTCGCTCCGGCCGCTGCGTGGGTCCACCGTCAGCAGTTCTCCCTTCCCGGAATCTAGCAGCCATAGCCGGCCGCCGTGCAGCCGGGGCGAGTGCGGCATGGCAAAGCCCCGCGCCACCGTGGCACCGCTGGCCACGTCGATCAGGCAACCGCTCGTTGCCTTGGATGGACGCCAGCCCTCGGCCGTGTCCGTCTCCGACAGCGCCGTCACGAAGCGCGGCTGGCCTGCTTCCAGGCAGAAGCCGTTGAGATGGCAGCGGTCCTCGGCCGCCAGGGCGCTGATGAAGGGAGGACGCCAGCGCGGCACGAAACTGTAGTCCGGGTGGACCGTACACAAGCAGGAAAACGACGTGTTGACGACCCAGAGTTCCTCACCCGACCAGGCCAGCTCATGTCCCTGAATCGTGCCGGTGAAGTGGGCGGTCCGCGGCACAAAACAGGCATCGTGCTTGCCTGCCGGCTCCAGATGGGGCGCCAGGTCCGCAGCGTCCTTCAGCATCCAGATCAGCCGGTTGCTGCCAACCGCTAACCGCCCGCGCTGGGCCGCAACTCCCATCGCCTGTTCAAAGCTCGGAAAGGAAAAGACCAGTTCCCCCGCCGAGACGCCGACGACGACCAGCTTGCCGGCCTGGTAGGTCGAGACCAGCAGCGACACGCTCTGCTGCTCCAGCAACGGGACAAAACTGGCGGTGTGTTCGTAATCGATCACCAGGGAAAGGTTTGCGGGTGAAGCGCTTGCGTTTTTGTCTGAAGGAGGGGAGCCAGTGGCCATGATCTGTTTCCAGGTCGTATTCGGGAAGCCCCGTGAAGGCACCAATTTGGATTCAAAGAGTGAAAGATACCACCCTGGAACCACAACGAGGAGAGTGGAATTTCATCATTCACGCTAGGAGAAAGCGGGCTGCATGGACAGGGCTCTCCTTGGCTCGGCAACACAAGCAACGACAACTATTACTCCGGCAGGAAAGAGTCTCACAAGCCCGGAGCGCCAGCGACGGGACCGCCCTCGTGACAGCCCGATCCCGCCGCTGGCGCTCCGGGCTTGTGCTGAACTTCTTTCGTGCCGGAGTAATAAATGGCTCAAATCCAGGAACGTGTTGCCGCGGTTCCTTCAATATTATCAGGAAATAAAACTATTTCAGGTTTTTCACTTGCTATATGAGCATGCTCATCGGTAGACTCGCCCTCGCACGATGATTGAGCCGTTCTCAGCGTCGCCAGGACAACTCCTCTGGAATCGGCGAACGGATTGGTTCGGGCAGAAACGAGTGTGTCATGACCCGCGTCAAGAAAGCACGCCAGCCGAAAGGTCAGCCCCGCAAGCGCCCGGACAACCGGCCGGCAACACGACCTCCGCCAACGACTGGTCCTGGGCAGACCCCAGGACGCTCAAGGTCGAGCCCATCTTTCAGCGGCTCAACCCCCTCCAATCGCACCACGAACGGGGGGAACTGGACAGGAGCATCAAGGTGGAAGGCTGTCGCGATCCGATCACGGTCTGGAAGGGACATGGAATTGTACTGGACGGACATACACGTTTGGAGTTCTGCATCAAGCACGGCAAGCTGGTGAAAGTTCGGGAGGTGGAACTGCCCGACGAGAAGGCAGCGCTGGAGTATGCCCGTGCCTTCCAGAGACAGCGCCGCAACTTGACCCGGGAAGCCCAGAGCTACTTGCGCGGCCAGGATTACAACGCCCTCAAGCAGCAGCGCGGCGGCAACCGCCGTGGCCCACGATCAAAGGGCCAAAATGGCACTTTGAAAAACACCGCCGAGGAGCTGGCCGGGAAATACCAGACGTCGCCCAGGACCATCAAGCGGGATGGGATTTTTGCCCGGGTGGTGGACCGTGTCGCGGCCGCCCACGGCGACCCCGACGTCAGGCGCCGGCTGCTGGGTGGCGACGTCCACCTGAAGCTCGGCCCGGCCCGCGCCTGGCTCAAGTTGCCCGCGGCCCAATTGCAGGCCGCCGTGGACCAGTTCATCGAGCAGGCAGACGAGCCACCGGACCGCAAGAAGACAGGGACCCCGGCTGGACGGACTCCCGAGCAGCTGGCGAGGGCCCTGCTCACCCGGCTGCAGAACAGGGGCGAGCAGCACACGCGCGCCGTGGTCGGGCACCTGGCTGGGTTGCTGGGCATGCAACTGATCGAGACCGCTTCGCAGTCGTCGCGTGGAGATTGATCTTACCTGAGTTGCAAAGGTTGGCACCATGTTTCGCAAACTCTCCGTGCGGCTGTGACAGCGCCTGACCGGCATCTGGGATGGCCTGTTTGTCCTGGGTGAGAAAGTGGCCGCCACCCTCACGGGCCGGAAACTGCTCCCCTGGCTTCAGGTCCGTTTTCTGGCACGCACGCAAACGCAGAAGCAACAGCGAGCGATTCTGCAACTGGAGCAGCTGGAGACACGCGACCTGCCCTCCGTGTCTGTTGCCCAGTTTCCTCTGGCCTCCGGTGAGTCGCCCCGGGCCATCGTGAACGGCCCGGACGGCAACCTGTACTCGGCAGACGCGGACAACGTTTACCAGGTCGCTCCTTCGGGGTCCATCTCGACCATTGCCACATTCGTGACTTCCGATTACCCCCAGGCGATGGCAGTCGGCTCCGACGGGAAAATCTGGTTCACCAAGCCCTCCGAGAACATGATCGAGCAGGCGACCACAACGGGCACGCTCACCGCCTTCACCGTGCCGACCAGTTCCAGCAGCCCCGGCGGCATCACGGCCGGACCCACCGGCACTCTCTTCTTCACGGAAAACGCGGCCAACAAGATCGGCGAGATCACGACCTCGGGGACCTTCACCGAATTCGCCATCCCGACCAGCGGCAGTTCGCCCCAGGGAATTACCTACGGCCCCGACGGCGACATCTGGTTCACGGAAAGCGCCGTGGGCAAGATCGCCAAGATGACGACCTCGGGGACGTTCACCGAGTACAGTCTGCCCTCCTCCACGAGCGATCCGCTGGGCATCGCGGCCGGCCCCGACGGCGATCTCTGGTTCACGGAGCAGAGCGGCAACAAGATTGGCCGGATCACCACATCGGGAACCATCACCGAGTTCAGCCTGCCGGTGAGCAACAGCCAACCCACCGGCATCACCGCCGGCCCCGACAGCGCCGTGTGGTTCACCGAAAAGAACACCAACACGATTGGGCGGATCACCACGGCGGGCGTCCTCACGGGGATTCCCCTATCGACTGGATACGATCCCAACGCGATCACGGCAGGACCGGCCGGCACGCTGTGGTTCACCGATTTCGCCGGCATCGGCAAGGTAGACGGTCTCTCGGTCCCGGCCGTCTCGATCACCCCCATTGCCGACCAGTCCAATACCGAGGGGGACAGCGTCTCGCTCCAGGTTCACGCCAGCGACCTCAACAGCGGTACGACGCTCAGCTATTCCGCGTACGGTCTCCCGGCGGGTCTGACCATTGACGCCAGCACCGGCTTGATCAGCGGCACCATCCTCGATGGCGCTGCCGCCGCCGGTCCCTACGCGGCCACCATCAGTGTCACCGACGGCACCTACACCAGCACGGCGAACGTCAACTGGACCGTGGCGCCTTCGCTGATCCAGTTCATCGCGGTTCCGGACCAGACCAGCAACCAGGGCAGCACCATTTCGCTCCAGGTGCATGCCACCGACACCGTCAGCGGAGCGACGCTGAGCTTCTCCAGCAGCGGCTTGCCGGCGGGCCTGAGCATCAGCTCCGGCGGGCTGATTTCCGGCACGGTCTCCCTGGCCGCCAACAACGTTGCCTACGCCCCGATCATCACGGTCAGCGACGGCACCAACCAGAATAGCCTCGGCATCAACTGGACGGTCAACTCGGTCATCACCATCACCCAGACGCTCGACCAGGTCAGCAGCGAGGGCAGCAGCGTTTCGTTGCCCATCCACGCCACGGACAGCACCAGCCCGGCCGCGCTCAGCTTCTCGGCCACCGGCTTGCCGACCGGGACATCCATAAACTCCAGCACCGGCGTGATCTCCGGCACCGTTGCCAGGGGAGCCGCGAACTCGGGGACTCCTTATACGACCACCATCACCGTCGGCGACGGGACGTCCAGTTCCAGCGAGACGTTCAGCTGGGCGATCAACTCGGCGATTACCATCACCCAGACTGCCGACCAGTCCAGCACCGAGGGGCAGACCATCATCCTGCCCATTCAGGCCACGGACACCACCAGCCCGGCCACGCTCAGCTTCTCGGCCACCGGCTTGCCGACCGGGACATCCATAAACTCCAGCACTGGCGTGATCTCCGGCACGGTTGCCGACGGGGCCGCAAACTCCGGCACGCCCTATACTTCCACCATCACCGTCGGCGACGGGACGTCCAGTACCACGGAAACGTTCAGCTGGGCGGTTGCTTCCGCCATTACCATCACCCAGACGCCCGACCAGGTCAACAACGAAGGGGATTCGGTTTCGGTCGCGGTCGTGGCGGCCGATGCGACCAGCGGGGCCACCGTCTCTTACGCGGCTGCCGGCCTGCCGGTGGGCCTGGCGATCGATGCCAGCACGGGTGTGATCTCCGGCACCGTGGCCGGGGGCGCCTCCGCCTGGGGCCCCTACGCCCCGACCATCACGGTCACCGACAGCAATTCCACCTCCACCGAAACCCTCAACTGGACGGTCAACCCCTCGATCACCATCACGCAAACGCCGGATCAGTACAGCAGCGAGGGGCAGACGGTCAGCCTGCCCATCCAGGCCAGCGACAGCAGCGGCTACACGACGTCGTACTTCGCATCCAGCTTGCCGGCGGGCCTGTCGATCAACTCCAGCACCGGCCTGATCTCAGGCACCATCGCCCTGGGTGCCGCCAACTCGGGGGTGCCGTACTCGACCACGATCACGGTCAGCGACGGCATCGACGCGACCAGCATCGCCTTCAACTGGACGGTGACTTCGGCCATCACGATCACGGCCATTCCCGACCAGAGCAACAACGAGGGCGACAGCGTCAGTCTCCATGTCCACGCCAGCGACGCCACCAGCGGCAGCACGGTTTCCTATACGGCAGTGGGTCTTCCGGCTGGTCTTTCAATAAACTCCAGCAGCGGCCTGATCTCGGGCACGATTGCCCTGGGCGCGGCCAACTCCGGGCCTTTCACGGCCACCATCACGGTCAGCGATGGGACATCCGCGGCAACCACAAACATCAACTGGTCGGTGAACTCCGCCATCACCATCACGGCCATCCCGGATCAGACCAACAACGAAGGGGATAGCGTCAGCCTCCACGTCCACGCTTCCGATGCCACCAGCGGCAGCACAGTTGCCTTCTTCGCAGCGGGATTGCCCCAGGGCCTGTCGATGAACGCCAGTACCGGCGTGATCTCGGGCGCGATTGCCCTGGGCGCGGGCAACCTCGGCTCGTTCACGGTCACCCTGACGGTGACCGATGGGACTTCCGCCGCGACGACCAGCATCAACTGGACCGTAAACTCGGCCATTACCATCACCGCGATTCCCGATCAGAGCAACAACGAGGGCGACAGCGTCAGTCTCCACGTCCATGCCTCTGATGCCACCAGCGGTAGTACGCTCTCGTACTTCGCAGCGGGGCTACCTCAGGGGCTGTCGATGAACGCCAGTACTGGCGTGATCTCGGGCACGATTGCCCTGGGCGCGGCCAATGCCGGGCCTTTCACGGCCATCATCACGGTCAGCGACGGGACATCCGCCACGACCACCAGCATCAACTGGACCGTGAACTCCGCCATCACCATCACCGCCATCCCGGATCAGACCAACAAGGAAGGGGACAGCGTCAGCCTCCACGTCCACGCCTCCGATGCCACCAGCGGCAGCACGGTTTCCTACTTCGCAGCGGGATTGCCACAGGGCCTGTCGATCAACTCCAGCAGCGGCCTGATCTCGGGCACGATTGCCCTGGGCGCGGGCAACCTCGGCTCGTTCACGGCCACCATTACGGTGACCGACGGGACTTCCGCGGCGACGACCAGCATCAACTGGACCGTGAACTCTGCTATCACCATCACGGCCATCCCGGATCAGACCAACAACGAAGGAGACAGCGTCAGCCTCCACGTCCACGCCTCCGATGCCACCAGCGGCAGCACGGTTTCCTACTTCGCGGCGGGGCTACCCCAGGGTCTGTCGATGAACGCCAGTACCGGCGTCATCTCGGGCACGATTGCCCTGGGTGCGGCCAACTCTGGGCCTTTCACGGCCACCATCACGGTCAGCGATGGGACATCCGCCACGCTCACCAGCATCAGCTGGTCCGTGAACTCAGCCATCACCATTACCCAGCCAACGAACCAGGTGAATGATGAAGGAGACACGGTCAGTCTGCAAATCAACGCCACCGATGCCACCTCGGGGGCGACCACGAGTTTCTTCGCAGCGGGGCTGCCCCAAGGTCTGGCGATTGATCCCAGCAGCGGCTTGATCACTGGCACCATCGCCCTGGGTGCGGCGAACATCGGGTATGCCTCACCGACCGTCACCGTCACCGATGGCACCTCCAGCGCCACGGTCGGTTTCATGTGGTTTGTCCATTCGGCCATCACCGTCTTCGCGTTCCCCGACGAAAAGACCGCCGAGGGGGCGACCGTTTCCGTGGGGGTGAACGCATCCGACGCAACGAGCGGGGCCATTCTGGTGTACGCCATTGCAGGTTTGCCACAAGGCTTGGCGATTGATCCTGCCACCGGGGTGATCTCGGGCACGGTGGCCCTTGGTGCGGCCAACCTGGGTTCCTACTCGCCTGTGGTCACCGTCAGCGATGGCGTCTCTGCCGTGACCAAGGACCTCAACTGGACCGTGACCTCCGCCATTACCATTACCCCGATTGCCAACCAGACCAGCAACGAAGGGGCCACCGTCTCGCTGACCGTTGCGGCCACGGATGCGACCACCGGCGCGACCGTGACATTCGCGGCAGCTGGACTCCCCCAAGGTTTGTCGATCGATTCCAGCAGCGGAGTGATCAGCGGCACCGTCGCCCTTGGCGCTGCCAACTTGGGACCGTATTCCGTGACCATCCTTGTCAGCGACGGGACCTCGTCCAGCACCTTGAACGTGGGCTGGACGGTCAACTCGGCGATCAGCATCACGGCGGTTGCCGCTCAGACCAACAATGAAGGCGACACGGTCAGCCTGTCGATCTCCGCCACGGATGCAACCTACGGCGCGACAGTCAGTTACAGTGCTGCTGGGCTCCCGGAAGGTCTATCGATCAATCCCAGCACTGGCGTGATCTCCGGCACGATTGCCTGGGGAGCGGCCAACCTGACTTCGACGTTCACGCCCATCGTCACGGTCAGCGACGGCACGTCCGCCAACATGGTCAGCATTGCCTGGACGGTCAACTCGGCGATCACTGTCAGTGCGCTGGCCAACCAGGTCAATACGGCGGGCGACACGGTGTCGCTGAGCGTGAGCGCCAGCGACCTGCACACTGGCGCGACGGTGAGTTATGCCAGCAGCAATTTGCCTCCGGGTTTGAGCATGAACGCCAGCAGCGGCGTGATCTCGGGGACGATTGGAAGCGGGGTCAGCGACGGCAGTTCCTACTCGGTCACCGTCACGGTCGGCGACGGCACGTCCAGCGCCAAGACGAGTTTCACGTGGGTGATCGGGCCGGAAGTCCAGGCAGATACGTTCTACACCCAGGAGAACGCCGACTTGACCGAGGACGCCGGCGATGGTATCCTCGACGGCGCTGTCGCCCCGGACAGCCTGACCTTGAGCGTAAGCCTGGTCAGCAACGTCAGCAACGGCTCCCTGACGCTCAACACCGATGGCTCCTTCAGCTATGATCCGAACAGCAACTGGTTCGGAACAGATACGTTCGTGGTGCAGGTTAGCGATGGGTCGGTGACGAGCGCACCGATCACTGAAACCATTGAAGTTGAGGAACTGCTGCCGCAGAGCAACAATGATTTCCGTTCAGTTGCGATAGGCGACTTTAACGGCGATGGTAACGCAGACTTCGTGGCCGCTAACTACAGCACAAATCAAGTGTTTGTGTTCCTGGGGAACGGCGATGGCAGCTTCCAGGCACCGACGACCATCAGCGTAGGTTCTGGACCGCTTGCTCTGGCAGTGGGAGACTTTGGCAACGGGGTAGATGACATCGCAGTAGCCAATAGCACGGCCGGCACTGTGAGTATCCTTACCAACGATGGCGCGGGTTTATTCACCGTCAGCCAGACCCTTACTGTGGGAAGCGACCCAGTCGCGCTTGCCTTGGGTGAATTTGATGGCAATGGCACCATCGATCTAGTCGTGGCCAACAAGGGCTCGAACAATGTTATGATCTTCCTCAACAACGGTAGCGGGACATTCCAGACAACGCCAATCACGATCGGGGTGGGGAATGCACCCGACTCAGTGGCAGTAGGCGATCTGAACAACGATACCTATGATGACTTGGTAGTGGCTAACAGCGGAGACGATGACATCTCCGTGCTGCTCAGCAATGGCGACAGCACTTTTGCTAGCGCGGTAACCTACAGCGTCGGAACGACCCCGACCGCTGTGGTACTTGCTGATTTCAACCGTGACGGCAACCTCGATGTAGCCTCGGCCAATGGCGGTTCCAATAATGTTTCTGTACTGCTCGGGAATGGCGATGGGACCCTCGGAGTGGCCACCAATTACGGTGTAGGAAGTAACCCAGTTACGTTGGCTGTGGGTTCGATCAACGACGACGGCGTCATGGATCTGAGCGTCGGCAATCACGGATCGAACGACGAGACTGTTCTCGAAAACGATGGCACTGGTGCTTTCTCCATTGCGCAGACTCTTCCCTTAGGAGAAAGCCCGGACTCATTGGGGGTTGCCGATTTCGCGAATGATGGTGTTCTCTATTATGTGACAGATGGTGGAGTTGGAGTAGGACAACAGCCAGAGAACAAAGAAGCCAGAAAAGAACTCCCTACTTACGTCTCATTGGGCGTTACGCCGGATGGTCCAGACACTTTTCATGTGGCACCGAGCATGTCCGAATATGGAAAGGCATTGACGTTAGCGCGAGAGGTCCGGATGGACCAATACGACTCATACTAACTCCTCGCGAGATGGATGCCTTCTGTTCGGCATTGCTATACTTGTACAGTTCCCGCGACGCTGTCTTTGTTCCGGGTTCTGGGCGACGGCTCACAATGGCCGATGTGATGTTGACAGCTACAGCCCGAGTGAATCAGGTGGCGATTGAGAAGTGGGTTTTTGATCGTCTGTTTCTGCCTCAACAATTGACGCCAATGGAGCAGAAAGAATTCGCTCGTCTAGTAACCGATTTAGGGAATGATGACTATTTCGCGAGGCAAAAGAGTCAGGCCCTTCTTCAGTTGCGGTTGCAAACATGGGGTAGCCGCGCTCTGAAGTCGATGCAGCAGGCAATAGCAAACGAGACGGATATCGAGATTAAAAAGAGACTAGAACTCGCAGTTTCGTCAACACTGGTGGAGTTTACACCTCTCCGACTTCTCGACGAGATGACGCAACGCAAGTTCCCAATTGAGAATCAGGCAAAGATCAACTTCCTGAAAATGGTGTCCACTGCGGACACGAAAAATGTGTTTGCGGATTTCATCAGGAGACGACTAGCTGAACTTCAATGATCGTGTACTGCGCGACTCAGCAATTAGTCCGTATCTCACGAAGGTTCCTTTTCGAGGCTCTTGTGGTTGCAGGAACAAAGTTGAGGGATTTTTTCAGCAGCGCGAGATGCGTTGCTTGAGAGGACTGCCATATGAAAGTCAAAGCTATCCTTGGTTTCTTCCTCCTTGCTTTGCTCCTGACAAAGACATCAATCGCAGAAGATAACTTGGCCGTTATTCAATGGCTCGAATTGAATGATGCCCGTCTAGTTCGAGACATGAAGATGCCCGGTAACCCTGTCGTATTTGTCGGCCTTCGTGGAAAAGCAATTGGAGAAAAGCAGCTTGCCTCACTTTCGAGTCTTACGTCACTTCAGACATTGGATTTGTCACATACTCAAATCACAGATGACCATCTTAAGGGTCTATTACCAATGAAGCGGTTAGTTGGGTTAGACCTCACTGGGACGCCAATCACAGATCGTGGAATCCGCCAATTGACTGCTCTCAAATCACTTCGCACACTCTCGCTATCGGGAACGCGATTGTCAGATGAAGGAATGTCATTTCTTCCTATAGCCGGGTTTGAAATGTTGGACCTGTCAGGGACGAAAATCACTGACGCAGGACTTAAGGCTTTGAGTTCAGCAACCAATCTTGAACGGCTTGAACTAATTGGAACCAAGATTACAGATAAAGGCCTGTCACATCTTGCGTCGCTCAAGAAACTGAAATGGCTGGATTGTTTTGATACAGACGTCAGTGACGCGGGACTTCGTGAGCTTGCTTGTCTGAAACGGCTCGAATTGCTCATGCTCAATTCGACGAAGGTGACTGAACAGGGAGCCAAGGCGCTTGCGAAGCAACTGCCTACTTGTGCGATTTTCCATGACAAAGTGTGGATAATTCCAAAAGGCCACTTCCTCGATGAGTGAATTGGCAGAATGAGGACACCCGGACGGAAAGGGGACGACAAGACAAGAAAAGGTGACAAGAAAAGGTGACAGGAGCCGATACACAATCTTCTTATTGCCTGAAGCCGCTTGCTCCCACGATTCCTCCAAGGAGACACACCAATGAGCGATCTATCCCGACGCGGTTTCTTTCTAACCTGGCTGGTTGGCCTGCTGTCCTGCTGGCTGGGCCGCTCCCAGGCCACTGCCGCCTCGCCTCCCCTCGACTCCGCCCCACCCAAGCCTGGAGCGGACGCGAGGGACGCTTGCCCGAGCCTCCCAACCACCGAGGGCACCTTCGCGTCCAGCCAGTCTTTCACCTGGCGTGTCGCTGCCCTGCCGCCCTCGGCCGGCGCTGCCGCTTCCCCAGGCAGCCTCGGCCGCACCATCACCGTCGTGCCCGCCACCGCTGTCAGCTGGAACGTCAACCCGCCGCAGCGGCCACGCTGATCCTTCCTGCACCCTGCGCAAGGAGAAACACCCCATGAAGAAGAGCTTTTCCCGTCGCGGTTTCGTTCTGTCCTGGCTGGCCGGTCTTCTCGCCGGCGCACTGGGCCGCTCCCAGGCCCCGGCGGCCGCCCCGGCCCGCGATTCCCTCCCGAGCAGCCCTGATTCGGCTACCCAGGACGCGGCTCAGATGACGCTTATCGGGCATAGCACCGTGACGTACACCGCCTCTGGTCTGCCGAACGGCCTGTCCCTCGATCCTTCCGCGGGCGTGATCTCCGGCACGGTTTTCCCAAGCGGGAAGTAGCCACGATCCCCGTCTCCTGAGCGACCTCAGCACCGAGCGCGGCTGGAGTTGCTCAGGGACGCGATCTCCGGCCTGATTGCGGGAACCAGCACCATGAGGATAGCCAGCGTGGCCGGTTGGGACAGGGCGACCATCACCGTCAGCGACGGCACGAACACCAGCAGCGCAACCATCAACTGGAGCGTGGCGCCTTCGCCGATCCAGTTCACTGCGGTTCCGGACCAGACCAGCAACCAGGGCGACAGCGTCAGTCTCCAGGCGCATGCCACCGATACCGTCAGCGGGGCGACGCTGAGCTTCTCCAGCAGCGGCTTGCCGGCGGGCCTGAGCATCAGCTCCGGCGGGCTGATTTCCGGCACGGTCTCCCTGGCCGCCAACAACGTTTCCTACTCCCCGATCATCACGGTCACCGACGGCACCAACCAGAATAGCCTCGGCATCAACTGGACGGTCAACTCGGTTATCACCATCACCCAGACGCCCGACCAGGTCAGCAGCGAGGGCAGCAGCGTTTCGTTGCCCATCCACGCCACGGACAGCACCAGCCCGGCCGCGCTCAGCTTCTCGGCCACCGGCTTGCCGACCGGGACATCCATAAACTCCAGCACCGGCGTGATCTCCGGCACCGTTGCCAGGGGAGCCGCGAACTCGGGGACTCCTTATACGACCACCATCACCGTCGGCGACGGGACGTCCAGTTCCAGCGAGACGTTCAGCTGGGCGATCAACTCGGCGATTACCATCACCCAGACTGCCGACCAGTCCAGCACCGAGGGGCAGACCATCAGCCTGCCCATTCAGGCCACGGACACCACCAGCCCGGCCACGCTCAGCTTCTCGGCCACCGGCTTGCCGACCGGGACATCCATAAACTCCAGCACTGGCGTGATCTCCGGCACGGTTGCCGACGGGGCCGCAAACTCCGGCACGCCCTATACTTCCACCATCACCGTCGGCGACGGGACGTCCAGTATCACGGAAACGTTCAGCTGGGCGGTTGCCTCCGCCATTACCATCACGCAAACGCTCGACCAGGTCAGCAGCGAAGGGGATTCGGTTTCGGTCGCGGTCGTGGCCGCCGATGCGACCAGCGGGGCCACCGTCTCTTACGCGGCTGCCGGCCTGCCGGTGGGCCTGGCGATCGATGCCAGCACGGGTGTGATCTCCGGCACCGTGGCCGGGGGCGCCTCCGCCTGGGGCCCCTACGCCCCGACCATCACGGTCACCGACAGCAATTCCACCTCCACCGAAACCCTCAACTGGACGGTCAACCCCTCGATCACCATCACGCAAACGCCGGATCAGTACAGCAGCGAGGGGCAGACGGTCAGCCTGCCCATCCAGGCCAGCGACAGCAGCGGCTACACGACGTCGTACTTCGCATCCAGCTTGCCGGCGGGCCTGTCGATCAACTCCAGCACCGGCCTGATCTCAGGCACCACCGCCCTGGGTGCCGCCAACTCGGGGGTGCCGTACTCGACCACGATCACGGTCAGCGACGGCATCGACGCGACCAGCATCGCCTTCAACTGGACGGTGACTTCGGCCATCACGATCACGGCCATTCCCGACCAGAGCAACAACGAGGGCGACAGCGTCAGTCTCCATGTCCACGCCAGCGACGCCACCAGCGGCAGCACGGTTTCCTATACGGCAGTGGGTCTTCCGGCTGGTCTTTCAATAAACTCCAGCAGCGGCCTGATCTCGGGCACGATTGCCCTGGGCGCGGCCAACTCCGGGCCTTTCACGGCCACCATCACGGTCAGCGATGGGACATCCGCGGCAACCACAAACATCAACTGGTCGGTGAACTCCGCCATCACCATCACGGCCATCCCGGATCAGACCAACAACGAAGGGGATAGCGTCAGCCTCCACGTCCACGCTTCCGATGCCACCAGCGGCAGCACAGTTGCCTTCTTCGCAGCGGGATTGCCCCAGGGCCTGTCGATGAACGCCAGTACCGGCGTGATCTCGGGCGCGATTGCCCTGGGCGCGGGCAACCTCGGCTCGTTCACGGTCACCCTGACGGTGACCGATGGGACTTCCGCCGCGACGACCAGCATCAACTGGACCGTAAACTCGGCCATTACCATCACCGCGATTCCCGATCAGAGCAACAACGAGGGCGACAGCGTCAGTCTCCACGTCCATGCCTCTGATGCCACCAGCGGTAGTACGCTCTCGTACTTCGCAGCGGGGCTACCTCAGGGGCTGTCGATGAACGCCAGTACTGGCGTGATCTCGGGCACGATTGCCCTGGGCGCGGCCAATGCCGGGCCTTTCACGGCCATCATCACGGTCAGCGACGGGACATCCGCCACGACCACCAGCATCAACTGGACCGTGAACTCCGCCATCACCATCACCGCCATCCCGGATCAGACCAACAAGGAAGGGGACAGCGTCAGCCTCCACGTCCACGCCTCCGATGCCACCAGCGGCAGCACGGTTTCCTACTTCGCAGCGGGATTGCCACAGGGCCTGTCGATCAACTCCAGCAGCGGCCTGATCTCGGGCACGATTGCCCTGGGCGCGGGCAACCTCGGCTCGTTCACGGCCACCATTACGGTGACCGACGGGACTTCCGCGGCGACGACCAGCATCAACTGGACCGTGAACTCTGCTATCACCATCACGGCCATCCCGGATCAGACCAACAACGAAGGAGACAGCGTCAGCCTCCACGTCCACGCCTCCGATGCCACCAGCGGCAGCACGGTTTCCTACTTCGCGGCGGGGCTACCCCAGGGTCTGTCGATGAACGCCAGTACCGGCGTCATCTCGGGCACGATTGCCCTGGGTGCGGCCAACTCTGGGCCTTTCACGGCCACCATCACGGTCAGCGATGGGACATCCGCCACGCTCACCAGCATCAGCTGGACTGTGAACTCCGCTATCACCATCACCGCCATCCCTGATCAGACCAACAATGAAGGGGACAGCGTCAGCCTTCACGTCCACGCCACGGACAGCACCAGCGGCAGCACGGTTTCCTACTTCGCGGCGGGCCTTCCCCAGAGTCTATCGATAAACGCCAGTACCGGCGTCATCTCGGGCACCATCTCACTGGGCGCTGGCAACCTCGGCACGTACACGGCCACCATCACGGTCAGCGATGGGACATCCGCCACGCTCACCAGCATCAACTGGACCGTGAACTCCGCCATTACCATCACCGCCATCCCCGACCAGACCAACAACGAGGGCGACAGCGTCAGCCTGCAAGTCCATGCCAGCGACGCCACCAGCGGCAGCACGCTTGCCTTCTTCGCAGCGGGATTGCCCCAGGGTCTGTCGATGAACGCCAGCAGCGGCGTCATCTCGGGCACGATTGCCCTGGGTGCTGGCAACCTCGCCACATACTCGGCGACCATCACGGTCAGCGATGGGACATCCGCCACGCTCACCAGCATCAGCTGGACCGTGAACTCCGCTATCACCATCACGGCCATCCCGGATCAGACCAACAACGAGGGCGATAGCGTCAGCCTCTACGTCCATGTCAGCGATGCCACCAGCGGCAGCACGCTTGCCTTCTTCGCAGCGGGATTGCCCCAGGGTCTGTCGATTGACTCCAGCACCGGCGCGATCTCGGGCACGATTGCCCTGGGTGCGGCCAACCTCGGCACATTCACGGCGACCATCACGGTCAGCGACGGGACGTCCGCCACGACCACCAGCATCAGCTGGACCGTGAACTCGGCCATTACCATCACTGCCATCCCGGATCAGACCAACAAGGAAGGCGACAGCGTCAGCCTCCACGTCCACGCCGCCGACGCCACCAGCGGCAGCACGCTTGCCTTCTTCGCAGCGGGATTGCCCCAGGGTCTGTCGATTGACTCCAGCACCGGCGCGATCTCGGGCACGATTGCCCTGGGTGCGGCCAACTCAGGGCCTTTCACGGCCACCATCACGGTCAGCGACGGGACTTCCGCCACGCTCACCAGCATCAACTGGACCGTGAACTCCGCCATCACCATCACCGCCATCCCGGATCAGACCAACAACGAAGAGGACAGCGTCAGCCTCCAGGTCAACGCCAGCGATGCGACCAGCGGCAGCACTCTTGCCTTCTTCGCAGCGGGACTGCCCCAGGGCCTGTCGATAAATAGCAGTAGCGGCCTGATCTCAGGCACCATCTCACTGGGCGCTGGCAACATCGGCACATACACGGCCACCATCACGGTCAGCGACGGGACGTCTGCCACGCTCACCAGCATCAACTGGACCGTGAACTCCGCCATTACCATCACCGCCATTCCCGATCAGACCAACAACGAGGGCGATAGCGTCAGCCTGCAGGTCAACGCCAGCGACACCACCAGCGGCAGCACGCTTGCCTTCTTCGCAGCGGGACTTCCTCAGGGTCTGTCGATGAACGCCAGTACCGGCGTCATCTCGGGGACGATTGCCTTGGGCGCGGCCAACTCTGGGCCTTTCACAGCCACGATCACGGTCAGCGACGGGACATCGGCCACGACCACCAGCATCAACTGGACCGTGAACTCCGCCATTACCATCACCGCCATTCCTGACCAGACCAACAACGAAGGGGACAGCGTCAGTCTCCAGGTCAACGCCAGTGACACCACCAGCGGCAGCACGCTGGCCTTCTTCGCGGCGGGACTGCCCCAGGGTCTGTCGATGAACTCCAGCAGCGGCCTGATCTCAGGCACGATTGCCCTGGGTGCAGCCAACTCAGGGCCTTTCACGGCCACGATCACGGTCAGCGACGGGACTTCCGCCACAACCACCAGCATCAACTGGACCGTGAACTCCGCCATTACCATTACCCAGCCAACGAACCAGGTGAATGATGAAGGAGACACAGTCAGTCTGCAAATCAACGCCACCGATGCCACCTCGGGGGCGACCACGAGTTTCTTCGCAGCGGGGCTGCCCCAAGGTCTGGCGATTGATCCCAGCAGCGGTCTGATCACCGGGACCATCGCCCTGGGTGCGGCGAACACCGGGTCTGCCTCACCGACCATCACCGTCACCGATGGCACCTCCAGCGCCACGGTCAGTTTCACGTGGTTTGTCCGCTCGGCCATCACCGTCTTCGCGTTCCCGGACGAAAAGACCGCCGAGGGTGCGACCGTTTCCGTGGGGGTGAACGCATCCGACGCAACGAGCGGGGCCATTCTGGTGTACGCCATTGCAGGTTTGCCAGAGGGATTGGCGATTGATCCTGCCACCGGGGTAATCTCGGGCACGGTTGCCCTTGGTGCGGCCAACCTGGGTTCCTACTCGCCTGTGGTCACCGTCAGCGATGGCGTCTCGGCCGTGACCAAGGACCTCAACTGGACCGTGACCTCCGCCATTACCATCACCCCGATTGCCAACCAGACCAGCAACGAAGGGGCCACCGTCTCGTTGACCGTTTCGGCAACGGATGCCACCAGCGGCGCGACCATGACGTTCGCGGCGGCGGGACTCCCCCAAGGTTTGTCGATCAATCCCAGCAGCGGCGCGATTAGCGGCACCATCGCCCTTGGCGCGGCCAACTTGGGACCGTATTCCGTGACAATCCAGGTCAGCGACGGGACCTCGTCCAGCAGCTTGAACGTGGGCTGGACGGTCAACTCGGCGATCAGCATCACGGCGGTTGCTGCTCAGACCAACAATGAAGGCGACACGGTCAGCCTGTCGATCTCCGCCACGGACGCAACCCCAGGAATGACCTTGCATTACAGCGTCGCTGGCCTGCCGAATGGTCTGTCGATAAACCCCAGCACCGGCGTGATCTCGGGCAC
Source organism: uncultured Planctomycetota bacterium (assembly GCA_963784995.1). GTDB lineage: Bacteria > Planctomycetota > Planctomycetia > Gemmatales > Gemmataceae > CAWATZ01. The sequence goes on along the minus strand of CAWATZ010000013.1, from coordinate 1,162,232 downwards.
GATTGCCTGGGGAGCCGCCAACCAGACTTCGACCTTCACGCCTGTCGTCACGGTCAGCGACGGTACGTCCGCGAACGTGGTCAGCATCGCCTGGACGGTCAACTCGGCGATCAGCATCACTGCGCTGGCCAACCAGGTCAACACGGCGGGCGACACCGTGTCGCTGAGTGTGAGCGCCAGCGACCTGCACACTGGCGCGACGATGAGTTTCGCCAGCAGCAATTTGCCGCCGGGTTTGAGCATGAACGCAAGCACCGGTGTGATCTCGGGGACAATTGGAAGCGGTGTCAGCTACGGCAGTTCCTACTCGGTCACGGTCACGGTCGGCGATGGCACGTCCAGCGCCATGACGAGTTTGACGTGGACCATTGGTCCGCTCGCCGTGGCGGACAGCTATTCCACACAGGAGAATACGACCTTGACCGTGGCCGCGTCCGTTGGCATACTTGCCAACGATTTCGCAGCGTCGGGCACCACCTTGACGCCCTCGGTAGTCACGCAACCCGCCCACGGCAGTTTGACATTGTCGTCGGATGGCTCGTTCACCTACGTTCCCAGCAGCAACTGGTTTGGCACCGACACGTTCATCTATGTGGACAGCGACGGGTCTGTGACCAGCGCTCCCGCGACCGTGACCATCCAGGTCATTCAGGTGGTGTCAACAACCGATTACCGTGCCGTGGCGACGGGAGACTTCAACGGTGATGGCAATGCCGATATTGTCGCTGCCAATTACAGTTCCAATGCAGTTGACGTGTACCTGGGCAACGGCGATGGTATCTTCCCAACGACCCCGACCACGACCATCAGCGTGGGCAACGGTCCGATCGCCTTGGCGGTGGGTGATTTCGGTAACGGAGCAGACGACATCGCAGTGGCCAACAGCGGGAGCGATTCGGTGAGCATCCTGACGAACGATGGCACGGGTGCGTTCACCGCCACGACTCTGACCTTGAGTACTGGTGCTGAGCCGGTGGCGCTGGCATTGGGGGATTTCCTTGGGAACGGCAACCTCGATCTGGCTGTGGTCAACAAGGGCTTGAACTCGGTGTCGATCTTCCTCAACAACGGCAGCGGCACCTTCAGCTTGGACACGACGATCACCGTGGGCATAGCGCCTGACGGATTGGCGGCAGGCGATCTGAACAACGATGGCTTTGATGACCTCGTGGTGGCAAACTCGGGAAGTAACAACATCTCCGTGCTGCTGAGCAATGGCGATGGCAGCTTTGCCAGTCCGGTAAACTATAGTGTCGGCGCTGGCCCGACAGCGGTAGTGCTTGCAGCATTCGACGACTTCAATGGTGATACGAACCTCGATGTTGCTGTCGCCAACGGCGGCGATGGCACCGTTTCTATTCTGATGGGGAATGGTGATGGCACTCTCAGTACCGCAACTACCTACACTGTGGGCAGCGATCCGGTTGCCTTAGCTGTGGGCGATTTAAACGATTCCGGTGTGCCAGACCTGATTGTGGCCAATCATGGATCGAATAACCTGAGCGTACTTGTCAACGATTGTAGTGGAGACTTCTCCGTTTTCCAAACAATTAGCTTGGATGAGAGTCCAGACTCCCTGGCAGTTGACTACTTTGCTAACAACGACATCCTCTACTACGAAGTAGACGCGGGCTTGCTCGGAGCAGCTCTCCCGGATAATAAGCTGGTTAGAAAGGTCGAGCAAGCTGCCAAGTTTGAAAATATTGAATCTGACAGTGTGGACGGCATGAAGCTTGGGACTCTTATTGTCAACAAGGTTCAGTTCACAAGGGATGATAAAGTTGTGAGGGAAGGGATCGCAGCGGTGTGGCAGCCCGGTGACAAGCTAGCGACAATCATTGCGAAAATCAACGAGGCGGCAAAGTTACAGGGCGACAAAGCGATCGATCATTTCAACTGGTATCAGGTTGTGCTATATAGTAAAGAGGATGGCAGTCCTGACGAACTGGGCGTTTCTGACTCTGTTGGTGCAAGAGCATATGATACCTTGTATGTGGATCCACCTGCAGGCGGGTTGCTGGATAGTAAAAAGCAACCGCTCGCCAAGTTCAAGGAGAAAAACGTGTGGTTCGACAACTTGCCTTGGATGTACAATGAAGGGAAGCCAGAAAAGTTGCCTGATACTTCGATAGTTGACCCCGACTACGGAATTGCTGCACACACTAAGGCCGACTCATTGAACATGGATGATGGTCCAACTTCAGACGTTGCAATGAAGAGAACATTCATAACGTGGGTTGTTGGAGTCAACAAAGAAGGGAAGAATCCAACCTTTCTATTTAGTGTTGGATGGACCGTGACGTGGAGGAAAGCAGGCGATGGGTTCTTTGTCAAGTTCACATACCCCACAGAGTACGGCGATAGGCCCCCCCTGCCACCTGCTTACAAGAACATTGCACGCATTGACTCATTCACAACCTGAATGTGTTAGACTGGCCATGTGCCCCCACTTTCCTGATATCGAGGATGCGATCCTTCTGTCTACAGCTTAAGGACTGTAGTTTCAACATTGCTGGCCAGTCGAACGGACTCGTGGGGTAGACTGCTTCTGTTGAACCCGAATGTGCGCTCAGGAATCAGAACGTCATGTCGAAAAGTCCTTGCTACTTGACAAGCATTACAAGACTAGTTGTTGGAATGCTGATGGTTTCTACCAGCTTTATCGTGGGAAAACATTCTCCGGCTAGCGAAGATGAAGCCAGGCCAATTCGTGTTCTCTGTGTAGCTACTTCTCAATACGAAGCTCTATGTCTTTCTTTTCATCCCAACGGAGAATATGTCATACTTGGTGGTCAGGATGGACGTGTAGTTGTCTATGATCATATCAGAGGCAGGATTGTAAGATACTTGTATACGCATAATGGACCTGTTAGCGATCTATCAAGTACCTGGTTAGGTGACAAAGTTTATTCCTGTAGCTGCGGATATAAGAATTCAAGTGATTGTGAGTTGGCAGCTTGGGATCTTTTCCTCGACAAGCGCTTGTTTATCAAGAAGATTGACGAAAAGAAGTGCTATTGTCTTGCAGTTAGCTACGACGGACAAATAGCGCTTACGGGCAAAGCCAGAGACATTGTTTGTTATGACGCGACAACTGGGAACAAACTCCGACTGTTTGCGACACAAGATGAGGATTCCCGAGCCATGTGTTTTACCCCAAACGGGATGTTCTTCTCAGGAGGTATCAACGGTGCAATCATTGAATGGGATCGTCTCGCAGGAGTGCAACAGAGAGTCGTTGCACGTGCGGAACACTTTGTAAGTTCTATGAATTGCAGTGCTGATGGTCGCTTTTTTTCTTTTTCCAATTCTCTTGTGTTTCGTGCCAACGGGATTCTGACCGACAGAATGCATTTCCTCAACTACGCTGGACACGTTGTTCCGAAAACAGGTTATGTCGTCGTCAAAGAGATTAATCCACCTGGGAAGCAATATCTTCTCCCCGGAAAGAGTGACGAAGTTACCAATGTTCGTTTTGCAAAGGATGGAAAGAGTTTGTATTATTCTGACGGCAACTCTATTATGAATTGGGCCATTGGAAACGGCCAAGAACCTCAATGTATAGGAACCCACGAAGCTACCGTGCGAGCAATTGCAGTCGCACCGGATTCTAGTTGTCTCGTCTCACTTGACACAAAAAATGTTCTAAAAGTCTGGGCTTTTCCTCAAGCAGAAAGGGGCAGAAAGAGGACGCATGTAGATTCGCACAAACTTCACAAATGATCGCAATGCCCGCTACAACGGTCGATGTCCAAAACGGAAACGAATTACAAACAAGAAAAGGTGGCAGGACAAGAAAAGGTGGCAGGAACCGATACACACAATCTTCTCATTGCCTGAAGCCGCTTGCTACCACGATTCCTCCAAGGAGATACACCCATGACCCAGCTATCCCGCCGCGGTTTCTTCCTATCCTGGCTGGTTGGCCTGCTGTCCGGCTGGTTGGGCTGTTCCCAGGCCAAGGCCGCTGTCCCACCCCTCGACTCCGCCCCACACAAGCCCGGAGCGGACGCCAGGGACGCTTGCCCGAGCCTCCCAACCACCGAGGGCACCTTCCCGTCCGGTCCGTCTTTCACCTGGCGTGTCGCTCTCCTGCCGCCCTCGGCCGACGCTGCCGCTTCCCCAGGCAGCCTCGCCCGCACCGTCACCGTCGTGCCCGCCACCGCTGTCAGCTGGAACGTCAACCCGCCGCAGCGGCCACGCTGATCCTTCCTGCACCCTGCGCAAGGAGAAACACCCCATGAAGAAGAGCTTTTCCCGTCGCGGTTTCGTTCTGTCCTGGCTGGCCGGTCTGCTCGCCGGCGCACTGGGCCGCTCCCAGGCCAGTGCGGCCGCCCCGGCCCCCGCCTCCGCCCCGACCAGCCCTGATTCGGCTACCCAGGACGCAGCTCAGATGACGCTTATCGGGCATAGCACCGTGACGTACACCGCCTCTGGTCTGCCGAACGGCCTGTCCCTCGATCCATCCGCGGGCATGATCTCCGGTACGGTTTTCCCAAGCGGGAAGTAGCCACGATCCCCGTCTCCTGAGCGACCTCAGCACCGAGTGTGGCTGGAGTTGCTCAGGGACGCGGTCACCGGCCTGATTGCGGGAACCATCACCATGAGAGCAGCCGACGCTGACAATTGGGACACGGCCATTACGGTCAGCGATGGAACCTCTGCCACGATCACCAGCATCAACTGGACGGTGAACTCCGCCATTACCATTACCCAGCCAACGAACCAGGTCAATGATGAAGGAGACACGGTCAGTCTGCAAATCAACGCCACCGATGCCACCTCGGGGGCGACCACGAGTTTCTTCGCAGCGGGGTTGCCCCAAGGTTTGTCGATCGATGCCAGCAGCGGTCTGATCACCGGCACCATCGCTCTTGGTGCGGCGAACACCGGGTCTGCCTCGCCGACCATCACCGTCAGCGATGGCACCTCCAGCGCCACGGTCGGTTTCATGTGGTTTGTCCGCTCGGCCATCACCGTCTTCGCGTTCCCGGACGAAAAGACCGCCGAGGGGGCGACCGTTTCCGTGGGGGTGAACGCATCCGACGCAACGAGCGGAGCCATTCTGGTGTACACCATTGCAGGTTTGCCGGAAGGCTTGGCGATTGATCCTGCCACCGGGGTGATCTCGGGCACGGTGGCCCTTGGTGCGGCCAACCTGGGTTCCTACTCCCCGGTAGTGACCGTCAGCGACGGCGTCTCTGCCGTGACCAAGGACCTCAACTGGACCGTGACCTCCGCCATTACCATTACCCCGATTGCCAACCAGACCAGCAATGAAGGGGCCACCGTCTCGTTGACCGTTTCGGCCACGGATGCCACCAGTGGCGCGACCATGACGTTCGCGGCGGCGGGACTCCCCCAAGGTTTGTCGATCAATCCCAGCAGCGGCGTGATCAGCGGCACCATCGCCCTTGGCGCGGCCAACTCGGGGCCGTATTCCGTGACAATCCAGGTCAGCGACGGGACCTCGGCCAGCAGCTTGAACGTGGGCTGGACGGTCAACTCGGCGATCAGCATCACGACGGTTGCCGCCCAGACCAACAATGAAGGCGACACGGTCAGCCTGTCGATCTCCGCCACGGACGCAACCCCAGGAATGACCTTGCATTACAGCGTCGCTGGCCTGCCGAATGGTCTGTCGATAAACCCCAGCACCGGCGTGATCTCGGGCACGATTGCCTGGGGAGCCGCCAACCAGACTTCGACCTTCACGCCTGTCGTCACGGTCAGCGACGGTACGTCCGCGAACGTGGTCAGCATCGCCTGGACGGTCAACTCGGCCATCACTGTCACTGCGCTGGCCAACCAGGTGAACACGGCAGGCGACACCGTGTCGCTGAGTGTGAGCGCCAGCGACCTGCACACCGGCGCGACGCTGAGTTATGCCAGCAGCAATTTGCCTCCGGGTTTGATCCTGAACTCAAGCAGCGGCGTGATCTCGGGGACGATTGGAAGCGGTGTCAGCGACGGCAGTTCCTACTTGGTCACCGTCACGGTCGGCGATGGCACGTCCAGCGCCACGACGAGTTTGACTTGGACCATTGGTCCGCTCGCCGTGGCGGACAGCTATTCCACACAGGAGAATACGACCTTGACCGTGGCCGCGTCCGTTGGCATACTCGCCAACGATTTCGCAGCGTCGGGCACCACCTTGACGCCCACGGCGGTCACGCAACCCGCCCACGGCAGTTTGACATTGTCGTCGGATGGCTCGTTCACCTACGTTCCCAGCAGCAACTGGTTTGGCACCGACACGTTCATCTATGTGGACAGCGACGGGTCTGTGACCAGCGCTCCCGCGACCGTGACCATCCAGGTCATTCAGGTGGTGTCAACAATCGATTACCGTGCCGTGGCGACGGGAGACTTCAACGGTGATGGCAATGCCGATATTGTCGCTGCCAATTACAGTTCCAATGCAGTTGACGTGTACCTGGGCAACGGCGATGGCACCTTCCAGACACCGACGACCATCAGCGTGGGCACTGGGCCGATCACCTTGGCGGTGGGTGACTTCGGCAATGGTGCGGACGACATTGCGGTGGCCAACAGCGGCAGTGATTCAGTGAGTATCCTGATGAACGATGGCACGGGTTCGTTCACCGCCAGCACGCTGACCTTGAGTACTGGGGCCGACCCGGTGGCGTTGGCCTTGGGGGATTTCCTGGGCAACGGCAGCCTCGACCTGGCCGTGGTCAACAAGGGATTGAACTCGGTATCGATCTTCCTCAACAACGGCAGCGGCACCTTCACCCTGGACACGACGATCACCGTGGGCAATGCGCCCGACGCAGTGGCGTCGGGCGATCTGAACAACGATGGCTTTGATGATCTGGTGGTGGCCAACAGTGGCGACAACAACGTCTCCATGCTGCTCAGCAATGGCGATGGCACTTTTGCCACGGCAGTGAACTACAGCGTCGGCACGACCCCAACCGCGGTGGTGCTGGCGGACTTCAATGAGGATGGCAACCTCGACGTGGCTGTGGCCAACGGCGGTTCCAACAATGTTTCCATCCTGCTGGGCAATGGCGATGGGACGTTGCAAACGGCGACTAACTCCGCTGTGGGCACTGACCCGGTTGCCTTGGCCGTGAGTCCCGATGCATCAGAACTCGTGGTTAGCAATCACGGATCGAACAACGAGTCCGTTCTCGCAAACGATGGGACTGGGGCCTTCTCAACCTTGCAGATGATCCCTTTGGGAGAGAGTCCGGATTCAGTCGCCGTGGCTGATTTTGCCAACAACGGAGTCCTCTGCTCTGTAACGGATGGTTATTGTGAAGAGAACGCGCTGCCGCAGGACAACAAAGCAGAGGCTCCATTTACAGTTGTCGCCACTCGAATCCGCTCTGAAGGAAAGCTGACTGACCTTGACAAAACAGCTGCTACTGGCTTCACCCCTTATAGTTCAGCTGTGAAGTCTTTTCTTGAGCTGGATAAGCAAGACCAGCCAACCAAACTGTACGGCATGCAACAGCCTGTTGTGGACAAACTTGGACTCATTTCTGCGTTTAATGTACAATACACGACTGGTGGCAACCAAGTAGTTCCAGCCAAGTCATTCACTTCACAACGGTTTCTTATCTTCTTCGAGTGGGATATCGAAGTAGGCAACCAGTTCAAGTTGGGCGATTTGAAGATTAACTTACAGGCCACCCAGAATGAGCAGAAGACTATCACTGTCATGAAGGACGAGAAGAATCTGGAGCCGGGATTTCCGATAAAATCGAACCCCGTCAGTCCATACACTTACGGTGCTGACACACCTGGTGCTACGTTCTTGCAGGCTTTCCCTTTAAAAGAGAAGGCAGGGAAGGCTCAATATCGAATCATTCTCCTCGATACACCTGGGGCACAGTTGCTCAATACAACTAACAAGATAGTCGATGGCAAAAAACCATGTTTCAGTAGTCAATTCTCCCTCGATACGGGTTCTAAGGCTGACCTTTCCTGGAAGATTAATACGATCAAGGGATCAACAATACCTTACACTTTTTCATTAACTTATACCCCTGGTGGGAAGGCTACTGTGAAACTGAACGGGAATGAGATAGGAATGTGACAGTCGAGAAACAATAGGGAGAGAAGCTATCTCAGGAGCAAGCAGTTCGGCCATGTGGAAAACAACATTACCGGTTTTCTGTGCATGTGTTCTATCAATCCAAGCAAGCGCTCTATCACCTATTCGAGCTTCCAATGATGGAAAGAACTCTTCGAGCAGAGTTTACAACCCCTTTGTAATTAAAGTTGGGTTGCCGATAGAAAGCTGTCTTGTCCGGTTGCGGCTTGCCGGGAGCCCATGTCACTCTATTTGGTGTTCCGGTCTCAATTCTTTTTATGTGTTTGATCATGGACTATTACTTACTGCGATGAATGGAAAGCTAACTGCTATTTCTCTTCAAGGGCATCAATTGCAGACTTATATTCCGACGCCGAACTGAGCAGAAAGAGTGCCATACTGGACTGGCAAACAAGAAAAGGTGACAGGAGCCGATACACACAATCTTCTCATTGCCTGAAGCCGCTTGCTACCACGATTCCTCCAAGGAGATACACCCATGACCCAGCTATCCCGTCGCGGTTTCTTCCTGTCCTGGCTGCTTGGCCTGCTGTCCGGCTGCCTGGCCCGTTCCCACGCCAACGCCGCTGTCCCTCCCCTCGACTCCGCCTCACACAAGCCTGGAGCGGAAGCCAGGGACGCTTGCCCGAGCCTCCCAACCACCGAGGGCACCTTCACGTCCAGCCAGTCTTTCACCTGGCGTGTCGCTGCCCTGCCGCCCTCGGCCGGCGCTGCCGCTTCCCCAGGCAGCCTCGCCCGCACCGTCACCGTCGTGCCCGCTACCGCTGTCAGCTGGAACGTCAACCCGCCGCAGCGGCCACGCTGATCCTTCCTGCACCCTGCGCCAAGGAGAAACACCCCATGAAGAAGAGCTTTTCCCGTCGCGGTTTCGTTCTGTACTGGCTGGCCGGTCTGCTCGCCGGCGCCCTGGGCCGCTCCCAGGCCAGCGCGGCTGCCCCGGCCCCCTCTTCCGCCCCGACCAGTCCTGAATCGCCACCCGCGGACCCTTGCCAGCTTGCCATTACCAGCAACGGCACCGTCTGGTACGCCGCCGATCTGCCGCCCGGACTGAGCCTCGATCCATCCGCGGGCGTGAGTTCCGGCACGGTTTCCCTCCGTGGGAAGTAGCCCCACGAGGCCCTTGCCCTGAGCGCCCCCAGCCCTGCTCTCCCGCGCTGCTGGGCACACTGCCGTGGACAGGCTCGCCACCTTCGGACAGACCTCGCGCTGGTACAGGATGCATGCCACCTGGCGACACCGTGAGATGCTGGCACGCTGGCGATGTCGCTTTTTTGTCACCCGTGGGGCAAGCAGGGACACGCAGCGTCGCTCCTGTACACATCGCCAACAGACCGGCGCCGTTGGCGTGGTGGCAATCTCGCGCTCCACGCGCGGCGGTCCCTCTTTTTGCCGCAAGCGTTACTTCGCGTTCACGGCCTGCCAGTCGCATTCCGCCTGGGCCAGCTCATCCAGCAACTGCTGCAGCCGTTCCTCGACCGTTTGCAGCTGCTCCTCGACCTGCCCGCCCAGCGTTTCCAGGTCCTGAATCCGCCGCTGGAGCTGGCCGCGAATCGCTTCCTCCAGCTGCCGGTACTTCAGCACCAGCTCCGCCGGGGCCTCGTCGGTGGCCACCACCTCGGGATTGTAGACGAACTCCGCCTTGACCTGCTCTTTCCAGGACAGCAAAGCCTCGGTCAGCTTGCGGCCGAAGCCCTTGATCCCTTTCAGGGCCTCCTCGCTGACGTCGAAAGCCGTTTCGATGCCGTAAGACGCCAGGGTGGCCAGCCGGCCCGGACCGATGCCGGGGACCCTGGTCCTGGGATCGTCGAGGAAACGCTGGCGGAGGTGCTGCTCCAGCTGCTGCGCCTCCCGGGCCGGATCTCGGCTGACGTGCTTGCGCGGGCACTCCGCCTCGAACTGCTCTTGCAGCCCCTCGAAGCGCTGCCGCAGCTGGTTCAGCTCCGCCCGGATGCGCGGCGCACCCGACTGGTAGCGCCGGATCAGTTTCTCTCCCTCGAGGAGGACTTCCTCGTAATGGGCGCGGGCCTGGCTGTAATCCTCCTTGCGGCGTTTCTTTTCCAGCTCGAAGACGCCGAAGCCCCACAGCCCGACGACCCACAGGCCCAGGAAGCTCACGGTCCCCAGCACCCAGGGGGCCACCGTTCCCAGGTAGCCGGCCAGGTGGACGGCGTAGAAGCAAACCATCAGCAGCACCCAGGTCCACCAGCCCAGCTTTTCCAGCACCGGGACCAGCCGCCGCGACAGCCGATAGGAGGCCGGCAGCGGGGCCGGCGTCGGGGGTCGGGAAGGTCCGGCCGGGCGGCGCAGCTTGAAGCGGCGCTGCTGCACCGCCTCGGCCTTCTTCCAGATGCTGGCCAGGGCGGCCTGGTCGAGCTTGAACGAGCTACCGACCAGGCCCGCGCCGAGAAAGAAATTCGGCCCGCCCGCCTTGATGACGTCGCACCAGGGACAATCGACCAGCTGAACCGGGACGCGGTGGCCCGGCTGGTTTGGGCAGGTCCGCAGCTCTTGCAGGAACGCCGACAGGGCCGCGTGCCATTCCGCTGCCGAGGGCCGGGCGCTGGGCTGGTCCGCTCCTGGATCGAAGGCACGCTCGAACAGCTCGCCCAGCTGCGGCGAGACGCTGCTCAGCGGCAGAGCGAAGGGTGGCGGCTCCATCTGATAGTCCGCGGCGTTCCGCGAGTAGGCGAAGCGGCTTTCCTCGATGGCCCGCTCCAGCGTCATCTCGCCGGCGCCCTTGAACCGGCCCGCGAAGGGATGCCGGCCCATGAACAGCAAGTGGAAGATCAGCACCGCCAGGCCGAAGCGGTCGTGATTGACCGTCCGCACCACCTCGCGGAAACTCCGGCCCTGCAATTCCGGCGGCACATACTGGCTGACGCCCACCTCGCACAGCAGCACCCGGTCGCCGGCCTGGACCTGGAAGCTGTCGCAATCGATCAGGCAGACCAGGGCCTGGCGGTTGACCAGCACGTTGCTCTGGTTGACGTCGCCAATGACGATGCCCCGGTCATGGACCGCGTCCCAGGCACTGCAGCAGTTCATGGCCACGTGAATCAGGAAAGACCAGTCGGCCTGGGGAAAGGCGCTGCGGCGATGGGCCGGGCTGTAAAGCATGTGAATGGGGCGGCAAGCGTCGAAGCGCGGCATCAGGAAGCCGACCAGCGGCCCGCCGGGCGTATCGTGCAAGGTCGCGGTGGGCCAGGCGGCGAAGCGGAGCAATTCGGGGGTTTGCTCGCGGACCAGCCAGCGCAGTTTCTCGACCCGGTCGCGGTCGGGGGTTTCCCGGTAGAGCTTGGCGAGGCTCTCGGGCCGATCGGGCAGGGTATAGACAATCCCCTCGCCGCCGGAGGCCAGCTCGGGCCCCAGGCCGACCGCCTGGCCCTGGTGGTCATAAAGGGTGCGTGGTGGCACGTCGCTTCGCTCTCATTCGAGAGGCGAGCGGCGCGGCGTCAGCCCGCCGGTAGCAACTCTACCGGCGGGCTGACGCCGCGCCGCTCGCCTGTTTCATCCTTCCTCCCTCATCTTTTTCTTCGTTGCCAGGATCAGGGTCTTGTCGTCGTCGCTGCGGGCGTTGACCGCGGGAGAGTCGAGGAACTGCCGCAGCGCCTCCGGCAGTCCTTCGCTCCCCGACGAGTGCGCAGGCGCTCGAACATGGGCCGGAAGAACGGCTGATGGACCGAGCGCGTCGCATAGTGCAGGGCCAGCATTTGCAGGCCATCGGTCATCAGGGCCAGCTCGTCGATCGGCTCTCGCCGCTCAAAGGCCATCTGCTCGGCGAGATCGGCGTCGGTGACAAAATGGGTGGTATTGACGTACTCGCCGGTCTGCGGCCAGAAGACGCTCCGGTACTCCTCGCCGTCGCGGACGACCATGACGCCGTCGCCGATCTGGGCAAAGAGGGCGGAGCGTTCGCCGGCAACGGCCAGGAGCAGGGTGCAGGCCAGATGGGCAACGTCGATGCGGAGTCGCTCGGCCTGCTGCTGCAACCGCTGCCGGACCCGCAGATACCACGACAGGGCGGTGTCGCGGTCCACGGCGTCGAGAGGGAGGCCCTCGGTCAGGTCCTGCTGCACCAGCCGCAGCACCTCCCGGCAGGCGAGGTCAGCCCCGACGTCGGCGTGACTGGCGGTGCCCGCCCCATCGGCACAGGCCAGGAGCAGGACGGCGCCTTGCGCGGTCGAACGCAGCCGGGCGAGGCAGCTGTCCTGGCAGGGCTGGCCGGTGCGCTGGTGGGCCAGGCCGCGGACGCTCCGGAACAGCAGTTTCCACGGCGTGTTGCTCACAGCGAGGCCCGGCCTCCGGAACCTGTCGGGTTGGTCGGGGGACTTCCCACGCCAAGGACGTCAGCCATCATGGGGCTTTCTCGCTCGGGATGCTGGGGCGGTTGCTGCTATTGTAAAGCCCCAAACGCGAAAAAGTAGCCAATCCCGAAGGGACATCCTCCCTACATTTGCAGCTCCAGGGCCCGAGCCACCTTGCGGCACTCCGCCATCAGCTGCGTGAAGGCGGTCGGTGTCAGGCACTGGTAGCCGTCGCTGAGGGCGTGTTCGGGGTCGGGATGGACCTCCACCATCAGGCCGTCGGCCCCGGCGGCGACGGCGGCCCGGGCCATCACGGTCACCAGGCTCGACTTGCCGGTGCCGTGCGACGGATCGACGATCACGGGCAGGTGCGTCTTCTGGTGCAGATACGGCACCGAGGCCAGCGGCAAGGTGAAGCGGACGTGGTCCTCAAAGGTGCGGATGCCGCGCTCGCAGAGCATGACCTGCGTGTTGCCCGTCTTGAGGATGTATTCCGCGGCGAGAAGGAACTCCTCCATCGTGGCCGAGGGGCCGCGCTTCAGCAGCACCGGCAGGCCCGACTCGCCGGCCGCCTCCAGCAGCGGGGCGTTCTGCATGTTGCGGGCGCCGATTTGCAGGATGTCGGCATAACGGCGGACCAGGTCCACCTGTTCCTTGCTCATCACCTCGGTAACCACCGCCAGCCCGGTGGCATCGCGGGCCTCGGCCAGCAGTTGCAGGCCCTTTTCCTTGAGTCCCTGGAAGCTGTACGGGCTGGTGCGCGGCTTGAAGGCCCCGCCGCGCAGACCGGTCGCCCCCGCTTCCTTGACCTGCCGGGCCACTTCCAGGATCTGCTCCCGGCTCTCGACCGAGCAGGGCCCGGCCATCACACCACATCGGCCGGCCCCGACCACCAGGTCGCGCACCCGGATCTGGGTCGGCTCCGTTTTCACTTCCCGGCTGGCGATCTTGTAGGGCGCCAGGATGGGCACGACCTTGTCCACCCCGGGAAGTGTTTCGAGCGTTTCGCGGGTGCCGTCCCGTTTTTCGCCGATGGCGGCCACCACGGTCAGCTCGGTCCCCCGGATGACCTGACTGCGTAATCCCAGTTGCTGGACCCCTTCGATCACGTGTTCGATCTCCCGCTGCGAGGCTCCCGGCTTCATCACCACGATCATGACTGTTGCTCCCTGGCCCCTCTGATGGAACCGCTCCCGGTCCGGAGGGAATAACAGACCGGGTCGGCCGCTCCGCCGGCCGGCGGAGTCGCTGCTGGACAGAGAAACGAAAAAAGCCCTGGAACCGTTGGGTCCCAGGGCTCGCACATGGCTGTTCCTGTTGGGTGAATCAGCGACCAGATGCCTTCCCCAGATCCCCGAGGGTGGGAATAAAACCGGGGTATGATGCGATCCTTGTTGCTGGGCGTTCAATCCATCGGGGAGCAAACAAACGGCACCACGCCTGGGGCGGGTTAGGGTGGGCACTGATCCAGGGGTATAACGTGACAGCCCGCATGCGACAACAATGGTTCGAGAACAAATGAGGGAAAAGGGGGCCCTGGCGAGATAGACGCCAGGACCCGGAGAAATTTGGCTGCATCCGACGGCAGCCCGTCGGCCGCGGTTTAATGCAGCCTCACCTGATTGCGACTACTACTCAATGGACCACCTCCTTTCGCTAGGGTTTCCCCAAGATCCGCGGGAATCAGACACACGGATCGATGGGCTCTAGCCAGTCACACCACGTTCGTGTGACTTCCGCCAGAGTGCATTGTAAAGGAGCAGGGGCGGGCGTCAATGAAAAAGTCAGAAAAAGGGCGCGGGAAGACGCGGGAGGCGTCCGCAGCACTCCACTTGCGGGTTGTAAGCATATCTGCTAGCATTCGGAGGGTGAAATGCCAGGGCGGGTGGAGCGCGATGAAGTTCACGACGTTGATTCCCACAACGCGGAACGATGGCACGCCGGTCGCACCGGCTACCTTGAGCCGCCTCATTGATCGACTGTGGCGCCCATTCGGCGGCATGACGGACGAGGGGCAGGTGACGGGGCGTTGGATTGACGCCGATGGCACAGAGTTCACGGACGTCTGCATCAAGGTATCGATTGAATGTGACCGCACTCGCCTGCAAGAAGCCATTCGGTCAGTGCGGCGCGTGGGCCGGCAATTGGGCCAGCTGGCGATGTATTTTGAGGTCAGTGGTTACGATGGTGTGCAAATCCTGCGAATTGAATCACCGCGTACTCCTTGACCCTCGGAGGATCCCATGAGAGCAAAAACCAAACCCAAGGTGAGCCAAGAGATCGTCGCCAAAGCCGAACAGGTTCTGGAGTTCGCGGAAGCCAGGGCCAAGGAGGTCGCGGACTGGCTGGAACTGCATTTCGCTCTGTTCGGCGTGAACGGGAAGGCGTCGGAGCTGTTTCCCGACGAGAAGGAACGGGCAGCTTTCTTGCGGACAGCCCAGTACAAACGCATCCTGGCCATGCTGGACACGTTGCCCAGGCCGAAAGCGAAGGAGATCCAGGAAGTGACTTCTTCGGCCAATGGGGCCATCAGCGTGCGCCTGCCCCGCTCCGTGCATGCCGCTCTCCTGGCCGAGGCCAAGGCGGAAGGGGTCAGCTTGAACCAGCTCTGCGTGGCGAAGCTCGTTGCTCAGCTGCGAACGGTGGTCCAGGAGAAGGTTCCTTCGGAGAAGAAGTAATGCCTTCCTCTTCGTCTTCAATTTTGGCAACCGTTCTGGAAACGCTGGCTTCCCTGGCGACGCCGGAGGAAGTTCTCGCGCTTCGTCCCAGCTCCGGCTTGCAGGAACGAATCGATGCGCTGCTGGAGAAAAGCCACAGCGGCAGCCTGCTGCTCGACGAGCAACGCGAATGGGACCAATACCAGCACGTGGAGCATCTCGTCCGTCTGGCCAAGATGCGGGCGGCCCTGCAGCTTCAGGGGATTTGAAGCAGTTGTGAAAGAGGCCCCGGCCGAAGTGATCGACAAACCGAATGGATAATTCTGGCTCTGTGCGGAGATGATTCAGCCATGACTTTCCGATTTCTGGCCTCCGTCGCACTGGCGATTGCCTTCAGTGGTTTCTCCGGGTGCAATCGCCAACCATTACCACCCCCAAGCCAGGCCGGGAGCCCGGCCGGAGCGGTGGCAGCGCCGCCGCTCGTCTTTCCCGAGTTGGGGCCAAGTCGTCTCATCCAACCCGGCATCCGATTCCAGGAGGCGACGCTGCAACGAGGCCCCTTGCCGATGCGGGTGTGGCACTATCAACCGGAGAAGGCTGCGGATCACCTGGCCCTGGTACTTGTGCCTCCGGCCGGAAGCATCCTCTGTACCGGCATGGCACTGGCCGAGGGCGACCGCGCCGAGCATTACCCCTACGTTCGGGAGGGCTTTGCGGTTGCGTCGTTCGACATCGACGGTGACGTCCCAAACGTGCAAAAGGCGACCGATGCGGCCTTGCTGAAAGGGGTGCAGGAGTTCCGCGATGCCCAGTCAGGGCTGGCCAACGCCAGGGCGGCGCTGGACTTCATCCTGGCCAAGGTGCCGAACGTCGATCCGAACCGGATTTACGTTGCTGGGCACAGTTCCGCTGCCACACTGGCCCTCCTGGTCGCCGAACACGAGCCGCGAATCAAGGCCTGCGCCGCCTATGCCTCCATCACTGACGTGGAGGCGCGCCTTGGTAAACTCACCCCCTGGCTCGACAACGTCCTTCCGAACTCTCGGGAGTTCCTGCGCTTCAGCTCCCCGAGAACGCACGCGGAGAAGTTGAAATGTCCTGTCTTCCTCTTTCACGCGCAAGACGACCGGAACACACCAGTCAACAACTCAACCGATTTCGCGGCGCTGCTCCAGAAGACAAATCCCCGTGTCACGCTGGTCACGGTTCCGAATGGCGGCCACTACGACTCGATGATCCGCGAGGGCATCCCAAAAGGCATCGAATGGTTCCGACAGGTTGACAAAGAGAATCACCCTTGAACCAACTCTGCCTGGGGAAACTCGTCGCCCAACTCCGAGCGGTGGTCAAGGAGAAGGTCCGCCTGGAGGAAAGCCATTGATGTCCCCTCGTTTGTCATCGACCGGAACCCAGGCAAGGCAGAAGTGGTTTAATTGTTAATCCCGCCGAAAACTCCTACCCCTGGCGCTGCCGGCGCGGTAGACTGACTCGTGCAAGGACCCTGCCCGTAACCCGCCTGGACGACTCCATGAAGCAGCGTGCCTGCCTGACCTGCCTGATCTGCCTTCTGGCCCTGCTTGCGCCGGCGTCCGCGGCCGGGCCGGATGCGAAGGGAATCGAGTTCTTCGAGAAGAAAATCCGGCCGGTGCTGGTCGAGCAGTGTTACCGGTGCCATTCCGCCGAGGCCCAGAAGACCAAGAAACTCCGGGGCGGGCTCTACCTCGACAGCCGGACCGGGCTCCTCAAGGGTGGCGATACGGGGCCTGCCCTCGTGCCCGGCAAGCCGGCCGAGGGAACCCTCCTGGCCGCCATGCTCTACAGCGGCGACGTGCGCATGCCGCCCAAGGGTAAGCTGCCTGATAGCGTCCTCGCCGACTTCGAGACCTGGATCAAGATGGGCGCTCCCGATCCGCGCACCGCGACCGTCGCCCGGGGGCGAGCCATCAGCATCGAGGAAGGACGGAAGTTCTGGGCCTATCAGCCGCCCCGGGCACGGCCGCTGCCCTCGGTCAAGGACACGGGTTGGCCTGCCGGACCGGTCGATCGCTTCATCCTTGCCGGTCTGGAAGCGAAGGGGCTGCGGCCCGCCGCCGACGCCGACCGGGCGACCCTCATCCGCCGGGTGTCCTTCGACCTGATCGGCCTGCCGCCGACGCCGGAGGAGATCGATGCGTTTGTCAAGGAGTCGGACGCCAAGCCGCTTGCGGCTTACGAAGCGCTGGTCGATCGCTTGCTGGCCTCGCCGCATTTCGGCGAGCGCTGGGGCCGGCACTTCTTCGACGTGGCCCGCTTTGCCGAGTCGGTGACCCTGCGGGGCTTCATCTTCAAGGAATCCTGGCGTTACCGCGATTACGTCATCGACGCCTTCAATCGCGATCTGCCCTATGACCGCTTCCTCATGGAACAGATCGCCGGCGACCTGCTGCCCGCCGACACGCTTGAAGATCGCCGCCGGCAGCTGGTGGCTGTCACCTTCCTGAGCCTGGGCAACACCAACCTCGAGGATCAGAACAAGAAGCAGCTGCGCATGGACGTGGTGGACGAGCAGCTGGACACGATCAGCAAGGCGTTCCTCGCTCAGACGATCACCTGCGCCCGCTGCCACGACCACAAGTTCGATCCGATCCCCACCCGCGACTACTACGCCCTGGCCGGCATCCTCCGCAACACCAAAACGCTCGAACACGCCAACGTCTCGCGCTGGCTGGAAACAACGCTGCCCGCCGATCCCGAGACGGAAGCCGCCACCCGCAAGCACCAGCAGGCGGTGGCCGCCCTGGAGGCGAAACTCAAGACGCTCAAGGACGCCCTCGCCAAAAGCCAGCCGCCGCCCAACCCCGCCAAACCCAAGGTCCTCGCCGTCAAGGACGTGCCCGGCATCGTCCTCGACGACACCCAGGCCCGCAAGGTCGGCGAGTGGAAGGCGTCGAAGTACTCCGGCCATTACGTCGGCAATGGGTATATTCACGACCTCGATCAGGGCAAGGGAGCGAAGACGCTGACCTTCCTTCCCGAGCTGCCCCGGGCCGGCAAGTACGAGGTGCGCCTGGCCTACTCGCCCGGCAGCAATCGGGCCGAGTCGGTGCCGGTGACCATCCTCAGCGCCGACGGCGAGAAGGTGGTCCACGTCAATCAGAAGGAGACGCCGCCGATCGATGGGCTGTTTGTCTCGCTGGGCCGCTACCAGTTCGAGCGCACCGGCCAGAACTACGTGCTGATCTCCAACGAGGGGACGAAAGGGCACGTCATCGTGGACGCGATCGTGTTCCTCCCCGTGGATCGGATGGAGGAGACGGGGGGGGCAGGTACTCCGGTGAAGAAGGCTCCGGGGGCGAAAGCTCCGGTCGCTAACGCTCCCGGCTCGCCGGGAATGGACGCGATCCGCAAGCTGGAAGCGGAGCTGAAACGGCTGAAGGCCCAGGCCCCTCGGCGTGACATGGTGATGACGGTACTCGAGGAGAAGACCATCGAGGACGCCCGCGTCCACGTCCGCGGCCTGGTCCAGAACCAGGGCGAGACGGCGCCGCGGGGGTTCCTCCAGGTGGCGACCACGGGCTCGGTTGGCTCGCTGCCCGCCAACGAGAGCGGCCGGCGTCAGCTGGCGGCCTGGCTGGCGAGCAAGGACAACCCGCTGACTGCGCGTGTTTTCGTCAATCGGACCTGGCACTGGCTTTTCGGCTCAGGGCTGGTCCGCACGGTCGATAACTTCGGCACGACGGGCGAGCTGCCCTCCCACCCCGAGCTGCTCGACGACCTGGCCGTGCGTTTTGTCGCGAATGGCTGGTCGATCAAGAAGCTGGTGCGCGAGGTTGTCCTGTCGCGCACGTACCGCTTGAGCAGCCAGGGAGAGGAGTCGGCCGACCCGGAGAATCGGCTCTTCGGCCGGGCCAATCGCCGCCGGCTGGAGGCGGAGTGCATCCGGGACGCGATGCTGCTGGTCAGCGGCCAGCTTCAGCTGGAGCGCGGTGGCCCGACCTTCCCGGCCAACCTGGCAGCCGACTACGGGTTCAAGCACACCGATCGGCGCCGCAGCGTCTATGCCCCGGTCTTCCGGAATTCGCTGCCGGAGCTGTTCGAGGTCTTCGACTTTGCCGACCCCAGCATGGTCGTCGGCCAGCGCAACGTCAGCACGGTTGCTCCGCAGGCGCTGTTCCTGCTCAACCATCCGTTTGTGATCGAGCAATCCCGCCACGCCGCCGACCGGCTCCTGGCCGGCGCTGTAGGGAACGCCCTCCGTGGCGTTCCGGCCGACCAAACGGATCGGATCGTCCGGGCCCACCGCCTCACCCTGGGCCGGTCGCCCAGCGCGGGCGAACTGCGGCTGGCCGCGAAGTTCCTGGAGCAGGCGAGCCGTGAGGGCAAGACGCCGCGCGAGGCGTGGGGCTTGCTGTTCCAGGCGTTGTTTGGCTCGATGGATTTTCGTTACGTCCAGTGAGAGCGTGGAGTACACCGCGATGACAGCTCTGTTCAGTCGTCGAGACATGCTGCGACAGGCCGCCTGCGGCTTCGGTTATCTCGCCCTGGCGGGCCTGGCCGCCGAGCAGGCCGCGGCTGCCGGCAATCCGCTCGCACCCCGGCTGCCGCACTTCGCTCCGAAGGCGAAGCGCGTCATCTTCCTGTTCATGCAGGGCGGCGTCAGCCACGTCGATTCCTTCGACTACAAGCCGGAGCTGGACCGGCAGGACGGCAAGGCCCTGGTCTTTCAGGACGCCCGCGTCCTGGCCAACACCGGCATGCGCGGCAGCTCGCAGCGCGTCATGAAGCCGCTGTGGAAGTTCGCCCGGCACGGCCAATCGGGCAAGTGGGCCTCGAACCTCTTTCCCGAGATCAGCAAGCACGTCGATGATTTGTGCTTCCTGCACGCGATGCAGACCGAGGGTGTCGCCCACGGCCCGGCGACGCTGTTCCTGCACTGCGGCTCGACCAGTTTTATCCGGCCGTCGATGGGCTCGTGGGTGCTGTACGGCCTGGGCACCGAGAACAAGAACCTGCCCGGCTTCGTGTCGATCGCCCCGTCGGCCGGCAACGGCGGCCCGCGCAACTACGGCAACGCCTTCCTGCCCGCCGCGTTCCAGGGCACGGCCCTCGGCCGGGCCGGCGGGCCGGCCAGCGAGGCGACCATCCGCAACCTGACCAATCCCACTCTGTCGGCCGCAGACCAGCGCCGCACCTTCGATCTGTTACAGCAGATCAACGCCGAGCAGCTGAAGAAGAACCCCGGCGATTCCGAGCTGGAAGCGGTGGCCAGCTCATTCGACCTGGCCTGGCGCATGCAGGCCAACTGCCCCGACGTATTGGACCTCTCAAAAGAAACAAAGGCGACCCAGAGTCTTTACGGCATCGGCGAGCCGGCGACCGACAACTATGGCCGGCAGTGCTTGCTGGCCCGCCGGATGTGCGAGGCCGGCGTGCGTTACATTCAGGTGACCTACGGCGACAGCACCGCAAACCCCGCGTGGGATCAGCACTCCAACCTGCCCAGGCATGGCGACCACGCCAGGGCCGTCGATAAGCCGGTGGCCGGCCTGCTGACCGACCTGAAACAGCGTGGCCTGCTGGAAGACACCATCGTCTGGTGGGGCAGCGAGTTTGGCCGGACTCCCTACTCCGAGAAGGGCGGCACCGGCCGGGACCACAACCCGCTGGGCTTCACCGTCTGGCTGGCCGGCGCCGGCCTCAAGCCGGGCTTCGCCTACGGGGCCACCGATGAGTTTGGCCATCAGGCGGTCGAGAACAAGGTCCACGTGCATGATCTGCAAGCGACCATCCTGCACCTGCTCGGCCTGGACCACGAGAAGCTCACCTATCGCTACAGCGGCCGGAATTTCCGTCTGACCGACGTGGAGGGCCACGTCGTCCGGGACATCCTCGCGTAAAGGCCCTCGTTCACCCTGCTCTTCCGTGCTGGTTTGACCGCAACGGTCTTGCAAGCTAGGCTTTTGGCAAAACCTTCCTGCTCCCACGGTGGGTTGAGGGGCAATTGCGCCGCTGGCCACTTCCTGGAGCTGGATCTCCTGGAGAGCCTATGGACCCAACCGTCATCCTGAGCCTGGTCATTGGAATCGGAATCACAGGGGTGATCTTCCTCATCGTGGCCTCCGGGACCTCGAGCAAGCAGGGCGAGCGTGCGGGGACTCGTTCTGCTCAACCGACAACAGCTCCCGGTGCCGGCACCGGCCTGGACCCGGCTCAATCCTCGGCAGTGGTGCAAAACCCACAACCTTCGAGCCCGGCCCAGGGGGAAACGTGCTGGTACTGTTCTCGGAACAAAACGACCGGTGCGGTCCACCACAAGATGCACCAGATCCTCGCCACGGAGACCACGGCGATCTCTCATCGAGAGACCCGGGTCACTTACAGTTACGCGGCTCGCTCCGTGCGGGTGCCGCGGTGCGCGGAATGCAAACAACTTCATGCCAAGCAGAAACGCTTGCTTTCCCAGTCCGCGATCTGGTTTTGCGTCACCTTTGTTCCCCTTGGCCTGGGCCTGCTCTATCACGTGCAGTTCAAGGTGCCCGATTCCTCCTGGACGCCGGAGGAATCCCTTGGCCTTCTTCTGGCCATCCTGGCACCCATCGTGGCGGGAGTCGTATTTGGGATTCGTGCGGCGACTCTGCCAGGCCGGCATGGCATGCGTGCGGAGGATCACGTCAACGATCATCCGGAGGTGAACGGTCTGATCATGGAGGGCTGGCGCCGCGGAGAGAAGCCGGGCAGCGATACCCGGTTGGACTTGACGAAAACGCACGGCAGGGCATGATCCTCGTGCTGGGATGATGGGAGCAAGGGGTTTTCGGCGCTCACGGGTTTCAGGACAACAGCAAAGGATGCCGAAGAGGACATGGGATTGTCTGTTTGCAGACCGAGTCCGGTCAACCAGGCAACCCAGAGAAAGGAGGGTTGTTATGAGGCCCTTGAGACTTTTCACCGCCTGTGCCCTGCTCCTGGCCGCCTGGCCGTGGACCACGGCCCAGGCAGGGGTGCGCATCGGCATCGGCATCGGCGTACCCTTCCCTGGTTACTATCGGCCGTATTACGGCTATCCTTACGGCTACCCCTACGGGTACTATCCGCCCGTTGTGGTGGCGCCGCCTCCGGTGGTCGTTGCCCAGCCGGCCCCGGTAACCGTGGTTCAGCCCGGTTACGCCGCCCAGCCCGGTTACGCCGCCCAGCCGGCCGCCCCGGGTTACGCGGCCCCGCCCCCGCCTGCCTACCAGCCCGCACCTCTGCCGCCGGCGCCCGTGCCGGTGGCTCCCGAGCAACTGCGGAAGGTGCCGACTCCTGTGACTCCAACGGGAGGATGGGGAGCGACACCGCAGCAAAGTGCCGAGATCGATCGGTACTTGCAGCAGCTGAACAACGTGGACGTGCAAGCACGCTCCGACGCCATGATCGCGCTGGGCCGGCTCAGGGCGTCGCAGGCCGTCGGACCGCTGCAATCCGTTCTGGTCACGGATCGGAGCCCGCTGGCCCGCGAGGCCGCCGCCCGGGCGCTGGGGCTGATCGCCGATCCGTCCTCGCTGTCGGCACTCCAGCAAGCCGCCCAGGCTGATGACAGCAGGGATGTCCGCGAGAGCGCCCGCTTCGCGGCCGACGTGATCCGCTCACGGTAGTGTTCGTGGGACCGAGAACTGCCCAGGGGAAGCTGAAAGGCTTCCCCGTTTTCGTTTCTCGCTCCGCTTTGGATCGGCTCTGCGTGTGCGGCGAATGGGCGCGGAACGACAGCAGGCGGGAAAGGGTGAGAGTGGCGGCGCGGAGAAGGTTACCGCCGGTCTGGAAGAAGGAGTGCATGATCCGGTTCCTCGGGACCGCGCCGAGTCGCCTGGGCTAGCGCCGGTGGAACCGATCGCGGGGGGGTCTCCCTACCGCTCAGGGTGTGACATCCGCCCGGCTCAGTTCGCTTTCCACGGAGGAACACCGTAGGTGTTTGGTCCGGCGGAAGGAAACGGCGGGGGAGGCGGGATCAGGCTGGGATTCACGGGGGGAACGAGGGCCGCCGGCTGGGAATGCCGCTGCGGGATAGCTGGTTCGCCCCAGCCGGGTCCCGCCCGTGAGGGTTCGACCCGATCCGCGGCAAACTGACTGACAGGCCTGGCCGGTTGGCCTGGCTGGGTTTGATGCGGAATTGCAGTCGCCGTGCCGGTTGGAGCGGAGCCCCTGGCATTCGGCTCCGCGCCCGGAACCGGGTAGAGCGGAATGGACCCGGACATCGACTTGTCGCTGCTGGTCCCGGCGGGCGGATTGTCAGCGGCAGCTTCCACCGTGGGGGTGGTCGAGGGGAAGGTCAATGGCGGGGAACTGAAAGGATAGACAATCTGATACGAAATCGGAGACGGGGGCAAACTTGCCTGGGCCAGCGGAGCTGGTTGCGCGGGCTCGGCGACCCGGGGAGAGGGCAAGGCGGGCCTGGAGGCACTCACGGCGACGCCACCCGGCGGTAAAAACGCCAGGGGTACGGATGCACTCGGTTGCTCGTCCAGCACGCAGCCGGCCACCTGGTGCGGGTACACGAGCATTGGCCGCACGAGCGTGTCCCTTGCTTGCGCGTCGGGCTTGGGGGGCCGGGTGGCTGCTTCTCCGTCGCTGGTGGGGAGTGGGGCCCCTCGCAGGGGGTAGGCGATCTGCTGGGCCGACGACCAGCCAACCCAGTTACTCAGCAGCAGCAAGACGGTCAGACAGGTCCAGCGCTTCATTTCCCATCTCTCCTGGCAGAGGCCGAGCGTTTCTGCTGCACAATTCGACACGCCGGCAGAGAAGAGAAAAACGATTTGACCTGCAAATCGGGGCGCTCCCGGAACGCTCCCGTGATTGCTGAAAGAACCGGCAGAGTTTGTGGCGGCGCGGTCTGTCCCGGCTTCGTAATGACTATTCCGGAGTGATCCGCTCGCTGCGCCCGGCTGGGCGCTCCTGGGCCGGGCTGGCATTGCGGAGCGGCCGGATCACCACGCCGGTGCCGTAGCAGAGGACCTCGGTGGCGGAGCCCTTGCTGACCACCTCGGAGGCGTCGTAGCAGACGCCGAGAATGGCGTTGGCCCCCAGCTGCTTGGCGTGCTCGATCATCTCCTCGTAGGCTTGCTGCCGGGCCTGCTCGCACATGTCCGTGTAAGCGCCGATCCGGCCGCCGATCAGGTTTTTCAGGCCGCCGAGGAACCCCTGGGCGATGGTGGGCGCTCGCACAATGATGCCCCGGACCACTCCCAGGTACTCGATGACTTCATGCCCGTCGATGTTGAACGTCGTGGTTACAATCATGGCTTGTCCTCGCTTCCAAGAGACGATCCCCCCAGCCGCTTGCGGCTCAGCCCACGACGGCCTCGCCGCGAAGGCAGCGGCCGATCTGCCGGACCGCCTGGCGCAGCCGCTGTTCGTTCTCGACCAGGGCCAGCCGGAGATAGCCCTCGCCCAGTTCGCCGAAGCCCCGGCCGGGACTGACCGCGACCTCGGCCTCTTCCAGCAGCTTCATGGCGAAGTCGATCGAGCCCAGCCGCTCCCGCCATTCCTGCGGATAGCGGGCCCAGACGAACATGCTGGCCCGGGGCGGCTCCACTTCCCAGCCGATGCGGCGCAGGCCGTCAACCAGCACGTCCCGGCGGCGCTGATACTCCAGGGCCTGCTGCTCGACCAGCGGCTCGCAGTGCCGCAGGGCGACGATGCCGGCCACCTGGATGGGGGCGAAAATGCCGTAGTCGTAGTAGCCCTTGATGGTGGCCAGGGCCCGGACCATCTCGGCGTTGCCGCAGCAGAAGCCCAGCCGCCAGCCGGCCATGTTGAAGCCCTTGCTCATCGTCGTCGTCTCGACGCCCACCTCCTTGGCCCCGGGCACGCTCAGGAAGCTCGGGGCCTGGTAGCCGTCAAAGCAGACGTCGCCGTAGGCGAAATCGTGAATGACCATGAAGCCGAACTTGCGGGCCAGGGCCACCACGTCCACGAAGAAGTCGCGCTCGATCACGGTCGTCGTCGGGTTGTGCGGATAGTTCAGCACCAGCACCTTGGGCCGGGGATACAGATGCTCGGCCACGGTGGCCACGCTGGACAGGAAGCGGTCCGGCTTGGTGCAATCGAGGCTGATGACGTTGGCCGAGGCCAGGGCCACGGCGTAGACGTGGATGGGAAACGAGGGGGCCGGCACAATGGCCGTGTCGCCCGGACCGAGCAGGGCCAGGCAGGTGTGGCTGAACACTTCCTTGGAACCCAGGCCGGGCAGCACCTCGCTGTCGGAATCGAGCAGGACGCCGTGCCGCCGCTGGTAACGCAGGGCCACCTCGCGGCGCAGGTGCGGCAGACCGCTGCTGAACGGATAGCGATGGTTCCGCTCGTCCCGGGCCGCCTCGCACAGCTTGTCGATCACCAGCGGATCGGGCACGTCGGTCGGATTGCCCATGCCCAGGTCGATAACGTCGATCCCGGCGCGCCGTTTGCGATATTTTAACTCGTTGATCTTACCAAAGAGGTAAGGCGGCAGCCGTTTCACTCGGTCGGCCACGTTGATCTGAAACGGCGTCTGGACAATGTTGGGTTCGCTTTGCATGGCTGAGTCCAGGGACTGTTCCGGCAGGGCGGGGAATTTTCATTACCAATTTCTCAGTGTAGCAGCCGGTTTGGCTGCTGTCAGCCCTTCCCCGATGGGCGAGGCCGTCACAACCGGACCGGGTCGGGAGGGGGTTGCAGGATTTTGTCCGGCACGCCGGGCCGGAAGAAGCCATAATGGAGTATCAGCTCGCCCCGGCAGGGCCGAAGTAACAAACCCGTCTAGCCCTGACAAGGTGCAGTGTTTTGCCCCGGACTGAGAAAGTGCTTGCTCATTCACGTGGTTTCTGTCCGGTTTCTGCCATCGGAAGGCGTGATTCCAGTGGACTTTGCCCTCAATGAGGTTCTGATGCAGCATCGATTCCCGGAAGTCTGTCTGCGGGAAGCAGAACACGCCCAGGAGCCTGTGACCGTCTGGCGCCACGAAACCATCCATTCCACGGCCGAAATGGATTCGGTGCTAACCGAGCTGCTGGCCGTTCTGGTCGCGACCGGCTACTCGACTCAGGAGACGTTCGCCGTTCGGCTGGCGATGGAGGAAGCCATCGTCAACGCCATCAAGCACGGCCATCGCTACGACCCCAGCAAGCAGGTCGAGATTCGCTATCAGGTGGGCCCGGACCGTCTGCTGGTCGAGGTCGAGGATCAGGGTCCGGGTTTTGATCCCCGCGAGGTCCCCGATCCGCTGGCGGACGAAAACCTGGAACGCGACAGTGGTCGCGGAATGTTCCTGATGCAGTGCTACATGACCTGGGTCCGCTACAACGCGGCCGGCAACTGCGTGACGCTGTGCAAGCAGCGATCCTGTTAGCCCGACGCGCCAGCGAGGGTTCGACAGCGTCCCTCGCTGGCGCGTCGGGCTAACGGGAGGGTTCGCCAAATCTCCCAGCTTGCCTTTCCCAATCACTTTTTCTGTTCGCAACGGAATAATTGCTGTTTTCGGCAAATTTTCGTTTGATCTTCTCAAAAACCCGCTTACGATAGGTGGAGTTGGTGGTCCCATCCGGTCGGATCGGCCAGATCCTTGCCTGTTCGCCTCCGAAGGCCGAAGTTCCGACCAGCAACGGATGGCTGTTTCACTCGGAAAAACTCTCCCTGTTCAGCGGTCCACGTTCCTGCGTTGACTCGCCGGGCCGCTGAATGGATGCCCTGAGTGATGAGGATGCAAGCATGAGTACGACAACCCAGGAGCGCGCTTCAACCCTTCAGGTCCTTCGGCAGAGCCCAATCCTGGCTCTGCGGCAGTTATCGCTGGAGGAGACGGACACGACCATCACCATCCACGGCAACGTTTCCAGTTACTACCTCAAGCAGATGGCCCAGGAAACGCTTCGCCCCATGCTGGCCGGGCGGAAGCTGGTCAATCAGGTGCGGGTGGATCCGGACCTGGTGTATTCGTTTTGACAGGCCCAGCCGATTGACAGGTCGAGGCGTACCAGCCGGGCGCGGACGCACTGGGTGGCGCGCTTGCGCAAAACCCTGGCCCGCGATTTGCTTCGGAGCAAAAACCAAGCTACAGTTTGAGCAGCAAACGGCGCCTCCAGCTTTGGTGGAGGCCTCGGGAGCAAACCGTGGTGGCGTCGCTCGAATCCCCACGCCTTTCATCCTCGAAAGGGCAAAGTCAGCGCGAGCTGGCGACGCAAAGAGACGGAACTGAGGAGGCATTTGCTCAGTTGGCTGCTCTGCCGAAGGGATGGGTAGCAGGCGAAACCCTGTCCATCCCGCGACTTACGGCAACCCCCCACCCCTGCACGAAGTCGTCCAGGATTCGAGGCCGGTGACCCCGGTCTGCTGCGGTTTGTTCCGCTCTTGCCTCCGTACTCCAGGTAAGCTGCACGGAGTGCAGCTTGTCCAGAGTATGGAGGTTTTTTTGTTTGCTGGGAAGACTCCGCCACGTGGCGGAGGAAGAAATGCTGGAAGCGTCCCATCCAGGAATCGAACCTGGTCTTCAACCTTCGCAGAGTTGCGTGCGTCCACCACACCCACAGGACGAAGAGTGCGCCGGGCAGGAGTTGAACCTGCACAGCCCGAAGGCCGCCGGGTTACAGCCGGCCTGGCTCGCCAATGCGCGCCGACGCGATGGTCCAGCCCAACGAAGAAATGCCGAGAGGGTTGCCCTTTCAGGGGGCCACCTTCCGTTTTCAAGACAGAGGTACTCCCAACGGTCAGTTGGGGCTGGAGTTTCCCGGCCGGGACTCGAACCCGGATCTGGACCTTCGGAGGGTCCGATGCTATTCCATTGCACCACCAGGAATCAGGCAAAGCCGACGGACCCGACCCCGTCGGCCGCAGCAGGAACGCAAGGAGTCGAACCCTGTGCGGCAGGGTTGGAGCCTGCCTGCTCTCCCAGGAGCACATTCCTGACGATCCTTCCCGAAGGAAGCGAAGCGATGATGACGGGAATTGAACCCGTGCTTCTGCCTTGACAGGGCAGCGTGCAGAGCCACTACACCACACCACCGAAGAGAGTGCCCTGTGGGAATTGAACCCACCTGAGCTTGTTTGGAAGACAAGCGCCTCTGCCGCTCGGCCAAGGGCACAAATCAGTCAGTAGCCCGTAGGGGAATTGAACCCCTCCTTTCAGGATGAGAACCTGATGTCCTGCACCGATAGACGAACGGGCCGGTTACCACGAAGCAGTGCCCAGAGTTGGGGTCGAACCAACGGCCTCCTGCTCTTCAGGCAGGCGCTCCACCAGCTGAGCTATCTGGGCATTCACAGGGTGTTTGGGGGGAGTTGAACCCGCCACCTCGACTTTCACAGAGTCGTGTGCTTGCCGCTACACCACACACACCAGCAATCAGCGGAAAGGGTGGGAGTCGAACCCACAAGGCTCATCGCTCATCCGCTTAGCAAGCGGGTTTCGTCGCCAATCGATTTGCCCTTCCGTAACACAGTGATCCCGGGTGGACTCGAACCACCGCTCTTCTCCACGTCAGGGAGTTGTCTTTGCCGCTGGACCACGGGACCAATTCAGTCGGCCAGGCTGGATTTGAACCGCGCACCCTCCCCGGTATCAGCGGGGTGCTCTGCCGGATGAGCTTCTGGCCGAGAGTAGGCGGCACACTCCGTGTGCCGAGCTGCGGCACACTCCGTGTGCCGCCTACTTTAGTAGCCCAGGAGGGACTCGAACCCTCACGCCGAGTGGCCGCAACTTTTGAGATTGCTGTGTTTACCGCTTACACCACTGGGCCAGCAAGTTCCGGGGGCTGGAATCGAACCAACACCACCTGGTTCAGAGCCAGGGGTTCTCCCGTTAAACTACCCCGAAAGCCTTCTTGTGCAGTCGAGATGGTCAGATTTGAACTGACGTCCTCCTGCTCCCGAAGCAGGCGGGCACTCCGCTACCCCACATCTCGAATTGGTTTGCTCCTGTCACCTTCTTGTACGCTCCTGCTTCCTTGCTGTGACAGATGCTGTTCCTTTTCATCAGGTTCGGGAGGAAGGGATCGAACCTTCACAGGCGGCTTCAAAGACCGCCAGCCTACCGTTAGCCGACTCCCGAAGCAGAGCGGAAAGAGAGGGACTCGAACCCTCAAGACCTTGCGGTCCAACCGTTTTCGAGACGGGTGCCCTCACCAGTAGGCGGGCCTTTCCGTTTGGTCGCAACTGCTTGTTGCAGTCAGGCGTTGTCTGAAAGATGGACCCAGCACCTGGCCGAGAGGTTCGCGGCGCGCGCGATTTTTTCCGCTGCCGGCCCACGTGCCGGGTCAGCCGACTTGGTCCCTGCCGTCTCACGGATTCATCTGCGGTCCGGAGGGCAGGCGGAAGACAAACATGCCGGCGCGAAAACTTCCCGCCACGGCGTAGTTGCCGTCCGGCGTGAACGAAAAGGCTCGGGCTTTGCGGCAGCCCTTGTAGCAGTGGATCTCCTTGCCAGTGGCCAGGTTGTAGACGCGCACCGATCCATCCTGGTGATTCACCAATGCCAGCCGGCCATCCGGAGAGGGTGTCATGCTCCAGCGATCGCCGCCGAGGCGGGACAGATCGATTTCCTGCACGATCTTGCCGCTGGCCGTGTCCCACAGCCGATACTTCTGATCGTCGCAATAGGCGGCCACCCGCCGGCCGCCCGCAGTGAAGCCGCGAGCGCCGTCCTTGACGGTGCCTCCCTTGAAACGGCGAATCTCCTTGCCGGTGTCGAGGTCCCACAGCCGGATCGTCCCGTCGGCGCCAAACGCCAGGGCCTTGGTGCTGTCGGCAGAGAAGGAAATGGTGGCGACTTCATGGCCTTCCAGCTTGAGCAGTTGCTTGCCGGTGCTGGCATCCCACAAGCGCAAGGTCTTGTCGGGGCTGTGCGTGAGCACCTTCTTGCCGTCGGGGGAGAACAGGCCAACAGCCTTGTCCACGTGCCCTTCCAGTTTCCTCAGTTCCTTGCCGGTGTTCAGCTCCCACAACCGCACGGTCCGATCGTCGCCCCAGGAGAGCAGCCGCTGGCCATCCCCACTGACGGCGAAACCAATTCCGAAGTTCTGGTGTCCGACAAGTTTGCGGACGATTCGGCCTGTGGCCACGTCCCAGAGAAAAATGTCCTGTTCATCGGAGTAAGCCGCCGCGAGGCATTTGCCGCCGGGCACAAAGGCGGCGCTGCTGAACCAGACGTTGCCACCAGGACGAAGATCGTGGACTTGCTTGCCGGTGGTGACCTCAAAGAGGCGGATCGAACCGGTCGAGCCCGCATCGCCTGCTCCAAAAAAGAGCTGGCCGTCGTCCGAGATGCCGGTCTGGCCAATGTCGCCGGAAATCCCTGGGAAGCGTCAAACCACCCGATGGCGTGGAGCAGTTCGGGTTTCGGCAGCACCAGGCGGCGCACCAGAACGATTTTCCTGTCGCCGCGCCGCAGGGTACACGAGTCGGGCAAATCGATCTTCAGACCGGGCGGGTCCCCGGCCAGGCTGAGCGTGTAGTCGCCGGAGCGCAGCACGACGTGCCGCTTGCTGCGCAGGTCCACGATCTCCACCACCTGGCCGGCTTGCCGGATAACGACCTCGACGTCGGGATCATCCGTGAAAATCTCAAACTCACCCTGATCGGTCGCGATCCGGACGAGGGCGACAGCTCCCAGGATGCCGGTCACGAACAGCGCAGCCAGGCCGGCAAACACCCAGCGGCGCCGGCTTGTGCCGGCCGAGCGACCTTTCGACCGGACCGAGGGCGGTGGCCGAAGGGCCTGCGTCTTGTCGGTCTGGAGGGCCGACAGGGCCTCGACGACCGCCTCGGCCGAGGCGGGGCGGTCGGCGGGTGCCTTGGCGAGCAACCACAGGATCAGCTCCTCGAGCGCCCGGGGCAGGTCGGGGCACAGGCTCCGGGGCGTTTTCGGCTCTTCCACGCCGACCGCGACCAGCGTGGCCAGCGTGTCCTTGCCCTCGAACGGCAGCCGGCCCGTCGCCAGGCGGTAGAGGACACAACCCAGGCTGAACAGGTCGGCGCGGGGGTCAACGGCCTGGCCATTCACCTGTTCCGGGGACATGAAAGCCGGCGTGCCCAGGACCATACCCTGCTGCGTCAGCTGGGTGTCGCCGGCGACAGCCCGGGCCAGGCCGAAGTCGAGGATCTTGACCTTGCCCCGGCTGCCTTCCAGCCAGACGTTGGCTGGCTTGATGTCGCGGTGGATGACGCCGTGCTGGTGCGCCGCCGCCAGGCCCTCGGCGATCTCCCGGCCGATGCGCAGCACCTCGGCCGACGGCAGCCGGCCCACGCGCTTGAGCCGATCTTCCAGCGACTCCCCCTTGAGGAAGGGCATGGCCAGGAAGGGGACGCCGTGGTCCTCGCCGACCTGGAAGATGGGGATGACGTGTTCGTGGTCGATGGCGGCAGCGGCCTGGGCCTCGCGCAGGAAGCGTTGCCGGGCCGAGGGACGGGCGGCCAGCGACGGCAGCAGGGTCTTCAGGGCCACCTGGCGCTGCAAGGCGGTGTCCTCCGCCTGGAAGACGACGCCCATGCCGCCAACCCCCAGCATGCGGAGGACGCGATACGGACCGAGCCGGCCAATCTCGTCCGCCGCCTGGGCCGGTGCCAGGCACTCGAAGACTTCCTGGGTCCCCTCCAAATGCGGAGACGCGGTGTCCGGCGGCGAGCCGGCCTCGGAAGCCAGCGGGCTGGGCAAGGCGGCCGTCACTTCTCCCGGGTCCGTCGGCAAGGGCAGCGGCTGGGCCCCGAGCCGGGCGATCAAGGAGGCGACCAGGGGATTCTCCGGCTGGTCGGCCCTCTGCTGGCCGCGGACGGCCTCGACCAGCGTGTCCTCGCTGCGCAAATCGGCAAGGGAGGCCAGGCACTTGGAGCACCCGGCCAGGTGACGTTCCAGCTTCTCCGCCTCCGCTTCGGGGGTCTGCCCGAGAACGAAGCGGTGCAAATCGTTGACCGAGGGGCAATCGCCGAGTGGGACCATGATGGGCTCTCCTTCGGGCTCAGAGTGTGGATCTGCAGGCCGAGCCGCGCACGCAGCGCAGCGGAGTAAGCGGTCGTCGGAGCCGCGCACGCAGCGCAGCGGAGTAAGCGGTCGTCTGGAGGGCCGCTTACTCCGCTGCGCTGCGTGCGCGGCTCCGACGAACTTCACGGTTTCGGGATCGGCGTGGCGGGCAGACGATAGACAAACAAGCCGGCGCGGAAGCTCCCCGCCACGGCGTACTTGCCGTCGGGAGTGAACGAAAAGGCCCGCGCTTTGCGGCAGCCCTCGTACTTGTGGATCTCCTTGCCGGAGGCCAGGTCGTAGACGCGCACCGATTCGTCTTCATGGGTCACCAACGCCTGCCGGCCACGTGGCGAGGCCGTCATGCTCCAGCGATCGCCGCCGAGGCTGGACAGATCGATTTCCTGCACGACCTTGCCGCTGGCCGTGTCCCACAGCCGATACTTCTGATCGTCGCAATAGCCGGCCACCATCAAGCCGTTTGCAATAAAACCGCGGGCGCCGTCCTTGACCGTGCCGCCCTCGAAGCGGCGGCTTTCCTTGCCCGTTTCGAGGTCCCACAGCCGGATCGTGCTGTCGGCGCCAAACGACAGGGCCTTTTTGCCGTCGGGGGAGAACGAGCCGGTGCAGGCATCGTCATGGCCCTCCAGCTTGAGCAGCTGCTTGCCCGTTGCCACCTCCCACAAGCGCAGGGTCTTGTCGGGGCTGAAGGTGAGCACCTTCTTGCCGTCGGGAGAGAAGACCCCAGCGGCCCGGTCGGTGTGTCCCTCCAGTTTCCTCAGTTCCTTGCCGGTGTTCACCTCCCACAACCGCAAAGACCGATCGTCGCCCCAGGACAGCAGGTGCTTGCCATCCCCGGAGACGGCGAAGGAGATGCCGAAGTCGGTGTGGCCGGTAAACTTGCGGACGGTCTTGCCGGTGGCGACGTCCCACAGATACAGGTCCTTGTCGTCCTTGTAGGCAGCCGCGAGGTATTTGCCGCCGGGCACAAAGGCGGCGGTACTGAACCAGACGTTGTTTTCGGGGCGGAGGTCCTGAATGAGCTTGCCGGAGACGATCTCGAAGATGCGGATGGAGCCGGTCGGGCCCGCGTCGCCGGCCCCGAAAAAGAGCTTGCTGTCCTCCGAGATGCCGGTCTGGTAGACGTGCGCGGGAAAACCCTGTTCCACGTCCTGCCACTCGATGGCGTGCAGCAGCTCGGGCCTGGGTGGCGGGCCAGCTGCCTGGGCGCTTTGCCGTTGCAGGTGATGGTGGCCAGCACCACGTCGCCCCGGCGAAGCGATGCCTTGTCGATGGACAGCTTGAGCCCCTCGGCCGCGCCCTTCAATTCCATCTCGTACAGGCCGCCGTCCAGGCGGACCTCCTTGCTGGTTTTCGTGTCGATGATCCGCACCACCTTGCCGGTGTCACGGACGATGACCTCAACGTCGGGATGGTCGGTGGTGATGACCAGCTCGCCGTTGTCGGTCTGGATGCGGTACGTGGCCGCGGTCGCTGCCAGACCGACCGGCAAAACCAGTGCGGCTACCAGAACAGGCCACCAGCGTTGACGAAACATGGTTGCTCCTGACAGGTTTGGAATTGAAGGGATACCCGAGAGACGCCCGAGATTGTTTCCCAAGCCGCTTGCGGCTTAGCGCACCTGCCTGTTGCGCTCAGCCGCAAGCGGCTTGGCGAGCAGCCTCTGAAAGGGTCTATGCGCTCACCGGTCAAAATCTGACAACAAAAACGAGAAACCCTCCCAATCCGGGTGCCGGGGTCAGTCGGGCAAGAGGGCCAGCTCCTGCCGCAGCCGGCGGAGGACACGCGACTTGGCGGCGTAGACCGCCGCCACGCTGAGGCCCAGCCGGTCAGCCACCTCCGCGGCAGGCCGGTCCTCGGCGACGTTCTCCCAGAAGGCCCGCCAGGTGGACTCCTGAAACTCGTCCTGGATCAGCCGCAAGACCCGGCCGACAATGTACAGACGATATTCCGCCTCCGCCACGCCCTCGACCTCATCCGGGACCGCCAGTTCGGCAAGCCGGTCCCTGTCCGGATCTACCGGCAGGGTCCGCCGGCGCTGCCGGGTGCGGCACTGGTTCAGGGTCAGCCTCCAGAGCCAGCCGCGAAACCGCTGCTCCGGATCGTAGGTGAAGCTTGGCAGTTTCTGGACCAGAAGCATCAGCACGTCCTGAACCAGGTCCGCCGCGTCTTCCGGGGATAACCCCAGCCGGCCTGCCCAGGTATACAGCAGCGGCGTGTACAGGGTCACGAACCGCGTCCAGTCCGCCTGGGCGGCAGGCTGACGCAGACGCTCAAGGAGGGTGGCGGAAGTCGTGTGCATGGACGTCCTCGCCTGAGGAGGGATTCCAGCGCCGCCGAACTATTTCCGAGTCAGCGGAACGAAGTGCCCGGTGTTGACATTGTACACCTCAAGCGGCAGCGTCCCGCTGTCTTGCTTCGCCTCTCGATCGGGGCGCCAGCGTACCAGCGGTAGCAGCACGACGTCTTTGGCCGCAGCCATTTGTCCCGCTCTGGACTGAGGGTACATCCGGATTGACAAGGTCGCGCTCTCGGGTCTGCTGCAAACGGATCGACTGCGCCAGGCGAGGTAAGCCCGGTAAGCCCGCCACTGCTTGCGGACGCTCCCGGTCAGATACTCGCGCCACTCCTCCGGTTCCCGGGGCACCCGTTCCGGATCGACGGCCCAGGCCATCATCGGCCAGGCCAGGTCCTTTTCGTAGTGGAAGAGCCGATCGTCGCTTCCCGGCAGGTGCAAGTACCACCCCTGTTCGTCCGGCTCGAACTCCGAGCGCAGCTGGAGCAGGCGTGCGGGGTCCGCCGCACACTCGACCTCCACCTCGACGAACATGG
This sequence comes from uncultured Planctomycetota bacterium, assembly GCA_963784995.1. Classification (GTDB taxonomy): domain Bacteria; phylum Planctomycetota; class Planctomycetia; order Gemmatales; family Gemmataceae; genus CAWATZ01. The sequence continues at coordinate 1,127,396 of CAWATZ010000013.1, read as the reverse complement.
CCCGCATCGGCACCAGCGGAGCGAACAGGTTCCAGACCTGCCCCTGTCCGGTCAGGTCCACCCAACCCGCCGTCAGAGTCCGCACCGCACGGAGGGGAGCGGCGGGGAGCGACTCGGCTGTCTTCTGTTCCATGCCGGAGAGAAAGAACGGGACCGCGTTGCCCAGAATCAGGAACAGCAGCTGAACAAGGATAAAGGTCCCGAGGACAACCTGGGCGACAGTCGGTCGGGTAGTCGGTGTGTCTGACATGGTGCTGCCCTGGGAGGGGAATCCCCGGTCCACAAACCCAGGTCAATCCTAGCCGCCGGGGACGGATCGACAACGGCGCCAACGCTGCGGAGTCTGGCGGTGTTCTCCCAGAGCAAGGGCGGATGGTGGCTCTGCGAATTTCATTTCCGGCGCCTGCCCCTGGCATGGCCCCCTATCGGGGTGATAGAATCAGACTATTCGGGCGGGCACCCAATTTCTGGACGGGCCGTTGCACCATGCCGATCAAGTTTGAATGTCCCGGCTGTCACAAGAAGCTGACCGTTGCCGACGCCATGGCCGGCAAACGGGGCAAGTGTCCGGCGTGTCAGAATCAGATCAACGTCCCGGCGAACGGAGCCACGCCGCCGCCCAGCAGTCCGCCCGCCCCTGCCGCACCGAGCAAGCCAGCCGCGGCCAGCAAGCCGGCCGGCCCGGCAGCGGCGCCGGCCCCAGCGGCGAAAGCGGCACCGGCGAGCAAACCGGCCGCCAAGAGCAGCCCGGCTCCATCTTCCAAATCCACCGCGGCAACAACTCCGCCCGCCGCCCCGAAACCGGCCAGGCCCGCTCCGGCCAAGCCCACGGCTGCCACGGCCACCAAGGACAAGCCGGCAGCGTCTGCCCCCCCGACCATGATCAACCAGGCTGCTCTGGCCCCGCCCCCACCTCCCGAGGATGCCGAGGCCGCCGCCGCCGCCGCCTTTGCCGACGACCAGGCCGAGGAGCAAGAGGTCACCCAGATCGAGTTCGAGTGCGAGTGGTGCGGCCACAAGAACGTGGTCCCCGCGAGCGAGGCCACCAAGCGCGTTTCGTGCCAGAGCGAGGATTGCCGGCGCATCGTCAAGGTGCCCGACCTGCCCAAGAAGGACAAGGACAAGCAGAACTGGCGAGCGATGAAAACGCGCGAGGGGCACAAGCAGACCGAGCCCGTCCCCGACAACGTGATGGGCGGCGCCTCAAGCAGTGTGAGCCGGGAAGCCCTCGAGGAAGCCGATGCCCTGCCGGCCCGCAAGGAGCCGGTCAAGTGGAGCCAGCGCGTCTTCCGCCTGGTGGCCCTCGGCGCCGTTCTGGGCCTGGTGGCCTGGAGCGGACTGGGGATTTATCACTGGTGGGTGGGCCGAAGCGAAGACAGGGCCTTGCTGGCCGTCCGGACCGCCCTGGACGGCAAGGACCTGCCGGACGATCGCAAAGCTGTTCTCCGTGAGTTCCTCATGCTCCGCGAGGTACGGGCAGGTCACGCGACCGCGGAGCGGATCGACAAGACCGGGTTTTTTGAACGGATTGGGTTGTGGTCGTCGAAAAAGAAAGGGCCAAAGGTGGCGGCGACCCAGGATGGCGCGGATCGGGAGTTCAAGCTGATCCTCGGTCTGCTCTCGGGCGATCAGAGCGGCAACGAGGACCGCGATTTCTTGCTGATGGATCTGGCCCTGATCCAGATCGACCTGGCCGGCACCAAGGACCAGGTCGAGGCCGGCGGACGCATCAAGTGGGACGACGCCCAGAGGTCGGCCGGGGCGGCCCTCAAGGCCATTCATTCGCACGACGTGAAGCTGGAGGGCCTCCGGCAAGTGACGCGCCGGCTGATTGCCCGCAAGGAGAGCAAGCGCGCCGACGCCCTGACCAACCAGGTGTTCCTGGCCGAGGACGAGCAAAGGGTCGATGCCCGGGCACGCATCGCCCTGGAGCTGTTCCAGGCCGGCGAAATCGAACTGGTCAAGACCATCGCCGACCAGGTGCTGCCGTTGTACGCCCGGGACAAGCCGGCCCCGGCCGCCAAGGTCGTGCCTCCGCCGGGCGACGACGAAATGCCGCCCGCCGAGAGGGAAGTCCCTCCCATGGCCGAGAAACCTCCAGCGGTGACCTCCGCGGTGATTGCCCTGGCCGTGGTGCTGAAACGAAAGCCGCCTCCTGTGGAAGAGGACATCCTGAGCAAGCAGATCGAGTTGCTCGGGAAGGTCGAGGGTCTGGGCCGACAGGGCAAGTTCGAGGAGGCCCGGACGAAACTCACGGACCTGAACGGCTATCCCCCGGCGAAGCTGCGGGGCCTTGTGGCCCTGGCGGCCTGCGCTGCTGATGCGGGCTCGCGCGACCCGAACGTCCTGGATGACGCCATCAGCCTAATCGGAGGCCAGAACGCGGCCAAGGTACGCTGGGAAGCCTACCGCATCGCCGAGATGGGAGTGAGGGCCGGTCTGCCCGCGGAGAAGCTGCAACCCCTGGCCAGCAGCCTCGCTTCCCCGGCTCTGCGCGGCCGGGTGCAGCTGGCCCTGTTCCGAGCGGAACTGGGGCGCTCTTCCAGAGCGTTGCAGGATTCGGCCCTGGATGCCATCGATCGGGACAGTTTGTCGAAGGACGTGGCGCGCATTCTTCTGGCCGAACATAACACCCGCCACGGCGGCGCGAAGACGGTGGCGAGCTGGAACGAACGCGACAAGCCGTTCGGCCAGATGGGCATCGCGCTGGGGTTGCAGCGGCAGAAGTGAGGGCCGCCTGGTGTTGGCGATCAGCGTACAATAGAATTGCAACCGGAAACACCTGCGAGCGGCGTGGCGAGCGGCACAGCGCAAGCGTGCCGGTGCCAGTGCTAATTACCGGCGGGCTGACGCCGCGCCGCTCGCCGAACCTGACGGAACTGCTCATGAAGATCGTGCATTACCCTCACCCGGCCCTTCGGCGCAAGGCCAGGCCGCTGACCGCCATCGACAAGGACCTGCGTCTCCAGGCCGGCGAGATGTTCGAGCTGATGTACGAGGCCAAGGGGCTTGGTCTGGCCGCCACCCAGGTGGCGCTGCCCTATCAGCTGCTGGTCATGAACATGAGCGGCGACCCGGAGAAGCGCGACCTGGAGACGATTTACGTCAACCCGGTGATCGTCGAGCGCAAGGGCACGCAGGACGGTGACGAGGGCTGTCTGAGCTTTCCGGGTCTGTTCCAGAAGGTCCGCCGGGCCAAAACGGTCAAGATCCAGGCCTACAGCATGAAAGGCGAGCTGGTCGAGGTAGTGGCGCACGACCTGGAGGCCCGGGCCTGGCAGCACGAGCTGGATCACCTGGAGGGCGTCCTGTACATCGACAAGATGGGTCCGCTGGCCAAGTTTGGCGCCCGCGGCTCGATCAAGGATTTCGAGCGGACCTTTCGCAGGCTCCAGGAGCGCGGTGACATTCCGCCCAACGCCCAGATCGAGCAGCTCCTCAACGCACTGGAACTCAAGGCTTGAGTGAACCCAACCTGAATCAGCTGGCAGCAGTGCCTCGCATCGTCATGATGGGCACCGGCACCTTTGCCGAGCCGGTGCTGGAGGCCCTGATTGAGCAGCGGTATCCGGTCGTCGGCCTGATCACCCAGCCGGACCGGAACGTGGGCGTGGTGCGCGGCTCGACGCGCCAGGTCGGCCGGGGCATGAAGACTGTCGCCCAGGAGGCCGGCATTCCCGTCTTTCAGCCCGAGAGCGTTAACACACCCGAGGGCGTGGCCGGCTTGAAAGAGTTCCAGCCGGAGCTGCTGGTGGTGGCCGCGTATGGCCAGATCCTGTCCCGCGAGGTGCTGGAGGCGGCCCCGCTGGGCGGCATCAACGTCCATGCGTCGCTGCTGCCGCGCTACCGCGGCGCGGCTCCCATCGCCTGGGCGATCTACCACGGCGAGACGCAGACCGGCGTGACCATCATCCGCATGTCCACCGCCTTGGACGCCGGCGACATGCTGGCCCACGCGACCATCGACATCGGCCCCGACGAGACGGCCGGCGAGGTCGAGGCCCGCCTGGCCCCGGTGGGCGCTCTGCTGGCCGTGAAGGTCATTGAGCAGATGCGTCGCGGTCCGGTGTCGGGGAGCAAGCAAGACCCGGCCCTGGTGACCAGGGCGCCCAAGATGACCAAGGAACACGGCACCATCCACTGGGAGCGGACAGCCGAGCAGATCCGCAACCAGATCCGGGCCATGCAGCCCTGGCCGACCGCCTACACGCACTGGCTCCGCCCCGGCCAAGAACCGCTGCGGCTGATCCTGCTGAAGGCGACGGCCCGCCCGCTCGCGGTCGACGAGCAGGGCCAGCCAGGCGACATCCTGGTGAAACCAAGCGACCTGAGCCACCTGTACGTCCTGGCGGGCGGTCCCAGCGTCCTTTGCGTCCAGGAACTGCAGCCGGCCGGCAAGCGGCGCATGACCGCCGAGGAGTTCCTGCGGGGCCGGCGACCGCAGCTCGGTGATCGCCTCGGACCCGGAGAACCGGCTGCGTGAGCTGCCGGGTGACATGAAACCCTCTCCACCGCACTTCCGGGGCGAGAAGCACACCGCTCGCACTCTGGCCTTGCAAGTCCTTCTCGATTGCCACACTCCTGGTTCCGACCGTGCCTTTGTCGGCGAAATCCTGGACCGCCAGCTCGGACAGCATCCGCTTGCGCCACCCGACCGCCGGCTGACGACCCAGCTGGTCTACGGCGTCCTGCGCCGCCGCGAAACCCTGCTGGCGCTTCTCCGACCTCTGCTCCAGCGTGGCCTGGACAAGGTCGAACCCTGGCTGCGCGACGTGCTGTCCCTCGGCGCATTGCAGCTGGCCCTGCTGAGTCAGATTCCGCCGCACGCCGCGGTCAACGAGACGGTCAAGCTGGCCGGCCAGTTTGGCCGGCCCGGGGCGGTCGGCTTCCTTAACGGCGTCCTGCGGGCGCTGACGCGCCTGCTGACCGACCAGTTCCGCGACGCTCCCGCCGCCGATGCTCTGCCGACGACGGAGGGGCGCTATCGCCTGCTGAACCAGGCGGTCTTTCCCGATCCGGCCCGGCAGCGGACCGAGTACCTGGCCCAGGGTTTCAGCTTGCCCTTGTGGCTGGTGCGCCGCTGGCTGCCGCGGTACGGTGCCGAGGAGTGTTATCGGCTGGGGTTCTGGTTCGCCGGCCCGGCGCCGCTGACGCTGCGCTGCAATCCGCTGCGCAGCGAGCGTTCCGCATTCCTGGCGGCTCTGGCAGAGAAGGGCATTACCGCCACGCCCGGTGAGCATCCGCAGGCGGTCCGATTCGGGGAAAGCGCGTCGATCCCGGAATTGCCGGGCTACGAGCAGGGCTGGTTTTGCGTGCAGGACGAGTCGGCGATGGGCGTCGCGACCGCCCTGGCTCCGCAACCGGGCTGGCGCGTGCTTGACCTGTGTGCGGCTCCGGGTGGCAAGACGACCCATCTCGCCGAACTGATGCAGGACCAGGGCGAGATCATCGCCTGCGACGTGGACCGGGGCCGGCTGGAGACAGTCGAGACGCTGGCCCGGCGTCTGGGGCTGAGTTGTATCCGCACCCAGCTGATCGAGGCGCGGAACGCAACCACGGTCCCGGCAGGGCCGTTCGATGCGGCGCTGATCGACGTGCCGTGCAGCAACACGGGGGTGCTGGGACGCCGGCCGGAAGTGCGCTGGCGGATGAAGCCCGAGGACTTGCGTGAACTGGCACCGCTGCAAGCGCACCTCCTGGGGCTGGCCCTGGAGCGCGTCCGGCCGGGCGGCGTGGTCACGTACTCGACGTGCAGCATCGAACCGGAGGAAAACGGCGAGGTGGTGCGAGCCGTTCTGGCAAAGCACCCGGAATTGCCGCTGGAAGCGGAGCAGGAATCGCGGCCGGGTCGGCCGGCGGACGGCGGTTACTGGGCCTTGCTGCGGCGGACGTGATCGGTTGGCCAAATCTTGGGAAGAATGCTTGCATGGTCCCTGACGCGGGACTCTAATGGGGTTGCGGTGAGACAGAGCGAGGAGCGCCACGACGAGCCGTCGGGTTTATCCCGGCGGTCTTGCCGCCGGGATAAACCCGGCGGCTCACAGGTGTCAGGATCGAAAGGCCCATTCCGATGAATCCAGACCCCGGTTCCTTGCTGCTGGTCGATGACGATGAGCGGGTGCATACCCTGCTGTCCCCCTATCTGGAGCGAAACGGCTTCACGGTCACGGGCATCCGGGACGGGACTCAGGCCCTGGAGTGGCTGGAGAAGGATTGTCCCGATCTGATCCTCCTGGACATTCTGATGCCCGGCCTGAGCGGTCTGGACATCCTGAAGCGGGTGCGCCAGCAGCGTCCACCGACGGAGCTGCCCGTCATCATGGCCACGGCCAAGGATGAGGGCCAGGACGTGGTCGCGGCCTTGAAGCTGGGAGCGAATGACTACGTCACCAAGCCGTTCGACTATGCGGTGGTGCTGGCCCGTGTCCAGACTCAGTTCAGCGCTCAAGCGGCGGAATGAGGAGCTGGCACGAGCGAACCAGCGCATGAAGGAGGACCTCGAAGCGGCCGGCAAGGTGCAGCTGGCCCTGCTGCCCGAGGAGCGGCCGGCGATCCCCGGTGTGACGTTTGCCTGGAAATACAAACCCTGCAGGGAGCTGGGAGGAGACCTGCTCAACATTGTCCCGCTCAATGACACTCAGATCGGGTTATACGTCCTGGACGTGAGCGGGCACGGCGTCAAGGCCGCCTTGCTGGCCGTCATGGTCAACCAGGAGCTCGCCCGGGTACTCGCTCCGAAGGGGCGCGGCCAACGGGGGGAAGCTCCCCGGCAAGCCTGCCGGCCCCGGCCGTGGTCGCGGACCATCTGAATCGAGCGTTTCCCTTCAACACGGTCACGGAGCAGTTCATTACGCTCCTGTTCGGCGTTCTGGACCTGGACAGCCGGCACTTCCGCTTCGTGTCCGCCGGACATCCGGGGCCGATTTGCCTGGCCCAGGACGCGGCCGGCCGGACCCACGAGGTGCCGGGGTATCCGATCGGTCTGGGAGTCGGGGAGTACCAGGAAGCCTCCCTGACGCTGGGTGTGGGAGATCGCCTGTACCTGTATTCCGACGGTCTCTCCGAGGCACTCAACCCGGAGGACAAACGGTTCGGCGTCCCCCGGACCCTGCAGGTGCTTGAGCAAAGCAAGGACCGGTCGCTGCCTGACAGTGTGGCGGCCCTTCTGCGGAGTGTCGAGCAATGGTGCCGGCCCCTGGCGCCCCAGGATGACATTTCCGTGCTGGCGGTGGAACTCACGGGGCCGATGCTGTAGCCGCAGGCTTTAGCCTGCGTTCTTCCGTTGAACGCAGGCTAAAGCCTGCGGCTACGGATGGAGAGAGCCGATGAAATCCAACCTCTTCCAGGCGCTGGTGGAACGGAGCACCGAGGCGGTCCTGCTGCTGGACGCCGAGGCGACCGTGCTGTACGCCAACCGCACCACGGAACGGGTCTTCGGCTACCGGCCCGACGAGGCACGCGGGCTCAAGATGATCGATTGGATCCACCCCACTGACGGCCCCAGTGTCGGCAGTCTGTTCACGGCCTGTCTGCATCAGCCCGGCCAGGAGGTCCTTCTCTCGGGCTACTACTGGCACCACGGCGAGGACATCACGCTCTACGGCGAGGGCCGGCTGTGCAATTACCTGGACGACCCGGAGGTGGAGGCCGTCCTGTTCTCCTTCCGGGAGCTGCCCGCGCAGCTCCCGGCGGCGGAGGACTGGTCCAGGCAGCGGATTCTGCTGGGACACCTCTTCAACGCCTTGCCGCACCAGATCTACGTCAAGGACACCGCGGGACGGTTCATGACCGTCAACGACGCCACCCAGTTCTCCCGCGGCGACTACGACCTGGTGGGCAAGACCGACTTCGACTTCCTCCCGGCCGACCTGGCCCAGCAGTTCCACGAGGACGAGCAAACCGTGATCCAGACGGGCCAGCCCCTGGTGAACCGGGAACTGCTGGTGGAGCGGGCCGGCCGGCGGCAATGGCTGTCCATCACCGCCGTGCCCGTCCGCTCCCAGGATGGCACCACGGTTGGCGTGCTGGGCCTGAGCCATGACATTACCCCGCGCAAGCTGGCCGAGGAGGAACTGCGGCAGGCCAAGGAACAGGCGGAGTCGGCCAACCGGGCCAAGAGCGAGTTCCTGGCCAACATGAGCCATGAGATCCGCACCCCAATGAACGGCATCCTCCTGGCCACCGACCTGGCCCTGCAAACGGACCTGTCCGTGGGAGCAGTGCGCGATTACCTCTCTGTGGTCAAGGTCTCGGCCGAGTCGCTGCTGGCGGTGATCAACGACATCCTCGATTTCAGCAAGATCGAGGCCCGCAAGCTGCAGCTGGAACCGGTCGCCTTCCTGGTGCGGGACACCCTGGACGACACCCTCCGCTCGCTGGCCCTGAAGGCCCAGCAGCAGGGTCTGGAGCTGGCCTGCCACGTGCCGCCCACCGTGCCCGAGTGGGTGATCGGCGACCCGGGCCGGTTGCGGCAGATCCTGGTCAACCTGGTCGGCAATGCCCTCAAGTTCACCGACGCTGGCGAGGTGGTGGTCGAAGTCAAATGCAATTCAACCACGGATGACACGGAAAACACGGATCAAAAAGAAAGAACACAACCAGGCCCTGCTTCTTCTTTATCCGTGCCATCCGTGCCATCCGTGGTTGAATTGCATTTCGCCGTCCACGACACGGGCATCGGCATCCTTCCCGAGAAGCAGGAGCAAATCTTCGCGGCCTTTGCTCAGGCCGACACGTCCACGGCCCGGCGCTACGGCGGCACCGGGCTGGGCTTGACCATTTCCTCGCACCTGGTCGCCATGATGGGCGGGCGGATCTGGGTCGAGAGCGAGGTGGGCCAGGGCAGCACGTTCCACTTCACCGCCTGCTTCGGCCTGTGCAGGACGGTTTTTCAAACCGTCTTGGATGGTTTGAAAAACCGGCCTACGCTGATCGTGGACGACAACGCCACCAACCGGCGAATCCTCCAGGAGCTGCTGGCCCACTGGGGCATGCGGCCCACGGCGCTGGGGAGCGGCAAGGAGGTGCTGACCGTCCTGGAACAGGCCGGCCAGGACGGCGTGCCGTTCGACCTGATCTTGCTTGACGCTCACGTGCCGGACATGGATGGGTTTGCCGTGGCCGAAGAGGTCCGGCGCCGCCCCGGGTGGGCGGAGGTCCCCCTGGTCCTGCTGACGTCGGCGGGTCAGCCCGGAGACGTCTCGCGCTGCCGGGAGCTGGGGATCGAGGCCTCCCTGATGAAACCCGTCAAGCAATCCGAACTGCGGGCGGTGCTCCTCAGTCTGTTCGGCCTGGAGATTCCGGACGAACCCTTGCCGGCCCGGGCACAGCCTCCTGCCATCCCCGCGGTCCTCCGGGGCCTGCACCTGCTCCTGGTCGAGGATAGCATGCTCAACCGGAAGCTGGCCCTGGTCCTGCTGGAGAAACACGGCCTGTCCGTGGTTGTCGCCGGCAACGGCAAGGAGGCCCTGGCGGCCCTGGACCGGCAGCACTTCGACCTGGTGCTGATGGACGTGCAGCTGCCCGAGATGGATGGGTTGACCGCGACCGCCGCCATTCGCCGAAGAGAGCAAGCGACCGGGACCCGTGTTCCCATCATTGGGCTGACGGCTCACGCCATGCGGGGCGACCGGGAGCGCTGTCTGGCCGCCGGCATGGATGGCCACGTGACCAAGCCCATTCGACCCCGGGAACTCTTCCGGGTGATGGAGGAAGTGCTGCAGGACAGCGTGGCCGCGGGCGGCTCGCCTGCGTGCCAGGCAGCCAGCAGGCGAGCCGCCTGCGGCCACGAGGCAGGCCAACCAGGCGACGAGGTATTCAACGAGCCGGCCGCCCTGGCGCGCGTGGACGGCGATCGCCAGTTGCTGCGCCAGGGAATCCAGCTGTTTCTCGAAGGCCATCAGCAAGAGCTGGCCGAGATCCGGAAGGTGATTGCGGCCCGGGACAGCGCCAAGCTGGAACGGCTCGCCCACACCCTCAAGAGTCACGTGAGCTTTTTCGAGGCCCGCATTGCCTGGGAAGCCGCCAAGGCCCTGGAAACCATTGCCCGTGAGGGCACCCCGGGGGCTGACACCCCCGGGCTCGCCAGTCGCGTGGACGAATCGTACCGGGCCCTGGAACAGGCCCTGGAAACCCTTGTGGCACGGTTGCGGGACCGCATTCAGGAACACGGGTAGAGTCGCGACCGGGGCGAAGACCTCTGGCGAGCGGATCGGAAACCCGTGCTAATTCTCGAGCGATCGGAGCAGATCCTGCCCAGGTGTTGACCACGGGGGAAAAATGCGATGAGCAGCGATTCACTCAACCCGGACAACACTCTGCCGCTGGCGATTCGCTTTTCCCTCAAGCAGCTCTGCCTCCGCTTTCAGGAAGCCTGCCGCTCAGGCGAGGAGCCGCCTCTGGAACGCTACCTGGCCGAAGTCGCCGAAGCCCACCAGGCCGCCTTGCTGACCGAGTTGCTTCCCCTGGAGTTGGAGCAGCGCCGGGAGCGCGGCGGGGTGCCGCGACTGGAGGGCTACACGCAGCGCTTCCCGCTCCTGGCCGAGGTGGTGCGTCAGGCGTTTTCCCGACTGGCGGTCTCTGGTGCGGACACCTTCGCCCTTCCGGGTCACGTGCCTCCCCCTCACCGGGAGGGCGAGGCTCCTGCCGAGCCAACAGTTGGCTCGGTAGGAGCCTTGCCCTCCCTTCCTCCGGAAACCGGCTCGCCAGCAATCCCAGGATTCGAGGTCCTGGAGGTGCTGGGCCGGGGCGGCATGGGCGTGGTCTACAAGGCCCGGCAGAAGAGCCTCAACCGTCTCGTCGCCCTGAAGATGATCCGCACCAGCGGGCCGGACCGCCTGGAGGAGCGCCTCCGCTTCCGGATGGAGGCGGAGGCCGTCGCGCAGCTGGGCCACGGCAACATCGTGCAAGTCTACGAGAGCGGCGAGCACCACGGCCAGCCCTACCTTGTCCTGGAACTGATCGAGGGTGGCTCGCTGGACCAGCACGTCGGCCAGCCGCTGCCGCCGCGGGCCGGCGCCGAGCTGATCGAGACGCTGGCCCGGGCCGTTCATCACGCCCACAGCCACGGCATCATCCACCGCGATCTGAAGCCGGCCAACATCTTGTTGCAGGCCCAGGAAACGCCCCAGCAACCACACCTTTTCCGGGACCGGTTTGTTCCCAAGATCGCCGACTTCGGGCTGGCCAAGCGAATCGGCATTGACTCCGAGCAAACGCAGGCCGGCCACGTGGTCGGCACGCCGGCTTACATGGCCCCCGAACAGGCGAGCGGGGACCGCAACCTGGTCGGCCCCACCGTGGACATTTACGCGCTGGGGGTCATTCTCTACCAGTTGCTCACCGGGCGGACGCCGGTGGAGGGCAAGTTCGGCCTGGACGTGCTGCTGCTGGTGCAGGTGCAGGAACCGCCGCCGCCCCGGCGCTTTCAACCGAACCTGCCGCGCGATCTGGAAACGATTTGCCTGAAATGTCTCCGCAAGGAACCAGGCCAGCGCTACGCCACCGCCCAGGACCTGGCCGCCGACCTGCGGTGTTTCCTCAGCGGCGAGCCAATCCAGGCCCGGCCGGTGGGTGCCGTGGAACGGGCCTGGAAGTGGACGCGACGCAATCCTGTGCCAGCCGCACTGCTGGGCGCGGTCACGCTCCTGGTGCTGGCCGTCGCGGTGATCTCCACCACCGCGGCGTTTCGCCTGCAGCAGAAACAGGACGCGATCCAGCAAGCCGAGAAGGACCGCACGAAAGCCCTGGTTGATGCGCTGCTGACCGCCGCGCCCGATAGCGTGCCGGTCATTCTGAACACGCTGGCTGGTTCTCAGGAATTCGTGGTGCCGCTGCTGCGCGAGGAGTTGGAGGACAGCCGCAAGAAAGGGGAGTCCCGCAGAGAACTGCGTCGGCTGCGGGCTGCCATCGCCTTGACGGTCCTGGGCGAGCCGCATCTGGAGTTCCTGCTGGATGCGGTGCCCACAGCGCCGGCGGCCGAAAGCGGCAACCTGGCCCTGGCCTTCCGGAAACGAGCCGATGAAGCCGGCCCGCTTCTGTCCGAACGGGCCAGGAAGTCCGGCAAGCTGACAGAACAAGCGCGGTACGCGATCCTGCTGCTGGACCTGGGCGACCTCCAGGTCGCTCAGGAGATGCTGGCCGAAGGGCCCGATCCGACGCCCCGCGGCACGTTGATCGATCTGTTCCAATCCTGGCATGGCGACCTGTCGGCCCTGCCCGCTCCACTCCGCCGGTGCGACGATGAGGCGTGCCGCAGCGGTCTGTGTGCGGCCCTGGGGCGGGTCGATCCGGCCACGCTTTCCTCCGAGGTGCATCAGGAATTGGCGGATGTGCTGAGCGAACTGTATCGCGAAGCAGCCCACGGCGGCACGCACAGCGCCGCCGACTGGGCCTTGCGGCAGTGGAAGGAGCCGCTGCCGACCATTGAGCCGACTCGGGGACCGCCCAGGGGACGGCGCTGGTTCGTCAATCGCGAAGGGCTGACCATGATCGAGCTGGCGCCGGGGGTTGTCACGCAGGGCGCCACCGTGCTGGTGCTGACCCGGCCCTTTTTCCTGAGCAACCGAGAAGTGTCGCTGGGCCTGTTCCGACGATTCCTGGAGAAGACCAACGACCCCAGGCTGAAGCAGCCGGACTGGCGGCCGAAAGACATCGCCCGCCTTACTCCGGACGACTCCTGTCCGGTCAACCACCTCTGGCGCAACGACATGGTTCAGTTTTGCAACTGGCTGAGCCAGCAGGAAGGCCGGCGGCCCTGCTACCGCAGCGACCCGGTCAGGCCAGACCCCCAGGCCGATCGCTGGCAGTGTGACTTTCAGGCCAACGGCTATCGGCTGCCGACCGAGGCCGAGTGGGTCCACGCCCACCGGGCTAGGGCCACCAGCAAATACTTCTTCGGCGACGACACCCGCTTCTTGACCAGTTACGCCCACGTCGCCGCGGTGCAAACGGCCCCCGGTGGCAGCAAGTTGCCTAATCGCTGGGGGCTGTTCGACATGAGCGGCAACGTCTGGGAAGTCTGCGAGGACTACTACCACCAATCCGATCTTCCGCCGGGCCTCTTCTTCGACTGGAAAGGGCCAGCCGGCCCGTCCAAAGCGAATCCGGGGCTGCGCGTTGCCCGCGGCGGCGCGTACGACTCCGGCAGTTACGATACGGGCCGAGATTTTCGGTTCCGCAATGGGGGTCTCGGTCACACGACGGGCTTTCGTGTGGTCTGCCCGGCCTCGGCTGCTGCCGGGGTTGCGGGTGTCCGTGAGGAGGTGCGGCTTCAGATCGAGGGGTACAGCGCCGGGCTGGCCTTGCAGCCGGACAATCTCAAGTTCCTCCGCGGCCGGGCCGAGTTGCGCGTTCGCCTGGGCCACTGGAAGGAAGCGGCCGACGATCTGCATCGGGTGACCGAGCGCGATCCGCTTGCCGACGCGGACTGGTTCTGCCGGGCCGTGCTGCTGCTGCGGGCCGGTGACGAGATGGGGTATCGGCAGCACTGCCGGCAAATGCGGCAGCACTTCGCCGGCAGCAAGGAGCCGTTCACGGCCGACAAGGTCGTCAAGGCCTGTCTGCTGCTGCCGGCGACCGGGGACGACCTGGTCGAGGCGGACCGGCTGTCCGAGGCGGCGCTCAAGGACCTGGGGCCGTTGGATGGAAAGCGGAAGTACCTCGAGGTGGCGCGTGGCATCGCTTTGTACCGGGCGGGGAAGTGGTCGGATGCTGCAACCTTGCTGAAACGGAGTCAGCAATCTCCCCCGAGCCAGCGACCGCACCGCCAGGTTCGTGCCCAGGCGGCGCTTTTCGAGAGCATGTCCCTGTGGCAGCTGAAGCAGCCGGAGCAGGCCCGTGCCGCTCTTGCCAAGGGGGTCGCGCTGGTCGAGAAAGACCTCGCGGCCCTGCGTGAAGGGGCCGAGGACAGAAACTGGTCGGACCTCCTCTACTGCGACATTCTCCTGCACGAGGCCCGAAAGCTAGTCCGGCCGCCGTCTTGAGGAGCATTTCGACCATTCCGGAGGGTCCGAGTATGGCCGTTTGCCGGGCCGGCCGATATGACTCCGCTGTAGAGTGAAATGACATTCCTGGCCAAGATGAGGTAGGGTCATGATCACCGCAGCAGCCCGCAGGACACTGAAACTCGGCGACCTCGAAAAAGACCTGCAGGAGGCCACCGCGGCCGTGGGGGGCCTGCGGCTGCGGAACTCGGCCGGTCCCACCAACACGCAAGATTGGTCGGCGACCAGCCTCGACCCGGCTCAGCAAACCGGGGTCAAAATGAAAGCCGCTCTGCTGGCCGCCGCCGAGAAACTCGACGGCCGGCTGCGCGAAGCCCTGGCCGGCAACAGCACCCGGTTGCTCCTGCACTCCATTCTGGTGATGGTCCTGCTGGTCGTGGCGGCCCTGGCTATCGCACTGGCGATCGTCAAGGAATGGCCCCTCGTCGGCGTGGTGGGAGGCGTCGTGCCCGCCGCGGTGATCGCCTGGAGCCTGGCCCAGCATCGCACCCTCCAGGATGAACGCATCTGGCTGATGGTGCTGCTCGGCCGATATGAACTGCTCATCGTGTCTTGCAACGAGCCGCCGGGCTTGCGTCTGATCGCGGAACAACTGGCCGAGACACTGAAACGACTGGAGGGTTCGGCGCCGGCTTGATCCCAGCTTGACAGGACCATCGAAGATGACCGAAGAACAACGCCCTCTGCAAAGCGGAGCAGGCCCGCCCAACGGTACTGGGGGAATGGAGTCGCTTTCGGGCACTTCCGGGGAAATGCCGACGGCCCCTTACCTTCCCCAGCCTGATGGTTCGCGCCCTCCTGACGGACCTGCTCCCGGCGACCCGCCAGTGTTGCCGCGGGGACTGCAAGGGACCCAGGTGGGAGATTATGAGCTGCTTGAGGAGATTGCCCGGGGCGGCATGGGAGTCGTCTGCAAAGCGCGGCAAACGAGCCTGAACCGGCTGGTCGCGATCAAGCTGATCCGGGGCGGACAGCTGGCGTCGGCAAACGACGTTCGCCGGTTCCATGCCGAGGCCAGGGCGGTGGCCCGGCTGGACCATCCCGGGATCGTGCCGATCTACGATGTCGGTGAGTACCAGGGCCAGCCCTACTTCAGCATGAAACTGATTGAGGGCGGCAGCCTGCGGGACTTCCTGGCCTCGCCGGACCACGATCTGGCCGCGGGAGTGAGTTTGCTGGTCTCTGTCGCCCGTGCGGTGCAGCATGCCCACGAACAGGGCATCCTGCACCGCGACCTCAAACCCGGGAACATCCTGCTCGATACCCAGGGCCAGCCGCACGTCGCCGACTTCGGCCTGGCCAAGAGCATGCCCAGGGCGGAGGGGGCCAGCACGATCGAGCCACTGACCGAGTCGGGAGCGGTCCTGGGCACCCCGGGTTACATGGCTCCCGAGCAAGCGGCGGGCCAGCAGCAACTGACTGGGGCTGTCGATGTCTATAGCCTGGGAGCGATCCTGTACGAGCTGCTCACGGGCCAACCCCCCTTCCGGGGCACCAATCTGCTCGAAACACTCCAGAAGGTGCAATCGTGCGAGCCGGAGCCGCCCCGGCGTCTGAATCCGGCAGTGCCCCGCGATCTGGAGACGATCTGTTTGAAGTGTCTGGAGAAGGAGCCAGGCCGGCGTTATCCGAGTGCCGCCGTCCTCGCCGATGACCTGGAGCGGTGGCTGCGTGGCGATTCCATCCAGCGGCCCAGCCTGGGCGGTTCCGTGCGGCGCTGGTGGCGCCGGCAGTTGCGAGCACCCGGGCGGCGCTGGCAGCGCTGACACTGCTGACGGCCCTAGTCTTGCTCGTCGTCGGCTACTTGCGGCGCGACCGGTCCCTGGAGGAGCCGCTGAAGAAAGGAGAACTCCGCGTTTACATTGACCCGGACTATCCGCCAATGTCGTTTCCGAAAGGCGATGGAGTGGAAGGCTTTGATCCTGGACTGGCTTCCAAAATCGCCCAGCGTCTGGACCCGGCCAGACCGCTGCGGGTGACCTGGGTTATGTTCCCGTGGAAGTGGCACGAGATCGTGGAGAGACTGGAGAGGAAGGAGTTCGACGTGGCGATCTCCGGCATCATGATCACGGATGATCGCGAGGACCAGGTGGACTTCCTCGAGTATCTGACACCCGGTCACTATTTCGTCAGCAAGAAAGGTGCCAGCTTCCAGAGTGAAAAGGACCTGGCAGGAAAGGTTGTGGCTGTTCCGGTAGACACGGGGACGGAGTGGCTGGTCAACCGGCTGAAGGAGCGCCGGGGAATCGCGATTCGGAAGATTATCCCTCTGAACGGCAACGAGCTACCTTTCAAGTCCGTCCACGACGGGGAGGCGAACGTCACCCTCGCTCACGGGCCCGTGGCCAATTACTTTGCCAAGAAGTATGGTCTCCAGGTCAGTCAGGAGCCGCTCGGTTTCTTGAAGGCCAACCGGGTCGGCATTGCCTTCCGCAAGCAGGATGCCAAACTGAAGGCCAGGGTCAAGGAGGTCCTGGAGGAGCTGGAAGCCAAGGGCATCCTGGACGATTTGAGGCAGTTGTGGTTGGCCAAGCCAAAGCCGTGACGTGCCAGGGATCGAAGCCGCTCCGCAGGCAAACCGAGAAGCACGCCAGGAGTTGTCGGCAGGCGTCTGTTACCCCGTCCCGAATACCCTGGCGGGTGGCAGGCGGGCACACAACTAACACCCAGTGGCACTCGTCCGACTGCGACAGGCTTCTTCTGGCCTCTCGGTCACGCACGGCGGATTTGGCAGGCTGGCAGACTCAGGAACCGGTGAGGTTTGTTGCTGCCGCTCGCCTTGTCGCGACTGGTGATCATTTCACCGTCATCACGTACACGTCATGCCCGCCATCGCGGTTGGAGATGAACGCCAGCCGCTTGCCGTCGGGCGACCAGGCCGCGAAGTTGTCCTGCCCCGGATGCCGCGTCAGGTTGCGCAGCCCGGAGCCGTCCGGCTTGCAGACGTAAATCTCGTAATTGCCGTCGCGGTTGGACGTGAAGGCGATCTGCTTGCCGTCCGGCGACCATACCGGCCAGTAATCCATCGCGGGGTGATTGGTCAGCCGCCGCACCTGGCTGCCGTCGCGGTTCATGACGTGGATCTCGAAGTTGCCGCCGCGGGCGCTGGTGAAGGCGATCTGCTTGCCGTCGGGCGACCAGCTGGGGTTGTTGTCGAAGGCGATCTCGCTGGTTAGCCGCTTCAGGCTCGACAGTCCTTTCTCGACCTCGATGGAGCAGATTTCCTGGTTGCCGTGGCGCGTGCTGACCCAGGCGACAGTCTTGCCGTCGGGCGACCAGCGCGGCGACTCCTCGAACGCCTTGTGCGGTATCAGCACCTTGCTGTCGCTGCCGTCGGCGTTAGCGGTGTTGATCTGCAGCTTGCCGTCGGTCCCTTGGAGGATGTCGAGGACGAAGACCACGCGCTTGCCGTCGGGCGACCAGTGGCCGTCAAAGTGCGGCGTGGCCGGGGCGGGAGTCAGCAGCGGCTTGAGGTCGGAACCGTCGGCGTTCATGACCCACAGGCCCATCTTGCCCTGGTGGATGCGGGTCAGCAGCGTCCGCTTGCCGTCAGGCGACCAGGTCAGGTGCTGCTTGAAGTCGCCGTCGCGGGTCAGACGGATGAGAGCAGGTTCGGCGCCGCAAACAAGCGAGGACAGGGTGAGGATCAGGACCACTCCGGCCAGGATCAGCGCTGCAAGACGCATCGGTGTCTCTCTCTTATTATGGAGTGCGGCAGTAGCTTTGCTCTGCCGCTTTTGTTTGGCCTTTTGTTTTTGGTTTTTCCCTTTTGACGCCAACAGCCCAAGAAACAAAGACAAAAAGAAGAAACAAAAGCGGCAGAGCAAAGCACTGCCGCACTCCATAATAGGGCAAAGTCGAACTCAGGTCAGAACAGCTCCTGAATCACCCGCGCATTGGGCAAGCCGACGCCGAGAGACTGGAGCTGTTCGCTGGTCAGTCCAAGGGCGTGCCAGACGGTGGTGGTGAGGTCGGCGGGAGTGAGCGGCGTATCGTGTGGCCGTTCGGCCCGGCTGTCGCTGGAACCAATCACCCGGCCGCCGGCAACCCCGCCGCCGGCCAGGAGGGCGCTGTAGCAGTGCTCCCAGTGATCGCGGCCTGCCTTGTCGTTGATCTTCGGCGATCGCCCAAACTCCCCCACCGCGACGACCAGGGTGGTGCGCAGCAATCCTCGGTCGTGCAGGTCCTCCAGCAGTGCGGACAGCGCCTGATCGAGCCAGGGACCGTGGCGATCCTGCATCAGCTGGAAGTTCCTGTAATGGTGGTCCCAGCCGCCGTCGCCGGAGTCCTCCTCGGCCTCAACGTGGTCGCTCCAGTTCACTTGCACAAACGACTACGCCATGCTCGATCAGTCGCCGGCCCAGCAGGCAGCTCTGGCCAAAGCGCGTTCGGCCATAGCGATCCTTCAGCGAATCCTTCTCCTGTCCCAGATCGAACATCCGCATCGATCCGGGGTTGGTGAGCATGGCAAAGGCTTGCTTGCGGTAGTCGTCCAGCAGGTTGACCCGTTGCAGCTGCTCGCCCTGCCGCTGCACCTGGTCGATGCTACCCAGCAGCCGCTGGCGATCTCCGAGCCGCTCGGGGGTCAGGCCGGCCGGCAATTGCAGGGCGGGAAAGCGTGTGCCGCGAATGGGGTCATGCTCCAGCCGAAACGGATCGCAGTGACCGCCGAGGATGCCGCCGCCCTCGCCGATGATCGCCTTCTTGCCCTGGTGCAGCCGGCCGCCGATGACCATGAACGGCGGCATCGCCGAGGCGCCGCCGCGCAGCCGGGCGACCACGCTGCCCGTCGCCGGCCGGGCCGCTCCCGGCTTCGGCTTGCCGTCCAGACCGACGCCGCCCGCGATGCTCCCGGTCAGGCCCACGGTGCCGGCCACGCCATGATCGTTGGAGAAGGTGTGCAGCGACCGCAGGACGCTCAGGCGCTGGCTCAGGCCCGCCAGTTTCGGGAACAGCTCGCCAAAGCGCAGTCCCGCCGTCCGCGTGGGGATGGCCGCGAAGGGGCCGCGAAACTCCAGTGGAGCATTGGGCTTGGGGTCCCAGGTGTCGAGCTGGGCCGGGCCGCCCCACAGCCACAGGAGCAGCACCGCCTTCGCCGAGGCCGCCGGTGCGACGCTGCCCAGGGCGCGAGCGCGGAGCAGGTCGGCCAGCGACAGACCGAGGACCGAACTGGCCCCGACCTGCAGCAGCTCGCGGCGGGAGAGGCCAGTACAGGTCCGGCAGCGATGCTGACCGAAAAGCAGCATGGCGCGATCCTCGAAATCAGTCAGACGGTTCTTCCGTTCCTTCAATGTACTCTTCGAGACTGACCTTGTCCCTGAAGCGGTAGCCGTAGCCCGTCAGCAGACCGTTCATCATCCCACCCAGGTTCCACCAATTCCCGTCCACCTGGGCGATGGCTCTCAAAGCGCTCTGTTGCGGCTCGCTCAGATCGTCGAACTCCGCATTCTCCTCCACGGGCTTTCCGTCAAACGCCGTGGCCAGCAGATCGCGGAGTGTCTGCTCAAACCCCTCCTCATCGTGTAAGGCTGGGAAAGCGAGCAGTTTCTTCTCAAGGCCCGCGACTTCTTCTTTTTGCTGTTTGAGGCGGTAACTTCGTTCGACGAACCGGCTGAGCCGTGTCTGCAACGGCAAGCCGAGGGGGCAGTCGCTCCACACCGCCGCCAGTTGAACGTCGTCAAACACTCGCATCGCCAGCCATTCGCCCAGCTGGCGCACCCGTCCGAGTCGGCCGCTCCGGGGAATCAACGGCGATTGGTCGGGGCCGTGCAGGTCCAGGACAACCGCCCTGTCCAGCAGGGGCGAGTCCGTACAAACGGCTTCGATGGCCGGTACTTTCCAGGGAGCCGGCAGATACAGATCGACGTCCCAGACTCCGCTCAGGGATGCCGAATGAAGCATCGGCCGGATTGCTTCCATCGGGTTGTGAGGGCAGAAGTGGCTGAAGGCACGCACGTTCCGGAGGCGCTGGCAGTCCGCAAGAACTCGCCCGGCCGACTCGTCCAACCTGCCCTGAAGATTCAGGCGATAAACGCGACCCAAAACGTCGGCTCCGGCAAGGGCCGTCGCCAGCTGCTCGTCGATGGTCAAGTCGTAAGTGAAACACAACACTTCGATCGGCCGACCCGGATCGCATTCAGTCAAAGCGAATGCGGCCTCCCTGGCTTTGATGTCCCAGTGCTGGACTCGTTCCGGCGAGCGCGTCAGCTCGAACGACTGTGTGGCAACCGAGAGGTTGTGAATCGAGGCCGTCGCCTCGCCGAACGCCAGTTCAAAGAGCCGCTTCGGTGGCACGGCCGACTGGTAGCGTGACTCGTTGGCCTTGACGTACTCGTTGCCGCCCACGTCCCATTTACCGCCAACGCTCAGCAACAAAGTGAGTGCGTCGAGCCGGCGAATCCTCTCCGAACGCAGCAGCGTTTCGAGTTCGGCTTCGGTGAAAGGATAGACGAGCGTGAGGTTCTTCAGTCCGGGAAGGTCGTCGCAAAACGCGACGGCCTCCGCGACGTTGGTTTCCAGCGGCAGGAACAGCGCAAGGTCTTCGACCCGACGAGAGACGACGTCCCGGAGCCTCCAATCGAAAAGCAAACCGCCGTAGTCAGTCACCCTGTCGTCTGAGCGGATGTCAACCTTCTCGCTGATGGAGTCGTACAAGGCGTGAACGTCGGAGCCGCTCCGAATGCGAAGCTGCGACGTCTTACCAAAGCTGCCGTCGCAGGTAACGGACCTGACCGAGGCCGGCAACGTCGCCTGCTTTAGCAGGTGAGTCCATGCGCCGTCGGAGTCCGAGAAGCGGAGTGAGACGGCTATTCGCTCCAGCAAGCGGCACTCGGCGGTGATCAGTTGCAGCAAGGGGCTCATTCCCTCCCAGTAAGCGCTCAGCGACAGGCTCGTGAGCTGCGGCGACGCACTCGGATCGAGAAGCCGGTTCAGCGAGAAACCCGCAGGCAATTCGTCGCCGTACCCGGCCAGGCAGAGTTCGCGCACCGCCAGCGGGCCGGCGATGGGATCGCCGAAGTAGGGAGCGCCGTCGATCCGTTCCAGCTGCCGGGCCAACGGCGACGCCCAGAAGCGCCTGGAAGTGTCCGCGGTGCTTTCCGTCGAGTGAAAGCTCAGCGACCGGAGGCTAGGAAAGCTCCGGGAATGGAAGAAAGCGTCACAGAATGCCGGCCGAAGTTTGCAGCCGCCGTAGGCGTAGCCGAGCAGGGTGATCTCCTCGATGGCCTTGAGCCGTGGATCGTCGAAGTGCTTGCGAATCTCCTGGTCGGCCAGGTCGATGACCAGACTGCGGACGAGCGGCCAGCCGGGCGAGTCCAGCAGCACCGGCAGCGTCACGGCGTTGACGTGCTGCTGCCGCATCGCGGGCGGGAGGGATGCAAGGCAATCCTCCGCCGCTGCCAGAGCCTGGGGAAGGAGTTCCACCGGCAGCACGTCGAGCAGTGACAGCAATGCCTCGAAGGGGAGACTGTCGGTCGCATAACGAGCGCAGATGGCACAGTGCGGCAAGGTGACCGGCAGGCTGGCACGCTGTGCGCAGACGCTGAGGATCTCCTTCAGTTCGGCAAGCCACGACTGGAGGCTCTGGACTGCTGGCACCGAAGCACCTCCCATCCGATCACTTCGCCTTGCCCTGGGCGGCCACCGCGGCCTGGGCCCGGGCGATCTCTTCCGGATTACCGAGATAGTAGTGTTTGCCCGCCTTCAGGTTCGCGTCCAGCTCGTACACCAGCGGCACACCCGTGGGGATGTTCAGTTCCACGATGTCGTCGTCGGAGACGTGGTCGAGGTACTTCACCAGCGCCCGCAGGCTGTTGCCGTGGGCCGCGATCAGCACGCGCTGGTTCCTCTGCAGCGCCGGCGCGATCCGCTGATGCCAGTATGGCAGGAACCGGTCCACCGTGTCCTTCAGACACTCGGTCAGCGGCAGCTCTTTCTCGGACAGACCGCGGTAGCGTGGATCGTTCCCGGGATAACGCGGATCGCTCTTCTCCAGCGGCGGCGGCGGCGTGGCGTAGGCGCGCCGCCAGATCTTGACCTGCTGCTCGCCGTACCTGGCGGCCGTCTCCGCCTTGTTGAGCCCCTGAAGGGCTCCGTAATGACGCTCGTTCAGCCGCCAGGAATGCTCGATCGGCAGCCACATCAGGTCCAGCTCGTCAAGCACGATCCACAGGGTCCGGATGGCGCGCTTCAGTACCGAGGTGAAGGCCACGTCGAAGACAAAGCCCTCGGCGCGGAGCAGTTGGCCGGCGCGCGGGCCTCGTCCCGGCCCTGCTCGGACAGGTCCACGTCGGTCCAGCCGGTGAAGCGGTTTTCTTTGTTCCAGACACTCTCACCGTGGCGTAACAGAACCAGCTTGTGCATGGCGATCATCTCCTGAGAAGTTCTGCCCTCCATTGTTATACTCGGCGCGGGACAAACCGACACAAGCCCGAAGCGCCAGCGCCGGGTTTCGGATGTCCCGGCGCTGGCGCTTCGGGCTTGTGCCAAACCAACCCGCGTCGAGGACTGCCAGGGTGCCGCAGGGATAGGAGCCTGCCCGAGAGACCGATCACACCCTCTCTCCCCGGAGGAACACGGCCTCGACGCTCCCGGGAAACGTCATCCCCTCGAAGGGGCTCCAGCCGCAGCGCGTTCTGCAGATCCTCGCGCCGCACGGTCGTCGGCCGGCGCAGGTTCAGCACCGTCAGCGAGCCGACGTATCCCGGCAGCAGCCGGCCGAACCGGTCGCTGTTGTAGGGATTGACGAATGCCCCGGGGTTCCTGGAGCAGCTGGCGGCGATGCGCTCCGGCGTGAAGCCGGCCTCGACCAGCAGCCAGGTCACGAACGGTCCGAACGTGTCCAGGTGCGGCTGGCCGGAGACGCCCTTCTCCTTCTCAGCGAGGATGTGCGGAGCGTGGTCGGTGGCCAGGTAGTCGGCGGTGCCGTCGCGCAATGCCTCCAGCATCGCCAGGCGGTCTGCCGGGCTGCGCAGCGGCGGGTTCATCTGCATCCAGCCGCGATTCTGCTCGGTGATCATCGCGGTGTCGAAATAGAGGTGGTGCGGCGTCACCTCAGCAGTCACCGGCAGGCCGCGGGCCTTGGCGGCGCGGATCAGCGGCAACCCCTCCTTGACGGAGTAGTGACAGAGCTTTCCCGTCAGGGAGTATTTCTCGATCAGGCCCAGGGCAAAGCGGGTGGCGCTCAGCTCGCACTCGGCCGGCCGGCGCAGCTCGTGGGTCGGAGCGGAGCGGTGCTGTTCGAGGAGGATCGGATCCTCGCAGTGGAAGCTGACGTTCTGGCCCTGGTAATGGGTCATGGTCCGGTCCAACTCCTCCAGGGTGCGGAAGAACAGGTCGCCGACGCTGGGGCCCATGTAAGCCTTGTAGGGAACGGCTCGCTTGAGGGGGCGGGTGCCGGGACCGATGCCGGCGTAAAGGGTGAAGGTGACAGGCAATCGGCCCTGGCGCACCAGGTTTTCCTTGGCCTGGTAGCTGGTGTCGTCGATGGGAGCGATGGGATTGTTGGGCATGTCGGCGACGTGGATGACGCCGCCGTGCAGGGCGGCGGCCGAGGCGGTGGCGAAGGTTTCCTTGTGCGTGTCCTTGCCGCTCACGTCTTCGCGGGCGTGGACGTGGATGTCGCCCATGCCGGCGAAGATCAGGCAATCGTCGCCGAAGACGTGCTGGGGCTTGGCCAGCTTCGGGCCGACGGCGGCAATCACGCCGTTCTCGATGACGACCTGGCCGGGACGGACGCCGTCAACGTCGGCCAGCAAACCTTCGACCACGGTGTTCATGGGAGTTTCCGGTGCAACGGGCCAGAAAGTGATCGTTACGCCTGGCTCTTGCATCTCAGGGAATCCATGTCCGGCGAGCCCAGTCCGCCCCGCCATGAATGGCGGGGCGGGCCGGGGCACGTCGCCCATGGGGTTTCCTCAGATGCAATACGTTGATCGATTACTTCCAGCGACCAAGGGCCGCCCGGGCGGCCTCCGTGAACTGCGGGCGTTCGTTGCCGGCCAGTCTTTCGAGCAAGCGTCGCGCTGCCGGGGTGCCGATCTGCTCAAGGACTTCGACCACGCGGAGAGCCAGCGTTTGCTCCGGAGAGAACGGATAGTCGCGCAACCTCGGCTTCAGATCCAGCAGACGACGCCGCGTTTCGGGCGGCGGATTTTTCGCCAGCGTCGCCGTCGCTTCCTTGAGTGCCCAGTGCCCGTATTTGGGCAGTTCCTCCGACGCCTTTTCCCGAATCGCAAAGACGTCGTTTTCCAGGTCCGCAATCAGCTTTGGGATGCGCTTTGGATCGAGCGGGGGCACGGTGCGCAGTTTCGCTTCCAGGAACGGCACCGTCTGCTCGGGAACGCCGGCCAGGCGCCAGACCGCCTGGTACGCCTCGACGGGTCCGGCCTGCAAGTCGGCCCACCGTTTCGCCAGCTCGTCCTGCGTCAGGGGTGTGGTATCGAGAATGCCGCCGTTATTCCGACCCGTCATGTCCCAGACGAAGATGCAATCGTTGCTCTTGCAGACAAACAGTCGTCCCTTGCTGGAAAGGGAGAGGGGCCAGGCGCCGGAAACGAACCCGCGCTGCAGTCCGGTCGCCATCTCAAAGAGGCTGAAGCCGCCCGCCGTTTCGACCCAGAGGCCCCGGCCGTCGGGGGTGAAACGCATGCCGTTGAAGCTGGTGGGAGTGACGTCGATCCGGCCCAGCTCCTCCCCCGTGTGGAGGTCCCAGAGGGCGACGTAAGGGTCCCATTTATAGTTGGCTGTACGTCCCCACCCGGCGACGGTCTTGCCATCCGGCGACAGGGCGAACATGACGATATGTTCCCGGCCGATCGGTTTCAGCAGGACGCCCCGATCAACGTCAATCACTTGCACGACCTTTTCCCAGCTGCCGGCCAGCAGCTTCTTGCCGTCGGGCGCGAATTGCAGCGTGCGTGCGCTCTGGGGCAGTCGGACCTTGACTGGCCTCCTGTCCATGAGGTCCTTCCAGATCGTCACGACAATGCCAGCCTCCGGAACCGAAGCGAGCTTCCCTTGCGACGACACGACCAGGGAGCTTTTGCCGAAAGGAATGCCCGGGAGCTGCTGGCTGATCGGCTTGCCGGTCTCCGGGTCCCAGAAGCGGAAGGGCCTGTTCCAGTGCTGCGAACAGAGGAGCTTGCCGTCTTGCAGATAGGTGAGACCGTTCACGGGAGACTTGCCGGTATCAGCGAACTGGCGGACCTCGTTGCCTGTGCCCAGGTCGTAGAGCCTGACAACGCCTTTCATGTCACCAACGGCGAGCGTGCGGTCATTGGGCGAAAGGGTCAGGCATTGCAGTTCGCTGGGGAGCTTGCCGGAGACAATGTCCTCGCCGCTGGCCAGGTTCCACAGACGGGTCAAGAGAGGTGGACCTTTGGGCGCTTGCTCGGGCGCCAGGCCGACTCGGTAGAGTGCGACAGCCAGCTCGGCCAGCCCCGGACGCTCGGAGTCTTTGCGTTTTTCACCGGAAGCCACATCGAAAAGGTTGAAGTAGTTTTGCCGCCCGGCAACCGCGAGCTGGTCGCCCCTGGGAGTGAAAGCGAGACTGGTGATTGGATACCGCGGTCCGGTGAGCGTTTGCACCGATTTGCCGCTGGGAACGTCCCAGACGTCAACCTTGCGTGGTATCTCATTGAAGAAAACAGTGTCCGTAACGGATGCCAGCCGGGTGCCGTCGTGATTGAAGGCGAGATGTGTGATGGCGCCGCCGGCCCACTTCTGGGGGTCCACTTTGGGCGCGGTGATGCGCTTGGTCTCCTTGTTGGCCTGCCAGTCCCAGAGCCGGATGGTGTAGTCCGACAATGCCAGAGCGAGCATCTTGCTGTCGGGGGCAAAGCGGAGGATGGAAAGGGTCAGGTTGGTTTCCTTGCGCTGGGCGATTTCCTTCCAGGTGGTGGTATCCAGAAGGCGCAGGGTGAACGTGGAGGGTAAGGGTTTGATGTCGTCGCCCTTGTTTATGCCAGGGTCGATGTCAACGAAATTGTCGGCGATGGCCAGCGTCTTGCCGTCGGGCGACAGGTCCCAGACCTGGGCTTGAAGCTCCTTGACCGGTTTGCCGGTGGCCGTGTCCCAGACAACCAACCCCGTGCCCATGCGGGAGGCGATGCCGCCGTCGTGGAGCCGGCTGCCGGTGCAGACCCTTTTGTTGTCTGGCGCGAAGGCGATCTGATTGACCAGCTCGGAGTGCGTTGCCAGCTCGTGCAACCGTTGGCCGGTCGCGACGTCAACGAGGATCGTCCTGTACGAGCCCAGGGCGCCGGGAGCGAAAGTCGCTTCCACCGAGGCGAGCATCTTGCCGTCGCGCGAGAAAACCAGCGAGGTCAAGGGAAACGAGACCCGCCGATCGTTGAGGACGCGGTAAGGGCGAGGCGTGTTGTCGGGGGGCGGCGGTGGTTTGGGTTTGTCAGCCTGGGGCTTGTGCTGGGGTTGCTCGGCCTCTGCTTTGGCCGGTTGTTTCGCCGCTGGTTGTGGCGGATCGGTTTCCAGCAGTTTCTGGGGCAAAAGCGCCGGGCCGGCAAGCAGGCTCACGCCACTCAGAACAAGCAATGCCAGCGTTGCAACGGCTACCAGTTTCAGTCTGGTCGCGAACATGGTTTGGATCACTCCTTTCGCGAGGAAGACGGCCTGAGCGGAGACGCCGTCGCAGGATTTGCCCGCGGCAAATGCCAGGGCGCTGCGAACGACCCGCGGCGCAAGGGTTGCCGCGATCGCGAGGTTCGGCGCGACCGCCGCCGAGGTCAGGGCAGCGGACAGCGTGACGCCGCGGCGCGCCAGGCGGCGTTGCAGGAGCAGGCGGGCCTGGGCGATCCAGGCGGAGACGCTCCCTTCCTTCCAGCCCAGCTCCCGGGCTGCCTCCGCCCGGCTTTTGCCTTCCAGGCAGCACAGGACAAATGGAGCGCGATACTTCCCGGGCAACCGCTCGACCTCCTCGTGAAGGATCGCTTGCAGCTCGCGCAGGGCCGCATCAAGGACCGGTTGCTCCACTGTCCGGGTGGCCGCCCGCTGTTCGTTGCGGCGACGAGTTATCAGGGAACGCCGCAAGTTCAGCGCAGTGCGCAGTGCAACGCCGTGCAGCCAGCTGGCGATTGAATCGTGCTTGCGGATCGCGTCGGCCTTTCGCGCCAGCACCAGAAAGGTCGCCTGGAAGGCATCCTCCGCATCCTGTTCCTGATGCAGCACCGATCGGCACACACCGAGGACGAGAGCTTGATAGCGCTCCAGCAGGGCGACGAAAGCCGATTCGTCGTTGCTGGCGACGAATCGTTCCAGCAGCTGGCGATCACTGCCCGCCGCCGCCGGCCGCTCGCCCAGGAGCCGCTGCAGATGACGGAGGATCGCGTTGCGTTGGCTGGCGGCCATGAGTTTCCCACTCTTCCCGGGCCTCGTTTCCCTTTGATAGTACCGGCAGCCAGCCCGAGGAGTATGGTTTTTTGGAAGAAGGAAGCGGCAGGCCGTCAATCTCCGAGAACAGCCCGGACCTGGTCAAGCATCCCCGGCCGGCCCAGCGCGGACTTGCCGAAGCCGGGCAAGGCCCCGGCCGCAACGGCCTGCTGCTGAGCCTCCTCGTAGTTGCTCACCAGCATCACCGGCACCTGGCTCAGTTCGGGTGTTTCCTTCAGCTGCCGGATCAGCTCCAGACCCGCATCGCCGTCCCGGTCGAAGAGCCGATTGACCAGGACCAGGTCGTACGCTCCCTGCTGCAGCTGTTCCAGGGCCTCATCGGCTGTGTCAGCAGGCACCACCTCGGCGCCGAAACTGTCGCGCATCGTCCGGGAGATGCTCCCGTGGTCAAAGCCGCACTGGCCCACACTCAGAATTCGTCGAGCGGACATGGTCTCTCCTCTCTTCCGCGTTTTTAGCCGCTTGCGGCTTAGCGACTGGTGCGCTAAGCCGCAAGCGGCTTGGGGAACGCACTTACCCTTCCTCCGCCCCACCACTTCCTCGGAGCAAATTCAGTTCCACGGCAATGGTCTTCATGGCGTCGATCTCGAACTGGACGTGCTCGGTCAGATCAACGCCGAAGTCAGCGGCCCCGCGCTCGATGTCTTCCCGGCTGACGTTGCGGGCAAACCCCTTGGACTTCATCTTCTTCTTGACGCTTGAGGCGGTCAGGTCGGTGATGCCGTTGGGCCGTAACAGGGCCGTGGCGGTGATCAGTCCGGCCAGCTCGTCACAGGCGTACAGGGCCTTGTCCATCAGGTTGACGCGCGGGCAGTCGGGCAGATAGTCGGCGTGCGATTTGATGGCGTAAATCACGTCTTCGGGGTAGCCGTGCTGACGCAGAATCTCGGAGCCCTTGAGGGGATGATCCGGCGGGTTGGGCCAGCGCTCGTAATCGAAATCGTGCAGCAGACCGACGAGGCCCCATTTCTCCTCGTCCTGCTCCAGCTTGCGGGCGTAGGCCCGCATGGCCGACTCCACGGCCAGCCCGTGACGCACCAGCGATTGGTCCTTGACGTACTCGTTGAGCAGGGCCCAGGCAGCGGCTCGGTTCATGGTTTCGCTCTCGGTGATGGGCAATCCGTGTCAGCTCCAGCGCTTCGTCTTGTCGGATTATAACCATCAGCCGGCGCGTTCGCCATTGTCCAGGTTCCTCGGCAGTTCGCCCGGGCGCTCTTTGCTTTACCCCCTCCCCGCAAGCAGGGAGGGGGTAAAGTCTGCCGGCCCTTACAGTTCCAGCGCCTCGACCTCGGTGACGAAGCGCTCGTCGTCGTTGGCCAGGAACGAGGCGACCACGTTGAAGACCGCATCGCTGAAGCCGCCGACGTTCAGGATGTCGAACCGCTCCGGCGCCTGGGCCGTGGCGTAGGCCTGCAGGTTGATGGCGATCAGCTTGGGGCTGACCGACTCGCCCTGCAGCCGGGCCTGGTTCTTGAGGAACTCGTGCCAGGCGGTCATCGTCGGGGTCGAGTTGCCGCGACCGACGCCGACCCAGCCTTCCATGTCGCTGACCAGCACACAGCCGGCGAACGGCCGATCCTTGTGGGCGTCGTTGGCGTGCCTGAGCGGCAGCGAGCAGTTCGTGCCGCCGCCACCAAAGCGGGCCAGCTGCTCCGCCAGGCGAAGAATGCTCGTGCCATGAGCGACCGTGACCTCGAAGGTCCGGGTGTCGAACGGCACGATCAGGCTGCCCGGGTTGCGCCGGGCCACGGCGGCGGTAAACAGGGCGGCCACGTCCACACAGCGCATCTTGCTGGTGGCGCCGCGCCGCGGTGTCCGGTGATCGGGCTGCGCATCGAGCCGGACACGTCCAGGCCAATGACCACCGGACCCGGCAGGGCCGGCACGTTGTCGCAAGCGACCTCGGCCGCCTGGCCCAGGGCCTCGCGGACCTCCTGCGGCACGCCGGCCTCGGCGTTCAGGTACGCCGACAGGAACTGGTACGGGAACTGCCGCGAGCGGCGGATCTCGTCCGGGTCGGCCAGCCGGGCCGCGACTTCCTTGACCATTTCCGCGTCGGCCAGCACGTTGTGGCGCAGCAGGGTGTTCAGGTTCATGCGCAGGGCCTGGGCGCCCATCTGGCGGGCAATCGCCTTCCAGACCCTCGGACCGCGGGCCGCGTCAGCCAGCAGGTCCCAGCGGAAGCGGTTCCGCTCCAGGATGGCGACCTGCTCGTCCTCGTCGGCCGACTGCCGGTAGGCCGTCAGGTCACGCACCTCGCGCGGCAGGTCGTCCGGGTCGGCCGGCGCCCACTTCTCGCTCGGCCGATCGGTCAGCCAGCCGAACACGGCGCGGCGGCTGTTGTCAATCGGCGTCGGCCGGGCCAGGCGCAGCACGTCGCGCAGGCTCGGGTCGTTGCCGATCGAGGCCGACAGCAGCGTGCCGACGCCGACGCGGTTCAGCCAGCGCTGAAACAGATTCTGCAGGGCGTACGACAGGCTCTTGCGGCCGAACTGGCCCGAGCGCAGCATCTGGAACAGGGTGCGCAGCACCCGGCCGTTGTCGATGACACGGTCGAAGACCTGGCGGACCAGGCCCGGGTCGCGCTTCGACAGCACCAGCAGCAGGGCGGCCGGCATGTCCTTCATGAAGGCCTTCTCCCGGCTGTACAGGGCCAACTTGGCCAGGAAGACGTTGTCCTGAACCTGATCGACCAGGCCCTGGAAGGCCTTCAGCTGCTCCTCGGCCGAGGCGTAGAAGACGCCGTTGAAGCAGCCCGTCGCCGCCAGCTGGGCCAGGGCGTGCTTGGGCGACAGCCGGTACGCCAGGCCGCTGGCCTCGTTGCGGACGTCGGCGCGCGGCAGGACGCTGGTGGCGCTGCTGAAGAGGTTCTTGTTTGCCATGGGACGACCTTCCTTTCCAGGCGACATCCTGTCTGCTCTGTCACGAGTAAACCCCAACGAGCCGCCGGGTTTATCCCGGCGGACAGACCGCCGGGATAAACCCGGCGGCTCGTCGAGAGATTTGGAGAATGGATTGGGAGGATGCCAGCCCAACGAGGGTTTGCCGAGAGACTTTTTGCTGTGCTAACCCGTACACCACAGGGCCAAAACGGTGACCCTGCCGGGACTCGAACCCGGTTCTGCCGCATGACAGGCGAGGTACTCCCAACGGGCAGTCGGGCTGGCGTATCCATCGGTATTTGCCTTCGCGTGGCAGGAGCCACGCGAAGCCTGCACGATGGACCCGGCTGCCGGAGGAGAGGTTCGCGCGGTTGGTCCAGGATTCCTGGAGAGAAGGGAGGATCTGGTCTCGGACGCCGGCCCAGGCCCCATCCCGCCGCCAACATTTTTCGCCGTGGCGTGTTTTGTTCTTTGCAATTGCTGCTCGCACGTGATTAGATAAAACAGTCGAGGACCCTCTCGACTTGATCCTACCCTGACAAGAATGGCGGAGGCAGGTGCCAATGGCTGGTTTCAGAGTAGAATGCCCTGCTTGTGAAGCAATGGTGCCGATCCGGGACGAAGCCCTGATCGGCCGGAAAATCGATTGTCCCAAGTGCAAGAAGCGTTTCGTGGTCGAGGCACCGCCCGAGGATCCGGCCGACAAGGCCGAAGAGTCCGCCGAGTCGGCCCCGAAGGGCAAGGCGAACACGGCCGTCAAGAGCAAGGTGGGCGCCAAGAAACCGGCCGACGCCAGCAAGAACGGAGTCAAGGCCAAGCCCGGTCCCAAGCAATCGGCCCAGGAGGAGGGCGAGGGCGAAGGGGAGGGCGAAGGTGAAGGGGAGGGCAAGGGAAAGAAGAAGGGCAAGAAGAAGAACTCCATGCTGGCCATTGGTGGCGGCCTGGCCATCGCTGCCGTCGCCGCCCTGGGCGTCGCCGTGTGGGCCATCTGGGGCGGTCCCTCCAAGTCTTCCGGCAAACCCAACCCCATGGGGGCGCAGAACCGGCCGCAACCGGGCAGACCCGGCCCCGGCGCCAACAATCCGGGCGGGAACAACCAAAAACCGGGGGCGGAGGGAGATCCCAAGGCCAACAACGCGGCGAACCTGGCCATCGCGGACATCACCAACCTGCTGCCCGGCGACAGCGAGACCGTCGGCGCCCTGTCGGTCGAGAAGGCCCTGGCCAGTTCCGTCCAGCATCCCTTGCTGAATACGCCGGGTTCCTTCAACGACAAGGGCTTTGAGAACACGTTTGGCTTCAAGTTCAAGGACGTCTCCCGCATCGTCTTCGCGATGAACCACTCCCAGCCGGGCTGGTACTTTACCGTGCTGCGCACCAAGAGCCCCTTCAAGAAGGAGGAATTGACGGCCCGGCTGAAGGTCAATCCCGAGGCGCCGATCAACACCCTGATCTATTACCTGGTCAAGCGCGACCTCGACCCGCTGAGCAATCTGCTGTTCAAGGCCAACACCCGACGCGACCGCTTCGCCCTGCACTTCATCGACGATCAGACCCTGGTCCTGGCCGACGAGCCGGTGATGAAGAAGTTCCTGCAGGCCAACGCCCGGCCGCAGATCATCAACGCGGCCGGAGAGCCGACGCCGATGCCCGAGAAGCCGCCGGCCGACCCGAACAATCCGGCCGCGGGGGAGCAGCCGCCGATGGGACAGCCCATGCCCCAGCAACCAATGGGTCAGCCGATGCCACAACCGGGGCCGGGCAAGGGACCTCCGGGCCGGGGTGGACCGGGTCGGGGTGGACCGGGCCGGGGTGGACAGGGCCGGGGCGGGCCGGAGAATCCTCCGGGACAACCGGCCAAGCCGGCTCCGGCCCCGCCCAGCGGTTCCTGGTTGACGATCAAACCGGAATTGAAAGCCGTCCTCGACAAGATCGACAAGGCCGAGCAGCCGTCGATCTTCTGCGTGGCCGGCGACTTTGCCAACATGAGACAGTACGTCCCCCTCTTGAATGGCCAGATCTCGGCCGAAGCCCAGGCCGCCCTGGGGCTGCACCTCAAGCAAGCCGAGCCCTACTTGAAACTGGTGGTGGATCTGCCAGCGGAACCGGCCAAGCTGGTCAAGTACGGTTACAGCCTCAGGAGCTTCAATGAACTCAAGATGGCCGCCATCCATGCGGTGGACCTGGGCAACGCGGAACTGGCCAAGCAGGCCAGGGAGCTGCTGGCGAGCAGCCAGATGGCCGAGAACCCCAACGACCCGGGGCGGACCGGCCAACCGTATCCGATGGGGCAACCCTCTCCGATGGGGCAACCGCAACCGAAACCGACTCCGAAGGACGAAACGGTTTCCTTCGACCTGGATGACAAGGTCCTCACGGTGTCCCTGCAGCAACCGCTGAAGAAGGGGCAGGCTTACGAGCGGGGCAAGGAGGGACTGCGGGCGCTGCTGATTTTCCTCCGCGGCGAGGCGGAGATGATCAACAGCCAGTCGAAAATCTTCGAGCTGGCCCGGGCCCTGGAGCGGTATCGCACGGAGAAGGGCGCTTTCCCGCGCGGCACCCTGGCCCCCCGGGATGGCGGCACCCTGATCCTGCCCATGCCGCCCCAGAAACGGCTGAGCTGGATGGTCGAGCTGCTTCCCTACCTCAACCCCGACTACAAGGAAATCGTCGAGTCCAGCGCCGACGAGAAACTCCACGTCAACCTCGACAAGGCCTGGCAGGAGGGCGACAACCTGGTCCTGGCTCAGCTGGTGGTCTCGCAATTCATCGCCCGGGGACTGCGGAACAACCCACCATACCGGATCTTCTACCCGGGCATGACCACGGCCGTGGCCGCCACCCACTTCGTGGGCATGGCCGGCGTCGGCATGGACGCGCCCTATTACTCGGTGGATGATCCGAAATACGCCAAGAAGATCGGCATCTTCGGCTACGACCGGGTGACCCGCTGGGAGAACGTCAAGGAGCCGGACAAGACCATCTTGCTGATCCAGGTGCCGCTGGACCACAAGTCTCCCTGGATCGCCGGGGGCGGCAGCACGGTGCGCGGCGTCTCCGAAGAGGTGGAGTGCTTCAAGCCGTTCGTCTGCACCGAATACAAGGGCAAGAAAGGCACCTTCGCCATCATGGCCGACTGCAAGGTACGCTTCCTGCCGGACACGCTGCCGCCGGAAACCTTCCGCGCCCTGTGTACCCTCACCGGCAAGGAAACGATCGCGAACATCGACCAGATCGCCGAGGAGATCAAGCCGGACGCGCTGACGGCGGAACTGAAGAGCGTGCCGGCGCTGCCCACGAAGTAATCCGAGTTATTGCGGCTCAGAAAGAAAAAGACCGACACCCCTCTCACCCAGGGCGATGCCTTCTCCCCCCAGGGCGATGCCCTGGGCTATCGTGTTGCGCCCCTTCGGGGCGATTGGCTTTCGCCCCGAAGGGGCGCAACACGATAGCCCAGGGCATCGCCCTGGGTCAGGGGCCGAGGCGGTCTTTTTCTTCCTGAGCCGCAATAACCGCGACGCGCAGCGGCTCCGCGTCGCGGCTAACTTTCCGCCGCTACCGTGGCGGCTCAGGCGACCCCCACCTTGGCCTGGTCCGGTTGCTCCACGGGCGCAGAGGGTGGCGGCCAGATCAGGTCGAAATCGCGCGCCTCGGAAACACTTCCCCGCCAGCCGGCCTCGGCCGCCCGGATGAGGTTGTACGTTTCCCGTGCCGTGACATAGTGAAAATGGAACCGGGGGTCCTGCCGGGCGCAGTCGGCCAGGGCCTGGTGGAACTGAACCATCGGCGTGCCCAGGAGCATGTCGGCACCGGAAACCAGCCCACCCTGCGCGTGCAGCTTGACAAAGAACCAGTCGGGCCGGCTCGGCACCTGGATGCGGGTCCGCAGCCAGAGTTGCAGCCGCTCCAGGGTGGGCGGCTGGCCGGGCTGGAGACAGCCGGTCTCGACCCGCGGCAGCAGTCCCAGCTGGCGGTGCTGCCAGTCGAGCAGCAGCGGCCCCTGGATCAGCATCAGGCCGCGCTCGGGAGCCGGCCCGCTGCCGACCGGAACGCCGGTCTCGTGGGAGCGGGCGTGGCCATCCTCAACGGCGTAATAGATCGAGTTGATGGTCCGCGTCTGGGCCGGGCTGGGGGCCGAGGGCAGAGTAAAGTCGGCGTAGCAGCCGGTCTGGCGCAGCACTTCCAGCTCGTTGTCCACGCCGCAGTGCAGGCCGCCCGGCAGGGAATTGTCCAGGGCCGCGTGGCCGTGAACGAAGCCGTACTTCACCTCGCCGGAGCGGCGCTCCACTGGCAGCAGGCCATGCCGGTGGGCCAGCAGTTTCTTGAAGGCCAGCAAGACGCCGCGCAGTTCCTCGGCCGAGTCCTCCTCGTGATGCAGGAGAACCTCCACTTCGCCGTAGCCCGCCCGGCACAGGCCGGCCAGCATGTCCACGTGTGCGGCCTCGTAGTGGTCGATGGGGTAAAAGAAGGTGTGTCTGGGGGGCCGGCCGTCGCTGTCGCGGAAGGAGCCGAACAGCCGGGGATACTCACGGGCCCAGCGCTGCACGATCTCCAGCCCCGCCTCGGGCATGGCCTCGGAGACGCTGGGCTCGAAGTGGTCGGCCAGGCACAGGATCAGGTGGACTTCCTCGCCCGGGAGCGGAGCGCGCCGCCGAGGCGCTGGCGGACGTAGGTGGGCAGCCAGCGATGCAAGTTCTTGCGGACCAGCTGATCGACACTGACCAGCACGGCCAGGATCAGCAGCACGACGGCAACCAGAAGCACTAGCAGGAGGAGCATGACTTGGTCCCTCAGCGTTCGCCCGCGAGGTCGGGTCGTTCCGTCCCCGCGGGCCTGTCCCTGGAACCATAGCACGCTTTTGAGGTGGCAGGCGGCTTCTCTCTCGTTTGAGGCGATGCCTCAAGCGCCGCAGACAAGGTCGCCCCGTCACTGCGCCGGCCCCACCCGGGGGAAGGCCCTCGGCCGGACATCACCGGCCTCGGCCTGGGCGGCAATGCCGGATTCAACCAGCCACCAGCGTTTGTAGTACTTGCCGTCGAGCCCCTGGTCTTTTTGCAGCTCCTCGCGCGGCAAGTCCACCGCACACAGGAACGCCTTGGCCTGGGTCGGCACGTTGCCGGCGTACCAGACCCGGCCGTCCGGATCGTCGAACCCGTAGCGCCCATTTTGGGGCCCTTCCAGCTCGCGCAGTGGCGCGCCCGTCGCTGCTTCGAGGACCAGGGCGTTGCCGTTGCCGCCCCACAGCAGCAGATGATCGGGGCCCCACCAGCTGAGTGCGTTGCCACCCCAGGTAAACCTGCCCGCGGTGTTCTGTTTCTGCACCCGGATCTGGAAAGGGCCCTTTTGCTGGTTGGCTTTCAAGTCCCAGAGGACCAGCCGGTCGTCAATTCCTTTTGGCCCCGGCACCCAGAGGTAGACGGCCAGGCGGCTGGCGTCCCGATCGAGGGCCACGCCATGAATGGATTGTCCCTGGCCGATAAACGGTGCCGTTTTCACGCGCAGCTGGCCCGTGCCCGTATCCAGCACGTCGAAGCCGACGCCGTTGAACAGGGCGATGCTGCCGCGATCGGCGCTCAGGGCAAAGTTCTGCGGCTGCTTGGTGTAAGGGTCTTCCGTCAAGCTATCGAACAGTCCGGGGATTTTGAGGTCCTTGGTGTAGACCGGCTCCCCGGAGACGTTCCACAGAGCGAGTTGCCGGCCCAGCGTCACCGTCAGCAGGCGGTTGGAATCCAGAAACGTCATCCGGCGCAGGTTCGCGAAGACGTCGTTTCCCAGAGGGGGCGCCCAGCGCGACTGCAGGACTTTGCCATCGGGCAAAGACCAGATGCTGATCGCGCTCTGCAGCCGGCCCTGCAGGGTCACCAGCTCGGCGACGGCCAGGCGCGTGCCATCGGGGCTGAGCGTCATCTGCTGAGGCACGGCAACGTTGGTCAGCTCAACGCGACAGAGCCGTTTGCCCCCGGGCACGTCGAAAGACTCGAAGACGTGTGTGGTCCCACCCAGGGCCTGCGTGCAGACAGCGGCCCGCTGGCTGCCGGGCCCCCCCAGCAGCACGCGTTCGACGAGCCCTCGCTGATACTCGACCGGCACCTTGAGCGTGGCTGCTTTCACCAGGCCCGGCGCTGCTGGAGCCGGCTTCGGCCTTCCCTGATCCGGGTTCGGCCTCTGGCCAGCGTCTGGCTGGCCGGCCGGGCCGCGCTGGTCCACGATCGGTGGCTGATTGTTGTTGGCAAGCGCCTGCTCTTTCTTCGCGCCTCTGCTGAGCAGCCAGATGCCGACGCCGAGGACCACCAGGAGCAGCACGCCCCCACCAGCGCCGACGATCACCCAGGGCAGGATCGACTTTTCGGGCTGCCGGCCTTTGCGGCTCCGCTTTCGGTCGCCGGGCGACCGATCGTCCTCTTCCTCGTCCCGGCGCCTGGGTCGGCTGGCTCGGGGCGCCTCTTCGTCCTCGCTTCGCCCTCGACGGACGGAGCGTGGTTTGGAGGCGGTGGTCCTCCTCGTCCCGGTCTCCACCGCTTCATCCGGGTCGTCCTCGTCGGCTGCCTTGCCCGCGCTCTTCTTTCCGGAGCCGGCAGCACGTCGCACCAGGATTGCCTCGTCGCAGCTCTTGCAGCGGACCTTTTTCCCCTCCAGCGAATCGCTCAGCTGGTACGAGGCCCCGCAATTCGCACAGGTAATGGCCAGTGTCATGATGCGCAAGTCTCCTCATCCGGTCAGGAATAGTCCCGAGAACCAGAGGTAATGGGCTGTTTGATTGGAACAGTCCTGAGTAGTGGAAAACGACCTGACAGCCTCTTGCCCACAAAACGCTAAACGCAGCGGTTGGGATTGACGAATGACATTGTATCCCGAAGAGCAGTGCGCGGCCAGCTCAGGTGCCATGCGGGGATACGGATGCGAGGACCCGTGGGCGGGCGATCCCGAAGTTGTCCAGCGTCACCCGAGCCGCACCCAGGTGGCGGGGAAGTACCCGTTCCGCGTCCGGGAAAACCGGCACGATGAGCAAAGCCCCTGTCGGCGCGTGCTTGTAGACGCGGGCATCCCCTTGCAGGGCGTCCCCTTTGTCGAGGCGAACTGCAAAGCCCAGCGAACGCAACTCCTGGTCCAGTCGGCCATAGGTCATTTCGGTCACGGTGCCTCCTCCTATCGCTGCGGCGAATCGGATCGGTTGGCCTTGTCCCGGGCAAGCTCCTCCTCAACCTCCTTGACCAGTTTCGGCTCTGCCTTTCGTCTCTCTGCAAGGAACGTCTCCACCTTGGGCCCATCGGTGCAGCTGAGCGCATAGCGGACGATGGCTCTGCGAATGGGGGGAGCCGCGTGGGAGTCCTTGCCCTGGAGACTCAGCACTTGCTCGGCAGTCTCCCAGCGCTTCCACCAGCGCAGTTCATCAATGGCCAGGTCGGCCATGTCCTTCTGGTTCAGCAACAACAGGACTCCGCCGACCAGTTCCTCTTTGCTGACCACTCCTGAGCGTTTCCCATCGAGTCCGCGAAGCGCCAGCAGCGCCTGGAAACGAAGCGGGTGCGGGGCCCTGGCATCGCCGAGGATGTCCCGGCAGCAGGCCCAGCCTTCCTTGGGGCGGAGGATGGTGTAGCCCTGCAAGAGACCAGCTGACGCCCTGATCTTCTTTCGGGTCGCTTTGCTTCCGGGCCTGATCGATCAGCCGACGGAGCAGGTCGGCATGGCGGTCCGTCCCACAGTCGCCGAGGAGTAAGCCGTACAGGTGAACCCGGTCCGCCGGCAGGTTCGGCTGCTCCAACCAGCGGGCGATCTTCTCGGCCGGCAGTTGCTTGGCCCCGGCTGGTACATTCGGGTAGTAGATCCTGGTGAACTCCAGATAGGCGTCGTTAGCGATCGGAGGGTCGGCATGATCCAGATAGCGGAAGAAGTAGGACAGGAAGGCAGTGGAGTTCTTGGGGTCCAGGGCCATCGCTTCCTTGAGATAATCAACGACCGCCGGCGTGGCTTCGATGCCGCGATAAGGTTCCAGTTTCCCCTTGAAGACATCGACAAAGGTCAGGAAGACGGGCGGCTTCCGAGGGTCTTTAACCGGCAGGTAACGCGGCAGCTCCAGCACCTTGCGGTCTTTGAGTTCCGCGCCCCCCTTGAGGACGGTCTGGACGTGCAAGTCGGTAGCCCCCAACATATCTTGCCCACCTTCGAGACGGGGGTTAGCCAGGGTGCCGTAAACCACAATTTGGGCGACATTGGCTTCTTCGCGAAGGCTCAGTGGTTTTGTGAAAGGTGAGGGAATAGGTATCCGCGCCTGTACGTGCGCCGCATCGGACAGCGTCACCCCAAGGGCAACCATTGCGAAAACGATTCGACGCATAATGCACTCTCCTTTACTGGCTGCCCTCAGTGTATCCCTCGCGGGTGGCGAAGGTCCAGTACAACCTGTGCGGCCTGAAATGCCATGCGCTGCCGGGATTCTTGCGGATGACCGAACACCCGGTCCCAGAGACAAAAACAGGCCCGGCCAGCAAGTGGTGCCTGGTGGAGCACCACTCGCCGGCCGGGCCGTGGAAGCGGACCAATCGGCAGGTTCATCAGGGGTTCCGGTCCGAACCCCAGGAATCCACCTGGTCCACCATTCCCGTCTTCGAGTCCCAGCGAACGTTAAGCCCACTGCCGGGCATGCCGGCCGTCGCGGACTCGATGAGGACCCACACCCCACCAGCATCTCCCGCCTTCCTGGAAACGGTCACGTGGGTGTAGCCGATCTCCGGTCGGAAGTGCTTGACGGTCTTGCTGGTCAGATTGCCTTCCAGGTAGGTGAATGCCGCGCTGACGGCGGCCTCGGCTTGTTCCTGCGCGGAAGTCCTTGCTGTACCGTGTGTTGCCGCCCAGGTCGGCCATCAGCTTATGAGCGCGGATGCGAACGACCACGTCCTTCGACTTGCCCGCCAGGTCGCGGATGGCCGACGCCTTGAAGCCGGGATGGTCGATCTTCGCCCCGACCCGGGGCCAGAAGTCTTTCGCCTTGAGGATTGTTTCCAGATCGGTTTCCGCCCGGGTCTTCGGCGTCTCTTTGGGGCCCGGCACCGGGGTCCGCAACGCCAGCGCCTCCGAACCTGGAGCCGAATCCCTTTGCTGAGCGGTCGCCATCATCCCGGCACCAGCGCCGCACAGCAGCCCCACCGCCAGCAGCAGCGCCGCCACACACTTGATCTTGCCAAGGAACATGGTTTTCATCACTCCTGTCATGACGGCGGCGACCGTGGGCGACAACGCCCCCGCCGCCCCTTGCCCTGCCGCAACCAGCGTTGCGACCTGAATCGTGGAAGTAACCAGAGCCGACGGCACCTGGGCCGACGCCGAGCTGTGCGCGAGTATCGCGGCGAGCAGGCTTCCAGACACGGCCACGCCCCGGCGGGCCAGCCGTTTCGCCAGCAGCGCCCGACCGCGTGCTACCCGGCTCGCCACCGTCCCCTCGGCCACGGCCAGCTGCCGGGCTGCTTCCTTGAGGGTCTTGCCCTCCAGGTCGCACAGGACGAGGACGGCACGGTAGTTGTCCGGCAGGTGGCTCAGCTCCTCGTCGAGGACCGGCTTGAGGTCATTGCCAGGGTCCTGTTCCGCCGCGACCGGGTCCGGCATCTCCGGCAGCTGACGCTCCCGGACGCCCCGTTTGGCAGCCAGCGCTCGCATCCGCACCGCCGTCTGGTGAGCCACGCCGTACAGGAAGTTGCCGACCAGGTCCTGCTCGCGAACGGTCGCTGCCTTCTGGACCAGGACAAGGAACGTCGCCTGAAACGCGTCCTCGGCGTCGTGGTGACTGCGGAGCAGCCGCCGGCAAACGCCCCAGACCATCGGACCGTGCCGCCGCACCAGGACCGCCAGCGCGCCGTCGTCCCGTTCGCCGACGAAGCGGCGCAACAGGTCGCCATCGCTGCCGGCGCCATTTCGCATGGCTGACCGGCGAAAGTCCTGGAGGAACGTACTCAGCGGATTGGCTGTCATCAGCTCGGCCCTCAGTGTGCCATCGGCTCCTGCTTGTTACTCCCCGAGGCAGGGTGAGTTTATCCACCAGTTTCGACGAATCGCCGAGATTTTTTCAACTCGGCTGACATGAGACAGGGAGGAACGGGTGAAATAACTACCCGCTCCGGCCGGTTTGATACGCGATTTTTTCCAGATGGACTCATCCGACAGCACAGGTCGCTCCAGCTGCTCTCTGTACAAAAGTCGATTTATGGTAGGTTGTGATCATCCCTTTCTGAAGGAGCCTTTTTTGATGAAAGCCCTGAGCCTGCATCAACCCTGGGCCAGCCTGATCGTCCTGGGAGTCAAGCGTCTGGAGACCCGCGCCTGGCAGACCGAACACACCGGCCACTTGCTCATCCACGCTTCGCGCACCTTCCCGCCGGAGGGCCGGCGGCTTTGCCGGCAAGCACCCATCCGCTCCCTGCTGGCCGAGGCTGGTTTCATCGACGAGTGCGATCTGCCGCGCGGCGCCCTGCTGGGCGCGGTCCAGCTGCGTCGCTGTCAGCGCACCGAGGAGATCGACCTGGACGCCCTGTCCGACCTCGATCGCGTCCTGGGCAATTTCGCTCCGGGCCGCTGGGTCTGGTATCTGGAGCAACCGGAGCGGTTTGCCCGGCCGATTCCCTGTCGTGGCAAGCTGGGCCTTTTCCCTGTCCCTGAGGAGCTGCTCGCATGACCGTTCGCAACCGCATCAAGAAGCACGTCCGCATCCGTGCCGGCGACCTGGTGCCGCACGAGCTGAATCCGCGCTGCCATCCCGAGGCCCAGCGCCGCGCCCTGCGGGAGCTGTACCGCGAGATCGGCTTTGCTCGCTCGCTGCTGGCCTACGAATTGCCCGATGGCCGGCTCAAGCTGATCGACGGCCATCTGCGGGCCGACCTCGATCCGGAGCAGGAAGTCGAGGTCGAGGTGCTGGACGTCAGCGACGCCGAGGCCCGCGCTCTGCTGCTGTCGATCGATCCGCTGACCCAGCTCGCCGACTACGACGCCCACACCCTGGAGGAGCTGCGCAAGGTCACGGTCACGGACTCGGCTGTCCTGGAGGAGCTGTGGCAATCAATCGCACGCTCCGGGGCCGAGGTCGAGAAATCCCTGGCCGAGACCCGCGACCGCTCCGCCGACAACCGTGAGCTGGCCGAACAGTACCTGGTCCTGGTGGAGTGCGACAACGAAGCGCATCAGGTCGAACTGCTGCAGCGTTTCCAGCAGGATGGCTTGAAATGTAAGGCCCTTTTGAGCTGACCAATCCCATGCAAACGACCATCACCGTTGAGACGGCCATCGATCCTTCGGCGCGCGTGCAGCAAGTGCGCGGTCTGTTCGACCTGGCCGAGGCAACAAGCTCGCGCCTGGAGTGGACGGTCCACTTGCCCCTGGAGGAGAAGCCCTGGCTGATCGGCCTGATTACCGGACCTTCCGGGTGCGGCAAGTCCACCATTGCCTGCCGGCTCTGGCCCGGCTCGGTGCAGTGGCAGCACGACTGGAGCGAGCGAGCCTCGATCCTCGATGGCTTCCCCGCCGGCCTGGGCATCAAGGAGATCACCGCCCTGCTCTCCAGCGTCGGCTTCTCGTCGCCACCTGCCTGGCTGCGGCCCTTCCGGGTGCTGTCCACCGGCCAGCAGTTCCGCGTCACCCTGGCCCGGCTGCTGGCCGAGGCCCTGGCCAATCGCGATGCTCTGCATGGCCGGCCCATCGTCTTCGACGAGTTCACGTCGGTCGTCGATCGCACCGTCGCTCGCATCGGCAGCGTGGCCCTGGCACGCACTCTGCAGGAGTACCAGGTCCCCTTTGTCGCCGTCACCTGCCACGACGACGTCCTTGAGTGGTTGCAGCCCGATTGGGTGTATGAGCCGGCCGAGGATCGCTTTACCTGGAGGTGTCTTCAACGCCGGCCGAGAATCACCATGGAGATCGTTCGCTGCCAGGCATCGGCGTGGCCGCTGTATGCACCGCACCATTATCTGAATACGGCCCTGGCGCCCTCGGCGGTCTGCTTCCTGGCCAGCTGGCACGAGCGGCCCGTCGCCTTCAGCGCCTGGCTGCCCTTTGTCGGCGGCGGGCCGCCCGCTCGCCGGGAGCATCGCACTGTCTGTTTGCCGGATTATCAAGGCGTGGGTATCGGGAACGTCCTCTCCGCGACCATCGCCAGCCTGTGGAAGGGGCTTGGCTACCGGGCCCTCTCGACCACGACGCATCCGGCGATGATCCGCTCCCGGCTGCGTTCGCCGCTGTGGCGCATGCACCGCGCTCCCAGCCTCGCGGCCGGCAAGGAGGCACGCTTCCGCCGGCTGCGGCACGCCACCACACGCCTGACGGCCGGTTTCGAGTACGTCGGTCCGGCCATGCCCCAGGGCGAGGCCCGGGCCCTTCTTGGCCGCTGACATTCACCTGCACCCTCGGTTGCGCCGACCCCGGGTTGCGCTGCGCTCCACCCGGGGCTTTACTCCTCGCTTTGGGAATAAAGCCCCGGGTGGAGCCGCGAGGAACGAGCGGCGCAACCCGGGGACCGCATGGCCCGCTCGCGCCACCGCCTGACTCCCGAATTGCAGCAGACCATCGCCGCCTACGTCCGCGCCGGCGGCTTTCCCCACGTCGCCGCGGGCGCGGCCGGCATCCCCGCGCCCGTCTTCGAGCGCTGGCTGCGCCGGGGACGCAAGCGCGGTGCCGAGCCGGCCTACCGCGACTTCTCCGAAGCCATCCTGCAAGCCGCCGCCCAGGCCCGCATGCGTGCCGAGACCGCCGTCTTCAAGAACCGCCCCCTCGACTGGCTCCGCTCCGGACCCGGCCGGGAAACGACCGGCAACCCCGGCTGGACCGCCTCCGCCCGGGCCGCCCCGCCCGCGCCCCAGCGGCGCATCAACCCCTTGCTCCAGCCCGAACTGCAGCAGATGCTCTCTGCCCTCCTCCAGGCCCTCACTCCCTTTCCCGAGGCCCGTACCGCGGCCGCCGGATTGATCCAAGTGGCAGCCACTGACCGCACCTGACAGACTTCTCCGATCTTGATTGGTTTAGTGTACGTTTGTTAAGATACAGGAAGAACGATTCCCCTGGTGCCGGGAGTTCCCGGCCTCCTGTCCGAGACGGATCAGCCGCTCCCAGCCGGTCTGATCGCTTGCGGTTCGTTGCCTCCATGAATTCGGATTCGGAACCGTGTCAGCACTGCGAGCAGCAGCCCGCCGTGAACCGGCTGGGTTTGTGCGCTGCCTGTCATGCCCGCAAGGGCGTTCGCGCCCTGTACCTGCGGCGACGCAACTGGACTCCCGCGTGGGAGGCCCATCTGCGCCGGCTGGCCG
Organism: uncultured Planctomycetota bacterium; assembly: GCA_963784995.1. GTDB lineage: Bacteria > Planctomycetota > Planctomycetia > Gemmatales > Gemmataceae > CAWATZ01. The sequence continues at coordinate 1,083,827 of CAWATZ010000013.1, read as the reverse complement.
AGCGGGCCCGCCGGCGTCTGCCGCTCTTTCCCCCTCTCTCGGAAGACCCCAAGGAGAAGCCCAATGCCGCGGATTGCTCGTGAGATGCCGCCTTCCCAGGAGCCGGCGCCACTGGAACGGGAACCGCGAAAACGCACGGTGGTGGACCAGCAGCGCCAGCGGGACACGGCCGACTGCCTGAGCCCGGCCCGCTGTCCCTGGTGCCACGCTCCGCTGATTGTGCGCATGGGTTGTGCGGGACCGTACTGGCACTGTCTGTGCGCGGAGAGCGCCTTCGGTGCCGAATAGCCGGCCCGGATTACCGGGGCGGGGGTGCGGTCCGATAAGACGGCCCGCCGTGCCCTTCCGGAGGCTGCAGCGTGACGAGGATCTCGCCCAGCTGGAGCTGCCTGGACTGGCGGCCGGGCTCGTTCCACAGCGGCTCCAGCAGCCGGCTGACGTGGCCGACCGCCAGGGAGTAATAGTTGTGCTTGCCGTGCTTGCGCAGGTGGAGCAGACCACAGCGGCGCATCCGCGTCAGGTGGTGACTGATGGACGGCTGCGATTGGTCCAGCCGCTGGCAGAGCGCCGAGACGTTCAGCTCGCCCTCCTGGGCCAGGGTCAGCAAGATGCGCAGCCGCGAGCGTTCGGCCAGCAGCTGAAAGAGTTCGACCAGGTTGTCGAGCGTATGCTCGCTGAGGCTCGCCGCCGCCCGGCACTGGGTCGGAGAGGGAGAGCGGGACCGACTGCTGGGCATCGACTGGCTCACGTGTAAATCCTCCTGATCCCGAGGCCGGCAGACGGTGGGGAGTTCCCCAGCGTTGTTTCAGGTCCCAACGCGGTCCTTTCGCTTCTCCACAGCGAAAGGGATGTTCCTCATACCATACGCGGCGGGCTCATCCGGGTCAAACAGAGCGCGGTTGACGGCATGGAATGGACGATTACAATTGGCTGGCAGTTCCCGAAACGTTGGCATTGCGGAGGGCAATAATGGATTCCCCTGTTGAAGCACTCGCTCCTGCGACCGCGGCGTTGCCCGACCACACCCAGCTGCCGGAGAGTGATGGTGCCATTGTGGAGAACTTTCAGGAACAGCCTCAGAACATGCTGCTGACCGGCTCCTTGATGCTCCGGTTGCAGCAGTTGTACCCCGACGGCCAGTTTTGCATCGGCTGTGACTCCGGCATCTACTGGCGGATCACGCAGCCGCCGCTGGACGGCTGCAAGGCGCCGGACTGGTTTCTGATACCGGGTGTGCCGCCCATGCTCAATGGCGAGCGGCGACGGTCGTACGTCCTGTGGCAGGAGCTTCTCCACCCCCTGCTGCTTGTCGAGTACGTCTCCGGAGACGGCAGCGAGGAGCGGGACAAGACTCCCTACAAGGGGAAGTTCTGGGTCTATGAGAAAGTGATCGCTGCCAGCTACTACGCGATTTTCGATCGAGCGAGGGAAATCCTGGAGCTGTATCATCAGCACGGGCCCTACCTCCTGCCAGTCCCGGCCAACGCTGCGGGCCGACTGCCCGTGGAACGGCTTGGCGTCGAACTGGGGATTTGGTGCGGAGTTTATCTCGAGGAGCCGTTGGCCTGGCTGCGCGTCTGGGACTCGGCGAGCGGAATGCTGTTGCCGAGTTGCGAGGAACGGGAGCTGGCTGAACGGGAGCAAGCCAAGGCCGAGGTCCGCGGGCTGGGAATCGATCCCAATGCGGCCTGACCTGTGTTCGACCCACGACCAGACTGGCGAGCGGCGCGGCGTAAGCCCGCCGGTAAGAGCCTCCACGCCTACCGGCGGGCTTACGCCGCGCCGCTCGCCAGTCTGGTAGGGCCTCTTACGGATTGACTTTCCCCGCCTCCTTCCTCCCATCTCCCCGAAAGAGCGGCTGCACCGTCTCCTCCCCCTGGCCGAACGCCAGCAGCAGCCCCTCGATCTCCTCGGCCCGCAACAAGGTCCCACCACGCGGCGAATCCACGTACGTCTGCGCATGAGCCCGGCCGTCGTACCACGGGTCGGCGTTGTCGTAGCCGGGACGCGGCGGCCGGGGCTGACCGCTGGTCGGATCGATGATGCGATCATCCACGCCGTAAATCTGCCGGCGCCGCTCCGACTCCGCTTGTTCCAGCAGTGTCGCCAGTCCCGCAAACGTCGCTCCGCTGTCGGGCTTGAGCGACAGGATGCAGCGCCGCACCTGGTGGGAGCTTTCGGGAAAGAACACCGCCAGCAGAACGAAGCCCTGCCCGTTGCGACAATTCTCGGTATCGACCCTTGCCCAGTCGCGGAAGAAGGCACAGCGGTCCGGATCGTCCGGGCTGTGGACGTCGCGGATCAGCAGCGCCTCCACCGCGACCGTGCCGGCCGCCTTGCCCGGCAAGCGCAGCTGGGCCCGCCGTGCCTGGCTGCGCGGGTCGGCCAGCTGGCGGCGGTAGCGCTCCCGGTCACGGTGGATCTCCTGACGGTCCTCCTCGGTCAACTGGCCCGGACATGCGAAAGCATCGACCGCCTCCAGTGGAGTTCTGCCCTCTCGCATCTGGGTCATTGCAAATTCAATGAGCGCCAGGCCCCGGCGAACGTACTCCTGCCAGCGCTCGTGGTTGCTGTTCCAGCTGTGGTGCAGCAGCTTGCGGGCCAGCTGCTGCAACGCGGTGCAGAGCGAGTAGGGGTTGGCCTGGGTAATGCCGATCGAGCCCGCGTTGAAGCGATCGACGTATGCCGCCAGCTCCTTCGCTCCCGGAGGAAACGCTCCCGTGGCCAGGTAGGCCGCGGCCAGGTACGCCGCCGCGAGTCCATCCAGGTCGGGCCGTTCGTGCAGGACCAGGACAAACGGAGCGTCGGACCGCCGGGAGGGAATGACGCAGCCGTCGATCAGGTCGGGATGAGCCAGCACCAGGGCGGCGGTCGATTCGTGGGCGGCGGTGCGGTGATGGCGGTCGATGACGCCGACGCGCAGTTCGTTGCCGACGTCAAGGTAGAGCCGATCGGCCGGCAGCAGCAAGCTGGGGGCCCGCTCACTGAGCCCCGCGAAGGCGAAGCGGATCACCGAGGGTGCTACCAGAGGACGCAACGCAGGCCGGCTCTGGAGAGCCGGCTGGCCGGCTCTGGAGAGCCGGCCTGCGTTGGGGGCAGGGCTATCTTGCAGGTACTCCGCCAGGGCGTCGGCGAGGTGCAGCATGCTGGGGTAGCGCTGCTCGACGGTCTTGGCCATCGCCTTCAGACAGATGACCTCCAGCCGGGGATCGACCTCGGGGCAGATCTTCGAGGGCCGGGCCGGCTCCTGAAAGACCACCTGGAACAGCAGCGCCACCAGGGACGGTCCCTGGAAGGGCAGCTGGCCGGTCAGCAGTTCGTAGAGGATCACGCCCAGACTGTAAACGTCGCAGGCCGGGCCCATCGCTTCCACGTCGCCGCGGGCCTGCTCGGGGGCCATGTAGTGCGGCGTGCCCATGACGCTGCCCACCTGCGTGAGCCGCTCGTTGACCGCGTCCAGCCGCAGAGCCAGGCCAAAGTCGGTGACCACCGGCGCGCCGTCGGGCCGGATCAGGATGTTGGACGGCTTCAGATCGCGGTGGATGACCCCGTGCCGATGCGCCTCGGCCAGGGCGGTGGCCAGGGTGTGGATCAGCCGGGCAATGCCGACGGCGTCCCGGGGCGGCTGCCGGGACAGCGGCTGGCCGGGGACGTAGGCCATGGCGAGGTAGGGCAGGTCCTCGGCGAGCCCCACGTCGAGGACCCGGCACAGGTTGGGATGGTTGAGCCGGGCCGCCGCCTGGGCCTCGCGGAAGAAACGCTCGCGCTGCACCGGGTCGGTCAGCAGAGAGGGGTGCGGGACCTTCAGGGCGATTTCCAGGTCGAGCCGGTCGTGCCAGGCACGGTACACGGTGGCCATGCTGCCCCGGCCGATCTCTTCCAGGATGCGGTAGCCGGGCAGAGTCGGCAGAGGGGCGGGGCCGCCGGGTGGCAGAACTTCGCCGGACGAACGGAGCCAGGTGGTGCCTGTCGGAAGGGCTTCCGGATCCAGGTGTGGCTGAGTGGCGTGTTCATGGACGGAGGGCGAGCCAGGTTCTGAGGACACGGTCGGCCGATACGGCTCGTTGGTGGACTCGCTCACGGGACTTCCCTCCAGGGGCGGTCGTTCCCTGGGAGGATTATCGCAGATTTCGGCACGCCTGCCAGCCCGGCTCTGGATCGGCAAACCGGGCCGAAGAGAACGACCGTGCCATTCCCTGTCCAGACCACTTTTCGCTTTTGGAGTGGTTTCTTGACAAAAAGTCGTTCGGCGGACCAAGGACACCGGGGCCTCGCGAAACAATTCCTCTGCTTCTTGAAGGAAACGCACTCGAAAAACACGAGACGTGATTTCTGCCCAGGAAAAGGTTCACCAGCCGGCATTTTCCCTATTTCAGGTCGTGTTTCTCCTGGCTGCCTCCTTGAACGTGGGGCATCTTATGGATGTCGCGTGTCAGGAATGCCCTCATGGGGAGCGGTGGCCTGGCTGGCGGCACCGGAACAAGGGAGCTTGGAACATGAGAAAGATGCTGCTGACAGCTCTGCTGGGCCTGGGCCTGGTGCTGGCGTCGGGTTCCCAGGCGTCGGCCTGGAGCAAGTTCAACTGGGGCGCCGGCTTCAACGTGGCCTGGGAAGGCGGCGGCAACAGCGTCCTGTGGGGGCTGTTCAAGGGCGAAAACATTCCCAACATGGGCATGGGGGGCATGGACATGGGCGCTCCCATGATGGGCGGCGACATGGGCCACGGCCCGGCGATGCCGCCGACGGGACACGGTTCCCTGCCCGATTCCGGCACTCCCAAGAATTTCCCCAGCTCCATGCCGCGTGCGGACGCCCAGCCGGTTGGCTACTTCCAGCCCGGCCAGGCCCAGCAGGCCCCGATGACTCAGACCCCCAGCGATTTCTATGCTCCCAGCTACTGGTACGGCCGGTAAACTGTTCTTCTTGAGCAGGGCCGCCTCGCTCCTGGCGCGAGGCGGCCTGCGAACCTTGCTCCGCTCGCCTGCCCTGACACGGTCCAACCGACAATCCGCTTGCTGTCCACTGCCCGGTCCTGGTTTCGGTCCGATTTTCTCAAGGACCCGACACGGTCACGCCGAACACAGCGGTCCCCGCGATCGCAGTTCTCCTGCTTCTTGAATCAAACGAGCGCAATTCTCCTCAAACGGTCCGGATGCACGGCGCACCGCCCGACGGCCGGATTCCCGGGCTGCCTTCTTGAGTTTTTTCGAGCCCAAAAAGCAGAGCAGAGGGAATACTTCAGCGTCTTGATCGAAACGGGTTCGGTGGCCCGATTGATCGGACAATCAGATCGTGAATTAAGGAATCCCCTCATGAAGCGTCTTTTCTGCATGGCCCTTGCGGCTTGCTGTTTGACTTTGGCGTCAGAACGGTCAGCCCAGGCCTGGAGCAAACTCAACTTTGGCGTCGGCCTGAACATCGGCTGGGAAGGCGGCGGCAATAGCGTCCTCTGGGGCATGTTGCGGGGTCAGAACGTCCCAACCGGAGGCATGATGGACGGGGCCTACGGCGGCTACGGCCACGGCCCTGGCAGGGGCTATGGCCCGGGCCCGATGATGCCGCCTCCTCCCCATGCGGGCGGCTTTGATCCCGGGATGATGTATGGCGATGCGGGGGCCCAGTTCGCCATGCCGGGCGGAGCACCGGGAATGAACATGGGGATGGCGGGCATGGGCATGCCTCCGGGCATGCCGTACCCGATGCCGGCCAATCCGATGCCCCCGGCGGCCCTGCAAGCGATGCCGGCATCGCAGCCGATGTCCAACGTGCAGCCGATGCCCAACGTGCAGCCGATGCCGAGGATGCCTCGCGCCGACGCCCAGCCGGTCGGCTACTGGACCTATCCGCAGTACACCCCCAATTACTACTATCCCGCGTACAATGCCGGTTACCTGTTCTACCCCGGCACGTGGTACGGCTACTGAGAGGGGCGACCGCCCGGGCGGAGCCTCGACTCCGCCCGGGCCGGCCCGTCCTCTTCTGGGAAATGCCTCGGCTCTGGGGAACGTCCTGCCTGCCTGCCGGGAGGAGCCCGGCAGACGGGCAGGAACCGGTTGCTAGACCCAGGACTCACGTCCTGGTCTATTGACTGCCGCCCCTTCGGGGCTTTTGTCTTCAGCCCCGAAGGGGCGACAGTCAATAGACCAGGACGTGAGTCCTGGGTCTAGCAACCGCTCTTGTTCCTCCGTGCTGGCCACGGGTATACTCCCGTCCCCGGCGCCCAGGGATTGGCGTGTCCGGCGGCAGGATTCAGGGAAGGAACCGATGGCCCAGCAAACTCGGCCGTTCATCGGCCTCAATGCGGATTACGTCCCGGCCGGCAAGAACAGCAGCGCCCAGGTGCGGCTGTCGGCCGGCTATCTGGACGCGATTGTCTCGGCCGGCGGTCTGCCCGTCATCGTTCCACCCCTGGGACGCGGGACCAACCTGGAAGCCTTTCTCGATCGTCTGGACGGCTTTCTGCTGACCTCGGGTCTGGACCTCGACCCTCGCCGCCACGGTCTGCCGAGCCACAGCAGCATCCACCCGATCCACGAACGCCGGGACGAAAGCGATCGGTTGCTGCTGCGCTTTCTGCTGCGCCGGCAACTGCCTCTGCTGGCCATCGGTCTGGGCATGCAGCAGCTGAACCTGGCCTGTGGCGGCAGCCTGTACTTGCATCTGCCGGAGGATCTGCCGCGGGCCCTGCCCCATCAGGACCCGACCGGGGCGCCGCACCGGCACTCGATCCTGATCGAGCCGGGCACCCGACTGGAAGAGATTTACGGCAGCGGCGAGATCCGGGTGAACAGCGCCCACCAGCAGGCGGTGCGTCAGGTAGGTCAGGGCCTGCGAGCCGCCGCCCAGGCACCCGATGGAGTGATCGAGGCGATCGAAACGGTGGTCGGGCACTGGTTTTGCATCGGAGTCCAGTGGCATCCGGAAGCAGAAACCGCCTCGGCCCTGGATTTGCAATTGTTCGAGTGCTTTGTGCAATCTTGCGTTCGCCAGGCCCCGCCGCTCAAGCTCGCGGCGTGAGAGCGATTCACCCCCTCCACCGACCCCTGCCGGCTTGCCCGGCAGGTGAAGCAGGTCAGCAGCTAGAGGGGCGGCAAAGAAAAGAGTTGTTGCTCTCTTTCCTTCTAGCCTTTGACCTGCTTCACCTGCCGGGCAAGCCGGCAGGGGTCGGAAGAGAGGAAAAAGACACCAGAGGTAGAACATGACCACGCGCTGGATCATCGGCCTGGTCTCCGGCTCCAGCGCGGACGGCGTGGACGCGGCCCTGCTGGAAATCGAGGGCGTCGGCCTGGAATTGCGCGGCCGGGTGCTGCACGCGCTCTGTCAGCCCCACGGCAAGGACCTGCGGGAACTGGTCCGCAAGGCGACTGGCCCCGCCGCGGTCGAACTGCGGCAGCTGGGTCTGGTCCACCGCCTGCTGGGGGAGACGTTTGCCGCGGCCGCCCGCCAGGTGGCCGACCTGGCAGGGATCAGTCTGAAGAAGGTCCACTGTGTCGGCTGTTCCGGCCAGACGATCTGGCACGAGGTGGAGGGACGCTTTCCCTCGACGCTGACCCTGGGCATGCCGGCCGTGATCGCCGAACGGCTGGGCGTGACGGTGCTGGACGATTTCCGCACCCGCGACCTGGCAGTGGGCGGCCAGGGCATCCCGCTGGAGGCGCTGTCCGACTTTCTGCTGTTCCGCCAGCCAAGCCAGAACCAGCTGCTGCTGCACCTGGGCGGCCTGACCCGGGTCACGGCCCTGCCGGCGGGAGGCCGGCTGCCGGAGATGGTCGCCTTCGAGGCCGGCCCGTGCAACCTGCTGCTGGACACGCTGATGTGGCACCTGACCAACGGCCGGGAACTGCACGACTTCGGCGGCAAGCATGCAGTCCAGGGCCGCTGTCTGGAATCGCTGCTGCAAAGCTGGCTGGAGCATCCCTTCCTGCAACGTCGGCCGCCGCGCTGCGTCAACCGGCACCAGTTCAACGAGGAGTTCGTGGTCCGCGTGGTGCAGCAGGCCCGGCAGCACCAGGGCAACCTGCACGACCTGCTTTGCACTGCCACCCATTTTGTCGCCCGCAGCCTGGCCGAGGCCGTCAAACGGTTCCTGCCGTCCCGCTCCATCGACCGGGTGCTGCTCAGCGGCGGCGGGGTGCGCAACGGCTTCCTGCTGCACCTGTTACAGCAACAATTTCCGGGATTGACCCTTCACAAAACCGACGAGGTCGGCATTCCCGCCCAGGCCTGCAAGGCGGCGGCGTTCGCGGTGCTGGCGGCGCTGACCCTGGACGGCGTGGCCGGCAACGTGCCGGCCAGTACCGGAGCGGCCGGCTCCCGACTGCTGGGCAGCCTGACGCCCGGCACACCGAGCAACTGGGCCCGCTGCCTCGCCTGGATGGCCGCTCAGGCCGCCCCGTTAACCCTCGGATCGCGCGAATAAATCCCAATCCTGGATCGGCCCGGCCGATCCGCGAGTTACCGACACGGAGGTTACGGTGGACGACAAAGGCTTCCTGGCCACGTTCACGCCGATCGTTTCGCTGCTCCTCGTGCTGATCCTCATCTGCTTCTTCGTCTGGCATCTCTTCCCGCTCAAGTCCTCCACGGACACCGAGGAGGAGACTCCGACGCAGGCTCCGGCAATGCCAAAACCGAACCAGCCCAACGAGACGGAGCAACTGCCGACCACGAAGCGCCTGCCGCAGCGGCGCGACGATTTCGCGGCACCGGGGTTGTCTCGACCCACGGTTTAAGGTAACCGTAGGTGCGCGACCGTCCCCGTGGGTGCGCTGCGCGACCCACGGCTGGGTTATGCAACCCCTTCGGGGTTGGTGGACAACGCGACTCCTGTTTTCTACCCCGAAGGGGTTGCATATCTCAGCCGTGGGTCGCGCAGCGCACCCACGGGAACGGAGGGGGGACTCCAAACCTTTCCGCAGTCTCCACCCCTCATTCTCCGGGTGATTGCTCCTCCAACCAGGTCGCCAGATCGCTGCTCCGCCAGCGCACCAGCCGCCGCGAGTAGCGAATCGGCTGCGGCAAATTCCCACGGGCCAGCATGCGCCAGACCGTCCGCACGCTGACCGCCAGACACTTCGCCACCTGCTGCACCGACAGCAGGTCCAGACTCGGATGCGTCCTCCCGCTTTGCAGTATCGCCATGGTCATCTCCTGGGCTCAGGGCAGCGCCGGGCTGGGACCGACGCGCGTTTTCATGTACTGGTGTATACTAATCGCGGTCCAGGAACCACGCAAGCGATGTGTTCATCCGGCAACAACAATCCTCCAAAGACGTTAGCAGACGCAGTGGAAAGAGAGCCATCAGTGAACGGGATACTGGTCGATCTGGGCCAGGACGGCGCGGATGGCGGCCAGACCACCCTCGCCGGGAGCGACGGCCTTGAACTCGATGACCTTGGCGGGATCTGTCGGGCTCTGGACGTGACAGACGATCTGCCAGACGTTGGAACCGGGCGGCGACTCGGTGAGGTCGTGCGAGACCACGTGGCGGGCCTGCAAGGCATCGTCCACCTGGGTAAACGACTGCAGCTGCGGGGGCGGCCCCGCCGACTCGAACTCGGAAGGGGGCGGGGCTGCGGAGGCGGTGGCTGGCGGTTGATTGCTGGACAATGGGATGACCTGGTCGGTCAAGACCACCGGACACTCGTCCGTCGGATTGGGCGCTGGCGGCTGGCTAGCCGGCGACCGGGGCTGGCTGAGCAGGACGCCGGGAGTGCCGCCGCCGAAGGATGCGTTGGGATCAAGCGTCTGGCCGGCGCCGGCGGCGAGAGCGGCCTGGGAAACCGACGTGGTCGGAGCGGGAATTTCCGGAACGGAGCTGCTGGTGGGATGCACGCCCGCATCGGGCGGCGCGGCACCCTTGGCGGAATCGGCGGGAGCGGGCGGCTGGAACAGGCCGCCGCGCATCGGATCGTCCTTGTCGCTGTGATCGCCGAAGGATTTGCAGCCGGGTGCCGAAGCGCAGCACAGCACGGCGAGCAGAACGGCTCGGGCCACGTGAACCAGGCCAGGCGGCTTGTGCGTGGGACCGCGGCTCATCTTTCCCCCAGATGTCCGGGTCGAGGCAGGGCCCCCACTTGACTCACTGGCCCTGCTGACTAGATTGTTTCAACCCCGTTTGTCGCCGAATAGTAGCCATCACGCTCCGCGTGATGAAACCATCACGCGGAGCGTGATGGCTACTCTCGACGGGTATTCCTTCTGATCCGGGTCGCATAGCAGAAGCAGGAGAACAATGCAATGGCAATTCCCCGCATCGCCGTCATTGGCGGCGACGGCATCGGTCCCGAAGTCATCGACCAGGCCGTCCGCGTCGCCGACGCCGCCGTCCGCAAGGCCGGCGCCCGTCTGGAATGGGACCGCTTGCCGTGGAGTTCCGCCTACTACAAGCAGCACGGCCGGATGATGCCGGCTGACGGCTGGGACATCCTCAAGCAGCACGACGCCATTCTGCTGGGCGCCATCGGCTCGCCCGACGTGCCGGACCACGTCACGCTGCACGGGCTGCTGCTGCCGATGCGCCGCCAGTTCGACCAGTACGTCAACCTTCGGCCGGCCTACCTGTTCGAGGGCGTGCCGTGTCCGCTGCACAACTATTCAAAGACGGGCCAGCTAATCCCCAAGCCGGCCGGCTCCATCGACATGCTGGTCTTCCGCGAGAACACCGAGGGCGAATACGCCCCGATCGGCGGCCGGCTCTACACCGGCACGCCGCACGAGGTCGCCATCCAGACCAATACGTTCACACGCCGCGGCTGCGAGCGGATCATGCGTGCCGCCTTCGAGGCCGCACGCAAACGGGATCGCAAGAAGGTGACCTCCATCACCAAGTCCAACGCCCAGCAGTTCGGCATGGTGCTGTGGGACGAGGTGTTCAGGAGCGTGGCGAAGGACTATCCCGACGTGGAGGCCGGCTCGCTGCTGGTGGATGCGGCCGCGATGGACTTTGTGCGCAAGCCGGAGACGTTCGACGTGGTGGTGGCCAGCAACCTGTTCGGGGACATCCTGACCGACCTCGGGGCGATCATCACCGGCAGCATGGGCATGGCGGCCAGCGCCAACGTGAACCCGGAGCGGACCTACCCGAGCATGTTCGAGCCGGTGCATGGCTCGGCTCCGGACATTGCCGGCAAGGGGATCGCCAATCCGCTGGCGGCGATCCTGTCGGCGGGGATGCTGCTGGACTTCCTGGGTCTGCCACAGCCGGCCGGCGCGGTGCGCTCGGCCGTGGCCGCGGTGCTGAAGGCGGGCTCGCCGCGCACTCCCGACCTGGCCGGCACCGCCACCACGACCCAGGTGGGCGACGCGGTGCTGGCGGCGGTGTGACTGGTCGCCGCAGCGCCGCGCAATCATGTCGGAGCCGCGCACGCAGCGCAGCGGAGTAAGCGGCCGTGTGGCAGGACCGCTTACTCCGCTGCGCTGCGTGCGCGGCTCGGCGGCGCGGTGAACGGCTCCAGGAAGCCGATCAGTTCCAGGCTGGCCAGTCCCCAGCGCGCCCCGTGCCCGGTCCGCACCCGCACCTCGTAGACCACCTCGTGCTTGTAGTGCCCGAAGCAGTTCCACCAGGTCGGCGCCTCCAGCAGCTTCTCCAGGATCTGGCGCGCCGCCTCGTTCTTCTGCGGCACGGTGCCGGTCACCTTGCCCCACCACGGGTCCGGGTTGCGAGCGGCGTGCTTGGCCAGGGCGCGAGCCGCCACGGTCAGCGGGTCGGTCGGGCTGTGCGGCCGGTCCGCGGCGGCGAGCAGGGCCGCCCGCGGCGGCGGAATGGCCCGGGCGTCTTCCAGGCTGGCCGGGGTCCGCCGCTGACCCAGCAACAGCAGCAGACCCGAGCAGCCGACCGTGAGCATGGCCCGGGCCAGACCCTCCAGCACGGGGCGAGCCGGCTCTGCGTCCTCAGCCAGGAGTTGCCGCAGCACCGCCTCGAACGGAGCGTAGACCGGGCCGAGCGGCGGTGTGATTTCCTCGTCGAAGTACGGCGGCGGTCGGTCCGTGGGCACACCCGAGGCGTGGAACGCGGCCAGCCGGGCAGCCAGCTTCGTCAGATGCTCGGGAAGGAACAGCCGGGCGTTGCTGGTGCGAAACGTCTCGGGCAAGAACGCGACGGCGTCCTGGAGCGTCGCGGTCAGGTCGGATTGTGTCTGAATCATGGCTGGGACCTCCTCTGTGGGATCGACTTCCTTGCGGAAGGCTCTCCCAATCCGACACCGGCTGCCCCGGGTGTGTTCACGGTGGGATCGGCCCGGAACTTCAAGAAGCTCCGGCAAGAGATTGACTTCCGTCAACCGATCCTGGATATTCTGACAGGAGAGCACATTTCCGAACAGTCGCGCCTGCGCCCTCTTCCTTGTGGCATGGGGATTGACGCGACGACACATCTTGGATGCAGGAGGGAAGGTTACATGGGTACTGAGCCGAACACGATGGCGGACGACGTCGGCAAGCTGGTGCTGCGCCTGACGGTGGGCGGGCTGATGCTGTTTCACGGCATCTTCAAAATCACGCATGGAGTCGAGCAGGTCACCGACGCGTTGCTGCCAACCCTGGGGCAGTGGGCGGGTTACGCCGCCTATGGCGTCTACGTTGGAGAAGTCGTGGCGCCAGTCCTGATTCTGATTGGTTTCTGGACTCGCCTTGGGGCGCTGATCCTGGCGCTGAACATGGTCGTGGCTGTCTGGGTTGTCCATACCAAGGATATGCTCATGATCGACTCGATTGGTGGCTGGGCCGTCGAGAAGGAAGCCTGGTTCTTCCTGGCCGCAGTAGCCCTGCTGTTCATGGGCCCCGGCCGGTTCAGCGTCTCCGGGGGCAAGGGCCGGTTAGGCTGAGTGTTCGAGGCCGAGCCCCCTCTGGCCCACTTCGGTCAGGGATGGGGCTCGGCCTTTGTGGGCCGGATGGCTTCTCGGCGCCCGCGTCCGTAGTGTACGAGAAGTGTCGCCCCCTTCCAAACCCACGCTGAGCCAACACCCATGAAGAGCCGAGCTTTGACGGAATGGCGTTATGAGAAGCTGACCTGGCCGGAGATCAACGACGCGGTCGAGGTGGGCAAGGTGTGCATTCTCCCCTGCGGCGCCGTGGAGCAGCACGGCCCGCACCTGCCGCTGGACGTGGACCTGGTCTGTCCCGGCGGCATCGCCCGCGGGGCCGGCCAGGCGGTGCCGGACAAGCTGCTAGTGCTGCCCATCGTGGCCTACGGCTACACCGGCCACGTCATGGATTTCCCCGGCACCATCAACAACGACTTCGAGCATTTCATGCACCACGTGCTCGACATCACCAAGTCGCTGGCCTACCACGGCTTCAAGAAGATCATCCTGCTCAACGGCCACGGCTCGAACATGCCCAACCTCGACCTGGTGGCCCGCCGCACCAATCTGGAGACCGACGCCGAGTGCGTCTGCTGCGCCTGGTGGAACCTGCTGACGATCGACAAGAACTTCCTGCCGCGCTGGCGGCAGAGCAAGTTCCCCGGCGGCTGCGCTCACGCCTGCGAGCTGGAGACGTCGCTGTATCTGTACCTGGACGGCGACAACGTCCGCAAGGACCAGATCAAGAACGGCACGATCAGCTTCAACGAGGAGGAGAGTCCCTTCACCTGGGTGGACCTGTTCGGCGCCGGGGCGGCCACGGTGATCTCGTGGACCAGCAGCTACTCCGAGACGGGCGTTCTGGGCGAGGCGGAGCTGGCCACGGCGGAGAAGGGCAAGCAGGCGTACGAGGAGGCGGTCAAGCAGCTGGTGCGCTTCGTGACGTGGTTCAAGGATCGGCCGCGCGACGTGCGCCGCGATCGGCACCGCAAGACGCCGACGTTCCCGATCCCGTGGGGACAGAGGCCGGTGAAGTGAGGGGGGCATCTACCCCCAGACTGAACCGCGTCATTGCTTCGCCGCCGGCCGCCGCGACCTGCATCAAGCGGATCCTTCGATCTCTTCTTGCAGCTGGCACCAACGTTCTTCGGCCTCGGCGAGCTGGGCCGTCAGGGCCGCGACTTCGTTGTGCAGGCGGAGCGCCTCGACCGCATCGGTCGATTCCAGCAGCCGAGCATTGAGGGCGCCTTTCTGTTCGTCGAGCTGGCTAATCGTCTGCTCCAGCGCCTTGATTTCCTTGCGCGCCGCACGGTCGTTCCGTTGCGCGGGTCGCGACGAAACCTTGGCAGGCCTGGCCACCGCAGGCGGGACTTTGGTGCGTGCGGCCGCCAGCTCCCGCTCGCCGGCCTCGATTTCCTTGTTGACCTTGTGCAGGTAAGCGTCATACTGGCCGTTGTAATGGGTCACCCGGCCGTCACGCACTTCCACGATGCAGGTGGCGACTCGTTTGGTGAAGTGCCGGTCGTGGCTGGTGAAGATCACGGTCCCCTGGTACTCCAGCAAGGCTTCGGCGAGCGCCTCGACGGTATCGACGTCGAGGTGGTTGCCCGGCTCGTCCAGGATCAGCACGTTGTGTTCGCTCAGCAGCAGCCCGGCCAGACAGAGTCGGGCGCGTTCCCCGCCGGACAGCACGGAGATCGGTTTCTTGACGTGCGTTTTCCGGAACAGCAGGGCGCCGGCCACTTCGAGGATCTCCTGATCCTTCTTGCTCCAGGCCGCCTGCTGGTGCAGGTACTCCAGAACGGTCTGGCTCTCCGGCAGGCTGGTGTACACGTGCTGGGCGTAGACGCCGATCTGGCAGCCGTACCCCCAACGGACCTCCCCCGCGAGCGGCTTGAGGGAGTCTACCACCGTCCGCAGGAACGTCGTTTTTCCCTGGCCGTTATCGCCGACGACGGCCGCCCGGGCGCCGTGGTCGATCTCCAGCTGGACGTCGTCGGCGATCTGGCGCTCGGGGTAGCCGATGGCCAGGTCCCGGCAGCGGAGCGCGGGGCCTTTGCGCGGCTCGATGCGCGGCGCGCGAATCCTGGCCGTCGGCTCGTCGCTGGCGATCTCCGTCAGCTCCAGGCGTTCAAGCTGCTTGGCCTTCGACTTGGCCAGCGTGGCGGAGCTGGCGCGGGCCTTGTTCCTGGCGATAAAATCTTCCAGGTGGCGCCGTTTGACGAGGATGGATTCGTTCGAGCGTTCCTCGTGCTCGCGTTTCTCACGCTGGAATTCCAGAAAGGCATCGACCTTGCCGGGAAAGCTCGTCAGCTTACCCCGGGACAGATCGAGTGTGTGGTCGCAGGTGGCGGCGAGAAACGCCCGGTCGTGGGAGACGATCAGACACGCCGATCGATGATTTTGCAGGAAATGTTCCAGGAGAATCTGGGTGCGCAGATCGAGGAAGTTCGTTGGCTCGTCGAGCAGCAGGAGGTTGGGCTCGTGCAGCAGCAGCGCCGCCAGCTTGACGCGCGTCTGCCAGCCCCCGGAGAGCTTGGCGATGGGCCCATCCAGGTAGGCCCCCTTCAGCTCAAATTGTCCGGCGACTTCGCCACATTTCCAGTCCGGCTCGCCGCTGTCGCGCATCAGAAATTGGAGGCGCGGTCTCCCCGGGATGAAAGGGATCGTGCTGGCGCAGATACCCCAGGCGCACGCTCGGATGGCGGATAACTTCGCCGCTGTCGAGTTCTTCCTCGCCGAGGATAACCCGGAGCAGGGTGCTTTTGCCGGCGCCGTTGCGGCCGATGAAGCCGACCTTGACGTTGTCGCTCAACGTGGCCTCGGCTTCGTCGAGCAGCACCTGGTCGCCGTAGCTCTTGCACGCTTTGGTAATCTGTAACAGGGTAGCCATCTGGGACAAAATCCTCGAGACCAATGGGGGTTGTATCGCGTGTCCGGCTGGCCGCGGAGAGGAGTCACCCGCCCCGGGCTGGCGCCGACGATCTATTCGCGAGCCGGGTAGTTGCAGTTGATCGCCATACCGTCAGGGAAATCGACTGGGTTGGTGTGAATCTCAAAGAGAGCGCGGGTAGGCGGGGTGACCGGGATGTTGGTACTCATGCGTTTCGTTCAGCGCACCACATCCCAGAGAGAGAGCGATGAATCCGCTTCATCGGACCTGGGTGGCAATACTCCAAATCAACGGTATTTTAGCAGGGAGCAGGCAAGAAGACCAGAGCGCTGTCCGGGCGGACGCTCATGACGAGCGAGGAGGTCGCGATCACGGTCATCAACACACTTCCCTTCACGTATCCGTCACAAATCCCGCGCGGTCCAGCCACCAGTCGCTCCCGGGACCACCAGGGAAGACGTAAGCAAACTTCCCGGTCACCAGCCAGTGATCCAACCAGTCGAGCGCCGTTTCCCACTCCGGATGGTTAGGGGTGCTGAAAACCTCCGTCCAGCCAGCCGGGAAGTCGTAAATGCCCACACCGTCCGGGAACTGGAACCGCTTGACGCGGATCGTGGCGGGCTGATACCCGAACTCCGCGAGCCAGGCCTGCCGGGCCCTGTCCCGGCGGGCATAGCGCTCATCCACCAGGGCCTGCCGCGTTTCCAGCGGTAGTTCCTGCCACGGATCCGGGGGCCGTTCCTCCGAGTAGGAGATGACCTGTTGCAGGGTCTGGAGCAGGTTCCCCTCATGATCGAAGAGAGCCAGACGCATTTGGGTTTCCAGGCCGCCGTGGAGGAGGATCTGAGTGTGGTCTTTGCCGAAGCCGGTCAGGAAACGCTCGTTCTGAATGGCGTACAGATGATCCTCATCCCGCTCGACCGCGAAGGAGACGCGCGGACCAAAGTGATCCGTCAGCCGTCGCCGGGCCTCCTCCGAGAGTGGATTGCCGCCACAGCGGATCAGTGACAGCCGCTGAAAGAACGGCAGTCGGCAGAGCAAGGAAACGTCTCCGTCCTCCAGCCCGGTGAACGTCAGTCCGAGTATCCGTAGTTCGCCCAGATTGGTCAGAGCGGCCAGCCCAGTGAGATCTTCGGGACCTACTCCGTTGCCGCACAGATCAAGTCCGGTGAGCTTGTTGGCTTTCGGAATACGGGCCAGACATTCGGCCACGTCAATCAGCTCCGTCACCCACAAGCGCCGGATCGGCAAGGCCGCAAACAGTCTGGAGGCATGCTCGTCGAGGTCCTGAGCCATCAGGCCGACCTTCTCAATGCAGCCGCGAGCAAATTGCCAGTCGTGCAGCTCAAACCGCCGATAGGGCTCCAGCCACTGCTCCTGGTGACGATCCAGGAGCTGACGGGCCCGGAAGGCTTGTTCCCGCCGACGAGGAGAATCCGCACGATCCCGAGCCAGCCCGATCTGCAAGCGAAGGAAGTCGGCGCGGTCCCGGGCGTCCTCGTCACCGTGTTCTTCGAGCCAGTCGGCATAGACCAGACGGGTCGTGTCGTCGTCGGGGTCCGAGACGATCGCTTGCACAAAGCTCGCTTCCGGGGTCATGGGGGTTTGCTCTCCGCGTGAAAAGTCTGGCGGAAAATCAACGGCGCCAGGCCGGTTTTGGTGTACTTGAATAGTGAGGGTAAGTCCGCGTAGTCGGCTCCTGTTTCACTATCCCAACAAAGGAGATACACTGATGACTCCACCAAACCAAGCACTCGTTTGGTGCTTGTTGACAGCAAGCGCATTTGAACTCGCATACCCAGAAGACCATCTGCTGGAAAACTCACAAGTTCCACTGCCATTCCACGCGAACGTCCACACACCTGAGGATTGGTGCCCACCGATTAATACTCAATCCCAGGCATCAAAACCATGCCCATCAGGAGACGTTGCAATGGGGATGACCCAAGCCGCCCAGATCCCTCCTTTTTCGCTGGGGAGGTGATTGCGAGCAAGACATCTGCAGTGATTCAGGCCATCCATCACCGCTGTGCTTGAAGACACTCCTCCAGGTCAACGCGAGCTTGTGCCCAGTCGCGGACAAGATCCCGCAGCTGCACGCCGAGGCATTCAAACTGCTTCCGCGTCTGGGCAACGAGCATTTCTAGTTGGACGACGTCCCGTTCGATTTTCCCGAGCAACTGCTCCTCTTTTTGCCTATACTTCTGGGCGAGGGCTCGCAGTTCACCCTCAGGGATTTCTTGGTTCTGGTCGAAGCGGAACCGCGCCTGGACCTCGGACTTCCACTGTCTCAGGATCCCGGTTAAGCGGTCACCAAATCCCTTCACATCGCGGCGGATGCGCTCAGGGTCAACTTCATACGCGGTCTCGATCCCGAAAGAAGCCAAGGTAGCTTTGCGAACAGGTCCAATGTCAGGAATCTGCTCGTCCTCAAGGAAAATCGACTGCATGTATGCCTTGCGTGCAAGAGATTCTCGCTTCTGCTCCAGTTGAGCAAGTTCGTTCTGATAGACATGCTCCAAGGCGGAATGCACTCGGCATTGGTCTTCCAGTTGGCGAACCCACTGATAGCAGTCACTATTTCTACTGTGCGATTTCATTTCCGTGGGTACGGATGTTTCGGGGCGAACCCCAGCTTAGGACGCGGCGGCGGGAACCTTCCTGTTTTCTGATGCCAATGATAGATCCGCGCTTCCTCCGTGCGCCGCAGCACCTTGCTCACTGTCTCGGCGATGTCACGCGCACTCGGCCGTGGCCGCTGGAGCAACATCGTGAAGATCTGCCGAATCAACGCCACCGTCAGACCCGGATTTTTTTTTCCCAACCTGGAGTCGCTCCAGTTGCAGAAACCACAACGCCAGCAACGTCAGGGTCATGTGATGGTGCCACCCGGTCCAACTGCGCACTTCGTAGTGCCCCAAGCCCACCTCTTGTTTGCCCTCCTGGAACAATTGCTCGATCCGGTGCCGCTCCCCGCGTGCTCCCACGATGGCCACCAACGGGATCTCCTTGGGTGCGTTGCTCAAGACATACCAGGTTCTTGGGTTCTTCTCCACGCTTTGGATCACCACCAACCGTTCCCGGGTTCCGGGGCAGCCATCCTCGTCCCTGGTCTGCACCCACTGCTGCACTGCCTTGACACGCAGCGGCCCCTTTTCCCCGTCCCGGATCGTGAAGTAACGCCTACGCTTCTTGGGTTGCCGGGCGGCCCAGGCCGCCACACTCTCCCACTCGGGCAACCGCTCGGCGCCACCCGGTCGGCTGGCAGGTCGCCGTCTGCTCAGGTCCCGGACCTGGGTGTTGCAGGGCACATCCAGGGCGTAGCGTTCGTGGTCGAAACGCAACCAGGCCCGCAACTCGCTGGCCCGGCCAAACTCATCGTCGCCGACGATCCAGGCGTGGGGCAACTCGCGTCCCGGTCCACGCACCAAGTCCAGGCCGATCCGCCATTTCTCCTGGTAAGTGACCTCCTTGGGAACATAGGTCTTGGTGCGGTGTTCCTGGTCGGCAGCCCGCTCCTGGGGCAAGAACAGGCGAGCCGCCAGGAGAGCCTTGCCCCGAGGGGCAGCATAGCCGAGGAAAACGCCGACCTGGCAGTTCTCGACCTTGCCGAGGTTACCGCACCACTGCCTTTGCACGCCGCAGGACTGGGTACCTTTCTTGGCCACGCCGGAGGGATCCAGGATCAGGACGCCCTGGGGGTCAGCAATCTCCGTGTGGACGTGGCGGCGCAACTCGGCGGTGACAGCGTCGTCACTCCACAGTCCGGCGCCGACAAAGAGTTGCAGGGGCCGGCGTTTTTCGTGTGCCTGAGTGGCAATCGGTTCGGTGGTTTTGCGTTGCAGGCCGGTGAGTTTGCCGCGCAGGATGGTGTCGGCATGGCAACGCTGCTCCTTGCGGTAGAAGCAGGGGAGGTAGCGTTGAATAAAGGTCGTGAGGCGCCGGGAACAAGAGTTCACGGTCTCGGGGGCGACGTCGGTCTGCTCAAGCAAGGCTTGGGCTGTGGGATGCTCCAGAATCGTGGACATGCCAACACTCCTTCAGAAAAACCTGAAGGAAACTCTAGCCAAAACGACGCCCAACGGCTAGGATAAACTCGCACAGTAGAACTATTGTACCCAGTGACAATAGCATCCCAAACAGTTTCCTGTTGCTGGAGACGTGCTTCCGCTTCATGGAGTTGCTGCTCCCGTGTTTGCCGCTCTAGTCGAATCTGCTTTTCGACGGAACGGCGTGCCTCCTGATGCGCTTCCAGTTGCGCTCTGTGTTCGTCCACTTGGTTCCGCCAGAATCTCAACCGTTCTTCGTATGCGGACTCCAGCGACTGGACTTGGGCTTCCCATTCCTGGCGCATTGATTGATAGAGCCCCTCGCGTTCTTTTTCAGCACAGCGCCAGGCGCCCAATTGAGCCTGAAAAGCGGCTTCAGTCTCGTGTCGTAGCTGACGAAGACGCGACTGTCGAGCTTCCTCCGCCTCTGTCAATGCCTGGAGGCGCTTTTGGTACTCTCTCTCGCGTCGCTCGTCCTCTTCCTTCTCCTGCCGGGTGAAATCTGCCAGCGCATCGAGACAGCGCTGCTTTTCCTCATTCCAGGCGAGCATCTGTGCCTTGTAGACCTCTTTCGCTTTCTCAACGGAATCTTGCCACTGGCAAAGGGCACTTTTATGATTGGTTTGAGCGTCCTCACGGGCGGAAGCCCACTCCTGCCTCTCCAATTGGTACTCTTCCCATTGTTGTCTTTCCACCTGTTCGTGCAGACGGCTGCGCCTCGCATTCTCATCTTGCCGCTTCGCGCGTGTTGTCTCCACCTCTTCCTGAATGCTGGTAACCTTAGCCTCCCACTGTTTCAGGGCAAGGCGATTCAGTCTCTTCTCGTTCCGCTTGTGTCGCAGGAACGCCAAGCCGGCCTGTCCAAGCAACGGGATCAACAGCAGTCCTTGCACAATCGCAAAAACTCCCCCAAGAACAGAAGGAACCCGGGAGGGCAATAGGGTCAGGACCAACGACACGAGAACTCCTCCACCCACGATAATAAGAAACACTATGTGTTCCTTGACCTGCTGCGACAACGGTTCCCGTCGAAAAGCTGGCTTTGGAGGAAGCGAGTACCTCACATCCAGCGAGAGCAGTGGCGGGGCAGGGAGAGGTTGTGGAGCGGCTGGTTCCGGAGGCAGTACCAACGTCGGAGCTGGAGGAAGCACCAGCTGGGGTTGTGGTCGAATGGCACCCAGACCGGGAGGGATCGGCTCGCCTGCGTGTGACTCCCGGAGGGGCCGCGGGATGGGGGTCAGGTCGCCGTCAAGTCTCACTTCAGGGCGTGTTGGCGGAGGGATCGGCTCGGGTTTCACTGGCGCTGGGGGCAAATCTGGCTGCTTGGGCTCAACTGGAGGGGCAGGCGGATGAGGCGGGATGGCCATATGAAACGGCAGGGGCCGAGGGGAAGGAGTCGCAGCCGGGAGAAAAGCATTTCGACTGTACGGAAATGACAGTCTCGCGGCGTTCTGCCATTGGTTGGTCAATCCGTGGATTCTGGCGTGGTTGAGGCTGAATCGCGTGTCCGTAAGGACGACCCCAGCGAAATAATTCGGCCCTCCTCCCCGGGCAATCGTACACCATGAGCAACTGCCAAGCTTATTCCAAAACCAATGGCCGCCGTCTATGTGGCAGACGCCCAGCGCCTTCCGGAACTTCTCCAGTTCCGTTACCCAATCTAACGCCGACGGCCTTGCTCCGTCTCGTTCCGAGCCCTTCCCAAAAGCTCGCTCAAACAGCTTCCCGATCCCCGGAGGGACGGTGTTCAAGTGGGGCGCATGCGGCGGGGGTTCCATTTTGAGGGCCTTTGCGGATGCGCCAAATGCGAAGCGGTAGTCCTGGATGAACTGTTCATAGTCCGGCTCATCCGAGCCGAGGTATCGCCCCGCGTACGGATGCCGACCGACGAACAGTAGCTGGAATATCAGGATCGCTAGACCGAAACGGTCGTGATTACGGGTCCGGATCAGTTCCCGGAAGGATTTCTTCTGGAGTTCTGGCGGCGTGTACAACGGAACTCCCACCTCACAGGGGTAGCAGCGGCCATTGGTGTTGACCTGAAATGAGTCACAGTCGATGAGAACCACCAACCGGCCGTTCGGCTTAGAAAAGAGGGGTTTTCAGAAACGGGGCGTGGCATATCAAAGAGGGTATGAACGCTGAAACCCCGCAAGTGCATCGTGTGGAACGGGTGGACGACATTCCCGTTCTGGTGGCCACGCTCCAACGCCTGCAGGTGGACAAGATCCTCGATCGCCACTTTCCCTCCGGCCACCGCTGGCAGGGCGAGTTGACCTTCGGCGAGGTTGCCTGCGTCTGGCTCGCCTTCCTCACCTCCCAGGGAGACCACCGCCTCTGCAGCGTGCAGCCCTGGGCCCAAGCCAACCTGCACACCCTGCAGGTCTGTCTGGGCAAAGCCGTCCACCCGCTCGACTTCCAGGACGACCGCCTGGCCGACCTCCTCGACCGCCTGGCTCTCGACGGTTCCTGGCCAGACTGCGAGAGCGACCTCAACCAGAGTTCCGTCCGCGTTTACCAACTGCCGACGGACTTGTTTCGCATCGACATGAGTACGGCCAACTCCTACGTCGAGACCCTCGCCGCGCAGGGCTTGTTCCAGTTCGGTCACAGCAAGGATAACGACGACCAGCCGCAGATCAAGGTCGCTCTGGCCGCTCTGGACCCACTGGGCATGCCGGTAACCACCTTGGTGGTGCCGGGCAACAGCGCCGATGACCCGCTGTACGTCCCCCAGATCAAGAAGGTGCAGCGGACCTTCGGCCCAGGCGGCAAGACCTTTGTCATGGACTGCAAGGGCGCCGCGCTGGCCACGCGGGCCCACCTGGCCGACACCAAGGACTTTTACCTCACGCCGCTGTCGGAAACGCAACTGTCCCTGAAGAAGCGGCGCGCGTTGCTGCAGCCCGTCTGGGCAGGCCGACAACCCCTGCAGCAGGTCTACCGCCCCGCCGCCAACCCGGAGGCCGGCGCGGAGTTGGTCGCCGAGGGATTCTCCCTGGACGTGCAACTGCAGGCGGAAATCAACGGCCGGCAGGTGGTCTGGACGGAGCGGCGTTGGCTGGTACGGTCGCTGGCCTATGCCCAGGGGCAGCACCAGCAGTTGGACAGGCGGTTGCACAAGGCGCAGCGCAACTGGCAGCGCTGACCCAACGCAAACAAGGCAAGAAGCGGCTGACGGCGGGGCAACTGCAAACGGCCGCCGCCGCGATCGTCAAGCAGCAGCGTGTTCAGGGCATGCTGGAGGTGCGCGTGCAGACGACAACGCACAGCAAGCAGGTGCGGGCTTATGGCGACCGGCCAGCCCGCGTCCAGAAGGAACGGGAGCAGCGCCTGGAAGTGTCCCGACGCGAAGAGGCGATCGAACTGGCCAAACGAGACATGGGCTGGCGCGTCTATGCGACGAACCAGGTACTGATGAGCCTGGCGGCGGTGGTCTGGGGTTATCGCGGGCAAAATCGGCTAGAGGACAACTGGTCGCGGCTGAAGGGCCAACCGCTGGGGCTAACGCCGATGTTCTTGCAATACGAGAACCGCATCCACGGGTTGGTGCTGTTGCTGAGCATGGCGTTGCGGCTGCTGACGGTAGTGGAATGGCAGGTGCGGAAGAAGTTGCACGAAAGCAAGGAGACGCTCAAGGGGTTGTATCCAGGCCAGCCAGGACGCCAGGCCAAGAACCCCAGTGCGGAATTGCTGCTGCGCGCGTTCAAGGGAATCAGCCTGGTGATCGTCGAGGCGGCAGGGCAACAATTGGCCCACGTCGTTGCCTTGACAGCGCTGCAACAGAAGCTGTTGGATCTCTGGGAGCTGCCGCCGGACCTGTATCACCGCCTCACCCTTCATTTACCAAAACCCCCGCCAATCTAACCCGAACGGCCGGCACCAATGCGTTTTTTGCAGAGATCAGCGCGTTCTTTTCGTTGACATCTCCGATCAGGCAACCCTTCTTATGGATCTCGTCAAACGCCGCTGCGCAGTTGTGCGCCGCCTGAACGAGGAAGGCAAAGTCCGCCCTGGGAAAGTGTTTGGCCCGCTGCGCTGGATGGTACAGGTGGTACAGGGGCTCGTGCTGATGGAATCGGGGCATCAAAAAGCCGCGGCACTGTCTGTCCGACTTGAGGTACAACAGCCTCGATGGCCACGCTGCCACCTTGGCTAATGCCTCCGAGCCATTCTGCACCATCCAGCCGAGTTTGGATTGCGTGTCTGAGGACGGAGGCTTATGGTAGATCTTGGCGAGAAAGGCATTCGTCTCAGCAACCGAGTACACTGTCCCCTCGCCGCCTGCAGACAGTTCCTGTCCGACGGACCACTGTTTTCCCTTATCGTCGCGGAAGGCCAACACGCCTACAATGCTCCAATACACCCATCACATTCAGCCACATGCGTTGCAAGCATCAGGGTTTTGTCGTCCTCTGTCCGCTGATTGATCAATGGAGAGTCGAGAAAGGTACGCATCGGTTCAGCAAGAGCTTGCGCGTCGTTCGCTTCCTGCAACTGCCTAAAGAGCGGATTGAAAAAGGGCGGGTATCCTTCGCGCGTTGCGTAGTCGAGCGCTACCCGCTGAAGCCCATCTGTCAGCAGAGCAATTGCTCGAACCTGCCCCGGATGCTGCAGAAACTCCATGCGTTGTTCCGCATCTGGGTCAGTCAGGAAGAAGGTCTCATTCGCGTACTCCCCGTTCTGCGGCCAAAAAACCGTCCGAAATGCAGCATCTTCAGCCAGCACAATGGCTCCGTCGCCAAGCTGCAAAAAGGCCGCCGTGTTCTTACCGATGACAGCCAGCAGGACGGTACATGCAAAGGCCCGCAGGGGATCGCTCGTTTTCGCTGCTTCGCATTCCAGCTGCTGTCGGGCACCTCGGAGCCAGCCCTCTGCGACATTTCGCTGAATTGCTTCGACGCCTTGTCTTGCTTTGAGGTCATTGTGGACCTGCCGCACCAACCAATCACAACCGAGATTGGCACCTTGCTCCGCGCGATCCGCGCTTCCTGCTCCGTCTGCGCATGCGAGGATCAATACCTCGTCGCCATTGATCTCGACCGTTTGCCAGCGACAGCTGTCTTGGCAGGGTTGCGTGGCGCGGAGATGCCGAGTCCCCGCTACGCTCTGGGCCACAACTTTCCACATGAGAATGCCACCCGCTCAGAGGCCAGCCCAACCATCAGGGCCAGTGGGGCTGGTGAACTTCACCGTGTCTTCCTGCCCGGGAGAGGATTGAGAAACTGCTCGCTGAGACCGGGAGAGCCAGACGAACATCTCACGGAATCGCAATCCACGGAGAACCAAGGGTTTGCGCACGCTAATCTGGCGCAGGACATCGAAGTTCGCTCCTTCGACGCCCACAGCGAAGAAGGCGAAGCTTTTCGATTCCTCCCCCTGCTTGATCTTCTCTGCGGCTGCATGCCACTGGTCGGTCGGTCCACCGTCGGTGATCAAAAACAGCCAAGGGCGGAAATAGTGCAGACCGTTCAGCTTGTAAAACCGCTTGCGATCTTGGAGGAGTTGGATACCACACAGTATCGCCTCCCCCATGGGTGTATCTCCCCTCACTGCCAATGCGGGTGGGTGAAATTGCTCGGCCGTGGCGAAAGGAGAAGCCACCTCAACATGTCCGCCGAACGTAACGACGGCCACTTCCACACGTTGCGTTGCTTGACTGTCTGCTAGCAGATCAGTCCGGTAGGTCTGTAAACCCTCCTGGAGTTCCGCGATGCGTTGTCCTTCCATTGATTCGGAGATGTCCACCAGGAGAATGCATGGACATCGCGGCTCCGGATTCGTCGCGACCTCCACTCCAGTGCCGAACGGGATTTGCGTTGCCATAATGCCTCATTGAATTCTGGCCGTGGGGACCCTGTCCTTTCGCCGCCGGTTTCCTGTCCGGCACGGCGACAGGTTCGCTCCACTTTTCCTTCCGATGCTCATTTCTTGAATACCCGCCTTCCTTGCAATCTTTTCCTGACTATTATACTAGCGGGCGCGGAACGATAGCCACTCTTTTCTTGAGAACAATTGTCCGTTCCTCCGTTGACTCGTATGGATCAGCGACTCCGACAGCCTACCGACTTCCTCAACTGAAACCCACAAGTCCACCCCAGCTTCATTCGAGGACGCTGTGCCTTTTCAAGCTCTCCGCAGCGTGCTTCACCATCATCCAGGCGCTCAAACCGCTGGCCGGTTCGGGTGCAGCAGGTGGTTAGGCGGCTACTCCAAGCTCGGTGAGTATCTTGACGCAGACGGCCTTCAGCTTGGCAACCGCGCTCACAAATGCCACAAGGATAACGTCAAACCGGGCACGCAGATCGTCGAAGCACGGCCCTTGCTCCCAGGATTTCACGCGCCGGCGTTTCTCGCGGTTCGCGTGGGCGAAGCACCCGTATAAGAAGATCTCGAATATCTCTCTGTTGGTGTCCGCACCAATGCTTGTCTGGAACTTGATCGGGGACGCGGCGTCCAGGAACTTATTCAGTTGCTTGCAGATGACCGCGAACTCGTCTTGTAGGGCGTTGGGAACCGCCAGCCCCTTGACGAGATCGGCCGTCTTTTTGATCGAGGTCTCGTTGTTCTGGTAGAAGAATCGAACAGTGAGTAGCAACGCCTTGACGGCCTCATGTTCTGGACCACGGCGTTCCAACAACAGGGTCCTGTCACCGAGTTGCCGAATCGAGGTCGAGATGCCGTCCTTCGCCTGCGCGATGAAGTTCGATGCTTCGAGTTCGTTTGCGGACTCGACGAAGATTTGTAGCGACTCGATTTCTCCTGCGCTCGCCACCCGCAAGCCCTCCTTTGCCGAACTGCTGAGCATACAGACAGCCATCCGTACATCGTACCAGCGGTCTACCCGGTCCACAATCTCATCCAGGGCAGCCCGGTCCAGTTTCTGGACGTGGGGGGCCTCGTGCATCACAAGCCGTGGGCCGTCCTCCGTGACCTCGGGCTCCGTCACCCAGGTGAAATAGCCCTGGTCGTCGTCCATGGTGAAGTGGAGCAGGCAGGTTGGGTAGGGGAACGGACCGATCCGAGCCAATCTCTGGATTGTCGGCCGCAGCAGCTTGTCCAGGGCCGCCTCCGTGGTGGCGCTTTTCGTGCCGCGAAGGAACACGCCAAACTGCCGGATGGCAGGCTCTCCTTCCTTGCTGACGTAGACGATGAATTCGAGTCCGACGTCCTTGCCAGGCTGCGTGATGAGCAGGTCTTTGCGCCGGCTCAGATGCAGCCTGGCAAGCGTCTTCGCCCGCTCGGCGATGAACCATTCTTGTTTCTCTTCACTCATGGCCTTCCCCTTCACCTCCAGCAATTGTACCGCACATGAAAGCCCGTTGATAGCGGCAAAGTGACACGCTTTTACCGGCTCCGGTGCGGCCCTGGCGGATAGCCCCGGTCGCTCGGGTCTGGTACAATGACTCCGTCAGGCGCGACCCTGACGGCGAAAGGCAGTGTTCGGTCCTGGCGCCCTGAAGGGAGTGAATCATGGCATCGGCAACAATTGCTCTCGAAGTCGATGAGGATACCGCCCGCGCGTTCTCGGCGGCCTCCGCCGAGGAGCAGCGCAAGCTGCAATTGCTGCTCCGTCTCCGCCTGCGCGAGCTGACCGCCTGCCCCCCACGGCCCATCAAGGAAGTCATGGATGAGATCGGTCGTTACGCCGAGGCGCACGGCCTGACCCCGGCAATTCTCGAATCGTTGCTGCGCGACGAGTGAAACCCAAACCGTCCTTGACACCGGCGTCGTGGTCAGCGCCGTGCGGCTCCCCCGCTCCGTGCCGCGGCAAGCGTTCGATGCCGTGCTGGCCCGAGGGAAGTTGCTGCCCGTCTCGGATTTTAGGGAAGTGCCCCAAGAGGGCCCGAAGAGAGTGCGCCACGAAGCGCGATGCAGGAATGGGCGAAACGGACGAACCGCCCGGTAGCCCCATCGGCTGTACAGGCAGCCGATGTGTCGTTGGGCCGTAGCTTCCAGCGGATGCAAACTGGAGGTGAAACAGCTGGCCCTGAAAGGTACTGGTGAGGCGTGATGCAGGCCGCCAAGACGCCAGGCTTGACAAAGAAGGAGCATGGTGAGTTGCCACGAAGCGGGTTTCGACCTTCGGCAAAGGCCCGCCCCGTTCCGTCAATAACCTGCATAGCTGGGTCAGAACCAGCTAACCCTGATTTGGTAAATGTGCCGCAAGGCCGAGCCAAAGACGCGAGTGCGGATCAGGGAAGGGGATTACCCTTACGAGACGGTGACCTCGATCTCCAGTCAGGAGTTCCTTCTGGAGATCCCAGCGGACGGTTTTGTCTCTTTACCGCCCGCAATGGCTAACAGATGAACCTGAAATACCCTGTTAGGGGTCAGGAGCCGCAGAGAGCGGTTGGGTCGTCGTATAACCGCCACCTAAACTCCTTCGTAGAGTCCAGCATCGTGAACGTGGGAAGCTTCCCTGAAACGGATGTTCCCAGCAGTCGGGAAGAGAAACAAGGGAAGCGTCGGAGCCTCCATAGTAGTCGGGGGTCGGGAAAGCCGGCCACAGGGCCAAGGGAGGCAGGGGCCAGACGACCCGGATTAGAAAGGTAACCAGAGATCCCAGAATGTCGGGATCGGTGAAGGCGAAATCGAAACGGGATACGGACCCGATGGTAATGCCGGGCGAGGAATGTCAAGCCCTGGAGAGCCGGATGCGCTGAAAGGTGCATGTCCGGTTCGGAGGGGGGAGTCGAGAAACCTGTCTATCATCGGAGGCATTGTTGTGAAACACCCAGAAGATGAACAAGGCGCTCGGCTCCTACCCTACCAGCGTGTGCTGGTGGCGCGGTGGCAATGTCGCTTTTTTGTCATCCGTGGGGCAAACAGGGACACGCTTGGCCATTTCCTGGGACATCGCCAGGCAAAAAGCGCCGTTGGCAATGTGGCATCCTCAGCGCTTGGGTCTCGGCCTCCCCTTCCTCCCCAAAATCCGTGACGATCAGGAACCCACTGCTGCACCAGACCAGGCCCACGAATGAGGGATGCCAGCCCGCCCGAATACCCTGGCCGGTGGCGGGCAGACACGAAAATGACGCCGACTGGCGTTAATTGGACCATCACGGGCAGCAGCTGGCCTGTCTGCCAACGCCGGAAACGTGGCGGGCAGGGCAGGCAGAGATGGCCCAACCCCCCGCCTCTCACGGCATGCCCGGAACCCGCTTCGGCGTCTCCGCCGGCAGCACCTCCAACCGGATCTCCTTGAACCGCACCTCCATCGCTCCGCCCGAATGGATCTGGAACGCAAAGTGCCCACGCTGCGGCAGCTTGGCATCGTCCAGGTCCACGCACGGCTTGCCGTTGATCCAGGTCCGCACCCGGCTGCCGGTCGACTCGATGACGTACTCGTTCCACTCGCCGGACTTGACGTGGGCCTCGCCGGAGCGGTCCCAGAGCAGGCCCCGGCCGCGCTCCTCGTACAGCTTGCCCCACCAGCCGGCGCCGACGTCGGCTTGCGGGCCCTTGACCTCGCCGCCGGGCAGCAGCTCGCTGTGGAACTGCACCCCGCTGTTTTCCCTGTTCGGCGTCAGCCGGACCTTCAGCGTCAGCCGGAAGTCGCCGGCGATCATCTGGCTGCGCAGGAACTCGTTCTTCTTCAGTCCCGGGCTCTTGCCCACGATCTCGCCCTTCTCGACCGTCCACAGCTTCGGATCGCCGTCCCAGCCGGTCAGGCCCTTGCCGTTGAAGAAGTCCTTGACGTTCTCCGCCGTCGCCAGGAGCGGCGTCTGCACCGGGCTCTGGAGGTAGGCGAACAGCGCACGAATCTCCTCTTCCTTCATCGTCTTCAGCTGGTCGTCGGGCATCATCGAGACATTGCTTTGCTGCCGTTCCTGGATGTCGCCAGCGGCCAGCGTCAGCGTCTCGTTGGCGGTCAGGACTGTCAGCACGGCGGGCGTCTCTTGACGGACGATGCCGGTCAGCGTCCGGCCGCTCTTGAGGGTGATGACCGAAGCGGCATACTCCTTCGGGATGAGGGCGCTGGGATCGAGGACGTTCTCCAGCAGATAGTCCAGGCTGGCCCGGTTGCCCCCGGTGATGTCCGGTCCGACCTTGCCGCCGACGCCGAACAACGTATGGCACTGCTGGCAAGTGCGGGCATACACCGCTCGACCCAGGGCCAGGTCGGGCGGCGTCTTGTGCGGAGCGGTCAGCTTCTGCCGCAGCTCGGCGATGCTCCGGACCCGATCGGCGGGCGTGGCACGGACCACGCTCCAGACCGACGCCAGACGCCGATCGAGGTCCTTGTCCTTCAGGTTGCGCATCTGCCGGACAACGTCGGCGGGAACGTCTGTCACCGCGATCTTCCGGGCGGAGACCGCATCGAGCAGGGTCCGTGCATAACTGGCCCGGGACGCCAGGGTGGTCAGCGCATCGCGCTTCTCGGCCAGGGTCAGCGACGGATACACGTCGAGGATGACCTTCGGCGTGTCGGCGTGGTCGTAGAAGGCCAGTCCCCTCAGGGCCACGTCGCGCAGGGCCGGCTCGCGGACCACCTGATGCAGCACGCCCACCAGTTCCTTGTCGCCGGCACCGAGCAGGGCCGCCAGGGCGTTCTTGCGGGCCGCGGCGTCCGCAGTGGCGTCCGCAACCAGCTTGCGTAATTCACCCGCGGCCGAGGTGTCGCCGAACGTGACCGCCAGGTTCAGCGCCTGCGTCCGCACCTCGGCATCCCTGGAGCGCAGCAGCCGGGCGAATGTCTCCGGCCAGGCTTCGGGACGCGCTACCTGACGCCGGCCCTTCAGAGCGTCGTTGAGCCCGCGCAGAAAGGCACGTTGAGCGGCCGCATCCTCCGTCTTGCCCAGGGCCTCGACCAGCAGTTGCAGCGATTCGGCCTTCCCCTGCGAGCCGATCCGCCGGACCATGAACGGTAGCAGCGTCGGCACGCGGGAGCTGCCGGCCAGGGAGAGCGCCGGAGCGCGTTCAGGTCGGCCAGGGGCGTCGCCGCGTACCAGTACATCAGCGGCAGATTGTGATCCGTCGCGTCCTCATTGTGCTTGACCAGGCCTTCCAGCACGTCCCAGCGCTGTGCCGCCGGCAGTCGCTGCAACGCCGAGGCCAGGTAGAGACGCACCACCGGCGAGGAGTCGTTGCGAGCCAGCTCCGCGAACTTCCGCAGCAGCTCCGCCGAGGGCTTGCCGGTCTCCAGGGCCAGCTGAATAGTCCATGCCCGAACGTGCGGTCCGGCGTCGGCCAGCCCCTTCTGGATGCGCTCGTCGGTGAGCCCGCCGGTGCCGTGCAGCGCCCACAGTCCCCGCAGGCGGCGCGTCTCCTCCTTGTGCCCGAAGGCGATCTTCTCCAGGGCCTCGTGAACCGTCGCATTGCCGCCGCGCTCCTGCAACAGACGCCGGGCATGGCGGACGTACCAGTCGTTGGCGTTCAGCTGCAGCGCAACCAGCTCCTGGTCGCTCTTCTTGCTCAGATCCACCTTGACAGCCTTGGTTCCGCGATAGGAGATTTTGTAGATCCGGCCAGTGGTCCGGTCCCAAATCTTCGTATCGCCGGTGTGGCAGGCTTGCCTGTCATACCAGTCGATGAGGTAGACGTTGCCATCCGGCCCATAGCGGAGGTTGATGAAGCGTGCCCAGGCGTCGTTGGCCAGCAGGAAGTCGGGTCGATGCGACGCGACGTACCCCGAGCCCTTCGGCGTTAGATTGTCCACGTTCAGACGCCGGCCGTGGACGTTGCCCATGAACATCTGGTTGCGATACTCGGCCGGCCAGGCGCCGCCGAGGTAGATCATGGTGCCACAGTGGGCATGGCCGCCGCCGCTGCTGTCGGAGCGCTCGTTGCCGCCGTGCGGCGTCGCCCCGAGGTAGTGCAGATGGTCGGCGATCGTCTTGATGTCGTCGTAGGTGTACGGGTTGAAGTGGGCCCCGGCCTGGCGGTGATAGCGGCCGCCCTGAATGACGTGGAAGGCGTGCGGAATGACGCAGGCCTCGCAGAACGCCTGGCCGAAGTCGTTGAAGTCCAGGCCCCAGGGGTTGCTGGTTCCGTGGGCGAACACCTCGAAGACGTGCCGGGTCGGATGGTAACGCCAGATGCCCGCGTTGATCAGGGTGCGCTGGTCGTCGGGCGTGCCCGGCTTGCCGACCCGGGAGTGCGTGAAGACGCCATGACAGCCATACAACCAGCCGTCCGGACCCCAGCTGAAGGTGTTGAGCGTCTCGTGCGTGTCCTGGTAGCCCCAGCCGTCCAGCAGCACCTTGGCGGGGCCGGCCGGTTTGTCCTCGCCAGGCTTGGTTGGGACAAATAGCAAATACGGGGCCGCTCCGATCCAGACGCCGCCAAAGCCGACCTCCAGGCCGCTGACCAGGTTCAGCCCTTCCATGAAGACCGTGCGCTTGTCGAACTTGCCGTCGCCATCGGTGTCCTCGAAGATCAGAATGCGATCCTTCGCTTCCTTGTCGGGCCGGCGGATCGGATAGGAGTACGCCTCCGCCACCCAGACCCGGCCACGATCATCGAGGCACATCGCGATTGGCTGGCAGACGTCCGGCTCGCCCGCAAACAGCTGGACGCGGAACGCTTCCGGCACGGTCATCGCCGCCGCGGCCTTCTCCGGCGGCAGCCCGGCGAACTTGTAGACGTCCGGCCCGGCGACCACAGGCCGCGGTGGATAAGGCGGCTTGACGGCGTGAAAGCGGAAGTCGTCAAAGTTGACGTGGCCCCAGTGGCCGGAGTGCTTATCGACCACCCGGATGAAGATTTCCTTGCCCACGAGCGGCTTCAGATCGACCACCTCACGGCGCATGTTTTCCTCTTCCAGACCCGACGCCCGGTGAAAGACCGCCCCGGTATCCTTGCGGACCAGCTCGACGCAGGTGGTCGGGTGCGGCCCGCCGCCGACCAGGAACGACGCCCATGGATGCGTCACCTTGAAGGGGACCGAAGTGAGCGTCCCCTGCGGCCGATCCTGGTGGACCTCGTAGCCGCCGATCCAGTACTGGCCCTGGTGCTGGCTCTTCATGTCCTTGCGGCGGGAGAAGACGGTATCGCCCTTGATCGGCTGGTCCTTGAAGGCGTCGCCCTCGGCGGTCCAGTCCTTGAGGGTGCCAGTCCCAAAATCGAGGTTGAGCGGCTTTCCGTCCGCCCCGACCGGCAGCACGCCCTCCGCCGGCTCGGCCGGCGGCTTCGGCTCCGCGGCTGTCAGTACGAACCCGAGCAACCCGAGCAGGCAAACGAGGACACCGGAGCGGAACATGGCATCTCTCCGTAGCCGCAGGCGAGCCGCCTGCCGGCTGGAAACGAGACTGGCAAGTGCGATGGCTCTATTGTCGCGGGAAGAGAGGCCGTGTCAAGCAAACGGTGACGTAGGCCGGCCTTCCCAGGCCGGCCAGACGGGCTAGGAAGCCCGTCCTACTTCTCATAACGCCTCGCCGCCCGCATAGGTGGACAGGGCCCGGTACGTGGCCGGCTGAATGCTTTCGCTCAGGAAACGGACGCTGCCATCGCAGAAGAGGAAGTTGCAGCCCTGCGGATGCAGGCTGCGAAAGCCGCTGATGTAATCCCGGCCGCGGCTATTGTCGCCGCGGGAGTCGCCGCCGTTCACCGTGGGGGTGGCGGGCCGGCGATTCATCGGCTCGTCGCGCGGGTCGGGTTGCAGGCCGTACTGCGCCGTGACCGCGAATACGGAGCCGTACCAGGGGTGAGTGGGGCCCTCGACCCCGGCAGCGCCCAGGCCTGCTCCAGGATGGCCGGCTGCCCGGTCAGGGCGTTCTCGGCGATCTCGCCGGGGTTCTTCAAATCGCGGACCACGTAGAGAGCCGAGCCGCCGGCGGCGTCACCCATGGCGATGGTGTTGCTGAGACCGTCGCTGACCGCCAGCAGGGGGATACCGTCCTGGCCGTCCGCCTCGTTGAGGACGGCGAAGACGCCGCGGACGGGCAGAGGCGTCTTGTTGCGGTTCCAGTTCAGCGAGCCGTTGGCTCCCTTGCAGAAGGCGTAGTCACAAGCGGCCGCCCGGGGCGGCAGCGGCGTGGCCCACTGCGCCGCGATGGGCGCCAGGTCCAGGTAGCCCTGGTCGCGGTTGCTGGGACAGAAGAACAGCTTCACCTGGATGCCCACCACGTCAAAGTTGGAAGCCGACCACCAGGGATCGTCAAAGTGGTACAGGAGATAGGCGGTGTCCTGTTCCACGTAAGGCAGCAGGAAGGTGAAGCCGGTCGCGGTGGCATCGCCGACGTTTCGGCCGGGGGAGACCATGCCGGGCGGCAAACAGTTGTGGTCGTTGTGGTAGCCGTGCAGCGCCAGGCCGAGCTGCTTGAGATTGTTTTGACAGCGGAGCAGGCTGGCGGCCTCGCGGACTTTCTGCACGGCGGGGAGCAGCAAACCGATCAGGATCGCCAGGATGGCGAGGACCACCAGCAGCTCGATCAGCGTCATGGCGAGGCGGGATCGTGTCACGGCAGACGCCTCCCTGGTGAAGGATGTCCAGTGATCAGGCGCTCAAGAAGGCGACAGGATTGTCAGGATTTTGTCTGGATCAGTGCCGGGTGCGCGGACACTCTCTATCAAATGTATCGAAAAAGACGGCCCCCGGCGGGCGCACCACGCGGTTTACCACCCCTCAAACTCGACACATAGGAAACGCTTCTCGAGCAGTTTTCTTGCGCTTGGACCGATCCCATTTTTGTGTACGGACGCGGCTCGGCGTTGTCCGGATCTTCCTTGCACGCTTGCAGCAGAGGGAGCAACTGTGGCGGGATCATGGGTCTGGTTCCTCAACGCCTCAATACCCCGCAGCGGCAATCGTTGCTGCGTTGCAACCAATCCCAATCAGGAACTGGCGGAACTCTGCATTGATGTGTTCGTCGCATCGGTTGACGAAGAATTCGACGTCCTGGATCACTTTCAGGACGGTTCCGCCCCGTGCGAGATCCTGGGGACGCATCTTGGGGCGGTCGCAGTTGTGGATGCAGTCGTGCCGCCTCTGGAAAAACTCCGAGAAGCGGTCATCCAGTTTCTCCAGCGCGCTTTTCCTTGCCGTGTCCTGGTTGGCCGGGGTCATGGCCAGGTACGCCGCCCTCGTGACTCCGAAGAGGCGGATCTTCGCCTCAGGATGGCTAATCCAGCCGTGGAGAACGTCATTGAAGAATTTGAACCCGACCCTGAAGAATTTGTTGAACAGTCCCTTGATCGTGTCGAAGCTGAGGACGTTCTCCCGCTCCATCATCTTCCGAGCGGCCATCCGCCAGCGCCAGTTCTGTTTGGTGTAGGGCTCCAGGATCGCCCGGATGGGGAGCTTGATGCCGTAAAAGAACTCGGGGAGGGTAACGGCCGGTTGACGGGATTTGGAGGAGAGGGCAGTGGCGACGCTGTCGGTGTATGCATCGCAGAAGTAGGCATCGAGGGCACCGACAGCGAACATCCAGGCACTGCGGAAGAGGTCCGAGCGGAGCAGCCGCTCCACCTCGGTCGTGACGGGCAGCGTCTCAGCGTGGGCGAGGATCGCCCGCGCTCTCTGGGTGTCCTCGGTGAAATGTCCCAGGGCGGTGACAGGCACGGTCGGCTCCCATCCTGCGCAGAGGAAGAGCCGTCACGACTCGGCGTACCAGGGCTCTTCCTCGTTGTACCTGATGACGTCTTGTTCCTCATCGTAGTGGACGTGCCGGTCGGCGGGGAAGACGACGTTCCACAGAGCAACGATCTCTTCGGGTTCGAGCCCATTGCGAACGTACCGGACCAACTCCTCAGTGACCGCCTTTCCCCTTGCTCCGGACACGTCCGGTGCCTGTCTTTCGGGGAAGAGTTCGGTGTAGATTTCGGCCAGGGTGTCGCAGGAGGCCGTCGAGACGGCCGCGGCGAGCTTTTCCACGGCCTCGCTCTTTCGGATGGCCGACATGGGGTTTCCTCCTGTGCATGGGGGCAAATGGGGCGAACAATCGACACTCTAGCAACAGGGGTGATGAAATTGGCGTCCAAGCAGCGTAAATCCCGTGCAAGGGGCTCCAGGAGCGGTCCGGGAGTCGGACGGCTTTCTGGGGTTCCCGAGGCCAGAACGCCGACCAACCGGGAGAAATGACTCCCGTTGCTGATATTTCGTCCAGCATGACGCCGATTTCCGAAGCCCGAATCGAGCCAAGGTAATCCTGGGGAGTTGGGAGCCCCAACACCTCAGCGAGAAGCAGAGGTGCGGCGGTGACCCAAGCGACTAAATGGCAATAACTTAAGTCAGTAAAACCACTTTCTGCTCACCCCTGTTACTAGAGTGTCGAACAATCCCGCAATTCTATTCTACCTTCTCCATCCGTTTCTTCCACGCCTGAATACGGGCAGCGATGCGGAGTCACGGGGACAGGGTAGAAAGGCCGTCCTCTGCTGGCTGGGGAGAAGGTCAGGAGATTTGGCAAAGACGGTACGCCCCCCCTCCCGGCTTGCGCCAGGTTTCTTTGCCGCCCCCCCTCTTCCCCCTCCGGATTGCTGTGCCCGCCTCTTCTGGGTGCTGCTGCTAACTGCTGTCCAGACGGATCTGGATCTGCCCTGCTTGGCCGAACACCTCTTGCGGCCACCGCAGGTTCCGCAGGCTCTCGACGAAAAACTCCGCGATGTTCTTCAAGCTTCCCAGCAGCGCCACTGCCGACCGCTTCCCCGACTGCCGCGCCAACTCCCGCAGCAAACTTCCCTTCTCCACCAACTGCAACAGTACGTGCGCCATCTGCAAGAGCAGATAATACGCCCCGAAGTGCCCCTTCTCGCTGTACGCATGCTCAAGATTCAGCCCACTGTTCTTCTGGACGTTGAAGCCCTGGTTCTCCTCCCACCAGCGCGGCCGACCTGCGCCCCACACGATCCGCTCCACACTCGCCTTGCTCACCACCAGGTCGGCGCTCACCAGCCACGCCCATTCGGAGAGCTTGCCCTTGGGCCCTTCTCCTCGGTAATGGATCGCTTTGAGATGCCACGCCCGTTGAGCGCTGTCCACGTAGGGCAACTCGTCCACCCACCGGTACTCGTGCCGCCAGCCGTCCTCGGTCACTTCCAGGCGATTCTCCGGGCACAGTTGCAGCAGCGTCTGGAACTCTTGCCACAACGTCGGGATACTCCCCTCCTTGAAGACGGTCACGAACGACGCCTTGAAATCTTTGGCCAGTTGGAACCCTGCGCCGCAAGCGTACAGCGCGTCCTCCGACAGGCACAGCCGCAACTGGGGGAAGTCCTGGCGCACTTTCTGAAGGAGCCGCCGCGCCGCCTTCAACTCGCAGTCCTGCTTGCGTTTCTGCTCGCCCGCGTTGGGCGAGGTGTCCGCCAGGTGCTGGTTGTCGATGAACTCCGTGCCCACAGACAGGACCGTTTCGGCCGGGCCAAGGATCTTGGCTTCCAGAACCTTGTGGCAGTACAGGGTCTGTTCGCCGGCCTGCTGCGTCAGGCAGTGGTCGCAGTGTTGCCAGCGGAAGACGAGGTAGCCGCTGCCATCCAGGCCAACCACGAGCCGGCCTTGGACGCGGGCGGAGTCCAAGACCCTCATGCGGATCAACCGGTCCATCATCTCGGCACGCACCGAGGCGATCGGATCGGTGCCGATCAGGGCCAGGTAATCATCCAGAGTGTCATTGCAAGGAAGGCTGTGCTGCTGGGTCTGGGCCAGCCGATTGAGGTTGTCCAGGACGGCCGTCCCCTGTTCGCGATACTTGAAGTCGAGCTGGCGTCGGCTGCCGAGCTTGCCGACGAAGAGCAGCACGCCGTACCAGAGAAGGAAGCGGCGGTGGTAGGTGATCCGCTCCGGGCAGCGCGGGTCAGCAACCTTGTCGAGCCAGGCGTTGAACTGCGGGAAAAAATGGCGGACGGTGCGAGCGAAGATGGGGCCGACGGTCAGGGACGGCCGGCCTGGCGACGCTGGTGGCGGCTGTGAGTTTTGATCAGGGCCACCGTCAACTGGTGGATCTCGTCGAGCAGATTCTTGATTCGCTTGTGTTCGGCGATCCATGCGCACCTCATCGAGGAGGTCATGGGGGACGTAGACGGTGCGGGTTCTGCCCTTGACCTTGTAGGTGAGGTGCCAGGCGAGATGGGGCTCGCCGTGGTAACAGTGGCAACTGGGCTGGCCGCAGCGTTTGCGCACCTGAGTGAGCGTGGCGGCCAGGACGGGCTTGCCCGGAGCGAGTCGAGCCCGGCGAGCATCCAGCATGCGGCGGATCTCGGTCGGGTGATCAGGGACACGCATGGCTTGCTCCCGCAAGGGGTTGCGTCACGCACTTGATGCGGAGTATTCCTTACCCGAAACGGCCCGAAAAACAAGGGTGCGAAGAAAAAAATCCCAGAGGGCGGACAAGCTCGCATTGCGAACTCTGACGCCGCAATCACTTACGCCGTTTCAAAGGTGCGAAGATTTCCTCACTCCGCAGCCCTGGAATACGGGTTCGGGATTCGCATTGTTGAAACCCATCCCCTTTGTCTCCCTTCAAGTCTGGAGCGCCCTGCCAAAGCGTTTTTTTAGGGCCCGCCGCCCCTTCTCACTCAGCTTGGAATAGGACAGGTTCAGTCGCCGCAACGGGCCAAGCACCTTGCTCCGGGCCAGCTTCTCCGCCGTGCGCGTGTCAATCTTCGCAAACGACAGCTCCAGCGCCCGGAGGCTCTCCAGCGATGGCGCGGCCAGAAGGGCTGCAACTCCCTCGGAGGTGACATCCTTCAGTTCCAGGCGCTTGACTCCCTTGAGCAGCGGCCAGCGAGCCAGCGCACGCACTCCTTCATCGGAGAGGCCCACCACCTTCAGCTCCCGAAGACGCTGGAAGGTCGAGGAGTCCGCCAGGGCGCAGGCGCCCTCGTCGTCGCTCCTCAGATCGAGCGTGATCAACCCGGCCAGATTGGGCGCCGAAGCCAGCAGCCGGGCTGCTTCGCCGTTGCAGGCCAGGGTGAGGGACTCCAGCCGGGTCAGGGACTTCGACCCCGCGAGCCACTTCGCTCCCTCGGCATCGACAGGCGGCAGGCAGAGGGCGGTCAGCCGGCTCAGGTGGGGAGACTCGGCCAGGCAACGGATTCCCGCCGCGTTGATGTCCCGGTTCCAGTGAACCTCCAGAGAGGTCAGCCGCTTCATGCGGGGCGAGGCGGCCAGCTCCGCCATCCCCGCGTCATCGAAGAACGTCTCCACCAATTTCAGAGAGGTCAATTGCAAGTAATTCCTTTTCGGCCGGACCAGCTCCTCCACTCCTGGGTTGAAGAGGTAGACGTGAGACAGATCGAGCGCGCGGAGCCGGGGAAGGTTCTTTGTGCCGACCAGGGAACCGATCCCAGCCGGGGAGATTTCCGGGTTCATGGACAGGTCTAGCTCCTCGAGCCGCTTCAGATAGGGCGAGGCGACAAACGCCGTCACGCCCGGGTCGGTGATCTCGTTGTTTTCCAGGACCAGCTTCGTGATCTTCGCCAGCCGCGGCCAGGTTCCCAGGAGCTGGACGCCCTCGTTGCCCAGGGAGCAGCCGTAGAAGTCGAGGGACTCCAGCCGGGTCAGGTGTGGCGAGGCCATCAGCGCCTCGACCCCCTCCGGACCGATGCCATCGCCTGCCAGGGATAGGTTCGTCAGGCCCGCCAGGAAGGGACAGCCGGCCACGGCCTGCACTGTCGTTGGGGCCATGGTTGAGTCCGCCAGGTCCAGCGAGCGAATCTGAGCCAGGTGCGGCAAGCGCACCAGCCGCTCCACCCCGGCCAGGTCGGGGTCTTCGACCTGGATGTCCTCCACCCAGAGCCAGGCGTCCTCCTGCTCCAGCTCGCCCCGGAGCCAGTCGCTGCCCGGGACCGTTAAGTGCAGCAAGCCGTTGGCGAAGGACCACTCCTTCGCATGCTCCCTCCAGGGGCCGAGCCATTCCTCCTCGTGTTCCCGCAGCAATTGGTCGGCTTGATCCTCCAGGGCCAGCCTCTGCGGATCGTGCGGCTTCATCCCGGCCAGGCGCGTCTGGAGCCGGATCAGCTGGCCCCGGGCGCGCTCGGCCGCGGTCACGCCGTTCTCTTCGAGCCAGTCGGCGAAGACCAGGCCCGTTTCCCCTTCGGGATGGTCCTTGAGCGCGGTCAGGAAGGACTCCAGACGGGAGCGGTGAGCCGAGGTCATGATAGCGGACTCCGGGGGACAGGGATTGGATTCACTCTGGTCAGAACTCCGTAAACCACCGCGGCGATGCCGAAGCTGAGGAACCACGCGTAATGGTACAGCTCTTTCCACACCTCTGGGATCCCAGGAACGCCCACGGCGTCGAGGAAGCCCGGCACGCACGGAGCGATCCCGGCCAGCATCGCGACCAGGGCCGCGACGTGGAAGCCGCCCCGATACCAGTACGGCCCTTCCCGCCGGTATAGCCCTGCCAGGTCCAGCCGGGTCCGCCGCACCACGTAGTAATCGACGATCAGCACCCCGGCCACGGCTCCCAGCAGAGCCGAGTACGCCACCAGCCAGCGGAAAATGAACCCGGACGGATCCTCGACCAGCCGCCACGGCTGGATCAGGATGCCGATCACTCCCGTGATCACGCCGCCGACCCGGAATGAGATCCGCCGCGGCCACAGCTGGGCGAAGTCGTTGGCCGGGCTGACCACGTTGGCCGCGACGTTGGTGGCCAGCGTGGCCAGGCACAGCCCCAGCAGGGCAACAGTCAGCACCACAGGATTACGGAAGCGGGCCAGCAGATCGGTCGGATCCCAGATCGGCTTATCGTACAGGACCACGGTGGCCGAGGTGACGGCCACGCCGATGAAGGCGTACAGAGCCATGGTCGCCGGCAGTCCCAGCGCCTGCCCCACGATCTGGTCCCGCTGCGAGCGGGCATAGCGGGAGAAGTCGGGGATGTTCAGCGCCAGCGTCGCCCAGAAGCCGACGTTGGCCGTCAACGCCGGGAAAAAGACGGTCCAGAATTGGCCCGCCTTCGGTTGCCCCGGGTCAAACTGCGAGGGCTGCGACAGCATCGGCCCCAGACCCCCGGCCGCCGACCAGGCCCAGCCCAGCAGGGCGAGGCCCAGGGCGATCAGGATCGGGGCCTTGACGTTCAGCAGCAGCCGGATCGACTCGATGCCGCACAGGATCACCAGGACGTTGATTCCCCAGAAGAAAAGGAAACACAAAAGCTGAGGCAGGTTGATGCCCAGCCCGGGCAGAACCGCAAGTTCCTTCCAGGAGGGAAAGAGGATGGCCAGGCACTCGAAGATCGCCTTGCCGCCAATCCAGGTCTGGATGCCGAACCAGCCGCAGGCGACCAGGGCCCGCAGCAGGGCCGGGACGTTGGCCCCGAGCAGACCGAACGCCGGCCGGCAGTAGACCGGGAAGGGAATGCCGTAGCGCGTGCCGGCGTGGGCGTTGAGGACCATCGGAATCAGCACGATGACGTTGCCGAGAAGGATGGTCAGGATCGCCTGCTTCCAGTCCATGCCGTCGGCGATCAGCGACGAGGCCATCATGTACGTCGGAATGCACGCCGCCAGCGACACCCACAGGACGGCCATGTCGCGCAGCCCCCAGCGGCGTTCCGCCAGCGGCGTCGGGGCCATGTCCGCGTTGCTGTA
Organism: uncultured Planctomycetota bacterium; assembly: GCA_963784995.1. Classification (GTDB taxonomy): domain Bacteria; phylum Planctomycetota; class Planctomycetia; order Gemmatales; family Gemmataceae; genus CAWATZ01. The sequence continues at coordinate 1,042,602 of CAWATZ010000013.1, read as the reverse complement.
AGGAGACAGGGCGATGCTTTTCAGATCGTCCGAGAGGAGCGTCATCGCGAGTCCTTTCCGGCGAATTTCGCCGCCTTCATCTTCCCTTCAGGTTCACTCTGCTATTCTGCTTGTGGTGATAAGGACTCGCAACCGTTTTTCCCTCCCCAAACGGACAAGACATGAACGGACTACGACTTCTGGCGCCGGGGGCTGGCCTGATCCTGGCCGCGTACCTTCCCTTCTGTCTCGCCACGGGGCAGAGCGGAGGAAGCGAACCGCAGCCGCGACCGGCAAAGCTCCGCACCCTCCACTTGCCGGACGTCCTGCCGCGCTACGCCGACGTCGAGCTGCCGGCCCATTTCCGAACCCGCCCGGTGCGGCGCTTCGACAACACCCCGGCCGACAACCCGATCACCGACGCGGGAGCGACCCTTGGCCGGGTGCTGTTTTACGACACCCGGCTGTCCGCCAACAACACCATCGCCTGCGCTTCCTGTCATCAGCAGAAGCACGCCTTCGCCGATCCGCGCCGCTTCAGCAAGGGCATCGATGGCAAGGACGGCGACCGCAATGCGATGAGCCTGGTCAACGCCCGCTTTTACCCGACCGGCCGATTCTTCTGGGACGAGCGAGCCTCTTCCCTGGAGAAGCAGGTCCTCATGCCCATCCAGAGCAAGGCCGAGATGGGCCAGGACCTGACCACCTTGGTTGCGCTCCTCGGCAAGGATGAACGCTACGCCGAGCTGTTCCGCAAGGCGTTCGGCGACTCGCAAATCACACCGGACCGCATCGCCCGGGCGCTGGCCCAGTTCGTCCGCTCCCTGGTGTCCTGCAACTCGAAATATGATGCGGGCCTGCTCAAGGCCAGCTCGCTCCGGGACGACTTCCCGAACTTCACCGCTCAGGAGAACCGGGGCAAGACGCTCTTTCTGCGTAACTGTGCAGTCTGTCATCTGCCGCCGGGACAGCAGGCGATCTTCTACCCGCCGGGGCCGCGCAACAATGGCCTGGACGCCGACGGCCGGGTCGCGGACCTCGGCGTCGGCGACGTGACCTTCAACCGCTTCCAGGCCGGAGAGTTCAAGTCGCCGGAACTGCGCAACGTCGAGTTCACGGCACCTTACGTGCATGATGGCCGCTTCGCCACGCTGGAGGACGTGGTCGAGTTCTACAGCAGCGGCGTCAAGGCGCATCCCAACCTCCACCCGGCCCTGCGCGGCCCGCGGCAACGCCTCCGGCTGGACGCCGAGGAGAAGGCTGCCCTGGTCGCCTTCCTCAAGACGCTGAGCGACCACAAGTTCATCACCGACCCCCGCTTCTCGGACCCGTTTCGGGAACAATGAAGGAAGGAACTCGCATGAAACGCTCAACCCTTTTCGCCATCGCCCTGGTCGTGGCGCTCTCGCTCATCGGGGCGGCCCTGACTCAGCCTCCTGGAGGGCCGCCCCCGGGCCGACGCCCGGGGGGACCACCGCCCGGTCCCGGACCGCGGGGCGTTGCCGCGGACGATCTGATCGAACGAGTGCTGGCCTGCGACAAGAACAAGGACGGCAAGGTCACCAAGGATGAGTTGCCCGAGCGGTTGCAGTACCTGCTCGAGCGCGGCGACACCAACAAGGACGGCGCCCTGGATCGGGAGGAACTGAAGGCGCTGGCGGCCCAGCTGGAACGACCCAGGCCGCCGCGTGGTCCCGGCGGTCCGCCGGCGGTCGGCGGGCCGCCCCCACTGGACCGGGTGCTGGACGAACTGAAACTGAGCGATAAGCAAAAAGACAAGGCAGATGCGGTCCTCCGGGCGCACCACGAGCGCATGCGCAAGCTGCACGAGCAGGCCCGGCAAGAGCTGCTCAAGCAGATGAAGGACATCCTGACGCCGGAGCAGTTCCAGGAGTTCGAGAAGGCCCTGCCGGAACGACCGATGGGACCGCCGCCCGGGCGAAGACCGCCGCCGCCGGAGTAATTGGGAGCTGGCCAGGTTTCGACCCCTGCCGGCTTGCCCGGCAGGTGAAGGAGGTCATCAGCTAGAAAGATGAGGCGCAATCACGTTTCTTTCTTTCTCTTCTAGCCGCTGACCTGCTTCACCTGCCGGGCAAGCCGGCAGGGGTCGAAAGATGCAACTTTGAGGACCAGACCTGTATGCGCGTGCTGGTGATCGAAGACGATCCCGACCTGTTCCAGGTCTTGACGCAGGCCCTGCGCGAGGCCGGCTACGCCGTCGATGGCGCCACCGACGGCGAGGACGGTCTGTACAAGGCGACGGCCTGGGAATACGACGCCCTGGTCCTCGATCTGATGCTCCCCAAGTTGAACGGCTGGGAGCTGCTGCGCCAACTGCGGCGCAGCCGGAAGACGCCGGTGCTGATCCTCACGGCGCGCGATGCCATCAGCGATCGCGTCCGCGGGCTGGATTCGGGAGCGGACGATTACCTGGTCAAGCCCTTCGAGCTGGTGGAATTGCAGGCCCGCTTGCGCGCCCTGATCCGCCGCTCGGCCGGCAATGCCGACTCGACCATCGAGCTCGGCGACGTGGTGATCGATACCGCTGCCCGCACGGTGAGCCGGGCGGGTCAGTCCGTGGCCCTGACGCCGCGGGAATACGCCCTGGTGGAGCTGCTCGCCCAGCATCGGGGGCAGCTCATCACCCGCTCGATGATTTACGAACACCTGTTCGATGAAAACGAGGACTCGCTGTCCAACCTGGTGGACGTTCACGTCTCCAACGTGCGCAAGAAGCTGGGCAAGGACTTCATCGTTACCCGACGCGGCATGGGTTACCTGATCGATGTTTAAGTCGATGCGCTGGCGTTTGCTCGGCTGGTATGCCGGCCTGCTCTGCCTGGTGGTCGCCGGGTTCGGGACGGCGTTGTATTTTCAGGTCCGCCAGGCACGCCTGGACGAGATCGACGCGGAGCTGCAGGCCGGGGCCCGCGTCCTGGAAGGGGCATTACGCGGCTTCCCACCGGGCCGGCTCGGCGGTTCACCCCAGGAGCATCCTCCGGGACCCGAAGGTCCGTTTCCCGAGGGACCGCCTCCGGACGGTCCTCCTCCCGACAGGCCGCCACCCGGCCCTCGTCCGGGTTGGCCGCCTCCCTGGTTCGGGGAAGGCCGAAGGCCCCCGCCGCCTCATCTGCCGCCGCCTCACCCGCCGCCTCCGCAAGGGGAGCGCCCACCGGAGACGACCCTGAGCCTGCCCAATCATTTCGCGGAGCGCTTTGGCGACGACCGCGGGTCGGCTCCCTTTTTCATTGTCTGGCTGCACAGCGGCGACGTCCTCAAGGCCACGGCCCTGCCGGAGGGCGCGCCGCAACCGGAGCTGGCCTCCCTGCCGGAACCGTTCGGCCAGGAACACCGCGTCCGCCAGAGCGGCCCGGTCCGCGAGCTGATCGTGAAAGGCCCGCACAACACCCGCATCCTGGTCGGCCGCTCGATCCAGCATGAACTGCACCAGCTGGGCTGGCTGGGCTGGCAGCTGTTCCTGACCGGGCTGGGAGTGCTGGCCGTCGGTCTGGCGGGCGGCTGGGCAATGTCGAGCCGGGCGTTCCGCCCCATCGCCGCGATGAGTTCCACTGCCGCCGCCATCTCTGCTTCCAGCCTGTCGCACCGGATCGACGTGGAAGGCGTGGACAGCGAACTAGGCCAGCTGGGGGCCATCCTCAACGACACCTTCGCCCGGCTGGAAGCGGCGTTTGAGCGCCAGGCTCGTTTCACGGCCGACGCCTCGCACGAGCTGCGCACGCCCCTGGCGGTCATTCACTCCCAGGCCGAGCTGGCCCTGTCCCGGCCGCGCACACCGCAAGAGTATCAGGACGCCCTGAATGCCTGCGTCCGGGCCTCTCGACGGATGAAGGTCATCGTCGAGGGGCTGCTGACGCTGGCGCGGGCGGACGCCGGCAAGCTGGAGCTGAAACTTCACCCTCTCGAGCTGGGAGGCGCTGGTGCGGGAGACCGTGGGCCTGCTGGAGCCGCTGGCGACTCAGAAGAGCGTCTCCCTGATCGTGGACGCGCCGGAGATCGAGTTGCTGGCGGACTCAACCCGGTTGCCCCAGGTCATCACCAACCTGGTGACCAACGCCATCAGCTACAACCGTCCGGGCGGCAAGGTCTGGGTCCGGCTGAAGACGGAAGGCGGGCAGGCCGTCCTCAGCGTCGCCGACACCGGCTGCGGCATTCCGGAGGAAGATCAGCCGCACGTCTTCGAGCGCTTTTACCGGGCAGACAAGGCCCGCTCCCGCGAGCAGGGCGGCAGTGGTCTGGGGCTGGCGATCTGCAAGAGCATCGTCGAGGTCCTGGGCGGCTCGATCACGTTCACGTCCCGGGTCAACGAGGGGACGACGTTCGTGGTGCGGCTGCAGCTGGAGGGAAGGGAAGCGAACTGTCCGACTCCTGCCCGCTCGCCCGGCAGGTGAAGCAGATCACCGGCTAGAAACGAAGGCAAGAAAAGCGTTCTTCTGCGTTCTCTTTTCGACCCCTGCCGGCTTGCCCGGCAGGTGAAGCAGGTCTGAAGCTAGAGCGGCGCACGCAAGAAAAGAGAATTCTTTCTTCTTCGCCAACCTTAGCGTTCTCGACCCCTGCCGGCTTGCCCGGCAGGTGAAGCAGGTCTGAAGCTAGAGCGGCGCACGCAAGAAAAGAGAAGTCTTTCTTCTTCGCCAACCTTAGCGTTCTCGACCCCTGCCGGCTTGCCCGGCAGGTGAAGCAGGTCTGAAGCTAGAGCGGCGCACGCAAGAAAAGAGAAGTCTTTCTTCTTCGCCAACCTTAGCGTTCTCGACCCCTGCCGGCTTGCCCGGCAGGTGAAGCAGGTCTGAAGCTAGAGCGGCGCACGCAAGAAAAGAGAAGTCTTTCTTCTTCGCCAACCTTTCTAGCCATTGACCTCCTTCACCTGCCGGGCAAGCCGGCAGGGGTCGTGCAACCGGCCTCACTTCTCCTGTTTCTTCTGGTTCCACAGCTCCACCAGTTCCGGCGTGCCGCGGCGCGGGATGCTGTTGTCGTCCATCACTTCCTGGGTCGCGGTGGTCATGTCCGCTTGTTTCAGGACCAGCAACTCCGCCCGTTCGCCGGCAAAGACAAAGGTGACGTACTCGTCCTTGCAATCCCGCAGCACCTCGACCAGGTGGTGCAGGTTCTTGATCTTGACGCCGTTGACCTCCTCCACGACCCGCCCCACGGGATCGCTGTAGCCGCGGGCACACTTGTGCCCCAGCAGGGGCGATGCGACCACGACCAGCTGCTCGCTCGGAAAACGAACCTTGTCGTGTTCGCGCCGCAGCAGAGGGGTGGTGGGGTCGAAGCCGGACATCCGGAGGTACTGAGAGGCCGTGTTTCGCGCGGCGGGCGAAAACACCAGCGGACCGCAGAGGAAGAACGCGGGATATTCCCCGTGCGTCTCGGGAAGCACCAGGTCGTCGCCGGTCGTCGTGGGCAGGTCCAGCTGCACCACTTCCCCGTCGCGCAGGACGGTGGCGGGGACCTTGCCGTCCTTGACCAGTTGGGGGACAACGTACTGGAAGTGAAAGCGCAGGTTCTCGGCGACCTTGACCTGACCCTGGTTATCCAGTGCGTGGGAACCCAGATGGGTGATGACGTCATAGGGCTGCAGCGGCTCGCTGGGATGGTTGATCAGGATGCCCTGGGTCTTGCTGTCCAGACCGAGCTTCTTTCGCAACGTCTCATTTTGCAGGGGCTGGAACTGGAAGTCCAGCCGCGGTTTGGGAGCGGGATTGGTCAAGAAGGCCGCGATTTCCTCGCTGGGGATCACGTAGCCGATGCTGGCGCCAATGCCGACCGAAAGCCGGCTGAAGGCGATGCCGATCATCTTGCCGTCAACCACGGCCGGGCCGCCGCTGTTGCCCGGGTTCAGGGCCGCGTCAATCTGCACGCGCAGAAGCATGGAGCGGTAGGTGGACGGAACGAAGTCAACACGCGAGACAATCCCCTTGGTCACCGACTGGTTCGTGCCGCCGAGCGGGTAGCCGAACACCTCGACGGAGTCCCTTTCCTTGGGCAGGCTGGTGTCCAGCGCCAAGGCCGGCCGAGTGGCGAAGAAGGAGTCGTCGTCCACCGTCAGCAAGGCCAGGTCATAGCTGGCGCCAATGCACTTGACCCTGGCCTCGACTTTCTCGCCGCCATCCTTGCCCTGCACGTAAATCGTGCTGGCATAGAGGACCACGTGGGCGCTGGTCAAGATTTGCTTGCCCTCGATGACCACGCCGGAGCCGACCGATTCGGAAGCCGGCTGCTTGTTCCAGGGCCGGAGGTAATCCGGCCCGCGCACGGAAGCGTAGACTTTGACCACCGATTCGCCAGGGCCGCTTGCGCGAACAGGGGCGACCAGGGCAAACAAGGCCAGCAGACCAGGAACGCAGAAGCGACCCTTCACTTGGGACTCCTTCCTTGGGTTGGGACAGAAACGTCGGCGGTGTTTAGCGGAGAGGCGTTTGCTGCTTGAGCATCTCCCGCAAGCTGGCGGCAATGGTCTTGTCGTGGGAAGCGAGGAAGTTCCAGTCGATCGTTTTGTTGCTGGGAATGAGGGACACGTCACCTTTACCGGCCGTGAGTGTGGCTCGCTTGCTCGGATCACGGAGGGCGATCCGAACCCAGTGGGAACGATGCGCGAGCATCTGGGCAAGCCAGGCTTGCTTCATCTGGGGCGTCAGCAGCGCAGCGGAGTTGGCCCGCAGCTCCGCCGGCGCCTTGTGCTTGAGGGCGTCCGCGCAGACGTTCCAGACTCGATTCAAAACCTCGTCGGTTTCCGGGAACGCCGTCAGACAGACCTGGCCCGTGAAGGGCTGCAACGCCGGAAACACCAGGCGTTCGGCAGAGACGTACCGATTCACGTCCACGATTTCAATGGCAATCAGCGGCGCGGTCCTGGCATTCCTGTCCTGGGACGAAAGGGTGAACCGTCCCCAGGGCGGCGCTTCTCCGGGAGCGACGCGGATCGAGGCCCGGGACTCCTGGCCGGTGGACGTGAGCCGGTAGGCCCCGGGTCCAACAACGTCCACGGTGGAATCCTCGGCCGTGAAACAGGATCGCAGGTCCAGCTCGAATAGGCCGCTGGCCGAGCGTTCGGCGTTCACGTTCATGCTCATCGCCAGCTTGGTCTTCTCCTTATCCGCGAAACCGAAGAAGTATGCCAGGCTGCCGTAGGTGAACGGCAAGCAGCGCGCCTCCAGCGCGTCATAAACGACGCCGTTGCCCCCCTGGGCGTACAGCAGCGGCGTGCCGTCCGCCTCGTCAAGCACCAGCAGGGCCAGCTGCCCGGGCCCGGAGTACCAGCCGTGCGTCCGCATCGCCTCGGCGCCACCCGACGAGAGCAGGGCGTCGAACGCGAAACTGCGCACCGCCTGGTTGCGAGTGGAGACGGCCGGAACGAGCGGCAACAACTCCTGAACCGTTGGGACGCGCTGGGGATTCTGACCGATAGCAGGGATCGCGACGGCCAGGGTCAACGCCAGAGAGGCAATGCGACGGATCGTCATTGGGCATCCTTTCAGGGAGAGACGGAGGGCGGGATCGGGCCTTGCTGGACCGCCTCCCGCCGCAGGGCTGTGATCGCCGAGATCATCTGGGCCAACACCTCGTTGCTGACCGGGCCCGAGAAGGTGCAGCGCAGCCGGCCCCCTGCATCGACGATGGCCACGTTGGGCACGCCGGGAGCCAGGCCGAAGAGCGTCTTCAGCCGATCGTCGAAATCCAGCCACACGGGCAAATACGGTGACGCCTTGCGGATCTGGAAGCGGATCAGCACGCGGACCAGGCCCGGGACGTTGCCGACACAGGCGATCGGCAGCGCGACCACGTCGGGAGCAGGCGTCCCTGGAGGCACCCCCTCCAGGGGCAGGACCGGAGCAGACAGGGCTTTCTCGGGAGGCAGGTTTTGGGCGGTTGGGTGAAAGTGGACGTGCAGCTGCTCGCCCAGGCGCTTGTTGGCGTCGGCGCTGTGGCGGTCGCCGAAGACCAGCACGACGACGTGGCCGCTGTAGCCCGACAGGTGGCGCGGCCGTTCGTACTGATCTTCCAGGTTCAGCGGCGGAAGTGGGGTCGGCGGCCGGGGGACCAGCTGACCCCAGGAGAGGCCGGGTTGCAGCAGCCACCCGGCAACGAGAACCGCCAGGATGCGCTTCACGGTCGTCCTCCTTGCGTTCTCGGGATCACCTCCTCGGCAGCGAACCAGTACCAGGCGACCGCCAGGAACAGCACACAGAACCCCGCCAAAATTCCGGCACACTTCAGCGCTGCCCCCAGTCCCATTCCCTGCCAGATCACGCCATCGAGGCCGCGCACCGCCCAGGTGGTCGGCAGCACCACGGCGAGCTGCTGCACCCAGCCCGGCAGCAAGAAGCCGGGGAGCCACAATCCGCCCAGCAGCGACAGGCTCAGGATCACGAAGATGGCCAGGGTCCGGGCCCGGCCTTCCGTTCCGCCCAGCGCCGCCACCAGCAGCCCTGTCGCCGCCGACAGCACCGACGCCGCCAGGGCCAGCACGGCAAAGCCCACCACCGAGCCGGTCACCGTCACGCCGAAGAGCAGGAAGCCGGCCAGGAACGTCATCACGATCTGGCACAGGGCCACCAGTGCCGTCGCCAGAGCCTTGCCGCCGAGGAGCGCGGCCAGACTTACCGGTGCGCTCCGCAATCGCAGCCAGATTCCCTGCCGCTGCTCGCGCAGCAGCAGCAGACCGCAATCCATGCCCCAGAAGAGCAGGTACTGCAAGCTCATGCCGCAAAAGCTGTGACCGTAGGCGCTGACTCGTTCCGGCAGCGGGCCGGTCAGGGCCGACCGCTCCACCGTGAAGGGCCGGCCGGAATGGAAGGAGCCGCTGGAGAAGAGCGGAGCCAGCACCTGGGCCGCGATCTCGCGCAATGCGATCTCCGTGAACAGCCCCTCGGCCAGGCCGCTTTGCAGCGCGCTGGCCGGATGGTACAGCAACTCGATCCGCGGCGGTTCGGCCGATCCACGGCGCAGGTCGAGCAGCCGGCCGAAGCCGTCGGGCAACACCAGCACCACGCCGGAACTTTGCTGGGCCAGCCGCCGCAATGCGCTTCTCCGGTCGGTCCGGGTCGTCTTCAGCTTGTCGCTGCTTTCGAGGGCCCCGGCGATCCGGCGGCTCAGCGGGCTGTCGTCCTCGACCACCAGCAAGAGTGGCAGCCGGGCCAGCGAGCCGGAGGGGCCGGGCCGCTGGAAGATGGCTCCGAAGATCGACGCCAGCACGATCGGCACGGCAAAACCGAGCAGCACCGCCCGGCGGTCGGCCAGGAACAACCGCAGGTCCTTGCGGGCCAGCTCCCAGGTCAGGAGGAGTTGCGCGACGATCACGAGTGGGGGCCCCTCGCGGTCAGTTCCAGGAACAGCGCTTCCAGACGTGAGGCATGGGCCGAGCGCTGTGGACTCAGCGCTGTCAGACTGTCCTGCAAGATCATTCGTCCCTGATCCATGATGCCGATGCGGTCGCACAGTTGCTCGACCTCGGCCAGTTGATGCGTTGTGCAGACCACAGCGGTGCCCTGATCGCGCAGCTGCCGCAGGCTGCGGAAGATCGCCTCGCGGGCATGCAGGTCCAGACCGATGGTCACTTCATCGAGCAGCAGCAGTGCCGGGCGGTGGAGCAGAGCGCAGGCCAGGTTGAGTCGCCGCTGGATGCCGCCGGAACAGGTGCGAGCCAACCGATCCGCGTGTTCCTCCAAACAGGTGAGTTCCAGCGTTTCCTCGACGCGCTGCCGCAGCCCGGCCCCTTTCAGACCGTAGAGCCGGCCGAAGAACCCCAGATTGTCGCGGACCGTCAGCTCCTCGTAGAAGGCCAGTTCCTGCGGCACCAGGCCCAGCTTGTGGCGAAACGTCAGCGATTGAGCGCGGACGCACAGGCCGCAAACGTGAATACTTCCCGAGGAGAGGCGACGCCGCCCGGCGATGGCGGCCAGGGTGGTGCTCTTGCCGGAGCCGTTGGGACCGAGCAGGCCAAAGAACTCGCCGGCCTGCACTTCCAGACTCAGGTCCTGCACGGCCGGCGTTCCGCCATAGTGAATGGTCACGCCCTGCACAGAGAGAACGCACGTCGCCATCACCCGGCTCCCTCACGCGGGAACTTCGGACCTCCGGGCAATCCTGATAGCGACCCGGAGGAACCAGGGCAAGGCCAAGAGCAGCGGCCACGACAATTCGCGCAATTCTGTACGTGCTTACAGCGACACGAGGCATCTGCACTCGGTAGAATAGGCACGTGCGGAAAAGGTCGCCTGCACGACCCAATCTCCACGGGCGGGCAATTTCATGAAGAAGTCAGGCCGGGACGTGTTGCCGCTGCAGCCGCTGTTGCATGCGTACTGCCACGGCCGGCCCCTCGGCACTCCCGAGCTGGAACGGACGCCCGGCTGGGGGCCGCGCCTGGCTGCCATCGCTTCGGCCCGCGAACGGTTCCTCTCGGCCCGCTTTCTCGAAAGCGCTCCGGACCAGGAGCTGCTGCCGCATCTGGAGCAATTCCTCGCTTGCTGCGTCCCCTGGCCGATGCACCGCGAAGTCCTGGGCCGTCGCCTGGGCCTGATCCGCCATGGGCTGGTGCATCTGCTCCAGGGACTCGACCCGCTGCCGTGTCCGTCTGGCGAATTGCCTGGCGCCGCGTGGTCCGTATCAGGTCGCCGGTCTTGGGCCGATCTTCTGGGGAGCGGTGGCCCAGGCCCTGCAGCCCCACGACAACCCAGCGTGGACTCCGGAACTGCTCGCCGGGTTGCGGCGGCTGGGCCTGGCGCTTCGCGCCCAACGGCAGTCCGGCCCACGTCTACGCCGGCATGATCGCGGCGTATGGTCAAATCCAGGTCCTGCGGCCGGAGCTGTCGGCCGGACAGATCGATCATTTCCTGACCCTGGTGGCGCGAATGCCCGGCCGGGAACTCTGGTCGGCAGACGCCACGGACGGAGTGGACCGGACCGCGGCCGTGGTCACCCAGCTGCGCCAGACGCAGTCGCTGCGTGAGCGGCTGAAGGAACGCGGCCAGGAGCTGGCCCGGGCCCAGGAGCTGCTGCGGGCGGGCCTGTCCCGGCAGGACGCCAAGCAGGTCGGCCTGGCCCTGGCCATGTCCGACCCGATTGGAGCCGGACGCGCCCCGCTGGACTGGGGTGAGCATGCCGGGCTCGCGCTGCTGTGGGTGAGTCAGTTCTGGGAGACCGAGGAGCCCGAGCCGCTGCTGTGCGCCTTCTGGCAGCAAGCCCCGCTGGCCGGAGCCGGCCTCTGGCTGCCGGCCGCGGTGCTGCATCTGCGCGATCCGCAGCGCTTCGCGCTCTTCAACGAGGAGGTCCGCCAGGGACTGATCCGCCTCGACGAGAGCTTCTGCCCCGCCCTGCCTCCGGAGGACGGTTACCGTCTGGCCAACGAGTCCCTGGCCTGGCTGCGCGAGCGCTACGGCCTGCATCCGCTGGAAACGCCCGCGGTCCTGAAGGCGCTGGCGGAGTCGCCGGATCGGGGCGACTCCTCGTTCGCCTGGCCGCGCTTCGGCGGTTTCTGCTCTGACACCTTCCGCTTTCTGGAGGAACTGCAGGAGAACAACGACCGCGGCTGGATGGAGGCGAATCGGGAGCGCTATCGCTTCGCGGTGCGTGAGCCGCTGGTGGAGCTGTGTCAGGCGCTGGCCCGCCGTTACGTCGAGCCGGTGCTGCAAGGCACGCACGGCTGGCGGCTGATCACCGAGGCCCGCACCGGCCAGGCCCTGACCAGCGTCTGCCGCAACGCCTACGGCCGGGGCGATCCCTACACCACGACGCTGTGGATCGCCTTCGCCCGGCGGTCGGCACGGGGCAACCGCGAAGAAGCCCAGCTGTTTGTCCGGCTCGATGCCCGGGGCCTGCGTTACGGCTTGCGGGTCGCTCGCAAGGCGACGGCGGCGGTCGTGTGCTTTCGGCAGAACGTGCAGCGGCACACCGACGCGCTGTGGCGGAAGCTGGAGCAAACCGGTGCCCTCGACGGGTGCCTGTTCGGTCAGGCGGAGGGCTCGGGGATGCTCTACCGGCTGGCCGGTCCCTCGGCCCTGTGGGACTGGGCGGGAGCGCGGTCGTTCGAGATCGCCCGCACCCGGCCGCTCGATGACCCCCTGCTGACGAGCGATGAACTGGTCGGCGACATCCTGCTGACCTTCGATCGACTGCTGCCCGCCCTGGCGTGCGCCCTGGAAACGGAAGCCGGGCCGTTCCTGACCGGCCAGCCCGTAGGCGCAGGCTTTAGCCTGCGGCCTGCCGCAACCTCCTTCAGCGAAGCCGATTTCCTGCGCGACACCGGCCTGACCACCGAATGGCTGCGGCGCACGCGGGAGCTGCTGGAGCTGAAGCGGCAGCTGATCTTCCAGGGCGTTCCCGGCACCGGCAAGACGCACGTGGCCCGCTGCCTGGCGCGCTGCCTGACGACCGGTCGAGACGATTGCGTGCGGATCGTGCAGTTGCATCCGGCGTACAACTACGAGGAGTTCGTCGAGGGGATCAAGGTCCGCTCGGTGGAGGTCGAGGGCCGGCACGAGGTGACCTACCCGGTGGAGGAGGGGCTGCTCTGCGCCTTCGCCGCGGAGGCGTCCCGGCAGCCGTCGCTGCCGCACGTTCTGATCCTGGACGAGATCAACCGCTGCAACCTGCCGCGCCTGTTCGGCGAGCTGCTCTACCTGCTGGAATATCGCGGCCAGAGCGTCCGGCTGCCCTATTCCCGGCGCGACTTCCAGCTGCCGCCGAACCTCTACCTGCTGGGCACGATGAACGCGGCCGACCGCTCGGTGGTCCTGCTCGACCAGGCCCTGCGCCGCCGCTTCTCCGTGATCGAAATGACGCCCGACGCGCGCATCCTGTCGTCGTACTTGACCGAGCATCCGCCCGCGGACGGCCCGCTCTTCGCCACGCGGGTGCTGTCGCTGTTCGAGCGGCTGAACGCCCGGCTGACCAACGACGTTGGCACGCACGCCCAGATCGGCCACAGCTTTTTCATGGTCCCCGAGTTGGACGAGGCCCGCCTGCACTTGATCTGGCAGCACCAGGTCTGGCCGCTGCTGGAGGAACATCTGGCCGCCCAGCCGCGTCTGCTGGTCAGCTACCGGCTGGAGGAGCTGCTGGACGATACGCACCGCCGTCCCGCGGGCAAGCGCCGGACGGCCCCGCTGCCGAGCTGAGCCATGTCCGCGCCGCGCACCCTGAACCTGATCGAACGCACTCCGCAGGTGGTCCGCCTGACGCCGGCTGACGTGGACTTTCTCCTGAGTGCGCATCGCTCCGTGCTGCAACTCGTGCCGACCGGCCAGCAGAATCAGTATCGCCTGACCACACGTGGAGTCGCGGGAGTCATCGCCGCCCCGAGTTGCCGGCTGGTCATCGCTCCAAAGGTTCCGCTCCGCAATCTCTTCTTCCTGCTCGCCCCCGATGAGCCGCTGGCCGCCCTCTCCGACCACGTTGTCGTGCGGGAAGGCTCGGAGGTTCTGAGCTTCCTCGCCGACCAGCTGGCGCATCAGATGCGGACGCTGGCTCGGGCCGGACTGCATCGGGCCTATGAGGAGAAAGAGGCGCAAGGAAGTCACCTTCAAGGCCGGCTCGACCTGCCGGCGCAGATGCGGCAGGGCCCGGCCCACAAGGAGCGGATTCACTCCCGCCACGATGAGCTGACCCCGGACCTACCCTGCAACCAGGCTCCGCGAATGGTGGCGGAACGGCTGCTATCACAGCAGAGGCTGGACGATCGGGTGCTTGCCGGGCTGCGGGAAGCGCTGACCGGCTGGGGGGACGTTCGGAGCCGGACGCTCTCCACCGAGGAGCTGACGCGCCTCGCCGAGCAGCCCGTCCGCGAGGATTACCGGTCGCTGCTGGAACTGTGTTTGCTGCTGTGGCAGGGGCTTGCTCCGGGGATGCAGCCCGGCGATACGCCGTCGCCGACGTTCTTGCTGGACCTGGAGCGCGTCTTCGAGCGCTACCTGACGCGCGGACTGATCGAGGCGTTCTCTCGGAGGGGCTGGCGGGCGCTGGCTCAACAAAGCTGCCCGATCAGCCTGCCCGTCGCGGATCAGCCGGACATTGTGATGCGCCCGGACGTGCTGGTTCTCCACGAGGAAAGGCCGGTCCTGGTGGTCGATGCGAAGTGGAAGCGATTGAAGAAGGGCCAACCGGAGACGGGTGACCTGTACCAGATGCTGGCGTACTGCACGGCGCTGGACGTCCAGCGAGCGGCGCTGGTCTATCCGGGACGGCGCGATCGGGTCTGGAATTATCGGATGCGGGAGACGCCGGTAGTGGTTTCGGTTCATACGCTGATGGTGACAAATGCATCGGCACAATGCCGACGATCATTGCATCGATTGGGCCAAGCGCTGAGAGTCAGGTAAGACGTCCAAGGTTGCACTGGCATTTTTTCCCAGCTGGAGGTGCTTGGCCTCGCGGATGCTCTTGAGATGCCGGATGCGACAAAGTGAGAATGTATCATGACCGAGGCCGAATGGCTGGCAGCGAGCGAAGTGCCGCCAATGCTGCAGTTCCTGGGCAAGAGAGTTGGGATTCGGAAGCGAAGGCTCTTTGCCTGTGCCTGCGTGCGGCGTATCTGGGATCTTCTTGATGACCCTCGGAGTCAACAGGCGGTCGAAGTCGGGGAAGAATTTGCCGATGGAAAAGTGGACAAAGAGGCAGTGAAAGTCGCACAACGAAAGGCGAGCGCTGCTGCACGGCTTGTTGAAAGAAAGGCGAGTATTGCGGCACGGCTCGTTGCAGGAGCGAGCTGGACTGGCGCCGATGCGGCGTCGAACTGCGTCCTGTTAAGCACCGAGGACATTTCTACTGCGGCAAGGGCAGTCACAGCGGGTTCTCAAGCGGGACGGACAGCAGCATCCGAAAGGGAATCGCAAGCAGTTCTGGTTCGAGACATCGTCGGCAATCCCTTCCGCCCGATCAATTTCAACCCCGCCTGGCGCACTGCAACTGTGGTTGCTCTTGCCAAGGCCTCCTATGAAAATCGGACACTGCCAGCCGGCATACTGGAACGCGATCGCTTGGTGGTTCTCGCAGATGCTCTCGAAGATGCCGGTTGTGACAACCTGGAAATCCTCGATCACTGCCGACAACAGGGTGAGCACGTACGAGGGTGCTGGGTGTTGGACTCGATTCTGGGGCTCAGGTGATTGCGTTTTTTATGCCGTCCAAGCACAACGACTGCGTCCGACCTTTGTAAAGACACAGGGGCCAGGTCAGAACCGGATTTGTTAGCCGCGACGCGGAGCGCAGCGCAGCGGAGCGCGGAATGGCTCCAGGCCACGGAGGCAGCCCGCGCTCCGCTGCGCTGCGCTCCGCGTCGCGGCTAACGGGTTCCCGGAACATTTGCCAGCCCCTTCGGTTAGCGGGTCTCAAGAACCAGCAGGAAAATCGGGCGTCGTTGCGGTATAGTGAAGCAAGATCCTGTTTGATCTGGTAGACTGCCGGGAGCCGACCCTCCCCGCAACCAAGAGACACCCGCATGCTGCGCTTCTCCTGCCCCGGCTGCCGAACCGTCCTGCAAGTCGAGCCCCGTTTCGCCGGGGCCACCGTGGCCTGTTCACGCTGCCGGCAGACGCTCAAGGTCCCTACCCCGGCTCCAACGGCCAGCGTGGCGCCGCCGACCGCCCCGGCGCCTCCCCGGCCGGCACCAGCGCCAGCCCGACCCGCTCCGGTTGCGTCAGCGCCGCCCCCACCCGCTCCGGCCCCGAGTCCGGCCGCACAGGTGCCGCCTCCCCTTATCCGCCAGCCCAGGAAGAAGCCGCGCACCCCGGTCCTCTTGTGGCTGGCTCTGGTGTTAGCCGGCATCGGTCTGACCGCGGCGGGATCGTACTTCCTGATCCACCGTCTCCTGGCCATTGCTCCGGCCAGGCCCGCCGTCGCGGATGCTTCACGCCCCCGCAAGCCCGAGCCCAGGGAGACGACCGCCACGCCAGAGGTGAAGCCAACTCCCGAGGTGAAGCCGCCGCAGCTGACCCTGCCCCAGCCGGAGCAGCCGGCCCAACCACCGCCGCAGGTCGGCAAGCTCGACCTCAAGGCCCCCGTGCAGAAGGACAGCAACTGGTTCGTCTGCTTCCCGGGCAACGGCCAGCGCGACGTGCCCTGGGCCTTTCCCGGCAACGAGATCCCCGATCCGCTTCCGCAGACCCAGGAAAAGCTGGCCGGCTATCCCATCACGGTCACCTTTGCCAAACGCCACGCCGTCACCCAGGCCCAGGCCGAGCTTCGCGACAGCGAGAACCAGACCATGCCGGTCTGGTTCTCCTCCCCGGAGCAGCCGGCCAATCCGCGCCACGTCCGCGAGCAGGCCAACACGCTCTGTCTGATCGCGCACAAGCCGCTGCAGCCCGGCCGCACTTACAGCGTCTCGGCCAGCGCCCGCGTGGACGGCCAGGAATGGAAGCACAACTGGAGCTTCACCACGATCAGCGACAGAGAAGTGCGGCGACGGATCGAGCAAGAAGCCCTGGATCGGATCAACTACTACCGCAAGCTGGCCGGCCTGGAGGAGGTGACGCTCGACCCGGAAAAGTCGGTCGGCTGCATGGCCCACGCCCGCTACCTGGCCCTGAACCTGCCGGCGCACCCGGACCTCCCCTGGAACAGCGAGGACTCGAACCTTGCCGGCGCCTCGGCCGAGGGCCGGGACGCCGCAAAGAATTCGGCCCTTTTCCTCGGCGGCGGAGCGACGAACCTGATCGACTGGATGCTCGGCTCGTTCATCAACCGCCATTTCTTGCTGGAGCCCACCCTGCGCTCGGTCGGCTTCGGTTTTGCCCCCTACCCCGGCCGCGGCCACGTCTGGGTGCTGTTCGCCAAGGTCGATCGCCCGGTCGGTGCCACGTCCGGCGTGCTGGTCTTTCCAGTCGATGGCCAGAAAGACGTGCCGCTGGCCTACCACAGGCGTTCCCGACCGTTCCCGTACCCGGCCAGCAACCATGACAAGGAGGTTGGCTACGCTCTCACCGCCCGGCTGCCCGGTCGCGAGATACCCTCCCAGCTTCTCGGCCGGCTGACCGACGCCGCGGGCAAGGAAGTCCCCTGCTGGCTCTCGACGCCCGCGAATCCCGCGAGCCGCGAAATTCATCAGCACTGGATCGGCCTGGTGCCCCAGACGCCGCTCCAGGAAGGAACCACCTGCACCGCGACGCTGACCGGCGTGCTGGCTGGCCGGCCCTGGCGGACCAGCTGGAGCTTCACCACGATGAAGATGGGAGAGGAAACCCAGGCCCGGATCGCGAGCCATCTGGTGAAGGTCCTCAACCAGCAGCGCCGGCAAGCAGGGCTGGCACCAGTGGAGCTGGACAGCGAACTCTCCAGGGGCTGCGACCTGCATTGCCGCTACATCGTGCGCAACTTCGATCATCCCAGCGCCCAGGGGCTGGGCGTACACGATGAAGACCCGAAGCTGCCGGGTTACACACCCGAGGGCCGAAAGGCCGGTAAGGCCTCGGTGATTGCCGACGACCCAAACCCGTATGAATCGGTCGATGGCTGGATCAGTACGCTGTATCACCGCATCGATCCAATGCATCCGTTTCTGAAGCGCGTCGGCTTCGGGATTGCCCGGCTGCCCAGCCAGAACTACATCATCATGATCGATAGCGGCAGCGACGTGCGGGGACGGTAACAGAAGGAGAAACCCATGGGCCCGCTGGAAGCCTTGCGAGTGGCGATGGCCGCGGTGGACGCCTACTACAAGGAACGCGGCATCTTCCAGGGTCGCTTTGGCTTTGGCCAGAGTCCGGCCCTGGTGGTAATCGACATGGCCCGCGGCTGGACCGACCCGGCCTACGCCGGCGGCTCCGCGCGCCTGGACAGCGCCGTCGCCGCCATCCAGAAGCTGCTGTCGGCCGCCCGGGCCCGGAAGGTGCCGGTGATCTACACCACCTCGCCGCCCTGGCAAAAGCCCCAGTTCAAATCGGCGATGGACTTCTCCCCGGCCTTCCGCAAGTGGGACGAGCATGCTTGCAGCATCGACGAGCGCCTCCGGCCGCAAGCCGACGAGTACGTCCTGTACAAGGAACACGCCAGCGCCTTTGCCGGCACGCCGCTGATCGGCCACCTGACGGCCCGGCGGGTCGATACGCTGCTGATCACCGGCTGCTCGACCAGTGCCTGTGTCCGGGCCACGGCCACCGACGCCAAGAGCCTGGGCCTCTGGCCGATCATTGTCCGCGAGGCAGTGCAGGACCGGTCGGAGGTGGCTCACGAGTGGACGCTGTTCGACGTCCAGGCCCGCTTTGCCGACGTGGTGGGCCTGGCCGAGACGCTGAACTACCTGGAAAGCCTGACCAACGAAAGGAGACCCTGATGCGCCGTGCAACGATCCTCGCTCTTGTCGTCCTCGGCCTGTGCGCTGCCGGGGCGAACGGGGCACCGCCGCTGGTCGAATCCTACCTGATCGAGGGCAAACTGGCGGAGGGCGAAAGCAAACTCCAGAAGCAGCTCGCCGACAAGGAAGACGCCGAGGTTCGCTTTGGCCTGGGCGTCCTCCAGTTCGTGCAGGCCCAGGAGCGGCTGCTGCAGGACCTGTACAAGTTCGGCTTCCGCGACAACAGCCCCACGTTCCGGCTCCTGGGCGACATTCGGCCGCGCATTCCCAAGAACCCCAAGCCGGAAACCATGACCTACGCCGCCTTCCGCAAGATGGTGCAAACCTGGCTCGAAGGCCTGGCCCGTGCCGAGGCCAGCTTTGCCAGGGTCGCCGACAACGCGGTCCAGCTGCGGCTGCACGTCGGCCGGATCAAGCTGGATCGGACCGGGGCCGGCGATCGGCAAACGCTGTTCGAGATGCTGACCGCCTGGGGCGCGACGGTGCCGGGCAAGGAGGCGGACTTCGTGGTGAAGTTCGATCGCGGCGACGCCTGCTGGTTCCGCGGTTACTGTCACCTGCTGTCGGCCGTTGCGGAGATCATTCTGGCTCACGACGCCAAGTCGTTCTTCAATGACAACGCCACCCTGCTGTTCCAGAAGGGCCCCGGGCCGGCCGATCCGTTCTTTGACTTGATCCGCGACACGCCGCCGGGAGACGAGGCGGAGAAGCTCAAACTGCTCGCGGCCTTGCCGGCCCTCCGCGTGACCGTCAAGGAGCCGGACCGGCTGAAGGCGGCCCTGGTGCATCTGAAAACCATGCTGGCCCAGAGCCGGCTGATGTGGAAGCTGATCCTGGCCGAGACCGGCGACGACCATGAGTGGATTCCCAATCCCAGACAGAAGAGCGCGCTGGGCATCGCGGTCACCAAGGAGATGATTGACTGCTGGCTGTCCGTGATGGAGGAAATCGAACTGATCCTCGACGGCAAGGTGGTGATCCCCTTCTGGGGCCTGAGAGAGAACCAGGGCATTAACCTGAATCTCTTCTTCACCAATCCCAAGGCGCTGGACGTCACGGCCTGGCTGGACAGGCCCGCCGCCATGCCGTTCGTCGTGGCCGGCAAACGCACTCAGGCCGAAGTGTGGCTGCTGATGAACCGCGTGTATTCCGGACAGATTTTCAGTTACAGTTTCTGGTTCAATTGAGAGTCTGTTCTGAAAGCCGCTTGCGGCTAAGGCGGTTTGAAGGAAAAGGTAGGTCCGCGCTCCTTCCCGTGGGTGCGCTGCGCGACCCACGGCTGGGCTATGCAACCCCTTCGGGGTAGGAAGACAACGAGAGCCCGGTTTTCTACCCCGAAGGGGTTGCATATCCCAGCCGTGGGTCGCGCAGCGCACCCACGGGGACGGTGGTGGGCCAATCTTTTTCCCGAAACCGCCTTGGCGGAGCCTGCTAGTGCGCTAAGCCGCAAGCGGCTTCACGCGCTCTGCCGCAGTTGCTGCAGCTCGGCCTCGCGCAGGGCCCGGCCGCGCTCCGGGGCGGTCTGCTCGAACAGGGTCCGATACAGGTTGGCGTGGGCCTCGGTGAACACGCTGCCCCGGCGGCGCATGACCTCCGCGGCGGTCCGGAACAGCTGCTCCAGGTCGGCCCGGTCGGCCAACTGCTGGTCCCAGAAGCTGGCGAAGGAGGGGACGTACCTCGGCAGCAGACCGCCCGGCAGCAGGTTGGTGAAAATGCCGGCGTTCGTACCGGTGTTCAGGAGCGCGCCCAGGCCGGTCTTGGAGTGGTCGCCGAGGAAACAGCCGACCTTGTTCAGACCGGTCCGCAGCAGCCGGCCGTTGACGGTGACGCTCACCTCGCCGTAGTCGTTGCGCAGGTCGCTGTTGTGCGTGCCGGCCGCGAGGTTGACCCACTCGCCGACGACGCTGTGGCCGAGGAAGCCCTCGTGATACTTGTTGCTGTGGCCCAGCACAATACTGGCCTCGACCTCGCCGCCGATGCGGCACTGCGGCCCCAGCGTGGTCCCGCCCCGGATCTTCGCTCCCAGCACCTGCGTTTTTGGACCGATGACGCAAGGCCCTTCCAGCCGGCTGAAGGCGGTCACGACCGCTTCGCGCTCGACGATCACCGGGCCGGCCGTGGTATCGACCACGACCATCGGCTCCACCTGGGCCGTCGGATCGAGGACCAGCTGATCCTCGGGCCCGATGACCGTGGGCAAGCCGCCGATCAGCGTCGGCCGGCGCGGTGGCAGGCCCTGCCAGTCGTGGAGGATCTCCTGGCCGTTGGCGAGAACCAGCTCCCACAAATACCGCACCAGCCGGCCGTCGGCCGGGCAGGCGGGCAACGAGGTCTTCCACCGCTCCAGGTAGTCGCCCAGGTTCCGCAGGGTGAGCCCCGCCAGGTGGCCGGGCTGGATCACGGCGTAGGCGGCCTCATCGCCGATCAGGCCGATGCGGGGATCGGGCCCGGCCGGGCCCGGCCGGGCGGGCGGCAGCCAGCGGCCATTGACCAGGGCCGTCGGCTCGGCGGCCAGCCAGCCCAGGTCGTTGACGGGGACGTTGGGGAAGCGCTGGCGGAAGAGGTCAGCCAGGTAAGGACGGACGAGAACGCCAAGGGGACAGCCGGGGAACTGCCGGGCGTGCTTGTCGGCCAGCGTGGTCCGGCCGCACAGCAGCTCGAAGACTGGCCGGGTCAGGGTCAGCGGCTCCAGGTCCGCGACCGCCGCATCCTCGAACAGACAGATTCGCATGGCCGAGTCCTTTCGGTCCTGCACGGGGCTTCCTGGGCGCTGCGGCAGTATACCCGGGTCCGAACGCGATTCCAAGAGCGAAGGGACCGGTTCAGGCGCACAGAATCGGTGTTCCCTCGGCCTGGAGCCGCCATTTCATCCGCTCTTCCTTTCTGCTACCATTCAGGGAGCAAGCCAGCCAGGCCCAACCCTACGAGCAAGGACTGATGGACGATGCACGCAACCTGGATCTGAGCCAGATTGGCACCATCTGGGCCGAGGTCCGCTCGGCCCATCAGGGCTCCGCCGACTCCGTGTGCCGGGCCCAGCGCATCCTCATGGAGCGCTACAGCGGCGCGGTCTACCGCTACCTCATGGGCGCCCTGCGCGACCGTGACAGCGCCGACGAGCTGTTTCAAGAATTTGCCCTCCGCTTTGTCAGCGGCGCGTTCCGCAATGCCAACCCGGAGCGCGGCCGGTTCCGCGACTTCGTCAAGACGGCACTGTACCACCTGATCGTCGATCACAACCGGAAAAAGCAGCACAACCCCCGGGCGCTGCCGGTCGAGGAGCTGGCCGAGCCGAGCGTGACCGACTCCCGCGACTTCGACGAGGAGTTCCTGAGCAGCTGGCGGCAGGAGGTCCTGTGCCGGACCTGGGAGGCGCTGGAACAGGCCAGTCAGGAGGGACCGCCGCTGTACCGGGTACTGCGGCTGCGGTCGGAAAGACCGGACGAATCCAGCAAGCAGCTGGCGGAACTGCTCAGCGCCGAGCTGGGCCGGCCGGTCACCGACGCCTGGGTCCGGCAAAACCTGCACCGGGCCCGCGCGCGCTTCGCGGACCTGCTGCTAGACGAACTGGCCGCGTCGCTGCCAGAGCCGACCCGCGAGCGGCTGGAACAGGAACTGATCGACCTGAACTTGCTGGAATACTGCAAGGATGCGCTCAAAGCCTGGAAGGCGGGGTAACACGCACTTTTCCTCGATGGCAAACGGTGATGATTTTGCCGGCCCGGAGACGAGGAAAACGTCCCGATTCCGTCTGCACCCCCGAGACTTTTCCCGATGAACGCGGTTTAATAGCTACTGCCATGAGAAACCGGGCTTCCTTGCTCGGCCCCCTACCTCCTGCTGTTTGCCTACCTCACCATGACGCACCCCCTTTTGCGTTCCTCCTCGCGCCGAACCCTGGCCCTGCTCGGCCTGCTGTCCCTGTTCCCCATCCTGGCCGGTGCTTTCCGCACCAACGCTTCTTTCGCTCCCGTCGTCGGAGGCGAATCTCGTCCCCCGGACGAAGCCGTGTCACTCTCCGCGACCCCGGAGCAGCGGGCCGCCGTCGCCCTGCTGGGGGCGGACCGCTGGCAGGCCCAGGGGTATCGCGGCCAGGGTGTCAAGATCGCCGTCCTCGACACCGGCTTCCGCGGCTGGCGCGACCATCTGGGCAAGGCCCTGCCGGCGCGCGTCACCGTCCGCTCCTTCCGTGACGACCGCAACCTGGAGGCCAAGGACAGCCAGCACGGCATCCTCTGCGGCGAGGTCATCCACGCCATCGCTCCGGACGCCGAGCTGTTCTTCGCCAACTGGGAGCTGCCGCGCGTCGATCAGTACCTGGCGGCCGTCCGCTGGGCCCGCGAGCAGGGCTGCCGGATCATCTCTTGCTCCGTGGTGACGCCTCACTGGAGCGACGGCGAGGGCGGCGGCGTGGTCCACCAGGACCTGGCCCGGCTCCTCGGCAGCGGCAACGGTCCCACCGACCTGCTCTGCTTCGCCAGCGCCGGCAACACCGCCGACCGGCACTGGGGCGGCCGATTCCACGACAACGGTGCCGGCTACCACGAATGGGAGGCGGGCAAGATCGACAATCCGCTTCGTCCCTGGAGCAAGGACCCGGTCTCGGTGGAGATGTACTGGCAGCCGGGCGCCGATTACGATCTGGACGTGCTGGAGGCCGGCAGTAACAAGCGGATCGGCCATGCGGCCACCAGCCACAACCGGGGCGATCGCAACTGTGCCGTGGTCCGCTTCGATCCCGTTGAGGGCCGGCGCTACCGGGTCCGCGTCCGCCACGTGTCCGGCACTCCGGGCGTCTTCCATCTGACCTCGATGTTCGCCTCGGTCAGCCACGCCATGCCCGGCTCCGGCGTCTGCTTCCCGGCGGACGGGGCCTCGGTCGTCGCCATGGGCGCGGTGGACCACGATGACCGGCGGATGTGGTACAGCGCCTGCGGTCCCAACTCGGCCCGACCCAAGCCCGACTTCGTGGCCACGGTCCCCTTCCCCAGCCAGTGGCGCGAGCGGCCCTTCGGCGGCACTTCCGCCGCGGCGCCCCAGGGTTCCGCCCTTGCCGCTCTGGTCTGGTCGCGGCACCCCAGCTGGTCGAGGAACCAGGTCAAGCAGTTCCTGGCCTCCGCCGTCCGCGACCTCAACACGCCCGGCCATGACTGGGAGACCGGCTACGGGCTGCTGCGGCTGCCGTGAGCCGGTTGCTCTTGTGCGAATCCCTCGCGGTCGCTATCTCCTTCCCCGAACCCACGTCCGTGCCGGTCTGCGCTGGGAAGCTCGGCCGGGATCGCGCTGGCCGGTCCCGCCGCGGGAGGAAAGGGCCGCCATGTCTCGCCTGGTGCCGCTGCTGGTCGCTGCTATGCTGATCCCGGCGCTCGCCTGGGCGGATGGGGAGGACCCGATCGAGACCCGTCCGGAAGTCAGCCAGTCCAGGGAAAACGCAACCGGGCCGGCCAGTGCCCCCGGACCCAGTTTCATGGGGCTGCCCACCAAGGACGACAACGCGCTGCCGGCCCTGGACTCCGCGGGCATGGCACCGCCATTCTTGTTGCGAGCGGTCCTCCTGGGCGATTCCTACCAGATCCAGGCCCAGTTCCCTCGCAAGCCCTACCCGGACGAGCATCCCGGCTACCTCTGGCTGGGCCGGGCCGTGTTGGCGCCGCCCGGGACGCCCGCGCCGCTGCCGCCAACCGGGTTGAGCTGGTGGTCGCTGCGGGCCTCCGTCGAAAAGAGCTTTCAGGTCGATGGCATCAGCCGGGTGGGCGGCGAGGTGCGCTTTGACACCGATGCGCGCTTCGGCGTGCTGGTCCACTGGAACGCCTACCGCGAAGTGTTCCCCTGCGGCTGTACCGATAACTTCTTCGTGGGAGACCTGAACGCGACCTTTCGCTTCGCCCAGCACGAACTGGCCGTCTTCTACGCCGGCATCGGCTGCCGGATGTTCGCGGATCAATGGTACGTCCAGGAGGGGCTCAACCTCGTTGCTGGCTTTGATCTCTTTCCGATCAAGCCGGTGGTCATTTCCGGCCTGGTCGATGGCGGAACGCTCGGCTCCGCCGGGGTGATTCACGCCCGGGGCAGCGTCGGCATCACCCGCGGCAGGTGGGAGCTGATGGGGGGCTACGATTTTCTGCGCATCGGCTGGGTCAACCTGCAAGGGCCGTTCCTCGGCGTCCGGCTCTGGTTCTGAGCGGCGTCTTTCTCTGTCCCCGAAGCAGCAGCCGAGCCGCGCACGCAGCGCAGCGGAGTAAGCGGCCCTGCGAGCCCGGAAGGCCGCTTACTCCGCTGCGCTGCGTGCGCGGCTCGGCGGGCTCACCAGTTCGGAGGAGGCTGGCCATCGGAGGGTTGCAGCAGGCAGTTCCAGACATTCTGGGAAATCGTGGAGCTGACCAGGCGGACGCTGCCATCGACCAGGCCGACCGTCATGCCCTCGGAATGGGGCGTCTGGGCCAGCCAGTAGTCGCAGCAGACCGCGCCGGCGGGACAGCTGCTCAGCGCGGTGGTCAAAGGCTGCGTTTGAAACAGGAACGAGTTGGGCATCCCGTAGGGATAGTTCAGGACGGTGCCCACGGGCAGATAGCTGGCCAGGTCCGAGGAAGCAATGGTGGCATTGCTCATGGAGGGCGTCAAACCGAAGTTGTGGTAGCTGGCGGAATACAGGGCGATCCGCTGCCGGCCGTTGCACAGCCCGTAGCCCTCCCCGAACAGGATGGTGTTCGAGAGCCCATCCGTGATGCGGAGGAAGTTCTGGGGCGGCGCGTAATAGCCCCAGGGAACGGTGCCGTTCAGGGGCCCCCAGTCGCCATAGGCCGTGCTGGCATCGGAAGTGCTGCCGGCCCAGGCGTTCCAGTTGGCCAGGTAACTGGTCGCGCCCCAGCCGCCGACGAGGGTGTTGGGAGGGTTGGTCTTGTCGCTGGGACACCGGACAATCTTGAACGTGGCGCTGGTCGCTGCCGCAATCCAGATCCCGTGCGGCGTCGAGGTCGTCACCGCCGACGTGCCTCCCGTCGTGACCGTCACCGGCTCGGTGTAAGTGACGGGGCCATTGGTGACCGTTTCCGTCTGGGTGGACGACGTTCCTCCCGAAGCGGGTGTGACCGTGGTCGTCTGGGTTGAGTTGTACCCCGAACTCTGGATGTCGTTTACAATGGCGGCGTACAGCGCATCCTGTTCCACGTAGGGCAGCAGATGGGCAAACCAGCCGCCGTAGACCTCGGTGGTTTTCGAGTCGGACGTGTTGGAGCCGTTGGCCGGATAGATGCCGAAGTACGACGGCATCGAGCCGTTCGCCGAGTGGAAGTTCTGGACGGCGAGGACCAGCTGCTTGACGTTGTTCTGGCACTGGGCCCGGCTGGCGGATTCCCGGACGCGCTGCACGGCCGGCAGCAGCAGCCCGATCAGCAGAGCGATGATGGCGATGACCACCAGCAGCTCGATCAGGGTGAATCCGGGGCGAGAGTGTGAGGATCCTCGGTGAACCACGGGCAAACCTCCATTGTGGGAGGTCAGCAGGATGAAGACTGCTGCAACCTCTGCAAACTCTGGCGAAGACGTTCGCGTTATTCCCTCTGCTGAAGAGCCTACTCCGCGGCAGCCGCGCGCGTCAACAAAAAAAGAGCCAGTTCCAATCCTTTCCTCCCTTGCCGCTCGCTGGCCGGGGCTTGCCTTGACCGTCGGGGGAGCGGTCTCTACACTGCAAGGGGAAGGAACGTTTCCCCTGGGGGCCCGCCCAGGGGCGGATTGAAACGATTGAAACGATCCGGGCGACGGAGAATGAATCGAGAAGTGCCGCCAGCCGCCCCGGCAGCGCGTGGCGAGGCTCGTCTTTCGCGTGCCAGCGTGGGGCGGTTGAGTCTGTACTTGCGGCGCCTGGAAACCCTGCTGCGTGAGGGCACCACGCGCGTCTCCAGCGGCATGCTGGGCGAACCTCTCGGAGTCAATGACGCCCAGGTCCGCAAGGATCTCGCTTCTCTGGGCACCCTCGGCCATCCCGGCATCGGTTACGTCGCCACTGAGCTGATCGCCGCCATCCGCCGGACCCTAGGCATCGATCGCGAATGGCATGTGGCCCTGGTCGGCGTGGGCAACCTGGCCCGGGCCCTGCTCCGCTATCACGGCTTCACGGAGCGCGGCTTCCGGGTGGTGGCCCTGTTCGACAGCGACCCCAGCAAGATCGGCCAGCGCCTCGACGAACTGGAGATTCACTCTCCCGAGCAGACAGCGGCCGTCGTTGCCGCGACGGCGGCGGAACTGGGCATCCTGGCCGTACCCGCCGAAGCCGCCCAGACGGTCGCCGAGGCCCTGGTGGCAGCCGGCATCCGCGGCCTGCTGAATTTTGCTCCGCGGGTGCTGCGCCTGCCGGCGGGGATTCACGTCGTTTCGGTCGATCTCACCGTGCAGCTGGAGCAGCTGGCGTTTCTGGTGCAGCCCGGCGGGGAGTGATTCTTCCTCGAAACGACCCTGTTGCGCCCTTCGGGGCTATTGTCTTGCGCCCCGAAGGGGCGCAACAGGATAGCCCAGGGCATCGCCCTGGGTCAGGGGTGTTACCCTCAATTCAACTCGACACACTTGACACCCAGGGCGATGCCCTGGGCTATCCTGTTGCGCCCCTTCGGGGCAAAAACCATCCATTTACTCCGGCGTGCCCCCCAGTTTAGTCCGGAGCTGGACGTACCGCTTGCCGACCTCTTCATCGTCCAGCGGCAGGATGGCTTCCACCGGGTCGTGTTTCAGCTGCAAGCGGGTGATGGCCTCCACCCAGGTCTGGATCTGCCGGGCCGAGCCCTTCAGTGGGCCGGGCACCTTCCACAGCCGAACCTGCCGGCTGTCGTCGGCCGTGGCCAGCAGCTCGCCCTTGGGGTGGAAGACCGCATCGCGGATGGGGCCCTCCAGGTCCAGGGCCGGGCCCAGACGCAAGCCCGTGATCGGATCCCAGAAAAAGACCTGCTTGCCCGCCGCGGTCAGGACACTCCGGCCATCGGGACTGAAACGCAGCAGCCGAACCTCCTCCCGATGCAGCAGCGTCAGCCCCACTGGACGGACCTGGTCGGGGCCTTTTTCCCACAGCCGAACTTCCCCATCATCGACGGCCACCAGCATCCGGTCCCGCGGACCAAAGGCCACTTGCTTGACCGGAGCGGACTGGGGGGGAAACGTGGCCACCAGCTTGCCCGAGGCCGCATCCCACAGCCACGGCGTGCGGAGGACCGGGTGGTGCATGGCCCCCAGCACCTGGCCGTGATCCGAGGACAGCGCCAGCGCGATCAGAGGCCCTGCGAAGTCGGCGGGTGCCTCCAGGATACGGCGCAGCTTGCCCGTGCGGGTGTCCCACAGACGGATCGGCTGGGGCTGCCCTTTGACCTGGCTGACGGTTGCCAGCCACCGGCCGTCGGCAGAGAAGGCGGCTCCCCGAAGCCTTTCGTCCGAGTCCAGTCGCAGGCGCGGTTGCTGCCGCGGGAGTTCCCACAGTTCCACGGGCCCTCTGCTGTCCCGCTGGCTCCTTGCCCACCAGGCAGAAGCGGCCATCGGGACTGAGCTGCACCGGTATCCGTCCCTGGGGCAACTCGACGGAGTGCGGCATGGGCTGGCCGGTCTGGCTGTTCCAGGAGCGGACCTTACCCGCGCCGTCCGCGGTGAGCAAGGTGCCGTCTGGAGCGAAGGCCAGGGAGTTGACCAGCACGTTTCCCAGGGGCAAAGGCCGGCTGACCTGCGCGGACGGGCCGACGTCCAGGAGCAGGGCCGCCGTGGCCACGGTCAGGTTACTCAGCAGGAACGTGGTGCCGTTGGGATGGCGAACAATCCGGCTGACAGTGCCCTTGTTGAAATAGAAACGCGGTCGCGGTCCCAGTTCCTTGCCGCTGTGGGTGCTCCAGACCCGGGCCCGGCCATCCTCGCAGCCGGTGACCACGTGGGAGCCGTCGCCGCTGAAGAGGGCCGACCAGACCGGCATGGGATGTGGCAGCACCGGTCCGACTGGCTTGCCCGTGGCGGTCTCGAAGAGCTGCACCCAGCCCTCCAACGAACCCGTGTCTTCCGGACCAGCCGACTTCCGCCGCAGTCCCCCGAGCAGGCAGAGCCGGCCATCGGCGGAAAAGGCCGCGGTCTTGACCCGGTCGGGCACCTCCAGGTCCAGCAGGCGCCGACCCGTCTTGAGGTCCCAGAGACTGGCTGTGCCTCCCCGGAGGCGATCCGTCCGCGGCTCGCGGGCCCAGCCGGCTCCCAGGACCAGCTGACCATCCGGGCTCACCGTCAGCACGGCGACGGGACCGGCCAGCTTCCAGGTTTCGCCGACCGGCTGACCGGCCGGCAGGCTCCAGCGCCGGATCGAGCCATCCTGCTCTCCGGTGAGCAGTTGCTGGCTGTCGCGCGTGAACGCCGCCTGGGTCACCGTCTGGTCGAAGGACAAGGTGGAACGCGCTGCGGAACCTTCCTGCAACGGTTTTCCGGTCCGCGGATCGATCAGGAGCAGGGCGTCAGGCCGAGCTTGAGAAACCAGCACCCGGCCGTCAGGAGAGAAGTCCAGGTTGCTGATGTTGCCGATCAGAGAACCGAAGCTGACGTGGTCAAAAGGGGGCGTCGCGGGCTGGAGCGTGGGCACCTCCCACAGCTGGGCCCGTAAGGATTCTGGCGGAGGACCTCCCTTGCCCACCGGAAAGCCGGTGCTGCCGGTGAGCAGGCGCTGGCCATCGGGACTGAAGCGCACGGCCCTGAGCGGAGAGCCGACCTTCTGCTCGGCCAGGCGCCGGCCCGTCTCGACCTCCCACAGGCGGGCAATGCCGTCCTGGCTGACGGTGGCGGCCAACTTGCCGTCCGGACTGAAAGCCACGTCGGTGATCCAGCTGGCGTGCCCTTCCAGCCGGGCCCGCAGCCGGATGGCCAGCTCCGGCTGCCAGCGGGCCAGGTTGGTGCGGATCAGCCCTTCCAGCCGCTCCAGATACGCGGGGATCCACTGGGGATTGTCCCTGGCCAGCAACGAGTCCCCATCCTCGTCCCGCACGCCTGCGTGCGCTCCAACGCCGGTCAGGCCTGCGCGGCTGCGCTTGGTCCGGAGCGCGTGCTTTGAGGAGGCCAGCCTGACGCAGGACTGCTTTGAGTTCTTCGGTCAGGTGCAGGCTGTGGGCCAGCAGCACCAGCCCGTGGGCCACGTCGCCGCGTTCGCACAGGTGGATGCCGCGTTCCAGGAAGCCGCGGACGGCCTGGAGCTGGGCCCGATAGCGTTCGCCTTCGGCCAATACCCGCTGCACGTCGGCCCGTTCGTGGGCCAGCCGTTCCGCCTCGGCCAGTTGCTGGGCCTGCTGCAGGGCCAGGGCGACCGCGACAAAGCCGACCACGACGGTCAGGACCGTGCAGGCGCTCAGGGCGGCCAGGGTCGGCTGGCGGCGGGTCCATTTCCAGGTCCGCTCCATCCAGGTGGCCGGCCGGGCCCGGATCGGCTTGCCGTCCAGATAGCGCTCCAGCTCCTCGGCCAGGTCGGAGGCGCGGCCATAGCGCCGGCCCGGCTCCTTTTCCAGGCACTTCAAGCAGATGGTTTCCAGATCGCGGGGAATCCGCGGCTGCAGCCGATGGGCGCGATCGGCTCCTGCAGGCGTGCCAGCAAGATGGTGTCCAGGGCCGTGGCCCCCTGGAACGGTGGTCGGCCGGTGAGCAGTTCGTAAAGCAGCGCGCCCAGGGCGTAGACGTCCACGGCGGGGCCCGTCCGGGAGGGCGAGCCCTCGGCCTGCTCCGGGGCCAGGTAGCCCGGCGTGCCCACAATGTCGCCGGTCTGGGTCTGGTTATCGACGCTGCCGATCAGCTTGGCCAGGCCAAAGTCCGTCACCTTGGGGACGCACGTGGCCAACTCAATCGGAACTCGGAACTCGGAACTGGGAGTGGGGAGCGAAGAAGGATTCAGCTCCGCACTCCCAGTTCCGAGTTCCGAGTTCGACGAAGGGGCCAGGAGTATGTTGGCCGGCTTGAGGTCGCGGTGGATGATGCCCTGGTCGTGGGCGTACTGGATGGCCCGGGCCAGGACGGCGACCAGCCGGGCCGTTTCTCGCGGCGGCTGCGGCTGGCCGGCCACGAGCCGCTGCAAGCTGCCGCCGGGGACGTATTCCAGGGCCAGGTAAGGCAGGCCGTGGACCTCGCCGACGTCGTAAATCTGCACGATGTTGGGATGATGCAGCCGGGCCACGACGATCGCTTCGGAGCGGAAGCGCTCCAGCGAGCCGATCTCGGCAGCGTGCGGTCCGCCCAGGACCATCTTCAGGGCCACCAGCCGGCCCAGCTGGTTATCCCGCGCCAGGTACACCAGACCCATGCCGCCCTGGCCGAGCAGCCGGAGCAGCTCGTAGCCCGGCACTTCCGGACGGGGCGCCCGGCCCAAGGGACGCTCGCGCACCCGCTGCGCGGGTTCCCGGGGGCGGTCCGCGTTCTCCTTGCTGGAGGGCGGGACCAGATCGGAATCCTCCTGGCTGGCGTGGAGGTCGAGCGTTCGCGTGGACTCGTCCGCTTCCGGGGCTGGCAGGGCAGCGTCCGCGGGCCGGCTTTGGCTCTGGGAGGGATTGTCGGCGGCAGAGCGGAGGATTTCGGTCCGCGGATTCAGGTCGGCGACGAAGCGCTGGCAGGCCGGGCAGGAGCGCAGATGCTCCTCCAGGCCAACAGCGTGTTCCGGGTCCAGCCGCTGGGCGATCAGCAGGGCAAACTGCAGCGGGTCGGGGCATTCACGCATGGCAGTCCAAAGGAGAGGTGACAGGGGGAATCTAGACCACTCAGCCTCGACCCCTGCCGGCTTGCCCGGCAGGTGAAGCAGGTCACTGGCTAGAAAGGAAGCGCAAGAACACTTTTTTCTCCGACCCCTGCCGGCTTGCCCGGCAGGTGAAGCAGGTCAACGGCTAGAAAGCGTGGGCGGAAAAACACTCTTGGGCCTTCCGTTCTAGCCGATGACCTGCTTCACCTGCCGGGCAAGCCGGCAGGGGTCAAGGAGAAACGCTCCCCCTTCTGCTAGCTGATGACCTTCTTCACCTGCCGGGCAAGCCGGCAGGGGTCGAAAGGTAACTCTTTCCGTCCCGCGTTCACGCCTTGATCATGTCCCTCACGGTCAGCCCGCTGGGGATCATGGGCAGGACGTGTTCCTGGTAGGGCACCATGACGTCGAGGACGTAGGGCCCCTTGCTGTCGAGCAATTCCTCCAGGGCCGAATCCACGTCCTCCCTGGCGCTGATCCGGCGGGCCCCGCAGCGGAAGCCGCGGGCCAGAGTGACGAAATCGGGATAGGGCTCCTCGTCGAAGCCGGCCCCCAGATAAGTGTGGCCGCGGTTGCTGCCGTGGAAGCGGTCCTCCCACTGGACCACCATGCCCAGGTGCTGGTTGTTCAGCAGCAGCACCTTGACGGGCAGCTTCTCGGTGAAGCAGGCGGCCAGCTCCTGGACGTTCATCAGGAAACTGCCGTCGCCGTCGATGTCGATGACGGTCTTGCCCGGAAACGCGGCCTGGGCCCCCATCGCCGCCGGCAGCCCAAAGCCCATCGTACCCAGGCCGCCGCTGGTCAGCCAGTGCCGGGGCGAGTTGAAATGGAAATACTGCGCCGCCCACATCTGATGCTGGCCGACTCCGGTGGCGACGATCGTGTCTTCCAGCTGGCCGCGGTCGCGCAGGACCTGCCAGAGCCGCTCGATGCAGAACTGCGGCAGGATGGCGTCGTCGCGGTCGTTGTAGCGGAGCGGCTCCGTCCGCCGCCAGTGCTCGATCTGCTCGATCCAGTCGGGGTGCGGCGAATGCTTTCCCTCGCTGGCGCTTCGGGCTAACAAGTTTTGTTCGTCGAGGATTTGCAGCAGGTCTGCCAGGGCGTCCTTGATGTCGCCGAAGATGGGCAGATGCGCCGCCTTGTTCTTGTTCAGCTCCGATGGATCAATGTCGATGTGGACAATCTTGCCGTGCTTGGCGAACTCGGCCACCTTGCCGGTGACGCGGTCGTCGAAGCGGACGCCTAGGGCCAGCAGCAGGTCGGCCTCGTTGACGGCGTAGTTGGCGCAGACGGTGCCGTGCATGCCGAGCATCTGCAAACAGAGCGGATGCTCGCTGGGGAAACTGCCCAGGCCGTGCAGGGTCAGGGCCACGGGGATGCCGCAGCGCTCGGCAAACGCCTTGAGGACCGGTGCCGCCCCGCTGGCGGTGAGCCCGCCGCCGCCGTAGATGATTGGCTTCTTGCTCTGCCGGACCATCTCCAGCACCTGCTCCAGCTCCTGCCTCCGGGCCCGGCGATAGGGCTTGTAGCCGGGCAGGTTCATGGGCGGGTCGTAGTCGGCCACGATGGAGCGGTTCTGCACGTCCTTGGGAATGTCGATGATGACCGGCCCGGGCCGGCCGGTGTTGGCGATGTAGAACGCCTCCTTGAAGACACGCGGCAGCTCTTCGGTGCTGTTGACCAGGTAGTGGTGCTTGGTGATGGATCGGCACACCTCGACGATCGGCGTCTCCTGAAAGGCATCCGTGCCGATCACGAGGGTGCCGACCTGGCCGGTGATGGCGATGATGGGGACGGAATCCATCTTGGCGTCGGCCAGGCACGTCACGAAGTTGGTGGCCCCGGGACCGCTGGTGGCCACGCAGACGCCGACCTTGCCGGTACTGCGGGCATAGCCCTGGGCCGCGAAGCCGCCGCCCTGTTCGTGCCGCGGCAGAATGGTGCGCAGTCGGTCGCTGAATCGGGTCAGGGCCTGGTGAATCGGCATGCTGGCTCCGCCCGGATAGGCGAAGACCACGTCCACGCCGTGGTTGACCAGACACTGCACGATGATGTCGGCTCCGGACTGCGGCGTCCCCTGGCTGGCACTCATAACGATCGAATCCTGTTCAGTGGTCAAGGCAACAATTGGGCATCATCAGTATAGGGAGCGGTGGGTTGCCCCTCCAGGCGAGTTCGGTGAGAAACGAAGTCCCCCGGAGCGGAGCCCCGTGCTTGACCTCCACTGCCTGCCCTGCCGGCCATCTGGTTGGAAGTGGCCGACAGGACAGACTGCGTCTGTGATGGTCGGACGGATGCCAGCAAAGGACATTTCGCTGCCTGCCTTGTATGATCGAATTGAAGGCCATCAGCCAGACCGAGTCAAGGTTCGCTGCCGTACCGATCGTGCTTGTTGGCATGGTCCTTACGATCGTAACGAGCCCTACAACCGGACTTCTTGGCTCAAAGCGTTTTCTGCTCTTTCACCAACGGACTCCGTCATGGCAGACTGAGTCTGTTGGGCAGTCGCGAGGAGATCTTTTTCCTGCCTGCGGTTCGACCGCTTGTGGCAGATTGACCCCTCCGACCTTCGTCTGAGAACTCGTTGCATCTTACGGCTGGACCGTTCATCACAAGGATCTTCCTGTACGAAGCTCCACCGGAGGACTCTCGCGCCTGGCCAGCGACGTTACACGCTCTTGAATGAGGAACACCCTGATGTCCACCCTGAACTCTGGCTCCGCTACCCTGATCGGCGTCGGCTTCGACACCGCACGCTACGGTCACCACGTCACCTTCTTGCGGGCCGACTTGCAACCGGCCTGCCCGCCCTTTGATTTCCCCGAGTCCCGCGCTGGCTACGACCGCGTCGCCGCTCAGTTCGACGACCTGCGCCGCCGCTGGCCCGACGTCCATTTCCACATCCGCCTCGACGTGGCCGGCCAATATGCCGCCAACCTCGAGGCCTTCCTGCGGACCTTGCCTGGCAACAGCACCCTCAGCGTCGGCGAACCGGGACGCAATGCCAGCTACCGAAAGGCCCTTTTCCCCAAACGCAAGGCCGACCCCGTCGAGAGCCTCTGCGCTGCCCGTTTCGCCGTGCGCGAGCTGCCCGCAGCGGTGCCAGAGCGGCCTCAGGCTCTGCAGCAACTGCGTGAGATCGTGGCTCGACTGCAAACGCAAGTGCGGCAGAGCACCCGGCTGACCAATCAATTGCACAACCTGCTGGCGCGTGTCTTCCCCGAGTTGGCCACCCTGGCCAAGGACCTGCAAGCGCAGTGGGTCTTGGGCCTGCTGCAGCGCTATCCGACACCGGCACAACTGGGGCGTGCCCACTTGAATACCTTGAGCGCTCTGCCCCATGTTTCTGCCGAGTTGGCCCAGGCACTGCGGCAGGCGGCACGCAGCAGCGTGGCCAGTTGCACTGGTGCCGTGGCCGAGCAACTGGTCAGGCAACTGGTCGGGCAGTTGGCTGACTGCCTGGCCCAGGAAGAGCAACTGCACCAGTTGATGACCAGCACCTACCGGCAACTGCCCGTGCCCAACCATCTGGAATCGATCCCTGGGATCGGTCCAGCCACGGCCGCTGTGCTGACTGCCACCGTGGTGGACATCAAGCTGTTCGCCACGCCGGACCGCCTGGTCGGTTACTTCGGCATCTTTCCGGAGGAGGAGGCCTCCGGCTGCGACCGGGACGGTACACCCAAGACGGGCAGGCAGCAACGCATGTCACGCAAGGGCAATGACTTGGTACGCAAACACCTCTGGCAAGCGGCGTTGTCGGCCATCCGCTGGAACCCGGCGGTGCGTGCCTTGCACCAGCGCTTGCATGGGCGGGGTGTCCGTGGGGATGTGGTGGTGGGCCACTGCATGCGGAAGCTGCTGCACCTGGTTCACGCCATCTGGCGGACCGGCCAGCCGTTTGATCCAGACTACTATCCCTGGGCAGGGACAGCAACGCCACAAGCAAGCGTCGAGCCAGCGCTGCCAGGCCAATCGGGATCGACCCAGGAGGCCGCAGTCAGCACGGCCGAAGAAGGAGTGGTAGCGGAGCAAGCTGCTGGCCACAAGCAGCAAGGAAGTCCTGCACAGACAGTGGTCACAGCAGCTAAAGCCACGATACCGCAAGAGCCGCCACCGGGCAAGGCAACTGCGGTGCCAGCCGAGCCCAGAGCAGGGGCCGAGGGTGCAGCGGGTAGGGGGAGTATCGATTATGCGGCGCTGCGTGCGCAGGTGAGCATGACAGCGGCATTGCGTGCGTTGGACTGGTTGGAGCGGTTGTCTGGGCCAGACCCGCAGCGACGTGGTCCGTGCCCCATCCATGACAGCCAGCAGCGGCGGCACCGCTCCTTCTCGGTCCACCTGGACAAGGGCGTCTTCCAGTGTTTCCACGCCGGCTGCGGGGCGCACGGCAATGTGCTGGACTTGTGGTCGGCGGTGCGTGGCTTGCCGTTGTACGAGGCGGCGCAGGACCTGGCGCAGACGCTGGGCATCGCTCTGCCACAAACGCCCGGCACAGAGAAGAGGAACCCGTAAAGGGAACCCGTGGAGCGGACGGAAGGTCAGCGGCCAAAGGCAATCGGCAGACGACAAACAGCCAAGAACCCTCGAACCCGGAAACACCATGCGAACACAACGGAAAAACGGGCGTTATCACGCCAAACGCCCCTTGACTTTGAACGTTGCATCTGCCACCCGCCAGGGTATTCGGGAGAGGCTTGCATCCGACTGGCTGTCGTGACTTTCCATGCCAGCGGTACTCGGCTCCGGATGCCCTCACCGTTCTTCTCTCCGGTCAGGAATGCTCCCACGTGGCGTTTCTCCGGAACAGGGAAATGGGGAGAAAGAAATGGCTCCCCCTGACAGGCCGTGTTATGCTGGGCGCTGGGATGAGTCAGAATGATGACCGAGCGAGGCAGCCTGGACGCACTATCCAAAATCCTCCTGCAGGAGCCTCCTGGGCCTGTGGCGGCGCCCGCTGCGGGTCGGTCAGCCATTGCCGTCGCTACCGCTGCCGCTGAGCGTCCACCGAGTCATCGCGATCGACCTGGAGGAGACGTACCAGCGGGCGGCGAAGCGTGCTTAGCTGGATTGAGGCAATTCGTTTTGGGGATGTCCTGTTTCCTTGCGCAGTCAGAGAAAGAAGGTGACATCCATGTCCATGCACTGGTGGCGTCTGGCGTTGCCGATCCTGTTTGGGGTGACGGTCACTGCGAGCAGAGCAGAGCCGCCTCCAAAGAAGCCTGAGCCCGGGACCGTCTCGGCGCTGGGCCGGACGGAGCTGGCTTTCCCCGCCGCGGTCAGCCACGTTGCGTTCTCGCCCGATGGCAAGGTGCTGGCGGTGGTCGGCTACAACAGCACGATCCGCCTGTGGGACCCCGCGACGGGCAAAGTCCTCCGCGACCTCGCCGGCCACTCGCAGTACGTCAGCTGGACCGCTTTCTCCCCGGACAGCAAGACGCTGGCCTCGGCGGGGCAGGACGGCACCATCCGGCTGTGGAACGTCAACAACGGCACCGAGCTGGCGGTCCTGAAGGGCTCCGGGAAGGAGGTCGCGGCGGTGGCCTTCTCGCCGGACGGCCGGTTCCTGGCGTCTGTCGCCTGCGACCGCGCCCTGCGCATCTGGGAGATGGCCACCGCCAAGGAGGCGCTGCGGTACGATGCCATTCAGATCCAGCCGAGCCGGGTCGTCTTCGCCCCGGATGGCAAGGCGGTGGCGACGACCAATTACCTCGGCGAGATCCGCTTGACGGACCCGCTGACGGCCAAACAACTCCGGACCTGGCGGGGCGGCAGCGAATGTCTGGCTTTTTCACCCGACGGCAAGACGCTCGCCTCCGGCGGCCGGGAGCCCGTGGCCCCTGGCGTCCGCGACCGTGAGATCAAGGGCGTTGTGAAGCTGTGGGACTCCAGCACCGGAGCCGAGGTCGCGACCATCAAGGGCGTCAAGGGGGCTGTCTGTTCGGTCGCCTTCTCGCCGAAGGGGAGAGTAATCGCCACGGCCGCGGGCTGGAATGAGATCGCGCTGTGGGACCGCGTCACCGGGAAGAACCTGGTCCGCCTGCAGGCGGACCCCAGCGTTACTACCGTCGCCTTCTCGCCTGACGGGACGCGATTGGCGGCGGGCAACCAGGGGGGCAAGGTCTACCTCTGGCGGCTGGCGCCCGAGAAGTGGGAGCAAGGGCTGCTTGGACCGGAACTCAAGGCCGAGCAACTGGCCGGGCTGTGGAAGGACCTGGCCAGCAGCGACGTGCCCACGGCGCACCGGGCGGTGTGGTCGCTGGCGGCGGCCCGGCAGCCGGCGGTCAAGTACCTTCAGACACGACTCAAGCCAGTGGAGGCCGTCACGGAAGACAGGGTGCGCGGTCTGATCCGCGACCTCGATGACGATGCCTTTGCAACCCGCGAGAAGGCCCAGGCCGAACTCCTGCGCATCGCCCACCGTGCCGAGAAGCAGGTGCGTGCGGCCCTGGCGGCAAAGCCGTCGGCCGAGGCCCGCACGCGACTGGGAGCCGTCCTGGCGGTCATCGACGAGACAAGGGCCGAACACCCCCCGGAGACGCTTCGGGTACTCCGTGCCATCCACGCGCTGGAGCTGATCGGCACGCCGGAAGCCCGCGCCCTGCTGGAAAAGCTCACGACAGGGGCGTCAACCGCCTTGGAAACGCGCCGTGCCAGGGCTGCCCTGGCACGCCTGACGCAGAAGGTCGAGGAAGAGCCATAGAGCCAGCGGGCAGAATTACTGCTGAAGGGGCAGGTACTGGTCACCCGCCCTGAGTCCGCTCGTTTCGAGGTGCCCCGTGGACGAAACCACGTCTGCCCATCGCCTGCCGGAGGAGGTGCCAGCGATTGAGTCTAGCAGAGTTCACAGTCGCGCCCGCGTGAGCCGGCTGCTGAGCTGGGCGATGGGGCGAACTGACCAGGGAAGTCAGCCTGCGGAAAGTGCAAGGTGATTCATGCCGCGGAAAGCCACTCCTGAATCCCGGTTGGAGCGGCTCGGGGAGGTCACGGCTCCCTCGGGGGTCGTCATGATCGTCGATACCGGGCTGCTGTGGATGTGGTGTCACGACCGCACATCACAGCGTCGCATGGGCGTGTCTCCTCTCAGGACTCGGTCCCCGCCACTGCCGCCTGCACGTGCAGGTTGTCCACCTCCCGCAGATGGCCAACATTCGGCAAAGGCAAGCCCAGATCCATGATCGCGTCAAGGAGCGCGAGGTGCAAGGCCCAGGTCACTACCGGCGGCTCCTGCAGCAACCCGCGCAGCTGGTCCACCTCTTCTGTGGCCCCAAGGTCCCTCAGGTGGTGTACCGCTGCAACTCGCATCCCCTCGCAGCGACCATGGTCCCCCGCGAGCCAGCCCAGTCGCCGGACTGCAAGGGCCCGGGCGGCGTGTTGGACGAACGTGGCCAGCGTCTCGGTGGCGTGAACTCCAAGCGTATCATACCGTTGCAGGTGTTCCCAGGCGAGGCCAGCCACGCCGAGCGTCGGCGGCAGCTGGCCCAGATGGTACGTGGCGGTCTTGCGGACGCCGAAGTCGGCGTCGCGGAAAAGATCCAGCAGCGCGTCCGTGTCTTGCCAGGCGGTGAAAGCCAGGGCCGCCCGGTCCCGGACAAGCGGATCCGGATGCGTCAGCAGCACGGGTCGCAACCGTCGGCGTTCTCCCTCGTCGTAAGCCCGCCAGGGGAGGGACCAGAGCCGGTCGCCGAGCAGCCCCGGCGAGGCGTCGGGATCGGCGAGCAGGGCGAGGAGGTCGGCCACGGGGGTCACCTCGCCGGGTTCCTGCCGCCAGGGAAGTGATTCCTCGTCATCGTCGGGCCGCAGCTCCTCGTCGCTGAACGCCAGGAGGTCCCAGATGGGCAGCAGCCAGCGGCGGACGTGGTCGGCTACCCGGCGGTCCCTGC
Source organism: uncultured Planctomycetota bacterium (assembly GCA_963784995.1). Taxonomy (GTDB): domain Bacteria; phylum Planctomycetota; class Planctomycetia; order Gemmatales; family Gemmataceae; genus CAWATZ01. The sequence goes on along the minus strand of CAWATZ010000013.1, from coordinate 1,003,724 downwards.
GGCAGAGACAGATGAGCAGCTCGTTGCGGATCGACTCGAAGCTGTCTGTCACCTGCTCCCGAACCTTCGCGTCGGCATGGTCGAGCAGCTCGTGCAGCCGACGGATCACCTGGAGGGAGGGGTAATACTCCAGGGTGTTCGCGGCTTCGGCGACCACTTCGGGCACTGGGTCGCAGGTGGCCTGGATCAGCGGCAGCTCCGCGGCCACGGGCTCGTCCCACAGAAGCACCCAGGCAGCGGCCGTCCGCACCTTTGGGTCTGGGTGAGAGAGGGCGTTGATCTTGAGTTGCTCGTGTTCGGGCAGGTCGAAGAAGAAAGACATCCGACCGATGGCGTCGCTGTGGAACTCGTGTACCGGATCGGCCGCGACCCTCAGAAGGATGTCGGGGCAATCGACCGCGTCCATGCACGACAAGGCGTGTTTGCGAAGGATCGGGTCGCCTTCCCGCCACCACCGCCGGATTCTCTCCTCGGGGACTTCGATGGTCAGGTATTGCATGCCGACGAGGACGGAACCAGCCGCCTGGCGGACCTCCGCGGGCCTGGCGGGATCGACAAGGATCGCCTCCAGGGAGGCGACGGAGCGTGGATCGGACACCGCCTGCAACGCTCCGACAAGATCGTCGAGTTCGCCGGCGGGCAGGTCGGGGGCGACGAGCCGTTCCATCAGGCGCAACGTCCAGCGGCGATCAGCCGTTTTGGTGATTTCGGCGTAAGGAATCATCTTGCAGTCCTCCTGCTGCCTGGGCGTAGTGTCGGCGTACTCTCCAGAAGGACACGGCTCCCGCTCAGAAGTTCCATCCTTTCGGCAAGTCCGCCCCACAAGCGCCACACGCGAACCAGCCGGACCGGACCACGTTCCGCTCGCCGCAGCTCTCGCAGCGGCGGAACACCACCTCGGTCGTGAACCGTCCGGGGTGAGCGATGCCGGCCCGGTCCAGGGCGACGGCGACGGCAGGCCAGGACTCCGGTTCCGGACAGAACCCGGTGGACTGGTTGCTTACCTCCACCACCTCGACGTGACCGCCCGCGACCAGGAAGAACATCTCACCCGCAGATTGGACCGGCCCGCCGCCGGCACAGGCGACGTGTTCAGAGCGGCGGTCGGCCAGGAGCAGGGTGCCCTTCGCGTCGATCACGAAGGTGGCGGCGATCAGGCCGTCCGGGCCTGGATCGCTGGCCGGTTCCGCGAACCCAGGCAAGGACGTCCGAGGCGGACGCGATCCTTGTGCCGGCAGGACGGCCGACGATGCGGGCCTTGACGTCGGCGGGGCCAACGTAGGCGTAGAGTTTGGACACGGATCGGGGTTCCTCCAGTGCTGCCTGTTTCGGTTGACCTTTTGTCACAGCATGATTCGCAACACGCGGACGGCCAGATGGCCTGCCAGCCATTCCTTGACCGGGTCAACGACATAGGCCACGCGGGCGCTAGCCTTCCCTGCGTTGAAGACCCGGGCGATTCGGTAGGCGGTGCCACTCTCAACAGCCAGCCGCCACTGGGCCTCGGTCATCTCGAAAGAGCAGCGAGCCTCTCCTGCCGTGGACTTTACCTTGACGTACCAGCGGGCCGTGCCTTCCTGTATCTCGATGTCGTGGCCAGCCCCCTGATCCTCCTTGCTGTTGAGCCACGTCACCTCGGCGATGACCTGTCCGTCCAGAACGATCCGATACCCGTCGTCCTTATCCTTACCGGTCGCCCTCTCATACCACTGTAGCAACTCGTCCCGCAGGCACTCCACGACGTAACCCTCACCCCAGCGGCCGATGACGCCAGCGTGCGGGCTTCCGACGACAGCATCCTCCGGCCAAGCGCCGCCCGAGAAGTATCGCCCGGAATGGCCGGTCCCGTCACGATTACTCTGTGGGGAACTGCCGTCACTTCCCGTCCAGTCGATCGTCGAGTAGGATACGCCAGCTTCACAGGGCAGGCACGACGGAACCCAGTCGCCGACTGATTCCTGGCGCGGTCGCGGAGCGCGTTCTCCGTCCCGATCAGCAGTTCGAGGCACTGGCCCGAAATCCGCAGCGCTCTCTTTACCCTCCATGTCGGCAGGGGGATCCTGAAGTTGCTCTTCCTCCAGGCCATTGCCAGGAGCCGCAAATTCATTGGTAAGCCAGTCCCACTCGCCATCGAAGGAGTTTTCATCCTCCTCGGCGCACTCCCCGATTCCATAGGCGGATGCAGGAACCTCTTTGACGCCGACCGGCCTCCTTGCAGAGTTGGATTCTGGCGGCATGGCGGGTATCTTGTGGGTTTTCATCAGCCTCTCAACGCATTCAATGTCTGGCTTGGAAAGAACTGCTCCTGCGAAAATCGCCAGACCGGGGGAATCGCCAAGGAGCCGAGCCAGTTCAAACCCCAGAGCATCGGTGTCCCGGAGAGATTCGCGTCGCACGAAGACATTGGGAAAGCTCGACGCCAGGTCACTCGCTTGTCGCACCGAGATGTGCTTCAAGGAGTAGGTGGCCTGCACCTCGCCACAGGCGTAGACCGCCAAATCGCTGAGGCGATCCAGCAGTTCAGCCTCGTGAAGGCGGCAGTAGGTGTCAGGCTCCTTGAAGTACAAGTAGCGGAGTAGGTACGGCACGGCAGCATGCACGCGGGTGGTCCTCGTTTCGTCCAGGATCCGATCGGCCGGTACGACGGGCTCCACCTTTACTGAGTGCGACAGCAGTGGAATGCGGGCGGCCTCGACCAGATTGTGGAAGCGAGGATGATCGTTGCCAGGGAGTCTGAAAAACCAGATCCCAGGACGGCCCTTGAAGAGCTCATGTAACTCGTCGGAGTGTTGACGAAGAGGCATCCGTCCGCGGGGCGGAACTCGCCATGCTCCGTCCCGAACACTGGCTGCTGGAATAACTCCTCCCACCAGGTAAGCGGGCCTCCCAAGCCTGTCACACTCTCTCGGGCCAAGGCGGTTCCGAGTCCCTCGTACACGGCCCACAATAACTCCTCAACGACTTGGTTGGTTCACCGTGAGAGACCAGCCTTCGCAGCAGCCGGCCATAGTCTTCGGCAGAAGGAGAGGGACGGACACCCAGTCCATGAATGAAGAATGTTTCCAGCCCTGGCCAATGGTGCTTCAGGTTACCCCGGTATTCCGTGAAGGCTGGTGACACTTCTTCCCAGAATACCTCCCCGGAGTGCAGGTAACAAGCGGGCTGGCCGGGCACGCAGATCAGCGGCCAGTTGACGAATGCCGCAGCGATGGCCTCTCCGTGAGTCGCGAACCGCTGAGCCAGGAAGCCGTAGAGGTGCGCCAGGACATCGAAATCGCAGGCCTCCTGCTCCGCCAAGGCATTGAGTCGTAAGAGAGCAGCGGCTGTGTCCGGCTCGCGGCGGATGCCGAGATCATCGAGTAGATGCCGGTTCCGGAATGGGGCATCGAGGTAGGGAACATGGTCGCCCAGCAGTTGGCGCGTGTCCGGCGTGTCCAAGAAGGTGTCGGCTGGCCTGGCCAGCCTGTGGCCCTTGACAGGCATCCACTCTGCAGTCACTAGCTGCTGGCGGAACTCGCTCGGCACGTCTGCCGGGAGAGTCTGGCCGACCCCCGTCTTCCTCCGCGCAGATACAGACAGCAGTTTCCTGTACTCCGACCACCAACGGTCGATCAACACGAAGGCACGGAAGATCCTGTCCCATTGGCCCGTGGCGAACACCCTTTGAAAGTCGTCCGACCAGGCACGGGCAGGAGCGGTTGCCGTGGGCGGCAGCACGGTCACTCGTGGCCGCTCCTCCACGCCCAGGCGGAGCAGAAACTCCTTCCAGGCTTTGACCTCTCGCCTTCGTTGAGCGTCGGAAGGCACTTCTCCCGCCCGCCTCGGTAACCTTTTCAGGCTCGCCTCTAGGTAGTCACCAGAGACGAAGTAGAAGCCGCCGAGCCCCTCGAAGAGCGTCTCAAGGTCGTTAGCATTACCGTAGCTGGCGGGCAGATACAGTTCGACCGCCTTGAAGAACTGTCCATCAGGGGTGGCCTTGAGCAACAGCTCGTCCTTCAGTCGTACCAGCCTGGAATCTCTCTTCTCGTATTCCGCGAGGTGTTCTTTGACGAAGAGAGTCGCCCCGACGAGTATTCCTTCTGTCGCGTCCGCCGTTCCACTGAGCAATCGCCACTTGAACAAGGGGAGGAGAGATCGCTCGATCACCTCCGCTGGGTCAGGGCGGCAAACACCCAGGAATTCCAAAAAGGTGCGAGCCGCCAAGGCAACTGCCCCATCCACGCCATCGAAGACCGCTTTCCGCACCACCCGCATGGCTCCCTCGAAACCGTAGGCTCCCTTCCGGTCGAGCGGGAAGAAGATGGGTGCCTCAGAGAGAGCCGCCAACACTCCTCCTTCTAGGGGCACGAGTTTGGTTGACTTCAATGCTTCGGTCAGTGGCAGGAATTCTGATAGGTTGGTTCGCCGAATCCTATCACAAAGACGACCGAGGTATTCAAAGAGGTGAGAGAACCACTCATCGGGCTGCCGTGCTAGCCGCTCGGTCCATTGGAGAAACTGCATTAATTCGATTCGGCCGAAACGTTGCAAGCCGAGCGAATTCAGTAGTTGGTCCTTAGCATGAAAACCGTCGGCAATGAACTCCTTGCCGAAGAGACGAACCACGTCGTCGTTTGTAATCAGCTTGCGGGCCTGCTGACTAGCCCAGATAACCTCGTTTATCTTCGCCCAACGGCCTGATGCGTCAAAATGCAGTTGTCTCGCTTCAGCTCCTCAAGGATCTGTCCGGGAATCGACTCGAAAAAGCCGGTTTTCATGTCTTCGGCGACGGGTGTGTAGGCGAGAAACTGCTTGCGAAGATGGACATCCTGCTTGAAGGTCGTCACGGCACGGAGGAAGAGGGGCGGGATCTGGTCGCGCAGCCAGCGGTTCCAGGGCCGGTCTGCCAGGATTTCCTCGCGACTGCTGGAGAGTACGAAATCGGCCTGCACGACGAAGCGGAAGCCGTAGGGCCTGACGGGTAAAAAGGCGTGGAGACTCGGCGTCGTGGATGCATCAGCACCTCCCTCAGGGGTCAATGGAAAGGCCATAGCCACTTCAGTCCGCTCAAGTCCACCCCTCCTCTCGTCGGGACAGTTGAGCGATACAGCCAACGGCATACGGACTACCTTCCAGGTTGCTGCCCTGTTATCCTCCCACAGTTCGACGTTGTCGCCCTTGTCGATCCGCGTTACGCGGCGAGTTCGGCCTGCTACTTCGTCGATGATTTCAAGGGTCTTCAGCTTCTTCAGGAAAAGCAGGACGCTCGGGTGGAGATCGGCGATCCGGGAAATAATGTCCTGTGCGCCTTCGCGGACAGGCAGGAAGACATTCGTCAGGTTAGGCTGGACACAGGGAAGCGGTTGGTCGATCCAGTAGGGGACAACGTAGCCCAACTCCTTGTCCTCTTTACGGCTGCGGAAACCGAAGCTATAGCCGCCGGAGTAGACCTGTGGGTTGTCGGAGACGCAGAAGACGGACTTGAAGCCGATGCCTTTCTCACCAATCTGGCTGGCGGCCTTCGACTTCGTCGAGCGAGAAATGTCGCAGAGGGAACGGACATCCTCTTCGCTGAAGCCGGCCTCGTTGTACTGAACGAGGAGATACTCCCGCGTGCGGACGAAGCGGAAGAAGGGGTTCTCTTGTTCGTCGTAGTCCTCATCGTCAGTGTTCTGGATCAGTTCGAGTACGAATTGAATGAGATCCGCGTACAACTCACCACAGCAACCGTACGGCCCTTTCCAACATTCCGAGTGTTTCTTCATTCCGCTGAGGAGACCCGATCTGGAATGTTCGCTTGCGGATGTCCTCGATGACTTGTCGGGGTGAGCGCATGGTTGACCGGGCCTTTCTGAAAGTGACGGAACGAGCAGCAGTCCGTCTTCGGACTGCTGCTTGAGATTCGATCTATGTGTTGAGCGGATCAGTTGCCAGCCGGCTGCTCAGAAGGGAATGTCCTCTTCCTCAGTCCCCTCCCCAGCGTCCTCTTGCCTGTTCTCAGGGATTTCCGGCGTGAACATGCCGTGGAACGACCCGCCGTTGCGCGTGTAATCCCACAAGAAGGCTGGGATCGCCTCACGTGCCAGGGGCTTCGCGATCTCCACGTTGAGATACTTCCGTGACCTTCCACCCCAGGACTCACCCGCACCAGAATGTTCTCGGCTTCAAAGATCTCTGTTTTGCCGAACTTGCACTGGACCGGAAACGCGGCCTTCAAATCGCGGATCAGCTTGGCCCCCTGGGCGACCTCCACGCCGAAACCTCCATCCAGTTGCATGTGTGTACTTATCACGTACGTCATCACGTTCCCGGTTACCGCTGCGGCCATCGTGTTATGCCCCTCCAGCACGAAAATGCTCTCCTCCTCATCCTCGCTCTCGTAATCCAGGTAGAAGCCGTAAACGGGTGGATCGGGAAGTGCGAAATCTGCATGGCGAACGGCCCAGTGAGAGTCCCCTTCGCATTGAAGCAACAAGGTCACGGCCGAATGGCCCTCCAGCTCCTCCATCTGATACGAATCGCGGAGGACGTCGAAGTAGTGCGGGCTGCGGCGAACGTCATGGGCGAACGCGACCCACTCGCGGACCGACGGTGGAAACACTGCGCCCCAGCCGGGTTTCGGCGAGACGGATTTCCTCCGCCCGGCCGCCCACGTCGCCGAGGGGGAGCTTGTGCCAGCGCTCCGTGAACTCACGGATCAAGTGCCAGCGTTCCTTCCAACCCTCGGGAATGCCGTGAGCGAAGAGCGGCAGACACTCGGTGCCGTAGCGCATGGCCTCCAGCCACTCTTCCGGGGCCCGTTCACGCAGTTCATTCCGCCGGGGCTTCAGCTGCCAGTAGCGGTCGGAGAACACCGGCAGCGTCTGCGCATTTCCTCTTCGATGCGCACCAGCTCGCTCCGCCAGTCGCCGCGCTCTTCGAGCCAGTCGGCATAAACGAGCCTTGGCACCGCATCGCTGGAGCGGCAGCAATCGCCGCCAGAAACCCTTCTTCGTCAGACATGGACCCTCTGCTTTCCCGTTCTTCGTATGCCGCGAACAGATTCCCCGCCAGCTGCCGCAGATACGTCCGCCCCTTCGGGCTGCTCTCCAGCAGCCCCACCAATCGCGACGGCAGCTTGCCGACTCCCAGGTACGCCCCTGACAGCGCCCCGGCCATGGCCGCCAGCGTGTCCGTGTCGCCGCCCAGAAAGATGACGTTGCTGACCGTCTCCTCGAACGACTCGGGCGTCAGGGCAAAGCTGGCGATGGCCGTGGGCACGGAGTGCAGCGCCTCGATCCGATTACCCAGCCCGGCCAGGTCCGCCGGGGTCTGCACGCGCCTCGCTTCTTTGATCTTGCTTCGATACCCTTCCGACTCGCAGGCCGAGCGAAGCTCCGCCAGGAACGTTTCCCGATCCAGCCTTTCCACCCGCGTACAGAGCGCCACCGCCAGGGCCAGCAGTTGGGCCCCTTCGATCCCGAGCGGATGCAAGTGAGTCGGCAGCGCGGAGGCACGCGCTTGCTCCCACAATCGCCGCTGGTCGTCGCGGAACGTCAACCCGACCGGCGCCATGCGCATGGCGGCGCCATTGCCGAACGAACCGCCGGGGAAGTACTGCTCGGCAACCTGGCGATAATCACCGCCTTCCTCCATCGCTTCCAGGACCGCCCGCGCTCCCCGACCGTAGCCCCGCGAGGGAACGTAGTTGGCGACGAACGCCTGACACAACGGTCCCTCAAGGATCTGTCCGTGCGTAGCGAGCGTCTCGGCCACCCCGATTGCCATCTGGGTGTCGTCGGTGTACCAGATTTCCTCCTGGGGATAGGCGATGAGTTGTTCCGCAGTCCGGAAGCGGGCACGAATGGCGGCGGCATCCTGCGCCTCGAAGAGCCCACCGAGAGCATCTCCAATGGCGAGGCCAAGAAGGCAACCCTCGAAGCGATCTTTCAAGAGAGAGGCAGTAATGCTCATTCGCTCAGGATCTCCCACGTGACCGCAGCGTCAAATACCCAGAGCCCCACTCTGTCCTTTCACCCTATCCGACCCTTGCTCTCCGTCAAGTCGCAGCCACTTCCCTACAATCTTTTCTCAGACGACCTCCAAGGAACTTTGAGGATCCCCCCATGAACCCATTGCGAAAGCGTCTCTCCCTGTGCGGTCTCGTTCTTGCGCTCGCCGTCCCGTTGCCGGCCCTGGCGCGTGCCGAGAATCAACGTGTCGTCCTGGTCGCCGGTGGCGACGGTCCTGAGGGCGAGCCCGCCGTCAAGGCCCGGCTCCAGGGGCCCTTCGGCGTGGACTTCGATCGGTCCGGGAATGCGTACATTGTGGAAATGACCGGCGGCCGCGTCCTCAAGATCGATCCCAAGGGGATTCTTACCCGCATCGCCGGGGCCGCGGGCAAGAAGGGCGACAAGGGCGACGGCGGACCGGCCATCGAGGCGGAGTTCAACGGCATGCACAGCCTGGCGGTTGCTCCCAATGGCGACGTCTATCTGGCCGACACCTGGAACAACCGCGTCCGCAAGTTCGATCCGAAGACCGGCAAGGTCTCCGCTTTCATTGGCACCGGCGAGAAGGGCTTCGCCGGCGATGGCGGCCCGGCGGCCAAGGCGAAGTTCGGCGGCATCTACTGCCTGGCCATCGATCCCAAGGGCGAGAAGCTCTACCTCGCTGACCTGGACAATCGCCGCATCCGCATGGTGGACCTGAAGACAGGCGTGGTCAGCACCGTCGCGGGCAATGGCGAGAAGGGCGTGCCGAAGGACGGGGCCGAGGCGGTCAAGGCCCCGCTGGTCGATCCGCGCGCGGTGGCCGTGGACGGCAAGGGGAACGTCTACGTCCTGGAGCGGAGCGGCCATGCCCTGCGCGTGGTGGACGCCCAGGGCAAGGTCCGCACCGTGGCCGGCACCGGCAAGAAGGGTGATGGCGGCGATGGCGGCGACGCCCTCAAGGCCCAGCTGAACGGACCCAAGCACCTGTGCATCGACCGGGACGGCAGCGTGCTCATCGCCGACACCGAGAACCACCTGATCCGCAGGTATCTCCCGGCTAAGGGCAAGATCGTGCGCGTGGCGGGCACCGGCAAGAAGGGCTCGGCTGGGGTCGGCGGGCCGCCGGACAAGATGGAGCTGAACCAGCCGCACGGCGTTTGCGTACACCCCGGAGGAGCGCTGTACGTCAGCGATAGCAGCAACAACCGGGTGCTGAAGATCGAGCGGTGAAGGCGGTGGCTTGGCGGCAACCAAGGTGTGGTCCGACCCCTGCCGGCTTGCCCGGCAGGTGAAGCAGGTCACTGGCTAGAACGAAGGGAAAACCATTCTTCTGCCTTCTTTTCTAGCTGGTGACTCAGACGCTTTTGTTCGGCCCCTGCCGGCTTGCCCGGCAGGTGAAGCAGGTCACTGGCTAGAACGAAAAGCAAGAAGACGTTATTCTTCTCACTCCTTCTAGCCAGTGACCTGCTTCACCTGCCGGGCAAGCCGGCAGGGGTCGGAATTCCAGTCCGTTGCTGTTGCAATCTCAGGCCGCAATAGCAAAATTCCGTGTAAGACTCCTCGCTGACAATGGCAATCCCTATCAGGGACATTGCTGGCCGACCGCACCCAATGGCGGGCTCTGCCGCGCCGGCAACCGCTCCGGGAAGAGCGACTGCCCGGGAGAGGCTTATGCGAAACCCCACGCCATGCCCCGAGTCCAGCCAGCTGCGCGGGCTGATCGATCGCACTCTGCCCGAGACCGAGCAAACCCAGTTAATCAGCCATCTCGACGGTTGCTCCCGCTGCCAGCAGCAGCTGGAACAGCTGGCCACCGGAGGCGAAGCCTGGACGGAAGCTCTGACGGCCCCGCAGACAGCAGCGCTGCCGCCTCACGATTCCGCCTTCTGGCCGGCCATGCGCCGTGTGGAACAGGACTTCGTGCCGGCCAGTCCTGCGGGCGAACCCGACAGCGAACTGGCGTTGACCTCGTCGCAGCCCACGGCCCTCGCTGACCGCCGTGGCGAAGGCCCGCCGCCGCTGCCGAGCCGGAGCACGCCGCCGCCCCTTCCTCCCGTGACCCCTTCTCCGACTCCCCCCAGCGGGCTAAGCCTCGAATTCCTGGCCCCGGCCGAGACGCCGGGCCAGCTGGGCCGGCTCGGCCATTTCGACGTGGAGCGCGTCATCGGCCGGGGCGGCATGGGTCTGGTGCTGGCGGGCTTTGACACGCACTTGCAGCGGCAGGTGGCGATCAAGGTCCTCGACCCGCAGCTGGCCGGCAACGAGGTGGCCCGCAAGCGCTTCTGCCGGGAGGCCCGGGCGGCGGCCTCGGTGACCCACGAGCACGTCGTCGCCGTCCACCAGGTCGAGCAGGAAGAAACGACCGGCCTGCCGTTCCTGGTCATGCAGATGATCGAGGGCGAATCGCTGGAGGAACGGCTGCGGCAGGGTCAGCGTCCGGAGCTGGGCGAGATCGTCCGCATCGGCATGCAGATCGCGGCCGGCCTGGCGGCGGCTCATGCGCGCGGGCTGATCCATCGCGACGTCAAGCCGGCCAACATCCTGCTGGAGCGGGAGACGGGGCGCGTCAAACTGACCGACTTCGGCCTGGCCCGGGCCACCGAGGACGTGAAGCTGACGCAGTCGGGCTTCGTGGCGGGAACGCCGCTGTACATGTCGCCCGAACAGGCCCGCGGCGAGGACTCCGACCAGCGCGGCGACCTGTTCAGCCTGGGTGTGGTCCTATACGAGCTGTGTGCGGGCGAACCACCCTGGACCGGCAAGACGCCGCTGGCCGTGCTGCGCCAGCTGGCCGACGAGCCGCATCGGCCCATCGCCGAGCTGAACCCGGACATTCCCGACTGGCTCGGCGGCATCATCGACCGCTTGCTGGCCAAGTCCCCGGCCGACCGCATCCAGACGGCCGGCGAGGTGGCCGCCCTGCTGGCCGAGCACCTGTGCGCCATGCACCCGATGTCCGCCATCCAGGTCCCCGCTCTACCGGACAAACGAGCCGGAAGCGTCAGCGACGGACTGAATCGGCTCCGGAAAGGCCGCAACCGCTGGCGCACCACCACCCTCCTTCTGGCAGGAGTGCTGCTGTTCCTGGTCAGCGGTTTCGTGATCGCGGAGCGGGTCGGCTGGATCGCGCTGTTTCCGGGCCCTGCTGCCGTGACGCCTGTCGAACCGCCCTCCCCGGCTCCCCTGGCCGTCATCAACGCCAACGCCAATGACGGCTCGATCTTTTCGGTGGCCTTCTCTCCGGACGGCTCGACCCTGGCCATGGCCAACGAGGACGGCACGGTCAAGCTCTGGGACCTGGCCGAGCAGCGGATTCGCGGCACCCTCAACGCCCACCGGGGCTCGATCTGGTGCCTGGCCTATTCCCCGGTGGGCAACCAGCTGGCCACCACCAGCGACGATGCCACGCGCTTGTGGCAGCCGCCCGGGGACCAGCAGCGGAAGGAGCTGAAACACGCCTCCCCGGTGCGGAGCGTCGCCTTTTCACCGGACGGCAAGCTGCTGGTGACCGGGACGCGCGATGGGGGAGTACATCTCTGGGACCTGGAGTCGGGCAAGGAGCGGATCTTGCCCCGGGGACACGTTGGCATGGTGCGGAGCGTGGCCTTCTCTCCGGATGGGACCACGGTGGCCTCGACGGGCAACGACCGGACCATCAAGCTGTGGGACGTCAAGAGCGGCCAGGAGTTGCTGACCCTGACAACCCCCGGAGGCGGCGTCTACGGCGTGGCCTTCTCCGCCGACGGCAAGACGATCGCCTCGGGCGGCCGGGACAAGATGGTCCATCTGTGGGACGTCCGGACCGGCAACGTGCTGGCGACCCTGCAAGGGCACACCGAGAACGTCCTGGCCGTGGCCTTCTCACCAGACGGCAAAACCCTGGCCTCCGCCGGCGAGGATCACGTGATCCGGCTCTGGGATGCGGTGGGGCACAAGGAGCTGGAGGTGCTGAAGGGACACACCGGGGCGGTGGGGACGGTGGCGTTCTCCCCGGATGGGCGGACGCTCGCCTCCGGTGGCCGCGATGGGGCCGTGCGGCTGTGGGCGGTGCCCAGGTAATTCCTGTCCCCCCTCTTCCCCCCCCCTTCACCCTCACCCTATCCGGGGATTGTACTCTTTTTTACTGTGCTGATCTTCTGATCCCCATAGTGAGCTGCGTGTTGTTGCTGATGTTGATTGGGCCTTGAAGCGCCCTTGACACCCCCCCTTGTGGGTATTGTGTCAGGTCGAACGAAAACCTGTCACCTTGTCACCCTTGTCACCTTGTCACCTTGTCAGGTTGTTTGCCGCTGGTCCCTCCCTTGGTCCCGTTGGTATGCTGCGGGGAGCAACGCAGGTTCCTGTCGAGGGATACCATGAGTACCATCCGAGCAACGCCGGGCCCCCGACTCCGCTCTCTTCTTCCCTCGGCCTCCTCCGCCCGCCCGGCCACAACCGCACCGCGATCCGTTCTTCTACGGCTGAGGTCGGCGGTGGTGACCACCGACGGCCGGGCGAGTGAACTTCGACAATCGGTTCCATTGAGTCCAGCCAGGTCCGCCTCGCATTCGTGCAGTCAAGGTTTTCGCATCAGGATATGGTTCTTGGAAATCAAGCGCTTTAGGAGAGTTTCTGCCCATCAGGGAAGAGCCGCCAAATGCGGCTGGGTGCAGCACACTCCCATTTTGACCCGCGAGGACGTGCTTGCTCCCGCAAGCTATGCAAGGACGAGTCTTTCCCCGACATCGTCCAGAACGTGAAGCCACCGCATCAGCCGGTCATCACGCAACTCGACTTTCTCCAGCGTGATCGTCATGCGGGATCGCCAGGACCAAGGCCCGGTCACACTGGATCGCCCACGACCTGAGGGCTGGGGGAACAACCGGCCCAACGCGGCCACCTTGCCCGCCTGGCCTCTGTGGTTGAACAGCTGCCGTCTTACCAGGACAGAAAGCAATCGGCAACCGGCTGTTGGTAGCCCCTTGAAATCGGGTTGTTGCTTGAGCCGGAGGGATGTGTCTGTGTACGTGGGGACTTCGCGGTTGATATAGTCAACCAGGCTGTACCAGACAAGGGCTCCGTCCCGATAATAGGCGGGTGGTCCTCCTGGGCGCCCCGGTTCGCCACGGAGTCCCTTCAGGAGGAAGAAGAAGACCCCATGTCCCAGTTTCTCCGTCTCATAGGAGCGTCACCCGCCGAGCAACTGTAGTAGGCGATCACATCGCTGCCAACAGCACGACGTCACACTGACGAAGCCAGGTCCTTGGCGAGCCCCTATCTCCCCAGGTTCGTTCCGGCAGGCATCACGACCAGAAACTCAGCCGGCGGGACACTGGCCCAGCCTGGGTAGATTGCATCATGGCGACCATGGTCTGATCTTCAGCTCCCTGGCGTTCCACGTAGGCGCAGAAGAAGAGCTTCTTGTCCTGGCGACCCTTGGTTCGATGCCATGCCATCTAGCGCCACCAGCGCACATCATCCCGCGTGCATTTATTGAGCAGATCTCCATTGCGTCCGATTCGTTCGCCGTCGGGACAAGGGCTCGTTCTGGCCCTTCCCTTTCAACAATGTGCTCGGGTTGAAAGCGGAACTGTCCCGCACCTCAGCCAGTCGTCACCGGCCGCATCAGTGACAAGCAGGTCGGGAAAATCGGGCGAGTCGTATCGCTGCACCGAAACCAGGAACGCATACCGCCGTCCAGCATCGGGTCCGGGGCAGTTTGAGCCTCTGTCCTGGGGCTCGGGCCTGGCTGATTTGGCTGAGGAACCTCCCTGACCTGAGCACCCGCGACTGGGAACGAACATCAACATAAATCCCAGAATCCTCAGCGAATTCGGGACATGGCCAATCGACCGGCTTGTCGCCTTTCGGATAGCGTGTTTCTGTAGACACGGTTTACGTCTGATCCTTGGCATCGAGTGTTCTTTGGAGGACAGTCCTTGCGGCGCACTGCGGATCATCCCCGGTACGTGCGTGGTCCGCTGTGCCTATCAGCGTTGCAGCGTCTGGTCACCATCGCCCGCGGAACGCTGTCTACGTTCCTCGGCTGGAAGGCCGTGGCTCGTGGCGGGACAGCAGGCCGATGTTTTCACCGGCCTTGCCTTTGGGTTCGTCGGCGGGGCGATTGGCCCCAACCTTCCAGGCGGCGGCGAACTGCACGCCGATCACGCCAATTTTGCCCGGGTCGCTGTTCAGTTCCTTGGCCGCGCTCTTCGCATAGCTGGTCACGAGGAATTCGTCCGACTTGCTGAGGTTGATCGGCCAGCCCCGGATCAGGACCGATTGCCTGGCGGGCACGAGGAAGGGCACCAGGGCGGGACGCTGGGTCTTGCGATCCTCGATCTCGCTGAAACGGAGAGCGTGCAAGCCATCGAGGGTCAGCGTGGCCGCCACTTCGTGATCCGCCTTGTTGACCAGGCGGACGGCGAAAACATCTCCCTGCTCCCGCGCCACGTGGACCCAACCGCCCTCGTCACGGGGCGTTCGCGGCTTGTACGCGTTGCCTTGCTTGACCCAGATCTCCACTCCATAGGACAATCGGCGTGCGTACTTACCCGGTTGTCGGCCAGTGACCTTCGGTTTGTCCATTCCCTGGATAATGACCGTTTCCCGTACTTCCGCTGCGCCGAGTGCGGCAGGAACAGCGTCTACGCACATGCCGAGGAAGAACCCTTCGCCATAGCGCTGTTCGTGCAAGAGCGAGTTGTCCCTGTCAAACACCGCAGTCAGGTTCACGAGGAGCCGCATCGTTTTTTCGTGTGGCTCCGACTGGTCCCCGATAACGGCCGTCGGCCGCACTCTTGATCCCCAGCTGAAGCAACTACGTCGCTCAGCAACTGCAAATCCCGCCCCGGATTGGCCTCGAAGTCCTCGTTCTTGCACTAAACGGCTTGATGCTTACCATCTGCTGACCGCGTAGAGTCAGCAATTTCTCGATTTCCCTGGCGATTTCCTTGAGTTCCAGCTGCAGGTTCTGCAGCACCAGGAGATGTCCCAGCGGAGCACGCCAGCAAGCCGAGCAGGGCCAGGCGAACAGTCGGTGTGCGGTGCATTCTCATCTCCTGAGCAAGGTAAGTACGCAGTCCGTGCCGAGTTTCAGCTCCACGGCCAAATCCTGAAAGAGAGACAGTCCCTTTTTCTCCTCCAGGACCCGGCGGGGGATGCTTTGGCCCTCCATGAGTGGGGCCAGGCCTTTCATCTCGGCCAGTGTGGAGTTTCCGAATGCGGATCATCCCCTAGTGCGTGGTCCGCCGTGCCTACTCGGCGGCAACCGCGTCTGGACCCGCGGCGCGTCTGCGTAGCCGGCTGCGAGTTTGCGAACTTCCGTGGTCAGTTCTTGCCCCGAGTTTAGCAGGGCCTGCACCAGCCAGTCGCCGCGGACCTGATGGGTCAGGCAATGGGTCCACTCCTGCATCCGTTGGTCCTTGACCTGCAAGTCCGTGTTGCCCGATCCCAGGTAGTTCAACCCATACGCATAACACCGCAGCAGCCGATGCCACTCGTTCTAGCTCCAGGCAACCTCATCCAGCTCCAGGGCAAAAAGCGTCTGCTGCGGATCGCCAGCTCGCAAGGCACCGGGATCATCTGGGATTGTCAGCTGAGAGAACGTTTCCCGCAAGAGCTGACGCTGGTTTCCGCTCGCTGTCCGAGGCCGTGAGCTCTGGCTGGTGAACCAGGTCAGATAACGACGGCCGGGCCGATCCGTTTCCGGCACTCTTCTGGGATCATCGACCAGGGCCGACTGAACGTCGAGCAGTCCACGCGACCAGGTTTCAGATGTCCCGGGACCTGCCAGCGAGTGATCCGAGCAGCGGGTGTTCGGCTGGTTTGGGATGCCCGCGCGGCGTGGTCCCGAGTACGGCAATGTAGACCGCCGGGGGCAACAACAGCAGCAGCAGGACAGCGGTCGTCCAGCCCCAGGAGCGTGGAGCCGGCGCGACCGGAAGAGGTGGGAGCGGCGGCGGGACCAGCAACCGCTTCAGTTCTTCGGCAACCTCGTGGGCTGAACCGCGGCGGTCTTTCGCGTTCCGGGCCAGCAGGCGGTGGATCAGCTCGATCAGCGCGGGCGGCAAGTCCGGCCGCAGTTCCCCCAGGGACCGCGGCGGAGTTGTGCCTCCCAGGGCGGACACGTAGGCCAGCAGGTTGTCGGCGGCAAAGGGCATCTGCCCGCTGCACGCTCGATACAGCACCACTCCCAGGCTGAACAGATCACAGCGCTCGTCAACCGGTCCGCCCTGTGCCTGTTCGGGAGCAAAATAGCCGACCGTGCCCATCACCGCATGGGTGGAGGTCAAGCCCTGCTCGGTTTCAAGCTCGAGCTAAGCCGCAATCGAGGATCTTGACGCAGTGCTGGCTAGCCCCGAAGAGCGGCCTCGATGCCGCCGACCCTGTCACTGGCTTTCGGGCCGCTGGTCAGCTCTTCCAACCAGACGTTGCTCGGTTTGATGTCGCGGTGAATCAGCCCCTTCGCATGCGTCGCCGCCAATCCCAGAGCCATTTCACGCCCCAGACGAATGACTTCCCCCGCCAACAGGGGTTTCTCTTGCTCCAGCCGCTTATCCAGGTCTCTTCCCGGCACCAAGGGCATGACGAGATAGGGGCGGCACTTCTTCGCCGACGTGGTAGATTGGAAAAACGTGATCGTGCTGAAGCGAGGCCACCAGCCGCGCTCGCGCAGGAAACGGTCGCGATACTGCGGGTCGTGGGCCAGTTCCTTATCTCCACCGTCTGATGGCAACGCGGCGGGCCACCCTGGGGTCTTCAGCCTCGACCACCAGGCCCATGCCGCCCTTGCCCAGGATTTTGAGGACGCGATAAGGGCCAAACCAGCCCAGCTCCTCGTCGGTTTGAGCAGGAGCGAGGACATCCCAGGCGGAGCAGCGGGCCACTCGTAGGCGGAACAGCAAGCGACAGCGCTTCACTCCCCGCAAGTGACCGCGCCAGGCGGCAGCAGCCGGTCGACACAGGCCTGTTCATCGGGAGACCGCAGCCGCTCCGGAGCGTTCTTCACCGCTTCGACGAAAGAGTCCGTGTCGGGCAACGAGGCAAGCATGGCCGTGCAGCACGGACACTGCTCCAGGTGGCGCGCGACCCGTTCGCCGGCCTCGGCAGGTAAGTGCCCGAGCAGCAGGCCCCGCAGCTCTTCGATCACTGGGCAGGTAACAACACTCGGCATCAGAAGACTCCTGAACCTGGAGCAAACTCTTCCGCTCATCGATCCTTCAAAGACACGTACAGTCGAGCCGGCCGAATCTGTTCGGTTTTTCCGTTTTTTCCCAGAAAGCTCAGTCGAGCAATCCCTGGAGCTGTTCGCGGAGCCAGTGGAGGATTCGATATTTGGTCACGTAGACCTGGTTAATCGGACCTCCCGTTCTTGAGCGAGTTCGGCGGCTGGTCGGTCGTTGAGGACGTAGTCCTGAAAAAGCGCGAACGTTTCCGGAGGATAATTGGCCTGGGCCAGTTCCAGGGCGCAGGGCGATGAGCAACTGTTGTTCTTGCAGATCGGCGGCGGGATCTGGAGGAGCGACGATCTCCTGCTCCGCACCTGGCGGAAGCAACTCCAGGTTCTTTTTGGCACAGTGGTTGCCCCAGGCGTTGAGCAGAATGGTCCGCAACCAGCCCCGGAAACTGCCCCTGGCATCGTCGTATTCAAAGCTGGGCAGTTTCCTGATCAGCTTGACGAACACCTCCTGAATCAGGTCCTCGGCATCAGCGTCTGAAAGAGGCAGGGCGTGGGCCCAGCGATCAAGCAAAGGCTTGTAGAGCTTGACAAACCGTTCCCAGTCCGCCGGGGTGGCCCCCCGGCGCAGTCTGGTCAGCAAGGAGGAAGGCGTTTTCTGGTCCATAACTTTCTGGCCGAGTGGGTCCACGTGCCGAAAGATGGCCGAGGGATTCTTCCGTCGCGTTACTGAATGCGGACCGGCGTTCCCAGGCGCAATTCCCGGCCGACTTCCTGAAACGGCGACACGGGGGATTGCAATGATTCCCAGGTGTCTCGGCGAATGACGCCCCCCTGGAGTAAGGGGCCGAGCCCGAGCTGCTGACGAAAGCGCGGCTCATCGCGAAGCTTTTGCTCCAGCTCGCCGCCCTCCGACAGACCCAGCTCGGCGGCCGTGCCCTTGAGATCCAGGGTCTGAGCCGGATACCCGCGCACCAGGGACCTGGATCGCTTCCGATCGGGAGAGTGTTGCCCAGGCGGGCGTCTGCGGCTGAGGGGAAAGGCGAACTAACTCCTGGATCAGCCAGTCTCCACGGACGTGACAGAGCAGACTCTGCGACAGACGCTGGACCTGGTCGTCCCGAGCCCGCAGGCTCGGGTTGGCCGACTCCGTGGCATCAAGACCATAGGGATACTTTTTGAGCAAGCGACGCCAGTCCTCGTCTTTCCAGCCCCACAGAGACAGGTTGAAGGCAAAGATGGTCCTGTCGGGATCGATGACTTTCAACTCCTCGGTGCCGGAGGTCAGCGCCAGGCTGTGGACGGTTTGCCGTAACAGTTCCCGGGTGTTTTCCAGGTCCGTTTCCGGGACGTTGCGATTGTTGTGTAAATGGACCAGGGTGCAATAGCGCCGCTGCGGTCGTTCGTTTTCCGGAAGAGACTCCAGATCTCCCGCGATGGCCGATAGCAAGTCCAGCGTATTTCGGAAGATGCGATCTCGAGAGGGCTGGCGGTCTGCCCCAGAGAGGGAAGCATCAGGACCCGTCCCGGAACGATGCTTTTCGCCGTACTCCAGGATGGCCACCAGGCCGGCAACAACCCTGACCAGGGCGACAATCCCACTGCCGATCCAGCCACTGATCTTGAGAACACGAGCGGGAAGTGTTTTGCTCTCCTTGCCTGGCTGGGGAGAGGGGCCATTGCTTGCTGCCGCTCGCCGTGGGCTCTTGTTCATGGAGACGACCCCATCTGGCCTGGGAGAACAGAACGCTTGCCTATTATCGGTGCGTGATGCCTGTGAGCATAGCTGCACAAAGAGTCACGTGCCGTTCGGCCCCTCGCTCTGTCCCATCGCCCGATTCTTGTCCCGGAGCAACACCCCGCACGTGGCCATGCACTGCACCCAGGGCTCTATTCTTGAAGAATAGAGCCCCCGGTGCCGCGTGGAACGAGCGGTTCCGGCGAGTTGAACCCGCTCCGTCACTTCTTCCCCGGGAACAGGCTGGCGATCTCGTCATCGGTCAGCGTTTCCTTGCCGGCGCTGGCGTCCAGCAGCAACGCCGTGCCGCTCGGGGTCACCCAGACCAGGTGATTGCCCATGCGGAAGACCTCCTTCAATTCCGGGTGTTTCTCCAGCAGCAAGAAGTAGGCGTCGCTCATCGCCTTGACGGCCACGGTTTTCGTCTTCTTGACGTCGTAGCCCCGGTCGATCCAGATGCCGCCGACTTCGATGCACTGCCGGCCCAGAAGAGCGCGCTGCGCCGTTTGCTCCACCTGGCACTGGTTTCGCAAGTTGCCGCATTGAATGGATAGATCGACTCCCAGCCGGCCGGCCTGAACACCCGTCAGGTCGCCCTTGCGCAGGGCGGCACAGCAGTCCGCGTAGGCTTTTTGCTTGTCCAGGGCTACCTTGGCACGGCGCGCCATGCAGGGGCATTTGCCATCGACGTGTTTGCAGCAATTGCAGATGCCCTGCGCCCGTTTGACCGGGTCGGGGGAGCAGCAGCATTTGGCGACCGCGTCGGTTTGCAGGCTCGCGGCCAGCACCACGTTGCGGACCTTCTCCACGTTCTCCGGCGTCACGTTCGATTCGGTCAGGAACTGCTGCAGCGCCAGCGGCGCCTTGCCGGGCGCTCGAGGATCGCCGGACGCTGGCCCTGAAGCTGCAGCTTCGCGGGGTTGGGGTTCAGCACCGGCACGACGCCCTCAGACGTGAGCAAGTAACTGGTGTAAGGTGTCGCAATGCCGTACTTCCGGGCCAGCAGTTTCGTCTCGTCCACCAGCTCCTTCTGTTCGCCGTTGGCGCGGATCTGATCGAGCAGGTAGCCCACCTTGCGCCGGGCCCAAAGGTGTTCCACGAAGGCATAGTCGTTGCCGGTCCTGTCCTGGAAATGGACGTCGTAGGGGAACTCCTTCTTCTCACGGCCGACCAGGCCCGAAAGGACCAGTTTCGCCTTGCCCGTGCCGCGATAGCGGCCCAGGACCACCAGCTGGCCGCCCTGGAACAGGTCCGGCAGGTCCGGCGGATACGTCTCCGCCAGGATGATGTCCTTGCCCGCGCTCAGCTTCAGGTTGGTCAGCACGGGATTGGTGATCTTGCCCCACAGCCCGCTGGCCCTGGCCTCGATGTCCTCGTCCGGCCGAACGTAAGTGCTGGTGGCCCGCGTGTTCCCGGCCAGCTTGTCGAGCATGGTCGCGTTCACGTCGTTACCCACGCCAAAGGTGAAGATGCGCGTGGTGGCCGAGTTGCGCCGTTCCACGTTCTTGACGATCACCTCGGGGTTGGTCTCGCCCACCGTGGGCTGGCCGTCGGTGAAGAAGATCACGGTGAACGTCCGACCTTCGTCCCGGGTGCGCATTTCCAGGGCCGTGCTCAGCGCCTTGTCGATGGCCGTGCCGCCCGTCGGTTGCAGATTATCGACCCATTGGCGTGCTTTGCCAAGCTCCTCCGCGTTCGCTTCGAGCAGCTCGTTCTGGTACTTGTTTACAGTCGTGGAGAAATTCATCAGCGCGAAGCGATCCTGCTTGTTCAGATGATTGAGGAAGTAATGGAGGGCCTTGCGAGCCTGTTCCATCTTGGCTCCCTTCATGCTGCCGGAGGTGTCCAGCACCAGCAGAACGTCGCGCGGCACGATCTGCTGGGGCGCTTCCAGACGCGGCGAAATCAGGAACAGGAAGTAGCCGTCCTCGGTGGCGGTGGACCGATGGATCATGGACGTCAGGCCCACGTCCTTGTTGGTGAGCGTCCAGAAGAGCTGGAAGTCCTTGTCGAGCAAGGCCTGCTCGCGGTTGAACTCAACGTGGACCTCGCGATCGCTGGCACGTCGCATGTTGAAGGTGTGCGTCGGGCTGTAGACGTTCTGGATGGCATGCTGGCTCTTGATGCGTGCCTTGAGGGAAAACTTCTCCAGCGTGCGGGTGGCCTTGCCGTCGGTCTTGAGCGGATAGACGTACTCGATCAGCCCATTGTCCTGGCCGGCAAGGGCCGAGTAGGTCACCGTCACCTTCACGTTCTGGCCAGGCTTAATGGAGGGAACGGCCACCGTGAGCAGGTTGTTTCCCACGTAATCGATCACCCCGGGATCTTGAGTGACGCGGGCGCAATGGGCGCAGAGTTGCTGGGCGGCCGGGCCTTGTACCAGCTTGCCGTCCACCTTGGTGCCGTTGACCATCATCTTGAACGCGCGGACGCTGGCTCCCCGGGGCACCGGGAAGACGTAGCTGGCTTCCAGCTCCCGATTGACGTGATTGCGGAAGGTCTGCTCCACCACGGTTTCCGCCGCCTGGTCCTGGATGGCGATGGCCACTTCGTGGCTGACCATGGCCAGCGGCTGCGTCTTGTATTTCGCTTCCGGAATGAGCAGGCCCTGTGCGTGAATGGATGCCGTGCTCCCCAGAAGAATGACCAGAACCGACAAAGAGCGGCGCATCGTTTCCCCTTTCGTTCGGTGTGTCCCCGCGAGTTCAGGCAAAGTGTCCCCTGCCTCTACTATAACCAGCGGAAGCGGGATCAAGAAGCCGCCAGACAATCGGAAGAGTTTTTTTGAGCGAACTGACGGTGGCAGCGCCCTGAGCAGGCGAGCGAGCTCCGGCGATTGAATTGGGCAAACTGCGGATCTTTTTCCTTGACGAATGATCGACGTGGCGTTTATACTTTCTCACATTCATGAACAGTCCTGGCAGCCATCCCCACAGGAGGCCAACACCCCGACCGCTGGAGTGGCGTGGGACAACGCGATTCATGAGCCGAAGTCGTGCTGTCTCGACCAGGTCGCACCGAATCAGGCGGAGGAACTGGGCAGCCATTGTGGTCTGCCGCATCCCTCCGCCTATTTTTGTCTCCCTGGTGCGCGGCTCAGTCTCCACCCAGGCGGCCTTACCGGCCGTCTCTTCCCCACGGAATCGAGGATGGCATCCATGATCGTTTAACCCCGGTTCCGCAACGAACCGGGCCGGCCGAGGAGGCGCTCGAACACTGCCAAAAAGCTGTACAGCTGACGCGCCTGGTAGCGGCCTGCGGGCTGGAGTGGGAGCCGGCCTGCTCTCAGTTCCATAAAACGAAGCGGCCGGTGCGGACTGCCAGCGTGACGCAGGTCCGCCAGCCGCTCTATCGCCGTGGCCTGGCACGTTGGAAGCACTCCCAGGACGCCCTGGCCGAGCTGTTCGCTCTTACCCGAACCTTGATTTCCGGCAGGTCTTGGCCTGCTGCAATCCAAACGAGAGAGACCTCCTCATGTTGACCAACACCTACCTGCGAAAACTCGTCAGGGCGCTCTGGGTGAAGCTCGGTTTCTACCAGCCCTGGGGCAGGCGCTCCTCCCGGCCGGCGGCCCCGTTCGCCCTGCGGCTGCGGCCGTACCTCGAAGTGCTCGAGTCGAGGGTAGTGCCCACAACTGTTTACTACGAGGTCACCGGCCCAAGCGCGCTGACCGACGGCACCGGGGCCATAACCAGCGGCCATGCCGGCACCGTGACCGATCCCATTCCGGCCTCGACCCTCCGCGCCGCCATCGACGATGCCGTCAACAACAATTACACGGCCACCATTGAGTTCGACTCGGCCCTGACCAACAGTGGGTCGGCCACCGTCTCGCTGAACATCGCAGGCAACAGCACGGCTGGCCCCAGCGACTTCGGCATCACCGGCACCAGCAGCATCACCATCATGGGGCCGACCGGCGGCAACGGGATCACCCTCCAGAACAGCAACACCGTTCAGCAGCGCCTGTTCTACGTCAGCAACACGGCCAGTCTCACGCTGGAGAACTTGACGATTACGGGAGGTGATGCTGTCGGCGGCATGGGGGGGGCAACGAGTGGGGGCGGTGGCGGTGGTGGCGGGGCAGGTCTGGGTGGCGCTGTTTTTGTCGATGGCGGCACCTTCTCCGCACAAGGCTGCACCTTCACCAACAATGCAGCTAAGGGCGGGACAGGTGCGTCGTACTTTTCAACCTCCACTGCCACAGGTGGGGGCGGTGGCGGTGGTATGGGAGGCCCAGGTGGGTCGCTCTCTACCGGGAGCAATGGTGGGAATGGTGGCAATCCGAAGGGTGGAAATGCTGGTTCTCCCGGCCAATTCGGTGGTGGTGGCGGCGGCGGCAATGCTGGCGCCAATGGCGGACAGGGCGGCTTTGGCGGTGGCGGCGGAGGGGGCGGAGTTCGAGCGAACGGTGCCGAGGGTGGCTTCGGCGGCGGTGGGGGCGGTTCCGGTTCCCCTACCGGTGATAAACCGGGAGCCGGTGGATTTGGTGGGGGCAATGGTGCCACTTCATTTTCAGGCGCCGCAGGAGGCGGAGTCGGCCTCGGTGGCGGCATCTTTAGCAATGGTGGTGCGCTGACGTTGACCAACGATGCCTTTACCGCCAACTCCGCAACTGGTGGTCCAGGCGGGCTCGGCGGCGGTGGCACTCCTAACAAGGGAGCGGTACCAGCGGGATCAGGTCAAGGCCTGGGAGGAGCCATCTTCGCGGTCAACGGGAGTATGATGATCACATCGGCTACCTTCAGCAGCAACACGGCAAGCGATGGGGGGCTTGCCCTCTACCTTCTGGGCGATAAGAATGACTCGGGTATCCAGGGCAACGGATCCGCGACGGTAACGATGTCCGGGCAGACCCTCAACACAACCACTACCTTCCAAACAGCGGACGTCATCGCGAGCCTGTTCAACGGGGGCGTGGCCACGGATTTCAATAGTAACGCCATCAGTGGTGCCTATACGTTCCCTGCGGTGACGGCCCCGACTGTGACCACGCCAACCTCGGCTTCGGTCGCTTCGACCTCAGCAACGCTGGGGGGCGACATCACCAGCAACGGCGGTGCCAGCATCAGCGATTACGGCGTGCTGTACTCCACCAGCAGCAGCGGCCTGACCCTGGCCAACGTCGGCAGCGGCGTCAGCCAGGTCCACACCACCGCCAGCACCTCCGGCGTCTTCACCGAGAGCGTTACCGGCCTGAGCCCTGGCACGCAGTACTACTACGTCGCCTACGCCACCAACAGCGCCGGCACCAGCTACACCAGCCCCGTCGCCACCTTCACCACCCAAACCGTGGCCCCGACCGTGACCACGCCAACCTCGGCTTCGGTCACTTCGACCTCAGCGACGCTGGGGGGCGACATTACCAGCAACGGCGGTGCCACCATTACCGATTACGGCGTACTGTACTCCACCAGCAGCAGCGGCCTGACCCTGGCCAACGTCGGCAGCGGTGTCAGTCAGGTCCACACCACCGCCAGCACCTCCGGCGTCTTCACCGAGCCCGTCACCGGCCTGAGCTCCGCCACGCAGTATTACTACGTCGCCTACGCCACCAACAGCCAAGGCACCACTTACACCAGCCCCGTCTCCACCTTCACCACCCAAACCGTGGCCCCGACCGTGACCACGCCAACCTCGGCTTCGGTCACTTCGACTTCGGCCACGCTGGGGGGCGACATCACCAGCAACGGGGGTGCCAGCATCAGCGATTACGGCGTGCTGTACTCCACCAGCAGCAGCGGCCTGACCCTGGCCAACGTCGGCAGCGGCGTCAGCCAGGTCCATACCAGCGCCAGCACCTCCGGCGTCTTCACCGAGAGCGTTACCGGCCTGAGCCCTGGCACGCAGTACTACTACGTCGCCTACGCCACCAACAGCGCCGGCACCAACTACACCAGCCCCGTCTCCACCTTCACCACCCAAACCGTGGCCCCGACCGTGACCACGCCAACCTCGGCTTCGGTCACTTCGACTTCGGCCACGCTGGGGGGCGACATCACCAGCAACGGGGGTGCCAGCATCAGCGATTACGGCGTGCTGTATTCCCTGAGCAGCAGCGGCCTGACCCTGGCCAACGTCGGCAGCGGCGTCAGCCAGGTCCATACCAGCGCCAGCACCTCCGGCGTCTTCACCGAGAGCGTTACCGGCCTGAGCCCTGGCACGCAGTACTACTACGTCGCCTACGCCACCAACAGCGCCGGCACCAACTACACCAGCCCCGTCTCCACCTTCACCACCCAAACCGTGGCCCCGACCGTGACCACGCCAACCTCGGCTTCGGTCACTTCGACCTCGGCCACGCTGGGGGGCGACATCACCAGCAATGGCGGCGCGACCGTCAGCGATTACGGCGTGCTGTATTCCCTGAGCAGCAGCGGCCTGACCCTGGCCAACGTCGGCAGCGGCGTCAGCCAGGTCCACACCACCGCCAGCACCTCCGGCGTCTTCACCGAGAGCGTTACCGGCCTGAGCCCCGCCACGCAGTACTACTACGTCGCCTACGCCACCAACAGCGCCGGCACCAACTACACCAGCCCCGTCTCCACCTTCACCACTAACAGCATCGTGGCGGGCAATAACCAATCGGCCACTCTGGCAACCGCCTTCGGCACGGCCCTACAGGTGGTGGTCAAAGACGCCAACGGCAACGTCCTCAGCGGGGTGGCCGTGACCTTCACGGTGCAGGTCGGCAGCGGCGGCGCCTCGGGCAATTTCAACGGCTCGGCCACAGCCACCGTGACCACCTCGAGCACCGGCCTGGCCACCGCACCGAGGCTCACCGCTGGCGACAAGCCCGGCAGCTTCACCGTCCTCGTCTCGGTCGCCGGCCTGCCGGCCTCCGACGACGTGGTCTTCACCCTGACGGTCACCGGCCGCGGGTCGCCTGTCTTCTAACGCGGTTGCGCCTGATCATCGAACTCCTCCGGAGCAGGGTCCTTCCAATCGGAAGGAAAAAGGCTGATGAATCCAGAGCTGACTCGCGCCTGGCAGGCCCAGCAGGCGGGCCGCCATGCCGAGGCGGCCCGCCTCTACCACGCTTTGCTGACGCAGGAGCCCAACCACCCCGACGCCCTGCACCTGTTCGGCGTGCTGCACCACCAGAACGGCTATCACCAGCGCGCCATCGAGCTGATCGGCCGGGCCGTGGCCCTTCGGCCCGGGGCAGCCGCCTATCACGCCAACCTCGCCGAGGCCCACCGCGCCCTGGGTCAGCTCCAGCAGGCCATCGACTGCTGCCGGGCCGCCCTGGCGCTCCAGCCCTGTTACCCCGAGGCCACCAACAACCTCGGCCTGGCCCTGCACGACCTCGGCCAGTATGCCCAGGCCGTGGAACAGTTTCGCAACGCCCTGCAGATGCGGCCGGGGTTCGCCCTGGCCCAGAACAACCTCGGCACGTCGCTGCTGGAGCTGGACCAGGAGGAAGATGCCCTCGACGCCTTCCGGGCCGCCGTGGCCCTGGACCCCAACCTGGCCCTGGCATGCAGCAATCTGGGCCAGATGCTCGTCGATCGGGGACAGGCCGAGGAAGCTCTGCCACACTGCCAGCAAGCGGTTCGGCTGCAGCCCAGCCTGCCGGCGGCGCACAACAACCTCGGCAATGCCTGCCGCGCCCTGGAACGCTGGGACGAGGCCCGGGCCGCCTACGACGCCGCCCTTCGCCTGGCGAGCCAGGGGCCGCCGCGACCGGAGATGGAAGCGCGAATTCACGCCAACCTGGGCTTCACCTTGCAGCTGGAACACAAGCGAGCGGAGGCCCTCACGCATTTCCAGCGGGCTGCCGGGCTGGCCCCCAACGACGTCGAGACCTGGCGAATCCTGGCCGATGCCCACGCGGCCAACGAAAACTATGCCGCGGCCCTGCCTTGCTGCCAGCGCATCGTCGCCCTGCGGCCGGGACTGGGGCAGGCGCACAACGACCTGGGTTGGGCGCTGCAGGAACAGGGCCGGCTGACCGAGGCGGCCGAGTGTTATCGCCGCGCCCTGGAGCTGCAGCCCGAACTGCTCGATGGGTGGCTCAACCAGGGCCGCCTGCACGAGGAACAGGGCGAGCTGGCCCAGGCCGAGGAATGTTACCGGCGGGCCCTCGCGGTCTACCCCCGTGCTCCCGGAGCGCTGGCCCGGCTGGCGACCCTGCTGCGCGGCAAGCTGCCGGATGCCGACCGGATGGCGCTGCGGCAACAGCTGGACAATCCCCGCCTCGCCCCGGGGCTGCGCAGCTCCCTGCTCTTTGGCCTGGCCCAGGTCCACGACGCCCGCGGCGAGCATGCCGCCGCGGCTGACTGCCTGGCTCAGGCCAATCCCCTGGTCCTGGAGCGGCACCGCCAGCAAGGCAAGACGTACGATCCGGCCGACCACCGCAGTCTGGTCGATCGGATCATCGCGGGCTTCACGGCGGAGTTGTTCTCCCACCTCGTTGGGGCGGGCGACGACACCCGCCAGCCGGTGTTTGTCTTTGGCATGCCGCGTTCGGGGACGACGCTGGTTGAGCAAGTGCTGGCCAGTCATTCGCGGGTCCACGGCGCCGGCGAGCTGACCCTGGCCCGGCAGGTCTTCGAGTTGGTGCCCGAGGTGCTTGGCATGCCCGACGACATGGCGTCGTGCCTGAAGACCCTGGACGCGGCCGCGGTGCGGCAGTTGAGCCGGCGCCACCGGGAGGGACTGGACGCAATCTTGCAGGGACTTGCCCCCTCCCCCCAACCCCCTCCCCGAAGCGGGGAGGGGGAGCAAGACAGCCACCCCTCACCCCCAACCCCTCTCCCACAAGGGGAGAGGGGAGAAAGCGGCTCCCCCTCCCCGAAGCGGGGAGGGGGTTGGGGGGAGGGGGCAAGTCCCCCCGAGCGCATCGTGGACAAGATGCCGGACAATTACCTCTACCTGGGGCTGCTGGCGCTGCTCTTCCCCCGGGCGACCTTCATCCACGTCCGCCGCGATCCGCGCGACGTGGCCGTCTCCTGCTGGATGACCAACTTCCGCAGCATCCGCTGGGCCAACGATCCCGAGCACCTGGCCGGACGCGTCCGCGAGTATCGCCGTCTGATGGCCCACTGGCAAACGGTGCTGCCGGTTTCGGTCTGCGAGGTGGTCTACGAGCAACTGGTGGACGACTTCGAGCCCGAGGCCCGGCGTCTAGTGGCGGCCTGCGGCCTGGAGTGGGAGCCGGCCTGTGTGCAGTTCCATCAGACGGCCCGGCCAGTGCGGACAGCCAGCGTGACACAGGTGCGTCAACCGTTGTATCGCCGGTCGCTGGCACGCTGGAAGCACTACGAAGCCGAGCTGGCCCACCTGTTTGCCTTGTTGCCCTCCCCCTGACCTCACAGGCCATGCCGGCCACGTTAGCAATTTTGGGTCATGCTGTTCGGCGCGGAGGTCACATCGACCGGCGGACTGGGGAAGTATCTAATGTCTCACGATACGCCTGTCACCATCGACCTGTGAACATTTACGGTGGAACTGCGAACACAACCTCTCATCGCTTCGGCCAGTTCAGCTGCCTGTGCAGAAACTCGAACGTCCCCTGCCCGTTGATCGTGTGCGGCCCATTGAAGAACTCGATGGCCGTCCGCTCCCCCAGGCCCAACTGGTCGTACAGTCTCCGCACCTTGGCGTACTCGTAGGCCACCCATTCGTCAGGAGCCACGCCATCCAGGTGGCCGCGCTCGACCATGAACGGGCGCGGCAGCATCAGGGCGGCCAGCTCGGCGTAGTTGAAGGTGCTGCCCATGTCGAAGTAAGGCATCTCCCATTCAATCGTAAACATGAAACTGTACTTGCTATCGGTGGACGCCACCTTGCGGGCCCAGTCGTTGAAGTCGGCGGAGCAGATCGACAGGCAGTACCGCTCCAGCAACGGCGGCACTCGCACCGCCGTCTCACCGCCATAGCTCAGGCCATAGAAAGCGATCCGCTTGCTGTCCACCTGCGGCAGCGTTTCCAGCCAGTTCAGGATCTGCTGATGCTGGGCCAGGATGAAGGAGAACAGCGACGCCTTGACCGAGTTGGCCTTGCGGCAGAGGAAGCGATAGCGGTCCTCGCCACGGTAGGGGTTGTGCGGGGCGAAGACGATGAAGCCGCGATCCAGTAGCCGGGCGGCGAAGTCGTGGTAGGCCCGATGGTCGCCCTCGATCACGTCTCGAGGCACGCCGTTGCGGCCGTGCTGGCACACGACCACGGGCCGTTTCTCACCGGGCTTCAGGTCCTTCGGCAGCAGCAGCACGCCCCAGGCGAAGACGTCGGGGAACACGTCCAGCACCACGTCGTGGCCCGTCCACTTCTCCCGGTCGTAGATCTTGCGCCAGCGCGGCTTTGCCGGAAGCAGCGTATCATCGAGGCGTCCCAGCACCTCGTCCCAGAGGTACTGGCGGCGTTGCGGAGCCTGCTTCACCAGTTCGTCCAGGGGCTTCGGCCCGGCAGGCAAGGCCAGCGGGAAGAAACGGTCGCGGGTCTGGTCTGAAGCACGCACCAGCCGCTGCACGTGCCGTTCCAGCTGCGTGACCGTCCGCTGCTGCCGGCCGGCCGGATCGAAGTGCTTGCGCCGATCCGTGGGCGGAGTGTCCGTCAGTGACATCGCGGAGTCAATGCCGAGCAAACGGGCGAACTGTTGCAGGGTTTGCCGGGAACCTGGCCCCGTGGTGCTGCTGTCTGGACCGGCCACCAGATGGCGGGGCTGAAAGCCGTTGCGCAGGAGCGAATCGATCCGCCGAAACTCCGCCTGGACGGAGACAAACGCCGGGGTGGTCAGCTTGCCCAGGGCCGCTCCAGGACGCCGGCCCGGCTGGACCCGAGGAGGACCCGACAGCGCAGGCACTTCGCTGTGTTCGACCACCAGGCCGCGCGGGGCGATCAGCGCGGCGATCTCAGCATCGCCGAACTCCCGGAGCAGGCCCCAGACGTTGCGATAGAGCGGCTCCTCCCACGGCCGGGGCCGGGACTCGAAATAGCCGCTCACCAGGGCGGCATCCAGGCGCGGCTCGACGGCGGCGGCGTACAGGGCCAGCAGCCCGCCCTCGCCGTAACCGGCCACGCCCACCTTGGCCCCGGCTCCCGCACGCTGCTTGAACCAGTCCACGACGGCCTGCACCTTCTGCACTTCAAAGCCGATCGGGTGTCGGCCCATCTGGTAGGCCTGGCGGTAGATCCATTCGCGATGCGTCTGGTTGGTCCAGGCCACGGCGTTGTTGCCGGACCAGCGATCGCTCCGATCGAGCAGTACCGGCACAACCACCTGGAAGCCATTCTCCGCCAATCGGCGTGCGAACTGCGACGCCTTCGCCACGCCTGGAGCAAGCCCGACCAGCTGCTCCGGCGTCTGGTCGGCATCGGGCAGAGCGATGGCGTGAGCGACGATCGGGCCCTTCGGCTCCAGCAGCAGACCCTCGCCGCAGACAGAATCCAGCACCGGCCAGCGAACCTGGTAGACGCGGAATTGCTCCGTCTCGCCAGCGAGAGCAGGGTTGTCCTCGTCGCCGAACCGCTCCATCCGCACCGGCACGCGGCTGTCCACAATGCCGATCATCTTCTGGAAACGCTGCCGATTCGGCTCGACTGATTTGGCGTAGGCCTGCGGCGAGGAGTCGTCGCGTTTCCAGAAGCGGCCGCGCTTCTCGGCCGCGTCGGCGATCTTGCGTTCGATGAAAGTGTGCAGGCCATCCATCATCTTGTCGGCGAGGTCTTCCCGCACGGTGAGCGGTGCAGTGTCCGGCAGAGGCGAAACGTCCTCGGCCCACGTGGACGGGAGCCAGGACAGGAGCAGGACCAGGGAAAGACAGCGCGAAATCGCCATGGGGGGCTCCTTGGACAGGGGCGACAGGGAAAGAAGAATCCTCGCCTGGTCTATCCTATTGCCCAAAGATTGCCGCTGCCCGCCTTCGTTCGACTGTTGCTCTATTTGGAGTGCGGCAGTAGCTTTGCTCTGCCGCTTTTGTTTCTCCTTTTGTTTTTGGCTTTTCCTTTGTTCCGCCGACAGTTCGAGAAACAAAGACCAAAAGAAGAAAGCAAAACAGGAGAAACCAAAGCGGCAGAGCAAAGCTACTGCCGCACTCCAAATAGGGCAATCGTCGGGCTCAGGCCGCCTCGACGAAATCGATCACGAAGTTGCGGACCCACCCCGGAGAATCGTCCACAATTGCCGGAGCCACCACGGCCACGTCCGGCTGCCGGACCGCAACCGTCTCCTCCCCCGCAACCGCCTGGATGGCCGCGACCACCTCCCCAAGCGTGGCGTTCGCCAGCCGGGACGGGTCGATCTTCCCGGCGACCCCCTTCTGCCGGGCCGCGCTGGCCACCAGCTCCGCCGCCTTGATCGAGTCCAGGTTCAGATCGTCGAGCAACTTCGTCTGCAACGTGATCGTCTCGCGCGGAAAGCCGGTGCGCTCGGCCGCCAGGTTCACCAGCAGCGTTTCCAGGCTGTCGGTGCAAGAAGCAGCCGGTGCGGGCGGAGCGTGCGCTTCCTGGGCTTCTGCTTCGGGTTTGCGGAGAGGCGGCGCAGTCTCCTGCTTGGCCACAGGTTTCACCGGCAGCGTGACCAGCGACCCATTAAGGGACCGCATGTCCGCCTTGACCACGTCGGCCAGGAAGCTGCCACGCCGCGCCAGGTAAGCCTGGATCTCAGTGCCGTTGCTCTCCGTGGCTTCCGCGAACAGGGCTTCCAGGGCCCCGGCCGGCATGGCGTCTTCGGCCGCAGCCGCGACTCCGGCGGGCATCTGGAACGGCCGTTCACACGGGTTGTCGATAAACAAGCGCTCGGAGGCCGGGACGAAGGGCCGGACCAGGCGTCCCTCGTACAGGGCCGGCCAGGAAACGTCCACGCCGTTGACGAACGCCTGGGCGAGGACCCGGTTCAGGTCGCGGTCGGCCCCCGGTTGCGAGGCCAGCGACAGGCAAGGCCACTCGTCGGTTCCCATGTCCGCAACCAACCCGGACAGCACCCGGCCCGGTCCAACCTCCAGGAACAGATCGCAGTGCGGCTTCATCCGCTCGACCAGGCCGATGAAGTCCACCTGAGCGAGGACCTGGTCGGCGAAGTGGCGGCGCAGGTCCAGTCCTTCCTGGATCGACCGGGCCCCCATGCTGGAAAACAGTCGGGCCGTCAACGCACCGAGCTTCTCGGGCACAACCTCCGCCGAGCGGAGCCGGTCGGCCGCGTCCTCGACCAGACGCGAGTGGAACGCGTTGGACACGTTCAGCAGCCGACAGGCAATCCCCTCGGCCTCGGCCAGACGCATCACCTCCGCCACCGCCGGCTCTTCCCCGGAAACCACGGTCTGGCACGGGCTGTTGACGTTGGCGACAACCACGTACCCGGGCGTCCGGGCCAGCAGCGTTTCCGCCGTGAGCCGGTCGCAGGCCAGACTGAGCATCGCACCCGCTGGGCTTGTGGTGGAGGCCATCGCCCGGCCCCGCAGCGCTGCCAGCTTGAGGAGCGTTTCCTCGTCAAAGGCCCCCGCCAGGTGGAAGGCCGTCAACTCGCCCAGGCTGTGGCCTCCCACGGCAGCCAGCCGCAACCCCAGATTGGCCAGGTGGCGACTGTACAGCAGCGAGGCCAGACAGATACTCGGCTGGGCGACCTCGGTCCGGGCCAGGTCGCGAGCCCAGCGGTCGCGCTCGTCCGGTCCGGAGGCACGAGCCAGCGACCGGAAAATGATCGGCGACAGCGGTGCTTCGCCCATCTCCTGCATCCACTGGTCGGCTTGGGCCACCAGCTCACGGGCCCACGGGTAACGCCGCACCAGGACGCTCGCCATTGCCAGCTGCTGGGAGCCTTGCCCCGGCAGCAGGAAACCCAGACGCTCCTTGTGGACACCGTGGCTAACGAACCAGTCCTTGCGCGACCCTGTGCGGGTCTCCCCTGCCGGCAGTTCCTGTTGCAGGGCTGATTCCATCTCACGGAGGCGCTCGGCCAGCTCCTCCGGTTTGCCGGCGATGACCGCGGCTCGGACAGTGACACCAGGCTGACACTCAGCTCCCAGTTTGGCGGCGAGGTCGGTCAGCTCACCGACGCTCAGAAGCTCGGCAACCTTCGCCAACTCCGCCAGCCGGGAGCGCAACCGGGCGACCGAGGAGTCTCCGAACACGAAGAGTTCGGTCTCCTGGTTGGAAGCGAGCAGAGCCAGTTCGTCGCCGGACCGGGCCAGCCGGGGAGAAGGGGCGTCGCCCGACTGGAGGGTCACGTGCGAGTTGATGCCGCCAAAGCCCATGGCGGAAACACCCGCACAAACCGTGGCGGTCGGCGCCTTCACTTCGCCTTCCAGAATGGGGTAGAGGCTCAGGGCCGTGGTGTCGAAAACCGCGTTGGGTTGCGAGCAGCAGGCCGTGGGCGGCAGGACGCGCCGGTTGGCGGCGATGACCGCCTTGATGAACGCCCCGACGCCGGCGGCGGCCTTGGTGTGGCCGACGATCGACTTGAACGAGGTCATGCCGCACTGGCGCGGAGTCGTTACCCCATCCTCTTGCAAGGCGCTTGCAAGAGCTTCCAGCTCCACCTTGTCGCCGACGCGGGTGCCGGTGCCGTGCCCTTCCACGAAATCGAGCTGACCGGGGCCATAGCCGGCCCGGGCGTAAGCTCGGCGAATGGCCGTGGCCTGTCCCGTCCCGGCTGGGCGCGGTCAGTCCGCCCTTGCCGTCCGACGAAATGCCCCAGCCGTGGAGGATCGCGTAGACCGTGTCGCCAGCGGCCCGGGCCTCCTCCAGCCGCTTGAGCACGACGAAGCCACAGCCTTCGCCCGGGGTAAAGCCGTTGCCGCGCTTGTCGTAGACGCGCATCTCGTCAGGGGTCAACGCCCCCGTCTTGGCAAAGCCGATCAGCTCGAAGGTGTCCAGGCTGATGTCCACGCCCCCCACCAGGGCCAGGTCCAGGTCACGCGTGCTGAGCAGGTTGGCGCCGGTGCAGACGGCCAGCAGCGACGAGGAGCAGGCCCCGTCCACGGTGTAGCCGCCGCCGTGGCAGTCGAAGAAATTGCAAATCCGGCCGGCGATGGTGTTGGACAGGCCACCAGCCAGCGTGTCCTCGGTGATCGGCGGAAAGACCGACTTGTAGACCTCCTCCAGGGTCGTCTCCAGCGTCTTCTGCACGGCCGGGGAGAGACCGCGTGCCGCGGCCGCGGCACGCAAGGCCCGGCGGACAAACGGCCAGCGCAGCCGCATCGTGTTGGAGCGGGTGTGTTCGCCGGTCAGGGTATTGCCCAGGATCACGCCGGTCCGATCACGGGGCAGCGACTCCCGGGTGTAGCCCGCATCGGTCAGCGCCTGGCGGGCCACTTCCAGCGCCAGCCACTGGACCACGTCCGTGTTGGCGAAGGTGCGCGGGGAATGCGCATCCCCGCCCAATCGAACGTGAAGCCATCGATCACGGCGGCCTTGCGGCCGTAGGTCTTGTCGGGGACGCTCGGGTCAGCGTCGTGGTAGTCGGCCAGGTTGAGCCGGCTGTCGGGGATGCGGCGAAACTCTTGCCGTCGGGCCAGCACGTTTTCCCACAGCTGGCGCGGCCCACGAATCCCGGGATACCAGCATCCCAGACCGATCACCGCGATCGAATCCTGCCCCTTGCTGCCGCTGAAATCTGTCATGGTTTGCACCTGTTCCCGTGAAGGACGTGGATGGTCGGCTTGCTGCGCCGCTCTATTGGTCTATTCGCGAAGACCGGGTCACTCCGGACACAACTTCTTTGGGAATTTCGTTATTGCAGTTCGGGAAGCCAATGTCCAAGGCGGGCCCGCAGGGTGGTCCGAGCGCAGCGAGGCCCACCACGCCTGCCGGTGGGCCTCGCTGCGCTCGGACCACCCTACGACTTGCGCCGCTCGCCATCAAGTGAGGGCCTCTAACGGAATTCCCACGAAAGTCGTGTCCGGTGTTGAGGGGCTTTCGCGAATACTCCTTCAGAGGGAAACGACACGCCAGCAACAGACTGTGAATGAGGAGCATCCATGTCCGCACCCCAGAGCAATCAGCAGACCCCGAGCAACACGTTGAATTGGCAGCAGGCCTCCGTGCTGCTCCTGACCGAATCGAGCGAACAGGAGATCAGTCAGGTCCTGGCAGCGCGACTGACGAACCTGGGGGCGCGGGTCTGTCCGGCTCCATACTCCGCGGCATCCGGCGAGCCAGCGCAGGGACCGTGGACTCACGTCCTGGCGATCCTGCCCCGGCAAGCAGAAGCAGCCGAAGACGTGAACCAGCACCTGGCCGGCATGGTTGGCCGGCTGGCCAGGGTGGCGGCCCTGGTCGGACAGGGCCAGGCCGCAAGCAGCATCGCGTTCGTGCAGTTTGGTGGCGGCCGGTTCGGCACGACACCGGTGCCCGCGCTGCCTCAGCAGTGCTGCACCGCCTCGTTCGCCCGCAGCCTGCACCTGGAACGGCCCGCTCTTTCCATCCAGGTCATCGACCTGGCGGCCACGATCGCGCCGGAGCGCATCGCCGAGATGGTCCTCGGGGAGCTGTCCCGGCCTGCAAGCCCTTTCGCTGCAGTGGGATACGGTGCGGACTTGGTTCGCCGCGTACCCCGGGTCCGGCAGCAGCAGCCAGTCCAGTACGTGCCGCGACCGCTGCAGTGGTCCGCCGAGGACGTGATCCTGGTGACCGGCGGCGCCAAGGGAATCACCGCCGAGTGTGCCCTGGCCCTGGCGCGGATGACGGGCGCCCGCTTCGCCCTGGTCGGCAGCACGCCCGCGCCGAAGACACCAGGCAGCAGCGATGAGCTGGCCCGGAACCTGGAGCGGTTCCAGGCGGCTGGGCACGTCTTCAAGTACTATGCCTGCGATCTGACCGACGGCCAGGCGGTTGCCGGCCTGGTCCAGCGCGTGCGGGAGGAGCTGGGACCGATCACCGGCGTGATCCACGGAGCGGGCGTCAACAAGCCGCGCCGGCTGGAGCAGGTTTCCGCCAGGGAAGCCCTCGCCGAGGTCTCCCCCAAGCTGCTTGGCGCCCTTCACCTCTGCCGGGCCCTGGCCGCGACGCCGCCCAAGTTGTTCATCGGTCTGACGTCGATCATCGGCGTCACCGGCATGCCGGGCAACGGCTGGTATGCCTTCTCCAACGAGGCCCTTGACCTGGTGCTGCGCCGCTTTGAGACCGACCACCCCGAGACGAAGGTCCTCTCGATCGGCTACAGCGTCTGGGGCGAAACCGGCATGGGGGCGCGCATGGGCAGCGTCCACGGACTGGCCCGGCGGGGCATCGGCGCCATCCCGACCGAGGAAGGGGTCCGCCGGTTCCTGCAACTGTTCGCCAACGACCCCGGCGACAAGCAGGTGGTCGTCACCGCTCGCCTGAGCGGACTCGACACCTGGCCGATCGAGACGCTGCCCGCGCCGGCCGGCCTCCGCTTTATCGAGCAGGTGGTCCGCGCTCATCCGGGCGTGGAGCTGGTGGCCCGGACGCGATTGACCCTGGAACGGGATCGCTACGTTGGCGATCACGTCTACCGCGGCTCGTACCTGTTCCCGACCGTGTTCGGGCTGGAGGCGATGGCCCAGGCGGCTGCTCACTTGACCGGCGACCGGCAGCCCTCGATCGCTCGGATCGAAGACGTGCGGCTGGAGCGCCCCATCGTTGTCGATCCCAAACAGGGGGTCGAGATCGAAATCCACGCGGAGCTGCTGGAGACCACCGCCAACGGCGAGCGTCCCGTCCGGGTCGGCATCCGCTGCGAGCAGACCGGCTTTTCCTGCGATCACTTCGCCGCCGTGCTGGTGTTGGCTGACTTGCCGGCCGCTCCCCAGGACGCGCCCCGGGCGAATGCAGCGCCTCTGGACATCGACCCGAAAACGGATCTTTACAGTGGCCTGCTGTTCCAGGGCCCGCGCTTCCAGCGCATGGGCCGCTTGCACGAGCTGGACTCCTCCCACGTGGTGTTCGAGTCGGAGTCGCGTGCCTCCTCCATCCAGCCCGAGGAGTCCTTCGCTCCGGGCCTGGGCGGTCCGCTGCTGCTGGGCGACCCCTTCTTCCGGGACGTGCTTCTGCAAGCCGGTCAGGTGACCATCCCCCAGGAAGTCTGTCTGCCGGTGCGGATCGAGAAGATCGAACGCTTCCAGGGTTCCGCTCACGGCCGCCGATTGGTGATCGCACCCGAGAAGGTCCGTCACGGCCGCGAGTACCGGGCGGAGGTCTACACCACCGACGAACAGGGCCGGGTGCTGGAACGGCTCAGCGGCTACTGGCTGCGCATCCTCGAAGAGCATCCCGAGAACCCGACCGCGGAGGAACTGGCCCAGCCGCAAGCCCGCGACGAACGGCTGCTCCGGCAGACCCTCGAAGCCGCTTGCCGGGAGATGGACCTGTCTCCGGCGGCCGTCGCCCTGGGCCACCTGCCCGGCCTCCAGGGTCTGCCCCGGAACGAACGCTCCCGGCGCGAACAACCCGTGATCGAGCGCGCGGTGCGGACACGGCTGCAGGTCCCGTTCGATCAGGCGTGTCAGGTGGGCGTTGGACGCCTGGCGTCTGGAAAACCCGTGCTGGAACAGACGCTTCAGGAGGGGCTGGAACTGTCGCTGTCCCATGACGAGACTTACTGTCTTTGCACCGTGGCCCTGGAAGCGGCCGGCTGCGACCTGCAAACCGTCGATCCGCGCACGGCAGAGGAATGGCAGGGACTGCTCGGCAATTATCGGGACCAGCTGCTCCGCGAACTCCAGACCAGCGGCGACGGTCTCAACCGCGCCGGCACTCGGATCTGGTCCGCTGTGGAGGCGGTGCGCAAGGCGACCCAGGCCGAGGAGATCGACCTGACCATCGAGAAACGCGGCCGACGACCGGGTCCTCTTGCGGGCCGGTTCCGGGTGAGCGTGTGCTTACCTTCCCCATCCAGCTGACGCGCGGTCCGGAGCGGATCGTGGCCCTGGTCTGGCCGGCACCGGCACCAGCGGCACCACCAACCGCAAGGATCTCGATCAATCCGGACCACTACCGTGTCAGCGTGGCCGATGACGGGCCGCAGGGGCGAATGGTTCAGGAGGTGCGCTTTCTGGTGTCGTTCCAGGAGGCCAGCACGCTGAGCCGGCGCGTGCCGGCCTCCCGCTACCTGACCTGGATGGGCCGGATGCGCGAGCTGACCTCCTCGTGCCTTCTGCCCCTGGTGCCACAAATTGCCGGCGGCGAATGGGGCCTGGTGACCAACTGGGCTGACGTGCGCGTCTGCGGCGAGGCGACCGCCAGCGACGTGGTGCAGATGCGCTTCTGGACCGACGCGCCCGGGCGGTGTGAGGCCGGGTTCTTCTGCGACTTCTGGAAGGTGGCGGAGGGCGTGCCGCCGGTGCGGCTGGCGTTCGGCACCCAGAAGGCCACCTGGGTGCGCTTGCTGGGTCACGGTCAGGTGGCGCCGGAGCCGCTGCCCGATTACTTTGCCGCGTACCTGGCCAGCATGGGACCGCGCCCGGGTTCGGGCTCAGCGAGAGGGAATTGCCCGAGGCGCTGACGAAGTTGCGCGAGGACCTGGGGCTGGACCACCGGGCGCTCAGCCCGGCATCGCAGCGCGTGGTGGCCCGGGAGGTGGTGCAGACGACCCTGGAGGAGTCGAACCTGGTGGGCAACGTCTACTACGCCAACTACTTCGCCTGGCAGAACCGCGTTCGCGACCTGCATTTGCAGCGATTCGCCCCGGAGCGGTTCCACGGCATCGGGGCCGACGGCGAACTGCTCTGCCTGCGCAGCCACGTCGATTACCTGCGCGAGGCGATGCCGTTCGACCGCATTGAGGTGCGGCTGGCCCCCCGGAGCGTGTCGCGGTGCGGCGCGGTGCTGGACTTCGAGTATTACCGGGTCGAGGGAGCCGGCCGGCACAAGCTGTCGGTCGGCTGGCAGGAAGTGGCCTGGGTGCGCCGCCTGGGGGATGGCACGCCCCAGCCGCAGCCGTGGCCTGCCGACGTGCTCGCGGCCTGGCAGGCGGGAGTCAGGGTCCGCATGCCCGGAGATGCGGTTGGCCAGCTGCCGCAACTGCACGCCGATGTGCTGGCCGCCGGCTAAACCCCGATCCGTTTGAGACCAGAAGTTGTCGTAGGGTGGTCCGAGCGCAGCGAGGCCCACCACGCCAGACGGTGGGCCTCGCTGCGCTCGGACCACCCTACGACTTACCAGGGAGATCTTCCATGCTGGTCAAGGAACGCGGGCACGCCCGCCCCGCCGGGCGGTCCACGCCGCGAGTCTGGGACGCGATCTGTATCGGCAGTGGCGTCGGGGGGCTGGCGGCGGCGGCGGCGCTGGCCAAATGCGGCCGATCCGTTCTGGTGCTGGAGGCGCACAGCCAGCTCGGCGGCCTGACCCATACCTTCAAGCGCAAGGGGATGTGCTGGGGCACCGGGCTGCACTACACCGGCTGGCCGCTCGCCTACGCGACGGACTTCCCGAAGTTGTGGGACATCCTGACCGGCGGACAGGCACGCTGGGCCCGGCTGCCGGAGAACGCCGAGAACTACGTCCGCCCCGATGGCAGCCTGTTCGTCAAGTACGGTTCCCGGGAGCGCTACCGGGAAGGACTGTACAGCGAATTCCCCAACGAGAAGCCGGCGATCGACTGCTTTCTGAGCGACATTCGTCGGATCACCGCCGACTTCCTGCGCTTTGCGACGCTGCAAGGAGTCCCTCCGCTGCTGGAGCGCCTGGGCCTGGGCTGGTGGCTCGGGCGGCACTTCCTGCCGATGGATCGCTTGCCGATCGTGCAGTACATGGACCGGATCGGCGCCTCGGAACGGCTCCGCGATCATCTGTGGTTCACCTGGGGCAACTACGGCGGGATTCCGGCCGAGACGTCCATCGGGTCGCATGCCATCCCGACGGAGTTCCTGCTCGACGGCCACTGGATGCTGGCGGAAGGCTCGCAGACGGTAGCGCCGGCGTTCGCCTCCGTGATCACGGCGGCGGGCGGCGAACTGCGCCGCAACGCCCGGGTCACGCAACTGCTCTTCGAGGACGGCCGGGTTGTGGGCGTCAAGGTGAACGACGAGATCATCCGCGGCCGGGCGGTCATCAGCGGCGTCGGGGCGCGCGAGACGTATCGTTTGCTGGTGCCCCCCGAACACCAGCCGGCTCATGCCGGGCGCATCATGGCCATGAAGCCGAGCTGCTCCATTTTCACGGTCTACCTGGCGCTGGATCGGCGCGTCCTGGAGCGCTACGGGCTGACCGGTGTCAACTACGTGGTGGAAGCGCAGCCCGGCGGGTTGCGGCAGCTCTGGACCAACCTGGATGAGCCGCCGCCCTTGCTCCAGCTGAGCCTGGCCGGTCGCTTCCACGCCGCGACCAACGATCCGAATCTGGCTCTGGCGGAGGTGTTCACCCCGGTCACCGCCGAGCGCTTCGTCCGCTGGCAGCAAACCCGAGTGATGAAGCGCGGCCCGGCCTACGACGATTTCAAGGAGCAGCTGGTGGAGCGCATCTTCCAGCAGATGGAGCGCTTCTGGCCCGGCATTGGGCAGTACGTCCGCTACGCCGAGGGCGCGACGCCGCTGACCATCGAGACGTACACCCGGCACTTCGACGGGGCCGCCTATGGACTGGCCCCGGTCCCGGGGCGCTACAACGACCGGGCACTGCGTTGCCTGAGCGGCGTGCCCGGGCTGCTGCTGACAGGCCAGGACATCGCCACCGCGGGCGTCATCGGTGCCTTTTACGGCGGGCTGGCCAGCGCCAGCGCCTTGCTGCGCTGGAGCGCCCGCTCCCTGCTTCGTTGATGGGTCTTTCCCCGGCCGTGAGGTAATCCCTGTTTTTCCCGAACCGTGAGGTCATCCATGTTGCAGACCACCCGCGTCCTTCCAACCCCTGAATCCTCCCTTACCGAGCGACAAGGCAGGAAGGACGACTATTCGTCCCATTTCGACCAGTTGTTCGCGGCCGCCGTCCTCGGTGTCCCCGCCCTGGCGGCCGTCGTTGGCATCGTCCTGCTCTGCCTGCACGGCATCAGCTGGGTCAGCGTCCTGATGCTGCTGCTCATGTACGCGCTGACGGGGTTCGGCGTGACCATCGGCTACCACCGGCTGGGAACCCACAACTCCTTCCAGACCCCGCGCCTGGTGCGGGCCCTGTTTGCCGTCCTGGGCTCGTTCGCCGCGGCGGGGCCGATGTTCTACTGGATCGCCATCCATCGCCGGCACCACGCCCATACCGATCAGCCGGGCGATCCGCACTCGCCGGTGGGGCACGGCAGCGGCCTGCTGGGCGTGCTGCGTGGGCTCTGGTACTCCCAGGTCGGCTGGTTCTTTACCCTGCGGCCCAACCTGTTCGGCCCCTATGCTCTGCGCGTGGGCCCCCCACGGCTGGCTCGCCAGAAGCCTCCCCCTCCCACAGGGGAACTCGCAGGCCGAAGAGCGTGCCAACGAGCCCATTCGGTGGGAGCGATACATTCCCGACCTGATGGCCGACCCGCTGCTGCGTCGCGTCAACAACCTGTACTTTGTCCTGGTGCTGGTCGGGCTGGTGCTGCCGGGAGCGCTGGCGTATGCCCTGACCTCTTCGTGGACGGAAGCGCTGCTCGGGTTCTTCTGGGGCGGGCTGGTGCGGCTCTTCCTGGCCCAGCAGTTCACCTCACTCGTGGCCTCGCTGTCGCACGTGTACGGCTCGGCTCCGTTCCAGACGGGCGATGCCAGCAAGAACAGTTTTGCGTTCGCGGTGATCACGCTCGGGGACGGCTGGCACAACAACCATCATGCCTTCCCGACCTCGGCCTGGCACGGCCTGCGCTGGTGGCAGATCGACATGAGCGGCTGGGTGATCGCCGGGCTGAAGCTCGTCGGCCTCGCCCGGAACGTCAAGCTGCCCCACCCGCGGGCCCTGGAAGCGGCACGCAGGAAGTAACGGTCGCGGGTCTGGGTGCCGGCTGGTCCGGTTACTCCGGTCGCCACTTCATTGCTCCTGTCCAGACCCGGCTTCCTCCGCTTCGACTTCGGCCGAGAGTGCCAGCAGGCGCTCGAACAGGACGGTCGCGACCAGCAGCGCCACCAGGATCAAAGTGGGAACGCCCCAGCCCACCAGGAATTTGAGTGCGCCCTGCACGCCGCTGGTCTCGATCATCCCCACGGCCAGACCGTCTCGGAGGATCCAGACCAGCGGAGCCATCGCCAGCCAAAGCACCAGCGCCGCTCCCAGGAGGGTCTTCGCGAGCAGACAGAACACACGGACGAAACCAAGCAACCGGGTCTTCATCCAGGTCTTCTCACATTCCTTCAAGGCTTTTTCACCCCAGCAGGCCGCGCAGCGGCGGGCCGCCGGTCAGGAACAGCAGGATACAGCGCCGGGCCCGTCCCCAGCCGGGCGCGGCAGCGGAGTCCGGACCGGGGCAAGCGGCCGGGGCCCGCAGCAGGCGTGGCAGCGTCAGCCCCAGGGCAGCAACGGTGCCAGCTTGCAGGAACTGGCAGCGTGCCACCCGGTCGCGCAAGGGCAGCGTGGTTGCCCGCGGTATAAGCATGGTGTGGGTCCCCGACGCGGCGGTTGCCCAGGTACACACTAACGGCCCGGAACGACCCCGGCAACGCAATTTCCGGTCGTTCGGCGGCAACGGGATGGCGCTCCCTCGTCCTGGCCTTCGGACTCACTCTTTCCTTACTGTGCCTCCGGCAAATCTTCTTTCGGCACCCATCGATAAACGCGATGCGGTACGTGGACAAACATAAACCGACCAAAACTCTCCTTCGCCAACTCTCTGGGGATTGCATCGAGATCCACTTTCGAGATTTCACCAGATGCCACGTCCAGCACGAAGCCATTGCGACCTCCGTCCAGAACGGTAATCCGATTGGCCTGGCGCAAGAAATAGAAGGAGGCAAGTCCGCCGGTGTCGAGAAACTCTCTTTCAAGGACAAGTTTCCCCGCTCGCTTGACCTGCATGACCTTGCGGTATTCCGCGAGCGTCGGGTGGTTCCGGTGCATGGCAACCTGAAAAGAGTAGCCATCGATGTGCGTTTCCGCGGAGTAGGCGACCGCATCCTTGTCCACGGAATCAGGAAAAAAGGATTCTGCGACGAGCGGCAGGTAAACATTAACAACAATCACACCGACGACTCCAACCAAGCCAACGGCGCCAACCACCAGAAAGAACACAAACCAGAGTGAGGGCCGTTTCATAGGTGTCTGTGGCTGAACAGCGTGATTGCCGGCTGGGTTGGGTGGCAGAAACCCCGTTCCACCGAT
The DNA here is from genome assembly GCA_963784995.1 of uncultured Planctomycetota bacterium. Lineage (GTDB taxonomy): Bacteria > Planctomycetota > Planctomycetia > Gemmatales > Gemmataceae > CAWATZ01. The sequence goes on along the minus strand of CAWATZ010000013.1, from coordinate 960,769 downwards.
TATGATGATCTTCTCCGGGAAAGAAAAGGACAAATCGCTCGGAAGTGAGACGCCATCATGCCGTGGACACCCCAACTGCTCTTCCCCGTCCGATCCAGCGCAGCCGCTTCTCTGGCCCTCGCTCTGTTCGGTTCCTTGCTCGGCCGCGCTGCCGCAGCCCCGGTCGAGGTCGAGCCTGATCAGATGCGTCCCGGACTGATCGCCGAGTATCGCTCGCTGGCCGATGCCGAGGCCCGGCTCACCCGGATCGATGCGAAACCGGCCTTCTACCTCGGCCATTCCAGTCCGCATCCGCGGTTGCCCGCCGGGCCCTTCGAGGTCGTCTGGAAGGGTCTGCTGTTGCTCAAAGACCCTGGCCCGGTGACGTTCGACGCCTGGCTCGGCGGAGAGCTGGCGGTCGAGATCGATGGCATCGCCGTCCTCAAGGGCAAAGGAGTCTCCGACACGGCTCACCTTCTCGGCAGTGTCCGCCTCGATCGGCCGCGCGGCCTCTACCCAATCACGATCCGTTATCGCTCGCTGTCCGGAGTACCGGCCCGCTTGCAGATCGGCTGGGAAGCTCCCTCCTTTGCCCGAGAGCCGCTGCCGGCCTGGCACCTGAAACACGTGCCAGCCGAGCTGCCGGCCGCCGCTCGCCAGGAGGATCTCGCCTCCCGCGGCCGGGACGCAGTCGGCCGGCTCGGCTGCGCGCTGTCACAGCAGCGGCTTTCCTGGTGTGACCGACCCAGTGCCCGGCCCAGCCTTGACCGACCTGGCCGGCCGGGTCCAGCGCGACTGGCTGCTGCGCTGGCTGGAGAATCCCAGCGCCGTCCATGCCGATGCCCGCATGCCGGCCCTGTTCCCGGCCGATCGCACCGGCTTCGTGGAGCGATTCCTGGTCGCGAACGCTCTGCTGGGGACGGAGCCGAAGCAGCCGGCTCCGGAGACTTCCGTGCGCGGCGATCACCGAGCCGGCCGGTTGGCGTTCGTCAACCTCAGCTGTGCGGCCTGTCATCTGCTGCCGGACCAGCGCCGCGAGGAGCAGGCGGACCTCGGCCGGTTTCCCTTGCGCGGCCTGGGAGATCGGTTGCCGGCAGGTGCGCTCGCTGCGTTTCTCACCAATCCGCACGGCCGCTATCCCGACGGCCGGATGCCCCGGCTGCCGGTGACCCCGGAGACGGCCCGGAACATCGCGGCTTACTTGCTGCTCTGGTCCGGTCCGAGCAAGGACACGACTGCGGCCCAGGCGCCGTCGAAGGAGGAAATCGCCGCCGTAGTGCAGCGGTTGAAGGCCCGCAACCCCGCCGCGGCCGGCCAGGCCCTGCTGCGCGAGAAACGCTGTGCCGTCTGCCATCCCGGCCTGGACGCGACCCGACCGGCCGACGTCCCGATCACACAGGACAGGGAGGGCCACGGTTGTCTCTCCGGCAAGGGGCTGCCTCGTTTCGCCCTGGACGCCGAGACGATCCGGGTTCTGGAGGCCTACCGCAAGGTCGCTCCACGCGAAACGCATCCATCCCCCTTTGCCGAGCGGCAGCGGCTGCTGCAAACGTCCGGCTGTCTGCGCTGTCATCAGCGCGACACCGACCGTCCGCCGCCGATCGAGGAGGTGGGCAGCACGCTCGGCGGGGCCCACTTGCAGGTTCTGCCGTTCCAGCGCACACCCCGGCTCAATGATCCGCTCCAGAAGTACACGCGCTCCTATCTCAGCCAGGCGATCCGCGAGGGCGTCTCCGGCCTGCGGGCAGCCCACTACTCCTACCGCATGCCGGCTTTTGGAAAGGCGGCGGAGACGCTGCTCCAGGCCCTGGCCGAGGGCGACGGCGAGCTGCCGGCCGGGGACGATCCGGTCGCGGTCCCCGCCAAGGATCCGACGCTGGGCTCGCTGACCGGTCCGCAGCTGGCCGGCTTTGCGGGGTACGGCTGTGTCTCCTGCCACGTCTGGCAGGGACAGCAGCTATCGCAGCCCGACCCCGGCGCCATCGGTCCGGAGCTGACCCAGATGACCGGCCGCATCCGCCGCGACTGGTTCGATCGCTTTCTCGACAATCCCATGCGCTCTCATCCGGGAACGCCGATGCCGTCCGTCTTCATTCGCGGCAAACCCGCCCTGCTGGCGACAGTCCTGGACGGCGACCCGGCCCGGCAAAAGGAGGCCCTCTGGAGCTACTTCGCCCTGGGCAAGAAAGCCCCCAGCCCGAAGCCGCCTCCGCCCCTGGCCGTCACCGCTCCCGCACCCGATGAGCCGCCGCTGGTCGCCCAGGTGCCGATCCGCCTGCCGGACGGCACCTTGCTGGAGAGCATCAGCATCCTCTCCGGAAGCAATGACCTGCTGCTCTACGACGTTGGGACAGGCAGCTTGCACAGCCTCTACGGTGGGGCTCGCATCCTGCGTGAGGTCCAGGGCCGGCTGCGGCGCTTCCTTGTAGATGGGACCGCGATCGGTCCCGGCTTTGCCTCGAAAGAGCCGCTGCGGCTGCTCGGCGGGAAGCAGCCGGAAGCGGTGCGGAGCATTGACTTTCGGGGTTACGATCTGCTCCCGAACGGCGTGCGGATTCGGTCCCGGGCTCAGTTCCCGTCCGGAGCGGTGGACCTGGCCGAAACCCTGCGTTTCCGCCGAGAGAAAGACAAGCGCTGGCTCATCCGGGAAATCCGGGTGGCCTCTGTTCCCAAGGGGCGAAGCATCGAAGTGCAGGGACGCATCCCCGATGCGCTGACCGCGGAGATCGGCATGCGGACCCTGCCGAAGACCTGGCATACGGTCCTCTCCCCTGGCAAGGACGGCACGGCCGAGTTAATGGTGCGTTACGAATTACCGGCCGCTCGCCCTGTTCCCGCGGTGCCTCGTCCGCGCCTGGCCGACATCGCTCCGGTGGAGGGATCGCTGGAGCGACCGGGCTACCGGGCCATCGCCTACCCCAGGCCACGGACGCCCACGGGCGAGGACCTGATCATGCCCTCGGCCCTGGCGGCTCATCCGCGCGATGGCCGGCTCTTCGTCGCCTCGATGAAGATGGGCGAGATCTTCGTCCTCCGCGATCCGACCGGCGACGGCAAGTCGGCACGCTTCGACAACTACGCTCGTGGTCTGTTCCAGGAGGCCTACTCCATGATAGCCGAGGAGGACGGCCTCTACGTCTTGCACCGCCGCAATCTGACGCGCATCCACGACAGCGGCAAGGGTCTGGCGGACCGCCTCGACCGGGTCGTCGCCCTGTCTCATGGCGTGGGCGACACTTACGACTACGGCTATGGCCTGGTGCGCGACCGCAGCGGCGGCTTTGTCCTCAGCTACGCTCCCTACGCCAGCCGGAACCTGCCCGGTTCCGGCGGCGCCATCCGGCTGCTTCCGGGCCAGCCGCCGAAGGAGATCGCCTGGGGGATGCGCAATCCGTTTGGCTGGTGCAGCGGGCCGGAGGGCGAGGTCTTCTTCACCGACAATCAGGGCGAGTGGGTCGCCACCAACAAGCTCTGCCACCTGAGCGAGGGCCGCTTCTTCGGCTTCCCCAACCCGGCCCAGAAACAGCACAGTAGCCGGCCGCTGGACCGGACGAGTATCTGGGTTCCCTACGACTGGGCCCGTTCGATCAACGGCGTCACCTACGACAGCACCGGCGGCAAGTTCGGCCCATTCGCCGGCCAGTTCTTCCTGGCCGAGCTGATGTTCGGCGGCGCGGTCATCCGCGCCCAGGTCGAGAAGGTAAACGGCGTCTACCAGGGGGCCTGCTTCCCCTTCTGGGGCAAGGGCCTGCTGGGACCACTATGCCTGACGTTCGACCCCAGGGGCCGGCTCTGGGTCGGCTCGATCACCGAACCCGGCTGGATGGCCCAGCCCGACCGGGGAGCGCTGTACCGCATCGACTACACCGGGACGCCACCGTTCGAGATCCAGTCGATCCACGTCCGGCCGCGCGGTTTCCGGCTGGTGTTCACGACGCCTGTCTCTGCGGAGACGGCTCGCAACGTGGCGTCATACCAGATCGAGCATTACCGCTATGAGTACACGGGCGCTTACGGCTCCCCCGAACTGGACCGCGCCGGCTCGCCATCGAGCGCGTCGAAGTCGCGCCGGACGGCCGGAGCGTGGAAGTGACCACGGGGCCGCTGGTGAAGGATCGCGTCTACCTGATCAGCGGACGCGGAGTGCGCTCGGCTCAGGGCGAGACGCTGGTTCATCCAACGGGGGCGTACACGCTGCATGAGGTTCCATGACCACTGCACCGTATTACTCCGGCAGGAAAGAAGCACACAAGCCCGGAGCAGAAGCGCCGGGACAGCGCCGCACCAGGGACGGAGCATCCCGTCGCTTCTGCTCCGGGCTTGTGTGTCTTTCTTCCTTGCCGGGGTAATAAGAAGCACTCACAACAAGGCGAGCGGCTTCGCTTTAGCGCGATGCCAGCGTGGCCGGTAGACGCCTCCAACCGGCGGGCTGACGCCGCGCCGCTCGGTTAACCCGCCCCTTCAGGTCGTGGTTCTGCCGCTGTCCCTGTGCAATCCTCGGCTGCTGCCCGAGCGCGTCTCTCTTGTCGGAGAAGGAAAGGGTATTTACAATCAACCCAACCTTACTACCCCTGCGAACCGAGGTCGCCATGCCCCCAGCCTCGCTGGACGCCTTCCTGGAAAACCTGCACCGCAGCCGCGCCCTCACCGCGGAACAGTGGGACAAATTCAACCGCCAGCTCGCTGGCCGCGACCTCAAACCCGAGCGGCTGGCCGAGGAGCTGGTCAAGAAGGGCTGGCTCTCCAAGTTCCAGGCCGACGAGGTGCTGGCTGGGCGGGCCGCGGGGCTGGTGCTGGGCAGCTACGTCCTGCTCGACCGCCTGGGCTCCGGCGGCATGGGCGAGGTCTACCTGGCACGCCACCAGATGATGAAACGCACAGTGGCACTCAAGGTGCTCCGCAGCGGCGGCGGTGGTCAGGCCATCCTCCGCTTCCATAAGGAGATCGAGGCCGCCGCTGCCCTGTCGCACCCCCACATCGTCACCGCGCATGATGCCGGCCGCGTCGGCGACGGGTTCTTCTTCGCCATGGAACACCTGCGGGGGGCCAACCTCCAGGCGGTCGTGCGTCGTCAAGGCGCCCTGCCGGTGGCCAGCGCTTGTTCCCTGGTGCGGCAGGCGGCGCTGGGGTTGCAGCACGCCTTCGAGAAGGGTCTGGTCCACCGCGACGTCAAGCCGGCCAACATCTTCGTCCAGGAGGGCGGGCTGACCGCCAAGGTGCTCGACCTGGGGCTGGTGCGTGCCAGCGGGGCGGAGCCGGGCGGGCGGGCGCTGACGCAACTGGGCGGGGTGGTGGGCACGCCGGACTACATGGCCCCCGAACAGGTGGTCAACTCCAGCGCGGTGGACACGCGCGCCGACGTCTATGCGCTGGGTTGCACGCTGTATTTCGCCCTGTCGGGCAAGCCGCCGTTTCCGGGCGGGAGCCTGGCCGAGAAGATGGACCGGCACTTGCGGGAGGAACCGGCGGCCATTCGCGGGTTACGGCCGGAAGTGCCGGAAGGGCTGGCGGCGGTGCTGCGCCGGGCCATCGCCAAGAAACCGGAGGCGCGTTACCAGACGCCGGGGGAGCTGGCCCGCGCCCTGGAGCCCTTCTGCGCCGGCGCCGTGGTCGTGGACGTGAGCGGCAGCGACAATGGCTCGGGCATGGAGACGACGGCGTTGCCGGCCGCGATACCCTGCGAGGGTGCCCTGACTCCCCCGGTCGCCGTGACTGTCCCGGTTGCCGCGGTAGCGGGAACGGAGGGCGGCCTGCGGCGGCGCGGCTGGCGCTGGCTGGTGGCGGCGCTGGTGTTGCTGCTCGTGGTCGGCGGCGTGTGGCTCGGCCTGCGCGGCGACAAGAGGAAAAAGGGACCGAGCCCCGAGGTGGCGAACACTTCCGATGACGAAGAGCTACGGAGGCGACTGGAGGCCAGGAAGAACCCGCCGCCACCGGCGCTGGAGGACCTGGTTTTCGGCAAGCCGCTGTCGGTGAAGTTCGATCCCGCCCCCCTCGACGCTCTCGACCCGGCGAAGATCCCGGCGGCGGAGCGCTTTGACTGGCAGCCGCAAGGGCTGGTCGGGTTGTTCGGCGAGCACCGCCTGCGCGGCAGCCTGTTGGCCGTCCACCCCGACGGCAAGCTGCTGGCTACCGCCGTATGGCCTGCTATGTTCGCCGTGTTATTCCCCAACCGGAGTGGGGAGTTCGTTCTGCTGGGGGACACGGAAACTCTCCACTTTCAGCGGGCGCTGGACATGAGGGCCAAGGTCACCGACCTGGCCTTCGCCCCCGACGGCACTCTGGCGGCCGGTTGCGACGATGGCACGGTGCGGCTGCTGGACGTCTCCGGCGGCAAGGAGATAGGTCGTCTGGAAGGACACGAGGGTAACGTCGTCTCTCTTGCCTTCTCGCCCAAGGGGGAGGTGCTGCTGGCTGCCGCCGGCCGGGACATCCACGTCTGGGACTTCGCCAGGCGCCAGCGGCTGCAAAAGCTGACGGGTCACGGCGGGCCGGTGCGGGCCGTGGCCGTCTCCCCGCGTTACCCGCAAGACGCCCGGGCGATCTCCGGCGGCGCTCCTCCCGACGGCACCTTCCGCGTCTGGGACCTGGAAAAGGGCCGGGAGCTGGCGAAGCTCGACTTCGATGCCGTGAAGCTGCCGCGGACGGCCGACGTCTGCGCCGTCGCCTTCAGCCCCGACGGCAAGGAGGCCCTCACCGGACACGCCGGACAGAGCGAGGCCCGCCGCTGGGACCTGGGACGGCTCGAGCGCGACAAACCCCTGGCCCGTTACCGCCTGGTGAAAGAGCCGGCCTACACCCCGGCTGCCATCGCCGTCACGGCCGAGGGCAACGTCCTGGTGGGATGCTCCTATTATCACACTCCCTTGTTCCTCTTTGAGCCGGAGGGGAAACAGATCGCGGCGATCCACGCGTACCCCTGGGGAGTCGAGCGCCTGGCCATTCTGACCGGCGGCAAGACTGTTCTGACCGCCGCCCAAACCAGCCACGTGTCCGCCCTTCACCGATTCGATTTGACCATGCGTGCCGAGGTGAGGCCGGCTCTGGAACCCCTCGGGGCGGTGACTAACGTGGCACTCTCCCCGGACGGGCGCCACCTCGCTGCGGATGGGTTCTTCGGGAAAACCCTATTGTGGGACCTTTTGAATCCTGGTTCCCGTCCGGCCGAATCGCCAGGCGATTACGGCTGTCGCCGGTCCCTCTGCTTTTCGGGGGATGCCCGGCGGCTTTTCAGCGCGTTCTTTCTATATCAGGTTTCTCCCTGCAAGGAAGAAGCGAGGTTGCCCGCCGACTGCCAGTTTCGGCCGTGGGACCTCGAGCTGTCGCGGGACGGGGGCTATCTATTCGTCAGCTACCCCATCGGCGGAGCGTTCCTTTGCCGGCTGAGCCCCTGCCGCAAAGTCCGCCACCTTGCTCCGGAAAAGGTGGGGCACACCCCTGCGCTCGCGCTCTGCCCGCAAGCGAGCTACCTGGCGCTGACAGCTTGTGAAGGCGTTCCCACCCGGCTGTGGGACCTGCGAACCGAGAAAGAACTCCACTTCTGGCAGACGAACTGCCTGCCGCGGTTCAAGCCCGACGGCAAGGCCGTCTTCCTGGGTGCCAACCCGACGCCGGTGTGGGACGTGCAGGCCAGCCCGCCCCGCGAGAAGGAAGCCCTGCCCGTCGATTCGGGCAACGCAGCCAGTGCCGCCTTCAGCGCCGACGGCAAGCGGCTGGCCCTGTCCTTCCGCAACGGCTCCGCGGCCGTTTGGGACACGGCTGGCAAGAAAGTCTGGGAGTGGACGCCGCCGCCCTGGCTGCAAGTCCGGGCCGTGGACCTGGCCCCCGACGGGCGGCACGTCCTGCTCGCCAACGACAACGGCACCATCTACGTCGTCCGCCTGACCGCAAGCAATCCCTGAACGCCCAGCTAATCGCCATGAACACTCTCTGCCCGCAATGTCACCGGCTCAACCCCTCCGGGGCGTCCTATTGCTACTTCGATGGGCTCGCCCTCGACGGCCACTCCGCGGACGTCCCGGTCGACGGCAGCGCCATCAACGTCGGCGCCCGGCCATTCTCGTCGCCCTTCGTCTTCCCCTCCGGCCGTGCCTGTCACAACTTCAACCAGCTAGCGCTGGGCTGCTTCGAGGAGGAGGCGGCAGCCATCGCTTTCCTGCGCGACGGCCATCTGGAGCGATTCCTGGCAGGGATGGGTCGTACCGATCTCGCCCAGGCCGCCCGGCTGGCGGCGCGGGCAACCGACCCGGCCCGCGGGCTGGACGAACTGCTGGGCAAACTGCCGGCCGCGGCCCTGCTGCCGGCCCAGCTGCGGGTCGAGCCGGCCGAGATCGACCTGGGCGCCGTGCCAGTGGGTGAGGACCGAACCTTCACCCTGACACTCGGCAACGAGGGCATGCGGCTGCTGCACGGCTCGGTCAGTTGCGGCGACACCACCTGGCTGCTGCTTGGCAGTAAGGCCGGGGCGCGGCAGAAACTCTTCCAGACCAGCGACCAGGTCCGTGTCGTCGTCCGCGTGGTGGGCAAGAACCTCCGTGCCTATGCCAAGCCGCAGGAGGCCTCGTTGCTCATTGAGTCCAGTGGCGGCAAGGCGGAGGTGCCGGTGCGTCTGCGGGTGCCCCTGGTTCCGTTCCCCGAGGGAGTGCTGGCCGGGGCGTTGACCCCGCGGCAACTGGCCGCCAAGGCCAAGGCCCACCCGACGGAGGCGGCCCCCCTGATCGAGAATGGGGCTGTGGCCCGCTGGTACGCCAGCAACGGCTGGACCTATCCCATCCGCGGCCCCGCCGCCTCTGGCGTGGCCGCGATCCAGCAACTCTTTGAGGCGTTGGGGTTGGTGTCGATCCCGCACGTCGATTTGGCCCCCAGTTGCGTGACCTTGAGCGGCAACGCCGGCGACCGGCTGGAGTCGGTGCTGGCTGTCGTGACCCAGGAAAACCGCGCCGCGGTGGCCCACGGCAAGAGCGACCAGCCGTGGCTCCAGACCGCGCCCACGATTTTCCGCGGCCGAACCGCGACCATCCCGCTGATCGTCCCCGCTGTGCCCGACCGACCCGGTGAGACACTCGAAGCCCGCGTCCGCGTGACCGCTAACGGCAACCAGCGGTTCGTCGTCCCGGTGACGCTGGCCGTGGGCCTGGCCTTCGGTCGGCCGGCCGTTTCCCCACCGCCTCGCCGGCCGGCGACCCCGCTCCCGGCCACTCCTCCCGCCTCTCCTCCTGTTGCGACCCCCCCGCCGCTCCCGGAGAAAGCAGTCCCGGTCCCAGTCCCTGCGTTGCCGGCCCCGCTCGGAGACTGGCTCTCCGAGGGGACGGCGAAGGAGAAAGCAGCCCCGCTCCCAGCCCCTCCGTTGTCGGGCCCGCCGAGCGTTCCCGCGGCGCGGCGCAAGCCCTGGCCGGCCTGGGTCCACGTGCTGCCGCCGCTGCTGCTGGTGCTGGGGTTCCTGGTCGCCCTGGGGCGCGACCTGTTTTTCCGCGGCGTGAGAGGGGAAGGCGAGGCGGACCTGCTCGATCTCGAGCCGCGCCTGATACTGGCCTTCCACGATGCCCCGGACAACCTGATCGGGGCCACCACGATGACTTTCGGAGTCACGCTGGCCCGGGAAAAGGACCCCGCCAATCCGCAGCGGCGCAAGAAGCTGACCTTCGACAGCAAGGGGCGGACGAGCAACGTCTGCTACCGGGTTGACGGCCAGGGGTTCCTCCTGGGCTACGGGGATGGCGGCCGCTGGGCGGTCCCCCAGGAAGACCTCGGCAAGGACACCCGGGGGCGGGACCGGACGGGACGCCGCTCAGTGTGGGAGCAGAAGACCCCTCCGCTGACGATCGCGCAGGAGGTAGAAATCATCTCCGGCGGGCAGTCGCGGCTGCTGGACACCTGCCTGGTGCGCTATCGCATCGAGAATCGCGATAAGAATCCCCATAAAGTCGGTCTCCGGTTCCTTCTGGACACCTTCATCGGGGCGCGCGACGGGGTGCCGTTTGCGCTTCCGGGGCGGGACCGTCTGTGCGACACCAAGGAGGACCTCTCCGGCGCGGCAGTCCCGGATTTCCTCCAGGCGCTGGAGCGCGACGACTTGGCCGACCCAGGGACGGTGGCGCACGTGAGCCTGAAGCCGGGCGGTGGGTTGGAGGCCCCCGGCCGGGTGACGCTCGGGTCCTGGCCCGACCCGCGGCTGGACCCCGGCCAATTCCCCGGCGCCGCCGGGCCTCAGACGGGCTGGGAGGTGCCCCTGGCGCCGATCAAGACACTGAAGGAACCCGACTCGGCCGTGACTCTCTACTGGGCCGAGAAGGAGTTGCCCGCGGGCGGTCGGCGGGAGATGGGGTTCGCTTACGGGCTGGGGACCGTGGCCGGTGAAGAGAGCGGCGGCCGGCTCGGGGTGACGGTGGGGGGCTCCTTCGAGCCCGGCGGCGAGTTCACGGTGACCGCCTACGTCAAGGCGCCACTTCCGGGCGAGACGCTGACCCTGGAACTGCCGGCCGGGCTGGAGCGAATTGCCGGGGACGCCCGGCAGGTGGTGCCGGCCGCGGCCGGCGTTTCCAGCAGCCCCGTCAGCTGGCGGGTGCGCTCCGCCAACCGCGACCGCCAGGATTATCGGCTGGAAGTGAAATCGAGCGGGGGGGTCAGCCAGAAGCGCGTCGTGCGCATCCGTGGGCACCGCCTGTTCTGATCGATCGGAGCGCAGTCATGTCGTTTCGCCTGTTCGTCTACTACTGTTCGGTCGGCGGCGGCCTGGGGGCGTACGCGGCCTGGTTGGTCGGGCTCGGTCTGCCGGCGGGCTCCCTTGTCCAGACGGCCCTGCTGCAAGGTCTGCTTCTGGGCTTGCTGCTCGGACTCGGACTGAGCCTGGTGGATGCGGTCTGGAACCTGGCCGGAAGCCGGGGCGGGCTGCTGATCGGCCGGGCACTGCTGGCGTCCCTGGTTGGAGCGGTCGGCGGCGCGGCGGGCGGACTGATCGGCCAGGGGATGTATTCCTGGCGGCCCCTGGCGGCGTTTCTCGTCGCTGGCTGGGCCCTCACGGGGCTGCTCAGCGGGGGAGCGCCCGGGGGCTTTGAATTGCTGAGTGACTGGTGGAGAGGGACGCGGACAAAGGGGACCTGGCGGAGGTGCGCAACGGCATCCTGGGCGGTCTGGCGGGAGGCCTGCTGGGCGGTCTGCTGCTATTGTATCTGCGCGGCAAGCTGGAAGGAGCCCTCGGTGCGGGGCCGGACGAAGTCTTGTGGTCGCCCTCCGCGGGGGGCTTCATCGCCCTGGGGTTGTGTGTCGGCCTGGCGGTGGGCCTGGCCCAAGTGCTCCTCCGTGAGGCGTGGCTGTGTATCGAGGCAGGGCCCCGCACCGGGCGACAATTCCTTCTCCAAAAGGACGAGCTCACCATCGGCCGAGCGGAGGCCTGTGACCTGGGCCTCTTCGGCGACTCCACGGTCGAAAAGCAGCACGCGCGCATTGTCGCCGATCCAGTGGGCTATCTGTTGGTCGATGCCGGTAGTGGGGCCACTACCCACGTCAACAACGCACTGGTTCGCGAACCGATCCGCCTCCGCTCCGGCGACCGCATCCGCATCGGCAGTTGGACACTCCAGTTCCACGAGCGCCGGCACAGGGCCTGATGGCAACCCCGCTCTGGCGTCTCCTCGGAGGTCCGTCAAGCCGAGTCGGACCAGTCCTGTGCCGCTCGCGTCACGGCACCGACTTCTCCTTGCGGGCTCACGGTTGGGTGACGCCGACCGCGCTGCCGGGATGATCTTCCCCATCTGGGTCCTGGACAGGTCGGCGCTGCTTCTTCTCCATCTCTGCGAGCGTATTGCGCACGTCGGACCGACACATCGATGGACCTTCCAATCGGTGCCTCTTGACCTCTGGGGGCACGACCAGTTCAATGTTGCAGCACCTTGTTCACAGCACGTGAACGGCTGTCACCATCGACCTGTCATTGGATACCCTCGGCCAGCAAAGCCACGGGTCCGCTGGTGAAGGATCGCGTCTATCTGATCACGGCTCGCGGAGTGCGTTCGGCCAAGGGTGAGACGCTGGTTCATCCAACGGGGGCGTACACGCTGCATGAGGTTCCATGATTGGCTCCGATCCTCCTGCGTGATTCAGTGTCTATCTGGCGAGCTGCCTGGTCGGCCAGGCGAGAGCCGCAACCACGGAGACGCCATGATTCCCGACCACCCGGAACTGCTGTCCTTGCTGCACGCCTGCAAGCAGGAGCCAGACGATGACACCCCACGGTTGGTTCTCTCCGATTGGCTCGAGGAGCACGGCGCCACGGCTCTTGCGCAGCTGGTCCGCTTGCAGTGCCGCGCTTCCCGCATGTCCAACCGGGAGCGCCAGCACCAGCGTGTTGATCGGCGCGTGCGTGAGCTGGAGGAGGCTTGTGCCGCGGAATGGCTGCAGCCTCTGCGCTCGTGCGGAGTGGATCCTGCCTTTCGGCGAGGGCTGTTGCGTGTGACTGCTTTTCTCGACAGGCGCCGAGACGACCAGGTACTTCAGCTGGTGGACAATAGGTTGTGGGCCTGGGTGGACGCGCTGGCGTTGCGTGGGGGCCAGGAGCTGCCGCTCCTGCGGCGCTGGCTGGCGTCGGGGCTCTTTCAGGGGATCGTGTCGCTCACCCTGGGCGGCACGGTTTTCGGCAAAGCGGCGGTCGAAGCGCTGGGACAGAACGAGATGCCCCTGCTGCGGGAACTCTCTTTGTTCCCCGATCGGCCGGGTCAGGTCCGACTGGAGTCTTTCGCGCGGGCCCCGCTGGCCAACAGGATTCAGACGCTCTCGCTTCATGGCTTTAGCCGGAACGGGCCGGCTGCGGCTGCCGCGCTGGCAACGGGGGAGTGGGCGAACTTGCGTCAGTTGAATTGTTTCGACAACCACATCGGCGACGCTGGTGCTGCGGCCCTGGGAGCGACCTCGTGGGTCAGCCAGTTGGGGCGCCTCGATTTGCAGTCAAACAACATCGGGCCAGCCGGCGTCCGATCGTTACTCCAGAAGCCTCGAGCAGTGCCTGTGGGGTCCGTTCTGCTTTCCAACAACCCGATCGGAGACGAGGGCGCCGCCGTGGTCGCCGCCGCGTTGTCACTGCCTGACACGAGGGTACTTGTCCTCACGGGGTGCGGCATTGGTCCTGTCGGTGCAGCCGCGCTGGCCTCCTCGCCAGGGGTTCAGGGCCTGACCGCGCTGCACCTGTATTTCAACCACATCGGGGACGCTGGGGTGCAAGCGCTGGCGCGGTCGCCCCACCTGGCCAATCTGGTCGCGCTCCATCTCAGCTACAATGGCATAGGGGACGCTGGCGCTCAGCGCTGGTCGCACACCTGCATCTGCCACGGTTGACGGTGCTTTCGCTGCACGGCAACCCAATCGGCGAGGAGAGCCGGCGTCTGTTGCGCGAGCGGTTCGGCCGCAGTGTCAGCTTCTGATTCGTCCGACCCAGGCGGCTGGTGCTGGACCTCTCGTTCGAGGTACTCTTTCCAGATGCAAGCTGCACGAGACGATGCCAGCTCATCTCGCCGCCTCAAAATGCGCCAGGACCGTCCTGGCAGAGTCGAGAATCAGGATCCGGTCCTTCCGGGGAGACTCCGTCTCATAGCGGATCGCCAGGCGCTGGCGCTGGGGCGAAGGAAACAAGGTGAAGGTGGAGGCATTCTCGACCAGCACCTGGCGAAGCTTCTGGGCCGGGTTCTGGATCTCGATCCGATCGAAGCTCTGTTCCTGGTTGGTTCCCGCGACCTGAACCTTGGACGCGAAGACGCAGACTTGCCAGCCGCCCTCGGGGAAGCGGTGCAGGGCTTTCAATTGACCCTCGGCCGCTAACACGTCCGGCTTGCCCTTCTCCCATTCCTTCGCTTCGAGCTTGTCGGTATCGATCAACCAGGCGGAAGAGGCACTGCTCAGTCGGGCCACGTTCTTCTCCCAGGTCATTTCCAGGAAGGGGCCCGTCGCGTGCTCTTGCGGGAGGTCTGGGTCCAGGCGCTGGATCTTGCCCTCCCAATCGATCAGGGCCAGGCAGCATTTCGAGTCGGCCTGAACTTGTGCCAGGAATCCCTTGCCGTCGGGCCGCACCGGACAGTTGTTGGTCGGCCAGGGCAGGACCCCCTCCTTGAGGAGCTTCAGCTCGTCGCGTTCCTGGTCCCAGACAGCGGTGCGGCCTTCCGCAAAGATCAGCAGCTTGTTTGGCTGCCGCGACCAGTGCAGCAGGACCCCTTTCACCTGCCTGGCCTCCCTGGTCGGCTCCCCGGCCCAGGGGTGCAGTTTCGAGCGCCGGACCTGCTTGCCTTCCAGGTTGTACAGGGTCGCTTCCAGGGTAGGCGGGCGGTCCGGGTAGGTCGTCAGCTCCGCGACGGCGATCCGCTTGCCGTCGGGGCTCAACGCCGGCCAGAGGGTCCTCGTCCCCGTATCGTCAACCACGACACGCGAGGTCTTCTTTGCCAGGTCGTAGTGCAGCAGTCGGTTTCCCCTCTTGTCAGGGAAGATCACGCCGCTGGAATCGGGCAGCCAGACGACGTTGGAGGGGACACAACCAGCCAGGGCGGCGACGCCAAGGCTGACCACCAGCAACCCGACGCGACGCCAGCGATCCCGAACGGTCCGAATCATGGGAGGAGCCTCCAGCTGAGGAGGGACGTTCGCGCTGAAGTCAGGCAAGGACTCCAGCCGTTTGTCCTCATGATTGGCCCTTCCTGTGCAGCCGTCAAGGGAAAAGCGAGCAGGGATTGCACGCGGGGTCTGGCAAAAGATCCGGGAGAGGTCGAATGGTTAGCCGCGACGCGGAGCCCACCCCCATCCCGCGCTCCGCTGCGCCGCTGCGCGGCTCCGCGTCGCGGCTAACAGGTTTCCGGAACATTTGCCAGACCCTGGCACGAGCAGTTCGCTCATCGAGCAGCACCCAATTCGCGCAGATACTTGGCATACAAGTAAGCGATCAGAACTTCCCATGAGCGGTCAGCCGCAGGCAACCCGCCGTACTCGTTGGGCATGTCCGCCAGCACTTTGGGAGTCAACTGTTTGAGTTGCTCCGCGGGGGCACTTGTCTTTTCATGCACGCACGCCATCACCTCGGCGAGGATGGTCTCGAAATCCGCTTTGGCGACCGGCCGGTCGGTCGGCGCCAGCGGCAGGACGCGCTTCAACATGCGCTTCAGCTCACGCTCGGGTTTCTTGCGTCTCATAACGATCAACTCCTGTGCAGATGGCTTGCCAGCGAAGAGAATCGCAGCCAACTGGCCAATTCTTCCTCCTGTCGATTATGCGAAGCGTCTCCAGGAAAGAGAAGGGAAAAATCGCCCAGCGAAGAGACGCCATCTCGAACCGCCGGGCCTATTTCCATTCGCTTGTCTTCCCGGCCACCGCGAGGGCAGCCCGGAGCCAGCAACCGTTGAACCGAGTCCCGCTTTGGCGTATTTTGCCTTATCGCCTCTGTGAAGCAGCAACCGGGACGGGCAGCACCATGAAAACGCGCGTCGCCAATGAATCGCTGGCGAACCTCATGGATCGGCACACCATGACGGGTGCGCCAGAGTTGTGCCGGCCTGAGGGCCGAAGAATCCGCTGCCTGGCCTGCGGCCATCGCTGCCTGATCGACGTGGGGCTGCGCGGCATCTGCAAGGTCCGCTACAACGAGGCAGGTCAGCTCAAGGTGCCCACCGGCTACGTCGCCGGCCTGCAATGCGATCCGGTCGAGAAGAAGCCGTTCTTTCACGTCTACCCGAGCAGCGACGCCTTGACGTTTGGGATGATGGGTTGCGACCTGCACTGCTCCTATTGCTTCCCCGGCGATACGCCCGTCATCACGGATCGCGGACCGATCACCCTTGCCGAGGCCTTTCAATCGGCCACCCGCATCGTCAACACAACAGACGCCGAGATCGCTTATCCGGAAGGGCTCCGAGCAGTGGCGGGGTCGGGCACGCCACGGAGGATTCGGGCCGTTTTCAAGCACCCCTACCAGGGCCGGCTAACCGTACTGCGCACCCATGACCTGCCTGCGCTGCGCTGCACCCCCGACCATCGGATCTATGCCACCGATGACGTGTCTATTCCGCCTCACCCTGTTCCTGCGGGACAGCTGACAACTCGCCATTTCCTGGCCACCGGTAGCTCGACTCGGAGAGTCGAGTCGGGGCTCGACTCGGAGAGTCGAGCTACGAGCCGAGCCAATCTCGTTCCGCTCCGCGAGGTTTCTTTCGTCGATTATGCTGGCGACGTGTACAACATGGAGGTCGAGGAAGAACACAACTACCTGGCCGGAAACGTCCTTGTTTGCAACTGCCAGAACTACGTTACCTCGCAGGCTTTACGCGATCCCGTTGCCGTCGCCCCGATCCGCCCCATCACCCCCGCCCAGCTGGTCGAGACCGCCCATCGGGAACGGGCCCGCCTGGTCGTCTCCAGCTACAACGAGCCGCTGATCACCGCCGAGTGGGCGGTCAGCGTCTTCCGCGAAGCGACCGCGGCCGGGCTGGCCTGCGCCTTCGTCTCCAACGGCAACGCCACTCCCGAGGTGCTCGACTACCTCCGGCCCTGGATCGTCGCCTACAAGATCGACCTCAAGAGCTTCTCCGACTCCAGCTATCGCAGTCTCGGCGGCACCCTGGAGAACATCACCCGCACCATCGGCATGGTCCACGAGCGCGGCCTCTGGCTGGAGGTGGTCACGCTCGTCATCCCCGGCTTCAACGACAGCGACGCGGAGCTGCGGCATCTGGCCCGCTTCCTCGCGTCGGTCAGCCGGGACATCCCCTGGCACGTCACGGCGTTCCACAAGGATTACAAGATGACCGACCCCGAGGCGACCTCGCCGCAAACGCTGATCCGGGCCGCCGAGATCGGCGCCGCCGAGGGGCTCCGCTTCGTCTACGCCGGCAACTTGCCCGGCAAGGTCGGCCCCTGGGAGAACACCCGCTGTCCCGGCTGCCAGGCGACGCTCATCGAGCGTTACGGCTACCTGGTGCGTTCGTATCGCCTGACCCCGGAGGGCCGCTGCCCCTCGTGCCAGGCCCAGGTGCCGGGCATCTGGCCCGGCCGGTCGGCCGAGGTGCGGACCGGCAACGATCAGGCCGCGTACCTGAATCGACTGCCCCGGCCCGTCGCCGCTCCCGCGCCCTCCGGAGGCCGATCGCTTCCGGTCCTCGATTTGATCCGTCCCCCTTCTGAGCAAGGAACCCCAACGATGACAGTCCCGTCCCACACACCGGCCGCTCCGCAAGCGTCTTCGGACCTCACGGCGGAGCATCGAGAGCAGATTGTCGCGGCCGCGGTCACGATGCTTCGCGCTGCCGTGGCCGGGCAAGTGGTCGCATTCCCGGCCCATCTGACAGAGATCCGCGAACGGCCCGTCGCGGGGGCCTTCATCAGCCTCAAACGCGGCAAGCATCTGCGCTCCTGCTGCGGTCTGCTCGGCCAGCAGTTTCCGCTCTTTGCCGCCCTGGAACACAGCACCGTCCGCGTGGTCCGGGAGGACGTGCGCTTTCCGCCGGTATCGCCGACCGAGCTGGAGCATCTGGACCTGGAAGTCTGGCTCCTCTCCAATCCGCAGCGGGTCTTTGGCAGCGGCGAGGATCGGCTGGCAGCGATCCACATTGGCAAGCACGGCATTCAGGTGGTGCGCGGTCAGGCCAGCGGCCTGTTTCTGCCAAGTGTCGCCGTGGAGGGCAACTGGGACTGTCGCCGTTTCCTCGATCAGGTCTGCATCAAGGCGGGCCTGCCGCCGACCGCCTGGAAGGAAGCGGACACGGTCCTGTCTACCTTCGAGGCGGATTTGCTGCGCGGCATGCTCCGCGAAGCGAGCGACGCCGCGACCACGGCGGAGCGCGCCGCACCCACCCGGCGTCGGGCCGGCCCTTGCCGGGCCGAGGAATTGCCGGGCTATGCCGAGTTTTGCCGCAACAACCTGACCGCGCTCCTGACCGGCGGCATTCCCAGCTATTACTTCTTCGGTGCCGCTGACGGCAGCGTCAACGGCGTGGTCCTCACACTAAACCAGCCCGGCGCTGCGGAGCAACTCCACTTCAGCCAGCTCTCCCTCCGCCAGGGGTTGCCGCTGCAGTCCACGCTCTTCTCCCTGACCCAGGCCGCCGCCCAGCAGCTGGCGGCCAACCGCATCCAGCCCGCCGCCCTGCGCACCCTCCAGGCCGCCGTGACCGTGCTGCACGATCCGGTCCTGCACGGCACCGTCGGCGACCCGCACCTGGCCGGCCTGGACACCCGCCACCGGGCCATCCTGGTCCAGGAACGCAACAAGTCGGCCCTGCTGTTCGATCCGCGCCGGACGCCCGAGGAGCTGCTGACGGAAGCCGCCAGCCAGGCGCACGTGAGAGAGCCGCACGCTGCCGCGATTTCCAGCCTGGACGCCATCAGCATGGTGGCTCCGGTGAGCGTGACGACCGCTCCCCGGCCGGTGCGTGGGCCGGCCGTGCGCCCGCCGGCCGTGGCCGGGACGTTCTACGAGGCCGACCCCGCGGCGCTGGCCCAGACCGTGGATCGGCTGCTGTCGGGCGAGCGTCGGCCCGAGCCCTGGCCGGCCGCGATGGTGCCGCACGCCGGCCTGAAATACTCCGGCCAGCTCGCGGCCAACGTGCTGCAGCGTCTGGAGTTCCCGAAGACCATCCTGGCGATCGGCCCCAAGCACACGCAGCGCGGCATGGACTGGGCGGTGGCGCCGCACCAGACCTGGACGCTGCCGACCGGCAGCGTGGAGTCCGATTTCGTGCTGGCCCGGCAGCTGTGCCAGGCGATCCCCGGTCTGGAGATGGACGCGGCGGCCCACCAGGGCGAGCACGGGGTCGAGGTGGAGCTGCCCTTGCTGGCCCGGCTGGCGCCGGAGTCGAAGGTGGTCGGCGTCGCCATCGGCCATGCCACGCTGGAGGATTGCCTGCTGATCGCTGCCGGCCTGGCCGACCTCCTGTACCAGCGCCAGGAACGGCCGCTCTTGCTCATTTCCAGCGACATGAACCACTATGCCAGCGACGCCGAGACGCGCCGGCTGGACGCGCTGGCCCTGGCGGCCCTGGAGCGCCTCGATCCAACGGAGCTGTACGAGACGGTGACCAGGAACAACATCAGCATGTGCGGCGTGCTGCCGGCGGTGATCGTGCTGGAGACGCTGCGTTTGCTGGGGAGCCTGTCCAGGGCGGAGCGGGTCGGCTACGCGACCGCGGCGGACGTGACCGGGGATAAGAGTCGGGTGGTGGGGTATGCGGGGATGCTGATCGGGTAGGAGGGCGCACAACCGGCTCGAATTTGCCAGACAGTGTCGGGCAAATCGCCCTCCGATCCGGTCAGGCATCAGCGCAGCGGACGGACCTACCTGGATTGACTCTTGTGAACCAATGGGGAAAATGAATCTGTATCCCACACAGGAGTTCACACGTGGCAGCAATTCTCTGTGAGGAAGTGGGCCCTGGCACGCGGGAATCCGAACGGTGTGTCAGTGTCCGCGATGTCCGTGGGCATCGCGAGTGGCTCCTGGTCGAACATGACTTCCTCGTGGTGCGTCACGACAAGACGTATTTGCCCGTCGGCATTGTCCAGATCGACCGGGACCACAACGTCGTCCTCGTCGAATTTCCTCACGAAGCTGCGACCGGTGGCAACCGCATCTGGGTTCGCGCCTCCGACATGATCGAGCGACGCGGAGTGTTCGCGTGATTCTGTCCGCAGTGAGATCCGAGACAATTGGAGGGTTCGAGCATGGCATTGGTTCCCTGTGAGGTAACGGAAGGGCCGCGGCCGGGGTTCAAGGCCGTTGGCGTCAGGAGCATCGAGGGCCACACCGAGTACCTGACCATCGAGGAGCGGTTTCTGGTAGACCGGGGCAATGCCTGGCTCCTGCCCGTCCAGCTTATCGGCCGCGACCGGCGTTACGACACGGCCCTTGTCCAGCTTCCTGTCGAGGCCGACAGCGGGGCGAATCGAGTGTGGGTCAGGGGCGCCATTGTGGAGGAAGCGGCCGACGAGGTGCCGGCATGATCCTCTGCGACCGTGAAGCCGACCTGGCGATGGACCAGGGACGAATCGTTATCCACCCTCGCCCTGATCTATCCTTCATGGACTCCACGGCAATCGATCTCCGGCTCGGCGAGGCGCTGGACCGCTGGGCGTTTCCCGCACGTGCCCCGGATCTTGGACAGGGAGCGCCAAAGTTCAGCCCCGGCTCCCCTGGCTTCCGGTTCGCGGACATCGAGCGGCAGTTCACCAAACCGGTCGATCTCCGGGAGGAAGGTTTTGAGCTGCCGCCCTCCTTCCAGTCCACTGCCGAAACAGGGCCACGCCACTTCATCCTCGGCTGGACTCTGGAACGCATCTATCTGCCTCACACCTCGCGCTCTGCGCCAGGGTCGAAGGCAAGAGCAGCCTGGCCCGAATGGGTCTTGGCGTCCACGTCACCGCACCGACCATTCACGCTGGGTTCGGCCACAACAAGAACGACCCCACCGACCACGGAGCACCACTGCGGCTGGAGATCTGGAACGTCGGTCCGCTCCCCATCGTGCTGGTGAAGGGGATGCGCATCTGCCAACTCATCCTCGAAGAGGTGCGCGAAGTTCCGAGAGCGGGTTATGGTGGCGAGTTCAATCTCCAGGGACCAAAGCCGATCGACCAACCTCCGGGCGAATCGGGCAAGCCGATGAAGAAGCCCAGGCGACGCGGATAGGAACTCCTTGCATCTGGGATTGGCGCCTCCCCGAAAAGCCAGCGGCGAAGTTCTGCCGCAATCCTGGACTTCTGAACCTTGACGTGGCATGCAGTGTGCCGGAAGATGGAGGTCGGGGCAAGAGGCAGAGTAGGGCTTCCAGGCAGGAGAACATCCATGACAGTACAGCAGGCAGGACAAGACGAAGCCGTGCTGACGCTGCAGAAAATCGGCGGAGAATGGCGTTTCCTCAAGAGAGCGCTGACCGACTGGCTGGGGCATGGCCGGCAGGTCTACCATCCCGAGGAGAAGACTCCCAGGCCCGGGTCGAAACAAGCTGTCCTCAAGAACTTCGGCGTCTTCCGAGACGATGACGACATGGAAGCCAGACTTGCCGAGGCCCGCAGGCAACGGCAGGCAGGCGGATGATCCTGTTTTATCTTTCGCTCAGGAGTACAACCATGGCAGCAATTCTCTGTGAGGAAGTGGCCCCTGGCATGCGGGAATCCGAGCGGTGTGTCAGCGTCCGCGACGTCCGGGGGCATCGCGAGTGGCTCCTGGTCGAACACGACTTCCTCGTGGTGCGTAACGACAAGACGTATTTGCCCGTTGGCATTGTCCAGGTCGATCGAGACCACGACGTCGTCCTCGTCGAGTTTCCTCACGAAGCTGCGACCGGCGGCAACCGCATCTGGGTTCGTGCATCTGATCTGATCCACCGTCACTCCGTTTCGGTGTGATCCTTTCTGATCGCGAGATCCGGGCAGCCCTGGAGCGAGGCTCCATTCGCATCACGCCGGATCCGCGGAACGAGGTTTTTCTCTGGTCGTCCACGGCCGTTGACTTTCGCTTGAGCGAACCCGTGAGCACCTGGGTATTCCCGGCCGGGGAAGCGCCGCTGCATTTCTCTCCGGGCAGTCCGACCTACAACTTGGCGCTTATCGCTCGGTTTCTTCGTCCCGTGTCGCCCACTGACGAGGGCTTCCCGATCGATCCGGGGCGATTCTACCTGGGGTGGACGCTGGAGAGGCTTCAGCTGCCACACCGTTCGCGCCTGGCTGCCCGGGTCGAGGGAAAGAGCAGTTTGGCTCGCCTGGGTCTGGGCGTTCACGTCACGGCTCCCACAATCCACGCCGGCTTCGGGGTCAACGAACTGGACCCAGGTTTCGTCGGCAACCCCATCCAGTTGGAGATCTGGAACACCGGCCCGCTGCCTGTGGTCTTGCGGCCTGGCCTGAGCGTCTGCCAGCTGATCTTCGAGTGGGTCGATGGCACGCCCGAGCAGGGTTATCGCGGGCAGTTCACTCTTCAGGGACCGGACGCTCCGCAACCTTCACCGACCACCTCCGCACCAGCAACCAAGAAACGGCGTCGGCGTTGAGCGATCAGGGCAAGGAACAAGCCGCCAAGCGAAAACCGGGAGAACCAGCATCGACTTCTTGAGCGATGCCCTCCTTCGATCACATCAAGCGGGCGTCCATGATCTTCCACCAACTCTCGAACGTTCCGTCGCTGCCCGGTTCGTCTTCCACCATCTGGGAATAATTGGCAAGCCATAACCGGGTTGGCGTGCCTGCCGCTGTCGTCAGCAGAGAATGCAGGCGAACAAACTCGGGATGGTCCTTGACCAAATAGCAGAGCGGGCTGAAGCCCCACAGAGCCACCTTCAGGCGGTCGGGGCTCTCTTCATCCTCACGGACGGAGCGGACCGTCACGTCGTTGGCTTCGTTCAAGTCGATGACTCGGCCCACGGCATCCAGCACGACACCGACGGGCCGACTGCGACGCGCTTCGCTCTCCACGAACACCATCAGTGTGTCGAAGTGCGGGTGGGTCTCTTCGAGGTAGGCGACTGAGCCGTCGCGGAAGGTTAACTGTACCCTCCCGTCGCACCGCCGCACCTGCGCGATCGATCGAATGTCGAAGACGAGACTGGTCAGGACTGGCATGGAATCCTCCGGTTATTCGCTGGGCCAGGGCTGGCCCGGGCGCATCTTGCTCTGCAATTCCAAGTACTTCTTCTGCTGCTGGTGGGAGAAGACACTCACGCCTTCTGGCGGGTCGGGTCCGATCCGAAAGCCGCTGCCGCCGACGTCCGGCAACGGGGCCTCTCCTCGGGGCAGCGTGAAGAGGACGGCGTCCAGCGGTTGTCCTCCGCCGGTGACCCGGTCGGCCTGCACCTGGAGGATTTGAGCCTGGGTCAAAGGGACGTGCGAGATTTCAATGGCTCGCGCCCGCATCGCTGCTGCCCATTCCAGCAGAGTCATCGGCCCGACCCGGGAGAGCGAGGGATCGATTACAAGGACTCCGTGAGGAACTCCTGCCACGGCAACAAGAGGCGCGACATGGTTGTTCCACCGGAGTCTCCCGCGCGGGTTGAGCGGATCGGCGATGACCAGATCCTGTCCCACCGCCAACACCCAGGCCCGACCAGGGTTGATTCCCAGCAGCTCCATCTGTTCAATCATCAATTGCGCCCGGCTCTCACAACCGGCCCGGACGTACAGGAAGGCGATCAGATCACTCCGGGCCGCCATCCTCTCGAAGACGTCTTGCGCCTCCTCAATTGTCAGGGGGCGGCGGTTCGGCGTCCTCCGCCTTCTTGACGTAACCGGTCCCGTTGTGCTGGTTCGTGCTGGGTTCCATCGCCGGCCGTCCCTGCTCCGCACGCGGCTTGCCTGCTGCCTCGTTACCTCCAACCTGGGGACCACCTCCATTGTTGGGGTCATGGTTCCCTTCACCCCGGATTGTATCACGAGGATCGGAATGACGCGAGGCCCAGGACGCGGTCAAGGCCTGCAATGGCATGTTGGTCTGCGGACGGCACTCGCAGACTACCTGCCGCGAGGGCAAAGCAAATGCTACAATTGATCGATCGCCTGCCGGGTGAGCGGAAGGACTTGCCTGGGCAGGCGTTTGCAGTGGGTCGGAGACAAGAACCTTGATCCTCGGGAGCCGCCCATGCCGGGCCTGGTCCACTTCCTGCGCTGCGTCGGCAAGGCCGTCCTCAAGAACGGCGTCCGTGCCCTGGCCAACCTGATCCCCTTTGGCGAAGTCCTCTTTGACGTCGCCCGGGACACGCGCGAAGAGTATGGCAAGGACCACGGCGAGCTGGACCTGAAGGCCGACCTGGAGGGGCTGGCCCAGGCAGCGGCTGCCGTGGTCCGGCAGGCGGCCGAGGCGGTCGCCGCCCAGGAAGCCGCCGGCCAGCCGGCCGCGATTCGCCTGGCCCTGACCACCTACCTGAACCAGCTGCCGGCCAGCATCCGCCAGTCGCTGCGGCGACCGTCCGACCCGGGAGGCGGCACGGTCCCGGCCGGCCTCTCCCTGCGCCAGCCCGAGGATCTGCTGCCGTTGCTGCCCGCCGGCTTGCCCCGCTTCCAGCCCGGCGACAAGCCGCTGGCGGCGGACTGGGAACTGGTAGAGTTGTTGGGCAAGGGCGGTTTCGGCGAAGTGTGGAAGGCCAGACACCTGGCCCGCTCGCGGCAGAAGCCGGTCGCGTTGAAGTTCTGCCTCGACCCGGTGGCCGCGGCGACGCTTCGCAACGAGGCCGCCCTGCACGACCTCCTTGACCGGGTCCGGAAAGAAGCAGCGGTTCCGGGATTTGTGCCGCTGATGGAGACCTACCTGCGGGCCGATCCGCCCTGCCTGATGTACGAGTACATCGAGGCGGCGACCTGGCGGGTCTGGTTCATGAGATGCAGGATCGGCTGATACCCGAGTTCGCTACCAGGATCATCCATCGGCTAGTATCCCGTCTACCTTCATTTGACGGGTTGGTGAAACCGCAAGTGGCCATATCATAAGGCCTTCCTTCTTCGACTACCCTTCAAATGAAGATTGACGGAGTACCAGCCTCCATCGTGGCCGTCGCCCACCGATAAGAAAAGATGTACCGTTGAAAGTCAAGAGCCGTCGGCCGTGATGACGGCTCTTGACTTTCAACGGTACATCTTTTCTTGTCTTTTTTGTTGGGGGTTGCGGGCCAGATACAGGCTGTGGCCAGGGCACTCACGACCGATTGCTGGGTTAACGATGCCTATCTCGTACGCAAGGGAGGGAGAAGGGATTCTGTGACAGGATGTTTGCGGCGTCCTGAGGTTGGGAAAAGTCGGCAGGCCTTCGGCGCCGTGTCTCGGCCAGGCGCGCCAGGAATTGATTGAGAAGCGACAATGTTTGTCTGTCTTCGGTCTGGAGGACGGCGTCGAACAAAGTCTTCGCCTGCCGCCGCAGCACCTCCAGGTCGTCCGGGAGTAGGGCTGAAGGAAGGAGGTCGGCAATCGTCGTCCCAAGGGCGGTGGCCAACCGGGCTACCAGATCGATTCCGGGGGCGGATGAGCCACTTTCAAGGCGAGTGATGTAACTGAGCGTAACTTCTGCTTGGTCCGCGAGTTGGGCTTGGGTCATGCCCCGTGCGGTTCGTACCTCCTTGAGGCGTTGCCCAAAGCGGGCAACCACCGGATGGTGATCGATCGTCTTTTTCGGTCGCGGCATGGTTCCCCCCGTCCTGTTGTCGCAGAGGGTCGAGGGGTAAGAAATGACAACTTTTTGGCTTGCAATAGCCAAAAAAGTGCGTATCATGCAGAAAACATCAGTTGCACGAGAGAGCATGGTGGGCGCTTCCCCCAAAGAAGACCGCCACTCAAGACTGCGAGTTGCTAAGGACTGACTCAAAAATAACGTCCCGGTTTGCCGGGGGATGGGTGACCCCCTTTCAGGGAAGTTGTTTTTGAGTCGGTCCTAAAGGGCAGCGAAGCGAGTAAAGACAAAGGCGTCAGCCGACCCTGTTCCAAGGAGCCCGGTGCTTGACGCCTGGAGCACTGCGCCTGACACCGCCGGAGAGGAGGCAATGAATTGAGGCACGCAACTGAAACTGGCGATCAGCCTTCACCTGCGCCACTCGAGTTCGACGATGTGGGGTTTGGTTTCGGTGCCGACCCATGTGGGCTCTTCGGGCGGGTGAATCTGAGCATCCAGCCAGGTGAAGTGGTGGCCATACGCGGCGACAACGGGTGTGGTAAGTCGTGTCTGATGCGGCTCGCGGTCGGCCTGTATGTCCCGCGGGTGGGAGAAGTGCGGGTCTTCGGTCGAACGTTGAGCGATCGCGATCACCTGCCAAACGTCGGCTTCGTCGGCGGTTTGCCGCAAAGCGATGGCGACCTGCCTCTCCCACCTGATCTGCCGGTGAAGTTGTTTCGCCAAGTTGTTACCGCCGCGCTCACGGCAAGGGGAGCTGATCTCGGCTGGGCAATGGAGACAGCAGACGTGCTGCAGTTGGACGACCCGCATGTGCGAAACAAGCGGTTCGGGCAACTGTCCAAAGGGTGGCAGTTGCGGCACCAATGGTGGGCGGCGCTGGGGAAGCCTGTGCGGCTATTGCTACTTGACGAGCCGTTCGACGGGCTCGATAAGGACATCAAGCCCGCGGTGTTCGACCTACTGCGTGAGACCGTTCGTCGCGAGAAGGCAGCGGTGCTACTGGCCACTCACCACCTCCCGGAGGTGGCGGACGCTGGAGCCCAGCAAGTTTTTGAACTGACCGACAGATCGCTCCATCCACGGGCAACTGGTTTTCTTCGAGCAACGGTGCAAGTGGACGGCCATGACTGTCTTGATACCGCAACCAGCAGCGAGGCACTCATATTACTCAGCAAAGCAATGCTGGGCGAATGGCGCATGTGCTGGCCCAGCCAGACATCTCAGCTGCACCTCGCATTGGTCAGCGAAGCATTATTGGGCGAGTGGAAGGCCACGCTGACGGTTAGGGCTCCTCGGAGCAGTTTGGGAAGCAAAGGTGGGGCATGAACCTCCGGCGTGTGAGATACCTGATCCCGCTCCAGTGCCGGGGACTGTTTGGTGGTTGCTGGTGGGGGATGGTCGGGCTTTTTATGATCGGGCTGATCGTCTTTTCTACCTCCGTTGGCTGGGACGGCAAATATCCGACCCTCTTCGGTGAGCCTGAGGTGAACGTCGGGGCCTCGGACGATTGGCGAATCGGCATTCCCCTCCAACTGGCGTCCTACCAGTCTTTCGCGTGGGTCATCGCGCTGTTCGTCTACGCAGTGCCCGCGGTGTTGGTGCCGATCGTCAATAGTTTCAGCCTTACCCAAACGGTATGGCTGCGAGGGCTTTGGTGTTCCCCGAGGGATGTCGCGGCGGCGCGAGCCGTGCGGCTGTTGATGGCCGTTGGGCTGACCGCCGCTCTTGGGTTAGTGTGGGTTGCCGCGATGGTTGCCTGGCACCAGATTCCGGCCAGGCTATTGCTGACGGTTGTCCTCGGCTGGACTGCGCACCTCCTCTTGAGCGGAGGGGTCGTGCTGTCCATCGGGAGGTTATTGGGCAACGGAACTCAAAGGGTCACGGTTGCCGTGCTGGCTCTTCTGTTGCCCGTCATCCTGTGGCTGCCCACACTGCTCTGGGCCAACCACCTTTCTGAGTGGGTTATGGAGTCATGGCTGCCCTATGCATGTCCTCTGACGGAAAACCTCAGCCATTCCACTCGCCACTACGGGGCCGCTGCGGGTGTCGGATTGTTTCTAACGGTGTGGTCCGTGCTTCAGGCAGGTGGTCGCATCGTTCACCCTGTCGGATCGTTCCTGCATAACTGAGTGAGGTGCGTGATGAGGAGTACGATTGCCTTGCGTTCTCGGGTGCTGGTCGTGGCACTTGTCGCCGCGCTGGCTGTGACCCCATCTGGCTGCGGGGTAGCAATTGTTCCGATCGCCGTCTGGCTGGGAAAGGTGATACTGTACACCGCAGCTGTCCGGGCCAGCGTCCAACTTGTCGATCAGGTCCTTGGGCAGAAGAAGGCCGAGGTTAATGCGGACGTGGTTAGAAACCCGGGCGACCCTAACCGCGGGGTACTGAGGAGCATTACCGTGGGTAAGAAGAACCCCGACGGATCCCCCAAGGCAGGAAGCGTAACGTTCACCGACGTGCCTGTGTCCCTCGGCCCTTCCGGCGCGTGGATTGTGGACAAGTATTACTGCGATACGGTGATGGAACCGAAGCTCAGGGCGATTGATTGAGCCGGCGGTTCTGGCGTGTGTGAACCGGGCGTTTTCTGAACCAAGGAGCCGTTATGCCGCGAAACTGGATCGTTCTGTTGGCTTCCGGGTTGATCGGGCTGTTCGGAATGGCAGCGTTGGTGTATGGGCTAGCCAAGGTGGCAAGCGCTGAAGAGCGGAAGCCGCTGTCCAACGTGCAGATGCCAAACGAGGAGTTGGTAGCTCTCGCGCCCCCGGACCCGGCCATGCGGCAGTTCGGGTTTAAGGCTTGCGGGGTTGGCGGAATATGCCTTTTTGGTGCCGCCATAGGTCTCGTGATCGGTATGCGGTCGAAAAGCCGTGCCTAAACGGTGGCAGGAACCGATATTACAATCACTCGAATTCGTAATATCAACTCCTGCCACCCTTTTCCCTCTTTACAAAGTGTGAGCAGGAACATCGCCGTTCGGAAAGCATGGGGGCGCTTTACGCTTCCTGCGCATCGGCCAACGAAACCACCAATCGCTTGCCCACGGCCTCGGCGTAGCGCACCAAGGTTTCCACTGTGGGGTTAGGGCGTTCCCCGGTTTCGAGCTTCGAGAGCGCTGAACGGTCCATGCCGGTCAGTTCCGTCAAGTCCGCAAGGCTCAAGCCTTTCGCTTCGCGTGCGGTCTTCAGTTGCTGGAGCAACTCGTGCAACTGGTCGCGGCTCGCCGTGCGCTCGTGGTGGCGGGCGATCAGGTCGGGCAGTTCCTGAGCGACCTGATCTCGAACTGACTTGTACTTGGCGGCTTCTTCAGGGGTCAGTCGCCGTTGGCGCGTGATCCGCTTCATGGTCATTCCTTCCTCGGAACCTCGTAGGCAGTCACCGGGTAAACGAAGATGCGTTCCCTCACACCGAATCCGACGCACTTCCTGAGTCCAGTTGCGTATTCGCTGGCGCCCCGATGATCTGGTTGACGCTCTCATGGTCAAACCAGATCGGCACGCCGCCTGGGGCAAGGAAGACCGCCACGCCGTCGCGCACGACGAGCGCTTGCGGATGGTCCACCTCAAAGCGGCGGCCCCCGTGGAGTTCTACCGTGAACACGCGGAACGGCTGATGCTGTTTGAGGCCGTCAAGAATGCTTGTGAAGTTGTCCGCCGTCATAGGGAAAGTCCTCGGGAAACACACCGGTGGGTGAGCAGCCACTGCCAAACTCGCCCCACCGGCATTCTACTCCCGCTGTTCCCTCCCTGCAACGACAAGAGCCAGAGGACCAGGCCAAGAGCGAGGAGGCCCTCGACCCGGCCAGAAGCCCTGGCGCGGCCTGATCGATGCCTTTGCGTCCCGCGCCGCTCTCACCCCTTGGTGATCGTCTCATCCAGGTTCAGCAGCACGTTGGCCACCACCGTCCACGCTGCCAGTTCGGCCACGTCCACGCCCAGAGCCACCTCCTTGCCGTGCCTCGCCATCGCCCGGGCCGCCACCGAATCCTTGCGGTACTTCTCCAGGTTCTCGGCGTACAGCCGGCTCAGCAGTTCCAGCTCCTGCTCGGTCGGCGTCCGCGCCACACAGAGCCTGAAGCCGTGGATCAGCCGGTCGCGGTCGCCCTTGCTCTTGGCTGATCATTCGCCGGGCCAGCGCGGCGGACGCCTCGACGAAGACGCGGTCGTTGAGCGTGGCCAGCGCCTGCAGCGGCGTGTTGGTCCGCGGGCGACGCTCGCAGACCACCTCCCGGCTCGGGGCGTCGAACGCCGTGAACGCCGCGTAGGGGGCGGTCCGCCGCCAGAACGTGTACAGGCCCCAGCGATACTGGTCGCCGGCCGGGCTCGTCACCCACTTGTCGCCGCTGTACGGGTTGGCCCAGATGCCCTCCGGCTGGTACGGGAAGACGCTTGGGCCGCCCAGCCGCTGC
Organism: uncultured Planctomycetota bacterium; assembly: GCA_963784995.1. Taxonomy (GTDB): domain Bacteria; phylum Planctomycetota; class Planctomycetia; order Gemmatales; family Gemmataceae; genus CAWATZ01. The sequence goes on along the minus strand of CAWATZ010000013.1, from coordinate 931,286 downwards.
ACCAGCAGGCCGCTGATCGCCAGGGCGTTGTCGCGCACCATCTCGGCGTCCAGCCGGAACCGGGGGCCGCGTGCCAGCAGCCGGTTGTAGGGGTCGCGCCGGACAGCAGACTCGGGAACGGACGCCTGTCCGGGCCCGGCGCAGCAGGTGCACAAAGATGCTGCCGCGGGCCTGGTGAAGTTCCGGCCGGGCCCGAACCGATGACCTATACTGACAGTAGACTTTCACCTGCCGAGGGCCTTGCCATGGCGCTGGAACAAGAACTGGAAACCTTCAGTCGGGAATTGCCCGCACTCTTGGCCAACCCGGACAACCGGGAGAAGTACGCGCTGGTCTTCAAGGACAATGTGGAAGGGATCTATTCGAGCCAGGACGACGCTCTCGCCGCCGGCTACGATCGCTTCGGGATCGAGCCGTTCCTGGTCAAGATCGTCACGGAACACGAGAAACCCATTTACTTCTCACGGAACGTCAGCCGATGTCCCTGATTTCCGGTGAAATCACCAAGGACGGCGCCGCCGTCACGGTCTACGTCGCCGTCAGCGTCAACCGCCAGAAGGCGCTGGAGCGTCTCGGCTTCAAGGTTCCCGAGCGGATTCCGGTTCTCGCTCAGCTCGACACCGGCTCCTTCGCGAGCGGCTTCCGGGCCAGTGTCTTCCAGGCCCTGGACATCCCACGATTCACGGAGACCCCCGTCCGGACGCCATCAACCCAACCTGGACAGCCTCACGTCACCGACGTCTTCGACGTCAGCATCGTCTTCGCCGCCGGGTCCAAGGTGATCCGCTTTCCGAGCGTCAGGGCAATCGTCACCGAGGATTTCGCTGAAGGCGAGGAGGACATCCAGGCCATCATTGGCCGGGACGTCCTCGATCGTTGCTCCCTGCACTACTACGGGCCTCATCGCGAGTTCACGCTGGCCTTGCCGCTGTAGCCAGTCCCTTTGCCTTCCCCGCCGCTCTCACCCTTTGGTGATCGTCTCATCCAGGTTCAGCAGCACGTTGGCCACCACCGTCCACGCCGCCAGCTCGGCCACGTCCACGCCCACGGCCACCTCCTTGCCATGCTTCGCCATCGCCCGCGCCGCCACCGAATCCTTGCGGTACTTCTCCAGGTTCTCGGCGTACAGCCGCCCCAGCAGCTCCAGCTCCTGCTCGGTCGGCGTCCGCGCCACACATAGCCGGAACCCGCGGATCAGCCGGTCGCGGTCGCCCTTGCTCTCGGCGATGATCCGGCGGGCCAGCGCGGCGGACGCCTCGATGAAGACGCGGTCGTTGAGCGTGGCCAGGGCCTGCAGCGGGGTGTTGGTCCGCGGGCGACGCTCGCAGACCACCTCCCGGCTCGGGGCGTCGAACGCCATGAACGCCGCGTAGGGCGCGGTCCGCCGCCAGAAGGTGTACAGGCCCCGGCGATACTGGTCGCCGGCCGGGCTCATGACCCACTTGTCGCCGCTGTACGGGTTGGCCCAGATGCCCTCCGGCTGGTACGGGAAGACGCTCGGGCCGCCCAGCCGCTGCACCAGCAGGCCGCTGATCGCCAGGGCGTTGTCACGCACCATCTCGGCGTCCAGCCGGAACCGCGGGCCGCGGGCCAGCAGCCGGTTGTAGGGGTCGCGCCGGACCAGGTCGGCGGAGACCCGCGACGATTGGCGATAGGCGGCGGACGTGACGAGCAGCCGGTGCATCGCCTTGAGGCTCCACTTGCGCTCGAGCAGCTCCGTGGCCAGGAAGTCGAGCAGCTCCGGGTGCGTCGGCGGCTCGCCCTGGACGCCGAACTCCTCGCTGGTCTCGACCAGGCCCTTGCCGAACGTCCGCGCCCAAATCCGGTTCATCAGCACCCGGCCCACCAGCGGATTGCCTTGATCGACCAGCCAGCGGGCCAGGCCCAGCCGGTTCAGCGGGGCCTTCGGGGGCAGCGGGTGCAGAGCGGCCGGCACGCCGGGCTTGACCTCCTCGCCCAGGTTGCGGAAATTGCCGCGAATCATGATCCGCGTCTTCCGCCGAATCGGCAGCTCCTGCATCACCAGCGACGTGATCGGTTTGGTCAGCTGCTGGCCCTTCAGGTCGGCCAGGCGCTGCTTGAGCGGCTGCATGCCGGCCAGGCCCAGCGGCAGCGACAGCGGCCAGCGGGCCTTTTCCAGCCGGGCGATCTCGTCCCGCAGCTGGTCCTGGCGCTCGCGGATCAGCGGGCTGGAGGCGGGCACCTCCGGGGCGTTGCTCCTGCCCTGGTCGGCCGTGCTGTTGAAGAGGGCGAAGACGCCGTAGTAATCCTTCATCGAGAAGGGATCGTACTTGTGGTTGTGGCACTGGGCGCAGCCGAGCGTCGTGCCCATCCAGATCTCGAAGGTGGTGTTGACCCGATCGACCACGGCCGCCACGCGGAACTCCTCGTCGTCCACGCCGCCCTCGGTGTTGACCATCGTGTTGCGGTGAAAGCCCGTCGCGATCTTCTGCTCGGCCGTGGCGTGCGGCAGCAGGTCGCCGGCAATCTGCTCAACGGTGAACTGCTCAAAAGAGAGGTCGCGATTGAAGGCGGCGATGACCCAGTCGCGGTAGGGCCAGATGGTGCGGCGGCCGTCCTTCTCGTAGCCGTTGGTGTCAGCGTAGCGGGCCTGGTCAAGCCAGAAGCGGGCCTGATGCTCGCCGTAGGCCGGCGACGCCAGCAGCCGCTCGACCGCCTTCTCGTAGGCGTCCGGCCGGGGGTCGCGGAGGAAGGCGGCCACCTCCTGCGGCGTCGGCGGCAGCCCCGTCAGGTCCAGGCTGACCCGACGCAGCAGCACCGCCCGGTCGGCCTCGGGCGCGGGGCTCAGGCCCTCCTTCTCCAGCCGGGCCAGGACGTGGGCGTCGATGGGATTGCGCACCCAGCTTGCCTGCCGGACCGTCGGCGGCGGCTGCCGGACCGGCTTGACGTAGGCCCAGTGTTGCTCGTAAACGGCTCCCTGGTCGATCCAGGCTTTGAGCTTGGCCACCTGCTCGGCCGGGAGGCGGTCGCCCTTGGGCGGCATGCGCTCGCTGCCCTCGGTCATGGTGATGCGGGCGATCAGCTCGCTCTTGTCGCTGCTGCCGGGGACGATGGCGGCCTGGCCGGATTTGAGGCGGGCCGTCGCCGAAGCGGGTTTGAGCAGGCTGAGGCCGGCCTTTTGCAGATCGGAGCCGTGGCACTTGAAGCAGTGCTGGGCAAAGATGGGCCGGATGTCGCGATTGAAACGGATCGGCTCGGCGGACGCGGGAGCGACAGCGAGGGCAAGACAGGTCAGGAGGGTCACGGGGACGGTCCGCTTCTTCATAGAGGTTTCTCCAGCGGCAGGACAGACGGCGCAACGCTTCCCTGGTATGATACTCGTTTTCCGCTCCGATCGCAGCAAGGGAATTGCTGGCGGCGGGAGCTTTTTCGCCGGGTCGTGGACATTGGGGACGGAAAGGGTGCATTATGAGGGACCGGCTGCCGCGGCTCGGGTTTGATCCGGGAGTGAGCAAGGAACTGCTCCGCCTGGCCTGGCCGCTGATCCTGACCAACGGCTTCTGGACGTTGCAGATCTGTCTGAACCGGGTCTTTCTCAACTGGTACAGCAGCGACGCGGCCGGGGCGGTGATGGCGGGGGCGCTGCTGTTCTGGGTCCCCCTCAGCCTGCTGCAGGGCACGGCCGGGTATGCCACGACCTTCGTGGCCCAGTACCTCGGCGCGGGCCAGCCCCGGCGGATCGGCGCGGCCGTCTGGCAATCGCTCTGGTTCAGCGTGCTGACCGGGCTGGCCTTCGTCGCCGTGACTCCGTTTGTCGGCTCGATCATCGCCCTGGGCGGACACAGCCAGACTTTGCAGGAGCTGGAGACGGCCTTTTGCCGGATCACGTGCTTCACCGCCTTGCCGTCGCTGGTGACGGCCTCCGTCTGCAGTTTCTTCACGGGACGGGGCAACAACCGGACGGTCTTGCTGATCATGGGAGCCGGCCTGGCGGTCAACGGGGTCCTCGACTATCTGTGGATCTTCGGCAAGTTCGGTTTCCCCGCCTGGGGCATTGTGGGCGCCGGCTGGGCCACCGTGGCCGGGACCAGCGTTTCGGCCTTGCTGGCCCTGTACTTGCTGTTCCGTCCCTGTTTTCGCGAGGAGCATGCCACGGTCGCGGCCTGGCGCTTCGAGCCCGGATTGTTTGGCCGACTGATGCGCTTTGGTCTGCCCAGCGGGCTGTACGTCGCGCTGGACTGCCTGGGCTTTACCCTGTTCACCTGGCTGGTCGGCCGACTGGGAGAGGTGGAACTGGCCGCGACCACGATCGCCTGGACCCTCAACCTGATCGTCTACATGCCGATGATCGGCCTGGCCCAGGGCGTCTCGGTGCTGGTGGGCCGGCGGCTGGGCGAGGACCGGCCGGACCGGGCCGAGGTGGCGACCTGGACGGGCCTCTGGCTCGCGCTCGGCTTCACGATCACGGTGGGGGCGATTTACCTGATCTGGCCGGGGACGCTGACCGAGCTGTTCCGCGGCGAGGGCGATCCCGACCAATGGACGCGGATCGCCGTCCTGGTGCCGCTGCTGCTGCGCTTCGTGGTCGTGTACTGCCTGTTCGACGCGATGAACCTGGTCTTCTCGTTTGCCCTGCGTGGTGCGGGCGACACGAAGTTCGTATCAGCGGTGGCCCTGCTGCTGTCCTGGCCGGTGATGGTCATTCCGACCTGGGCGGCCTGGCGCTACGGCTGGGGCCTTTACGCGGCGTGGGCGTTCCTCAGCCTCTACGTCGTGCTGCTGTCGCTCGTCTTCCTGCTGCGCTTCTTGCAGGGCCGCTGGCGGATGATGCGGGTGATTGAGACACCGACGCCGGTAGAGCAGGGAGCGTGGAGCGTACAGCCCGAAGCGCTGGCGTTGGGGGCTACCGGACAGAACTCCCCTCTCCCCGCTGGGGAGAGGGGTCGGGGGTGAGGGGAGAAGCTCCTTGACACCCGGCTCACCGTTCCGACCGATGCCCGGAAAAAGTCGCGCGCGTTTTTGCCCTTGAATCCGTTCTTTTCTATGGCGGATTCCCGACCCGGACTCCTGTTGAAGCAGGCGCCACGTCCCCAATCATTCCTTTTGATCGCTAACAGGTATAGTCCGCGCGGGCAGCCACCCCTGAGACTGTTAGCGCAGGATCTTACATCTGGGCAAGGCTTTCTGGAGGTTCGCCACACCCGCGTTGGTGACGCCCGACGGCAAGGACAGCTGCCGCAGCACGGTCAACCCCTGCAGCTGCTTCAGCCCCTGGTCGGTGATGGCGGTCGGGAACCAACCGGTTCCCGACCGCGGGCGGCGGCCCCGTGGCTCACGGCACGCCGCACAGGTAGATCTGTCCCGACCCGTCCGAGACGGCCACGCTCTTGCCGTCCGGCGCGAAGACCACGCAATCCAGCTGACTGGTCCCCGGCGAGTGGGCGGCGAGCGCCGTGCCGTCACGATCCCAGAAGCACAGCCGGCCGTCCCCGCCCACCGACGCCAGGCAGGCGCTCGTCGGGGAATACGCCAGCTGGGACACGGATCTCGGGGCGTGCCCGTTCACCTCGAGCGGCTTGCCGAGCTTCTTGCCCGCCGACGGGTCCAGCAGCACGAAATCTCCGTGATAGTTGTGAATGATCGCCAGCCCGCGCCCGTCCGGGGCCAGGGCCAGCCGTCGGTGCAGACAGCGCACCTTGCGGTTGCCAATCTCCTTCCGATTCGCCACGTCCCACACGCGCACCGTGTCGTCGCCGCCCGTCGAAACCAGGAGCGTGCCGTCGGCCGTGAACGTCAGGGCCCCCGCCAGCCCCGCGTGGCCCGCGAAGCCTGTGCCGGGCCTCCCCTTGTGCAGGTCCCACCACACCATCGGCCCGGCGAACTGGCGCGGCGCGGGCGAGAAGCAGTGGGCCCCGCCGACCAGGGCAGTGCCGTCTGGGGTGAAGGCGAGGCCCCCGTGCAGGTCAGCGTCCAGCGGCAGCGGCGTGGCGGTCAGGCCGCCGGGCGTGAGTTCCCACAGCTGCGCCGGCGAGGCCGGTCGGCAGCGCGCGTCCAGGCAGTCGGCCGTGGCGAACTGCCGACCGTCGGGGTGGACGGCCAGGAACTCGGCCCAGTGGTCGCGGACTCTCTCCTGGTGCAGGACCTTCCCGCTGCTCGCGTCCAGCACGGTAACGGCGTGGTCACGTGTGATGGCGACGAGGCACGCCCCGGCATCCAGCCAGGCGAGGTGCTGCAGGTTACGAGACAGCTTCTTGAGCTTGCGCATCAGTCCCTCCCTGAAAGTAGGTCAGACGATGACCGCGAAGTTGTCGCGGTGGCTGATCTCCTCGGAGGGCAAGCCGCCGAGGACCTCGCGGAGTCGGCTGTCGCGGAAGTCGTGCAGCCGGTGACAGGTCACGGTGTCGAGCCAGCCGCGAAACGAGCCGCGAACGGGATCGTACACCAGGCCAGGGACGGCCGCCACCACGGCCCGCAACACTTCCTGGGTCAGGTCGGCGGCGTCGGCGTCCTGCAAGCCGCGTTGCCGGCACAGGCTGTGGATCAGCGGCGCGTACAGGGCCACAAACTGCCGCCACGCTTCCCGATCCCCCGGATCGCGAATGCGGACGAGCAGACTGGGTCGCGTGCCGGGCGAATCGGACATGCGCGGCTCCTCTCCAGGTAATGCGGATCGAGCAACCTCAACCTTACAGGAAAAAGGGCGCCGCTGCCACAAAGCGATCCCGGCCGCCCCTGGTCCCGGCGAGAGCCAAGCTCTTTCGCGGACCAGGCCGCCTCGGGACAGTGATTTTGCTTGGTCATTCGTTCCCTCTTCCTTTAGACTGTCGGAGGTTCACACGGAGTGGGAAGAGGGAATGCGAAGCCACTGTCCAAACTGTGCAGCCGAATTACCTGCGGCGGGCGGTCCTTGCCCGCGCTGCGGGAACGGTTCGACGGCCGCCTATCAGCCGCCTCCGCTACAGCCCCCAAAGACCGGGGAGCGATTCGCACCCGGCACGCTGCTGTCCGGCCGCTATCGGATTGTCGCCCTGCTGGGTAAGGGGGGCATGGGCGAGGTCTACCGCGCCGATGACCTGACCCTGGGGCAACCCGTCGCCCTCAAGCTGCTGCCGCCGCACCTGGCGTCTGACCCCGATCGCCTGCTGCGCTTCCGGAAGGAAGTGGCCGTCGCTCGCAAGGTGTCGCATCCCAACGTGTGCCGGGTTTACGACATTGCCGAACACGAGGGGCAACCGGTCCTCACGATGGAGTTCATCGACGGCGAGGACCTGGCCTCGGTGCTGCGTCGCTTTGGCCGGCTGCCGGAGGAACGGGCCATCGAGGTGGCGCGACAACTGTGTTCGGCCCTGGCCGCGGTCCACGAGCAGGGGCTGCTGCACCGCGATCTGAAGCCGCAAAACGTAATGCTCGATGGTCGCGGCAAGGTCCGCTTGACCGACTTCGGACTGGCTTCCGGGGCGGACGAGACAGTCGATGCGAATGCCGGCACGGTGGCTTACATGGCGCCGGAGCAACTGGCTGGCCGGGAAGTGAGTGTCCAGAGCGACCTGTTCGCCCTGGGGCTGGTACTGTACGAGATGAGTACCGGCAAGAAGGCTTTTGCCGCCAGCAGTCGAGCGGAACTGGCACGGAAGTATGAGGAGGCCGCTCCCAGCAAGCCATCCAGCCATGCCGGCGGACTGAATCCAGCCATGGAGCAGGCCATTCTTCACTGCCTGGAGAAGGACACGAAGGACCGGCCGCGCTCGGTGTATGAAGTGCTGGCGGCGCTTCCGGGAGGCGACCCGCTGGCCGCCGCGGTGGCGGCCGGCAAGACACCGTCGCCGGAGCTGGTGGCCGATGCCGGAGAGGTCGGTCTGCTCCGGCCGTGGGTGGGTCTTGCACTGCTGGCGGCCGTGGTGGTGGGTCTGTACCTGCTTGCCGTGCTGGAGGACCGCTTTGCCCTGTATCGTCGTGTCCCTCCCCTGCAGTCGCCGGAAATTCTCGCGCACCAGGCCCGGGAACATCTCAAACACCTGGGTCACGGCGACGAGCCCGGCGACGAGGCGTATTGGTTTCGGACCGAGGCGGACTATCTCAGGCACGTGGCGATGACGGAGTTGTCCCCCAACCGGTGGGATGCCCTCGCTCTCGGTCAACCGGCGGCGCTGACCTTCTTCTACCGGCGCAGTCCCCAGCCACTGGTGCCCGTGCAACCCGGACCGGAGGACGACCAGCCAGCGTTGGTGACGGCGACCAATCCGCTCCCCTTGGTCGCCGGGATGGCGGGTGTCATCCTGGATGGGCAGGGGCGTCTGCTGGAGTACTATGCCGTTCCAGCGAGCGGCAAGGGGGAGAAGGGGCCTGTCGTTCCCTGCGATTGGAAGCCGCTCTACGATGCCGCCGAGCTGGACATGAGGCAGTTTACTCCGACCACCCCGGAGTGGGCCCCAGCGGTTCCCTCGGATGCTCGGGACGCCCGGGTGGGTGTTTTTCCCGACAACCCGGACGTGGCGATTCGGGTCGAGTGTGCTTCCTGGCAAGGCAAGCCCGTCTCTTTCCGGATTGTCGGCGCCTGGACCGTGCCGCCTTTCCAACCGCGCCAGTCGAAAGGCGGACTGTACCTGATCCTGTTCCTGGCGTTTCTTCTGAGTACCGTGCTCCTGGCCATCCGCAACCTTGGTGGGGGACGCGGCGATCGCCGGGCGCGCTGCGTGTGGCTCTCGTTCTGCTGGGGATTGGCCTGTCGGCCTGGCTGCTGGGCGGGCATCACACAGCCGATCTCTTTCTGGAGATCGAGCAGTTCCAGATCCTCCTCGGCGCGCGGCTGTTCTGGGCAGGGCTGTTTGGAGTGGCTTACCTGGCCCTGGAACCGGCGGTGCGGCGCCGGTGGCCCTGGCGTCTGACCGCGTGGAAACGCCTGTTGCATGGCCGTTGGCGCGACCCGCTGGTCGGACGCGACCTGCTCATCGGGTCAGCTGCCGGGGTCGGCTGTGTGCTGCTGTGGTGGCTGACTTTCGAGGGACTTGGGCCCTGGCTCGGGCTTCCCGTGCCTCCGCCCAGCGGGATTATTCTGGAGCAGAACACTTCCCTGAGTCCGTTGGCCATCGTCGTCAACCGGCTGGCCTACGCAGTGACGATCCCGCTGTTTCTTTTGACCCTGGCGTTCCTGTTGTTCCTGCTCCTGCGCAAGCCCTGGTTGTACTGGACCGCGTTCGTGCTCCTGAACGCCTGGATGAACGTGCTGTTCAAACCGACTCCCAACCTGGCGTCGGCGGCTTTGCTGGCGATCTACTGGGTTCCGGTCATGGCGATTTCCGCCACGGTCCTGGGCCGCTTCGGCTTGCTGGCCTCCGCAGCCCTCAACGGTTGTTTCTTTCTGCTGGGCTCGATCCCGCTGACGACCCACCTATCGGCGTGGTATGCCAACCAGGGGCTCGTTGGCGGGCTGGTCATCCTGGGTCTTGCCTGTTGCGCCTGCTTCACGGCCCTGGGAGGCCGGAAAGTCCTCCGGGAACGGTTCTTCGCGGAGGACTGAGGCTCTCCGGCGCCAAAAGGAGCAGGGTCGCCCTCTCAGGTTGCGGGGCCTTCGAGGACGGCCCGCCAACGCCTGGGCACTCCTCGATAGGCCGCCTGATAAGTCGCTTCCAGGGGAACGTTGACGTAAATGTCCGGTTCCAGGAACAACGGCATGTCGATCAGAGCGCGTCCCACCGCGGTCGGTTCCACGTAAGCCCGTTTTTTGAGCCCCGCCGAATAAGCGGCCAGCGTCAGCGGCTCGCCGGGGGGCGGCTCGAAAGCGGTCTCGGCAAACTCGTTCCAGATGACCGCATGAATGCCCTGGGGGTCCCGTCGGCCGGGGGGAAAGAGATCGACGATGAGCAGGTGATACCCTCGATACAGCGCTTCGACGGCTTTCTCGACAAAGGAACGCAGCGCGTTGCGAGCCGCCTTGTTGCCGGGCGAGACGATCTCCAGCAAGGCCACGATCCGATCCCCGCTGGCGTGGCGAACGACAAGGGTTCGTCGCTTCAGCACATAGTCGTCCATCTCCGCTTCGTCGAGAAAGCGAACCCGCGGCGGCGCGGCAGCCACCGCCAATCCGCCGGCGCCGTTGGCCGGTAACGCGCCGCCTCCGCCGTTGTCCGAGGACTCGGGATACTGGAGCGTCAGCACGTCGGGGCCGAGCGGGCCGGCAATCTGTTCGGCCTGGGCGTAGTAATCGCTGGGCAACAGACCGTCGTTGAGCGCCAGTTGGATTTCAGCAATCCAGCTCAAATGGAACGCATGCCAGGTTCCGGCGGTCACACGGGTCCAGTCGTGGATCGGCATTGGGGACCTCCCTTTGGCGAAGCTGTCGTGGAGCTGATTCTACCAGAATGGTTGATCCTTCCACCACTGCGGCAGTCTACTTCCTGGCTTGGTTCCCCTCGATCAACTCCACGATGCCGGAGTCAGCGCAGGATCTTGCATTTGGGCAAGGCTTTCTGGAGGTCCGCCACACCCGCGTTGGTGACGCCCGACGGCAAGGACAGCTGCTGCAACGCGGTCAACCCCTTCAGCTGCATCAGCCCCCGGTCGGTGATGGCGGTGTTTTTCAGAGACAGCATTTCCAACTTCGTCAATCCCTGGAGGTGAGCGAGGCCGACGTCGGTGACCTTGGTTCCGCTCAGTCCCAGCCCGACCAGCTCTGGCAGCTCCTTGAGGTGAGCGACCCCCGCATCCGTGACCGCCGTATCGGTCAGGCTCAGTTTCCGGAGCGTTTTGATCTTCACCAGAGCGAGCAAGCCGTTGTCTCCGACCCGGGCGCCGCTCACGGCGAGCCAACTCAACGCGGGCAATTTTTGCAGATGCTCCAGGCCCGCGTCCGTCACCCTGGTCGAGCGCAGGTCCAACTCCGTGAGCGCCGCGCAGCCGGCCAGGTGCGGCAGCCCCTCGTCGCTGATGCGCGTCTCCTGAAAGCTGACGTGCTTGAGCCACTTGAGGGCCTTGAGGTGGACCAGGCCGGCGTCACTGATTTGCGTGCGGCGCAGGCTGAGCGTTTCCAGAGCGGGCAGGTCCTTCAGGAACGGCAGGCCGTTGTCCGTGACCGCCGTGTCGGTCAGGCCCAGGACGCGGATGGCCGGCAGAACCTTCAGCCACTCCAGGTTGGCATCCATGACCGCGGTACTGTTCAGCAGCACCTGGACGATGGGGTTGCCAGGGGCCTTGTCGTCGCGGCCGAGTTCGGCTTCGAGCGTCTTCAGGGTCTGCAGAGTGCCGGCCTCGGTGATGGCCTCGCCTTTCTTCGGGATCGCCGCTCCCTGGCGCAGCCAGTCGCCAGAGAAGTTGTACGTCCGGCCATCGAGCGCGCTGCCCGAGCCGGACAGGGTCAGCTTCACGCCGTCGATCTTGCAGGTCAACGAGCCGTTGGGTTTGCCGGCTTTCTGGCCAAACAGGGTGAGCGTGCGCTTGCCGTCCTTTTCCGTCAGCTCGTACTCCAGAATGGTGCTGGTGATGTCCTTGCCGCGCGACACTCCGAACGGCGTGTTTTCCATGACGCTCTTGATGACGGTGATGCGCATGCGTTTGTCATCCAGGACGAGGCGCATCTCAGTCTGGTTGTCCACTTGCCGAACCCAGGCCCTTGCCAGAGCGGTCTGATCCTCCGCGAGAGACGGTTTGTCCGGCTCCGCTGCCGCCCGGGCAAGGGCCATTCCCCAGCCGAACAGAAGGAACGCCGCCACGACTGTCCACTTGCCAAGCTGAGACATGCGAAACCTCCTTCGGGCGATGACAAGTACAGGTTGCGGAAACAGGCCCCGAGGCGTCGGCGCGCCGCGAACACCGGGGCGATGGGGGCGATTGTTTGTCAGCGAGATGGCCGATCTCCTGGATTATTGGACCTGCCCTGTCTTCTTGAGCCACTCCTGGTAGTCGGCCGTCTTCTTCCAGCGTTCGTAGGCCGGTCCCGGACCGACCTCGTCCACCGGGGCGCCGAGATCCTTCCGGCCTGGCCCGAGGCCGCGTCCGGGGCTGCCTGGCCGCAGCTTGAAGTCGGCGGCGGTCACTTCTTCGGGTTTCAGCGTCTGCCGGTCCGCCAGGTTCTCGTCGGCAAACAAAGGCCGACCCTGGAGCGAATGGCTGGGCGGCAGACTCCAGAACTGGTTCCACTCCGCCAGCGTTTTGCGATCGCGTAAACCCGGCAACAGGGTGTTCCAGCCTTGCACGCAGCGGAGCAGGCCGACGCCCTCGGGCAGCAGGTTGTCGCGCATCTGCCAGCGCACCAGGTGTGGCAGCAGCGCCTCGACCTGCGCGATCGTGACGACCTTCTCATCGGCCTTGTAGGCGCTGAGGTTGAACCGGAAGAACTCGTCAGGGCTATCGATGACGTTGGCTGTCAGCTCGAAGGAGAACGGGGGCCTGCTGCCCTCGTCGCTGGGCAATTCTCGTTGCAGGTGCATCAGCATCAACGGCACGCGGGTGGACAAGGTGTTGCCGTGCAGACGCACCGACACCTCCCGGTCTTCCGGGGACTTCCGGCTCAGTACCAGACCCCAAAGTCCCCCCGCCAGCACGCAGCTGCTGACGTCGATCCGACCCGCGTTCCGAATGTTGCTCACGGCAATAAGGACGTGCCCGCTATTCTTGTTGCGGATCAGCTCACTGTTGCGCAGTACGCATTCCGGTGACTCATTCGCCTGCAAACAATAGCCCTGGCCTTTCACCACAATCCGGCAGTGAGCCACGTGGAGGGGCGCACTGTTCACGCGAACGACCTGGTGATAATAGCCCGACTCATATTTCGGCATTCCCGGGATGCGGAGTTCCACGCCCTCCAGGACCAGCGCCGCGTTGGAGCTGAGGTAGATGAAGGAGCCTTTCCCAGGCTGGTGCGCAAACTCGATGACCGGCCGGAACCCAGGCCCGGCACGGATGGTCAGCGGCCTGGAGCCGAGCACCACGGGCGGGCTGGAGAACGGGCCGTTGCCGTGGATCTCGATGACGTCGTGACCCCGAACCTGGCGGACCGCCTCGACCAGGCTCTTGTACTCCCGGTCGCGGAAGCCTCGCCGGGAACGCACCACGAAGGGTTGCTCATGCGGTTGCGCCAGCTGGGCACGCACGGCCACCTCCTGGCCACCGGCCCAGCCCAGGGAGAGCCGTTGCTCCTGCAGCGGCTCTCCTTCCCGTGCCACCCGCAGCAGATACGCGCCCGGCCGCAGGCTGATTTCCCAGACCTGGGGTTCGCTCAGGTCAACGTCGTAGCCGGCCAGCGTGACCCGCGCCTGCGGGTCTTCCAGGGCGATGACCAGCTTTGCCTCCCCGGTGAGCAGCGGTAGGGCGGCCGCCAGCAGGCGCGTTTTGCCCAGGGCCTCGCTCACACCAAGGCCGGCGAAAGCCAGCAAGAGCAGCAGCGTCACGACGATCCGCCGCCGGCGTTTCCGCTCCGCGGGCGACAGGATTCGCCGGGCCCCGGGAGGGGGCGCCTGCTCCGCGATCAGCTGGCAGCGCAACTGTTCGGCGACCGCCGCCGCCGTGGGGGCGGCTGTTCCAGGGCCGCCAACCAGAGCCAGGATCAGTTCACGCAGCCACGGCTGAGTCGAACGCAGGGCACGCTTCGGCTCGGTCTCCTCGGCCAGTTCCTGTCCCGTACTCAGGGCGAACAGCACGGTACCCAGCGCCCTCAGGTCCGCACGGCGGGCCTCAGCCTCTGGCGTGCCGGAGCGTGGTCCGGTGTCCAGGGCAAAGCCGGTGAGCTTGACCCGTCCAGTGCCCTCTTCGAGCAGGACGGTGGTCAGGCCGAGGTTGCCGTGGACCAGGCCGCCCTTGTGGAAGGCCGCCACGCCCGCCGCCACCTGCTGACCCAGACGCAGCACCTCCTTCCAGTCCAGACGCTGGGGGCGTTGCAGCCGTTCGCCCAGGGTGGTGCCGGCCACGAACTCCAACACCAGGTAGGGCTGGGCTGCCGTCTCATTGACCGCGTGGATGGTGACCACGTTGTCGTGGTCGATGGACCCTGCCGCCCGCGCTGACCGGGCGAACTGCTGCCGCGCCTCGGGATCGCCGGCCAGCTCGGGCGGCAGCAGCCGGATGGCGACGTGCCGCTGCAAGCGGGGCTCGAACGCCTTCAGGAGCAGGCCCCGGTCGCCGTCGAGCTGTTCCACGATCTGGTAGATCCCCAGAGTGCCGGGTCCCTGTGCCGTCGCAGGAGAGGAGTCCCCCTCCGAGGGCGGTGCAGCCGAGGCCGCCAGAGTACCGGGGGGGACCCAGGCGGCGGTAGCGCCGGACAAGCCCTCCGCGGTGTGCTGGCAGCGGCTGCACTCCTCCAGGTGCTGCTCCACTTCAATGCGTTCGGTCTCCGGCAGAGCGCCGGCCAGCAGCCGTTGCAGCCGCTCTGTGTCCGGACAAGGTTTGGGCTTCATCGGCAATCTCCTTCGTCGCGCAGGGGTTCGGCCTGCACGGAGGTCGGCTTTACTTGATCTGACCGGTCCGCTTGCGCCACTCCTGGTACTCCGGCGTCTTCTGCCAGCCCTCGTACGCTGGACCGGGGCCGACCAGGGTCACGTCGGCGCCGAGATCCTTGCCGCCGGGTGCGGCGCCTGCTCCCGCGCTGCCGGCCTGCAACGCATAGGCGCCGGGCCTGGCTTGCAGTCCCAGCTCCTTGGGATCGCCGCCCCGGAACTGGATCGGGGCCAGCAAGGAATCCTTCTCGGCCCCCTGTCCCCAGAGTTCCTGCCAGTCCTCCAGCGTCTTCACTTGCCGCCCTCCCTCAATCTCCTTGAAGCGGTGGGTGAAACGCAACAACGCAGGCCCTTCCCGGAACAGGTTCCGTTCGCCCTTCCAGCTGAGAAGGCGCTGCAGCAGGGTCTCGGCATCATCGACGGCCAGCGGCGGGTCGAAAAACTGGTTGAACGGGACCGCGATCCAGCCACAGTGGATGACGTTGTCCGACGCCAGCACGCGCAGCGGTCGCTCCTTTTCCGGCGCGGTGGAGGAGAGCAATCGCAACTCGATGGGCGACCCGGTGTCCGCCCAGGTGTTGCGCGTGTATTCCAGCGTCACGCCCCGGAGGCCGCTCGGATGGAAGTTGTGGGTCGTGGCGCCGGGACGCAGCAGATTGCGGTCCAGGCGGATCGTGGCGGTTTCCGGGAGGGTCGTTGTCAGGGCGGCCCAGCCTTTGATGCTGAAATCGCAATTGCAGATCTCGACCGAAGGCGAAGCGCTGATGATCGAGTGATTGGGGCCGTTCAAGGTGAGCCGGCAGTTGGCGAGAAACAAGGGTGCCCTGTTCGCGTTGATGTGGGAGCGTTTCCGCTCCGGATCCTCCACCCCGGTGAGCCCGTCGAACTCCAGCCCCTCCAGCACCAGCGCGGCGTTGGCGGTCAGCAGCGCTCCCGTCCCTTCGGAAGTGTGGCGCAGCACTGGACGGAAGCCCGGCGCGGCGCGGACGATCAGAGGCTGGTCAATCGTGATGGGCTTGCACAGGAAGGGACCGTTGCCGTGAATCTCGATGGTGTCGCCCCAGCGTGCGTCCCCAATGGCCTCGGCCAGGGAGTCGAACTCCAGCCGCGGATCGCCCTCGCGTGCCGGGATCACGAACGGTTTGGTCCGCCCCTTCTCGGCCGGCGTGTGAACGGACACCTCCAGTTGGCCGAAGCGAGGCAGCGTCAGGGTCTCCTCGTGCAGCACTCGCCCATCTTTGACGGCCCACACGTCGTAGCGACCCGGCCCCAAACGCAGTTCGCACGGGCCAGTTCCCTGATGAACCACGCCCTGCCCCGCCACCGTCACCTCGATGGCGTCGTCCACGTCCAACGTGAGAGTCCCCAGACCACGGACCTGCGCCATTGCATCGGTCAGCAGCCGTGTCTGGCCCAGGATCTCGCTTGTCGCCAGACCGGCCAGCACCAGGAGAAAACTACCGGCCAGGAGCCGGCGGACACGCCAGGGCCGGCGCGGCCTGACGTCCTGGTCGGGATGATCGAGGTAGTAGCGGAACAGCTCGGCAACCTCCGCAGCGCTCTGCGGACGCCCGGCCGGGTCCTTGGCCAGCAGCCGGCCGATCAGCTCCGCCAGCCAGACGGGAACGGCGGGGTTGACCTCGCGGACCGGCTTCGGTTCCTCTTCGCAGATGCGGCGCAGCAGGGCCAGGGCGTTGTCCGCCTCCAAAGGCGGTCTGCCGGTGCAGAGCCGATACAGCACCGCTCCCAACGCAAACAGGTCGGCCCGGTGATCGACGGCCTCGCCGCGGGCCTGCTCCGGGGCCATGTACAAAGGCGTGCCCGCCACCGCGCCGACCTCGGTCAGGCCACCCTCACCCTCGCGGGCCAGGCCGAAATCCGACAGTTTGACCCGAACTCGGGTCGCTAATGCTCCCGGCTCGGCAGGAGCCTCGCCCTCCCGGCCTTCCAGCAAGACGTTGGCCGGCTTGACGTCGCGGTGAACCACGCCGCGAGCATGCGCCGCTGCCAGGCCGGCCGCCATCTGTTCGCCGATGCGCACCACCTCGCTCATCTCGATCGGCTCGCCGTGGTCCAGGCGTTGCTGCAACGACGTGCCGGCGACGTACTCCAGCACCAGGTAGGGATGGCGTCCCTGATCCTCGATGGCGTGCAGCCGGACCACGTTCTCGTGGCTGATGGCTGCCGCCGCCCGCGCCTCACGCAGGAAGCGCTCCCTGGCCTGGGCGCTGAGACCGAGCTGTCGAGCCAGCACCTTGATGGCCACGGTCCGCTGCAGCGTGGGGTCAATCGCCTTGAGGACGACGCCCATCGCCCCGCGGCCAATCACCTCCACGATCTCGTAAGGACCCAGTTGCCCCAGCCGGTCCGGCCGTCGCGGCGGGTCGAGGAAGTCGAGCGTCTCCGCCTCGGGTCCGGGTATCTTTGCGGGCATGACGAATCTCCTGGATTACTGAATTTGTCCGGTCTTCTTGAGCCACTCTCTGTAATCGGGCGTCTTCTTCCAGCGTTCGTAGGCCGGTCCCGGACCAACCTCGTCCACCGGGGCGCCAAGGTCTTTCCGGCCTGGCCCGAGGCCGTGTCCGGGGCTTGCTGGTTGCAGCTTGAAGTCAGCGGCGGTCAGTTCTTCGGGTTTCAGCACGTGGCGGATGGCCAGGTTCTCGTCGGAGAAGACCGGGCGACCTTGCAGCGATTGGTTGGGCGGCAACCCCCAGAACTGGTCCCACTCCGCCAGCGTCTTGCGCTCGCGCCAGCCGGGCAACGGGGTGTGCATTGCTTGCACGCAGCGGAGCAGGGGGACGCCCTCGGGCAGCAGGTTGTCGCGCATCTGCCAGCGCACCAGGCGTGGCAGCAGGGCCTCGGCCTGGGCGGCGCTGACGACTGTCTCGTCGGCCTTGTAGGCGGCGAGGTCGAACCGGAAAAACCCTTCGGAGCTCTCGATGACGTTGGCTGTCGACTCGAGGGAGATCGGCGGCGCCTTGCCGTCCTCCGCGGGCAATTCGCGTTGCCCGTGCCTCAGGAACAACGGGACGCGGGACGACAGGGTGTTGCCGTGCAGGCGCACCGACAGGTCGCGGGCCTCCAGCGATTTCCTGTTCAGCATCAGGCCCCAGTGCCCTCCCGCCAGGAGGGAGTTGCTGATGTCGATCCGGCCCGAGTTCGGGATGTTGCCGAAGCTGAGCAGTGCATGGGCGCTGTTCTTGTTGCGGATCACCTCGCTGTGGCGCAGCACGCATTCCGGAGAATCGACCGCCTGCAAACCATCGCCCACGCCTTTGACAATGATCCGGCAGTGAGCCACGTGGAAGGGCGCTCCATTCACCCGAGCAACAATGTGACCAGGATTGCCCAGCTCCCATTTCGGTATCCCGGCGATGCGAAGGTCCAGGCCCTCCAGGACCAGCGCCGCGCTGGACGCCAGGTAGACGAAGGTGCCTTTGCCCGGCTGGTGCTCGAACTCGATGACTGGCCGAAATCCAGGCCCGGCCCGGATGGTCAGCGGTTTGGAGCCCAGCAGAACGGGCGGGCTGGTGAAGGGGCCGTTGCCGTGGATCTCGACGACGTCGTGGCTCCGAACCTGGCGGACGGCCTCGGCCAGGGTCTTGAACTCCCGGTCGCGGAAGCCACGCCGGGAACGGACCACGAAGGGCCGCTCCCGCGCTGGCCGCGGCTGGGCACGCACGGTTACCTCCTCACGGCCGGCCCAGCCCAGGCTCACCTGCTGCTCCTGCGGCGGCGAGCCTTCGCGCTTCACACGCAGCAGATACTCGCCCGGCCGCAGACTGATTTCCCGGGTCTGCGGCTCGCTCAGCTCGATGTCGTAACCGGCCAGCGTGACCCGGGCCTGGGGGTCTTCCAGTGTGAGGACCAATTTCGCCTCGCCGGAAAGCAGCGGCCCGGCCGCAGCCACCAGGCGCGTTTGCCCAGCGCTTCGCTCACCCCCAGGCCGGCGAGGGCCAGCAGGAGCAGCAGCACCCCAACGATCCGCCGCCGGCGCTTCCGCTCCGCGGGCGACAGGATGCGCCGGGTCCCGGGAGGGGGTGCCTGCTGGACGATCAGCTGGCAGCGCAATTGCTCGGCGACCGCCGCCGACGTGGGTGCTTCTGTTCCGGGGCCAGCGAGCAGGGACAGGATCAAGTCACGCAGCCACGGCTGGGTCGAACGCAGGGCCCGTTTCGGGTCGGTCCCTGCGCTCAGTTCCTGTCCCGTCGCCAGAGCGAACAGGACCGCACCCAGCGCCCTCAGGTCCACTCGCCGGGCCTCAGCCTCTGGCGCGCCGGAGCGCGATCCGCTGTCCAGGGCAAAGCCGGTGAGCTTGACCCGTCCAGTGCCCTCTTCGAGCAGGACGGTGGTCAGGCCGAGATTGCCGTGGACCAGGCCGCCCTTGTGGAAGGCCGCCACGCCCGCCGCCACCTGCTGACCCAGACGCAGCACCTCCTTCCAGTCCAGGTGCTGGGGGCGTTGCAGCCGTTCGCCGAGGGTAGCGCCGGCCACGAACTCCATGACCAGGTAGGGCTGGGCCGCCGTCTCATTGACCGCGTGGATGGTGACCACGTTGTCGTGGTCGATGGACCCTGCCGCCCGCGCTGACCGGGCAAACTGCTGCCGTGCCTCGGGGTCGTCGGCCAGTTCTGGCGGCAGCAGCCGGATGGCGACGTGCCGCTGCAAGCGGGGCTCGAACGCCTTCAGGAGCAGGCCCCGGTCGCCGTCGAGGCGTTCCACGATCTGGTAGATCCCCAGAGTGCCGGGGCCCTGTGGTGTCGCGGGAGAGGAGCCGGCGTCCAGAGGCGGTGCGGTGCTGATCCAGGCGGCGGTGGCGCCGGGCAAGCCCTCGATGGTCTGCTGGCAGCGGCAGCACCCTTCCAGGTGCTGCTCCACTTCGAGGCGTTCGGTCTCCGGCAGAGCGCCGGCCAGCAGCCGTTGCAGCTGGACCGTGTCCGGGCAGGTCTTGGGGTTCATTTCGGTTCTCCACCAGGGCACGGACGTCTGCCCGTGCGGTTTGTTTCTCACTCTGCGTCGGTGGAGAGTGGTTGAGGGGTCAGGCGGCTGGGCCGCAAGGTCAGGTGCCGCGCCCTGGCCCGAAGCGCGAGCAAGGGGAGGCCAAAGACGGAGGCCAAAGCCTGCCACTGCGGCTGTGTGTGTGCCGCAGCGCAATGCAATCGATCTGCGCTCTTGCTCCCCCTCCCCATTTCGGGGACGGGGTTGGTCCCAACGCTCTGAGCTGGCACCGTGCTTCTGGCGTGGCTTCTCACTTGACCTGACCGGTCCGCTTCAGCCACGCCTGATAGTCCGGCGTCTTCTGCCAGCGTTCGTAAGCCGGTCCGGGGCCCACCAGATCGAGGTCGGCTCCCAGGTCGCGTCCTCCCGGTCCCCTGTGCCAGCCGGGGCTGTCCGGGTGCAGGCGGAAGTCCTCGGCCGTCACCGTCTCGGGGCTGGTGCGGAGTTTCGTGCGCGGGTCGCCGTGGGCGTAGCGGACCTTGCCCGTGAGGAAAGCCGACCCGGTCGTCTTGCTGAACCGCTGCCACTCCGCCAGGGTTTTCAGCTCCCCGCCCAGGTTTTGCCACTTCCAGCCGATGGAGTGCCGCAGGACGGGCGAGCCCGACCCATAGACGTTGTTTTGCTCCCGCACGGTCAGCCATTTGGCCAGCAGCAGCTCGCTGGTCCGCGCTGGGGGAGGCTGGGTCGCGAAGCGGTAGGTCTGGACGTGGAAGCCGGTGAAATCAAACACGTTCTCGCCGGCTTCCCACAAGATGGGGTTGCGTTCCGGTCTGGCCATCGGATCGGGACTTTCGCTCTTGAAACGCATTTCGAGCACGCCCCCCACGGCCCAGGTGGTCCGGCTGACGCGGACGTCCACCGCGCTCCCCTTGCCATTGAGGAGGCCCGTGGTCAGCATTAACGAGATCCCTTCGCCGGCGACGGCACAGTTCTCGACCCGGAGCGCTCCGCCAGGGCGCGGGTCGATCCAGGAGATGGGCACCATCGTGCCGCTGACCAGGCAGTTCCTCAGCTCGCAGTCCCGGTTCGAGATCGCGTACAGGGCCACCGAGGGCCCGCGCACGCTGAGCCGGCAGTTGGCGAGCAGGATGCGCGGTCCGTAGGCCCGGATCACCGCTTCATCGCCCCCGTCCGGAACGACGAAGGAGCGCCGCAGTTCGAGCCCCTCCAGCACCAGCGAGCTGTAGGTCGTCAGCAGGGCCCGGAACTTCGATTTGGTGCTATCCGGATTCAGGGAGATGACCGGCGTGAACCCCTCGCCGGCGCGGATCACCAGGTCCTTGTTGCGCACCATGATCGGGTCCGCGACGAACGGCCCGTTGCCGCGCACCTCGATGGTGTCGCCGCTCTGGGCACCGCCCACGGCCTCTGCGAGCGTGGGGCTGCGCTGTTCCGGCCGGCCGGCACGCGCCAGCACCACGAAAGCGGGGATGCCCAGGTTCGGGCCGGGAACGTAGTCCCAGACCTGGATGGTCCCGCAGGCCGTGGCCGCCGCCACGCGACGGCATTCCGGGGCGAAGGCCGCCTGCTCGAAGCGATCCGTCGCCGGCCGCGTCAGCCGGGCCGCCTCCCCCACGGCCAGGTCCCAGAAACGCACGTCGCCCTCGGCGGCGAAGGACAGCAGCAGTTTGCCCTCGCGGTCAAATGCCAGCCGGCGGATCGTGTTCGCTTGTTTGGGGAAGCTGCGGGTCCACTTCCAGGCTCCCTTGCCGAGTGACCACACCTTGACCGTCCCATCACAGCCGCCGCTCGCCAGCATCTTGCCGTCGGGGGACCAGGCCAGACCATACAAACAGCCAACGTCGGGAAGCTGGGCCAGCACCGCGCTCGTCCGGAGATTCCAGAGGCGCAAGTAGGCGTGCTGATAGCCGATCGCCAGCGTCTGACCGTCGGGCGCCAGGCCCAGCGACAGAATGGCGCGGGAGAGGACCGGCATCGTGGGCAAGGTCAACTCTTCGCCATGCTCCAGGTCCCAGTGTTTCACCTCGCCAGGTTTGGCCTGGGCGAGTTGCGCCGTGGGGATTCCGGCCGCCGTGAATAGCGTGGCGCCCTCCGGAGCGAAGGCCAGACCGTAGACGTCGCCGGTGTGCCCCTCCAGTGCGCCGGCTTCCTCCCAGCCCGCGGCGGCCTTCTTCCACAACCGCACTGTCCTGTCCGTTCCTCCCGAGGCCAGCATCTGCCCGTTCGCGGAGAAGGCCAGGGTGATGACCGCGCCCTTGTGGCCCTTGAGGGTCGTGGCTGGCTTCCAGCTCCGGGCCTGTTCCGTCCAGAGCTGGATGACGCCGTCCTTCTGGCCGGCCGCCAGGGTCTTGCCATCCGGCGCCAGCGCCAGGCCGGCGATCTTGCCCTTCTCGCCGGTCAGATCGCTGTGGTGGATCAGCTGGACCTGAGGAGCAGGCTGGGTGGGCGGAGTGGGTGCTGGCACGTCCCTGGTGGCCGGCAGTTCCTTGATCTCGACCTTGTGGGCCTTGACCTCGGGACTCGGTTCGAGCCTCTGGTTGGCGAGCTTGCTGTCCGGGACGATGTCCGCTCCCGGCTCCAGCTCCGGCGGCACCGTCCGTGGGCGTGAGAAGAACACAGCGGCCCCGCCCGCGAGCAGGAAGAGCAGGAACACCCCGGCCGCCAGCAGACCGCGGCGGAGCCTCGGCCGCGGCGCGGGTGGTGCGGCGGCCAGCCGGGCCAGGTGATAGTCGAGCACGCCGGCCACTTCCTCGGCCGAGGCGAAGCGCTGGCCGGGGTCCTTGGCGTGCAACCGCTCGATGACGGCGGCGAGCCAGCCGGGCACGTCCGGATTGACCTCGCAGACGGGCCTGGGCGTCTCCTCGCAGACGCATCGCAGCAGGTCCATCGTCTTCCTGGCACGGAAGGGCGCCTGGCCGGTGCAGAGGGCGTAGAGCACGCTGCCCAGGCTGAACAGGTCGGTGCGATGATCGACCGGCTCGCCCCGGGCCTGTTCGGGAGACATGAACGCCGGAGTGCCGGTAATGACTCCGCTCTGGGTCAAGCTGACGTCATCGACGGCCCGGGCCAGGCCGAAGTCGGTGATCTTCACCTGGTCGGTGGCGTTCTCGAACAGGACGTTGGCGGGCTTGACGTCCCGGTGGACCAGCCCCTGGGCGTGGGCGGCGGCCAACCCCTGGGCCATTTGCAAGCCGATGCGGGCCGCCTCCAGCGGCGGCAGAGGGCCATCGCGGTCCAGCTGATCCTGGAGCGAGCGGCCGGCAATGAACTGCATGACCAGGTAGGGGATGCCCTCGGTCTCGGCGACGGCGTGAATGGCGACAACGTGACTGTGCCGGACCGCGGCCGCG
Organism: uncultured Planctomycetota bacterium; assembly: GCA_963784995.1. Taxonomy (GTDB): domain Bacteria; phylum Planctomycetota; class Planctomycetia; order Gemmatales; family Gemmataceae; genus CAWATZ01. The sequence continues at coordinate 908,593 of CAWATZ010000013.1, read as the reverse complement.
GCCTGGGCTTCGCGCAGGAAACGCTCGCGCGAAGTGGCGCTGGCGGCCAGGTGCGGCGCCATGACCTTGATGGCGACCAGCCGGCCCAGGGTGGGATCGACTCCCTGGAAGACCATACCCATGCCGCCCTGGCCAAGCAGTTTCAGGATCGGATAGGAGCCGACCTGGCCCAGGTCGGTGGGGTTGGTGGTCGGCTGCAAGAAGGGGAAGCTCTCCGTGGTTCTGGACCTCGGTTCCGCCGAGAGGTCGCCGGTCCGCACGCGGGGGAACCAGGCTGGCCAGCCCCTTCACGGCGTTCTGGAGGGCCGAAGGCGGAGACTCGGCAAGTGGGGCATTGCGAGCTGCCGGGCCACGTTCTCCCAGGAGCGACTGCCGCTGGCCAGACGCTCCAGCGTCTGCTGGCACGTGGCGCATTCGTCCAGGTGTCGGCTCAGAGCGGTTTGCTGGTCGGCCGGCAACCGGCAGTCGAGCACGGCCCGCAGGTCGTCGAGAGAGGGACAGGGCTCCATACGTGGGCCACTCCGGGACTGGGGACATGGTTACTCGAGCTGGGCCAGTTCCTCCTTCAAGCGTGCCTGGGCCCGGCTTTTGGCAATGTACACCGCTCCGACCGAAAGACCCAGCGCCTCGGCAACGTCCTGGGGCTTGCGCCCTTCCACCGCCGTCTGCCAGAAGGCCTGCCAGGTCTTCTCGGTAAACTCACCCCGCACGCGCTCCACCGCCCACGTGAACAGACGCTGCTCCAGCTCCCGGTCCCAGTGCTCCTGCTCCTGGGGGACCGGGACCGCCTCCAGACGCTCCTGCGCGGAACTGTCGCCGCTCGCCTGGGGCTGGCGCTGGCGCCGGGCCAGGAAGTCGGCCAGGCGCCGGCGGGCCAGGGTGAACAGCCAGGAGCGAAAAGTGCCGCGCTGCGGGTCGTAGTCGAGCCGGCTGATCGCCGTGCTGACGCCGCGCAGCACCTCCTGGGTGAGGTCGGCGGCGTCGGCATCCTGCAGTCCATGCTTGCGGCCGAAGCCGTAGATCACCGGAGCGTACAGGGCGACGAACTCGCGCCAGGCCTCCTGGTCGCTCGTCTGACGCAACCGGACGAGCAGGCTCGGCCGGGTCGATGGCAGGTCGGCCACAGGGATCTTCCAGAGTATTCCGTTGGTTGGCGGAAACCTTTCACAAATCAAGGCGCCGAGGCTTCATGAAGCGCCGGGGCGTTCTCCACCGGCTCCTTCCGGAAGAAGGTGCCCCGCTCCGGATCTTCCGCGTAAGCACCCAGTTCCAGACCCTCCAGGAAATCCTGCACCCAGGCGGTCAGCGTGGGAGCAACCACCGGATGGTCCTTCTGGCCGCGCCAGACGTCGCGGACCCCGGCCCCGGGTTGCTGGGTGTCCAGGACCACGAAACTGTCGGAGCTGTCCTCCAGGAAGGGAACCCAGGTGGCTTGCCAGCCGTCCGGCGGCGACGAGTTCAGGTCCCGCACGGCCTCGACAATCTGCTCGGCGCTCATCAGGAAGAAGCAGCGCTCGAACGCACCGGGAACCTCGTCGCTCTGTCCATTGTGCCAGGACAGCAGGGTGCGCAGCTCCTGCGGCAAGGGCCGGCCCAGCTGCTGTTCGGCGCGGTCCAGCTGCTCGGCCGTCGCGGGCGGCAGCAGGCCGCGGGCAATGGCCGGGCGATGCTCCTGCAACCAGTGATCGACCTGGGCCAGCAGTCCGGGCAGGTCGCCTGGGGTCGCCGGCGCCGAGGACGGCGGACGCCTGGGCAGCAGCTTTCTGCTTGGGGGGGTTCTTGAGGCGCTTCAGGGCCTCGGCGATCGTGGCCGCGTCGGGTTCTCCGGCCGGGCCCTGGGCCGCACAGAGCAGTCGGGCCCAGCTCAGGGTCAGGGGCGGACGCCGAGAACCAACCGGGCGGAGGGCCAGCCCCTCGGCACTGAAGGTCACGGCCAGCCGTTCGCCGGCAATCTCCACTTCCCGCGTCAGGTTGCGTGTGAACTTCTGCATGGTGCGAATCCTCCAAGAAAGAATCCGGGTCAATCCCCCGCTTCCACTTGCTCCTCGCGCCAGCGCAGGAGCCGTTCCACAAAAAACGAGAGCGCGCCGCCGGTCAGCAGGCAGACGAGGTTGATGAAGTAAAAGCCCGTCAGCAGGTGCAGCAGCAGCAGCAGCACAATCACCCCGACCGCGCCGCTGCCCAGGAAGACCAGGTCGCGCTGTCGGGGCCGGACCTCCTGCCACAGGTCGAGCAGTTTGCCCTTCACGCCCTCAGCCGGCTCTTCCTCCGAGTGCGGAGTTCCCTGTTCCGGCTGGGCGGACAGGTCCGGAGTTCCACCCCCCGGAGCCGGCGGCTCAATGACCGGGCCGGCCAGATGCTCCTCGGCCCGCCCTTCCCGGGTCGTTTCCTCCTCGCTGGCCAGGAACACCCGCAGCGCCTTGGCGGCATGGGCGGCACTGCGGGGCCGCTGCTGCGGATCGCTGGCCAGCAGCTGCTCGACCCGCTCGGCCAGCATCTCGGGAACGTCCGGAGCCAGTTGAGCGACCGGGAGCGGCGGACTGGCCGGCGGCTGGCCGGTCAGGCACTGGTAGAACAGCACACCCAGCCGGTGCAGGTCCTCCGCCGGCTGGGGCGCCGGAAAAGAGGGCGTCGGCAGCTGGGCGGCGGGGCCCGAGGACAGCAGGGCGTTGCTGTCGAAGAGATACCGAGGAACGCCGGCGTGCAGGACCTTGATCGTCCGCTGCTTCGCCGAGCCCGGCCGGGCCTGTTTGCCGGCCGCGGCCAGCAGCAGACAGTCCCCGGTCAGGTCCCCGGCCGGCACTCCCTTCTCGTGCAGGGCCGCCAGCCCGGCCAGGGCCAGGGCAAAGAGCCGGGCCGCCGTCAGCGGCGACAGCTTGCCGCGCCGGGCCAGGACCTCGGCCAGGCTTTCGCCTTCCTCGTATTCCCGCACCAGGTAATGGGTCGCGTGGGCCTGGCCGAGGTCGAGGATGGGGCTGACGTTGGGGTGCTGCACGGTCATCGCCTGCTGGGCGGCCACCTGGAAGGCATGGACCGTCTCCGGGTTGGCCGAGTGCCCGGCCGCGAGGACCTCGACGACCACCTTGCGGCGCAGCGGGTCCAGGGCCAGGTAGCCGCCCGCCAGCGGACCCCGGCTGAGCTGGTCCACCAGCACGTACTGGTTCAGCCGCAGCCGTTCCGCCTGGCCGTTCTGCAGCCAGCGCAGACTGAACTCCGACAGGTAGCCGTTGAGGACCAGCCAGCGGCCAAACTTGTGCGGCTCGCTGGCGTCCTGCCGTTTCTTCTGGAACCAGCCGGTCTGGACGGCGCTCAGCTCGGCCGGGCCAAGCAGGCCGCTCCGCTGCAACGACTCGGACAGTTGCGCCACCGTGAACGCCATCAGCAACCACCACGTTTGAGAAAGCAGGGAATCTTGGAGGAAAGTATAGCCGGAACGGGGGTTGTCGTCTCGATTCGCTCTCTCGCCCGGAATCCTCCCGCGCACACCTGCCGAGCCGCGCGAGCGCGCAGTAAGCGGCCCAGCGGTCCGGCGGACCGCTGGGCCGCTTACTCCGCTGCGCTGCGTGCGCGGCTCGGTCCTGCGGTTGCCGAGCCGCGCACGCAGCGCAGCGGAGTAAGCGGTCCGGGAGCCCGCAGGGCCGCTTACTCCGCTGCGCTGCGTGCGCGGCTCCGTCCACTTTGCTCTGGACCCTTCGGGGCACGAATGGTAGAGAGCCGCCCGTTGGACAGACCGATGCCGGTCGTGCCCGTTTCTCACGTCCTTTGGAACAGAGGTCACTCATGCGAAATATCCTGGCCTTCCTGGCCGCGCTGGCTCTGACCGTTGTGGGAGCCGGTTATTACCTGGGCTGGTACTCGGTGAAAAGCACCCTGGGGGCCGGCGGTCACCGCAGCGTCAACATCGACATCAACACCAACAAGCTCGAACAGGACGTCGAGAAGGGGGCTGCCAAGCTCGAGCAAGCCATCCAGAAGCAAGGTGCCCAGCCCCAGAAGCCGGGCGAGCCGGTGAATGCGATCCTGCCGACCAATCACCAGGGGCCGTCCTTCGACTTCGGCCACCCGGTGAACACGACGGAGCCGCAGCAGCCCGTCCTGCCGACCATGCCGCCGAGCCTGATTACGCCGAGTTCGCCAGTGCCGCCGACCGAACCGGTCCTGCCGCCGACCGGTGGCCCGGCCATCCTGCCGCCGACCACGACCAGCAACCCGGTCCTGCCGGAGCTGCCGGTCCTGCCGACCAAGCCGTGAGGGCCGGACAGGATTCATCAAGGGATGAGGGATGAGGGATGAGGGATGAATCAAGACAGGAAGCCACTTCTGATTCGTCCCTCATCCCTCATCCCTCATCCTTTGCTTGTTTTGCTCTGCCTCCTCGCGGCCGGCGGCTGCCGGAGCGCGCCACCCCCCTCCGAGTCCGCTCCGGTGAGCATTGGCAACACCGTGACCGCCACCAAGCCGGGCGATGGAGCCGCCCCCGGTCCCGGCGTGAAACTGGAAACCCGTCCGCTCGGGCCCACCAGTCCGATCCGCTCGCAGGTCGTGGTGATCGCCACCGTGACCGACGCTCAGGGGGCCCCACACCGCAAACAAAAGGTCGAATGGAACCTGGAAGGAGGCAGCATCCTCGAGGTCGATGAGAGGAAAGGTTCCTTGTTCACCTCCGGCTCCAGGACCAGCAATCACGCCGTCAGCTATACCGCCTGGAGCCATGACCGCATTGACCTCGGCACCGGCGACCCCGCCGACGTGATCACCATTGAGCCGGGCCAGACCTGGGTGATCATCACGGCCCCCTCCGAGGGAACGAGCCAGATCAGCGCCTACGCTCCGGGAATCAGCCACCGGGACAACAAGCTGGCCCACCTGAGCCATCGCTGGGTCGATGCCGAGTGGAACATCCCGCCCTCCTTCGCCGACCGGGGCGGCACCCAGCAGACCCTGGTCACCAGCGTCTTCCACCGCTCCGACCATCAGGGCCTGCCCGGCTGCCAGGTGCGCTACCGCGTCATCGAAGGCCCCCAGGCCGGGTTCCTTCCCTACCAGGCCGGCGACGGCGTCGTGACCACCGACGCCACCGGCCGGGCTTCGATCACCATGATCCAGCTGAAAAACCCCGGCCAGGCCCGCAACCGCGTCGCCGTCGAGATCACCCGGGCCAGTGACCAGACCCTGATCGGCCAGGGCGAAATCGTGGTGCAATGGCTGGCCGCCAGCGTGGCCCTGGGCGGCTCGTTTCCCGCCACCGTCCACCTCGGCGAGGAAGCGGCCTGCACGCTGAGCCTGGCCAACCCCGGCTCCGTCGGCGCCCGTTTCCTGACCGTCCACGCGACCATTCCCGACGGCATGACGTATCTGCGTTCCAACCCGCCCGCTCACCCGGACGGCAATTCGCTGGTCTGGACGCTGGACCAGCTGAGCAGCCAGGACCAGATCACCCTGGAGATGGTCTGCAAGCCGACCCGGGTTGGCACAAGCGTAAGCCAGGTGAGCGTCAGCACGGCCGACGGCCTGCACGACAACCGCAGTTACTCGGTGCAAGTCCTGCCGACCCGCGCCCCCTGTTCAAGGTCGAGATCAGCGGGGCGGCCACCGCTCTGCTGGTCAATGGCCAGAGCGGCACGCAGCAGATGCCCGCCAGCGAGCAGGTCGTCGTCAGCAACGTGGGGACCGATGGGGCCGCCAACGTCCGGGTGCGGGTGGAACTGGCCCCGGGTCTGACCCACGATTCCGGAGTCAACCCGCTGGAATACGACCTGGGCCCGCTGCTGCCGGGGGCCCGCAAGACGATGCCGCTGATCGTCAAGCCGGTCAAGCCGGGCAAGTTCCCCTTGCGGGTCTCCGCCCTGGTCAACGGCCAGGTCCTCGGCCAGGTCGAGCAGGTGCTGCAGGTCAACGAGGCGGGCCTGGCCCTCAAACTGACCGGCCCGGCTGTGCGCTACGTCGGTCAGGAGGCAACCTGGGCCCTGGAGGTGGCCAACAATGGCGGCCAGCCTCTGGTTCAGGTGGCCCTCAGTGACGTGCTGCCGCCGGAGCTGGACTTCGTCAAGGCCGATGGCAGCCGGCTTCTGGGCCGAGAGGTGGTCTGGAACGTCGATCGGCTGGAGCCGAAAGCCGTCAAGACGTTCCAGCTGACGACCCGGGCCAACCGGATGACGGCGCGGACGGTCAGCCAGGCCCGGGCCACCGCCTACGCCCTGGAAACCGACCCCGGTCCCGGCGCTGTAGGGAACGCCCTCCGTGGCGTTCCGGTGTCCGCGACCGGGGCCTTACCCACGGGCTGGCCCATCAGCAGCCAGGCCCAGGCCGACATCGCCATCGAGGGACTGCCGGCGTTCAAGATGAAAGTGGACGCCCGGGGACCGATCGAGGTCGGTGAGCGAACGGAGTACGCGATCACGGTCAGCAACACCGGCTCACTGCCCGGCTCGGGGATTCAGGTCGTGTGCGAGGTCCCTGCCCAGCTGCAGGTGCTGGGGGCCAGTCCCGGAGGGTATCGGCTGGACGGCCAGAAGGTGGTTTTCCCGCCGCTGCCCACCATGCTGGACCCGGGCCGGGCGGTGCAGTACAGAATTGCAGTGCTGGCGGTGAAGGCCGGAGACGCTCGCTTCCGGGCGGAGCTGAGCAGCAGCATCCTCAAGCAGCCGGTGGTCAAGGAACACAGCCTGACCGTGAGCGAACATCAGAACACGCCGCCTGCCGTGACAAAGTGACGGGGTGAGGGGTGACAAAGACAAGACAAGGAACACTAATCCGCACTAATCCGCGCTAATCGAAGGAAGGAAATTCGAGTTTCGATTAGTGTGGATCAGCGTTGATTAGTGTTCCTTTCTTGTGTTTGTCACCCCGGCACCCCGCAGCCCCCGGTTCCCGCTCAAACCAGTTCCTTCGTGCTCTGCAAGCTCAGGACCGGCTCCCAGTTCTCTTTCTCCACGCGGATCTCGCGCAGCAGGCTACTCGAGTCCGCGTGGACCCCCAGGCCTAGGTGGACCTTTTGCCGGCCCAGGCGGATCGTCCCCCCCATCAAGATCCAGCGCGAGCGCCGGCCGCGTTCCTCCGGAATCTCGACGTTCTTGAAGAACAGCTTCAGGAATTGCTCCTCGCTGGCCAGCCGGGGCCAGACCACGACCCGCGGCGTATCGTATTCCAGCAGGTCGGCCAGTCCCGGCTTGACGTAATCCAGCAGTCCCTCCGCCATCTCCGGCAGCAGCGCGCCGACGTAACTGACTCCCGGAGCCATGACCACCAGCCGCAGCCGGACCGCCCGGTCGCGCACCACCGCCTGGACCGGGCCCAGTTCGGTCAGGGCATCGCCCACAAAACGCAATTCGATCGCCAGCGGCGATTCCTTCGGCTTGCGTTTCTTCCGGCGCTTGCCAAACAGCAGCCGCCGCAGCCGGCGGTACAGGCTCCGCAGCCAGTAGAAGGCCACGATCGCCAGGGCCAGCAGCACCAGCGCCCAGCCGCCTTCGTCCAGGAACTGCTGCACCACCACGGGCAAATACGTGGTGTACGGCCGGGTCGCATCCTGGATGGGCCTGGTGTACGGATCGAGCGCTTTCCCCATGCTGCTGGCAAACTGCTTTAGCCGGTCGAGGGTCGGCCCGACCGCTTCCCCGGATTGGTCCAGGGCCTTCTTCAGCGGCCCGGCTGCTGCAACGGGCTGATGATCGGGAGGTGATTTGCCGGGCTGCGGCAGCACACCCAGGACGTTGGTCAGCGCAAAGGACAGTACAGCAAGTGAGACAAGACTCAGGGTCCATTGCAGCAAAAAGATGACCATGCTGACCCGGTAGTGTACCTTGAACACCAGCACGTAAACGATGCTGGCCAGGCAAACGGCAAAGAGGACCGGCAGATAGCGCACGATGGGCAGCAGGCCCAGCACCTGCCACTTCAGTTCCAGCGGCTCGCGCAGCCATTGCCCGTAGCTGAAATGGTCCGGCAAATTCAGATTCGTGATCTGGTCCCGGCTGACCATCAGGATGCCGTAGCCGCTCAGATCGTACGTGAAGAAACAGGCCGTCCCGGTCAGCAGCGCGATCAGCACGGCCTTGCGGAAAGTCGGCTGGTCGGCGCCGCAGACGTTGGCGGCCAGTTGCAGGAAATAGCCGGAAAAGAAGAGCAGGCCGACGCCCAGGACGCCGAGCCCGATCGGGTTGTGCCACAACGCGGGGTCCATCAAGCCAGCTCCTCCTCGCCCTTGCCCGGGCCGTTCTGTCTTTGTTATCCGGATCTGGCGGCCGCGGCAAGGGTTTACGAGCAAGAATCGCCGGATCGAGGCAAACCGGTCTTGACAAAACCCCGCCCAGACAGCGTATGCTGACACTGGCGTCAAGGAACGCAATCTGGGTGGGCTGCCACATTGTGCCGCCTCCCGGAGCAGACCGGAAGTCTCCCCCGAGTTCGGCATGGAGGGGCCGACTCGACAGGCCGCCCGAAGCGTTTGACCGGACATCCCAGGCTGGGATAAAATGTACTGATGAGAGCGACAAGGCACACGATCTCCAAGGGAAGCATCGTTGCCGCGGGCGCGACGCTGCTGATCTTTCCCGTGCAGTTTTCCCCGCCAGACCCCTTGCACCCTGACGCACCCGGCGGCCGGGTAGGACGGCTCTCCCGAGCCGTCTGGACGGCTCGGGAGAACCGTCCTACAGAGGCCGGTGGCCCTCCTGACTCGATTGGTCGGGGCATTGTCCGCGGGACAGAACTGGACGACTCAGCTAGCCTTTCCCCCTGGCCGGGTGCCCCGGTCAGGTTTTTCCTGAGCTATAACGGCGGAGCAGCGATCCTGCACCGTCCAGGGAGGTGACAACCATGTCCATTACAGGCAAGGCCATCCTTTCCGATCTCCGCCAGCATTTGAACCTGAGCGATTACCGGAAGATTCACTGGGAAGGAACCTTTGATCAGTATCTTGACATCGTCGCCGAGCATGCCGAGGTGACCCGCACGGCCTATCAACGGCTGTACGACATGATCATTTCGCACGGCACCGAAGAGGTCTTCGAGCACAAGGAAAAGCTCATCCGTTACCGTTTCTTCACCGACTACGCCGCCCGCCACGCCGACGCCATCTACGGCCTGGATCGGCCGCTGATGCAGCTGGTCAACGCCTTCAAGTCCGCCGCCAAGGGTTACGGCACCGAGCGCCGCGTCCTGCTGCTGCACGGCCCGGTCGGCTCGTCCAAGAGCACTATCGCCCGCCTGCTCAAGCGCGGCCTGGAAGATTACGCCCGCACCGACCCCGGCATGGTCTTATCCTACAGCTGGAAGATGCCCGATGGCTCCTTCCAGAAGTGCCCCATGCACGAGGAACCGCTGCACCTGGTCCCCAAGGACCTCCGGCAGGCCCTCCTGAGCAAGATCAACGCCCACCGCAAGCCGGGCGACTTCGAGGTTACCATTCGCGGCGAACTGTGCCCGTTCTGTCGGCAGATGTTCAACGAGCGCCTGGCCAATTGTAATGGCGACTGGAACGAGATGCTCAAGGACATCAAGGTCTACCGCATGCTCCTCTCGGAGCAGGATCGGATCGGCATTGGCACCTTCCAGCCCAAGGACGAGAAGAACCAGGACTCGACCGAGCTGACCGGCGACATCAACTATCGCAAGATCGCCGAATACGGCACCGACAGCGATCCGCGCTGCGTGGCGGCCGAGACCATCATCGCCACGGGCGAAGGTCTGAGTCCGGTCGCGGAGCTGATGCCGCGGGACGCCAATCCGGACACGTTCGTGCCCCGGCCGCTGGCAGTGACGACGATCGGCTCCTCGCGGGTCGGTCTGGCGGACAGCGTCTACTTCGGCGGCAAGCATCCCCTGCGTTCCGTCCAGACCCGGCTCGGTTACCGCATCCGGGCGACGCCCAATCACATGCTGCTGACGCTGACTCCGGAAGGCGATCTGGCCTGGAAGGAGATGCGTCTGCTGCAAGCTGGCGATTACCTCGCCTTGGGCCGGGGCGTTCACACCTGGCCGGTCGAGGACGCCGCTCTGCCTCCGTGGGAATGGAAGCGATACGGCAACGAACGGCATGACCCGCGCTTTCCCGAACGCATGACGCCAGAGCTGGCGTACCTGCTGGGTTTGTGGATCGGCGATGGGCACATTTGCGTCAATGAAGAAGGTTACCAGTACGAGTTCGGCTGGACGCAGATGGAACCGGAACGCCGGGCTGCGTTCGCTCGCCTGCTGCGTGAGGTCTTCAATGTCGAGGCACGGGTCGAAGAACGGGTGGTCCGCCTCAGTTGCCGGTCGCTGGTGCAGTGGCTGCAAGAGGCAATCGGTCTGAAGTGCGGGGCGGCGAACAAGGCGATTCCCGACTGTGTTCTCGCATCAAGCCGCGAATCGGTACGGGCCTGCCTGCAAGGTTTGTGGGAAACCGACGGCACTGTCCGCCACAACGACTCTAACTGGGCGATGTTCGCCACCTGCTCCGAGGCGCTGGCGCGGCAGGTTCACACGATCCTGATTGCGTTCGGCATCGTCTCGTCGCTGAAGCAGTGCCCCCACAACTGGGAAGTGCGCATCTACGGTCAGAACGTGAATTTGCTGGTGAAGCTGCTGCCGTCGCTGCGCGATCGCTTCACCGTCGGTGCGGAAGAGTCGCTCAATCCCCTGCCGAACGTCGATGTGATTCCGCACGTCAAACCACGCATGCGGATGATCTACCAACGTGCCGACAACCGCGACGAGCTGAAGAAACGCTACAGCGGCAATCTGCACGACGCCCGCAAGCCGAACGTCTCCTGGGGTCTGTTGCGCGACTTCCTCAACGACGTGCGGACCACAGACAGCGAATCGCTCCGGGCCATCGCGGAACTGCGCCACATACTGGAGCAGAACCACGTCTGGCTGCCCGTCGAGAAGATCGAGTCCGCCGGGGAGGCACCTGTGTACGACGTTTCCGTGACGCAAACCCATGCGTACTGGGCAGATGGGTTCGTTTCACATAATTGCTTTAATTTCGACGGCGAGCTCAACATCGCCAACCGCGGCCTGGTCGAGTTCATCGAGGTCCTCAAGCTCGACGTGGCCTTCCTCTACGACCTCCTCGGCGCCTCGCAGGAACACAAGATCAAGCCCAAGAAGTTCGCTCAGACGGACATCGACGAGGTTATACTTGGACATACCAATGAACCAGAGTACAGGCGTTTGCAGAACAACGAGTTCATGGAAGCCTTGCGAGACCGCACCGTGAAGATCGACGTTCCCTACGTGACCCGGCTGAAGGACGAGATCCGCATTTACGAGAAGGACTTCAACACCGACCGGGTCAAGGGCAAGCACATTGCCCCGCACACCATCGAGATCGCGGCCATGTGGGCGGTGCTGACCCGGTTGGAGCAGCCCAAGCACGCCAACCTGACCCTGCTCCAGAAGCTCAAGCTGTACAACGGCAAGACGCTGCCCGGCTTCACCGAGGACAACGTCATCGAGCTGAAGCGCGAGGCCGCCAACGAGGGCATGCACGGCATCAGCCCGCGCTACATCCAGGACAAGATCTCCAACGCCATCGTCGCTCATCCCGACGAGGACTGCGTCAACCCGTTCATGGTGCTGCACGAGCTGGAGGCGGGGCTGCGGCACCACTCGCTGATCACCAGCCAGGAGCAGCTGCAGCATTACCGCGAGCTGCTCTCGGTGGTGAAGGAAGAGTACGAGGACGTCGTCAAGAATGAGGTGCAGCGCGCCATTGCCGCCGACGAGGACGCCCTGGCCCGGCTGTGCGCCAACTACATCGACAACGTCAAGGCGTACACCCAGCGCGAGAAGGTCCGCAACCGCTACACCGGCAACTACGAGGAGCCGGACGAACGGCTGATGCGGGCGGTCGAGGAGAAGATCGACATCCCCGAGGGCCGCAAGGACGACTTCCGCCGGGAGATCATGAACTACATCGGCGCCCTGGCCGTCGATGGCAAGCGCTTCGACTACAAGACCAACGAGCGCTTGCAGAAGGCCCTGGAGCTGAAGCTGTTCGAGGACCAGAAGGACACCATCAAGCTTACCTGCCTGGTCTCCAACGTCATCGACAAGGCGACTCAGGAAAAGATTGACGTGGTCAAGTCGCGTTTGATCCGCAATTACGGTTATAATGAATCCAGTGCCACCGACGTGCTGAACTTCGTGGCCAGCATCTTCGCCCGGGGGCACACGAAGAAGTAGACCGTCGTGGCTGCGGGCGGCTCGCCTGCTGGCTGGCCAGCCCGCGGGCGGGCCGCCTGCGGCTGCGACAAGGACACAAGCCCGGAGCGCTAGCGACGGGACATTGGAACGGGGGTTGCTGTGGGACAGAAGATCGAGCGCGATTACCAGCGGTTTCGCAAGCTCGTGCGCGGCAAGGTGAAGAGCAACCTCAGCAAATACATCAGCCGCGGCGAGATGATCGGCAAGAAAGGCAAGGACCTGGTCAGCATCCCGCTGCCGCAGATCGACATTCCGCAGTTCAAGTACGGCAGCAAGGGCTCCGGCGGCGCCGGCCAGGGCGAGGGCGACGCCCGGTACGCCCCTGGGCCCCGGCCAGGGTCAGTCCGGCAAGGGGGCCGGCGATCAGCCGGGCGGCCACATCCTCGAGGTCGAGCTGACCATGGAGGAGATGGCCGCCATCCTGGGCGAGGAGCTGGCCCTGCCGCGGATCGAGCCGCGCGGCAAGAAGAACATCGTCACCACCAAGGACCGCTACACCGGCATTCGCCAGGCCGGCCCCGAGTCGCTGCGCCACTTCAAGCGCACCTTCAAGCGCGCCCTGAAGCGCATGATCGCTTCGCAGACCTACGATCCCTTTGATCCCGATCGTGGTGCCGATCCGCCAGGACAAGCAGTATCGCAGCTGGAAGGAGATCCACCAGCCGCAGAGCGTGGCCGTCATCCTCTACATGATGGACGTGTCCGGCTCGATGACCGACGAGCAGAAGGAGATCGTCCGCATCGAGGCGTTCTGGATCGACACCTGGATCAAGGCCCACTACCAGGGCGTCGAGAACGTCTACATCATTCACGACGCGGCCGCCCACGAGGTGGACGAGCACACCTTCTACCACACCCGCGAGAGCGGCGGCACCAAGATCAGCTCGGCCTACACCCTGGCCGACAAGATCATCAGCGCCCGCTATCCGCCGGACCAGTGGAACATCTACGCCTTCCACTTCTCCGACGGCGACAACTGGGGCGACGACATCCCGCACTGCATGGAGATCCTGACGGAGAAGCTGCTGCCGCGGGTCAACCTGTTCGGCTACGGCCAGGTGGAGAGCCCCTACGGCAGCGGCGAGTTTTACGAGTACGTTCACGAGATGCTCGGCGAGCGCGACAACGTGGTCTGCAGCCGGATTCCCGACCGCGACGCCATCCTGGGTTCGATCAAGGAGTTCCTGGGCACCGGCCGCTGACCCACCAAAACCTGAGGCAACGACGGGCACGCGCCCGACGTGCCACGGGATGAGCTTGAGGGGACCATGCTGACCCCGTACAACACCAACCTGCCCCCGCACCTGCGCCACTCAAGGAAGAGATCGAGGGCTATGCCCGCGAGTACGGGCTGGACTTCTTCGAGACCATCTTCGAGGTCATCGACGCCGACGACCTCAACGAGGTCGCCGCCTACGGCGGCTTCCCCACCCGCTACCCGCACTGGTCCTTCGGCATGTCCTACGAGGAGCTCCGCAAGGGCTACGACTACGGGTTGTCGAAGATCTACGAGATGGTGATCAACAATGATCCCTGCTATGCGTACCTGATGCGGTCCAACCATACGGTGGATCAGAAGCTGGTGATGGCCCATGTGTACGGACATTGTGATTTCTTCAAGAACAACGCCTATTTCGGCCACACCAACCGCAAGATGATGGACGAGATGGCCAACCACGGCTCTCGCATCCGGCGGTATGCCGAGAAGTTCGGCGAGGATGAAGTCGAAGCGTTCATGGACCGCTGCATGTCGATCGACGACCTGATCGACATTCACTCGACCGCCATCCGGCGGCGTGCGGACGTGTCGCGCTACAACTTCACCCCCGAGGCGGAGGACAGCGGCGTCATCCCGGTAACCCGCTTCAAGAGCAAGGGTTACATGGACGATTACATCAACCCGCGCGATCTGCTCAAGGCGGAGGAAGCGGAACGCCGCAAGCAGCAGGAACAGGCGGCCCGCAACTTCCCCGAGCATCCCGAGAAGGATGTGCTGCTGTTCCTGATCGAGAACGCACCGCTCAAGGCCGTGGCAGCGCGACGTCCTGTCGATCGTCCGCGATGAGGCGTATTATTTCACTCCGCAGGGCAAACCAAGGTGATCAACGAAGGATGGGCCTGCGTCCATCCGAACTCCTTGGTACTTACGGACTTGGAATGTTAAAGCACAAGATCTTGTGGAGAAAAGACTTCCGGTGCAAGTGAGTGACGGATCGCAGCTTCGCCGGGTCTACGATTGGGCGCGGTTTGAAGATCGCGAAACGGTCTGGGTCAGGACTCGCCGTGGTCTGGAACTGGAAGGGTCGGTCACGCATCGAGTCATGCTTCCTGAGGGCAGCGTGGAAGCGGCTCGATGAACTCGGCATCGGTGAACGTGCGTCGATTGCTGGCGGGAGGGGATCTGTGGGCCTCCGAGCAGGTTACGCCTCGACATGGCAATTGCCTGCTCACGCGGCTGACTCTCGCAGAAGTGGCCGCGCGAGCAAGCGTTGACATTGAGACGGTTATTCGCTTATCGCCGTGGTGTTCGGGGTCGGTACAGCGAAGCTCTCGTTGGCCCTGTTGCGGAATACGAAGCAGGATTAGCCACGAAACCATTGACGCACAACCGTCGCCGCAGTATCCGCGTGCCCGAGACGCTGGACGAGAAGTTGGCGAGCATTCTTGGGCTATCTAATCGGCGACGGCCACATCAGCGAAGTCAAACGCACGATCGGCTTGACGACGGGCGATGAGGAGCAGGCGGACCAATTCGCGCAACTCCTTGATGAAGTGTTCGGCATTCAGCCTCGCAAGCGGTGGGATGCTGGACGCTGGCGGGTGACATTCAGTTCAAAGAGCATCCAAGAATTCTTTCAGCACCTCGGCATGAAAACGGGCATCGCGGCGCGTTTGAAAGATGTGCCGGATGCCGTCCTTCGCTCGCCGAAGTTGGTTGTTACCGCCTTCCTCCGCGCTTACTACGACTGCGACGGCTACGCTGGTCCTGCTGGAGTCATCTTGACTACCTCCAGCACGGAGATGAGTAAGACGGTTCAGCTGCTGCTGCTGAACTTCGGTATCCTGTCCACGCGCCGACCCCACAAGGACGGCTGCTGGCACGTCCACACGACGGGCAAGTCCGCTGCGGTATTCCTGAACGAGATTGGCTTCGGGCTCCGGCGCAAGCAGGAAGCCTTGCAGCACTATGTGGACGACCACAAGTGGTACAAGGAAGAAGCCTGGGAGGACGAGATCGTCGCCATCGAGCGCCGTCGTGCCGACGTCTTCGACATCTCCGTCGAGGAAACGCATCGCTACGCCGCCCAGGGGTTCATCAACCACAACAGCTACTGGCACAGCACGATCATGACCCAGAAGGTGTTAACCCCTTCCGAGGTCATCGATTATGCCGACCACCACTCCGGCACCATGGCCACGTCCGGGGCCCGGCTCAACCCCTACAAGCTGGGCATCGAGCTGCTCCGCGACATCGAGATGCGCTGGAACACGGGCGCTTCGGCAAGGAATACGAGGAGTGCGAGGACCTGGAGAAGCGGCGCAAGTGGAACCTCAACCTGGGGCTGGGCCGCAAGAAGATCTTCGAGGTCCGGCGCATCCACAACGACATTACCTTTATCGACACCTTCCTGACGCCGGAATTTTGCGTCGAGCACAAGATGTTCTCGTTCGCCTTTCAGGAACAGGGGGGACAGTACGTCATTGAGTCGCGCGATTTCGAGAAAATCAAGCAGCGGCTCCTATTCAGCTTGACTAACTTCGGAAAACCGTGGATATACGTAATAGACGGCAATTACCGCAATCGAGGCGAGCTGCTCCTGCTGCACAAGTTCAACGGCGTGGAGCTGCGTCTCGATCAGGCGGCCGACACCCTGGCCAACATCCAGTTCATCTGGGGTCGGCCGGTTAACCTGCAGACCATGGTCGATGGCAAGCCCACGATGCTGTCGTTCGATGGCTCTGAACACTCGATCCGAACCGGAGGAGAAGCCGATGACTCTCGAAAAACTGCTCCTGCAAAAACTCGGTAAATGGCGACCGGACGGCAGCCGCCGCCTGGAAGTCCTCGACCCCGCCAGCGGCTGGACGGTCCAGCTTGACGCCGACTGCGTCGAGCAGGTCGGCAGCCGGCTCAACGAACTGTCCCTGGGCCGCACCACTCCCCTGGAGGGCGTGGACCTGCGGGCCCGCGCCGAGCGCATCGCCGGCCGGACCACCGGCCTGCTGGAGCCGCTGCACCTGATCGAGACCGATCCGCAAGCCGGCTCGGCCCTGCTCCGCAGCGACAACCCCAGCCAGCAGGACGACGAGCGCTATTACTATGAGCTGCTGCTGCACCAGGGCGGCAACTGCTCCCTGAAGCGCTACCAGGCAGCGCGGGAAGGCGGCAAACGCCGCCAGGCCGTGCCCTTCGCCCTGACCCACGAGGTGCTGGGCAAACTGGTCGGCGATCTGACTGGCGAGTAAGGCTGTCCGCGCTTTCAAGGCGGGAATCGTGTCAGCGCCCCGAGTATTCTCTCGCGGAAAGAGAGAATACTCGGGGCGTTGTCGTTTTTGTGACGTTGCGGCTGCGAACGCGCTCCGCTGCGCCGCTGCGCGGCTCCGCGTCGCGGCTAAACGAATCGTGGTTCTCGGCCTGTCTTGACCTGGGCCGGCCTTCTGGGCTAGAACCTTCTATCCGCCAGGAGTGCGGGCCTTCCCGGCCCCGACAAGGAGGTCTCTTGCCGTGCTGATGCCGCTGCGCCGTTCCGGACTGCTCACCTTCCTGCCCACCTGGCTCTGCCCGGTGCTGGCCGTGCTGCTGATCGGCGGAGCGTCGGCCGGCCACGTCCTGTACCTGCTCAACGATCCACCGCTCGACCTGGCCCCGGACGAGGCCCATTACTGGGACTGGTCGCGCCATCTGGACTGGAGCTATTACAGCAAGGGCCCGCTGGTGGCGTACCTGATCCGGGCCAGCTGCGAGCTGGTCGGACCCTGGTCGGAAGTACACACCGGCAACCTCGCGTTCGCCATCCGCCTGCCGGCGGTGATCTGCGGCGGCCTGCTCCTGGTGAGCCTGTATCTGCTGACCGTACTCGTCTTCGGCCGGCAGCAGCTAGCCCTGGCTGTGGTCGGCTTCGCCCTGACCCTGCCGCTGATCACGGCCGGCTCGTCGCTGATGACGATTGACTCGCCCTACAGCTGCTGCTGGGGCTGGGCGCTGGTGCTGACGTACCAGGCGGTCTTCCGCGGCTGGAGATGGGCCTGGCCGGCTGGCCGGCCTGGTCGTCGGCGTCGGCATCCTGGCCAAGTACACGATGGTCCTGTTCGTCCCGTCGCTGGGGCTGTTCCTGCTGGCGACGCCGGAATACCGCCGGCTGCTGCTCCGGCCCGGCTTCTGGGTGCTGTCCGGCGTCGGGGCCCTGTGCTGCTTCCCAATTCTGTGGTGGAACTGCGCAGCACGACTGGGTCAGCTACAAGCACGTTGAGAACCTCACCGGCAAGACGATCCACTGGATGGGCCCGCTGGTCTACGTCGGCACGCAGTGCGCCCTGCTGCTGGTCTACTGGTTCGTGGCCTGGGTGGCGGCGATGGTCTGGGCCAACCCCCTTCGCTGTGCGGACCCTGGCAAGCGCTACCTGTGGTGGCTCTCGGCCCCCATGTTCCTGCTGTTCCTGGGGTTCAGCTTGAAGACTGGCGGCGGCGAACCGAACTGGCCGGTGACGGCGTACCTGTCGGGCCTGGTGCTGGTGACGGCCTGGCTGGACGATCGCTTTGGGTGGATCGGTGTCTGGAGCTGGCGGACGCAGGCGATCTTGCTGAGCCTGGCCTGTACGTTCGGCGTGCTGCTCACGGTGGTCGTCCACAAAAGCGAGCTGGTCCGTCCGCTCCTGACCTGGTGGGCCCCGCCCACGCCGACCAATCCCTACGCCCTGCGGAACCTCGACCCGACGTGCCGGCTGCGCGGCTGGCGCTTCCTGGCCGCCGAGATTGATCGGTTGCGCCGGGAGTATCGGGCCCAGGGGATCGAGCTGGTCCTGGCCGGCACCAACTGGAGCCTGCCCGGAGAGATGGGCGTTTACTGCGAAGGCCATCCGCAGGCCTACTCGATCGGGTTGGCCCTGAGTGATCGGCACAGCCAGTACGATTTCTGGGTTGGACCGGTGACGCAGCCCGACCAGTTCCTGGGCAAGTCCTTTCTGGTCCTTGGCGGGCCTGACGGCCGGCTCAACGCCGCTTTTGCCGAGGTCGAACCAATCCAGACCGTGCATTACAAGGAAGGCGGCATTGACGTCTCGGCCTGGGGAATCACGATCGCCCACGGATTCAACGGCCGCTTCCCCCCACGACAGGACGATCAGCCCAACCATTGATCACGGAGCCAGCCACAATCGAACGGTGCGATCCACACCGCCGGACAGCACGCGGTTGCCCGGGCCAAAGGCGGCCTCGTCCACCTTGGCGGTGTGCCCGCGGAAGCGATGGAGGACCTTGCCGGTTTCCGCGTCCCACAGGGCCAGGAAGCCGGCCTCGCCTCCCGAGACCACCCGCTTGCCGTCCGGCGAGAAGGCCACGGCTTGCAGATGGCCGGTGCTGGGCTCGAAGCGGCGCAGCTCCTTGCCGGTCTCCAGGTCCCACAGGCGCGTGGTGCCGTCCCAGCAGCTGGACACGGCCCGTTTGCCGTCGGGCGCGATGGCCACGCCCATGATCCGCTCCGTGTGGCCTTTCAGTTTCTGGACCAGTTTGCCGGTGGCGATCTCCCACAGGCACAAGGTCCTGTCCTGGTGCGAGCCGCCGGTCAGGGCGTGCTTGCCGTCCGGGGCCATGGCCACGCACATCACCGAGCCGCTGTGCCCCTCCAGGACGTGCAGCACCTTGCCCGACTCCAGGTCCCAGATCCGCGCCTTGTGGTCGTAGGAGCCGGTAATCGCCTTCTTGCCGTCGGGAGTGAAGCGCACACAGCGGATACAGGTTGAATGCGGCTGGAAGCGGCGAAGCTCCCGGCCAGTGGCCACCTCCCACAGGATCAGCTGCCCGCCGTTGCTGCCGCTGAGGGCCCGCGTGCCGTCCGGGGAGAAGGTCACGGCCCAGATTTGCCCCAGGTTCTGACCGAACTGGCGCACCTCCCGACCGGCCTCCAGGTCCCAGAGGCGCATGGTCTGGTCGTTGCCGCCCGAAAGGGCCAGCTTGCCGTCGGGCGACAAGGCCACGGAGACAACGTCCGCGGAGTGCCCCAGCAGGGTCCATTTCAAGCCGTTGTGAAGCCGTTCGAGGGTCTCGACAATGTCCGCGACCCGCTGGCGGATCTCGGGATCAGGATCATCCACGGCCAGACGCAGCGGGACCAGGGCGGGCAGGCCTTTCTTGATCAGGGCCTCCTGGGCCTGCTCGCGCTTCTGGAACTCATCGTTGCCCAGCTGGCGGATCAGCTTGGCAATCTCGTCCCCCGTGCCTGCACGGCCAGCCAGGGCGGGAGGCTCGGCAGCCCGGGCCAGCCAGACCACCCCCAGCAGGATCAGCAGCACGAGGATTACCTGAGCCAGCAGGGCAAGACGAGGGCGCGGGCCGGAGGGGCCGCGGGAGAGATCACAGCGTCGGCACAACATCGGAGACCTCCCGGCGAGCAGAACAAGGGGTTTGTGTTATTGTGACGATTCAGCGGCTCCGCTGCAACCAGCATCGTAAAATGAAGCAGAGGGGGCGCCGCTGTGCGGAGAGGATGCGATGAGCCGTCACGTCTCGCGCCGGGATCGCTGGCAGTCCGACGGTCCTGCCCAGTACCGTTCGGTGGAGGGGCTCATCGTCCGCCGGCAGAAGGGCCAGTGGTGGGCCGAGATTGCCTACCGGCTGCGGCAAGCGGGGACATTACCGGGCGAAGTGCCCCTCTGGCAGCCGCACCAGGATCGGCTCGGTCCCTTCAAGCGCTCGCGCAATGCCATGGTGGAGGCGGAACGGCACGCCACCTTGCTGCGCAACCGGCATGGAGATCACGTCCAGTTCACCGCGGACGATTCCCAGGGACCGCCCGCTGTTTGATTTCTCCATCGCTCCGGAGCCCCGGGCGCGGTATCCTTGACAGGGTCGAGTCGAGACTTCGAGGAGATTTCACCATGCGTTCCCTTTCCAGCCGGTGGCTCTGGTCCCTGCTTGGTATCATCGTTGCCCTGACGCCGACGGTCCTCCGGGCGCAGGCGCCTCTGCCCCGGACCTCCGAGGAAGCCAGCCAGCGCTTTGTCGAGGGCGTCTTTCAGGAGATCCGGATTCCGGAGCTGCTGTTCGTGCCCGAGGACAAGAAGGTCCTGCGGCTGGAAGGAATGCCGGTCTTCACCCGGGAGAAACTGGCGGACTACCCGGCTGCATCGGCCGAGCATTCCAAGCACAAGGCAACGGTCCACAAAGCCCGTGCCGTGCTGTGGGCTCTCTCGGATCAGACCGCGCCTCATGACCTGACCGCCGCGGTCAAGGAGGCCCGCGAGGAGCTGGGCGGTGCCCCGCCGAACCTCAGCGGCCGCTATGCCCGGCCTGCTAATGAGAACCAGTTCAAGGCGCAGTTGCTGGGCGAGGAGCGGGCCCTGGCCAGCAGGATGAGCACACTCCAGGATGCGCTGGAGGAACTGCAAGCCAGCGCCGAGGTCCGGGCCAAGGAGCCGCGCCGCTGGCAGGCCCAGGCCGACCTGATTCAGGCTCGGCTGGAATTGCAGATCGCTCAGCTCTACGAGTACCAGAGCATGCTGGGGCGGATGCGCAAGGAGCTGGTTCCCCTCGATCCCAAGCACACCGGCTGGAAGATGGTTCCCCAGGCGGCGCTGGCGGGCGATGCAGCCGGCAAGCTCCTGGCGCGCGATGCTCACCGCCGACTGGATCAGGTCATGAAGCAGCACCCGGGGACGCCCTACGAGATGCTGGCCAAGCGGCTGAAGGAAGTCCCCATCGGGCTGGAGTGGCAACCGACGAAGTGAGGAGTGATGTGTTTTGATTTAGCGTTTCGCGCTCGGTCACCGCAGCGCGAAACGCTAAATCAAGATGTCCCTCACTTCCGCGGCGAAATCAGGATCACGGTCGAGCGTGGCGTGACCACGTAGTGGTCGCCGGGATTGAGCGGCACCGCCTGGTGCTCCTCGACAATGTCGCAGGGTGACGGCAAGTTCGTATCGACCAACCTCCGCCAGTGGCCGGGGTAGCTCGGCAGCCCGAACCGCTGCGTTTCCCAGTGGGCGTTGCAGATCACGAACAGGTCGGCCTGCCCCGCCTCGCCGTGCAGGTGGAAGGCCAGCGACCGCGCGGTCGCGCTCCAGTCCGGCTGGCCGTGAGGGCCGTACCACTTGATCCGGCTAGTGAACCCTTCCCGATCCGTGGCGAAATGCCGCTTGCGCATGGCGATCATCAGGCGGGTGAAGCGCAGCAGGTCGCTGTTGCTCTCCGCCAGCTTCCAGTTGACCCACGACAGCTCCGAATCCTGGCAGTAGGCGTTGTTGTTCCCCTGCTGGGTCCGGCCGAACTCGTCGCCCGCCAGCAGGAACGGCACTCCCTGCGCGATCAGCAGCAGCGTCAGGAAGTTACGCATCTGCCGCTGCCGGACCGCGTTGACGTGGAAGTCGCCAGTCGGACCTTCATGGCCGCAGTTGTAGCTGAGGTTGTCATTCCAGCCGTCCCGGTTGTGCTCGCCGTTGCTCCAGTTGTGCTTGTGGTTGTAGCTGACCAGGTCGTGGAGCGGGAAGCCGTCGTGGCAGGTGACGAAGTTGATCGAGTGATACGGATGGGCCGCGGCCGCTCCGTAGATGTCGGGGCTGCCGCAGATGCGCCGGGCCAGGGCGGAGGTCAGGCCGGGCTCGCTGCGCTGGAAACGGCGCACCTCGTCCCGGAAGTGGT
Organism: uncultured Planctomycetota bacterium; assembly: GCA_963784995.1. Taxonomy (GTDB): domain Bacteria; phylum Planctomycetota; class Planctomycetia; order Gemmatales; family Gemmataceae; genus CAWATZ01. Next base: position 886,548 of record CAWATZ010000013.1, on the reverse strand, counting down.
CGTTGAACTCGGCCCAGCGGCCCCAGGCGGGGAACTGGCCGACCTGGGACAGGCCGGCCGCGTCCCAGGCCTCGGCGATCAGCTTGGTGCCGGCCAGCTGCGGATGCTCGGCGATGTGCCGCAGCAGCGGCGGATCGCTCAGCACCTCGCCGTTGACGCCCCGGCCCAGGATGGACGCCAGGTCGAAGCGGAAGCCGTCCACGTGCATCTCCGCCACCCAGTAGACCAGACTCTCGATGATCAGGTCGCGCACCAGCGGATGATTGCACTTGAGCGTGTTGCCGCAGCCGGAGTAGTTCTGGTACTTGCCGTGCCGGTCGAGGGTGTAATAGATGCTGTTGTCCAGGCCGCGGAAGCTGAGCGTCGGTCCGTTCTCGTTGCCCTCGCTTGTGTGGTTGTACACCACGTCGAGGATCACCTCGATGCCGTTCTCGTGGAAGCGCTTGACCATCTCCTTGAATTCGTTGACCTGGTTGCCGGCGTCGGCAGCGTAGGCCGCCTTCGGCGCGAAGAACGACAGGGTGTTGTAGCCCCAGTAGTTCTTCAGTTGCTCCCCGGTCACTGGATGTTTCCGCATGCAATCCAGCTCGTCGAACTCCATCACCGGCATCAGCTGCACCGCGGTGACGCCGAGGTCCTTCAGGTGCGGGATCTTCTCGGTGAGGCCGAGGAAGGTGCCGGGATGGTGGACCCCCGAGGAGGAGTGCTGAGTGTAGCCGCGAACGTGCAGCTCGTAGAAAACGGTCTGCGACAGGGGCGTGGCCAGGGGATGGTCGCCCTCCCAGTCGAAATCGTCGGCGACCAGCCGGCAACGGCGCGGCAGCTGGCCGGTGGTCTTCCCGTAGGGAACGTCGGCGACGCCCCACTGGTGGTTGCCGCTGATGGCCCGGGCGTAAGGATCGAGCAGGATGGCGCGCGGGTTGAAGCGATGGCCCTTTTCGGGGATGAAGGGGCCATCCATCCGCCAGCCGTATTGCAAGTCGGCCGGCATGTCGTGGACGAAGACGTGCCAGACGTCGCCGGTCTTGTTGATGGTGGGGTCGAGCCGGATCTCGGCGATCGGAACTTCACAGCCTTCGGGGTACAGCACCAGCCAGGCGGCACGGGCGTGACGCGAGAAGACGGCGAAGTTGACCCCTTTGGCTCGGACGGTGGCGCCGAAAGGACGACATTGGCCTCGGGACACCAGGAAGTTTGCGGGAGAGATCAACTTGGTGATCATGGCCTGCTCTATGCGTTGTAGGACGGCTCTCCAGAGCCGTCTGGACGGGCTGGAATGGCTGTCCAGACGGCTCTGCAAGACGGCTCAGGAGAGCCGTCCTACTATCGGAAGTCGTGTTTCAAGATCTCCGACCCACGTCGGCAGATCTCCCGGGCATAATCGGTCCAGATGCCCTGTCCCCAGTAGCGAAAACAGCTGGTCTGGGAAACAAGCAAATGGAACAGCGCGTTACGATACTCGTGACTGTTCTGGTCCACGGACTTGTTACCGAGAACCTGGTGGAACTGCACGCTCAGCTGGTTCATTGGCGTCAGCACGTTCTCGTAGCCGCGGACCCAGCTGATGTTGTTGGTCCACGATCCGCCCTCCAGGTTGAAGTGCGGGTCCTCTTTCTTGAGGTCGGCCAGGGCCCTGTCCGCCGCTCCTGGCTCCCATTTGGTGATCCGCTCGAAGAGCTTGCCCTGGTGGATGGGTCGCATGACCGGCAGCATGTTCTCTTTGACGCCGGCTTGCTCAATCAGTTCCAGATATTCGGTGCCGTTAATGTTGACGACATCCTCCGTGCCAAAACGGCCGATCGCCTGGCGGAAGCAGGACGGGAACTCGTTCATCATGACGCCGCCGTTCTCGCCGTCGCCGATCTGGGTGACGAACGGCGGAATCCAGACAGTGCCCACCTGGACGCGCTGCAAGGTGCAGGCCTCGTAGTACGGCTGCATCTGAGCGACCAGCTTGGTGTCGGAGCCCTGCGTCTTGATCAGGCCGATGATCGACATTTCCTCGCCGACGGAGTTCTTGCACACCAGCCGATGCGGCACGTGCTTGTTGCCCAGGCCCTTGCCATCGACCGCTTCGACCGAGTGTTCCTGCACCAGCAGCCACTTGTAGCCGCACTCCTTGAGGGCCTTGACGTAGGTGAAGGCGGCATCGGGCTGGTTGGGCAGGTGCATCTCGGGCGGCGAGAAGCCGCGCACCCGGGCGAGGGCGTCCCAGCCGAAGATGGCGGCGAAGTTCTGCTGCCAGGCACGCAGGTGCGGCACCAGGTCGGGCAGCGGCGTCGAGGAAGCGACGGCATGGCCCCACATCGTCCCTAGCCATTCGACGTACTTGCGCAGGTGGTGATCGCAGGTGATCCGGCGCAGACGGTCCAGGACGTCGCCCCGGCCCATCTTGCGCAGACCGTAGAGCAGCTCGCCGGAGTAATCGAGCATGACCCGCGGGTTCTTCCCCTGGTAGACCAGCTCGGGGATGATGTCGCCCATGCGGGCGTAGCATTCGGCGAAGACCCCGGCGTTGTGGTTGTCGCCCTGGCCGGGGTTGCGGACCATGAAATCGAGGTTGCTGATCAGGTCGTTGGTGGGCAGATGATGGCCGCCGGCGGGGATGAGCGGCTGCTGCATGTGCAAGGCGATGGCGAAGGTGGCGCGGAGCTTGTCGAGGCGGAGGTTGGTCTCGTTGAGGTAGACGGGGTGCCGCTGGCGCGTCACTTCCTTGACCTGGTCCCAGGCGCCGCAAATGTTGGGCAGCCCATGAACCATCTCGGGAATTGGCCGAAGTTCCATGTCAGTCTCTCCTGGGGTCGGGATGCTAAACCAATGCCGAAAAAGACACCATCGCAGTCTGCGCGAACGCCGGACCGGCCGGCGCTTCCTCCCTTCTTACCAGGATTACGCGGACCCCGGCAACCACGTTCGGAGTGGTGCCAGCATTTGGAGCGGGAATCGTCCGTGAAAGGTCAAGCAGGCCAGGACGTTAGGGAGTAGAGGGCAGTGAATGCGTCCCGGCATGGAAGCTCATCACTATTATAGGACGATGAAGAAGCAATTGCGATGGAATGAAGAGGAGAAATTGGGAAAGGCCGAAGAATCGTCGCCCCCGGCCGGCTTGTCCGGGCGGGGGCAAAGAACCACCCCGACTAATTGCCAGACCCTCTCTGGTCGCCGGCTGGTTTTTCACTTTCTCGTGTCAGCGGCAGCGGTTACACTCAGCTGATATGTCCAACGTGAGCCTCCTTCTCGATGCCGCCGCGGCCGGTGATCGCCGCGCTGCCGCCGAGCTGCTTCCGCTCGTCTACGAGGAATTGCAGAAGCTCGCCGCCGTGTGGATGGCAGCGGAGGGCCCCGGGCAGACGCTGCAGGCCACGGCGCTGGTCCACGAAGCGTACCTCCGCCTGGTCGGGGAGCAGCAGTTTGCAGGCCGGGGGCATTTCTTCGCCGCCGCCGCCGAGGCCATGCGCCGCACCCGCTGCGCGGGTACCCGGGTCAACCACGCCCGCGATCGCAAGCGGCTCAAACGCGGCGGCGGCCGGGTCCGGCTCGAGCTGCTCGATCAGGCCGATTCGCTTGCCGAGGACCCCGACCTCGTCCTGTCGCTGGACGAGCTGCTGACCCGACTCGGGGAAGAAGACCCCACGGCGGCCCGGGTCGCTCACCTGCACCTGTTCGGCGGGCTGTCCATCGAGGAGGCGGGCGCGGCCCTGGGGGTGTCGCGGGCGGCGGCCTATCGGAACTGGAAGTACGCGCGGGCCTGGCTCCGCGATGCTCTCGAAAAAGACTGACCGTCACGGATTTTGGGGAGGGACGGGTTGCCGCGGAGACAGGACCGCTGAGACCGCCACACCGCCAACGGCGCTTCTGCTTGGCGGTCTCGCCAGGAGATGCCCCGCCGTGTCTGTGCTTGCCCCACCGATGACAAAAAAGCGACCTCGCCAACACGCCAGCAGCACACGCCTTCTCTTCCGGCCCTCTCCTGGCACTTCCCCAGAATCCAGGACGGTCAGGAAAAAGAAACCCGAATCCGCGAGACACTTTTGCCCTGGATGGGGCATTGAGAGCAGAGCCCATACCGGAGGTGAACCATGGCTGTCGATGCTGCACGAGCGAAATCCCTGTTCCTGGCCGCGTCGGACCTCGCCGATCCGGCGGAGCGTGCCGCCTACCTGGAGCGCGAGTGCGGCGGCGACGCCGAACTTGATCGACGCCTGGCCGGGAGGACTGCCGACGCCCTTCTCCAGGCCCTGAGCAAGACCACGGAACCGTACGCCTTGGAGAACCTGGCGCAGGGCCTATCGGCGGTGGCGGCGCGGCTGGAGCCGAAGGCGGCCGCCCAGCTGTGCGGCCAGGCCGCTGCCACCCTCACCCAGGCCATGGGCAAGGCCACGCTCCCGGGCACCTGGCAGGAGCTAACGCGGGGCCTGTCGGCGGTGTTGGCCCGCGAGCTGCCGCCGCAGATGCTAGTCGATCTGCTCAAGCACCCCCTGCTGTGTCGGCGAAGCCCGCCGTCTGGTGCTGGACCAGCTCGCAGTGCGTCTTCGGGACGGAGCGGGACAAGTGGGGTCTGACAAAGGTTCCCGAAACCCGTTAGCCGCGACGCGGAGCGCAGCGGGGGGTCTCTACCCAACGGAGGCACCCCGCGCTCCGCTGCGCTGCGCTCCGCGTCGCGGCTAACGGGTCGGTCCCTCCCGGTTCTTTTGCCAGACCCGACAAGCGAAGGCCCTTGGGATTTCCGTTGCAACAGCCGCGGGCCCGTTCGATAATGGCCCGATGCCCCAGCTGCGGGCGAAAACAACAACCTTGCACGTCCCCGTTTCTTTCCCCGGTTGCTGAAAGGACGGTGCTCGATGCCCGCGCCGAACGACCAGGATCCTCTCCGCACCACCGATCACGAGCTGAGCCTCGCGCCGCCGGCTCCGGACGTGACCACCGATCACGTGCCCGGTCCCTCGGTCTCTGAGCGTACCAGGACGTACGTGCCGGACCAGGACGCGGAGCCAAGGGTCGCCGGGCCGGAGCGTGGTCCGCAAGCGGTTGCGGTGCCAGGCTACGACATTGAGTGCGTGCTGGGCCGTGGGGGCATGGGCGTCGTCTACAAGGCGATCCATCTGACCCTGAAGCGCACCGTGGCGCTGAAGATGGTGCTGGCCGGCGGCCATGCCGGGCCGCAGGAACGAGCCCGCTTCCGTCTGGAGGCGGCGGCGGCGGCGCGGTTGCAGCATCCCAATATCGTGCAAGTCTTCGAGGTCGGCGAAGCCAACGGCCATCCCTACTGCGCCCTGGAGTTCGTCGAGGGGGGCAGCCTCGCCGGCAAGATCGGCGGCCAGCCGCTGCCGGCCCGCGAGGCGGCCAAACTGGTGGAGGCGCTGGCGCGGGCGATGCAACTGGCGCACAGCCGCAACGTGGTGCATCGCGACCTCAAGCCGGCCAACGTGCTGCTGGCGGCCGACGGCACGCCGAAGATCACCGACTTCGGTTTGGCCCGGCAACTGGACAGCGACAGCGGCGCGACTCAGGCCGGGCAGGTGATGGGCACGCCCTCGTACATGGCCCCGGAGCAGGCCTCGGGACGCGCCGACGAGGCCGGGCCGGCGGCGGACACGTACGCCCTGGGGGCGATCCTCTACGAGTGCCTGGCGGGAAGGCCGCCGTTCAAGGGCAAGACCGTGGTGGAGACGCTCGACCTGGTGCGGACGCAGGAGCCGGCACCGCCCTCGCGCTTTCAGCCAGCGGTGCCGCTGGACCTGGAGACCATCTGCCTGAAGTGCCTGCGTAAGGAGCCGGAGAAACGCTACGCCTCGGCGGCGGAGCTGGCGGACGACCTGGCGCGCTATCAGCACGGCGAGCCGATCCGGGCACGGCCGGTCGGCGGCATCGAGCGGTGCGTCAAGTGGGTGAAACGTAATCCGGTGGTGGCCGGAGCGGCGGCGGCGGTGGTGCTGGCGCTTGCGGTCGGAGGCACGTATAGCTACCTGCAATATCGCAAAACCGAAGCGGCCCTGGCCCGTGAAAAGCAGCGCGGCGAGGAGCGCGATAAGGCTAACAACGAGCTCAAGTACCAGCTGGGCGTCAGCAGCATGGTTCTGGCCAGCGCCGCCTATGACCACCGCGATGTGGTGTTGGCGGCCGAACGGTTGGAGAAAGTGCCCGAGGAACAGCGCGGCTGGGAGTGGCGCTACCTGGAGCAGCAAACGCGCGGCGGCCTGTTTACCCTGTACGGACACACGAACCCGGTGCTCCGTGTGGCCTTCAGCCTGGACGGCGAGCGCATCGTTACCGAGGCCGGGCACACCAACAAGCGGAACGAGCCGTGCGAGGTAAAGGTGTGGGACGTGCGGACCGGGACGGCCGTGTTTGAACTGAATTACCTCCGAGACCCTGGGGCGAGCCAGCTGTTCAGCCTGGGTGGCACGCGGCTGGCCCTCGTCGGCCAGGACAACACGGCGCGGCTGTGGGACGCGCGCACAGGGAAGCTCCAGCGGGAGTTGAAGCATACGAGTCCGGTGGTTCGCGTGGTGCTGAGCCCGGACGGTTCCCGAGTCGCCACCGCCTGCCGTGACGGGATGGTGAGAGTATGGGACGTGGATACGGGGAAACCTCAGTGGGAGTTCAAGGGCACAAGGACCAGTGTGGCGTTCAGCCCGGACGGCACGCGGCTCTTCATCGGCCCTCTTGCGAACCAAAAGGCGTTGGTGTGCGACGCCGGCACGGGGAAGCCCCTGCTCGAATTCTCAGGGTGCAACCTCATCCGTGGGGTTGCTTTCAGCCCGGACGGGACACGAATCGTCGCCGGCGCTTTCAAGCAGGCGAAGGTGTGGGACGCGGAGAAGGAAGGGCCGCCCCTGTTCGCCCTCAAGGTGAGCAGGGACGTGCCGGGGTGCGTGGCGGTCAGCCCCGACGGCGCGCGCATCGTCACCGGCCATGGTTGGGACGAGAAGGCGTTGGTGTGGGACGCCAGGACCGGAATGTCCCTGTTCAGCCTCAAAGGGCGCCCGGGCCCGCAGACAGAGATGGCTTTCGCGGTGGGGTTGGGAGATGGAGAGCAGAGCGCGGCTTTCAGCCCGGACGGCACGCGGATCGTCACCGTGGGTGGGCAGAGTGGCGCCCACGAGGCAACCGTGTGGGACGCGCGGACGGGGGCGGAACTGCTCGTCCTGACCGGGCACACCAACCAGGTGCTGTGCGCAGCGTTCAGTCCGGACGGCACGCGGATCGTCACCGGCTGTCATGACGGGACGGCGAAGGTGTGGGACGCGCGGACGGGGACCCCCCGGCTCGAAATGAACGGGCACAGGGGCGAACTGCACATCGTGGCGGTCAGCCCGGACGGCACGCGCATCCTCTCCGGCGGAGGGGAGCCCAACAAGCCGGGCGCGGCAACGGTCTGGGACGCGCGGACGGGGGTGGCCCTGCTCGAACTGAAAGGGTTCAAGGGCACGGTGAAGAGCGCGGCGTTCAGCCGGGACGGCACGCGACTCGTCACCGGGGGATACCGGCAGACGGGGCAAGACGAGCAAGGCTCTCTCACCTGGACGGGCGAGGTCAAAGTGTGGGACGCGCGGACGGGGGCGGCTCTGCTCGAGTTAAAGGGGTTCAAGGAAGGGGTGAACAGCATCGCGATCAGCCCGGACGGCACCCGGATCATCACCGCGGCTGGCGGGCCGGATGGTTGGGGCGACAAGACCGAGCTGAAGGTGTGGGACGCGCGGACGGGGGCGGTCCTGCTCGACCTGACACAGGAGGGGACGGAAGGTACTGGTATCATGGGCTACACGGGTGCGAGCGTCGCGTTCAGCCCGGACGGCACGCGGTTCGTCGCCGGTGGGATCAAATGGAAGGGCAGCCTGGCGAACTGGGCGACGGTGCGGGACGCCGCGACCGGAGCGGAGCTATTCGAGCTGAAGGGGCACACGGGCGCAGTGCAGTGCGTGGCGTTCAGCCCGGACGGGACGCGCATCGTCACCGGTGGCGGCCAACAGGACCACAGGGCGCTGGTGTGGGACGCCACGACGGGAGCTGCCCTGCTCGAGCTGAAGGGGCACGTGAGCGCGGTGCAGTGTGTGGCGTTCAGCCCGGACGGCAAGCGGATCGTCACCGGCAGTGTGGACCGGACGGTGCGGGTGTGGGACGCCAGGACGGGCACGGCCCTCGTGGAACTGAAGGGCTTCACGGAACGGGTGACGAGCGTAGCGTTCACCCCGGATGGGACCCGGATCGTCACCGGGAAACTTCTCGGCGCGGTGACGGTCTGGGACGCGCGGTCAGTAAAGCCCCCGACCATCCTGAGAGGGCACACGGGCTATATCGGTCCCATGGCTTTCAGCACGGACGGCACGCGGATCGTCACCGGCAGCGAGGACAGGACGGCGAAGGTGTGGGACGCGCGGACCGGGGCTGTCCTGCTCGACCTGAAAGGGCACGAGAGCCACGTGTCGAGCGTGGCTTTCAGCCGGGACGGCACGCGGATCGTCACCGAGAGCTGGGATTTCGGGAAGCTGGGCGAGGTGAAGGTGTGGGACGCGCGGACCGGCACGCCCCAACGGGAGCTGAACTGGGACCTGGCGACCGGCAAGGTATGGGACGCGCGGACCGGAGCGACCGTCCTCGAGCTGAAAGCGCCGCCGAATTCGCTGGTTTTGGTGTCGCTCAGCCCGGACGGCACGCGCCTTGTCACCGATAGCAACAGGAAGAAGGCGGTGTGGGACGCCGCGACGGGGAAGGAATTGCCGGGCGAAGCGATTCCCAACATGGCCGTCAACAAGCGCACCAGCCCCGACGGCCGCCTCTTCGCGCGCGTGGACCGCGAGGGAGGCACCCGGGTCGAACTCATTCCCTTGCAACCGGACGAGGAAGAACTGGCCTATCGGCGGTTGCACGTGCAACCGAACGTGGGGCGTTGTCGGGAAGGCTACCTGGCGGCGCGGGCGGCCCAGGACGAGTTCGCGGCGGCATTCTACCTCAAACTCCTGCCGCCCCCCGAGCAGAAGGTCCCGACAGCGCAGGCCGCCGCGGAGCGGGAGATCGCCGCCGGCCGAACCCAGGACGCCCTCGTGCATCTCGCTGCCGTGTCCGCGGCCAGGCCCGAGGACACGGAACTCGCCCTGAAGCTCGCCGCCCTCCGGGCGTGGTTCGGGCAGGACCAGGAACTCGCCGACGCCTGCGGGCGAGCCATCGAGTCCGCCAGGGGCACGTACGATCCCGCAACGGCGCACGTCGTGGCCCGGATCTGCTGCCTGCGCCCCACGCCGGACAAGACCCGGCAGGAAGCCGCGCTGGCCCTCGCCCGGAAGGCGGTGGAACTCGACAAGGACCATCCCTTCTGCCGCTTGACCCTCGGCATGGCCGAATACCGCTGTGGGCACTTCGCGGAGGCCGACGCCGCGCTGCTCGCCGCGACGACCGGCGCCAGGAACAACCGGCACGTGGCCGGCCCGTCGGCGTTCTTCCGGGCGATGAGCCTGTTCCGGCAGGGCAAGCCCGAAGAGGCCCGGAAACTGGCGACCGAGGCCGCCAAGATGGTGCGGCTGCCCAAAGACGAGAAGAACCCGCTGGCCGGCAATGCCACCCACGACGACCTGATCCTGTGGCTGGCCTCCAAGGAGGCGAAGGCCTTGATCCAGTGGGAGGCCCCGCGGAAATGATCGCCTGACGAGGACGCAGGCCGGTGAACGTGTTACGTCTTGGTGGCTGGGGAGGGACAGGCATCACCGACACGGGCGTGCGGCTACTGGCGGGCTGTTCCGCCCTGACCGGTTTGCAGCGGTTCGGTCTGAGTGGGAACTCACGCCTCACGGCAGAGGGAATTGCGGCCCTGGCATCGTCGCCGTACCTTGACCAACTCCAAGCGCTTGAACTGGGGTCTGTTCTGGTCGGTGATGCGGGAGCCGCGGCTCTGGCGGCATCGCCTTTTCTCAACAGGCTGCGGCAACTCCAGCTTACCAGTCTTCCCCAGGCACGGATCGAACGAGGCACTTTGGATACTCTGCGGCAGCGGTTTGGCTCCGGGTTCAACTGCGTGGTAGTGCCTGGAGGCGAATGAGAAAAGAAAGCCCAACCCCCAAGGAGCCTCAACCATGACCGATCGACTGGATTTGTTTGCCAGCTGCCGGCGGTCTGGATACATTCAAGACGACTGCTGCTCAAGCAATGGTCAGGACGAACGTTCTCGCAAAGGAGGAGCAATGCAACGGATCATCTGTGTTCTGGTCGTGCTGTCCACCCCCCTGCTGCTGGCCGCCGACGGCGAAGAGGCGCGCAAGGAACTGAAGGCGCTGCAAGGAAAATGGAAAACCGTGGCCACGGAGGCCGCGGGGAAACCGTTTCCCAGGGACGCAGTGCCGGACTTCACGTTTGTCGTCGCAGCCGACGGCAAGGCCACGGGCAAGACGCCCCAGGAGGAGTTTCGCTTCACGATCACCGTCAACCCCAGGAAGAATCCCAGGACCATCGAGAACACGCACGAAAGCGGCAAGCAGAAGGGAAAAAAGCAGTACGGCATTTACAAACGGGAGGGCGACAAGCTCACCGTGTGCATGACGCCTCCCGGCAAAGAGGAGAGCGACCGGCCCAAGGACTTCAGCACCAAGGACACCTCCAACGTCGTGTTCGTCTTTGAGCGGGTCAAGGAGGACAAGAAGCCCTGACCCGGCGGAGCGGCCGCGAATCAGCCGTGACAACGTCGGTACGGGGCCGAACGTCTTCGCCGGTGGTCGCTCGGAGCCCGAGTTCATGGCATTGGTCCAGGAGCTGGCTGGTCTCGGAATCAACTGGAGGTCCAGTAACTGGCGACCATCGAGAAGGCATTGCAGATCGCGGCCCGGGCCCACGAGGGACAGAAGGACAAGTCAGGGCTGCCGTACGTCCTCCATCCGCTGCGGGTGATGATGCGCGTCGAGGGAGCAGAGGCCCAGATCGTGGCCGTCCTCCATGACGTGATCGAGGACACCTCGGTCACCGCCGACGAACTGCGTCAGGCGGGCTTCAGCGAGAAGATCGTCGCCGCCGTGCTGTGCGTCACCCACCGCAAGGACGAGTCCTACGCCGATTACGTCGTGCGCTGCAAGGGCAACGAGATCGCTCGCCGGGTCAAGCTCGCTCGACCTGGAGGACAACTCCCGGCTGGACCGTGTCATCCTGCGACCTCAGCGGATCGATGCGGACGTGGCCCGGCTGCGCAAGTACGCCCTGGCGTACAAGTACCTCACGGATCAGATCAGCGAGGAGCAGTACCGGACGCTGATGGACAAACAATGACCATCCCCCTTCCTCAACCCCAGGATTCCACTTCAGCCTGGACGGCTCAGACCGTCGGCATGAGCGTGTCCATTCTGGACCGAATGGAGCGAGCCGTGGCGAAGGTGCGCGAGCGGTTGTTGCGAGCGACCGCGGCCCTGAACCAGATCGGGGTTCCCTACGCGGTGGTCGGTGGGCATGCCGTGGCCTCGTGGGTGGCGACCGTCGATGAGGGCGCGGTGCGGAACACGCGCGACATTGATCTGCTGGTTCGACGAAGCGATTTGCCCGCCATCACTGCTGCTCTGGAGCAAGCGGGCTTTGTCCGCGATGAGCTGCTGGACGTCGTGATGTTCCGCGACGGCGCGGAGGGCAAGCCGAGCGAGGCGGTCCACCTTCTGTTCACCGGGGAAAAAGTTCGCCCCGATCATCCCCTGCCGGCGCCGGAGATTCAGACCGTTCAGAATCCCGCTCCTTTCCGCATCCTCACGCTCGAAGCGCTGGTGCTGATGAAACTGATGTCGAACCAGTTCAAGGACCTGGTTCACGTGCAAGACTTGATCGGCGTCGGGCTGATCGATCCCTCGTGGCTGACGAGACTTCCTCCGGAATTGGCGGCTCGGTTGCAGCAGCTCTTTGACACGCCGGACGCCTGACCGGGCCAGTTTCAGGGCCGCTCCTCCAGGGGCCGCACACGCCTCGAAGGAATCGTCGCTGCCGCGGGCAGCCGCAGCACCGGATAATCCTTGCCTTCCGCGAGGACTTCCAGGAAGTTCCAGGTCGCGAGTCCATCGGCCGACTGCGGTTCGAGTACGTAAGCGGCCAGGCTGCCGAGCGGCTGGGCCGTCCGCACCAGGATCGTGCCGGCCTCGACCTGGCGCTTGTCTGCCCGGACGGTCGCCTGGAGCGTGACCGGCTGGTGCTTTTGAAACTCCCGCTGGCGGGTGATCTTGTCGATCCGGTACACCTCCACATCCAGCTTGACCTCCTCGCTCAGTTCCTCGACCTCGATGCCGTGGCGCTGCAGGTTCTCCACCACCCGGGTGAGCGTCTTCGGCACCAGGTAGGCGACCGGCCTGCGAACCGTGAGGGTCGGCTCACTGCTGCCCAGGTAGAGGACCTCGTACTCCTTCGGCTTGTCGGTCCGGACGCGGCGCTCGCCTTGCTTCTCCTCAACGAAGCCGAGAAGGGTGACGGGCCGGCCGAGAGGGACCGCCTTTTGCTGGAGGACGACCCGATCTTGTTCCGCCGGCGCCCGGCCGGCCTTGACCGTGGCCTCGCGGGCTTCCGCCAGCAGCCGGCGGACCTTGTCCTTGTGCTGGGCCGTGAATTCGCAGATGCCTTGCACAAAGCCCTTGCTGGCCAGGACGCGGTCCTTGAAGGGAGCGTAACTGTACGACTCCGAGAGAATGGCAATGCGATTACGTAGACCGACGTAATGGGTGCCATAGCGCGGCGTGGGGGGGACTGTCTCCCAGCGGCTGCGGTCGGCCGAGAAGTTGCCGTAAAAGTACGACAGGAAGCCGGTGCTTCGCTTCAGCCGCCGGCCCACGTCGGGCAGCAGCTCGTCGCGCACAAAGGCGACCACGCGGTTGTCGCCGGCCGGGCAGCGGCCACCCTCGTAGGTGAGCGTGTAGCGGTGATAGGAGCCGTTGGTCGTGTGGCAGTCGATGACGACAGCGGGGTCCCAGCGGCTGAGGAAGCGCACCAGGGAGCGCACCTCGGGGCTTTCGAGCTTGACGAAGTCGCGGTTGAGGTCCATGCCCTGGGCGTTGGTGCGCGTGCCCACCAGCAGCGGCCCTGCCTGCTCGGGCCGGTTCTTCCCCAGCTTTTCGTTGCCGTCGGCGTTGAAGATCGGAACAAAGACCAGGATCAGATCCTTGAGCAGCGGCCGCTCGCGGGCCAGAGCCAGGTCGCGGGCCAGCATCAGCAGGGCCTCCTTGCCGTCCACCTCGCCGGCGTGGATGTTCGCCATTGCGAAGACGATCAGCTTGCCGGAGCGAGCCGCTTCCTCGGCACTGGCCACGGGCGGGTCGGCGAGGATCAGCAGCGGCAGGGATCGGCCCTCCTGGCTCTTGCCCAGCTCGCCCAGGCGCACCAGGGTTGATTCCCGGGCCAGGCGTTCGCAAAAGGCGACCACCTCGGCATACCGCGAGGTGGCCTGGTAGTCGCTGGTTTCGGCAACGGTCCGGGGCGGCTCCGCGGCCGGCGCGGCGGCGGGACACAGGAACAGGAGGCTCAGCAGCAGCGCGGCGGGCGGATGCGTGGTTCTCATCAGACCCTCGGAAAGGGGTTGAGTCCGGGGAGGATTCCTTTGTTCTTGCGAGGAGAGAATCGCAGCGGCTATCTTATGGGAAATTGTCCTGGAGCCAGGACAAGGAGCCTGGCATAATTCAGCCTGCTCCTTTCCCTTGTTGTGGAGAATCTCTGATGCGTTACCCAAATCGGTTTTCCCAGGGGTTGGTTGGCCTGATCCTGTTGCCGGGGTTGCTGACTCTGGCTCTGTTGCCGGGTGCGGAGGCGGCCCCGGCTCCGGCCGAACCGGCGGCCGGTCCGGCCGAGGAAGCGGTGGCTCTCGGCCTGAAGTGGCTGGCGCTGCACCAGGCCCCGGACGGTCACTGGAGCCTGGCGGAATGCAACAGACACGCCCGGGAGCAACCGGGGCCTGAGGGAAAGATCTTCACCTGCAACTGCGGTGGCCTGGGTGGCTACCGCAACGACGTGGCGGGCACGGCGCTGGCCTTGCTGCCCTTCCTGGCCGCGGGCATCACCCACAAGACCGACAAGCAGCAGCCCGATTACTCCCGGACGGTCCAGAGCGGGCTCCAGTTCCTCCAGAAAAAACAGGGCAAGGACGGGGCCTTCTCTCCCGAAATGTACGTGCATGCCCTGGCGACCCTGGCCTTCTGCAATGCCTATCGGCTGAGCGCCGACCCCAATCTCAAGGTCCGGGCCCAGCTGGCGCTCAATTTCATTGTCACCGCCCAGGACCCCAGGGGGGGCGGCTGGCGTTACAATCCGCGCCAGGCGGGCGATCTGTCGGCGACCACCTGGCAGATGCAGGCGCTCAAGGCCGGCCAGCTCGCAGGTCTGACGGTGCCGGCCGCGTGTTTGCAGGGCGCGGGGCGCTTCGTCGATTCCTGTGAGGTGAAAAAGCAGGGCCAGCCCTGGGGCTACAGCTACGTCCCCGGTGACAAGGCCACGGATTCCATGACCGCCGCGGCCCTGCTCGACAAGATGTACCTGGGCGCCAACCCCCGCAACCGGACCCTGCTGGCCGGGATCGAGCGGCTCAAGAAAATGCCTCCGCACGCCACGAGGAACTACTACTACCTCTACCATGCCACCCAGGCGATGCACCACTTTGGAGGCAAGGAGGGCAAAGATTGGGAGCTGTGGTGGGAGGGCGGCGCGGGCAAGAAAGGCCTCCGCGACGTTCTCCTCCAGGACATGGACCGAGGAGGGGATCCCAAACACGACCACCAGAAGGGCAGCTGGGCCGCCAACGCCGAGGGGACCGTGAACGCCGGCGGCCGGGTCCTGGCCACGTCGCTGGCGCTGCTGATGCTTCAGACACCCAAACAGACGCCGCTCTTCAAGCAGGACGTCCTGCCGAAGGACAAGGGGAAACCCTGAGGGGCCGACCTCCCTGGGAGTTTTGTCCGGGTGTCCCTCTGGATTGTGGCGAGCGGCGCGGCGTCAGCCCGCCGGTATCGGCCGCACCGGCACCGGCGGGCTGACGCCGCGCCGCTCGCCAAATTCAGAGGGACACCCCGGCCCTTTCCGGTTCCCTCTCCGCTCCGGCGTTCGCTCAATCCACCGCCGTCTCGGACAGTTGCACCTCCACGTCCACTTTCGCCCCGTCGCGCTGCACCGTGACCTTGATCTGATCGCCGACCTTGTGGGCGTTGAGGGCCTCGAACAGGTCGTTGACCTTCTTGATCGGCTTGCCGTCGATGGCGAGGATCACGTCCCCGAGGATCACCTGGCCCCGGTTGATTTCCAGCGCCCGCAGGCCCGCCTTGTCCGCGGGGCTGCCGGGCACCACCTGGGCAATCACCACGCCGGGCTGCTGCAACTGCCGGGCCGTCTGGTCCGGCAGGACGTGGACGCCCAGTCCGGGCCGGGTCACCTTGCCGTTCTTGATCAGCTGCGGCACCACCTGGAGGACCTCGTCCACGGGAATGGCGAAGCCGATGCCGGCCGAGACGCCCGAGGGGCTGAAGATCGCCGTGTTGACGCCGATCAGCTTGCCGTGGCTGTCCAGCAGCGGGCCGCCGGAATTGCCGGGGTTGATGGCGGCATCGGTCTGGATCACGTTCTTGATCGGCCGTTTGGTCACCGACTCGATCTCCCGGCCCAGGGCGCTGATGATCCCCATGGTCAGCGTCTGGTCCAGGCCGAACGGGTTGCCGATGGCGAAGACCTTTTGACCGACCTGGAGGTCGTCGGAATTGCCCGGCGAGATGGGCAGCAGTTCGCCCGGCGGCGCGTTGATCTTCAGCACGGCGATGTCCTTGTCGGGGTATTTGCCGGCCACGCGGGCGTCGTAGCTGTGGTGGTCGGCCAGAGTCACCCGGATGTCGCCATCGACCACGCCCTGGATGACGTGGTAATTGGTGACCACGTGCCCTTTCTTGTCCCAGATGAAGCCGGTGCCGGTGCCGGCGGGCACCGATTCGACCTGGAAGTTGGCGTTGCGCTGCCGGGACAGCGTGGTGATGTGGACCACGCAGGGCCGGACGGCGTTGTACACGTCGATGGTCGATTTCTCGTCGTCGGCCAGGTCGCCGCGGGGCGTGACCGTGGGTGCCACGTTGCCGTAGCCGCTGAAGCCGCGCTGGACCAGGAAGACAATGATCGCCAGGCAGACCAGGTTGACCACCAGGAGCAGGTAAACCATTCGCGTCAGGCCCTGGATCTGTTCGCGGGTTTCCTGGAACGAAGGCCCCGACGGCGGGGCGGGCGGCAGCGGTTGGGCAGTGTACCAGAGTGGTCGATCGTCGCTGGACATGGTAAGCCCCTCTATCGTTCAACGAAAACTATGCTCGGCGGCAGGGAAACTGCCCTCGCGCACTTCCTGGCAGTATTGCTCCACTGCCCGGGTGACTTCCTGGCCCAGGTCGGCGTACTGCTTGACAAAGCGCGGCCGGATGTCGGTGAACAGGCCCAGCAGGTCGGGCGTGACCAGGATCTGGCCATCGCAGTGCGGCCCGGCGCCGATGCCGATGGTCGGGATCTTGACCGCTTCCGTGATGCGGGCGGCCAGTTCCACCGGGACGCATTCCACCACCAGGGCAAACGCCCCGGCAGCCTCGATGGCCAGGGCGTCGTCCAGGATCCGGCCGCTGTCGCGCTGGACCTTGAAGCCGCCCAGCCGGCGGACCGACTGGGGCGTCAGACCCACGTGGCCCATCAGCGGGATGTCGGCCTGGGTGATGGCGGCCACCGCGGCGGCACTGCGGCTGCCGCCCTCCAGCTTGACGGCGTGACAGCCGCCTTCCTTGACCAGCCGGCCGGCGTTCTCCAGGGCGTGCTGCGGGCTCACCTGGTAGCTCATGAAGGGCATGTCGGTGACCACCAGGGCCCGGCGGACGCCGCGCATCACCATCCGCGTGTGGTAGATCATCTCCTCCAGGTTGACCGCCAGGGCGTCGGGTTGACCCTGAACCACCATGCCCAGCGAATCGCCGACCAGCAAACTATCGACCCCGGCCGCGTCCAGGATGCGGGCCATGGTGTAGTCGTAGCAGGTGAGCATCGTCAGCCGGCAGCCGCGCGCCGCGCGGACAGGAAATCAGGCACCGTCACCGGACGTTCACTCCGTCCGGACAGGGTGCCGCTGCCGCCGTTCTTCGACACGCTCACTTTGGTCGTCATCCCCGATACTCCCTTATCAACGCTGGATTGGAGAGAGGCATCCTTGCGCCACGCATCGCCTGCACTATTATAGCCCGGGGGCCCAAGGAACAAGAGCCGGGTTTCGGAAGGGAGCGGCTCCTGCCGAGCCGCGCACGCAGCGCAGCGGAGTAAGCGGCCGTGCCGGAGGGCCGCTTACTCCGCTGCGCTGCGTGCGCGGCTCGGCGACTGCTCCGAAACCCCGATTTCGCCTATCCTTTCGCTTCTCCAGCGATTATGCTATTTCCACGAGCAGCCGATTGTCTTTGCCGCGTTCCCTCGAAAGGCCCTGGCCATGCGGCCTCCGACTCCGCCTCCGGTCCTCTCCGCCGATCTGCTGGAGCAAATCCGGCAAACGGTTGATCGCTTCGAGGCCGAGTGTCAGGCCGGGTCGCCGCCGGTGCTGGAACAGCTGGTGGAGCAGGCCCCCCCCGAGGCCCGGCCCGAGCTGTTTCGCCAGCTGGTCCGGCTGGAGCTGGACCAGCGGCAGGGGCAGGGCAAGCCGCTGACGGCGCGGGAGGCCGGCCAGCGCTTTGGCTCCCTGGGCCCGTGGGTCGGCGACGTGCTGGCCGTGCTTGGGCTGGAAGAGAATGCCGTCCTGACGCTCACCGTCATTGCCGGACCGAGGAAGGGCAACTCGTACCAGCTGAACGGGCATTCCGGTTTCTACGTCGGCAGGGGCCCGGCCGGCGTCCACCTGGCCCTGGAAGGCGACCAGGGGATGTCCAAGGTCCATTTCCTGATCGAGTACAACCCGCCCCGGGCCCGCCTGGCCGACCTGCGGAGCAAGAACGGCACCTTCCTCAACGGCCTCCGCACCGAGCAGAACGACCTGCGCGACGGCGACGAGATCCGGGCCGGCTTCAGCACCTTCAAGGTCCAATTGCCGCAGGAGCAGCGCACCCTGACCCTGGCGGGCCAGTCCGATTCCCCCGCGCCGAGTCTGCCCGCCACCGCCCCTCTGTTCCCCGTTCTCCCCGGCTTCCGCCTGGAGCAGGAGCTGGGGCGCGGCGGCATGGGCATCGTCTACCGGGCGTGCCGGCTGGCCGACAGCCAGGTTGTCGCCCTCAAGACCACGCTGCCGGCCATCGCTCCGCGTCCGGAGACGCTGGACCGCTTCCAGCGCGAGGTGTCCATCCTGCGCCGGCTGAAGCATCCCAACATCGTGGCCTTCCTTGACTCGGGAGAGGCCGGCGGCATCCTTTACTTTGTCATGGAGTACGTCGAGGGAACGAGCGCCTCGCAGGCCATCAAGGTCCAGGGGCCGTTCCTGCCCGAGCGCGTGGTCCGGCTCGGCTGTCAGCTGCTCGACGCCCTGGCCCACGCCCACCTGCAAGGGATCGTCCACCGCGACGTCAAGCCGGGCAACGTGCTGCTGACCCAGCAGGACGGCCGGGAACTGCTGAAGGTGGCCGACTTCGGCCTGGGCCGGGCCTATCAGGAGTCCGCCATGAGCGGCCTGACGCTGATCGGCACCTCCGGGGGCACTCCGGGCTACGTCGCCCCGGAACAGATCATCGACTTCCACGCCGCCCGGCCTGCCGCCGACCAGTACGCCACGGCGGCCACGCTTTACTACCTGCTGACGGGCAAGACGATCTACGAGCCGGAGGACAACCATCTCAATTACCTGCTGCGGCTGCAGAACCACGAACCGCTGCCGCTGCGTCAGCCGGCGGTCGGCCCCTCGTTGCCCTCCCTGCTGGGCGCGGTGCTGCGGCGGGCCCTGGCGCGCGACCCCCGGCAACGCTTCCCCGACGTCCTGGCCATGCGCGAGGCCCTCAGCCGATCGGTCTGAGGCGTACAATAACAAAGGATTGAAGAGTCGGCCGGGCCGCGATTGCGAGGTCGGTATGAGTAACGCCCTTCCTGTGGATCAAGCCAGCGTTCCCCTCCCGGATTCAGACACGGTGGTCGTCAAAGCCTGGGGCAAGCAGCCCGGCAGCGCCGAGGCGTCGAAATTCTTGCAGGGCCCGCAACCCCGCGGTTTCGAGTTGCGGCGGGCCATTCGCATCTTCTTCGAGTTCATCCGCGGCTTCCGGAGGCTGCACTTTGTCGGCCCGTGCGTGACCGTGTTCGGCTCGGCCCGCTTCAAGGAGGACCATCCCTGGTACGCCCTGGCCCGCGACGTCGGCGGCCGGCTGGCCCGGGCGGGCTTTACCGTCATGACCGGCGGCGGCCCCGGGATCATGGAGGCGGCCAACCGGGGGGCCCGCGAGGCCGGCGGCCGGTCCATCGGCTGCAACATCGAGCTGCCCGTGGAGCAGAAGCCGAACCCTTACCTGGACAGCTGGATCACCTTCCGCTACTTCTTCGTCCGCAAGGTGATGCTGGTCAAGTACTCCTATGCTTTCATCGCCATGCCGGGCGGTTTCGGCACGCTGGACGAGGTCTTCGAGACGGCCACGCTGATCCAGACGCACAAGATCCACGATTTCCCCCTGGTGCTGATGGGCCGGGATTACTGGCAGCCGCTGCTCGATTTCCTCGGCCGGCTGGCCCAGGACGGCGCCATCGACCCCGAGGATTGCCGGCGCATCCTGGTCACCGACTCCGCCGAGGAAGCGGTCAAGTCGGTGATGGACGTCGCCCTGGGGCGCTTTGGGCTGACCTACGGCCCGAAAGCCCGGCGGCGCTGGTTCCTGTGGGAGTGAGAGAAAACCGCTGACCGTCGGGGATCATGAGGAGGGGTCGCCGCATAGACAGAACCGCTGAGGCCGCCACACCGCCAACGGCGCGGAAAGCTGGCGGTCTCGCCAGGAAAGGCCCCAGCGTGCCTGTGAAGGTCCCACGGATGACAAAAAAGCGACACCGCCACCGCGTCAGCATCACACGCCTTCGCTTCCGGTCCTCTCCTGACTCTTCCCCAGAATCCGTCACGGGGAGGAAAAACCAAGATTCCGGCAGATCGGGCTTGAGCTTTTGCCGGAGGAGGGATAGGATTACACCAGATGAATGATCGCGGCGTGGAGCAGTGGTAGCTCGCCAGGCTCAACCGCGGGACAACCATGGACACCAAACAAAAGGGAGATATTGCAGAACAGGCCGCAATCCTCCAGGGATTACGCCGAGGTTGGGGTGTCCTGAGACCAATCGGAGATCGACTTTCATACGATCTCGTTTTTGATGTCTCAGGGGTTCTCGCCAAGATTCAGACCAAGGCAGCTTGGTTCCATCAACCGGATCAATGCTACCTCCTGGATACCCGACGAACGAAAACAAATCGTCGCCGGATGCTGCGAGGGATCTATACACCTGTTGATTTCGATTTTGCCCTTGTTTACCTGGATGATTTGGAGTTGTTCTACATCTTCCCTGTTTTGGAGTTCATCGCTTACGCTGGGCAGATTACGATTGTGGAATCGGTCAAGCGTCAGCGCAAGCCTCGATCTGCGATTTATCGAGATGCTTGGGATCTGATCTCGCACTGGGCTGCATCAAGGGAAACCTTGATGCGAACACCTGCCAAATTCGGGGAAGCCTCTCGCAGTGGTAATCCCGAGCCAAGCCCTGGTATTTGTATCAGGGAAGGTGTAGAGACTTGATGGCAGGCATCCTCCCGACTTTGGTCGAAGGATGAAGGGAAAGTCCAGACCACAAACCGGTTGCACGGGCAGCGAAAGCTGTAGTGGTATGCATAACCTGGAGGTCAGTGGTTCAAATCCACTCGCCGCAACTCAACCCCAATCCTCGAAAAGGGATTGGGGTTTTCTTTTCCCCTCTCGGGCAGCAATCGTGTTGAACTAACCCAGCATCCCCTTCATCAACTGGGCAACCTCTCTCCTGTCCTGATCGCCGTACTCCTCCAGCGCTCGAATGACCTTCTCCCGCCGCTCGGGCGGATGGTTCTGGTTCAGCTTCCACTTTCCTTCCAAACGGGTGATCTCGATCCGGAACCCGACGATGGCACGCACCATTTTCTGGAAGTACTCGCTGCTGGTGTCGAGGGACCAGGGTCTCGGCATCCCGCTCTCGTAGGTGCGGACCATTGCTTGTACGATGTCCGCCAGGGGAGCCGGATCCTGGACCAGCCGAATGGTGCCGTAAGCGTGGACGGCGACGTAATTCCAGGTCGGCACGACGTTTTCGGACTCGTACCAGGTTGGGGAGACGTAGGCGTGTGGCCCGGAGAAAATGGCGAGAACCTGGTGCCCGTCCAGCTCCTGCCACTGGGGATTTGCCCGGGCCAGATGCCCGACCAGGGTGCCGTGCGGGCCGGCGTCCCGCTCCAGGAGGAACGGCAGGTGCGAGGCAAACGGCTCTCCCGCCCGCACGGAGACGAGCAGGCCGAAGCTGTGGGCCTCGATGAACTCGTGGAGCTTGCCCTGGTCTGTCTCCGCGAAAGCAGTCGGAACGTACATCGGTTGCCTGTCGCTCCTTTCCAACAGCGGCTCGCACATGGATTTGCCCAGCACCAGATATGATATGCTAGGCGGTAACTGCTGCGTTTGAAAGGAGAACCTCGCCTGAGGGAACACTGGAACGCTTGAGGAGCGGCTCATGTTGCTGATGCTCGAAGACAACGCCGACCGGGTGCAACGTTTCACAGCAACCCTGTGCGCTCTTGCTCCCGAATTGCCGCTGCTGGTCTGGCGCGATGCCCGGGCGATGGTCCGCGAGGTCGATTCGCATTTGCCCGTGGCGAGGCTCATCTCCCTGGATCACGACCTGGAGCCAGTTGAAGGCGGCGCTGATCCGGGCGATGGTCTGGAGGTCGTCAAATACCTGGTATCGCAGTCGATCGTCCTGCCGGTTATTATCCATTCCAGCAACGTCGAGCGGTCGAACTGGATGGCCGGTGAGTTCGAGTTGGCCGGTTGGCGGCACTCCTGCGTGGCCCCGCTTGGCGATGACTGGATCGAGGTCGATTGGCGGCGCCTGGTCAAGCGATTGCTCAGGAGGTCCGCATCGCAGTAGCCGGCCTGTACTTTCCCGAATGAGGTCAGGGATGACGCTGGTTTTTCTTGAAGTGCTGGGCCGGGTGGGTTGTTACGGGATGCCGGTGGGCTTTCTCCTCACCCTGTGCTGTGTTCCGGCAGTCACAGACAGGAAAGTCCGGACCGACCACTACGCTCTGGGCCTGTCCCTGGTGAGCCTGGCTCTCAACTCCTACGTGTGCTGCTTCTGGAGCGTCCACGACAGTCGGGGTGTGGTCTTGTGGGCTGGCCTGGCCTCTGCTCTCGGCAGCGCTTTTATCGTGGGGTTGTGTCTGCACGCACGCTACGGACCGCCATCCGGAGAAGACCCTGACATCAACGCCGCTGGACCGCCTCGGTCCAGTAGCGGAACGTGTCCGCCGGGATGGGGAACTTGCCGCTCCGATACGCCGCCTCCAGCCAGGCGTAGAAGGCCCGGGCCCGCTCCTCCAGACCCAGCAGCGTCAGACTGCGGAGAACGCGAGTGATCCGCAGCCAGTTGTGATTGGGAAAGTCCCAGGCGTTTCCTCTGTGGGAGGCGAAGGCCGGCCCCTCGATGACCCGGCCATCCTTTTGCACGGCCAGCCCGAGGAAGGCCAGGAACCGCTCGAATGACCTCGCAAGGTTGCTCCGAAGCAACGCATCGCCCTGGAAGGCGGCGATGTCCTCCGTGGTCAGCAGCGGCGCGTCCGGGTTGAACCGGCTGGGCTCCGGCAAGGGGAACAGCCACTGAATGAAGTCGTGGACCGCTTCCAGGTCGTCGTCGCTCCAGTTCCAGACCTCCGTGAGCATCCGACCTTCGCTGTCGGTCGTCGTGCCGCGATAAAAGTCCAGCAGGCGCGACATGGCTTCCTCCTACTCGCTGACGGCTTCCGGCTCACCCAGCAGCCCCTTGAGGACCCGGTAAAGGGCCTCGGGCTCCATCTCGGATTCCTGAAGGCGGAAATAGGCGCTCTGCTCATCGACCACGCGCAGCCGGCCCTTGCTCTGCCGGGCCAGCTTCTGGATGCGGCGCGGGTCGAGATAGCGCAGCACCAGGTCGGTCGGGCCGATGCGATTTTCGCCGGGATACTCCAGGCGAACGTCAACCACCTTCCAGCGCCCGGCCAGCAGGCGCAGCTCCGCCAGCCGGACCAGCCACTCGGCCGGCTCCGGCAGCGGCCCGTAGCGGTCCCGCAGTTCCTGCCGCGCTTCCTCCAGACGCGGCAGCTGGCGGATGCGGGCCAGCTTGCGGTACGCCTCGATGCGCAGCCGCTGCCCGGCCACGTCATCGCGCGGCAGATACGCCGACCAGGGCAGCTCGATGGTCACCTCCAGCGGCGTCTTCCGCGGCTGCTGCTTCTGCGTGCCGACCGCCTTTTCCAGGAGCTGGCAGTACAGCTCGTAGCCCACCGCGGCGATGTGGCCGCTCTGCTCGGTGCCCAGGATGTTGCCGGCCCCGCGGATCTCCAGGTCGCGCATGGCGATCTTGAAGCCGGCCCCGAGGTCGGTGAACTCCTCCAGGGCCTTGAGCCGCTTCGCCGCCGTCGGGTTGACCTGCCGGTCCGGGTCGAGCAGCAGATAGCAGTAGGCCCGGTTGCGGTAGCGGCCCACCCGGCCGCGCAGCTGGTGCAGGTCGGCCAGGCCGTAAATGTCGGCCTGGTTGATGAAGATGGTGTTGGCGTTGGGAATGTCCAGGCCGCTCTCGATGATCGTCGTCGCCACCAGGATGTCGGCCTGGCGCTGCACGAAGCGCAGCATCCCCTGCTCCAGCTCGTGTTCGCTCATCTGCCCGTGAATCACCGCCAGCCGGGCCTCCGGCACCAGGACCGCCAGGCGGTCGGCCACCTCCTGGATGTTGAAGACGCGATTGTGGACAAAATAGATCTGCCCCTCGCGGTTCAGCTCGCGCAGGATGGCGTGGCGGATCAGCTGCGGATCGGAGCGGACGATGCGCGTCTCGATGGCCAGCCGATCGGGCGGCGGCGTTTCCAGGTTGCTGATGTCGCGGATGCCGAGCAGGGACAGATGCAGCGTCCGCGGAATGGGCGTGGCGGTCAGCGTCAGCACGTCCACCACCGTCCGCAATTTCTTGAGCCGGTCCTTGTGCTCGACGCCGAAACGCTGCTCCTCGTCGATGATCACCAGCCCCAGGTCCTTGAACTGAACGTCGCCGCTCAGCAGCCGATGCGTACCGATGATGACATCGACGCCTCCCTGGGCGAGGCGCTGCACGATGCGCCGCTGCTCGCCTCCGGTGCGGAAGCGGCTGAGGCATTCCACCACAAAGGGATATTCGGCCAGGCGCTGGCTGAAGGTCCGGTAATGTTGCTCGGCCAGTACGGTAGTGGGGACCAGGACGGCGACCTGCCGGCCGTTGTCGATGGTCTTGAACGCGGCCCGCATGGCCAACTCGGTCTTGCCATAGCCGACGTCGCCGCAGATCAGCCGATCCATCGGCCGCTGCCGCTGCATGTCGGTCTTGATCTCGGCCAGGGAGGTCAACTGATCGGGCGTTTCCTGGTAGGGAAAGGCCGCCTCGAAGCTGGCCTGCCAGTCCGAATCGGGCGGCGAGGCCAGCCCCGGCTGGGCCTCGCGGAGGGCCTGCAACTGGATCATGTCGCTGGCCAGGTCCAGCACCGCCTCCTCGACCCGGGCCTTGCGCTTGGCCCAGCTGCTGCCGCCGATCTTGGACAGCTCCGGGTCCGCCTTGGAGCCGCCGACGTACTTCTGCACCAGGTCAATGCTCGACGCCGGCACGAAGACCCGCACCGCGTCCTTGAACTCCAGGACCAGGTGTTCCTCGGCCTGGGTGGGGACCTCCGGTCGCTTACGGTCCCGGCTCGCCTGCCTGGCGCCGCCCGAGGCCAGGCCATTCGCGGAGGGCATGCGATCAAGCAGTTGCATGCCGCGATAGCGAGCGATGCCGTGGTTGACGTGAACGACCAGGTCGCCCTCGTTGAGGTCGAGGAAGCTGTCGATGGCCCGCGATTCCAGCCGGCGGCGCGGCAGGAAGCCGCCCCCGCTCTCGGGCCGGCTGTCGCGGTGAAACAGCTCCTGTCCGCCCAGCACGATAACGCCCGACTCGGCAGGGGCCTCGCCCTCCCAGCTTGGCAAGAGCCGAAACCCCGCATGGACCCGGCCGGTGACCAGGCGCAAGCGATCGCTCTGGGCCAGCTGCCCGGCCGACAGCACCTCGCTCAGGCGCTTGCACTCGGCCTCGTTCTGGCTGGCGATCAGCACCATTTCCCGGTCGGCCACCGAGTCCAGCTCGTCGCGCACCCGGTTGACGTCGCCGCTGAAGCGCTCCACCGACTCGACGCGGAGATGATAGATCGCCTCGACCGTCGGGCTGGGCAGGGTCTCGATCTTGACGGTGGGGAAACGAAAGACGTTCTGAAAGACGCCTTCGAGCGTGAACAGACCGACAATAGTGGGCATGCGTTCGAGGTAGTGCTTGCCCTGCTCGTGCAGCTCCTCCGTCTCGACCAGGGCAACCCACGCCCCGGCGGGGAGGTAGTCGCACAGATGGCCGCTGAGCGTGTTCAGCAGGTCGTTCATCGCCAGCCCAGTCAGCTCCAGCCGATCGACCGGACCCAGGCTGCGCTGCGTCTGTGGAGCGAAGGCGCGGATGGAGTCGATGTCATCGCCGAAGTATTCGAGCCGGTAAGGCGAATCGCTGTCCGGCGAATAGACGTCAAGGATGCCGCCGCGGCGGCTGAACTCGCCGGGCAGCTCGACGACCTCGACGTTCTGATAGCCGTGCTGCACCAGCCAGGCGGCGAGGTCGTCCGGGGCGCACGTGTCGCCGACGCGCAGCAGCCGGCGCTGTGCGGCAAAGGCGGCCTGCTGCGGCACCGGCTGGATCAGGGCCTGGATGGTGGTCAGCAGGACCTGCGGGGGCTGATCGGACTGGAGCTGCTTGAGCAGACGCAAGCGCTGACCGGCAACCTCGTCGAGAGTGCCGCCGGGCTGGTTGTCCCAGGCGGGAAAGACCACGGGACGGATGCCGGAGAAGGAGAGCAGATCGCCGGCCCAGAGGTCGAGATCGCGCGGATGGGCCAGGACCACGACCAGGGTGGACGGACACTGCCCCGCCAGGGCGGCGCAGACCAGGCCGGCCGAGGAGCCCCAGGCGCCGTCAATGGTTGCGCTGCGGCTCTGCTTCAGGGCGGCGAGCAGCGGCTGAAAATCCTCGGCGTGGAGCAGCCGCTGCGTCAGGTCGGTCAGTTTGTCCAGAGCAACAAGGGCTTGCTGGGGCACGGTATGGATCCTCCCAGTGGAATTATACCAGGGAGGGTCGAGCGGGTTGAGACGAGTTGGCACGGGATTGGCCGGGAGATCCGCAGGGGAACCTGGTTTTCGAGAGACCCTTGCCAAGGTCGTGGCTGCGTGGTAAAGTGCCGCGCAGGAAGCGAGTTGGGCCGATCGAGGTAGTTGGTTCCGACCCCCTCACGGATCGCCGATCCCGAGAGGGAGGAGGGCAGTTGACAAATCGTTGCTCGAAACGGGGCCGACAGGAGTAAGCGCCCGCAATGAGTAACTGGCTTTTCACCTGGAAAGGAATCGTGCCCGGGGTAGTGATCCTGCTCGGAGCGCTGGCTTTTGGAATCGCTTTCCGCGAAGGCCCCCTTGGTAACGTCGCCAGCATCGTCGGACTGGCTGTGAGTGTTCTGGGCTTCGTGGTGACCATCTGGACCGTACGAGACGCAGGCCAGCAGATCCAGGAAGCAAGTGAGCGGTCCCAGAAAGCCATCCAGCAGGTGAGAGAAGAAGCACGCCGGACCTTGGAGGGGATTGCCACGCAGTTTCTGAACGTCAATTGTGCTTCGTTGCGCAGTGGGGTCGATGCCCTGCGCCAGGCCGCCCAGGATGCCAACTGGCCAAGGGCAGTCTACCGCTGTCAGGAATGTCGCGACGTTGCCTACCGACTGGCGGAGGATCACCATCTGACCGGTGAGGAAACGTCCCGATTGCGTGCCGCGGCGGATGACTTCGCGGTCATTCGGCGGTTCATCGAAAGAAACCGGCTGCCTGGAGGGGAAGGCACCCTTCAGAATCGCCACGTGGAGTGCCTGGACGAGGTGATCGGTTTGCTTGCTCAAATCCAGGCACGCCTCCTCCACGGTCCCTTACGGCCGCCACAAGGGGCTTCCCAGAATCCATGAAATCGGAGCAACTCATGCCTTCCCAATCATCACCGAGCCTTGACGACCTGCTGCGGGTCCTGAACGCAGCCACCGACAAAATGGCGCATCCACTGGAACAAGACAGCAGAGGAAGATACCTTCCGAGCAGAATTTGGACTCGGAATGGCAAGAATTGCAAAGGTGCCTGTCTCTTCCAGCTACGTCCTTTCGATTCTCGATCAAGAGGGAAACCTCCTGGACGAATACCAACCCTCCGGAGAAGGAGAATTGATTGCCATCGAGGTTCTGTACAAGAAGGCACGGAACAAGGCCCTCAATCTCGACCGGAAGTTGAAAGGGTTGTACGACCACCTCAAGACCCTGGCTGGCGAAAGCTGATTCACACGACCGGGATCGGACCGCTTCCGCTCGAAAACGCCCGCAAACGTCACGCGCTTCTGCCGTGTTATGACTTCCAGCGAAGTTCGCCGCCTTTCCGCACCGTTCCGGTGAATGGGCGCTCTGCCGCCCGTGGGAGAGCTTTTGAAAGCTGCAAAGGAGGTCCACGCATGCACGTGCCGTGTCCGGTCGAGTTTCAGGGCCCCTGGTCGCCCATGGGCTACCGCGTTGTCGAGATCACCGACGAAACGGCGTCCGAGTCCGCAGCGCCTTCCCCAACTGGCCGCGAGGAGCCGAAGGATTCCTCGGAACCGATGTGGCTGCCATGGGACCCGGTGGAACCAGAAACCAAGGCGAAGAAGAAGAGCAAGTCCCGGTCTCGGCAGCCGCGGCCACGAGAGCAGCCGGCTCGAAAGCCCCGGCCGCTGCTCCGCTGGGGGCTGATCGCGGCGGGTGCTTGCGGCCTGCTTCTGCTCGCGGTGAACCTGTGGCCGGCCCGTCCGGAAGCCCGCGTGGTCGCGGTGACGGTCCAGCCAACCCCCGAAGAAACGAACTGGCCCACCGGACCGGCCTGCGCCGGCAACACGTGCAAGCCTGAACCGGCACTGGAACGGCCGGCCGAGCGCGAAAGCTTCGGCACCACGGTGCAGTTCGTCCGCAATCCCCTGGAAGCGGCCCGGCTCGCCACGGCGGAGCGCAAGCTCACGTTCCTGCTGCACGTGTCCGGGAACTTCGAGGAAGCCGGCTTTACCTGAAACAATGCCGAAGCGCTCCGTGTGAACGCTCTGACCAATCCGCAAGTCGGCCAGTACCTCAATCGGCATTTCGTGTCGGCCTTCCAGAAAGTGGCGACCTTCAAGCTCAACGGCGGCCAGAAGCAGGGCGGCAACGTCGCCTCCTATTTCTGCACGCCCGCCGGCCTGGTCCTGCATGCCGTGGCCGGGCCCGTGGACGCCGACACCTTCCTGCGCGAGGCCAGCTGGGCCAGCGAAACCTACCAGCTGGCCCAGCTGGAAGCGGCCACGCCCGCGGAGGAGCAGCTCTTCTTCCGCAAGGCCCACCTCGATCGGCTGCAGCGCGAGCATCGAGTGTGGCGGCCGGCGTCCCAGATCCCCTACCTGGACAGCACGCAGGGCCAGATGCTGGATCGGGTCTTTGTTCAGCAGCAGCCCCTGGTCCAGGGCAACCAGGGCAAGGTGCATCTGCTGCTGGCCATTGCGCCCATGACGCCGCTGGGCAAGGTCTACCAGATCGTGTTCGAGAGGATCTTGAACGAGAAGATCTCCACCAGGCCAGTGGAAGTGGCGACGAGGTGAGCAGCTGTTTGTCTGGAGCCGCGGGCTTTCGCTGGCGTGAACCTGGCGCAGGCGAAAGCCCGCGGCTCCTTCAAGGCACAACAGCCCCGAGCAAACGCTGCAGGTGCAAGTGAAACGGCCCCAGCTTACCCCCGTAGTTCCCGGCGCTGATCCGCAGCACCCCGGGCCTGCAGGCCGCTCGAACTCCTACCCGGGTAGCCTCTTCCACCGCGGCCAGTTCCACCCCATCGATCACGATCTCGTACACCGCCCCGGCCTCGGCGGGCAAGACGCTCTTCACCGCGCCGCGCAGCGTCGGGCAATAGGCATCGTTGGTGCTGGCCCGCAGCTTCTTGTACTTGCTGCCGACCTTGCTGCCGCTGCGGACAATGCCGCCGGGGAACGGCAGGATCACGCCGGGAAGCCGGCGGATCGCGGTCACGGCGGCCTCGGCCGCGCCCAGGGCCTCGGCCTGGCTTCGCCCCACGATCAGGAAGTTGCCGCCGGCCACGCCCTTGATCGTGCCGAAGACGTCCTCGCAGAGGAACTCGCCGTCCATCACCGGCAGACGCCAGTAACGCCTGCCTTCCAGCTTCTTGCTGAACTGCCAGCCGTCGCCGAAGAACCGCAGGTTGCCGCCGATCTTGATGGTCTTGTCCTTGACCAGGGGCAGGCCGTTGTAGCAGGCGGTGGTCGGACAGGTCAGGATGCACTGGCCGACGCGGTTGATCACCGCCTTCTGCAGGGCGTCCCGGCTGAATGCGAAAAACAGCAAGCTCAGGCCCGGCCGGCCGTCGGGAGTCTGCTCCGGCGACAGTTCCTGTTCGATGCCGGCCTCGGCGTCGCAGCCGATCACCGAGGCGGCGTAGCCGGTGGCGGTCTGGCCACTGGTCCGGGCCCAGCCGGGCGTCTCCGCGGTCACCACCACCCGGCAGGCCGTCATCGGAAACGCCTCGGCGAACGTGTCTTCAATGGGAACGTCGTTGATCGTCAGCGGTGTGCTCATCCGGCCATTATCCAGACCGGGCGGCGGCCTGGCCAGCAGGGGCACAGGTGCGCCGTTCCGGCCGGCGAGCGGCGCGGCGTCAGCCCGCCGGTACTGGGAGCCCCTACCGGCGGGCTGACGCCGCGCCGCTCGCCGGGAGAGTCACCGTTTGGCCATTTTCCGGGCCGTCTCGACCAGCGCCAGGAAAACCAGGACGTTGGGGATTTGCGGGACCGGGGCCTTGCCCCAGGGGCGGCGCTTGCGCAGCTTGCGGACGTAGACGATTCCCGAATAAATGGCCACCGTGTCGTAATCCTCCCAGCGCAGCAGCTTGCCTTCGAGGTGGATGCCCTTGCTGCTGACCGCCAGGTCCGCGAAGTAGACCTTGTACCCCGCCTCCAGGGCGTGATAGGCCCGGGGGAAGTTCGCCCGATTGATCTCCCAGAACAGGCTCTCGCCCAGCTTGCGGACGTCGTAAATGGTGTTGTCGCAGATCAGCCGGGTGCCGTCGCGAAGCAGCACGGTGGTGACGTGGGTGGTGCTGCTGTACACCCCATTGACGTAGTAGACGATGGTTTCCTGGCGGACGCTGTTGGCGTCCCGCCAGGCCAGCAGGCGTTTGCGGCCGAAGCGGCTGTGGACCCAGCCGCCCTGGTAGACGCTGATGCGAAAGCTGAGCAGGCTCCAGCCCTTCCAGAAAAGCAAGCCCCCGGTCAAGGCCGCGGCCAGGGCCCCGAGCAGCAAGATCGGCGCCCGGAAGGCAATGGCCAGGCCAAGGAAAACGGCGATGCCCACGAAGAAAAGCCCCGACAGCACCAGCAGCAGGACGGAGCCTCCCGATTCGGGCCGGTAGGTGCGCTGCTTTTTCCCCAGCTCCTTGACCCTGCGCTCGGGGAGTTCCTCTTGCTCGTCCTCGCCGAAGAACAGGTCGTCGTCGGGCTTCTCGGCGAAATCGACGTGCAGCTCGTCGAGCCGGGCGTTGAAATCGGGCAGCAGCCGCAGCAGTTCGTCCGGCGGTCCCTCCTCGGCAGGTTCCTCGTCTTGCTCGGGCTCCTCGTCGTCGAGGACGCGGAGGGGTTCCTCCTCTTCCGAGCGCGGCCCTGCCGGGACCTGGACCTTTTTGTGACAGCGCGGACAGCTCAGCTGTTTCCCTGCATCTTCCTGGGGTCGAAGGATGGTTTGCTTACAGTGGGAGCAGGAAAAACGCAACATTGCAGCCTCTCCGGTTCCTCGTCTCTTCGTGCTTGCCCGGGCGAGGTCCCACGTCCCGGGGCCAAAGTAGCCATCACGCTCCGCGTGATGAGCCCGCATCACGCGGAGCGTGATGGCTACTTTGGGCCTGCTCGCCTTAGCGGCGATTCAGTCCCTTGACCTCATCGACCATGGACAGGAACACCCACAGGTTCGGCACCTGGGACGCGGCGATGTTGCACCAGTTGAACCACTTGCCCCGCTTGCTGACCGAGATGGCCCCCTGCTGGATCTTGACGGCATCAATCTCCTTCCATTTCAGGAAGGAATCGCCATAGTGCAGTCCGTCCTTGCTGATGCCCAGCTTGCCGAAATCGACGACCTTGCCCTTGTTGTACCGCGTCATCAGTTTGGGATGCAGCGCCTGGCTGGTCTGGTGCATGACCTCCTCGCCCAGGTCCTTGATGCCTTTCAGGTTGTTGCCCAGCTTGACGTACGCGCCGTCGTAAAGCTGCAGCGAATAGTGATAGGTGGTGCCGGTGTAGGCGCCGTTGTAGTAATGCTCCGTGATGCTCTGCCAGACAAACTCAACGTCGTCCCAGGGGACGACAAGGAAATTCTTGCGGTGGGCGCGGACCAATCCGCCCTCGAACAGGTAGACCCTCAGCCCCAGGCTCCAGGAAGCCCACAAAACGCCCCCCGCCCCAAGGGCGATCAAGGGCAGACCCAAAAGCAGGGGGGCGATCGACCGTTCCGTGATGCAGAAGGGAAACGTCAGCAGGCCAAACAGGACCACCAGGCCGCAAAAGACGACCCCGCAGATTGGCCCAACCTTGCTCACTTCGTGGATGGTGCGCAGCTCACCCAGCTCGTCCGCCTCGGGCGGCAGCTCGTCATCGGCGGCTTTGCGGCCCTTGCGCTTGCCGCGTCGTTTGGACTTGCCGTTGTCACTGCGGCGCGAGCGGGAGGGTCCTTCCTGGTCGTCCTCCTCTTCCTCTTCGTCTCGGCGCGAGGACCGGCGGGAAGAGCGGGAGGAAGAAGGCGGCTCATCGGCCTCTTCGAGATCATCGACCTCGTCCAGTTCGTCCAGCTCCTCGCTCTCCTTGGCGGGTTTCCTGGCGGGAGCGGATGGGGCCGTACTGAGAGCGGGGACGCGGATCTTCTGGCCACAATCGCAGGTCACCACCGAGCCCGCGCTCTCGTCGGGGCGTGATTGGGTCTCCTTGCACTTGGGACAGACAAATCGAATCATCGGATCACACCCTCCGCTTCGTCCGTCCAGGAAGCCGCTTGCGGCTTAGCGCGACTGGCGGTCACGCTAAGCCGCAAGCGGCTGGCGGAACGGACCCTTACACAAACTTGGTCACCCCCGGCCGGGCCACGGGCGGCACCGGCAGCGGGCCAAATTCATACCTGGGCGGGCTCAGGTCTTCCCTGGAGTTCAGGGCCATCTCCCAGGTGATCAGCTGGCCGGTGTAGGTAGCCATCCGGCCCATGATCGCCAGCAGGGTGCTCTGGCACATCCGCTCGCCGTCGTTGAGCGGCTGGCCCTTGCGGATGCTGGCGAACAGCTCGTTGTGTTCGTTCTGGTACATCTCGTCGTCGGCATCCTTGGGGTGCTTCCAGGCGACCTTGCCGGCCCTATCGGTGATGAGGTGCTTCATGACGTTGGCGGTGCCCTGCGTTCCCATGACGTAGTCATTGACGTCCTTGATGGTGCCGTCCTGTTGCCGGCAGGTGTGGAACAGCTTGATGCCGCTGGGCCATTCATACGTGACCGCATGATGATCAAAAATGTGCCCGTAATCCTCGCTGATGCGGGCCTGCCGGCCGCCCAGGCCAGTCGCCTTGGCCGGGGGCACGTCCTTCATGGCCCAGATCATCTTGTCCAGGCTGTGGATGGCTTGCTCGACGATGTGGTCGCCTGACAGCCAGGTGAAGTATAACCAGTTGCGCATCTGCCATTCCATGTCAGACCATTTCGGCTCCCGGGCCTTCATCCACAGTCCGTGGGTATTGTAACAGCAGTGCAGGGCCACGATGTCGCCCACCGCGCCCTCGTGGACGCGCTTCATCGTCTCGATCTTGGAGCGCTCGTAGCGGTAGCAAAGGCCGGACACCACCGCCAGGTTCTTCTTCTTCGCCTCGCGGCAGGACTCCAGGACGCTGCGGACCCCGGGGGCATCGACGGCGACCGGCTTCTCGCAGAAGATATGCTTGCCCTTCTCGACCGCGTACTTCACGTGAGCCACCCGGAAGTGGGGCGGGGAAGTCAGCAGCACCACGTCAACGCCACTGTCGATCACCTGCTTGTAGGCGTCGAAGCCGACGAAGCAGTTCTCCGGCTTGACATCGACCTTCTTGGCGACCTCGTCCTTGCGCAGAAACTGCAAGCTGCCCTCCAGCCGATCCTTGAAGGCGTCGCCCATCGCGACCAGCTTGACGTTGGAGTCGGCATGAAGGGCCTGCACCGCCGCTCCGGTGCCGCGATTGCCGCAGCCGATTAGACCAATCTTGAGGGTGTCGGAGCCGGCGGCGTGGACCAGGGGTGTCATGGCGGGCAGCAGCAGACCGGCCCCGGCCAGGGTGGCCGAGGTGGTCAGGAAATCACGGCGATGGGGTGGGTTTTCCCGGGGGGTGGGTGGCGTCAAGGGGGGATCTCCTGCAAGTAAAGAGTGTCCAATGGAAACAGGGTATGTTCTGCTACCACTAACGGGTCAGTCTACCAATGTCAAGAACACGATTGCCAGATCAGCAGGAGAGATCACGAGAAGTGCGGGCGGGGAAGGGCTGAATGGGTTGCATTGCGCCGCGACACACACAACGCTCTGGCAAGGAAGAGCGTCGAGGAGGGCCCTCACGGATTACCCCTCTTTTGCTTCAGTTCGGCCGGCAGCAGGTCGATCTCTTCTCGGTTACTGCGCCATCAGCCGGCGTCGGACGTAGCGGGAGACAAACGTCCCACCCAACCAGAACCCAACGAGGCTGACGAGGAACATGACCAGATAAATGGCCCCGATAATCAGGAACGCTCCGACCCCATTCGCATTCGGAACACTCGTCCCCAGGAAGAGCATCACGGGGATTTGGATCAGGCAGGCGGAGAACGACACCAGACAGATCGCCCCAAGCACCCCGCCGAAGAAGAAGGTCAACATGTCGGTCTGGAGTCGTCGGGCCAGCCAGCGGCTCAGGCCGCCATACGTGGCAGCCAGGAAGATGCCGACGCCCAACCCGAGCAGAACAAAGAGAATGAAGGGGACACCAGGGACCAATTCCTCGGATTCCCCGGGGCGGACCGCGCCTGTGCGATTGCTCACCGCCAGGCAAGGCAAACCGAGGGTCAGGAGCAGATACAGCAGCACGCCAAGGACAACCCAGCGCCGCGGCCGGACAAGGATCGCCATCGTCGCCAGGAACCCGGCCAACCAGGCCGCAAAGGCAAGACCCACAAAGGCAAGTTGGTCATCGAATCTTCTCTGGGGACCGAATCCTCCAGTCAGACCCATTGCGGTGTAAAGGAGCTGAATAAGGAGCGTCCCGATCACCATCAGGATGGTCAGCGCGGCCGTGATGGGACGCTTCCTGCCCCAGCGCACGGCCAGCTCCCGCTCACCCAGCGGGCGAGCGCTGACAGGGTCGCCCTCCAGGAAGCGCTCCAGGTCCTGGGCCAACGCCTCGGCGCTGGCGTAGCGTCGCTCCGGTTCTTTCGCCAGGCACTTCAGGCAAATGGTCTCCAGGTCGCGCACCGCCCCCGGATGCAACCGGTGGGGCGGCTCCGGCTCGTCATTCAGCACCTGCAAGATCGTGTCCAGCGGCGTCGGGCCCTGGAACGGGGGCCGGCCCGTCAAGCACTCGTAGAGGATGGCCCCCAGGGCGTAGACGTCCGCCGCCACGCTCAGCCCTTTCCGGCCGGCGGCCTGCTCGGGCGGCATGTAACTGGGTGTGCCGACGATGGCCCCGGACTGGGTCAGCCCACTGTCCTCCGTCGTGCGCTTGGCCAGGCCAAAGTCGGTCACGTACGGCGTCATCTGACCCACGGGAGTTTCGGGGCCGCCGCCGAGCAGGATGTTGGACGGCTTCAGGTCGCGGTGCAGGATGCCGTGCTGGTGCGCATGGTGGACGGCACGGGCCACCGTCGCCAGGAGCCGGGCCGCGGCCTTCGGATCTTGCACCAGTTCCGGGATGAGGTCCCGCAGACTGCCGCCCTCGATCAGCTTCATGCTGAAGTAGTGCTGGC
Organism: uncultured Planctomycetota bacterium; assembly: GCA_963784995.1. GTDB lineage: Bacteria > Planctomycetota > Planctomycetia > Gemmatales > Gemmataceae > CAWATZ01. The sequence continues at coordinate 851,290 of CAWATZ010000013.1, read as the reverse complement.
CCTCGTGCTCACCGACCTCGTAGATGGGCAGGATGTTGGGGTGGTCGAGATTGGCCGCCGCCTCGGCCTCGTGGTGAAAGCGGCTGACGTCGGCCTTCGACGCCAGCTGGCCGGCCAGGATCATCTTCAGGGCGACCATGCGATTGAGGCTCACCTGGCGGGCCCGGTACACTACGCCCATGCCGCCGCGGGCGATTTCCTCCAGGAGTTCGTAATCGCCGACGTAGCGCACCGTACCCAGCACGGGGGCAATGGCCGTCTCATCACGGCCCACCGTCGCATCCGGGTCCGGTGGTGAGACGGCTACGGCTCGTAACGGAGCGGCGACCGGCAGGACTGCGTCCTGGTCCGCGAAGAACGACCCCAGTTCCGGAGCCAGGTCGGGATGCCGTGCCAGCAATTCGGCGCGGTCGGGCGGCTGCCCGGCCTGGACAGCACGGAGATAGCCCGCGATGATCTCGTTGACCTGCTCTTCCCGCTCTGCGGATTCGCTCGGTTTTTTCGTCATGGGACACCCAATCGCTTTCCAATGGACCCAGATACGCCTACAGGAGTGGACACCACGATTGGTTGAGTTGGGCGCGCGATCAGCCGGTTTGTTGCAATTGCTGGCGCAGCTGCTTCATGCCGCGCTTGATCAGGCCCGCGACGGCTGCGGGTGTGCGTCCGAGGTGCTCGGCAATGGCGTCGAGCGTCCAGTTGTGCAGATGGTGCAGGATGACGGCCTCGCCCTGGGCCTCCGGCAAGTCTTCCAGGGCGGCCGCCAGGCGCAGCAGTGCCTCATTGCGTTCGGCTTGCTGGGACGGCGAGGACTGAGCATCGCGGAGCCAGGCTTCCAGGCGGGCGGACGATTGCTCGACCGCCGCTTCCAGCGAGTGTTCGCGGTTGACGTCCCGCTTGTCGCGGTGCAGATCGCGGACGGCGTTGGCCAGGGTGCGGGCCAGGATCTGCCGAAGCCAGGCGGCCAGCTCGGGGTCGGACTGACCGCGAAACTGCTCCAGCGCTTGCAGGGCCCGCACGTAGGTTTGCTGGACCAGGTCGGACGGGTCGAGCTTGCCGCGCAGGCGCGGATTCAGCTGCAACCGGGCGATCAGCCGCAGATAGGGGCGGTACGCATCCAGGCGCCGCACGTCCAGGACAGGATGGTCGGACACGAGCCGGGCTCCACAAGGGAAGGGGGATACTGGCTCCCAGTATGGAACGAGGGGGCGGCAAAAGCAAGGAGTCAGCAGCAATCCAGCGGCATGCCCGCTCTGTTCGTCGATGGCAGCGTCCGCACCCTGGCCTGCAGCATCGGCCAGGGCTAGGCTGGGCCCGGCCTGTTTGTTTCTCTTTCACTTGACATAGATCAAGATTTTACGAGAATTGGGAAGGAACGTGAAGGGCAGACCCTGCTGATCCGGATGATCCAGTCATTCGCGTGGTGAACGCACATGAAGCATGATTCGATGGTTAAGGGTTCCGGCAAGCGGCGTGACAAGCCGTTTCCGTGGCGTTGTTTGAACTGCCTTCAAGAAGAAGTGCGGCCGCAAACGATTCGCTATACCGCGGAAGTGAAACACGATGGCCGCCTTTACCAAATCGAGGTTCCCGAACTGACCATCCCGAAGTGCGGGGCCTGTGGTAAGCTGGTTTTCACGACCAGCGCGGATGCTCAGGTTCTCCATGCACTGCGGTTGCACCTGAAACTGTTAACGCCCCAGCAGATCAAGGAGGGACACAAAGCACTCGGTTTGAGGTCCAAGGACCTCGCGGAACGTCTGGGTGTTGCGGCTGCGACCATCTCTCGGTGGGAGAGGGGCGGCTTGATCCAATCGCGGGCGATGGACAACTTCCTTCGCGCTTACTTCGCCGTCCCCGAAGTCCGAGCCGTACTTCGGGGGCCCGAACAAGATCCGGAGCTGGGCACGACGCCTGTCCTCGCACCGGCTGCTCCGGACGCCAACGGCGCTGCGCAGAAGCGCTAACTTGATCCAATCGCGGGCGATGGACAACTTCCTTCGCCTGCTTGGCGCCGCATGCGACGGCCGGCTGACCGGCCGGTCTGGCGATTCCGAAGTCCGGCGAACGCCAGGCTTTCAACCGAGGGAGAGTGGTTCGATGAAGGAAGAACAGGGCTTTCTGGACGCGCTTCGGGAGAATCCTGACGACAATGCAACTCGTCTCATCTACGCCGACTGGTTGGAAGAGCGTGGCGACATTCGAGGCGAGTATCTGCGGCTGGAACACCAGTTGGTGCAGACCTCTCTGCGGTTGGCTCAACTCGCGAACAGATTGACCCGGTCTGGCTGACGGCTGTGGGCCACAGGCGTCGGCTTGTGCTGGTTTCGGTCATTCCAGACCGGAAAATCCCGGTCATCAGACTGGTTCGAGAGCTTACGATGTTGGGGCTCAAAGAGGCCAAAGACCTGGTTGAGACCTCTCGCAGTACGATCAAAGATGACCTGACGGTCGCGGAAGCAGAACAGCTCGCCAGGCGGTTTGAAGGGTTGGCGATCGTCTCGGTCGAGTTGTCCAGAAGCGATAAACTCATCCAGGCCCTGGCCATCGCCGGCGCAGATGCAGACCGCGCACGCGAAGCGTTATTGTCCCGGGTTCCCGCTCCTGGCCCGCGTGAACCCGGGGCAGCGGCTGAGTGACCAGGCCCCGGGTGCAGACTTATTTTGGCTGGACGGGCATGCCCGTGATCTTGGCCAGGGTGGCCGCAGCGGCGCTTCGATTCCGCTTCTGAGGATCTTCTCGTTGTAACTTGGCCAGGGCCGCAACGGCGGGCTTGCTGATGGGCCCCAGCTCGCCGAGCTGCCGAATCGCCACCTGGCGGATGTCGTCGTCGGGACTTTCGAGTCCCTCCACCAGCGCGGGCACAGCCTCCGCGCCGCCGATCTTGCCCAGCGCCTCCGCGGCCACCCACCAACCGCCATCCTTCTCCCGCATCGCCTTGCGAAGCTCCGGAATGGCTGCCCTGGCCGCCGGGCCGCTCTTTCCCAGCGCTCCGGCCGCTGAACGCCGGGCCTCGCGTTCCGGATCGTCCTTCAGCACGCGGAGCAGCGCGGCGACCGTCTCCGGCGACCGGGAGTCAATCTGTCCCAGGGCGGAAGCGGACGCGATTCGGACCTGGGCATCGACATGCGCAGCGCCGGTCGCAGCGCCGGAAGGGCCGCTTTGGCCTGGGGCCCCAGATCGCCGAGGGCCGCGGCCGCAAAGGCTGCGGCTCCGTCGCAGGGCTCCTTCAGTTCCAGGAACTTCGCCAGGGCCTGCACTCGTTCGTCCGAGACACCGGCCACTCGGATCAAGGCAATGCGCGCCGCTACGCGGCGCGGCAGGATCGGATCCGCCGTCGCCACCCGCAGCAGGTCATCGATCGCCTCCCGCGCACAGGGACCCACGATGCCGAGACCCTCGATGGCTGCCTGCCGAACGAAATCATCCCTGTCCGCAAGCAACGGCCGCAGCAGTTTCACCAGGGAAGCATCCGCGGGACCGATGCGCACCAGGAGTTCCACGGCGACCCGCCGGTCATGCGCCTCAGCCGATTTCAGGCGTTGGCGGAGCAAGGGAAGCGCAGGCGCCCCGATGCGGACGATCAAATCCTCGGCGGTGCGTGCATTGCGCCGCGCAATTCCGCCCCAGCCGGCAAGGCCGAAGAGAGGCTCGAGCAGCGGCACAAATTCGGTCTTGCTGTTCCTGTTCGCGGCAAGCAACCGCCCCACGTCCTTCAGTCCGGCGGTACACTCCTCCCATTTCTCACTCCGAAGCTGAGCGGCGAGCCTTGCCAGAAACACCGCCTCCAGAGGTTTCGTCGTGCGGCCGCCAGTCGGTTTCTCCTCAGCTGGACGCGACCCATCGTTCTTGTCGGCGCCCTGGCTTTTCTGCTGTGTGCCAGGGCCGAAGGAACTCATGCCCACGATGATCAGGGCGGTCGCGAACGCACTTGTGCATCTGCCCGGCAACATCGCAGTTCCCATCGCTTTCCTCGGTCTCAATCCATCCCGGGCGATCCGTTCCGTGATTCTCCCGGAAGGTCCTCCTGAAAGACGATTGCCGTCAGTGGATCAAACCTCCGGCACGACTGGACGAGCGGGTTCCTTGGTACAGTCAAGGAACGCCTGTTACTCTCTCCACTTGACATAGATCAAGGTATTACTGCAATGGCCAAGACGTGGGAAGGAAGACCATACACAATGAACCAAGCAATAAACGAGGCGGACTTCCGATCCGGACCCAGGGGCGTCCTGCATCGCGATTGAAGGGAAGTTGGCGGGGAGAGAGCTGGGGAGTGAAGTTTGGCCTCCTGCTCTCACTTCCGCTCGCGCACCTCCCGCCACCGCCGCCGGACCTGTTCGGGAGACGCGGTCCCCGTGATTCCCAGCTGCTGAATGGTGATGGACGCGACCAGGTTCCCGAACGCCGCAGCCTGTTCCAGGCTGGTTCCTGCGGCCAGGGCGCAGGCGATGCCCGCGCTGGTGCTGTCCCCGGCCCCCACGATGTCAATGGGACCGGCGACGGGGTAAGCCGGGACTTGCACCAGAGTGCGCTGGCTGGTCGCGGAGCTGGCGATGTAGGTGCCCTGCTCGCCCCAGGTGCAGAACACCGGACGGGTGGTCCGTGCCGCAAACTCCTTGACAATCGCTTCCGTACCCATCAGCCGAACGGGACTCAGCCCCGGTGAGCGCATCTCCGTGACAACCCCCCAGGCCCAGAGCGCTTCTCGCATTCGCCGCCGTTCACCTTCACCGTCACGTCCCGAAACAGGTGGATGCGTTCCCGGCTGTCGGCCAGGACCAGTTTGTCGGAATCGGCCCGAACAAGACCCGAAAGGTGATCCCGCACGGCGGTGGTGACGACGCCACATTCCGCCTCGCTCACCTGGTCCAGCACCAGCAAGGCGTCCAGCTTCGGCCAGGTTTCATCCAGGGCCGCCAGCACGCGCTGTTCAAGCTCGGCCGCGAGCGGTTTGCGGTTCTTGATGTCAAGCCGGTTCAGCTCCCGGGCCGGCTGACCGGGCTCTTGCAGCATCGGTTTGGTGTAAGTCGGCGTCCGCCGTTCGGCGGCGGGGAAAACCATGCCGCAGGTCACGCCCGGCAAGCGCGACAGGGCCTCGGTCAGCTCGAACCCCTCGCCATCCATGCCGATCACGCTGATGGGGTAGACCCGGCCGACGCCCAGCGCCGCCAGGTTGTTGATGACCGTCCCGGCCGCACCCGGATAGCAACGCACCCGCACGACCTGATAGGCGTCCAGGCCCGTCTCGATCGAGGGCTCGGTCAGGGCGGCGTCGATGTCGAGGTAGCGGTCGAGGAACAGGTCGCCAAGCACGCCGATCCGCAGCCGGGGCAGGGCGGAGAGGATCTGCTCGATCACTGCGTTGCTCAGAAACTCAGGCGACGTCATGGTGGAGTCCCTTCCGCGGCCCGGGCCGCACGGTAGAGCTGAGGCACGGTCAGGCGATGGTCGCCCTGGACGTAATGGCTCTCGCCGCCGTCGGCCACGGTCCGGACCAGGATCGTCTTCCAGGGGCGGTAGTAATAGCGCGGATCGCTCTTGGGGGCCTGCTGCCGGGTGTCGCCTTCCAGCGGGATCAGGTCGAACACGGCCGTCGTGAAGTGGCGGATGACCCGGCCTTCCTGATGGGCGACGTTGCGGGCCATCGCCAAGGCCTTGAGATAAACCTCCGGTCCCATCACGGCCGAGCCGAAATTGAGCAGCACGCCGCCTTCCAGGCCGGTCACGCTCTGCGTGAAGATCAGGAAATCGGTGTAGCTGGTCGCTCCCAGGGCGGCCCCGTCGCAGTTGGGGTGCTCGTGGATGATGTCGTGACCGATGCCGACGTGAACGGTCAGCGGCACTCCCAGCCGAACCGCGGCCGCCAGGACGCTGACGTCCTTGTGCGGGAAGTTTCCTTCGAGGATCGCCTTGCCCAGGGATTCGCCCAGGCCCAGGCCGGCGGCGCCGCCGCGGCGGATACTGTCGTTCATGGTGCCCGTCTCGCGCCACAGGCCGAACTCGCCGCTCTGGACGTAGCGGGCCACGCTCTCCGTGGACGCTCCGATCAGGGCAAACTCCCAGTCGTGGATGGGGCCTGCCCCGTTCATGGCGACGTGGCTGAGCAGGCCGCGCTGCATCAGGTCGATCAGGTAGTGGGCGACTCCAGCCCGCAGAACGTGGGCGCCCATGACCAGGATTCGGGCCGCTCCCTTGCGGCGGGCCTCGACCAGGCGCTTCCCGAGAAGGTCGATGGCAGGATGGGAGAAGTTGCTCGGAGGCGCGTCGAGCGGCAGCAGCACCGACAGGTCGAGATCGTTCTGCCGCTGAGCCAGCGGCTGGATGCGTAAGCGGGAACGATCAAACTGAGGGAAAGGCATGGCAACAGTCCTTGTCTCGTGCCACCGGGCGACAGGATCATTGTAGCCTGGAGAAGGTCAGACTTTCCAGCCTGACGTTCGAGGCGTGTCAGGCTGGAAAGCCTGACCTACTCCGGGGATTGGATCCCCACCTGCACCCGCAATCCCAGGCGTGGCGGCGTCTGGTTGGGATCCAGAGCGATCAGGCACTCGACCGTGCGGACGTCGTGCAGCGAGGGGCCTTCCTGCAGGATGGCCCGGCGTTGCGTGTACCAGTCGGAGATGCGCATCACCTTGCCAAGCCAGAACCGCGAGGGATCGGTGTCATCCTCGACCCGGGCCGGCAGGCCGACCCGCACCCGACGGGCGAACTCCTGCTCGACCTCGACACGCACCAGCCGCGGTCCGTCGCCGGCAAAGAGAATGACCGGGGACCGGTTCGGTCCACCGACCAGGTCGCCGGGCCCGGCCAGGACGCGCAGCACCGTGCCCGACTGGGGCGCCTTCAGCTTGCATTCCTCCACGGCGTCGCGCGCTTGCTGCAACCGGGATTCCATCACTGCGACCTGGGTGCGCGCATTGCGCACCTCCAGCTCCGGATCGACCAGGCGCAGCTCGGCCAGTTTGCCCTCCTCCACCTTCTCCAGCGACTCGGCCTCTTTAACCAGGTGGGCAGCCGAGGTAACGTCCTGCTGATTGACCGAGTTGATCTTCAGCAGCTCCTGCTTGCGCGACAGCTGACTCCGGGCGGCGGCCAGGCGCTCCTTCATGGCCTCGACGGCCGCTTGCTGCTGCTGCAGCCGTTCCTGGTGGGTTTGCACTCCCCTTTCGCTCTGGGCCAGGAGATTGCGGGCCGACGCCAGGGCCGCTTCTGCTTCCTCGACGCGGTGGCGGGCTGGACCGTCTTCCAGCTGCAGCAGCACGTCGCCGGCCTTGACCGGATCGGTTTCCTGAACCAGCACCTTCGCGATTCGTCCCAGCTGCAAGGGGGCCAGCGACGTGACGCCATGCTCCAGATCGACATACCCCAGACAGACCAGCTTTTCCTCGTCCGGGCCCTGACTGGCCCGCTTCGTGCCTGGATGTTTCGCGATCGATTGGCCCAGAAGGAACGCCACCCCAAACGTGCTGCCGGTCGTCAGGACCAGCACCACTACCCACAACCAGGGGAACCTGCGCGGCGTATCATTCATTCGGGAGACCCGTCGGTCGATGGTTGCAGTACCCAGGATCGTCTCCTTTGGTCCTGTAGGGAACGCCCTCCGTGGCGTTCCGTTGCCGATCGGAACGCCACGGAGGGCGTTCCCTACAGGCATTACCCGTGTCAACTCCATTACCGGAGCAGCGAAGCCGGCTCCGCATGTTTTAGGGATCGCAGCGCCGTCAGTCCGGACACCAGGGCCATCAAGATCGTCAGTCCCGCAGTCAGGCTCAGCAACGGCGGCGACAAAATCACTTCGATTTCCCAGTTCTTGACCAGGCGGGCCACGCCCATCGCGGCCGGCAGGGCCAGGCCGACACCGATGACGCCGATCCAGAACGACTGGGCCATGACCATCACGGCAATCCGCCAGCGCGGAATGCCCAGGGCCCGCAGCACCGCGTACTCCTTGAGCGAGGCCACCACGGCCGCGTACAGCGTCTGGCTGGTGATGACGGCGCCGACCACGAAGCCGAGCAAGGCCGCAAAGCCCAGGGCGATGCCCGCCCTGGTGTTGATCAGCCAGTGCCTGCCGGTCCGCCAGGCGAACTCGTCGCGGGTGTACGTGGCCATCTGAGGAAATTGGTGCCGCATCCGCCGTGCCACGACCCGGGCCTCCTCGGGGCTGTGGCAGCGTGCCAGCAGGTAGTTGGCCAGTTCCGGTTTCTCGCGGACTCCGGGAAGAAGCATCCGGGCCGTCCGCAGCGAGCAATACACAGCCGGGATCAGGCCCGTGCTGCCGCCGCGCATCACGCCGACCACCCGGACCCGCTGCTTGAAGACCTCGGTCAGCTCGCCTTCCCCTTGCTCCAGACCCAGCTGGCCCATCCCGGACTCGTCAACGACCACCGAGCCGGGGACCGTCAGCCGGCTGCGCATGGAGGGAGTGAGATTGGCCAGCGCTCCAAGCGAACTGGGTCCCAGACGGGAGCCGATGACGTAGCACGTCTCCGTCCCGCCCCGCGGCCGACGCCAGACGCCGATGCCGTAGACGTACGGCTCCGTCTGCTCCACTTCGGGCTGCGAGGCCAGCCGGACGCGCCACTCCTCCGGAATGGGTTCGCTGAAGCCGATGCTCGGCATCTCCCACGAGCCAACCCACAGGTCGGCGCCGGAGTGGTAGATCGGCCGGGCCGTCACCGACAGGAACCCCAGGAGCATGCCGCTCTGCAGGGCAATCAGTAATGCGCTAAAGGAAACAGCGAGAATGGCCGGTAAAAAGCGATTGCGTTCACACCAGAGGATGGTCAGGGAGTAAGGCATGACTGCCGGAAAACAGACCAGCCCAACCAGCACTCCTCTTGAGGTTGGTTGAGCAATGTTGCCAGGCTCATTTCGATTTCACTTAAATTATAGGTGACGAAAGAGGTGACAATCAACCAGGAAATGAAAACAGGGTTGACACCCCGATGGGATGTCAACCCCGGACGCCATTGTCCCTGACTCGCTTCCCCCCAGCCGCTTGCGGCTTAGCGCAACCAGGCTGCAGCGCTAAGCCGCAAGCGGCTGGGGACAGAAGCTACTTCCTGCTTGCCTTGGCGGTGGTTGTCCGCTCCATGTCCTTGAAATCCGTCCGGATCACTTCGCCGGCTTTCAGAGTGACCTTCTTGTTTTCAAAAAGCGTTACCCCCTCGCGGATCAGTTCGACACGCAGTTCATAGTAGTAGGTGTCCCCCTGGCTGAGGACCGGAGTGGTGAACGTCCGGTGGTCCGACCTGGTTTTCGTCAGCTTATCGTCTACGTAGAGCCTGGCATCCGCCGGCAGATCGACGATCAGGCGAGCCCGGGTGGGCAGACTGGTCTGAATCACTTCCTCCTTGTTCGGTGCTGGTTTCATCGGTTCCACCTGGGGAGGCATCCCAGGAACAGGACCAGGACCAAAACCAGGACCGGGACCGGGACCAGGACCAGGACCCCCTTGCGGAGCCGCCATGGGAACGGGCGGGGCCGTGCTTCCAACCGGCACCCCGGTGATGACTGGACCAGGAGGCAGAGGCCCGCCGCATCCCCAGCAGCCATTGTAGGTGCTGTAAGGCAGGCCCCAACCGCCGGGGGCCGGCCAGTGACCGTACCCGTAGGCATACCCCCGGGCCCAGCCACTCCAGGCTCCCGTACCCCACCAGGCGGCGTGGCCACAGGCGTATCCACCACCGCCACCACCGCAGCCGCAGCCACAACCGCAACCGCAACCGCAGCCACAGCCACAGCCGCAGCCACAGGCAGCAGCGCAATAGGGGCCCTGACAGCCCCAGCCGCCGCCGCAACTGCAGCCGTGACAGCCCCACGTACAGCAGCCGCACCTGGAGCAACCACAAAAGCAACCGCAGCAACCCCACCAGTACCTGCCACCGAAATCGGGGGCGGCGCTGCCGGTGGACAGGGCCGTCATCATTACCAGTGACAACATCGCTTTCCCCTCTGGAGGTGCAAGTCGGAATCGGATCGGCTGCGCCTGCCACTGCCACGGCGGCAGACTGCCAATCGGGCTAAATGGCCAAGATAGAGGAGATGATAAATCTACAAAAAAGATGCGTCAATAACACAAATGGGGCCGCGGGTCAAGCGGCCCGAAGGGGGAGCGGTAGAATCGGCAACCGGGCCGGGAGGGCCGAAATCGGCTCCCCGATCCTGAAAAAGGGCCGGCGCTTACGGTTTCTTCGGCGCTGCCGGAGCAACCGCGTTGACCCAACTCTTGAGCAGTTCCAGTTCCTTGTCCGTGACGCGGTTCTTCTCTCGCCTGGGCGGCATCTCATTGTACCAGATCATCTCGATCATCATGCTCTTGCCGGCATCGCCGGGCACGAAAGCCGGCCCGCTGATGCCGCCCTTGAGCATGGCCTCCGGAGTGCGCAGGTCCAGCCGGCCGTCGCGTTTGCGGGCGCCGTGGCAGCGATTGCACTTGGCTTCCAGGATCGGCAAGACGTCTTTCTGAAAGTCGGGGAGTTTCTTTTCCGGAGGAGCGGGCTCCGCAGTGGGAGGAACAAGGAACGCGAGAGCCGTGAAGGCGAGGCAGAGTCCAAACAGCCGCATCGGCAGGCACCTACTTTCTCGTTTTTCTCCCCTCTCCCCGCTGGGGAGAGGGGTTGGGGGTGAGGGGAATGGTTGACCGATTTATCGTTTCGCGCTGGGTTGGCCAGCGCGAAACGATAAATCAGAAGAAACCCCTCACCCCCAACCCCTCTCCCCAGCGGGGAGAGGGGAGTGTTTTGGAACCTCACGACGGCATGGTCGCGGCAATGTTGACGAAGCAGTGCACGTGGGGCAGGATGCGGTAGTTCCAGACGAAGCCGGGGCCTTCCAGGCGCCAGAAGTGCCACCGCTCTCGAGGATCTTGAGGATCTTTGTCCTTGTAGAACGCCAGGGACAGCTTGTCCAGGCCGCCGTTGGCCTTGAGGATCTCGAGCACCTCGTCGGCGTCCTCCTTGCGATACGGCGACAGCAGGCTCTTGAGGACGTTCTCGACCAGGACCTTCTGCTCGGCGCTCAGCTCGGTGCAGGGGATGCCGGGCTTGGCATCTTGCGGCTTGCGGAAGCGGACAGACTCGGCGCCCTCATGCGGGGTGCCGCCGATGACAGCCTTTTTCTGCTGCTTCTCACTCAGCGACTTGAAGACCTCCGTGACCGTCTTGGTCTGGTAATTGAAGACGTTGGCCTCAGCGTAGCCGTTGGGGCTGTGGCCGTAGTACATCGGCCCACCGAAGGCCGCGCCGGGCTCGCTGTTGCCGTCGCAGCGGATGGTCAGGTGATGGCCGGTGAACACCCAGGAGAATTTCTCTCCTTCGGTCGGATCACGGAAGATGACGGCACCGCAGCCTTCAAAGGAACGGCTGCCATCCCAGGTGCCATTGCGGCTGATGCGCTTCCAGGCCATCTCATCCTCGGAGATGACGGCGCGGATGATGCGGTTGAGCAGGTCCTGCTGGGCCTTGTTGTAATTGTCGCCGATCCGTTTGTTGGCGATGGGGGCGTTGAACATACCCAGCCGGGTCGTGAACAACCCGGCTCCGGTTTTGGTCTGGTGGTCCCAGGGGAGAATGACGTTCTTTCTCTGGTCGTCGCTGAGGGTGAAGTAGAGCTCCTTGATCAGGTCCTCGGCCGGTTTGGCCGGCTTCTTGACCGTCTCGGCAGCGGCCCGGGCCACGGCGGGCACGGTGCCGACCGCCACCGCCGCGGCGCCAACGCCGACGGCACGCATGAAGTCCCGCCGATCCAGGCTCTCGCCGCTGGACAGCGCTTCGCACTCCGGGCAACGTTCGATGGGTTGCTCGCTCATCTTGCTCTCCTTGGTGTTGTTCGATCCCCGGCCGATCCGCAATCAGCCGATTATTCAAGGCGCACGGGTCATCTTCTCAGGCAATCGCCTTCACAGCAAGTTAAAAATGCTTCTTTCGCCGCGGAAATCGGACCGGAAGCATTTTTCCGCACCGGCGGTGCTGGCACTCCCCCGGCCGATCAGCTAAAGTAAACTGGTACAAGTTCCGTCATTTGGCACCAATCCTTCATAACAGAAGCCAGGGGAGATTCCTGTATGAGCAACCGAGGGAGCGGGGGAAGAAGAGGCTTCACGCTGATTGAGCTTTTGGTGGTGATCGCCATCATCGCCATCCTGATCGGCCTGCTGCTGCCGGCCGTGCAGAAGGTCCGCGAGGCCGCGGCCCGGACGCAGTCGCAAAACAACCTCAAGCAAATGGCCCTGGCGTGCCATTCCTGCAACGACGCCTATGGTTCCATCCCTCCGGGCTATGGCAACTATCCGCCCGGTGCCAAGAACGCCAACGTCGCGCCGGCGCCGCACGGCACCATCTTCTACTACCTTCTCCCCTTCATCGAGCAGACCGCCGTTTACCAGGCGACCGTCGGCCACTCGTACACTTCCACAGCCGTCATCAAGACCTACATTGCTCCGCTCGACCCGACCGCGGCCGGCACCATGACCGCGGTGAACAGTCAAGGGATCACGGCTGGCCTGTGCAGCTACGAGGTCAACGGCTATATCTCGGATGGCGACGGCTATGCCCGGCAGTATTACGGCGTGGACCCCGGCACCTCGGCGAACGGCAATACAGCGGGCCCCACAGGCAATCCCGCTCCGACCATCGCCGCGAGTTTCCCGGATGGGACTTCCAACGTCCTGTTGTTCGCGGAGCGTTATGCCGCCAATTGCCAGTACAGCCCCGGTGTCGGCCAGCGCACCTGGGGTGAGGATGGCGCTGGTCCTTCCATGTGGGCCCCTATGTTGATCCACGCGGATCTCTTCCAGATCATGCCAAAACTGGGGACCCAATCGTGCTACACGCCGCAGGCGCTTTCGCCAGCCGGTTGCCAGGTCGCCCTGGCCGACGGCAGCGTCCGGATGGCAGCCGCGTCCATCAGCGCGACCACGTGGTGGCGGCTCTGTCTGCCGGATGACGGCCTGCCCCTTGGTCCGGGCATTTGAGGGCCCCCGTCATGCAGCGCATCCTGAGCGGGCTGAGCGTGCTTCTGGTGCTGATGGTGGGCTGTGCCTCCCAGGGCCGGCCGCGGGTTGAGGGGACCGTGACCCTCAACGGCAAGCCCCTGGGACACAGGACCCTGGTGCTGTTCGCGGACCGGGAGGATGGGGAGTTCTTTGCCCAGCCCTTCCCTCTCTCTCCCGACGGCGCCTTTGCCGGTGAAGTGCCGGAGCCGGGCAAGTATCGCATAGTCATCGAGGAATCGCGTGCAGTTCAGGAAGGGACCAGGGAACTCGCCGCCGACCTGCCCCCGATTCCGCCCCGGTATCGGGATCGAACCACCTCGGACCAATCCTGGACCATCCACCCCGGAAACAACTCTCGGAAGCTGGATTTGACGGACTGAGCGTGCGTTTCACCGGACTGTCCCGTCGCTAGCGCTCCGGGCTTGTGTGTCCCTCGGGAAGCGGAGGAGCCGACTCATGGACATCTGGGACTGGGTTGAGGAGTACCGGCAGCGCGTCCTGGCCGAGAAGGACCAGGCCCGCATCCGGCTGACCGCGTTTCATCCGGTGATCTACCAGCTCCGCGAGACCGACCCCGACCGGGCCCTGCAACTGTGCGAGGAAGGTCGGCGCCAGGCCCTGGCCCTGAACGAGCCGTGGTGGGTGCTGTTCTTCGATCACTGGAAGTCCACCGCGCTGATGCACTGGAAGCGCGACTTCCGCGCGGTGCTGGAGCACGTGGTGCGCGTCGCCCTCGAGGCCCGCAAACCGCAGTTCGAGCAGCATCCGTTGCGGCTGTCGATCTTCGACGACCTGGTGGCCGCCTACCTGGGCATCGATCCGGAGGGGCACAGCGAGCCGATCCAGCAGGCCCTGGACTATCTGGAGAAGGAAGTCCCCCGCGAGCCCGACAGCAACCGCTATCTGCTGTTTGCCCGGCAACGGCGCTTCGCCCTGGAACACGCCAAGATCGACGAGGCCTGGGACATCAGTCAGCAGGAGCTGGCCCTGGCCGACCGGGACACGGAGGGCCATCGCTCCCGGCACTTCGCGGTGTTTGTCCACGACAGCCGCTGCGAGATCGCGTTCCGCCGCAAGGACTGGGAGACCATGGCCGCGGAGGCCCGCACCGGCGAGGAACTCGCCCGGGTGGTGGGCCATCAGCTGGAACTGTCGGAACTGCTGGTCTGGCAGGCCCTGGCGGCCAGCCACCAGGGAGACGGCGCCTCGGCCGACAAGCTCTATCGCCAGGGAACCTCCCGCTTCGAGCGCCTGGGGATGCCACCGTCGCCGGCCGGTTTCGACGCCCTGGCGGCGTATCACGAACTGAGCGAGGACTGGCCGCGGGTGCTGGCGGTGCGCAACCTGGAGCTGAAGACCATTGGTGGCAAGGGGCGCTGGCTGTATGAGGTGAAGTGCCGGCTCAAGCGGCTGCGGCTGATGGCCCTGGTCGGCCCGGCGCCGGCGGCCGAGGTCGAGGCGGCGAGGACGGTCATCCAGCAGCTCAAACGGCCGGAGAAGTACGTCGAACGGCTGGAGAAACTGGCCAGGCGGTGAGGGAGCAGGGCCATCGATTCAACTTGCAGAGCCGCTCAGAGGGTTCGGAAGGAACGGCGAGCGGCGCGGCGTCAGCCCGCCGGTAAGGGGTTCAACCTTCACCGGCGGGCTGACGCCGCGCCGCTCGCCGTTCCTTTCGTTCGCTCTCAGGGGGCCTTCACACCCAGTCTTCCCGCCAGAGCGGTCAGCTGCCCCCACGTCCCATCGTCCAGCCGGATTCCCTCCGCGCTGCGCTTTGCCCGTTCCCGCCGTTCCGGATCGCCCGGCAGCTGGATCGCCGACACGCCTGCCGCCCGCGGGCACGTGCGGACGTTGGAGATCAGAGTGGTGATCTCCTGGGTGAAATGCTCACTTCCAGCAAAGTGCCGGCTGTCCCACAGTGCAAACAGCACCGCATTGGCCGAGCGCGGACCGATCTCGGGCCGGCTGCACGGCGCACCTGACAGGCCGCCGACCAGCATGTCCAGCAGCAAGCCGATGCCGAAGCCCTTGTACGCCTGCGGCCCGCCCAGCGGCAGGATGGTGCCGCGCGGATCGTGGTACAGCACACTCGGGTCCGTGGTGGGCTGGCCCTGGGCGTCGAGCAGCCAGCCCTCGGGGACCGGCTCGCCCTTGTTGAACTGCACCCGCACCTTGCCCTCGGCGCAGACGCTCAGGGCGATGTCCAGGACCACCGGTTCGGCTGCGTGGCCGGGAACGGCCAGGGCCAGCGGGTTGGTGCCGATCCGTCCCTGGGCGCCGCCCGGCGGAGCGACGGCCCGGCCAAAGCCGTGGTTGTTGACCGAGGCCAGGAACGCAAAGCCCTTCCCCGCCGCGGCCTCGCCGTACTCCCCCAGCCGGCCGATGTGGCCGCAGTTGCGCAGCGTGCCCGTGGCCATGCCGACCGCGGCCGCCTTCTCGGTCAGACGCTGCAGCAGGCGGTGGGCCTGGACCTGACCGAGGTTCCAGCCGCCGTCACAAACCAGGACAGCGGCCGTCTCATGGAGTATGCTCAACGGTGTACTTGGCTTGAGATGGCCGTCCTCGACGCCCTTGAGGTACTGCGGGATGCGAATGATCCCGTGCGAGTCGTGGCCGGCCAGGTTGCTGTCGATCAGGCTGGCCGCCACGATCTGGGCCTCGTCGGAGGGAACGCCGCCGGCGACAAACAGGTCGCGGGCAAAGGCAACAAGACGATCAGCTGGCAAGGTTGGCACGGCAGGGTGTCCTTCGGGCAAGTTTTAGCCCCGAAGGGGCGTAACAGGATAGCCCAGGGCAGCCCTGGGGACCAGGGGCTACGATACGCGGGAGAGCAAGCAACGGGGAGAGCGAGCGATGAACTTCACGGTCGAGACGTTTACTCCGCCCGTCCAGAGCGGTCTGGAACCGACCCATTATCGCCTGATCCGGCCCGATGGCCACGAAGCGGTCATCTGGCCCGCCCTGGGCTTCAACTGCCTCCACTGGCGGATGCCGCACGGGAAGGACCACCTGGATCTGCTCTACGTCGATCCGGCCCTGTACAGCAACGGCCGGCCGACGCGCAGCGGCATTCCGGTGCTGTTTCCCTTCCCCAACCGCATCCGGGCCGGGCGCTTCCGCTGGGACGGCAAGGAATATCAGCTGCCGCAAGACGATCCGGCCAAGCAGAACGCGATCCACGGCTTCGCGGTCCACCATCCCTGGCGCGTCGTTGACCAGGGAGCCAGCGGCAGCGAGGCCTGGCTGACCGGCGAGTTCCAGTGCAGCCAGGATGCCCCGGAGTGTCTGGCGCTGTGGCCGGCCGACCATCGGCTGCGGCTGACCCATCGGCTGGGCCAGGGCTGGCTGCGCCTGGAGGCGGAAGTCACCAATCCGGACCGCAACCCGATGCCGTTTGGGCTCGGCTATCATCCCTATTTCCGGATGCCGTTTGTCAGCGATCGGTCGGCCGACGAATGCACCGTTCAGGTGCCGGCCCGCAAGTACTGGGAGCTGAAGGAGAACCTGCCGACCGGCCAGCGGCCCCCCGTCGATGGGCCACGGAACCTGAATGCGCCCCGGCCGTTCGCCTCCTTGCACGTCGATGACGTTCTGACCGATCCTCCGGGCCGGAGCCAGGTGCCGGAAGGCGAGCTGTACCCCTGCGCCACCTTGCAAAGTCCACCGGGAGCGACGCTGCGGGTGTCCTGTTCAACCGTGTTCCGCGACCTTGTGGTCTTCGTGCCGCAGCACCGGCAGGCATTCTGCGTCGAGCCGTACACCTGCACCACGGATGCGATTAACCTTCAGCAACAGGGCATTGATGCGGGCTGGCTGGTGCTGCCTCCGGGAGGCACGTGGACGGCGGTGGTGGAGATGCGGGTGGAGTGAGGAGAAATCGTCGGAGCCGCGCACGCAGCGCAGCGGAGTAAGGCGAGCGGCAGGATCAAAGTAGCCATCACGCTCCGCGTGATGAGCCTGCATCACGCGGAGCGTGATGGCTACTTTGGGTAGGTTTTCTCCTGCCGCTCGCCTAAGCGGCCCTCCGGGCTCCCGGGCCGCTTACTCCGCTGCGCTGCGTGCGCGGCTCCGACAAACCCTGCATCTCAATGGTGGCACATCGACAGCCAGCTCCTGCCGCTGCGGGCCAGGAACTCGTCGGCGCACTTCGGCCCCTCCGAGCCGACCGCGTACTCCACCGGTTTGACCCTGTCGTCCTGTTCCACGGCGGCGATCAGCGGGTCCATGATTTCCCAGGCGCGCTCGATCTCGTCGCTGCGCATGAACAGAGCCGCGTCGCCGGTGATCGCATCCTGGAGCAGGCGATCGTATGCCTCCGGCAAGCTGCCGGCGCCGTAATAGTCCCGATAGTGGAACTCCATGTCGGTCGCATTCAGTTTCACCGCCTCGGTGTCGGGCACCTTGCTCTGAAAGCTCAGATGGATGCCCTCGTCCGGCTGGATGCAGAGCGATAGCCGATTGCATTCCAGCGTCGCGCCCGGCGGCATGGGAAACATCAAATGCGGCGGACAGCGGAACTGGATCACGACCTCGCTTAACCGTTTCGACAGGCCCTTGCCGGAACGCAGGTAGAACGGCACGCCGCGCCAGCGCCAGTTGTCGATGGGCAGCTCGATGGCAGCGTACGTCGGCGTCTTTGAACCCGGAGCAACGCCCTTGTGCGAGCGGTAACCGGCGTACTGTCCGATCACAATCTGCCTGGCGGCCTCGTCGGGGGTCAGCACCGGAATGGAATCGAGGACCTTGACCTTCTCGTTGCGCAGCGGGTCCGCGGCAAAGCGGGAGGGGGCCTCCATCGCCACCAGGGTCAGCACCTGGAGCAGATGGTTCTGGAACATGTCGCGCAGGACTCCGGACTTGTCGTAGTAGTCGGCCCGGTCCGCGGCGGTGACCGTTTCGCTGACGGTGATCTGCACGTGCTCGACGTACTTGGTGTTCCACAGCGGCTCGAACAGCGTGTTGGCAAAGCGAAACACCAGGATGTTCTGCACCGTCTCCTTGCCGAGGTAATGATCGATCCGGTAAATCTGCTCCTCGTGGAAGTATTGCCCCAGCTCCTCGTTGAGCTGGCGGGCGCTTTGCAGGTCCCGGCCAAACGGCTTCTCGATCACCAGCCGGACCCAGTTGTCCGGCGAGCCGTGATTGAGGTCCGAAGCGGCCAGCTGGGCGACGATCCCCGGAGAGAGGTTGGGCGCCACGGCCAGGTAGTAGAGCCGCCGGCCGAGTTTGGGGCCGTTGTGCTCCTCCAGCCAGGAACGCAGCGGCTGCAAACCGCCCGCGTGGGCCGCGTCGGCCGAGACGTAGTGGAGCCGGCGGGCAAAGTTCTGCCAGGCGGACTCGTCCCAGTCGCCGCCGGCAAACTCCTTCAGGGCCGAGCCCATCTTGTCGCGGAAGCTGTCGTCGGTGTACGGTGACCGCGCCAGGCCGACGATCTGTATCTCCGGGGGCAGTCGGTTCTTGCGCTCCAGCCGGTACAGCGAGGGCACCAGCTTGCGGGCCGTCAGGTCGCCCGAGGCGCCGTAGATCACCAGAGTCAGCGGAGTCGTGCTCATGATCCCTCCGAAAGTGCAGGAGGCGGTACAATCAATGTAACGCCCCCGGGTGGCGCTGCGCTCCACACCCCGGGTGGCGCTGCGCTCCACCCGGGGCTCTACTCCTGGTTTACGGAATAAAGCCCCGGGTGGAGCGCAGCGCAACCCGGGGGGCCCATTCACCGCGACAGAAGGGCTTCGACCATGAAACGGTTCTGGCTGCCGCTGCTCTTGCTGGGCGCGGTGCTGATGACGGCGTGGGTGATCCTCCGTCCCTACCTCGGCGAGCCGGGGCCGGCGCCGCAACCGCGGCCGCTCGCCTCCGGCGAGCGGGAGATCGTCTGGCTGATGCCGGCCACCAACGGCTCCAGCTGGGAGCGCTTTGTCACCGCGGCGGCCCGGGTCGCGGTCCGGCTCCGCTCCAGCTGGCCCGACGTCGCTCTCAACACGGACCGGGCCTATCCGCCCAGTTCCACCGACGTTCCCGAAATCTCCCTGTCCTGCGGCCAATCGAGGCCGCGGCTCTGCTTTCGCTGGTACAAGCTGACCAGCCGCTGGAAAACCGATACGTGGGTGCAGTCCCTGCTCCGCAACCGTCAGCCGCCTCTGGCCTTCGTCGGCGGCAGCAGCAGCGAGGCGGCCTCCGCCCTGGCCCAGGCCCTCGACAAACAGACGCGCGCCCTGCCCGAGGAGCAGCGCCCCTTGCTGGTGCTGACCTCGGCCACCGCCGATCGCGTCAGCTTGCAGGAGACCTTCAGCTTGCCGCAGGCCCCGGAGGACCAGATCGACCTGATGAGCATTTACCCGGGCCGGACCTTTCGCTTCTGCTTCACCAACAACCAGATGGCCGAGGCCGTCAGCCGATTTGTCTGCAGTCATCCGGACCTCCGGCCCGAGGAGGAATCCGTGTACCTGGTGCGCTGGACCGACGATTCCTACTCCTACGACCTGAGCGACAGCTTTCTGCGCGCCCTGCCGGACCTGGCCCTGCCGGCCCTGGCCGTGGAGGGCAGTCTGGCGGACTGGGCCTGGGTGACCGGCTGCGTCGCCCTGGGGGGACCGCCTCCCGGGCTGGCGGGCGGCGTCTTCCCCCACTACCGCTACCCGCGCTCCTTCTTGCCCCGGCAGTATGACGTGCTGACCAGTGTCGGCTCGTTTGCCCGGCCCAACCGGGACGAGGCCGAGCGCGCCGGCCACGTCAGCCGGCAACTGAGCCAGGGCGGCCATCCCGGCCGATCCCTGCTGGTGGTAACCGGACAGGTGCAGCCCATGCGCCGCTTCCTGCGGGCCCTGGAACGGCTCGACCCCGATCGGGCCCGCCGCCTGGTGGTGGTCACCGGCGACGCCATCTCCTTCAACACCGTTTATCGCGACCGCCGCTCCCTCTGGCCCATCCAGGATTTACCCATGCCCCTGGTCTTTTTCTGTCACTACAA
The DNA here is from genome assembly GCA_963784995.1 of uncultured Planctomycetota bacterium. Taxonomy (GTDB): domain Bacteria; phylum Planctomycetota; class Planctomycetia; order Gemmatales; family Gemmataceae; genus CAWATZ01. The sequence continues at coordinate 831,326 of CAWATZ010000013.1, read as the reverse complement.
CCCGGTCGAGCGCCGGGCCGGCTTCCATCCCGGGGTCGCTGCGCTCCCAAATCCGAAATCCGAAATCCGAAATCCGAAAGAAGAACACCCAGATCCTGTTTCGGATTTGTCGGAGGACCCTTCGTCCCGGACCGGCACCGAGGAAGTGCTGCTCAACGCGGACATCGTGCGTTCGCTGGCCCGTGCTTACTGGGGCGAGGCGGAATCGCCAGCGACCGGAGCCAGCCCGAACGCGGCCCAACTGGCCGAGCGCCTCCGGCACGTCAAACTGGACGCGCACGGACAAGCGCTGTTCGCCCCCAACGGCAATCGCCGGTCGGGCACCGGGGAGCATGTCGTCTACCTTCGGCCGATGATCAAGAACGGCAGGGTCCTGCCCCGGGCCCAGCTGGAGGTCTGGAGCTGGCGGCCGGGCCTGTCGGCCGACAACCCCGGGCCAACCTGGGAGGCGCGGGGGAGCCGCTGATCGTGGACTATGAGCCCCCCGCGGTGGAAGGAGGCGCCCACCGATGAAATCCCTGCTCCGCGCCCTGCGCACCGAGTTCGCCTTGATCCTGCTGCTGCTGGTGGTCCTGTGGGGCCTGGTCGTCGTCGCCCTGTACGAGCCGGTAGCCAGCTGGCTGGGCAGCGAGGATCGCTACGACCGGGATTCGATGGTCGAATGGTTGGAGGAGACGCGCACACCCGAAACGCTGCCGGAAATGGTCGAGGGGTACTTGAAGGCCCTGGCCGACCTGCACTCCTTGCCCCATCCCGCCGAGCCTCACCTGGCGGACGAGCCGGCCCTGACCAAGCTGGAGAAAGCTGCGCTGGAGTGCGGCAGTTAAGCGGCAAGAAATCTTCGAGCAGCTCCAGGCGCTGGCAGATCCGCCCACCAAGATCTATGCCGGCCAGCTGCCCCTCTTCCCCGTGATCTATCGGCTGGAGGTCCGCTTTGACCCCAAGCCCGGAGGAGGCAGCGAAGCCAGTACGCCGGCACCCGATTGTCTGGGATTCCGAGATTCCCTACCGTCCCTATCCCACCAATGGACATGCCCGGCCGGCGGGACAGTACAAGGTGCTGGAGCATCGGTTGGTTCCGGGGGCCGTGGTGGTCCTGACCTACCAGCTGCACGCTTTTCGGAAGCAGCAGGCGATCGAGGTCGAGCGCCAGCGCCGATTGACGCAGGTGGTCGTCCTGGTGGGCGTGACAACCGGCCTGGCCGTGGTCTGGTTGGTGTGGCTGCAGCGGCGGGAGCGGGAGCGCGAGTCCCAGAGGCAGCTGGCCCAGCTCCAGGCGGAGGAGGCGCGCCGGCAGCACGAGGAGGCCGAGGCGCAAGTTACTGGAACAGCGGCTGGCCGCCCAGGCGGCGGAGCAGCGCGTGCTGGAGCTGCGCTCGCAGATGTACGCCAGCATCGGCATCATGGCCTGTTCCTATGCCCACAACATCAAGAACTTGCTGGTCCGGCCCAACGACCTGCTGGAGCGCTGTCTGAAGCAGACGGCCTGCACAGATGAGCAAGCGCGAACCCTGACCGAGGTCCGGCAAACCCTGGGCCAGGTGACGGAGCGCTTGCAGCAGATCCTGCGGACGGTGCGGCGTGATCCGAGCCGGGCCGAGCGGACCCGGCTGGACCTCAACGCCATGCTGCGTCAGACCGAGGCGACCTGGAAGGACCTGGCCCGCGACAAGTGGAAGCTGGACCTGGTCTTCGAGCTGGCCCCGGGGGAGCTGCCGCTGGAGGGGGACAGTTCGCATTTGCAGCAAACCGTCGAGAACCTGCTGTTCAATGCCCGCGATGCGATCTTCGAGATGCGGAACCAGTTGCGTGAGCAGGCGTACCGCGACCAGCAGCTGGACCGGGCCGCCCGGCAAAAAGCGGTCCTGGCGGCCGCGGCCTGGAAGGGCCGGGTGACCCTGCGGACCTTCCAGGAACCCGACGCGGTGCTCCTGGAGGTGATCGACAATGGGGCCGGCATGACCGAGGAGGTCTGCAAGCACTGCACCGAGGCCCACTTCTCGACCAAGCGCGACAATGCCCTGCACGAGGGCAACAGCACCGGCATGGGCCTGGGACTGGCGTTCGTGACCACCATCCTGGAGCACCACCACGCCCAGCTGGAGATCGAGACCGCGCCGCTGCGGGGAGCGACCTTCCGGATTCGATTTCCAACGGAGGTGTCTTCGACCCCTGCCGGCTTGCCCGGCAGGTGAAGGAGGTCGCGGCTAGAAGAAAAGGCAGAAGCGTTTTTCTCTCCCTCGTTTCTAGCCAATGAACTCCTTCACCTGCCGGGCAAGCCGGCAGGGGTCGTGCAACAATCTACCGACTGCCCTGGGTAGCGACGGTAGCCTTGGGCGTCGGAGCCGGGCCGGCAGCGATCGGCTCAATGCGCACGCTGTCGAAATAGACCTTGCCCAGCCCGGTCAGGGCCATGGTGATGCTGATGGATCCCGTCTCCGGCACCCGGCGGAACAGCACCAGTCTCTTCCACTTCGACAGGTCGCCGTTGACCCGGTACGCCAGCGCTTCACCGCCGGCGCTGTCGTAGAACAGGGCGCCGTCGGCCGAGCCGGCAATGCCTCCGGGAGCCCGCACGCTGGCGCTGATGCGCACCAGGGTTCCCGGTGGCAGCTGCACGGCCGGAGAGTGGATGGCGACGTAGGCGCGCTCCAGCACGGCCGGGACAATCAGCGGATCTTTCGGCGCGATCTCCAGCTTGAGACACTGCCTGCCCTCGTCGGGGCCCTCGGTCACCCGGCGGGCGCTGGTCACGACCTGGTCGGTCGACGTGGATTCCTGCCGCAGCCAACCTTGCGGCACCTGGTCGGTCGGCACCTCGAAGCCGCCGTCCGGCAGCACGCTCCCTCCCCAGTGGGAGTTCTCCGTCTCCTTGAGGAACTCCCAGTGCCGGGGCAAGGTGTAGTAACTCAGGGCGTAAGGGCTGGCCACGGGCGTACTCAGTTTCTTGATCGCCTCCTCCCACTGGGCGCGCATCAGGATGCGCAGCGGCCGAACGGCCCGCTGGGCGTCGGCGAAGGCCTCGGCCCAGTCGTGGTTGCCCTGGTGCGTTTTCGCCGACTCCAGATACTCGCGGGCCTTCGCAAGCAACTGCGTCTCGTCGGGCTGCTCGTGGCCCGCCTGCTTCAGCTGGGCCTCCACTTGCTCCACCTTGCTCAGTTCTTCCTGGGCCAGGTCGTAAGCCCACTGGGCCGCCTTCGGACCTTCCTGACGCTGCTGCTCCTGGAAGCGGACCAGCAGTCCGTTGGGGCTCAGGTCCGCGGTGAACACCAGCGGGCACACCATGCTGAACTCGCGCAGACGCACCTTGAGTCCGCCGGTGACGCGCTGCCAGGGGTGCGACCGCAGGCCGCCCGGCGACACTTCCCAGCACTGGCAGCCGTTGGGCACGTGCGGAACCGTGATGTCCACGATGGCCTGGGCGGACTGCCCCGGCACGCATTGCGCTCCTCCCCCCAGCCACAGCGGCACCACCAGCACCGCCTTGTCGCAGTACAGCACGGCGGCCTTGACGTTGGGCGAGGAGGTGTCGATCCATTCGGGGTTCGCCTTGGCCGTGGACAGCAGCGGCTCGAGCATTTGCAGCTCCTGGTTGAGCAGGGCCAGGGCCAGCAGCCGCTCCTTGCCGGCGCTCGGGTCGGCAAGAGACTGGTCGGACCAGAAGCCCAGGCCGCGATAACCGGCGCCGATGGCCGTCCAGGCCAGCAAGCGGATCTGTTCCGGCTGCGGGCCGATCGGTTCCTTCTTCGGATCTGGTCGAACATCGCCGTAGACGAGGCGGGCGTACTCCACGGGCAAATGCGTTTGCACCCAGGTCCAGTGGAACGGAGCGAAGATGGCCAGCAGACGCCGTTGCACGAGCCAATCGCGGTAGGCGGTCAGGTCCAGGGAAGTCATCAAGGGGAAGCGATGGATGCCCATCAGCAACTGTCCCTGCTCCTCACTGCGGGCGTAACGCAGGAACCCGTCCCAGACGTCGATCGAGATCGGCCTGGTCGAATCGATGCTCCGCAGCACCTTTCGGGTGTTCTGGACCGTGGGGAACTGGTCCGCCGTCAGGTCCGTCCCCAGGTTATAGAACAGCACCGCTCCCGTTTGCTGGAAACGGCTCACCGTCTGGCCAAACGTTTGCCGGCTGGTCAGGTGGGCGGTCGTTGGCCGGCCATCCGCCGGTCGGAGCATGGGCACAAGCCAGAACCCGAGATTGGCCGCTGCCTCCACTTCGCCGGGTTGAGCAGTCGCCTCATCCAGAAAAAGGGTGTTAAACCCCGCGGCATTGAGGGTCTTCAAGGGCGTCCCGGTATAGAGAACGGCTCGCATGAAGAGGGAGCGTGCTTTCTCCTCCAGGTCCTCCAGGAGGACTAACTTCCCGCCCTTGAGCTGCACCTGGGCTTTCTCCAGTTCGGCGCGGGTCGCCCGGGGGCAGAGGGCCGCCACCCGGATTGACGGCCGGCATCCCGGGCCGGGTCGGTGGCCCCGACCGCAGGTCATCCAGCGGACCAACTTCCAGGTCATCGACGAAGACCTGCGTGAGGCCGGCACCGCCGTAGACGTTGAGAAGCAGCCGATCGACGTAAGCGCCGCCGATGGAGACGGGACGCTTCAGCTGGGCTTGAAGAAGCTGCTGCTGTTTGATCAGCAGTTTCTCGGGCTGGCGCAAGGTCAGGTGCTGCCAGCGGCCCACCAGGTCATAGGACTCGGTCTTGACCAGCACGGTCAGCAACTGATCGGGCTGTTTGGGATCGCGTTCGTGGGGCAGGACAATCCGGCACAACAGCTGAATGCCCGGCCGATTTGACCGCACCCAGAGACCGACGTTCAGTTCGTCGGTGACCGGCGCCCGGCCAACGTCGTAGGTATAATAGACGTAGTTGCCCTGCTGGGCATTGATCTCGATCAGCTCGGACCGAATGCCATTGTGCGCCTGTTCCTCGCTGAGGCGGTGCGCGGTTTCCTTGAACGGGGCGTCCGCCTGACCGCGAACCCAGATCGGATCGCGCGTCTCGAACCCATATTGCAGGACGTGTTGCGTGATCGGCTTCGGTTGTCCCTGGATGGCGACAACCAGGACAGCCAGGAAGAGAACCACAATCCCCGCCCTCTGTTTCATTTGGTCGTCTCCTTGTTCAGGGGTCCCAGACGATCCTCACTCCTGCCTGGACAAAGGGGTGGAACTATAGCGGCCTCGGGTTGTGCTGCCAAGTGCAAATCGGCCCTTCGGTTGGAAATGAACGTGGCGAGGCGTTTCTCCATGACCCCCACTCTACCCACTGTCGCACATTTGTTTGTGTGAATCACACCTGAATTGCGGTGTGCCCGAAGACGGCATTGGCTTCCTCAGAATGACACCCTCCGATGGCAAACGGCGGTGACAGCGGCTTCGCTGTCGCCAACTGCACAGCCGCCTCGGGAGAGGACTCCTCAAGCGCGCAATTCCCCTGCTCTTTCCCTTGCACGCTGGTCTCATGCCCTCTACAATGACAGGAGCAGTGAGGGAAAGATTGCGCAGCCGCCTTCGATCCTTCTCTGCGAAAACCCTGCCAGAACAAACCGCACCTCGATGCGGTGCCTGCCAACGATTACCCGCCACCCCGGCGAAGGATTCATTCCGGTTCATCCCACCAGGAGGCCGCCCCTCATGCACAAGGTCTGTCCGCTCATTCTGGGACTCCTGACGTTGCTCATGCCAGCCGCTTCGCCGGCCGCGGAACTCGCGTCCACCCCTCCCGGGCTGGTCGTGACGCCCGCAACCTTCAGCTTGCGCGGGGCCCACAGTGTGCAGCGTTTGCTCGTCACGACCACCCCCCAAAACGCCCAGGACTTCCGCAGCGTGGACCTGAGCCGGGACGCCGTCTATGCCAGCTCCGACCCGAAGGTGGCGACCGTTTCCACCGACGGCGTGGTCAGCCCGCGCGGCAACGGCTCGGCCGAGATCCGCGTTACTTTTCGCGGTCGCACGGCCCTGGCCCGGGTCAGGGTGGTCGAGATGGACGTGGAACAAGTGGTCAGCTTTCGCAACCAGATTGTGCCGATCTTCACCAAGCTGGGCTGCAACGCGGGCGGCTGCCACGGCAAGGCCACCGGCCAGAACGGCTTCAAGCTGTCGCTGCTGGGTTTCGATCCCGAGTTCGATTACGCCGCCATCGTCAAGGAAGCCCGCGGCCGGCGTGTCTTCCCCGCCGCACCCGAGCGCAGCCTGCTGCTGCTCAAGGCGAGCCGCCGCGGTGCCGCACGGCGGCGGCCGCAAGCTGATGCACGAACTCGGCCGAATACGCCCTGATCCGCCGCTGGATCGAGCAGGGGATGCCGGCCGGGTCCGGCAAAGATCCGTCGGTCACGCGCATCGAGGTCTCTCCTCGGTCTGCCGTCGTCGGCCGGCAATCCCGAGCAGCAGGTGCTCGTGACCGCGTTCTACTCCGACGGCACGCAGCCGCGACGTGACCCGCGAGGCCCAGTTCAAGAGCAACGAGACCAACATCGCCGCCGTGGACGGCAACGGCCTGGTCCGCACCGACGAGACCATCGGCGAGACCGGCCATCATGGCCCGGTACATGGGGCAGGTCGACGTCTGCCGGATCAGCATCCCGATGAGCGACGCTGCTCCGACTGCTCCTGTGGCTATGGAGCCGGCCCGCAACTACGTCGACGAGCTGGTGCAGGCCAAGTGGCCGCAAGCTCCAGCTTCGCCCCAGCCCGCTGGCCGACGACGCGCACGTTCCTCCGCCGGGCCTTCCTCGACTGCATCGGCACGCTGCCGACGCCCGACGAGGTGCGTGCCTTTCTCGCCGACCGCGATCCCGGCAAGCGCGACAAGCTGATCGACCACCTCCTCGGCCGGAACGAGTACGCCGACTTCTGGGCCGTCAAGTGGGGCGACCTGCTCCGCAACCAGCGCAAGGGCCAGAAGGAGAACCAGCGCGGCACCTTCGCCTTCCACGCCTGGATTCGCAACGCCTTCGCCACCAACATGCCCTACGACCAGTTCGTCCGCAGCATCATCGCCGCCCAGGGCACCGTCGATCAGCATCCGCCGGTGATCTGGTATCGCACCGTCCGCAACCTGACCCATCAGACCAACGACACCGCCCAGCTATTTCTGGGCACGCGGATCAACTGCGCCCAGTGCCACCACCACCCCTACGAGAAGTGGAGCCAGGACGACTACTACCAGCTGCAGGCGTTCTTCGCCCGCATGGGTCGCAAGAGCGGCGAGAACGCCCAGGAGCCGGCGATCTTCGTCCGGCCCGACGGCCAGGTGCGCAACCCGGCCACCGGCAAGGTGATGCAGCCGCGCGGCCTGGATGGCCCCGAGGTGATCGTCGGCGAGGACGAAGATCCCCGGCAAAAGCTGGTGGACTGGATGGCGTCGCCGACCAACCCGTTCTTCGCCCGGGCCATCAGCAATCGGCTCTGGGGCCACTTCCTCGGCCGCGGCCTGGTCGAGCCGGTCGACGACATGCGCGTGACCAACCCGCCCAGCAATCCCGAGCTGCTCGATGCGCTGGCCAAAGACCTGATCGAACACAAGTTCGATCTGAAGCACCTGATCCGCACCATCATGCGGTCGACGGACGTATCAGCTGTCGTCCGAGCCGCTGCCGGAGAACGTCCACGATCAGCAGAACTACGCCCGGGCCTACCCGCGCCGGCTGCTGGCCGAGGTGATGCTCGACGCGATCGACCAGGTGACGGGAACGGTCGAGAACTTCAACGGTCTGCCGAAGGGCATCGCGGGCCATCCAGCTGCCGGACGAGTCGGTCGGCTCGTACTTCCTCGACATGTTTGGCCGGCCGACCCGCGAAACGCCCTGCGAGTGCGAACGGCCGCGCGAGGCCAACCTGGCCCAGACCCTGCAGCTGCTCAACTCGACCGACGTTCAGGGCAAGGTGAGCAACGGCAATGGCCGGCTCGCGGTTCTGCTCAAGGAGAAGAAGAGCGATGCCGCAGGTGGTCGAGGAGTTGTACCTGCTGGCTCTGGCTCGCCGGCCGAGCGCCGCGGAAATGAGCAATGTGCAGGGCTATCTCACGGAAGAGAAAGACCGCAAGGCCGCGTTTGAAGACCTGCTGTGGGCACTGCTGAATACCAAGGAATTCTTGTTCAATCATTGAGGCCAATGGTGATTGGTGAAAAGAAGAAGAGGAGTAAGAGTAAGATGAAGATTTAGATTAGGAAGAGGAGTAAGAGAAAGAGCAAGAGTAAGAGTAGGACTCAACGCACCTTCCTAATCTTAATCTTACTCCTGCTCTTAATCCTCTTCCTAATCTAAATCTTCATCGCTAATCCTGCTCTTCGTTACCGATTACCAATCACCAATGAGGAGATTCAGACCGTGTTAGCGATTACCGGGAGCGATTATCGAAGCTGCGACGGCATCTCCCGGCGCGTTTCTCCGGGCCGGCTTTCTCGGCCTGGCCGGCCTGACCCTGGCGACCTGCTGCGTCTGCGGGCAGGCCAGGCCAAACCGAAGCCGGACACCTCGGTCATCCTGATCTGGAAGGGCGGCGGCCCCAGCCACATCGACATGTGGGACCTCAAGCCGGACGCTCCCGCCGAGTACCGCGGCGAGTTCAAGCCGATCGCGACCAACGTTCCGGGCATCCAGGTGAGCGAGCATCTGCCGCTGTCGGCCAAGCAGATGGACAAGTTCTCCATCCTCCGCTCGGTCACGCACCCCGACGCCGGCCACGAATCGGCCAGCCATTACCTGCTGACCGGCTATCGGCCCGACCAACGACATCCCATCCAACGAGATGCCCAGCTACGGCTCGATCGTGGCCAATGAACGCGGCCCGCGCCGGCCAGGTCTGCCGGCCTACGTCGCGGTGCCCAACGCCGCCACGCAGCTCCGCGGCGGCTTACCTCGGCGTCGCTTACAATCCGTTCTCGGTCGGGGCCGATCCCAGCAGCAACAACTTCTCGGTCCGCAACCTGACGCTGCCCAACGGCATCAGCCTCAATCGGCTCGCAGAACCGCCGCAAGCTGCTGCAAACGATCGACACCCTCCGCCGCGACGCCGACCAGACGCGGCCTGATGGACGGCCTCGACGCCTTCACCCGCAAGGCGTTCGAGATGGTCACCAGCCCGGCCGCTCAGAAGGCGTTCGACATCAGCCAGGAAGCGGCCGCCTGTCCGCGACCTGTACGGCCGGCACAGCCTCGGCCAGAGCATGCTGCTGGCCCGCCGATTGATCGAGGCCGGCGTCACCTTCGTGACCGTCAACGCGGGCGGCTGGGACACGCACGCCAACAACTTCGAGGCCCTGCAAGAAGCAGAAACTACCGCAGTTCGACACGGCGTGGGCCGCCCTGCTGCGAGACATGCACGACCGCGGACTGCTGAAGAACACTCTGGTCCTGGTCTGGGGCGAATTCGGCCGAACGCCGCGCATCAACAAGGACGCTGGCCGCGACCACTGGCCGGGCGCTCAGTCCGTCGTGCTGGCCGGCGGCGGGCTCAAGTCATGGGCCAGGCCATCGGCGTCTCCGACGTCAAGGGCCGAATACCCCAAGGAACGGCCGCTGACGCCCGAGGACGTGCTGTCCACGATGTACCGCGTCCTGGGCATCGACCAGGAACGCGAATACCTCAACGAGGCGCAACGGCCGCTCAAGATCCTCAACAGCGGCGAACCGATCAAGGAACTGATCTGACGTATCGTCGGAGCCGCGCAGCGCAGCGCAGCGGAGTAAGCGGCCCTGGGCCATCCGACCGCTTACTCCGCTGCGCTGCGTGCGCGGCTCCGACACGGTTGCTACCGCAGACAATAAGAAAGGGCCACAGATGATCACACGTTGGCAAAATGTTGTTCTTCATCTGTGTTTATCCGTGTTCCTCTGTGGCTGGTTCTCTTCTCCGGTCGCGGCCCAACTCCCGGTGCCGCGGCTGAACAGCATCTTTCCTTGCGGCGCCCGTCAGGGCACCGCGGTCGAATGCACCATCACCGGCGGCGACCTGGACGGTGCCACGGGTCTGTACTTCAGCCATCCCGGCATCAGCGCTCAGTCTAACGGGTCCAAACAAGTTCCAGGTGACCGTCGCCATGGACGTTCCCGTCGGCCAGTACGACGTCCGCGTGGTGGCGGCGCTGGGTGTGTCCAACTTCCGCGCTTTCGTGGTTGGCGACTGGCCCGAGGTCATCGAGAAGGAGCCCAACAACGAGCCAGCGAAGGCTCAGCGCGTGACCCTGCCGGTGGTCGTCAATGGCCGGATGGACGGAGCCACCGACGTCGATCATTACGTTTTCCCGGCGAAGAAGGGCCAGCGCATCCTGATCAACTGCTGGGCCTGGCGGATCGACAGTCAGCTCGACGGCACCTTGATGGTCTACGATCCCCAGGGCAAGGAGATCGCCTATAACGGAGACTATTACGGCAAAGATCCGTTTATCGACTTCACGGCCCCGGCCGACGGCGATTACGTCGTCAAGGTCTGGGACTTCGTGTACAGCGGCGGCGCGGATTATTTCTACCGCCTGCAAATCGGCAGTCTGCCGCACCTGGACGCGGTGATTCCCGCAGCCATCCAGCCCGGACAGAAAACGACCGTGACACTCTACGGTCGCAATCTTCCCGGCGGCAAGCCTGTGCCCGACTTGAAGATCGCTGGCCGGCCTCTGGAGACGATCACACGCACCATCGAAGGACCGGCCGATCCGAAGGCGGCGACCAGCTTGCGTGGCGGCGAGGCGGTTCGGCCGCCGAGCGTCCTGCTGGACGGCATGGATTATCGGTTGATTACGCCGGAGGGCAATTCCAACCCGCTCTTCCTCGGGTTCACTTCCGATCCCGTTTTGGTGGAGCAGGAGCCCAACAACGATCGCGGCTCGGCTCAGCGCGTGCCGGTCCCCTGCGAGGTCACCGGCACCCTGGCACCGGCCGGCGATCAGGACTTTTACACCTTCTCGGCTCGCAAAGGGGAGCGGATCATCGTCGAGGTCTACGGCGAACGACACTCCGGCCTGGTGGACCCGTTCCTGATTGGGCTGGACCCATCGGGCAAGCGGATCTTCACTCAGGACGATGCTGGCCAGAACGTTGGCCAGATCCGCTTCACGACGACCACCCGCGATCCACGCTGGGACTTCACCGTCCCGGCGGACGGCAATTACAGCGTCTGTGTGCGCGATCTGTATCACCAGCAGCGTGGCGACATCCGTTTCACCTATCGTCTGAGCATTCGGCGACAGCAGCCCGATTTCCGTCTGGTGGTTGTGCCCAGGCACGACGTTCAGCCGGACGCGGCCGTTGTCGGCCGGGGCGGCAAGCAGTGGATGGACGTCCTCGCCTTTCGCAAGGACAGCTACGATGGTCCGATCCGCGTCGAAGCGTCGGCCCTGCCTCCAGGAGTGACATGCGAGCCAGTGGTGATCGGACCCGGCAAAACCTCGGTGCCACTGGTGTTTACTGCGGCAAAGGACGCCCCGGTCGGGCATGCGGAAATCCGCGTCACCGGCACGGGCCGGGTCGAGGACGCGGACATTGTCCGGGAAGCTGCGGCCGGCGGCCTGACCTGGCCGACGGTCAACACGCCAGGCATCGCCCGGATGGCGAGCAGCATTGTCCTGACGGTGCGCCAGGCCAATCCGTTCACCGTGACCGCCCTGCCCTCCCAGGCCGCGGTCACGGCCGGGAGCAAGCTATCGCTCAAGGTTTCACTGCAGCGGGCCGAGGACTGGAACGAGGGCGTTCAGCTCTCCGGCTTCGATCTGCCCAGCGGGGTCACGGTGGCGCTGGTCAACTTGGCCAAAGGTGCTGCCGGGGGCACGGTGGACGTGGTGTTGCCGGCCAACCTCCGACCGGGAACCTATACGTTCGCGATCAACGCCGCCGGGCAAGTGCCGCGTGATTACGCTCTGCCACGCGATCCGAAACGACCTCGGGCCAACAACGTCCGAGCCGTCTTTCCGTCCAATCCGATCACGATCACGGTAGCCGGGGGTCTGAAGAAGTAGCCCGGATCGCAGTCGCCGAGCCGCGCACGCAGCGCAGCGGAGTAAGCGGCCCTGCCATGCGGCCGCTTACTCCGCTGCGCTGCGTGCGCGGCTCGGACGGCCTGCCAAAATCGAGAGCGGCACCCGCCTGCAAGACGCGCCTTGAGGGGGCCGGCTCAGTTTGCTATTCTGAAATAACTGGTTGTGACCCAACGTCTTATTCGCCCCAGGAGCCGGACAATGATGTCCCTTTTTCCCGCGCCTCGACGCGCCTGGCTGTTCGGCCTCTTCGCGGTGTGTACCCTGGCGTTCCTGTGCTCTCATTCAGCCGCACAGCAGCAGCAGCGCATCCTTGCTCCCGAACTGGACGGCGGCGTCGGCTGGCTCGGCATCGACAAGCCGCTGCATCTCAAGGACTTGCGCGGCAAGATTGTCGTCTTCGACTTCTGGACCCTGTGTTGAATTAACTGTATCCACGAGATACCCGACCTGGTCAGGTTGGAAAAGAAGTATCCGAACCAGCTGGTCGTCATCGGCATCCACACGCCGAAGTTCGACAGCGAGAAGAATCCCGAAAGCATCCGCAAGGCGATGGACCGCTATGAGATGCGCCATCCGGTCCTCAACGACGCGGACCGCAAGATCTGGACCCGCTACGGCGTCCAGTCCTGGCCAACCCTGTTCATGGTGGACCCCGAAGGCTACCTGGTGGGCGGCCTCGCCGAGGAGAAGGTGTTCGACGTCCTTGACCAGAACATCGCTCAGCAAATCCGCATCCACCGCGCCAGGAAGACGCTCAACGAGAAGCCGTTGCCGTTCCAGGTGGAGCGTGCGGCCCGGCAGGGAGAAGGTCCGCTGTATTTCCCCGGCAAGGTGCTGGCCGACCCCGTCAACGATCGCCTGTTCATCGCGGACAGCACGCACCATCGCATCGTCATCACGGACCTGCGGGGCAAGAAGATCGCCATCGCCGGCACGGGCACGCCGGGCCGGGTGGATGGTCCCTTCGACAAGGCCAGCTTCGCGGACCCGCAGGGCATGGCCCTCAAGGGCGACACCCTCTACGTCGCCGACCGCAAGAACCACATGATCCGGGCCCTGGACCTGAAGACCAAAACCGTCAAGGCATTTGCCGGCACCGGCTACCAGAACCGGGTCCGGATCGGCGGCGCGGCACTCCGGACCGGACTGAACAGCCCCTGGGACCTGTTCATCCACAACAATTACCTGTTCATCGCCATGGCCGGCCATCACCAGATCTGGGTCATGGAGCTGAACCGCAGGAACGTTGTCCCCTACGCCGGCAACGGCATCGAGAACATCATGGATGGCCCCAACGCCACCAGCTGCTTCGCCCAGCCCAGCGGACTGACCAGCGACGGCAACGAACTGTTCGTCGCCGACAGCGAGGTCAGCGCCGTTCGCGGCATCGCTCTCGACCCTCCGGGCGGCGTGCGAACCCTGGTCGGCACCGGCCTGTTCGACTTTGGCGACAAGGACGGCGTCGGCAAGGACGCGCGCTTGCAGCACGCCCTGGGCATCGTCTGCGTGGACGGCAAGCTCTATGTTGCGGACACCTACAACAACAAGATCAAGGTGATCGACCCGAAGCAGAACTCCTGCACCACCTTCGTCGGCGGCACCAGGGAGAACCCGCTGTTCAACGAGCCGGGCGGGATCAGCTACGCTCCGGGCAAGCTGTACGTGGCCGATACCAACGCCCACCGCATTCGGGTCGTAGACATCAAGACCAAGCAGGTTTCCACGCTGCAGCTGCAAGGAGTCGAGCCGCCCAAGGTGGAGAAACGCTGAGCGGCCTCTCAGCGGTCTTTACTGAAACAGGTCGGGTCGAACTCGAGCGCTTCATGGGCGAGCTTTTTGGCTCTGTTCACCTGACCTTCCCGGCACGCTTGCTGGTACTTTTGAATCAGCAGATCAACAAGCTGTCGATGCATTTCCTTGGAAGAATCGGCTCCATCCTTCTTGCCGGTTGGATCGCCCTTTTCTTCCATCTGTTTGGGCGAGGAATCCTCGCCGTTGTCTTTTGCATCAAGGATCGAGCCACGGTGAACCTGGAATACCAGCCTTCCATCAACAATGAACAGTTCCTTTTCGCCCACATTTCCCGCCCTGTCCTTGACTTGCATTCGCAACATGAGTTCGCGGTCGGGAGGAGGGAACTCGACAGTGCCTTTCTGGCTGGCTTTCAAAGGAATGGGCGTCCAGCTACCTGAAGATGTCAGATCCGTCTGGTATTCCAGCCGAAGGGAAGACGTGTCGAGATTGTCTTCGACGATTTCCCATGCGACCTGAATCTTCTTGCCGTTTGCTGTTGCTGTCATGCTGATGTCGGGCTCGGTGGTATCGACCATAAGCTTCATGACCCAGAAACCTGAGGCTTGGTCGGTTCCACCTTCCCGTTCTTGAAAGCGACTCTGCACGGCGAAAAATAGAGGCCATCCTCGGAAGCGTGGAAGAGAAAGCCTTTCTGGTCCGGGCCGTATCGCGTCAACTCGTTCCCAACTTGTGCCTTTGTTCTCTGGATACGTAGGAGCAGAGCTTCACGAATCTCCTCTTCGCTGTTCTGGGTTCACGCTCATCGGAACCCCAAATCTGGGAAAGTTTACATAGGTGATGTCATTACCACTCCCAGCAACAGCACTCCCCATCCAGGCGAGAAGTCCCAAGGCTGCGAGCAACCTAAACCGCTGCAAATGCCCAAGCATGGCCAACTTCCTCCCGTTCCTGTAATGACAGCAATCGCAGCCGGGGGTTTAGCGAATCGACTCCAACGACGCAAGAGCGTTCTCGCGATTTGCAGATTCGACGGGAAGAAGGAGAGGCGTGGCAAAAGCAAAAGCAGCCTGCGTCCTGGGCGAAGACGCAGGCTGCGAGCGTTACAGGGGAGCGAGGGAAATCACTTCGAGGTCGTCCGAGCCGTGACTGTGGCTCCCACGTCCTTGAAGTTGGCCCGCACCACCTCGCCGGCCCTGACGGCAATCTTCTTGGTTTCGGTGATCGGCTTGCCATCGCGGACCAGCTCAACGCGCAGCTCGTAGGTGTAGGTCTTGCCAGGGGTCAGCTCCGGCGTTTCCATGTGCCGCTGCTCCAGGGTGGACTTGCTCAACCGACCCCCAACGTACAGCTTGGCATCGGCGGGCAGGTCAACGACCACGCGGGCCCGGTCAGCGGCAACGGTCCAGCTGGACTGGTCCTTGTTCCCGGTCAGCTCCTGCCTCTCCAGCTTGGCAGGTTTCACGGGAGTCGTAATCGCCGGCAGAGGAGCAGGCGCAATGCGAGGGACCGGCGGATGAGCCGGAGGCGCGGGGTAGACGGGCGGGCGCGCTGGCGCAACCGCGATCGGCGCCAGGTGTACGGCCGGAATGGCGTAACCCATGCCCCAGCAGCCACATCCGCAGCAGCAGCCGCAACCCCAGCAGCCGCAGCCCCCGCAGCCACAATGACAACCCCAGCAGCCACAGCCGCAGTGACAACCACAACCGCAATGACAACCCCAGCAGCCGCAGCAGCAATGGCAGCCACAACCACAATGACAGCCCCAGCAGCCATAGCCGTGGCAGCCGCAGCAGCCACAGCAATGACAGCCGCAGCAGCCGCAACAACCGCAGTGACAGTGGCTGCAGCACTTGTGACAACCCCAGTCCGGAGCGGCGCTGCCCGTGGTCAGCACCGCCATCATCACGACCGACAGCATGGCATTCCCCCTTCAAAAGCGGAGTTGGAGACTGATCCGTACTCACTTGCCGGACAGGCAAGTGTGAGTTTGATTGGTATTGGGGAGTTAAGATAGGTTAAATGGTAAAATTAGGACGGCAGCCAGTCAAGCGCAGTTACCGCAGATCCTTCGCTGAGCCGGGAGGAGAAACGTTAGAATCGGAAACGCTGACGCTCCCGGCGAGCATCACTTCTCGGTGCGCGGCGGGTGAATCCGCTCCGGACCAACCTCGCGGACCTGCAAGGACTTGCTTCCCAGTGCCTTCTGCAATTGCAGCGGCCACTCCCAGGAGCGGGCCTCTTCCGCGTCCCGGACGTAAAGGCGGACCTGCTTCGGGAACGCCAGCGCCAGGGCCTGCGGCATGTCCAGGATGCGGCGGACGTTGAGGAAGATCGGGCCCTGCTGGTGCGAGGCCGGCGGATGCCACAGGTCCAGCCGGGCAACGTCCGGCTCGAACAGGGCCGCGTACAGGACTATGCCGGCCATGTCGCCTTTCCCTTGCAGCCAGAGCGGCACGTTCTTGAGGTCGCCCAGGGTGCGCAAACAACTGACCGCCCGCCGCACGTCCCAGACGCGCTGGCCGTCAAGCGTCTGGCCCAGCAGGGCAAAGCGCCGGCGGATCTGGTTGTCGAACGATTTGCCGTCGGGGCCCTGGGTGGACCAGCGCGTCGGGCCGGTGCCGCGCGGGGCGATGGTGGCGAAGGCCCATTTCTGAAACTCCAGCACGCGCCGGTTCTGCTGGAAGCGTTTCTCGTCCAGTTTTGGCGCATCGGTCAATTGCAGGGCCTTCTGGAAGGCCGGGCCCATCTCGCCGATCATCTCCTGCCAGCCGGCCTCGTCCACCGCGGTCAGCACCAACAGGCTGGGTTTCTCGACCTTCTCGGCCGTCAGCAAGAACAGGCGCAGCTCAACCTCGTCCTCGCTGACGAAGTCGTAGGCCCGCAGCCGCAGGCCGTTGTGGCGAACGTCCTCGGCAGGCCGGGCGTTGAGCGGCGGCGGCTTCGCGGGCCAGCCGGCAAAGACCTGGCGGCGGAGGGTCTGGAGCAGCTGCGGCGCCTCGCCGGCCCACCAGGTTTTGGCCACCGCGGGAACCTGCGGCAGCTCGATCCGGGCCGGCTTGCGAAAGGTCTCGTGGATCGAAGCGTTCACCGCGTCCTCGGGATAGCGGTCGAAGACGCGCAGCTGCCGCGGGGTGAATTTCGGACGCATGGGGTCGGTAATGGCGCTGGTGTCGTTCTTCAGCCAGCGGTTCATCCAGCGAAACGCTCCCAACCGCAGTTCCGGGGTGTCCTTGTGCGGGCCGGCCGTCTCCAGCAGGGCGAAACGGTCGCCGGCACCGTACAGGTCGTAGATCCGCCTGACCTTGTCGGCCAGCCGGCGATAGCCGGGAACGGGGAAGATGTCGTCGGCGTCGCTGTTGCCCAGCAGCAGCGGCCGAGGAGCGCAGAGGGCCATCACCTTGTCAAAGTCCCAGCGATAGGTGTTGACGAAGTACATGCAATCGCAATGGCCGCTGATGACGCCATCCTTGAGCCGGCCGGGCGCCCCGTCGCAGACGTGGGCTTTCAGATCGGCGATCCCGGCCACCGGGATGATGCACTTCACCCGCTCATCGGCGGCCCCGAGCCACCAGCTGGTGGCACCGCCACCGGATCGGCCGGTGACGCCCAGCCGGCGGCGATCGACCTCCGGCCGGGTCTCCAGGTAATCGAGGGCCCGCATCGCGTTCCAGCACTCGATCCCGGCCGGGGTGTAGCCCAGCGTCTGCCACCACCACATGCCATAGCGGTAGGTGCCGTGGTGCAGGCCCTGGATCTCGCCCAGCTGCAGCGTATCGACGATCAGGCAGACGTAGCCGTTCTCGGCGAACCAGGCCGGATGGTGCTGGTAGCCGATCTTGTTGCCGTAGGACACCTTGTCGATGATCGTGCTGCCGTGCCCGCAAACGTAGAGGATCGCCGGCAGGGGGCCGGTCGCCTTTTTCGGCAGGTAGAGGTTGGCGGAGACGTAGAGGCCCGGCAGTGATTGGAAGTGGAGTTTCTCGACGGTGAAGCGCTCGGCGTCCAGCGTGCCGGTGATGACCGGCTTGAGATCGGTGCGCGGCGGCAGCGGCCAGAGACCGAGCATGTCGAGGAACTGCCGATGCAGCTCGGGCCGTTGCCGTTCCCAGTCGGCCCGGGTCTTGAACCCGGCCAGGGAGGACGCGGCAATGCGGTCCACCTCCTTGCGGAAATAGTTGTCCCGGAGCCGATCTCCCCGTGTGGTAGGCTCCAGGGCCGGCGCGGCGGCAGTCAGGACGACAAGGACGACAAGGGAGAGGCAAAGCGAGCAACGCATGACGGCAGGCTCCTGACAAGGGATGCTGTTGATGGTATTGCCGAACCGCTGAAAAAGCCAGCCGGCCGCCCAACTCCCCAGCCACCCAGGGCTCACGCCCTGGTCTATTGACTGCCGCCCCTTCGGGGCTGAAGACAAAGAGCCCCGAAGGGGCGGCAGTCAATAGACCAGGGCGTGAGCCCTGGGGGCGAGGGCGCAGTCTTGTTCCTCTCCCGCTGGTTCCTTATACTGCCTGAGAGAATCCTGCCACGCCCGGCTGTGCCAGGCCCAAGGCGGTTTGACTCTCCCAACCTCCCCCGCCATCGGCCGTATTCGGCCCTACCCCTGATGACGAGGTCCCCGATGAAGACCCGAACGCTGCTGTTACTTACCCTGATCCTGATTGGAGCCGCCTCGGCCTGTTCCGCCCCGGCGCCAGCGCCGCAAACCGCCAAGTTCGACTGGCCGCAGTGGCGCGGCCCGGATCGCACCGACGTGTCCAGGGAAACCGGCCTGCTCGCCGCCTGGCCCGAAGGCGGTCCCAGGCTCCTCTGGACCTTCAAGGAGGCCGGCATCGGCATGTCCGGCTTTGCCGTGGTCGGCGACCGACTGTACACCATGGGTGCCCTCGAGGGCACCGAGTTCCTCTACGCCATCGACCTGAACACGCGCCAGAAGGTCTGGTCGGCCGAGGTGGGTCCGCTGTTCGTGAACAACTGGTGTGATGGGCCGCGCGGCACGCCCACGGTGGACGGCAACCTGATCTTCGGCATTGGCGGGCAGGGCAACCTGGTCTGTGTTGACGCCAGGACCGGCAAGAAAATCTGGTCCAAGGGGCTCAAGACCGACCTGGGCGGCAATCAGATGTCGGGCTGGGGCTACACCGAGTCGCCGCTGGTTGATGGCGACCTGGTCGTGGCCTCTCCGGGCGGCAATCAGGGTGCCATCGCCGCCTTCGACAAGAAGAGCGGCGAACTGAAGTGGCGCAGCACCGAGTTCAAGGATGCCGTCGGCTACTCCTCGCTGGTCGTCGCCGAGGTCGGCGGAGTTCGCCAGTACGTGCTGATGACCGGCACCAGCGTGGCCGGCGTGGCGGCCGCGGACGGCAAACTTCTCTGGCGCTTTGCACGCACGAGCCGGACCGCGGCCATCCCCACGCCCATCGTCAAAGACAACTTCGTCTACGTCACCTCCGGCTACGGTGCCGGATGTGCCCTGCTCCAGATCACTCCCGGCAGCGACGGTTTCAAGGTGGCCGAGGTCTACAGCAACAAGAGCATGACCAATCACCACGGCGGCGTGGTGCTGGTCGGCGATTCCCTGTACGGCTACTCGGAAAACGGCGGCTGGACCTGCATGGAGTTCAAGACCGGCAAGGTGGTGTGGACGTCGAGGGCCGTGGGCAAGGGCAGTGTGACCTGCGCCGACGGCCATCTGTACTGCTACGCGGAACGGGACGGCCTCTGTGTCCTGGCCTCGGCCAGCCCGTCCGGCTGGAAGGAGACGGGCCGCTTCAAAATCCCGCAACAGACCAGCCAACCGCGGAAGCGGGGGCAGATCTGGACTCATCCGGTGGTGTCCAACGGCAAGCTCTATCTGCGTGACCAGGACCTGATCTTCTGCTACGATGTCAGCAAGGCCCGGTAAGCGCCTTGATCCCCAAGCCGCTTGCGGCTTAGCGCACCCGCCTGTTTGCGCTAAGCCGCAAGCGGCTTCCGGATCCGATTCGGAACCCCTTGACGGAGCAACGCGCATGCGAACTTGCACGATGTTACTGCTGCCGCTGAGTGTAATCGTCGGACTCCTGGTGGGGTGCAGCAAGGATTGCGGCTGTTACCCGGCAAAAGAGTATGCGGCCGCACCGGGCGAGAGTGCGAAGGAATCCGCCCCAGCGCCGCCGGCCGAGGCCCAGGCGGCAGGCTGGCCACAGTGGGGCGGGCCCCTGGGCAATGGCAATTCTCCCGAGAAGGGCCTGCTCAAGACCTGGCCCAAGGGTGGTCCGCCGCTGGTCTGGGCCTATGAGAACGCCGGCACCGGCTACACGTCCCCGGTTGTGCTCGGTGGCAAGGTCTACCTGATGGGGGCCCGCAACGGCGAGGAGTACGTGTTCGCTCTGAATGACAAGGGCAAGGAACTGTGGGCGACGAAAGTCGGCAAGATGTATGACTACGAGGGCAATTCCTTCAGCGGCGGGCCCAACGCCTCGCCGGTCCTCCGGGGTGACCACCTGGTCGGCCTGGGCAGCCAGGGCGAGCTGATCTGCGTCGATCCGGCCAACGGCAAGGAACGCTGGCGCAAGAACCTGCCAGCCGCCCTGAGTGGCGAGGTCAATCCAGTCCAGAACGATCCGACCAGCAAGTTTGGTTGGGGCTACGCGGCAGCGCCGCTGATCGACGGCGATCAGGTGATCGTGACTCCCGGCGGTCCCAAGGGGTTGGTCGCGGCCCTGGATCTGAAGACGGGCAACGTTCGCTGGCAGAGCAAGGAGGTCACGGACAAGACCACCTACGCGGCCCCGGTCCTGGCCGAGATTGCCGGCGTCAAGATGGTCATTGCCATGACCCAGAATGGAGCGGTGGGCGTCTCGGCCAAGAACGGCGCGCTGCTGTGGCGGTTTACCCGCGAGAACGACTGTCCCGACGTGATCTGCACCTCGCCGCTGGTCCACGGCAACCAGGTCTATCTGACGGTCGGCTACAGTGTCGGCGCCGACCTCCTGGAGCTGCAGCCGGCGGGCGGCAAGTTCAAGATCAAGGAGGTCTGGTCCAACAAGCAAATCGCCAATCAGCAGGGCGGCGTGGTACTGGTGGACAAGTACGTCTACGGCAGTCACGAGAGGCGGAACTGGATGTGCCAGGAGTGGGCCACGGGCGAGATCAAGTGGACCTCGCCCGCTCGCGGCCTCGGCATGGGCTCGGTGATCTGCGCCGACGGCAACCTGATCTGCCTGGCGGAGCAAAAGGGCGAAGTCGGCCTGCTGGACGCCTCGCCGGCGGCGTACAAGGAGAACGGCCGATTCCCGCTTCCGAAGCGCTCGACGCTGCGGAAACCCAATGGCAAGGTCTGGACGCATCCGGTGCTGGCCGACGGCCTGCTCTATCTGCGCGATCAGGAGCTGGTCTTCTGTTACGACGTCAAAGCGGGCAAATGACGTAGGACGGCTCTCCTGAGCCGTCTTCACACCGGACGGCTCAGGAGAGCCGTCCTACCTCGGATCTGTCATGCACGTCAGCGAGCTGGACTACGATCTGCCTCCGGAGCTGATCGCCCAGCATCCCAGCGCCCGGCGCGACCATTCCCGGCTGCTGCTGGTCCGGCGGGGTGGTCCGCCGCTGGGACATCATCTCTTCCGCGATCTGCCCGAATTGCTCCGGCCCGGCGACCTGCTGGTGCTGAACAACACCCAGGTCCTGCCCGCCCGGCTGCTGGGCCGGAAAGCCCGCACCGGAGGCAAGTGGGAGGGGCTGTTTCTGCGGCAGCATCTGGAGGGAGATTGGGAGCTGCTCTGTCAAACGCGCGGCCGGCCGGAGGTTGGTGCCACCATCCTGGTTGATCCTCCGAGTCCGATGTCTGGACTCGAACCGCTATCGCTGCGTCTGCAAGGCCGGACGCCCGAGGGCCGCTGGCTGGTGCGGCCCGAGCAGAGCGGCAGCGTACCGGAGCTGCTGGGCCGCTTCGGACAGGTGCCGCTGCCGCCCTACGTACGTAAGGGGCAGGAAGGACCGGGCGACCGGCAGCGCTATCAGACCGTCTTTGCTGAGAAGGCAGGCTCGGTGGCAGCTCCGACCGCTGGCCTGCACTTCACCCCCGAGCTGCTGCAACAGCTGGCCGACCGCGGCATCGAGCGAGCCACCGTGACGCTGCACGTCGGCATCGGCACCTTCCAGCCAATCCAGGTCGAGGACGTGACCCAGCACCGGGTCCACCCGGAATGGTGCGAGGTTTCAGCCGAGACGGTTCAAGCCATCACGGAGTGCCGGCAGCGTGGCGGTCGAGTGATCGCGGTCGGCACCACGACCACGCGGACCCTGGAGACGGCCGCCCGGCAGGGAACCCTCCAGCCGTGGGCCGGGCAGACCGAGCTGACCATCTGCCCGCCCTTCGAGTTCCGCGTGGTCGATGCCCTGATCACCAACTTCCATTTGCCGCGCTCCAGCCTGCTGCTCCTGGTCGCCGCCTTCACCGGCTGGGAGTCGCTGCGCGAAAGCTATCGGCTGGCCATCGCGGAGCGCTATCGCTTCTACAGCTACGGCGACGCCATGCTGATCGTGCCGGGAGAGTCTGTCAGGGAAGGTCCCGGTACGGGGCGTAACCATAGTACTTGGGCCGGCGATCCAGTCTCACGTGAAGCCACGACACTCCTGCTCCCGCCGTGCTGAGCCAGATGGGCGTCTTCCCAAGCTGCTGCTGCATGACCGTCCCAACAAGCTCCCACAAGGAGTGCTTCTGGGCTTCCGGAGCTTCTCGAACAAACGCCGCCACGTGCCCATACGCCGAAATTGGGCCAGCGGGACAGGGAACGACGAGGATCGCATCGCCACCCAGGTTGGGGAACGATACGACGCTCTTGCCATCCGCGGCGGCAAAGTGATCCGCGAAGGCGATGCGATCGGGTTGCTGGGCCAGACCGGGACTGTCCAGCAAGACAAACTCAAAGGGTCGCTGTGCCGAGGCGGCCGTGATCGGCGGCGTCTCCCAGCGAAACGCCGAGAAGGGGGCATCGGCCAGCAAGGAGATGAAAAAGGAACGAAAGGCCGCATCGTGCCGCCACAGACGCAGGACATCTGCGAACGGGACGGGCGAGGAGGCCAGTTCCAGGAAGACCTTGCGAATCCGTCCGTTGGCCAGGTGTTCGGTTCGGGTTGACCACATAAGCGGGTCCATTCCCAAAAAGGGGAGCCATTGTTGGCCTCCCCGGCTCTTGCAAGCAGGAGGAGTGACGTGCCACGAAAGGACCAACCATGCGTGTTCGACTCGAATCCCCTCAAGGCCCCGATGTCCCCTCCCCCGACCAAGCTGTCGAGCAGATCCGTGCCCATCTCGCTTCCCAGCAGCAACTCTGGGCTGAGCAACTGGCACGCGACCCCGCTGCCTTCGCCTTGCTGGAGCCCCAGATCCACCACGCC
The DNA here is from genome assembly GCA_963784995.1 of uncultured Planctomycetota bacterium. Classification (GTDB taxonomy): domain Bacteria; phylum Planctomycetota; class Planctomycetia; order Gemmatales; family Gemmataceae; genus CAWATZ01. The sequence goes on along the minus strand of CAWATZ010000013.1, from coordinate 808,214 downwards.
TTCGGCAAGCTCGCCGATCAACTCGTCGCCAGCCTGCTGGCCCATGCTGCCCAGCAGCAACCTCTGGCCGACGCCGCCAAAAAAAAGTAACCCAGGCCCCCCGGCCCCTTCGCAAGCCCCAGCGCCGACCTCTCACCCTGCGTCTGCTCGGCGGCCTCGTCCTCTACCTCTCCACCCTCTGCTGCGGGCCAGCGGCCCGCACCGGCAAAGGCCGGGGCGCGAAGGGGCCGGACTGTATCCCGAGTTGTCCGTCCTGGGTATCAGCGAAGGTTCCAGCCCGGCCCTGGTCAGCCTGGTGGGACGCCAGTGCGCCCTGCTGCCTTCCTACCAGATCGCCCAGCAGGAATTGGCCGCTCGTGGCACGCCGCTGGACATCAAGGTCGTGCATCGCATCGCCCGCCAGCTGGGCGCCTCGGTGCTGACTTGCCGCTCCCGCGAGCTGCTGCGTTGGCGTAGGGGGTTGGTGCCAGCTAGCGCCGAATTGGCTGGCAAACGTGTGGCCGCCATGATCGATGGCGGGCGGACCCGTTTCGCTACAAGATCCGCTACAAACTCCCGCTGCAAAAAAGGAGCCGTAACTCCTTATGTTTTCGGCACTTGTAGAGCGGGTGATGGGACTTGAACCCACGACAGCCACGTTGGCAACGTGGCGCTCTACCACTGAGCTACACCCGCGATCAGGGTCAGCAAACTGACCCCATCCAACCGGAATTATAAAGGCAGCGGCACCATTTGCAAGAGGGAGTTCGGAAATGTCCCGGTCCTTGGGTGTCCCTCTGGATGGTGGCGAGCGGCTTCGCTTTCAGCGCGATGCGCAGCGGGCCGGTATCGTCCGCACCAGCACCGGCGGGCTGACGCCGCGCCGCTCGCCACCATCCAGAGGGACACCCGTTTTGTCCGGTCGCTCTTAGCGCACGCCGGTCCGCTTCGTATAGTGGAGGCAACCGGAGTGCCGACCATGCAAATCCAGGGCCTTCCCCGAGTCCTCACGTGCGTCAGCCAGGTGGCTGCCCTGGCGGAGCTGCGCCGTCTGCTGGGGACCAGCGGTCACGAGGTCGCCGGGCATTTGCTCGGCACCCCCGACCCGACCGACCTGGCGGGCTACCAGCTGATCGTGGTCGAGGGGCAGCAGGGCCAGGCCGACGCCCTGGAGTTTTGCCGGCGCGTCCGGGCCCAGCTCGAGGATGGCTTCGTGCCCATCCTGCTCGTGACCGACGATCACTCCCCGGCCGGCCGGCTGGCCGGCTTCGAGGCCGGGGCCGACACCTACCTGCTGCGGCCCCTGGCACCCGGCGAATTGCTCGCCCAGGTCACGGCCTTGCTCCGCATCAAGGAGACGCACGAGCGCCTGGCACGCAGGAGCGCCGAGTTCCATCGCATCAACAAACGCTTGCAGCAGGCCTATCAGCAGATCGACCAGGAACTGCAGCTGGCCCAGCGCATCCAGTCCAGTTTCCTGCCGCAGTCCCTGCCGGAGATCGCCAACGTCCGCTTTGCCGTCCATTACCTGCTCTGCGGCCGGGTCGGCGGCGACTTCTACGACGTCTTCCGGCTGGACGAGCAGCACGTCGGCCTGTACGTCGCCGACGCCATGGGACATGGCGTGCCGGCCAGCCTGCTGACGATCTACGTCAAGAAGGGGGTGCGGACCAAGGAGGTCTTCGGCAAGGAGTATCGCCTGATCCCGCCCGGCGAGGTGCTGACCCGGCTCAACAGGGACCTGATCGACCAGCGGCTCTCGGAGAGCCCGTTTATCACCATGGTCTACGCACTGTTCAATCACGTCGAGGGGACGATCACCTTCTCCCGGGCCGGCCATCCCTACCCGCTCTACGTCCCGGCCAGCGGTCCACTGCAGCTGTGGCAGCAGGAAGGGCTGCTGCTGGGGATTGCCGAGGCTCAGTTCCTGGAGCGCACCTGGACCCTCAAGCCGGGCGACAAGGTGCTGCTGTACAGCGACGGCATCGACCAGGCTTCCAGCAATGGTCTGACGCCGGGGGTCAGCCGGCTGCTGGAGTGCAGCGAGCGGCACCGGAGCTTGCCCGTGCGCGAGTTCATCGAGAACGTGGCCCACGACCTGTTCGCGGACAAATCGCAGCCCGATGACCTGACCTTGCTGGCCCTGGAGTTTGGCCGCTGACATGCTGTTCCTGCTCAAACGCTCCCTGGCCAGCAGCCTGTCGGCCCTGGTGGTGCTGGTGCTGCTCGGCCTGGGTTTGCGGCAGGTCGTCCCGTCCCCGACGCCGCTGCAATTCTCCTTCCCCCTGGCCCTGACCGGCGTTGCGATCTGCGCCGGCGTGATCTGCATCGATGGCCTGATTCACGGCAGCTTCTGGTTGCTGCTCGGCCCGTGGTATCTGCAGCGGTACGAGGAACTGGCGGGCCTCTTCCGCCAGCAGGGCCTGGCTGGCATGGCCGGCGGCGCCTTGCTGGCCGGGCTGGGCGAGGAACTGCTCTTCCGCGGGTTGACGCTGTCTCCCCTTCCGCTGCTGGGCCTGGCGGTGCTGTTCGGCCTGCTCCACCACGTCCGCCGGGAGCTGTGGCTGTTCACCCTCTGGTCGATCTGGGAAGGGCTTCTCTTTGCCGGGGCGCTGCTCTGGGTTGGTACGCTGCTGCCGACGATGGTGGCGCACTTTCTCCACGACCTGATTGGGTTCCTGATCTTTCGCCGGGTGAACCGGTTCCGAAAGCCGCTTGCGGCTTAGCGCTGTCCTGGGTTTGCGCTAAGCCGCAAGCGGCAGAAACACGCCCTCAAACGGTCGCCAGCTGCGGGGGCGTGCGCTGCTGCCATTCCACCGGCCTGGGCCCCAGGCCGGCCAGATAGCGCGCCAGCCGGCAGGTCGGCCCGCCCACCACGAAGTTCCGGCAGGCGCTCGGCTGTTCCTCCCAGATGGTGCAGGAACAGCGCTGACCCACCCCGCCGCTAAACGCCACACAGACCCGGTCGCCGCCGGGCCCGGTGTGCGGGACCGTGCCCAGCTCGAGCCGATCTCCGGATTTGACCACGGGCAGGCCGAGCCGTTGCATGCGCCGCCCATCCTCGGCATTCAGACCGACGTAGCCTGCGCGGGCCCCAGGGTCGCCGACGCAGCAGGCGCCACAGCTCTGACAATCGTAGAGAGGGTTCATGGTCGTTGTCTCTTTTGCAACCACAGTGTTCTTCATCGCTGGGATTCCCCTGGAACCGCTTCTGGAACGAGAATGAGCCGGCTGCACGCCTGCACGCAGGGGGTCGGCGAGAGCGGATAGGGGATTTAACACCTCGGGAGAGCAAACAGACCGCAAGGAAAACCAGATTCACGAACTGGATGCAGACCGGAAACTGCCCTCTTGCGGCTGGTCAGTCCCGCGCATAGGATTGCCTTCTCCGCATCTTCTTCTTCCCTCTCTTCTTGGGGGAGGAAGACGCAATGAATGGCCCAAGTGCAAAGGCCCGGTGCAGCCATGGACGAATCGAACCGAGGAGATCTGGAGATCAAGGACGCCCAGCTGATCTTTGCCGCGGTCTGGGACGATCTGCAAGAAAAGCACGGGCGGGACAACCTGCGCTTTCCCCGCGAATTCATCTGGCTGGGCGGCGCCCCGGGGGCCGGCAAGGGGACCAACACCCCCTTCATCGCCAAGGCCCGTGACATCACCGCGCCGCCGATCGTGGTCAGCAGCCTGCTGACCAGCTCTCACGCTCAGGCGGCCAAGAACACCGGCGGCATGGCCGGCGACCGCGAGGTGATCGGCCTGATCCTCGAGAAGTTGCTGGAGCCCCGAGATCACGAGGGGGTGATCATCGACGGCTTTCCCCGGACCAAGGTGCAGGTGGAATGTCTCAAGATGTTCTACCACGCCATGCTGGATCTGCACAGCGAATACCGTGCCACGCCGCTGGCCCGCTATTTCCGCAAGCCGATGTTCCGCATCGCCCTGCTCTTTGTCAGCGAGGAAGTCAGCGTGGAGCGCCAGCTCAAGCGCGGCTGGGAAATTCAGCAGCACAACCACCAGGTGCGCCAGTCCGGCATCGGCAAGCTGCTGGACGAGCGTCTGACCGACATCGACCCTGATCTTTGCCGCAAACGCTACAAGACGTTCAAGGAAACCACCTTCGATGCCTTGCAATCGTTGCGGAAGGACTTCCACTTCCATTTCATCGACGCCGAGGGGAAGCTGGAGGAGGTCCAGCAGAACATCCTGCAGGAGTTCACCTACCAGAGTTCGCTGGAGCTGAGCCCCGAGGTCTACGACCTGATCCGCAACATTCCGATCGCCAGCCAGCTGGCCCTGCACGCCCGCCAGGAGCTGGTGGCCCGGCTGGAGACGTACGAGGAGGAACACAAGCCGTTGTTCCAGCGGGTGGTCAAACTGATCGAGTCGAAGATGATCCCCGTCGTCCGGGCGCACGCGATTTCCGGCCATGCACGCATCAACACCGAGGACGAGCTGTTCGACGACCCTCAGGCGATCCGGATGATGATCGACATTTTCTCGGAGCGCGGCTTCCATGCGACGGTGGACATCCACCGCATGGACGTGCCGGAGCGGATCAACCCGGACACCTGGGAGATCCACTGCCGGACCAAGAAGGTCTATCGCATCGAGATCCGCTATCAGCCGTCGGACATCCGGCGGGGGCATTGAGAAGGCGGGGCAAGCCATTCTTGATTTATCGTTTCGCGCGGAATGGTCCGCGCAAAACGATAAATCAAGAACGAATTGTGCTAACCGTCACAGCGTCTTGAGAAACTCGATCACGTCCAGGCGTTCCTCCTCGGTCAGGTCGTCGCCGTAGGCATGGCCGCCGTTGCCCCGACCGGGCAGTGTCGTGTCATAGACCTTGCGCTGCTCGAAGCCGGGTGCCTTGGGGTCGGCCGGGCCATCGAGGACGGTGATTTTCAGACCGAGCTTGACCGGATCGTAATCCTCCTTCTCGCTGCGGTAGGAGCGCGTGAAGAACTTCGGGCGGGCTTTGGAGTTCAGGACGTGATAGACCGTGGGCGCCGAGCTGTTGTGGAAATACGGCGCGGTGGCCCAGACGCCATCGAGCGGCGGGGCCTGGTAGCCGGTGCTCTCGCTCACCTGAAGCAGCTTGCCGTCGCGGCCGACTTCCCTGGCCAGCCAGGTTTTGTTGAAGTAGTCGGCCAGCTGCGCCGTCTGGCTTTCGCACAGCAGCGGGTCGGTGCCGATCTTGGCCAGGGGGACGATCTTGTTGGGGTACTGCTCCTTGTTGCCGTGACACTTCTGGCAGTTCTCGACAAACAGTTCCTTGCCCCGTGCCGCCTTTTTCTCGTCAATGGGGAACGGATACTTCGGCGGCTGCACGGTCAGCAGGAAGGCGGAGATGTCGGCGAAGGCGGGCTCCTGCGCTTTGACGTACTCGGCGCTGTTGAACGGCGACAGCAGGTTGACCATGTCCACGCGGGTGGAGTGGGCGTCGATGGCGCCGGTCCAGTCGCGGGTCTTCTTCCGCTTCAGCAGCCACCAGGCCGGCGGGTCGCTGCAAACGTCCTTGCTGTAGGGCAGCGGCGCGGGTTTCTGGAGGTTCAGGTCCGGATCGCGCACGGCGATCAGGTTGGTCAGACTGTTAATCGGGTCGATGGTGCCCCGGACGTAGCTGAACCGGTAGGGGAGGTTGAGCTTCAAGCCGTCGGCCGTGCTCAGGTCCTCGAACAGGCCCTGCAGGTCCAGCGTCGAGTTGCCCAGGCCGATAATCGTCCGACCGGCCACGGTGCCGGCGTGGCAGAGCAGACAGTTGTTGATGATTCCCTGGTCAAACAGCCGGGCGGACGGGCGCAGGCCCAGCGGCAGACCGTCGTTGGCGTACGGGGCGGAGTGCAAGCCGTAGCGGTCGCGGACGGCCCGAGCGTAGTCGGCCGGCTTGTCCTTGAGGCCCCAGGGTTTCCAGAGGTTGTCCATCGCCTTGAGCGACCAGATCCCTGGGCTGAGGGCCTTCCGGGACACGGCTTCCCAGCCGCGCTGGGCCGAGGCCTTTTTCTCGTCGGTCCACGCTCTCGAACCAGGCAGGAGGAGGGCGAAGAGACTCGAGATGAGAATGATCCAATGCCTTACCATTTGAGCCCCCTTTCGTCGAGCGCCGGGAGAAGGAACCAACGTTCACGATAACCCAAGAGGGTTTCCCAGGCAAGGAGGACGAGCACACAAGCCCGAAGCGCCAGCGCCGGGACAGACCGAATCCCGGCGCTGGCGCTTCGGGCTTGTGTCCCGGCGCTGGCGCTTCGGGCTTGTGTCCCGGCGCTGGCGCTTTGGGCTTGTGTCCCGGCGCTGGCGCTTCGGGCTTGTGTCCCGGCGCTGGCGCTTCGGGCTTGTGTGCTGGCCCTCCCAACAACTTTTTTTGACTTTTTTGGAAAAAAAATCGGAATTCATGATCGGTTTTTTCTCGAAATTGCAATTACCAATTTGGGCGCCGAGAAGGGGAACAGTCCGCCTGCCGCGCTGACCTGGCCCGCCAACCGCTTTGAAGGAATGCAACATGAACAGGCTTGCAGCAATCCAAACAGACCCACGGATCGTCCTGGTCGTCGAAGACGACCAGGACGTGCAGCGGATACTCATCCGGGCCCTGGAACTGGCCGGGTTCTGGGCGATCCCAACCTCTTCCGGGATCGAAGCCATCAACGTCTTCCCGGCTTACGCCCGGGCCATCGAAGTGGCCCTGATCTCCCAGGACATGCCCTGGCTGGACGGCGTGGGCACCATGCAAGCGCTGCACCGGATCAAGCCCAGCCTGCGCTGCTGCCTGATTGGCAGCACGGTGTTACTGGACCGGGAGGAGTACCTGGCGGCCGGGGCGGCCAGCGTCCTGGCGAAGCCCTTTCACCTGGACGTCCTGGCCGAGTGCGTCCTGAACCTGAGCAAGGCCGCCTCGTCGGGCAGTGACTTCCTCCCGCCGGAGCCGGGCCAGGACTGGGCCCATGCCGGATCGCTGGCATTCAAGGCAGCACCAGGCGGTAACTGACAAAAGCGAGGCTCTTGCTGTTTTCACACGTAAATGCTTCGCGCGGCCAGTCCGGCATGGTACAACAGTAGCAAGACAAAGACCCGCCCCACGGACTGGTATCCTCCCACCTTCCCCGCCGAGGACGCGATGCGAGCCGCGCTTGTGCCCTTGCTCTTGGTGTTGCTGTTCGCGGGTCCGATCCTGGCGAGTCCCCCCGACGGCGCCGGCCTGCAGTTCTTCGAGCAGAAGGTCCGGCCCGTGCTGGTCAAGCACTGTTACGAATGCCACTCGGCCACGGCGAAAAAGCACCGCGGCGGTCTCCTCCTGGACACCCGCGAGGGCATCCGCAAGGGCGGCGAAACCGGACCCGCCGTCACGCCGGGCGACCTGGCCCGGAGTCTGCTGCTCAAGGCGGTGCGCTACGATGGGCTGGAAATGCCGCCCAAAACCAAGGGCCAGCTGCCGGCCAACGTCATCGCCGATCTGGAGACCTGGATCAAGATCGGCGCGCCCGATCCGCGCGACAAGGCCGCTGCCACGGTCGTGCAGGCTTCCTGGGAGCAAGTCCTCGCCCAGCGGCGGCGCTGGTGGAGCCTCCAGCCAGTCCGGAAGCCAGCCGTGCCCACCGTTGCGGACCAGGCCTGGTCCGCGAATCCGGTGGACCGCTTTCTTCTCGCTCGTCTGGAGGCCGCCGGGCTGAAGCCCGCCGGGGAGGCCGACCGCCGCACTCTCCTCCGCCGGCTCAGCCTGGTGCTGACCGGCTTGCCGCCGACGCCGGAGGAGGTGGAAGCGTTTGTCAAGGAATCGCAGGCGAAGCCGCAAGCGGCATACGAACGGGCGGTGGATCGGCTGCTGGCCTCGCCGCACTTCGGCGAGCGCTGGGCGCAGCACTGGCTCGATACCGTTCGCTACTCGGAGACGCACGGCAACGAGTGGAACTACGAGGTGCAGTTTGCCTACCGCTACCGCGATTACCTGATCCGGGCCTTCAACCAGGACGTGCCCTGCGACCAGCTGATCCGCGAGCACCTGGCCGGCGACCTGCTGCCCCGGCCGCGCTGGAATGCGAAGGAGAAATTCAACGAATCGGTCATCGGCACCACGTTCTACCGCTTCGGCGACGGCAACGTCGAGGATTGCAGTGCCGTCCCCCAGGTCGCCTTCGACGTCATCGACAACCAGATCGACACGCTGAGCAAGGCGTTCCAGGCAACCACGGTCGCCTGCGCCCGCTGCCACGATCACAAACTCGACGCCGTCTCGATGAAGGACTATTACGCCCTGGTCGGCATCCTGCACAGCTCGCGCCAGCTCACCCACACCATCGACAGCCCCGACACCAACGCCGGCCCGATGCGGCATCTGCGTGCCCTGAAAGCGGACATCCGCAAGGAACTGGCCGCCGGCTGGCTGCGCGAGACCGAGGAGATCGGTCGCTATCTGCTGGCGACCCAGGCCCGGCGAAGCAATGTACCCGGCGCCGCCGAGCTGGCACGCGGATTGGACCCCGCCAGACTCCAACGGTGGGTGGACGCGCTCAAGGTCGAACTGGCCAAAAAGACCGATCCGCCTGTGGAGGACCTGTTCACGCCTTGGCGGTCGGCCAGCGCCGGCGGAGCGAAGGGTTTCGCGGAGCAATGGCGGAAGCAGGCCGAACACGTCGCCCAGCAACAGCGCGAGCGTTCGGCCTTCAATCGAGAGCATTTCCAGACCTTCAGCGATTTCCGCTCCGGGAACCTGGCCGGCTGGCAGACGGGTGGCCAGGGCCTGCGCGACGGTCTCTCGCCGGCTGGCGACTTCGCCCTGCACCACGACGGGGACGCAATGCTGCGAGCCGTGTACCCGGCCGGCTGTTTCACCCACACTCTCTCCGAGAAGCTCAACGGCACGCTGCGGTCGCCACTGCTGCCCCGGAACAGCGGCAAGAAGATCAGCTTCGAGGTGCTGGGCCGACACCACAGCGGCGCCACGCTGGTGTCGCACAACTGCCAGCTGAGCGATCACAACTACTCGCCCGTGGCCGCGGATCAGCTGGAATGGGTGACCTTCTCTCTGCCCGAAGACCCCGCCGGTCTGCACTGCTACGCCGAGCTGGCGACGATGTTTGACAATCCCAAGTTCCCCGACCCGATCGTCAAGGCGAAAAACAAGGACAAGGAGGACTACCGGGTGCCGTGGGACAGGGCGGCCGCCAATCCGCGCTCGTTCTTCGGCGTCACCCGGGTCGTGCTGCACGATGGCACGGAGGTGCCGCGCCCGGACCTGGGCCACTTGCAGCCGTTGTTTGCCGACACGCTGCCGGCAACGCCGGCTGAGGGGGCAGCTCGCTACGCCGCCGTGGTCAAGTCGGCCGTCCAGGCGTGGGCCTTGAACCGTGCCTCGGACAACGACGTGCGCTGGATCGATGGGCTGTTGCAGCGCGGCCTGCTCGGCAACAGCGTCAAGCAAACGCCACGCCTTGCCGAACTGACGGCTCGATACCGCGCCATCGAGGCGGAACTGACGCTGCCGAGGGTCATCCACGGCATAGGCGATTTCGGGCCGGGCTTCGAGCAGCCGCTCTTTGTCCGCGGCGATTGTGCCCGCCCCGGTGAGCGCGTCTCCCGCCGCTATCTCGAAGTGCTGAGCCGGCCGGGCGAGCGCTTCGTGCCGACGGGCAGTGGCCGGCTGGAATTGGCCGAGCGCATCATCAGCCCCGCCAATCCGCTGACCGCCCGGGTGATGGTCAATCGGATCTGGCAGCACGTCTTCGGCGAGGGCCTGGTCCGCACCGTCGATGACTTTGGCCGCAACGGCGAACAGCCCAGCCACCCGGAGTTGCTCGATTACCTGGCCAGCCGGTTCGTGGCTGACGGCCAATCGTTCAAGCGGCTGATCCGCTCGCTGGTGCTGACGCGGACGTTCCGGCTGACGAACCAGCCAACCGAGTCGGCCCGGTCAGCGGACCCGCAAAACCGCTTGCTGCACCATTACGCGCCGCGCCGCCTGGAAGCCGAGGGCATCCGCGACAGTATCCTGGCCGCCTCCGGCCGGCTGGACCGTACGCTCTACGGCCCGAGCGTCGAGCCGTGCCGGGACAAGGAAATCGCCTACCAGAGGCTGTTCAGCGGGCCGCTCGACGGTCGGGGCCGGCGCAGCCTCTACGTCAAGCACACGCTGATGGAAGCGCCGAAGTTCCTGGAGGCGTTCAATCTCCCCAAGGGGAACGTCATGCAAGGCCGGCGCGACGTGACCAACGTCCCGACCCAGGCGCTGGCCCTGCTCAACGACCCCTTTGTCTTGCAGCAGGCCGAGGTGTGGGCCGGGCGCCTGGTGGGCCGGCCCGACCGGACGCCGGGCGAGCGGATCGAGCATCTGTTCCTGGTCGCGTTTGGTCGGCCGCCCCGGTCGGAAGAGCGCAGCCGCTTCGAGAACGCCGTCCGCCGGCTAGCGGAGCTGCACCAGGCGCCGGCCGACAGGGTCCTCCAGAGCCAGGCAATCTGGAAGGACGTGGCCCACACGCTGTTCAACCTGAAGGAGTTCATTTATGTACCCTGATCGTAGCCATCACGCTCCGCGTGATGAGCCCATCACGCGGAGCGTGATGGCTACATTTGAGTAAAGGTGCCGCTGATCGTAGCCATCACGCTCCGCGTGATGAGCCCATCACGCGGAGCGTGATGGCTACATTTGAGTAAAGGTGCCGCCATGAACAACCCCCAATCCTCGACTTCTCGGACCTGTCCCGGCCGTGGCCTGCCCCTGCCGACCCGGCGGGAGCTGCTGCGCACCAGCGCCACCGGCTTCGGCATGCTGGCCCTCTCCGCCCTGCTGGCGGACCGTGCCTTCGCCGGCACCCCGGGGCCGCATTTCAAGCCGCGGGCCCGCAACGTCATCTTTTGCTTCATGGACGGCGGCGTCGGACACGTGGATTCGTTCGACCCCAAGCCGAAGCTGACCGAGCTGGACGGCAAGGAGTGCAGCAAGGTGGACGACCCGACCTTGAACCAGAACAATCGCAAATGGCTCAAGAGCCCCTGGGGCTTCAAGCGCTACGGCCGCTCGGGCCTGGAGGTGAGCGATCTGTTCCCGCACATCGGCTCCTGTGCCGACGAGCTGGCCGTCATCCGCTCGATGAAGGTCGAACTGCCGCTGCACCCCAACGGCGTGATGTTCCTGCACACCGGCCACACGACGCCGGGCCGGCCCAGTCTCGGCTCCTGGCTGAGTTACGGCCTCGGCAGCGTCAACCAGAACTTGCCGGGTTTCGTGGTGCTGAGCTTCGGCGTCATCCCAATGGGCGGGCTGGAAAACTTCTCGGGCGGCTTTCTGCCGGCCAGCCACCAGGGCACGCTGATCCGGGCCAACGGCACTCCGGTGGACAACCTGGTGTCCGGCGACAGGGACGGACGGGTGCAGCGGGCCAAGCTGGACCTGCTCCGCCAGCAGGACGGAGCGTTTTCGCGCGGCCTGGGCGGTAACGACGCCATCGACTCGGCGATCCGCAATTATGAAACCGCCTTCCGCATGCAGGCGGAGGTCCCCGACGTTCTCGACCTGGGCAAGGAGAGCGCTGCCACGCAAAAGCTGTACGGGATTGATTCGGCTGATGCGTCCAAGCGGCTCTACGGCATCCAGTGCCTGCGGGCCCGGCGGCTGGTCGAGGCCGGGGTGCGCTTTGTCGAGGTCAACTGTCCGGGAGCCGGGCCGCCCAACGGCACCTGGGACCAGCACGGCAACCTCAAGAGGGACCACGAGAAAAACGCCTGGAACACGGACCAGGGCATCGCGGGCCTGCTCAAGGATCTCAAGGCGCGGGGCCTGCTGGACGAGACGCTGGTGCTGTGGGCCGGCGAGTTCGGCCGCTCGCCGCACGCCGCCGGCCGCAACGGCCGCGACCACCATCCCGACGGCTTCACCGTCTGGCTCGCCGGCGGTGGGATGAAAGGCGGAGTGGTGCATGGCGCCACCGACGAGCTGGGGGCGCACGCGGTGGAGAACGTCGTCACCATGCCGGACCTGCACGCGACCATCCTGCACGCGCTGGGGATCGATCACGAGAAGCTCACCTACCGGTCGGGAGGGCGGGATTTTCGGCTGACGGACGTGTCCGGGCGGGTGGTCAAGGAGGTCCTGGCCTGAGACCTGAGAAGGGGCCGGGCTATCGAGCAGAGAAGGAAAGCGGTGGTGAAGGTCGTGATGGAATCGTGACAGAACCCTGCTTTTGTTTCTTGTGACACAGAAAGACAGCGTACCGCAAGCCCCGATGAGGGGGTGGGCTGGCCGGCCAGGAGTGGCCAGGGAAACGAATGGAGAGAGGGCATGGTCTGATCCGGCACGAGAGGGGACGGGAGACGACTGGACACTTCGACGTGCTTGCTGCGCTGGTTCGGAGGGGCAACAAGGCAGCGTTGCGTTGTTGCAGCGTTGCAGCCAGCCCAGCGGCCCTGCGTTGCAGTGCATTGCGTGCATTGCGTGCAATGACTGCAACGATGCAACCTGAACGGTTGCCAGGTTTCATCGGCCGCAGCGGCCAACGAAACTGCGCCAGTGATCGACCTGCGTGCCCTGCCCGCCAAAGGGGTGGAGTTGGCCGAGACGCCAGACGCTGCTTGGGATGGTCCCACGGCTGCCAGCAAGAGCCATTTCGCTGCCTGCCCGACGCCGGCCAGGGGATTCGGGAGGGCCTTGCCTGTGAGCTGCCTCGCTGTCATTGCGTGCCAGCTTTCCCCAGCCTGGGCCGCTCCACCGTTCTTCCTCTTTTGTCCAATCCCGCCACTCAGAAAGAGAGTGCGGCTGAAGCAGCCCGCAGCGCTGGCGGTCGCGGTCCCTGAGTAATGGCGGCGACCGACGGGCACTTGCCGATTGCAATGGCAGAAGCACTCAAACAATCATGGCACTGGGAGACGGACCGTGATAGAGTGACGGAGGTAATCCTCGGCGGACCGGCCGGCTGGAAAGAGGCGGACCGGACACGTGATAGCGTGATCGGGCAGCGGAAAAAGGCTGCTGAACTGCGGCGTTCAACTCTCGGGCTGCAAGCCACGTATCCAGATTGCAGGTTTATTGCGGGAGGCACTCCATGTTTTGGACGAAAGGCAAGCTTTCGGTGGCGGGTTTGGTCCTGGCGGCCACCGTCTCCTTGATCGGATTTTTTTACGTCAAGGACAAGCGCCTCGGGACAACAAGCCGCTTGAGGGCCTCCCGCCTTGGCAGGCGGTGGGGGCTGCCGCAGCGGATGACGTGTTCGATAAACAGCCCAGGGGAGTTGTCGCGAAAGTCGGCGATCCTTTCAAAGACGGTTTGAAGGTTCAATGTGCAAGGGGTGGGTTATGTTTTCCCATGCTCCTTTTCTTCGACAAGGACACCACGATCCTCTTTGCGAATCGAAAGAAAGCAACGGTCGCCGACCTGAAGCCCGGGCGGTGGATCAACTTCAAGACCAGCGCTAACCTGGAGCCGATGGGCATACTCCGAGCGAAGGTGGAACTGGTCGTCCTCGATCCGCCGGACGACGGCAAATTCCCTCACCATTCCTTGGCCATATCGCGCGACCGCAAATGGATCGCCACGGTCGGGATGACCTTTGGTGTTGCTCCGCCAGTGATTCGAGTCGTACTCGTGGATGCTGAGACCAGCCAGGTAGTGCGCGAACTGGAATGCGATACTCATCCCGTCAACAAGCTCGTCTTCTCGCCGGACGGCAAGCTGCTTTATGGGGGCGACGATCGGTTCAATTCCGACAACTCTTTTTCCCATTGGAACGGCCACCTCTTTGTTTGGGACCTGGCCACGGGCAAATGCGTCCAGGAAATGTCCGGTGTGTGGGCCCTCAGCCCCGACGGCAAGCATTTGGCAACCGTCACCAACTTCGTGGACATTGACCCGGGTATGGGGCTACGAGAAGCTCTGGCCCCCGCTTTTACGTTGCAAGTCTTCGATACGACGACCTGGAGGCAAGTCGCCCGGCTGTATCAAGAGAATACCACGATGCCCGCGTTGTGCTTCTCTCCCGACGGGAAGACGTTGGCCCTGTCCGTCAGACCGTACGACATTCGCCTGTGGGACTGGCAAGCCGGCAAGGACAGGCTGCGCATCGAGGCGACGAAGTGGAAGGAAGCAACCGAAAAAATGTGGGGAGCCGGCTGGGTTCCCTATCTCGAGTTCAGCCCGGACGGCTCCTTGCTGGCGTCGATGACGGACTATATGCCTTACCAGTCCGAGACGCCCCGCAAGATCGATCTTTGGAACGTGTCCACGGGCAAGTTGGTCCGAAGCCTGGAAGTGGGGCATTCCCGACCCTCCTATCTGACCTTTACGCCCAAAGGGGACCAGTTCGCGATGATTGAACAGGTGAAGACCTTCCGCCTGGTCGATGCCGTTTCAGGCAAGACGACAAAGGAGTTTGCGAGCGTGGGCGTGGGCGGAACGTGGGAGGGCCTGGCTCCGGCCCTGTACCGCCACGGCCCGGCGCCTGAGCAGTGCCCAAAGCAGCACCGGTTTTTCAGCAGTTGTGGAACCTCACAGGTGGCGCCGGCAACGAAGCCCGCCAATTGCCTCAAAAACCTTGAGGGAAACCGGGGCAGCCTCGATTGAGATTCTCAGAGCCGAACAGCCGGATGCAGTTGACCGGGTCGGTATTCTGTTTTTCTTGGGTTGAAGTCGTTGCGGCAGGCCCGGCAACTGATCCGAACCGTTCGCCTACAAGGAAGGGACTTCGCACGAAAAGGGGACGCATCTTTTTTTCAGGTTAGCCTACCGCCACACAATATCCTCAAATAAAGAGATGGGCCCCTTCTCGTCCCCTTGTCAGTCGTGATACACTGGCGGTGAAGGATGTTCCCATGCCGCTACGCGATCACTTTCGCCCGCCTGTGAGCCTTCAAGCCACCTGGGACGCCCTGCATGCCATGTGGCCGACAGAGATTGTGCGGCAACTTCGCCAGCGCCTCCCTCAAGGCTGCGTCGCTGCCCCCACCGTACATCCCGGCTCGCAAGTCGAAGTGGATGTCGATGCCTACGAGCGTGATGACGCGCCGCGTCTGCAACAGTCTGACGACGGAGGTGCGCCGACGGCCACGTGGGCGCCTCCTGAACCGACCGTCGCCGTCGAAACCGAGGTTCCCGATTACGACGAATATTCTGTTCGCATCTACGACGCGGAACGCGGTCGGCAACTCGTCGCCACCATCGAACTGGTCAGCCCAGGGAACAAGGATCGGCCAGAGAAGCGCAATGCGTTCGTCGGGAAATGCGCGGCCCTGCTCCAGAAGGGTGTCGCCGTCAGCATCATCGACGTGGTCACGCCCCGGCAATTCAATCTCTATGCCGAGTTGTTGCACTTCTTGGGACAGAGTGACCCGAGCCTGGGGGAACCGCTGCCCCATCTCTACGCCGTGTCGTGCCAGTGGCGGCCCCAGGACAAGCGGATGCTGCTGCAAACCTGGTCGCACAAGCTCACCCTGGGGCAACCGTTCCCCACGCTGCCGCTGTGGCTGACACGGCAACTCGCCGTGCAGTTGGACCTGGAGCAGAGCTACGAACAGGCGTGCCACGATTTGTGGATCACCTGAGAAGGACAAAGGAGTCAAGAACGCTCAGCGCGGCAAAACGTGGAAGCAGCCCATTGCCAGATGCGTCAGCCTGGCGGTAGGATAAACGGCACAACCAACCGCGCCGGCGGATTGAATCTCCAGGTGGCAAGGTCCCCAGGCAGCGGTTCAGTTCAACGAGGAGCGGTCTATCCGCCGACTCGTCTCGGTAAAGGGGAAGTCATGGTGCGGAGCCAGCATTCCGACGTCGCGTTTCAGCGTGCCCTGTCACTCTCGCGCCGGCAGCTGCTGCAGCTGGGATCTGTCGGCATGTTAGGCCTCTCGCTTCCGGACGTGCTGGCGGCCCAGGCAGCCAGGTCTTCCCGGACCGCCCGCTCGTGCATCTTTATCTTTGCCTGGGGCGGACCTTCGCAACTGGAGACCTGGGACCTGAAGCCGGACGGCCCTTCCGATAGCCGCGGTGAGTTTCGCCCGATCGCTACCAGCGTCCCTGGCATCCAGATCAGCGAACACTTTCCGCGCCTGTCTCGCCTGGCCGACAAGTACGCCATCATCCGCTCGCTCACGCATGACGATCCGGCGCACCTGTCCAGCGTGCATCATCTGCTGACCGGCGCACCGGCCCCGAATCCCAAATCGGATAACGACGGTCCCTCGCGCCGGGACATGCCGCACATCGGTTCCGTGCTCGCTCACCTGCGTCCCGAGAGAGCGGTGCCGCCGTTCGTCACGATGCCGTGGATCGTGTCGCATCCGGCAGCACCCGGAGGAGTGGCGCCGGGACAGAACGGCGGCTGGCTCGGTCCCGCTTGTGATCCCTTTCTCGTGGACGATCCGAACTTACCGGACTTTCACGTGCCGGGATTGGAGACGCTGCCCGACCTGCCAGCAGAGCGGCTGGTCGGGCGGCAACGATTACTCGACCGTGTCAATGCAGCAGCCCCGGCGAGCGGCCAAAGTCGCCAGGAGAGCGGCGCCAGCCTCCGCGCCCGGGCGATGTCTCTGCTCACGTCGCCGGAGGCGCGCCGCGCTTTCGCCATCGAAGCCGAGAAACCCCAAGTGCGCGATCGCTATGGCCGGCACGTTCACGGGCAATGCCTGTTGCTGGCGCGACGCTTGATCGAGGCGGGAGTGAGGCTGGTGTGCGTCACCTGGCACAAGGATGGGAAAAACTTCTGGGACACCCACAGCAATAACTTCGTCCGCCTCAAGAACGACCTGATGCCGCCGACCGACCTCGGCGTCTCCGCCTTGCTCGAAGACCTGAGCCAGCGCGGGCTGCTGGAGGAGACCCTGGTGGTGTGGGTGGGGGAATTCGGCCGCACGCCCCGGCTCAGCCGTTACCGCACCATGGCGCCGGGCCGGCAGCACTGGCCGTTTTGCTATTCCGGAATCCTGGCCGGCGGCGGCATTCGCGGCGGACAGGTCCACGGCCGATCCGACCGCGAGGGCGCCTATCCCGCCGACAATCCCGTAGCGCCAGCCGATCTGGCCGCGACCATCTATCGGGCCCTGGGCATTCCGCCTGACACCACCCTTACCGATCGCATGGGCCGGCCTGTGCGACTGACCGACGGCAAGCCGGTCCTGCCGCTTCTGGGATGAACAGGAACGAACTGTAACCCGAACCAGGAGGAGCGGCCGTGCGCCTGCTCGTCGGCCACAAGAAGGACGTTCGCGTCGTCGCCTACCTCCCGGACGGCCGGCTGGTCTCCGGCGGGTCCGACCGGACCGTCCGCGTCTGGAACCCCGCGACCGGGGAACCCGAGCGCACGATCAAGGCGGGCACCCCGGTGTACGCCGTGGTCGCCGCTCCGGACGGCGGCACCCTCGCCTACGCCGGCCGCCACCCCGGGGCGGATGCCGCCGCCGTCCCGATCCAGACTGTTCGCCTCGCCAAGGGAATCCCGGGAGACACGTTCTCTTGCCCCTATCAACCGCCGCCACAGATGGTCGCTCCATACTTCCCGACCGGCATCCCCCGATCCGTCTGGTCGCTCTCTTACTCGGCCGACGGCCGCACCCTCGCCGCCGCCGGCCGTGTGATGGGCCCGGGCAAGATCCTCAATGGCGGTGGCGGGCACTGGTTCCGCACCCACGACGTTACCGCCCACGGCCCGCTCGCGGCCACTCACGCCTATGCCCTCCGATTCGCCCCGGCCGGCGACGGGCTCGCCGTCACCAATGGGGCCAAGGCGGCGTTCTACGCAACCCCGCAAGACCCCGAGCCGGCCGTCACGTACCCCCTCCAGTCCACGTGGGCGGCTGCGGTCGCGTTCCTGCCCGGGACGCCGCTGGCCGTCGTCGGCGTGAACAGCGCGCTGTACTTCGTGGACGCGACGACCCAGGCGAAGCCACGCAGGATAAAGACCGGGTTCCGCACCATCGGCGCAGTGGCCGCTTCGACCGATGGGCGGGCGGTGTTCGTCGGCGGGAAGCCGGGAGGGGTCGAGGTGTACGACCCGGAGACGGGCACCTTGCGGGTTCGGTACGACTTCGGACTCGGCGGCGTCCACGCGGTGGCCGTCGCGCCCGATGGGTTCACGTTTGCCGTCGCCGGCGACAACGGGCTGGCCCTGTTCGACCGGGACGAGTGACACGGCTGCCGGGGAATGCCAGTTTACTGTTCAGCGAGAGGAGGCGGCGGGTGGACACGAAAGCGCTGGTGGAAAAGCTCGGCGACGCGCTCTGCCGCGAGGGGTTCAGCCCACATTGGCGCGACCGGATGACGCGCCTGGGCTGTGTGGCGTTCTGGCGGCGCTGTACGTTGAACACCAATCGGGCAGTGGCTCTGTTGCAGCGGCCCGAGGGGGACTTCGCTGCCGGTCCGTACTGCCAGAAGATGAAGTGGCGGCTGGTCTGGCTCACGCGGTTCTGCCCGTTCTTCTATGAAGTCGGCCTTCAGGTCGTGCTGTGCGGCGACGGTCTCGAACAGGCGATGGGGCCTCCCGGGGAGTTGCAGAATTACGTTGACCGATTGAGCAACCAGTTCGTGGTGCTCCAGAGCTTGTTCGTGGTCGATACGGCGTCCGGCACGTACCGAGCTGCCCGCACGTGGGGCCAGGTGATAACGAACCCGGTCCAGAAAGCAATTGACGACGGGATCAAAGCGGCCGGGTACTCGGCCATCAGACAGGCTGAACAAGGAGCCGCAGGAGACTGGCCACGCGCGTCTGGCTCAACAGACGTCAAGGGCCCTCAGGCGTGAGCCGGCTGCGGAACGTCGTCGCTCGGCGGGTGTTCAGCGTCTACGGTGACCAGGTGCGCCTTTGTGGAGTTCGTCGCCAATGGCTGAAGATCCGGGCATTGTATACTTCAAGAACAGCCACAAGCGCGACTTTGTGGCGCTTTATGGCAGCGGCGCATTCTTTGGCCTCGACACATCCGGACGGCAGGGAACCAAAGCGAGGAACCTTCGTCCCGGTCACACGTGCGTTGTTGCCGAGAGGGCGTCTGCAAATCAAGTCACGTTCCATTGGTACTCGTTGACACGTGAAACTCTGCTTCCCAATGAGGACGGTGGGCAAGACCGAGTGTTCTTTGGCAGGTCCCTCGCTTCGGAGACGTTAGCAAAACAGAGTGCTGCTCGTTTGGAGCGCTATTCCGTACTGTTCAAGGACAATGGCAATGGCAACTTCAAAGACGGGTCTGTGTTCCACAAGGTTGTTCCAGTGGGTTTCCTTCCAGCTGGGATTCACGCCAGTCAAGACGCGGAGATGACCGACGCCTTCGTGCAAGCCATCATCGAGTCGCCCGACAACGACACGCCGCGCCTGGTGTTCGCCGACTGGCTGGACGAACACGACGAGGCGGAGCGCGCGGAGCTAATCCGCCTGCAATGTCGCCTGCATTCCCTGCCTCTGGGATCACCCGAGTTCGGGCCCCTCCTGAAGAGACTGAAACCTCTTGTGCAGGCTCGCCTGGACCATTTACTGAGGCCTTTGATCTGGCTCGGGTTACGCTTCGGCGAGCAGACGACCGAGCGCGACGGCTTCCTGCCGGGTTGGTCCACGTATCACTTCCAGGCCGTCTTCCGCCGGGGCTTCGTGGAGAAAATCACCTTGCCGGGCCGGGAGAACATCCGGACGTTCGCGAGGCACGCCGAGGCACTCTTTCGCTTGACGCCGATCAGGCATCTCGAGGTGACCGACGTGCGCGGCGAATCGGAAACGACTGATCAGGGTTACCCAACCAGCTATTGGGTTCCAGACATCGACTTTGTGAACGATGAGGACTTACGCAGCCTCGTCCAACGTCCCGAAATGGCGCGACTGCGCACTCTGCTGCTGCGCCTTGACCTCGGGACCAAAGAAGCACGCGCCCTGGCAGACTCTCCGTTCCTCACCGCCCGGACAAGCTTGCTCCTGTACGCCGGCGCACGCGGTACACAGGCACGGGAGTACCATGGCGCGGACTACGTCCCGGAGGAGTCTGCCGCGGAAGTTGAGGCTATTCTGCGGGCCCGCTTTGCCGATTCGGTCCATTGGTATTACTGACCTACGCGGCTTACCAGTCGCTGGGCGTCGCGGAGCTGCCGGACCTCGACAAGCCGGCGACCACCGGTGCCGGGCCGCGGCGAAGGAGGGCGTTTCCTGATCCGCACGGCCTCCGGGTCGCGGGTTGAGCTTTTCCCGAGTTGCCGGCCCGAGCCGCACTTGCTCTAATGACCTTGGCTGTTTCTCCAGGAGTTCCCCTTGCACCACTGTTTCCCTTTGCCCCAGAGGCGCCGCCATGACAACGCTTCTCCTCTCCGTCCTGCTGTGTCCCGCAGCCCCGGCCCCCGTGAAACCCAACGTCGCTGACCGTTCCGAGCCCGTTTGCAGGGCCCTGGAACAGCAGTTGAAGAAGAAGGCCGCCGAAATCACTTTTGCCGACCTGGAAAAGGTGACCGAACTGCAGCTCCCTCACATTCACCCCAAAGCAAAGGCCTTCAAGGATGTTGACTTTGCGGGACTGACCAATCTCAAGAAGCTGCAGATGTTTTCGCTCTTCCACAACAGCGGCCAGCCGGGGGCGCCGCTTGCGCTCAGCGGCAAGGTGTTCAAGGACCTGTCGAAGCTGGAAGAGCTGCGGATCACGCAGGACCAGCTCGGCCACCTTCCCGACGACGTCTTTGCCGGCTTGACCTCCCTGAAGATCCTCGATTTGAGCTACGCCACGCTCAATCGCCTGCCCAGTTCGCTGCTGGCTCTGCCGAAAATCGAGACCGTGCATTACGAAGGGCGCGGCATGAGCAACCAGGATTTTGCGACGTTGAAGAACAGACTGGGCAATAAGCTCAAAGGCAACCGTCCCCGGTGATTCGCCCGGCCCGCGGCGGTCGCGGAAGCGCTTCTGGAGGTCCGGGGAAGCACCGGCGTTTGGAGCCGGAACGGAAGGGACCTGCGGCGACTGCTGCATCGTGCCGTGGCGCAGATGATCAACCAGGGACGCCGTCTTGAGCTGCCCTCTGTTTGATCAGTGTGACCGTGTTACATTGGATTGCGCTGCGTCTCCAGGACGTTTTCGCCTGCGGCATGGATTGCATTGCGCTGCGTCACACACACAGGCCTTGCAAGACATTCTTGCTCTGTCAGCACCTGCCTCACTTCAGCCAACTTCCACCTCGGTTTCAACGATATGGATTAACGTGCCGGCAGGTTCTGAGGAGGTGGTCGCGGTAAGCCCTGGCCTGGTCGAGATCCGGGGCTGCCCAGACGGCGGGAGTCTTCACGGCCACGGGTTGGTCCCCGTACTCCCACCGGAAGGCTTCACGGATCAGGTAGACTTGTTTCTTGGATTTCGGTGCGGCCACCTGATTTCTCCGTTTCCGAGGCCCTGGGATTGTTCCGATTTGCCGTGGTTCCTGTCGAAACGTGCATTGCTTGACCCGAGTGTGATCGGGATCGTGACCTGAAAAGCACGGTCAGCAACTCTTATCGAGAGTTGCTGACCGTGCCGGCTGCTCGTGAATCGTCGCTGTCCGAATGCGTTGCGGATCGCCGGATTGCGTTGCAAAGCCTCAAGGGCAAAGCAACATGCCGTGGCGAACCCCGCGACGAAGGAAGTATTTTACGGGTTCAGGTTCCACCTCGGCCAATTGATTGAGAACTTCGACTGTGCAGGGAGCGAGCAGTTCGATGCCAAGGAGAAAACCACCTTCTCCGTAATCAGCGAAGGCGACCCCTTCCGACACTTCCTTTGTCTCCTTCACTTCGCCCTCTCGAACTCGAAGGTAGGCCGCCACGGGCTCGCCGGTTTTCTCAGAAAAAGAGACTTCCAACCGGAAGCGTGCTTTGTCCATTTTGTCCTCTCCTTCAAGCAAGCGCCGTAATCACAACTACTTGCGTCGGATCCAACTCAAACACAACGTCGATTCTTCGGCCACGGATTTGTTTCCTGTAGCGGAAGCGGTTGGGCTGAGTCGGCAGGCCTGCTCGATCGGCGCTTGCAACACGTCAACAACCTCTTCTTCGGCGACGCCGCGTTCTGTCATTCGGCGTACTGCGTGTTCATCGAAGGCTATCGATTTACAGCCAAGGACGCAATGCCGGATGCCGTTGCCGGGCGACTTCCGGCGCGATAAAGCAACCCCTGTCCGCAGGCGGCGGAGTCCCCTTGTCCTAACCGCAACCACGGAGCGGCGATGCACACCAACCCCACGGCCCCTCGGCGCTGGTCGGTCCTGGCACTCTTGCTCTTGCTCTTCCTTCCCTACCTCACCCTTGCCGCTGGGCCCACCCGCAAGACGGAGAACGTCCTGATCGTCGTCCTGGACGGCTTCCGCTGGCAGGAGCTGTTCGGCGGTGTCGAGGACGCCATGCTGCACCCGGACTTCAGCGGCGTCCGCGACCTGCCCGCTCTCGCCAGGAACTACGTGCGCGTCACCCCTGAGGCGCGGCGCGAGGCCCTCATGCCCTTCCTGTGGGGCACGATCGCCAGGCAGGGGCAGATTTTCGGCAACCCCACCCGTAAGGCCCCTTCGCGGATCACCAACGGGCTCAAGTTCTCCTACCCCGGCTACAGCGAGATGTTCTGCGGTTTCGCCGACCCCCGCGTCACCTCCAACGCCAAGAAGGACAACCCCAATCTCTCTGTGCTGGAGTTCCTCAACGGCCGGCCCAACTTCCGTGGCAAGGTCGAGGCCGTCTGCACCTGGGACGTCTTCCCGTTCATCTTCCGCGTCCGGCAGAGCGGCCTGCCGGTCCACGCCGGCTGGGTGCCGCTCAAGGGCGACCCGCTCACCGACCGCGAGCGCACCGTAAACGACATGCTGGAGATGATGCCGCGCTACTGGCCCGACAACTGCTTCGACGTGTTCACGATGGAAGCGGCCCGCTCGGCGATCACCCGGCGGAAGCCGCGCGTGCTGTTCGTCGGCCTCGGCGAAACCGATGAGTGGGGGCACGGCCGGCGTTATGATCTGTACCTCGACGCCGCCAACAAGTCGGACCGCTTCCTGGCCGAGACGTGGAAGATGCTCCAGGAGATACCGCAGTACAAGGACAAAACCACGCTGATCGTCACGACCGACCACGGCCGGGGCTCCACCCGCGTGGACTGGACCGACCACGGCAAGGGCGTCCCCGGCGCCGAGATGATCTGGATGGCGGTGCTGGGGCCGGATACGCCTGCCAGGGGGGAGCGCGAGAAGGTTGAGACGACCCAGAGCCAGATCGCGGCCACCATCGCGGCCCTGCTCGGCGAGGATTTCACTGCCACCAGCAAGAAAGTGGCCCAGCCCTTGCCGGTGTTCGGGCCGTGAGAACTACGAAAGAGGGATTTGTGGGGGCCCTTTGGACAAAAGGGGCTCCCAGAAGTAAATGATGATCAATTCGCCCAGGCCGAACGACGCCAGGTTGGCGGCCGTCACGGCCGCCATGTCTCGAACAAACGAGCCCCGGCTGGCATTGGCATCGCCAAAGGCCAGCCAGAACAGCACGCACTCGGCGACCGGGGCGAACGTTTCCGCGATCAGCAAGTAGAGCCAGCGCTGTTCGCCGGTCTGGAAGAACACCGGCAGGACGACAAAGACGATGGGGTACGTGCAGGCCGTCAGCCAGGCCCCCGCGAAGAGCCGGCGGCCCAGGGAATGGCGCGGGGAAAGGCCGACCAGCAGCACCGGCGTCTCGATGCTAATGGTGATGACATAGTTGGCCAGGAAGAACAGCCAGAACCAGAGAGGGTCATCCATACCGGTCACAGGGCCCGCAGCAGGAAGGGAACTTCGGCCAGGACGTGAGCCAGGGCCACGGTGAAGTAGACCGAGCGCGTCGTGGTGTAATCGGCCAGGAAGCAGGTCCACAGCAGCAGCACCACGGCCAGGCTGCACACCAGGAACGCGGCAATGCCCCAGCGCCATCCGGAGGAGCGGCGGGCCATCGGAATCCGGTGCAGCTGCCACGGGGCCGAGCCCAGGCCGATCAGCGGAATGACCACCACCCAGACGCCATAGTGCAGCATCTCCAGGAAAGTGTGCGTCGCCACCAGCAGATGCGAGGAGACGCCCGGCAGGATGTCCGAGCCGGCGTGCCGGGTAATGGCATCATCCACGCCCCGGCTGATGGTCAGGGGCGGCGCGTCCGCCAGCTTCCACCACAGCGCTCCCAGGGCCAGCGGCAGCAGGGCCAGGCAGACGTGGAAGGTCGGCCGCCATTCCGGCTTGCTGCGGCGCAGCTCGCGGTCCAGCAGCCAGAAGGCCATCAGCGGATGGAGGTAGACGATCAGCAAGCCCCAGCCCCGCGGATACTGCCAGACAAAGGCGATCAGGAACAGCGACAGCGGCCAGATCCAACCCCACTCGCGCCGCGGATTCTGCCGGCTGCGCCAGTGGACCAGGGCGGCGATCCAGAGGATCAGGGCCGTGTTCCAGATGGGGTAGAGCAGGTGCCAGGTTCCTTCATCGACCGCACCGTAACTGGTGCCGAAGGCCAGGTAGGCGAAGGCGATGGTCAGTCCCAGGATGCCGGCGAACGACAGCAGGAAGAAGCCGCGCAGCCGGCCCCAGCGGGCGGGCAGTCGGGTCAGGAAATAGCGGAACTCCAGGAAGTTGTGCGGACCGGCGAAGAGAAACACCGTCACGATCGAGAACTGAATGGGGACCCAGCCGGCCAGACCCGCCGAGGCCAGCATCACCAGCAGGGCGCACAAGGCGAAGACGGTGCGCGAGGAGAGCAGGGCGGGCCGCGAAGGACAGGGAAGGGTGACAAGCTGGCTCATGGCGGGATCAGCTCAAGAGAATGGCGAGCGGCGCGGCGTCAGCCCGCCGGTAAAGGCCCACACCGGCACGCTTACGCTGTGCCGCTCGCCAATGCTGTTACGGCCTCTTACTTCTTCGTCTCCGGCTGCTTGACCTCGTCAGTCTTGCCGCCCTTCGGCACGGCCGCCTTGGGAACCACCAGCCGGATCTTGTTGCCGGCCGGGACGATCTCCAGCACGACCTTGCCGGTCAGCTGGACGTTGGCCGGCAGCTTGACCGGGGTGGTGTTCTCCTTGACCGCCGGCGGCGGGGGCGGCCTGAAGGCGGGCACGTTGGCCAGCGCAGCCGACGTCCCGGCCACCAGGATGGCCCCAACCACCAGGAAACCAATGACGTTCCGGCCGCGACCCCGGCGCACCAGCCACAGGCCGCCCGAAACAAAGGCACAGGTCAGCGCCAGGCCGGTGACGATCAGGGGCAGGTTGCCGGCATCCGCGCCCACCTTTCCCGGCCGGGGCTGCGGGGCAATCAGCAGATTCGCCGGGATGACCAGGCGCGTGTCCTTGGCCTTGTCATCGACCTCCACGACCAGCTCAGCGTTGCGAACGCCTGGAACAATCACGGGCAGGACCGGATTGGGGAAGGGCCGACCGCCATTCGCCTTCACCTCGGCGACCCCGCAGAGCAACACGACCGCAGCCATCAGCGTCAACCGTCTCATGGTGTTCTCCCTTGCCGCCGGACGCCCTGCCCCGGTTGCCGCACCCTGCGAACTCTCTCCGGGACGTCCGAGCAGGATCGATTCTACCACGTGGAGACGGATGACAAGAGGAAAAAGATTGCTCGTTACAGGCGGGTTACCTGTTCAGGCACCGGTCAACCAGGTCCTTCGCCACGGTCCGGGGGAGAACCAGACGGATACAGTCGCCCTTCTCGGCTGTCTCGACCAGCACGTCCTTGAGCGGGAATGGCGGATCGACCAGAGGTCGGGGCGCGGAAATGGAAGCCGCTGGCGGATTGGCCCAGACCCGAGAAGCGGCGCCGTACAGGATCAGGGCCAGCAGCAGACCCGGGATGCCCCAGCGCCAGCGGCCCCGGACCAGCAGCAGGCCGGACAATCCGAATCCAAGGGTCAGGATCGCAAGTGGGAACCATGCCGTTGCCGCCGCTTGCTCCGGCGTGGTTGCTGACCCCAGCCGAGCGACTTTCTTCGCCTGGCCCAGCAAGTTGCGGGGCACGATCAGGGTTGTTCGGCTGGCGGTGTCGCTGACCTCCAGCCGAATGGGCACGGCATTTCGCGGCTGCACCGGAATCGGGCGTCCAACCGGTTGGAATCGGGCGTCGGTCGGTCGGAACAGCCGAGCGCCAGGAAGGTCGGCGCGACTGGCGGCCCCCACGGCGAGCAAGAGAGCGACCGCGAGCAAACCGGCCGCATGCCACTGGTTTTTGGTCATTCCTTGCCTCCGGATGGCTGCTGGGCAATCACGTCAGCCAGCGCCTTGAGCGAGTCCTGATGAAGGATCAGCGAATTCCCTTCGGATCGATCGTCGATCTCCAGCAGAGCCTTCCCTTCCAGGTGACCGTCCCCAAAACGGGACAATGGGTCAGGCGCAACCAGATAGGTGTTGTCCGTGATGCAGCCAAGAAGAGCCAGAGAGAACAGGCAAGCCACACCCAGGACAGGCAAGGAGAAAACGCGCCGCGGCCGACCCCGGACCAGCCAGAACCCGGCCAGGACAAGACTCAACGACAAACAAACCCCGGTCACGATCATGGAACCTGGAGTGCCCCAGCGGAACGCTCCTCCTTGCGGAGCTACTCCGGGAGCGTCAGCCAGAGCCTTGCGAAACGATCGGCCGAGCCGCAGGATGGTGGCCCTGTCATCGGTGTTGACTTTCACAGTCAGCTCGATTGTCGGCGGCGCTGCCGGGGGAGGAACAATCAGGCCCCTGTGCGGCTGAGGTCTCGGAGGTCGAGGCGTCCAGGGTAAACGCCAGGGATGGGCGAGGTCGGCAAAAGCGGCGATGGTCGCAACCAACAGAACCAACACCGCCAAAAAGGCGGATCGCAACATGCGAAGTCCTCGATGAAGGAAAGGGACTCGGCAACGAGAAGTGTGTCGAGACGTGCGGAAAAGCGCGAGAGGCGGAACCTCGTTGTCCCGCCCCTCGGGCTTCAAACTCCAATCACCGGCCTCGGCTCAGAGGATGCCGGCGCCAAACCCATCGGACCGCTTGTCGTCGCGGCCGTGGTTGGTGGTCTCGGTCGTGGTCGTGGCATTGCGAGTCGGGCCGGTCGCATGGCCGTGCGAGCCGTGGGTACGGTAGCCGCGAACCGGGCCGGACATCTCGCCGATGACCTGGCCATAGCTGGCCGGGACTTCATCGTAATCGCTGTCGTAATCGTCGTACGTGCAGATGTAGCCGGGCTGCTTGGAGCGCTCGCGCTCGGCATTGTACGCCTTCAGGACGGCCGACTGAATGACCTCCCGGCAGGCAGAGTTAATCGGGTGGGCAATGTCGGCGTGCAGCTTGACCCGGCCGTCGGCGTCCCGAGTGGCTCGATCCTCGTCGAGCTTGCCGCCACACTGGTTACAGAACCGGGCCCGCAGGTGGTTCTTGCAGCCACAGGAAGTACAACGGTCGGTCAATTTCCGGCTCGGCATGGCCACGAACGAGCCCTTGGTGCCTTCGATGATCTTCAGGTCGCGCACGACGAAGGCATCATCGAACGTCACCGAGCAGAAAGCCTGCAGGCGCTCGTTCTCGTTGTTGTCTTCCATCAGCTTGATCCGGACTTCGGTGATGACCACAGTTGTTCTCCTTTATTCTGTGGCACACTCAATCGCAACTCCGAACGACAAAGACACGAGAACCGGCCCCTTCATCCCGAAGCGAACGCAGTTCCCGCGTGATTCGCAGGGCATCGACCGAATCGCGGGCCAGTGCGAACACTGTGCTGCCGCTCCCGGTCATCAGCCGTCCCACCGGCCGGGTGCTCGCGAGTCGCTGACAGCACTCGGCCACGGCGGGACACAATTCCTCGGCCGCCGGCTGCAAACGATTGTGCAACCTCCGGCCTATCTCTTCAACGTCGCCGCTGGCAATGGCCTGGCGAAGGGCCAGCCCATCCAGCGGTTGCTCGGGCACCTTCAGTCTGCCGAACACCTGGGCGGTCGCCAGACCGACCGGCGGACAGACCAGCACCAGATCGAGGGGCCTTCCAAGAGGGACTGGCTCCACGATCTCTCCCCGACCCGTACACCAGGCGGCCGGCGGAGCAAAGAAGAAAGAGACGTCACTTCCCAGCTGCCCGCCCAACTGGATCAGGTCCTTCTGATCCAGCCCGAGACGCCACAGCAGGTTGAGCCCGGCAAGGGTTGCAGCCGCATCGCTGGAACCGCCACCGAGGCCCGCGGCCATGGGGATTCGCTTCCAGAGCCGAATCTCCAGGCCCTTGCGAACGCCAAACCGTTCCTGGACCAGCCGGACGGCCCGCATGACCAGGTTGTCCGGCCCCGTCGAAAGGGCCGAATCATCGCAGGTCAGCCGGACCTCCTCCGCGTTGCTTTCCTGGATCTCCAGGGTGTCGTACAGGCTGACGGCGAGCATCAGCGTGGCCAGATCGTGGTAGCCGTCCGGCCGCTTGCGGAGGACTTCCAGAAACAGATTGACCTTGGCGGGTGTTCGCAGGAACACCCGCTTCTCAGCAAGACGAATCAGCATGAGTACAAGGAAGGAAGCGAAAGGTCGTCCATCCCTGGTTCAGCTCAGCGCCGGGCGGCATCGTTGACTTCGGCACCCTGGTTCGTCCTTGAGGAGGAATCAGTCCCTATCATCCTATCCCGTCGGAAGGAGAGGGCAAGCCTCCTACCGTTCAGAACGAGTCGGATCATAACCACACCGGACGAGAGCGTCAAGAGGAGGGTCGGGGGAGTTCCCCGCCGAGTACCTTCACAAGGCTGAAGGATGAAAAAAGAGGCCTGGTTCAAAAGGGGGTAACAGCCGCCAGCGGGTTTCTGTGCCGAATGCTGTGCAAATCGGTCACTCCTCCCAGGCACAGAATGTTACCTCTTGCACACAAAAGCTGAACCAGGCCAAAAAAGACAGAAACTTTCGACGCCCGACTGTCCGACCCGGAGTGGGCACACGAGGCGCTGGCCCGGATCCAGTCCCTGGACGCGGACGAGCGGGAGGCCAAGGAGCGGGAGTTGTCCGGGGATTAGCTTGCCACGTACCGCCAGACGCACGCCGGGCCGGTGCTGGCCGCGTTCGCCGACTGGCTGGCCGAGCAGCGCTCGCGGGTGCTGCCCAGGTCGGCTCGCGGAGAAGCGGTCACCGACGCGACGAACCCGTGGGGCACCCTTGGCGTGTACCTCATCGCCGGGTGGCTCTCCACCGACAACGCGGCGGCCGAACAAGCCATCCGGCCGCTCTGCGTCGGTCGCCGGAACTGGCTGCACCTGGGCGGGGACGGTGGGTTACAGCCCACCGCGGTGCTGCTGAGCATCGCCGCCTCAGTGCAGCGGCACGGACTCAACCCCTGCATCACGTCTGCTCGACACGTTCCAGGGCGGGAGGCCCACTCGGCGAGCCGATAGCAGCCTGGACATGGAAGCGCTCGCCGACGAATCACCGGGAAGCAAACGCCGGTCACTCCTTGCTGACCTTTGTGCGGCCGACTTACAGAAAGTCGAACTCCAGCTGTCAGAGCACAAGAGGTCCCTTGAGGCGAATGCCGAAAGCATTCAAGCCACCGTCCGGAAGAGAAGGGACGCGTGCGGACGTAGAGGGCCGGTCCTTTTAGCTCTCGACACTTTGGACTACTCAAGGTCGTCGATTACCTTCAGTTTGGGCAAAGCCTTCTTTAGTTCGTTCTTCCCTTCCCTCGTCGCCTTGAAGCATTTCCGGAGGTCCAGTTCCTGGAGGAGCTTGCAGGCGGCCAGTTCCTTCAGCCCCGCGTCCGTCACCTGCTTGCAGCTCGGGAGGTCCAGCGTCTGGAGTTGCTTGCAGGCGGCCAGTTCCTTCAGCCCCGCGTCCGTCACCTGCTTGCAGCCGGTCAGGTCCAGCGCCTGGAGGTGCTTGAGGCGGCCAGTTCCTTCAGCCCCGCGTCCGTCACCTTGGTGCAGCGCGAGGTTCAGCGTCTGGAGTTGCTTGCAGGCGGCCAGTTCCTTCAGCCCCGCGTCCGTCACCTTGCGCAGTCGGCGAGGTCCAGCGACTGGAGTTGCTTGCAGCGCGGCCAGTTCCTTCAGCCCCGCGTCCGTCACCTTGGTGCAGTCGCAGAGGTCCAGCGTCTGCAGGTGCTTGCAGGGCGGCCAGTTCCTTCAGCCCCGCGTCCGTCACCTTGGTGCAGCGAGCAGGTCCAGCGTCTGGAGTTGCTTGCAGCGCGGCCAGTTCCTTCAGCCCCGCGTCCGTCACCTGCGTGCAGTCGCAGAGGTTCAGCGTCTGCAGTTGCTTGAGCGCGGCCAGTTCCTTCAGCCCTGCGTCCGTCACCTGCGTGCAGCCGAGAGGTTCAGCGATCTGCAGTTGCTTGCAGGCCGGCCAGTTCCTTCAGCCCCGCGTCCGTCACCTTGTCGCAGCCCGAGAGGTCCAGCGTTCTGGAGGTGCTTGCAGGCGGCCAGTTCCTTCAGCCCCGCGTCCGTCACCTTGTGCAGCCCGAGAAGTCGAGGTACTGGAGTTGCGTGCAGGCGGCCAGTTCCTTCAGCCCTGCATCCGTCACTTCGGTGCGCTTGAGATCTACTGACCGAACCGGCTTTCCTGCAACCTTGTCGGTACGCTCGACTTTGCCCCCCAGCTTCTCCACCAGGGCGACGGCCTTCGCCTCGGCGTCGTCGGCAGCACGGACGGACGCACACGACAGGGCCAGCAACAACAGCGGCCAGTACGTCTTCATGGGAACTCCTCGTTGGTGTTGAACTCCGCGTCGAGTGACAGCGCAGCTGTCAGCAAGCGGCGAGACTTTGGTGAGGACGGCGCGGCACTCGGCCAGGCGGCGTGGCCGGAAGCACTCCCGCCGCGCCACCCGGTGAAGGGCCGCACGGTTGCCGCACCCTGGCTGCCCCCGTGCAGCCGAGCCTGCTCTCGCCCCGTTGCCCGCCGCGACAGGCGGGCGAAGGGATTGACAGTCTTGTCCCTTTCAAGGCCGCCAAGGCGACTTGGGCCTTGAAAGCTACCGTATGCTTCTTCCGCTTGCCTGTCATAGCTCCCCCTTTCCTGCGCCACCGGATGATAGCTTAATCGGTGGTCCAGTTTTCGGGGTCCATTAGAAGTCGAACCTCTTGGGACGACAGGTCATTTCCGCAACCCGGAAAACATGGTTGAGCATACCAGCCGCCTGGCCGCAAATCGACAACTTTTGGCCAGGCGCGGTGGGCACCTACCCGAGGTCCTTCCGCCCATACTCCAGCGACCGCCGTACGTTCTCATCCTCGACGCGCAATTGCTCCGCCTCGCTCAGCGTGCTGATCCGCGGCAGCTTCCGCCCCTTCTTCTGCACCAAGCTCAGCATGCGGGCCAGTTCCCGCCCAGGCACCTCAGCCAACGTGGTCCAGTAATCCTCCCGCAAGCAGGGAATCGACAGCGGATCGCGCGTGATCATCTCCAGGCTGAAGCGAATCCCCGGCCGGGCCTTGCGGAGGGTGGCGACGATGCCCTTCAGGTCCAGAAACCCTTCGCCCGAGCGGGACCTCGCTCAGGAGGAAGCCGTCCTTCGCTTCCTCGACGGCCATGTCCTTGAGGTGACACGCCAGCGCCCACGGGGCCAGGGCCTCGACCGTGGCCAGCGGCTGCTCCAGCAGGGCCAGGTTGTTGCCGGTGTCCACGCAGACGCCCACCCACTCGCTGCTGAGCGTCTTCAGCACCAAAACCTGTTCCTCGGCCCGATAGTCCTTGTGGTTCTCGACCGCCAGCCGGACCTTGCAGCGGGCCAGCAGCGGCTCGGCCAGCTGGAGCGAGCGCAGGGCCTGCTCCTTGAAGGCGCGACATTGCTCGGCGGTGCGGAACGTCTCGTAGCGCCGGCCGCCGAGCATCACCGTCCGCACCACCATCGCGCCCGCTTCCTTGGCGGTCCGCAGTTCGGCCTCGAAGCGCTCCAGGTCGGCCTTCTCTTTCGGAGTCCGCAGCGATCCCTCCAGATACATCCCGTGCTTCTCGACCAGGGCCCGCAACCGTGCCACGTAGGCCGGCTCGCGGATGCCCAGCGGCAACTGGACGCCGCCCGCCCTGCGCTCCCGGCAAAACTCCACAAAGTGGATCGGGTCCGCGAAGCCGCTCTTCTGCTCCAGCCGCGAGCGGATCGGGTAGGAGTGGATGACGATGCCCAGCCGGAACTCGGCCTCGGCGGCGCGAAGGCCGACCGGCGGCGAGGGCCGAGGCGGTCAGCGCCAGCATTTCACGTCGGGTCGGTTTCATGGCGTGCCTCCAATTCCCAGGGCCTTCAGCTCGCGGTCCCACGGCGTTCGGTAAGGGCGGATCAGCCAGCGCTCGGCCTCCGCGTCGCCGGGAATCGTCTCGCGGGCCGCATCCCAGCGGAGCTTGCGTCCCAGCCGCAGCGACAGGTTGGCCAGGTGGCAGACGGTGGCGGCTCGATGGCCGCTTTCCAGATCGGAAATGGGTTGTTTCCGCGAGCGGACGCAATCGAGGAAATTGCGGACGTGATCGACCAGCTGGGCCGCGCTGTCGCCGGAGCGGTCCTCGACGTTCTCGGTACGGAGTTTCGGCGTCGCACCCTTGACCGGCTGCGGTCCGCCGACGGGATGAGCCCCGGTGAACTGCGGCACCGTGTTCTCCGGCGGCAGCAGCGGATCGGCCGTCAGCGTGAAGCCCTTCCGCGAAATGCCCAGCGTACCGCTGGTGCCGTGGAACTCCAGGCCGTACTTGCCCACTTCGCCGCGGGCGCATTCGCGATGCGCCAGGACGCGGTCCAGCCATCGAACTCGAAGAGCGCATCCTGGGTGTCCGGCGTCTGGCCGTTGTCCTTGAGCGCGAATCGGCCGCCGAGGCTGACCACGCTTCGCAGCGTGTCCAGTCCCAGCGTCCAGTCCACGATGTCCAGCGCGTGCTGGCCGAGATTGGTCATTTGCCCGCCGGAGTAATCCCAGAACCAGCGGAAATGGTACAGACAGCGGTTCGGGTTGTACGGCACCTTCGGCGCCGGCCCCAGCCACAGGTCCCAGTCCAGCTCTTTCGGCGGTGCCTGGTCGGGCGGGCTGCCGTAGCCGGGCATGATGTTCCGGACCGCTCGCATCGTGACCGAGACGACCTTGCCCAGCTTGCCCTGGCGGATCAGATCGCGGGCCCGCTGATAGTGTTTGCCCGAGCGCTGCTGGGTGCCGACCTGCACCACGCGGCCGGTCCGGCGGGCCACGTCGATCATCCAGCGGCCTTCGCGGACAAACAGCGTCAACGGCTTCTCGACGTAGACGTCCTTGCCCGCGGCACACGCCAGCATGGTCTGGAGGGCGTGCCAGTGGTCCGGCGTGGAGACGACGACGGCGTGAATGTCCTTGCTCTCGAGGAGCTTGCGGAAATCGCCGTGCCCCTTCGCCCGCCCACCGATCAGGTCGAGCGCCTCCTGGAGCCGGCCCTGGTGGACCTCGGCCACGGCCAGGCAATCGACGTCCGCTTGCGCCTTGAAGTCCAGGACGTGCCGTTTGCCGATGAGCCCATAGCCGATGAAGCCAACTCCGATCCGCTCGTTACTGCCGAGGACGCGCCCATAGCTGCTTGCGGTCAGGGCCAGCGAGCCCAGGGCGGCGGTCGTCTCCAGGAAATGGCGGCGTGTCGGGTCCGCGTTCATTGCTTCCTCCCGCCCAACGAGAACAGGCTTTTTTCCGTGCGAAAGTACATCCGTCCGCCCGCGATGGCCGGCGTGCTCTGCGTCGGCTCGCGCAGCGAACTCTTGCCCACCACCCGATATTCGTCGCCGGCCTGGAGGACGGTCACGTC
Organism: uncultured Planctomycetota bacterium; assembly: GCA_963784995.1. Taxonomy (GTDB): domain Bacteria; phylum Planctomycetota; class Planctomycetia; order Gemmatales; family Gemmataceae; genus CAWATZ01. The sequence continues at coordinate 774,614 of CAWATZ010000013.1, read as the reverse complement.
GCCATTGCTGGCCAGGCAGTAAATATACGGCCCGGTACTCACCGGCGACGCCGAGAAGTTGCCGCCCAGCCGTTCCTGCCAGATCACCTTGCCCGTGGCCGCTTCCAGACAGCTGGCGATGCCCGTCTCCGTACACAGGAAGATCCGATCGCCCTTGACCAGTGGGGTCGGCAGATAGGACACGGCCCGGTCCATCCGCCAGACTTCCTTTGGACCATCGGGGCCGGGGCGGAGGGCGACGAACTCTTTCTTGCCGGTCACGAAGCCGGAGGTGGCCAGGATCAGGTCGCCCGCCACCACCGGGGAGGCGATGGCCCGCTCCTGCGTTTTGGTGTCGAACACGGACGCCGACCAGGCGGTCTTGCCGCTCTTCGGATCGAGGGCGGTCACTCCCAGCTGCCAGTTGGTGAAGATCAGCTCGGGAGGCTTGCCGGCCGGTTGAAAGACACAGGGGGTCGAGAAAGTGGCGTTCTTGCTCTGGCGGGGTGTCTGCCAGCGAACCTTGCCCGTGGCCGCTTCCAGGGCGATCACCGAGCCGCCGTTGTCCTGGTCGTTGGGGACGATCAGCAGATCGTCAAAGCGGATGGGCGAGACGCCGGCGCCGTGCTGGCTCTTGAACTTGCCCAGGTCCGCGTGCCAGGTCTCCTTGCCGTCGTGCGAATAGGCCGTGGCGGTCAGCTGCTCCGGCGTGACCCAGAGGACGTAGACGCGCTCGGCATCGAGAACCGGGGTCGAGGTCGCAAAGCTGTTGCTGCGGTGGATCTTGTAGGCGCGGGCGTCGGACTCGTGCGACCAGAGGGTCTTGCCGTCCCGCGTACTCAGGCACAGGAGGATTCGCTTGCCGGTCTTCGGCTCCGCCGAGGTGACAAAGATCTTCTCACCCCAGACGACCGGGCTGGAATGACCCACGCCCGGCAGGGCGACTTTCCAGTTGTAATCCTTCTCGGTCCAGGCGGTCGGGATGCCAGGTGCGGAGGCGGCCCCCGTGCCGTTGGGGCCGCGAAACCGCGGCCATTCCTGGGCCGGGGCCTGGCAGACGAGCGCCAGAAGGGTCAGACACGGAACAAGGTGGGACATTCTCATCGAAGCGGACCTTCCCGGTTGGAGGCGGACTGTTTCGGGGCATGTCTGGTTCAGTATCTCCGAAGGGCGGGCCGCATGCAAGCGTCCAGCCGGATTCCTCGAATTCCGGATGCGTTTCCGTGGCCTGCTTCCAGGCCGCTGCTGGCACTTTTTCTGCCTGCTCCCGTTTCAACAAGCTCCTGAAGACGATAACATAGTGCGTTGGTGTGATTCCAGCAGTTAACCCGCACAAACGGGCGCCGGCAAACTGCCGGCGCTCCGGCAGGGAGGAGAAGTTCATGTCCTGGTCAAAACGCCGGCCGCCACGTGAGCGCACGGTGGATGAACTGCCGAAACTCGACGCGAAGACCGAACTCCAGTGCCGGTCGTGCGGCAAGACGGGGCACTACGCAGTCGGCCGCATTGTGATCGATCCCCTCAAAATGCCTGCCTTGACCGCGGCAGGCTCAGCCCTCGGCGATGCCCTTGGCTTTACCGGCTACTTCCACTGCAAGCATTGCGGCGCCGGCGGGCCGTGGGATTTGCCTCCCCTGACCATGCTCAAGTTCATGGCCCTTCTGTCCGTGGCACGGAATGACCCCGCTCGGTCCCCGATCCAGTTCGGCGAGATGCAGCTGTTTGACGGCACCGTCATTCGCACGACCGTCGAAGGGGAGACGCACCTGAAAGCATTGATCGCAGCCAATCCGAAGGATTATTATCTGTGGAACCGACTCGGCAACCTTTACGAAAGCGCCGAGCGGAACGATCTGGCAGTCCCTGCTTTTACGCGCTCCCTGGAGCTGAATCCCCAGGATGTGGAATCGCATTACTCTCTTGGCTACCACCTCAAGGAACAAAGGCAGGCGAAGCGGGCCCAGGAACACTTCCTTCTGGCTTTGCGCCATTGCCGCAGCGCACAGCGCTGCAAGCCGCAGACGCTGCGTGACGTGGTGCGTGCCGCGCTGGAGGGCTGGATGGAGACGCAACTCCAGCTGCAACAGCCCCCCTCGTTGCCTCCGTTCAACCCGGTGGCCGGCGGCACGGGCGAGGTCCCGATGACCCTCCTGCAGACCCTCAACCTCACAACGGACAAGGGCTGGGATACCCTCGTCAGCATCTATCTGACGGGAACGCTCCCCAACACCCGGCCCTCGTTGCTTGGTCGCATCTTTGGTGCGGGCCCTTCGCCTCGCGGGACAGCCATGGGAGTCGGACGAAATGACCCCTGCCCCTGCGGCAGCGGCAAGAAATTCAAGCACTGTTGTGGGAAGTCCTGAACCGGTGAGCAGTGCCCCGGCCAACTCCGAGACCGCCGGCGCGGCGGGCAGCCCCTGCGACCTGGCCTTCCGAGATTCCGAAAAAATCGCGGCTTCCATCTTGCATTCCCTCATCCGGATGAGGAATATGTAAAGATCGTACTCGCGCCTCTCCCCGCGTAATCCTTCACGTTCCGGCACCCGGATAGGAGTTCGTCGTGACTTCTCGACTCGGCCTGTGTTGTTTGCTGTTACTGCCGCTGGCACTGATCCTTGTGCCGGCCCCCGTGACCTGGTCGGCTGACCCCAATGCTCCCGTTGCCGAGGCGTCGGCCCTCGACCGCAAGGTGATGGAGGAAGCGAAGAAGGGCTCGGAGGCCCTGGCCAACCTGACCTATCTCTGCGACGAGATCGGCCCGCGTCTGACCGGCTCGGCCAACCTGCGCCGGGCCAACGACTGGGCCATGAACAAGATGAAAGCCTATGGCCTGAGCAACGTTCACCTGGAAGCCTGGTCGCTGCCGGAGGGCTGGGAGCGCGGTCCCGCTCACGCCCGGCTGCTCGAGCCGAACACCGGCGTTTCGCTGATCTTCGCCTCGCTGGGCTGGTCGCCCGGCACCGACGGCAAGGTCCAGGCCAGCGTGGTGATCCTCAAGGCCAAGAACCTCAAGGAACTGATGGAGTACAAGGGCAAGCTGAAGGGGGCCGTGGTCCTGACCAACCCGCCCAGCAAGGTCGAGCCGGTCCTGGACATCGACAAGCCCGCGGGGCAGCCTGCCCCGATGCAGCCCGCCGGCCAGCCGATGGGGCAGCGCTTTGGGGGGCAGCGTTTCAGTCCCGAGATGATGGCGTTCTCACGCGAGCGGGCCGAGTTCCTGAAGAAGGAAGGGGCCGTCGCCATCATGCAGGATGCCGGCAAACCGCTGGGCCTGCTGACCACGACAGGCGGTTGGGGAGGACCAGACCGCGCCAGCGCCAGCAATCGGCTGACCACGCTGTACGTGGGCCACAACCACTATGAGCTGCTTTACCGGCTGGCCAGCCGGCCCGAGCCGGCCAAGACGCGGATCGAGATCGAGGTCAACAACAAGTTCATCCCCGGTCCCATCATGGTCTATAACACGGTGGGCGAGATCCGCGGCTCCGAGAAGCCGGACGAGATCGTCGTGGTCGGCGGCCATCTCGATTCCTGGGACCTGGCCCAGGGAGCGACCGACAACGGCACCGGCACGGTGACCGTGCTGGAGACCGCCCGCATCCTGATGAAGTCCGGCATCCGGCCGCGGCGCACCATCCGCTTTGTCCTGTTCAGCGGCGAGGAGCAGGGCCTGCACGGCTCGAAAGCCTACGTCGAGAAGCACAAGGACGAGCTGGCCAAAATCTCGGCCAGCCTGGTCCACGACACCGGCACCGGCAAGGTGACCGGCCTCTGCCTGCAACATCGGCCGGTCCTGCGGCCGATGCTGGAGAAGGAGCTGGCCTCGCTCAAGGACGTGGGCCTGACCAACTTCCAGGCACGGTTCATCGGCGGCAGCGACCACGCCAGCTTCGACCGGGCCGGCGTGCCGGGCCTGATGTTCTCACAAGACATGTCCGGCTATCGTCTCAGCCACCACTCGCAGGCCGATACCCTCGACCGGGCCATCGAGCCCAACCTGATCCAGGGGGCGCAGGTGATGGCGGTGACCGCCCTGCGCATCGCCAACCGCGACGGCCTGCTGCCGCGCGACAAGCCGGAACGGGGCCCGAGGGGCCCGGCGGAGGAGCAGCCGAAGAAGCCGGCGGAGGAAAAGAAGGAGAAGCCCTGAAACAGAACACAAGCCGGAAGCGCCAGGACCGTTGGTCCGTCGCTGGCGCTTCCGGCTCAGGCGGTATCGGGAAAAAGGTTGAGTCCCGTGGGTGCGCGCGACCCACGGCTGGGCTATGCAACCCCTTCGGGGTAGGAAGACAACGGCGGCCCCTGTTTTCTACCCCGAAGGGGTTGCATAACTCAGCCGTGGGTCGCGCGCACCCACGGGAAGGAGGGCGGACCAACGCTTGTCCTCAAACCGCCTCGTTGGGAGTGGGTCACTTCTTGCCCGGGCACGGTTGGACGCAAACCGCCAGCAGCAGCAGCTCGTTCTTCTTGGTGCGGAAGCGGGTGATCATGGGCAGGTACTTGCCGCAGGTGGTCTGGTAGGTGATTTCGCCCATCAGCGGCGGGGTGACCCGGAGCTGAATTCGGCCGTCGTCGTCCTTGCTGTCAATGGCGATCAGCGCCTCCTGATCGTGGCCCAGGCAGAACTTGTCCTGGCCGCCGATCGGCACCGATTTGGAACACATCTTCTCCAGGCGGAAGCTGGTCAGCTTGGGATCGATCCGCCGCTGCACTTCCTCGGCGATGTTCTTCAGTTGCGGATCGATCTTGTTGCCGCGATCGCTGGCCAGGATGGCGACCACGGAAATCTTGATGCCGGGCTCGGAGGACCACAGCAGACTGGTCGCGACCAGCAGAAGCAGCAGGGCCAGGGCAGCCCGGTAGCTGCGAAAAGTCGAGCGCGTTCTGCTCATCGCCAGGTCTCCTCCTGCAGGACGGTTTGCAAACCGTCCTGCTGTTCGTCTCAGCGGTCCCGGTCGGTCCCCGTCATGGCCTGCGGATCGACAAGCATCGGCGACCCCCAATCTTCCAGACGAATCTCCGGGTCCGTTTGACCGAGCAGTTTGACGTCGTCCCGGCTGGCCAGGTCCAGCCGGCGGATCTCCACGGGCGGCTGGCCGACCACGAGGCAGTCCACGTCGCCCACGTCCATGCTGATAATGGTCACGTCCCCCGGCGTCGCCACCGGGAAGGGAACCTCCTGCGTCAATTCCTCCCCGGGGTCCACCAGCTGCGGTTTCGGACCAAACGGCCGGGCCAGCAGCACGACCAGCACGGCCGCCGCCACGGCGCCCAGACCGCCCAGACCACCCCAGGACAGCCCGAACAGGGAGCGGCGTTTGCCGGGCATGCGGTCCTTGATCCGGTCCAGGGTGCGATCCCAGGCGGCCAGTGGCGGCTCGGGGGCGGAGGTCGTTTCCCATAGTTGAGCCAGCCGGCGATACGATTCGACCTCGGCGGCCGCCTCGCCGTGCCGGCTCAACCAGCCTTCGACCCGGTCGCGGTCGGGCCCGTGCAGCTGGCCGTCGGCGTAGGCCGCCAGCTGTTCGGGAGTCGGCTCCATTGGGTCTTTCCACTCCTGTGTCATAGGCTCGCTCGTTCAGTCAGATGGGCCCGCAACTTCTGGCGGGCGTAAAACAGCCGGCTCATCACGGTCCCGATGGAGATGCCCAGGGCGTCGGCCACCTCGCGGTAACTCAGCTCGGCGTCGGCAAACAGGACAAAGGTTTGCCGCTGGGCCTCGGAAAGGGTCAAAAGGGCCTGATCGAGGATTCCCCGAAGATCGGCTTGCTCCAGACCCCGGGCCGAGCCGTCCTCGGCCGTCAGCTGGCCCCGGGTCAGGTCCGAGGCCTCGGCCGCATCCAGGCTCATCGTTTCGCGCCGACCGCGCTGTCGGCCCAGGTCGAGGGCGGCATTGCTGACCACGCGCAGCAACCAGGTCTTGAAACTGCTGCGGCCCTGGAAGCTGTGCAAATGCGTCAGGGCCTTGATAAAGCCTTCCTGCACCGCGTCGAGAGCGTCGGCCTCGTTGCCCAGCAAGCGATAAGCCACCCGGTAGGCCGGCTGACGATAGCGGCGGAACAATTCCTCCAGCGCTTGCCGCTCCCCGGACGTGTGGCGTCGGAGCAGCTCCTCGTCGCTCGGAACGGTCAGACCGGGTGCTGTGACGATGGCCATGACGCAGCGATGTCCTCTAGCGTCCAAGACGCTCCCGCCGGCTCCGCTATTCGATCGGCTCGACGCTCTTCGGCTATCCGCTACCGACCCCTGCCGGCTTGCCCGGCAGGTGAAGGAGGTCAAAGGCTAGAGGGAGGCGAAGCAAAAACCGTTTTTCTTTCCCACTCTTCTAGCCGTTGACCTGCTTCACCTGCCGGGCAAGCCGGCAGGGGTCGAGAACGTCACCGACCCCTGCCGGCTTGCCCGGCAGGTGAAGGAGGTCAAAGGCTAGAGGGAGGCGAAGCAAAAACCGTTTTTCTTTCCCACTCTTCTAGCCGTTGACCTGCTTCACCTGCCGGGCAAGCCAGCAGGGGTCGAGAACGTCACCGACCCATCTTACTCCCGCCCGGAGCCCAGAGCAACAGAAAGCTCCGGCGCTTCCCAGCAGTTGAGCCGGCATCCCTGTCCGGCCACGGCCAGCGCTCCGGTGTATCCCGCTCCTGGTTCCAGGTCGCGCAGGGCCCAGCGGACCGCCTCGGCCGGCGTCTCGCTCAGCTTCAGCCGCAAGGCCGGGCCGGCGGGGCAGGGCAGCACCGCGAACTTTTCCAGCGGCACGTACAGACCCAGGCCGGTGGCCTTCATGTACGCTTCCTTGCGCGTCCAGACCTGGAAAAACGAAGCCAGCCGATTCTCTCCCGGCAGCGAGCGCAGCAGCGTCTGTTCTTCCGGAGCGAAATAGCGATCGGCAATGCTATCGATCTCGATGGTGGCGCGCATCTGCTCGACGTCCACGCCGACCTTGTGCCGGCCGGTGATGGCCAGCAGGGCCAGGCCGCCGGAGTGAGCCAGGTTGAACTGCAGCGAATGATCCAGCAGCATCGGCTTGCCCGCCGCCTCGTAGCCGATCCGCAGCTCGCCCGGCCGCTGGCCCACCTGCGGTGCCAGCAAGGCCCGCATCATTCCCCGGCCGACGATGAAACGGGCCTGGTCCACGGCAAAGCGAAAGCGGCCGGCCCGCTCGCGCTCCGCGGAATCGAGCAGGGACTCCAGGGCGGCCGTCTCCGTTGGCGTTCGCTCCAGGGAAAAGCGCCAGACCTGCACTTCGCCCTCCGCCAGGAGCGGCACGGTGTCCGCCTGGCGCCACGTGACCGGTTCCTCGCCCAGCGGCCGGGCCAGCAGACGCCGGATCGTTTGCAGCAGCAGCGGCTGCTGCGTTTGCGGGAAGAAATGCGGGCCGGGAAGCATCACCAGCTCGGAGGGCCCCGTGGTCACGTCCCTCCAGGCCGAGAGCTGATGGGGCCGAGCGATCGGGTCTTCGTCCCCGCCCACGACGGTCAGCGGGCAATCGAGCGGATCGTCGGGCTGATAGAGGTACGTCTCGAGGACGGTGAAGTCGGCCCGGACCATGGGCGCGAGCAGGTCCATCAGCTCGTTGTTGTCCAGGACCACGGCGGGAGTGCCGCCCCGCTGGCGCAGGGCGGCACGAAACTCCGCTTCGGGGAGGTCGTGCAGGTGGGGCCGTTCGGACGGTAAGGGGGGGGCCGGGTAGCCGGCCGCGATCAGGTGGGCCGGGCCGGCGATGCCGCGCCGACGCAACTCCCGGACCAGCTCGAAGGCGAGCAGGGCCCCCATGCTGTGACCGTACACGGCATAAGGTCGATCGAGGAACGGGAGCAAACCATCGGCCAGGGCAGCGACCAGCGGCTGCCAGTTCCGCAGGGGCGGCTCGCGGAAGCGCGTTTCCCGGCCGGGCAGCTGCACGGCGCAGACCTCGACCGTGGCCGGCAGGTTCGTGGGCCAGGAGCGAAACAACGCCGCCCCCCCGCCGGCGTGCGGCAGACAGAACAGCCGCAACGCCGCCGAGGGGTTCGGCACCGGACAGATCAGCCAGGGAGTGTTCACGGTTTGCCCATCCGCGCCCGATTGAGGGCCGCGGTCGCTTCCGGATCGTTGGGCTTGACCTTCAGCGCCTCGGTGTACGCCTTGACGGCATCGGGAAACTTCTTGGCCTGGGCGGCCTTGCGCCCCGCCGCCATCCATTGATTGAACAGCGCCGCCTGGGCCGCAGCAAGTCCATCCTGGGCGGGCTTGTCGCCCGGCATGATCCGCAGCGCCTCCTTGAACGAGAAGACAGCGCCCTGGTAGTTCTGTTTCGTGATGGCATCGCGAGCGGCGCCCATTGCCAGATCGTAGTTCTCCTTGCGGTACTTCCTGCTGGCCTCCTCCGCTTTTTTGGCGGCTGCATGGCCCTTCTTGGCGTCCGGATCATTGGGAAAGAGATTCAGCGCCGCCTGGTACAGGTTGACCGCCTCGACGTCCTTCTTGGCGGCCAGGGCTTCGCGGGCCTGGTTCATCAGGCGGTCGAAGTCCTGCTTCTTCTTGACGTCCGCGACGATGGCGTTCAGGCCCGCCTGGGCGGCCTTGTCGCTGGGCTTGATGGCCAGGGCGGCCGTGAAGGCTTTTTTGGCGTCGTCGTACCTCTTCGCCGTCAGGGCGGTGTTGCCGGCCAGGATGGCGGCCGCGTAGTCCTTCTCGCGCTTCTGCGCCTCCGCTTCGAGCACGGCCGCATCCGCGGCCGCCTTTTTCGCCAGGTTCCGTTCCTTGAGGGCGAGGGCGTCCTCCGGAAAGAGTTTCAGGGCCTCCTCGTAGAGTTTGACCGCCGCGGCGTGCTTCTTCGCCGCCGTGGCCGCGCGGGCCTGAGCCACCAGCCCATCGAAGTCCAGTTTCTTCTTCTTCGCCGCCGCGAGCGCATCCAGGGCATCCTGGGCCGTCTTCAACCCGGCCTTGGCGTCCTTGTCCTCGGGCATCAACCGCAACGCCTCGCGGAAGGACTTGACGGCGCCCTCGTAATTGCGCTCCTTGAGGCCTTTTTGACCTGCGCCCATTGCCACCTGATAGTCCTCCTGCCGCCGCTTCAGGGCGATCGCCTGCCCCTTGAGGGCGTCCGCATCGGTGGGGAAGAGCTTGAGCGCTTCGTCGTAAAACGTGACCGCCTCGGCGTGTTTGTACTCCTTCATGGCCGCCCGCGCCTTGACCATGAACTGGTCGAAGGCCTGTTTCTTCTTGATCTCTCCGGCAATCTTGTTCAGGGCCTCCTCGGCCTTCCGCTTCCCGAGCTTGGCGTCCTCATCGTCGGGGATCAAGCGCAACGCCTCATTGAACGAATTGAGGGCTCCCTGGTAATCCTCCTTCTTGAGGGCCGCGACCCCAGCGCCCATCACCAACTCATAGTCCTCGTGCCGTTTCTTGAGTGCCACCTTGCGGCCATCGACGGCGTCGGAGTTGGTCGGGAGGATCTTGAGCGCATCCTCGTAATACTTGACCGCCTCGGCATGCTTCTTGTTCTTCATCGCCTCGCGTGCCAGGGTCATGGCTCGCTCAAAGTCCTGTTTCTTCTTGGCCTCGGCCACAATCTCGTCCAGGTGAGTCTGAGCGGCCCGAAGCCCATCCTTGGCCGAGTTGTCGTCTGGCTTCAGACGCAGCGCCTCGCTGTACGCTTTCTTGGCTTCCTGATAGTCCTTCTTGCTGAAGGCGGCGAGCCCCGTGTCCATCGCGGCCCGGTAGGCCTTCTCAATGCGTTCGGCCCGGCCCGCCTTGGCCTTTTGCAGGTTGTCCCGGATGATCGCGTCCTCGATCTCCAGCAACTGGGCCAGTTCCAGGGCCTGGTTCAGCGACTGGATGGCGTCGTCGAATCTCTGCTCGGCCAGGGCTTTCTTGCCCTGCTCCAGCCGCAGCTGATGCAGGCCCTGTTTCGCTTTCCGCAACTGCTCCCTGGCTTCGGTGCTGTCCGGATCGAGGTTGCGGGCCTCGGTCAGGGTGGCCACGGCCCCGTCAAACTGTCGGTCATCCAGCTGGGCCTTGCCCTTGCGGATCAGCCCGGCCAGGCGGGCCTGATTCTGCTCCTGCTTGAGCCGGGCTTCCTCCGCCAGCGAATCCACCTTGGGTGGCGCTTTGCGGCCGCAGCCGGCCAGCAGACAGGCGATACTGAGAACAATCGGTAGCGAGCGCTTCATGTGGTCGTCTCCCTCTGGTGCGGACAATCTCCGAAGGCAATCCGGGGTCGGAACAGCAGCGTGAACAACCAACCGTTGAGGTGTTGACTCCGACAAGCAGACGGTGCAAGCCGTCCTGGGCGGTCAGGACAGTCCAGGGTGTCGGGGCAATTGTAAACTTTTGGCCCCTGGTACGCAAGAGTGCGCGGAGGGCCATTCCTGGCCGGAACTTGCAGCAACGGACAGGCATCCGTTGACAACAAGGCCGGAGCGTGTTACTGTCGGAGATTAAATAGGGGGAAACCTTACCAATAGCATCATGCCACAGGAACTGACTTCCCAGCTGGAAGCCGAGATTCTGGAGGAATGCCAGAAGTCCATCGGCTATCGTTTCAAGCAGCCCGATCTGCTCCGGGCCTCGCTGACGCACGCCTCCGGGGCCAACACGCGCCTGGCCTCCAACGAACGCATGGAGTTCCTCGGCGATGCCGTTCTCGGCCTGGTCACCGTCGAACAGCTCTATCTCCGCTTTCCCGACTACCAGGAAGGCGACCTGACCAAGATCAAGTCGGTCGTGGTCAGCCGGCGTACCTGTGCTCGCTTCAGCAAACATCTCAACCTGGGCGATTACCTCTTTCTCGGCAAGGGGATGAACTACCACACTGCAGTGCCGTCCAGCATGCTCGCCGACGTATACGAGTCGGTGGTCGCGGCCATTTACCTCGACGGCGGCCTGGAAGCGTCGCGGGAGTTCATCCTCAAGCATCTCGGACCGGAGATCGACCAGGTGGCCGAGGGGCGCACGGCGGCAACTTCAAGTCGCTGCTGCAGCAGGTGGCCCAGCGCGAGTTCAACGCCACGCCGCAGTACGTGCTCCTGGACGAGAAGGGCCCCGATCACAGCAAGTGCTTCAAGATCGCCGCCCAGATCGGCCGGCAGACCTACGCCGGGGCCTGGGGCCGCAACAAGAAGGAAGCCGAGCAGCGGGCGGCCATGAACGCCCTCGCCCAGGTCAACGGCGATCCGATTCCCTTCGAGCACGACTGAGAGGCCGGTGCGTCATGCCGATGCCTCCCTATCTGGTGAGCTGTTACCGCGGGGGCTGCGGCCAGCCGGCCCGTTTCAAGATCGCCGCCCACTGGAGCGATGGCGTGACGGGCGAACTCAAGACCTATTTCCTGGCCTGTGCCGATTGCCTGCCCGAGTTGTACCGCAGCAGTTGCGTCAAACAAGCAGCTTGCCGGACCGCCCCGGGAGAGATCCTGGAACGGCCCGGCATCTTCGACCTGGAGCGCGGCAAACGCGACCGCGAGCTGCAACGCAGGGTTGACCTGGAGCAGCGGTTTACTGCGGCGGCTGGCACATTACCGGCATCCGAGGACAAACCTCAGCAGGCGGAGCCATCGGTGGATAAGGACCGCCCACACTAATCCGCGGACAGGGCGGCGGCACCGGGAAGGGACCGCCCACAATGAACGGCGGCCGGCCTGGCATCGGCATGGGCGGAGGCCCGTAGTGCACGTTCGGGCTCACGAAGACCGGGGCGTAGTTGATCCGGCCAGAACCGCCCTGTCCGCTGCCATTGATCTCGTAGCCGTGGTTCTTGTAGTAAACCGCCCAATCCAGACCATCCAGGGCGCAGTAATACTCCTTCATGGCGTGATAGTAGTCGTGCCAGAACTGCTTCAGCCGTTCTTCCTCCGGCGACATTCCGTTCTTCTCGGACTGAACGGAAGTAAACTCTTCCTGGACCGAGGTCAGCACCTTCAAAACGCTCTTGATCTGTTTGTGAGCGCTGGCCGTTTGCCGGACGACGAGGGTTCGGGTCTTGGCCCGAAACTCGATGGTTCCGCAACCACCTTGTTCAGTCCAGCTCTTCGACCGGACCGCCTTGACAATCGTTTCGATGATCTTGTCCGCGGCGTCCGTCGCCTCCTTGTTCGTTCCGGTGACCAGATCCGCGATTGAATACGTTTTCCGGATCAGGCTGCTCTTGTTCGGTCCGGGGTCGGGTTTCTGTCTGGGGCACTGCGGCGACCCGGCGCGAAGACCTGGGCAGACCAGGGCGAGCGTCAGGACGGCGCTGACCGCCCAGCAACGGCTTGAAACCATGAACTTTTCCTCCACGAGGTTCTGAGTCCCTCCCACCAAAGCGGGCGGGACTCTAGCGACCTCGTGGCGAAAAAGCATCCCCAGTTCACCCGACACCCGGAGGATCTCCCAAGGCTGCCGCCTTCACACTCAGGAAACCACCGTGGAAAGCGCCGTCGGCAGCGTCGTGAGGGCATCGGCAGGGATGCCGTTGCTCAGGCTGATTGTGAACTGCGTTGTCTCGCCGGAGACGGCGTTGCCGCGCGGCTTGAAGGTCAGCAGCAGCAAGCTCGCCTGGATCAGGCTGCCGATGTCGAATCCGGAGAACGTCTGGGTGTAGACGACGTTGCTGCCGCTGACAGTCCTGGTCCAGCCGGCCGGGACCGCGGTGAAGTCCCCCCGGTTGACGCCGTTGAGGATCGTCACCGTTACCATCACCGCTTCCTGGTCAGGGGCTGACACAGTCAGCGTCTGGAAGGGAGCAATGGTGCCACCGAGGCTGACGGGCTGGTCGGCGGCCTCGCCGGCAATCACGGGCGGCAGCAGATCGAACGGTTGCAGCCAGCCAGCCAGGAACAAGTCGTCGCCGCCGTGGCTGGTCAGCGGGAAGGTGCCGCTGCCGGGGTTGAAGTTGCCGCTCTGCTCGAAGGAACCGGTTGTCCAGATCTCGTCCGTGGGACCGACCGCGATGCCGTTACCCGAGTCGTCGCCGGCGCCTCCCAGGGCCCGGGCCGTCAGGAAAGCGCCGTAGCTCGTCCACTGGCTCATGAAGGCGTCCTGGCCGCCCCGCGAAGTCATCTGGTAGCCACTGGGACTGCTGTCGTCGAACTGGGAGGTGCCTGTGAACGATCCGGTCACGTAAACGTTGCCGGTCTGGTCCAGGGCGATGGCCTGGCCTGCCGTCTCGCTGCCCGCCCCGCCCATCTGATGGACCCATTCAACGAAACCGAATCGCTCTACCTCCAGCACGAAGCCGTCCTGGTCGCCGAAACTTGCCAGGGTGGTGTTGGGGCCGGTCGGATTGAAATTGACCGAACCGCTGAAGGACCCGGTCACGTAGACGTCGCCCAACTGGTCCGCGGCGATGCCGGTGCCTTCGCTAAACCCGCCCAGGGCCTGGTTGGCCCAGTTGCACTTCCCGGTGTACAGATCGAGCTGAGCGACGAACAGAGCCGGCGAGTTCGGGGAGGTCAGGTCGATACCGAGGTTCGGTCCGTTCCCGGTAGGGTTCTGACCGACGCCCTGGACCTGGCCGGTGTTGAAGACCGCCGTTCCCTCAAAGTAGCCGGTGACGTAGACGTACTGATTTAAGAAAGAGCCGACCGCGATGGCCTCGCCCACGGCGGTGCCCATACCGCCCACCTGCTGGACCCAGGTGAAGTTGCCGAACTTGTCGAGCTTGACGATAAAGGCGTCCGTTGTCCCCTGGCTATCCAGGTCGTTGGTCTCGAACGGGGGAGCGAACTGGACCTTGCCGCTGAAGTCGCCGGTGGCGAAGACGTCCCCGAAGGAGTCCACGGCGATCCCCAGGCCGGAGGCGCTGCCGCTCCCTGCCTGGGGGGCGCCGCCACGTTCGCGACGCTCTCCAGGCCGAGTCCTGAGTGGCCGACCAGGACCAGATCACGGTCCCGTTGACGCTCAACTGGACGATGAAGGCCGTGCTGTTACCCAGCGCCGTCCAGCTGGCCGTGCCAAACTGTGCGGTTCCCTCAAAGGAACCCACCACATCGACGTTGCCGCTGGAGTCCACGGCGATGCCCAGGGCCTGGGACAGTCGGCGCCGCCCAGTGCCTGGGCCCAGATCAGGGCCCCGCCGGCGCTGTACTTGGCCACGAAACCATCCGAGGACCCATTGCCGGTCAAGGTGAGGGTGTCCGCTCCGGAGCCCAGGGTCAGCGTGTCCTCGAACGTGCCGGCGACGTAGACGTTGCCTGCGGCGTCGGTGGCCACGGCATTGCCGCTGGTCACGTCCTCATTGCCGCCCTGAACAGCCAAACCAAAGGCGGGTCCGGCTCCCGTCAAACAGACGTTCTCCACCACTGTCTGCCCCTCGGCCAGGGTGAACGAGGCCGTCTTGCCCGTGCTGTCGGCACTGGAGGCCGACCCCTGTGGCGCGAAAGCCATTCCGACGGGAGCCCCGAAGACGACATCGTAAATCGCGGCGCTGGCAGGACCGATAACTGGTAGTGGCCCTGGCCGTCGGTGACGGTCGAGTCCAGCAGGACCGAGCTGAGCTTGCCGTTCGGGCCTGCCGTCACCCCATAAAGTTGCACCGCGACTCCGGGGAGGGCTTGCTTCTGGGCATTGAGCGCGGCGCCCCGCACCACCGCCGGCGTCGTTCGGCTCAGGAAGAAATTACTGCCTACGTCCGAGAAATAGGGAGAGGTGGTGAGTTGTCCACGCCGGCGCGAGGTCAAAGTCAGCGGTCCCGTTGAAGCCGCCGGTGAAGTAGAGGTTGGCACTGGCGTCTGCCGCGATGCTGCTGCCGAAGGCATTGACACTGTCGGCGCCGCCGACGTCGCTGGCCCAGAGGAAGTTCCCGCCGCCGTCCAGCTTGCTCACGAAACCGTCCTGGTCTGCCGAGGCGGTCGTCTGGATCGTCGTGGTCCCAAAGCGGGCCGTGCCGTAATAGCTCCCGGTGAGGTAGACGTTGTCTCTGGCGTCCACCGCGATGCCGGCGGGATCGACGTAGGGATTGGTGCCACCGCTGCTGCCGATGTCGCTGGCCCAGTGAAAATTGCCGGAGGAATCCAGTTTGCACACGAATCCATCGAAGATCCCCTTTCCCGCATTCAGGAAGATTGGTCCGAATTCGGCAAAGCCTGAGTAAACCCCCGTGAGGTAGACGTTGCCGCTGCTGTCCGCGGTGAGGCCCGTACCGCCGTCATCCCCGAAGTCATTGTTGCTGCCGACGATGTCATCGACCCACTGAAACGTGCCGAGGTCGTCAAGTTTGCAGACGAAGGCATCTTGCGTCGATGCGGTCTGTTGGATCGTTGGACCAAAATCCGTGAGACTCTGGAAGTACCCCGTCACGTAGACGCCGCCCTGGTCGTCCGTCGCCACGGCGAAGGCCTCGGCCTTGGCCTCGCCCGCGAACTTGCCGACCTGGGGATCGACGCCGATCGACTGGGCCCAGACGACGTGGCCGGCGCTGTTCAGCTCGGTCACGAAGGCGTTCGCGAAACCCGTCAACGGCAACTGGATGGAGCCCAAGGTGGCATTGGTCGAGTAGGAGCCGGTGACGAAGACGTCGTCCTGGCTGTCTACCGCGATGGTCTGGCCGGTGAACTCGTCCGTGGTGCCGACAGCGAGGCCGTCCGCCCAGATGAAGTGACCGGAGCTGTCCAGCCTGGTCACGAAGTCGTCAAACGTCGAACTTTTCGGATCGGGCCCCGTCAGCTGAATGGAGGGGCCAAAATTGGCCACGCCGGCAAAGTGCCCGGTGACGAAGGCATTGCCCGCGCCGTCCACCGCGATCGCCAACCCCTTGACAACCTCAAAGTTGGGGTCCGTGATTCCGCGAGCCCAGAGCAACAACCCCGATGCGCTGTACTTGGCCACGAACCCCCCACCGCCGTTCAGGGTCACGCGGCTCAGGCCCGAGCCGAGTGTGAGTGTGCCGTCGAAGTCGCCCGCGACGTAGCCGTTGCCTGCCGCATCGGTGATCACGGAATCTCCCTCGCTGCCGATCGAACTTACCCCGGCGACCGCCCAGCCGAAGCTGGGGGCTGCCGTGGTGAAGTTGACGTTCTTGACCGCGGTCTGGCCCTCGGTCAGGGAGAACAGCCTGGTCGTGCCTGACTGTCGGCGCTGGAACCGGAAGCCAGGGAGGCGAAGGCCAGACCGGTCGGGGCGCCGAAGACCACGTAGTAGTGCGCGAAATCGGCGGGACCGAGGAGCTGGTAGTGCCCCTGGCTGTCGGTGACCGTCGTGACAAGAAGCGCGTCGTCGGGGTCGCCAATCGTGCTGTTGAACGAGCCAAACAACCGCACCACGACACCGGCCACCGGCTGCGCCTGGGCATTGACTGCCGTGCCCTGCACTTGCGTCTGGGTCAACCGGTCCAGGAAGAATGCGGACGGGCTCAAGGTAGCAGGACCGGTCAGCCGGAACACGCCGCTGCCGGGGTCGAAATCGACCGTATGGGAGTAGGAGCCGGTGGTGTAGAGGTTGCCAGCCGTGTCTACCGCGATGCCGGAGCCGGCGGCCGAGGCTGTGCCGCCGCCGATGTCGCGTGCCCACTGAAAGTTGCCGCCGCTGTCCAGTTTGCTCACGAAGGCATCGCCCAGTCCCAGCCCCGTCAGCACGTAGGGACCAAAGTTGATGGCACCCGGGAAAACGCCGGTGACGTAGACGTTTCCCCCGGCGTCCACCGCGACAGCGGCGATTCGCGGCGTGCTCCGGACACCGCTGAAATCGTCGGCCCAGAGGAAGGTGCCGTTACTGCTGAGCCCGCAGACGAAACCATCCGTGCCCGAGCCGCCGGCAGCGGTCGAGAGGGTCAAGGTCGTCCCCTGGAAAGCGATCTTGTGCTGGAAGGAGCCCGTGACGGAGAGGTTGTCCTGGCCATCCACGGCGAGCGACGTGCCGCCGACAACGGCGTTCGTGCCGCCGATGTCGTTCACCCACCGGAAGAAATGGCCCTTCCCGGTGAACAGGTAGGCCACGAAGCCATCCTGAATGCCCTGGGCCGACATGCCGATCTGGTCGAATTGCGCCCTGCCGCTGAAGGAGCCGGTGACGTAGACGTTGCCGCTGGGGTCCGCTGCGATGCCGGTGACCTGGTCCTGGGCGCCGGCGCCGCCGACGTCCTCCACCCAGCCGAAGTCGCCGTTGCCATCCTGCTCACTCACGAAACCATCTTGAGAGCCTGCCGGTTGCAACGACACGCTGGGACCGAAGTTGATCTTCGCTCCCGAGGCAGAGCCGCTGACGTAGACGTTGCCGCTGCCGTCCACCGCAATACCGCTGCCCTTGGCTGTGGCGCCGCTGCCGCCGATGTCTCGGAACCACAGGATGTTGCCGCCGCTGGTCAGCTTGCTCACGAAACCGTCCGTGGCGCCCGGCTTGCAAGCTCAGAGGCCCCAGGTTACTCGTGCCCTGGAATGAACCGGTGACGTAGACGTTCTGGCTGGCATCCACGGCGAGGGCCAGGGCGGCGTCCTGGTCCCTGCTGCCGCCGACGTCGCGAACCCAGACCAGGTCGCCGGCAGCCGTGTACTTGGCCACGAAGCCATCCTGGGTCCCCTGGGCGGTCAGGACCTGGCTGCTGGCTCCCGAGCCGAGCGTCAGCTTGCCGCTGAACGAGCCGGCGACGTAGACGTTGCCCGCGTTATCAGTGGTCACGGCGTTGCCGGTGCTGGTGGAGGTGGTTGCTCCCACCGCCCAGCCGAAGGCCGGCGCCGTCCCCGTCAGCGCGACGTTCCTGGTGATCGCGCTGCCTGCGCTCAGCGCGAACAGAGCGGTCGTGCCCGTACTGTCGGCGCTGGAGGTGGGGCCCTGTTTGGCAAACGACAGACCAACCGGGGCGCCGAAGACCAGATAATACTGCATCCCGTCGGCCACCAGATGAGCTGGTAATTGCCCTTGCTGTCGGTCACCGTCGTTTCCACCAGCCGATCGTCGCTATTGCCGATCCTGGTATCCGTCGAGGCGTACAATTGCACGGGGACGCCTGGGACCCCCACATTTTGATCTGTTACCGAGCCCATGATCGCCGTTTGTGTGAGCTGGGCGAGGAAGAAATTGGTGCCCGGGGCCGGCAACGAACGGTTGCTCAGGCCCGGATCGAAATTGACGTTGCCGGTAAACGAGCCGGCGGCAAAGACGTTGCCGCTGCCGTCCACGGCGACCGCGGTGCCCGTGGCCGAGGCATTCTGGCCGCCCATTTGTCGCGACCAGAGAAAGTTCCCCTGGCAGTCCAGGGCGCTGACGAAACCATTGGGGGCGCCGGCCGAGGTCAGGACAGTGCTGCCAAAACGGTTCGTGCCCTGGAAGATGCCGGTCACGTAGACCCGATTGCTGGAGTCCACCGCGATGCTGTTGCCTGCGGCGCTGATTGTGCCTTTGCCGGTGGCCGTCGTGCCGCCGATTGGGCTGACCCAGAGGAAATCGCCGTAGCTATCCAGCTTGCTGACGAAAGCGTTGGAAAAGTTCGGCCCGCCGCCGACCGCGGTCAGCGTGATGCTGCTGGGGTTGGTGCGGAAGCCGACGCCGAAGGTCGTCGTGCCCTGGAAGGAACCGGTCACGTAGACGTTGCCGTTGCCGTCCACCGCAATTCCGGTCCCACTGTCGGTGGCGTTGGCGCCTGTGAAGAGAGAGGTCCACAGAGAGTTTAGAGGGGCGACGGCGTTCGAGTTGCCTGTGCCATCCAGCTCGGTCACGAAGCCCTCGGTCAGGTTGTGGCAGGAGCCGGTGACGAAGACGTGGCCGTTGCCGTCCACCGCAATGCCCCGGCCCACCGCCCCATCGTCCACGTTGACGGCCGCGGCCCACAGGAAGTTGCCGCTGCTGTCCAGCTTGCTGGCGAATGCTGCCGAGCCGTTGTCCGGCTGCAAGGTGACATTGCTCTGTCGGGGATCGAAGTCCACGAGACCCGAGAACTGACCCGTCAGGTAGACGTTCCCCTTGACACAGGTGATGCTGTTGCCGGCGGCGGAAGCCAGTGTCCCCCCGAAGTCGTGGACCCACTGGAAGGCGCCGCTGCTGTCCAGCTTCAGTGCGAAGGCGTCAGTCTGGCCCAGGGCGGTCAGGGTGGCGCTGGCCCCCGTGCCAAAGGTGGCCTGTCCCTGGAAGGAACCGGTGACGTAGACGTTGCCCGCGGCGTCGCTGGCGACGCCGAGCCCGGCATCGGTTTGCGTGCCTCCCAGATCGCGGAACCAGAGCAAGGTGCCGGTGGGGCTGTACCGGGCGACGAAGGCGTCGCCGCTCCCCTGGCTGGTCCGTGGGCCCCCCGGACCAAAATTGGCGTTGCCGGAGAAGGAGCCGGTGACCACAACGTTGCCGGCCGGATCAGTCGCCGTCGCCGCAGCGCTGACGTTGGTTTCTGCCGAGGCTCCCAGGAGAAAGCCCAGGGCTGCCGCGGGAGCAAGGCGCGTCCTCCAGGATTTCCAGGCAGGGACGCCGGGTGGTCCGGGGGGCCTTGCAGGGAGAATTGATGCGGGGGAACAAACCAGGCAGCCGAGTCATGGTGGACACCGGGGGTGCGGGAAAACGAGGCGCACGGGAAACACGAAGGACCACTGTTCCGGCCTTCGCCTCGGTACTGGCTCAAGACGCAGTTCGAGCCCTGGCTCTCGCCCACGCGGACGCGGACCCATCCCGGTCGCATCCAGATCGCGAACGGTCTTGCCGGCGACCGCTTGCAGCTTGAGGGATCGAGTGCCAGCCGACTTGCCCAATGCAGTCGATTGCAGGTGGCTCAACTATACCTATTGCGCCGTGTGACAGAAGGGTCCGGAAATGCGTGCGGATGCGATCGGAATGGCGAACCGGGTTCAGCCCAGCAATTCGCCCAGTTCCTGCTTCAGGACGCGCAGGACACGCGACTTGGCCTGGCGGATGCTTGCGACGGACATGCCCAGTTCCTCTGTGAGGGCGGCGGGGATGCGGCCGTGGATGACGGTGAGCCAGAAGGCCTGCCAGGTGCGTTCCTCGAATTTGTCGCGCACCTGCTCGACGGCCCGCTGGTACAGCTGGTTCATCTCGACCTGTTCGTCCTCGTCCAGCCCGGGCAGCGGGTCGGGAAGGCCCTGCAAGTTCTGCCAGTTGTCGGAGCCGCCCTCGGCGAGGGGCCGGCCGTGGTTGCGGCGGAAGGAGAGCAGCACCTGGTTGCGCGTGATGCCGCGGAGCCAGCCGCGAAAGCTGTCGCCAGGGCGATCGTGCCGAAAGTTGTCCAGACCCGCGGCGGCCGCGGCGAAGACCTCCTGGGACACGTCCTCGGCGTCCTCGGCGTGAAGGCCGCCCTTGCCGCACCAGAACAGGATCAGCGGCCGATACAGCCGGATCAGTCGCTCCCAGGCCTCCGGGTCGCGGGCCCGCACCCGGTCCAGCAAGCTCAGCGGGGTGGCCTGCTGTTCTTCCTTGATGGGTGGGGTTGAGTCCGCAGGTGTCGAGTTCCGGTCGGCTTCCTGCTTGCCCATGAGGGTTACCTCGCTTTTGACTGAGCCGCGCACACGGTCGCAGCGGAGTAAGCGGTCCTCCGCCAGACCGCTTACTCCGCTGCGCCTGCGTGCGCGGCTCGGGCTGTCATGGTCGGCGCAATCAAGTATAGTAGACGGCTCAGGGCGCTGTCACGGGGAGTTGCCGGAGGATTGCTCATGCCAGGGCCCGGATGTTTCAGCGATGCGGAGCTGCAAGCCTTCCTGGTGGGCGACCTCTCCCCGCGCGTGTCCGAGACCGTTGCCGCCCATCTGGAAGTCTGACCGGCGTGTTCGGCCCGCGCCGACCAGTTCGACGCCTTGACCGACGCGGTCATCTGCTCGCTGCGCCAGGCGCACTCTCCCTCCGGGAACAATGGCGACACCATGCCAGGCATCGGACCGGACGTCGGCACCGGCAGCGCGACCGGCTCCCCCGCCGGGAACTCCGCAGGCTCGCCCCTGCGCGTGGCAGGCTACACGATCCTGGAGGAAGTGGGCCGGGGCGGCATGAGCGTGGTCTACAAGGCCCGGCAAGCCCACCCCGTTCGGCTGGTGGCTTTGAAGATGATTCTGTCCGGCAGTCATGCAGGGCCTGAGCGGCGGGCACGGTTACTGGCGGAGGCCGACGCCATCGCCCGGTTACGGCATCCGCACGTGGTCCAGATCTACGAGGCCGGCGAACACGAGGGTTTGCCGTTCCTGGCCCTGGAGTTCGTCGCCGGGGGCAATCTGGCTCGGAAGCTGGCCGGCAAACCGCAACCCGCACGCCAGGCCGCCGGCCTGGTGGAGACGCTGGCCCGGGCCATTCATCACGCCCACCAGCACGGTATCGTCCATCGCGACCTGAAGCCGGCCAACGTGCTGCTCACCGAGGACGGCCAGGCCAAGGTCACCGATTTCGGACTGGCCAAGCAAGAGCGGCCCGAGCTGACGGCCACCGGGGCCGTGCTGGGCACGCCCAGTTACATGGCCCCCGAGCAGGCCGCCGGCGACAATCGCGCCGTCGGCCCGGCCACGGACGTTTACGCCCTGGGAGCTATCCTCTACGAGATGCTCACCGGCCGGCCGCCGTTCCAGGGAGCGACGGTCCTGGAGACGCTGGAGCAGGTCCGCACTCAGGAGATCGTTCCCCCCAGCCGGCTCCAGCCCCGGACGCCGCTCGACCTGGACACCATCTGCCTGAAATGCCTGGCGCGCGAGCCAGCACGGCGTTACGCCACGGCCCTGGACCTGGCGGAGGACTTGCGCCGCTTTCTGGACGGCCAGCCGATCCGGGCCCGGCCGGTCGGGCTTCTCGAGCGGGCCTGGCGCTTTTGCCGGCGCCGGCCCGGCTGGGCGGCGATGCTCGGCACCGTGGCCAGCTTGCTGCTGGTCATCCTGATCGGGGGCTCGATCGGCATCGTGCGCCTCAACGCGGCCCTTCACCAGGCCCGAAAGGCCGACCGGGCCACCCAGGAGCAGCTCTACGACTCGCTGGTGGCCCAGGCCCGCGGCAACTGCCTGAGCCGCCGGCCGGGACAGCGGTTCGCCAGTCTGGAGATTGTGGCCCGGGCGGCCGAGCTGGCCCGCAAGCTGGAATTGCCCCCGGAACGCTTGCTGCTCCTGCGGAACGCCGCCATCCTGGCTCTGTCCTTGCCCGACCTCCACGTCCAGCAGACCGTCAACGCACACCCCGGACCCTGGGAAGGCATTGATTTCGACGAGGATTTGACCATCTATGCGTGGATGGACGTCCGGGGGAAATGCGAGGTGCGACGAGTGGCCGATGACCAGCTCCTGTACTCGATGCCCACGCCAACCCGTCCGGAGGAAGCCCAGACCGGCCAGGGCATGCCGGCTCCTGCCAAGACGGTGTGTCCTCGGCTGAGCCGGGATGGCCGCTTCCTGGCGGCCTGGCGTCGCCCCACCGTGCTCGCGCATACCGGTCCGCTCTGGCTCTGGCGCCTGTCCGAAGGGAAAGAGCCGGAGCTGTTGCTCAAGGAGCAGGACGTCTTCCTCGTCAGCGATTTCGATCAGGCCGGTCAGCATCTGGCCCTGAGGTACGGCAATGGCGACGTGAACGTCTACAGTCTGGACCCGACGCAGCCGGCCCGCCTGGTGCGGCGCATCCCGACGGGCATCTTGCAGCGACCCGAAGCGTTGGCTCTGCATCCCACCCGGCCCTGGTTGGCCCTGGCCTACGACGATCCCAACCTGGTCCAGGTCCACGATTATGAGAGCGGAGAATTACTTCGCACCCTGCTGCTGTTCCAGAACGTCGTGCACCTGGCCTGGCACCCAACAGACGCGATCCTGGCGATCTCCGCGCGGCATCGTGGTCTCATCGGCGTGTATGACACGGCGAACCTCAAGCTGCTCCAGACGCTGACCCCCGAAGGCACGGATGCCCGGCTGACCTTCAACCCGGCCGGGGACCGGCTGGCGGCCTATAGCTCGCGGTGGCGCGTGGAGCTGTTCGACCTGGCCACGGGCAAGCTGCTGGTCGTCAGCTCGCAGGCCGTGACCAACCGCCTGATGCGGTTCTCGCGCGATGGCCGCCGGCTGACGAGCAGCCGGCACGGCGAGCGGATGGGCATCTGGGAGGTCGCCGACGGTCGGGAGTCGCGCACCCTGGCGCTGCCGGACGATCCGGTGGGGGGCCGGATCTGGGCCTACTTCAGCGTCTGGACGGATAGCCGGTTGCTGGCTGTGCCCATTCAGGATCGCATTCATTTCTGGGACCTCGTTACGGGCCAGAAAGTGGGCCAATTGCCAGTCCCGTCGCTCTGGTCCGGCCCGCTCGTGCCGGCCAGCTCGGAAGGTCCCGGAGCCCTGCTGACCCAGGGCCCTCGGGGGTTTCTCCGCTGGCCCATCCAGCCCCGCGGCGGAGACCCCGCGACGCTCCAGATCGGTCCGCCCCAGC
Source organism: uncultured Planctomycetota bacterium (assembly GCA_963784995.1). Lineage (GTDB taxonomy): Bacteria > Planctomycetota > Planctomycetia > Gemmatales > Gemmataceae > CAWATZ01. The sequence goes on along the minus strand of CAWATZ010000013.1, from coordinate 751,371 downwards.
TCCTGGACGCTCCTCTGGCGCACTGGACCGGTTGCACCCCTGATGGCCGGCTCGTGGTCGGGGCGTCCTCCCACTGGGGCGACTTCGCCCGCTTTGCTGGGGGCTGGGTGTTACGGGCGGATCGCCCGGCTCCCCCCTTGCTCCATCTGGACAAGGGGGCTGATTGCAGTCACCTGGCGATCCACCCCAGCGGCGAGCTGGTTGCGATCGCGCCCATGCCAGTTGGCCCGAATCGAGTCTGGGACGTGAGGCAGGGATCGGGGGGGCAGCCCCGACTGGTGAAGGTCCTGGATACCCCGTCGGGCCAGAGCTGCTGCTTCAGCCCCGACGGCCAATGGCTGGCTGTCTCCGGCGAGTCGGGAGCGCTTTTCGCCGTCGCCACCTGGGAGCGCGAGCGGCAGTTCGCCGGCTGGGCTCAGTTCTCTCCCGATAGCCGGCTGCTTGCGGTGGATACGAAAAAAGGAGTCATCCGGCTCATCGACATTCGCAATGGTCGCGACCTGGCCTGGTTCGAGGACCCCAACCAGGAGATGGAGGGCTTGCACGTATTCACCCCGGATGGCACCCGGCTGATCTACCACACACCGGGCCGGTCCGACGGTATCCGCATCTGGGACCTTCGAGCCATCCGCCGGCAGCTCAAGGCGATGGACCTCGACTGGGACGCCCCGGACTATCCCCCGGAGCCGCCCCCGAGCCGGACCCCGCTGCGCCTGGAGATAATCGGTGACAAGGTGACAGGGTGACACGTTTCCGTTCACCTTGTCACCCTGTCACCTTGTCACCTTGTCAGCGAAGGAACTGCTCAAACCGATCCAGCCCTGCCTGGATGATCTCCCGGCTGGTGGCGTACGACATCCGGGCGAACCCCTCGGCCCCGAACGCGCTGCCCGGCACGATGTTGACCTGGGCCGTCTCCAGCAACGCCGTGCAGAAGTCCATCGAGTTGGCGATCTTCCGGCCGCCGAGTGTCCGGCCAAAGTGGGCGGACACGTCGAAGAAGGCGTAGAACGCCCCCTCCGGGACGCCGCAGCGGATGCCGGGCATCTTCTGCAAGCGCGCGCAGACGATGTCGCGCCGGGCCTCGAACTCGCGGCGCATCGTCTCCAGACACTCCTGGTCGCCCTCCAGGGCGGCGATGGCCGCATACTGGCTGATGCTGCACGGGTTGCTGGTTTCCTGGCTCTGGACGTTGCCCATCGCCTTGACCAGCGGCGTCGGTCCCAGGGCCCAACCGATGCGCCAGCCGGTCATGGAGTAGGTCTTGCTCGCCCCGCTGATGGTGATGGTCCGCTCTTGCAGACCCGGCCGGAGCGTGGCGAAGCAGGTCGCCTGGGCCTTGCCGAAGATCAGCTTCTCGTAAATCTCGTCGCTCAGCACCGCCAGGTTCGTTTGCAGCACCACGTCGGCGATGGCCTCCAGCTCCTGCCGGGAGTAGACCGCCCCGGTCGGGTTGCTCGGCGAGTTGAGCATCAGCAGCTTGCTCCTGGGGCCGACCGCCTGGCGCAGCTGGCCGGCCGTCATCTTGAAGCCGCTCTCCAGCGTGGTCGGGATCAGCTTGTACGTCGCCCCGGTCATGGTCACCAGGTCGCTGTAGCTCACCCAGTAGGGAGCGGGTATGATCACCTCGTCGCCGGGCCCGACGGTGGCCAGCAGCACGTTGTGGATCGAGTGCTTGGCCCCGTTGCTGACCAGCACCTGCTCGGCGGTGTAGCGAATGCCGTAGGTCTTCTCGTACCAGCGGCAGACGGCGGTGCGCAGCTCGACGATGCCGTTGGCCGGCGTGTACTTGGTATGGCCGTCGCGGATGGCCTTGAAGGCGGCGGCACAGACGTGCTCGGGCGTCGGGAAATCGGGCTCGCCGACGCTGAAATCGTAGACCTTGATCCCTTCCGCTTTCATTTGCCTGGCCTTGGCGGCGGCGGCCAGCGTGGCGGAGGGCTGAACGGACGAAGCGACTTTCGAGATTGGAATCATGGATGATCCCTTCTCCGGGGCCAGCCCGGCGACAGAATGCCAGAATCACTGCCGGGACATTGTATGCAACGCCGGTGGGAGGGCGAGACTCCGACCGAGCCGGCTGCGCATTGCCCACTTCATCCACCGCTATCCTCCAGCCCTGGGCGGCTCCGAGGCTTACTTCGCCCGGCTCAGCCGCTCCCTGGTCGAGGCCGGTCACGCCGTGACAGTCTTCACCACCACCGCGCTCGACCTGGTGGCCCTGTGGTCCCGCCGGGGCCGGTGTCTGCCCCCGGGTGAAACCGTCGAAGCCGGCGTCACGGTTCGCCGCTATCCGCTGTGCCAGGTGCCGGGCCAACGCTATCTCCTCAAGATCCTGTCGCTGCTGCCCTGGCCGCGCTGGCAAGCGTGGACGACCTGGTGTTCGCCCATCTCGCCGGCCCTGTGGTGGGATGCGGCTCAGCGGGCCGAAACCTTCGACGTCGTCCACGCCACGGCTCTGCCGTACAGCTGGCCCCTGCTCTGCGCTTATCGGCTCGCTCGTCGGCTGGGCATTCCCTTCGTGATGACACCGTTCGTCCACCTGGGCGATCTCGACGACCCTCGCGACCGGATTCGGCGAGGGTACACGCGCCCGGCCATGCGATACCTGATGGGGCTGGCCGATCGCCTGTTCGTGCAGACCGAGGGCGAATGGCAGGCGTTGCTCGACCTGGGGATTCCGGCCGAAAGACTGGTGCTGCAAGGGATGGGGATCGTCGCGGAAGAATGCACGGGCGGCGACCGGGAGCGGCAGCGGCGCGAATGGGGGCTCGAGCCGGACGACGTCGTGATCGGCCATCTCGCCAACCTCAGTCCCGAGAAGGGGACGCTTGACCTGCTGCGTGCAGCGGAGAGCGCGTGGCAGCGCGGCGAGAAGTTCCGCCTGGTGCTGGCCGGGGCCGCGATGCCGAGCTTCGAGCGGTTCTGGCGACACTATCCCTGGAAGGACCGAGTCCGGCTGCTGGGCGTGCTGAGCGAGCCGGGGAAACGCGATTGCTACGCGGGCTGTGACGTCTTTGCCCTGCCGAGTCGTGTCGATTCGTTCGGCCTGGTGCTGCTGGAGGCGTGGGCCAATGGCCTGCCCGTGATCGCCTACCGGGCCGGCGGGCTGCCGTGGGTGGTGCGCGATGAGGTGGACGGCTTGCTGATTCCCTGCGGCGACCTGGATCGGCTGGCGGGGGCAATGGGGCGGCTGGCAATTAGCAAGAGCGAACGCCGACGGATGGGTGAGGCGGGACGGCAGCGGACACGGACAGAGTGGACGTGGGCGAGGTCGCTCGCAGTGGTGGAGGGAGCATATTCTGCTTTGTTGCCTTGGAAATAGACCCTTGTATAGTACAATGACGTTGGTTCGATCGATTCGGAGGAAAAGTCATGGACATTCAGATTCGATGTAAGGTCTATCCGGGCCAGTTCTCGAGTGAATTCGCCATTACCGGCACTCAGGCGAGCGGGGCAAAGTTCTCTCTGTTTGCACCCACGCGGGCTGTCGAATCGGACGAACCGCCGACACGCGAGCGGTCCGTGGACGGCTGGCTCAAAGTGAAGGTCTGGGAACAAGTGGGGGACCACGTGATCGTCCAGTTGCCACGGGAGTCCTTCGAGAGCGGTCGGTTCGTGACCGTGAGTTTGTCGCAAATCAAGGATTGGCCCGAGCAAATTGAGGCAGGACAATGATCCTTTCCAACATCGACGTGCAGAAAGCGATGGAGGAGGGCCGGCTCGTCATCAACCCGAAACCCCTACCGCTCAGACCAACGGATGGACAACAATGTCCCTACGATACCCATTCTGTTGATCTTCACCTCGGGCAAGATCTTTCCGTTCCGTTACCGGGGCCCTACTGCTTTGACCTGATGCAGGAAGGAAGCCTGTCCGAGTTCCTTGCCAGAAACGCGAACAAGAAGACGATCCCGGCGGATGGACATCCTCTTGACAAATTCCAGTTCGTCCTCGGGCTTACTCTGGAGTACATCCATTTGCCGGTCGATCACCCAATCAACCGGCAAAGTGGAACCTGCCTGGCTGCACGGATCGAAGGGAAGAGCAGCGTTGCTCGATGCGGCATCATGGTTCATTTTACCGCGCCCACGGTCCACCCAGGTTTTGATGGAACCTTGACTCTGGAGATTATCAATCTGGGGCCTGCTCCATTCCTCCTCCGGCCAGGAATGCCGATTGCCCAGCTCATCGTCGAGGAGGTGAAAGGCATCCCCTTCGAGAAAGAGGATCGCACCTTCAAAGGCCAGCGGGCTCCGGAAGGAAAACTCGAACGGAACTCGTAATCCCCTGCCACGCATCGACAATCAAAGCCCGGTTATGGGTCCATCTTCCTCTGTGCCGCCAGGACCTTGTTCAGCTCCTCCACCTTGGCCGGTTTCTCTTTCACCAGGTTCTTGTTCTCCCCCGGATCGTCGGCCAGATTGTACAGCTCCACGGTTTCCGGCTTCCTCTTCGACACGATCAGCTTCCAGTCCCCATCCAGCACACCCAGCGTGTTGCCGGCGTTCCAGTACAGGACCGGCGCGGCAGGCACCTCCTTCTGCCGGGTCAGGATCGGCCAGACGTTTCTCCCCTCCAGCTTCCACGCACTCGCATCGACGCCCGCCAGCGCCGCCGCGGTGGGGAACCAGTCGAGATAGCTCAGGGTCTGGTCGATGACGCCCGGCCGCACCTGGCCTGGCCAGGACACGATGGCCGGCACGCGGATGCCGCCCTCGTAGAGCTGGCCCTTCCAGCCGTGCAGCGGCCGATTGTCGCCCAGCGTCGGATACGGACCGTGCTTGCCCCCGTACTCGGTCTTGGAGGCGTAATCCTTCTGCCCGCCGTTGTCGCTGGTGAACAGGACCAGGGTGTTCTCGGTCTGCCCCGCCTTCGCCAGGGCCGCGAGGATTCGGCCGATGGTGGCGTCCACGTGGCTGACGCTGGCCGCGAACAGGCGACGGGACGGGTCTTTGATGGTCTCCTTGTAGGGAGCGAGCCACTTCTCCTCTTCCTGGACAGGATGATGCGGCACGCTGAACGCGACCCACAGCAAGAACGGCTCTTTTCGCGGCGTCCCCAGGAACTTGACCGCCTCGCTGGCGAGCAGGTCGGTGGCATGGCCCTCCTCGTCGAGGAAGACGTCATTGCGGTGCCAGCTGCGGTCGCCGTTCTTGTAATGGTGCGTGTACTGATCGATCTGCCCGTGCAGATAGCCGTAGCTCTGGTCGAAGCCGTACTTGGTCGGGCCAACCTCCGGACGCAGACCCAGGTGCCACTTGCCGACGAAGGCGGTCCGGTAACCGCGCGACTTCAGGGCCCGGGCCAGGTTGGGCACGTCCCGGGGCAGGGCCTGCTCGCTGCGGTCGCCGATGGGGCCGTGGATGGCGAACCGGCTGGGATTGCGGCTGGTGAGCAGGCCGGCCCGGGTCGGCGAGCAGGTTGGGTAGACGTAGTGCCGCTCCAGCTGGGCCCCGGTCTTGGCCAGCCGGTCGAGGTGCGGCGTCTGGATGTCGGAGCCGTGATAGCCCACGTCGCGCCAGCCCAGGTCGTCGGCGATCAGGATGAGGACGTTCGGAGGACGTTTGGTCTCGGTAGCTGGCCTGGTGTCCGCACGCAGTGGTGCCGGGACAGTCCAGAACAGGAGTGTGAAGAGCAGTGCCAAACCTGGCTTGCCGAGAAGACGGTGTTGTCGTTGGATTGCCATCTTGCTGGACCCCGAATCGTTGTGAGGCGGCGATTTCGCCTGGTGGAAGAGCATCCGTGTTGTCCTATTGCAAATGATCTGACTTTCCATCGCTTGCTCGTCCCGGAACCTCGCGATGCAGTGGGCCTGACCTCTGTGGTAAAATGAACCTATTGCGCCCCGGCGGGATCAACCTTCCTCACGGACGTGGGGGTGACGAGATCATGTCCATCGACGTGGAAACCTTGACCGGCCGCTACGGCCGGGAGATCTTCGCCCGGCTGGACCGCGGCGGCCCCTTTCCTCTCACGCCAGCCTGGTGGGACGAGGAACTCATGGAATGGAGCATGGGCGACGAGGCCATCAAGGTCCAGCTGTTCCGCTTCGTGGACGCCCTGCCGACCCTGCGCTCGGGCGCCGACATCACCCGCCATCTGCGCGAATACTTCGGCGAGGTCCACGACCGTCTGCCCGCCTGGTTGCAGCGCGGTTTGCGCGTGCTGCCCTCGACTGGCCCCCTCGGCAACGCCCTGGCCTGGGTGGCGCGGGCCTCGGCCCGCCGGCTGGCGCGCAAATTCATCGCCGGTAGCAACATCCCGGAAGCGATCCAGGCCGTGGCCCGGCTGCGCCGCCAGTCGCTGGCCTTCACCGTCGATCTGCTCGGTGAGGCCACCATTACTGAACCGGAAGCGGAGCAATCTCAGGCCGAGTATCTGGAGCTGATCAACGGCCTGAGCAAGGCCGTCAATACCTGGCCCGCCAATGAGCGCATCGACCGCGATTTCCAGGGCGAGCTGCCGCGCGTCAACGTCTCGGTCAAGCTGTCGGCGCTGTACAGCCAGTTCGACCCGATCGATCCCGATGGCAGCGGCCGGGCCGTCAAGGCCCGGCTCCGGCCGCTGCTCCAGGCGGCACAGGACAATCGCGCCTTCGTCAACTTTGACATGGAGCAGTACGCCCACAAGGACGTCACCCTCCAGATCTTTCAGGAAATCCTGCTGGAGGACGAGTTCCGCGACTGGCCGCACGTCGGCATCGCCATCCAGGCCTACCTGCGCGACACGGCCGACGACCTGGCCCGGTTGCGGGTCTGGGCCGAGCAGCGCGGCACACCGGTCTGGGTTCGGCTGGTCAAGGGGGCGTACTGGGATTACGAGACCATCCTGGCCCGGCAGATGGGCTGGCCCATTCCCGTCTGGCAGCGCAAATGGCAGTCCGACGCCGCCTACGAACGGCTGACCCGCTTCCTGCTGGAGAATTACCGCTGGCTGCGGCCGGCCTTCGGCAGCCACAACGTCCGCAGCCTGGCCCACGCCCTGGCCTGCGCCCAGGTGCTGGACGTAGAGCCCAGGAGTTTCGAGATCCAGATGCTCTACGGCATGGCCGATCCGATCAAGCAGGCCCTGGTGAGCATGGGCCAGCGGGTGCGGGTCTACGTGCCCTATGGCCAGCTGCTGCCGGGCATGGCCTACCTGGTCCGCCGGCTGCTGGAGAACACGGCCAACGATTCCTTCCTGCGGGCCAGCTTCAAGGAGAACATTCCCGAGTCGCGTCTGCTCGCCAATCCGCAACAGCAGAACGCGAACCATCACAGGAGAGCCATGAAAGCGACGACCCATCCCGGACACAACGGCGAAACGACTGTCCCAACCACCCCTCGCCAGACGTTCCCCGAAACGCCCACCTTCCACGAGGAGCCGCTGACCGATTTCCGCCGCGAGGACATGCGCCAGGCGATGCAGACGGCACTGCGGCAGGTGGGCGAGATGCTGGGCCGCGACTACCCGGCTGTCCTCAGCAACAAGCCGCTGTCCGCCCCGGCCTGGCTGCCCTCGCTCAATCCCTCGCACAAAACCCAGGTGGTCGGCCGGTTCGCCCGGTCCTCGCCCGAACAGGCCCGTGAGGCCATCGCCGCGGCGAAGTCGGCATTCCCTGGCTGGCGAGACACCGATCCGAGCCGGCGAGCCGAGTATCTGTTCCAGGCGGCCCGGATCATGCAGCGGCGCCGCTTCGAGCTGGCGGCGTGGCAAGTCTGCGAGTGCGGCAAGCCCTGGCGCGAGGCTGACGCCGACGTGGCCGAGGCCATCGATTACTGCAACTACTACGCCCAGGAGATGCTCCGCCTGTCCCAGCCCCGGCTGCGCAACGTGCCGGGCGAGGACAACTGTTACTTCTACGAGCCGCGCGGCATCGTCGTGGTGATTGCCCCGTGGAACTTCCCGCTGGCCATCCTGACCGGCATGACCACCGCGGCCCTGGTGACCGGCAACACGGTCGTGATGAAGCCGGCCGAGCAGTCGGCGGTGATCGGGGCCAAGCTGATGGAGGTCTTCCAGGAGGCCGGCCTGCCGCCGGGCGTGGTCAACCTGCTGCCGGGCGTCGGCGAGGAGGTCGGGCCGGTGCTGGTCAATCATCCCGACGTGGACCTGATCGCCTTCACCGGCTCGCGCAACGTCGGTCTGGCGATCAACCGGCAAGCGGCCGAGACCGTGGCCGGCCAGACGCACGTCAAGCGGGTGATCGCCGAGATGGGCGGCAAGAACGCCCTCATCATCGACGACGACGCCGACCTGGACGAGGCCATCCACGGCGTCGCCGCCAGCGCGTTCGGCTACGCGGGACAGAAGTGCTCGGCCTGTAGCCGGGTGCTGGTGCCGGAGACGCTGTACGACGCCTTCCTGGCCCGGCTGATCGACGCGACCGCCAGCCTGCGGGTGCTGCCCGCCGAGGACCCCGGCTGCACGGTCGGCCCGGTGATCGACGAGGAGGCCCAGCAGCGCATCCTCCGGACGATCGAGAAGAGCAAGAGCGAGGCCCGGCTGGCCTACAGCGGCGAACTGGGCGGACTGGCGCGCGAGGGCTTTTACGTCGCTCCGCACGTCTTCGCGGAGGTGCCGCCGACGAGCAGCCTGGCCCAGGAAGAGATCTTCGGCCCGGTGCTGGCGGTGATCAAGGTCCGCGATCTGACGCACGCCCTGGAGGTGGCCAACGGGACGCCCTACGCCCTGACGGGGGGCCTGTACTCGCGCAGCCCGGCCAACATCGCCCGGGTGCGGCGGGAGTTCCGGGTGGGCAACCTGTACGTCAATCGCAAGATCACGGGGGCGCTGGTGGATCGGCAGCCGTTCGGCGGCTTCAAGCTGTCGGGCATCGGCAGCAAGGCGGGCGGTCCGGATTACCTGCTGCAATTCGTGCTGCCGCGGACGATCACCGAGAACACGATGCGGCGCGGGTTTGCTCCCAGCAGCGAGGAGGAGCCGAGCGGCGCGGGGGAGTGAAGGTGGAGGCGGCAGCGCTGCCCTGGCCAATCCGTTCCTTGAAGGCGACTCCTTCAGGCGAGTACAATTGCCATTGGCGTTTCCAGACGCGAAGAAAGACGAGCCTGGCGGCACAGGCGGGCGAACCAGAGGTGAAGCATGGAAACCGGTAAGTACACGTATCACCGGCGTGCCTTGATGGCGCTTTGGCAATTGGACCCAGAAGAGCAGGCGCAAGTGAAGGAAAGTCTCGCGGCGCTAGCAGCCACCCCCGTGGAGCAGTGGACCGCGCAAGGGGCCAGGAGGCTGCCGGGCGATCCGGCGGAATACCTTGTGAAGGTAACCGAGAGCTTTCGTGCGATTGTCCGCGCTGGGGAAGGACAGCTCCCGGAGGTGTTGGATCTTGTCTCACAGGATACGCTGAAATTCTTCGCGGCATTAGCCGCTGGCTCAGGCAATGGAAAACGGTGACGGATGCCCGAGTTCAAGTCGCATGCCCTCGACCTGACCATCTGCCGGACCGAGGTGCAAGAGTTGAAAGCCCTTCTGGACGGTTCGGCAGACCTCCACGAGAAGGTATTCCATGATTTCTTCGAGCCGCGATTGCACCTTCGAGCCCTGGTGGGGCACTACAATTCCTCACTCCGTTGGCCAGACCTCCTGGCCTGGGAATATCCGATTTTTGGCGACTTCCGGTGTGACTTCGCGATCGGAGATCAGGTGCGAAAGGCATACACCTTCGTGGAATACGAGGATGCCCGCCCCAACAGTGTGTTTGTCAAACAGGGGCGAAAGGCAACGCGGATCTGGTCTTCCCGGTTCGATGCAGGCTTCAGCCAGATCATTGACTGGTTCTGCAAGCTCCACGTCATGACCGACACCCCCGACATGGAGGCGCGCTTCGGAAAGCGGTCGATCCAGTACGCGGGCGTGCTGATCATTGGCCGGGAGCAGCACTTGCAGGCCGGGGAACGGATGCGGTTGGAGTGGCGGCAGGAACACGTTGTCGTGAACTCCAAGCACGTCCTCTGTGTGACTTACGATCAGCTCGTGGAAGACCTGCTCTTCCGCCTCGACAGGTTCACGGTGGCCGAAAATGCGGGCACGTAAGTCTTTCACATCGGGTCAGGGTGCTGGTGCATTATCAGCAAGGCGGGCGGTCCGGACTCCCTGCTGCAATTCGTGCTGCCGCGGACGATCACCGAGAACACCATGCGGCGTGGGTTTGCTCCAGCCAGCGAGGAAGAGCCGAGCGGAGCGGGGGAGTGAGCGTTGCGGACATTGGCGAGAAGAAGGATCTGGCAAAGGAGAAATAAGGGAAGGGCCAGCTGGAAGGTGCGGCCATGGCAGATCGGCGTGGTTTTCATGCGGCCCTCCAGGGTATCATGAGCGGGGAAAGGAGGTCGAGATGAACGAGACGCCGCGGGACGCCATTCACTACAGCGAGCTGGGCCCTATCATTGCCAGCGACCCCATCGCAAAAGAGTGGGATTGTTACCGGCGCGAAGTGGGCCGGTTGCTGGCCGAAGGTCTGGAAGGCAAGTATGCGCTGATCAAGGGAGAAGAGATCATCGGCATCTGGGACTGGTATGCCGACGCCTACGAAGCGGCCAAGCAGCAATATCCGGATCAACCTGTTTTGATTCAGAAAATCCTCACCTGCACACCACTGTACCGGACTCCCCTGGCCTATGCGGGCGTCCCCGATCCGGCCGGAAACCACCCATACCCGCCCGGCTCTCCCATCAACCCAGACAATCCGCCCGCCTGGCTTGTTGATCTCTTGATGGACATGGATCGGGAAACGCTGATGCGATCTCGAGCGAAGAATCCCGAAAGGAAACTGTCCCCACGGAACACGATTCACTATAGCGAGCTTCCCCCCTCGGTCCCCAATACTCCGCTCGCCGAGGAGTGGGACTTCTACCGCCGGGAAGTGGGCCGGTTACTGGCGGAAGGACTGGAAGGCAAGTATGTGTTGATCAAGGGAGAAGCAATAATCGGTCTCTGGGACACAGCAGGGGAAGCCAGAGCAGTAGCCTTGCAGAAGTTCCTTAGGCAGCCAGTCCTGATTCACCAGATCCAAACCCGTGAACCTCTGCTCAGGACGCCCCTGTCCTATTGCCGATGCCACAGTTGACATTCCCAACCAGCCCGGATGGGCTGCCTGTTGACGTGTTGATTGGGGTCGATGCTGGGGAAGCTGCCACTCTCCGGGCGGCTGGCCAAAAGATCCCTGATGCGATCGAGGTACGGGGACTGCTCGATACCGCGAGCGACATAACGTGCGTTCACACCTCGATCCTTCAAGCGCTTGGAATCCCGAAGCAGTATCAAAGGACAACGCAAACCGCTGGTGGTCCCGTCACGGTGGACATTTTCCAGGTCCGCCTGGCTATCAGTGACGCCAGGAACCCCGGCGGACCTATGCTCCACGTACCCAGCCTACTCGTCATGGAACTCAGTCATCACTTACCCAATGCAGCTTGCCTCATCGGCCTGGACATCCTCTTCCAGTGCAAGCTGTTCCTGGACGGCCCCGGCAAGTCTTTCACCCTCGATTTCTGATTCCTGCCGCTGCTTCCGTGGGATCGGTTGCCCCTGCAGGGGCTCGGATCATAAGAAGATCCCATCCCCACCGGGAACACACCGTCCCTGGAGGCATGGAAGAGGCTGGCCCATGATCGACAGCGACCCGCTCTGGTACAAGGACGCCGTCCTTTACGAGGTCCACGTTCGTGCTTTTCACGACAGCATTGGCGACGGCCAGGGCGACTTTCGCGGCCTGACCGAAAAGCTCGATTACCTTGAAGACCTTGGCGTCACCACGGTCTGGTTGCTGCCGTTCTATCCGTCACCGCTCAAGGACGACGGCTACGACATCGCCGACTACACCGACATCAATCTGCTCTACGGCCAGCTGGCGGACTTCAAGGAGTTCCTGGACGAGGCCCACCGCCGGGGCCTGCGGGTCATCACCGAGCTGGTCATCAACCACACCTCCGACCAGCATCCCTGGTTCCAGCGGGCCCGCCGGGCACCGCCCGGCAGCAGCGAACGCGATTTCTACGTCTGGAGCGACACCACCGAGAAGTACAAGGAAGCCCGGATCATCTTCAAGGACTTCGAGCGCTCCAACTGGACCTGGGACCCCGTGGCCAACGCCTACTACTGGCACCGCTTCTATTCGCACCAGCCCGACCTCAATTACGACAACCCGGCCGTCCGGGCCGCGGTCCTGCCGGTCATCGATTTCTGGCTGGAGATGGGCGTCGATGGCATGCGCCTGGACGCCGTGCCCTACCTGGTCGAGCGTGACGGCACCAACTGCGAGAACCTGCCCGAGACGCACGCCGTCCTCAAGGAGCTGCGGGCCCACGTCGATGCGCGCTTTCCCAACCGGATGTTCCTGGCGGAAGCGAACCAGTGGCCCGAGGACGCCGTCGCCTACTTCGGCAACGGCGACGAGTGCCAGATGGCCTTTCACTTTCCGCTGATGCCCCGGCTGTTCATGGCCCTGCATCAGGAGGACCGCTTTCCCATCGTGGACATCCTGGACCAGACGCCGGCTATCCCTGAGAATTGCCAGTGGTGCCAGTTTCTCCGCAATCACGATGAGCTGACCCTGGAGATGGTCACCGACGAGGAACGCGACTCGATGTACCGGGCCTACGCCCGGGATCGGCAAGCGCGGATCAATCTCGGCATCCGCCGCCGGCTCGCACCACTGCTCCGCAACGACCGCCGACGCATCGAGCTGATGAATGGCCTGCTGTTCTCCTTGCCGGGAGCGCCGGTGATCTACTACGGCGACGAGATCGGCATGGGCGACAACATCTATCTCGGCGACCGCAATGGCGTCCGCACGCCGATGCAGTGGAGCCCCGATCGCAACGCCGGCTTCTCCCGGGCCAATCCGCAAAAGCTGTACTTGCCGGTGATTATCGATCCGGAGTATCACTTCGAGTCGATCAACGTCGAGGCCCAGCAGAACAACCCGACCTCGCTGCTGTGGTGGATGAAACGGCTGATCGCCCTGCGCAAGCGCTTCAAGGCGTTCAGCCGGGGCACGCTGGAGCTGCTCCAGCCGCACAATCCCAAGATCCTGGCGTTCATCCGCCATTATCCTCCCCTCTCCCCGCCGGGGAGAGGGGCCGGGGGTGAGGGGGACGAGCGCATCCTGGTCGTCGCCAACCTGTCGCGCTTCGCCCAGTTTGCCGAGCTGAATCTGAAGGAATTTCAGGGCATGACGCCGCACGAGCTGTTCAGCGGCAATGAGTTTCCGCCGATCGGCGAGCTGCCGTATCTGCTGACACTGGGGCCGCACGCCTTTTTCTGGTTTGCCCTGGCGCCCTCGCAGAGCGGCAAGCGGGCCCGCGGCGCCAGCCTCACCGGGCACGAGCTGCCGGTGCTGAAGGTCCGGGGCGGCTGGGACCGGCTGTTCCACAACTCCAACCAGCCCCTGGTGGAAGCGCTGCTGCCGGAGTTCCTGACCCGGCGGCGGATGACTCCGGGTCCGGGCCGGGTCCTCTCGGTCACGGTCGAGACGGTCCAATCTCTGACCGGTGGGGGAGAGCTTTCCCAGGGTCTGGCCGACGTGCGCGTGCTGGTGCTGCAGGTGGATTACGACACTGGAGACTCCGAGACGACGATGTTGCCGCTGTTCGCCCTTGCCGAGGACCAGGCGGTCCGGCTGCTGGAGCCGGTGGAGGCTGCCGTCCTGGCGCGACTGGCCGGCGAACCGGCCCTCCTGGTCTGCGACGCCCTGGCTGACCCCGATTATTGCCTGAGGTTGCTGCGATTGCTCGGGGCCGGCGAACGTCAGCGGTTTGGCGACGGCGAACTGGCAGCCGTCCCCCTGCCGGGCTTTGCCGAGGCCTGCGGCGACATCCTCGCGAACGGGGGCGAGGCGCCGGCCGAGCTGAAGCCCAGCTACAATCCGGGCGAGCGGACTGACCCCTCGATCCTGTTCGGCGAGCGGGCCGTCTACAAGGCCTATCGCCGTCTGGAAGCGGGTATCAATCCCGATCTGGAAATGAGCCGCTTCCTCAACGAGCCGGGACGGTTCGCGGCGATCGCGCCACTGCTGGGCTACTTCGAGTATCGCCGGCCGGGCCTGGAGCCGACCTCGATGGCCGTGCTGCACTGTTACGTCCCTAACCAGGGGGACGGCTGGCAGGCGACCCTCGACCGCATCAGCGGCTATTTCGAGCGCGTCTCCGCCTTGCCGGATTCGCGCCGCGATCATCCCCCGTCGCCGGGCCGGCTCCTCGATCCGATTCCCGCGCAGCACGAGAAGGACGACCTGGCCGAACTGATTGGTCCTCACCTGCCGGTGGCCCGCCTGCTGGGGGAGCGAACCGCAGAGCTGCATCTCGCTTTGGCCTCGGATCGGACCGATCCGGTCTTTGCTCCCGAGCCGTTCTCCCGGGCGTATCAGCGCCTCCATCTACCAGTCGATGCGGAACCTCGTTGGTCAGGTCATGGAGACGCTGGCGGCAGGAGCGGACGACCTGGAAGGAACCATCCAGGAGCAGGCCCGGCTGCTGCTGGAGCAGGAGGACCGGCTGCTGCGGCGGTTCCGGGCCGTGCTGGACCGCAGCCTCGGCGGGCAGCGGCTTCGCTGTCACGGCAACTTGCGTCTGCACCAGCTGCTCTGGACCGGCAGCGACATTGTCTTCGTCGGCTTCGAGGGAGACACCACCCGGCCGGTGAGCGAGAGGCGGATCAAGCGGTCGCCGCTGCGCGACCTGGCGGACCTGCTGCATTCGCTGTACGTGGCGATGGGGGCGTCGCTGCACGGCCTGGCCTCGGAACATGGCAAGACGCCGGGCCTGGTGCGGGCGGAGGACCGTGCCCGGCTCGCCCCGTGGGCGCGGCCTGGCACGGCCGGGTGGCCCGCGAGCTGACCGCCGCCTATTTCGAGCAGATCGGTGGGCTGGTCCCGGAGCTGCCGGAGAGCCGGCTGGCCCTGCTCGAGGTGTTCCTGCTGGAGTGCGCCCTCCGCGACATCGTTGAGGAGATGGTCCATCGACGGGATTGGGTGGTCGTGCCGCTGACCGAGGCGCTGCGGCTGCTGGCCCGGGAAGATGACAAGGTGGCAAGGTGACAAGGTGCACGTGGCGGCTACAATGACCGCCTGGAGAGAGGAACGGTCCCCGTCACGCGAGTCAGCCATGAGCGACACCACCCAGGACGCCACTCTGCCGCACCTCTCGAGTGTCCCGCCTGCCGCGCTGCCACGTTCCTTCGGCGACTACGAACTGCTGGAGGAGATCGCCCGCGGTGGCATGGGTGTCGTCTGGAAGGCCCGGCAGAAAAGCCTCAATCGCATCGTTGCCGTCAAGATGATCCTCGCCGGACAGCTCGCCTCGCCCGGCGACGTGGCACGCTTTCGCACCGAAGCCGAGTCCGCGGCCGCGCTGGATCATCCGAACATCGTGCCCATCTACGAGGTTGGCGAACACGAAGGCCAGCACTACTTCAGCATGAAGCTGATCGAGGGCGGCAGCCTGGCGGCACGCATGGAGGAAGTGCGCCGGCAGCCACGCCAGGCCGTGCGGCTGCTGACGACGGTGGCGCAGGCGGTGCATCATGCCCATCAGCGGGGCGTGCTGCACCGCGATCTGAAGCCGGGAAACGTGCTGCTCTCTGCAGGTCAGGCTTTCCAGCCTGACGTTGAGGCTGTCAGGCTGGAAAGCCTGACCTACGTTCCGCACGTCACCGACTTCGGCCTCGCCAAACGTCTGGAACGGCCCAGCGAGACCGCGTCCGGCGCCATCGTCGGCACGCCGGCGTACATGGCTCCCGAGCAGGCCGCCGGCAAAAAGGGGCTGACCACGGCCATCGACGTTTATGCGCTCGGCGCCATCCTGTATGAACTGCTTACCGGTCAGCCGCCGTTTCACGGCGACAATCTCGTGGACCTGCTCGTGCAAGTGCGCGAACAAGAGCCGACTCCGCCGCGCAGTCTCAACGCCCGGATCGACCGCGACCTGGAAACCATCTGTCTGAAGTGCCTGGCCAAGGAGCCGGAGCGGCGCTACGAGTCGGCCAAAGCACTGGCCGACGACCTCGAACGCTGGCTGACCGACGAGCCGATCCAGGCCCGCCCCGTCAGCTTCGGCGAACGCGCCAGCCGCTGGCTGTGGAAACGGCGGCGCGGACTCGGCCTGACCCTCGGCAGCATGCTCGTGACCCTGCTGCTGGTCCTTGCTGCCGTCCAAGGCTTGCGCTACTACCAGGAGAGCAAGCTCGGCCGGATCGTCCTCACGACAGACAGCTCGACCGCCCTGGTCGCGGAAGTGCTGGCCGGGGACCGCGAGGAACTGGTCCTGCCGGCGTTCACTGTGCCAACACAGCAGCCGGTGTCTCTCCCGGCGGGTGAGTATCGCGTTCGCCTGTCGTCCACGGAACCGACGGTCCTCAGCGAGACTTACCTGCTCACGGTGGAACGCGGCCCAGAGCAGCGCTTTGACATCCGCCTCGACGACCGCCGGCTCGGCGCTCCGATCGAACTCGCGGAGCAAGAGCGGCACAACCTGCTCACCCTGGAGGGCCGCACTGACGTCATCATCACCGCGGCGAAGAGCATCCGGCGCGTGGAAGCGGCCACGGGCAAGGTCATCTGGCAGACGAGTCTGTCCCAGGAGGACCAGCCGATCATCGCCGAAGCGTCCCGGAAGGCCCGTCGGTGGCCCGATTTCGGCGGCCGCCGAAGCGTCCCGGAAGGCCCGTCACAGCTCCGAGGCGGCCACAGCTCCCGGTCATCGTGGACCGCACGGGCAAGGGACAGGGGGATGTCCTGGCAGTCGTGAATGACGCTGTCCAGGCCATCGACGGCCGTACCGGGAAGACATTGTGGACCAGCCCGCAGGACCTCCGGGAAGAGCGGCACTGGTCCTGCAACTCGTTCGCTTTCTGCGTTCGAGCGGTCGCAGACCAGCGAGTGATTGACGTGAGCCGTGCCGGTCAACTGCTCACGCTGGACCTTCGCAATGGTGCGCTGCTGGGACCAGCTCACGAGCTGAGATCCAGGCCGGAGCAGCCACCGCTGACTCTCGATCCACACGGGCCGGGACAGGCGAATGCCTTCCTGTTTGAGCGGTCGGAGGAGAACAGCACGACTCTGGAAGCGCTGGACCTGGCGACGCGCAAGACGCTCTGGCAGGAACCTCTCGGAGCGAAGCGGTCGAAGAACGAACCGGTGCTCGCCGATCTGGGAGGCAAGCAGCAGGTGATCGTCGTGGGCCGTACCGCCACGGAGCGAAAAGTTGCATCTGCGGAATCCGTCCTCGAGGTGCGCGTCCTCGACGCGGCCACCGGCCAGCCGCGCTGGAAGCAACGGCTGTGGACCACAGGGGAGATGGTGCGGCTCATCGTCGGCGAAGACCTGAACGGTGACGGCCATCGTGAGCTATTCGCAGCCACTCTCGTCACAAGGGGGAGGGATCGGGGCGGCTGGTACGTGAAGGAATTCTTGCTGCACGTCGAGACTCTCTCCGGAAAGGACGGTACGCCGCTCTGGCGCTGCCAGCGCTCGATCGGCTTCGATCATGAGGAGTTCGATGGGCTGCCCGACCTCGCCCCGCTGCGCTGGTGGCAGGTCGGCCCGGACGGAAGGCCCTTGCTGCTGGTGTCCTTTCCAGGAGACCGCGGCGGAGACGTCAAGCGCTGGCGGACGCTCCTCCTGGCCTCGGGCAGCGGCCAGCTCGTCCATCACGCGACCGGCGCGGCTGAACCATTCGTGGCCGACCTGGACGGCGATGGTCTGTCCGATCTCGTCCGCTTCACGTCCAGGAGGGACAATGGGACCGGCAAGCTCTCGGCGCTGCGGGGATTGCCGCCGGCTACGTGGCAGCGGTTGCGAAGCAGGGGCGATTATCCCCGTGCCGTCGCCGATCTCAATGGCGACGGCTTTGCGGACCTCATCAAGAAAGACGAGGCGGCGGAGAATCGCAACGGCATTCGTGCGGTCTCCGGGCGCGATGGTCGAACGCTATGGACCAGTGCGCTCGTTCGCGGCGGTGACAAGGTCACGTGTCTGCCGCTCGGCAGCAACCTGGCTGCCTTGCTGGCGCTCGGCGATCAGCACTTGCAGGCCCTGTCCGCACGCGATGGCCAGCTGCTCTGGTCTGCGCCCCTTGGCGTCCAACGCCAGATTTCCCACCTGGCCTGGCTGAGCTGCCACGACCTGGCCGGCGCTGGCGAACCAAACGTGCTGACCGCCTTTACCGGCACTAAACCCGACGACAGCACTGCAAATCTTCAGCTGATGTGCTTCAACGACCGAACGGGTGCGGTGCGCTGGACGCAGTCCGTGGAGGGATACAGCTCGGGCAGTCATGACCTGTCGCCGCTCCTGGTTGATCTCAATGGCGATGGCGTGCGCGACCTGGTCTTCTGGTCGCCGATGGAAGAGGGATTTCACTTGTCCAGTGCATGCCTGCAGGTGGTCAGCGGCAAGGATGGTTCGGTCCTCTGGAAAGGGCCAACGTCGAAGTCGGCCCGGGAGTGGTTCAAGCAGCAGCAAAGAGCATTGCCTGCCGTTGGCGACCTGGACGGCAGCGGAGTCCCCCAGGTGGTGATGATCGGGGACGGCGCGGATGGGCAGCAGCACGTCCTGGCGCTGAACGGGCCGGACGGCAGCCGCAAATGGTCCTGGTCCGCAGCGGATGCCAACGCCGGGCGACCGGAAGAGCGACAGCCGATGCCCAACCCCGTCGTGCTCCGTCTGGCAGGTCGGTCCGCAGTCTGCGTCGTCACCACGCAACGGGACGCCAGCCGACTGACCGTGCTGGCTGGCGGGGGGCAGGTCGTCGGACGTGCGGACTTCGAGCTGCCAGCCAACCGTGTTCGACTGCACGACGTTCGCTCCTTCGACCTCGACGAAGACGGTCGGGATGAGGTGCTCATCTTCAATGGCCGGGTGCTCCGTGTCTGGCAAGGTGACGTTCAGCGCCAGGTGTGGCACTGGACGGCGGCGACGAGATCCAGCGCACTGGTGGAAATTCGTCGCTCCGGGCCCGATCATCCGGCGACGGTCGTGATGCGCGACGGCGATCATCTGCTGGGACTGGACGGCAAGACCGGTGCGGTGCGCTGGCGCGGACTTGCGGAAAGGCTGCCCTCCGACGCCGCCCGCGCCATTCTCACAACCGACCACCGGGAAGACTTTCCCTGGCTGATCGACGAACCGACCGGGGTCACGTTGGTTCGTCCCGTACTGCGGACCGACGCAGCAGGCAAGTACGATCCGGCACTGCCCGCCGCAACGACCTATCCGCCGCTGCCGTCCGATCCACGATTCGCCCGGCCGCTGCCGTGGGCCGAGGCGAGACCCCCCGGCGATCTGTGGACCGTGCCGCTCACGCTGGCGCTGTTGCTCGGTCTGGTTACCCTGCTGCTGTTGCGACGACGCAGAAAAGGGGCGCTGATCCTGGTGGTCGTCTGGCTTCTCATCCCGCCGGTGTATGGGTTGTTGCACGTGTGGATCGACGCGCGGCGCATGGAGGTGGAGGAGCACTACGTGCGGGGCAGCCTCTGGTCAGTCTGGCTTGAGCTGAACGCCCTGGTGTTCGCCTGGGTCGGCGTGATGATCCCATTGCTGGCGTTGAGCACCGCCATCGCAGCTCTCATCCTCTGGGCGCGCGCTGGCATCCGCCGTGCTCGTTCCCGCCGCTGAATAGTTGTCAGTTGTCAGTTGTCAGTTGTCAGTGAAGACAGGGCTTCTTCACTGACAACTGACAACTGACAACTATTTCAGCACTGGCAGCGGAATGCCGATCTTCTCCGCCTCTGCCTTGATCCAGCCCAGGTGCCACAACCGCACCAGGCCGGTCTCGTCGCCGACGGCGATCACGTCGCCGTCGGGGTGAAACGCCAGGGCGGTGACGAGGGGCCTCACCGGCAGATGCCACTCCAGCCACTTGCCCGTGCGCTCGTCGCTGAGGAGGTGGATCCGGGCCACGACCCGGCCGTCTGGCGACAGGGCTTTCGGCCCCAAATTGTGCAGGGGAGAAGGCACGGCCCCCAGCTTCTTGCCGTCGCGCCAGGAGATCAGGTCGTAACTGTCCTCCCGGGCCAGCAGGAGGGCGTAGTCGCCGCCCGGAGAAAGGATCAGCGGCGGTTGCAACGAGAAAGTCCACTCGGCCTGGACCCAGCCCTTCTCGCGGGTCCCGCTCGATGACCAGCTGACATTCGGCTGCCGGGCCAGCGCGAAACGCTGCAACACCTGCCCCGTTTTCGGGTCCCACACCTTGACGCCCTGATCGCTGGTCGTCACGACCCGTTCGCCGCCCAGGATGAAATCGATCGATGCGAAATGCTCCTCGGGGCTGTCCACGTTCCAGATCGCCAGCTGGCCGCGGCCCACGTCCCACGATTCCAGACTGTTGACGTAGCGAATCTCACCCAGGTTTCGGGCATCCTTTGGATGGTCCTCGCGCCGATCGAGAAAGAACAGGGCCACCAACTGCTTGCCGTCGGGGCTCAGGGCGAAGGCCTTTGGCCTGGGCACCGTGGTCTTGCCCTGGACGAAGAACGGCGGCTCGGTGAAGCCGGGATGCTTCAGGTACGTGCGCTCTCGTCTCGGCGCCATCAGATCGACGCGGAAGACAAATCCACCCGTGTCCTGCTGATAGCGTTCGATGCGGAAACGTTGGTCCTTGCCGGCGTAGCGGATGACGCCGCCGCCCTCGTCGGCCAGTGGGATCAGGCGGCAGCCGCGGTCGTCCTTGCGGGTCTGCACCAGGGTCCGGTTGACGGACAGCTGACTGCCATCGGGACTGAATTCCAGGCGTTCGACTTTTTCGTGAGTGCGCAGGCCGGTCACGGGATGAATGACCTCGCTCAGAAGCAGCGCGTGGCGATTGGGATTGAGGGCGGGTTGGTCGGGGGATTCGAGCGACTGACCCTTGATGGGTTTCCCCAGCGAAGCCAGCCAGCGGCCGTCGGGAGACCAGGCGGAGTGGATCGGCGTGTTCAGCGCCTTGCCCACCAGGGCGCCGGTGTCGATCTCGTAGACGAGCAGGGCCGGAGTACCGTTGTCGTTGCCGTGGACGGCAATCAGGCTGGCGTCGGGGTTGAAGCCGGCGGCGAAGGACAGCGGATGGCGCGGCGCCGTACCTGCCGGTCGCCAGGGTGATGATCGCCCGGTGGGCGTCCGTGTCCCAGATGCGCACGGAGTCCGCCGCGAACGGATCGACGAAGGCGGCGCGCCGGCCGTCGCTGGACAGGGCGATGCCCGCGGTATTGGCCAGTTCGGGGGGAAGCGTTGTCGTGACCTTTTCGTGAGCGATGTCCCAGAGGAGGACTCCCTGCACCTCCGGTTTGCTCGGGCGCAGCAGGGCGAACGTCTCGGGGCCATTGACTGCCAGTACGATCATCTCCTTTTCCGGCGTCTTGATCTTGGGCAGCTGGCCGAACGGGCGGGGCGGCTCCACCTTCTCCTTGCGGACCGTCTTGCCGTCCGGCACGCTGCGAACCTCGCGAGTCTCGAAGTCGTGCAGGAACACCTGCTTGCCGTCCGCGCTGAAGCTCAGGTGGGGAAACGGGTCCAGC
This sequence comes from uncultured Planctomycetota bacterium, assembly GCA_963784995.1. Classification (GTDB taxonomy): domain Bacteria; phylum Planctomycetota; class Planctomycetia; order Gemmatales; family Gemmataceae; genus CAWATZ01. The sequence continues at coordinate 729,885 of CAWATZ010000013.1, read as the reverse complement.
ACCGTGTCGAGCGAGTCGCTCTGGGAGTGATGCCGGAGCGTGGGCGAAGCGAGACAGAGCAGCGCTTCGGCATGGATCAGGTGATCGTTGAGCCAGCCGTGCTTCATCGCCTTCTGGAGCTGCTCCAGAGCGAACTTGCGGTCACCCGCCTTCCGAGCCGTCTCGGCGCTGCGGACGTAGTTGAGCCGGCGGTCGTCTTCGCTCTGAAGATAGATTCCAACTCCGAGAAACGCGGCCAGACCAAGTCCGAGGAACGCCAGGACGCAGCCGCGGTCAGCAGCTTGTTGCGCTTGCACCAGCGCCAGGCCCGGCCGGGCCAGCGGATCGGCCGGGCCTGGATCGGCCGGCCGTCCAGCCAGCGCCTGCAGGTCGTCGGCCAGGGCCTCGGCGGAGCGATAGCGGCGTGTCGGGTCTTTTTGCAGGCACTTCATCACGATCGTATCGAGATCGCGGTCAATCCGCCTGTTCAGCGTGCGCGGCGCGGCCGGCTCCTTGTCCAGCACTTGCAGCACCACGTCGATCGGGTTGGCGCCGACGAACGGCGGCCGGCCGGTCAGCAGCTCGTAGAGGATCGCTCCCAGGCTGTACGTGTCCACCGCCACCGACAGCCCTTTCTGGCCCGCCGCCTGCTCCGGGGCCATGTAACCGGGCGTGCCGACGATGGCGCCCGTATGCGTCACGCCCGCGCCTTCGACCTTGCGGGCCAGGCCGAAGTCGGTCACCAGCGGCTCGCCGCTGCCGTCCAGGAGGATGTTGGCCGGCTTGAGGTCGCGGTGCAGGATGCCGCGCTGGTGGGCGTGATGGACGGCCCGCGCGACCTTGATCACCAGGCGGACGCTGGCCCGGGCCTGATCGCCGGTCGGTTGTGGCGAGCCGGCCGGCTTCAGGACGCCGCCTTCGATCAGCTTCATGCTGAAGTACTGCATGCCCTGGTACTCGCCGACTTCGTGGATCGGCACGATGTTGGGATGATCGAGGTTGCCGGCCGCTTCCGCTTCCCGGCGGAAGCGCTGCACCTCGGCCTCGGAAGCGAGCTGGCCCGCCAGGATCATCTTCAGGGCGACGATCCGGTTCAGGCTGGTTTGCCGGGCCTTGTAGACGACGCCCATGCCGCCGCGGGCGATCTCCTCCAGCAGTTCGTAATCGCCGAAATAGCGGATCGTCGGCAAGGCGGCTTCGGTTCCCGGCGGTGGGCAATCCGATGGTGGCGGCAGGCGAGACGTCGGCAGTTGCTGGCAGCGCGGCCCCGAGCAGGCACGCGGGACACAACCCCTGGGGAGCGTCATCCGGCAACGGCCTTTGACACTTCGGACAGAGAGCGGCGGACATTGGCGTTCCTCCCATCGGTGAACAGGGGGCTCACCACTTCCAGAAGAATTGTCGTGGGAAAGTGACGTCCCCGCCGAGGTTTTGTCCGAGCCGCGCACGCAGCGCAGCGGAGTAAGCGGCCCGGGAGCCGCAGGGCCGCTTACTCCGCTGCGCTGCGTGCGCGGCTCGGACTGCGCGTTCACGACCCGAGGGCCGCGAACAGCGCCCGGATCTCGTCCTCGACCGCCTCCGCCCCGTCCACGGTAGCGGCGATCTGTTCGCGCAGGACCTCGGCATAGCGCTGCCGCAGCCGCTGGGCCGCTTTCTTCACCGCGGCCTCGCTCATCCCCTGAGCGGCGGCGATCTTCGCGTATGGCAGGGCATCGGGCTCCCCGGTCAGGCCAGCCTTGAGCCAGTCGTACAGCCGCTCCTTGCCCGCATCGACAAACTCCTGTCGCAAGGTCGCCAGCACGTGGTCCAGCAGTGTCAGGGCCCAGCGACGCTGGTAAAGGTGTTCGGGAGTCAGCGTGTCGGCCGGCTCGTGGAGATAGCGCTGCTGGGCGGAGGGGAAGTCCAGCGAATGGATCAGCCGGCCGCTGCCGCGTTTCTGGGCGTGGTCGCGGTCCATTTGATTGGCGAGGAAGTGATTGCAGCAGGCCAGCAGATAGGCCCGGAACCGGCCCTTGTCGCGATCGACCGCGGCGAGGAAATCTTCTCCAGAAAGCGCGCAAAGAACTCCTGGGTCAAATCTTCCGCCCGCTCGGCGGACCGGACCTTGCGCCGCAGGTAAGCGTACAGGGGATACCAGTACGCCCGGCACAGCGCCGCCAGGGCCTGGTCCGCTTCGGGAGACGCACGCTGGCGGGCCTGCAAGACCAGGCTCCACTGCGTGGAGGCGAACGGCTCGGCGGAGTGAAAGGAGGACGACATGGTTTCGCTCAATACCGCCGCACGCGGAACGGCCGGGACTCGGTCGGGAAGCTCGACACCTGCTTGCCGGCCCGATCGAACTCGACGAGCATCCGCGGGTCCATGCTCGTCACCAGTGTATTACCATTCGGCAGCCGGATCGCCGACGAGGCGGTTTTCACGTCGATCTCGAAATAGACCTTGCCGGTCGAGTCGAACTCGATGACCTTGCTGGTGCTGTACAGGGCGACGAGGTAGCGGCCGTTGTTCAGCACCTCGATGCGGGAAAAGGTGCTCTCTTGTCGCGGCAAGGGCGTCTTGCGCAGGACCTTGCCCGTCGTGTCCCTCTCCACCACCGCGCTGCTGCCGGCGGTGACGATCCGGCCATCGCGCAGCTTCTGGGCAGTGTACTGGCCGCCCTCGGGTGGTCCCAGCGACCAGATGGTCTTGCCGTTGCGATCGACCTCCATGACCTTGGAATAGGTGGCGATGAAGGTGTTGCCGTTGGCCAAGCGCTGGCAGGTGGTGAGGTAACCCTCGGTCGGGATGGTCCGCAGCACCTTGCCGTCGCGGTCGCGCTCGGTGACCCTCGACGGGCTGGCCTCGGCGACAAGGATTCGTCCACCCGGCAGCAGCTGAGCATCCGAAGGCGAATCGATGCCACCGATCTTCCAGCGCCGCTTGCCGTCCGGCCCGTACTCGCAGACGTGTCGCGGCACCCCGGCGTTGTCGGCCTCGCTGACCAGGAAAACGCCCCGGCCATTCTCGTCGAACGACACCTTCGCCAGGTCCAGCCGTGCCTCCTTCCACCACGCCGCCCAGGCGTCGCGGACTTTACCCCGTTCCGCCTCGCGGGTCAGCCCGGCGGGCGACCGCTCGCCGGCAAGGTGGTACAGCGTCTCCTGGGCGCGCCAGGCCAGCGGCAGCGGACCCGTGCCGAGCAGGTCGATCAGCACGGGGACGGCATTACGGTCAGCGGCGCGGACCAGCGCCTCAGCCGCTTCAAAGCGGACCCGTGGATCGGAGTCGGCCAGCAGTTTTTGCACGGCGGGCCGGTTCTCCGGAGACTTGCGACCGAGGACGTGAGCTGCCACCGTGCGCCGCCCGGGATCGGTGTCGGTCAGCGACCGGACCAGCAGACGTTCCGGCCGGCCATCCTTGACGCCGGTCTGGGTAAGTACACGCAGCAGCCGCTCTTCCAGGACTTCGTCCTGGGCCTGGGCGAAATAGGCGAGCAGGACCCCAACCGTGCCCTCGGGCCGGCGTTCCTCCAGCACGCGGGCTGCCGCCAGGGCCGTTTCGACCTCGACGCCGCTCTCGGCGATCTCGATGCAATCGCGGGCCCGGCGCGACCGTTCCAGGTCGGGATCGTTGGCCGCCTCCCGCAGGTAGGTCAGCGCCTGCCGGCCGGCACGCATCAGCTCGGCCGTGGCCTTTTCGCGGACGCTGAAGTCCTCGTCGGCCAGACGGCGCACGGCGTCGGCCAGACGGGCGCGGTCGGCGTCCGTCAGGGTCCGTTCGCGGAAGAAACGGAGCAGCTCGGGACCATCGGGGCTGATCGACCGCGTCTTGAGGACGCCAAGGGCGTGTTCAAGCTCAGGGTCCGGGTCGGCGGCCGGGACGAAGCCAGCCAGCAAGAGCGCCGACAATGCCAGGTGAGTTTGCATGGTTCGCTCTCTCAGAAGGAAGAACGCCGCAAATCCATCCTCCCGCGCCTCGGAGGCAGCGTCAAGGGGCTGCTTGTCCTCCGCGACCATTCCCGGTCGTAGAATGAAGCCACGGCAATCGGTCGCGAAAATCGCCGCCCGCGCGCCCAGGGTTCGCATCGTTGGCATCTTATCCTCAAGAGGACCGCACGTGGACCAGTCTCCGGAAGAAGCAGGCCGGCGGTTGGAGTCCTGCCGCGCCTACCTGCGTTTGCTGGCCCGGCTGCAGCTGGCTCCCCAGCTGCGGGGCAAAATCGATGCTTCGGACGTTGTGCAGCAGACGCTGCTGCAAGCGTATCAGGCGCTCGATCAGTTCCGTGGCCGGAGCGAGGCGGAGTGGGTCGGCTGGCTGCGGCAGATCCTGGCCCGCAACCTCGCTCAGGCCCTCCGCGACTTCAGCCGGGCCAAGCGCGACCTGGCACGAGAGCAGTCGCTCCAGGCGGCGCTGGACTCCTCGTCCGCGCGGCTGGAGGCGTTCCTGGCCGCCGATCAGTCCTCGCCCAGCCAGCACGCCGAGCAGGGCGAACAGGCCCTGCGCCTGGCCGAGGCCCTGGAGCAACTGCCGGAGGCCCAGCGCGAGGCCCTGGTCCTGCAACACTGGCAAGGCCTGTCGCTGGCCGAGATCGGCACCCACCTGGGCCGCAGCCCCGAGGCGGTCGCCGGACTTATCAAGCGCGGGTTGAAGCAATTGCGTCAGCTGCTTCGAGAAAGCGAGTGACCCATGACCGACGAAAACGCCGCCAGTGAACGCGAGTGTCGGGTGAACCGTATCCTCGCCGACTTCCTCGAAGCCCAGCGCCTGGGCCGGGCCCCGGATCGGGAGGAGCTGCTGCGCCGGCACCCGGACCTGGCCGACGAGCTGCGTTCCTTCTTCGCGGACCAGGAACGCTTTGGCCGGCTCGCCGAGGGCATTGGTCCGCCGGCAGCACCCGCGGCAGCATCTGAGCTGGCGCCGACCCTGGGCCCTGGCGAGACGGCGGACACGGGCTCCGTGCTGGGGATGGTGCGTTACTTTGGCGACTACGAGCTGCTGGAGGAGATTGCGCGGGGAGGCATGGGAGTGGTGTACCGGGCCCGCCAGGTCAGCCTCAACCGCACCGTGGCCCTGAAGATGATCCTCGCCGGCCAGCTCGCCTCGGCGGAGGACGTGCAGCGCTTTCAGCGCGAGGCCGAGGCCGCCGCCAATCTCGATCACCCCAACGTCGTGCCCATTTACGAAGTCGGCGAGCACCAGGGGCAGCATTACTTCAGCATGAAGCTGATCGAGGGCGGCAGCCTGGCCAGCCGCCCCATGCCCTTGCCGGCACGCGACGCGGCCGCGCTGGTGGTCACGGTGGCGCGTGCCGTCCACCATGCCCACCAGCGCGGGGTGCTGCACCGCGATCTCAAGCCGGGCAACATCCTGCTGGACGGGCAAGGGCAGCCGCACGTCACCGATTTCGGACTCGCCCGACCTGTGGAAGGAGGCCAGCACACGCGGACGGGCAGCATCCTCGGCACGCCCAGCTACATGCCGCCCGAGCAGGCGCGGGCCGAGAAGGTCCTGACCACCGGCGTGGACGTGTACAGCCTGGGGGCGATCCTCTACGAGCTGCTCACCGGCCGGCCGCCGTTCCGGGCGGAGAGCCCCCTGGACACAATCTTGCAGGTGCTGGAGCGCGACCCCGAGCCGCCGCGCAAGCTCAATCCGGCGCTCGACCGCGATCTGGCGACGATCTGTCTGAAGTGTCTGGACAAAGATCCGCAGCGGCGTTACAACTCGGCGGCGGCCCTCGCGGACGACCTGGAGCGCTGGCTGCGCCGAGCCGATCCTGGCCCGACCCGGCAGCCGCTGGGAGCGCCTCCGCAAGTACGTGCGTCGCAAGCCTGCCGCGGCGGCTCTGATCGCTGTGAGCGGCCTGGCGACGCTGGTGCTGATCGGGGTCTTGACGGTCAGTGTCGTCCTGATCTCTCAGGCCCTGCGTGCGGAACGCCGCACCGCCTACTTCCAGCGCATCGGTCGGGCCCACAGCGAGTGGCAAGCGGGCAACCCCGATCGCGCCGACCGGCTCCTGGCGGAGTGCCCCACCGAATACCGCGGCTGGGAGTGGAACTACCTTTACCACCTCTGTCACGCCGAGCAGTGGACCTACACCGGCCATGCGGACGTGAAACGTTCCTTCACGATCACGGCCCTGGCCTTCAGCCCGGATGGCCGTCGCGTCGGCTCGCTTGACTCCGTCGGGCATGTCAAAATCTGGGGTCCGGACACGGGGGAGGAGATCGCGTCCTGGCTGCTGGACGATGTTTTCAACCCTTTCATCGACGTCGCCGCTTTCAGCCCCGATCTGCGTCATCTCGCCTCGTTTAGCCCGATGCACTCCGATCGCGTAGTTGGGGATGCCATCCGGGTCTGGGACCTGACCACAGGCAAGCAGGTCCTCGCTCTCAAGGGCCAGTCGATCAGCGTTGTCGCTTTCAGTCCGGATGGGAAGTATCTTGCTTCCGCCCGCACAGCGGACGAGTTCGGCATTTTCCTGGAGCAGGTGAAACTGTGGGACCTGGCCACCGGGGCCGAAGTGCGAACGGTCGTCTCCCGCCGGGGGACGTTTGAAGCGGCACGCTCGGTGCATTGCCTGGCCTTCAGCCCCGACGGCAAGCGCCTGGCCACGGGAGGCCACTTCCCGCACGATCCAGCGGTGCGCGTCTGGGACGTTGGCAGCGGCAAGGAGCTGGCCGTGTTGCCCGTGGATCGCGACGTGCTGGCAGTTGCCTACAGCCCCGATGGCAAACGGTTGGCCGCCAGCTGCGGCAGTACCTTGCGGGCCTGGGACACGGCTTCGGGCAAGGAGCTTTACACTCAGCCGGGGGCGGGGTCGCGGCTTGTTTTCAGTGCCGACGGCCGCTGGCTCGCTTCCAACGGGCCAGGCTCGACCGTCGTGGTGCGGGAGGCGGCCAGCGGCGCCGAGGTGGTGCGCTTGCCCAGCAGCAGCCGCTGTCTGGCCTTCAGCCCCGATGGCAAGCGCCTGGCAGCGGACTACCGACAGCCCAGTCCGCGCTCGTCCCAGTTGATCAAGATCTGGGACCCGCATGTCAACCCCGAGGCTCGGACTCTGTGCCGAACTCTCCAGAGTCATCCGCCCTTGAAGATCGCGTTCTCGTCCGACAGCCGGTGGGTCGCCGTGGCCGACCTGTACCGTTTGGTTCCTGACCCCAATGGACCCAACAAACAAGGCCGCAGCAGTGTCGGCGTTTTCGACTCCCAATCGGGTGAGGAACTCTTTCACGTCCTGGACACCCCGGGGGCGGATGCGCAATCGTACCGGCTGATTGACGCCGCCTTCAGCCCGGACAGAAGCCGGCTGGCCGTGCTGGGCATTAACGAGAAAGGCTGTCGGATTCAGATCGTCGATGTCCAGACGAAACAGGCCCTGGTCACGTTCCGCCGGCCCCGAGGGTGGTTGGGGCAAGAGCCAACGATTGCCTACGGTGCCGACGGCAGGCTGGTGCTGGGACTCTGTCGTGAGGGGTCGAGCCGCTACGTGGAGGTGTGTGAAGCGGATAGCGGTCTCAGTAGCTTCCTCGTCGAGGACGAGGCTAAACAGAGAACCACACTCCTTGCTCTCACGCGGGATGGGAGACGGCTCGCCACCGTGTATACGGACGTCGGCTGGGTTCAGCTTTGGGACACCGTCTCGGGCAGGCTGCTGGGCGTCCTGAACGGCAAGGTGGAAAACTGGGGCGTCCGTGGTATCGCTTTGAGTGGAGACGGGCACCGTCTGGCGGTGGTTGGTCCCAACAGTGTCGCCACGTACGACACAGGCTCGGGGAAGGAATTGCTGCGCTTCCGACCCGGCATGGACTGCGGGGTGGTGGCCTTCTCCCCGGACAGCAAGCGCCTGGCGACCGGGAGCGATACGGGCATTATCACGCTCTGGGACGCCGAGAGCGGCCAGGAAGTCCTGACGCTGCGCGGACACAGCGGCGGCATCGTGCGACTGACCTTCAGTGCCGACGGCCGCTTCCTGGCTTCCTCGAGCGGTGACGGCAGCGTCAAACTCTGGGAAGCGGCAACCCCCAGGCACCGAGAAAGCGAGTGAGCCATGACAAACGAGCATGCCGCCAGCGAGCGCGAGTGCCGGGTGAACCGCATCCTCGCCGACTTCCTGGAAGCGCAGCGTCTGGGACGGACCCCGGATCGGGAGGAGCTGCTGCGCCGGCATCCGGACCTGGCCGGCGAGCTGCGCTCCTTCTTCGCCGACCAGGAGCGCTTCGGCCGGCTGGCCGAGCGTATCAGCCCGCCAGTGGTGCCCGCGGCGGCAGCTGGGCTGGCGCCGACCCTGGCGTATGAGGAAGTCGCGGCCCAGGACGCCGTCCTGGGGACGGTGCGGTGTTTCGGCGACTACGAGCTGCTGGAGGAGATCGCCCGGGGCGGCATGGGAGTGGTGTACCGGGCCCGCCAGGTCAGCCTCAACCGCACCGTGGCCCTGAAGATGATCCTCGCCGGCCAGCTCGCCGCGCCGGAGGACGTGCAGCGCTTTCACCGCGAGGCCGAGGCCGCCGCCAACCTCGATCACCCCAACGTCGTGCCCATCTACGAAGTCGGCGCACACCAGGGACAGCATTATTTCAGCATGAAGCTCATCGAGGGCGGCAGCCTGACAAGCCGGAAGCTGCCGGCCCGCGAAGCGGCCGCGCTGGTGGTCACGGTGGCCCGGGCCGTCCACCATGCCCACCAGCGCGGCGTGCTGCACCGCGACCTCAAGCCGGGCAACATCCTCCTGGATGCGCAAGGCCAACCGCACGTGACCGATTTCGGACTGGCCCGACCTGTGGAGGGAGGCCAGCACACGCGGACGGGCAGCATCCTCGGCACGCCCAGCTACATGCCGCCCGAGCAGGCCCGGGCCGAGAAGGTCCTGACGACCGGCGTGGACGTTTACAGCCTGGGGGCCATCCTCTACGAGCTGCTCACCGGTCGGCCGCCGTTCCGGGCAGAGACTCCCCTGGATACGATCTTGCAGGTGCTGGAGCGCGACCCCGTTCCACCACGCCAGGTCAAACCCGGTATCGATGGAGATCTGGAGACGATCTGTCTGAAGTGTCTGGACAAAGACCCGCAGCGGCGTTACAGCTCGGCGGCGGCCCTCGCGGACGACCTGGAGCGGTACTTGCGAGGCGAGCCGATCGCGGCTCGACCCTGCAGCCGTTGGGAACGACTCCGGAAGTACGCGCGTCGCAAGCCGGCCGCGGCCGCTCTGATTGCCGTGAGCGTCCTGGCGGCAATCGTGCTGATCGGCATCTTGTCGATCGGTCTCGCCTTGCTTGCCCGCAAACAATGGCAAACCGACCTGGCCCTCCAGGCCGCACAGCGAACCGCCTACTTCCAGCGCATCGGTCGCGTCCAGAGCGAATGGCAAGCCGGGAACCTCGATCGCGCCGATCGGCTCCTGGCGGAATGTCCCGCGGACCTCCGCGGCTGGGAGTACTTCTACCTTTACCGCCTCTGTCATGCCGAGGAGCGGAGTTATACCGGCCATGCCGATGCGGTCGAGCGAAGCGACCCGGCGAAAATCAAGGATTGGCCCATCACGACAATCGCTTTCAGCCCGGATGACGGCCGCGTTGCTTCGCTCGACCGCGGCGGACTGGTCAAGATTTGGGGTCCGGACACGGGGCAGGAGCTGGCATCCTGGCTGCTGGACACCAGGAGAACCATCGATGCGGCCGCCTTCAGTCCCAACCTTCGTTATCTTGCCTGTGTGAGCCTGTTTCACGAGTTTCCTGGTGCGCCGAAAACCATCAAGGTTTGGGACCTGGCTTCCCACGAGCGTCTCTTCGCTCTCAAGGGGCCCCCCACGGAATCGATTACCGTGGTGGCCTTCAGCCCGGATGGTCAGCGACTTGCTGCCTCCTGGGCGGCAGACAAGAACAGCACCAGCCTGGAGGAGGTCCACCTGTGGGAGCTGGCCAACGGGAAGGAAGTGGCAACGATTGGCTCCGGCCGGGGTCCACGCGCGGTCCATTGCCTGGCTTTCAGTCCCGACGGCCGGCAACTTGCGACGGGAGGGCACTGCGCGAAGGATCCCGCCGTGCGCGTTTGGGACGTTGGCAGCGGCAAGGAACTGGCCGTGTTGCCCGTGGACCGCGACGTGCTGGCGCTTGCCTGCAGCCCCGATGGGAAACGGCTGGCCGCCAGCTGCGGCAGTACCTTGCGGTGCTGGGACACGGCTTCGGGCAAGGAGGTTTACACCCAGCCGGGGGCGGGGTCGCGGCTGGTCTTCAGTGCCGACGGCCGCTGGCTCGCTTCCAATGGACCGGGAGCGAGCATCGTGGTCCGAGACGCCGCGAGCGGTGCCGAGGTGGTTCGCCTGCCCAGCAGAAGCCACAGTCTGGACTTCAGCTCCGATGGCAAGCGCCTGGCAGCGGACTTCGCCAGGCCCGGTCCGGTCCCGGGCCAGGGGATCAAGATCTGGCGTCCGGACGTCAATCCCGAAGTCCGGACCCTGTGCCAGTGTCCAACAGGCCAGCTTCCGGCCCTGACCGTGGCGTTCTCGTCTGACAGCCGGCGCGTCGCCGTGGCCGACCTGCACCGTTTGGTTCCCGGGGCCGAAGGCCCCATCAAAGCTGGTCACTGGAGTGCAGCCGTTTTCGACCCGGGCTCGGGCCAGGAACTCTTCCACGTTCTGGGCGCTCCCTTGCCCCCACCGCCGAATGGGCTCGGGTATCGGCTCATGGATGCCGCCCTCAGCCCGGATGGGGGCCGTCTCGCCGTGCTGGGCATGAACCAGAAAGACTATCGTATCCAGGTGATCGATTGCCAAACGAGACAGGTCCTGGTTACTTTCCGACGCGAAAAGCCCGAGTGGTGGACCAATCCCACGATCGCCTTCTGCGACGGCGGTGGCAGCCTGGTGCTGGGGTTCCAGTACAAGAAGAGCCGCTGCGTGGAAGTTTGTGAGGCGGCCAGCGGCGTTACCACCTTGCTTGTCGAGAACGTGAGTACACTCCCCTCCCTGACGCGGGATGGTGCGCGTCTGGCCACGGGCCAGAGTCTGTCGAACCGGGTTCAAATCTGGGACACAGCCTCGGGCCGACCACTCACCGTCCTCCAGGGACCGGAGGAGGGCGTCCGTCACCTGGCGCTCAGCGACGACGGCCGCCTCCTGGCAGCGGTCGGTCCCAGAAGCATCGCCGTGTTCGACACGGACTCGAGGAACGAGTTGCTCCACTTCCGACCCGGAATCGACTGTGGGGTGGTGGCCTTCACGCCCGACGGCAAACGCCTGGCGACCGGGAGCGGTACGGGCATCATCACGCTCTGGGACGCCGAGAGCGGCCAGGAAGTCCTGACGCTGCGCGGCCACAGCGGCGCCATCGTGCGACTGACCTTCAGTGCCGACGGCCGCTTCCTGGCTTCCTCCAGCAAGGACGGCACGGTCAAACTCTGGGAAGCGGCGACACCCCAGCAGCGAGAAAGCGAGTGAGCCATGAGCGACGAGCAAGCCGCCAGTGAACGCGAGTGCCGGGTGAACCGTCGCTGACGCTGCCGGCTCGTTGGCTCGCCCGGTCAGGGTTGGGCCTTGAGCCCCTGTTTGCCCACAAACCCAATCGAGCGGCTGACCTTGAAGCTGACTCCCCAGTTGCCGTAGGGATGGCTGATGACGCCATTCCTGGTCGAGCCGGTGTAGCTTTCCTGGCCTGGCAGGATGGTCACCTTGACAATGCCCTTCTGGCCCTTCTTCAGCACACCGCTGTGGACCGCGGCCATGCCAAGGTGGGAGCCAGTGGTGTAGACGTCGGTGCCCCAGATGGCCGACCCGGTATCGGTCCCGATGACCTCGTAGTAGAACACCTTGCCGATGTTGGCCCCACCGTCGTTGATGCCTCCCGGATCGGGCAAGACGTCGCCGGGATTGGCCTGCAGAGAGCGGATCAGGTCGCGGACCGCCAGGGCCTCGTCGAGCTTGGCTTCCCTGCAGAACTTGTCCTGGATCTGCTTCAGGTCCGCAGTGATCTTCTCGCGCCGTTTGTGGAACTCGGCCTCGAGCTTCTTGTCGATCTCGGCCAGCTCGGCCTCGTGCTGCTTGTAAACTTCTCGGGCCGCGGCCGGCGTCTCGGTGCCGAGGACTGGCGTGTTGCCTGCCTGGAGGGAGCGGATCACTTCGCGGACCGCCACGGCCTCGTCGAGCTTGGCTTCCTTGCAGAACTTGTCCTGGACCTTCTTCAGCTCCCCGGCGGTGCGGTCCCGGCACTTCCTGTACTCCGCCTCGCTCTTTTTCTCGAACTCGGCCAGTTCCTGCTCGATCTGCTTGACCACCTCCTCGGCTGCCGGCGGCACCGGCACGGCATCGGCTCGCCCGACCAGGCACACCAGCAACGCTCCAAGGAACCCCAAACGCAAGTTCATGACAGACTCCTTGACCATGCCGATCACTTCCGAGTTTCCTTTTGCCCTTTTTTGGAGTGCGGCAGTAGCTTTGCTCTGCCGCTTTTGTTTCTGCTTTTGAATGTGTTTTTTGCTTTTCACACCCAAAGAAACAAAAAGCAAAAGGAGAAACCAAAGCGGCAGAGCAAAGCCACTGCCGCACTCCAAAAAGGGCAACAGTCGAACGGAGGGCGGTTTGCCCCCTTCTATTGACGAATGGGACCTCGGTTCCGATTCGTTGCGCTTGTAACAAGCTGTCCCCGTTGTGTGTAAAATCAAACAAAATCGCCTCCAGCGCGATAAGATGGCGTCCCGCGCTGGTACTTGCAGTAGGAGAGGTTACCGCATGAGCGACGCGCCAGCTACCCGGGTCAGCCTTCTGGTCCGCCTGTGCGATGCCCGCGACGACGGGGCCTGGTCGCAGTTCGTGGAATTGTATGCGCCGCTGGTCTACGGCTTTGCTCGCAAGCACGGCCTGCAGGACGCGGACGCGGCCGACCTCACCCAGGACGTCCTCACGGCGGTTTCCGGAGGCATTCGCCGGCTCGACTACGACCCGCGCCGCGGCTCCTTCCGCGGCTGGCTGTTCACCGTGGTGCGAAACAAGCTGCGGAACTTCATCGCCGCCCAGAAACGGCCCGGTCGCGGCACCGGGGACACGGACGCCCAGCAGCTGCTCCAGGAACTGCCGGCCCGCGAGGAAGACCAGAACGCCTGGTGGGACCAGGAGTACGAGCAGCGGGTCTTTGCCTGGGCCGCCGAGCAGGTGCGTGGGGCCTTCCAGGAATCGACCTGGCAGGCGTTCTGGCAGACCGCGGTCGAGGGCATGACCGGCCCGGAAGTGGCGCGGGCCCTGGGGTTGAGCGTGGCCGCGGTCTATCTCGCCAAGGGCCGAGTGATGGCCCGGCTCAAGGAGCTGATTCGAGAGACGCTCGACGAGTCCGTCTAACCGGACGGCGCGAGGCGGATCGTGCGGATAGGGGTGAATCATGGCGTGTGGCATCTTCTTCTTGCTGTTGCTGGCGGGGGGCGTGGTGTGGGTTCTTTTTCGCCTGCACCGTGCCGGCCAGATTTCCCGCGAGATATTCATCGGCTCCCTCATTGTCACTGGGTTGGGTCTTGTTCTGTTCTTCGCTGCCATCGCTTCGGATCATCACGGTCCCGGTCGGTTGTTCGGCATGGCGTTTCTCCTTCTCCTCGGCTTCGCCCTCTTCCTTCTGGTCCGGCTGGTCCGGCTAGTCATCCGGTGGTTGATCCGCTCGCAGCTCTTCGGCCTGCAACCCGCGGCCTGTCCCACCGTCGATCGTCTGAAGGACTTCCTGATCGACCGCTTGCCGTCTGTCGAACACTGGAAAGTCGCCGTCCATCTGGAACGCTGCCCGGCGTGCCAGCATCGGCTGGAAGGACTGACGGCGGGGCAAAAGTCCTGGCCGGCCCTGGCCCACAAGCTGACGCCGCCGCCCCCTCCCGAGCCCGCCTTGAAACAGGTTATCGAGAAACTCAAGGATGTCCCGGAAGAGCAGACACGCGACGAGAAGCCGTTTGCCGCCGAGCTGCCTCTGGGGTTCCTCAGCCCCTCGGACAAGCCGGGTCAGCTGGGCCGGCTGGACCGCTACGAGGTGCTGGCCGAGATCGGCCGGGGCGGCATGGGCGTGGTCCTCAAGGCCTTCGACCCGTCGCTGCATCGGGTGGTGGCCATCAAGGTGCTGGCCCCCCAGCTGGCCACCAGCGGCGTCGCCCGCAAGCGTTTCCTGCGTGAGGCCAAGGCCGCTGCTGCGGTCACTCACGATCACATCGTCACCATCCATGCCGTCGAGGAGAGCAACGGCCTGCCTTACCTGGTGATGCAGTACGTCGCCGGACCCTCCCTGCAAGAACGGATCGACAAGGAGGGGCCGCTGGAAGTGACCGAGATCGTGCGCATCGGCATGGAGACGGCCTCCGGGCTGGCCGCAGCACACAGTCACGGGATCGTCCATCGGGACGTCAAGCCGGGCAACATCCTCCTGGAGGACGGGGTGCAGCGCGTCAAGCTGACCGACTTCGGCCTGGCGCGGGCGATGGACGATGCCAGCCTGACGCAGAGCGGCTTTGTGGCCGGCTCGCCCCTGTTCATGGCCCCGGAGCAGGCCCGCGGCGAGGCACTGGATCCCCGCGCCGACCTGTTCAGCCTGGGCAGCGTGCTGTACACGCTGTGTACCGGCCGGCCGCCCTTCCGGGCGGCCAACACCCTGGCGGTGCTGCGTCGCGTCACCGAGGACACGCCTCGGCCCATCCGCGAAACCAACCCCGAGGTTCCTGAGTGGCTGGCCGCCCTCGTGGACAGGCTGATGGCCAAGGAGCCGGACCGACGCTATCAGTCCGCCGCCGAGGTGGTCGAGATGCTGGGGCAACGGCTGGCTCAGCTGCAGCATCGGGCCTGGGTGCCGCCACAGGCTCCGCCGGCGCCAGCCGCCAACGCTGCTGCCGGGTTGCCGACCAGCCTGACGCTCTGTCCCAGCTGCGGTGCTTCGCTGCACGTGCCGGAGTCGATGGTGGGCGGCCTGGTGCATTGCCCCGAGTGCGGCAAGCCGTTTGAGCCGGTCAATGGCTCGGAGGTCATTCAGGTGGCCCGAGCGATCCTTTCGCCGCTGAAGCGCGGTTTCCGCTTCTGGAGAAAGAGTCCCCGCTGGTACGGGCTCGCCATCGCAGCCGTGCCGTTGCTGTTCTCGTTGCTCCTCTTTGGCAGCCTGATTGTCGGCGGGTCGTCCGTGTCGCCCCCGGCACCGCCAACGATTGCGGAGGCGGCACCGTGGCCAGTCAGCCGGCCGGCCGATCCGAGAGAGCCTTCCTACTGGAAGAACACCCTGGCCTGGCTGCCCGCCCGGGCGACCCTCTTTGGAGCTATCGACCTCGGGGGGATCGGCCCTCTCACGCTCGATGATCCCTGGACGCGAATGGCGCTGCGTCTGCTTGTGCCGCGGGAGACAAGCGTTCAGCTGACTCCGGAGAACCTCGGTCGGATTCGGCTGGACGGGGTGGCGCTGGCTTACTACGACGGCCCCAAGCCAGGGGAAGAGCGGGCGCTTGTCCACCTGCAAGGGCTGGCCCTGGACGGCCACGTACCGATCGTCCAATATCTCAGCCGGGCGACAGGGAAGGAAGTTGGCATCGATCAGTTGGAGTGGGACAAGGAGAGGTATCGCATCAGCAGCCCCGAGCTGCCCTTCGCTCTGGGTTTTTACGACGACAACCATGCGTTCCTGGCACGGTCGCTGAAGAAGGGCGCGGGGCCCGGCCAGCATCTGGCGGTCCTGGGGCAAGTCCAGGGATTTGGGCCGGCAGTTCCAATGCCCCCGGGCGATCTTCTGACCGGCTCCAAAGCTCCCTGGATCAAGGACGAACTGAGGCTGGTTCCGACAGACGTCCGTGCCCTCTGCATCGGGGAAATCCCCCGGGAGTGGCGGCAGACGCTGAGCGAGGCCCTGGAGTTGCGGGAGTGCCCGCGCACGTTTGTCGCGACACTCCGACAGGAGGGCGACAGCGCCGTCGTGGCCGTGAGTCTCTGGATGGACAGGGCCGGGACGGTCCCGACCTTGCTGGCCGACCTGGCGAAGTGGAGCCGGCAAGGGCTTGACCGTTTGCAAGCCCGGGACCCACGCTGGCGCCAGGACCCGTCGGCCCTGGCAATGGTCAGCCAAACCCTGAAAAACATCCGCTGGGGAAAGAACGAGAAAGGTGACGGCGTCCGCACCTCCGTGCGGATTCCCGGTCCGGTCTGGAAGGCTCTGAAGAACGTATTGCTGCGGGCGACTCAGGTCGATAACCCCGAGTAACCGGACGGCGTCGAATGGAGAGAGACTGAAACAGGGGGTAGTTATGGCGTGTGGCATTTTCTTCTTGCTGCTGCTGGTGGGGGGTGTGACCGTCCTGCTCATCGCGCTCTACCGCGCCGGCCGCATTTCCCGCGAGGTGTTCGTCGGCTCCCTCGTCGGCACCGGTCTGGCATTGCTCCTCTTGCTTTTCGGCATCATCTCCGCTGACAATCCCCGCCATGGAGAAAAGTTCGCCGTTGGCGTGGGCTTCTTGCTTTTCGTGGCGATCCTTTGCCTGCTGGTGTGTCTCGCGGTCCGCTGGTTGTTCCGCCAGGTCTTTTTCCCTCCCAAGGCCGCGGTGGCCTGTCCTCCCGTGGGCCGGCTGAAGGATTTCCTCGTCGAGCGCCTGTCATTTCCCGAACACCGGCAAGTGGCGGCCCACCTGGAGGTCTGCCCGGCGTGCCAGCATCGCGTGGAAGGACTGACGGCGGGGCAAAAGTCCTGGCCAGCCCTGGCCCGCAAGCTGACCCCGCCACCGCCCCCCGAGCCCGCCTTGAAGCAGGTTATCGAGAAACTCAAGGACGTCCCGGAAGAGCAGACCCGCGATGAGAAGCCGTTCGCCGCCGAGCTGCCTCTGGGGTTCCTCAGCCCCTCGGACAAGCCGGGTCAGCTGGGCCGGCTGGACCGCTACGAGGTGCTGTCCGAGATCGGCCGGGGCGGCATGGGCGTGGTCCTCAAGGCCTTCGACCCGTCGCTGCACCGAGTGGTGGCCATCAAGGTGCTGGCCCCGCAACTGGCCACCAGCGGCGTTGCCCGCAAACGCTTCCTGCGTGAGGCCAAGGCTGCCGCCGCGGTCACGCACGACCACATCGTCACCATCCATGCCGTCGAGGAGAGCAACGGCCTGCCTTACCTGGTGATGCAGTACGTCGCCGGACCCTCGCTGCAAGAACGGATCGACAAGGAGGGACCGCTGGAAGTGACCGAGATCGTCCGCATTGGCATGGAGACGGCCTCCGGGCTGGCAGCGGCGCACAGTCACGGCATCGTCCATCGGGACGTCAAGCCGGGCAACATCCTCCTGGAAGACGGAGTGCAGCGCGTCAAGCTGACCGACTTCGGCCTGGCGCGGGCGATGGACGATGCCAGTCTGACTCAGAGCGGCTTTGTGGCCGGCTCGCCCCTGTTCATGGCTCCCGAGCAAGCACGCGGCGAGGCGCTGGACCCGCGCCGACCTGTTCAGCCTGGGCAGCGTGCTGTACACGCTGTGTACCGGCCGGCCGCCCTTCCGGGCCGCCAACACCCTGGCGGTGCTGCGTCGCGTCACCGAGGACTCGCCTCGGCCCATCCGCGAAACCAACCCCGAGGTGCCCGACTGGCTCGCGGCCATCGTGGACAGGCTGATGGCCAAGGAGCCAGACAACGGCATCAGTCGGCCGCCGAGGTGGTCGAGATCCTCGGGCAGCGTCTGGCCCAGCTGCAGCATCGGGCCTGGGTACAGCCACCGGCCCCGCCGGCCCCGGCCGGCAGCGCTCCCGCCGGGTTGCCGACGAGCCTGACGATCTGTCCCACCTGTGGGGCTTCCTTGCAGGTGCCCGAGTCGATGGTGGGCAGCCTGGTCCATTGTCCCGAGTGCGGCAAGCCGTTCGAGCCGGTCAATGGCTCGGAGGTCATTCAGGTCGCGCGGGCGGTGCCGTCGCCGGTTGGACCACGACCCCGGCTCCAGAGCAAGATCTCCCGCTGGCTCAGACTCCTTGGTGCAGGCGTGGGCCTGGCATTCGCACTGGTGATCCTCGGCAGTGTTATTGTCGGCGTGCCCTCCGTCGGACCAATGCCCGGGACGATCCTGCCCCCGGAGGCGGCCAGGCCCCTCGCGCGGACTTATGATCCTCAAGGAGCTTCCTTCTGGAAGAACACCTTGAACTGGCTGCCCGCCGAGGCGACCCTGTTCGGGGCCCTCGACCTCCACGGCATCAGCCCTCTCACGCTCGAGGACGACTGGACGAAAATCGCGCTTCGCCTGCTGGCACCGGAGGAGATGACCGCCCGGCTCACCCCGGAAAACCTCGGCCGCATCCGGCTCGATGGCCTGGCCCTGGCTTACTGCGAGGATCCCAGGACCGCGGACGCCCATGGGATCGTTCACCTGCAAGGGGTGGCCCTGGACGGCCGCAAGCGCATCATCGATTTTATCCGCGAAGTGACCGCGAAAACCGTTCAGGTCGAGGCCGCGGGGAACAATGAGCTGCCTCGCAAACCGCTTCGCGTCAGCGGTCCCGCGTTCCCCTTCGCTCTTGGTCTTTACGACGACAACCACGCATTCCTGGCACGGTCGCTGAAGAAGGACGCCGGGGAAGAGGAACATCGGAAGGTCCTGGAGCAAGTTCCGGTGTTTGCGCCGGCAAACGGGCCACGCCCCTTGAGCGATCCGCTGGCAGGCGACAATCCTCCCTGGATCAGGGAAGCGCTGCGAGAAGTCCCGATGGACCTTTGCGGCATCTGCCTCGGGGAAATCCCCACCGAGTACCGCAAGGTGCTGACCGAGGCCCTCGACCTGCGGGCCTGTCCGCGCACCTTTGTCCTTACCCTGAGACCGCAGGGCGATGGGGTCGTCCTGGCCGTGGCCCTGTGCATGGACAAGACGAGCATGACCCGGGTCTTGCAGGAAGACCTCAACAAATGGTCCCGTCAAGGGCTCAGAGTGTTGCAAGACAGATACCCGGTGCTGAACAAGGAGCCTGTGGCCCTGACAGTGGTCGGCCAGACCCTGAGGAGCCTGCAGTGGGGAATCAACAAAGAGGGCGACTGTGTCCGGGCCTCCGTGCAGGTTCCCGGCGCGACCTGGCGGGCCGTGCGGGACTTGCTGAAGCGGGCGACCGCACCCGGCGGCGACAGGCCGAAGGGACGGTGAGCCGCTGGCTCCTGCCGCCGGTTACTTTGCCGGCCCCAGCCGGATTCGCACGAACCGGGGACGATAGACCTGCTCGTCCCGGAACAGCCGGGCGAACTCGAAGGCATTGACGCAATAGCTCACCAGCAGTTCGTCGCCGGTCGAGGCCCACGCATGAGCCTTGGCCGCGTAGCAGAAGAGGCCCTTGTCCCTGGCCATCTCCGGGCACCGATACAGGAGCAGCGCGTCAGACCACGGACCTTCCGGCCCGGTCGCGAATCGGCCGACGATCCGGTCCCCGAGTCCGTTCTCCGTGCAGACCAGCACCAGGCCCTTCCCGCCCGGAACCCGGCTGACCGAGAACTCGGTCGCCAGGCCGGAAACCAGCGGGACCGCGTCGGCCGGCTTGTCGCTCCAGCCGGTCGCTGTCCGGAAGCGCCAGGCCGTGAAGTCGTCCAGCTTCTCGCGTGGCACCCGCGCCACGGTCAGCCGGCGACTGCCGATCCCCTTGCGCGGATCGTCATAGCCGTAGACGTACAGGAACTCGCCATCCTCCAGAATGGCGGAGCCCCACGACCGCTCCCGTTCCGGCCCGAACTCGGCGAAGGGCAGCTGGTGTTGCTTCACGCGCCACTTCTCCGGCTCGTCCTCCGGGTTCTGCACCACCGCGAGCCACTGGCCGACCTGCTTGAACCCGAACGCGCCCGGGTCGCGAGTCTTCTCGATCCGCGGCAGGAACACGAACAGGCGCTCGCCGACCTGGATGGCAGCTTGCGGCCAGAACCAGCCCTTGCCGTCCGCCGGTCGGAAGACCGCGGCCGGTTTGCCTTCGGGCGTCTTGCCGGCCACGAAGCGGATCGGCGCGTCCTTCCCCTTCCGAGCCTGCACGCCAACGGTGTTGTTGACCATCACCGACCCGCTGCGCCGCCCATCCTTCACGGTGCCGAGCAGGGTGTCGCCGAACAGCCAGAGGACACGGTCCCGACCAAGGACCGCCGAGTACGCGCCGTCGCCGCCGATCCAGCCTTCCTTGCCGGCGAAGCGGGCGTTCCACTCCGGAGCGATCTCGGCGCGGTCGATTGTCGGCAGCTCAGGCCGTTCCCTGCCCGCTGCCTTCTTGGGGACGAATTCGAGATACAGCAAGTTGCTGGCGTGGGCCTGTTTTTCAAACTTCACCGTGAGAAGCTGCGGTCCCTTTGTCCAGCGTGATTTCCGCCACGTTGGGTTGCAGTTTCCAGTGGTGGTAGTCGCCGGTGTCCTCGATCTTGAATTCGCACTTGCGTTTCCCGTTGATGGACAGGCTGAGGGTTGCCTCGTTGTTGTTTTTGTGGCCGGTGGCGAGGAGGTTGAGCGTGAACGTCCCGGCCGATTGCACGTCGATGGTGTAGTTGAGCCATTCCCCCTGAGCGGTCCAGCCGACGTAATACAGATCGACCGGCAGCAGTTTGCCGTCGAGGAACTTGTCGAAGGCGGCCTTGGTGTAGGACACGTCAACGCTCTCGTCCTTGCGGAAGTTGTTCTTCTCTTCGGGCCCGCGGTTGAGCCGGCCGCTGCCCTGGTTCGACCTTGTCCGCGTCGTGGTAGGCGACCCCTTCGCCCCCCTCGTCGTAGAAGGCGAAGGTCAGCCGGCCGGGGATGGTCTGCATCTTGCCCTTCCAGGGTTTGCCCTTGTAGTCGGCCGGGACCGCAGCGGCAAGCAAGCCCGCGAGAATGCCCACCGGAAGCGCGGCAAGCAACACCGCTGCCGCAAAGCGCAAGCTCTTCGTGATCATGGTTCCCCCTTGATCGGGTGTGATGCTGGAACAGCTGGCAACACTACCCTTGATGATACGTGGGAAGGCTGTTTCGCTCAGGGGCTGCCGACGTCAGCCTCCACGTCTCAGCGGGAAGGTCCGCCCGGAGAAAATCCGTTTGGTGACGGAGGGGTGTCGTCACCCGGCAGCGTTTGCCGCTGCGAGCCCCGAGTCTGGTGGAGGAACTCCTGAAGGAAAGCAAGCCACTGTCCCCCAGCGCCCGGACGGCCCGGTGCATCGGAGGAATCGGCCCCGGGCGGCGGGGACGCCGGCCGGGACGGGGCCACCCGTTCCCGTTTCGGCCTTGCCGGCTTCGGCTGGGCTGCGGGCTGGGTCGGGGCCTGGACCTTCTGCGGGGCAGGGGCTTCGCTGACCGGGGCGCTGGCCTGGGGTCTCCTGCTCGGGAACCGGCTGGGCGGCTTGCTGGCAGAAGTCCTGAAGGGCCTTGTCCTGGAGGAAGGGGAGGACGGTACGCAGGACCAGGCAGGCCTGAGGCACTTGCATGCCGCCGATCACTGCATCCCAGTCGTCGGGAAGGACCCGGCCCTGCACCAGTTGCTGCCACTCCTGATGGTCGAGCGTGTCGGGGTCCACCGCCCTGTCGGGCTTGCCAACGGTGTAGGACAGGACCAGCCGGGCCGCCGACACGTCGCCGTCCTTTGCTTTTTGGATCAGCTGGCGGACGATCTCTTGCAGGTCGTCCTCGGTGACCGCGGCGAGCATGGCCTGACGGAGGGCTGCCGTCCTGCGGGCGAAGGGGTTGCCGGGACCGCCCTTGTTGTTGGCGGTGAACCGGCCTTTGCTGTCACGCTGGCCCTTGTCGTCCGGGGCTGCGGCGGTCGCGGTCGGGGAGGCCGGGCCCGCATCCGGAGAGGAGGGCCGGCCGTTGGGAAATGGCTTGTGCGGATTCATGACTGTCACTCGCTGCAAAGGGAAAGAAAGTGAGGTTCCCAGGAGCCTCTCTTGGTTCAGTATGATCGAGAAGTGTACGTTTGCACCAGAGCAAATGGAGCGTGTTTCGGAGGATTGGCAGGAGTGACACGTCCCGACGCGGAGAGGCAAAGCTCGTGTCAGAGCAATCGTGCAAAGGCCGCATACTCGGCGTCCGATTGCTGGGCCATCCGGAGGAGTGCCGCGGCCTCGGCGTCTGAGTCCACGAATTGGGCCAGTGCGACCAGACGGCGGACCAGAGAGCTCATGGTTGCTATCCGCTTCCGAAGATTTCTTTCACCCGTGCCCTGTCCTCGACCCGTTCGGACAAGCGGCCTTTGCGTCATTTTCTCTCGCGGCGCAGCGCCGCCCGGGGTAGATGCTTTCGCACCTCTTTGCGAGTTCGGCGCGCGATCGCCACTGCTTTGCGCTTCGGCCAAGGAGACCTCCGGCCCCGCGCGAGGATAGCGCAGGACAGTGGCATATCGCGTCAACTGATCCTGGACCTTCCTGTCCAGCTTGGGGCGCAGCTTCGGCGGCAGCAACGCCCGCAGCTCGTGAATGTCGTGCGTTTTCGGGAAGGCGGTCGCCCGGAACACGAGCAGCGCTTTGATGTACTTCTCGACGCATTGCTGGGCGTGAAAACAAACCGTATCCGTTGGGCAGTTCTCTCCCAGGGTGAGCGTATGAGCCGCGGTCTTCAAGTCATTGTCCGCCTTGACGAGCCACTCGCGGATCACGGTAATGACAGCCTCAGGTGTGGGCATATAACACCTTCCCTTCCCGCGCCGCCGGCCATTCGATCGTGCCGACAACGTCCTTTCGCCAGGCGAAGTCCTCGGGGCTGGTGACGATCACGTCCACGGGAACACGGCGGTCGTGAAGCACCAGCATGATCTCCAGTCCCTTGTCGCGGGCGAGTCCCTCGAAGTCCATCACGACCAGCAGGTCCACGTCGCTGTCCGGCCCGGCCTCGCCGCGCGCGTGTGAACCGAACAGGATCACCTGCTGCGGCTGAAACTTCGCCACGATCCGTTTGACCATGCGGTCAATTTGAGCCTGCGTGGTCGTTCGCTTCGCGCTTTGGGGCATGATCGACCTCATTATGTTGGAACCAATCGCAGACAAGGGCTTACAGGGCTGTGCTTTTGCCGCCCCCATTCTCGCTTATCTCTCCGGCCGCACGACCCGTAACTCGTCCGGAACCAACCGCGCCGTCTCATACGCAGCGATACAGTTCTTGCCGTGGTCCTTGGCGAACTTCTTGGCCTGGTTGGCCCGGTCGCGCAACTCGCGGTCGGTCAGAGGGCAATCTGGCTCGGCAATGCAAACCCCGATGGAGACGGTCGCAGCGCGATCAATGTCGGGATACTTCAGGCCGGCAATCTTGCGGCGCAGCTCATCGAGAAAGGCGATAGCCAGTTCCTTCGACAGGCTGGGAAGCAGCACCAGGTATTCGTCGCCGCCCTGCCGGTAGCAGAAGCCGTGATGGTAGACGTGCGCTTCCAAAGTCTGCATGAAGCGCGGCAGCAAGTTGCGATCCACTTTCGTTTCGTTGTGGGCTGTGTTGAATGCCTTGAAGTCATCGATGTCCAGGAAGGCGACGGTGAGCGGAGCGTCCCGGATCTCGCACTTGGCCCGGAAATAGGCGAGGTCCGGGAGGAACAGCGCTGGAGCTTGCAGGATGTGGAACTTCTCGTCATACTCGCGCGGAACCAGCTCGATCCGGCTGAGCGCCGACCGCTCAATGTACTGGATCGGCAAGAAGTCGTTGGCGCGTGGCAGCCTCGATGGCTCGATCTTCTGGAACCAGTCTGTTTGCACCACCGCGTCAAGGGAGTTGATCTCTTCATCCAGGGTCTGGACGAGTCCAGCGTGGAAAGTCTTCTCCCGGTAGATTTCCGTCTGGGCCGCTCGCAATCGGCGATACCGAAGGAGCATTTGCTTGAAGAGGAGAGCGTTCCTGGGAGCGGCCGCCAACAGATTCTCGAAGAAAGCGGCGCCGTCGATCGATTCGGCCTTGGAGTCAACGAGCCCGCGAACCTGCTCGCAGCAGTCCTGCACCGACCGAACCTCCCTCGGCAGCGGGTACTTGGGGAACTCGCCTGAGAGCAGGGAGACAACGTTCTTGCTGAATTCCTCCTGAAACCACTCCAGGCAGTTGAGCAGCAGCCCTTTCTTGACGAGCAGCCCCGGCTGAGTCATGCCACACCTCCTGTTGGCTCCAGGAACGAGCGAATCCTCAGGACGCCATGCCCAGTTCCTTGAGAAGGAGATCGTTGAGGACTTTCATCCACACTGCGATCGGTGCCGAGCCGACTTTCCGGATAATGCGGTGGGCCTGGTTCCAGCGCCGTTGGTCCCGGGCGAGGTCGAGAAAGTCGTGTCCTTTCGCCGTCAACGCCAGCGGCATGGCTTCGGGGCATTGGTTTCCGACGCTGGGGACAGAGCCTTCGATCAAGCCGTCCTCCGTCATGATGTGAGCGTGATAGCGGATTTGTTCGGAGTTGAAGCCCTGGAGCCCGAAGGGTGGGGCCTCCCAGGCCGAATGGCTCATCTCGATCCTCATCAGGATTGTCCGCACCAGGTCCATGTTCCGCTGCATCGTTGACTCCTCCACAGGGGGCCAAGGAATCGCTTCGGGCTTATTATACCAGGGGCAACCGCCAGCAAGGGCAAGAGGCGGGAAAACGCGACAGCCTGCCCTTGCGATCACTGGTACAATGTCGGCTGGTTGCCATTTCCATGAAATCTGTTTCCTTGACCAGCGAATTACAAGAGAATAAGGATTGCTCTGACTCGCTTCCTCGGAGATCCTCGCCATGACGTTCTTGCAAAAGCTCCGAACCTTCATCGCCCGCTGCGGCGCTCCCGCCAAGTTTGTCGCCAAGCAAATTGTCGGCGTCGCCGTGCCGGGCAGCGCTGCCGTCCTGGAACTGATCGAGAAGGCCATCGACTGCGCCCACGAGACAGCAAAGGACAATCTCGACGCCATCGCCCCGCGGGAAGACCTGGGGCGACTGGAAGCGATGTTCGACGCCATGCTCGGCGATCTGCAAGACGTCGTCGAGCATCTGCGCCGGCTGGAAGACGTGCCCGACCTCGCCCGGAAAACCCTGGTCACCGCACTGCGGAACGAAGAGCATTGTCTCGCCGCCGCACGGGCGATCCAGGAACAGGCCACGCAGCTGAGCGGCGTCCGTGCCGACCTGGCCAGGCTGTCGGCAGGGCAGGAAGAGTTGTGCGATCTGCAGCGCCGCAATTACGGCACGCTGCTGGATTACATCGAGGAACAGCGGCAGCACAACGTCTCACCCAGGGATCTCAACGAGCGTCTCATCCGCATCGAGGAAGCCCTGATCGCGGGCCGCAGCGGCGACCACCAACGCGCCGAAGCCAGTTTCGCGCAAATCGAGCGCCGCTCAACCCGAATCGGCGGTACTCGCCGTCGCGGAGGCCGCGGCCCAGGCAGCAGGGCATCGATTTCGTCCGCGCCGCCAAAACCCTCGTCCGTGCCTCCCGGTTGCGTCCCGGCGACCTCAAACTCGGCGAGATGAGCCGGGTCGCCACGAAATTCTCGCAAGAAGCCACGCCGGTCGATCCGCGGCCTGCTCTGAAGAAACGGCCCCAGCCCGGCGACACGCTTGGCGGCTGGTCGCTCGAACGGTTGCTCGGCTTCGGCGGCTGGGGACAGGTCTTCCTCGCCCGCAAGGGCGACCACAGCCGGGCCCTGAAGATCATGCACGCCGAGCTGTCGCAGGATGCCGAGTTCGAGAAACGCTTCAAACGCGAGATGGGCACGCTGATCGGCCTGGGCGCCCATCCGCACCTGGTGCGCATCGATCCCGACCATCTCTTCGACAAGGCCGACGACTGGGGCTGCTGGTACTACGTCATGGAATACGTCGAGGGAACCAGCCTGGAACGCTACCTGGCCAAGCGACGGCTCACTGAACCTCGGCCAGGTCCGTGCTGTCTTCACCGGCATTGCTGAAGGTCTCGCCAGCGCCCATGCCCGGGGCATCATCCATCGCGACATCAAGCCCGCCAACATCCTCCTTCGCAAGAACCCCGAAGCGGGCCAGGGCCAGGGTGTCCTCGTCGATTTCGGCCTCGGTGGGCTCGTTGATCCCCATTCCCGTGGTGCGGGCTACACTGCCCTGCTTCGCTGCTCCCGAACAGATGCGCCAGGGTATTTCGGACTGCCGCAGCGATGTCTATTCTCTGGCTGCCACCATCTACTACTGCCTGCTCTACGACGACCCCGTCAAACGTGGTTGTTTCGAGGTCGAGCTTCTGCCTGCCGACTTTCCCCCAGACGTGGGTGCCTTGCTCAAACGCTGTCTCCACGGCTATCCGGACGGACGACCCAGGGACGCCGCCGCTTTCCTGCAAGAATGGTCCAGGCCGAAACCAGCCCAGGTCGTCACGCCGCCGCAGCCGAAAGTTGTCACGCCCGCACAGCGGAAGGCAGGGGAGATCGTTACCAATTCCCTCAGCATGAAGTTCGCGTGGATTCCGCCAGGCGAGTTCGACATGGGGAGCCCGGCAACCGAAAAGGATCGCCGCGACGATGAAATCCAGCACCGGGTGACGCTGACGCAGGGCTTTTTCCTTGGCATCACACCAGTGACCCAGACCCAATGGCGAGCCGTCGGAGGCACCGAACGCAGTTCCTTCAAGGGCGATGATCGACCGGTGGAGAACGTCTCCTGGGAAGACTGCCAGGAGTTCTGCAAGCTCTTGAGTCAGAAAGACGGGAAACCTTATCGCCTACCCACTGAGGCGGAATGGGAGTATGCCTGTCGGGCAGGGACGACCACTCCCTTTTCCTTCGGAGAAACCATTAGCACCGACCAGGTCAACTACGATGGCTGCCACTCCGACTACGACAGGCTTCGCAAGGGAGTCTACCGGCAGCAGACGACCCCGGTAGGCAGCTTCCCGACGAATGCCTGGGGCCTGTATGACATGCACGGCAACGTCTGGGAGTGGTGTCAGGATTGGTATGGATCTTATCCATCCAGCGATATAACAGATCCACAAGGTGAAAAATACGGAGAATCCCGCGTCCTTCGTGGCGGCTCGTGGGACGACTGCGCGTCGAACTGCCGTGCGGCGTACCGCCGCAGGGTCACGCCGGGTCGTCGCCGTCGCATCGGTTTCCGGGTCTGCTTCCGCCTGGACTGATTGCGGCCCTCGGTCCCCGGGTTCCGCCCCCGAATCCCCTTTTCCGTCATCTTTCCGCCGCACCTGTAAGGCAGCAAACTGCACGGGGATAACGCTTCGGAAGGCGACCAAACCGACAGCCGGCACCGTTGCCCCCGGCTCAGCTTCCGGGTGGCCTTCCCGGCGTTTGCTGGTTTTTGCTCCGAAGCCAACCCACAAAAACCAGCAAACGCCGGGAACCCAACGGCACCCGGCCTGCCGGGGGCGATGGTGCCAACAGAGAATCAGGGCCGGACGCATTTCGCCTGGGCAGACAAGCTGTTCTCGGCGTCCTGACCCCGGCGGCATTCACGCCGGCCAGCAGTGGCATGGAAGCGCTCGGCGTGGTATCATCCATGAATCTTTTCGGAGGATGCCACGTGAACGCGACGACGGAGCAGTTACTTGAGGCGATTCTGGCTCTACCCCACGAGGATCGCTTTGAAATCGTTGAGGCCGTGCTTGCCTCATTGCAGTCTTCGGACCAGTCGCCTCTGGATGAATCGTGGCGGGAGGTCATTCGCAGACGCTCGACCGAATTGCGCTCCGGGCAAGTCGTTGGCATCCCCTGGGAGGAGGTCAAGCGACGGGCCCGGGAGAAGACCGGTGGCTGACATTATCTTCCACCCCGAGGCCCAGGACGAGTACGAGCGTGCCCTGGCCTGGTATCAGGCGCGCAGTCCTCGGGCCGCTCGCCGGTTTGAGGCCGAGGTGCAACGGCTGCTCGACCTGATCCAGCTCAATCCGGATTCGTTCCCAGCCTACGATGACGACCACCGCTTTGCTGTGTTGCGCCGCTTCGCTTACACGCTGGTCTACCAGGTCCACCCCGACCAGATCTTGATCGTGGCCGTAGCCCAGGCAGGACAGCGCCCTGGTTACTGGCAGGGGCGAGCCTGATCGGTGTTGGAGAAGGCCCGATCCTGGAAGCCTGCAGATCCGACAAAGGATACAGCGGCGTCTCCAGGACGTTCGCGGTTCCAAGCGGAGGTGAACTTGCACGTGGCAAAATCCAGCACACTGACCTACGGCCAACTCTACAACAAGCTCAAGAAACTCGGGTTCGAGGAATACCACGTGGAACTGAATGGCAAGCGTGGCCGAGTGTTCGAGCGCAGCGACCTGCATGCTTCCATGATCACGCTCCCCGAGCAGGGCGCAGACATTCCCGTGGAGCCTTTCGATCGGGAGAAGGTGCTGCTCATCCTCAAGAGGCTTGATCTATTGCCAGAGTGCGATCCCCTTGCCGCTCTCCCAGAGTAGAAAGCCGATGGCCCTGCGCCCTGACCGGGCTCGGTTCTTGCCAGCAGGTGTCTGTCAGACCTCCCGAACACCCTGTCAACTGGCAGGCACGCAGGATTGTGACCCGCACCGACACCCGTCCGACAGCCACCGGCACGCTCGGACCTGTGAGCCAACCCCACAAAGTTGGCAGGCAGCCCTGGCACTGGCATCCCCCGGCCACGGCCTTGTGTGTGTGCCAGGGCGCAATGCAATCCACGCAACCCTTCTCCTCAAAGCACATCCTGGCCCGATCCACCACGGCATGCCGGCCCCCTGGTGAAATCCCGCCTCGAACCAGTACAATTGCCAGCACACCGTCGCCCGCCTGCTGCTGCTCTCCCTGGAGATTGACACCGATGCGCTCGCGCCTCCTGCCGTTGCTCGTGCTTGCCGGGTTCGTGCTGGGCCTCCTCGCCGGGCCGCTGGCCGCGCAGAAGCCGCCGCACGGGCAGGACCGGATACCGGGGCCCGCCCTCAAGCCCGAGGAGGCCATCAAGAAGATGACCGTCCCTCCCGGCTTCTCCGTCGAGCTGGTCGCCAGCGAGCCGGACATCGTCAACCCCACCGCCATGACCTTCGACGAGAAGGGCCGCATCTGGATCTGCGAGAGCCTGGAATATCCGCGCAGCAGTGCCGGGCCAGGGCGCGATCGGGTCAAGCTCCTGGAAAGCAGCAAGGGCGATGGCCGTTACGACAAAATCAGCGTCGTCATCGAGGGGCTCAACATCCCCTCCGGCATCGCGGTCGGCCACGGCGGCGTCTGGGTGGCCAACGCGCCGGACATCCTGTTCTACCCCTTCGAGGGAGAACAGGGCGAGCGGCGCGGCGTCAGCCCGCCGGTACTCGGCAAGCCGCGCGTGGTCGTGACCGGCTTCGGTCGGACCGATACGCATGAGCTGCCCAACTCCCTGACCTGGGGGCCGGACGGCTGGTTGTACGGTCTCAACGGCGTCTTCAACCACAGTCGCGTCAAACACCAGGGCAAGGAGTTTCGCTTCACCTGTGCCGTGTTCCGCATCCATCCGAAGACGCACGAATTCCAGCTGTTCGCCGAGGGCACCAGCAACCCCTGGGGCATCGCCCTGGACACCGAGGGCAGCATCTTCCTCAGCGCCTGCGTGATCGATCATCTTTGGCACGTCACCGAGAGCGGGTACTACCACCGCCAGGGCGGGCCGTATCCGCCCCATACCTGGGTGCTGGGCTCCATCGTCAAGCACCGGCATCAGAAGGCGGCCTACTGCGGCATCCACTACTTCGACAGCGACGCCTATCCGCCGGAGTACCGCGAGCGGCTTTACATGGGCAACATCCACGGCGGCTGTATCAATGTTGATGTGCTGGAACGCAACGGTTCGACCTATTTTGCCAGACCGGCCCCTGACTTCCTGACGGCCAACGACGCCTGGTTCATGCCCGTCTCGCAGAAAACCGGGCCGGACGGCTGCCTCTACGTCCTCGACTGGTACGACCGCTATCACTGCTACCAGGACGCCCGCCGGGACCCGCAGGGCATCGACCGCCTCAATGGCCGGCTCTACCGTGTCCGCTACAAGGAGACGCCGCGAGCGGGACGGTTCGACCTCGGCAAGGAGAGCGACGACGAACTGATCCAGCGACTGCACAGCCCCAACGTGTTCTACCGCGACCTGGCCCAGCGGCTGCTCACCGAGCGCGGCACCGCGACCATCCAGCGAAAGCTAGAGAGGCTGGTGCTGGACGGCTCCGCGCCGCGCAAGGCACGCATGCACGCCTTGTGGAGCCTGATCGGCATTGGCCCGCTCGCCCCGGATTTCCACGCCCGCCTGCTGGACCACCCGGAGCCGGCGTTTCGGGCCTGGGCGGTGCGTGCCGCGGGCAACGCCGGCAAGGTGGCACCGGAATTGCAAGAGAAGATCAAGAAGCTGTCCAGCGATCGGTCGCCTGACGTCCAGGTCCAGGTGGCCATTGCCGCGCAAGATCGAGGGCCTGGACGCCCTGGCCATGCTGACCGAAGTGCTGGCCTCCAGCGACAGCGATCCGCTCATTCCCGGGATCGTCTGGCAGAACCTGCACCCGCTGCTGGAGGAACGCGGCGAGGCGTTCCTGAAACGGGCCAGCCAGATCGAGATGGGCAAGGCACCTAACCTGCGGGCCGTCCTGCCACGCGCCATCGAGCGCATCCTGGCACTCCGGAAGGCCCAGCCGACCGTGGTCGTCGGCCTGCTGAACCTGGCGCTGGCGGGTGGGAAAAAGGAGATCGACAGCGCTCGCCAATCGCTGCAAACGCTGACCGGCAAGCTCACCAACGGCGAGATCGCGGCGGAACAGCTGCCCCAGCTCCGCGACAAGCTGCTGCCTCTGGTCAGACGTCTTCTGGAAGAGAAGGATGGAACGCTGAGTCTGGACGCCGGCCTGCTGGCCGCCGCCCTGCGTGATGCCACCGGGATTGACGTCGCCCGCAAGGCCCTGCTCCAGAGTCGCGACGAGTCCGAGCGGCTGCGGGCCCTGGACGTGCTGATTTTCCTGCGTGAGCCGAGCGTCTTGAAGGAAGTGCCGGCCTCCCTTCACGATCCTCGGTGGGGGTCGGTGACTTTCCGCAGCCAGGCCCTGACGGCCCTGGGCCGGCTGGAGGAGCCCGCCCTGGCACCGGCGGTGCTGGAGGTTTATCCGAAGCTGGAGCCGGAACTGAAGCTGCGGGCCCTCGAGCTGCTGACGCAGCGGCCCGGCTGGGGCAAGGAGTTGCTGCGGGCGGTCGGCCAGAAGAAGATCTCCGCCCGGGACATCAACGCCAACCAGGGCCGGCGGCTGCTGGCCGCCAAGGACCCGGAACTGGTCAAGCTGGTCCGCCAGCACTGGGGCAACGTCCGCGAGGACCGCAACCCGGAGCGCGAGAAGGTGGTCGGCGACATGCGCGACTTCCTGCGTAAAACCCGGGGGGACCCGGTCAAGGGCCTGGCCGTGTTCAAGACCCTCTGTGCTCAGTGCCACAAGATCCACGGCGAGGGGGCCGAGGTGGGACCGGACATCACGCTCAACGGCCGGGCCTCGTTCGAGCAGTTGCTGTCCAACGTGTTCGACCCCAGCCTGGTGATCGGCGCGGATTATCAGGCGGTGGCCCTCACCACCAGCCGGGGGCGGTCGGTGACGGGCCTGCTGGCGGAGAACAGTCCGGAGCGCGTGGTCCTCAAAGTGCAGGGCGGCAAGCTGGAAACGATCCCCAGGAGCGACGTCGAGGAGATGACGGTCAGCCGGCTGTCCATGATGCCCGAAGGGTTGGAGAAGCAGCTGAAACCGCAGGAAATTGCCGACCTGTTCGCGTTCCTCGCCCTGGATCGGCCGCCCGGCGATCCGGCCGCGAGGAAGATCCCTGGGGCCCCATGATTTGTTAGCCGCGACGCGGAGCGCAGCGCAGCGGAGCGCGGGCTGCCTCCGGGGCGTGGCGAGCTGCCGCGCTCCGCTGCGCTGCGCTCCGCGTCGCGGCTAACGGATTACCACCCGAAGGATGCCACCATGAACGCGCAGGGAACCTTGCTGGTCGTCGAGGACGATGCCACCTACCGGGCCATGCTGCGCCGTTACCTGGAGCCGCGCGGCTTCAGCGTGGTCGTGGCCTGGGACGGCACCCAGGGGCTGGAGCAGGTCCGGCAGCAGCGTCCCGACCTGGTCCTGCTCGACGTGCTGCTGCCCGACATGAGTGGCCTGGACGTGCTCCGCAAACTGCGCGAAACGTACTCGACCACCGAGCTGCCCATCGTGATGGCCACCGGTCAGAGCCAGTCCAGCGACGTGGTCGAGGCCCTGCGGCTGGGTGCCAACGATTACCTGACCAAGCCCTTCGACTATCCGGTGGTGCTGGCCCGAGTGCAAACGCAGCTGCGGCTGAAGCAGTCGGTCGATCAGATCCGCAGCCTGGAACAGCAGCTGAAGAAGCAGAACGAGGAGCTGCGCCAGGTCAACCAGCGCATGAACACCGACCTGGAAGCGGCTGCCCGGGTGCAGATGGCCCTGCTGCCGACCGCGCTGCCGCTGGTGCCCGGGACGTCCTTTGCTTATCGCTTCCGCCCCTGCCAGGCCCTGGCCGGCGACCTGCTCAGCGCCACCCTCGTCGGTCCCGAACACGTGGCCCTGTACGTCCTCGACGTGGTCGGCCACGGCGTCGCCAGCGCCCTGCTGGCGGTCATGGTCAGCCGGGTGCTGAGCCGGCTGATCCAGGGAAAGGCAGTCTGGAACCGGAGTGGGACGGATTGTCAATCCGCCCGGGACGGATTGCCAATCCGTCCCACTTTCCCAGGCCCGGCCGAAGTCGCCGATCACCTGAACCGCGAATTCGCCTGGGACGCACGTGTCGAGCAATACTTCACCTTGCTGTTCGGTCTGCTTAACTTCTGCACCGGCGAGTTCCGCTACGTCTCGGCCGGCCATCCGGGGCCGATCCTGCTGCTCCGGGAAGGTCCAGGCCAGGTCCTCCATACCTCGGGGTTCCCCATCGGCTTTGTGGACCGGCCCTACGAGGAACACGTGCTGACGCTGAAACGGGGTGATCGGCTCTACCTGTACTCCGACGGCCTGGCCGAGGCCCGCAACGCCGAACGCGAGCCCCTGGAGGAAGAGCGTCTGCTGGCCGTGCTGGAACGAGAGCGCCAGGCCCCCTTCCAGGACACCCTGGACGCGCTGCTGCGCCGCGCTCTGGAGTGGTGCGGACCAGCCGGGCCTCATGACGACATTTCCCTGCTGGCGGTTGAGATGACGTGAGCCGAACGAGGACAAGAACTCACCACAGAGGACACAGAGGACACAGAGAAGACTGCAACAAGAATCATTGCTCGGAACACTAATCCACGCTAATCTCCACTAATCGGCATGCGGGTTTCCTTGCTTCGATTAGCGAAGATTAGCGCGGATTAGTGTTCCGAGCAATGATTCTTGTTGCAGTCTTCTCTGTGTCCTCTGTGTCCTCTGTGGTGAGTTCCTGCGTTTGGTCAAATGCCCCTCGGCACCAGCGGACGGATGAACGTCTCGTAGGTGTCCTTGAGGGACTGGGTCGAGAAATACAGGTCAAAGCTGCCGCGACCCTGCAGCATGGTGATGGCCATGCCGGCGAAGCTCAACCGATCCTTGGGGATCGCCGGCGGGTATTTGGCCGGGAGCTGGGCCTGGGGCGGGAGGATCGGCTTGACGTAATTCACCATGACCCCGACGTAGCGGGCCAGGTCGAACTGGGCCAGGATGGTGGCCTCGGCTGGCAGCTCCTTGCGGACGTCGCGGAAGGCGGCGACCTTGCCGATGGCCGACTGCCCCTTGGAGTAGTCGTCGAGCAGCTTCTCGGCCGCCGACCAGTCCGGGGCGGTCACCTGCAGCAGGTGCTTGCCGTCGCTGCCGTACCAGGAGTGGGCCTCGTCGCCCATCATCTTCCGCATCGATTCCACAAAGGCCTTCTTCTGGTCCTCCGTCAGGGTGGCGCCGGATTGCTCCACCATCTTCTCCGGGTCCCAGACCAGCTTGACCGAGGTGAACTCCACGTCGCCATACTTCCGCGCCTTGGCCTTGATGACCGGCTTCTCCTTGAGCAGGCCTCCCACGTAGGTGTGGCCGCCTGTCAGGCCCTCGATCAGCTTGATCTGGGCGGCCAGGGCCTTGGCCGGCTCGGCGTAGCTCCACACCTGCACGCCGGCCGGCGGCAGCGACGCCGACCCAACCAGAGATTTGGGATCGGCCTTGCCCAGCTGCTCCAGGGCCTGCTTCACGTCCTTCATCTCCTTGCCGTCCAGGTTCGCCGTGACGCCCTGGATCAGCCCGCCCAGGGTCTGGAACAGGGTCGGACTGGTCTGGACACCGGTGTAGATCAGCTGGCCGGCCGGCAGCCGGTCCAGCTCCTTGAAGGTCGAAACCTGGTTCTGGCCCAGGAACTTGCCGGTGGCCGTGTCCTTGCGGACCTCGGCGGTCGCGTGCAGATTGACTCCCGCCGGTCGCATCTCCACCGAGAACAACATGCCCTGGCTATCCTCCACGCCCTGGAAGATCGGATCGATCGCCTTTTCGATCATCTCGAACTGCGCTTGCTGTTCCTTCGGGGCGTTGTTCTTGAGCGCCCCGACGAACAGTTCCGCCAGGGCCTTGCCCGCCTTGATCTGGGCGCCGTACTCCTCATTGAACTGGTCCATGCTCAGATAAACACCCAGGTCGCTGGCCAGCAGGCCGGTCGCCAGCTGTTTGCTGATCCGGCCGTCCAGCCCCGGCTGCTTCTTGGCCAGCGACTCGACCACCTTCTGGTCCATCGCCAGGACAACGTAACCGTTGTGGTCGAGGAAATACGCCGTGTGGCCCCCCATCACGGTGGTGCTTTCATAGCCCTTGTCGCTCTTCTTCAACTCCTTGCGCTCCTCTTCCGTGAGGATGTTGTCCACGAACGCGCGGTAGTTGGTGACAGCGGCAAGCACGGCGAACTTCGGCTCCTCGTTGGCCTTGGGCACCTCGGTGAAGACCACGAAGATCGGCCCATCCTTGGCCAGGCCGCGGACCTTGCGTCCCTCGAAGCCGTCCTTGAGGAAGGTCTCGATGCGTTTGCGGTACTCCGCGGTCTCCTCGGGGGCCACCTGCTTGAGCAGACTGACGAAGCGGTCGGCCACACCCTGAATGCCGCGGACGTGGATCACCAGCGGGGCCTTGGCGGGGACTTGCTTCAAGGGAGAAAGGTCCCCCGGCACCGGGGCCGAGCGCGCCGGG
Source organism: uncultured Planctomycetota bacterium (assembly GCA_963784995.1). Taxonomy (GTDB): domain Bacteria; phylum Planctomycetota; class Planctomycetia; order Gemmatales; family Gemmataceae; genus CAWATZ01. Next base: position 694,951 of record CAWATZ010000013.1, on the reverse strand, counting down.
CTGCCGAGCAGCAGGACAGCGAGCAGACACCAGCCTTGTCGCCACAATGCAGTCTTCACGGCCTGGACTCCTCTCAATGGCAGAGAATGGGCTCTTGTCTTGTTTTATGGAATCGAGCCCCGGCATGACACAAGCCCGAAGCGCCAGGCGCCGGGACAAGCCGGTCCCGGCGCTGGCGCTTCGGGCTTGTGTCAAGGCGCGGAGCGCGAGGTGGTGAGTTGGTCGGGCGTCTCCATGTGCAGGTGGCCCCAGATGACGGGCCGGGCCAGCGGCTCGATGTGCAGGACGACCTCGCCATTCTGGAACAGGCGCACGGTGCCCGACGACTGGCTGACGACAATGGCCACGGCCTTGGTGCAAGCACTGATGGCCGCCGCCGCCGCATGCCGGGTGCCCAGGCCCATGCCCACTTCGACCTTGGTCGGCGCCTCGATGCGCATGCACGCGGCCACGGCGACGCCGTCGCGGCGGATCAGGATGGCCCCCTCCAGCTTGGCCAGGTCCTTGATCTGTTCGCGCACCTGCCGATCGCGCACGTCGCGCTCGTCATGGCTGTAGCCGCGGAAGGGGTTGAAGTTCATCGGCCGGGACAGGGTCAGGACCTTGCGCGTGTCGCCGACCACGAACATGGTGCCGATTGGCTGCCCCTCCCGGCCCTCGCGGCCAATCTCCAGGGCCAGCCGGACCACGGCGCGGAGGGTCTCCAGCGGCACCTGCGTGTCCAGCTTGCGCAGGGCCTGGGCGCTGAGCCGATCCATGTGTTCGCCCAGGTGGATGACGCTCAGACTATCGACCTGTTCGGGCTGATTGGGTGCGACCTCGATGCCGTTGTACAGCGCGACCACGTCGGCGTTCTGCTGTAGCTTGTCGGAGCGGACCGCTTCCAGCAAGGCCAGGCTCATTCGCTCCCGGGTTGGCGTCGGACCTGGATCGATCTCCAGGACGGTCAGGTCCTCGACGTCTTGCAGTTGCTCGGTCAGGTGCGGGTCCTCGGCGGCGACCAGCAGCCGGCAGTCGCCGAGGTAACTCTTGACGGCCCGCCAGTCGAGGTTGGTTTCGGTGTAAAGCAGGACGGCGTCGGCCGGGAGGGCCGACGCGAGCTGTCGGGCCGCCTTCAAGAGCGCAACAGTTTGAGCGGGAAGCACCATGCCATGGTCCGAACTGTCAGCGGGAGTCCCAGGGAATCAGAATTTGTGAATTGTAGCAAATCATTGGCCAAGCGGCAATTGGCGGACGAAAATCGTTCCCGGCAGCGGAATCATCTTTCCCCCAGGGAGGACAATGGACAGAATAGTGGGAGACAACAAACACCCAGGGCGCTGCCCTCTCCACCCAGGGCGATGCCCTGGGCTATCGTGTTGCGCCCCTTCGGGGCGGAAGACAAGGCGCCAACCAGCCCCGAAGGGGCGCAACACGATAGCCCAGGGCATCGCCCTGGGTGGAGAGGGCGTCAGCCCTGGGGGGTCGGCTCAAGGAAAGGATTGCCATGCAAGACTCCATCCTGCAATCAATCGGCTGGACGCCGCTGGTGCGGCTGCGGCGGCTTCCGGAGGGAGTGCCGGCCGCGGTGTACGTCAAGGTCGAGTCGATGAACCCGGGCGGCAGCGTCAAGGACCGGGTCGGCCTGGCCATGGTCCAGGAGGCGGAGCAGCGCGGCTGGCTGCGGCCGGGCGGCACCATCATCGAGGCCACCGCCGGCAATACCGGCGTCGGCCTGGCCCTCGTCGCCGCCGTCCGGGGTTACCGCTGCATCTTCGTCCTGCCCGACAAGATGTCCAGCGAGAAGGTCCTGCTGCTCAAGGCCTACGGCGCCGAGGTCGTGGTCACGCCCACCAACGTGGCTCCCGATTCGCCCGAGAGTTACAATGGCGTGGCGGACCGTCTCTCCCGCGAGATCCCCGGGGCCTGGCGGCCCAACCAGTTCACCAACCTGGCCAATCCGGAGATCCACTATCGCACCACCGGCCCGGAAATCTGGGAGCAGACGGAGGGCCGGATCACTGCCTTTGTCGCTGGCGTGGGCACCGGCGGCACCATCTCGGGCGTGGCCCGCTATCTCAAGGAGCGCAACCCCGAGGTCTGCATCATCGGGGCCGACCCGGAGGGGAGCGTCCTGTCGGGCGGCTCGCCCCGGCCCTGGAAGGTGGAAGGCATCGGCGAGGATTTCGTGCCCAGGACGTTCAACAGCCAGCTGGTCGATGATTGGATTCGCGTCAGCGACGCCGAGTCGTTCCACTACGCCCGGGCCCTGTCGCGCCGGGAGGGCATCCTGGCGGGCGGCTCCAGCGGCACCAACGTCGCCGCCGCCCTGCGCTACGCCCGCCGGCTCGACGCCAGCGCGGTGGTGGTCACGATGATTTGCGACACTGGCCGCAACTACCTGAGCAAGTTCTACGACGACCGCTGGCTGGCCGCCAACAACCTGGCCATGACGGCTCAGCCGGTCCACTCGATCGGCGACCTGCTCAAGCAGCGCGGCTCGCGCCAGCTGGTGACCATCACTCCCGAGGCCAGCGTCGCCGAAGCGATTGAGCGCATGCAGAATTCGGGCATCTCGCAATTGCCGGTGCTGCAAGGCGGTAAGTCGGTGGGCAGCATCCAGGAAGTGACGGTGGCCCGGTTCCTGCACGACAACAGCGACCCGACCAGCGTCAAGGTGGGCGACGTCATGGCCAGGCCGCTGCCGCAGCTGGACGTCAGCGTCGATCTGGACGAGGCCTATCGGCTGCTGCTGTCCGGCCATTCCGGCGTGCTGGCCGTCCACGACGGCAAGGTGGCGGACATTGTCACGCGAATTGACCTTGTCAGTTACTGGCGCTCCATGCAGAAAAAGAACTAGAGGAGCGGCAACCACCCCACAAGCCCGAAGCGCCAGCGCCGGGACGGTCCCGGCGCTGGCGCTTCGGGCTTGTGTCGGGTGGGTAACGACACCAACAGCACTGAGGCCCCCAATGTCCCTGATGAATCCGCGAGCGCGAAACGTCGGCCGATTGATCTTCGGCAGTGCCCTGATCGTGGGCGCCCTGGTCGTTTTCTGCATCAACCTGCGCCTGGGTGCGCAGCGTCCTGGCAGGGCCGCAGTCCATCACAGCCGAGGAACTGGCGAAGGTGGAGAGCCCGGCCAGCCTGTCCAATCCCTGGGTGAGCGTGACAGCGGCCGTGAGCCGGGACACGTTGGTGCGTCTGGAGTCCAGCAAGGGGGAAGAAGTGGCGGTTGTGCTGGTCAAGCTGACCAAGGACCAATGGTTGCCGACCGAAGTCCCGGACAGGCACCCGGGCAACACCTACACCGGCTACCTGATGGAGTTCAACCCCAGCTGGGCAAAAGAGAAGAGGGAAAGCGTCGAGAAGAGTGTGCCTATCAAGGGCAAACTGTTGGCTTTCGAGCTGAATGCGGCGAGGGACTACAAGGGGGAGTGCTACAAGATGCTCGGCATCGTCGGCGGCCTGGCCTTGCTCGGTCTGCTCATGGGGGTCACCGGCGCCGTCGGGCTGGTGCGGCTCCGCAGGCCGGCCGTGGCCGCGGTAACAGTCCCGGCAACCCCGCCGCCTGCCACGGTCGCACCGCAAGCACCGTCCGATCCAGGGGCCATCACGACCAGCAACCCGACAGGACCAGACCATTCGTTAACCAGGAAGGAATTGCCATGAGCAGCAAGGAACCGCAGGGCTTTGCCACCCGGGCCATCCACGCCGGCCAGGACGCCGACCCCGCCACCGGGGCGACGGTGGTGCCCATCTATGCCACCTCGACCTACACGCAGGAGGCCCCGGGCAAGCACAAGGGCTACGACTACTCGCGCAGCGGCAACCCGACACGGACCGCCCTGGAGACGTGTCTGGCCGCGCTGGAAGGAGGCGAGTGCGGCCTGGCCTTCGCCTCCGGTCTGGCGGCGACCACGGCGGTGCTGTCCGTGCTGCGGCCGGGCGACGAGGTGGTGGCCGCCGCTGATCTATACGGCGGCACCTATCGCCTGCTGGAGGGCGTCTTCAAACCGTGGGGCCTGGTGATCCACTACACCGACGATTCCAGCCCGGCCAGCTTCTCCCGGCTGCTGACGCCGAAAACGAAACTGGTCTGGATCGAGACGCCGACCAATCCGCTCTTGCAGCTGCTGGACATCGCCGCCCTGGCGGAGCTGGCTCACAAGGCCGGGGCCCTGCTGGCGGTGGACAACACCTTTGCCTCGCCGTACTTGCAGCAGCCGCTCGCTCTGGGGGCCGACCTGGTCATTCACAGCACCACCAAGTACCTGGGCGGCCATTCCGACGTGGTGGGCGGAGCGGTGATCGGCAAGCGCGAACTGCTGCAGCCGATCGCCTTTTACCAGAACGCGGCCGGCGGCGTGCCGGGGCCGTTCGACGCCTTCCTGACGCTGCGCGGCATCAAGACGCTGGCCATCCGCATGGAGCGCCACTGTGCCAACGCCCGCCAGCTGGCCGACTGGCTCACGAAACAGCCGCAGGTGGAGCGCGTCTACTATCCGGGTCTGCCCAGACATCCCGGCCACGAGCTGGCCCGCCGGCAGATGCGCGACTTTGGCGGCATGATCAGCATCCGTCTCAAGGGCGGCGCCGAGGCGGCCCGGCGGTTCCTGACGCGCACCCGGCTGTTCAGCCTGGCCGAGAGCCTGGGCGGCGTCGAGTCGCTGGTGTGCCATCCGGCGACGATGACCCACGCGAGCATTCCCGTCGAGATCCGCCAGGCCCGCGGCGTCGATGACGGCCTGATCCGGCTGAGCGTCGGCATCGAGGACGTCGCGGATTTGCAGGAGGACCTGAGGGGGGCGCTGGCGGGATGAACTACCATGCAGCCACCCTGGTATCGCACCATCACGTCCGAGCAATGGAAGACCCTGACGGCTGCCCTGCTGGGTTATCTGCTCGCGCTGAGTTCCCAACCACGTTTTCGCATGAAACAGCCATTCCGCGATCGACCACGTCATCCGGTTCTTTGAGACGGACCACCCGTCACACCACGATAGGCGCGGTCCTGATTCTCGCCCGGCGCAGGAGGTAGCCGGGAATGCAGAGCACGCCAGCGACCCCCAGCAAGACAAGGCTGGAAGCTTCCGGAACCGCCGCCGGCTGGAAGGCCAGTCCGAAGGGCTGGCTGAGCCCGGTGGCGAAGGTGCTGACGCTGCCCGATGGCGTCACCAAGTCGATCGCGCCGGTGCCCGCGTTGGCGACAAAGAGATCACCGCTGGCGTTGAAGGCCAGACCAAAGGGGCCGCTGGTCGCTGTTGGAGTTCTCAACCCGGTGGCGAAGGTGCTGACGCTGCCCGATGGCGTCACTTCGCTGATCGTGCCGCTGATTTCGTTGGCGACAAAAAGGTCGCCGCTGGCGTTGAAGGCCAGGCCTTCGGGGGAACTGAATCCGGTGGCGAAGGTGCTAACGACCCCCGACGGCGTCACCATGCTGATCGTGTTGTTGCCGGGCCTGGAAACGAAGAGGTCACCGCTGGCGTTGAAGGCCAGGCCGGTGGCGCTGCTGAGCCCGGTGGCAAAGGTGCTGACACTGCCCGACGGCGTTACCTCGCTGATCATGCCGTTCTCGTTGTTGGTGACGAAGAGGTTGCCGCTGGCGTTGAAGGCCAGGCCTTCGGGGGTCGTCACCCCCGCGAAGGTGCTAACGACCCCCGCTGGCGTCACCTTGCTGATCGTGTTACTGCCACCGTTGGCGACGAAGAGGTCGCCGCTGGCGTTGAAGGCCAGACCGTAGGGATGGTTGAGCCCAGCCGAGACGAAGGTGCTGACGTTGCCCGACGACGTCACCTCGTTGATTGTGCCGGCGCTGTAGTTGGAAACGAAGAGCAAGTCGGCGTGAGTGGGCTGAACGGGGATGGCCCAGCTCAGCAGTGTCAAAATCACCAGAAGCAGATTCGGACGAGTCATCAAATGGTCCCCTTCAACAAAGGAAAAACGGGCGAAGCGGAGCGTCACTTTTCTCGCGTCTTCCTTTCCGCCAGCCAACGGTGTTCCGCCGCCAGAGTCGGCTGGTCCAGCTGCTGGTAAACTTCGGCCAGGGTCCGGTGCAAGTTCCGGTTGCCAGCCATCGTGCGCAGGGCGATTTCCAGGTCCACCAGCGCCTCCCGCCAGCGTCCCATCTTCGCCAGGATCTGGCCGCGCGTGTCGCGGAGATTGGGTTGCTCCGGGTAACGCTGCACCACCGAATCCATCAGCTCCAGGGCCCTCTTGAGGTCCGGCTCCGGCGCACGAGCCAGCATCCAGGCCAGGTTGTTGACCAGGAGGGCCGATCGAGGCGACAGCTTGCAGGCCTGTTCCAGGTGAAACAGGGCCCGGCCACGCTCCGCCCGCTTCCAGACGCCCTGACCCGTCAGCCCCAGCACGAGGCCGGCGACCCCGGCCGGGCCCGCCTGGCTTTCCGCACGCTGCCAGGCATCCATGCCAAGGGCCAGATGCACGACCGCGCTGGATTGTCCCCGGGCCAGGGCGGCTTCCAGCGCCGCTTTCCCCTTGCCGCTCCCAGCGCCGCCGCGGCCCAGGGCCAGCAGTTGGTTCAGGGCGTTCAGGTTCTCGCTGTCGTAAGACAGGGCTCGCTCCAGAAAAACCAGCCGCATTTCCAGCGTGCTTTTCGGGTTCCGGGCCTCCGCCTCGAACCAGGCCACGTACAGCTGTCCCAGCGCTTTCGCAAACAGCGGATTGCGGGTCAGTTCCAGGCCGCGCTGGAGAATGGCGATCGCCCCGGGATAGTCGTCCAGAAGCCGTTTCGTCTCGGCCCAGTGGATGCGGAACAGCTGGTTATCCGGCCCGTTCCCGGTCAGGGCCTGGTAGTAGTCCTGGGCCGACCGGGCATGCAGCTGGGCCTTGTCGCGGGCGCCCTGGCGTACGTAAAGCCAGGCCAGGGGCAAGTGCATCTCCGGATGGGCCTCGATGGCCCGCAGCAGATGCGGTTCCGCCAGGTCGGGCTTGCCGGCCTCCAGGTACAGCCGGCCCAGGCCGAAGTGCGTTTCGGTCGAGTTGGGCAAGACCTTGGCGGCCCAGAGCAGATGCACCTCGGCCAGGCGCCTGTCCTCGGCGGTCACAGGCTGGCGATTCAGCAAGCGCCGGGCCAGGTGCAGGTGAGCGTAACCGTAACCTTGCCGATCCAGGGGCGCCAGCTGATTCAAGAGCGCATCGGCTCGAATGCGGTCGCCGGCCGCGTCCGTGGCCTGGAACAGGCCCCAGAGGAACTCCGGGTTCCTCTCGGCCAGCACCACCAGCCGTTGGTAGCAGGTCTGTGCCGTGCGGTAGTCCCGGGCCTCCAGGGCCGATTCCGCTTTTTTCAGGTAGCGTTCCAGCAGGGTGGCCGGGGATTGCAGCCAGCAGCAGAACGCCAGCACAGCCACGGTCAGCAGAGAGAGCAGGGCCGGCAGGGCCCGCAGCAACTGCCGCACGTCCAGCTGGCTCCAGTAATAGGCGATGGCCCTGCCCAGCCGCCGGCAGAAGCGCCTGGTCGCGGACGCCCCTTCCTGGACAGCCGCGGCGAAGGCGACGAACGGGCGCACAGCCCCTTCCAGGCGCGGCGGGCCATTTTGCGGAGGCGAGCAAAGCGTTGTCGGGCCATCACGGTCCCTCCGACGTTTCGGCCGGCGCCAGCAGCGGCCGGGCCTGGTCAAACAGCCGCTGCGCCTGCTCCTGCTGCTCCAGCGTCAACGGTCCGGGATGCTGCACGAAGACTTGAACCTGGCCGACCGACCGCAGCGCCATCCGGGAAGGTGGCAACGCCTGGCCTTGCCGCCAGGCCCTGACGAGGGCCGCGAGACTGCGCGGCCGCTGCCAGCGTTCGTTTTCCGATTGCGTCAGGGAGGGAGAGAGCAAATGCCCCTGACCGTCAAACAGAGCGAACCACAAAAACCCGTGCATTCCGACGGGCCTGCTCAGCCGGACGCGCACCAGAGTCGGTTCCTCTCCCTCTTGTTGCGGGTACGTTTCCCGGGCCGCGACCTGCCAGCCAATCCGTTCATAACAGACCGACAGCTCATGCCAGCCCGCGAACGGGTAGTCGAGACTGACCACGGCCTGCACGTCTCCCGAACGGTAGGACCAGCGGTACGAGCAGCGGCCCCAGGAGTCATTTCGGCCGCGCTGCACAAACTCGAAACGCTCACGCTTCCAGGGGCCCAGGTGAGCGGGCAGCGTTTCCTCGCCCATCCGGGCCAGCTGCCGCTGATCGGTCCAGGGCATCCGCAGGGGCTCGGCCGGCGCCAGCATGGGAGTGGCTGCCAGCAGGGCCCATTGCCACGTGGCCAGCGTCGCGTACCCGACCAGGAGGGGCCAGCCGGTCAGTCCTTCCAAACTCGGAATGCGGAACGGGGAGTGCGGAACGGAATGCTTCTTCGCTCCGCACTCCCCGTTCCGAGTTCCGAGTTCCCAGTGCATCGCCTGACTCCGGGGGATCAGGAACAGAAGCATCTGGCGTGTGTTCCACGTCAGGAACAGGCACAGTGCGAAGGACAGCCAGCTCAGGATCTCATGCCGCCAGCCGGTGGTCGCGTCCCAGCCACAGGCGGCGGTCAGCACAATGACCGCGACCACACGCACGACGTTGGCGACGATGGCCCAGAAGAGGCCCGCGAGCAGCAGGATCAGACCGGGCCAGAACCGGCAGCGGCTCCACAGGATGACAAACAGGATGCAAGCCAGCATGGCGTAAAAGGACTGGATGCCGCCACAGGCCTCATCGACCAGCAAGGACTCGCCGCCGACCTCGATGGTGTTGCCCGCCCGCAGGTGGTACACGCCGAAGAGGTCCAGCACCCGGCTGCTGCACCGCGTGGTCCCCATCTGCAGGGTCTGGATCAGGCGCTCGTCCAGTCCCAGCGGCAAGGGGACCAGGAGCCACAGCAGCAGCCAGGCGGGCCAGAGGGCCCGGCACAGGGGCCAGCCGCCCAGGGACCAGGCGAGGGCCGCCAGCGTTCCCAGAGCCGCCACGGCCGCCAGCCAGGGGGAACTGAGCAGGACTGCAACCGCCAGCAAGCTCCAGCTCGCAAGCCACAGCACGCCTTGGACCCGGGAGGCGCCGGGTGAGAGCGGCCCCAGGTCCCGCAGCCGGGGCCAGGCCAGGAAGAGGGCGGCGGGCAGCAGCAGCGGGACGAATTGGAAATGCGGTCGGTCCCACAGGACCTGCGCGTGCCAGGCGAGCAGAGGGAGAAAGGCCAGGAGCAAACACGCCCCAGGGACAACGGGCCGGCCTGGAGCTTCGGAACGCGGAGCCAGGCCTTGTGCTGGGAGGGAGCCAAGGAGAGGGAGGGTGGGACTGGAAGCAGACATTGGTTCCGTCTCGGATCAGGGCAAGGGTTGTAAGGGAGGGGACTGCTCCTCGAGTTGGGTTCGCTGAGGCTCAGCCCTGGAATCCCGGGGTTTCAAGGGAACGTCGGGGCCCCTGGGCGAATGGGCCCCGACGTTTGAATGCGGTCGGCGTTGTGCCGGTGCGCCCGTCACGTCGCGAGAGCCGCAGTCCGGGTCCGGGCGCGATGCAGGAGGCAGCCTGGAATGCCGAGAACTGCGGCGATTGCCAGCAAGACCAGGCTGGAGGCTTCCGGAACGGCAGGAGGAGACTGCAAGACGTACAACCCAGCGAAACTCAATCCATTCGGGGTCTGGGAAGGATTGCCGGTTTCAAAAAAGGTCGGTGATTCGTTAAAGGGCCCGATGTTAGCAAACAGCGATTCCGAGGTGCTGTAGACATAGGGTGGATTGTTGACGCCGAGAAGGACTGTCCCGGATCCCGTTATCGGATTGGTCACGGGAGTGCCACCGGGAAAAGGAAAGTACGTGGTGCCTCCGCTCGTCGTGGGAAAGTAGAGGAAGAACTCTGGGTCTGCCGCTGGCGCTGCAGCCGAGAAGTTCACGTGGAAATCCCAGCTTCCTCCTGGAGAGCCAGCAAGCTGGCCGCCGCTTACCGTGGTCAAGTTAAACTGGATCCACGCGGAGGAGGAATTCACCGGCGTGATGGTTGCGGAGGCGTTCAGCAGGCCGCCATCAATTGTCGTCCCTGCCAGCAGCGAGGACAGCGACACAGTGGAATTATAAGATCCGCCATTGGGATCGTCATCCCCCGTAAAGTTGACCGAACTGCTTGGCAGGAACAGGTCCGCTCGCGCCCTCTCGCTCCCCGTGAACAGCACCCCACACGCCATCAGCAGAATCCACCAATGATAATACATCGTGATACTTCCTCGACTTTGAGGCACGGAATCGGAACACCCCGGGGGGGGAGAGCCATCCACCAAGGAACCCTCCAGCCTGGATAAATGGATCGTGCCCAAATTCTGATACGGCCCATCTGACCCGGATTCGACACGGCCGACGAGATTTTTCCATTTTTTCCAAATGCGAGTGTTCCAGGGGGCAGTCCGCCCGGCGCTGTTCCCGGGTTGCTCCCCGACGTGACGCGGTGCTGCTTTCCTCCACGTGCTGTGAGCCGGACGCGGAAAAAAGTTGCTCCAGGTCCCCCGAAAGATGATAATGCAGTGTCTTTTTTGTTCTGATTCGGGAGTATCTCCAGATGAGCGAATTGCCTCTGCCGGGGAGCACGACGCTGCTCCTCCGGCTGTCGGCGTGCCCGACGGATGCCGAGGCCTGGGACCTGTTCGTGCAGCGCTACAGCGGCATCATCTATCGCTGGTGCTGCCGTTGTGGCCTCCAGGACGCGGATGCCCTGGACGTGACCCAGGATGTCTTCGCCGGCCTGCTGCTGAGGCTGCAATCTTATGATTCCTCCCGAGCCCGCTTCCGCACCTGGCTGTACGTGGTCGTCCACAACCGGATCCGGGATTGGTGTGACGCCCCGGCCCAGCAGGAGGAACTTGGTACGCATGGCGTTCGGCAGCGGCTGGCCTCCGAACAGGCGCGGCGCGACCTCGAAGAACGCCTCAGCGAAGAGTTCGATCTGGAACTGCTCGAAATCGCCGAGAGGAACGTCCGACTGAAGGTCGAGCCGCACTGCTGGGAGGCCTACCGCCTCTGCTGCAAGGAGGGGCTCCGTCCCCGGGAAGCCGCGCTGCGGATCGGCATCCCTGCCGGGCACGTGAGCAAGTACGCGGGGCGAGTGAAAAGTCAGGTGATCCGAGAGATCAGCAAACTCGATGAGCTGCTTGCCCCCGAGAACGGCCGGGGGACGGAGGGCCGCTGTGAGACAGGCCAGTTGTCCGACACTGGAGACGTGGAGGCAGTACCTGCAGGATCAGGTCAACCCTGAGCAGGACCAGACCCTCACCGCCCACGTCCAGAGCTGCCCGGTCTGTGAGGAGACGCTCGCCCGGCTGGTCGCACCATGGGAACGACCCCAGGAAACAGGGGCAGCTCCTCCCCCTCCCGGGTTGCTCGAGCGGTTGCGTGCACTATGGGCAACCGTCTTTCCCCCGGAGGACCTGGCCTCTCCGGAGTGCTGGCCGAAGATCGAGGGGTATGAGATCCGCGGCATCCTCGGCCGGGGCGGTACAGGCATTGTCTACCGGGCCTGGGATGTGGCTCTCCACAGGGAAGTGGCCCTGAAGATGCTCTCGGCGGGGGGCTGGTCGTCTCCAGCGGACGTCCGGCGTCTGCTCAATGAGGCACGCAACACCGCCCAGCTTCAGCACGCCCACATCGTGCCCCTGTACGCGGTCGGCGAACACCGGGGGCTGCCGTTCTGCGTCATGGAGCTGATCGACGGCAGCCTGGCCCAGCGCCTGGCCGAGCTGGTTGCCGAGCCGCGCGAGACGGCCCGGCTGCTTGCCGCCGCGGCCCGGGCCATCCACCACGCCCACAGCAATCAGATCTGCCACCGCGACATCAAACCGGCCAACCTCCTGCTGCGCCGGCGCTGTCCAACTCCAGGGAGGGAACCTGGGCCAGGCAGCCCACCCACGCCGCCGCGACCTGTGCGACCTGGACGTTTGCGTCACCGACTTCGGCCTGGCAAGGCGAAGCCGGGACGGCAGCGGCCTGACCTTGAGCGAAGCCATCGTCGGCACCCCGGGCTACATGAGTCCCGAGCAGATCCAGTCGGAAAGCCCGACGCCGGCTGCCGACGTTTACAGCCTGGGGGCGGTGCTGTACGAATGCCTGACCGGGCAGCCGCCCTCCCGGGCCGCGACTCCGCTGGACACCCTTCTGCGAACGCTCCACCAGGAGCCCGAGCGGCCACGGACCCTGAATTCCCGGCTGCCCCGCGACCTGGAGACCATTTGCCTGAAATGCCTGGAGAAGGAGCCCCAGAGGCGCTACCACTCCGCCGCCGACCTGGCCGATGACCTGGAACGGTGGCTGCGGGGTGAGCCGGTGCGGGCCCGGCCGGTCGGCACCCTCGGCTGGACCTGGCGGTGGTGCCGCCGCAAGCCCATGATTGCCTCTCTGGCGGTGGCCCTGACCGTCTCCCTGCTGGCCGGCCTCATCGGGTATCCTGTATCAGTGGCAGGTGGCCGAGGCAGCTCTTCGTGAGGCCGAGGCGAGCGACGTGCAAGCCCGGCACCTGCTCAACGAACTCCTCCAGTTCGGCCCCGAAACCCGGCTGGAGAAGATGCCCTATTCCCGGAGGCTGCCCAGCATCGACGCGCTGCTCCAGGCGGAAGCCGCATTTTGCGGACCTGATCCAGAAAAATCCCGGCGACCTCAGGGTCCGGATCGCCCTGACCAACCTGCGCGGCAGCCTGGGCGGCCTGTACGCCTTGAAGAGCCAGATGGCCGAGGTGGACAAACACCTGCTGGCTGCGCAGCAACTGTGGGAGCCGCTGGCGCAGCAGCATCCCGACAACCCGGAGTACTGGGACTGGCTGGCCACAACCTGCTCCTGGCAGGCTGCTGGGACCAACAGCCAGGGAATGATCGCGCGGTGGCTGCGGTTGAAACTGCGGGCTTATGCCCTCTATCAGGAACTGGCCGAGGAGCAGCCCGGCAACCTGGAGCACCAGCGCAAGGTGGCGCTCGGGCGCATCCGAGTTGCTGAGGCTGAGTGTCCATGAGGTCAGCCCGGATGAGTTCCTGGCCCCCCTCGAAGAAGAGCGAACGCGCCTCGTTCAACTCCTGGACGAGGGATCCGTCCCGCGTGGCGCTCCGCAAGCGACTGGCCCTGGCCTGTCTGCTGCTGGGCGAATCCCACTTCGGCAAGCACCGCCTGCCGGTGCGGCGGTCCCCTGCTGGCAGCAGGCTTACGCCCAGTATGGCAAGCTGGCCCGAGAGCAGCCGCACGACCCGCTGGTGAAACTGAACCTGGGGCTGTGCTGTTCCAGGCTCATGGGGAAGCAGCAGGCGAACCCGTACTATGCGGAAGCGGTGGAACTGTTCGAGCAAGCCGCCCGTTCCCTGGCCGCGCTGGCTCAACAGGACCCGAGTGAGGACTGGCCGCAACACGCGCTGCTGGAAGCGTACTGTTGCCTGGCGGTCTGCCACTGGAAAACGGGCCGGACAGCGCTGGCGGAGCAGACGTTTCAGGAACACGTCCGGCCCCTGGTGGCAGGGATCAGCGAACACCGGGCCGACCAGCCCGATGGACCTGGACGGCATGGCGCACGCTCTGGCGAGCGGTTGGGGCGCTGGTGGACGACCGGCCCGCCGCTGCTCTGACGCTGGTTCGGGAGCTGGCCGCCCTGGCCGATCGCTATGCCGAAATGCCGTCACGCACCCTGACGTTCTGCGAACACCTGGCGGGACAGTCCGTGATCATCTCCGCGTTATCTGTGCCGGCTGGGAGACCCGGGAGAAGCCCTTCGTCAGGCAGAGCACGCCCGGGGCCTCTGTGCGGGGCTCTGCCGTGCCGCTCCTGCCGTGCCGCGGTATCGCTTCGACCTCAGTGACGCCTGGCAGAGGATCGCCAAGGCCCGCTGGCAGCTGGGGCAGCGCGAGCAGGCACTGGCGGCGTTCCGGGAAAGCGCGGCGGCGATGCAGGAAGCCTTCGAGCAGGCCCCGTCCGTCCCCGCCTACCGGGTGGGGCTCAGCCGCTGCTGCGACCGGCTGGCTCGCTGGTGCGGCCTGGCAGGGGACCGAGCCGGGGCAGCCGCGGCACTGCTCGAGCGGGAGAAGCTCTGGCCCAACGATGCCGAACAGTTACGGAAGGTGGCGGACGATTTCCGCCAACTGGCGGAAGACGTCAGCAAGGGCCGGGAGCAGCTTTCTCCGGCGGAGCAGGCCGAAAGGCAGCGTTACCTGGCCGAAGTCGGGCGGGTAGGACGGGCGGCGGATGCGGTGCGACAGGCAGCAGTCAAGGGGCCGCCGCCTTAGCACTACAGCGCTACGGTGAACGGACAGTGGATCGTCGTTGTCGTTTTTTTCGGGGTGGCCGGCGTTTTTTCCGAGTTCCAATGACAACGGGTCGCCTGCGCTTCGACGCGCTGGCCATGCGGTTGCGTCTTTGGTGGTAGACGATGACTGCCAGCACACACACCTGCTCGCTCGTCCCCCGACGCCGCCGCAGCCAACTGCCGCACACAGTCACCAGCGCCCGGCAGACCTGCTCCATGGTCATGTCCGGATTTTCCCCCCGCAACCGCTCGGTGTGTTCCGCTACAAATGTCATGGCCCCAAGACACGGCAAGTCATCAGGCGTGGGTCAAAGGGAGGAGCGCCTTTGAGTTGGTCCTCGTAGGGAGCGTAGACGGCGCTGAGGTCGAGTTGGGGCACAACGTCGAGGAGGAAGAAAACGAGGTCGCCCTCGGGCAACTTGGCCAGTGGGGAATACGATTGCAGCCGATAAAGGTCCGGTTCCCAGGGCCGATAGGTCTTGCGTGGAGCTTGCACGGTCATCTCCCGTCGTAGCCTTCTCAGAAATCCAACCTGCTTCCTGCTACAATGGGCCAAACAGGAATCCGGGGCAAGCCCCCCAGCACCAATCTGCTGGATTACGAGGACAGGCTCCTAGAAAAAAAAGGCTGAAGCGAGCCGCAACCGGGCCATCGCTTCAGCGTGAGGGGCACCACTTGTTAGCCGCGACGCGGAGCCGCGCAGCGGCGGAGCGGAGCGCGGGGAGGGTGGGCCCCGCGCTCCGCGTCGCGGCTAACAATCACGGCTGGTACGGAACCTCGAAGGTCTTCTCCGTCACCTCGCCCGCCTTCAGCTCAATCTCCTCACCACGCGCCTTGTTTGGGGTGACGAACCCCGGTTTGGTGCCGTGCCAGACGATCAGCCGCACCTTGCCCACCGGGGCGTCCTTGATCTCGAACTCGCCCTTTTCGTTGGTGATGGCCGAGTAGGGGTGATCCAGCACCAGGATGCTGGCGTTCATCCAGGGATGGATTTTGCAGGAGATCGTGTAGGGCACGTACTCCGGCTTGAAGAAATCGATAGTGTACTCGCCGCCACCGGAGGACACGGGCACGTTCCCACCGGGGAACGCGACGTTGTGGCCAATCTTGGACGTGTTCCGGAGCAGCAGCGACTGGACACCCTTTTCCTCAGTGCCCTTCAGGTCGCGGAATCTCGGCAGAAGCCGGATCACGTGCGGCACGTAAACGCAATGAGGCTGATCAATGACCGCAGGGCCCTTTCGCGCTGCCAGGACGCGAGGATCCTCCGGATTAACGGCGAAATAACTGCCGCTCGGCGGCCGGAGATACACCAGGACGTCCGCCAGCCCCTTGTCCGAACCGAACTTCCAATCCTGCTCGTGCTTCTGATCGACGTGGTCGCCGACGTTCAGGCAGTGCGGCCGATCCGTGGCCGAGGCGTTCTTCTCGATGGTGGCCACAAACTTCTCGTTCAGCTCCATCTCGGACGGCGCTCCGGAGACGGTGATCCGCCCCTTGATGGTCGCGGTGCCCGGCTTGATGGGCGTTTCCTGGGCCGCCGCGCCACCGCCGCGGCTGCTCGGGAGGGGACCGGGATTCTCGTCCTCCAGGTCCCGCCGGCCACAGCCGACGACCACAGCCGCCACGAACGTGAAAGCGAGACTGAACAGGAGCCACCGAGAACGGAGCAATGCCATGTATGCTTCTCCTGACTGAGAAATGATCGGATAAACAAGCCGCTTGCGGCCAGGCGAGCGGCGCGGCGTAAGCCCGCCGGTGCTGCACCGGTGCCGATACCGGCGGGCTTACGCCGCGCCGCTCGCCTGGCCGATGCGCCAAACCGCAAGCGGCTCGGGGCTGCGAATTACTTCGCTGGATTGAACTTGATCTTGCCCAGGTCGGTGACGCCGTTGGCCTTGATGGTCACGGGCATGCCCGTATTCCGGCCGGGCAGCACCCACGACTCCGGATGCCAGATGACCACCCGGAACTCGCCGGCGGGAGCGTCCTTGATCTCGAACTCGCCCTTGTCGTTGGTCACCGCGAAGTAGGGGTGATTGAAGACCCGGGTGTAGCACTGCATCCAGCCGTGGATGCTGCATTTGATCAGCACAGAACCGAAACCCGTTGGCTTCCAGCCATCCACTTCCACCTTGGCTCCCGGCGGGATCAGCGGATTGATGTTGGGGTTGTCCGCCCCGCCGAGAATATTGACGTTGTGGGGAATGGTTGCGGAGTTCTTGCACACCAGGGTCTGGCCGACCCGCATGCCGAAGACGTGCGGCTCGTAGGCACAGGCGGGCTGGTCAATGGCAACGGTCTTGTCCTTGAGTGCCTTCAGCTTGGGGTGAATCGGGATCGCGGCATTGACGTTCTTCGGCTCCTTGGCGTCCGCCAGCCAGACCATGACCCACTTGACGCCATTGGTCTTCTCGTCGATGACGAAGGTTTCGTCCAGGAGCGGGCCGTGCTTCAGGCAGACCCCCTGGTCCTTGTCCACCTTGAGCGGCTCGCGCTTTTTCTTGGCCGGGTCGCCGGCCCAGACCACCTGGCCCTTGATCGTGCCCCAGCTCTGGGCAAAGACTGGGCCCGCGACAAACAGCAGCAGGGTGCTGAGCAGCAGCGTTCGTTGTGGCAGCTTCATTACTTTCCTCCAGCCGGCGCCGGACGATAGTACCGATTGACCGGCATGTTGTTAATGCGTGGGAAGTTCAACAGGACGTCCCTCACCGCCATTATCTGCTCCATCGTGCTTCCGTCAAAAATCTCTTTGTTGACGGTCGCGGGGGGTTTCGGGTGCAGGAAATTGGCCGGCATCGTCGTATTGTAGGCGTACATCTGCGCCGGGGCTGCAATCCAGCGCCTCGTCCACTCCGGCCGGAGCCGATCGGACACCTTGTCCAGCGGCGGCGCCTTCGCTCCCTCCAGGCCCAGGTTGCCGATGGAATGACAGCTCCGGCAGATGCCCTTCTCGTGCGAGAGCAGCAGCCGGTAGGCATCGGCCGCATAGGCGTTCTTCTCCCATTCCTCGTTCAGCGCCTTGAAGTCTTTCTTCTTGGCGTTGTCCTCCAGCGCGCTGATGCGCTTCTTGAGATCGTCCACCTTCTTTTGCGCGTCCTGCTCGATCTTCTTGGTGGCGTCCCCGGGGGTCTTCTTCGCCTCCTCCCTGGCTATCTCCAGCTCCTTCTCGGCGTAGGCCAGCTCCGGCTTGAGCGAGACCACCTGGTCCTGCAGAACCAGCTCCCAGATCGGTTTCAATTCCTCCAGACGCTTCTTCTTCTGCTCGTCCGACAGCTTCTTGACGTACTCCTCATTCTTGAGCTGCCAGTACTCCTTGTCCTGCTGCTCGACATTCAGGAACGCATTGGCGTTGCCGGCGCTGCCGTTGGTCAGGCGCTCCACGGCCGTGAAGTAGTTGACCAGGGCCGTGGCATCGTCGGCACTCATGTTGAACTGCGGCATGCGCAGCAGCACCTGCGGCCGGATGGCGTGCGGCTTGAGCAGGAACTGGTACAACCAGTTGGGCTGCACGCGCTCGCCCTCGCGGATCAGCGGCGGCGGCAAGACGTTGAATGCGTCTTCGTCGGTTTTGATCGTCGTGGAGTACGCTTTCTTGGCGTACTCATTGGTAAGCAGGCTGCGGAACGTGCCTCCATACGGCTGCGGAGCAAGGCGATTCACCCAGGCCCTGGCCAGCTCCGGACTGCTCATGTCCTGGGTGGCCGGCCGGACTTCCGGCGGCAGGTCCTTCAGCGGAATCCGAATGACCTCGCCGGCCGGGTAGTCGCGCACCATCCGGCTCTCGTTGGTAAAGCGCAGAGCATCGGACAGGCGCACCAGCAGGAACTCCGGAGTTCCTTCCTCCGGGTCGGGGGACAGGGCGGCCGTCTGTCCTGGAGGTATGGCGAGGGTCCCCATGGCAAGCATCCGATCCGGGTAAGGCGAGGCGGTCCCCACCCAGGCGTTGTGGTTCATGAAGGAGTGGCCCTCCAGGATCTTGTTGAGCACCGCCGGCTCGCTCAGCCGGGTGTCCAGGTCCTTGATGGCCTCTTTCGATGGATAGAACTCATACACCCCGGACCGAACCTGGTGACAGCCGGCGCAGTTGAACTTCTCCAGCACCTGCCGGCCCTTGGTCTCGGCCAGCTTGTCCGGCTTGGGGTTGGCCTGGTACTTGAGCGGGATTGGCTCGGCGACCAGACCCAGGATAAAGGTCATGACCGCTTCGCGGGCCTCGGCTTCCGCGCGGGATAGCCGGGCCTGGTAGCGCTCCTCGCGGCGGTTCTTTTCCTTCTGGTACGCCTTCTTCTCGGCCTCGGAGGCGTCCTGGCTCGGTTCGGGAGGCAGGACCTCGTCCTTCTCCCGGCGGACGTGGCGGGCAAAGCGGAACTGCGGCATTCGCAGCCGATCGTCCCAGGTGCGGAGGCGCTGGTAGTCGTAGCTGCGCGGGTCTTCCAGCTTCAGGTTGAGGAAGCCGTCGCGGGTGTGATGCTCCACGCCCTCGGCGAAGAACCGCTCCAGCGGCGGTTTACCGTCCTTGCTGTACTTCCAGTCGGGATCGCGCTCGGTTTTGTCCGCGGCCTTGTTGCGGCTAGCGACGACGTTGAAGTGACCGCGGAGGAACGCGGGCGCGTCCTCGAAGGCCAGCCGTTCGGGGTCTTTCTTGCCCCAGTCGTTGAGGGCCACGCCGATCGGCTTGGCTTGGTCGAAGCCGGGCGTGTCGTGGCAGCCGAAACAGCCCAGCCGGGTGATGGCCTTCTTGCCGACGTACCACTTGAGGTCTTTCGGCTTGATCGTGCTCTTGGCCAGCCGATGCTCCTCGGCGTCGGGAGCGACCGACCGCAGCCAGCTGTCCGGGATGCCCTCCGGCATCTTGTCGTCTTCGCCGCCCAGGAACTGCTGCACTTCCTCGCGGGTGATGCCCGGGGCCTTGAGCAGGTAGACGCGGGTCAGGGCCTTCAGATCCTTCATCCTGGGCTCGGCGGCCGGATCTTCTTCCTTCCAGTCCTCGACCTTCTGGCTAAGGAGCCAGTCGGCGATGTCGGTTGCATCTTCCTTGCTCAGCTGGGTGATCGGCATCCGCGTCCGCGGATGGTGGACGTTGGGATTGAGGATCCACTGCAGCAGCCAGCGGCGTGCATCCGTGCCCTTGGAGTCGATGCCCAGCTTGGCGGCCAGCCGGCTCAGGTTGGGACCGAAGTTGGCCTCGCCGTTGACGACCGGACCTTCCTTCTCCCTGGTGGTGCCTTCGTGGGAGTGGCAGGCCATGCAGCCCTTCTCGATGAACAGCCTGCGGCCGTTCTCCACCTTCTTCTTGTCGCCGGGGGCTGGCAGCTCCTTCAGGACCGTGCCGTCCCAGCTCACCACTTTCTCGCTGATCGGCGTCGGCAGGGACAGCTTCCGCAGTTCTTCGGCCAGACCGGTCAAACTGAGCCGGCGATCTTTGCGGGTCTGCTCGGCCTCGAGCAGTTCCTTCTCGAGCTTCTTTTTCTTGGCGGGCTCCTTTTCCTCCTTGAACTCCTTGGTGAGCTTCGCCAGGGACTCATCTCCCAGACCGACGGCCTGCTCAAAGGTCTTCTTGTTGTCAGCCAGGTCCCTATCGATCTCTTTGACCTTGTCGGTGTCGTCCCTGGATTTCGCGAGCTGGCGCTGCTGCTGCAGTTTCCGGCGTGCGGCCTCGGGTGCCTGGAGCAGATCCTGGAGGCGGTCCTGGGCCTGCTTCAGCTCGGTGGCGACGACGTTGATCCGGGCCGCCTTCGCCGGGACCGACAGCAGGGCCAGGTCGGCCAGCTGCCGGGTGGTGGCGTCCAGGGCCTTCTTGTCCTTCTCGTTGAGCGGACCCAGCTGCTTCCTGTCTTCCTGAAGCAATCGCTTCAGCAGCGTGTCGTGGACGTGTTCCAGGTACTTCCGGAGGGTGTCGTCGCCCTTGAGGTTGCGGCTGCTCTCCTCGAACAGGTAGGCGGTCACACAGTGGATTTCCGTGGCGGGGAACGCCTTCTGATTGGGCGTGCCGGTGTTTTCGTCGAAGGCCTCGCCGCTGTTGTTGCTCAGGTTGTAGAAGTGCGGCATGCGCGTATCCGGGCGGAAGCCGCGCGGGCTGTTGATCCACAAGTGGACCCACTCCGGATTGGTCTTCTCGGCCAGGCGGCGCAGGCTGGGGCCGACCTTGCGATAGGTGCCGGGCGGGTTGGCGGGGTCGGACTTCGCCTTCTCCTGCTCGGCGGCAGACAGCCACTCCAGGGCGGGCGACGGCTCCAGACGCAGGTCGGGACCGACTTCCTTGCCGCTCTTCAGGCCGGCGATCTCATGGCAGCCGAAGCAGCCCATCTCGCGCACCAGGTTGTAGCCGCGGAGCAGCTTGGGGGCCTCTTCCTTGCTGCCGTGGCGGACCAGGTCGGTCACCTGGTGATGGCACTTCAGACAGGTGGACTCGACGAACCGGCTGGACAGCATCGGGAAGTCCCAGAAATGATCGTGGGCCCAGCCGTGCTCCTTGCGCCACTCCTCTTCCTGGCGGAAGTCGGCCGGCGAGTGGGCGGCCAGGCCGAAGCTGGTGGCGCTGCCCTGGCCGTTGTGGCAGATGGTGCAGCCGACCTTCTCGGCGGGGTGCGGGCTGTTGGCATCGACGAACAGGTCGAGCCGGGGATGGGCGGCGTACATCGTCACCTCGGCCGGCGTCAGCTTCATTGTGCTGACCTGCCTGGGCAGGTTGCCCAGGTCGAAGCCGAGCTTCTCGCCGCCTTTCTTGCGATCGTTGAACAGCTTGCGCGTCCAGCGCAGCCGGAGGTTGGCCTCGTAGGGTTCGTCCGACAGGGCGTCCAGCTTGTCCCGGTTGAACGTGGCCCGCTCGATGCCCAGGTGACAGGTGGTGCAGCGATCGTAGCGCGGCACGTCCTTGAAGCTGCCGTATTCGATGGTCAGGTCGTTCAGATGGATCTGGTTGATCCTGGTCGGCGAGGCAAAGCCATCGAGGATCGGCAGCGTGCGGATGCTGTCGTAGACGGTCCAGGTCTTCTGCGCCGTGCTCTTGGCAAAGCGATCGAACGGGGCTGTGATCCGTTTGAGGTCTTCCTCGGCGTTGGCCAGGTCGCGCTCCAGGGGTTCCAGTTGCTTGCGGACCTCTTCACGATACTTTTGCTGAGTCGCATCAATCGTCGCCTGGGCCTCCTTCAGCTCGTCTTCCAGCCTCTTGACCTCCTTCTTCAGCTCCTCAGCTTCCTTCTGAGAGAAGCGGTGCTCGGCAGACTTCGGTCTGGAGTCACCAACGTGCTCCATCGCAATGTTGTAGTAACTGGCCTTCGCGTCCAGGTCGGCCTTGATTTTCTTGTAGCGGGTATCGTTGTTGTCGCGCTTGACCAGGTATTCCTGCTCCGCCGGCGCCACGTCCTTTTTCTTGTCGGCCAAGGCCTGGCGGGCGGCGACGACGGCCTTTTCCCGGACCTCGACCAGCTGCGGGTCGGGCAGGTCGTTGATCATCTGCCGTTCGCTCAGGGCCGTCTCCACGTCGCGGAACTTGCGCTGGATCGGCTTGTACTCCCGGTAATAGTCGTCCGCGAACATCCAGATACAGCTAAGCAGCATCGCCACGCACGAAACCGCGAAGACGATGTCCATCACCCGCTGATCGCGATACGGTTTATCAGTCGCAGCCATGACTTATCTCAGATGTTGAAGAAGATTTCCGGTACGTACACGATGTACTTCAGGTTGATGGTCCAGCGCAGGATCATCTTGATCGGCAGGGCGGCCATGAACAGCAGCAGGACCATCAGGGTCATGTAGCGGACAAAGCCCATCTTGACGAAGAAGCTGCGGAAGAGGGTCCGGGCCAGCAGCGGCGGCAGGACGAACAGGTAGAGGAACACCAGGATCAGTCCCGGCGCCTCGCGCTTGAGCGGGTTCATCCCTTCCACCGATTGGTGCAGCATCTTCAACCAGAAGATGTCCGAGAGCTGGACGTTGGTGAGCGGATCGACCTTGTGCGGGTCCCAGTACTCGAAGGGGCCGAAGAAGTTCCAGTTGGGCCCCCGCAGGAAGGTGCCAAGCACGATCAGCACCACCCACAGCACCAGGAAGCCGAACATGAACGTGGTGACCGCGAAGGCCCGGTTGGCAAAGGAGAAGTAGCCGTTGCCCGCCGGGTTGAAGTCGATGTAGGGAACGGCGATCAGGCCGACGATGATCAGGGTCGGCAGCACCACGCCGGCCATCCACGGATCGTAGTAGACGAGCATTTCCTGCAAGCCGAGGAAGTACCACGGGGCCTTGGACGGGTTGGGGGCCTTGGCGCTGGTGGCCGGCTGCTCCAGCGGCGCCTTGAGGACGATGGCCCAGACGACCAGCACGACGGTGGCGATGACCATGCAGATCAGCTCGGTATAGACCAGGTCAGGCCAGACCAGCACCTTCTCGTCGCCGGCCTTCTCCAGGACCGGTTCACCCCGGGCGATACGCGCGTCGTTCTGCACGGCCCGGTACATGGCGAACCAGGTGAAGAAGCCGGCCGAGTAGATCAGCATGGTGATCGGCACGTTGTCCGCCTTGGTCACAATGGCGCGGAAGTCGCTGTTGGTCATGGCCCAGCCGCCCAGCAGCAGGCTCAGGTTGAGCATGGTCCAGGCCACCTGCGGGTTGGTGAAGAAGCGGCGGAAGGTCAGCATCACGGCGAAGGCCACGAACGAGGCGCAGACGTAGACCACGGCCCCCTGGTTACCGCTCAGGACCGAATCGATCTTCTCGCGGATGTTGAAGGGCAGCATCCAGCCGGCATGAGCCACGTA
Source organism: uncultured Planctomycetota bacterium (assembly GCA_963784995.1). Taxonomy (GTDB): domain Bacteria; phylum Planctomycetota; class Planctomycetia; order Gemmatales; family Gemmataceae; genus CAWATZ01. The sequence continues at coordinate 671,967 of CAWATZ010000013.1, read as the reverse complement.
CGCGACCGCATGGACCAGGAAGAGCATCATCACAGCCCCCCACACCAGCATCTTGACCGGTGCGTTGCGGCGGGCCCAGTACCAGGCAAAGCCCCCGTTGAGCAGGGCACAGATCAGGTAGAACGCGGCCAGACCGTTCTGCAGGGGACCGGACAGGGTATTGTTCATGGTTGCGCCTTGTATCCGACAAACTCGAAGAAACCCTTTTTCATCGACCCCTGCCGGCTTGTCCGGCAGGTGAAGGAGGTCACCAGCTAGAGAAAGACGAAACAATTCGTGTTTCCTTTTCCGTCTTCTAGCTCTTGACCTGCTTCACCTGCCGGGCAAGCCGGCAGGGGGCGAGGCAAGCCCCCAGCGTTACAGCGGACCGCTGATGCCGCCGTCCTTTCTGCAGGGGACCAGACAGGGTATTGTTCATGGTTGCGCCTTGTATCCGACAAACTCGAAGAAACCCTTTTTCATCGACCCCTGCCGGCTTGTCCGGCAGGTGAAGGAGGTCACCAGCTAGAGAAAGACGAAACAATTCGTGTTTCCTTTTCCGTCTTCTAGCTCTTGACCTGCTTCACCTGCCGGGCAAGCCGGCAGGGGGCGTGGCAAGCCCCCAGCGTTACAGCGGCCCACTGATGCCTCCATCCTTCCGGACCCGCCAGAAGTGGACGGCAATGAGCAGGGCGGCGGCCAGGGGTATGGCCACGCAGTGCAAGACGTAGAACCGCAATAGCGTCTCGCCGCTGACGAACCGTCCACCCAGCAGCAGGAAGCGAGCATCTGACCCCGAGTGAATCAGCGGAGCGTCGCCGATCACGAGGAACGTGGCCCCTGGGCCCTCGTACCCCACGAAGGGCGTGGCCCGGGCCATGTTGCTGCCCACGGTGATGGCCCAGATGGCCAGCTGGTCCCACGGCAGCAGGTAGCCGGTAAAGCTCAGCAGCAGCGTCAGCACCAGCAGTATCACACCCACGCCCCAGTTGAATTCGCGCGGCGGCTTGTAGCTGCCGGTCAGGAAGACCCGGTACATGTGCAGCCAGATGGTGATGACCATCGCATGAGCGCCCCAGCGATGCAATTCGCGGAGGATGCCCAGGGTGGCCACGTCGCGTAACAGCAGGATGTCGTTGTACGCATGTTCCAGCGTCGGCCGATAGTAGAACATCAGCAGCACGCCGGTGACGGTCAGTTCCAGGAAGAGGAAGAACGTCAGACCGCCCATGCACCAGGTGTAGCTGAGGTCGATGCCGGCCTTGCGGACGCTGACCGGGTGCAGGTGCAGGAAGACGTTGGTGAGCATGACCACGACGCGGTTGCGGCGGTCACGGGGCGCGGGATGGCGGAAGATGCTCTTCCACACCTGGGAGTTACGGATGAAATCGAGCAGGGCCATGATGGGGTCCTGTTAAACCTTGATGTAAGACTCGGGGTTGGTCCAGTCGCCGCGCTCGTACTGAAACTTCTTGCTCTTGTCCACGACCAGCTGGCCGTCGTCGCCGATGAACACCCCCCAGCGCTCCAGCGGCCGGGGGGCGGGGCCCTCGAAGTTGATGCCGCTGATGTAGAAGCCGCTGCCGTGGCAGGGGCATTTGAATTTCTGCTCGCGCTCCAGCCAGTTGGGCGTACAGCCGAGGTGCGTGCAGGTGGTGCTGAGGGCGTAGATCACGCCGTCCCTGCGGACGATCCAGGCGTTCTGGTCCTTGAAGCGGTCCACGACCTTGCCTTCCTCGAAGGTATCGGGAAGGCCTACCTTGAACTTGCTCGGCGGCTCCGTGAGGACATTCGGGAACAGAAAACGGACGGTCCCCAGCGTCATGAGGAGCATCGAGGCGGTGAAGGCGGTCCAGGCCATGACAAAGGGCGCAACCAGGACACCAAGGAGGAAGCCCCGGCGTTCCCCTCCCTTGGCGGGAGGTTTGCCGGCCGGCTTCGGCGCTGGTTTGGGGGGGGCGGGAGGAGCGGCCACGGCTTTGGGGGCATTGGGAGAGCTGCCGCTCACAATGGGGGTCGGGTCCGACATCAGTGCGATCCTTACCTGCTGGTCAGGGCAAGTATAGCGAGACAACTCGGCATCCGTGGGAAGCCACGGGGAGTTTTCTAGTACCGTTGCGGGGCAGGGTCAACCTCTTTCCTGGGACGAGAAAAACAGGACCCACCCCGCGGGGTGCCGACTCAAGACGAGTGGTGTGTGGAAGGCAAATCCGGTGCCAGGAGCGGCACCTGCGGAATCGCGGTGAAACGCGGGCATTCGCCGGCCGGGGCTTCCCAGGATTGGGAAAACCTGGCCGGCGGGGCTTCTCAGGGGTGAGAACGGCTGGAAGGAAAAGATCAGAAGTCGGTGATGAAATAGGAGACAATCAGCCAGTTGGCCCCCTGGATGAACGTGAAGTCGAACGAGTTCAGGGTGTGGATCAGGCCGGAGATGGTTTCCGTCTTCGAGCCGCCCAGGTTGATTGTGTTCGACCCGGTGCCGAAGTTCCAGTTGAGGAACCACGAAGCCGACGCGGTCGGTGCCAGGGACACGTTGGTGTTGCCGTTGCCGGTGGTCAGGTAGAAGGAGTAGTAGGTGGTTCCCGTCGGTGGGCCGGCCGAATTGATTGTCAGGGTATTGTTGCCATTCCCCAGGATCACGAACAGGTTGCCGTTGAGGTTGGCGTCCAGCGTGATCTTGTCGTTGCCATTGCCCAGGTTCACGATCACGTCGCCGTTGATCGTGAACGCGGTCCCCAGGTTCAGAGTGCTGTTGCCGCTGCCGGTGAGGAAGTAGGTGTTGCCGTTGATGGTCGCGGCAGCGTTGGTGAAGGCAATCGAATCGGTCCCCGTGGTCACGTTCACGTCAAAGGTCCCGTTGAAGGTCGCCGGGCCGGAGACGGTGAGGGTATCGTTGCCGCTGCCCAGGTTGAACTGGGTGACGCCATTGACCGTGATGGCCTTGGGGATGACGAGCTGGTCCTTGCCGGTCCCGGCCGTGATGAAGACGTTGCCGAAGAGGATACCGCCTGGTTTGCTGGTCGTGAAGGTGATCAGGTCGTTGCCTCCCGGCGCGTTGATGGCGAGGCTGCCGGTGTAGGTGAGGCCGTCAAGGTCCACCGTGGTGTTGTGGTTGCCGAGACCGCTGCTGATCGAGATGGCCTTGACCCCATGGAACGGGCCGTAGGAAAGCCCACCGTCTTGCACTTTCCAGGTGTTGTTCGTGGTGACCTGGGTCACGGTCAAGCTGGCGAGAGGGTTGCTGACAGACAGACCGCCTCCCGAGAAGAAGACGAAGGCCGGGAGACAGCGATCTTCCAAAGACTCCAGTTGCGGACAGGCCGATGGCCTGGGCTTCATGACGGGGAACTCCCAAAGTAGCCGCAGGGGTGAGCCTGCGTAATAACGCCACGTCGGCAGGGAAACGTTCCCTGCCGGGCTGAGTGACGCGACTTCGCTCTCTCCTCACGGTTCCAGGGTGGCCCAGATGGTTTCCCGGTTGACCGGCTGGATCAATCCCTTCTCGGTGATGATGCCGGTGATCAACCGGGCCGGGGTCACGTCAAACGCGGGGTTGTACACAGCCACGCCCTCGGGCGCGGTTTGCCGGCCGAAGCCGTGCGTCACCTCGCGCGGATCGCGCTGTTCAATGGGGATGCTGTCGCCGGAGGCCAGCGACAGATCGAAGGTGCTGGTGGGTGCGGCCACGTAAAAGGGGATGCTGTGCGCCGCGCCAGCACGGCAACGCTGTACGTACCGATCTTGTTGGCCGTATCGCCGTTGGCCGTGATCCGGTCGGCCCCGACGATGACCAGCTGGACCCGGCCCTCCTTCATCACCTGGCCGGCCATGCTGTCGCAAATCACGGTAACCGGGACGCTCTGCTGCTTCAACTCCCAGGCCGTCAGCCGGGCCCCTTGCAGCAGCGGCCGGGTCTCGTCAGCGAAGACCTGGAAGCGCCGGCCCTTGCCGGCCGCGGTGGTCAGCACCGCCAGGGCGGTCCCCGCCCCGGCCGTGGCCAGCGCTCCGGTGTTGCAGTGCGTCAGCACCCCGGAGCCGTCCGCGATCAGGCCCTCGCCCGCCGCGCCAATGGCGGCGCACATATCTTGATCTTCTTCCTGAATCCGGATTGCCTCGCTCAGCAGCCGGGCCCGCCGATCCGCGAGGGGCACCGCGGGACCGAAACCGCGAGCCAGCCGCTCCATCCGGTCCAGGGCCCAGAACAGGTTGACCGCCGTGGGCCTGCTGGTCCGCAGGTAGGAGCAGACCTCCGCAACCTGGCGCTCGAACCCGGCCCCGTCCCGGCACTCGCGCACGCCCAGGACCACGCCCATCGCGGCGGCGACGCCGATGGCCGGGGCGCCGCGGACGCGCAGGGTCTTGATCGCTTCCCAGACGTCCTCGACGGTCCGGCAATCGCGATAGGTCAGCGTCCCCGGAAGCAGGGTCTGGTCGATCAGCCGGACCAGGCCGCCGGCCTCGTCGAAGAATTGCACGGACACAATCGCGGCTGCCACCGGTTTGCCCCTCTGTCAACTCAGGCGAACTGGGGAATTCCAGCGGTTGGGATAGAGCGCGGGGTTTTCTCTGACCAGTGCAGCTGCTGGAATAGAGCACTTTTTCGGCGCGAGGCGCTCACACCTCTTTCGGTATCTCCTTGACAAGCTCAGCCGGATGCCGGAGGATGGGGCCAGACTCCAAGTCCTCAGCGAGCGCAACCGTGGCCGAAACGCCCCCCAGTCTGCTGAACCGGCTCCGGACCAACCCGGGCGACGCCGTCGCCTGGCGGCAGTTTGACTCGCTTTATCGGCCACTGCTCTCTTCCTGGCTGCAGTGCCAGGGCCTGCAACCCCACGACGTCGAGGACCTGTTGCAGGACATCCTGACGACGCTGGTGCGGGAGCTGGCCCGCTTTCAGTACGACCCGGAGAAAGGCAGGTTCCGCGACTGGCTGCGGGCCATCCTGGTCAATCGGCTGCATGCCTTCTGGCGGCAGCGTCAGGCACGCCCGCAGGCCACGGGCGACAGCGGCTTTCAGGTCCAGGTCCTGGAGCAACTTGCGGCCCCGGATGGCGACTTGGTCCGCCAGTGGGACCAGGAACACGACCGGTACGTCGTGCAGCGGTTCCTCGCCCTGGTGCGGAGGGACTTCGCTCCGAAGACCTGGCAGGCGTTCGAGCGGCTGCTGGCCGGCGAGAAGCCGGCTGCGGTGGCTGCGGACCTGGGAATGAGCGTCAATGCCGTCTACCTGGCCAGGGCCGGGATCCTCAAGCGGCTGCGCGAGGAAATGAGCGGCATTCTGGATTGATTCGTGCATTCTGCGCTGCGTGCCGAGCCGCGCACGCAGCGCCTTTGTCCGAGCCGCGCACGCAGCGCAGCGGAGTAAGCGGTCGCGGGGAGCCCGGGGGCCGCTTACTCCGCTGCGCTGCGTGCGCGGCTCGGACAAAGGCGCGTGCCAGGAGAAAAAAGTTTTTCGGGACAGATTCGGTCCGGTCGCATCCATAAGGAGTAGAGTCCAGTGGAGAACGAACCATGAACACGATTCATCCCGACCGGCTGCGGCTGTCTTCCTTTGCCCTGGGCCAGCTGGCAGTTGACGATGCCCGAGCGGTGGCCGACCACGTTGCCGGCTGCCCCGAGTGCGAGGCCATCGTGACCGCCGTGCCGGACGATGCGCTCCTCGCCCTGATCCGCCTCGTGAAGGCTTCCGGCAAGCTCAACTCCTCAGCCGGGGACGATCCGTTGGCGACCGGCCCGAAGGCGGAAACGGCTGGCGTAGCTGGCCGCGCAGCGGAGACACCGGACCTGGCGCAGGATGCCGACACCGATGATGCCAACGCACCGGTGATTCCCGGCTACGAGGATCTGGTGCTGCTGGGCAAAGGGGGCATGGGAACCGTCTACCTGGCCCGCGACCCCCGGCTCAAACGCGAGGTCGCCCTGAAGGTACTCCGCCGCCTTGGCGACCCGGAGGCCGATCGGCGTTTCCAGAGCGAGGCCGAGGCCGTGGCCCGCTTGCAGCATCCGCACATCGTGCAGATTTTCGAGATCGGCCGGTGGCAGCCACTCGACCGGTCCGAGCCGGCTCTGTTCGTGGCCCTGGAATACGTTCCGGACGGCAGCCTGGCTAGCGTCCTGCGGCAGGGCCCGCTGGCCGTCGCCGAGGCGGCTGCGTTGCTGGAGGTGCTGGCCCGGGCGATGCAAGCGGCCCACGAGGCGGGCATCGTTCACCGCGATTTGAAGCCCGCCAACGTGCTGCTGGGCGGACCGGTGCCGGGCAACTCCGGCAGCCTGAGCTTCGGCTTTCCCAAGATCGCGGACTTTGGCCTGGCCCGGCAGCTGGATTCCCGGCAGCGGCAAACGGTGGCCGGCCACCTGCTGGGCACCCCGGCTTACATGGCCCCGGAACAGGCCGAGGGCCGGCACGACGTGGGCCCGCCCGCCGACGTCTGGGCCCTGGGCGTGATCCTGTACCAGTGCTTGACCGGTGAGCTGCCGTTCCAGGGACCGGGCATCCGCGCGACTCTGACCCAGGTGTGCGTGGCCCGGCCGACGCCGCCCCGGGAGCGGCGTGCCGGCATCCCCGCGGAGCTGGAGGCGATCTGCCTGCGCTGCCTGGAGAAGGACCTGGCCGCCCGCTATCCCTCGGCAGCCGCCCTGGCCGACGACCTGGCGCGATTCCGGTCAGGCGGCCGAGATGAACCAAAAACCGCCGCGTATCCTCCGCCGCTGCCCGACCCGGTCGGGGGGAAGGAGCCGCCTCGTTCCCGGCCGTCGGGCCTGCCCGACAGGTCGGGCAGAGGGCTGGCGGTGCTGGCGAGCGTGAGTGTGCTGGCGGTCGCAGCCGTTCTGGTCGCGTCCCTCCTTGTCTGGAGGGAGTGGCAAGCGAGGACCACGCCGGCAGACGCCCCCGTGGTCGAGCCACGGGAGCGCTCGGACGCCCCTGTGGTCGAGCCACTGGAGGGCTCGGTGGACGTGCTGGTGTATGAGTCGGCCCGACCGCCGACGGAGAAATTCGAGCAGGCCCGGAGGCGGCAGGCGATCCGGCTCAAGGACCGGCTGGCCCTGCCGCTGCGGAAGTGGGACTGGATTCGGATCGAGGCGAAGATGAACCGGCCGGCGTACCTGTACGTGCTCTGGATCAGAGCCGACGGTCAGGTGGATCCGCTGTGGCCGTGGATTACACCGGATCCTGAGCGTGCCACGACCTGGACCGACCCTCGTGGCGCGGAACGCCCGCGTCAGGAACTGAAGCTGCCCAAGGACGCCTATCCGGACATCAGCGGGGTGCCGCTGGGCGAGGAACCGCCAGGGGTCGTGACGCTCCTGCTGCTGGCCCGGGAGCAGCCGCTGAGCGACGCAGAGGTCACCGAACTCGCGGATCTGCTGGCGTCGTGGAAGCGGAAGCCGGCCACCGACGAGGTGTTCGCCGTCTGGCTGGAGAATGCAAGGTTCGTGGATCGCATTAAACTGGGCAAGGGCGGGGACATCAGCAGTGCTGAGGAGCAAACGCTGACCGTGATGCGACAGATTCACGAGCGCTTCGGCTACGTGCGAGGGGTGTGCTTCAGTAATCAGGGCAAGGGCCAACCATGAAGGGAGCGACCATGAGCGGACGATGGCTGCTGGCGGGACTGCTGCTGCTGGCGGGAGCCAGTCTGGCAACCGCGGATGAGAAGGAGATGACGGCGAAAGAACGCGCTCGGCTCAGTGCCGAGGCACTCATCGCGCACCGAGAAGGATGGGCCCTGTACCAGCAAGGGAAACCGATGCAGGCGCTGCGGCGCCTGGAAGCAGCCCTGGTCAGGTATCGCAAGCTCTCCCAGGCGTACAAGTTACCCAATGGCCACCCTGACCTGGTCCCGTGCCTCAACCACGTGGCGGTTGTGCTGCGGTCTCTGGGCCGGCTGGAGGAGACGCTGGAGCACTTGCAGCAGGCCCTGGCCATCTACCGCAAGCGCTATCCCAGGGAGAAGTTCCCCGCCGGCCACCCCGACCTGGCCCAATGTCACAACAACATGGGGTTAGTGCTGCGGTCTCTGGGCCGGCTGGAGGGGGCACAGGAGCACGTGCAGCAAGCGCTGGCCACGTACCGCAAGCTCTACCCGGCGGACAGGTTCCCCGACGGCCATTCCGCCCTGGCCACCAGCCTCAACAACATGGGAGCCGTGCTGGAGTCTCTGGGCCGGCTGGACGAAGCGCTGGAGCATTACCAGCAGGCCCTGACCATGAGACGCCAGCTCTATCCGAAGGAGAAATACCCCGCGGGCCACTCCCACCTGGCTTCCAGCCTCAACAACATCGGGCTTGTGCTGAAGTCTCTGGCCCGACTGGAGGAGGCACTGGAGCATTACCAGCAAGCCCTGGCCACGTACCGCAAGCTCTACCCGGCGGACAAGTTCCCCGATGGCCACGCCGACCTGGCCACCAGCCTCAATAACATGGGAGCCATCCTGGAGTCGCTGGGCCGGCTGGAGGGGGCGCTGGAGCATCACCAGCAGGCCCTGACCATGACAAGCAAGCTCTTCCCCAGGGAGAAATACCCCGCCGGCCACTCCCACCTGGCGAGTAGCCTCAGCAGCATGGGGAGTGTGCTGAAGTCTCTGGACCGGCTGGATGGGGCCTTGGAGCATCACCAGCAGGCGCTGGCCATGTACCGCAAGTTCTATCCGACAGACCGGTTCCCCGCCGGCCACCCCGAACTGGCCAGCAGCCTCACCAACATGGGAGGGGTGCTGGGAGGTCTGGGCCGGCGGGAGGAAGCGTTGGAGTATCACCAGCAGGCGCTCCTCATGAGACGCCAGCTCTACCCGGCGGAGAAGTTCCCCGCCGGCCACCCCGACCTGGCCCAAAGCCTCGCCTACGTGGGAAGGGTGCTGGGAGCCCTGGGCCAGCTGAAGCGGGCGCTGGAGCATCACCAGCAGGCGCTGGCCATGACACGCAAGCTCTATCCGAAGGAGAAATACCCCGCGGGCCACTCCCACCTGGCTTCCAGCCTCAACAACATGGGGTTTGTACTCCAGTCGCTGGGCCGGCTGGAAGAGGCGCGGGAGCATTACCAGCAAGCCCTGGCCATGAGACGCCAGCTCTACCCCGCGAACAAGTTCCCCGCCGGCCACACCGACCTGGCCCTCAGCCTCAACAACATGGGGTTTGTGCTCTTTTCTCTGGGCCGACTGGAGGAGGCGCGGGAGCATTACCAGCAGGCCCTGGCCATGACACGCAAGCTCTACCCCAGCGAGCAATACCCTGCTGGCCACACCGACCTGGCCCGAGGCCTCAACAACCTGGCGGGTGTGCTGCTGGCGCAAGGGCGGCACGAACAGGCGGCGGCACACCTGGAGCAAGCCCTGACGATGCTGCGCCGCCGGACCGACTCCCTGGCCCTCGTTGTTTCCGAAGCCGAAGCGCGCGCCTTTGCCCGCTCGGTCAAGGCCACTTTATCGGGATACCTCTTGGCCACACGGGACCTGAAAGGCGCGGCCCCGTCCAGTTACGAGTTTGTCTGGAGTGAACGTTCCGCTCTGACCCGGATTCTGGCCCGGCGCCACCAGGCCGTCCGCGCAGCCGCTGCAGGCAGTGCCGAGGTCCAGGAGTGCCTCCGCGCGTTGCAGAGCCAGCGGGGCGAATTGGCCCGCCTGCTGCACCAACCGCTTCCCCAGGCCGGGGACGCCTTGCGCGAACGGGATCGCCGGGTCCATGAGCTGACCCAGGAGAAGCAACGCCTGGAACGCCAGTTGCTGCGTCTGGTGCCGGACCGGGACAAACAGCGCCCGCTGAGCCAGCTCGGTCCCGACGATTTGCGGAAGGGCCTGCCCGAACAGACTGCCTTCGTCGATCTGCTGCATTATGACCACTGGGAGGTCGACCCCAAGAAACCCGGCCGCGACGGTGGACGCTGGACCGCGCGCTATGTCGCTTTCGTGGTCCTCCGGGATCGGCCCCCGGAGCGGATCGAGGTCGGGGAAGCGGAACCGATCGAGGCAGCGCTGAAGGACTGGAGGCACCTGATCGAGCAGCGCCAGGAACACGACAGCCCCCAGGTGGCCGAGAAACTCCGCCGTCTGCTCTGGGAGCGAATCGCCGAGCAACTGCCCCCGGGCACGCGGACAGTTTACCTGGCGTCCGATGCCGGCCTGACCCGACTGCCGTGGGCCGCCCTGCCCGGCAGCAGGCCCGGCACCATCCTGCTGCAAGACCACGCCCTGGCCCTGGTGCCCAACGGTCCCTTCCTGCTGGAACAGTTGCGTTCCGAGCACCGTTTCGGCAAGGGGAGCGGTGCGCCTCTGATCGTGGGCGGCATCTGGGACGATCTCCCGGGGACCGGGCGGGAACTGCATCTGCTCCAGGGTCTGTACGGCGACCGGGTCGTCACCCTGGCCGGGCGCGCCGCCCAGGTCAGCCGGGTCCTCAAGGTATTGCCGCAGGCCCGCCTGGTCCATCTCGCCACGCATGGCTTCTTCAACGAGAAGGAGTTCCAGGCGGAACAGCAGCGGGCCAAAGACCAGGCTGTCACCCTGCTGCGTTCGCAGGAGATCCTCTCGGAAGCGCCGAGTCGGGCGCATCACGGTGGGAGCCGGGAGCCCGCTGGCGTACACCGGCCTGCTGCTGGCCGAGGCCAACCCGCCGGAGCAAGGCGGTTTCGAGAGTCGCATCCTGACGGGGGAGAGCCTCCTCGACCTGGACCTGCGGATGTTGGAGCTGGCGGTGCTGAGTGCCTGCCAGACGGGCCTGGGCGAGGTGGCCGCCCGCGAGTGCGTCTTCAACCTGCAGCACGCCTTCCACCTGGCCGGCTGCCAGAACGTGGTGGCCAGCCTGTGGAGCGTCCCCGACGAGCCCACCGCCGCCCTGATGGGCCTGTTCTACCGCGAACTGCAAGCCGGCAAACCTCCCCTCGAAGCGCTGCGTGCCGCCCAGCTGTATCTGTACCAGCATCCCGCCCAGATCAAGGAGCTGGCCAAGGAGCGGCTGAACATCGCCAAGGGCGGCAAGCTCCCCGAGCCGAAGACCGAGCCGCAGCCGATGACCCAACGCAAGCAAGCGGCGGTGAAGGACTGGGCCGGCTTCATCCTCTCCGGCGTCGGCAAGTAACCGCCAAGCCTGTTTCGGATAGACGCGCGATGTGTTTCAGCAACCAGGGCAAGGGCCAACCATGAAGGGAGCGATCATGAGCGGACGATGGCTGCTGGCGGGACTGCTGCTGCTGGCGGGAGCCAGTGTGGTGAACGCGGATGCCAAGAAGATGACGGCGGAGGAACGTGCCAGGCTTGAGGCCGAGGCCAAAAGGCTGCACGAGGCAGGAGTGGCGTTGTACCAGCAGGGGAAACCGTTCCAGGCACTGCAGCGCTTGGAAGCTGCCCTGGCCTCGTACCGCAAGCTCTACCCAGCGGAACAATTCCCCAACGGCCACGCCCACCTGGCCACCAGCCTGGGTTGGATGGGGTTTGTGCTGCGCTCACTGGGCCGACTGGAGGGAGCGCTGGAGCATAACCAGCAGGCCCTGGACATGAGACGCAAGCTCTACCCCAAGGACAAGTTCCCCAACGGCCACGCCGACCTGGCCGGCAGCCTCAACAACACGGGGAGGGTGCTGCTGTCGCTGGGCCGACGGGAGGCAGCGCTGGAGCATTTCCAGCAGGCCCTGATCATGTCCCGCATGCTCTACCCGGTGGAGAAATTCCCCAATGGCCACACCCACCTGGTCTACAGCCTCCACAACGTGGGGTTTGTGCTGGAGTCGCTGGGCCGACTGGAGGGAGCCCTGGAGCATTACCAGCAGGCCCTGGTAATGAAACGCAAGCTCTATCCGGCGGCGCAATTTCCCAAAGGCCACGCCGAACTGGCCACCAGCCTCAACAACATGGGGTTTGTGCTGGAGTCCCTGGGCCGACTGGAGGAATCGCTGGAGCATCACCAGCAGGCTCTGGCCACGTACCGCAAGCTCTACCCAAAGGACAATTCCCTGACGGCCACGCCCACCTGGCCGGCAGCCTCACCAACCTGGGGCGTGTGCTGCAGTCGCTGGGCCGACTGGAGGAATCGCTGGAGCATCACCAGCAGGCTCTGGCCACGTACCGCAAACTCTACCCCAAGGACAAGTTCCCCGCTGGCCACGCCCACCTGGCCAATAGCCTCCTCGACCTGGGGAGTGTGCTGCAGTTGCTGGGCCGCTTGGAGGGAGCGCTGGAGCATTACCAGCTAGCTCTGGCCATGAACTGCAAACTCTACCCCAAGGACAAGTTCCCCGACGGCCACGCCCTCCTGGCCCACAGCCTCAGCGGCATGGGGGTGGTGCTGTGGTCTCTGGACCGACTGGAGGCAGCGCTGGAGCATTTCCAGCAGGCCCTGGCCACGTACCGCAAGCTCTACCCAAAGGAGCAATTCCCCAACGGCCACGCCGACCTGGCCATCTGCCTCAACAGCATGGGGCGTGTGCTGCAGCCGCTGGGCCGACAGGAGGCAGCGCTGGAGCATTTCCAGCAGGCCCTGGCCATGAGACGCAAGCTCTACCCAAAGGAGCAATTCCCCAACGGCCACGCCGAACTGGCCGGTAGCCTCAGCAACGTGGGGAGTGTGCTGGGGTCCCTGGACCGACTGGAGGCAGCCCTGGAGCATGACCAGCAGGCGCTGGTCATGTTCCGCAAGCTCTACCCGGCGGAACAATTCCCCAACGGCCACGCCGACCTGGCCACTACCCTCAACAACCTGGGGAGTGTGCTGGAGAAACTGGGCCGACTGGAAGGAGCGCTGGAGCATTACCAGCAGGCCCTGGCCATGCAACGCAAGCTCTACCCAAAGGAGCAATTCCCCAAAGGCCACGCCGACCTGGCCACTACCCTCAACAACCTGGGGGGTGTGCTGCAGTCGCTGGGCCGACTGGAGGGAGCGCTGGAGCATCTCCAGCAGGCCCTGGCCATGCAACGCAAACTCTACCCCAAGGACAAGTTCCCCGACGGCCACGCCCAACTGGCCATCAGCCTCAACAGCATGGGGGTTGTGCTGCAGTTGCTGGGCCGACTGGAGGGAGCGCTGGAGCATTTCCAGCAGGCCCTGGCCATGAAACGCAAGCTCTACCCAAAGGACAAGTTCCCCGATGGCCACGCCGACCTGGCCAATTCCCTCACCAACCTGGGGAGTATGCTGCTGCCTCTGGGCCGGCTGGAGGGGGCGCTGGAGCATTACCAGCTAGCTCTGGCCATGAACTGCAAACTCTACCCCAAGGACAAGTTCCCCGACGGCCACGCCCAACTGGCCCACAGCCTCAGCGGCATGGGGGTGGTGCTGTGGTCTCTGGACCGACTGGAGGCAGCGCTGGAGCATTTCCAGCAAGCCCTGGACATGAGACGCAAGCTCTACCCAAAGGAGCAATTCCCCGACGGCCACGCCGACCTGGCCAGAAGCCTCAACAACATGGGGGGGATGCTGTGGTTCCTGGGGCGGCTGGAGGCAGCGCTGGAGCATTCCCAGCAGGCCCTGGCCATGAACCGCAAGCTCTACCCAAAGGAGCAATTCCCCGACGGTCACGCCAACCTGGCCACCAGCCTCAGCTGCATGGGGTTTGTGCTGCTGGCGGCAGGTCGGCCTGAGCAGGCCGTCACACACCTGGAGCAGGCCCTCGCCATGCAACGCCGGCTCCTCGACTCTTTGGCCCTGGCTGCTGCCGAAGCCGAAGCGCTCGCCCTGCCTGCGCCGAAAGTTCTGCCAGTCTGTCGCTGTATCTGTCGGCCAGCCTGCGCTTGCAAGAGTCAGCACGCTCTGCCTACGCCTGCGTCTGGCAGGAGCGTTCCGCTCTGAGCCGCATTCTGGCTCAGCGCTACCACGCCGCTCGCACTGCCGCTGCCGGCAACCCCAAGGTCCAGCAGTGCTTGCACGACTTGCAGAGCCAACGGCAGCAACTGGCCCAGCTGCTCCAACAACCGCTGCCCCCGGCCAGCGCTGCCTTGCGCGAACGGGACCGCCGCGTCAATGAATTCACCCAGGCCAAGCAACGCCTGGAACGCGACCTGCTGCAACTGTTGCCCGACCTTGCCAAACAGCACCAGTTGAGCAAACTCGGTCCCGACGCTTTGCGTCAGGACTTGCCCGAAGACGCTGCCTTCGTCGATCTGCTGCGCTATAACCGCTGGAGTTTCGACCGCAACAAGCCCGGCCGCGCCGGAACGCGCCTCACACCGCGCTACGTCGCCTTCATGGTCAGCCGGGATCGACCCGTGGAGCGCATCGAGGTGGGGGAAGCGGAGCCGATCGAGACAGCGTTGCAGGACTGGCGGCACCTGATCGAACAACGCAAGGAACACGACAGCCCCCGCGTCGCCGAGAAACTCCGCCGTCTGCTCTGGGAACCGATTGCCGAGCGTCTGCCTCAAGGCACCCGAACCGTCTACCTGGCCAGCGATGCCGGCCTGAGCCGGCTGCCGTGGTCGGCTCTGCCCGGCAGCAAGGAGGGCACCCTCCTGCTGCACGACCACGCCCTGGCCCTGGTGCCCCACGGCACCTTCCTGCTCGAACAGTTGCGTTCCCAGAGACGCTTCGGCCAGGGCAGCGGCGTGCCACTGGTGGTGGGCGGCATCTGGAAGGACTTGCCCGGCACCCAACGCGAGCTGCGGCTGCTGCAGGGGCTGTATGGAGACAAGGTCGTGGCCGTGGAGGGCCGGGCGGCCAGCGTCAGTCGGATCCTCAAGGAATTGCCGCAGGCCCGCCTGCTCCACCTGGCCACGCACGGCTTTTTCAACGAGAAGGAGTTTCAGCGTGAACGGCAGCGTGCCAAGGAACAAGCCGGTGAGCTGTTGCTGTCTCAGGAGATCCTGTCCGGTCCGGCTGGGCTCCGCATCACGGCGGGAGCCAGGAGCCCGCTGGCCTACACCGGGCTGCTGCTGGCTGGTGCCGAGCAGTCGGACCAGGCGGGGCCAGGCAGCATTCTGACGGGCGAGGGCATCCTGGCGCTGGACCTGCGGCAGCTGGAACTCGCAGTGCTGTCGGCCTGCCAGACAGGTCTGGGGGAGGTGGCCGACCGCGAGTGCGTCTTCAACCTGCAGCACGCCTTCCACCTGGCCGGCTGCCAGAACGTGGTGGCCAGCCTGTGGAGCGTCCCCGACGAGCCCACCGCCGCCCTGATGGGCCTGTTCTATCGCGAACTGCAAGCCGGCAAGCCTCCCCTGGAAGCGCTGCGTGCCGCCCAGCTGTATCTGTACCAGCATCCCGGACAGATCAAGGAGCTGGCCGAGCGGCGTTTGAACATCGCCAAGGGCGGCAAGCTCCCCGAGCCGAAGACCGAGCCGCAGCCGCAGACCGAACGCAAGCCTGCCGCGGTCAAGGACTGGGCGGGCTTTGTGCTGTCCGGCGTCGGCAGATGAGAGCCTGTTGGAATGTGGCAACCAGGGCAAGGGCCAACCGTGAGGAGGGAACGACCATGAGCGGCCGCTGGCTGTTGGCGGGAGTGCTGTTCCTGGTGTGGGCCGGCGGAGCGCGTACCGCACCGGAGGAGCTGACAGAGCAGGAGCGGGCCAAGCTCCAAGCCCTGGCGGTTGTTGCGCAAATGTTACTTTGCTCATCTCAGCGTGTTGCTGACAATGTCAAGGTTGGTGCCTGCAATGAAGGAGTCGCAACGTGATTGCTCCCCGAAATCTTCGCGGCCAGTTCGTTTTGCTTGCCAGCGCAGTCTTCGTCTGGTTGTCGGCGGCTCAGGCACCCCGCGCCTGGGGGCAGGCCAAGGAACAAGCGACCGTTGGCAAAGACCGTCCCATCCTGGTCGTCCCATTACTCGGTCCTCGATCCAAGGGAGTCTGGTCCGTGCTTGCCCGGAGCGATGGCCAATGGCTCGTCACCGGAAGCAGAGACCCAGGCGGACAGCCGGAGCGACTTGCTCGCCTGTGGGACCTGTCCACCGGCAAGCAAGTCCTGTCCTTCGAGCGCGAGACGGATTGGATCGCGTCGGCCGTCGTGAGCCGCGATGGGAAATGGTTTGTCACCGGCGACGGCAACACGGCCCAGCTGTTCGACCTGACCACGGGCAAGAAGGTGCGGACGTTCGAGGGACACACCGAGAAGATTCGCCCGGTGGTCCTGAGTCAGGACGGCAAATGGCTCGTCACCGCGGGCTGGGACAAAACGATCCGGCTGTGGGATTTCGCCACGGGGCAGCAGGTGCGTGTCTTCAAGGGCCATCCCAGCATTGTCAATGCCCTGTCCCTCAGCCGCGACAGCAAGACGCTGGCCAGCGTTGGAGGCGATTCAATCCGCTTGTGGGACGTGGCGACGGGCAAACAGCTTCGCGCCATTGACGAAAATGCCTACAGCGGCATGTCGGTCCTGCTGACCCCTGACGGGAAATGGCTGGCGACCGGCGGCGGCTCCAGCGGCTACCGAACGCTCCGCGCGTGGGACCTGGCGACGACCAGGGAACCGCACGTGTTTCCGGACCGGGCACCGGTCATCGCCCTGGCTTGCAGCAGCGACAGCAAATGGCTGGCCACAGGTGGGGGCGACCCCCGGCTGCGGGAGCTGGCGTCGGGTGAGGGGCCGCCCGCGTTTCGAGGTCCTGCCCTGGACGCGACGGTTCACTCCGTCGCACTGTGCCGCAACGACACGCGGCTGCTCTCCACGTCCGAGGGCGGCGAGGTTCGGGTCTGGGACGTCACCAAAGGAAAGCTCCTTTGCCGGATGTTCCCCTTTCGCGACGGGACCTGGGTCGCCCTCGATTCGGAAAACCGTTACGACTCACCGGGCGGGAAGGACGTCGAAGGGGTCGCCTGGCAAGTCGGCGAGCGCAAGCTGCCGCTGGCGCATTTTCGCAAGGGCCAGTATGATCCAGGCTTGCTGGCCAAACATCTGGGTTGGAACAAGGAACCGTTACGGTGACAGCAATCATCCGACCATGAGGGGGAGGACGGCGATGGTACGT
The DNA here is from genome assembly GCA_963784995.1 of uncultured Planctomycetota bacterium. Taxonomy (GTDB): domain Bacteria; phylum Planctomycetota; class Planctomycetia; order Gemmatales; family Gemmataceae; genus CAWATZ01. Next base: position 655,109 of record CAWATZ010000013.1, on the reverse strand, counting down.
GACCAGCTGGCGAGCCTGCGAGAACACCTGCTGTACCTGCTGCGTGGCGGCGGCGCCCACCTTGACTTTGACAGGGCCATCGCGGACCTGCCGCCCGCGCTGCGCGGCAGCCGGCCGCCTGGCCTGCCGCATACTCCCTGGCGTCTGCTGGAGCACCTGCGCATCGCCCAGTGGGACATCCTGGAGTTCAGCCGCAACCCACACCACGTCTCCCCACGCTTCCCCGAGGGTTACTGGCCTTCGGGCGACGCACCGCCCGATCCGCAAGCCTGGGACCGCAGCGTCGCGGTCTTTCGTTCGGACCTGAAAGCCATGCAAGACCTGGTGGCCGATCCGGCCACGGACCTGTTCGCGCCGCTGCCCCACGGGGAGGGGCAAACGGTGCTGCGCGAGGCCCTGCTGGTGGCGGACCACAATGCCTACCACCTGGGCCAGCTGGTCGTGGTCCGGCGTCTGCTCAACGCCTGGCCGGAAGCAGGCTGAAGGAACACGCCTTGTGGCAGCGAGCGGAGCCAGCGGCAGCGTGTCAACACTCACCGGCAGCGTCACCATCCCGAGAGGGTCGGTCGTGGTTTTCGGTGTGGGCTTCCGGTGGGGAAGGTGATGCAGCCGAGGATGGGCTTGTCGATCGAAAACGTGGAGCCCCGGGCGCACCCGTCCTGGTGGAAAGGCAGCGGCGCGGTCCGGTCGCCTGCTGCGATCCGGTCCCTCTGACGCTGGAAATACTGGTTATGGGGCTCGGCCGCGATGCAGCGCTTGACCGTCGCCAGGGCTTCGTCCTTGTCGCCGCGCTGAAACAACAGCTCCGCGAGCGTATCCTGGTAGAAGACTTGCTGCGGGTCCAGCTTCACGGCCGTGCGCGCATGGCCCAGCGCCTCGGGGAGTTGGCGCCGACTGCAAACCGCCAGCCACGCCAGGTCATGGTGCAAGGGGGCATATTTCGGGTAGGTCGCGCTCAACTTTTCCAGGCGTGACCACGCCGCGTTGAACAGCGGATCGCCTTCCTTGCGACCCTGCTTGTCCAGCAGAGGAATCGCCTGAGCGAGGGCATTCACGTCGCAGGGCAGCAATTCCTGGCAGAAGTGCAGTTCGTCCAGGGCCTTGTCGAACCGGCCGGCGGCGAGATGGCCCAGGGCGCGAGCATGATGCACCCGATGCGACAGAAGCAGACAGTGTTCCGGCGCCAGTCTGCCGGCGTTGTAGCCGGAGAAGTGGACCCTGAGCCGCTCAAACCAGGCCGCCGCTTGTTCGTGGTCGCCCTGGTGCAGATGCCAGAGCCCCATGCGGTCGGCGGCCTCCTCTCCCTCCCGTCCACGTGGAGGACCGTCAAACCAGAAGCAGCGCTCGTCCAGGGTCGCGGTTTGCTCCGCGAGACCCAGATGCGCCAGCGACTCCGCGAAGCGGGAGCAGCTGCGCAGATCGCCTTGCGCGGGGATCTCGTTGTGTTCGTGAGAAAAAACCGGCAGCCAGTGGGCGATTCGCATCAAGCGCAGGCCCTCGTCGGTCTTTCCATCCCGAACATGACACCAGCCGCTCAAGAACAGCAACAGCGGGTTGCAGGGGTCGTTTTTCCAGGCTTGTTTGTAGCTGCCGGCGGCTTTGCCCCATTGTCCGGCGTCCGCGTAGGCGTCGCCCAGCTCACAGCCCAGCCCGGCCGCCGACCTCGGGGAGCCGTCCTGGCAGGCGCGAACGTACTTTTCCGCCAAATCGAGCTTGCCATGCCGCAAGGCCAGTTCAAAGAGAGGGACCGGGCCCAGACCCAGTCCCTTGGCCCGCCCCGGCTCGGCGCCGTCTTTCTTTTCCAGGGCCTGCTGCTGTTCAATTCGTTCCAGAAACTGAGCAAACTCTCTCGCTGGCGTCTTTCCGGCCAGAAGAGCTTGCAACCGGGCGGCTCGTTGGTCCTTCTTCTCTTCGGGATAGACCTCCTGGAGAGCATACTCAATGAACTGGCGGAGCCAGTCCCTGGTTGGCTGTTCCCCGAGCGAAGCCCTGTCTGTCAGCCCAAGGAGGACCCTGGCCCGGCTGGCCAGGGGGCCTGTGAGGTCTTTTTTGCCGGGCTGGCTTGCCAGGGTGAAGGCTTCGTCAAAGCGGCCCTGGGCGCACAGGGTCTTGAAACGATTCGGCGCATCCTGGCATTTCTCCAGGATGGCCAGGGCCTGCCGGGGCCGGTCGTTGAGGAAGAGTCCGCTGGCGGCAAGCCAGGGCCGCCAGGTTAATTCCCTGGTCTTGCCAGCCTCGACAGGGATCTCCTCAAGAAGCTGGTTGCATGCTTTCTGGTTGCCGGCCAGACGACGATAGCTCAAACAGGTGATCAAGTAATCCAGAGGTTCCCGTTTCGTCCAATCAGGGTTCGGGTCTTTCGGCAAAGAAGTCCAGTCGGCCCGGGCAACCCGGATGGCGTTTCGCAGTTCCTCCTGGCCGGCCGCGACGGCCGCCTTCTCGGCCAAGACCAGGTCTCCCTTGAGACGATACAGGTAGGCAAGAGTCCAGGCCGCGCTGCGGTCTTTGCTGTCCGCCAGCAGCTGAAAGCGATCGATGGCCTTATCGAGTTTGCCGCGCATGGCCAGCAAATGGACGTAGTTCTTGCGCGGCAAGGCAGCATCGGCGTTGGCGCACGCTTCCAGGATCTGCTCGGCCAGGTCCAGTTTGCCCTCCTCGATCAGCAACGCCGCCTTCCTGGCGGGCAGCTCAATCAGGAACTGCCCGGTCAAGTCGGCCGCCTTGTCTCGATTCTCGGCCTTCTTCAGCAGTCGGACAATGCAGCGGAAGCCGGAGGGACCACGCAGGGTCATTTCCTGGAGCAGTTCCTCGGAAGCCTGATCCGGTCCCTTGTGAAGATACGCCAGGTAAAGGTTGGCCAGTTCCTCGGAGGCGTCCAGGGGGACGCCCACGCGGATGCGTTCGAGCAACGGTTCGACTCTCCGGACCACCTCCAGATCGTCGCTCTTGAGCGCCTTGCACAGCTGGACCTCGGCCCTGGCCCCCAGGGCTGCCAGCTTGCGTGACGCCTCCTCCCGCTGGTCAAAGGAATCGGCCCCGAGCTGACGAATCAGACGGGCCACGTCTTCATCTTCTGCCGGCGCTGCTGTCGGGTTCAGCAACGCGACAGCGAGGAACGGAAGCACCCAACGCCATGCAGACAAATGGAGGTAGTTCATCCTGGGATCTCCCTAGCGATCTTTACGCAGATTATACCCTCCGGCCCTTCCCGCACCAGGCTGACTCCTTGCGCGGATTAACGTCCCTGCCTGAGCCCCTTGCAGGGCAGTCTCTGCTCCTGGAAGCGCTGCGGCAGCCCCTGCCCCGAATACCGTGGCGGATGGCAGGCAGGGAGGAAAATGACGCGGACGGACGCTCACCGGACGTGCATGGGCAGCACCTGGCGTGTCCGCCTCCGGCGGAAAACTGGCTGGCAGGGCAGACAGGATAGTTCACAGAAGATCAGCCGGACCGGGGCGCCGCAAACAGCCTGACCACGCCGGGGTCCCCGGCGAGCCCGGGGGCTAACGCCCCCGGGCTCGCCGGGGACCACCGGCAGGAAACGGCCAAACAACCATCATGGCTGCGCGATCGTGGGCAGCTCATCGCACAGGGCCAGTGCCCGCAGTGCCTGTGCCGTGGCGATGTAGGTGATGTAGTTGTAGTTGCCCCGGTACAGCGAGTGCATCCACCAGCGGCCGCTCACGCGCTGGTTCTCCTTCAGCCAGGCGATGCCGCGCTGGATGCGCGTGTCGCTCGCCGGGACGCCGCTCTCGCGCAGCAGCACGATGGCAAAGCCGGTCAGGTACGGATCGCTCTCCGGACTGGCGGCATCGGGCAAATTCCGGATCAGCGCGACGACGGTCGGGTCCATCGCCTCCTTCCACGGCTGTCTCTCGGTCGCCGGATGCACCTCCAGCCGCCACTTCAGCAGCTCGGACATGTCTCGCGTGGACCAGCCACCGTCCGGGTGCTGTTTCCGCCAGAGCATGGCGATCGCGGCGGCGCGCTCCTCCTTCGACACCAGCTCGGGCAGGAGGTTGGCGACCTGGAGCTTGAGCGCAAGCTCGTAATCGTTGATCGGCTGATGCTCGCTCAGGAATTTCTTGATGCGCTCGATGCGCCCGAGCAGGTCCGCGTCCTTGAGGTTGGCGAGGAAGCCGGGGGCGGTAACCAGGGCACGCATGGCCTGCACGGTCTGCTCGAAGCGGGTGGTGATGTAGGGGATCTCGATCAGCTTGATGGTGGCATAGGTGTTGTCGTCGGGGAGGATCCTCAAGGTGTGCCGCAGCGACCGGTCCGTGTGCTCGCTGAGCTTGCCCTCGACGTATTTGTCCCACGAGGCCAGGCCCGAGCTGCGCCACACGGATGCCGCGGCGGCGTCACCGGGTTTGCCGGGGGTCTTGGGCACGGAGGCGATGAAGTCCTTGAGTACCTCCTCGCTGGGCTTGCCGAGCTGCCTGGTCAAGACGGAGGCGCTCGACCAGGTACACGCCGGTGCTGTGGCAGGCGAGGCAGGATTTTTCCCGCACCCAGTAATGCGCCCCGTCGTCGAGATACCTGGCGGCAGCCTTGACGGTGTCGGGACCGAAGGCTTTCATCTTTGGTTCGTCCGCGGTCGCGGCGGGGACGGCGATGCCTTCGGACTTGTACTGGAACGCAGGCTTCTTGGTGTCAGCGCCCAGGACGATCCCGGCGAAAGACAGCACGGTGGTGAGGAGCACAGGTAGTGTTTTCATGTCGAGAGTATAGCAAGGCCCGTCGCGAGCTGCCAGTCCCCGAGCAGGGTTAATTCGTTGGTGAGGCGGTCGAGACGGCAGGTGTGAGATGCACTTTGGCCGCGGCCTGAGACTGGAGTTTCTTGAGGAAGTCGGCAGCGGGCTCCAGGACGTGAGACTGAAAGCCCTCCGGGGCCGGAGGGACCACGACGAAAAAGTCGGCCGCCTTCCTGCCTCGGTCCTTGAGCCAAACCGCAGTGACGTAGAGAGCAGGGGCCCGGATCAAGCGCAGCTCGTAGTTGCCCGCAGCCGTCGCTGGTGCGGCCTCGGCCACCTCGATCGCTCGGGCCACGCTCGCAGCCTGACCTCCGGAGATCGCCGCAAAGGTGAACCCCCCTTTGGAATCACCGATTACCTCGGCCGTTCGGACAGGCTGGTGATTGGTCACGAGGAGGTACTCCCAGGCGATGGGGGGCACGCCACGGGGGTCTTTTCCCGCAGCGAGGTCGTCGAGCGGGAAAACGGTTACCGGGAGTGGCGGCGGGGCCTCGGCGCCGGCGATGGCTGCCAGGTGGGCCTGAGCTGCCCGGGTCGGATTGGCTACCAAGGTACGAAGACCGTCCTCCAGTGCTGTACGGCTCCCCTTTGGTTCGGCGGCAAAAGACACAGCCATGAGAAGTCCTCTGTCAGTTGGTCCAATAGGTATGGGTCCAGGCGCCGGTCCCCTGGTAAGCAGTTTGGAGGACCGCACAAGTAACCGTGGAGGCGGCGTACCAGGGGTCTTCGACGTCGAGGAACTGGCCGCCGACGGTTGAGTAGCCGGCGATGGCGAGGAAGTGTCCACCTCCACCGGCCCAGCCGATCCGGACGCCGACTGGCCGGTCGGCATCGATTTCCGGAGCCACCTGAGCGACCAGCGGCGCCGCACCCGTCAGCATCGAGCGAAAGTGCCCGACACGCGCCAGCGCCCGGTCAAGATAGTACGGGACGTTGCACACTGCCGGGTTCGTGCCCGGCGGACAACACGTCTGCCCCAACTCCTGGCTGGCGACGTTGCATTGCTGCCAGACTGCTCCGGCACGAGCGGCGACTCCCACGGCGACCGCCGCCCAGCACCAGTTCGTCTGCTCCTGCAGGGGCACGTGGAAACCGGTTACGTGGTGCGCCACGGCACCGCCCAGGCCCGCAGCGGTGGGAGGCGTACTCAGGGGCTTGAGGTTTGCGCTGATGACAGGCGCGAGGGGCATGGGAACCTCAAGGGCTAATGTTCCAGGTTGCGGTTCTCCGGGTCGAGCTGGAAGTGGAGTCGTGGTCCCTTCCCGTCAGGACCCTGCCGAACGCGGGCCGCCCGCCAGTTACTGAACGTAGCAGCCAGGGTGGTGCGATTGCAAGGTCAATGGATGGGGGAAGTTCGGAGACAGAAGAGCCAGCGGGGAGAGGGGAGTTTTGTCCGCTGGCTCTTACAAGCGCAGTTGAGCCGTATAGATTGAACAGTAGCCAGGACGCGGAGCGGATCGCCCGGCGGATTCAGCGCAGTTGCACGCGGATTGGCGTCGGGAGGTCGTTTGGATCAGCGAGCAGGCCCTGGTTGAGAGCCGAGGGATGTCCGACCACAGTTCCAGTTTGGAACAGGACGAAACCAGCGAGCCCGCGGCGTTGCTTCGGGAGCTGGAGCGGCTGGCCGGAGTGAGTTGTGCGGCCTGCTCGCGCCGGCTCTGCGGCCATGAAGTGCTATTCAGCGTGGCCCTGGGATTGAAGGACCAGCCCCGCTGTCTGGGCTGCCTGGCCGAGGGGCTGCATCGCTCCACCACGGACCTGCGCGACCAGCTCGCCGAGTACGTGCAGCACCGCGACTGTTACCGGCAGGCGTGGGACGTCGCCAGCGACCGCGAAGGGCTGCCCCGAAGCAGGCATCCCGCCTGCCTGTGGCCTGATGCCGGGATGACTTCCGGCAGTACACTGCCCAGGCCAGCTCTCGAGCAGCCTCTGAACCGGGGTGAAGAAGTCTCACCGATTGCTGCCTGGGATGCGGGAGAGATGAGCTGTGGCGACCTGGTACTGGCGCTGCGCCTCCGGCTGGGGGACCTGCCAGGTGGGGCAGTTCTGCTCGTGACCGCCCGCGATCCGGCAGCGCCGGAGGACTTGCCCGCCTGGTGCCGGATGACCGGTCATCGCCTGTTGCGGGCGGACCATCCCCTTTACTTCATTCAGCGAAAGGAGCAATGACATGCCCGGGAAGTTCTGTGTCAGTCTGACTTGCGCCAAGGATAATGCCGACAAGGCCACGGTGGCCTTTGTCGTCGCCAACGCGGCCGTGGCTTCCGACAAGGAAACGATGGTTTTCCTCAGCACGGAGGCGGTGCGTCTGTCGCAGCGGGGTTACGCCGACGCCATTCACGAGGAGGGGTTCGCCCCGCTGAAGGAACTGATGGCCAATTTCGCCCGGGCCGGCGGCAAGATCTTCGTCTGTTCCCCCTGCTTCAAGCGGCGCAAGCTCGATGAAAATCAGCTCGTCGAGGGGGCGGTGATCGTGGGCGGGGCCAAGCTGGTCGAGTTTCTCTCGGACGGCTCTCCCTGCGTTAGCTACTGATGGGGGCGATCATGCAATGGCTCCAGCGCCATCTCCATTCCCCTGACTCCACCTTTGACGGCGGCGACCTGGATTGCGGCAATGGACTGCTGCTGCTGATCCGCCAGCACCTCGACCCACTCGAACGGGGTCAGCTGCTGGAGATCCTCTCGACCGAGCGCTCGGTGGAAGAGGACCTGCCGGCCTGGGCCCGACTGACGGGCAACGAACTGGTCTCCGGCACCCGTCAGGGAAACCGGAGCAGCTATCTGGTCTGCAAGGGCTCGCTGGCGGAGCGGCAAAAGCCAGGGGCGAAGGACACCCCGCCACCCCGGGTTGCGCTGCGCTCCACCCGGGGCTCTATTCTTGGGGAAGATAGCCCCGGGTGGAGCGCAGCGCAACCCGGGGTGGGCAGGGGGAGCGCACCGCAACCCGGAGTGTCCTTGCCGCCTCCCGCGCCAGCCCCGGCCATCGCTCCCCTCTCGGTGATGGGGATTGGCAGCTGGCCCCGGCCGGGCTGGATGCTGCGGGCCATGCACGACTACCTGGAGCGCCGCCTCGACGAAGCCGCGTTTCAGCAAACGGCCGACGACGCGGTGCAGCTGGCCGTCGCCGCCCAGGAACGCGCCGGCGTGGACGTGGTCACCGATGGCGAGCAGCGGCGCGACAGTTATGCCAGCTTCGTCGGCAGCCGGCTCGACAATTGCCAGCTGATTCCCATCACCGACCTGCTGCCCTACGTCGATGACCCGCGGAAGTTCGAGGAGGAACTGCGGGCCCTGGACGTTCCCGCCGAGAAGGTACGCCACCCGGCCGTGCTGGGGCCGTTGAGCCGGAGCCGGCCGCTGGCCGTTCACGAGCTGCAGTTCGTGCAAACACTCACCCGCAAGCCGATCAAGGTTGCCCTTCCCGGCCCGTATCTGCTGACCCGGACCACCTGGCTGGAGTGCGTCTCCGACCGATTCTACAGCGACCGGGAACAGCTGGCCCAGGACGTGGTCCGGGTGCTCCGCGAGGAGGTGCATTTCCTGCTGGCGGCCGGGGCGGCCCTGGTGCAGCTCGACGAGCCGGTGCTGACCGAGATCGTCTTTGGCCGGCCCAGCCGGAACCGCAGCTTCATGTGTGGCGTGCTTGGGGCCCGGCGCGATCCGGAAGACGAACTGACCTTCGCCGGCGGCCTGATCAACCAGGTGGTCGCCGGCCTCCCGCCGGAGCGCCTGGCCCTGCACGTCTGCCGCGGCAACTGGTCCCGCGACGAGGGCCTGGCCCTGCGCGGCGACTACCGGCCCCTGGTGCCGCTGCTGCGGACGATTCCCGTGGGCACGTTCTTCCTGGAAATGTGTACGCCGCGTGCGGGCGAAATGGCCGTGCTGCGTGATCTGCCGGGTTCCTGCCGGCTGGGCCTGGGTGTCGTGAACCAGAAGACGGACGCGGTCGAATCGGTTGAGGAGATCGTGGCCCGGGCGGAGCAGGCGATTGCCCTGTTCGGCCCGGAGCGCGTGCTGCTCAACCCGGACTGCGGCTTTGCGACCTTCGCCGACAGTCCGCTTGCTTCGGCCCAGGTGGCCGAGGCCAAGCTGGCTGCCATTGTCCAGGCCGCGAAGCTGCTCCGCCACCGGCACCAGGTAGCGACCCTGGCCGGCGATTTCTCCTGAGCGGTGGTAGCGCGTCAACTGCCTGAGAGTACGTCCCAGCGGACGGACCCGGTCAGGGGAGCATCGATAGATGGTTGCGTGCGTCGGTCGATGTGACCGGAGCAGATTAGCGGGAGTGCGATTCGTGCGGAGGTGTGGAGGACCGACGCGCGAATGGGTCGGCCACCGCTGGCCTCTTGACCTCGAGATGAGCGCTTCGTTGAATCACCAGTTCGGCGGTTCAGAAGCCAGGATGCCCAAGGCGTTGTGTAACGCAGCCACGTTACATCAGCAGGGCTTCAGCGTCCTTGCATGCGGCCCCGGCAGTTTAGCCGTGCGTTCGGCGAAGAAACGGTGCGGCATGGCGGTGAAAGCAGTCGGTGCCGCGACGATCTGGACCCCAGGAGCCATCTGTTGAACTGAGTCGTTCGGAGAAGGAGGGGAGACTGCCGTGTCAATGAAGTTCTCCTGCGACAAGAACATCCAGTCGCAACTCGTCTCTGCCTCCCGCGTTAATGCTGTCTGCGAATCACCCGACCTGAAGGACATCAGCCTACTGCAACAGTTTGGTGCGAGGCACCCTCTCATTTGGCGATCCAGAGAGGGGATAAAGACACCGTGGAGTTGGCTTGTTTGCCTCGTTGGCTGGATGCACGCATCGGCTGTGTGGATATTCTATCTTGAGGCCTGCGTAGAGGCGCTGGACCCTTCCCAAACCCTCAATGGGAACGTATGGGCTCCCTTGTCCGGGTTTGCAATGCTGGTCGTTGCTTGGTGCTGGTCGTTGGTAGGGTTTATTGTGACGAAGAATCCGTGGTTGCGCGTGGTGTACGTGCCTATTATTTTCTTTGGTTGGTTGTTCGCGTTTTCGTGCATCACTTGAGTCGCCCGTTGAGTATAGGAATAACTTCGCTGAACCACGCGTTGCAGCAGACGGCGGCCTGATCAATCGCTTCCAGGGTAGGAGGTTCCCGAAGGCCGCCGCTGCTGAACTCGGTGTTCGATATTGACTCTGCTCACGAGCGATTCTCTGGGACCGCGTCCACTTTCTGATGCCTTGCTAATCTGCTTCGGTCCTCTCGACCTCTGCACGCAAGCCGTGGCCGCCAGCGCGCGTCAGTCCGACACACCGGAGGTCGATCTGACCGAAGCGCACAACGCTCCCCGCCTTCCTTTTCACGTGCCGGAAGGCCAAAGTTGCCTGTCGTCAGCTATCCCGAATCGGCTCGGTCAGACCGTCGGCGCACAACCAGGCGGCGAACCCGCCGCGCAGCACGAAGACGGAAGAATAGCCCTGTTCCCGCAACTGGCGCATCACACGGGTGCTGGTTTCCTGGTGCGGTCAGGCACAATAGACGACGACGCAGTTGTGCTGATGGCAGGGCGGCTGAAAGGTCCGCTCGTCGCCGACGATGCGGAGAGAGCCGGCAATCTGGCTGGGTCTGAGCGCCCGGTCCTCGTCCTTCCGAACGTCGAGAAAACCAACGGGTTCGCCGATCTGCATCCGGACCCGGCAAGCTATGCTGATGGAGAGCGTGTCCCGTCGGGACACCTTGGGTTTGCGTGCCATTCGGTTCCTTCCTGGGAGTCGTCCTGCCAACCTCCATCGGTGGGCTGTCTTGCAGTCCTCAGTAAATGCTCTCAACTGTTGCCGGGGGCGTCTCGCTGGTATCGTCCCGTTCCCAACAGGAGCGGTCCTCCGCCCTCCCTCGCCTCTCAACCAGGCCCTGCTCGCTGCTCAAACCGAGCCTCCTGAGGCGCATCAAGGTGGACCTGCCACCGCTTGGTGTCAAGGACGAGCGCGGCCAGGGACCTTGGCATGTTCCGCTCGAAGCGCCTCGATCAGCGTCTTGAAGCCATCTGGACTGCCGGCCACCCATTTGCTCGCGCCCTCCAGGCGCAGGATTTCGGCAGTCCCCTCATCGTGGCCGTCCATGGCCAGCATCAGCCGGGTGAAACGAGCTGCAAGGGTCCTGTCAAAGTCCTTGGCGGCAGTGAACACGCAGTGGCTAAAGGGAGGCGAAGTCCACACTGCCAGCAAGCCTTCCACCTCGGGAGCTTTGCGGGCCACGAGATCGTCCCAGAGGCGCTCGCCAACGATGCCGGCGTCGGCCCGGCCGGCACGCAGGGCTTTCAAGACGTGGAGCGGACTGGAACAGGGGTTGCCCCGCAGGTCGATTTCCTTGTCCAGGCGGAGGAACTTGACCTGGTCCAGTTGCACTCCCTCTCGTTTGAGGAAGTGAAGGGGCAGGACAACGGCCTCGGCTGCCTCGCGACTGCCCAGGGCGAGGGTCTTCCCTGGAAGACCGGCTGGAGCCTTGATCCCCGACTCCTTGCGCACGAGCAACTTGCATCGGAACTGACAATCGACGTCGCGCATCACCAGCGTCTGGCTTTGACCGTTGCAAAGGAGGTGGTAGCGGGCGTGGGCCAACGGCGTGTTCCAGGCGATGTCCACGTGTCCGCTCCGCAGCGCGTCCACCAGGGCATCGTAATTGGAGTACAACACGTAATCGGCCGGCAGATCGTTCCTGGCGAGGTATCGGCGCAGGTTCTCGAAAACAGTCACGGCACTTGGCGCGTAGGCCACCGCGCCGATGCGCAGGACGCGCGGCGGAGTTGCCTTCGCACCATCGGTCGATCGGGCTGGCTTGTCGGCCGCCAGCGTGGCACCGGCCAGGGTCAGCGCGATGGCGACGGTGTTGATGGGTCGGATGCGCAACATGACAATCTCCGTGGGTACACAGGGGCCGCATCACGTCTCTGCCCTGATCTTATCGCGACACCAAAATGGCGTCCATTGCGATTGGAGACGCCTGTACGCTCGACCGTCCAGGTGATAGAATACCTGCACCGACCACCCGAGACCGTTTCGGGTTACCCTCCGACCTTCCTGCCGGCAAAGAGCTTCCATCGCATGAATACCTCCTCGCGCAGGGCGATTCCTTCCGGGTCAGTCATCCGGTCTCTGCTCGTCCTGGCTTTCTCCCTGGGCTCCGCCCATGCCGGAGAAGCACCGCAGGCAAGCCCGGTCCTGTCCGCCGAGAGCCGGACGACCTACGAACGGCGTGTCCTGCCGTTTCTCAAGCAGCATTGCTGGGAATGCCACGACGAGAGCACGGCCAAGGCCGGATTCCGGATCGACGACCTGGGCACCGATTTCCTGGCCGGCAAGACGGCCGACCGCTGGCGCGAGGCGATCGATCAGATCAACCTCGGCAAGATGCCGAAGAAGAAGAGCAAACCCGATCCCAAGGAAGCGTTCGCCATCGTCGAATGGGTCAATCAGGAGCTGCGCAACGCCGAGAAACGGGCGCAAAGCACCGCCGGCCGGACGCCGATGCGCCGGCTGAACCGCACCGAGTATGCCAACACCGTGCGCGATCTGTTTCACCTGGACGAGCACCTCGCCCGCAAGATCGAGCAGGAGCTGCCCGCCGACGGCAAGGTGGACGGTTTCGATCGCGGCGGAGCGGCCCTGTTCATCGACAAATCGCAGTTACAGGCGTACCTGGCGACGGCCGACCTGGTGGTCCGCGAGGCACTGCCCGCGGAGCCGGTCAAGGCGAACAAGGTTCGGGTCCTGGCCCTGGAAGACAACAACCTGCTGCGCCGCAGTCCGAAACCAACGACGACCATGGAGGAAGTCCTCGATCGGGGCGACATCAAGTTCTCCGACCTGCTGAAGAAAGAGAAACGCCCCTTGCCCGACGTGGAGCGCGGGCCGGAGCCGTACGACCTGAACGTCCGCCGCGACGGCGGCGTCGAGGTCGTCGCCGCCTGGCCTTACAGCGAGGGCCTGGGAGGCTACCGGACGCAGCAATTCCTCCAGCAGGTGATCAAGCGCGACGGCTGGTATCGCTTCCGGGTCCGCGCCGGCGCCAGCCGGGGCAATGGCAAGTTCGAGGTCGATGACGTTCGCATTCAGGTCGATTACTGTCCCCAGTCGCGGGAGATGCGGCAAAGTTTGACGTTCACGATCGACGCGCCGCTGGATCGGCCCCAGGTCTATGAGCAGACCGTCTTCCTCCGCCGCGGCGGCGACGGCTTCAATCCGGAGCTGCGGTTCCGCTGGAACATCTTCCACCCCTGGCGCGGCTTCCACGATGATGGCGGCGAGCTGATCCGAACCAACCCCGAAATGCGGCGTCTCTACTGGGCTGGCCGGCAAAGCGCCGAAGCTTACTCGCGGGCCAAGGAAACCAAGCAGCCGCCCGAGAAGATCGCCGAGGCGCAGAAGAAACGAGACGAAGCCTACGCCAACCTGTATCGCTTCGCCCTGGAGTTCCGCGGGCCGGTGAACTTCCTGAACCCGGAAGTCGCCGTCAAGGACGTGCAGCACCTGTGGTACGAGTACATCGAGGTGGAAGGCCCACTGGCCGAGTGGCCGACAAAGGCGAGCCAGGAGATCTTTTTCAAGGGAGCGGAGTCCAGCGACCTGGAGTACGCCCGGGAGATTTTCGCCCGCTTCCTGCCGCGGGCCTACCGCCGGCCGGTGACGGCGGAAGAGGTCGATGCCCAGGTGCGTCGGGTCCAGACGATGCAGGAGAAGCACGGCAAGTCCTTCTCCGATGCCGTCCGTGCCGTGGTGGCCAGCGTTCTGGTTTCGCCGTCGTTTCTCTTCCTGGAGGAGCCTGCCGGGACCGAGAGCAAACCGCGCGACCTGAGCGATTAGGAGCTGGCCAACCGCCTGTCCTACTTCCTGTGGAGCACCCTGCCGGATGGGGAGCTGACGCGGCTGGCAGCCCAGAAGCGACTCCATGAGCCCGGCGTGCTGCGTGCCCAGGTCAAGCGGATGCTCGCCGACCCACGGGCCCGGCAATTCGTCGAGAACTTCGTCGGCCAGTGGATGAAGGTCCGCGAATTCGACTCGGTCATGGTCGATACCCGCCAGTACAAGGACTACGAATCCTTGCGGGATGACAGTCTCCGCGAACCGTACGAGTTTTTCCACGAACTGCTGCGGGCGGACCTGCCGGCGACCAACCTGATCGACAGCGAGTTCGTGGTCGTCAACGAGCGCCTGGCCAAGCACTACGGCATCGAGGGGGTCAAGGGCGAGCAATTCCGCCGCGTGCCGATCCGCCCCGAGCACCATCGCGGCGGCATCCTCGGCATGGCCGGGCTGCTGACCTACCTGTCGGATGGATCACGAACCCTGCCGGTCCGGCGCGGCGCCTACGTTCTCGACGTGCTCTGGAACACGCCCGCCGCCCTGCCTCCGCCCAACGTCGGCGATCTGCCGGTCATCAAGGGCAAGAACCTGACCGTCCGGCAGCGGCTCGAACAGCATCGGTCGGTCGCCTTCTGTGCCAGCTGTCACACCAAGATCGACCCGCTCGGTCTGGCGCTGGAAAACTACGACGCCATCGGCGCCTGGCGCGAACGCCAGAACGGCGAGGGCCGCAAGGGAGGCAAGAACGACCCGCCGATCGACGCTTCCGGTGTCATGCCGGGGGGACAGGAGTTCAAGACTCTGCCCGAGTTCAAGAGCATTCTGCTGGAAGAGAAAGCGAAGTTCCTCAAGGGCTTCACGGAGAAGCTGCTGGCCTACGCGCTGGGCCGGCCGGTCGGCGCGGCCGACCAGGAGCTGGTGAACGGCATCCTGACTGATGCAGCCAGGGAAGAATACCGTTTGCAGGCGATGATTCAGGCGATCGTGAGTACGCGGGCGTTTCAAACGAGGTGACCGTCACGTTAGCCCGACGCGCCAGCGAGGGAAGCAGTTCTCCCTCGCTGGCGCGTCGGGCTAACATTCAAGGGAAAGGACCGTGCGATGCACATTCTCCGCAGAAAGTGGGTGCTGGACCGGCGAACGTTCCTGCGTGGAACGGGGGCGGTAATCGCCCTACCGTGGTTGGAGGCGATGGGGGCCCTCAGCACCTCCTGCAGCAAGGCCGGCGAGCTGGCGGCCTCGGAGGTTCCGGCCCGGGCGGTGTTCACCTTCTGGGGCATGGGGATGAACCCGTTCACGGCCACGCCCGAGAAGACCGGCCTGGACTACGTCCTGCCGGAGTCGGTCAAGCCGCTGGAGCCGTTCCGCAAGGAAACGACCTTCTTCACGGGCTTGCACGCGGTCATCGGCGGACATTCGTCCTCGCACTGCTTCCTCACCGGGGTCGATCCGCACAAGGGCAAGTACGGCACCTCGTGCGATCAGCTGATCGCGGAGCGGCAGGAGGGAAAAACGCGCTTCCCGACGCTGGTCCTGAGCAACACCCGGCAAACGGGCTTCGGCGGCCTGGGAGACGGCACCCTTTCCTGGACGCGGAACCGCACGCCGGTGGCCGCGGAGGATCGGCCGCAAGTGGTGTTCGACCGACTGTTCCGGCCCGATAGTGCCGCTGACGTGGCCGCGCGCAAGCGCCATGCGGCGGAGCAAGGCAGCGTCCTGGACGGGGTGCGCGAAGAGGCGCGAAAACTGGAAGGGCGCCTGGGCAAGGCCGACCGGGCCAAGCTGGAGGAATACCTGACTTCGATCCGCGACATCGAGCAGCAGCTGGCGGCGGACGCCCGCTGGCTGTCGCAGCCCAAGCCGAAAGTGGACCCGGTGGACTACGCCAAGGCCAAGCTCGGCTGGTTCCGGTCGATGTTTGACGTGATCGCCCTGGCGCTGCAGACCGACAGCACCCGCGTGGTGACCTACCAGGTGCGCGACTCCCTGAATGGCACGCCGATCAACAGCAGCACCATCAAGGAGCGTGGCGTGCCCTGGGACCTGCACACCATCACCCACAACGGCGGCGAAGAGGAAAAGCTGCGCTGGTGGACCAAGATCGACGCCTGGCAGATGGAGGACTGGGTCTATTTCCTGAACAAGCTGAAGCACATGCGCGAGGGGAACGGCACCGTCTTCGATCACACGCTGGCTCTGTGGGGCACGACCAACGGCGGCCCGGCGGCCCACTACAAGCAGGATTTGCCCGCGCTGTTGACGGGTGGCACCGCGCTGGGCGTCAAGCACGCCGGGCACGTGGCCTGTGGCAACAAGGTGCCGCTGGGCAACCTCATCCGAACGGTCACCGAGAAAATGGGTGTGCGGGGGGACGACCGCTTTTACGGCGGCGCTCACACCGGCGTCATCAAGAAGCTGAGCTGAATTGGAAGGCCAGCAAAACGGGGCGGCTCCACCTGGGCGGCAACCCGACGGCCGGACTTACGTCCGGCCTTTGCCGGGCGCCGACGGCTCGTTGCTCACAGGACGTCCTTCTTTTCCTCGGTCCGTTGATCCTTTTGCTGCTGGACCTCCTCGGCCTTTTTCTGGACGGCCTCCGCGACCTTTTCCATGACGATCTCTTCGACCTTTTCCAGGAGGTGCTCGGCCTCCCCGCCCTGCATGGCCTCCGCCACCTGCTGCTGGACCGTTTCCAGCACTTGGGCGACGACCTTCTCCGCCACCTGCTCATGGACCGCCTGCGCCACCTGGGCGGCCTCTGGTTGGTCCGCCTCCTGAGCGACCTGGGCGCTCACCTGCATCACGGCGCTCATCCCCCTCTTCAGGACCTTCTCCGCCTCGACGGCGGTGAACCCCTGCATCAGGAAGGCGATGATGCCGGTCCAGCCGGTCTGGTGGCTGGCCCCGATCCCGGCACCGTTGTCCCCGTTGAAGTATTCGTAGAACAGCACCAGGTCGCGCCAGTGCGGATCTTGCCATTTGGCATGGCTGCCGTGAGAGGGCCGGCGGCCCGCCCGGTTGCGGACGAACAGGTGAGACAGCCTGCGGGCGATCTCCTGGCTGACCTCCAGCAGGTTCAGCTGCCGGCCGGAGCCGACCGGACACTCGACCTTGAAATCGGGGCCCAGGTGGGCGTACTGGTTGGCCAGGCCGCGGAGCAGCATCAGCTGCATCGGCATCCAGATCGGCCCACGCCAGTTGGAGTTGCCGCCAAACATGCCGCTGTCCGAGTCCCCCGGAACGTAGGCGACCCGGTACTCCTGTCCCTCGGCGTGGAAGACGTAGGGGTGGTCGGCGTGATGGCGCGACAGCGAGCGAATCCCGTACGGGCTCAGGAACTCGTTCTCGTTGAGCATGTAGCCGAGCATCCGGCGGAGCTTGTCCGGGTTGACCAGGGAGAGGACCCGGCTGCCGCCCGCCCCCACGTCCAGCGGCACTGTCAGCACGGTCGCCACGTGCGGGATACCAACCTTCCTCACTCTGGCAATCGGCCAGAGGATCCTGCGTAGCGTCGCGTTTGCCTGACTCCGGCACCGCACCAACCTGCTGCTCCGGTCGTGAGTCCGGCAGTCTGCCAGCCATGCCTGCCATTGGTTCGCGGTTGGCCGAGAGGCCCGATAGAGCCGGTAGCTGTCGGAGGAGTGCCACCGGGCGACAGTTTGCTGCGTGCCTGCCATTTGCCAGGGGGTTCGGGCCGGGCTGGCAGGCTCCCTTGGCCCGCTCCACCCAATCCAGGAAGCACTCCATCATCATTTCTCACGGTTTGCAAGGATCTGGGTGCCTGAAAGAGAGATGAAGTCCGACGAAAGGACGTCGGCGAGAGCGAATGCCAGGCAGGGATGTCACCCATCATCACCCGGAGGACACCAGACGTGTCTCGAACACTCTATGCCCTGACGATCGACCCGGAGCGCACCTGGGAGATCGCCACCCTTGCACCCCAGGACCTGCACGTGGAGTCGCTGTGGCCGCGTGACCCGTTCCCCAGCGGGCCAGTGGCCGGCCTGATCGTTGACCTGGATTACCTCCTGCTCGATCCACCGGGGCGCGTCCGGATGGTCGAGCAAGCGCTGCGGTGGGTCGCTCGGTGCCCCGTCGCCGTGCTGAGCTTCAACCTGGAGGACGAGCAGGAAAAGATCCTGCAGTCGATGGGGGTGATCGTCTCGGGTTGCCTCGACATGACGGTGGTCAACCGTCTGCTCGGTCTGCCTCCCGCCAGTGCCGCGGCAATTCGCCCGGCAGCGTGATCGGACAACCCTTGATGAGACGGTCGCCGGGCTGTTCGCCTGACCGGCGCAGCCGCCGGGAGGAGGAATCCTCTCGGCGGCTTTTTCGTTTCCCCGTGCAGGTCACTTTTTTCGGGACGGACCACAACGGCCTCCTGCCGGGTGCCTGTAAGTAGGGTGAGGCGAGAGAAGTCGGATCGAACAGTCAACACCAAGGTCTGGCGTCAGGCCGCACGTATCGATCGGCTGGGCTCGCTTGCAGCAAAGGAGGATATTCATGGACATCTTCGGCAACCCGGAAGACCGCGACATCCACGGCAATTCGCCCCGGGACGTCTTCGGTAACCCGCGCGACACCGACGTCTTCGGCAACCCGCCCCGGGACGTCCAGGGCAACTACGATCCGAACCCCAGTTCCCCGCCCGACGCTGGTTCCGGCGGAGACGCCGACTACGGCGATGGCGGCGGCTGGTGGGACAGCATCGGTGACCTCTTCAGCTTCTGAGGCGGCGTCTGTCCCGCCCGCGGTCGCCGGGCAAGCACTCTGACGACCGCGGGCCATTCTCATGCCAGGAGAGAAAGCCCATGAACGAAACTGTGTCCCCCCCCGAGGTCAGGGATCGGCCTCAGTCCGTCGAGCCCGCAGTGTCGGCGGAGCTCGGAGCGGAGCTGGATCGGCTGGAGCGCGCGCATCAAGCCGAGATCGACCGGCGTCGAGCCGAGGATTTGGCCCGGTTTGGTCCCATCCAGGATCGTGATTGAGACCGTTGGTTTGTGTTTCCCGGTGGGAGGGCGGCTGCAACAGCCGCTCTTCTCGCCGGGATCGTCATTTCCGGAGTCCTCCTCATGCACACACGAGAACACGACTGGGAGCTGGTGATCGCCAGCAGCGCCTGGGAACGGGCGGTGCGGCGGCTGCTGGCCGATCCGTCGCGGGTCATTTTCGGCCGGCTGGTCCGCAACGAACACGCCGAGGGCCGTGAGCTGCTGGCCGGGCAGCTGCGGTCCGTGTCGAGTCCGCCGCGGGGAGCGGACCTGCCGCCCCTGGCCGACTGGCTGATCCTGAGCTACCCCCGCCACGCCGGTTCGGCAGGGACTGCGGCCGGCTGGCTGGAACGGCTGCGGCCGCACCCCCGGCAACTGCTGGTCGTGCTGGAGATCGGTCTGCTGCCGCAACGGCTCTGCTGGCAGGGCTGGGTCTTTGAACAGGGACGGAGCGTGCCGCTGCCGGCCTGGCGGATTGCCGGCCCGGAGATGCCGCGGATGGAGCGGCCGGCGGGGGCCGCCGAGGAAACCGATCCGGAAGGGCGCTGGCGGCGGACGCGCGAAGCCCTCGGCGACCTGGTCTGGGGCCGGGTGCGGCGGTCGAGCGTGACGATCTTCGGGGCATCGCGGACCGGCTCGATGCTGGCCTGGCAGCTGGCCCAGCTGGGCGTGCGCCGGCTGGTGCTGGTCGATCCGGACGTGATCGAGCCGCACAACCTCGATGCGATGCAGGGCGTGATCGCGGCCGACGTGGGCCGGCCCAAGGTGCAGGCGCTGGGAGAGCGCTTGCTGCAGCTGCGGCCCGACTTGGCCCTGACTCTGCTGGCCGGCAGCGGCACCGAGGACCGGGCGGCCGAGCGCGTGCGGGGCGTCGATCTGCTGGCGACCTGCGTGGACGAGGATGCGCCGCGTCTGGCGGCGACTCTGCTGGCGCGGCGCTGGCTGAAGGTCCACCTGGACGTGGGGACGGGCGTGACCGCGACAGGAACCGGCGAGCGCCGACTGGCGGCCGACGTGCGGCTGCTCTTGCCGGGGCAGGGCTGCCTCGCCTGCGTGGGCGGGCTGGCGGGCGATACCAGGGCGTGGCGGACTCTGCTCGGTTCCCGGCGCTGGCCCGGCAGCGTGCCGCGGTCCGAGGCAAGTGATCGCGCCGGGTCGCTGGTCACGCTGAACGGACTGGCCGTGGCGACAGCGGTGCAGTTCTGGCTGGACCTGCTGGCGGGTCATCTGCGAACCAGCCGCTGGAGCCGGTTGCGCTGGCAACCCGGCAGCGGGCTGGAGTTGCAGTCGGCAGCGGTGACAGCTCGACCGGAGTGCCCATTCTGCCGCAGCCTCCCTGTTGGTGCGGAAAGCTCCATACCGCAGTGAAGGCGGCCCGTGCGACAGACTGCGGAATCGACTCAAGGAGCGTCCCAACCACCCTCGCGAAGAGGACGCCAACCCTGGTTGGTGCGAATTCGTTCGAGAGCCTCGGCACATGCCCCGCGGACCCCCACGGCCGCCTCGGGATTGCGGAGGATCTCGACCAGGGTCGCACGCCCCGCCTCATCCCCGAGACTGCCCAGGGCCTCGGCACATCCCCTGCGGACCCCGTCGTCCGCCTGGGGATTGCGGAGGATCTCGACCAAGGCCGGCACCGCCGCCTCATCCCCGATTCTGCCCAAGGCCTCAGCACATGCCACGCGGACCCACTCAGCAGTCTCGGGATTGCGGAGGATCTCGACCAAGGCCGGCACTGCCGCCTCATCCCCGATTCTGCCCAAGGCCTCAGCACATGCCCTGAGGACCCGCTCGGCAGTCTCGGGATTGCGGAGGATCTCGACCAAGGCCGCACGCGCCGCCTCATCCCCGATCCCGCCCAAGGCCTCAGCACATGCCACGCGGACCCACTCGGCAGTCTCGGGATTGCGGAGGATCTCGACCAGAGCCGGCACTGCCGCCTCATCCCCGATCCTGCCCAGGGCCAAGGCACATGCCCTGAGGACCCGCTCGGCAGTCTCGGGATTGCGGAGGATCTCGACCAGGGTCGCACGCCCCGCCTCATCCCCGAGACTGCCCAGGGCCTCGGCACATCCCCTGCGGACCCCGTCGGCAGTCTCGGGATTGCGGAGGATCTCGACCAAGGCCGGCACTGCCGCCTCATCCCCGATTCTGCCCAAGGCCTCAGCACATGCCACGCGGACCCCCATGTCACCGGGATTGTGGAGGATATCGAACAGAGCTACCCGTGCTGCCTCAGTTCCGATCTTGCCCAGGGCCTCGGCACAACGCCTGTGGAGGTCTAGGAAAACTTCGGGATTACGGAGGATCTCGACCAGAGCCGGCACTGCCGCCTCATCCCCGATCCTGCCCAGGGCCTCAGCACAAAACATGTGGACTACTGCGGGAGCCTCGAGATCGCTGAGGATCTCGACCAGGGCTGGCACTACCGTCTCATCCCCGTTAGTGCCCAGAGCCTCAGCACACGCACTGCGGACCCACCTGTCAGCATTGGGATTACGGAGAATCCCGATCAGGGCCGCCCGTGCCGCCTCATCCCCCACGAGCCTGCCCAGGGGCCCAGCACAAAACACGCGGACATACGCGGAACCCTCGGGATTGCTGAAGATCCCGACTAGGGCCGCCCGTGCTGCCTCATCCCCGATCCTGCCCAGGGTAAAGGCGCATGCGTTGAGAACCAGCGCGGGAGTCTCGGGATTGCGGAGGATCTCGACCAGGGCCGCACGCCCCGCCTCATCCCCGAGCCTGCCCAGGACCAAGGCACATTGCCTGCGGACCCCCACGGCCGCCTCGGGATTGCGGAGGATCTCGACCAGGGCCGCACGCAGCCGGCCGAGAATCGCTGGCAGGGCTGATGGACACCATCTTGCCTCCGGGAGAACATTCGCCCCCAACCGGGCTCTGCTTACCAGGAAATCTTCCGCTTGTTCATGTTCGCGGGCCAGGGCTTCCATCAACCAGGCGATGCGCCTGTCCATTTGCCCGGCCACCAGGGGCCAGACGTTCTCCCAGCCGGGCTGGTTCAGCGGCTTGATGTCTTCCCAGTCCGAACGGCCCCAGTCCGCCGTGCGGCCACGCACCATCCGGATAAACGCCTCTTGATCGCCGCTTATTAGCGCCGCAGGCGATTCGCAGGCGATCCAGCCGGCAAGGCAGTATTCGTGGAACGACCGCAGCACGAAACCATAACTCGACCGTCCCCGGCGGACCAGCACCCCATCCTCCAGGAACTCGCGCAGCAAGGTGTCGGTCGTCGCAGGTCGGTCACCCGGCTCGAAGTGCGCCAGCTCTTCCCGAAGGACTCGCAGCAAGCGCGGTTCTTCCATCAGCAGAGGGCGACCCTGGTAGAATTGCCAGGCCACTACCCGCAGAATGGCCTCCTTGGCTTCATTGCGAGCCGGTCTGGGCGGCTGGCGGCGGCGCTCCCGGTCGCCGCGCTCCATCAACCCGTGCAGCCCCAGCCGCAGCAGCTCCGTTCGTGTCGTCGGCAGCGGCTCCTCCGGCCCCGCGAACTCCCGGTGCTGGCACAACAGCCCCAAAAGGAGCGGCAACTGGACCAGGTGGCGAGGTCCCGGCGACTGACGCAGCCGCTCGCGCAGCTCCCGGACCAGCTCCGCTCGCCGTGGATGGCCGGCAAAGTAGCGCTGGAGATAATCCTGGACCTGTGGCTCATCGAGGCAAGCCAGCCGGTAGCGGCGCGGATTTATGAGCAGGGCCCTGGCATTGGGTTCCGTCAGCCGGCTGGTCAGCAGCACCGGTGCCTGGGTCAGCTCGCTCAGCGCCACGCCCAGGGCGTGATGGGCGTTCTGAGCCAGCTCGTCCAGGGCGTCCAGGTAGAGCACGAATTCGTATCGTTCAACCTTCCCATCCAGCCAGGTCCGGATCTCCTTCGGCACCGTGGAGCCGAAGGCTCGGAACAGCGTCCTGTTCCCGGCCAGGGAACACCAATCAAGAGAGTTTCGGTCCTGATCGGCCGGCACCTCGTTGAGCAGCAGCACCAGGGGAACCTTACAGTGCTCATGATCGGTGCCCAGGCGGCCGGCACGCAGGTCCGCCGCCAGCTGCCGGCAGTGAGAGGCCACGCGCAGCCACAACGCTGTGGTCTTGCCCTCGCCCGGCTCGCCGCGCAGCAGGAAATGTCCACGGGCGGGAGGACCAAACACCCGGTCGAACGGCTGCCGGGACACTCCTCGGTCGCCGTCGCAGTGCATTTCCTCGCTGGTGGACAGCACGTAATCCGCATCCAGCGGACCGGCATCCCCGCGGGGGCGTTCCTGACGCATGCGCTGGGCATCTTCCCAGGCTTGCTCGTCCACCACCTGCGGCGGCAGACAGAACGCCAGCATCGCCTCGACGTCGCCCCGCTGCACCCTTTCCGGCAGGAAATGGACGAACTCGCTCAGGCCCCGGCTGGCCAGCCCCTCCAGCAATGCCAGGACGTGCCCGAGCCGGCCCGTCATCTGGGCCAGGGCGTCGGTCAGCCGCTTGACGCACTCGATCCGGCAGCCGCTCTTTGCCGCCAGGCCGCGAAGCCAGTCGGAGACGCCGTCCTGGGCCAGCAGCACCGTCCGCACGGGTCTGCGCCGTAAGCCCTCCGCCAGGTTCATCGCGACCGGGTTTGTCGAGACGGCTTCGAGTTTGGCGAGCTTGCCGGCCACGTCCCCAAGCGCGCCGCCAGGCTGGACCTCCGCCGTGATGCAGTAACTGGCATCCAGGGGACGGTTCTCCTTCAGCGCCAGCAGCGACACGCCCGCCGCAGCCGACGCGGAGCCGCCTTGCAGCAGCGGCTTGCGGCGGTCCCGTTCCCCGTCCTCGACTTCATCGCCGCGCCGGAAGACAATGCGCCAGGGATGCAGCGCCGGTCAGTCCCTGCGGGGCCGCTACGCGTGCAGGCTCGCTCGAACGCCCGCCGCCAGTCGTCATCCAGGGTCATCAATCCCAGGGCGGTCGGGTCCGGGTAGAAGACGCCGGGCTCGCCGCTTCCCGCGAGCCGCCGGATGGAGAGCCGCGCCGTGGTGCCGAACTCCAGGCATCCCACACCCTGACCAACGAACAGGACCGTGGTCTGCCGCTCGTCCTCGGTTTCAGGAAGCACCCCCAGCAGCGCCAGCAGCGCGTGCCGGGCCATCGCCCGGCCAGTGGTTTCGGCAGCGGTCGGATAGCCGACAGGCTCAAGCGCGCAGATGATGAACGCCTCCAGGGCAGCAAACCGCTCCTGGAAAGGCACTGAGGCAACCCAGGTCCTGGGACAGTTTCTTTGTCCCCGCTGCAAGGTCACCGTCTTGCCGTCCCAGAACGAGGCATAGTGGCCGGCCGCCCGGAGCAGGACCGCCGCCGGATCTTCCGTCCGCTGCTCCTGGCCGAACAGCAGCACCGCACAACGGGCCACGTCGAAAGCGGCACGGAGCAGCGGCAACGTCCCTTCCGTCGATATCCCGACCAGCGGAATGGCTCCGGCAAGGAGCTGTTCCCCGCGCTGTTGCTGGCGGGTCATCTCCTCCAGAGACCAGTTGCCGAGGGTGCCGTTGCGGGCACACTCGGCGACGGCGTCCCACAGCAAGAGCGCCTGTCGGCCCGGGTACTCATCGGCGAACCGGCCCACAAAGTGGTTGAGCCACAGGGCCAGCAGGTCGTCCGCTTCTTCCGGATTGGGCGACGTGACCAGGGCTTGCCAGGCATCCCAGCTCCGATTCTCCAGGCGGAGTTGCCGGACCTGTTCCAGATGAGTGGGCATGGATGCTCTCACGGGTTGGAGGACAAGTTGACGCAGTCAGTTTATGCAATCACGGGCGTGCCGACTGTGATCTCTTCCTCGGGTGGGGTCTCTTCGTCCGCACACCGGCGCGTCAGCTCCGGAACCTGGCACCGGATAAACCCCTGCCAGCTCCGCTCCGAAGGCCGCCCCTCTCTTACCCAGGCCTGCCGCCACGCCCCGGCATTTCGGATGACGACACTCACGAGCCGCGATTTGACACCACCCACGATGGCGTCGCGAGTGGCGCTGTCCCTGACAAAGCGGCAGCGCGGCTGACAGCGAATGAACGCCTCCAGCCAGCGGCTGGCGTACAGCCGAACGACCAGCTCGTCCCAGCTTGGCGGCCAGGGTCTGGTTTTCTGCATGATTTGCTCGAGGGCCTTGGCCCTGTCCTGGCGGGATCGAGTGTCGTCCCCATCGGGCAGTGCCATGTTCAACTCGGCCGCCCGGCAGACCAACTCCAAATCGATCCGGGCCAGCAGGTCCCAATCGCGATACAATGCTTCTTCCATTGATGTCCCTCCCGTTCGCTCGACAGGGTTTCAGGGCTTCAGGCACAGCGCACGACAGGCAGTCGGGTCGGCCCAGAGCTTGCGCTGGGTCTCGGTGTGGAACGGGGCGACAAGGACGCCATCTCCCTTGTCGGAGAGAATCAGGACCTCCAGGTCCTCCCCGACAAGCGCGCGGTAGGCGCGGGAATCGTGTACTGGGACCTCCTGGAAACCGGCCGGGGCAAGCGTCACTTCCCAGTGGCTGGCCCTCTTCAGCTGAGCGGCCTGCAGGCCTTTCAGCGTCTGCTTGCCCGAGCGCGTGGTTTCCCCCGCCAGCAGCTCGACGTGCCCCTGTAGATGCTGTTCGGCCGCCCCTTCCTCCGGCTGCCAGCGCAGCGCCCAGTTGAGCCGGCCCAGGGGGTCCGCCTCGGTCGGGGCCTCGATCCGCAAGCGAACGCCTCCCCAATCCTCTTCCAGCCAGGCGGTGACACCCTGGGAATTGCTTTGCCGGGGGGTGGTCCAGGCCGGCTGCCGCCCCGTGCGTGCTGCCAGCGCAGCCGGTTCCTCGCTCGCCGAGGTCAGCCGCAGCGGCTCGAACGCTGCCTCCAGCGGGTGGAAGAGAGCCACGCTGGCCGGAGTCCCAGCGAGCGGTCCCGCCAGGCGGAGCCGCAGCTCCATTTCTGTCGCCTGGACATCGAGCGCCATTGGCCGGCCAGGCTCCGGCTCGATCAGGTATCCGGGACCTTCCCCGGACGTGGAGCGGATCGTCAGCCAGCGGGCCCGGTCCAGCTCGTCGAACTGTTCCTGGATGCAGGCCAGCGTGGCGGGAGCAGGCTCCAGGGCTGCGAACAGCTCGTCCAGCCGCGCCCGCATTTGCGGATCCTGTTCCAGGGCCTGCTCCACCCGGGCGATCTCCTGCGGATCGTCCATCAAGCCCGCCACGTAGCGGGCCAGGTCGTCATCGCGAAGTACGGACATGCGTTTTCCTCCTGTCGGAAAGGAACTCAACCGAGCGATGCCTGAAAGTAAAGGGAGGCAGGCGGGATCACAAGGTCCCGCTCCCCCCTCGGTTGCCCCTCAACCTATCATCAGGCACCCGGACAGGAAGAAAAAAACGAAAATCCGAGCAACGGCAGACTTTTCCTGGATGAAGGTCCAGACGAGAGCACCTCTCCTCTCCGGAACCGACAAACAGGAAGCGTGCCGGAGACGGGAGTGCCTGGAAGAAGGGTAAAGGGCCTTGTGGGGAGACGAGGAGTAGGCCCGCTCTTCCATCTTGCAGCGCACTCACAGGACGTCCTTCTTTTCCTCGGTCCGTTGATCCTTTTGCTGCTGGACCTCCTCGGCCTTTTTCTGGACGGCCTCCGCGACCTTTTCCATGACGATCTCTTCGACCTTTTCCAGGAGGTGCTCGGCCTCCCCGCCCTGCATGGCCTCCGCCACCTGCTGCTGGACCGTTTCCAGCACCTGGGCGACGACCTTCTCGGCCACCTGCTCGTGGACCGCCTGCGCCACCTGGGCGGCCTCTGGTTGGTCCGCCTCCTGGGCGACCATGGCGCTCACCTGCATCACGGCGCTCATCCCCTTCTTCAGGACCTTTTCCGCCTCGACGGCGGTGAACCCCTGCATCAGGAAGGCGATGATGCCGGTCCAGCCGGTCTGGTGGCTGGCCCCGATCCCGGCACCGTTGTCCCCGTTGAAGTATTCGTAGAACAGCACCAGGTCGCGCCAGTGCGGATCTTGCCATTTGGCATGGCTGCCGTGGGAGGGCCGGCGGCCCCCCCGGTTGCGGACGAACAGGTGGGACAGCCGGCGGGCGATCTCCTGGCTGACCTCCAGCAGGTTCAGCTGCCGGCCGGAGCCGACCGGACACTCGACCTTGAAATCGGGGCCCAGGTGGGCGTACTGGTTGGCCAGGCCGCGGAGCAGCATCAGCTGCATCGGCATCCAGATCGGCCCACGCCAGTTGGAGTTGCCGCCAAACATGCCGCTGTCCGAGTCCCCCGGAACGTAGGCGACCCGGTACTCCTGTCCCTCGGCGTGGAAGACGTAGGGGTGGTCGGCGTGATGGCGCGACAGCGAGCGGATCCCGTACGGGCTCAGGAACTCGTTCTCGTTGAGCATGTAGCCGAGCATCCGGCGCAGCTTGTCCGGGTTGACCAGGGAGAGGACCCGGCTGCCGCCCGCCCCCACGTCCAGCGGCACCGTCAGCACCGCCGCCACGTGCGGGTGCCGTTCCAGGAACCACTGCGCCTCCTCGAAAAAGCGCGGCAGCCGTTCCCGCAAGTTGGCCGGCAGCACCGTGGTCGCTGCCAGCGGCAGCAGCCCGACCAGCGAGCGCACCTTGAGCCGGACGCCGTTGCCGTCGGGGAAGCGCAGCACGTCGTAAAAGAAGCCGTCCTCGTGGTCCCACAGCTTGACACCCGTCGGGCCCAGGTGGTCCATGGCCGAGGCGATCCACAGATAGTGCTCGAAGTATTTCAGCGCCAGGGCCTCGTAGAGGGGGTCGTCCTCCACCGCCAGCTCGATGGCGATCTGGAGCATCACCGAGGCATAGAACGCCATCCAGCTGGTGCCGTCCGATTGCTCCAGATGGCCGCCCGTCGGCAGCGAACTGCTGCGGTCGAAGACCCCGATGTTGTCCAGGCCGAGGAAGCCTCCGGAGAACACGTTGTTGCCGGTGACGTCCTTGCGGTTGACCCACCAGGTGAAGTTGAGCGATAACTTGGTGAAGCAGAACTTGAGGAACCGCAAGTCCCCGCGCCGCCGCGCAGCTGTTTTTCGTAGTTGTACACCGCCCAGACGGCCCAAGGATGCACCGGGGGATTGACGTCGCCAAAGTTCCACTCGTAGGCCGGCATCTGGCCGTTGGGATGGAGGTAATGGTGGCCCAGGAACAGACTCAGCTGCTCCTTGGCGAAATCGACGTCCACCAGCGACAGCGGGATGGTGTGGAAGGCCAGGTCCCAGACGGCGTACCAGGGGTACTCCCACTTGTCCGGCATGGAGATCACGTCCGCGTTGTAGACGTGGAACCAGTCCTTGTTGCGGACCTGGGCGCGAACGCCTTCCTCGGGCTTGTCGCCATGCTCCCGCAGCCACTCGGCCACGTCGTAATAGAAGAACTGCTTGTTCCACAGCATCCCGGCCAGCGCCTGCCGCATCACCAGCGCCTCATCCTTGTTCAGAGTGTTCGGCGTGATGCCGTCGTAGAAAGCGTCCGCTTCCGCTCTGGCGGACCTTGAACGTGGCCAGGGCATCCGCGAAGGGGGCCGCCAGCCGGTCCGGCGCCTGGTCCGTCAGCCGCAGCTGGACCGTCTGGCTTCCGCGCCGGCACGGTGAGACGATAATGGGCGGCTGCCTTGGTGCCGTGCAGCTCCGGGTTGACACTGCTCTTGTCCCCCTTGACGATGCAGTTGCTGATGCCGTCCTTGCAATACGGTTGCTTGTTGGGCTGATTGAAGGCGCGCTGAGTATTGGTCTCGTTTTCCGTGAACAGCAGATTGACAGCCCCTTCGCAGTAGAGGAACCGCTCGCCAAGGAGGGGATGCCGGGCGGCAACGCAGCGCACGTCCTTGCCGGCATCGATGAGCTTGAGTTCCGGTTTCGCTTCCTTGCCGCCCCAGGACCAGGTGTTGCGAAACCAGAGGGTGGGCAGCAGGTGGATCTCGGCCGGCTCGGGCCCCCGGTTGCAGACCGTGATGCGGATCAGGATGTCCTCCGGCTCAGTCTTGGCGTACTCGACGAAGACGTCGAAGTAACGGTCTTCATCAAAGATGCCAGTGTCGAGCAGCTCGTACTCGGCGGCCTGCTTGTCTCGTGTCCGGTTGGCGTCGATGATGGCCTGGTAGGGATACTCGGCCTGCGGGTACTTGTAGAGGTACTTCGCGTAGGAGTGGGTGGGCGTGCTGTCGAGGTAGAAGTAATACTCCTTGACGTCCTCGCCGTGATTGCCCTGGCTGTTGTTCAGGCCGAACAGCCGTTCCTTGAGGATCGGATCCTTGCCGTTCCAGAGGGTCATCGCGAAGCAGAGCAGCTGGCGGTTGTCGGAGAGGCCAGCCAGCCCGTCTTCGCCCCAGCGGTACGCACGGAACTGCGCCTGGTCGTGGGTGAAATAATTCCAGGCGTCGCCGTTGTCGCTGTAATCTTCGCGGACAGTGCCCCACTGCCGCTCACTCAGATAGGGCCCCCACTTTTTCCACGCCGCACGTCCCTCGCGCTCCTCCTGGAGCCGGACCTGTTCCGCGCCGGGCTCGGTTGTTTGTTGGGTCTGCATGGCTCTCTTCTCATTGGGGATGCACTGGTCGCGACAGCTCAGTTCGGTCATGGGACCGTGCCATTGTATGCTGGATGGTGCGGACGGGGAGGGGGAAGCAGCAGCCGACGGACAGGCGGCGCGGGGCTCCGGCGCCCTGACGGGCTTTGCCGACGTCGTGATGGAACTGAGCTGCTACCGCCGCGCCCGGCGTCGGCGGATCTGCGCCTACTCCCGCTACGTCGAGACGCCGCGCCATCTCATCATCGAACTCAACGCGGCCGGCACCGACTACCTGGTGCGGACGGATGCGGCCGGGCCCCCCCTCGCCCAGACCTGGCCGGTGCAATACATCCTAGAGAACGCCTCCGACCGGCTCAGCCAGCAGGCCATCCTGGAACAGTGACCGGTCGAGGAAGACCGCCCGGACCGCTCGACCCTGGCGCGCTGGCTGAAACGGGCCGCCCAGCAGGGTCTGCTCTGCCGCTCGGGTAGTGGCTATCGCGGCAACGGCTATCGCTACTGGCTGCCCGGCCGCGAGCCCCTGCTCTGGCCCGGCAACCACGCCAGCGAAGAAGAGAAGCAAGCCTGGCGGGAGCGCTGCTCCGCCCACGCACGCCGGTCGAGCGAGCAGCCGGCATCCGGGTGATGGGCCGGGGCAGAGTCTTCGGCGGCGGGCCGCTGCGGCGTGTCGGATCGACGCGGCGTTCCCGTAGCGCTGCGCGGCCGACCGCATCTCTAAAGAAGGGAGAGGTCCGGGCTGCCTACCTGCCTCGCCGCTTCTTCCTGTCGCCCTTCTCACCCAGTCCCGTGACCGACTGCTGCCCGATGTCGATGCCTCGGGCTCCCTTTTCTTGCTGGGGCGGGCTCGAGATCATGGCCACGACAATCTGAGCGATCGCGTCGTTCTCTGCCAGCAGAACTCGAAATGGCCCGAGATTGGCGATTTCCAGGGTGCCGTGTCCCCACCAGCCCGGTTCGATGGTTGGGGCGGTCAGATGAACGAGCAACCCCAGGCGGGCGCGTGTACTCTTCCCGTTGATAAAGCATACGTAGCGGGCGTTGGCGGTCGGCGTACCCACAACCTCCTTTGTCTGCCAGAGGAAAAAGCCACCCGGTCGGAGGATCACGCGGCCACCCTCACGGTAGACGAGCGGTTCGTCCCCGGAGCCAGCGTGGGTCGGAACGCCGACGGTGTACTGCCGGGCAAATTGCTTGTAGTCGAAGCCGCCGAGCCCGACGCTCGGCCTGCCGATTCCCTGGCCCTTCAGCGACTCGTCGTGTAATGAGGAGTTCCACACCCGCGCTTCGTCGATGGTGTCCAGGTGCAGATCGATACTGCCGGGACCAAACTCCTTCGGCCGCGGGGTTACGATCAGATCGCCGCGGTCAACGACATACTCCAGGTCCCGATCCGAAAGGTACACGGGTGTGCCCCTCTTTCACACCTTCGTCGGAATGGGAGGGACGATGTCGGTCCAGGCGTCCCGGACCTGCGACGTTCGCACCGCCAGTGACTCGCCGTCAGGAACCGCCACGGCCACCTGGTCGCCGGGCAGTTGCTGCTTGAGCGGCCGGGCCGCCACCCAGCCATCGATCTCCTCGTCGATGCCCTCGGTCAAGGTGAGCGGTTTCCCGGCATCGTTCCAGCAGAAGTGAATCGGCGCCGGTCCGGAGTATTTCTCGCCGTTCGCCAGCGTGATCTCGAATGCTCGCTCGCTGGAGAAGATGCCTCTGGAGAGCTTGCACCGAACCGCCCGAAACTGGTTCTGTCCCATCTTCCGTGCCTCCGTTGCTGTCTGTTGTCTCGGCTTGCGCCATACGTACAGTATGCGCGACGGCGTTCAGCCCCACAAGCCCGACTGTCCCATCAAACCAGCGATTCGCTCGGCACTGCTCCGCGACTCCCAAAGCTCAATGAGGTGAAAAGGTGTCGGGAATTGATATTACTGTGTTTTAATTCGTAATATCAGTTCCTACCACCTTTTCTGGGCCTTTTCTGGGCGGATCGTGACATCTTTTCTGGGTCAGCAACAGCTGACCTGTGCTGTGGCTGCGCAGGGCGAGCCGATCTGGGGGCGGTTGGCAGGGCTCAAGGCACGCCTGCCTCCTTGGCGGCCTCGAGATCGATATTCTTCAACGCAGCGGCAGCATCGCTGCGGACCTGAGGGTCCTTGTCCTTGAGAGCCTTGATCATTGCCGGCACGGCGGCCTTAGCCGCCACGCCGATCCCACCCAAAGCAGAAGCGGCCTCGCTGCGAACCTGGTTGTCCACGTCCCCAAGAGCCTCGGTCAGTGCAGGCACGGCAGCCTTTGCCGCGGCGCCCATTCCACCGAGAGCCCAGGCTGCGCCGCGGCGAACATAGTCCTTTTTGTCTTTGAGGGCCTCAATCAGTTCGGGCACCGCTGGCTGTGCCGCCGGGCCCAGCGCACCCAGACCCCAGGCGGCTTCTCTCCGAAAGTGGGCCTTCTCGTCCTTGAGGCTCTTGCGATTCTGCTGCACGAATTCTTTCATATCCTCGCCATCCAGATCCTTGCCTACTTCACGCAGCGCAGGCCCGGCGGCTTGCGCGTCAATCCGACTGAGAGCAGCAGCGGCAAGGCAGCGAAGGGGGACTTGTTTGGCCTTCAAAGCGTCAAGCAGGGCCGGCACAGCCGACTTCGCCTCGCTGCCCATCCGACCCAGGGCAAAGGCCGCCTGGCAGGGAACGGAGTCATCCTCGTCCTTGAGAGCCTGGATCAGCGCCGGCGCCGCGCCCTTCGCTTCTCTGCCGATCAGACCCAGAGCCAAGGCGGCATACCAGCGACCTTGAGGGTCCATGTCCTTGAGGGCCTGGATCAGCGCCGGCACGGCCGACTTCGCCTCGCTGCCCATCAAGCCCAGGGCCTCAGCCGCCTTGAGGCGAACGGCGACGTGCTGGTCCTGGAGGGCCTGAGCGAGCGCCGGTACGGCTGCCTTCGCGGTGGACCCGATCTGACCCAGAGAATAGGCGGCCAACTGGCGAACACCGAAGTCCTTATCCTTGAGCAATTCGATCAGCCCCGGTACGGCTGCTTGCCCATCGATCTGGCTCAGAGCGCCGGCGGCAAAGAAACCAACCCGGATCTCCCTGTCCTTGAGAGCCTCAAGCAGCGCGGGGATGGTTGCCTTCGCCTTGGGGCCGATTTGACCGAGAGCGATGGCAGCCCGGATGCGAACCTGAACGTCCCTGTCTTTGAGTGCGTCGCTCAGCGCCGGCACGGCAGCC
The DNA here is from genome assembly GCA_963784995.1 of uncultured Planctomycetota bacterium. GTDB lineage: Bacteria > Planctomycetota > Planctomycetia > Gemmatales > Gemmataceae > CAWATZ01. The sequence goes on along the minus strand of CAWATZ010000013.1, from coordinate 622,794 downwards.
TGCACTTCTCCGCCAATCTCACCCAGAGCCGAGGCGGCCTCGCGGCGAACTTTGGCATCCTTGTCCTTGAGGAGAGCGACCCATTCACTGATCGTCTTACCCTCGTACATTGGCTCCTTGTCCTGGGCCAGCGTCAGCACGGTGCTGAGCAGGACCACTAACCCGACACCCAGCAAGGTTGTTTGTCGCACAGACATGAGATTCTCCTTGGATACTCCAAGCCGGAGTTGCCGACGAAGAGGAACCGGCCATTGCCGAACACACCTTTGCGGAACCAGAAAGCCCAGCCCGGCTCCTTGAAGTCGATGTTCGGCCCCGGTTGCCACGACTCGCCGTCGGCCGACCACCAAAGCTGGCGTTCCGGCCCGCCTGCAATCTGGAACGGCGTCTCGTTGTCCCCGGCTAGCAGCAAACGGGAGACCGGGCGATTTCTGGCAACAATGGGACAGCACACAAGCCCGAAGCGCCAGCGCCGGGGGCCGGCCTTTCCCGGCGCTGGCGCTTTGGGCTTGTGTGCCACCCCAAAGTTTACACCAAAAACCCGAAAACCCGTTTGGTGCTAGCAGACGACAGTTCGCGGCATCAACTGGCTTTGGGAGAGCCAAGTCGAGAACCTGCTTGCGGTGGGCGAGCCCAAACGGTTCCTCGTAGCGGAACGATTGCGGTTCCCCAGCCAGCGACAGGTCCGACAGCGTCAGCAGGAACGCCAGAGCGGCAAGGCGAACGAATGCGGATCGAGTCAACACGATGGGATCCTCTCTGGTCAGCGGTTCTTGTCAGTGTAGGCGGGTCGATGCCGCTGGCACAGTGCCTGTACGTTAAAGCCGTGCTTGGCGATCCCCGAGGCGAAGAATAGCATGAACAGTGAAGCCATACCAGTGCCTGCACCAGGCACCCGAGCGCTTCCGCTTTTTCCGGTTCGCTGACGAAACAGCGCTCGGCGACAAGAAAACGTACCCGGCACCGTTGCACGCAATCTTCACAACGGTTTCTAGGATAGGTCCCGGGCAAGAACGTCCCTCCTCACCCGCTGCTGTCTGGGCGTTCGGTCCCCCCGTTCCCAGGATGGGCCCCGGGCAACGCTGTCCTGGGCAGGTCAAGGCGCACCTGGCCGGCCCATCCTGGAAACTGGGGGAACCCAACCCTCAGCAGGTCATCTCCAGCGGGTTCGTTGGCCGAAGCGTGCCCGGACGAGCCTCAAGAGCCGGAGACCGCTGCCCCTTCAGGACTTCGCTGGATCAGTTGACCTGCGGCGGGTAGAATCTCACCATTTCCTGAGCCGCATCCCCATTGAGGTCCGATCATGCCGTCCGCCTCGCTGGTGAACTGGCAGACCGTGCGGCTGACGAACCTGGCCCACATCGATGCGCAATGTGCCGCCAGCGTTGCGGCCGTGCCGCCCATCGCCGCCCTCGTTGACGAGAACCTGCGTGCTTACGTCCTCCTGCTCGCTGCCCATTTCCAGGGGTTCTGCCGGGATCTGCACACGGAAAGCGCCCAGATCCTGGCCTCCAAGGTCCGCCTCTCCCTGCAGATCCTCTTTCAGGACCAGTTCTCGGCTCGCCGCCTGCTGGACCAGGGCAACGCCACCTTCGGGAACATCGTCGCGGACTTCAGCCGCTTCGGCTTTGCCATGCAACCATTACTTGACGGCCTCCCGGGCAGCGTGGCACTCAAAGGGGACCTGCATCGTCTGAATGAGTGGCGCAATATTGCGAACTTTGGTCACGTGCGACCGCTACACCCGAGAAGTATCGTCACGGCTCGATCCCCTCTATACGCCTGTCGTCATCAACTCGTGAACGGTTACTCTCCCGGCCTTTCTGGAAAGCAACAGACCCGGCCAGCCGTGAGTGCTGTGGGTGTGCAAGTGAAAGGCCAAGGCTCCCACAGGGAAACGGCCTTGGCAGCTTGCGGAACACGGCGACGTGCCTCGCTAACCCGGGAAGATCGGGACGGCTGCGCAGACGCGGACAGGGTCGGCATGGTACGATATTGTGGGTGGATCGTCCCGAGGAGTACGCGATGACAGACACTGTCCGATTCTACTGGCAGAAAGGGGAAGCGGAAGTTCCGCTTGACGCGATCCCCGATGGGGACCGGAGCCCACTGCGCGTCCGGCGGAGCGTGGTGCAGACTCACGCACCAGTTGTGGTCGAGCAGTTAGCTGCTGGCCGGTTCATCGCCGCGGCCTGGTCGGCCGACGGTGACCTTCACATGATTCTGTGCCACCCCAACCTGGCGAAGGTTCCCGCTGATGCCCTCCTCGTCAACCCCTCTGCGTTGCCCAAACTGACTGTCAAGTTCGGCAGGTGGGAAGAGGCCCCAACGGTTGCGGGCCTGTTCCTCAGGGCTTTCGGCGGCGAGGCCGCAACAGCGGAGGAATGCGCAGCGGCACGCCGCGACCTTGCCGCGTGGCTTGCGAGCCGCTCGCAACCGGAGATGGCAGCCGTCACCCGCCATTTCTCTGCCTTCCCGTTCGGTGTCAGGTCGGAAACTCTCGATGTCATCAACGTCTGGCGAAAAGTCTTGGTCAAGGGCGATAGGGAACAAATCGACAGGTTCCTCGAGGAGACGCAACGGCGTTTCGAGTCGCTCGGCTGGGCTCGGGACTCCGAGCGCGAAGCGAGTTGGAACAGCGACCCGCGGCAGAGCAATCGCTTCTACTGCTGGCTAGGCCGGCGCGGGCCTGAGCCGGAAGTCATGCTCTGTCTCAACCGTGCGACGGACAGGCGGGTGCGCGGTTCTACCTACGACATTCTCGACCACCGGATCGGGCTCGCCGACGTGGCACGCACTATTCAGCAAGTCCTACGCGAGGTGCTTGAACCAGCCGCAGATGCTTCGGGCTTAACAGTGAGTTACCCGCACCTCGGCCCGATCAGCCGGTTCGGAGAGAACACGGCGGGGGCGATGACGGCATTCGCTGAGGCAGTTGACGGACAGTGGCCGCTCCCGGAAAGGGCAGAACCGTTGTGGCGAGCCCTTGTTCGCACGGCCTACCGCGAAGAAGTCGCAATCAATCCGGAGGAACTGACGGCCTGGTTCAATGCTAGCGGGTGGGGCAACGAAGCTTCGGCCGAACTGGTGAAACGATTCTACTCTGAGATGGCGCTGTTCGCCGAATATGAGGAGGCCGGGAGGCAACCAGCATGACGCTGATTGCCGACATCGTCGCAACGGTGACCGCGACATCAGCTCCCGTACTCTTTCTCGATTCGTGCATCCTTCTCGACATAGTGCGGGCAACCATCAGGAACAAACCCGGCGAGGTGGAGTTCGCTCGCCTTTTTCTGACGGCTGTCCTGAAAACTCCCAAGACGATCCACCTCCTGATCGCTTCACCCGTCCAGACCGAGTGGAACACCCACATCCTTGGAACGGTGAATGAATGCACAACGGCAGTGAACGCCTGTGACGCCGTGTCCACGATCTGCGGTCACCTGGGTTTGCCTGCTGTCCCGGTCTTACCAGCGGCCGTCCTCACCATGCCCACCTTGTTACGCCAATTGTCCGCGGATCTGCTCGCCGCGTGCGTCACCATCAATCACAACGCCGCCGCCTTGGGACGCGCCGTTGACCGGATCATCTCCTGTACGCATCCGGTGAAGCAACCGCACAGTAAAGGGGCCAAGGATTCCGTTATCCTTGAACACGCCGTGGAAACAACGGCCCAACTGCGAGGCGGTGGATTTACTGGGATCTGCCTCTTTGTCAGTTCTAACACAACCGACTTCGCTACTCCCGGGTCCACGAACCTACACGTTCAACTCCTGCCGTCGTTCAACCCGGTGAACCTACAATATGCAGTGAGCTTAACTCATGCCGAAAGCATACTGACGGCAGCCGGGTGGGTGCCTTGATCCGGGTGACGCCTGACTCGATCTCGATGCTGGTGCTCATCGGTAACTTGCCTGCGTCGGTCCCATCGACCTCGTGAAGACAACGAAGCCAGGGTTCCAGGAAAGTACTCCCCAACTTTGACCCTGCCCCGACCAATGGGAACGATTCACACCTCCTCGAAGCAATGCCAGCGGTCAGAAGGGGATGTTGCCGTCCTCACCAATCATGGGAGGCGGGGCGGGTGGCTCCACCAGCTCCAGGACGGCCAGGCGCCGGCCCAGGGGGGAGGCCGCCAGGGCGGCGGCGGACACCTCGTGGATCAGGTTGTCCGCCAGACGCAGGACGAGCAGCTGGCGGAGGTGCGCCGACTGGCTCAGGGCCAGGGCCGCGGCCGAACCCAGCCGGTTCGCGCTCAGGTCCACTTCGAGCAGCGTGTCCGACGCCGGCGATTCGGCCAGGGTCGCCGCCCCCTTGTCGAAGAGGTCGTTGTCGGGCATCCGCAGCGTATGCAGGAATGGCGGCTCACGTTCCAGCAGGGCGGTCAGCCCGGCCGGGCCGAAGTGGTTGTAGCTGACGTCCAGAATCCGCAGCTCGTTCAGGAAGGCCGCCTTCTTCGCCAGCACGCGGGCCCCGGCCTGGGGGACCTCGCACCGGTCCAGTTTCAGCTCCTTCAGCTCGCTCAGGCAGGGGGCCATCGCCAGGTACTCCACGCCCAGCTCCTTGAGGACGTTCTCGCCGATGTCCAGGGTTTGCAGGCGCAGCAGTGGCAAGGCGGAGGCGATCTCCCCCAGGATCTGCCCGTCGAGCCGGCCGCTGCGGAGGGACAGCGCCTGCAGCGCGCCGACGTACTTCGAGCGGAACAGCGCCCGCAGGCCGGGTCGGCCCAGCTCGTTTCCCGCCAGCGACAGAGAGCGCACGGCGGCCAGGCCCGGCCAGCCCGCGAGCAGTTCCATGCCCGGCGCACGGACGGACGGATCGTCGTGGTATCGCTCCGTGACTCCCTGCCCGGACAGGTCCAGCTCCTCCAGGGCCGTCAGCGAGGCGGCGCCGACCAGGGCGAGGATGCCGGCGTTGCCCAGGTTGTTGGACGGCAGCCGCAGCGCCCTCAGGCCGGCAAGGTGGGGCGAGGCCACCAGGCGGTCAAGCCCCACAGGCCACAGGCCGCGCGCGGTCAGGATGCGGAGGCTCGCTAACTGGGGCGAGTCGGCGAGCCAGGCGATCTCGTTGGGACTGCTGGGCCGGCCTGTGAGGGACAGCTCGCGCAGCTCGGCGATCGGAGCGCCGCCCTTCGCCGCCTCGGCCTTGCGCGGCCAGCGGACGGTCACCGCCTCGACAGGAGCGACGACCCGGCAAGTGTGGGCATTGGCCCGCATGGCCTCGAAGCTGGCGAACGCCACCTCGGCCACGATGCCCCGGCGGAACCCCTCCCACCGCACCCCCTCAATGGCCGGCAGTTCCGCCAGCCACTCCTCGCCGTGCAGTCGCAGCAGCTCCTGCTCGCGCAGGCAGAGGCGGACCTGGACCGCGTCCCAGGCCGGCCGGCGGGCCCGCTCGACCTGCACGCGGATGAACTCGGCGCGGTCGTCGTGGCCGTTTTCCGTCAGCCAGTCGGCATAGACCAGGCGCGGGGTGTCGTCATCGATGTTCTCGACGATGTCCGCGAGGAAGCCTTTCGCCAGCTCGCCGCTCATGGCAATCCCTCCAGGATGGGCCCCAGCCGGTCGGCGACCTCGGCGACGACCGCTGCCAGGTCTCTCGGCACGTTCTGCCCCCGCGATGATTTCACGAAATCGAGCCAGCGGGCCGAGGCCATCTTCATGCCCCACCAAGACTCCGGCCCGAAGATCGCCCGTGCATTCTCCCCGGTGCCGCCCACGTCCGCAAGGTACGCAGCGACGGCCCTGCGCAGATCGCCGGCATCCATCGCCACGCGAGCGAGCAACAGGCGGAGGTCGTTGAGGTCCTTCGGCCGCCAGCCCAGCAGGCCGCGATGCCACAGGGCCTGCATCTTGTGCCCGACGACCGCCTCGGGCCGGCACGCCCACACCCGGGCTGGCTCGCCGCACGCCGTCGGGAGCGCGGCGAACACCGGGTCGGGCCGTGGAAAGGGGCCGAAGGTGATGTCCACGCTGAAGTCGATCTCGGTCCCGCCGGTCACGCCCGAGACCAAGACCCGCACGCCGGGGTTGCCGGTGTCCAGCCAGATGCCCTCGAAGCGGGCCCGGTCGGGGTCGAACGCGGTCCCATCCGCGACGGCCCCATCCGCGAGGACGGGAAGGAACCGGCGGGCCGCCTCCTCGACGCCGAAGGGGAAGGTCGCCACGAGGTCGAGGTCTTCCGCCGGGCGCGGGATGGGCCGGAACCAGTTCTGCATCAGCATCCCACCCCGCAGAATGAACTCGCCGACGTCGGGCCGGCGGGCCAGGCGCAGCAGAACGCCTTCCAGCAGCCGGTGACGGATCGAGTCCAGGGAGGTTGGCTTGGGCCTCATGCGGAACAATGTAGCTGGCGGGCGTGGGGCGGGCCAGACGCGCCACTCTTGCAAAGAGCGGCCGGAGCGAAGGACAAGGTCGAACTGATCGGCAGCAAGGGCAAAGGGCACGAGATAGACCAATTCGTTAAAGCGTTCGGAAGAAATGGCGCGAGGCCTGGCGAGCGGCGCAAGCCCGCCGGTACTACTTGCTGCCGGATATCGGCGGGCTGACGCCGCGCCGCTCGCCTTTTCTTCCGAACGCTCTCAGCAGTCTTTCGATAGGATGAGGTCCACCAGCCAGCAGCCGCGGACGTGGCCGAATGGCTCGCGACAGTGAGCGAGGAGGCTGGGATCCTGGCAACCAGCATCTTCCAAGGCGTCACCCAGGATGGGCATGCGCTCGAAGGCGGACTCCTCGTAGATGGCCTGGGCCAGGCGACTGACGAGGCCGCGATTCCATTTCAACCAACCTGAATCGAGGAGGGGCTGATGGAAGAGGAAACCGAACAGATCCCGGGTCATGTCGCTCTGCGCACGTCGCTCGGCGCGGTAGGCGACACTCCCTGACTGCTGGGCGGTCTCCTCCTGGCCCGAAAGGTAGGCGGCCTGGATGGCGGCATCCTGCGCCGCCACCGCCGCACGGCCGGTCGGCATGACATTTTGTCGGAGCGACAAACGGGGCTCGACGACCTTCAGCATCGCCGCGGAAGCAATGAGGGCTGCCCTTGCCGCGTGGTAGGCTGCGCCTGTCGCTCGCCTGGCTTCCGGGTCGGCGACTGTCTGTACTTTCTGCCAGTCGCTCTCCACCGCCTTTTCTTCGGCGCACAGCTGCTTCCAGGCCGCACGCACCCCCTTGCGCGCTGCCTTCAGTTCCTCCCCGTCGGCGCTCTCGTCGGCATGTCTCTCGGCGACTGTGAGGCCCCAGCGAAGACGTTCATCGACCAGCAGCTTCTCAATCCGGCGAGCGCAGCCACAGGCCAACAGCCGCAACTTGCGAGGCGTAACCCGTTGCCGGAACTTCCGCAACCCTTTCAGCATCGCATCGACATTGTCGCTGACCCACCATTCGTCTTCTGTCATCGGTCTGGCCCCTTGAAAGATGTGGCCTTTTTCAGCTGGTCCAATTTCGCGTCGAACTTCTCTGCTCCTCTCAGTGTTTCGCCAACCAGCAGGACGCCCTCCAGTAGCCGGTGGCGGATCGCGTCCAGGGGAGGCGCCTTGGTCTCCATGCTGAACAATGTAGCCGGCAGGCGCGCGGCGGGGTAGGTGCGCCACACTTGAAATCACCGCCCCCGGCACCAGAATACCCAACGCGAAGAAGGCCGGGGGCGACCATCACCCGCGTTGCGTCACGATGTGGATGGCGGACCGCGGCGGGAAGGCTGGTGCGACACCATTGCGGCGCCGTGATGGTCGGTGGTACGATGTCCGCTATGGTAAATCGCAACTTGATACGGGAGCTTGACACCCCCGAGGAGGGCCGTCAACTCGAAGAGCTGTTCCACGAACCGCTTCCTTCCCCCCAACCAGCGCTCGTCGGTCCGGGCCGCGGCCTCGTGACCGGCAGGGTGTTGTGGGTCACTGATCGAGAGGTGTGGATCGACGTCGGTGCCAAGGGCCCGGGTGTGGTGTGCCGGTGGGAGTGGGAGCCGAACGCCTTGCCGTGCCCCGGCGACGCGGTCGAAGTGTGGATCGAATCCACCGACGAGGAGAACGGGACTCCCCGGCTCAGTTACCGGAAGGCCCGGTTCGACCACCAGTGGCGGAAGTTCGTCGGCCGGCACAAGGAAGGCGACACCGTTTCCGCCAAGGTAACCGCACAGATCACCGGGGGGCTTCAGGTGGACGTTGGCGTCCCGGCCTTCCTGCCCGCCTCCCAGGTGGACGTCCGCCGCCCGCCTGACCTCGCCGCGTTCGTCGGCCAAACCATCGAGTGCAAAATCCTCAAGATCGACCAGCCGCGGCGCACCGTCATCGTCTCCCGGCGGGCGATCCTGGAAATCTCCTTCGGGCCGATCAGAAGGAATTTGCTGGCGGAGATCGAGCCCGGCCAGGTCCGCAAGGGCGTGGTCAAGAACGTCGCCGAGTTCGGTGCCTTCGTGGACCTTGGCGGGATCGACGGCCTGCTCCACGTCACGGACATGGCGTGGTCCCGCGGCCGCCATCCGCGCGATCTGGTACGCATCGAGGAAACCATCGAGGTGTACGTCCTGAGCGTGGACCGCGAGAGGGAGCGGATCGCACTGAGCCTCAAGCACAAGACCCCCAACCCGTGGACGGACCTGGCCGAGCGCTTTCCCGTCGGCAGCCGCCAGGCGGGCGAGGTGGTAACCGTGACGTCCTCCGGAGCATTTGTGAAGCTGGCCCCGGGACTGGAGGGACTGGTCCACGTGTCGGAAATGTCATGGATGCAGGGTCTCGCCAACGCCTCGGAGTGTGTGGCGGTTGGGGACGAGATCGAAGTGCAGGTGCTGTCCGTCAACCCGGAAAAGCAGGAATTGCTCCTGGGGCTGAGGGAGGTCATGCCTGGAACGGAAGGTGTTCCCCGGCCCGAGTTGCCCCGGGTCCCAGTTGAGGTGCTGGACTGGAACAACCGCCTGGTCGTCCGGATAGCCCGGGAGATTCGCGAAGGTCGGGCCTTCGACGCAATGCCTATTCTGGCCGACGCGCTCGAGGATGCAGGGGGCGTCGAGGAAGCGATCCTGGCGCACCTGCGCGACCGGGGGCCTCATGCCCGCAGGTGTTGGGTGTTGGACCTCATCCTGAGGCAAAGGTGAGATTGTGCTTTCCAGCCAAACGCAGCAGCTCTCGGGGGTTCAACTCACGCTGGAAGCAAGGAACCTCAGAAGGGGATGTCTTCCCCACTCGTCCAGCGCGGATCCAGGTCCAGGACGGCCAGACGCTGGCCCAGGGGGGAGGTCTCCAGGGCACCGGCGGCCATCATGTCGATCTGGTTGTCGAACAGCTGCAGGATGAGCAGCTCGCGAAGGTGCGCTGACCGGCCCAGAGCCAGGGCGGCGGCGGACCCCAGGCGGTTCTGGCTCAGGTCCACGGCGAGCAGCGTGTCCGACGCCAGCGACCCGGCCAGGGCCTCCGCTCCCTTGTCGAAGAGGTCGTTGTCGCGCATCCGCAGCGTGTGCAGGCACGGCGGCTCCCGCTCCAGCAGGGCGGTCAGCCCGGCCGGCCCGAAGTGATTGTGGCTGACGTCCAGGAGCCGCAGGCCATCGAGGAAGGCCGCCTTCTTCGCCAGAGCGAGGGCACCGGCCAGGAGAATCTCGCACCGGTCCAGACTCAGCTTCTTCAATTCGCTCAGGCAGGGGGCCGTGGCGAGGTGCTCCACTCCCAGCTCCTTGAGGATGTTTTCGCCGAGGTCCAGTGTCTCCAGCCGCAGATCAGGGTGGGCGTCGCCGAACTCGGCCATCGACTCGCCGTCGAGCCGGCCGGCTCGCAGGGACAGCTCCCGGAGCGCACGCGCCTGAGGCGATCGGAGCAGCGCTCGCAGGCCGGGCCGGCGGACGTCGCTGTCCGAGAGCGTCAGGGAACGCACGTGGGCCAGGCCGGCCCAGCCGGCCAGAAGCTCCATCCCGGCCGTGCTGATGAGCGGATCATCGTAGTACTGTTCATGATACGTCGGCCCGGAGAGGTCCAGCTCCTCCAGGGCCGTCAGCGTGGCCGCCTGGGTGAGGGTGCGAATGCCGGCGGTGCCCAGGCCGCTGGACGCCAGGCGCAGCGCCCGCAGCCCGGCCAGGTGGGGCGAGGCGACCAGCCGGCTCAGGTCCCTGGGATCCAGGCCGAGGACCGATCAGGACGCGGAGGGTCGAGAGCTGCGGCGAGTCGGGATAGCCTGGCGATTTCGGCCCCGTATGGCCGGCCCGTGAGCGTCAGCTCGCGCAGCTCGGCGATCGGGCGGGACCTCTTCTTTGGCTCGCGCCGGCGCGGCCAGTGGACGGTCACCGCCTCGACGGGAGCCACGGCCCGGCAGGCGTGGGCATTTTCCCGCATGCGCCTCGAAGCTGGCGAACGACACCTCGGCCACGATGCCCCGGCGGAACCCCTCCCACTTCGCCCCAATGATGGCCGGCAGCTCCGCCAGCCACTTCTCGCCGTTCTGTTTCAGCAGCGACTGCTCGCGCAGGCGCAGACGCACCTGGGCGGCGTCCCAGGCCGGCCGGCGGGCCCGCTCGATCTGCACGCGGATGAACTCGGCGCGGTCGTCGTGGCCGTTCTCCGTCAGCCAGTCGGCATAGACCAGCCGGGGGGTATCGTCGTCGATGTTCTCGACGATGTCCGCGAGGAAGCCTTTCGCCAGTTCACCGCTCATGACACTCCCTCCAGGATCGGGTTCAGCCGGCCGGCGACCTCAGCAACGACGGGTGCCAGTTCTCTGGGCACGTCCTGCCCCCGCGCCGCCTTGGCGAAATCGAGCCACCGGGCCGAGGACAGTTTCATCCCCCACCACGAACCCGGTCCGAAGACCGCCCGCGCATCGTCCCCGGTGCCGCCCATGTCCGCAAGGTACGCGGCGATGGCCCCACGCAGGTCGCCGGCGTCCATCGGCATCCGCGTGAGCAGGCGGAGGTCGTTGAGGTCCTTCGGTCGCCAGCCCAGCATGCCGAGGTGCCACAGGGCCTGCACCTTCTGCGCGACGATTGACTCGGGCCGGCACGTCCACACGCGGGCGGATTGGCCGCACGCCATCGGAAGCTCGCCGAAGACCGGGGCCGGCCGCGGCAGCGGGCCGCCGGTGATGTCTACCTGGAAGTCGATCACGTCCTCACCCACGGCGCCGCAGGCGTGGACGCGTACTCCGGGGTTGTCCGTGTGCTGCCAGATGCCCTCGACGTCGAGCGGATCGACGTCGAAGACCACTCCGTCGGCGACGGTCACGTCGGCGAACAACGGCAGATAGCGGCGGGTCGCTTCCTCGACGGTCAACGGGGATGGGGCCACCAGGTCGAGATCGAGGGCAGGACGCGGCAGCGGCCGGAACCAGTGGCGCAGGAGCATGCCCCCGCGCAGCACCAACCCCCCGGCATCGGGCAACCGGGCCAGGCGCAGCAGGACGCCCTCCAGCAGCCGGTGACGGATTGCGTCCAGGGAGGTTGCCTCGGTCCTCATACCGAATAGCGTAGCCGGCAGGCGCACGGCGGACCAGACGCCCCAGGTAGCGCTGCGTCGTCTCCGCCACCCCGGGTTGCGCTGCGCTCCACCCGGGGCTCTATCCCCAAAGGAGTAAAGCCCCGGGTGGAGCGCAGCGCAACCCGGGGTGGCGGGGGGCTTGAAACCGGTTCCCGCCGGCACGAGAATGTCTCCAACGTCTTTACGGAGGTCGGCATGCAGCTTTCGCTATTCCCCGAGGCCGGTTTCACCGGGTACAGAAGCGGCCAGGACGCCTCGGTCAACTGGGACCGGCCCGTGGAAGTGGGCCGGCTCGAGGCCCGCTACGTCCGCCGCTGTCCGGATTACTTCGTCGTGTATCTGTCGTCGCAGACCGGCTGCGCCCAGGCTTGCCGCATGTGCCACCTGACCGCCACCGGGCAGACCCGCCTCCGCGATGCAACCATTGGCGAGATGATCGAGCAGGCCCAAACGGTGCTGGACCACTACCGCCACGAGGCCTCGCCGGCTCGGGTCGTTCACTTCAACTTCATGGCTCGCGGCGAGCCGCTGGCCAATCAGACCCTGGTGGCAGACGCGGACACCCTGCTCGGCGAGCTGTCACAGCGGGCCGTCGCCCTGGGCTTGCGGCCTCGCCACCTGGTCTCGACCATCTATCCCCGACAGCTGGGGGATCGGCCGCTGGAAGACGTCTTCCTCACCATTCACCCCGACGTCTATTACTCGATCTACAGCATGAGCGAGCGCTTCCGCCGCCGCTGGCTGCCGAAGGCGCTGCCGGCCGAGGCGGCGCTGGACCGGCTCACGTCGTGGCAACGCAGCACCCACAAGGTGGTCTCGCTCCATCATGCCTACATTGCGGGGGAGAACGACAGCGAGGGCGACGTGCATGCCATCTGCGATGCACTGGAAGAGCGCGGGCTGATGGTCCACGTCAACATTGTGCGCTACAACCCGCACGACCCGTCGCGGCACGGCGTCGAGCCAGGCGAGGAAGTCATCGAGCGCAACGCGGCGATCTACCGCTCGCGGCTGCCGAACGCCCGGGTCAGCGTCATCGCCCGGGTGGGGTTCGACGTGGCCGCCTCCTGCGGGATGTTCTTCGGACCAGAGGGGGCGGGGACAGAGCGGATGCCGCTGCGGACGGTTTGAGCGACAGCTCGCCTGAAATCCGTTTGCAAGCTCTGCTGTTCCCTGCTACATTGCCAGAGGACTTGAGTGCCGGCCACCCGGACAAGGGCCTGACGTGGAGACGGACCCAGCCGGGCCGGGGGGACGTGGAATGAACCTTCGCGACGCCTTTGCCAGCATGGAATCGATCCTGCTTGGACGCGGGATCCGGTCGCTGCTCGTTTTCCTCAACGGGCTGACCTCGCACCGCTTCACCGCTCTGCACCACCACAACCGCCAGGGAGCCACCCTCTATTTCTACGACCGCTTCAACCCCTGTGCCGAGTCCTGTCCCAATCTGGTGTTCGGTCCGCCCTTCGGCGTGTTCCTCAACGATCCCCTCCAGAAGCGGTTTGTGCAGTCGTATTGCAGCGTCTCGCTGACGGATGAGGAAGGCCAGCTCTTCGGCGTCCTTTGCCACTTCGACTTCACCCCCCGGCCGCTGAACCACGCGACGCTGGCACTGATGGAGGAAGTGGGCCCACTGCTCCGGCGGCTGCACCTGGCGTTGCCCGAATCACGCGAGTAAATTTCCCGCATTCTTCTTGCGTTCCCCCTCATCGGGATGGTATTTCTAGACTCAACTGACCGCGCCATTCATTACCTTCAAACGCAAGGAAGGAGCTGCCAATGAGTCGCGCACCGCTTCGCAGAAGTGTTGCCGGGGCCATCACCTTGGGCGTCCTGATCGTCGCGATCGTCGGCTTTCGGCCTACTCCCCAGGCCGAGACCCAGGAGAAACCAGCCCGCAAACCGCGGGCCGAGGGCAAGGCCATTGCCATGCCCTCCAACCTCGTGGGTCTGGAGATCCGGCTGGGGCTCAAAGACAAAGAAGGCACTCCCTGGGGTGGCCAGGTCACGGTGTCCGAAGGGCGCATCCTTGACTTCACCATCGCCGGCGGCGGTCCCATGGCGTCAGTCACCGGGACCAGGTTCACCGGCCGAACCGTCCTCCAAAAAATGCAAGCCATGGCGCTCGTCACGCCCCGGCTGCAGCTGAACCTGGACAGTCCGCCCACCGCCGTCGTGACCCTGACGACCCCGAAGGGCAAGGTGGAGTTCAAGCTGGCCGACGTCGCCGACGCCAAGGAAAAGAAATACCTCGACGACCAGGTCTCCGTCGCCTACCAGGATGGGGCCGTCCGCCTGACGGGCAAGGAAACGGAGGACGATTACCCCGCCCTCGCCCGGGCCCCCGACGGCACCGCCTGGATGACGTACCTCGAATACCAGCCAGGTCCAGACTACGTCCCGGAACGGCTGCTAAAGGGCGAGTTCGACGGCCTGAAGCCCACGAACAATGGCGATACGGTCCTCCTGATGCACTTCGACGGCAAGGCGTGGTCCCCCGCATTGGAGGTCAGCGAACCTCTGGTCAGCGCCTGGCGGCCGACCGTGACGGTGGACGGCAAGGGCAACGTCTGGGTCGCCTGGAGCCAGCAAGTGGAAGGCGGCGACTGGGAGATCTTCCATCGCCATTACACCCCGCCGAGCAAGACCAATCCCAAGGGTGAATGGTCGAAGATCCACCAGTTGACCAAATCCCCCGGCTCGGATTTCCACGTCGTGGCCACGACCGATTCCAATGGCGTCGTCTGGCTGGCCTGGCAGAGCTGGCGCAAGGACAACTTCGAGATCGTCCTGGCCGCCCTGGCCGAGGGCCATCCCTGGAGTCAGCCGCGCGTTATTTCCACGAGCAAGGCCAACGACTGGAGCCCGGCCATCACGGCGGATTCCAAAGGGAACGTCTACGTTGCTTACGACACCTACGACAAGGGCAACTACGACGTCGCAATGTTCGTGGCCGGCAAGGAGTCGAAGACGATTCCCATTGCGACCTCGGCACGTTTTGAGGCTCGGCCGCACCTTGTGTGCGATAGCAAGGATCGCGTCTGGATCGCCTATGAGCAAGGCGACGAGCAGTGGGGCAAGGACTATGCCAACAACACTCCGAACAAGATCCCGGTGAAGAACCTCGGCAACCCGCTCTATCTGAAGCGCACCGTCAAGGTCAAATGCCTGGCGGACGGCAAGCTGCAGCAGCCCGCCGGCGACCTGGAAAAGGCCTTCACGGCGAGCAAGCTCGTACGCAACAAGAGCTGCCCGCGTCTAACCGTGGACGAAGCGGGCGGCGTCTGGCTGTTTGTCCGTCACCATCCCTTGCCTGGCGCGGCCGGTGAGGTGTGGAACAGTTTCATCTGCCGCTACGACGGCAAGCAGTGGTCGCCCGCTCGCACGCTGATGGAATCGGCGAACATCATGGACAACCGGCCCGGAGCTGTGCCGTTGGGCAAGAGCATCCTGACTGTCTACAGCGGCGACAACCGCATCCGCACTCAGAACCGCAAGCAGAGCGACGTGTTTGCGACCCTGATGAGCGCGAGCAGCCCGGTGAACGCCCTGGAGCTGGCAGCTGACTCGCCACCGGAGGAACCGGCACTGAAGCCGGTCCATCCCAATGAAGCCGAAGACGTTGCCCGCCTGCGTGCGGCCAGCATCGAGGCGAGCGGCAAGAAGCTGCAAATCATCCGCGGCGAGTTCCACCGGCACACGGAGTACACGTCCCACAACGATGGCGACGGCATGCTGGAGGACGTCTGGCGTTATGGTCTGGACGCCGGCACGATGGACTGGATCGGCTGCGGCGACCACGACAACGGCTTTGGTCACGAGTTCTGCTGGTGGCAAACGCAAAAGATGACCGACCTCTACCAGAACCCACCGACCTTCGTGGCCGCGCTCACCTACGAGCGCAGCGTTGTCTATCCTAACGGCCATCGCAACGTCATTCTCCCCAAACGCGGCATCCGTCCATTACCGCGCGGCGACATCATGTCCGGCAACAAGGAAAAGGGCACGCCGGACACCAAGGTGCTGTACGCTTACCTGAAGCACTTCGGCGGCATTTGCTCGTCGCACACCAGCGGCACCACAATGGGCACCGACTGGCGCGACAACGATCCCACGGTCGAGCCGATCGTGGAGATTTACCAGGGCCATCGGCACAATTACGAGCGTCTGGACGCTCCGCGTGCCGCGACCGCGGAAACGCAGATCGGCGGTTACAAGCCGGACGGCTATCTCAACCACGCCTGGGACCGTGGCTACAAGCTCGGCTTCCAGAGTTCCAGCGACCACGTCAGCACGCACATGAGTTATGGCATGGTGCTGGTCGAGGAGGTGTCGCGCCAGGGGATCATCGACGCTTTCAAGAAGCGTCACAGCTACGCGGCGACCGACAACATCCTGCTGGACGTTCGCTCCGGATCCAACATCATGGGCGACGTGTTCACCACGGCGAAGAAGCCGACGCTGAACGTCACCATTACCGGCACCGGGCCGATCGCCAAGGTCCACGTGATCCGCGACAACAAGTACGTCTACGTCGCCGAGCCGAAGCAGACGCAAGTCAAGCTGACCTTCACGGACATGGATCCAAACGAAGGCAAGGAGAGCATGTATTACGTGCGGGTCGAGCAGGCCGACACCAACCTCGCCTGGGGCTCGCCGATGTGGATCACGTACAAGCCGTGATTGCTCGTTCCTTCCGAGCCGGAAGCGTTGGCGACGGATAGTTGCACCGTCGCCAACGCTTCCGGCTCGTATCTATTCTTTCCCTTCCGGCTCCGCTCCGACGACTGTCCCATAAGGCAGACTTGCCGGCCGTTCCTTGCCGTACTCCATCGCCACAATCAGCCAACCTTCGCCGGTCCGCTCCAGCTGCAAGCGCAGTTCACGGATGCCGGAGACGCGAACTTCTTCAACCACCGCTGCACCTTTCGTCGCTTGCCCATCCGGCCGTTCCTTGACGGCCCAGCTCTTGACCTGCTTCACTTCCTCGCGAATGGCCGCTCCCAGCTCTTTCTCGTCACGATACTTGCGGCGTGTCTGGGATCGCAATGGTTCGCCCAGGCAGCGAAGATACCGCGTGGCATTCCCATCGCATTGCGCATCCCGAAATGCCTCCAGGCACGCTTCCGGCGTGCTGAAGCGTGCGGCTCCTTCAGACGACCATGGGAGACCGGACCAGCGTAAGATGAGCACGAGGATGCCCAGGGTCCCCAGGCCCAGAAGCGCCGCTCGGAAGTATGGCGACGATTGTCTCATGGTCTTGCCTCTCCGGAATCCTCGGGCGGGTCGAAGCGATCCTTCAAAACGTCGATCTCGTTCTCCGCGAGATAATCCTGGAGGGCGTGCCGGCAGTGTTCCAGGAGCAGGCGTCGCTCCTTCGGCGTGATCGGAACGAGGTAGAGTACCTTGACGATCCCATCGGGGTCCTCGACCTGGTCGAAGCCTTGCGGGCTCAGGCGGGGGTGCAGCAGCAGGTGTTTGCACCCCTCGAAACCGGGCCATCGTCCCGGATTGTTGATCAACTCCCACCAGTCCAGCTTGCGATCGTACTGGAAGGGATAGGCGCAGATGTCGGCGATCCGCCGCGCTACTTCCAGTCGCTGCTGTTGCGTCAGCGAGGCGCGGATGGCGAAATGGACCTCGCAGAAATAGTCGGCCCCGACCATGCGCCGGTCCGACATGCCCAGCGACAGGAACGAGGTCACGTCGCAGTCCTTGTCGGCCGGCCAGGCCATCACGTGGATCAGACTCAGGAAGGATGGGGCCGGCTCCTTGAAGTCGAGCGGATCGAACACCCACAGATCCTCCGGTTCGCCGCCGCACAGTTCACTGAAACGGTGGTACAGCCGTTTCATCTTGGCGCTGGGCCGCGACGATCGCTTGCCGCCCGTTGAGTCCGGCGGCAGGGCTGCACGGTCGGCCGCTGCCAGGTCCGGCCGGCCCATCTTCTCGTGCAGCAGTGCCCGGTTGGCGCGGGCGGTCGCGAACGTCGGATCGAGCCGCAGGGCCTTGGCGAAAGCGGCCAGTGCTTCCTCGTGCCGGCCCAGTTCGGCCAGGGCGACCGCCCGTCCATTCATCGCCAGCGGGTTTCCCGGCAGGAGTCGGACCGCCTCCTCGTAGGCGGCCAGGGATTCGGCGTGCCGGCCCAGGCTGCTCAGCGTGTGACCGCGCCCGTGGTGGGCCCAGCCGAACTGGGGATCGGCGCGGACGGCCTCGTCGTATTCCGCCAGCGCCTCGGCAATCCGGCCCAGGTGGGTCAGGGCGTTGCCAATGTTGTAGCGCACCCCGGCGACGCAGTCCGTCTCTTTCCGCAGCGCTTCCCGGAAATCAGCAATGGCCTCCTCCAGCCGCCCGAGGTCACTGAAGAGATTGCCCCGCTGCACGAGGAAGGCAGGTTCGCCCGGGCAGAGGCGCAGGGCCTCGCCAAGGTCGGCCAGCGCCTCCTCCATGAGTTCCGGCGGCCCGACGTGCCGCTGCCCGTTCGGCCCGGTTGTCGGCGTCTTCCGGATCGAGACGGATGGCCTCGGTGAAGGCAAAGACTGCCGCCTTCAGGTCGCCGCTTTCCTGCGCTTCACGGCCGCGTTGCAGAAACTCTTCCGCTGTCACGGGAGGGCCTCCCTGTCTGTCGCAGAGCGTCAGTTGTTTTCATGGGCTGTCACTCCTAATCCGCCGGGTCGATCAAAACAACTCGCCGATGGGTTGGCCCTGATCGACAATGCGCACCGGCCGTTTCTGCCGATCCAGAATCGGCGTCGTCGGGTCAATCCCCAGCGACTGGTAAATCGTGGCCAGCAGGTCCCCCGGGCTGAAGCCACGGTCGCGCGGTTCGCCGCCATTACTCGTGGTGGCGCCGACCACCCGACCTCCCTTGACGCCGCCGCCGCTGAGCAGAGCGTGCCAGGCCCGCGCCAGTGGCCTCGGCCGGCCTGTTTGTCGATCACTGGGCTGCGCCCGAACTCGCCAAACGCCGCCACGAGGACGTCCTCTCCCAGGCCGCGGTCGTTCAGGTCCTGGATGAGCGATCCGATGGCCTGATCATAAATCGGCAAGCGCCGTTTCAGGTTGGTCTCGATGGTGTAATGATCGTCCCACCAATCAACCTCCGCCTCGAAGTGATTGATGGTGACAAAGGTGACGCCCGCCTCAACCAGTCGCCGGGCCAGCAGGGCTGCTTGCCCCCAGGCGTTGCGCCCGTAGCGTTCCTGGAGCGGCTGCGGCTCACGCTGCAAATCGAATGCAGCCCGCACCCGCGGACTGGTCACCAGCTCGAAGGCCCGCTGATACTGGCGATCCAGCTCCTGCACTGCTCCAGTGGCTTCCAGCGTGCGTGCGCCGGCTTCGATTTGCCGCTGCAGCTCGCGCCGGCCTTCCACCCGGCGCACGGTCAATCCGGGCAGCATGTCCAGCTGCGGCCGGTTGTGGGCGTAGCGCTCGGAGAGACCTGCTCCGCCGGCGCTCAGTGGATCGTGGGCCGCTCCCAGGAAACCCGCATGCTGGAAGAAGCCGCGACGTGTACTCCAGGCCTCCGGGATGCAGACGTAGGGCGGCATGCCGGGCTTGTTGGGCCCGCGCAGCAGCGACACCACGGAGCCTTGCGACGGATACGGCTGACCCCGACCCATGACTCGGAACTCGTGGTAGCCGGTCTGGACCCAGTGGGCGGCGTCGAAATGGTCAAAATTGGTGTGCGTCAGCCCGCGGACAATCGCGATCCTGTCCGCCAGGGGTGCTTGCCGCGTGAACAGCTCGCAAAACTGCATGCCCGGGACACGGGTGCGACACGGACGGAATGGGCCGCGCACCTGCTTGGGGGCGTCGGGTTTCATGTCGTAGGTGTCGATGTGCGAGGGGCCGCCCCCCATCCAGTACAGGATGACCGCTCGCGGCGATCTTGCTGCCGGCTGGCTCTCTCGGGCGTGCAGGAACCGGGGCAGCGACAGCCCGGCCAGGCCGAGCGAGCCAATGGCAAGAAAACTGCGACGGCTGATCCCGTCACACAGGCGGACGGCGCGTCCCTGGATCGTCAGCATGACACGAACCCTTCCGCTCAAGGAACCCGGCAGGCGGCGAGAACCTTGGCATTGTATCCCAGCCGCAACGCACGAGACAGCACAAAAGGTGGAACGTGCCGGTTTCTCCCGAATGTCTTTTTCCCTTGCGATTCCTGCAACTTTGAGACATGCTGAATGATCGCAACCAGACCAGACCGAGATCATCATGCAATCATCCCGAGCCGCTCTGCTTCAGACCATCTTCGACCATCCCGACGACGACGATGCCCGGCTGGTTTTCGCCGACTGGTTGGAGGAGTTCGGCGATGAAAGCGATGTCGCTCGCGCCCAGTACGTACGGCTGGCGCTGGAAAAGGCTCGTCTCTCCAGAAACGACCCCCGACGGGGGGAGTTCCTCCGCCGGATGGGGGCACTCCTCAAGGAACATCGGAGCCGCTGGTTCTCTGATTCTCCCCTGATCCACGATTCCCCGTGGAAGGCACGGCACCGGGGGTTCATCCGCCATGCTCGGGGGAATGCTGTCCAGTTCAACGAACACGCCCAGGCGCTGTTCGCCGCCGAGCCAGTGACCGGGCTGTACCTGGAGCCTGGTGAGGCCGGGTTCGATCAGTTCGCCGCCAGCCCCTTGCTCGGCCGCTTGCGGGAGATCGATTTCCCGAGAGGATCATTGCCGCCGGGCGGACTGGCCCAGGTGGCAGGGCGGCTCTCCTCGCTCCGTAAACTGGAATTGAATTCCTGGAGGGCCAGCCATGCGGAGCTGGACGTTTTCGTCCGTGGCGCCGTGGCCTCATCTGAAAGAGGTGCTGTTCCACCGCTGTGGCCTCGATGACCATGCGCTGCGGCTGCTGGTCCGCATGAACGCCCCACAGATGGATTGCCTCCGGCTCGTGTCCGAGCAGTTCGGCGCTGGCGGGATCGATCATTTGCTTGGCGCCCCCTGGCTGTCGCAACTCACTGAACTCGACCTCACTCAAATGGGCCAACCAATCACGCCGGGCACGCTGCAAGCCCTCGCCCACACTCCCCGACTCGCGAACCTCCGCTCCCTGAACCTAAGCCACAATCGTCTGGGGCCGGAGGGGCTGAACGTGCTGGCCGGATCCCCCTGCCTCGGCGAAATCCGCCGCCTCGATCTCTGCTATACCGATGGCGGGGGGCGCGGACTGATCGCCCTGTTCAACAGCCCTACTCTGCGTCAGGTGCGCGACCTGTCTTATGGGAGCAACGGACTCGACTTCACGGGGATCGAGGACAGCAAGGTGACTCCTTGGCCCTCCCTCCGCCGGCTGTACGTCAACCAGTTGAGCGCCACGGTCTCTCCTGGCTGCTCGACCGATCTCTCCTGGACTCCGTCCGGCATCTGTGGCTCTTCATGACTGGGTTGGCTGGCACCGCCTTCCTCGCCCTGTGCCGTTCCTCACTCCCGAGTTCCCTTGTTACCCTCGACCTGTCCTTGAATCCCCTGGGTTCCCTGGACGGGCTGCCGTCCGCGCTCGACTTCCCTCGGCTGCGGTCGCTGGAACTGAATAACTGCCGTCTTGGCAACCAGGGGACCGTTCGCCTGCTCCAGGCCCTGCGCACGCCCAACCTGCGCCAACTCTCTCTGTATCAGAACGATTTGAGTAATGAAGCGGTCCAGGCCCTCGTGTCCAACCCGACCCTGCGCAACCTGGAGGAGCTAACGATGTCCTTTAACCCGGGCATCGACGACGAGGGGGTGCGCCTGTTCTGCGAATCACCTTGTCTGGATCGCCTGTCTCGCCTCCAGTTGCTTGAGACAGGCATTTCCGACGCTGCCCTGGCCCGGCTCCGCCTGTGCTTCCATCACGTTCGCCGCTGAGGCTCCCTCGGAATGCTGTCATTGCCGATGCCGACGCCGATCAGCCGCAGCCGCGGCTCGCGGGCCAGCAGCCGCACCACGTTGCGCAGGTCCTGATCGGTGGAGCGACGGCCGGCGGGCATGCCGTCGCTGACCACGATCAGGATGCGGTCGTCCGCCGGGGCCGAGAGCAGTTGCTCGGCGGCCGCGCTCAATGCACTGGCGCTGGATCATCCTCCTCAACGCGGAGTTTCTTGACCGTGCCATCGGGGAATTCCGCCTGCATGACGAGTTTCCCCCCCATCGCCTTGATGACCGCCAGGAGTGTTCCGACGACCAGACTGGAGACATCTTTCTGTTCCAGGCGTGAGACGGCCGGCTGGTGCATCCCTGTCAGCTCGGCCAGTCTCGTCTGCGAGAGGTTCCGTTCCGCACGCAATTCGCGCAACGTGACTGCCGCCGAGGGTTCCGTATTGCCCCCCGAAATGAAGAGTTTGACGAGTCTCGCCTCCACAGCCTCTGGGGTCGGGTAGAGTTCGTCGGCTTTCTGTCCGATGCCTGTGTCCTTGCCCATCGAGGACACGCCGTACGGCCCACCTTCACGCCACTGGACGACAAACCCCTTCCCCTTGTGAACGACGTCGAGGAACCACTCCCCCTCTGGCTTGTCCGGTTCGTCGAGGCGGAATTTCGCCGCCGGGATCGCCTTCCGCACACTTTCCATCAGCTCATGCATCGACTTCATAGTTAGATACCCTCCTCCCGTCGCCGCCAGGCTTGTCCAACACGGTGTACTCGACCGGGCCTTCTGCTTCGGCCTGCACCACGCGAGTCTCGATGGCGCCGTTGTCCGCTGCGTAAGTGACGTGACCGCGCTGGCGATAGACCCGGACGCCAGGCGCACTCGCTCGACGAGCCAGAAACCGGGGATCCGGTGGGTACATGCGCCCGTCGTTGCCAGGCTCTGACGGGTTGTAGGGAACGCCACTAAACTCGTCCTCCACACCGTTGAGGGTCTCTGCCATCAGTTGCATCGCCTCGTCGTGGTCCACCGCGGGTGGGGCCCTCCTCATCCGATAGAAATAAACTTCCAGTCTCGCCCACGTGGGTAGGACGATGTCGTGTCCGTTCATCGCGTCTCCTCGCGTGCCTTGTGCGCATTGCACTATAACATAATTGTTATAGGAGTCAAGGGAGGGGACGGCAATGTCTGCTTGCCCAGACGGCCGGGACCAGAAGTCGTCATTCCAGGACCGCCCGCAACAGCTCGGCGAGGACCCCGGCGAACCGGTCGAGCGGGACGCTGGCTCTCGAATGCGGGTAGAAGTCGCGGACGTGGTCGGTGTCCGGGCCGATGCCGACGCCGATCAGCCGCAGCCGCGGCTCGCGGACCAGCAGCCGCACCACGTTGCGCAGGTCCTGCTCGGTGGAGCGGCGGCCGGCGGGCATGCCGTCGCTGACCACGATCAGGATGCGGTCGTCCGCCGGGGCCGAGAGCAATTGCTCGGCAGCCTCGCGCAGACAGGGGCCGTCGTCGTTGTAGCCCGGCGTGTTGTTGCCGCCGGGCCGCCGGCCGGCCACCTCCAGCGCCATCTCGCCCACACTGGTCCGGACCCGCTCGGTCAAACCCTCGTGGAAGTCGGCGAAGCGGATCAGCCGGTCCTGGAAGCCGTTGATCGCAAAGGGAATCTGGAGCCGATGCAGCGCCTCTGCCATCAGCACGGTGCCGGCCTGGGCCGCGTCGGTCTTCGGGCCGTGCATCGAGCCCGAGAGATCGACCAGCAGACTGACGACCGTTTGATGGCGGTCCGGGATGCTCTTGCGCCGCCACAGCTTGTCCCACAGGCGCGGGTCGGCCTCGAACGTCATCACGCGGCGGAGGTCGAGCCGGTGGCCGCTGCGAAAGCCGGCCGTTTCGTGCAGCCGGCGGCGCGGCCGCAGCAGGTCTTCGAGGACGGTCGTCAGCTGCTGCAACTGCCCCGCCACACGACTCAGGGCGCGGTCGTAGGTTGACGTGGCCGCTGGCCACTGCAACCGCGGCGCGGCGCTTCGGCCCCCGGATTCGGGACTCCCCGACCAGGCATCTCGCACTGGGTCGTGGGCGGTCCGCTGGAGGACGCGATCAAGGGGCTTGTGCAGGCCCCAGGTTTTTCGCAGGCCGACGAGCATTTCATGCACGCCCCGAGGATCCGCTCCGCCAGCTCGCACGACCCCGGCTTCGGCGGGCACGCTGACCCGGGCTTGGATTGCGCATCGGACAGCATCCGTTGCAGGGCGGGGCCGTCGCCTCTGGACAGGCTGCGTTCAGCCTCAGAACGGCGACCCGGATCCGAGTCGAGGTAGCGTCTCAGCAATTCCCGGTCATGTTCCAGCAGTCGGGCCGCGACCGATAGGATCTCGTCGCGCGCGATCCGCAGCGCCTCCAGCGCCCGCAGCCGGGTCAGCATCTCGCGGAAGGAGGGCACGTCGGGCACCCCGCGCGAAGCGACGGCGGGCCACACCTCCGAGCGATAGCGGTCCAGCACGTCGGCGTCGGGCGGCAGCGACAGATCGGTCGGCGGCAGCGTCTGGGCGTACCTCCGGCGGGCGTCGCGCGT
Organism: uncultured Planctomycetota bacterium; assembly: GCA_963784995.1. Lineage (GTDB taxonomy): Bacteria > Planctomycetota > Planctomycetia > Gemmatales > Gemmataceae > CAWATZ01. Next base: position 598,911 of record CAWATZ010000013.1, on the reverse strand, counting down.
CTCGGCGAGGGCGTCGGCGACGAGGGCCGGCTCGCGGCCCGAAGGCTCCCAGTCGCGGAACGGTTCGCGGGAACATTCGCGGCAGAAGGCGAGGAACGCCGGCACAGGGTCCGGCGGCGGCTCCTCGTCGAGGCGCAGCAGCCAGCGAACGGTGCCGGGATAGCGGCCGACGATCCAGGCGTTGGCCCGCGGATCTTCGAGGCCGTTCATCAGGATCGGCAGCGCCTCCGGGAGCGGGAAGGGGACAGTGAAAAGGTGGTGGCGGGTGATGAAGTAGTGCCCGACCTCATGGGCCAGAACGGCGGCGCACCAGTCGGCACCCCGCACCTGAAGGTCGGTTTCCGCGACGACGAGGACGCGCCGGGCGGCGTCCCAGGCCCAGCGCGGGCCGAGTTCGACGCCGATGCCCGCGTCCTGGCAGAGCCCGGCCGCCAAGGCGGACAGATCAGCGGTGTCTTGGGTCTGCGTCATCAGGACCTCCCATCCGCTCCATTCGATCTGGGACCGGATCTCCCGGCCCGAAGAACATCTCGCATGAGGCGGCCACGCCGACCAATCAGCGTCCAGCGCCGTCACCCTCTTGGTTGACCTTATCTGGCGGACTTGTCGCCTGCAAGAACATCGCCCGGACAGTGGCCATCGGCAAATAGAGATGGAACGCATCGTCCTGCAACGGGATGAAACCGTACTTCTGGTAGAAGCGCTTCGCCTCGTCGTCCTTGGAGAACAGGTCCACAGCGAAGACGCCGATCCGTTCCGCCACGTCGCACGCCGTTTTCAGGAAGTGGAAGAGAAGTAACTCGCCCAGACGCTGGCCTCGGCAGGTTAGATCGACGGCAAGCCGACCAAGGTGAGCCGTGGGCAGCGGGTATCTGGGGAGCCCATCCTGGTCATCCGGCGGAAGATGATCCCGCAAGAATGTACCGGCGGACGCGGCGTAGTAGGCGAGTACTTGCTGGTCGGCGCCGCGAACCGCGACGTAGACGCGGCTCACACCCCGCTCGTGATTGATGGCTGCGTGCTGGCGAATGAAGGTGTTCAAAGGGGCCTTGCCACAGTCAAAGGTCCCCCTCTCATGCTTCGGCGTCAGAAGCTCGATTCGCGTCTCATCCATGGTGCTGGATAAACCGTCGGGCAGCTTGCAAAGCCGCCTCGTTCGGGGCGGGCGGTTTTTCGGCAGCCGCCAGGACCTCAGCCTCATCCCTCTCCGAAAGGCGGACGGAGCAAGTCGCTTCAGGCACCTGATGCTGAGGGATTGTGGGGCTTCCATCCGTAGAAACGCTCGTTTGTGTATTGTCCATGCTGCATCTCCTTTCTCGTCTCCATTTTACCCGCAAGCGACCACAGGTCAATTCCGCTCCCTGGCGATGTTCTCGAACGGCCAAGGTCAGCAGCGGCTCAAGAGGCGTGCTTGTCGCTGGACGACAGCCAACAGGTTGCGAGTCGTGGCAGGCGTCTGGTCCGCCCCGCGCCTGCCGGCTACATTGTCCGGCATGCGAACCGAGGCGACCGCCGGGGATGCGACCCGCCCTCGGCTGCTCGAAGGAGGGAGTCCCATGCCCGTCTGGCACGTTTACCGGAGTTTCGACGTTGCCCCCACGGGCAAACACCTCCGGCGGTTTGACGACGATACCATCCTGGAATGGTTCCAGCGGAACTGGGGCTACCTGGCTGTGGAAGACCGGAACCTGGCCGACGAGCGGCTCATCGAGGTGCTGGGCTACGGCGGCTGGCCACTGTTCATGCCGTTCATCCGTTCCGCCGAGCAAGGGCTCCTGCCGCCGGAAAGCATCGAGGACGTGGTGGTCCGGATGCGTGCGTCGTTTGGGAATGGCAGCGTCTCCTCGTCATCGCCGCACGTTCTCGAGATGATGACCGAGGACGATGGCGAGGGCGGGGTCGTCTCTTTCTTCGACGGCCATTTCCTGAAGGAGTCCGGCTCCCGCGCCGCCTACTTGCTCCATGACGATTGGCGATTGCCGTCGGGCAGCGGCGCGGGCGGCTTCACCCCGACGGCCGAGACAACAGAACTGGAGCCGGCCGGCGACGGGCCGGGCGCGACCTACGCCGTCTTCCTGGTGCGCGAGTCGAAGTACCCGATGGATGACCTCGAGCCGGCCTGGCGCATCGACGGTGTGCGCTTGCCGGACCTGGCGAGGCATTTGCTCGCGCTGCCCGCGAACTCTTGTCCCTTCTACCTCCGTCTGCTGCACGTGCTGGCCTTCGCCGGCGTCTCTCTGCCCGAGCCGATGGACGAAGCTTTCCTGTCCGCCATCCGCGCTGATCCCTCCGATGCCGCGAGCTGGGCGGCGTGGAACGACTGGCGTGCGGAGCGCGGCGAGGAGCCGCCAGGCATCAGCTTGCTGCGCGCCGCCTTCGCGAGGATGGCCCGTCTCCCCGGCTCGGTTCAGGACGAGTTGGTCAGGAAACTGTCCGCTCCGGCACTTCTGGAGATGGAGGCGAAGCACCGCGACGAATTACGGCAGACTCCGAAATCGCTCCTCCACGCCGAGGAGCATCTCATCCAGACGTGCCTCGATGGCTCGCACGATGACGAAGCCGGCCCTTCTTTCGTCCAGTGGATTCTCTTTGACGACCTGTGGGCCAGCGCACACCCGGAACTGGCCGACGCTCTGCTCACCTGGTGTGCCCGCTGGGACGTGCTGACGGGCGGTTGACACTCCTCAACCCTCTTCCGCGCAGACGAGTACCGGCCCCTATCCTGGAGGGATTGCCATGAGCGGCAGTCTGGCGAAAGCCTTCCTCGACGACATCGCCGCGAACAGCGACGACGACACACCGCGTCTGATCTTCGCCGACTGGCTGGACGAACACGATCAGCCCGAGCGCGCCGCATTCATCCGCGCCCAGATGGAGCTGGAGCGCCTCCCCCTGGACTCGCCGGCTCGGCCGGGCTTGGAGGACCGGATCGACGACCTGCTAACCGAATCCGAAGAACGCTGGTTGGCGCCAGTGCCCGCGAATCTCCTGAGATGGACCTGGCGGCGAGGCTTCCTCGAAACGGTCGAGTTCTTTGGCCCAGGCTCGATCGCTGACATGGTGCGGCTGTGCGCCGCGCACCCGCTGGCCGAGACGAAATGGTTCGCCCCCAGGGAGGTGCTGCTCCCGGGCCTCGACCTGCCGGAGATCGCAGAGTTGCCCTTTCTGCACCTTGATCCGGGGTACAGGCCGGAGCCATTCATGGAAGGGCTGGCAGGCCGGCAGGCGCCCGCCAATCTGACGGGTCTGACTCTCTGGGGCGCCGACCCGGCCGCGGTTGCCGCACTGCCCTGCGCTCTGGTGCTGACCCGGTTGGACCTGGACCGCGTCTCGGTGGATGCCTTGGCCGATGCCCTGGCCGCCGGCGCCTGGCCCCGGCTGAGTCACCTCAGGGCGTTCTGGAACGGCGTTGCGGACGCACGGGGCCTGTGGCCCCTGTTCGCGCCGTGCGCTCGGGGCGCTGGCGCGACCTCCACTTCAGGGACCTGGCCCCCGACGTCTTGCCCCATCTGGCCAGGATGTCTGCTCTGCGGTGTCTGCACCTGCACCTGTCCCAACCCCCGGTCGCGTCTTTCACCCTGCCGTCCAGCCTCACCGACCTGTATTGCTCGGGGTTCGGCTGGGAAGGAGCACTGCTGTCCGCCCTGGCCGAGACGGATGGGGTCGAACGACTCCGCTACCTGTGGTTCCTCATGAGTCACCCACTCCAGGCCGAGGGCTGGGCCGCCCTGGGTCGGCTGCTGGGCCGGCTCCGCGGCCCCGTCCTGCGCCTGCGCGTGGGACGGGGCTGCGAGGGTTTCCTCGCCAGGCTGGCATCCCTCCCACACCTCGACCGCGTGGCTGGCCTGCGGTGTTCGTACGTGCCCGAGCCTGCGGAGATGGAGGCGCTCTTCGCGTGTCCGGATCTCACCGGGTTGCGCGAGCTGGAACTCGGGATTCGCCGGCTCCGCGAGCCCGAGGCGCGGCTGTTCGCAAAGGCCCCGTGGCTGGAGCAACTGCGCGTGCTGGACCTGAGCAGTACCCAGATGGGGTCTCGGAGCGTGATTGGGCTGCTCAAGTCTCCCCAACTGCGACGGTTGACGTCCCTGAGCCTGAACAACGCTCGGATGGACGCTAAGGCGCTGCGCATCCTGGAGGAGTGGCCGGGCCTGTCCCGCCTTCGCCAGCTGACGTTTTGCCCGGAGCAGCCACGCGGGGCCAAACCGCTGCCGCTGCAGCTCGCTCGCCTGTCTCCGCTCGCGGTGCTGCACGTCCTGCGAGAGATCCGAGAAGAGGACCGGGAGTTCCTCCGCGCCCGGCACGGCAGACGTTGGCCCCATGGTTGGGATTGACGCCCTCCGTTCACCATTTCTCGCCCAGGACAGACCGTAACTCTGCCGAGTCGGCCGTCGCGTACAGCCGAACCAACCAGCGGTGCGGCGGCGGGACGATCGCTTCCTTGGGGACGCGGATGCGCCAGGTCAGGTTGCTCTCGTTCGGGCCATCGATCGTCTCGCCGTCTTTGAGCGTCGCCGCGGGGTTGCTGACGAGATACGTTGTCACGTTGCGGAGGTAATTGTCGATCCGGCCGGGCTCGTATTGATCGATCCGGAACAACACCTCGACGTCCGGCACGTCCAGCTGGCCGTTGCCGACCGTGTCCATCAGGGACCAGCCGCCCCCCAGGTTGAAGAACCGGACGTTGCACCACGCCGGCAAGGGGATGAGGTCGGCCGAGCGGCACCCGTCGAGCAATTCGGTAAGGGTCTTGAGGTCGCGCAACACTTCGCCGTTGGGGTTGAAGTAGCAGAGAGCGCCAGGCAGCTTCAAAATCGCCTGCGTCATGCCCGTCAGGAAATTCAGTTCGCCGACGGGGTCGTAGCTCTGCGGCAGACATTTCGCATCGCCGCCGCTGCCGATGACGTAACTGCTACGGAGCCGCACGAACCCCACGTGGCCCGCCGCGATGGTGCGGCCCGGCTCCCAGGTCCACGAATGCTGTCCCGCCCGTTGCAGGCCGCCGGGGTAGGTGAATGGTCCGAACTGGCCAAAGCTCCAGGCCCCAAACGTGGTGGCATCCGTCTGGGGGTTTCCCATCCCATCCGGCCAGGGGAACGCAACGGAATCCACGATAACCCTGCCGTTCACGTCCGGGCAGTACGAGGCCACGAGCGCCGGACCGCCGAATTGCCATGCTGTTTCCTCGGAAAAGTCCGGATAGCTGAGGATTTCATAGGCTTGCAGCGCCTCGCCGATCTCGGTGATTGGGATTTCGCGAGTCGTCAGCACGCAAAAGCACTGCGAGTAGATGCCCTTGGGCATGGTATCATTCTCCGATGGGACGCCTGGAATTACTGGGCAGGACGAGGCTAGCTTGGTCTTCCATGAGTATAGTGCTGCTCAACCCGGAGAGTTCCATCTTCATCCCACTCGCGATACCAACCATGAGAAACATCATTGTCCATTTCGGCGTAAATCTCTATTTGTCCATTCGGATACCAGCTCACCGACACCCCCTGTTCCACCCCATCTTTGTGGTAGGCAATGCTCTCTAGCCTCTTACCTTCTCGATCCCTTAGTTTGCTTACTCCTGTGAATGGCTCACCATTGTAGCAGTACTGGCCCGTGTCTGGGTCATAATTCAACTCTTTGAAGTCGATACCTTCGATCTGGTTATCCACTAATTCTCGATTGAACCATATCTTGTCCATCGTGTGATGCCCTCAGGAACTCATCAACAATCCAAGTGCCACAGACTCTTACTCACTTAGAGGTCAGTGGAGGACATACGCGAAACTCCTTGCAGATCGGATCATCCCAGCCCCGCGGCCTCCAGCAGCTGCACGATCATCCGCTGGTCCGCCGGCGACGACACCCGGCCGAGGTAGTAGCGCAGCAGCGCCTCGCGCACCGTCCTCCGGGAGGGAGCTCCGTCCCCCAGGCCGAATGGGCTCGCCAGATACTCCACGAAACTCAGCAGCCCACGCCGTGTGAAGACGTACCGCTCCTTGCGCCGCGCCCCGAGCCGGGCCGTGTCGTCGCCGTGGCCGCTGGCGCTCTCCAGCGCGACGTGGAAGCTCGCCAGCGCCGGGAGCAGGGTGCGGATACCGGGCCACGACGCCAGCGCCGCCAGCGGGGCGGGGTGCTGCGAGCCGGGGTAGGTTCGGCCCAGCACGGTCACCTCGGGTTGCCGGCCGAAGACGAGGAAGTCGAGCATCGCCCGGTACTCGGCCTCGCCGGGGCGCGGGATGAAGCGGTGCGCCCGCCAGCGGTCCCGGTACGCCGGGCTGAGGACCGAGCGGCCCGAGTACTCGGCCGGGTTCATCGTCGCGAACACCCGGAAGTCGGCGTGGACCGGCCGGCCGCCCGGACCGAAGGCCGAGTGGTCGTGTTCGGTCAGCACCAGCATCGGGTCGCGCTCCAGCACCGAGTTCAGCCGCTCCAGGATCTGCGGCTCCGCCAGGTTCACCTCGTCGAGCAGCACCCACCAGCCGCGCTTCAACGCCATCACCACGGGGCCGTCCTGCCAGCGCCACTGGCTTTGGTGATTGGTGATTGGTGATTGGTGATTGGTGGCGCCGGCTGCCACTTCACCAGTCGCTCGCTTCCGAGTGGGCATCGGGAACGTAGCGGCCCACCAGCTCGCCTGTGTCCGTCTGGCCGTTCAGGTTGATGCGGACCACCGGCTGCCGCAGCAGGGCCGCGAGGTACAGGACCGTGCTGGTCTTCGACGTGCTGGTCTCGCCCTCCATCAGGCACGGCTCGCGCAGGGCCACGGCGGCGGCCAGGTGGGCCAGCGTCTCGGCGGTCCGGCCGTCCAGGCAGAAGTGGGCGAACCCCGCCGGGTCGGGGATGAACGGCTCCTCCGACGCGGCCCGGCGCGGCAGCCAGACGTTGGCGATCCGCACCCGGTCGGCCCGGACCTCCACGAACGAGCCGAAGCGGTCGCGCGGTCGGCTCCAGCCCGGCCAGGAACCACGACCCCAGGTCGAACCCGCCCGGCGTCACCGCGGCCGGGTTCGCTCGCCGCGATCCCGCGGGCCGGCGCGGCAGGTACACCCAGAGGGCTGGCTCGCCGTCGCTCGGTCGCTGGGTCGGCGGCACGCTCAGCCCGCTGCAATCGGCGATCAGTGTCCGCACACGCTCCGCCAGCACGGCCGGGACCTCGTCGAACTCCAGCCGGGCGGCCGGCACCTCGGCCTTGTCGGCGGTGCATTCGCGGAAGCCCCACGACCGCCAGGTGACCAGCACGTCGTCCCATTCGCTCGGGTCGGGAGTGCGCAGCATGATGGCATAGGGGGCCGGGTTGCTGAGCCGGACCAGGAGCGAGCCGTCGTCGATGCCGACCATCGGGAAGTCGATGTTCACCTCGGTCGAGTCGGGGTCGGAGTGGTCCACCGCGACAAGCTCGAACGGCGGCCCCGCGCCTTGCTCGGCCATCACGGTCCCGACGCTGGTTCGGAGCATGGCCGCGATGCCCGCTTCCCTTCCGGCAGCACCCCACCGGATGGCGAACCCCTGCTCCAGCTGCGCCGATGGGACTTCCTCGATGCCGATGCGGGCAAAGCCAGCCTCGCTGAGGCGGGTCCGCAGCGCCTCGGCCCGGTCGATGTCGTCGCTGCGTACGTGGATCGTGAAGCGCTCCGGGAACGCGCCGCTGTAGGGCGGCTTGCGGCCGCTGCGACACACCTTGATGGGCAGCAGTATTTCCGCGAAGGGACCTTCGGAGTCGGGCAGGACGCGCAGTGGATAGCGGGAAGTGTCGATGCGAGCATCATCGATCAGATCGCGGAGGACTTCGGTCAACTGTCGGACCTCGGCCGGGGCCCGGTTGGCCCCGAATGGCCCGGGGGCGAGGTTGAACGCGGCGGCCAGCGCCTCGGCGTCGGTGAGGGGCTCGCCGACCTCGGGGAGGAACCCGGCCTGCTGCAGCCACAGCCGGAGGGTTTCGACCTGTCGGGGATCGTCGCCGCGCACCCGGACGGGGAATCGCTTGACGAGCGGGACGCCCACGCCGGCCGGGTCGCGCAGCGACAGACCGATGACGCTGGCCTTGCCGGGCTGCTTGTGTTCCCGGGCCGTGACGCCGAGGCGGGCGAGCTGCCAGAGCAGAACGCGCCGGGCGAATGAGCTGGCGCCTGAGTGGGTCAGCACGTCGTCCTCGGGCAATGCGAACGATTCTCCGAGCCGGCCGAACCCGATCGCGTCACAGGCGGAGCGGACCCGGCTTGCGAAGGCATCCGAGTCGCACTCGATGCGGACGCCCCACGCAGACAGCGGCTGTGCATCGCCCAGAAGCAGGACCACGTCGGCGTCCAGGCCGGCCACGGCGCGGACGGCGGGCTGGAGCGGCTGCAGCACGGCCAGCAGCGCACCCGTGTCGATGCCAGGGCGGTGCAGCAGTTCCACCGCGGCAGGCGAGCCGGCCCGGACCGTTACAGGACCAAACGCGGCCAGTTCTGCAGCGGCCGCCTGGGCCAGCGCGTCCGAGGAGGATTCAACGATGAGGTTCATGGCTGCCGGAGTGGTCCTCAAGGGTGACGGATTGCAACGAACCCATTCTACCGTATCGGAACCGCATCGTCCGATGTCGGAAGTCCGGTGTGGACTCGTCATCGCAAACGTCGGTCCATATGCTGAACCACGGCAACTTCCGACGTGCCTCGAACCCGCAGAATCGTCCTTGCCACAAAGGATGCGCACCATGACTTACCTCTCCACTCTTCTCATCGCCTCTTGCCTGTCCGGAGCGGAAGCCCCGGAAGTCAAACGCAACATCCCCTACGCCAACCCCGGCCACGAGCGCCAGGTACTCGACGTTTATTCGCCGCCAAAAGCCAAGAATTTGCCCGTGGTCTTCTGGATTCACGGCGGCGGCTGGCAACAGGGCGACAAATCGAGCGTCCAGCTGAAGCCGCAGTTTTTCGTGGACAAAGGGTTCGTCTTCGTCTCCACCAACTACCGGCTGCTGCCGAGCGTGGACATGGGGACCATCATCCGCGACGTCGCCAAATCCATCCACTGGGTGCATGACCACATCGCTGAGTACGGTGGCGATCCGAACCGGATCCTCGTCATGGGCCATTCCGCCGGCGCCCAGCTGGCGGCGCTGATGTGCATCGACGATCGCTATTTGAAGGCCGAGGGGCTGTCCCTGGCGATCATCAAGGGCTGCGTGCCCGTCGATGGGGACACCTACGACGTGCCGGCCATCATTGAGACGGCGGAAACCCGGTGGCGGGTGCATGGTCTGCCGCCAGCGAAGTTCGGCCACCGGGAGAAGTTCGGCAACGATCCCGCGAAGCACAAGGACTTCTCCGCGGTCACGCACGTGGCGAAGGACAAGGGGATTCCGCCGTTCCTGATCCTGTACGTCGCCGATCATCCCGACACCACGGCGCAAGCGCAGCGTCTGGGGAACGTGCTGAAAGAGGCGGGCGTTCCCACCACGCTTTTCGGCGGCCGGGAAACCAACCACAACAAGCTCAACGCCAACCTCGGCATGCCCGACGATCCGGCGACCAAGGCGTTGGTTGAGTTCCTCGGCAAGGTCGTGAAGTAGGTCAGGCTTTCCAGCCTGACGCGGCGGCCAGTCAGGCTGGAAAGCCTGACCTACGCACAAGGACATCCTCATGGCATCCCGCTTGTTCCTGTTCCTCGTTGGCTCCTTCCTCGCGGCCGCCTCCTTGAGCGGGGCGGCCGACCCAGCCCCCGAGATTTCCGCCGAGCGGATCAAGGCCGCCGTCGCCTACCTGGCGAGCGACCGCCTGGAAGGGCGCGGCCCCGGCACCAATGGGGAGTTCCTTGCCACGGAGTATCTCGCGGCCGAGTTCAAGAAGGCCGGCCTCAAGCCGCTCGGCGAAGGCGGCACGTACCTCCAACCCGTCCCGCTCGTGCGCGTCGTCACCAGCCCGAAATCGACCCTCCAGGCGGTGAAGGGGAAAACCACCCTCAACATCCCCTGCGAGGAAGGCTTCTCCGGCAGGAGCGAGACGCAGAAGGAACTGGAGGAGTTCGATGCCGAGGCGGTCTTTGTCGGCCACGGCATCACCGCGCCCGAGTTCGAGTGGGACGATTACAAGGGCATCGACGTCAAGGGCAAGGTCGTCGTCCTGTTCACCAACGAGCCGCCCTCGAACGACCCGAAATTCTTCGGCGGCACGGCGCTCACCTACTACGGCCGCTGGACGTACAAGTTCGAGGAGGCCGCCCGCCGAGGGGCCAAGGCGTGTCTTCATCATCCACACCCCGGCGACGGCGGGATACCCCTACTCCGTCGTCCGGCCGCTCGCCGGGGCGCAGCTGAAGCGTGAAGCAGGCACCCCCGCACTGGCCTTCGCCGGCTGGATCACCCGGGAGATGGGAGAGAAACTCTTGCAGACTGTCCGGCCGGACGGTGGAGGGCGCGTTGAAAGAGGCCGACACGAAGGGGTTCAAGCCGTACTCGCTCGGCGTCAATCTGAAAGGGCACATCCAGACCCGCGTCGAGAAGATCGTCAGCAACAACGTGGTCGGCATGGTGGAAGGGAGTGACCCGAAGCTGAAAGCGGAGGCAGTTATCTTCACGGCGCACTGGGACCATCTCGGCGTTGGCCGGGGCGTCCTGGGCGACACGATCTACAACGGGGCGGCGGACAACGCGACCGGCTGCGCCATGGTGCTTGAGCTGGCCCGCGCCTGGTCGGCCCTGAAGCCGAAGCCGAAGCGGTCGGCGATCTTCCTGTGCGTCACCGCGGAGGAGAAGGGCCTGCTCGGCTCGAAGTACTACGCCCAGCACCCCAGCGTCCCGCTGGGCAAGACCGCGCTCAACCTGAACTACGACATGATCCTGCCGCTGGGCGTGCCGGAATCGGTGGTCGTCACCGGGGCAGAAAGAACGACCGCCTGGCCGATGGTCCAGGAGGCGGCGAAGAAGAACGGCCTGGAGATCGAAGCCGACCAGAGGGCGCACCTGGGCATCTTCTACCGGTCGGACCATTTCTCGATGGCCCAGGCGGGCGTGCCGGCGTTCTCGGTGTCGATGGGCATGAAGATCAAGGGCAAGACGGAGGACTTCGCACGCAAGGCCTACAAGGAGTTCAACGACAAGGCCTACCACTCGCCGCAGGACGAACTGAAGCCCGAATGGGACTTCTCCGGTTTCGTCGTGCTGGCCCGGTTCAGCCTCGACGTGGCCCGCGACGTCGCCAACGCCGACCGGTTGCCGACCTGGAACCCCGGTGACGAATTCCGGCCGGCACGCGAGCAAAGCGGAGTGAAGTAGACCGAGCCGTCTTCTCTTCCGGAGGGACCGCGGCTCCAACAGGGTTTGTCGGATGGGAGCTTCGTCCCGCAGGGTGATGTCGTTCCGTGAGGGCCGGGCAGGACGCCGTAACCCTCGTCCTGCTCCATCCGGGGGGACAGCCTGAGTGGTAAAGTTGATGAGGTGGATTGTGGACAATGAAGCCCCATTCCTGGATGCCATCAAGGCCAACCCGGACGACGCTGTGACGCGCCTTGTTTACGCCGATTGGCTCGAAGAGCGTGGCGACGCCCGCAGTGAATTCCTTCGGCTCCAGGTGGAGTCGGATCGGATACACGGCCGACTGCATCAACTGCGGCGACAGCTTGATTCACGGTGGCTGGAAACCGTGGCTCCGCGAGAACTTCATTACAATGACGCCTACCTCATGGAATGCGAGCTGCGGCTGCGGTCGGGCCGCAGGATCACATTGGAGCATCTCGATCAGGTGATGACTTACGCCGGGTTGTTGGAAGGTACGCCGAATCATGAATCGAACGACCGCCACATCGAGTACGCTCTGGAGGAAGCAGGCAGGCGGGGCGTCGTCGGGGTTCGCCCGCACCTGATTGTGCCGCCGCGCCGGGACTACCTCCGGAAACCAGGCGACATGCAGCGGATCACCGAGCAATCCCCACATTGGATTCCTGAGTGGCTTCCCACGGTCCAGTGCATCGGGCACTTCAAAAGCGGAGTTACGGCCCGGAATCCCGAGATGCATGTTTCCGTGCTGACCGTCGTCTGGTTCCAGGATGAGTACGCCCCGCCGATCCAGGAACCGGCCTTGGGCCAGTTATTGGGCCTGGATTGGGAAGCGCTGGCGCTGGACATCGAACTCTGATAACTGCAGGGTGACCTATGGCCAACCTCGAACCGAGCGGACCAAATCGTACGTATCGAACGGTTGGACTGGCCGGTCCTTATTAACAGCGGCACCTTGGTGCTTCACTACGATTGGATAAGGTTCAAAAATGAGAGGTGTCAGATCGCGCTTCTCGCATGCACAGGTCACATCGACCGAGGCGCCGAATCACTCGGGGACAACTCGGCCAACCCGGACAAAATCGATCCTGCCCGCTCCCGAATACCCTGCCGGATGGCAGGCACGCAGGAAAATGACGCCGCCTGACGTTCACCGGACGTGCATGGGCAGCACCTGGCGTGTCCGCCTCCTGCGAAAACGTGGCTGGCAGGGCACGCAAGGTGCGGAACGCTGCGTACCGCTCCCCTGATTCCATGTCCCAGGCGGCTTACCGCCGCGTCTGGCAAAGTGAGGATTGCTTCCATATGCTGGGGGGAAGATGACCATGCCGGCTGCCCAGGCCCCCTGGAGCGTTTTTCCCACGGCACACCTCATGGCCAAATCCGAACCCGGTCCTGAACCCGCCCGTGAAAACCGCCGCCCCATTGACGTGGCCGGCACCGCCAACAAGATCATCGCCAACATGGAGAAGGTGATCATTGGCAAGCGCCAGGCCCTGCAATTGTGCCTGGTGGCCTACTTCTGTGAGGGACACGTTCTGCTGGAAGACGTCCCGGGCGTGGCCAAGACCATGCTCGCCCGGGCCCTTGCCGGCAGCGTCGGCTGTCTCTTCAAGCGCATCCAGTGTACTCCCGACCTGCTGCCGACCGACGTGACCGGCGTGTCGATCTTCAATCCGAAGACGACCGAGTTCGAGTTTCGTCCCGGCCCCATCTTCGCCCAGACGCTCCTGGCCGACGAGATCAACCGCACCACGCCGCGCACCCAGTCGGCCCTGCTGGAAGCGATGGCCGAGCGCCGCGTCAGCGCCGACGGCAAAACGTACCCGCTCAAGCCGCCCTTCCTGGTCATCGCCACGCAAAACCCGATCGATCACGAAGGCACCTTCCCCTTGCCCGAGGCTCAACTTGACCGCTTTCTGATCCGCCTGAGCATGGGCTATCCGACCATCGAGGAAGAGAGCAAAATGCTGCTGCGCTTGCAGCACGGCCACCCCATCGACGAGCTGAGCGCAGTGGTCCCCCCGGCCGAGGTGCTGGCGTGTCAGGAGGCGGTCCGCGCCATTCACGTCGATGACAAGGTGCGCCGCTACGTGCTGGAGATCATCCAGGGCACCCGGCAAAACGACGACATCCTGCTGGGCGGCAGTCCCCGGGCGTCGATCGCTCTGTTCCGCACGGCCCAGGCGATGGCCGCGATCACCGGCCGGGACTTCGTCATGCCCGACGACGTCAAGCGCATGGTGCTGCCGGTGCTAGGCCATCGGCTCATCCTGCGTCCGGAGAGCCGGCTGCGCAAGGTGACCCCGGCGGCCCTGCTCCAGGAGATCGTCAGCGAGATACGCGTGCCGGTCCCCGCGGGGGCGCCGGCTCTGGAGGATCCGTTTGAGCGGCGGTGAGGCGGATTGAGAGAAATGGGTGGCGGTCCGTTTCCGCGGGTCGCGCAGCGCACCCACGGAAACGGGGGCTGTCATGAAATGGTTCCTGGCCATCTTCCTGCTGTTGCTCGCGGCCCTGTTCCTGCAGTCGGGGCTGCTGGCCTACGCCCTGTACGTGCTTCTGGGTGTGCTGCTGGTCAGCCGCTTTCTCGCACGCAACTGCCTCGCCAACCTGTCGGCCAGGCGCACCTGCCAGTTGCTGGAGCGCGACCTCGCCGAGCTGCCGAGCCCGAACTGTTTCCGCGGGCGGAAGTCGGCGAGCGCCTCACCATGCGGGTGACCATCACGAATAACGGCTGGATGGTGGTCCCCTGGGTGCTGCTGGAAGACCTGATGCCCAGATCGGCGCTGGACCGCCGCTTCCCGCAGCTCAAGATCAAGGGGAAACGGCTGCGGATCGGCCTGATCCGTGGTGGTGGGGAGATGGTGCTGAAGTACACCGTGGAGTGCCTGCAACGGGGCTTCTTTCAGCTGGGGCCGCTGGTCCTGGAAAGCGGCGACCTGTTTGGCCTGCACCGGCGTTTCCAGGTCAAGACCGAGCCGATCTTCCTGACGGTCTATCCGCGCCTGGTCGAACTGGAGGACTACGATCTCACATCGCGCCGGCCCATCGGCGAAGTGCGCCTGACACATCGCCTGTACGAGGATCCGACGCGCATCGCCGGCGTTCGCCCCTACGAGCCGGGCGATCCGCTCAACCGCGTCCACTGGCGGGCCACCGCCCGCACCGGCCAGCTGCACTGCAAGCTCTACGAGCCCTCGACCCTGGCCGGCGCCACCCTGCTGCTCGACTTCCACCAGGCCGGCTACTTCAGCCAGGGCGAGCCGTTCCGCTCCGAACTGGCCGTCACGACCACGGCGTCGCTGGCCAACGCGGTGAGCCTGATGGGCCAGCAGATCGGGCTGGTCAGTAACGCCCGTGACGCTGCGGATCGCCTGAGTACCGACGGCTGGCAGACCGAGCCCGGTGATCGGCAGACGGCACGCACTGCCTCGGCCATGCAGGACGCCAGCGAGCGTCTGCAGCCCTTGCGCGTGGAAACGCGCCGCGGCGTCGAACAGCTGGAGCGCATCCGCGAGACGCTGGCCCGGGCGGAATTGACCGACGGTCTGACGTTCGCCCAGCTGGTCCTGGAGTCCGCGAGCCGGATTCCGCGCGATGCCACGGTGATCGCCGTGCTGCCGGACGTGCCGATGGAGTCGGCCATCGCCCTGGGGAACCTGCGCCGTCAGGGATACGCGGTCACCGTGGTGCTGATCATGCTTCCCCCGGAAGCGCTGGAAGCCGCCCACAGCCGCTTGCTTGCGGAGGGACTGCGCGACCTGCGCCACCTGGCGTCCCTAACCCAGCTGCCGGCGCTGTGCAGTCAGCAAGTGCAACACGCGACCCCGTATCAGCTGGTCAGCCCAGACGCATGAGAGGTGCTTCATGGCCCAACGCGATGACCTGACACTGACCGACGCCATTGCCGCTGCGATCAACCCAATCCTGATCATGGTCTGTCTTTACATTTCTAGGATGCTACTCTATGATGGCCTCATCGCCCCCTTTCAGGAGCAACCATCATGGACATCGTCATTCCGTACTGGCGGTACAGTTCCCCGGCGCAAGAGGATGGGGACAGTCTTGCTCGCCAAGAAGCCCTCATCGGTGACTGGTGTGAGCAGCACGGGGCCACCATCGACAACAGCAGGAACTACGTGGACAAGGCCAGGAGAGCCTTTGACGGCACTCATCGGAAGAAGGGGGACATGGGCCGGTTCCTGGCCGACGTTGAAGCGGGCCGCATCCCCAAGGGGACAATCCTCGCTGTTGAGAACCTGGACCGATTCAGCCGGGAGAGCCCCTGGGATGCGACCTACTATTTCCTTGGCCTCATCCACAGGGACATCAAGATCCTTGCGTTGTTCCCCGAGGAAACGCTCTACTACAACGGCGCACCATCCCACCTTCTCGATCAGGCGCATGGGGAACTGAAACGCGCCCATTCTGAGAGCAAGTCGAAGCAGGAACGCGGCATCCGCAACTGGGCAAGGAAGAAACGCGAGGCCAGGGAACAGGGCAAGATCTACACCCGTCACTTGCCCGCGTGGGTCAAAGAGGTAGGCGGCAAGCTGGAGGAGATCCCCGAGAAGGCCGACGTGGTACGCCGCATCTTCGACATGTGCATTGAGGGACGCGGTGTGCGGCTCATCGTCAAGCAGCTCACAGTTGAAGGGGTTCGGCCGATCGGCAAGGCGAAGGTGTGGAGAGAGCCTTACATCCATCAGATCCTGACGCGCCGCGCCGTCCTGGGTGAGTTCCAGCCGACAAAGGGAAAAAAGTCTGATGGCGAAGTCCTGCCAACATACTACCCCGTCCTGCTTTCTGAGGACCGCTGGCTGAGGGCCCAGGCCGCTCTGGGGCGCCGCAAGCAAGCCCGGGGCCGCAAGGGTGAAAGGGTGGCGTCGCTCTTCACCGGTATCACCTGGGATGCCAGGACACGGAGCAAGATGCGGATTGGTAAGTCGGGGACTGGAGCGAGGGGTTCGCCAAGATGGATTCCTGTGCTGGAACCAGCCGATGGGCAGGAGGGCCGCACGAAAAGCATCACCTTCCCCTATCTGAGGGCGTTCGAGCCGGCCGTCCTGGACCTGCTGAAGGAGATCAACCCGGCCGAGCTGCTCGGCCAGGAGCCGGCCAGGGAGACCGCGGCCCTGACCACGAAGCGGATCGCGGCCCAGCAAAAGCTGCAAGAGCTAGTGGGCGAAGCGAAGGCAAGGGACAAGGTAGGTCGCACGCTGGTTCAGCTTATCGAGGATCAGGAAGCGGAGGTGGACGACTTGCTACAGCGCGAGGCGGAAGCCCGGGTGCGGGAGAGCAACCCCAAAAGTGCCGCGTGGGCAGAGGCCAAGACGCTCTTGCAGATGGCACAGGATGAGAAGCTCCGGCTGAGACTTCGGTCTCTGCTGAGTGAGATGCTGGAGAGCATCTGGGTCTTGATCGTCCCGCGTTTGACGCACCGTCTGGCCGCAGTGCAAGTGAACTTTGCCGGCGGAACAACACGCCATTTCCTCATCCACTACCGGAGCGGCGGCAATGGCCGCAAGTGGTTCTTCACGGCGCGGTCTGCTGCCTGGCCGGCTGGCGATCGCCCCGAGGAACCTTGCCTGGACCTTCGCAAGCCGGAGGACGCCACGGCCCTTGAGCGATTCCTCTCCGAGCTGCCGTTGGACGTGTAGGACGTTAGGGTGTAATACGCCTGCGATCGGGAGCGTATTACACCCTGCAATCCCTTCTCCACCCCTCTCCCACGCGCGAACGATCCATCTCCCAAGCCATACCTGGCCAACGAAAAGGTTCTGGCCTCTTCCCAAGCGCTTCCAGCGATTCACCTTGCAGAGCGGAATTTTCAGGAAATGCACTTGCGATTGGATGGACAACAGTGATACTTTGGTCAGTTAACAGGCGTATCTGTAACCACCCGGTCAGGGAAAAGACCAGCACTCTCCATCTCCCGAGGAGGTCCGCCATGAGCGTTGCCGAGTTCATTCCCCCCGATGCCCCTTACCGCGTGCGAACGTCCACCCTGGCCAAGTGGTTTGGCGTCAGGCATGCGACCATCAAGAACTGGTGGGAAACGGGCCGCATTCCCAAGCCGATCCGTCTTGGACCTCGAACGACCTGGCACATCGTCGCCAGGGTGAAGGCTGCTCTGGAGCGCTACCAGGCGCAGCGGGAAGGAAAAGAGAAGGAGGCGACCTGTGGATGAACCGCACTTCGCGTACACGGTTCATGAGGGGGGCGCGATGATTGTGTGGGGACCGCCTCTTGACGGCCCACAAGTCCGCAGCGATCCCGAGTCGTGGCTTGCGGAACGCGACCTGGTCTATGGGCTGGCCGAAGCCGTTTGCAATGATCCAAGCCCCAGAGTGCGAGCGTGGGCCCGTGCCCTGCTGCGCCGGCGAACTCTCGACCAACGAAACGGTCAGGAGGCAGATTGCCGGCGAATGAAAAGAGGGGGCAGGGTTCGTACAACCCCGCCCCCCGATTGCCCGCTTCCGCGTCAAGGAAAAGGCTGGACACATTATGGCAAAAGCAAGTCGAGCCGCCAAGCCTGGCAGTACGCCAACCGCCCTTCCCTTCCCGCCTGAAGGCATCCCGGGCCCACGGAAGAGCATCCCCCAACCGTTGGCAGGGCAGCACGGCCTGGCCGAACCCGGCCCGCAAGCCGGCCAGGCGGTCCGCCGCGGGCTGCAGGCCGGCCGGATTCCGAGCCGCAAGCCAGGAGCCGGCCCCAGCAGCCGGCTTGACATCGTCGCAACCAAAGGACACGAACCATGAATCATGCAAGGCCAGAGTACATCCGTAAGGTGTTTGCTGAACTTGAGCAGCTAATAGCCTCTGGCGACACCTTCACCTGGACCACCAACGGCTTTGCTCTCTTCAACCTCATTCAGATGATGCAAGTCGCTCTCATGTCCAGAGCGGTTCCGAACAAGCTAAAAGTAACCTGGAAGTCCATTTGCGACGATCACATAACTCTGATCGAAGACGCCAACCCGGAGTTTGCCAGGCTGTTGCGACTTGGCTACCTGGAGAACAAGGACAAGCCAACCTAACAGATAAATACAACCGTGCCTCTTCTCTGTTGCCGTGGAGGGACCATGATCGGTTTTCGCACCTTGAACGAGCGTCTCAAGCCTATGGCCGTCCTTGCCACGATGGGGTTGCGGCGCCGCTACAGATGGGCTGGCACCTGGCCCGCCAGTGTCCGCGAGGTGTCACTGGCCGATGTCGCGCGGGAAGACGCTGGGCGTCTCGGCTTTCCACGGCAACAGAGAAGAGGCACGGTTTGAACGGATCGACCTGAGCAGGAAGCTTTCCTGACACCTTGACTGCGGACTCTGTTTACGGTTCCGCAAAACACCTGGAAGAAGGAGGACTAGCTCGATGGATAAGTCAAGAGGGAGAGCGTCAGACCATCAGCCTGAAGTCTATTCAACGGATGCAAGTCAGCACAGCGAAACGCCTTCCGAGGCGACCCAAGGCGGGGGAGATCGCCCATATTTCGGCCAGACCCTGGGAGGATCTGGGAAGCAGGCAGAGGGATCAGCGGAACCGGTGGGACATTCGGATTCTGAGGGAACACGCAACACGGATGGCACGGGCGGCAAGGAAGGCAAGGCGCGGTCGGGTCGGAAGCGAGGGCGGAACGGCTCGAAAGGGAAGCGAAAGCCCGCGGCGGATGCGGATGCTGCCACCCCGTCCCCCGAGGCCAACGGCATCCCGCCCGCGGACCCTACGAACACCTCACCTGTGGTTGTCCTTCCGGCAACCCCGCGCAGGACAAGGCGGAGGGGAACAACGGCAGCGACGGGAAGCCTTCCCCCGGCCCGCGGGCGCGGAAGAGGCTCGGCCAAGACGAGACCGCCGACGGGGAAGAGCCGGAACTGGAAGGCTTCAGGGCCAGCGACCTCGACGAAGAGGACGTTGAATGGTTCTGGAAGGACCGGCTTCCCATGAACACGGTGGCTTTCCTTCAGGCGGACAAGGATAAAGGCAAAAGCACGTGGGCCCGGGCGATTGCCGCTTGCATGACCGGGGGACCGCTCTTGCCGGGAATGGAGGGAGATCCGCGTTTCTGGGGGGATGTTCTCTGGTTCGCAGGCGAGGAAGCGCTCAAGAGCCGTGTCAGGCCCGGGCTTCGGGTTGCAGGAGCAAACCTCGACCATTGCCACCTATACAGCCTTCTGGCCCCAGACGTCGCGCTTTGGAACTGCCCAGAGGGCTTGATCGGCTGCGCAAACTGATCTGTCGCTTTCGGGCGAAGATGGTTCTGATCGATCCGATCTTCATGGCCTCCGATGGGTCGCTCAATCTGGAAGGGCCGACGGTTGAGGCAAGAGCATTCATGCGGAAGATGCTGGCGTTTGCCGCGGAGGAAAAGATTCTCTTCTTGTGGACCCGCAACCTCACCAAGAACCGCTCGAATGGTGCCCTGAACGCCGGCCGCGGATCGGCGGAGCTGGGCAACGCGGCAAGAGCGGTCCTTCACCTGGGAGAGTTTGCCGATACCCCTGGAATCTATGGCCTGGCCGTTGCGGCTTGCAACGACGGGAAAAAGGTGCCAACCCTGGTGTATTCGGTCGAGACAGTTGACAGGCATGGCCGGATTGCTCACCGTGGCGAGCGGGACGTGACGGCCGACGACTTGCTGGCAGGGGCTGACGCATTACTTGACCGAACCCTTCTGGATCGGGCGAAGAGGATCATTCGTCAGATGATCCCGTCCGGATGGGTGGACAGCAAGATCATCAAGCAGAAGGGGGAAGCGGCGATGGCTTCCACGCGCACCATGCAGCAAGCACACCTGGCCCTGAAGTGTACCGAGAAGCAGGAAGGGAGTCGCGAATCCACCGTCGTCTACTGGGGCCTCCAATCGGAGGGTGGAAATGACGATACCCCCCACGCGCCTGCGCAACTGCGCAACAGGACTCTCGAACGATTCCCCAGGCTTTCCTACATGGGAAATGCTGCGAAGGACTTGTTGCGCAGTTGCGCAGGCGCGTGGGGGGTAGGTGATTCCGACCGCGGCGCCCAGCCGGCCAGGGGGACCGCCGCGGCGCCCGACTTGGCCGCGGACTTGGCCGCGATCCCGGCCCCCTGGCATCCGCTCCCCCACGAGCCGCTTGCCGGCCAAGCGGACCGCCGTGGGCCGCGGGCCGGCCGGATGCCTGGCCGCGGCCGCGGCCGGCCGGATGCCTGGACTTGAGGCGAGAGTCCCTCTAACCTAACGCCGCGGTTCGCCTTCTGGCCGCGGACCGGGCCGCGGACCGCAGCCCGCCAAGAGCATCCCCCATTCCCGGCCCGGCCGGAGTAGGATACCTGAATGATACTGTAATGGTTTTGGTAGGCAGCCTCGCCTACTTTCTGCTGGAGGTCTGCTATGCCGGGGCCTACGGCGCCGACCTGCGCTGGACGCTGTTCTTCTTCGTCCTGGCCGCGGTACTGATTGCCCGCATCTCGATGCTGGGAGAGACTGCGGGCCCGACCGGCTGCTATGCAGGGGGCCTGGGCCTGGTCGTCTGGCTGGCACTGCAGAAATTCGTCGAATATCCCCCCGACGGCCCCGTGGCCGAGCTGCGTGGACTGATCAATCTCGGCCTGATCATCCTCATCTGGTGGTGCGCGCATCGCCTCACCTGGGACTGCACCTACCAGGGAAACGAGACGGACCGGGGCGGGGAAGGACTGCTCCAGGCGACCGGACTGGACGGGGAGGCTCAACCGTCGGCTGCCGCTTCCGTCCCTGCTGATCCCGGCGACGAGAAGCCCGAAAAACCGCTCACCTGGCTACAGCGCTATCGGCGCTATCAGGAGGAGCGCAAACGCAAGCGAACGCATGGCACCTGGGTCATTTACTTCTCCCTGGCCGCCCTGCCGCTGTTCGGCCTCGGTCAGTCGCTGATTCCGGTCGATGCGACGGAGCGCCGGCAATACGTTTTCTGGCTGATGACCCTGTACACCGGCAGCGGCCTCGGTCTGCTGCTGACCACCAGTTTTCTCGGGATGCGGCGTTACCTGCGCCAGCGCAAGCTGGAAATGCCACTGGGGTTAACGGCGGTGTGGCTGGGTATGGGGGCGTCCTTGATCGGGGTGCTGCTGGTCCTTGGGACCTTCCTGCCGCGACCCCACAGCGAATATCCACTGGTCAACTTCCAGCCGTTAGGGTCCCAGGATCGTGAAGCCTCGCGGTTCGCTCAGCGTGGCGAAACACCGGGGAAAGGCGAGGGCAAGCCCGGCGGCCAACACAAGGAAGAGCAGGACAAAGACGCGGGCAAGGATGGACAGGAGAAGGGTCGGAACGAGGACCAGAAGGGCGATTCAAAGGAGAACGGTGAGAAGGAGAACGGTGAGAAGACCAAAGACAAGGCGGGCAAGGACGGTCAGGGCTCCAAGGACAAAGAGGCCGGGAAACAAGGACGCTCGTCGCGCGGCTCGTCGCAGTCTCGAAATCCAATTTCCGCTCCGTCTCCAATTCTGGGCAAGGTGGGCTGGCTGCTGAAGTGGATCGTGTTCGGTATCGTGGCCCTGATCGTTCTGTTCGTGCTGCTGCGCAACGGTCTGTCCTTCCTGGCGAATTTCTTCGAGTGGGCGCGGCGACTGCTGGATAGCTTGCGCAACCTCTTCGCGGGCTGGTTCGGCAGCGGGGAGCGTGCGACGGAGGGAAAGAGCGAGACGGAAGGCCCCAGGCTGGAGGAGTTGCCCTTCGCGTCCTTTTCCAATCCGTTCCACGACGGCCGGGCGAGAGGGATGTCGGTCAAGGAGTTGCTGTGCTACACCTATGCAGCGTTGCAGGCCTGGGCCCGGGAACGCGGTTGTCCCCGGCAGGAAGACGAAACGCCGCTAGAGTTCGCGGCTCGCCTTGGCGACGAGGCACCTGCGATGGAAGAGGGCGTGCGGCACTTGACGAATCTATACGTTCGCGCCGTTTACGCGCCCGAGGAAATGCCCGCTAGTTGCCGTGAACGGATCGAGGAGTTCTGGGAGCAGCTGGAACGAGCCGGGCAACGGCAAACGGCTTCGGTCTGAAAGTCTACGTTCACGTGTGGGCGCGGCGGTTGCTGGAGGGCTGGCACAACCTCTTCGCGGGAGCGCCGCGCGTTCACCAGTTCAGCCGCCTATCTGGGCTTGGCCTTGGGCGGAGTCACATGGTTTGTGAGCCGGATAATGGCCAGCCAGCCATGCGCCGGCAAGTCATACCAAACCCACTGTTGTTTTGCCGCGAGCCCGTGGGTCGCCTCCCAGATCAGGGCCACGTCCTCGCTCTTACCGACCTCGGCGAGAACCTGGCAGGCCAGGCGGGTGTTCGACTTCAGATGCCGCCGCGCCCCGGCCGCGGCGGTCTCGGGGGCGCCCAACCGCGTCTGGAGGTGAATCCGCGCTCCCTGTTCCCACACCGCCGGGTCGGTGGCACTCTGCAGCTCATCCACCCACAGCTCCGCCACTTCCCGGGCAAAGCGGTCACTCGGCCCTTTGCCCCAGAGCGACCAGCGCAGCGATTCAAACAGTCTGACGTCCTTGTACTTGCCGGCACGCAGATGCTCGATCAGAAAGGTCAGTTCCCTGGCCGACAACTTCAACTCGTCCAGCCTGGAGCGCACCTTGTAATGAGCCCTGTCGTCCTTCAGCCGCAACAGTCGCGGCAAGTGCTTGAAATAGGTTTCCCGGGAGCAGTAACGGGGCGCCTCGGCCAGGGCGTAAGGGAGTTCTTTTCCGGGGTTTTTCTTGATGAACTCCTCGATCAGCCGGAAGTATGCCGTCACTCCGGCCTCACCCGCTTCCAGCAAGGAAACCCCAGGGTCGCCACCCAGGCCTATGCCAGCATCCAGACAAGCACTTTTCAACCAATCCAGCCCCCGTCGGTCGCCCCTATCGGCCAGGGCGCGGGCCGCCTCGTGACGGGCGCTTACCTCCTGCTTGCCATCGTTCAGCCGGCAAGCCAAACCTGGCAGAGCCGCTTCGGGGTCCAACCGCGCCCAGCGCAGCATGGCCAGGCCGCGCAGCCGGCCATCTTCCAGGGCTTCCTTTTTCAATTCCGCCAGCGTGAGTCGTTCGATCTTCTGTGCGGCCGGTTCTTCCTGGCTGGGTGGGCCAAGGATAGCCTCGATGATCTCATCGCCCTCGCGTTCGAGGCCTAGCTGCCATAGGTGCATCATGCGCCGCCGCACCTTCCGGGCCAACTCAGGCCGGCCAGCTTCCAGGGCCTGTACGACCTGACGCATCTCGGCCGGCCAGGTCGGTTCGATCAGAAGATACAGTTCGGAATGCTTGCGTGCCCAGGCGTCGGCATCGGCCGAGTCCAGTTCAAACTGCTTCACCAGCTCCGTGATCGCCGTCGCATCTCCGGTCCAGGCCAGGGCGATACGCGCCTGGGTCTGCAACTTCTCGAAGTCCCGGTGAATCAGGGCGTTGAGGTCTGGATCGACGGAGGAGAACCCCGGTTCCTTCATCTTGCGAAAGCGTGCCAGCTCGTCCAGCACACGCTGGCGAAACAGGAGGGGGCCCGCGGTCGGAACCGTCCTTTCGGGAGACTCCGCGATCATGGCCGGCAGGGCTGCCATTCCGAGCCACATTCCCAGGATGAGTAGGAGCTTGCGTGCTTGCATTGGACTTCCTTTCGAGGGGG
This sequence comes from uncultured Planctomycetota bacterium, assembly GCA_963784995.1. Taxonomy (GTDB): domain Bacteria; phylum Planctomycetota; class Planctomycetia; order Gemmatales; family Gemmataceae; genus CAWATZ01. Next base: position 575,059 of record CAWATZ010000013.1, on the reverse strand, counting down.
AAAAAGGGGAAGAGAACACGTGTCAATTCAATGCCCCAACCCGCCCAAGGCCGCTTGCGCGACCTGCTCGTCCTGAGCCGAGGTGACGCCGCTGACGCCGACTGCCCCGATGACCTTGCCCTCCACGACAACCGGCAGTCCGCCCTGCATCGGCACAATCCCTTCGACTGTCAGGAACGCCTGCTTGCCCGCGGCAATGGCCTCTTCCAGCGCCTTGCTCGGCCGCTTGAAGAGTGCGGCCGCTCGCGCTTTCCCCTGGGCGACGGCAATGCTACCGGGCTGCGTTTCATCCATCTTCTGAAACAGGATCAGTCCCCCACTGGCATCGACGATTGCGATCGCAACGTTCCAGCCGTTCTTGCGTGCCTCTGCTTCCCCGGCCGCTGCCATTTTCTTGGCGGCTTCCAGCGTGATGTATTTCGCCGTCCCGAGCATGCTTCACCTGCACTCTCTTGTTGAGACAATCAGTGTTCCCAGGTTTACTGCGCTTTCGATGCTTGCGCCCCAAAGTCCAGGTTCTCGGTGATCCGTGTCCCATCCTTCCGAAACGCTTCCTCGAACAGGCGGATTCGCCTCCTGGCCTCCGTCAGGTCGCGGGTTTCGAGTGTCGACGTTGAGCAGATCGACGTACCACGGCAATTTGAGTTCGTCCAGGACGTACGCCTCGACAATCTCCCGGGCGACGGGCAGCGTGGTGGTTTTCGAGCTGTCGTGAACGTCGCGATTGCTGGCCTTGCGGAGCTTCTGGTACTCTTCCGCGAGCAGCCGCTTGAACAGCTCCGGCGAGAACCGGTCACTCGCCTTGACGCCAACCTCAGCATCGTCAGCATTGAATGCCGCATTCTTGTGCAGCCATTCCCACAGGATGCTTAGACGGATCTCACCGGTCGCCATGTCTTCCATCAGGTAGAGGACGTCGTCGTTGCCGAAATAGTCCGCCGGCTTGAGAGCGGCCGCCTGGAGTCCGGTCAGGAAGGCGTTGCCATACTGGAGCGCGACGCTCAGCAGATCGCGGGCACCGCGGACTGTTCGCAGGGCTGGTTCGAGCAGGAAGAGTGCGTCCGCGTCGGCCGGAGTGTACGTCAGCGGAGGAAATGCTCGCCCAAGCTGGTTGTCCTGTCCGGCACGTTCCCAGACCGGCCGGACGATGTGAACCATCTTCCAGTGCGCCACCCACTTGCCGCTGGCGCCTTCGCGCTGCTCCCGCTCGGCTCCGGCTACCGCACGCTTCATGCTGCTGCTGACGCCTGCTTCGGAGCCGACCGGGATGTTGGGCTCCATGCCGCCTTGCCAGAGAGCATACTGGCCTGACTGATCGGGGGTGTTGCACGCACGGCGGACACGGTCCTCGTAGATCCGCATGTAACCGTAGGTCATTGTGATGGCGTCGATGTTCGGATTCACGAATCCCTTATCCCAGGCCATCGCGTCGGCGACGCTATTGATGTAATCCCAGCGACCGGTGTTGAATCCAACGAAGTGCTTGCCGAGGGCGGCGCGGATCTCCATCAGCTGGAAACACGCCTCGACCTGTTCCACAAGGACGTATACCTTGATGGTGCCGTCGGCCAGGCCAAGGTGCTGTTCGAGCGCCGTAAGGATGTCATTCCAGAGCGCTGCTTCTTCGGCGGTCTGGATCTTGGGCAGGTATAGCACCACGGAAGAGCCGGCTTCGCGCAGCCAGCGGTGGTTGTTGGCGACGTAGAGGACCGCATCGACGATGGACGCGGAAAAGCCGGCGCCGCCGACGTGCCGGACGTGACGGTCATCCAGGTGCAGCCCACGAGCGCGAAAGATCCTGGTCGTGAAGTCGAGCTGCTTCTTCCAGTCGCTGATGATGGGATGACCGAAAAACCCCTGGGCCCACTGGTTCATTTCGCCCGCCACCTGTTCGGCGACCCTGGTGAACACCGGATCGCGCTGGATGGCCAGCTTGAGGTTGCGCTGATTGTCCAGGGACATGCTCGCGATCTGGCCCAGCGCGTCCTCGCCGTCGAACATCCAGCCGTCGGCGCCCGACAGGAGAGCGTAGGCAACGTTGCGGATGCTCTTTTCCACCGGGGCGTTCGGTTTCGCCGCGGGACCGGTGCCCTGAATCCACTGGCGCTGGAGGTCCCTGGGAATACTGGGGCCGACGAAAGCGCCGGCGCGGGCATCCCGGACCTTGATCCTGGTCCGCGGGATGACAGCCTGCGGATCGGGGAAGGCGATCCGCTGCTGGTTTCGGGCCCGAGCCGCTCGCCGCTCGATCCGGGCCGCCATCACGGCTTTCCGATCCCTGTCCAAACCCGCCAGCGCTTCCAGGGCAGCGATGGCTTCCGGAGTGTAAACGTCCGCGTAGGTGCTCTCGAGGTTGCCCTGGATTTCCAACAGTCGCGCTGCCATGAATCACCTCTCTGGAAAACAACTCCCGGTTCAGCAAGCAATGTATTGACGACCCGCCCGACCGGCCGCACTCAGATTGTCGTGACTGCTGGCACGGAGCGCGATAGAATTGCCTTCGGCTTTTCCCGGGGGAAGAAGCCTCTGCACTGCAGGCCAGGGAATCGCAAACCATGACTCGCACACCACGGACGCCGACGCGAATGGTCCGGCTCGTCTGCTCGCATTGGGTCCTTTGTGTTGGCTATCTGCTGCTGACTGTCCTGGCTCCCGTTGCAGCCGCGGAAGACGCTCCCCACGAGGAGTTCTTCGAGAAGAAGGTCCGGCCCATCCTGGCCGGCACCTGCCTGAAGTGTCATGGCGAGCAGAAGGCGTCGGGTGGGCTGCGGGTCGATTCCCGCGATCTGCTGCTGCGGGGTGGCGACAGGGGACCTGCCCTTGTGCCTGGCAATCCCGACGGCAGCCTGCTGATCCGGGCCATTCGCCGGCAGCAGGACCAGCTGCAAATGCCTCCTGGCAAGCCGCTGCCGGCTCAGGCCGTCGCTGACCTCGCGGCCTGGGTCAAGGCAGGGGCCCACTGGCCCAGCAGCGCCCGGACCTTGAAGGTCGAACGGCACTGGGCGTTTGCACCGCTGCGAGTAGTCCAGCCGCCCGAGGACCCGACTGGCCGGTCGAGTCAGCCGGTGGATCAGTTCATCCTGGCGAAGTGGAAAGAGAAGAAGCTCCATCCCGTCCGACCCGCCGATCGCCGGACCCTGATCCGCCGGGTCACCTTCGACCTGATCGGCCTGCCGCCCACCCCCGAGGAAGTGGACACGTTCGTCAAGGACTCGCGTGCCGACGCTTACGACCAGCTGATTGAGCGTTTGCTGGCGTCGCCTCGGTACGGGGAGCGCTGGGGCCGGCACTGGTTGGACGTCGTCCGCTACGCCGACACCGCCGGCGAGACCGCTGACTTTCCCGTGGCAGATGCCTGGCGTTATCGCAATTACGTCATCGACGCCTTCAACCGCGACAAGCCCTACAACCAGTTCCTGCGCGAGCAGCTGGCCGGCGACATCCTCGCGGCCCAGCTGCCCGCGGACGCCTCCCCCGAACGCCGGGCGGAACTGATCGTCGCCACCGGCTACCTGGCCAGCGCCCGGCGCTTTGGCTTCAACGTCGTCCAGGACCATTTCCTCACCATCGAGGACACCATCGACACGCTGGGCAAGTCGGTGCTGGGTTTGACCATCGCCTGTGCCCGCTGCCACGACCACAAGTACGACCCCATCACCTCGGCCGATTACTATGCCCTATACGGCATCTTCGACAGCACGCGCTACCCCTTTCCCGGCTGCGAACACACCCGGAAACCACGCGACCTGGTGCCGCTTCCGGACACACAAGCCCGGAGGCGCTAGCGACGGGACGCTCCCCCGGCGTTTGCCTACGCGGTGGCAGAGGGATCGCCTCATCACGCCCGCATTCACAAGCGCGGCGACCCGGCCAGCCTGGGCGAGGAGGTGCCGCGGCGCAACCTTCAGTTGCTTGGCGGTCAGCGCGTCCCCGAGAAGGGCAGCGGCCGGCTGGCCCTGGCGGACTGGTGGACCAGCTCCGACAACCCGCTCACGGCCCGGGTCATGGTCAACCGCATCTGGCAGCACCATTTCGGGGCCGGCCTGGTCCGGACGCCCAACGACTTCGGCACGCGCGGCCAGCCGCCCACTCATCCGGAACTGCTCGATTACCTTGCCGACCGGTTCATTCGCGACGGTTGGTCCATCAAGGCCATGCATCGGCTGATCCTCCGCTCGGCCGTCTATCGGCTTTCCGGCCAGGACGACCGGGACAACGCTCAGCTGGACCCGGACAACGTCTGGCTGTGGAAGTTCAAACGCCGCCGGCTGAGCGCCGAAGAGATCCGCGACTCCATCCTGGCCGTCAGCGGCGACCTTGACCGCACTCCGGGCTTGCAGCACCCGTTCCCGGACAGCAAGTCCTGGGGCTTCACCCAGCACAATCCGTTCTCGGCCGTCTACGACACCAACCGGCGCAGCGTCTATCTGATGACCCAGCGTCTCAAACGGCATCCCTTCCTCGCCCTCTTTGACGGTCCCGATCCAAACACCAGCACTCCCGAACGACACGTGACTACCGTGCCGACGCAGGCGCTCTTCTTCCTCAATGACCCGTTCCTGCACGCTCAATCGGCAAAACTCACAGGCCGGTTGATCGCCCTGCCGGAAGGTCAGCGTCTGGCGAGGTTGTACCAGGTGCTGTTCGGGCGTCTGCCGCTGGCCCAGGAGCAGGCGTCGGCCGGGAAGTTCCTGGCCGGCTACCAGAGCGAACTGACCGACCTTCCCCCGGCGCAGCGGCTGGAGCGTGCCTGGGCCGCCTACGTCCGAGTGCTGCTGAGCAGTAACGAGTTCCTCTTTGTCGATTGAGATAACCGATGCTTGAACCATGCCGCCACCCAACCCGCCGGACTTTTCTCCGCTCCGCCTTTGCCGCCTCGCCGCTGTTGGCCGGCGTGCTGAGCGAGCTGCTGGCGGCTGACACACCCGCATCCGACGCGCTTGATCCGCTGGCACCGCGGCCACCGCACTTCGCCGGCAAGGCAAAGCGCGTGATCTTCCTCTTCCTGAGCGGCGGCGTGTCGCACGTCGATACCTTCGACCCCAAACCCCGCCTGCATGCCGACCACGGCAAGCAGGTGACCCTGGATCATCCGGAAACGCGCAACCGGCCCGGCTACGAGAAGCTGTTCCTCAAGAAACCGCAGTGGAGCTTCCAGCCGCACGGCCAGAGCGGCACCGAGGTCAGCGAGCTGTTTCCCCACGTCGCCCGCTGCGTGGACGACATCTGCGTCATCCGCTCGATGCACTGCGACCACTCCAACCATTACAACGCCACCCTGGGCATGCACACCGGCTCGTTCAACTTTGCCCGGCCGAGCATCGGTGCCTGGGTCAGCTACGGGCTGGGCACGCTCAACCGCAATTTGCCGTCGTTCCTGGTCCTGGCCCCGCACACGCCCTACGCGGGCAGCCAGGTGTGGGCGTCTGACTTCCTGCCGGGCAGCCATCAGGGGACGCTGGTTGTCCCCGGCCCCGAGCCGCTCCGCAACGTCCGGCCGCGGGTGGCCAAACTCAGCCTCCAGCAGCGCGAGCTGGCCGCCCTGGCCGAGCTGAACCAGCGGCCACCTGCTGCGTTCCGACAACGATCCGGTGCTTCTCGCCCGCATCCGCACCTTCGAGACCGCCTTCGGCATGCAGCCGGAGGCCCCCGAGGCGTTCAACCTTGCCGGGGAGACCGACGAGACGCTCCGGCTCTACGGTCTGCAGCGCGGCAGCACCAGGGGATTTGCCTGGCAATGCCTGATCGCCCGCCGGCTGGCCGAGCGTGGCGTGCGTTTCCTGGAGCTGATCGACACCGGCTCCTCGGGCAACTGGGACTCGCACGGCGACATGATGGAGCACGGCCGGCTGGCCCGCAACGTGGATCAGCCCATCGCGGCCCTGCTCACGGACCTTAAACGGCGGGGCCTGCTCGATGAGACGCTGGTGGTCTGGACGACGGAGTTCGGCCGGACGCCGTTCAACAACACCGCCTCCGCCAAGGGGCGCGAGCACCATTCCTGGGCGTTCTCTTCCTGGCTGGCCGGCGGCGGCGTCAAGGGCGGCATGGTCCACGGCAAGACCGACGAGCACGGCATCCGCGTCGTCGAGGACCCGGTCCACGTTCACGACTTCCACGCCACCATCTTGCACTTGCTGGGCCTGGATCACACCAGGCTGACCTATCGCCACGCCGGCCGCGATTTCCGGCTGACGGACGTGCGCGGCAACGTGGTCAAGGAGGTCCTGGCCTGACTCCAGACGTGGGGCGGAACGGTTGTCGGCGGTCCTCACCCACCGGCTCAGGTCCAGGTCCTGAAGCAGTTCCACAGGGCCGCCCGGTCCACGTCCGCAAGGACCTGGTCGCCCTGCTCGTCGGCCAGCGTGCCCCAGCCGTCTGCGATGCGGGCCACCCGGCCGCGGACCCAGGTGCCCAGGTGCGGGTGCAGGTGGCAGGCCGCCGCGGTCGGGTCGTGCCACTTCTTGGCTTCGTGCGTGCGCAGGTAGGCCTCCATCCCGGAAAAGAACAGCATCTGGGCTGGGCTGCCGGGGTCGGCGGCGGGCATCGTGGCGTGGAAGGCCCGGTCGTACAGCAGCGTGTGACAGACGTTCTTGCCCACAAAGCGCCGGTCGGGGATCGGCGCCTGAAGCAAGACGTCGGCCCCCTTGCGGTCGCCGTTGAGGTTGAACGTCGGCACCCCCTCCTTGCCCTCGAACTGGGGCAGCCTGACCTGTGGGGCATGCAGGTGATAACCCAGGAAGCCACCCTGCATGGTCAGCCGGCGCGGGATGACCGCCTCGGGCCTGGACAGGTAGCGGGCGGTGGACGTGCAGGGTCCAATGATCAGGAACTCACAGTCGGGATGGCGCCCAACGGTGGCTGCGATGACCTCGTGGCCGGGGCCATCGTGGCCGGCCGTTTTCGGGAAGCCGAAACGCTTGAGAAGCTCGTGGTGCATCCCGCCGGAACTGAACTTGCCGCTGTCGAGCTTGGAGGCCCCAACGGGAACGTCCAGGTCCAGCGTCTTGACCAGCAGGCGGGCAATGGCCAGCTGATCGCGGTCGCCCGGCACGACGCAGATGGCCCGGATGCGGACGCCGGCCGCCGCCAGGTAACAAAGGGTGAAGAAGTCGTCGGGGTCGTGGCCCAGGTCGGTCTCAACAATCAGGTCCATGGTGCGGCCTCCTTCCCCTTCCGACACGGGAGAGCAGGGGGCGGTTCGTGATTGGTTGAGGGAACGGTCGGCGCTTACCGCGCTTCGGTCGCCTGTTTCCAGCAGTAATCGAACAGCAGTTCCCACTCCGCCCGATGAATCCGCAGGCACAGCTCGTGGCAGGGGGCCTTCTCGTCATACGATGCCTCGCACAGGTCCACGAACCTGAACGGGTCCCAGCTCGCTTGCCGGGCCAGGAACTCGGCCGGCGCCGGTGCCTTCGCCGCCAGCTCCGCGGCCGTCACCCGCAAGGGCTCGAACACCGGATGCGTTCCGACGTGCCGGAACCAGTACTTGCTGTTGGAAAAGTCAGGCTCACGGCGGTGCATCAGGGCGTGCCAGTAGCTGCCCTCGACGGTGTGCAGTTCCTGGCTGATGGTGTGCGACTCGTCGAGGAAGTTGAAGGCCAGCCACAGCCCCGCTTTGCAAGCGGTGATCAGGTCGCGGTTGTCCCCGGACGGGAAGGCGGACCCGAGCGCGTCCAGCTGGCCGCGGACTTCCTGGTGGGGTTTCCCCGGTCCCAGAGGGGCCAGCGGCAGTAGACGCAACAGGTCGGCGATGGCGGGCGGATGGTGAGTCGTGTCGATGGTTGTCATTTTCCCTCCTTTTCGCGCTGCCCCAAGCAATCAGGCCCTCAACCAGGCAACTCACAGGTCCCAAAACAGGTGTCAGGGTTGGCATCGCCACCGATCCCCGGCCCGGATAGGCCGTTGCTGGCGCAGAACTTGTTGCGCCAGGAGGTGTACATCCGAGATTCAAAACCAACGGGACTTTCCGGGCAACCTCTTGCAGAGATGGTCGCGCCGGAGTATCGTTAACAGAAGAAGCGTGATCCCACCCCCCTGCCTCTTGCATGCTTACCAGCGCCCTCCTCGTTTTTCCACCTGGATCGCTGCTGCCCTGCTGGCCCTCCTTTTCCGTCCCGCGCTTCCGCAAACCCAGGCGGAGCTGCTCTGTACGCCCCGATCCGTGACCTTCAAGGACGCCTATGCCGGCTGTCAGCTGCTTGTCGCCGGGGCGAATCGCGACCTGACCCGCGCCGTGACCTACGCCAGCAGCAACCCCGCCGTGGCTCGAATCGACAGGGCCGGCTACGTCACGCCGGTGGGGGACGGCTCGGCGACCATTCGGATCGAGCGCGGCTCGGAGCGCATCGAGGTGCCGGTGACCGTGAGCGGCGTGGGCGAGGCCCGGCCGGTGGACTTCCAGACCGAGGTGGTGCCCTTGCTCAGCCGGCTCGGCTGCAACGCCGGCGGCTGTCACGGCAAGGCCAGCGGCCAGAACGGCTTCCGGCTGTCGCTGTTCGGCTTCGACGCTCGCTTCGATTGCGAGGCGATCACCCGCGAGGCACGCGGCCGGCGCGTCTTTCCCGCCGCCCCGGAAGTGGACGCATGATCCGTTGCTCCGCGCAAATGCGAAGCAACAACCAGCGAATAACAAGCAGGGCGCACTCACCATCACCCTCCCGAGGGAATCTCGATCATGTACGAACTGTTAGCGGAAAACCCCTGGCTGATCGTCGTCACCATGGCCTTGCTGATTCCCATGCTGGGGATCGTCTTCGGCACCGTCACGAACTACCTCCGCAAATCGCGCCAGGCGGAACTGGACGCCTCCCTCAAGCATGCCATGCTGGAACGGGGCATGTCGGCCGAGGAAATCAAGATGGTCCTGGAAGCCTCTTCCTCGGGAAGGTCGTGCCGGAAAGCACGCAAGGAGGCGGAGCGGGACCTGTCTCGATCTCATCCTTGACACCAACCGCTCCTGTCAGGAGGTGTTCGGAAACCGGAGGGGAACGCCCGGAGCAGATCGCCTTATCGAGCCACCTCCACCACCGGCGACCCCAGCACGTCCCACCGCGGCGTTACTCCCAACCCCGGTGCCGTGGATGCCGCCATCCGCCCGTTGACGCGCTTCGGCGCCCCCTCGGCGATGCTGACCGTGACGTAGCTGTTGAAGTCGGTGGCCGTGAACTGGAACTCCGGCGGCGTGCTGTGCGCCAGATGAGCGATGGCCGCGGTGACGATGTCTCCGCCCCAGCTGTCCTCCAGCGTCATGGCCACGCCCAGCGAGACGCACAGGTCGCGGGCCTGCTTGGTCTTCGTGAGTCCGCCCAGCTTGCTGATCTTGAGGTTCACCACGTCCATCGCCCGATCCGCATGGCCGCGGAGCAGCACGTCGATGGAATCGATCACCTCGTCGAGGACGAACGGATGATCGGTGTGCCGGCGGATTGACAGGCACTCCTCGTAACTGAGGCAGGGCTGCTCGACGTAAACGTCCACGTCGCGCACCGCCCGGACAACGCGCATGGCGTCGTGCATCAGCCAGCCGGTGTTGGCGTCGGCGATCAGCCGGTCACCGGGCTGGAGCTTCTCGGCGACCGCGTGGATGCGGTCGATGTCCACGGCCGGATCGCCGCCGACCTTGAGCTGGAAACGGCGATACCCCTCGGCCCGGTAGCCGGCCACCCGGCTGGCCATCGCCTCCGGCGACTCCTGCGAGATGGCCCGGTACAGGCCGAAGTCCTCGCCGTAGCGGCCGCCCAGCAGAGTGCAGACCGGTTGCCCCGTGACCTTGCCGAGGATGTCCCAGCAGGCCATGTCGATGCCGGACTTGACGTAGTTGTGCCCCTTGAGAGCGGCGTCCATCCGCCGATTGAGCTTCAGCAGCTGCAGCGGATCTTCGCCGAGCAGATGCGGCCCCAGCTCCGCGATCCCGGCCCGGACCCCGTTGGCGTAGGCCGGCAGGTAGAACGGACCCAGCGGACAGACTTCGCCGTAGCCGGTGACGCCGGCATCGGTCTCGACCTGCACGACCGTTGAGTCGAAGACCGTGACCGACTTGCCGCCGGACCACTTGTAGCTGCCCTCGTGGAGCGGCAGTTCGACCCGGTAGGCGCGGATGCGAGTGATCTTCATTTCGGGACCCACTGCGGCGGCGGGGTGATGGCGTCGTCCGGGCGTCCGCCGACATCCTTGCGGCCGCTCCCGGCCAGCCGGCTGATGGCCCGCACGGTCATGTCGTGGTCGCAGACGATCTGGCAGCTGAGCCGCACTCCCGACAGGCCCCGTGCCAGTAGCACCGCCTTCTCGGCGGCGGTCATCTGGTCCGGCTCGCCGGCGACGAACTCCACCCGGCAGGTGGTGCAGCGGGCATTGCCGCCGCAGGCGTGCAGTTGATCGATCCGGGCCTCGTCCTCCAGGGCCAGCACCAGACGCTTGCCCTGGGGAACGTCGAACTCGCCCACTCCCTCCACGGTCAATTTCGGCATGGCAACCTCATCTTCAAGAAGATAGCCCCGGGTGGAGCGCAGCGCAACCCGGGGAGGGCGGCTCCGCGACCTCTGGGTTGTTGTAGGGATTTCGGTCCAGGGGAGTTGTATCCGACCGGCCGCACAAGCCCGAAGCGCCAGCGAGGGATTCCATCTGTCCCTCGCTGGCGCTTCGGGCTTGTGGGGTGGAACTCAGACGCGCAGCTTACGTCCCTTGCGCACGTTGGCCGTCGCGGTCGCCGGGATGCCGGCGGGCTGCAGCGGTTGCGGCGCGAAGCTCCACCACCAGCGGAGAGGCAAGCAGCCCAGGGCGATGAACATAAACTGGCTGAACCAGAAGATCACCAGGCTGGTGGCCAGCTTGTCGTTGAAGCCGTAGGCGTGCAGGCCAACGCCCAGCTGGTTGGTGCCGAACCACGACCAGGCGGTGATGATGTTGCCGCCCACGGCCAGGACGGCCAGGCCGCGCTCCTTGACCAGGCCGCCCCAGCGGGCATGCAGGAGCAGCGCGTTCCAGATCACGATCAGCACCGCCCCGTTTTCCTTCGGGTCCCAGCCCCAGAAACGGCCCCAGGACTGGTCGGCCCAGATGCCGCCCAGCACCGTGCCGACGAAGCTCAAGAGCGTCGCAAAGCAGACGACGCCGTAGATCATGTTGGCCAGCGCCTTCGACGCGGAGCGGTCTTGCAGCAGGGGCGTGACGTAGCCGAAGAAGACGTACGCCAGCCCCAGGAAGCCGGCCACGAACGTCGCCGTGTAGCCCAGGGTGACGCAGACCACGTGCGTTGCCAGCCAGAAGGTGGTGTCCAGCACCGGCTCCAGCACCTCCATCGTTTCGCCCGTGTCGAGGAGATTCTGGGCCACGATCAGAGGAAGGAAGCCAAGGACCGAGGCCACCAGTGTGCCGATCCCATTCTTGAAGATCCATTCCAGGACCAGGCACAACACCACACAGCCCCAGCCGATAAACACGGCCGAGGAGTAAAGGTTCGTCACCGGCGGCCGGCCCATGATGTACATGCGTGTGGCCAGGCCCCAGGTCTGAACCAGCACCAGCAACACACAGAGGGCAAACGCCGCCCGGCTCAACGGCGTGCGCCAGCCGGTCCACGACAGACAGCACAGGACAAAGGCCACGACGTAGAAGCACGCACAGAGAAAGAACGGACTGCAATCGTTGAGGAAATACTCCAGCTGGTTGGTCGAGTACTCGGCTGGATACTGCTCGGCCAGTTCCTCGCGGTATTCAGCCACCCCCTTGTTGAAGGCGTTGGCATTGCTGGTGGCATAGGCATAAAGGATCACTTCCAGCTTCCGGAGCGCGGGCGGGACCAGCGCCGGCGCCGCGCGTCCAGAGCTTCGTTGAGCGTTACCCACTTCGTCTGCCCTTCCACAGGGACAATCGTGCCCCCGACCAGAGCAAGCCACTCCGAATAAATCCCCAGCCGGTCATGGAGATCGAGGACCTGCCCATCGACCGGACTGGTCAGTTTTTCCCGCTGACTCCGCCGCAAGGTCAGTTCGCGGGCCTTTTTGTAGAACTTGGCAAACTGCCCGCCGTTCTGAGTGACTTCATCGATGGAATAGCGGAACCCAGGACGCTGCTCCAGACCCAGCATGGACAGGACGTCCAGGCTCTCAATCTTGACCAGGGTCAAGGAGCGCATGTTGATTTTCTGCTTGTCCAGCCCATCGAGCACGTGCTCCGCCCGAGCGAGCCGTTGGTTGTCCAGGCAGTACTCGATCCAGATGGCATCCTTGTCGCGCTGGGTCTTGGAGTCCTTGTTCTTTGCTTCCGCCGCCAGTTGCTTGATCTGCTCTTTTTTCTCATCGAGTTGACGCAAACTGTAGCGATTGTTCGGGTTCTCGCGAAGTTTCAGCTCCGAAACCAGACCCGGGTCCAGGATGGTGACGCTCTGATACTCCTCGGCCATCCCCACCGCCAGCATGTTCAGCAACCACTGCGTCGCACTCAGAGTCTGGTCTTTGGCATAGATGGTCTGGCTATTGACCATCCGCGCGACCGAGGTCCGGGCCAGGGTGTCCAGCGGCTTGGGCCGGCCGTGATCGTGGATGGGCAACCGGCCAAAACCCTCGATGTCCATGCCGTTGGCCGGTGGCTGGGACGGCATCATGAACAGGATGAAGACCAGAGTCGCCAGGCCCACCACCAACCAGGGGAACACGTTGGCAAAGTTCTTCATGACGACCTCCGGCTCAGGAAGGTGGACAGACTCAGCATAAAGTGGATCAGCATGCCCAGCGATACCACAACGCAGGAGACGTAGGGCAGCAGCCAGCCCCTGTTCTTGACGACCTGAAGGACCGTGGTGTCCTTGCCCCGAACGCTGGCCTGGTAAAACGTCTCACCCTGGTAGCGGAGCGGCTGGTTCATGTAAATTTTGAAATCGATGTCCTCGCCCCGGCTGGGATCTTGCAATCGCACCACGCTGTGGTACGATTTTTCCTTCCTGGTGTTGGCGTAGAAGGTCGTTTTCACCCGGGAGAGGTAGACGTTGTAGGGCTTGTAGGTGCGCTTGAAGCGCAAGGCGACCTCATACGTTTTGCCATCGACGATCAGTCGCTGGGTGCCGACGTTCAGAAACGGCAGCCAGACCGACACGAAGTAGGTCCCCAGGACCTTTTTCGTGTCCTTGTCCTTGAAAACCACGTAGGCCGAGGGAAAGTCGGACTGGTCCCCTGCAACGCCGACTGATCGGGGCGCGGGAAGGGGACAGGCCTGGTTGTACAGTCCAGAATCCGCCAGCTGCTGCAGGTCGTCCGGGACCCTGTTAATCTCCGTGGCCACGCCGCCCAGGGGGGTTCCCTGCAGTTCCCGAGCAAACTCCGAGTTCCTGACCACCCCAAGGACGGAATTGGTGTAATAGCGGATCACTTCGACGTCAACCGGCAACTGCGGGTCGCTGATGGTGCTGCCGGGTTTCAGTTTCGTATCGGGAATGACCACGTGGTCGTCCTTGCCGTCCTCTGCCACGCGGACCAGGGCCAGCTCCTGATGATCGACGTGTTCCAGGAAATTGGAGCGCTCGCCCTCCCGGATGGTCATGTTGCCCTCGATCGCGAACAGGCCCGTGAACAGTTCACCGAGCATCATCAGGATCAGACCGCTGTGGATCAGCAGAATGCCCGAGCGCTTCCAGCTGATCTTGAAACGGACCAGGTGAGCGGCCAGGAGGTTGACCAGCAGGGCCGTGCCCAGCGTCCAGCCGCCCGGGAAGGGGAAGGCCCCGGGAATCTGGGTGGCGCGGTCGACGCCGAAGAACACCATGCAGAAGCGCGCGAACAGCTGGAACGGCACCCAGACGTAAAAGGAGCGGAAATAGCGGTTGACGACGCCGTGGATGTTGTCGTCCATCTGGGCCAGCGTGCCGACGAAGACCAGGATCAGCGACAGCACGAACAGGATGACGGTCAGCCGCAGCGAGGCCAGCCACTGAAAGATCCGGAGGTGAGCGGCCTTGGGCGCGGCCGACCGAGCGGCGGGACTGCGGTGGTCGCGACGCCAGGCTCTTTCGGAGGAATGCCGGCTTTCGCTTCGGGCGCGGTCTGGATCGAGGTTTCACTCATGAATTCGCTCCCAAACAGGGTCAGCGGCCTGGCATGCCACGATGGGCTCGGCCCCCAACTCCGGTCACGTCCACCAGGACAATGGTGAGCCCATTGCTTTGCAAGTCCTTGATGATTTTCCGTTCACGCAGTTCCTTCTCGGTGTCGATTTCCTTCAGGCCCATCTGGTCCAGCCAGCGATTGACGTTTTGCAGCAAACCACCGCCGGATTTCGACACCGTAAGCTCCAGTCCGTGGCCCGGACCAAAGCACAGCAACGCCACGCGGAAGCCTTCGCCCGGCTCCTGCTCCCAGCCGTTCGGAAGGGTCCAGGTCAGAGGAGAGTCCGCCCTGTCACCAGCCCGAACGGAACCGATCAATTTGTGGAATTCCTCTTCGTGCTTGGCCACGACCGAGGCCGGCCCGACAAATTTGAAGAACCAGTCCGGACCTTTGGTACGGAGGACGATGGCGCCGAGCAGCCGTTCCGGTTCGCGCGGCTTGAGCCGATCGGCCTGGTAATGTGTGATCTCCTCGCTCCCCTGACAACCTGCCAGGAGCAGAAGCGAAAGAAGCATTCCCCAGCGGCGGCAATTCATGCGTGGCCTCGGTGTGGTCTGGTCCTGACAACCCGGTTTGTTCATGGTGGCACCGGGGATCGTGGGCGTCAAGATTCTATACGAACAACGTGGCCTGGAGGGAGCAAACAGAAAGCGGAATCCTCAAGGAAGGCAAATCGGTCCTGGCGGTGGGTTGAGGAGCAAGCATCCCGTCCTCCACCTCTTCCTGTTAGTTTCCCGCATCGGCGCGCTCTTGACAAGATGAAAAATCGCGATTTGGGAAAGAAGGGCATCCTGGAGGCCGCTGGGACCGAACCGGACAATTGCTGTCCGCTGCCGGGTCTCGGGACGCTATAATAGGATCAGGGTTTGGGGACAGTTGCCGCGAGAGGCCCGCAAGGCGGAGGAAAACCGTGTCGCGTTCGCTGTCGCGCTGGCAGGCGCTGGTTCTGGGGCTGGTGATCCTGGTTGCCCTGGGTTTGGCGGCCACCGGTCTGTTCGCGGTCGGCAGCCGGGGGTGGTTCGGCTCGAACGCCCTGACGGTGGGTGCCAGCTTTCCCGAAGTCCGCGGCGTCGAGGTGGGCACCCGTGTCCGCATCCAGGGCATTGACGCCGGCGAGGTCTGCGCCCTGGAGCCGCCCCAAAAGCCCGGCGGCCCCGTGGTGCTGCGGCTGAAGCTCAAGAGCCAGTATCGCCACCTGGTCCGGGTCCACTCGCGGGTGCAGATCGTCAGCGAGGGGCTGATCGGCGGCAAGGTGGTCGAGGTCCTGCCGGCCGCCCGGGGCGAGACGGACATGCCGGCCGGCGAGGGAGCGCTGCTCGAAGCGCTGCCGGTGACCGAACTGGCCGACCTGGTGAACCAGGCCGGGCAGACGCTCGAAGAGCTGCGGAACGGCAAGGGCAGCATTGGCCGGCTGGCCAGCGACCCGGAGGCCCACGATAACCTGGTGGCCGCTCTGAAGCAAATGAAGGAAACGGGCACTTCCATTCAGCAGGTGGCCGACGGCATGCACAAGCTGCCGCTGGTGGGCGGCTACGTCGAGAACCCGGTCGGCCTGCTGGAACGGCCGGACTGCAACCGCGACCGGCGTGTCTTCGCCGAGACCGACCTGTTCGAGCCCGGCCAGGCCATCCTCACCGCCCAGGGAAAGAGCAAGCTGGACATGGTCGCTCCCTGGCTGGAGGGAATGAAGCACAAGGGCTCCGAGGTGGTGGTCGTCGCCTATGCCGACCCGGCCAGCCACCCCAACGCCTCGGCCGCCAAGGTGCTGACCACCCGGCAGAGCGAGGCGGTCTGCGACTACCTCAAGAACAAGCACTCCGTCCACAAGATGGGCTGGTTCTCCTCCAACCGCAAGGTGACGCCGCTGGGCATGGGCGTCAACCCGCCCCCGACACCCGAACGCGAAGCGGTCGAACCGTCCCGGGTCGAGATCCTGGTGTTCGTGCCGGTTCGCGAGTGACCACAAACAAGTTTAGCCGCGACGCGCAGCGGAGCGCGGGGTCTGCCGCGCTCCGCTGCGCGTCGCGGCTAAACAGTCTCACCCGCTGAGGTTCCCCCATGGCCGAGCACCCCCCCAGCGCGGTCCAGATCAGCCTGCTGTATCACTTCTGCCGGCTGCGGCTGCCGCGGATCCTCCTGCCGGCCAGCGGTTTCGAGCGGCACCTGCTCCGGGCCTACGACCTGGCCCGTCCCAAGCGCCTCAAGGCGGGCGAGGACGCCGGCTGGGGGGCCTTCCTGGAGCAGATTTTCGTCCTCGACTGGTTCCTGGCCTGTTCCTGTCTGGAAGGACTTTCCCCGGCGTGGGAGGCCCTGTTCGCCTCGCGGGCCAATCGCACCGATTGTCTGCTGGTCGATGCCCTGCGGACCCGGGCGGTCCGGCTCTTTCCGCGCAACGAGGAACGGCAGGAGCAGGCGGTGGCCGAGTTCTGGGGCTACCTGCTGGCCGGCGAACGGCCGGGCTCGGTGCCGATCCTGGCCCGCTACGACGGCCAGCGGCCGCTGGTCCCCTGGCTGATCCGCGTCTTTCAGAACAAACATCTCTCGGACCTCCGGCCCGGCAGCCATTTCCAGTCGCTGCCCGACGACGACCTGCACGACGGCGAGCTGGCCCTGCCCGTTCACGAGGAGGACCGCTGGTACGAGGAGTTCCGCCTGATCGCCCGGGAATGGCTGGCGAACCTGGAAGACAGCCAGGTGCTGATCCTCGGCCTGCGCTTGCGTTACCGCGTGAGCCAGCGCGAGGTGGCCCGCCTGGTGGGCATCCACGAGGGCAACGTCTCCAAGCAAACCACCAAGCTGAGCGAGGGCTGTTACGCGTTCGTGGGCCGGCGTTTGCAGGAACTGGGCTGGACGGGAGAGGATTTGAGTGGTTTCATCCTGAAAGAGATGGAGAGCCTGCTGCTGGACGAGCCGCGCTTCTCCGCTGACCGGCTGGCAGCGCTGCTGGCCCAGCGCGGCAAGGCGCTCCCGGCCGCGCTCACGGAACCGGCCCGAGTCTGAAAAGTAGGCGGCACACTCCGTGTGCCGAAGATCGGCACACGGAGTGTGCCGCCTACTTTAACTCTGAACGCTCCCTGGAACGCTGTGCAATGGCCAGTTCGGAACCGCGCCTGCCTTCGCTCGACACCACCCGCGGCGACCGGTGGAACGGCGACGGTGCGTCGCTGCCCGGCGTCGTCGGCACTTCCGCTCCCATGCAGGAGGTCTTCCGGCTGACGCGCCTGGTGGCCCCGACGCAGGCCACGGTGCTGCTCGTGGGCGAGACCGGCACCGGCAAGGAACTGGTCGCACGGGCCGTGCATGAGCTGGGCCCACGCTCGGATGGACCTTACGTCCGCATCAACTGCGGGGCCCTGAACGAGAGCCTGCTGGAATCGGAGCTGTTTGGCCACGTCAAGGGAGCATTCACCGGGGCGGTCGATAACAAGACCGGCCGTTTCGAGGCGGCCCACGGCGGCACCATCTTCCTCGACGAAATCGCCAGCATGAGCGCCAAGCTGCAGGTCAAGCTGCTGCGGGTACTGCAGGAAGGCGAGTTCGAGCGCGTCGGCGAGAGCCGGACCATCCGCGTCGATACGCGGGTGGTGGCGGCCACCAATCAGTTCCTGGAGGACGAGATCGAGGCCGGCCGCTTCCGCGAGGACCTGTATTATCGGCTCAACGTCGTGCCCATCTATCTGCCGCCGCTGCGCGAACGCCGCGACGACATCCCTGCCCTGGCCCGCTTCTTCCTGGAACGGCACAGCGAACTGAACGGCCGGCCGCTGCCGGAGCTGACGCCGGCCTTCCTGCGCATCCTGACCGAACACGACTGGCCGGGCAACGTCCGCGAGCTGGAGAACTACCTGGCCCGCGCGGTGGTCCTGTCGGAGGGCAAGCCGCTGAGCCCGGACCTGCTGGCTCCGCCGGGCCGGGTGCAGCGCCGCTGGAAGACGCTGCGGCCCAGGAGCAACGGCGACCTGCAAGGCCTGATCCAGCAGCTGGTCCGCGTCGGCATTCAGACGCTGAACAAGGACCTGGCCGAGCGCATTGTCGGCGGCGTGGAGCGGGAACTGATCGAGCAGGTGATGGCCGAGTGCGGCGGCACGCAGGTCAAGGCCGCGGATCGCTTGGGGATCAATCGCAACACTCTGCACAAGAAGGTGAGCGATTACCAGAAGAAGGGCCGCGATGGTTCGGACACGGAGCCTGAGCGGGCAGGACAATAAGAGACGGAAACTTCTTGACGCGGCACCCCCACCGGGTACACTGACCTTGCTTTGCACGGTCTCTCGAATTGCATTCCTCTGAAACGCTCCAAGAAGTGAGGTTGCCGCCGTGATTGCATTCCATCACTCGTTCCGGTCGTTCGCCGCTCTGCGCCCTTGCTTGCGCTGCACTCCGCTGCTGCTGGCCATTCTTCTGGCCGGCTGTGCCCGGCTCCCGGCTCAGGTGAGCACCGAGCCGGTTGCCCGGGAGGACGAGAAGAAGGCCGAGCAGGCGGAGCCGGTCGGCTCTGTCAGTGAAAAAGACCTGCTCAACGCCGCCAGCAACAATGACAACTGGCTGATGTATGGCCGCACCTACGACGCCCAGCGCTACAGCCCCCTCGACCAGATCAACAAGAAAAACGTCAATCGCCTGGTCCCCGTGTGGACGTTCCAGACCGGCGTGCTGGACGGCTTCGAGTGTACGCCCCTGGTGATCGACGGCATCATGTACGTCACCACGCCCTGGAACCATGCCTACGCCATCGATTGCAAGACCGGCTCGCAGCTCTGGCACTACCAGAAATCGCTGCCGGAAAACCTGGCCCTCTGCTGCGATGCCGTCAACCGCGGCTTCGCCACCCTCGGGCGATCGGCTTTACATGACGACGCTTGACGCCCACCTGGTCTGTCTGGACCGCAACACCGGCAAGGAGATCTGGGACACCGAAATCACCATCGACCGGCGAGGACGGCAAGGAGATCAAGCAGATCTACAAACTGGCCTACAGCGCCACGGTGGCCCCGCTGGTGGTCAAGGACAAGGTGATCATGGGCATCAGCGGCGCGGAGTACGGCATCCGCGGCTTCATCGATGCGTACGACGCCAAGACCGGCAAGCGGGCCTGGCGCTTCTACACCGTTCCCGGTCCCGACGACAAGGCCGAGCATGCCAAGAAGGCCCTGAAAACCTGGGAAGGCAAATCCTGGCTGACCGGCGGCGGCTCCGCCTGGGTCACCGGCACCTACGATCCCAAGCTCAACACGCTCTACTGGGGCGTCGGCAATCCCTCGCCCGACTTCAACGGCGACGTCCGCAAGGGCGACAACCTCTACACCTGCTCCATCCTGGCCCTCAATCCCGACGACGGCACCTACAAATGGCACTTCCAGAACAGCCCGCACGACGTCTGGGATTACGACGGCGTCAACGAGCCGCTGCTGGTGGACATCGAACGCGACGGCAAGACGGTCAAGGCCCTGGTGCAGGCCCACCGCAACGGCTACTTCTATTGCCTCAACCGCGAGAACGGCGCAGTTCATCTACGGCAAACCGTTCTGCGAGGTCACCTGGACCGACCGCAAGAAGGGCGCGGACGGGCTCGATCGAGAAGACGGGCCGGCCCTTCGTCAATCCCGCCGCGCTGCCGACCGCAGAAAGGCGTCCGCGTCTGTCCCGGGGCCGCGGGCGGCAAGGAATGGAACCCGATGGCCTACAACCCGAAGACCGGCTTCGCCTACGTGCCGGTGATCAACAACTGTGCCAAGTTCACCTCCGGCAAGGCGTTCTTCATCAAGGGCCAACCGTACTGGGGCAGCTCGCTGACGCTGATCGACAACCAGGCGTCCGGCTCGCTTCAAGGCCATCGACGTGAAGACGGGCAAGATCAAGTGGGACGTGGCCACGCGCTCGCCGATGGTGGCCGGCGTGCTGGCCACCGGCGGCGGCCTGGTCTTCACCGGCGACGCCGAGGGGTTCTTCACCGCCTACGACGCCGACACCGGCAAGGCCCTGTGGAACTTCCAGTGCGGCTCGGGGCACCATGCCTCGCCGGTCACGTATACCCTGGATGGCCGGCAGTACATCGCCGTGTGCGTCGGCTGGGGCGGCTGGACGGCCGGCTTCGCCGGAGATGGAGCGCCGTGGCTGCGCAATGCGCGAAGGGGAACACCCTGTTTGTGTTTGCGTTGCCGAAGGAGAACTGACGAGGAGCCAGGCGGAACCGTATGACGAGAGCGGAATGGGAGGCTTGCACCGACCCGGAGCCGATGCTGCGATTGTTGCCCTCCGATCGATTCTCCAAGGAACTGCGACTATTTGCGGTGGCCTGCTGTCGCCGTATCTGGCTGCTGCTCTCCGACCCCCGCAGTCAAGCGGCGATCGAGGTTTCGGAACGCTTCGCCCAAGGCATGGCCGATGAGCAGGAACTGGCCTTTGCTGTCGCAGTTGCGAGTCAGGTCGCTTCCGAAGCGTTCTGGGGCTCGACGGCCCCTGATGCACAGGCCTATGCGACTTCAGCTGCCGTGGACGCTTCATCGGTCCATGCTCCCACTGCGGTATTCGCCTCGTCGTCCTGTGCAGCGTCAGCAGCGGCGTGCGCCGCTGCCGAGGCTGCAGGCGATCACGAGTATGATGCGGTTTTCGAGGTGACCTTGAAGGTGGAACTTGCGGCACAGGCCAGGCTGCTTCGGGATATCGTCTGCTATCCTGTGGACGAGGGGCCCTGTGCCTAACCCGGAGGAGTGCCCGCCATGCCAAACCTGAAGACAGTGACTATGGGAACATGAGGAAGCAACCATGTCTCACCCTATTGAAATTCCTCAGCGTGTGCAGTTGCTTGACTCCGCGGGGCAGGTGATCAGTTCCTTTGTGCCCGAGAGTGTATTGCAATAGCGTGCCCAGCCGCCCCGCCATGAATGGCGGGGCTACACGCCAGCGGAAAGCCCGGTAAACCGGGCTGACAGACCGGGGCAGACTCCCGGCAGCCCGATTCATCGGGCTTCCTGCTCGCGTGTAGCCCCGCCATTCATGGCGGGGCGGCCGGGGGCCTGCGGGACATCGCCTTCCTGAGCCGCAATAAACCCGTGACTGTTCGAGAAAGCCATGCCCCCGCAATTCTCCCATCACTTCGCCTCGGTCAACGGCATCCGCCTGCACTACGTTGAGGCCGGCGCCGGCCCCCTGGTCGTGCTGCTGCACGGCTTTCCCGAGTTCTGGTACAGCTGGCGGCACCAGCTCGAAGCCCTCGCCGCGGCCGGCTTCCGCGCCGTCGCTCCCGACCTGCGCGGCTGCAACGAATCCGACAAGCCCGCCGGCATCGCCGCCTACCGCATCGAGCACCCAACCGCCGACGTTGCCGCCCTGATCCGTCACCTCGGCGAATCCTCCGCTCACGTCGTCGGCCATGACTGGGGCGGAGTCGTCGCCTGGCAACTGCCTCTGCGTCATCCCGGCGTCGTGCGCCGGCTGGCCATCCTCAACGCGCCCCATCCCGCCCTGTTTGTCCGCGCCCTCCGCCGGCCGGCGCAGCTGCGGCGCTCCTGGTACGTGTTCTTCTTCCTGCTGCCCTGGTTGCCCGAGTGGTTTATCCGTCGTCACGACTTTGCCGGCCTGGCCGAGACGTTCCGCACCGATCCGGTCCGCCCGGACACGTTCAGCGCCGAGGACATCGCCCGGTACAAGCACGCCTGGGCCCAGCCCGGGGCGCTGACGGCGGCCCTCAACTGGTATCGCGCCGCCTTTCACCGCTCGCCGGCCCGGTCCCTCCGGGGGCTGCGGCCCATCGAGGAGCCGACCCTGGTGATCTGGGGCGAGCGCGATCGTTACCTGGGTCCGGAGCTGCTGGACGGTTTGGAACATTGGGTATCGCATTTGCGACTCATCCGATTGCCCGAGGCGAGCCACTGGGTTCAGAACGACTCGTTTGCAAAAGTCAACACAATTCTGATCGACTTTTTCCAAGAGATGAGAAACTAGCGAGTTTTCTCTTGGCCGGAGGGGGCCGACCTCATAGACTGGGCCACAGAGCCGGTTCCGGTTCCAGTCGTCCTGGCCTGGCCGCTTGCCCTCCCCGGCGGAGGGGAGGGAGACGTAAGTGAGGGCTGTCGGGCCTGCGATTTCCGATGTTCCGTTCCTCCGCACGCCGCCCATCCGTGCTGTCGAAATGAGGTGTTCACTGTGGGAACTGCTCTGATTGCTGAACTCTTCAACGAGCTGCCGCAACCCGGGCCGGACGACGACCCGACCCAGTGGAAGATTCGGGTGCAGGCCGCCAATGAAGGGTTCAAGAAACGGGTCCAGGAGCGCTACAGCGAAGGGACTCTGCTGCGCCTGCTGCACACCTCCAGCGATCACACCACCCGGCGGGCCGTCCTGCTCGCCCTGGGCCTGATGGGATCGATGAGCGTCAACAAGCACCTGGCCGGCTGTCTGCACGACGAGGACACCGAAGTCCGTCGCTCGGCCGTGTCCGCCCTCTGGTCGCTCTGGTTCCGAGCGGGCGAAGGCCACACCAAGGAGCTGCAGCGTCTGCTGCGGCAGAAAGACTCCGCCAAGGCCCTGGCAGGCTTCGAGAGCCTGCTGCAACGGGCCCCGCAGTTTGCCGAGGCGTTCAATCAGCGTGCCATCCTCTTCTTCCGCCTGCGGCAATACGACCGGTCGATCACCGACTGCGAGAAGGCCCTGGAGCTGAATCCGTTCCACTACGCCGCCCAGGCTGGCATCGGCCAGTGCTTGCTCCAGCTCCGCCGGGCGCGCCGCCCTCCGCGCCTTCCGCGCCGCCCTCAAGATTTACCCTTACCTCGAGGACGTGGTCGAAACCGTCCGCAGCCTCGAACAGTCCATCGAAGGAGATGGACGCCACGACGACAAGAAGGGAACTTGAGGACGTTTGAACCCAACCCCTCCCCCCAAAGCGGGGAGGGGGAGCCAAAGCTTCTTCTCCCCCTCCCCGCTTCGGGGAGGGGGTTGGGGAGGAGGGGTTGGGTTCTTCTCACGTCGCATACAACCACCGCTGCCGATTGAGAGCAACGGAGGGGATCAGCAGCACCAGGATCACCAGTCCCAGGGTGCCGACGACGGCACAGGCGAGAACGCTGTCGAGCAGGATCAAGCCGATCAGGGCTTGCTTGACGGCCTTCTGGACGGGCCCGGGGGCGGGGTTGGCAATGGCCTGGGTGATCGGCAGACCAACGAAGAAGCCGAAGGCCACCAGCAGATAGACGAACAGGGGCGAGCTGGTGCCGGGCTTGAGCTGGACCGGCAGGAGCAGGGCAAGCACCAGACTCAGCAGCATGCACGTGGCCGCCCCACGCAGGGCGTTCTGGTTGCTGACCCGCGCCTCGGTCCGCGCAAACCAGGTCAGCCCGGTCACGTAGAGACCCACCACCACTGCCAGAAGGGCCCCGCGCGCTCCCAGCAGCGATCCCGATACCGACACGCCCAGCAGCACGTTGAGAAAGCGGCACAGACCCATCAGCGCCGGCGCTGCCGGACTGTGTTTGAAGGGCCCATCGTAGGCCAGGATGGCCCCGACCAGGAGGACCGCCAGCACCCCGGGAGCCACGGAGCTATTCCGTGTGCCGAGCCAGGCCAGCGACCAGCCGGCCAGTCCCGCCAGCACGACCCCGGCGCTCAGCAGCACCGTTCCCAGCCGGGCGGCAGCGCCGGCGCTGATCCGTCCCGCCGGGATGGGCCGATCGCGCCGTTCCTGCCGGTCCTCGTCGCGGTCGAAGTAGTCGTTCCAGACCATGCCGCCACAGTACAGGCAGGCCGAGGTCAGCAAAATCAGCAGGAAGGGCAGCCAGTGTCCGGGCAAGGCCCCGGCCACCAGCGCTCCCAGGCAGACGTTGGAGAGCACGAGGGCAGGTTCGGCAACCGGATCAGCTGGGCATAGGCTTGCAGTCGGGTCATGGGGGATCGTCCTCGTTCTCATTTTCCGAATGAATTCAGTAGAGTCCCCCAGGAGGGCGCTGTCAAGGGTGTTTCGCCGGGAAGCGCGTTGCCACCTCCCCGATCACGGACGCCCCCCCGGGTTGCGCTGCGCTCCACCCGGGGCTTTAGTCCCGAAAACCCGGAGTAAAGCCCCGGGTGGAGCGCAGCGCAACCCGGGGGAAGCCCCCCCGGGTTGCGCTGCGCTCCACCCGGGGCTTTAGTCCCGAAAACCCGGAGTAAAGCCCCGGGTGGAGCGCAGCGCAACCCGGGGGAAGCGCGGACAAACCTGGGGGTCATTTGCTCCCGGAACGGCTTACTTTGCTCCAAAATGCTCGGCCAGGTACTGCAATCCCGCCGGCAGGTAGACGATGGCCCCGTAGTGAGTGCAGTCGAACCAGATGATCTTCTGCTGCCCCGACGCTTTCCACAGCGCCGCCGCCGCCGCGGGTGGCAGGACCTCGTCCTGTTTGGCGGCCACGATCAGCACTTGCCGATCTTTCAGGTTGCCGGCACAGGTGATCGGATCGACTGCCGCGATGGTGCGGGCGGCGCGTTCCCTGGTGCCGCCCAGCAGCTCGTAGGCTTGCCGGTAGGACCTGGCTTGCGGGTGGTCCCAGAACGCATCGACCAGGCCGCCGCCGCCCAGCAGCACCCCCACCCGCCGAAACCTCGGCTCCATCTCCGCCGTCAGCGCGGCGACCAGGCTCCCCAGGCTGGTGCCCATGATGCCCAGCCGCTTGCCATCGATCTCCGGCCGGCTGAGCAGCCAGGCCCCGGCACAGCGCAGGTCCAGGACCGTTTGCCGGATCGCGGTCATGGTGTGATTGACGTCCATCGACAGCAGCCGCAGCCGGGAGCCCGGAGGACGACGCGGACCGTAATAGGCCATTTGCACGAACAGGGAGGCGATCCCTCTCTGGGCCAGGTAGGTCGAGACGGCCCGCGACAGGCTCTGATCGCCCCCGGTGATGTCCAGCACGATCACGCCCGGAAAGGGGCCCTTGCCCTGGGGGCAGTAATACTCGGCATGGACCGTGTTGTTCTCCGGATGGGGGCTTGTCACCGGCGAAGGGAACTGCAAATGATACGTGTTGACGTCGCAGCCCGGTATGTCCGTGTGGAAGGTCAGCTTGTAGTCCAGGGTGCGAGCTTCCAGCCGGTAGCGTTCGGGGACGTTCTTCTGGTCCTCCGGCGGCACGAACCGGAACGTGCCCGTCTGGTCAGGGGGCGGCCCCGCCGAGGCCAGCGAAGACACCAACGCCAATCCGCACACTGCCAGGCCAAGCCGAGACATCGTTTTGCTCCTCCCCAGGAACCGGGACCGGCCTTGTTCTGTCGCTCTCCCGGCCGTAACATCCAGCAAGGTTCGCTTCGCGCCCCACGGTACAATCGATGAACATGAACGCCATCCTCCCCTGCGTCAAGACCATCCTGGTCCTTTTCGGGCTCAACGTCGGGTCAATCCTTGCGGAAGCGGCCGCGCCACCGGAATTCACCGCATCTCTTGCCGAGGGGAAGGTGAAGCAGGGCCCTCTGCGGCAACTGGGCAAGGACTGGTCGCTGCACCTTGGACCAGCTAATGCCCCGGCCGTGCCGGCGGGCGATTTGCTCTCCTTGCGCCAAGTTGGCGTCTCCCTGCCGCCTCTGCCGGAGGACACGCACCTGGTCCTGGTCAACGGCGATCGCATTCCGATCAAGAAGCCAAGGCTTCAAGGCGAACGGCTGCACTTCCTCCATCCCGACCTGGCCGAGGGCAAGGAAGTGCAGGTGCCGATTGCCGCCGTGGCCCTGCTCTGGCTGGAGGCGCCGGCCAACGCGGACGATCCCGAGAAGCTGCGGCACCGCCTGCTGAACCAGCCGCGCAAGCGCGATCGGGTCTTGCTCCTGAACGGGGATGCGATCGAGGGGACGCTGGCCGGACTTGACGCGCGCTCGATCGTCCTGGAGGTCGGGACGAAGACCAACCCGATTGACCTGAAACAGGCCGCGGCCATTGCCCTGAGCACGTTCCTGGCCGAGACCCTCCGTCCCAAAGGCACTCATGCCCAGGTGGTCCTGGCCGGCGACAGGCAAAGCCACGGCACCCGGCTCACGCTCTCCAGGGCGAGCAGCGACGGCAAGACGCTGGAGGGAGTCACGGCGTTCGGCGCCCCGCTGCGAGTGCCGCTGGAGCGCGTCCTGGCACTGGACGTCCTCCAGGGACGGGCCACGTATCTGTCGGAGCTGAAGCCGAGCAAATACGCTTTCGCCCCCTACCTGGACGTGCGCTGGCCGCTGGCGTTCGATGCCAGCGTGGGCGACAAGGACCTGCGGGTCGGGCCGTCGGTCTACCTGCGCGGTCTGGGAATGCACGCCGAGGCCCGGGCGACGTTTGCTCTGGCGGGGAAGTATCAGTCCTTCGAGGCCCAGGTCGGCCTGGATCCCAGGACAGGCCGGCACGGGAGGCGCTCGCCTCCGCGTCCTGGCCGATGGCAAGCCGCTCGAATTGCCCGGCAATGGCGAGCTGACGCAGCAAAAACCGACACTGACGATCCGGGTGCCGATCGAGGGAGTCAAGGAACTGACGCTGGAAACAGGGTTCGGAGCGCGCGGGGACGTCCAGGCGCACGTCAACTGGGCGGATGCGCGAGTGGTGAAATGAACGCCCTTCTCCTACCCTCTCCCTGCTTCCGGCATGGCTGGTGGGAAGCCGAACTGGGTGATAGAATGTGGCAAGGTGACTGCCTCTTTGGCGTTCCACATTGGATGACAGTCCTCGACTGATCGGCAGAGGCAACCCCATCGCTTCCGGAGAGGAGGGCGGGAAATGCCGCGGACAGCAGACAGTGGATTTGATGCCGCCGTCGTTGACCGGGAGAACCACGCGGTAGCCCTCTTTCAAGTGAAGGCACAGCCCGTCGGCGATAAATGGGTGACGATCCTTCCAAGACTGTTATCGAAATCCGCTGAACGGGTCGATTATGTCCTCGCCATCGACCCGAACTTGATTCAAGTATACAGGTGGGCTGAAGGTACGCTGACCGGGCCGATTGTACAACTCGACACGGCGCAGGTCCTCCAGAACTACGATCCGGACTTTCCCAAAAGACGCGTGTTCGAGTCCTACCTGCTCACGCTCGTCGAGGCATGGCTGCGCGACCTGTCTTACCACTGGAAGTCCGAGAATCCGCCGGGCGCAGAGGAGCTGCGGGGTGCCGGCCTGCTAGAAAGGCTAGAGGGAGGGACGACTCAGCGTCTCGGAGCCTGACATGGATGTCATCGTATACGTCGAAACCAACTTCCTGATGAGCGTCGCGATGGGACGTGAGGCAAGAGGGGATGACCTCCTCGCCGCCGTTTCCGCGTCCGTCCGTGTCGCCATTCCATCCGGTTGCTACATGGAGGCCTTTTCGGCTTTTGAGGATGAGCAGAAACGCCGGAACTGGTTCCGAGCAGAACTCGAGAAGCAGATCGTGCAATTACGGCGCGACACCACTTCCGCGAACGCCGGCGCCTTGCTCAGCCGCCTCGAAGAAAGCAGAATTGCCAACGACCAGCTCTTGAACGACGTGCAAGGTCGGCTGTTTCAATTGGTTGACCGAGCGGCGGACGTCCTGGACCGAATCCCGACAACGCCCACTGTTCTCCGTGCCGCGGTGAGCAACATGCTCATCCCTGATCCCACTGACAACCTCATCCTCCACTCGATCATTGACCACGCTGGCCGGTTCCCCGGAGCCAAGAAAGCGCTGCTGACCGACAACACGAAGGACTTCGACACCCCAGACGCCCAGGCCGCTCTTGCCGCTGTCGGCATCAATAGACCCTTCCGAACCGTTACGAATGTCCTTGGGTGGATTGGCTCTCTCTGATGCCTTCCCGACCGTCCAAGAGGACCCGAGCCAAGGTAGCAAGACTCTATGCCACACCATCCTCGGAGTCGAACAGGGTGGGCTCCAGGCAGGCGTCCAGGTAAACGATCTTGCCCCTGGTCTTCTTCTTGAGGACTTTCCCCTCCTTGATGGCCTGATTGAGCCAGGCCTTCAGCTGGGTCGGAACAAGTCCGAGAACCCCCGCAAGTTGTTTTTCGGTCGCTTCCCGGCCAAGGGCCCGGAGAAGCAGCGGCAGACACCGTCTGTAACAGGTGTCGGCTTCCGAGTCACCCAGAAGCGCGAGCCGCAGCGTCTCCCCGGCGTTGCCAGCCAGGAACTCCTGCTCTGGAAAGGGAATCGCGCCTCGACTGCACAGTTCCTCGCAGCCATCCTCGGGATTGCAAGCAAGGCGCACGAACACGGGCACGCAGGCTGCGCCCCTGAGGTTCCGGTCGAGCTGCTCCATCGCTCCGGCCCAGGTGCCTCCCTCGCCGTGAGTGAACCGGACGACCAGGGCGGAATCGGCCAGGGCGTAGATGAGCTTGTTTCGGCCCATCGCTTTGCCAATGGTGAAGCCCGATTCGGGCTCGTAGGGAGTGAGCAGGGTGAGCAGACCGCAGCGCAGAGGCTCCCTGGCGTCGCGAGAAGTCGCTGCCCGATCGACCCGATCCGCCAGCACGGCCACCGCGCCGCCGTCCGCCTCCAGGGCTGCCGCCACGGCAGCCTGGTCCACCCCCCGGGCCCCGCCGGAGACGACCTGGAGGCCAGCGGCCGCACAATGCTCGGCGACCTGCCTGGTGTACGCCAGGCACTCCTCATCGACGTTCCGGGAGCCGACCATGGCCAGGCCGCCTCGATCCAGACGGCCGACGTCCCCGATCCCGTAAAGCACGGGCGGGGCCAACACGCCAAGGTTGCGCCGCAAACGCAGCGGATAACGCGCCTCTTCCCGGCTGAGCACCCACAACCCCAACCGCTGCCAGCGCTCCAGTGCCACCGCCAGCTGCACACCCCGACCCAGCAAGGTTCGGAGACGCTCCGCCTTCGGCAAGCCCGGCTCCTCGGCCGGATACCAGTCTTGCCGGGTCTGGAGCAGATCGGCTGGACGCTGCTGCTGCCGCTTCAGCCAGGAACTCAGCCGGGAGTATTCTCTTGGAGAGAGGGGCTTTGCCGTGGGACTCTCGTCTCGGGTGAAAGTGCCGCACAGCAGCAACACGGCCTGAGTATCCGGCGAGATGGTTTCGGGTGTGTCCGGCGGCGGGACCATGATGCGAAACCTCCTCAGCGATGGGCAGCCAGGACCAGAGGGAACACGGGTCCGCTGCCCGCCTGCCGGAGCAGGGCCGCCACCACCGTCAACGTCCAGCGTGAATCGACAATGTCATCCACGAGCAAGACCGGACTGGCCAGCACGCTCCCGGGGTGGAGCTCGAAGGCCCCATCGAGATTGCGGGTCTGGTGCCAGCTGTTGGCCATCTCTTGCTGCTGTTGCGTTGGTCGCACCTGGAGGACCACCTGCCGGAACGGAAGCGATAGACTGGCAGCCAACCGGTTCGCCAGGTCGGGAACAAGGTTCGGGTGTGTCAGCGAGGGAACGCACGTCACCCAGGCGGGAGCCGGTGTGGGTCGCCAGCTCCGGACGAGTGCGGCCAGCGCCTCCACCAGTTCTTGCGCGAACCGGCCGGCCTGGAATTTGCCGCGCCGGACCAGCTCTCCCCAACCCGAGTCGTTCAGCAAGCACAGGGCCCGGCCCCTTTCCGCTCGCCGGTCCTCTGGGATCGTTCCGTGCCAATCCGAGAAGGCTCCGGTTTGCCAGTAGCGGCGGGGCTCGATCGGCTGATGCGAGGCCCGCAGGAAAGCCGCTGCGAGGTGTGCGAGGGAACGCACGTCACCCAGGCAGGAGCCGGTCTGGGTCGCCAGCCCCGGACGAGTTCGGCCAGCGCCTCCGCCAACTCGGTAGCAAATCGGCCGGCCTGGAATTTCCGCGCCGGACCAGCTCTCCCCAACCCGAGTCGTTCAGCAAGCACAGGGACCGGCCCCATTCCGCTCGCTGAACCTCTGGGATCGTTCCCTGCCAACCCGAGCGGGGGAAGGCTCCGTTTTGCCAGTTACGGTGGGGCTCGATCGGCTGATCCGAGGCCCACAGGAAAGCCACCGCAACACTCAGGAGGTTGTCTGGCACGTCCCGGACTGCTTCCGGTTTCCCCTGACAGAACGCGCACTCCCCGCAGGGGCTTGCCGTCGGATCGTCCAGGGCATGGGCCAGGAACCCCATCAGGCAACCTTGGTACAGTCGATACGCTACCATTTGCGTTTGCTCGTGGAGGCGAATCCGGGTCACGTGATCGACCAGACGCTGTCTTCGCTCCAGATCATAGTGAGTGGATGTTGCGACCCAGCGATCATCGATCCGGGCCAGCGGGGCCGGAGAGTCCACCGCCAGAGTCCTGCAGAACGCGCTCGATCTGGACGTTGGACAGATTGACCGACGCTACCAGTTCCCTGGAGGTCAGACCGTTGCTCGGATTGCTTCACCGCCTCCAGAATGGCGGCGACGTGTTCCTCCCGGGGGAACGCCTGTTCGATGAAGAAATTGGTGATGTCCAGGTCGTCTTCGCCCGCGAGCATAACTCCGTAGGCCCGAGACAGTCAACGTCCCGCTCGACCGACTTGCTGGTAGTAATGAACCACCGAAGCCGGCTGATGGAAGTGAATCACGAAACCCAGGTCTGGCTTGTCGTAACCCATTCCCAGGGCCGTCGTGGCGACCAGGGCTTTGATCTGATTGTTGAGCAGCAGCTCTTCCCGCTGACAACGAGCTTCGCCCGAGAAGTTTGGCCGAGTATTCCAGCGCGTTGACGCCCCGGCTGCGGAGCCAGCATGCGATGCGCTCCGTCCAGTGGACGGTCAGGGCGTAGACAATTCCCGTGCCAAGCATTCGTGGCAACCAGTAGGCCAGCCAGGCGAGCTTGGCCGCATCGCCGGGCAAGGTCACGGTTTGCAGCCGCAACCCGTTTCGCACCAACGGGCCGCGCTGCACTTCCACGCACGGACCGAGGTGTGCCACCACGTCCGCCACCACGCGATCGTTGGCCGTTGCTGTCGTGGCGCAGACCGGAACGTTGGCTGGCAGACGCTGCAGGATATGAACCAGCCGGCGAGTAGTCGGGTCGGAAGTCATGGCCCCAGTCGGAGATGCAGTGCAGCTTCATCGACCGACGAACAGGCCGATGCGCCCTGCGTGAGGCAGAAGCATCCGGCTGCAGGAAGTTCTCGTTCGCCAGCCGCTCCGGCGAGATGATCAGGGCATCGACGTCGTTGGCTCGGAGGCGCTGCTCCACCTCGGCCCACTCCTCGCAGTTGGTGCTGTTGACCGTCATGGCGTGGAGACCAAAGCGATACGCGGCATCGATCTGGTTGCGCATCAACGCCAGCAGCGGGGAAACAATCAAGGTCGGGCCGGCTCCCGCGTCGCGCAAGCAAGCGGGTGCCGAGGAAATAAACCGCACTCTTGCCCCAGCCCGTCCGCTGCACGAGAAGCAACCGGGCCCGACACTGGACCAGGGCCTCGATCGCCTCCCACTGGCCTTCCCGGAATTCAACAACGGGGTCGCCCACCGCTTGCCGCAGCAGGCACAGACTTCGAGAACGAAGAGAGAGGAGATTCATCTTGGGCATCCTCGCAGGGTGAAACGTCAGAGAGTTGATCTACTCCTTTCTCAGCCGCGAAGCAACCATTTGCGTGTTCGGGGCCTTGGGGCGTACATTGAGAGAGGACGCCGGTGCCTGGTCCCGCAGGAGAAAACCCGTGTCGCAGCCGCAGCCAACGAAGCTGACCGACGAGTACGTCTACCGCGTGGCCCCCGACGGCAAGTCGGCGCAGGCGGGGCTGCAGCTTGTTCAGCAAGGTGCGTTCAGCCAGGCCCTGGCGTCAAAGGACGGCCCCCGGTTTGAAGCCGAATGCCAGGGGAGCGACCCGGTTCCCTACCAGGTCGTCGTCGATCTGAGCGACCCCGAGCGCCCGCAGCTGGGTTGCAACTGCCTGAGTTACAAGCGACCCTGCAAGCACGCCCTCGGCCTCCTCTTCCTCGTCGTCCGCCGTCCGGAACTGTTCGACGCCGGCCGCTCCGACCGCGCGGTGGACGGGATGGCGGTCGCGGTCGTGCGCCCCGAGGCCGTCGCCGCGGCGCGCCGCCCATCCACACCGGCGAGGCACTGCTGCAGGACATCCTGACGAACCGCGAGGACATGACGCCGCGGCTGGTGTACGCCGACTGGCTCGAGGACCACGGCGACCCGGCGGGGCGCGACCGCGCCGAGTTCATCCGCGTCCAGATGGAGCTGGAGAACGCCGCCGCCGGCGCGCGACTCAAGCAGTTACGGGCCCGGGAGCGCGCCCTCTGGAAGCAGTACGGCACAACCTGGCTGCCGGAACCGGAAGCGGGACGCCCCGCGGTCACGCCGTTCCAACGTGGCTTTTACGAGGAGCTGCGCCTGCCGCTGGCAACGCCGCCGGGGAGCGTCTGCTCGATCCTGGCGAACCACCCGATCTCCCGCCTTCGCCTCACCACCCGCCTCGACCGACACCGGGCGGGGGACCTCGCGGTGGTCCCCGAACTGACCCACGTCCGGGAACTGCTGCTTGACGGCTGTCGCGTCGTGGATGCGGCGCGGACGCTCCCGGTCCTGTTCGGCACGCCGTTCCTGTCCGGGGCCACGCGGCTTGTCCTGACCAACGCCGGCTTCGCGACCCGGGACGTCGCCGCCCTCGTCGCTTCCCCGCTCTTCGCCCGGCTGCACGTGGCGAACCTCGCCGGCAACGCGATCGGTCCAGGCGGGGCGGAACAGCTCGCTGGGGCGGAGGCGGCCGCCGCCCTGCGTCGCCTGTCGCTGGCGGCCAACCCGATCCGCGAGGACGGGGGCCCGGGCGCTGGCGGCTTCCCCGCACCTGAGAGGGCTGGAGGAACTCGATTTGACCGGGTGCGAGCTGGGGCCGACGGCACGGCGCGCCATAGAGGAGCGGTTCGGCAATCGAGTCAAGCTGGGGTGAAGCGACCCCGCCCCGCACGAGCCGGTCCTCCCAGTTCAGCGCGGCGTAGTACGCGAACTCCGTCACCGCTGCCAGGAGATCGTCCGAGACGTAGGCCGCCTGCTGCAGGACGGTGTTGTAGCGGTTGCCGGTGGCCGAGAGGTAGAGTTCCCCTCTGCCGGAAAGCACGTCTCGCCAGTGTCGTCCGATGGTCGTGACGCGGTAGTAGGATTGACCCGGCGGGAGGGCATGGATCATGGGTGGTCCGATCGACCTCGGAAGGAGACTCAGGTGCCTGAGCGGACAGACCTCCGATCGGCCCTCGCGGGTGGGTCCGCAAGCAGCCGCGCGAGTGCGGGCAGGAGGCTCGGCCCCTCGTCGCGCAGGGAGCAGAGCAACGCCTCGTCCTCCTCTTCCCGCGTGGCAGCGGATGCCAGGCCGGGTACGTGGTCGGAGAGGCGGACCTCTCCTCGCTCGACCTTCTGGCCGAAGTCATCACGAATGCGCTGGCTCTCTCGGCGTCGTAGTCGAAGTAGGAGAGGTAGTGGGTCAAAAGGTGTCTTGCAGTTCGGCCTGCCCTCATCGGCGCATGCGCGATCTCCTTCCAGGAACTCCCCGCGGATCAGGCACCCGAAAGCCCCATGAGGGGGAGAATGCGGTCCCGGGAGACGCGCAAGCGACGTTCAAGCCACGCGAGGCAATCCTGGAGTTCCTGGGGTACTCCGCGTCGAACCGCTCCGCGCTTGTGAGTGAAGGTGTGGTCATGATCGTCCTACGCAAACGGAACGGGGCCGCACTTCCGTCATTCTACCACCGCGTGCTGAGGGAACAAGCGACGTCTGTGGCGGGGCTGCGAGTTCGTCTTGCCCAGGTCGCCACGCTCCCTCCTGGCCCCAAAGGTTGCACAGACTCGCCCCGTCCGCACGCCGAGGCCCTACTTCCCTCCTCTCCCTTTTCTTCCGGCATGGCTGGTGGGAAGCCGAGTTGGGTGATAGAGTGCCAGGAAGATTGCCTCCTGGGCGATCCACTGGGATACCTGCCCTTGACGGATCGGCGGAAGCAACCCCGTCGCTCGCTGAGAGGAGGGAGAGAAATGCCGCGGACAGCAGACAGTGGATTTGCTGCAACCGTTGTCGATCGGGACAACCACACGGTAGCCCTCGTCGAAGTGAAGGCACGGCCCATCGGCGATAAATGGGTGACGATCCTTCCAGGACAGTTACCGAAATTCGCTGACGGGATCGATTACGTGCTCGCCGTCGATCCTGACTGGATTCAAGTCTACAGGTGGGGTGAAGGTAGGCTGACCGGGCCGATTGTGCAGCTCGGCACAGCGCAGGTTCTCCAGCACTACGATCCGGACTTTTCCAGGAAAACGCGTGTTCGAGTCCTACCTGCTAACGCTCGTCGAGGCGTGGCTGCGACCTGTCTTACCACTGGAATTCTGAGAATCCGCCCGGCTCAGAGGAATTCCGAAGTGCTGGCCTGCTCGCCAGGCTAGAGGGAGGGACGACTCAGCGTCTCGGAGCCTGACGTGGACATCATTGAATCCCCTCAGGAGCAATAAAGTGACTGGAGGTCATTCAGACAAACAGACATGCCCAGGAGTGCTGCCTAGAGGAGGTATCTATGTTCGGTTTGTGGGAAAAGAAGACAATTGCTTCGCTAACGCAGAAACTCCCCCGAGAAGAACTCGTCCGGAGGAGTCGCATCCTCATTGTAGATGATGAAGACATTGATCTTGTGGGGGATCTGAAATCTTCACGATTCGCAGTAGACCATTCAAAGGACATTGACTCAACCAATATCGACCTCATAGACAAACGGCTCTACGACCTCATTCTGTTAGATTACGGAAAAGTCGGCACATTTTGGCGACGACCAAGGGTTGTCACTGTTGAAGTATATTAAACGAGTTAATCCATCTGTCGTCGTACTGGCGTACACCTCGAAAGCACTAAAGGCTGGTCAGGCTGAGTTTTTTCGATTGGCTGATGGAGTGCTCCCCAAAGATGCTGGCATTACTGACTCAATGGAAAAAATTGAGGAGGGATTGCGAAAAGCACATAGTATCGCGAGTGTATGGAACGCATTGCTCACCGTATGCGATGTTGCTCCAGGCTCAGATGAAGACAAGATGATGCAAGACCTCCTGGTTCGTGGGTTGACTAAGCACAAGAAGATCAACACGCTGAAATCCACAATCTCCTCCATGCTACAGTCCGATGAAGCTAAGGCAGTGGCTATGGTGGTTTTACAAAAAGTGATCGAACTAGGCATCACGGCAATCGCGAATTAACAATGGACCATACAAAAATCACTCTTAGATCATTCTCCCCATTGCCGGTTGTTAACCTGCAGGAGATCGATGTTCCTGCGGACGGCTTGCAATTCCCAACGCCATCTACATGTAAACAAGTTTTTCACAAGAACGACGTATGCCGATGTCACTATGAGCGAATGGCTGCCGACAAAACCGAACAGTACCAATTCGTTCAATGCCCTTATGGTTTCACGTCGGTTGCCTTAGAATTGAATGGCGAGAAGTGTTGTCTCACTGGCTTTATTCCTTTTCCTAGAATGGGAGGCGATAGTGAAAGGAAGCTGTCCAAAAGCCATCGTCGCGCTTAAAATAGCCTCGGATGCAGTTAGAAAGTCGATCGATATTCTGCTAAGTATTGGCATTTGGATCAGTTCCATCCACGCCAACCATCCAAGCGCAATCATTTTCTCTTCACGAAATAAGAAAGCTGAACCGGACAATCAAACACGAAGCAGAGAGAATGTGTCTTGCAGAATCTCCGACGACCCTGAGCTTGCCAGTCCGCAACTTGTTAAGATATGGAAAACTTCCGGGTTGATGTCCGCACAGTTTGATGTGATCGAATTATTGGCAAATGAGGAGTTGTACAGGTTTCCATTGAACACTGAGCTTGAAATCTATAAGCTCGTTGACAAATGCGTTCGCATTTTTCGCCCTCCAGACAACCCAAGCCGTATTGTTCTAAAGGCCCCGTTCAATTTCCATGCTCGAATTCGCGCTTTTGATAAGACAATCCAAATTATTCCTACTGTGCTCATCGAGAACGCCTTGAAGTATGCGATTCCTGGTTCGCCCATCTACGTCGAATTGAGTAGAGAGGATGATTGGGTGATCCTCTCGGTTCAAAACGATTCTATCGGAACACAACCGCTGACGGAGAACGTGTTTCAGCCAGGGGATATCGAGCAAGTAAGGACCAGGACGGCTCTGGGAATGGTCTTTACCTCGCCCAAATGGTGGCGCAGCAACATGAGGCAAAACTTCAGCTGTCTTCCTCCATGATCCGCCCGAATACTATGCGTTGGGACTTCTCCATAGTGTTTCTTGAAGCTAAATAGACCTTCGGAGGACCAGTTCGGGACTTTGGTTGACGTAGCATAGGGAATCGGATCTGGTCCGCACTCCGACGCAACGTTTGCACCACAACAAGCAACAATCAGTTTGCAGCACTTAATTTGCAAAGCACGGCCAGAGCTTCGGCGACTTCCTTGCCCTTGGTCTCGTCAGGTCCAGCATTCGGTGGGCGTCCGCTTGTCCGCGTCCGGTTTGCGATTAGGATTCACGGCTTTGAGGTCGTAAACGGCGTTTTCGATGGCTTCCGATTTCTTAGCGGCTTCCCGAGCGGCGAGGGTGGCGGTTTCGAGCGAGATTTCGATTTCGGCGATCCTGGTCTCGTCAAGGGGCCCCGCTTTCTTCAGTACATTGAGCGTGTCTTTCATGCCTGGGCTTTTTCCTTTTCTCGGCTTCGGTCTGGCGGAATGGCCTGGCCTCGTCGGCGGCCTTGCGGCGGCGGGCGGTGAAATCCAGCGTCCACGACTTGTCGGAATCGGCACGTTCGGGGAGCAGCCGAAGAACTCCTTGAAATCGTCGAGCGTGAGCGGGGTTTTCTTGCCGACCTTGCGCTCGGACAGGTCGTAGTACCAAATTTTCTCGGTCGGCTTGCCGCGGGTGAAGAACAGGAGATTGGTTTTGACGCCGGCGCCGGCGGCCGTGAAGACCCCGCCTGGCAGCGAGACGATGCACCACAGGTCGCATTCTTCCAGGAGCTTCTTCTTCGTCTTGGTGAAGGCTCTTCGTTGGTGCGGAAGAGGACGCCTTCGGGCATGACGATACCGCAGCGGCCACGGGGGTGAGTGAGCGGATGACGACTGGAGGAACAGCACTTCGGTGGCGCTGGTGGGGTAGTCGAAACCGTCGATGTTCTTGTGTTCTCCTTGCCGCCGAAGGGGGGATTGGTGAGGATGACTTCGTAGGCGCGCGCGCCCTGGAAGAGGCCGCCGTAGCTTCGTTGCCGGTCAGCGTGTTGCCGTGCGAGATGTGCGGGTCGTCGATGCCGTGCAGGATCAGATTGGCGAGGCCGATCGGGTAGATGAGGTTTTCTTTCTCGCGGCCGTAGAAGGTCTGGTGCTTGATGATCTCCTTGGCGGCGGCCTGGCTCATCCCTTTGGGCAGGTCTTTACCGGCATCGACTTTCGAGACCATGTACTTAGCGGCCTGGGCGAGAAAGCCGCCCGTGCCGCAGCAGGGGTCAAGATCCGTTCCCCGACCCTGGGATCGAGAACGCGGACCATTGCGCGGATTACTTCGCGGGGCGTGAAGAACTGGCCGGCGTCGGAGCCTTTCTCGCCCATCTTCAGGAGCAAGCCCTCGTAGACCTGGCTCAGGGCGAAAACGTGGGTCGGGTCGATGTCCTTTTGGCTGATCTCGTGGACCTTGTCGAGGACTTCCAGGAGGTTCGTTTCGGTGTCGATGCGGACGCGCTCGACACCGGACAGAATCTCGGCCATGACCTTCTGGCGCGGCCTGGCGTCCGGCTTGTTGCGGAGATCTTGAGATGGGGGATGAGCTTGGTATTGACGAATTCGAGCAGCTTGCCGGCCCTGCTCGGTCAGCTCGCGGCGTTTGTTTGTCTCGGTTTGGGGGCCTTGGCGTCGATGGGGCGGGCCCAGTCGGTCCAGCGGTAGGGGCTGGTGATGCGAGGGAGTGTAATCGTGGCCCAGGACCTTGGCTTCCAGGGCTTCGCGTCCTCGGTCTCGTCAAGGATGCGCAGGAAGAGAATCCAGGTCAGTTCGGGGACGTACTGGATGCGCTGGCGACGTTGCCGCGGCGCATCACGTCGCAGATGGACCAGATGGCGGAATCGACGCTCTGTTGCGTGGAGAGCTTCTTGCCGTTACCGTTTCCGTTCTTGGAGGCCAGCTTTGGCCATATGTCAGGTTTGTCCGTTGAAGGCTTCGCGCAAAAGCGCAGGCGGGAAGGGCATCGATGGCGTCAAGCTCTTCGTGGAGGACTGCGGT
Source organism: uncultured Planctomycetota bacterium (assembly GCA_963784995.1). Classification (GTDB taxonomy): domain Bacteria; phylum Planctomycetota; class Planctomycetia; order Gemmatales; family Gemmataceae; genus CAWATZ01. Next base: position 536,840 of record CAWATZ010000013.1, on the reverse strand, counting down.
CAAGCGTTCGGCTTCGGCGAGCCGAGCGCAAGGGCGGCAGCGATTCGGCGTTGGTCGGCGAGGATGCGGCAATAGGATATTCCAAGCAGACAACTGGAATCCGCGATTGAGCGTGGCGATTCCTGTTGTCTGTTTGGCGTGTGCGAGGAAGTAATTTTTCCGTATACGCTGACTGGATTTGGAACCCGAAGAACTCGTGATCGATTACACCGCTCTGCAAACGCACGCGAAAGATATGGTTCTGGTGGATGCACTCCGGAAGTTCCTCGTTCCACCAGGTACCTTGTCCGAGTTTGTCGCGGTCGCCACCTTCGGTTAGCACAAGGTCGCCCCGTGCAGCTCCAATTCCTCAATCTCATCATCCGTTCGCGAATCGTGTAAACATCATCCAGTAGAAGGTGTCCGTCTTGGACATTGGCTACGCGTAGGTAAGGTACTTCGCGTCCGTTGATCGCGTGAGGTCGCTTTCCGAGGGTGATGCCTGATGCCAACTCGCTGATATCGGCAAGGAAACGTGTTGGTACTGTGCCGACAAGTCCCTTGAAGACTTCGCGAAGGTAGGCAGCAGGCAGACCTTGAGCGGCGGCAAGGCGGGCTTGGGCGGCAGCGCGGGCACTCTCGACAGCGGCCAGTTGTTCCGTCAGCCTTGGCGCGATTCGCTGCTGCTCCGTCAGTGGCGGTAGGGGGATTTCAAGGCCGTTGAGCTTCTGCCTTCGTCACATGGGCGAGTCCGACAGCTCCGTCCTGCGCGATCAATGAGCTTTTGAAGGGAGAAGTTCACCGCGAGCACGAACCAAGAGGGAGTTACACTGGCACTTGTAAAATCCACGCGGAAAATGTGCTGGTTCAGCACACCATCGGCACCGTTCCAAATATGTACGCCGAATGAAGTGCCGGGCGTACCGGACCATGCGAGCAAAACATCACCCCGCGTTACTTTCACGAGTCCATCTGTTGGCCCAGCCCAATGATTGAATAGCTTGCTTGGATCGTTCAAGTTCTGGATACGGATGATCGGGACACCGCTTTTGCTCCAATCGCTTTCTTTGTAGGCGTCGCCATTCACGAGTTGGCAGAGTTCTCCAACGCGGATCATGGGCCAACATCTTTGGGGTTCCTTCGCGTTTTGGTTTTCGCTGTTGCTCATCATGCCGCGAAGATCCTTTCCTTGGTTTCGCGGATGACCTGCTTCGGATCACCGGCCTCGGCCAGAGCGGCGACGCCGCCCGCCTTTATGACTTCCGGCGTCTGGAAAATGTAGACGTTTTCGAGGTCGTCGGTGCCTCCCTTGGCGAACTGATCGGCGACGGCGAGTACGGCGGCTTGTGTCGGCCTTGGCAGACGGTCGAGCCAATCCTCTTGCTTGTAACGGAAAGCCATTGCCCGATCGGTGCGGGTGCGCGGGGCGAGTCCGTAGCCCAGCTCGGCCAACACGTCGAAGAGGTCATAATCGTTCATGTCTTCAAAGAGCCGGATGACGTGGGGAGAATAGCCGGCCTTGACCAGAGTATCGAGCAGTTCGCGGCGGTCGGGCGGGTCGATCCAGCGCGGTCGAAAATCGGCGAGCGTGGGGCAGCTTTCCACGAGCGTCTTGGCGAGGCCGCGCTGATAGTCCTCAAGGGGGACCATGCCCAGGCGGCCATGGACGGAGGCGGCGACGAAGCGCCCCAGGTCATTCACGACGGGGGCGAAGCCTTCAACCCAGACCGTCGGGGCAGAGGCGGCGGGGGTGGCGGAGGCTCGCCGCCACCTACCGCGACCCGGGGGGCGTCGGCCTGGTGACGAATGACTCGCCCAAGAGCCGGGTGGCGCCGGTGTAGTCGTAGATGGTGAAGACGAGCTTGCCGGTGTGCTCGTCGATGCGTGTACCGCGGCCGAGCATCTGGTAAAAAGCGATGGGACTGCCGACGTACTTGAAAAAGCGATGTTGCGGACGGGACGCACATCGACGCCCGTGGTCAGCAATTCGACGGTACTGGCCACGTAATGGGTACGAGCCGAGCCGCGAAAATCGGGGATGAAGTCGTTGCCGCCGACAGAAGCGTGCATTTGAAGGCGTAGGGGTCGAAGCGCCTCTGCACCGTTGGCCGTGCACCACGGCGGAACGGAGATTGTTCATCTCGGCGGCAACCAGGTCGGCGTGGCGGTCGGCGGCGCAGAAGATGATGGTCTTCTGGAAGGGGCCAAGCGGCATACCGTCCGGGTCGCGATGGAGCACATTGGCGAGCATTTGCTCGAACAGGTCGCGGCACATGGCCTTAACGCGGTCAGGCAGGATGATCGCTTCTCGAAGTTAGCGGCGTCGTAACGCGCGGCGATCTGCAGTGCCGTGAGCGGCGGCCCGTGTTGGCATCGGTTGGGTTGCGCTGGATGATCTTCGGCGGCGGAGAGGCCGCGGGTGTCCAGATCCATCGAGGCGAGCTTGATATCGCAGGCGGCGAGGTAGCCGTCCTCCATCGCCTGGGTGATCTGTATTCGTAAACCGGTTCGCCGAAGTAGGCGAGGTTGTCGGCGGTGACTTCCTCGTCGGCCTTGGCCTCGGAGGTGTCCTCGGTGGTGGTTAGCTGCCGGGGTGTGGCGGTCAGGCCGATCTGAACCGCGTTGGGGTTCATCTTCAACACCTTCGACCACTTGCCCCAGGCTGAGCGGTGACACTCGTCAATGATGATGTGGGAGAAATAATCGGGTGGGTAGAACTCGGAAAGGAAAGACTCGTCACCGTCTTCCTTATCAACCCCGAGGGCCTGATAGGTGGCGACGTGTATGGTGGCGTTCCGAGCGTGATTCTGGCCGTTGGAGTCGCGGTAAACTTCGCGGACGGTGTCGCCGAAATAGTTGGTCAGCTCGCCCAGGGCCTGGCGGCGCAGCTCATCGCGGTCGCAGAGGAACAGGGCACGCCTGAGCTGGTCGGCGTCCGCGATGCGGCGAAGAAGATTGGCGGCGATGAACGTCTTGCCGGTGTCCAGTCGCCAACAAGCAGGTCACCCGGCAGCCGCTTGGCGGCCCTCTCGCGGGCCACCTTCTCGAAGACGGCGCGGATGGCGGCGTCTTGGTAGTAGCGTGGGCCCCTTCACCGCCCTTGTAGGGTTGCAAGAGAGGGGCGGTGGCCTGGGCGTTGAGCGAAAAGCCCATCGCCTTCTCGTAGCGTGCCCGGAGATCGTCGGGCGAGGGGAACTCGGACATGGGCCGGGGCAACGTTGTCTGTCCAGTTTCCCGGTCGTACTCCACGAACTGATGGCCGTTAGTCGAGTAGACGAACGGAACATTGAGACGAGCCGCCTTGGCGTAGCCTTTGGCCTGATCAAGTCCGTGTCCTGGAGGGAGCGAGTCTTTTTTGACCTCGATGACGGCAAGTGCGACGGGTTGCTTGCCTGCGGTGACGACGACCCTGAGAGTCAAATCGGTTCGGCCCCTGGATCGACGCCGCGCCTTGCCCGCAATGATTTCGACCGCGCCGGTCGTTTCCTCGCGCTTGATATGGTCCTCGGTCCAGCCGCGTTTGTAGATAGCGGGGTTGACCAGTTTTGCATGGGTGTCGGCTTCGCTCAGGCTCATGGGTGCTTCTCTGGGGATCGCCGCGCTAAACGGGCTCGGCCGTTGGTGCTGTCTGGTAATATAGCAGCAGATGCGAGAGCCGGCACTTCCATTCTGAGAATCTCCAGTTGACGGTCGGTCAAGCCCCAACCTGCCGCTGAATCAGCCCGTACCGAAACGCCTCCGCCTTGGTCCCCGCCCCCGTGCGGACGAAAATGCCCATCTCGCACCCCCGTGTCAGCGTCCGCCACAGCGAGTCTGCACGCGGCGGCTCCGCCTCGGGCCAGCGGGCCAGGATCTCCTGGCGTGTCAGCGGCGTGGGGCTCTGGACCAGGATCTGCCGCAGCGTGTCACGCGCTGGGGTAGCGCCGCCTCGGGCGTCCATCCGCCAGCACCCGGTAGTCGGTCTCCTCCGGGTTCAGCTCGGCGGCGACGTGCTGGAGCGGACCGGGATAGCGGCCGACCCCGGAGAAATGACGCCGGCGTGTGAAGCGGTCGCCCGGCGGCATCTGCATGTCGATGAGGATGTCGGCGAACGCGCTAGGGGAACCGCGGGCCCGGGACCGGCTGCGGGCGCTGTCGCCTGATGCAGCAGCAACACGCCGGCGGGCCGACCGCTGACCACGCGCAGTTCGTTTGGCGGAGTCGGTGTTCGGCATCGGAGGGAGGCCGCTCACTTCATCGCCTTCGCGAGCCGCTCCACGTAGGAGTTTGTGTCGAGCCCGTGGGCCTTCGCCAGCGCGGCGAGTGCCGTCCTCGTCGCCCGACACTCGCCCTGCTCGATTCGGCGGAGCTGCCGCTCCGTGAGCCCCTCGATCCTCGACTGCGAGAGCCCCGCCTCCTCGCGTACCTTCCGGATCGCAGCACCGTACCGCTTGTTGTACCCCTCGGTCCGCTGCTGCGCCTTCCGGAACTCTTCCGGATCGACGGCCTGGAGGAACTGGTTCCATCCCAGGTGGACGTCGAGGTCCGGCCAGTGGACGAACGAGCCATCCGGGTCGATCACGAAGTTCCGAAGCACGACACGAGGCTGCCCGCTCAGGGCGGGGAGGGAGCTGACCGGGACGTGCAGCATCCGGTGCTTGGGGCCTCGCACGAAGAGCGAATCGCCGGCCAGGTAGGCATCGATGATGCTGCCGCGGCGCCGTCCCGTCCGAGAGCGAAGCAGACCCGCCCGAGCAGCTGGGAAACCTCCGGGGCCTCGAGATCATCGACGCGTACCACGTGGAGGCGGTTCTCCGATCGGATCTTCGTCGTCCTCATCCACTGAGCGACCTGGTCGGGGTGGGTTGCCGGCTCGGTGAAGAGCAGGTGGAACGCCTCCGAAACCAAGGGCACCACCCGCTCGTCGGTCAGCACGAGGTGGTCCTCATCGACGTGGGAGAGCACGACCCTCTCGAGCTTGCCGCCATGCTTGGCGATCTCGTGAGCGACGAGGGCGTGCCCGAGTTCGTGCATCTCCGCGAAGCGAGCCAGGCTCCGGTTGTGCCGGGCGGCGTTCCGGTAAGCGCGAGCGAGTCGGGGCGAAGCCACGTAGAACTCCACGGTGGGTCGAGCTAGCGTCTTGGTAGTCATTGGTTTACGTTCGCCTCCCACTCGGCCAACAGATCGTCGCGATTCTCCCTCACGGCCTTCCTGAGCTGCCGAAGAACCCTGCCGCTCGGCTCATCGCCCCAAACCGACTCGAACATCTTGTCCTCGGCCTCGGTGAATTTGACCCGGATCTCCCAATCTCCCTCCTTCTTCGCGTGAAAGTGCGGGGGATCGTGGTCGTTCGACCAGAACCAGCACGTCAGGCCCGGGATCTCGAAGCACGCAACCTTGGGCATGGCTCACCTACGACTGCTTACAGTATAGTCGGCGACCGGACATTTTTCAACAGAAACAAATAACAAAATGACCGGTGAGGGCCGTGGGCTGATTTCGAGGGTTCCGGCCGCGGCGGGCCGGTAAGACGTGACGGCGTCACTGGAGTACGATTGGTCACGTGCGACCGATGCACCTGGGAAGGATCTTCGCGGCTCGATCTGGCATCAAGCTCCAACCTGCCGCTGAACCAGCCCATACCGAAACGCCTCCGCCTTGGTCCCCGCCCCTGTGCGGACGAGAATGCCCAGCTCGCACCCTCGTCGTCAGCGTCCGCCACAGCGAGTCCGCACGTGGCGGCTCACCCTCGGGCCAGCGGGCCAGGATCTCCTGACGTGTCAGCGGCGTGGGGCTCTGGGCCAGGACCTGCCGCAGCGTGTCCAGCGCCGGCGTGAGCGCCGCCTCGGGCGCTCCCTCCGCCAGCACCCGGTAGTCGGTCCCTTCGGGATTCAGCTCGGCGACGCCGTGCTGGAGCGCGCTGGGATAGCGGCCGACCCCGTCGCGCGAAGCGGTCAGCGGGAACCATGGTCGGTAGTCCCCTGCACATTGTACTTGACACGATGGCTATCCTTGGAACAATTATCGTATGGCTACCTCCGAAACCAAAACCGCAGGCGCCGACCCACAAGTGCTGGCCGACCTCGATGCGGTCATGGAGCGGATCGCTACGGGGAAACCCCTTGACCCCGAAGCATCGCGACGCATCCGGGAACGCGCACAGCGCATCACCGAGGAGATCCGGCAAAAGCATGGCGAACTGGACATTGCTGTCAAGCTCATCCGCGAAACGCGTGACGAAGTATGAAGTACGTCCTGGATTCCTCCGTCGCGCTGAAGTGGGTACTTCCTGAGATCCACTCCGACAAGGCCAAGAAGCTCCGGGAGGACTACCAGAAGCAGATCCATGAGCTGATCGCTCCGGATGTCTTCCCCGTGGAAGTCTCCCATGCCTTGGTCCGTGCCGAACGCAAGAAGATCATCGCGGTCGGCCAGGGAGCGGCTCTCCTGGTGGACGTGCTGAACACCGCTCCGGCCCTCCATGCTTACCTGGCCCTCCTGTCGCGGGCCACCAGCATCGCCTCGCAGATGCGCTGCGGCGTCTACGATTGTCTCTACGTCGCACTGGCGGAGAAGGAAAGCTGCGAGCTGGTCACAGCCGATGACAAGCTGGTCAAGAGTCTCAAGAAGAAGTTTCCCTTCATCCTCGATCTGGCCTCTCGGCCCTGACTTCTTCCCGAATCAGCCGTCGCCTGCTCTGGGGAGCCTCGCAAACGCCAGCCTCATTTCCTGGTTGCCCACGAGCATCAAGCCCCGCCTTGGCCCTGAACCAGCCCATACCGGAACGCCTCCGCCTTGGTGCCCGCTCCCGTGCGAACGAGAATGCCCATCTCGCACCCCCGTGTCAGCGTCCGCCACAGCGAGTCCGCTCGTGGCGGCTCCCCCTCGGGCCAGCGGGCCAGGATCTCCTGGCGTGTCAGCGGCGTGGGGCTCTGGGCCAGCACCTGCCGCAGCGTGTCCAGCGCCGGCCTGAGCGTCGCCTCGGGCGCTCCTTCCGCCAGCACCCGGTAGTCGGTCCCTTCCGGGTTCAGTTCGGCGACGACGTGCTGAAGCGTGCCGGGATAGCGGCCGACCCCTGAGAAACTACGCCGGCGCGTGAAGCGGTCGCCCGGCGGCGCGTGCATGTCAACGAGGATGTCGGCGAACGCAGTCAGGGGACCGCGGGCCCGGGACCGGCTGCGGGCACTGCACGCCTGATGCAGCAGCAACACGCCGGCGGGCCGACCGCTGACCACGCGCAGCTCGTTGAGGGCCTTGCGCAGGGCGCTGGGGTTGTTCTGGGCGGCCGGGAGGAAGCTCATCACGGTGTCGATCACCAGCAGGTCGAAGTCCTCCCCAAGCTCGAGCAGGTGGTCGATAAAGCGTCGCCAGCGGCCGGGCGAGGGACTGCCGATGGGGTGATGGTACTCCAGCTGGGGACCGAAGTTGAGGGGCGGCTGCCGCAGGGCCCACAGGCTGCTGTTCTCCTCGGAGCAAAGGATGGTTCGGCCGGGACGGACCATCTTGGTCAGAAGCTGACCGCCCTCACGACGGCGATCGAGCAACAGGCTGAGCAGCGTGGTCTTCCCCGTCTTCTCCGGCGCCGAGAGCAGCGTGACGGCGTCATCCGCGATCACGCCCTCCCAGATCCACGGGATCGCTTCCTTGCGTCTCTGGATGCAGTCGTTGCCGTAGCTGACGGCAACATGGCGTTTCTTGGCCATGAGTCATTGTCCTGAATTGGCAATGGATGGGATGGATGGGTCTGGGCTGGCCCGAAGCCGCACCGCGCCGGTGTGTGTGGCGGCGCAATGCAACCCATTCTTCCTGCATGCTACCCGGCGAAGAACGCGATTGCAAAGTCGGTAGGGCACCGTCTCCAAGCGCAAGGAAGGAACAGGCTAAACCCCGATCAGCTCGAGATCGGGAGTTATCCCGGCCCGCCCCGCCCTGAAGGGCGGGTCTACACGCCAGCAGAAAGCCCGATAAATCGGGCTGCAGGGAGCCAGCCCCGGTCTGTCAGCCCGGTTTACCGGGCTTTCTGCTGGCGTGTAGACCCGCCCTTCAGGGCGGGGCGTTTCTCCGGGTCTCCAGCGGATTCGGGTTTAGAAGTTGCTGCCGTTGGGCAGGGTGCAACGGGAACAAGAGCCAGGGATGGTAGCCGGGCGAGGTCCGCCTGCCCGACAGTTCCTGGTCGGTGCAGCGTTGCAGTCATTGCACGCATTGCACTGCAATGCAGGCCGGCTGGGCTGGCTGCAACGCTGCAACGCTGCAACGCTGCCTGGTTGCACCTGGGAACCAGCGGAGCAACAAAGTCGATGTGTCCTGTTGTCTCCCGACCCCTTTCGTGCCGGAGGAGACGATGCCGTCGGTAGGTTCAGCCTGAGCTGCCTGCCAGGTTGCTGTGTGTGTGCGCCGCGCAATGCAATCGATTCGGCCGGCCCACGCAATCCTGATACCATGACGCCACCGCCTGATGCGCCAGGCCGCTCGGGGCCTCGCAAAGAATTTGAAAAAATCTCTCGCATTTCCCCTTGTCACCCGGTAAGTTGAAGGAAGCTGCCGGTTTGTTCCCACCGCTTTCCATCCTGCCCGGGTCTCCAAGGGGGGTAGACTGATGAATGTTCACCGACTGTCCCTGGTTCCACTTCCCCTGGCCGCTGGTTTGCTCGCCGGCCTGTTTTTACTGGGCCCGGCGCGAGTCCACGCTGCCGTTCCGGACGATCCCGCCGAGCGCGCCGCCGTCGTTGGCCAGCCGAAAACCCTGCTGGTTCAGCCCCAGACCATCACCCTGACCGGCCCGCGCAGCCGGCAGCAGATCCTCGTCACCGGACAGTACCCGGACGGCTCGAGCCGCGATCTGACCCCCTTCTGCACGATCCGCAGCCCCGAGGGCCTGGTCGTCATCCATGAGGACGGCTTCCTGCAGCCGAAGAAGAACGGCAGCGGTATCCTGGTCATCGAGGCGGGCGGCCAGACCATCCGCGCCCCGCTGACCGTCAAGGACCAGGACAAGCCTCAGCCGGTCAGCTTCCGCCACGAGGTGATCGCGTCTCTCAACGTGGGCGGCTGCAACTCCGGGGCCTGCCACGGCACCCCCTCCGGCAAGAACGGCTTCAAGCTCAGTCTGCGCGGCTTCGATCCGACCGCCGATTTTCAGCAGTTGACCCGCGACGTACTCGGCCGGCGCACTGATCGGCTGTCTCCCGAGGCCAGCCTGCTGCTGCAGAAGGGCCTGGGCCGGGTGCCGCACGAGGGCGGTCAGCGCTTCCAGGCCAGCAGCGTGCCCGGTGCCGACCGTCCGCGACTGGCTGGCCGAGGGCCTGCAGGACGATCCCCCGACGCTGCCGGCCATCAAGAAGATCGACGTCCTGCCCGGCTCGCGGCTGCTCCGGCTGCCCGGCCGCTGGCAGCAGCTCGCCGTGCTGGCCCACCTCGCCGACGGCACGCGTCCGCGACGTGACCCGCCTGACGGTCTTCACCAGCAGCGACAACGCCGTGGCCGACGTGGCCCGCTCCGGACTGGTCGAGTTCCGCCAGAGCGGCGAGGTCGCCATCCTCTGCCGTTACCTGGATCAGTTGCAGACCGTCCGCCTCACTTACCTCGAACCCCGCAAGGGCTTTGTCTGGACCAATCCGCCCGTCCACAACTACGTCGATACTCACGTCTTCGCCAAGCTGAAGATGCTGAGCATTCCGCCGTCGGACCTTTGCTCCGATGGCGACTTCATCCGCCGGGCCTATCTCGACCTGTGCGGCATCCTGCCCACCACCGGGGAGGTCAAACTCTTCCTGGAAAGCAAGGACACCGACAAGCGCGCCAGGCTGATTGACCAGTTGCTGGAGCGGTCCGAGTACGCGGACTTCTGGACCTTGAAATGGTCGGACGTGTTCCGCAGCAACCGCAAGACCATCCAGGTCAAGGGCATCCACGTTTTCCAGCAGTGGCTCCGCGGCCACATCGCCAGCAACACGCCCTTTGACGGGGTCATCCGCGACCTGCTGACCGGCAGCGGCAGCACCTTCGCCAATCCGCCGGCCAACTATTACCGCGTGGCCCGCGATCCGCAGAACCTGGCCGAGACCACGGCCCAGCTGTTCTTCGGCGTGCGGATGCAGTGTGCCAAGTGCCACAATCACCCCTTCGAGCGCTGGACCCAGGACGATTACTACCACCTGGCCGCGTTCTTCGCCCGGGTCAAGCAAAAGCGCGATCCCTCCGAGCCGGGCGCCACGCCGCAAGTGCCGGGTGCCGAGATCATCTACGTGGACCGGGCCGGCGAGGTGACTCAACCGCGGACCAGCAAGGTGATGCCGCCCAAGTTCCTCGGCGGGGCCATCCCGACGATTGCTCCCGGGCAAGATCGCCGGCAAGTCCTCGCCGACTGGGTGACCGCCTCCGACAACCCGTTCTTCGCGAAGTCCACGGTCAACCGCATCTGGTATCACCTCAACGGCAAGGGCATCGTCGATCCGGTCGATGATTTCCGCGACTCCAACCCGTCGTGCAACGATGAGCTGCTCGACGCCCTGGCACGCGATTTCGTGGCCAGCAAGTTCAACGTCAAGCACTTGATCAAGGTCATCATGACCTCACGCACCTATCAGCTCAGCGCTCAGTCCAACGATCTGAACAAGGACGACACCAAGTATTTCTCGCACGCCGTGACCCGGCTGCTGTCGGCCGAGGTGCTGCTCGACGCCATCTGCTCCAGTACGGAAGTGTCCGAGAAGTTCCCGGGCATGCCGGCCGGGACGCGGACGGTGCAGCTGCCCGATGGCGACGCCAATCACCCCTTCCTCAAGGCGTTCGGCCAGCCGGCCCGGGAAATCGCCTGCGAATGCGAACGCGAAAGCGACAGCAACCTGGGCCAGGCCCTGCAGCTGATCAACGGACCGACCCTCAACGAGAAACTCCGCAACGCCAACAACCACGTCGGTCGCTTGCTGGGGAACAAGGTCGCCGACCTGGACATGCTTACTGAGCTGTACCTTTCCACGCTGTCCCGGCCGCCGACCGAACGCGACGTCCGCATTGCCCTGGCCCACGTCAATCAGTCCGCGGACAAACGCAAGGCGTGGGAGGACGTCCACTGGGCACTGCTCAACTCCAAGGAGTTCCTGTTCCGGCATTAAGAGAACCCACGAATCAGAAAGTGAGTCCGAGCCGCGCACGCAGCGGAGCGGAGTAAGCGGCCCGCAGGAGGGCCGCTTACTCCGCTCCGCTGCGTGCGCGGCTCGGCTCCTTTCGCGTTCTTCGTGGCTTCCTCTTCTTCGTGGTTTCCTCCATGCAATCCCTCCTGTTCACCAACGGTCCCATCATTCTGCCCGATCGCATTCTCGAAGGCGGTGCCGTCGAGGTCGCTGCCGGCCGGATTACTGCCGTCCACGAATGCGCCCCGGCTTCTTCCGGCCAGGAGATTGTCGATCTGCGGGGCAGCTATCTCGCTCCCGGCTACGTCGATCTGCACGTCCACGGTGGTGCCGGCGCGGACTTCATGGATGGGACCGAGGAGGCATTTCGCACGGTCTGCCAGGCGCACGCCCGGCACGGCACCACCAGCCTGCTGCCGACCACCACGGTGGCCCGGCACGAGCAGCACCTGGCTTTCTTCGAGGTGTGCCGGAAGCTGAAGCAGACGGGCACCGGCGGAGCGGCGATCCTGGGCGCTCGACTTCTACGGTCCCTATTTCGCGCCGGCCGCCCGTGGCTGCCATCCCGGAGAGGCGGTCCGGCCGCCCTCCGCAGAGGAGTATCGGAGTTATCTCGACTTTGCCGATTGCCTGAGCACGGCGACCGTGGCACCGGAGCTGCCGGGAGCGGAGGAGTTTGTGCGAGCCTGCCGGGCCCGGGGCGTTCGCTGCAACGCGGGCCATTCGCACGCGACCTTCGAGCAGGTCGCCGAGGCCGTCGGCTGGGGTGTGCGCCACGTCGATCATCTGTTCTGTGCCATGTCCGACCGTGCCCGACTGCGGCAAACCCAGACCTATCCGATGCGCGGCGGATTGATGGAGGCGACGCTCTTCTTCGACGAACTGACCACCGAAGTGATCGCCGACGGCAAGCACCTGCAGCGGGAGCTGCTGCTGCTGGCGTACAAGGTGAAAGGCCCGGATCGGCTTGCCCTGGTCACCGACTGCAATCGCGCCCTGGACATGCCGGACGGGGAATACCTCTTCGGGCCGCTCGACGGCGGCGAGCCGATCCTGCGCCGCGACGGCGTCGGCATCATGCCCGATGGCCAGTCGCTGGCCTCCGGTGTGATGGGCATGGACCATTGCGTCCGGACGTTCCGCGACCTGACCGGGACGGCCCTGGTCGAGGTGATCCGCATGGCCAGCCTGACGCCGGCACGGATCGCCGGCTGGGACCAGGAAGTCGGCAGCATCGCCGCCGGCAAGCGGGCGGACTTGCTGGTCCTGAGTGATCAGTTGCAGGTCCAGAGGGTCTTCCTGGCGGGACAGGCATTGGTTTAGCGCAACCGGCGAGTACGCCAAGCCGCAAGCGGCTCAGGAGCGAGACTCTGACCCTTTTCAGGACGTGATCGCCCCCTCCGACGCCGACCGGACGCAGCGCGCGTACTTGGCCAGCACGCCCCGCTCCACCCGGATCTTCGGAGCTTGCCAGGCCGCCTTACGCTTGCCCAGCTCGCTCTCGTCCAGGGCCACGTTTAGCTGCTTGCGGTCGGCGTCGATGGTAACGCTGTCGCCGTCCCGCAAGAGCGCGATCGACCCACCCACCCACGCCTCCGGAGCGACGTGTCCCACGACCAGGCCGTGTGTTCCCCCTGAGAATCGCCCATCGGTGATCAGCCCGATCTGGTCTCCCAGTCCCTGCCCGACCAGGGCCGCGGTCACCGACAGCATCTCGCGCATGCCCGGCCCGCCGACCGGCCCCTCGCCGCGGATGACGACCACGTCGCCCGCCTTGATCTGCCGCTTCTGGATGGCCGCGAAGCACGCCTCCTCGCCCTCGAAGACCTTGGCCGGGCCCGTGATGCGCCGCACCTTCAGCCCCGCCACCTTGGCCACCGCTCCCTCGGGCGCCAGGTTCCCCTTGAGGATGACCAGATGCCCCGTCGCGTGCATCGGCCGATCCAGCGGATAGACCACGTCCTGCTTCTTGCGATAGACGCTCTCGACCTCCTTCAGGTTGTCGGCCAGCGTCCGCTCCGTGACCGTCAGGCAGTCACCGTGCAACAAGCCCGCTTCCAGCAGCGCCTTGAGGACGGCGGGCGTGCCGCCGACGCGGTGCAGGTCGTTCATGACGTACTTGCCGCCCGGCTTGAGGTCGGCCAGGAGCGGCACCTTGTCGCCCAGCCGATCGAAGTCAGCCAGCGTCCAGGGCACGCCGGCCTCGCGGGCAATCGCCATCAGGTGCAGCACCGCGTTGGTCGAGCCGCCCAGGGCCAGCACCAGGGTGTAAGCGTTCTCCAGCGCCGCCCGGGTGATGATGTCGCGCGGCCGGACATCCTTCTCGATCAGGTGCAGCAGCGCCCTGCCCGCCAGGAACGCCTCGCGCTCCTTGGCCGACGACACCGCCGGGTTGCTGGCCCCGTACGGCAGCGACAGGCCCAGGGCCTCGATCGCGCTGCTCATCGTGTTGGCGGTGTACATGCCGCCGCAGGAGCCGGCCCCGGGACACGACTCGCACTCGATGGCATGCACGCCCTTCTCATCCAGCTTGCCCGCCTGATACCGGCCGACCGCCTCGAAGATGGACACGATGTCGATGTCGCTGCCGTCCGGGCCGGTGCCGGGCAAAATGCTTCCTCCGTAGACGAAGACGCTGGGGATGTTGAGCCGGGCCATCGCCATGACGCAGCCGGGCATGTTCTTGTCGCAGCCGCCGAAGGCCAGCAGGCCGTCGTGGTTCATGCCGCCGGAGACCACTTCCAGACAGTCGGCGATGACCTCCCGCGACACCAGGCTGTAGCGCATCCCCTGATGGCCCATCATGATGCCGTCGGAGGCGGTCGGAGCGCCGAAGATCTGCGGCACGCCGCCGCCGGCCCGGACGCCCTCGCAACCCTTGCGGGCCAGCCGATCCAGATGGGCGTTGCAGGGTGTGATGTCGCTGAACAGCGACGCCACGCCGATCATCGGCCGGCTGAAGTCGTCGTCGAGAAAGCCGACGGCCCGGAGCATGGCCCGGTTGGGCGCCCGGCCCATCCCCTCGGTGGTCAGTCGGCTGGTGCGGTTGCCAGGAAGCGGCATCGGAGAGGTCCTCGATTCATGCAAACGGGAACGAAGGACAACGAGTGTCTGTCCTCACCTTACGCGCGGCTGGGCCAAATGGACAGGCACTTCGAGCGTTCGGAAGACAAGACCGGAGTGAGTCGCCGGGATTGTCCCGGCGGTCTTCTGCTTCGGACCGCCGGGGCAAGCCCGGCGGCTCTTTGTGCGGTGGTCTGTACCGTTGCCTGGTCGGCTGGGGTCTGGGGCCAGCGCACGCCCCTGACCGTGAAGGAAGGTCAAGAAGGCACCGTGCTGCGCACGGGGATGGTGTTCGTCGCCCCTGCCGACAAGCACGTGCTGGTTCGCCAGACCGGGACGCTCAGGTTGTCGTCGGGACCGAAGGAAAGGCACGCTCGGACCGCCGACCCGTTGTTCGAGTCCGTGGCGAACGTCTACAAGAGCCGGGAGGTCGCCGTGGTCCTCACTGGCCTGGACTGGGACGCTCGCAACGGCGTGAAGCGCATCAAGGAGAACGGCGGCCACGTGATCGCCCAGACAGCGGAGACGGCGAAAGCACCGCACGTGCCCACGTCAACGATGATGACGGGGGCTGTCGATGCGGTCCTCCCGCTTCAGGAGATCGCCCCGGCCTTGATGAAGTTAGTGGGGGGGCCCCCGGACGAAGTGGCGTGATGGTGCATTGCGAGGCTGTTCGGGGTGTCGAGGGGCTGGCCCCAGTCCCGAACACGCCGGAGCCGCACCGTTGATCTCGTTCAGCTTCGTGGATCAGGACAGGCTCCCCAGTCGCCATGCCGCCTGCCGCCAAACCAGTGCAGAAGGGCACCGTCGTCTACATCGTGCCCAGAGGGTACGCCTACCACGATTCGCCCGACTGCCGGACCCTGTGGCGCTCGAAGGTGATCAAGGAGGTGCCGTTACAGAAGGTCATCAAGAAGGACGCCTTGAAGAAGGCTGGGTGAAGGAGAAGCCGCCCTTGCCCCACGAAGGAAGGCAAGGGGATTTCGAGATTTCACAAAATCCGGTTTTTTGCTTGACAGCCGAATCAGCAGCCAGTAGCGTACCATTACAGTAGAGATTGTTATCCCCAATATCTCCTAAAGAGGAGCGAGCAATGGCGCACACCACAACTCCACCAGATGACTTCCCAATTACTCCGGATCGATCCATGCAGTGGATAGGTTATCAGAGTGTCAATTGGTTGGGATATGTCTACTCAGCCTGATGCAAATTGGTTTGACGCCGAGTTTGCTATCATGCAAGGTGTGTTTGCCTGCGAGTTCATCAAGAAAGGGGAAAAAGCAATGGTTGCAATGTTGCTGCTGGCGAGCGGACTGTCTCTCTCTGCACCGCTTCCTGACCGATTTGTTCAACCGACCAAGGAAGAACTTGAGGCAGTGAAGAAGGCGGGAGGGAGTTTCTTTCTCGACCAGGATTTGCAAAGCAAGCAAACGATTGTATACATTCAATTCCTTTGTATCAAGGACGATGACCTAAAGAAACTGCCGGCTCTTTCTTGTAGAGTTATATTACACATTGCCATTGGGGTAACGGATGCGGGACTGAAGGAGCTTGCTAAACTGAATAATCTATGGTCCCTTACTTTCCGTGATACTGCTCAGGTAACAGATGCGGGAATGAAGGAAATCGCCAAACTGAAAAACCTGTCGTCGCTGACCCTCAGTTATACTCAGGTGACGGATGCAGGACTAAAGGAGCTTGTCAAACTGAAAAACCTGTCGTCGCTTGACCTCATTGGGGTTGAGATCACGGATGCAGGGCTAAAGGAAATCGTCAAACTGGAAAAGCTGACGTTGCTTGATCTCACTGGTACTCAGGTGACGGATGCAGGGCTAAAGGAACTTGCTAAACTGGGAAAACTGTCGTTGCTTGATCTCAGTAATACTCAGGTCACGGATGCGGGAATGAGGGAAATCGCCAAACTGAAAAACCTGTCGTCGCTTGACTTGTATGGAACCAAAGTGACGGATGCGGGTCTAAACGAACTTGCGAAAGTGAAAAACCTGATGTCGCTAAAGCTTGTTCAGACCAAGGTAACAGATGCAGGAGTGCGTGAGTTGCAGAAAGCTCTTCCTGGGTGTAAGATTGACCATTTACTTAAATTGAAGCAAGAGCCATGAAACAGGGACGCTGTGTCCCGGCTTGAAAACTAGAACAATGTAGCAACTAAGGTGTTGCTCAGATCCAAAAGGAGCCTGCTATGTTTTTCCGAAAGAATTCTTTGTCCAGTTCTACTCGCAATCGTTTTGTTCCCGCCTTGGAACATCTAGAATCGAGACTTGTTCCTACTGGGGATGTTCTCTTGTGGAGCCCCGTAGGGGTCAGCACTGATGGTAATACACAAAACAACTGGATAGTGAAGAGTACTGATCAACCTGGTGTGGTGCGATTGAGTCGTCCGATCGGTGCTGAGGACTATCTTTCTTTTACAAGTGCTTCTAACGCGATATCGACCCAATGTGATTTCACCAACTGCACTGTTACTTGCGGCACTATTTTGGGGGCTTGGACTGGACGAATACAACTAGATAAGGCAACCTTGATTGTGGGTGGCGGAACTATTGGACCTTCTTGCGAGATTACATCGATCAATCATCCGAGCAATTTTGTTGTTTCTGGCGGCACTTTGAATTACTTGGGCACAGAGATGAACATGCCGCTTAAAACCGCCAATCAATTGGATGTGTGGGTCGGAGGAAACGGCACGCTGACTTTTTCCAAGTTAGTAGATCTTAATGCCAACATTCATGATGGCTACACCTATGCAGCCCCGCCGGCAGCACCTACTGCTTCACCTGGAACTGTCAACTTTACTAGTACCCGTGGCGCACCAAAAATGATTGTTAACACAATCAATGGTTCTACCACTCAAGTGTCTAGCGACGGTGTACTCAACTTTAACGGCAGTACAGGAATTATAGATGCTAACATCAATAGTGCAGGCACTGTTTTTATCGATAGTGGGGCAGTCATTCGATGCGCTGTTGGACAAGGCTTAGGGATTACCGGCGGCTTTCTGAAGACAGCAGAAACCGGTCTTTCTACTGTCACAGGCAATGTTTCCATGCAAAATGCCACTCTCAGGCTTGGAGACAACGGAGTAAAGGGATTTTATTCCGCACTTCAGATCAATGGTAATCTTACTATGGCGAACAGCGTACTTTCGTTTGAAGTGCCGATAGCCAATAAGAATGGCGACGGTGTTTTCGCCAATAATATCTCGATTGATAACACTGATTCATTCTACTGTTACACGATTGGTAAGGGGGTAGCCGTTGGAACTCGTAATGTTATGAAGATAACAGGTGGCGAGGATGATAAAATAACCGGTCAGTTTGGCACACCACTCGGATGGAGAGGCAATGGCACCACTTGGACTCCCGCATACACAAAAAAACAGTTTGATTTAATTAATCCAGTGGCTGCACCCGCAAAAGTCGAGGGAATGGTTTTTAACGATGCCGTGGATAACGGAATCGATGCCGGTGATGCCGCCGTGTCTGGAGTCGCCGTTGCTCTCTACGACGATAACAATGATTTGATTAACACCACAACAACAGACAGCAATGGCAACTATGAGTTCGACAACTTGACTGATGGTGTCAATTATTATGTCACCTTCACCATGTCTGGGAATGGTGTTTTTTCACCGTCCAATCAAGATGCTCCCGATGACTCTTCCGATGTAACCACCGACAACAGTGTCCCTGGAACGATTTCTGGGAAAACCAGTGCTTTTTGGGTCAATGGTGAAGTAGACGATGTTGATGCTGGCATCTTTTTTGGCACCAACGATGCTACCGTCAGTGGCACTGTCTTCAACGATGCAAATGGCGATGGCTACAACAACGATGATGACGGCGGCGTTTCTGGTGTCGGCGTTTCGTTGTATGACGGCAACGACAACTTGATTGCCAGTACAACTACGGATAGCAATGGCGATTACAGCTTTACTGGTTTGTCTGCCTGTCAGTATCAGGTTGCCATCAGTTATGGCAACTCTTGGATTTTGTCACCTTCTACGTCTGTCAATGTCTTCGTTCCTGGCAGTCTTGGCACTCAAAGCAGTGTTTTCAGTGTGGGTTTTGACGATTCCTTGACTTTGAACGCTGGACTTTGCACTACTGACGCCACTGTTAACGGCAACATCTTCGATGATGCCAATGATGATGGCTACAACAACGACGGTGACGGTGGCGTTTCAGGTGTTACTGTTTCATTGTACGATGACAATGAGACTTTTATCGCCAGTACAACTACGGATAGCAATGGCAACTACAGTTTCACCGGACTGAATGGTGGTTTGTACCTGATTACCTTGGGATATAGTAATTCCTGGGCTGTGTCGCCTTCGACCAGCGATAATGCTTTTGCTCCTGGCGATCTTGGCACTCAAACTTCCGTTTTCAGCGTTGGTAGCACTGGCGCTACTGAGAATGGCGGTCTTGCACCAGGAGCTAGTCCTCCTGTCACCATCAATGGTAACATTTTCGATGATGCTAATGACGATGGTTACAATAACGACGATGATGGTGGTGTTTCTGACGTTGGGGTTTCGCTCTATGACGATAATCAAAACCTGATTACCAGTACAACGACAGACAACAACGGCAATTATACTTTTACAGGGTTGTCTACTGGCACTTATCAGTTGGTTATCACTTACGATAACAGCTCGTGGTTGTTGTCGCCTTCGACCAGCGACAACGCTTTTTCTTCCGGTAGTCTTGGCGCTCAGACCTCTGTTTTTAGTGTTGGCAGCACTGGCGCTACTGAGAATGGCGGTCTTGCACCTAATAGTTCGGTCGTCAACGGTAACATCTTTAATGATGCCAATGACGATGGTTACAACAACGACAATGACGGTGGTGTTTCCGACATTGGTGTTTCGTTGTATGACAACAATCAGAACCTGATTGATTCCACAATCACAGATGACAACGGCAATTACAGTTTTTCTGGTGTGGCTCCTGGTGAGTATCGAGTAGTCATTACTTATGATACCAATGATTGGGCTGTGTCGCCTTCGACCAGCGATAATGCTTTTTCTTCTGGCAGCCTTGGCGATCAAACTTCTGTTTTCAGTGTTGCTTACAATAGTACAGCAACAGAGAATGGCGGTTTGGCACCGACCAGTAATTCGGTTGTCAGTGGTAACATCTTCGATGATGCCAATGATGATGGCTACAACAATGATGATGACGGTGGCGTTTCTGGTGTCGGCGTTTCGTTGTATGATAACAATCAGAATTTGATCGCCTACACAATTACAGACAACAACGGCAATTACAGTTTCACCGGTCTAGCTGCCGGTCAATATCAAGTCGTTATCACTTACGACAGCAGTTCGTGGTCATTGTCACCCTCGACCAGCGACAACGCTTTTTCTTCCGGTAGTCTTGGTACTCAAACTTCTGTTTTCAGTGTTGCTTACAATAGTACAGCAACAGAGAATGGCGGTTTAGCACCGACCAATGGCAGTTCGGGACCAGCTAATACCATCATCGGTAACATCTTCAACGACGCCAATGACGACGGGTACAACAATGATGATGCTGGTGGCGTTTCCGGTATTTCGCTTACTTTGGAAGATAGCAACGGCAATGGCATTTCCACCACTACCACGGATGCCAACGGCAATTACAGTTTTACCGGTCTAGCTGCCGGTCAGTACCAAATCGAGATCTCTTTCACAGACGATTGGGTATTGTCCTCGAAAACTTCCGACAATGCTTTTTCGGTTTATTTTGGTTCTGATGCCGGGACAACTGGTGTCTTCAGTCTTTCCCAGAATGGTACGGCAGTTGAGAATGGGGGTCTTGCGCCCGTTACCTCTCTCAATGGCGTTGTCAGCGGCACTATCTGGAACGACGCCAATGATGATGGTTATAACAACGATGGTCAAGGCGGTGTGGCGAGTGTCAATGTGTATCTTTACGATAACAATGACAACCTCATTGCCGTAACAACAACTGATTCTAACGGTAACTACAGTTTCACTGGTCTGGCTACCGGTCAGTATCAGGTGGTTATTAGTTATCCGTCGCCTTGGGTGTTGTCGCCTTACACGGGAGACAACGATTTTCGGGCTGGCTCTCTTCGCTCGCAGACCGATGTCTTCTCCCTTTCTGCCACTGGCTCGATGACTGAGAATGGTGGACTTTTTGTAAGCGTCCGGTAAACCCCATCCTTGAACGGTTTGGTAGCTTTTCCTGGATTCGACTCGCCCTGTACCCTTTTCAGGAGAAGCCTGATGGCAACACTCGGACAACCGCGCGATCGGCACAAAGAACAGTTCTGGCGGCAAACCCTGCAACGCTTTGAGCGTTCGGGGCTCAGCGGCGCACAGTATTGCCGACGCCAGCAACTCCCGCTGCACTCCTTCTGGGCCTGGAAACGCACTCTGCGGCTGCGTGACCAACCGGCTCCAGCAACACCGCCGCGCTCGACGCCTGGGCCACAACAGCCCAGCCAACCTGCCCCCTTACCCTTCTTTGTGCCGCTCCGACTGCCGCACCCTGACCCACGGGGGACGCCCGGCACTGCGGACCTGATTCTCGAAGTGCTGTTGCCCAACGGCCTGCGTCTGCGCCTGCCCCAGCACTGCGACCCCCAAGCGCTGCCCCAACTCCTCACGGTGCTGGGAGGTGTCTCCTGCTAAGGCGGTTCCAGAAAAATAACTATCCCAGGATCACCCCTGAGGGGATGTCAACGAACCACTTCTCCAGGCCGGGGAGCCGTTGCACTTGCGTTTCCAACTCCTTCATCTCGGCGGCAGTCAATTTGACACCTTTGTGGTAGCTTTTGTCGATCAACTGGACGAACGGATGCTTGCCGTGCCAGGTCATGTCTGGGCAAACCGCAAGGCGGTCTGGATGCTCTCCAGCAAGACGCCGTTCCAGTGGTTTTCCAAAACACCCCAGCACCGCTCGATGGGGTTGTACTTGCTATGATACGGCGGATAGTAGGCCAGCCGGATGGTCAACTGCTGCTTCTGGCCGAAGGCCACGATGCGCTTGAGGAATTGGGTTCGTCGGCTGTGGTTCTCCGGCCCGTTGTCTTGGTTGATCAGCAGCGTGTCGATCTGGGGGAACTGCCCGCGCACCCCTTCCCACCAGTGCTCCAACACATCAACGATGAAATCACTGGTGACGCGGGAGCGTGCCAAGTACAGGAACAGATCCTGAGAGCGTGGCAACAAGATACCGAAGGGGGACAAGGTCGCCTCCGGCTTGAAGTCGTGATCCAGCGCCTTGACCTCGACCCAGTTGTCGCCCTCACGGGAAAACAGGCCGATTTTGACCTTCGCCTTGGTGTCCAGGGACAAACGCAACACGTTGTCCGCCTCTTCCGCTTGGCCATGCAGTTGGTGCAGTTGGTTTGCATTGGTCTGCTTTAACTTTTTTTTGGCTGGCACTTCTGGACCTTGCGGAGATAGTAGCCAAGTTGATGGATCTTGCAACGGATGGTTTCGGCAGTGGGCAACTGCTCCTGGGTGTAGCCCTTCTGCAGAAGCAACTGTTCTCGGACCCGGGCGGCGGTCAACCGCGTGTACAACCGTTGCGTCTGGAACGACGGGTCGGTTTGGCATTGGGCATCGACGAGGGCCGTGATGTCGGTGAGCAGATTGGGGAGGTGTTCTTCGGCACGTTTGCGTCCACGCAGGCAAAAGGCATCGACGCAGCGGATGCCCGTGGTCAGTTCGTGCATCCCTTTGCGGATGGTTCCTCGGTTCCACCGCAGTTCGCGCTCGGCCCGCCGTTGCCCATCGGGACCGAGGATCCGGACCGTTCGTGCCATGAAAAGACGTCGATCCACGCCGCGTAACATATCGGCTGTACCCTGGAGGTACTCCTTGACCTGGGCCGTGAGTTCCATGAGAATGTCCTCCTCTGCAAGGAAGACATTCTATGGGATAGTTATTTTTCTGGAAACGCCTTAGTGGTTTTCAGGACGTGATCGCGCCTTCCGACGCCGAGTGGACACACCGGGCGTACTTGGCCAGCACGCCTCGTTCCACCCGCAGCTTCGGTGCTTGCCAGCCCGCCTTGCGCTTGCCCAGTTCAGCCTCGTCCAGGGCCACGCTCAGCTGCTTGCGGTCGGCATCGATGGTAACGCTGTCGCCGTCGCGCAGCAGGGCGATCGGCCCACCCACCCACGCCTCCGGAGCGACGTGTCCCACGACCAGGCCGTGTGTTCCCCCTGAGAATCGCCCATCGGTGATCAGCCCAATCTGGTCCCCCAGCCCCTGCCCGACCAGGGCCGCGGTCACCGACAGCATCTCGCGCATGCCCGGCCCGCCGACCGGTCCCTCGCCGCGGATGACGACCACGTCGCCCGCCTTGATCTGCCGCTTCTGGATGGCCGCGAAGCACGCCTCCTCGCCCTCGAAGACCTTGGCCGGGCCCGTGATGCGGCGCACCTTCAGCCCCGCCACCTTGGCCACCGCTCCCTCCGGAGCCAGGTTCCCCTTGAGGATGACCAGGTGCCCCGTGGCGTGCATCGGCCGATCCAGCGGATAGACCACGTCCTGCTTCTTGCGGTAGACGCTGGCAACGTCCTTCAGATTGTCCGCGAGCGTCCGTCCCGTGACGGTAAGGCAGTCACCGTGCAGCAAACCGGCTTCCAGCAACGCCTTGAGGACGGCAGGCGTCCCACCGACGCGGTGCAGGTCGTTCATGACGTACTTGCCGCCCGGCTTGAGGTCGGCCAGGTGCGGCACCTTGTCGCCCAGCCGATCGAAGTCGGCCAGCGTCCAGGGCACGCCGGCCTCGCGGGCAATCGCCATCAGGTGCAGCACCGCGTTGGTCGAGCCGCCCAGGGCCAGCACCAGCGTGTAGGCGTTCTCCAGCGCCGCCCGGGTGATGATGTCGCGCGGCCGGACGTCCTTCTCGATCAGGTGCAGCAGCGCCCTGCCCGCCAGGAACGACTCGCGCTCCTTGGCCGACGACACGGCCGGGTTGCTGGCCCCGTACGGCAGCGACAGGCCCAGGGCCTCGATCGCGCTGCTCATCGTGTTGGCGGTGTACATGCCGCCGCAGGAGCCGGCCCCGGGACACGACTCGCACTCGATGGCGTGGACTCCCTTCTCGTCGAGCTTGTCCGCCTGATACCGGCCGACCGCCTCGAAGATGGACACGATGTCGATGTCGCTGCCGTCCGGCCCGGTGCCGGGCAGGATGCTGCCGCCATAGACGAAGACGCTGGGGACGTTGAGCCGGGCCATCGCCATGACGCAGCCGGGCATGTTCTTGTCGCAGCCGCCGAAGGCCAGCAGGCCATCGTGGTTCATGCCGCCGGAGACCACTTCCAGACAGTCGGCGATGACCTCGCGCGACACCAGGCTGTAGCGCATCCCCTGATGGCCCATCATGATGCCGTCGGAGGCAGTCGGAGCGCCGAAGATCTGCGGCACGCCGCCGCCGGCCCGGACGCCCTCGCAGCCCTTGCGGGCC
This sequence comes from uncultured Planctomycetota bacterium, assembly GCA_963784995.1. Taxonomy (GTDB): domain Bacteria; phylum Planctomycetota; class Planctomycetia; order Gemmatales; family Gemmataceae; genus CAWATZ01. The sequence continues at coordinate 513,231 of CAWATZ010000013.1, read as the reverse complement.
AGCCGATCCAGGTGGGCGTTGCAGGGCGTGATGTCGCTGAACAGCGACGCCACGCCGATCATCGGCCGGCTGAAGTCGTCGTCGAGAAAGCCGACGGCCCGGAGCATGGCCCGGTTGGGCGCCCGGCCCATCCCCTCGGTGGTCAGTCGGCTGGTGCGGTTGCCAGGAAGCGGCATCGGAGAGATCCTCGATTCAAGCAAACGGGAACGTCGGAAAAAGGGCGTCTGTCCTCACCTTACGCGCGGCTGGGCCGAATGGACAGGCACTTCGAGCGTTCGGAAGAAAAGACCGGAGTGAGCCGCCGGGCTTGTCCCGGCGGTCTTCTGCTTCGGACCGCCGGGGCAAGCCCGGCAGCTCTTTGTGCGGTGGTCTGTACCGTTGCCTGGTCGGCTGGAACGTGAAGCCTGACCCGGGTGCAGTTTCTGATCATCAATAGCGACCAGGAGAAGGAGTAGAGTCTATTGGAAATTGGCCGAAAGCCCTACGACCAGCAGCGAAGCGAGCAATTTCCAATAGACTCTTCTGTTACCATGAAGGCGGAGTTCCAGCCGTAAGCAAGAGGTGCCAGTATGCCTGTGAACAGGAATGAAACTGCGGGACGGCGCGTGATAGAGTGACGGAAGTGAAAAGAGGCTGATCGGGCGGAATAGGCCGACCGGTCTGTCAAGCGACTTCGATGGTTCGGCGACGAAAGGAGGCGCCATGCAGCCCTGGGAAATCGATCCTCGCGCATGGGAACTGCTGGAAAACGCGTGTGGTTTCGTCCTCGGGGCCGAGCCCAGCGGACTTGCCATGCTGCCGTCAACAGCGGAGCACGAAATCGTTGCCGGTGATGGCATGGGCGGATGTTTCTACTTGTGGAACTCCCAGCAACGCGACAATCGCATCCCGGTCGTCTATTTATCCTCCTACGGGGAGGCTTCGCGATTCGCCGATGACTTCGCGGACGCGCTGACGATCGTGACGGCGTTCCCAGGATATTGGTGTGATGTCCTCGTGGCAGTGCATAAGAGCGACGCCCTCGTCGAGCGCGTCATCCGGGGCAATGAAGCGGACCCTGAGCCAGACTGCGTTGCGGCTCGGGCCGAATTGTGCGCTCTTCTTGGGCTCGACGTGGCTGCCGCGCGTACACGGTTTGTTACGGCTGTCCGACGAACGCCGCCTTTTGCGCCACTGTTAACTTCAAGAGACGGCTTGACGCCAGCAAGGTCCTTCGCGGCCCGGCCCTACCCCGGATAGGTGCATAAGTGGTTCAACCGAACGGAGAAGCCATCGTGACCCCGGCTCCCGGCCCCCTCCTGCAAGCGCTGGATGCCGTCCCCTGGGCGGAGCTGTACGACGCCTACGGCCCCGCCACGGCGGTCTCCGGCTTCCTGCGCCGGTTGCTTTCGGCCAATGTGGGCCGTGGCGGCACCTGAGCATTCGATGGTTCTGCGAGCCGCTCCGCAGGGGAAACGGGGGTGTTTGGTGAGGGAGGGGACCATGTCAGTGCGGCAGCGGGTCGAGCGGATTGGTCGAGCGTTGGCGCGGGCAACCAAGTTCATGGAGCCCCGTTTGAAAGAGTGGGCCCTCGCGGGTTTTGAAAGCTGCTTTGGCGTTCAGCTCCCCGAAGCCTATCGGTTGTTCCTCCTGCTCGTTGGGAACGGTGGCTGGGGCCCGCCGCGAGATGGGCTGACCAGTCTCGGCGAAGCGCCGCACGATGAGAGGCTGAAACCGGAGAGGTGGTTCTGGGAACGACTCCCCTGGGTCCGGAAGCCCTTTCCCTTCGTCGAGCGAACCGAAGGAAGGATCGGTGCCAGGCCCGCTTTGGCTGCCTTCTGTTAGGCGACGACGGCTGTGGGATGCAATGGCGTCTGGTGGTCACCGGGTCCGAGTCAGGGAACGTTTGGTTCGACGACCCGAACGTGGGGGCCGTCATTCCGGCAAGCCCACGCCGGGACTTCCTCGGCTGGTATGAGGACTGGCTGGAGAGGGAGGCGTGGTACGTTCCCCACGAGGAGGTCCCGGAGCAGCCCCCCGTCGAATTGGTCAAGGATGAGGAGTATCGAAAGATGTACGAATACGAGGAGGTCCAGGGGCAGCCTCCCGTGAAACCCACGAGTGGCTCAGAAGACATCCCGTTCTGAAGAGACTGCGACGAAAAGGAGGGTCGAGTATGACGACAGCTTGTGTGTTCTTGCGTTCTCTCCTTGCTGGTGTTGTCGGGCTGTATGGTGTCAGCGCCGGGGAACCGGCCCGGCTGTCTGCGTCCAGTGACTCCAATCGGGTTAACCTGTCTCAGGAAGAGAAGGTGGTGGAGCTACCGGCGAAACTTCCGGACCAGCTCCGTCGGGTCCTTGAGAAGCAGAAAACGCTCGCCGGTAGAACCAGGACGCTGCATCGAGCCATCCAGGATACTCCCGACAAGAAGTCTCGCCCTGAGATCAAGGAGGAAGCACAGAAGTTGGCGGCCAGGGAACAGGAACTTGTCGGTGAGGTGAGCAAAATCATAGCCATTCTGGAAGGCGAGGGATCTGCGGTAGCCCTCCTCGAAGTCTTCCAGCAGCTGCGTGACGACATGAAGCGCGTCCAGTCTCGCCTGGAAAAAGGCGACTTCAACGCCGCAGCACAGGTGATCGAAGAAGACATCGTTCCCACGCTCGAGGAGATGATCACAGCCCTCAAGAGGCGCTGATAGGAAAATGGGGTCCGGTCGGACCCGAGGTAAGGCAACCCAGCAGCCGATGGTAAAACTCGACCAGCACCGGATCAGGAATCTCGGCGGGTCGCCGGCCCAGGTGGATCGAGACGTGGACACGACTTTTCCCTGGCGAAGAGAGGAGCAGATGGCACCATCAGACTCGCCCAGAGGACTCACTCTTGAAGCTCTTTTTGCGCAGCCGGACAACGAGGCCGTGTTGCGGCATCTGAAGATCCATCGGCCAGAGGATGCCCGTCGCTTTGAGGCCGGGACTGACGGTAGCCCTTTCGACGAAGGAGGCCAGATCTTCTTCCACCGATACGGCCGAAAGGTTCCGGCGTCGGCGCGGTGCAGCGTGCAGGTGTGTAACCTCTTGGCCCACGAGCGCACTGCGCGAATCTTCGCATTGCACGAGGGCCGATTCACCATTGCGCTCCGCCCTGACTTGTCGCGCTGGGATGACAGCAGCGACTGTTTTCTGTTCGGATTGCGTGGCGAGACACTCGATGGCACCGTCGATCTGAGTCTGCTCGGTCCGGGTTGGAAGTTATTTGCCGCGGACGGTGCTGCGGAAGCGGCCGAGGCGTTTCTGCGAGCCTATGAACTTGCAGGGCGATGAACAGAGGCGAACGATGTTCGATCAGTGGCGACCTCCGTGCTGAGGAGTTGGCCCGGTTTTACGAACAGCTTCTCCGGCTGCAAGAGTCCTTGCGGGGCACTGCTGAATTCGAGACAATGGAACGGTGGCTGGCCATCCGGGTCGCGGGGGACGGGAAAGGGCACCTGGCATTTCGGTGTATCGTCAGCGACGAGCCTGGCATTGGCAACACGCTGGACTGTACGCTGGCCACGGACCAGACATTCACTCAGACCACTGTCGCCCAGCTGGGCGCGGCAGTGCAAACGTTCCCCGTAATCGGCTCCTGGGACCGTTTTCATCAGCAAGAGAGGAGAATCATCATGGGATCCAGTTCAGGTCTGACGATGGGCCAGATCCTGGCCGTTTTCACAGAGGAAGTCGAGGCGCGCCAGGGCCGCGTTACCGACACCTTCAACGACGGCCGGCGGTTGTTCACGCGGTCGGTCCTCGCCCCCGTCGAGGAGGTGCGGCCGGGCGACCGGGTCCAGGGGGGAGTCGCGTTGAAAGCGACCGAGGGCGAAGTCTGTCTGTTCCCTTACCTCTTCCGCCTTGTCTGCCGGAACGGAGCGATCATGGCCCAGACGCTCGAAGCCCGGTCCCTCGGGGATTTGCCCCTGCAGGACCCGGAGACGGCCCGCCAATCCATTCGGGAAGGCGTCGGGGCCTGCTGTGCTGAGGAAGTGTTCGCCGACACGGTCCGCAGAGTGCGTACCGCTTGTGAGACGGCTGCTGACCTCGCCATTACTCTGCTGCCGCTGCTCTCCCGGTTCTCCGGGTCGGGGAACGCCGGATTGGCGTCCCAGATCATGGATCAGTTCTTCCGAGAGGGAGATCGATCGCAATTTGGTCTGGGTAACGTGGTCACTGCGATTGCCCGCGATACCCGAGACCCCGACCTGCGGTGGGACCTGGAGGAGTTCGGCGGCGGCGTCCTTCTCGGTCAAGTTCCCCAGCATCCCGCTGCCGGAGGACGGGTTGCAAGGGCGGAGTCGAAGCGAGCGGTGTTGGTAGGTTGAGGCTGAACTGGAAAACGGTTCCAGGAGCCAATGTTACGAATGTTCAAATCATCATATTGGCTCCTGGAACCGTTTCTTGGGTCCTGGAACCGTTTCTTGGGGAACCGTTTCTTGGTCAAGGGCGGCGTGATCGTGCTTGATCGGCAGGGGAATGTCACCGCCTGCTACAACGCCGATCAGATGACGTGGGCCACGATCACTCGCGGCGGCAAGGTGACTGTCACCATCGTCGAGAAGAAGCCGGGGAAGTAACGAGCATTTCGGGTGACCTATGGCTATTCATGAATGGCAAGGACACACTATAGAGATCCAATTGGTCCTTTGGCCACGTTTGTTATGGCTCGGTGGCGACTTCGTCGTCATCGTCGATGGCACCAACCGGTTTGCTAATGGGAGCAGAGGAAGTTTCAATGCACCGACACAGTTCACCATCGGTCAGCAGCGCGGAGTTGTGCGTACCAACAGCATGATTTCTGACGCCTATCTTCAAATAGGCTACTCAGTGGAAGTAGACGGGCTACTGGTGGCAGACGGAAAGATACGACCCGCCAACTGGCACCTTAATCTTCTGTGCTGGATCCTTTTGGGAGTGGTCTTTTTTGGCGCGATTGCTTTTCTGGTTGTCTTCGTTCTTTCATCCTTCGGATCGTAAAACGAAAGCCGCCCCGCTTCCCAAAGGAAACCACGGGAGCAACTCCGGTGGGCCTCGCTACGCTCGGCCCACCCTACTGCACCGCGAACAGGTGGAAGTGCCACGCCGGCATGTCCAGGTACAGCCCGCGATTGACCAGGTCGTCGCCGTCGCGCTCGTAGCGGGCCGAGCCCATCAGGTCCACCAGCTGCATCTTCCGGCCCTTCAACTCCTCCAGTGGCAGCTCGACGTAGCATTGCCCCGGGTTGTGCCCGAAATTGACGCACACCAGCAAGGGCATCGTCTCGGGCGTCTGCCAGGTCCAGGCCAGGAAGTTCTGCCAGCTCGTGTTGCCGTCCCAGGCCGGCCGGCACTGCCGCAGCGCCCACTGTCCTTCGCGCAACTCACGCCGTTTCAGGCAATCCAGCAGCCGATGGTAAAACTCGACCAGCACCGGGTCGGGCTTCTCCGCGGGCCGCCGGCCCAGGTGGATCGAGACGTGGACGCGCCGGCCCTCCAGCTGTCCTTCGTGGAAGAATCGCAGCCCCGGCGTCAGGTATGTCGCCAGCGCGGCGGCCAGGTGGATCGGCAGGGGAAAGGCGCTCGCCGCCCTCAGCTCGTCGTGGTTTTCGAGAAAGCGGGCCAATCGGTCCTGAAAATCGAGCCCGGCCAGCAAGTGATCGTGGACCGGCACGGCCAGGCCGGCGTGCAGCCGGTCGTAGAGCCGTTTGTCGTAGGTGTAGTGGAAGCCCTGCTGCTGCATCTGCCATTCGCGGTCCCAGTAGACCTCGGCCAGGAACTGAAAGGCCGGGTGGAAACTCCGCACCCGGGCCAGGGCCTCCGGCCAGAACGAGGCATCGACCGGCTCGGAACCATCGATCGGCAGGGAATGGGCGCCCCAGGTCTGGCGAATCACGTCCGGCAGGAGCAGCATCGCCATGTCGGCGCGGATACTGTCACAGCGGTCGGCGATCCGCAGCATCTCGGCGATCATCGCCGCTCGCAGGCCGGGATGGCGGTAGTTGAGCTGCAGCGTGTCTGGCCAGCCGGGGAAGTAGGGATCGCGGCCATGAGCCAGGATTTGCGGTCCGCGCGGCGTCTCGATGCGGCAGAAGTTGGCCGGCTGCTGGGCCAGGTCGCTGTCACTGCCGTGGACGTAATACTCCGGATGTTCCGCAACCCAGGGATGATCGAGAGCGGTGTGGTTGGGCACGAAATCGAGCATCAGACGGATGCCGCGTTCCTGCAAGCGCTCGCGCAGCTGCGCCAGGGCGTCGTTGCCGCCGAAGTCGTCGTGGACGCTGTACTGGCGGACGGCGAAGGGTGAGCCGGTGATGTCGCGTTCGGTCAGGTCGTGGAGGACCTCGCGAAAGCCGGCCTGCCAGTCGGGGCGGGTGGCGCGAGACTTGCCGGCTGGCAGGTCCGGTTTGCCAGACGCCCAGCAGATAGAGGAAGTCAAAGCCCTGCTGCTGCACAAAGTCGAGATGGGCTTCGGGCCAGTCGGCCAGGGTGAAGCGCCGGCCATGCGTCTGACCCAGTTCCTGGAGGAAGACGCGCGTGTTGACCTGGTAGAGGGAGAGGTAGTGCATGGGTCATGGCGGACTTCAGCTTTCGCCCCTCCTGGCGGCAAGAAGGGGTTTCTGCTGATTTATCGTTTCGCGCTCAGCCGACGAGAGCGCGAAACGATAAATCAGCAGAAACCCCTTCCCTTCACCAACCTCACATTATTCCTTGAACGCCTTGACCTCGTTGAGCGCCTCCTGCAGCGCGTTCTGAGCATCCTTGACCCGGTTCCGCGCCACGCGCAGTTCCGCTTCGCTCTTCTCGTCGGAAGTCTTGTCCTCCTTGATGCGCTTCTCGATTGCCTTCAGCGCCGCCTCGGCCTTGCGGAGGGTGGCCCGGGCGGCGGCGACGTTGGCCTCGGCTTCCTTCAGCTCGGGCGGCGGCATCTTGCCCGCCTTCAGGGCCGGCAGCACGGCCAGGATCGCGTCGGCCGGCACCGCGTAGGTCTCGACCCGGCCGGCACGGGCAATGTTGATGCCGACCGCCTTGCCGTCCAGGTCCACCAGCGGACCGCCACACTCGATGGGCTTGAGGACCGTGTCGTGCTGCAGGATCGAGGGGAAACCGCCGCGGCGATTGCTCAGCTCGTTGCCCAGCTGGTTCTGGAAGTCGGAGGCGCTCGTTGCCCTTGCGATCTTGCAGGATCGGCTTCAGCTCCAGCTCCTCTTTGCCCCGGCGGACCTTGATGGCCACCTCGTCGCCGACCTTGTAGCGCTGCACGGCGGCGATCAGGGCGTCCGGCTGGGTCACGCTCTTGCCGGCCACGGCGATGACCACGTCGCCCACCTTGAAGCCGGCCCGGGAGGCCGCGCTCCTCGGCTGAACGTCGGTGATCTTGACGCCCTTCTCGGCAACGTCCAGGCCGATGCCCAGAAAGCCGCTGTTGCCCCGCACGGGCGGCAGATCGCTGGCCCTCACCTTGCGGGCGGGCACGCTGACCACGCCGACGTGCAGCGGATCAAGGCCCGTGCCGGAGGTGGCCACGAAGTTCCCTTCCACGGCCGACTTCACGTCCGCCCACTGCACCGGCTTGAGACCCTTGGCGTCCACCTTGAGCAGGGCCAGGTCATAGGACTCGTCCACGCCGATAAGCCGGGCCGGCAGTTTGCGCTCGTCCTTCAGAATGCAGGTCACGGGGCCGTCCAGCTGGCTGTACTTGGTCAGGATCCAGCCGTCGGCACTGACAATGGTCCCCAGGGCCACTTCCTTGCCCTTGCAGCGCAGATGGACCGTGCTCTGGCTGGGCCTGGCCACCACCTCGCGGAAGGCGGACAGGACCTGCGGGCTGTTTTTGAGGTCGCTTCTCGGGCCACGCCGGCCCTGGGCCTGAACGTCGGCAGGGAGCAACCAGAGCGACCCGGCCAGCGTCATGGCCAGGAGGGAATGCAGGGAGGTCTTGAACAGAAAACCGGGAGCGAACATAAATGCGCTACTCCGTTGAAAGAATCAGGAATGAGGATGTACGTGACACCCCTCTCCCAGCGGGGAGAGGGGGATGATGTCTGCTGCTCGTCTCAGTCAGTGCGTCGGCCGAGTTTCAGCTCCAGGGTCAGGGTTTCACCGTCGCGTCGCACTTTCAGGGTTATCTTGTCGCCAATCTTCTTCTTGGCCAGCTGGGTCCGCAGGTCGGTCGGCTCGGTGAGTTTGACGCCGTCAATCTCCAGGAGCACGTCCTCCTTCCTCAGACCGGCCTTCTCGGCGGCGGATTTCTCGACAATGGCCTTGATCCGGCAGCCCTCGGACTCGAAGTCGATCTCCACCCCCAGGAACGGCGTATTGTCGTCCGTCCGCCTGGGGCCGAAGCCGCTGCCCCACTGGTCGCCCTTGGTCAACCGGGCCCAGGTGTCCTGGTAGGTGTCCACGGGAACGTGGATGTTGGAGGTGAGGGTGGGGCCGATCCGGCTGTTGATGCCGACCACCTTGCCGTGCATGTCAAAGACCGGACCGCCCGAGTCGCCGCCAACCAGCGTACAATCGGTCCGGATGTCACTGGTGGTCACTTCCAGGACCCGGCCCAGGCGAACCGGCGGCCGGCGACCCTGCCGGTAACCGCCCGGATGGCCCATGACGATCACCCACTCGCCCTTCCTCAGGTCGGCGGACTTGCCCATCTCGACGAACGGCCATTTGCCTTCGTCGCTGATCTTGAGCATGCCGCTGTCGATGCTCTGGTTGGAACCCAGCGTCTTGGCCTTGACGATCCGGCCATCGGGGAGGATCAGCGAGGCCGGCGTATTGGGCTTGCCCGAGACGTGGCCGGCGGTCAGGACGTAGCCGTCGGCGCTGACAATGACGCCGCTGCCGGAGGCATTGCCAATGCGGATGCCGACCACGGCGGGGGTGACTTTCTCGATGACTTTGCGGACGTGGCTCTGGATGGCCTTGAGGTCTGCCACGGACTCCGGGGCCGCCTTGGACAGCGCGGCCGGCAGAGACGGGTCCACTAATGGTTTGGCCACGTCCGCGGCCCGGGCCTGGCCCAGCATCAGCAGCAGCAAAGGCAGCAGCAAAAGTCGGCCATTCGGAAAGGGGAGGGATGCACGAAGGAAGGTGCCGACCATCAGGAGGTCTCCTCGGGAGGTAGTAATCAGGCTGTATCCGGCGAGCGGTCCTTTCCCATTTCGGGCTGACGAAACGGAGCGAGAAAAGAATCCCCGGATCATTTCACTGTAAACTGTGAGGGCCAACCTTGACAACAGCTTTTCGGCTGGAATTCTTGCCCGGCGGGCCCGCGGGGGGAAACCGAATCGAATCGGCCCAATAAGACAGGACGAACGACGGTCCCGAACCTATCGGCACGTCGGGCACAATCAGCCAAGACTGACCCAGGACTCATGTCCTGGTCTATTGACTGCCGCCCCTTCGGGGCTTGTTGTCTTTAGCCCCGAAGGGGCGGCAGTCAATAGACCAGGACGTGAGTCCTGGGCCGCAGCCGCAGGGTGTAACACCTGGGTCATGTCAGGGCCGTCACTTCCTCTTTATTCTACGAGCCAGGGCATCGATCCGGTTCTTGCATTCGTTGCGGGCCTCGGCAAATCCTTTCGGCGTCGGCGACTTCGACCGCAGATACTCCAGGATGACCCCCTCCGCCGCCGCGTAATCGGCACAGGCATGCAGAACCTCCGAGGCGACCTCCACGGGAATCGTGGTCACGCCGTTGCGGTCCCCGTGCAGCAGCATGCCCGGATGGATGGTCACGCCGCCGACGTGGACCGGCACGTTGATGGACGGTACGTAACAGTAACCGTGGGCGCAGATGGTGCCGCCGGTAAAACAGGGAAAGTTGATGGCCTCGACCTGGTCCAGGTCTCGACCGGCGCCGCTGGTAATCAGGCCGACCGCGCCAAAGGTCTTGTAAGTGGTACACATGATCTCGCCGAACGTGGCGGCCGCCGGGGGATTGTCCAGGTCCTGAAAGACGACCACCACCGGGCCGGCAAACTCGGCGAAGGACGCCACCTGCTCGGCCAGGCCGGAGTAGACGTTCCCGGAGCGCGGCGGCGCCGCCGAGCGGAACGTGGCCGTGCTGGCGTAGCCGACCATGGGGGCCATCTTGGGGAAGCAGGCCTGGATGCGGCCATCCAGGTAGCCGGCCGTGCGCGGGTAGAAATCGTACAGCTCCACGACGTTGCAGATCGTGGGCGTGTCGTAACGACGCAGCAGTTCCAGGTCAGCGGCGGACAGCGGTGCAGGCATGGCAATCTCACGGTTGGCGGTTGTTGGGGGTCTGCTGTCCGTTATCCGTGATCGGCGGGGGATCGTCAACCGTCGTGTTTCCGCGGACCAGAGAGTAGCCATCACGCTCCGCGTGATGGTTTCATCACGCGGAGCGTGATGGCTACTATAATATCCCTGTCCGGCCGACGAATCACATGATGGAAGAGAGCGCGGGATCAGGGTTCGTTTACGCATCCTTCTCGATCATCTATAATCAAGAGCAGTCTTCTGGAGCGGTCCCGCCTGGTGAAGAGGGAGTTATGGGCACAGCACCATTCGCGCGCAGCGACGCCTTGTTTGCCTGTCGTCTCCGGCTCGGGCTGCCCCTGGGTCTGCTGCTGGGTCTGGCCCTGCCGCTGCCCGGCCGGGCGGAGTCGGAGGCCGCGGGCCTGGTGCTGCCCATCCCGGCCGTCCAGAAGCAGATCCTGGAGACAGCGGAGCGGCTGCCGCAGACCCTGGAAAAGGCCCGCAAACGGCTGCCGAAGGGGCGCGACTTCCGGCTGATCTGCGATTTCAACCCGGACGGCAGCGCCAACAGCAGCGAGAGCTTCGGGGCCTGCTACGAGCTGGCCCGCAAGCTGCGCGACCTGCAAACGCAGGGCGTGCAGACGGTCGCTTACGTTCACGGCGACGTTTCCCGGCACAGCGTCCTGCCCGTGCTGGCCTGCGCTGAAATCGTCCTGTCCAAGGACCCGCCCGCTCACCTCGGCCCGGTGGTGCCGGCCGAGGCCCGCAAAGGGCTGGCCGCTTCCGAACGCCAGGCTTACGAGGAGATTGGCCGGCGCTATCCGCCGGCCCTGGTGCGCAAGCTCTACGACAGCAACCTGGCCGTGGTCCAGGTCGATGGCGTCCGCCCCAGCGAGCGCTACCAGGCCAGCAGCCCCGGCGTGCGGGGAATCCCGATCCCCGAGCTGGGCGTGGGGCAGACCGCCAGTTACGACTTCGAGAAGGCCAGCACCTATGGCCTGTGCCAGAAAGATCCGCGCGATAACCTGACCCAGGTCCTCGACGCCTTCCGGCTGCCGCGCTCCGCCCTGTCGCAACCGCCGGATCGTCCCAGCGTCTGGCAGATGACCCTGACCGGCAACATCACCGGCGAGATGAAAGAACGGGTGAAACGGCACGTCTCGCGGGCCCTCGGCCAGAAGGCCAACGTGCTGATCTTCAAGCTGGAGTGCGGCGACGGCGAGAGCAGCGAGGCGTATGAGCTGGCCGACTTCCTGGCCCGGCTCAACGAGGAGAGGCGCGGCAATCCCGTGGAAACGTATGCCTACGTCACGCCGCAGGCCCGCAACACGGCCACGTTCCTGGCCCTGGCCTGCGACAAGATCGTGATGCACTCCGAGGCCAAGCTGGGCGACCTCGAGCACTACGTCCAGGAACACTCCACCCTGGAGAACGTGATCCGCAAGAACCTTGTCGAGGTGGCCGGCAAGATGCTCTACCCGAAGGTGCTGGCCGAGGGCATGGTCGATCGGAGCCTGCGCATTCACCAGGTGGCCAGCACCCGCGGCGACAGCGAACGGCTGTTCCTGAGCGAGCAGGAGTTCAACGAGGACAACCAGAAGAGCGAAAAGGCGGGCCAGGGCCCGCGCTGGAAGAGCCTCAAGGTCGTCAAGGAGGACGCCAGCAAATACCTGACCCTCGACGCCGCCACCGCCCAGAGTCTGGGGGTGGCCCAGGCGGTTGCCGACAAGATCGATAGCATTTATCCGATGGTCGGCGTTCAGGTCGGCGACGTGCATACCAGCGAGGCCGACTTCCTCGACGCCCTGGGGGAGTTCCTGCGCAATCCCTGGACCCGGCTGGTGCTGATCATGATGGGCGTCACCTGTCTGTTCCTGGAGCTGAAGATGCCGGGCGTCAGCTTGCCGGGGGTGATCGCCGCCATTTGCTTTGTGCTGTTCTTCTGGTCGCACTCGCAGCTGTACGGGCAGATGACCGTGCTGTTCCTGCTGCTGTTCCTGCTGGGCATCGTGCTGCTGCTGGTGGAGATCTTCGTGATCCCGGGTTTCGGGGTGTGCGGCATCGCCGGCATCATCCTGGTGGTGGGCAGCCTGGGCCTGGCGGCCTACGGCCACTGGCCGCAGACGCCCGAGGAGTGGATGGGCTACGGTCGAACTCTGGGACCGCTGGGCCTGATGATGCTGGGCTCGCTCGTCCTGGCGTTGCTGCTGGCGCGTTATCTCCCCAACATTCCGGTGGCCAACCGCTTGCTGCTGAAGCCCCTGGTGGAGGAGAACGGGGAGTCCAGCGAGGAGTCGATGCCGCTGGCCACCCGGCCCGAGCTGGCCGCCCTGCTGGGGGCCATCGGCGTGGCGGCGACGCCGCTGCGGCCGGCGGGAAAAGTGCAATTTGGCGATAACTTTGTTGACGTTGTGGCCGAGGGCAGTTACGTTCAACCCGGGTCGCGCGTGCAGGTCATCGAGATTGAGGGCAACCGCGTCGTGGTCAAGGAGGTATGATGGAGGACAGATGACGACCCCTGCCGGCTTGCCCGGCAGGTGAAGGAGGTCTCTGGCTAGATGGAGAAGAAAGAAAAACCATTTGTTGCTCCGCCGCCTCCTAGCTATCGACCTGCTTCACCTGCCGGGCAAGCCGGCAGGGGTCGTGAGAGACCCCCCCAATGGACCTGACGCTTTGTATCATTCTGCTCGTGGCCGGCTTTGTGCTGCTGGCGGTGGAGCCGCTGCTGCCGACGGGGGGCGTGCTGTTTGTCGCCGGCCTGCTGGCCATTGGCGGCGGCATTTTCGTGGCCTTCCAGCTGGGGGCCTACGTCGGCGGGATGGTCCTGCTGGCATCCTTTGGCGGCCTGGTGGTGGCCTGCGTCGTGATCGGCTACGTCTGGCCGAGGACGCCCCTGGGTCGGCGCTTCATCGTCCAGGCCCCGCAAGAGGACACCACCCTGAGCGCCCTGCCCGGCAACCAGGACCTGGAACGGTTGAAGGGACGCATTGGCCGGACCCTCTCGGCCCTCCGCCCCGCCGGCGTGGTGGATTTTGACGGTCGCCGGGTGGATACCATCACCGAGGGGATGATGGTCGAGCCGGGCCAGTACGTTCGCTGCATTGACGTGCGGGCCGGCAAGGTGCTGGTTCGCCCCATCGATCAACCCGACCTCGGCGACATGGAAGGCGTTGAATTTTTTGACCCTGTCCGCTAACTCCGGGGCACACAAGCCCGGAGCGCCAGCGACGGGATGGTCCCGGCGCTGGCGCTTCGGGCTTGTGTGGACCGGACATTCTTAGGGAGAAACCTGATGTCGTCCTTGTTGCTGGCCAACGTGCTCGAGAACCCGGTCGTCCTGATCGGCGGCGGCGTGGCCCTGGTGGTCTTTCTGATCATCATCTTCATCTTCTTCAACTTCGTCCAGCTGTGGATCCAGAGCCTGCTAACGGGAGCGGGCATCGGCATCCTGGACATGATCGGCATGAAGCTGCGCAAGGTGGATTTCCTGCTGATCGTGCAGCAGAAGATCGCCCTGGTGCAGGCCGGCGTCAAGATCACCACGCAGGAGATGGAGGCCCACTTCCTCTCCAAGGGCGACGTCAAGAAGGTGGCCCGGGCGGTGATTGCCGCCCACAAGGCCGGCATGGACCTGCCCTGGCGCGTGGCCGCCGCCATCGACCTGGCCGGCCGGGACGTGTACGAGGCCGTCAAGCGCAGCGTCGATCCCAAGGTGATCGACTGCCCCGACCCGACCAAGGGCCGGGCCACCCTGGACGGCGTCTGCAAGAACGGCATCCAGCTGCGGGCCCGGGCCCGCGTCACCGTGCGGACCAAGCTCGACCGGCTGGTCGGCGGGGCCAGCGAGGACACGATCATCGCCCGGGTGGGCGAGGGCATCGTCAAGGCCATCGGCAGCGCCGAGCATCACACCGACGTGCTGGCCAACCCCAACCTGATCTCCCAGGCGGTGCTTGCGCAACTCGCTGGATTCGCAGACCATGTTCGAGATCGTCTCGATCGACGTGGCCGAGATCGACGTGGGCGCCAACATCGGCGCCAACCTCCAGGCCGACCAGGCCGCCGCCGACCTGCGCGTGGCCCAGGCCAACGCCGAGAAGCGCCGGGCCCTGGCCGTGGCCCTGGAACAGGAGATGCGGGCCAAGGTGGAAGAGAACCGGGCCCTCGTGGTGCTGGCCGAGTCCGAGGTGCCCCGGGCCATCTCCCAGGCCTTCCGCGAGGGCCAGCTGGGCGTGATGGACTATTACAATCTCAAGAACCTGCAATCCGACACGCAGATGCGCAACTCCATCGCCGGGGCCGGCGCCAGCGGGGATCGGCCGGATCGGAACGCGAATTAACACTTTGGAGTGCGGCGGCTTGACGCCGCTTTCTTTTCTTCTGTTTTTCGCCTCTCGACAAGAACAACGAAAGAAAAGAAAGCGGCGTCAAGCCGCCGCACTCCAAAAGGAGCCTTCGATGAATCAGCCCTGGGTCATTCTGATCATCCCGTTGATCGCCTTCGCGGTCTGGCTGCTGAGCAGCCTGATCAAGGAGGCCGAGGAGCCGGTCAAGGACCCGCGCCGCCGGCCCGGCGACCCTTCCCGCCCGCGCCGGCCCGCATCCGAGCTGGATCGCTTCCTGGCTCAGCAACGGCAGCAGCGTTCCCAGACGGAGCGCCCGCGCGATCCGATTAGCGACGCCCCGGTTCCCGCCGCCCGCCCGCCTGCCGAGCCGCGTCCTCGGGAACGGCCGGTGCGCCCACCGAGGAGAGACGGCCCGCGCGCCCACGGGAAGCCCAGGCGGAGCCCCGGCCCGCGCCACGCCGGCTCGTCCTCGATCAGCCCCAGGCTCCGCCTCCCCAGACCCGGCCCGTGGTCCTGGAGCTGGTCCGCGAGCCGATCGCCGACCGACCCGCTCCCAGGCCCCCGTCTGCCGCGCCGGCTTCGGCCCCGCCTTCACCAGCGCCGGCGCCTGTCTCGGCGCTGCGAGCGCCCAACCTGGCCCCGACCGTTACCCAGAATGAACCGTTGCCTCCGCTGGGAAAGTTGCTCCGTTCGCCGCAGTCCGCCCGGCTGGCGTTCATCCTGCGCGAGATCATCGATGCTCCGCTCTGCAAGCGGCAACGCCCGCATTCTTGACACAAGGCCATTGCCATGACGGCTCAAGGCACTCGTTCCACCGTTCGCATCGGCAACGGCTGCGGCTTCTGGGGCGACAACCTGGACGCGCCCCTGTTCCTGGCCGAGCAGGGCCAGCTCGATTATCTCACGCTCGAGTACCTGGCCGAGCTGACCATGTCGATCCTGGCGCTGCTCAAGCAGCGCAATCCGGACCACGGTTACGCCACCGACTTCATCGACGTCCTCGAACGTCTCACTCCGGTCCTCCGGCGCAGCCGCAGCCTGAAGATCGTCACCAACGCCGGCGGCATGAACCCGCGCGGCTGCGCCGCCGCCGCCCGCGCCGTCCTCGACAAGGCCGGTCTGACCGAACGGCGCATCGCGATCGTCAGCGGCGACGACCTGCTCCCCCGGCTGGACGAATGGATCGCCCGAGGGGAGAGGTTCGCCAATCTCGACACCGGGGCTCCGCTGAGCGAGGTGCGGAGCCGGGTGGTCAGCAGTAATGCGTACCTGGGAAGTCCGCCGATCGTGGACGCGCTGCGTCGGCCCGGCGTCTCGATTGTGATTACCGGCCGCGTGGCGGATGCCGCCCTGACGCTGGCCCCGGCGGCCCACGAGTTCGGCTGGGCCTGGAATGACTGGGATCGGCTCTGTGCGGGCGCCGCCGCCGGCCACCTGATCGAGTGCGGTGCCCAGGCCACCGGCGGCCTGTGGTGCAGCTGGCAGAGCATCACGGACCTGGCCGGCGTCGGCTATCCGATCGCCGAGATCGAGCCGGATGGCAGCTTCACGATCACCAAGCCGCCGAGTACGGGTGGAGCCGTTAACCGTGAGACGGTGGCCGAGCAGCTGCTCTACGAGGTCGGCGATCCGGCCGCGTATCTGACCCCGGACGTGACCGCCGACTTTACCAGCCTGCAGCTGAGCGAGACCGGCCCCGACCGCGTTCGGATTGCGGGAGCGCGAGGCAAGCCGGCGACGGACACGTACAAGGTGTCGATCGCCTACCGCGACGGCTACACCGCCAGCGGCACGCTGGTGATCGCGGGACCGGATGCGGTCACCAAGGCGCAACGCTGCGGAGCGATCATCCTCGACCGATTGCGACGCATCGGGGTCGAGCCGCAGCGCAGCCACGTCGAGTGCCTGGGAGCGGGCGACAGTCTGCCTGGGGTGCTGCCGCGTGCGGAGCAGCCGCCCGAGGTGGTGCTGCGCGTGGCCGTCCACGATTCACGCAAGGCGGTGGTGGAGCGCTTCACCAAGGAGTTCGCCCCGCTGGTCACGTCCGGGCCGCCCGGGGTGAGCGGCTACACGACGGGTCGGCCCAGCGTCCGCGAGGTGTTCGCCTACTGGCCGGCCCTGGTGTCCAAGGCGCTGGTCGTGCCCGAGGTTCGCGTCCTGGGGGAGGAGTGACCGATGCAGCACAAACCCACCCGGCTGTCGGACCTGGCGCACGGCCGCAGCGGCGACAAGGGCAACCATGCCAACGTGGCCGTGATCGCTTACGACCTGGCCGCCTTCGACTTCTTGCGGCAGCACCTGACCGCCGAGGTAGTGCAGCGCTACTTCCAGGGTCTGGGACCGACACGGGTGGTGCGTTACGAGGCACCAAACTTGCTCGCATTGAACTTCATGCTGTACGACGTGCTGGCCGGAGGCGCCAGCCGATCGCTGCGGAGCGACAACCAGGGCAAGACGCTGGCCCTGGCGCTTCTGCGGATGCCCCTGGACGAGATGAAGTAGGTCAGGCTTTCCAGCCTGACAAGAAGGAGGGAATCATGAGCGGTGAGCTGGTCCTTTACGAGCTGCAGCACCCGGCCGCGGTGCTGACGATCAATCGGCCTGAGCGGCGCAACGCCCTGAGCCGGGACCTGATCCAGGCGCTGACTGACGCTTTCACGCGCGCCCGGGATGACAGGAACGCCCGCTGCGTGATCCTGACCGGAGCGGGCACGGCGTTCTGTGCCGGCATGGACCTGGCCGAACTGCGGGAATCGCTCCAGGCGAAGGGTCAGGAGGCGCCGGTCTGGAGCGATTCGCTCCAGCTGGCCCGCCTGTACGACCTGATTTACACGCTCCCCAAGCCGACCGTGGCTGCGGTCAACGGCGCTGCGGTAGCCGGCGGCGCGGGCCTGGTGACGGTGTGCGACCTGGCAGTGGCGGTGCCGGAGGCGCGGTTCGGCTATCCAGAGGTGCGGCGCGGCCTGGTGGCGGCGATGGTGATGCCGCACCTGCTGCGCCACGTCGGCGAGCGGCCTGGCCCGCTACCTGCTGCTGACCGGCGAACTGATCGGTGCGCCGCAGGCGGCCGTGGCGGGGCTGATCAACCAGGTGGTGCCTGCCGGAGCGCTCCTCGAACATGCCCTGGTCGTGGCCCGGTCGCTGGCCGAGGGCGGCCCGAACGCGCTGGCCCAGACCAAGGAGCTGCTGCACAAGTTTTCGCGGCAGGCGGTGTCGGTGGAGCAGGCGGCCGAGGCCAGCGCCGAGCCGCGCCTTTCCGAGGAGTGCCGGCAGGGACTGCAGGCGTACTTCGACAAACGGCCGTCGCCGTGGGGGTCGGGGTATTGAGATGGAACGAGCCCGGTCCGCCCCGCCATGAATGGCGGGGCTACACGCCAGCAGAAAGCCCGATAAATCGGGCTGATTGGCGGAGGCGGGCTCCCATGCAGCCCCATTCATGGGGCTTTCTGCTGGCGTGTAGCCCCGCCATTCATGGCGGGGCGGACCGGGCTCGCCGGACGTTGGCTTTTCCTGAGTGCAATAACGCCCATTCGCCTGGACCTGGACATGAACGCGCTCGCTGGTTTGCTTGAGGGAATCGTCGCCCACCCCCTCGAAGAGGATCGCTACCACGTCCTGGCCGACTGGCTGGAGGAACACGACGACCCCCACCGGGCAGAGCTGTTGCGCTTGCACCGGCAGTTGCTGGCCAGCTGCACCACTCCGGAGCTGCCGCAGCGGACTGGCTGGCAAGCTCGCCTGGTCCGGCTGCTGGAACAGGGTGTGCGACCGTGTCTGCCGCAAAGGACCACAACGCTCCCCGGCGGCGCGTCGATCACGTTCTCCTTCCTTCCGCCAGGAACTTTCCTGATGGGAAGTCCACCCAGCGAGAAGGATCGAGAAGAAGATGAAACTCAGCACCGAGTTACGCTTACCAAAGGCTTTTTCCTTGCTGTCACGTCAGTGACACAGGCCCAATGGGTTGCCCTGATGGGCTCCAACCCAAGTTCCATCAAAGGCGCTGATCGACCGGTGGAGAGAGTCTCTTGGAAAGACTGCCAAGAGTTCTGCGAGCGCTTGAGCCAGCAAGACGGCAAGGCTTACCGCCTGCCGACCGAGGCGGAATGGGAGTATGCGTGTCGGGCTGGGACGACCACTCCTTTCTCCTTCGGCGAAACCATCACTGCCGATCAGGCGAACTGCCGCTGCGGCAATGGCCCCTCCCACACCGGTCGTCAGGGATTATCCAGGAAGCAAACGACCTCAGTAGGCAGTTTCCCGGCGAATGCCTGGGGTTTGTTCGACATGCACGGCAACGTGTGGGAGTGGTGTCAGGATTGGTATGGACTTTACCCATCAAGCGATACAACAGATCCACAAGGTCAAAATTCCGCCAAATCTCGCGTTCTTCGTGGTGGTTCGTGGGACTACGTCGCTGAGGACTGCCGTGCAGCGTGCCGAAACGGGCTCGCGCCGAGTGGTCGGAGCAACAGCTACGGTTTCCGGCTTTGCTTCCCCGTGGACTGATCGCGGCCCTTCTGCTCCCGGTTCCTGTCCCCCTTTCCTCCTGGCTCTCGCCAGATTTGGTAGTCAGTCGGACAAGACAATCGAACAACCCCGAAGGAAACGAGAGGTGACCTATGCGGACCCTGTTCATCCTGTTTGTGGCGTGTGTGATCCTGGTTGGAGCGGGTTTCTACTTCCACTGGTTCACGTTTTCAACAAGCACCGGCTCGGAGAATACCCAGATCCAGGTAAACGTGGACCGACAGAAGATCCACGAGGACTTCGACAAGATCAAGCAAGGGTCTCGCGAGCTGGGCCGGGAGGCGCGCCAGAAGGTCGATTCCCTGATCCACCAGTAAACGGGAGCATTGCGGCGGCCACTTGCTGCGAGACCCTGGCCGGGAAGGATTTCCTGGCCAGGGTCTTTGTTTGCGTCGTGGTGCTGACCCGGTCGTTCAGGGTTGCTCCCACTTCTGTTTCCGCGTCTCATTTGTTGGGAGCAACCTTGCGGTATCGCGTTCGTTCGCATCTCGGAGTACAATCCGACGTGGAGGAACCACAACCCACTCTGACGGAGCTGAACCATGAACCGCTGGACAATGCGCAAGTGGTTGGGAATCGCCATCATCAGCGGCCTCGCGGCGCCAGGCGGCGCTTCGGCGCAGCCGACGCCCACGCCCAGGATTGTCGCCGCATCGCAGAAGGCCGCAAGCTGCGCGAGGTTCTGCCCCGGGTGAAGCTCGAACGGCTCATTGTGGGGTGGGGCGACGTTTGAAGCGGAGCCGCGGAGCGGAGCGCGGCCTCGCCCGGCGCTTCGCTCCTGCGGATTCGCAGAGTGGTCTGATTGCCCCGCCGCCAGGTCCCGTGATAAAATAGCCTGGGTTTATCGGAGGTTCATCATGCCGATTCACGACTGGACTCGCCTCGAACCGGGTGACTTCCATCACTTCCACCAGCGGTGGATATCCGCGATTGCCGATTCACTCAACGGCGGGCTGCTGCCACCCGACTACGTGGCGATGACCGAGCAGGTCACCGGCCGGCCGATCCCGGACGTGGTCGCCCTGCACACCCGCGCGCCGAAGGGCGACCCAGGCGGAGTCGCTGTCGCCACGACCCCGCCGACCGCCCGGGTCATCGCCAGGTGGGAGAAGATCAACTACGCCAAGCGGGCCGACCGGGTTGTCATCCGCCATGGCCGGGGGAAAGTCGTCGCGATCGTCGAGATCGTGTCACCTGGGAACAAGGACAGCCGCAATGCGATTCGGACGTTTGTCGAAAAGGCGGCCGACATCCTGAACCAAGGGGTGAACCTGCTCGTCGTCGATCTTTTCCCGCCGACGCCCCGTGATCCCCAGGGGATTCACAAGGCGATCTGGGACGAGTTCGGCGACGAGCCGTTCGAGGCCCCGCCGGGCAAGCCTCTCACCGTCGCGGCCTACGTAGGCGGCGACCTGCCCACGGCCTACGTGGACTCGGTCGGGATCGGCGACCCGCTCCCGTCGCTGCCGATCTTCCTCTCGGAGACCCGATACGTACCGGCTCCCCTGGAGGCAACCTACCTGCAGGCCTGGGCAGTGTTCCCCGCCATGCTCAAAGAACTCATCGACCCGCCGGTTGCTCCGCCGCCCCTGGAGAAGAAGTAACCTCCCCCGGGTATAATTGTGTCGGAGGTTCACCATGCCGATTCACGATTGGACCCGCACGTGCGATGCCTTGTACCACGCCTTCCAACTCGACTGGTCGTGCCGGTTGAGTGAGCGACTGAACAACGGGGTTCTACCCCAATTGATCTACGCGATGACCGAAACCGTTGAGCTTCGCCCACCGGCCGGGTTCTGTCCCCTCCCCGAACCCAGTGGACCGATCGTCCTCCGCAACTGGGATGAAAACTTGCCGGACTCAACCGAACAGCCGCCGCGAACTCGGTTCCAATTCCGTGATGACCGGCAGCAGTACGCCTGCAAGGTTGTCACCATCCGGGACGAACTCCACCAACCCGTCGCTGCGGTCTTCTGGGTCACCCGCCAGGACAAAGAAACCCCGTATCGGCTGGACGCCATCATCCGGCACGCGGTCGGCGCCTTGACTCGGGACATCAACCTGCTGATCGTCGATCTGTTTCCGCCGTCGGTCCGCGACCCGCACGGCATCCACAAGCCGATCTGGGACCAGTTCAAGGAAGAGCCGTTCGAGCTGCCGCCGGACAAGCCGTTGACCCTCGCGGCGTATGCCGCCGGTCCGCTGAAAGTCGCCCACGTGGAGAACGTGGCGGTCGGAGACACGCTGCTAGACATGCCGATCTTCCTCACGCCGGTTCACGACGTCTACTGCCCGCTCGAAGCAACCTACCAGGTGAGCTGGGTGTGTTTCCCCGGGCCCTCAAAGGACCGCTGGAACTGCCCCCGAAATGACGAATCGGACGCCGGACGCGGCGATTCGCTCAATGCCGCCCGACTTCCTGCTGGTGTTGCTGGAACGGTAGCCAACAAGAAATGAACACCTCGCAGGGAACGACTTTGTCGGATACAATCGGGAAGGGATGGACAAGAAGTCAAGAAGCGTCCGCGTTTGGCAAGGAGATTCAGGCGTGTTAATCCGAGCACATCGCCAGGAAGCGATGTCCCGAGCCTACGTACACGCGATCGCGGGTCGGTGTGGGCTAAGTTGCAGTTTCCGCGATTTCGACTATGGCATCGACTTGACGGTTCACGCGATCTGTCGCAAGAATCGCCGGTACGTCGAGACAGGTTTCCGCCTCGACATCCAGGCCAAGAGTTCGACCACGGCAATCGTCACGGCATCGCACGTGCTCCATGACCTGGAGGTCGAAACCTACGAAGACCTTCGCGATCCGGCCGTGGGATGTCCAAGGATTATGGTACTCCTGGTGCTGCCGGAAGAGGAGCCAGCATGGACAGAGCAGAGCGAGGAACACTTGCTGCTGCGACGCTGTGCCTACTGGATGTCGTTCAAGGGGCTCAAACCGACGCTGAACACCGCAAAGATCAGGGTATCCATCCCGAGAGCGAATGTGTTTACGGTAGATACCTTGACGCGACTGCTGGACAAGGTCCGAAAGCGAGAAGAACTATGAATTCCTCCGCGTGGATTGATCCCCGGATTGATCGGGTCCGGGTCGAGAGTATGCAGGCCTATCTGCTCAACCGAGGCTGGCGGCAACAGGACTTTCCCGGGCCCGAACTGCTGGTCTTCGAGGGACCCAACGACGACGATGGCCAACCGATCATCCAGGTGCTGCCTTCGTCCGAGCGCCTGCGCGACTATCGGATGCGCGTCGAGGAGTTGATCGGAGGCGCTGAGCGTCATTGAAGATCGTCCCGCAGTGGATGTCTTGACCGATATTCTTACTGCCTTTCCGAGGAATGGGGCCGTTCCACAATCCGACCAGACCGGAGATGTGCCAGTAACCGAAAAGCCCAAGTCCTGACAGCGAACGCCTCCCATGGATCACTACGTCCCGTGCCCGCTCGAAGCGACGTACCAGGTGAGCTGGGGCGTGTTTCCCAAAGCCCTCAAAGGGCCGCTGGAGCTGCCCTCGAAATGACGAACCGGACGTGTCGGCCTGCGGCGCCGTGATAACACACGCAACGAGCGAAAGGGAGGTGAGAATGTCAGTGTGGGGCCGAACAGACGACGAGCGGGTTGAACGGAGTCTCCGAGGGTTGCTGGCCGCAGGGCTTTCGCTCGAAGAGGCTGTGCGGAGCCTGCACGTGGACGATCACGTCGGCGCACTGTTCATCGGCCCGGCAGTTGCCCTGGTCGCCAACCTCACGGAGAGAGAGGCCAAACGACTGGTTGTACGGTCCCTATCTGCGCTGTAGAGTGCAGATAACGCCGCCCGATCGGATAACATGTTTCCGAGGAGGACCAAGTCGTGCCCTTACGCGATCACTTTCGCCCGCCGTTGGATAACATCACTTCGTGGGAGGGTTTCCACGGGGGTTGGCCGATGGTTATCGTCCAGCAATTGCGAAAGCACCTGCCAGCCGGGTATGTTGCCGAGCCGCGGGTTCATTCGGGCTCGCAGGTCGAAATAGTCGCGGCGTTCGAGAAAGACGCTGCTCCGCCGCTGTCCGGAAAGAGCGAAGAGAACGGCGGGGTGGCGACAGCCGTGTGGGCACCGGCACGTCCCACCCTGGCCGTGGAAACGACTCTGGCCGATTACGACGAGTACGCGGTCCGGATCTTCGATGCGCAGCGCGGGCGGCAGCTGGTCGCGGCCATCGAAATCGTCAGTCCGGTGAACAAGGATCGACCGGAACATCGCAATGTTTTTGTCGGCAAGTGTGCGGCGTTGATCCAGAAAGGCGTGGCGGTCAGCATCGTCGATCTGGTTACCGTTCGGCGTTTCAACCTTTACTTCGAGCTGTTGACCATGATCGGCCATACCGACCCGACGTTGGGTGATCCGTGTCCGGACCTCTACGCCGCCTCGTGTCGTTGGGTCAAAAAGGAGAAACGAACAATCCTGGAAGCATGGTCGCACGTTCTGACTCTGGGTCAACCTCTGCCAACGTTGCCGCTGTGGCTAACCGCGGACCTCAGCGTTCCTCTCGATTTGGAGCAGAGTTACGAGCAAACGCGCCATGATTTGTGGATCCCCTGACAGCGAATGGCGAAGTCGAAGCTGAGCGTCAAGCCTCGTCAATTACCGGGGGGACGAGCAGGCCGCACCCGGATGAAAGTTCGTTTCCCTCCTCGGGGGGGTGTGCAGGGGGTAGCGGAAACGAATCGACTGAACATGCTATGCTGCAATCACTTATGCCGACAAAGTTCGTTTCCCTACCCCGCTAGCCTACCAGCGCACATCTCGCACCGGTTCATCCCAGGTGCTGGATGATCCGCTCCGCGAAGGCGCTGCTGGTCGCGCCATCCTTCTCGCTGTACCCCGGGAACTGCCGGGCAATGTCATATGTCACGTACAGCTTGCCCCCCGGTCCCTTCTGGGCGATGGCCTCGCTCTCGGCGAAGGTCGCCTCCAGCGCCTTGTTCACCATCCGGGCCGCCTCGTCCCAGCCCAGCTTCTCCAGCAGCAGCACGCCCGACAGCAGCACCGCTCCCGGATTGGCCATGTTCTTGCCGGTGTATTTCGGTGCGGTGCCGTGGGTCGCCTCGAACATGGCCGCCCGGTCGCCGATGTTGGCGCCGGCCGCCAGGCCGATGCCGCCCACCAGGGCCGCCACCGCGTCGGACAGGTAGTCGCCGTTGAGGTTGGGCGTGGCCACCACGCTGTACTCGTCGGGCCGCAGCTGGACCTGCTGGAACATGCTGTCGGCGATCCGGTCCTTGATGACCACCTTGCCCGTGGCGTTTGCCCCCTTGGTCACCTCGTCCTCGCTGACTGCCTGGTCGCGGAACTCGTCCCGGGCCAGCTCGTAGCCCCAGTCCTTGAAGGCGCCCTCCGTGAACTTCATGATGTTGCCCTTGTGCATCAGCGTCACGCTCGGCAGCTTCTTGTCGATGGCAAAGCGAATCGCCATCCGGATCAGCCGTTTGCTGCCTTCCGGGCTCATCGGCTTGATGCCGATGCCCGACGAGGGCAGCACGTCGTAGCCCAGCTCCTTGAGCAGGGCGATCACCTTTTTCGCCCGGTCGCTGCCGCTCTTGAACTCGATGCCGCAGTAGACGTCCTCGGTGTTCTCGCGGAAGATCACCATGTCCACCTTGCTGGCCCGCTTGTTCGGGGCCTCGACGCCCTTGAAGTAGCGCACCGGCCGGACGCAGGCGTACAGGTCGAAACGCATCCGCAGGTAGACGTTGATGCTGCGGAAACCGCCGCCGATGGGCGTGGTCAGCGGCCCTTTCAGGCCGACCTTGTAATACTCGAACGCCTTCAGGGAATCGTCGGGCAGATAGAGCTGCCGCTGCTGGTCCTCGCCCAGGGCGTTGATCTTCTGCTTGCGTTGATCCTCGCTCATGGCGGTGTATTCGGGATGGTACATCTCGCGGGCCACGTCGCCGGCGTGGATGTCGAACCAGACGATCTTGCGCTTGCCGCCGAACGCCTTCTTGACGGCGGCGTCGAGGACGCGCACGGCACAGGTGGTGATGCCAGGAACCGTGCCCACGTCCTGGCCGATCCCGTCGCCACGCATCAGACAGATGATCGGATCGTCCGGGATCTTCCAGCGGCCCGCGGAATCGATGTCCACGCGGGTGCCGGTGGTGGGAGGGGTCAGCTTCTCGAAGGTAGGGGTGCTCATCAGCGGGTTCCTGGTTGCATGAAGTTCCGGTGTCCGGGCCCCGGCGCGAAGGGACCGGAGGATGTGGAGATTGTATCCCACCGTGGCGCGGATGTCCGCCTGGGGGTGATGGACGGGGCTGGACTTGCTAAGGTAAAATGGGCAGGACAGACACAAGCCCGGGGAGGGTGAGCGCGGGCAAGCGACGGGACAAGCGACGGGACAAGCGACCGCCCCGTCGCTCTGCGCTCCGGGCTTGTGTCTGGGGCAGGAGAGGAGAGCAGGCATATGATCTGGTTCAGCTGCAAGCAGTGCGGCAAGAAACACCATCGGTCCGACACCCAGGCCGGCACGATGATCTTCTGCGATTGCGGCCAGGGACTGCGTGTCCCGTGGGCCAGCACCATCGCCGAGCCGGAAGTCCCGGACGAACCCGAGCCCATTCCGGCCCGGCCGGTGCCTCCCGCCCAGCCGGTGCCGCCGGCGCGGGCGGTGCCGGTCGATGACAGCAACGACGTGCCCCATCGACCCAGCGTGCCGTTGCCGCCCAGCCCGCCCTCGTCCATGCCCGTGCGCCGGCCACGGACCTACCGCAAGGTCAATCCCGATTACTGCTTCAACCACGACGAGTCGGCCAAGACGCATCACTGCTCCGATTGCCGGCTGCCGTTCTGCGACAGCTGCGTCGTTTCGTTCAAGGGACAGATGCTCTGCGGCCCGTGCAAGAACTTTCGTCTGCGTGCCCTGAATCGGCCGCCCCGCGTCTCGGTGCTGGCGGTGGTCGCGGTGATCGTCGGCCTGGCAGCGGGGCCCATCGCCCTGTGTCTGGGATCGGCGACCATGAATCCGCAGCTCAACCCGCAAGGATCGACAATCCTGGCCGTGGTGCTGAGCCTGGTGGGCATGATCATCCCGGCGGGGGCCATCACGCTGGGCGGCTTTGCCCTGCGCGAGATCGAAAGCAAGCCCAACGTGGGCGGCCGGGGAATGGCCATGACCGGCCTGTTCATGGGACTGGCCGGGGTGTTGTGGAACCTGGCCGTCTGCACGCTGGTCATTGTCCAGCAGGTCACGGGGTAAACGGAGGTTAAGTCCATGGCGCGTTGTCCTTCCTGTGATTACCCGCTGCCGGAGGACCGGGAACGGCTGGGGGCCCGCTGTCCCAGCTGCCGCGACCCGCTCTACGATCCGCCGACCCGCCACGCCCGGCCGGTCCGCACCGGCGAGGCCGCCTGCGCCGTTCATCCCAGTAACGAATCGATCGGCACCTGTGGCCGCTGCGGCAACTTCTACTGCGAAACCTGCCGCAGCCGCTGGGCGGACCAGATCCTGTGCCTGGCCTGCGTCGAGAGGGGAATGGACTCCGGCGAAGGCCAGCCGGAACAGGTCCGCACGCACTTCCGCCAGGCGCTCTGGTCGCTGCTCTTGGGCCTGGGAACCTGGATCGTCGCTGTGCTTGGGTTTGTGCTGGTGGTGGTCGCCTCGGCGGCCAGCGGCGGCTTGCACCTGGGGGCGCTGGTGCTGTGGGTGTTTCTGCTGCTGGGCCTGTCCGTGTCGGCCCTGTTTGGCCTCGGCCTGGGGGCAGCCGCTATCCGGGTCCGCGGCAAGCACGTGATCCTCGCCAGCTGCGGTCTGATCCTCAGCGGCCTCTACGTGGGTGCGCTGATCGGCATTTGCACTCATACCATGTGGTGATTCCCTGCGACACAAGCCCGGAGCGCCAGCGACGGGACAAGCAGATCCCGTCGCTGGCGCTCCGGGCTTGTGTCGCAAGCAGGAGGCAATTCATGCTCTGGGAGGTGGAAATCCAGCCGCGCGGCAGCGATACCGAGCTGGCCCGGGTCCGGGAGGAATACACCCTCCTGACGCACAGCCGGCAGGCAGCCGACTTGATCACCGGCTCGGCCAGGGGCTTTCTCCTGGAAGGCGACCTGGACCGGGCGCAAGCCGACCAGTTGCTCCGCGAATTGCTGGTCGATCCGGTGGCGGAGACCGGCCGGCTGGGCACACTTAACGAGCATTTTCGACCCGACACGCTGGCCACGGTGCTGCTCAAGCCGGGCGTCATGGACCCGGTGGCGATGAGCGTCGTCGATGCCGCCCGCGACCTGGGAATCGCCCTGGACTCGGTGCGGAGCTACCGCCGCTATTTCGGACCAACCGACAAACGGGCTTCCCGGACCCAACTCCAGCGCGTCCTTGCCAACGACGCCATCGAGCAGCTGGTGTTCGGCCCGCTGCACCTCGACCATCTCTCGCTGGGCTCCCCTTACCGTTTCCAGCGCATTGTCGTTCCCTTGCGGCAACTGAACGACGCCGGCCTGGAGCAACTGAGCCGATCCGGTCAGCTGGCGCTCTCCTTGCCCGAGATGAAGGCGATCCAGAAACACTTCCAGGAGCAGGACCGCGACCCGACCGACGTGGAGCTGGAGACGCTGGCCCAGACCTGGTCGGAGCATTGTTCCCACAAGACGCTCAAGGGCATCATCGAGTTCGAGGGCCGGCGGATCGACAACCTGCTCAAGGAAACGATCTTCGGAGCCACCCAGGAGATCCGCCGCCGGCTCGGCCCGGCCGACTGGTGCGTCAGCGTCTTCGAGGACAACGCTGGCGTCGTCCGCTTCAACGACCAGTACAACGTCTGCTTCAAGGTCGAGACGCACAATCACCCCTCGGCCATCGAGCCGTATGGCGGCGCCAACACCGGCCTGGGCGGCGTCATCCGCGATCCGCTGGGCACGGGCCTGGGAGCCAAGCCGATCGCCAGTACGGACGTGTTCTGCTTTGCCCCGCCGGACACGCCGCCGGAATCGCTGCCGCCCGGCGTGCTGCACCCGATGAAGGTGATCAAGGGTGTGGTGGCCGGGGTGCGCGACTACGGCAACCGCATGGGCATTCCGACGGTCAATGGCGCTGTCCTGTTCGATCCGCGCTACCTGGCCAATCCGCTGGTCTATTGCGGCACCGTCGGCCTGATCCCGGTGGATCGCTGCGTCAAGACGGTCGAGCCGGGAGACCTGATTGTCGCCGTCGGCGGCCGGACCGGACGCGACGGCATTCACGGAGCGACCTTCTCCTCGATCGAACTGACGGCCGAGTCGGAGAGCGTCAGCGGCGGGGCGGTGCAGATCGGCAACGCCATCACCGAGAAGAAGCTCCTGGACGTGCTGCTCCAGGCCCGCGACAAGGGGCTGTACCATGCCATCACCGATTGCGGTGCGGGCGGCTTCAGCTCCGCTGTCGGCGAGATGGGCGAACGTCTCGGGGCCCACGTCGATCTGGAGAAGGCGCCGCTCAAGTACCAGGGGCTTTCCTACACCGAGATCTGGATCAGCGAATCGCAGGAGCGCATGATCCTGGCGGTGCCGGCGGGCAAGTGGGAGCAGCTGCGGCAACTGTGCGCCGCCGAGGACGTCGAGGCGACGGTCATCGGCCATTTTGAGGCGGCCGGCCGATTGCGGCTGTTCTACCAGGGCGAGCAGGTCGCCGACCTGGCGATGGACTTCCTGCACCGGGGCCGGCCCGCCGTGGTGCGCCAGGCAGTGCGACCGCCGGCGCCGCCCGCGGAAACCCGCCCGCCTGCCGCCTCCGAGGATTTCACCAAGACGCTGCTGGCGATCCTGGCCTCGCCCAACGTTTGCAGCAAGGAATGGATCATCCGCCAGTACGACCACGAGGTCCAGGGCGGCAGCGTCCTCAAGCCGCTGGTCGGCGCTCGGAACGACGGCCCCGGCGATGCGGCCGTGCTGATGCCGGTGCTGGGCTCGTGGGCCGGCCTCGCCCTGGGCTGCGGCATCAATCCGCACCTGGGCGATCTCGATCCGTACGTAATGGCGGCCAACGCCATCGACGAGGCGGTGCGCAACGTGGTCGCCGTCGGCGCTGACCCGGCACGGATCGCGATCCTCGACAATTTCTGCTGGGGGAACACCTCCCGACCGGAGACGCTGGGCTCGCTGGTGCTGGCGGCCCAGGCGTGCCGGGACGTTGCCCTGGCGTATGGGACGCCCTTCATCAGCGGCAAGGACAGTCTCAACAACGAGTATCACTCCGGCGAACGGCACCTGGTCATCCCGCCGACCTTGCTGATTTCCGCTCTGGGACAGGTTCCCGACGTGCGCCGGTGCGTCAGCATGGACCTCAAGTCGGCGGGGAACAAGCTGTACCTGGTCGGCAGCACGCAGGCGGAGATGGGCGGCTCGCACTACAACCTGGTGCGCGGAATCAAGGGAGGAACGCCGCCCCGGGTGGACCTGAACCTCGCGCCGCGCATCTTCCGTGGACTTTTCGAGGCGATTCAGCGCGGCCTGGTGCGCTCCTGCCACGATCTGAGCGAGGGCGGACTGGCGGTTGCCGCGGCGGAGATGGCCTTCGCGGGCGGCATTGGAGCCGACCTGTCGAGCCTCCCGGCCGGGGCAGAGGATGCAGCCCTGCTCTTTGGCGAGTCGCCGAGCCGCTTTCTGATCGAGGTCGAGCCGGCCCGGGCCGCGGAGTTCGAGGCGTGTCTGATGGACGTTCCGGTCCATTGCGTCGGTCAGACGGTCAAGGAGCCCCGGCTGCGGATCGCGGGCCGGCGCGGCGAGTGGCTTGTCTGGGCGGCGCTGGACCAGCTCAAGGAGTCCTGGCAGAAGCCGATGCGCTGGTAAAGCGCACCTTGCCGGATCGGCCGAATTGTTTGACTTGGCTCACTTTTCCTGAAATAATAGCCTTTCAGGCGGGTGAGGAACAAAACTAACGGAGGCACAACCATGCGAGTCAAACTGTTGACGGCAGGCGTGCTGGCGCTGACCGGACTCCTGGCCAGCACGGCCGCCAGTCAAGCGAGCGACGTGTTCCGCCTGGCGATTCCGGCCGGTGACGACACTCCAACCATGAAACTGGGCCAGGTCAGCCCCGAGGCCGACACACTCGACGTCTGGCACGGGTTCCACGGTGGGTTCCATCATGGCTTCTACGGCGGTTTCCACGGCGGCTTTGGCGGCTTTTACGGCCATCGCGGCTTCTACGGCGGCTTTGGCTATCGGCCCTTCTACGGCTTGGGCGGCTATGGCTTGGGCGGCTATGGCTTGGGCGGCTATGGCTTGGGCGGCTATGGCTGGGGCTACGGCTATCGGCCCTTCTACGGCTATGCCGGCTCCTACGGCTATGGCTATCCGGGCGCTTACTACTACAGCTCCCCCGGGTGCTTTTTCTCGATCGCCAGTACGTCCCCTGCTCCGACCTACAATCTGAACCTGGCCACGGCCCCCGTGCCGGTCCAGTCGGCGCCGCTGCCATCGACGCAGGCCCCGGCAACGCCTGCTCCCAATGGCGGCACTTTCCGGTATGATGGCGGTCCGCGCTCTCCGGTGCCGCTGCCCGATGGCACTCAGGCCACGCCTCCCAGCAACCCGGCGCCGACGAACCCGGCTCCCAGGACGCGCCCGTCGCTGCCCCTGGAAGGTCGGCCCGTTTCCATCACCATCAGCCAGCCCACTCCGAAGAAGTACACCTACCCGGCCTACGGGGAACGCCGCTGATTGGACCATCCTGGCGTGAGGCGGAGCGTGCTCCGCCTCACGCCGGAACGGTTCCACCAGTTGCAACGATCTTGCTGTTCCAGCTCGTCCCACTCCACGGCGATTCTTCCGGCAACTCTCGCAATCTCCGCCCCGCTTGTCACAATGGGAAGGGTGAAATCCTTTCTTCGGTCCCAAGGTGACACCATGCGAACGCTGCTTGCGCTGCTCCTTCTCGGACTCGGAGCGAACAGGGTTGCAGGCCAAGAATTGCTGCCGCCGCCGAAGGAATCCGCCCCGCAACCGGCTCCCGCTCCGCAACCGGCTCCCATCCAGGGTCCAATCGTGATCCTGCCCCGGCACCCCCCTCTGCCCCCCGTCGGCACGGGGTTCTACCGCCGGAGCGCCTACGAACACTGGCAATACCTGAGCCCGACGGCGGACGGCCGCTGGCGGCCCCGCGTGCTGACCACTCCCGCGGGCCCCTACTGGGCTTACGATGGCCAGTACTACCCCTATTACAACCTCGAACCCCGCTATATTCGGGCGCCGGGTTCCGTTCCCTGGGGCAACTGAGATTGTTTTCCCAACCCCTCCCCCCAACCCCCTCCCCGAAGCGGAGAGGGGGAGTAAGACAGCAAGCATCGACTCTTTTCTCCCCTCCCCGCTTCGGGGAGGGGTCGGGGGAGGGGTTTGGGAGGAATGGCCGATGCTGCAACTGCCGTTTGTCCGCGAGCTGGAGCCGGCCCGGCGAGTGCTGCTCGCCGGTGCCGGCGGGGGCTTTGACCTCTTCTCGGGATTGCCGCTCTATCACGCCCTCCGCAACGCCGGCAAGGAAGTGGTCCTGGCCAACCTCTCCTTCTCTCAGCTGGACCTGGCGGGCGGCACTCGTCTCTCCCCGGCCCTGCTGGCGGTCAACGCTGACTCGGAAGTGCCCCGGTTCAT
The DNA here is from genome assembly GCA_963784995.1 of uncultured Planctomycetota bacterium. Taxonomy (GTDB): domain Bacteria; phylum Planctomycetota; class Planctomycetia; order Gemmatales; family Gemmataceae; genus CAWATZ01. The sequence goes on along the minus strand of CAWATZ010000013.1, from coordinate 481,537 downwards.
CAACTACTTTCCCGAGGGCTATCTCTGCCGCTGGTTCCGGCAGTTGGGCGAGGAAGTCACCATCTACTGTTTTGCCCGCACGGGAGTCTTGCCCCTGCTTGACGCCTATCAACTGCTGGTGAAGCAGCACGCCATTGACACGGTGATCCTGGTCGATGGCGGCACCGACAGCCTGATGCGCGGCGACGAGTTCGACCTGGCGACGCCGCAGGAAGACATCGCCAGCATCGCCGCCGTGGACGAGCTGAAGGTGGAGCGCAAGCTGCTTTTCTGCCTGGGTTTCGGCATCGATCACTACCACGGCATCTGCCACGCCCACTTCCTGGAGGCCGTCGCTGACCTGACCCGGTCCGGGGGTTTCCTGGGCGCCTTCACGCTCCTGGCCGACATGCCGGAAGTGGAGCGCTATCGCCAGGCGGCCCTGGCCGTGTGCAATAACCAGCCCAATCACCCCAGCATCGTTTGCACGTCCATCATCTCGGCCCTGGAGGGCCACTACGGCGATTACCACGCCACCGACCGCACCGCGGGCAGCAAACTCTGGATCAATCCGCTGATGACCCTGTACTGGTTCTTCCGACTGGACGCGGTGGCGCGCCGCATCCTGTATCTGGAGGCGATGAAGGAAACGCGGACCCGAGAGGAGATCGACCGGCTGATCCTGCTGTTTCGCTCCCGGATCGAGTGCAAGCCGTGGATGGACATTCCGGTCTGAGTGTTTCGCTTCCCAAGGGGCGGATGATACGATGAGGAGGGCAGACGGAAAGGAGAAACGACATGACCTCCAACGCAATCGAGGTGCAAGGCACCTTGCGGGAAGATGGCACGCTGGTGCTGGACGAGAAGCCGAACCTGCCGCCGGGGAAGGTCCGAGTCACGCTTCAGCCCGTTCTCGACTACGCGCAGACGCCCATCTGGAAGTTCTTCGAGCAACTCCGTGCCGAACAGCAGGCTCGTGGGTTCGTGCCGCGCAGCCGGGAGGAAATCGATGCCGACGTCGCCGCGCTGCGTGAGGAGGATGAGGAGCGGATGCAGCAGATCGAACGCATCCAGGATGAATGCCGGCAGTTCCGGGAGCAACAACGCCGGACGGAGGCGGAATGATCGTCTTCCTGGACACGAACATCGTCATTTACGCCGTGGAGGCCCATCCGACCTTCGGAGTCCGTGCCCAGACCCGGATCGCCACGGCCCTCGCGGCAGGCGACGCACTTCAGATCAGTGACCTGGTTCGGATGGAGTGCCTGGTTCTTCCCCTCCGGATCGGGGACGTTGTACTCCAGAGACAGTTTCAGGCCTTCTTCGCCCGGCCCGAGATTCAAGTCGTGGGCATCACGGCAGCCGTTTGTGACCTGGCCGCCCAAATACGGGCGACCACGAGATTCAAGGCGATGGATTCCCTGCAGCTGGCCGCGGCAGTTGAGCATAAGGCCAACGTTTTCCTGACCGCCGACGCCCGGCTGAGTTCGTTCACCGGCTTGACGGTGGAAATCCTCCCCTGAGGACAGGCACCAGAGGAGAGTTGGTTGCTTGACCAGGAATTCAGTTACTTCAGCGCGGAGACGTCCCAGATCAGCACCGTGCTGTCGGCGCTGGCCGAGGCCAGCTGCTTGCCATCTGGGCTGAAGGCCAGCGAACTGATGCCGGCTCGATGCCCCTCGAACTTCGCTGACTCCTTGCCAGTGCCGACGTTCCAGACACGGACCTCCCAGCGGCCGCCCGCGGCCAGGTACTTGCCGTCCGGGCTGAAAGCCAAAGTCTGGAAGACGTCTTCTTCCCGCTTGACCTGGTGGAGCAAGCGGCCGGTCGCCGTCTCCAGGAGCATGAGCCGGCCCGTCAAGTACCCGGCACCCTTGCGGTTGTACTGATACCGTGCCACCCCAAACGCGACAATCTTGCCGTCCGGGGCCAGGGCCACGGCACCGACGCCCTCGTGGAAGGGCTCTTCCGGTTTGGCGGTCTTCTCCCGGACCTTGCTTTTGGCCAGGTCCCAGGCGGTCGTCTGCTTGCCGGTCCGCACGTCCCACAAGGACAGCTTGTCCCCGCGCACGATCAGGCCGTGATTGTCCGGGGTGAAGGCTTCCAGATACCCCGGCAGCCACGGAGGGGCGTCGAGCTGCCGGAGCGGCTTTCCAGGCGCTCAGGGTCTGGATCACCAGGCCCGCGCCGACGTCAAGAACCTGGACCCGCCTGTCCAGCACGTCCTCGCGATCCTCCGGCACGCCGTAGGCCAGCCGCTTGCCGTCCCGGCTCACGATCGGCGACATGCCTTGTTTTTCCACGGTCATCTTGCCGGTCGCCGTCTCGTACAGCCGGACTACCCGCACCCGGGGATCGCCGCCCAGGAACTGGGCCAGCTTGTCGTTGGTTTTCCAGGTGTTGGTCACCAGGAAGTGCCCGCCCGGAGAGAAGGCCCCCGAGAAGTCCGTCGGGACGGAGGCCGCGAGGACGCCGAGCATCTTGCCGCCAGCCGGCTCCCATTCGCGGAGGCTCTTGTCGGTGCCGAACGTCAGGACCGTCTTGCCGTCCGGCCGGAAGCAGACCCCGGCAACGGAGCAGGGACTGGCCGCGGCCGACCGCGTTTCCTTGCCGCTGGCCAGGTCAAAGAAGCGGATAACCCCTCCTTCATTCATGAGCGCCAGTTCCTTGCCGTCGGGGCTCACAGCCGCCGTCCTGCCGATCTCGGAAATGTCCGTCCAGGCCCGGCCCGGCTTGCCGGTTGTGACGTCCCAGCTGCGCACCACGGAGGGCGCCTCCCCGGGCCGGGCCGAATACCACGGGGCCAGGGTCGCGATCACCATCCGGCTGTCGGGAGTGAACACCAGTGACCGGGGCGTCAAGGCGTCGGGAAAGTTCAGGGTGCGAACCTCGGTCCCCTTGACCACATCCCAGGTGCGGAGGAAGAGATCGTAGTCCACGCTTCGGCTACCTGTGCTGTTCGTGCTCTCCGTGCGGCCGACACTGACGAGCCATTTGCCGTCCGGCGAAATCGCCAGGCGCTCGACCACGTTGGGTTTGCTGCTCGGGCCGAACGAACGCTGTTCCTTGCCGGTCGCCGCGTCAAGGACGTGGATGGTGTGCGTTTGATCGCCGGCCAGCAGCGTCTTGCCGTCGGGTGCAAACACCACGTCCTTGAATTCCATCCCCTTCGCCGGCTTGACGTGATGCGTGACCGTGCCCTGGACACTGCTCCACACCAGCAGCTCCCCCTTGCTGTTCACCCCGGCCATCGTTCGGCCGTCGGGCGAAAGGCAGCCGGCCACCATGCTCTCGGCTTCGGGGGTTTGCAAGGCACACTTCCACCGCTCCTTGCCGGTCTCCAGATCGTATGCCGTCAGCAGCCGTTTCAGGCGTCCGTCCGGCAAGGGGTCGGACATGGTGATCAGAGCCAGTTTGCTGTCGGGGGTGACCAGCGCATAGCCGGGAAGAGTTAACGGCCGTCTGTCGCTGCCGAGCTGGACGACCGCCTGACCGGTGCGGAGGTCCCAGCGGCGAACCGTTCCCACGCCGGTCGAGACAAGATGTTTGCCGTCCGGAGTAAAGGTCAGCGAATCGCCAAACCAGGCGCTCCCATGCCGGAAGGCAACCGTGCCCAGGCGAGCAACGGCCCCCCGGGGCAGCGGATCGTTGAAGCGGTCGCGTTTGACCGCGGGCTCCCGGGCCGGTTCCTTGGCTTTGGCCGCTGACGCTCCCGGCTCACCGGCCTCCGTGACCAGACTGCTCCTCCAGAAGGCACCAGCCATCATGCCGCTCAGGGCCACAACCAGGATCGAGCAGAAGAACAATTTCGAGAAACACTTCGTGGACATTCCTCCTTTCGCCAGTAACGCAACGGCGGCAGGCACCGTGCTTCCGGTCACGCCGGCTCGCACCGTGGCCAGCACCCCCTGGCGAAGTTCCGCCGTCAAGGCCGCCGGCGCCGAGGCAGCCAGGAACCCCGCGACCAATCCCGCCCCCAGGCTCGCGCCACGCCGGGTCAAGCGCAGCCGCAGCAGTTCCCGGCCGCGCTCCAGCTGGCGCCGCAACGTACTCAGGCTCCAGCCCAGGTATCGCGCCGCCTCGTCCTGGGTCCGGCTTTCCAGAAAGCACAGCACCAGCGGCGACCGCAAGCGTTCGGGCAAGCGCTGCAATTCCTCATCGAGGACGCAGAGCAAATCATCCCAGGCGGGATCACTCCCGGCCACGGCCTCGCTGCGCCGCTGGGCGGCTTGCTGTTCCCGCCGAGTCCGCGCCGCTTCCGCCAGGCGGACTTGCCGGATCATCCGGTGTGCCACTCGGTAGAGCCAGCCCGCCAGGTTGTCGCAGCGGCGGATGGAGCCGGCCTTGCGGGCCAGGACCAGAAACGTCGCCTGCACCACGTCTTCGGCGAGATGCGCGTCCCGCAGCAACCGCCGGGAGAGGGCCAGCACCATCGGCCCGTGCCGGTCCACCAGCACAGCGAAGGCGTCATCGTCGCCGGCCGCGGCAAAGCGCTCCAGCAGGTGCCGGTCGCTGCACTCGGCCTGAGCGTCACGGAGGGCACGGTGGAGCAGGGCGGGAAAGGTTGTGAGGGACTGCGACATGGGGTGCTTTGTCTCCTGGGTTACGTGCCTTCTATTAGAAGAGAGGGAACCGGAGCAGGAAACAAGTCATTTTTTCCCCACCAGGCAGGTGGTACGATACAGAGGTTCGGCAGAAAGGAGAAATGACATGACCACCAACGCGATCGAGATCCAGGGCACCTTGCGGGAGGATGGCACGCTGGTGCTGGATGAGAAGCCGAATCTGCCGCCGGGGAGGGTCCGGGTCACGGTCCAACCGTTGGCGGACCCAACCTTCCCGGAAACCGACGTGATCTCCGTCCTGCGCCGGATTCACGCGGAACAACAGGCCGAAGGATACCGGCCACGCACCAAGGAGGAAATCGATGCCGACCTTGCCAGAACGCGAGACGAGGACGAGGAACGCCTGCAAGCCATTGAACGCTTGCAAATGGAGTGCCGGCTTGCTCGTCAGCAGCCTCCTCCGGAGGACGCATGATCGTTTTCCTGGACACGAACATCGTGATTTACGCGGTGGAGAATCCGCCGGTGTTCGGAGCCAGGGCGACGGCGCGTCTGACCGCACTCCGGGCCAGCGGCGCGATTTTCATGGTTAGCGATCTTACCCGGATGGAGTGTCTCGTTCTCCCCCTGCGCACTGGAGACGCCCTGGAAGCACGCTTCCGCTCCTTCTTCTCCAGCACCGGAATCCAGGTCGTGGGCATCACGGCAGCGGTTTGCGACCTGGCCGCCCAGATCCGGGCCGCGACGAGATTCAAGCCGATGGATTCCCTGCAACTGGCCGCGGCAGTCGAGCACAAGGCCAACGTATTCCTGACCGCCGATGCCCGGTTGAGTTCTTTCACCGGCTTGACGGTGGAAATCCTGCCCTGAGGATCTTTCGCGCTGCCGCTCCCCTACTGACCGACGACCAGTGCCAGCTGCTCCCGCAAGCGTTCGATCTCGTGGCGCAGCTGGGCTAGCAGGGGCGGCGCGGGCTCCAGCTGATTCTGCCGGCCCAGCCGTTCCAGCTCGCCGGCGACCTTGGCCACGGCCCGGGCCTCGAACGTCGCCGCCTGGCCCTTGAGCCGGTGGGCCGTCACCTCCAGTTCCCGCGCTTGCCCCTGCTCCACCGTCGCCTGCAGCCGATCGACGACTCCATCCGTCTCACTGAGGAACAGCCCTGCCAGTTTGCGCAGCAGCTCCTCACTGCCGCCCATCCGTTCGCGGGCGGCCTCCAGGTCGGCGGCCGGGCCCGAAGGTTCCTCCTCCGGCAGTGTCTGTTCGACCACCTCGATCGGACCGGTCGGCCAGCTCAACCGCTGCCGGATCAATTGCAGCAACCGGCTGGAATTGAGCGGCTTGCTCAGATAGTCGGTCATCCCGGCCGCGAAGCAGCTGTCGCGGTTTTGGCGGGTGGCCGTCGCCGTCAGGGCCACGATCGGCACCGGCTGGCCATCCTGCCGGCAGAACACCCCTGTTCGTTCCAGGGCCCGGATGCGCCGCGCCGCCTCCAGCCCGTCCATCTCCGGTAACTGGCAATCCATCAGGATCAGTTCATAGGCCCCATGCTGGACTGCCTCCACCGCCTTGCGGCCATTGTCCACAGCGTCCACCTGGTAACCCGCCTGGGTCAGGATCACGCTGGCCACCTCGGCGTTGATCGCGTTGTCCTCCACCAGCAGAAGCGAAGGATGACAAGGTGACAGGGTGACAGGGTGACAAGGTGACAGGGCAACCTCTGTCACCTTGTCACCTTGCCACCTTGTCACCTTGTCATCCCCACGTGCCAGGCGGACCACGAACCAGAACAGGGCCCCCTGGCCCGGTGCGCTCTCGACGCCGATCATGCCATCCATCCGCTCCACCAGGTGCTTGCTGATGGCCAACCCCAGGCCGGTGCCGCGCCGGGTCGAACTGTCGGCCTGGCTGAACGCCTGGAAGATCCGGGGCAGGGCCTCCGGTCCAATGCCGATGCCCGTGTCACGCACCTCGAACCGCACCCGCACCCCCTCCAGACCCCGTGCCCCGGTCTTCCCGGCCGTGGGCTCTTCCAGCTTCGCACGGAAGCTCACCTCGCCCTGGTCGGTGAACTTGATGGCATTGCTGACCAGGTTGATCAGCACCTGCCGCAGCCGGGCCGGGTCGCCGCGCAACGGCTGCCGCTCGGTCAGCTCCGGGGCACAGTGCCAGCTCAGCCGTAACTGCTTGGTCTGGGCCCGCTGGGCCAACAAGGCGCCCACGTCGTCCAGGACGTCGCCGAGCCGGAAATCGACCTGCTCCAGCTCCAGCTTGCCGGCCTCGATCTTGGAGAAATCGAGGATGTCGTCGATCACCGAGAGCAGCAGGTCAGCCGAGGAACGGGCCCTCTGGGCGTGGTGCCGCTGCTGCTCGTCCAGGGTCGTCTGCCGCAGCAGGTCCAGATTGCCGATGACGCCGTTGAGCGGCGTCCGCAGCTCGTGCGTGACGTGGGCCAGGAAATCGGTCTTGGCCTGGCTGGCCCGCACCGCCGTTTCCTTGGCGCTGCGCAGCAGCTCCTCGTCGCGTTTTTGCCGATCGATGTCCACGTGAACGCCGATCATCCGCTGGGCGATGCCCTCGGGAGTGCGCTGCAGCACCTCGGCCCGGCTCAGGACCCATTTCCAGCCGCCGCTCTTGCAGCGCATCCGGAACTCGACACTGTACGGCGACAGCCGGCCGGCCAGGGCGTCGGCCATGGCCTGCTCGCTCCTTGGCCGATCGTCGGGGTGGATCAGGCCCAGCCAGGTTTCGTAGCCCGGCTTCAGCTCGCCCGGCTCCAGTTCCAGCATCCGATACCACGGATCGTTGCAGTAGCAGTCCCCGGTGATCGGCTGATAGTCCCACAGGCCGACGTTGGCGGCCTCCAGGGCCAGGCGCAGCCGTTCCTCGCTCAGACGCAGGGCGGCCTCGGTCCGATTGTGCCGCTGGAGCGTTTCCGTGAGCCGGCGGATGGCCAGGTGCGCCTCGCGTTCGCTGGCCAGCACCCGACGGCGGGTGGCGTGCAGTCCCTCGGCCAGGCTGCTGACGAGCGCTCCTGCAAAGCCAAAGAGCAGCACGCGCCACGTTGTCCCGGCGATCGCCGGCCAGGACGCGGGCACCCCGATCAGCAGACCAATTTCGCCCAGGATTCCCAGGAACGTGGCCAGCAGGCCTGGACCCAGACCGCCGTACCAGGCACTGATCGTGACGGGAATCGCGAAGAGGAGCAGATTGTCCCGAAGATTGTCCCACGGGCCTGACAGCCAACGGATCACCACGGTGGCCCCGGTGGCCAGCACCGCCAGAGCGTACCGGTTCCAGAACGACCTGCCCTCTTCCGCTTCCAGGCCTCCCGATTTGCCGGCCATGCTGCGGCCCTCGCGCCAGGTTTCTTCTCCCCTCTCCCCTTGCGGGACAGTTCATTGTAGCAGCCGCCGGCGCGAACGCCGGACAATCGCGCGACCGGCCGGCAACCGGCCGACCGGCCCTTCGGCAAAGCTCCTCCAGGAGCCCGCGGCGGTCCCGGTCGCGTTCCCCGAAGATTTTCCCTGGACACAATTCTTTGCGAGACAATCGCTTGCGTCGATCGATGCCAGCGCCTGTCTCAACGCCGTGGTCTGTTTCCTATTTCTGGCACGAGCTTTGCTTCTCATTATTCCCACTGAAACCAGCTTGACTGGTTCACCCCACCCAACGGAACGGAACTCTCCTGCTGCACAGGGTTTTCCCCCAACCGATCGTTTCACTGGTTAATCTTGTCCCTCCTCCCGCAGGCAGCGTCCAGGAGCAAGATGATGATCCGCGCGACAGTGTTCAACATGAATAAAGACGCATTCTCGGACCGGGACGAGCAGATCAGCAAGTGCGACCGGCACACTCCTGAGCCGGAACCGCACAGCGACGTGCGAACTCGCACGCCCGAAGCGCAGGTCGCGGCCACGGGCCGGGTCTGTGCCGGCACGGCCACGGTTCGCACGCCGGAGGACATCGAGCCGGTGCTGCGCATCTTGCTGGACGCCCTGGCCCGGCATGGCTTTGCCGCCCGTGACATTCAAAGCGTCCAGATTGCAGTGCGCGAGGCCATCATCAACGCCCTCACGCACGGTCACCGGGGCGACCCGACCAAGCAGGTGCGCCTGCGCTACCTGATCAATCCCCTGGGTTTGCTGACCCAGGTCGAAGATGAAGGGCCAGGCTTTCGGCCCGACTGGGTACTGCATCCGCCTGGAACGCCAGCCGGGAGCGACAAGGCCGGCCGTGGACTCCGGCTCATGCGGCAGCACGTCACCGAGGTCCGCTACAACGCTTGCGGCAACTGTGTCACCCTGGTGAAACGACGAAGTCCTGGTGGGACCGAACCCTGCTGAGTGGATTGCGGTCCTGGAATGCGGCAGAAACCTCCTGATCTCTCCCTCGAGGAGTTTGTTCATGCGACTGGGAAAATGGGGCCTCTCGCTGGTTGTGGCGATCGTGCTGGTCGGCAGCGGCGTGACCGCGGTTCATCTGGTTATGCACGGCCTGGGCAGCGACCTGGGTGGCTTTTTTGACTCGCTGAGCGTTCTGGAACGGGAGACGGCCGTATCCGAGCGGCTGGAAGAGGCGTTCCGCAAGACGGTCGAGCGGGCCACGGAAAAGAACACCGTGCTGCAGGACCTGGTGGCACGCCGCTGCACGTTCCCGGAGGCGGTCCACCGTTATCGAAACCTGTGCCGGTCGGGTGACATGCTCAGCTTCCGGTCGGTCTATCTGCGGCGGGCTGCTTCCGAGCAGGAGATCGTGGCCCACCACCTGCTTGTCCTGATTGATCGGGAGACCAAAGCCCACCCTTCCCTCCGCGCCGAGGTGCTGGACCGGTTGGAAAAGGAAGCCGCTCAGTTCTGCGCCACGAACCCAAAGGCGGAAGACGCCTGAGCCCCTTTGGCTGGTCCCGCCCTTGCACTGGTCCCGCCCTTGCACCCAGGGCTGACGTCCTGGTCTATTGACTGTCGCCCCTTCGGGGCTAAAGAAAAGCCCCGAAGGGGCGACAGTCAATAGACCAGGGCGTCAGCCCTGGGTGCTTTGGGGGCTTGAGCGGCTCATGGAACTCGTGCGGCGGTTTCTCCTCCTGGCGGCCCTGCTCTTCTGGCAGGGCGGCTTTCTCTTCTATGCCACCGTGGTCATTCCCATCGGCCGAACCGTCCTCGGCGACATTCGCGTGCAGGCGCTTGTCACCCGCCAGGCCACCCAGGTCCTGAACCTCGCCGGAGGCGTCGCCCTGGTGCCGCTGGCCTGGGACATCCTGGTTGTGATCGATCCGGTCCGGACCCGGTTCCGCGGCCGGGCCTTGCTCTGGGTGCTGGTGCTCGCCAGCCTTCTGGGACTGATCTGGCTCCGGGCCGTCCTCGACCAGCAATTCGACCCCCTGGCCCGGAAGATTGCGGATCCGCCGGCTTTCTCCAGCGAACATCAGTGGTACGTCGGCTTGAGCGTGGCCCAGACGGTCCTGGTCCTGGTGTGCCTGGTCCTGACCCTGGCGGCCTGGCAAGCGCGGGATCAGCTTCAGCTGGAACGGCAACGAGTGTGAATGGGTGGATTGAGGAAATGGAAGAGGGGAGAAAAAAAATGTTCCGCCGTGATCCTTTCGGCGTCGCCCAGTCACCGAAAGCATGCAACGGCGGAACAAGGATAATGGTAACAGCCATTTGACGATTGGCAAGAGAATTTGAAAAATTATTTTCAGATTCTGCCAGATCGCCTCCTGGCCTTGCTCAAGGGGTCCTTGGAGAACACCGATGTCTCGAATGCGTTTCTTGATGGTGGGCGGCTTTCTGGGCGCGGGTAAAACGACCACGCTGGCCCGGCTGGCCCGTTACTGGATCGACCGTGGCCGGCAGGTGGGCCTGGTGACCAACGACCAGGCCCAGGACCTGGTGGACACGACCAGTTTGCGGGCCCAGGGGTTTCCCGTCGAGGAGGTGGCCGGGGCCTGTTTCTGCTGCCGTTTCACCGACCTGGTGGACAAGGTCGGGGCGCTGGAGCAGCGGCGGCGGCCCGACCTGATCCTGGCCGAGCCGGTGGGCAGCTGCACCGACCTGGTGGCCACGGTGGTCCAGCCGCTGCGCGACCTGTATGGCCAGCGCTTTGACGTGGCCCCGTACGTGGTGCTGTTCAAGCCGAGCCACGGGCTGAAGGTGCTGCGCGGCGAGACGGGCGCGGGCTTTTCCCCCAAGGCGGCTTACGTCTTCCGCAAGCAGCTGGAAGAGGCCGACGCCATCGCCATCAATCGCATCGACGAGATTGACCCGGGGGTGCTGCACGAGGTGACGACCCTGGTCAAGCAGCATTTTCCAGGCGTCCCCGTGCTGCCGCTGTCGGCCAGGACGGGGCAGGGCTTCGAGGCCCTGGTCGAGCTGGTGGAGCAGCAGGGGGCGTTTGGCCGCAAGATCCTGGACATCGACTACGACATCTATGCTGCGGGCGAGGCCGAGCTGGGCTGGCTCAACGCCGCGGCCCAGGTGACGGCCGAGCAGCCGTTCGATCTGGACCCGGCCTTGCTGGACCTGGTCGGCCGGCTTCGCACGGCGTTTGCCGGCCGCAACGCGGAGGTGGCCCATCTGAAGGTGATCGGCCTGAGCGGTGGCTCCTTCGGTGTGGCCAACCTGGTCAGCAGCGGCTCCGCGCCGGAACTGTCGCTTCCCTCGCGGGCCCGGGTGACCGAGGCGGAGGTGATCGTCAATGCCCGCGTGGCCGCCGACCCGGCCCTGATCGAGTCCGAAGTCCGGCACGCCCTGCGGGACGTCTTCGCCGCCCGGCAGACCCGGGTGGAGGTGCGCGATCTGCAGAGCTTCCGGCCCGGCCGGCCGACGCCGACACACCGCTATGCGTCGCCGGTTGAATCGTGATACGGTTCACGGGTGGGTGTCTTCAGCGGGCCCCGTTCGCGCTTTTGGCGGTCTGGGCTTGCCGGATGGCGTCGATGGCCGCCTGGAAGACGTCGCGCCGGCTCGCCTTGCCCAGCAGAGCGGTCAACGGCTCGATGGCCCGCGCGTCGCCGATGCGTTTCAGGGCCTCGAGGGCCACGCTCCGGCTGTAGCCATCGATCAGGTGCTCCTTGATCTTCAAGACCGCGATGAGTTCCTCGACGACGTCGTGGCCCGAGTCGGCCAGGGCCTGGGCCAGCGCGGCGACGTTCCTGGACCGGATCAGGCTGCCGGCCCGGACCAGGAAATGCCGGACGACCGTGACGTCCCCCCTTTCCAGGAGCCGCTGCCACAGCGCGTCCTCGGCGATGCCGCCGCTGCGAAAGGCCGCTACGACCTTCTGAAGGCGGCGCTCGGTGCGTGGCTGGTCGTGCCAGCGGCCCAGGGCCATGACGGTCCGCAGGCTGTGCGGCTCGCCGATGCTTTGCAAGGCCGCGCAGATGGCAGGCGCCAGCCGGACCCCGTGCCGGTCCAGGGCGCTCAGCAGGGAGCCAACCACCCGCGGCTCGCCCTTGCCACCCAGGGCCTTGGCCGCGGCCTCGACCACGTCGGGAGCGTTGCTCTTCAGGGCTTCCAGGAGCGGGTCGAGAGTCCGGGAATCGTCAATGTCCGCCAGCGCTCCGATGGCCTGGATCTTCTGAGCTTCCGACCCCTTGTGAACCACGTCGATCAGGACCTGAATCCGGGCCATCCGGGCGGCCTGCCGGACCAGCGGTTCGGGACTTCGTTCCGCCTGGGTCAACGCGGTCAGCGCCGGCAGAGCGCAGCGCTTGAGTCGGCCCAGCTCCCGGGCGGCCTGACACCGCCTGGCCGGGTTCCCGGTTGCTAATTTCGCCGCCAGCGCCTGGGCCTGGCGGGTCAATTGCTCCGCGGCCGCACGCCGTTTGGCCGGGTCCGGTCCCTTTTCCAGGTCCGCCAGGAGCGCTTCCACGCTCACGCCACGCTGGAACAGACGCTTGAGCCATTCCATTGCGATCCCTCTGATGAAAGGTGCGAGTACGTCCGAACGGGATTGTTCAACTGTAGCACGAAAAAAGGCACTCGGTTCGCAAACGGTCTCTTGCCGCCGGAGTCGGCTTGAGCGGTTGTTGCGCAAATGTTACGCTCCTCGTTCGGGCGCGCTGGTATCATGGGCCTGGCGGGAACGCTCCGACGGACAAAAACCCCTCAGCAAAGGAGCCCTTGCGGTGAAACGACCAAACGTTCTGCTCAAAGCGGCCGTCGTGTTCAGTTCGGTCCTGCTTGTCGCCGGGTTGGTCTGCTACCGCGCCGGCGCCTTCAACTGGCTCCTGGCGCCTCGGCCTGCTGCTTCCACGACTCCGACCACCGAAACGAGCGGTCCCCCGGCCCCTGCTCCATCCCAGGAAACGCCGGCCAACGTCACGGTCCATGACCTGAGCATCATGTACAGTTCAAAATCCATGGCCCCCCTGATCCCCTCTTCCCCGCCCTCCACAGCAAGCCCTCCGCCGCCCGCCACAGCCCACCAGTCGCCTCCCGCCACCACGCAAACAGCGCCAACCATCATGCCGGGGCCGAAGTCCGCCCCCGTGTTTATCCCTCCCCAGATGCCAGGGGCTAACCCGCCGCCAATGACTCCGGGCTGGACGCCTCCTCAGCCCACTCAACAGCCTTCGCGTCCGATACGCTGAACCTGAGGGCAGTGCCATGAACCTGACCGCGCTCGTGATCTCCGCCGGGCTCAGTTTCCTCTTTCTGGTCGTGGTCTTTCGACCGCTGGAAGCCATCTTTCCAGCGAAGCCGGGGCAGCGCTTCTTTCGCCCGGCCTGGTTCACGGACCTTTGCTTCTTCCTGGGGCAGTATCTGCTCTGGGGCGGCCTTGTCCTGTGGGTCCTGATGCAGTTCAGTTCCTTCCTCAACGGCATCGTGCCGCAGCGGTTTCGCCACGCGGTCGCTTCGCAATCATGGTGGCTGCAGGTCATCGAAGTGATTGTGCTGAGCGACTTGCTGGTTTACTGGGGCCATCGCCTGCAGCATCGGGTCGGCTTTCTGTGGCGTTTCCATAAGGTCCACCACAGCGCCGAGCATCTCGACTGGTTGGCCGCCCACCGCGAACACCCGCTGGATACGATTTACACCGTGGGCCTGATCAACCTGCCCGCCTTCGTCCTCGGTTTCCCGCTGGAGACCCTGGCCGGCTTCATCGCCTTCCGCGGCATCTGGGCCATCTGGATTCACTCCAACGTGCGTCTGCCCATCGGTCCGCTGCGCATGCTCGTCGGCGCCCCCGAGCTGCACCACTGGCACCACGACCGGGCCCGCGACGCCGGCAACTATGCCAACATCTCGCCGCTCATGGACATTATCTTTGGCACCTATCGTTGCCCCGACCATGAACCGGAGCTGTTCGGCATCAACGAACCGAGTCCGAGCAACTATTTGGGTCAGATGGTCCAGCCCCTGCTGCCCCGACTGCGCGGCGGGCAACGCGAGGCACCAAATGTCCCGGAAGCGGAGAAAGTTGCGGAACCGGAGCAGGAGTGGAGCGGAGAACGGGGCGAGTGTCCTCAAGCCACCTCGCCGACAGCGACCGCATTGACGTGACGTTCGCCGTGCAGCCGCCCTGGTCTTGACGGGAAAGAGTCGCCGTCCGGCAGCGAATTACCTGATGGAGACATTGGTGATGAGCGAGAGGCCGGCGGAACACCACCCTGGTCGAAGCCATCGGTTCGGCGCCGGCCCCTGATCGCGTACCCACGTGGCAATGGGAACGGAGGGACTGTGCCATGACCCCACTAAGCGACACGGGGGCGGTCCACGACAAGGCCCGGCAAACCTGGGAAGACCGGTTGGCCGGGCCCATGTTTTTCCTGGCCGTGCTGTTCCTGATCGTCCTGGCCGGCCTGATCCATCGCTATCCCCGGCTGGACCTGGCCGACCCGGAACGCTACCTGATCGAAGGAGGGCTGGCCGTCCTCTGGCTGGTCTTCCTCCTGGAAGCGGGGCTTCGCTTCCGACTCCGGGACCGGAGCCGGCCCGCGTGGAAACCGCTGCTCGCGGCCACGGTCGGGACGCTGCTGCCGCCGCTGCGGATGGGCTATCGCAGCCGGGTTCGACCCAACCACGTCTGGTTGCCCGGGGTCGGCTGGCAGGAGATCAACAATCGCCTCCGCCGCACCCTGGAGCGCGTCTTCAGCATCCCCATGATCCTCTTCGCCCTGCTGGTGCTGCCGCTGCTGGCCGTGGAATACTGGGCGGCCGAGACGATCCATGCCCAGCCGATCCTGGCCCTGTGGCTCGACATCGGCACCAGTGTCATCTGGCTGGCGTTCGCCGTCGAGCTGATCCTCATGGTCGCGGTGGCGGATCGGCCCTGGCGTTACTGTTTCCTGCACTGGATTGACGTGGCCATTGTGCTGATGCCCGTGGTCGAGCTGCTGCCGTTGTTCCGCTTGCTGCGGCTGGGGCGGATTCTGCGGCTGGACGAGCTGCTCCGCTGGGGCCGGCTGCACCGCCTGCGCGCCCTGGTGGCACGCGGCTGGCGAGCCTTTCTGCTGCTCCAGATCGTGCAGCGCCTGACCGGCCGATCGCTGGAACACCAGCTCAAGCAACTTCAGGAGTTGGTGCAGGCCAAGGAGGAAGAACTGGCCGACCTGCGCCAGGAGATCAAGGAGTTAGAGGATCGCATCGCCCAGCGTGTGATGAGCCACAAAGCGACGGCGCCTTGCTCGCCGGGGTAACGGAAACGGACGGATTGCGTCGATTGTGATTATTGCGGCTCAGGAAGACAAAGGCCGCTGCTCCTCCCACCCAGGGCGATGCCCTGGGCTATCCTGTTGCGCCCCTTCGGGGCGGAAAACCTTGTCTTCCGCCCCGAAGGGGCGCAACAGGATAGCCCAGGGCATCGCCCTGGGTCAGGGGCCGAGGCGGCCTTTTTCTTTCTGAGTCGCAATAGCCGCAACGCGGAGCCAGGAGTGGGGTGGGCAGCCTCCCTTGCCAGGCGGGTTGCCCTGATGCTAACCTGTGGGTACGCAAGAGCGGACTCCCAGGCGCCCAGGAACCACTCAGGAGGAGATGGTCGTGTCCACACCCCGGATCGTGCCGCTGGCCACCCTGCTGCTGGGCTCAGCTCTGTTCGCCCAGCAAGCCAAACAACCCCGGGATGCCGCCCCTCCGAGCAGCGCACAAATCGCCACCTGGATCTTGCAATTGGGGCATGACAGTTTCCAGGTCCGTGAGCAAGCCACTGCCAGGTTGCTTCAGGCCGACGAAGATGCCGAGCCGGCCCTGATCCTAGCGGCCCGCAGCGCCGATCCCGAGGTCGCTCGGCGGGCCCGGGATCTCCTGGAGCGCATCGAGCAGCCCAGAATTCTCACCGGCCACTCTGCCCGGGTCACGAGGGTGGCGTTCAGTCCCTGATGGCAAACGCATCGCCAGCGCCAGCCTGGACCAGACGGTGAAGCTCTGGGATGTGCGGACTGGCCAGGAAACACTCTCCCTCAAGGGCCACTTGGACTGGGTCTGGAGCGTGGTGTTCAGCCCCGATGGCAAACGCCTCGCCAGCGCCAGCCAGGACAATACGGTGAGGCTCTGGGATGCGCGGACCGGACAGGAATCCCTCTGCCTCAAGGGCCACTCAAACGTCGTTTACAGCGTCTGTTTCAGCCCCGATGGCAAACAGCTCGCCAGCGGCAGCCTGGACGAGACGGTGAAAGTCTGGGATGCGCAGACCGGCAAAGAAACACACACGCTCAAGGGCCACTCCCGCGGAATCTCCAGCGTGGCGTTCAGCCCCGACGGCAAACAGCTCGCCAGCGCTAGCGGGGATGGGACGGTGAAGCTCTGGAATGTGCTGACCGGCGAGGAAATGCTCTCCCTCAAGGGCCACTCTGCCTCTGTCTTGAGTGTGGTGTTCAGCCCCGATGGCAAACAACTCGGCAGCGCCAGCGATGACAAGACAGTGAAGGTGTGGGATGCGCAGACCGGCCAGGAAACACTCTCCCTCGACGGCCATTCCGACAGCGTCTGCAGCGTGGCGTTCAGTCCCGATGGGAAACGCATCGTCAGCGCCAGCGACGACAAGACGCTGAAGGTCTGGGATGCGCGGAGCGGAGAGCAAACACTTTCCCTCAAGGCCCACTCAGGTTGGATCCGGAGTGTCATGTTCAGTCGCGATGGCAAACGCCTGGCTAGTTCCAGCGAGGACCAGACGGTCTGGCTCTGGCGTGTCTCGAAGCTGCAGGAGCCGCAACGCGATCACCGGTGACAGACCAGCCCAGTACGCCCGTGCGGCCAAGTAGCGGTAGCTCCAGACGCCAGCAACACCTGGGGCCTTGTCGGCCCCGGCTCCGCGTGAGTCCGTTGCTGAGCCAGGTCGTTTAGCAAAGCGGAGGCGGACGATGATCTCCACTCGCGATCTGTCACAACTGCCGGACGTGGACGGACTCCGCCGCTTGTTGCAGTCGATGGCGATGCTCGACGCCATCCTGTGCCGGGAGTGGGAGTTCCGGTTCTACTCGTTTAATTCCCATTGGTCGGCGGGCAAGCAGCTGGGGTCCATGCGGAACGGCCAGGGCGATGACTTCTTCGCCCTCTTCAATGCCGCTGGCTGTTTCCTCAAGGGGTTCGCCCATGAAGCCCCGATGACGCCGTACCGCTCGGACCCCAGGCAACTCTGGCCCGGTATTCTCGATTCGGTCCCACAAGAGTTTGCGTCCTGTCTCCGCCAGCCGGCCTTCAGCATCGAGGATACGACCTTCTGCATCTGGCGGCGCTACTGGGATGCGTCCTGGCAGCGGGGAGCCATCGAGTTCCCGCCCAGCCCCGACCCGGACGGCTCGCAATACTTGCTCGCGCCGCTTGACGGCAAGCCCGAGACTTACCGGGAGTGGGCCGAATGGTACTTCAATAGGCCCTTCCTGACCGTGGAGATGGTCCGGCACATTTACCAACAGCGGCCGCTGACCAACGAGCTGGTCGCCGCACTCACGCCGGACATCGTGATGGACGATGAGGAGCACCCGCATCTGGAAGTGGCGGACCTGGAAGAGGACATTACGGAGATTGGTTACCCGAGTTAGGCTGGGACGGATCGCAAGAGCGTCCCGGCCAGGCACCCAGGAACCACTCAGGAGGAGTTGCTCGTGTCCATAACCCGGATCGTGCCGTTGGCTGCTGTGCTGCTGGGCTCGGCCTTGTTCGCCCAGCAAGTGAAACAGCCCAGGGATGCCGCCTCCCCGACCAGCGAACAAATCGCCTCCTGGATTCTGCAATTGGGCCATGACAGCTTCCAGGTCCGGGAGCAAGCCACGGCCAAATTGCTGCAGGCTGGAGAAGCTGCCGAGCCAGCTCTCATCACAGCGGCCAGGAGCGCCGATGCCGAAGTCGCTCGACGGGCCAGGGATCTCCTGGAACGCATCGAAGCGGCCAGGATTCTCAGAGGCCACTCTAAACCGGTCCTGAGCGTGGTGTTCAGCCCCGGTGGCAAACAGATCGCCAGCGCCAGCTCTGATCAGACGGTGAAGCTCTGGGATGCGCGGACCGGCAAGGAAACTTTCTCCCTCAAGGGCCACTCAAGAGGGCTCTTGAGCGTGGTGTTCAGCCCTGATGGCAAACAAATCGCCAGCGCCAGCTACGACGAGACGGTGAAGCTCTGGGATGCGCAGACCGGCAAGGAAACTTTCTCTCTCAAGGGCCACACAAGAGGGGCCTTGACTGCCGTGTTCAGTCCCAATGGCAAACAGATCGCCACCGCCAGTTCGGACAAGACGGTGAAGGTCTGGGACGCGCACACCGGACAGGAAAAGCTCTCTCTCAAGGGCCACTCCTGTTGTGTGTTGAGCGTGGACTTTAGCCCCAATGGCAAACGCATCGTCAGCGCCAGCTCGGACAAGACTGTGAAGGTCTGGGATGCGCACACCGGACAGGAAACTCTCTCTCAAGGGCCACACAGACATGGTCTGGTGCGTGGTGTTCAGCCCCGATGGCAAACAGATCGCCACCGCCAGCGAGGACAAGACGGTCAAGCTCTGGGATGCGCGGACCGGTCAGCAAACCCTTTCTCTCAAAGGCCACTCTGCCGGGGTCAACAGCGTTGTGTTCAGCCCTGATGGCAAACGCCTCGCCAGCGCCAGCCATGACGAGACGGTCAGACTCTGGCGTGTCTCGAAGTAATGCGAGGACGCAACTCGCTCAGAAGTGACACTCCAGCCCAAAGCGACACCTCGGGCGTTGCCTTCCGCCGCGCCATCGCGTATCCTCAGCCTGGTCCCTTTGTTGCCCCAGGAACACCACCATGTCCCGCCATCTCGCTGCCGGCTGCCTGCTCGTGCTTCTCCCGATCCTTCTGGGAGCGGACCCGCCGGCCGTGCCGAAGGGCCAGCGCGTCAAGCTGACCGATGGGCAGTTGTTCGTGCCGGACGGTTGCAAGGCCGAAGCGGACGGCATCGAGTTGACCCTGCACCTGCATGGCTCCGCTGCCGTCGCCGAGAGGCAATTCGCCGCCGCGGGCCGGCCCGGCGTCCTGGTCAGCGTCGTCCTGCCGGGCCTGTCGAGCGTCTACACCGAGCGCTTCAAGAAACCCGCGACGTTCCAGCGCATCCTCGATGAAACCCGCGAGCAACTGGGCAAGCTCGCCGTGGCGGAGAAGCCACGCTGGCGGCGGGTCGTGGTCAGCTCCTTCAGCGCCGGCTTCGGCGGTGTCCGCGAGATGCTGAAAGACCCGGACATCTTCACACGCATCGATGCCCTGGTGCTGGCGGACTCGCTCTATGCCGGCTACGTCGAGAAGGATGGTCAGAAGAAGGTCAACCCCGAGCAGATGGCCGGCTTTGCCCGCTACGCCAGGGCCGCGGCAGAGGGCAAGAAGTGCCTGATCCTGTCGCACTGTCAGCTTAGGCCGGATGGCTACGCCAGCACGGCTGAGACGGCCGAGTTTCTGCTGCGCGAGGTCGGCGGCAAGCGCGAGAAAGCCGAGGAGAAATGGGCGGAGTCCTGGCAGCTGCGCGACCGTTTCCGGCAGAAGGGGTTCGAGGTCTATGGCTTCGAGGGCGCGGCGGGGGCCGATCACCTGCGGCACCTGCATCACCTCGCTCTGCTCTACAAGCGCCTGCCTAGGTGAACCGCGGACATTCGGACAGTTGCCGCTGCTGGGCTGACGGGTATAGTGTTTGGCAGACCCGGGCCCTGCTCCGCTGGGTCGGCGGATTGGGTGGTCCGGCGATTCTCTCCAGGAGATGACTGCGATGGTCCGGACCTCGTTGGACTCCCTTGTTCGTCGGGCATTGTCCCTCTTTCTCCTTCCCGTCTTCGCGGCCGCGCTCGTTCTTGTTCTGGCGCTGGCGACTCCCGCAGCCGCTCAGAAGAGGTTTGAGGACGTCACCCCCGGGCGGACGTTCCCGAAGGAAGGAGTGACCCCCAATCCGAAGAGTGTGGTCTTCATCATCTACTGGCATCACAAGAGCCGGGTGCAGGAGTTTGGTTTTCAGGATTACTACCAGGGCGCGGACGACGTCAACCCGAACATGGCCGGATACATCCGGAAGGCGATGGAAAAGCGCTATCCCAATCTGGTCGTGAACTTCGTCGAGACCAACGAACGAGACGTCAAGGCCAAGGTCGAACAACTGAAAAATGAGAAAAGGACCCCGATCGCCCACGTGGACGTCCCGCAGCCCAAGATCGAGCTGCCCAAAAAGGTTGGCAGGAGAGATTACTCTTACGATGGCGGCGTCACCAAGCTCGGCCCGGAGATCGACAATCCGAGGGTGCCGCCGCAGTTCGCCGTGGTCGAGCGGGTGAATCCGGACGGCGGGGTCATTTTGAAATGTGTCCAGACCCACAACCTGACCAAGATCATGGTCGTGGAGGTGGTGCGCGGCGGCCAGAAGGTCAAGGAAACGCGGAATGTGCCCTTCCAGACCTACAGCAACGCCCAGACGGGGTTCCGCCTCAAAGACGAGGCAGGATTGGACAGCTCGGGAAAGACACTGAGCAAGAACCAGGTCATGGCCCGGCTCAAGCCCGGTCAAACGGTCCTGCTCGCCAGCGACCACCGGGGCATCGACCCGGCCTACCTCACCATCCTGAAGCCCGATACCATCATTCTCCTGAGTGGTCCCGGTCCCCGCTGAGACAAGGTGGACAAGCATGTTCGTTCGGAAACGCGCGGTTGCCCGGACAGTCGTGCTGGCGCTGGCTCTGGCTGTGACGTACGCTTCTCTCCAGGAGCGTACGTCCAGAGCGGAACCAGCGCCGGCGACGGACCCAGAAAAGGTCAGCCGGGTGGACAGTGCCGGCGACCCATTGCCGGAGGGCGCACTCGCCCGCCTCGGTTCGAGCCGGCTCTTCCATCCGGGCAACCCGTTCCTTCCGGGCGGTGCCCGGACGGTGGCCTTCGCGTCGGACGGCAAGCTGCTGGCCTCGGGGGGCTTCGACTGCAAGGTCCGCTTGTGGGACCCCGCGACCGGAAAGGCCCTGGCCCGGCTGGACGCAGTTGTGGCACGGTCTCCCGACCGTGCCACTGGCCAGGTCGAAGCGTTGGCCTTCCGGCCGGATGGCAAGGTCCTGGCCAGCGCCACAACCCAGAAGGATTCGACAATCCTGCTCTGGGATGCCGCCACGGGGAAGGCCCTCCAGACCTTGCCCGGCCATGGCAACAGCACCTCGGCCCTGCTCTTCGCTCCGGACGGCAAGACGTTGCTCTCGACCGGGGATGATGGCCTGGTCCGCACGTGGGAGACCGCCAGTGGCAAGGAGCTGCTCCGCTTTTCGCCTCACGAAAAGCGACCGACCCGGCTGGCCCTGTCGCCGGATGGCCGAACCCTGTTCACGACAGCGCCCGGCGGACGGGAGATCTGTCTGTGGGATGCAGCCACGGGCAAGAAACTGCGTCAGTTCCAGGGCCCTGCCGCCGGGCCTCAGACTCTGGCCCTGTCCCGGGATGGCAAGACCCTGCTTACGGGCGGGCCGGATCGCCAGGTGCGCTTTTGGGATGTCGCCACGGGGACGGAACAACAGAAGTTGAGTGTGACCCGGCCCGTGGGAATCGTGGCATTCGGTCCCGGCGACAAACTGCTGGCGGCCGGCACCTGGGGCGGGCCGGTCCACGTCTGGGAGACCGCCACCGGCAAGGAACTTTACCGCTTGCCGGAAAGCAAGGGGCTGGCCTTCGCCCCGGACGGCAAAACGCTGGCACTGGCGGCCGGCTATTCGGTCCGTCTGTGGGACCTCGGGACCGGCAAGGAACGGTTCCCACCCCAGGGGCACCGAGGCCGGGTCCAGGCCATTGCCTGCTCGCGGGATGGGAAGGTCCTGACCACGTTCGGCCTGGACAACACCGTCCGCACCTGGGACCTCGCCACGGGCAAGGAACTCCGGCGTCTAGACGAGCAAGCCCCCGCTCCTGGACCGCTGGAGTCCGGCCCGACACTCGCATCCTGGCGCTGAGCCCGTCGGCCGGCGTCGTGAGCCTGTGGGACCCGGTGCTGGGCAAGGAGGTCTATCGCATCCAGGCGGCCAAAAAAGGCAAGCAGCAAATCGTCTGCAGCTCGGATGCCCGGATCCTGGCCACGCTGTTGCTCCCGGCCACGATCATTCTCCGGGACGTTCCCGCGGACATGGAACTGGGCCGGGTGCATACCGATGCGGTGGTGAAGTCGATTGCGCTGGCGCCCGACGGGAGGACCCTGGCAGCGGCCTCCGCGTCCAAGGTGGACCTGTGGGACGTGCGGTCGGCGAAGGCGTTGCCGGTGCTGAAGGGGAAAGGGGGAGCCACCGCGTTCTCCTCGGATGGCAAGATCCTGGCGGTGGGGGAGGCCACGGAAACGATCCGCGTCTGGGCCGTGGCCACCGGCAAGGAGATCCATCGGCTCACGGCGCCGGGGCTTTCCGGAGCGGCGGTGATCCAGATCGCGCCGGGAGGCCGAACGGTAGCCGCCGTGGGGCAACTCGGCGAACTGACGGTGTGGGACACGCTGACCGGCAAGCTCCTGGCCCGCAACCAGGACAGGAACAACGGCCGGCGGGCCTTCGCCTTCGCTCCGGACGGCCAGACGCTGGCCCTGGGATGGGAAGAGCAAACGGTCCGGCTGCTGGACTCCTTCACGGGCCAGGAGATTCGACGCTTTCGCGGACAGGACGACGACGTCAGCGCCCTGGCGTTTTCCCCCGACAGCCGACGGCTGATCTCAGGGGGGCTCTCCGGTGCCGGCCTGGTCTGGGACCTGGTCGATCGCAGCCAGCCTGTCCCGGCGGACCCTCGGCCGGCAAAAGAGCTGCAAGCCCTGTGGGACGACCTGGGTGGCGCCGATGCCGTTCGGGCCAACCGGGCCTTCTGGGCCTTGACGGCTACCGGCCGGCAGACGGTCGCTCTGGCGCGCGAGCGTCTGGGTGCTGGGCCTGCACGAGGCCCCTCGCCGCGTCGGCTGGTGGCTGAGTTGGATCACGACGAATTCGCCCGGCGGGAGCGGGCCCAGGAGGACCTGGCCCGCCTGGGAGGGAAAGCCGAGCCGGCACTGCGTTCGGCCCTGGAAGAAGAGCCTTCTCCGGAGGTGCGCCGCCGCGTCGAGGAATTGCTGGATCGACTGGAGAGACAACCTCCCTCGCTGGCGCCGTTGCCCTTGCGCACCCTCCGGGCGGTTCGCGTCCTGGAGCAGGTCGGCTCGGCCGAGGCCCGTACCCTTCTGGAGCAACTGGCCGATCGCATCGAGGACTTGCCTCTTGCCGGAGAAGCCCAGGCGGCGCTCAGCCGGCTGAAAAACACACGGGCGGTTCGTCCCTGACGCCCTGCGACGCCCACGCCGCGGCTGCCACTCTCCTGCAACTGCTGGAACAGGAGAAAGCGAGCGTGTCATGAACGAGGCGCGGCGATTTCCTTTTGTGGATGCCAACCCCTCCCAACCCGGAACCAGCCTGCTGCCTTTGCTGCCGCTTGTCCTGTCCCACGGGGGAAAACAGATTGACGTCATTGGATTGCTGGACACGGGCGCGGCGGTCAACGTCTTGCCCTACTCATCGGGCGAGCAACTGGGCTTGGTGTGGCAAGAGCAAAAGACGCCCCTTGCCTTGCCCGAGGGGGCCACGACCTTGGACCTGCGCCGCCAGCTGCTGGCACGAGTCCCTTCCCACGTGACAAACCATGACCCGCGACTCCACGTTCGTTCCTGACCCCAAGCAAACGCTTCCGCGTGAGCCGGCTTCTGCACCAACAGCCGGCCCGGCCACTCCGCCGGGGAGCGATCCGGGCGAAGAGGTGTTCCTGGAGGATTTCGTCATTGACCGCAAGCTCGGCGAAGGCGGCATGGGCGCGGTTTTCCTTGTGTACAGCCAGGCCACGGGCCAGCACTTTGCGCTCAAGAGAACGACGTTGCCCGGCGACGCCAACCGCCGCAACTTCCTGGCCGAACTGCAGACCTGGCTGGATCTGCCCGACTATCCCCACCTCACCGCTTGCCGGTTCTTCCGGACCGCGGGCGACGACGTTGTCGTGTTCGCGGAGTACGTGGCGGGCGGCTCGCTCCACGATTGGATTGCCGGCGGGATGCTCACGGAGCTGGAGAAGATCCTCGACGTGGCCATTCAGTTTGCCTGGGGTCTGCATGCCGCCCACGAGGCGGGAGTGGTGCATCAGGACGTCAAGCCTGGCAACGTGCTGCTGACGGCGGAGGGCCTGGTCAAGGTGACCGATTTCGGCCTGGCACGGGCGCGCGGCGTTGCCGGCGAGGGCCCGGCCCCGCCCGGCCAGAGCATCCTGGTCAGCTGCGGCGGCATGACGCCGGCTTACTGCTCTCCGGAACAGGAGGCCGGCGAGCCGCTCAGCCGCAAGACCGACGTCTGGAGCTGGGGCGTCTCGCTCCTGGAAATGTTCACCCGGGAGGTGTTCTGGCGCCGGGGGCCCGAAGCACCCTGGGCGATGGAGGGTTATCTGGGCGAAGGGGAGAGCGAGGAGCCGTCGCCCATACCCGAGGCCGTGGTGGAGGTCTTGCGGCGCTGCTTTCGCGAAGAGCCGGACGAGCGCTGGAGCAACCTGGAGGAGGCGGCCGAGCAGCTGCAGACGGTTTATCAGAAGGAATTCGGCCGACCCTATCCGCGCCGACGTCCGCCCCTGAGCGCTTCCCCGTGCAAGGTCGCCGAGCACGACCGGCGGACGATTGGCGGAGCCGCCTGGCAAGATCCCCGGCCGTACCTGGAACGGGCCCTGAAGCTTGCCGGCCGGCATCCCCGCGAAGTGGGCATCCTGTTCCCGTCGCGCGGCGGCTCGCGCCAGGCGCAAGCAGTCGCGGAGCTGGCGATCTTCGAGGAAGCCCGGCGGGTTTATCAGCGGGTCATCGACCGGGGGCGCAAGGAGCAGGAGCCGCAGCTGGCCCTGGTGTGCCATCACAAGGCGCTGGTGCATGAGTTCCTCAACGACATGCCCGGAGCAGGTGCCCAGTATGACCAGGCCCTGACCATCTTCGAGCGGCTGGTCCACCAGGAGGGCCGCGGTGAGTGGGCCCACGACCTGGCCATGACCTACCAGAACAAGGGTGCCGGGCCGGTACACCGCTCGGGGGACCAGCGTGCCACAGTGGTCCTGTTCGATCGGGCCATCGCCCTCTGGGAACGGCTGGTCAACGAAGAGGGCCGCCGCGACCTGGCCAACGACCTGGCCCGTACTTACCTGAACAAGACAGTGACACTGCGGCACCTCGGGGATCGGCAGGGCGCGGTGCCGTTTTACGACCGGGCGATCGCGCTCCGTGAACGGCTGGTCAACGAGGAGGGCCGACGCGACCTGGCCGGCGACCTGGCCATCGTCTACCACCACAAGGCGATGGTGGTAGGGAACCTCGGAGACGCCCGGGGCGAGGTGAACCTTTTCGATCAGGCACTGACCCTGTGGGAACGGCTGGTCCACCAGGAGGGCCGACGGGAGTTCCGCGACGACCTGGCGCTGGGCTACCAGAACAAGGCGGCGACACTGTGTGACCTGGGAGACCGCCAGGGGGGAGTGGCCCTGCTGGACCGGGCCATCGCCATCTACGAGCCTTTGGTCCACCAGGAGGGCCGCCGCGAACTGAACGTCAGACTGGCCACGGTCTACTCAAACAAGGGGGTGGCGTTAGGTGGACTGGGCGACGAGCGCGGTGCGGTGGCCCTGTACGACCAGTCGATTGCCATCCGTGAGCGGCTCGTCAACCAGGAGGGACGCCGCGACGTGGCCCAGGACCTGGCCCGGAGCTACCTGAACAAGGCGGCGGCGCTGGAGAGGCTGGGGGACAGGCAGGCCGCACTACCCCTCTACGACAAGGCGATTGCCATCCACGAACGACTCGTCAACCAGGAGGGCCGCGGCGACCTGCTGGCGGATCTGGCCAAAGATCACCTGTATCGTGCCGAGCTGCTGCTGGCCCTGGGCAATCGGGCCGAGGCCCAGGTCGAGGCCCGAGCCGCTCTACCGGTCTTGCAAGGAGAAATCGACCGTACAGGCCGGGCCGACTTGAAGAAGGTACTCAAGTGGGCGACGTCGAAGCTCGCCGAGGTGCTGTGAACGGCCTTTACAAATTGACAATTGTTCTGTCATTGGTGGGAATGATTGTCCTCCCGGACCACAGGAGTTATAAGGGAGGTGTACTCTTTTGGGGGGACGATCATGCTGGATTTCGTGGGTCGAAGCGGTGGCAAGCTCTGCGACGGCATCAGCCGGCGAAGTTTCTTCAAGGTCGGCGCTCTTGCCGTGGGCGGGCTGACGCTGGCGGACCTGCTCCGCTGCCAGGCCCGGGGAGGGGCTGCTCGTGGGGCCTCGAACAAGGCCATCATCATGGTCTATCTCAATGGGGGGCCCAGTCACGTTGATACCTACGACCTGAAGCCGGAAGCTCCGGCTGAATACCGGGGCGAGTTCAAGCCGATCAAGACCAACGTCCCCGGCATGGACATTTGCGAGCTGCTGCCGTTGCAGGCCAAGATCGCCGACAAGCTGGCCATCGTCCGCAACATGGAGTTCAAGCAGCAGGGCCATACGGCCCCGGAACTCTACACCGGCTTCCTCAAGGGAGACCGTCCCGCGATCGGCTCGGTGGTGAGCAAGCTGCGCAGCGACGCCGGCATCCGCGGCGCCCTGCCGGCCTACGTCTACCTCGGCGACGCCAATCACGTCGGCCGGCCCGCCTTCCTGGGAAAAGCCCACGAGGCTTATCTCCCAGGGTCGAAGGCCGCGAACCTGGGGCTGGTGCGCGACATGACCCCGGAGCGGCTGGGCGAACGCCGGCATCTGCTGCGGACCTTCGACACGATCCAGCGCGACCTGGACGATGCCCGCGGCAGCATGGCCGGGATGGATGCGTTCACCGTCCAGGCCCTGGAGATGATCACGACCAATAAGGCCCGCGACGCCTTCGACGTCTCCCGGGAGCCCGAAAGCGTCCGGGCCCGCTACGGCAAGGGAACCGAGTATCTCCAGGCCCGCCGGCTGGTCGAGGCCGGCGTGCCGGTGGTTTCCATCACTCCGCAAAACCACAATGTCCCGCCCAAATGCAACGGGCAGTGGGACCATCACGACCACGTGTTCACCTGCCTGCGTGCCATCCTGCCGCAGTACGACCAGTCGGTCCATGCTCTGGTGACCGACCTGCACGAGCGCGGCCTGGCCCAGGACGTCGCGGTGGTGGTCTGGGGCGAGATGGGGCGGACGCCGCGTGTCGGCACGCAGCGGGGAACGGTCGCCGGCCGGGATCACTGGCCGCAGGCCGGCTTCGCCTTGCTGGCCGGCGGCGGCTTGCAGACGGGGCAGGTCGTTGGTGCGACCGATCCCCGCGGCGAACGGCCGAAGGGAGAGCCATATACGCCGCAGAACGTGCTGGCCACGCTCTACCACGTACTTGGCATCGACCCGGCGACCACGCTGAACGATCACAGCGGCAGGCCGGTCTACCTGCTCGACGACCGCAGGAGGATTGCGGAGCTGGTTTGAGGGCCACGGCCCCTGACCCAGGGCGCTGCCCTGGGCTATCGTGTTGCGCCCCTTCGGGGCTTGTTGTCTTCCGCCCCGAAGGGGCGCAACACGATAGCCCAGGGCAGCGCCCTGGGTCAGGGGCTCGCGTTGATTCCGACCCTCCGCGATCCTACAATCGAGAAAGGATTGTCGGACTGAGGGGGCCAACGACCGTGCCATCACCATGCGTGGAACACACCGTGTACCTGTTTGCCCGGGCCCGGGACCTGGCCGGGGCCGCCCGCCTGGCGATTGCCTTGCCCGAGGGGGCCACGACCCTGGACCTGCGCCGCCAGCTGCTGGCACGGGTCCCTTCCCTGGCCGGCTTGCTGGAGCGCTCCGCCCTGGCGGTCAACGGTGAGTTTGCTCCCGATTCCCTGGTGCTGCCCGCGGCCGCGGAGATTGCCCTGCTCCCGCCGGTCAGCGGCGGATGACTTCATGAATCAGCTCACCCACGAACCGATTGATTACTTCTCCTTGACCGAGAAAGTTCGGCGTCCGGACTGCGGAGCGGTCGTCACGTTCCTCGGCACGGTCCGCGACCTGACCGAGGGTCGGGTCACGGTCGCCCTGGATTACGAAGCCTATCCGGCGATGGCCGAGAAGAAGCTGGCCGAGATCGAGAAGGAGACCCGGCAGCGCTGGCCGGTCGGCGAGATCCTGCTGGTCTGTCGGCTGGGCCATCTGGAGGTCGGCGAGGTGAGCGTGGCCGTGGCCGTCAGCTGTCCGCACCGGGCCCAGGCGTTCGAGGCCTGCCGCTACGCCATCGACCGGCTCAAGGAGATCGTGCCCATCTGGAAGAAGGAAAACTGGGCCGATGGCTCCACCGAGTGGGTCCATCCCGGTCAACCGCCCTCAGCCGCGGGGGAAGGTCAATGAGCATCCGCACCGGATTGCCCCTGATTCCCGTGGCCGCAGGCGGCTCAGATGCAGGCCGGCCAGCAGGCGAGCCGCCTGCGGCCACGGGCAGCGGCCTGGTGGACACCTTTGGCCGCACGCACAACAACCTGCGCATCAGCGTCACCGACCGCTGCAACCTCCGCTGCACCTATTGCATGCCGGAAGACGTGGTCTTTCTCGACCGCTCCCAGCTGCTCACCTTTGAGGAGATCACGCACTTCGTCCGCGTGGCCAGCCCGCTGGGCATCGACAAGGTCCGGCTCACCGGCGGCGAACCGCTGCTGCGCCGCCACCTCGAGCGCCTGGTGGCAATGCTCGCGCCGCTGCCGGGAATCAAGGACATTGGCCTGACGACCAACGGCCTGCTGCTGGCGGGACAAGCCCAGGCCCTCTTCGACGCCGGGCTGCGGCGGCTCAACGTCAGCCTGGACACGCTCGACCCCGGCCGCTTCCGCGCCATCAGCCGGCGCGACGGGCTGGAGCTGGTGCTGGACGGCATCGAGGCCGCCCGGTCGGCGGGGTTTGCTCCCATCAAGATCAACGCCGTCATCATCCGCGGCGTCAACGACTGCGACGTGGTGCCGCTGGCTCGCTACTGCCGGGAGCGCGGCCTGGAGATGCGCTGCATCGAGTACATGCCCATCGGGGCGGACTCGTGGGAGCGCGACAAGGTCTATTTCGCTCATGAGATCGTGGAACAGCTGGAACACCACGTCGCTCCGCTGACGCCGATCGACAATTACGATCCGCATGCTCCCGCGATGGAGTTCCAGTACGCCGACGGCGGGCGAGTGGGGATCATCGCCTCGGTGTCCCGGCCGTTTTGCCGCAGCTGCAACCGGCTGCGGCTGACGGCCGAGGGCAAGCTGCGGAACTGCCTGTTCGCGCTGGACGAGGTGGACGTCAAGGGCCTGCTGCGCGGCCCGCAGTCGGCCGAGAGCGAGACGAAACTGGCGGAGCTGATCCGGCAAAACGTCCGGGCCAAGTGGGAAGGCCACGAGATCAACACGGCCCGGTTCGTCAAGCCGGCACGGACGATGCACGGCATTGGCGGCTGAGCCAGGGGCGTCTTCACTCCCTGGCGCCGGGAGGTGCTGGTTCGGCTGGGGCGAGCGAAAGACCTGGGTAATCCGGGTGCGCCCGGCGAAATTGCTTCCAGGAATCCAGCCAATCCTGGCTGGTCAAGTTCATCAGGCGGCCGCCTGGCCCGATTGTTTGCCCGGAAAGGATTTGCCCCAGGTGCAGCAGATCGTCCTGGCTGAGCCCCTGAGGGTTGGCCTGGCACACCAGTCCCAGGTCAAAGACCGCCAAGGCGCCCACGGCCAGGCGCTGGCCGTCCTGGGTCAACTGGGGCTGCCCGCCACGCAGAATCTGTGTTGCGAGGGATTGCGCGGGCGAAAGCAGTCTGCCGGTCTGCAACTCCCACAGCCGGCTGGCCCCGTCTCGGCAGAGGGTGAAGGCATGCCGGCCGTCCGGGAAGAAGCGCGCGTTGTAAACCTCGTCCGGGTGTTCCAGCGTCTGCAGCAGCGCGGCGTTGGGCCAATCCCACAGGCGTGCCATGCCGTCGCGGCCGGCAGTCAGCAAATACCGGCCATCCGCGCTGAAGTTCGCCTCGAACACCCAGTCGGGATGGACCAACGGTTTCAGGTCCTGCTGACCTGTCTGGACATTCCAGAAACGGACCTCCTTGTTGGCTGAGCCGGCGGCCAGCCAGCGACCGTCCGGAGAAAAATCGACCGTCGTGATCCAGTCGGTCATCCGCAGCGTGTGCAGCACCCGGCCGCTGCTGGCGTCGATGATTTGCGTCTGGTTCCCCAGCCCTCCGACCACAAACCAGTTCGCCCGTGGGTGGAAGACCAGGTGCAGGGGGTAAAGATACCAGGTCCTGGGATTTGGATGGGCGAGCCGGTTCTGCACCATCCCTGTCCGGGGATCGAGAATCAGGATCGCTCCGTCGGCACAGGCGGCCACGAGGTGCTTGCCGTCGGGGCTGAAGGCGATGGCTCGCGGTTCGGCGGCGGTCTGGACCGGCTGGAACACCGACTCGCCCTTCTGCCAATCCCAGCATTCGATCCACCCCCTGGAGTTGGCCGCGGCCCGGAGATCGCCGCCGCCTTCCCCGCTGACAGTGACCAGGGCGCGACCATCCGGGGAGAAGGCCGCGTGGCGGAGGGTTGTTTGCAACGGCAACACCGGGCCACGCGCTTCGCCGGTCAGCAAGGAACGGACCTGGCAGGACCTGGCAACGGCGTTCGGTGAAGCGTGGGAGCCCAGGGGCGACTCGATCGGAAGGAAGACGTTTCCCTTCGGGGAGACGGCGGTTTCCAGCCCGACCAACCAACGACGCGGGAGGCGCGGGACCGCCTCCTCCCCCAGCCGCCAAAGCCGGACGATGCCGTCGTACTGGACGGCGGCGAACAGGTCCTGGTTGGCGCGCGATGGCCAGGCCCTGAATGGCGTCCTGGTGCGGCGCTTCCGGCGCCAGCAGCTTCCGGGTGGGAAGGGACCAGATGCGGGCGACGCGGTCCAGCGCGGCCGTGATCACCCCCTGGCCATCGCGGGTGAAGGCGAGCCCTGGGGCGAAGTGCTTGTGCGGCAGGATGGGACCAAAGCGGAAGCCGCTGCGGGCGTCGTACAGCTCGACCCCAAACTCCTTCGAGATCGCCAGCAAGGCTTGATTGGGGCTGACCGCCAGGCTTTGCAGCGAACCCGTGTTCGGTCCGCCACCGCATCGTCCCGGTGGGGATGTTGTAACAGGCCAGCGTCTCCGCTGTCGGGATCACCGTCAGGCTGCCGTCCTGGTTCGAGAACACCGGCGGCACGGAGGCCGCCCGGAGGCTGGAGAAAGCCTGAAGGCGGTGCGGTGCGGAGAACAAAGGCGCCTTGGCCTCGCCAGCGAGAGCGAACAGGCGGGCCTGGCCGTCCTGGCACGCGGTGGCCAGGTGCTTGCCGCCGGCGCTGAAAACGAGGTGGACGACCGGCCCCGGATGCCTCCACTCGGGAGTGCAGAACTTCTCGGCGCGGCCGTCCCACACTCGGGCCCGAGTGCCGGCCAGCGCCAGCAAGGAACCGTCCGCGCTGAATGCCAGTGTGGTGACCGGCTCCGAGTGGCGGATAACCTGGAAACCCGCCCTGTCCGGGAAGTGCCGGATTTCGACCGAGCCATCAGCCCGGCAGGGTGTGATCGAGCTTGCGGTGCAGACTGCCGCCGTCGCAGAACTCCAGCGAGAAGTAGGGCTGCCCCGCGTGCTCGCCGACCTCGTAAATCTGCACGATGTTCGGATGCTGCAACCGGGCCAGCGCCTCCGCCTCGGTCTGGAACCGCGACAGTTCCACGGCGCCCGCGAGGCCGCTGGACAGGATCATCTTCAGCGCCACCACCCGGTTGGCCTTCACCTGGCGGGCGCGATACACGACACCCATGCCGCCGCGGCCCAGCTCCTCCAGCACCTCGTAGCCCGGCACCTGGACACTGGCGGGCTCCGGCGGCGCAACGGCGGCGCGATCTTCGGCCGTGGTTTCGCCAGTCAGATCGTCAGGCTCGACGGGGGCCTGGCTCACGGGGACCGCCAGGACCGTGGCATCGGGCTGGCAAAGGTTCCGGCACTTCGGACAGGGGATTGCCTGGCCGGCAGTGGCGGCCGAGGCCAACGGCAGCACGGTCTGGCACGAGGGGCAGCGGAAGTCGGGGGCGGTCATGGCTCCCTACCTGGACGGAGTTTGAGGTGAGCTGGGCGCGGCAGCACGGCTGCCACCCACGGGATCGAATCTGCCAGGGTGTGTTCGCGGAGGTCCTGCCTTGGCTTCATGATGCGCCCGCGAGGGGACGATGTCAAGAACCGTGTCCGGCGCCACCGGCTACCAGCCCTTTGATGGTGGGAGCGGACCCAGGGACGGCGGTCAGGGGCGGCTTATTGCCAACCGCGTCGGTTGTTCCCTCAATACGTGGCAAGCACACCACGAACCCATCCCGCCCGCCCCCTGTCCTGACACTGGAGGCAGGCCGACCGTGCCAGGAGCATTGGACCTGGCCAGGCCAGCCTTCTTCTCCGGATGCAAGGATATCGATCCCATGGCGAGCGTGCTGACCCTCCTGCGGTGCCCGGTCTGCGGGCTGGAATACGAGCGGAACCTGCCCGGGCAGTGTGCCCGGCCCTCGTGCGGCGTGGCTCTGATCCCCGGGTCGGCCGGGCGCCGCAGGTGGATACCTTCCGGCTCACCAGCCACTTCTCGCTGTGCGTCCTGCCGTTCTCGTTTGCCCAGACCCCGGGCCTCCCTGCCTGGCTGCGACTGGCCGGGTCGGGTCGCTGGACGGAGCAGCGGTTCGCGCGCGACTGCGCCTCGGACGTCGATCGGACCGAGTACTTCCTCCCGTACGTACGCGGCTTCCTGTTCCCCGGTCTGCAGCCCGAGGGCCCGGCCCGATCCTGCTGGCGCTTCCTCTTCGACCTCTCCCGGCTCGGCGAAACCGGCCCGGAGGGACTGAAGCTGACCCTCGTGGCTCGCGACCGGGCGAAGCAAATGGATTACTCCTACGGCCTGATCCTGGAGAAGCTGGAACTGATCGTCTTCCGTTACCGGGTCGGGTTCCTGGTGTTCCACTTCTGCCACAGCACCCAGGGAGCGACCTACTTCGACCAGATGAACGCCCTGGGCTACCTGCGCACGATTGCGCCTCTGTACCAGGGGTTCGAGCTGCCGGAGCTGGTCTCGGGCGCGCAGAACTACCGGATGAGTGAGCTGCTGCCGTACCTGCTGGGGGAGTTCGGCGAGGGGCCGGCGCCGGCCGCGTTCAGCGAGACAACGGCCGGGGTTCCGCTTCCGGTCAAGCCGAGCTACGACGACCGGATGATGGTCTATACGTTCAGCTGCATCGACCGGGAGACGGCCTTGCCCGACGAGCGGCGCTGCCGGGCCCTGCTGAGCCGGTCGGCCATCGTCAACTTCACCCGGGACTCGACCAGCCGGCCGGCGGAGGAGGTCGAGACGGAGCCGGGCGATTGGATGCGGGCCCGGTGGCAGAGCTTCTCCAAGGACGGCGGTAGCCTGGTCGTTTTCAACACCGATCGCTTCCACGCCCGCTTCCTGGGAGGCTACCACCGGACGTACTACTTCGACGTCTTCCTGCTGGCGGCCCTGCAGCGGGTGACGCTGCTGACCCTGTTCGAGAGCTTCTCGGACATTCACCGGCTGATCACCGGCAGCAGCAGAAGCCGCAAGCTGCTCCGCGGCGTGCGCCGCGACCTGCTGCTGTTCAAGAACCAGTGCTGGTTCAGCCAGATCACCAATCGGGAGCGCGGCCTGGTGCTGTGGAAGAAGTGGCAGCGGGTCTTCGAGACGCGGGAGTTGCTGCGCGAAGTGAACGAGCAGTCGGAGGAACTGGACGCCTACCTGCAGAACCGCTACCGCGAGCGGATCGAGGGACTGGTCCGGCTGGGCAGCTTCCTGGCGGCGGCGTTGCCGATCGTCCTGGGCCTGGAACGGTTCCTGGGCAGCCAGGAGTGGGTGTCCAACCTCCGCTGGACCTTGCTTGCGGTCCTGGCCGTCGGCTCCCTGGGCTTCGGCTGGTACGTGCTGTTCAAACAGCGCGACGAGGTGTAGCGGCCGCACAATCCCGCATGACGGCCCCGGTCAGAGGCGTGAAGCCAACTGGTCGGGGCCGTCACTTTTTCCGGACGTGGCAGAAGTTCCGCCCGGCCGCGTCCGGACGCTCGTCTTGCACACCGTTGCAGCGGCAGCCAAAACTCGTACAGTCCCAGAAAGCAAGCAGACGCAGGCCAGGCCCAGGGGGAAGGAGTCGTGGATGTCGAAACCGTACGATGCGACGATGAAGGACCTGGGAGCGGACTACCCAGCGGAGGACAAGGAGAGCCGTTGTTCGCCAGGACGGTGCAGGTCTTCGCCCACGGCCAGCGCAGGGACGGCGCCATTGTCGATCAGACGGGCAATGCGGTGTACCCCACCGCCCTGTCCGCGACCGTCCTGCAAGCGCCCAACGGGGATTTGTCCTTTTTCGTTCAGGAGGAGGCGAGCGCTGCCGAGGAGACCAGGGCCCTTCCGACGGCTCCGGAACGACGGACGACGGATGGAGGCTGCACCATCCGCCGGGAAGGAGGCGGCCAAACGGTCTGCGGCCTGGTAGCACTATCCGGTAAGTGAACGAGGGTTGAGTCGCATGCATGCCAGTGAGGAGGAGACCGGGTTTCTGCAGGCCATCGTGGCCGATCCGTCCACGGACGGCTGGCTGGTTTACGCGGACTGGTTGGAGGAACACGGCGATGCCCGGGCCGACTTCGTGCGCCGTCAAGCCGAATCCTTGCATTTGCCGGCTGACGATCAGCGAACTCAGGTTCTGTCGCGCCTGCACGAAGAAAGACGACAACTCGATCCGGAGTGGCTGGTCTGGATCGACCTGGCCTTGGCCGGACACGTGCATCTCGCGGGCCAGGATTGCCGGCGCCTTGCTCCGCTCAATGGGCCCACGATGCGGATGCCCCGGTCGGCCTGGTGGGCCTCCTGCAGCCACGATGGGCGCTGGATTTACACCACGGGTCAGGATCAGCACGTATGGGTCTGGGACGCCGAGCGGTTCATCTTGAGGAACCGCTTCCCAACCGGGCTTGAATCTCTGGTGGGATCGACCTTGCACCCGACGAAGGATTGGCTGGCGGCTGGGAGTGGAGACGGAAGCGTGCGCATTTGGGAACTGGCATTGGGACGGGAAATCCTATGTGCCGAGCGGCACAAGGGGGCCGTCTCGGCAGTCCGTTTCCAGGAAGATGGACCATTGGCCTCAGCCGGCGCGGACGGGACCGTCCGATTGACCGATCCGGCTTCGGGCAAGAGAGCAGGACGGCTGAAGCGGCTAGGGTCAGCCATTCATGGGCTGGCCGGCACGCGCACCGGCTCACGGTTGGGAGCGGTGTACTTTCGTGGCGTGCGCGTGTGGGATGGCGATCAGACGGACGTTTTCCACCACGAAGGGTTATATTACCACGGTGGGGAAGGGCAGTCGGCCCTCGCCTTGCCGGGGAGGGGTGACAGACTGTGGGTGACGTTTCGGAGAGAGCCATATCTGCGCGTCTGGAACCTCGGAGAAGGGCGCACCGACCCGGTGAAGACGGCGAATCTGAGCGGGCCGGCCTTCTCGCTGGCGTTCTCCCCCGATGAACAGTGGCTTGCTGTGGGGTTGTATCGGAGCATCGTCTTGCTCCGGGCGGATACGTGCGAGGTGCGGGCGACCTGGCCGGCCCCCAACGGAGTGGAGCGCTACCAGGGTGCCGTCGGTGGGCTGGCGTTCTCGCCCGATGGGGGTCGGCTGCTGTCTACCGACGTCGCGGGCGGGATCTGGGTATGGCCGGTCCCGGTGTGAGGAGAAAGAGGAAACGAGCCGGTTGCAACACCAATCCTTTTTGGGAGATGAGACAATGCACAAGGTAACGCGATTTCTTGCTCTGTTGCTGACGGTCGGACTGGGGCTGCTTGCCGGATGGGGCCTGGCAGCTCGGGGGCCTGAAAAACCGAGCGCCGAACCGAAGGCGGCAGACCTGAAGCCATTCGCGGCCGCCCTGGATGGCTACCGCTTCGAGTTTCCCTGCAAGGAAGCCATGCCCGAGAACCCCAAACCGGGCCAGGATTGTGCCTCGGCCCTGGTCAAGGGCGATCCGAAAAAGACGGACAACTTCACCGCCGAAAAGAAGTTTGGAGGAGTGAAGGGGAAGCGCTACAAAGTGACCTTGCGCTTCCGGGGCGTGGTCGAGCCGATGATGTACAAGAACGGCAAGATGGACGGCGACTACTTTTACGTCGGCGGCGAGCCGAACAACGGCACCTACAACATCTACAAGATCACCGTGTCGTCTCCGTCCTCGCACTACTTCCTCAATCGTCAGGACAAGGTCGGCCACCGGATCTTCAAGATCGATTACACCAAAACCATCGAGATCGATGGCGAAGCCACGGTGACTTTCTTCGGCGACGGGCAGAACGGCCGCTTGATCTCGAATTTCGAGAAACTGGTGGTGCCGGACGTTCCTCCGGCTCCCAAACCGTTCAACGGGCAGTTCGTCCAGGTCAATGTCGTGGACGTGGTCGAGGCCAAGTAGGGCTGGCGTTTGCCGATCCGAGGGACGAACCGGCCTCTGCGAGGCCGATTCGTCCCTCGGATCGGCAGCCCGGGACCAACGCTGTCACCTTTGCCCCGGCCGCCGTCAGCAAACGGCCGCATCGGTGTGCTGGCAGCGGCTCACCGGGCCAGCCGGGACGGATTGGCAGCGCGTTGCTCTGCTGCAAAGCCAGGTGCTGCTGGTAGAGTGGAAGCAAACAGGGAGCCTGCCCTGGCTTGCAGCAAGGGCTCTCCCGGACGGACGAGGCGGTTGCCGCAGCCGGACGCTTGCCTGGCAGACCGTTGCGGCGGCAGCCAAACCCCGGTATCGTCAGAGAAAGCAACCAGACGCAGGCCAGGCCCAGGGGGAAGGAGTCGTGGATGCCGAAACCGTACGATGCGACGATGAAGGACCTGGGAGCGGACTACCCCGCTGACTTCCTCGCGACGTTTGACCGTGCCACGACCGAACACACCCGGCCGCTTAACGTGGACCTCTCCACGATCACGACGGCCGCGGACCTCGTCTTTGGCCTGGGGAAACCCTTGCGCGAGATTGTCCACGTGGACTTTCAAGCAGCCGCGGACAGGGACAAAGCCGCGGACGTGTTGGTGTACAACAGCTTGCTGTATCGGCAGTATCGAGTGCCGGTTCACAGCATCCTGGTGCTGTTGCGTCCCCAGGCGGCCCACTCGGAGGTGACGGGGAGCATTGCCGATGCCGCCCGGCCCGAACGTGGTAAGATGGACTTTGGTTTCGAGATCGTTCCCCTTTGGAAGCGTTCCGCCGAGGCCCTGGTGACGGGTCCGCTGGGGGCCGCGCCGCTGGCCATGCTCGGCGCCTTGCCCGAAGGCGCTGATCTGATACAGGGTCTGACCGGCATCGCCCAGCGGTTGATCGAACGGCTGGAACGGGGAACAGAGCCGCGCCAGAAGAAACTGTTGCTGACCGCGGCCTTTGTGCTGACCGGCCTGCGACTCAAACGGGACCAGGCGCAGCAAGTCTTTGCGGGAGTGCATGCCATGCGTGAATCCGATACCTTCCTGGCCATTCTCGATGAGGGCCGTGAGATCCAGGCTCGACGGGACATTCGCCGCCTGGCGCAGCGGAAGCTGGGAGAGCCCGATGAGGCAACCGTGACTCGCCTCGAAGGCATCACCGACATCGAGCGCCTCGAACGCATTCACGATCGGGCAGCGGACGCCAGCTCGTGGAAGGATTTGCTCGACACGCCTTGAGAATCGCCGTTGACGGCGGGCGTCCTTGGTAGGCGATGATTGCGTGAGCGCGAGCCATGCGTGAATACGTTTCTGTCCTTGCCATCTTCATGGAAGGCCGCCGGATTCAGGCTCGAAGGAGCATTCGCCTGGTGGCTTCGGAAACTCTGGGAGAGCCCGACGAAGCAACCGTGAC
The DNA here is from genome assembly GCA_963784995.1 of uncultured Planctomycetota bacterium. Taxonomy (GTDB): domain Bacteria; phylum Planctomycetota; class Planctomycetia; order Gemmatales; family Gemmataceae; genus CAWATZ01. The sequence continues at coordinate 443,709 of CAWATZ010000013.1, read as the reverse complement.
ACGCCTCGAAGGCATCACCAGCATCAGGCGCCTGGAGCGTATTGTCGATCGGGCGGTTGATGCCAGTTCGTGGCAGGAGTTGCTCGCCACGCCCTGAAAAGCCTGAGGCGGTTCGCTGACTGACCTGAAGGCGGTTGCCGCCTCCGGACGCTTGCCTTGCAGAGCGTTGCGGCGGCAGCCAAAACCCAGTATCGTCACAGAAAGCAAGCAGACGCAGCCAGGCCCCAGGAGCCCCCATGTCCAGCCCATCCGGATTGCCTCCCTCCGATCCTACTCTGTCTCGCACCAGCCCGCTGGATCGACCTGCCTCCAGCGGCGAGGCGACGTTGCCGCCTGCCCCGACGCCGGCCCAGCAGCCGACTCTGGACCCCATGCTGACCCAGAACGGCGCCAACGCCGCTGCCGGCCTGCCCCGACCGTTGCTGCAGGTGACCGGCTACGAAAGCCTCAAGGAACTGGGCCGAGGCGGCATGGGCGTCGTCTTCCTGGCACGCCAGACCAGGCTGGACCGGCTGGTGGCCCTCAAGATGGTGCTGGCCGGAGGCCACGCCCGCAGCGAGGATCTGCAGCGGTTCCGCACCGAGGCGGAGGCCGTCGCCCGCTTGCAGCATCCGAACATCGTCCAGGTCTTCGAGGTCGGCGACCATGAGGGGCTCCCCTTCTTCTCGCTGGAGTTCTGTCCGGGCGGCAGTCTGGACAGGAAGCTGGCGGGCTCGCCTTTGCCCCCGGAGCAGGCCGCCCGGCTGGTCGAGCAACTGGCGGGAGCGATGCAGGCGGCCCACCAGGCCAACGTCATCCACCGCGATCTCAAGCCCGCCAACGTGCTGCTGGCGGCCGATGGCACGCCCAAGATCACCGACTTCGGACTGGCCAAGAAGCTGGACGAGGCCGGCCAGACACAGACCGGGGCGATCATGGGCACGCCCTCCTACATGGCCCCCGAGCAGGCCGAGGGCAAGAAAACGGTGGGTCCGCCTGCCGACATCTACGCTCTGGGAGCGATCCTCTACGAGTGTCTGACGGGGCGACCGCCGTTCAAGGCGGCGACGGCGTTGGACACGGTCATGCAGGTGGTCATGGAGGAGCCGGTGCCCGCCCAGGCAGCTCAACGCCAAGGTGCCCGTCGATCTGGAAACGGTGTGCTTGAAATGCCTGCAGAAGGAGCCGGGCAGACGTTATCGGGACTGTGGGGAGCTGGCGGCGGATCTGGCCCGCTGGCAGCGCGGCGAGCCAGTGACGGCGCGGCCGGTCGGCTGGCTGGAGCGTGGTGTGCGTTGGAGCCGGCGCAATCGGCTGGCGGCCTCTCTGGGAGCGGCGGTGCTGCTGACGCTGCTGCTGGGAGCGGGCGTGGCGACTGGGCTGGCTTTGTGGGCGATGGGGGAAGCTCGCCTGAAGGAGATCGAGGCCACCAACGCCCGCACGGCCGAGGAACACGCCAGGGGAGAAACCGCACGCGCCGAACAGGAAGCGACCAAAGCTCGGACGGCAGAGGGTCAAGCCATCAGGGATGCCGCTGCCGCTCACAAGGCGGAGGAGCAGGCCAGGAAAGATCGCAACCAGGCCGAAGAGGAGAAGAAAAAGGCCGAAGAGGAGAGGAAAAAGAAAGAGGAGGAGCTGGCGAAGGCGGAGTGGGCGATCTACCTCAACCGGATCACTCTGGCACACGGCGAATGGCAACACGGTAGTGCTGCCGCGATGCGCCAGTACCTGGACGGCTGTCAGTTGAACTTGCGTGGCTGGGAGTATGATTACCTCGCCACCCGTCTGAACAAGAATACCCTCACCGGACACGCAGGCTTTGTCACTTGCGTGGCGTACAGTCCCGATGGCAAACGCATCGTTTCCGGAAGCTTGGACACCACGGTGAAAGTCTGGGATGCGGAGCGAGGCAGGGAGGCCCTCTCCCTCAAGGGACACACAGGCTATGTCATCTCCGTAGCGTTCAGCCCCGACGGCAAACGCATCGTCTCCGGAAGCTACGATAAGACGGTGAAGGTCTGGGATGCGGAGCGAGGCAGCGAGACCCTCTCCCTCAAGGGACACACACTCCAGGTCTACTGCGTGGCGTACAGCCCCGACGGCAAGCGCATCGTATCCGGAAGCGCGGACAGCACGGTGAAGGTCTGGGATGCGGAGCGAGGCGGCGAGACCCTCTCCCTCGAGGGACACACAGGCGGGGTCAGTTCCGTGGTGTACAGCCCCGACGGCAAACGCATCGTCTCCGGAAGCGAGGACAGCACGGTGAAGGTCTGGGATGCGGAGCGTGGCACCGAGCCCCTCTCCCTTATGGGCCACACAGGCCAGGTCCGCTCCGTGGCGTTCAGCCCCGACGGCAAACGCATCGTCAGCGGCAGCTACGATAGGACGGTGAAGGTCTGGGATGCGGAGCGAGGCAGCGAGGCACTCTCCCTCAAGGGCCACACAGACATGGTCAGCTCCGTGGCGTTCAGTCCCGACGGCAAACGCATCGTCAGCGGCAGCTACGACAAGACGGTGAAGGTCTGGGATGCGGAGCGAGGCAGCGAGCCCCTCTCCCTCAAGGGACACACAGGCGAGGTCGTCTCCGTGGCTTTCAGCCCCGACGGCAAACGCATCGTCTCCGGAGGCCAGGACAAGACGATGAAGGTCTGGGACGCCGACAAGGGAGAACCCGCACCGTAGCACTCAGCCCGGAGAGCAAGCAGGGCGACAGCGGAAAGCACGCCGGTCGGCCCGGCGGCGCTGCAGCTCACGTTCCTGGGGTTGTGAAGCGGGGGAAGTAAGGCGGCAAAGAAGGGATGGTTCTGGACCGAGTTCATCAAATGGAACTTCACCAAGTTCCTGGTGAACCGCCCGGGTCAGGTCCTCAAGCGCTGCGCGACCACGGCAAAACCAGAAGCGATTGAGAAAGACCTGCTGGCGCTGCTCGGCTGAAACCGTCCTGCGGAGCGACTCGGGCTCGAAGCCGGGGGAACCTGGGGTAGCAAAGTAAACCAATTACGTGAACGGAAATCAAAGCATGACATGCAAAATCGCAACCGTCGCGCTGGGCCTGGGGTTGTTTGTTCTGTCCGCACCTGCCTTCTCTGCTGACAACGACCCGCCGGCCAGCCCCGAAGTCACGGCAGCCATGCAGCCTTATCTGGATCACTACCAACTGGCGGGCGTCATCGGCATTATTGCCGACAAGAGCGGGAAGGTTCACTGCAAGAATCTGCTGGGCTACTCGGACGTTGAGGCCAAGAAACCGATCCGCGAAGACAATGTCTTCTGGATTGCGTCGATGACGAAAATGTTCGCAGGCGCCTCCATCATGATGCTGGTGGACGAAGGCAAGATCAGCTTGGACGACCCCGTGACCAGGTTCATCCCGCAGCTTGAGAACTGGATGGTCGTTGCAGAAAAAGACCAGTCTCACGTCCTGCTGAAACCCCCGGTTCGCCCCGTCACGATCCGGCATCTGCTCAGCCACACCAGCGGTCTGACCGGGATGTCCGAGCTGCAACGGATCACAGGAGCGGATGGCACTCCCCTGAAAGCGCGGGCGCTGAGTTCGGTGACGGGCCCGCTCCAATCGCAGCCCGGCGACAAGTACGCCTACGGCAATCAAGGGATGAACGTCGCCGCACGCATCGTCGAGATCGTCAGCAAGATGCCATACGAGACGTTTCTCCAAAAGCGATTCTTCGACCCCCTGGGAATGACAGAAACCACCTTTTGGCCGAGCGAAGCGCAAATTGCCCGGCTGGCCGGCGCATACGGCCCGAACAGGCAAAAAACCGGTTACGCCCGGGGCGACATCGGTTTCCTGACCAAACCGTTGAGCGATCGGGAGCATCGTTTTCCCGAGGCCGGCGGCGGCCTGTTCTCCACCACGCACGACATTTTCCGCTACGGGCTCATGCTGGCCAACGATGGGGAGCTGGATGGCAGGCACTACCTGTCGCACGCGGCGATGGACGAGCTGAGAAAGGAACAAACTGGCAAAACCAAGGTCAATTACAGCCTGGGCTATCATCTCCGCAACGGGATGTTTGGCCACGACGGGGCCTATGGCACCGATTTGTCCGTCCATCCCAGGACCGGAATGGTGGCGATTTTCATGGTGCAATGCACCGGCGGCGACCAGTGGGCGGCCCGGGATTTGTTTCTCAAGACGGCCACGAACAATCTTTCCAAAACGAACGCGCGACTAGCAGGCGCCGCTAGCAAACGGATAGTCTCAACGCTCCGGAAAGCGAACGACTCTGGTAACCCGATTAGCGCTCCGGCCTGCAGAATGCCCCTCTTTCTGGATCATGCCCGCACAGGACTGTTGCTGCTCCAGAGCGCCAGCGCCCCGACAGCAAACGGCGGTAACGGTCCTGTCCAGAACGGGGAGGCCCGCCCAGACCTGAGCATAAGGCATGCAGTTGCCAGGCCGGGACCAACGCTGTCACCGTTGCCCCGGCCGCCGTCAGCAACCGGCCGCATCGGTGGGCTGGCAGCGGCATACCGGGCCAGACGGGATGGCCTGGCAGCGTTTTGCTCTCCTGCAAAGATAGCCGCTGTAACAGTGGAAGAGGCTGGGACCGTGATCCTTTGGAAGGGAATCGTTCTGGCTGGCATGGCCCCCTTGTTCCTGGCCCGTTGTTTCCTAAGAATAGAGCCGGACGCCTGTTCCAGAAGGAGGAGAGTTGCCGCGATGCGACACGTGCTGTCGGCGCTGGTGCAGAACCAACCGGGGGTGCTGGCCCACATCTCCGGGATGCTGGCCACCCGCCGCTTTAACATCGACAGTCTGGCCGTGGGCGAGACCGAGGTCCCCAACCTGTCGCGCATGACCTTCGTGGTCCACGGCGACGACGCCGAGCTGGAGCAGGTCCGCAAGCAGCTGGACAAGATCATCACCGTCGTCGCGGTCCAGGACATCAGCAGCGAGGACTTCGTCGAGCGCGACCTGATGCTGCTCAAGGTCACGTCCACGCCGCAGCAGCGCGTCGAGATCAGCTACCTGGTGGAGATGTTTCGCGGCCGGGTCGTGGACATCAGCCACGACAGCGTCATGGTGGAGATCAGCGGCGTCGAGCGCAAGATCGAGGCCTTCATCGAGCTGATGCGTCCCTACGGCATCCTGGAGCTGGCCCGCACCGGCCGGATCGCCCTGGTTCGCGGCAAGCCCAGGCAAGGAGAGGCACAGTGAGCCAGCTGCCCGAGAGCCGAACGACCGACGCGCCCTTGCCCTCCTCCACCCGGCCGATCCGTGCGGAGCTGTCGGCGACCCTGCGGCAACTGCAGCCGGGCCAGCGCATCCGCATCACGCAGACGGTGCGCATGAATTGCCGGGTGTCGTGGCAGACCAACGTGGAAGGGACGTTCCGCAACCTGACCTACCTGCGGACCGGCCTGGCCACCGACCGGGTGCCCGAGGATGACATCGTCGTGGTCAGCGTCCACTTCACCAAGGACAACGGCGAACTGAGCAGCGTCACCCTGGACGACAGCAGCCGGGTCGAGATCGTGGGAGGACCCGGGTGAACCCGCGCCAGCCGCTCGTGGTTTACCAGGATCATCGCCGGGGCTTTGCCGGCAATCGCTACGTCTATCCGGTGGTGTCGCGGCGCAGCAAGGGCGTCAGTCTGGGCATCAACCTCAACCCCGACAAGCTCTGCAATTTCGACTGCATCTACTGCCAGGTGGACCGCACCACGCCCGGTGGTCCGTCCGAGGTCGATCTGACCGTCCTGGCTCAGGAGCTGGAGGACCTGCTGCAACTGACGCTCTCGGGCGAGCTGTTCGCAATCGAGCGCTTCCAGTCCACGCCGCCGCACCTTCGCCGGCTCAACGACATCGCCTTTTCCGGCGACGGCGAGTCCACCACCTGCCCGCTGTTCCCCGAGGCGGTCCAGCTGGCCGCCGACGCTCGGCAACGGCATCATCTCGATCCGGTCAAGCTGGTGCTGATTACCAATGCGACCCAGCTGCACAAGCCCCGGGTGCAAGAGGGGCTGGAACTGATACTGCGGAACAACGGCGAGATCTGGGCCAAGCTGGACGCCGGCACGCAGGAGTATTACCACACCATCGAACGCACCACCATTCCCCTGGCGCGAATCCTGGCTAACATCACGGAGACAGCCAGGCAAGCGCCTCTGGTGATCCAGGCGCTGTTCCTGCGTCTGCACGGCGACGGGCCTTCACGGGAAGAGCAGGAGGCGTTCTGCGATCGGCTCAACGAGATCGTGGCCGGCGGCGGAAAGATCAAGCTGGTGCAGGTCTACACCGTCGCTCGCAAGCCGGCCGAGGCCGCGGTCACGGCGCTGAGCGACGCCGAGGTTGATGCGCTGGCCGAACTGGTGCGGAAACGGACGGGGTTACCCGCCGAGGCGTATTATGGGGTGGGATGATTGTAGCCATCACGCTCCGCGTGATGAATCCATCACGCGGAGCGTGATGGCTACTCTGTCACGCGGCGCTGGTGCGCGGCAGTTGCCGAACCTCTTCAAGGATTGGTCCGTTGAGGATCTCTTCCATCTCACGCAGAGCGTAAGCGACCTCCAGGCCGTCCAGCACCCGATGATCGATGGCGATGCGCAAGAACATCGAGCCGGCCTCGTCGAAGGGGGTGTAGTGGATCATGGTGGTCCACGGCACCCAGGTCGTCAGATTGGCGATGCCCATGCTGGCCAGCACGCTCATGCCAAAAGTTCCCAGCAGACGCACCCGCTGATGACCCATCCAATCCATGCCAAGGCGATAGACCGTCCGGCGGATCAGGCCCGGCAGCCGGGCCAGCCGGAGCTGCCGGCGGAAGGCGGGGATTTGCTCCAGAGGTTTCAGTCGGGCTTCCTTGAGCAGGTTGTCGATCTCCGTGATCGGCCGTTTTTCGGGACTGGAAATCGGCAGGTAAAACAGGGCCTCCTCGCCTTCCAGCACCCGGGAGATGACGATGCTGCCGATGTTTTCCGGATATTCGTACAGGCGCGGCCAGGGGCGACGAACGTACAGCCGCCGCAGCATCGGGCGGGCAGCGGCCACGGTCGCGTAGGCCTTGAAGAACAGCGGCAGCCAGTTCGGCCGGGGACGGGCGGCGGCCACGGCCGCGCGCAGGGGGCGAATGTCGATCCGCCGTTCCCCGTGGGCCAGGGGGATCGGCTGACTCATGGCCAGGAAGTCCCCGATCATGCGTCGGGCCAACGATAACGGCACGTATCGGCCTCGGACCTTTGCCACGTTCGCGCTCCCTTGCCTGACGTAGGACGGCTCTCCTGAGCCGTCTGGACGGGGTTCATACCGGTCCCAAAACAAAAGAACAACCGCAAGCGCATTCGTCGGAGCCGCGCACGCAGCGCAGCGGAGTAAGCGGCCTGCAGGAAGACCGCTTACTCCGCTGCGCTGCGTGCGCGGCTCCGTCCGCCTTGCGGAGGCATACCCCTTGAGGGCGCCGTCCTTTGTCTGCCTTGACAGCCCTGGCGTTTCTGGATAAAAGCCCCGTCCCACCAAGCCTGGCAAGGAGGGCCTGGAAGTGAGCTGGGTGCTTATCGGATTTCTGGTTCTGGGCGGTCTGGGTGCGGTCCACGCCTTTCTGATGCTGCTGTGGACCTACGAAAGCGCGCGCTTCATGCGCAGCCGGCTGAACAAACCCGCGCCGCGGGAATACGTGCCGCGGACGCAAATCTACATTCCCTGCAAGGGCGTCGAACCGACCTTCGACCAGATGGTCGAGAGCGTCCGCAAACAAAACCACCCCTCTTACCAGGTCACCTTCATCGTCGAATCCACGGATGATCCGGCTTATAGCCGGCTCGTGGAGTTGCTGCGTGACGCGGGTCCCGCTTTCCGCGTGATCGTGGCCGGCAAGGCGGTCGATTGCAGTCAGAAGGTCCACAACCTTCTGGCGGCAACGGCCCAGATAGACCCGGACATCGAGGCGGTGGCCTTTGCCGACAGCGACATCGTCATGGAGCCGGACTGGCTGCGCTGGCTGGTGTCCCGGCTGAACCGGGAGGGCGTCGGGGCGACCTCGGGTTATCGCTGGATGCTGCCGGACAAGGGCGATTACCTGGCCCAGGCGGTGGCGGCCCTGAACGCCAGTGCCGCGTCCGGACTGGGCAACCACCACTCCTGGAACCCGATCTGGGGCGGCTCGTGGTCAATGCGTCGCGAGCTGTTCGATCGGCTGGAAATTCGCCGCCGCTGGAAGGGCACCCTGGCCGACGATCTGCCCGTCCTGCTGGCCGTGCGCGAGGCGAAATTGCGGGTCTGGTTCGAGCCCGGCTGCATGACCGCCTCACCCATCCACGTCACCTTGCCCGCCTTGCTCTCCTTCGCCCGGCGGCAGTTCCTGGCGGTGCGCGTCTACGCTCCCGACCTGTGGTGGGGCGGGCTGCTGGTGAGCCTGGGAGCCCAGGGCGTCTTCTGGCTGGGCGTGGTGGTAGCGCTGTGCGGCTGGGCCGCGGGCAACCCGCTGACCGTCTGGGTGGTGCTGCTCCTGGGCCTGCTCTACGGCATGAACACCTTGCGGGCCTGGATTCGTCACACGGGTGTCTTCAAGCGCCTGGCCCGCTGGAGTGAGCCGCTGCATCGCGTGGCCCGCCTGGACGTGCTGGCCCATCCCTTCCTGGGACTGTTCGGCCTGTCGTTCTACGCCATTTCGGCATTCGGCCGGGTCGTCACCTGGCGGCGCTTCCGTTACCGCGTGGTCGGTCTCAACGAGACCGAGATCCTGGTGCGCGGCGATTCCTGACAATCTGGGAGAAAGCGGCATGTCTGGCTGGAATGGTCGAAACGTGGCCATCACCGGAGCGACGGGCTTCGTTGGCCACCACGTCGCCCTGGAGCTGCGCCGCCACGGTGCCGGAGTCGTCGCACTGGTTCGCCCCACCTCGGACGTGAAACGCCTGCTGGCGAACGGAGTCCAATGCCGGGTTGCTCCCCTCGATGACGTGACCGGTCTGGCACGCAGTCTAACTGATTGTGACGTTGTCGTTCACGTTGCCGGCGCCGTTGGGTTCGACAGCGACTGGCAAGCGTATTATCGAGTCAACGTCGAAGGGACGCGCAATCTGCTGGAAGCGTCCCGGCAAGCACAGATCCAACGATTTGTCCACACCAGTTCGATTGCCGCAGTGGGTGGTTCGGCGACGCCGCGCATCCTGGATGAAACGGCCGTCTGGAACCTGCGTTCCTACCGCGTGCCGTACGTCACCACCAAGCGCTGGGCGGAAGAGGCTGCCCTGTCTGCCAACGGGAAGGGATTGGAGGTTGTCGTCGTCAATCCAGGGAGCGTGGTGGGACCGGACGATTTTGCCGGCAGTGAGTTTGGAACGCTGTGCCGGCGTTTCTGGAAGAGGCGGATTCCTTTTTACTTTGGCGGCGGCAACAACTTTGTGGACGTGCGCGACGTGGCCCAGGGTATTCGCCTGGCGGCGGAGAAAGGCCGGCCTGGCGAACGCTATCTCCTGGTGGGTGACAATCACACCTACCAGACCTTCTTCCGCGAACTGGGCCGGGCTGATCCGCGCATGATTCCACGGATTCGGTTACCCAACGCCCTGGCGTCCGTGATTGGATTGATCGGCGATTTCCTCCCCCGGAAAGCATCCAGACGACCTTACCTGTCCTCGGCACAGGCGGCGCTGCTGGGCCTGTATTTCTTTTACCATGCCACCAAGGCCCGGCGCGAACTGGGATTCCAAACACGACCGCTCCGGCAATCCCTGGCCGACGCCCATGCTTTCTGGACGCGCTCCTCCCATCGAACGCTCAGCGCGTAACCGTTGAGACAAATGACTCAAGTCCCACTCCCGATTGGCCGATAACAGAAATCAGGGAGTGGGGTTTGGGGAGAGGTTGTCCTCCCCGAAACGGGAAAGAGACGGAGCGACGAAGGAGAGGCAGGATGGAGCCCGATCCGCGGTTCTGGAATGGCAAACGAGTATGCGTGACGGGCGGGACCGGCTTCCTCGGCTGGCAGCTGGTTCGGCGGCTGCTGTCGGTGGGGGCCCACGTGCGGATCCTCGGCCTGCGTCCTGGGTCGCGGGAACTGGCCGGGTTGCTGGACCCGGTCGAATGCCATTTCGCGGACGTTCGCGATGCCGTGGCCGTGCGGCGTGCCCTGTCCGACTGCCACGTCGTCTTTCACACGGCCGGCCCCGTTGGCGTCTGGGGTCGGGCACTGCAGCAGATGCACGAGATCCACGTGGTCGGGACCCGGAACGTCTTGCAGGCCCTCCCGGCGACGGCACGCCTGGTCCACACGTCCAGCGTCGTGGCCATCGGCGCCTCCCTCCACGCTTCGGAAGTGCTGACGGAAACGGCGCCGTTTCAATTGCAGCGTTTGCGGGTCGATTACGTCCACGCCAAGAAAGCGGCCGAGGATCTTGCCCTGGCGGCCGCCGGCCAGGGAAGCGACGTCGTGGTCGTCAATCCCGCGTACCTGATTGGACCGGAGGATTACGAACGTTCGGTCATGGGCCGACTCTGTCTGCGCTGCTGGAAAGGCAAGGTGCCGCTGCTGCCGCCGGGCGGCTTGAATTTCGTGGACGTGCGCGACGTGGCCCGGGGGCATTTGCTGGCGGCCGAGCACGGCAAGAGCGGCCGGCGCTACGTCCTCGGCGGCGAAAACGTCACCATGGTGGACTTCATCCGTTCCCTGGCGGCCGTGCGCGGCCTGTCGTCGTGGGCCTGGTTCCGGGCGCCGCGCTGGGTGTTCGCCGTCCTGGCCTGCTATGCCGAATTGCGCTCGCGTTTCGTCGGCCGGGAGCCTTACCCATCCATGCAGCAGGTTCGGGTGAGCCGCTACCACTGGTACTATTCCTCCGACCGGGCCCACGCCGAGCTGGGCTATCAGGCCCGCCCCCTCCTGGAAACCGTGCGGGATACGCACGATTGGTACTGCCGCACCAACCAGTTGCCGGAACGCAGCCAGCCGGTGAAACAGGAGCGCAAGGCGGCGTAGGCCAATCCATCGGGGTGTTGTTCTCGTCTTCTCTATACCAGACCGCGCGAAGAAGGAGTGGCCTTCCTCAAGCCGACTCTGTCTGGCGGCCTTCGCCCTTCCGGAGAGGACACCCCATGTACCGGCAATTCCTCGCGGCAGGATTGCTCCTGGCCCTCGTCGGGCCCATCTCGGCTCACGGCCTGCTGATCCCCGAAGAAAAAAGTCTGCCTCCCCTGGCCATGCTCAACCACAAGGTGACCATCGCCATCGAGGATCAGGTCGCCGTCACCCGGGTCGAGCAGACCTTCCGCAATCACACCGACCGCCAGCTGGAGGCCACCTACCTCTTCCCGGTGCCCAAGGGCGCCACGGTCAACAAGTTCACCATGTGGGTCGGCGGCAAGGAAACGACCGGCGAACTGCTCGAAGCCGGCAAGGCCCGCGACATCTACACCTCCATCGTCCGCCGCACGCAAGACCCGGGACTGCTCGAATACGTCGGCAACAACCTGTTCCGCATGCGCGTTTTCCCGGTGCCGGCCAGGGGCGACCAGAAGGTTTCCCTCAGTTTCACCAGCGTCGCTCCCAAGGAGGGCAGCAACCTGGTGGAGTACGTCTATCCGCTGAAGACCGACGGCAAGGCCACCGCCACGCTGGAGGACTTCTCGATCACGGCGACGATCAAGAGCCAGCATGGAGTGGCCAACGTCTACAGTCCGACGCACGCCATCACGCTGAAACGCAAGAACGACAGTGAGGTGACGGTCAGCTTCGACCGCAATCAGGGGCTGCTGGACAAGGACTTCCAGATGTTCTACTCCACCTCCGACAAGGACGTCGGCCTGACCACACTCACCCATCGGCCGCTGGCTGGCGAGAACGGTTACTTCTGTCTGCTGGTCAGCCCCAAGGTGAACATCTCGAAGGAGTACCAGGTGCCTCGGGACATGGTGCTGGTACTGGACACGTCCGGTTCGATGCGTGGCGCCAAGATGGACCAGGCCCGCAACGCCTTGAAGTATTGCCTGAAGAACCTGGGCAGCAAGGACCGCTTTGCCCTGATCAACTTTGCCACCACGGTCAACAAGTACCGCGACAAGTTCTCGGACGTTTCCGATGAGAACCTGGAGCATGCCAGCAAGTGGGTGGAGGCCCTGGAAGCGACTGGCGGCACCGCCATCAACGACGCCCTGGCCGCCGCTCTGGCGTATCGGACCAAGGAGGAAGGCCGGAGCTTCACGGTGGTCTTCTTCACGGACGGCCAGCCGACCATCGGCGAGACCAACGCGGACAAGATCCTCAAGAACACTCTCACCAAGAACTCTGCGAACACCCGCATCTTCACCTTTGGTGTCGGCGATGACGTCAATGCTTCCATGCTCGACCAGCTGGCCGAGCAGACCCGCGCCCTCAGCACCTACGTCCGGCCCGCCGAGGACATCGAGACCAAGGTCAGTGGTCTGTACTCCAAGATCAGCAATCCCGTGCTGACCAACCTCAAGGTGGCGGCAACCGGCGAGGTGAGCCTGCTGGAGGTCTATCCCACTCAGCTGCCCGACCTGTTCCACGGCAATCAGCTGATCGTTTTGGGCCGCTATCACGGCAAGGGCCCCTCGGCCATCAAGGTGACGGGCCAGGTCAACAAGGAAACCCGCGAGTTCGTCTACGAGTTGACGTTCCCGGCCAAGACGGGCGACGACAAGGGCTTTGTCGAGCATCTCTGGGCGCGGCGCAAGGTCGGCTTCCTCCTGGACCAGATCCGGGCCAACGGCGAGAAAAAGGAACTGGTCGAGGAAACCGTCGCCCTGGCGAAGAGGTACGGGATCACCACGCCTTACACCAGCTGGCTGATTGTCCCGGACGCCGTGGTGCCCGTGGTGAACCATGATCCCGCACGCCGGCCAGCCCTCGGCGTGCCGGGCCCGGCAGCGCCGCCACCGGCACTCGCTCCGGTCACACCGGAGAAGGGCGCCCGGCCCGTGGTCGAATTCCTGAAGGACGCCGGTAAAGGCGAGGGTAAGGACGACAAGGAGGGCCTGGGCCGTCTTCGGGGCGACATCGCCGAGCGCGAGCTGAACAAACCGGCCGACCCCAGGGGCGGCAGCGGCGGCGGCGGCAAGGCCAAGGAAGAGGCCCGTGACAGGAAGAAGGTCCAGGACGAGGCCTTGAAGGCGCTGCGGCAGCACAATCAGGAGGCCGTCCAGACCGGCAAGCTGGGCGTGGACATCGCGCTGCAGACGGCTCAGCTGCGGGCTCAGAGCAAGCTGGAGCGGACGGCAGTGCAGCAGGTCCAGGGCCGGACCTTGCTCGACGTTGGCGGCGTCTGGGTCGATCAGGGCTTTACCGACAAGAACAAGCTGCTGGTGGTCAAGGCCCAGAGCGATGCGTACTTCCGCATCCTGGAACGGCACCCGCTCGTCAAGGACGTCTACCGTCTGGGCAATCACCTGGTCTGGATCACGCCTAGCGGCACCGCCCTGATCGTCGATGCCAACGACGGCAAGGACAAGCTGACCGACAAGGAGATCGATCAACTGTTCGCTGCTGGGAAGTGAATTGTTTAGCCGCGACGCGGAGCCGCGCAGCGGCGCAGCGGAGCGCGTTTGCAACCACGAACGCGCTCCGCTGCGCCGCTGCGCGGCTCCGCGTCGCGGCTAACGGGAAATCGCGTTCTCAATTTGCACGACTTCCTCGGGCTCCAGTCGGAAATCGAAGACTTCGAGATCCTCCTGCATATGCCTCTGGTTAGTGGTCCCGGTCAGAGGGACCATGCCCACGTCAAGCGCGAACCGGAACACGATCTGACTGGCGGTCTGCCCGTGGCGCTGGGCGATCCGAGCCAATTCGGGACGCGCCAGCACATCACGATTAGCGGTGAGCAAAGAGAATCCCTGATACACCATTCCGTTAGCAGCGCAGAACTCCCGGACGCGACGATCCCAGCCTCTGGAGGCATAGCAGCGGTTCTGGACGAAGCGGGGCCGGATGCGTGCCTGCTGACACAGCTGCTGCAACTGTTCGAGGGTAACGTTGCTGACGCCGAGCAGGCGAGCCCGGCCGCTGTCGTGGATGGCCTCCATCGCTCGCCAGGCCTGCCAGTCGGCTGGACCCAGACCGACCCGCTGCGTTGGGCCATGCAGCACGTAGGAATCGATCACCTCGACGCCCAGATGCAGAAGCGAGCTGGCGAACGACTGCTCGACCTGGGTTGGGATCGGGGCCTTTGGGTCGTAGGGGAGGCGATCATCCTGTCCCGGCCGGAAGGTGAACTTGGTTTGCAAGAACAGGTCCTCGCGGACCACCAGGCCGCTCGTAATCGCCGCCGCGATGCCCTGCCCGACCGCGGCCTCGTGGTAATGGCGACGCTGGTTGGCGGTATCGATGCCCCGAAAGCCCTGCCGCAGAGCGAGTTCGGTCAGGCGCTGAGTCTCATCCTCCTTCCAGGCGGTGCCGTACAGGAAGCGGGGAACCTGAACACCATCGATCAACAAGGTTCGGTCGGACATTGCTTGCTCCTGCTTGTGGGCCCTGACCCTTCTTACACCGTCTGCACCAACCGTGCCGAGAACAGGTGATCGATCCACAGCGACGTCAGCTTCTCCGCGGCGCTGTTCTGGCGGAGCCGGGTGTTCAGGTTGGTGAAATCGACCGTTTGCAACAGTTGATCCTGGTTGAAGCAGCTGAAGACGAACGATTCCTCTTTCGTCACCGGGTCCACGTGGCGCTGCAAGCACTGGGCGCAGATCTCCTTCATCATGCACTGCATCGGCGAGTTGATGGAGCCGATGGCCGTGGGCCGGTTGGGGAAGTGCCGGCTCAGCTTGTCGGCGAGGGCGTTCTTGACGGCGGCCATCATGCGGTCGGAGCCGATGGCGATGATGCGCTGGGCGTCGGCCAGGGGAATCGGCTGCTCGCCCAGCTGGCCCGAGGCGTAGGCTTGCATGGCCTCGACGATGTTACCCGAGAACGTGCGGTCCTGCGGCCGGGCCGGCTCGATGCCAGGGCCGCTGGTCGGTGCTCCAGACCACCACGTCGCACGCCTTTTCGATCTCGTGGCGCTTGAACAGGTCGGTGGGAGCGCGGTAGCCGGCGAAGTAGATCACCTTGTTGTTCTTCTCCTTCAAGGCCAGGGCGATGGAAAAGAGGACGGCGTTGCCCAGGCCCCCGCCGGCGAGGACGACCGTCTGGTTGCTCGGGAATCTCGGTGGGGGTGCCCGTGGGGCCCATGAGCACGACCTTCTCGCCCGGCTCCAGCAAGGAACACAGCCGGCTGCTGCCGCCCATTTCCAGCACGATGAGCGAGATCAAGCCCGCGGTCGCGATCGACCCAGGCCCCGGTCAGGGCGATCCCTTCCATGGTCAGCTTGATGCCATCGACCTCCTCCGCGAACGTTTCGTAGTTCTGCAAGCGATAGAACTCGCCGGGATGGAAATTGCGAGCGGCCAGCGGGGCACGCACCACCACCTCGACGATCTGATGCGTCAGCCGCAGCGCATCGACCACCTCGGCGACGAGCTGCTCGTCCAGCGATTCGGCGAACATGACCCAGTTGCGTTCGCGTTCCGGCTGGTCCTCGGGTTTCTGCCGGGCGATCTCTTCCTGGAAAAGCGCGGGCGATTTCCGGATAGCCGTCCTTGGCGGAGGCCATCGCCTTGACCACGTTGCCGGCATAAGTGGGGTGATTGTCGCCGAAGAAGGTGACGTAGCGGCCCTGGTTCTCGTAGGAGGTAAAGAAGCCGATTTCTCCCCGACCCACCGGCACCAGCTTCCGGGTCGCCGTCGCTCTCCTGGAACTTGTGGCCGCGATAGAATTCGCCCTTGTCGTCCAGCTGGAACGTGCCCGGATGTTCGCGATCGTAGGTGGTGTTGGGATGCGTTCCCGCGGCGATCATGACGGCGCGGGCGGGCAGGGTCACGAACTCGCCGGACGCATGCCAGCGGCCATCCTTCAGCACCTGATACTCGCAGCGGATCTCGGCCACCGCACCGTACGCGTCGGGAATGCACTCCACCGGGTTGAGGCGTTCGGCAAAGCGGATGCCCTCTTCGAGCGACTTGATGACTTCCTCGTGGTTGAGGCGATACGCCGGCGAATCTTGCAGGCGTTTGCGATAGACGATGGTGACGCCGCCCCAGGCCCGCACCAGGCGATTGAAGTCCGGCTCGCGTCCGGCGGCCGCGGCGGCGGAGCGCTCGGCCCGAATGGCCCGGCCATGCTTCAGCCAGGTCTCGACGATCTCCCGCTCTTCCTCGTCCAGCCTGGCCCAGATCGCCTCCTCGCCGATCTTCGGAACCAGACGGTCGTAGCGGTCCAGGGCCTTTTCCACCTGCACGACATAGTAGGCTTGCATCTCGGTCGCCGTGTCGATGGCGGTCAGGCCGCCGCCGATCACGACCGCGGGCAGCCGCAGTTGCAGGTTGGCCAGGCTGTTCGCCTTGTACGCGCCGGTGGCTTGCAGACCCATGAGGAAATCGGAGGCCAGCCGGACGCCGCGGAGCAGGTTGTTCTTCATCGACACCAGGGTCGGCTTGCCGGCGCCGGCGCAAATGGCGACGTGATCGAAGCCCAGTTCCCAGGCGTCGTCCAGCGTCATGGTGCCGCCGAAGCGAATGCCGTCGTACAGGCGGAACTTCTTGCGGCGCATCAGCAGCAGATAATTGATGTCCAGGAAGTTCTTGTCCCAGCGCACCGTGATGCCGTATTCGGAAACGCCGCCGAAGCCGAGGATGATGCGGCGATCCAGCGGCCCGGTGATGTCGTTGATGTCCTTGATCGGCTGCGGCACGCGCCGCTTGGCCCCGCGCATCTGCACGGAGAGCGGTTCGATGCGCAGGCCGTCGATGCCGACCACGCCGAAGCCTTCGTTCAGCAGGTGGTGGGCCAGGGTGTAGCCGGCCGGGCCCATGCCGACGACCAGGATGTTCTTGCCGTTGTAGGGCAGGGGATAGGGCCGGCGCAGATTGAGCGGGTTCCAGCGGGCCAGCAGCGAGTAGATCTCGAAGCCGTAGGGCAACTGCAGCACGTCGGATAGGATGCTGGTTTCGATCTGGGGGATGTTCACCGGCGTCTGCTTCTGATAGATGCACGACTTCATGCAATCGTTGCAGATGCGGTGGCCGGTGCCGGCGCAGAGGGGGTTGTCCACCATGATCATGGCCAGGGCCCCGATGCCGTGGCCCTCGCGCTTGAGCAAGTGGGCCTCGGAAATCTTCTCCTTGAGCGGACAGCCCTCCAGCTCGATCCCCAGCGGGTTTTTCTTGGCCGAGCCGTCTTTCTCGCGCAGCCCCTTGGAACAGGAATCCTTGTCGCGGGGATGGCAGATGATGCAGTAGTGCATCTCGCGGAGGGCTTCGCGGGGAGCCATGC
Organism: uncultured Planctomycetota bacterium; assembly: GCA_963784995.1. Classification (GTDB taxonomy): domain Bacteria; phylum Planctomycetota; class Planctomycetia; order Gemmatales; family Gemmataceae; genus CAWATZ01. The sequence continues at coordinate 426,441 of CAWATZ010000013.1, read as the reverse complement.
GCATGTCGGTGAGGCCGAAGCCGTCGCGGTGGCGTCGCCCTTCGGCAGGGCCCTCGAAGAGCGTGGGCAGCTCCGGATAATGGAACTCCCGGGCCACCAGGTTGTCAAAGTCCAGCTTCTCCGGATGGACGAAGGAGGCAAACTGCCGGCGGCGCTGTTTCAGCTCGGGGTGAAAGGCCAGCGCCCGCGCCCAGGCCGAGACGTCGCGCAAGCGCTCCTCGCAACGTGCCTGACTCCGCGGCGTCTCCCCTGGATTTGGCGGCGGCCTGGCGGTCGAGCAGCTGCACGGACCACCTCGGCCAGCTCCCGCTCGGGATCGTTGGCCCATTCTCCGCGCGTGAGGACTTCCGCCACCCGTTCCCGATAGCGAAACTCGACGTCGGCAATGTTCATGGCCGCCAGCTCCGTCCGCGGCCGGGGGCATTTTCAGCACCAGCCGATCCAGGAAGCGTTTCTTGAATTCGTAGACCGTCCGGTCCTCGGCAGGTGCGGCGATTCAGGTCGTGGACCTCCTTTTCGATGTGGAAAACGCGGGCGATGAAGCGATCCAGGTGCCGGGCCACGTCGATGAGCAGCTCCGTATCTTCCTTGCCCTCTCCCGCGGCAGTGCTGCTCGCAACTGGCTTCGTAGCGCTCGGCGAGGGCCGGATCCGCCTGACCGCAGCTCATCGCGGAACACCTGGAACAGGGCGATCAGCCGGCGGACGCGATTGAGGTCGGCGTAGCGAAAACCGTCGATGCCCAGCGGGAAGTTCCACGCCGTCGCCGTGCTTCGCGAACTGGAAGGCAGATGCAGATTATTCATGGTTGTTCTTTCCAACGATCCTGGAGCGGAATGTTTGGTGCGGCAAGGCGAGTGGCAGGTGTGATCGAGTGTCGATTGTTCCTGCAGGTGACCCATCGTTCAGTATAGGGCGGCAGAGGAGTGCCGAAGTTCCGGTTTTTTCGTTTCCTGATCGATTCTTCTTCTGGCGATCGAAACTTTCGTCTGTCCTCATTGTTACATTGGGTAGTATATCAGCTCAACGACGCGCTCTGATTCCATTCCTTCACACTCAAGGGGATGCGACCGCAATCGAGGATCACCCATCCTGACTGCGTTTGGTCGTTTCCTGACCAGGAAGAGGTTGGCTTCATGAACTCCGCGCGTCTCTCCCGCTCACGGGGCTTCACGCTGATCGAGCTGCTGGTCGTCATTGCCATCATCGCGATTTTGATCGGTCTGCTGCTCCCGGCCATCCAGAAGGTGCGCACGACGGCAGCGCTGGCGGCTTGCCGGAACAACCTGAAGCAGATCGGCCTCGCCTGCATGAACTTTCACGACTCCAAGGGCTTTTTTCCCGGCGGCGGCGGCAGCTGGGGATATGCGGGCAGCAACACCCCCCCAGGCCCGACGCGCGCCGTGCAGGGGGTGATCGGCAGCGGCATCGTCGATCATCCACAGCAGCAGCTGGGCTGGATGTTTCAACTTCTGCCGTACGTGGAGGCGGAGATCACCTATCAGCTCTGTGACACCAACTGGCTGGTGGGTTGTGCCACTCCCACATCCTGTTACTTCTGCCCGGCACGCCGGCCCAACGCGGTCTACAATGCCGGTCGCAACATCGGCAGCGATGGTCCCAACGGCGACGGGCTGCGGGCCATGAACGATTACGCCGCCGTGACCGACCCCAAGAACAACGTGGGCGGGATCATTGTCCCGACCACGGCCATTACTTCCGCCGGCGGCTTTCTGGTCACTGCCAACCTGGTGACCGATGGGCTTTCCAACACCATTCTGGCGAGCGAGAAGGGCATGGCGTTCCAGTGGTACTTCCTCAATCCCGCACCCGGAACCGTGAGCCCCTGTCCCTACGAAGATCAAGGGTACGTGGACGGCTGGGACAACGACGTCCTCTGTTATGGAGGCGTTGATTCCTCGGGGACGGCCTGGACCAACGTGCGGGATTCCAATTCCTCGACTCCGGCCTTCCAGCTCGGCGCGGGCCATGAGGGAGGTTCCAACTTCCTTTTCGGCGATGGGTCGGTCCACACGATTGCTTACGGCTTGGACGCCACGCTGATGGGCTCCCTCGTCGATCGCGCCGATGGCCAGGTGGTGACCGGCTACTGAAAGCCGCTTGCAGCGGTTGTTGCTGTTGAGGCAGGAAGGCGCAGGCTTTAGCCTGCGGCTACCGATTCTGGGTGTCGGTAGCCGCAGGCTAAAGCCTGCGCCCTCACGAACGCCCTCATACCAATCCCGGAATCGGCTCCCAGCCGGTCATGATCTGCCCGATCTCGCGCGGAACGCCCGGCACCAGCCGCAGCTCCCCGACGTCGAACTGCGTTTGCAGGATCGTCGCCAGCAGGTTCTGGATCCGGACCGGTTCGGTCTGCGGCGAGCCGCCGTCGCGGTTGGACTGGCCGATCACCTGGCCCATCTTCAGACCGCCGCCGGCCAGCAGCAGCGGACCGATGCCGCCCCAGTGGTCGCGACCGCCGTTCTTGTTGATCTTCGGCGTCCGGCCCATTTCGCCGCAGGCCACCAGCAGGATCTGCTCGCTCAGGCCCCGCGCCTCGACGTCCTCCAGGAACGCCGACACCGCATGGTCCAGCGGCGGACCCATGTACCGCATCCCCTCCGCGACCGGGGCGTTGTTGACGTCGCTGTGCATGTCCCAGACGAAATTGGTCGTCACGGTCACGAAACCGCAGCCGCGCTCGCACAGCCGGCGGGCCAGCAGCAGCAGCTTGCCCAGCGACTTGGCGTTATCGACGTAGTGGTTGTAGTTGCGCCATTTCTTGTCGATGTTCTCCGGCCGGACCAGCGGGGCCGTGTCATAGCGGGCCAGGGTGGCCGGGCTCTCCTTGGCCAGGTCGAAGGCGTCGGCAACACCGCCCAGGATGGTGCTGAAGGCCTGCTGCCGGGTCCGGTCCATCCCGTCCAGGTCCTTGCGGTCCCAGACCTCGCCCTTGACCTGGTCCAGCTGTGCCAGCAGCCGGCGGCGGTCCTCCAGCCGATCCAGCGGCAGGGAGAGCTTCATGTTCTTCAGCGCCGGGCCGCCGCCGCTGAGATCGAAGGGAGCGCAGCTGCTGCCGAAGGTGCCCGCGCTGTCGAAACGGCCGAAACCGGTCTGGGCCGGCCCCGTGCTCGGCTCGACGGCGCGCGGGAACAGGACGACGTTGCTGGGCACGCAGGTTTGCGGATGGTTGACGCCGGCCACCCGGGCGTAGATGGTGCCGAGGTTGGCGCCGAAGGTGTCCTTGCACACGACCGGCTTGATGTCGTGGTTGCCGTCGCCGGGCACGTAGGAACGGACCACGGCCAGCTTGTGGGCCAGGGCCGCCAGCTTCGGCAAGGCCGAGCCGAAGGTCACTCCCGGAATCGAGGTCGCCACCGCGCCGGTGGCACAGCGGACCGTGTCCGGGGCGGTCATCTTGGGATCGAAGGTCTCGAACTGGCTGGGCCCGCCGTGCAAGAACAGGAAGATCACCGACTTGCCGGTCAGCAGCCGTTTGTCGGACGCGGCCGAGAGCAGCCCTGGAAGGCTCAAGCCTCCCAGGGCCAGGCCGCCGATTTGCAGAAAGGCCCGCCGGTCGGGGCGGTCGCTGCGGTCAAAGATGCTGAGCACGTTTTTCCCCCCTATGCTCGAATCGGCTCACAGCAACGAGCTTCCGTTTGTGATACCACGTGGGGCCGTCAGGAGCAAGCGCATGCGCAAGGGGACAGCGCTGAGCGCAAGGGGGCAGCAGCTGAGGCGATGGCGTTTTTTCCTTGACAGGGGCCCGTGCTGCCCCGACGATGCGCATTCAGAGAGACGGGCCCTTTGCCCATCGGTCACTCCGGCCACAGGAAAAAGCTGCCATGCACAAACATCCCTTGTTTTCCAGGTCCTGGCAAGCGCTGGCGGTGCTTGCCGGCACAATGAGCCTGCTCGTCGCGGGAAGCACCGCGGCCGAGGAACGCGCCCAACCTCGAAAGCCCAACGTCGTCATCCTCCTTGCCGACGACCTGGGTTATGCCGACCTCGGCTTCCAGGGCTGCAAGGACATCCCCACGCCCAACGTCGATACCCTGGCCCGCGGCGGCATTGTCTGCAGCAGCGGTTACGTCTCTGGACCGTACTGCAGCCCAACGCGGGCGGGCCTCATGACCGGCCGGTATCAGACGCGCTTTGGCCATGAGTTCAACCCCGGCAACGGCCCCAACGTCGGCCTGCCCCTATCGGAAACGACCATCGCCGACCGGCTCCGCTCGGCCGGCTACGCCACCGGACTGGTCGGCAAATGGCACCTCGGTTCCGCGGACAGGTTCCATCCTCAGAAACGCGGCTTCAACGAGTTCTTCGGTTTCCTGGGCGGCCAGCACACCTATTTCGCGGACAGGGACAAGGGGGCCCCGATCTTCCGCGGCACCGAGCGCATCACCGAGAAGGAGTACCTGACCGACGCCTTTGCCCGCGAGGCGGTCGCCTTCATCGAGCGGCACAAGAGCGAGCCGTTCTTCCTCTACCTGGCCTTCAACGCCGTCCACACGCCGATGGAGGCGACCGACGCCCGGCTGAAGCGGTTCGCGTCGATCCAGGACAACCAGCGGCGCACCTACGCGGCCATGCTGACGGCAATGGACGAGGCCATCGGCAAGGTGATCGAGAAACTGCGCTCGGCCGGCCTGGAAGAGAACACCTTGCTGGTCTTCTTCAGCGACAATGGCGGTCCGACCATGAAGGGCACGACCATCAACGGCTCGCGCAACACGCCGCTGCGCGGCTCCAAGCGGCAGACGCTGGAGGGCGGCATCCGCGTTCCCTTCGTCTTCTCCTGGAAGGGCCGGCTGACTCCTGGCAAATACGACCAGCCGATTATCCAGCTGGACGTCCTGCCGACGGCGCTGGCGGCCGCGGGGGTCGAGAGCAAGCCGGAGTGGAAGCTGGACGGCGTCGATCTGCTGCCGTTCCTGCAAGGCAAGGCGGCCGGCAAGCCGCACGAAACGCTCTACTGGCGCTTTGGGCAGCAAATGGCCATCCGCCAGGGCGACTGGAAGCTGGTCAAGTACGATGACACCCCGGCCAAGCTCTACAACCTGTCCGAGGACGTCGGCGAGGCCAACGATCGGGCGGGCCGGCAGCCCGAAAAGTTCCAGGCGCTGCAGAAGACCTGGCAGGAGTGGAACGCGCAGCTGGTCAAGCCGCTCTGGGGAGGGAAATGAGCGGCGGTCCGACCCCTGCCGGCTTGCCCGGCAGGTGAAGCAGGTCTGCAGCTAGCAGAGAAGATGCAGCAGCGTTTGTCTTGCCGTCTTTTCTAGCCAATGACCTGCTTCACCTGCCGGGCAAGCCGGCAGGGGTCGTTTTCCGGCTCGGCCCGAAGCAAATCGACCACCCAGCAGCCGCGGACGTGCGGTCCCGGGCCGCGGCAATGGCCCAGGATGGTGGCGTTGTCGCAGCCGGCGTCTTCGAGGGCGTCGGCGAGGATGGGCAAGGAGTCGAAATCGCCCAGGGCGTAACTGGCCTGAGCGAGACGAAGGACGTTGGGGTCGCGCAGGGCAACGGCGGCCAGCGGCCCTCCTGCACGCCTGCGTGCAGGCACGCGGGACGCCAGGCCGGCGGCCCAAAGACGTCATCGACGGTCACCAGCTGGGCCAGGGCCTCTGCTTCCTTGTTGTCGGCGCAGTCGCGGAGCTGGGCGAACAGGTCGAAGATGCTTCCCGGGAACGTGAGCAGGCAGAGCCGGAGGTGGCCGTGAACGTCCCGTTCCAGGGGCGGGATGGGGAACGTTCGGTCCGGCGCGATTTCGCCATCCGCCAGCCGTTCGGCCCGCCGGATGACGCGGAGGTCCTCGGCCCGGAGCTTGTGGGAGAGCCGGCGGGCGCAGGCACACTTGGCCAGCAGGTACTTGCGATTGCAGAAACGGTTGTCGCTTCCCTTGCGGGCGAAGCATTCCAGGACCACCTGCTGTGCCAGGGAGAACGCGGCCTGTTCCGCTTGCCGGGGGCTGATGGCTTGTGCCTCGTGAACCAGCAGCCAGGATTCCAGCAAGGCCGGGACGGCGAAGTGATAATCCATCCCGGCGGCCTGGCTCTCGAGGATGGCCTCGTCACAGTTCCAGGCGGTCAGGGCGTAAATCCGCGTCCGGGCCAGAGCAGGCATGGTCCTCAGGCGCCGGGTCAGCTCCCAGCCGTCCAGCCGAGGCAGCGTCAGCCCCGTAAAGACGACGTCGGGACGAAAGGCGGCCGCAACCCGCAGGGCGGACAGACAATCTGTCGCCGTCATCACGTCGTCGCCCAGCTGTTTGAGGAACGTACTCAGACAACTGGCGTGTCCCTCGTCTGCCTTCACCACCAGCACCTTCATCGGGATGTCCTCCCAGCCCAGGAAAACCGGGGCCGAGCATGGGAGCGGAGAGCGGTGTGCCGCTGCTGAAGGATAGGTCACAAAAGCAGGAAATGCGGCGGGCAGGTTTACTCCGTTCGGAGCAAAACCACACGTGGATCAAAGTCTTCCGTCTTCGAGTTCAGCCCCGGCGTGGGCAGCAGTTTCCCGGCCTGCCGATCGTACAGGTAGACGTCGCGTTCCCCTTCCCCGCCCAGCCGCTCCGAAACAAACGCCAGGAACCGGCCATCCGGACTGAGGGAAGGGTTCGTTTCCTCGGAGGTCGAGTTGAGTCCGGGAAGCGGCAGCAGCTTCCCCGCGGCCCGATCGTACAGGTAGACGTCGCGCCCACCCTGGCCGCCGGGTCGGTCCGAGGCAAAGGCGATCAGGTTGCCGTCCGCGCTCAGGGACGGCTCGACGTCGCTCTGAGCGGAGTTCAGTCCGGGAAGGGGAACGAGTTTGCTTTCCTTGAGGTCGTACAGGTAAACGTCGGTCAGGCCGACGCCGTCCTTGCGGTTGGATGCGAAGGCGAGCCAGCGGCCGTCGCCGCTCAGGGACGGCATGCGCTCCTCGAACGCCTGGCTGTTCAGGCCCGGCAGCTCGAGCAGCTTTTTCGTCGGCCGATCGTAGAGGAAGAGGTGCCAGCCCTGTCCGGGAGTGCCGGGGCGGTTCCAGGCGCTGAAGGCAATCCGGTTGCCGTCCGCCGAGAGCGAGGGGGACATCTGGGCGTTGGGGGAATCGTTGATCGCCGGCAGATTCACCTGCTTGTTCTCCTTGACGTCCCAGCACCAGATCCGGCCGGTTTGATTTTCCAGCTCGAAGGTGAAGGCGCACAGCCGGCCGTCGGGAGTCAGGGAGGGATGGGCGTCGGCGCTGGCCACGGCTCGCGGCGTGCCCACCGAGCCGACGATCTTGCCGCTGGCCTTGCCGTCGTGTTCGTAAAAGAAGACGTTCGGGTGCTTGGGCCGTTCGCGATAGGAGGAAAAGGCGATCAGCACCTTGACGCTCGCAGGCTCTCCGGCCGCTTGCGGCGAACGGATACAAAAGACACACAAAGACACAAAAAGGAGAGCCAAAGAACAGCGTGCGGGGAGGGAGACCATCTTCTGCTCTCGTTATCTCCATCCTCAGAACCACTAACAGAAGGCGAGCGGCGCGACATCAGCCCGCCGGTGGAGGCTGTTACCGGCGGGCTGACGCCGTGTCCGCTCGCCTTGCTGTTAGTGTCTCTCATGCCGCAAGCGGTTATGAGCAACGTCACACCAGCTCGGACACCACCGTGGCGTCGCCGATGAACGGCCGGATGCGCGGATCGCCGTTGGTATCGACGCCGAGCAAGCGATACAGCGTGGCCGCCAGTTCCGGGACGGAAACGGGGCGGTTGGTCGGCAAAGCGCCCTTGTTGTCGCTGGCACCGATCACGGCCCCTTCCGGGACGCCGCCGCCGGCCAGCAGGACTGAGAAGCACTGCGGCCAGTGGTCCCGACCACCGTACTTGTTGATCTGCGGCGTTCGGCCGAACTCGCCGGTGACGACCACCAGCGTGGAGGCCAGCAGGCCGCGCTGGTGCAGGTCTTGCAGCAGCGCCGACAGTCCCTGATCGAGCCGGGGACAGAGCGGCGACTCCATCCGGGCCAGGCCCGGCAGGTCGGCGCCGTGAACGTCCCAGCCGTGCCAGGCCGGCTCGCCGTACCAGTTGACCTGCACAAAGCGCGTGCCGGCCTCGACCAGCCGCCGGGCCAGCAAGCAGGACTGGCCGAAAATGCTGCCGCCGTAGCGGCCGCGGAGGGCTTCGGGTTCCTTCGAGAGATCGAAGGCCGAGCGCACCTTGTCGGAGGTGAGCAGGTTGACGGCCTGCTGGTAGCTGGCGTCCATCTGCTCCACCGCCTGGCTGGCGTGGACCTGGGCTCGCACCTTGTCGATGGCGTCGAGCAAGTCGCGCCGCTGCTGGAAGCGGTTTCTACTCACGTCCGCCGTCAGGGCGAACTGCGGCAGCTGCACCTGTTTGCCGGAGGGATCGTTCATGACGATGGGGGCACAGACCGTGCCCAGACTGCCGGCGGCGGGCAGGTAGCCGTTGGGTCCGACGTGGACAAACGCGGGCATGCCGGCACGGGAAGGGCCCTTGAGCCGGGACAGCACGGCTCCATACGAGGCGGCGGCCTTGCTGCCTCCCGATAGCATGAAGGTGCCGGAATGGCCGCCGTCCTTGCTGGTCATCGAGCGCAGCAGCGAACACCTGTCGATCTGCTGGGCGATCCGTGGCAGCAGTTCGCTGATCTGGATGCCGGGCACGCTGGTGCGGATGGTGCCGTAGGGGCCGCGCACGTTGACCGGGGCGCCCGGCTTGGGGTCGAACGTTTCCAGATGGCTGGGGCCGCCGCTGAGGAAGAGGAAGATGCACGATTTCTCTCGGTGCCGTGCCGCGGCCGGTGCCGCCAGCAGGGACTGCGTCCGCCAGCAGTCGGCCAGTGTCAGCCCCAGCACGCCCAGGCCGCCGACCTGGAGAAGGTGACGGCGCGTGACGCCCTGGCAATTCGGGACCGTGACTGCTCCGACGTTCAGCATGATCGTCCCCCCCTTGAATTCGCTGCCATTTTCTCCCCTCTCCCCAGCGGGGAGAGGGGAGAAGGATTGCAGCCAGTCTAACCGCTGCCGGGTTGAGTGACAACGCTCTCGCGGGTCCTTTCTCTGGGTTTAACCGCGGCTCTTGCCAACCGGGGGGAAAACCACCGCGTGCCGGCAGTAGATGCAAATCCCTCCGCGCCCCACCTGCCGCAGGTAAAAACGCAATTTGCGCTTGCAGTTTGGACAGTGGAAATAATGGGGCGTCTCTCGCTTCCGACGCCGATGTTCTATCCAGCGCCTGATCGCGTAGACGACGCCAACCAGTAAGAGAACCACCCCCACTGCAATGAGGAGGAGCTGCGCATTCAGTGGCCCGCTCCTTCTCGGGCGCGTCGGGTACGGCATGGTCCCTCTCAACTCCTTCAGCAAGTTGATGCTCCAGCAGCCACGGCAGCGTGGAGCTGGTGCGCGACAAAACACAACCCGTTCAAATGCCGAGGTTGGCCAGGGTTTCCAGCAGGCGCCGGGCCAGGCCGACAGCGATCGGCGCATGCGTTTCCGCTTCCAGCATCGCCTGCTCGAACTGGTCGCGGACCTTGCCCAGCACGCCCACCTGGTGTGGGTGCTGCAGCGAGTCGGCCAGGTGGGCGGTCGTCTGGGCCAGCTGGGCCACCTCGGCGGGAGGCGGCGGGGACGCTTGCAGGTGCGTGCTCAGCTCGGTCAGCAGTTCCGCCAGCGTTTGCCTGGACTCCGGGTCCAGCGCGTGCGTTTGCCGTAAGCGCTGAGCCAGCTCGGCAAGCCGGGCCTGGATCTCCGGTACGGAAGGCGGGCCCGGAACAGGGTTCTCCGGCATGGCAGTGTCTCCTTGGCAAGGACCAGGGCGGGCCGGCCCGGACCCGCCCGGCCTGCCCGGCAGGCCCGGCAGAGGCATTCCGGCAGCGACCGCCTCTCCCATCAATCTTAGCGGAAGGATGTCGCCTGGGAATTGACACTTCCGCCTCATTTGTTTGACGAGCGGCGTAAGGATGAGCTAGCTTTCAGACGCTGTTCCGTCCATCCCCGGCGCGCCTGGAGAGCTGCCGTGACCCTGGGCGTTTCTCCCGAGGTGAGCCTGCGCCGTTTGGCCGAGCAGACCGGCGTGGTGGAAATGAAGATCTTTGTGATGGCCAGGCTGATCCAGCGGCAAATCGGCGGCAACCTGGCCGACATCCTGGAGCGCCTGGCCGGGCTGATCCGGGAACGGCAACGGCTCCGCGACCACACCCGCACCCTGACCGCCGAGGGCCGCATGCAGGCCCTGGTCCTGCGATCCAGGTTTTCGCAGCCTGGATCGCAAGTTGTGGGTGACGCAGCGACAGAGAGCCGCCGGGCTTGCCCGGCGGCTCGCTTCATTTCTTCCCAACGCTGTTAGCCGTCACTCAATCCCACCTGCGGCCGGGTCTGCACCACGTAGGATTTCCCGCCCGCGACGGCTCCCTCGATGTCCTGGGCCGACCCCAGCACGCCCTCGACTTCCAGTCCAATCCGGGCCACGGAGCGCAGGACCTCTTCGCGGAAGCCCTTGTCCCAGACCAGCTTCTCGTCGCGGTAATCGAGCCGGCGCTGCTCCGGCTCCTCCGCCAGGAAGCTGTCGTACAGCCCCGCCCCGGCGAAATCTTCCAGGTCCTCGCCATTGGAATCGGAGCGGAAGATCACACCCTTGCCGTACAGGCCCACGCTCTTGCCGGGATACGAGAGCAGCTCCAGCTTCAGGTCCGCTTTCTGGCAGACGAAGCCCAGCGCCTGGCCGGGGTAATTGCCGACCAAAGTCTCGCCCAGTCCCAGCACCATCTCAGCAAAGACCTCCCCGTTGTTTCCCGTGACCGGGTTGCGCGTGTGGATCACGAAAGCGTAATCGGCCGGCACCACCTGCTGGATCAGCACCGCCATCGTCAGGCTGTCGTGCGGCACCCCCCGGGCCCGCCGGGAGAGATACGCCCGGTCGTTCCACTTCGAGGCCCAGACGCGGCGAATCCCGGTCCACGCCTGTTCCCATGGCACGGGAGGCAAACCGGCGCGCTGCCAGGTGTCCAGCAGGGCCTCCTTCAGGCCGGCGGGTGGGGCCAGCTCCAGCAGCAGCGACCGGACCTGAGCCAGCACCTCGGGAGGGTTTTGCTCCACCGTCTCCAGGAGGGCCTGATACTTCCGGCGCAGTTCCTGGTTCGCCTGCGCTTCCAGCGCTTTCTCAAACGTGCCGAAGGGCAGGGCCAGGGAGGTCGGCAGGTTAATCCACCCGTCCAGCCGGCCGCGGAGCCCGTTCAAATTGTTGGACTTGCCGCCGACCCACTCCGGCGTGAACTGATCCTGGTTCAGCACCCATTGCGAGCTGGTCCGCACTCTGGCGATCGGAGGCGGAGCGTGTTTCGCCTTGCCGTTGACCTCTTTCGGCGCACCGTTGCCGGAGGACTCCTCGAAGTCCACGTCGCCGCCCGGGGTCACCTGGAGCAAGACGCTCCTGTCCTTGAGCTGCTTGACCTGCTCGTACAGGCTGGGCTCAAAACAGCTGGCGAAGAGGACGTGGGCATTGCGGGCCCGCACGGCCACGTGCGAAACCAGGTCCGGCGTGTCGCACGTGAGGACCGCAGTCACCCCCTCGGGGATCTCCTCGCTGCCGCTGACCTGGTCAGCGACCAGCACGGTGGCTTCGCTGAAGCGCTCGCCTTGCACGGCAAGGAGTTTGTCCACAACCCGCACCCGGCCGAAGGCTCGTGCCGAGCTGATCACCTGCCAGCCTCCCAGCCCGGCTTGCTGCCGCAGCACCCGATCCAGAGGACGTACCAGCTGGGCCAGGGCAAAGGCGGGGCCCCCACGAATGACCTCCTCGCTGAAGAGGGGAATGGTCCACTTCTCGGCCTCGAACGCCGTCCCGAGCAATTCGGCTTTGGGCTGGAGGCGCTGGTAAATGCCCTGAGTATTGCTCTGAACCCAGCGCGAAGCCCGATCCAGGACGCTCCGGCTGTGCAGGGCCCAATCCCGCCCATCTCGGGGGCGTTTTCGGAGTGCGTCCCAGTTGGCCAGGCAGATGGCCAGCTCCGGATCATCGACCGAGAGGAATAGGTTCCGCATCGCCTCCTGAACCAGCTCCACCAGCGGATCGCGCTCCAGCTGGCTGAGGTTCTGTCTCTCGATCTGAGCGCGAACGAGGTCCTCCAGGGCCAGATCCAGGAAGAGCAGGTCGCGGACGCCACCATCATCCTTGGCGGCAGTGATCGCCTTTCGCAGCTCTTCCCGAGCAGACACGGCCCGGCTGCTCCCCGGGTTGCGCTGCGCTCCACCCGGGGCTTTATTCCCAGAACCAAAGGAGGATAGCCCCGGGTGGAGCGCAGCGCAACCCGGGGGAGTGGGGCCAGGCTTGCCCTCCGCTGGGAGCAGCCCTTCCAGCTTCTTGCGCATGTCCTCGCTCAGCACGGGGCGAGCCGCCGCGATACTGCTCTCCAGATCGGTCCCTGAATGCACGGAGCGGAGAATGCGCAGGAACCCTTCAAATTCCTTGATCAGAGCGTCTTTCTTCCCGGCGTCAAACGTGGGATCGGTCTTGATCGGTCGCTCGAACCCTTGCAGCCGCTCGCGGGTGACGCCGCCCGCTTTCAGGGTGGAGTCGAACGCCTCCAGATCGCCGTCGCTCTCCAGGAAGGCGAGGTAGGCCTCGCAGATCACCACGTCGTCGGGCGTGGTATTGTTGTGCAGCTTCTGGTGCCACTCCTCCACGAAACTGCCGCTGGTCTCCTTGAGGTTGTTGCGGTGCATGATGTGGAGGATCTCGTCGCGCACCTTCTGCCCTTCGCCGCCCCGGCCCAGCGTCGAGAGCATCAGCCGCAGCCAGGCGCGGACTCCGCTGCCGGTGGCCGGTGGCTGCTGTTTCCAGATCCCGGCGAGCCGGCGGGTGAGCCGATCCTGGGCCGCGGCCAGCTCCCGGGGCTTGGTGTTGTAGTTCCGCTGCCAGTCAAGCTGGCGAATGTTGCTGTAGCGCAGCCAGGCGAACAGCAGTGCCAGGGCGTCCTCGTCCTGCTCCGCTCCGGCCAGCAGGTCGTGACAGAGGTTGTAGCGGTGCATCAAGGTCCACGAACTGGCCCCCTTCTCGGCGGCAATGATCTGCTCGGCCCGGTCGCGGAGCCGGGAGGAGCCCAGACGGGGACCGCCGGGTCGCTGGAACAGCGGGCACGTCAGTTCCTTGCCGCTGCTCTTGAGCCAGGCGGAGCCCTCCGGCTGGAACAGGACGAACTGCATCCCCTGCGGCGCCGGCCCCTCGGCCGGCGCCGGGAACGTCATTTCCAGATACGGCCAGCCATCTCGCTCGACGAACGGAGTGCGGGCGGCCTGCTCCCCGAAGAGAGTGGTGCCGGCCGGGCGGAACGGTTCTGGCGGCAGCTGCCATTCGTGCCGGGAGAGCCAGGTCAGGCCCCAGTGCAAGAGGAGGGGCAGGTCCGCGCTGCTGACCATCTGGACGCGGACGGAATCGGGCCCGGCGGTAGTGGCCACGGCCAACTGCTCTCCTCCATCCAGGGGGAACGTTTGGCGGATGACCGAACCTCCCGGGGCCCAGGCTTGCAGGGCTTCTTCCGCTGAGGATGTCCCTGGACGGGCACGCAGCGGGATGGAAAAGTCCCCGCCGCCCTGGTTGACCCAGCGATTCTCCCGGGGAAAGTGGAGAACAAACGCCAGTCGTTTCGCCGGCAGGGGCAGGTCAAAATGGAGGGTCACTTCTCCTTCGCCCTTCTCCGTCCGGGAAAAAGGCGTTCGCACGGCCGGTCCATCCGTTGCGGTTGTCCCCCTGGGCCAGCAGGCTTCCGGAGGACGCTTCCAGGGCCCACCCACCTGGTCGCTTATTCCCCAGTGGAGAACGCACTCCGAGCCATTTTTCAGCCCAATCACCAGCGTCAACTTGTTGCCATCGAATTGCCCGGTGACAGAGATGCCGTCCCCGAGTGGTATGGTCACTCCGTTGCTCAAGGTTCCTCTCCTCCAAATGGTCATCCAGGACGGTCTCAGGGCCAGCTGAAGCAGCTTCGCCTTCCCCGAGTACACTCGTCAGCTTAACGAGCGTTGCCAGACTGATGCAAGTCACGTGCCAGGACCCGGGCCCTTTGCTGCGCGCCTTCCGGTCTGGAACAATCCCTACCGCCCCGCCAGCCTCGCGCCCCGATCCGCGGTTCGCGACCCGGATCACTCACGAGAAGCGGCCTTCTCAGCCGAAGGAAGAAGGAGGAACCCGTGTTGTGGCACGGTCACCCGTGTTGTGGCACGGTCTCCTGACCGTGCCACGAAGAAGGAACCTGCCAGCCCTGGCAACTACCTTGCACCGCGTGAACCGATGACTCGTTCTGTCTGGCTGGGAGTCGCGGTCTGTTTCCTGCTGCCCTCTCCCGAGGCTGCTTCCGTCCGCGCTGCCGACGCCACGTCCCACTATCGCCTGACCGGGACGCTGGTGGACCACACGCGCAACCACGGCAGCGACAATCGGATCTGGTCGCCGGCGCTGTGCCAGAAGCGCGACCTGTACGTCTATCTGCCGCCTGGCTACGATCCCAGCTGCCGCTATCCGGTGATGATCTGGCTGCACGGCATCATCCGCGACGAGCGGTCCTCGGTGGACGGGCCCCTGCGGCTGTTCGACCAGGCGATGGCCTGCGGCAAGATGCCGCCGACGATCATCGCCGTTCCCGACGGCACCTGGATGGGCCGGCCGAGTTGCGTGGGGCCGCGCGTCCTCTTCCTGAACAGCAACGCCGGCAACTACGAGGATTACATCGTTCAGGACGTCTGGGGCTTCCTCCAGGCCCATTACCCCATCCGGCCGGAACGAGAGGCGCACGTTGTCGGCGGCTACTCGGGCGGCGGGTCGGCGGCGTATCGCATCGCCATCAAACATCGCGACCAGTTCGCTGTTGTCTTTGCCATTTCCTCGCCGCTGAACTTCCGCTGGATTGACTGCAAGGAGAGATACTTCAGCGACTTTGATCCCAGTTGCTGGGGCTGGCGCGACAAGATCCGCACCTTCGAGGCGGTGGGCCGCTTCCACGGCATCTTCATCTTCCGCCTGGGGCATCTGGTCCACCCGCTCTATGGCGACGGTCCACCGGCCGTGGCAGCGATGAGCCGGGAAAACCCGATCGAGATGCTCGACAGCCATGACGTCCGTCCGGGACAGCTGGCGATGTTCATCGCCTACGGCGGCAAGGACGAATTCAACATCGGCGCCCAGGTCGAGAGCTTCCTGTATCGGGCCCGGGAGCGCTGTCTGCAGGTAGAGGTGAAGTACGATCCGAAGGGCAAGCATTCCTCCAAGGTCGTGGCGCAGTTCTTGCCGGACGTCATCGCCTGGCTGGCCCGGATTATTCCTGGCCGCGGCTAATTCCGACTTTCTCTCCTCGTGAAGCGACCGGCACTCGTTGCCTGACCCACTTCAGCACCAAGCAGACGGCCAGAGCGGCTGTCAGGTGCTTCAGGGTATGCCCGCTCACCCAGCTGCCGAGAGCATAGATCGGAGCGTCCAGCGGGTGCTCGCAGACCTTGGCGACCGCGTACCAGCCCAGGGCGGCGAAGAGGCAGGCCGTCCCCACGTAGCGGGGTGGAAAGAGCAGCAAGAGGACCGGCAAGGCCAGCATCGTCCCGAACTGGACCAGGTAATAGGGCCGCAGGTCGCCCTCTCCCCGCTGCTCCGTCCAGTGCCAGTAGAGGACGCTGGCCAGGCCGGCCGCGACCAGCACCGGCAGCAACCCCAGGCCGAACCGGAGGCTGATCCGCTCGGCGAGGACGGCGGCGAACAGGGCCATGAAGGCCACCGCCATCGGCAGTCGGTCCCACAGCAGCCGGTCGTTGCTGGGATCCAGGTGGTAGTAAGCGGAGCCGAAGGCGGTCAGGCCGACCCCGAGGAAGAACAGGACAAAGGGCCAGCGCTCCGCAGGCTGCCGGAACGGCCCACCCGGGCGCAGGGCCTCCCGGCGGAAGAGGAAGTTCAGGCCAAACACGCCCACCAGGAGAAAGGGAACATTCGAGAGGACGTTGAGGCAGTGAGGCAACCCGAGAAGGGTCCGCTGGTCGGCGAAACAATGGTACGTCGGATCCTGGCCGAATGGCTCCCGGGAGACGATCCATCCAGCAGCCCCGACAGCCAGCCCGAGCAGGACCAGCCATCCCAGCACGGGAAACGGCCGGGATGGGGTCGCGTTGTTTGACTCGGACATGGCCGCCTCTCATCACTTCTCTCTCGCGCCCCAGCCGATCTTTCCCAGATAGACGCCTTCTGAAACCACGGTTTCGACTCTGGAAGCTCATCGTACTCCCGCGAAGTGTGGCAGGCAACGATGTTCCCGCCCGATGAATTGACCGCGTTCGGCGAAGACCCGGAGCCACCACCGTAGACACTTCTACGCCACGGAGACGTCACAATCCGCCCGCCAGGCTCACCGCGGACGCCCGGCAACGGCTTTCGGACCCGTTTGGCAGGGCGGCCAACCTCAACCCGAGGCACAGGCCGGGCACAAGCGGGCGATCCGCTCCAGAATCCGGGCGAACAGCTTCCTCGGAACGGCGACTTCCGCCAACTGGAAAGTGATGGACTTGGCGTGGGCTACCACCTTCTTCGATCTGATCCACTTCTCCCGCAGCTTCAGCGTCCAGCCCTGGACCGGCTTGGGCGGCGCCAGGACCGCCGGGTCGCGGAGGCCGGCCATTTCGGGGTCCTGCTGCCAGAAACTCAGGGGTTTCACGAGGGTCTGTCCAGCCTGGGGCCGGTTGGAGTCGAGGAGCTTGCTCCAGGCCGTCCGCTCGGCCGTCAGCCAGTCGAGGGCCTGACCGCGCAGTTTTGCCTTCGCCGCTTCGAGCGGCGGCTCGTCCTTGCCTTGCCCGGCAGCAGCCAGGGCCGCAACGCGAGCGGCGTGGCCGCAGGGCCGGTCCCAGCGGGAGTTGCCGCGCTTCGGGTCGCTGGCCAGTGCCTCGGCCCAGAGCCGGGTGGCGAGGGCGAAGTGCTTTTGGTCGCAGGCGAGCTGGGCGAA
Organism: uncultured Planctomycetota bacterium; assembly: GCA_963784995.1. GTDB lineage: Bacteria > Planctomycetota > Planctomycetia > Gemmatales > Gemmataceae > CAWATZ01. Next base: position 409,493 of record CAWATZ010000013.1, on the reverse strand, counting down.
GGCCAGGCGTTCGGCGTTGTCGGCAGGTTTGTCCTCGCCCCGGAGCACGGCCTGAAACCGCTTCGCCCGTGCCATTTCCCCGAGGGCGAACTACTTGGTCTCCGTGTCCGCGTCCCACACCTGAGCCGTCTGGTCGAAACTCCCCGAGACGATGCGCTTGCCATCCGGGCTGAACGCCACGGAGGTCACATAGCTCGTGTGCCCCTTGAGTGCGAGCTTCTTGGTCCCCGTGTCCGCGTCCCACACCTTCACTTCGCCGGCCTTTTCTGGGTTGAGCAGGTCCCCACTCCCCGAGACGATGCGCTTGCCATCCGGGCTGAACGCCACGGAGGTCACCGGGAGCGTGTGGCCCTTGAGTGCGAGCTTCTCGGTCCCCGTGTCCGCGCCCCACACCCGAGCTGTCCCGTCCCCACTGCCCGAGACGATGCGTTTGCCGTCCGGGCTGAACGCCACGGAGGTCACCGAGTCCGTGTGGCCCTTGAGAGCGAGCTTCTCGGTCCCCGTCTCCGCGTCCCACACCTTCACCTCGCCGGGCTTGAATGGGTTGAACGGGTTCCCACCGCCCGTGACGATGCGCTTGCCGTCCGGGCTGAACGCCACGGAGGTCACCGGGAGCGTGTGTCCCTTGAGTGCGAGCTTCTCAGTCCCCGTGTCCGCGCCCCACACCCGAGCTGTCCCGTCCCCACTGCCCGAGACGATGCGCTTGCCGTCCGGGCTGAACGCCACGGAGTACACCTCTCGCGTGCGGCCCTTGAGAGCGAGCATCTCGGTCCCCGTCTCCGCGTCCCAGACCCGCGCCGTCTGGTCCCGACTCCCCGTGACGATGCGCTTACCGTCCGGGCTGAACGCCACGGAGGTCACCCAGTGCGTGTGGCCCTTGAGTGCGAGCATCTGGGTCCCCGTGTCCGCGTCCCAGACCCGCGCCGTCCTGTCGTTACTCCCCGAGACGATGCGCTTGCCGTCCGGGCTGAACGCCACGGAGGTCACCGAGTCCGTGTGCCCCTTGAGGGCAAACATCTCCCTCCCCGGGTCCGCGTCCCAGACCCGCACCGTCTGGTCCCCGCTCCCCGTGACGATGCGCTTGCCGTCCGGGCTGAAGCACACGGAGGTCACCGAGTCCGTGTGCCCTTTGAGAGCGAGCTTCTCGGTCCCCGTCTCCGCGTCCCACACCCGCACCGTCGCGTCTCCACTCCCCGAGACGATGCGCTTGCCGTCCGGGCTGAAGCACACGGAGGTCACCGCCTGCGTGTGGCCCTTGAGAGCGAGCTTCTCGGTCCCCGTCTCCGCGTCCCACACCTTCACCTCGCCGGGCATGTTTGGGTTGAGCGGGTTCCCACCGCGCGGACGATGCGCTTGCCGTCCGGGCTGAACGCCACGCGGGACCCAATGCGCGCCCTTGAGTGCGAGCATCTCGGTGCCCGTGTCCGCGTCCCAAACCCGCGCCGTCCTGTCGTTACTCCCCGAGACGATGCGTTTGCCGTCCGGGCTGAACGTCACGGAGGTCACCGAGTCCGTGTGCCCCTTGAGAGCGAGCTTCTCGGTCCCCGTCTCCGCGTCCCACACCTTCACCTCGCCGGGCTTGAAGGGGTCGAGCGGGTTCCCACCGCCCGTGACGATGCGCTTGCCGTCCGGGCTGAACGCCACGGAGCGCACCGCGCCCGTGTGCCCCTTGAGTGCGAGCTTCTCGGTCCCCGTCTCCGCGTCCCACACCCGCGCCGTCAGGTCCCAACTCCCCGAGACGATGCGCTTGCCGTCCGGGCTGAACGCCACGGAGGACACCTCTCGCGTGTGCCCCTTGAGGGAGAGCTTCTCGGTGCCCGTGTTCGCGTCCCAGACCCGCGCCGTCAGATCCCAACTCCCCGAGACGATGCGCTGGCCGTCCGGGCTGTACGCCACGGAGAACACCGTGCTCGTGTGGCCCTTGAGAGCGAGCTTCTCGATCCCCGTGTCCGCGTCCCACACCCGCGCCGTCTTGTCCCAACTCCCCGAGACAATGCGCTTGCCGTCCGGGCTGAACGCCACGGGGCCCAATGCGCCCTTGAGAGCGAGCTTCTCGATCCCCGTGTCCGCGTCCCACACCCGCGCCGTGTGATCCCCACCGCCCGAGACAATGCGCTTGCCGTCCGGGCCGAACGCCACGGAGCGCACCGCGCCCGTGTGCCCCTTGAGAGCGAGCATCTCGGTCCCCGTCTGGGCGTCCCAGACCCGCGCCGTCTGGTCGGAACTCCCCGTGACGATGCGCTTGCCGTTCGGGCTGAAGCACACGGACCACACCGTGCTCGTGTGCCCCTTGAGTGCGAGCATCTCGGTCCCAGTCTGGGCGTCCCAGACCCGCGCCGTCTGGTCCGGAACTCCCCGTGACGATGCGCTTGCCGTCCGGGCTGAAGCACACGGAGGTCGCCTCTCGCGTGTGCCCCTTGAGGGCGAGCTTCTCGGTCCCCGTCTCCGCGTCCCACATCCGCGCTGTCTGTATCGTAACTCCCTGTGAGCGATGCGCTTGCCGTCCGGGCTGAAGCACACGGAGGTCACCTCGCCGTGTGCCCCTTGAGTGCGAGCTTCTCGGTCCCCGTCTCCGCGTCCCAGACCCGCGCCGTCTGGTCCTCACTGCCCGTGAGGATGCGCTTGCCGTCCAGGCTGAACGCCACGGAGCGCACCGCGCCTGTGTGCCCCTTGAGGTCAAGCTTCTTGGTCCCCGTGTCCGCGTCCCACACCTTCACCTCGCCTGGAAGTTCCCTCCTTCTGCATCGCCCCCCCCACCGCCCGAGACGATGCGCTTGCCGTCCGGGCTGAACGCCACGGACCACACCTGGCCTGTGTGCCCCACCAGGTTCTTCAAGGAAAAGGCATGTTTGACCCAGAGGGCCGTGACGAGCCGGTTCTCCAGGGTTTGCCCGTAGTCCCCGTGCGTTTCCGCCAGTAACTGGCGCATCCGCTCCCAATCGCTCTGCTCCCGAGCCCGCAACGCCAGGTCCAGCTTGATCGCGTGGTTGGAGTCCTTCGCCAGCCAGCTCGTTCCATTGCGCGATCTTCTTCTCGTCATCGGCCCGCTTCGCCTCCTTTGTCGCCAGGTCGGCCTTCTCCTTGGCCTCCGCCGCCTTGCCCTCGGCGATCGTCTTCTGCTTGGCCTCGCCCTGGCTGCGTCCGTCGCCCGCTTCGCTGCTCTCATCGCATCGAACGCGAAGGAGAGCGACACGGCGACACCCGCCACCAGCACGAGCAGCACCGCCGCCGACAGGGTGAACTGCACCCGCCGCCGCTTGCGCTGCTCCGCCTCCCGCGCCACCGCCACCGCCCGCTCGCGCTCGACCGCCTGCAACCGCTCCTGCACGCCGACCAGGTAGGCCGTCAAGCCGTCGGCCACCGCCTGGCCGTTCGCCGGCCGATCCTTCGGGTCCGGGCTCAGGCAGCGCCGGCACAGCGCCACCAGTTCCGCGTCCGCCCCGCAGCCGTCCAGCCGTGCCATGCGCCTCGGCCAGGTCGGCGGCCCCGGCACGCTGGATGATCTCCAGCGCGGACTTGCCGCGGAAGGGCGGCTGTCCGGTCAGGATGGCGCACAGGATGCCGCCCAGCGCGAACACGTCGGCGCGGGCATCGACTGCCTCGCCGCGGGCCTGCTCGGGGGCCATGTACGCCGGCGTGCCCAGCACCGTCCCGGCCTGCGTCTGTTCAGGCTCTTCAGGCGAGCGGCGCGGCGTGAGCCCGCCGGTGGAGAGCGGCTCCACCGGCGGGCTCACGCCGCGCCGCTCGCCGGTGGAGGGCGGCTCCTCCAGCACTTTGGCCAGGCCCCAGTCCATGACCTGCACCTCGCCGAAGGCGCCCACCATGACGTTAGCTCGGCTTCAGGTCGCGGTGGATGACGCCCCGGCTGTGGGCGAAGCCGACCGCCTGGCACACCTGCGTGAACGCCTGCAACAACCGCGGCCGGTCGGCGGTCTTCATCTCGACGGCGAGGGTTTGCCCGGCGATGAGTTTCATGGCCAGGAAGGGGGAGCCGTCGGCCAGCGTCCCCAGGGCGTGGACCGGCGGGATGCCCGGGTGCGGCAGCCGGGCGGTGATCTTCGACTCGCGGACGAAGCGGTCGGCGGTGGCCCCCGGCAGCAGGACCTTCAGCGCGACATCGCGGTCGAGGCCGAGGTCGAAGGCGGCCAGGACGCGGCCCATGCCGCCGCGCGCGATCTCGCGCAGCACACGGTAGCCGGGGACAACAGGCAGGCCGCTCGCCGGCGCGTCGGCGGAGTCGGCGCGGGTCCCGAAGGTGTCCGTGGTCAGGTTCGGATCGTGCGGCGGGTTCATCGTCGGGACTCCGGAGTCGTGGGAACGGCCCACCCATTATCAGGTCACGGGCCGTTTTCGCGCAGCACAAAATGGACAGAATGACGAAAAAAGCTGCTGCCTTTCACACATGCAAAATCCCAACCAGGATCAACAGCGGCACCACGACGGCGATAAGGCGAGGGGCAGGCCCAAAGTAGCCATCACGCTCCGCGTGATGAGGCTGCATCACGCGGAGCGTGATGGCTACTTTGGGTAGGTTTTCTCCTGCCGCTCGCCTAAGCGCCTCCCCCGCGATGAGTCCGGAGGCCAGCGGCACCAGGTACTGCTCGCTGGTGCGGGGACTGGCCTTGCTCCACACCTTGCCGACAATGGCACCGAAGAACATGGTCAGGATCACGGCCGCGGGGACCAGCATGCCGATGCCGAGACCCGTGGGCGAGGGCACCCAGGTCTTGTCCTTCAAGACGACTTCCAGAGTGGCCAGCAGGATGCCCACGAGGACGCCAACGATCAGGGCGATCAGGGCCCCCTGGGGCAAGGCGTCGAAGCCGCTGGACAGGATCTCGGCGAAGCCTTTCCATTTGACCGAGATGGGGGAGCTGAGCCCCTTGTCCCCGATGCCGTACTGCGACCGGAGAAGGGGATACATCCACGACACCGCGGCGGCGCCGATGGGGGTGGCCAGCAGCTGCATGATCGTGAGGTTGCGCGGGGAGGAGCCGACCATGTCGCCGGCCTTGAATTCTTGACACTAATACACGTCTCTAACTGCAAGCTGGTCCGGTCTGGCGGGCAGGTCAACCCGGTCCCATCTCCGCCAGTTGCTCCTCGACCAGGGCGAGCCTGACCGCGATCCGCTGCAGCTCGCCGGCGACGGCCTGCAGCTGGCCTGCCGGCAGCTCGAGCGTCGGCAGCACCGCGGCCAGGTCCAGACAGCGGCGGGCCATCTGCTCGAGCAGGGCCTGGGCCTCGGCGGTCACGTCAACGGCGATGGCGTTCATGGTGCGGCTCCTGGTATGCAGGGCCTGCGACGCCGAGGATTCCTTCTTGCCGATGCCGAGGTCGGCGAGGGTGGGCGGTGCATCGGGTAACGGTTCCCGTTTAGAACCGTTACTACCTCCACCTCGGCTGTGTTCCGGTCCTCTCTTCGGCTCCATCTTCAGGTACTCGCCCATCAGCGTCATGGCGTCGATCACTTCTTCCGCTTGCGTGGTCGCTTCGGTTTCTCTTCCCCCGACGGTTGCTCGGCCTCGCCCTGGTCCGCCTCGGCCGCCGGCTTGCGTGGCCGGCCCCGTTTCTTCGCCGGCTCCGGTTCGGGAGCGTCCGGCAGTTCCGCGTCTCGCAAGTCGTCACAACCAACGCCAAGGGCCCGGGCCAGCGACTGCACCGTCGGCCAAGTCGGAACCGTCTGGCCCGACTCCAGCAGGGATACGGCCTGGCCGCTGATCCCACACAGGCGGGCAAGGGCTCGCTGTGAGAGGTCCTTGCTCTCGCGTATCGCCTTGAGACGGTCGGCAAAGGTTTCTTTCCGGTTGCTCATTTCGCTCCCCGCCAATGGGACTTGTCAAAGGCGAGCCTGAACAAGTTTACCCATCTGACGTTGTCCCGACAACAGGACTTGTCAGAAAATCCGGAAAATTCTGCCAAGTTAGCTTGACATTGACAAGCATACTTGTAATAATTCTATTGTCACGATGAGACACCCGAACCTGAAGGAGACCTGACCATGACGACCGCGACCTGTGAAGTGTGGATCTGCCTGGATGCCGCCGCGACTACGCCGTGGGCAAGGACGAACAAGCCGCCCGTGACAACTACGAGGTGGAAATCCAGCCCCTGGCGGACAGCAGCGGCTTCCGGCTCATCAAGCTGAACCTGACGGCCCCGCTGCCGGAGATGATCGAGGCCACGGGCACGATCCCGGCCGAGGACGGCGAAGTGAAACTATCCGTGGCGTGAATAAGGTGGGCCGGCTGGAGGTTGTGACTCCGGCCGGCCCTGGTGAACCCCGCAGCGAGGATTCGAGATGAAGACTACCACAACAACCCAGGAAAGCAACGTCAGCAGGACCGTGCGGCTCGTCAGCCCCGGCCGCATCGCCATCAACCAGGACGGCCAGCGCACGGCCTACCTGTTCGCCCGCATCGAATCCCAGATCGGCGGGCAGGGCTTCCGCCTCTTCAAGATCGGTCGGGACGTGGGCCCGGGCGGCGTGGTCAGCCTGGCCCGCACCGAGCAGTATTCCGTTCTGATTCACGGCCGGCTGTCCACCTGCGATTGCAAAGACGGCACCTACCGGGGCCACAAGAGGCCCTGCAAGCACGTTGCCGCCCTCCAGGCCCTGCAAGCCGCCGGGCAGCTGTCCTGAGCGTCCACGGCCACGCCAGCGGGTGCGGGCGGGCAGCCAAGCGGTGCGTTGCCGTGAGACTGCCTTACCCGGCTGGCTGGAAACCCGGCTGGCGTGCCCGCTTCTTTCCCTTCCCACCCGATCGCCCTGTCCGAGGAGATCCCGAGATGTCTGAGAACACGACCGATTTCATTTCCGCTGCCGTCCTGGAAGAGCAGCCGCTGGCCTAGCGGCCTCGAGCGCGGCTGGCCCAGCTGGGTTTCCGCCCATGCCCGGGCCATTGACGTCCGCGTGCTGCGGACGGCCTGCTGTCCCGAGTGCAACGGTTACGGGCTGGACTGCCTCCCGTTCCGCTGCCAGGAGCCCCGGCGCTACGTCGTGATGGCCGTCTGCCCCACTTGCGACCACGCTTTTGAGTGCTGAGAGGTTTACCATGCCCGTGACGCTGGCCGAGGCCCTGGCGCAACTCCGCGACGCCATCGAGGCTGACTTTCCTGGCTTCGCCCCGGTGTCGATCAAGGTGGAATCCGGCGGCGGCTACTCGGCGATCCGCCTGCCTCTCATTCCCGAGCCCTGTTGCCAGGCTCGTGCCCGCCGGCGAGACCCGCCCGCTCTCTCCCACTGAACGCAAGATCATCGAGGCCCTGGGGAAACCCGGCGTTACCTGGCTGAATGGTCAGCAACTCGCCGATGCCGCTGGATTTCCCCGCAGCTCATCCTTCAACGCGGTGCTGTCCAACCTCGCGGAAGCCGGCACGATCGAGTCCAGTACCCGCCACGGCTACCGTCTGGCCCCGTCTGCGGAGTGAGTGACTGACGCCACGGAGAAATGCAAAGGGCCGCTGGATTGCTCCAGCGGCCCTTTGCCCTCAAAGCGGATGGCGCTCGAGCAGAGATTTGCAGCGCCTGGACACAATCTTACGACTTGTCCTCCAGCCTCGTCAAACGTTCGAGCAATGGTCTCGCCGAACGGCTCGCCGCCGGCTTGCTTTCTTGGCCTGCGATGCCGGGTTGCTTTTCGGTGTGGTAACTTGAACGCGCTGTCCATCTCAGGGTCCTGCTGCTGCTGACAGGGAGTATTCAAGCAAAACAGCCTCCTGGTAATTTGCCATCAGCTTGCGGGCCTCTTTCTCCACCGCCGCGGCCACGGGCGCGGCCAGATCCCGAATGGTCCGGATCGACTCGCGAACCTTCTCCTGAAGTGCATTGCGCCGGGCCTCGGCCAACGCCTCGTTCACTGCGGGCGTCTTTTCCTTTACCAGAGCCTGCAAGCGCCTGATGCGATCGGCGAGCAGGCTCCGCTTGCCGGCCAGGGAAACCAGCTCGGTCTCCTGGGACTCGACGTCGCCGCCCTCGCCAAGGGCCTTGACCACGGCCCGGTCGAAGGCCTCGGCCTGAGCGGAGACGGCGACGTGTTCCGCCTCGCTGGTTTGCAGCACCGCCTTGAGTCGGGCCAGTTCCTGGAACGCCGGACTCGCCTCGTGGTGGCCCTGAGCCTCGGCGACGACGCCCTGGACAATGGTGGCCACGGCGGCCTCTTGTTCACGGGAAGGCCGGAAGACGCGCAGGAAGCACCCCAGCGTCTCGATCGCGGAGAGTGCCAAACCGGCGCACTGCTCTGAGCGATACTGGTTATATCGTTGCTCATGGGATTCTCCTCAGCTGCTGGGGTTACTCGCCGTCAGCGGTCTCGTCGTCGTCCTCCATCTCCACGCACGTGCCGTCGGCTACCATTTTCACGAACAACTCTGGTTCGATGCCGATGAGAGCGAGCATTTGCGCGTTGGTCGGATCCCCGGCCCATTGGAAGATTGTGGCCTGGTCGGGCGTGTCGTCCGTAACGCGGGATCGGCACGTCCGCGGGTTGCAGTTCGGAGTCGCTGGGATCGGCATAGGCCGCGGGTTGCATCCCAGTGTCGTTGGGAACGGCATCTCCGCCCTGTGCCCAACCATTAGGCACGCCAAATTGGGCCGCGGTCAGCTGCGGGTTGGCGGCCTGGCATTTCTGAAAATTGGCGATGTGCTGGGCCGGCGTCCGGCCCGCCGTCTTGAGCGAGTGCTGGAAGGCTGGATCGCCCTCGGCGAAGCGGATCACCTTGGCCAGCTCGCGGTTCATCGCCTTGCCACGCTCCGCGAACCGGAGTGCAGGCGTGGCACCGGAACGGCATCGGGCGGCTCGGGGCCAAGCAGTTTGTCCGCGGTCAGCTTGCCGGCCCAGCGCAAGCGGACGAACTGCTGGATGAAATCCCTGGGCGTCTTGCCGGCCGTGGCCAGGGCGTGTTTGCCTTCGGTCGATTCGGCAAAGGCCGCAACACGCAGGCAGTCCGTAGCCTCGTTCGTCATGGCCGAGACCGTCTCGGCAAACTTCTCCACTCGTAGCGAGTCCGCGGCGTCTTGAGTCTCTTCACTGCTGGGGTCACAGACATGGTGTCTCCTTCAAGGTGTTTGGATTGCTCAGTTCTGCTGCCGATCATCGGTGGTTTCCTCTTCCCGGCCCGGATGTAACCGGAACAGAAGCACCCGCACTTCGCCCGGCTTGAAGATTCGTCCGCATACCGGACAAGGATTGGGCAGCGGGCTCGGGTCCGGCTCGTCCAGGCCAACGAACTTGATTGGCAGACACTCGGAACAGCCGGGCGACGACTCGACGCGGCCGGCCAGCCCGCGCAAGCACTCACGAAGCCCCATAGTGACCTCGCTGTGATTTCTGCCTGGCCAACTGCTGCTCGATGGCAGCCAGCCGGCTTTCCAGATCGACCGACTCGTGGACCTTCAGGGTCAGGCCGATGAGGACCTGGGCGGCATGCAGCTGGACCGTCTCGGATGGCCTCCGAGGATCAGCGTCCGCAGCTTGGCCGTGGCGGCAACCAGCCCGTCGGCCAGGATCCCAGAGCAGCGCTCGAGCAGTCCCGCCCGCAGTTCCGCGACGCGCTGCCGGAATTCCGGGTTGACGTTGCGGCGGACGACGGTGGCCACGCTGACCTTCGCCTCCTCCGCAATGTCCTTCAGCGGCTTGCCGGTGGCCAGGCCCAGGGCAATGACGTCGTCCGCCGGGCTCGTCCACGTCGCTGGGATTGCTCACTGTTGAGCATCAATGCGCACTCCAGGGCGATCAGAGCTTGCGGGCAGCATGTCAGCCTCCATCTGGTTTCAACCCCCGGCGGGTGAGCCGCAATGCTTCCCGCCGGGAGTACATCCCCGGTAACGCACCGGAGCTGCTCTGTGGTTTCAGCCGGCCCGCCCGTCCGCGTGACATGCCACGGCAAGCGAGCCGGGCGTCAGCCTAGCACAGAGCGGCACGACGAAGCCGCTCTGTGCAAGGCACATCGCCCTCATGGGATGGCGATGGCTCCTGTGAAGATCAGCTGCTGGGCGTAATGCTCTCGTGGTGCGGCAATGCCCTCGCCAGGTCCTCCAGCACGGCGATGGCCTGCTCGGCTCTCACCGGATCGGTCGTGACCTTCGTGGATGCTGGTAGGTTCATGTCGGTTCCTCGCCACGGAGGAGAGAGCGGGCCTGGGCCAGCCTGGTTGCAGCGGCCACGCCCTCGGGCCCGATGACGGTGAGCCTGTGGATGCGGCGGACCAGCACGAGGCCTCGAGCAATCCAGCGGCGAATCGTTGTCGCCGGCACCACGATTTTGCCGGCCAATTCGTCAATCGAGAATTCGATTGTGTTTCCACCGAATCACCTCCCTTTCGGAAGGCAGTTTGCTCGAACGGGAAAAGAAATGTCAAATTGGCGGGTAGGTTGCAAAACGTCCAGCGCCGGAAGGTTTTTCTGGACAAGAAAGGTCAGGGTTGCACGTCCGCCGGCGTCGTGCCGGCTGGCAGCACCTGGTACTCACCCAGGCCGTGCGTCTTGGCCAGCAGCGTGAGCCAGACCTCACAGCTGCGGGCGGCAGTCAGCTTCTCCCAGGCGGCGTTCCGCCCGCGGCGATGCCAGCCGCAGAAAGCCCCAGCCATCGTTCCCCACGGTTGATACTGGCCCTCCGACTGTGCTGGCATGACAAGGCCCTCCCGGGCCCTGCCATCATACCGGTAGCCTTAGCGGCCGCTCATCGTTTCTTGCCGCCCTTCGGCTTCGGTGGTTCATCCAGATAGGCATGCCGTGGGGCTCTCAGGCGCACCTACGAGAAGGCGAAGCTGGCGGCTGCGGATCATTTCCGCTTCCCGCCCTTGGGTTTGACCGGCTCGCCCTGGTCCGGGTCCTGGACGTCAAATAGTCCAGGTACGGCAGCTTCCTTACTTGCCGTCAGCAAGTCACTCAGGCGATTCCGCAAAGTATCGCGCTCTTGAGCAGATGGACCAGGCCCTGAGCGGCCACGACGTTGTCTATGGGCCACCTGATCGCGGCCAGGGCCCTGTCGAGTCCTTGCAGATCCAGGATGAGGGAGCGCAGCTAGTCACGGATGGTATCGATCACGAGGTGCCCCCTTCGGGTGCGGATTGGTTTCAATGACCCGGCCGGTGGCGATCGCCGCCGGGTCGGCCAGCTGCTCGACGCGGATGCACTTCAGCTGCTGGCCTCGCAAGGCATACTTGAGCAGCCCACGCAGCCGGATCGCCCACGGCCGATCGCTGACCAGCGTCTCGAAGGTCAGGACGAAGCGTTCGCGGTCGGGCATGGTTTTCGCTCCGGTGTGGTAAGCAGGTGTGTCCCTTCGCCGATCCCGTGCCGCTGCCGGACTGCAATCACAAGCTTCCATGACGTGGTCGCTCACCTTCCCGGCCAGGGCGAAGTCAACGTCGTCGTCCTCGCTGATGCGGGCGTAAAGTTCTTCCTCCAGGTCGGCCAGCACCAGGCCCGCGTCAACGGAGCAGACGCCACGCCGGGCCAGTTCCGCCTTGATCTCTCCTGCCAGCCACCAGTCGAGATCAGCGTTGTTCTGGAGCCACTTCAGGTACGAGAGCGGAATCCGGTCCAGGCTCTGCCCGCGATGCTTGCCAAAGGGAATCGTTACGGTTATCATCGGCCCTACCCTCCAAGACGGGTTTCAGGCCGGGCAGCGCTGGCAAGCACTGCCCGGCCTCCTTTCGTTATCTGTACAGGCGCTAATCTCCGAATCGGTTCAACTGACGGTACTGACGGTTGTTTTCCTTCGTACCCGAGCAAAATCAAAATCTCAAAAATCAATCCCTATTGTGGTGGAAGAGGCACAATAGAAAACAACCGTCAGTACCGTCAGTACCGTCAGTACCGTCAGGCGCCGGGTGGCCAGCCCTCTTCCTGGGCCAGCTGTGCGAGAGGAACAGCGACCGCACCCGGCAGGGCGTTCTTGCCTGTCCAGCGGAATCCACGCGCTCCTTCAGCGTTCGAGCTTTTCCGCAGCTCTGGAATCGCCAGCGTGTTCAGCTTGGCGCATGCCTTGTTTGCGGGCAGCTTTTCTCCGAGAGCCTGGTTTACAAAGAGAGCAGCCAGCTGCGAACCGATGAACACTGCGTCCGTCTCTGGATTGTGTTTGTTCCTCGTCAGCTCGTTGATGAAGCCTTCCCGCACCAGGGCAGCCTCGGCGTCGTCGTCGTCGGCGATCTCTCTGCGAGCTTCGATCACCTCCAGGCACCGAGCAGGATCACCAGCGGCCCGGCACAGGACCTGCGCTTCCCACAACCCCCAGCGGCTGTGGACTGCCAGCGGCCGCGGCGTCTTTCGCAGCTCGGCCAGGATGTCGCCGACGATAGCCCAGCGGTGGAGGTCGATGAAGTCCTCGACCTCCTGCTGCCAGGTCGGGCTGTACTTCAGCCGAGCCAGCTCGATCGGGATGCAGCACTGCGCCAGATCCTTGCTGACGTTGGCGCCGTTGACTGTCAGACACAGCGTGAAGTGATTGGGCCGCGTCCCCTCGCCCAGGTAGAGCCGGTGCCCGGAAATCTCGGGTGACGTGACCGGGCCTCCAACTCGGCCCACGACAGGCGCAGGCCTTGAGATTGTCGAGCAGGATGATTCGCTTGCCGCCGGCCTCTGGACTGAGTAAGCGTGTTACCAGGTCGCCGAACTTGTCGCCGGTGGACAGGCTGATGTAGCCGCCAGCCAGCCGGGAGCCGAGCTGGGCCACCATGCTCTTGCCGATGCCTCGCCCTCCCCGTGGATCGCCTTCCTCACCGCTGAAAAGGAACGCGGGCCTTGAGCCCGCCCGGCCTCCCCAGAACATCGACAAGAAGAACGCCCGGATCAAGTCGCAATCGAAGGCCGTTGCCGGACAAAAGAACTCCAGTAACCGCCGGAGCGATTTGCCGGCCCCGCCGGCTGGCTTCGGGTGCATGTAGTAGTAACGCTTCAGCTTCGGCTCGTGAGGGTACTGTTCGAGATCGTCATAGTCCTTCGCGTTCTGAGTCAGGTAGGCGTAGAAATGCGACTCCGTGACCAGGCCCGATCCCCTGCCCCACTGGATCGGGTTGTCCTCCACGTCAGCGAGTATCTGCGAAGCAATCCAGGCGAAGAGGTCGCTGGTCGAGTCGAGCCAGAGTGGTTTGCAGTCCACGCCTGGGACAAAGAGCCGGTTGCCGATCCGCCTCGGCCATTTGTCCGCGATGTCGAAGAGTTGATTGACCACGCACGTCATTGACAGCTTGGTGCGCTTCTTTGTTTTGCCTTTAACGACATCCTGATAATTGGTCAGGAATTCGCAGCCTCTCCCTACCGCTTCTTGCTTCCAGTACCAGTAGCTATCTCGGTCGATCGGCTCATAAACGAACTCGTCGGTCTCCGACGACGTCGAGCCGTCGCCGTTGCCCGCCCATGAATCCTGTGACACAATGGACTCCGGCTGTGTGTTTTGGGCAAGCACCGCTTGTCGAGGACGGCACCGCCTCGTTTCATTTCTCGACCCGCGGACTCTGGGCCTGCTCGCCTGCCAGCAGCGCCAGCAGCCAATCACGGACTGGGCCGGGCTGGGCCAGATCGACGGCCCGGCGCAGCAGCTCGGCGAGCGGATCGGGCTCCGTCGCCGTCTGCAGGTGAGGAATCTCAGCCGCGCGGGGGTCCGCAGTGTGGGGTCAGGAGACATGAGACGCCTCCTTGGTCGGGCTATCCCGGTCGATCTCATGGGCCCGCCGTGACAGCCGCAGCAGGCGGCACAACGGACTGCACCTCCTCCAGGGCACGTCGTCAGACGGCGCTGGATCTCCTCGGGGGGCGGCAGGGCCTCGGTGATCGGTGTCTCCGGCATGGCTGACCTCCTCATGGGGGGCCATCATGCCTTAGAGGTGCGCACCTCTCGCGCCACCTCTGGAGGTGCGCAGAGGTACATTTTTAGATGGGGTGAGATTTGATGACGTAACCGCCTGTAGCAGTAACGACTTCGAGCGGGATGCTCCAATCCTGGAATTTCTCCGTCAGATCCAATGTCAGCTTCCGCAGCGCAGTTTTCCTTGCCGTCGGCGTCGTGACCATAGACAGCATCAATAATCTCGCCCGTCACGACTCCAGACTTCCCCCAAAGACAGCAGGCGGAATTGCGATGGCGAGCATCGCCCAAACTCGTGACGGACGTTCTTCCACCAAAAGTAGCCGGGCACGGCCGGTCCGTCAGGGTGCGTATCGCTTCGAGGCTGAACATCAGGTTCCGCGTCCCAGACGTCCGGCCAGATCCTCTGAGCGTCCGGAAAGCGGTGTTCAACCTCCGAGCGACCGTGAGGGGAAAGGCATTGCGCAACTTCTGCGCCGAGGCCCAGACAAACCATTGGCGCACCCAATGAAGGATTGCTTCCCCAGCGGCGGAGGAAGCAACGTATTGCTCGAAGTCTCGGACGCTATCGTTCAGGCGACGAAGAGCTACGATTGCCTCGGGCGAGCAATCCGCTTCCTCGATTGCCTCGAAGCGCTCCTGATGGGAAACTTCCTGGCCGGGGGACAGCGTGCTTCGCAGACGCTCAGTTGCAACGTGAACACCGCGCAGGCCAAGCACGCTTACCAGAGGGCGAGATCCTGCCGGGATGTTGCTCTCGGACCGAGGCAAGCCGTCCACAACGGCGATGCCCAGTCAACGGCTTTTACGAACACGGAAGCAAGATTGAAGTGCAGCAGAGGCAAAGTGTATCTCCCAGGGTTGCGGCGGCCGCCCCTGCCTGGGAGACAGGGGGCAGCCAGACCGGGTAGCTACTCCCGGCCTTCCGCTGAACGACAGTCTACGCTTGGGGTTCGCCAGCGTCCACGTCAACAGCGCGCAGCACCGCTTCCAACTGCTGGGCGTGGTCAGACTTGCGCAGGTCCAGGCTTCCCGGCAGGGCGGCCGCGGCGAACGACCGGCACCACCATTGTCCATTCTTCGTGCCGTGGCGGTTGCCCCGAGCGCTTGATGCCAGATGAGGTAGTCGCGGTGCTTCTTGTCGCCGGCGAACCAGACCTGAACTGCACAGATCCGGTCCCGGCCACGCGGGACGGCCAGCACCCAGATTCCCCCAACGATGGCTGCAGGCCGCACGCAGCCGCACGCGAGCGTCTTTCGCATCGGCAACGCGTCCAGGGTCTCCAGCAGCGTCCGGCATTCGCCCCACGTCTCCGACAGCGGATGAGAAGCCTTCTCGTTGGCCTCACGCAGTGCTCGATCAGGTCCCGCTGCCGGTCTTCCAGCTGGCGTAGCTTGCGGGCCAGTGCGGCCACGTCGCCGTTGTCCAGCTCGGCCTCCAGCTTCGCGATGAGGTCCTCGACGGGTCAGCTGCCCCAGGGCCTGGGATTCGTCGGGGCCGTCGTCGCCGTTGAGGATCTCGTGCGGTCGATCTCCCGCAGCTGGCTCACGATGGCACGCTCGAAGGGCACCAGAGGGAAGGACACGCATTGCCCGCGGCCGGCCAGGGATGCGTCGGATCAGGGCCCGATGCTGCTTGCCGTCGTTGGTCCTGGTGCCGATCAGATAGGTCCCGCCGTCGTGGGCGTCGCGGAGCATGCCGCGGGAGAAAATCTCCACGTGCTTGCCGATCCGTCCGCGTTCTGTCCCCGGCCTGGATGGGCCGCCGCCCACTCTTCCTCCGAGACCGCCGCCGGGTAGTAGCCCGATCGGGTCACCGTCCGGGATGCGCTGCTCCTTGCCAGCGCCTGGTTGGCTGATGCTCACCCACGCCACGCCGATCCCGGATCAGGTTGACGATGAACGAGCGGGACCAGTGGCGCCCTTGAAAGGCGGGACCTTCTCTTCAATCAGCTTCTTGACGATGAGCATGGAGCCGTAGCCGGCGCCTGCCAGCTGGTAGACGTGCTTGACCACGACGGCCCGCTCGGGAATCAGCACCAGCTTGCCGGTGGGCTCCTCGATCCAGGTCGGCAGACAGTGCGTCAGCACTTCCGTGCCGCCCACGGTGCTGTTGCGGCGCGGGGGCTGCTTCTCGCCGCGGCGGCACAGGCTTTCTTCTCGGCCCAGACGCTACCCAGCTGGTCGCTTTTCCGCGCGCTCTCCCTGTGCCCTCTGGACAGCTCCAGCAATGCCCGCATGATGTCGAGCATGTCGATCTTGTCGTGCCGGAAGATCGTTTCCGGCTCCAGCTGCACGATGTTGATTTGCAGGTCGAGGATGTCCAGCCAGAGCCGCAGAGCCTTCCGCTCTTCCTCGCGCGTCAGCCGGTCCAGGTTCTCGACCAGCAGCCAGGAGCCCGGAGCAATGCGGCCGCGACGGGCCTGGTCGAGGAACTTGCCCAGGGCGAACACGTCGCTTTCGTGATGCTTGCCGCGAAAGGCGGACGCTCCCAGGTCGCGGAGCGAGACCTTGTCGTCAAGGTGCAGGCCCTGACGCTGGCAGAACGCCTCGGCCGTGCCGTCCGTCTGCCGGCGCAGGCTGTCGCCTTTCTCCTGCTTCTTGGACGAGAAGCGAACGTAGCTGTACGCGGTGGCGGGTGGTTTGGTTGCGGACATTGCTGGGACCTCCGTGGATTGGAATGGTTGATCCCAGCATCATACTAGAACAGTGTATTAGTGTCAAGAATCTTGTAATCCTGCATGATCGCTTCGGACTCGACGGCAATCGTGCCCGTGGTGCCGCTGGCGACCATGTTGGCCGCGACGTTGCCCGGTGCCAGGATCGCGAAGATCCCCTGCATCATGTTCGAGAGGGCACTGATCGGTCCCCAGTTGGTCTCGCCGAGCACCCGCAAACCGACCAGGGCCAGCGGCAAGGAAAGCAGAATCGCCATCAGGGTGATCGCGATGGGCTGGCCGAGCATCAGCTTTTGCACCAGCACCAGCGCGGCCCCACTCAGGATCAGCCCGAGAAGCACTCCCCAGAGGGGAAATTCGTCCGCGCCGGTCCCGGCCGAGAGGTTCCGGAACGTCCGGGCGAGGACCTTCCAGCGCAAGAACAGTGCGGTCAGTCCGCCGGCCACCATCATCCCCGTTGCCGGCCACATGACCCAGAACAGCACGTCGGTCCTGGTGAAACTGGGAGTGAGCCAGATCCCGGCATGAAGCAGCGCATACGGAGCAACGACCCAGGCGAGGAGGGTGCCGATCAGCATGCTCACGTTGATCCGCATGCCAACGAGCATGCCCGAGCCGACGGCCAGCAGACTCCAGTTCACGCCCACAAGCGTCCGGCCCATGATACTCGTCGCCGTGGTGAACAGGTAAATCGAGCCGAAGAGATTGAAGACACGTGCGTCTTCCGTGAGCAGCATCAGCACTCCGGACGCCACGATGCCGACAATCATGGCCACAGCAGCCCGCAATGCGGCCGGCCCAGCGCTGTCGCAGACCAGGATCGTTTCGCCAGCCGCCAGGCCGTCGGCGAACGGCAGCTTCTCGTCGATCACGTAATGGCGGCGCAACGGCACCGCCAGGAACACCCCGAGCAAGCCGGCACAGGTGAGCCAGGCAAAGGACTGGATCGGCGTCAGGGTGATGCTGAAGCTGACCTTCTTGCTCGTGGCGAGCATGTCGAACGCCGCTAGCAGCACGCACATGAACGCGGTCTGGGCCGCGGCGGTCCCGGCGGTCTGAACCATGTTGTTCTCCCACCGGTTGTAGGGCTTGTAACGCAGCAGCAGTCCCAGGATCACGTAACCCAGGATCGCGGCCACGACGGAGACGTTCGGCCCAAAACCCAGCTTGAGGACGATGTACGGATAGGCCGCTCCCATCAGGGCCGCGACGAAGAAGCCGCACAGGATGGCACGCGGAGACAGCTCACGCAGGTCCGCCGGTTTGGGCCGGGCCAGATGCGTGACGTCCACGCGCCGTTCCGCCTGGGCCGGAAGCTCCTCCGGGATGGGTGCCGATTCCGTCAGCTCTTCGTGCCTGGGATAGATTCGCCCAGACGGATCGCCTGGGGAAGCCGGTTCTTGAGGCATCGCATTCCTCGCTTCGGTTTATTGCGACTCAGGAAATCTATGTCCGAGGCGGCCTCGTAGGGTGGGCCGAGCGTAGCGAGGCCCACCGGCGGGCGTGGTGGGCCTCGCTACGCTCGGCCCACCCTACGGCTCTTCCGGGACCATTCTCTTTCTGAATCGCAATAGCCTGGAATCGCTGAAACGCAGTCGTTTACTTGACCCGCTCCGCCAGCCACCCGGCCACGTCGTCGGTTTTGCTCTCCTCAACCGACTTCTGAACGGTTCCACCCTTGCCTTCGCCGTAGAGTCGGGTCAACGTCGCCTCATCCATCCGGCGGTTCAGCCCATCGACCAGCCCCTCCAGCCGGACCTGCCGGGGAGCGAGCGACCGTGCCAGGCTCGGCAGGTCCTCGACCGTCAGCACGCCCGGGACAATCGCATCGTGCGGCACGTGCAGGAATCGGCTGTCCAGCAGCGAGCGATAGCTGCCCAGTCCCCGCCGGACGTAGACCGCGCGAACGCCGTCCTCGAAGAGCGCCCCCAGCAGCGCCAGCACTCCACCCAGCGGCTCGGCCAGGGCCGGCTGTTTCTCCGCGTCCAGCGGCACCTCCACGTTGACGTCCCGGCCGTTGACCGGCGCCAGCGAATCGCCCCAGAGGGCCACGTGAGCGGAGTCAATCTCCGGCCGCGAACGCAGGTACTTCAGGACCGAACGCAGGTCGAACAGCCGGCACCCCAGCATGGTCTGGCCCAGGATCAGTTCCTCCTGCGACAGGGACGTACTCGAGCTGCCCCGGTCCCGGCCGCTCCCTGGCCGTGTTTCGCCGATGCCGCGCAGGTCCGGCAAGCAGACCGCGACCCCACGCCGCAGCAGACCGGCGATCAGCTCCGAGCGTTCCTTCAGCAGCTCCTGCTTGCCCTGCTGAGCGATGCCCACGACCACCGGCAGCTTGCCCGCGCCCTTGCGTTCCGGCAGCAGCAGCATCAGCGGCACCACTACCCGATCCTCGACGCGCAGCACCAGCCGCTCCACCGTCACCTTGCCCGATTGCTCGCTCTTCTGCTCCTCGACCTGCGGCTTCAGCGGCGGGTTGGTCGGACGGAGGAGCTTTTGCCACTTGTCCAGCTTGTTTCCCCAGAAGTTCCGAAGAGAATCCGTCTGCTCACCGGCCAGCTGGTGGACGAAACGCGGCTTGATTTCCTTCAGCGCCTCCGGAGTCAGGGCCCGCAGCTCCTCGGCCGTGTGACGCTCCGTCACTTCCTTTGCGGGCGGCTCGAACAGCCCCCAGCGCTTCAGGGTCGGATACATCAGGCCGCGATGGATCGCACCAACGTTGTTGCAATGCGTGCTTTCCGGCGGCATGCCCTTGACGCTGCCCCGGCCGTGCATGGCCGCCAGGTTGTCGCCGGCTTCGTAAAAGCCAAAGACCTTGCGCAGCCGCGGCCAGGCCGGGTCCTTGCTCTCGTCCCAGCTGAACTCATGGCAGTAATACAGGTGGCGCGGGGCGGCCGCGCCGACAATGACCCAGTGAGCGAAGCCGTCGGCGGCCCCGCGCCGCAGGCAGCGCGTCGTCTCCCAGTAGCCGTGGCTGAACCAGTCGAAATTCAGCTCGATGTCCTCCGGATAGGACGTTTCCGGCTGGGCTCCGCCGAAGTTGAAGGGTGCCACCGCCGTGATCCGTTTGTCGAGCGCCGCCGCGACGCCGGCCGGGTCGCCGCCGCCGGCCACCGAGCCGACGACCAGGAGGCGCTCCCGGTCGATCCCCGGACGGGCCAGCAGCAAATCGAGGCAGCGCTGAATGTCGTTGACCATCCAGCCCATCAGGCTGTCGCCGATCAGGAACAGCTGCAACGCCGTGTTGTAGCGGAAGTAATAATCCTGCCGGGTCGGCCGGAACGTGCCCGGGTAGGACTTCGCGTCCACGAACGGATGCTGCCGACGCTCGCCGTGGCCGATCATGTCGGGGACCAGAACCACGCAGCCCTGCTTGGCCCAGTTGACGCCCATGTCCTGCAATTCGCCCTGAGTGCGCGGGTTGTGGTGGCTGTGAATCAGCAGGACTCCCGCCATTTTCTTGCCGGCCTGGGCGGGCTGATACAGGTTGGCGGTCACCCACAAGCCCGGCCGGCTCTCGAAGACCAGGTTCTCGATGCGGTAGCCGTCACCCTCGTGCCGGCCGGTGACGCGGACCTTGAGGTCCGCCGGCGGCTGAGGCCAGTCCCCTAGCGAGGAGCGCAGGGCCTGGATGCGCTGATCGCGGAACTTCTCCCAGTCGGCCCGGTTCTGGACCTTGGCCCAGGCGGCGTTCTCGCGGCGGACAATCTCCCGCAGGCGGGCCCGGGAATCCTTCAAGAGCATCTGCGACAGGACTTTCGCCTGCTCTCCCTCGGCCGGGTAGACGCGGGCGTTGAGTTTCGACAGTTGTTCGGCGAGGTCCTTGTCGGCATCGGCAGACAGGACGGCCGCGGTTGGCAGCAACAGCAGGCTCAGCGCGAGCCAGCGACTTGTGCGGTGAATCATGGTTCCCCCCTTTCGGTATCAGCTTATGCAGCAGGATGCGGACTGTCTCTCGCTGAAAAATCTGCTTCCCGAACCGCGCCGGGCTCCCGGTGTCTATAATGGGACAGACCAATCTTTCCTCCACTCAGGAGTTCGCCATGCTTGCCTTTCCCGAAATCCAGATCGGCAGTCCCCTGTGTCACCAATCCCTCACGGTCTTTCCGCTGTTTGCCCCGGCCAGCGACAAGGTGCCTTACCTTCTCTCCGAGCCGGCCCTGACCTCGGGGCAAGTGACCGTCGAGGAAGTGAACGAAGCCGGTTCCGTCCCCACCCTGGTCGTCAACAACCAGGCGGATTCCCTGGTGCTCTTTCTCGAAGGCGAGGAGCTGCGCGGGGCCAAGCAGAATCGCGTCCTGAACACCTCGGTCCTCGTGGCCGCCAAAACCAGGACGACCATCCCGGTCAGCTGCGTCGAGCAGGGCCGCTGGCGGCACGTGTCCCGCGCTTTCGCCTCGGGCGGAAGCCATGCTTCCTACAAACTCCGGCACGTCCTCAAGAAGTCGGTATCGGAATCCGCCATGAGCGGACTGGGGCACGGTTCCGACCAGGGTGAGGTCTGGACGGAAGTCAGCCGGCAGATGAAATCCCTCGGTTCGTCTTCTCACACGGGAGCGATGTCTGACACCTACGACGCTCATCGGCCGCGCCTGGCGGAGTTCCAGGACCGGCTGAAGTACGTCGAGGGAGCGACGGGCCTGGCCGTTGCCGTCGGCAAGCGGATCGTCTCCGTGGACCTGTTCGACAAGCCCTCGACGTGCCGGCAAGTGTGGAACCGGCTGCTGACGGGCGTCATCCTGGATGCGCTCGAAGAAGCCTCCAAGGAGGAGCCGGCGGAGACGGTGGGCGTGAGCGAGTCATTGTCTCTGTTCCGCAATGCTCCCTGGCAGCAGACCAAGGCTGCCGGGGCCGGAGAGGAATACCGCTTCGACTCGGCGGACGACAAGCACGCGACGGCCCTTGCCTTCGGCGAGACGATGGTTCACGGCAGCCTGATCGCGCCGGCGTGCGTTGCACCTCCCACTCCGGAGGCCGGGAGGTCAAGTACCGATCGCCCGGAGGAATCAGAAGCGGAAGAATGATGGATCAAGGGCAGGTGGAGTTCCGAGGATTCCTGTTTAGGCGAACGGCAGGCCCAAAGTAGCCATCACGCTCCGCGTGATGCAGCCTCATCACGCGGAGCGTGATGGCTACTTTGGGTAGGTTTTCTCCTGCCGCTCGCCTTACTTTTTCAACGGCGTGGACCGATGCCTGTGAGGGCCATGCAGATCAGCTCGCGCATTCCCCTGGACCGTGGAGGACGGTGGCATTAAACTCATCTTGTTCGACTGGGTAATTCAAGCTCGGGGTGCAAGAAGCACGGAGGACCACCCACATGCGCTTCAGTTCTCTCCTCGCCGCCTTGGCGGTGCTGTTCGTCCCCGTGCGGGTTGTTGCGAGTCCACGCTTCATCCCCGCACCAGAGACGGCGCCTCTGGGCGTGGTCGTCCGCGACGCCAAGACGATCCACGCCCTCGAAGTCAAATCCGTCGATGCCAAGGGCATCTCGTTCAAGGTAACGGCGGCGCTGAAGGGGAAAGCGGACGAAGCGCCCTTTCGGTTCGCCCAACTCCTGAAGGGAGTTGGGTGTGAGGGCCTCTTTCGAGCAGGCGACCCCGTCCTCTGTTTTCGCAAAGGCGAAATTGCCACTCTGTTTCTGCGTGGCCGCTGGGCGTATGCGGTGGAGCCAGACGACATCCGCGGGGAGGAACACTGGTTCTGCCTGTCCGCGGACAGGTTGGACGTCACCTATGAGGGCTCGATGGAGGCCTTGCGCGACCACGTCGCCGCCCTCCTCGCGGGGGGCGAACGGACCATCACCGCTCGCCCACCCCGTCCCTACGGTGCGACCGAGGACAGCCGGCTCTGGCGGATCAAGGCCGGTCCGAAGGTGACCCGATTGGTGGACTCCGACGAGTCGGCCCATTTCGTCGGCTGGGGCAGCGGCGATCCGAAGGAGGCGGTCCTGCTCGCGGACGCCCTGCGCCGCCGAGGTTCGGGACCGGATTGCCGCGGCCGAGGAACTGGCCCATCTCGGCGGCGAAGCGCAACCCGCACTCCCGGCCCTGCCGCGCCCTCGGGGACGCGAACACCTCGGTCGTCCTGGCGGCAGCCAGGGCCCTGATCCTGGTCGATCCCGAGGACCGGCAGGGAATGAAAACCCTCGTCGCTTGCTTGAAGAATGACAACGCGGACGTTCGGGCCAAAGCCGCGACGACGCTTGCCCGTGCCGGAGTCCGCGCCCGCGAGGCCCTGCCGGATCTCCTGCGGGCGGTGAACGACCGCAATGGGTGGGTTCGCAGCGCGGTCGCCTCGGCTCTGGGGCAGCTCGCCCCCGGGACGGCGTCCGAGGCATCGGCCCTGGCCGCACTCGGCGCCCTGCTCAAAGACGGGACCGAAGAGGGCGGATCGGCAAACGCTGCTGTCCAGGCCCTGCGTCAGTTCGGGCCTCGCGCCTGGTCGGTGGCCCGCCAGGTGCGTCAGGCCTTGCAAAACCTGGACAAACCAAACACCGAGGCCGGCGGAGACGTGGTGGATCTGCTGGCGCGATTGAGCCCGCCGCCCATCGAGTTCCTGGGCGAGGTGCTGGCCGACCAGCGGTCCTCGTATTCGGCGCGTCAGGCCGCCCTGGACCACCTCGTCGCCCTTGGCCCGCGAGCCCGTCTGATACTCCCCCGGCTGCGCCGGGCCCTGGCGACCCCGCGGAACGATGGGGTTGTCGAGATCTGCGAAGCCCTTCTTGCCATCGATCCGAAGAGTTCCCCCGCCTTGATCGCCCCGATCCTCCTCGATTCATTGAAGAAAGAAGACTCGGAGGCGCATCACACGGCGGCGAAACTCGGTATTCTTTCGCTCCTCGGAAGGTGTGGGCCAGCCGGGAGGCCCGCCCTCGCGGCCGTGCTGCCCACGCTTCAGCCTGGCCATTTCGAGACCTTCTGCGCGGTGCGCTGCCTCATCCCCCTTCTGGGTCCGGAGGATCGCAAGTTGCTCCCGCAACTCCGCGGCCTGCTCCCTGACGGCGACAGGCATCACAACGATCGGTTTGTCCTGGCTGAGGTTCTCTTGCGCCTGGGACTGGGCGATGAGGCAGTTGTGCAGGCCGCCACGCTCCTGAAGAGCGAGGACCCCGGCCAGAGGGTGGATGTCGCAGCCTGGCTCGGGGCACGGGGCCGCCTGGCAGCTTCCACCGAGGGGGCGCTGCGGCAAGCCCTGGCGAAAGCAACGGGCTCTCAGCGCACCCGCATCGCTCTTGCCCTGTGGCGAGTGGGCGGCTCGGGGGAGGGCGGCCTGCGGGACAAGGCGTTTGCCGCGTTGGAATCGCAAAGTCAATTCGCAGGGTGGGAGGACGATTTCGGCGAGGCCCTGGCCGAAGTCCATTCTCGGTTGCTCGCGGACCGGGACACGATGTCCACGCTCGTGCAATTGTTGAGCGACCGCAACCCGCACGTTCGACTCGTGACCGCCGGGATACTGGCCCGCGTTAACCCCGAATGCCCCGACACGTTGCAGGTGCTGCGTGGGCTGCTAACCCGACACCCTGACTTCTTCGACCGCGCTGCGGACACATTGGTTGCACTGGGGCCCCGAGCCCAACCGCTGGCACCGCTCTTGACGTCGAGACCGCGAACCGAGAGCCGGGATGGATACCTGAAGACCGTGAGCGTTCTGCGCCGGATCGACCCGAGTCTGGAAGCGAAGGGGTGGGGCGCCGCAGGTGTGCCCAGGGACCTCGGCCCTCTCTGGGACGACCTCGCGGAGAGCGACGCCTTCCGCGCCGACCTGGCGATCTGGCACCTTGCGGGAGGCGGCCCCCGGACCGTCGCGCTGGTAAGCGAGCGCCTGCGCCCACCGCCCACCTTCACCAAGGAACAGGTCGCTCGCCTCATCGCCGACCTCGACAGCGACTCGTTCGACACGCGGGAGAAGGCCTGCGCCGAGCTGGGCAAGTCGCTGGAGACCACCGCCCCCGCGCTGCGTGCGGCACGCGCCAAGGATCCGCCGCTGGAAGTTCGGAAGCGGCTCGATCGGCTGCTGGAGATGGTGGACGCCTCCGAAACCCCGGAGCAGCGGCGCCGAATGCGAGCCGTGCATCTGCTGACCGAGATGGGCTGTCCTGAAGCCAAGGCGTTGCTGGATCGGCTGGCCCGCGATGCGCGGTTTCACCCCGTGCTGAAAGCGATGGGCCGGCGTCCCCCATTCGCCCAGGATTGATGCCGACGATCATGGATTTTGGGGAACTGTGTCGTGAACCAAGCGGAAATGCTTCACCAGATGTGCCAGGAAGTGCTGGCCGAAGCCGACGTCCGGGCCATTTGCAAGAACCGAGGTCTGCCGAGCCAGGCCGCGACTTCGCGTCCGATGCTCGAAACCCTGTTCCTCTCGGACGTGGGCGCGGCGGTCGCCATGCGTATAGCTCGATCGTACCGAAATCGCTCTGCTGCACCTGCTCCGGACCCTTGACAAGCCCGTGGACGTTGCCTTCTTCAGCCGCCTGGATCCGCCCAAAAGCGAGAGGTGGTCTTATGGCACGTTCTCCCAGCGCTTTCAGGGGGTGTTCTCCCGGGTGAAAGACCGGCTGGTGCGCGGGGGAATCCTCCTGCTCGCGCTCGGCCCCGAATCGGCGACGAAGCAGACGAAAATGGAAAGGTGGCTGTTTGCCCTGCCGGTGCAACTGGCACGCCACCTGCCACCGCTGGTCGAGTCCGCCAAACGCCTGGAAGGCGTCGGGGACTGGCGCCGGGACGTGGCCCGGGAGAAGCTGAAATCGGCGGTCACCCCCCTGGCCGACCGCGAAAACAGAAACGATGGCGCCGAGATCGTCAACGGCGAGCTGCGCTGGGGCGGTCAGCCGTTCCGGGCCGACCGCGTGGTGGAATGGCAGAAGCTCCAGTGGCAAGCGGAGACGAACCCGGCCAAGCGCCGGAAAGAGGCCGAGCCATACTCCTTGCCGCCTGCCGAGGCTGTGCTTCGCATTCTTGCTGGCCTGGATGCAAACCTCTGGAGCGACGCGGACGCGCTGGCCGGACCCCTGGAGGTCTTTTGCGGGTCCTCGGTCGATGCCGGCTCGGTGTGCGAGAGCGGTTTCCGCTGGGGCTTCCTGGCCAGACAGGAGGCCGAGGGCCGGAAGTGGTATCGCCTGGCCCCGCCTTCGGCGGCCCAGGACGCTCCGCCGGATCGGTATCTGGCCGTCCGGGGCGAGGGCGTTACCGTGGACCTGGACGCCGTGCCTTATGAAGCGCTCGAAACGCTGGTGCGGATCTCCGACCAGCGGCCGGTTCCCGGAAGGCAGCCGCTCTTGCTGGTCACCCCGAACCTGGTCAAGCTCGGCAGGACGGCGGACAACGAAGCGAGCGCAGCGAGCGCACCCTCGATAAAAGAACCGGCTTTGTTTCCGGCGCAGCGCAGCAAGCCGGAAACAAAGCCGCTCGCGGCGCTCCCCCTGGCCGACTGGCTCCAGAAGAACGCGCCGGCGTTTCACCAGGCCTTCGAGACGGTCCGGCAACGCCGCGGCAAGACGATCCTGCACGAGAACCTGGCCGTCGCCCGCGTCAGCGACCTGAGCTTGAAAGTCGCCCTGGAAAAAGCGCTGGGCAAACGCATCGTGCCGCTGGGCGACGAGTTCCTCGCTTTTCCCTCCGAGGCGGTTGCCGAGGTCAAGCGCCTGGTGGCCCAGATGGGACACGTCGTCAAGGAGGTGGCCCATCGTGAACCTTGAGTCCATTGACGTTGCCTCGCTGGACGTTGTTACGCAGCTACCGGACCTGCGGCGCGACCTGCACGTCTTTGTCGATTACGTCCGGGGTCGCGAGGTCAAACGCTCGCACCGGGGGAATGCGCTGAGCAAGGCCGATTCAAAACGCCTTGCCAGGCTCCTGTCGGACCCGGATGCGGTCCAGGATGTGGACGAAACGGGCTCGTCGGCGTGGCTCGACTTCGTCGATGGCGTTGCGCTTCGGCTCGGTTTTGTCCACTATGATACCAAGGGCGAATACGCGGGGTACAGCAGTCAGGAGCCCTCGTTTCCGGACAACTTCATCCAGTTCCGGGAGAAGCCCTACGAGCAGTTCCTGGCGGCGAAGGCCGCGAAGCAAGAAGCGACGCTCCTGGAAATGCTGGTCCACCAGAGACAGGGTTCGGCCAGCGAGTTCTATCTCCCGGTCGTGCAGGGGCGGTTGGATGGGTTCAGCCACTGGGGAGCGGGGATTGGCGTCATGCCCACGCTCGATTTCCTCGCGGTCCGCCGCTTCCTGCTGGGGCTGCTGGCCGAGTGCCCCGGCCACCAGTGGCTGAGCACGGCCTCGCTGGTCGAACATCTGAAACAACACCATCGTTATTTTCTCATTCCCGCGAAACCACGGTACAAGCACGAATACGAGGCCAGCTACGGCCGCTACGGCAACTTCCACGAGAGCAAGGAAACGTGGGGCCACGAGATCGACATCAAGGAAAGCGATCCGGACGGGTTCGAGCGAGTCGAGGGCCGCTACGTCGAGCGGTTCCTGGAGGGGATTCCGCTGCTGCTCCGCTACGTGGACGTGGCGTACGTGCGAGATCCCCCAAAGGGCATTCATCCCTCGCTGGGCTGGCTGAAGGCCTTCCGCGTCAGCGATCTGTTGCGCCGCGCCCTCGAGGGGCGGATCGCTGAACCGCGGGTGGTCGTGAATCCCAACTTCGAGGTCCACGTGATTGCGGAAACGTATCCGGCGGGCGTCCTCGCCCGGCTGGCGCCGCTGTGTGAAGTGGTGTCGCAAGGCACGTCCAGCGTCCTGAAGCTAACAAAACAGAAGGTAGCGGCCGCCCGGGCCGTTTCTCCCGACCTGGACGCGGCCGGCGTGTTGCGGGCGCTGTGCGGCGAATTGCCGGCGAACATTGTCCACGAATTATCCGACTGGTCAGAGCACGGTGAGAAATTCGCGTTGTACGAGAGCTGCGCCGTGCTGGAAGCGGACGAGGACCTGCCGGCGGCCGACCCGTTCACGATCGAGCGCGTTGCCGCGGGGATCCGCCTGGTCCACTCCCCTGACAAGCTGTTTGACGATCTGGAACGCCGAGAACTGATTCCGGTGAGGATCAAGCACGGCAACCAGGATTTTGCGCCGCTGCCCAAAAGCGCGCGGACCCGTTTTCCGAAAGGATCGGCTGCCCGGGAGAAGCCGCGTGAGCCCAAACCCCACGTGACGCTGACCCGGATCACCCGGGTGCAGCTGGTGTGTCCGGATCGCGAGTTGCTGGACAGGCTCCACCGCCTGCTTCTGGATAGCCAGTGTCCCACCGAGATTGATCGCCCGAACCTTACCCTTACCTACTCCAAACAGTATGAGTCCGCGGTGGCCAACGCGATCCGGCAATTGAAGACCGAGTATCGGATTGAGATCGAGGACATTTCTTCCTGATACGATAAAAGGAATGGCTCTCCTTGCCTGGAAGAGAAGGTTCGTTGCGTTGAGGACCACAATGACGAAAGTAGCGAGTAGCTCGCGGCGCTGGCTCGGGCCCCTGGCTGGAGGTTGTCTTCTCCTGCTCCTGCTGGGCCTGGGAAGTCAGGGCGCCGCTCCGGACCCCGCGGCCGAGTATGCGACGCAGGTTCGGCCGTTCCTGACCCAGCACTGTCTCAGCTGCCATTCCACCAAGAAAAAGAAGGGCGACCTCGACCTGGAACGGTTCACGTCGCTGGACTCGCTCCGCAAGGACCTGCGTGCCTGGCAGGGCGTTGCCGAGATGCTGCAAAACGGCGAGATGCCGCCGAAGACGAGTCCGCAGCCCCGGCCGGAAGACCGGCAACGGTTGGTCCGCTGGGTGCGCGCCACGCTGGACGCCGAGGCCCGGGCCCGCGCCGGCGATCCCGGCCGGGTGGTCATGCGCCGCCTGAGCAATGCCGAGTACGACAACACCATCCGCGACCTGACCGGCGTTGATCTGCAGCCCACTCGCGATTTCCCGGTGGACGGTGCGGCCGGGGAAGGCTTCACCAACGCGGGAGACGCTCTGGTGATCTCTCCCACGCTGCTGAACAAGTACCTCAACGCCGCCAAGGAGACCGCCGGCCACGTCGTCCTGCTGCCCGATGGCTTCCGCTTCGCGCCGGCAACCACCCGCCGCGACTGGACCGACGAGATCCTCGCCGAGCTGCGTGCCTTTTATCGCCAGCACACGCCGGACGGCAGACTTGTTCTGCAACCCTTTGTTTCCGCCGTCGTCCGGCATCGCGACGATCTGATCGCTGGGAAGGCCACCCTGGAAGCGGTGGCCGCGCGGGAAAAGCTTAACCTCAAGTATCTGCGTTTCCTCTGGGAGACGCTCGCTGATGGCAAGCCGTCGTTTCCGCTGGATCGGGTTCGGGCCCGCTGGCGAACGGCGAAACCCGGAGACACCGCGGCCGTGCTGGCCGAGATTGCCGCCTGGCAGGGGCCGCTGTGGCGCTTCGTCAAGATCGGCAGCTATCGGGACCGGAACACAATCCGGCAGCTCCCCAACGACCCGGCCCTGGCTGCCTCGCAAACACTGAGGCTGCCGCTCAAACCCGAGCCCGGTCAGTCCGAAGCTGCCCTGTACCTGGCCGCACGAGAATTGTCGGCGGGCAAAGAAGGGAGCCTGGTCGTCTGGCACCGGCCGCGTTTCGAGGGCAAGGGCTTGCCGCCGCTGCTGTTACGCGACTATTCCCGCTTTGGCGAGCAGTTCGAGGTTGACTACCGGGTGCTGTTCGCCGACACGGCTCGCTATCTCGCTGCCGCGGTGGAGTCGGTCAATGACCGCAAGCAGACAGTGACCGATCTTGCCGGCAAGCACAAGCTGGACTCGACCCTTCTCAAGCACTGGTTGGAGGTGCTGGACATCGAACCGCTGGTCAAGGTGCCCGCGAAGCCGACGCCCGCCGTGACTCTGGAGCCGCTGGATAGGAAGGTGCCGGGGGAAATGGGCCGGCCGGCCATCAAGGGCTGGCGGCACCCCACCGCTGATCTGCCGGTGTTCCTGTCCAACAACTCGGATCGAGCGGAGGCGATCCCGGGACGAGCGTTGCCGCACAAGGTCGTCGTGCATCCGACGCCGACCCAGTTCGTGGCCGCCGCGTGGAGCAGCCCCGTGGCCGGCGTGGTCCGCGTCACTGGCAAGGTCATTCACGCCCATCCGGCCTGCGGCAATGGCATCGCCTGGTTTGTGGAGCATCGCAAGGACAGCAAGGCCGTCGTCCTGGGCGAGGGGATCACCGACTTCGGCCAGGAATCGACGCTGCCGGTCCGCGAGGTCCAGGTTGCCCGGGGCGACCTGATCGTCCTGGCCATCGACGCTCGGGACGGCAATCATTCGTGTGACCTCACCGAGATCACCTTCACCATCACCGAGGCCGGCAAACCCGGCCGCGTCTGGGACCTGGCCGCCGACGTGGCCGACAACATCCTGGACGGCAACCCGCACGCCGACAAGCTCGGCAACAAGGACGTCTGGCGGTTTGTCCGGGGACCGGCAAAGTCGGGCATCAAGGGCAAGGCCGCGAGCAAGGTGCCGGCGAACTCGGTCCTCGGCCGTTGGCGGAGCGCGGCCTCCGACCCCAAGCAGAAGGCGGAGCTGGCCCCGCTCGCCGAACAGGTGCAGGCCCTGCTGACCGGCAAGCGGCCAGCCCAGGACAAAAGCCCCGACCGTGTCCTTTATGACAACCTGGTGTCACTCGGCAGTCCACTGCTGCAAGGGATCGACCTGGCCCGTCTGGGAAAAGCCAGGACCGGGACCAACAAGCCGAATCACTTCGGACTGGACCAAGCGAAATTCGGCGAGGCCAGCGTGGCGGCACCGGCAACGTCGGTCCTGGAGGTTCGCCTCCCAGCCGCCCTGTTCCGCGACCGTGAGTTCGTGGTCGAGGCCACGCTAGATCATCCCGGGGCTGAGGCTGTCGTGCAAGCCCAGGTGCTGACCGCACCACCAACGCCTTATGCTCCCTGGGATGGAAAGGGCCCTCTGGTCGCGACTCCGGGAAGTGCAGCCGCCAAGCAGTTGCTTCAGGGATTCACGGATTTCCGCCGCTGCTTCCCGCAGTTCATTTGCTATCCGCGGATCATCCCGGATGACGAGGTCGTCTGCCTGAAGCTGTACCATCGCGAGGATGAGCCGCTGGTCCGCCTGTTCCTCGACGACGAGCGGGCCCGGCAGCTGGACCGTCTCTGGGCCCGGCACCGGTTCATCACGCAGTTCCCGGTCACCGAACACAAGAACTTGCCGCTGTTCATCGGCTTCGTGACCCAGGACAATCCTCGATCGCTTGTGGAGTATTTCGAGAGCCTGCGCGAGCCGTTCCGCAAGCGGGCTGAGGAGTTCGAGAAGGACTGGGAAGACGCCGGCCCCAAACAGCTGGAAGCGCTGACGGATTTCGCCGCTCGCGCTTATCGTCGGCCGCTGCGGGACAAGGAAAAGGCCGAGCTGACCCAACTTTACGCCAGCCTGCGGAAGAAGGGCCTACCGCACGAGGAGGCGTTCCGCACCGTGCTGACCCGGGTGCTGATCGCGCCGTCGTTCCTCTACCGGATCGAACAGGCCCCTCCGGGAAAAGAGGCCCAGCCGGTCTCGGACTGGGAGCTGGCGACCCGCCTGAGTTATTTCCTCTGGGCCACGACGCCGGACGCCGAGCTGCAGAAGCTGGCTTCGGCGGGTCGCTTGCGCGATCCGAAGGTCCTCGCCGAGCAGACCGAGCGGATGCTCAGGGATCCCAAGGTGCGCGGCCTGGCCACCGAGTTCGCGACGCAATGGCTCCACGTCCGGGACATTCAGAAAAACCGCGAGAAGAACGAGAAACTGTTCCCGACCTTCGACGACAAGCTGCGTGCGGCCTTCTTTGAGGAATCGGTCCTCTTCTGTCAGGACCTGTTCCAGAACGGCCGGCCGATGCGTTCCATCCTCGACGCGGATCACACCTTCCTCAACGAGACGCTGGCCCGGCATTACGGTATCCCTGGTGTGGCAGGTCCGCAGTGGCGGCGCGTGGACGGGGTCAAGAAATACGGTCGCGGCGGCGTCCTGGCGCTGGGCAGCGTGCTGACCAAGCAATCCGGCGCCTCGCGGACCAGTCCGGTGCTGCGCGGCAACTGGCTGGTGGAGACGTTGCTCGGCGAGAAGCTGCCCAAGCCGCCGCCCGACGTGCCGCGCTTGCCGGAAGAGGAGACCAAGACCGAGGAGACCGTCCGGCAGATCGTCGAGAAGCACGCTCGCATCCCGCAGTGCGCCGTCTGCCATCAGCGGATCGATCCGTTCGGCTTCGCCCTGGAGAAGTTTGATCCGATCGGCCGCTTCCGCGACAAGGACCTGGCTGGCCGGCCGGTCGATGCGAAGGCCCGGCTCAAGGATGGCACGGAGTTTGACGGCCTGGACGGGCTGCGCGAGTACCTGCTGAAGAAGCGGCGGGACGAGTTCCGGCGGCATTTCTGCCGGAAATTGCTAGGCTATGCTCTGGGGCGGAGTGTATCATTGTCGGATCAGGTGCTGATCGACGAGATGCTGGATGCTCTGAAGAAGGACGACCGCATCTCCACGGCGGTCCTGACAATCGTGCGGAGCAAGCAGTTCCGCTACCATCGCGGACTGGAGGCGACCAGAGAGGAGTAAGTTCGACTGTTGCCGATTTTGGAGTGCGGCAGTAGCTTTGCTCTGCCGCTTTTCTTTCTTCTTTTGTTTTTTGCTTTTCCCTTGTTCCGCCGACAGTCCGAGAAACAAAGACCAAAGGAAGAAAGAAAAACAGCAGAAACAAAAGCGGCAGAGCAAAGCGACTGCCGCACTCCAAAAAAGGGAAACAGCCGAACTAAGCCGCAAGCGGCTGTTGGACAAGGAGAAACCCCATGAAATCCTGGGTGGAACCGAGCCGGCACCATCTGAGCCGGCGTGCGCTGCTGCGTGGCCTTGGCGTGAGCATGGCCCTGCCGTGGCTGGAATCGCTCTCCGTCTGGGGCGACGAACCGAACCGGGGCAAGTCCTCGACGCCGCCGGTCCGCCTGGCCGTGCTGTTCGCGGGCAACGGCTTCCACGGCAAGAGTGGTGGGCCAAGGGGGAACGGCCGCAGCCTGGAGCTGGGCAAGGTGCTGCAGCCGCTGGAGCCGTTCAAGGACAAGCTGCTCTTCATCCGCGGCCTTTACAACGCCGAGGCCGGCAAGGGCGGCATCCACAGCGCCCAGACCGGCAACCTGCTGACAGGGTCGGCGCTGGAGGGCGGCGGCGGCATCCGCTCCGGGGTCAGCGTGGATCAGCTGCTGGCCCAGCAAAGTCGGCCAGGAAACGAAGGTGCCGAGCCTGGTGCTGGGCTGCGAGCCGTCGATCTCGGCCCTGCACAAGGGCTACTCGATGATCTACAGCTCGCACGTCTCGTGGAGTTCGCCGACGACGCCGACGCCGCTGGAGCTGTACCCGGCCCTGGCCTTCGATCGGCTGTTCCGGGACGAGGTCGGCAAGGGCGACGCCAGCGTCCTCGACCTGGTGCTGGAGGAGGCCCGTGGCCTGCGCAACCAGATCAGCCACACCGACCGCGGCAAGCTGGACGAGTATCTCAACTCGGTCCGCGAAGTGGAGCAGCGCATCCAGCAGTCCGGCAAGCAAGGCCGCTTGCAGGGCTGGCGTCCGACGCTGGACAAACCTAACCTGCCGCGCCCGGCGGACGGCATGCCGCAGGACATCGACCAGCACATGCGGTTGATGTGCGACATCCTCGTCCTCGCCTTCCAGACCGACACGACGCGCCTCTGCACGCTCAAGCTGAACAACGACCACTCCTCGCTGCGTTTCCCGCACCTGGGCGTGGACTACATGATCCATCACTTGCTGTCGCACACCGACAACGGCGACTGGCTGAAGGTGAACCAGTTCTTCACGCAACAGGTCGCTTACATCGCGGCGAAGCTGGACAAGATCCAGGAAGGCGAACGCACCGCCCTGGACAACACCATGATCCTGTTCCTGTCAAGCATGCTGCACGGCGGCAGCCACAACTGCTCGCAACTGCCGGTGGTGCTGGTCGGCCGGGGCGGCGGCTCGATCCAGACGGGACGGACGCTCGATTACCTGGGCAAAGCCAATCGCAAGATGTGCAGCCTGTACCTGGCGATGATGGACCGGATGGGCGTGCGGCTGAGCGAGTTCGGCGATTCCCGCGAACGGCTGGCGGAGGTTTGAGGCTCGGACACCTCTCATTTCCCAGGTGCGGCCAGCACCGAGACAATGGCTTGCTGAGGACCAATCGATTCGGGTCTGCCTGCCTTGCCGGCCACTTTGTTGGGAGTGGCCGGGACGAACCGTGCGAGAGTGACCGGTATCCTGATAGGCAACTGGGCTGTGATAGGCAACCGGCCGGCGTGCGACTCACCAGTTCGGCCGCCGGAGGCGAAGGGGCACGGATGGCGTTCGACTATGTGGAGCGGATCGGCGGACTGACTGACGACCAGCGGCTGCACTTCTACGAGGTGCTGGCCCACCAGCTGACCGTCGCCGCCCGGATGGTCTGGTCCGACGACGCGCTCACCGACGGCGCGAAGGTGAGCCGCCTCAAGTGGCTCAACGAGGTGCTTCACGCGGTCACCGCCAAGGTGTACGCCCTGCGGCTGCGGACGCACGAGTGGACCGAAGCCGACTCGTTCGACGACCTCCGGCACGCCATCACCCAGGAGCCGGGGCTGGCGCGGGTAGTGGGGTGGGCAGTGCTACAGAGCTACGAGATCGTCACCGGCCAGCCGGTCAGTGCGGCAGAGCGATTGTCGTCAAGTGAGGGGTAGCGAAAGCGGCCGAACCGTCTGCTGCAGCAGACGGCGGCCGCGACGCCGGTTTCTCGGAGTTCACTGTCTTATGGCACGGCCGCCGCCGCAGAGCTTTGCGTTCGGGTGGAAGGAGGTGCAGAGGTGGAGCTTGCGGAGGCGAAGGACCGTCTGAAGGCCATCGAGAAGACGCTCGCCAGCGCGCCGTTCGTGGAGTTCCACGTGTTCGAGCGGGAGGGTCGGTCCTTGCACGTTGGCCTGACCGAGCGGTTGCGGAAGCATGCCCGCAAGGAAGGGGTGTGGAAGTCCCGGGAGATGCTCGCGTCGCTCAAGAATGCGGTCTACGGCTTCCAGGAGAGCCAGGCCCGGAGCGGGGGCGGGCGGGACGGTATCTTCCTGTTGGACCGTACCCATCGCCCTCCGAACGAGATGATGCACAAGCTGTTTGATCGGTTCCTCGACAAACCCGGGAGCGGGGCGGAAGAACTGGCGGCCGCGCTCGGCACGACGCTGGCGGAGCTGCTGCCCGTCCGGTTGGTATCGCATCATCTGCGGTTGCTCGGTGTCCTGGCTCGTGGTGCAGCGGAAGACTGGTTGGTGTTGGTGGATTGTGATCGATCCGAGTAGACCAGTTCGGGCAGCTCGTTGTTTCGGGATTGAACCTGCGCCTGGTTGTGTTTGACGAACACCAGGAGAGGATCGTGCAATGGATCGGCTAAACGATTACCGCCGGATCATTCGTCAAGTTCTCGCGGAATATGCCCGCTACAAGCCGGCCAATGGCGAGATCGATACGGAGCTGGTCGTGGATGCGGAACGTGACCATTTTGAACTCTTGCACGTTGGCTGGGACGGCGTCCAGCGCGTTCACGGTCCGGTCATCCACATCGACATCATCGGCGACAAGGTCTGGATTCAGTACGACGGGACGAACCGCCCCGTCGCCGATGAGCTGATGGCCGCAGGCATCCCGCAACAGGACATCGTTCTGGCCTGGCATCCGCGTGAGCTGCGCCATCACACCGGGTTCGCCGTCGGTTGAGCGTGAGGAACACTCCCATGAAACGCTTTCGCTGTGCCACCTGCGGCAAGGAGCATGAAGAGTTACCTCTCGACCTGGGATACCCTTACCCAGCGGACTTCTATCGGATTTCCGCCCACCAACGTGAACGGCGCATCGACTGCAACGAGGATCTTTGCTCGATCGACAAGAGGGAACATTACGCTCGCGGTGTGCTGGCACTGCCGATCAAGGGCACCGACCAGGAGTTTCGGTGGGGCGTCTGGGCGCGAATCGCACCAGAGGACCTCAAGAGGTATCTTGAGTTATGGGACTCCGACGCAGCGAGCGATGAGCAGCCGTTTCCCGGGGTGCTCTCCGGCGGCATCCAGGCCTATCCGGGCTCTGACGGCTTGCCGGTGGCGGTCAAGTTGCTGGTCCGCCTGCGGCCGCGTTTCTCTGTCCTGAATACGGACCACCCGCTCGGGATTGCTCAGCGAGAAGGCGTATCGTGGGAAGACGTTCACCGGTTCGTGGGCTTGGTGTCGGCGCAGAAATGACGCCACGGCCAAGCAAGCCACCCCAGCAGGCCGCCCCGCGAATGAAGTCTTGCCGAGTTCGCTGTCTGGCCCGCGTGAACCGGTTGCTGAGCAGGTCGTTAACCGCAGCTGGAAGCGGTGCCGTGACGGTCGATTTGAACCAGGGCAACCGCCTCTCATTTCCCAGGGGCAACCAGCGTCGGCCGAGGGAACGGCGGATGCTGCCGGCGGTAACGGTCCCAGCGCTCCAGCCACTGCTCCAGGGTCAGAGCGCTCACGTCGCCCTTGTCGATGCGCTGCGCCGAGGCCAGCTCCGCGAGCAGCCGGAGGTCCGCCGTGGGCAGGTCCGGCTCGCCGAGAATCGGTGTCAGCGGGATCAGGGCCAGGGACCCTCCGTAACAGGCAAACACCCGCTGGCCGTCCGGTGCCAGCGTCAGCGATTGCACCGACGAGGGGAGACGAATGGGCGGGGCCAGAAGCTTGCCCGTCGCCAGGTCCCACACGTACACTCCCGCGGACCGGTCCCGAACCCCAGTGAGGGCATGGCGGCCATCGGCCGTGATCAGGGCGGCATAAACCTCGTCCGCGTGCTGCATGGGGGGGCAAGCGAGGGTCCCAGCCTTCCAGTCCCACAGGCGGACTTGGCCGTCCTTGCAAGCGGTCAGCAGCCGGCTGCCGTCCGGGCTGAAACAGACCGACCACAGACCGTAGTAGTCGCCGGGATGCGGCAGCGGCTCCGACAGGGCCCGGCCCGTGGCCAGGTCCCAGACCTGGGCGGCATTGGTGCCGTTGACGGCGGTGGCCAGAAGCCGGCTGTCCGCCGACACGGCGAAGGTCCGGCACGGGCCCCCTTTCAGGACCGGCCGGATCTGCTGGCGGTGCTGGCCGGTGGCCGCGTCCCAGACGTGGACGCCATCCTCGTTCCCCGACAGACTCACCAGCAGTGATCCGTCTGGTACGTACTCGACCCGGCCCATGTTGCCGTGGACTCCCCGCCAACCCTCGTGCCTCCGCTTCAGAACCAGGCTGCCAGTGCGGCTGTCAAAGACGAGCAGCCCGCCTTCCTCACACAACACAGCCACGTTCGGGCCGGTCGGGCTGGCAGCGACACTTTGGGGACGTCCTGGGAGCTGCCGCGCCGGGAAGCGCGGCCTGGCCGTCGCCACGTCCCACACTGAGAACCAACCATCGACGCCATCGAGAGTGAGGACCGCTACCGAGTGATTGTCGCTGACGATACACGAATCGAGAGGCGTCATTCCCAGCGGAATGTCCGGCCCAGCCGGCTGACCGGTGAGGCTGTCGCGTACCACCAGGCGTTGCAAACCGTGGGACCGCGAGGCGGACGATTCATGCCGGCACCCCGGAGCCAGCAGCAAGCCGTTGCGGCTCACTCGCGCGCCACCCCCAGTCGCTGAAGCTCGACTGAACCCGATCGTGGGCCGGTCGTTTCCAGATCCGAACCGTGCCATCGGCCCGTGCGGTCGCCAGGTAGCTGCCGTCGCTGGAAAAACAGCAGCGGGTCACGTCGCCCCCGTGCGCCAGCGGCGGACCGACCGGCTTGCCGTCGGGCAGCGACCACAGCCGGGCCGTCTGGTCCCAGCTGACGGAAAGGACCGTCGTGCCGTCGGGACTGAAGGCGAGGTCACGGACGTGATTGAGATGGTCCAGGAGCAACGACTTCTTCCCGCGCTCCGCCACTTGCCAGACCTGCCCTCGAATCGGGCCGCCGGTGGCGAACCATTGGCCGTCCCGGCTGGCAACGACCCGCATCAAATCCCTGGGATTGGTGGCGAGGTGCAGGGCCTGCCCTTCCGGGCCCCGCTCCGCGTCCCACCACGTCAGCTGCCGCTGCCCTGTGATCGTGACCAGGCCCTGGTCGTTCGCGACGAAAGCCGGCGCCGAGGGATCGCATGGACTGTGGGCGACCACGAACAGCGGGACCGGCCCCGCGGCGTCGGCGGCGAGGGCAAACATTCGGGCTTTCTTGTCCTGGCAGGCCGTGACCAGGCGATTGCCTTTGCGGTTGAAGGCGATCGCCTCGACCTTTTCCGGGTGCCGGCCGCCATTGGTGAGGAAGGCGTGCGCCTGCGTGTCCCAGAGCCGCACTGTCTCACCGGCGATGGCCAGATACCGTCCGTCCGGGCTCCAGGCCAGTGCGGTGACCGTCTCGGGGTACGGCAGCTCTCGGAGGATGGTCCCGTCGGGCACACTGCGGATTTGCACCTGCCGGCCGAGGGCGAGCGTCAGGGTTGCCCCGTCGGGACTCCAGCAGGCCTCGGCGACCGCGAGCCGGCCATCCGCCCAGGGGAGGAAGCGATTCTGCCGCATGTCCCAGACGTAGCATTTCATGAAGGTCCGCAGCAGCAGCAGGTCGCCGCCCGGCCGGAACCCCAGGTTCCAGTGCGGCCCTTCCGGAGTCCAATGCGTCCCCTCCGGCAGGCAAAACGCGCTGACCGGCAGCACGGCCTCGCGAACCCAGTTGCGGGCCCGGAGGCGGTTGTCGGCCTGCCGCCGCGGGTCCGAAGTGGCCTGCTCGGCCGCCGTGGCAAACCACAACGCCGCCTGAGCGGCGTCGTCGCGCTCGGCGGCCTGCAAGCCGCGGGCAGTGTGCATGTCTACCAGCAGGGTCCTGGCTTGACCCAGGGCCGTCTCGGCAGTTTGGGCCAGATCCTTGTTCTGATCGGCCAGCTGCTGATTCCGGTCGGCCAGCGTGCCCTTCTCATTGACCAGGTTGCGCTGCGCTGCCTCCTGCTGGCGGAAGTGCGCTGCCAGCAGGATCGAGCCCACCGTGAGCGTCAACCCCAGCAAGGCCACGGTCAACAGCGCCGCCGCCAGGAGCTTGTTCCGCCCTGCCCAGCGGACCAGCCGTTCGGTCGCCGAGATCCGCCGGGCACGGATCGGCTCGTCTTCCAGAAAGCGATCCAGGTCCGCCGCCAGCTCGCCGGCGGTCTGGTAGCGATGGGCTGGGTCGCGCTCGATCGCCTTGTGAACCACTGTCTCCAGATCGCGCGGCACCTGCGGATTCACCTGCCGCAGACGGGGCCTTACCGCTCCCATGGCCTGCTTGATCAATTGCGGCCGATCCTGAGCGTCATGGGCGGGGCGGAACGCGAGCAACTCGTAGAGGGTGAGCCCCAGGGCGTAGAGGTCGCTGCGGGCGTCGGCCTTGCCCTCGAACGCCTCCGGCGGCATGTAGCGGAGGGTGCCGACCACGTCGCCGGTCTGGGTGAGGTCCTGGTGGTCGTTGGCCTTGGCCAGGCCGAAGTCGGTCACCCAGGCGGTGCCCTGCATGTCCAGCAGCAGATTGGACGGCTTGATGTCGCGGTGCAGCACGCCCTGTTTGTGGGCGTGTTCCAGAGCATCGGCCACCTGCCGGCCAAGGCTGGCCACCTGCTGCCAGTAGGTTTGCTTCTTCGCCGGACGCGCTTCGCCTCCCGGCACCGCGAGGACCGATGAGGACGAGAGGGTCAACGACTCGGACAATCGGCCGACGGGACTCGTCTCGCTGGCCGGCGCGGGTGCCGCGTGGACCACGACCGGCGAAGCGTCCACCGTGACGTCCGCTGCCGGCTTGAATTCCCCGGTCAGCAAGGAACGGGCCACGTCCGCCGCGGCGACCTCTCTTTGGGGCCGATCGGCGACCGGCTCCCCTTCGCCTGCGTGCAATTGCTGGAGCGCCTTGAGCACCTCATCCAGGCCAAGGCCCTGGATGAACTGCATGACGAAGTACGGCTGGCCCGCGTGTTCGCCGACACCGAAGATCGGCACGATGTTGGTGTGGTGCAGCCGGGCCGCGGTCCGGGACTCGCGCTCGAAGCGCCGGCGCTGCCGGGGATCGGCCAGGGTCCGCCGGGGCAGCACCTTGAGGGCGACGTGCCGGCTCAGCGACACCTGCTCGGCCTCGTAAACGATGCCCATGCCGCC
Organism: uncultured Planctomycetota bacterium; assembly: GCA_963784995.1. Classification (GTDB taxonomy): domain Bacteria; phylum Planctomycetota; class Planctomycetia; order Gemmatales; family Gemmataceae; genus CAWATZ01. Next base: position 369,839 of record CAWATZ010000013.1, on the reverse strand, counting down.
GTGACCGATCTCGCGCAGGATGCGGTAGTCGCCCATCATCTGCAACACTGGCACGGCCACCGGTTCGGCCACTTCCCGGCGATCCCCCTCCGCTTGCTCGATCTCGACCATGGCGGGGAACAGCTCCTGGATGTCGTCCGCCAGGTCGGGATAGCGCTGGGCGTACTCCGCCAGGGACGGACGTTCGCCGCGCCGCCAGCGCTCGGCGAACTCCTCGGCCAGCTGATCGAGAAGGGCATAGTTCCCGGATTCCGAGGCGGACATTGTTGGGATCCTCGAACCAGTGGCGCAGTTACTCTGCCCGACGAGCCGCCGGGTTTCTCCCGGCGGTCCTTTCCGCCGGGAGAAACCCGGCGGCTCGTCAGTTACAACCCCTCCAGCCCCCCAGGCATGTCGGCCAGAGCGCCCTTCAAACGCTTGAGGGCTCGTAAGTAGCGTTTCGCCGCGGCGGCTTCCTCGATGCCGAGTGCCTGCGCGGACTCCGTCCGGCTGAGTTGCTCAAAGTGTCGCAAGGAAAGGATTTCCCGGTCAAGGGGGTCCAGGCTATTGAGCGCCTCCTGAATGCGGAGCAGTCGCTCCGCCCGGATGGCGGCCTGGGTGGGCGAGGTGTGCTTGCCAAGCAGCTGGGCTGCCAGGGCGGAGGAACTGGCCGCCGGCAGCGCTCCGGTGTGCAGCGAAACCTCCTGACCGGCGTCGCGCATCTGCGTGCCCAGGTGATGCCGGTGCAGGGTGATCAGCCGCTCGCCCACTACCAGGCGGAGCCAGAGAAACAGCGGTAACTTGGGATCCTGAAGATAGTCCGGCAGGCGCTGGGCCACTTCCAGGTAGGCGTCCTGAATGACGTCGGAAGCGTCCAGACGGGCTTGCAAGCGACGGTCCAGCCGCAGCTCCACCATGCGGCGGAGGCGGTCGCGGTGCCGCGCGAAGATCTCCGTGAGGGCGGCACGGTCTCCCGCACGGGCCCGCTCCAGGAGACGCACACTGTCCGACGAGTTGTTGTCCATCAAGGTTCCCATACCCTATTACCCGCGCGCCGGGGCAATTCCGGGACAGGCATTTTCACACCCAGATGGACCGATTCTACCGCGTTGGCGATCTGCACGCCAGGACTTGCTTTCAGGCGGCCCGGCGATCCTCGGAGCTGGCCAGGACAGCGAGCAGCTGTTGGCGGATCGTTCCGTTGGGATGGGCCAGGCCGCTCTGGATCAGGCCCCACGCTTTCGGGTGAGCGGCCAGGATCTCGGACAGGGCCACGCCCGCCCGCCGGCGAACGCCGCCATCGCTGTCTCCCAGCACTTCCAGCAGGGCCGGGACGACCACCTCCAGCGGCCCGGCCATCTCGCCCAGTCCCAGGGCGGCCATCTTGCGCACGTGGACGTCCTCGTCCTTCAGGCACCCGACCAGGGCCAGCACCGCCTCCTCGCTCCCCAGCCGGCACAGACCGGCCGCCGCCCGCAAGCGCACACTCGGCTCCTCCGCTCGCAGCTGGGCCAGCCAACCAGCAAACGTCTCTTCCCGCGAGTCTTCTTTCATGACATGCTCTCCCATACCATCCAGCCATGAGATTCTTGCACGTCCCACTTTATCGACCTGTTGGCCGCAAGAGGTTCAGCTCTTTTGCCCTGTCTGATCCCATCCATTCAACTTTCTCGGCCCACCTGACCGAATGGAGTAGAAGACCGCCTTCGGCCTAGAACCCGGGGCGATGCCCTGGGCTATCTGTTGCGCCCCTTCGGGGCGGAAGACAAGGTTTTTTAGCCCCGAAGGGGCGCAACAGGATAGCCCAGGGCATGCCCTGGGAGGCGAGGAACCAGACCTATGACAGAATCTTCCTCCCGCCCCGAACAAACTCCCGAGAGTGGCCCTCCTCAGTCCGAAACCTTTGCCCTCCCCGAAGTGGAACCCGTGAACGTCGGCTTGCCCGTCGAAGGGCTCTCGCTCTCGCGCTTCGATCGGCCGCTGGAAGTCTCGAGCCGGCAGGCGACCCTCCTTGCCAGCGCTCCCTGGGTCCGCTCCCTGGGCAAGCTGGGCCTGGACGTCCTCACCCAGGGCTGGCGCTTTCCCACTCCACCCGACCAGCAACTTCCCGTCAAGCCCGATTCCAGGGCTGAGCCGCCGGCCATTCTTCCCTTTCCCCAGACGGAGGAGATTGCCCAACCCGTGGAGGCCGGCTCCCCTAAAGCGGGCAAGACGCGCCTGAAACCGCCCCCCGACAGTGTGATGTTCAAGGATCGGCTGCTCTATCTTCTCCAGCCGCCGCTGGAGGACGTCTTTTCCGGCCGGCAGGTGCAGTTGCCCTTCAAGCCCTTCCCCTACCAGGTCAAGGGGATCGCCTTCTTGATGCCTCGCCACGCCGCCCTGATCGCCGACGAAATGGGCCTGGGCAAGACCGTGCAGGTGATCGTGGCCCTGCGGTTGCTCTTTTACGCCGGGGCCATCCACAAGACCCTGGTGGTCTGTCCCAAGCCGCTGGTGATCAACTGGACCCGGGAGCTGCGCACCTGGGCCGAGGACATTCCCTTCGAGGTGATTGGCGGCGACCTGGAGTCCCGTCGGGCTGCCTGGCACGTCTCCAACTGCCCGCTCAAACTGGTCAACTACGAGCTGCTGACCCGCGACGCCGAAGAGATGCAGCACCCCGACCTGCATTTCGACGTCGTCGTTCTCGACGAGGCCCAGCGCATCAAGAGCAGAGACTCCAAGACCGCTCAGGCGGCCTGTGCGGTGCCGCGCAGCCGCAGCTGGGCCATGTCGGGAACGCCCATCGAGAACCGCACCGACGACCTGGTCAATCTCTTCGCCTTCATCGATCCCAAACGGATTCCTCCCGACACACCGGCCAGGCTGCTGCCGTCACTGACCAGCGATTGCATCCTGAGGCGGACCAAGGAAGACGTGGCCACCGACATGCCGCCGCGGATCATCAAGGACGTGGTCCTGGAACTGGCCCCCGCCCAGCGCGGCTCTTACGATCTGGCCGAGAAGGACGGCGTGGTTCACCTCAACGCCCTGGGCGACACCATCACGGTGCAGCACGTCTTCGAGCTGGTGATGCGGCTCAAGCAGATCTGTAACTTTGATCCGCGGACCGGCCAAAGCGCCAAGCTGGAACAACTGCTTGCCGACATGGAAGAGGTGGCCGCCAATGGCCGCAAGGCGATCGTCTTCAGCCAGTGGGTCGAGCCGCTGGAACAGCTGGCCCGGGTCCTGGCGCCTTTCGGACCGCTCCAGTACCACGGCAAAATCCCCAGCAAGGATCGCCAGCCGATCCTGGACCGGTTCAAGCAGGACCCGACCAGGCACGTCATCCTGATGAGCTACGGCACCGGCAGCGTCGGTTTGAACCTGCAGTTCACCAATCACGTGTTCCTGTTCGATCGCTGGTGGAACCCGGCCATCGAGGACCAGGCGATCAACCGCGCGCACCGGCTGGGCCAGAAAAGCACGGTGTTCGTCCACCGCTTCGTCTCGCAGGGGACCATCGAGGAGCGCATTGCCGACGTGCTGGAGAAGAAACGCCAGCTCTTCCGCGAGCTGATCGCCCAGAACGGACCGCCGCCCTCCCTGGGCCTCAGCGAGGAGGAGATCTTCGGATTGTTCGACGTCAAGGCCCGGCCCCGACGGGCGGCGTGAGTCAAAGGACAGCCTCAGGGTTGCCCTGCGCTTCCCAGCGCAGCTCATTTCCGGACCGAGGGAGGCAACGAACGGAAACTTGCATTTCTCTTCCCGTCAAGCAACCCGCCCAGCAAATTCCAGTGCCTCCCCTCCTTTCCTCGCTGTCCGGGGCAACCTCCAGACATTCCGCTGGTTGCTCGCCCCGTGCAGTTCCAGATCCATCGAGCAAATCGAATAAACTGACCCAGCTTCCATAAGCGATATAATTTATCCACATTATCTGTTGTCGCCTCGCCCCCCCTTCCTTTATCGTGGAGTCATGGCCTTTCTGGCGTTTCCAGAATGCTCCTTCTGCTGAGTGCGTTCGGCTTCTCAGCGCGACCGGGCGCACAACAGTCCACGTGTTCGGGGGGTAGTAATCGTGGTCAACGTGATTCTGGCAACACTGCTGACGACCGGCAGTGCCCTGGGAACCGCAAGTGGAGCTTGCGGAGCGCAGGAAAAGAGTGGTGTGATCGATCGATGTGGGGCAATCGCGTCGGTGATTGACACGGATTGCCCGGGGAAGGCCCTGGCGTGGGGTTCCTGTTACTGCCCGCCGATTCCTCCGGTGCCCCCAGTGCCGCCGATGCCTCCGATGCTGCCCATGCGGTCGATGTGCATGCCCATGCCGCCGTGTCCGCCGCTGCCGCCCATGCCGCCCATGCCGCCGCTGCCGCCCATGCCGCCGCTGCCGCCCACGCACCACTGTCCGCACTGGTGAGCAGGCAAAACTGCACAAGCCCGAAGCGCCAGCGAGGGAAACGGTTTCCCTCGCTGGCGCTTCGGGCTTGTGTGTGGGAACAACACCTCGGTCTTGTCCCCTCGCTTTTAGTATCGGCCACCGCCGCCGCCACCGTAGCCGCCGCGGCCGCCGCCACCGCCGCCCCGGCCACCGCCGCCGCCACCGTAGCCGCGGCCGCCACCGCCGCCCCGGCCACCGCCGCCACCGCCGCCTTCCTTGGGCCGGGCTTCGTTGACCGTCAGGGCCCGACCTTCGACTTGCTTGCCGTTGAGGCCGGTGACGGCGGCCTGGGCCTCGGCATCCGTACCCATCTCCACGAAACCGAACCCCTTGGACCGCCCGGTGTCGCGGTCCATGATGACCTGAGCCGACTGGACGGTGCCGAACGGCTCAAACATTTTCTCCAGATCACCGTCGGTGATCCCGTAGGCCAGGTTGCCTACGTACAACTTCCTGCCCATGAAGGGCCTCCTCAAAACGCGGGACTCAAACAGATTGGGGTTAGGGACAAGGGGAGGGATGGGGGATGACAGCTGCGACATCACGGCCACGATCCGGCCCGCAAGACCCACGTTTCTTTATGATACCCGGTCGCCACGACAAAATACAGCAAGAACCGGTGAAAACTTCCGAGATTCCGCCTTTCCTCCTGTCAGCGGCTCAGCGCGATCCGCTGCTAAACGAACACCGTCGCCTGGCAGTTGACCGTGGGGGTTCCCAGCAGCGGGCCGCAGAACAGCTGCAGCGGCCCGGCGGGGACGCTGGAGTCCAGGCGTGCGGTCACCTGGACCGAATTGGGGAAGTAGCCGCCGGCCGCGGGCTGGCACGGCGAGGACGCTGCATCCGCATGCGTGACACCTCAGCTACTTGGCGTGGGGCCGCACGACCATAGGATCCCTGGAAGGAACATAGCATCTTTCCTGGAGCGTCGAATGAGCGAGAAGTTCGCAGGGCGTTGTCTTGTTAGCCGCGACGCGGAGCGCAGGCGCAGCGGAGCGCGGCGGGTCCCCACGTCCCGGAGGCAACCCGCGCTCCGCTGCGCTGCGCTCCGCGTCGCGGCTAACCAAGGTCTTCCTGGCGCTTGGCGTCGTGGCCTGCCTGACTCTCCCTTCTCCGGCCGCCGAGCCGCCCCGCACCGGCCCCGCGACCGAAAAACGCTTTCCGCCCCTGAAAGTGCCGGCCGGTTTCAAGGCAACCCTGTTCGCCTGCGATCCGCTCATCGAGTACCCCTCGGTCATCAGTGCCGGCCCAAGGCCCGGTGCGCTCTTCATGGCGGCGGATTACGTCACCGGCCTGGGCTTCGAGATCGTACGCCGCGACGAGGTTCGCCTGGTCGAGGACACCGATGGGGACGGCTACGCTGACAAGGCGACCGTCTTCGCCCGCGGCTTCAACTCCATTCAGGGGCTGTGTTACCACCAGGGTACGCTCTACGTCATGCACGCCCCGTTCCTGACCGCCCTGCGCGACACCAAAGGCACCGGCGTGGCCGACGAGCGGCGCGATCTGCTGACGGGTCTGGGCCTGACGCCCGAGCAGAACCAGACCCGGCTGCACTGCGCCAACGGCGTCGTCGCCGGTCACGACGGCTTCCTCTACCTGGCCCTGGGCGACAACGGCATCGACGTGCCCCGGCCGGAGGGGATCGGCTGGTGCTGCACGGCGGCGGCATCCTCCGCTGCCGGCCGGACGGCCGGGATTTGCACGTCTTCGCCACCGGGCTCCGCAACATTTACGACATCGCTCTCGATGCGGAACTGAACGTCTTCGTCCGCGACAACGAGAACGACGGCGGCACGTACATGATCCGCGTCTGCCACAGCTTCCAGGGTGCCGACCACGGCTATCCGTACCTTTACGAGGAGCGGCCCGACGAGGCGTTGCCGCCGCTGGCCGACCTCGGCCGGGGCTCCTCCGCGGGCGGCGTCTGCTACCTGGAGAAGCAGTTTCCGGCGGAGTATCGCGGCAACCTGTTCTTCTGCGAGTGGGGCCGATCGGTGGTGCGCTACCAGCCCCGGCGAGACGGCAGCGGCTTTGCGCCGCTGCAGGAGATCCTGTTCGCCGAGGGCGCTGCCAACGATCCCTACGGCTTCAAGCCGACCGACCTGGTGGTGCAGCGCGACGGCACCCTGATGGTGTCCGACTGGGCCGATGGGCAGCGACCGAAGCGCGGCCGGGGACGCATCTATCACATTGCTCACGTTGGAGGTGCCGGCAAGGAAGCGCAAAAACTCGCCCCGACCCGCTCGACTCGGAGAGCTATTTCGAGCGTTGCGACGCCCAGGCTGCCATCGAGCGCAAGGGACGCAGTGGTCGGGAAGCGCTGACAAAGGCCCTGACCGAGGGCCGACTTGGCGTTCGTGGCCGGCTGCATGCGATCTGGGCCCTGGCTCACCTGGGCGGCCCGACGGTGCTGGACGACCTGCTGCGGATCGCGCGGACCGACCCTGACCCATCCGTCCGGGCCCAGGCGGTGCGTGCCGTGGCGGATCTGGCAGACCCCGTGCTGGTCCGCCATCGGCTCGACGCGGGGGCCGGCGACAACGACCTCGCCGGCAAAGTGGCCGACCTGGGGAAGGGCCAGGATGGCCGGGTGGTGCTGGAGGTGATCGTCGCCCTGGGCCGGCTGCGCTGGGCGGGCCTTCCGGACTGGCTGCGGCAAAACCTGGGCACCGGCGGGCTTACGCCGCGCCGCTCGCCAGATGCGGCCCTGGCCCACGCGGCCCAGCAGGCGCTGCGGCGCTGCGGGAACTGGAACGCGGTCCTGAAATGTCTCGACGAACCCGCCGACACGCCGCTGCGAGCGATTGCGCTGCGTGCCGTCGCCGACTGTTTCGAGCCGAAGGTCGTGGACGGCCTGATCGAGCGTTTCCGCACGGCGACCGATCCGAAGCGCCGGCGGGAGTACGCGGACACCCTGGCCCGGGTCTGCAAGAAGCCCGGCCCGTGGGTCTACTGGGGCTATCGACCAGGGCCCCGGCCCGCGAACACAGTGCTGTGGGAGCGAACCGAGGCGATCGCGCATGCCCTCGACCGCATGCTGATCGATCCCGACCGCAGTGTCCGGCTTCTGGTGCTGCAACGCCTTCAGCGCGAGAAAGTCCCGGTGCGCCTGGCCGCGCTGACGCGCTGGCTCGATGACGAGCTGCAGCCGGAACACGTTGCCGGTATCCTTGCCGCGTTGGCGGATCAACCCGTCGCCGATTCCCGGCGGACACTGGAGGCGGTGGTCCGCAATCCAAAGCACAATTCCATGAACCGGCTGACGGCCCTCGCCCTGTTCGCGAAGGGTCTGGAGGCTAATCCGGAACCGTTCCTGACGCTTGCCCAAACATTGGAAGACGGACCGGTACTTGCCGACATCCTGCGACGCCTTGGCAAGAATCCCAGGCTCCCTGCCGTGCCTGTGCTGGCTGCCAAGTTGCGTTCGGCGGACGCGGAAGTCCGCGCGGCGGCCATCGAGGCGCTCGGCGATCTTCGGGCCGAGGAGGGCCGCGAGCAGTTGCTGCCGTTGCTGCAAGACAAGGATGCACACGTTCGCCGGGCGGCCTCGGCGGCCGCAGGGAAGCTGAAGGCCCGGCAGGCGATCGAGCCGCTCTTGAAGCTGGCGACCGATCCGGACCCGGCGGTGAAGGGGGCCAGCATCGACTCGCTGCGGCTGCTGCGCGAGCCCCGGGTAGTGCCGCTGGCGGTCGCCGCGCTTGCGGATCACGAGCTGGAGCTGAAGGCCCTGGAGTGTCTGCGCGAGCTGGGCGGTCCGGAGCAGTCCGCTGCGGTCGCCGAATTGGCAAAGCGGAGCCCGTCCGCGGAAGTGCTGGCCGCTGCCGTGCGTGCCCTGACGGAGTGGCATGGCCGGGAAGGACTCACCTCGGCCAGGCGGCAAGAGCTGGATGGCGCCGTGGCGGAAGTCTGTGGCAAGAGCGGCGTTCTGCTGCGCTGGGAGGTGACCGGTCCCGTGCAACTGAAGGCCGCGCCAGGTATCGTCGAGCGCTTTGCCTCGGTCGGTCAGACCGGGGACACCAGCTGGAGCACGCGCTTCGCCGCCGGCACGGAAGCGCACGTGACGCTGGCGCCGAAGGACTCCACCACAGACGGCCTGTGGTTCGCATGCACCGACGTGATCGTCTCCGAGCCAACGCCCGTCGAGTTCCTGGCGTCCAGCCGGGGGAGCCTGCAGGTCTGGCTCAACGGCCGGTCCCTGTACCGCCGCGACCAGGCCGGGAACACCGTCCCCGATTCGGACCGCTTTGCCGGCACTCTCGCCCGGGGCAGCAATCGCCTGCTGGTTCAGGTGGGACCTGCAGGGAACGCCCTCCGTGGCGTTCCGGTCGTGTTTCAACTGCGTTTTCGCCGCAAGAGCGGCACTGCCGAACACGAACGGCTGACGCAAGCGGTCCTCAGCCGGTCCGGCAATCCGGAGCGTGGCCGGCAGCTGTTCCTCAATACGGAGAAGTCGCTCTGTTTGCGCTGCCATCGCCTCGGAACGCAGGGCGAACGCATCGGACCGGAGCTGACGGGAGTCGGCAGCCGCTTTTCGCGCATCCACATCGTGGAGTCGATCCTGGAGCCGAGCCGGACGATCGCTCCGAGTTACGGGACGGTGGTGGTCACGCTCAAGAACGGCAAGACGCTGACCGGCGTCAAGGTCACGGAGACCGAGAAGTCGCTGACGCTGGCCGACAACCAGGGTCAGAAGCATGAGCTGGCCAGGGCCGACATTGAGGAGCAGCAGGCGTCGCCGCTGAGCACCATGCCCGAGGGGCTGGAGAAACGTCTCAGCGAGGCGGAGTTCGTGGACCTGATCGCGTTTCTGGTCAGTCAGCAGCAAGGGCGGGGGCCGTGAGCGCGGCTGTTGCTTGCTCTTGTGCGGTCTGACCTGTTTCGGGGACAATGGCCCGACCTACCGGGGGACGGCATCGGCAAGGGTGTCGATGCCGCTGCTGGTTTCCGCAGCCCAGGCCGCAATGGTTGCGGCTGGGAACAGGGCGACGGTTGGTGCCGCTGCCACAGTGGTGGCCGGGTGCAAGGAGGCGAACAATCATGCTTCTGACAAAGGCGAAGATCGCGTTGGGGTTGCTGCTGCTCCTTGGCGTGGCCGGAGGCGGTGTCTCCCTGGGGAGGCAAAATCGAGGGACGGCCCCGGCTGCGGAGAACCTCCTGGAGATCGTTCTGGGGCGGAGCGAAATTCTCAAACTGGAACAGCTTCCCCGGCGCATCCAGATTGGCGACGAGTCGGTGGCCAGCTATGCCCTGACCAGCCCTACCGAGCTGACTCTCCAGGGACTTGAATTCGCCACGACGTGGTTGAACGTCTGGTATCCCGACCCGGCCAACCCCAACCAGAGCAAGCTGCGTTCCTTCGTGGTGCGCGTTCTGAGCGAGGACGCCCGCTGTCACCTGGCCTCCCCCTGCAAGAACCTGGAGAAGCAAATCAACTGCATCCTCACGGATAGCAAGATCAGCCTGGTGCTGGTGGGCGACAAGCTGACGGTCAGTGGCCACGTCAAGGACAGAGTCGAGGCCAGGCGGATTCTGAACCTGGTGCGAGCCAACGCCCTGCCCGAGAACGATGACTCCACCGACCTCAGCAAACCCGCTTCCGCCGATGCGCCGCCCGCACCCGTTCGGTGGCGACCCATCCCTCAGATCGTCAACCGGATCCAGGTTCCGGGCGAACAGCCAAAGCAACCGGTGGAGACTGCCAGGTCCTACCCCCCTCAATCGCCAACCGCCAGGCAATTGATCGCCTACCTCAATGAACTTTGCGGTCGGCAGCCGATCCTGCAATGCGAGATGGATTTGACCGTCAGGCAGGACATTCAATCCATCGGGATGGAGGGGAACCTGGTCATCCAGCAGCCGCACGACGTCCGCATGCAGACCCGAGCCCTTGGGAAGCCACAATTGGACCTTGGCAGCAATGCCCAGGGCTGGTGGTACTGGTGTTTCCAGGACAGGCCACCAGCGCTTCTCCAGGCCAAACGAGCCGACATCCTGCGTGGGACGGCGGCTTGGCCACGCCCCTTCGGGCCGGAAACGCTTGTCTGGATCATGGGCATGAAAAAGTACGATCCGGCTGCGCCGGTCGAAGTGATCCTGCAAGAGAAAACGATTGAGCTGGTGGAAAAAGCCCAATCGCCGCAGGGGAAACCGTTGCGGCTGGTAACCATCTTCAATCGGTGGGAGGTATCTCCCCCCAAACCCCAGATTCTGGGCTATCGCGTCGAGGACGCCAGGAAGAGGGAAGTGTTTCACGTCGAGGTTCGTGAGGTGAAGCTCGATCGGGCCAGCGGCGCAGTCGTTCCGACCAAGCTCCACCTGACCTGGCCTGCCGAGAAGTTGGAGGCGACCATGCGTCTTTCCAAGACGGAGGTATGCGCTTCGCTCCAACCAGGACGAGCCAAACGGTACTTCACCCCTCCCGCCGTCGGCAAGGAGCCAGGGCGAATCGACCAGGAACCAGCGGAGCCTGCGAAAATCAAGGGCACACTCCCGGCCAGCTGGGAGAAACTGGGCCTCACCGACGACCAGGTGCAGCAAGTGTACCGGCTCCAGGCTCGTTATCGCGACCAGATCGCTGAGCTGAAGAAGACTGAGCAAGCCGAGCTGGAAAAGGTGCTGACGGCCACCCAGAAGGCCCGGCTGAAGAAGATCGTGGACAGCAAGCTGGGCGAGGCGGCTCCGAAGAAACCCTGAACAGCCCGACACCCGATCTGCCGGAGAAATTCCTTGCAATCAAGCCTGTCCTGGTCTGAAGGAGCTGCCTCAGGCGTCCCGGACCCGGCCGAACCCGAAGCCCTGGTTCCCTGTCTGAAGGAAAAGGGAAAGCACGACACGGACCAGGTGAGGCCCTCATGTCCACCGCAACCTATCTCGTCTTCGGCGACCTGCATGGCCGGGTCTTGCCCGCCTTCCGGCTGGCCCTGGTCTGGCAGCGCGAACACGGCCAGCGCCTGGACGGGCTGCTTCAGGTCGGCGACCTGGGATTCTTTCCCGACCCCACGCGGATGGACAAGGCCACGCTCCGCCAGGCCAAGGACGATCCCCTGGAGCTGGGCGTGCTGGAGGTGACTCAGCCGAGCAAGCGGGCCGATCAGGTCTTCTCCGATCCGGACATTCCGGAAGCGCTGTGGTTCATCGCCGGCAATCACGAGGACCACGACTGTCTGCGGCGGCTGGACCGGGCCGCCGGCCGGACCGCGACCGATTTTCCGGTGGACCACTATCTCCGCGTCCGCTGTGTCCGCGACGGGACCGTGACCACGCTGCCCGGCGGTCTGCGCGTCGGCGGCCTGTGGGGCATCGATGGCGAGGCGCCCCGAGTGCGCAAGATGCACTCCGAACTGGGACGGATCAGCAGCCGCAGCGCGAGCCACCTCGAGGCCGCGGCGTTTGACGTGCTGCTCTGTCACGAGTCGCCCCGGGACGCCATGATCGAGGGGGCCGGCAGCGATGCCATCCGTGCCATTCTCATCCTCGCTCGGCCGGCGTTCTGCTTCTTCGGCCACTACCACGGCAAGCCGCTGTTCTCGGAGCAGGATTACGCTCCCAGCAAGCTCTTTTTTATGAACGGCCTGGAGCTGCGGGCCCAGGGCGGCCGGGCCGAGACGGGGAGCGTCGGAGTGCTGCGCTGGCAGGACGGCCGGGGGGAGTTCCGCTACCTCGAGGATTCCTGGCTCCGCACCTTCACCCGCCACAACTGCTGGTATCGGTGAGGCTGGTCCTGTCAAAAGACGCCGACTGTGCCGATTATTGCTCCTCTCCAAGCAATGCGCTCCGCTCCTTTCATCCAGCCTGCTCATCACGTCCGGAAAGGCCGGCCGATAGGATAATGTCTGGTTTGCCAAGGGAAGGGCAAGCCGCGAGTTAGCAAGACGTGAGCTGGACACTCAGGCAGACAAGGGTGTCAAGACGGCCGGGACTGCCCATGAGGTGGTGGCCGTCCCGGGCCCTGAAAGGAACGGATGCCATGCGTCATTCTTGGAACATCTTGGCCGCACTCGGCGGTGCCGTGCTGCTGGCGGCCGGCGTGGTTGCCCAACCACCCGGGCCCAGCATGGTCACTGTCGCCAGCGCGGTCGTGCCGCCTTCGCGCCCCAACGATCCCGCGGACGCTCAGGAACTGCAAAACCTTGTCGCCCGGCTGGGCACCCTGGGCGATTACATCAGCAAGAACACCCAGGCCGCCGACATCTGGCGCTCCTACCTGGAGCAGGGCGACCTGCTGCTGCAGCTGGCCATGCGCTCCGAAGGCAAGGAACGCGACAACCTGCTGCGGATGGCGGTCGATAGCCTGTACGGTGCCGCGGTCCAGTGCCCCGGCAGCGACGAGACCGGCTATCGGCGCCTGACGCAGTTGCCCGGCCAGCTGGCCCAGCTTGTCCCCGGACACGCCATCGTCGCCAGCGCGGCCCGCCAGGTGATCCAGGCCGAGTACACCCGGCTGCTCGACAAGTCCCCCAACTATCCCGAATTGGCCCAGGCCCGGCTCTGTCAGCGCCTGGTGCAGTACGCTCAGACGTACGCGCAAGCTCCGGATGCGGCCAGCGCCGTCCTGGAGGCTGCCCGGCTGAACGAGGCGATGGGCCGGCCCCAGGAAGCGCGGAACTGCTACCGTTACCTGGCTGAAGTCTTCCCCGGCAATCCCATGGCCCGCAAAGCCAGGGGAGCTATGTGGCGCCTGGGCTCGGATAACGAGCCCGTCCAGATCGCTCTGCCCTTGCTCTATTCGTCTTGCGATGAGGCCGCTCCCCTCTTTGACGTCAATCAGTTCCAGGGCCGCATCGTCGTGGTGTATTTCTGGTCGAGCACCACCCCGCAAGCGACCCAGGATTTCCCGATCCTCAAGCATCTCACCGACCGCTACCAGGACCGGGTCGAGGTCGTTTACGTCAACATGGATGACGATCCGGGCCAGGGTCGGGCCTTCCTCTCCGGGCAGCTCACGGCCGGAACGCATCTGTACCAGCGCGGCGGCGTCGATGGTCCCCTCGCGGATCGCTACGGTATCCAGACCTTGCCGCAAACGTTCCTCCTCGGTCGGGACGGCATGCTGATCCGCCATTCCCTGCAGGCCTCCCAGGTCGAGGGGCTGCTGGCCAGCAAGCAGCAATAAGTCCGTTTCGCCGCGATGCGGCTATTGCGGCACAGGAAGAAAAAGGCCTCGTCCCCCGACCCAGGGCGATGCCCTGGGCTATCGTGTTGCGCCCCTTCGGGGCGAAAGCCAACAGCCCCGAAGGGGCGCAACACGATAGCCCAGGGCATCGCCCTGGGTCGGGGGACGAGGCAGTCTTTCTCTTGCTGAGTCGCAAGAAACGTCTCGGTTCCCATCCGCGGCTACTGACCTCCGATTCCGACCCCAATCTGGTACGATAAAACCGTTCAGCAGGGGCACGGAACGAGAGGTGGATTGTGACTGCGATCATGCAACGCGACCTGTTTTCCACCGGCGACAAGCCAGCCGAACAGACGGCCGGGCTGTTTGCCGACGTGGTGTTTGATCGGCCTCTGGACCAGGCGTTCACCTACGCCGTGGGCGAGTCGCTGCGCGGCGCCATCGGTGTCGGCAAGCGCGTTCAGGTCCCGTTCGGCAAGGGCGATCGTTCCACCATCGGCTATTGCGTTCGCCTGACCGAGACGCCGCCCGGCCGGGCCGTCAAGGAAATCGAGGCGGTGGTCGATGAGGAAGCGCTGCTGGACGAGCACCTGCTCCGGCTGACGCGCTGGATGGCCGACTACTACCTGTGCGGCTGGGGCCAGGTCCTCAACGCCGTGGTGCCTGCCGGGGCCCGCGACCAGGCCGGCACCCGGACGCGCTCCCTGGTCGAGCCGGTCCCGGACGCGGAGTTGCCGTCGCCGCTGCCGGGCCTGACCCCCAAGCAGACCGAGGTGATGAAGCAGCTGAAGCAGGCGGCCAAACCGCTGGAAGTCAAGGAACTGGCGCGCCTGGCCCGGTGCGGCTCGGTGCCGATCGAGGCACTGCTCGAGAAGGGGCTGCTCCGGCGGACCATGCGCCGGATCGACCTCGCCCACGACAGCACGCAGACCGAGACCGACGAGAACAAGCCGGTCACCCTCAACGCCGATCAGCAGCGCGTCTGGCAGACGCTGGAAGGGCCAGTGCGAGCAGGCGGATTTCATGCGTTCCTGCTGTATGGCGTCACCGGCAGCGGCAAGACCGAGATTTATCTGCGTGCCATCCAGGAAGTGCTGGCCCAGGGCAAGGAGGCACTGGTGCTGGTGCCGGAGATCAGCCTGACGCCGCAGACGATCGCGCGCTTTCGCGGCCGCTGCGGCGAGGTCGCGGTGCTGCACAGCCACCTGGGCAACGCCGAGCGCGGCGGCCACTGGCGGCGCGTGGCCCAGGGTAAGGTGCAAGTGGTCGTCGGCGCTCGCAGTGCCGTCTTCGCTCCGACACGCAAGCTCGGCCTGATCGTCATTGACGAGGAGCACGAATCGACCTTCAAGCAGGAATCGACGCCGCGCTACCATGCCCGCGACGTGGCCGTGATGCGGGCCCGGCTGGAAAACGTGCCGATCATCCTCGGCTCGGCCACGCCCTCGCTGGAGAGCTTCCACAACGGCCAGAAGGGCCAGTACACGCTGCTCCATCTGCCCAATCGCGTCGAGGCCCGGCCCTTGCCGCCCGTGGTGCTGCTGGATCGCCGCCACGAGAAACCCACACGCGGACGCTTTGCCGCCCTGAGCGAGGAACTGGAGCGGGCCATGCGCGAGGCGCTCAAGACCGGCGGCCAGGTGATGCTGCTGCTCAATCGCCGCGGTTTCTCGACCCACGTCCATTGCCCCAGTTGCGGCCACGTCGAATCGTGCCGCTTCTGCGACCTGGCCCTGACCTATCACAAGCAGCGCGACGTGATGCTCTGCCACTACTGCGGCTTTGAGCAGGAGCCGGCCCAGCGCTGTCCACAGTGCGGCCAGTCAGCGGTGCGCTATCAGGGACTGGGGACCGAGAAATTGCAGGCCGAGATCGAGGAGCGTTTTCCCGACTATGTGGTGCGGCGCATGGACAGCGACACGATGAGCAAGCCCGGCAGCCATGCCCGCACGCTGACCGCGTTTCGCAACGGCCTGATCCACATACTGGTTGGGACGCAGATGATCGCCAAGGGCCTGGATTTCCCGAACGTGACGCTGGTGGGCGTCATCAACGCCGACGTGGGCCTGCACGTGCCCGACTTCCGCTCGGCCGAGCGCACCTTCCAGCTGCTGTCGCAGGTAGCCGGGCGGACCGGGCGTGGACCGCGCGGCGGCCGGGTGTTTGTGCAGACGCTGACGCCGGAACACCCCTGCATCGCCCTGGCGGCGAAGCACGATTTCGACACCTTTGCCGCGGCCGAGCTTCTTCACCGCAAGGCCCACAATTACCCCCCTTACCACCGTCTGGCCCGGCTGATCGTCCGCGGCCGGGACCAGGAAGCGGCCGCCAACTTCTCCGAGACGATGGCCGGCGCCTTCAACCAGGCGCTGAAGAAGATCCACGGCAGCGAGGTGCGCCTGCTCGGGCCCGCGGAGGCGCCGGTCTTCCGTCTCAAGGGGTACTACCGCTATCACTTCCAGCTGCAATCGCCCAGCGCGGCGACGCTGCATCAGGTGTTGCGGGCCGTGCTGCCGACCGTGCGCGTGCCCTCGGGGGTGGAGTTCACGCTCGACGTGGACCCGTTTCAGATGCTGTAACAAACAGGCGAGCGGCGCGGCGTCAGCCCGCCGGTGAAGGGAGCCAATACCGGCGGGCTGACGCCGCGCCGCTCGCCGAACCTTTTCTCGGCCACGCTTGTCTGCTAATCTGGGTTCTTCCGGCGGTCCGACTGGCGGACTGCCTCGCCATCGTTCGCCCGTTCCCCAAAGAGAAGTGGAGGCTATGTGGTTATGGCAAGCCGAATTGCATCACCTGGGTTTTCGTCGTCGGTCCGAGCACTACTGGCAGTGTGAGCGGCGGCACGGGTTGCCCCCTTCCGCTCATCTGTCCATCTGGCCCTGGAGCGAACAGGGTATCCCGGGTCCGGGAAAAGGGAAACTTCGCTATCTGGTCGAGGTGACCGAGTTCCACGTCACGTTTCTTTCCGCGGTCGATCATCTCCACTTTTATTTCCACGAGCGTGATGCCAACGAGTGGAAGCCTGGGGGACACACGTCCTCGGCGGAACTGCGGCGGCTGGGCGAAAATCCGCGGGCCCTGCGTGCCCTGGCGGACGTGATTGCCCAGCGCTTGATCGAGAGCTGGGGTGGCCGGCTGCTGGCTCGCCGTGGCAGACGCTGCCGGCAGGAGGAGCAGCGCGGAGAAACGGGCCTCTGAGGAGAGGTCCGATTTTATGGGGAAAAGTGGATTTTCCGCCGCCGGCTGGTCGAAAGGGAAAAGGGGAGGCATTCGCCGGCCGGGCCGGTTGAGCCGCCGGCCCGGGAACACCCAGACCAGGGAGGAGATGGTATGCTTCGGATCGGCACTTTGTTGACGGCAGCCTTTCTCGGAGGCACTCTGCCCCTGGCCGCCCAGGCACCCTTCTCCCCCTCTCCGAGGCCACTGCCTTCCGCAGTGGTCACTCCGGTGGTCCAGGCAGGTTACACGGTGCCGATGGACGCGGCCCCCGGTCCGGGACCGAGCCCGTATTCGGGACTGATTCCGCATATGATGGGCAAGTCGAACACCGCTGCCATGCCCTCGGCGCCGCCGGCGGGTCCACCGATGCTGCCGAACAGCTACCCAGGCACGACCGTCCCGGCCCCCATGTCGGGCCAAAGCCAGTCCTCGGGGCTGGTGCCGCGTCTGCTGGGCAAGCCGAATGCCACGCCGGCCGAAGCGCAGGCCGGCCGCGCAGGCGTGACCGGCGTTGGAGCGCACTCAGGCGTGTGGGGGCCGGGGACAGCGCTGCCCCCCGCCGGTTCCCCACTCCCGAGCGAGGTGACTGCCAACCCGGAACCGGGCAAGTACACCGGAATCCTGCCGCGTCTGGCGACCCGGTTCAGGAGCGGCCCGGCACCCGTGGCCGCCCCGGCGGAAGGGCCCCCCGCGGGAAAGGACAAGGTGAACCTCGTGGGTTTCTTCACCTATCGGCCGTGCTCGCTGACCGGCCCGGGCTACCTGTGCATGCCCTACAATCCCCGGCCGCCGCTGTATTTGTATTTTCTCTACCCACCCTTGCTGGAGCGCGGACCCCACCAGTATCCGCCGGACACGTGCCGGAACTGCTGGAACGGCCGCTGTTCCGCGGGCCCGCACATGTTTGCTCTGCCGTCGATGCAGAATGCTGGTTTCAGCGACGGCGGCCCGGGGCCCTATCCGCCGCTGATGACTCCGGGTGCCGGCCAGCCGGGACAGGGGCAAGGAACCTCGGGGCCCGGCATGGGAGCGCCGGCGTCGGGGATGGGGTCGTCGGGGGGCGGCCTGGGGTTCTCCGGAGGCGGCATGCGCTCGGGATTTTGAGCGGTCATCCCATTGCTGCCGAGCCGCGCACGCAGCGCAGCGGAGTAAGCGGCCCGGGAGCCCGGAGGGCCGCTTACTCCGCTCCGCTGCGTGCGCGGCTCGGCCAATGCGCTGCGTGCGCGGCTCGGCGGGCATTTGCAGACCGGCGGTGGTTGCTTTACAATCACCAGGAAGAAGCCACGACAGAGGTTCTCCCCATGCGATTCCCGGAGGCCCGGCCGGCCTGGCCCGACGAGTGGGCCCGGGCCTTCGAGTTTCTCTTCGGGTTCCTCGACCCGGACGAGGCCGCGTTTCGCATCGACAACGCCCTGGGACTGCTGCGCCGTGGCGAGATCAACCCCGAAGGCGTGATCGTCCTGGACGAGGGCGCTCACTTGACGGGGATGCTCCTGTGCCAGCCGGTCGGCGGGGCCACGGCCCTGCTCTGGCCGCCCCGCGTCCTGATCGAAGCCGGTGCCCGCGATCGGGAAGACCGCCTCATCCGCCATGCCTGTGCCT
Source organism: uncultured Planctomycetota bacterium (assembly GCA_963784995.1). Taxonomy (GTDB): domain Bacteria; phylum Planctomycetota; class Planctomycetia; order Gemmatales; family Gemmataceae; genus CAWATZ01. Next base: position 351,504 of record CAWATZ010000013.1, on the reverse strand, counting down.
GGCTCCGCCAGCGCGGCGTCAAGCTGACCCAGTCCTTGCTGATCCCCGCCGAACTGGCCCTGGGCGAGCCCCTGCTGCGCCATGGGTTTCAGCACGTCTGCCAGCTCCTGCAGTTGCGCCACGACCTGCAATTGAGTTCCGCGCACCTGGGCGACGATTCCCGCTTGCAGTTCCGCACCTTCGCGGAGGTGGAGCGCGCGCTGTTTCAGGAGGTCTTGCTGCGGAGTTACCAGGACTCGCTGGATTGTCCCGAGGTGTCCGGGGCCCGGACCAGCGACGAGGTCCTGGCCGGCCATCAAGCCCAGGGACTGTTCGATCCGCGCCGCTGGTGGCTGGTCAGTCGCCAGGGCGAACCGGTGGGCGTGATCATCACCTCGCCGCAGCCGGACACCGGCGACTGGGACCTGTCCTATCTCGGCGTCGTCCCGGGAGCACGCCGGCAGGGTTTTGGCCGGAGCATGATGCTGCACGTCATGCTCGAGGCCCGCCTGGCAGGCGCACCCCAGATGACGCTCAGCGTCGATGGCCGGAACACACCCGCCCAGCAACTCTATCATTCGCTGGGTTTCGAGGACCACGACCGCCGGGAGGTGCTGCTGGCGATCTGGCCGAATCCATGACGGCTGCCTGCCGTTCCGGGTTTTCTCGCAATCGCAGCTTTGCTCCCTGGCCCTCTCTTGCCGCCGGCCGGCGCGGGAAAATCTCCTTTGCGGATCGCTGAACAGTTGCCCGCACCGATGGGTGGGTTACAATTGCGTGCTTTGCAACAGGGAGGGTAACTCTCCGACCGGGATGTCGCACTTCGTGGATGACGCAGCGCACCGGGGGAGCCCGTGGTTATCTGTGAGACGGAGGTGGTGGCCGCACTGGAGCAGGCCATCGCCCGGCACATCGGTGGTCCTCGCTTCAAGCTCTGGTTCGAGGGACACACGCGCTTTTCCTGGGAGGAAGAGCAACTGCGGGTGGGCGTGCCCAACCGCCACTTCGAGGAATGGCTGAGCCGCACCTTCGCCCAGCCCGTCGCCGTCGCCGCCCAGGAAGTCTTCGGCCGGCCCATGCAGGTTCGCTTCCAGATCGATCCCGAGCTGTTCCAGGAGGCCCGCCGGGAACAGGCCGAGGTCCTCAAGACGGAGAATCCTCCTCCCCCACCCAGGCCGGAAAAGCGCTCCCGAGCATCCGAACGGACACCCGCGCAACCCGGCTACCGCTCCGAAGCGGCACCGGCTTCCCCCAAAGCAACGGAACCCCAGCCAGACCGGCCGGCCGGGAAGGGACCGGACCGGGCTCGACGCTGGCGCCGCCTGTCCGAGTTCGTGGTCGGGCCCTGCAATCGCGTCGCTTACGCAGCTGCCATGAGTGTTGTCGAGGAGCCAGGCCTGGGCGTCAATCCGCTGGTCCTGCACGGTCCGGTCGGCACCGGCAAGACCCATCTGCTCGAAGGGATCTACGGCGGTCTGCGCCGCCATCGGCCGGACTGGCGCGTGACCTTCATCACCAGCGAGGACTTCACCAATCGCTTTGTGCAGGCGATGCGTCTCAGCAAGCTGTCGGCCTTTCGCCGGCAGTTCCGCGAGTGCGACGCCCTGCTCGTTGACGACCTGCACTTCCTGGCCAGCAAGCGGGCCACTCAGGAAGAGTTCCTGCACACCTTCGACGCTCTCCTGGCCGATGGCCGGCAGCTGGTGCTGACCTGCGACTGCCATCCGCGCCTGGCCGACGACTTCACCCCCGAACTGACCGACCGGCTTCTTGGCGGTGCCATCTGGAGCCTGCTGCCGCCGGACGCCGACACGCGCCTTCTGCTCCTTCAGGTCAAGGCACAGTCCAGCGGGGGCCGGCCCATTCCCGACGAAGTGCTGCGTTACCTGGCCGCGCAGCTGCGCGGCAACGTCCGCGAGCTGGAAGGGGCCCTGCACAGCCTGCGTCACTACAGCCGGGTAACGAACCGGCCCATCGACGTGCTGCTGGCCCGGGAGGCCCTGTCCGACCTGCTGCGCCATGCGGTGCGCGTGGTGCAGGTACTGGACGTGGATCGGGTCGTCTGTCAGGTCTTGCGGCTGGAGGCGGGAGCGCTGCAATCGAAGAACCGGGCCTGGGCGATCAGCCATCCGCGCATGGTGGCCATGTTCCTGGCCCGCAAGCATACGGCGGCGTCCTACGCCGCCATCGGCGGGCACTTTGGCCAGCGCAACCACAGCACGGCGGTCGCCGCCGAGAAAAAGGTCCGCCAGTGGCTGCAGGAAGACAGCGAGCTGGCCCTGGGGGAACGCCCCATCCGGGTGCGGGAGCTTGTGGAGCGCGTCGAGCGCGAATTGCTGCGCTGAAAACGACACTCCCGGGTGTTACCCCGGGAGTGCCGTCGTCCTCAGTACGTGGGTCAGCGGTCTTGCGTTTCGTTAGCGGGCGGCCACAGCGGGGGCCGGCAGGCTCAGGGTCACTTTGGTCTCTTCACCGGCGCGGACCTGGACCTCGCGGGTGACGATTTCGGTCTTACCGGCGACCGGAACCTCGGCCTTCAGGGTGTACTTGAAGGTCTTGCCGGGCTCCAGTTCCGGAGTGGCGAAGGTGCGAACGCCCGAGGTGGACTTGGTCGGCTGATCGTCGATCATCAGCTTGGCGTTCTCGGGCAGGGTCACAACCAGGGTGGCCGTGTTGGAAGTCGTGGCGGAGGCATGGTGGGCCGGAGCGCTCATCATGGGAGCCGCGTAACCGCAGCTGCATCCGCAGCAACCGCAGCAACCGCAGCTGGAGTAGCCACAGCTGTAGGAGCCGCAGCTGTAGCAGCTGCAACCACAGGAACTGTAGCAACCGCAGCAACCGCAGCCGTAGCAGCCACAGCTGGAGTAACCGCAGCTATAGCAACCGCAACCACAGTAGCTGTAGCAACCACAATAGCTGGAGCAGCCGTAGTAGCTGCAGCTCGAGTAGCCACCCCAGCAACCACAGCAACCGCAGGAGCTGTAGCAACCGCAGCAACCGCAGCTGCCCCAGCAACCACAACCGCCACCCCAGCAACCACAGCTACTGCAGCCACAGCAGCCACAGCACCCGCAACCAAAGAAGAAGTTGGGGTTCTCGCCGCCAGTCGTCAAGGCCATCAGCAGAACAACCGAATACATTGTCCTTCACTCCTCTCACGTGGTGAAAACAAGGGGTAGTCAACAACTCTCGAAGACGAGAGACAACCTCTCAACCGGGCAAACCCGAATCCCGGATGAATCCGAAAAGTGGAAAAGACCCGAGCTTTAGGTCCTTTTGGTAAACTGGGTAACTTGGTTTGATAATAAACTCGGTTTGTAAGTATTGCAATAGTAAATTGGAGAAAATATGTAATTTATACAATCTGGGTCGCTTCAAATGTGGGCGGTTGGAGACGATTGGGAGGGTTATTTCTCGGTTAACGGCAAGACTGCCAACGAAAGGCAAGGGAAAGGCGTTGAGATCGCGAGTCCGCTGGGAGGCGGCCTGCTGCCGGACCTGACGGGGAAACTCCTTGTCGAGGTGATCCGGGATGGTTAGGCTGGAAGGGAAATGCCTGGGGTAAGGGCGCGGGCGAACAACTCCGGGCGGCTCACGCTTCTGGCCGTGGAATGGCCTTGACGGAAAGGCAGCGACAAAAATCTTTGCGGTTGGGAGCAATCCACCCCTCCGTCGTTCTCGTCTATCAGGGTGACGGTATGAGCAGACCTGCCACAAGGGTGCCTGGGCAGCTGATGACCTCCAATTCCGTGACAACGCCAGGCGTTGAGCTGCTGTTACGGACCTTCACGGAGATCCGCGACGAGCTGGTCAGCACCCTTTGTTTTGTCCTGGGCCATGCGGAAGACGCCCAGGACGTGGCCCAGGAAGCGTTCCTGCGCTGCTGGCGCACCCAGGAAGGCCTGCCCGAGGTGCAGAACCTGCGGGCCTGGATCTTCCGGGTGGCACTGAACGCCGCCAAGGACCTGCAGCGCAGCGCCTGGCGTCGGCGGGTCAAGCCCCTTGTGGGAGCCGAGTCCATGCCAATGGTCGAAACCGTATTACCCATCCAGGCCATCGAGGACCAGGAGTCCTTGCAGCAGCTGCGCACCGCCCTGATGGATCTGCGCCCCGAGGAAAAGGAAGTCTTTCTGCTGCGGCAGAACGGCGAGCTGACCTACGAGCAGATCGCCGAGCTGTCCAAGCGCCCGGTGGGAACGATCAAGACCCAGATGCGCAGCGCACTGCAAAAACTGCGCAAGGTGCTGGGCGCCTGAAGAACTACGCCTCTTCCCCACGTGCGTGAGGAACATTGAACGCGGCGCGAGCCGCGATGGAGTGACCGATGCGCAACTGCGAAACCTGTCAGGGCCAGATGCTGGAGAACCTGTACGACCTCCTCGACGAGAGCGAGCGTCAGCAGTTCGAGGAACACCTGGCCGGCTGTCCCGGCTGTCAGGCCGCCTTGAAACAGGCCCAGGAACAGCAGCACCTGCTGGCGGCGGCCGCGCGCCTGGAGTTCCCCCAGGTGACCTTCCAGCCGCCGAGCGAGACCCCGGTCGTGGTGCCCCTGCCGACCAGGAAACCGGCCCGGCGTCCCCTCCGCACCTGGCAGCGCTGGGCGATGGCCGCGGCGATCCTGGTCGGAGCGACCCTGGCCATCCCCGCGGCGGTGGTGATCCGCGACTACTCCACGACCGGTCAGGCCGTCCAGGAGCGCGAGGCCGCCCTGGCTCAGCTGCGCTCGGAGATGAACGACGCGGCCCAGAAGCTGCGCCAGGCCCCCCAGGAGCGCGACAACCAGCTGGAGCAGGTCAAGGACCAGATCCGCGAGAAACAGGTGGCGGTCCAGATGGAAGGTCCGCCCATGCTCGCGGCGGGAGTGCCGGCCGAGTTTCGCATTCACACGCGCAACCTCGAGGGCATGCCCCTGGACTCGGACCTGACCGTCAAGGCCGACAGCCCCCAGAACGGAGCCGGCCTGGGAGCGACTGAAAGCCTGCCGGTGCGGCGCCTGGCCGAGGGCGAGTATCAACTGACCGTGCCCGGCAAACTGTTCTCCCAGCCGAACCTGCCTCTGTCGCTGGTGGTGTCCGCTTCGCGCAAGGGCAGCTACTCGGCCCAGCTGTACGAGACGCTGCCGGTGACCACGCCGGCCTACGTCACGCACCTGGCGACCGACAAGCCGATGTACCAGCCGGGCGAGAAGGTCTGGTTCCGCTCGCTGACGCTGGAGCGCTCCAGCCATCGGCCGGCCCAGGAAGAGCTGCAGTTCCAGTACACCGTCGTGACCCCGACCGGGGCCCGGCAGCTGATCGAGCAAGCGGGCAATCACCTCCGTCTGAAGGAGGCCTGGAACGGCCCCCTGGTCCAGGGCCCGGATGGCAAGCCGATCCGTGGCATCGGCTCGGGTGAGTTCCACCTGCCCGAGGATGCTCCCGGCGGCGAGTACGTGCTGGAAGTGCGCGAGGTCGGCAACCGCTTCCCGGTCCAGCAGCGCAAGTTCGTGGTCAACCGCTACCAGAAGCCCCGGCTGAACAAGGAGCTGGACTTCAACCGCAAGACCTTCGGTCCCGGTGACGAGGTCCAGGCCCTATGCAAGGCCAACCGTGCCGACGGCGGCCCGGTCAAGGACCGTCCCGTCGAGGTGACGGTGCAGATCGATGGCCAGACTTACAACGCCCGGGGCGAGGCCAGCGAGCAGCCGATCCGCTTCCAGACCGACAGCGACGGCAAGGTCACCGTCCGGTTCAAGCTGCCGGCGAAGATCGAGAAGGGGCAAGCGAGCCTGGGCGTCAAGTTCGACGACGGCGGCAACACCGAGACACTGCTGCGGCCGCTGCCGATCGTGGTCAAGGCAATGCAGCTGGAGTTCTTCCCCGAGGGCGGCGAGCTGGTTGCCGGGCTGAGCAATCGCGTTTACTTCCAGGCCCGGACGCCGCTGGGCAAGCCGGCCGACATCAAGGGCGAACTGCTCGAGGACGGCAAGCCGCTGGGCGTGACCGTCCAGACGCTGAGCGACGACAAGGAGCCGGGCATCAACCAGGGCATGGGCCGGTTCGAGTTCACGCCCACCGCCGGCAAGGCCTATCAGGTGCGGATCGATTCGCCGAAGGGGATCGAGAAGCCGATTACGCTGCCGGTGCCGCTGGAAGAAGGCGTGGTGCTGCAGGTCGATGAGGGCCAGATCACGGCCCGGCAAGCGCTCAAGGTGCGCGTGCAGACCGCCAAGCCGAGCGAGCTGGTCATAGGCGTGACTTGCCGGGGCCAGCTGCTGGGATCGGCTTCCCTGTCGAGCCCCGGCAAGGCGAAGCAAAGCGAAACCGAGATCAAGCTCAACCCGGCGCGGGCGGCGTCTGCCGGGTGACGGTGTACGAGAAGCAGGCTCCGGGCGCTGGCCGGCTGCCGCTGGTGCCGCGAGCCGAGCGGCTGATTTACCGGCAGCAGACGGAGCAATTGCACCTGGCGATCAAGCCGGATCGGCCGCGCTACGTTCCGGGCGACAAGGTCCGTGTCAACCTGGAGTCGCGCAACGAGGAGGAGGCGTTCGCCCCGGCGGTGCTGGCGGTGGCCGTGGTCGATAAGAGCGTCATTACCCTGGCCGACGAGAAGACGGCCCGGACCATGCCGACGCATTTCCTGCTCACCAGTGACGTCAAGAAGTCGGACGATCTGGAATATGGCGACGTGCTGCTGGGGACGCACCCCAAGGCAGCCCAGGCCCTGGACCTGCTGCTGGGCGTCCACGGCTGGCGGCACTTCACCCCGGCCCGACCCGAGCTGCCGCCCCAGCCGGCGGGAATCCCGGCTCCGCCCGGGGTGGTCCCAGTCGCGCCCGCGGCGGGAGAGGAGGCCGATCAGACGGCCCTGCTGGCCTCGGCCGGCGTTCCCACGCGGGAGGCGGCCCAGGCGGAATGGAATGAGAACCTCCGAGTGCGCCAGGAGTACAACGAGCGCCTGAAAGAGTTGGAGCAACGCTACCAGAGGGCCGAAGTCCAGGCGGACGAATCCCGCAAGGACCAGGCCTTCGTGGCCGCGTCGGCCCGATTGCAGAAGTACCACCGGACCTTCGAGGAGGCGCGGCGCCTGACCCTGCCGGTAGTGGCGATTCTCGGTGTGCTGGTGGTGCTGGCCGCGCTGGCCATCACGCTGGGTCAGTCGCTGCGGCAGGCGCTGCCCTGTTACGCCGTGGGTGCCGGCTGTGCGCTGCTGTTGCTTGTGGTCGTCGGCTTACCGCAAGGACACCAGGGAGCCGGGGGAGCCCAGCAAGTGGCCCAGCTGTGGAAGCCGGCCGAGGAGAACCTGGATCATCCGGACGTGGCGATCGATCCGGCTGCCCCGGAAAAAGGCGAAGCCCCAACCCTCGCGAGGGACAAGCATGCTGACAAGAAGCCCAGGGCCCTCGGGGACTTTGAACGGGCCGGCACCGGGGTCGAGATGCGTCGGCTGCCCGTGCCTGGCATGCCGGTTCCCACCGCGGCGCCGCCGATGCTGGGCCCGCCGGGTGAGCACCTGCTCAAAGCGAAGGTGGATCAGGGAAGGATGCGGGGTGGCCCGGGTGGCGTGGGCGATGCGAAGGAGGGTAAGGACGTCCTTCGCCAGCTCAACAAGCCTGGCGAGGCGCAGCAGTTCAAGCAAGCCGAGGCCTTCCGCGGGTTCGACGATGGCAAGAAGGCGGAACCCAAGGCGGGGCTCCCCTTTGCGGATCGGCCGGGCCAACCGGGCATGGGCGGGGGCGGCAAGGGGTTCGGAGGCCGGTTCCGCCCGGACGTGATGGAAAAAGACAAACGCATGGAACAGGCGAGGGGACCGCAGCAGGCCGTGTTCCCGGCCTCGGTGGTGCGCGAGTACGCCCATCAGCGGCACGGCTCCCCCGAACTGCGCAGCGACTTTGCCGAGACGCTCTTCTGGCACCCGGCCCTGGTGCTGGCGGACGGCAAGACACAGTTTGCCTTTGAACTGTGCGATTCCGCCACCAGCTTCCAGGTCCTCGTGTTCGGCCACAGCCTGGACGGCCGGCTGGGCACCGCGACTTACGAGATCGAGTCGCGCTTGCCCTTCACCGTTCAGCCCAAGGTGCCGCTGGAGGTCACTTCCAGCGATCGGATTGCCATCCCGCTGACAATCAGCAACAACACCGATCAGAAGCGGACCGTGTCGGTCACCCTGGAGGAGAGCAAGGGGCTGGATCTGAAACAGGAGAATCGCTCGGCGGAAGCGACGATCGATCCCGAATCGGCCCGGCGGCGGCTGTTCCGGTTCCAGCCGACCCTCAAGGAAGGCGAAGCGGCCCTGGTCTTCAAGGGCCAGATGAAGGGCTTTGCTCCGGATACGATCCGCATGCCGATCCGGGTTGTGCCCGAGGGTTTCCCGTTCATCGGTTCCCAGAGCGACCTGCTGGAGCAGTCGGCCCTGGTCCGGATCAACCTGCCGGAAACGTGGATCAAGGGCACCCTCAAGGTGCAGGCCAACGTTTACCCGTCCACGCTGTCCGATCTGCAGAAGGGTCTGGAGAGCCTGCTGCGTGAGCCGCACGGCTGTTTCGAGCAGACCTCGACCAGCAACTACCCGAACCTGCTGATCCTCGACTATCTCCGTGAATCGGACCAGTCGAAGCCGGCGGTCGAGGCCCGCGCCCGCGACCTGCTGACACGCGGCTATCAGAAGCTGACGTCCTTCGAGTGTACGAACACCGGCAAGAACAAGCGTGAGGGCTACGAATGGTTCGGCGGCACCGCCCCGGCCCACGAAGCCCTGACGGCCTACGGACTGCTGCAGTTCCGCGACCTGACCCGCGTTCAGGACGTGGATCGGCAGATGCTGGAGCGGACCCGGCAATACCTGCTGTCGCGTCGTGACGGCAAGGGCGGCTTCCTGCGGAACCCGCGGGCCCTGGACACCTTCGGCCGGGCCCCGGACCACATCACCGCCGCGTACATCGTCTGGGCGCTGACCGAAAGCGGTCCGGAGGACGACCTGTCGGTCGAGCTGAAGGCCCTGAGTGAGCGCGCGACCGGGTCGAAAGATCCGTATTTCCTGGCCCTGGTGGCCAACAGTCAGATCAATCGGGCCCAAACCCAGGCCGGCGTTGCCCTGCTGAAGAAGGTGGCCGAGTTGCAAAAGCCGGAGGGCTCGCTCCAGGCCGAGTACACCAGCATCACCGGCTCGGGCGGCCGGGACCTGGAGATCGAGACGACTGCCCTGGCGGTGCTGGGCTGGCTGAAGGCCAACACCGGCGAGTTCAAGAAGCCGCTGGACAAGGCGATCAGCTGGATCGGCAAGCAGCGCGGCGGCTACGGCGGTTTCGGCTCGACGCAGGCGACCATCCTGGCGCTGAAGGCGCTGATCGGCTTCGCCAAGGCCAACAAGCGCACCCCCGAGGCGGGCGAGCTGACGCTGCTGGTGGACGAGCGCAAGGCGGCCAGCGTGAAGTTCCCGGCCGGGGTGGCGGAGACGCTGACGCTGAACCTGGACGAGGCTGAGAAGCACCTCAAGCCAGGGATGAACAAGGTCCGGGTGGAGATCACCGGCAAGAACACCTTCCCGTATACGCTGAGCTGGACCTATCAGACGCTGCGGCCGGCCAGCGCCGAGAACTGCACCGTCAAGCTGGCGACGACGCTGGCCAAGACGGAGCTGAACGAGGGCGACGTGGTGCGGCTGAACGTGACCGTGACCAACGCCAGCGACAAGGGCCAGGGCATGACGACGGCCATCGTGGGCCTGCCCTCCGGCCTGAACGTGCCGGAGGACCAGAAGCAGCTGCGGGAGTACGTGCGCCTGCCGGAGAAGGGTCGGCCGCTGGTGGACATGTTCGAGATTCGCGGCCGGGAGCTGGTGCTGTACTGGCGCGACCTGGGACCGAATCAGAAGATCGAGCTGCCGGTGGACCTGATCGCCCGGGTGCCCGGCGAATACAGCGGACCCGCCAGCCGGGCGTACCTGTACTACAACGCCGACCACAAGCACTGGATCGAGCCGCTCAAGGTCCTGATCAAGGCCAAGGAGTGAGTTCCCCGGCCTGAGGCAAACCGGCCCCGCTTCTTCCGCGACTTCGGAAGAGGCGGGGCCGTTCTCGTTTTGCGGGACGATTCTGGTTTCTGTGCAAATTGCTGTGCAAATCACGCACACCCCCCACGACACAGCATTATTGAGAAGTTACTCGGGATCGCGAGGACCCTTGGTCGGGCGTTGGGTTACCGCAGAATGACGCGGAGATTGGCCATGCGGTGCCCGCGAACGGAGCCGCGATAAACCTCGAAGGCGCCAAGGACGCCAACAAAACCGGAGTCGATCTCCTTCTCGCTGCCATCCGGGAGCAACATCTCCGACGTCAACTCGCGCCGGGGCAAACACCCCCGGAGGGCATCGCAGACCATGTCCGCGTGGCGGCGCAAAGCCTGGCCACGGTCCTGACGCCGGCGCACCACCGCATCCAGGTCTTGATTCCAGAACAGGGCGAACTCACCGAAGGTGTCCAGCCCCCGCTTGACCAGTCCCCGGATGAGAGGGAAATCGACCTCCGCGCTGCGATTGCCGACCTCGCCGTATTCGTCGAGATTGAGGATGCCGACGCGGGCCAGCTCGGGCGCCTCCAGGCGTTCGTAAAGATTTGCGGCAACCCATTTCAAGTCGGGCCGGCGTTGCCGGAATGCGTCGATCCGGGCCGGGTCGAGGTCGATGCCGACAAACCCGCCCGGGGCCAGCACCCCTTCGCGTTCCAGCAGGTCGAGGGTCAAGGAGCCGGTACTGCCCATGAGTTCACACCAGTCGCAGCGCAGCCGGGTGCGGTCGCTATCTGTCCAGAGGAGATAGGCGGCTTCGCGGAGGACGCGGAGGTTGCCTTCCCGGCAGGCCATCTTCGCGGGGTTGTCGAAGGCGTCGAGTTGGCGGTCGGAGGAAGATGTCATGCTGACTTCGCCCCTAATGGGAGTCGGATTAGCTGTCTTCCCGCTCTTCCTCGCTAAACGCCGCGAAGCCGGTCAGTTCCTTGTCGGAGCGGTAATCCTGCTCCGCCATTTCCGCCACCGCTGCCAGGATGGCCTGTCGCTGCTCCCGCGGCATCTTCCGCAATTCCGCCGGGGTCAAGCGGACCACAGGGATCGGATTCCCCTCTGCTGGCATGCCGACGGAACAGCCGCTGCCTTGCTGCCCGGCGGCCAACTCTTTCCGTACTGCGGGAACATCCGTGGTCCCCTCGCTCAGGCGGATTTCCACTTGTGCATCTTCAGGCAGTGGTGTGTTGAGAACGACCACGCCGTTTTTGACGACGCCTGTAATGTTGCTGGACATGCCCTGTGCCTCCGTAGTGTGGTCGTTGTTATTGTACCGGGCTTCCTGGCAGCGTCAGCGATCCCATGAGTCACGCTCCTCCTGGACATACCGATTGGCATCTTCCGGCGTCCTGAAGAGGAGGGGGCCAGGTGGCAACGTCGCCAGGAACTCCAACATGGATCGACGTGCGGGAGCGGGTTTTTCCGGCAAAAGGATGATGACCTCGACCTTGGCGCCTTCGGGGAGATCTGGGTCGCAGATTTCAAGACGGTGGCCCGGCAAGATCGTGGCCTCCATCCGCAACACTGTCAGCATGATGCTCACCTCCCCATTTTGGCACGATTAGCGTTCCCACGCATCTTTTTCCTCTCGTAGGTGTTGTTCATACTCTTCCCAGGTCTTGAAAGGCGCGGGCCAGGCGGCAGTGATTCCAGGAACTCCAGCACGGAAATACGATGTGTGGCTGGCTTTTCCGGCAAGATGACAATGACCTCGACCTTGGCACCTTCGGGCAACTCCGGTGCAATGACTTCAAGACGATGGCCGGGCAGGACCGTGGTTTCAAGGCGCAGTGCAGGTTGCATGGGGATCACCTCTGTTGACCATTCTCTGGCGGTGAAGTCGATTTGTCCGGGATGCCATCGTCCTCCCCTTCGCGGGCCAGGCGTTCGACCAGTTCCAGGGCTCCAGCGCCAGCCAGTTCCCAGGCGTCGAGTTCGGCCTGCAACTCAGGTGGGACTTCGATCGGCCCGTTGATGACATGAACCTCCACAAACGCACCCTCCGGGAGCGGTGCGTTGGGCACGACAACGCCGTTCTTGACAAAACCCGCGATGATGACCGACATGGCAACGCCCTCTTGAATGTCCAGCGCGGATTGTAACAGACCTGCTCGTTCCTGTCATCGCGATGCTCCGACATTGCCGGCTTGGACCTTTCAAGGTTTCAGCAAGTCGTCCAGAACCACAAGAGGGAGCCCCCCGACACCACGGAAGCTGACATCGTTGGTGACAAAAAGCGCACACACAGCGTTCAGGGCCGTGGCGGCGTGCAGTGCGTCGGGGGTTTTCAGCTTGGTAGTGGCCCTCAAGCGAGCCGCCTCTCGCAGAATGGGTTGCGTGATGGGAAGCAGACGCATGTCTGTCCCCTGGACCGCCTGTTCAAAAGCCCGCTCCAAGGCAGTATTGCCGCTTTTGAGAGGACCAACCAGTACCTCCATGAGTGTCAATTCGCTGCTGACAATTTCGATGGTTCTGGCTTGAGCAGTGAGCCACAATGGTTGGAGTAAGGGCAGGTACACGGGGTAACGCTCCACCGTGTAAATGAGAGCCATCGTGTCGATGTAGACAAGCCCCGAGGCCGGCAGCGTCAGCGCTCCCATGAGTCGCGCTCCTCTTGGATGTACCGGTTGGCATCTTCCGGGGTCTTAAAGAGGAGGGGGCCAGGCGGTAACGTGGCCAGGAACTCAATCATTGACATACGGCGAGGGGCCGGCTGTTCCGGCAAGAGGACGATGATCTCGACCTTGGCCCCTTCGGGCAACTCCGGTGCAGTGACTTCAAGACGATGGCCGGGCAGGACGGTGGTTTCCAGACGCAATGCGGTTTGCATGATGACTTCCTCCCCATTTGGCAACCTTACCGGCCCCAAGACCCGAAACGGCCAGGAAAAGGAGTCGTGCATCCTTCTTCAACAACATCGATTCCCAATCCTTAGTTCCCACCCGTTTCGCCCGTTCCGGTCACCACTCACTTGGTAACTGTCGGCGTTTGCGGCAAGGTATCGGTCAACACATACCCGAGGTAGTCCATCACCGCTTTACCTTTCACCCGACAAAGTTCCCCTGCGTTTGAGCGGACGACGATGTACGCTCCTTGCGTGCCGCCAGTTGTCAGAGTCGGCGTCGCCATCTGTTTCGTCAGGACGAATTCATGAGCAGCCCCCCGCTCCAGAGGATTCTTGGGTGTCCTTTGCCCGGTGAGTTGCCACTGCTCATGACCAAGAGCGCCTGTCTCGTTCGGCAGTGCCGACATTTTGATCACAGCCTGGAACGGAATCTTTTTCCGAGCGGTGCCGATGACCAACTCCACCCCTGCGAGGTACACCGGGATCATGCCCGCGTTGTATACCCAAAGGTGGGGTTGCGGCTCCCAGGCGATTTCCGCCCGAATCCGTTCTCTCGTTTGGCGATGCTGAAACCAGACTTGCCAGCTGACATGAGCCAACGCCAAGCAGAATCCACTCACCCCGAGAAATTCACCGATAGTCATGGCTCTTCCCTATTGGAGCATTCTCCCCATTGTTCTTCGCTCGCCGCTATCCGAGATTTCGAGGAGTCCTGATAGGCTGCTCATCAATCTGAAGTTCCGCGATGTTCCTTTATCAGACGGGCCAATGAAGAACCTCCGGGAAGTCCGCGAAGACCTATCGCCAGGGCTTGGTTAATGTTGGCCCACTTCTCCCCAGGGGCATCAACGACCGCGCCAGACACCGTTTGGGGCCAGTGCCCCGTGCGTCCGAAGTGGGCTTCCGCCCAAGCCAGAATCTGGTCCCCAGTGAGGAGCGGCAGGGTCGAGATGTTGCGTACGCCGCGCTCCTCAGCTAGAAGCCGAGCCAACGACGACCCACCAGAGAGGCCGCGGCATCCTTGGGCCAACGCCGCGTTTATGTTGGCCCATTTCTCCCCAGGGGCACAGAGGATAGGACCGGAATCTGTTTTGGGCCAGTCCCCAGTACTCTCGAAGTGGGCGTCAGCCCAGTTCAGAATCTGGTCTTTAGTGAGGGACGGCAGGGCCGAGATGTTGCGTACGCCGCGCTCCTCAGCTAGAAGCCGAGCCAACGAGGATCCGCCAGGAAGACCGCGAGTGCCACTCTTTAGAGCTGCGTCAACGTTGATCCACGTTTCACCGGGAGCATCGACAATGCGACCCGAGCCCATTCGTGGCCACTGTCTCTTCCGTTCAAAGTGTACATCGGCCCAAGCAAGTATCTGATTTTCTGTCAGAATAGGAAGATCCTGCTTGTTCCGCGCTCCGCGGTGTTCGGCAAGTAACCGGGGCAAGGAGGATCCGCCCGGCAGGCCACGAGTGCCTGCCCGTAGTGCAGCATCAACATTGGCCCAGGTTTCACCCGGAGCATTTGCGATAGGGCCACTCCTTTTTCTTGGCCATTGCCCTATGTGATCGAGGTAAGCATCTACCCAAACCAAGATCTGTTCCACGGTCAGCGGCATTAGAGCTTTATGGTTTCGCACTCCACGATGCTCGGCGAGCAACCGAGCCAAAGAGGAATCACCGGAAAAGCTCCGAAGACCGTTTGTTATGGCTCGGTCTATGTTGGCCCAGGTTTCACCGGGACAATCGACAACCGGACCAGATTCTCGAGTCGGCCACTGTTCCGTGCGTTCAAAGTGCGCGTCAGCCCAAGCGAGCACCTGATTGTCTGTCAGAGCGGGAAGACCCTGTATATTCCGAGCTCCGCGCAGCTCTGCAAGTAAACGGGGCAAAGAAGAACCGCCTGGCAGGCCACGCCTACCTTCTCGTAGTGCGGCGTCAACATTGGCCCAAGTTTCACCCGGAGCTTCCTCGATGGGGCCAGAACCAATTCCTGGCCATTTGCCCGTGCGTTCGCGATGCGAATCGGCCCACTCAAGGATCTGCTCCTTGGTTAGAATAGGAAGACCTCCAATGTTGCGTACCCCCCGATGCTCGGCAAGCAATTGGGACAGAGATGAACCGCCAGGGAGGCCACGGATTCCTTGGAACAATGCATTGTCAACATTGGTCCAGAACTCACCCGGAGCATTTGCAATAGATCCACTCCCTTTTCTTGGCCATTGCCCTGTCTGATCGTGGTGAACATCGGCCCAAACTAAGATCTGTTCCACAGTCAGCGGCATCAGATCTTTAGGGTTTCGCACCCCACGATGCTCGTCGAGTACTTGAGCCAAAGAAGAGCCGCCGGAAAGGCCCCGAAGACCTTTGCGAAGAACCTGGTCAATGTTCACCCAGGTTTCACTGGGACAATCGATAACCGGACCAGATTCTCGAGTCGGCCACTGTTCCGTGCGTTGAAAGTGGGCATCAGCCCAGACAAGAATCTGATTTGTTGTCAGAGTGGGAAGATCCTGCTTGTTCCGGACTCCGCGATGTTCTGCAAGTATCCGGGCTAGTGAAGATGCGCCTGGAAGGGATCGTCTTCCTTCACGAAGGGCTGCATCAATGTTACCCCATATCTCACCGGGAGCATCCGTAACTGGGCCACTATCAGTATTTGGCGATCGCCCAGTTCGCTCCTTATGAAGATCCGCCCAGGCCAGAATCTGCTCCACCGTCAACGGCCGAGGCGCAGCATCGCGCAGCCGCTGCGCGAACTCCCGCATCTGGCCGCCCGTGACGCCATGCACCTGCCGCCCCACGCTTTCAAGTACTGCGGAGTCCTTGAGCGTGGCGTCGCGAAATTCTTCGAGCACGACGGCGAACGCTTCGGCCATCGCCTTCTTTACCATCGGGTCGATCCGCAACCGCTTGGCCATCTCCCGATGGATCGCTTCCCGAACCGCTGTTCCGGTCGAATCGGGCTGACCAGCGAGAATCTCAGTAGCCACGCGGTGGATGGCGGCTTCGGGCAAGTCGGGCCGCGTTTTCGCGGCCAGTTCCACCACCTCGCCGAGCGTCGGCTCGCCGCCGCTGCTGATGATCTGTTCCCTGGCATTGGCCATCGCCAACTCGACCTCGGCGCGAACCTCCGGATCAAGCGGTTCATCCGCCTCATTCTCGGCATCGGCCGCGGCAGGATTCTCGGCACGGGAGCCAAGGGCGGCCTCGATCCCGCGGCGAACCTCCTGCGTGCACGATCCATTCCTGGCCCACTTCATGATCGGCCAGGAAGCAGCACGTCAAGAGGGCATGCCGGCTGTGGTCGAGGGACAGATCGGCCAGGGCCGCGCCGCCGCCGCACGGGACGAAAAAGACCAGCCTGGCCCGGTCGCGCTGTTCGGCGGGATAGTCCTCGCCCTTGAGTCGCATCGCCCGGCCCAGGAACTGGACCACGGTATTCAGCGAACCCGGCATGCCCACGCAGTAGACCGCGCTGCACACCGGCCAGTCGGTCCCTTCCAGAACCCGCTGGATGCCCACCATGACGTCGAATGCGGAGGTCGCATGGGTCCGGTTCTTCTCGGCTTCCAGGGCGGTCAGGAACCGCTGCTTGTCCGCCGCGCCGGTTCCGGTGGCATCGAGAACCCTGGCACCCTGCGACAGCGAGGGCTTGCATCAGACGGCTGACCAGTTCCCCGCTGCGTCCGCCCTGCATCGGCGGCACGCGGACAATCGCCTTGGGTTTGCCATCCTCCACCCACCTGCGGCAAATCGCCGCAACCAACCCATCGAAATAGGAACTCGGCGGGGCCTCTTCGCCGGTGAACTGGCCGGCCGTGATCGCGTCGCCCGGTTGGCCGAGGGCCACGATTTCGCTTTCGAGGTGCCTGGGGGCAAACCCTTCCGCCATGTGTTCCGCCAGGGAGCGGCGGAACGCGCGCATGCCTTCGAGCCTGACCGGCCGGCCATCGCCGCGATAAGGAGTGGCCGTGAAGAAGAACAATTGGCCGCCGCGCTCGCGCCAGAGCGTGACGATCTGCGACAGACCATCGGCCGAGGCGTGGTGGGCCTCGTCGATGAACAGGGCCTTGCCGGAGAGGTCGGCGGGCAGATCCTCCGGCGTGAGCCGGTTCAGCGCCGCGTGGGTACACGCAAAGGCGTGGTCGAGTGGTCCCGGTTGGCGGAGATAGTGGATGACCCGCTTCACGGAACCGAGTTTGCTTTCCCGCGCCCCCTTGATCAGCGGCTTTGGGCACCTGAATCGACGGGACAGCCACGCCCGGACAGTCGGGAAAGGCGATGACCTGGTAATCCCGCTTGACGAAGCCCTGCTCGATCTGCTCCTGCGGCGCCGAGATCACCGCATGGGTGAACCGCTCGCCCAGGTGCATGGCCACCAGGGTCACGATCTGCACGGTTTTGCCTGAACCGGTGGGCTGTTCGACCAGGACGTCTTCGGTGGCCCGGCAAACATCGGTCACCAATCGCACCTGGTACGGCCGCAACTTCTTGACGCTTGGTTCCATGCCGGATAATCCCAATGGGGGCCACGTGCAATTCTAGACGTTTGTCCAGACTACATCGCTCATGCTGGGCGTGTCAAGGCAGTCCCAGGAGAGGAAGAACCGATCAAGGAATCGGGTGAACGTCGAGCCAGACGTTGGTGTCAATGGCGTTCATGCAGTTCGTCGCGCGTGGGATAAGGGCCAGCCGAGCAAAACGAGGACGACCGGGCGAGCGCCAAGAACTGCTCAAGCGCCGCGGCGCGTGCTTTTTCTCGATCCCCATTGGGGGCGGGATGGGTCACCTGCTCCAAAATGAGGACGATGGCCTCGACCTTATCCCCGCGGCGGCAAGGCAAATCCCGCAGGTGCAGTTCGCCATCGGCCTCAACCGTCGTTTCGATACGGATCGCGTTCATCGTTGGCTCCCCAGGAAATCCCCGCTCTGCAAAGTCCTCCAACGGCAAGCAACGATTACAAGGGCTCTGAAACACCCGTCAAAGGCCGCCGCCCCTTCTTGCCCCCGAAGTACACTTGTTCCAGCAAGTCACGCAGCTCTTCCGCGATCTCGTCCGGCGGGTCCCCGGAAAGCGCGGCAGCAATCAATCGCTCCGCCTCACGCAGCGCGCCACACTGCAAGGCCAGCGACGCAGCGCTCCGGTGCAAGACAGACCGGGTCGGCTCCTGGGTCAGATCGCCGGCAACGAGGTCCGCAGCTTGCCGCTCGTGGTCGAATGCCTGGCGAAGGCGCTCACGGGCCACCGGAGCATTGCCGCCGCGGCGGGCCGCTTCCGCTTCATCTACCAGACGCATTGCCTCCCGATGAAGGTCTTTCACTTGATTCATCGCTGCACCACCTTGGCCCGTGGAGTGCCGAATTCCACCACAACCACGTACGCCGTCAAAGCCATTTGGTCCGATTGCCTGGTCTGGCCCATCCGAGCCTTGATTCTGTCGTTGATGCGCCGCATGGTCCCGCGAAGGATGCCCGAGACTTCCAGGCGCACTTTCCCCTGAAAGAGATTGTCCTCGGTGCCAAGCCACCAGTCAAAGCCAGTTCCTTTGCGAGACCTTTCGATGACGGTGTAACCCGTAAGCGCGGATGAGCAGAATGGCCACGGCGTAGGCGCCCTGCTGGGTGGCCTCTTCGAGATCGTTCCAGAACCGCCGCTTGGCTTCGTTCATCCCTTCGGACCACGCAAGAGTGAACGTGGCAGTGAAGGCTCCTTCAACCACCAGACGCACCTGGGACACGTGTGCCTGGTTATTGAGGCAAACTGCGGCGGCTTGTGCCAGCATCGCTCCTCCCTCAGGGGGAATGTGCGGAAAGCCACGGACCAAGTCGTCGAGGGTCAATGCGGTTGCGTCTTTCTCGGACGTTGAGCTTTCCATGAGCAATGTCCCTTGGTCGATCTCCCCAGACACTACACCGCAATGCACACCGGCCAGTCGGTCCCTTCCAGAACCCGCTGGATGCCCACCATGACATCGAATGCGGAGGTCGCATGGGTCCGCTGCTTCTCCCCTTCCAGGGCAGTCAAGAACCGCTCCTTGTCCGCCGTGCCGGTTCCGGTGGCATCGAGAACCCTGGCACCGTGCGCAGCGAGCGCCGCAGCAACCGGCTCACCAGTTCCCCGCTCCGTCCTTCCCGCATCGGCGGCACGCGGACAATGGCCTTGGGTTTGCCATCCTCCACCCACCGGCGGCAAATTGCCGCGATCAAACCTTCGACGCAGGAACTCGGCGGGGCCTCTTCGCCGGTAAATTGGCCGGCCGTGATCGCGTCGCCCGGTTGGCCGAGGGCCACGATTTCGCTTTCGAGGTGCCTGGGGGCGAACCCTTCCGCCATGTGTTCCGCCAGGGAGCGGACGCTTGGTTCCATGCCGGAGAATCCCAATGGGGTCCGCGTTCAATTCTAGACGTTTGTCCAGACTACATCGCTCACGCTGGGCGTGTCAAGGCAGTCCCAGCCGGTCCTGGGCGGTGCCAAAGGAGCGTTCCACCCGCCCTTTGGCCTGGGGGCTGTGGGCACAAATCAACTCGATGCCCAACTCACCCAGGGCTCGGCCAAACTGGGTTTCCGCGCATGGGAATCCGGTCTCCTTCGTTGGACGCGGTAGACACGTGTCCTCCTTGCCGGGCGCAGAGAGGACATTTCTCTTGAGGCGGCCGATGTGCTCGAACAACTCGGCCTGAATCACCTCGGTGTCGGCCACAGCGGCCTTGCCGGGTAGAGCGAAGAGTTCCTCGACGCCGGCGAGTAACTGCTTCTTCCAGGCGTGAATGAGGGTCGGGTGGATCTGGAAGTGACTGGCCAGTTCATTGACCGTCTTGTACCCCTTGAAGGCCGCCAAGGCGACCTGGGCCTTGAAAGCGGCCGTATGCTTCTTCCGCTTACCTGGCATGGTTCTCCCCTTTCTTGGGCCACCGGATTATAGCTCAATCGGTGGTCCAGTTTTCGGGGTCCACTATACTGTGTGACGGCAACCACAAAGTCGCTTGCTCCGGGCTTGCTTTCTGCTACCCTGTTCCCAGGGCCCACGTACGTGATTCAATCCAGGAGACCCTACCGTGTTCCGCTACTCGACCTGGTTGTTGCTCGTCTGCTGTGTACTCTCCACCCCTGCTGCCCAAGCGGAGGCCGGCCAGCCGGCCGGAGCGCACGCAGGCAAGGTCCGGCAGAAACTCTACGTCACCAACAGCGCCGGCAATGACGTGACCATCATCGACGTGGCCACGAACAAGCCCATCGGCCGGATCGAGGTCGGTCCCCATCCGCATGGGATCGCCGTGCCGGCGTCGCAGGACGTGATCTACGTCACCATCGAGGGACATGGCCGGACCAAGCCGGGCGAGCTGGTCTGGATCGACCCGGCCACCGACAAGGTCACCAAACGAATGGAGATCGGACCGGAGCCGAACCAGCTGGCCGTCACGCCGGACGGCAAGTTCGCCTGCGTCCCGGTCAATAACGGCCAGTACGAGGTGATCGACCTGGCCCAGGCCCGGATCATCGAACGCATCGAGACCGGCGGCCGACCGCACAACACCCTGTGCTCGGCCGATGGCAAGAGGATGTATCTCGCTCCCATGGGCTCGCCCAAAAAGGTGACCATCCTGGACGTGGCCAGCCACAAGGCGGTCGGCGTCATTCCGTTCAGCAACGTGGTCCGGCCGATCGCCCTGACCCGGGACGAGAAACGGCTCTTTGCGGAGGTGGACGGCCTGGTCGGCATCGAAATGGCCGACGTGGCCGCCCGCAAGATGATCGAGCGCGTGCCGGCCGAATTGAGCGAGCCGCAAAAGAAGGTCGCCAGCCGCAGTCATGGACTGGGCATCCGGCCCGATGAGAAGGAAATCTGGGAGTGCGACGTCGAGCATCACGACGTTCACGTCTACGACATCACGCGAAGCCGCCCCCGGCAGATCGCGACCATCCCCGTCGGCAGCCAGGTCTACTGGCTGACCTTCAGCCCCGACGGCAAGTTTTGCTACGTGTCCGCTCGCGGAGCCGGCGAGGTCGCCGTCATCGATACCGCGAGCAAACAAGTGATCGCACGCCCTCGGGTCGGCAAGGAACCCAAGAGGCTGGTCGTCGTCACCTTGCCGGAAAAGAAGGACAAGAACTAACCACAGACGCAATCACAGCAGTAACACAGAGAAGCGGATAACCATGAGCGGACAGCGACAGAGCCATCACCAGCGAGCTTCTTGTCTCGAATCCTCGATGACGTCCTCGGCTCGTCCGGGCCTGCGTGATGTCGTCGTTCCTGTCTTCTCTGTGTTCTCTGTGTCTCTGTGGTTCAAACCTCGTGCTCCTGGAGTCCAGGCCCGAGCAGCAGCCGGTCGCCGTTCATCGCAGTCCCGTTGACGTCGTCGTCCTTCCCGGCGGTTCGCGGGCGATCACGGCCAACCAGACCGCGGACTCGCTTTCGCTGGTCGATCTGGAGGCGGGCAAGGTCCTCGCCGAGGCGGCCGTGCGGCCGCCGGCCGGCCGCGGTGGCCTGTTCGCCGGACGGCAAGCGTGCCGCGGTGAGCAACCACTGGTCCGGGACGGTCGCTCTCTTCGCCATCGGCCAGGCCAGCCTGACGTTGGAGGGTGAGGTCCCGGTCGGAGCTTTCCCTCGCGGCCTGGTCTTCGCGGCGGATGGCGGAACGCTCTTTGCCGCGGTCGGCGACGAGGTGGTGCGGCTCGACTGCCGGACCCGCAAGGTGACGGCCCGCTGGCCGGCCCCACGCGAACCGCGCCGTCTGGCTCTGTCGGCGGACGGCCGCTGGCTGGCGGCGGCCAGCAGCCGATCCGGACAGGTGCGCTGCTGGGACACCGGTACGGGCAAGCTGCACTGGGAGCGGACCATTGAGGACGCCTTCAACCTGCGCGGCCTCGCCTTCAGTGCCGACGGTTCCTGGCTGGTCTGCGCTCACGTCGTTCGCCGGGAGTTTCCCGTCTCCCGGCACAACATCGAGGAAGGCTGGGTCATCGACAGCCGGCTGACGCGCTTCGCGCTCCAGCCCGGGGCCCGACCCGCCCAGCAGCAACTGGCGCTGGACACCAAGGGCGAGGCCGTCGGCGACCCTGATGGCGTTGCGCTCGGCGCGGACGGGCGCTGGCTGGCCGTCGCGGCCGCCGGCACTCATGAAATGCTTCTGCTTGACAGTGCCCGGGTGCCGTGGAGCAGCGGCGACCCGGGCGACTTCATCGACCCGGACTTCCGCCGGGACGGGCGCCGGTTCCGCCGGCTCCCTGTCGGTGGTCGGCCGCTGGCTCTGGCATTCGCGGATCGGGGCGCGAAGCTGGTCGTCGCCAACTACCTGCTCGACTCCCTCCAGGTGATCGATGCGAACGCGGGCAAGCTGCTCCGCACCATTCCCCTGGGAAGTCCGGCCCAGCCTTCCCTGGCTCGCCGGGGCGAGGCGATCTTCTACGACGCCCAGCGCTCGCACAATCAATGGTTCAGCTGTCACACCTGTCACGTCGAGGGCCACACCTGCGGTCTGACCTTCGACACGCTCAACGACGATTCCTATGGCAACCCCAAGCTGACGCCGACCTTGCGGAACGTGGTACGTACCGGCCCGTGGACCTGGCACGGCTGGCAGCAAGACCTTGGCGCCGGGGTCGCCAAATCGCTGACCGAAACAATGTTCGGTCCCAAACCGAGCGCCGAGGAGATCAAGGAATTGCTCGCCTTCCTCAGCACCCTGGGACATCCGCCCAACCCCAACCTCGGCCCGGGAGGAGCGCTCAGCCCGGCCGCCCGGCGCGGGCAGGATCTGTTCGCGGACAAGGCGGGCTGCGCCCGCTGTCACAAGGGCCCCGATTACGTGTCGGCGCGGAACTGCGACGTGGGGCTGGCAAACGACGGCAGCCGGTACAAGCTCTGGAACCCGCCGTCCCTGCGCGGCCTGCACGACCGGGGCCCGTACCTGCACGACGGCCGGGCGCGGACGCTGGACGAACTGCTGCAAAAACACCACGTACCGGAAACGCTCGGCGGCGCAGAACTGTCTCCGGCCGAGCGGCAAGACCTGATCGAGTTCCTGAAGGCCCTCTGATTCCCGGCGGGCAGACTCCGTTGACTCCGTTCGGCTCTTCTGTCACATTACACAGGACGCGCAACCAACCTGAACCTCTACCCGGGATCGGCCATGCCCGTCGAGATTCTCTGTCCGCAGTGTCAGCAGCGCTATCAGCTCAAGCCCGACCGGGTCGGCAAGCAATTCCGGTGCATCAAGTGTCAGAACCTTTTCCTCCCAGCGCCGCTGCCACCACCGCCGGGCACACCGGCGACGAGCGATGAAACCATCCTGGGAACGGTTCCACCGCCGCCACCGATTGACGAAACGCTCCGGGGTGATCCTCCGCAATAGTTCCGGCCGGCGAGCCGGGGGCGTCAGCCCCCGGATTCTCCCGAGAATCCGGGAGCTGACGCCCCCGGCTCGCCGGAACTGACAGTGGAGAACTACTGTTGCCGCAGCTGGTTGCCGCGGTAGGCCCGGATCAGCTTCTCCAGCCAGGCCACGGTTCGGCGGATCTCGTCCCCCTGCTCCGTATCACCCACCCGCCGGGCCCCGGACCATTCCCGCACCACCGAGACCGTCGGGATGATGTCCACCCCATCCCGCACCGCCGCCTCCACCGAGTCGAAGTGATGGTGCCGGGCCAGCAAGGTCCGCTCCGGCTCCAGCACCAGCGTGTAACCGTGATCGCCGTACGTCTCGGAAAAGGCCCCGTCGATCGTGATCGCCTTGCCGCTCCGCTTGATAGGAGATTCGCCCTTCTCAATCTTCACCGGGACGTGGCCGTTGACGATCAAGCCCCGGGCTGGGTCGCAGCCGAACTCGCGCAGCACCCGGTCGCAGAAGGGGACCTCGTGGATCAGCGTGAAATAGGGATTTTTCGTCTCGACGTGGGTGCTCCTGTCCTCGATCAGGTCGATTTCCAGGGTGGCGATCTTGTCCTTGCCGAACAGCGGCGACAACGGCCCGCACCAGAGATACCAGAGCATGTCGAGGTCCTTGGTCGCTTGATACTGCGTGGCGCGGGCGATCACCAGGTCCAGGGCCTCGAACAGGGCCCGGCCGGCATAACGCTTGCCATCAATCGGCACGCTCTGGAACTCGCCGTGCCCGTCCACCGGCAGACAGCCGTGAAAGATCAGGTTGTGGTCCCGCACCAAATACATCGAGCCGTGTTCTGCCAGGAATTTGACGTGCTGCCAGAGTTTCTGACTGGAATGGAACCCCTGCCGGAAGCGCTCCAGCACCGCCTTCTCCTCGGCCGACAGTTCGTAGGGATTGCGGGGGTCAAACGTCGGCCAGCGGGTGTCGCGGAGCGGGTACGTCTTGCCCTCCACGGTGATGGTCCCCGCCTGGAGGTTCATCTGGTGCAGCAAGCGGCGATTGGCCAGGC
Source organism: uncultured Planctomycetota bacterium (assembly GCA_963784995.1). Lineage (GTDB taxonomy): Bacteria > Planctomycetota > Planctomycetia > Gemmatales > Gemmataceae > CAWATZ01. The sequence continues at coordinate 327,259 of CAWATZ010000013.1, read as the reverse complement.
CCCACTCGGGATGGCGGGCAATCAGCTGGCCCTCGAGCTTGAACTGCATCATGGCCGCCGCCTTCTGCATCCGCGCCACCAGGATCGGATCGCGCAGGCCGGTCCCCTTCGGGGTGTAGCAACTAGCCGGGTCGTCGGCGTAGAGCTGGCGGACCATCGCTTCCAGCGGCTGCAGGGCGATGCCGTAGCCTTCCTCCAGTTGCCGCAGCGTGCGGTAGCGCAGCGAGATGCGCAGGACGTGGGCAATCAAGGCGTCGTTGCCCAGACAGGCGCCGAGCCAGGCCGCGTCGTGATTGCCCCAGGTACACGACAGGTTGGGCTGGCGCATCAGGTAATCGACCACCCGGTCCCCGCGCATGCCGCGGTCCCAGCAGTCCCCCCCGATGATCAGTTCGTCGATGGCCAGGTTCCGCACCACCCGAACCGCTTGCCGGGTGACGACGAAGGCCCGATCCTGGGCCAGCAAGGCCTCGATCAGCGTGTCGTAGTATTCGGTGCGCTGTTCCCCCAGCTGCTCCAGCAGCAGTTCCGTGAACAGGTCGCGGTACTCCGCCGGGAAACGCTGCACCGCCTGGATCACGGTGCTGCGGCGGGCCAGGAAGCGGATCAGCTCGAACAGCAAACGCAGTGTCCGCTGACACCAGGTCCGCCTTTGCCCCGGCTCACGCAGGCTCGGCTCCAGCCGATCGAGGGTCTCGCGCGGGTAGAAGATCAGGGTCACGAACTCCTTCAGATCGCCGGCCGGCAGCCGATCCCCAAAGAGCTGGTCGATCACCGGGCGCAGCATTCCGGAGGCGTTGTTGATCACGTGGCGGAGCTTGACGTCGCTGCCGTGAATGTCGCTGATGACGTGAACGGTGCCACGCGGCAGCGTCAGCTGAGCCGACAGGCGCGCCAGCTCGGCCAGGGCCGCGTCCAGGGTCGGGAATTGCCGCTGCAACGGACGCAGGGCGGTCAGCTCCTCATCCGAGACGCGGGACGGGAAAGCGTCAAATCCGGTCATGGACAGTGCCTCGGTGGAAAGTAGTCCTCACGCTCCGCGTGAGGAAGTACCCTCACGCGGAGCGTGAGGACTACTTTCCGGGCCATTCTACACGAAGCCCGCCGGATAAGTAGAATCTTCCCCGAGCAGTGCCAACCCCGGGAGCGAAACCAGCATGAGAATCCTGATCGTTGACGTAGGGGGAACCCACGTGAAACTCAAGCTCGACGAGAGCGACGAAGTTCGCAAGATCCCCTCCGGACCGACCCTCTCGGCCCAGCAGCTGGTCGATGACGTCAAGAAAGCGACGTGCGACTGGAATTACGACGTCGTGTCGATCGGTTATCCCGGTCCGGTGGTGCGCGGCCGGATCGTGCAGGAGCCGGTGAACCTGGGTCGGGGTTGGCTGGGCTTCGATTTCAGCGTCCTGGGCAAGCCGGTCAAGGTGATCAACGACGCCGCCATGCAGGCCCTGGGCAGCTACGAGGGCGGCCGAATGCTGTTCCTCGGCCTGGGCACCGGCCTTGGTTCGACCTTGATCGTCGATGGGGCCATCGCCCCGATGGAACTGGGCCATCTGCCCTACAAGAAAGGGCGGACCTTCGAGGAATACGTCGGCGTGGCTGGCCTGAAGCGGCTGGGCAAGTACAAGTGGCAGGCCGGCGTGTTCGACGTGGTGCTCCGGCTGCGGCATGCGCTGCAGGCGGAATACGTCGTGCTGGGCGGCGGCAACGTCAAGAAGCTGGACGAGTTGCCGCCCGGCTGCAAGCTCGGCGACAACAGCAACGCCTTCCTGGGCGGCGTCCGGTTGTGGTCCGAAGGGAAGTCCTCATAGCCGCAGGCGGCTCGCCCGGTTGTGGCACGGTCTCCCGACCGTGCCACAGGCTGGACCGCAGGCGGGCCGCCTGCGGCCACGGTTACCCGGAAGGGAAGTGACAAGCATGGACCTGGGAACGTTTTTGGAGCAGCGCCGCGGCGACTGGAAGCGGCTGGAGGAGATCCTGGAGCGGGTGGAAGGGAGCGGTCTGCGCGAGCTGGACGACGAGGAGGCGGTGGAGTTCGGCCGGCTCTATCGGCGGGCGGCCTCCGATCTCAACCAGGCCCAGACCTTCGTCGCCGGCGACAGCACGGTGCAGTACCTCAACGACCTGGTGGCCCGCGCTTACCTGGTGATCTACGGCAAAACCCGGACCGACGTTCGCTCCTTGCTGGTTCGCCTGGTCCTGGGCTATCCAGCCATCTTTCGGCGGTATTTCGGGCACGTCCTGCTGGCCACCCTCCTCTTCGCGTCTGGCACGGGCTTTGGTTACCTGGCATCCCGCTACGATCCGATCCTGGCCCGGGCCTATCTGCTCCCGGCCGGAATGAAGACGATCCAGCCGCGCCCCGAGGGCGAAGAAGACCCAACCCCGCCGCTCTCGACCGATGAGTTGACCGCCTTCTCCAGTCACCTGTTCACCAACAACCTGCAAGTGAGCCTGATCGCCTTTGGTCTGGGGATGACGCTGGGAATCGGCACGGTCTGGCTGATCTTCTACAACGGCGTGATGACCGGCGCATTGCTGGCGGTCTTTGTGGAGGCAGAAGCGCTGTGGGTGTTCCTGACCGGCATCCTGCCGCACGGCGTGCTGGAGATCCCGGCCATGCTGATTGCCGGCGGGGCGGGGCTGCTGCTGGCCCAGGGCCTGATCCGGGCCAGACCGTGGCCCAGATTGGAGGAGCTGGCCCGCACGGGTCGGGAGGCGCTGTGGCTGGTCTGGGGCTGTGTGCCCTTGCTCGCTGCCGCCGCGGTCCTCGAAGCCGGCGTCGCCCGCGCTCCCGACTGGGTGCTGAGGAGCGGCGTCAAGCTGGGTGTGGCCGCGGTCTTCGGCTTGCTGTTCGTTGCCTACCTGTTGCTGCCGGCGACCAGTTTGGATTCTCGTTCGCCTGGAGTGCGGAACTGAAGAATGTCCGCTCTCAGGAAAGTCATGCACGGAGCAACGATGGCCTCCTCGCGACGAACCTGGCGTCCGCAATGGGTTCACGGTCTGCTCGCCCTGGTGCTGGCGCTGCTGGGCACCCTGGGATTGCTGTTCCTGTTCCGGCTGACGGTCACGGGGTTGTCGCTGCTGCTGTGCTGGCTGCTGACCGTGAACCTGCTCGCCTTCGGGTATCACGGCTGGGACAAGTTCTGCAGCCGGCGTGCCGGGCGGCGGATTCCGGAAGTGGTGCTGCACGGCCTGAGCCTGGCGGGGGGCAGCCCGGCGCCTACCTGGGCATGAGGACGTTTCGCCACAAGACCCTCAAGGGCCGATTCCGGCTGATCTTCTGGGGCATCGTGGTGCTTCAGGGACTGCTGCTGCTGACGGTGGCCTGGATGCTCTGGCGGCGAGGAACGTGACCAGGCAAGCGCTTGCTCGGGGATTGTGAAGCCGTGTCTTTCATTGGCGGGAAGAATCGGGTACACTAAAGAATCGGTTGGTTTCACGATGCCCGATTCCCCCAGATCCAAAAGACATGGACATCAAAGACGTCGGCAATCTCGGCCAGCTTGCTATCCGCATGGGCCTGCTGAACGAGCCCCAGGTTCAGGAGGCCCAGGAGGCAATGCAGTCCGACAATCCGATGGAGTTCCTCCGCATCCTGGAGAAGAAGTCGCTCCTGACGCAATGGCAGAGCCACAAGCTGATCCGGGGCGACGCCGACGGCTATTTCCTGGGCGGCTATCGCATCCTGTACAAGATCGCCTCCGGCAGCTTTGGCCGGGTCTTCCGCGCCGACCACCCCGACTCGGGCCGCATCGTGGCCATCAAGATCCTGCGCAACCGCTGGAGCGAAAATCAGCAGCGGGTGGATCTGTTCTTCCGCGAGGGCCGGGTGGGGATGACGCTCAAGCATCCCAACATCGTCGAGATCCTCGACGTGGGTCAGGAAGCGACCACGTTGCAGTACTACATCGTGATGGAGTTTGTCGAGGGCGGCAACCTGCGCGAGATCCAGCAGGTCCGCAAGGCGGGCGGCGAGAACGATGGCAAGTTCCCCGCCTCCGAGGCCTTGAAGTACGTGGAGGATGCCGCTTCGGGGCTGGTGTATGCCTTCAGCCGGGGCGTGACCCACCGCGACATGAAGCTGACCAACGTGCTGATCTCCACGGACAAGACCGCCAAGCTGGTGGACTTCGGCCTGGCCCAGGTCGCGGCGGGCGGGGAGGACCGCGGCGACCGCGACAAGGACAAGGTGGACCGCACGGTCGATTACGCTGGCCTGGAACGTGCCACCGAGGTCAAGCAGGGCGACGTCCGCAGCGACATCTATTTCCTGGGTTGTGTGCTGTACGAGTTGCTGACCGCCCGGTCGCCGCTGGCGATGAGCCGGGACCGCCACGCCCGCATGCAGCGGCAGCGCTTCGAGAGCGTGGTGCCGATGCGACGGGACGAGGTCCAGGCGCCGCCGTCCGTCTTCGCGCTGGTGGAGACGATGATGGCCTTCGACCCCCAGCAGCGTTACCAGACGCCCGCCCAGCTGCTGGAAGCGATCAAGAGCGCCCGTCGGGACGTCGAGGCCCGCTCGGCATCAGGCGCTGCCGTGCAGCGGTCGCTGTACATTGTCGTGGATCACGAGCGCTTGCAGGAGAAGATGCGGGACAAGTTCAAGGAGTGGGGCTACAAGGTCCTGGTGGCCCGCGATCCCAGCCTGGCCTTTGATCGCTTCCGCCGCCAGCCGTATGACGCCCTCATTGTCGATGCCCGCACGGTCGGGGAGGAAGGTGTCCTGGTCTTGCAGCAAATCATGGGGGAAGCGGACGTCAAGAGCATCCCGTTTGCCGGCGTCCTTATCCTGGGCGACAATCAGTCCATCTGGCAGAAGCAGATCAAACCACGGCCTAACCTGGCCATCTTCGTCGAAATCAATGGCCATCCCCCCTCGCTCAAGGAACTGCGGGACGCGGTGAAAAAGGCACTGCCGGCGTGAGTTCGTTTCCTGCCACCGGCGGGCTTACCGCACGCCTGCGTGCGCTCCGGCCGGCAGGCCGGCCTACGCTTGGCCGCTCGCCTGCGTCCGTTGCTGCAGCACCTGGCGAGCCTGTTGCAGGACCTCCGCCAGGTGCTGCCGGTGCTGTTCCGTCTCGCAGCGCGCTTGCCGCAGCGTCCAATCCAGCGTCCGCTCCAGAACCCTCTCCAGGGGAGCAATCGTTTCCCGCGTCGGTCGCGGCGGTTTTCCTTCCACGGCAACGTGGACCGGCGCCGTCTGAGCATAAACGCACTGCCCATCTCCACCCAGCAGCTGCTCCTGATTCCAGCACCGCGCAGCCAACCAGGCACTCTCGGTGAGCCGGACTTCCGTTTCCAGGCTGGCCGACTGCCGGTTGCCCGACGCCGTCTTGCTGGCCTGGATTGTGCCATTGACCAGCAGCTCCAGCTGATCGAAGGGGACCAGGCTCCGCGCTTCCAGGCGAACCTGCACCGTCCGTCCCTCGGGCGGGGCCGGCAGCACCGCTCCCGGATCGTGGCCATCGACCGTCATGAGCAGCAGCGGCCCATTGGTGACAAAGGTCCGGCCGGCACGCACCGCCTCGATCCAGCTGCCATACGACAGTTCTTCGCCGGGGAGCAGTCGGGCATACGTGCGGACCCGGCCCAGAGGCGTCGCGTTGCTGTTCTTGCCGCTGCCGCCCACCAGGGGCAGACGCAGGCCGCAGTCCAGCAGCCGATACCACAGCCCCAGGACTTCCGGCTCCGGATCAGGAAACCGGTTGATCTCGAAGGCGTCGATCTGTCCCAGGATCAGGGCCGCCAGCGCCTCGCCCTGTAGCTGCTCCTCTGTCAGCCGGGGCAGGTCAGGCCAGACCACCAGGCCGCGCTTGCGATGGCACTGCTCGCACCAGTCCAGCACCGACCAGCTGTCCGCACTGTCCGGGCCACCGAAGCGCAGCGGATAGACGGGCCGATGGCAGTTGAGCAAGGAGACCGTGCCCAGCAGGGGGTGGCTGTTGAGCGTGCTGACCGCGACCAGGCAGCCCGGGGACGACAGGGCAGGCTGCGTGCCGCTGAAGGCCAGCAGGTTCGGCAGGGCAGGGGGTGTGCCAGCCGTTCCGGGCCGCTCCAGGGCCAGCAGATTGACGATGGCCAGGTCCTCCGCCTGGCCTTCGAGCAGGGCCGCATGGGGTGACAGCTCGGTGGCGCGCGTATCGCCACTGTACCAGCGCTCGGCCCTCAGATCGGTCCAGCGTTCGATGGGCAGACGCATCGAGATCTGACCGGGGCCCAGAGTCACGTCGTGGCGCAGGGGGGAGTATTCCGGGCCCTTGTCGGCCTCGACGCGGATGACCCCGGCGGGGAGGCGAACCTCACAAGCGCCATCGACGTGGAAGAAGCGTTGCCCTCCCAGAAGCAGACAACCGCCCACGTCTTCCCCGGGCCCGGTGGCGAAGCGGGTAAGCCGGCCAAAGGGTGCGGGAGCGGCACCATCAGCCGTCTCAAAGCGCAGGCGGACGGCGGTCGGCTTGCCGGTGGCGGCGTCATTGATGCGGACGTGAACGGTGAGCATCAGCGATAGCTCCCGCCGACCTTGTCCAGGATGGCCTTGCAGGCGGCCACGGCTTTGGGGAACAGCTCCGGTCCGGTCCAGCCGCCGGTGGGACCGCCGCCGAGCAGGTGCGGCTCCAGGGTGGCGAAACCATCGTAGCGGCGGGCCACGGCGTCGGCCAGGACGCGCGGCCACTGTCCCTGACCTTCGCCAGCCAGGGAACCGTGCTTCTGCTGGCCTCCGATCCAATCCTTGACGTGCAGATGGGCCGTCCAGTCGCGGGTCAGTTCCCAGCCCTGCCAGGGATCGTAACCGCAGAAGACGTAGTTGGCCGCATCGTAGACCGCCCGAAACGAGGGGCTGTTCAGGCTGGTGAGCAGGTCCAGCACTCTCTTCGGATCGTCGCCGTAGATGTTGTGTTCGTTCTCGTGGTACAGGCGGACCCCGGCCTTCTCGGCCCGGCGGACTTGCTCGGTCAGCCGGTTCAGGATCTCGCCGCGCCATTGCTCCCAGGTGGTGCCCTCCGGCTTGTAGTAACTGAAGACGCGGATGTTGCTGGTGCCGAAGACCTTGCACAATTCGATGGCGCGCTCGAAGCGTTTCAGGTGCGGCTCGAACGGCGTGTCGATCTTGACCTTGCCGATGGGCGAGCCGATGGCACTGAGCTTGAAGCCGTTCCGGTCCAGCAGCGACTTGAACTCGCTGATCTGCAAGTCGGTCAGGTCAAGGACGTTGGTCTTGTGGATCGAGCGCAACTCAATGTGCTTGACGCCGCACTGGCTGAGGACGTCGATTTGCTGCTGGGGATCGGGCGAAATCTCGTCGGCAAAAGCGCTGAGGATGAACATCGCGGGTGCTTTCCTGTAAGCCCGAAGCGCAAGCGCCGGGATCGTCCCGCGCTTGCGCTTCGGGCTTGTGTTAGGGTTTGCCAGGCTGCCAGAGGATGTCGTCCTGGCCCTTGTTGTTGTAGACGCGGGCCAGCACAAAGAGGAGGTCGGACAGCCGATTCAGGTAGATGACGACCTGCGGGTTGATCGGCTCCTGATGCGAAAGGGTCACGAGGTCGCGCTCGGCCCGCCGGCAAACAGTGCGGGCCAGGTGGCACCAGGCCGCGGCCACAGTGCCGCCGGGAAGAATGAAGCTGGTCAGCGGCTGGAGGTTGGCGTTGAGGCGATCGATTTCGTGTTCAAGGCGGGTCGCCTGTTCAGGGCGGATGCGAAGGCGAGCGCCTGGCTGCTCGTCGGCTGGTTGCGGGACGCACAGGTCGGCGCCAACGTCGAACAGCTCGTTTTGAATGCCGCGGAGCAGGGAGGTCTCGGTTCCGTCCGGATCGTGTGCGATCACCAGCCCAAGGACGGCGTTCAGCTCATCGACGCTGCCGTAAGCGGTCACGCGGGGATTGTCCTTGGCGACGCGGGTGCCGTCGCCAAGGCCGGTTTCGCCGCTATCGCCGCTGCGCGTGTAGATCCGGGAGAGAAAAACCATGACGGTGCCCCTGCACGGATCCTGTGGGTGCGCTGCGCGACCCACGGCTGGGATATGCAACCCCTTCGGGGTAGAAAACAGGATACCCGTTGTCTTTTTACCCCGAAGGGGTTATGGATCTCAGCCGTGGGTCGCGCAGCGCACCCACAGGGCTTTTTTCATTCTCGCATCTTGCGAAGCATTTCCCGGATGCGCTGCTTGGCCTGGCGAGTCAGCCGCGCCTTCTTGCGTTGCTGTTGTTTGAGGCGCTGCACCGCCGCCAGGAATCGAGACGTTTCTAGCTCACCAAAGATCATGATTCCAACCACCCCGGTCGGCCGCCGGAGGAAAAGGAGACCCTGGACAGAAAAAAGCAACCTCATTCCCTATAGCATGGTTAGCAGGGCTCTGCAAGATCCTATTCGACGCTTTTTGACTTGTTCTGGGCGGATTGGGCAGATTGGACCCTACGACATGAACCAGCAACCGCAGCCAGCCGATTCGCAGCGCGACGAAGCGCTGCTGGAGGCGCTGGAGTCCCTGACTCGCCATGACAATCTTATTGGCCTCTTCCACGAACTGGCTCAGCGGCTGCGGAAAGTGGTGGAGTTCGACTTTATCGCGGTGCAACTCCACGACCCGGAAGAGGACGTGATGCGCCTGCACGTCCTGGAGTCGGACCAGCCGATGAACGTCGGAATCGGCCCGACGCTGCCCCCTTCCGATTCACCAGGCGGCTGGGTGTGGCTGTCGCAAGAGCCGCTGATCATCTCCGATTATGAGCGGGAAACGCGCTTCCCCCAGCTGACCTCGACCTGGCGCGGCTACGGCATGAGGTCGGGCTACTACCTGCCCCTGACCACCCCCCAGCGCCGCCTCGGGTCCATCAACTTTGCCAGCGCCCGCCCGCGCACTTACGATGCCTGCGACCTGGGTCTGTTTGCCCAGGTGGCGCGACTGGTTGCGGTCGCCGTGGACAACACCTTGAACTTTCAGAGCAGCCAGCTGTATCAGCGTCAGCTCGCGGAGGAGCGCGACCGGCTCCGGCTACTGCTGGAAATCAACAATGCCGTGGTCACCCAGCTGGACTTTCGCCAACTCTTTCAGCAGATCGCCGCCTCGCTGCGGTCGGTCTTGCAGCAGGATTACCTGAGCCTGATCCTCCACGAGCCAGGCCAGCAGACGCTGCGAATTCATGCTCTCGACTTCCCCAAGGGCAAGGGGCTGATTCAGGAGGAAATGGTCCTCCCCTTCCATGAGACTCCCGCCGGCCAGGTGCTGACCTCCGGCCGGCCGATGACCTTCGGGCCCCAGGAACTGGAGCGCTTCAACGTGGAGGTCAGCCGGACTTTGCTGGGCGAGGGAATCCGCTGCATTTGCTCCGTGCCGCTGATGTCCCGGAGCCGGACCCTGGGCACGTTAAACGTGGGTCGGCTCCAGGAGAGCGGCTTCACCCCCGGCGAGGTCGAATTGCTCGCCCAGGTCGCGGGCCAAGTCGCGCTGGCGATCGAGAACGCCCTCGCCTACCGGCAGATCGAGGAGCTGAAGGACAAGCTCAACGAGGAGAAGCTCTACCTCGAAGACGAGATCCGCACCGAATACCAGTTTGAAGAGATCGTCGGCACCAGCGCCGCCATTCAGAACGTCCTCCGCCAGGTGGAGATCGTCGCTCCCGCCGATTCCACCGTCCTGATCCAGGGCGAGACCGGCACCGGCAAGGAACGAATCGCCCGCGCCATCCACACCCACAGCAGCCGCAAGGAACGCACCTTCGTCAAACTCAATTGCGCCGCGATCCCCGGCGGCCTGCTGGAGAGCGAGCTGTTCGGCCACGAGAAGGGCGCCTTCACCGGAGCGGTCGCCCAGAAGGTCGGCCGCTTTGAGCTGGCCGACGGCGGCACTCTTTTCCTCGACGAGATCGGAGAGATCCCGCTGGAGCTGCAGCCGAAACTGCTGCGCGTCCTCCAGGAGCAGGAGTTCGAGCGTCTGGGCGGCACGCGCACGCTGCACGTCAGCGTCCGGGTGGTCGCTGCCACCAACCGCGACCTGCCCCGGATGGTGGCCCAGCGGCAGTTCCGCGACGACCTGTATTACCGGCTGAACGTCTTCCCACTGACGCTGCCGCCGCTGCGGCAGCGGCGCGAGGACATCCCGCTGCTGGTGCGTTATTTCGTGCAGCAGCACGCCCGCCGGCTCAAGCGGACCATCGAGTCAATCCCGACGGAGGCGATGGAGGCGCTGACACGCTATCCCTGGCCGGGGAACGTGCGCGAGCTGGAAAACTTCATCGAGCGGAGCGTGCTGCTGTCGCCTGGCCCGGTGCTGCGGGTGGCGGTCGAGGAGCTGAAGGCTCCGCTCGAAGAGCAGGACACCGAGGTGACCACGCTGGCCGACGCGGAGCGCGAACACATCCTGGCGGCACTGCACCAGACCAACTGGGTGATCGGCGGCCCGGCGGGAGCGGCGGCCCGGCTGGGGATGAAACGGACGACGCTGATCTCGCGCATGCAGAAGCTGGGGATCACCCGACCACGCGGCGGGTAAGGGAGAGGGCCAATCCTCGCCCGATTGGTACTGCCTGACCTGCGCGGTACAATGTCTCCAGCTCGAATGATGAGGGACCATCTCGGACTTGGGCAAGCCTGACTCTGTGCTCCGCAAAGACTTGCCTGGCCAGCAATGAAAGCTGTCGAGGCCTTTCTGCGAAATACGTGCAGTTGCCTTGACGGGAGGTTGAAGTGGCTGCGTTTCTGCTATGGAACGTTCAGAACCGAAACCGAGATCTGCTGGTTCAAAGCATAGTCCGGGAACACAACGTCGATGTTGTTTTGCTCGTTGAGGTTGTCGTCGGTTACGATCGGAACCCGCCTGGAGTTGTGGGACTGGACACCGGATTCCGGTGTTGAAGGGCGCTTCGCGCTCGTCCACGGCCTCGACAGAATGAACAATGATGACGGAACGAGGAGGGTGTTTTTCCGGCGAGTGGCGGAATTCGTCAGGGCGGCAGAGGCAAACAGTCACCGGCGGTCGATCGTGGTCGGAGACTTCAACGCCCAGCCATTTGAGTCAGCAATACTCTCCTCGGACGGTCTCCATGCCATTGGGATTCGGCAGGAGAGCAATCAGACCAGCAGGGCCATCCGCCTGAGTGACGACCGAGAAGAGTTTTTCTATAACCCCACGTGGCGACTCTACGGGCACGTCGCCTCGCAAGAAGCAGGGATGGCGACGCATTACTGGCAGAACAGGCTCGCTGGGGAGCTTTTTTGGCACGTGCTTGACCAGGTCGTGCTTCGCCCTGAAGAATGCATCAGATTCCCAGAAGAGAAGATCAAGATCCTGACGACGGTTGGGACTGTCCATCTGTTGAGACCTGACGGAATCCCAGATGAGACTGTCGGCTCCGACCATCTTCCGCTGGTTTTCCATTGGAACCTCTAAAAGGAGAGCGAGAATGCCAAACCTATGGCCCCCTGTGAGCGCCTCTCCGCCCCGCACCATGGCCGAGATGCTGTACGATGCCGCCGGTGACCTCGCGAAGATCACGAACAACAAACTGGACTTCTACGTGGATGCGGTTGGTGTCGCCGACCCGCTTGCGGGACCGGTGACCAAGATCCGGTACAACTGCTACATTCGGGTCATCAAAACGGGCAATGTCCACCTCTTTTTCCAGGTGACCACACCGTCTGCTAACCCGTTCGATGCAGAGCTGGGGACCCCTGAAGGAGACAAGTTCCCCCGGATCAAAGACGAGGGCGAACTCCTCAAGGCCATTGGCCAGATCATGCAGCGACCTCGCACGGCGGAGATCATCGCCTATCTGCTCCGTTTGGCGTAGTTTCACCCTGTCGGCCTCTTCAGACAAGGGGGGCGGGCTAACAGAGATGGTCCAAGAAGCACTCCGGCTCGATGAGTACCGAGCGGACGCTTACGTTGCAGATGTCGCGGTACTCGTCACCTGGGGGGGTGCATTTCCTTGAAGTGCGGCTCCCACTTCTCCCGATCCTCGTGCTGCCACTCGCGCTCGAACACCGAAAAGAAGACGACTGGGATGGACAGGTGCCTGGGGATTCGCGGAACAATGGGGAATAAATGCAGGGCTGGCCCCTGGGCAACTGGACAACGAGGCTCCGATAGGATCAGAGGGGCGGCGACTCCTGGCTCACGCGCGATCGAATCGACCACATCGCGGAAGAACAGGTGCAACGGCGAGGTCGGCACCTGCCGGGCCTGCTGGACCAAGGCTCGCTTCGCGGACGAATCAAGCTCTCTCAAATGGTGGCATTGCCCTGAATTGTGAAGGTTGCGTGAATTAACTTGCGTTCTTTTTCCGGTTCTTTCCGGTTGACATGGGGTCAAGCCGCACCCGCCTCGCGAACCGTACCAATGTTTTGCGCGTCTGATGGGAAACGCGCGGCGCCGTGGAGCATGTGATCGCAGATTGCAGAGGGGAGATAATCAGATGGATTGGTGGATACGGTTCTGGCTCGGCCTGCCATGTCGCCCGGAAGACGTGGAATATATCCGGACGCACCTGCCCGAGTTGCTCGATCCGGACCGGCAGTTCGCCTTCCGGATCATGTGGCCGATCTTCCTGTTTGACGGGGAGCCGGAATCATTTCTCCCCGCACTGCGCGAGTGGGTAGCGAGCGCTGATGAAAGCACACCTGGCGAGCTGCCGAACAACGACTGGGAGCGGGAACTGCAGGAACTCGAGGGGGTCGATGCCAGCGACTGCCCCGCGGCTGATTGCCCTCTACGTCCGCTCGCAAAGCCGAGTGGCACCGATGAGAACGATCCGAGTACGCCGGAGGAACTCGACAGCGACTTCAAGCTCGACGTTATACTCGCTGGCGATCGAAAGGCTCCCAAGGCATTATTCCTGGATTTGGTGAAGAAGCATCACGCTGGAGGGAAAGGCATCAAAGAGGTCATCATCACCGATCCGTACCTTCTTGCCGACACCGGCGAGACGGGAGAATCGGGTGGGTACGCCAACGTCGTTGAGTACTTTTCCGCCCTCGGGCTTAAAGCCAATTCATCATTCAAGCTGCTCACGAATCCGCGAACCACCCAAGATAAGCCATCAAAGCAAGTCTTCGATCGCACGGTGAAGGCGGTGTTCCCCAAGGTCGAGTTCGATTTCTACCCCACGAAATATCGGTTCCATGACCGGCTATATCTGGTCCGCGACCGGAAGGGAATTCTCACCGGGGTGTTCGGACCGTCCCTGAATGGTCTGGATTCGGAATCCATCGTAATGATGGGGGAGATCGACGACAGCAAGACCCTGACCGTGCTCCGGCGAATATTCGGTTAGCCGGTGCCAGTCTCGGCCGCCAGAAACAACAAAAACACCTGCCACACCGAAGCACGACCGGACCTCGTTCGTGGTTTGGTTGTGGCCGATTCGCGGCCATCGGCACGCAATCGCTCCTGCCTTTGCGCAACCGTCGCGTCGGTCACCGTATGGCTCCGGCGTGCAAGTGCCGCACAGCGGTACGGATGCCTTCACCGATATCGTGGTGTTTGAACGGTCGGGCCGATGACACCAGCCAATGGGTAAGGCCACCGAGCAACGCACCACTCTTGCCTGCTTATACCGCCGGAACTGCGAGGACGCGGAAACCTAGGTTGTTGAAGCGGTCGGTCGGGTCGAGCCAGTTCCGGTACGCCGCCGTGCAGTCGGCACTGTAGCTGCTCCAGCACCCGCCCCGGTTCACACAGTCCGAACCCTTCTGGGAGGAAGTCCATTCCCAGACGTTGCCGTGGAGGTCGTAGATACCTAGGGGATTTGGCCAATACCTCCCAACTTCGCAAGGCCGTCGCAGGTATGGTCCCTTGGCTGCGGAGCCCGCAGGGTAATCACCGTTGAAGTTGGCTTCAGTTGATGAGAGGTTGTTCGTCAGCACAGGGGTAAGGTCCGTCGTTCACCGCAAGTAGAAGTGAAAGCCGCTCTGGTTTTGAGAAGCAGGCCCTCCTCGACAGATGTATTCCCATTCCTCCTCACTCGGCAATCTATATATTAGTCCACATTTCACAAGCCTAACACCCAGTGCCCCCAGGAATTCCTGCACGTCGTTCCACGAGACGTTCTCGACTGGATACCGCGGGTTGCCGCCAAAGTGGGCTGGGTTGTTGCCCATGACCGCCTGCCACTCCGCCTGAGTGACGGGGTAAACGCCGCACCACAACCCCTGGGCCAGGGTGAATTCCTTGGTCCCCGGCTTGCCGTCGCCCCCTCCCAGCCAGCCCTTCCCTGGGGGCACCCACGCGAACTTCATCCCGAGTTCGTTGGTGATCGTATCGCCAATCTTTCCCCGGTGAGATTCTTCTTCAACTGTTCCGCTGCTTGAGCCTTCAACCCTTCGATCTGCCCTTTTCTCTGGGAGTGTTCCCTCGCCCTAACCGATGGTCTCTGGCCCAAGTTAGAGTTGGACCTCACGTTTGAAGATAGCTTCCGGCTCTCAGAATGAGCGCGGCGCAGTGCGGCGAGTAACTGGCCGGCGTCTTGTAGCCGTTCCCGCACGTTCGACCGGAGCCCGGCAGTCAACACCTCCCGCAATGAATCCGGGGCCAGGCTTGGGGTAAAATAGTGGGGCTTGCGCAGCTCCGGCTTGTCGTGGTTCAGCGCGGAGTGGATGACGGCACACAGGCTGAAGACGTCGCTGGCCTGCGTAGCGGGGTCGCCGAAGTGCTGCTCCGGGGCCGCGAACTGGATCGAGATGCCGCCGACCCTGGTTCGCCCGAAGTCCTCCACGCCCACCGCCAGCCCGAAATCGACCAGGACCAGCCGCTGGTCGCTCTGCCGGAAAATCAGGTTGCCTGGCTTGATGTCCCGATGCACGATCCCCACCTTATGCGCTCGCGCCAGTCCTTCAACCAGGTCCGGGAAGACCTTGCGCACCTGCCCTTCGGTGAGCGGCCCCTTGAAGGCGAGGAACTGCTCCAGTGTCTGGCCGTCGAGGTATTCCATGACCAGATACCAGGTTTGCCGGGCTGTGCAGTAGCCGAAGCTCTCGACTCGCACCAGGTTGCTGTGGCGCGGCAGCCGCATCAGGGCCTCGATCTCCTTCTTGAAGCGTTCGACGAAGGCTCGGTCGGTGGCATGGTTGGGGTGCATCACCTTGAGCGCCCGAGTCTGGCCCTCCCGACTGGCCTTGAACACCTGGCCCCAACCGCCCGCTCCCAGGCGTGTCTCCAGTAACCAGCCGTCCACCGTGTCGCCCGGTTGCAGCCGCCCCACTTCGGACGCTGGCGAGTCCGTCCTTGCTGGATCCCTCTTCGGGGTTGCCTGGGTGGCCAGCACGGTCACTCGCCGGGACAGTTCCGCGAGATTGGCGTCTTGCGGACGCAGCCGAACGGCGGTGGCCAGGGCACGCTGGGCGGCCGGATAGTCCCCCTCGCGGGTCGCTGCCGCCGCCTCCAACACGCAAACGCTGGCGGCCTTCGGCGTGGCCGAGCGCATGTCCAGCAGCAGCCCGTCCAGGTCGGCTGTCTTGCCCAGCTCGATCCTGGCGACCGCTTCCCGATGGCTTTGGACGTAATGGGCGAAATCCCGGGGGTTGATGCCGGCAGCCCACAGCTCGTCGAAGTAATCGGCCACCCGGTTCATGCGTTCGTAGACGGGAATGGCGTCCGCCTGGTTCCGGGCCACGCGGCGCAGGTCGGCGTGGAAGGCGTCGAACTGGACCTTGATGCCCTCGATGCCGTGCAGCGCTTCCGACAGCGCCGGATTGGCAGCAAGGGCGCGGCCAATGATGTCGGGCAGGTCCTCGGCCTGGTCGGCGAAGGCGGCGGCCTTGTCGCACAGCACTGCCAGCGGCGCCAGGAGGCATTCCAGCAGCTGGCCAAGGCGCTGCAGTTCCGTCTCGCTCTGGCCCATCCGGGCCAGCATCTCCGCTTCCCAGCGCTCACGCTGGGTGTTCTCGGAAACGTCCTGGGCAGCGTCGAGAACCTCCCCGGCCAGGCTGAGGAGGCTGCCACTGCCGGGGGCCACCACGTTGAGGACGCCCGAGACGACGACCTTGGCCGCTTTGCCATATTTGCCGATCAGTTTCATGGAGTTTGCGAGCCAGGCCATGGGAGCGACTCCAGCAAGAACAACTGACGCCTGACGTTCGTTCTTCGTCCCCCATCGACAGAGTATTGAAAAAGTTGTTCTGAAACCCGTCCCTTGAACGGAGATCGGGCACCTCGGCCGGGTCGGCCGGACCTGCTACAACACCAAGGTTGACATCTCTTGATAGGTAAGGGGGAGCGTAAAATTGCCCCCGATCAGGTAGCTGCCATGCAGGGGGGTCGCATGCGCGACCCGGACCAGCACCGTCTTGGTAAAACCCTTGGCCGGGTTGGAGAGGGTCAGGGCCAGCAAGGTCCCCGGTTCGACAGTGCGGCCCATCACCAGGCCGATGCCTGTCATGGATACGTCTCGGATCTTGACAGGGGCAGGGCTTTCCTGCACCGGCGAAAGGAAGGGGCAGCAGGCGTCTGCGTTGACCGGGAAGCGCTCCGCCGCGCGTCGGTCGGTAGAATCCGCCATAATCTCCTCGCTGCATTCGGTCCCGAGGGGGGAACCGCTTGAAAGGCAAGTATAGGGACCGATCCACTCTCTCGCAACCGATGAAAGGAGGTCGATGGCGCAACAGCCGGGCGCTCCAGCAATCCTGAGTTTCCGGGGGAAATCCACTTGGGTTTTGAGTATATTATCCAGGCAAGGCAATTCCTCACGGAGGACCGCCCTGCTGAACCGTCCGGACGGCTTAGCAGGGCGGTCCTCCATGACCATCTTTCGTACCGGGGTCACTTGGAGCCGCAGTTGTTTGGAATAACAGCAGGCGACCTCTGGAGAACCGGGAAAGGAAAAGCCGTGGCCGAAGAGTTGACAAGCACCGCTGGACCTCTCGGGGCCACCACCGCCGAGCTGACCGTCGCCCTCCACAGCCCGCCGGGCTACCAGCTGTGCGAGCAGATTGGCCACGGCGGTATGGGCGTCGTCTATCGCGCCCGTGACGTTGCCCTCGACCGCGACGTCGCCGTCAAGCTGCTGTCGGAGCGTTACCCGGCCGACTCGCCGGTCGCCCAGCGCTTCCTCAGCGAGGCGCGGATCACCGGGCAGTTGCAGCATCCAGGCATTCCAGCCGTGCATCAGGTCGGCAGCCTCGCCGATGGCCGGCCCTTCCTGGCCATGAAGCTCATCAAGGGGAACACCCTCGCAGACATCCTCATCCACAGGACCGAACCCTCGGCCGAGCGTGGCCGGCTGCTGGCCATCTTCGAGGCCGTCTGCCAGGCGGTCGGTTACGCCCACGCCCACCGGGTCATTCACCGCGACCTCAAGCCGGCCAACGTGATGGTGGGCGCCTTCGGCGAGGTCCAGGTGATGGACTGGGGACTGGCGAAGGTGCTGGGCGAGCCGACTCAGACCCCCGTGGAGGCGCTGGCGGCGGAGCGGACGCGGGCCTGGACCGAGATCCACGCCGCGCTGGAGGCCGGGCCGCACACCCAGGCCGGCAGCCTGGTCGGCACCCCGGCGTTTATTCCACCGGAGCAGGCCATCGGCCAGCTCGAGCGGGTCAACGAGCGTTCCGACGTGTTCGGCCTGGGGGCGCTCTTGGCGGTGATGCTGACGGGTAAGCCGCCTTACGTGGGCGAAACCGAGGAGGTGCGGGTGCAGGCGGTGCGCGGCCAGCTGGAGGACTGTTTCGCCCGGCTGGACGGCTGTGGCGCGGAGCCGGAGCTGGTGGCGTTGTGCAAGCAGTGCCTGGCGTTCGAGCCGGCGGATCGACCGGCGGACGCGGGAGCGGTGGCGCAGGCAGTGGCCGGATTGCGGGCGGCAGCGGACGAGCGGGCACGGCGGGCGGAGCTGGAGCGGGTGCGGGTCGAAGGGGAGCAGGCGACAGCGGCGGCCCAGGCGGCGGAGCGGCGCAAGCGGCGGCGGCTTCTGCTTGGGGCGGCGGCGGTGCTGGCGCTGGCGGCGGTCGGTGGGCTGAGTGCGGTGCTGGCGGTGCAGAGGCAGGCCAACGCCGAGCTGGCCGGCAAGAACGCCGAACTGACCGCCGAGCAGGCCAAGGTGCAGGAGCGGTTCGAGCTGGCCCAGAAGGCGATCGCGCTGTTCCACACCGGCGTCAGCGAGGACGCGCTGCTCAAGAACGCCAAGTTCGAGGCGCTGCGGACCAAGCTGTTGAAGGAAGCGGTCGGCTTCTACGCCGACCTGGAGAAACTGCTGGCCGGGCAGACCGACGCTCGGTCGCGCCAGGCGCTGGCGGCGGCGTACTTCCAGCTGGCCGAGCTGACAGACAAAATCGGCGACAAGAAGGAAGCGCTGGCGGTCCACCGCAAGGCACTGGCGTTGCGGCGGGAGCTGGCGGCGGTCGAGGGGGCAGACGTCCAGACTCGGCTGGACGTGGCCCGCAGCCTGGCGCAGGTAGCCTGGCTGCTGATCTGGACGGGCGAGTCCGCGGAGGCGCTGGCGGTGCTCGAAGAGCAACGGGACCTGGGCGAGCGGCTGGAGGCGGAGCACCCCAGCGACGCGGTCCGGTCCATCCTGGCCCGCTGCTACAATGTCATCGGGGTCACGTGTGATTCCCTGGGTAAGCCGGAGGAGTCGTTGGCATCGTACCGCAAGGCGCTGGCCATCCAGCAAAAGCTGGCGGACGCCAATCCCGATGTCACCGAGTTCCAGCGCCCGTCCCTGTTACCCACTATAACATCGGTGAACTGCTGGTGGGGATGGGGAAACCGGAGGAGGCGCTCAAGGAGTACGCCAAGGCGTTGCCCCTCGCGCAACAGCTGGCGGACGCCAACCCTGCCGTCGCCGATTTCCAGTATATCCTGGGCGGTATCCACGTCAACACGGGCATAAATCTGGTGAGAACGGGGAAACCGGCGGAGGCCATGGAGGCGTACCGCAAGGGGCTGGCCATCGTTCAGGAACTCGCTGACGCCAACCCCGCCGTCAGCAACTACCAGTACGTCCTGGCCCTGTGCCACAATGGCATCGGCTCTCTCCTCTCGAAGACGGGGAAGTCCCAGGAGGCGATGGCCTCGCTTCTCGAGGCGTTGGCCATCGGCCAGAAGCTGTTTGAGGCCAACCCCACGGTGCCCTACTACCAGGACAACCTTGCGACAGCCCACGTCCACCTTGGCCGGCTGCTCGTCCGCCAGAAGCGCTTTGCCGAGGGCTTCCGCGGCATCGAGACCGGCATGACCATTTACAAGAAGTTAGCCGAAGCGGGCTCGAATTACAGGTATGAAACAAGGGGGCCGGGGCACGGCCACGCCGCTCGGGGCTGGGCCCTGGTGCGGTCCGGACAGCCGGCCACGGCCGCCGCCGACCTGCGCCGCGCCCTGGAACTGTGGTCCAGGAACAAGATCCCTGACTGCCAGGACCGGTTGGAGCAGTCGCGTGTCCTGGCCCTGCTGGCCGGGCTGGGCGGGGAAGCGAAGTCCGGCGTGACCGCGGCCGAGGCGGCGGCGCTCGCGGACCAGGCCGTCGCCGCACTCCGCGACGCCATCAAGGCCGGTTGGAACTGGCCCGACGAACTGATGGAGCCGGACTTCGACGCCCTCCGCGGCCGGGCGGACTTCCGGAAGCTGCTGGCGGAGGTCGAGGCCAGGTCCGCGCCGAAAGCCAAGCCAATAGACTGATCGCCCCGAGTCGAAGACCGGCCGCTGAAGACGGTTACCGATGCTGAGTCCGGGGGTCGCGGCCCTGCGCTCCGCTCTGCGTCGCGGCTAACGTGTCGAAAGTTCGACACGCGCCGACATTTCGACACGCCCCCTTCGACACTTCCTGGCTGCCTCCCTGTCTCCCGGCCAATTCCGAAGACGCAACCTATTATCCGATAGGTACTTGTGTCACACTCGTTCCCTGCGCCGATGATTGGAACGCTCCTTGCTTTAGAAGAAGCGTCTTCCAACAGCAACGTGGCCTCAGGAGAGAACCATGTGGATCGTTCGACTGGCTCTGCGACGGACCTACACCTTCGTGGTGATGGCCCTGCTGATCGCGGTGTTCGGTGCGGTCAGCATTTACCGCATGTCCACGGACATCTTTCCCGAAATCAACATCCCGGTCGTCAGCGTCGTCTGGCAGTACACCGGCATGCCCGCGGATGAGATCGAAAAGCGGATCATCCTGATCAACGAGCGCGTGCTGACCACGTCGGTCAATGACATCGAACACATCGAGAGCCAGTCGCTCTTCGGCGTCGGCGTCATCCGGATCTATTTCTATCCCGGAGCCAAGATCGAGGCGGCGGTGGCCCAGGTGACCGCCACCAGCCAGGCGATCCTCAAGATCATGCCGCCGGGGATCAACCCGCCCTACATCGTCCAGTACAGCGCCACCAGCGTGCCGATCGTGCAGATCGCGGTCAGCAGCGACTCCCTGAACGAACAGCAACTGTACGACTACGCCTCCAACTTCGTCATCCAGCGGCTCGGGACGGTCCAGGGCGCCCGGGTGCCTCAGCCCTGGGGCGGCAAGTGGCCGCAGGTCATGGTCGATCTCGACCTGGGCCAGCTGTACGCTCGCGGTCTGTCGCCGCAGGACGTGCAGACGGCCATCAACAGCCAGAACCTGATCATCCCGGCCGGCACCGCCAAGATCGGCACCACCGAGTATTACGTCAAGCTCAACAGCAGTCCCGACCTGATCCCGGCCTTCAACGACATCCCGGTCAAGACGGTCAACGGCGTGACGGTCTACGTCAAGGACGTGGCCCACGTCCGCATGGGCTCGCAGGTCCAGACCAACATCGTCCGCCGGGATGGCCGACGGGCCATCCTCATGACCATCCTCAAGGGCGAGGGCGCTTCCAGTCTGAGCGTGGTCAACCGCGTCCGGGCCGCGCTGCCAGGCATCCAGGCTCAGCTGCCGCCGGAATTGAAGATGGACCTGCTCTTCGATCAATCGGTGTTCGTCAAGGCCGCCGTCGAGGGCGTGGTCAAGGAAGGCGTCATCGCTGCCGGGCTGACGGCCCTGATGATCCTGCTGTTCCTGGGTTCGTGGCGCAGCACCCTGATCGTGGCCGTGTCGATTCCGCTGTCGATCCTCACCTCGGTCGTGGTCCTGTGGGGCCTGGGGCAATCGCTCAACAGCATGACGCTGGGCGGCATGGCCCTCGCGGTCGGCATCCTCGTGGATGACGCCACGGTCGAAATCGAGAACATCCACCGCAACCTGGCCATGCGCAAGCCGATCCGCAGGGCGATCCTCGACGGGGCCGCCCAGATCGCGGTGCCGGCTTTCGTCTCGACGCTGGCCATCTGCATCGTGTTCGTGCCGGTGGCGTTCCTGACCGGCCCGGCCGCGTCGCTGTTCCTGCCGCTGGCCCTGGCGGTCGTGTTCGCCATGCTCGCTTCGTACCTGCTGTCGCGGACCCTGGTGCCGACCATGGTGCTGTACCTGCTGCCCGCGGAAGTGCATCTGTACGCCGAGGGTGAACACGGCAGCACAACCGGCGGTGGACCGATCTGGCGGTTCCACCAGGCGTTTAATCACTTGTTCGAGCGTTTGCGTTCCGCCTACGAGGGGCTGCTGAACTGGGCCCTGGATCACCGGCTGATCGCGACCACGCTGCTGCTGGGGTTCGCTTTCGGCTCGCTGGCGCTGGCTCCCCGGATCGGTCGGGACTTCTTCCCGGCGGTCGATGCCGGCCAGTTCCGGCTGCACGTCCGGGGCCCGTCGGGCACCCGCATCGAACAGACCGAGCGGATCTTCGGACAGGTCGAGGACGCGATCCGCGAGATCGTGCCGGCCGGGGAGCGCGAGATGATCCTGGACAACATGGGCATGACGCCCTCCTTCACGGTGCGGGCCTACATCGACAATGGCACGGTCAGCGATGGCGACGGCGAGATCCTGGTGGCCCTGAAGGAAGGGCACCGTCCCACGGCGGAGTACGTCGCCCAGCTGCGGCGGGAGCTGCCGAAGCGCTTCCCCGACTGCACCTTCTACTTCCAGCCGGCCGACATCACCAGCCAGATCCTCGACTTCGGTCTGCCGGCCCCGATCAACGTCCAGGTGGTCGGCGTCGATCGCGCGGGCAACCTGGCTCTCGCCCAGAAGCTGCGGCGCGAGATCGCCAGGGTTCCCGGCATCGCCGACGTGCATTTACATCAGATCACGGACCAGCCGACCCTGAGCCTGGACGTGGACCGCATCATGGCCTCGCAGCTGGGACTGACCCAGCAGAACGTGACCGGCAGCGTGCTGGTATCGCTCAGCTCGACCAGCCAGGTGACGCCCAACTACTGGGTCAACCCGCAGAACCGTGTCAACTACGTCCTCGCCGTGCAGACGCCGCCGGAGCGGATCGACACGGTGGAAGCCCTGCTGAACACGCCGATCATCAGTGGAGGCAATCAGCCTGCTCAGCAGGGCCAGCGCGAAACGACGAATCAGAAACCGCCGCAACTGTTGAGCAACCTTGCGAAACTGCGGCGCACGGTCTCCGAAGGAGTCGTCAGCCATTACAACGTCCAGCCGGTCTTCGAGGTCTACGCCGACGTGCAGGGTCGCGACCTGGGCGGCGTCTCGGCCGACGTGCAGCGCATCGTGGATTCGCTGCGTTCGGAATTGCCGCGCGGCAGCACCTTCGCCATCCGCGGCCAGGTGGAGAGCATGAACAGCTCGTTTACAGGGCTTGGCTTTGGCCTGCTGTTCGCCGTGCTGCTGGTCTACCTGCTGATGGTGGTCAACTTCCAGTCCTGGCTGGACCCGTTCATCATCTTGACGGCCCTGCCCGGGGCGCTGGCGGGCATCCTGTGGATGCTGTTCGTGACCCAGACGACCGTGAGCGTGCCGGCCCTGATGGGCGCGATCATGTGTATCGGCGTGGCGACCTCCAACAGCATCCTGATGATCACCTTCGCCAACGATCAACGGCACCTCGGGCACGACGCTCGCAGCGCTGCCCTGTCCGCGGGGGCAACGCGCTTGCGGCCGGTGGTGATGACGGCCCTGGCCATGATCATCGGCATGCTGCCGATGTCGCTGGGACTGGGCGAGGGCGGCGAGCAGAACGCCCCGCTGGGCCGGGCGGTCATTGGCGGCTTGCTGGTGGCCACGTTCTTCACCCTGTTCTTTGTGCCCGTGATGTACAGCATGCTTCGCCGGAAGGCGCCCGCTCCGGAGCAAGCGGAAGAGCCGGCGGAAGCGGAAGTCCATGGCGTCGCGTTTGACAGGCCACACACCAACGGCAAGCCGCTGGCAGCCCTTGGTTTTCCCGGGAGGACGAATCATGAATGAGCGCATTACCATGACGAACAGCAATGGCCAGGGGCACCCGGTTGCAGTTCTGACTCCGGCAACTTCCGGCCCCAAGCACAAGCGAGTATCCCGGCTCGCGGTCGGGACGATCGGCTTTCTCGGTGTCGTGTTGCTGACCGGGGCTTTTGTCCTGGGTGCGATGCCCCGTCTCCGGCAGCAACGGGAACTGAACGCCGCCACGGAAGAGGCCGCCAGCGCGGTGCCGCGCGTCAGTGTCGCGATCGCCAAGCAGGTGTCATCCGATTCGGAGCAGCTTCTTCCCGGCAATGCCTTGCCGCTGCTGGAAGCCGCACTCTACCCCCGGGCGACCGGCTACGTGAAGACCCGGCTCGTGGACATCGGCGACCGAGTCAGGGAGGGCCAGCTACTGGCCGAGATCGATTCTCCCGACACCGATGACCAGCTCGCTCAGGCCCAGGCCAACCTGGTGCAGGCCCGGGCGAACCTGGACAAGGCCAGGGCGGACCTGGCCTTTGCCAGGAGCGACGAGGTCCGTTATCGCCGCATGGTTGCCACCCTGGCCGCGGCACAGGAGGACTACGATCGCAGGGTCCAGGCTTCCGGCGTGGCCTCGGCCAACGTCGAGGCGATGGCGGCCGCGATCAAGGTGAGCGAGGCGGCTGTGCAGCGCTGGACCGACCTGCAGCGCTTCGAGAAGATCACCGCCCCGTTTCCCGGCGTCATCACGGCCCGGCAAATCGATCCGGGCGACCTGGTCGCTGCCGACAGCACCGGCCGCGAGCTGTTCCACCTGATGCGGACCGACGTCCTTCGCGTCTTCGTGGACGTGCCTCAGGTCTTCGCCACGGGCATCAAGGTGGGTCGAGGCGCGGTCATCTTCCGGCGCGAAGACCCGCGAACGGAGTTCCAGGGCAAGGTGACGCGCACCGCCGATGCTCTCGATCCGGCGACACGCACTTTGCGTACGGAAGTCCAGGTCAAGAATCTCGACAACGCGCTGCGACCGGGGATGTATTTGCAGGTGAAGTTCACGTTCAACCGCGCCACCTTGCCGGTGCTGATCCCGGCAGCGGCGCTGGCGACGCGCTCCGAAGGGCCGAGGGTGGCCGTGCTGGACCAGCAGCGGGTGTCTTACCGCAACGTGCAGCTGGGCCGCGACTATGGTGCGGAGATCGAAATTGTCGCGGGGATCAACCCGGGGGAGATGGTGGTGGTTCACCCTGGCGACGATCTGCCGGAAGGGGCGGAAGTTACGCCAGTTCTCAGTCCAAAATGACGGAGGACGGCCGCGCGGCGGTAGCACAATCGCGCAGAAGGTCGCGTTTCGGCTCGGCGGAGTTGAACCGCGACCGAGCCCATTCCTCTTGATTGCTTCGTCTGGGGGCTGGTAGTTTGGCGTCAGAGGAGGACGAAGCAATGAAGGACGAAATAACGCGATTGATTCAGCAGATGGTGGAGCAAGAGCGGACACGGTCGCAAACCAGCACGCTCCGCGACAATCCGAGCCGACCAGCAGGAATCCCTTGCTCGGAATTGCCTGAGGATGCGTCCGACGAGCCGCTGGCGCAAGAATGGAACGTCTATCGCCAGGAGGTCGCACGGTTGCTGGCTGAGGGCCAGGAGGGACGCTGCGTCCTGATCAAGGGGAAGGATGTCATCGGCCTGTTCGATGATTGGAAAGCAGCGCGCCAGGCGGGGCTGAAACGGTTTGGGAGAGAACCGTTCTTCGTCCATGAGATCCGGGCCGTGGAGCCTCACGTCCACGTACGAGGGATCAACCGCCCATGGCCCGATTGACATTTCCGGCTCTTCCATCAGGCCTCTTTGTTCCGGTGTGGATCGGACGGAGCGGCCAGGAACTGGCCATGCTGCTGGCGTCGGGTCAGTCGGTCCCGCCACCTCTCCAGGCCCGGGGTCAGATTGACACCGGCTCGGATTTGACTGCGGTTGCCGCCAGCCTGCTTCAGGCTCTTGGCGCAACTCCAGCAACGGTCACGGCCACAACGACCACGGCGGGCGGAAAGGTCAAGGTGCGACTCTTCGAGGTCAGTCTCAGCATCACGGACCCGCTCCAGTCACCGACCGCCTGGTTGACCGAACCGGATCTGCTGGTGACGGAGCTGGCCACCGTCTTGCCGACGACCGACGTGCTCATCGGTCTGGACGTGCTGCTGACGTGCAAGATGGCGCTGGACGGGCCAGCTCGACTGTTCTCAATGGAATTCTGACGAGGTGCGAAGGCGCCTGCCAGCCCGTCCGAATACCCTGTCGGCTGGCTGGCAGGCGCAGTCTTGCAGATGCTCAATCCCGCAGCCGGATGGAGACGTACTTGGTTTCCAGGTACGCCTCCAGTCCTTCGTGGCCCAGCTCCCGGCCGAGGCCGCTTTCCTTCATGCCGCCAAAGGGGCACTGCGGCGTGGCCGGAACCGGGTCGTTGATGCCGATGATGCCCGCCTCGATCCCCTCCGCCATCTTCAGGGCCACGGTCAGGTCGTTGGTGAAGACGTAGGCCGCCAGCCCATAGCGGGTGTTGTTGGCCGCCGCGATCACGTCGTCCAGCTTGCTGAAGTCCAGCACGGGCATCACCGGGGCGAATGGCTCCTCGACCAGCATCTTGACGTTGGGCGTCAGACCGGACAGCACGGTCGGCTCGAAGAAGTAGCCGCGATCGAAGCGATCCGACTTCTTGCCGCCGGTGAGGATCTTCGCTCCCTTGCTCTTCGCATCGTCAACCAGTTCCTGCGTCGATTGCAGCGCCTTCTTCTCGAACATCGGACCGACTTCGATGCCAGCGTCCAGGCCGTTGCCCATCTTCAAGCTCTTGGCAAAGGCCACCGCCGCCTCGGTGAACTTCTTCTCGACGTCCTTGTGGACGTAGAACCGGCTCGGGGCAATGCACACCTGGCCGTTGTTGCGGAACTTGCCCTGCACCGCGATCTTTGCCCCCACCTCGGGGTCGGCGTCGGGAAAGACGATGAACGGTGCATGGCCGCCCAGCTCCAGGCTGAGGCGCTTCATCTGGTCGGCGGCATTCCGCATCAGTTGCTTGCCCACCTCGGTCGAGCCGGTGAAGCTGATCTTGCGGCAGATGGGGTTCTCCAGGAACTCGTCGGCCATTTCCTGAGCCGGGCCGATGACCAGGTTGGCCACGCCCGGCGGCACTCCGGCATCGACCAGACACTCGAACACCTGGATCAGACACAGCGGCGTCTGGCTGGCGGGTCGGCTGACGATGGTGCAGCCACTGGCCAGGGCCGGAGCGATCTTGCGGGCCTGCAGCGTCACCGGGAAGTTCCACGGACTGATCGCCGCCACCACGCCCACCGGATGCTTGATCGTCAGGTGCCGCTTGCCCTGGGCCGAGTTCGGAATCACCTGGCCATACGCCCGCTTGCCTTCCTCGCCGAACCACTCGAAGGTGTCGGCCGAGTGCAGCACTTCGCCCCTGGCTTCCAGCAATGGCTTGCCCTGCTCCATCGTCAGCGTCCGAGCAATGCTGTCGGCCCGCTCGCGCATCAGGTCGGCCGTCTTGCGCAGGATCTTGGCCCGGTCCCACGCGGTCAGCTTCATCCAGGCGGGCATGGCACGGTGCGCCGCCTCCAGCGCCCGCCGGGCGTCCTCCCGGTTGCCGTAGGCCACGTCGGCGATCACTTCCTCCGTCGCCGGATTGATCACACCCAGCGTCCGGCCATCGCTGGCCGCACACCACTGACCATTCACGTACATCCGCCGCAGCGTCCCGGTTGCCGTTGCTGTCGCCATGAAACGTCTCCTGGTTTGGACCCTGTTAGCCGCGACGCGCAGCGGAGCGCGTTCAGGTCGGACGCGCTCCGCTGCGCGTCGCGGCTAACAGGTCCGCTACTTGTTGAAGTCCTTGATCAACTCCTGGACCTTCTTGGCGTTATAGGAGATGTTGTTGTTATCGACATAGTCGATGTTCAGCACTTCCCACGATTTCTTGTCGGTCGAGTCGATCTTGAGGGTGATGTCCGCCACGTACTTCTTGTTGAGGACGAGCCCGTAATACTCCATCTTGATCGTCACCTCGGTCCGGTTGGGCTTGGGCTCCTTTACCTTGAAGTCCACCAGGGCCCGTTTCTTGCTGGTCGGATGGGCGCCCTTGACGATGGCCTCGCCCACCGAGGCGTAGAAGCGTTTTTCCTCGTCGCCGCGCTTCTTGAAGGAAGGAAAGTCATCCGCGGACAGGACGGGGCCGGCTAGCAGCACCAGAGCCAGGCCGGCCAGCAAAACCGTTCGTGCCAATGCAGTTGGCGTCAGCATGCTCACACCTCCGTTCGGAAAACTCTTTGGCCCCCCTATCAGGATAAACGTCGCGTTCGCCCGGTTCAATCACAGTGCCGGTTGCCGCTGTCGGCGCCGGCTCGTTCTTCAAGCCGCGCCCGGCCGAGCGGACCAGGGCGACTCCCGTGAGAATGACCGCCACGGCACCGACCACGGCCAGCGTCAGGGCTTCGCCGGCCAGCAACCAGCCGATCAGGATGGCGACCACGGGATTGACGTAGGCGTAGGTCCCCGCCTGGGCGGCCGGGACGTGACCGAGAAGCCAGACGTAGGCGACAAAGCCCAGCAGCGAGCCGAACAGCAGCAGGTGCAGGAACGCCAGCAGCCCACGCACCGGCACCTGTTCCAGGGCCGCCACCGACTGCCCCTCGCCGCAGGCCAGACCGACCAGGGCCAGGCTGCTGCCGCCCAACACCATCTGCCAGGCGGCCGAGGCCACGTGGCCCTTCGTGCCCCGCCGCCGGCGATACAGCACCGAGCCCACCGCCCAGCAAAAGGCCGATCCAAGCACCAGCAGCGGACCCCACCAGTCGAAGGAGTCGTGACCGGCGGTCGAGGTTCGCCCCGACATCAGCACGGCCACGCCCGCCAGGCCCAGCAGCAGACCGAGCCAGCCCCGGCCGGTCAGGCGCTCGCCGTGCGGCAGACTCAGCTCCAGCAGGGCCATCCACAGCGGCGTGGTTGCGATCAGCACCGAGGCGACGCCGGACGGCACCGTCTTCTCGGCCAGGGTGACCAGGCCGTTGCCGCCCAGGAACAGGAAGGATCCCACCAGCCACAGCCAGGAGCCCTCGCGCGTCTCCAGGCGGATCGATTCGCCACGCCACGCCAGGGCCACCAGCACGATGAAGCCGGCCAGCATCAGCCGGAGCCCGCCAAAGAGGCCGGGCGGCAGCTCGCGAACGCCCTCCGCAATGGCGAGGTAGGTGGTGCCCCAGCAGAGGTACACGACACCCAGAGCGAGGGCGATTTTCCAGACGGGCGGTTTGACGGAGCCGGCAGGAGCAAGAGCGTTCATCCGATCCGGTTGGTCCTGAACAGGGGGAGGGTGCGGCGTCCCTGGGCCGCCACCCGGGGCCCTCACCTCATGGCGCGGGCTCACCAGGGGCTCGCCGGTGGAAACGGCGAGCGCGGGGTTGTTTGAGGTATTCTACGCAATCGCTCCTTGCTTTCCAGGGGGGAATCGCACTGAACCGCGGAGAATCACAAGGCAGGGAGCGGCGAATCGGAGTAGAATCAAGGTGATTCGGTTCTGCCTGTCGCTGAGGGGAACGGCGTGGCAGTGCCGACCCCCGACGATGGAGGATTGCGACATGCCACGAACGCAAAAACCGAAACCGGAGCCGACACAGGAACCTCAACCGCAGGCTGCCGTTGTCAAGAGCCCTCCGGGTGAGGTGCTGACATTGGCCGAGGCCGCCGCCTATCTGGGGCTGCCCGAAACGGAGATTGTGGGACTGTTTCAGACAAAGGGTCTGCCAGGCCGTTTAGCCGCCGGGGAATGGCGGTTTCTCAGGGCCGCCATCGATCGGTGGCTTAGCACCGCGGCAACCCCCGCCGGGGCGAACGCCACCCCGGGCGAAGTTCTCACACTCAGCGAAGCCGCCGCCTACTTGCGCCTGAGCGAGTCGGATGTTCTCCGGTTGGTCCAGGAACAAGGCCTGGCAGCCCGCCAGGTCGGTCCAGAGTGGCGTTTCCTCAAAGCCGTGATTCAGGACTGGCTGCGAACTGGCCCACCCCCCAAACCAAGTAAGCAAGCCCAGCTCGCTGTCATCGGATCCTGGAAAGATGATCCTTACTGGGAGGAAGAGCTGAAAGAAATCTACCGGCAGCGAGGCCGGCCAATGACTGAGGAGGAGCCATGATCCTCCTCGACACGGATACGCTGGGACACTTGCTTGCCGAACGGCCGCAGGTCGCGGAGCGTTACCGCCGTGAGACGGACGAAATTGGCATTGCCATCATCACCCGGATTGAAGTGTTGCAGGGTCGCTTCGCCACATTGCTGAAGGCAGCGAACGGGGCCGAACTGCAACGCGGACAACAGCGACTCGACAGAGCGGAACACGACTTGCGCACCTTCCGGGTTCTCCCGATCACGGACGCCGTCGCTGCGGAATTCGATCGCCTGCGGGAAAACAAGAAGCTGAAGAAGATCGGCCGGGCCGACCTGCTCATCGCCGGCATCGCCCTGGCCAACCGTGCGACCCTGGTGACTCGCAATCTCAAGGACTTCCGCCTCGTGCTGGGCTTGCAGGTCGAAAACTGGGCCGACTGAGGCAGGCGGATACAATGGCGGCAAGACAGCCCCGGTTGAGCCTGTTCTGCGTTCTTGAACGGAAGGCGAGTTGACTCATGACGTCCCTTCGACTCCTCCTGATCCCAGCCAGTGTGCTGTTGACCCTGGTTTTCCTCCGCACCGTGGCCAGCCGACTTGCGACCTCGGGACGCGGACCAGAACCAGGGCGTGCTGCACGTCAAGGGGGCGGTGGCCGATGGCACCTGGCTGCTGCTCACCTTGGCCAACCTGACCGAGAACGCCTTCGCGTTGAACATGGAACTTGGGGTGCTGGTCCGAGGCGGGCCGCTGCCAGGGCAGGTCGAGGCCCGGTTCGGCCGGCTGATCGAGACGAAGCAGTTGCTGGAGATCGTGAATCGGGAAGATCGCTTATCGCAGCAGAAGCCGAGATGTGGTAGATTCATTGCTTGAGTACCGAACCAGGGAAGTCCCCGGAACTTGTCTGAAGGCGAGATGAGAGAGTTCTCCCGAGACAGGAGGTCTGGAAACAGCCGAAGAACCAAAACATGGATCAGTCTAATTCTACTGTGCGATTTCATTTCCGTGGGTACGGATGTTTCGGGGCGAACCCCAGCTTAGGACGCGGCGGCGGGAACCTTCCTGTTTTCTGATGCCAATGATAGATCCGCGCTTCCTCCGTGCGCCGCAGCACCTTGCTCACTGTCTCGGCGATGTCACGCGCACTCGGCCGTGGCCGCTGGAGCAACATCGTGAAGATCTGCCGAATCAACGCCACCGTCAGACCCGGATTTTTTTTTCCCAACCTGGAGTCGCTCCAGTTGCAGAAACCACAACGCCAGCAACGTCAGGGTCATGTGATGGTGCCACCCGGTCCAACTGCGCACTTCGTAGTGCCCCAAGCCCACCTCTTGTTTGCCCTCCTGGAACAATTGCTCGATCCGGTGCCGCTCCCCGCGTGCTCCCACGATGGCCACCAACGGGATCTCCTTGGGTGCGTTGCTCAAGACATACCAGGTTCTTGGGTTCTTCTCCACGCTTTGGATCACCACCAACCGTTCCCGGGTTCCGGGGCAGCCATCCTCGTCCCTGGTCTGCACCCACTGCTGCACTGCCTTGACACGCAGCGGCCCCTTTTCCCCGTCCCGGATCGTGAAGTAACGCCTACGCTTCTTGGGTTGCCGGGCGGCCCAGGCCGCCACACTCTCCCACTCGGGCAACCGCTCGGCGCCACCCGGTCGGCTGGCAGGTCGCCGTCTGCTCAGGTCCCGGACCTGGGTGTTGCAGGGCACATCCAGGGCGTAGCGTTCGTGGTCGAAACGCAACCAGGCCCGCAACTCGCTGGCCCGGCCAAACTCATCGTCGCCGACGATCCAGGCGTGGGGCAACTCGCGTCCCGGTCCACGCACCAAGTCCAGGCCGATCCGCCATTTCTCCTGGTAAGTGACCTCCTTGGGAACATAGGTCTTGGTGCGGTGTTCCTGGTCGGCAGCCCGCTCCTGGGGCAAGAACAGGCGAGCCGCCAGGAGAGCCTTGCCCCGAGGGGCAGCATAGCCGAGGAAAACGCCGACCTGGCAGTTCTCGACCTTGCCGAGGTTACCGCACCACTGCCTTTGCACGCCGCAGGACTGGGTACCTTTCTTGGCCACGCCGGAGGGATCCAGGATCAGGACGCCCTGGGGGTCAGCAATCTCCGTGTGGACGTGGCGGCGCAACTCGGCGGTGACAGCGTCGTCACTCCACAGTCCGGCGCCGACAAAGAGTTGCAGGGGCCGGCGTTTTTCGTGTGCCTGAGTGGCAATCGGTTCGGTGGTTTTGCGTTGCAGGCCGGTGAGTTTGCCGCGCAGGATGGTGTCGGCATGGCAACGCTGCTCCTTGCGGTAGAAGCAGGGGAGGTAGCGTTGAATAAAGGTCGTGAGGCGCCGGGAACAAGAGTTCACGGTCTCGGGGGCGACGTCGGTCTGCTCAAGCAAGGCTTGGGCTGTGGGATGCTCCAGAATCGTGGACATGCCAACACTCCTTCAGAAAAACCTGAAGGAAACTCTAGCCAAAACGACGCCCAACGGCTAGGATAAACTCGCACAGTAGAACTAATGGCCCAGCTATTCCCATCTTGGGAGGTGATTCGTCAGCCACCCAGCCGGGTGACCAAGGGAGAGCAGCATCTCCTCTCGGCCCTACAGAAGCATCTGGACGACTCGTTTGAGGTCTACTTCCAGCCACTCCTGAACGGTGACAACCCGGACATCATCGTGATGCGGCGAGGGTATGGCGTTTTGATCATCGAGGTCAAGGATTGGCAATTGGCGTTTTACCGGGTCAGTCGCAGCCGCCAGTGGAGCCTGGTGAAGAACGACGCCCCTGTCAAGTCGCCCCTGTCGCAGGCCATTGACTATAAGCGGAATCTCTACGACCTGCACATCGAGTCGCTGAAGGAGCGGGAGATTACCAGCCCGGATCTTTTTGACCTCGTCGGATGCCTGGTCTACTTTGCGAACGAGGACTCTGCCACCATTCACGAACGCCTCAGGAACTATGGCTTCAGGCCCTGCGGGTGGGTGAAAGGTTTTGGGAACTTTCAGGTGGCTGGTCGTGACCAGGCCACTCAAGAGGGGATCGAGGGGTGGGTCCGTCTCAGCGGACTGCTGGACCCGGACGAGCGGTTTGATGAGGCTCTGTACCAGAGTTTCCGTCGTTACTTGCAGCCCCCGTTCCACCCCCATCAGGACGGAGAGCCTTTGAACTACCCGAAAAAGCAGGCCGAGTTGATCGAGAGCCGGCCTGGAAGGCAAAAGGTCCGAGGAGTGGCTGGGTCAGGAAAGACAATGGTCCTGGCACGGCGAGCGGTAGATGCCCACAAGCGGACGAGGTCAAGGGTGTTGATCCTTACCTATAACATCACCCTCCGCAATTACATCCACGACAAGATCAGCAAGGTGAGAGAAGACTTCGCGTGGGATAACTTCCTCATCCTCCACTACCATGAGTTCATTCGGGCGATGGCCAACAACCTCGGCCTACCAATCAGAAGCTTGGACGAGTTCAACCGAGAGGATTTCTTCGCCCCAGTGTCCGACCAGACTCCTCGGTTTGCAGCCATTTTTGTGGACGAGGTACAGGACTATCAAGTCGAGTGGCTGCGGAGCGTGTATACCTATTTCCTCTCCGATGGTGGTGAGTTCGTGCTATTCGGAGATGAGAAGCAGAACATCTATGGTCGGGATCTCGACGTGGATCGGCGGTGCAAGACAAACATTCCTGGCCGGTGGAACGAATTGACGGCAAGTTTCCGGCTTTCGGATTTGATCGTCCGCGTGGCAACAGCGTTCCAGAACCACTTTTTCAACCGGAAGTATGACCTCGACAGTATCGAAATCGCTCCTGAACAGACTTCACTGTTCAATGCGCCGAGTCACTTTGAGTATCACGACCTATCCAAGGCAACGGATGGTGCAGAGGTCATCTACGAACTGTACCGTTCGGTGTGCCAGAAGCACGACATTCATCCCAACGACGTTTGCATTATCTCATCTCGCATCTCCTTCCTGCGAGAGGTGGACTGCCTGATCCGAACGCGGCAGGGAGAACGGACGATGACCATGTTTGAAAGCAAGGAGACGTACAACGAATTACTGGAAAGGATCGAGCAGGACGAAGAACTGGATGACAAGGTGGAGGGGCTGCGAAAGGCTAAGAAATTCCACTTTTGGATGAACCCAGGAACGGTCAAGTTTGCGACGATCCACAGCTTCAAGGGATGGGAGATCAACACTCTGCTTCTGGTCCTGTTTTCTGACCAGGCCAGAGGAGGGAAAGGAGACGAGAGCAAGGGGGACCGTGTCTCAGACGAGGAACTGATCTACACCGCGATTACCAGGTGCAGGCACAACCTGATCGTGGCCAATTTCGGGGAACCGAAGTACCACGACTTCTTCTCACGGGTCGCTATACCCAATGAGCCAATGACGGTGGTACGCTGAGATTCGGGAAGCCAATCCCGAGGAGAACACCGTGCTGCTCGCTGAAATCCACGGCAAGACGCTTCTGGGAAGGTACTTCCGCCAGCTTGAGGAGGTCTACGGCCAAGCACGGTTGCCTGACCAGGCCAGCCGAGTCGTTGCGGCGATCCAGTCAAGGCTCGTCACAATCGGCGTCAATGTCGGGGCGACGGAATAGCGTTACCGTGACCGGGCTGGCGTAAGGCCCGGATCGGGAATGATCAGGTGAACCACTGAGGGCTACGCCATGAAACGCAAAGAGTTCTTCCGTCTGCCGGTGGTGTCCACCGGGGCCGAGTACCTCGTCATGGGCTACCTGATGAGGAGGAACATCCTGGCCTACAAGGCACCCCAGGGCAACGAGGGCTACGACCTCATCTGCATTCACCCGGACCCACGCCGCCGCCCCGGCCCGAACGAACTTCCTCAGGTCCGGGTGCAGGTCAAGTCCCGCTACGCCACGGACTGCGGCCGGGGCTTTCCGGTGAAGGAGGGTACGCTCGACGCCTTCGACTTCCTGATCGTGGCCTTTTTGAACATCGGCAAGTTCACGGGCGGCAACGATGGGTCCACCGGCGAGGCGGAGCCAGAGTTCTATACCTTGCCGAACGCCTTCGTCCGCCAGCACCACGACACTTCCTCGACCTGGCAGAAGGTCAAGCTCAGGAACCTGGCGACGGAGATCGAGCCGTTCAAGAACTACAAGGGGTTTGAGCAGATCGCCCAGGCCCTGGGAATCCCACGCCCTCAGAAGCCGAGCAGGGTTGAGGTGGAGGACGAAGAGGGAGCATGACCGCGTGAAGATCGGCGGTGACGAGCTTCTGGACTCGACGGGGACTTACTTCAGCCCGGCCAAGTGTAGTCCTGGGGTTTTATCAAGCGGTCGCCGGGACAGACTTCCAGGGCCAGATAGCCGATCCTGACCCTGGAAGTCCGCCCGTTCCAGCGAAAGAGGAGTGAACGATGCATGCCACCATGATTGCGGTGCTGTCGGTTCTTGTCTGCCAGGCGGACAATCCGATCAAGGTCGCGGAAACCGATACCTACGTCCAGATCGACACCGACGCCCTCCAGGCACGCATCAACAAGAAGGGCTACGTCAGCGGCATCGCCGCCAGCAGCTTCCTCGATAAGAAGACAGGGGCCAGGGATGTCGGTTTCGGACTGCACATCATGGACTTCCTGATGGCCCCGGGCTGGCGCGACGATGGCTATTCCCGCGATCCACTCGTACATGGGCAGGAGAAAAAGCCAGGTGCCGCACCAGGCGAACCAGGGTTCTTTGATTTGTCGAAACATTACGTCGAAGGCCCGCAAATCTGCACCCAGGCCAGGCAGCTCCAGCCGGAGCTGATCCGCGGCAAGGATTTCCTGGCGGTCCGGCTGCGCTTCCGTTTCACCAAGCCCGCCGCCGGGCTCAAGGCCGGCTCCCTGTGGGAACAGACCCTGGTCTTTCAGCCCGGGCTGCGTTACGTGCTCTCCGGCGAGCAGATCACCAGTGTCAATGACGTGGACGACCTCTTCTATCGCATCGACATGCCCGGGCACGTCCGTCACAAGGACGGCGATACGTTTGCCCAAATCTATCTCAGCTACCACGACAAGCTGATCCCGGCCGAGGAGTTCCGCAAGAATTTCGCTCCCGACGCGAAATTCCTGTACCAGCGTAACAACAAGGTGCCCGAGCGGATGATTCGCGCTTACCAGGTCAAGGTCAAGGGACAGCCCGGCCCCTGGCTGGCGGGGATGACCCTCGACCCGGCGGCGACGGCGGAGGCCTGGTGCCATCAGCGCGGCTACGTCTGTTTGATCGAGGAGCTGCATCGACGCAAGGTCAAGGCGGGAGAGACTTTCGGAGCGGCCTACGTCGTCGGCTGGTTTGACAGCATCGAGCAGATGCATGCCACCTGCGATCGGTACAAGGGAAAGAAGCGGCTGGTCGTGCAGGGAGACAGGTTCTTGCTGGAATGAGTTGACCCAGGCGCGAATTTGTGAGCTATTGTTGACGTAGACGGGGCGAAACCCGGACACCAGCCCGAAGCGCCGAAGCGCACGCAGACGCGCGGGACCGTCCCGGGCTTCTGCTCGCTTACGTGGAAACCGAAACCCTGGGTCGTCATGTCCATCGACACGGTTGACGATTTCCTGAATCTGCTGCGTCGGGTCGGCATCCTGGCCCCCGAGCAAGTGGAAGAGATCGCGCAGCAGCTGGGCCCCCACTACGACGATGCCCTGAGCCTGGCCGAGTACCTGATCGAGATGGCCTGGCTGACCGAGTTCCAGGTCCAAACGCTCTTTGACGGCGATCCCCAAGACCTGGTGATCGGTCCCTATCAGCTTCTGTGTCGGCTGGGTGAGGGCGGCGTCGGCACGGTCTTCAAGGCCTGGGACAGCGACAAGGGCCGGGACGTCGCCCTCAAGGTGCTGCGCCAGGACGTGATCTCATCCCGGGACGCCGCGCCAGTTCCACCGCGAGCTGCAAGCGGTCACCCGGCTGTCGCACCCCAACGTCATCAAGACCTACGACGCTGAACAGGTGGACAACTTCCACTACTTCGCCATGGAGTTCGTGGAGGGGACCGATCTGATGAAGTTCGTGGCCCAGTCGGGCCCGTTGCCGGTGGAGCAAGCCTGCGATTACGTCCGCCAGGTGGCTCTGGGTCTGCAGCACGCCCATCAGCTGGGCCTGGTTCACCGCGACATCAAGCCGGCCAACCTGTTCCTGATCAATCCGCCCGTGCAGGGCAAGCAGCTGGCCCCGGGCATGACGCCGCCCCGGCGTGGTCCCGAGCCGGTGGTCAAGATCCTCGACTGGGGCCTGGCCCGCATCAAGCCCGCTGAGGGCGAGACGATCGAGCAGGACCCCTACTATCTGGAGACGCAAAAGGGCGAACTGATCGGCACGGCCGACTACGTGGCCCCCGAGCAGGCCCGCGATCCGACCCTGGTCGATACCCGGGCCGACATCTACAGCCTGGGCTGCACCTTCTACTACCTGCTGACCGGCCAGCCGCCCTTTCCGGGCAATTCGGTCATGCAGAAACTGCTGAAGCACCAGGAAGCCGAGCCGCCCTCGGTGCTGAGTGAACGGCCCGACGTCCCTCCGGAACTGGACGGCATCCTGCACAAGATGATGGCCAAGAGCGTCGAGGAACGCTTTCAGATTCCGCTGCTGGTGGCAGCTGCCCTGCGTTACTTCTGTCCCGGAGCGCAGCCGGTTTCCGGCAGCGTCATCCGGCCCTCC
Organism: uncultured Planctomycetota bacterium; assembly: GCA_963784995.1. Taxonomy (GTDB): domain Bacteria; phylum Planctomycetota; class Planctomycetia; order Gemmatales; family Gemmataceae; genus CAWATZ01. The sequence goes on along the minus strand of CAWATZ010000013.1, from coordinate 290,266 downwards.
AGCTCGGCCAACCTCAGCAGCGTCCTCCGGCCCGCCAGCTCCACAAACCTGGCCCTGTCTCGGCCGGCCAGTTCCACCAATCTCGGCGGCCTGCGGCCCAGCAGCGGACCGGGCGCCAATCTCCGTCCCGGGCAGAACGGCGACCATCGCAACGGCCACTGATTTGCTCCCCTCTCCCGCAACCGGGAACGAAATCTCCTCAGCCCGCGTCTCAAGGAATAGGGAAGCAGTTGGCTGCATTGTCGCAACCCTTGTTTCAAGGAGACGGACGATGACCGGATTGGAACGCCTCAGGGGCTGGCGTCTCTGCCTTGGGGTGGGAGTGCTGGCCTGGCTCTTCGCCGGTTCCGCCGACGGCGCACCCAATGCTACCAGGGGAGCCAACCACCAGGCCGGCAAACGTGGGCAGACCCAGTTCTTGCCCATGAACGGCCTGCAAGGCGGCCTGGGGGGCAACCAGCAAGCCGCCATGATTGCCCAGGAACAACGGATGATCCAGGAGCTGCAGCAGCTGATCCGGCTGCAGCAGCAAATGTTGCAGCAGCAGGGCCGGCTCGGCCAGGGCGGTCTGGCTGGGCAGATGATGCAGCAGCAGGGCCGGCTCGGCCAGGGCGGTCTGGCTGGCCTGGGGGGCGCTGGGGGCCGAGGACTGGGAGGCCAGCCTGGCCTGGGTGGCATCGGTATCGGCGGATTGGGAGGCAACGGGCTCAACGGAATGAATCGAGCCGGCCTCCTCCCCAATCAGCAAATTGGTGCGGCCGGGAACGCAGCCCACGCAACCCAGCACAAGCACAAGAAGTAAAGCATGCCTTCCGCGTCCCAGCGCCGCTGCGCGGCGCTGGGACCGCAATCGCACCTCCAGGTGGCATTTCCCCAAACCTTCGCTATACTGCCGCCATCGTCCCCCTCGTGCGCTGCACCTTGCTCCTGGAGAATGCACTCATGGGCCGATCCTCTCTCGCCGTCCTGCTGGGCCTGTTCGCCCTTGCATCCGTCGCTGCTGAGCCGCTGCCGGCAACCAAACCGCTGACCCTCGAGGGCGATCTGGCGGCGCAAATGGTTGCCGGCATCGATCGCTACCTGATGCGTGAGCTGGCCGATTCGGTCGCGAAGCGCAAGGCGTTCTGGAAGGTCGATCGCTCCTCGCCGGAGGCTTACGACAAGTCGGTCCAGCCCAACCGCGACCGGCTCAAGGCGATCCTGGGCATCGTCGATCCGCGGGTGCCGTTCACCGAGCCGGAAGTGATCGCCGGCGTCAGCCAGGATGCGGTGATTGCGAAGGGCGACGATGACTGCAAGGTCCGGGCGATTCGCTGGCCGGTGTTGCCCGGTGTGGACGGCGAAGGTCTGCTCGTGGAAGGGGCCCGGCAAACTCCGGCCTACTGCGTGGTGGTGGTGCCCGATGCGGACGTCACTCCCGAGATGGCGGTGGGCCTGGCTCCCGGAGCGGACGAGGTCAGCAAGCTGGTCCGCATCCTGGCGCGCAACGGGTCCACGGTGGTCGTTCCGGTCCTGATCGATCGCAAGGACACCTGGTCCGGCAGCGCTGCATTTGGGCGCTGGACCAACCAGCCGCACCGCGAGTTTGTCTATCGCATGTCTTACGAGATGGGCCGGCACCTGCTGGGGTATGAGGTGCAGAAAGTCCTGGCCCTGATCGACTGGTTCGAGCGGGCCTATCCGAAGGCCCGGCGCGGTGTGGCCGGCTTCGGCGAGGGTGGGCTGATCGCGCTGTACGCGGGAGCCGTGGACACGCGCATCCAGACAACGCTGGCGGCCGGCTGTTTTGCTCCTTGGGAGGACCTGTGGAGCCAGCCGATCTACCGCAACGTCTGGAGGTTGCTGCGTGAGTTCGGCGCTGCTGAAGTGGCTGCCTTGCATGGTGCCCGAAGTACGCTGGTGATAGCCGACATCGGCTGGCCGGAGGTCGCGGGACCACCGCCTCCGCGTGCGGGTCGAGGAGGAGCCGCACCGGGTCGGCTCACCCGACCGGATCCCAAAACGGTCGAGAAGGAGTTCGACCGCCTCACGGAGATCGGCTTTCCCTCGGAGCGAAAACTGCTCCCCCGGGATGGCAAATTGTGGTTTGAAACGCTCCAGGCCCTGGGGCATCGAAAAGAGATGCGCCTGCTGCTCGATCCTCCCGTCGATCTGCGCAAGGGTTTCGATCCCGCTGTCCGCCAGAAGCGGCAGCTTGACCAGCTGGTCGCCTTCACCCAGAAGGTCATGCGCGACTCGGAGCAGAAGCGGGCGGCGACCTTCTGGAGCAAGCTGGACACTTCTTCGCTGGAAAAGTACGCCGGCTCGTGCAAGCCCCTTCGCGAGCAGCTGGGCGAGGTGATTGGCAGTTTGCCGCCGTCCACCTGTCCGCTCAATCCGCGGACTCGCGAGATCCTCGATGAGCCGAAGTGGAAGGGGTACGAGGTCGTCCTCGACGTGTTTCCGGACGTGTTCGCCTACGGCATCTTGCTGCTGCCCAAGGACCTGAAGCCCGGCGAGAAGCGCCCCGTGGTGGTCTGCCAGCACGGCCTGGAAGGCCGGCCGATCGACGTGGTCAATCCGAAGAAGAAAACGCCGTACTACAACAGTTTCGGGGCCCAGCTCGCCGATCGGGGTTACATCGTCTACGCTCCGCAGAACCCCTACATTGGCAAGGATCTATTCCGCGTGCTGCAGCGCAAAGGCAATCCGCTCGGCCTGTCGCTGTTCTCGTTCATCGTCCGCCAGCACGAGCGCACCCTCGACTTCCTGGAGACGCTCCCCAACGTCGATTCCAGGCGGATGGCGTTTTACGGGCTCAGCTACGGCGGCAAGACGGCGATGCGCGTGCCGGCCCTGGTGCCGCGTTACTGTCTGTCGATCTGCGCGGGGGACTTCAACGAGTGGACGTGGAAGAACGCCTCGGTCGATTTCCGCGGCAGCTACGTGTGGTCGGGCGAGTATGAGATGCCGGAGTTCAACCTTGGTTCAACGATCGTGTATGCGGAGATGGCAGCCCTGATCGCTCCCCGGCCGTTCATGGTGGAGCGTGGGCACAATGACGGCGTCGGCATCGACGAGTGGGTGGCCTACGAGTACGCCAAGGTGCGGCGGCATTACAGCCGGCTCAAGATCCCGGAGCGGACGGCGATCGAGTTCTTCGCCGGGGGGCACGAGATCCGGGGTGAGGGGACGTTCCGCTTTTTGGAGCGGCACCTGAAGTGACAGTCAACACAATTGTTTAGCCGCGACGCGCAGCGGAGCGCGCCTTTCGCGCTCCGCTGCGCGTCGCGGCTATTGCGGCTCAGGAAGAAAAAGACCGCCTCGGCTCCGGACCCAGGGCGATGCCCTGGGCTATCCTGTTGTGCCCCTTCGGGGCGGAAAACCAGGTCTTTCGCCCCGAAGGGGCGCAGACAGGATAGCCCAGGGCATCGCCCTGGGGACCAGCGAAGGCCGTTTGTTTTCTGAGCCGCAATAAACAATACCTGGGCACGTCGCGCCCCCAAGGCGCAGAACTCACTCCACGTACCCCTCCAGCACCTCGCGCAATTCCAGCCGGGCCCGATACAGCAAACTCTTGGCGGCCTTGGGGGTCGTGTTCAGGGCCTCGGCCACCTCGGCGTAGGAGTGGTTCTGGAACTGGTGCAACTCCAGGGCCGTCTGTTGCGCCCTCCCAGCCCGGCCACGGCGGTGCGGACCACGGCGGCAAGTTCGCTCTGCTCCAGGGCCCCTGAGGGCGAAATGGAGCGGTCGGACGCCAGCACCTCCAGCAGCGATTGCTGCTCGCTGGACAGAGCGTTCAGCTGCACGCCGGGATGGCGGCGATGCGAGCGGCGGGCGTTGCGGAGGACGTTGCGCAATGAAGAAGACCCACGTCGAGAACTGGGCGTGCGGCTGGTAGCGCTGGCGATAGCGATACAGCCGCAGGAACACTTCCTGGGTCAGGTCCTCGGCTTCCATCCGATCACCGAGATGGCGGCGAAAATAGCCCAGTACGCGCCGGCCGTAGCGCCGCGCCAGTTCCGCGAAACTGCTGCTGTCCCCGTCCCGGGCCTTGAGCATCAGCCGAACGTCGGGATCTTCCAGCCAGCGTTCGCTGGTTCGCCGGGGAGTGACTGGGACCGTGGACGCCATGAAATCGCTCCCGAAACACGAAGGTTCTCACGCGGGCAGCCAGACGCGGAAGGTGCTGCCCTGCCCTTCCGCACTTTCCACGTCAATCCGGCCACCCATCAGATCGACGTACTCCTTGACCAGGGCCAACCCCAGACCGGCGTGCAGGTCGTCGCCGCCCCGGGACGGGTCGGCACGGTAGAAACGCTCGAAAATCTGGGGTCGCGCTTCCGGGCTGATGCCGATGCCCGTGTCGCGGACTTCCATGCACAGCTGGTCGCGCTGCTGGGCGACGCTGATGTCAATCCGGCCATTGGGCCGGTTGTACTGGACGGCGTTGTGCAGCAGGTTGTTGAGCACCTCGCGCAGCTTGTCGGCATCCACCTGGACCGGCAGGGCCGGCGCGCGCTGGTAGTTCAGGGTCAGCCCGCGGGCCTCGGCAAGGGGCCGGACCAGCGAGGCACACTGCTCGGCCAGCTGGGACAGGTCGATCGGCCGGCGATGCAGCTGATCGACGCCGGCGTCCAGCCGGGCCAGGGTCAGCAGCCGCTGGATGATCTCGTTCATCTGCTGGGCGCTGAACCGGCAATCCTGCAGCAGTTCGCGGTACTGCTCGACGGTCCGGGGCTTGCGCAGACCCAGTTCGGTGGTGGTCAGCAACACGGCCAGGGGGGTGCGCAGCTCGTGGGAGATGTCGGCGGTGGCCTGCTTTTCCCGGCCGAACGCGCGCTTGAGCAGTTCCAGGGTTTCCTTGAGGCGCTGGACGATCGGCCGGACCTCGGTGGGCAGCTGGGCGTCCTCGACCGGCAGCCGGAAGTTGCGCGGCGACACCTTGCTGACCGCTTCGGAGAGCCGGGCCAGCGGCGTCAGACAGCGGCGCACCAGCCAGAAACTGCCAGTCAGAGCAGCCAGGAAGGTCAACGAGGCGATCAGGACCAGGCGCTTCAAGAGGCTGGCCTGGGAGTCGCCAGTCGCCCAGTCCAACTTGGCCAGTTCCTCGTCGCGCCTCTGGGCGAACTCGTCCAGGTTGTCGCTCTTCTTGTAGCGGCCGATGTCGAAGGCGCAGTGGATGTAGAGCGGCGGATGGAAAAGCCTCGGCTCCGGTCGCGGCTCCGCAGGAGGCGAGTTTGGCTTGGCGCCTGGCTCCGGCCGTTGCGGGGCGGGCTTGGCGGGCTGGTCCGTACTCGCCACGCCCCCCCGGCCGCCCCGTGGTCGCCCGGCTCCGGGCAGGTTCTGGTAGCGGACGTTCGGCGCACTCGAAGTTTTGAGCACCAGCCGGCGAACCACTTTTCCCGAGGGCAGCGTCACCTTGTCGATCTCCGAATGCAGCATCTTGTCGGGAGCAAATCCTTTGCGGTCCAGGGGGAAGCGGTCTGAACTCAGCGAGGCCGAGTGGTACGACGATCCGGTCCAGGGCGTGTCCACCTGGAAGTAATCGACCCGCTCTTTCTGCTCGTGGTCGGAAAAGTCGTCTTCCCTCAGCGAGATCCTCGGAATGAACGGGATCGCCTCGGCTAGCCAGGTCGGAGCGAGAACGTAACCACTGGGCGCCAGGCTGGAGCTGAGCAGGCCAAGCAAGTATTCCGGCTTGCTTCGGAACCCGGTGAATTTGATGTGAATGCGCACCATCTTGGCCAGGCCCTCGGCCTGCAAGCGGAGGCTTTCGTCCAGCCGTCTTTCTTCTTGCCGGCAGCGCTCCTGGTACTGGGCCTCGATCAGCTCCTGGGTGGCGGCCTTCTTTTCCTCCAGGGTGCGCTGGGCCGTCTGGTACGCCAGCACCGAGGCGGTGCCGATCGCCAGGGCCAGCAGCCCCAGGAAATACAGCAGCAGCGACAGGCGGATCGATTTCACGGCGATTCCTCCCCGCGCAGCAAATACCCCTCGCCCCAGCGCGTCAGGATCAGCGGCGGGTCGAAGCCCCGGTCGATCTTGTTGCGCAGATAGCGAATGTACACGTCCACGACGTTGGAGGTGCTCTCATCTTCCGCGTCGTACAGGTGCTCCCAGATCATGGTGCGAGTCACGACCTTGCCGCGGTGGAACGCCAGGAACTCCAGCAGGGCATATTCGCGGGGCGTCAGTTTGATGGTCTTCTCGCCCCGCTTGACCATCCGGGAAGCGGTATCAATCTCCAGGTCGAAGATCCGCAGGATGGGGCTCTTGACCTGATGGCCGCGGCGGATCAGGGCTCGCAGCCGGGCCAGCAGCTCATCCAGCTCGAAGGGCTTGGTCAGGTAGTCGTCCGCGCCCAGGTCCAGTCCCTTGACCTTGTCTTCGATGCTGGTCCGGGCGGTCAGGAGCAGCACGTGCGTGTTCATCCCCTTCTTGCGCCAGCGCTGCAGCAAGGAAAAGCCGTCCTCGCCCGGCAGCATCACGTCCAGGATAATCACGTCGTACTCGGCCGAGCCGGCCTTGAAATCGCCTTCCTCGCCGTCCGAAGCAGCATCGACAGCGAAGCCCTCCTCTTCCAGCAATTGCCGGAGCGATCGCTGCAAGTGTTTGTTGTCCTCAATTAAAAGCACGCGCATGGTTGGTTTGCTCCGCCGGGGAGTAGTAGTACACGTGCGCATTGTATCCTGGATCGAGTTCGGTTGCGTGGAGCGATTTGCAAGAATGTTAGCGAAAGGGACATTAAAGTACTGTGAGAGGGCCGAATTGTTACAAAAAAGTGGTCGTGGTTCTAATCGTCGTTCCGTGGCAGTCCGCTCCGCCGATCCGAGGGGATCAGCCGATAGAGCCGGACCAGCATCACGCCCAGCCAGACCAGCACGATCAGGCCGCCGAAGGCCCAACCCACAAGAAGGACCTGTTCCAGCTCCCTGTCGTGCCGGTGGAAAACTTCCTTGCAAAGGAAAAGGATCCCCAGTCCCATCCCGGTCCCCACCGCCGCGACGATCCCCAGGGACAGGAACCCCACGCCGAGCGGCTCGTCTCCAAACCAGCGGGCCACGCCCCGGAGATAAACGCAGTACCAGGCCCAGGCCGCCAGTTCCAGGACAATCCCCGCCAGCAGCATCAGGATCAGCAGCCACTCGAACTGCCGGACGATCCGCTGGCGTGTCAATTCGACCAGGACAAACGGCGAGGCAATCACCAGAGGGCTCAGCAGCAGCGCGACCCCGGAGCCGACGGCGTGCATCCGCAATCCGGACCAGGCCGGGGCGGTGAGGCTCAGGACCAGACCGATCAGGGCAACGAGTCCGGACACCATCAGGCCCAGGAGCAGGAAGATCGCCAGCGCATCCACGCCCGGCGAATGCAGGTGCGCGACGTCATGAGCCCAGACCGTCAGGGCCAGCAACGGGAACAGCGCCACCGTCGCCCACGTGGCCAGGGCCAGCACCCCCACTCCCCCGCGGACGCCCTGCCAGCCCCGTCCCGCCGTCAAGTCTCCTGCGCCCGGCCGGGGCTGGTGCGCGGCCGCACCCCAGTGCGATCCATACGACCCTCCCGGCCAGGTCTTGTGGGCCTGCCGCGGCAATTTTTGCATGCAGCTGGTGCATTCACCGGCCGCCAGTTCACTGTCGAAGAGGGTAGCGCTGCAAAACGGACAGGTGATCTCGGACATGCTGGGTTCCCCGAATGCTCTTCCCCACCCAGGGCGGACGCCCGGGTGCCAGGGGACGGCCGGCATCAGCGGGTGGGAAAGGACTCGCTCTGTTCCCGGACCTGGACCAGCCGGCCGTGGATGACTTGCTGGGCGGTGCGCATGTGTTCGATGGCCGTTTCAAACTTGCTGATGCACTCTTCCAGCTCAGTGCGGGACCGGTTACTGTAGAGCAGGCAGCTGGACAGCTCCTTGATGGCCGGCTCCACTTCCTTCAAGAGGATCTGCACAAAGAGGGTGCCGCCGTCTTCCGCTTCCTGGGCGGCCTGGTTGAGCCCGGCGAGGAAGTCGCCGTGGATGGCGGGATCGACACTGCGGCGCAGGTCGGCGGTCGGGGCCGCCGCCGGGGCGGTGGCGGGCGCGGCCGGCTGCGGCATGGCTGAGGACGAGAGCGGCTTCAGGGAGCCGCCGGTCAGGGCCTTGATCTGGGCAATCCCTTCGGTTGGCTTCTCCCAGCCGGGCCGCAACTGCTGGGCCTGCTCGTAGTGAGCCAGGGCCAGCCGATACTGTTCCTTCTCGAAATAGATGTTGGCCAGGTTCAGGTGGGCGTCGGCCATGCGCGGATTGATCCGCAGGGCTTCCTTGTAAGCGGCGATGGCCAGGTCCAGTTCGCCCTTGCGGCGGTAGACCAGGCCCAGGTTGTAATAGCCCTCGACCCGGGTCGCATCCAGCTGCAGCCCCCGGCGCAGGGCCACGATGGCGTCATCGTACTGCTGCAGCAGGTTGAGGACGGCTCCCAGGTTGATGTAGGCCCCCGCCCGCAGCGGATCGAGGCGCGTGACCTCCTTGAAGTGATGGGCCGCGCTGGTCAATTCCCGCAGCTGGAAATAGACGGTCGCCAGACCGTAATGGACGTCGGGAACGTCGGACTTCAGTCCCAGCGCCTGCAGATACACCTGCTTGGCTTTCTGCCAATCGCGCGCGGCAAACGCCTGCCGGGCGCGCTGGCAGAGTTTTTCGATCTGATTGACCGGCGCCATGGCGCATTCTCCCCCCACGAATCACGACCGAGCGCGAATGGACACCGCTTCCCCCTGCGGCTATGGCATTATACCCACCTTCGCGCAAATGTCACAACGGTAAAGAATCCGGGGCAACCGAAAAAATGAGAGGCGATTCGGAAGCTATGCTCCTTGAGAGGAGCAGTTGGTCTTGTTCTCTCCTCCGCCAACGAGCCGCCGGGTTTATCCCGGCGGACTTTCCGCCGGGATAAACCCGGCGGCTCGTTGGAGTGAGGGGAGAAGGATTGGAGAAGGCACCCCGACATGCTATCGTCGTTTCTCTACCTGGCCGCCCAGTCCCCGACCCGGCAATGGTCGTTTCGCTGTGCCGTGACGGCCCACCTGGCCTTGCTGCTGGGCGCGGTGTGGGCAAGCACCTCCCGGCCGCCGGGGCAAGCGTTCCCCTTGCTGGGCCATTTGCTGCTGTGCGCCGGCATCGTCGAAGGGGCGTTACTGGTCGGTTGGCGGCTGACGCAGATGCCCAAGAGCCAGGCCCTGGAGTTCCTGCTGGTCAGTCCCCTGCGGCCGCACTGGCTGCTGGTCAACGAGGTCCTGACCGGAACCGCCCTGCTGGCTCTGATTACCTTTTCCGGCCTGCCGATCCTCGCTTACCTGGTGGTGTGCGGTACTCTCTTTCCCTGGGACGTCATCCCGCTGCTGCTGATGCCCTTCAGCTGGGGCCTGCTGACCGGCCTGGGCCTGACCGCGTTCGCCTACGAGCCGCTGGCCATCCGCCGCCGGGCCGAGATCGCGACCCTGCTGCTGGTGCTGTTCTACCTGATCGTCGGCATCCTCGCCGGGGAGAACCTGCGCCACTGGCTCGACGTTTTGCCCGAGGGCCTGCGGTATGGCTTTCTGAGCGGTTTCTTCGGTTTTCACCTCTACAATCCCTTCGCCGTGCTGCAATTCTGGCTGGAACACGGCTGGTCGGCCGCCTGGGATCGCTTTGTTTGGCTGGAAGCGGGCGTCCTGCTGCTGTTGCTGCTCCTGGCAGCGCGGGCCGCGTTCCGGCTGCAAGGGCATTTCCACGAGCGCCACTATCAGCCGGCCCGGGACGTTTCGCGGGACGCCAGGCCGCCGGTGGGAGAACGGCCCCTGAGCTGGTGGGCGGTCAAGCGCGTCTCGGAGTATTCGGGCCGGATCAATCTCTGGCTGGCAGGCGGTTTTGGCCTGCTCTATGCGGTCTACATTGTGGCCGGACCGCACTGGCCGGCCTGGATGGGCACACAGGTGTTCAAGCTGTGCGATGGTGCCGGGGGGATCGCCGGCATCGCGACCGGGCTGGTCTTGCTCTCGGCGGTCCCAGCGGCGTTCCAGTACGGTCTGTGGGATTCAAACGTCCAGGATCGCTGTCGCCGGCTGGAGCTGCTGCTGCTGACCGAACTGCAGCCGCTCGATTACTGGCGGGCGGCCGCGGCGGCAGCCTGGAAGCGCGGGCGGGGTTACTTTGCCGTGGCCCTGCTGTTGTGGCTGGCGGCAGCCGTCGCCGGCCGGATGAGCGCCGTGCAGGTCGCCGGATCGATCCTGGCGGGTCTGCTGCTGTGGAGTTGCTACTTCACGCTCGGCTTCCGGGCCTTTGCCCGTGGCGTCCAGGCCAACGGCCTGGGAATGCTGCTGACGGTCGGCGTGCCCTTGCTGGCGTTCGCGCTGTATCGGATGCAACTGCCGTTGCTGGGCGAGCTGCTGCCGCCTGGCCTGGTCTACGGCTCGGGGTCGGCGGAACCGCGCTGGGGCTGGTTGCTCCTGTCGGCCGGGTTGCTGGCCATGGCCACAGTCTGGATCGCGATTCGCTCCCTGGAGAGATGCGACCGCGACCTGCGGCGCTGGTACGACCTGAACCAGGGGCGAAAGGTGATGACGTGAGTCGCCGGATAGCTGGATGACGAGTGCCGGCCACCGTGAGGCTGCCTCAATTCAGAAACGCTCGCTTCGCCGCCGGCTGGTACGTCGTGACGCGGCGGCGCTCAGACGTGCGCCGGCGAGCGACCGATCAGGAACTGCTCCGCATCGGGCACGACCCGCTTGAAAGCATCCTTCAATGACCCGCCTGCCTGCCGATAGCTGGCGTACACAGTTGTGATGAGCTGAACCAATTCTGACAGCGAGCCAGGAACTTCGTAGGTGAAGAGACCTTCCGCCGGAAAGACAGCGACCCACTGACTGGAATTCCAGGTCAGGGAGCAAGCATCATTGGAAACCTTGATTCCTTCCCCCATGTCCCGCACGGTAGCCGCGATCCACAAGGAGTGGGGGCTGTTGCACGAGACGTGAAACCCTTCCGCCGCCAGCTTCTCCCTGGCATCGAGAGTGGTCACCAGCATGATTGCCCTCCTTACTTCACCCGATTCGGAAAAACCACGTTGTTGATCGCCCAATGCCAGTGGTCCATGAAGTCGCTCAGCTTGATGGTCGCCTGCGTTCCTGTCCCCGAGCCGGGGCCAAACAGACCCCATGGATCGCGGACGCAGACAAGGTCGCCTTCCAGCCTGTCCACGCGAACAAAGGGGACGGATCTCAAATCATACGAATTGACAGAATTGTGTGATTTGAGATCCGTCCCTTTTCTGCATAGCAGCTGCGTTGCGACGGTGGACATGCCGATTGTTGCCTACCTTTGCGGACACCGGACGATCTTGCCTGGTGACAATTGCGATCGGAAAGAGACAAGGGGTCATGGCCATTCCGAATGGCCCCTGACCGCCCTCGTTGCGCTTCACGTACCTCCTCGCAGACTGTCTGGCAGCTTCCTGCCACACCACGGACAGAAACGAATGACGATCACCGCCGAGCTGCCATCATGGACGATCAACCCGTATTCACGCAGTTTGGGCCAATAATGCACAAGACAATCGGGGCAGTCGAATCGGTCCGGATGCTGTTCGCAAACTCGCTCGACTTCGCGCCGCATGTCTTCGCAACAGTGGCGATCCATCGGCTTGTTCTCCAGGCGCCAACCCGTTTATTCGGCTTCCACCGACCAGACCTCGGTCCCAACAGGGACATCTGATTTGGACAACTCCTTGAGCAGGATAACCACATCCCTGCGCGGGTTTGGACAAAGCAATTCCAAGGCATCGATTCGCGTTTCGACTGCGGAACCGTCGGGCTTGTGGAGCACAATCGGGTCGCCAGGACGGAAGCATTCGTTCCCCTTGGGGAGAATGCCAGGGACCAGGACCAGCTGTCCTTTGACTGCGAACGTGTCCTTCACCACAAGAAGCCGACGCCCCATCTCGCCCTCCCACAACGAAGTAGGCTCGTTACCTCTGCCCAGCTAGACTATCACGGTTCGTCTCCCCGGGCCATGATTTTCTGATTGCTTTTGCCAGAAGGACAGGGCAACAGGGCTCACTCCAGATCCTCCCGAATACCCTGGCGGGTGGCAGGCAGGCAGCGAAATGCCCCTTGCTGGCATCCGTGGGACAAGCACGGACAGCGTCTGGCGTCTGAGCCAACTCCTCCCAGTTGGCAGGCAGGGCAGGCAGACCGCTGCTCGGTTCACTCCCACCTGCCACAGGATTTGGCCTTGCACCCGCGCCTATGGATGGAGACGATGCTGGCCCGCGAGGCCAGCCGGTCTCGAACCAGCGGAGGGGTTGGCAAGATGGGCAAGCGCGTCATCATTGTCGGAGCGGGGCCGGGTGGGCTGGCCGCGGCCATGCTCCTGGCACGGGCCGGGCTGTCGGTCACGGTCCTGGAGCGGCTTGGCCAGGTTGGCGGGCGGACGTCCTCGCTTGGCGGCGATGGCTTCCGCTTCGATCTGGGCCCGACCTTCTTTCTCTATCCGCGCATCCTGCGTGAAATCTTCGCCGCCTGTGGCAGGGACCTCAACCGCGAGGTCCCCATGATTCGCCTCGATCCCCAGTATCGCCTGGTCTTCGGCAGCGGCGGCAACTTGCTGGCCACGCCCGACCTGGAGCGCATGGAACAGGCCATCGCCGCCCTCAGCCCCGAGGACGCCCCGCAGTTTCGGCGCTTCCTCGACGACAATCGGCTCAAGCTGGAACGCTTCCGCCCGGCCCTGGAACAGTCCTGGAGCGGCCTGCGCGATCTGCTGCGCTGGTCGCTGCTGAAGCTGCTGCCGATCCTTCGTCCCTGGCAATCCCTCGACGGCGACCTGGGCCGCTATTTCCGCGATCCGCGCATCCGGCTGGCCTTCTCGTTTCAGTCCAAGTATCTGGGCATGTCGCCGTTCAACTGTCCGAGCCTGTTCTCCATTCTGTCGTTCCTGGAATACGAGCATGGGGTCTTCCACCCCATTGGCGGCTGTGCCTCCGTCAGCGAGGCGATGGCCCGGGCGGCACGCGACCTCGGAGCCCAGATTCGGCTCGGCGAGGAGGTGCAACAGGTCCTCTTCGAGGGACGCAAGGCGGTCGGCGTCCGCACCCGAGCCGGCGAGTACCGGGCGGACGCCCTGGTGATCAACGCCGACTTTGCACGGGCGATGAGCCGGCTGGTCCCCGACCACCTGCGCCGCCGCTGGACTGATCGTAAGTTGGCCGGCAAATGCTACTCCTGTTCCACCTTCATGCTCTACCTCGGCATCGAGGGCCGCTGCGACCACCTGGACCATCACGTGATCTACGTCGCGAAAGACTACGCTCGCAACCTGGAAGAGATCGAGAAGCGGCATACCCTCTCGGCAGACCCGTCTTTCTACGTCCAGAATGCCTGTGTCACCGATCCATCGCTGGCGCCGCGGGGCCACAGCACCCTCTACGTGCTGGTCCCGGTCACGCACCAGCACGCGAACGTCGATTGGGGACGGGAGCGCGAGCGCTTCCGGGGTCTGGTCCTGAAGCAGTTGAGCAAGGTTGGCCTGGAGGATGTCGAAAAGCGGATCTGCTGGGAGCGGATTGTCACCCCGGCCGATTGGGCGGAGCGTTACGAGATTTTCCGCGGCGCGACCTTCAACCTGACGCACAGCCTGGGCCAGATGCTGCATCTTCGGCCGCGAAACCGTTTCGAGGACCTGGAGTCGGTCTATCTGGTCGGCGGCGGCACGCACCCGGGAAGCGGTCTGCCGGTCATTTACGAGTCGGCGCGGATCAGTTCCCGGTTGCTGCTCCAGGACCTGGGGTTGCCTCATGAGCATTGCGTCGCACCTTTGGAGACAGGGAGAGATTCTAGGAGGGCGTCAAGCGGGCGCTGGTCGATCACGACGCCTTCAGCTCCAACCTGTCGCACGTGCCCGGCCACGGCAATCCGGGAAATGGTTCATCTTCTTTGACCCGCCCCGCCATGCGAAGCTGCGCGGCCTCATTTCCCGGGCCTTCACCCCTCGGGTGGTCGCGAACCTGGAGCCGCGCATCCGGGAACTGTCGCGGCAGCTTCTGGACGAGAAGATCGAGCAGGGCGAGATGGACCTGGCGACGGACTTTGCCGTGCCCCTGCCGATGCGGGTGATCGCGGAGATGCTTGGCGTCCCCGCGGCGGACTGGCCGAGGTACAGGCGCTGGAGCGACGTGATCCTAAAGCTCGCCAACACCATCTCCAGGGACGAGGAAGCGTACCGGACGATCGAGGAGTATGGAGCCGGTCACGGAGGAGATGCGGCTCTTCCTGCCCGACCTGGTCGCCCAGCGCCGGGCCCTGCATCAGGAGGACCTGCTGACCCGGCTCGTCGAGGCCGAGCTGGACGGCGAACGGCTCACTGCGGAGGAGGTGCTGGGCTTTGTGCAGTTGCTCCTCGTGGCCGGCCAGGAGACGACCGCCAATCTGCTCAACAACGCCGTCCTGTGCTTCCTCGAAAACCCGGACCAGCTCGCCCGGCTGCGGGAGGCGCCTCACCTCCTGCCCTCCGCGATCGAGGAGGTCCTGCGCTACCGGTCGCCGCTCCAGTGGATGCCCCGGGCCACGCGGCGCGACGTCGCAGTCTGTGGTCAGGTGATCCCGGCCGGGAAGCTCGTCCTGCCGATGATCGGCTCGGCCAACCGGGACCCCAAGGTTTTCCGCGACGCCGGCCGCTTCGACGTCAGCCGCGACCCCAACCCGCACCTGGCATTCGGACACGGCATCCATTCCTGCCTGGGTGCGCCGCTGGCACGGCTGGAGGCCCGGATCGCGCTGGCCGATTTCCTGGAGCGGGTGCAGGGGTTTGAGCTGGCCAGCACCGAGCCGTGGGAGCCGCGCCAGGCGCTGCAGGTGCATGGGCCGTCGCGGCTGCCGATCCGCTTCCGGCCCGGCCCCTGCTGCGATCCGCTGCCGTGATTGGGCCCCGTTCGAGGTGTCGCGTCGTGCGAGGATGTTCGCCATGGGTGCATCCGGACCGTTGCCCGAAAAAGCCGCTCGCCCACGCGGGCTGAGCCGCCGCCGGGCGCTGCTGCTCGGCCTGTTGGTCGCCCTCGTCGTGTACCCGGCCCTGGTCGGTGTTCTGCCGTGGGCGTTGTCGCTGCTGGCGCCACGGTTCGGGTGGTCGGCGGACGGGCCTGCGACCTGGAACCTCCTTGGTCTGGTTCCGGTTGCGGTCGGCGTGGCGGGCCTGGCCTGGGTCTTCCGTGTTCTGCTTCTGCAACTGCCTCGCCTCCCGGACTGGATCGAGCTGGGACCCGGCGAGCACCTCGCCACGGCAACGTCGCGCGTTCTGGTCACGCACGGCCCGTTTGCGCTGTCGCGCAACCCGATGTTCCTTTCCGGCCTGACGACCATGCTCGGGTGGGCGATCTTCTACGGGAGCTGGGTCATTCTCGTTTTATGCGTTGCCGGCTGGTGCTTCAGCAACTTCGTCAAGGTGCCACAGGAGGAGCGGGCGCTGGAGGCCCGCTTCGGGGAGGAGTACCGCCGCTACCGGCAGCGCGTGCCGCGCTGGCTCGGGCCACTGCAACGGTGAAAGGGCGTCAGTGCCAGCGGCTGTGTCTCCCCCAGGGCTGCAGGGCCGCGGACGCGATGGATTTTTCTTTCCTTGTGCAAGACGTGGTGCAACAATAGCTTCCGGTGCGAGTGCTGCCAGAGACGCAGTCCCGGAATCGCTGGCGGCAAGATCAAGGAATGGTGTGGCTCGACTCGGTCCGGGCGAGTTGGCCCTGCTCTCGATTGCCAGCGGAGATGCCGATGCCCACCAAGGTGCAATGCCCCAATCCCGAGTGCGGCCTGAGTGCCAGCGTCTCCGATGACGACCTGGGCCGCGCTGCTCGCTGCAAACGTTGCGGCACTCGCTTCACCCTGTCGGCTTCGCAGGATGGCTCGCCTCCTCCGTCCGCCGAGACGTCGGCGGGTGGCGCCCCGCTCACGATCCTCGGCCGCTACCAAGTTCGAGAGACTCTCTTACTCAAGGGGCATACAAGCGCGGTCATGTCCGTGGCGTTCAGCCCCGATGGCAAACGCATCGTCTCCGGAAGCCAGGACAATACGGTGAAGGTCTGGGATGCGACCCCCAGCCCATGACGTGGCCTGGTCGCCGGAGCCGGAGCAGCGAAAACGGTTTTCCCTTTACCTGCAAGGCTGCTGGTGAGATGATCGGTGAGTGGGCCCGATTGGCGAGAAGACCCTGACCGATGCAGATCACCCTGACCGTCATCGCCGGACCGTACTCCGGCCAGACCTTCACGTTCGACCGGCCCGAGCGCTTTCTCGTCGGCCGCTCGAAGAAGGCCCATTTCCGCCTGCAGCCGGAAAAGGACAAGGACCTGCGCGTCTCCCGGATGCACTTCCTGGTCGAGGTCAACCCTCCCCTGTGCCGGCTCCATGATCTGGGCAGCCGTAACGGCACCCGCGTCAACGGGCAGCGCGTCACCACCTGCGGCCTGGCACACGGCAACGAGATCCGCGCCGGCAAGACGGTCCTGCGCGTGGCCATCGCGGAAGCACCCACCGCACTGGAAACCACCCCCTGGATCAAGCCGCCCGACCTGCCGCCGCCTCTTCCCCTGACGCCGCCGACGGTCCGGGAGGCCGGCGCCCCTCCCGCTTCCGGGTCCGTGGTCCCGGGGGCCACGTGCCTCTGCTGTGGCCTGCAACCGCCCGAGGCGGAGAGCCCGATCTGTGCGGAGTGCCGGCAAAGTGCCAGCAAGCAACCCCAACCAGTGCCCGGCTACCTGCTGCTGAGCGAGCTGGGCAAGGGCGGCATGGGCGTGGTCTACCTGGCCCTTCGTCAACTCGACCAGCACCCGGTGGCGGTCAAGGTCATCCAGCCGGCCGTCGTGGCCCAGCCGGGCCTGGTGGGCCGTTTTCTCCGCGAGGCCAGCATCCTCCGCGAATTGCAGCACGAACACATTGTCGCTTTCCAGGACATCGGCGAGGCCGAGGGGCTGATCTGGTTTGCCATGGACCACGTGGCCGGCAGCGACGCGGCCCGCTTCCTCAAGGAACGCGGGCTGCTGCCGATCCCCCTGGCGTCGCGCATCATCCTTCAGGGACTGCAAGCCCTGGAATATGCGCATGCCCGGCAATTTGTGCATCGCGACATCAAGCCGGCCAACATCCTGCTGGAGCGGTCGGCGCACCGGTTGAGCGTCAAGCTGGCCGACTTCGGCCTGGCCCGGATTTACCAGGCCTCTCGGCTGAGCGGCTTGACGCTGAAGAACGAAACGGGCGGCACGCTGGAGTTCATGCCGCCCGAGCAGATCACCAACTTCCGCGACGTCCAGCCCGCCGCCGACCAGTTCTCGGCCGCCGCCACGCTGTACACCTTGCTGACCGGCTACTTCATCCGCGACCTGTCGGGCACGCTGTCCGCCCGGATCGACCAGGTCCTCAACCGCGACCCGGTGCCGATCCAGAAACGCCGGGCCGACCTGCCCGAGAACCTGGCGGCCGTGATCCACCGCGCCCTGGAGCGCAGACCCCAGCGCCGTTACCCCGACGTCAAGCACTTCCACCGGGCCCTGCGGCCTTTCGCTGCTTGAAGAGAACGAAACTCGAAATCCGAGAAAGAGTAAGATGAAGAGGAAGAGTAGGAAGAGGATGAAGAGAAAGATTACGAGTAAGAGTAAGAAGGCCCTCGGATGGCACGTTCCGTCCTACTCTTACTCTTGCTCTTGCTCTTAATCCTCTTCCTACTCTTCCTCTTCATCTTACTCTTTCTCGGATTTCGGGTTTTAGAGGTTGGTGACCACATCCCCCTCTGCCACGTTGTGGAGCCGATCCGGATTGAGCTGATCGCCCAGGACGAACCAGTCCTGTCCCGCACCGGCCCACAGGTCGTCCGCCGAGCCGCCGTCCTGCACCGTCTGGCTGTTCAGCACGACGTTGCCGTTGAGGCCGCCGGTCTGAGTGCCGGTGAGCTGGTTGATCCGGGTCTGGTAATCGGCATCCGTCCGGCTCCATTCCGCCCGCATCAGGGCCAGCGCCACCACGTCGTTGTCGAAGCTGGTCGTGCCGGAGAGGAGCAGGTCGTCCCCGCTGCCCGCCTGCAGGACGTCGCTGCCACCGCCGCCGATGAGAATGTCCCGACCGCTGCCGGCCAGCAGCGTGTTGTTGCCCGGCCCGCCCACCAGGACCACCGGGTCGGTGCTGGCGCTGGCATCGAGGGTGCTGTTGCCGGTGCCCGCGAAGAGCATCGCCGGCAAGGAAATCGCCCCCAGCTGGATGGTGTCATCACCCGCCTGGCCGTAGACGACCACCTGCCCGGTCGGCACAAACGTGCCCTGGTCCTGACCGTTGATCACCACGTCGATGGTGCCGTTCGCGTCGGCCGGCTGCACCAGGATGGTGTCGGTGCCAGTCGTGCCGCTGACGTACAGGTCGCCGCCCTCCAGTGCCACCGCCGCGATCGCGACACTCGTGGTCGCCGCCGGGCTGGTGCCGCCGTCCTGGTCGGTCGCCGTGACCGAGACCGTGTCCGAGCCGGCGGCGGTGTAGACGTGGGCCACCGTGACGCCGGAAGCTGGCCCCAGGACTGTCTGCGTCGATCCGTCGCCCCAGGCGATCTGGTAGGTGAAACTGCCCGACTGGTCCGCCGAGGTGAGATCCGTGGCAGTGAACGTGTAAGTCAGCGATTGCCCGCGTACTCCGGTGGATGGTCCGCTGATGGCAGCCGTCGGGGTGGATCGGATGATGGTGCCGATCCCCCCGCCGCTGGCCAGCGTGGCATTGGCTGCGCTCACGTTCAGCGTGAGCTGCACGTTGGGCCCGACCACCCCGGTCTGGTAGATGGGCACGGTCACCGTCTTCTGCGTGTCGCCCGGGCTGAAGATGGCGTAGCCGCTGGTGGCCTGGTAGTCGGTGCCGGCGACCGCAGTCCCGTCCGCAGTCTGGTAGGTGACCGTGACCGGCGTGGTCGCCGGCTGGGAGAGCGTCAGGGTGAAGGTCAGGGGCGGCGTCCCTCCCTGCCCGGCATCCGACCCGCTGGCGTTGCTGACGCTCAGCGCGGGCTCCGCGGCCGGCGTCCCCGGAATGAAGTCGAGCGCCGGCGTGTTGGAAGTGGGAGAGGAACTGAAGTCGGTGTTGCTGTTCGCCATGCCCACCAGCTGGATGCCAAGGAACCCTGTAGTCCCGACCAGCGATTCGACGCCCGCCAGGTCAAGCGGGATCGTCTGCCAGCCCGTCCCGCCGTTGCCGGTCCCGTATTGCGGGTAAAACGAACCCAGCAGCACGCCCGGGCTGGAGCCGTCGCTGGTGGTGATGTTCCCGTCGCCGGCGTAGCCGTAGACCAGGATCGGCTGCGAGCCGGTGACGAACGAGTTCTCGTAAAGCTTCAAGGCCACGCCGGCGGTTTGCTGACCGGTAGTCGGAGCCAGGTTGAACTCGAAGAGGCCGACTTCATTGTAGGGATCGCCCGTACCCGGGTTGGTAGAGCGGCGAACGTTGACGTCCACGTTGTCGGTGGTGGCTACCGTGAAGACGCCGGTCCCCGTGTAGTCGAGGGCGACGCCGTTGGACGCCGGGTACATCTCGATGGCCCCGTTCGGGTCTTCGATGATGATACCTGTCGCCTGGGAGCGGGCCAGCGTCGCGCTCATTGGACTGGACAGGTTCAGGTAGAACGTCCGGTTGGGCACGTTGATCGCGCTGGGATCGACGGGGATCGTGATGGTCCCGCTGGCCTGGCCTGCCGGTACGTACAGGTAGCTGCTGTAGGAGCTGTAGTCCCTTCCCGATCGAGCGGTCCCGTCGGAGGTGAAGTAGTAGACGCCGGTGCCTACCCCGCTGATCGCCGACAAGGTGACCGTGAAGGTGGCCGAAGTCCACGCGGTAGTGCTCGTTTGGACCGAAATGTCGCTGACCGTGAGCGACGGCTCCGGGTTGGAATTGGTCAGGTTCGCGGTGCCGGTCGCCCAGTACAGGGTGGCGTTGGTGGGGCTGGACAGCTGCAAATTGAACGAAACCGTGTACCGGAATTCGGTGTCGGGAAGGACGACAACCGAGACAGTCTGGCTGGTCTGGCCGGGGGCGAAGGTCAGGCTGCCGCTGGCTGCCAGATAGTCTGTGCCTGCCACCGCCGAACCATCGGCGGTATTGTAATTGACCGTGACTGTCTGGGTGCTGGCCGCCGACAGGGTGACGGTGAAGACCGCCTGCGTGTTCGCGGTGCTGCTCTGGTTGACGTACACGGAGTTGGTGACGCTCAGCGTCGGATAGGGAACCGCAGGGTAGACGTACCCGGTCGCCTGAGACTTGCTCATGGTGGCGTTGACGGCGCCGGACAGGTTAATCGTGAACGCTTCGAGGTTGTCGGGATTCGGATCGCCGAGCAGGGTGATCGTGACGGTCTGGCTGGTCTGTCCCGGCGCGAAGGTGACGGTGCCGCTGCTGCTCTGGTAGTCCCGGCCGGCTGCCGCGGTGCCGTCGGTGGTGCTGTAATAGACCGTGATCGTCTGGTCGCTGGCGGCGGAGAGGTTGACGGTGAAGTTGAACGGCTCTGTCCCCGACGTTGTGTTGTAGATGGCCGAGTCGTAGATCGTGAGCGAGGGTTGCGATACGTTGTTGACGATGGTGCCGGTCCCCTGGGCCCGGCCCAGGGTGGCGCCGCCCGGGGTGGACAGGTTGAAGGTGAACGTCCGGTTGGCGTCGTTGAGCGGATTGGGGGAGATGGTGACCGTGACGGTCAGGCCGGTCACGCCGGGCGCAAAGGTCAGGCTGCCGCTACTGGCCTGGTAGTTGGTGCCGGCAACCGCGGTCCCGTCGGCGGTGGCATAGTTGACCGTGACCGGCAGAGCGCTGGCGGCGGACAGGCTCACCACGAAGCTGGCCGTCGTTGTGCCGGTCGTGGGGTCCACGACGGACACGTCGTTGACGCTGACGCTGGGAGCCGGAACGTTGTTGACGATGGAGCCGATTGCCTGGGAGCGGGCGAGGGTGGCGTTGGTCGGGGCGGACAGGTTGAGCAGGAACGCCCTGGTCATGTCGTGCAGTGCCTCGCCGAAGACGTTGACGCCTATTGTCTGGCTGGTCTGGCCGGGCGCGAACGTCAAGGTGCCGCTTGCCGCTTGATAGTTGGTGCCGGCGATGGCCGAGTTGTCGGCGGTCGCGTAATTGACCGTGGTCGGCAAATTGCTTGCAGCGGACAGGGTCACCTGGAAGGTTGCCGTGGTCGTTCCCGCCGTGGGGTCCACGACGGACACGTCGTTGACGCTGATGGTCGGGGCCGAGATGTTGTTGATGATCGTGGCCGTTGCCTGGGACCGGGCCAGGGTGGCGTTATTTGGGGCGGTCAGGTTCAGCAAGAAAGTCCGGTTGATGTCGTAGAACGGGGTTTCATAGACGGTGACGCCGACCGACTGGCTGGTCTGGCCGGGGGTGAAGGTCAGGCTGCCGCTGGTGGCCTGGTAGTTGGTGCCGGCGACCGCGGTGCCGTCGGCAGTGGCGTAATTGACAGTGACCGTTTGAGCGCTGGCGCTCAACAGGCTGACCGTGAACGTGGCCGTGGTCGCACCAGCAATCCCGTTCAGGACCGACACGTCGCCGACGGTGATCGAGGGGGTGGTCTGGTTCGGATTGAGGATGGTGGCCGTCCCCTGGTGATTGCCCAGGGTGGCGTTCACCGCGCTGTTCAGGTTCAGGGTAAACGTCTCGGAGGGGCCGACCTGCGGATTGGCCAGCACGGTGTACGGAACCTGGGCGGAGGTCTGGCCCGGCGCGAAGGTCACGGTGCCGCTGATCGCGTTGTAGTCCGTGCCTGCCCTGGCCGTGCCATCGGCGCTGGCGTAGTTGACCATGACCGTCTGGTCGCTGGGGGCCGACAGGCTGATGGTGAAGTAACCCTGCACGTTCGCCGTGGGACTCAAGGTCACGACCGAATTGCTGACCAGGGCGCCAGGCTCCGGGACGTTGTTATAGATGGTGCCGATCGCCTGGGAGCGGGTCACGCCGGCGCCAGTTTCAGTGCCCAGCTCCAGGTAGAAGGCCCGGGTCACGTCGTTGAGCGGATTGCCGATGACGTTGACCGCGATGGGGAGGCTGGTCTGGCCGGGGGCGAAGGTCAGGGTGCCGCTGGCGGCCTGGTAGTTCGTGCCGGCGACTGCGTTGCCGTTGAGGGTGTAGTAAGTCACCGTCGCCGGAGTGCCGCTGGGAGCCGACAGGGTGACCGTGAACGTGGCCGGGGTCGTCCCCGACGTCGTGTCCACCACGGAGGTGTCGCCGACCGCGAAGGTCGGCAGCGGGAAGCTGCTGGCAATGGTGCCGGTTCCCGTGGACTGGCCCAGGGTGGCGCCGGTGGGATTCGAGAGGGAGACGCTGAATGTCTCGGGAGTGAAGTACTCCGACATGCTGTCCACCGGGACGGACAGGGTCTGGATGGTCTGACCCGGTGCAAAGGTTAGGGTGCCGGTCTCGGCGACGTAGTTCTTGCCCGCGACTGCCGAGCCGTCAGCCGTCACGTAGGAGACGCTCACCGGCTGGCTGGAGGCGGCCGACAGGCTGACCACGAACTGGGCGGGGACCGTCCCCGAAGGCGGAGCCACGACATTGCTGTTGCTGATGCTCGCCGAGGGCGGAGGCGGCTGGCTCGGCGTCGCCGCGAAGGTGACGAAGACGGCGTTGTTGGTACCGGTATTGAAGTAGGCGATGTTGGAGAAAGAGCTGGTCATCTGCACGATGTAGCCGGAAAACGAGCCGACCGCGAGGGTGCCGTCCGGGGCAATGGCGATGTCGTCGGGATCGCTGAACATGAAGGGAGCGCCGGTGCTGCTGTTGAGCGTCACGCTCTGGATCAGGGCCCCCAGGGCGCTGAAGTGGGAGATGACGCCATTCCAGGCGGCCGTGAAGATGTCGCCGCTCGCGCTGACCGCCAGGCCCCGATAGTCGCCTGAGGGCAGCGTGACGACGCCGAGCGCCGCGCCGCTCACCGGGTTGTATTCGTAGACCTTCTGGCCGGAAAGACCGTAAAGGACGTTGTTGCCGCCAATGGCGACCTTGGTGAAGTCGGTGCCGTTGCCGATGCGGGTCCAGGCGCCGGCGACCGTGTCGTAGCGGACGATGCCGTTCGGCGCGGCGCCGGCCGTATTCATGTCGCTGGCAAACACGAAGTTCTGGTACAGGGCCAGACCGCCGTAGCTGACGTTGCTCACGGTGCTCCAGCCGGCGTAGGTGTTCTGAGCCCACGAGGAATTGCTGGGGTTGTAGGTGGCCAGGTAAGGAGTGAAGGTGCCATCGTAGACGTAGACCTTGCCGCTGGGATCTTCCACGATGCCGCGGGCGTAGTCGAAGGTATTGCCCGGCGTGGGCGGAACGACGACCGAGCGCACCAGCGAGCCGGTCGGAGTATATTCCCGGAACTGGTGTTGCGGATAGGGACCGGCGACGGTCGCCAGGATGTCTCCCGCTGGGGCCAGGCGGTCTTCGAGGACCTCCAGAGCAGGCCGACGCCAGCTCGATTTGCCAGTGCTTCGAGAAAGAGAACAGCGGAGCGAACGGAAACCAAACCTCATTACACACCTCCCTGTCCGTGGCGAACCCGGTGAGGAGGAGGCCGGGCGACCAGCGGAGAGTCAGAACCCTGTGGAATGCTGACGTCCGGGCGAAGGAGGGGTGGCACAGAGACGGGAGAATCCTCGCCACGGCGTTGCCAAAACGTAGGTCAGGTTTTTGAACTGTCAAGTTGTTCAGTATGGTTTCGTGACATTTTCATCCGTTTTTCTTGGGAGGTGCTTCCCGACCTCCGGCCGGGTCGGGGGCAATCGGTCGTTTCGCTTCTCTCCTCCCCAAGCGTCCAGTCGGCAAAAAGGCCGTGGGTGCAACGTCTTTACGCGGGGGGCTTGTCGGGCTGCTAGAATGAGTACAGAAGCAGTGGCCCCGGGCCGATTCGCAACCTATAGTTGAGCAGACCCAGCATCCTCCCCGGCCGACCCATTGCGGGTTGATCCGCCCGTGTTCCTCCTCTGTTTCGCAAGAGGTTAACGTGAGCGCCGAGAAGTTGGCTGCGCATCTGCAGGTGGACCGCTACGGTGACTTCTGGTTGACCGACGCCATCCGTCCCGGTCCCCAGCTGCCGGTTGTCCCCCGCCAGGGATTCCGGATCGACGTTTACCGCGACGCCAGGGCCGGACTGGAGATCCCGGTGCTGGCGGCCGCCGTGTCCCGCGAGAAGCTCTTCGACGTCTTCCTGGAGCTGCTCGATCCCCTCGGCCCCGTGGTGGACGTGGTCCTGGAAACCAGCCACCACTGCGAGGGGGCCAACCACCGCGACCTGCTCCGCGAGCAGATCGATCTGCCCGTGCTGATGAGTCACTTCTGCGACTACGAGACGCTGCTGCTGCACGACGGCTGCACCGGCACCGCCGTCATCTCCGCGTCCGAGCCGATGGAAGTGCAGTTCGACGAGCACAAGCTCCTGGTCGTCTACGCCCAGGACCTCGAGCCATTCGAGCGCATCCTCCGTCAGCACGGCATTCCGCGCGACGATCAGCTGAAGCTGATCACCGAAGGCGAACATCTGCACAGCTCACAGCCGGAGCAGCTCGACCAGTTCGAGCAGCTGGCCTGCCGGCTCGGCGTCTGCGAGCCGGCCGAGCAGGTGCGCTGGTAACACTTTATTGACTGTCAGGTAATCAGGAGCGGGCGAGCCGGGAGCTCCCGGATTCTTCGTCGGAGAATCCGGGAGCTGACGCTCCCGGCTCGCTTATTTGCTCCTCTTGGCCCCCGGCATAGTCCAGAACGGGTTCTCCCGCTCCAGCGGCAGCTGAAACGCATCAGCGACCTTCGTCATGTAGTGACAGCGCGAGGCCCACCAGATCACCTGCCAGGCCCCGTCCCGGCCGTAGTGTCGCTCCAGTTCGCGCACGTCGGCGTCGGAGATGGACGCCGGGTCCTGGGCCTGCTTGCGGGTGAAGGCAAGGGCGGCCCGTTCCGCCGGGGAGAAGCTCGACCAGTTGCCGGCCAGGCGGCGCGTCATGTCGTTGACCTCTTCCTCCGAGAGCCCCGCGACCGCGAGGCACATTTCCGTGTGGCCCATTCAGTAGAAGCACTGCAGCGACTGCGTCACGACCCAGAAGATGCGCTGCTGGAACAGCGGGTCCAGCTTCGCCTCCTGGCGGAACGCCCCCGTGCAGGCAAACCAGCCGTCGGTCAGCTCCGGTTGAAACGCGTAGCAGACCCGGCTCCAGCGGATGCCGGTCTGCCAGGCGGCCGGATGGTCGGGCCCGAGCCGTTTCAGCACCTCCTCGGGCGACGGCACCCGGATGCGTCCGACTCGCTCCTTCTGCTTCTCCAGGGACTCCTGGAACCCGCGCCACTCGGGGCCAGCCGGCGCGAGTTTGCCAGATGCTCCGTTCTGCTCGCCCTTGGGGGTTGGGACGGATTTGTGGGCCGGCGGCTGCGGCCCGGCCCGGACGAACGTCACGGTCAACGGCGGCAGTGGTCCTCCGGGCTCGACCTGGACGTTGACCGCCAGAAAGATCCGGTCCTGGAAACTAGCGTGGGCCAGCAGGGCCACCAGGGCGACGACCCGCTCGTCGCCGAGCAGCTCCAGCAACTGCTTCACCTCGGCGTCCGCGACGGCGTGGGCCCTGGTCATCATCTTGCGGGCGAACGCGACCGCCGCCCGTTCCCCCGCGGACAGCCGGCCCGGGTCGGTGGTGAGCGCGCGCAGTTCGGCCTCGGTCACGCCGCTGCGGCGCAGGTCGGCGGCGGCGATGGCTTTGGCATAGTCACAATGATTGGCGTCGGCGGCGGCCCAGCGGACCAGGCCGCGCAGCTTTGGATCGAGACGGTTGCCGGTCCGGTGCAGGGCGTCCAGCTCGAGCATCCGGGCGGTGGTCAGCGGCAGCGGGCCGGCCAGCAGCCGGGCCCAGGCCGGCAACGGCTGGACGGTCTCGGGGCGCCGGGCAATCGTTTCCAGGCTTCTTCATTCGGCAACATGGGGAGCCGCTCCGATTTCTTGGGGGCAACGGGTTCCTGCTCCAGCAACGCCATGACCAGGGCCTGCTCCAGCTCGTTCGGCTTGAAGCCGAACGGACCCCGGCCGCCCTTGTAGGCCACCCGGCCTTCGCGGTCAATGAGGTACGTCCGGTCCGGCATGCCGCTGTAGGCATGGCCGACACGGTCGTCCATTTCGTCCACTACCATCGGCATGTTGATTTGCAGCACCTGGCAGCACGTCTTTGCCACCCCCACGCGCTCGTCCTGTTCGCGGGGCTGCTTGATGGCAATCCCAGCCCGGTCGTTGGAGGCCATCCGCCAGCCGTCGGTGGGGTGGGCCTCCCGCACGTAGACGGCCAGAAACTCGACCCGGTCGCCATAACGCCGCTTCAGCTCTTCGAGGGACCCAAACTGGGCCCGGAAGGGCCCTCAGGTGAAACTGCCGAAAATCAGCACCACCGGCTTTGGGCCAATCAGTTTGCCGAGCTGGACCGTGCTCTTGCCATCGACCGTCTTCAAGGTGAAGTCCGGCGCCGGCTGATTGACCCTGGGCCCCTCGTTCATCGACCCCAGCTCGCCGGCAAACAGCCCCCGCAGCAGCACCGCCTGCTTCGGCCCCTCACTCGACCGACCCCTGGCGGCGAACATGCCGGCCAGCAGGGCGTCGTTGAAATCGTCGGCGGAGAGGTGGTCCTTCCCCTTGGCGGCCTTCTCGAAGAACTGGGCCAGCTCCTCCTTGGTGAGGCGGCCATTCTCTTCCGCGTTCAGCTTCCGGAACAGCCGGCTGCTCAGCTGCGACATCTGGACGTAGGGGCTGCGCTCCGACCAGTCGAGGTCGTCCGGGGTGATGACGCCGTCCTTGTTGCGGTCCAGGCGTGCGAACAGGGCGTCCGGCCCGCGGACCCGGCTGCGGGGAATGCCACCCTTCTCGGCGTCCACGCCGTAGCGAGCGACGAGCCACTTCCAGTCAAAGCGCGTCTGGGCCGGGCCGAACCAGCCCTCACCCGGTCCCATCCTAGAGCCGCGCAAGATCGCTGCCAGCATCCGCACGCTTTCCGGAGGGGTCTCGCCTTCGTAAGCCTTTTCGAGGAACGCAGCAGCGGCCGCGGCCACCCTGGGGTCCTCGAGCGCCTTCGGGTCAAGTGGCGGCATGCCGCTCTTCCACTCGGGAAACAGCTTCTTGTCAGGACGTGCCGGCTCCTGGGCATCGCAGACGCCGGCGGCGAGGAACAGCAGCAATCCGAGTCCCCCCGCAGCCAGCCGTTTACCGATCGGATCGGGTGGTTGCTCCCTTCTCGGTCTGAAAGCGGAGCAGCGACGAAACAAGACCATGAGGCCCTCCAAAACAGGATTACGAATTGATCGATTGCAGAATCACCACACAGCAGCGCCAGGCTGGAACTTGGACCGTCCGCGCAGCCGATGGCCCGCACCATCAGCGGCTCGGTCGGAGTGCGCTTGCAACCTGGTCAGGCAGGACGTGGGGGGTGATAGACCTCGGCCCCCCGGCGACAGGGTCGCTGCGGTGAGGAGCCATCGATCCAACGGGCGCACGCTCGTGTTGCCGGCAGCGGCAGGAGCAGGACCGGCAGGGCCGTTTTGGGCTCACGCTCCGGGGCGCTTGTCAGGGGCACGGCCGGCAACGATCGGGGAGCCCGCGAACACCTCGGCCCCGAGCAAGGCGTGGGGCCATTGCTGGGAGCGGAGGGGCTTTGGTGGGCCGCTGCTGGCCCGGGAGACGCGAGAGGCTTGCCTCTCATCCCACCTTCGGGTGAGGCAGCCGGGAGCGTCGCAGGACTCGCCCTGGAGCGGAGGACGACGTGGTCGCCACAACTTGCCCGCACTGCCGAGGGCGCAAACAGCACACCCGCCAGCACGGTCGCCACCGTGCCGGTCAGCAAACGCACCAAAGATCGGCTGCTTGGCCCCTGCATGGTTTAACCCGGAGGAGAGGAGTGTGTTTTTGTAAATTACGCGACGCCGGCCAGAAAGGCAAGCAGATTCCAGAGTACCTGGGGCGTTGACCTGCCAGGAGAATCGGGATGAATTGGCCCTGCGGGATTTGGCTGTGCAGTTGGTGACAGTTGAGCCGCCGTCACCGCGGTTTGCTAACGGAGGCTGTCCCGATGAGGAAAGCAATGGCGTCTTTGGGCACGCAGCAATTCGCGTGCGATTGACGCAATCAGAAAGGGCGATTGTCACCGGAGATTCTTTGCCGCTTCTCCTGATCCTCGGGAGCTTTCGACGCAGCGCAGACAAGGACGTTTGTGTCAACGAAGAACTTTGCGGTCATACAGCTCCTCGCGGCGCAGTGGCCCGACCGGCTCCGTGTTTCTTGCCTTGTCCAGGGCTGCGAAGAGCCGCGCTGCGCGGTCGGTCGGCGCCGCAGCCGTCGCCTGCCCACCATTCTGGGCCGGCTTGATAGTGACCTCTACTTCGGTTCCCGGCGCGAACGGCACGCCGGTCACGCGCACCTCGCCGTGATCTTCCACCGTCGCGGTTGTTGCGTACGTGTTCATGGCTATGCCTCTTGTTGGAAAACTACCATCCATTGTCGCGGCGAGCGGAGGATCAGGGTTCATACAGCTCCTCACGCGGTATCCGGGGCACGTTGCGGAACCCCTTGATGGTGCGGAACAGCTCCCGCATCCGGTCGCGTGACGCGGCCAGGGCGCTGTTGTCCGAATGCGTCCCTTGATCCTCGGGCGCGCTTTGGGGGTGATCGTGACCTCGACCTCGGTGCCAGGCGCAAACGGCACGCCGGCAACGTGAACCTGGCCCTGCTCTTGCACGGTCGCGGATGTTTCGTAGACGTTCATGGCAACTTCCTGGGACTGGTGAACTTCCATCTATTATTCCGGCAAACCGCGCTTCAGGCAACCGGAATCGCGTAACCGCTGGCGGTCCGGCATCACCCGGTCATTCCTGATGCTTCACCTCGACAAAGTACGCCCCGCGTGACGCGCCGTCCTTGTCGGTCAGCCAGGTCTGCAGCCGGGTGCTGCCTCGCTTGAGATCGACCTTGAACGTCACCGCCGTCGCCCCCGGCGGCACCGGCCGGCTCACGTCGACTCCGCCGACGCTCAGCCGGGCCGTGACCGCCTCGATCGCAAAGCGGGCCACCGCCGGTTGCTGCCGCAGGGTGATCTCGTACTTGCCGGCGCGGGCCACGTCCAGGGCCCAGAAGCCGTTGGCCTTGATCCGCTGCCGGACCATCGCCTGTCCGGATGGGGCAGGCTCGCCGTGCCAGTCGTGGCAGGCCAGCTGCGACGGGTTCTCTTTCTCCGAGCCGACAGTGATCTCGCAGTATTCGTCGAAGCGCCGGGAAATGTCCGCATACCAGCGTTCGTAGGCCGTCCGCAACTCGGCGACGACCTTGGCATGCTGGCCGGCCACGTCCTGCTTCTGTCCCGGGTCCTTGCTCACGTCATACAGTTCCGTGCCGTTGATCAGCCGCCAGTGCTCGGTCATCACGGCGCACTTGCGCCACTTCTGGGGATGGTCGATCCGCTGCGAATGGACCAGCAGGGTCCGCTCCGGCCAGTCGCCCTTGCCGGTCAGCAGCGGCCGGAGACTGCGGCCGTCGAAGGCCACGTTGTCCGGCCGCTTCAGGCCGCACAGGTCAATGAGCGTCGGCAGCAGGTCCACGTGGGCGCTGAGCCGGGCCACGTCCCGGCCGGGCTCCAGCTGGCCGGGCCAGCACAGGAAGCAGGGCACGCGATGGCCGCCGTCGTACTCCGACCCCTTGAAGCCGCGCATGCCGGCGTTGTAGCCCGATTGCGGTTTCTCCGTGAAGCCGGCCGCCGTGCCGTTGTCGGTCATGAAGATCACGATCGTGTTGCTGTCCAGGCCCCACTCCGCAAGCCGGGCCAGCAGCCGGCCGACGTTCTCGTCGATGTTGGCGATCATGCCGTAAAACTGGGCCCGCGCTGCCGGCACGCCCTTCTCCAGGTACGGCTTGCTGTACTTCTCGGCGACGTTGTACGGAGCGTGCGGCGCGTTGGTGGGCAGGTAGGCGAAGAAGGGACGCTCCTTGTTCTGCTCGATGAAGCGCAGCGCCGCCTGGAAGAAGACGTCGGTGCAGTAGCCGCTGACCTTCTCCAGCTTGCCGTTGTGCCGCAGGGTGTCGTCGAAGTAGTTGTTGCCCCAGATGTCGGGGGTGTTGCCGATGCCGCCGCCGCCGTGGGTCAGCACCTCCTGGAAGCCGCGGTCCTGGGGACGGTAGGGATAGTTGTCGCCCAGGTGCCACTTGCCGAACAGGCCGGTGCGGTAGCCGCTGCTGGCGAAGACGTTGGCCAGCGTGACCTCGTCCTTGCGCAGCAGTGATCGGCCCATGACCGTGTGCCAGACGCCCACCCGTGAGGAATAGCGGCCGGTCATCAGGGCGGAGCGCGTGGGGGAACAGGTCGGATCGACGTGGAAGTTGGTCAGCCGCACGCTCTGACCGTGAAGGCGGTCGAGGTTGGGCGTCTGGAGGATCGGGTTGCCGTGACAGGCCAGGTCGCCGTAGCCCTGGTCGTCGGTGATGAGCAGGACGACGTTCGGCGGCCGGGCCTCCGCGGCCGGGCTGGGACCAGACCCGAGAAACCAGCAGGTGAGCAGGACGGACGACAGGACCAGGACAAACCGGGTGCGCGGGTTCATGAAACGGTGCTGCCTGTGGGGCGAGGAACGCCAGCGTGGAGCCGAGAAACAAGGAGGGCTGTCCCGTGATTTCTCCGGGCTGAGCCGCAGTTGAGGACAATAGAGCCGCCGTCACCGCGGTTTGCTAACGGAGGCTGTCGTTTATGGGAAACCAACGGCATCACCAGGCACCCAGCAACTCGTGTACGATCGACACAAAGACAGGAATCCCCGAAACGACCGAATTATGAAGATTGTGTGAAACTACATGCGTCCCCTTTCCGGCCCCTTTCCGGTCTGCGTCCCCTTTCCGGTCCCGGTCCCGAAAACCACCCAGAACATGAGCGAACCGAAAGAATCAAGTTGCGTCCTCTTTCTAGCTTGGCGATTGACTTTGATGTGTTTCCTCTTCGATTGCTGCACCCAGCGACGTTGCCTCTTCGACAAAACTATCCGCTGCGATCTTGTTCATAAACCGGATGACAACGAACTGGCCATCCAGGAGTCGGTCTAGTAGTTGCCGGGCCTCGACCAAGCCGAGGTTTGCATAGCGAAGCATTGCCTTGGCAAACCGGACTCGATCCGTTTCAGGATTGATCGATTTGATTCTGATGTCATACATCGGTTCAGTCAACTTTCACGATAATAGGCCTCGGTTTATGACCTGGTCTCGCTCCAGTCCCTCGCACGCTCCCGTGGATCTCAACTACTTTCGCGCCGTTAAGGCGACCCAATTCTCGTGCCGCTGCAAGGAGATCACCTGCACCGAACTGCCCCTGAGCTTCTGCCCAAGTTCCCAACGGCTGTCCAGCTGCATTCGTCGCTTCACCAACATCGAGTTTCTCAAGAATAAGACGATCTCCGACTTTCTTGATGGTGGCGAAGATTGAAAAGCTGCCTTTGCCGGGAACTTCTACCTTGGCGATGAATGCTCCTTCTGTCTGGTCAGTGATAGTAATCCGTGGGGCGGGTCGTGTGGGTGCTGGGTTCTGGGTAGCAGGCGTCCCCGTTCCTCCTGGTTGGGCACCGGGCTGTTCCGCAGGTGGTGTTTGTTGCCCCGCTGGCGGCTTCCCTCCCGGAGGCGTTCCTTCGCCCCCTGGTTTTCCCGGTTGGTCGGCCGGTGCCATCCGCAGTACAGGAACCACGTTTGCCTTGTTCGCGCCGACCTTTGCTGCTGCCTCTGCGTTGGCTTTAGCTTGAGCTTGGGCAAGTTCACCTTTAGCCGCCTGGACACCGCCAGCGTTAGGCTTTCCATCGGCTCCAAGTTCGCCTGCCGCCTTGCCCAGGTTTGCCCTGGCCGCTGCCACTTTCGCTTGCGTGGCAGGCGAAACCGCTCCAGGTGGCGGTTTTCCCGGTCCCTGCGCCCGCGCCGCCGCCTTTCCCGGCAGGGCCGGAGCGGGCTAGCCAAAGGCTCGCAAAGAACACCGCCTCTCCGCCCAGTGCCTGGAAAAACTCATCCGAATCTCCAGTTTCATACCATTTATAGGCAGCGCTGCACAACCCATACAAACCCAAGGTAGCGCCATTCAACACCATTGGCGTGGCTATGTCCCAGTAGCCGGCACCAGAGCGGGATGCCTCCTCCACTGCCGTAGCAGTGTAACTGATCGGTTTCCAGGTGTACGTTCCGCAGGCAGCGTCAACAGAAATCATAACCAGATCGACGGGCACGGCACCGATGTCCCAGATAGCGTGCCCAGCACCAATGAAAAAGTTCCCAACAGCACCAGAGAGGGTAGTTGGATCGACGAAGGTGACGCCAAAGGGACTGAAATCGAGGTTGCCCAGGTTGGCTCCGTTGGCCGTGTCCGCCACGTTGCTGAAGCCCTGCAGCAGAGTGTAGCGGTCGCTGCCGGTTTCGCTCTGCGTGGCGCTGCCCGCATTCCAGCTGCCGCTCTCCTCCAGACCGTAGCCGTACGTGTAGCCACCCGAAACCAGCAGCGCTCCTGAACCCGTATCCGACAAGCTGGCCTGACCTGTCCCCGAATCGCTCCGCGTGAACGTCTGGTTGGCGCTGTTGCCCGACTCGCTCAGGTTCCAGCTGTCGCTGCCACTGAGCGTCTCGCTGAAGTCGCCGGCCGCGTTTGTCCCCGTCTCCACGATGCCATAGCTGTCGCTGCCGCTCTGCCCCCGCGTGTAAGACCCCAGCACCTGGTTGCCGCTCTCCTGCCCGGTCAAGCTGTTCTGACCGTCCTCGGTCCAGGTGGCGTCGCTGCTCGAAGTGGTTAGTGTCTGGGTGACGCTGTAACTGTCCACCGTGTTCGTAGTGCTGGAGTAGGAACCGCTGATGGAGTTGCCGCTCTGCTGTACGCTCGTCGTCGCCGTGTCACTGCTGCCGACCGTGAACGCGCCGTCGGCGTTGCTGCCACTGTCTTGCAGTGTCGTCGTGGTCGTCGTACTGTTGTCGTCGCTGTAGGCGCCGCTGACAGTGTTGCCGCTCTCCTGCGTTGTGCCCGAGGCGGTGCTTGTCTCGGTATAGCTGCTCGAACCTGTGCTAACCGTGTCGCTTTCCTGGATGGTGCTACCGCTGGTCGTCGTGCCACTGTTGTTGTAGGCCCCACTCAGGTCATTGCCGCTCTGGGACACGGTCACCGACGTGCTGGCTCCCTGGTTCAGGGAATAGTCACCGCTGCTGTTGCTGCCCGACTCCACCAGGGAAGAAGTCGTCGAGGCCGTCGTGTTCTGGCTGTCCGTGCCGCTGTAGAGATTCACCGTCTGCTGGATGGTGCTGTTGCTGGTGTCGTTCTCAGTCAGCGAGTAGTCGGTGGCCGTGCCCGAGTAGCTGCCGATCTCCCCGATGCTGGTGCTGTCCGCCACCGTGGTTGTCCGGGTATAGTCCCCGGTGAGACGGTTGCCGTTCTCCTGCAGGGTCACGGTGACGCTGTCCGAAGTGGACTGGCTGTAGCTGGTCGTGCCGTCGCCTCCGGAACGCGATGCTTGCGTCTGGGTCGTGATCGACTGGCTGTGCGTATCGTCGCCGGTCAGGGCGTTGCCGCTGTCGCTGTCGCTGACACTCTGGGTGCTGGAGGAAGAACCGGAGAAGGCACCCCGAGCGTCCGTGCCTGACTCCGTTGTCGTTGCCCCTCCTGAATCCGACGCGGAACTGCTGATGGCGCCGCTGAAGACGTTGCTGCTGTCCTGGGTTCTCGTGCTGTCGCTGCTGGTGGTCGTGCTGGAGACGGTCAAACCCTGGTTGACCACGGTGTCCTGGACCGTGGCCGTGCTGCTGGCGCTGGCAGAGTCGCTGAAGTCGCCGCTGATGGTGTTGCCGCCGTTCTGGATCGCCTTGCTGGTCGTGGCCGTCCCTGTTTTGGTATCGGTCAGACCACCAACGGTAAGCGTGTCCTGGACGAGCGTGCTGTTGACGGTCTCGGTGTCAGTGCCGGTGACCGCACCGCTGATGACGTTGCCGCTGTTCTGGATGGCATGGCTGTCTGTCGTGGTCGTGGTGCTGGTGTCGTTGAGGTTGCCGTCGCTGACGTTGTCCTGCACCGTGCTGGTGATGGTCTCCGCGTTGGACTGGGTGAACGCACCGCTGAAGACGTTGCTGTTGACCTGGATGACGTTGCTATCGACGGCGGTGGTCGTGCTGATGTTGGTGTAAGCTCCGTCCGTGAGGGTATCGTTGACGACCGTGGTGATGACTTCCGTGTTCGAGACCGTCAAGGCCCCACTGAAGACGTTCACGCTGGACTGAATGGCATTGCTGTCCGTGGTGGTCGTGGTGCTGGAATCGGTCAGGTTGCCGTTGATGGTCACGTCCTGGACGGTGCCGGTGACCGTTTTCGCATCACTGCCGGTGAAGACACCGCTGAACTGATTGCCGCTCTGCTGGCTGGAACTGATCTCGGTGGGTGTGGTCGTGCTGGTGTCGGTCAGGTTGCCGTTGGTTGTGGTATCCTGCACCGAAGCAGTGATGGTCTCGGGAACCAGGTCCACGACGCTGTCAGCGCCGGTGTAGCGGTTGCCGCTGTCTTGCACGGAACTGGTGTCGGTGCTGCTGCTGGTGCTGCTGTCGGTCAGGTTGCCATTCGTCGCGTTGTCCTGCACGCTGCAATTGATCGTAGCGGTGTCGGTGTTGGTGAAGACGCCGCTGAACAGGTTACTGACCTTCAGGATGCTGGCAGTGTCGGTACTGCCGGTGGTGCTGGAATCGGTGAGGTTGCCGTCGGTCGTGGTGTCCTGCGTGGTGCCGGTGACGGTCTCGTTGTTCGACTCGACCAGAGTGCCGTTGAACTGGTTGCCGCTGTCCAGGATGGTGTTGCTGTCGGTGCTGGTCGTGGTGTTCGAGTCCGTCAGGGCACCGTCCGTCGTTGTGTCCTGGACAGTGCTGTTGAGCGTCTCATTATCCGAATTGCTGAAGTCGCCGCTGAAGTCGTTGCCGTTGTCCTGGATGGCGTTGCTGTCGGTCGCGGTGGTGGTGCTGTCGGTCAAAGCGCCATCGGTTGCCGTCGCCCCACAGGATCAAGGCGCTGTAGTCGCCAACGGCATTTGGTCGAGTGTATGGGGCTGGATGATCCGATGGCGCACGACCACACTGCATCACGCCCCGGATCACCCAGCCACCCTTTCTGTAACTGCCAAGTTGTCAAAGAGCTTGCCGCCATCAGATCGCGATGGCTGCTTTCACTGTTGCCATGGTAGCGAAAGCGCGTGCCGCCCGCCAGTGTGGAACCGAGGGACGAAGGGAGGAGTTCATGCCTCCGGGCTGGGCCGCAGTTTATGACAATGGAGTCGCCGTCACCGCGGTTTGCTAACGGAGGCTGTCCTTGTTGGGAAACCAACGGCGTCATCGGGGACCTGGCAACTCGTGTACGATCGACACAAAGACAGGAGTCCCTGTAACGACCGAATTATGAAGATTGTGTGAAACAACATGCGTCCCCTTTCCGGTTTCCCCTTTCCGGTTTCCCCTTTCCGGTTGAAAGGGCCGAATTGTGAAGATTGTGTGAAACGACATGCGTACTCTTTCCGGTTCGGAGCGTTGTAGCCGGGGTTGTTATGCATTGTGAAGATTGTATGAAACCACATGCGTCCCGTTTCCGGTCACGCTTTCTTGGCGCAGCATGCGTCCCCGTTCTGGTCGGTTTCTAACGCCGCTGCGTGAGCAAATCGATGACCCAACACCCACGAACATGATCGATGTCCGAACGACAGTGTTCTATAATACTCGATTCGATTGAACCGACGTCCTCCAAAGCATCAGCCAAAATAGGCATTTGATCAAATGCCTTGTCTTCATAGATCGCATTTGCCAGGTTTGACACGCAAGTGGAATTCCAAAAACCGCATGAAGGGAATGATTCATATTGGAAAAATGGGTTGACAACATCTCTCAATAGATTACATAAAGTTCTGTTTTCGGCCGTACAGCTGGTTTCTCTGCCGATTGGGGATTCTGCAACAGCCTTGAGGACTCCGTTGACGACGAGGTCTTCTGCCCAGTACCCTCGTGCAGCAATGATCGTTTCCCAAGACACAAGAAACCAAACGGTGGTGATTGCATGCCAAGCTGCCTGTTGTGATTCCGGCGTTTCCCGCCATGCTTGGTCTACTAATTGTTCTGTCTGAACTAACTCATCGGCGGGTACTGCATCATCAGCATATCGTTCAACGATTTCAATAGCATGGCGGCCGCGGTGATCGAGCAGAGCCCAAAGTCGCTGACACGAAGCGCATCCAAACAAGCGTGCCTTACGCTCGCTCATAAAGCGGATTGGCGGCTGTATTGTCAAGCCGAACCATGCCAACACATTGCGAGCTAAGTATCCGCGGAATCCTTCACGCCCCCTCACGAACGCTAACATTGCAAAAGGATCAGTACATGACAACCACTTTGTCTCGGTCATCGGAATGGCAACTCCAATAATGTCGATTTGGGCATCGTTAAGTACGGCCATTGATACTTAACCATTTGCGCCGACAAGGAGGATAGGAATGTAAGTCAAACCTCCTTACTGTTGCTTCCAAATGAAGGAGCCCGTGCGTCCATCTGGAGTCATGATGAAAGTCTCACACCGGCCGCCCTCAAGGGGGATCGTAACCTGAACTATACACGAACCACCGACCCGTTGATTCATGGCCTGTTCACGCGCCGCCTCCAACTCACGGATCCCTGCTTGAGCGCCAGGAATCGCTTCAGCAGGAATCCCGTTTCGCCCGGCCTCTTCAATTGATGCTTGCAGAGCAGCAATTCGAGGAGCAAAGATGCTATCGATCCAAGCACGCTCTGCGGCATTTGGCAATCGCCATTGGCCTTGCGCGTTCCCTTGAAATGCTGGGATGCCGGAGTTTGGAACACCAGGCCCCTTCTCAGCTCTCGCTACAGCCTGAGGTTGCTTGTTGTCCACAATAATGTCACCGTCTGCCAACGGTGGTTTTCCGCCCACAGTAAAAATCCTGCCTGTAAAAACACCCTCTATCACTCCCCAAGCCATTATACCAAAGGCTCCAAGAGGCAGAGTACGTGGGACGGCAACTTCAGCATCCGGGGGAAGGGCAACTGCACCAATCACTCGATTGGGAGGTTGCAGCGCTCCAACATTGCCAGGTCCATTGCCCGCCAGATTCCCTTGTCCCTTTCCAGCCTCGGCTAGTGGTTCAAATCTTTGGATTAGTCTTCCCAACACCAAATTAGGCACATGGAAGTTCGCTCGACTCCAAGCGTTCCAGAGCGCAACGTGACAGAGTAAAGTCCATTTTCCCCCATTCTCGTATGTGAGCATAGCCAATTCAGTACTTAGCACAGGAAAAGGAATGCGTCCTTTGCCACAGAAACAACAGTTCTGAGCCACCACTTTTCGTACCCCTGGAACTCCCTTATCCCACTCCATAATGGCCTTCCACCATCGCCACTGGGCACGAGTTCTTGTGAGTACACCATTCACATACCTGGCCCAAACTCCTTCAAACACTCTGTCTCCAATGGACCACCATGAATGTCTACATTGCACCCAAAATCGCATGAATCCAGGACTTAGGACTTTCCATCCGAGCTTTAGAACCCCTTGGGAGATTGATTTTACAAGGCAGATGTCGCCAACCGCGAGGACAGTGTGGAAAATCCCCCAGCGCCAATTGCCTGCTGCAAACGACTCGTAAGCGCTTCGGCCTGAGCCCCAAAGAGGAATCAAGTACTCCCACCAAGCCCCTTGGTGGATCTCGTCATTGGGACCAGGATCGACAAACGTGACACCAAAAGGACTGAAATCGAGGTTGCCCAGGTTGGCACCGTTGGCCGTGTCCGCCACGTTGCTGAAGCCCTGCAGCAGAGTGTAGCGGTCGCTCCCGGTCTCGCTCTGCGTGGCGCTGCCCGCATTCCAGCTGCCGCTCTCCTCCAGACCGTAGCCGTAGGTGTAGCCGCCCGAAACCAGCAGCGCTCCCGAACCCGTGTCCGCCAAGGTCGCCTGGCCACTGCCCGACTCACTCCGAATGAACGTCTGGTTGACGCTGTTGCCCGACTCGCTGAGGTTCCAACTGTCGCTGCCGCTGAGCGTTTCGCTGAAAGCGCCAGCCGAGTTTGTCCCTGTTTCCACGATGCCATAGCTGTCGCTGCCGCTCTGGCCGCGCGTGTAAGACCCCAGCACTTTGTTGCCGCTCTCTTGCCCGGTGAAACTGTTCTGGCCGCCCTCGGTCCAGGTGGCATCGCTGCTCGAAGTCGTCAGCGTCTGCGTGACGCTGTAATTGTCCGTGGTGTTCGTGGTGCTGGTGTAGGAACCACTGATGGAGTTGCCGCTCTGCTGCACGCTCGTCGTCGCCGTGTCACTGCTGCCGACCGTGAACGCGCCGTCGGCGTTGCTGCCGCTGTCCTGGAGCGTTGTCGTGGTCGTCGTACCGTTGTCGTCGCTGTAGTCGCCGCTGATGCCGTTGCCGCTCTCCTGCGTTGTGCCCGAGGCGGTGCTTGTCTCGGTATAGCTGCTCGAACCTGTGCTAACGGTGTCGCTTTCCTGAATGGTGCTACCGCTGGTCGTCGTGCCACTATTGTTGTAGGCCCCACTCAGGTCATTGCCGCTCTGGGACACGGTCACCGACGTGCTGGCTCCCTGGTTCAGGGAATAGTCACCGCTGCTGTTGCTGCCCGACTCCACCAGGGAGGTTGTCGTCGAAACCGTCGTGTTCTGGCTGTCGGTGCCGCTGTAGAGGTTCACCGTCTGCTGGATGGTGCTGTTGCTGGTGTCGTTCTCGGTCAGCGAGTAGTCCGTGGCCGTACCGGAGTAACTGCCGATCTCTCCGATGCTGGTGCTGTCCGCAGTCGTCGTCGTCCGGTTGTAGTCGCCGGTAAGGCGGTTGCCGTTCTCCTGCAGGGTCACCGTGGTGCTGTCCGAGGTGGACTGGCTGTAGCTGGTCGTGCCGTCGCCTCCGGAGCGCGACGCTTGCGTCTGGGTCGTGATCGTCTGGCTGTGCGCATCGCTGCCAGTCAGAGCGTTGCCGCTGTCGCTGTCGCTGACACTCTGGGTGCTGGAGGAAGAGCCGGAGAAGGCACCCCGGGCGTCCGTGCCGGACTCCGTTATCGTCGCTCCTCCGGAATCCGACATGGAACTGCTGATGGCACCGCTGAAGACGTTGCTGCTGTCCTGGGTGTTCGTGCTGTCGCTGCTGGTGGTCGTGCTGGAGACGGTCAGTCCCTGGTTGACCACCGTGTCCTGGACCGTGGCCGTGCTGCTGGCGCTGGCGGAGTCGCTGATGTCACCGCTGATGGTGTTGCCGCCGTTCTGGATCGCCTCGGAGGTCGTGGCTGTCCCTGTCTTGGTGTCGGTCAGGCCGCCAACGGTGAGGGTGTCCTGGACGAGAGTGCTATTGATGGTCTCGGTGTCGGTGCCGGTGACCGCACCGCTGATGACGTTGCCGCTGTTCTGGATGGCGTGGCTGTCCGTCGTAGTCGTCGTGCTGGTGTCGTTGAGGTTGCCGTCGCTGACGTTGTCCTGCACCGTGCTGGTGACAGTCTCCGTGTTGGACTGGGTGAACGCGCCGCTGAAGACGTTGCTGTTCACCTGGATGAGGTTGCTATCAACAGCGGTGGTCGTGCTGCTGTCGGTGTAAGATCCGTCCGTGAGAGTGTCGTTGACGACCGTGGTGATGACTTCTGTGTTCGAGACAGCCACGGCCCCGCTGAAGACGTTCACGCTGGACTGGATGGCATTACTGTCGGTGGTGGTCGTGGTGCTGGAATCGGTCAGGTTGCCGTTGATGGTCACGTCCTGGACGGTGCCGGTGACCGTTTTCGCATCACTGCCGGTGAAGACACCGCTGAACTGATTACCGCTCTGCTGGCTGGAACTGATCTCTGTGGGCGTGGTCGTGCTGGTGTCGGTCAAGTTGCCGTTGGTCGTGGTATCCTGCACCGAAGCGGTGATGGTCTCGGGAACCAGGTCCACGACGCTGTCAGCGCCGGTGTAGCGGTTGCCGCTGTCTTGCACGGAACTGGTGTCGGTGCTGCTGGTTGTGCTGGTGTCGGTCAGGTTGCCACTGGTAGCGTTGTCCTGCACGCTGCAAGTGATCGTGGCGGTGTCGGTGTTGGTGAAGACGCCGCTGAACAGGTTACTGACCTTCAGGATGCTGGCAGTGTCGGTACTGCCGGTGGTGCTGGAATCGGTGAGGTTGCCGTCGGTCGTGGTGTCCTGCGTGGTGCCGGTGACGGTCTCGTTGTTCGACTCGACCAGAGTGCCGTTGAACTGGTTGCCGCTGTCCAGGATGGTGTTGCTGTCGGTGCTGGTCGTGGTGTTCGAGTCCGTCAGGGCACCGTCCGTCGTTGTGTCCTGGACAGTGCTGTTGAGCGTCTCATTATCCGAATTGCTGAAGTCGCCGCTGAAGTCGTTGCCGCTGTCCTGGATCGCGTTGCTATCGGTCGCGGAGGTCGTGCTGGAATCTGTCAAAGGCCCATCGGTGGTTGTGTCCTGGGTGGTGCTGTTGATCGTCTCGTTGTTGGAATCGACGTAGGCACCGCTGAAGTTGTTGCTAGTGTCCAGGATGGCGCTGGCATCCGTTGAGTTGGCCGTACTGGAATCCGTCAGCGCTCCGTCAGTGGTGCTGTCCTGGATGCTGCTGTTGAGCGTCTCGCTGTCAGTCTCGGTGTCGTTGCCGCTGAAGTCGTTGCCGTTGTCCTGGATCGCATGGGTGTCTGTCGCGGTCGTCGTGCTGCTGTCGGTCAACGCCCCGTCGGTAGTGGTGTCCTGAGTGGTGCTGTTGATCGCCTCGTTGTCGCTGTTTGTGAAGTCGCCGCTGAAACCGTTGCCGCTGTCCTGGATCGAGGCATTGTCTGTGGTCGTGGTCGTGCTTGTGTCTGTCAGGTTGCCGGCCGTGGTGTTGTCCTGGGTCGTGCTCGTGTCGGTTTCCGTGTCGGTGTCGGTGTCGTCGCCGCTGAAGTCGTTGCCGTTGTCCTGGATCGAGGCGTTGGTCGTGGCCGTGGTCGTGCTGCTGTCGGTGACGGCACCATTGCTCGTCGTGTCCTGAGTCGTGCTGTTCGCGACCTCGGTGTCGCTGTTGGTGAAGTCGCCGGCAAAGTCGTTGCCATTGTCCTGGAGCGTGTGGCCGACGTTGACCGTCGTTGTGCTCGTGTCCGTCAGGTTGCCGTCGGTCGTGGTGTCCTGAACGACGCTGTTGAGCGATTCCGTGTCGGCGTTGGTGTAGTCGCCGCTGAAGTTGTTCCCGCTATCCTGGATGGCGTTGGTGTCGGTCGCCGTGGTGGTGCTGGAATCGGTGAGGTTGCCGTCGCCGGTGTTGTCCTGAGTCGTGCTGGTCGTCGTCTCAGTGTCGCTGTCGGTCTCGTCCCCGCTGATATCGTTGCCGTTATCCTGGATAGCGTTCGTGTCCGTCGCCGTGGTTGTGCTGCTGTCGGTCAGGGCGCCGTCGGTGGTGCTGTCCTGGGTGGTGCTGGTGACGGTCTCGCTGTCGGAATCGGCAAAGGCACCGCTGAAGTCGTTGCCGCTATCCTGGATGGCATTCGTGTCCGTGCTGACGCTGGTGCTGGAATCGACCAGGGCACCGTCCGTGATGGTGTTGTAAGTGGTGCTGGTGATGGTCTCGCCGTCGCTGGCGGCGAAGCCGCCGCCGAACGCGTTGCCGCTGTCCTGAATGGTGTTGCTGTCCGTGCTGATGATCGTGCTGGAATCGGTGAAGGCGCCGTCGGTGATGGTGTCGTACGTGGTGCTGTTGATGGTCTCGTTGTCGCCGTCAGTGGAGGCGCCGCTGAAGTCGTTGCCACTGTCCTGGATGGCATTGCTGTCAGTCGCGACGACCGTGCTGATATCGGTGAGGTTGCCGTCGGTGGTGTTGTCCTGGGTGATGCTGACGTCCGTCTCGGTATCGGTGTCGGTGAAATCGCCGGTGTCCTCGTCGCCGGTGTCCAGGATGGCGTGGCTATCGATGCTCGTGGTTGTGCTGGAGTCGGTCAGCGCTCCGTCTGTTTTGGTGTCGATGACCGTGCTGGTGATGGTCTCGGTGTCGCTGTCGCTGAGGCTGCCGCTGATCTCGTTGTCGTTGTCCTGGACGACGTTGCTATCAACGGCGATGGTGGTGCTGCTGTCGGTCAGGTTGCCGTCGGTGCTAGTCGCCTTGACCAGGCTGCTGATGGTGTCGGTGCCGGAATCGCTGAAGGCCCCACTGAGCAGGTTGCCGTTGTTGGGCAATGCCTTGACGTCGGTGCTGGTCGTGGTGCTGCTGTCGGTGAGGTTGCCGTCGGCGGTCGTGTCCTGGGTGGTGCTGGTGCTGGTCTCGTTGTCCGAGCCGGAGTAGCCGCCGCCGATGCTGTTGCCGCTCTCCTGAGTGACGTTGATGTCGGTGCTGGTCGTGGTGCTGCTGTCGGTCAGGTTGCCGTCAGTCGTCGTGTCCTGGACGGTGCTGGTGGTGGTCTGGCTGTCGGACTCGGCGAAGGTGCCACTGTCCTCGTTGCCGCTGTCCAGGATGACACAGGTGTTGACCGACGTGAGCGTGCGGG
This sequence comes from uncultured Planctomycetota bacterium, assembly GCA_963784995.1. GTDB lineage: Bacteria > Planctomycetota > Planctomycetia > Gemmatales > Gemmataceae > CAWATZ01. The sequence goes on along the minus strand of CAWATZ010000013.1, from coordinate 247,779 downwards.
AATCGGTCAGGGCGCCGTCGGTGGTTGTGTCCTGGGTCGTGGTCGTGGTCGTGTCCGTTTCGGCGTCGCTGAAGGCGCCGGTGTAGCTGTTGCCGCTGCTCTGGGTCGTGCCCGTCAGGGTGACCCAGTCGGGGCCGGCCTCCAGCAGGGGGCCGTCACTGAAGCTTTGCTGAGCGGCGCTGACCCACTGCAGGTTTTGCGTCGTGGCCGAGTTGCCGCTGAGCAGGTTGGCGCTGGTCTGGGTCGTCAGGGTATAGCTGTCGCCAGAGCCGACGTAAGAGTCGGCGGCGCCGGCCGTGGTATTGAAGGTCTGGCTGTCCTGCCCAATGTCGGTGCTGCTGGCAGTCAGCGCCCCGGTCAGCACGTTGACGCTCTCTTGCAGGGTCTCGACGTCGCCGCCGGCTTGCTCGTCCATGACACTGGTGACGTTCTGGTCGGTGTCGGTCTGATGGGCTGTCTTGTTGGTCTGCTCCGTGCCGCTCTCCGTCGCCGTGCCGGCAATGTTGTTGCCGCTGAGTTGCAGGGTGGTGGTGGCCGTCACCGTGTCGGTGGTGCTGTCGTCGGCCTGCTGGTCCTGGTTGTTGTCGCTGTCGTGGGTGGTGCTGCTGTCGGAGCTGCTGCCTGAGTAACTGCCGCTGTAGAAGTTGCCATTGAGTTGCAGGGAGAGCAAGTCGGCGACCGTCGCGGCCTGCGAATCGGTCTGGTTCTGGTCGGTGTCCAGCCACTGGGTGCTGTCGTTGCTGCTCTGGCCGTTGCTCACCACTCGGTTCAGGTCGCCGCTGACGACGTTGCCCGTCTCCAGGATGGTGACAGCGTCCGAGCCGTTGACCGTCTCGGTGTCCGAGCGCTGCTGATCGGTGAAGGTATCCTGCTGGCTGCTGCTGTCGGAATCGAGCTGACCCAGGGAGTAATTGCCTGTCAGGGTGTTGCCGCTGATGGTGCCGCTGACGCTGGCAGAATCGGTGCTGCTGTCACTGTAGGTGTCGGCCTCCTCGTTACCGCCGTCCTGGCTGCTGGAGCTGCTCGAGTCGGTCGGCACCGCAGTGTAGATGCCGGTGAGGTCCGAGGCGGTCACGCTCGAGGTCGAGCTGTCGCTGCCGCTGCTGCTGCCGGTGGAACTGCCGCCGGGGTCGCTCTCGGTGGTCTGGGTGCTGAAGCTGTCGCTGCTGACCAGCGTGCCAGAGTAAGTGGTGCCCAGGGTGCCGTTCTCGGTCAGCGTGCTGCCGGAAGTGAGCGTCTCCGTGGACGTGTCGGTGGCACCCCAGTCGTTGCTGACGGTCTGCACGCTGTCAGTGCTGGCAGCGGTGTCCGTGCGCGTGTAGTTGCCGCTGGTGAAGTTGCCGCTCTCGGAAACTTGCAGGGTGGGTGCGCTGGTGTCGGTGCTGGCGAAGGTTCCCGTCTGGGTGGTGCCGGACTCCTGGGTGGTCAGCGTGCCCGACTCGGTCTCGTCCCAGCTGAAGGCGCCGGTGTTTCCATTGGTGTTGCCTTGCCAGGTGACGCCGAGAGCGCCCGTTTCCGTGCCTGTGCCGTAGACGTTGAGGTCGTTGCGGAAGGTTTGGTGGCTGACGCTGTCGGTGCCGGTGACGGTGCTGCTACTGGTGTCCAGAGTGAAGGCGGTGCTGCTGTCGGTGCCGCTGCCGCCGATGCTGAAGGTCACCGAGGCACTGTCGCTGGCGGCAACTGAAGTGCCGATGCCGGCCACGCTGCTGGTCAAGAGGTAGCTGAGCGAGCCAGTGTCCTGCCAGCTGTAGGAACCGCTGCCGTCGGAGCCGGTTTCCGTCTGGCTGGAGGCGTAGGGCAAGGAGAACGACACGACGGTTTGCAGCTGGGCGTCCTGGGTCGGTGGCAGGACCAGTCCCAGGGTCAGGGCGGCGGCGGTGTCGCTGGTGTTGGTGTCGGTGACCTGGATGGCGACGACGTAGGGGCCATCGCTGAGGTAGGTGTTGCTGCCGCTGACGACGTAGGCCCGTCGGGTGCGACCGTGACCTGGCCGGCGGAGCTGTTGCCGTCGCCCCACAGGATCAGAGCGATGTAATCGCTGCTGGCGTTGGGCTAAAGGCAAGGGGCTGGATGATCCGATGGCGCACCACACACTGCACCAGGCCACCGGATCATCCATTCGCCCTTGTTGCAAAGGCCAAGTTGTCAAAGATCTTGCCGCCATCGGTTCGCAATGGCCCATTTCACTACCGTTATAGTAGCGGAAGCTCGTGCTTCCCGCCAGTGTGGAAAAGGCCGGCTGGCCGGTGTGTCCTCCCGGCTGAGCTACAACTGCCGGCAATGGATTCCCGATTCCTGGAGACCCCTTGCCGGTCTTTCCGGTCCTTTCCGGTTGGTGCTGCGGACGGACCCTAACAGATAGTAGTGCGCTCGGCGCTGGCAAGTGCCGAAGCATCCAGCGTGGTGCCGGCCCGCAGACGGATGTATTGCACGTCGCCCGGTCCGACATAACGGAGCGCCTGCTCAGACGCCTCCAGGATGTAGGTCGTGACCAGACCCGCCTTGTCCGTGCGAGTCGCAACCAGCAGTAGCTCGGTAGGTGCCGGAGCAGGCGTGGGCGCGGCGTGCGCTTGAGGACGTCCCAGCCAGCCTGAGAGCAAACCGCCCAGCCAGGCCAGCAAGAAGGAGCGGCGGGGGATGTTGTTCTGCATGGATTGTGTCTCCGTGGTTGAGGGTTGGGACAGGATGCTCATTTCGGATCTCGTTGTTCAGCGACGGATTGTGAAGATTATGTGAAACTATATGCGTCCGCTTTCTGGTCCCCCCTTCCGGTCGTCCCCTTTCCGGTCAAAGCTGCGGAGTTGTTCTTCGGCCTCTTGATTCTCTGGGTCTAGCCGAAGTGCTTCTTTGAAATCCGCGCTGGCTCGCGTGATATCTCCCTTGCATAAAAATGCATGGGCTCTTTTCAAGTACGCTCGGGCCGAGTCCGGCGAGAGTCTGATCGCTTCAGTGAAGTCCTCAATTGCAAGGTCGAATGCGCGATTGCAGTGGTAGGCGAACCCCCTGCTGATGTATGCATGTGGATCATTCGGGATAATCCTGACAGCTTTCGTATAATCCGCCATGGCCTCTTCCTGCATACCCAAGTTTCGGTAGGAATTAGCTCGAGTGATGAGTGCATAGCCATTATTGGCATCCAAGCGAAGGGCTTCCGTGCAATCAAAAACTGCCTGCTCGTAATTGCGGTTGTTACAGTAATGTGCGTGTCCCCGTAGTTGCCAAGCCCGCGCGTACTCTGGAACAAGATGGATTGCTTCGCTAAAGTCGTGTAATGCCTCCTCGAATCTGGATTGAGCGAGGAAGGCCTCTCCTCGAGCAGAATACGCTTGTGCATTATTTGGCTCATGACGAAGCGCCTCGCTGAGGTCAGCCATCGCTCTGGCGGGCTCTCCTTGCTCCAGCCACGCCCGTCCGCGCACTATCCAGGCCGATGCGTACTTGGGATTGTGGTTGATAGCCTCATCAGCATCGGAGATGGCTTTCACCATGTCTTTCAGGTAATAGAACGTATTGCCACGAGATGCCCAGTAGAACACATTGTTGGGGTCCAACCGAATTGCTTCGTCGAAGTCATGAAGTGCCTCATGAAAGTCATCCATCTCGCAATGTGCGCGCCCTCGCACACCCCATGCATAGGCGCAATCGGGATTAAGTTTGATGGCTTCATTTGCATCAGCGAGGGCCTGCTCATAGTGTCGGAGATGGTAGTAGGTAATCCCACGCGCGGCGAATGATGCAGAATCGGTCGGATCCAGGGAAATCGCTTCATTGAAGTCACGAAGGGCCAGATCGTATTCACGTATTGCGAGATAAGCCCAGCCACGAACTGCCCAGCCGTAGCCATAATTTGGTGCCATCTGGACAAGTTCATTCGCATCACAGAAGGCGCGTTCTAGATCGCCACTTTTGTAGTACGCTGTGCTACGACCAGCTCGAGCGCGTACATTTCCATTGTTCAGTTCAAGCGACTTGTCGAAATCATGGATGGCGTTCTGATACTCGCCTTTGAGGAGAAATGTACAGCCTCTGATTTCCCATGCATATGAACTCTCCGGTGCGAGACGGATCGCTTCGCTCGCATCAGTCATCGCCTCCTCAAAGTTGCACATCTTAGAATGGCATTCTCCACGCAAGGCAATAGTATCTGAGACGTTGGCTTTCAGATCAAGTGCTCGCGTTAAAGCCTGAAGTGCTTCAGGATAGTTCTTCTCAAGGAAGTAAAGCGAGCCGATAACGCGCCAAGCATCAGAATTGTTCGGAGCAAGTTGGATTGCTTGGTTGGCGTCAGCAAGAGCGCGTTTGTTGTCCCCCATGCGAACAAATGCATTAGCACGATAGACATAGGAAAGAGGATCAGTGGGCTCAAGTCGAATCGATTCAGTCAGGTCAAGGATGGCTTGCTCAGGTTGACCAGCCAAGAGATAAGCTTCCGCGCAAGAACCAAGCTTGGGCATTTCTTCCATCACGCTGAATTACCTGTTCCGCAACAGTGAAAAGATCCTTGAATCTATCAGAGAGTATGCGTGACTCGTTCCTGTCCATAATTGCTATTCTCTCCTGGGGCGTCCGAAAAAGCAGGATGTTCGAGTACGCCGGAATCGGACACAACCTACTGTGGCATAAGTCATTGACCCGGTGGGGGGTCAAGGTCATCCAACATCCGTCGAAGCTGTTCCAACATTTCTCTGAGCTGTGCTAAGAGATCACCAGCCCCGCCTTGACCCGGTGGGGGTTGGGGTCCAGGTGGGGGTTGAGGTCCAGGTGGGGGGCCCGGAGGACCGGGGGGTGGCTCATCGGGTCTGAAACCATCACCTGGACCTCTCTGTGGAGGCGGTGTCTTTTCTACGGTAGTTCCACCTGGTCTGGTAGAAGGAAGATCGCGATTGCGGCCCCCTCCCCCACCAGGTCCTTGGATTCCTCCACCTGGAGGTCCGCCGCCTTGACCTCCAGCTGGTGGTTGGATTCCTCCGCCACCCCGGCCGCCACCCTGCCCTCCACCAGGCGGTTGAATTCCTCCCGCACCACGACCTTGACCTTTGATAGGTCCACAAGGACCGGCATTAGCTCCTACAGGGGGTCGTGGGCCCTGCGCTGGCGGAGCATTGATTGGTTTTCCATTCGGTCCAGCAACCTGTGGTGCTGGACGAGGTGGTCCGTTGATGGGACCCGGATTAGGTCGAAGCATTTGTGGGCCCGGCTTCGGCGGAGCGTTGACGAGGTTGCCCTTCGGGACAGCCATCTTCGGGGCTGGAAGCGGCGCTTTGCCGACGGCAGCCGGCCCTTTAACTACAGGAACTCCTGTCACCCGGACAAACAGACCCAACCCGGCAGCGGCGCACAGGAGCAACTGGCCAGCACCCAGGAACCCTTTGGAAATCCGGTCGGTCGTGGACAGTTGGTCGCCGGTGAAGATCTCCTCCCCAGTCCAGGCCTCGTAAATGCTGGTTACGCCGGTGATGTCGGCCAGCAGAAACATGCCAGCATACAGGATGCTTTCTCCCTTCCCCGAACCATTTGCCCGGAGGAGATCGTAGGCCATTGTCGTCCGAGTCCACATGGCCGACACCATATTCACGGCGCCGCGGCCAGGGATCAAGTGTCGCGCATCTGCTTCAAACACCGCAGAAATGGGATTGGGCGCGAATGGCAGGAGCGCACCATGGAGTTTGCCAGCTTCCTGACCTGCAGCAACAAAGGTGTCCCACCACACCGGATCGACAAAGGTGACCCCAAAGGGACTGAAATCGAGGTTGCCCAGGTTGGCTCCGTTGGCCGTGTCCGCCACGTTGTTGAACCCTTGCAGCAAACTGTAGCGGTCACTGCCCGTCTCCGTCTGCGTCGCACTCCCCGCATTCCAACTGCCGCTTTCCTGCAAGCCATAGCCATAAGTGTAGTTGCCCGAGGCGAGCGCCGCTCCCGTTCCCGTGTCCGTTAAGGCCGCGGCGCCAGTGCCCGACTCGCTCCGGGTAAAGGTTTGGTTGGCACTGTTGCCCGTCTCGCTCAGGTTCCAGGTGTCGCTGCCCGTCAGCGTCTCGCTGAATGCACCGGCCCCGTTGGCGCCGGTCTCGGCCAGAGTATAGCTATCGGTGCCGCTCTGGGCATTCGTGTAACTGCCCAGCACCTCGTTGCCCGTCTCCGTCCCGCTGCTGTCGTTCTCGCCGGTCTCGGTCCAGGTAGCGCTGCCGTCGGCATTGCTCAGACCCTCGGTGACGCTGTAACTGTCAGCGGTGGTCGTCGTGCTGGAATACGAACCGTTGAGCGAGTTGCCGGTCTGCTGTTCGCTCGTCGTCGCCGTGTCGCTGCTGCTCACCGTGAACGTGCCGTCCACGTTGCTGCCACTGTCTTGCAGTGTCGTCGTGGTCGTCTTACTGTTGTCGTCGCTGTAGGCGCCACTGATGCCGTTGCCGCTCTCCTGCGTTGTGCCCGAGGCGGTGCTTGTCTCGGTATAGCTGCTCGAACCCGTGGTAACCGTGTTGCTTTCCTGGATCGTGCCGCCGCTGGTCGTCGTGCCGCTGTTGCTGTAGGCACCGCTGAGGTCGTTACCGCTCTGGGACACAGTCGCGGACGTGCTGGCTTGCTGGTTCAGGGAATAGTCACCGCTGCTGTTGCTGCCAGACTCCACCAGGGAGGTTGTCGTCGAGGTCGTCGTGCTCTGGCTGTCCGTGCCGCTGTAGAGGTTCACCGTCTGCTGGATGGTGCTGTTGCTGGTGTCGTTCTCAGTCAGCGAGTAGTCGGTGGCCGTGCCCGAGTAGCTGCCGATCTCCCCGATGCTGGTGCTGTCCGCCACCGTGGTTGTCCGGGTATAGTCCCCGGTGAGACGGTTGCCGTTCTCCTGCAGGGTCACGGTGACGCTGTCCGAAGTGGACTGGCTGTAGCTGGTCGTGCCGTCGCCTCCGGAACGCGATGCTTGCGTCTGGGTCGTGATCGACTGGCTGTGCGTATCGTCGCCGGTCAGGGCGTTGCCGCTGTCGCTGTCGCTGACACTCTGGGTGCTGGAGGAAGAACCGGAGAAGGCGCGACGAGCGTCCGTGCCTGACTCCGTTGTCGTGGCTCCTCCTGAATCCGACGCGGAGCTGCTGATGGCACCGCTGAAGACGTTGCTGCTGTCCTGGGTGCTCGTGCTGTCGCTGCTGGTGGTCGTGCTGGAGACGGTCAGTCCCTGGTTGACCACCGTGTCCTGCACCGTGGCCGTGCTGCTGGCGCTGGCAGAGTCACTGAAGTCGCCGCTGATGGTGTTGCCACCGTTCTGGATCGCCTCGGAGGTCGTGGCCGTCCCTGTCTTGGTGTCGGTCAGGCCGCCAACAGTCAGCGTCTCTTGGATGAGCGTGCTATTAATGGTCTCGGTGTCGGTGCCGGTGACCGCACCGCTGATGACGTTGCCGCTGTTCTGGATGGCATGGCTGTCTGTCGTGGTCGTGGTGCTGGTGTCGTTGAGGTTGCCGTCGCTGACGTTGTCCTGCACCGTGCTGGTGATGGTCTCCGTGTTGGACTGGGTGAATGCGCCGCTGAAGAGGTTGCTGTTCACCTGGATGAGGTTGCTATTGACGGCGGTGGTCGTGCTGATGTCGGAGTAAGCTCCGTCCGTGAGAGTGTCGTTGACGACCGTGGTGATGACTTCTGTGTTCGAGACAGCCAAGGCCCCGCTGAAGACGTTCACGCTGGATTGTACTGCATTGCTGTCCGTGGTGGTCGTGGTGCTGGAATCGGTCAGGTTGCCGTTGATGGTCACGTCCTGGACGGTGCCGGTGACCGTTTTCGCATCACTGCCGGTGAAGACACCGCTGAACTGATTACCGCTCTGCTGGCTGGAACTGATCTCTGTGGGCGTGGTCGTGCTGGTGTCGGTCAAGTTGCCGTTGGTCGTGGTATCCTGCACCGAAGCGGTGATGGTCTCGGGAACCAGGTCCACGACGCTGTCAGCTCCGGTGTAGCGGTTGCCGCTGTCTTGCACGGAACTGGTGTCGGTGCTGCTGGTCGTGCTGCTGTCGGTCAGGTTGCCATTCGTCGCGTTGTCCTGCACGCTGCAATTGATCGTGGCGGTGTCGGTGTTGGTGAAGACGCCACTGAACAGGTTACTGACCTTCAGGATGCTGGCAGTGTCGGTACTGCCGGTGGTGCTGGAATCGGTGAGGTTGCCGTCGGTCGTGGTGTCCTGCGTGGTGCCGGTGACGGTCTCGTTGTTGGACTCGACCAGAGTGCCGTTGAACTGGTTGCCGCTCTGCAAGATGCCGTTGCTATCGGTGCTGGTCGTCGTGCTGGTGTCCGTCAATGCGCCGTCCGTCGTTGTGTCCTGGACAGTGCTGTTGATCGTCTCATTATCCGAATTGTTGAAGCCCCCGCTGAAGTCGTTGCCGCTGTCCTGGATCGCGTTCGTGTCGGTTGCGATAGTCGTGCTGGTATCGGACAGGGCCCCATCGGTGGTGCTGTCCTGAGTGGTGCTGTTGATTGTCTCGTTGTTAGTGTCGATGTAGGTGCCACTGAAGTTGTTGCTGGTGTCCAGGATGGCACTGGCATCCGTTGAGTTGGTCGTGCTGGAATCAGTCAGGGCACCATCAGTGGTGCTGTCCTGGATGCTGCTGGTGAGCGTCTCGCTGTCGGTTTCGGTGTCGTTGCCGCTGAAGTTATTGCCATTGTCCTGGATCGCATGCGTGTCCGTGGCAGTCGTCGTGCTGGTGTCGGTCAGCGCCCCATCAGTAGTGGTGTCCTGAGTGGTGCTGTTGATCGTCTCGTTGTCGCTGTTGGTGAAGTTGCCGCTGAAGTCGTTGCCGCTGTCCTGGATCGAGGCATTATCCGTGGCCGTAGTCGTGCTCGAGTCCGTCAGGTTGCCGGCCGTGGTGTTGTCCTGGGTCGTGCTCGTGTCGGTTTCCGTGTCGGTGTCGGTTTCGTCGCCGCTGAAGTCGTTGCCGTTGTCCTGGATCGAGGCGTTGGTCGTGGCCGTGGTCGTGCTGCTGTCGGTGACGGCGCCATTGCTCGTCGTGTCCTGAGTCGTGCTGTTCGCGACCTCGGTGTCGCTGTTGGTGAAGTCGCCGGCAAAGTCGTTGCCATTGTCCTGGAGCGTGTGGCCGACGTTGACCGTCGTTGTGCTCGTGTCCGTCAGGTTGCCGTCGGTCGTGGTGTCCTGAACGACGCTGTTGAGCGCTTCCGTGTCGGCGTTGGTGTAGTCGCCGCTGAAGTTGTTCCCGCTGTCCTGGATGGCGTTGGTGTCGGTCGCCGTGGTGGTGCTGGAATCGGTGAGGTTGCCGTCGCTGGTGTTGTCCTGAGTCGTGCTGGTCGTCGTCTCATTGTCGCTGTCGGTCTCGTCCCCGCTGATATCGTTGCCGTTATCCTGGATAGCGTTCGTGTCCGTCGCCGTGGTTGTGCTGCTGTCGGTCAGGGCACCGTCGGTGGTGCTGTCCTGGGTGGTGCTGGTGACGGTCTCGCTGTCGGAACCGGCAAAGGCGCCGCTGAAGTCGTTGCCGCTATCCTGGATCGTGTTGCTGTCCGTGGCGACGATGGTACTGGAATCGACCAGGGCCCCATCCGTGATGGTGTTGTAGGTGGTGCTGGTGATGGTCTCGCCGTCGCTGGCGGCGAAGCCGCCGCCGAACGCGTTGCCGCTGTCCTGAATGGTGTTGCTGTCCGTGCTGATGATCGTGCTGGAATCGGTGAAGGCGCCGTCGGTGATGGTGTCGTACGTGGTGCTGTTGATGGTCTCGTTGTCGCCGTCAGTGGAGGCGCCGCTGAAGTCGTTGCCGCTGTCCTGGATGGCATTGCTGTCGGTGGCCGTGGTCGTCTTCGTATCGGTCAGGTTGCCATCGGTCGTCTTGTCCTGGGTGATGCTGACGTCCGTCTCGGCGTCGGTGTCGGTGAAATCGCCGGTGTCCTCGTCACCGGTGTCCAGGATGGCGTGGCTATCGACGCTCGTGGTTGTGCTGGAGTCGGTCAGCGCACCATCCGTCTTCGTGTCAATGACCGTGCTGTTGATGGTCTCGGTATCGCTGTCGCTGATGGAACCGCTGATCTCGTTGTCATTGTCCTGGACGACGTTGGAGTCAAGGGCGATGGTCGTGCTGCTGTCCGTCAAGTTGCCGTCGGTGATGGTCGCCTTGACCAGACTGTTGATCGTGTCGGTGCCCGAGTCGCTGAAGGCCCCGCTGAGCAGGTTGCCGTTGTTGGGCAGCGCCTTGACGTCGGTCAGCGTCGTGCTGCTGCTGTCGGTGAGGTTGCCGTCGGTGGCCGTGTCCTGGGTGGTGCTGGTGAGCGTCTCATTGTCCGAGCCGGAGTAGCCGCCGCCGATGCTGTTGCCGCTCTCCTGAGTCACGTTGGTGTCGGTGCTGGTCGTCGTGCTTGTGTCGCCGAGGTTGCCGTCGGTGGTCGTGTCCTGGACGGTGCTGGTGGTCGTCTCGGTGTCGGACTCAACGAAGGTGCCGCTGTCGCTGTTGCCAACGTCGATGACGGTGCTGGTGTCGGTGGTCGTGATCGTGCTGGAAGAGGTCAGGTTGCCATCCGTGGTCCTTTCCTGAGTCGTGCTGCTGGTTAGCTCCGCTTCGGTCGTGCTGAAGTCCCCGGTGTAGACGTTGCCACTGCTTTGGTCTGTGCCTGTTACCAGGACCGACTCGGGTTCGTCGTAGATGAGCAGAGGACCGTCGCTTCTACTTTCGGCGGGGGTAGCGGACTCATCCAGACTCTGAGTCGAGCTGTAGCTGCCGGTTAACAGGTTGGCGTTTGTGTGCGTCGTGAGGGTGTAGCTATCCAGGTTGTCTTCATAGCGCCGGCCGCACCGGCCGAGGTGGTAACCGTCTGGGTGTCGCCGCCAATGTCGGTGCTGCTGGCGGTCATGGCCCCGGTCAGCACGTTGACGCTCTCTTGCAGCGTCTCGACGCCGCCGCCAAATTGCTCGTCCAAGACACTGGTCACGTTCTGATCGGTGTCGGTCTGCTGGCCGCCCTTGATGTATTGATCCGTGCCGCTCTCCGTGGCGGTCCCAGCAATGTTGTTGCCGCTGAGTTGCAGCGTTGTCGTGTCGGATTCGCTGTCGGTGGTGCTGTCGTCGGCCTGCTGGTCCTGGTTGTTGTCGCTGTCGTGGGTGGTACTGCTGTCGGTGCTGTTGCCGGAGTAACTGCCGCTGTAGAAGTTGCCATTGATTTGCAGGCTGAGCAGGTCGGCAACCGTGGTGGCCTGCGAATCGGTGTCGTTCTGGTCGGTGTCCTGCCACTGGGTACTATCGTTGCTGCTCTGGCCGTTGCTGACCACCCGGTTCAGGTCGCCGCTGACGAAGTTGCCCGTGTCCAGGATGGAGACAGCGTCCGAGTGGTTGACCGTCTCGGTGTCTGAGCGCTGCTGATCGGTGAAGGCGTCCTGCTGGCTGCTGCTGTCCGAATCGAGCTGACCCAGGGAGTAATTGCCTGTCAGGGTGTTGCCGCTGATGGTGCCGCTGACGCTGGCAGAATCGGTGCTGCTGTCACTGTAGGTGTCGGCCTCCTCGTTGCCGCCGTCCTGGCTGCTGGAGCTGCTCGAGTCGGTCGGCACCGCAGTGTAGATGCCGGTGAGGTCCGAGGCGGTCACGCTCGTGGACGCGCTGTCGCTGCCGCTGCTGCTGCCGGTGGAACTGCCGCCGGGGTCGCTCTCGGTGGTCTGGGTGCTGAAGCTGTCGCTGCTGGTCAGCGTGCCAGAGTAAGTGGTGCCCAGGGTGCCGTTCTCGGTCAGAGTGCTGCCGGAAGTGAGCGTCTCCGTGGACGTGTCGGTGGCACCCCAGTCGTTGCTGACGGTCTGCACGCTGTCAGTGCTGGCAGCGGTGTCCGTGCGCGTGTAGTTGCCGCTGGTGAAGTTGCCGCTCTCGAAAACTTGCAGGGTGGGTGCGCTGGTGTCGGTGGTGGCGAAGGTGCCCGTCTGGGTGGTGCCGGACTCCTGGGTGGTCAGCGTACCCGACTGGGTTTCGCTCCAGCTGAAGGCGCCGGTGGCTCCGTTGGTGTTGCCTTGCCAGGTGACGCCGAGAGCGCCCGTTTCCGTGCCTGTGCCGTAGACGTTGAGGTCGTTGCGGAAGGTTTGGTGGCTGATGCTGTCGGTGCCGGTGACGGTGCTGCTACTGGTGTCCAGAGTGAAGGCGGTGCTGCTGTCGGAGCCGCTGCCGCCGATGCTGAAGGTCACCGAGGCACTGTCGCTGGCGGCGACCGAGGTGCCGATGCCGTCCACGCTGCTGGTCAAGAGGTAGCTGAGCGAGCCGGTGTCCTGCCAGCTGTAGGAGCCGCTGCCGTCGGAGCCGGTTTCCGTCTGGCTGAAGGCGTAGGGCAAGGAGAACGACACGACGGTTTGCAGTTGGGCGTCCTGGGTCAGTGGCAGGACCAGTCCCAGGGTCAGGGCGGCGGCGGTGTCGCTGGTGTTGCTGTCGGTGACCTGGACGGCGACGACGTAGGGGCCATCGCTGAGATAGGTGTTGCTGCCGCTGACGACGTAGGCGCCGTCGGGCGCCACGGTGACCTGGCCGGCGGAGCTGTTGCCGTCGCCCCACAGGATCAAGGCGCTGTAGTCGCTGACCGGGTCGCTGCCGTGGAAGGAGCCGACCGGGCCGCTGAACGTCTGATCCTTGGCGGCGGCGAAGGGGATGCCGTTGAGTGGGTCGATGTCGGGCGGATAAGGCTCGTCGCTGAGATCAAAGAGGGCAACGGTGCCCTGGGAGCTTTCGCTGACGGTGCTGCCGCTGCCCGGATTGGAGTTGGATTGGGTATGCGGCTGGCCACCGGCAAACTCCGAACTGTCCAGCCGTGGCAGGGTAAAACTCCGCGACGGCGACCCGCTGCTGGGTGAGCCAGGGGAGCCGCCGAGGCCCTGAGCGGGCAATCCGCTGAAGCCGGAGGAGCCAGGCAAGGTCGTGCCGGGGCTGCCAGCGACGGGCAAAGCCAGGCCGGCGCCGGGCACGCCGAGCGAGGGCTGGCCGGGGAGGCTGCCCAGCGTCGAAGCGGTCCCCGGCAAGGTCGGCAGGGATGGTCCCTTGGTGCGGGGCAAGGAGGAGCCGGGGGCGCCTGGGCCGTGCAACTGCGGCGTGGCGGGGTTGCCGGGCTGTCCGGGCTTGTTGGCGCTGGCTTGCGGCGGCGTCGGGGTGCTGGACGAGTTATTGGAGTTGGAGCTGTTCTGCGGTTGCGTGGGCGTGCTGGGGCTGGAACTGTTCTGCGCGGCGTGGCGGCCGGCTGGCCGCCGGAGTCGCCGGGCATGGTCGCCGGGGCCAGCTGGCTGGGTGGCGTGGGCAGGGCGCCGGCGCCGGTGTTGAGCGGGTTGGGGTTGCTGCCGGTGAACGTGCCGCCAGCGGAGGGACTCCCCCCACCGCCGCCTCCACTGCCGCCGCCGCCGCCGCCGCCGCCGCCTCCACCACCGCCGCTGTTCTTCGGGGCTGCATCCGGTTGCTGAGGCATCTCCAGCCCGGCAGGCGGCCTGGGCGTGCCATCAAGATCCACCGCCAGGGCACCCCAGCCGCGAAACTGGTCCCAATTCCAGGTGGAGCTTTGCGGTGTGTCGGAACTGGTCGGAGCCGCGGGCGTGGCGGTGCTGTTCTGGGCCAGGGGAAGGAAGGACGGCGCCGGAGGGGACGGCGCCTGGGTCGCCAGGGTTGGCGAGGTTGCGGCCGGCTCGCTGCGGGGCGCAACGATGCGGATGTTGCCGGCCATCGGCAGGCCAAACACGTCCACGGCCGAAATAAAGGCGTTGTTCAGGATCTGGCCGGGGACTTCCAGGGACTCCAGTCGCTCCAGGGTCAGGATGCGCGGCGGCTGAGGCACCGGCACGACAGACCGGCGCCAGTGGCCCAACCAGCGCCGGCCGGAGCGGCACAGGGCCACCAGCCGGGCCTTGAGCAGACTGACGTGAGAATCCAGAAACCGCAGGGCAACGCGCCAGAACAAGCGCTTCATGGGCGGACCATCCTGGGGAAATGGGTCGGGACTACCGGAATTGTTGACTCCGGTAGACATTCCCTCATCTGAAATTAAAAGGGCGATACTCCGTTGTCAAGGTCCGCCACGAGAATTTCACAATGGCGGTTTCTCCACCCTGTTTCGCCTCCGAGGTCAGGTCGTTTCCTGACCGTAAGAGGCATACGATTTCTCCTCGACCAGGGCCGACCCACAGACCGTGTTGATCTGCCGTTTCAGGCGAGCCCGCTGGTCGTTGAGCTGGTAGACCGAGCGGGCCAGCTCGACGAAGCGGCTGCCGAAATCCTGGCGCTGCTCGCATTGGCGGATCTCGTCTTCCACGTCCCACAACCGTTCGTTGGTCCTCTTCAGCTCGCCGACCAGGGACGGAAGCTCCGGCGGCTCGGCCAAGACTCGGGCGCGTGCCGCCAGCAGAGCGCCCAGCTCGATGCAGACGTGCAGCTGCTTGTCCGGGTCGGTGATCCGGCTGCGCTTGATCTCCAGGATGGTGATCTTGTCCAGCAATTCACCCGGGGCCGTCTCCACCAGCAGCGGTCCTCGCAGCGCGGTGGCCGACCGGCGGCGCACTTCCTCGGCGATGCGGGCAAAGACCTCGTCCCAGTCACCCCAGCGCCGCTGCCGGAACAAGCGCAGGGTCGGATACCAGGGATTGTCCGAACGCTCCAGCAGCCAGCGCCAGTCCCGGGCGCAAGGCAGCAGCACCCAGGAGGGAACGGCGAGGGCCCCGGCCAGGTGGACCAGCGCCGTATCCGAACTGACAACAAGGTCCAGTTGCTGGAGGACCGCGGCCGTGTCCAGGAAGGCCCCGCCGGTCTCATCGAGCCGGCTCCCCAGGTCCACAATGTTCCATTCCGGAGGGACCTGTGTCAGTTGCTCCTTGCCGAAACCCTTTTGCAGGCTGATCAGACGCACGCCCGGCAGCTGGGCCAGAGGGGCAAAGTGCTTGAGCGGGATGGAGCGGTGCCGATCGCCGGCGTATTTCGGACTTCCCTGCCAGCCGATGCCGATCTTGAAACCGGGAATGGCGCAGGCTCTCTCTTCCAGCGCTCCAGCCGCTCCGGTTCCGCGGACAGGTACGGGACCGCAGCGGGCACGGTCGTCACGGTCACGTGGAACAACCCGGGAAGACTCAGCAGCGGTGCGTGGACGTCGAACGCGGGCAGGGCGGCTCCCTGGGCAAGCAGCTGATCGATGCCCGGGCAGCGGCGCAGCAGGGGTAGCAGGTTCGCCGGGGCCTCGACCAGGACGGTGCCGCCGCGCTGCTGCACCAGGGAAGCGTAGCGAATGAACTGGATGGTGTCTCCAAGGCCCTGTTCGGCCCAGAGCAGGATTCGTTTTCCCTCCAGCGGCGTTCCATCCCAGCGCGGTTGGGTGAAGGAGCGTTTGACGGCCTTGGGGCACTTCCAGCGCCATTCGTATTCGGGCCAGCCCTGCTCGAAATTGCCCGTCAGCAGCCAGGCCAGGGCCAGGTTGCGGTGCGTTTCGGCGTTGTCGGCTTGTAGCCGGAGCGAATCCTGGTAAGCACGGATGGCCTGACCGAGCTTTCCCTGCTGTTCCAGGGCCACGCCCAGGTTGTTGTGCGGCGGCCCCTGGCCCGGGTCGCAGCGAATGCTTTCGCGGAAGCACTTCTCGGCCTCGGCAGGGTGGCTTTGCTCCAGAATGGCAATGCCCAGGTGGTTGTGCATCGTTGCCGAACTGGGCTGCAACAGCAATCCCTGGCGGTAACTCGCTTCGGCCTCCTTCAGCCGACCAAGGCGGCGCTGGGCATCACCAAGCCCCTGCCACACCTCGGGGTTGTCCGGCCGCAGCCGGGCCGCCTGCTGCAAGAGGGCCAGGGCATCGTCCAGCCGGCCCAGCCGCAGTTCCACCAAGCCAAGGTGCTGCAGCGCCTCCGCTTCTTCGGGTTGGTGTTTCAGGACCAGCCGGAAACAGGCAACGGCCTCCAGCAGCCCGTTCTGCTGCACGCGCTCCTTGCCGCGACGCAGATAACCCGCGGGACTGTCTTGCTCCATCGCCTGCTGATAATGAGCCACGGCATCCTCTTGCCGGCCCTGCTTTTCCAGGGCGACGGCGAAATTGTGGTGGGCCAGAGCGAAAGCGGGTTGGAGACGGATGGTCTGCTCATAGTGGGCGCTGGCTTGCGGGAACTTGCCCAGGGCGGCCAGGGCCACGCCAAGGTTATTGTGAGTCTCGGGCGCTTCGGGGTTCAGCCGCAGCGCTTGCTCGTAGCAGGCGACGGCCTCGGTCAGCTTGCCCTGGTGCTGCAGCGCCTCGCCGAGGTTGTGGGAAGCCTCGGCATAGTCCGGGCGCAGCCGCAGGGCTTGCTGGTAGGCGGCCGTCGCCTCGGTCAGCTGCCCCAGGCGCGACAGGGCGACCCCCAGGTTGTTGTGCGCCGGGGCAAACTCCGGTTGCAGCTGGATGGCCTGGCGGAGGAAACCGACGGCCTCGGCAAACTTGCCCTGCTTGCACAGCTCGTGCCCTTGCCGGCGCAGAACGGCAGCCTGCGCGCCACCGGCCGGGGCCTGGACCTGGATCGGGGGCGTTTGCGGTCGTTGCCGGCTCACTTCGTCGGCGATGCGAGCAAAGACCTCGTCCCAGTCGCCCCACTTCCGTTGCCGAAACAGCCGCATGGTTGGATACCAGGGACAGTCCGGCCGATCCATCAGCCAGCGCCAGTCGCAGGCCCAGCCCAGCACAACCCAGATGGGCGCCGCCAGGGCCCCGGCGAGGTGGACCAGCGCGGTGTCCGAGCTGATGACCAGGTCGAGGTGGTGCAAGACCGCGGCCGTATCCAGGAACGCCCCGCCGGACTCGTCCAGGCGACTGCCCAGGTCCATGACGTTCCATTCCGAAGGGACTTGTGCCAGCTGTTCCTTGCCGAACCCCTTTTGCAAGCTGATCAGACGCACGCCTGGCAAGCGAGCCAGCGGCGCGAAGTGTTTCAGCGGAATCGAACGATGGCGATCGTCCTTGTATTTCAGCGCTGCCCTGCCAGGCGATGCCAATCTTGAAGCCGGAGATGGAACGCAGCTCCGCACCCCAGCGTTCCAGACGCTCAGGGTCGGCGGACAGGTATGGGACCGCGGCGGGAACCGTTTCCAGGGTGGTGTAAAACAGCCCCGGAAGACTCAGAAACGGCGCTTGAAAGTCGAAGTCAGGGGCCGCTGCACCAGGGGAAAGCAACTGGTCGATGCCGGCACAGCGTTGCAGGAGCGGCACAAGGTTTGGGGGCGCTTCAACCAGGACGGTGCCACCGCGTTCCTTCACCAGGGGAACATAGCGGATGAATTGAATCGTGTCGCCCAACCCCTGTTCGGACCAGAGCAGGATTCGCTTGCCCTCCAGTGGCGTCCCGTCCCAGCGCGGCGCTCGGACGACCGAGCCGCGACGCCTTTCATCCGCCAGCGCCATTCGTACTCGGGCCAGCCTTTCTCGAAGTCGCCGCGGCGCAGCCAGGCCATGGCCAGGTTGGTGTGGGCGTCGGCGTAGTCGGGTTTGAGCCGCAACGCTTCCTGGTAAGCGGCCAGTGCGGCGTCCAGGTTACCTTGCTTGGCCAGGGCAACGGCCAGATTATTGTGGGCTTCGGCATAGCTGGGATTCAGCTCGAGCGCCCGGCGAAGAGAAGTCACGGCCTCGGTCAGCTGTCCCTGTTGGCGGAAGGCATTACCCAGGTTATTGTGCGCTTCGGCGTAATCGGACTTGAGGTTCAGTGCCTGCCGGTAACAGTTGATCGCTTCTTCAAATCGCCCCTGACCTGCCAGGGCCACGCCGAGGTTGTTGTGCGTTTCGACCGAACGGGGATTGCGTTGCAGCACCTGCTGATAGATGGCACCGGCCTCGGCCAGACAGCCTTGCTCGGCGAGGGCCACGCCGAGGTTGTTGTAGGCCTCGACGTGGTCAGGCCGATAACGCAATGCCAGCCGAAACTGAGCGACCGCTCCCTCAGCCCGACCCAGAGCCAGCAAGGCGATGCCCAGGCTGTTGTGAAAGTCGCCCGACTCCGGCTCCAGACGCAACGCTTGCTCGTAGCTGCTCACCGCCTCGTTCAGCCGGCCCAGGCGGCGCAGGCAGTTCCCCTGGTTGTGGTGGGCGGCGGCATACGCGGGCTGCAACCGAACGGCGCTCTCGAAGCAGGGCAAGGCCTCGCCCTGGCGGCCTTGTTCCGCCAGGACAACGCCCAGGTTGTTGTGCCCCTCAGCCGATTCGGGCTGGAACTGCACGACTTGACGCCAGCACGCTTCGGCTTGCACCCACTGTCTTTGACGCATCAATCCGAAACCTTGCTGCGCCGCAGACACGGCCGGGGATGACGCCGTTTCAGGTTTGGGCATCGAAACAACTCCAGTCAGCCTGGGACCAGCCAAGCTGATGCAGGATCTCACCCAGGAGCAGTCCCCAGCTTGTGGGCGGATCAGCCGGATTTGCTCCCTGTCGGGACGTGGGAGGGAAAATGGTCTCTTTCAGACACGCGGAGCGCAAGGCCAGAAAGCCATCGCGCGGGAACAGGACCCCTGGTTTACCGGCACGCCGAGCCGGGGGCACGCCTCGATACCACGGCAGCTGCTGGATTCGCTCAAACTGTCCCGGGGCGTATTCAAGCCAGGTCATTGACCCGATCCAATCGAACTGCCGCTCCA
This sequence comes from uncultured Planctomycetota bacterium, assembly GCA_963784995.1. GTDB lineage: Bacteria > Planctomycetota > Planctomycetia > Gemmatales > Gemmataceae > CAWATZ01. The sequence goes on along the minus strand of CAWATZ010000013.1, from coordinate 229,241 downwards.
GAAGCGGAGTCAGTTTCTGCCACCAACCGGCCTCCAGGGTCACCTCGTCAAGCCAGATCAGGTAGTCCGTTTCCGGCGGGACATCCTGGAACAAGCAGCGAGTGACCTGGTCCTTCCCAACGCTCCCCGGCGACATCCCAGAGGTGGATCGGCACTCCGGCCTCCGTCTTCCAGGAGTAGCGTTCAACCGGGCCAGGGAGAGCAATTCGCTCCGGTGTGCAACCGTTGGGACACAACCGGCCCAGGGCATAATGCTTGCTGAGGACAGCCTGCCGGAACCCAAACCGCAGACAGACCTCTGGCAAGGACGTGTCGCTCAGGATGCCGTCCAGGAAGCGACGAACGTGGCCGACACGGTCACCTTCGCTGAAAAGACAAAGCGTGGCAGGCGGGACAGCGCTCATGGGAGACTCGCAAGGAGAACGCACTGCGGCGGGTTCAATGGAATGCAGGGAAGACAGTTTATTCGTCGCGTGTCCTCGCGGCTATCGCTTCCAGGAAGCCCTGCCCGAATACCCTTGCCAGTGGCAGGCAGGCACGATTTTGACCCGCACAGGCACCCGTCCGACACGCACAGGCAGGCTCTGGCCTCTCAGCCAGTCCCCAAAAGCTGGCAGGCAGCCGCACCTCCTCTGGCAGGCAGGGCACACCCGGACCGCGGTCTGGCATCACCCGGTCATTCCAGATACTTCACCTCGACAAAATACGCCCCGCGCGCCGCGCCGTCCTTGTCGGTCAGCCAGGTCTGCAGCCGGGTGCTGCCCCGCTTGAGATCGACCGTGAACGTCACCGCCGTCGCTCCCGGCGGCACCGGCCGGCTCACGTCAACTCCGCCGACACTCAGCCGGGCCGTGACCGCCTCGATCGCAAAGCGGGCCACCGCCGGCTGCTGCCGCAGCGTGATCTCGTACTTGCCGGCGCGGGCCACGTCCAGGGCCCAGAAGCCGTTCGCCTTGATCCGTTGCCGGACCATCGCCTGTCCGGATGGGGCAGGCTCCCCGTGCCAGTCATGACAGGCCAGCTGGGACGGGTTCTCTTTCTCCGAGCCGACGGTGATCGCGCAGTATTCGTCGAAGCGCCGCGAAATGTCCGCATACCAGCGTTCGTAGGCCGTCCGCAACTCGGCGACGACCTCGCTGTGCTGGCCGGCCACGTCCTTCTTCTGTCCCGGGTCCTTGCTCACGTCATACAGTTCCGTGCCGTTGATCAGCCGCCATTGATCGGTCATCACGGCACACTTGCGCCACTTCTCGGGATGGTCGATCCGCTGCGAATGCACCAGCAGGGTCCGCTCCGGCCAGTCGCCCTTGCCGGTCAGCAGCGGCCGGAGACTGCGGCCGTCAAAGGCCACGTTGTCCGGCCGCTTCAGGCCGCACAGGTCGATGAGCGTCGGCAGCAGGTCCACGTGGGCGCTGAGCCGGGCCACGTCCCGGCCCGCCTCCAGCTGGCCCGGCCAGCGCAGGAAGCAGGGCACGCGATGGCCGCCGTCGTACTCCGACCCCTTGAAGCCGCGCATGCCGGCGTTGTAGCCCGACTGCGGCCTCTCCGTGAAGCCCGCCGCCGTGCCGTTGTCGGTCATGAAGATCACGATCGTGTTGCTGTCCAGGCCCCACTCCGCAAGCCGGGCCAGCAGCCGGCCGACGTTCTCGTCGATGTTGGCGATCATGCCGTAAAACTGGGCCCGCGACGCCGGCACGCCCTTCTCCAGGTATGGCTTGCTGTACTTCTCGGCGACGTTGTACGGAGCGTGCGGCGCGTTGGTGGGCAGGTAGGCGAAGAAGGGGCGCTCCTTGTTCTGCTCGATGAAGCGCAGCGCCGCCTGGAAGAAGACGTCGGTGCAGTAGCCGCTGACCTTCTCCAGCTTGCCGTTGTGCCGCAGGGTGTCGTCGAAGTAGTTGTTGCCCCAGATGTCGGGGGTGTTGCCGATGCCGCCGCCGCCGTGGGTCAGCACCTCCTGGAAGCCGCGGTCCTGGGGACGGTAGGGATAGTTGTCGCCCAGGTGCCACTTGCCGAACAGGCCGGTGCGGTAGCCGCTGCTGGCGAAGACGTTGGCCAGCGTGACCTCGTCCTTGCGCAGCAGTGATCGGCCCATGACCGTGTGCCAGACGCCCACCCGTGAGGAATAGCGGCCGGTCATCAGGGCGGAGCGCGTGGGGGAACAGGTCGGATCGACGTGGAAGTTGGTCAGCCGCACGCTCTGACCGTGAAGGCGGTCGAGGTTGGGCGTCTGGAGGATCGGGTTGCCGTGACAGGCCAGGTCGCCGTAGCCCTGGTCGTCGGTCATGATCAGGACGACGTTGGGGGGTCGAGCCTCCGCGGCCAGGGTCGCCGGCGGGCCGGAACCCAAGGCAGCGATTAGCGCGACCACCAGGATCAAGACAGGTTGGCTACGGGGGTTCATGGTAGGGTGCTACCTGTGGAGCGAACGATTGGCAGGGATGAACCGAGGGAGGCGGAACCGCATGGCACGGCACCCGCCTCCCTGATCGACTTACCCAGGTTTCGACTCCCGGTGGGGAGCCCTCTTGCGTGTCAGGTCACCTTGATCGTCGCTGTCCCGCTCTTGGTAACGCCATTGATGGTGGCTGTCACCTTGATCGTCGCCGTCCCGGTCCCGGTTGTGGGGGCCTTGTACTGACCATTGGTGCTGTTGACCGTGCCCGGACCGCTGCTGCGGGACCAGCTGAAGAGGGGCTGAGTCGCCATGGCCAGGCCGAACTGGTCGTACGCCTCGGCGGAGAGCTGCACCGGGGTGGTGGTGCCGTGCATGACCGAGGACGATGCCGGGGTGACCTTGACACTCGTGAAGGTCTGCACGACGTTCACCGTGACCAGAGCGGAAGTCGTGGTTTCGTCCGAGACGTCGCTGGTGACCTGAACCTGGAAGGTGTAGCTGCCGGCTTGATAGAAGGTCGCCTTCCAGATGTTGGCATTGGTGGGGGATTGGACGATGGAGGGGGTGGGGGCCCCCGCAGGCCCCGTGACGATCCAGCCATAGGAGAGGTTGCCGCCCTCCGGATCGCTCGCCTTCAGGGTCAGGTTGGCGGAGGTGCCGGTCACGTTGCTGGTGGGGCCGCTGAACTGGGAAATCTTTGGCGCTTCCCCGCTCACGGTCACGGTCACGTAGGCGGTGGTGGTTGCATTCCAACTATTCGTGACGTCCAGCTCAAACACGTAGGTTCCATCTGCGGAAAACGTCGCGTAGGCATCAACCTCGCCGTTCCAGGAGTAACCGGTATTCCCGGTCAGGGTCGGTTGCGGCACCGAGGAGGGACTGCTGTAGACCGACCAGGTATAGGTCATCATCTGCGCGTTCGGATCGGCAATTTGTGCGCTGAGAGTCGAAGTGCCATTTTGCACCGGGCTGGAAGTGGCTCCGGTAATGGTCGGTTGTACGACAGGCACGACCACGGTCAGGAGCGAGCTGGCGGTGGCGCCGGTAACGGTATCCGTGACGGTTATTTGGAACACGTAGGTTCCCGGTCCAGAAAACGTCGCGTAGGCATCGACCTGGCCATTCCAGGAGTAACCGGTATCCCCGTCCAGGGCCGGTTCCGACACCGAGGAGGGCCAGCTGGAGACCGACCAGGCATAGCTCATCATGTTGTTGTTGACGTCAAAGAGCTGGGCGGAGAGGTCCGAAGTGGTGTCGATCAGCGGTCCGGAACTGACCGATTGAATCGACACCCCGGCGCTGTAGTTGACGGTCGCTGTGCCGCTGACGCTGCCCGTGGTGGCCTGGATGGTATCCGTATCGCTGCCGCTGCTGGGTGCGGTGTACAGGCCGGTGCTGGCGATGGTGCCCTGGCCACCGGAAAGAACCGTCCAGGTGAACGTTGGTTGCGTCGCCAGGGCATTGCCGAACTGGTCCTCGGCCGTGGCTGTGAACTGCTGCTGAGCGCCGTCTTCCAGCCCGACCGTGTTTGGCGTGACTTGCACGCTGGTCAGCGTGGCCGCCACGTTCACCGTCACAGTGCTGCTAGCGCTGACGTTGCTCGTGTCGGTGACGCTGAGCTTGAACACGTAGCTGCCGGCCTGGTGGAAGGTGGCCGTGGTGCTGCTGAAGGTGCCGACGGACGTGGAGCCCGAGGTGGAACTCAGGGTTGGTGCCGTCGCTCCGGCAGGCGAACTGACGAGAGTCCAGGTGTAGTTCAGGGTGCTGCTGTTGGGATCGGAAAGGTCGGCACTGAGGCTGGTCGAGGTGCCGGACACCTGGATGGGATTGGCGGTCCAGCTGATGGAGGGGCCTTGCAGGTATTGCACACTGGCAGAACCACTGATGGTCGTCCCACTGGCGGTGGCCGTGACCGTCGCCGAGCCGCTGCCGCTGCTGGGTGCCGTATACAAGCCGGTACTGGCGACCGAACCCAGACCGCTGCTGAGCAGCCAGCTGAACATCGGTTGCGTGGCCAGTGCATTGCCGAACTGATCGTCGGCCACGGCCGTGAACTGCTGCTGGCTGCCGTCAGTCAGCGTGGCCGTCGCCGGGGAGACGTACACGCTGGTCAGCGTGGCCGCCACGTTGACCGTGACGGTGCTGCTGGCGCTGATGGTGTTCGTGTCGGTGACGCTGAGCTTGAACACGTAGCTGCCGGCCTGGTGGAAGGTGGCCGTGGTGCTGCTGAAGGTACCGACGCCCGTGGAGCCGGAGGTGGAACTCAGGGTTGGTGCCTGTGCGCCGGTCGGCGAACTGACGAGCGACCAGGTGTAGCTCAGGGTGCTGCTGTTGGGATCGGCAAGCGTGGCATCGAGGCTGGTCGAGGTGCCGGACACATCGATGGGATTGGCCGTCCAGCTGATGGAGGGGCCCTGCATGAAATGCACGGTGGCGGTGGTGCTGATGGTCGTGCCGCTGGCGGTGACCTTGACCGTGTCCGTGCCGCTGCCGCTGCCGGGCGCGGTGTACAGGCCGGTGGTGCTGCCGATCGTGCCCTGGCCGCTCACCGACCAGGTGAAGGTGGGCTGCACGCTCATCGGATCGCCGAACTGGTCCAGGCCGGTGGCCGTGAGCTGCTCCTGGCCGCCATCGGCGACCGTCGAACTGGTTGGCGTGAGGGTGACGCTGGTCAACTGCTGCGTCACCTGCGGAACGCCCAGGGCGGCCATGAGCTTGTTGGCCACAGGAGAGCCAAGACCGGTGGCCAGATCGTAGCCGGGACCGGCGGCATAGCCATTGCTGCCGGTGGTGATGTCGTGGAAATCGCTGCTGGGGGCCGCATACAGGTCGGGCAGCGTCTGCGTGCCACCGTCGAGGGAGGAGAGGCCATTGGCGACCCGCCCTTGATCGGCGATGGCGATCAGGGCGGCGATCTGCGGCGAGGAAGCGCTGGTGCCACCCACCGTCGTCCAGCCGACATACTGTGGATCGTCCGTGCCATAGACAGAGACGCCGGTGTTGGGATCGGCATCGAAGGACAGGTCGGGGACGGCCCGGTAGCCGTTGGCCGAGACGCCGTCGCCGCTGTAGATCACCAGGTTGTTCTGGTAACTGGGGGTGGGCTCGTAGGGGCTGATGCCACCGCCGCCACCGCTCCAGGCCGATTCGCTCTGGTAGTTGTTGGACGAGGTCAGGGTCAGCGAGGTGCCGCCCGCCGCCACCACGTTGTCGGACACCGAGGGCCAGATCGTGCCGGCGCCGGCGCCGGAATCGCCCGTGGAAGCGATAAAGGTCACGCCCGTGTGGCCGGCCGGCGTGGTAAAGAGGCTGTCCGCCGAGGGTTCGAGGGAGGGATCATCCGAACCGCCCCAGCTCATCGAGACGGCCACGACCCCCGAAGCATTGCGGGCGTAGTTAATGGCATTCTCCAGGTCGCCCAGGTTCGCCGAGTGGGCCTCGACGAGGAGAATGTTCGCCCCCGGCGCCACGGCGTGAGCCCACTCCACGTCTAGCTCGATCTCCAGATCCCAGCCTGTGTTCTGAGCCGGGAAGTTGGTGGTCGAGCCCTGGCCATTGGCGTTGATGCCAACCTTGGTGAAGGAAGGCGGCGCCGCGATGCCGAATTGCTGGTCAAAGGTGGCCAGGTCGCTGGCGATGTGCGGCGCGTCGTAGGCATCGACGATGGCGATGGTTTCCCCCTTGCCAGTGCCGGCCACGGTGCCGCTGCTGGTCTGGAAGCTGATCGCGTTGAAGCCGTAGGCCTGCTGGATCTGGGCAGGACTGTAGCCGCCGGAGGGGCCAGCGCCGCCGGCCGGGTGGCTGCCGGTGTGCGCATGGACGCTCGGCGCGTGGACCACGTACGTTGGAGTGATGGAAGGCACGCAGCGATCTTCCAGTTGCTCCAGCGCCAGCAGGGCCCTGGCGGGATTCTTCGCCGCCGACGAGCGCCTGGAATTGTGGCGGAACAAGCGACTCAGAGTACGGAACCAGACCATGGAAGCATCCCCCGAATGACGAATGATAAACGAACCCTTGATTGTAGGCCAACGCCCGATCCCTGGTCGCGGCGACAGAGACGCAACGAGCGAATGCTCAATAAAGGGCTGTACTTCCGGAATGGGCAGAGGAGATCAAAAAACGGAATCCGGCACCAGAACCTGCCAGCGACGACCTTCCGCTGCGAATCCACGATTCCGGAGAATAGTGGAGATTGTATGACCTGCTCCGAGCGTGTCAATAAAAAAGAAACCGGAATGCCCGAAAAAAATGAGAAAATCTCAAGTAGCTCAAACCGGGGATTTCCGGAGGGACCCGTTCATGAAGGTCGATGACCTGCTGGTTTCGCTGCAATCCTCGGGAACTCGCTTTGTCCGCGTGGTCTGGTGCGACAATGCCAACGTTATCCGGGCCAAGGCCATTCACCTGGGGGCGTTGCCGGGTTACTTCGAGCACGGCCTGGGCATCACCGCCGCCCAGCAGGCCCTGCCGGTGATGGGGGACAGCGTCGTCCCCGGCAGCGGGCTGAGTCCCGTGGGCGAGATCCGCCTGATGCCCGACTGGTCCACGCTGACGCCGTTGCCCTACGCCCCCGGCCATGCTCGGGTCCTGGGCGACATGGTCCTGGCCGGCAAGCCCTGGGCCCTGTGTCCCCGCGAGTTCCTCCGCCGCTGTGTTGCCCGGGTGGCGGAGGCGGGTTTTCAGGTCCAGGCCGCGTTCGAGAACGAGTTTTACCTGCTGCGGCAGACGCAGCTGGGCGTCGTGCCCCTGGACGACACGGTCTTTGCCAGCACCCTGGGCATGGACCACGCCCGGGCCGTCATCGACGACGCCACGGACGCCCTGATCGCCCAGAACGTCGCCGTCGAGCTGTACTACCCCGAGTCGGGGCCCGGCCAGCAGGAGCTGCCGGTCCGCCACGCTGGTCCGCTACAGGCGGCCAACCAGCAGATCGTCTTCCGCGAAACAGTCCACACCATCGCGCACAAGCACGCTGTCAAGGCCTCGTTCCTGCCCAAGATTTTTGCCGAGCGCGCCGGCAGCGGCTGCCATCTGCATCTGAGCTTGTGGCGGGGAGAGAACAACGCCTTTGCCGATCCCCGGGGCCCGGCAGGCCTGTCCCCAGTTGGCCTGGGCTTCGTCGCCGGCCTGCTGGAGCATCTGCCGGCGCTGATGGCCCTGACCGCGCCGAGCACCAACTCCTACCGGCGCTTCCGGCCCGGTTGCTGGAGCGGAGCCTATCGCTGCTGGGGCGCGGACAACCGCGAGGCGGCCGTGCGCGTGCCGACCGACCCGGCTGGCCGGGGGACGCAGCACCTCGAGCTGAAGACCAGCGACGCCTCGGCCAATCCGTACCTGGCGCTGGGGGCCGTGCTCGTTGCCGGCCTGGATGGCGTGCAGCGGCAACTGGCTCCGGCAGCCGGGCTCAGCGTCGATCCGGGAACGCTGACGGAAGAGGAGCGGTCGCGGCAGCAGATCGATGCTCTGCCGGTCAGCCTGGGCAAGTCCCTGGAACATCTGGAGCGCGACACCCTGCTGCTGGACGCCCTGGGGCCGGAACTGGCCCGGGCCTTCCTGGCGGTGCGCCGGGCCGAGTGGGAGGCCCTGCGCAGCGCCCGCCTGGACGACGAGGTGCGGCTCTTGCTGGAGCGCTGACTGATGGACCTGTCAATCGTAGCCGCAGGCGGCTCGCCTGCCGGCTTGGCGAGCCCGCAGGCGAGCCGCCTGCGGCTACGGGAGCGCTACTGATGGACCTGTCGCAACTGCCGGCCATCGATCAGCACGCCCACAACGTCCTCAAACCCGAGGCCGCGGCCGGCCTGCCTCTGGCCGCGGCCTTCACCGAGGCTCAGGCCCCCGACTTCATCCGCGACCATGCTCCGCGTACGCTCTGTTTCCGCCGCAGCCTGCGCGACCTGGCGGAACTGCTTGGTTGTGAGCCGAACGAAGAGGCCATCGGCGCTCGCCGGACCGAGATGGGCCTGGAAGCGCTGACGGCGCACTGTTTGCACGCGGCCCGTCTTGAGTGTCTGTTGCTGGACGACGGCTTCCTTGCCGACCAGATTCAGCCCATCGACTGGCACAACCGCTTTGTTCCCTGCCGGCGCATCCTCCGTCTGGAGACGCTGGCCGAGCAGCTGCTGGCCCGCTGCCGGCAGTTCCCTGAATTCGTGGAGGCATTTCGAGCGGCCCTCGACCCACCACCGCCTGGAGTGGTCGCGCTCAAGAGCATCGCGGCCTATCGCAGTGGGCTGGCGATTGAGCAGACGTCCGCTGACGTGGCTGAGCAGCACTTTGCCGCCTGTAGGACGGGCTTCCTGGCCCGTCCGGCCGGCCTGGGAAGGCCGGCCTACAGGCTGACCGACAAGGTGCTGATCGACTTCCTTCTGCACCAGGCCCTGGAACTGGCCAATCGCCATGCACTCCCGGTGCAGTTCCACACCGGCTTTGGCGATCCCGACCTGGACCTGCGCCTGGCCAATCCGCTGCATCTCAGGCCGATCCTGGAAGATCCCCGTTTCGCCCGGGTGCCGATCGTCCTGCTGCACCTCTACCCGTTTGTGCGCGAGGGCGGCTATCTGGCGGCGGTCTATCCGCAGGCCGCACGTGGATTTCGGTCTGGCAGTGCCGCTGCTGAGCGTGGCCGGGATGAGGCAAACGCTCCGCAGCCTGCTGGAGCTGACGCCGACCAGCAAGGTCCTGTATTCGTCGGATGCGCACCTGATCCCGGAACTGTTCTACCTGGGAGCGAAGTGGGCGCGGACCGTCCTGGGCCAGGTGCTGGAAGAGGCGGTGGCGGACGGCGACCTGAGCGCCGGCGAGGCCGATGGCGTTGCGCGAACTGCTTCAGGCGAATGTCGCCGGCTGTACCGGCTTGGAGACGGCGGCTGAGTGGAACGGCTGAACAATTTGTCCTGCGATCTTCTTTGTCCTCCAATTCCCCCCAATCTGCTGAAGGAAGACAGGCAAGCTGCCGATAACAGGGGAGAAGGGGCCTCTGGAGAAGCTGCCTGAGCATTCTTCCGGAAGCCCACCTTCGCAGCGTTTCCCTTGAGTCTGCTCCCTGATTAGGTAACGCGTCCATGCCGCTTGCTCGACCGGAAGCGGGGTCTCCCGCGACCGCTTTTTCCTTGGTCAGGCTGACCGTGACAATCTGGATTGTGGTGGCCGGTGTGATCCTGGTGCGTGGGCTGATCGCGCCTCGATCGCACAGCACCTATTCCTGCTTCGTCTCCGGAGGCGAGGATTGGCTGGCGGGCAAGGAGCTGTACCAGCAACCGGGAGTCACCTGTCGCTACAGTCCCCTGTTCCACGTCTTCATGGTCCCCTTCTGGCAGATGCCCGAGCGTCTGGGCTCGACGCTGTGGCGGCTGCTCAACTGGGGGGTCTTCCTGGGCGGACTGGCAGTGTGGCTGAAGACGTTCCTGCCGGCCAACCTGACGCCCAATCAGCGGGCACTGCTGTTCCTGCTGCTGCTTCCTCTGTCGATCGGCAGTCTGAACAACGCCCAGGCCAATCCGCTGATCCTGGGATTGATGCTGCTTGGGGTCAGTGCCGTGGCCGAACAATGCTGGTCCCTCGCCGGAGCGGTGCTCGCCGCCTCGATTCTGATCAAACTCTACCCCGTGGCCCTGGCCTTACTGTTGCTCCTTCTTTATTCGCGCCGCCTGACCCCAACCTTCTTGCTCTGGATGGCCGTTGGCCTTGGCGCGCCCTACCTGCTGCGGTCGCCGGAGTATGTCAGCCGGCAATACGCGAACTGGTATCAGGTGCTGAAGATCGACGATCGCTCCCAGCTTGCTCTGGGCGTGAGCTATCGGGACGTCTGGCTGCTGATCCGGCTGATGGGTCAGCCGATCGGCCATTCCGTTTACCAGGTCCTCCAGCTTGCCGTGGCCGGGGTCATCGCGGGCCTCTGCTGGTGGCGGCAACGGACCTCCAACGACCGGTCCGTGCTCCATTGGACCCTGGAACTGGGTCTATGCTGGATGACCAGCTTCGGGCCGGCCACGGAATCCTGCACGTACGTCCTGCTGGCACCGACGCTGGCCTGGCGCGTCCTGGAAGCATGGTCGCAAGCCGCTTTCCTGGCAGCACGCTGGCTGGTGACGGCCAGCTGGGGACTGTTCCTGGTGACCATGGTGGCGAACTGGTTTCCCCTGGCTGCCCGGGTTCACGCGCTGGGGCTGCAGCCGCTGGCGGGTTTGCTCCTTTTCGGGACGATTCTCATTAGTCCACCGAAATTGGGCAAAGATTGCCGGGCCCAGGGACCGATCTTGTCAGAGCCGGTCCGGAAGTCCGCGTGACGATGGAAAGTCGTTCCATGAATCCAAGTAAGCTCAAACTGAGCATCATTTGCCCAGCCTACCAGGAAGAGCTGGCCTTGCCGGCTTTCCATCAGGAACTGCTTGGCGTGGTGCGGGGCCTGGACGAGGAGTTTGACGTCGAGGTCCTCTACGTCGATGACGGCTCCCGGGACGGCACCCTGGCGCTGCTGCGCCGCTGGGCCCGGAGCGATGCCCGTGTCCATTACCTGTCGCTGAGCCGAAACTTCGGCCACCAGGCGGCCCTGACGGCCGGCCTGGAGCACGCCCAGGGCGACCTGGTGATCACAATGGACTCCGACCTGCAGCATCCGCCCCGGCTGCTGCCCGCGCTGATCGATTGCTGGCGCCAGGGGCACGACGTCGTGCTGACCGTGCGGCAAGAGGATCCGAGCCTGGGCTGGTTCAAGCGGACCAGTTCGCGCTGGTTCTACCGGGCGATGGGCTGGATGAGCGACACCGAAACCCGCCCGGCCGCCGCCGACTTCCGGCTGATGAGCCGCAAGGCGGTCAACGCCCTGCTGCGGCTGCGCGAGTCCCATCGCTTCCTGCGCGGCATGGTCAGCTGGCTGGGCTTCGCCACCACCGAGGTGCCTTACCAGCCCGCCCGCCGGGTCGCGGGGACCAGCAAGTATCGGCTGCGGCAGATGTTCCGGTTCGCCTGCGACGCCGTCTTTTCCTTCTCCCGCGTGCCGTTGCGTCTGGCCGCGGTTGGAGGAGCGATGCTGACGCTGGCGGGCGCGGTGCTGGGCCTGGTCACGCTGCTCCAGGCGATCGTTCCCGCCATCCAGAGCACGACGCTTTCCGTCCAGACGCTCCTGAGTACACTGGGACTGGTGGGGGGAGCCATCCTGGCTTCGCTGGGCATCGTCGGGGAGTACGTGGGGCGGATCTACGAGGAAGTGAAAGGCCGGCCGCTGTACCTGCTCAAGGAGACGGACCGCGACCGCGAGGCCCAGCGCTTGCCGCTGCCGAAGCCGGCCCGGTCAGGACCACCGGAAGCGGCGGCCTGACCCGCTGCGCGGGAAACTCGAAATCCGAAGAGCTGAACCACAGAGACACAGAGGCACAGAGAAGACAACAAAGGAACACTAATCAACGCTAATCCACACTAATCGGAATGTGGTCCTCCTGACTTCGATTAGCGAAGATTAGCGTTGATTAGTGTTCCCGTGTTCTTTCTCTGTGTTCTCTGTGTCCTCTGTGGTGAGTTCTTCGGATTGACCATTCTTCCATCCGCATCATAATGGACTCGACGAGGCCGGACGGTTTTGCAAAACCGTCCTGCGGGGGAGGAACACCATGCAGCACGTCAACCCGCGCCGCTGCGGCGCCCTGGCTCATCCGGACGGATCGGTACGATTCCGCGTCTGGGCGCCTCGTGCCAGCAAGGTCGAGCTGGTCCTGATCGGCGAGCAAGGACGCTCCTGTGAGCGGATGGAGCGTGAGGAACACGGCTATTTCCACCGTACCGAGTGGGAAGTGCCGGAGGGGCAACGGTACGCCTTTCGCCTCGATGGTGGCCCCGAGCGTCCCGATCCCTGCTCCCTGTGGCAACCCGAGGGCGTTCACGGCCCTTCCGCGGTGGTTCGGCCGGGGCGCTTTGCCTGGACGGATCAGGCCTGGAAAGGGATCAATCGCGAAGAGCTGGTCTTCTACGAGGTCCACGTCGGCACCTTCACCCCGGAAGGGACGTTCGACGCGATCATCCCCCGGCTGCCGGCGCTGCGTGAGCTGGGCATCACGGCCCTGGAGCTGATGCCGGTCAGCCAGTTCCCGGGCACGCGCAACTGGGGCTACGATGGCGTCCACCCCTGCGCCGCTCAGAACAGCTACGGCGGGCCGCACGGTCTGCAGCGCCTGGTCAATGCCTGTCACAATCACGGTCTGGCCCTCTTCCTGGACGTGGTCTGCAACCACCTGGGTCCGGACGGCAATTACCTGGCCGAGTTCGGTCCGTACTTCACCGATCGCTACAAGACGCCCTGGGGCCAGGCGATCAATTATGACGGCAGCGGTTCCGACCCTGTCCGGGATTACGTCCTGGTCAACGTGGCAACGTGGTTAGAGGAGTTCCACGTGGATGGTCTGCGGCTGGACGCGGTCCACGCCATCTTCGATCTGGGGGCCAAACACGTCCTGGCCGAGATCGAGGAGACGGCCCGCAAGGCCAGTTCCCGTCGAGGCCAGCCTCTTCACGTCATCGCCGAGAGCGACCTGAACGATCCCCGGCTCTTGCTTCCCCCCGAGCGCGGCGGTCATGGCCTGGACGGCACCTGGGCCGACGATTTTCACCATGCCCTCCACGTCTGGCTGACCGGCGAACGGCAGGGCTATTACGAGGACTTCGGCAAGAAGAGCGACCTGGCCCGGGTGCTGGAGGATCCCTTCCTCTATGCCTGGGATTACAGTCCGCATCGCGACCGCAAGCACGGAGCGCCGCTGCCGCCGGACTTGCTGGGGGATCGCTTCGTGGTGTGTTTGCAGAACCATGACCAGGTGGGCAACCGGGCCCGCGGCGATCGACTCAGCACGCTGGTCGCGAGCCTGGCCAAACGCCGGCTGGCCAGCAGCATGCTGCTGCTGTCACCCTATCTGCCGCTGCTGTTCATGGGGGAGGAATACGGCGAAACCAGGCCCTTCCCCTTCTTCTGTTCCTTCAGCGATCCGCAGCTGATCCAGAACGTCCGCGAAGGCCGGCGGCGCGAGTTCGCCGCGTTTGCCTGGCAAGGAGACGTGCCCGATCCCCAGGACGAGGCGACGTTCGCCAGCGCCCGGCTGAGCTGGTCCTGGCCGGAAGGGTCAACCGCCGCGGCCCTGCGCCGGCTCCATGCGGACCTGCTGGCCGCGCGCCGCCGCTGGCCGGCCCTGCGCGACCACCACCGCCGGCCGACCCGGATGCTTCCCGACAAGGAGGAGGGACCGATCCTGGAACTGATCCGCGGCGGCGAAGCGGCCCGGGAAAACCAGACCTTGCGGATCTATTTCAACCTCAGCGGCCAGCGCCAGCCCTTGCCGGTCCCGGTCAGCGGCCAGCGGCTGCTATTCAGCTCCGAGGCGGCGATTTACCAGGGCGAGCGTCGGGAGGGCGAGCCGGTCGGCGACCTGCTGCCGTGGGAGTGTCAGGTGTTCGGCCCGGCCACGTGATTGGAAGGAACACGCCATGAGTGAGCCCGAAGAGTTGCCTCCGCGAACGCTGGCCCTGCGCGGCGACCACATTACCCTGGCCCAGGCGCTGAAGGCCGCGGGTCTGGCCGACAGCGGCGCCCATGCCAAGTACCTGGTGCGTGAGGCCAACGTGCTGGTCAACGGCGAGCCGGCCAGCCAGCCCGGACGCAAGCTCCGCGGCGGTGACCGGTTCGGACTGGCCGGAGGCGAGGAGTGGACGATCCGGGGGTGAGCCCTTGAGCCCCGAAGGGGCGCAACACGATAGCCCAGGGCAACGCCCTGGGGCCCGGGGGGCTGGGGCCCTGGGTGGTGCAGAGAGGAGCAGAGGAGTGAACGATCCGGCGATCCAGCGGGCCGAGCAAAGGACTCGGCACGTGGACCAACGTCTCCAGCTGACGCCTCCGGATCGCCGGGTTCAGTACCCCGCTTCGCGGATCGATCTTTCCTTGCCGGCCTGGCGGCTGGTGCTGAGCCTGGCCTGGCCGGTGCTGCTGCAGCAGGTGCTGACCCTGAGCGTCAGCTTCTCGGATCGGCTGCTGGCCGGGCGCTTTCAGACGCTGGACCGCGAGGACCAGATCGCGACCCAGGCCGCCCTGACCACGGCCGCCTACATCGACTGGCTGATCACCTGCTTCACCGTGCTGGTCAGCGTCGGCAGCACGGCCCTGGTCGCCCGCTTCACCGGGGCCGGCAACCGCTCCGGGGCCATCGCCGTGACCTGTCAATCGGTCCTCCTGGCCGGTTTCCTGGGCGTGGTCGGTGCCGCTCTGGCCCTGGTCAACCTGCCCGCCTTCATGGCCGTGCTGGACCTGGAAGGGCCGGCCGCGGCCTTCGCCGTGCGCTTCCTCTGGCCGCTGTTCCTGCTGCTGCCCTTTCGCATCATCGAGTCGGCCGGCATTGCCTGCCTGGTCGGGGCCGGCGACACGCGCACCGGACTCGGGGTGCTGGCCTGTGTGGCGGGGCTGAACGTGCCGCTGGCCTGGTTGTGCTTTCACGGCGTCGGGCCGCTTCCGGGACTGGGCTTTCCGGGGATCGGCCTGGGCACGGCCATCAGCCATACGCTGGGAGGGGTGCTGGTGCTGACCGTCCTCAGCCGAGGTCGGGCCGGGCTGCGGCTGCACTGGCGGGGGCTGACCCCGGACGCGCACCTGCTGGGGCGCTTGCTCCGCATCAGCGTCCCGGCCGCGGCGGACAGCCTGTCGGTGGCCTTTGCCCAGCTGTGGTTTGTCCGCATCATCAACGGGCTGGGCACTGTCGCCAGCGGCGCCCACGGCATTGCCCTGTACTGGGAAGCACTGGGGTATCTGTCCGGAAGTTCGTTCGGCACGGCGGCGATGGCGCTGGTGGGCCAGAACCTGGGTGCGGAGCGGCCCGACAAGGCGGCCCGATGCGGCTGGACGGCGTTCGCACTTGGCGGAACGGTCATGTCCCTGATGGGCCTGACCTTCTTCCTGCTGGCCCGGCCGATGTTCGCCCTGTTCTGTCCGGACCCGGGACAGGAAGCGATCGTGGACGCGGGAGTGCCGGTGCTGCGGCTGATCGCTTTCGTGATGCCGTTCCTGGCGTCGTGTATCATCTTCACCAGTGCCCTGCGCGGCGCCGGCGATACCCTGGTGCCGGTCGTGTTCTCCCTGATTGGCTTTTTCCTGGTGCGCATTCCGCTGGCGTATCTGCTCACGGGACCGTACGTGGGCCTGGGCCTGTGGGGCGCCTGGCTGGCGATGGCGACCGACATCGTGGTGCGGGGTCTGTTCTTCCTGTGGCGATTCCGCAGCGGTCGCTGGCAACGGATTCGCGTTTGAGACAACGCCCCGATGAGGAGTCCTCCCATGGCAAGCGAAGCCCAGCAGAAACTTCCGACAGTCCCCTGGGTTTTCCCCCTGCTGCTGCTGCTCGGCGTGCCTTTGCTGATCATCGCCCTGGTCAATCGTGGTTCGCGAGAAATCCCGGCTGCCGTCGCGACCAAACCGAGCCACCCGCTCGATCCGCTGACGGCCGACGAGATCCGCGAGACGGTCCGGATACTGCGGCGCGAAAAGTCGCTGTCCGACCACGTGCGCTTCCCGGAGCTGACCTTGAAGGAGCCAGCCAAGGACGTGGTCTACCGCTTCAAGGAGGGCGATCCGCTGACGCGGCAGGCCTTTGCGGTGGTTTACGACTACAAGGCCAACACCACCCACGAGGCGGTGGTGGACCTGAACAGGCACGTGGTGATCCGCTGGGACCTGAAGCGCGACATTCAGCCGCTGGTGTTCCCCGAGGAGAACCAGGTGCTGGTGGACATTGTCCGCAAAGATCCGGGGTCGTGGCGGCCCTCAAGAAGCGCAAGATCGATCCTGCCGACGTGCAGGTCGAAGTCTGGGCCCCGGGCGACGGGCCGGATCCCGGACCTGCCGAGGAACACCCGGCTGGCCCGCGCCGTCCTATACCTCACGGAGACGGCCCGAATCGGCGGCCTGCGCCCGATCACCGGGCTGAACGTGCTGGTCAACCTCAACACCCGCAAGGTCGTCGAGGTGAGCGATCACGACCTGGTTCCGGTGACCGAGGAGTCGCACGACTTCAGCAATCCCAGGCCGTGGTCGGCCCACTGCGGCAGGCTCCGCGGCCCGCTGCTGGTCAGCTCAGCCGGAGGGGCCCAGCTTCCAGGTCGTCGGCCACGAGGTGCGCTGGCAGAAATGGCGCTTCCGCTTTGCCAGCGACCTCCGCGAGGGACTGGTCCTGTATCAGGTGCGTTACGACGATCAGGGCAAGGAGCGTCCGATCCTGTATCGGGCGTCGCTGGCCGAGATGCTGGTCCCCTACGGCGACCCGCACAGGGACTGGAGCTGGCGGGCCGCGTTCGACCAGGGCGAGTACGGCATGGGTCTGAACTCCTTCCCGCTGGAGCTGGGTAAGGACGTGCCGGCGAACGCCCGGCTGTTCTCGACGGTGCTGGCCCGCGACAACGGCGAGCCGATGGTCGTTCCCGACAACGTGGCCCTGTACGAGCGCGACGGCGGCCTGCTGTGGAAGCACCGCGAGTATAACGGCACCAACGAGGTGCGCCGGGCCCGCGAGCTGGTGGTGTCCCAGGTGGCCACGCTGGGCAACTATGACTATGGCTTTAACTGGATCTTCGGCCAGGACGGCCAGCTGCGGGTCGAGATCGAACTGACCGGCATCCTGCTGGCCAAGGGAGTCAAGTCGGCCCAGTGTCAGCGCTGTGCCGAGCTGGAAAAACCCCAGGGGGAGAGCGGGAGGCGCCGGACGGACGATCGCCATGGCACGCTGGTGGCCAGGCACGTGGTTGCTCCCAATCATCAGCACTGGTTCTGTTTCCGGCTGGACTTCGACGTGGATGGACCGAGAAACAGCGTGGCGCGGATGGACGTGCGTTCGGACCCGGCCAGCGCCAACGCCTTCGTGATGGAGGAGACCTTGCTGAAACGGGAGCAGGAGGCGTGCGGCGACCTGAGCTTGGCCAGCGCCCGCAAGTGGAAGGTGCTGCAGCCGGACCGGCGCACGCAGCTGGGCCACTTCCCCGGCTACAGTCTGCATCCGGAGGGCAACGCCTGGCCGTACCTGGCGGCCGACAGCAGAACGCGGAAACGGGCCAGCTTCATCGACCATGCAGTGTGGGTGACGCGCTGCAAGGAGGACGAGCGCTTCGCGGCCGGGAATTATCCCAACCAGGGCAAGGGCGGCGAGGGGTTGCCGAAATACGTCGCGGATGACGAGAAGATTGTCAACGAGGACATTGTGTTGTGGTACACTCTGGGTGTGACGCACGTGACGCGACCGGAGGAATGGCCGGTGATGCCGGTGTGCCGGACCGGCTTCCGGCTGATACCCGAAGGGTTCTTCACGCGCAACCCGGCCCTGGACGTGCCACCGGAGGGACAGTAGTTTTCTCCCCTCTCCCCGCTGGGGAGAGGGGTTGGGGGGGAGGGGAAGGGCGCTTTGATTTATCGTTTCGCGCTCACCCGGGCCAGCGCGAAACGATAAATCAAAAGCAACCCCTCACCCCCAACCCCTCTCCCCAGCGGGGAGAGGGGAGGTCTAACCGCCGAGCAGCACCATGCGAGAAATCCTGACCGAGCTGACGACAGCCCTCGAGCAAGGCCGGCCGTGCGTTTACTGTGCCGTGGTCGAGACGCGCGGCTCGACGCCGCAGAAGGCGGGGGCGGTCATGCTGGTGTTCGCCGACGGCAGCCAGCACGGCACCCTGGGCGGCGGCTGTGTCGAGGCCGAGGTCAAGCGCCGGGCCCTGACGTGCCTGGCCCACGGCGGACAGGCGGAGGTGCTGTCGTTCTGCCTGGACGACGATTACGGCTGGGATGACGGCCTGATCTGCGGCGGCCGGATGAACATCCTCGCCGATCCGCTGACCCGCGACCGGGCCGGGCTCCTGGCATACTACCGGCAGTACCAGGACCTGATCGAGCAGGGCAAAGGTTGCACCGAGGCGGTCCACGTTGGGGAACGCTACCTGTTCGATGCGCGTGGCTCGCTGGTGGGCCAGCTGGCCGAGCAAGCACCCTCCTCGGCCCTGCTGGAAGGAGTGCGACCGCTGGAGCTGCGTCCGGGACCACTGCTGCGGCAGGGGATCGCCTATCTGCCGATCCTGCCGCGGATCACGCTGCTGATCGTCGGCGGCGGCCACGTTGGTCGGGCCGTGGCCCGGCTGGCGGCCGACGTGGACTTTGACGTCTGGGTGCTGGACGACCGCGAACGCTATGCCAGCCGGGAGCGGTTCCCGATGGCCCGGAACGTCCTGGTCGGCGACATCGGGCTCACCCTGAAGGAACTGGCCCCGAAGCTCAACGAGACGTTCTACTGCATCATCGTCACCCGCGGGCACAGTCACGACGAGGAAGCGCTGTATCACCTGGCGCCGACTGCGGCCGGCTACGTCGGCATGATCGGCAGCAAGCGCAAGATCCGGCTGATCCACGATGATCTGCTGCATCGAGGACTACCGGAAGAGGTGCTGGGACGGGTGCATGCGCCGCTGGGCTTTGCCATCGGTTCGCAAACGGTGCCGGAGATCGCGGTCAGCATTGTGGCGGAACTGATCGCCTGCCGCAACTTGAATCAGCGCATCGTCGAGCCGAGGAGCCGGACCATCGGCGACCTGGTTCGTAATTCGTAATTCGTAATTCGTAATTCGGGAAGAGGACCTAGTTCGTGCCCAGGTACGAATGAGCGCCACAACCTCTGCCTGGTGGGATCGGGCTTCGAGCGGGCAACCGCGACCCTCCTGACCGCTCATCTTCCCCCCAGCCGCTCGCTGGTCAGGTCCGGCTGCCACATCGCCAGGAACAGCGGCAGCCGGCTGCGCTCCAGGCCTGGCACGTTGGGCAGGGTGCCGGCCCCTTGCAGCGGCAGGTTGGGTGTCTGGGCGTAGACCGTCCGGGCAGGGTCGTTGCGGCGGTGGTACATGACCACGCCGGCCTCGGGGCACTGGCCCAGCTGCCGGGCCACGGCCAGCGCGGCCTCGGCAAAGCCGATCCGGTCGATCAGACCACGGCCCAGCGCCTGCACGCCGGTGAACACCCGGCCGTCGAAGGTGGTGCCGTTGTCCAGATCGATGCTGGGCCGGCCTTTGAGGACCTGCTGCTGCAGGTACTGGTGGAACTCGTCGGCCATCGCTTGCAGGAGCTTCCGGTCTTCCTCGGTGAGGTTGCGGGCCGACGAACCCATGTCAATGTGGGGTCCGGCCTTGATCGGCTGCGGCAGGATGTTGAACTGGCCCATCAATTCCTTGAGGTTGTAGAGGTTGATGATGATGCCGACGCCGCCGGTGATCGTGGTCGGGTCGGCCACGATGGCATCCGCCGCTGAGGCCAGCAAGTAGGCGCCGCCGGCGCCCATGCCCATCAGGTAGGCAACCACCGGCTTGTGCGTCCGCGCCTTGAAGTCCAGCAGTTCGTGGTGCATCAGGTCGGACGCATTCACCGCTCCGCCCGGGCTGTTGATGCGCAGCACCACCGCCGAGACTTCCTTGTCGCTAGCAGCTGCGGCCAAACGCTCCCGGAACAGATTGACCGGGTTCTCGCCCATCGAATAGGGACCGGTCATGTCGCTGTTCAGCAGCATCCCATCCACGTCGATCAGAGCGATCCGTCCGTGTCCCGCCTGGCAGGACGACCCCTCGACCAGCATCGGCTGCACCGGGCCCGAATCGGGGACCGGCGAGGGATCGGTCGTTAGCCGGGTGGTCGTATCGACCGGACCCTCGACCGTGATCTTGTTTTGCGTCTGGATCAGCAAGGGCTTGTGGCAACCGGCCAGCAGCACCAGGCAGAGCCAGCCGGGCAGCGGATTGCGCATCACGGCTCACTCCCAGGCGAGTGTGGGACGGCTCTCCTGAGCCGTCGGTTGAATGACGGCTCAGGAGAGCCGTCCCACGACCTCTCTTTCCGGTTGTATCGGTTGCAGCGGAAAAAAAGGTGAGCGGAGGGGCCATGCTTGGTCTGTTTTTCGCAGTTCCTCGATACGTGCTGCCTTGCGGGATCACTTCGGAACATTTGTTGAAACTTCCGATTCCGGTGGACGGGAGGGTTAAATAGAATGGGATGGGTGGAGAGGATCGAATTTGCAGGCAGGATGCGTAGCATTAATAAAAAGAAGCGGAGAAAGAGATTAGTTTTGCTCCGTTGGCAATTAGAATTGAGCTGTGTGAGAGTTGCGAAGGAGCCAATACCTGGACAAATGCTGTCCTGGGACGGTTGCTGGGGCGGAACATGACCGAGACGCCTTTTCCAATCCTGGTGCTGACGCCGCCGGGCGAGCTGGCTCCGTCCCTGGCCATTGCTGCCTGCCGTGCGGGTGCGCTGGGAGTGGTGGACCTGGAATTCTTTCCCCAGCCCGATCGGCTCCGGGAAATCGTTGGGCAGGTGCAGCGGTACACCCGGGGTCCGTTTGGCGTGAAGCTGGGCCGGGGGGCGGGGACTGTCCTGTCCAGCCTGGTCGACGAACCGGCTGCGTCAGCTGCCGGGTCAGAAAGTCGGCTTCGCTGGGTGGTGCTGGCAGGAGGAGAAGCGCCGGACTGGCGTTCCTGGGTGCAAGCGTTGCATGGGCAAGGACTTGAGGTGCTGATTGAGGCGGTGAGCCTGGAGGAGGCCCGGGCTGGCTACCTGGCCGGGGCCGATGGGCTGATCCTCAAGGGACAGGAATCGGGTGGCCGGGTCGGCGACGAGACCAGCTTTATCCTGCTGCAGCGCTGGCTGGACTGGAGCGAGGAGCAGCACTTGTCGCCGTGGCCAGTCTTCGTCCAGGGCGGCATCGGTCCCCACACCGCAGCGGCCTGCCTGCTGGCAGGCGCCGCCGGCGTGGTCCTCGATGCGCAGCTGCTCCTGACCCGAGAATCGCCCCTGCCCGCGGGGCTGCGGCAGCGCCTGGCCGGCTGTGACGGCAGCGAAACCGTCCTGATCGGCGAACGGCTCGGCGAGGCCTATCGGGTTTTCGGCAAACCGGCCACGGCCGGGCTCGAAGAGCTGCGCAAACTCGAAGAAACCTTGCTGCAAGGAGCCGGAAGCGTAGGCGATGGAAGTTCCGTCGCCTACGCTTCCGGCTCCTTGCAGCGCTGGCGGCAAGCGATCCAGGAGAAGGTAGTGCGTCAGGAGGTCTGGCTGGTCGGACAGGATGTGGCCCTGGCGGCCGGGCTGGTGGCAAAGTACGAGACGACCGGCCGGGTCGTGCAAGCAATCCAGGAACAGGCACGAGAGAATCTGCGGCTGGCCAATGAATCCCGCCCGCTGGCCGAGAACGGCAACTTTGCTCGGGCCCACCGCACGCGCTATCCGATCTTCCAGGGACCGATGACCCGGGTCAGCGATACGGCCGCGTTTGCTCAGGCCGTGGCCAGCGCGGGGGGATTGCCCTTCCTGGCCCTGGCGCTGCTGCGCCAGGCCGAGACCGAGACCCTGCTTCGCGACACGGGCCAGCTGTTGGGCTCGCAAAGCTGGGGCGTCGGCTTGCTGGGGTTCGTGCCGCCGGAAATTCGCCAGGAACAGCTGCAGGCGGTCCGCTCGCACAAACCGCCCTTTGCCCTGATCGCCGGCGGCCGGCCCGATCAGGCCCGGGAACTGGAAGCCCTCGGCATTGCCACCTACTTGCACGTCCCCTCACCGGGACTGTTGCGAATGTTCCTCAAGGAGGGAGCACGCCGTTTCATCTTCGAGGGACGCGAGTGCGGCGGTCACGTCGGCCCGCGGACCAGCTTTGTCCTGTGGGAAAGCATGATCGAGGTGCTGTTGGAACACGTGGCGTCCAGCAAGCAGCCGGAACCGTTGTGCGTAGTCTTCGCGGGCGGCATCCACGACAGCCGCTCGGCGGCGATGGTCTCGGCCCTGTCCGCCGGGCTCGCTCAGAAGGGGGTCCAGGTCGGCGTGCTGATGGGCACCGCCTACCTGTATACCCGCGAGGTGGTCGAGGCCGGCGCCATTGTGCCGCGCTTCCAGCAGGAGGCGCTGCGCTGCCGGGAAACGGTGCTGCTGGAGAGCGGGCCGGGCCACAGCATCCGGGTCATTCCCTCTCCCTACGCCGAGGTCTTCAACGCCGAGAAACAACGCTTGCTGCAGGAAGGCAAGCCGATCGAGGAAGTCCGCAAGGCCCTGGAATGGATGAACCTGGGTCGGTTGCGCGTCGCGTCCAAGGGTCTGGACCGCGTCGCCCAGGACAATGGCCTCTCCCGGCTCGCTCCGGTATCCGAAGAGGCCCAGTTCGCCCGGGGCATGTACATGATTGGCCAGCTGGCCAGTCTGCGACGCTCCCTGGTTTCCATGGCCGAGCTGCACGCCGACGTTTGTGCCGGCAGTTCCCGGCTGGTGGAGTCCCGAACGCATTCCATCATCAAGGATCTTGCACCGATGAATTCCCCTCAGCCAAGTCCGGCCGTGCCCAGGCCCTGTGACATCGCCGTCATCGGCCTGTCGTGCTTCTATCCGCGTGGCGGCAGCCTTCGCCGGTACTGGCAGAACATCCTCGCCAAGGTCGATGCAGTTACCGAGATCCCCCCCAGCCACTGGGACTGGCGGCTGTACTACGACCCTGACCCGCGGGCCAAGGATCGGATCTACTCCAAGTGGGGCGGCTTCCTGGAGGACGTGCTGTTCGATCCGCTGGTCTTCGGCATGCCGCCCAACAGCCTGGTGTCGATCGAGCCGCTGCAGCTGATGCTGCTGGAGGCGGTCCGCCTGGCCCTGGCCCACGCCGGCTACAGCGACCGGCCCTTCGATCGGGAAAACACCTCCGCCATCCTGGGCATCGGCGGCGGCGGCGGGCCGATGTCGGTCAACTACGGCCTGCGATCGTGCTTGCAGCTGCTCGACTCGGTGCCCAACATGGCCGAGAAATCCGACGCCATGCTCAAGCGGATCGACGCCTATCTGCCGGAATGGACCGAGGACAGCTTCCCCGGCATCCTGGCCAACGTCGCCGCCGGCCGGGTGGCCAATCGCTTCAACCTCGGCGGGGCCAACTACGCCATCGACGCCGCCTGCGCCTCGTCGCTGGCGGCGCTGCAGCTGGGCATCCGCGAGCTGGAGATGGGCACGAGCAACGTGTCCCTGGTGATGGGCGCCGACACGGTGCAAACGCCCTACGCTTTCATGGCCTTCAGTAAGACGCACGCCCTGTCGGCCAGGGGCCGCTGCCGGCCCTTCGACGAGGCGGCCGACGGCATCGTCCTGAGCGAGGGCATCGGCGTCGTGGTGCTCAAGCGCCTGGCCGATGCCGAGCGCGACGGCGACAAGATCTGGGCGATCGTCAAGGGCATGGGCGCTTCCAGCGACGGCAAGGACAAGGGCCTGACCGCCCCCCGGGCCGAGGGCCAGCTGCGGGCCCTGCAGCGGGCTTACGCCACGGCCGGGATCTCGCCCAAACAGATCGGCCTCGTTGAAGCGCACGGCACCGGCACGGTGGTCGGTGATCGCACCGAGGCCCAGGCCCTGCGGCAGATTTTTGTCGAGAGCGGGGCAGGGGAGGCCTCGTGCGCCGTCGGTTCGGTCAAGTCGCTGATCGGTCACAGCAAGTGCGCCGCCGGCATCGCCGGGCTGATCAAGACCGTGCTGGCCCTGCATCACAAGGTGCTGCCGCCCACCCAGGTCGAGAAGCCCAATGCCAGGGCCGGGCTGGACAAGGGGCCGCTGTATCTGAACACCGAGGCGCGCGCCTGGGTCCAGGGAAGCGAGCCGCGCCGGGCTGGCGTCAGCGCCTTTGGCTTTGGCGGCACCAACTTCCATGCGGTGCTGGAGGAGTACACCGGCGATCACCTCAAGACGCCGCACAACCCGCTGCCGGTCTGGCCGGCCGAGCTGCTGGTCTGGCGGCGTTCGAGCCGGAAGGCCTTGATGGATGAGTTGCAGCAGGCCCAGCAGGCCCTGGGCAAGGGTGCGAAACCGGACCTGGCCGAGTGGGCCGCCTCACTGATCAAGGCCCTGCCGACCGAGAGCAACCTGCCCACGCTGGCACTGGTGGCGACCTCCCTGGAGGATGCGAAAGAAAAGATCGGCAGCGCCTTGAAGGCCCTGAACAAGCCGGAGAAGAGCTGGCACGATCCGCGCGGCGTCTGGTTTGCCGAAGACCCGGCCAGCCCCCAAGCGGAGGCCGGCCCTCCAGCCCTGGCCAGGCCCGAGCACGCAGGCGTGCGGGGCAAGGTCGCAGTGCTGTTCCCCGGTCAGGGTTCGCAATACGTCAACATGCTGGCCCAGACCGCGCTGGCGTTTCCGCAAGCCCGCGAGGTGCTGGACCGGGCCGACGCGGCCCTGCAAGGCCGGCTGGAGTATCCGCTGAGCCGGTTCCTCTATCCGCCGTCGGCTTTCACGGCCGAGCAGGAACAGCGCCAGAAGCAGGAACTGACCCGGACCGAGGTGGCCCAGCCGGCGGTCGGCGCGGCCAGTTTGGCCCTGTGGCAGGTGCTGCACGGAACGCTGGGACTCAAGCCCGATTTCCTGGCGGGGCACAGCTATGGCGAGTACGTGGCGCTGCACGCCGCGGGGGTGCTGAGCGAACAAGACCTGCTCCGGCTGTCGCATCGCCGGGGTGCGGTGATCCACGAGGCCACCGGGCAGACCGCGGGAACGATGGCGGCCCTGGAAGCGTCCGCGGCGGTCGTGACCGATTGTCTGCAGGCCGGCAAGGCAGCTCATCCGGCCCTGACCCAGGTCACCCTGGCCAACCTCAACTCGCCCGGCCAGACAGTGATTTCCGGCACCGAGGAAGGCATCGCCGCCGCCCTGGCCCTGCTCAAGGACAGGGGCATTCGCGGCCAGCGTCTGACGGTGGCGTGCGCCTTCCATTCGCCGCTGGTGGCCCCGGCCCAGGAACGACTGGCGGCAGCCCTCAAGGAAGTCCCGCTGAACCAGCCGAAGATACCCGTTTACTCCAACGTCACCGCCCGGCCTTACCCCGAGCAGCCGGCCGAGGCCCTGGCCTTGCTGTCGTCTCACCTGACGTCGCCGGTCCACTTCCAGCAGCAGGTCGAGGCCCTCTACGAGGCAGGCGCCGGATCTTTGTCGAGGTCGGTCCCCAGGGCGTGCTGACCGGGCTGGTTGGCCAGATCCTCAAGGACTGCCCGCACCTGGCCGTGGCCAGCGACAACCGGGGCAAGCCGGGACTGGTCCAGCTGCACCAGATGCTCGCTCAGCTGCTGGTCCACGGCGTCCCGCTCCAGCTGGCCCGCCTGCACGAACATCGTGAGCTGAAGACGTTTGAGCTGGCAAAGCTGGAACAGCAGACCGACAAGCCCCGGGTGACGCCGACGACCTGGATGGTCAACAGCGTCCGCAGCAAACCGTTTGCCGCGCCCGAACCGCGACTGATTGGTCAAACGCATCACAAAGACGAGGCTCCCAGGAGAAACGCAGTCATGCAGCCGGCCCCTGTTTCCCTCAGCAACCCGGAGCGTCCACTCGCTTCCTCGGCTCCCACTCCCGCTGCGCCGCCCGCCCCGGTGGCTCCAGCGGCTCACACTGCCGCCGTGCCACCTGCCCCGGCACCGGTTGCCGCTCCCGCGCCGCGGGCTGTTTCCGGGATGGATGAGTCGGCCCAGGTGATGCTGCGGTTTCAGGATTTGATGGCCCGCTTCCTGGATACACAGAAGAGTGTGATGCTCACCTATCTCCAGGGGAGCCCGGGTTCGCTGCCGACGATGCCGGCCCCGCTGGGCGAGGCGCTCGCGCCCACGGCGGGAGCCCTGCTCTCCACCAGCAACGGCACCGGCCACGTGCCTGCTCCGGTTCTCAGCAACGGCAATGGTCAGGCTTATCAGGCCCCGAAGGCGGTCGCTCGCCCGGCTGCTCTGCCTGCCCCACCGGCTCCACCGACCCCGCCGACTCTGGCCCGGACTCCTGCGGTCGTGGAAGCACTGCCGGCAAGCCTCGCACGGGCGGAGTCGGAGCCTGAGGCGAAACCGAGCAAGGGTCTGGATCGGGACACATTGTTGGCCCGGCTGCTCGACCTGGTCAGCCAGCGGACCGGCTATCCCAAGGAGATGCTGGACCTCGACCTGGACCTGGAAGCGGACCTGGGCATCGACTCGATCAAGCGCGTCGAGATCCTGGGCACCCTGGCCGAGTCGATCGAGGGTCTGGACGTGGCCTCCAGCAACGCCGAGATGGAGAAACTGACCACGATTCGCACTCTGCGCGGCATCGTGGAGTTCCTGGATCGGGCCGTGTCTGGCGCCGGCACTCCTGCCGCGGCCGCTCCCGATGCGGCTCCCACCATGACCCGGCTGAGCAATCAACCGGTGCGGGAGGCCGACGTGATGCGCCTGGGAGTGCAGCTGGTCGATGCTCCGCTGCCGGAGCAGGCCCTGCTGCCGGACTTCGCGGGCGCTTTGCTGCTGACCGACGATGGCCGGGGCGTCGCCTCTGCCCTGGCCCAGCAACTCGGCGACCTGGGCGTCAAGAGCGTGCTGCTGCGGATGACACGGGACCACAGCAACGGCTCGGCCAAGGAGGGCTTCAGTGCAGACCTGACCGATCCGCAGGCGGTCCCGGCCGTTCTGGAGCGCATCCAGGCGGAAGTGGGTCCACTGTCGGGCCTGATCCACCTGCTGCCGCTGGGCGAAACCGTGGAGGGCGAGTCCGCCGAGGATCGGACCCGGCGCGAAGTCAAGTCGCTGTACCTGCTGGCCCGGTCGCTGGAGGAAACGCTCCGCAAACAGGGGAAGGAGGGCAACGCGGTGCTGCTGGCGGCCACCCGGCTGGGCGGCCGATTGGGCTTTGGCTCGGAGCCGCTGCCGGCGGACTTCTTCGGCGGCCAGGGCGGCATCCTGGGCTTCACCAAGTGTGTCGCACACGAATGGCCCGAGGTTTTGGTCCGGGCCGTGGACGTTGATGCGACCCGGCCCCAAGCGCAGGCCGGCCTGCCGGCCGGAGCGCACGCAGGCGTGCAGGAGTTGGCCGAGCAGGTTCTCGGCGAGATGAGTGATCGCGAAGGTCCGCTGGAAGTGGGGATCGCCGGCTCCCGCCGCGTGACAACCCTGACCATGCCGGCCCCGCTGACCAGGGGCAAACCGGCTGTGGAGCTTGGTCCGCGCTCGACCATCCTGGTGACCGGAGGTGCTCGCGGCATCACGGCCGAGGTGGCCCTGGAGCTGGGCCGGCGGTTCCAGCCGAAGCTGGTGCTGGTCGGCCGCTCGCCGCTGCCCGGCGACGAAGGCGATGACACCGCGGTCCTCAACAGCCCGGCCGACATCAAGGCTGCCCTGATGGCCCAGACAGAGCGGCAAGGGCAGAGCTTGACGCCGGCGACTGTCGAGGCCGGGTATCAGCGCTTGATGACCGACCGCGAGATCCGCAACAACCTGGCCCGCCTCCGCCAGACGGGGGCGCAGGTCCATTACCGGGCGGTGGACGTTCGCAAGGAAGAGGAGGTCGTGGCCCTGCTCCAGGAGATGGACAGGCTCGGCGGCCTCGATGGCGTCATTCATGGAGCCGGCGTGATCGAGGATCGGCTGCTGCGGGACAAGACGCCGGAGTCGTTCGAGCGGGTCTTCAGCACCAAGGTGGACAGCACCCTGATCCTGACCCGCCATCTGAAGATGGACCGGCTCAAGTTCCTGGTGCTGTTCTCGTCCATCGCCGGGCGCTACGGCAACCGCGGCCAATCGGACTATGCGGCCGCCAACGAGGTGCTGGCCAAGTTGGCCGACGATTGCAACCGCCGCTGGCCGGGCCGGGTGGTGTCGATCGCCTGGGGCCCGTGGTCGGGGACCGGGATGGTGGCGGACCTGGAGAAGCACCTGGTCGCTCGCGGTCTGAAGCTGATCGCCCCCGAGGTCGGCTCGAAGCTGGTGCTGGACGAGATCCTGTACGGCAGCAAGGCCGAAAGCGAGGTCGTCGTGGCCGGCGGCTCGGAGGAGTTCGCCAAACCGGCCCGGCCCTCCACGCAGGCGGTGGGGGTGTGACGGATTTGGTTAGCCGCGACGCGCAGCGGAGCGCGAGCGGATTAACCCCGCGCTCCGCTGCGCCGAAGCGCAGGCCGGCCTGCCGGCCGGAGCGCACGCAGGCGTGCGGCTAACAGGACGCCTTGCATCGCCGCTATCCGAGGTCGGTTTTATGATTGATTTTGCCTCCCGATCCCAGGCCCTGTCCCCGGCCCAGCCAGGGGCGGACTCCGCTCCCACCCCGGACCTGGCGTGGGAAACGGAGCTGTTCGTCCTTCAGGGCGACGATCGGAAGCATCTGGTTCAGCAGGCCCAGGACCTGGCCGCCTTCCTGGAGCGCTCGCCGGACGTGGACCTGAAGGACCTGGCCGCGACGCTGGCTCAGGAGCTGCAGCCGCACCATTGCCGGCTGGCCATCGTCGCCGGCTCCGTCGCCGACCTGCACAAGCGGCTGCACCGGGCCGCCGAGCGCCTGGCCGACTCCCGAACGCGCTTCATCAAGGACTCGGTGGGCATTTACTGGTTCAGCGAGCCGCTGTATCGGCAGGGCCAGCTGGTGCTGCTGTTCCCCGGCGAGGGCGCCCAGTACCTGAACATGCTGGCCGACCTGCTGCCGCACTTTCCCGAGGTCCGGCACGTCTTCGAGGAAGCGGACCGCCGCCAGCCGATCACGCCGACCTTCCTGGTGCCGCCGTCGGCCACCGCCGAGGAAAAGGCCGCCATCGAGAAGCAGCTCCGCTCCCTGGAGTATTCGATCTCCAGCGTGCTGCTGGCTGACCTGGCGCTCTGGATGCTCTTGCAGCAGCTCCAGGTGCCCGCCTCGGCCGTGGCCGGGCACAGCGCGGGCGAATTGATGGCCCTGTGGGCGGCGGGTTGCCTGGACTCCGACCCGATGGGCATGCAGCAAGTGGTGGCCACGATGGCCAGCCTGGAAAAGCGCGGCAGCAGCGAGCCGGATACGCTGCTGCTGGCGGTCGGGGCGGGCCGGCCGGAGCTGGCCGGGCTGATCCGCGAGCTGGGCGTCGGTGCCGGCGTCTTCCTGGCGATGGACAACTGCCCGCACCAGTGCGTCGTGGTCGGGCGCTTCCAGGAAACGAGCCAGGTCGAGTCGGCCCTGCAAGCGCGCGGCATCGTCTGCGAACGGCTGCCGTTCCATCGGCCCTACCACACGCCGCTCTTCGAGGAGTGCATGGGGCCGCTGCGACAGATGTTCGAGCCGGCCGAGTTCCATGCTCCCCGGACAACGATGTACTGCTGCACCACCGGCAAGCGCTTTCCCGACGACCCGGGCGCCGTGCGCGACCTGACCCTGGCACACTGGACCTCGCCGGTGGAGTTCGTCGAGATGGTGCGGAGCATGTTCGCCGATGGCGCCCGGATCTTCGTCGAGACGGGCCCGCGCGGCAACCTGACTGCGTTTGTCGATGACATCCTGCGCGGTCAGCCGGTCGCCGCCATCGCCGCCAACGTGGCCCGCCGCTCCGGGATCACCCAGCTGAACCACCTGGCCGGTCAGCTGATCGCTCACGAAGTGCCGCTGCGGCTTCTCCATTTCCACGAGCGCCGGCAGCCCCGGACGATCGCCTGGCAGCCCGCACCGATCGCGTTCGCCACTGCTGCTCCGACCACGGGTCGGGCCGAGGTGATGAAACGCTATCTGGAGGTGATGGACGAGTTCCTGGTGCTGCAGCAGCGGGTGACCGAGCAGTTCCTGGCGAGCCGGGGGCGTCAGCCCCCGGATTCTCACGAGTTACAAATCCGGGGGCTGACGCCCCCGGCTCGCCAGTCCCCGGATTCGGCAACCACGGACGTGGCCCCGTGGATCATGCTCGGCCAGGTTCTGCATCACGAGCCCGATCATGCACTGGTGACCCGCCGCTGTCTGCATCTGGATGAAGACCTTTACGTGCACGATCACGCCCTGGGCGGCAGCGAGGTGAGCCGGGTCGATCCGGCCCAGCACGGCTCGTCAGTGCTGCCGATGACCTTCAGCCTGGAGACGATGGCGGAGGCGGCCCAGACGCTGCTGCCGCACCTGAAGGTGATCGGCGTGGAGAACGTCCGGCTGCACCGCTGGATTCCCTTCGAGGACGACGTTCCCACCATCCTGGAGATTCGGGCCCAGGTGCTGCCGGCCGCCGAGAATGGCTCGCGCAGCTGCGTCAAGGCTACCATCTTCGATTGCGGCCATTCCCTGGACAAACCGCAAGAGCCGCGTGCGACGGTCGAGGCCATCGTGCTGCTGGCTCCGGATTATCCCGAGCCGCCGGCCAGCGAGATTGTCCTGACCAACGAACGGCCCTGCCGGATCACGCGAGAGTTCCTCTACCACAGCATGTTTCATGGGGCCCTGTTCCGCGGAGTGGAATCGACCGACCGCCTTGGCGACAGGGAGATCGAAGGGAGCGTCCGCGTGCCGGGCCGGGACAACTGGTTCCGCTCGACCACGACCCCGGCCCTGGTGCTCGACCCGGTGCTGCTGGACATGACCATGCACGTCCTGGCCAGCTGGCACCTGGAGCAACCCGACCAGGCGGGACGCATCCTGCTGCCGTTCAAGCTGGACCGGATCGAATTCTTTGGCCCGACAGCGGCCCCCGGAAGCCGGGTGATCGCTCGCGGCCGG
The DNA here is from genome assembly GCA_963784995.1 of uncultured Planctomycetota bacterium. Classification (GTDB taxonomy): domain Bacteria; phylum Planctomycetota; class Planctomycetia; order Gemmatales; family Gemmataceae; genus CAWATZ01. The sequence goes on along the minus strand of CAWATZ010000013.1, from coordinate 198,369 downwards.
ACCGATCAGGAAACGGCCCGGCACGTCCGGCACAGCATCGAGGTCCTGGACGAGCAGGGCCGGATGCTGTACCGCATGGTGGGAGCGTGGTACTGGCGCTTTTACATGCCGTTCCAGGGAGACATCAACTTCCACAGTCCCAAGGACGAGTATTTCCTCAGCGCCCGCTGGCAGGAAGCGGACCCATCGCCGGCTGCCTGCTGCATGTTCCTGGAGCCGCCGCCGGACTTGCAGCAATCACTGCTGCAATCGGCGATGGCCCGCGTGACCTCGACTCCCGAGGAGCTGCGGCAGTACTTCCAGCTGCCGGACCATGCCATGAGGCGGATCGAGTGGCTGTTCACCCGGCTGGCCGCCAAGGACGCCGTCCGCATGTACTGGTATCTGACGCACGGCCGGCGGCTGATGCCGGCCGACCTGGTGCTGGACCTGAGCGAGTCCGGCGTGGCCACCATCCGGCCGCGTGATCTGGCGGTGAAAGACGCTTACCCACCGACCCGCGTGGCCCGGGCCGGCAGCAAGATGGTGTCGCTGGCCTCGTTTCAGGGCCGGCCCGGGATCGCCCTGGCGGTCGTCTCCAGCGATGCTCCCGCCCTCGCAGCCGATGCCCTGGACAGCGAGGAGCTGACCTGGCTCGAGCGCCTTGGATCGGATCGCTCGGAGACGCTGCTGCGCTTTGCCTGTGCCCGCAAGGTGGTGGCGCAGGCGCTTGCTCCCGAATTGCCCGATGCCGGGGTGGGCGTGCGGATTCGCGGTAGCGATCCGTCCACGGGCCGGGTGCTGGTGACACTGGAGTCCGCCCTGGCTGAGGCGTTTCCGGAGTATCGCCAGGCCTTGCTGCGCGTCCAGACGGCTCGGCGTCAGGACCTGATTGTGGCCACGACCCTTTGTGAGAGAGAGCAGCCATGACAGCGCCGACGTTTGACCAGGTCATGGCGCACCTGGCCGGAGTGCTGCAAAACTTCAATGGCCGGGAGTATTCCGGAGACATTGGACCGGAGACGTTGTTCTTCGGCGACCTGGGGCTGATGTCGATCGATGCCGTGGTCCTGGCCGAGCGGCTGGAACGCGACCATGGCCGGCGGTTTCCGTTTCCCCAGTTCCTGGCCGGCCTGGCTCAGCGGGGGGCGGGGGACCTGAGCGTCGGCGAGCTGGCCGAGTTTTTGCATCAGAATCTGTCGGGACGGTGAGCGGGAGAGAAGCAGCCATGCCGCACGTGACCAGCAACCAGGTTCGCCTGCATTACCAGCAGTTCGGCGAGGGGCCGGAGGTGGTGCTGGTCCACGCCCTGACCAGCAACATGGCCGTCTGGCTTGGGACGCCGCTGGTGTACGCTCTGGCCGAGCAGTTCCGGGTCACGCTCTACGATCTGCGGGGACATGGCAACAGCGAGGTCACGCCCGGCGGCTACACCTCGGAGAACATGGCCCGGGACTTGTACGGCTTGCTGGAGGAACTGAGCATCGAGCGGCCGTACCTGGTCGGCCACAGTTTTGGCGGCGTGGTCGGCGTTCATGCCGCGGCCCTGTACCCGGGGCGGATCGCGGGCGTGATCGTGTCGGACCCGTATTTTCCGGGGCTGGCCCATCTGGAGCCGAACCTGGGGGCATCCCCGGTCTGGCAGAACGTCAAGAGGATGTTTGGCCGGGTCGGCATTGACCTGGGCGACGAGGTCGATTTCACGCGGCTGTTCCAGTTGGCCGCGACGCTGACCGCCGAGCAGATGCAAGCCCTCAAAGCCGAGGTGGGAGCGGTGGGGGCGCGCTGGCTGGCCCAGCTGCCCCGGCTGGCCCCGACCGCGTGTGGCCGGGAGGCGTTCGAGCCGGCCGGCCTCGACAGGGCTTTGCTGGAAACGATCACGACTCCCATCGTCGCTTTGTACGATGAATATACGCCGTTCTCGGCCACGCGCGAGTTCCTGCGTGTGTACCTGAAGGACGTACGCATTGAGACGGTGCCTGGCGCCCGGCACCTGGCGCTGCTGGAGAGCACCAGTGCCTTCGTGGAGCTGGTGCGGAAGCACCTGACGGCTCTCACTTCCCGTGGCGAGGGGCGGCTCGCCTGTCGCCCTGAGCCAACAGGCGAGCCGCCTGTGGCTACGCGAAGAGGGGAGTACGAACGAACCGAGGTCCCTGATGTGGTTCAGTAGTTTCATCCTGAAGAACCTGTTCCGGCGAAAGGTGCGCTCGCTGCTGACGGCGACCGGAATTGCCGTGGCCATCGGAGCGATGGTCGCGCTGCTGGGCATCACCGACGGGTTCCGGAAATCGACCATCGAGGGTTTTGAAAAGCATGGGGTCGATCTGGTGGTGACGTCCGGCAACGTCGATCAGCTGTCGAGCAACCTGGACGAGCGGCTGGGAGACCGCATTGCCGCGATCCGCGGGGTGAAAGACGTCGGCAGTGGCTTGCTGGAGCTGCTGAATTGCCAGCGCGCGAAGGGCCACAACGTTGTTTCGCAGATGGTGCAGGGCTGGGAGCCGGGCACGTTTCAGTTCGACACCATGAAGCTGCTGCGCGGCCGGCTGCTGGAACCGGGAGATCGCCGCAAGGCCATCCTGGGGCCGACCGTGTCGGCCAACCTCAAGTCGGACGTGGGCGACACCGTCCTGATCAGCGACGAGCCGTTCGAGGTGGTCGGCGTCGCCGAGGGCGTGACTGTCTTCGAGAACGGCTTTATCACCATCCCGCTAAAGGAGATGCAGAAGCTCGCCGAGATGCCGGGCCGAGTCACGGGCTTCTCGGTGGTCCTGGAGAAGAGCGGCCCTGACGTCGTCCCGGTCGAGGAAGTGCAAACGAAGATCCTGGAGCTGACGAGTCCCGATGGCAAGCCGATCCGGCTCAGTGCCCTGCCGACGCGCGAGTTCGTCAACGGCATGGTCCACATTCAGATTGCCCGGGCGATGGCCCTGGTGACGTCCATCGTGGCCGTGCTGATCGGCGGCATCGGCATGCTCAATACGATGATCATGTCGGTGCTGGAGCGGATCAAGGAGATCGGCATCCTGCGGGCCATCGGCTGGCGCAAGCGGCGCGTGGTGCAGATGATCCTGGGCGAGTCGGTGCTGCTGAGCCTGATCGGCGCGGTGCTGGGCATAGTCGGCGCGGTGATGCTGACGCACTTCCTGACCCGGCTGCCGACGGTCAACGGCTTCATGGCCGGCGACATTTCCCCGCTGGTGATGTTCGAGGGCTTTCTGATCGCGGTGGCGGTCGGCCTGCTGGGCGGAGCGTATCCGGCCTGGCGGGCCTCCCGGCTGCTGCCGACCGAGGCGGTGCGTCATGAGTGAGAGAACGGCCAATGGATTTCACCCCTTGCCGGAGGCCGGGGCCGGGCCCTCGTACCTGATCGAGGCGCACCACCTGGGCAAGGTCTATCCGGACGGCCACGTCAACGCGCTGGTGGACGCCAGCTTCGGCATCAAGCGCGGCGAGTACGTCGCCATCGTCGGCCCCAGCGGCAGCGGCAAATCGACGCTGCTGAACTTGCTGGGGGCGCTGGACCGACCCGACACCGGCGACGTCCTCTTTGCCGGCAAGTCGCTGCGTTCGCTTGACGCGGACGAGTACCGGGTCCGCCAGGTCGGCTTCGTCTTCCAGTCGTTCCACCTGCTGCCGACGCTGACGGCGGTGGAGAACGTGCAGGTGCCGATGCTGGAGGACCGCAAACGGCCCACCCGCCAGCGGTTGACCAAGGCCCTGGAGCTGCTCCGCGCGGTGGGCATGGGCCATCGCGCCCACCATCCGCCGGCGAAGCTCTCGGTGGGCGAACGGCAGCGGGTGGCCGTCGCCCGGGCCCTGGCCAACGACCCGGTGCTGCTGCTGGCCGACGAGCCGACCGGCAACCTCGATTCGGTCAACGCCGCCTCGGTGCTTGACCTGTTCGACGCTCTCCACCGTGACAAGGGCCTGACACTGGTGGTTGTCACCCACAGCGAGGAAGTTTCCAGCCGGGCGGAGCGCGTCCTGTCGGTCCGCGATGGCCGGATCATCGAGGACCGGCCGACGATTGCCGGCGAGCGAAATCAAATCGGCAAAGTGCTTCCCATCAGCCGGTGAACCGGCAGAACACTTCTTTAGAGCGAGCGGACAAAACTCCCTCCCTCCTTGCGGGGGAGGGGGAAAAGTCCGTCGGCACATAGCAGCGGGGCGGCCGGCACCCGATTGGAATAAACCGACCCGTGCCGGCTTGCCCGGCACGGGTCGATTCTCCAGTCCGGTTTGTCCCCCTCGAAAAGAATCTCGGAATTCATGTCGCAAAAGCCACGTTTTCGCATGAGTAGTGGCAGCGGATGTTTTGCAGGGCCTTCAGCGGCAAAGGGAACCAGACGCTACCGCGTTCGCACCGGTTCGGACTCCAGGGAAAGGGTGTACCATGTCTGCGCACACTTCCTCAACCAATCACTCGACACGCACTTGGCGCGACTGGTTCAGGACGCTCTGGGGCATCTTCTTCCCCAGCCGGCAGGTCATCAGCCGATTCAGGAGTTCCGGCCCGGGGCTTTGACGCAACCCAGGCGGAGCGTTAAACTGGCTCTGGAGGTGCTGGAGGATCGGACGGTGCCCTCAGTGCCAGGGGTTACCGTCAGCGTGGTGGACAACGGCGGCACTTTCAATGGTTCCCCATACCCGGCCTCGGCCACGGTGGCTGCGCCAAGTGGAACTCCAGGAGATACTGTGGAAGGCGTCGGGTTGAGCCTGGCCTATTACGCGGGCACTAGCGCCAGCGGCAGTCCGCTCGCTGGCGACTCCCAGCGCGGCAGGCACCTACACGGTGCTGGCCACGTTCCCCGGCAGCGCCGACTATGGCAGCGCCAGCGCCTCGACCACGTTCACCATCAATCAGGCCACGCCGGTCGTGAACGTGACTGACGGTGGCGGCACCTACAACGGTTCCGTCTTCCCGGCGACGGCAACAGTAGCGGGTGTAGTCGTGGGGACCGACGACACCCCTGCCGCAACTCTGGAAGGAGTCGGTCTCTCCTATTCCTACTATGCAGGGACCAGCGCGACCGGGACACCTCTCTGGGGTGCCCCAAGCCAGGCCGGCACCTATACAGTTGTGGCGTCCTTTGCTGGTAGCACCGACTACGGCAGTGTTATTAGTCAGGCACTCTCCTTCACCATCAGCACCTCGGCCATCAGCATCACACCGATTGCCGATCAGCAGAACACCGAGGGCGACAGCGTCTCCCTCCAAGTCGATGCCAGCGACCTCAACAGCAACAGCACACTCAGCTTTGGTGCCGTTGGCCTCCCAAGCGGCCTTGGCATCAATTCCTCGACTGGGCTCATCTCAGGCACAATCGCCTGGGGAGCGGCGAATCAGAGCATCGTAACACCGACCATCACAGTCACGGATGGGACATTCAGCAACTGCACTTATTTCGACTGGAACCTCACCTCGGCCATCAGCATCACACCGATTGCCGATCAGCAGAACACCGAGGGCGACAGTGTCTCCCTCCAAGTCGATGCGAGTGACCTCAACAGCGGTGGCACGTTCAGCTTTGGTGCCGTTGGCCTCCCAAGCGGCCTTGGCATCAATTCCTCGACTGGGCTCATCTCGGGAACGATTGTGTGGGGAGCGGCCAACCAAGGTGCCGCTACGCCCATAATCACGGTCAGTGATGGCACTTCCACCAAGAGCATTACTTTCAACTGGAATCTCGTTTCCGCAGTCAGCATCACACCGATTGCCGACCAGCAGAACACGGAAGGTGACAGCATCAGCCTCCAGGTTAACGCCACGGATCTCAACAGCGGTTCCACCTTGGTTTATAGCGCGACTGACTTACCAAACGGTCTTGGCATCAATTCCTTGACCGGCCTAATCTCGGGGACGATTGCGTGGGGAGCCGCAAACCAGGGTGCCGTCACACCGACGATCACAGTCACGGACGGTACTTCCACCAGCAATGTCTATTTCAACTGGAACCTCACCTCGGCCATCAGCATCACACCGATTGCCGATCAGCAGAACACCGAGGGCGACAGTGTCTCCCTCCAAGTCGATGCGAGTGACCTCAACAGCGGTGGCACGCTCAGCTTTAGCTCAGATGACCTGCCCAATGGCCTAAACATCGACCCAACTACTGGGTCAATCACGGGCACGATCGCGTGGGGGGCAGCTAACCAGGGCGCCGTCACAACTACCATCACGGTGAGTGATGGAACTTCCAGCAATAGCATCTGTTTCAACTGGAACTTGACCTCGGCCATTGGCATCACTTCGGTTCCCAACCAGCAAAACACTGAAGGTGACAGCGTTTCGCTCCAAGTCGATGCCAGCGACCTCAACAGCGGTGGCACGCTAAGTTTCAGCGCTGCGGACCTCCCCAGTGGCCTGACCATTAATCCCACCACCGGTCTGATCAGCGGCACCATCGCGTTTGGTGCTGCCAACGCCGAACCATACCTGAGTACGGTCACGGTTACGGATGGAGTTTCCACCAATACTCAGGACTTCGGCTGGACCGTCACACCCAACGATTCGATCACTGCCATTGCGGATCAAGTGAACACCGAAGGAGACACCGTTTCCCTCCAGGTGTCAGCCAGCGACCAGAACAACCTCGCGATCAACTACACCGCGGCCGGCTTACCGCCCGGTCTAAGCATTAATGCCTCGACGGGCCTGATCTCCGGGACTATCAGCCAGTTGCTTCCCGACTCGAGTCAGAGTACGTCCTACGGTGTTACCGTTACAGCGGTTGATACCAACGGTAGCACGACCAGCTCTACTTTCAACTGGACGATCCAGTCCCCGTCCTCAACAGGCCAAGGGCTGATCGTCAAGGGACAGGCGATCACGGTCAACGCTGGCGACGTCTTTTCGGGGACGGTGGCCACTTTCACCAACTTGACCTCGGCTGGAGTGGCCGGGGACTACAACGTCAACATTCACTGGGGCGATACGGACGCCAACGGTGTGCCGTACATCACAGCTGGCACGATCACCCAGCAAGCGGACGGTTCCTACGAGGTGACTGGCCAGCATACCTACCTCCAAGCGGGACAGTATAAGATTACCGTCTCTGTTTCCACGTCCTCCTTCGGCGGCTGGCAAGGAACAGCGTCCTTTCTCGCCATGGCTGGAGCGCCGACTGTTCCTCCCGTTGGCCCTTACATCAAGTACAATGCGGATGTTGTAAGGGTCGGCAACGCCGCTGCGAGCAGGCTGGTGAGGGACTTGATTGGCAATGGCATCAATACCTTTGAGAACCTTGATACTACCACCGGACCCGCGGGGGGACGACCCGTTCAGGGGGCGTTTATCATGCCCGGCAACATTATCGCCAATTCCAATCTGGTCAACGGGAAAGAACTCACAAAACAAACGGACGCTGGCATTGCCGCGCTGACAGCGGCTGGTTGGACTGGGGTTTCGACCACAACGAAGGCGGTGGTTACCTATTATGTGGCAGATCCCACGACCGGGAAGACGAACGTGAACATCTTCTTCTATGTCTACGTCACTGGGACACCACCAGCAGGTATCGGGGCCACGACGACGCGGATATTCATCCCGCCTTTGGCCAGTTTTTCCACCGTCATCCCTGCTCTCGCGAGCCCTGACCTTAAACAGGTGCCTGCTCCGGACTGGACGAGTCCGAACTTGGACCAGTTCGATCCTGCAAAGCCATGATTGCAGGGACCACATTGCAAACCGGTGGTCAGTAGCGATAGAATAAGGCTCGTGCGGAGGTGAACAAACCGACGTAGCAAGAGATCCGTATCCCGTCCTCTCTGGCGTTGCCCAGAAGGAGTATCAATCGATGTTTCGTGGTTGTTTGCTAGCTTGGTTGTCTTGCCTTGCGTGCTTGGTAGGGGCTTGTCCAGCCATCCGTTCGGCAGAGGCACCGCCAGTCAAGCTCGCTCAGACGTTTGAGGAAACCGATCTGTCGGGTATAGACCTGTCTCCCACAGAGTACATGCTGGCTACCTGGAACTGGCCTGGGAATGGCCAACCTTGCCGCGTCGTTCTCTGGGATTTGGCTTCCGGTAAGGAACTGCGGGTGTTGACCCGTCACATAAAGGACGTTCACGGAGCCGCGTTTTCCCCCGACGGCAAGCGGTTTGCTGCCTGCACGAGTGAAGCCGAGGGCAAGGCCATTTATGTCTGGGATGTGAAAACGGGGCGTCTGCAATTCCAGCTTACTGAGGAGAATGGTTCCTACTTCTGCGCTGTGACCTTCTCGCCAGATGGCAAATCTCTCGTCACGGGCGACAGGGAAGGACAGGTGCGGATCTGGAATCTGGAAACGCGGCAGGTCGTGGCTTCTCAGAAATGTGAAGCAAAGATCAATCCTTCGGGCACTGTGGTCTTTTCCAGGGATGGTCGATTCCTCGCGGCCGGGTGCGAGGACGGGTCGGTCTGGGTTTGGGATGAAGAAGGCAAAGGCAAAGGACGAAAACTCTCTGCTCATACCGAGGTCGTGTGGGCGGGAAGTGTTGCTTTCTCTCCCGACAGTAAGAGACTTGTTTCCTGCAGCCACGATGGCACCTTTGCCATCTGGAACACGGAAGACTGGAAAATGGTCAAGACAGTGCGGACTGGCCTGCGGCGTGTCTTTTGCCTGGCACTCAGCCCCGATGGCAAGACCTTGGTCGTGGGCGGCGACATCTCTGTTCCGCCCGACACCCCACCTGAGAAACGCGGGGCCATCGACATTGGTTACGTCGAACTTTATGGCACAGAAAAGTTCGATAAGATCGGCAGGGTTACTCTTAATTCCCTCCCAGTCTTTTCCCTCGTCGTGAGCCGTGATGGCAAGTTTCTGGCTACTGCAGGGCACAATTCGTTTGCTCCGTTCCCCCTCAAGAGCACTGCTAGGATCTGGAAAATGGAAGACCTGATGCTACGTGCCCAACGTCAATGAGGAGGCCACCATACGGGACGCATGCTGCGCCAAGAAAAGCTTGGCGCGGCATGCGTCCCGTTTCTTCGTTCCCTTTCTTTGCTCTTACTTTGCTGAAGGTGCAGCCCGAATTCCGCTCACCGGAGCCTCAGTAGATTCCGGTATGGGCCAGCAAGGTGGCCTGGCAAGAGGACGCTTACCTGTTCTCAAACACCTTGCCCCATGAGGAGAGACACGTGATGACTCCTGGTCGTTTGCTGAGTTGGCTGTGTTGCCTTGGGTGTCTGAGCGGAGCCGGTCTTCTTGCCCAGGAAGTGCAGGCCCCGGCAGGCAAGCCCGTTCATACCTTCGAGGACACGTGGCTGTGGGGTGTTGTCTTCTCTCCCACAGACCGGGGCCTTGTCACCTGGACCTGGAACGTGGAGGACAAACCAGGACGCATCGTTCTCTGGGACCTCGCTTCCGGCAAGGAACAGCGTGCTTTTACGGGACAGAATAATGCCGTTCACGGTGCGGCCTTTTCCCCTGACGGAACGCGGCTCGCTGCCATTACACTTGATGACCCGCGTGTCGCCTTGTATGTCTGGGATGTGAAAAGCGGGCGTCTGCTGCTCCGTCTTGAGGTAGAGGAAGGATGGGGCTTCTTCGATGCGCTGGCGTTCTCACCGGACGGCAAGTCTCTCCTCACCGGGCACAATGACAGCCAGGTGCGGATCTGGGACCTGGAAATGAAGCGAGTCGTCGCTGCTCACAAATGCGATGCGAACGTTAACACCGTGGCCTTCTCCAGCGACGGCCGTTTCGCCGCGGCCGGGTGCAGGGACGGGACGGTGTGGGTCTGGGAAGAAGGCGGCAAAGGGAAAGGCCGAAAGCTGCCTGCTCATGCCAAGGAAGTCAAGGGGGTCGCTTTCTCTCCGGACAGCAAGACCCTGGTTTCGGGGAGCGAAGACGGGACCTTTATTGTCTGGAACACGGCAGATTGGAAAGTCGCCAAGGCGGTCCAGACAGGGCTGCGGCGGATCTTCTGCCTGACACTCAGTCGAGACGGCAAGTCCTTGGTCGTGGGCGGCGACATCCCTGATCCGCCCGGCATACCGCCTGAGAAAGCCATCAGTGGTTGCGTCGAGTTCTACTCCACAGAGAAGTTCGACAAGATCGGCATGGTTGGTCTTCACGTCTACCCTGTCGCCTCTCTCGACTTGAGCCGAGACGGCAAGTTCCTGGCCACAGCAGCATACGTTGATCCCGGTAAAGCCAAGATGGCGGCCAAGGTCTGGAAAATGGAGGACCTGCCGTCCCGTGCCAAGCGCAAATGATGAAAAGGCCTGCGCTCCGTCGCCTCCCCAGGTCGAGTTTCCGACAATGGCCGACTGCGCTCGCTATCCGGACTTCTCCGGCAACGCCTGTCCCTCGGTCGATCATGGTGTTGATCGCGTTGCGCCAGGCTCAGCGCAGTTTCCTTGTGCAGCACATCGGTCTTGTCGTTCAGTCGCCCTCCCCGCCTCGTTTCCTTTTCATCCGTTCCCGGATGGCTTCCAGCGCCCGCTGCACTGTCCGGACGTTGACCTGCAACTCCATCGCTATCTCGTCGGTTCGATACCCGTCTCGAATCATGATCAAGATCTGGCGATCGCGCCCTCGAGTGCTCTCCAGCAAGATCCGGCATTCCTCCCGCAGTGCGGTCTGCACCGTTGGGTCCAGGCTCGCGTCTGGGGCGTTCTCTGCTGCTTCCGATGTCTCTTCTCGGTCCCGCGAGCGTTTCGCGGCCTGGACCTGCTCGCGGTGCTGCATGAGGAACACCTGCCTGGCGACGGTGCAGAACTGTTTCATGAACTCCTCTTCATCCCGAATGGGTTTGCCCTCCAGGACTTCCTCCCACATCTTCATCCAGGCCATCTGGCTCAGGTCCGCCGAGTCGATCAGGGGCCGCAGCGTTGAATCCTTTGGCAGGTACTTTCGCCGGATGATCTTCAAAATGTTGGGGCCGAAGCGCCGAACGAACGCGATGCCCGCATCCTTGTCCCCGTCCCGGGCTCGCTGGAGCAGCCCCTGAAATTCGGCCTCGATGGCTGCACACCTGTCGTGGGACGATTGGCCTTCGAGCGACATGAGCAGGCCCTTTCTGCTGGAGAGAGGCGGATACTTCCGTCCAGATATTGTAGGGCCTCCATCCTCGCCTAGCCAGGTGCATTGCTCTGTTCCGCCTGGCTGCCTTGCAGCTGCCGGGTCCGGATCAAACGGACCTTTTCCCGGGGTGTGGCATAAGTTCCGGGGGGCCCCCGCCGAGCTTGCCTCGGTGGAGCGGATGATTTTGCACTAAGGTAGGAGCGCGGCGCCGCTTGTCCTGGTAGCGCATAATCACGCGCTCCACCGAGGCAAGCTCGGTGGGGGCGGGACGCTTCTCCCGGACCTTGTGCCAAACCCCTTTTCCCGGTCAAATCAGCAAAGTGCTTCCCATCAGCCGGTGAACCGGGTAAGATGGTCAACGCGGGTCTTGCGCCCTACAACGCCCCGGAGGGGCAAGCGCAATGACCTCCCCCCGTGGAGTGGCCGGCCCGGGCCCGCCGCTCTCCTACCGCTTTTCGGGCCAGGTGCCCGAGCCGCGCCCAGTGAGACTCCCGATGTCCTCCTTCCCGCCAAAAAGCCTCGTGCGCTCGTTCTTCGGCTCCTGCCTGCTGCTCACTCTGGGCGGCCCCAACCTGCTTGCGGCGGAACCCTTTCAGGACAAGGTCCTGCCGTTTCTGAACGCTTACTGCGTCCGGTGCCACAACGCCAAGACCACGAGCGGCGAGCTGGACCTGACACGCTTCACTTCTCCCGCGAAGGTCGCCGAGGACTTCCGGCAGTGGGAACACGTTGTCACGTTCCTGAAGAAGGAGGAAATGCCGCCCGCGAAGGCGAAGCAGCCGCTGGCCACCGAGCGTGCTGAGGTCCTGGCCGTGCTGGTGCAAGTCCTCACGAAGGAAGCCCGCAAGCTGGCCGGGGACCCGGGGGTGGTGCCGCCGCGCCGGCTCAGCAACGCGGAATACGATAACACCATCCGCGATCTCACCGGTGTGGACATCCGACCGGCGCGTTCGTTCCCGGTCGATCCGGCCTCCGGCGAGGGCTTCAACAACACCGGCGAAGCGCTGACCCTGTCGCCCAGCCTGTTCAAGAAGTACTACGCCGCCGCCGAGCTGGTCGCGGACCATGCCCTGCTCACCTCGTCGGGGTTGAAGTTTGCCCCGCATCCGGTGGTGACCTTCGCCGACCGGCAGAAGTACTGGGAACAGGCCATCATCCGTTTCTACGAACAGCACGCGGTCAATTACGAGAGGTACTTCACCGCCCTGTACTTGTACCGGCACCGTCCCCCAGCCCGGAAGACGGCCACGGTTGAGGAGTGGGCCCGGGAGAACGGCCTGAGCCCGAAGTATCTGCGCTCGCTCTGGGACACGTTGCAGGATGATCGCTCCACCGACCGGTTCTTCCTCCACTGGCTGCGGCAGCGCTGGCAGGCATTGCCTCCGCCCCGCAACCCGATGGGGCCGACCGCGGCCGAGGTCCAGACGCCGGTGCGAGCATTGGCCGCCGACGTTCAGCGGTTGAGCCAGCAGCTGTGTCCCCGGGAGACGCCCGCCATCGTGGCCAACGCCGGCAACGGACCGATCGAGCACCTGGCCCGCCGCCGGCGCACGGCCCAATCCCGCGACACCTTCGACCCGATCCTGATCGAAGTGGCCGGCCTGGTCCCCACGCGGATTGATCCGAAGCATGCGATGGCCCGTCAGATCGAGGCCTCGGGCACGGCGTTCTGCCGGCTGTTCCCCAATCGCTTCGTTTACGTTGACAGCACCCGCGGGCTGTCCGCCGGTTTCCACCTGATCGAAGGGTTCTTCCGGGATGACCAGCCGCTGTGCCGGCACGTGCTGAGCGACCAGGAGAAACAGGAGCTGGATCGGCTGTGGAGCGAGCTGTATTTCGTGACGGGCATCTGGGAGAAGATGCTGCGCGGCTTTGTCTTTTTCGAGCGCTCGGAGCGGAACTTCCTCAAGCACAAGGACTTTGACTCTTTCAAGGAAGAAGACCCGGAGCTGGTCAAGGACGAGACTCTGGCCCGGTTCAAGGAGGTCTATCTCAAGCGCTCCAACGTCAAGGCCACCGGCGAGGAGCTGGCCAAGCACCCGATCAGCGTGTTCTTCGAGGACGTTCGTGCGGGGCTGCGGCAGCACGCCGACACTTTGAAGCGGGCGGAGGCGATCTACCTCAAGGATATGCAGGCGTTCGCCCAGGCCGCGTATCGCCGCCCGCTGACCGAGCAGGAAACGCGGAAGCTGGAGAAGTTCTACACCGAGGTTTGCCGCGACAAGGACCACGGCGTCGAGGAAGCGGTCCGTGCCTCGATCGTGCGGGTCCTGGTGTCGCCGCACTTCTGCTGTCGGCTCGACGTGTCCCCGCCGGGCGACTCTGTCGCCCCGCTCTCCGACCTGGCGCTGGCATCCCGGTTGAGCTACTTCCTCTGGTCCAGCATGCCCGATGAGGAGCTGTTCGCGGTCGCCAGGGCCGGCAAGCTCCACGACGATCGCGTCCTGCGCCAGCAGGTCCGCCGGATGCTCCAGGACCCGAAGGTCAGCCGTTTCGCCCTGGAGTTCTTCGGCCAGTGGCTCGGCTACCGCGACTTCCTGACGCAGGAATCGGTCAACCGCAAGGTCTTCCCTGCGTTCGACGACGCCCTGAAGCAGGCGATGTTCGAGGAGCCGACCCGGCTTGTCACTCACCTGATCCAGCGCGACCGGCCGATCATCGACCTGCTCAGCGGCGATGTGACCCTTGTCAACAAGCGCCTGGCCCAGCACTATGGCCTGCCGTTCCAACGAAGCGAGCGCAGCGAGCGCACCCTTGACAAAAGACCCGGCTTTGTTTCCGGCGCAGGGTACTCCCAAGCCGGAAACAAAGCCGGTCAGGAGGGCGAGTGGGAACTGGTCTCCGGCCTGCACGAGAGGGGCCGTGGCGGCGTTGCTTGGCATGGCCCTGTTCCTGACGAAGAACTCGCAGCCGCAGCGGACCAGCCCCGTCAAGCGCGGCTTCTGGGTGGTCCACAAGCTGCTCGGCGAACACATTCCTCCGCCGCCGCCCGACGTCGCCGTCCTGCCCGCCAAGGAAACCGACACCAACGGCAAGACCATCCGCCAGTTGATGGCCCAGCACACTACCGACAATCGCTGCGCCCGCTGCCATCAGCGCTTCGATCCGATCGGCCTGTCGATGGAAGGGTTCGACCCGATCGGCCGCGGCCGGGCGAAAGACCTGGCGGGCCGGCCGATCGATAACGTGGTCTCGTTGCCGTCCGGCAAAGAGGCCCGCGGCGTGCCCGAGTTCGGACAGTACCTGGCGACACAGCGGAGGCAGGACTTCGCCCGGACGCTGTGCCACAAGTTCCTCGGTTACGCCCTGGGCCGATCGCTCCAGCTCTCCGACCAACCGCTGCTGGACAAAATGCAGACCGAGCTGCAAGCCAACGAATACCATCTCTCGGCGCTGTTCGAGCTGGTCGCAACAAGCCCCCAGTTCCGCAACGCAACGCTGCCGGGATTTCACGCCGTCTCGATTCTCATCCCAAGCTCAAGGAGTCGATAAATGACCGCCGGTAAGAAGATCTCGCGCCGCCTGCTCCTGAAGGGACTCGGCGTTTCCCTGGCGCTGCCGTGGCTGGAATCGATCCCTGTCCTGGCTGCTGCTCCGGCAGTCCGGGGCGAGTCGCCGCAGCGGTTCGCGTGCCTGTTCATCGGCGACGGCATCTCGCCGCCGCACTGGTGGGCGAAGGGGAAGGGTGCCGAGATGGAGCTGGGATCGAGCCTGGAGCCGCTGGCACCGTTCAAGGAGAAGATCAACGTCATCAACGGGCTGTTCAACAAGGAGGGCGACGGCGGCCACGCCCGCTGCACCGGCAACATCCTCTCCGGGGCCAACCTCCAGCGCGGCCGGACCATTCGCGGCGGCGTCAGCATGGACCAGCGGCTGGCCAAGCATTTCGAGGAAGAGACCGCGGTGCCGAGCCTGGTGCTGGGCTGCGAGCAGCCGGTGAGCGGCTTCCACGAGAGCCAGTACTCGATGGTCTATGCGTCGCACGTTTCCTGGCGCAACCCGGACTCGCCGGTCCCCATCGAGCTGTACCCGTCGCTGGCCTTCGACAGCCTGTTCGGCGGCAAGGCGGGGAAGCTCCAGGGGAGCATCCTGGATGACGTGCTGGAGCAGGCCAACGACCTGCGCGGCAAGGTGAGCGGCACGGACCGGTCGAAGCTCGACGAGTACCTGTCGTCGGTGCGCGAGACGGAGCAGCGGGTGCGGCGGCTGAACCGTGGCGACAAGGGCGAGACTCCGGTGCCGCCCGGGCAGCGGCCGCCCGCGGGCCAGCCCAAGGATTTCCGCGATTACGCCCGGCTGATGTGCGACATCATCGCCCTGGCGTTCCAGACCGACCGGACGCGCATTGCCACGCTGCTGCTGTCGCGGGACCTGTCCGGCCAGGTGTACCCGTTCCTCGGCATCCGCGACGACCACCACAGTTACTCCCACTCCAACACCGGCCCCGCATACCAGGCGATCGTCAAGTGCCACGTCGAGCAGTACGCCTACCTCCTGGGCAAGCTGGCGAAGATGCAGGAAGGCGAGGGCACGGTGCTGGACAACTCCTGCATCCATGTTCGTGTCCGAGCACTGGAACGCCCACAACGGCCAGCAGGTGCCGCTGATCCTGGCGGGCGGGCTCGGCGGAACGCTGGCGACCGGCCGGACGCTGGACTACCTGAAGGCGGGCAACGACAAGCGGAAGCTGTGCGGCCTGTACCTGGCGATCATGGACCGGATGGGCCTGACGCTGCCGGAGTTCGGCGACGCCAAGGAGCGGCTGGCGGGCATTTGATCTGGTTTCCCTGGGAGGGCATCCCATGAACCGGCGGACATTCTTGCAAGTCGGCGTCCTGTCCCCCCTCGGGTTCGGTCTGGCTGACGCCCTCCGGCTCCGCTCCACCGCGCAGGCGGCAGCGCCCGGCGGAGGGAAGGCGAAGGCGTGCATCCTGCTCTTCATGACCGGAGGCCCGTCCCAGCACGAGACGTTTGATCCAAAGCCGGACGCCCCCGAAGGCACTCGCGGCGAGTTCCGGCCGACGGCCACCAACGTCCCCGGCATCCAGATCTGCGAGCACCTGCCGATGCTCGCGAAACTGGCCGACCGCTACGCGATCCTCCGCTCCACGTGGCACGGCTCGGACACGCACGGTGTCGGCGTCCACTACAACCTGACCGGACTCCTGCACGCTCCGCGTTCGCGCGGCGAGCCGCAGCTGGACCGCCGCGACCCGCCGAGCATCGGTGCGGTCGTCCGCCAGCTGCGCGGGGACCGCAACGGCCTCCCGGGCGCCGTGCAGCTTCCCCGGCCCGTCGGCGACCAGAACAACGCCGCGTGGGGTGGGCAGCACGCCGGGTTCCTCGGTCCGAAGTACGATCCGCTGTTCCTCTTCGACGAGAACTGGAAGCCCGGCGAGCCGCTGCCCGGATTCGGTCCGGCGGTCGGTCTGGATCGGGAACGCCTGTCGGCCCGGAGCGAACTGCTCCGGGCGGTCGAGGCTCGCCGGCCGACAGCCCCGGTTGAGCGGGATTACGACCGCTTCCAGCAGCTGGCCCTTGACGTGCTGCAATCGGGGCCGGCCTGGAAGGCGTTCCGGCTTGACGACGAGCGGCCAGGGACCCTCGAGCGCTACGGCGACAACCGCTTCGGACGGAGCTGCCTGGTCGCTCGTCGGCTGGTCGAGGCCGGGGTCGGCCTTGTCACGGTGCCGTGGACGTTCAAGCAGTCGGAGCAGAACTTCGACACGCACAACAAGAACTTCCCCAAGATGAAGGACAGGCTGCTGCCGCCCGTGGACCGGGCCTTCTCGGCCCTGATCGAGGACCTCGAACAACGGGGCCTGCTGGGCCAGACCCTGGTAGCGTGGACGGGCGAGTTTGGCCGGACTCCGAAGATCAACAAGAGCGGCGGCCGAGACCACTGGGGCCGAGTCTATTCGACGGTACTCGCGGGAGGCGGCATCCGCGGCGGCCAGGTTCACGGCCGGAGCGACAAGCAGGGCGGCGTGCCGGCCGACAACCCGGTCCACGTCTCCGACTTCTTCGCCACGATGTACCACGCGCTGGGCTACGGACCCGGCACCCACGTGACGGAGCCGAGCGGCCGGCCCTTTTTCTTTGTGCAGGGCAAACTGGTCCTGAGCCTGTTCTGACAAGCGCTGAGGTCCACTTTTGCCTTCTTTTGGAGTGCGGCAGTAGCTTTGCTCTGCCGCTTTTGTTTCTTCTGTTTGGGCTTTTGTTTCTTGGCCTGGCGCAACAAGGGAAAAACCAAAAACACAAAAGGCCAAACAAAAGCGGCAGAGCAAAGCTACTGCCGCACTCCAAAAGGCCGCCACACCGCCAACGGCGCAGAATGCTGGCGGTCTCGCCAGGAAAGGCCCGGGCGTGTCTGTGAGCGTCCCACCGATGACAAAAAAGCGACACCGCCACCGCGTCACCAGCACACGCTGTCTCTTTGGGTCCTCCTGGGACACTTCCTCACAATCCGAGACGGGGCTTGACAGTAATCGTTACATCTGGAGCAACAGGTTCGGCGCGCTACGCTCGGCGGTACACCAGCCGCGCCGGCCCCCGCGCGATCTTGCCACTGTTGTAGCAGCACAGCTCCCCACACCGCACGCACCGCAGGCCAACATAGAACCACTTGACGGCGTCCAGCTCCGGGGCCTCGGGGTAGCCGGCGAACCCGACTGTGACGTTGGCTTGGGCCGACCCGCAGCCGGTACACCGATACCGCTCCACCCCTTCCTCGGCGGCCGCCTCCGCCCAGTCGCCGGACGATCGGCAGATGAACTTGCTCCGCTTGCATGCCGGGCACACCCGCCGGGTGACGGACCCCGCGCACTCAACCCGGAACTTGATCGACTGGCACGGGCACTGGATGGACCGGAACGCGGTGGCCGGGTACGCTTCCTCGGACGCTGTGTACTCGGCGAGATAGGCGGCCACGTCAGCCGGATCGTCACCGTGCCAGGCTTCCCCGCTGTCGTCGATCGCCACCCCGAAGCCCTCCCTTCGACGCACTGGTGAATTAGGGTAACAGGCCGGTCAGCCTATTATGCCCGATCACGCCATGAAAGTGCCGGTCAGCCTCTTTCCGCTTCCCGGTCACGCTATCCCGTGTCCGGTCCGCCTCTTGCCAGCCGGCCGGTCCGCCTGGCATTACCTCCCTCAATCTATCACGGTCCGTCTCCCAGTGCCAGGATTGTCTGGTTGCTTCTGCCATTGCGATCGGCAAGTGTCCGGCGGTCGTCGCCGTCGCGCAGGGACCGTGGCTGCCAGCGCTGCGGGCTGGCGGCTGCTCCAGGCCGTACACTCTTCCTGGGTGGTGGGATTGGACAAATGAGGAGGAACAGTGAGGCGGCCCAGTCTGGGGAAAGCTGGCACGGAATGACAGCGAGGCAGCTCACCGGCAAGGCCGTCCCGAATACCCTGGCGGGTGGCAGGCAGACAGCGAAATGCCTCGTCCTGGCATTGCTGGGACCATCAGGGACCGCTTCTGTCCTCTCAGCCATTCCCAGCAAAGTGGCCGGCAGGGCAGGCAGACGAGAAGCGGCTGGTCCTCGGCAAGCCCCGTTGCTTCCGTCCTTCGAGACGTTTGCAGGCGGACGCCGGCTCGCGGGTCACGCGGGTATTGCTGACCCAACCGAGGCTCAGCCGAAACGCTTGAGAAGCTCGTGGCGCATTCCGCCGGAACTGAACTTGCCGCTGTCGAGCTTGGAGGCCCCAACGGGAACGTCCAGGTCCAGCGTCTTGACCAGCAGGCGGGCAATGGCCAGCTGATCGCGGTCGCCCGGCACGACGCAGATGGCCCGGATGCGGACGCCGGCCGCCGCCAGGTAACACAGGGTGAAGAAGTCGTCGGGGTCGTGGCCCAGGTCGGTCTCAACAATCAGGTCCATGGTGCGGCCTCCTTCCCCTTCCGACACGGGAGAGCAGGGGGCGGTTCGTGATTGGTTGAGGGAACGGTCGGCGCTTACCGCGCTTCGGTCGCCTGTTTCCAGCAGTAATCGAACAGCAGTTCCCACTCCGCCCGTTGAATTTGCAGACACAGCTCGTGGCAGGGGGCCTTCTCGTCATGCGATGCCTCGCACAGGTCCACGAACCTGAACGGGTCCCAGCTCGCTTGCCGGGCCAGGAACCCGGCCGGTGCCGGCGCACTCGCCGCCAGCCCCGCGGCGGCAATCCGCAAGGGCTCGAACACCGGATGCGTTCCGACGCGCCGGAACCAGTACTTGCTGTTGCTGAAATCCGGCTCGCGGCGATGCATCAGGGCGTGCCAGTAGCTGCCCTCGGCGGTGTGCAGTTCCTGGCTGATGGTGTGCGACTCGTCGAGGAAGTTGAAGGTCAGCCACAGACCCGCGAGGCTGGCGGTGGCCAGGTCGCGGTTGACACTAGCCGGGAAGGCGGTTCCGAGAGATTCCAGTCGGTCGCGAACTTCCTGGTGGGGCTTTCCCGGTCCCAGAGGGGCCAGCGGCATCAGCCGCAACAGGTCGGCGACCTCGGGCGGATAGCGAGTGGTGTCGATAGTGGTCACGTTGCCTCCTTCTTGAATACTTCCTGATCTTGAGTCCCGATTAGTCGAACGACTCAATTTAGTCAACGAGCTAACTTTAGTTCGCTGGCTTCATTTGAGCGACTGATCGACGTCACTCGTCACAGCACGTACCACCGCGAGTCGAAACGAACCAGTCCTTCCGCCAGAGTGGGTTGCGCCGCCGCCCAGCGGTCATCGAAGAAAATCCAGGTCTCATAGGTATCGTGCGGCGTGAACCAGAGAAACTCCCCATCCGGCCAACGGCCCTCATGTTTGCTCGCCTGGGCCAGGTGATTGCTCACCTGGAGCAAATCCCTTGCGGGGTCGCGGTTCTTGCTTCCCTCGGTAGGGCCGGCACCGCGCAGGGCTTGCTGAAGAAGATGGAGACCGGCAACTGGTCTGTCCCGTTCGCTGAGCCAGTCGGAGTAGGCGTTCCAATGAGCCCTTTCGCTCGGTTCGTCGCGGAGGGCCAGGAGGAAACCGGCATCTTCCCCCGATGGGTCGGTGAGCAGTGCCTGGAGTGAGCCGCGAACGCCTTCCACCCCGACGCCCAGGCCATCCTCGACAGAGTGCAGCAGCAGGTAGCGGCACAGTCCATCAAGCCGTAGCCCATCAAGCCGGCCGGAACTTCCTCCCAGGTCGCTGAGGTTAGACGAATCGAGCGCGACCAGGTTGATGAGGTACAGGACACCTTCCTCATCGCCAGCCGGCCCGATCGGGTGTGTGTCGGGAAGGACCACGCCGGAAACGTCCCCATCGCCAGCAGGCAGTTCCCAGCGGTCCCAGAGCAAGAAGTCCGTCTTCCCGGGGTTACTGCTCCGGTAGTGGTCATCGAAGAGGTAAATCGCCATCTCCGTCTCATCGTCGTCAGTATATAGCTGGAGGTGATGCGAACCGTGGAGAATTTGCGGGGAGTACATCTGGCCGAACCAGGCGGCTACTCCCGCCATGTTATCCGGCGGCCCGTGGAGGTTCGCTTCGACGTCGAACAGATTCGGGAAGCTATAGACCTCCAATCCGCCCAGGATCTCTCTGCCTCGATCAAAAGCCTGGTCGGTTGGGACTTGCCCCCAGACCCGGCGAGCCCAGGCGACCACCGAATCGTCGTCGAAATGCCGCACCTGCTTTTCCAGGGGGCTGTTGTAGAGACTGCGGAAAACGAAGTGTACGGCCATCGCGAATGTCGCTCCGATCTACGTTCTCAGTCTGGGTTTTCCAACGTGAATGGCTCCAAGGAATGGGTATACGACGCTCAACGGCTAGCGGCTTGGTTGCGGAGAGAATCTTTCAGCCGCCTGAGCCCCTCATCAATCGAAACCCGCGGCTCATAGCCCAGATCCCGCCGTGCCGCCGCAATGTCGAACCAGTGCGCAGTCGATAGCTCGCGGGCCAGGAACCGCGTCATCGGCGGCTCGGCCTGCCAGCCCATCAGCCCGTAGACCGCCTCCAGCAGCCACCCAGCCGCCACGGCCACACCCACCGGGACCGAGCGCGTCACCGGAGGCAGTCCTGCCGCGTCCAGGATGCGATTGACCAGGTCCCACAGCGGCACCGGCTCACCCTGCGACAGGAAATAGACCTTGCCCGCGACCGGCGAACCCGGTGCCAACCGGTCGGCCGCGAGGACGTGGGCATCGGCGGCATTCTCGACGTAAATGCTGTCGATCAGCGGGTTGCGCCAACCCAGCCGGCGCAGCCGGCCGGCTCGGGCTCGGGCCAGGATGCGCGGAATCAGGTGATTGTCGCCCGGCCCCCAGATCAGGTGCGGTCGCAACGCCACCGTCGCCAGGTCAGGCTCGTTCGCGGCCCGCACCAGCTGTTCCGCCTCGGCCTTGGTGCGGGGATAGTGCGCCTCGAAGTGCGACGGGTACGGCACCGACTCATCGACGCCGGCCATGTCCCGCCCGTGGAAGACGACGCTGGGCGAGCTGGTGTAAACCAGCCGGCGGATGCGATGCTTGCGGCAGGCGGCCAGGACGTTCCGCGTTCCCTCGACGTTGATCTGCTGGAAATCCCGGAGCCGGCCCCAGATGCCCGCCCTGGCGGCGACGTGAAAGACGATGTCGCAGCCGGCAGTCGCCTGTTCCACCGCCTGCGGTTCGGCGACGTCTCCCTGGATCTGCTCCACGCCAAGAGCGTCCAGGGCGGGGTAATGCTGACGCGACAGACTGCGGACCCGGTCGCCGCGTGCCACCAGCTGGCGCACGATCGCCGAGCCAAGAAAGCCGCCGCCTCCGGTAACTAGAGCGTGCATGGCAACTGCTTGCTGGCCCAGTCCGCCAGCTTCTCACGGAAAATCTTGGAGTTGTGCCGGACGTCCACCGGGAAGGCCGGGTGAAACAGCACCTTGGAGATCGACCGGGTGTGCGGGTAGGATTGGGCCAGCTCGAGCAATTCGCGTTCCAGCTCCTCGTCCGGGATGGCTGGCCCCTCGGGATCGCGCTGCACACACAGGATCGGCCCGGGGATCCCGTTCCGCTGGATTCCCACCAGGGCGCTGCGCAGCACCGCGGGATGCGTGTTGAAGACCGCCTCGCAGGGAATGGTGTAGAGCGTCTCGTTCGGCGTCACCACTCGCTGCGACTTGCGTCCGCAGATCCAGAGCCGACCCTGCTCGTCGAGGTAGCCCACGTCGCCCATCCGGTGGTAGAAGCCGCCCGCGGGATCGCTGATCTTGGCCAGGCGGGTCGATTCCGGGCGGTTGTAGTATGCCCGCGTGACCACCGGTCCCTGCACCACGATCTCGCCGATGGTCCCGACCAGGACCAGCAGGTCGTCGCTCCAGGTCGGGATCACTTCATCGCTGATGCGGATGATCCGTACGGTCATTCCCTCAACCGGCCGGCCGACGCAAACGCCGGCTCCCTCATCTGTGGCCTGACGGGTCTGATGCAAAATCTCGTCGCTGCCGATGCTGGCCACGGGCAGGGCTTCGGTGGCTCCGTAGGGGGTGTGGACCTGGACGCCCTCGGGAAGCATCCGACAGAAGCGCTCGATGGCCTTCGCCGGGACAGGGGCCCCGGCCGAGATCACCCGGCGCAGCGTCGGCAGGCGAATCCCGTGAGCGGCCCCGTAGCGGCCGACGCGCTGGATCAGGGCGGGCGAGCCGAACAGGTTGGTGACGCCGAAGTGCTGGATCGCCTGGATGATCTTCTCGGGATCGACCTCGGCCGGGCGCGTCGGGTCCATCTCGGGAAGGATCGCGGTCATTCCCAGGGCCGGGGCGAACAGGCCAAACAGCGGGAACGTCGGCAAATCGATTTCGCCCGGCTCGATGCCGTACAGACGCTTCAGTGCCTCCACCTGGGCGGTGAAGATGCCATGCGTGTACATTGCGCCCTTGGCAATGCCCGTGCTGCCGCTGGTGAACAGGATGGCGGCCAGATCGTCGGGCCGGGTGTCGGCCAGCACTGCGGGCGCTGACCCTTGCCCAGCCGGCGAACCTGGTCCAGCGTGATGCAGCCCCAGCCGAAGCGTTGGCCAACCATGACCCATTGCCGCAGACTGGGACGAGCCCAGCCGAGAAGCTTTCGGGCCAGGTGGGCCTTCGGGATACCGATAAACGCTTCCGGCTCCGCCTCGCCAAGGCAGACGCCCAGGTTCTTCAGCCCCATGCCCGGGTCGATCAGGACAATCACCGCGCCCAGCTTGAACAGGGCAAAGGTCAGGGCGAAGAAATCGAGGCTCGGAGGAACCATCAACGCCGTGCGCGTGCCCCGGGTGATGCCCACGTGCTGCAGACCCCGGGCCAGCGTGTCGCTTTCGCGGTCCAGCTCCTGGAAGGTGAGGTGGCGATAACGGAACCGCCCGAGCCAATCCCGGCCACGCGGCTCGACCAGGGCCAGGGTGTGTGGACGGGATCGGGCCATCGCGGGAACGTGGCTGGCGATGTTGACGCCCCGGGTTGCGCTCGTACCTCGCTCCACCCGGGGCTTTATTCCCAAAACCAAAGGAGTAAAGCCCCGGGTGGAGCGCAGCGCAACCCGGGGTGTCGGTGAGCCGGTCCGTGCCAGGAACTCCCGCACCAGGGTAAGGATCGCCGCTCCGGCATCCTCCAGCACGTAATGGCCCGCGTCGGCAAAGCGATGCACCTCCGCCTGCGGCAAGTGCCGCCGCCATTCGGCCAGGAAGTGCTGGTCGAACACGAAATCCTGATCGCCCCAGCAGATCAGCGTTGGCGTCTGCCGAAAGCGACAGAGCCCCTCCTGGACTTGCCGCACCAGCGCATAGCTCGGATCGCTCGGTTGGAGCGGAATGTCCTGCACGAAGCGCAGCACCGCGATCCGGTTGGCCGACGAACCATACGGAGCGAGATAACCGGCCCGGACGGTTTCGGGCAGCCTTCGGCAGACGCACCAGCGGAGCGCGCCGCGGCAGAAGAAGTTCAGCCTGAGAATCAACCAGCTTCCCAGAGCGGTGTTTCGGCCCAGCCACAGAGAGAGAGGCAAGCGTTTTCCGGGAGGCAGCAGGAAAGCCGCGGTGTTCAGCAGCACCAGACGGGTGATCCGCTCGGGGTGTCGGCTGGCATACGCCATGCCGATCATCCCGCCCCAGTCGTGCAGCACCAGGGTCAGGTTCGCCGTCAGTCCCAGGTGGTCGAGGAGTGCTTCCAGGTCATCGACCCGGTGGGCCAGGGTGTACTCGTAGCGGCTATCGTCCGGCTTGTCCGACAAACCGCAGCCGATGTGATCAGGCACGATGACCCGGTGCGTGCCGCGCAAGCCGCGGACCAGGTCGCGGAAATAGAACGACCAGGTGGGGTTGCCGTGCAGCATCACCACCGGCGAAGCATCTCCGGTCGCTAACGCTCCCGGCTCGCCCTCGTCGAGGTAGTGGAGGCGCAGACCATCCCGCACGAAAAAGTGGCTGGCAAACGGATAGAGTTCGATGCCCATGCGCCAGCGGTCACCATTCGACGCCCAGCATCAGACAGTTGAGGCCGCTGCCGATGCCCAGGAAGCCGACCCGGTCGCCGGGCAGGAGGAACTCACGCTCCTCGGCCAGGGCGGCGGTCAACGGCAGCGACACGGTGCCGATGTTGCCCAGGTACTCGTAGGTCGAGTAGTCCTTGTCGCGGGGAATGCCCAGGGCCTTGAGGATGCAGTCGCGATGGATGGCCCCGACCTGGTGGGTGATGACCTTGTCCACCATGTCGGCCGCCCAGCCGAGCCGGGTCAGGAACGCCCGCCAGGTGCGCAGGCCCAGATCGACGCCGTACTTGAGGACCGCCACCGAGTCGGTGGACATGAATTGCCGGGCGGCGCTGAGCATGGTTTCGATGCCCCAGCGGCACAGGTTGTGGAACTGCGGTGCCGCCTGCACGTAACCGCCCAGCAAGCGCCGCCTCGGCTGCAGCCGAAACGAATCGTCGGTGACCACCACCGCCACGGCGCCGGAGCCGCCCGTCAGCGTGGCCAGCGAGGTCTTGAACAGGTCCATGCTCTGGGTCTGGAGCATGCGCTCGATCATGGCGTCGTTGATCTCGCGGGCCGTCTCGCAGGAAACGACCATGCCGGCCCGGATCTGACCCAGTTCGATCCTGTTGGCCAGCTCGATGATGCCGTTGAGGACGCCCAGACAGGCGTTGCTCAGGTCGAAGACCGTGTGCGGCTCGATGCCCAGGGCGGAGGCCACCCGGCACGCCGTCGCCGGCTCGAACTGCTCCCGGCACACGGCCGCGTAGATGAGGACTTCCACGTCCTGGGGCAGGACGTTGGCCTGTTCCAGGGCCTTGCGGGCGGCTCGGGTCGCCCCCTCCGACGGCAGGTAGCCAGGCTCCCACCAGCGCCGCTCGACAATGCCGGTCAACGCTTCCAGTTGCCCCTCGGGGAGATGCAGCGCCTGGTACAGCGGGCGCAACCGGGCCTCCAGTTCGTGGGAGGTCACCACCACAGGCGGCAGCTCGTACCCGATGGCGTCGATGTAGACGCGCGAGTAGTTCATGTTTGCAATCGTTTCAATCCTCCCCCCGGCTGGGTGCCAGGAGGAAACAGGGCCACCGTAAAACCCTTCATCTGGTATATCACTCGACTGTCAACAAGCAAGTAGCCATCGGCCACGACTGTTTTCCGGCGATCGTCGCAGGCGGTCACCTCGGCCTGCACCTGCACCTGCCGATGCGTGGGAATCACCTGGCCGCGATAGACCCAGCGATGTTTGCCGGGAGGCATGGTCAGCCGGGAGCCAGCTCCCCAGCGCTCCAGGGCGTAGACCTTGAGCAGTTGCAGCAGCGACTCCAGCCCCAGCGAGCCGGGAATCACCGGGTCCTGGTAAAAGTGGGCCTTGAAGAACCACTCTTCGGGTCGCACCTGCTTGCTGCCGCGGATCAACCCCAGACCGTGGGGGCCGCCATCGGGCAGCAGCAAGTCCACCTGGTCAATCATTCGCAGGCGATCGTCGGGCAGGGGCGGCTGGGCAGGGTAAGCGAAGCAGCGGGCTCGGGCCAGCTCGTCAGCGGTGGGCTGGTACAGGCGTGCGTCACGCATGCCGACCTGCTGGGCCAGGGCAGCGCGCGTGAAGAAACCAAAAACCGTATCGCCACGATACACCAAACCGAGAGTGGACGCTACCTGGAAATCGTAGTGCTGGATGATCATTCCGGCCGAACTGGCGATGCGCGTGCAGCGGATTCGCGAGGTCAGCGTGCCGGCGTCGGGGCCGACCGGAGCCAGCAGCTCGCCGTTCCCTTCCAGGTTGCGGAAGCAGAGGTCCTCGGGGCTGGTCAGGGCCGATCCCATGAAAGCCGCCAGCCAGCCGCACACTTGCAGGGGAATTTCCAGCAGCACGGCAAAGGGCATCACCGGCTGACGCTCGGCGGCGAAATACCACGCATCCAGCGGAACGTCGTACTCCGCCTCAACGATGCCGCCGGCCTGCATCTTCCAGGGCTGTTGTGGCACGGTCTCCTGCCGCTGTTGTGGCACGGTCTCCTGACCGTGCCACTCCAGGTGGACGATGCGGTGCAGGAACTGGTAGGGCGGCCCCGGCAAGCGGGCAATGAAGCGCTCGTGGTCGAAGACGCGATAGCGGTCACCGAAGGCCTGCGAGGGTAGGCCGTTGGAGAAGGCGAGGATCGACTCGGGACCGAAGAGGGCGGGGCGAGGTTCCCGTGGGGCGGGCAGTTCCCGTGGGTCGGGCAGTTCCCGTGGGTGCGCTGCGCGACCCACGGCTGGGTTATGCAACCCCTTCGGGGTAGAAAACAGGTCCGGGGCTTTGTCTTTTACCCCGAAGGGGTTGCATATCTCAGCCGTGGGTCGCGCAGCGCACCCACGGGATTCACCGGCATGGTCTATTCGCCCCCGCCAGATTGCCCGCAGTCTCTCCCGCGTTAGCCCCGTCATCCGCAAGCACAGGTTGCGGATCTCGACGATCGGCTTGCCATCGGCGTACATCAGGGCGTCGGCCACGGCAAAGGGCTCGGACCGATAACCGCGTTCCTTCAGCGTCACCTCATACGTCACCGTCCGCGTCCGGGCCGTCACCTGGCCGCGACACTTCAGCTGGCTGGCTACGCCCGGAACCGGCTCGATGGCAACTTCGGACCGTTCGCCGACCCAGCCGAGGCGGAGCAGGAAGATCCGCAAGGTGTGCAGACAGCACTCGTACATCAGGGTGCCGGGCATCACCTGGTCATCGACGAAGTGGCAGGTCAGGAACCAGTTGTCCGGATGGATGTCGGCCTCGGCGCGGATCTGACCCAGGCCGAACCGACCGCCGGCCGGTTCGAGCCGGGTGACGCGGTGAACCAGCCGCATCCGCTCCCCAGGCAGCCGGACCGGATCGCGCAGCGGCAGGCCGGCGAATTGCGGGCCGAACGCGGCGGCCAGGTCGCCCTGGCGGAGCGCGTCGAGCTGTTGCTCGGAGTAGCTTTCGATGCCGCGGGCGGGCAGTTCGGCGGGATCGTCAGGCGGGGCGACCGGGCGTGGTCGGCGGTCCAGTTCGGTCTGGACGACGCCCTTGCCGGACGCGAGGGCTTCCTCGGTGAAGAAGCCGGCACAGCCATCGGTCATGGTCAGCAGCAGCCGGCCGGCCACCGTGCCCTCGAAGCGGAAGCGGAACAGGTAGGTTTCGCCCTGGCGGAAAAAGCGCTCGATGCGGATGTCATAGCGGATGGTCTGGCCCGGCCGGGGCAGGCTGTCGTGGAAAGTCACGATGGCGTCGAGCAATCGGTAGACGGCCAGGCCGCGCGTCTTCAGGTCGATGCCCAGGAAGCCCGAGAGGAACAGGTCAGCCTGGCCCGCCTCGACGGCGATGCACGTCGGAATCCGGCCGTGGTCGAGATACCACGCCCCGGGGTGGACGTCATGCTCGGTAATGACCCGGCCGGAGGTGAGCGACAGCGGCTCGCCCTCGATCTGGACGATACGATCCACGAGCATCAGCGGCTCGTCGGGAAGGCGGACCCGCGTTGGGAAGGTGTCAATGACGGCGTATTCCGGTCCGAGAACGCGCTCGATGGATCCGATGGCGAACTCCAGGCACTGCTGGCGATCGAGACAACCCCTCCCCAACCCCTCCTCGAAACGGGGAGGAGCTTCTTGGGCGAGCCCCTCCAGCAAGCTCGTCTGGAAGGCCAGCGTTCGGGCCATGCTTTGCTGGATGCCCTGGCTGAAGCGCAAGAACGCCTCGTGGGCCTGACTGCGTGCGGTTTCGACGGCAACGGCCTGTTGTAACGTCTCGCCCACGAGGGCGGCGTCTGCCAGGACTCCACACTGTGTGTGTGCGGGGGCGCAATGCAATCCATCTGCTGTCTTGCTCCCCCTCCCACCGTAGGACGGCTCGGGAGAGCCGTCCGGACGGCTCGGGAGAGCCGTCCTGCAAGGGAGGGGGTTGGGGGGAGGGGTTGGCTTTGCCGCAAGAACGGGAACCCGGAACGGTGGCCCGCCAATCGGCAGCCTGATGCTCCGCTCCTTGCTCGTTGCCGCGGGGCTTGCCTCCTGCTGTCCATACAGCGTCTCCAGCTTGAGCGGCACCCGCTCGACGGCAAGCTGAGCCAGCACCTGCAGCACGGCCAGGACGGCATCGCCGTTGGCGGGGCAAGCCGAGCGGGCCCGGTGCGGCCGATCGCCCAGGATGGCCGAGATCATCCGGCTGCACGAGGAACCCGGGCCGACCTCGACGAACAGGCGGACGCCATCCTGATAGGCGTTCTCGATCAGGGTCGGGAAGTCCAGCGTATCGAGAGCCTGAGCCAGGATGGCGTCGGCGGCCGTGTCCTGGGCCAGCTCGTAGGTTCGTCCCAGGGCCGCGCTGTAGAACCGCAGGCCGCGCGGCAGAGTAGTGGGCAGCACGTGCAGTGCGCGGTACGCCTCGGCGACGACGCCGGCCACGGGGCAATGCACCGCGGCCACGTCCGGCAAGGGCAAGAAGCGGCAGCCGAGCCGGGCCACGGTCCGCTCCACCGCCTGGCGGTCGCCGCCGATCACGCACTCGCGGGGCGTGTTGACGATCAGCAGATAGGCCCGCTCCTCACCCTGGAGGGCCTGCCGGACCTGATCGGGAGTGGCCTCGACAATGCCGGCGAGCCACTCGACCGGAACGTCCGGCGGCAGCTTCCAGGCAGTGCGGGCGGCGTCACAGCGGCCGACCAGGTCGCTGATGAACAGCGATGAGGCGTTCATCGCCGCCAGCATGCCGTCGCGGTCGGTCCAGGCCCGCAGAGCAAACAGGGCGGCCGACTCGCCCAGGCTGAAGCCGATGGCCGCCGTCGGCTGCACCCCCAGGCTCCGCAGCAGATCGCTGACCAGCGTTCCCAGGGCCACCTGGGCAAAGATCTTCTGGCGATGCGCGATCGGACCAGAGGCCGGCTGCCAGTACGCTTCGGGGAGGTACTGGATGCGCAGCCGGCGATTCTCGGCGTGCTGTCGGCGCAGGACGTCCGGCCAGGCCAGGGCCAGGTCCCGGCCCATGCCCGGGTAATCGTTGCCCGAGCCTGGAAAGACAAAGGCCAGCCAGCCCTCCCGTCCCAGCGGTTTGGGCGAGTAGAAGAGGCGCTCGCGCCCAGCGCCCGGTCCGGGGCCGTGGTCAGCGATTGTCGTGCCTGGGCCAGCAGTTCGCGCAGTTCCGCCTCGTTGCGGGCTAACAGGGCGACGGCGAGCAGAGCGCCGCGCCGATGTTCCGTCGAGGCATGCCAGGATCGGGCCAGTTCTTCCATCGCCCGACCAGGCGTCAGTTCGCCCTGGAGCCGGGTCAGCTCCCGGATCAGATCCGCAGGATCGTCTCCCGGCAAGACAAAGAGGGCTTCACTCCGCGCTACCGGCGGCCGGCAGCGGTCGGGCTGCGGTTGCGAGGCGGGGGAAGTGTACTCCTCCAGCACGATCCGGCAGGCTGGTCCCATGTTGCTGCAGCAGCTGGCCGCAGCCCGGCGTGGCCCCTGGTCGCGGTCGTGGAGCCAGTGCTGGACCGGCCTTTGCCGCACCTGAGGAAGAATCTGCCATTCCAGACAGAGACACGCCTTCACCAGCGCCGCCAGGCCGGAAGCCGCGCCGCAGCGGCCCAGGTCGGCTGCGATTTCCGGAGCATCAACCACGTGGCCGACCGACTCCGGCTCGCCAATGGGGATCACCGCATGAATGCGATTGCCGTCGCGCTCGGCATCTGCCTGCCGCTTGAGGACGACGGCGGCGGCTCCTTCACCAACGGGACCAGCGCCGGGCTGGCACATCAGGTTCCGCACGTCACCGGCCAGGTCCACGGCCCCGACCAGGGCCAGGTCGATCTCGCCACGCTGCAACGCTCCCACGGCGATTTCCACCGCACGGAGCCCGGACGTTTCCTCGCTGGAGAGAGTAAAGCTCGGCCCACCCAGCTGGAACTCGCGGGCAATCCGGCTGGCCGCGATGCTCGCCAGCGCTCCCATGGTGCGATTGGCATTCAGTGCGGGGCCGGCCAGCTCCCGCTGCAGGGGATCACGCAGCGACCAGCGGAAGGTGAAATTGGTCGTGTTCAGGTCGAGAGCGACGCCGACGTAAACGCCGGTCCGCTCCCGCACCTCATCCGTCAGGCCCGCGGCTCGGAGCGCCCGGGCGGCGACCTGAAGCATCAGCACCTGCTGCGGCAACATCTCGGCCAGCTCGCGCGGCGGGATGCGGAACTGCTCCAGCGAGACGTGGAGAGCGTCGAGGTAATAGCCGGCGAAATCCTCGGCTTTCAGACCAAGCCGGCGAACCCAGTCGCTTTCGAGGACGCCCCAGGCGTTCCGGGGAGGCTGTGGTTTGTCCGTGTTCTGGCCGAGGAGGCGGTCGCGGACCGCATCCAGCGAGGACCAGAGACCGAAATGGGCGTCGAGACCGACGATGGCGATGGGGGTTGTTAGCCGCGACGCGGAGCGCAGCGCAGCGGAGCGCGGCAGCTCGCCACGCCCCGGAGGCAGGCCGCGCTCCGCTGCGCTGCGCTCCGCGTCGCGGCTAACAGTCCACTCCTCCAGCAGCAGATGCGCAGTTGATCCCGCCAAACCCGAACGCACTGATCGCCGCTCGGCGTGGTCCGCCATCGGCTCGTTCCGGCCATGGTTCAGCCTGCGTCAGGATGCGAAACGGCGACGCCTCCAGGTCCACACCCGGAGCCGGCGTTGCGAAATTGGCGGTCGGCGGCAGCTGTTTGTCGCGCAGCGCTCCGAGCAGCTTGACCAGGCCAGCCGCGGCCGCTCCGGTCAGCAGATGGCCCACGGTGGACTTGACCGAGCCCAGGACACACTGGCCGCGAGAATCCGGGAGCTGACGCTCCCGGCTCGCCTCTTCCCACAGCGTCTGGAGGCTCTGAAACTCCACCAAATCGCCAACCGGAGTGCCGGTGGCGTGACACTCGATCAGATCGACGTCCAGCGGCGACCAGCCGGCCTTCTCGTAGGCCGAGCGCATGGCCCGCAGCTGCCCCTCGCTGCTGGGAGCGAGCAGGTTGCCGGAGCGGTCGTTGGACACGCCCACGCAGCGGATCAGCGCCAGGATGCGGTCGCCGGCCGACAGGGCATCGTCCAGGCGCTTCAGCACAAAGACAGCGCCGCCCTCACCGACCACCAGGCCGCTGGCCCGGGAATCGAAGGGATGGCAGCGGCCGGTCGTGGACAATGCCCGCAGTTGAGCAAAGCCCATCTGCGTGTAAAGACAATCGGGCCGAGAGAGGCCGCCGGCCAGCATGGCGTCGGCCCGACCGGCCCGCAGTTCCTCACAGGCCAGGTGCAGGGCGTACAGCGACGAGGCGCAAGCCGCATCGAGGGTGAAACAAGGCCCACCCAGGTTCAGGGCCCGGGCCAGCAGCGCCGCCGGCAGACCGACCACGCTCCGATTGAGCGGATGCACGGATAGAGTGACCGGCTGGGCTCCGGAGACTTGCTCGGCAAAGGTGTTTCCCAGGATCTCGCGGGCCAGGGCGGAAACCTTCTCCGTCGGCAGAGCGATGCAGCCGAGGATCACGCCCACCTTGTGGCGGTCCATTCCGTCGGTGCGAGCAGAATGGAAGGCTTCCCGACCAGCGTGGAGAGCGAGGTGGTAAACGGGGTCCAACTGCGGGAGCAACTCAGCCGGCAGGTCCAGTCCGGCCGGATCGACCGCCAAGGAACCGAGGAAGCAGCCGTTGCGCGAGTAAGTCCGATCAGCAACGGCGATGGCCGGGTCGAAGACCTCGTCGGGATCGAGCAGCCAGCGGCCCGGCGGAACGGGACGGACCGCGTCCCTGCCATGCAGAGCTTGCTGCCACAGCTGTTCACACGAGGCGCTGCCGTCGGCGGCCGGGAACAGGCCGCCCATGCCGACAACAGCGATCGGCTCACTCATAGCTTCATGGCCTGGGTCAAGAGGGAACCGTGGCGATTGCGGCGAAAGGCCCGGACCAGGCCGCTGTCAACGGTGCATTCGCAGTCCTCCAACCGGGCCACGACTTGCCCCGCTTCGTCCTGAACGTCCACGTCGGACACGAAGGAGTGCGCCGCGGCCCGGCTGACCCGGACGACCAGCCGCTGCGCTCCGGGCGGGAAGCTCCGCCGATACTGGCGATAGCGGCCGATCCGGCACGGCAGGGCCGGTGCCTGGCGCTGCTCGATGCTCCACAGGACCAGGAGCTGCAGGGCCACGTCGATCACCAGCGGATCGGCGAGCCAGCGCTGCCGAAGTGGCTGCTGCATCCACGACGCGGGGGCCGGAGCCGAGCGAGCCCAGGCGGCCAGACCCTGGTCGTCCAATCCCTCAACGCGCTGGATGCCGTGCAGCTCGGGCCCGTGGAAGAGCCGATCGCGGTAGATCTCCTCGACCGAGAGTCCCAGCGGCTGAAGCGGGGGACACGCCAGCGCCGCTGGAGCGGCCGGCAGACTGTCGGCCAGGACCATCTCGGCCCGGGCGTTCAGCACATCCTTGCCAGCGCCCCGGCTGCTGCTCAGCTCGACCGGAACAAGGTAACTGCCATCCCGTCGGACCGCCTTGCCAGCCCCGAACCGCAACCGGGGCGGCTCCTCCTCGATGGGCAGACCGTGCAGGATGCGCAGGTCGTTGCAGCCATGAAACGCCAGGCCCGGATTATGGACCAGCGCCGCGTGGGCCAGCCATTCCAGGATCAGGGCCACGGGCACAACGGGCCGGCCGTCCAGAACGTGTGAACCCAGGATGGGATGATCGTCCACTCCAACCCGCCGCTCGAAGGCGGTGGGCAGGCTGACGTAGGCCGGCTCTCCTTTCGCAAGTTGCGCTCCGGCACGCAGGCGTGCCTGCGCTTCGCCGTCCAGACGGCTCGGGAGAGCCGGCCTACTCTTTGACTCCGCCAGGACCATCACCTCGACCTCGCGCTCGCCGCTGGCCTGGATCTCCTTGAGCAGGAACTCGGCCCCAGCTGGCAGCGGGATGACGCCAATCCCTTCTTGCTCGAAGAGGCGCTTGAGAGCCGGTGTTACCATGCCGCCGTCCCACGGCCCCCAATTGATCGACAACACCCGGCAAGCGGGCAGTTGCCGGGTCAGCTGCTGGGCCCGCTTGTTCAGGACCTCGTTTGCCATCGCATAGTCCGACTGACCGATGCGCCCCAGCCGGGCGCTGCTCGAGGAGAACAGCACCAGCAAGCGCAGCTCCTCGGGGGTCACTGCCTCCAGCAGGGAACGCAAACCCTGGACCTTGGTGGACCAGACCCGGTCGAACTGCTCCGCGGTCTTGTCCTCGATGCGGGCGTCGGCCAGGACTCCCGCCCCGTGGATCAGTCCGCGGATCGGTCCCAGCTCCCGCTGCAGCGAGCCGAGGAGTTCGGCCACGGCGGCTGCATCGCGGATGTCCACGCTCCGATACTGCACACTGGCTCCGGTGGCTTCCAGGCGCACGAGGTTCTGACGCACCTCGCGCTGGGAGGCGATCTGCTGATACTGCTCGCCCACGGCACGCGGCGACAGACCCGGGGAACGCCGGGCCAACTCGCGCTTGACCTCGGTCTCGGAAGAGAGGGCCGCGAGCCAATCAGGCTCGGTCGTCGGCAATTCCGTGCGTCCCAGCAGCACCAGGTGCGGACGAGAGAAGCGGGCCAGGGCCTCGGCCACGGCGGCGGTGACTCCGCGGGCGCCGCCGGAGATCACCACGACGTCGTCCGGATGCAGCACCGGGCTGGAATCGAGCGCCGCCAGAGGCTGCACGCGCCTTTCCAGGACGCACAAACCGGAGGCCGAGAGGCCGACCTCAACCGGTCCGACCCGGAACATCTCCTCGACAACGGCAAGGGCGGCCGCCAGGGTGGAGGGGAAATCGTCGGTCAGGTCGATGGCCTTGCAGGCGACCTCGGGCCACTCCTGAGCGGCCGTCTTGACCAGGCCCGCCAGGGCGGCGTCCAGCGGCTCGCGTTCGCTCCGGTCTCCCTTCAATCCGAACGCCCCATCGAGGCGCGACACCGAGAGCAGCACCGCCCCGGATTGCTTGCCGAACGCGCGCAGCCCGGCAGCGGCACGCTGGACACCGAGCAAGGCGTCCCGGATCAGCGCATCCGTCAGACCGTGACGGGGGGACGGCAGCACCAGGGCCCCCAGCTGGGCGGGCCGCTCCTGGGAAGGGAGGGCCTGGTACGTGAGCAAGCGCGTCCGGTATCCCAGACCGCGCAGCCGCATCTCGATCAGTTCGGCCAGGCCGGTGTCGTCCTCCGTGATCCAGACCTCCGCCCCTTCGGGCAGGCGCCGCGTCGGACGGTCGCCGCCCTCCAGGGGGACCGCGCGCAACACACTCCGCTCCAGGGAGGCGGTGATCGCCGGGGCGATAGCGGGAACAGGTCCCGGCGCTTGCGCTTCGGGCTTGTGTGGCTTCGCAGGCGGGGCTGACGCGGCACCGTTGGAATCCTTCCCGGTCAGGAAGGCCGCGATCTGACGCAGACTGTGCAGCGAGCCCAGGTGTTCGGACTTGACCTGCGGGGCGTCAGGCAGCCGTTCTTGCAGGGCGGAGAGGATCTCGACGCGCTTGATCGAGTCAATGCCCAGGTCGGAGTCCAGGGCCATGTCCAGCTCCAGCATCTCCGCTGGATAGCCTGTCTTCTCCGAGACGATCTCCACCAGAACGGCAGTGATCTTTTCCATTGCATCCGCTGGCCGTGAACTCTGCTCCTTCGGGGTGCCGGGCCCAGGAGGCTGGGGCTCACCATTGTCCGGGGGAGATGCGTTCGGCCCCTGGCCGGCGAGGAAGGCGACGATGTGCCGCAGGCTATGCAGCACGCCCAGGTGTTCGGGCTTGACCGCCGGGGCGTCGGGGAGCCGCTCTTGCAATACGGACAGGATCTCGACGCGCTTGATCGAGTCAATGCCCAGGTCGGAGTCCAGGGCCATGTCCAGCTCCAGCATCTCCGCTGGATAGCCCGTCTTCTCCGAGATGACCGTGCGCAGGATTTGGGTGATCCTTGCGACTCCTCCCGGTGCGGGCGGCGGCTCCGGCAGAGGCATCGGCACGCGGGGGGGGTCAACCTCCTGCAACGAGCCGGAAGCGTCAGCGACGGGGACCTTGTTCGGAACCGTCGCTGACGCTTCCGGCTCGTATTCTGGGATTTGCCCCACCCCGCACGCCTGTTGCAGCAGGCGCTGCTGCTGTTCGACCAGCACCTGCAAGGTCCGCTGGGCCGCCTCTTGCCCCTCCAGGAACTGGCGGTGCAGTTGCGCGGTCTGCTCCTGGAGTTTCTGGAGAGCCAGCAGGCTCTCGCGGGTGATCTGCAACGCCTGGCCCAGAGCTGGGGTTGCCGGAGCCGGTGGAGTTGGCGAGGCGGAAGGAGAGTGCGATCCATTCATCGGCAAACCGTTCGCTCCATTGGTTGGAGGGGCAGTCTCAGCGGCAAGCACTCCCCGTGCAGACGGGGAAACCGTTGCCGGCCGGCGTTCGCGCGGCCGGACGTAATTGGCCCCGGTGAGCATCACGGTCAGCGCCGGTTTGCCCACGACGGTCCCACCCTGGGAAGGGGGGGAGGCAGGCTCCCATTCGAGGAGCCGGACGTTGTGGCCCAGGCTGGCAAGCCAGGCCAGGCAGCAGGCCAGGTCGTGAGTGCTGCGCTGTCCCGAGGAGCTGTCCAGCGCCAGGGCCTGATGGTCCCGATCGGCCAGGATCGATCGGACCAGCCCGGTCAGGCGGGCTCCGGGACCGACTTCGAGGAAGGCCCGGCAGCCACTCCCGTAGAGGTACTCAACCGCGGCGACAAATTCCACCGGTCGGGCCAGTTGCCCGGCCAGTAGTTCACGAGCCTGGGCCGGATCGTCCGGGTAGGGCAGTCCGGTGCTGTTGGCGATGACGGGGATGGCTCCCGGCGGGAAGGGGACCGACTCCAGGGCCGACCGGAACGGCTCGCGGGCCGCGGCAACCAGCGAGCTGTGGAAGGCAGCCGCGACAGAGAGCCGCGTGGTCCGCACCTGGCGGCGCTCAAAGGCACTCGCCGCCCGTTCGATCAGCGCCGTCGGGCCGGAAAGCACTGTCTGTTTGGGGGCATTCTTGTTGGCCAGGGACAGTTCGATGGCCTCGTCGCGCAAGACCGCGCAGATCGCCTCGGGGCCAGCGAACACGGCCAGCATGGACCCTTTGTCGCCAGGGGCGCCGGCCTCGGCCATCAGCCGGCCGCGCAACCGCGACAGGCGGAACAGGTCCGTTGCCGTCATCCGCCCGGCGGCGCACAACGCGACCAGCTCGCCGTAGCTGTGGCCGAGCAGGGCATCTGGACGGACGCCGAACTGTTCGAGAACGCGAAATGCCCCCAGGCTGACCGCGCCCAGGGCTGGCTGGGCGATCTCGGTCGCACGCAGCGCTTCCTCCTGGGTCTGCCGCTCCTCGGGACGGAAGCCGGCCGGTGGGTAGATCCGATCGCTCAGGCGGGGCTCCAGTCCACTGTCGCGGTTGGCCTCGTTCAGAGTGCGATGTAAGGCCGGCATCTGACACGACAGGTCACGGAGCATCCCAACGTACTGCGCCCCCTGCCCCGGAAACAGGATCGCCAGCCGGCCCGCAACGGGACTGCTACCGAAGAAGATCCCCTCCGGACTGCTCCAGGTGGGACGGTCGCGGTGCTTGTCCAGCAAGTCGCGGGCGGTCTGCAGCAATCGCTGCGGATCGCCGTCCTGCCGCTGCCGCACCAGCACCAGCCGGCAAGGAGCGTCCGGACGGAACGAGGACTTCCCTTTCGTCAGTTGAGCCTGAAGCTGCTCGACACTGTCGGCGGCGAAAGCCAGGATCTCGACACTGCCGTCCCAGTCGATCGCGGTCTTTTCCGGCTCGGCCTCTTCCAGGACGCAGTGGAAGTTGCTGCCGCCAAAACCGAAGGCACTGACTCCCGCCCGGCGCGGATGCTCGGCAGAGGCCAGCCAGGGGCGCTTCTCGACGTTGAGCTGCAGCGGGCTCCGCCCCGACTGGAGCAGGTCGAGCGGTTCGCGCACCTTGATCGTCGGCGGCAGCACCTTGTAATACAGGGCAGCAGCCGCCTTGATCAGCCCGGCGACCCCGGCGGCGGCCTTGGTATGGCCGATCTGCGATTTGATCGAGCCGATACTGCACCAGCTGCCGGCCCGGCCGCTCTCGCGGTAGACCTCGGCCAGGGCGCTGACCTCGGTGGCGTCGCCGACCCGGGTGCCGGTGCCGTGGGCCTCGACCAGCTCCACCGTCGCCGGGCTGACTCCCGAGAGCTGATACGCTTGCCGCAGGGCTGCGACTTGACCCTCCGCCCGGGGCGCGTAGACGGCGTTGCCCTTGCCGTCGCTGGAGGTGCCGAGGCCGCGAATCACCGCGTAGATCCGATCGCCGTCGCGCCGGGCGTCGTCCAGCCGCTTCAGCACCAGCATTCCCAGGCCCTCGCCGAGAATGGTGCCGTCGCCGCCGGCGTCGAACGGCCGGGCGTCGCCGGTCGGCGACAGGGCGGGCGTCTTGCTGAAGCAGGTGAACATGAAGATGTCGTTGAACGTATCGACGCCGCCGGTCAGGACCATGTCGGCCCGACGGGTCAGCAGCTCCAGGCAGGCCAGGTGAACCGCGCTGAGCGACGAGGCACAGGCGGCATCGACGACGCAGTTGGTGCCGCCCAGGTCGAGCCGGTTGGCGATGCGACCGGCGACCACGTTGCCCAGCAAGCCGGGGAAGGAGTTCTCCTGCCAGGGGACGTAGGAGTCGGCGATGCGCTGCACCACGTCGTCGGCGACCTGGTCCGCGACCCCCGCCTCGCGCAGGGCCCTGCGCCACAGCGGATGTCCCAGTCGGGCACCAAGTGGAATGACCAGTTCCAGCGTGCCGGTAACGCCGAGAATCACGGCAGTTCGGCGACGGTCAAAGGATCGGCCACCATTCGGACCATAGCCCGCATCGGCCAGAGCTTGCTGGGCCACGACCAGGCCCAGCAGCTGGGACGTGTCAATGGCTTCCAGGTCGCGCGGGGCGATGCCGTAGTCACCGGGGTTGAAGGGGATCGGGTCAAGGAAGCCGCCGCGGAAGGTGTAGACGCGATCGGGGGCCTTGGGGTCGGGGTGGTGGTAATCCTCGGGACGCCAGTGGCTGGGCGGCACTTCGGTGATGGCGTCCACGCGCTCCTTGACGTTACGCCAGAAGGAGGTGAGGCCATCCGCCCGGGGGAACAGGCAGCCGATGCCCACGATCGCGATGGGTGCGTGTGTTTGATCCGGAGCCTCCGTCATTCCCATGTCCTCACTTGGCCATTATCCTGCGCCTGAATCTCCTCCACCTCCAGCGGCTCCGTGCGCATCCACGCCGGATCGACCGCCACGCCCTGGCAGCGGAGTACCTGCAAACGCTGAAGCACGGCAGCCCCGTAAAGCAAGTTCAGGGCCAGGGTCGCCACGCGGCGCTGGCGGGGCTGTTCCAGGAACGAGCCGCGGACCCACTCGTTGAACGCCCCCATGGCCGGGCCGCACCACACCTGGTAATCGACCTTGCGCGTCGGCTCGCCGGCTGTTGGCCCAGCGCGACGACATCCCCAGATACCAGCGAAACACCAGGGCCATCTTGTGCTTGGGATCGCGCTCGGCACGCTGGATCTGCGACGGATCGCGCTGCTGGAAATAGGACACTGTCTGGCTCCAAATCTCGTCCAGCGGAGCGCGGAACAGGTTCTTTTCCAGAGCGGAGCGCTCGGCGGCCGGCAGTGCGTCGAGGCTGGGGCAACTCCGGTAGAGGTCGTACAGCTTGGCGGCCCGCATGGCGAACATGGTGCCGCGCTTCAGCACCTGCACCTTGACGCCCATCTCGAACATGTCGGCCGCGGGGGCCATCGCCGTGTCGGCCTGCTCCGCCTGGGCGAGCATCTCGCGCACCAGGTCGGAGCTGCCGGACTCGACGCAGGCCTGGTTGATCGAGCCGGTCAGGACGTAGGACGCTCCCATGGCGAAGGCGCCGGCGACCGAGGAAGGCGTGGCCACGCCGCCCGCCGCTCCGACCCGAAGCTGTTGCTCGAAGCGGTGCAGGGCCTGGAGCCGATCGCGCAGGGCCAGCATGGTCGGCAGCAGGGTGACCAGCGGCCGATTGTCGGTGTGGCCGCCCGAGTCGGCCTCGGCCGTCAGGTCCTGGGCCACGGGCACGCGCTCGGCGAGGCGGGCCTGTTCGGGCGTCAGATGCCCCTGACGGATCAGCTCCTGGAGATGGCGGGCCGGCGCCGGGGCGAAGAACTTGGACGCCACCTCGACGCGCGACACCTTGACGATGACCCGGTTGGGCGTGACCACCCGGCCGGCCGGGTCAGTGTGGATGCCGTGCAGCCGGTAGCGGATCACGGGCAGCGTCAGATCGAGAAACGCCGACGCCTCGACCAGGCGGACGCCCCGCCGCAGGTAGAGATCGACGACGGCGTTTTCGAGGGCCGGCTCGGTGGGGCTGTGGATCAGGTTGAAGCCCCAGGCAGCATCGCCGAGGTCCTTCTGGATGCGGTCGATGGCCAGCTCGATGCGCTGCGGCGACAGACCCGCCGCCCCGAAGAAGCCGACCATGCCGGCCCGGCTCATGGCCTCGACGATGTCGGCCGAGCCGATGCCGTTGGCCATCGCCCCGGTGGCATAGGCATAGCGGAGCCGGTGGTCAGCCCGGAAGCCGGGATCGCCCAGGTTCTCCAGGGGGCAGGCGGGCACGAAGATTGGGCCGGATGCGTCCAGGACCAGCCGGCCGCCACGGACCGCCAGCGACACGGGCCGATGGATGGCACGCAGCAGTTCAAGGGTGGCCGACGGCTCGGTCATGCGGAGATCGCATCCGTAAAGGAGGGCGGCGGCTGGATCGAGTCAGGGGGTTATCATACCGGTGGCAGGAGCAAGGGGCCAGCAGCGGAAGGGAAACGTCCTGGAAGTACAGCGAGAAGGTCGCACTTCCAGGGAGTTGGTCATGGCAGACGGCAGAGAAAGATGGGACGGCGGAGTGGTCCGGCGGTTCAGGGGGACTCTGGGGACGACCCGTTGGTTTGCAGCCGGCGCTGCAGGATTTCCAGGGCCGCCCGCAGTTCCTCCGGAGACAATCCGTCCAGACGCTCCTCAAGCGGCAGTTTCTTGAGAACCTCACGTGCGCGTTCCTCAATTGCCTCGGACATGGTTGGATCCTCCTTGAGCAATTCCGGGAGCCTCTCGCGAGCGTATTTCTTGAGTGCTTCAGACATGGCGGGATCCTCGCTCTCCATTTTGAGCAGATCGTAAAACAACGTGGTCATCTGAGTCGTGCGGGGCTTGTAGTGTTCCCGAGCGTATTGTACCTGCTCGACCCGGGTGCTGAACAGGTGCAGCAGAGCATTTTGTTCCGCTTGGGGCAACTGCTGTACCACGATCACGCGAATCCGCAGCAGGCCCAGCAGCACCTCGTAGACCCCTTCCTGGAGGAGCGTCAGCGGCAACTCCTGGGCCAGGTTGTGCGGGTAGCGCACGCACACCGCATACAACCGGAAGTCGCTCTCTGGAAGAAGGTTTTTCGGCGATGAACTGCAGCGCTTCCGAGCACTGACATAGTGCGCGATCAGCTCACAAAGTGTCCAGAAATCCAGAGCTTCCTGATGCGATTTGAAGGTAACCAGGTTGTAGCGGCTCAGGTTGTCGAAGCCGTCGGGTAACGGCTGGGGCAGCGGCCCGGACCCTTGCCGGATTAGCATCAGATCGGCAAACTGCTGTTGCACGGACATGTCCACTTCCGGCTGCACGTCCATAGGGCTGCCCTCGCAGAAATCGGTCCAGGCCAAGCCAAACAGCCGATGCCACGGTCGCGGTTCGCTCATCACACCCTCGGCGGGATTCTGCTTGCGGTCATTGGACCCGGGCCGCTGCCGCCCGGGCAGCGCGGCTTCGCCCCAATGGAAGAATCGGCATTTCTTTCCCAACCACTCAATTCCTTCTTGCAAATCCCCTTTCCCGCCCTGATATTATCTCCACGCACCTGCAAGATTCTCACAACAAAGGAGTAACTCATGGCTGACCGGAAGATTCGCGTTGCCATCGTCGGTCTCGGCTTCGGGGCCGAGTTCATTCCCATCTACCAGGCCCATCCCAACGCCGAGATGTACGCCATCTGCCGCCGCAACAAGAAGGAGCTGGACCACTGTGGCGATCGCTTCGGCATCAAGACGCGCTACACCAGCTTCGACGACCTGCTCAAGGATCCCAAGGTCGATGCCGTCCACATCAATTCGCCCATCCCCGACCACGCCCCGCAGAGCCTGGCCGCCCTCAAGGCCGGCAAGCACGTCGCCTGCACCGTGCCGATGGGCACCACCATCGACGAGTGCAAGGCCCTGGTCGAGGCGCAGCGGGCCTCGGGCAAGGTCTACATGATGATGGAGACGGTCGTTTACAGCCGGGAGTACCTGTTCGTCAAGGACCTGTACGACAAGGGCGAGTTGGGGCGCATCCAGTTCCTGCGCGGCAGCCATCAGCAGGACATGGACGGCTGGCCCGACTACTGGCCCGGACTGCCGCCGATGCACTACGCCACGCACTGCGTCAGCCCCTGCCTGGCCATCCTGAGCAGCCCCGGCAAACCGGCCCTGGCCGAGAGCGTCGTCTGCCACGGCTCGGGCCGGATTCGCGAGGACCTCATCAAGCGCTACGGCAGCCCGTTCGCCTACGAGTCGGCCACGTTCAAGATCGCCGGCAGCGACGTGGTCGCCGAGGTGACCCGCAGCCTGTTCGACACGGCCCGGCAGTACCGCGAGAGCTTTGACACGTATGGCAGCAAGAAGAGTTTCGAGTGGCAGCAGGTCGAGAACGAGGAGCCGATCATCCACACCAAGAGCACGCCGGAGAAGTACCTGGCGGAGCCGGACATTCCGAAGCGGACCAAGGTGCCCGACTTCGCCCACCTGCTGCCGGAGCCGATCCGCCGCTTCACCCAGCCGGCGGCGATCCAGGATGCGGAGCATCTGTCGTTCCTGCAAGGCGGCGGCCACGGCGGCTCGCACCCGCACCTGGTCCACAACTTCCTGCTAGCCTGCCTGGGGGAGAAGCCGGCGTTTCCCGACGCTCCGACCTCGGCCAACTGGACCATGGTCGGCATCTGCGCCCACCAGTCGGCGATGAAGGGCGGTGAGCGCGTCACGATTCCGAAGTTTTGAGAAGCACGAACGGAAAGGCAAGCAGGGTGGTGTGCCCCCGGGCTCGCCGCGCCGCGCTGCTTGCCTTTCCGTCAGTTCCTGGCCGTCCCGGATTGGAGGAAGTGAGGGGGCCGAGACACCGCCGCCAAGGCCGCCACACCGCCAACGGCGCTTTTGCTTGGCGGTCTCGCCAGGAAATGGCCAGGCGTGACTGTGCTTGCCCCACGGATGACAAAAAAGCGACACCGCCACCAAGCCAGCAGCACACGCCTTCGCTTCTGGGCTTCTTCTGGCGCTTCCCCATTCTCCCTGACGAGCAGAAACGTTCTCCAGGCACCGGATAGCTTGACTCCCTGAACGGGCATGGGACAATGGACCCGGCTCACCTCCTTGTTGGCAGAGGAGTTCCGCCGTGCCAAAGCTACTGCTTCCGAGGCCATCGAGTGGTACGAGGTGACGCCTGCACCCCTATTTGACGACCCACAAAACCTGCCGGCGGCGCTCGGCCACGTGTGCCGCCAGCAGCAACTCGGCGTAGGTCTGGAAGTCCATCTCGCCTTCGTCCGGTTCATCGTCCGCGTGTGCTTCCGCCAGCTCCTGCAGGTCCGTGTCGTCTGTCGGCAGCCCGAGCGCCGCCCCAACCGCCTCCAGTTCGCTCACCAGGGCGGGGAGCGACCCAATCTTCAGGGGGTCGGAACTGCCCCGGATGCGGAACGCGGTCGGCTCCGTCGGCGCCGG
The DNA here is from genome assembly GCA_963784995.1 of uncultured Planctomycetota bacterium. Lineage (GTDB taxonomy): Bacteria > Planctomycetota > Planctomycetia > Gemmatales > Gemmataceae > CAWATZ01. The sequence continues at coordinate 155,154 of CAWATZ010000013.1, read as the reverse complement.
GACGTAGCAGCCGTTCCACGCCTCCATCGCCAGCAAGTGCGGCACTCGGTCGGTTCCAACCGCGGCCACCGCCGCTTCCTGCAAGCGCGCCCACCCGCCCCACCCGACCTCGGCAGAGGAGTACACCTTGTCCGGCGAATCGAGGACAATGCCCGACCCGAACGCCGCGGCCAGTCGGGCCTGTACACGCTCGGCGTAATCCGGGATGAAAGCGTCCGATGGGTTCCCGACGGTGAAGGTTAGACCCACCGCTGCGCCCTCCTTTGTTGAACTGGTCTTTCGTCCAGACGGCCGACTCTCCAACACTCCGGTCAACGATCAAGCCTCCGATCAGAATATCAAGGTTCGTACTGCTGTGCTATTGGGCGAGCGGCGGGAGCAAAACTCCCCGTAGGACGGCTCTCCTGAGCCGTCCTACGCTGTCTGGACGGCTCAGGAGAGCCGTCCTACTTTGGTAGCTTTTTCCCTGCCGCTCGCCTAAGCGACTTTCGAGGGGGCAGCACCCCCTCCGGGGAGGGGGTTGGGGGGAGGGGTTGGGTTGCCCGCTCGTTCACGTAACCGGCCGATAGGACAGGTAACGCTGGCAGGCGTGCAGGGCCAGGCAAAGGTTGACCAGGCCCACCCAGCCGGCCAGGGCGATCATGCCCACGCTGGCATGGCATGCCGACCAGACAATAACCAGGCCGGAAAAAGCCGCCACGATCAGGATCGCCAGGCCCGGCGCACTCAGGTTGCCGTGGGCCCGGCAGAGAAGGACCAGAGCGGCCACCAGCATGGGGGCCACGGCCCAGACCTCGTGGGACTGGCAGCTCCAGAGGCCGCTCCAGGCCTGGCCGCCCCAGGAACCGTCCAGCACCAGGGCCCCGGCCATCAAGGTCAGGCCGATCTGCAAACAGCGACCGGCGAAGAAGACCACGCTGCCCAGCGGCTCTCCTCGGCCTGGCCGGGCCAGCACACAGGCCAGCCCCAGCACGCCCAGCATCCAGCCCATGGCCAGGGCCGCGTAGCCGGCCAGCATCAGCAGACCGGGCAAGAGCATTCCCAGCCGGCTCCCGTGCCCGCCGACCGCCAACCGCACCGGGTCGGTGTCAGGCCAGGCCACGCCGCCCAGGAGCAGCAGGCCGCCTGCCAGGCCCGTCGCCAGCAGGCACCAGCCGCGCTGCGTCCAGCCCTCCAGCAGCATCCCCAAGACCAGAGTCAGCAGCCCCACCAGGTAGAGGAAATCGTCCACTCCGGCAAAGGGCCCGGCCCCGTCCAGGTGAAATCGCCCCGCCACGGCCCAGCCGCCCAGGATCAGGCTCGCCAGCAGACCCAGCCAGCCCAGTCCATACAGACCTCCCGCCAGCCGGCGGAAACGGGCCCGGAAGTTGAGCGACAGCATCAGACACACCACCGCACCCAGGCCGATCAGCCCGGCCTGGCCCTCACCGGTCAGGTACACGTCCGACACGTCGGGACGCCAGGCTTCCAGGCGCGGCGACGTGATCCAGCGGCGGATCGGAGCGGGGAGACAGCGCTCGGCGCCGCTCAGGAGCAGACCGCCCGCCAGGGCAGTCCCATCCAGCACCAGGGCCAGCAGCCAGAGACTCCAGACCCCGCCCGGGAGCAGTCCCAGCACGCCCCCCCGGCGCCGCCACTGCCGCATTTGCTCGTTCTTGCTGCGGCGCGGCAGTCCAGGGGAGATCGGCTGAGGGGCTGACGTCCGCGGTGCCATTGGGCCTGTCCTCCTGCTCAGTCCGTGCGAATCCCGGCTTCCCTGGAGACGATCCGTGAAGCAGCGCGAAAATGGCATCCGGGACGGGAAAAGTCCAGAGCAGTTGTGATGGCCGGCTCCTCCCGGCGTCACGAAGTCTTGCCTGCCAGAGAGAAGTAAAACATCAGTCCGAACAGCACCAGGACCAGGACGACCCCGAGCAGCACTTTGCCGGAAAGCGGCTGGGAAACCACCGTCTGTCCACTTTCCGGAGGCGGTGTCTGCACCGCCGGCCAGTCCGTCAGGCCGCCCAGGGGATTGGTCAATCGGCACCGGCTCTGGTAAAGGGCCAACCCCACCATGAGCAGCAAGGGAAGCGTGGCAAGGAGCAGAAACACGGGCACCTGCTCCGTCATCACCGCGTCCAGCCGGGCGCCCAGCTCCCAGCGGGGCAGCACCACCGACACCGTATTGTTCAGGAAATGCAGCAGCATCGGGACGCAGAGCGACCGCGTCATCAGGTAGGTGTAGTGCAGCCACAACCCCATCAGCATCGCCATCGCCCCCTGGCACGGATCGACGTGGATCAGGCCGAAGAAGAAGGAACTGAACACAATGCCGAGGAAGGCCCCATAGCGCCCGACCAGCCCCTGTCCCAGAAATCCCCGGCACCACAATTCCTCGCCAATCCCCGGTCCCAGACCGATGATCAGCACCGCCGCCTGCCAGGGCCAGTGGGTGAAGACCCCAACCACGTCGCCCACGCCCATCGAGGGCAAGACCCGCTGTAACAGAGCGTAACTCGCCTCGCTGAACAGCCACATTGCAGGGAAGGCCGCCAGCACCAGCAGGATGTGGCGCAGCGCCGGCAACCGCAAACTGAGTTTGCGCATCCAGTCCGGACCGACGCGCAGCCAGATCACCAGCAGGGAAAAGCCAATCACCAGGAACTGAGTGAAGGCCAGCGACACCGCCAGTGCGACGGCCATGCCGGGACTGTGCATGACCTCGTGGACGTCCATTGTGCCGCGTTGGATCATCCCCGGGGCGACTACCATCAGCAAGATCAGCACGGCGGTAGCCACGAACGCCCCGGGGACTTGCGTCGTCCCGACGAAGAGCAGACACCAGCCCAGCGCCTCCGAAAAATCCCGGGGTGGGCCGCGGTCTGGGCGGAGGAGCCAGGAACTCCGGTGGAGTCGAAGGAAAGGTCTCGCTGTACGTCTCGGGTCGCGAGAAGATGTTGGACATGCCAGTGCCTTCGCAGTGCAAGAAGACCTCAGTAGGGGATCAAGCCCTGACTGTCGAGCCAGCGGTAGATCCACGGGTGCCGCCAGGGGTTCCAGGCCGCGAAGCTGGCCGACAGCACCGAAAGCACCAGCAGCACGCCCGCCAGGGCCCGGCCCCAGCGACGCCGGGCGCAGAAGTCAGCGGCCGGGAGCATGGTCAGCAGCCACAACGGCGTCAGCCACATCAGCCAGCGCGGTCCGGCAGTCCAGCCGCCGTAGTTGTCGCTTTTCCAGAGGTAGAAACCGACGACCACCAGCGACACGACCGCCGTCAGGGGAAAGAGGAAGTAGGGCAAGGGCTTTTCCGTCTCACCATTCGCCGCAAGGATCGCCGCTTTGTCACTCGGTTTCCTCCTGCGGCACAATCCCATTGCGACTCCCGCCACGGTCAGGAAAGTAACCGGCGTCAGCGAGAAGATGCCGTGATGGCCCACCAGCAGGTGCAGGGCGTAGGTTGTGCGGGTTTCGTGTTCTCTGGCGAAATCGATGCCGCGCCGCTTCTGTCCCGGAATCGGCTCGCGGGCCCAGTGGCTGCCCTCGTATTTGTACCACGGCCCGCCAAACTCGCCGTAGGCGCCTCCCATGCCGCGCTTCGCCGCGTCGGTAACTTGCTTGTACCACGGCCCACTTTCTTCGCCCGTGGAGCCGAGGACGGCGACGTTGAGCAGAACCTGGGCCAGCAGCGGCACGGCCACGCCCACGCTGTACACCAGGAGCGTCCGGAACAGGGGTAGCGAAGACCCGGCGCGGAAGGCGAGGACAGCCAGGACCAGGAGCAGGCACCCCGCCAGGGCCAATCCCGGCAGGTCGCAAGTGGCGGTAAAGCCCGCCGCCAGGCCGGCGAGCAGGGCCAGCCAGAGGCCACGGCGCGGTACGGGCGTTTCCGCGATCCGGCAGATGGCCCAGGTGGCCACGATGCAGCTAAAGGTGCCGACGGTGTGGTTGTTGAAGGTGATCAGGAACGGCGCGACCAGGGTGCCGAAGGCAGCACAAGTCAGGATGAAGAACCGGCTCCATTCCGAGGCTCTGGCTCGCTCCAGCAGCCGGGCCAGCAGGCCGAGGTAGAGCAGCAGCGGCAGGGCGTTGATGGTCAGCAGGATGATGCGGACGACGCGGTCCGGCTGCTCCGTGAGCGTCCAGCCGGTGGTCTTCTTCAGCAGCCAGTATTCGCCGGCCACCAGCACCGACAGCAGCGGCGGCTTGGTCGAATAAAACTCCAGCCGGCCCGGGTGCAGCACCTTGTCCACCGTGCCCCATTCGTCATCGAAGACAATGCCGGTGTTGCTTTCCTTGCTGATGCGCTGGCGGTAGCCGGCCTCGTAGAGCGCGGCCGCCTCAAGGACGTTTGTCGCTCCCAGGGGGCCCACGGCGCCGGCCAGCACCACGTTCCGATCGCGCCGTCCCACAACAAAGGTTCCTTCATCGACCAGGGCGCGGACGGTGGCCCAGCGGGCTCGGTCGTTGGAGCTGAAGGTCGGCATCGGCGGGGGCGCGTCCCGGGCCAGGTGCGTTTGGTCGGGGCGGATTCCACGGTTTCTTTCGGGCCCCGATGCAGGCTCGGTTCCAGGAGCAGCTCCGCCGAGAGGATCCGGCCGACGGCCATGCCGAAGGCGGTCAGGATCACCAGGTTGGTCAGTTGACGACGCAGGTCGGGAGTCATGATCGTTCTCAGAGGTCAGAGAGGAGAGGAAGAGGAGCAAGAGAAAGATGAAGAGGAAGAGTAGGAAGAGGATTAAGAGAAAGAGCAAGAGCAAGAGTAGGACTCCACGCGCCCGCCACCTTCCTACTCTTACTCTTCATCTTTCTCTTAATCCTCTTCCTACTCTTCCTCTTCATCTTACTCTTGCTCTCGTTTGCCTCACTCCCCAATCACTATTCAGTCTTCTCGGCGATGCTGTAAGTGTCTTCCTCCTTGCCCTGGTAAGCGGTGATCAGCTCGGCAAGGAAGCCGATCGACATCATCTGCGCCCCCAGCAGGAGGGCGGCGACGGAGTAAAGCACCAGGGGCCGTTCGTGCAGGGGTTGGTACACTCCAAAAGCTGCAGGCCAGTACCCCAGGTTGTAGATCACCCAGGTCACGGCCAGATACACCAGGCCCACGTTCCCCAGCAAGAAACTGATCAGTCCCAGGCTGCCCAGCAAGTGTTGCGGCCGCTGGCCGTAGCCGGTCAGGAACTTCACCGTCAGCAGGTCCAGAAAGCCCTTCACAAAGCGCTTGACGCCGTACTTGGACTGGCCAAAGCGGCGCGGCCGATGGTTGATGACGATCTCGCCGACGCGGAAGCCGCGGGCGGCGGCCAGCACCGGGATGAAGCGATGCAGCTCGCCATAGAGGCGGATCTCGCGCAGCACCTCGGCCCGGTAGGCTTTCATGCCGCAATTGTGGTCGTGCAGCCGGACTCCGGTGATCCGGCTGACCAACCAGTTGAAGACCCGGCTGGGGCCGACCTTGTGCCAGGGGTCGAGCCGGCGGCGCTTCCAGCCGCTGATCACGTCCAGCTTCTTCTGATTCATCGTTTCGCGCTCAGTTGGCCCAGCGCGAAACGATGAATCAGAAGCCCCTTGCTCCACGCCAACGCCCTCCAGGGCCTTGAGGAAGCGCGGGATCTCGGCAGGGTCGTCCTGCAAGTCGGCGTCGAGAGTCATCACGCACTCGCCCCGGGCCTGGCGGAAGCCCGCGGCGAGGGCTGCGGCCTTGCCAAAGTTGCGGCGAAAGCGGATGCCGTGGACCTCGTGATGTTTGCCGGCCAGCTCGCGGATCACCTCCCACGAGCCGTCCTTGCTGCCGTCATCGACGAAGACGATCTCCAGCTCCAGCTTCTCCGCGCGGGCCACGGCAGTGATCTCGGCAAAGAGCTGGTCGAGACTTTCGCGTTCGTTGCAGACCGGAATGACGACGGAGAGCATGGGACACAGCGGCTCGGGAGTCAGTTGTCAAGAGTCAGGTTTTTCGCAGGCGAGCGGCGCGGCGTAAGCCCGCCGGTGTTCCGCTTCCACCGGCGGGCTTACGCCGCGCCGCTCGCCGGGAACGGGTTGGACCGGCACCAGGTACAGCAGGGCGGCCATGAGCAGCTCGGCGACCGTCCACAGGACGCGGACCAGCAGCACCACGAGAATGGCTCGGAGACCGAGCTGGGGAGCGAGCATCTGCTGGAGGAACAGCTCTCGCACACCCAGGCCGCCGGGCGTCGCGGCCACGAAACCGGCAACGTAGGACACCGCGACGTAGGCGGTATAGCGGAACACCTCTGTCAAGGGTGAAGCCAGCCGCTCGGGTTGCAGGGCCTGGATCACCAGGGCGAGGCTCGCGCCGAGCAAGGTCCAGCACAGGCCCATCAGCAGCAGCCCCAGCAGCAGGACGCCGACTCCGGGTTTGGGCCAGGAGGCGCTGCTCAGGAATCGGCCGGCGAGCGGCTTGATCAGGCGGTTGAAGACGCCCGGCAGGAGCGGGATTCCCGCCAGGGCCAGCAGACCCAGGGCCCGCCAGAACAGACCCTCGGCCGCCTCCACCTGCCAGACCACGACCACCACGGCCAGCAGAGCGCCTGCCGCCATCATGGTCAGGGTCTCGTAAGCCCCGGTCACCGCCGCCGTCCCCGCCCGGACGCCGGCCGAGGACGACAGGGTCACGCGCACCAGCAAGGCGAACCCCTTGCCCAGCGGAGCGTACTTGCCCAGGTGGCTGAGGTAGTAGGCGCGGAAGGCGGTCAGCCAGGGCAGCGGTTCCCCGGACTTGTGGAGCAGCAGCAGCCAGAACAGGGCCGGGAAAGCGAGTCCGAGCAAGTACAGGCCGGCACTGGCTGCCAGGTCAAGGGGCCGGGCGGAGGTGAACTGGTGCCACAGGATCTGGCCTGGGGAGCGAGAGCGATCGGTCGCTTGCAGCTCGGCGCTGGTCAGGACGTGGGCAAAAAACAGCCCGACCCCGATCAGGACGATCAGCAGCAGCAACACCTTCAGCCAGAATGCCCAGCGAATGCGCCGTTCCATACAAGGCATTGTAACCGGCGGCGGGCTGGCTTCCAATGATCCGCTGCTCACCGGCTCAACCTCTTGAGCTCGGCCTCGGCCTGCTTCACGAAGGGCTCCATGCTCACTTCCTTCTCGTAAAGCACCCTGATGCTGAAGTAAATCCCATACGCCCTGTCTCGCTTGGTGGTCGGACTGCCGGCCTCGTCCAGTTTCTTCTGGACCACGTCACTCCGTTTTTTTTCGGCGTCGGGGTTCTCATCGAGGCGTTTCTTCAACTCGCGGTCCTTGCCGGCGGCCAGGACGGCCCAGAAGCGTTTGTCGGGGTCTTTGGCATACTGCTCGCGCAGGTCCTTGAAGCGCCGCTGGGCCATGAAGGGATCGCCGAACCACTCGTACCAGAAGGCGCGGAACGTGTCCCTCTCTTCTTCGGTCGGGAAACCCGGCTCGGCTGCCTTGCCCTGTTCGAGCAACGCGTCGTACTTCTTGTGGAAGCTCAGCTCCTGGGCCTTGATCTTCTCCAGTTGCTGCAAATGATTCTCGGCCAGCCGGCCCCAGGACGAATAGCCCGAGCCCATGCCGAACTTCTCCTTCATTTTCTCCCAGACCGTGGCTGCTTCTTTCAGGTTGCCCTCTTCCTCGGCGTCGATGCCCTGGAAACCCATTTTCTCGGCGTCGTTGTTGGCGGCGAACTTGATGGCCCTGCCCTTCTTGCTGAGGTAGTTTTGCAGTAACAGCTCGTTCTTTTTGACGTCGATTTCCCCTTGCCACCGCCGTATCTGCGCAGTCTGTTCTCCAGGCCGGCTGGCATAGCTCGCCAGGTAGGTGTTGATCGGGCCTTCCCTGGCTCGGTCCCAGTCCTCGGGATTCTTCGACTCCATCAGCTTCCGGGCCCGCTCATAGAGAGTTTCCGGCGAGGGCGGCCCCAGCAGCATCCATAGCAGCAGACTGAACCCGGTCAGGAGCGCCAGCCACGCTCAGGCCGACAAACCAGCCGGTGCGGTAAAAGGGCGTCCCCTTCTTTTTCTTGCTTTTCTTGCCCGCCAGGGTCCGCACCACGTCGCGCTCGGTTTCCTCCACCGGCTGGGGTTGGTTGCTCAGCCGATCGACGCGCCGTTTCCGGGCCCGATCGACCCCGGCACTGTGCTGGGCCTCGACCTTCTCCTGGATCGTGTTCAGGGCGTTGGCCACCGTGGCGGCACTGAAGGGCCGATGTTCCGGCTTCTTCTCCAGCAGCTGGCAGACCAGGTTGTCCAGCCAGACCGGGATGTCGTACACCTTCTGCTGCGGCCTCATTTCCAGCTTGCCCTGGACGTGGAGCATGAACATGTCCATCGCATTGTCGGCGATGAACGGCTTGCGCCCGGTCAGCAGCTCGTAGAAGACCACGCCCAGCGAATAGAGGTCCGATTTGGAGGTCAGGTCGCGCTCGCCCTTGCACTGCTCCGGCGACATGTACGCGGCCGTGCCCACGGTGCAGTTTTGCTCGGTCAGCTGGGTAACGTCGATGTCCTTGGCGATGCCGAAATCGGTCAGTTTGAGGGTGCCGTCGCGCAGGATCATCAGGTTGGACGGTTTCAGGTCGCGATGGATCACGCCCTTGTCGTGAGCGTGCTGCAGGGCGGCGCACAGCTGCTGACCGAGGGCGACCACCTCTTCCCAGGTCATCCGGCCGCGGCGGGCCATGACCCTGTCGAGCGGTTCGCCCTCGATGTACTCCATCGCGTAATAGCGCATGTTGTCATACTTGCCGGTCCCGTAGAAGCGCACGATGTTGGGATGGTTCAGCTGCTTGAGGATGCTGGCCTCGCGCTCGAAGCGGCGGATCGATTGGGGGTTGGTGGCCAGGCTGGGAGCCATGATTTTGATGGCCACCTTCTGGCCGGTCTTGGCGTAGATGCCGCGATAGACCGCACCCATCGCGCCGCTGCCCAGCTCCTTGTCGATCTTGAATTGTCCGACTTCTTTACCCACCAGCATGGCTTCACCTGTTGCCGACCGTGTCGAGATTGTGGTGCGAGGGGATTCCTTTCATCGTAAAGCCTTGTGCCGAGAGATGGCAACGGGAGTTGCCGGCTTCCCACAACCTTCTTTTGCCTTCCATTGACAAGCCTGGGTGGTGGTTTAGAATAGGTGTTTTCCCCAATCTGGCACAAGCCCGGAGCGCCAGCGACGGGATGGTCCCGTCGCTGGCGCTCCGGGCTTATGTTGGAGCAGACGAAACGCGATGAACGAGGCCATCCGCAAAGTCGAAGCCCTGATTGAAGCCCTCAGTTACATCCGCACTTTTCGCGATCGCTTGACGGTCATCAAGCTGGGCGGAAGCGCCATGGAGGATCTCGACGCGCTGCGCTCCACTCTGCAAGACGTCATCTTCATGGAAACGGCCGGGATGCGGCCGGTGCTGGTCCACGGCGGCGGCAAATCCATCGATCGGGCCATGGCCGCGGCCGGCCTCGATCCCCGCAAGATCCAGGGCCGGCGCTACACCGACGCCGACACGCTCCGCATCGTGGTCGAGACCCTCCTGAACGACACCAACGCCGGCATCGTTGCCCAGATCCGCCAGCTGGGCGGCCGGGCCGTCGGGCTGCACACCGGCTCACTGCAAGCCCTGTTTGGTCGGCGGCTGACGCTCCCCGGACCGGAAGGGCCAGTCGATCTGGGCCGGGTTGGCGAGGTCACCCAGGTCGAGGAGCGGCATGATCCAGGACTTCTGCGCCGGCCGGGTTGTGCCGGTCATCCCGTCGCTGGCTATCGACGAACAAACCGGCGGCTGGCTCAACGTCAATGCCGACACTGCCGCCGCGGCCGTGGCCGCCGCACTGAACGCGGAGAAGCTGGTGCTGCTCACCGACACGCCCGGCATCCTGCTGGACCGCCACGATCCCGACTCGCTCCTGCCCAGCCTCGACGCGGACGGTTGCAAGGACCTGATCGAGCGCGGCATCATCGACAGCGGGATGATCCCCAAGGTCGAGGCCTGCCTGGACAGCCTCAAGAGCGGTGTCCGCAAGACGCACGTGATCGATGGCCGGCAGAGGCACGCTCTGCTGCTGGAGATTTACACGCATCGGGGCATCGGCACCGAGATCGTCCTGGGAGAATGAGCGAGGAGTCCGACCGTGAACCCGGCCACGCTGGAACAATTTCAGAGTTACGTCATCGCCAATTACACCCGCTATCCCGTCTGCCTGGTGCGCGGCGAGGGTTCCTCCGTCTGGGACGACGAGGGCAATCGCTACCTCGATTTCTTCCCGGGCTGGGGCTGCGACCTGCTCGGCCATTGCCCGCCGCGCGTGGTCGAGGCGGTGCGCGAGCAGGTCGGCGCGCTGATCCACGTTCCCAACACCTGGTACACCAAACCGCAGGGCGACCTTGCCCAGGCGCTGAGCGAACGCAGCGGCTGGAAAGCCCAGTGCTTCTTCTGCAACAGCGGCACCGAGGCCAACGAGGCGGCGATCAAGCTGGCCCGGCTCAACGGTGCCCCCCAGTCGCGGAACGCCGGGCCGCTACAAGATCATCAGCATGCTCAACAGCTTTCACGGCCGGACCCTGGGCAGCCTCACCGCCACCGGCCAGCCCAAGTACCACCAGGGCCTGGAGCCGCTCTTGCCCGGCTTCAGCTATGCTCCGTTCGGCGACCTGGACGCGGTGGCCCGGCTGATCGACAGCGAAACCTTCGCCATCCTGCTGGAGCCGATCCAGGGCGAGGGCGGCATCAACCTGCCGCCGACCGGCTACCTGGAAGGACTGCGCGAGCTGGCCGACAAGCACAAGCTGCTGCTGATCTTCGACGAGGTGCAGAGCGGCATGGGTCGGACCGGCCGCTGGTACGCCCACCAGCACTGGAACGTCCAGCCGGACATCGTCACCCTGGCCAAGGCCCTGGCCGGCGGCGTGGCGGCGGGAGGTCTGCTGGCTCGCCCCGAGGTGGCCGAGAAGCTGAAACCGGGGACGCACGCCGCCACCTTTGGCGGCAATCCCCTGGCCTGTGCCGCCGCCCTGGCCACCATCGAAACCATCGAAGAAGAAGGGCTCCTCGAACGAGCGGTCGTTCTGGGCGAGCATTTCCGGCAGCGACTGGAAGCGCTCCAGGCCCGCTGTCCGCTGATCCACGAAGTGCGCGTCAAGGGCGTCATGATTGGCCTGCAGCTGACCGTCGAGGGGACGGCGCTCGTCCAGGCGTGCCTGCAACGGCGGCTGCTGGTCAACTGCACGCACGGCAGCGTGATCCGACTCCTTCCCGCCATGAACCTGACCGATTCCGAACTGGACGAGGGCTGCGGCATCCTGGAAGAGGTGCTGCTGGCCGCCCGGTAGATCCGAAATCCGATTAACCACGGATAACACGGATAACACGGATAAAAGCAAAAGGCATTTATCCGTGTTATCCGTGTTATCCGTGGTTAAATTGAGAGCGAAGCGTACTATGCGGCATTTTTTGACACTGCTGGATCTGAAGCCCGAGGAAATCCACCACCTGCTGGCCGAGACGATGGCCCTGAAAGCGGCCCATCAGCGCGGCGAGCGGGCTCCCCTGCTGGCCAGCCGGGTGCTGGGACTGGTCTTCGAGAAGCCGTCGCTGCGGACCCGTGCCAGCTTCGAGGCGGCGATGGCCCAGATGGGCGGGGCCAGCATTTTCCTCAGCGCCGCCGATGGGCCGATCGGTGTGCGCGAGAGCGTGCCGGACTTTGCCCGCACCCTGGCCGAGTACGTCGATGCCGTGGTGCTGCGCGTCTTCCGCCAGCAGACGGTCGAGGAGTTCTCGGCTCACTCCAGCGTGCCGGTGATCAACGGGCTGAGCGATCTCTATCATCCCTGCCAGGCGCTGGGCGACGTGTTCACCATCCTGGAAGTGTTCGGCTCGGTTGCCGGCCGAACGGTGGTTTTTGTCGGCGACGGCAACAACGTGGCCCGCTCGCTGGCCGTCTGCTGCGGCAAGCTGGGGGCCCGCTTCATCCTGGCGGCCCCGGATGGCTACGGCTTCGACGACAACTTCCTGCAACGCTATCACAAGGCGGTCGCCAATCCGATCATCGTCCAGCACGGCGATCCGGGCCTGGCCGTGCGCCAGGCCGACGTGATCTACGCCGACGTCTGGACCAGCATGGGGCAGGAAGCCGAGAGGGAGCAGCGCCTCAAGCGTTTCGCCGGCTTCCAGGTCAACAGTACACTGACCGCCCGGGCGCCCGCTCATTGCCGGATCATGCACTGCCTGCCGGCCCAGCGCGGAGAGGAAATCGCCGATGAGGTGATGGACAGCGAACAGAGCGTCGTCTTCCAGCAAGCGGGCAACCGCATGCACGTCCAGAAGGCGCTGCTGAAGTGGTTGCTGCTGGAGTGCTGAGATTGTTTATTGCGGCTCAGAAAACAAACGTCTTTCGCTGGTCCCCAGGGCGATGCCCTGGGCTATCGTGTTGCGCCCCTTCGGGGCGAAAGACCTGGTTTTCCGCCCCGAAGGGGCGCAACAGGATAGCCCAGGGCATCGCCCTGGGGGGAGAGGGCAGCGCCCCTGGGGCCGGAGCCGAGGCGGTGTTTTTCTTCCTGAGCCGCAATAGCCGCGACGCGCAGCGGAGCGCGTTCTCTCCCGCGCTCCGCCGCGCGTCGCGGCTAAACAATCTCACTTCTGAAGCGGCAGCAGCAGCACGGTGCCATCGGTTATCGGAGCGAAGGCCCGATCCGGTCCGAAGGACACGGGGCTGACCGTTGCTGACATGTTGCCGCGCAGCTTGTACTGCTTGCGGACCTTGCCGTCCTTCGGGTCGATGGCCAGGAATCGGCCTCCCTGGTCGGCCACCAGCAGGAAGTCCTTGACCAGTTGCGGCTCGCCGATGATGGCCTCGGTCGGGTCGATGGCCGCGGACGCTGCTGCCCCCACCACCGCCGGCGCCGGCCGCTCGCCGCCGTACTCCCAGACCGGCTCGTCGCGGTCCGGGTCGAGCCAGACCAGGCGCGACTGTTTGACGATGCAGCCGATGCGCCTCTCTCCGGATGGCAGCACACGCAGGAAAGGCCCGGCCGTGACCGGATCCTTGAGGTCCCAGCTGCGTTGCTCCTTGAGTTGGCCATCCTCCTCGACCTGAAGCAGTCTCACCCAGCCCGAGGCTTCGGCCAGGCAGACACGCGGCTTCTCTTCCTTCCCCTGTGCCGGCACCAGCAGCGGGGCCGCGGTCAAGCGGCTTTTGAGGGCCAGCGTGGGCGGCAGGTATCCCCTCGTATTCGTGTCGCGGTCCGGCAGTTTGGAATAGACGTCTCCAGCAGTCAGGATCCAGTTCCAGCAGAAAAGCCCGCCCAGTCCGTCGTAGGTCAGAACACGATCCTGATCCAGTGCCAGGACGTGCCCGCGGGTCTCCAGCCCCAGGCGGCGCGCTCGCCAATCCGGTCCCGGGGTGGCCTCCGGTGAGGCCGCGTTCAGCGGGATCCGGACCAGTTTGGCGTTCTCCAGCGGCAGCAGCACGTGGTCCCCTTGCCGCACCGGCGGCCCGGCCGGGGCCGCCTTCAGAATCACCTTGGACTCGCGCTCGATCTCCAGCTCCCGCCGCCCCGGCCGCCAGTTCACCTTGCGGATGAGCAGAGTCTGTCCCTCGTTCGCCGACCCGGCTGTCCCAGGACAGCCCACTTGCCAGACTGTCTTGCCGGAGTCGTCGCGGATAAAAACGGGAGGAAAGCGCCGGTTCTCGTCGAACCCCGGCGCCACCTTCTGGCCGCCCCGGTGCCAGCCGGGCCGATCGCTCTTCTGATAGGCGGTCGGGTCAAAGGAGAGCAGCGCCCCACCCGGGTCCATGGCCAGCAGCAGCGGCAGGCCCTTGCCGTCGGGCGGCTGCAAGGCCACCACCTCACCCTGGCACACCAGGCCCAGCTGCCTTTGCCAGAGGACCTCGCCCTTGTCGCCTCCGTCCACCGCCGTCATCAGACAGGCCGGCCGATTCAGAGCGTGGGTCACCAGGTACAGGAAGTTTCGGCCGGTGGCGCGGTCCTCTCGCTCCTGGCTCTCGTGCAAGGGGGAGCCCAGCAGCGGCGGCTCCTTCCAGGCAGGCACCAGCCTGGGTCCAACGTCGCTCTTCCAGCCCATCTCCAGCCGTTGCAGCCGGCCATCGACCAGCACCCAGAACGTGTCGCTCTGCATGGCGACCACCTGGGCCCGGCCCATCGTTTTCCGCGCTGCCTTCCCTCCGCCAACGAACGGCTCCAGACTCAGACCTTCCGGACCGCAGGGGAACTGCGGGAACAGGGCGCTGTCGTGATTGCGCGCTTGCCGGATGCCGAACAGCCCCATCACGCCGAGGTCGGTGAGCAGGGCGATCTTTTCCTCGTCACTGCGGGCCGGGAACCAGCTCCAGCCCTGGACGTGCGGCTGCCGCTTGAGGGCGATCGGCTCCGCATTGGGGTCGCGGATGGGCAAGCCGTAGACGCGCAGCTGCATGTGGTCCAGCCCGGCCGTCTGGGTCAGCACCAGGTAGCCAGGCGCCGGCGGATCGGGCGGCACCAGGATCGGTTCGCCGCGCAGTGAGCCGCTGGGGTGATTGGTGTACAGGACCGCGACGCACTTTTTCTGATTGATGTCGAGGACGTAGACACAGCCCTCGTCGGCCGGGACGTAGAGCAGGTCGTCCTGACAGGTGCCGCCCGAATTCAGCCGCTCGCCCTCGCCCAGCTGGAAGCGGCCCAGCAGCGTGCCCTTGATCAGCTCGATTTCGTGGATCTGGCCGTCAAACGTGGGAATGAAGGCCCGCGAGCCGACGATCACCGGCCGGCCCAGGCACGCCTTGCCGAGATGGTACTGCCAGACCGTCTGCCCCTCCTGGTCCAGGGCGGTCAGCGTGTTGCTGTCGGCCGAGATCACCAGGATGCGCTCGGGGCTGATCGGGGTGGCCGGCAGCCGGACCGGCAGCGTGGTGGTGTCGATGCCGACCCGCGTCGCCCAGCGGACCTTGCCGGTGCTGCTGTTGCAGGCGTACAGCACGCCCCGGACCACGGCCAGCACCAGGGGCGCGTCCGCCTTCGCCGGCAATCGGCTCCGCTCGACCTCCGGATCGACAATCAGCACGTCGATGCTGTCCTCGGCCCTGGCCTGGACTTTCAGTCCGGCCCCCTCGCGGTGATAAACCACGGCGTCCCGGTGGCCGTCCTGGATCTGCTGCAGCAATCGCGTCACCTTGTCATTCTTGCTGATCCCGGGCAGCCCTTCTTCCTCGGCCTCACGGATCATGCGATGGGCCTGGCGCAGGCTCGCTCCCGAAGGCCGGCCGACCAGCGGCTTCAGCCTGGCCAGGAAGTCCTGCTCCCGGTTGTAACGGACGATCGCCTTGTTAATCTCGACGACGTCTTTCCTGACCTGGCCCACGTTGTCCTGCGTCAGGGCCTCCGAGAGGGCGCTGACGTCCTTGACGACCTGGAGGACGGTGAGCAGCAGCTCGGGCGTTGTCGGCTTCTCCTTGGGAGCCTGGTCGCGGAGATTGCCCAGCCGGATCATCAGGGATTTGCCCAGGTCGGCATGGTACGGCTTGAAGACGGCCGCCCGGCCCTCCTGTTTCAGACTTTTCAGAAAGGCGTTGACCTTCTCCAGTGCCTCCGCCAGCGGGGGGATTTCCTTGTCTTCGAGCTGATAGCGGAGCCGGCACAACTCTTCGAGAAGCCTGTACTCCGTGACCCGATCACTGGCGCTGAATTGCTCCGCCAGCTGCTTGAACTTGTCGGCCGCGCTGTTGAATTGCTGATTCTGGTACTCCTTCATGGCCAGCTCGGCGAGACCCGCTTCGGTAACGCGGAACAGCATCCAGATGGTCACGCCGAAGCCGACCATCATCAGGAACACGACAGCCAGTCCGATCCGGACCCATAGCTTGCCGCGCTGGGATTGCGGCGAGTCGGGATGTTCCTCCGGATGCGTCTCGACCTGGCCATCGGGGGCAGTCGAGTGATTGAGGAGCGTCTGCCCTTTGGGAATCGCTTTCTTCTCCACCGGCGTTCCGGCGACCGGGGTGCGGTTGCCCGATTTGTCGGCCCGGCGCGGTGGGGGCGCCTGCCAGTCTCCGGGAGCCAGGACGCGCGGCCCCTCGGTCTCGGCCGGGGGCTCGGCGGGGGCCTCACCCTTTGGAGCCGGCTCGGCGGTGGCACGGTCGGGAGACCGTGCCACAACAGGGTCGGGAGACCGTGCCACAACAGGGGTTGTGGCACGGTCTCCCGACCGTGCCACAACAGGTTCCACAGGGGTTGTGGCACGGTCTCCCGACCGTGCCACAACAGGTTCCACAACAGGCTCCTGCCGAGCCGGAGGCGGATCGATGCGCTGCGTCTTCCGGGACGCGGCCGCTTCACCCTGACATTCCGCCGCGGGGGAAGGAAACGCCGGCAGTCGCAGTGTGGCCGGTGCCGCGGGTCGCTGTGCCGTGTCCGAGGGCTTGGAGGGACGTGGAGCGGTCGGTTTTTTGCGGACCGGCGGTGCCTGGGACCAGTCGGTTTCGACGGTGGGGTTGCCTTCCAGAAGCGGCACCAGGTCGCCCACCGTCCCGGTCCGGGAGCGCCGGGCGGGGGCCTCCGGCTCCGGGGTCACGGGCTCCGGCGCGACCGGCTCTGCCTCCTGGGCCAGCGGGATCTCAGATGGCAAGATCGGGATCATGCCGCCCACGCTGCCGACCTCGGTCGTACCTTTGCGCGCGGGACGCAAGACCGTCGGCTGAGCGGGCACGGCCGGGACCGGGTTGCTGACTTCCGAAGGGACGGTGAAAATAGCGACGCAACTGGAGTTGGGACATCGAATCGTCTTGCCGCGCAGCTCCTCTTTCAGCGTGTAGCGATTGTTACACTGAGGACAGGCAACGATGATATCCACGGGTGACATCCTGGAGGTTACGAAGTGGGCCCATCAGAGATTGCATTGTACGCCACGGAAGGCGTGAGGGGGAACGGCAAACCGGGATTGTTTTCCCACTTCGGGGTTCACGAAATCTCGGTGCCGCTCCAGGCGAACTCCTGGCTGGCCAGGTCCTCCTCGACCGCCGTTCTCCCGGCCGCATCCTGCCACACCAGCGCGGCCCACGTGCCGACTTCCTCGATCCATTGCGGATCGACCTGCTCGCGCCACCCGGCCGGGAGCAGCACGATCAGCCGCTTGGCTCCGTTGGTCGAGCCCGGCTGCAGGGCATAGTAGCGATCCAGGTATGTCGGCCGGGACTGGCAGACCGCCAGCAGTTGCTCCAGGGCATTCACATTCAGTTGCTGAGACACTCTGGCCGGTTCGCTCGCCGACTGCAAGACCACCTGCAACGTGGTAAAGGGATTCTCATCCAGCACCTGGCGGATCAGCGTCCCCGCTCGATCCAGGTGCTGGTCGAACTCTCGCGAACGCAACCACAAGGTAAATGCCTGGGCGCGGTCCGCCTTCTCAGGCGGCGGAAAGTCCGGCCCATCCAGATCGACCCGCCAGACACGGCTGAGGCCGCCTTGCTCGTCCAGGTCCAGCACCGGAGGCAGCGGTGCGTCCCAGTCCATCTCGAACAGCTCCTGCGCCTCGCGGATCAGACCGAACAGGTCAGCCGAGCCCAGCGCCGGGGTCCGGAGGACGTAGTAGGGTGGCCGCGGCTGAAACACCAGTCCCAGCTGGGCCGCCTCGTGGCGGAACGCGGTGCCTGGCAGCACGGCCAGGTTGAAGACCTGAAGGTCGTCGTACAGCTCCTTCTCGTGCAGATAGTGCAGACCGCGACGGACCGACTCGACCGTGTCTCCCGGCAGCCCGACAATCAGATCGACCTTGACCCGGATGCCCTCCCGCCGCAGGGCCCGCACGCCGCGCTCGAAGGCCCGCAGGTTGTTCTTGCGGTCCATCAGTGTCATCGCGTCCGGCTCGATCGACTGCAAGCCGACCTCGACCTCGGTGAAGTTCGCCTGCCGCAGCAGGGCCGCCGTGGTTTCGGTGATCCCCTCGCCGCGCAGCTCGGCAAAGTAGGAGAACTGCCGGTCCGGGTTGGCCTCGGCCAGCAGACGGAGGAAATCGGCGAAGTCCTTGCGCTGGTTCAGGGTCGGGTCGAGGAGGAAGATCTCTTCGACGCCGCGCTCCCGGGCATGCCGCAAGCTGGCCCGGACCAGATCATGGGAGATGAAATACTGGCGGTCGTACGCCTTGGGATAGTAGCAGAACTTGCAGTTGAAGACGCAGCCGCGGGTGGTCTCCAGCAGGAGCATGCGTTCGTCGGCGGCATCGAGGATGCCGGCCAGGTAGGGCGAGCCGAGGCGGTCAAGATCGGGCAGCGGCGTGCGCGGGGCGGGCAATCGGCCCGGCTGATAGCGCGGCCCGGTTTCCGCAGGGACGTAGAGCCCGGCGATGGGAATGGGCGGGGTCTCTTCGTCCAGTAAGGCCAGCAGCAGGTTAGCGAAGGTCTGCTCCCCTTCGCCGATGACCGCGAAGTCGTAGTCGGGCGTCTCCAGCACCCAGGCGTTGTCCGCCGTGATCTCGGGACCGCCCAGCACGATGCGGACCTTGGGCCGGCGCCGCTTCAGTTCCCGGGCGATCCAGAGGGTGCGCTCGATGTTCCAAAGGTAACAGGTGAAGCCGACCAGCCAGGGCTCGCGCTCGGCGAGGGCCGCGACCAGGGCATGATCGCCGAGCGTATTCGCCAGCACGGCGGGCAGGAGGTCGATGGCGTAGTCGTGGCCGAGGCCGCGTTGCTCAGCGAACAGCTTGAGGTAGGCGGCGGCAAGGGGGACGTTGCCGCGAATCGGGGCGGGCCCCAGCGGCGGGATGGGAAGCTGCACCAGCAGGACCGTGCGTTTCATGCGGTTATTGTACCGGGGCAGGGGGAGCCGTGCCAGCAGTCCCTGCCAGCCAGCCTGCCAGTAATGCCGGGGTGGCGGAGAGGCCAGAAGGAGCCGGTCGCTGACGGAGGAATGCCACACGGCGTCATTTTGCTGCCTGCCCGCCACCTGCCAGGGTATTCGGGACCGCTCTTGCAGACGGTGTCCAGCAGGACTAAACGCATACAAAGCGCCTCTTGTGAGATGCCATTGAGTGAGAAAAGCGTGCCAGTCCACCCAACGACTAGCGCCTGGCGCCGGACTCCAGGCGCGACATCGCCTGGTCCAGGATTGCCCGCCGCGTTGCCCCGGACAGATCCAGTCGGTCGTTCCGCATTGCCCACGGGTTTACCTGGACTTCCTTCCCCTCCTGGCGATCCTGTTCGACAAGCCATTTGAGCGTGTTGAGAGGGTTGCTGGTCGGCTCTCGAAGCAGCATCTCGCGGCAACGATCCAGCAGGGCAAGATGATCAAGCAAAGGCAAGCGCAAGAGTCCGTTGGTTCGCTCCAGCTGCATCTCGTAGCGATCCCAGTGCCAGCGCGTCTCCCATCCCGGCCAGGCTCGGGCAACACGGTTCCCGAGGTCGGGCGCATCGCGGGCTACCCAAAAGTCCAGCCGTTGCGTGGAGAGGTCCAGGTGGAAGCCGCCGGTGGGGAACTCCTCCGTCCATTCACCCAGGAACAGCCGAGGCAGGCCTGCATCCGTTCGCAGGTGAGCGGTGAGTTTCGGCCCGGCGGCCAGGTAAGAGGTCATGTCGCCCGCAAGGGGATACAAACGAATGGCGCCGTCTTCAAGACGCACGCTGGCAACCAGATCCGTCCAGTCCTTCTGCTCGGGCGGAGCCAGATCGACGTCCGTGGAATCCTGGTTGCCTTGATTCAGGACACCAGCGCGCGGATACCCGACTGCATCGGCCAGGTCGGCGATTCCCTCGTAAGCCCACCTTACAGTCCAGCCATTCCATACCTGGGCGAGCAATTCAAGGTAGCCCCGGCGCAGGGGAACGTTGTAAAGCACCTCCTCGCCGCCGTACAGCAGGAATTGTTTCCGGTCGAGGTCGAGCAAAGCACCGCCTTCCGCCCAGACCTCGTCGAGCCAAGCGGATTCGTCCACTTCACGCTGGATGCGGATGAAAGCCACGGCATGCTCCGGCCCCCAGAACAGGTCCCGGGGCAGGGTGTTCGCGCACCAATGGCTGTAGTAGAGCTGATACGCGCCCCTTGCGCAGGATTAGATTTGCCCGTTGCCCCACGGCCACACCTCCTGGTTAGCGTTTACTCCGGTTCACCCTTTGCCAAGAAGCAGATCCACCGGCCAGCAGCCCCGAGTATGAGGCCCTGGTTCACGCAGATGAGTGAGAATGGCCTGCTCGGTGCAGCCGGCATCCTCCAGTGCATCGCCAAGGACGCCAAGGCGAGCAGTACCCAGGGCGCCGGAAGGCAGGATGCGCTCGTCGTAGACGGCCTGAGCCAGACCCAGCACCGTTGGGGTCAACCATGCAGGATCAATGGGGCTGGAGTGGAATGGGGAGCCAAAAAGGTCATGCAGCAAGTGTACCTGAACCGCTGTTTCAGAACGGGCGGCCGTCTCCGCATCGTACGTCCAGTAACCGCCTGCCTGCCAGACGAGGGCTTCACAAGCAAGCTGGCCGGCATTCCAGGCAAGGTCCCAGCCCTGCCGGCCCAGGGCATAGTAGACGGCCGAGGCTGCCCGGCGTTCGCACTTCGGAGACGTGGGACGCGAAGTCACAGCCCGGGTTTGAGCGCATTGCTGGGCCTCCTTGCGGGCTTTGCTCCGTTGATCGTCGTCAACCAACTGGTCGGCGACTTGCTCGGCCATTTCCAGAGCTGTCTGCGCTCGCTTGTCGGTAAGCAGTTGCCAGACGCGCCGGCAACAAGCACAGGCGAACAAGCGCAGCTTGCGGTCACTCGCTTTCCTGCTCTCGCACAGAAAGGCAAGCAGCTCCTGCGGCTCCTGGCAGGTCATCCATTCCATCTCGGTCATGGCCGTGCCTTCTGAAGAGAAGAGAACCATTCGCCCATCTGCGAATTCTTCCTTCTCGACACAAGGAACAGTATTCAGGTTCAGCCGACACGTCCGGCCTTCTGCTTGTTCGCCCGCTCTGCCTGCTGCAAGCGGACAAGGCCACGGTCTCCCTGATGAGCCGGGGAAGGGAGAACCTGTACCGGGACAGGCGAACCGCTGCCAGCGCTGCAACGCCCGTTACTCGTGTTTCCTGGTCGTCTTCGCCCACGTGTCCTTGATGAACTGCAGCCCCCGGGTGTACACGTCCTCGGGGGTGGTGAACAGGTCGCGCCAGACGCGCGTGGCCGCCGCCAGGTCCGGCAGGGCCCGGCCAAAGGCCTCGATCACCATCCAGCCATCGTAGCCGACCGCGCAGCGCCTGGAACGTCTCGTCCCACTGGACGTGGCCGGTGCCCGGCGTGCCGCGGTCGTTCTCGCTGACGTGAACGTGGATGAAACAGCCGGCAAACGCCTTGATCACCGGGCCGACCTGCTTCTCCTCGATGTTGGCGTGGAACGTGTCGTACATCGAGCGGAAATGGGGATGATTGACCGCCTCGACCAGGGCCCGGGCGTCCGCGGCGGTGGTGAGGAAATAGCACTCGAAGCGGTTGAGGTATTCGATGGCCAGCATGACTTTGGCTTGCTGGGCATGCTCGGCCGCGGCACGGAGGACTTCCACGGCGCGTTTCTTCTCGTCGGCGGTCGGGCCGGTGCCGGAGAAGACGCCGAGCGGCGAATGGTACGGCCCGCACAGGTTCTCGCCGCCCAGGATGGCGGTCATGTCGATGGCCCACTTGACGTGGTCCAGGCCCTTCCGGCGGAGCGAGGCGTCAGGACTGATCGGGTTGGCCTCGGCGTTGCAGACGGTCACCGTGGTGCAGGCCAGGCCGAGATTGTCCAGCTCCTTGCGGACCTTCTGGTAATGGGCCCGGTCGCCGCTGAACAGGGGCAGCTCGACGCCGTCAAAGCCGGTCTTCTTGAGCTTCGCCAGCAGGGGGAAATGCTCCTCGGTGACGTGGCCCGTCCACAGCAGCAGGTTCATCCCGGTCTTCATGAGAGTACGTCTCCGTCCAGGTCAAGGGGTGCAAGGCACAACAGCGGCTGTCGCATCCGGGTCTATTTTAGTGAGCCCGGCCAGGACTGGACGTGTGTTTCCAGGATGCAGGAGTTATCCTCCCAGGCGCTCAAGTTCGATCAGCTCTTCCGGGCTAGCCAGACCCTGCCGTGCTTTCCGACTCAGCTCGCGCAGCCGGACAGCGAGTTGCTCCGCCTGTGTGGCGCGCTGCTCCGCCTGGATCTTGCCCTGCTCCGCCTGGGTCGCGCGCTCTTTCTCCTGGGCCGCCTGCTGCTCCGCCTGTGCAGTACGCTCTTTCTCCTGGGTCACCTGCTGTTCCGCCTGGATTCGGCGCTGCTCCTCTTGCTGACGATGCTCGGCTTCCTCTTCGGGAGTAAGAATGCGCTGGCCCTGGGCATCGTAGAGAGCGACCCGGCCGTTCTCCTGGCCCAGCCAGAGCTGCACCGCCTCTAGCCAGAACCAACCCCGACTGTCGAGAGGCTGCCGGAGGTAGCCACGGGGACCGCGCCGATACGGGATGATCCGCAAGTAGCGCTGACCGCGCCGGAACTGCTCGTCCACGATGACGTAAACAGGAACCCCGGCCTTCCAGTAGTGCCGCCGTTTGTCATGGAGGTCTGTGCTGCGCGTGCTTGGAGAGGTCACCTCGATGATCAGCTCGGGCCGGGCGCCGGTTTCCGCCACGTTTAACGAGCTGGTGGGGTGAGGTGGAGCCACGCCCCGGAACACCCCGAGGTCCGGACCATGGCCTCTCATCCCCGACACGCCCCAGTTGACCAGGAAGTCGGAAACCACCATGGTATCAGGCTCCAGCCTCACCTGCAGCTGGACGACGTAGTGCAGGTACGCGCAATCCTGATTGTGCGGGCCATTCTGGGTCACGAAATCGCCCTCGCGGGGATGCAGTACGTCCTCGCGGGTCAACGATACCTGCACAGATCGCCGCCGGCCCTTGACGGTCTTCTCGACGTAGCGAAAGCCGTAAAAGAAGGGATCGTCCGCCGGCGGCAGGTCGCCCGGCTTGCCGGAGCGTGATCGGAGGGTACTCATGGCCTCCCCTTACTCGTGCCGCAGGGCCTCGATCGGGTCGAGCAGGGACGCCCGGCGGGCGGGATACCAGCCGAAGCCGACGCCGACGGACACGGACACGGCCAGGGCCAGGAAGATGGACGTGATGCTCACCCGGGCGGCCACGTGCTGCTCCCACAGGGCCTGCCACAGGGGCGGTATCCCGAACAGCACGGTCAGGCCCAGGGCCGTCCCCAGCAGGCCGCCCACGCTGGTCTGCACCACCGCCTCGATCAGGAACTGCATGGTGATGTCGCGCTGCTTGGCCCCCAGGGCCCGGCGGATGCCGATCTCGCGCGTCCGCTCGGTCACCGTGGCCAGCATGATGTTCATGATGCCGATGCCGCCCACCAGCAGCGAGATGCCGGCGATCATGACCAGCAAGAGCAGGTAGCGCGTTTGCTCGCGCTCGGCGGCCTCCAGCTTGTCCAGCGGCACGTCCAGGGCCCAGTCGGTTTTCAGGTGCCGCTGCTCCATCAGGCCGCGCAGCACCTCGCCGGTCGGCCGGACCAGGTCGGTGTCGGCCACGGTCAGCGTCACCTGGTGGAAATCGACCTTCTCGCCGGAACGCGAGCCGGACTGGCGGATGTAGATCTTCTCGCCATAACGGGCCCGGCAGGTCGAGAGCGGGATGTAGACGTCTTCGTTGAAGTTCTGGCCCTGGCTGCCGCCGGGACTGCTCAGCGCCAGCCGGGGCTCCACCACGCCGATGACCACGTAATAGTAGTTCCCGAGCTTGATCGTCTCGCCCAGCGGGTTCTCGAAGGGAAACAGCTTTTGCGTCACAGTCGAGCCCAGGACGACCACGTTGCTCAGGCCCACTTCGTCCTCGTCGGTGAGGAAGCGACCGCTGCTCATCTCCAGCTGGTTGACGTCGGTGTAGGCCGGGGTGGTGGCCACCAGCCGGCCCTGGAACATCTTCTCGCGCCGGCGGATCTCCTGGGGGAAATACCGCATGGGGACCATGCGCGTGACAACGCCTTGCTCGGCCAGGGTGGTGAAGCGCTCATAGTCGGCATAGGTGATGCCGTAGGTGGCGACAAACGAGCGCTTCTGCGACGAGGAGTCATCCGCGGGCTTGACGCTGCGGACCATGATGTTGGTGGCCCCCATGCGCTTGATGTCTTCCAGGGCCTCGTGCATGCTGCCCTCGCCGAAACCCATCTGGGCGATGACGGCGCCGGTGCCGATGATGATGCCCAGCACCGACAGGAAGGAGCGCAGCTTGTGCAGCCAGAGGCTGCGCAGGGCCAGCAGCAGGCTGCGCCGGCCCTTGGCGCTGATCAGGATCGGGACCGTCAGGGCCAGAAGCACCGCTCCAACAAAAAGTGAGAAGAGAAGCATGGCAGCACACTCAGGTAGGCAGGGAGGGAAGCAGCAAGTGCGAGGGCAGACCGGCCTGTCCGGTCAGGTGGGCCCCGTGGGGATTCTGGTTGCGCTCGTCCGATTCCACGTGGCCGTCACGCAACCGGATGACGCGCCGGGCCCAGGCGGCAATGTCGTTTTCGTGGGTGACCATGATGATGGTCTTGCCGGTCATGTTCAGCTTGGTCAGCAGCAGCATGATCTCATC
This sequence comes from uncultured Planctomycetota bacterium, assembly GCA_963784995.1. GTDB lineage: Bacteria > Planctomycetota > Planctomycetia > Gemmatales > Gemmataceae > CAWATZ01. The sequence goes on along the minus strand of CAWATZ010000013.1, from coordinate 130,668 downwards.
GCTGGTGCGCGAATCCAGGTTGCCGGTCGGCTCGTCGGCCAGGATCACCTGGGGATCGTTGACCAGCGAGCGGGCAATGGCCACGCGCTGCTGCTGGCCGCCGGACAGCTGCATCGGGCGATGGTCCAGCCGATCCCCCAGCCCGACCATGTCGGCCAGGGCGATGCAGCGCTCACGGGTCTGTTCGTTCAGGGGACAGCCCTGATACAGCAGCGGGATCTCGATGTTCTCCACCACCGTGTACTGCGGCAGCAGGTTGTAGGATTGGAAGATGAAGCCAAGATACTTGCTGCGGATCTCCGAGAGCTGGTCGTCGTCCATCTGGGCGACGTCCTCGTCCCCCAGCCAGTACTCGCCGCTGGTCGGCCGATCCAGACAGCCCAGCAGGTTGAGCAGGGTGGACTTGCCGGAACCGGAAGGGCCCATCAAGGCGACAAAATCGCCCTCCTCGACCTCCAGGGTCACGCCCCGCAGGGCCTGGACCGTGACGGCCAGGTAATACGTCTTGGTCAGGCCGAACACCCGGACCACGGCAGCCATGAGTCGTTCCCACTTGCAGGAGTGCTGGCAATGAGCGTTGTGGTAATTGTATCCGATCGACCCCGGCCGTTACCATCCTCCTTCCTGAGATTTTTGCACCAGGCAAGCTGGGCAGACCGTGCAGGAGAGAGAAGCGGTGCGCGGATCATTGGCAAGGACCGGCTGGCGCGGTAGAGTGAAGGGTGAGGTTTGTTCCGTTCCTATCGACCTCGGTGCTAAGGAAGACCCATCATGGTCCCACGGTGGATTCTGTTGTCGCTCGGCTTGTTCCTGGCGGGGGTCGTCCTGCTGCCGGCCGCGGACCCGAAACCCGCCCCGCCCGGGAGGGATGAATGGAAGTATGACGTCGTGGAACTGAAGACAGGGGCATCCTTCAAGGGCCTGGTGGTCTCGCAGAACAAGGAGTCAGTCCTCATCAGGTGCATCGTGCGTCATCCCGGCCGGACAACGAGAGTCATCCCGGAGTTTATTGAGACCGAAAAGATTGAACGGCTGGTCCTGCTTGACCCCCAGGAACGCGACCGAATCCAGAAACGGCTGGAAGCCTTGCGCAATGAATATCTTCGGCTGTCGATGCTGAAGAAAAAGCTCAAGGGGTCCGATCCAGGAATCAGGCCGGAACACCCAGTCGCGGATGATGCGGTGTCCCTCAAGTCGGTCCCCTGGCCGCACAACTCCCGGACGATGGCTCTCTCTTACGATTCGGCCCACTTCCGCTTGCTCTCCGACTGTTGCGAAGAAGTGGTGCATCTGGCAGCCATCCACCTGGAACAGGTCTACGCCGCCTATGCGCACTGTTTGCCGCCTCGGCATGCCTCGGCACAGCCGACCACCATCCTCCTGATGCAATCCAAGGAGGAATACCAGCGACTTCTGCGGGACCAGGGCCTGAACATCCTCAATGAGGCCGTTTACGACGTCGATCACAACCGGGTGGCGTGTTTCAGTTACCTGGAACGCCTCCGGGACGATCTGGAAAAGAGTAAAACCACCCACGCCAGGCTCCTTGCCGAACTGGAAGAACGCAAGGCCGAATTGAAGTCGGTCTACAAGGGCAACGTCCCCCAGGAGTTCCTGACCGCGATTGCGGATGGGCAAAAGCAGATCAAGAAGGTCGATGGAGACAATGAGGAATCTTTCAAGCGGGGCCGTGACCGCTTCTTCCAGCGGCTCTACCACGAGGCGTTTCACTCCTATCTGAATAACTGGGTCTATCCGCGAAAGGAGTTCCCGGTGCCGGTGTGGCTCAACGAAGGACTGGCCCAGATCTTTCAGACAGCCATCGTCGAACTGGGGGAACTGCGCGTGGGCCACGTGGACGAGAAACAGTGGCTTGCCCTCCGCGAGGCCCTTGGCAAGGACAAATTGCTGTCTTTGACCACGCTGCTCCGTTCCAGCGCAACCCAGTTCCAGGTTGCGCACCTCTCGGACCAGCAAATCTCCGATGACTATTACCTCGCCTCCTGGGCCCTGGCGCACTATCTGACCTTCAACCGCAAGATCCTGGGCCACAAGGCGATGGACAATTACATCCGCGCCTTGAAGCGGCCCGGCGCCGACCCGCTGGCGGCTTTCCAGGACCTGGTCGGTCAGCCGCTATCGACCTTCGAGAAGGATTACCTCGGCTATCTCAAATCCCTTCGGAAAGATGGAACTCTACGAAAGTGAGAGGAACCGCGGCGTTCAGTGCTGCCGCAGCAGCGACAGGACAATCTCGATCACGATCAGGATCACGATGACCAGTTCCAGCACCTCGGCCCGGTAGGTGCCGGCCTGGTCGCTCAGCATCTCGTAGACGTTTTGCAGCACGTTCAGCTTGCGGCGAATGCTCTGTTCCCATTCGTCCAGGTGAAAGCGTCGGGCCAGCAACTGATGGACCCGGGCCAGGTACTGATCGCCCACCAGCTTGAAGACGTTGCCGGTCCTCTCGAACAGCTCGTTGGCCTCCACGTTGAGCTGGCCCAGAAACCGCAGCGTCCCCGAGTAGTTGCGCCAGAACGGCAGCCAGGATCGCCGCAGCGGTTCCATCAGGCGATAACTGCTGGCCACGCTCTCGTCCAGGCGATTGTCCAGGGTGCGATACTCGAGCAGTTGCAAGTTGGTGTACTCGATGGTCAGCAGCGTCTCCTCGCAATCGCGATCGAGCAGCACGGCCACGCCCCAGTCGGGGACAAACAGGTCGTCCGGCCCGTAGCGGAGCGACAGGCGGAGGGCCTCGGTCACTTCCTGATCGCTCAGGGGGCCTTCCTCCAGCCGCAGCAGCCCGGCCAGCCAGGCGGCGCGGGGCCCGGTCAGCAGCTGGCCTGGGTCTCCCAGAAACCCGGGCGGCAACTGAAACACGAAGTATTCCTCGCTCAGGTCGGCTGGCCACCAGGGGTCCTTGATGCTGGGCTGCAAGCGCTGGTAGAGGGGCAGCAAGGCGGTCCGGGCCGCCTCCAGGATCGGAGCCGGATCGGCCAACCAGCCGGCCAGGCGAAGCAGGGCCGCGGGAGCCAGCTGGAAGGGCACCTCGATGTCGATGCTCACTCCCGCGAAGTCGAACAGGGTGGCCTCAGCCTGACGCCGGACCGGGCCGAGATCGGGCAGCGACAACTCCATGGGGCCAAGAGAGAAACGCAGCGGCGGCGGACGGAACGTGATCGAACTCGGGGTCCGCTTGCGGCGCGGGAGCCCTTGCTTGGCGGCCGGGGCCAGCCGGCTGGCCTGTTCCAGGTCCACCTCGTCGCCGAGGTCGAAGGCCACGAAGAAATGCAGGGTCCCCGAAAGGAGCGCGGGGCCACCCGACCTGTCGGGCAGGCCCGACAGAGGCGAGGCGGCCTGGCTGCTGGGATCGGGCAGGCTCATCCGGTTACTCTAGGCTCAGCTGTGCCGAAAGCAACCGGTGTCCGCCTGGGCCAGGGCCGCCAGGATGTCGGTGGTGGTGACGATCCCCACCGGCCGACGGTCCGCATCGACGATGATCACCCGATGGACGTGGGCATCGACCATCATCCGGGCCAGCGCGAACAGGCTCGTGTCCTGATCGGCCATGACCGGATCGGGTGTCATGTACGCGGCCACGTCATCCTCGGGGAGGAGGTCCGGCTCCATGACCTGCCACTCCGTACAGACGCTCTCGCCCTTGCTCCAGTCGGGTTTTTTGTGTCCTTCGGCCCAGTGCAGGAAGTCCGTGGCCGACAGCACGCCGATACATTCGCCCCAGGCGTTGACCACAGGGGCGCCGGTGACCTGGCTGCGCGACAGCAAGTGGGCGGCAGTGCGCAGCGACACGTGCCGGAGGATGACCACCGGGTCCCGCGTCATGACGTCGGCCGCCGTCAGGGATGCCAGCGGTTTGGTAAGAGTATGCATGATCGCCTCCGCAGTAACAACGGGGAGTAGCTCCGGGGCCGGGTGCGTGGGTTTGGCCCCGCGGACACCTCTTTTGCAAAGCCCACGCCAATTCCGGGAAATGCAGAGAGAAAGGATCGGTTCGCCTTGTTCCCAGGCTCTGCGTGGGACACGTCCTCGTTTTTCAGCGGCCCGTGGCGGAGAACGAAACGCCCTGGTCCATCTCCGCACACTCCTGGGCGGTTCGGGCAATCGGCTCACCCAACTCGCTCGTCTAGATAGAGGGATGTTCCTGGCGAAAGCAGGCTGCTATGGTGGAACGGGCGGCTCCGTGGGGAAGACGCCGGTTCCGGTTGCTGGAGGCCGACATGCGTGGTTGTGTTCCCGGCCCTCGGGCCCTGGTGTGCGTTGCCCTTGTGCTGTTGCCGACCCTGGGGCAAGCCGGCGAGCCCGGGGGCGTCAGCCCCCGGGGTGAAAGCGACCTGGCCCGCAAAGCCCAGGCGATCCTCAAGAACACCTGCCATCGCTGCCACGGACGGGACGGCAGTCTCGAAGGAGGCATGAACTACGTCCTGGACCGCGACAAGCTGATCGCCCGCAAGAAGATCGTTCCCGGCCACGCCGACCAGTCGCCGCTGTTCAAGCGCCTCGCCAGCGGCAAGATGCCCCCCGCCGGCGAAACCCCGCGTCCCACCGCAGTAGAGATCGCCCAACTCAAACACTGGATCGATGGCGGCGCTCCGCCAGCCCAGCCGGGCGTCGCTCGCGCCGCGGTCAGCGAGGCCGAGGTGGTCGAGTGGATCCTCGCCGACCTGCACACCATCGAGAAACGGGCCCGCCGCTTCACGCGCGATTTCGCGCTCACCGCCCTGGCCAACGCCGGGGCCGGGCCCGATGAACTGCAATCCTATCGCAACGCCCTGGCCAAGCTGCTCAACAGCCTCTCCTGGCACCCCCGCATCAGCCTGCCCCGGCCGATCGACCCTGCCGGCCTGGTGCTGCGGATCGACCTGCGCGACTACCAGTGGGACGCCAACCTGTGGAACCGGCTGCTGGCCGAGTACCCCTATGGCATCCTCCAGGACTCCGCTGTCGGCCGAGAAGTCCTGATCGCGACTGCCTCGCGGATGCCCTACGTCCGGCTCGACTGGTTTGTCGCCACCGCCTCGCGGGCCCCGCTCTACTACGACCTGCTCCAGATGCCTACCAACCTGGCCGAGTTGGAGCGGCAGTTGCGCGTGGACGTGGCCCTGGACATTCAGCAGGAACGGGTGGCCCGGACCGGCTTCCTCGGCTCCGGCATTTCACGCAACAACCGCATCCTGGAACGGCACGACGCCCAGAACGGGGCCTACTGGCGCACCTACGACTTCGACGCCATCCCGCAGAACCTGACCGAACGCGACCTGCTGCTGCCCGACCGGCGCAACGTCTTCGCCTATCCGCTCGGCCCGGGCTTGACCGACAACACCTTCCTCCATGCCGGCGGCGAGGCCATCTTCAACCTGCCCAACGGTCTGCACGCTTACGTACTGGTCAACAACAACAACGTCCGCCTCGACAAGGGACCGATCGCCATTGTCAGCGATCCCAAGCGGCCTGACCGGGCCGTGGAGGCGGGCGTCTCGTGCATGTCGTGCCATGCCAGCGGCATCCTGCAAAAGGCCGACCAGATCCGCGGCCACGTCGGCAAGAACCCCAAGGCATTCAGCCGGGCCGACGCCGACCTGATCCGGGCCCTCTACGTTCCCGAGGCGAAGATGAAGGCCCTGATGGAGGAGGACACCGCGCGCTTCCGCAAGGCCCTTGCGAAGACCGGCAACACGGTCGGCTCGGTGGAAGTGGTCATGACCCTGACCCTGCGCTACGAGGCCGACGTGGACCTGCCGACCCTGGCCGCCGAGGTTGGGCAGAAGCCGGAAGAACTGCTGCCGCGCCTGCTGAAATCGGACGTGCTGAGCCGGAACCTGGGAGCGCTGCGCGTGCCGGGAGCGACCGTGGCCCGGCAGGCGGTGGTACAGAGCTTCGGCGACCTGGGACGCGAGTTGCGCCTGGGCAGCGTGCTGCAGCCGGGGCAGAATGGCCAGCCGCTTCCCGACAACACCGGCGAGGTCGATCCGCTGGAGGCCCAGTCCAGCCCGGCCAACGCCCTGGCCTTCAGCCCCGACGGCAAGCTGGCGGCCATTGCCGGCGCCGACAAGACCATCCGCATTTACGACGTCGAGGCGGGCCGCGATCTGCGCCGCTGCATCGGCCACACCGCCTCGGTCTGGAGCGTCGCCTTCTCGCCGGACGGCAGCCAGGTGCTCTCCGGCAGCAAGGATGGCACCGTCCGGCTGTGGGAGGTCGAGAGCGGCCGGGAACTGCGCCGGCTGGACGGCCACAACGACCTGGTCACCGGCGTGGCCTTCGCCCCGGATGGTCTGCGGGCCGTGTCGGTCAGCATCGATGGCGAGGTCTTGCTGTGGAACCTCGACAAGGCAAAGGCGATTCCGGACTTCGCCTTTACCGAGGAAGCGCGATCGCTCACCGCGATCAGCTTCTCGCCCAGCGGCAAGCAGCTGGCGGTCTGCTCGGGCAAGTCGATCCTGCTGCTGGACGCCAAGAGCGGCAAGCTGCTGCGCCGGCTGACCGGGCACAATGGCTGGGTAACCACAGCCGTGTTTTCGTCCGAAGGCGACCGGCTGCTCTCCGGCAGCGACGATCGGACGCTGCGGCTGTGGAGCGTCGAGACGGGAGGGCTGCTCCAGGTCTTGAAGGGCCACAGTGCCGGGGTCAAGAGCGTTGCTTTCAGTCCAGGCGGCACCCGGCTGCTCTCGGGCGGCAATGACGCCACCGTCCGGCTCTGGGACGCACGCACCGGGGAGGAGATCCGCGCTTTCCGCAAACACGTCGAGCCGCTGGTCGCGGTCGCCTTTGCCAGCCGGGGGCGCGAGACCCTGTCCGGCAGCCGGGACGCGCTGATCCATCCGTGGTCCCTGATCCGTCTGCCAGCCGAGGCGGAGAAAATCCATCCGCCACAGCAGGTCGCGGAAACACCCGTTCCCGGCTCGCCAGACAATTCGCTCTCCCAGGCTGCAGAAATGAAGCCGCTGGCCGTGGTTTCGGTGGGCGGAGTCATCAGTCAACTGCTGCTGTCGCCCGATCGGCGGACGCTGTACTACCTCAACCTCACCGATGGCGTCCTGGGCCGGCTTGACCTGGCCAGCCAGGCGAAGGCCCGATTCCGGCTGGCCGACGGCACCGAAGCCCTGGCCCTGAGCCCGGACGGCAAGACGCTGGCTGCCGTGGCACCGATGAAGGAAGGAGAGCGGACCTTTGGGCTGCTCCAGCTGATCGACCCGGAACGGCTCCAGTTTCGGCATCGCTGGACAGTGCCGACCGTGCCCTACGACGTGGCTCTCGCCGACAACGGGCTGGTTTACCTCAGCGGCAGCTCGGGCGAGTGGAGCGACATCACGGCCATCGGCCCGAAAAACGAGGTGCTGGCCCGCTGGGGCGGCGTCTGGCGGCGCTCGATTCTTGCAGTTGAGCCCGGATCAGAAGCGGCTTTACCATTCCACCCAGGGCGTCTCTCCGGGTTCGATCGAGGCGGTGGTCCTGCCTGGCAAGCCCGACGAGGCCCCGCGGACCGTAAAGGGCCCGCAGGGCAAACACCCGCTGGGCGGCGCGTTCCAGATCACCCCGGACGGCCGCTTCCTGCTGTGCAAGAACGGCAGCGTCCTCCGGCTGTCCTCCGAGCGGGAGACGGACCTGGCCTTCCACCTGTCTCTGCCGCCCTTCCAGGCCGCCGTGGTCGATCCCGATGAGCAGGCCCTCTTCCTGCTCACCCGGGAGGGGACCCTGGACCGCTACTCCTATCCCGAATTCAAGTTGCTGTCCAGCCGGCGGCTGGGCATTGTCGGCACCCAAATTGTCTGCGCCAGCAAGAAGGGCCTGCTGATCGTCGCCGGCTTTGATCCACGCACCCTGACCGAGCGCCCCCGGGCTCGGGGACACGGCGATCTGTTTCTGTACCGGATCGAGGATCTGGCTGGGCACTGACCGAGCCGCGACGCAGCGCAGCGGAGTAAGCGGTCGTCCGACGAACCGCTTACTCCGCTGCGCTGCGTGCGCGGCTCGGCTTCTGCGTGCGCGGCTCCGTCCACCAGGCAGAACAAATTCGTCACAAGCCGGTTGCATTTCCTGCGGCAACGTGGTAGGGTATTCCCCAATCCGTGGCGAGTATGCCTCTCCCGACCTGACAAGGAAGCCGGGTTGAGCCAGCATGCTCTGCAAATCCCATCAAGCTCCCGGGCCTGTCGTGACGGCTGATCCACCGGTCAGCCGTGGGTTGACAAACGATTGCGGAGGACAACCATGTCGCGAGTTCTGAAGCAGTGCAGCGAGGAGATGAGACAGTTCCTGAGTCTGGATCGGTTTCCGCCTGGCAAACGTCTGAGCGGCATCATCATGGAACTTGATGCCATGTCGCCCGAGCAACGGAGGGACCTCAACAAAGACGTGCCCGGCCCCCTGGGCTACAATGACATCCGCGCCGAGATGCAGAAAATGCTCGCCCGGCACGGCAACCACGTCCGGGTGCGCGACTTCATCGACTCTGACCGGATCGGCGAAGAGCTGTGGATGTGCGATCTGGGCGTCGGCGATTGACCACGCCGTCAGCCTCCTCTCCTCCGGCCACAGCCCAAGCGGCGGCTTCAGGCTCGACAGAGCGGCCCTCTCCCCGACACGGAGAGGGCCCCTTTCTTTTCGCCTTGTTCAGGTCCGCGAGGATGTTTACAATGCGGACTGACCGGTCAGTTCCAGTAAAGTCCGAATCCCGCCCATGAGAGTCGTCCGTGCGAACCAAGACGCCGATTCAGTCCGACAAGATTCTCGCCGTGGCTGCCCGTTTGTTTGCCACGCACCGGTTCCATGAGGCCCGCATGGAGGACATCGCGGCAGCGGCCGGGGTCGGCAAGGGCACGCTGTACCGCTACTTCCAGGACAAGGAGGAGCTGTACCTGGCCTTGCTGGCGCAGGCGGCGGAGCAGCTCAGCCCCCGCTTGCAGGCGGCCCACGATCAGCCCAGCGATCCCCGCAGCCGGCTGGAGGCGATGGTCGAGGCCATCCTGGTGTACTTTGACGAGCAGCCGCACCTGTTCGACGTGATCCAGCACGCCGAGGTCATGGGCAACCTGGACGGGGACAACCCCTGGAACGACGCCCGGAGCAACACGGTGGCGCTGTTTCACGCAGTCTGCCACGAGGGCGAGCAGCTCGGGCTGTGGTTCATTCCCGACGTGGAGCTGTCGGTGCTGCTGCTTCTGGGCGGACTGCGTGCCGTGCTCCGCTTCGGCGCCCGGCCGCGGCCACCTCACCTGGCCCGGTGCATCGTGGAGCGGTTCCTGCACGGCTCCTCCGATGACAAGGTGACAAGGTGACAGAAGACAAGTGCTTTTGTCACCTTGTCATCGGAGGAGCCGCCCGCCCCTTCCAGCAGGCCGGCTTACCCAAGACAGCCCGAAACAGGCCATGCCACTGGATGGCCACGAGGATCGCCACACCCAGCGGATGCAGCAGCACGCTGCCAGGCCTGTGCCGAAAGCGCCTCATGCCAAGCAGACGCGGAGCAAACGCGGCCAGAGTTGCCAGGGCGTTGACCGCGCTCGTCGCCGGCGTCAACCAGGGCCAGGCCAGCCAGAGCAGCACGGGCAGCACCTGTCCGCCCAGCAGCAGCAGCGTCGCCGGGCCGATCAGGGCGGGTTTGCCCAGTCCCTCGACGGTGTTCTTGGCCAGCCCCTGCCACAGCGGGCCGGCTCCGTGATACATCCGGCACGTGGCCAGGTCGGTCGCGTCGCACAGGTCGGTGCGGAGACCGGCCCGGCGGTAGGCGCGCGGCAGGGTGATGCCGTCGTGCAGCGAGGTGCGGATGGCTGCGTGTCCGCCCGTCCTTTCGTAAGCAGCGCACGTGGTCAGGAACAGCTGGCCGCAGCCGGCCGCGTAAGCGGGATGACAGGTGGTCCGCATCCGCGCCAGCGGCAGGAAGCCGAGCAGGATAAAGTGGATCAGCGGCAGGATCAGGGACTCAAGCCAGGTCCCCGACTCCTGGCGCGGCACGCCGCTGACCAGGTCGGCCCCGCTGGTTCGCAGAAAGAACGCGAGCCGTGCCAGCCCGTCCGGCAGCAGCCGCACGTCGGCATCGACAAAGGCAAGCAAGGGATAGCGGGCCGATTGGGCCAGCACCCAGCAGGCGTGCTGCTTGCCGCACCAGCCCGCCGGCAACGGCGGACCCCGAACCAGACGGACACGCGGATCACGCCGGGCCAGGGATTCGACAAGGGATGCCGTCGCGTCCTCGGAACCGTCGTCCAGGACGACCACTTCCAGCTCGACGCCCTTGCTGGCCAGGGCGGACTCGACCGCGGCGGCGATGACCTTCTCCTCGTTGCGAGCGGGGATCAGGACGGATACCGCCCCTCGCACGCCTGCGTGCGCTCCGGCCGGCAGGCCGGCCTGCGCTTCGCCGCCGGGTTTATCCCGGCGGTCTTTCCGCCGGGATAAACCCGGCGGCTCGTTTCCGGAAGGGGGAGACTTGTAAAGCCAGAGGTTCCAGCAGAAGAGGATCGCGGGGATGGCCGCCAGCACCAGCCCCGCGATGGCCAGGCCCAGCAGGATCACGACACGCCTCCCAGGGCAGGCGGAGTTTCCGGCTCGCCGTGTTCGGGCTGGAACGGTTTGCCCTGGAGCCAGGCCCGCAGCCGCCGCCAGAGATCGTACAGGCCGCCGACGCCGGCATTGCCTCCCAGCAGAGTGTCGAACCTACCGCCGGGCCGGCGCTGCACCGCGTCCCGGGCCAGGGCATCCATTGTCTCGCTCAGGGCTATCTCGATGCGCGACACCCACTCACTCGGGCTGTGCCGGCTGCCGTCACCGATGGCGATTGGAGCGCCAAAGCGAGCAAGGGCCTCGGGATAGCGTTCGCCCCAGAAGGGATATTCCAGGGCCAGCGGCAACACGACGCCGCCTTGCAGCCGGCGGAGCAGATGCCCGATCCCCGGCTGCAACCCGAGGGGCCGTTCGCGCGGATCGCTGAAACGGCCCTGGGCGGGGACCCACAGACAGGCATCGGGTCGGGCCAGCAAGGCCAGGCTGGTCCGCAGGAAATCGCGAGCGCCCGGAGGGTGTCACGCTCCACGCTGAAGAAGCCCAGCCGCTCGAAGAAGCGATATTTGCTCAGCGCTGCCGCATCGATTGGAGCAGCGTGCCGTCGGCCGGGAAAGAGGTCGAGCAGCATCAGGCCAACAAGAGGGTCCCACCAGGAGGGATGATTGGCCACCACCAGGATCGGCTCGCCGAGCGGATCGGTCGGCTTGCCTTCCCGGGCCAGGCGGACAGCGTGGAAGTTCTTGCCGAGATAGCGCTTGCACCAGCGGCGGAACAGCCACAACCACACGTTTAGCCGCGACGCGGAGCCGCGCAGCGGCGCAGCGGAGCGTGCTGGCAGGGCGACGCGCTCCGCTGCGCCGCTGCGCGGCTCCGCGTCGCGGCTAAACGGTAAATGTCGCGAATGGGTTGCATTGCGCTGCACCACCCCATCCCGGTCGAGTGTATCGGCCGCGATCCACCCTGACATGAGCACCAGCGGCATTCCCGGTCCCGGATGCGCCGCGCCGCCGGCCAGGTACAGTCCCTTGACGTCCTTGCTGCGATTGGCCGGCTTGAACGCCCCGAAATAGCGTCCATGACTGGCCAGCCCGTAAATGGCCCCATTCAGCACCCGGTAGCGCTCGTGGATGTCTTGCGGCGTCAGCCGGTCCTCGAAGGAGATTCGCCGCTCCAGGTCGGTCAGTCCCGCCGTGTCGGCCAACTTGCGGAGAATGGTCTGCCGGTAAGCCGGAAACGTCTGCTGCCAGTCCTGCCCGGGTCGGAGGTAAGGCGTATGGACCAAAACGTAAAGGGCCTCCCCACCCGGTGGAGCGACTTCCGGATCGGTCCGGGCAGGGGCGCAGACGTAACAGGTCGGGTCGAGCGCGGGTCGGCCCCGGCGATAAACGTCCTCGAACTCCTCTTCTGGATCGCGGGAAAAGACAAAGTTGTGGTGCAACAACTGCTCGTAAGTCCGATCCAGCCCAAGGTAGAGGACCACTCCGGAGCAGGCCGGTTCCCGGTCGCAGCGGCTGCTCGAACCGCTTCGCCGCCCTGGTCCCGGCCAGCAGCTCGCGGTGTGTCCGCACCGAATCGGCGTTGGAGACAACCGCCGCCAGCGGCACCTGTTCGCCGGAGTCGGTTTCGAGGCCGGCCACTGTGTTGCCATCCAGCAGAATCCGGCGGACGCCGACTCCGGTTCGCAACTGAACGCCCAGTTCTTCGGCCAGCCGGGTCAGGGCCTGTGGGACCGCCGCGGTGCCGCCGCGGGGATACCAAACACCTTCTCGGGTCTGCATGTGCGCGATGCCGCACAGCACCGCAGGCGAGGCGTCCGGTGCGGAACCGACGTACTGGGTGAAGTGATCGAGCATCTGAGCGACCCGCGGCTCCGGGACGTGCGAGCGCACCGCCTGGGCCACGGACTGACCCAGGCGCATGGCCAGCACGTCAGCCAGCATCCGAGGCTTGCACAGGTCCTTCAGATCGAGCATGTCCCAGATGGAGCCGATCGATCGCCAGAAGAAGAACCGCTGCGAGATGGAGTGCAGCCGGGCGGAGAAGTCGAGGAAACGACGATAGCCCTGGCTCACCTGACCGCCCGGAGCGAAGCGCTCCAGTGCCTGACACATCGGCTCGACGTCGGCCAGCAGATCAAGGGTCGCCCCGTCGCTGAAGAAGCAGCGCCACTGCGGATCGAGGCGGATCAGTTCAAGATAATCCTCCAGCTTGCGCTCCGCTTCGGCGAAGATGCAGCGCAGTACCGAGGGCAGCGTCAGGATGGTCGGCCCCATGTCAAAGCGGTAGCCCTGTGCCCGGAGGACGGCGGCCTTGCCGCCCAGCCAGGGGCTTTTCTCGAACAGGGTGACCGCGTAACCGCGGGCCGCCAGCACACATGCAGCGGCCAGGCCGCCAAGGCCGCCGCCAATCACGCCGATCCGCCCGGCTCGCGCCGTCATCGCACTGCCTCCTGCCGGGACACGTACTGAGTGCTGAGTACTGAGTACCGAGTGCTAGGAGCCTGTCCTCGTAATCCAGCAGATTGGTGCTGGGGGGCTTGCCCCGGATTCCTGTTTGGCCCATTGTAGCCAGTAGCTTCCCAATAAGCTAACGAAAATCGTCTCCTGGCGACATCTCTAATTCTGGGTCCATTCCGAACGTGAACATTTGTCATTTATCAAGGGCTCTTGAAACAAGCACCTCCCGGTGTCAGGCTGGCAGAAGACTGCCCAAGGCTTCTGACACGACCCCAGGAGGTGTGCCATGCACGTTACTCTGCTTTGGTCGTTCTGGCAAGGTCTGCTCGCTCCCTTCAAGCCTGCCTTCACGGCCGGCGGCTTCCGTCGCTTCGTGGTCTGGATTACGGGGCTGGCCCTCAACGTCGAAGAACACACCATCACCCAGTCCCTGATCGCCCTGGGTCTGCACGACCGCTGGAAGGAACTGGAGAACTTCGCCGAGATCGGTCACTGGGACCAGCCTGTGGTCGAAGAGTCTCTGGCCGAACTCTTGGAAGAAACCCCCGGACGCTTCTGGTATGGCTACCGAGTCCACGCCTGCGACGACAGCAAGACCCACAGAAGCAGCAAGAAGGTCTGGGGGCACTTGTACCTTCCACGAGTACACGGCTCGCTGTCCCAACCGCGCCCAAACCGTGCGCGCCCATAACTGGGTTGTCCTGGGCGATCTGTTGCGCAACGGTGACGCTCCGGCCTGGTATCTGCCCCTCACCGGCCGCTTGTACTTCCGCAAGAGCCAACTGCCCACCGACCCCGACCCCGAAGTGTTCCACACCAAGTGCGAACTGGTCGTGGACCTGCTCTTGCTGCTGCGTACGGCAACCGGCCGCTGGGGTCTGACGGCGAACTTGCCCCACTCGCGGGAGGCTGCCCTGCAGTTGCCCTTCGCCGAGGCAGTCCGCTACCGCCTCGGCAAGAGCGACTGGGTCGCCGCCCACTTCGGTCCGGAGGATGAAGCGCCCCTGGAACTGCTCTGGGAATGGATCGACGAGAGCTACCGTTCGGTGGCGCCGAAACGGCTCCTGGCCCACGTGGCCGGACCGCCCGGAACCCCGCAAAGGCGGCCGGAGGAATGACCTGACCCCTGCGAGGCTTGAAGAAGACATGAACAACGTCAACGTCTGGGCCGTTTTCCTGGCCACCGTCTTGAGTTTTCTTCTGGGGCCGTCTGGTATTCGCACCGGGTCTTCGGGCTCCTCTGGAACCGCGAGGCGGGCCGGGGCCGGGAGGCCCATCAACCCCATCTGGTTCGGGTCTTCGCGGCCAGTTTCGTCTTCTGCCTGATCCCTGCCGGGGCGTTCGCCGTCTGGCTCGGTCCGTCGCCGTCACTGGAGTCGGCGCTGCTGCGCGGGTTGGCCGCCGGCAGATGCTTTGTGGCGGCAAGCCTGGGCATGACGTACCAGTTTGCCAACCTGAGTTTGCTCCTGTGGCTGATCGACGGTGGCTACCACGTGGCGCGCTTTGTCCTTTTCGGTCTGGTGCTGGGTCTGTGGCACTGACGCCCTTTCACCGTCGCAGCGGCCCGAGCCAGCGCGGGACTCGCTGCCGGTAGCGGCGGTACTCCTCCCCGAAGCGGGCCTCCAGCGCCCGCTCCTCCTGCGGCACCTTGACGAAGTTGCTGAAGCACCAGCCAGCGATGGTGAGCGCGAGGATGACCCAGCTCCCGTAGAAGATCGCCCACCCGAGCATGGTTGTCAGGCCGGAAAGGAACATCGGGTTGCGCGACAGCGCAAACGGGCCGTGCGTGACCAGAACGCGCGCCGTTGCCGTGGCGAGGTGCTCACCGGGTCCCAGCTCGATCCAGTCCGGGAGGCGAGGCAGTTGCAGAAGCAGAACACGGAAGACCCAGGCCAGGCCCGCCACGCCGACCGCGACCGGGACCAGACCAAGGAGGTTCCAGGTCGCCGGCCCGTCCGCCGACCACCCGAACCGTGGCGCCAGCAGCGACAACGCCCATGGCAGAACACCGACCAGGGCCGGGTACGTGACGAGGGCGACCAACAGGCCGAGCAGCAGCGCCTGGCGACGGCTCAGCCCGCGTGGGCGAGCGGCTTTTTCGGGCAACGGTCCGGATGCACCCATGGCGAACATCCTCGCACGACGCGACACCTCGAACGGGGCCCAATCACGGCAGCGGATCGCAGCAGGGGCCGGGCCGGAAACGGATCGGCAGCCGCGACGGCCCATGCACCTGCAGCGCCTGGCGCGGCTCCCACGGCTCGGCGCTGGCCAGCTCAAACCCCTGAACCCGCTCCAGGAAATCGGCCAGCGCGATCCGGGCTTCCAGCCGTGCCAGCGGCGCACCCAGGCAGGAATGGATGCCGTGTCCGAATGCCAGGTGCGGGTTGGGGTCGCGGCTGACGTCAAAACGACCGGCGTCGCGGAAAACCCTGGGGTCCCGGTTGGCCGAGCCGATCATCGGCAGGACGAGCTTCCCGGCCGGGATCACCTGACCACAGACTGCGACGTCGCGCCGCGTTGCCCGGGGCATCCACTGGAGCGGCGAGCGGTAGCGCAGGACCTCCTCGATCGCGGAGGGCAGGAGGTGGGGCCCCTCCCGCAGCCGGGCGAGCTGGTCCGGGTTTTCGAGGAAGCACAGGACGGCGTTGTTGAGCAGATTGGCGGTCGTCTCCTGGCCGGCCACGAGGAGCAACTGCACAAAGCCCAGCACCTCCTCCGCAGTGAGCCGTTCGCCGTCCAGCTCGGCCTCGACGAGCCGGGTCAGCAGGTCCTCCTGATGCAGGGCCCGGCGCTGGGCGACCAGGTCGGGCAGGAAGAGCCGCATCTCCTCCGTGACCGCTCCATACTCCTCGATCGTCCGGTACGCTTCCTCGTCCCTGGAAATGGTGTTGGCGAGCTTGAGGATCACGTCGCTCCAGCGCTTGTACCTCGGCCAGTCCGCCGCGGGGACGCCAAGCATCTCCGCGATCACCCGCATCGGCAGGGGCACGGCAAAGTCCGTCGCCAGGTCCATCTCGCCCTGCTCGATCTTCTCGTCCAGAAGCTGCCGCGACAGTTCCCGGATGCGCGGCTCCAGGTTCGCGACCACCCGAGGGGTGAAGGCCCGGGAAATGAGGCCGCGCAGCTTCGCATGGCGGGGCGGGTCAAAGAAGATGAACCATTCTCCCGGATTGCCGTGGCCGGGCACGTGCGACAGGTTGGAGCTGAAGGTGTCATGATCGACCAGCGCCCGCTTGACGCCCTCGTAGTCGAGGATCAGCCAGAGATCGAACGGCGCAAGATACAGGACGGGCGAACTGCTCCGCACCTGGTCATAAGCGGGGTAGGGGTTGCGGCGCATGTCAGCAGAGAAAAGGTTCAGCATGGGTCTTGTCCTCCGCACTCGCCGTAGCCTCGTGGCGGTCTGGGACGAACAGCTCAACGTAATCGAGTTGGTCAACGCGGAACTCGGTAGCAACACCACTTGCGGCTTACCCACGCCATCAGGACTGTCTCGGTGGCCAGGGTTTCGTGACGCCGTACGCTTTTCGCTGGGATTCGTCCGCCAGGATCGGGAGGCACAGCACCAGGCACTTCAAGCGCCTGTCCAAGCCGAACTCAAGTTGCAGCTCGCGATCGCCAAGCTCGTAGAACAGAATGCTTTCGTCCTGATCCTGATCCCGCCAGTACGGTTGTCCAAACAGACAAAGGGCGTTCTCCTCGCTGAAATCCCTGGACAATGTCACGGCTCCGCTGCGGTAGTGGAAAGTGCCGACGAACTGCCCACCCCTCTGCTCAGCCACGTGGCCAAAGAAGAAGCTCATCTCGTCGATCAACCCATTGCCATTCGCGACAGCAACCCCCTTCCGCGGCCAAGCGATTCCCAGGGAGGTGACCTGGCCTGGCCCAAGGAACGAGAGTTTCTCGATCGGCTCTCCAATCCCGACGCCACAGAACAGATGATGATCGAGGTCCAGGACAATGGGAGCGATCAAGTCTTCTTCCCAATCCCTCGTTGGGTTAAACCAATTCAACAAGGAACGAAAGAACCCCATTCTCTCCTCGATGCGGAACGGGCGTTGCGGCCGACTGCCCGGTCAACCTGTTTCTGCTACCCGATCACCTGAGCGAGGCGCCGGTCAGCCTCTTACCAGCGGCCCGATTAACCTCTGCCACCACTGGCCACTCTATCATGCTCCGTCCCCTCTTGCCACTTCTTCCGCTCTCGTTCCGGCATTCGTCATGGCCTGGTTCGGGGACGTATGAAAGGACTCCTTGCACCCGGCGGTCGTGTCGCTTACAGTGATTGACAGACACACCGTTGGGGGCATGGACGATGTTCCGCATTCTCTCTCCCGGCCCGCGCCTTTGCGACGGCCTGACGCGCCGGCAATGGCTGCGCCTGGGCGGCCTGACCGCTGCCGGTCTGTCGCTGCCCGAGCTGTGGCGCGGTCAGGCCCGTGCCGCGTCCCTGGGGATGGGCACGACTGGCAAGGCCAGGGCGTGCATCGTCCTCTTCTTGCTGGGCGGTCCGCCGCAGCACGAAACCTGGGACCCCAAGCCCGACGCACCACCCGAGGTGCGCGGCCCTTTCAAGCCGATTGCCTCGCGCGTCCCCGGGATTCAGGTCTGCGAGCTGATGCCGCGCA
The DNA here is from genome assembly GCA_963784995.1 of uncultured Planctomycetota bacterium. Classification (GTDB taxonomy): domain Bacteria; phylum Planctomycetota; class Planctomycetia; order Gemmatales; family Gemmataceae; genus CAWATZ01. The sequence goes on along the minus strand of CAWATZ010000013.1, from coordinate 113,060 downwards.
CCGCCCAGCTGACCGACCGCATCTGTGTCCTGCGGGCGATGTCCACCAACGACAACGCGCACTCGTCCAGCGGCTACTGGATGCTTACCGGAGTGCCGCACCAGCCGACCAACAGCGAGAACGCCAAACCGGGCGCCCCCAACGACTGGCCCTGCCTGGCCGCCCTGGTCCAGAAACTGCGGCCCGCTCGCGGCGGTTTGCCTGCCTCCATCGCCCTCCCCGACCATATCTGGAACAACGGCAACCTCTCCTGGCCCGGTCAGGATGGCGGCTTCCTCGGCCGGACCGCCGATCCCTGGCTGATCCACTGCGATCCCAGCCAGCCCACCTTTCAGATCCCCGGACTGAGTCTGCCCGGCGACGTCCCCGCCCTGCGCATGCAGGGCCGGCTGTCGCTGCTGGAGCAGGTCAACCGGCACCTGGACACGCTGGAACGCTCCGGAACGCTGGGCCGATTCGATCATCAGAGCCAGCAAGCGATCGACCTGCTCAGTGCCGGCAAGGCCCGCCAGGCGTTCGACCTGGAGCGCGAGCCAGCCGGGCTGCGCGACCGCTACGGCCGTACTCGCTGGGGCCAGAGCTGCCTGCTGGCACGCCGGCTGGTCGAGGCGGGCGTGTCCCTGGTGCAGGTCAACTGGACGCGCATCCCCGGCGAAACCACCGATAGCCCGGCCTGGGACACCCACAAAAAGAACGCCCAGAACCTCAAGGATCGGCTGATGCCGATCATGGACCAGAGCTACTCCGCCCTGCTCGAAGACCTGGAAGCACGCGGCCTGCTGGAGAGCACCGTGGTTGTCTGGATGGGCGAGTTTGGCCGGACGCCGAAGATCAACGGCGGCGGCGGCCGGGATCACTGGGGCCACGTCTTCAGCGTCGCCCTGGCGGGAGGCGGCATCAAGGGCGGGCAGGTGCTTGGTTCGTCGGACCGGATCGGCGGTCATCCCCGCGCAGGCCGGGTGCTGCCGCAAGACCTGCACGCCACGATCTACCATTGCCTGGGCTATGCCCCCCATACCGAGGTCCAGGACGGCCAGGGCCGGCCCCTGGCCATCACGCGCGGCCAGGTGATCCGCCAGGCGGTGTGACGTTCGCCGCACAGGGGAAGTCCTCGACCATGAGCAGCCAACGAAAGACAGCCATCGTGACCGGAGCTTCGCAGGGGATCGGCGCGGGCATCGTGAAAGCGTTTGTCGAACGGGGTTTCAACGTCGTTGCCAATTCCCGGAAGGTGACCCAATCCACCGAGGTCGCGGCTTCCGACCACGTCGCTCTGGTGGACGGCCACATCGGCGAGCCGGCAACCGCCGCCAGGATCGTCGAGACGGCGCTGTCGCGCTTCCAGTCGATCGACGTCCTGGTCAATAACGCCGGCATCTTCTTCACCAAGCCGTTCACGGACTACACGGCCGAGGACTTCAAGTCGCTCGTCTCGACGAACCTCGAGGGCTTCCTGTACGTCACCCAACTCGCCATCAAGCAAATGTTGGCGCAGAAGACCGGCGGGAGCATCGTCACGATCACGGCGGCCCTGGCTCGCAACCCGATCCGGGGCGTCCCGGCGGCGGTGCCGATGATCACCAAGGGCGGTCTGGAAACGATCACCCAGCACCTGGCGATGGAGTACGCCAAAGACGGCATCCGCGTGAACGCCGTCGCGCCCGGCGTCGTCTACACGCCGCTGCACCGGAACACGCCGAAGGACGTGATGGAGAGCCTGTCGCCGATGGGTCGGCCTTCGACGGTCAAGGACATCACGGATGCGGTCATGTACCTGACCGACGCCGCGACGGTCACGGGTCACATCCTGTACGTCGATGGCGGCGCGCATTTCGGCCGCTGGTAATCGAACGGGAAACACCTGAACTGGCAACGTGTCCCAGAGTCCCAGGTTCCCTCTTTACCCAACGGTCTGGACACGCCCCGTCTTCACGGCCTCGTAGAAGGCGAAGACAGTCTTGAGGACGTGCAACCCCTCCTCGGCCGTGACCGGTGCTTCGTCCAGCCCCGCGCTGGCCCGGACCGCCGCCTTCAGGAACGCCAGGTAGCCCCGTCCTCCCCTGGGATACTCGAAGCGCTGGACCGTCGGCTCCTTGACGTCCTTTGTGCTGTACCACTCCAGGGGCAGTTCCTCGACGGCTGCCAGCCTCAGCCAGCCGTGTTCGCCCCAGACCTGCACGTGCGACTGATAGCCCTTGTCGAGATAGTAGCCGGACGTCATCGTGCCGAAGGTGTCGTTGTCGAAACGCAGGCTGAGCGCGGCCGAGTCCTCGACGTCTATCGGCTGACCGCCGACGAGCCCGGCAAAGCCCGTCACCTGCTTGACCTTCAGACCCGTGACGTGCAGGGCCAGGTCCAGCCAGTGAATGCCCACCCAGATCAGCTGGCCGCCGCCTGCCCGGGCCTTGCTGCAAAACCAGGACTTGCGGTAGTCCGCGCTCTTGAGCCGGGTTTGATCGGTCACCAGATGGACCTCGACGCCGTAAATCTTGCCCAGTTTGCCGGCCAGGATCAGCCGGCGTGCCTCACGCACGGGGGCATGGGAGCGGTTGGCCAGGGCCAGCATCAGATGGCGATGCTTGGTCTGGGCCTTGCGCGTCAGCTTCTCGAAATCCTCGGCACGAGTGCAGGAGGGTTTCTCCGCGAAGACGTGGCAGCCCGCATCGAGTGCGGCGTTGATCGCCGGCGGGGCCTCGACCGCTTCCAGGCTCACGACCACCATCTGCGGCTGGTAGCGGCGGAGCATCTCGGCGGGGTCCTGGAAGACCTCCTTGAGCTTGTCGCCCAGGGCCTTGCGGCGCCGTCCACCGTCTTGCCGCTGGGATCGGCCAGGGCCACGGTTTCCGCTTCCTCGATCTTCGCCAGTGAGCCGAAATAATCGGGCAGGTGCGCCCCTGCGCCTGGGTGATCACGCCGACCTTGATCGTCTTTGGCATTGGTTTCTCCTTGTTGAACAAGCAAAACCCCTTGCGGAGGTTGATCCGGTGATGCTTTACGACAACAGGCCCCTGACGACCTCGGCATGAGTCACCGCGACATCCGTGAGGGTGTCAGCGCGACCCTTGTGCGGGAAGCTCAGGCGCACGTGGTCCAGCCCGAGCACGTGAAGGCGCGTGGCGTGCAGCGCGGGGATGCGAACGACCTTTTCCGTCGCACCGTAGCCGAAGTCGTCGGTGGCCCCGTGGACGTAGCCCGGCCCCGGCCCCATTGGACCCGGTGACCAGGTGACCCGGTTTGTTTGACCGTTTGCGCTGTCTGGTGCGTTGAGACTCGGATACAATGGCGAGGTTCTTGCCACCTGCGGACATCTTTGAGAAGTAGGGTTCGGGGCATGCTGACAATCCAGGGGGGAACCGTCCGACTGTGCGACGGGATCAGCCGGCGCAGGCCAAACAAGCCCGGCATGTCGCCCATCCGCGAGTTGTTTTCGTAGCAGACGGGGTGACACCATGCAAATCATGTTCCTTCTTACCGCCGCCCTGCTGCCTGGTGCGGATGGGAACGAACAGCTGGAACCGTGGGCGTCCAGGAGCCATCCGCAGGACGTGGCCAGGCGGCACGTGCAGGAGGTCCGCGCCGCGACGGCAACGTATCACGTGACGCAGGGCGGGACGATGGACGGGACGAACTGCCGCTCGCCTGTCGGCGGTGGCTTCGCGGTCTGGGAGCAGACCTGGGAATCCAACCGGACCGTTCGGCTGGAGAACGTGGGCGAGACCGACGTGATCAACCCCTGGCTTTCCAACGGCCGCAACGACTTCCGCAGCGTCAAGGAGATCGTGGCCGGCGCCCTGCGTGCCGGCATGAGCGACCGGGAGAAGGCCATCGCACTGTGGCGCGTGCAGACCACGCACCGTTTCCACGCCTGCACCGGCGACAACGAAGTCAACGACCCCGTCAAGGTCTTCAACGTCTACGGCTACACAACCTGCGGCAACGATTCCATCTGCCTGGCCGGCCTCTGGCGTGACGGCGGGCTTCCCGGTGCGCCCGGCCCGCTGCGTGGGGCACTGCATTTCGCAGGTCCAGTTCGATGGGCGCTGGAACCTCCTGGACGGCGACATGGGACCGTTCTACCTCCTGCGCGACAACGCGACCATCGCCAGTGAGCTGGACCTGGTGCGCGACCACGACCTGCTCAAACGCACGCACACCTACGGCATCAACGATCCCGACAGCCGGGCCACGGCCGAGGCTGCGGCTGCGTTGTTCCTCTCGGAGAGTGAGGGCAAGGGAACTCGAGACAGCGTTCGCGACACGACCATGAGCATGGTGCTGCGGCCCGGCGAGGCGCTGGTCTGGCGCTGGGGCCACCTGGTCCCCCTCAAGTACCACGGTCGCCTGGACATCAAGCTCTGGGGTCCGCGTTCGGGAGAGGGCAAGGTCTGGGGCGGCCAGGCGGCGGATCGGATCTGCAACGGTCGCTGGGAGTACCGTCCGGACTTCACCAGGGACCTCTGGCGCAAGGGAGCGGAACGGGCCGACAGCGTCAAGGCGGAGCCCGGCGGACTGGTGCCCGAGGATGGCAAGACCGGCACGATCGTCTGGAAGATGCGCAGTCCATACCCGTTCGTGGGCGGCAAGCTCGACGTCGAGGGGACCGGAGCGAAGTTCGCCGTCTCCTGGGATGGAACGAAGTGGATCGAGGTAACCGACGGCCTGGACGCCCTGTTCCATTTCCCGTACAAGGGCGACGCCCGCTACCAGTACCGGCTCCGGTGCGAGCTGCCGGCGGGGGCCCGGCTCAAGCGCCTGGCCATCCTCAACGACTTGCAGATGGCACCGCTGGCTCTGCCCGGCATGGTCGTCGGCGAGAACCAGCTCACTTACAGCGACCAGTCGCCCGGCCCGCGCAAGGTGCGCATCGTCCACGAATGGTTCGAGCGGTCGCTGTCCCGGCCGCCCGCCGCGCCGCCGGGGCCGCTTTTCCCGGAGGACGGCGGCACGACGGACGGGACCGACGTCGCCTTCACCTGGAAGGCTCCTGCGGTCACCGAGGGAGAGCGGATTGCGGACTACCACTTTGAGCTGTCCGACCGTGCCGACCTGGCCTGGCCGCTGTCGGCCAATTTCGAGAAGCTGATCAGCAACACGGCGAGTCGCAACGAGACGCGGTACAGCCTGCCTCACGTCGGCCTGCTGACACCCGGTCAGAAGTACTGGTGGCACGTCCGGGCCAGGAACGACAGGGGAGTCTGGGGCCCATGGAGCAAGACGTGGAGCTTCACGCCCGGCGGTCCGGTGCCGCCGACGGCGGTTCGCCTGGAAGCCGTCCCGGGGAACGAGGGTCAGCGCGGTGCTGCGCTGGAACGCCGGCAGCGCGGGGCGAAAGGCGGTCAAGTACCGCGTCTACGGCAGCGATGAGAAGGGCTTCACGGTCAGCGACGAGCCGTACGTGATCAACGTGGGTCGATCGAAGGACGTGCCCGCGCGGCGCCGGCCAATTTCGTCGCCGAGACCGAAAGCACCGAGCTGGTCGTCCTGGGCGCGGGCGTGAAGCTGCCCAACGCCAACAAAGCGTACTACCGGGTGGTGGCGACCGACGACAAGGGGAAGCGGAGCGGGCCTTCCGACTACGCGGCCGCTCCCCGGCCGTTCCTGTACGGCCGACCCGCCGAGACGGCCCGGGTCGGCGCCGAGTACCGAGGCCAGGTGGCGACGATCCGCTCGCTGGGCGACCTGCGCCTCCGCACCGTGGACGGCAAGGAGAGCGGCGAGCTTCTGGGACATCGAGAAGCCGCGGTTCGTACTCACCCGGGGCCCTGCGTGGCTGCGCCTGGACGAGAGCACCGGCGTGCTCCGCGGCGTGCCGGACGCCGCCGGGACGGCCGACGTCGTCATGACGGTGACCCTGGAACGACCGGTCCGCCGGCTGGACGAGGGCCGGCTGAGCTGGGGGCACGAGCACGTCCTTGAGGTCGGCACCGAAACGGTGGGCCGGGCGACGCAGCGACTGCGGATCACGGTTGTCCCCTGATCGTTCCCATTGGTCGGGGCAGGGTCAAAGTTGGGGGCTGCTTTACTGGAACCCTGGCTTCGTTATCTTCACGAGGTCTGATGTGACCGAAGCGCGCAACGGTCCGGCATCCGTATGGCCCTGAGCTATGCCTTCCGAAGGGCCTCGGCGTACTGGGAAGATTCCGGAAGCGCTTGCTGGCTTTCGGTCCAAGAGAGATCAGGGGCCGGGGGCTCGGCCGACTTCATGGTGGGGCGGTCGCCGAACTTCTGGAGCAGCGTGTCCAGCCGGGGCTTCCACCCCTCTCCACGGCGACGAACTCGTTGTCGATTCGGCTGGAAAGGCTCTTGATGTCTGTCATGGTCGCACCCCACTTCTGCTGGAGGAACCCGAACCCCGTCCCTGGGTGAACCCGACCCGGCCGGAGGCCGGCCGGCCCGGTAGTTGACTCACGCCGGCGGGTGTGGCTGTTGGGCCTGGACGACCGCCGCCGCCGCCGGCGCCTTGCGTTCGACGATCCACCGCACGACGAAGTAGAACACCGGCGTCAGGAACAGGCCGAACAGCGTCACGCCGATCATGCCGCTGAACACCGCCGTGCCCAGCGTGCGCCGCATCTCGTGCGCCGGCCCCCTCGGCGATCACCAGCGGGAACACGCCGAGGATGAACGCGAACGAGGTCATGAGGATCGGCCGCAGCCGCTCGCGGGCGGCCTCCACGGCCGCGTCGAATCGGCTCGCGCCCTCGTGCTGGCGGTCGCGGGCGAACTCGACGATGAGGATGGCGTTCTTGGCCGCCAGGCCGACCAGCACCACGAAGCCGACCTGCACGAAGATGTTCACGTCCATGCCGGCCAGGGCGAGGCCCAGCCAGCGCGCTCGAGCAGGCACATCGGCACCACCAGGATCACCGCCCACGGCAGCGACCAGCTCTCGTACAGGCCCGCCAGCACGAAGAAGACCAGCACCACCCCCACCGCGAAGGCGCTGAAGGGGTTGTTCCGCAGGTCCCGGAACTGCTCGAGCTTGGCTCGCCTGCTTCTGCAGGAAGCTCACCTCGGTCCACTCGGTGGTCATGTTGCGCGGCAGGTCCCGGCTCAGCCTCTCCATGGTCGCCAGGGCGTCGCCGGTGCTGGTCCCAGGCAGCGGGAGGCCGTTGATCGAGGCCGTCGGGAACATGTTGTAGCGGGTGATCTGCACCGGCCCGGCGCTGTCGCGCACCTCGGCCACCGACCCCAGCGGCACCATGTCGCCGTCGGCGTTGCGCACCTTGAGTTGCTTGACGGTTTCCGCGTCCATGCGGAAGGGCGCGTCGGCCTGGACGTTGACCTGCCAGGTGCGGCCGAAGCGGTTGAAGTCGTTGACGTAGTAGCTGCCCAGGCACGCCTGCAGCACGTCGAAGACGTCGGTCAGCGGCACGCCCATCGACTTGGCCTTCTCGCGGTCGATGTCCACGTAGAGCTGCGGCGTGCGGGCGCGGAAGCCGTTGAACAGGCCGACCAGGCCCGGCTGCTCGTTGCCCTTCGCGGCCAGTTCGTCCGCGCTGGGCCTGCAGCGCGTCGAAATCCACGTCGCCGATGCCTTCCACCATCAGCTTGAAGCCGGCGGAGGTGCCCAGGCCCGAGATCGGCGGCGCCCCGAAGACCAGTACGCGGGCCTCCGGCACCTCGCGCGCCAGGCGCTCGCGGATCTTGGCCGCGACAGCGTCCCCGCCGAGCGAGGGCTCGCGCCGGTCGTGGAACGGCTTGAGGATGACGAACACGTTGCTGTAGTTGGAGCTGTTGGCGTTGAGGACGTACGACATCCCCGGCAGGCAGAGCGTGTGGGCGACCCCGGGCGTCTCCAGGGCGATCTTCTCGACCGCGTCGGTCACCTCGAGCGTGCGCTCCAGCGAGGCGGAGTCGGGCAGCTGGATGTTCGTCACCAGGTAGCCCTTGTCCTGCATGGGGATGAAGCCGATGGGGATGCGGGAGAAGCCGAAGCCCGTCAGGCCGATCAGGCCGGCGTAGACCAGCAGCACGATGGCGCTGAGGCGGAGGCACCAGCCCACGACCGCGCCGTAGGCCCGCGTCGCCCAGTCGAAGACCCAGTTGAAGCCGCGGAAGAAAAAGCCCAGGACCCAGTTCACCGGGCGGACCAAGATCCGGCCCACCACCCCGCCGGCGACCGCGCCGGGGAGGAAGAGGACGAGGGTCGCCCCCCACGAATGCAAGGTCCCCCTCAGGCCGCCGGGCGCCGACTCGCCGTGCCCGTCGCCCGCCGGCAGCCCCAGCCACGGGCCCAGGATCGGCGTCAGCAGCCACACGGTCGCCAGCCCGCCGAACAGGGCGAAGCTCCACCACGGCAGCGCTTCCTTGTCCTCGCCGCGGGCACCCGAAGGGTCGCCCGGCTTGCGGCCGGAGAAGAACAGGACGGCCAGCGCCGGAGTCATGGTCATGGCGTTGACGGCCGAGATCAGCATCGACACCGAGATGGTGACGGCGAACTGCTTGAAGAACTGGCCGACGAGGCCGCCGAGGAACGCGCTGGGCAGCAGCACCGAGCTGAGCACCAGGGTGATGGCGATGATCGGCCTGGTGATCTCGTCCATCGCCTTGATGGTCGCCTCGCGCGCGGGCAGCCCTTTCTCCATCCACCGCTCGATGTTCTCCAGCACCACGATGGCGTCATCGACGACGATGCCGATGGCCAGCACCAGCCCGAACAGCGTCAGGTTGTTCAGGGTGAAGCCCATCATGATCATGACGGCGAAGGTGCCGACGAGCGAGACGAGCACGCCGATCACGGGCAGGAGCAGGGATTTCCAGTCTTGCAGGAACACCAGGATGACGACGGTCACCAGGATGATGGCGTCGCGCAGGGTGTTGATCACCTCGTGGACCGACTCGCGGACGAACGGGGTGGTGTCGTAGACGATGGCGTACTTCAGCCCGGCGGGGAAGCGGCGTCTCCAGCTCGCGCATCCGGGCCTTGATGCGGTCGGCGGTGTCCAGGGCGTTCGCGCCGGGCAGCAGGTAAGATGGCCAGGCCCGACGACGGCCGGCGGTCCAGCCGGGCCATCAGGTCCTCGCTCTTGGCCCCCAGGTCAGTCCGGCTGACGTCCCTGAGGTAGGTGATCTCCCCGTTCGAGTCCGTCTTGAGGATGATGCTGGCGAACTGCTCCGCCTCGACCAGCCGGCCCAGGGTGCTCAGGGTGTACTGGAAGTCCTGGCCCTTCGGGACGGGCGGCTGGCCAATCTGCCCCGCCGCCACCTGCACGTTCTGCTCGCGCAGGACCTTGATCACGTCGCCGACCGTCAGGTTCCGCGACTGCAGCTTGTCGGGGTCGAGCCAGACGCGCATGCTGTAGTCCTGCTGGCCCATGACGAGGATGTCGCCGACGCCCTCCAGCCGGGAGATCGCGTCCTTGAGCTGGATGGTGGTGTAGTTGCTCAGGTAGAGTGAGTCGTAATAGGGCCGGCCGGTCGCCGGGTTGTCCTCGGAGTACAGGCTGATGGCCAGCAAGATGTCCTGAGACCGCTTCTTGGTGGTCACGCCGATGTTCTTGACCACGTCGGGGAGCGTCGGCTGGGCGACGGCGACGCGGTTCTGCACCAGCACCTGGGCCATGTTCACGTCGGTGCCGATCTCGAACGTGACGTCGAGGGTGTAGGAGCCGTCGTTGTTGCTCTGCGACGTCATGTACAGCATTTTCTCGACGCCGTTGACCTGTTGCTCGATCGGTGCCGCGACCGTGTCGGCCACCACCTGGGCGTTAGCACCCGGGTAGTAGGCGGCCACCCGGACCATCGGCGGCGTGACCTCCGGGTACTCGGCGACGGGCAGGAGGCCCGCCGCGATGGCGCCGAGCAGGAGGATCACGATGGAAAGCACGCACGCCAGAACGGGGCGGTTGATGAAGACACGGGCCAGCATGACTATTCTCCTTCTTTGCGGGCAGCGCTTGGCGTTGCCGGTCAGGGTTTGGACGCGACCGGCTTTGTTTCCGGCTTGGGAGTACCCTGCGCCGGAAACAAAGCCGGTTCCTTTGGTAAGGGTGCGCTCGCTGCGCTCGCTTCGTTTGCCGGGCGCGCGGTTCCGCTCGCGTTCCGGACCTTCGCGGCCGGCATGTCTACCAGGGTCGGCTCCACGGTCAGGCCCGGCCGGACCTGCTGCAGGCCGTTGACGATCACCCGCTCGCCAGGCTTCAGGCCGTCGGTGATCTCGCGCAGGCCGTCGTGCAACGCCCCGAGGCGGACGGGCCGGGAGACCACCCGGTTGTCCCCGTCCACGACGTAGACCACCTTCTGCCCCTGGTCCGTGTCCAGAGCGCGTTCGGTGACGAGCAGGGCCTTGTGAGGCGCGCTGATGGGCACCTGGACGCGGGCGAAATAGCCGGGGGCGAGCGCCTCCTCCTTGTTGGGGAAGACGCCCCGCACCCGGAGCGTGCCGGTTTTGGGGTTGACCTGGTTGTCGATGAAGTTGATGGCCCCCCGGTGGGGGAACCCGTTCTCGTCGGCGAGGCCGAGCCACACGGGGACTTCGGCATCGTCGGGCGTTTTGAGCTTGCCTTCGCGGATCAACTGCTTGACGCGCAGCATCGTGTGCTCGTCCACGTCGAAGTAGGCGTACATCGGGTCCACCGACACGATCGTGGTCAGCAGGGTGCCGCCGGTCAGATCGCCGGCCTGGACCAGGTTGCCCACCGTGACGTGGTAACGGCTGACGCGGCCGCTGACGGGCGCGGCGACCTTGGTGAAGCCCACATCCAGCCGGGCTCGTTCCACGGCCGCCTTCAGGGACTCGCGCGACGCCACCGCCTCCGCCCGGTCGCCGACCCTCTTGTCGTATTCCTCCTTGCTGAGGCCCGTGCCTCTCAGCTGCCGACCCCGCTCCACGTCGGCTTCCAGCCGCTTGAGCCGGGCCTCGAGCGAAGCCAGGTTGCCCTCGGTGCTCTGCAAGACCGCCTGGTAGGTGCGCGGGTCGATCTCGAAGAGGACGTCCCCCTTCTTGACCAGCGCCCCTTCCTTGAAGGGGACCTTGTCCAGGTAGCCCGAGACGCGGGCCCGCAGCTCGACGGAATCGACCGCGGCCGTCCGTGCCGTGAAGTCCGCGTAGTCCGTGACCTCGCGCTCGACGGGATAACTGACCGTGACCGGCGGCGGTGCCGCGGCCGGTGCTTCCGAGGGCGCCCGGGCACAGCCCGCCAGGGCGAGACAAAGCCCCAGGACCAGCGCGGAAGCGATGCCGAGGCGCAATCGATGGGTCATGGATACCTCACTCTGAGTCTCTGACACTGTCGTTGTGGCCATGGTTGTCTGCCTCCCTTGTTCCTGCCCCGCCGGGGGGCACCCGCGCAGCGGGTCCTCGAACTCCTGGCGGGTCTCGAGGTCCAGCAGGCTTTTCTCGATCGTCTCAGCCATCGGTACACCCTCCCACATCCGCGCCACCCGCGGGCGAGCCGATGATCTCGGCCACGACGGCTTTCGTCAGGCAGTCGGCAGCGACGAACTCGGCCCCCTCGCGGTGCATCGCCGCCAGGTGGGCCCGGCCCGCGGAGTCGATGGAGCTCACCCCGGTCAGGTCCACCCGGAGGATTGCTTTGCGCTGCTGGGCCAGGGCACTCTGCCAGCACTCCTCCAGCACCCGCACCCACGGCCCTGCCAACCTCCCTTCGAGCTGGAACGTGAGGGACCCCAGCTCGTCGTGGACTGTGATTCGCAACATTGCTTATGCCCTCCTTCTCGGGCCAGAAGGTCAGGGGCTCCAGGTTAGCCTGAGTGGGCTCCGCCCTTGCTCCTGACCTTCCGTGCTTTCCCCTATCGCACGGGCCGTGCCGGCGAGGCGAGTTTCGTCGCTTTGTCTCGTAAGTGAAGCATCAAGAAGGAGTTGTGGATCGGACGGGGCGCGCTGGTCGGGAGAAAGGCAAGGGAGCGCCAACGGCTCAGCGCCAGCGGGCGCGCGCCTGCGCCAGCGGGCGCGCTACTCGGGTCGAGAGATGCCGAGCTTCTTCATCTTCCAGTACAACAGCGAACGCTTCATCCCCAGGCGGGCCGCGGCACCTTTCGGGCCGCCCAGCACCCAGCCGGTCTCGCCGAGGGCGGCGAGGATGTGCTCGCGCTCGGCGTCTGCCAGAGTGACCGGCTGTGTTTCCGGCTTGGGAGTACCCTGCGCCGGAAACACGGCCGGGTCTTTTGTCAAGGGTGCGCTCGCTGCGCTCGCTTCGTTCGCGGCGGCCGGCACCGGGGCCTGAGTGGTCGCAGGCTGCAGGTCGCCAGGGGGCACCTGAAGCGACGGGCCGGGGGAGAGGATGACCGCGCGCTCGATGACGTTCTGCAGCTCGCGTGCGTTCCCCGGCCAGGGGTAGCGGACCAAGGCATCCATGACGGCGGCCGGGATGGTCTCGATCTGCCGGCCCATCCGCCGGGCGAACTGCTGGGTGAAATGGCGCACCAGCCGCGGGATGTCGTCGGGCCGCTCCCGCAGGGGCGGCAGCACCACCGGGAAGACGTTCAGCCGGTAGTAGAGGTCCTGGCGGAAGCAGCCGTCGGCAACCATCTTCGCCAGGTCGCGGTGCGTGGCCGCCACCAGGCGCACGTCTACCTTGATCGTCTTCGTGCCGCCCAGGCGCTCGAACTCCTGCTCTTGCAGCACGCGAAGCAGCTTGGGCTGCAGCTCCGGGGAGATGTCGCCGACCTCGTCGAGGAACAGCGTCCCTTTGTCCGCCAGCTCGAAACGACCGACTTTCTGGCTGACGGCGCCGGTGAAGGCGCCCTTCTCGTGGCCGAACAGCTCACTTTCCAGCAGCCCCGTGGGGATGGCGGCGCAGTTGAGCTTGACGAAGGTACGGGCCCTGCGTGGGCTCAGCTCGTGCAGGGCCCGGGCGATGAGTTCCTTGCCCGTGCCCGTTTCGCCACGGATAAGCACCGTGGCGCTGGTGGGGGCGACCGTCTCGACCTGCTTCAGCACCCGACGCAGGGCGGCGCTCTCGCCGACGACCTCCCCGAAGTTGTGGTGCGTGCGAGCCTCCTCCTCCAGGTAGGCATTCTCCTTGGCGAGCTTGTCCTTGAGCGCCTCGATCTCCTGAAAGGCCAGGGCATTCTCAACGGCCACAGCCACCTGGTTGGCAACGTGCTGCAGGAAGCCCACGTCCGCCGTGTCATAGGTGGACGAGCTGCTTGCTGACCAACACCAGCGTGCCCAGCCGCCGCCGGGCCGTGGTCAGCGGCAGCCAGCAGCAGCTCTGGACTCCATACGACTGCACTCGTTCCAGCAACCGAGGCCAGCGCTTTAGCTCGGCCAGGCTCGAAGTGATGAGCGGCTGCTGGGTCTGCCACACTAACCCCGCCGGGTCCTCTTCAAGAGCAAGAACCATCACGGGCCCGGTGGGTTCGGGGGGCTCCAGAACGTGCCTGCGCATGGTGTTGGTCGCTGCGTCGTGCAGGACCAGGGTCAGGTAGTCGAAGCGCACCACCTGCTGGAGCCGGCCGGCCAGGTCATGGAACAACGCGGACAAGTCGCGGTGCGCGACGATCGCGGCCGAAACCGCCAACAAGGCTTCGTACCGGTCGCTGGTGGCAGTTGTCGGTCGGTCAACGTGAGCCCGTGTCATGGCGAAAGCCCTGGTCGGTCCCTCATTCGGAACATCAAGAGGTCCACCACACCCTGGTAGTCGCAGTCGCCTGCGCGGAGAGCATTTTACCGTTTTCTCAGGAAACGAGCACCATGTCAGCTACCGGGCAGAAGCTAGCGCGTCGGTCCGACACACGAATGGCACTAGCTTTACCCCGAAAGTGTCAAGGTGGAGAAGATAGGCAGCCACCCATCTTGCCCTTGCTGCCAGATTTGGCGTTAAGCTAGTGCCATTCGTCCGACCTACCGAAGCAACCAGGCCCGCAGCGGCCCGCCGCCGAAGACTCCGCCCTGGCCCATCACCCGGATGCCGGCTTCTCACTCGACCGGCATGCGTGGGCATAGCAGCGCTCCCGCCAGGCTTGCTTCTCTTCTTCGCTGGCGTTGTAGCCGGGCCAAAGCAGCGGCTCGCGGCCGGGCAGCCAGTAGCGATAGCCGTCGCCGCGGTAGCCGCTGCCCGAGCGGCAGAGCAGACCCTGCTGGGCAGCCCGTTTCGGCCGAAGAGGCTGAAGCGTCAAAACCTTGCTTGAATCAGGTTGCGTCTCGCTGTTCATGGGCACCTCAGGAGGATGTGCGGCTGGGTTGGTTTCTGTGCCAGGGAGGGGTGGCCGATTTGCACAGCAACTTGCACAGAAACCATTCCGGAAGTGGAGGGGCTGGTGGACGACCAGGGAGGTTGATAGACTCTCCGCATGAAAACAGCATTGATCCACCCTGAACTCCGTCGGGAAGCGCAAATGACGACTCCGAACAGACGATGGTTCGCCCACTTCCTGTGGACGCTCGTGATGCTGCCGGTCGGCCCGGTCGCTGCCGAAGTCCTCTGGCGCGGCGACTTCGAGACCGGCACGACGGAGCAATGGCGCGGGGCGCCGAAATCCGAGAGCGTCAAGGTGGTGACGGAGCCTGTGCGTGCGGGCAAGTACGCCTTGCGGATCGATGGGACCAACGCCGCCCGCAGGGGCAAACTGGACCGCATCGAGTTCCAGCACCAACCCAAACCGCCCGGGACCGGCGAGGGTACGGAACGCTATTTCGGCTGGAGCGTCTTCGTGCCGAAAAAACTCACGGATGACTACCACGCTCTTGGATACTTCGAGACCCGGAATAGCTGGCGCCAGTTGATGTCATTCGAGGTTCGCGGCGAGGACGTCACGTACAGCACGCGCGTGCCGTACGCGCGCTGCTGGACCGGGAAGGGAAAGTTGACGCCCGGTCGCTGGCACGACTTTGCTGTTCACGTCCTGTGGTCGCGCGATCCCGAAAAGGGATTCGTCGAGGTGTGGTTCGACGGCAAACTGGTGGTGCCCCGCGCGAAGACGGCCACGCTGCTCGACGACAACCCGGCCTTCTTTCAGATCGGTCTGATGCGCAACACGAGCGACATCCCGGAGACGATCATCATTGATCACGTCATCGAGGCGACCACGCTGAAGGAAGTCATGCCGCCGCCTTTGCCGCCGGAAAAGTGATCCCGTGGTTCACCCGACTGGCTCCAGGCCTGTGAGCGTCCCCGTGCCGGAGCTGAACCTGTCCACCTCGACACCCAGTCTCTGAAGCATGCTGACGAAGAGGTTGCACAGCGGCGGCGCGTTCTGTGCATCGAAGTGCAGATGCTGGCCATGCCGGAAGCCGCCCCCGGCCAGCAGGACCGGCAGGTTCTTGACGGAGTGGCTGCTGGCGTCGCCCAGGTTGCTGCCCAGGAAGACCATTGTCCGGTCGAGCAGAGTGACGCCGGCCTCTTTGGTCTGTTTCAGTCTGGCCAGGAGGTCGCGCAGGGTCTTCAGGGTCTCGACCTCGACGACCTCGAGCTGCCGGAGCTTGGCCGGGTCCTTGCCGTGGTGCGACAGGTCGTGATGACCCAGCGTCACGCCCGCAATCGGCGGCACGTAGGTCGTACCGGCCAGCATGATCGTGATGAGCCGGGTCGAGTCGGTTTGCAGGGCCAGGTGAGTGAGGTCGAACAGCAGCCTGGCCCGGCCGATAAGGTCGGCCGCATTCGGAATGTCCTTGGGCTGCGGGGCTTCAACCCTGGGCTTGGGCTTCTTCGACCACTCCTCGGCCAGGGCCAGCCGCTGCTCCAGCTCGCGGACACTGGTTACGTACTCGTCCAGCTTGTCGCGGTCGTCGGCGCCGAGGCCGGCCCGCAGGCCCCTGGCCTGGTCACGGACGTCGTCGAGGATGCTCCGGCCGTCCTGGAGACGATTCACCTGGGCCTTGACGTCATCAGGTCGGCCGTCCAGGAAGAGCCTGGCGAACACTCGCGCCGGGGAAGTGGACGACGGCACCAGCGCGCCGGTTCGTGTCCAGGACAGACCGGCGCCCTCGGCCGACAGAGCCAGGTTGGCGAAGCGCGTCCGACCCCCAATGTGTTCGGCCGCGAACTGGTCCAGTGAGATCGTATTGCGGAACCCAGGTCGGCCCGCGCCTGCGCCCCGGTCAAGAAGCTGGCCGAGGCCTGGTGCGCGAACCCCGGGCTCATCCCGGCATGCGCCAATCCAGAGAAGATTGTGTAATCACCGCGGTAGTCCTTGAGGACATCATGGTAGGGCGTTGACTCGTAACCCTTGCCCGCCTTTTCCGGGAAGAAGCGGGGCGGGTAAAAGCCCAGGGGTGCGCAAATGCAAACTATGCGTCGGTTTGGCTTCGCGTCAGCGGCTTGCGCCCGGTCGGGAGAGAAGGCGTCCAGCCACGGCAAGGCCAGCGACACGCCAGCGGCTCGAAGGAATCGGCGTCTTGAAAGCGTCATGGGAGATCCTTGTCTATCGTAGGTCAGGCTTTCCAGCCTGACACTCCCTGGAAGAGTCAGGCTGGAAAGCCTGACCTGCAAAATCACTTGCACTGGAACACCTTGCTCTGCACGATCTCGTGGATCAGCGTCCGGAGACCGTAGTTCTTCCCGCTTACCTTCTGCACGATCGCCTCGATCTCCGGCTGATCGGACTTCGCGGGTGTCCCACCCGTAGCGTAGCTCAACAGTTTTTCCGCCAGGGCGCGGGCCAACTGGTCCTTATCTTTCAGCAGCAGTTGCTTGTATTCGTCGATGTTCTGGAAGCGCTGGCCATCCGGAAGCACGTCGGCTGCATCCACGGCCGGACCTTTTCGGTATCTCATCGTCCGGCTGTTCATCACCACCGGGTCTCCTTTGCCGACGCTTCGGTAGAATTCGCGCCAGCCGCCGATTACGTCGAAGCTCTCCAGGGCAAACCCGGGCGGGTCGATTTTGGCATGGCAGCTACTGCACTCGGCTCGCTGGCGGTGTTTGGCCAGTTGCTCGCGAATGGTGGTCGCGCCGCGAATGTCCGGCTCGACGGCCTCCACGTCAACCGTTGGCTTCGGAGGGGGCGTTCCCAGGATGCGATCGAGGACCCACGCCCCGCGCAGGACCGGCGAGGTCGTGGTGCCGTTCGCCGTCACTTTCAGAACGCTGGCCATCGTCAGAACGCCGCCGCGATGGCTGTCCTTCGGCAGGATTACCTTCCGGAACTCCATCCCTGTCACGTCCGGGATGCCGTAATGCCTGGCCAGCCGCCCGTTGAGCATGGAGAAATCGGAGGCGACGAAATGCGTCAGGCTCAGGTCGTTCTTCAGCACTTCGTTGAAGAAAAGGAGCGGCTCCTGGACCATCGCCACCTTGAGGATGTCATCGTACTCCGGATAGAGGGTCGGATCGGGAGCCGTGGCGTCGATGGCACGGAGGTTGAGCCATTGACCGACGAAGTTCTCCGTGAAGGCCGTCGCCCGGGCATCCCGGAGCATGCGTTCGACCTGTCGGCGGAGCACGTCCGGCTGGTTCAGCTTCCCCTGTTCGGCCAGGGTGAGCAATTCCTCGTCGGGCATCGAGCTCCACAGGAAGTAGGACAGCCGGCTGGCCAGGGCGAAGTCATCGAGCTTGCCGGGCTTTTCGTGAAGGAACAGGAACTTCGGCGACGCCAGCACGGACTTCAAGCCGACGCGCATCGCCTGCTCGAAGGAGAACTTCGCGTCCAGCTTGGCCTTCACCCGGGCGAGAATGGGCTTGACGTCCTCATCGGTCACGGCCCGCCGATAGGCGCGGCGCAGGAAGGAGCGAAGGAGACGCTCGGCATCGGCCAGGGGCTCCTTCGAGACGACTTCCAGACGGTTGCGGTCGTCGGGGGTGCGTGCCTGGGGCAGGTCGCCGAAGATGCGGCGGTGGCTCGGGCGGCGGCCAGGAGTCCAGCAGCGGCCCTTCGATCTCCACCCACTGCAGGTTCAGCCCCGGCCCCTTGTAGTTCTCCGCCCCGATCTTTTCCACCGTCGGCGGCGTCACTCCCAGTCCGTCCACGACGATGCGAATGGTGTTATTCACCTCCAGCCGCTCGACGAACTCGACCACGGTCGGCTTCCCGGGAGGGACCTCATGGTAGCCAACCAGGTACTGCTGGGTCGGCTCCGTCAGGGTGCCGGCCATGACGTGGAAGGTGACCGGCTTCTGCGTTTGATAGCCGTACCCCGAGATGCGGAAGCGGTACTTGCCTCGTTCCCGGGTGCGGAAGTTCCACAGGGTGACCTGGATGTTGGCCGAGACCCACGAGCTGAAGATGGCCACGCCGTCGTCCACGTGGCGATAAACGCTGCCCTTGGGTTTGACGGACCGTTCGTCCTTGATGCTCAGACGCCTCTTGACCGTCTGCGGCCTGGGCTTATTGGCGATGGCTGCATCCAGGACGCTCTCGGCGGCTTCAAGGTACTGCTCCATGAGGTACGAGGATACGTGCTGGGCCTCGGCGCGATTGTCGAAGCCATTCGTCGCGGGGTCAGCGGGCAGCAGGTCCTTCAAATCGACGTCTACCCCCAGCAGGTCGCGAACGGTGTTCTCATACTCGGACCGGGTGAGCCGGCGCAAGACGACCCGGCCCTGGGAGGCACCGCTGACGGCCGCGGCCTGCTCCACTTGCCTGCTGATCCAGCCGGCGACGACTTTCGCGTCTTGTGCCGGCGGACGCGGTTTCTCTTTCGGAGGCATGGCGCCTGTCTTGATCTGCTCCAGCACCGCCAGCCACCGTTCTCGGTTGGCCTTGTCGCTGAAGTCCGGCGAGAGACTCTCCACACGAAATTGGCCTCTGGGTTTTGGCCCTGAATGGCAGGACTGGCAATGGTGCGCGAAAAATCCCCGGGCCGGGTCGTCTGCCGGGTTGGCGTCAACGCCATAGGCTGGCCTTGCAGGTCCAATCGCGCTCAGGATGCTCAAGGCGAGGACCGCGGTCAATGCGCACAACCAGGACAGCCAGGCGTTTCGCAGGCCCTTCAAGCCTTCCAGCTGGTTCCGGCCCGGCGGTACGTGTTTCGTGCTCATGTTCCTGCTCTCCCGCGGCGATCCTGGCCCGGATGTTGTTGCAAAAGCCCGCATCCATCGCCTTGCTGTGGTCAGATCCAGTTTAGCCAATTTCCTGAGTCCGACCAGTTCCTTTCCGTGGCAGCTCACCTGAGAAGGCCCTTGCCGATCGGCCTTTCCTGAGTTCCAATAGAAACATCCCCAGAATGGAACCCTGGGACAAGACACCCCACAGCCAGACGTTCAGGAGCTGTCAGCGATGATTCGATGGGCTTGTGTCCTTGGTTTGATCCCTTCCCTGGCGCTTCTTGCGGCCGATCGGACGCCTGGGCCGCTCCCGGCGGACCAGGCCGTCCGGAGGATGGCCCTGCCGCTGGGATTTCAGGCCACGGTGTTCGCGGCCGAGCCCGACGTGGTGCAGCCGATCTCCTTCTGCATCGACGCCCGGGGCCGGCTCTTCGTGGCCGAGGCACTCAACTACGGCACCTGGCAGCCGACCGGCAAGGATCGCATCGTCATCCTCGAGGACAAGGACGGCGACGGCCGGGCCGACTCACGCAAGGTCTTTTACGAGGGCTTCAACTACATCACCGGGATCGAGGTCGGCTTCGGCGGCGTGTGGGTGATTTCGCCGCCCAAGCTGTACTTCATCCCTTATCGAGAGGGCGACGACAAACCCAGCGGCGAGCCGGAAGTGGTCTTCGATGGCTTCGGCTACAAGGAAAGCCGGCACAACCTCGCCAACGGCTTTACCTGGGGGCCGGACGGCTAGCTCTACGCCGGACACGGCCGGACCAGTCCCTCCGACGTCGGCCGGCCCGGCACGCCGCCGACCAGCGGATTCATTGCGATGGCGGCGTCTACCGCATCCATCCCACGCGCCGGGTCTTCGAGAACTTCGCCGACGGCACCACCAATCCCTGGGGCGTGGATTTCGATGACTACGGCCAGTGCTTCGTCTCCAACTGCGTCAATCCCCATCTGTTCCACATGATCCAGGGCGGCCACTACGAGCCGTGGCGCAATCGGCCTTCCAGCCTTCATGCCTACGAGCGGCTGCCGACCATGTGCCGATCACCTGCACTATCCCAGCGGACAAACCCCGCGAGATGCGCGGCGAGACGCCCGAGACCCTGGCGATGGGCGGCGGCCACGCTCATTGCGGCACCCTGGTCTACCTGGGCGACCGCTTCCCGGCCAGCTTCCGCAACACCGTCTTTCATGTGCAACATTCACGGCCGGCGCATCAACCACGATCTGCTGCAACGCAAGGGTTCCGGCTACACTGCCAGCCACGGCAAGGACTTCATGATTGCCGCCGACCCCTGGTTCATGGGGGTGACTTTGCGGACGGGTCCGGACGGCAGCGTCTTCGTGTCCGACTGGTCCGACACCGGCGAATGTCACACCTACAAACCCAATACCTCAGATCGGGCCGGATCTACAAGATCGCTTACGGCCGAGCCGGAAAAGATCGACGTGGACCTGACTCGGCTGAGCGATGACGAACTGGTCAAGCTCCAGCTGCATCGCAATGACTGGTACGTGCGTCATGCTCGCCGGCTGCTCCAGGAACGTGCGGCGAAACCGGACTGGAAGGGCGAGCCAGTCCATCAGGCCCTGCGCGAGATGCTGGCCTCCGGGCAGCGAGACGTACCCCAGCGCTTGCGAGCCCTGTGGGCCCTGCAGGTCACCGGCGGCCTGAACCCGGACCATTTGCTTGCTCTGCTCGAGGACCGCAGCGAGCACGTATCGCGCCTGGTCGATCCAGCTCCTCTGTGAAGGACCGGCCCCCTCGGATAAGCTCCTCGGCAAGCTCCGCGAGCTGAGCCAAGAGCGATCCCTCGCCGGTCGTTCGCCTTTACCTCGCCTCGGCCCTGCAACGGCTGCCCGGGGCGTCCCGGTGGGGAATCGCCGAGGGCCTGCTCGAGTCATTCGGAAGACGCCACGGATGCCAACCTGCCGCTGATGGACTGGTACGGCATCGAGCCGCTCGTGCCGGCCGATCCGGAGAGGGTGCTGCGGCTGGCGGCGGCGGCGCGGATCCCGCTTGTCCGGCAGTTCATCGGCCGCCGGGTCGCCGAGGCAGTGAGCGGTGGCGACAAGGGTGACCTCACACCGCTGGTAGCCGCCCTCGCCGGGTCGAGCGAGCCGGTCCAGCTCGACCTTCTTCGCGGGGTCGCGGGATGGCTTGCGCGGTCGGAAAAACCTGAAGATGCCGGCCGGCTGGCCCGCCCTCTACGCCCGCCTGGTCCGGAGCAACGACCCGGCAGTGCGTGAGCACGCCATCATCCTGGCGCTGGTCTTCGGTGACCCGCAGGCCCTGATTGACCTCCGCAAGACAGCCGTGAACCCGAAGTCGGCCCCAACTGCCGAACGGTTGACCGCGCTGGAGACGCTGATCGAGCAGCGTCCGGATGGCCTGGCGCCGGTCCTGCACGACCTGCTCGCCGACAGGGACGTGCGCCGACTGGCCCTGCGCGGGCTGGCCGCGGCGGCTCACCCGGCCACGCCCCAGCGCGTGCTGGCCGTCTATCCGGACCTGACCGCCGAGGAGAAACAGGACGCGGTGGCCACGCTGGCGTCCCGCAAGGAGTATGCGCTTGCAGTTGCTCCAGGCCGTGGAAAAGAAAACGGTGCCCCGCCTGGACGTCTCGGCCTACGTCGCCCGCCAGCTCCACGCCCTGGGCGACCCGCAAGTGAGGGAACGCCTGCGCCAGGTGTGGGGAGAGGTGCGCGATACCGCCCCGGACAAGCAGAAGCAACTGGCCCGCTACAAGGCGCTGCTCACTCCCAGCTTCATGAAGTCGGCCGACCCAGGCAATGGCCGGCTGATCTTCAGCAAGACCTGCCAGCAGTGCCACAAGCTGTTTGGCGAGGGAGCCGCGATCGGCCCCGATCTCACCGGCTACAACCGGACGCAGCTGGACTATCTGCTGGCCAAACTGGTCGATCCCAGCTCGCAGATCGCGAAGGATTACCGCATGTCCATTGTGGAGACCCAGAACGGCCGGGTGATTACCGGGATCATCGTGGAACGGTCGCCCAAACGGCTCATCGTGCAAACGGCCACGGAGCGGATCGTGCTGGCGGCTGAGGACGTGGAGACAGTGAAGGAGTCCTTGCTGTCCATCATGCCGGATGGCCAGCTGGATGCCCTGACCAGGGAGCAGGTCCGGGATTTGCTGGCCTATCTGGGAGGGAAGACTCAGGTTTCGCTCCCTGGTCAGTAGCCACGGTGTGAGGCCGCCACACCGCCAACGGTGCTTTTGCTTGGCGGTGTCGCCAGGAGAGGCCCAGGCGTGTCTGTGCTTGCCCCAGCGATGACAAAAAAGCGACGCCGCCAACAGGTTTCGTCTCGTCCGGGACGATTGGGGGCGGAGGACAACGTGACACTCCGAGGAGCTTGCTGCGCTGGTTCCCAGGGGCAACAAGGTGGCGTTGCAGCGTTGCAGCCAGCCCAGCCGCCCTGCGTTGCAGTGCATTGCGTGCAATGCCTGCAATGCCTGCAATGAGTGCAACGATGCAACGACACAGCAGCTATCGGGCAGGCGGACGTCGGCCGGAGATGATCCCTGCGTCTTGTTCCAGTTGAACCATGCCCAACTGCAGCTACTTCTCTCACGTTCGTTCCTTGCGCTTTGAGACGATGCCCGCCAACACGCCAGCTTCACACGGCGTCTCTTCTGGCCCTCACCTGGCTCTTCACCCAAAATCCGTGACGGGCAGTTTTTTTCGTGTGGCGGACGGTGCGGTAGCCACCAAGCTGCCCCAGAGCCGCGGCGACCGCCCGGGGCATAGCCGACGGGCTCGAGGCAGCCAGATTGTTCGCACAAGGGAAAATGAGGCACGCACCAGGGTGAACCGTCCCTCGAACAGCTGGCCCGGCAAGGATCTGTTGATCCCGGATTGATCACTGTTCACGAGCCCAGGATGACAAGCCTCCAGAAGCTGCCACGATGGAACACAGTCGGTCCTGGTCTGGCCCAACTTCAGAAGAACCTGGGTAGGAGCGACCGCGGCTGCGCGTCAGGAATGAGCAGGTCAGATCTCTCCATTTCTCAGGAAAGCCTCCGGAACGAGAGGAGCGATTCGTGGCATTCCTTTCAGGCAGTTGCACTCCCAAGCTCCAGTCAGGAGGGACAGGAATTGCCAAGTGAGGAAACCTCTGACGCTTCGCCCCAAATTGCTTCGGCGTGCCGGACCTGCGCACGCTGGGCGATTCGGCTTGCGCGCGGAGGTCGATGGGACCGAACCAAGCAACGCCGCAGGCCGGCCGCGCCAGGCGGAAGTACGTGCAAGCCGCCTTGTTCCCGAGGCGTGAGCCGCGTGGCCGATTGGAGGATGCGCTGCTGCGCACCCGGTAGGCTGCTGGAGTTTGCCCCGAACACGCCCCAGAACACGGGTGGAACTGACAGGAAACCGCTCCGCCAGCAACGACGCCAGCTGTTCCTCATAACGCTCCCGAGAATCCAACACTACGGCCACGGCCTACTTTTGTGAGGAAAAACCCGGATGCTGGCAGTACAATCAACAACCGCCGGGCGTGGTCCGTCGCCCGAGCGCCGGTCCGATTGGACCGGGCCGCCGCTGCGGACCGAGCGGGACAGCGGCAGCTTCTGGCTTGATGGGAGGGAAGGTGCCCTGTGGACATGCGTGAACTCTCGTTCCAGGAAGCGATCCGCAGCGGCGATCCGCTGGCCACTCTGGTTTATGCCGATTGGCTGGAGGAGAACGGCCGCGCGGAGGAGTCGGGCTGGTTGCGTTCGGGCCAGTGGCGGCTGATCCCGGCCGGGTCGTTCTGGATGGGTGGTGGGGGAGGCAAACCTGGCAAGCAGCTGGTGCCAATTCCGCACGCCTTCTACCTGGGAACCTATCCCGTGACTCAGGGAGAATGGGAGGCGGTGATGGGAACCAACCCCAGTTGGTTCTCGCGCGAAGGCGGTGGCAACGACAAGGTGAAGGACATCAAGGACGAGGAGCTGAAGCAGTTTCCGGTGGAGATGGTGTCGTGGGACGACGTCCAGGAGTTCTTGCAGAGGTTGAACGCTGCCGGCACGCATGGTGAATGGACGTACCGCTTGCCGACGGAGGCGGAGTGGGAATACTCCTGTCGAGGTGGGGCTACTTCAAAAAAGGAATGCAGCTTTCATTTCTACCTGACGCAGCCCGCCAACGCCCTCTGCTCCACCCAGGCCAACTTCAATGGCAACCATCCGGCCGGCCGTGCGGCCAAGGGACCGTACCTTGAGCGAACAAGCAAAGTCGGCTCGTACCAGCCAAACCGGCTGGGGCTGTACGACATGCACGGTAACGTCTGGGAATGGACTGACTCCCTCTGGGAAGAAGAGGGCTCGGGCCGGGTGAGCCGGGGCGGCGGCTGGGCTTACGACGGCGCCCGCTGCCAGGCGGCGTTCCGCTACTGGTTCGCGCCGACGGCCCGGCGCAGCACCATCGGGTGCCGCCTTGCCCGAGTTCCCGTCCGGTAGCAGGTCAGGTTTGAGCGAACGCCAGCGTAGCCTGGAGCGCAGGCCGATGGCTGCAGCCGGAGCGAGCGCAGGCGGAAGCCATCGAGCCGGAGCGGAGGGCGGAGCGGGCGTGAGCGGGGCGGCAAGCGCTCTGCGCATGGGGTCCAGGGGCGAAGCCCCTGGCGCACTCTATTTTTTGAAACAAAGGTACAGGTAGAGAGCGAATGGCGTTTGGTTTTTTCCCGGTGCCCATCCAGGATGGCGGACGAGCGCAGGAGGAACTATCTGTCGCGGCGCAGCCGCCGCCGCTATTGGTGGAAGCTGATCCGCCTGGAGTGTTTGTGTGCCGATGGCTTCATCGACGCTGCCCGGTTGCAGCAGCGGGCCATGGCGCTGGTGGCGTTTGCGCGGACGGCGGGCGTTTCCAGTTGGCGCTTTTCGGACCGGGGTGCTACAACGGCTGGTGGTGGGCGGCCTGAGGGCTCGGACCGGGTGAACCGGGGCGGCAGCTGGAACAACAACGGCGCCAACTGCCAGGCGGCGAACCGCAACAGGAACACGCCGACGAACCGGAACAACACCATCGGGTGCCGACTTGCCCGAGCTCCGCGCGGTCCGCGGAGGCGCTACCGGACGGAACCGGCCGCTCTCCCGTTCCGCCAGGGCCTTGGTCCGGGCGGACAAAAGGCTGGTGGGCCACCCGGCGTTAGTAGCAGGCGCGAACACTCCGGGTGGCCGTTTTTTTCGGTTTGTCCCCGGACTGCGGCGACCGGCAAGGAAATTCGCTCACTGGCGAATCATAGCAGCTTCGGACCCGACCACCGAAGCAGTTTTGTGTCATGTGCTTCGACGCTTCGGACACATCGACCGATGGACCTGGGAAGTCTCTTCGCTGCCGCATTCACGGCGGCTCGTCTTTTCCGTGCAAGGTGCCGGCTAGCTCTTCGGGTTCGCCAGGATCTCGGAGAACTCGCCGGCGTTGTCGGCAAAGGAGTGGATCGGGATGTCGTAGCGCTGGAGCATCGTGACGTAGAGATCGCCGAGCGGCCGTTCGTTTTGCTGCTTGATGAAGCGGCCGTGGCGCAGGCCCAGGTTCTGGCCTCCGGCGAGAATGGTCGGATAGTTGCGGGCGTTGTGGGTGGTGCTGGTGCCGCTGCCGTACAGGGCCATGGTGTTGTCGAGCAGCCGCGACTCCCCTTCGCGGATCGAGCCGAGCCGGCCCAGGAAGTACGCGAACTGTTCGGCGAGGTAGCGGTCGTACTTGGCCCAGTTGAGCGAGTTGTTGTCGTGGCTGAGGCCGTGATGGCCGCCGGAGCCGATGCCGACGATCGACGGGAAGCGATCGCAGATGCCCACGCCGTCTTCGGCGCACATCTGGTAGGCCGCGACGCGCGTCGTGTCGGTCTCGAACGCCAGGACGATCAGGTCGAGCATGGTGCGGATGTAGTCGGTCGGTCCGCGCGGCGAGACGTCGAGGTTGATCGCCTCACGATCGATCTGCGGCAGCGCTTTGCCGAGCCATTCCTGCGAGCGCGCGAAGCCGGCTTTCGACCTCGCTGAGCGATTGCAGGAACTCGTCGAGCCGCTGCTGGTCGGGCCGGCCCAGGTTGTTGCGCAGCGAGCGCGAATCTTCCAGCAGGAAATCGACCCGCCGGCGTCCCGAGGCCAGCGCCCGCTCCCGTGCGGCACGGTCGCCTTCCGCGGGCGGCTCGAACAGCCGTTCGAAGATGCGCCGCGGCATCGACTCGGCGGGGATGGCCCGGCCCTGGGCGTCGAAGGAGATCGTGGTCGATCGGCTCTTGGTGCCGACGCCGCCTTGACTCGAAAGGACCAGCGAAGGGATGCGGGTCTGGGACGCGTACCGCCGGGCGATCACCTGGTCCAGCGAAATCGAGTTTTCCAGGTTGACGCGGATGTCGGCCCCGGTGAGCCACACGTCAACCGTGTTGTGTCCGACGAGCTAGTCGGCTCGTGGGATGCGACAGACCGCCGAAGATGGTCATGTCGCGGCGATGGGGCGCCGAGCGGTTCGAGGGAACGGGTCAGCTTGTAGTCGGCCCCGTCGGTGTGCGGAAACCAGTGCCAATCCTGGAAGTGAGCCTTGTTCCGCGCGGGCAGCGCGACGCCGTTGCCGAAGAAGAAAGCACAGAACCGCTTCGGCCGCTGGGCCGCCGGGCTCGGCGTCGGACATGGCTTCGAGCCAGGGCAACGCCAGCGACAGTCCGGCGCCGCGGAGGAAGGTTCGCCGATCAAGATGCCAGGAGGCCTCGGGGCATGGCAGGATTGTCCTTCGTTACTTCGACTGAAACGGTTCGCTCGCCACAATCAACTCGATGAGGGCCGGCAGTCGGTCCTCGCGTGTACGCAGGGCCGGCACCAGAGCGTCGGCCGCTCCGACGTCGCCGAGCGTGAGCGACCGGCCCAGGGCGTAGGCCATCACCTTGCGGAGCATCGCCCGACGAAACGTCGTCCGACTTCGAGCGGAGCAGCTCCTCCCGCAATTCTTGCATGCCATCGACCTTGACGCCAGTGGGCAATTCGGCCCTGGCGTCGATCGGCTGCGCGGTCCGCCGCTTGCGCAGGGTTGCGCCGATGCCGTCGCGCTGCCAGTTGCCGACGGCGTCGTATTCCTCGAACGCGATGCCCCAGGGGTCGATCTTGCGATGGCAGCCCATGCACGCGGCGCTGTTGCGATGGAAGGCGAGCGCCTGGGGAATCGTCAGGTTCTTCACGTCCGGGTTGTCGCGGTTCAGCTCCGGCACATTCGGCGGCGGTGGCGGCGGCGGTTCGTCGAGCAGGTTCCTGAGCAGCCAGATGCCGCGCTTGATCGGATGGCCGTCCTTGCCGTCGGAAAGCCCCGTCAGGATGCTGGCGTGGGTCAAGACGCCGCCGCGGTGGTGGCGCTCGTCGAGTTTCACCTTGCGGAACTGGGGCCCCGCGACGCCAGCGATGCCGTAATGCGCCGCCAGAGTTTCGTTGACGCACGTGAAGTCGGAGGCGAGGAACTGGAAGATGCTCAGGTCGCCGCGCAGCACCTCGCCGAAAAAGTGGATCGTCTCCAGCCGCATTGCCGACGCGAGCTGGTCGTCGAAGTCGGGATAGCTGCTCTTGTGGACGGTCACGCGCTGCAGGCGATCGAGTTCCAGCCACTGCTCGGCGAACTGCTCGATGAACATCCAGGCCCTGCGGTCCTGAATCATGCGGCGAACCTGCGCGGACAGCACCGCGGGGTCGCGCAGTTTCCTCTGGTCCGCGAGACGCAGGAGCTTCTCGTCGGGCATGGTGCTCCAGAGGAAGTACGAGAGCCGCGACGCCAGTTCATGATCGGTCAGCCGTTCCTTCGCCTGGCCCGTGCGGCTCGCGGGCAGGGCCGAGAAATCGCGGCGAGGTCAAGACGACGCCGAGCGTCTCGCGCAGGCTGTCTTCCAGAGTGTCGGCAGTGGCCCGCGCCTTCTTCCAGTAGTTCATGAGCCGATCGAGTTCGGCAGGGGCAACCGGGCCGCGATAGGCGCGCGTGGCGAAACGGCGCACGACTTCGCGGGCATACGCCGGCTCGTCAAGCCCGCCCTTGGCGAACAGGATGTTCGTGTGCGTCGCCGGCGGCCAGGTCTCGAAATAGGGACTTTCGAACTCGATCCACTCGATTTTCAGCCGCGGCGGCTGCGGCTCGTTCTTGATCTCCCTGGCCGAGTTCCACGCGGCGACCAGCGCGGCATTCCTGTCGTTCAAAGGCCCCGTGTTCGGGACCGAGACGTTTTCCATGCGAACGCGAAACTCGTAAGTGCGATAGTCGGTGTGATCGATGACGATCGGCTCGCCCAGCGTCCTCAGCTCGACGCCGTGAAAATTCGTCGAGCCGACAGCGACCGTCAACGAGGGCAAGCGGGAGGCGTCGGCACCCTCCGCCGGCTCGACACGTGCGGCACGGACCTTGATCCGGGTCTCGCCTTTGCGGAATGCCTGATGAAATCCGAAAGCGTAACAGCGCTCCGGCAGCGGCACCGCCGCCTCGCTGAAACGCCGAATGGCCGACGGCGCCAGCTCCGGGTTCCACACTCGGTCCCTGCCCTTGTCCGTGTCCCTGCTCGGCGTCGAGAGGTTCCAGATGCGGAACGCCTTGCCTTTCTTGGTCTCGTATGCAAACGATTCGCCTGGCCGCTCCGCCGGCTTTGGCAGCGGCGTCACCTGGTATTTCGCGTGCTTGTCCCCGACCGACAGGCGGTAACGGTGGACGGCCGGCGCGGGCCCGGAAACGATGGCTTCGGCGAGGGCCTCATCCGCGATCTGCAGGTAGGTCTCGTATTGCAACGGCGACATCCGCAGCGCGTCGCCGTCGTTGCGGAAGCCGTCCTTCGAGCGGCCGTCTTCGGGAAGTCGGTTGCCAAATTCGATCGGCAGCCCCAGCAGGTCCTGCATCGTCCGTTCGTACTCGCGGCGGGTCAGGCGACGGAACTGCGTGGCCTGCTTTTTCGCAAGGGCGGCGCGACGGTGTTCCTGCGTGAGCCAGCCCGTCATCAGGTCGCGGTCTTCCTTCTTGAGGGCGTGGTTCCTTGGCGGGCGGCATGTCGCCGAAATGGAGCCGATCGAGCACGTCGCGCCAGTGGTCGCCGTCGTTGCCCTTGACGAAATCCGGATTGAGCTTGTCGATCCGCAGCTTGCCCTTGGCCTTTTCCGAGCCATGACAACCGTGACAATGCTTCTGAAAGAGCGGAGCGACACGCGCGAAGGGGATGCTCTCGTCCGCGCGAAGCTCCGTTCCGGCGCCCAGGAAGCAGCAGGCAAACGCAAACGTCCAGTGGAGTCGGAACCGGCGCGGAGCGACCATTTTCAGGATCTCAAAAGCAGGGTCCAAGGCGTTGGACCTCGTTTGGGTGAGGCTGAGGCAGTAAGGCAAGCGGGCCGCGATTACGAGAGTCATTAAATGGCGCCAGCCGCAAAGAGCAAGAGCTGTTCCAGGGTGCCGAGCAAAATCTCCGATCAACGAAGTAGGGTGCGCCGGCCGGGTGGTTGGCCCTCGCTGGCTGGCCATTCCACAGCGGATGCCAGGCGCTGCCGTCGTTTGGATCTCTCTATACGTTTGTCACCCTCGCCCCGTGGACGGTTTCCCATGAAGATCATTCTGGAGGACGCCGCACTCATCAAGGAAGCTCTGGCGTGAGAGGTTGTTTGCCGCGGACAGCTCGGTTCTGAGAAACGATGGAAGCGAGGCAAACTCGCATGACCAATGGCAGAAGTAGAGAGTTTCCTATCAAAGTGAGGAAGAACCCATGCGCGCACGCATCGCCGCCATCCTGTTGGCCTGCTACCTTCTGACCGTAACCGGCACGCCCACCTGGGCCGATGTCACCTTCTCCTGGCAGGAAGCCCACGCCAAGGTCCTCCCCCACGGCGACCTCGAGTGGACCCCAATGCCCTTCCGCTTTCAAGAAGGGTGCCTCCCTCCGCTACGTCGACTTCGACGCCGGCAATGATGAGAACGACGGCACCACCAACCAGGCACCCTGGAAACACCACCCCTGGGACTCCCAGGCGACCGGCAAGGCCAGTGCCTGCAATGGCATCCACACCTACGTCTTCAAGGGTGGCGTCGATTACCGCGGCGAATTGACCGTGCGCGAGGCCGGCAAGCCTGGCGACCCGATCCGCCTCACGCGCGATCCGGGTTGGGGCCAAGGTCCCGCGGTCCTCTGCGGATCGGAACGCTGTCACCGGCTGGAAGAAGGGTGCGACGCACAAGGACATCCCCCAGCCGGAGAAAGTCTGGTGGGCCGACCTGAGCTTCGCGCCGCGCAGCGTGTGGCTGGTCCGCAAGGAAGGCGATTTCGTCCGCATCCCGCTGGCCCGCACTCCCAACTGGAAACGCTCCAACCCCGACGACGTGAAGAGCGAATGGTGGGTCTGGGACAACCCGGGCAAACCCTTCGGCAACACCATCAAGAACCCGGCTGGCCAGCAGGTCCACCTCGGCATCGATACCAAACACATCAAGGACAAGCCCGAGGACTACTTCAAGGGGGCGCTGATCTGGCCCGAGTTCGGCTGGGTCATGAGCCAGCCCTACCCCACGCAGGTGGAAGTCGTGGACCTGAAGCAGAACGGCCTGGGCTTCGCGGGCTGGACCGGCGGCGGCACCGGTGGCGTGATCATGCGCAACATGCGCTACTACCTCGAGGACAAACCGCATTACCTGGACGACCCGGACGGGGAGTTCTGGTTCGAGAAGAAAGGCGAAGGCGGCCGGCTGTACCTCCGCCTCCCGGGTGACGCCGACCCCAACGTGGCCCGCGTCGAGGTTGGGAAGCGGCCGAACCTCGTCAACGGGGAGAAGGTCGAACACCTCGACATCTCGGGGCTGACCTTTCGCTTCACGCCCTCGATGTGGGACTTGACCTCCGCGCCGTGGGATTTCCGCACCACACCCTGGGGCGTGCGCCCCGAGCTGCATCCGGGTTGCGTGCGGGTCTGGGGTTCGGGGAAGGGCATCCGCATCGCGAACTGCCTCTTCGAGCACGTCTTCTTTCCCATCCGGATTCGGTCGCTGCTGGACGGCCAGCGGGTTGACGACGTGCGGATCGAAGACAACGAGTTCCGCCACACCGACAACGGCATTCTTTCCGTCGCGGACGGCTCCGGCTGGGGCTACGCGCAAACTCCGCGGCCGGCTGGGGGACGTGCGCATCTGCCGCAACCGGTCGCTCGAGACCGGCACGCGGCCCGCGCGCTACAGCACCGGCACGGGCATCGAGCGTGACCGGCGCCCGAACGGTCGAGATCGCAGGCAACGTGATCGAACGCTCCTACGCCCAGGGCATCGACGTGCATGGCGCCAAGGCCAGCGGTATGTGGGGCGACGTGCCCTTCACGCGCATCCTGATCCACCACAACAAAGTCTGGGAATCGATGCTCAACTGCAACGATTACGGCGGCATCGAGACCTGGCAAGGCGGCCCGGCGTATGTCTTCGACAACCTCTCCTACAACGCGCACGGCTACCGCAACTGGGGCCAC
Organism: uncultured Planctomycetota bacterium; assembly: GCA_963784995.1. Lineage (GTDB taxonomy): Bacteria > Planctomycetota > Planctomycetia > Gemmatales > Gemmataceae > CAWATZ01. Next base: position 81,721 of record CAWATZ010000013.1, on the reverse strand, counting down.
GCCACCGGAAATGACCCGGGCTTCGGCCATGCGTACTACCTGGACGGCGCCTTCAAGAACTACCACTTCAACAACATTGCCTGGGGAAAATCCAAGGACGCGGCCAGCCCACTGGCGAACTGCTCCGCCTTCCAGGAGATCATCAGTTACCAGAACACCTTCTTCCAGAACACGGCCTACAACTTCCACGAGGGTTCGCGCCGCCAGGCGCCCACCGCCGGCCGGAACAAGTACCTCGGCAACGTCTGGGACGGGATGGGCAAGTACGTCTTCCGCCACGCCGACCCGGCCCGGACCGAGGCGGAGGGAAACGCCAGGGACGCGGGGCCGCGGAGGGGCCATTTTGCCCTCGAAACCAACGCCTATGGCCGAAACGTCTTCCACGACTTCGCGGAGATGGGCATCCTGGAGCCTTCGGGCCGCTGGCTGCGGTCCTTCGACGACTTCAAAGGCACGTTGCAGAAGAACAAGGGCCTGCTCTGCGAGCTGGGCGAAGTCAGCAAGACGTCGCCGCTCCGCGACCCCGCCAGAGGCGACTTCCGCCCGGTCAAAGGCGCCGCCGGCATCGACAAGGGCGTCAAGGTGTTTGTGCCCTGGTCGCTGAGCGGTGTGGTGGGCGAGTGGAACTTCTATCCCGCGGGCAACGACCCAACCAATCTCATCGACGAGCACTGGTACATGACGGATTACCACGTCTCGCGCGATGAGTATTACCAGCGGCCCACGTATCCGCTCAAGGGCGTGAACGTGACGTGGGAGGACTACGTGCAAGGCACGCTGGAGGACTGGATTCCCGGTGCCTTGCGCTTCTCTCCTGCCAGGAAGCAATACGCCACGCTGTCGCATACCGAGATGATGAAACCGTTTTCCTTTCGGGACCTCAAAAAGAGCCGCCACGAGAACGCGAAGCCGGAACCATGCACGATCGAAGGCGAGGCGCTCAAGAACCCGCAGATCTACACCTCGAATTTGCTCATCGAGGTGTACTTCAAGACCGCACCCGGACACGTGGGCGGCGTGCTGATGGAGAAGATGAAGGGCAACGGCTACAGTCTCACGGTCGGCCCTGCGGGGAAGCTGTCCTTCAACGTCAAGGGCACGGGCGCCTCGGCAACCGTGGAGAGCAAGGTGAAGGTGAACGACGGCCAGTGGCACCACGCCATTGTCGAAGCCGACCGGCGGGCAAGGACGCTGACCGTGTACGTGGATGGGAAGAAGGATGGGTCGGCAGAGGGCGTGGACGCTTCCGTCTCGCTGGCCAACGAAGGCGACGTTTACGTGGGCGGCACGCCGGAAGGACGGTACCTGGACGGGGCACTGGACTTCCTGCGCATTGCGCAGGGGACGCTTGCCGATGCCGACACGACAATCGAGGAGTTGTACGCCTGGGAGTTCGATGGCCCGCAGATGCGCGACTTCACGGGTCGCAAACCCAACCGGCACTCGCAACGCCGGTGCCATCGGATTCGCGCCGTAGTCGAGTCGTGCAGGGTCGGGCTGGTGGCACTGAGTGCAGATGGCCAGTGCATCGTCAGCGGAGGACAATGGGACGAGGCATGGAAGATCTGGGATGCAATCCGAGGCAGGAGATCAGCATTCTCAGTGCCGTCGTTCTGTAAGGGCCAGCCGTCGCATCGGTCGATGTGACCGCTGTATCGAACATCATGATCCATAATTGCTTCGGTGGTCGGGACCGACGCGCGAAGGGGCGGACCACGTCCAAAAAAGCGCCTGTTTTTTCATCAATCTCTGCTTCTGGTCACCGAATACCCTTGCAGGGCGAACGTGATAGTCCAGGGCAACTTGGTGGACCGGGTTATGAAGGTGAACGCACCCACGAACATGGGTCAGGTGGACGGCATGTGCTGCCGCCAGTCGCCGCTGCGAGGGCTCGTCGGCAGCCTGATCTTTTGCGCCGTCCTCATTGGATTGGTTTTTCTCTTGTGGCATCGGGGATTCCCCTGGTTCGTCTGGGGCTGGTGCGCGGGGCTGGCGGCCTTGCTCGTACCCTGGCTCGTCTACGACGCGCTGGTGAAGTTTCGCTCGGCGAACTGGCTGTTGTGGCTCGGTCCCGACGGCCTGTGGATCAATCTCCGCTCCTATCAGAACTGCCATTTACCCGAGGCTGCCAACATCCTCCATCTCCCCTACAAGGAGATCGCCACTGCCCACCGCCACCTCGAGACCTGGACCACGCCTGCCGAGCCGTCCAGCCGCGCGGGGACACACTGGAAGCAGGAGTCCCTCGAACTGTCCTTGGCGTCCGGCGAGACCAGGGAGATCGCCAAGGCCCTGGTTGACGAGCGCGGTCGTCGCGCCGCCATCAAGGGGAAGCACCAGGCGGTCACCGTGCCAGCTGCGGGCGTCGTCCGCATCGCCTGGAGCGGACATGGCAATGACGTCGAGCCGCCGCTGACTCGAGTGCTCGACGAGTTGAGTCGGCACGTCAGGGTGGATGAGCCGACGCGCACAGACCGCGCCCACTGGCTCCAGTTGAGCGAGGACGAGCTGGACGAACTGGTCGCGCAGCTCGTCCGGTCGGGCGACGAGTTCGCGGCCGTCGCACTGCTGATCCGCCGCCGCGGCTGCTCATCGACCGAGGCGCACAATTTCGTGGAGGAACAGGCCAACCGGATTTGACGAGCGTAGCGAGGACCTCTGCTTTGGGAGCGTCTGGCGCTCCGCGAATTGGGATGCACCGGCCGAACCCCTTGCTCCAGCGGACGCGGCGGCACATAGGCTATTCGCTGTTCATCGTCTCACCGACCGCCGCGGCAGGTGAACTGATCGTTCGGCGGCAGGAGGCGACTCATCGAAGCGGCATTGGATTATCTGGTCTTGGAGCAGTACGCCGCTGACCCCGGCTTACAAAAGGCCTGGCGGTGCTTCGCGCGGGCTTGCTCTCACCGACTCACCGGTCTGCCGCCAGAGGCGAAGGCGTGGATCGCCACCGCCGATGAGTATGATGACGGGCGGATCACCGCAGATCTTCACGCCAAGAGCGAATCACAGGGAGGTGCCTCTTGCCGTGTGCATCGACCTCCGCAAGCCCGTACTCTTGCCACGCAACCATCCGACCGCGGTCCCACCATTCGGCAACAAGCAGATCCCATCCCCTTTCATGAGGCCGATAGTAGCCAAATTGGCCATGTCGTTTTCCCTCTTCATACCGTCCCGAGGAGTAACAGCGCCCGTCTGCGGACTCCTGCCGGATGTCTACAGTCCGGAACTTGGGCTCAAGATCAACCACAACCCAGCGAGCGCCACAAAGGCTGCACCGGACTGCGGAGGTTCCCTCGATTTTTTCGAGATGGCCGTGCGCCCTCATCACTGCAGACAAGCTCAGCAATTCCCAGTCATCGATTGTGCCGTCACGGTAGGATCGACAGTGTTCCACAAGTGCTTCCCATAGCGGCCCGGAACAGCGTTCGCAGGGCACAACGAAGCCAAGCTCTTCCGGCCGCATGGCACTCCTCCCTTGTAGAAACCCCAGCGACATCCGCCGAACGACACGCTCCGCAGTCGGCTCACGCAGGCACAACAGCGAACTCGGCAAGACTCAATCGCGTGGCCGGTTTGCGGCGGCGATTCGTTCGGCGTTGGCTGACTCGCTGCTCGGTTGCAAGGCCACACTTAGAACGACTTCCCAGGCCCATGCCCGATCCTCGACCGACTGATGCTCGACCACAATGATCAAATAGTCATGGTCCGTGACGGCAAAGAAGTCGAGGCGGTACTTGTTCGGCGATACGGCCTCGTATTCCTCTGCGTGCTTGAACGCCCAGCGGTAGATGCCCCCTTCATCGGACTCCCAGAGGGTTTCGTGCCTGGGGTTGGCCTCGACCTTGAGAACCTGAATCCCAGCCAGTCTGCCAATCCCCTCTTCGAGTCGGCTGTGCTTGATCCAGACTTCCTTGCCTGACTGGCGGAACACGAGACACCCCCCTTCGTCGCTGCACGCAAACGAGTCGTCGAGGGCAATAAGCCAACTGCCGAACATTCGGCGCACCTTTCCTCCTTTCGACGAACTTGTGAATTAGGTGAACTGGCCGGTCAGCGTATTTCGCCCGGTCAGCAGATTTCTTCCGGTCTCACTATCAAGGCTCCGGTCAGCATATTACCGCTTCCCGGTCACGCTATCAAGGTGCCGGCCAGCCTATTGCCGGACCACCAATCAGCATAGCACGGCGACCATTCTCCGCAAGTGGCGCTGAAATCGGCAACGCGGCTCACGCCGCGGGAACGAGGCGCCTTGCACATACTTCCGCCCGGCGCGGCCGGCCTGCGGAGTTGCTCGCTCCGGACCCATCGACCTCCGCGCGCACGCCGAGATTGCCAGCGCGCGTCGGACCGACACTCCGACGGATTTCCAGGCGTATCGTCAGCGCCCCGAGGTCGGCTTGAGCAGTCCCTGGCCGCGCAACCACTCCTCGCAGCGCTGCGGCCAGCTATCCACGGGCAGCCCTCTTTTCCGGACGCCGAAGGGATGGCCCCCTGTTGCGTAGAGGTGCATTTCCACCGGGACCCCTGCGCACTTCAAGGCCAGGTACAAGACGACGCTGTTGTCCACCGGACTGACGGGATCATCGGTCGCATGGATCAGCAAGATCGGAGGCGTCTGGGCCGAGACGCGTAAGTCCGGCTTGAGTTCATCCTTGTCCTTGAACTTCAGGTAACCGGAATAGAGCATGACACCGAAGTCCGGCCGGCAGCTCACCTGATCGATAGCATCGATCGGCTCATAGGCCCTCTTGTCAAAGTTGGTGGCCGTCGCTCCGACCAGGTGGCCTCCTGCGGAGAAACCAATCATGCCGATCCGCCGGGGGTCGATGCCCCATTCGGCGGCCTTGCTCCGCACCAGGCTGACAGCCCGCTGCGCGTCCTTGAGCGGGCCAGGGGCTGGCTCGGTCAGGTCCTCTCCTGCGCGGCGCGGGCAGCGATACTTGAGGATGATGCCGGTGACGCCCATCCCGGTCAGCCAGTCGGCGATTTCCTCGCCGTGCAGGTCCCAGAAGAGATTGTGGTAGCCACCGCCAGGACAGATTAGCATGGCCGTGCCGGTGTCCTTCTCCTTGGCTGGCCGGTAGACCACGACCGCCGGCCTGGTGACATTGGTCAGCAGTTTGCACGGCCGACCAGCGACCCGGTACGGCTTGTCGGGCTCAGACTTGCGAGGCGGCGCCTCGAAGACTTTCTCCTCGCCGCGAATCCCAGTGTCGCCCGGAGGCTTGCCAGGCCACAGGTCAATGGTCAGCGGCTCAGCCGCTACTGCTGGCCAGGCTGCCAGGACGCAGATCAGCGCCGATGCGATGCGCACCACGTTTGCAGCAAGAATCGGCGGCGGGTTTGACCGAAGCATACAACCTCCCTGACGGAAGAATGATCGATTGTGGTCGTTTTTGCATATGATATCCCGGTTGATAGAAAAGGCGCGGCGGTTTGCTTCCGCCAGGCATAATCAGGGGGCTATGCGATGGATGGTTTGTGGGGCCGATTGGGCGGGTCGATGATCGTGATTCTTGTCGCAACCTTCGGGTCAGGCGATTCTGCCTTCGGCCCAGGAGAAGGCAGTACGTCTGGATTCACTCTGCGTTCGGTGAAGAGCGGCCCGTGGTCGGCGCCGGGCACCTGGGATGCCCGGCGGGTCCCCAGGGAGGGCGACCGTGTTCTGATCGGCCGCAAGACAAGAGTTCATTATGATGGGGACAGTCCGGCGGTGATCCGGTATCTGCAAGTCGCCGGCGTGCTGTCCTTTGCCCGCGACCGGAACACGACGCTGAACGTCGGCGTTATCACGATTCAGGCGACCGAAGAATACGCGGAGACCGTCTTCGACTGCCACGCCGTGGTCGAGGACAGGAAGCACGAGTCGGCGCCCGGCGAGCGGGCCGCTCTGGAAGTTGGCACGCTCCAGGACCCGATCCCCCATCCGCACGTGGCGCGCATCCGTCTGCACCTGGCTGCGGGCATGGACAGGAAGGACGGACCGGCCATCGTTTGCTGCGATGGGCGCATGGATTTCCACGGCGCGGTCCTGAATCGTACCTGGTTGGTGCTGGGCAAGAATGCCGGGCCGGGTGATCCCAGCATTGTCCTGTCCCAGGCGGTGACGGGCTGGCGTGTCGGCGACGAGGTACTGCTCACCGGAGCGAAGCGGTCTTATGCCAGCGCGCGGCGCAACAACCCCGACGCCTCCAGCAGCGAGACGCGCCGGATCACGAAAATCGACGGCCTGACGCTGTACCTGGACAAACCTCTGTCTCATGAGCACTTGGGCGAGGGAGAGTTCCGCTGTGAGGTTGCCAATCTTTCACGCAACGTCATCATCGAGAGTGCCGATCCTCAAGCTGGTCGCGGGCACACCATGTACCATCGCCACTGCGCAGGCGGGATCAGCTACGCACGGTTCGCCCATCTGGGCCAGGAAGGCATGCTGGGGCGGTATCCCATCCACTACCACCTTGTGGGGGACACGATGCGCGGCAGCAGCGTCCTTGGCGTCGCGATCGTCGATTCGCACAATCGCTGGGTGACCATCCACGGTACGCATTTCATCGTCGTCCGCGACTGTGTCGGCTACCAGAGCATCGGCCACGGCTTCTTCCTGGAGGATGCCACCGAAGTCTATAACCTGCTCGACCGCAACCTCGGCGTACAGGCTTACCGTGGCAAACGGCTGCCCAAACAGGTGCTGCCCTTCGATCCCAACGACGGGGCGGCCTTCTGGTGGTCCAACGGCCGCAACTCTCTCACTCGCAACTCCGCTTGCGAGAACGAGGAATACGGCTACCGCTACGACATCCAGAAGTCAAAGGCCTTCAACACCGTGCTGACGATCCTGATGCCCGACGGCAGTCGCAAGCCGATCGATGTCCGCACCATCCCCATCTTCCGCTTCGACGACAACGTCGCCCATACCGAGGGGTTGTATGGGATGGTGGTGGCGGCCAACGGCAATAACCAGCCCGATACAGCCATCCGCGACGAGAAGACGCTCAAGGCCATCCAATCGATCGACTGGACCGGCCCTGACACGCAGCATCCCCACGTGATCCGCAACCTCAAGATCTGGAACGCCCATTACGCCTTCCGCCCGCACAGCCCTTCCATGCTGATGGAGAACGTCCGAATTCACAAGGTCGGCTACGGCATCTATCGTCCGACGTTCGACAACCAGGTTTTCAAAAACCTGCACCTGTCGCAAGCCGGCGCCGAGCCGTTCAACCGCGGCATGGATGATGCCAGCGCCCAGTGGGGTCGCATCAGTGTCGATGGCCTTCGGATCGACGACATTGGCGGCAACGATCAGCGCCATCCAGCGATCCACATGACTGACAACAACCTGAGTGGCAAGGCGGAGTGCCACTTCCGCAACGTCGTGGTCACACCAGCAGCAACCAGGGGAGGACAGCCCGGGCCGAGAGGAACTCGGCCGACGTTCAATCGCGGCGGCACGGTGCGCGTCGATCCGATCGTGGACAGGGGGGTGCCCTACTATCTCCACGATCACTTCGGACCTGGACGTCACGCCAAGATTGTCAGCGCCAGGGCCGCGGACCTGCTCAAGGACGGCCACGAGTATCGCGCGCGGTCTCCCTTGACCGGGGATGAATCCGTTGTCGCCGAAGTGAAAGATCTGGCCTGGCCCCAGCTTCTCAACCCCGTGGACGATCTGCCGCCTGCGACCATCATCCTCTCGGCTCGCCGCCAGGGGGACAAGCTGCTGGTCAAGGGCGTTTGTCACGACAATGGCGACATCCATTCCGTCATGGTCAATGGTCAGCAAGCGAAACTCGACGTCATTCAAGCCGGTCTGGTGGACTGGACCGCCCACCTGCCCCTGCCCAAAGATGGCCGTGTGGCGGCTGCCGGGACCGATAAGGCGGGCAACAGTGAAACCCTCGCCCACGTCGTGTTCGTGAAGGATTGAGCTATTACCTCGGCAGGAAAGAAGCTCAACACAAGCCCGGAGCGCCAGCGACGGGACCGCGCTGCCGCGAGGACGATCCCGTCGCTGGCGCTCCGGGCTTGTGAGGATCTTTCCTGCCGAGGTAATACCGACCACGGCGTTTGCGTGATCGTGAGGAAGAGACATGTTGCTGCAAGCAAGTTTCAGTTGGGTCCTGGTGCTGCTCCTGGCAGGGTCTGCCACGAGTGCAAGACACACCGGCACCCAACAGCTGGACCAGGCTGGACAAGGCGACCATCGAGGGCCGGCGCTGGGACGTCCCGGTCGGCTATTCGCCGGAGCTGAAACGCTTCCTGGTCCTTGGCGGCCGGATCACTTACGCCGATGCCAAGAAGCCTCGTTCCTACGACCAGCTCGCCCTCGACCCGAAAGGAAGGGCGCTGGGAGAACTGGTTCCCCAAGGGCAAGACTGGGGAGGCGAGGTTCGGGCCATGCCAGCCGCCCGCCTGGAAGAATGAGCTGTGGCAGTTCCAGGATGCGGAGGGCACCGTCCGTCCCAACTGGACGGTCTACGGCACCTTTTCGCTCGGCCAGAAGTACGACTATGATCCCGACACGAAGAGTTTCGTCTTCCACGCCGGCGGCCGAACCTTCCGCTACGATCCGGTCCAGCGTGAGTGGAGCGATCTGGCGCCAAGGACCAATCCCGAAAAGGAGCTGGGCGGGACCCTTCTGTGGAGCTCGATGTGCTATGACCGCCACAACAAGCGTTTTGTTCTTTTTGGCGGCGGCAATGTCCAGACCGAGCGCGGCGATCCCGGAACCTGGACCTACACTCCTGCCAGCAACAGCTGGACTCAGCTCAAGCTCGACCCACAACCTCCCCAGCGGGCCAACTCCCGGCTCTGTTACGATCCCGTGAACAAGAAGGTGGTCCTTTTCGGCGGCGACCGGCTTGACCAGTTGCTCTCGGACACCTGGACCTTCGACGTGGTTGAGCAGAAATGGGTGCAGACAAAGCCGGCCCGGAGCCCCTCGCCGCGGGCCGGCCATGCCCTGCTCTGGCTGCCAAGAGCCAGGAAGGTGTTGCTCCTGGGCGGCTATGGCTATACGTCGGCGGTCGGTTACGTGGAGAGCCTCTACCGCCGGCTCCCTCTGGAAGCCTGGACCTACGATCCCGCCGGCGACCGGTGGGACCTGATCAAGCGGTTCGAGGGCAAGGACGTTCCCGAAGGCCCGCCGAATTTCTTTCTCAGCGCGGCCGTGGACGAGGAAGACAACATTCTGGTGGTCGGCACCAATGGCACCTGGATCTGCCGGCTCGATGCGAGCAAACCGGATGCGGAGGGCACGGCCAGACATGGCGTTCCGGCGGGAGCCGTCGAGCGGCGCACCGGACCTCACGATCCAGTCTGGTACAAGCAAGGCGTGCCGGACGCCGATCCGGCGAAAGTGGCAGCCGAGCTGAAAGAGCTGCCCGCCAACCAATGGGTGCAGCGGCCGACGCCCAAGCTGCCCCGCCCGAACATGGATTGGGGCTCGGCCGTCTTCGCTCCCGGAGCTTGGATTTGATCGTGCGTTTCTCGGGCGGCCACTCCGCGTACAGTGGCACCGCACCGCAGGTCTACGACGTCAAGACGGACCGCTACTCGATCCCCTTCGCTCCCGAGTACCCCATCGAGTACGTTTACAGCAATGACCAGGTCCACGGCGAATGGAGCTTTCAGGGAAACCCCTGGATGACCGGCCACACGTACAAGGCCACCGGTTATGATCCGCACTTGAAGTGCCTGGTCTTCGCCGCTCACGAGTACAGCTACTTCTTCGATCCCAGGGCTGGCAAGTGGTCGCGCAACAGCGAGCGGAACCCCTTTCGGCCGAACATGTACGTCGTCACGCTCTGCTCGACGCCCCAGGGAGCGGTTGCGTGGGCCGACAAGCGCGAAGGCGCCGCTGGCCTGTGGCGGCTGGATGCCGGCTCCCGCACCTGGAAAGCCTTGCCGCTGAAAGGGACGCTCCCTGCGAAGGGCCCGGACCTGCATGGGATGGCCCACGATTCCCGGCGTGATCGCTTGCTCTTCTTCAGCAAGGCCGACAGGAACAAAGGTGACGTCGCCGCTTACGATTTCAAGAGCGGCGAGGTGAAATGGCTCAACGCCTCGGGGAAGGAAAAGGCAGCCGTGCCGTCCCGTGAAACCGTTTACCTTCCCGAGCTGGACGCTGTCCTGATCGGAGCGCGTGTCACCGTGGACGGCAAGCTCCTCTGGGCGCTCTACGATTGCGGCAAGAACGCCTGGTTTGGTGTGTTGCTGCCAGGCGCCGATCCGATCGGCAAGGGCACCGGGGGAAGCTCCTTCAACAACTCGATGGGCTTGACGTATGATCCCAACCGCAAGCTGATCTGGGCCGTGGGCCAGAACAGTCACGTCCACGTGTTACGCCTGGAACCCCGGACCCTCAAGTTGCAGGAGCTTGTGGGGAAGTAACCTCGCCCCAGCGAAAATGGCAAGCCCTCCGGGGACGGAATTGGGGGCGGTTGCTCTCGACGTCACGTCGGCCCACGATTGCATTTCGTGAACGCCGCACGTTCGTCGGCCGGGAAGACGCGGGCCGGTTCGTGTACGCCAGCCGGGTCGCCGAGGGGGACCGAACCGGAGGCGTCCGTCCAGACAGGGCCGGGGCCAACCTTTTTCCGTGGGGACAGCAAGGACAACCGTCGGCAGCAGCCGCCACGCTACTCCTTGAACTCCCCCTTGTCGTAGCGCTCCCAGAACTCCGCCGCCGGCCAGGCTTTTCTCCAACGGATGCCGATGGTTTTGAGGCTCTTCATGGCGCGGAGAATATCCAGCCCGCGGGTGATGTTCTTCGGGGTCAGGCGTAGGTGTTCCAGCGGCATGCCTTGCAGAGGAGTCAGGTCGGTGATGGCCGTGTCGTCAATGTTCAACTCCATCAGCCGCATGCCCTTGAAGTGGGCCAGGCCCGCGTCCCCCACCTGCGTGCGGTCCAGGTACAGGTGCTTCAGGTCCTTGCAATCCTTGAAGTGGGCCAGGCCCACGTCGCTCACCTTCGTTCCGGCCAGATTGAGGCTCGTCAGGGCCTTGCAGTCCTGGAAATGGACCAGGCCCGCGTCGCCGACCTGCGTGCCTTGTACCCAGAGGAAGGTCAGGTTCTTGCAGTCCTTGAAGTTGGCCAGTCCCGCGTCGCTCACCTTCGTCGAGCCCAGGTTGAGGCGCGTCAGGGCCTTGCAGTCGTGAAAATGGACCAGGCCCGCGTCGCTGACCCGCGTTTCGCCGAGGACGAGGGCAGTAAGGTTCTTGCAGTCCTTGAAGTGGGCCAGGCCCGCGTCGGTTAACTTCGTGTTCCACAAGATCAGCTCCAGCAGGTTCTTGCAGTCCTTGAAGGTGGCCAGCCCCGCGTCGCCCACTTGCGTGTTGGGTAGCATGAGATGCGTCAGGGCCGCCAGGTTCATTCCCTCCAGCGGCGTCAGATCCTCCAGTTGTCCGTTGGGCCTGAAGTTGGTGTCCGTGCCGCGGCAGTCAAGCACCCGCAGGGCGCTCCAGACTCGAATCGGGGCGATATCCGTTACCTGGTCGGTCACGATCCTGAACTCCGTGACGACGCCGTCCTCGATCTTGTGCTCCACCCTGCCGTCGAAGCGAGGGTTGCGCCGGATCAACTCCTTCCGTACTTCCTCGACCTGCAGGGCGGCGGGCAGGGCGGCGATGCGCTGGACGTCGGCGTCGGTGAACGGAGCGAGCGCCGGCACCGCGGGTTTGTTCTTGGTCCCACTCTCGGTCCTGCCGGCGTCAGGAGGCGAAACGAGCAGCACACGAAAGCCGGCCCCCACGTGGTCGTCGGGACCGAGGTAGCCGCGGAACGCCGAGCGGCAGAGCACTGGGCCGTGGAGCCACCCGCCGCCGCGCCCGCGCGAGCGCCGCCGGCGCCTCCGGGCGGGTCTTTCACAGGGCTGTTCTTGTAATAGTCCGGATCGTAGTTGTCCTGACACCATTCCCAGGCGTTGCCGTGCATGTCGTAAAGACCCCAAGCGTTGGGCTTCTTCTTGCCCACCGGATGCGTTCCGCCGCCTGAATTCTGATCGAACCAGGCATAATCTTTCAGTTGGGCATCGTCGTCGCCGAAGCCGTATCGACTTCCGGCTTTCCCGGCCCGGCAACTATACTCCCATTCGGCCTCCGTGGGCAGGCGGTATTCTTTCCCTTCCTTGGCGCTCAACCACTTGCAAAAATCCACCGCATTGTTCCACGAAACGAAGACCACCGGATGCTGGTCCGTCTGATCGAACCTCGGATTTCTCCAGCGGCCATCACCCACCTGGTAGGCCTCCTCGTCAACGAATTGTCGGAATTGCCCAACCGTGACCTCGGTGGCTCCCAGGTAAAATGGCCGCGTGATCTCTATGGGATGCTCTGGCCCCTCCGTCGGCAGGTTCTCCTTGTACGGTCCAAACTGCTTGAGGCAACGGTCGATCTCTTCTTTCGGCGATCCCATCGTGAACTTGCCTGCCGGGATGAGCTTGAATTTCATCCCCAGCGTGTTGGTGAAATCCGTGGGCGGTTCGTTGTCCTTCGGTTGGTCACCGCTTTGGAGATGGTCGGGCGTCGGTTGCTGCTTCGGCAACAGATGGGTGATCCCGGCGATCTCCGTCAGCGCCAGGGCAACGACGGGAAGTAATAGAGCTGCTGCCGCAAAACCGGCGGGCTTACGCCACGCCGCTCGCCTTTCTGGCCGTCCTGCCGCGGGTTTGCTCTGCGGAATGCGGCTGTAATCCTTCAGCTTGGCGTTGGCCTTGAGCTGGGCCTCGCAGTCGGCGAGCACGTCGGCCACTTCGCGGGCCGACTGGTAGCGGTCGTCCGGGTTCTTGGCGTGCAGCTTGGCGATGATGTCGCACAGCCACTGCGGTGTCTCGGGGATGATCTCGCGGATGGCCCGCGGCTTGTCCTCGGCGACGCGCTTCAGCACCGCGACCGCGCTGTTCGCCCGGAACGGCGGCCGGCCGGCTACCATCTGGTACAGCACGCTGCCGAGGCTGAACAGGTCCGCCCGCTGGTCGAGCGTTTGCCCTTCGGCTTGTTCCGGGGCCATGTACATCGGCGTGCCGGCGATGATCCCGCTCTGCGAGATGCTGGCGTCGTCGGCCGCACGCGCCAGACCGAAGTCGGTGATCTTCACCTTCTGGTGACCGCCTTCGAGCAGCACGTTGCCCGGCTTGATGTCGCGATGGATCAGGTCCATCGCATGGGCGGCGGCCAACCCCTCGGCGATCTGCCGGCCGATTCGCAACACCTCCGGCACATCGAGCGGACCGACCCGGTCGAGCCGCTGCTGGAGGGTCTCGCCGGGGATGAACTCCATCGCCAGGTAGGGCAGCGGTTGCTCGGCGACTTCATGCACCTGCACCACGTTCTCATGGCGGACCTGGGCGGAGGATCGGGCCTCGCGCAAGAAGCGCCTGCGGGCCGGCGACGTGGCCGCCATCTGCGGGGACAGCACCTTCACCGCGACGACCCGGTGCAGCACGTCGTCGAACGCCCGGAAGACGATCCCGAAGCCGCCCTGGCCGAGGACCTGGAGCACCTCGTAGTGCCCGATCCGGCCGAGCGAGTCGGGCCGCGCAGCCGGGGCCAGGAACCCGAGCGGCGCCTCGTCGGCGGTCCAGGCGCTACCCTCGTACCCGATCGTGCCGGTGTCGGCCGGGCTGGGATTGTCCGGGCTGACCGCTGGGTGGTCGAGCAGGCTGTCAGGCTGGTCATGGGCGCGGAGCAAGGACTCGACCCGGTGCCTCAAGCCGGTATCGCCGTCACAGGCGCCGTCGAGGAACCGGGCGCGTTCCGCCGGGTCGCGGATCTCGGCAGCGGCCAGAAACACGTCCTGGATCCGTTGGGGGTCGGTCGGCATGGTGATCCTCCGTAAGGGACTCACTCTCCCATGCGACGTTTCGGTCGCCAGCTGTCGAAAAAAAGCAAAATTGTCGCCCCTGGAGAGGGGCCGAGGTCAGCCGCTCAAGGAGCTTCTTTGGTCATCGCGTCCCGCAGCCAGGCGCGGGCGTAGGTCCACTTCTGGCGGGCGGCGTACGTGGTGATGCCGAGGGCCGCGGCGACGGCCTCGTGGCCGGCGCCGGCGAAGTGGTGCAGCTCGACAACGCGGGCCGCGAGCGGATCCTCGGCAGCCAACAAGCGCAGGGCGTCGTCGAGCGCCAGCAGGCGGTCGTCCGGATCGCGGGCCGGGACATCGGGGAGATCGACCCGGAGCCGCTGGCCGCCGTGTCGGGCGCGTTTTTTGCGACGGGCGGCCTCGACGAGGATGCGCCGCATGGCCTCGGCGGCGGCGGCGAAGAAGTGACCGCGATGGTCCCACCGCGCGACGTCCGCGGCGCCGACGAGTCGGAGATACGCCTCATGCACGAGAGCCGTGGCTTGCAGGGTGTCCCCAGGCTTCTCCTCGGCCAGGCGCGCGGCGGCAAGCTTCCGCAGTTCGTCGTAGACGAGCGGGAGCAGGTCGGCGGCGGCCCGCTGGTCGCCGGCCGCCGCGGCATCCAGAAGACGGCTTACATCCGACATGCGGTTGAGTATAGCAGATCCGGTCGGCGCTAGCCTGGGAATCAGCCGCGGCAGCGCGCTCTGCATCGGTCCGACACACCTGCGGCGCTGAGATGCATCACGGCGGCGAAGGCGATGACGCTCGACGGCGAAGTCGCCGTGGTTAGCGCGCTGGTAGATCGGCAAGTAGTTCATCGGCACGGACAGCGCCAGCACCGCGATAGCGGTCTGGTAGACGGGGCCGACGCGCTCGCCGCGGTCGCCGGACCAGCTGCCGTCGCTCTGCTGCCAGGGCAGCAGCTTGTGTACCAGCCGCTCGTACCAGTTGCGCCAGGCCTGGCCGCCGACCTGGTGCATGGCGTGGGCCGCGTAGTAGTGGCCGTACCAGAAGTGTTCCCGACTCTCGAAGTTCTTCTCCATGTACTCGACTGCCTTGCGGATCTTGGCGTCGTCGTACTTGCCGGTGAGCTGGAGGACGCAAACGCCGGCGGCGGTGCGGGCGAAGCCGGGAGTGCGGTTCGGCTGGTAGGTGAAGCCGCCGCTGGCCTCGTTGTAGCACCGATTGATGTAGGCGATGGCCTTGGTCAGAGTCTCGTCCTTGACGTGCAGGCCGCTGTTCTTGGCGGCGCGGAGGGCCATCACCTGCATGATGGTCACGGAAATGTCCGACCCGCTGGGCCGGGGCTCGTAGCGCCAGCCGCCGTCGGGGCTCTGACAGCCGACGATCAGGTCCACCGCCTTCTTCAGCACCGGCTTGACGTCCGTGTCGCCGGTCATTCCCCACACCTCGGCCAGGGCCAGCGTGGCCATGCCGTGGCAGTACATGTTGCCGCCGCGCGGGCCGACCAGGTAACCATCCTCACGCGCCGACGTCAGCAGATAGCGCACCGCCTTGCTGATCTCGGGGCCATATAGACCCTGGTTGGGCAGGTGGCCCTGAGAGAGGAACGCCAGCAAGGCGAAGGAGGTGATGGCGGTGTTGTGCGGATAGCGACTTTCGCCCCAGGAGCCGTCGCTGGCCTGCTGCTTGGCGAGCCATTCCAGCCCGCGAGCAGTGGCTTTCCGAACGGAGTCCGGCATCTTCACCTCGTCCCGGTCCGATGGCGGGGCGGCAAGGGCCGGCGCGGCGAGGAGGGAGAGCAGCAGGACGGCCAGGATGTGGGAACGCATAAGGATGCTCCTGGGGATTGTCTCCAAGAAGCGCTTTTTGGAGTGCGGTGGCTTGACACCGCTTTCTTTCTTTTTGCAGCAATCGCCTGCAAAAAGAAAGCAAAGAAAGAAAGCGGTGTCAAGCCACCGCACTCCACGTGGAGACAATGCCTGCTCCTGGTAGGTGGAAGGCTCTGGGAGCGGCCGTGGCCAGCGGAGAGATCGGAACACTAATCCACACTACTCTGCACTAATCGGAATGCGGCTCGCCTTCCTTCGATTAGCGCAGATTAGCGCCGATTAGTGTTCAGCCTTCCCTGGGACGGACGAACAACCGGAATCACCTTACCGCTTCGGCGGCGGTGGCGGCATGGTGGCCGGCTTACCGTTGGCGAGGTTGATGTAATACTGCCGGATCAGGGCGGCGTACTCCGGCGGCAGCTTGCCGCTCATCGCCTGCTTGAGCAGCTCGCGCTCGCGCGGCGGCAGGTTGAGCAGGGCCGCCTCACCGGTCGGGTCGCGCAGCTCGGACTTCGCCTTGTTCACCTTGCCGTCCGGCTCGCGGTTGCCGTCGCCCTTGGTGTCGTTCTTCTCCTGGCTCTTGCCGGGCTTCTTCGCGATTCCCTGGCCCTTTTCGCCCTGGCCTTCCTTCTCGCCCTGACCCTTCTCGCCTTCGCCCTGGGGTTTCTCGCCCTGGCCCTTTTCCCCCTGAGGCTTGTTCGCAGCTGCCATCGCGGCGGCCTGCTTCAGGGTGCCGAGCGCCTTGGCCAGCTCCCCGGCGGCCTTGTTCTGAGCCTGGTTCGCCTTGCCGGCTTCAGCCTTGGGGAGCTGCTTGCCGGCCTCGGCGAGCTGCTTGCCGGCCTCCTGCAGCTGTTTCTGCACCGCCATCGGTGCCTGCGCCTGGGCCTGGGCCAGCGCTGCCTCGGCGGCCTTGTTGGCATTCTGCGACTTGGCCAGGGCTTCCGTCGCCTCCATCAGGCGCTTCTGCGACTGGGCCAGTTCGCCGGCGTTCTTCGCCTCGGCCGGGTGCGGCGCCTTCTCGCCCTCGTGCGGCTGGCCCTGCTTCTTGGCGGCCGCCTTCAGCTGCTCCAGGGCTTTCTTCTGCTCCTGGACCGCCTTGCCGAGATCGCCCTTCTTCAGGGCCTCGGCCGCGTTCTTGGCCGCTTCCTTCGCTTCCGGCGCCTTCACCTTGGTGGCTTGCATCGCCACGTCTTCCTGGAGCTTGGCCAGGTCGGGCTTGCCGGGCATCATGTCGGCCTTCATGGATTCGCTGGCCGCCTTCTCGGTCTCCTCCAGCGCCTTGGCGACCTGCTCCGCGGCCTGGGCCGGGTTGGCGTTCGGGTTGGTTTCCGCCTGGGCGGCGGCTTCCTCCGCCTTCTTCTGCTCCAGGGCCTTGGCGACCGCCTTCTGGGCCTCAGCCAGCTTCTTGCTGGCGTCCTCGGCCTTCTTGGCCCCGTCGGTCGTCTTCTTCTCTTCCAGTTTGGCCTTCGCCGCTTCCATGTCCTTCGTCGATTCCGCGACGTGCTTGGCCGCCTCCGGGACCGACTTCTCCAGCTCCTTGCCGACCTCCTTCGCCTGGGGCGTCACCTCGCCCTGTTTCTTCGCCACCTCCTTGGGATCGTGCTTCTCGGGCTTCTTCGCCGCTGCATCCGCCTTGTCGGCCACCTTCTTCTGCTCCTTGGCCACCTCGTCGAGCTTCCGGGCTGCATCCTCGAGCTTGGCGATCTCGTCGCGGCGCTGCTCCATCTGGGCGATCTGCTCGTTCAGCTCCTTCTTCGCCTGTTCCAGGTGCTTGATGGCCTCGCTCTGTTTGGCCATCGCCTGGTCGGCTTTCTTCTCCTGCAATGGTTTGGCGGCCGCCTCCATAGCCCGGGCGGCCTTGTCGAGCGCCTCACGGGTCTGCGGTTTGGCGGGACCAGGCTGTTGCTTGACGTCGTCGGCCCGCTGGGCCAGTTTCTCCTGCTTGGGAGCCAGGTTCGGCAGCCGCTGCTCTTGCCTGGTCCGGCTGGCCTCCTCGGCCTTGGCCTGGACGTCCTGCTGCTCCTGGATCAGCCGCTCGACCTTGGCCAGCATGTCCTTGAGGTTGGTGAGCGGATCGGAGCGGGCCGCCTCCGCCTCGGCCAGGAGACGCTCCAGTTCAGACTTCACGCCTTTCAGCGTCTCGATGGCCTCCTCCTGCGGCTTGATGGAATTCTTGTCGTTGTTGGCCTGCAGCTCCTCACCGCCACGGCGCATACTGGTCTCGGCCAGGCCCAGCTTGCCGGCCACCTCGGGAACCTGGGTGCGGAGCAGGCCGCGAACGTCGCGGGTCTCGTGCTCCAGCCAGACTTGCCGATCGCCCAGCTCGCGGGCCCGGCGCAGACCGGCGTCGAGCAGCTCGTCATCTCCCAGGCGAGCGGCCCCGCGGCGGGCCCGGTTCTTCTCGGCGGCGGCCTCGGCCGCTAGCTTGGCCTTTTCCACGTCGGCGGGATCGATGGGAGCGAGCGTGTCCTCGCGGAGATCCTGCTGATCTTGCAGGGTGCGCTCCACCCGAGTCAGGGCGTCGCGCAGGATCGCCAGGCGGTCACGGGCCGGGCGCAGGGTGCGGGCCACCTCCATCAGGTCGCCGGCCGACTTCCACTGTCTCTCACCAACGTTGCGCCAGACGCTGATGCGCTTCTCGGCGCACAGCCAGGTGCGGTACATCCGGACCACGTCGCTCATGCCGGCCGGGGCCCCCTCGGTCGCGGCGAGCTTCTCGGCCTTGGCCAGCCGTTCCTGCGCATCGGCCGGCAGCTTCGCCCGCAGGGCGGCCAGCTGGGCCAGGAGCGTATCGACGTCGCGCTGGACGAACGTTTGCTCGCCGGCCAGCCGCTCCAGCCGCTGATGCGGCAGGGCCGTTGCCTTGGTGCGAACCTGGGTATGGATCACGTGCAGGTCCTGCAAATACAGGTCCACCTGATCGCGGGCCAGCTTCTCCAGACGGTCGGCTGCCTGCTCGGCGCTCTTGATGGCGTCGTATTCGGCGAGCAGCTTCTTCAGGGCCAGCACGATCTCCTCGTGCTGGGCCTCGATCTCCTTGATGCGCTCGACGCGGGCCTCCCCCTCGGCCTTGCGGGCGGCTTCGAGGGCGGCGAGGGCGCGGGCCATCTGGTCCTGGCTCAGACCGGCCAGCACCTTGCGGGCTCGGGCCAGCAGGTGCTTTTCCTCGCTGCTTTGCAGGTGATTGTGATCGAAGATGCGGAGGATCGTATCCAGGCGACGCACCAGCCGGTCCGTCTCGGCGCGGACCTCCTTCTGACGCTCCTCCTGTTCGCTCAGGTCCGGCTCCGCCGCCCGGCTCGCCGGGACCAGGAGAACCAGACCCGTCAGGGCCACCAAGACCCAGTTCCCGCGCACGCTGTTCAACCCTGTTGCAGACATTCACGACCCCCCTTGTGAATGGCAGGAGCGATCCCCGCCCGAAACAACTCTTTATGTAACCCCGAGCAGATGCCAGGGTATCTCTTCCGGAGCCGCTTGCGGCTTAGCGGGGCCGCGGCGGGTCGCGCTAAGCCGCAAGCGGCTCCGGCTGGTTCTCTTACTCCGGCGGCAGCGAGCGGTACGTGACCCCCTCCAGCGCCTTGCCGGTCTTCGGATCACGCAGCTCCGTCGTGAAGAACCACCTTCCCTTGACGTTGTCGCACTTGATCAGCACCTCGTTCCATCCCGCCTCCAACTCGGCCGTCGGTGGTTTGTCTTTCGGTTTGCTGGGGCCCTCCTTGCGGTCCAGCACGAGTTTGCGGTTGAGCCAAACCTTGAGGCCCTCGTTGTGGGTCGCCGCCAGGGCCGCGGTCCGCTTGCGCTCGCTCTTGACCCAGAAGGCCGCGTAGACGACCCCGGGCTCCACTCCCCTGTTGGGGGGTGCCGTGACCGGTGTTGGGATGGCGCGGCGCAGGTCCACCTCGTCCCTGTCGGCCAGGTAGATCCGCCAGCGGACCTTGCCATCCCGACCGTCGTAACTCGGCCGCAGATCGACGCGCTTTTCCTCCTCCGGCGGGTAGACCTTGTCATGTCCGCCGGGCCCCGGGCTGGCAAACGGGCCCAGAATGAGCCACTGGCGGACGACCTTCGGGCCGATCAGCCCGGTTGGCGACAGCTGGATCCTCGTTTCGGGGCTCCGCTTGCCCGAAACCGCATCGACAATGTCCAGGTGGAACGCCCACGAGCCGAAAGCGTTGTCCACCTTGACCAGCACCTCGTGCCAGCCGGGGGTCCAGCTCAGCGGCGTCCGGTCTTCGCCGGGCACCGCCTCGCGGCGCGTCGCCTTGTCGAGGACCAGCTGGCGATCGATCCACACCTTGATGCCGTCGTCGCTGCCGGTCAGCAGCAGCCCCTTGCGGCCGTAGGTGTTAACCCAGCAGACGGCGTAGGCGGCCCCGGCCTGGTCGTAGGCGAAAATCTTTTCCAGGTCGATCTTGTCGCTGGAGCCATGGTAGGGCTGCCAGCGGACCTTGCCGCGAGCGCCGTCGTGTTCGCGCTCCATGTCGGCGATCGGCTCCAGCTCCGGCCCATACTCCCGCGTATGGGCCTTGCCGTCGGGGTCGGCGAAAGGTCCGATCAGCATCCAGTCCCGGCCGAGGACGCCCTCCTGCAGCGTGCCGGTCGGCCGTTCGTCCGGCCGGCGCGGCACGCTCACGACCGGGCCTCGTCGAGCCGCACACCCAAGCCGACCCGGAATTGAAGTCCGCCCGCCGCTACACCAACCTGTCCGCCCGGAGGTTCTCCAGGCAGCTGAAAGTCCAGAAAAGGTATCGCGACGACCGCCTGCCCAGCGAACGGACTCATGCGTGACATCCTCAACCGCCTCGGCTACCGCCTCCGGCGCATCCAGAAGGCCAAGCCCCTGAAGAAATTGCCCGAGACCGACGCGGTCTTCGCCAACGTCCGGGCCGTCACACCAGCGTTACCAGAACGACCCGGAAACGCTGGAGATCTCCTTCGACGCCAAGGCCAAGGTCAACGAGGGTGAATACTCGCGGGGGGGAAAAATGCCGGAGCGATTCTGCGGGGGAAACCCCCAAGGGGCTGGACCATGACCCGCCGCCGAAACGGAAGTGGACGCCGTTGGGCATCTTGCTGCTGGCCAGGGGCGCGTTGACGATGTATCTTCACCTCGCCAGCGGGAGACGAGCGACTACTGGGCGGACTGCGAAGATACACCGGCAGCCCTTCCGGCGAGTCGGACCCCTTGCCGCGCTGCTTCTCCTCCAGCTTGCGGATACGGTCCTTCTGGTCTTCGAGCCGGGCAACAATGGCCTTGAACTCCAGCTCATCGACGACCGACTTCTCGCGCATAATGGACCGGCCCGGCAGGCCGTCGGGATTGGCCCGGCCAAAGACCTCGACGTAATACTGGATGCGGTCGCCGCGCTGGAGGCGGTAGGTGCCGCCCTTGCCGTCGGGGATGCCGCGGGTGTCGAAATCGCACAGGCCGCCGCCCTGAACGCCGTCCACGTCCCCGGGCGCCGCCGGGGGCAGGACGTAGAACTCGGCTGTCGGGTTGCGTTCGGCGTTGCCGGGCCGGGCCTTCCGGCCCAGCGGCAGCGGCGTGAACTCGCCCTCGGTCGGTTCCGACGATTCTTCGGTCGAGCCCGTGGCCCGGCGCATGACCCGGTAGCGCAGCCGGGCGTGGCTGAGGCCGTAGGGGGAAGAACACTGGTAGATCAGCCGCAATGGCTGGTCCTCCAGCACGGGCACGTCGTCCAGCCCTTCCTCGGCGGTCCCGCTCGGAGAGAAGAGATCGGGCAGCAGCGTCACGCTCGGCGACTCAACGCTTCCTGGACGGATGCTTCGCCTCGGCGGCTCTGCATTCACCAGGCCGAAGCGATCCTCGACCACCACCCGGTAGGCGTTCTCCGGCGGCAGCTGGGGCTGCGGGAAGTCCAGGGGGAACACGACCTCCGCCGACCGGGTTTCCTGGTCGCGGGGAACTTCCAGCACGACGGCTCGACGCACCGAATCGCCGCGGCTGCCAGGGCTCAGCACCTCCACGCGCACCTTGTTCAGCGGCTTCTGGGCCTCAATGACGATGCGGGCTTTCGCTCCGGGGAGGCGGTGGACGATGTCGCCGCCCTTCTGCGGTTCCTCGATCGGCCGGCCATCTTCCGCACTGCCGATCTGCTCCGGCAGCTGCACAAAGGCTGTCAGCGAGTTCACGACCGGCCGCGGCTCGAGGTGGACGTTCCCGGGCCTGTGCGTTCGGCCGTCCTTCAGCCAAGCGTGATAGCGGAAATCGGCGGTCCCCGGCGCCACCTGGGCGACGTAGACCGCTGAGCCATGATCGCGCTCCGAGTCCCAGATCAGCTCGTACCACTCCATCGACCGGCCGGGGGCCTCGACGCAGACCTCGCCCTTGACATTCTCGCCCAGGTTCGGCCCCGTTGCCAGGAAGCGCAGCATCACCGTCTCGCCGGCGGCCGAGATGGTGTCGGGGGTTTCGTACGCCAAAGCCACGGATCGCGGAATGTTGCGATCCGCCAGCAGCAGGCGGGCCAGCAGCGGCTCCACCGTTCCCCAGCAGAAGATGGCGACGAGGCCGGCGACAGCCAGGACTGGGAGCAGGAGGGCCAGGCCGCGGCGCAGGGGCCGGCGATCGAGCAGGGCGGGAAGGTCCATCCCCTGGACGTGTTTCTCGGCCTCGCGGGTTACCTGGGCGATGAGGTCCGGCGACATGCCCGCCGTCCGTGCCCCCTTCTGGTTCAGCTCCACCGCCGAGATCAGGCGATGGGCCAGTTCCGGCTGCCGCTCCTCGACCCAGAGAGCCAGGTCCGCGTTGCTGCGCCGGCGAAGAAGCGTCATGCCGAGGAAGGCGAGCGCCGCAGACCACAGGACAATCTGCCCGACAAGCAGGCCCACCCGCAGATTCCAGGGCGTGTCGAGACGGCGATCGATCAAGAAGTCGGCCAGGCAGCTAAGAGCCAGGATGCCGAGCAGGACGGCCAGCGCGCAGGCGAACCGGTAGCTGAACCGCAGCAAGCGGTCGCGGCGGTCGAGGCGGGCCAGTTGTTCCCGGATCAGGTGCGGCACCATGTCGTCAGCTCAGGTTCGAGAATTTCCGGAGGGTCCATTCCGCCGTGATCAGCAGCACGAACAGCACCAGCGTCAGCGGGTTCCACAGCAGCACTTCCTGGCGCAGTCCAAACGAGGCCTGCTTCGCCTCCACCTTCTCGGGGAGGGTGTGCAGGTCCTCCTCGCGGTAGAACCGGCCCTGGCTCGCCGCCGCCATCGCGCGCAGGTCGTCTTCCGCCATGCCGGCCGTCTCCAGTTCGTGATGCGGCGGCAGCTCGACCCGGTACTCCAGGGCGCTCTGCCCGGGGGCACCATCTACCTTTAAGTGATACCGGCCCGGCGCGTCATTGGGCAAGGAAACCCGATACTCGCCGGGTTGCCCCTTGATGGCTCGCAGCTGGACGGTCCGCTCGGAGCCTGCGTCGCCCTCCTGGTTGCCCAGGTAGGTAAGCGTCGCCGGCACGGTCGCTTCCGTGCGCGGCGCGTAAGTGTCGGTAAGCAACCGGGCCTTGACGCCGCCGGGCCGGCCCACCGTGGGCTCGCCGCCCTCCAGGGTCAGCTGCACCTGCCGCGAAGCGCCCAGCAGGTGAGGCAGGCCCAGCTGCTGCACGATCTGGCCCCAGAAGCGGCCGGTCAGCTTGTCGCCGCGGTCCTGCCGCCAGCGCCAGGTTTCGTCGATCCCCAGGAACAGCACCTCGCCCCGGCCGCCGTACTGCCAGGCGATCAGCGGCATCGGCCGATCACCCGAGGCGTCGGCGATCTTCTCCTCGGGATGGACCAGCAGGGCTGTCGCCCCGGGCCTGAGCCCCAGGACCGGATAATGCCAGTAGAACTGGGCCTCCCGGTCCTTCCACAAATCCTCGCGCCACAGCCGGAGGTTCTCGTCGGCGTTGTCGGCGAGGGAAAGCAGCGGGCTCTGCTGGCCGTCGTAGGTCAGCACCGGCTTGAACGGCTGCGTCCGCGTCTGCGGCGTGACCTTGAACTCGCGGGCGGCAAACTCCACCGGGAAGAGGCGGGCCAGCCGGGTCTCCACGTAGCGGGCCGGGGTGAACCGCCGGCCGGCGATGACCACCAGGCCGCCGCCCTCCTCCACGAAGCGCTTGACCGACTCGCCGTTGTCCTTGCCCAGCACGGCCGGCGGCACGTCGCCGAGGATGAGGACGTCGTAGGGCCGGCGATCCGGGTCGCGCGGCGAGGGACTGGGGAAGTTCTCCGGGAACTGGTTGAGGTACGTCGAGCCAGACTTCGGATCGGGCTTGGCGTCAGCCAGTCGGGGGTCGCCCTCGGTGAGCAGGAAGCGTGCCAGCACCCGGCGGTCGCGGTCCAGCACCGGCTGCAGAAACTTGTACTCGCGGCGCGGCGTGCTTTCGACGTACAGCACCTTGACCTTGCCGTTCTTGACCTGCACCCGCCGCTCGACCCGGTCGCGGAAATCCTCCCGGTCGCGCAGGGCGATCCGGGCCTCGAACTTTCGGCTTTCCTCGCGTCCCTTGGCGGGCGTGAAGGTGACGGTGTCGTGGACGTCCTCGCCCTCGTGGACTGTCAGCCGATGTGGCTCCTCGCCAACCTTCCAGGTGACGACCGCCTTGCCGCCCTCGGCCGGAGTGACGGTGTATTCGCGCTCCAGGGTCTGCTCACCAAGAGTGAACGTCAGCACCACGGTCCCTTCCTTGACGCCGCGCAGACGCCAGCGCACCGGGACCTCGACAATGTCATCGCGGGTGTCGGGCTTCTCATCGACGAAGACCGTACTCGGCATGGCCACTTCCCGAAGCTCCAGAGTGCCGCCCTCGCTGGAGCCGACGCCCCAGACGTGCAGCGGAACGCCCTTCTCCCGGCACTCGCGGGCCGACTCCTCCAGGGTGAGCTTGCTGGCGTTGTCCCGGCCGTCGCTGATGACGACGATGGCGGCCGGCAGATCAGTGCCGCCGCGGGCAAGCAGGTCGTGAATGCCGTCGGCCAGCGCCGTCTGACCCTCGCCGGCGGTCAGCGCCGACGTGAGCCGCTGTCCCAGGCTTCCCTGCTCCTCAAGCGGCGGCCGGGTCAGCCTCCGGCCGAGCAGGAAGGGCTGAACGGGGCCCTTGAGCTGGAGCTGGTCCAAGAACTTCAGCGAGTCATTGCCGAGGACGGCCTTGACCAGGTCGATACGATCCTTGCCCTGGGTTTCCTCGGGGGGAACGCTGGCGAGCCGGGTCGAGTCGGTGACGTCGCCGCCTGGTGGGATCAGTCCCCGGGCGATGGCCACGCGGACCTTGTCGGCGGTGGTGTAGCGGCGATCCTGCTGCTTCATGCTCTGGCTGTTGTCCAGCACCAGGACGACAGGCCGGGGCCGTTCGCCCTTGAACCCGGCAAGCAGCACCGGACGCAGCAGCAGTACCAGGACGAGAGCGACGATGCCGATGCGGAGGCCGGTCAGCAGGGCCCGGCGAAGGAAGTTGAGCCGGCTGCCCTCGTGGGAGTAGAGATAGGCAACGCCCACGGCGGCCAGCAGCAGGATCAGCAGGGCCACCCACCAGGGGAAGACACCGCGCAGCGTCAGTTCGGCCGACTCCAGGGTGGTGTGCGGCGGGGCGTCGATCAAGTGGAATCGTTGCAGCCAGTTCATGAAGACTCACTCTGGAGCAGCTTCCTCAAGCCGCTTGCGGCTTAGCGCAAAAGGCTAAGCCGCAAGCGGCTTGAGGA
The DNA here is from genome assembly GCA_963784995.1 of uncultured Planctomycetota bacterium. Taxonomy (GTDB): domain Bacteria; phylum Planctomycetota; class Planctomycetia; order Gemmatales; family Gemmataceae; genus CAWATZ01. Next base: position 56,395 of record CAWATZ010000013.1, on the reverse strand, counting down.
CGTTACCACGCCCGTCCACAGTACCACGCCAGGACCGCCTCGCCGATCACCAGCACCAGCAGCAGCACCAGCAGCCACACGGTCCATTCGCGCTTCAGCCGCTCCGCCGCGGAGAAGACGCCGCCGTCGTCGCCCGCCAACAGGTGGACCGCCTGGAAGCCGAGCATCTCGTCCAGCTCCTTCGGCTGCAGCGACGCCAGGTCCTCGCTCTCGCGCAGGTCCGGCACCACCGCGAACGGTGTCCCCAGATACTCGCCGGCTGGACCATCCCGCCGGGATAAACCCGGCGGCTCGTCTCCCAGTGGGGCGCGGTCCGTCCGGGCTACGTGATAGACGCCGGCCCGCTGGGTGTCATTCGCAATCAGGAGTGGCCGGCCCTCGACCGTTTCGGGGAAGCCGAGCCGTGTTGGCGTGCCGTCGGGCAGGATCAGGTCGAAGCTGCTCTCGGCGTCGGAGCGCGGCGGGCCCCAGCGCAAAGGCTGGCCCGCGATGCGGTTGTACTGCCGTGGCTGGCTCTCCAGCAGGTGGTTGGCGGTCATCTGAATGAGCGGCACCCACAGCCGGGGTTCGGTGTACCAGTCGGTCCATTCCGGCGGTGCCGTGCCCTTGCCGGCGGTCCGGTCATGCACCGCCGTCGTCACCAGCAGCACCTCGCCCTCGCCCGCTTTCCGCCGGCTCGCGATGGCGGCCTGGCCGTTGCTGTAGCGCAGCAGGACCCGCGACTCGTCATCGGGCCGCTCGCCTTCTTGCAGCGTAACCGACGCCCACACGGATTGCGCGTCGTGCTCGGGCCGATCGCCTTCGAGCAGCTCCAGCCAGCGCAGCACCCGTCCCTGTTCGGCGCCGCTGTAGTACTCCTCGCGGAGCTTCAGGAACGGACTGGCCGCGGCGCTCTGCCGGTCAAATGACAATGGCCTGTCAGGCGGCGTACTGCTGCTCACGGCAGTGATAGGGAACGGCAGGATGCGGTGCTGCTGATACAGCAAGCGGTTGTACGCCTTCGGCGCCACGTTCGGCCCGCCGAAGACGATGACGCTGTGGCCGTCGCGGACAAACCCCGCCAGAGCGTCCACGAACTCCGGCAGCAGCACCCTGGTGTCTTTCTTCGCGGTCGGCTCCAGAGCGACGTTGACCAGGATGCACAGATCCTTGTTGGCCAGCATCTTGGGCGAGACCCGGTCCGGAGCGACGGCCTGGGACGGGAACGGGGCCAGCGCCAGCCGCAGGCGGAAGCTATCGCTCTGGCGGTCGTCAGTCTCGACCAGGCCGCCGTCCACGATCAGGATGCCGACCTCGTCACGGACGTGGATCACCTGGTCGAAGCGGTTGTCGGCGTCGAGGTCGTCGGCGGCGACGCGGGCGGTGAGGGCGCGCCGACCGGGCTGCTCCAGCAGGACGCTGAGGACCACGTCCTCGGTGCTGCCCGGAGCGATGCGTTCGAGCGGCCGGGAGTCGCGCTCGTCCTTCCGGCCGTCCACCTCCAGGGTCACGGTCAGGTTGCGCAGTTCCTGCTTGCCGGTGTTGCGGACCAGCACGGCGAAGTCGGCTCGCTCGCCGACGCGGAGGCTGCTCTGCGGGGTGATGCCCACAATGGCCGCGTTGGCCGGCGTCCGCGTGCCGCAGTGGACGAAGTGCAGGGCCGCTCGCTGCCGCACCTCCTTGAGCCGGGCGGCGAGCGAGGAGCCCTGCTGCTCCCAGCCGAGCCGCTGCATGTCGCTGAACAGGTACAGCTCCTTGTTCGGGGAATGCCCCCGCTGCAGTACCGCGTCGGCTTCCAGGACGCCGGGCATCAGGTCGGTGGCCAGGTCGCTGACGCGCACCTGCCGGACCAGCTCCCGCGCCTGGTCCAGCTGGGCCGGGGCCTGCGGACCGAGCAGGTTGGCCCGGTCGGAGCAGGTCAGCACCTGCACGGTCGAGCCCGGCGGCAGGCTGTCGATGACGGCGAGAGCAGCGGCCCGGGCCCGGTCCATCCGGGTGACAGTGCCGTCCTTCGCGGCCAGGCTTTTCAGCGTCGCCAGGTAGGGGTCGGAACCGACCTCCCGCAGCGGCGCATTGCCGTCGCGGGCGGCCATGCTGAAGGAATTGTCGAGCAGCAGCACCGCGTCGATGGCCTCGCCGCTGCCGGAGCCGTGGCCGGTGGTCGTCGAGGGCCTCGCCAGGGCCAGAGCCAGCAGGACCAGCAGGGTGACGCGCAGGGCCAAGAGCAGTATCTCCTGGAAGCGCAAGCGGCGGCTGGTCTGCTCGATGCTGGTGAGCAGGAACTGCATCGCCGCCCACGCGACGGTCCGGTAACGGCTGCGGTAGAAGAAGTGCAGCGCGATCGGGATGCCGCCGGCCAGGGCGCCCCAGAGCAGGTACGGGGCCAGGAACGTCATGGTCTACACCCCCTTCACGCGCTGCCGGCGAGCCAGGTACTCGATCAGCGTCTCGGCCAGCGGTCGGGACGTGTCCATCAGCACGTAATCACAGCGGTTCGCCTCGCAGCCTTCGCGGATCTCCTTCAGGTAGGTCTGAACGGCACGCAGGTAGGCGGGACGAATCAGGTGCGGCCGGGTCAGCAGGATCCGGCTCTCTTCCAGGGCGTCGAACTTGACCATGCCCTCGAACGGAAAGCCGATCTCGTCGGAGTGCAGCACGTGGAAGACGGTGACCTCGTGTCCCTGGAAGCGCAGATGCCGCAGGCCCTTCATCAGCGAGGGCAGCTGGTCAAAGCAGTCGGAGATCAGGAACACCAGGCCCCGGCGTTTGACCTGCTGGGCGAGGTCTTCCAGCAGCGGGCCGATGGCCGTCTTTTCCTGGGGTTGCGTGTCCTCCAGGGTGCGGAGGACGGTGAGCATGTGGCCGGGCTGACCGCTGGCGGGGAGGCGCATGCGCCAGCCGGCGTCGAAGACGTTCAGGGCGACGCTGTCGCGCTGATGGATGACCAGGTAGGACAGCGAAGCGGCCAGCACCCTGGCGTATTCGAGCTTGCTGGTCGCGCCGTCGCCGTAGAGCATCGACCGGCTGGCGTCGAACAGGACGTGGGCGACGAAGTTGGTCTCCTGCTCGTACTGCTTGATGGTGTAGCGCTCGGAGCGGCCGTAGCTCTTCCAGTCGATGTGGCGGGTGTCGTCGCCGGGGACGTACTCGCGGTGCTGCACGAACTCGATGGAGAAGCCGCGGAAGGGGCTGCGGTGGTCGCCGACGCGCAGACCCTCGACGACGGCACGGGCTTTCACACCCAGGGCCTCGGCGCGTGCGATGACGTCGGGCTGCAGCAAGGTTGGCATGGTCGTTGTCCTTTTTTGGAGTGCGGCAGTGCTTTGCTCTGCCGCTTTGGTTTCTTCTTTTGGTTTTTGTTTCTTGGGCTGGTGACCTCACAAAGGAAGACAAAAACAAAAGGCCAAACAAAAGCGGCAGAGCAAAGCACTGCCGCACTCCAAAGGGGTCAGGCCGCCTGGTTCTTGGCGACCGCCTGGAGCAGCCGCTGGGTGATGTCGTCGGCGGTGATGCCTTCGCTCTGGGCGGTGAAGTTCGGGATCAGCCGGTGCCGCAGGATCGGCGGGGCCACAGCGGCCACGTCGTGGGCGGAAACGTGGTTGTTGCCCTGCAGCACGGCGTGGGCCTTGGCGGCCAGGATCAGGTTCATGCTGGCCCGCGGCCCGGCGCCCCAGGTGAGCCACTTGTTCACAAAGTCGGTCGCCTCCGGGGTGTTCGGCCGGCTCATGCGCGTGATCCGCTTGGCATAGTTGAAAACGTGGTCGGTCACCGGCACGCGGCGCACCAGGTGCTGCAAGCGGAGGATGTCCTCGCCGTGCAGCACCTTGTCGATCGTGGTCTGCGCGTCGGAAGTGCCCTGCCGCATGATCTGCTCTTCCTCGGCGTCGGTCGGGTAATCGACCTTGATGAGGAACAGGAAACGGTCGAGCTGGGCCTCGGGCAGAGGGTAAGTGCCTTCCTGCTCGATGGGGTTCTGCGTGGCCAGCACGAAGAACGGGGCCTTCATCGGATAATCGACGCCGCCGATGGACACCTTGCGCTCCTGCATCGCTTCGAGGAGGGCGGCCTGCGTTTTCGGCGGGGTGCGGTTGATCTCGTCGGCCAAGACGATGTTGGCGAAGAGCGGGCCGGGCAGGAACTTGAACATACGCTGGCGGGTGGCCGGGTCGTCCTGGATGACCTCGGTGCCGGTGATGTCGGACGGCATCAGGTCAGGCGTGAACTGGATGCGCTTGAACGACAGGTCCAGCGCCTGGGCCAGGGTACTGACCATGAGGGTCTTGGCCAGGCCGGGCACGCCCATCAGCAGGGCGTGGCTGCGGCAGAAAATGGCCATGAGCAGTTCGTCGAGGACGGCGCTCTGGCCGACGATGATCTTGCCGATCTCGGAGCGGAGCCGGGCGTGGGCGTCGCGCACTTGCTGGATCAGTTCAACGTCCGAAGGGGCGGGAGTATTGGAAGGCATGAGCAGGTAGATCCTGGTAGGTCCGGGCAGGCAGGGGGAGGCAAGGAGCATTGTATCAAACCCGGCGGCGGATGGAAAGTTCCGGTCGGCCGCAAAGCTCCGGGCCTCCGGTCGAAGCGGGAGGAAGCTGCCTGTGCGGTGCGATTTCAGAGCTTGTAACCTTTCTTGCGGAAAATCGGCTCGGCGAGTCGCCGCAAGTTGCCGCCGAAGATCTTTTCGCGCTGGGCCTGGGTCAGGTCGGCGTCGAAAACCTTGGCCAGTTCGGTGGAGTAGGAACGCGATGGTCCGTGTCCGCCCCAAACGAGGCGGTCGGCCCCCACCTCGGCGACGGTGAAATCGACCTGTCCGGAATGGGGGTCGGAGCCGCTGAACTCGACGTAGACGTTACGCAGGTGCCGGACGGCGCGCACTCCCAGCTCCCAGTCGCCGCCCGAATGACCGCAGATCAACGTCACCTCGGGATTGCGCCGGGCCAGCAGCGCGACGTCCTCCGGCGTGGCCTCACCGGCCAGGTTGGCGCCGCCGGGCCGGCGTGGCTCGCCGCCCATTTGATACCAGGCGTGAATGTAAATGAGCGCATTCAACTTGGCGGCCTGGCGGATAATCACGTCGTTGTCCGGGTGGCTGCAGCGGACGCCGCCCGGATTACCCCCGTAATACTTGATGCCAACGCACGGTCCGTTGCGCGATCCATTCGTCGATCTTCCGACAACTGCCTACCGGATCGGACGGATCGATGGGGATCAGTCCGCAAACCCGGTCAGAATTCATTTCAAGGAACCTGCGAATCTCCTTCTTCTTTTCGGCGGGAATCAGCTTGCCGAGCGGATCGGCGGGGGTGCCGGCAATGTCCAGCGACAGCAGCCGCTCGATCCCCATCCGCTCCACGAAGACCATCGTCTCCTCGTGCTTGCGGAGGTTTCCCTCCCACAAGCCGTGGTAGTGCATGTCCCAGATGCGCAGCTTGCGCAGCTCCTCCCGCGTGGGGAGGCCGTAGTCGGCCGGGTTGAGAGCAAACTTATTCTTGCCGGAAGTGTTCCTCGCCATGGTTCAGCCTTTCAAGAATCGTTCGGCATTGCCGCGCATCACCTTTTCCAGCACCGGTCGGTCCAGCGGCGACTCGAACAGCTTGAACACGGCGCTCTCGCAAGGAAAGTAGGGGGCATGGGAACCGAAGACGATGCGCTCCACAGGCAACGGAGGCCGGCCGCTGTCGCGGTCTGGGGCGATCAGTTTGCCGAGCCCGCCTTGCCCCTCGACGTGAGAGATGTCAATCGTCACCTGGGTCTGTTCAATCAGCCGCCGGCCGACCAGCCCCCGCAACGGCTCTGTGCCGTTGAACGCATTGAGCAGCTGCACCCTGGTTTTCGGCAGTGCCGCCAGCAGTTCGGGCAACCCCGTGACATCGACGCTGGGCGTGCGCGTCACCGGCAGCTGCACGCGTGGGTCTTCCATGCGGACGGCCAGCTGAACGATCAAGCCGCGCTTCTGGGCCAGCTGCAACAGGCGGGCGACCTCCGGCTTTTGCAGAGTGTAATTGTGATAGGACGGGTACAGCCGAATGCCCGGCATGCGGTACTTTTCCTGGCAGCGGCGCAAGTCCTCTTCCCAATCGGGCAAGGCCGGGTTGATGGTCCCGAAAGGGAGCAGGATGCCCGCGCCGTTGGCCTGGCACTCTTCGGCCAGCCGGGCGTTGACTCCATCGAGGTTCTTGTGCAGCAGCCCCTCATAGCTTCCCGTCCAGGCCTGCGTGATTCGGTGTCGGCGCAGCTTCGCCACCAGCGCCTTTGCGCCGGCATACTTCAGCTTGCGGAACGGCCAATCAAACAGGTGGACGTTGGTGTCGATGATTTCCGGCGGGGAATCAGCCTCCCCTGGTTCCTCGCCCAGGACGGTGTGTCTCGGCAGTGTCCCAAGGGCAGCAGGGAGCAGCACTCCTTGCAGAAGCCTCCTTCGGGTCAACTTCGTCATGATTGGCATCCCCTGGGACTCACGCTGGTAACAAGACGGAAGAGCGCGAAAGCCACAAGAGGAGTTTAGCTGCGGAGCCAGGAGCTGACAACACCGCCGACGGACTTGCAAGCAGTTGCGGCCTGACCCCTTCGGGGAAGATGATCGGAATCAGCACGATCTGCACCGGTGTCGCCGCAAGCTGCGGTCGCGGACGCCGAAGCGCAGCTCCGAGGTGCTGGCATGACGCGCCGGCGAACCCACGTTCGGCTATAACGACCTGACCGAGAGCCCAACTTCCTTGTGGTTTCGCATCGAGTGGAGGGCAGGAATCATGGACTGGGAAAAAGGCGAAGAAAGTCAGAACCTCGAAGACCGTCGCCGGATGGGCCCGAAAACCCTGGTGGTCGGCGGCGGCATCGGCGCCGTCCTCCTTGTGCTGCTCGGCCTTCTGCTGGGCGTCGATCCGGGCAAGCTTCTGCGACTGGCAGGCAACAACCCGCCCGGGGGCAACGCCCCGGTCGAGGATCGCCCCCTGACGCCCCAGGAGGAGCGCAGTCGCAAGTTCGCCTCCACCATCCTCCGCTACACCGAGGAGGTCTGGGACGATCTGTTCACCAAGGCCGGTAAGCGCTACGAAAAGCCGAAGATGGTGCTGTTCACCGCGCAGGTGGACACGGGGTGCGGCGTCGCGCCGTCCTCCGTCGGGCCGTTCTACTGCCCGGCCGACCGGACGGTCTATCTCGATCCCACGTTCTTCGATGAGCTGGAGCAGCGCCTCGGCGGGTCCAGGGCGGAATTCTCGCAGGCCTACGTCATTGCCCACGAGGTGGGCCATCACGTGCAGAACCTGCTCGGCTACAGCCGCATCGTCGAGGAGAAACGCCAGACGCTGCCGAAAGCCGAGTCCAACAAGTGGTCGGTCCGGCTGGAGCTGCAGGCCGACTACCTGGCGGGCGTCTGGGCCTACTACGGGCAAAAGAAGTTCCACTTCATCGAGCCGGGCGACGTCGAATCGGCCATCAAGTCGGCCAACGCCATCGGCGACGATCGGCTTCAGAAGCGCGCGACCGGGTTCGTCTCGCCGGAAAAGTTCACGCACGGCCGGTCGGACCAGCGCGTGAAGTGGTTTCGCCTGGGGCTTCAGACCGGCGACCTGAGCAAGCTGAAGAAGATCTTCGAGATGCCCTACGATGAGTTGTAATGCACCGAAGTGGAAAGGTCCCTGGCCAATCAGCTCGGTCCCGAGGGAGACGCGCCCCAGCTCCTGATGGCGATGGAGCAGGGTCGTCCCTGAAGCGAACGGAGAATCTTCATGGTGTCCAGCAAACCCGGCACGCGCTGGTTTGTCGTTTCCGTGAGCCTGTTCGCCTTGCTGCTCGCGGTTACTTCCCTGATCCAGGCTCAGGCACCTGTGCCCAAAGGGTCCCCCGGCTCTGCCAGCGCCCTGGTTGTCTCCATCGGAGAGACGATCCGCCTCCAGATGCACTCGAAGAAGCCGATCAAGAAAGTGTTCGTCTCCAAACCGGACGTGGTAGCCGTCCGCCCGATCGTGAATGACTCGACGAGGGTCCTGATCACCGGACTCCAGCCGGGTGTCGCCACCATCGAAGTGACGGATACCGACAATCGCAGGGAAGAGGCCCGGGCCGCCATTGCAGCCCGGCCCTGAACGGACCAGCTACCAGGAGGATTTCACCCCCGTTTGATGCGCTGGCGGCAAGTCTCGCCCTGGGATTGCTTGCCTGTCATTCTGGAAGGGTAAGCAAGCTGGATAGGGAGGGCGAGGATGGAGGTCACGCTTCTTGGGACTGGTGCGCCGATGGCACCCACACGCTGCGCCACGGGACTGCTGGTGACCGCGCCGGGATGCGAGCCGCTGCTGATCGACACCTGCGGCGGGTTCGAACTGGTGCGGCAACTGGCACGGATCGGTTGGCAGATGAGTGACCTGCGGAACGTCATCCTCACCCATCAGCACCTGGACCACGTCGGCGGCGTGCCCGCACTGGCCATCGCTTCCATCCCGCTTTCTGTTTACGCTCTCGCCGAGACGCACGCGGCTGTGCACGCATTGATGCACGCCTGCTTCCCAGAGTTCTTCAAGCCGGACCTGGAATTGCCGGTCGAGCCCGACATCCGCCCGGTGACGGTCGCGGCGGGGGAGCGCCGTGCGATCGGCGGCTTTACGGTGGCGTTCTTTGCTGTGGAACATCGCGTGCCGACCATTGCAGTGCGGGTCGAGCAAGGAGGGCGGATCTTCGCCTTCAGCGCGGACGGGGTGCCGGGCGAAGCAATGGTGGCGTGTGCCCGGGACGCAGATCTCTTCCTCTGCGATGCGCTCTGCGCCGCCCGCGATGGCGCAGAGTGGGCAGCGCGTGCCCGCGCTCTCATGCACCCGCTGGCCCGTGAAGCGGGAGAGATGGCGGCGGCGGCCCATGCCAGGGCGCTGGCGCTGACCCACTTGGCACGCTTCGCGAACCGGGAGCACGTGCTTGCTGAGGCGCGTGCGGTTTATTCAGGACCTGTCACCGTCCCGGACGACTGCCACTGCTTTACTCTCTGATGCTGGGCGAGATGCCGAAAAAGAGGCAGCCATGCCGAATCCTCTGCGCCGCCAAAGCCGGTGTCACGCCATAAAACGTCGCACGGCGTCTTCGTTCCATTCCACCCCCCTGCCGGGGGTATCGTCAAGGATGGCCATGCCATTCTGCAGCCGCAGCGGCTCTGCGAGAATGGGATTCCACCAGTCCGCGTACTCCAGCCAATGCGCGGTCGGAGTGCAGCACAGCAGGCGCGCACTGATTTCTGGCCACAGGTGGCTGGAGACTGGGATACCCCTGGCGTGTGCCAGGGACGCTGCCCTGAGCCAGCCGGTTACGCCTCCGATCTTCATCACGTCCGGCATCACAAGGTCCGATGCGCGGGCTTCGATGGCGTGCTGCAGGTCGAGTGTCCCCCACCAGCTCTCTCCGCACTGAATCGGAGTTCGTGCCTCACGTGCGACCAGCGCGTGCCCAGAAAAGTCGTGCGCCAGCGTCGGCTCTTCCACCCAGGCGAGGCCCTCGTCATCGAGGACCCGCAGCCGTTCGACAGCTTCTGCCGGAGTGAGAGACTGGTTGTAGTCCACCATGATGGTCATGTCTGCCCCGGTGGCTTTCCGCATGGCGCGCACCACGGCAACGTCCTCCTGAACAGTCGGGTAGCCGATCTTGGCCTTGATGCCCGTGAAACCTTGCGCCGCCCAGCGTTCTGCCGCCCTGGCGCAACCTTCCACGCCATCGTAGCCGATCCCTGCGTAGCAGCGGACAGGTTTCTCCACCCCGCCCAGCAACCGTACGAGGGATATTCCGTGGACACGGGCCAGCGCATCCCACAGGGCCATGTCGATCGCGGCCAGCGCCATGCCAACAAGCCCTTGCGTCCCAAGCAATCGGAAACGCCTGGTCAGCTTTTGTTCAATCTCGACCGGAGCCAGAGGCTCACCCTTTATCATCGCCTCGATATTTTTGACCAGCTCAGCAGTTGGCCTGAGTGCTGCCGGTGTGTAGGTGAACACCATACTGTGACCGCTGATTCCGGCGTCGGTGATCACGTCGGTCAAGACCAGCGGCGACTCCGCGACCACTCCGCTGGCGGTTCGATGTGGTTCTGTCATCGGCACGCGGACAGCCCGGACTCGGAACTCTTGAATCGTTGGCGACGAACCTCGCGGCATGGCTTCTCTCCAGGTAACTGCCCAGCAAATAAGATCGACTTCACGCCGCCACGGCAACTAGACCGGCTCCAGAGGGCGATGCGGCGGCGATGGCAGTTCGACCTGGATCTTGTCGCCGGGACGGACCACGCCACCAGCCCGCACGACGCCCATGATACCCGCCTTGCGGATGAGTCGTCCCGTCTCGTCATGGCTCAGTACCGCCGCCATCAGCCCCGGCCGGAAAGCGTCCAGCTGCTTGCAAGGATTGCGCAGCCCGGTCACATCCACGATTGCTTCGACGCCGAGGTACAGCCGGGCGCCGACTGGCAAGCCAAAGAGCGGCACTCCCCGGGTGGTGACGTTCTCGCCCATTTCCCCGGCGGTCACGTCAAAGCCGGCCCGTCGCAATTCCTCATGCAGCTCCGCGTGGATCAGGTGGACCTGCCGCAAGTTAGGCTGGGTCGGGTCAACCGCGACCCGGGAGAGGTGCTGGACCATGCGTCCGCAGTGGGCGTCGCCCTCGACTCCCAGGCCAACCACCAAACGGATGGCCTCGACTGGAGCTTTGCCGAAGGAGTGCGTCGGACTGCAACAGACGGCCGCCACCTCGCTCATCCGAGTTTTCCTCCGCTGGGCATCACGTCTTCGACGCCTGCGGGCGACGCTGCGCCCAGGGTTGCAGCCGTTCCAGGGCGCGTGCGGCCCTCAGGACTGTGGCGTCCGCAAAGCGTCGGCCAACGATTTGCAAACCCACCGGCAGGCCGCTCATCGTCCAGCCGCACGGCACGCTGACGGCTGGCTGGCCTGTCAAGTTGAAGGGGTAGGTAAAACGCGTCCACTGCAAAGGACGCGGCTGCTCATCGGGCGGCTCCGCATTGTCCTGACCGACTGGAAACGCAGGGATCGGCAGGGTCGGGGTCACAAGAAGGTCGTGGGATGCAAAGGTCAGCCGGACTTTTTGCCAGAAAGCGTTGCGCTGGAAGAGAGCGTTGACGTAATCGATGGCACGCAAGGACCGCCCGGCTTCAACGATCTGTCGCAGCCCAGGGTCCAGCTGATCGCCCTGGTCCGGAAAGCTGTCGGTCAGATACGCCGACAGGCCCCCGTAGAAGAAGACCTGCCAGCACTCATAGGGATCGTCCCAGGGGAGGGCAATTTCCTCCACGGAAGCACCGGCCTCGGTGAGCCGCCGGGCGGTTTGACGGCAAAGCCGGGCCACCTCCGGATCGACGTGAGCGTAGCCGAGATCGGCGCTGTAAGCCAGACGAAGGCCCTGGAGGTCACGTTCCAACTCTTCCAGGAAATCCTCTCCGGTCGGCGGCAGTGAGTACGGATCACGCTCGTCGGGGCCAGCCAGGGCGTTGAGCACCAGGGCAGCGTCGGCCACCGTTCGGGTGAGCGGTCCGGTGTGCCGGACGGAATCGAGGGCCGTGGCCGGGTAGTTCGGCACCCGACCGAACGAGGCTTTCAAGCCCACAACCCCACAGAAGGAAGCCGGGATGCGGATGGAGCCGCCGCCGTCCGTGCCAAGGCCGATCGGACCCAGGCCGGCCGCCACTGCCGCAGCCGCGCCGCCGCTCGATCCACCGGGAGTCAGCGCCGGGTTCCATGGGTTGCGCGTGATGCCGAAGACCCGGCTGTCGGTCACGCCCTTCCAGCCAAATTCGGGTGTGGTGGTCCGGCCGATCAGGATGGCCCCGGCGCGACGCAACCGCTCGACGGCCGGGGCGTCTTCGCGCGTGAGGTTGTGTTCCAGGAGTTTCGAGCCGGAGGTGGTGCGGACGTCTTTGACGGCCAGGATGTCCTTGATCGAGACAGGAACGCCGTGCAGCGGCCCCAGCGGCTTCCCTTCCAGGACGGTCGCTTCAGCCTGGTGAGCGGCTGCTAACGCCTCGTCGGCCATCGACGTGCAGAAGGCGTTCAGGATCGGATTGAACCGGTCGATCCGCTCCAACATCGCCCGTGTGACTTCGACCGGTGAAAGGATCCTGGCGCGGATGGCTGCTACCAGATCGACTGCCGAGAAATAGCAAAGATCATCGTGGTTCATGGCGACGGATGGATTGTGCCATAGTGGTGCAGCTTGTCCAACGACGCTGTGGGCCAGGATACCGGCAGGGTGAGCCGCCCTGCGGTCACCTGGGGAATTGCAACAGGCCTCCTGGAGTAGAAGAACTGCTCGGCCTGAGCGAACACCTTGTCCCCTTGGGTACGAAACAGGATCGCTCGAACCTGGAGGTAGTAGAAGCCGGGAGGATGCTCGATGCTGAACACCAGGTCGTACCCAGCCTGTAGCGATTCCGAGTGCAGATCGACCTGCTTGGCAACTTCGTGGCAATCGCTGGCTGCCTCAGCGGGTGGGTCGCCGCCATAGGGTGCCGGTGCATCCGCAGCCTCAACGCGATAGAAGCAGACGCTGACGATCAGGCCGCGATGCGGCGGCAGGCCCGTAATCGATACAGTGCCATCCAACCTGTCCATCAATGCTCCCTCCCTCGCCGACAACTAAGCCGAACGATGAACCCGTCTCTCGTGTGGTCGGTCAGCGACTTCGTATCGCACCAGCGGATGGATCGGCGTGCCTCTCGCCGACAAGCAGCCACACCAACTCCGCCTCTTGCGCCGAGAGGCCAGGCTCCCCTGCTGGCTCACGCGAGCACGAATGTGAACTCGGCGGGACTCAATCGCGTGGCCTGGCTGCGGGCGCGTCCGGTTCGGCCTTGATTCTGTCTTCGCTCGTCCTATTGACAGTGGTAGTGATGCCAGACGAGTGAGGTAACGCTGCGTCTTGACAACGGGCTTCAGCGCCTGGTTCGCGTTGGTCTACGAGTTTCATCTGGCTGAAAGACTGCTTGTCCCAGCGGAAAGCCCGGATGACAATAACGACAACCGCCAAGACCGTCAACCAGATCAGGAACAGGAGGGCGAACCTCAAGGGGTCGAACCAGACTTCATAACCCTCCACGAGTTGGAAGCTGCCAGGCGCTGGATCTTCACCGTTCCAAACCATGTAGAAGATCGGGCGGCCGAACCCAATGTGGTGGTGGAACGCGCCCGAAGGGCCAAACACTATCCCTGTCGGCACGATCATTATGCCGAAGACAAGCGACACAGGGAATCGAGGCCTAACCAGTTTTCGCATCGCACACCAGTCAAACACCAAGCACCTCAGCCGGCTCACGCAGGCACGGCAGTGAACTCGGCAAGCTTTCACTCGGGTGGCCGGTCTGCTGTAGTATCCGGTTCGCCCAGGATTGGACGATCTGGGAACCGAAACGCCATCCTTACCCAAACGCAGCGCAACGGGCAATACACCCCAGGATGCAACCAGTACCCGCGCTGGCACTGCTCGATCCCAGCACGGTGTCCGAAGGCGATAACCTCCTCCCGAGACGGCGTGAAGCCGGGGATGAACTTCATCAGCCGCTCCCCACAGTGCGGGCAGTAGGTGCGATAGATCGAGTCGATCTGCGGCGGCTCGGTCGCCGGCTGACCCACCCTTTCCAGGATGGTACGAGCAGCATCCAGCCGACGGAACTTGAGTCTGATGTAATCCGCATGATCGAACGACCGCCGGACCAACTCTTCGTGTGCCGCCCACCATTCTGTCCACGGGGGGACAGAGCCGGGTTGCTCGATGGCTTGCCGGAAGTAAGTGAGACACTCGTCCATCACAGCGCCTTTTTGGGCCGAACGCCAAACTCCTCAGCCGACTCACGCGGGCACGGCAGGGAACTCGGCGAGATTGAATCAGTAGAGTAGACAGCTGGCGCTTTGCCGGTCTTCGTGGCATCTCGCGACGGGCACTCACCCGTTGAAGGCCCTCCCCGCCCGTCTTGGGAGGCCACGGCCGAGCCGCTCGGCCACACTGCTAATCCGGCAGTGCCTCGATGAAGGTCTTTACCAGATCCTCAGCCGTGCGCCGGTTCAACGACTCGTTGACCACCAGCAGAACCCCCGCACCGTCCCGCCCCGGGTTGTTGATCAAGACGCCGCGGCTCTGCAACGCGGCCTGATACTTCGTGCCATCAACGCCTTTCACGTCCAGCTTGACGATGTTGGTGCCGTGCGGCACCTGCTCGATGCGGAAGCGCGGGTGCTCCTGGAGGCGGGCGAAAAGCGCCCGTGCCGTCGCGACCGCCTTATGAAATCGCTCCGCGAACCCGTCCAGGTAATGGAGGGCCACCGCCGCGTAGGGCCATGCCTGGTACAGGCCCCCACCGAACACCTTCCGGGCCTGCGCAACCTGGTCGATCACCCCCCGCGGCCCGGCCAGGATCGCGCCCGTGCCCGCGTTGAAATACTTGTAGAGCGAGACGTACACCGTATCGAAGAGGACCGCGTACTCCGCCGGCGTCACGCCGGTATAGGCCGACGCGATCCACAACCGGGCGCCGTCCAGGTGCATCCGGATGTCGTGCTTGCGTGCGAAGGCCGCGATCTTCTTCATCTCGTCCAGGTCAAACGCTTCGCCGAGCTTTCGCCGCACGGGGCTTTCGAGGGAGATGACGCCGACCTGGAGCGGGAAGGGACGATCCGTCGCCCGCCGGTACGCCTCTTCGATCTCGCCGACCGGCACGGTCGCCCTGTCGGCCGCCAGGGGAACCAGGTTGAGGTGGCTGAGCGTCGGGACGCAGTCGAGCGAGTCGCGGTAGACGTGGCTCTCCGCCTGAACGAGCACTCGGCTCTTCCCGCCGGCCTGGCAGCGGATGGCCAGGTGGTTGGCCAGCGTTCCCGTCGGAACGAACACCGCCCGCTCCTTGCCGAGCACCCTGGCGAACTGCTCCTCCAGTTTGGCGACACAGCCGTCCGCGAGATAACGATCCGCGTCGGCCTGGCCCTCCTTCGCCAGCCTGGCCAGCAGCCCGGCGTATTCGCTGGGCGACAGGTTGAGCCCGTCGGACCGGAAGTGGACGACTTCGCTGCGCTCGGAGTCGGCAGCCGCCGCCCAGCGGCGATTCCCCGCGAGGACCACACCGGCTGCGCCGGTGCCGATGAAAGTTCGACGAGTCAACTGGCTCAAGGGAACTCCTCATTCAGGGTCGCCTTCAGTTGTCTTTGCTGGACGTGATGCCGCCGTTGTTCGCAAGGTCCATCCGGCTCGATGAAGCTGGGTGTTTCGCTATGTCTTGTTTACGGAAAGCGGGCCACGAATCCGCTGATGGCTTCACCAACCATCTCCATTTTCGCATCGCACCCAGGATCATCGACACCCGGGATGATGTACAGAATCGCGGCCAGTCCGTCCTGCATGGCCTGGAATTCGGCCTCTGCCTCCGACCTCACAAAGCGCGTGTGGAAAAACCAACCGTAGATGCCGCAGGTGACAGCAAACGGAACGCCGTGCGAGCAGTCCCGCTCCAGAGTGATCCTCGCACCCAGATCGTGTTCCTCGTCTCGGAGGATAACGCCGCCCTCGCTGCCGGCCTGGCCGTCGGTCGCCCCGTTGTCGTAAGGCAACCACATCCGGAAGCCCTCCTCCGCTGAACGCCGAACTCCGCAGCCGGCTCAGGCGGGCACGACAGGGAACTCGGCAAGACTTCATTCACGTTGCAGGTCTGTTGCCGGACCTGGTTCGGCACGGTAGCACTTCGGGAGGCCAAAGTCCCGCAGATCGCAAACCAAAACTCTCGCCGCACTGACCGCTTGTGCGAGAGGAACACTCTCCACACCCACGGGAAATGCGGAGCGGAGCGACCAGCCACCTTTGTCCGGAACGACAACGACCATGTGCCTCAGGAGGCGGATGTCGTTGCCGATGTCAATGACCTCACTGGCTACGGCAAAAGCACCAGGCGCGTAACAGTCCCAACGCTGGGCATGGAACCCGCAAGCGATCAGGTCGGCCATTGCCTCATCGCGAGAATCCATCAGGATGCCCTCCAAGTGTCGAACGCCGGACTCCACAGCCGGCTCACGCGGGCGCGGCTGTGAACTCGGCAAGACTTCATTCGCGTTGCAGATCTGCTGCCGGACCTGGCAGGGCCGTCTTCTTCCGCTCTTGGAAGAAGAGACGAGCCCCGAAGAAGGTTGACTCCAGGCGGTCCAAGTGCGGCTGATTCTCTTGCACGGCCCGATCCAGCGCCTGCACCGAATCAGAGGGCGCAAGCACATAGTACCATTCCAACAACCCCGGATCATCAACCACCCGCCTGAGACAGAGACGCCGGACATGCAGTTCACCATCTTGAGCAAAGGAGGTTGCACACCAGCCGAAGGCCCGAAATGTCGTCAGGATCACCGGGCCCACGATGAGGAACTTACCCGTCCGGAGCAGCGTCCACCTTCCCCCGAGATCCTGCCACTTTTCCAGCCGCGCCTGGCCATCGAGGGAAAGGGTCAGGCGAAGGCCGCTCGCCCCCAAATCGGGGTTGAAGTAGCTCCCAGCAACATCCTCCTTCGATAGATGAGCTAGCGTCTGTCGCATTTGTGGACTCCCTGTGGCCGAAGACCAAGGCCCAAAGCCGCCTCACCCGGGCGTGACAGTGAACTTGGCAAAACATCAATCGTGTGGTCGGCCTGCTTTAGCATCTGTTCGGCGGCTGCGCTTAACTTCCTGTCGCTGCTCGACCATCACCAGCTTATGATAGCAGGAGCCCACAAGGGAGTTTGTCTTCTCGTCGGCGGGGATGCTTCTCTGGCTGCTCCCGCGAAACTTCTTCGGTGCTATTGACGATCAGGAAAGGAGGGGCCGCCCGTAGCCGCAGGCTTTAGCCTGCGCGGGGGCAGGGCGCAGGCTAAAGCCTGCGGCTACGGACCCTGACTTCCTGATCGTCAACAGTCGTGTTTGTCTTTCAGTCGGTTTGAGCCTACGATGATCGCATCGTGGCTCGATGGCTTGCTGGACAACACTGAATTGTCGCCAGGTTGGAGATCATGGTCATGCGATGCAAACCAGCCAAACTCCTGCTCCTCGTTTCGCTCGTCCTGACCGGTGCCCTGGTGGTGCTGGCGGTGGCGCCTGCGCAGCCTCAAACGGCATCCCAGCCCGCTGAGAAACAAGCCGCTCTGCCCGAGCCGACGATGGCCAACGTCGCCTACGGCAAGCATGAACGGCAAATCCTCGATTTTTACAAGGCCAGGTCGGACAGGCCGACGCCGTTGCTGTTCTTCATCCACGGCGGCGGCTGGGTCGCCGGAGACAAGAAAAATCCAGGCGGGTTGAAGCAATGTCTCGCCTCGGGCATCTCGGTCGTTTCGATCAACTACCGCTACTCGTGGCAAGCGCAGCTGGCTGACGTGAAGCCGCCGGTCAAGTGGCCGCTGCACGACGCGGCACGAGCGTTACAGTTCGTCCGCAGCAAGGCCGGCGAGTGGAACCTCGACAAGAAACGCATCGGCGCGTCAGGCGGCTCGGCGGGTGCGTGCAGCAGCTTGTGGTTGGCCTTCCACGACGACATGGCCGACCCCAAGAGCAACGATCCCGTGGCCCGCGAATCCACCCGACTGTGGTGCGCGGCGGTGAACGGCGCGCAGACTTCGCTCGACCCGCAGCAGCTGAAGGAGTGGACGCCTAATAGCCGCTACGGCGGCCACGCCTTCGGCTTCATGGACCCAAAAGACCTCAAGACACGCGACACGCGCTTCGCCGAATTTCTCGCCGCGCGGGAGAAGATCCTGCCGTGGATCAAGGAATACTCGCCCATCGAACACGTCAGCGCCGACGACCCACCGATCTACCTGATCTACGGCAGTCCGCCCGAACTGGGGAAGCCGCAGAAAGACCCGACGCACACGGCCAACTACGGCGTGAAGTTGCAGGAGAAATGCAAGGCCGCCGGCGTCGAGTGCGAGCTGGTCTATCCCGGTGCGCCCGACGTGAAGCACAAGGCGATGACTGACTTCCTCATCGAGAAGCTGAAGGCGGAGAAGCGGTGAAGCTCACGTGTCGCCCGCTGCGCCCCAGGTGGGATGCGCAGGTTGGGAGGAAGCCAGGCCGAGGATGAAGGATGAGCACCATCCGGCTGTACCTGCTGAAGACCGGGACGCTGCGCTGCAAGGTCCACAACATCAAGATGAACCAGGGCCTGGGCGAGCCTTACGAGATCCCCGTCCCGTGGTTCCTGATCACCCACCCCCGGGGCAACGTGATCATCGACGGCGGCAACGCCGTCGAGTGCGCCACGGACCCACGCGGCCACTGGGGCAATGCCACCAAGGTCTACTGGCCGGTCATGCAGGAGCAGGAAGGCTGCCTCAACCAGGTGCAGCAACTCAACCTCCCGCCGGAAAGCGTGCGCTTCGTGTTGCAATCGCACCTGCACCTCGACCACACCGGAGCCATCGGCCGGTTCCCCAACGCCACCCATCTGGTGCAGCGTTCCGAGTACCAGTATGCTTTCACCCCGGACTGGTTCGCGGTGGGAGGGTACGTGCGCAAGGACTTCGACAAGCCCGGCCTGAAGTGGCAGTTCCTGGAAGGGGAAACCACCGACTACTACGACCTTTACGGCGACGGCTCCATTGTCATGGTCTGCACGCCGGGTCATTCCCCAGGACATCAGTCCTTCCTGATCACACTGCCCCGAACCGGCCGGGTGTTGCTGACCGTGGATGCCGCGTACACGATGGATCACTGGGAGGAAAAGGCACTGCCGGGCTTCCTGGTCTCCGCCGTCGATGCCGTGCGCCGGTGCGCAAGCTCAAGGCTCTGGCCGACAAGACCGATGCCCTGGTCGTCACCGGCCACGACCCGGACGCCTGGCCGCGCTTCCAGCACGCCCCCGCTTTCTACGACTGAAAACGGCTGCGCCGGAGGAATCGCTCTCCAGTGCAAGAGGTTTGCGTGGCAGGGTCACTCTTGTTGTCTCAGAATCTCCTCAATAACATCCTTCAATCGCGGATCTTGTTTTGCTGGCTCCAACCTGGCTCGATACGTATTTCTCATCTCCACAGCCACTTCGGGGCACGCAGACGGGTTGAAGGCAGTCCCACAATACTGAGCGGACAACTCCTTGAGGTCCTGATCGAAGCTGTCCTTCTGCTCCTTGCTCGCCGCGGCCCCTGGTCGCCGCTCGTACAGGGCGATGAGCCGAGCCAGGCCATCCCGCTTTTTCAGGCCGTCTCGCATTCTGGCGATCAAGTCTTTCGATTCCGGGCGACTGGTAAGAAACTCCACCCGGTCGTCCAGCTTCTGGGTGATCGCCTGGACGACGTACTCGCGGCCTACTTTTCGCTCGCCCTTCTGGACCTCGTAGTCAATGATCCGGCTCAGGTAACGTGCCGTGTCCTCGGGCGTTCTCGGGCTCAGGGGGCTGTCGCCCATGCGGAGCTTCTCCTTGTAATGGGCAATGGCCGCCTTCTCTTCACGCTCGTCTTTTGGGGGCCAGGTGTCCTGGGGAAAGAGGGAAGCGATCCCCTGGTACACGACGCAGGCAACCCCAACGGCAGCAAGCAGTTTGATGCCCGCCACGACGACCAGCTGCGTATCCGGTTTTGCCATTGGTCTGCTCCTTTCTGCACGTCAAGCCTTGTCCCTCTCGAAAGGCTGCATCAATTCCGGCATTCCGTCAAATGGCGGCACCGGGTTCAAGCGGATCAGGGGCCGGCTGGGAGATCAGGTTGAGAGCTTCCTCCAAGCAGCCTGCCTGATGCCGCCAAGCCGTGCAGGCGGTTCCGTCTGCCGGTGTACCAACGTTACCGCGATGTGACGACCACACTGCTACCAAATTGCTGCAAAAACCGAGAACAAGAGTACTTTCCTGAAAAACAGCAAGAGCCGCAAGTCCTTGACCTGCGGCTCTTTATTTCAGCGAGGGCGACGGGACTCGAACCCGCAACCTCCGGATCGACAGTCCGGTGCTCTAACCAATTGAGCTACACCCCCAAACCCTTGTCTTTCCTTGACTTACGCTGCTTTTCTCGGTTCCTCCCAGCATCCGTGACACACACCATCAACGATACCTGCGGTCAAACGCGGTAACGCTCACGTTGAGGAGTGACCCCAATGTCTGAGAGTGATTCTATCACCCGCACCAAAACAGGCAAGCCCCGAAAGGACGCACCGTGGTCGCCGGGGGCAAGTCCCTGAAGGTGAAGGTTGCCGCCAGGTGAAGGCCGACGATCCCCGCACAGCACAGAACCACCGCCAACCATCCCATGACACGGACCAGGCGCCAGGCCTGTCTCACGGTCGCGGGAGTCACGGGCTTGTCGGGATCGCCGAGGGCGTATGCGCCCTTCTTCTCGAGCCGGACGCCGAGCAGGCCGGCCACGGCCGCCATCGGCCGGCCGCCGTTGGGGCTGGGCGTTGTCGCACCGTCCCGGCGGCAGATCCAGAAGCCACGCCTGACGTTGCAGCCGGTGACCAGACCAGCCAGGAGCAGCAAGCCGGCGGTCAGCCGGGCGGGCACCCAGTTGGCCAGGTCATCCAGCCGGGCGCTGAAACTTGCCCAGGGCCTCGAAGGGACCCCGATAGCCGACCATGCTGTCCAGGGTGTTGACGGCCCGATACCCGATGGCTCCCGGAATGCCGAACAAGCAGAAATAAAACAGCGGCGCGACAAAGCTGTCCGAGGCGTTCTCTCCCAGCGACTGCACCGCGGCGGCCAGCAGCGCTTCCTCGTCGAGGTGAGCCGGATCGCGGCTGCACAGGGAGCGGAGGGCTTCGCGAGCCCGGGGCAGGTCGCCGGCCTCGATCGCAGTCCGGACCCGGCCGGCCGCGGCCCCGAGTTCGCGGAGTGCAAAAGAGGCTTTAAGCAGGAACGTCCCGACCACGATTTCCAGCACCGGGATCCGATCTGCCAGGCGCAGGGCCGCGACCGCGACCGTGACGCTGAGTGTGGTCACCGCCAGCGCCAGGAAAATGCCGAAGAGAAACGGCCGCCACCAGCCGGCACGGGGAGCCAGCCAGAGCAAGAGCGAAATGGTCTTGCCGATCCAGACGACCGGGTGCAGCCGCGCCGGGTATTCGCCGAGCAACCTGTCGAGCAGCAACGCATAGGCCAGGATTGTGAGAGTTGCGGTCAGCTGAAACGTCATCATCCACCCGTATCCGTCACCCCCGCGGACTCGAACGTCGCCATCTCACTCAGCAGGCGCAGGGAGGCCTCGACCAGGTTCAGAGCCAGCACGGCGCCAGTCCCCTCGCCCAACCGCATGCCGAGATCGAGCAGCGGCCGTAAATCCAGCTGACGGAGGATCAAGGTGTGACCGGGCTCGGTGGAACGATGTCCGGCGATCAGATAGTTCCTGACGTCCGGGCAAAGTCCCACCGCGACAAGCGCGGCCGACCCAGTGATGAAGCCGTCGAGCACCACGGGAACCTGGCGGCTGGCCGCTCCCAGGATGACTCCGGCGAGCCCCGCGATCTCGAAGCCGCCGACCTTCGCCAGGACGTCGAGAGGATCGCCGGGGTTCGGATGGTTGACCCGAAACGCCTGCTCAATGACCCACACCTTTCGCCGCAATCGGTCGTCGTCGATGCCGGTCCCTCGTCCCGTCACCTGTTCCGGCGGGAGCCCGAGCAGACAGGCCGTGAGGGCGCTGGCCGCGGTAGTGTTGGCAATCCCCATCTCCCCCACAGCCAGCAAGCCGACCCTCTCCTTGTGGAGTTCGGTCGCCAGTCTGATGCCAAATTCCAGGCCCCGGACGGCCACTTCCCGGCTCATGGCCGGGCCGCGAGTAAAGTTGGCCGTTCCCGGCCCCAGCCGGACTGAACGCACTTCGGCCAATCCCTCAACCGGCACCGTTGTGCCCATGTCAACTACAACCAGCCGGACCTGCTGCATCCGCGCCAGGACGTTGATTGCTGCACCGCCCCGGGCGAAGTTCCGCAGCATCTGCCCGGTCACTTCCTGCGGGTAGGCGCTGACGTTCTCGGCCGCGACTCCATGATCGCCGGCCATCACGATCATCGCTTTGTCCAGCAGGGCGGGGGCTGGCGTCCCGCGGATGGATGCCAGCCGGACCGCCAGTTCCTCCAGCCGGCCCAGGCTGCCGCGCGGCTTGGTCTTGCCGTCCAGCAAGACCTGCGCGCGTTGCCCCTCACCGCCGCTGACGGGTCTGATCGAGGCACAGGTTTCCTCCAGCAACGTCACAGGCCGATGCCTCCACTAACCGGGATGACCGGCGCCGGCTTCAACCGAAGCAAGACGCCGAGGACGCCGAAGTAGACCTCATCCGCCAGGGCCGCCAACCGCTGATGGGCCAGTCCCGCCACGTCACGGAACGTGCGACCCAGCGGAGTCTCCGGAACCAGTCCCAGTCCGACCTCGCTGGTCACGAGCACGCTGTGAACCCGCCGGGATTCCAGGACGCCGGCCAGTTCCTCGACGTGACGCGCCACGGCCGCGGCATTGTGCCCTTGCAGGAGCAGGTTCGCCAGCCAGAGCGTCAGGCAATCCAGGACCACCACGTCACCGTCCGCCGCACCCTGGAAGATCGCGGCGACCGCCAGCGGCTCTTCCACGGTGTGAAAGTCGGCTCCCCGCGTGTCGCGGTGGCGGCGGATACGCTCGGCCATCTCGTCATCGCCCGGCTGTGCGGTGGCAATGAAGAGGCGACGATTGCCCAGACGCCGGGCCACGGTCAGGGCAAAATCACTCTTGCCGGAACGAGTCCCACCACCGACGAGGATGATCTGGCCCCCCATTGGTGTCCCCTAGACGAACCCCCCCGGACACCCAGGGCGATGCCCTGGGCTATCATGTTACGCCCCTTCGGGGCTCTTTGTCTTCCGCCCCGAAGGGGCGTAACATGATAGCCCAGGGCATCGCCCTGGGTGTACAGGACGTGAGTCCTGGGGTTTTATGCGAGCAATGACCAACTGACAACCGAGGTCCGCCATGAAAACGCCGCGCATCGTGGTTGTGGGCAGCATCAACGTGGACATGGTGGTCAAGAGCCAGCGGCTCCCAACAGTTGGGGAGACGGTGACAGGCGGCCGATTCCTGATGGCCGCCGGCGGCAAGGGGGCCAACCAGGCGGTGGCCGCTGCCCGGCTGGGTGCCGAGGTGACCCTGGTGGGTCGCGTTGGTGCGGACCTGTTCGGCGAGCAAGCGATCGCGGGTTATCGCAAGGAGGGCATCGTCACCGACTGCATCCTGCGCGATCCGCACCAGCCGACCGGCGTGGCCCTGATCCTGGTGGACGAGCGCGGCGCAAACCTGATCTCCGTGGCTTCGGGGGCCAATCACGCTCTGAGCCCAGAGGACGTTGAGCGTGCCGCCGAGTCCATTCGTGGTGCGGACGTCGTCCTGGTGCAGCTCGAAATCCCTCTGGACACGGTACGTCACGTGGCCCGGCTCGCGGCGGACGCTGGTGTGGCCGTGATCCTCGACCCGGCCCCGGCGCCCTCCGTCCCGCTGGGCGAGTCGCTGCTGCGGCACGTCGCCTGCGTCAAGCCCAACGAGACGGAAGCGGAGCAGTTGACCGGCATTGCGGTGCGGGATGAGGTCTCGGCCCGCCAAGCGGCGGAGAAACTCCTCCAGGCGGGGGCCCGGCACGCGATCATCACTCTGGGGGCCCGGGGAGCATTCTGGCTCAGTTCGGGGGAGGAAGGGTTCGTCCCCGGCCGGGCCGTGGCGGTGGTGGACACCACGGCCGCAGGCGACTGCTTCAGCGGCGGACTGGCCTGCGCCCTGGCTCGCGGCCAGTCTCTGGGAGAGGCCGTGGAGTTCGCCAGCCTTGCCGCCGCTCTGTCCGTGACCCGCCTCGGGGCACAGCCCTCCATGCCCACGGCAGCGGAGGTACGTGCGTTTCAGGAAAAAGGAAACCGCGAATGAGACGAAGCAAGACAACACCGGAAGCCTCAACCCCGGCGGGGCGCTCCCTGATCCCGGCACGATTTCGCCGTCGGCTACCTGGCGGCCGGGCCGAACGCCTTCGTGGAGTGTGAGGCGTCCGCAGCGTTGAGTTTCAGCGGCCCGATCGAGAGCTGGGCGTCGGGAGTCCTTTACGACAACGTGACCGTGGTGCTGGGCATCTTCTTGATGGATTGGTAATCTGGAGAGCAGAAGAGAAGAGTCCCCACGCGACGCTGGTCGATTCCGAGTCGCGGCAAACAAGAAGGAGACTCCTCAACCACAGAGACGAGTCCATGACATCGACCCGTGCAGGTTTACTGCAGACGATCCTTGCGAACCCTGACGATGATGACAGCCGGCTCATTTTCGCCGACTTCCTGGAAGATCAGGGAGAAGCCAGGTACGCTCAGTTCATCCGGACCCAGGTGAAGTTAGCCCGAGTTCCCGAGTACGATCCGTTCTGGCTCCAGTGCCGATTTCAAGACTGGGAGATGATTTTCGGCCATAGTTTTGAGAAGGAACGTCCTCCCCTCCCTCCTGGGATTCGATGGGACTCTCGTTCCTTCGAGCGCGGGTTGCCAGCCCGCATTGAAGTCGATCAGGTGGAAACGTTTGTGGCCCGCGCTCCAGCCCTGTTTGAGCTGGCGCCAATCCAGTCGCTCAAGGTGCATTCCGCGTACCGTCAGCCGCCTCCGAACATCGCCGCGCTGTGCGACAGTCCTTATCTCAGCCGGCTGCGTGAACTAACCTTTTGCCTGTCCCGCCTCCCGGCTGCTGAAGTCCAGCAGCTTCAGGACTCTCCCTACGCCGCAAACCTGGCCACCTTGCAATTCGAGTTTGCCGGCCTTGCTCCGGACGCACTTGCTGCTCTGTTCCGTCCGCCGCTGATCAACCAGCTCACCCGGCTGGGATTGCGGAGCAATTCCCTCGGTTGGCCTAACCTCGCCAATGCGATTCAGGGAGCTGGCGGCCCAGGCCGGCTCCGCAATCTGATCCTCAGTGAAACCAGTCGCTGTTTTTGTACTCGTCCCGATCTTTTCGGAACTCCTCTGCTCCGCGGGCTCGTGGAGATTGACCTGCTGCTGAATGAACTGGGTCCGGTAGGGACCAGGACCCTGGCAGAGTCCCTGATTGCCGGGAGTCTGGAGTCCTTGAATCTGACCAGGACGTATCCAGGAGTGCCCGGGGTTCAGGCGCTGGCTCAGTGTCCCGCTTTCTCCGGACTCCGGCGATTGGACCTTGGGAGGAATCGGCTGGGCCCTCTTGCCGTGAAACATCTGGCTCATTCTCCCTATCTGGGCAACCTGCGCGTCCTGAACTTGTCGGACAATCCCCTTGGCGACAAGGGAGCGCAGGCCCTGGCAGAATCGCCTTCCTTGCAGAACCTGAAGCACCTCGAGTTGACTGGATGCGAGATCGGGGACGTTGGAGTGCAAGCGTTGCTCAATTCACCTATCACAGGAGGGCTTGTGAGACTGGTCGTTTCCGGCCACTTCAAGAAAGGCCAGATCAGCGATGCCGTGAAACAGAAAGTGCAAGAGCAATTCCACGGCCGTACGTTCATTTAACGTGCCCGCTTCCCAGAACCGATCGCAGCGATTCGGGCTTGTATCCTGTGTATTGCCCGGTAACTCTTAACGCAGGGAAGCGACCCGGGCCACCGTCTCAATGGCGATGGCGGCCAGTGCCGCGCCATAATCCAGATCGACGTTGGCCATCGTATCTTTCGAGTCGTGGTAGCCGGAGCGATTGATGTCGTAGTGCTCCATGAACAGCACCACCGGAATGCCCGCGTCGGAAAAGATCTGGCCGTCGGTGTTGTACAGCGTGCTGCGCGGGTCGTAATGCGGCCGGACCTCCCCCTGGAGGGCCAGGTGCGGGAACAGGTTGGGGACGCTGCCGCCGTGCGGCTGCCGCCGCGGCCGGCGGGCCTTCTTGCGTCCCTCGCGCCGGTTCCAGAACGACACATTCACGTTCCAGGACTCGTTGGCCAGGTGGGCCTGGTAGGCCAGGGACATCGAGCCGGCACCCTTGCCCGGGGAGATCTGGAAGAGGTCGCGGTCGTGATCGTTGTTGTGGGCGATCATGTCGCAGACGAAGACGCCCTGGACGCGGGTTCGCGACAGGTCGTGGCGGGAACCATCCAGCAACTGGATTTGCAGGCTCCCCTCGACCAGTTGGCGGCTCAATTGCCGGGCCCCCAGGCAGTCGGCGGGAAACTCCTCGCCGGTCAGATGCACCAGCCAGACGTCGCATTCCAGTTTGCCGGCCCGGCTCAGTTCCATGAACACGGGGGCGGCCAGCATCAGGGCCGCGGTGGCCGAGTGGTTGTCGTCGGCCCCATGGGCCGCCAGGCGAGCGCCGCAGCCGCCGTAGTGCTGGTCGTAACGGTCCAGCATGTAGGCGGTATCGTAGTGGTCGCACAGCAGCACCGCCCGGCCGTGGTCCTTGCCCGGGATGACGACGATGAGGTCGCGTTCGTGCCGGACGCCCTTCTGGTTGTCGCGCCAGCCGCCCATCCAGACGTAGGGGAACTCCGTCTCCCAGCGAAAGGGCAGCTCGCCCACCAGCACCTTGCCGGCCATCCCGGCGCGCTTGACGACCTGAGTGTAATGCTTCAGCAGGTAGTCGCCCAGGGGGTCCAGGTCGCGCTGGTGATGGGCCAGGTGCTTCTGGGTGATCGGGTCCAGGACACAGTCGGCGTTGTTCTTGGTCAGGTAACGGCCCTCGGCCAGAAACGCGATGGTTTTCCAGTAGTTGACCTCGAAGGTCCGTCGGGCCGTACGGCGGTAGGTCAAGGACGTGCCAGGAACCATCTTGCCCCTGGTCCCCAGACCGGAGTTCAGGTCCTTGACGAGGGCTTCCGCCCGGCTCTGGTCCGTGGCATGGTCGGGTAATTGTTCCAGCCAGCGGTCGAGTCGATCGCGCTTGCTGATGGCCAGCAGTTGCCGGGCGAACGAGTGCGGCATGGGAAAGTCCAGCAGTTCGCGGCTTTCCAGCAGTTTGCGGACGTTGCAGATCGTCTGGTAAGGGTGATTGTGGCGCTCGCTCACAAACAGCTCAATGGCGGCCAGGTGTGGCTCGCGCTGGCGCAGCCGGGGCCAGAGTTCGATCGGCTGGCGGAGGTCGGGTTTCGCCTTGTCGGCGTAGGCGGTGAGGTAGCCGGTCGGGGTGTCCTGGTCGATCAAGCAGGGCCTGGCCCTGGTGTCGAGGTAGGCGATCAGCGGCCGGTGCCAGTAGA
Source organism: uncultured Planctomycetota bacterium (assembly GCA_963784995.1). GTDB lineage: Bacteria > Planctomycetota > Planctomycetia > Gemmatales > Gemmataceae > CAWATZ01. The sequence continues at coordinate 29,315 of CAWATZ010000013.1, read as the reverse complement.
CCTCGTGCCGGCCGACGCGCATGGCGGGGAACTGGAACCGATAGCCGAGGTGGCGGGTCTCGTTGAGAATGCGGACGGCCCGCTCCAGGTCCTCCATGCCGGCCCGGGGACCGTCGAGCACCAGGGTGAAATCGCGGGTCCACAGCTGGGCGTTGCGGGCCATCGGCTTGCCGTACAGGCCCAGTTCGTCCGGATCGGTGCTGAACAGGACGTGAGCCAGGCGCGACTCCTCGTCGCCCAGGGCCAGCGGATCCTGGGTGCGCAGCAGTTTCTCCCAGCGGTGCGAGCGGCGGTAGGTGTTGCGGATGGTCTCGTGCGGATGCTCCGGGTCCGGCCGATTGGATTTGCGGTCGTGCATCCAGCCGGCTTGCGGGATGCGCATGCCGGGCCAGGCCTCGTGCCGGGCCAGGGGCATCAGCAGCGGGACCTGGAGGGCCAGCGGCAGCTCGTCCTGGAGCTTGCGGTAGCCCGGGTTGGCCCAGAAACCGAGGCTGAACGGACTGGGCAGCAGGTGCAGCTGGCCCGCCAGGTAAGCCCGGCGGACCGCGTCCGGCAGCCAGGCGAAGGGACGGAACGTCAGCAGCCAGCGCACGCCGCGCACGGCTTCCCCCCGGGCCAGGAGGAACGGCTCGGTCCAGCCCGGCAACGGCCCATCCTGCCAGCAGAGGTCGTCCGGATCGTCCGAATCGTCCTCCTTGCTTGCGCCGCGGGCTAACGGCAGCACGCGGAAGCCGGCCTCGTGCAGGTCGGCCAGCTGCTCGGGCGCTTCGTCGTACACTTCCGCGAGCAACCGGCGGATGAACCCCAGCGACTTTTCTTCGGGCCATTCCTGGTCCGGCCCGGTGAAGAAACCGCGCCAGAAGCCGCGAGCCGGGCCCTGCTCGCTGCAGCCGAACACGGTCCAGCGCACCCGGCCCTTGTCGTCCTGGGTGCGCGACAGGGCCAGCGGCAACAGCAGGACGTAACGCTCGTGCGGCAGAGCGCCGGCCGCGATGTCCAGGTCGGCAGGCCAGCACGGGTTGCCCCGATGCTTGATCCGCGAGAGCCCGGGCGCCGGTCGGCCGGCCGCCAGGTTCCTGACCGCCTTGAGCAGGGAAGAGGCCACGTGGTTAAGCCCGGGCCGCAGTTCCAGCAACTCCTCGTACTCGGTGACGTACCAGCCCCAGGGATCGTCCGGCTCGAACAGGAACGCATCGGTTTCGCCGCCGGGACGCCGGCCCAGCCGGGGCGGCGGCAGGAACTCGGAGTAAGCGGCAATGGGGTAGGAGCCGGCTCCGTGGAACCAGGGCCAACCCTCCAGCAAGCGCTGCCAGCCGACGACCTTCATGGAGCTTCTCGGTGTGCCCTACAAAGGAAAAGCCGAGGACAGTCGAGACCGCCACACCGCCAAAGGCGCATTTGCCTGGCGGTGTCGCCAGGGAGCGACGGAGCGTGTCCCTGTTTGCCCCGTGAATGACAAAAAAGCGACACCGCCACCACGCCAGCAGCACACGCTGTCCCTCCCTGGCCTCCTCCGACTCTTCCCCAAAATGACGAGCAGATAAGCTGTTTCCCTGCGCCGCAAGGACCGAGGATTCACAGCTTCCATTCCTTCTTGGAGCGTTTCAGATGGCGCAGCCACTTGTTCCGGATGCGCCGCCGTTTCCTCTGGGTCTTCCGGTCCATTTTCGACATGGCTGGTTCACTCCTTTCGTTGAAGTTGCCACGGGGTCACCGGGCTTATCTTCTCGGACGCTCGGGTTGTTGGCAAGGGCCGGGGACCAGCAAGCCCTGGCGAAGTCTCGGGCCGCGGTGCGCAAGGGTTGCTTGTTCCCACGTTCTCTCCACGTAACTCCTTCTGGAAGCAGAACCCAGACACCCTGACAAGGAGTGCCCATGTTCTCACTGATACGGCTGGTGCAGGTCGGTTACGTCACGGCGTTGCTGGTGGGCGTTGTTGTTCTGACGTTGCCGGGCAACTCCCGGGCCCAGCGGTTCCGTCCCGGGCAGATGCTGCCCGTCCGCCCGGGAAATAACGGGGTGGGAGGAGTCGGCGTTGTTCCGGGTGGTGTCCCGGCTCCTGGCGGGGTCCAGGCCCCTGGCGTGGCACAGGGTCCCGGGAGCATTCCGGGTCCGGGCAGTTTCCCGAACTTTGGTGTCCCGGTTGACCAGACTGTTGTGGTGGTCCTGAACCGTCAGGGTCCGAGCACCTCCCCGATGATTTGTCTTCCGCCGACTTTTGTCGGCATGATGGGTTCCCCGGGCTTTGGTGGAATCCAGGGGAGGAGCGGTTTTCAAGGCGGCAGTGGGCAGTTCGGCGGCTTCCGCGGGGGCTTTCAAGGCGGCATCGGAAGTGGTTTGCAGAGTGGTTTCGGGAACGGTGTCAGCTTCCCCAGCAGCATGGGCGGTGGTTTTCAGAACGGCATGCCGAATGCCTGCTTCTTCCCCGGCCCATTCCCCTATGGCAATGGTTTTCCGAGCGTCTTCGGAGGTAATTTCCAGGGCGCATTCGGGAATCCGTTCGGCTTCCCGGGTGGGTTTGGGAATGCCTTCTACGGTGGCGGTGGCGTGAACTTCCTGGGTGGGTTCGGAGGCGGCTTCCCCGTTGGGATTGGCGGCGCGAACTTCCCGGGTGGCTTTGGTGGGTTCCCAGGCGGTTTTGGCGGCGGCTTCGGTGGTGCCTTCCCGGCTGGTTTCGGGGGCGGCTTCGGGGTGGGCGGCCTCCCCGGTGGCTTCGGCGGCTCTTTCCCGGCTGGTCTTGGCGGCTTTGGTGGGAAGGGGTTGGTGGGGGGCGGCGGTTTCGGCGGCGGCTTCAACGGCGGCGTTGGGCTCTGAGAAAGCCAGAGCGAAACGAGAAAGGGCGAAGGACGGCAGCAGAGGGTTGCCGTACCTTCGCCCTTTCTCTTGCGCGGCGACTTGTTGCAATGGGTAGAGCCGGCCAGGAAAGGCCAGGAAAGGGGGCCAGGAAAGGGGACGCATGTATTGTCACGGCGGTTTGTGACAATATGTGCGTCCCCTTTCCTGGCCGGGGCATGGTGCCGGCGTCACTTCGTTGTCTTCGGCTCTTCCTTTGTCTTTGTTGTCTTCAGCTCTCCTTTCGTTGTCGCCGGCTTTTCGTCAACCTTCTTGTATCGGCCCGCAGCGCTCTTCAACTGTTCAAAGCCCTTGCCCTTCACGTCTTTCACGCTCAACTCGTCTTCGTCGATCCGAAAGCGGAAGGAGAAGGTATCGTCTTCTTCGGGAAGGCTCTGCGCAGTTCCCGCATTAGAGACAATCTTTGTCACAATCCCGTAGATCCTGCTGTCCTTGGTTGTGGCATAGTCCGCTTCAATCAAGGCGAACCCTTGCCCGGACGGCTGCCCGATTTGCCATACAAGCCGGTTGCCGCTCTTGAAGGTAATCGTGTTGGTGCCACCCTGCGATTTCCATTCGCCAGTCGGCTTGTCGAGGTCGTACTTCTGGGCATTACTGGACGGCGTGGGAGCGAGGGACAGCGCCAGCAGTAACACAAGGACAACAATGGTCCAGCGGGTCATGGTTCGTACTCCTGGGAGAAGAATGGTTGTCTTGCCGTATCGTCCAGCGCCCTCGCTGGGCTGTCAAGGAAAAACCGCCTTGCCCACCAGATTGTCGGATGAAAGGGGAACGTACCGAAATGTGTACCGGCCAGGAAAGGGGACGGGGCCAGGAAAGGGGACGCATGTATTTTCACGGCGGGAAGATAAGCGATGTAATAGCCGGCCAACTGCTCTGGCGATGGTCAGACTTCCAGCCGTACAATAGCTCAGTGAACCGGGTGTGTTGGCCCCGGATCGGACGACAGGCCATCCGAACCACAGACAGCGGGTAGAGACCATGACACGGCAAGAGTTCATGCTCGCGGTGCTCGCCGCCGGGGACGGGGAGGCGCACACCCCGGTTCAAGTGCAGAAGTTGTTCTTCCTGATTGACAGGACCGTGCCGGAACAGGTCGGCGGCCCCTGGTTCGACTTCCAGCCCTACGACTATGGGCCTTTCGATCAGGCTGTCTACGCGGACCTGCGTGCCCTGGCAGCGCGGGGCCTGGTGATCATCACGGCCCTCCCGAACGGGCCGCCCAGCTACCGGCCGACTCCCGAAGGCCTGTCAGCAGGGAAAGGTTTCCTCGCCCGGTTCCCTGCGGCGACGGCAGACTACCTGCGCCAGCTGTGCGCCTGGGTGCAGCAGCAGTCCTTCGAGTCCCTGCTGTCCTACGTCTACCAGGCGTTCCCCGAGATGAAGGCCAGGAGCGTCTTCGCGGAGGTGCCATGACGGTCCTCGTTGGGGTGCTGTGTCAGGATGGTGTCGTCGTCGGCTCGGATGGATCGGCCACCTTTGCCGCGGCCCCCCATCTGAACACCATCGAGCAACCCGTCCGCAAGACCTTCCTCGTTGGCAACGATGTTCTTTTCGCGACCACTGGTGCCGGCGGCCTGGGGCAGCGGTTGAACCACGTACTCTCGCAGTTGCGACAGCAAATCCAGGACTGGCTGACGCTGCACCCTCTGGAAGTCGCCGTGCGCATTAGCCAGGCCATGCTCCGCAACATGCAGTTCACTCTCCTCCAGCCGGGGCAACTCGGCGCCCTGGTGGCTTTTGCCTGCCAGGGCGGCTTTCACCTCTGCGAGTTCGCCCTCACCGACTTCCAGCCCGAGATGAAGACTGCCGACACCTGGTTCGTGTCGATGGGCAGCGGCCAGATGATCACCGATCCCTTCTTCGGCCTGCTGCGCCGCACGCTGTTCCGCGACGCCCAGCCGACTCTCGCCGAGGGGGTTCTGGCTGCATCCTGGGCTCTGCACAACGCCATTCAGCTCAACACCGGCGGCATCAACGGGCCGATCCAGCTGGCGGTCCTTCGGCGCCCTACCCCCGGCAGCCCGTTTGAGGCCAGTCTTCTCGACGAAGAGAACTTGGCCGAGCACGCCAACGCCATCCAGAGGATCGAGGACTATCTGGCTGACTACCGCAAACAGCTCACCCAGCCATCGATCACCCCGCCACCCGCGCCGCCCATTTGACTCCTTGCTCAGCGCTTCGAGGCGACTTCGGAAGAGCCTCTCACCGGGCCAGGATTCGTTGCCTCAACTCGAGATAGATGGAGGACAGCAGCATCACTCCGATGAGCGCCCACCCCAGGACGGTGATGACGGTCCACAGGATTTGGGACAGCCGTTTGCCCACGACCTTTTCACAAGCCAGGACGACCATGTCCCGGCCATCCAGCAAGGGCAGGGGCAAGAAGTTGATGAACGCCAGGTTCAGGCTAATCATGCCGAGCCACAGCAGAAGGACGTAGGGTTCATTCGCCGCTGCGGAGGTGGACGACACCAACTCAACGGGGCCGCCCAGGGTTTGCGTGGAGATCCGGCCGCTGACCAGGCCTCTCACGTTGCGCCACATCCCCCCGAGGAAGGTCGCCGTCCTCTCCATTCCGAGAGTCACGGCTTCCACGACGCCGTCGGCCTTCTGCCAGCGAAAGTCGCTGGACAGCAGCAGACCCCTGTCCTCCAGCGGCCAGGTCGGGTCCTGTTCGGCTTCCAGGATGACGGGCTCGTTCAGCAGCCGATCACCCCGGCGAACCTGAGCCAGGAGCGCGTGGTGGTCGGCACGCTGCAGCATCCAGAAGAAAGGCGGCCAGCAATCAGGGACTTCCCGACCCTCCGGACCGCGTGCCGACTTCAGATCGAAATATCGGCTCCAGTGGGCCTGGTCGATCTTGCCGTCGCCCTGGAGCAAGGAGACCGCCTCGAACACATCGTCTTTCCGCAGGCCCGCCCTGGCGGCGGCCGACCCGTCCTTGACCTTGGCCACGACCGCCTGGACGCGATAGGCAATCCCCAGCTGGGGAATCGATAGGGGCGACCCGGCGTAGAGCGGGCCTTCCTCCTGGAAGTCCCAGCTGTCGTCCCACAGCATCACCAGCTCCCTGGCTTCGACCTTGTGCATGGCCGGGTTGGGCCGCAGCACGGTCGCGCGAACCGTGACCGGCTGGTCCGGCACGGGCCGCTCCCGCGCCGCCCTGGCCAGCTCGAACGGCAGACGCGTTGGGTCCGCCATCGGGATGTCCCTCGTGCCGGTCGGCCTCTTGCCGTCTCTGTACTCGACCACCAGCTTCGTCAGGCTGTCCCCACGAGGCACCTGGCCACCGGCCGGCTGCAGCCCGGCCCGGGCGGCCGGCGAGTCGTCGCGCATCGCGGCCACCTCGCCCATCTCCATGCAGACGCCCAGGTCCCAGTGAAACGCGGGGGGCACGAGCAAGTTCACCGGGGTCGCCGATTTGTCCCTGTCGCGGATCACCTGGATCACCATCGGCTCGCCCGCCATCTGCCGGAGCCGCTTGCGATACGTGGACACGTCACAGGCTCGTTCGCCCGCATTCCTCGTCAGCTCCTCATCCACCGGTAAATCCTTGACGTTGAAGGGTCGCTTCGGCGTGTCGGGATCGGTCGTGCCGACAATGCTGTCGCCGAAATCAAAACCAACTGCCGGCACGGCTATCACTTCGCGCTTGCCGTTGGCCCGCAGGACCTCCAGCTTCATCTCGTTTCTTCCCAGAGAGATCATCCGCCCGCACAGGGCCACGGCGTCGAAGGTCCCCCTTCCGGCATCATGGGGCAGCTCACTCAGCGCTCCGCCCCTGGCCGGGTCACTGGCCTTGACGACCAGGTCGCCCGGCATGAGGTCCAACTTTCGGGCGTAAGCGGCCGGGCTGGAGTAGGAGACGGGAAGCTCGTGCTTCCTGGCCGCTTCGCGCGGCAGCAGCTTTAGCCGGTTGGGGGGGACCACGCCAATCACCGGAAACGGGTCCGTGCGCTCCTGCGCGGCTCCAGGTTGACCTCGAGAAGGCCGTTCGGGTAGTTGCTGTTCTGGAAGACGAAGGGGATCGCCTGGCCGGGTTTGGACAGCGCGACCTCGACCCTGACCTGATCGAAATACGGGTTGCTCGCGCTGCCAATCTGTTTGATGGTGGAATCGCTGCGGACGCCCGCTTTCCAGGCCACCGAGCCGGCCTCGACTAGCGAGATCACCCCCGGCGGTCGTTCGATTCCGTGGAACAGATAGACCAGAAAGAAGCAGAGGAAACCCAGCAGCACGTTCATCAGGATGCCCGCGGAAACGATCAGCAAGCGCGCGGCGAATGTCTTGTTCTGGAACGAGCGTGGGTCCTTCTTCTCCTCGGCGGCCGTTTTGCCCCTGCCGACCATCGTGACATAGCCGGCAAAGGGCAACAGCGAGACCTTGTAAAGGGTTTCTCGCCCCTGAAACGACAAGCCGGGCAGGGCAGGACCGAAACCAAAACTCAATGTTCGGACGTGGACGTTGCACCACCTGGCAGCCAGGAAATGGCCTAGCACGTGGACAAAGAGGATGAACCCCAAGGCGAAGCAGACGAGCAACGCTCTCCCCAGGCCATCAGCCCCAAAGCGGCTGCAGAGCCAGGCCACAAAGGCGGTCATGAGCAGCAGGTAGACGGCGCTCTGTCTGAGCCAGGCGAGGGGCGTCAGCGAAGCCGGAGCGGTACTGGCCCGAGGGACCTCCGTTGCAGCGACAATGGCGGAAGCCTCCGGGCGTTGGGCGGGGGCATCAGCGGCAGACCGGATCTGCGTGCGATCCGGCGGCGGGTTTTGGTCCATCGGGCTATCTCCTTTGGCCGCAGGATAACAGGGGTCAAGAGCCCTGTCCAAAGAAAACTGCTCCGTGTGCCGATCATTGGGGAGAACCGGCCAGGAAAGGGGGCCAGGAAAGGGGACGCACGTATTTTCACAAACGGGACGCATGCGCCCCCGAATACCCTGGCACGTGGCAGACAGACAGGAAAATGACGCCCTGTGGCACTCCTCCGGCAACTCCCGGCTCGTTCTGGCCTCTCGGCCAACCTCGAAAAGATGGCGGGCTGGCTGGCAGCCTGCTCAGTTGCCGCGTTCCGCCTCGATCTCACGCAAACACCACCTCAGCAACAGCCGTTCCTTCTCGTCCGTCGCCGCTTTCAGCGCCTGAGCCACTTGCGCTTTCGCGGACGCCGCCGCTGGCCCCCATCGTACCCCAGCGCCACGGTTGCCCGCTCGCGCATGACCAGATCCTTGTCGGCCAGGCCCGGCGTCAGCAGGGGCAGAGTCTCCTCGGGAAAGCGTGCCAGCAGCTTGTAGCCCCAGGCGGGCACCTGACCAGCCTTGCCGGCCATGATCTTCCGGGCCAGCGACCGCGCCGCCGGCTTGAGATGATCGCCCAGCTCCTGGACGTAGGCGGTGAACACGTACTGGGCGAAATCGACGTTGCCGAACCCGCCGAACCCGGGCAGGTCCTCGCCGGGGTCGATGGCCCAGGCGGTCATCTGCCGGAGGATGGGGTTGCGGACCCGCGAGGTGCGAACGGCAGGGATCGCGTCCCGGGCGACCGGGCCGAGCAGGGCCAGGTAGATCAGCATGTTGTAGCCGTCGATCTCGGAGGCCTTCGGCAGTTCGCCGATCAGGTACTTGACCGCCGGGCCCGCGTCCGGGCCGCCGATCTGGGCCATGGCGCGAACGGCCGCCCAGCGCTTCGCGGGCGACTCGGAAGACAGCAGCGGCGCCAGCGCCTTCAGGGACGGCCGGGCGGCGGGCCCCATCCGGCCCAGCGCGTCGGCCGCGTCGATGGCGGTTTCCTTCTGGGCCAGCAGGGCGGTCACCGCTTCCCGCGTGCCGGCGGCTGACGGTCCCAGGGTGCCGAGAGCCTGCAGCGCCGTGCGGCGGATGAGCGTATCAGGATCGGCCAGCAAGGTCCCGAGCTTGGGCGCCAGCGCAGCGGCCGCCGGACCAGCCAGCCCCGTGGCCCGCGCCGCCTGCCGCCGGGTTCCCGCGTCCGTGCTGGTCAAGCCTTTGGCCAGAACGTCGCTGGCACCGGCGTCCCCGCGCTTGACGCGCAGCAGCGCCGAGGCCGCGGCCAGCCGAACCGAGGGCTCGGCTTCGAGCAACTTCGCCAGATCCCCGGCCGCGTCAGCGCCGTCCGGGCCCAGGAAGCCGATGTCGGCCGCGCTTTCGGCTCGCACCGTGGCATCGCTCGCACGCAGTTTCTCCCGCAGGGCGGGCAGGTCGGCCCGGTCGGCCCGGCCCATGCCCAGGACGTAGGCCGGGTTCGAGCCCACGCCCATGGCCACGTGCGGCATGCCCAGGCTGGCCCGGATGCGCTGCACCTTCACCAACCCCGGCAGACCGGCCCGGTTCAGCGCCAGGTCGAAGCTCGCCCCTTGCTGGTCGGCCCCGTGCGGCAAGGTCGTGATGACCGCGCTCTTGCCGGCCACCATCAGCGGAACGGCCTCGGCCAGCCGCGACACCGGGCCGTAATAGGCCAGGGGCAGGTCCGGACGCGGAACGCCAATCTGCCACCAGCCGTTCTCTCCCGCCTGAACCTGATACCACCCCTCGCCCACGCAAACGATGGTCGCTTTGCCGGTCTGGAACAGCACGCAGCGCCGCCCAGGAGCCGCCCATTCCAGGATCGGCCAGTCCACGCCGGACTCGCTGGCACGCACCAGCCGGTGCTTGATCGGCTCGGTCCCCGTCTGTCCCTTCAGGTCGCGGACTTTTTTCAGGATGACCGCCCCCTTGTCCCGGCTGAAGCGATCCACCTCGGCCAGGGTGATCGCCTGGCTCTCGCGGACGATCCGGCCCAGCGTCGGCGCCAGGTCCACGTAGGCCCGGGCCGTCGCCACGGACATTAGCCAGCAGGACAGCATCACGACCAACCGGCACTTGCAGCGCATCAATTGGATTCCTTGTTCTTGTTAGCCGCGACGCGGAGCGCAGCGCAGCGGAGCGCGGGTCGCCTCCGGAGGGTGGAGCTTGGCCGCGCTCTGCGTCGCGGCTAAGGCGGTTTCGGGAAAAAGATTGGGCCACCACCTTGCCCGTGGGTGCGCTGCCGCGACCCACGGCTGGGCTATGGAACCCCTTCGGGGTAGAAAACCGGGCCGCCGTTGTCTTCTTACCCCGAAGGGGTTCCATAGCCCAGCCGTGGGTCGCGCAGCGCACCCACGGGCAAGGTGGCCCAGCCTTTTTCCCGAAACCGCCTAACTGGGGATTCGGTTCACGTCAATCCAGATACCCCAGGCTCACCAGCACGGTTTCCTGATCCTTTGTCAGCATCCGGAGCAGGTCCTTCTGGGCCGCCTCCAGGTCAGCCCGGACCTTCTGCCGGGCCTTGCGGACGGCGGCAACCTTTTCCTCGACCTCGGCCTTTGTGTGCTTGGGGTCCTTGAGGACGGCCCGGAGTTCGGACTGGACCTGGCTGATGACGTTGGTTGCCATCGGACCACCAAACCCCACTCCCGGTTGGGGCCCGGCGCCCGGGTTCCCGGCGTCCGCCGTCAGGAGCTGCCGGGTGGTCGTCACCTTCTGTAGTTTCGGGCCAATGACCTTCCACTCCTCGTCCGTCGAGCCCAGCTGCTTCTTGACCTCTGCCAGCGGCACCGGTGCGTTGCCGCCGAAGCCGCCCGGAGGGCCGAAACCGCCCGGAGGGCCAAAGCCGCCCGGAGGGCCGAAACCGCCCGGAAACCCGCCAGGCCCGGGGCCGCCGGGGCCACCGGGGCCGGGGCGCTGGGGTTGGAGCAGCTTCTTCTGCTCCTCCGTCAGGATCTTCGCCAGTTTGGCCTCGTTCTCTTTCTGAAGCTCCGCGACCTTCTTTTTCTGCTCCGCGGTCAGCTTGAGCCGTTCCTGGAGGAACGGCGACAGGACCTGTCCGGGCTGGCCCGGCATGAAGGGGCCGGGCATCCCGCCTGGAAAGCCGCCTGGAAAGCCACCCGGAAACCCGCCCGGGGGCTGGGCCACCGCTGCCACCACGATCAGCAGCACACCCAGTCCGCCCGCAAGCATCGAGCGTTTCAACATCGGTCATCCCTTCCAAGTAAAAGTTTGCTTCCCACCAGGGTCTTCATGAGTTTTTCTTATTCGACAAGTCGTGATCGGCAGGACAAGACCGCCGCGCGGGGGAAGTTTTTTTGTTGCCGGGCCGGTTCGAGCGATCCTCTTGCTCCCCGGCGTTGTAACGGTCGTGACCCCAGGTCCGGTTACTTGCGAAGAGTGTTCCTGGCGTACCAGTTGGCAGTCAACCCCTCCATCGCCCATCCTTTGAACGCCTTCTTCTGCTGCGTTGCGGACACGACGTCTCTCCTTTCTTCCCGGTGAGCAGTGGGCAGTAGAGTCGCGTGGTGGTAGAATGACTCCAGAATGCTCGATTATTGATTATCTCACTTTTTGGAGACGTGCAGCAACAGGGGTGCTGGAAAGGGCCCGCCCCCACCGAGCTTGCTCGGTGGAGCGCATGATTCTGCACTACAAGGAGAAACAGAGCAAAGAGCTTGGCTGCGCTGTGCTCCCGGTAGTGCAAAATCACTCGCTCCACCGAGCTTGCTCGGTGGGGGCGGGCTCTTTCCTTCACCCGACATGCTACAGCCTCACTTTTTGAGACAAATGGAGTTTGTCTCAAAAAGTATCTTCACTTTTTGAGACAAATGGAGTTTGTCCACTTCGCCTTGGAGGAAGACGGCGACAAGATCGCCAGCCTCATGCGGCAATTCTTGCGAAGGCACACAACAACCAAGTAGTCGCCCTTTCCTGGCCGCCATTGAGGAGCATTTCCATGCACTACGACTTCACCGCCATCCCCGATGCCGACGTTCCCCGGGCGGTCGAGCCGGTCTTCCAGCACGTCGTCCAGACTTACGCCAGCGAAGCGAACAAGACGGTGAGCGTCTGGCGGGCCGTGCCGGATGACTTGCTCGATTTCAAGCCGCACGAGAAGACCAACCCCATTCGCACCATTCTCGCTCACCAGCTTCTCTCCGAGCGGCGCTTCTTCGCTCAGTTCGTCGGTACGGAGGAGCCGCCCGTGGAAGAACTCCTCCCAGCCGGCGAGAAGCCCGTCGTCCAGGCGTACGTCGAGAAGTACGTCTGGCTGGTGAAGCACCGTCTGCCGCAGCTGGCGCAGGGCACTGCCGTCTGGTGGCTGGAGTGCCGGCCCTTCTTCGGCAGCTTGCAGCGGGAGCGGATTTGGGTGTTCTGGCGGCGGGTGCTGCACACCTGCCACCACCGGACGCAGGTGCAGACCTGGCTGCGGCTGGCCGGGCACGAGCCGGTCCCCGCGATTTACGGCCCGTCTGGCGACGTGAAGTGGGACGAGGCCGACCCGACGTACTCCCTGGAGGCGGCGAAATGGGGCGGGTGATTGTTACCCTGCTGTGCCGCAATCGTCAAAGAAGCCCCTTGACTCCAGCCGATAATTGCATATACAATAATCGTGACGGTCGGGGAGCCGCACGATCATGGACAACGCCACGACCAGCATCGACACCATCGCCAAGACGTGCATCGCCGTGCGCCTGCGCCTCTTGAACCGGGTCGTAACGAACTTCTACGACGACGCCCTGCGCCCGCTGGGCCTGAAGGTCAGCCAGTTGAACATCCTCATCGTGACGGCCCGCCTCGGCCTCGCCCGGCCTGCCCAGGTTTGCGAGATTCTGCAACTCGACACATCCACCCTCAGCCGCAATGTCAAACCATTGCAGGCGCATGGTTGGCTGGAGGTCGTGCCGGCTGAGGACGCTCGTGCCCAACCCTTCCGGCTGACTGCCCAGGGGAGACGCTTGATCGAGAAGGCAATCCCGGCCTGGGAAGAAGCCCAGCGCCAGGCCACCGAACTGCTGGGGGACGATGGCATCGCCCTGCTCGACAGAGCAGCGAAGAAGTTGTGGCAGGCAAAGGCCGAAGGGTGATCGGCCTGTGTGTTTTTTTCGTGCGATTGTTGTACGTACAAATGAAAGGGCGGTCATGAACCTCGCTGAACACCCGACCGTGCGGCGCTTCCACGAACGCCACGGTGAACGCCCCGGCTCCCCCGACCTGTCAAAGCCCCTGGATGCGGCCTGGCTGTGCCAGTTGTGCCTGGACTGCGGGGCCGACGACGCCGGGCTGGTCGAGATCAGCCGCCCGGCCCTCGATGACCAGAGGAGCGACATCCTGCGCTGCTTCCCGCCCACCAGGACGCTCCTCAGCTTCGTCTGCCGGATGAACCGGGGGCCGATCCGCAGCCCCGCCCGTTCCGCCTCCAACCTGGAGTTCCACGCCAGCTACGACCACTCCAACGAGGTCGCCCGCAAGGTCGTCGCTGTCCTGGAGGAGCGGGGCGTCCGGGCCATGAACCCCTCGGCAGGCTTCCCAATGGAGCAGGATCGCTTCCCCGGCAAGATTTGGGTCGTCTCCCACAAGCCGGTCGCCATCGCCGCCGGGCTGGGCCGCATGGGTATCCACCGGAACGTCATCCACCCCAGGTTCGGCAACTTCATCGTCCTGGGCACGGTCCTGCTCGACGCCGAGGCGACGGGCTACGGCCAGCCCCTCGACTACAACCCCTGCCTGGAGTGCAAGCTGTGCGTGGCCGCGTGCCCGGTCGGGGCCATCTCGGCGGACGGCGACTTCCAGTTCTCCAACTGCCTGACCCACAACTACCGGGAGTTCATGAGCGGCTTTTCCGATTGGGTGGAGAACGTGGCGAGCAGTAACACCGCCCTGTCCTACCGGGAAAAGGTCAGCCTGTCGGAGACAGCCTCGATGTGGCAGTCGCTTGCCTTCGGGCCGAACTACAAGGCGGCGTACTGCCTGGCCGTGTGTCCCGCAGGCGAGGACGTGATCGGTCCCTTCCTGACCGACCGGGCGACCTTCCTCAAGGACACCGTGCGACCGCTCACCGAGAAAGAGGAAACGGTTTACGTCATCGCCGGCTCCGATGCGGAGGAATACGCCCCACGGCGCTTCCCCCGAAAGAAGGTCAAGCGAGTCGGCAGCGGGATCCGGGCGACCTCCATCGGCGGCTTCCTGTTCGGGTTGAAGCTGACCTTCCAGCCAGGCAAGTCCAGGAGGTTGAACGCTGTCTACCGCTTCACCTTCACCGGGAAGGAGAGCAAGGAGGCAACCGTGGTGATCCGGGACGGCACCTTGCAGGTCCAGGACGGGCATCAGGGCGAGGCCGACCTGAGTGTGACTGCCGACAGCGAAACGTGGCTGGGCTTCCTGGCGAAAGAGCGCAGCCTGCTGTGGGCGCTGCTCCGCAGAAAAATCCGCATCAAGGGGTCGCCAAAACTACTGGTGGCTTTTGGCAAGTGCTTTCCCTCGTGAGAGCGGTTGTTGACGGCGAGTTTCGATCCTGAAAGGAGGCGGACGATGCTGAACGACAAGACGGTACGGGGCAGCAACTTCACCTGTTTCCACGCCGGCCCGAAGGAGGGGTGGGCGCAGTTCCACCTGGAGCCGCCCAATGCCCCGGTGCCGATGCAAGGAAAGTTGTTCCTGCGCAACCTGCTGGGGTCGGCGGGCCTGGAGATGTCGCTGAACGTGGTCCTGCCCGGCCAGGGGATGCCGTTCCTGCACAAGCACCAACGCAACGAGGAGGTCTATGTCGTCGTCGGAGGACGAGGCCAATTCCTCGTGGACGGCGAGTGCATCGACGTGGCGGAAGGCACGGTCTTGCGCATCAGCCCGCCAGCGGCACGGACCTGGCGGAACAACTCTGACGCCCCGATGTACTTCCTCTGCCTCCAGTACCGAGCCGAGAGCGTGATCGAAGGCGGTGGTGCTGATGGCAAGAAGGTCGAGGGCAAACCCGCCTGGGCGAACTGACAACCGCTTTTTCGTGACGGAGAGGGACCTTGACGACGATTCTCGACCTCGCCCGGAAGGTGCAGCGTGGCGAAGCGCCGCCACCCCCGATTGGCCGGCTGCTGGGGTTCGTGCTGAAGGTGATCGAGCCGGGCCATGCAGTCTTCGAGATGGAAGTCGGCGAGCAACATCACAACCCGATGGGCACCCTGCATGGCGGCATCTATTGCGACCTGGCTGATGCGGCGATGGGCTACGCCCACGCCTCGACCCTGGCCGAAGGCGAGACGTTCACCACAGTCGAGTTGAAGATCAACTTCTTACGGGCCGTGCGACAGGGGAAGCTGACCGCCGAGGCCAGGGTCGTCAAGGCCGGCAGCACCCTGGGCTTCGTCGAGTGCGATGTCACCGACGAAGCCGGCAAGCTGGTGGCACGGGCATCGAGTACCTGCATGAAACTGCGGCAGGACCGCCCGCCTCCGACGTAGCCCCCGACACTCTTCGCTGACAGCGGGGTCAGGTCATGGTCTACCCTCGGCGGCGACGATCACGGCTCTGCGGACTACCCCACGCTGGCTCAACAGGGTGGCCGGTCGTCCACGGAGCAAGGCCGTGAAGTTTACCCCTGCCCACCCCCAAGAAAACGCCAGCAAAGGACTTGACATGCCGATAGATGACGTGTAAACTATTTGCAGGTGAATGAGGGAGGCGGATTGGCCCATGAAGACTCCGAAGTTGCAGCACGAGTTGAAAAAGAAGCACCCCTTCGAGTCCCCGGAGCAGGAAGCGGCTCTGAACGTCGTGCGTACCAGCGACCAGCTTCAGCATCGCTTCGCCCGGTTGTTACGGGAACACGGTCTGACCCCTTCGCAGTACAACGTCCTCCGCATCCTGCGAGGCGAAGGCAAGCCGTTGCCGATTCTGGAAATCGCCAGCCGCACCATTACGGTGGTTCCCGGCATTACGGGTCTCATCGACCGTTTGGAGCAAGCCGGGTTCGTCAACCGGCTGCGCTGCGACAAGGATCGCCGGGTCGTCTACGTGGCGCTCACGGAACAGGCCATCACGGCCCTGGCTGCGCTGGATGAGCCGCTGCTCGACCTGCACCGCAAGCTGCTGGGCCATCTTTCTCCAACGGAGTTGAAGGAAGTGATCCGGCTACTGGAAAAGATGCGGGAGAAGTTGCTGGATACGGACGAATAGCGTGTTTTTTTTGCCATATAGATGACATGTAAACAGTCACCACGTAAAGCATAGGAGGGGCCATGATCCGAGTACGCAAGGCTGCCGAGCGAGGTCACTTCGACCACGGCTGGCTCGACACCTACCACACGTTTTCCTTTGCCGACTACTACGACCCCACCCACGTGGGCTTCCGCTCGCTGCGGGTCATCAACGATGACCGGGTTGCGCCCGGCCAGGGGTTCGGGATGCACGGCCACCGGGACATGGAGATCGTCACCTGCGTCCTCGACGGGGCGCTTCAACACCAGGACAGCATGGGCAACGGCTCGATCATCAAGGCCGGAGAACTGCAACGCATGACTGCCGGCACCGGAGTGCGCCACAGCGAGTTCAACCCCTCGGACACCGAATGGGTCCATCTCTACCAAATCTGGCTGCTGCCCCAGCGGAAGGGTTTGGAGCCGAGTTACGAGGAGCTGGCCTTGGGCGAGGACCAGAAGCATGGCCAGTTTCGTCTGGTCGCCTCGCCCGATGGTGCCGCTGGCTCGATGACCATTCACCAGGACGCCCGCTTGTATCTGGCCTCGCTGGTGCCTGGCGTTGGCGTTGCCCACGAGATCGACCGTGGCCGGGCGGCGTGGCTCCAGGTCCTTCGAGGAAGCGTGAACGTCCTCGGTAACGATCTTGCCGCTGGGGATGGCGTTGCCGTCACCGACGAGAGCGTCCTCTCGGTTCAGGCTGCCGTCCCTTCCGAAGTTCTGTTGTTTGATCTGGCATAAGGAGAGTTACCATGTCTCAAGTGCTTCGAGGCCCGCTGACCGTCCTGGGTCGTCTGCTGCTCTGCTCGATCTTCTTCATGGCCGCGGTGGGCAACAAGATTCCCCACTTCAGCGACGTGGCGAAGATCATGGAATCCGTGGGCGTCCCGGCACCGCAATTCCTGCTGGCGGGTGCCATCGTCTTCCTGCTCGTCGGCAGCCTCTCCGTGATCGTCGGCTGCAAGGCCCGGATCGGCGCTGTCTTGCTGCTGACGTTTCTGGCCCTGGCCTCGTACTACTTCCACCCCTTCTGGAAGCTGGAGGGGCAGGCCCAACAGGAGCAGATGATCCACTTCATGAAAAACCTGTCCATGATGGGAGCGCTGCTGTTCATCGTGGCGAACGGTTCAGGGCCGATGAGTGTGGATTCGCTGTTGCACAAGCGACGAAGTGCGCCCGCTGACGAACGGGGAACCAACGCCTGGGCAAACGTGGCATAGGTGGATCAACCGTACGTGAACATGGGAGCAAGCCATGAACGGCGTCCTCTTTCAGCCCTTCCGTCTGCACGATCTGGTTGTGCCGAACCGCCTTGAAGACCTGCACCCGCCTTCCGGCTTGCACTCCAGGTGGAACCGGGGAATGATCCGGTCGTCAGCGAAGCGGAAGATGAAACAGGGGCCTTCGCAGAGCGGCAGCAGCAGCGGTCCTCTTCATCCCCCGACCCGCTTGACCCTGTAGCCCAACTTCTCCAACTCGGCAACAATGCGCTCCCGCTGATCGCCCTGAATCTCGATGCGCCCGTCCTTGACCGTGCCGCCGGTGCCGCACCGCTGCTTGAGAAGGGCGGCGAGTTTCTTGATGTCCTCTTCAGCAAGGGGCATGTCGAATACCGTTGTCACCCCTTTCCCTCGCCTGCCCGCCGTCTCCCTGCCGACCTTCACGGTCAGGGGCTTCCTGGCCGGCTCAGTGGGTGCCTGACGTGCTGCTTCGGGGGTCTGCTCCTGCCGATCACTCCCGCCGAGGATGCGGGCCACGAGGCCCATGACCTCCCGCTCGAGCAGGGCCAGGGCCTCCGGGGCGTCGTCAACGTGCCAGAACTCGACCTTCTCGGCCCAGGTCGGAAATCGCTCTTGCAGCAAGGGCAGGTGTTCGGCTTGCTTCAGTGCGATGACCCGATCTGCTGCTTCGAGGTCTCCCGCCATCACCTGCGCCGGGGCACGGGCACAATCGTCTCCGGCACAGACGCCCAGCGCCTCGAGCGCCTCGAGCGCCGACGCCGCCATCGGGCCGACGTTGTGGACGCCCCGCTCCAGGGCAAGACCCCTGGACGATGCGCGCCACGGCAGGCCCATCCGGTCGGCCACCGAGTTGAACAGAATCTCCGCGAACCGGCTGCGGTAGTAGTTGCCGGTGCAGAGGAACAACACGCCTTTTGCGGCAACCTTCATGGTCCTTCTCCGGAAATCGTGTCCGTTGCTTCCGTTCCCGCTTGGGGCAGACAGACTCCCGTCTCCCTCGTGCGGGGATGCGGCCCTGCTCAGACCCGGCGTCCATGCTACCGAGATGCCGTTGATTTGTCCGGGGACGTTCTGCGCGGCCTGGCTTTACCGCCAGTCGTCCGGGTCTTTCCCAAACCGCTCACGGAACCGCTTCAGGATGGATGCGCTGAGCCGCCTCGTCTTTTCCTCGTGCCGCAACACGCAGCGAGTCAGACCAACGAGGGATTTGGAATCGAGGACGGCGCGTACAGCGGCATCCGGGAAGGCTCGCCTATGCTCCAATTCCAGCGACCGAAGACGTGTCAGGAACGGGGAGTCGGCCAAAAGCCTCACTGCTTCTCCTGGATCGACGTTCTCCTCGAACCAGCAGTCGAGCTTCTCCAGGCTCCGCAGGCCAGGGGAGGCCGCAAACAGTCGGACGGTCTCCAGCGAGTCAATTGGGCCGTGGAGGTCGAGCGATCGCAGAGGCAATCGCTCCAGCAACGGAACAAGACGACGCAGCGCCCAATCTCCGTAGCCGTCAGCCGTGCTGTCATTTTCGACGTCCAGGTCTCGAATCATGCCCAGTTCGGGGAGGATCTCTGCGAAAAGGACCACCGCAAAGTCCTGGATCGTGACTTTCTCCAGGAAACCCCGCCGGAACTCAACCGCATCAAAGAGGGGCATTTCACACGTGGCCGGCTGATAGTCATAATCATCCTCCATCGTGCAGCCAAGATCCTCCAGCTTGTCTTCCAGCTTCCGTCGGCGGGGATGGTCCTCCGGCAGCGAGTCTCGCTCGATGCGGGCGCGAACGCCCTGAGCGACCAGTTTGCAGAAGTCGTGTCCCTTCGGATTGCGGCAGTCCCGCTTGCGATGCTTCAGCCAGTCGGTGAAAGCGAGGTCCGTCCAGGCGCACTGGTGCAGTGTCAGCAAGGCCTTTTCTCGTTCCTCAAGGGCAGGCCGTTTCGCATCGTCCGCACCGATTTGGGTCAGTTCGCACTGGACCCGGATGAACTCGGCGCGTACTGGATCGCCATTCTCGTCCAGGAAGTCGGCGAAGACCAGCCGATGCGTGTCGTCGTCGGGGTTCTCCCGGATCGCCTGGAGGAATGCCTCGATTGGGTTCTTTGGGTTCCCTTTTTTCATAGTTGCTCCCAATTCAGGGCCGTTAGCCGCGACGCGGAGCGCAGCGCAGCGGAGCGCGGCAGCGCTCCACCCAACGGGGGCGTCCCCGCGCTCCGCTGCGCTGCGCTCCGCGTCGCGGCTAACAATTCGCCCCCTCCCGGACCTTTTGCCAGACCCAGGGTTGACTCCAGATGATTTTGCTTTGCCAGCCGTCCGCCTCTGGATATGATCATAGGAAGTCTCAAACTGCACCGCCCCCTCCCCGACCCCAACCGCCTGCCCGGCTGAGAGTAACACCATGACTCATCGTTCCCTGCGTTTGCTCTGTGGCTTGCTGCTGTCCGCGCTGATCACAGCCCTGGTCCAGACCGGGACCGTCTGGAGCCAGAAGAAGCCAGCACCGCCGGCGGCCAACCCGGCCGCTCCCGTCCTCAAGCCCGTCGTGCCGCTGGGAATGCAGCGCGGCACCACCCTCGACCTGACCCTGACCGGCACCAACCTGGCCGGGCCGACCGGCCTGCTGCTCAGCTTTCCCGCCAAGGTGACCATCCCAAAGGATGCGAGTAACGGCAAGGATCCGGCCAAGCTGCTGGTCCGGATCGAGGTCCCGGCCGACGCTCCGGTCGGGACGCATTCGCTCCGGCTGGCGACCAGCAAGGGGATCTCCAACGTCCGGCTCTTTTGCATTGACGACCTGCCCCAGGTGCCTCGCGCCGCCAGCAACCGCACCCGGGCGACCGCCCAGCCGCTGCCTGTCCCCTGTGTGGTCGCCGGCAAGATCGACGTGGAGGCCAGCGACTGGTACAAGATCAAGGTCCAGGCCGGCCAGCGTCTCAGCTTCGACGTGCTTGGCCGGCGCCTCGGCAGCGCGGTCGATCCGCAGCTGACCCTGTACGACGCCCAGAGCGGTCGCGAACTGCCTGGCGGTTTCAGCAACGACAGTCCCGGGGCCCAGACCGATCCGCGCCTGTCCTACCAGTTCAAGCAAGCCGGCGAGGTGCTGATCGAGGTCCGCGACGTTGCTTATCGCGGGGCCGAGGATTACCACTATCGGCTCCGCATCGGCGATTTCCCGATCGCCACCACGCCGCTGCCGCTGGCCGCAAAGCGCGGCAGCAAGGTGAAGGTGAGTTTCTCCGGTCCGAGGGCCGACCAGGCCGCACCGGTCGAGGTGCAGACCCCGACCGACCCCGTCATCCCGGCCATCGAGGTGGCTCCGCGCGGGCCCGGCGGGCTGCACGGCTGGCCGGTCAGCCTGGCCCTATCCGATCTCGACGAGCAGCTCGAGCAGGAACCCAATAACGAACCCGCCAGGGCCCAGCGCCTCCCGATTCCCGGGGCCGTCACTGGACGCTTCCTGGAGAAGGGCGATCAGGATTATTACGTCTTCAGCGCCAAGAAGGGACAGCGCCTGATCGTCGAGGTACAAACCGCTGAACTGCACTCCCCCACCGAGGTCTACCTCACCCTGAAGGACAGCAAGGGCACCCAGCTGCAGGCCAGCAACCCGACGACGGCTCCCCGGTTCGATTTCACGGCCAAGGACGATGGCGATTACTTCATCTCCCTTGAACACCTGCATCTGTGGGGTGGGCCGAGCGAGGTCTATCGGCTGACGCTCACCCCCTTCGAGCCGAGTTTTGATCTGGCGGTGGCCCTGGATCGCTTCGACGTTGCCGCGGGAGGGACCGTGTCCGTGCCGGTGCAGGTCACGCGGCGCGACTACACCGGACCGATTGAACTCAGCGTGGTCCCCCTCGCGGGAGCCCAGGGGTTGAGCGGCAAGGCGACCGTTGCGATGAACCAGGCGGCGGGCGCCTTGCCCGTCGCCGCCGCACCTGACCGATCGGCTGGTCCGATGAACTTCGCCATCCAGGGCAAGGCAACCATCGGCGGCAAGATGGTGACGCGCTGCGCCAGCGTCCGCACTCCCCTCAGCCAGAGCCTGAGCGGCTTACCGGTGCCGCCCCTGCCGTTGTCCCAGCAGCTGGCCCTGGCGGTGACCGATAAGCCGCCGTTCACTCTGACGGCCAAGTTCGACGTCCCGATGGGCACTCCCGGCAAGCCGGTGCCGGTGACCGTCAAGGCGACCCGCTCCCCCGGCTTCAGCGGCGAGATCGCCCTGACCGCGTCGGGGTTGCCGGCCAACGTGACCGCGGCCCTGAAGAACATCCCGGCCGGGCAAAATGAGAGCAAGGGTCAGCTCAACCTGGCAGGCAAAGCTCCGGTTGGGTCCTTCAGCGTGCTGATCACCGGCAAGGCCAAACACAACAACCGCGAGTTCGCAGTCAATGCGACCGTGCCGCTGACGATCAAGAAGTGAGCAAAAGGCAATTCCCCACGGAGACACCCAGGGCGCTGCCCTCGACACCCAGGGCGATGCCCTCTCCCCCAGGGCGATGCCCTGGGCTATCGTGTTGCGCCCCTTCGGGGCGGAAAACCTTGTCTTTCGCCCCGAAGGGGCGCAACAGGATAGCCCAGGGCATCGCCCTGGGTCTGGAGCCGAGGCGGTCTTTTTCTTCCTGAGCCGCAATAACCGTCCCCAACGTCCCTCCGTGTCTTCAGCACGGCAAGCCGACCGAAGGGAGTGTCGGTTGGCGCTTGTGGGTGGTTTCCTGGGTCGGCGCGAACAGTGGGAACGTCAGGGCGCCGGCAAGCAGGGCCTGCCCAAACAGGTCCGTCTCGGGCGCGACCGGTTCCGGCTGCAGGGCCAGGACCTCGGCAGGAGCGATCTCCTGGCCCTCCCGGAAGCAGGCCGCCAGGGGCTGTTCGTCGGCGGGCGGGGCCGGTGGCGGCAGCACGGGGCCCTCGCCTGGCTCCGCCGGCTGGCCGGGCTGCTCCGGTGCGGGCTGGAGGCCCTTTCCCTGGGCAGGAGCGGGGCCTTTCGGGGGAGGCGCCTTCTCTCCCGAACCCTTCGCGGGCATCTGCAGCGATTCCAGCAGCCCCTTGAGCTTCTCGGAAAACTGCTCCCAGAAATCGGGGTCCTGCTCGTCCTCGGGACCGCCTCGGCGGATCCGCAGCAAACTGAAGTTCGTCTGAACGTTCTGGGTGGTCGCCGAACTGCTTACCTGCCGATCCTGCGAGGCAGTCAGGCTCACCGTCAACTGCGTTCGGCTGATGAACGACGCGGTTTGCTCGAAGCCCGGATCGACCGGGCTGGCGCTGGCCAGCGCCGCCGCGACCGTCACGTTTTGCTCCGTGCTGCTGGGCAGGTTGATCACGAAGACCGTGCCGGTGATGTTGACGTCACTGGGGTCGGTGCCCACGTTGAAGGTGATCGTCAGGGTGCCGTTCTGGTAGGTCCAGCTGAGCAGTTGTTTCGCGCCGGTGATCGGGTCCACGAAATAGATCGCGTCAGGAGCAGGTTCCTGGGCGACCCCGGTAATCGTGATCGTGAGTGGATCGCCCGATTTGACGTTCATCCCCTGAATGTCCAGGGTCACCGTATTGGGCGACGCGCTCGCCAGATCGACCACCTGGACCAGCGTCGGACCGCTCCCGGAATCGCCGTAGGTAATTGCGGTTGTCCAGGATGAATTGGGCGTGACCGGGTTGAACGTCTCCGTCTGTCCCGGTTGAATCACCCTGGCGGTTACAGACTCCACGTCGTCCGCGTTGTCCAGGACCGAGACGTAAAAGGAACTCGTGGCGACGTTGCCATTACCGTCGGTCACCTTCACGGTGACCAGGTTGAGGCCCTGAATGGGATAGCTGTGTTGCAGCGTGAAGGAGCCATCCGGCTGCAGTGCCAGGTCCTGGAAACTGGAGCTGGTGCCATCGTCGTTGTAACTGACCTGTGCCGTCCAGCCGGGGCCGGGGTTGGCGACGCTCCCGCTCAGTCCCAGTTTCGCCAGGTCTTCCCCCGGGAAAAGGAATTGTTCCTGCTGACTCAGGTTGATCGTCGGAACGCCGGCAAGGTCCGTGTTCCCCACGTTGCTGACCACGTTGTCCAGGAACTGATTGCCGGACGTGGGGGATGCGGGGTTACCACTGTCCAGGTCGATGGCGGTGCCGGCGAAGTTCTGAAAAATGCTGTTCTGGACCGTTACCTGGTTGACCGGCGCCTGTGCGCCTGCAGTGGTGATGGCGTTGGCGGCGTCCACGGGAATCCCCCCGACCAGCGTTCCCTGATGGGGCGTGCCGGGGTTGTTGCCGTCAAAGACCAGGCCATCGAGAATCACGCCGCTCGACTGAACGCTCACCAAAGCGCCGTTGCTCGGGTTGCTGGCCGGCGGGGTCAGCACCGTTTCCTGGGTTGGATCGGCCTTCGGCCCGCTGGCGGTCGAGGGGAAGTCGTCGTAGCGCGTGAGAGCGTCCAGGCCCGCCGACGCCCCCAGGATGGTGAACGGCTGCGTGATGATCTGCAGCACGAAAGCCGGCAGACCCGAGACGTTGACCACCCCTCCGTTGCTGTCGATGACGTAGTCGGGGAAGCCGACGGTCAGCCGTTCGGCATAGGTGTCGGCCGCCACGCTCACCGTCATGCCGGAGAGGGCGGAGTTGAGGGCGTCCTGGATGTTGCCGTCAACGATTGGCAGGCCGGAGGAGGCCGTGGTCCGAGGGACCCACATCTGCGTCGCGGGCGCTGGGGTGAAGCCAACCGTGGCGACGTTGACGCCGCTGTCGAGGAACGAGCCGACGTGGACCGGCCCCGACATCAGCTCCTCGATCTGGCCGAGCTGGTCGTTCGTGGTGGTCGAGGGGCTCGAGCCCAGGGCGGTCCCCCACCAGTTGCCGGAGGCGTTCAGCGTGCCGACGTAGCGTCCATCGGCGCTGTCGATCTGGATGTCTCCACCGTTGTGAAGGATGCTGTTGAGGGCGAGGGTGACGTTGCTGCTCGGCTGGGAGTAATGGCCGACTCCCGAGACGTCCGGACCGACGTTGACGGCCGTGCCCCCGTTGCTGGCGAGGCTGTTGCCGGCGATGGTCAGACCGCTGACGCCGCCGCCGACGTCAATGGCGTCGCCTCTCGAACTGCTGATGGTGTTGGCCGTGATGGCCACGTTGCTGGCGCTGGCGAGAAAGATGCCGCTGCCGTTGTTTGCGATGGTGTTGTTCGAGATGGTGACGTTCGAGTCGTAGGGCGTCCCGCTGTCGGTCTGGGCGGCGAAGCTCAGCGCGACGCCCTGGTTGTTCGTGAACGTGTTGCTGTCGATCAGGACGTTGGCCAGTGGGCCGCCGGCGTTGAATTCGTCGGTGTAGACAGCGGTCCCGGACAAGGGGCCGGGTTCGTTGTTGTTCTGGAACAGGTTGTCCTGAATGACCGTATACTGAAACGTGCTCGGGTCGTTGGCCAGCGACAGACCCGCGACGTTGTTCTGGATGACGTTGTTGCGGAGGGTGGTGCCGGACGTGCCGGGGGCCAGCACGATCCCGAAGCCACCCGTATTGGAGTCGGTGGCGCCCTCGATGGTGAAGCCGTCAATGGTCACGTTGCTGGCGGTGACGTCGAAAGGCGTTGACCCGCCGACAATGGACGTGTCCACGATCGACTCGGCACCGCGTGTGCCCGTGCTGGGGTTGATGCCGTAGTTGGCTCCTTCCAGGGTGAGCGGCTTGTCGATGGTGACGCTCTCGGCGTAGGTGCCGGGGTTGACCAGGATGGTGTCGCCCGGGCTGGCCGCACTCACTGCCGCCTGGATGGTGGAGAAGGAGAAGTTCGGTTTGTTGGCCAGCTGGGCTGTCAGGTCGATAACCGGCAGGGGGTCCGGCCCTGGCATGCCGATCACCGCGGGCAAGGTGCGGTCTTCGAGCGCTTCCAGGCTCGGTCGAAACCGCTGGCAAAACGGAACAGAGCCTCCCCAGGCCGTCTTCAGCTGAAGGCGTGGGCAGGCCATGAGTTGCCAACGGATCTTCTGCGTCATGAATGCGCTCCTCGGCTGCATTCGTTGACCTCAGTCGAGATCGAGTTGGGGAGTGAGCCTCGTTCTGGACGGATCGATTGAGCCTCTCGGAAAGATCGCTTCCGTGTGAGTAAGTTTATCGCCCTGCAATCGGGAAGACAAGCAAATTCCACCAGGCTCAGCCATTTTTCCGATTCTCCCGCTGTCCGGTGCGGAGGCACCTGGCCCCGGGACCGCTCCGGGAGCGGACAGCCTCTTGTCAGATGCGTCTTTGATGGGATAATGGGTCGGTTAGTTCCCACAAGGAGACAAGGTCATGGCTCAGTTGCTGAAATGTTCTCGGGGGCACACCTGGTTGATCGACGGCGACTCGACCGTGATCCTGGAAGGGCCGGCGCAGTGTCCAGAGTGCGGCCAGTCGGCCGTTTCCGGTGGTGCCGACGCCGGCGTCCTTTGCCAGACCCTCGAAACCAGCACGCCGGAATTGCCGGCCTGCGGCCCGACCTCCGACCAGACCGTGGTTCCGCCCGACGCAGCACCGGCCCGCGAAGCCGTCCACTCCGACGCGACGCTGCACTCGCCGGACCTGGTCCCCCAACTCGAGCCTTCCAGCCAGACCCAGGTCCTTCCCGACGTCGGACGGGCTTCCCAGCCCGGCCGGACGACGTGGGAAGGCCAGCCTCCGGAGGATCTGCTCAGCGCCCGGACGGGGGAATGGACTGTGGCCGATCAGGCACGTCCATCCGAGGGGCCCACAGCGAGCCCCCAACCGCGGCGAGCAGACCACTCACTCACCGAGTTCGACCCCAGCCTGAATCCGGACCAGGCCAGCCAGGCGACGCTCGGGATTGAGGCAAGCTCCGCCAGCGCGGACCCCGGCTCTGTCACCGTGGACCCCGAATCGGGCCAGGCGGTGGACCAGGCCAGCTGCGCCACGATGGACGTGGGCGAGAGCCGGCTGGTGCCCGACTCGGTGGTGCGGGTCACGCGCGCCAAGACCCGGGCCGTGGACGTTCCGCCCGAGCGGGCGCCGACCAGTCGGCCCCAGGTGTCCGGTTACGAGATCCTCAAGGAACTGGGCCGGGGGGCCATGGGTGTCGTCTACAAGGCCCGGCAGATCAAGGCCGACCGGCTGGTGGCTTTGAAGATGGTGCTGGCCGGACACCAAGCCGGTGTCCGGGTGCTGGCCCGCTTCGAGATTGAGGCGCAGGCCATCGCCCGCCTGCATCATCCCAACATCGTGCAGCTTTTCGAGGCCGGCGACCAGGACGGCTGTCCGTTCTTTTCGCTGGAATACGTCGAGGGCGGCACCCTGGAACAGCGGCTGGCCGGCAAGCCGGGCGGGCCGCGGGAAGTGGCCTGGGTGGTGCAGCAGCTGGCCGAGGCGATGGATTATGCCCACCGCTGGGGCGTCATCCATCGCGACCTGAAGCCGGCCAACATCCTGATGGCCTTCAAGTCCGAGGTGGCCGCGGGCGAGCCGCCCGCGGCTGAGGACGAGCGGGCCCTGACGGACTTCATCCCCAAGGTGACGGACTTTGGCCTGGCCAAGCGGCTGGAGAGCGATTCGCGCCAGACCAAAGATGGCTCGATCATGGGCACACCCAGCTACATGGCGCCCGAGCAGGCCGAGGGCAACGTGGACGAGGTCGGGCCGGCCGCCGACATTTACGCCCTGGGAGCGATCCTCTACGACCTGCTGACCGGCCGGCCTCCCTTCCAGGGTAAGACGGTGCTGGAGACGCTGCAGCAGGTCAAGAAGCTGGAGCCGACGCCGCCGCGGAAGCTGCTGCCGCGCTTGCCGCACGACCTGGACACGATCTGTCTGAAGTGCCTGGAGAAGGAGCCGGAGAAGCGCTACAGCTCGGCCGGCGACCTGGCCCTGGACCTGCAGCGGTTCCTCGGAGGCGAGCCGATCCATGCCCGGCCGGTGCCGCCCTGGGAGCGTGCCTGGAAGTGGTGCCGCCGCCAGCCGGCCGCCGCCTGCCTGGTGGGCCTGAGTGTCGTGGTTGCCCTGACGCTCATGATCGGCGGGCCGATCCTGGCTCATCACGAGTTCCAGCAGGCCAGGACCGAAGCTGACCTCCGGAAGGAGGCCGAGGAACGGCGGGAAGAAGCGGACAAGCAGCGCAAACTGGCCGAGGACAATTTCCACCAGGCCGAGAAGGCCGTCAACGAGATGCTGACGCGCATCGGCGGGGAACGGCTGGAGAACGAGCCGAGGATGGAGCGGGTCCGGCGCGACTTGCTGGAGGCGGCCCTGCGGTTTTACCAGGAGTTCCTCAAAGACAAGCCGGACAATCCGGAACTGCGTCTGGAGGTGGGGCGGGCGGCGACGCGCGTGGGCGAGATTCACGACTTGCTGGGCGAGCCGGACCAGGCCGAGAAGGCTTACCGCGAAGCCCAGCAAACCCTTGAAGCCTTGACCAGGCAGTTCGGCGACCGGCTCGACTATCGCGTGGCCCTGGCCCGGGCCTATTATCGGCAGGGAGAGCTGTTGCGCGACCGCTACCCCCGCCGGGCCGAGGCGGAGTATCGCAAGGCGATCGACTTGCTCCGGAGTGAAGGCGAGAACCCGACGCCCAACGTGGAAGCGGTGCGGACGCTGTCGTCGGCTTACCGGGGCCTGGGTGTGACCTTGCTGGCCTCCGGGAACGATCGCAAGCAGGCCGACGAGATGCTGACCAGGGCGTTGGAGCTGAAAGAACGCCTGGCCAACGCCTACCCGGGCCAGCGGGTGTACCGCTTCGAGCTGGGCAAGAGTTACAACGACATGGGCCTGCTTCTCAAGGAAAACAAGCGTCTGGTCGAGAGTGAGCGGACCTTTGCCTATGCGGCGGAGTTGCTGGACAAGCTGGTCAAGGAGCATGCCCGGTCGGCGGACTACCACCAAGAGTTAATCCGGACAATGACGAACCAGGCGGGGGTGCTGCTGGCGCTGGGCCAGGCCGGTCAGGCCGAGACGCTCTTGCGCCAGGTGCTGGACCGGCGCGAGGAGCTGGTCAAGCAGCATCCCAACGTCCCCGACTACCAGTTTGAGAAGGCGCGCACGCTGCACCTGCTGGCCTCGGTGCTCCTCCAAACGCTCCCGCCTCAGCCGGAGCAGGCCTCGGCCCGACGCGCCGAGGCGGAAAAGCGCCACCGCGAGGCCCTGGATTTGCTCCGGAAGCTGAACGAGGTTTACCCCCGCGAGCCCGATTACCGGCACGGTCTGATCCAGTCGCTCGACGCTCTGGCCGACTTGCAGGCGAAAACAAATCGGGTGAAGGAAGCCCGGTCCCTGCGCGAGGAAGCGCTCGGCCTGAGCGATGCGCTGGTTCACGACTATCCGACCAAGGCCCTCTACGCCGAGCAGCTGGCCAAGGTCCTCTCCAACCTGGGGACCGTGCTGGGCCAGGACAATCAACGGAAGAAGGCCCAGGAATACTTGCGGCAGGCACTGGCCCTGTTCGAGTTGCTGATCAAGGATCAGGAAAAAAAGAATCAGAAAGAGGAGCCGCGCTACAAGATCGGCCAGGCCATGACCCTTGGGGAGTTGGGGATCGTTCAGTTCCGAGACCGGCAGCCGGAGAAGGCCGAGAAGACCTTCCGCCAGGCCATTGCGATCCTCCAGCAGCTGGACAGGGACCATCCCAACCAGCCGGCCGTCTGGATCGAGGAGTTGAACTTGCAACGCAGCCTGGCGGAATTCTATCGGGAGCAGACCATGCCGGACGAACGGCAGAAGTGCCTGAAGCGGATGGAGGAGCTGCGGGCGAAAACCGGCAAGAAGTGAACCCGGGGAGGGCTCGTTTCGCTTCACCCTTCCAGAACGGGCGGCAGGCCCATCAGCCGCCGCCAGGCGGAGAGCTGTCCCAGGTGGATGCCCTCGTGCGTGGTCATCAGGTGCGCCAGCAGATCGGCCACGGTCGGGTATGGCGTCCGCAGAAAGGGAACCGGGTTGGGACTGTCCAGGGCTGCCGGCGAGGCGTTCCTGGCCGCTCGCGTCAGCAAATCGTGGCCGCGCTCCAGGGCCGCCAGCAATTCCGCCTTGCTCGGCTGCGGCTGCGGTCCCGCGTCCGGTTTCGTTCCGGTCGTGAACGCCTGATGCCACGCCTCCGGGCAGACTTTCGGTTGTCCCAGGACTTCCAGCCCCTGGTCGGACACGACCGCCAGATGGCCCAGGACCCACATCGGCGTATTGATGCCCGGCAGTGGCTGGAGCAGCAGCTGGCCGTCATTCAGGTCGGCAGTGAGCAGCTTGCCGTAATGGAGCATGTTCGCATACAGTCGGCACTCGCGTTCAAACACGGCCTGGCT
>CAWATZ010000012.1:0-596161 GCA_963784995.1 uncultured Planctomycetota bacterium | reverse complement strand
GGCCGGTTGAAGCGGCCATCATTCGGATCAGCGAAGCTCCGGACGAGGCGGAGCGGTGGCAGCACCTGTTGCTGCTCCTGAGCCGGCAGCAAGCCCGAATCGACCGGAATAAATCGTTCCGTGAGAAGCTCCCCCCGTTACCGTGGCTTCACCCGGACTGGTTCGCTCAAGCCTGTCCCAGTGTCTTCGCTGCCCCGACTAGGTCATACTGGCTCGGGCAATCGCGTCGATAGGGGGCGGGACCGCCTACCCGCTCCTGTCGAATCTCTTCGGCATCGAACTCGATCACTGGAGGAAGCCGACCTTTGTGCGGGGGGATCGACCCCCGCGAGTCGTTGAACGGACGGGAAACCGCTCCGAGTGTTCGGGCAGTTGTTATCCCGCCGCCTGCTCGACGCGGAACCCGGGAAGCCTCTGCCTTTGAAGGGCACATGCGTGGCACCTTTCGAGACGGTGGCACGGCTGCTGAGCGGGAGCGACCTGAACCTCGATCAAGTTGCCGAGTGGGTTCTTGCCTCAGCCGGGTTGACTGGAAGGCCACGAGACCCAAAGTCCAGAGCGATAGTCTCCCGTTCGCAGGCGAATTGCTCCTCTTGGGTCTGTTCCGGCCAATCTTTCATGAAAACCCGAAGCGGCTCTTCCCCGACTGGCTCTCGAACGAACCGAAACCCACTTTGGCTCGACGCATCCTGAACTTGATCCAATTCGGGAACCTGGAGGAGACGATCGAGGCGGCCAAGGGCTACTACCAGGCCGCCGGCCATTCCGTCGTGAACGTGCCAAGCGGTCGTTCATTCGACGACGATCTTCCGACGAGACTGACGGCAGCCTCCTTGTCCCGCTCAGAGATGACGACATTCGACGGGACCGTAGCCGCTGGCTCGTTCCCGGAAAAGTGAACCCGAAGTAAGGAATTTCCGCACATGGCCACAGCCGTGCAAGCCTTTGACTTTTCGACGAAGCATAACCTACCCCAGCGGCCCGGTGCGCCTGATTATCAAGGCCCAGATGGGCGTCGCTGCCTGCCTTGACCGATTTCAACCAGCAGGCTTTCCCGAGGTCGGCCATGTCATCTACGATGCCCCGCGTTTGGTGGGCGGTCCGAGAAGGTTTGCATCGTGGATAGTCCAGCAAGCATGGCCAACCATCTCGAACAGGTGTGCTTGGCTGGAGAGAACGACCCGAACTGGCATCCGGACTTGATGGGCCTTCCCTATCTCAAGTGTGTGACTCATCGGAACCCGACCATCAATGGCGGAAGCGTCACCCTGAAGAAAGACCACCCTCGCTATCGGGTGGTCACGACGAGCCTTACCGAAGGGCACCGAATCGCCTCTGACTACTTCCTCGACGCATGGCAACTGAGAACGGAACACGCCCGAGGAGACGAACTTCCGGGATATTCTCCGCAGGGAATTCCAGATCATCGAAGTGAAGAAGGACAAGACCTACTTCATCCCTCCTGAAGCATGGTGGTCGATCTACCGGACCTTATTGAAGTATGACCCAATTCTTTGGTTCATGGCGTTCTGTTCGCGAAGGAGCAAATCAAGATCAGCCGAGTTCTGACCGCTCATCTGGAAGCAATCGGGGCAGCTCGTGTCGGTCGGTCCGGCGTGAAGTTCGACCGATCCAAAAGACACTTCCGGCCAACCAATTTTCGCTGTGGACGAGGAAACGGCACGGGAGATCAAGCCGAGTTTCATCATCGACCTAGCTCTGCTCCGCTCCTATGGACGGGAGGTCAGTAATGGGGGCAAGCAGCTTGGACTCACCCACCAACAGAAGGAGTTCCTGCTTGCTTTCGCCCTCTGGAAAATCCGGGAGTTGCTTTGCACTACCTTCTCCTACAGGTCGGGTTGCAAGCTCCGGATGCAGAAACTCTCGATCACGACCGACGACGAGAAGGAGGGCGATGGACCGCTCTCCTCGAACTGCCGGTCATCGACATTCGCTCCGCGATCACTGCTGCCGTGTTTCCCGGCGAACCGATCACCCGCACCTATTACCCCTACAACGAACTCTTCAAGCCCGGCAAGGACGCTTCAGGAGTGGGTACCGACGACACCAAGGATGAAGAGGATGAACAAAGCGAGAGCGAGGAGTAACATGCCCCTGATCCTCGAACAGTCCTTCCACTCGGAGCGATTCCACGCAACCCGTTGGAACCAGAACCCGTTTGAAGACCCCTACGGCGAGTGGCCGCCGTCGCCCTGGCGACTCCGCGCGCCCTCGCCGCACGGTGGTTTCAATACAGTCGGGAAACCGGAGATGGTAATATCGCACTGCGTGATATGCTGCTCTCCAAGCTCGCCCGCGATTTGCCGAGTTTGAGGTTGCCGGATGCAACTTGGCGGGGTATTGCCATTAAGCAGTACCAGCCTACCGGGGTCGGCTGGTCGGATGCCCAGAAGAAAAATCCCGGCTACAAGCGGCCTGGGACTACACTCGTCCAAGACCACTACCGGGTCGTACCACCCGGTGATCCCATCTACTGGTTCTGGGAGGCTACCGATCTCGAGGCCTCAGGAAGCGAAACTGTTGTCTCAGTTACTCCGGAGGCTCCTCTACTTCGGGCGGGCAGAAAGCTACTGCCGGTTTCGCATCTTCGATGAGGGGGCAATGACTCCAAACTGTCGGCTGGAGCGATCATCCGGTGCTGGTCAACCCGTCCTTGTCGCGATCCCAGGAGGCGAACTCAATCTGGAATCGCTGTTCGCCGTCACCGACAGTGACTTGCTCAGGCAGCGTCGGATACCACCCGGCACGGCATGGTACTATGCGACGATTCCTCCCAGGAAGCCCGCCATGCCAACGCCTGTTGCTCGACGACGACATCCGCCTGCCGTTCGGGCTCTCCAGTTCGCCGTCGGGGGGAGGGTCTACCCGTCGGATGCCCACTGGGTGAATTTGACTGAGCGGTTCCGTGAGGCAGTCATTCGGCAGCGGTGTCTGCAAGTCAGCCTGTGGCGGACTCATCTGTACGGGGAATTGACCGGCGCGGAGCGCGATGCCCTTTCCTTGATCCGTGGGCTAGATAGTTCCGGAAATCGGGTAGATGGCCGAACAACCACATTTTTCGCCCTCATTCCTGACTCCGAGGGCCACCCGACACGTTTAATCTCTTGGAGAGAATCCCCTTTCACAGATGATGAGATCGACGCCTTCTTGGTGGCGACTGAGAAACCATTTGTGTGGGAAAGGCATACCGTTGACTGGAGGTGCGCCTTGTTCCTCTTCCACTCTCCGTCTCTTTGCCGGACGAGTATCAGTCCTATGGGAATATCTGGGAAGCCGCTACGCCATTTGTTCTTCCAAGTGGCCCTGAACGATTTCGACCAAACGGCACGATTCGCAAGGGAGAAACACCAGCTGCTTGCCTGAGCAAACTCTTGAAAAAGTGCGGATTACCAGTAGCGAATGTTGAGCTGCTTCAAAGAGAACCTACCTGGGTGACGACTCATCAAACGGTGCAAGAACGCCGTTTTCGACAACTAAGAACTCGCATGCGGCCGGGTTACTTCTTTCGACTTCGATTTGAGAATCCGGTCAAGGGGCCTATCGCTGTTGGACACTCCTGCCACTTCGGCCTCGGTCTTTTTTCCATCGCACAAGCAAGCAATGCAGTTGGTCCTGAAACATCCTTGCGGAGATAGAGCCCGGAGAAACCCATGCCCGTAATCATCAAGCTCACCTTCCCCGCCGGCCGCTACCACGCCACGCCGTGGGGTCGGCACGTCAACGAGGGCGTGGCCGAGTGGCCGCCGTCCCCGTGGCGGTTGCTGCGCGGCTCGTCGCCGTCTGGAAACGGACTTGCCCAACCGTTCCCGAGGATCAGGTCAAGCGCATCCTGACGGCACTGCTTGGCCCGCCCGCCTTCCACCTGCCGCCGCACCGCGTTGCACACACCCGGCATGCGATGCCCATGAACGTCATCGCACGCAACTACAAACCCTCCCAGGCCGAGAGAAAAGCCGGCAAGTGGCAGGGTGATCCGTCGATTGTGTTCGACACGTTTGTCAGCGTGGGCCGGCGGGCCACGACGTTCATCGGCTGGCCGGAAACGGACCTGCCCGCACCGGATCGTTCCGTGCTGGGCCGGTTGCTCGCCAACTTGTCGTCGCTCGGGCGAGCCGAAAGCTGGGTCCACGCCGAGTTGACCGACGAACAGCCAGCCTGGAACTGCGTCCCCGCCCCCGAGACCGACTCCAACCCGGTCCCCGTGTTTTGCCCGGACCCGGCGACGGCGTTCGGAGCGGAACACTACCCAACGCTCGACGCGAAGAAACTGTCGAAGGGGAAGCTGAACCCCGCCGACTTTCTGTGGGACTGCCCCCGCTGGCACCTGTGCCTGGACACGGAAACGCTCCACGAGAAGCGCTGGCCCACCGTCCCGGGCGAAGTGGGTGAACTACACCCGGCCGAGCGAGGCCAGCCCGGTGGCCGGGAAACCCCAAGCGTCGCCGCGACCTGCGTTCTCCATCGCACGCTTCGCCATCGACGCCCCGGTGCTGCCGCTGGTCACCGAAACCCTGCCCCTGGCCGAGCAGACGCGGCGCTGCCTGCTGGGGCTGTGCCGACGTCACGCACCCCGCGGCGAGCCCGGCCTGGCCGACGCCGACGTCTGGCGGCTCTCGCCCGCGTTCTGGGGCAAGGAAGAGCAAGGCCAGCCGCGAACCGGCCACGAACACGCCTTCTTCCTGCCGGCCGATGAGGACGGCGACGGCCGGCTCGATCACGTCACCGTCTGTGCCTCCATGGGGTTCTCTCCCCTCGAACGCCAGGCCATCGACCGATTCCGGTCTTTGCGGTTCGGCGACGGCGAGCCCCTGTCCCTGGTTCTGGTCGGCCTCGGCAACCGACCGGACTTTCGCAGCCCGCTCGTGGCAGAATCGACCGTCTGGCTTTCCGCCACGCCGTTCGTCGTGACCCGCTATCCCAAGCTACGCGGACGAAAACGCGACCGTCCGGAGGATTTTGCCTCGCCCCAGGACTTCACTCGCTGTATACTGTCGGAGGAGCTGCGGCGTCGCCCGCAGTTGCCAGGGGTGGAGTCGATCGAGACTGTAGCTGGCATCGGACCGCACCACCTGCGTCCGATCCAGTTCCGGCGCTCGCGCGACAAACGCGGCGACGATGGCGTTCGTCGGCCCTCGGCCGGCTTCCGCATCACGTTCACCGCACCGGTCCACGGCCCGCTGAGTCTGGGCCATGCGTGCCACTTCGGCCTGGGTTTGTTCCTGCCCTCGCCGTCGCCCGAGGCCCCGCGAGCGGCGCGGTGATGAAAACGACCGCCCAGGGCAATCCGCCCCGATGTTCTTTGACAATCTGGACTTAACGTGCGCCAAGCCGTCAGGCGCCTCTCGCGTGCCGGAAGCTCAAGAGTGTCAAGGAGTAACGCTCGTGCTAGGTTCCGCTGTGCCGGTCCAGCGAGTGCAATTCCTCGAACCTCTCGCAAGACCGGATTTAACTCTCGGCGGCACCAGAACTTCCAAACGCGAGGCATAACCACGGTTCTCGGACCGTGGACCCATTGAAGCGTCGCGACGTGCAATCGCAGTCGGGGCTCGACCAGGCTGCATAACCACGGTTCTCGGACCGTGGACCCATTGAAGCCGGCCACTCCTGCCCTGAATCGCTGGCATAGTCGGCTGCATAACCACGGTTCTCGGACCGTGGACCCATTGAAGCCTGTCGGGATCGCGGGTCTGGACATCACGGTGACGCATAACCACGGTTCTCGGACCGTGGACCCATTGAAGCTACGCGCATGCCGATGGAGAAGTTGAACTCCTCCAGCCTTCATAACCACGGTTCTCGGACCGTGGACCCATTGAAGCCTTCCATCGTGAACGAGCGGGCTATGACCCCGAGACGCCATAACCACGGTTCTCGGACCGTGGACCCATTGAAGCACGGCGAGGTGCGCAATGAGCAGACCCTGCACCGCTGCATAACCACGGTTCTCGGACCGTGGACCCATTGAAGCGTTGGAGCTGGACCGAGCCCTGCGACCAGTGGAAGGACCATAACCACGGTTCTCGGACCGTGGACCCATTGAAGCAATGCACCAGTCCGGCAAGCCTGCTCGACGGCCGCGTGCATAACCACGGTTCTCGGACCGTGGACCCATTGAAGCTCACCGTGCAGATGCCTGGGTATGACGCCTGACCGTCGCATAACCACGGTTCTCGGACCGTGGACCCATTGAAGCCCAGCGGATCGTCCGGCGTGTATACCATCACGGTCCAGGACATAACCACGGTTCTCGGACCGTGGACCCATTGAAGCACTTCCTGCGCCGCATACAAGCGACTCTGAAGCCCGAGCATAACCACGGTTCTCGGACCGTGGACCCATTGAAGCATCACGGACGCGTCAGTCAAGGCATGGGCAACCGACATAACCACGGTTCTCGGACCGTGGACCCATTGAAGCTGCCGTAGTCGGGACGTTAGCAGTTTCTATGGGTTACATCATAACCACGGTTCTCGGACCGTGGACCCATTGAAGCGGCGATTGAATCTGGTTAATCGGCGTCTAGAAACTGTATCGCATAACCACGGTTCTCGGACCGTGGACCCATTGAAGCGAGGGACGCAGACGTGACGAAGCCAACATCGTTGCAGCCATAACCACGGTTCTCGGACCGTGGACCCATTGAAGCGCCGGCTCGGTCGGCGTCTCTGTCGAGCAGTGACAGGCCATAACCACGGTTCTCGGACCGTGGACCCATTGAAGCCTCGCTGGTGAGGGACTGCAACTGGCGTCACGTGTCGCTTCCAACATAACCACGGTTCTCGGACCGTGGACCCATTGAAGCTTGTGCACCGATCAGGGTATGCAGGATGGCATCGGGCCATAACCACGGTTCTCGGACCGTGGACCCATTGAAGCCATTGTTCGGATCAACTATGTAGTTTGCGTACGAATCATAACCACGGTTCTCGGACCGTGGACCCATTGAAGCATCTCAGGCCACTGCGCGAGTTCCTGCGCCTGCTTCAACATAACCACGGTTCTCGGACCGTGGACCCATTGAAGCGTCAGACAGCACGGAGCAACTGCCGCAGAACGGCTCCCCATAACCACGGTTCTCGGACCGTGGACCCATTGAAGCACCGGCCGGACAAGCTCCGGCGAGCGGCTCAGGCCGCATAACCACGGTTCTCGGACCGTGGACCCATTGAAGCCTGCCGTGGCCAGCGTCATGGGCGTTCGCCGATCGAGTGCATAACCACGGTTCTCGGACCGTGGACCCATTGAAGCACCGAAAGCTGAAGCCGAGCAGCACCGGGCCCGGTGGCATAACCACGGTTCTCGGACCGTGGACCCATTGAAGCTCGGTCGCAGGCGGAGAAGACTCGCTGACGTGAAAGAACATAACCACGGTTCTCGGACCGTGGACCCATTGAAGCCGGGAGGGAGTCCCGTGCTGACCTCACTTTTGCTTGCCATAACCACGGTTCTCGGACCGTGGACCCATTGAAGCTCAGGATTCTTGAACAACCATCATACCTTGGACCTACATAACCACGGTTACCAGACCGTGGACCCATTGAAGCTTCCGCCAGAATCGCGAGGCTCAGGGTCACGTGAGGCCGGACGAGGACACCCCTCCGACAGCAATCGGGTTTTTCCCGGGCGGCCGCCCCACGCAGACGTGAGGCTGACGCGGCCAGGCCAGGACGGGCCGACGGAAGCGGCTCGGTCGGTTGTGCGCCCCTGTCCGCTGCCTGGATACGCCGGTCCAGCGCGCTTTTCCCTTGACGGGCACGCTCCTGAAGCCCAATCATGAAGGTACGCTCTGGCAAGGTGTGGCTCACGGAGAACACTCATGTCTCGTTTGCATCGGCTGCCCTGTCTGCCGGGTCTGGTCCTGATCGGCCTGGTCCTGTGTGCCGCTCCGCGCGGGCCCAGCCGCGGGAAGAGCTGATCAATCGCATCCTCAAGGACCTCCAGGGCCGGTCCAAGGTCGAGGCCAAGGCCGGCGACAGTGAGCTGCGGAAGCTGCTCATCGAGCGCTACCACGTCGCCCTGGAGGAAGTGCAGGACCGCTGTGACGACTTCAAGAAGGGTCTGAACACGCTGGACACGGTCGTTCAGTCCTGCCGCAATCTGCTCACGGCGGAACTGGAGATGCGCACCGACCCCCGCGAGAAGATCCTGGCCCTGGAGCGCGTCATCGACATCGTCCGCTGGTACGAAGGCGAGCTGGAAAGAGGCTTGAAAGCCGGCGTCGGCCTGCGCGCGGACATGCTGCACGCCCGCCAGTCCCGGCTCTCCTTCGAGATCCAGGTGCTGCGGCTCAAGCAGGAAATGGGAACAACGCCGAAATGAGAGACGTGAATTGGTTATTGTGGCTCAGAAAGAGAACGACCGGCTCGACCTGGACCCAGGGCGATGCCCTCCCCCCAGGGCGTTGCCCTGGGCTATCCTGTTGCGCCCCTTCGGGGCGATAGCCTATCAGCCCCGAAGGGGCGCAACAGGATAGCCCAGGGCAACGCCCTGGGGGGAGCCCGTCTCCCCGCTCTCCGCTGCACGTCGCGGCGCACCAATTCACGCCAGCAGGGATTCACCTCACCCCCATCCGCCCCAGCGGCAGCGGCGTCAGGTGCTTTGCTCCCCCCTGCTTGGCCGGACAGCCTGGCCCCTGCGGGAACTCCCACCGGTAGCCCTTCTGCTCGAAGTGCCGTGCCTGCCAGGGGCGTTCCTTGCGCTGTTCGACCACCTGGCCGAGGTAACGCACGATCGCGCTGATCGTGGGGAGGTTGTCGCGGAGCAGGTACGTGCCCGTTGACGTGGTTCTCGGGATCGCGAGCCGGGAGGTGAGAGTGGTGCGGGGCGCGCCGGCCTTGCTCAGGAACGTCCGGCAGCGGGCGGCGGCAACCGGATCGCCCTCGCCGTGGACGAAGAGCATGGGCACCTTGCCGACCTGGCCGGCCTCGTGCAGCCAGGCGTCCACGGGTTGCTGAGAGGCGCCGATCTTCGGATCCATGCCGAGCCAGATGGCGGCCATGATGCCGGCGCTCTCCGGCTCCGCACCCTCCGGCTGAGGCGCTGGCCCTGTTTCAAAGCGATAGCACTCCGAGGCCAACCACAGCGCTCCGAGCGTGCCGCCCTTGCCGGCGCCGATCACGATCAGGTTGGAGGAGTTCAGCTCGCCGGCGTCGTTGCTCTGGTCGAGGAAACGCCGGGCCGCGGCAATGTCGTAAACCAGCGTTTTCCAGTAGGCTGGCGGGAAATCGCGTGCGTGGATCTGATCCGGCTTCTTGTCGCTGGCGCCCAGCAGCGCGTTGTGGTCGTACGTCCAGAACTCCGGGCTCACCTTCTTGCTGCCGCCATGCCCCCGAAAATCAAACGACAGCACCGCGAAGCCCTTGCTCTGCAGCACCCGGGCCAGCTCCGAGCAAACGTCCTCGCCGTTGTTCTGGCCCAGGTCGTGCAAGAGCAAGACGCCGATGCTGCCCTTGCCAGCCACTCCGGGATAGAACTGGCCGCGCAAGCTCACGCCATCGACCGTGGGGAACTCCACCTGCCGGGGTCCGGGGAATTTCCGGGGGACACGGACGACCTCGTCGCGCCTGGCGAAGTGCAAGGTGATCTCCTCGGCCGGCAGGTCCTCCTTGCCGACCTTGCCGGTCAGACGCACCACGGGCTGCCCCGACGCCGTCTCCTCGCTCACGGTCAGGTCCAGAAGCACCGAATCGTCGTCGGCCGGGATCACCCCACGCTCGCACTTGACCCCCTCGGGCAGGTCCTCCAGCCGGACCTCGATGGGGCCGACAAAGTTCCGCCGTTCCGCGTGGACCTTCAGCTGCTCCTTGTTGCCGATCAGCAGCGTGGGCTGACCCAGCACGAACAGCCGGGGCAGCGGCTTCTCGACGCTGATCGTCAGCGGCTGGTTGGCCACCTTGACACTGCCGATCCACAAGGTCAACTGCACCGGCCGGGCCGTGATTGGCCCGGCGTCCTTCTCGGCCCGGACGACCAGGCTGACGGTTTCGATCTCGGCCTCTCGGGTCCGCCGATCGACCGGGAGGCCCGGCAGGCGGATCGGCAAGCCGATGGGGGACAGGCGCCGGGGCTGGCAGGAAACAGCCGGGGGCAAATCCTCCAGCTGCACGGTGATCACGTCGCGATTGCCCTGCCGATCCATCTGGAACAGCAGCTGGGTTTCCTCGCCAGGCTGCAGGATCAGCGGATCGACCGGGGCCAGGTCGGGCAGGAACTTCTTGTGGATGGTGAGGACAAAGCGCTTCTCGTCGAGCTTGTGGTCCTCCTCCCACAAGGAAACCCGCACGTGCTCGCCCGGATTGTCGGCCCGGATCCCGGCCGAGATCCGGGCCACGGCCGATTCGTGCTCCGGGGCCAGGGTGATCGGCTCCGCCGTCACGTTCTCTGGCAGACCGTTCAGCCTGACCTCGAGCGGCTGGGCATTGCCATTGCGCCGCACCTGCAAATGCAAAGGCGCCGTCTCGCCGGCATCCAGGGCCAGCTCGCTGGGCAGGAACAGGACCGGAGCCGGCTGCGGGGGCGGCGGCTCCGGCGGCAGCGGCGGGGGTTTGGGGGCGCGGGGAAAACTGAACCCGACCACGACCAGGATCAGCAGCACCACCGGGCCAAACACCCAGGGAAGCACCCAGGGACGTTCCAGCACCCAGTCGCTGGTCCGCAGGATCAGCTGGCCCAGCGTCAGCCGGCGCCGCGGCGGGA
Source organism: uncultured Planctomycetota bacterium (assembly GCA_963784995.1). Taxonomy (GTDB): domain Bacteria; phylum Planctomycetota; class Planctomycetia; order Gemmatales; family Gemmataceae; genus CAWATZ01. Next base: position 585,445 of record CAWATZ010000012.1, on the reverse strand, counting down.
CCGGACCGGAGTACGGCAACGGCGGCGGCTGCGCTGGGGGAGGTTGCACCTCCTCGTCCACGGGCAGGGCCTCCAGGATCGGCAATTCCGAAGAACCCACCACGGAGGACACAGAGGCCACAGAGAAATCGATTTTGATTTGTCTCTTCTCTGTGACCTCTGTGCTCTCTGTGGTGAGTCCTTCCGACGAGGCCCTATCCGGCACGGTCGCCAGTGCCAGGATCGACGGCACCGGCAGAGGCTCGGATTCCGTCAGGGGAACCGGCAGCTCCAGCGACACCGCGGGAGCAAGGTGCGAGACGAGCCAGTCCGGAGTCGAGATTGGTGGTTGGTGATGTGGCACGGTCAGGAGACCGTGCCACAACGGGGGGCCATTGGTCCCCAGTTGTGGCACGGTCTCCTGACCTCCCCGTTGTGGCACGGTCTCCTGACCGTCCCCCATCACCGCCCGGACCAGATCCTGCTCGGCGGGGAGCAGGGGTTTGACGCTGCTGCCGATAAGCAGCTCGTCCAGCAGCGGCGTCGATTCGATCGGCGCCTGGCTGGCCAGCAGCAGCCAGCCGACCAGGTTGCGAACGTCCTCGTCGGAATGGGCCCACAGTTCGTGGAGCAGTCGGGAGTCGGCGGGGTTGCGAAAATCCTCCTCGCGGAAGAGGAGGTTCTCGCCGTTGTCGTACCGGTCCCAGAGGGCCTTGCCGTCCAGGCTCAGGACGCGCAGGGCCGAGTAAATGACCAGGTGGGCGAAGCGATCGACCTCGGCGTTGTAGGTCCCCTCACGCAGGCGCTGGGGATGCTGATAATGGGGATGGCCAATCTCACCGGAGGGCTGCTCGGCCAGTGCCGGCACGACCATGCCGTCGTAGTCGATCAGCCGCAGCAAGAGCGAGCCGGTCTTGCTGCCGGGCACCAGCAGGACGTTGCCGTGCTGCAGGTCGCCGTGAGCCATGCCGGCCTCGCGCAGTTCCTGGGCCAGCTTGACCCACATCTGCGCCAGCCGGTCCAGCACGCTGCCGTTGTGGCACGGTCTCCCGACCGTGCCACCCAGGTGCTCGGCCACGAACTCGTTGAGGCGAAAACCTTCCACCCAGCGCATCTTGAGGATGGGATACCACTGGCCGCCGATGAGGATGCCCTGCTCCAGGTAGCGGAAATCGACCATGAACGGCCGATGGTAGCGTTCCAGGTGCTCGCTGATGGCCTGGTAGCGGGCCTGCAAACCGTGGACCTCGCGAGTAAAGCACTTGACCGCCCACGCCGGCCTGCCGCCGCTCTCCGCGCTGCTGGGGCCCTGGACCTGGTAAACGTCCGCGAAGTTGCCCGAGTGTGGACGCGGCAGACCGAACAGATCCCCCGCGACCTGCCCCTGACGCAGGTCGGCGTCCGCGAAACAGACCGCCGGGTTCTGAATGGCGGCGTTGTAATCGGTCGGCTGCGGCCAGGGCATTGCGACCTCCGTGTTGTTCCTCCGCGGTCTGGCGAGCGGCGCGGCGTGAGCCCGCCAGTGCTGCTTGCGGCCGAACACCGGCGGGCTCACGCCGCGCCGCTCGCCTGGCCGCGAGGGGAACAGTCGCCTACTCCACACTCACTCCCAGTAAAGTTACGTCGTCGTTGCGCAGCTGGCGAGAGCGGCGCAGTTGCTCGACCCAGTCCGCGAAGACGTTCGGGTCGGGCCGCTGCAGCAAACAGCCGGCGATCTGCCAGGGTTTGCCGCCGCGCTCCACCTGAATCAGGAACCACTGGGCCAGGGCGTCGGTCATCAGCCAGAACTGATCGCCTGGCAAAGCCGCTCCCGAGCACACCTCGCCGCGCTGCCGGGGCTCGCCGCGGGAGCCGACCAGCCAGGGGGTGCTGGTGAAATCGCTGGAACGGCTGACCGGAAACGCCCGCACCAGCTGATCGTCACGCACCTGGAACAGGCAGCTGTCGCCCAGAGCGAGTGCCTCCCAGGTCCAGGAAGTCGGGGATGAGATCGAGGGTTCGAGCGAAGGACGGAGGGTCAAACCCAGGAAGGTGGCGAAGGCCCCCTGCTGCACCCCCGGCTCCAGGAACCATGGCAGCGGAGCGGCGTTGGCCGGGGGAGCCACGACCGAGGCCCAGCGCCGCTGGATCGGGGGCAGCCAGTCGGCCCAGGGAATGCGCACCTCGCCATGATGCACGAAGGCATCGACCAGCAGCCGGGCCCACAGAGCGGCGTGGGCGCTTTCGCTGGCGCCGTCGGCCACGGCAAAGCGGCCCAGCTCCGGCTCGGCGGCGGCGGCGTCCTGACATTCGTCCAGGTTGTGCCCCTGCCGCGGCACTCGCAGGTGCCGGCAGCGCAGGAGCGAAACTTCGCTCATGAATCACCGTCCGACGTTCTTGAAGGAAAAAGTAGCCCTCACGCTCCGCGTGAGGGAAATCGGCACGCGGAGCGTGCCGGCTACTTTACGTTCTTGAAGTCCACCCGGGTGCCGATGTCCAGGAAGCGCACCACCGAGGCCAGGTCGGCGTTGAAGACAAAGCCGCGCGTCTCGCCGTTGACGTGCAGCCCCGCTTGCCGGGCCGGGCCGTGCATGGGCGGCGGCAGCCGGCTGGACATGCGGAACAACTGCCGGGCCCAGTGGTCGGGCAGCACCGCCTCCCGGTCGGGGAACTCGATCGGCTGCTCCTGGCGCGACGACAGGTGAACGTTGAACAGCAGCACCTCGCCGTCCTCGCTGGACAGGGCCTTGAGCCGGCCGGCGGGAGCCAGCGGGTCGCCGTCGGTCGCCTCGCCGTCGCTGATGTTGATGACCAGGGGCGGATAACAGGTCGGATGCTCGGCCAGGAAACCGGCCAGCAGAGTGCAGGCCCGATCGAGGGTATGGCTCATGGGGGTCTTGCCGCCGGCCAGCGCGTCGAACCAGACGGGGAACTTGACCACCTGCTCGACCTGGCCGCCCCGGCCGTCCTCGACCTTGTGGACGCGCTGCTCGACCCGGAGCGGGTTGTGGGCCACCTGGCCGATGGGCACCAGGTCCCGGCCGGCCAGGGCGCCGCCCAGTGCGGAGCCGACGTGCCGGCCATAACCGACGACGCCGACGTGGAAGCGGTCCAGGACGTTCTGGCCCCAGACACAGCGCAGGACCAGCGTGTACAGCAGACGATTGACCGACTCGGCGACGGCGTCCGCCTTGGTCCTGGCAAGGTCGCCGGCCAGCGGCCCGGCCATGGACTTCGACTGATCGACCAGGAACAGGAAGCAGGTCGGGTTGGAGCGGCTGATCTCGGCAGCGTATGGCATGGGAGCGTGTCTCGTGAGTGGATCGCTCGACCCTGACGGGAACCCCGGAACACCGGATTATAAACCCAGCAGGAGCCTGCTCGCAAGAGGTTGGAACAAACCAGACCAGGGAAGGGCAAGGACAGGCGGAGGATCAGCGGCGGATTTCGCGATTGGGATTCTCGAGCGTGTCGGCCTCGGTGAAGATGGCCACGCCCTCGCAGCAGGGGCAGACGGCCTCCACCTGCCGGCCGGCGCCGGCCGTGGTCTCGGCCTCGTCCGGGAGCGGCACCCAGAAGATCAAGTGACACAGTCGGCAAACGACTCGCTGCTCACGGGGCATAAAGACCCTCTTGGAGAGAAACCAAGACGGCGCCACAATGCGTCAAAGTCCGATCGGCGACCTCATCTCTCCTTCATGTTACCGCTGACAAACCCGACATGCCTAGCAAAATCAGGAGAGATTGTAAGAAAAAGAAGTGAATTTGGGCGGAGACTAACGCCTCCGCCCGGTAACATGCCGTTTTGGGGGTCATTTCTCGAACGGTTTCTTCAATCCGATCGTCTTGAGAGGGATGCGGTACAGGCTCTGATCGACCGTGACGTACAGCATGTTCTTTTCGTCACCGATGCCGAACGTGACGTTGCTCGGCAGGCCCTTGGGTTCCTTGGCCTCGGGCTGGGAGGCGCCGGTCGGGATGAAGGCCAGCTCCTTGCCCTCCGGATCGAGGACCAGCACGCCCGGCCGTTTCAGGCTGCGGGAAGCCAGGTACAGGTTGCCCTTCTCGTCCACGGTCATGCCGTCACAGCCGTTCTCCGTCCCGAAGTCGTACAGCACCTTCCTCGGACCCTTGACCAGCCCTTCGTCATCCAGCGGGAAGGCGTAGACCTTCATCGCTCCCTTTTTCGCCGGCTCCAGGACGTTGTCGGAGCCATTGTTGTTGTCGGCGACGTAAAGCGTCTTCTGATCGGGGCTCAGAGCGATGCCGTTGGGCTTCTCGACGTCGTGGGTGATCTCACGGACACCGGAGCCGTCGTAGCGGTAGACGGCCCGGTACTCCAGCTCACGCGGCTCCTTGCCCAGGTAGCGCGGATCAGTGAAGTAGATCCGGCCCTTGCGGTCAATCACCAGGTCGTTGGGGGCGTTGAAGCGCTTGCCCATGAACTTGTCGGCCAGGACGGTGCGCTCGCCGGTCTTGACGTCGTAGCGGACCAGGGCCCGGCCGCCCTCGTCGGAACCTTCGCAGGCCACCAGCCGGCCCTCGGCGTCGAACTTCAAGCCATTGGACTTTTTGCTGTCCTTGACGAAGACGGTGGTCTTCTTCGTCTTGGGGTTGAAGCGCAGGATCATGCCCTTGTCGCTGCCGAAGGGGATGTCCGAGAAGAAGACGCTGCCATCGGGAGCGACGGCCGGCCCCTCGGTGAGGCCGCCCTTGATGGGGGCCTCGCGGGTGAACAGCAGTTCCAGGCGGGCCTTGGGCGGCACGATGGTGTCGCCGGTGGGTTTGGGCAATTCCTCGGCCGGCGAGCAAGCGGGCGTTGCGCTCGGGCCGGCAGGCCGGCCCTCGCTTCGCGGCGTAAGCCCGCCGGTAACCAGCACGGTGAGCAAGACGAGCAGGGAGAGACGCATGGTTTCCTCCGTGGGGTCAGGTCAAAGAGGCCTCTCGGCTGTTCGTGGTTCTACTCGGCGGCAGCGGGTCCGGCAACCCAATTGGGACAACCCGATCCAAACGTTCTTGACACCCGGCCGGCAATCGATGAAACTGATTTAATCCACTCATTCCTTGACTCGCGGAAGCCGCCGGTCCCAGCACAGGGTTGGCCGCTGGACTCGTGGTTTCCCTTTGCATCCCTCTCCCAGGGAGGTGGTTCATGACGAGACGCCGTCTGGTCATCGACAGCAGGAACCAGGTTTCGTTCTTTCTCCTGGTGGAAGATGGCACGGTCACCATTGGCGGGCATGACAACCCTGCCGAGGCCGTCCTGGAGAACTTGCGTGTGTGCCGGGTCCGCTGTGAACTGGAAGTGGAAGGAGACAGCATCGCCATTCGCAAGGACGCCGAGGCCCAGGAACTGCAACCTGGCGTTGTCGTCCTGACCGCCGTCTCGGACTTGTGCCTGGAGCCCGGCCCGTTCGACAGTGCCGCGGACTCGGCCGGGCTGGTGCCCGATGCGCCCGGCGCGGCCCCCGAGCCGGCTGCTCTCGCGGCGGTGGCGACCAAGCCGGTGCCCAAGCGGCTCCTGGTCGTGGATGGGGCCGACCAGGGACGCGCCTTCGCGCTGCTGGAGGGAGGCACCATGACCATCGGCAAGGACCGCCGGTTCGCCGACATCACCTTGAACGATCTCTACCTGGGCCGAACGCACTGCGATCTGAAGATCGACGGCGACCGGATCACCGTGGTCGAGGAGGATGGCGGCCGCAGCTCCGGAGGGACGTTCATCAACGGCAAGAAGATCAATCGTCAGGAACTGCACCTGGGGGACGTTCTGCGCGTGGGCAATTCCCATTTACGGCTGGAGGCGGCCACTGGCGCACCAGGACGAGGACAAGGAGGAAGTTGCCGTTGCGGGCGACGAGGAGGCGGTCGAGGCGGAAGTGCTCGAGGAGAGCGAAGCCGAAGAGGTCTTGCCCGCGGACGCTCCCGAGCCGGTCCGAAGTTTGCACGCGGCGCGGGAACAGCTGGCCCACCTCGCCGGCCAGGGGTTCGGGCATTTCCGGTTGAGCAAGCTGCTGGGCCGGGGCCGGGGCGGCGTGGTCTTTCATGCGCTGGACGTCAAGAACGTCAAGAGCACCCAGGAGGTGGCCCTCAAGGTGCTGCTGCCGCAGTTCCCCCAGGGCGAGCCGGAACTGCTGCGCTTCGCCAGGGTGATCAAGGGGACGCTGCCGCTGCGCCACCCCAACCTGGTGACGCTGTACGCGGCGGGCAAGACCGGCGCGTACACCTGGATCGCCCGGGAACTGATTGAAGGCGAGAGTGTCGCGGAGGTGCTGCGCCGGCTGGGCCCGGACAAGCGGCTGGACTGGGTGCGCGGCTTCCGGGTGCTGGTCCACGTCGGGCGGGCGCTGGACTTCGCTCACAAGCACCATCTCCGCCACGGCAAGGTGACGCCGCCCAACATTCTCATCCAGACCACCGACCGGATGACTCGCCTGGCCGACCTGATGCTGGTCGATGCCCTGGAGGGCAGCCAGACTGCTGGAGACCATCCAGGCCAGCCTGCCGCTCGCCGACCTTCCCTACCTGGCCCCGGAACAGACCGAACCGGGGGCCTTCGTGGACAACGTCTCCGACCTGTACAGCCTGGGGGCCGTGGCCTTCGCTCTGCTGACCGCCCGGCCGCCCATCGTTGGCGATTCCGCCGAGGAGGTCCTGGAGAAGATCCGCTCCTCGGACCGGATCGATTCGCCCAGGGCCTTCAACGTCACCATCCCGCCGCAGCTGGAGAGGGTGATCGTGAAGCTGCTGGCCAAGCCCGCGGAAGACCGCTACCAGAGCACCGGCGAACTGCTCGGCGACCTGGAACCGATCGCCAGGGACCAGCAGGTGGAAGTGTGAAGATGACAAGGTGACAGGGTGACAGGACCGGGGGATCGGAACACTAATCAACGCTAATCTTCGCTAATCGAAGGCAGGAAACCCGCATTCCGATTAGTGCAGATTAGCGTTGATTAGTGTTCCGATCCCCTGGTCCTGTCACCTGGTCATCTTCACTTTACCCCCTGGCAATGTGCCCGCCGACGTGGTACTTTGACGGAACGGGGTCCACGTCGTCGTTCGTTGCGGTCGCTGCTCGGAGAGGAAAGGCGAACCGGTATGAGGCATTTCTGGCTCGGCCGTTCCACGGTTCCGCTGGTCCTGCTGCTGTCCGTGCTGTTCCTGTTGCCGGGCTGCTCCGGGGACAACCCGCAGCCAGACCGTCTCTGGGGTCGCAAGGGCGTGCAGAAGGGCGACATCGTCCGCCCTCGGGCCATTGCCATCGATTCCAGGGATCGCCTCTTCATCGTCGATTTCACGGCCCGCATCCAGGTCTACGACCGCGACGGCAAGCATCTTGGCCTTACCTGGACGACGCCCGACTACCGCAATGGCCGGCCCAGCGGCCTGGGCATCGCCCGGGACGGCAACCTTCTCGTCGCCGATTCGCACTATCACTGCATCCGCATCTATTCCCCCGAGGGCAAGGAACTGCGGAAGCTCGGCGGCGAGACCGGCAAGGAGCCGGGGCAGCTCGGGTACGTCAGCGACGTGGTGCAGGATGCGGAGGGGAATTTCTACCTGTCGGAGTTCGGCGAGAACGATCGGATCACCAAGCTGGACCCCGAGGGGAATTTCGTCCGCTGCTGGGGCAGCGCCGGCACCGAACCCGGTCAGTTCCAGCGGGCGCGGGCCCTGGCTCTTGGTCCGGACAGGCTGCTCTACGTCGCCGATGCCTGCAATCACCGGATTCAGGTCTTTGACCTGGATGGCAAACTGGTGCGCTGCTGGGGCAGCGTGGGTGCCGAGCCGGGGCAACTGTCGTATCCCTATGATCTGGCCTTCAGCAAGGCGGGCCAGCTGTACGTCGCGGAGTATGGCAATCATCGAGTCCAGAAATTCACCCGGTCCGGCGAATCGCTGGGCTGCTGGGGCAGTCCCGGGCGGGAGCCGGGACAGTTTCACTGTCCCTGGGCGCTGGCCATCGACAGCCAGGGGGCCGTCCACGTTCTGGACACCGAGAATCATCGTGTGCAGCGGATCAAGTTCTAAGGATCTCCCCTCTCCCCGCGTAGGTCAGGCTTTCCAGCCTGACGAGAGTTTGTCAGGCTGGAAAGCCTGACCTACGCGGGGAGAGGGGAGGAAGAAGCGGACCCAGCCATGAACCGACCCGTTGACTTGCTTGCTCTGGTCCTGACCGGCATCGCCGTTGTTGCCGTGCTGTTGCCGATCCTGATCAAACGCCGGCTGCCGCGCTGGCCTGGCTTCTCGACCGTGTTCGCGGCCGGGCTGTTCCTGCTGGCCCTGGGCGGCTGGTTGTTCTCCGCCGACGTCGCCTTCTGGGTAGGCGTCAGCGCGGCAGTGCTGCTAGCCGGCCTGATCGTTCTGCTGCTGCTGACGGGCGAGTGGTGGCCCCAGGTCGTCTTGAGCGTGCTGGGCCTGTTTGTTCTGGCCGTCGGCGGCATGACACTCAAGGAGCTGGCGGCCCTGCTGAACCAGGTGGGCAGCGACATCCTCAGTTTTGAGTTTGTCCACCCCTGGGCCCTGTTCCTGCTGCTGGTCCTGCTGCCGCCGCTGCTGGCCGCGGCTCCGCGCAGTCTCGGCTTCGTCACCAGGGACGAGCGGCAATGGTTCTGGCGGCGCGTCTTTCCGATCCTGACCATCGGCGGCATCGTGCTGCTTGCCGGTCCGGTGACGGTCCTCTCGCTGGGCTGGGATCGCCGCTGGATCGCCGTTCCCCCGGCCCCACGCACCCGGAACCTGATCTTTCTGGCGGTGCTTGCCGGCAGCCTGCTGCTGACGGCCGGCTTCGTCGCCTTCTGGCTGCGGCGGATCGCCTTCCGGCTGAAGGGCCTGACCTGGAGACCGTGGGTTTCCCTCACCCTGCGGGCCCTGGGGTTGGTCGCCCTGGTTCTGGCCATCGCCGAGCCGCGCCTCAAACAGACCAACGACAGTCTCACCGTCCTCTTTGTGGTCGATCGCAGCCAGAGCATCCCCGAGGAACCGGTGGAAGATCCGGACCATCCAGGAGTGCGCTTTGATCGCCGGGCCCGCCGGCTGACCAGGTTCATCAACGAGTCGATCGAGCAGCGCGGCTCGGGGCGTGAGCGCGATCGGGCCGGGCTGATCGTCTTTGGCCGCCGGCCGCGATTGGAGTTGCCGCCGACCGATGCGCCGCGGCTGAACCTCAAGGACCTGCCGCCTGCTCCGGATGGCCAGTACACCGACATCGCCGCGGCCCTGAAGCTGGCCCTGGCGTCGTTCCCGGAAGGGACCGGCAAGCGCATGGTGCTGATCAGCGACGGCAACGAGAACCTGGGCAACGCCGAGGAGCAGGCCCGGCTGGCTCAGACGCTGGGAGTGCAGATCGACGTGCTGCCGCTGGCGGCCGGGCAGCGCAACGAGGACGAGATCCTCATCGAGCGCGTCGAGGCGCCGCCGGTCACCGAGCAGGGAGCGAACATCCCGGTCCGGGTGCTGGTGCGCAGCTTCAACCCCAACAACGTCATCGGCCGGCTCACCCTCAAGCAGATCACCGAGAAGGAACGCGACCTGCGTGTGCGTCGGGACCGGAATGGCAGCCTGGGCGTGCGGGTCGAGCCGCTGGCCGGGCCGCGCGGCGTGCGCATCACCGAACTGGCCCCGGAGTCGCCGCTGGCCCTGGCCGGCCTGCAGGTCAATGACGAGATCCACAAGGTGGATGACAAGGAGCTGAAGGAAGGGGATCGGGTCGGGCCCGTGACCACTCGGGGCAAGCCCGCGGAGACGGTGACCCTGACGATTCGCCGTGATGGCGTCAAACTGGTCGGCGACAAGATGGTCAAACTCCGGCAAGGCTTGAATTCATTCTCGTTCACGCGCAACCTGACCGACGAGCAGCGCTCCTACACGTACGAGGCCGAGATCCAACCGCCCTTCCAGATCGTGGACGATGCAGGAAAGGTGCTGCACGTGGGGCTGGTCGGCGACCGGGTGCAGAACAACCGGGCCTCGACGCACGTGGTCGCCCGCGGTCAGCGGCGCGTCCTGGTGCTGGAGAACCGCCCGGCCGAGCGGGAAAACGAGGTCGTCAACAGCCTGCTGGTCGAGAAGCTGCGGGCCGCGGGCGATCGCAAGCTCCGCGTGGACGTCCGTCCGGTCGAGGTGCTGAACAACTACCCCGGACGCGACAAGCTGACCGTGTTCCTCAGCGATTACGACTGTGTCATCCTGGCGAACGTCCCGGCCGAGAAGGTCAGCGAGGAGCAGCAGGAGGTCCTGCGCACCAACACGCAGGACCAGGGCTGCGGCCTGGTGATGATCGGCGGGCCCGACAGCTACGGAGCGGGCGGCTGGCAGAACACGCCGGTCGAGAAGGCGCTGCCGGTGGACATGGACATCAAGGACCTGAAAGTTCAGGGCCGGGGCGGCCTGGTGCTGATCATGCACGCCTCGGAGATCGCCGACGGCAACATGTGGCAGAAGAAGATCGCCAAGCTGGCCATCGAGCGGCTGGGCCCGGCCGACATGGTGGGCGTGATCGTCTTCGACTTCGCCTCCAAGTGGCACATCCCCTTCCAGGACGTCGGCGCCAACAAGGCAGGTCTGCTGGCCAAGGTCGATACGCTGGTCCCCGGCGACATGCCCGACTTCGACCCGGCCCTGGACCTGGCGTACAAGGAGCTGACCAACCCCAAGCATGCGCTGTCCACCAAGCACATCATCCTGATCAGCGACGGCGACCCGGCCCAGAGCATGCCTCTGGCCAAGTTCCGGACCAACAAGGTGACCGTCACCACGGTCGGTGTGGCGACGCACGGCATCGGCGAGGACCAGAAGATGTCCCTGATCGCCCGGGCCACCGGCGGCCGGACCTACTCGGTCAAGAACCCCAACCAGCTGCCGGCCATCTACATCAAAGAGTCGCGCCTGGTCAGCCAGTCGTTTGTCGAGGAGAAGCGCTTCCGGCCGATCGTGACGTTCCGCAGCGGCCCGACCGACAAGCTGCCCGATCCGCCGGACCTGCGCGGCTTTGTCCGCACCCAGGCGAAGACGTCGCCGCTGGTCGAGATGTCGATGATCACGCCGAAGTTCGCGGACCAGGAGTTTCCGCTGCTGGCGTACTGGCACTACGGCCTGGGCAAGTCGGTGGCCTTCACCAGCGATGCGGGCGATCCGCGTTTCTGGGCCCGCGACTGGGTCGAGGGCGGCGCCGGCGGCGAGGGCATCTACGCCAAGTTCTGGGAGCAGGTCATCGAGTGGTCGCTGCGGCCGACCGAGAGCAGCAAGCTGATCATGACCACCGATTACCGCGACGGCAAGATCCACATTGTCGTCGAGGCCCGCAACGAGCAGAACCAGCCCGACACCAAGCTCCAGCTGCGCGGCGGCGTTACCCTGCCGGCGGCCGAGGGCACGCAGCGGCCGCTGAAGTTCAGCCAGAAGAACAGCGGCCAGTACGAGGCCGAGATCAAGGCCGACGAGGCGGGCTCCTACTTCATCAACGCCCAGGCGGTCCGGCTGGTCAAGGTCAAGGGCAAGGACGGCAAGGAGCGCGAGGTCGAGGAGGGCGTCGATAGCGTCCGGGCCGGCATCACCTTGCCGTATTCGCCGGAGTTCGCCGACCTGGAGAGCAACACTCCCCTGCTCCGCCGGATTCAGGAACTGACCGGCGGCCGGCTCTACCAGGACGAAGACAGGGCGCTGGCCGACGCTGCCCGCAGCGGCGACGTGTTCCGCCGAGGCCTTCCGGTCGTGGAGTCGCTGCTGCCGCTGTGGCCGTGGCTGATCGTGCTGGCAGGACTGCTGCTGTTCGCCGACGTGGCCGTGCGGCGCATCGCCCTGGACCTGACCGAGCCGAAATACCAGGCGGCGCGGCTGTGGGCCCGGCTGCGGGGTCTGCCGGTGCCCGAGCCGACGCGGACGGCGTACCTCGAACGGCTGGGCGGCAAGCCGGCGACCGGTGGGGTTCGCCAGCCCACCGAGGCCCGCGGCCAGGCGGCCCGGCGCTTCGAGGCGACAGGGCCCTCCCTGGCGCCCACGATGGCCGACGCTGCCTCGATGGGCGAGCCCCGGCCGACGGCACCGCGACCGACGGCACGCTCGGAAGGAAGCTCCTTCCCCACCGAGCCGGAAGCGAGCGGCGATGCCCTGGAACGGCTCCGCAAGGCCAAGAAGAAGGTCTGGGAGGAACGCGACAAGGACCCATCGTGATTGGCAACAACAAGAGAAACCACGGATGACACGGATAACACGGATAAGAAAAACTCATTGTCTTTATCCGTGTTATCCGTGTCATCCGTGGTTAATCCTCCTTCTGACGATCCCAACAGGAACAACAACCACCATGCCATCGACCAGCACAACTGATCCCGTCTCGATGCAGGAGCGGGCCGAGGAGTTTCGCAAGGCGTACGGCCGGGTCCAGCGCGAGATCGGCAAGGTCATCGTCGGCCATACCGACATCGTTCACGGCATCCTGACGTGTCTGTTCGTCAGCGGTCATGCCCTTCTCGAAGGCGTGCCCGGCCTGGGCAAGACGCTGCTGGTCCGCACCCTGTCCCAGGTGCTCGACCTGGATTTTAACCGCATCCAGTTCACGCCCGACCTGATGCCCTCCGACATTATCGGCACCAACATCATCTCGGAGACGGCCGAGGGCAAACGGGTCTTCAATTTCCAGTCCGGACCGCTCTTCGCCCAGATCGTGCTGGCCGACGAGATCAACCGGGCCACGCCGAAAACGCAGTCGGCCCTGCTGGAGGCGATGCAGGAACACAGCGTCACCGTCGGCGGCACCATCCACCGTCTGAAAGAGCCGTTCTTCGTGATGGCGACGCAGAACCCGATCGAGCAGGAAGGCACCTATCCGCTGCCCGAGGCCCAGCTTGACCGCTTCTTCTTCAAGCTGCTCGTCAACTACTCGACCCGTGAGGAGATGGCCGTCATCCTGGAGCGCACCACGACGGGACAGTGGCCCTCACCCGAGAAGGTGATGGAAGGCCCGGAGATCCTGCAATGGCAGAAGCTGGTGCGCGAGGTGCTGGTGGCCAAGCCCGTGCAGGATTATGCGATCCGCCTGGTGCTGGCGACCCACCCGGGCGGCCCGTTCGCGATGGGACCGACCGCCCGGTACATACGCTGCGGGGCCAGCCCACGCGGGGCCCAGGCTCTGATGCTCGCGTCCAAGGTGCGGGCCCTGCTGGAGGGGCGGTATAACGTCAGCTTCGAGGATGTTCGCCGAGTGTATCTGCCGGCGCTGCGGCACCGGATCTTGCTCAACTTCGAGGCCCAGGCGGAAAACATCCCGAGCGACGAGGTGCTGCTGCAGATCCTCAAAGAGGTCAAGGAAAAGGCACCGGAAGGAGTGGCGGCGGCGAGTTAGGCTTGCGAACCCGGCTCCGGCAGGGTAAACATTCCGGCAGCGTTCCGGAGGAAACCGCGGCCACGCCAGGGAGGGCGAACCCATGCCGACCGCACCAGAAGCCATCGCCTCTCGCGGGGCCGGAAGGGCTCGCCTCACCAACTCCGTTCTGCTGCTGTCCGGCCTTGTCGCGGTGCTGGTCCTGGGTGCCGTGCTGCGGCTGATCTGGCCCGGCGACATCGAATACAAGGCCGACGAGGCCTGGACCTACGAGCGCGTGCAGGAGGTGAAGCGCGGCGCCCCCTGGCCCATGCTTGGAATGCCCAGCAGCCAGGGAGCGCTCAACCCCGGCCTCAGTGTCTGGGTGTTCCTCGCTCTGGGCGAGTTGGTGGACCTGCAAGGGCCGAGCGACCTGGCCCGGCTAGTGCAGCTGCTCAACGTGGCGACCCTGGTCGGTCTGGTCCTGTTTGCGTGGAAGGTGGCGCCGCCTGGGCGAGCGGGAAATCTGGTTCTGGGCCGCCGCCCTGGTGGCGGTCAACCCGCTGGCGGTGCTGTCGCACCGCAAGATCTGGCCGCCCTGCCTCTTTCCTCCCGTGGTGCTGCTGTTCCTGTTCTGCTGGTGGTATCGCGAGCGGCGCTGGTCGGCCCTCGGTTGGGGCCTGCTGGTGCTCTGCTGGGGCAGATCCACGTACCGGGGTTCTTCTTCGCCGCCGGGTTTGTCCTGTGGGCCTTCCTTTTCGATCGCAAGCGCCCGGCCTGGGGCGGCTGGTTCGTCGGCAGCGTCCTGGGCGCCATCCCGCTGTTGCCCTGGCTTCGCTACGTGGCCACGGAGGCCGTGTTTCTGCCGCGTCATCCCGGGGCCTGGCAGCACCTGTTCGAGTTCCGGTTCTGGTTGCGCTGGGTGCTGGAACCGCTCGGCTTTGGTCTGCAATACAGCCTCGGCAAGGACTATCTCGACTTTCTGCGGCAGCCGCTGTGGGCCGGCCACTTCACCTGGCTGGTCCTGGTGCTGCACGTCCTGGGTGGCATGCTGGGAGTGCTGATCCTGGCCCGAGCGCTCAGAAGCTGGTATCGCACTCGCAACGCCAGGACAACCGCTGCCGACTCGCCGACCCGCTTCACTCAAAACGCGGCCCTGTGGGGCTACGGCCTGCTGATCACCCTCACCAGCTTTCCCATCCATCGGCACTACATGATCATCCTCTTCCCGCTCCCGTTCCTCTGGCTGGCCCGCCTTGCCCTGAATGACGCGGTCCGGCCCCGTCTTGGTCGCGGTCTGCTGACGGCCCTGGTCCTTGTCCAGGCTGCCCTGTCCATCCAGTTTCTCTGTTACGTCCACGACAAGCAGCAGATCAACGGCGATTTTGGCCCGACTTATGCGTTCCAGGTGCGTGCCGCCGAGTTCGAGGAGAGCGAGCCGCGGAACGGGGAGTAACTTATCCTGAACCTGACGGCACTTTCGTGGGTCCGGTTTCATAGAATAGCATCTCGTGTGGTTGGTGAACCGGATTCGAGGAGAGCTGGCCGTCATGCCGAGTTTCAATCCCAAGGCCATCGAGCCGCGCTGGCAGAAATACTGGATCGAGAACAAGACCTTTCGCACGCCGGACACGTCCGAGCGGCCGAAGCTCTACGTCCTCGACATGTTCCCCTACCCCAGCGGGGCCGGCCTGCACGTCGGCCATCCCGAAGGCTACACCGCCACCGACATCCTCTGCCGCTTTCGCCGGATGCAGGGCTACAACGTGCTGCACCCGATGGGCTGGGACGCCTTCGGCCTGCCCGCCGAGCAGTACGCCATCAACACCGGCACCCATCCGCGGATCACCACCGAGCGGAACATCAACAACTTCCGCCGGCAGATCCAGGAACTGGGTTTCAGCTATGACTGGGACCGCGAGGTCGATACCACCGATCCGAACTACTACCGCTGGACGCAGTGGATCTTCCTGGTGCTGTTCGACACCTGGTACGACGCCGAACGCAAGAAGGGCCGGCCCATCGCCGAATTGCCCATTCCGGCTGAGGTCGAGAAGAAGGGCCCCGCAGCCGTGCGCGCTTACCGCGACGGCAAGCGGCTGGCCTACCAGGCCGAGGTGCCCGTCAACTGGTGCCCGGCCCTGGGCACCGTGCTGGCCAACGAGGAGGTCATCGACGGCAAGTCGGAACGCGGCAACCATCCCGTGGTGCGCATCCCGCTGCGGCAGTGGCTGCTCCGCATCACGGACTATGCCGAGCGGTTGCTGGAAGACCTGGACACGGTCAATTGGCCTGAGCCAATCAAGATTCAGCAGCGCAACTGGATCGGTAAGAGTGAGGGGGCCGAGGTTGATTTCCGCCTTGCCGACGGCTCGGCGACCTTGCGGGTTTTCACCACCCGGCCCGATACTCTCTTCGGGGCGACGTACGTGGTGCTGTCGCCCGAGCATGCTCTGGTGGAGAAGATCACCACGCCGGAGCAGCGTGCAGCCGTGGTTGCGTACCAGGCTGAGGCGGCCTGCAAGAGTGAACGCGAACGCACGGAGGAAAAGAAGAAGACCGGCGTGTTCACCGGAGCGTACGCCGTCAACCCGGTCAACGAGGAGAAGACCCCGATCTGGATCGCCGACTACGTGCTGGCCGGCTACGGCACTGGAGCCATCATGGCCGTGCCGGCTCATGACGAGCGCGACTTCGCTTTCGCGAAGACGTACGGCCTGCCGATCCGCACGGTTGTTCGGCCGCCGCAGGAGTGGCTGGAGCATACCAATAGCACGCTCGACAGTCTGAGCGAGGCGTACACAGAGGACGGTCTGGCGGTCAGCTCCGGCGCATTCGACGGTTTACCGACCTCAGAGTTCAAGCGGAAGATCACTGCCTGGCTGGAGGAGCGCGGCCTGGGAACGGGAAAGATCAACTACAAGCTCCGCGACTGGCTGTTCAGCCGGCAGCGCTACTGGGGCGAGCCGTTCCCGATCCTGCACGAGCTGGACGACAAGGGCCAGCCAACGGGCGTGATCGAACCGCTGTCGCCGGAGGAGCTGCCGCTGCTCTTGCCCGAGATGAAGGACTACAAGCCCTCGGGCAAGCCGGAGCCGCCGCTGGGCAAGGCGACCGACTGGTTGAACGTCACTCGCAATGGCAGGCGCTACCGCCGAGAGACCAATACGATGCCGCAATGGGCGGGCTCGTGCTGGTACTACCTGCGCTACATCGATCCGCGCAACGACAAGGCGTTCGTTGATCGGGCCAAGGAGAAGTCCTGGATGCCGGTCGATCTGTACGTCGGCGGCGCGGAACACGCGGTGCTGCACTTGCTGTACTCGCGGTTCTGGCACAAGGTGCTGTTCGACCGGGGTCACGTCAGCACGGCCGAGCCGTTCCAGCGGCTGGTCAACCAGGGATTGATCCTGGGCGAGACCGAGTACACGGGGTTCAAGAAGGACGGCGAGTGGATCTCCGCCAGCAAGGTGAAGTTTGATGGCGACGTGGGTAAGGACGAGAAGACCGGGGAGAAGTTTGAACTGGTCAAGTTGAGCGAGGAGCAAATCGAGAAGGAAGGTGATTCCTTTGTCCACAAGCAGAACCCGGGGATTCGGATCGATGCCCGGGCGTACAAGATGGCGAAGTCCCGGGGCAACGTGATCAATCCGGACGACGTGGTTGCCCAGTACGGGGCAGACAGTCTGCGGCTGTACGAGATGTTCCTGGGTCCGCTGGAAGCGGTCAAGCCGTGGGACATGCGTGGCGTCGAGGGGGTCCATCGCTTCCTTGGCCGGGTCTGGCGATTGATTGTCGATGACAAGGCGGAGACAATGAAGCTCAACGACTCGGTCAAGGAGGTCGAGCCGGACCGCGAGACGCTGCGGCAACTGCACCGAACCATCCAGCGGGTGACCGAAGACTTCGAGGGGCTGCGCTTCAACACGGCGATTGCCGCGTTGATGGAGTTCAGCAACTTCCTGACGCCGCTGCCGGTCCGACCGAAGGCGGTGCTGGAAACGTTCGTGCTGCTGCTCAGCCCTCTGGCACCGCACGTGGCCGAGGAGCTGTGGCAGATGCTGGGCCACAAGGACACGCTGGCCTACGAGCCGTGGCCGCCGTTCGATCCGGAACTGGTCAAGGCGGACGCGATCGAGGTGCCGGTGCAGGTCAACGGCAAGCTGAAGGCCCGGCTGAACGTGGCCGCCGAGATCAGCGAGGAAGCCCTGCGCAGCACGGCCCTGGAGGACGAGCGGATCAAGGAGCAGATCAAGGGCAAGCAGGTCAAGAAGGTCATCGTCGTGCCCAGGAAGCTGGTCAACATCGTGGTGGGATGACACTGGCCTGATGTCCGATCAAGCGCATTTCTGGAGCGAGGCGGCGGACGGCTACGAGTCCGATTTCATCGACCCGTACCAGTCCGGCGTGGACAATCCGCTCTGGGAAGCGCTGGATCGGCTGGCCAGTCCAACGCGGACGGTCGCGGACCTGGGCTGCGGCGTCGGGCCGCTGCTGCCGCAGCTGGCCCGGCGTTTTGGCCGGGTGCTGGGCGTGGACTTTGCCGAAGGAATGCTGGAGCGGTCCCGGGAGCGCTGCCAGGGGCTGGCCAACGTCGAATTGCATCGTCTGAGCTTCCTCCAGCTGGAGCAGCTGCTCGGGCCGGTGGACGTGGCCGTGGCCGTCAACAGCCTGGTGCTGCCGGATGCGCAGCAGCTGGACGAGTCGCTGCGAAAGATCCGGAGGCTGCTTCGACCGGGCGGCCGGCTGCTGGGGATCGTGCCGGCGATGGACTCGGTGCATTATCTGACGATGCTGCTGGTGGACCGGGCCCGGCGGAGCGGCATGCCCGAGGAGATGGCCCGCCAGAACGCGGCCCAGCACGCGGAGCATCGCTATTACGACTTTGCCTTCAGCCGCTTCTGCTACAAGGGGATCGACCAGCATTTCTGGTTCCCCTTCGAGGTGCGTTACCGGCTGAAGCAGGCGGGCTTTCGCCGGGTCCGGCTGGCCCGCGTCCGGCTGGCGTGGAGGGAGTGCAGCCCCCTGAGCGAGCTGCACCAGCTGCCGCCGCCGTGGGACTGGTTCTTCCAGGCCCACGTACCGAACGATTAGACACCCAGGGCGATGCCCTGGGCTATCGTGTTGCGCCCCTTCGGGGCGGAAGACAACAGCCAACAAGCCCCGAAGGGGCGCAACACGATAGCCCAGGGCATCGCCCTGGGAACAATACCGCAAAGGAGTTACTCATGTCCCTGCTCGAGACGCTGCACACCAAACTGACCGAGGCCCGCCGCAGCCGGCAGACGCTGCAAATGAACGTGCTGCAGGTGCTGCTGGGCGATGCCTCGATGATCGAGGCCCGCACCGGCAAGAAGGCCAGCGACGACGAGATCGAGAAGATGATCCGCAAGCTGGTGGTCGGCAATACCGAGACGCTGGAACTGCTCAAGCAAAAGGGCATGACCGGCAACCCCGACTGCGCCAAGCGCACCGAGGAGAACGCCTTCCTGGCGACGCTGTTGCCGCAGTCGATGAGCGTGGCGGAGATCAAGTCGGCCCTGGCCGAGGTCGCCGACGCCATCAAGGCGGCAAAGAACGACGGCCAGGCCACCGGCGCGGCGATGAAGCACCTCAAGAGCAAGAACCTCAAGGTGCAGGGCGAGGACGTCTCGGCGGCCGTCAGGCAATTGCGGCAGTGACGCCGGGCCGTCCCTCATTCGAGGTTGATGTCGATGACCTGGCCGTCCTTGGTCACCTCGTACTGCAGGGGAGCCATCGACTGGCTGCCGAACTTCTCAAGGATCTCGCGCAGTTTGGGGGACGCGGGGAAGATGCCGTCCCGAAGGTCCGACTCCTCCTGGGCGTTCCGCGGCCGGATCGCGATGGAAACCTTGTGGGCGCCGAGGACGACCCCTTCGGTCTTCCGATCCCGGAACAGCTTGTAGCTGCCCTGTTCGTCCGTCATTCCCGAACTGGGGGGGCCTCCGTCCGTTGGCACGAAGTTGACGACCAGACCGGGCAGCGGTTCCCCCTTGTAACTCAGGGTCCCGCTGACCTTGACGAACTTCGGGGCTCTCTCGCCACAGCCCGCCACAAGAAGGAACAGCAGCGACAGGCCAAGGGGCCCCGAAAAACGTCCGAACGCGCGGAGCATGATGGCCACCCAGCGAGAAACAGAAGGCCGTTGTGTTGGTGGATTCGTCGCCGGGCTCAGAAAGCGCCCGTCGCGGCCGCTTCACCTCCGGCGATGGTGAATGCCGCCATCCAGGCGGTCGAGTTCACGTTGGCCGGAATCCAGACCAGGTGGCCATCGGCCATCACGGCCTGCACGCCGCCCGTCCCCGGGCCGGAATAATTGTGGTAACTCATGGCTGTCCGGTTGTTCCAGGCATCCGAATTGGGCAGCCGAACGGTGCCGCCATCCCCGCCGGTCACGTAACCCTGGGACGGGTGATGGACCCAGATGAAGTGGTTGGACCCGTAGCTGTCAGGCAGCCAGCTGTGGTCGAAGTTGCTGGCTTCCTCCAGGAACAGGAAGGTGTTGCTCGTCCCATCGATGATGTCAGTCAGCCTGACCTGGCTGTTCACGTAGGCCAAACCGTCCTGATTGGTGTTGCTGCGCTCGGGGCAGCAGGAATTGTTGGTGCCTCCGTTGATGCCGTAGTCTTTCTGGGTGAGCCCCGCGGGGACGTCCCCCGAGCCGCGCGGCGCCGAGGGACAGAGGAAGACGCTGGGCATGCTCGTGGCGGCGAGCTTGTTCACGGCTGCTCCCGCAGGGCCCCGGTTCGTGACGGCGCCTCCCTGACCACCGCTTTCATCCTCGTAGATGGCCACGGCGTAGGCCAGCTGGGTGAAGTCCATCGATTGGTACAGCACCTCCTGCTCCAGGTACGGCAGCAACTGCGCCGCCCAGCTAAAGTGTCCCCACGGGGTGTTGTGCAAGGAATCCTGGAAGGGCGCCGGGAAGCCCGTGATGGGGCCGGTGGCAGGCGTCACAGGGCCGAAACTCCCGGGGGGTAGATTGCCAACGGCGTCCGCATAGGCAAAGGCCGCCAGCGCCAGCTGGTGCAGGTTGTTCTGGCACTTGGTCCGGGCGGCGGCCTCGCGGACCTTCTGGACCGCGGGCAACAGCAGACCGATCAGGATGGCGATGATGGCGATGACCACCAGCAATTCGATCAGGGTGAAGGCGGCAGTTCGCCTGCGAATGGAGAGGAGAGGATGAGGCACGATTTCGCTCCTGGGAGAGAGGGCGAACAGTAGCACTGATGAATTGCTGCTCATTATTTCCACTTTGGTCCGCGAAGTAAAGGAGAATGTCAAGAAAAGAACGTGAAGACGGAGGACGTCAGCAGAGCCGCAGCAAGGGGGATGAGGATTGAGCGGCTGTTGCATCAGCCCTTCAGCTTCTCTCCAATCACCTTCCGGGCCAGGTCGAGCGCCTCGCCCAGCCGCGTCGGATCGCTGCCGCCGCCCTGGGCGATGCCGGCCGGCTTGCCGCCGCCCTTGCCGCCGACAACCTTCGCCACCTCGCCCGCCAGCTTGCCCGCTTCCAGGCCCTTCTTGACCAGGTCCTCCGTCACCGCCGTCAGGATGCCGACCTTGCCCTCATCGACCCACGCCAGCACGATGGCGGAGCTGCCCGCCTTGGTGCGCAGCCGATCGACCTGCTGCCGAACCTGATCGATCGGCGCCGCCGGGATCTCGCCCACGATCACCTTGGCGCCACCGGCCTCGGTCGCGACGGCCAGCAGTTTGTCCGCGGCGGCGGTCAGGTCACCGGCAGTGCCTTTCTTCAGCTGCCCTTGCAGTTTCTTGACTTCCTCCTGCAGCGCTTCCAGTCGAGCCGGCACTTCCTCCGGCTTGCAGTTGAGCCGACTGGCAACCTGGTCCACCACCGACGACAGCCGCTGCACCGCAGCCACCGCCTCGCGCCCCGTCACCGCGGTGACGCGGCGCACGCCCTTGGCGACCGGTTCCTGGCTGACGATCTTGAAGAAGCCCGCCTCGCCGGTGTGCCGCAGGTGAGTGCCGCCGCAGAACTCCACCGAGTTCTCCAGCGTCGCCGTTTCCGGATACTCCGCCCCGATCAGCAGCACGCGCACCGGGTCGGGATACTTCTCGCCAAAGACCGCTCGTACTCCCGCGATCTTCTTCGCCTCTGCCAGCGGCATCACCTTCGCCGTCACCGGCAGGTCGGAGTAGATCTTCTCGTTGACTAGCCGCTCAATCTCGGCAATCTCCTCGGGCATGATCGGCTGGGGGTGGGTGAAGTCGAAGCGCGTCTTCTCCGCATCGACCAGCGAGCCCTTCTGCTCGACATGATCGCCCAGCACCTTGCGCAGCGCCCAGTTGAGCAGGTGCGTCGCGGTGTGGTTGCGCATGGTGTGCGGCCGGTCGCCCCCGACCTCGTAAGTAACGGTCTGCCCGCACTCCAGCCGTCCCTCCGTGACCCGGCCGACGTGCAGCACACTGTCTCCCAGACGCTGCGTATCCTCGACCTCGAAGGCCCCTGTCGGCGTGCGGATCTTGCCCGTATCGCCGACCTGCCCACCCTGCTCGGCGTAGAAACCAGTCCGATCCAGGAGAAGCGCCGACTCCTCGTCCAGACCAAGTTTGCCATCCCGAATCACCTGATTGTCTCGCACCCAGCCCAGCAACCGGGCTGATCCAGTCATGCCCGCGTACTTGGGCGAATCGTCGGTCGCGGGCAGTTCGCCCTGAACGGCGGTGATGACGATCTTCTTCCTCTGATTCCCCGGTTCCTGAAACTTCCTGAACCGTTCGCGATACCCTTCCCAATCAATCCCCAAGCCAATTTCATCCGCCATCTGAGCAACGATGTCCGGAAAGAGCCCGTAGGTCGTATGCAGATCAAACACGTCCTCGCCGCCAATGACCTTGCCACCCTGCTGGCGCGTCTTATCGACCACCTTCTGGAACAGGCGAATCCCGCGGTCCAGTGTCCGCAAAAAGCCCTCTTCTTCCTCCACGACGACCTTGGCCACGTCGTTCGGCTTATTCTTCAGCTCGGGGAAGGGCCCGCCCATTGTCTCAACAACAGTCGGCACCAGTTTGTGGAGGAAGGGCCCGGACGTACCCAGGTATTGCCGGCCAAACCGCTCCGCACGCCGAAGGATGCTTCGCAGGACGTAACCTCGCCCCACGTTGCTCGGAGTTGCTCCGTCAGTCAGGGCAAACGTCAAGCAGCGTACGTGGTCCGCAATCACGCGATACGCCGTATCCCGCAGGTCCTCCAGCTTCCCGGTGTACGGCGGCGCCCCGGTGACCTTGCGAATCGCCTCGAAGAGCGGCGAGAACACGTCCGTGTCGTAATTGCTCGCCTTCCCCTGGATCACCGCCGTCAGCCGCTCGAAGCCCATGCCGGTATCGACGTGCTTCGCCGGCAGCGGAGCCAGCGTCCGGTCCGGGTTGCGGTTGTACTGGATGAACACCAGGTTCCAGATCTCGATCACGTCCGGCGAGCCCTTGTTGACCAGCTTCAACCCGCTCCTGTCCGGAGTGCGATCGTAGTGGATCTCGGTGCAGGGACCGCACGGCCCGGTCTCGCCCATCTCCCAGAAATTGTCCTTCTTGCTGCCCCAATGAATATGCTTCGGATCGATGTCGGTGACGGTCCGCCACAGCTCGTGCGCCTCGTCGTCGCGCGGCACCCCCTCGTCCTTGCCGCCCTCGAAGACCGTCGCGTGCAGCCGGCTCTTGTCGAGGCCCCACACCCTGGTCAGCAGCTCCCACGCCCAGGAGATCGCCTCCTTCTTGAAGTAATCGCCGAAGCTCCAGTTGCCGAGCATCTCGAAGAAGGTGTGGTGATAGGTGTCCTTGCCGACGTCGTCGAGGTCGTTGTGCTTGCCGCCGGCGCGGATGCACTTCTGCGTGTCGGCCGCACGCTTGTACGGCCTGGTCCCGGTGCCGAGGAAGACGTCCTTGAACTGGTTCATGCCCGCGTTGGTGAACAGCAGCGTTGGATCGTCCAGAGGAACAACGCTGCTGGAGGGCACGATGGTGTGCTTGTGTTCCTTGAAGAAGTCCAGGAACTGCTGACGGATCTGGGTGGAAGTTAGCATTACACTATCTCGTGGCAATCGTTTTCGTTAGAGTCAAAGTCTTCGTTTCGCCGAGCCGCGCACGCAGCGCAGCGGAGTAAGCGGGCCTGTGGGCTCCCGGACCGCTTACTCCGCTGCGCTGCGTGCGCGGCTCGGCGACGCACTTTCATGACGCATCAGCCGCCTTTCGTGTTCGCTGCCGCACGCTGGACCCCGGCGTAAACCTCGCGCAGCGGAACGCCGTGCTGCCGGGCGACTCGGGCGCAATCCTCATACTCCGGTGTAAACACACTCAATCCTCCCTGACGCCAGCCATGCTTGCCCCGGATCGGTCCCCACGGCGTCTGCACTGTTTTCTCCTCGCGCCGCAGCTTGTGCCGCTGCACCGGGTAGCGGCGAATGCCGAACGTGGCCGTCTCACGGAAGAGGATCTCCTCCAGCGCCGCCAAGGTCGCCTCCGGAGCCAGCACGCACAGCATTATTCCGGGCCGATTCTTCTTCATCTGGATCGGGACGCTGAACACGTCGAGAGCACCCGCGGCAAACAGCTGGTCAAAGCAGTATCCCACCACTTCGGCCGGGACATCGTCGAGGTTCGTCTCCAGCATCCAGACCTGATCCGTTTCTTCCGCGGGAACAGTCTCCGCGACGGTCCCCACAAACAGCCGGAGGATGTTGGGCTGCTCCAGCAGCTCGCGCTGACCGGCTCCGCTGCCGATCCGCTCGACGGTCATGACTGGGCTCTCGACCCATTGCTGCACCACCGTGGTCAGGATCGCAGCCCCGGTTGGCGTGGTGAGTTCGCCGCGGATGCTGGTCCCGGCCAGCGGCACTCCCTTGAGCAAGGCGGCGGTGCCGGGCGTCGGGATGGGCATGATCCCGTGAGCGCACTTGACCGTTCCCGTCCCCGTCGGCACCGACCGGCTGGTGATGCGCTCCGCCCCCAACAAATCGAGGCCGATGGCCACACCCGCGATGTCAGCGATGCTGTCCAGGGCGCCGACTTCGTGGAAATGGACGCGATCCAATGGCATGCCGTGAGCGGTGGCCTCGGCTTCGGCCAGGCGGCGGAAGATCCGCAGGGCCAGCTCGCGCTGCCGCTCCGTGAGCCGGCCGCGGCTCAGAATCGCTTCCACGTCAGGGAGGAAGCGATGCTCTTGTTCCTCTGGTGCGTCGATGGTGACCTGCGTGGCCGCGAAGCCGCCCTTGCGGACGCGCTCGACGTTCAGCCGGATCGGCAGACCCAGCGAGTCCAGGCCGGCGCGGATGGTCTCGGCATCGACCCCGGCGTCGATCAGAGCGGCGAGGGTCATGTCGCCGCTGAGGCCGCTGAAGCAATCAAAATGCAAGGCTCGCACCACGGTGGTCCCCCTTCGCTGGAATTGTATGGAGCGGGGCAGGAATTATCCTCCCCTCTCCCTGCTGGGGAGAGGGGAGGAAGAAGGCTCATTGACGCTTGCCCGCCCAGCGGTTCTAATCGAAGAGAGTTTACCGGAGCGAGGCGCATGGCATTCAAACCGCTGAAGCTGATGTGGGAACGGATCGATCGGGCCCGGGCCGATTCCGACGTGGCCCTGTTCCACAACCTGCTGTACGGCAGCGAGATGGTCCTGAAACTGATCGTCGCCGGCCTGGTCTCGGCCATCGCCGAGGAGCGCACGCGCCAGCAGTACCGGCAGATGCACCGCCTGGTCCGGGCGGTTGGGCTGAAGGACTGGAGCATCGTCGCCGATCAGGTCCTGCTCGGTCCGCCGGCCCAGGCCCTGCGGCCGACTACCTTCGAGGAACAACGCCAGCTCACCCAGAAAGACTCGGCCGGCAGCTGGCAGCACGAGGCCGTCACGCTGCTGCACGGCTGCCTGGAATTGCTGGCCCCGGGTCGCGAGAAGCTCCCCGATCGGCTGGACGGCCGGCGCTGGATCGATCTGTGTACCCAGGTCCGCAACAAGGTCGCCCACGGAGCGCCGCCGCCCGAGCTGTGCGGCCGGCTCTGTGTGCCGCTGGAGAAATCGCTGCGGCTGGTGTGCGATCACTTCGCCCTGTTCAAGCGGCCCTGGGCCCATCTGCGCCGCAACCAGTCCGGGAGCTACCGGGTCATCCGCCTGGGCGGCGACGTCGGCGTCTTCGAGCATCTGAAAAAAGAGAAGGGCGAGAACCTCTCCGACGGCGTTTACGTCTATCTCGACGGTCCCACGCGGGTCCCATTGCTGCTGGCCGATCCCGAGACGGACGACTATCTGCTGCCCAACGGCGGTTTCAGCGAACGGCAGTTCGAGATGCTCTCGTATCTGACCGGCCGTCGGGTCCATGCCGATTCGCAGCCGTACCTGATCCCCGCTCAGGAAACGCTGCCGGTCGGAGGCACGCATCCGCTGGGCCTGCTCGAGGTGCAGGGCAACTGCTTCGGCAATCTGCCGCAGGCCCCCAAGGGGTACGTCCCCCGGCCGTTGCTGGAGGACGACCTGCACCGCCGGCTGACCGACGACAACCATCCGATCATCACCCTCAACGGCCCCGGCGGCATCGGCAAGACGTCGCTGGCCCTGCAGGTGCTGCATCGCATCGCCCAGGAACAGCGTTTCGACGTAATCCTGTGGTTCAGTGCCCGCGACATCGACCTGCTGCCCGAGGGACCCAAGCCGGTCCAGCCCCAGGTGCTGACCGAGACCGAGATCGCCGAGGAGTTCGTCCGCCTGCTGGACCTGCCCACCGATCGGACGAAGAAGCCGACCCAGCAGCTGGCCGACGCCATCGCGCGCAGTCCGGTGGGAGCGATCCTCTTTGTCTTCGACAACTTCGAGACGGTGCGCAATCCGCGGGAGCTGTTCATCTGGATCGACACGCACCTGCGGCTGCCCAACAAGGTGCTGATCACCACGCGCAGCCGGGACTTCAAGGGCGACTATCCCGTGGAAGTCGCGGGCATGACCGAGGAGGAGTGCCAGGAGCTGATCAACACGCACGCCCGGCAGCTGGGCATCATCGGGTTGATGACCGGCCGCATCCGGGAGCATCTGTGCCAGGAGTCGGCCGGGCATCCGTACGTGATCAAGGTGGTGCTGGGCGAGTGGGCCCGGCTGGGCGCCTGCGACCGGGTCGAGCGCATCATGTCGAACAAGGACGACATCCTCAGCGCCCTGTTTGAGCGGACCTACGCCAGCCTGTCTCCCGGAGCCCAGCGGGTGTTCCTGACGCTGTCCGCCTGGCGGGTCATCGTGGCCCAGCTGGCCCTGGAGGCGGTGCTGCTGCGGCCGGCCAACGAGCGGATCGAGGTCACCGACGCCATCGACGAGCTGGAACGCAGCTCGATGGTGGAGCGCCAGCTGGGCGGCCCGGACGCTGACGTGTTCCTGAGCGTGCCGCTGTCTGCCGTCCTGTTCGGCCAGCGCAAGCTGCGTTTCAGTCCGCACCGGGCGGCCGTGGAAGCGGACCTGCAACTGCTCCGTGCCTTTGGGGTCGGTCGGCGGACGGACCTGCATCAAGGCGTCGGGCCGCGCATCGAGAACCTGTTCCGGGCGGTGGAAACGCAGGTGGCCCTGGGTCAGACGACGCTGGAAGCGCATCTGCCGATGCTGGAGTACGTGGCCCGGCATCACCCGCCCGGCTGGCTGCGGCTGGCGGATCTGCACGAGGGACTGGATCGCGAGCGCGGGCTGGAGCGCGCGACCGAGGCGGTACGGCGCTACCTGGAGCTGGCGGAACTGATGGGCGAGGAAGTCCAACCGACCAGCTGGCGACGGCTGGCAGACCTGTGCCGGCGGCGCAGCGACCGCACCGGCGAGGTGGCGGCCCTGATCGAAATGTGCCGCCTGCCGGGGGCCGGCCTGGAGGATCGGCGGCGCACGGCCGGGAGCGTGCTGACGCTCTTGCGGAACTGCCAGTCGGAGTGGGAGGCGGCGGAAAAGCGCGTCTGGGCCCGGCAGCTGGTGGAGGTGCTGGAAGCGCACTCAGCCGAGGCCGCCGGCCTCGACTGTGCGCTGCTGGCCGAACTGTACTGGCGTCTGGGCAAAACGAGCGAGGCCGCCAGCTGGACCCACCGGGCCCTGGAACGCGATGCCCGCAACCCGCAGACGCTGAAGATGAAACAGCTGCTGGGGATCTGAACCCGAGGGCTGGAGAAATTGCGGATTCGCGGTATCATGGAATTTGCACGTCGGTGCGTCACCAGGGCAGGCGCTGGCTTGCTCTAACCGTAACCTGAAGGAAACTGCACCAATGGCATCGCATCCCGAAAACGAGGGCAACAAGGGCAAGGGCGACCCGCAGACGTTCAGCCAGGATTTTCAGATCGCCAACGTCAGCGCCCGCGTGCCGGAGAAGGTCGGCCGCGGCGTCTTCTCCACCGGCGCCCTGGTGCTGCAAGGGGCCACGGAGTTCGTGCTGGATTTCATCCTGCGGCTGACCCAGCCGCACCACATCGCCACCCGGGTCGTGC
Organism: uncultured Planctomycetota bacterium; assembly: GCA_963784995.1. Lineage (GTDB taxonomy): Bacteria > Planctomycetota > Planctomycetia > Gemmatales > Gemmataceae > CAWATZ01. The sequence continues at coordinate 557,706 of CAWATZ010000012.1, read as the reverse complement.
TGCCGATCAACCTGATTCCGCAGTTTGTCGAGGCCCTGAAAAGCAACCTCGATACCTATCGCCAGTCCTTCGGCGCTCCGCCGCCGGCCTTGCCCAAGTCGCAGACGCCGCCGCCCAGCATCGAGGAGATTTACCAGGACCTGCGGATCTCCGACGAGGTCCTGGCCGGCGTCTACGCCAACTCGGTCATGATCACCCACACCATCGCGGAATTTTGCCTGGAGTTCATCTCCAACTTCTATCCCCGGGCCATCCTGGTGGCTCGGGTCTACCTGAGCGCCCCGCACGTGCCCGTGCTGCTGCAAACGCTGACGCAATCCTGGCAGAAGTACCAGGCCAAATTGCAGCAGCCCCCGCCGCCAAAACCGCCCGCGGGGTGACACAAGCGCGTGACGCAGGGGCTCGCTGGCCGGACCCTGCAGCTCCTCCAGGTTCAACGGCAACGGGGTGCAGAGGTTTTCCCGTCCTGCAGGTGTGAACAACCAGGGTCTTTCAAGCTCCGCTGGACCCGGCGGGCATCCCACTGAGCCTGTTGCTCTTCCAACCAGCGGCTTGACAGCCCGGGCGAAGCCAGTACGATTCCTCTCGTGCTTCCTGACGTTCGCCCAGTTCTATTTCGTCCACGAAGAGACACTGACCCTGCGCAGCGTTTGGCCAGTGCCTGCTGTTCCGGAACGGTCCTGGCCCCAAAGAGGTTGCAGATGATCGCTTTCACGTGCCCCAAGTGCGCTGAGGAGATCGAGGTTACTGACCGCATGGCCGGCAAGGAGGTCGAGTGTCCTGGTTGTGGCGACCGAATCCCTGTTCCCCAGTCGGACACGCGCCCCGGACCAGGCGAGGAAGAGGAAGCTGCAAGAGCAGTCACAACGCGGAAAGACACCGGTTCCCGGCGAAAAGACGAGGAAGACGAGGAGGACGAAGCCGTCTCGAGAAAGGTCACCAAGGGAAAGGCCAAACGTTCCCGACGAAGAGACGAAGATGAGGACGAGGACGATTACCCGAACGTTGCCAAGAATCGCCTCTCCCACAAGACTCTGCGGAGCATCGCGGTCTTTCAGAAGGGAATCCTTGTCTGCATCCTGATCGAGATCCTGGTGGCGGTTTCCCTGGGGCTTCTTCTTCCCCGGGACATGTCCTGGGTGACTGCCCTGGCTCTGTGTGGGTTTGGTGTTGTGGCGTCGGTATTTGTTTTTCAACTGGCGATCCAGCTGTATGGCGTCGTCCTGGGAATCCTGCTGGGCATCCTCTCGCTGGCGCCGTGCCTTGGGTTTCTGGTCCTGCTGCTGGTGAACAGCAGTGCCACAAGCACCCTGCAACTGCACGGCTACAAGGTTGGACTCCTGGGGGCATCCCTTGCCGAGTTCGATCGGTGAACGGAGGAACGTGTTCCTCCTTCTGTCCTGGCGAATGCTCTTGCCAGGTAAAAAAAGGACCGGATGCCTTCCCGAAACAGACAATCCGCGTCCACAGGGGCAGTAACGGATTGAGGTAGGCTGGCCTTCCCAGGCCGGCCCGGACGGGCTGGGAAGCTCCTCCTCCTTAATTCTGTTAGTGCCTCTCATGCACCTTCCCTGGAACTGGGGTCGCAGCGAGCGGCCCGGTGCATTTGGAAAGCCCGAAGGGAGTCCCATGAACAAGAAGGTAGCTCTGCAACTCGTCCTGCTGGCCATCTGCATTTACCATCTGGTGCTGGGCCTGGCCGCGTTCCTGTCGGAGGACACAGCTAAGTGGTTGGCCGAGGCCCTGTTCAGCATCAAGATGCAGCCGACCCCCCAGCTGACCTACGTGGTCAAGCTGCTCGGCGTGTACGTCGTGCTGTTCGGCCTGATGGCGGCCGTGGCGGCGTACGACCCGCAACGCCATCCCATCTTGCTCGACCTTGTGATCGTGCTGTACGTCTTACGCATCCTGAACAAGGTGATCTTCTGGGAGCTGTTCACAACAGCGTTTGGGGCGCCTCCGGCCCGCACCTGGATCGACGTGGCCCTGCTCCTGGCCTTCGGCGGGGCGGTGGCGGCCCTGAAACCCTGGGGCCCTGCCAAGAAGGTGGTGTGATGTCTGCCCTGGTCCTGCCGGCGCTGGTCGGTGCGCTCCTGCTCCTGATCGTCCTGGAGTTCCGGGACGGCACCTTCGCGCGCAGCTGGTATCAGGACCGGCCCCGCTTGCGTCGCAACCTCTCCTATGCGGCGGCCAGCGTGGTCGTGATGGCGCTGCTGCCCCGAGTGAACGGGTACGTCCGCAGCCTTACGCCGCGACTGATGGACTGGGGCGAGCTGTGGTTGCTGGAAGGCGTCTGCTGTTTCCTGACCGCGGAACTCCTCGGCTGGCTGCTGCACCACGTCAAGCATTACAATCGCTTCCTGTGGAGCTTCCACTTCCAGCACCACCGCGAGGAGCAATTCAACCTCTGGTTGACTGCACATACCCACGCCCTGGAGGTGGCGACGTCCGCGACGTTCATCGCGGTGACCACCTGTCTGCTGGGCTTCTCCGGCCCGGTCATCGAGAGCTACCTCGTGGTCTACTCGTTTGCCAAGGTGTACCAGCACTCGGCCTTTCGCTACACTTTGGGGCCGCTCGACTACCTCATCGTGGGCCCGGCTTACCACCGCCTCCACCACCACGCCGGCAGCCGCTGCAACTACGCCATCGCCCTGACAGTGTTTGACGTGCTCTTCGGGACGGCCCGGTGGCCCGCGGCCCAGCCGGATGCCGGCGAAATCCGCTATGGCGTTCCCGGCAGCGCTGGCCTGCCCTTCGGCTTCTGGGCGGAAATGACGCACTTCCTCAAACGCCGATCACGGGCTGCACGTCGTTCGGGTTAGCCCGAAGCGCCAGCAAGGGTTGCTGTTTCCCTCGCTGGCGCTTTGGGCTAACACAAACGCCGAGCACGGGCTGCACGTCGGACGGAAAGCTAGATCACGTAATACCATTCCTTCCTGTCCGGCGCCGTCATTCCGCGGCGCGGACAGCTGACACAGAGGTCGTCCCCCAGCAGCTCGTAAGCCCGGCGCACCGCTTCCACCGTCGAGGATTCCTCGGTGGGCCCCACCCGGAAAACCCGGTCGGCCGGCAGCCAGTCCTGGAAACGCAGGTTCAGCATCGCCTGGGCGAAGTCCCCGCGCACTCCACACAGCAACACCACGATCCGCTCCTGCTCCATTTCCTTCAGGAACCGCTGCAGCAGCTCCATGCAGACCATGTCGGGGTTGCGCGTCCGCTTGACACGCAGGACGATGATCCGCATGCCGGTCTTGACGCGCTTGCGCAGTTCGTCGAAGCAGCGCTCCAGCTCCGGGGCCGCTCCGAAGAACAACTCGCCCTCCAGATCCAGAACGACCAGGGCGGAACAGGGCGGGTCGGTCGGCAGACGCTCGCGGACCACCCGCTCGGAACTGGCTACCAGCTCGTTGATCTTCAGACGGGCTGCCCGGGGGACGAACATCAGGATGGAGAGGGCGACGCCGATCAGGATCGAGAATTCGACGCTGATAAAGACGCAAGCAATGGCCGTGGCCAGGATCAGCCCGGCATCGTAGCGCGAGGCACGCCAGGCGTAGAACAGCCGCGGCCAGTCAACCAGACCGGGGCGGTCACCAGCAGCAGGCCGGCCAGGGCCGAGCGCGGCAGATACCACGCCAGCGGGCCAAGCAGCACCAGGGCCAGAGCCACCGCCGCCGCGGCGATCACGCCCGAGAAGCGCGTCACCGCGCCCGCCTGGTAGTTGATCGACGAGCGCGTCAGCGACCCGGAGCCGGGCAAACACTGGAAGAAGCCGCCGGCCAGGTTGCCCAGGCCCTCGGCCAGGCATTGCTGGTTGTAGTCCAGCGGCTGCCGGGTCTGGTGGCCGATCGCCTTGGCAATGGCCAGCGCCTCCAGCAGACCCAGGAAGGCGATGGCCACGGCGCTGCCCGCCATTTCCTTGATCCAGGCGGATTCAATCTTCGGAACGTGCAGCATCGGCAAGCCGGCCGGCACCTTGCCAACCACGGCGATCAGGGACCTGCCGTCCGGATTCGGCTGGGTCCAGCCCAGCAGCGCGGCGACGCCGGACGCGACAATCAGGGCCAGGAGCAGGTCCACCCGCGGCAGCCGGTGTTTGCGCGTGAACCGCCGCAGCACCACGATCAGCACCATGGTTCCCAGGCCGACGGCCACGGCGCGCGGATTGGCCGCCCCCCCCTGCGTGATCGTCAGCCAGAGCCGATGCAGCAGATGCAGATGGCCGCCGCCCTGGGCCTGCAAACCGAACAGGTTGCTGATCTGGCTCAGGGCGATCAGGAAACCGGCCCCGGCCATGAACCCAATTACCACCGACTCGGAGATGTAGCGGGTCAGGTCGCCCAGCCGGAACACGGCGATGCCGCACTGGATCAGACCGACCATCGCGGCCAGCAAGAAGGTCGCCTCGGCCGCCTGGTCCCGCCCATTCCGCTCCAGGAAGGCCACGGCACTGAAGACCACCAGGGAAATGGCATTGGTCGGCCCGTTGATCAGCTGCACCGACGAGCCGAAGATCGAGGCTATCGCCGTCACCACGATGGCCGAGTACAGGCCGTAGATCGGATCAAGCCCGGCAATCAGCGCGTAGGCCATCGCCTGCGGCACGGCAATCGCCGCCACGGTCAGACCCGCCAGACAATCCTTGCGCAGCGCGCTCCACTCGAACGTCCAGGCCATCGCTCTCTTCCTCAGACGGCTTGTTGGCTGTCGCGGGCCCTGGTGGAATTATTATTAAAATTGTCGGATTTGTAAACATTAACCTCCCAAACATAAACATCAAGCCCACACACAGGCGTCTACTCTTGAATGAGGAGCGTCAAATTGAGCTTCTTGCCGCCGCGCAGGACGGTCACCGGGACCTTGTCCCCCGGCAAATGCTTGGTGACGCCGTAAGCGAGGGCGTCGGTTTCCCGTCGGAGGTCGGTCCTGCCATCGAAAGAGACAAGGATGTCCTCCTTGAGGAAGCCGGCCTGCTTGGCGGCGGCGTGGGGCCCGAACTGGCCCACGAACTCGACGCGCAGTGCCATCCCCGTATCGGGCAGCCCGGCCTTTTTCCGTCCCTCGGCCGATAGCTCTTCCAGCTTCATGCCGCCCAGGGCCATGCGCCGCAGGCCCCAGCTGGTCGCTCGCCAGGAGAGGTTCTCGCGCTGACGCCAGCCCTTTTCCAGCTTCAGCGTCAGGTCCATCTTGCGGTCGCCGCGCTGCACCTCCGCCTTCAGCGTCGCACCTGGCGGCGGCGTCTGCTGCAGCACCCACTGCACGTCCGCGATCGAAAGCAGCGGCTGGCCCTCCAGCTTGAGGATCACGTCTCCCTTCTGAAACCCGGCCCGCTCGGCTGGAGAATCCTTCTCCGCGCAGCACCGTGGCCCGTTCCCGGGGGTCGAGGATCAGTCCCAGCACCTTGGGATGCGGATAGGAGAACAGCACCTGCTCCGGGATCGGCTCCTTCCGGCTGCGGAAGAACTGACGCTGGGCATCGCCGATCTGATGGCAATGGATGCACCCCTGGGCCACCTTTCCCACGGTGGTGGGCAGGGTGGCCCCATAGCGATCGCGCAGCAGCGGGTACTTCTCCGGCGTTGGCATTTCCGGAGCCGGCCCCTTCTTGCCGGCCAGGTCGGTCTTGTTCTTCGGATACTGCGCGTGCAGGTCGAGGGCCCCTTGCAAGGCCCGCGACAGTCCCTCGATCGAGACGTCGTCGGACCAGGAAGTCCGGTGCGAGCGGGTGCCGAAGCGGCCATAGATGGTCCCGCCGGCATTGAGCATGAAGGCCGCGAACGACTGATCGCAGTCGTACTGGAACAGCGACAGGTCCAGCCCGTTGGTCGAGATGATGCGGACGCAAACGAACTTATCCAGCAGCGGCCGGACGCGCGGGTCCTTGTTGACGAGGTCGTCATCCAGCTTGACGCACTCCACGCAGGGAATGCAGCGGAGGATGACCAGCAGCGGCTTGCCGGTCTTCTTTGCTTCGGCGAGGCCGCGGGAGAGGTCGTTGTAGATCCAGAAGCCGTCCGCCTCGACTTTTTTGCGATCGGCGGCGACTTGCCGTTCGCGGAGGTTCTGGGCCCGGGCGAGGCTGGCGACGGCCAGCAGACCGGCCAGGGTAAGAAGCAGGGTTCGCGGCATGAGGAGGTCCTTCGGGTGTTCGATGGCCGTCTGCGACGGGCCGTTGTCGGTTCCGCTGGAGATTGTATTGTTGAGGTTGGCTGGTGCCAGGGCGGCCATTCTGGTCTCCATTTCCCATGCACGCACAAACAATCGAGGCCCGGAACCATCCTTTCCGGACAGTCCCGGGCCTCTCGGGAGGCAAGCTCCTGGGCTCGCTTACTTCTTGACCTCGAACTCGGCGTCGATCACGTCATCCTTGCCCTTGCCGCCGCCCTGTCCGCCGGCTCCGTCCCCGGTCGGACCGCCGCTGTAGCCGCCGGGACCAGCGCTCGGTCCGTGACCCTGAGCGAACTGGGCCAGAGCCTGGATCGCGGTGTTCAGGTCGGCCGTGGCAGTCTTGATCGCGGCCACGTCGCTGCCCTTCATGGCGTCCCGCACCCGATCGACGGCTGCCTGGATCGGCTGCTTGTCGGACTCGCCCAGCTTGTCGCCGTGTTCCTTCAGCTGCTTTTCGACCTGATAGACCACGGCGTCGGCTTGGTTGCGAGCGTCGATCAGCTCGACCTTCTGCCGCTCCTCGGCGGCGTGGGACTCGGCGTCCTTCCGCATCCGCTCCACTTCGTCCGGCGCCAGGCCGCTGGAGCCCTTGATCTCGATCTTGGCTTCCTTCTGCGTTTTCAGGTCGCGGGCCTTGACCTGCAAGACGCCGTTCTGGTCCAGCGAGAAGGTCACCTCGATCTGCGGCTCGCCGCGTGGGGCGGGCGGGATGCCTTCCAGGTTGAACTCGCCCAGCAGACGGTTGCTGCTGCTGCGGGCAATCTCACTCTCGCCTTGGAACACGCTCACCGTCACCGCCGGCTGATTGTCCGTGGCCGTCGAGAAGGTATTCTTCTTCTCGGTCGGGATCGACGTGTTGCGATCGATCAGCCGGGTGAGCCGGCCGCCCAGGGTCTCGATGCCCAGCGACAGCGGCGTCACGTCAACCAGCAGCACCTCCGACTTGCTGCCCAGCAGCAGCTGGGCACCCTGGATGGCCGCGCCGATGGCCACCACCTCGTCGGGGTTGACGCCCTTGTGCCCTTCCTTGCCGAAGACGTCCTTGACCAGCCACTGGATCTTCGGCATGCGCGTCATGCCGCCCACCAGCACAATCTCATCAATGTCCGAGGGCTTCAGCTTGGCGTCTGCCAGGGCCTTCTTGACCGGACCCCGGCAGCGCTCGACCAGGGGATCGACCAGCTGCTCGAACTTCGACCGCGTCAGCGACATCTGCAGATGCTTGGGTCCCGAGGCGTCGGCCGTGATAAACGGCAGGTTGATGTCCGTCGAGGCCTGCTGCGACAGGTCCTTCTTGGCCCGCTCGGCCGCCTCCTTCAGACGCTGCAACGCCATCTGATCCTTGCGCAGATCGATGCCGTGGTCCTTCTTGAACTCCGAGGCGATGTAGTCAATCAAGACCTGGTCGAAGTCGTCGCCGCCCAGGTGGGTGTCGCCGTTGACTGCCTCGACCTTGAAGACGCCTTCGCCGACGTCCAGGATTGAGATGTCAAAGGTGCCGCCGCCCAGGTCGAACACGGCGATCCGCTCGCTCTTCTTCTTGTCCAGACCGTAAGCCAGCGAGGCCGCCGTAGGCTCGTTGATGATGCGCATCCGCTGGCGGGTCACCTTGCCCGTCACGGGGTCGGTGATCTCCCAGTCGGTGTCGAAGCCGGCGATCTTGGCCGCTTCCAGGGTCGCCTGCCGCTGGGCGTCGTTGAAGTACGCCGGCACGGTGATGACCGCCTTGCGGACCGTGTGGCCCAGGTAGGACTCGGCCGCCTCCTTCAGCTTGCGGAGGATCATCGCCGAGATTTCCGGCGGCGTGTAGAACTTGCCGTCGATGTCCACCTTGACCGGATCTTCGGGACCGCCGGTGATCTTGTAAGGAACGAGTTTCTCCTCATCGACCACTTCCTTGCGGCGGCGGCCCATGAAACGCTTGATCGAGTACACGGTGCGGCGCGGATTGGTGATCGCCTGACGTTTGGCCGGATCGCCGACCAGGCGATCGCCCTTGTCGGTGAATGCGACCACGCTCGGCGTCAGACGATTGCCTTCCTGGTTGGCGATGACCTTGACCTCGCCTCCCTCCATGACGGCCACGACCGAGTTGGTGGTCCCCAGATCGATGCCGATGATTTTTTCTTCTGCCATTGGTGGTGCTCCTTTCTGACAGGCCCGCTTGGGAAACCCGCTTGGGTAACCCTGAGGAATTATACCTCCGCCGCAGACCTGTTCTTTATCGCTCACGAGAGAACGGACGGTCAAGCCGGTCCTTGTCGCCTGGGTGCAGCGACCCTCCCGGATACTGTTATAAGCTGCCTATGTTACCAAGCAATTAACGTGCCAGGAGGCGCACAATCGCGCTGCCCTGGCACAAGTGATTGACTGACAGGGACTTGGAGCAGAACAAGCCGATGCCGCACATCCGCGACTGTGCGGATTCGGAACATCCACTGCCACAATGGCAGCAACACAAAACGATTGGACGGCAGCCGGGCCAGAGTGGCAGGCTGATCCATTCCAGCGCGAGAGGCGATAACCACAGGGCGAGCCGGGAGCGTTAGCTCCCGGATTCTTCCGCTGCGTCGGAGAATCCGGGAGCTAACGCTCCCGGCTCGCCCTGGCGTTCCTGCCCCTCACGCCCCGCCCGAGGCAGCCAGCAGCAGCTCGACCGCCTCCCGGCCGGTCATGCCGATGCGGATGCCCAGTTCCCTGGCCTGGGGCGTGGCATCGACGATCTTCGCGTCCAGCAGGTCTTCCGGGTTGACCAGCGGCTTCTGCGGCGTGCCCCGGGCGATGGCCACCGCCTGGCTGAACTCCGCGGCCGTCTTGACGTCGTAGATGCCGCAGCCAACCAGGCCAGCCTCGGTCAGAATCGTGCAATACTGGCCGTTGCGCCAGCGGTGGCTGAACCCTGTGGCACAGCCGTTCTGGAACTGCATCGGCCGGGCGATGGTGCGGGGGAGAGGTTCAGTCACGTGGCGCCTCACTTTCCTTTCGAGTCCAGCCGCTTGATCTGGATTTTGCGGAAGGCGACCGGATCGTTGTGGCCGGCAAAGCCGAAATGGCCCTCGGTGCGGTCCTTGCCCGGGTGCTGGCTGTTCGCCATGTACTCCGTCACCTTGCTCAGGTCGCAATCGAGGATGACCGTGCCGTTCAGCTCGACCTTGATCGTCGAACCCTTGACCGTCACCTCCTGGAAGTTCCACTCGCCGACCGGACGCAGATAGCCGCGGTGAGCGGCGACCATGCCGTAGGCCGAGCCGTGGTACTGCCGGGGGTCGAGCCTGGCGTACCCCTTGGCTGTGTCGTCCAGCACCTGGAGCTCGCACATGCCGACGTAGGCCGTGTCGCCACTGCCGGGATAGCGGATGGCCAGGCCGTTGTTGCCGCCCGGAGGCAGCTTGAACTCCAGCCGGGCGACGAAATCGCCGTACTGCTCCTTGGTGTAGATCGTGCCGCCCTTGCTCGGCTTGCAGACGATGGCCCCGTCCTTGACCTGATAGTTGTCCACGGGCCCGGCCCAGCCGGTGAAGTCCTTGCCGTTGAAGACGTCCACGAAGCCCTCGCCGCTCTTCTGGCGGCGCAGCATGGCGTTGGCCTCGTCCGGGGGGATCTCGCGGATGAAAATGTTCCGCCAGCGGATCTCGCCGCCGTGGGTCTGCAGCTGGATCGGGCCTTTCGGGAGGAGCGGCAGCTTGCGGTTCCAGAAGTTCTCCAGCCGGGCGTGATCGACCACCAGCTTGCCGTTGAGGTAGACGGTGACGCGCTCGCCAACCTGGAGGATGCGGAACTTGTTCCACTCGCCGAACGGCTTGTCGGCCAGGACCAGCGGATCCTTGCCCGGGGCACCTTTGCTGTTGTTCCACAGGCCGCCGCTGCCCTTGTCGGCGCCGAGGTCCCACTTGCCGCCCTCCTTGGTGTAGTCCCAGATCTGCACCTGGGGCGTGGCTCGCAGGTAGATGCCGCTGTCGGCCTTGGGCACCGTCTTGTACTCGATCAGCAGCTCGATGTCGCCGTAGTCCTTGTCGGTGGTCAGGTAGGCCCCGTGGCCGTCGTTGACCAGTTCGCCGTTCTCCACCTTCCAGTGCGCGAGGGCGTCGGCCATCCACCGGCCGCCGAGGACCACGGCTTCGTTGCCTGGCATCGCGGCCAGCTTGTACGGGTCGAAGCCCGGCATGCCGTGCCAGCCGGTCAGGTCCTTGCCGTTGAACAGGGGAGTGAAGCCCTTGATCTGCACCAGCTCATCGGCCCGTGTCGGGCTGGCCACGGTCAGCGCGACGGTGAGAAAGAGCAGGCTCCGGGAGAGGAGGGAGGGTAGGTGTGTCGTTCGCATGGTTTGATCCTGAAGAGGGTTCTCGCAAGCAAGGGGTCGGTTCGCAGCGATCATACTCCGCCGAGGCGAAGTCGGCCAGTCCCCGGGTGGATTTCCTATAATCGCAGCAGGTCCATCGATCCAACCCCGACACCGCCCCCAGAGGACGACTCGCCATGACAGAAGCGCGGAACCGGCGTGATTTCCTGAAATGCTCCAGCGGCGTGCTGGCAGCAGCGGCCCTCAGTCCGGCCGGCCTGATCGCGGCCCCTGCCCAGCCAAAGAAACGCGACATCCACAAGGCCATCATGTACGCCACCATCGGCTTCAAGGGGACGGTGCTGGAGAAGTTCAAGGCCGTCAAGGCGGCCGGCTTCGAGGGCGTCGAGCCGATGAGCCACATGCCTCAGGACGAGGTGGTCAAGGCCCTGGAAGAGACCGGCTTGAAGGCCGCCAGCGTCTGCGGCGACAAGCACTGGCAGCTGCCGCTTTCTCATCCCGACGAGAAGAAACGTCGGCTGGGCCTGGAAGCACTGCTGCAAACGCTCAAGGACGCCAAACGCTACGCGGCCACCTCGGTGCTGCTGGTTCCTGGAGTCGTCAACAAGGACGTCAGCTACGACGACTGTTTCAAGCGCTCCGTGACCGAGATCAAGAAAGCCATTCCCCTGGCCCAGGACCTGAACGTCAAGATCGCCATTGAGAACGTCTGGAACAACTTCATCACCAAGGTGGAGCAGGCCAGGGATTTCCTCGACGCGATCGATTCTCCGATGGTCGGCTGGCACTTCGACATCGGCAACGTGGTCAAGTTCAGTCCGCCCGAAACCTGGATTCCGGTGCTGGGCAAGCGCATCCTGAAGCTGCACATCAAGGAGTACAGCAAGACCAAGGACTTTCGCGTGAAGTTCTTCGATGGCGACAACAACTGGCCGGCGATCATGAAGGCGCTCGATGACGTGGGCTACACGGGGTGGGGAATCTCGGAACAGCGAGGGGACCAGTCCGCGGATGCCGACGCGCTGAAGGACCTTTCCCAGCGGATGGATCGGGTGTTCGCGAGCTGAGACCTATCGGATACAGCCCTTACTCGCTCCCCAACGAGCCGCCGGGTTTATCCCGGCGGTCTGGTCCGCCGGGATAAACCCGGCGGCTCGTTGGGGAAGGCAGCACTACGGCGCCAGGCTGGCCTGTGCCACCGCCTTCATTTTCTTCAGTCCGGTCGTGGCCACCTCCTGCGGATCCTGCTTATAGTAATCTTTGTTGAACAGCTCCAGCGACAGGAAGCCCAGGAACCCCAGCGCCCGCAGATCGCGCAGCAGTTGCACCAGGGGCGCGACGCCATCGCCGGGATAGACCCGATGCTCGTCTTTGATGTTGGCCCGGTCCGGGTGGGCCGGGTAATCGTTCAGGTGGAAGATCTGCATGGCGGGGGGGCCGAGCAGCTTCAGCCCGGTGAAGCCGGAGCCGCCCTTGTACAGATGGTAGACGTCGGCGAGAACGCAGGCTTGCGGATGCCCGCTCTCCATCGCGACCTGTACCGTCTCGCCCAATCGGTTGAGTGTTTTGGAGAAGCCCCAGACCTCCACCTGCGGCGTGACGCCGATCTGCTGGCCGATCTCCAGCAGGGCCCGGTAGCGCTCGGCGACCTTGAGAAGATCCAGACCGCCCTGCTCGGTCGCACCCTTTGGCGGGGCGGCGATGCGTTTGCCGCCGATCTGCCGCACCAGGTCCATGTCCCGGCGAGCCTGCTCCAGGCCCTTCTTCCGCCGGGCGGCGTCATCCACGATCCATTCGGCAAAGCCGATCGAGCTTTCCACGGTCAGCCCCTGATCGCGGATGCGCTTGCCCAGGTCTTTGAGGTCGCCGCCCTCCTTGACGTACTGTTCCAGCTCGGCGATCCACGGTTCAATGGCGTGGTAGCCGGCCCGGGCAGCAATCTCGACCTCCTTGACGATGGGCACCTTCTGGCCGCGGATGGTGCTGGTATTGAAGCTGAAGCCCAACTCGGCCGACTTCGGCTCGGCGGCCGGTGCCGTGGCCGCGGCACAGGCCAGGCCGGCTCCCCCGGCAGCGGCAGTCAGAAACGAACGGCGCGTCAACGGCTCGGTCATGGGGTCAATCCTCGCAGGGTGGAGTTTGGGGTCTGTGCCGATCATAGCGAACAGATCGCGCCCTGAAAAGAGGGACGATCCCACAAGCCCGAAGCGCCAGCGCCGGGACCGCCCACAAGCCCGAAGCGCCAGCGCCGGGACCGCACACAAGCCCGAAGCGCCAGCGCCGGGACCGCACACAAGCCCAAAGCGCCAGCGCCGGGAGACGTCGGATCCCGGCGCTGGCGCTTCGGGCTTGTGTCAGTCCGGACAAATCACGGTCCGCTAATTCAGCTGGATCGGCGGCCCATACCACGGGTCGATCGACCGGGGGCAACTGAGATACAGGTCCTGAGGATAAGGAGCGTACGGAATCAGCAGTTCGATTGGCAGCAAACCGCCTTCAAACAGGACGGTGGTCACCAGCTCGGAGCAAAACCAATCGTCGTGATCGGTCGAGATGGTGCAGCCGGCCTGGAAATCGCGCACACTGATCTTGTGCTCGCAGACGGCATCGTAGACCAGCCGTTTCTTGGCAAAGGGTTTGCCCAGCTGCCAATGCGAGAAGCAGGTCATCTTCCGCGATTGCTCCGGGGTCACCGGCTTGCAGAGGGAGCGCACGGCCACAATCCCCTTGTACTCAAGCACCCGGGGCATGATGTCCACCAGCTGGACGTTGGTCGGGTCCAGGGAACCGGTTTCGAGCAGTTTCAGCTCGCCTTCGGGCGTCCTGACCACCAGGGCGACGTGATAGGGCGGGCCGGTATGGCCCATCTTGAACACGTAATACCAGATCTTCTTGTAGTAGGTGAAGAAGATCATGTCCCCTTCGTGGGGGACGTACTGTTCCCGATTGAGCGACAGGGAGGGTTGCTCGACCGCGTGGGGAGGGCAAGCCGGTGGAGGAACTTCCAGGGGAGCAACGGAGCAGGCGACCAGGAGCAAAGCAGAGTAAGCCGCGGCCATCCGAGGACATCCGTGGGTAAAATCAGGAGTGTGAGTACCGTTTCCATCGACCGGCCGGGGAACCGCTCTTGGGGCTTTTCCCGTCCGGGTTGCGGTGTGTTGCCGGAAGCTTCTCGCGATACGCCGGTTGTGCCGGAAGGAAAGGACAAGATGAAACTCTGCATCAGCGAGGCGACGACCCTGACCAGTTCCTTTGCCGAGGACGTGGCCGGCTACGCCGACGGCGGCTGTCCGGCGATGGAAGTCTGGCTGACCAAGCTGGAAACGCACCTGGAACAGCACTCCCCGGCCGACACGCGCCAGCTGCTGGAGGACCGGCAAATGACCCTGGCCGCGGCCGCGTACCAGGGCGGCTTGCTGCTGTCGCAGGGAGAGCAGCGGCGGGCCCATTACGATCATTTCAGGCGCCGGCTCGACCTGTGTTCGGCGTTCGGTATTCCGACTTTGCTGGTGGTGGCCGACTTTGTCGAGAAGGTCGAGGCGGTGAGCCTGCAGCGTGCCGTGGTGTCGCTGCGGCAGGCGGCCCAGTGGGCGGCGGGGTTCAACGTCCGGCTTGGCCTGGAATTTCGCGGTCAGAGCACCTTCTGCGCCAGCCTGGACACGGCAGTGTCACTGATCACGGCCAGTGGCGAGCCCAACGTCGGAGTGGTCCTGGATTGTTTTCACTATTACACCGGGCCGAGCAAGCTGGAGGATCTTGACTTGCTGACGCGAGACAACCTGGCCCACGTCCAGGTGTGCGACCTGGCCGGGGTGCCGCGCGAGCTGGCCACCGACGCCGACCGGATCTTGCCTGGAGAGGGCGACTTTCAGCTGGGGCCGATCATGCAGCACCTGCGGGCCGTGGGGTATGAGGGCTGGGTGTCGCTGGAGCTGATGAACCCGACGCTGTGGGAGGCACGCTGCTCCTCGGTCGCCGAGCTGGGACTGGGCGCATTGCGGCGACTGACGAGCGGGGCGGCGTCAGCCTGATGCTCGTCCCTTTGCAGATGGAGCAAGTCGAGGATGGCATCCAGACTGAACCATGACGAGCGGCAACCGCCTTGCCTACTGCTGGGCCGGGATGAGGGCGCGCAGGCGGTTGACCAGGTAAATCAGCCAGACCGACATCCCCAACCAGGCGGCGAACAGCCCAAGGCAGCCGGCCAGCGGGACAAGCCGGTCGCCGAACAACCCTTGCAAGCGGTTGAACAGCGGAAGCTGCGGCAGCTCGAACAGGAGCAACAGTATCCCAACCAGGGCAATCCCAAGGACCGTCGCGGTGCCGAACCAGGCGATGAACGCCATTCCCAGCCCCCAGGAGCCAAAGGTGCGCGCGACGGCATTGAGATAGAGGAAGAAGAGCAGCGCGGCAACGAACGGCAGCAGCCCGCTGACTCGCACCAGATGGGCCGGGAGCAAATCGAACAGCACGGCACCCAGCACGCCGGCCGCGCCCAGCGAGCAGAGCAGAGCGGCCACGCCCAGCCCGAGCAGACCGGACTGTCGGGGTGCCAGCACGGTCTGGATCAGACCCACCAGCAAGATGATGGCCGCCGCCCCTTCCCCGAGCTGGGCCAGCGCCTGCACGGCCAAGACGGCCTCCTGCATCTGCAGCGACGCCAGCACCACGTTCAGGATGCTGCCACCCACCTGGCAGATCAGGGAAAGACCCAGTCCCGCGGCCAGCAGGCCCAGCCCGCCACGCACCACCGACCAGTCGCCCGAACGGCGCGGGTCCGTCACCTCCTCGTCCGGTACAGTCCTGCGAGGCACCGCCTCGGCCGGGACAATCGCTGTCGGAGTCGAGGGAGTGGGCGCGGTCTGGACGTTGGAGGACAGCACGCCGCCGCAAGCGCCGCAACGCTGGTTCTGCGCTGCCACAACGCTGAAAAGGACCTCACAATGCGGGCAGCGCGCGGTGGACATGAAGAAGCGGTTCCTCGCAAAAGGCCAGCGGACAAACCCTCTTTCTCCCCTTTCCCTTTGTGGGAGAGGGGAGTGCAGTCCGGTCAGGCCAGGGTCTCCGCCCAGGCCAGCACGCGGGCGAACGGCACCTCGTCCAGGACCCCAAACAGCTTCTCTTTGGCCAGCTTGTCGCGTGTCAGACGCGGGCTGGTCAGGCCACACAGGAAGCGCGTCAGCGTGCGCGGATCGCACAGCACCTCGGAATGCTGCTGCCACAGCGGGCTGAGCTGCCTGGCGAGGTCGGCCGGGATCGATGGACAGGTGCGGGCCGGCAGCCGGACCGGCTTGCGGCCGGTCAGGCACCAGCTGCAGCGGCCACAGGGCTGAGCCAGGGCCTCGCCGAAATGATGACCCAGGCGCGAGGTCTGGCAGCCGTCGTGTTCGATCACCTCCAGCACCTGCCTCAGCCGCTGGATCTCGCGCTGCTCGCGCTCCCGGGTGCGGTACAGCAGTTCGCCGGCCAGGGCGTTCAGGTCCTCGGGCTGACGCAGCCGGCGATAGCGATGCCGGGTATCGCTGGCCTCGACCTTCAGCAGTTCCTTCTCCTTGAGGTAGTCCAGGGCCCGCACGATGCGGTCCCTTGGCGAGCCGGTTGCCTTCATGGCTCGCTCCAGGTCGAGCGTGTACCAGACCTTGGCCTGGGTCGCCAGCCGGAACAGCTCGTTGAGGAACGTCTGCCGGGCGGTGTCGAAGCGCTGCAGGATCTCCGGGAAAGGCAGGAGCGGCTGGAACTTGTAGGCCGAGAATACCGGAGTTTCCGCCTCCAGGTAGCCGTCCAGTTCCAGATAGGTCAGCAGGGTGTTCAGCACCAGCGGCCGGATGTCGTGATCGCCGGCCAGCTCGTGGAGGCTGACGTCGAACTCGGGCCCGAGGCCGAAGATGTGCTGGACCAGGCTGCGGACGGCCACGGCGGACGGCGTGTCGCCATAGACAAAGTTTTCCAGCGGGATCATGTCCTCGGGACAGGCCAGCACCTCGCAGTGGGCCGGCAGGCCGTCGCGGCCGGCCCGGCCGATCTCCTGCGACCAGTTCTCCAGGCTCTTGGGCAGGTTGTAATGGTAGACCGCCCGGATGTCGGCCTTGTCGATCCCCATGCCAAACGCGATCGTCGCAACGACGATGGCGTGGGTACTGTTTGAGAACCATTCCTGCACCCGCACGCGATCCTCGGTTTCCATGCCCGCGTGGTAGAAGTCGGCCGGCAAACCGGCTGCCTTCAGACAGGCCGCCACTTTCTCGGCCGTTTTCTGCAGCGTCACGTAGACGATGACGGCGCCCGGCCCCATCTTTTTGAGGCGCTCGACCAGCAAGGCGTCGCGTTGATCCGTCTGGACGGGGGTGGTGTGCAGGCTCAGGTTGGAGCGGTGGAAGCCCGTGCGGACGACGCACTTCGGCTCGATGCCAAAGCCCGCGCAAACGTCCGAAATGACCTGCGGCGTGGCCGTGGCGGTCAGGGCCAGCACGCGCTCGGCGCCGTAGCGTTTGGCGAACTGGGCCAGCTTGAGATAATCGGGACGGAAATTGTGGCCCCATTCCGAGATGCAATGCGCCTCATCGACGGCGAAGAGCGAGATACGCACTCCCTGCAGCTGGGCCCGGAAACGCTCGTTGTTGAAGCGTTCGGGGGAGACGTAGAGCAAGCAGAGCTTGCCGGCGCGGAGGGCCTGAGTGATGCGCGTCAGGTCGGCGACCTCGCAGGTCGAGTCGAGCCGTTCGGCGGCGACTTCCAGCTTCTGGAGACGGTCGATCTGCTCTTTCATCAGGGCCAGCAGCGGCGACACCACCAGGGTCAGGCCCGGCAGCAGCAGGGCCGGCAGCTGGTAGCACAGCGACTTGCCGCCGCCCGTGGGAAAGCAGGCGACGGCGGAGCGGCCGGCCAGCAGATGGCCGATCACCTCTTCCTGACCGGGACGGAAGCGCTCCAGGCCAAAACGGTCGCTCAGGATCTGGTGAGGCGTGGACATGGGACCTCCGGAGGTTTGACCGGGGCCGCGATCCAGAAACCCCTTGGACCACAGCGGCCGTTGATTCTATGCGGTCAGCAGAGGGCACACAAGTCCCTGGACCGGGAATTCCCTGTCTGCGACGATGAGCGAGGAGAATGTCGCCCTTGACCGTAACCCTCCTTTGTCTTCTAATTGGGCCCTCTCGTGAACCCATGGAAGGAGGAATCTCACGTGGCCCGATCACACTTTTTGGGGCTAGCTGTTGTCTCCCTGGTGCTGACCTTTACCTTCGCGCACACTGCCTGGGCGGAAGGCCAGAAGAGCAAGAAACCAAAGCCCTCCAGCACTCCCGTACCGTTGATGGAGCTTTGGGGAGGGACTCCCTCGACTGCGAATACAGTGGCGGTCGGCAGCGGTTGCTGCGCCGTCTCGGTTCGTTCCTCGGAAGCGAAATCCTCGAGCAAGAAGCCGACGTGCAAGGTCTACTCCCTGGCCGATCTGGGAGATGATCCGAGCCTCTGCAAGTGGGTCGCCGAGACCATTCCGGACGTGGTTCAGCCGGGAAGCTGGAACCAGGAAGGGACCGGCGAAGCCAAGCGCGTCCTCACTTACCATGCCGCGTCGAAGGTCATGGTCGTGTACCACACTCCCGAAGTGCAAACGCAGGTGGAGGCGTTCCTCAGCAGTCTGAAAAAAGCAGCTCCTTGCGAGAAGCAAGTCTCCACCAGGTCCGGGTGGTCCTGCGTCCAGCATCAGTCCCTTGTTCCAGCCAAGTACGTGACCCCGAACACGGTCAAATCCGTGGAGCCCGCAACGCTGCCCGGCGCGGCCGGTTACCCCGTGCCCAGCCAGCGCAAGCAACCCAAGCATCTCTTCCACTTCATCATTCGCTACGAAGGCGAAGGGATCGTTGACGACACCGTGTCGGACCTGCTCAAGGAGGTCTACGGCAAGGACAAGGAGAAGGACGACTCGGACAGCAAGTCCAAGGACGACAAGGACGACTCGGACAAGAAGTCCAAGGATGACGACGAGAGCAAGTCGGGGAAGAAGACCAGGGCGACTACCACCAGCAGTCGCTAGGGCCGTCTGACCCATAGCCGGCTCACTGACCTCCAACGCAAGAAGTTGGGTTGGAGGTCAGTGAGCCTGGAAAGGACCTCCATTCAAAGTGTTGCCGGTTTCCCGCCCAGAGGCAAGATCAGCCAGCCCGACCGGCACGCGCCCGGAAACCCAATCGAGCCCGCTCCCGAATACCCTGAAACTCAATCGATGATCTTGTTGAGCGGATACTCGACGATGCCGCAGGCCCCGGCCGCCTTGAGCTGCGGCACGATGTGGCGGACCACGTTCTCGTCGAGGATGGTGTTGATCGCCACCCACTCCGGATTGGACAGCGCCGAGACGGTCGGGTTTTGCAGGGCCGGCAGGATCTTGACCACCGCCGGCACGTCATCCCTGCGGGCGTTCATCATCAGGCCGACCTTGCCCTCCGCGGCCATCGCTCCCTTGAGCATCAGCACCAGGTCGTCGATCTTCTGCTTCTTCCAGGGGTCGGCATAGGCCTGCTCGTTGGCGATGAAGCGCGTGGTGCTTTGCAGCAGATCGCAGACGATGCGCAGGTTGTTGGCCTTGAGGGAGCTGCCCGTCTCGGTCACTTCCACGATGGCATCGGCCAGCCGGGGCGGCTTGACCTCGGTGGCCCCCCAGCTGAACTCGACGTGGGCCTCGACGCCGTGCCGTGCCAGCCAGCGCCGCGTCAGGCCGACCACCTCCGTGGCGATCCGCTTGCCTTGCAGGTCCTTGACGCTCTGGATGGGCGAGTCATTGGGCACCGCCAGCACCCAGCGGACCGGCTTGCGACTGACCTTGCTGAAGACCAGCTCCGCCACCTCGACCACCTTGGCGTCGTTCTCCAGGATCCAGTCGTAGCCGGTCAGCCCGCAGTCCAGCGAGCCGTCCTCGACGTAGCGCGGCATTTCCTGGGCCCTGATCAGGGTACACTGGATCTCCGGATCATCGATGGTGGGATAGTAGCTGCGGCTGGCGTAGGTGATCTTGTATCCCGCTTTGCGGAACAGGTCCGCCGTCGCCTCTTGCAGGCTGCCCGCCGGGATGCCCAGTTTGAGGATCGGAGAACTCATTTGCGATAAACCTTCGCCGGATCAAAGAGCCGCTCGCCGACCACGCGCAGCTGGTCCCCTTCCAGCTTGCGGAAGAAGCAACTTGCATACCCCTCGTGGCAGGCCGCGCCGCCGACCTGGTGGACCTTGAGCAGCACGGTGTCGTTGTCGCAATCGACGAAGACCTCGCGCACCTGCTGGACGTTGCCGCTCTCTTCGCCCTTGCGCCACAGGCGGTTGCGGCTGCGGCTGAAGTAGACGGCCCGGCCGGTGCGCAGGGTTTCCTCGAACGCCTCGCGGTTCATCCAGGCCAGCATCAGCACCACGCCCGTCTCGGCGTCCTGGGCAATCGCCGGCACCAGACCGTCCTTGCCCTTGTCGAAATCGATCACGGTTGGGTTCCCCTCACCCCCAACCCCTCTCTCCAGCGGGGAGAGGGGAGCAATCGGGTCTCAATACTGGATCAGGCTGAACACCTCGACCGGTTTCAGTTTCTCCCGGCCGCCGAGGAAGGTCAGCTCGACCAGAAAGGCACAGCCAAGCACCTCGCCGCCGGCCTTGCGTATCAGCTCGCAACCGGCCAGCATCGTGCCTCCGGTGGCCAGCAGGTCGTCAATCAGCAGGACGCGGGAGCCCGGATGAATGGCGTCGGTATGGATGTGCAGTTCCGCGCTGCCGTACTCCAGGTCGTAAGCATGGGCGTGGGTGCTGTGCGGCAGCTTGCCCGGCTTGCGCAGGGGGATCATCGACTTGCGCAGGGCCAGGGCCAGGGGGGCGGCAAAGAGGAAGCCGCGGGCCTCGGCGGCGGCGATGGCATCGACCGGGGTGTTTCGATACTGCTGGGCCAGCCGATCGATCGCTTGCTGGAAGGCGCGCGGCTCGGCCAGCAAGGGCGTGATGTCCTTGAACAGGATTCCCGGTTTGGGAAAATCGGGAATGTCCCGTACGTAGGCCGTGAGGTCTACCTCCGCGGCTGGTGACAGCACTGCTCGACTCCCCGTAGTTGCTCAACACATTGCGGCATCATTGCTTCCGATCCGAAGGAAAGTCTACGCATGGAGGTTGTTTCAGGCAACCATCGCGACGGGCTGGTGGGTCAAGGGGTGGCTGCCACGGTCTGCGCCTTCGTTGCCGGTTCAGGGAAATACTCGGCGTAGACCTCGTCTCCCCGGCGGCGCAGCTCCGCAAGGACCGACTGGGGAGGCTTCGCCAGCCCCGGTGGCCGGCGGACGAACCGCCGCAGCATGATCCGGTAGCGGAAGGCGTCGATCAGCAGGTAGAACGCATCGGCCGAGTCCGGTCCTTCCGCGTGGAAATACAGCGTCTCGGAGCGCCCCATCCGATCACGGACTTCTTTGAGGTAGCGCCAGATCGCCATGTAGTAACCAAAGATCTCCGGGTCGTGGCCGTAGAGCGGAATGAGCTTGACCTGCAACACGCGGAACTGCCCAGTGGCGGCAACCACGTCCTCCAGCGCCCGATAAATCGTCTCCAGGCGTCGGGCCTCGCGCTGCGAGGACTCCGCAAAATGGGCCAGGGGGTCACAGGTCTGGTCGAGAATGGCCTGGTAGAGCTTGCGCGGCTTGTACAGGCTGATGGCGAACTGGTTGATGGAATCGATCAGTTCGTCACGCAACGCATAGCGGGCCTGCCTGCGCTGATAGATCAGGGTGCCGAAGGCCGCCACGAGAGCAAGGGAGAGAAGCTGAAAGACCCCTTGCCAGAACCCCTGGACAAACGCGGTTTGATCCCAGAGTGAGAACACGTGAGTCAGTCCCCCAAGAATCGCAACGACCCCCGCGGCCCGACTTGGGGCGCAGCGGTTGGCTGTTCTTGAGGTTATTCGCTCTGGCGGCCTCGATCTTGTGGTTGCCGGAAGAACTCTCACGCCGGCGGCTGGCCTTTCAAGGCACGCAATTCCGCTTCCAGCTGACGGATGCGTTCGTCTGCTTTTCGTGCCTGTTCCTCCGCTTGCCGGTTCAGTTCGGCCAGTCGCGTCGCTCGTTCCTCGCCGGTCGGGATGATTTTCCCCTTGGCATCACACCAGCGCAACCAGGTGTTTTCGACTCCCTCGAATCGACCCTGCCACAAGCACAGGCCCAAACCGACTTCCGACCACGGTCCTGCGTCACCCTGCCGATATTTGCCGAGGACAAACTCATAGGTGCGCAACGTGTCCTCGGAAAGAAGATGCTTGGGGTCGAACACCGCATAGTGGAGGACGCCGAGGCGGGCATAGAGTTTTTTCTTGAACGACTCCTCTCCGCCAGTCCTGTCGGACACGATCTCGATGACAACCTCAGGGGACTTGCCCATGGCCCACTGGTAATAGGAGTGGCCTTGCTTGACCTGCAAGTTTTCCGGGCAAGTAACGTCCAGGCTTAGCAGACAATCAGGCACAACGGCGGGCGTTTTCTCCTGATAGAACCAACCGACGTTGACCAGGACAAGAAACGGGCGATTGTCGCCGGGACCAGGCCAACTCGAATACAGCGGCTCGCTCAGCAACCGATGCAGTTTTTCAACAAAAATGTTGTCCAAGGGCTTGTTGTCCTCAGTCACGAGACTGTCGTAGTCGATGTCTATCTCCGGTAACATCTCCTGGCTCGAAACACTCGGCGGAATGGCCGGCGGTGTTTCAGGTGGGATTGTACTCATGGTTCTTTCCTCCCAGTTAGCGGTCTCTTTCGTCACCCCCGAACATCCGCCCAATCAGTTCCAGTCCGCGCTCGCCGCCCACCAAACCGACGACGAAGCCGGCCAGGGTGAGTCCGGGGATCAGCATGACGCTGTCGGAAAAGTAACCGATCCGGAAGCGACTGATGCAGATCAGGGCCAGAACGAACCCCACCACCGCGCCGCCGCCGCCGTACACCACCGCTTCCACCAGCCAATCGACGGGACTCTTGACTCGACAGCGGCCGCCGCTCCGTCTCGGAACGCGCAGCACGTGCTCGCAAGTGCATTTGAAGCGCTCGGCGATGCGGTCGTTGCGTTTGACGTACTTCTTGTTGCAGTACCAGCAGCGGAACTCGATCATGGGACACCTGGGTGCGGTTCCAGCAGCCGCTTGCGGCTTAGCGCAACCGGCTCATTGCGCTAAGCCGCAAGCGGCTTGGGGAATCGGCTCTGAATGGATGTTCCGCACCATTCGACAAGGTGTCAAGAGTAGATTCGTCTCACCGCGGCAGCTTGAGAGGGTCCGGAGCCTCACCCAGCTGGGTCTCGGCAAAGCGACCGCCCATCGAGTCGTAGAAGAGGATCCGATTTTCCTCGCCGGCCCAGATGGCGTAGGTCTTGACCAGCCGCGGCCCCTGCACCTGAAAGAACAGGCCGCACGGTCGGCCGGAGCGGGTAATCACCGCCTGGTGCATCGGCGTCTGGCCGGGGTCGAGCTGGTCGTGCTGGCAGAGCATCTTGTGGACGTGCGAACGCAGGCTGTCGAAGGTGGGCAGGCAAACCACGGGATCTTTCACGGGTGGGCACGCCTCCAGCGGGCGGGTAAACGGGGAAACTCGGACGCACCCCTGTTTATCGGCCAGCCGGCCAGCGAACTCCACCTACCACGCTCTCAGTTGTCTCAGTGCCTCGTAAAGGGCGATCCCCGCCGCCGTGGCCAGGTTGATGCTGCGCACGCGCCCGCCCGGCATCGGCAGGCACAGCAGACGGTCCGCGAACTTCTCGCGCAGCGCGGCCGGCAACCCGGTTGATTCGGAGCCGAACAGCAGCACGTCGCCCGGCTGGTAGGCCACCTCCGTGTAGGGCCGGGTCGCGTGGGCGCTGAAAGCGAAGATCCGCGCACCCGCGAATTGCGTCTCGAAGTCCTCCCAGGTCTTGTGCAGTTGCACGTCCACCAGCGGCCAGTAGTCGCAGCCGGCCCGCTTCAGATTGCGGTCGTCCAGGCGGAAGCCGAGCCGGCCGATCAGGTGCAGCCGGGTGCCGGTGGCCGCACACAGCCGGGCGACGTTGCCCGTGTTGGGAGGGATCTCCGGTTCCAGCAAGGCCACGTGCAGCAGCGGCAAAGCTGGCTCAGGAAGGGATGTTTCGGTCAAGTCGCTCATGGTCCCGTGTCGATGGCGAAAAGATGAACCCCGATTGCGTTGCTTGCCTGGAGTCTGCCTCATGTCGGAGAGCCGCCTGCCTTACGACGTCTTCGCCGGCCTGATGCTGCTGGCGGGGCTGCTGCTCTGCCTGTGCGTCCTCGGCCAGGACAGCGGTGGCCCGGCCAGCAGCTACCCCGCCGCGAGCGGGCCCGGCAACCTCCTGGGACCGGCCGGGGCGTGGGTGGCCCAGGTCCTCCTGGATACGCTGGGCGTGTCCGTCCACGTCCTGCTGGCCGCCTGGCTGGTGCTGGTGCTGACAGTGTTCTCACGCCGCCAGCACTGGACCTGGGCCCGGCGCCTGACCGGCTGGGTGCTGCTGGTCCCGACCACCGCCCTCCTGGCTGACCGCTGGCGACTCCACTTTGGTCCCGAGCCGCTGATCGGTCCCGGCGGGACCCTGGGGGCTTTCCTGTCTGTCTCGCTCAACAGCCATTTCCGGGCGACGGAAAGAGCCCTGCTTCTCGTCGCGGCCGTCGCCCTCTGCCTTGTTCTCACCAGCGGCGTCTTGCTGGTCCGGGCCGGCCGGATCGCTGGAATTGCCTTTCTCTGGCTCCTCCGCCGGATTCCCCGGGTTGCGCTGCGCTGCATCCGGCGCCCCCGGGTTGCGCTGCGCTCCACCCGGGGCTCTATTCCAGGGAAAACGGACAGCCTGGTCCTGGGAACCGCCGACACCGGGCCCGCTGATCCGACAAATCCGGTCGAATCGGCACAACTCGACTCGGCAGCGGCTGGCCCTCCCTCCATCCCGATCTTTCACCACGATAGCCTGACCGGCTTTTCCGAGCCCGAAAGTCCGGCGTTCCCGTCTGGGGAACCGCGCCTCGCCCGGTCGCTGCTGCGGACGCCGACGCCGCAGTCGGAAGCGGAGCGCTTCGCCGATTACGAACTGCCGCCGCTGAACTTGCTGGAGGATAGCCAGCCCACTGTCAACACCGACCAGGATCGCGCCCTGCGTGAGCGGGCCACCCTGCTGGAGAAGACCTTCGCCGACTTCGGCATCAGCATCCGCGTCGTCGGCATCAACACCGGGCCGGTCGTGACCCAGTTCGAGATCGCCCTGCAGACCGGCCTGCGCGTCCACAAGGTCACCAGCCTGGCCGACGACGTGGCCCTGAACCTCAAGGTGGCCGAGCGTCCGCATGGTGGCGCCAATCCCCGGCAAGAACACCGTCGGCATCGAGGTCCCCAACGAGAAACGCGACGACGTCCGGCTCAAGGATGTCATTCTGGCCTCCAGCAAGAAGATCGCCAAGAGCAAGCTGCCGCTGTTTTTGGGCAAGGACAGCGAGGGCCGGCCGCTGGTCTATGACCTGGCCGACATGCCGCACCTGCTGATCGCCGGCAGCACCGGCACCGGCAAGTCGGTGTGCATGAACGCCATCATCCTCAGCATCCTCATCACCCGCCGGCCGGACGAGGTCAAGATGATCATGATCGATCCGAAAATGGCGGAAATGAGCGACTACGGCAAGGTGCCGCACCTGATGCACCCCGTGGTCACCGACATGAAAAAGGCCGAGGCGATCCTGGCGTGGGCGGTGGACAAGATGGAGGAGCGCTACGAGATGCTGAGCCGGGCCCGGCGTGCGCAACCTCGCCAGCTACAACGAGCTGACCCCTGACGAGATCTACCGCCGGCTGCAACCGCTGGACGACGAGGAGCGCCGGCAGATCCCGCTGCACCTGCCCTACATGGTGATCCTGATCGACGAGATGGCCGACCTGATGATGCAGATGAAGAAAGAGGTGGAGGGCCACATCATCCGGCTGGCCCAGAAATCGCGGGCGGCGGGCATTCATCTGGTCGTGGCGACGCAGAGGCCGACCGTGGACGTGGTCACCGGCCTGATCAAGTCGAACCTGCCCGCGCGGATCTGCTTCCAGGTGGTGAGCAAGTCCGACAGCCGGGTGGTCCTCGACGAGATGGGCGCCGACAAGCTGCTGGGCAGGGGCGACATGCTGGTGCTGCCGCCGGGCACCAGCGACCTGGTCCGGGCCCAGGGCACCTACGCCAGCCCGACGGAGATCGAGAAGGTCGTCGGCTTCATCGAGTGCGAACCGTGCTATGCGCCGGAGTTGATGCAGCTCAAGACCCGCGAGGAGAACGAGGAAGCCGAGTTCGGTTCCGGCGGGGAGATGGAACGGCTGCGTTCGCGGGATGAGCTGTACGAGTCCGCCATCGACATCATCGTCCGCGAGGGCCGGGGCAGCGTGTCGCTGTTGCAGCGGGCCCTGGGCATCGGCTACGGCCGGGCGGCCCGGCTGGTCGATTTCATGGCCGAGGACGGCATCGTCGGGTCCTACAACGGCAGCAACGCCCGCGAGGTGCTGATGACCCCCGAGGAGTGGAACGCGATGCGCGGCCGGATGAAGGGAGCGGAGTGAGCCGTCGCTCATGCATGCAGGAACAGGACGGGAAGGTCGTTCTCCTCGAGAAGGCTCTCGACGATGCAGCCGAAGAAGAACTCCCACAGCGCGGAGTGTTCCGGGACGCCCATCACCAGCATCCCCGCATCCAGTTCCCTGACCTGCTCGAGGACCTGCCTGGCCGGCGCCATCGACGCGGGTAAGGGGCAGGCCTGGGCCGCGATGCCATAGAACTCGAGGAACTTCGCTCCTTCCTCGGCGTGCCGCTCCGCCAGCGCCTTGCTGCTGGCCATGCTGATGACACGAACCGGTTTCCCCTCGTCCAGCCCGGAAGCCTGGTAGGACTCCAGGGCCCGGACGGATGGCGGGGTCGCATCATAGACGAGCACCACGGGGCGGCCTTCCTTGATTTGAAGCGGCACGGCCACCACGCGGCGATGACTGTGATGCGCCACCTTGTGCAGGGTGCCGTCCGGGCTGGATTGGGTTGCAAACTGGAAATGCGTCTGCTGACCCAGGAGGGTCAAATCGAGGTCCTCGCCCTCCGCGATGATTTCCTCGGCAGGCAGCCCCACGCGCTCCAGTGTCCGAAACGGGACGCCGGCCGTGGTACACACCCGGGCGAATTGTTCCTGGAACTCCCGAACGCGGCAGCGTGCCTCTTCGAGCCGCGTCTGGTCGCGATGGAGCTTGAAGGAGTCCGAGCCGATCCCGTGCGGCTCCGGCTTGCAGATGGTGGGCTCATCGACGACGGTCAGGCCGACCAACTCCGCGCCGGAGCGGCGAGAACAGCGGATTCCCCAGGCGACGGCGGCGTCGCTGTCGGGGGAGCCATCCAAACCAACCAGGATGGTTCGGATCATACTGCGTTCTCCTCGGCAGGAGACTCCCCTCTCCCCGCTGGGGAGAGGGGTTGGGGGTGAGGGGTTTGGCTTTGATTTATCGTTTCGCGCTGGGCCGCTTGAGCGCGAAACGATAAATCGGAAACTGCCCCTCACCCCCAACCCCTCTCCCCAGCGGGGAGAGGGGAGAAAGAACCGCCCTCACCTCGCTTCGGTCGCCCTGGCCGGGGCCCGGTCGGGCATGGTGGTCTTGCCTTCGCCGAACAGCAGCAGCAGCGGGCTGGCGACGTAGATCGAACTGAGCGTGCCGATGATCACGCCGACCACCATCACGAAGGCGAACAGGTGGACCCCTTCGCCGCCAAAGTAGTACAGCACCACCACCACCAGGAACACCGTCAGCGACGCCAGCAGCGTCCGGCCCAGTGTCTGGTTGATGGCGTCGTTGATCATCTTCGGCGTCAGGCTGGGGTTCTTGCCCCGCACCTCGCGAATCCGATCAAAGACCACAATGGTGTCGTTCACCGAGTAGCCCACCAGGGTGAGCAACGCGGCCACCGCCGGCAGGTCGATCTTGAAATCCTCGATCCGGAAGAACGGCAAGGTCGCGACGCCGGGCAGATACTTGTAGAAGTAATGCGAGGCGGCGATCACGCCCAGGGTGAAGAACAGGTCGTGGATCAGGCAAATGACCGTGGCCAGGCCGAAGGTCCAGTTGCCGAAGCGGAACCACAGGTACAGCAGCGTGGCGCACCAGCTGGCCACGATGGCCAGCAGGGCCCTTGTCTGCGTATCGGCGGCCAGCTGGCTGTCGAACGTCTCCAGCCGTTCCGGCTGCGGCGAGTCGTGGAACGCCTTCTGGGTCGCCCGCAGAGCCGCTTCCAGCTTGGACAGTTCCGTGTCCTTGACTGCGATCGGGAAGGTCAGCTTCAACCACTGGAAGCGGCTTTCCTCTTCCCGGCCCAGGCCGGTCACGCTCATCTGCTGGGCCAGCGCCTCCAGTCGCACACTCGGGCTGCGCAACTCCTGGTTCAGCAGCATGCTCACCTGGGACCGCGATGCAAAGACCGGTTCCCTGGTCTTGGGATCGACAAAACTCATGTAGACTTCGCGATGGTCCGGCATGATCTGGTACTCGGACAGATCAATGGTCTTGAGCAGTTCCTCTCCGCTCTTGACGTTCAGGGCCTCGTAGATGATCTGCTGGACCTTCTTCAGATAGTCGTTGGGCTTGTCGCGGTACTCCGCCGGCGTCTCGGCCCGGACCGTGAACAGCCGGCTGCGATCGGGGTGCTCCGGATCGGTAAAGCCGGTCGCGAAGGTCTGTTCGACCGTCAACCCCTCCAGGCCGGTCTTGTCCCGGTCCAGCAACTCGCGGAGGTCTTTCAGACCGAGCGGTTTGGTCAGCTCGGCACTGTAGGCGATGCCGCCCATGAAGTCGATGTTCAGACCGCCCCGGTCCAGCCGGTAGATGAACAGGATGGCGCCCAGCACGGTGATGATGGCCGTGGCCGCGAACACCTGGTAGCGGATGGACATGAAGTTGATGTCCCGACCAAAGACGACCCGCAGGCCCGGCCAGTGCTTGAAGCTGGCCATCGACAGCTTGTGCAGCCAGCCCTTGGCCAGCCAGAAGTCGAACATCGTCCGCGTCATGTACAGCGACGTGAACAGGCTGATGATCAGACCCACCGTCAAGCTGATGCCGAAGCCCTTGAGCTGATCGTTGCCCACCACGTACAGCACGATGGCGGTGAAGATGCTGCTCAGGTGGGTGTCGATGATCGTCGGGAAAGCATGCTCGTAGCCGTTGCGCAGGGACTGGGCAATGGTCGCGCCGCGTTCGCGCTCCTCGCGCAGCCGCTCGTAGATCAGCACGTTGGCATCCACGGCCATGCCCAGCATCAGCACCAGGCCGGCCAGGCCGGGCAAGGTGAAGGTGGCGTCGATGGCCACCATGAAGGCCACCGTCAGCAGCAGGTTGGCCAGCAGCGCCACGCAGGCCACCACGCCGGCAAAGCGATAGTAGAACAGCATGAAGATCAGCACGGCCCCGAAGGCGGCCACCACCGAGATAAAGCCCCAGCGGACGGTGTCCGCGCCCAGGGTCGGGCCCAGGGTGTTCTCGCTGACCGGCACCGATTTGAGCGAGGCCTGCAAGGGACCCGAACGCAGCACCTTGACCGTGGCCTCGACCCGATCTGGCGAGCCCATGCCGGTGATCCGGCCATCGGTGCTGATGGCGCTCTCAATGTTCGCGGACGACTCGATGTAGTTGTCCAGCACGATGGCCATCAGGTGGCTCTTGTTCTTGCTGGTGAAGTCCCGGAAGCGCGAGCCGGCGTAGGGCTTCATGTGAAAGATGACTTCCTCATTCGATCCCGGCTGGGCGCTGGCCACGTCCTCGCCGGTGATCGCCGGGACGCCTTCCTCGGACATCCGGCAGAGCAGGAAGTAATCGAATTCCTTGTCGCGATCCTTCTCCGTGGGCCGGACGTTCTGGTCGCGGCGGCTGTACATCCAGGTGCCGCGGCCGTCCTGCGGATACATCATCAGCTCGCCCCGCTCGCGGTATCCAGCGGCCAGCTTCCACAACCGGCTGGGGTTGTCCCGACTGGAGTTGTCCACCACGGCGTTCCAGAGTTTCTTGTTGCGCTCGTCGGCGTTCCACTCCTTGAGCCGGACGTCGTAGTCGGGCTCCCCCTTTTCTGGCGGCGGCTTGAGCAAGGCATCGGTCTTCGGGTCTCGCGGGTTGGCAAAGCCATTCTCCGAGCGGTAGTTCCGGCCCATCTCGATCCAGCGATAGCGGTACTTGCCCAGCGGCGTGTCGAACACCGGGTCGTCCGGCCGGCCGTTGTTGTCCACCGTGATGGGCGGCGGCTTCCCTTGCAGGGCCAGTTCGCCCAGGTACTTTTGCAGCTCGGGAGAATCCTTGACCTTCTTGAAAAAGGTCTGGACCGCGTCCATGGCCTCCTTGTCGTTGGTGTTGTTGGCCAGGATGACGAACTCCAGGCTGCCTTGCGAGGCGATCAGCTCCTTGAGCGCCTGGACCTGTTCGGTGGTCATGCTGATGCCGCGCCGCACCTTGCTCTGCCGCACCGTTCCTTGCCCGCCCTCCTCCACTTCCTTTTGCAGGGTCTCTTCCGAGACGTTGGGGTTTTGCTCCAGCAGGGTCACCAGCCGGCGAACCTGGTACAGGTTCGCGGTGGGATGCTGCTGCAGGATCAGAGTTGCCAGTTCCCCATCTTGTCCCTGGCCAACGACGTACGTCCTCAGGGGGAATTCCTTGTCCGCCTGCTTGAGCAGTTCGTCCCAGAGCTTGGTCTTCTCCGCGTCGTTCTTGCCCTTGGTCTTGTCGGTGTATTCCGCCTTGATCCACTCCTGGACCGGTGGGTACTTCTTCTCCGCCTTCCGGAGCAGTTCGTCCCAGAGCTTGGTTTGCTCCTCCTCGTTCTTGCCCTCGGCCTTGTCGGTCCACTCCGACTTGATCCACTCCTCGACCGTTTTCACTTGCTCGTCGGAGTAGCCGGTGTTGATGGCGGCCAGCAGTTCGTTGGTCTTGCCGACGGGAACGACGTAGTGGTTCCCGTCGGCAAGATCAACGACGTAGTGGTCCACCGGCCTCCTGGGGTACTGGGCGTTGATGGCCGCCAGCAGCTCGATGGTCCGGCCGACCGGCACCACGTACCGCGCCATCTTGTATTCGCCCTTGTTGAACTCCTCGACGCCCTCGATGACCTTCTTCCAGGCCTTTTCCTGGGCTTCGCGCTGGTAATAGCCGCCGGTCGGCAAAATGATCTCGAAGCGCGTATTGCTGGCAACGCGGATGGTGATGTTGTAGAGGTCACCCGGATCGATGCGCGACTTGAGCCGGCGGGCCACCTCCTGGGGGTTCCAGTCGACCGGGAGCTTGCCGTTGGGCAATTTGTCCAGGTCCACCTCGTAGATCAGGATGGTCCCGCCCACGAGGTCCACGCCGAGCTTGAAACCGCCCTTGCCGTGGACGTAGTCCCAGAAGGACCAGCCGACAATCCAGCCGGCAATCAGCAAGGGCACCAGGCAGATGACGATGCGCGAGGTAAACTTCCTCATCACTTCACTCTCGATCAAGGGGAATCGGTATTCTCACGTCTTGGCAGCCGGCTCGGTGGTGATCGCCTGGCTGCTGGGTTTGCCCTTGTTCTGGGCTTCCTTCGCAGCTTCCTCGTTGCTCAGGTTGCGGCTGATGCTGCCTTTGATCATCTTGACGCGGACGTTGTCATCGATCTTGACGGTGACCTCGTCCTCGGTGTCGCTGACGGCAATCACGGTGCCGTAGATGCCGGCGATGGTCAGCACCTTGTCGCCCTTCTTCAGGCCGGACTGCATCGATTGCTGTTCCTTCTGGCGTTTGAAGTCGGGACGCAGGATCAGGAAATAGAACAGCAGGGCCATCGGCACGAGCATCAGCAAGATGTCGCTGCCAAAGCCGGGGCTGGTCTGCTGGCCGGCAGCCGGATTCTGGGCCTGCGCGTCGGCAAGCATCAAGATTGTCTGAAACATCGGAGCACCTCGCTGGTTGACCAAGGAACAACAACCCGTGACTGTCATCAAGCAATTCGACCTCGTCCCTGATAACCGGGATGTTTCCGATGGTAAAGCAAAGTGAGTATCTTAAGCAGACCCGCCCCAGCGGGCAAGACAGACTGCCCGGAACTCCTCAAAGCGCCTGTCCGCAATCGCCTGCCGGGTGTGCGCCATCAGCCGGCAGTAATAGGCCACGTTGTGCAGCGACAGCAGGGTCGGTCCCAGCATCTCCTCCACCCCGAACAGGTGATGCAGGTACGCCCGGCTGAAGTTCCGGCACGTATAGCAAGGGCAATCGGACTCCAGCGGCGCCGGATCTCGCTTGTGGCAGCTGTTTCGCATCCGCACCGGTCCCTGGTCGGTGAACGCCAGGGCGTTGCGGCCATTGCGCGTCGGCATCACGCAGTCGAACATGTCGATGCCGCAGGCCACCGCCGCCAGCAGGTCCTCCGGCCGGCCCACCCCCATCAGGTAGCGCGGCTTGCTGGCCGGCAGCAGCTCGGCCGTCGGTCCCAGGGCGGCGGTCATCTGCTCCATCGTCTCGCCGACGCTGAAGCCGCCCAGGGCATAGCCGGGAAAATCCAGCGCCGTCAGGGCCCGAGCACACTCCGCCCGCAGGTTCAGGTCCAGCCCGCCCTGGACGATGGCAAACAGCGCCTGGTCCGCCCGGCGCTGGACGTCCCGGCAGCGCTGGGCCCAGTGAATTGTACGCCGGACCGCTACCTGGAGGTAATCGGCCGGCGTCCCCGCCGGGGGACATTCGTCCAGGCACGTGACGATGTCGGAGCCGAGGTTTTCCTGGATGGCGACGGCCTTCTCGGGCGTCAGCTCCAGCAGGGCCCCATCGACGTGCGAACGGAACAGGGCGGCCCGGTCGTCGATCTGGCGCATCGGTGCCAGGCTGTAGATCTGGAAGCCGCCGCTGTCTGTGAGGATCGGCCCCGACCAGTTCATGAAGCGATGCAATCCACCCAGCTCGGCGATCACCTCGTCGCCGGGTCGCAGCGTCAGGTGATAGGTGTTGCCGAGGAGAATGGTCGTGCCCGCTTCCCGGACCTGCTGGGGGGTCAACCCCTTGACGGTAGCCTGGGTGCCCACGGGCATGAACACCGGGGTTTCGACGACGCCGTGCGGCGTCTGCATCCGGCCGCACCGGGCGGACCCGTCGGTGTGGAGCAGATCGAAGGTGATGGACATGGGTGTCTTGGTTTCCTTATCCGTGGTTCGTTGGAGCCGCGCACGCAGCGCAGCGGAGTAAGCGGCCCTGCGGCTCCCGGGCCGCTTACTCCGCTGCGCGATCGTGCGCGGCTCCGACGGTTCCTTCCGCAGCGGCAAGCGCCGCATCCACCAGTTGGACGTGTTCAGCACCTGGGCCTCCGCCAGGACCTCGAAACCGCAGCGGCCATAGAAGCGCACGCTGTCGAGCTTGTCCGTTTCGAGGAATGCCACCTCGCCCCGCTTGTCCATCTGCTCGCAGAACGCCTGCAGCAGCAGACTGCCAATCCCCTGTCTTTGCCGGTCCGGATCGACTGCCACCGGTCCGAGATGCCAGTGGCGCTCCGGGAGATCGCGGGTTTCCGAGGCGTGCGTCCAGTACCAGAGGCGCCACAGTTCCCGGAGGTTGAAGGTGAGCAGCGGCAGGGCAATGCGCAGCTGCCGCGGCAGCGGCGGACAGCAGGCGCCGGGGGGAAATTGACCGAGCACCGCCACCAGCTTGCCGGACTCCAGGGCCCCGAGAGGGTTGCGGCCCATCCGTGGCAGCAAGGCGCAAAGAAGCGCTGGAGCCGGTCCAGACGGTGCTTCGCCTTCGGTCCGAAGACCGCACAATGCATGGGGTCGTCGCGCATTCCCCGCGCGAGCAGTTCCGCCGCGCCGGGAAGCTCGGCATTGTGCAGCTCACGAAGCTCGATCATGCCATCACTCCGGCGGCGCATCGGAACCCGGCAACCCTGACAGTTCAGGTTGCCTTTACTCTACGGAACGCGCCGCGGATGGCACTTCCTCGACCTGGGTCCGGAATGTTCCAGGCCGGGAAACGAAAAATGTCCCGACGCCAGTCACAGCGGCAACTCCCCTTGCCGGTGCCAGCGTCGGGACACAGATCAACGGTGTATGCAGAATCGCAAGAGGAACGGAAGACTGCTCATCGGGCTGCAGCTTGATTGCTCAGTCCGACCCAGAAGCCGTAGGCCGTGATGACAAGCGGAACCAACAGATAAAGAGAGAGCACGGCTTGCATTGCATGCGAAACGTTCACGGCTGTTTCCCCTTTGCGGTTGTTTGATGTCTCATGCTCAGATAAGCGACAGGGGCGGCTTGAAGGGGACAGGACATTGGGAGAATCGGCTGCAACGCCTGCCTGCCTGGCCCCGACACGCCCGCGATCGAGACGAATGGCCGTGCCTGCTCGTGGGAAACGCTGTTCCTCCGAGCAGGCACGGCCATCGGAGCGGCGTGCCGCTCGCCGGGGAACGACCCACCCCTTACACACCCATGCCGGCTGGTTGAGCGTGCCTCTTCCTGTTGCCATCCGGGTGGGGCTGGCCGCCGATACCCATTGACTCGGCCGCTCTGCCAGCGAGGTTGCTGGCCGTGCGGGCCACGGTCCGGGGCAACTGGCGGACGTCCCGGATGGTTGCGTTGGCGGCCCCCTCGGCCAGCAGGGCCAGGCCAATGGTCCCCACCACACAGGCGGTCGGGAACTTGAGGGTCAAGCCGTACAGGACCAGTCCGGTGCCCGCCAGCCCCAGGATGGCCCGGCCGGAGGGGGACCAGCCGCTGGACAGCGGATTGTTCCAGCCCCGACCCGGAGTCCCCTCCAGGGCGGACCAGTCGCCGCCCGCCAGTCTGTGGCGTGCTCCTGCACGTCGCTGCCGACCGCGGAAGCCGCTTGCTCCGCCTGCTGTTCCCACTCGCGCATCGTATCAAGCGCCATCTGCCGCCGGCGCCGGCCGGTCTGCGGATCGAGAAGAAACATCAGACCCGCACCGAAGCCCGCACCAGCCAGAAATGTCAATGTTCTCTCCATGGCCTTCTCCTTTGCTCACGAGACTCTTGTTGCTGACACAACGGACAGCTTCTGAGGGACAGAGGTGCAAGTCACGTGCCTTTGAGGAAGAAGTCGGCAGGGGTCGTTAGCCGATGGCCCGCAGTTCCTCGAGCAGCCGATCAATCTCGGCGTCGGTGCCCACGGAGATGCGCAAGCCGTCGCCGTAGCCCTCGTAGACCACGTAGCGCACCAGCACCTTGCGGCGTTTCAGCTCCTCGTAAACCGGACGCAAGCTGCGATCGCCTCGGCGTGCCCAGACAAAGTTGGCCTGGCTGGGAGTGCAGTCGAAGCCCAGCCGGGTCAGTTCACGGTGCAGGCGATCGCGGGTAGCCAGGACGCGGGCCCGGATGGCGGCGAAATACTCCCGATCCTGGATGGCCGCCGTGGCCGCGGCCAGGCTCAGCACGTCACAGTTGTACGAGTCCTTGACCTTGATCAGCTCGCGCACCAGCCGGGGATTGGCAATGCCGAAGCCAAAGCGGATGCCGGCCAAGCAATAGGACTTGCTCAGTGTGCGCGTGATCACGATCCGGTCCGCGACCGGTGCGGTGAGCAGCCCGAGGGCGTTCTCTTCCGCGAAGTCGGCATAGGCCTCATCGACCACCAGAGTCCCCTTGAGCCGCTCGGCGAAGGCAAGCAGTTCCCGAGAATTCAGGGCCGTTCCGGAGGGAGAATTCGGGTTGGGCAGGAAGGTCAGATTCGCGGTGGGGAAAGGCCACTCGGCCGGCAGCTTCCAGTCGGCGGTGAAGGGGACCGTCTCGAAGCGCGCATTCTGGATCTGGGCCAGGGTGCGGTAGAGGACGTAGCTGGGCGTCGGCGAGACGATGAGGCCATCCTCAGGAACGAAGGCGCGGGTGAGGATGGTCAAGATGTCGTCGGAGCCGTTGCCGATCAGGATTGAGTCCGGATCGACGCCCAGCACCTGCCCTGCGGCCCGGCGGAACGCCAGGCCTACCGGGTCGGGATAACGGCGGAGCCGATCGCCGGTCAGCGCCTTGCGCAGGGCCTCGAAGACCCGCGGCGAGGGCGGATACGGGTTCTCGTTGGTGTTGAGCTTGACGTAGTCGCCGTCGCGCGGCTGCTCGCCGGGAACGTACCCGGCCATGGCACGAATGTTCGGTCGCAGATGTTCGGTCATGGGAGTTCCGAGGTTGGAGCAACGTCTCGCCCTGGGATTGTACGTGCTGACTCCCAGGTGTGCCATTCCCTGGGGCAGAAAAGGCCGGTTGATTGTCAGAAGGGTGGGATACTTCTATCCTGTCCTCCAGTGAGATCGTTTCCGAACCGTCCTTTCCTTGTACGGTGTATCGCCCATGAACGACGTGACACGCATCCTTTCGGCAATCGAGCAGGGTGACCCGCAGGCCGCCGAGCAACTCTTGCCGCTGGTTTACGACGAGCTGCGGAAACTGGCAGCCCAGCGCCTGGCCCAGGAGAAGCCGGGGCAGACGCTGCAAGCCACCGCACTGGTTCATGAGGCCTATCTGCGTCTGGTGGGCGCCGACCAGGCCCAGCAGTGGAACAGCCGTGGCCATTTCTTCGCCGCCGCGGCCGAGGCCATGCGCCGCATCCTGCTGAACCAGGCCCGCGACAAGAAACGCCAAAAACGCGGCGGCGGCTGGCGGCGGCTGGACCTTGAGGCGCTGGCCGTGGTGGACAATGCCACCGACGACCAGTTGCTGGCGCTGGACGAAGCCCTGGAACGCCTGACACAAGAGAACCCGATCTGCGGCGAGCTGGTCAAGCTGCGTTTCTTCGCCGGTCTGAGCCTGGGAGAAGCGGCAGCGGCTCTGGGTCTGGCCCGGCGAACCGCCGAACGCAACTGGGCCTACGCGCGGGCCTGGCTTTACGAGGCGCTGAAGGAACCCGATGACCCCGCGCGGGGCGAAGCGGAAAAAAGGTGCTGACCGTGACGGTTCAAAGGGAGGAGGGGAGGCGGCCAAGGCAGGAATCCGGGCCTCAAGCCGAGGACTGCCGAGACCGCCACCCCGCCAACGGTGCTTTTACCTGGCGGTGTCGCCAGGGAGCGACGGTGCGTGTCCCTGTTTGCCCCAGCGATGACAAAAAACCGACACCGCCACCGCGCCACCATCACACGCTGTCGCTCCCTGGCCTCATCCGCCTCTTCCTCAAATACCGGGGCGTTCAGAAAAGTTGGCAGGCGATGGCGCACTTTCCGTCGCAAAGGGGGCACTGAAGGAGAGCGCCTCGAAAAAGCGGCCGACTTCTTGACGAGGTTCGGGGGCTCAGCCCATTCTCATGAAACCAAGGTCCACCCATGAACGCCAACCGGCATGTCCTCACCCTGTTCGCCGAAGCCCTGGAGGCCGACTCGCCGGAAGCGCAGGCGGCCTTTCTCGACCAGGCTTGCAGCGGCGACGTCAATTTGCGGGCCCGGTTGGAGGCCCTGCTGCGAGCGCACCACGAGGCCGGCGCCTTCCTCGCTGGTGAAACGTCCGTTCACGAGTCCGGGCCTTCCGCTGCTCCGATCGACCGCGGCGATGGTCCCGGCACAGTCATCGGGCCGTACAAGCTGTTGCAGCAGATCGGTGAAGGGGGCATGGGCGCCGTCTTCCTGGCCGAGCAGACCCAGCCGGTGCAGCGCAAGGTCGCACTGAAGATCATCCGGCCCGGCATGGACTCGCGGCCAATCATCGCTCGCTTCGAGGCGGAGCGGCAGGCCCTGGCCCTGATGGACCATCCCAACATCGCCAGAGTCCTGGATGCGGGCACGACCGAGAGCGGCCGGCCGTACTTCGTCATGGAGCTGGTCAAGGGCGTGCCCATCACGAAGTACTGCGATGAGCGCCGGCTGACGCCGAAGCAGCGTCTGGAGCTGTTTCTGCCGGTCTGCCAGGCGGTGCAGCACGCCCATCAGAAGGGCATCATTCACCGCGACCTCAAGCCGTCCAACGTCCTCGTCGCCGAGTACGACGACCAGCCGACGGCCAAGGTGATCGATTTCGGCATCGCCAAGGCGACCGGGCCGAAATTGACCGAACGCACCCTGTTCACCGAACTGGGACAGGTGGTTGGCACGCTGGAGTACATGAGCCCCGAGCAGGCCAAGCTCAACGCCCTAGACGTCGATACCCGCAGCGACGTTTATTCGCTGGGCGTGCTGCTGTACGAGCTGCTGACGGGGACGACGCCCTTCGAGCGGAAGCGGTTGCAGCAGGCGGCCTTTGACGAGATCCTGCGGGTCATCCGTGAGGAGGAGCCGCCCCGGCCCAGCACCCGCCTGAGCGCCACCGAGGAGCTGCCCTCGATCGCGGCCAATCGGGGGCTGGAGCCGAAGAAGCTCAGTGGTCTGGTGCGCGGCGAGTTGGACTGGATCGTGATGAAGGCGCTGGAGAAGGAACGTAACCGCCGCTACGAGACGGCCAACGGCTTCGCGCTGGACATTCTGCGCTATTTGCACGACGAACCGGTGCTGGCCGGCCCGCCCTCGGTGTGGTATCGCTTCCGCAAGTTTTCTCGACGCAACCGGGGAGCGTTGGCAGCGACGTCGCTGGTCGTCCTGGCGATGGTCCTTGGCACAGTCATCAGTGTCTGGCAGGCGGTCCGGGCCACCCAGGCCTGGGGTGCGGAGAGCACCGCTCGGGACCAGCGGGACCGGGCCCGCGAGGAGAAGGAGCGGGAACAGACACGGATCAATCGGGACTTGAGTGCGGCATTCGTGGCGGTGGCCCAACTGGGAGAGATGGTCCGGATGGCCCGGTCTGGCGACCCCTCCTGGAATCGGCTCGATGAGGCGATACGGCACGCCCGGACTCTGGCGGCCAGCGACCTGGCCGACTCCGTCCTGGTGGAGCGCGTGAAGTCCCTGCTGGCGGGGCTGGAGCGGACGTCCGCCGACCGCCGCATGCTGGCCCGGCTGGAAGAGATCCGCCTGAACCTGCCGATCCTTCAGACTGGATTCAATGGCTATCAGATCCTGGAATCCCGACCGGACTATGCAGCGGCTTTCCAGGACTATGGCGTGCCAATCACCGACCTGTCGATCGAGGAGGCGGCCGGACGTATTTCAGCATCCCCCATTCGCGAGACGCTGGTGACCGCACTCGACGAATGGGCCGGCGGCCAGTGGGAGCGGGGCGAAAGGCTGCTCGCCATCGCCCGCCGCGCGGAGAACGACCCCTGGCGGCAGCAATACCTGGATGCCCGGCTCCGGGGAGATGGCAAGGCTCTTTTGCAACTGGCCCGCCGGCCCGAAGCACTGCAACAGCCGCCCGCCATGATCTGCACGCTCGCAGGGCGTCTGCGCACCGTGGATCTCAAGCCCCACCCTGCGGCCATTGACCTGCTTCGGAAAGCCCAACGGGGGAACCCGGGCGACCTGTGGCTCAATGCCGCTCTGGCACAAGGAGTTCGACACTCAATTCGTGAGGGTTTCTCGAACGAGGAGCTGATGCGGTGCAAGGAGGAATGTGTCGGCTACTCTCGAGCGGCCCTGGCGGCGCACCCCGAGAGCCCCACACTCCATAACCTGCTGGGGGAGACCCTCAGCTGGAGCGGCCGAGCTGAAGAGGCGGTCGCTGTCCTGAAGCAATCCCTGCGGCTCAAGCCGGACAACAACAAGCAGGCGGAAGCGTTTCTTGAATCGACCCTGGGGAACACGCCCAGAGCCTGGTTCAATCAAGCCACTGCTGACTTGCAGGCCTCCCGCTGGGACAAGGCCGTGGCCGGTTTCTCGAAATTCATTGAGCTGACGCCGGAATCCCCGGCCGCCCAGGGAATGCGGTCAAGCGCCTTCATGCAGCGAGGGAAAGCGTTCCGCAATCTTGGGGAATCCGACAAAGCCGTGGCCGACTACTCCAAAGCCATCGATGCGGCCCCTCTGGGGCCCTACACCTGGTCCGCTCGGGGGGAAGTTTACCAACAGCTGGGTCAGCCGGCCAAGGCCCTCAAGGACTTCGAGCAGGCCCTGGCGCTGCTGCGCCGCACCGACCCGCGCCGGACGGACTCTCGTCTTATTTTCACGCGGGCGGAGCTGCTCGCGGAGCTGGCTCACTGGGACAGGGCCCTCGCTGACTACGCCACTGTTCTGGAAGAGTATCCGGGTACGGTTTTCGGAAACGCCATTCCCGCGCTCCGGCAGGAGTACGCCAGGGAGCTTGCCCTGGGCTCAATGGTCCTGGAGCGGAGCCCAAAAAACGAACGGGTCTGGATCAAA
This sequence comes from uncultured Planctomycetota bacterium, assembly GCA_963784995.1. Taxonomy (GTDB): domain Bacteria; phylum Planctomycetota; class Planctomycetia; order Gemmatales; family Gemmataceae; genus CAWATZ01. The sequence continues at coordinate 518,057 of CAWATZ010000012.1, read as the reverse complement.
CGCGGCAACACTTACCTGAAGCTGGGACAGGCGGACAAGGCGGTCACGGACTACACCAGGGCCCTGGAAATCAATCCCAAGAACCCCACGGCGTTGTACCTGCGGGGCAAGGCGTCTCAGGCCCTGGGCCGGCTGGAGAGCGCCGCGGCGGACTACTCCCTGGCCCTGGAACTGCAGCCTCGTGCCGTCGCGCTCTGGATCGCCCGAGGCAACACCTGGTCGGAACTGCGCGAGCAAACCAAAGCCCTCACCGATTACTCGCGGGCCATCGAGCTGGACCCGAAGTCGGTCGGCGCCTGGATCGCCCGGGGAGAAACCTACCGGAAGCTCGACCAGCGCGAGAAGGCCCTGGCCGACTTTACCAAGGCCCTCCGCGGCAACGTGGAACGTCCCGAAGCCTTGACCAGCGTGGCCAGCGTGGCCCAGCTGTGTGTTGAGATGGGCCGGCCCGCCGAGGCCGCCGCTCATTACGTCCGACGGGGAGTCCTGTACCAGGGGCTGCAGCAGAGGGACATGGCCCTGGCTGACTTCGACAAGGCCATCGAATTGAATCCCCAGAGCACCGAGGCCTGGTATCGACGTGGGACGCTGAGCGGCGACCTGGACAAAGCCCTGGCGAGCTACACTCGTGCCCTTGAGCTGGATCCAGCGCACCGACTGGCAGCAGCCAACCGGGGCCAGCTTTATCTCAATACCGGACAATACGACAACGCCGCAGCCGACTACAACCGGGTCATTGAGCTGACTCCAGAAAAGCTCCAGACCTGGGAACTCTGGGACAAGCGCGGCTTCTGCTTCCACGTGGCCCGTAAGCTGGACAAGGCCCTGGCCGACTACACCCGGGCCATCGAACAGGGCTCGGACGCCGCCAGGGTCTACACTCCCCGGTATCATCGCGCCCAGGTTTACTTCCAGAAGGGGGAGTGGGACATGGCCCTCGCGGACTGCACCAGGGCCCTCGAATGGAACCCTCGGAACTTCACCGTCTTGCACCTGCGCGGCCTGGTTTACCAGAAGCTGGGAAAGTGGGAGCAGGCCGTGGCCGATCACACCAGGGCCCTCAACGTTTCCTCCAGCGATCATCGGGGCAACGTTGATTCCGCCTGGTTGCTGGCGACGTGTCCGGAGCTGAAGCTCCGCAATCCCGTGCGCGCCGTGCAGCTGGCCCGGAAAACCGTTGACCTGTTTCCCCGGGAAGGCCGCTACTGGCTGACGCTGGGCGTGGCCCAGTACCGAGCCGGGGATTGGAAAGCGGCCCTCGATGCCCTCAACCGTTCCCTTGAACTGCGCCAGGGCGGCGACGCCGGGGATTGGTTCTTCCTGGCCCTGACGCACCAGAAGCTGGGCAATCACCATACGGCCCGCAAGTGGTACGACCAGGCCGCCCAGTGGCTGGAGAGGAACGAAGCGGTTCTGGCGAAGGATCCGCCGCGCGCCGAAGAACTCCGCCGTTTCCGGGCCGAAGCGGAAGAAGTGCTGGAACTGAAGGCAAAATAACCGCGCGTGAGACCCTGCCGCGAGCCGGTTCCGCACCACTCCGCACCACACCGGCGCTCGGGGTGCGCGCCGGACGCTGGGCACAGCCAACAAAGCAAGTCGGAACCCGTCCGAAAAAACCTTTCTCTCCTTGGCGCATTCTGGCCCGAAACGGGGCACTGATTCCGGAGGAACAAACGACACAACCCCTTTTCCTGGAGCCGGACCCATGTGGCCATTCTCTTCCCGCAAGCCGCGAAGCGCCGCTCACTCGCAATCAAGCCGTAACTCGTTCCAACCGCGCCTGGAAGCCCTGGAGGATCGCTGTCTGCTTTCGGGCGGCGTCCTGGACCCAACCTTTGGCAAGGGCGGTCTGGTGAACACTCCCGTTGCGCCGGGCAACTTGATCTCACCCAGGGCCGTGGCCACCTATCCGCAAACCGGTTCGGCCAACGATGGCAAAATTGTCCTGGCGAGCAACGCCTACGACACAGCGGGCGCCTACGCGATCGACCGCTACAATCTCAACGGCACTCTGGATTCCACGTTCGGCAGCAAGGGCCAGGTGACGACGAATCTCGGTGGCGTCGCCAATGCCGTGGCCGTCCAGCCGGACGGCAAGGTGCTGGCGGCCGGGACCACGGACCTGGTCCGCTACAATGCGGCCGGCACCCTCGATACCACCTTCGGCAAGAAGGGGGAAGTGGCACTCCCCTTTGCCGCTCAGAGCATGGTCCTGCAGCCGGATGGCAAGATCGTCGTCGTTGGTCCACCCAGCAGTAACGATCTGACCCTGACTCGCTACAATGCCAACGGCAGCCTGGACACAACCTTCGGCGCCGGTGGCACGGCCGCCCTGCCGTTCACCTCCCCATTTGCTAGCCCGACAGCGGTCATCGATCCGGGAACGAGCCCGCAGGATCCCAACGCCGGCAAGCTGGTCGTCGCCGGAATGTTCAATGGCAAGGCCACGGTCGTCCGGTTCAACACCAACGGCAGCCCGGACACCACCTTCGGCACGGGCGGCATCAGTTCGACAACCCTCGCCAATGCTGGTCCGCCCGCGCTCGCCATCCAGGCAGACGGCCGCATCGTGGTGGTCGATACCGTCACCGCCAACCGAGCCTTTGGCCTGTTTCGCCTCAACCCCAACGGCACGCCGGACATGACCTTTGGCTCCGGTGGCTTCGTGGACCCCGCGCTCCAGAGCAGCGGCGGAGTCGATGCCGAATCGGTAACCATCCAGGGGGATGGCAACATCCTCGCCGCGGGAATCAACCCGGTGACGAAAAACGTCCTGGTAGCGCGCTACAACGCGGCCAATGGCAGCCTTGACACTTCGTTCGGCAATGGCGGAGTCGCCGCTGCTCAGGTTGGGACTACCGCAGGTTGGGCGCCCCTGGCCCTCGAACCCGATGGCCGGATCGTGGTGGCTGGAACGGGCGGGATCAGCGGCATCGGCATCACCACGTTTGTTGCCCGCTTTCTGGCCGCCGGCCCGCAAATCGGCTCGTTCACGGCCAGCCCCAACCCGGTGCCCGCAGGCAGCACCGGGACGCTGACCGCTGCCAGTGTCGTGGCTCTCAACCCGGGCACCACGGTTGCCCAGGTCGCGTTCTACGTGGACAGCAACGCCGATGGCTCCTTGGAAGCAGGCACCGACAGGTTAGTGGGCTACGCCACCCAGACCAGTCCCGGCACCTGGGTGCTGACTCTTTCGACGACGGGGTGGACGGCGGGCTCGTATGTGCTGTTCGCCCAGGCCAGGGACAGCGATGGTGCCCTGAGCGATCCACTGGCCGTGACGCTCCAGTTGACGTGAGGCAAGGGCCAGTTAGTTTTCTGTCCGCGTGTCCCGCTCCGCCAGGCGCACCTCCACGCTGGTGGCGTGTCCTGTCAGCCCTTCCTTGCCGGCCAAGACGCGCACCGGGTCGGCCAGTCCGCGCAGGCCTTCCGGCGTAAAGGACAGAATGCTGGAGCGGTGCAAAAAGTCGTTGGCCGAGAGCCCGCTGGCCCAACGGGCGGTGCCGGACGTGGGCAGGACGTGCGACGGGTCGGCGGCGTTGTCGCCCAGCGCCACCGGCGACCAGTGGCCGAGGAAGATGGCCCCGGCGTTGCTGATCCGATCGCAGAGGCGGTCCGGCTCCCGCGTGGCCAGGCGCAGATGCTCCGGGGCCAGCGAGGCGTCGCGATGCAGCCCCAGCTGAAACGCCAGGACGTTCCGGCCGCTTCCTGGAGTGCGGGCCCGTTGCCTGTGCTCCATTCACCGCTCACTTCAGCAAATCGACGAGAGCCGCGGCGATCTCGTCGGGGTCGTAGCCCTTGGCGACAATCTTGCCGGCCGGATCGAGCAGCCAGTACGCGGGGACGCTGGACACCCCGGCCGCGCCGGCCGAGGCAAGCCGGCCCTGGGGCCAGGGAAGATCGAGCCGTTTCCGCGCCGCCTGCCAGGCTTTCGCGTCGTCGTCCAGCGCCAGGCTGAGCGTCGCCAGGCCACGGCCGGCGAAGCGTTGCTGCAGCCGGCGCAGGGCCGGAAGCTGCTGCTTGCATGGACCGCACCAGCTGGCCCAGAAATGCACCACGGTATACCGGCCGCGGTGGTCTGCGAGCGTGCCGGCCGTGCCGTCGGCACGCTGATAGGCCAGCGTCGGGGTGTCTCCCACCGACGGTACGGGCACGACCTCCGTGGCAACGTCCGGCAGCGTCAGCTTGCCACGGGCGACGTCTGCCGGTGTGACAGTTAGCCGCACCACGGTTCGCGCCAGGGGATCGACCAGGCAGCCTTCCGGCTTTGCATAGACCGCCACTGCCAGATCGTAGTCTCCCGGGGGAACGCCGCTGATGCGGAAGGTGCCGTCGGCCGCCAACTTCACGAACCAGTGCTTGAGGGTGTTCAGGTAGGTGCGGCCCGCCTCCGTCTTCGTCCACGTGTCCTGCCAGCCTTTTCGGGCATCAAACCCCACCCCGGCGATCGCCGCTGGCGGTGCAATGCCCGGGGTCCGGGATACGAGGTAGTTCAGTGAATAGGTGCAGTCCAGATCCGCCGGCACCTTGCCGGTCAACTTCACCTTGCCCGTCACGGTGGTCCCGCCGCTGCCCAGGTCCAGCTCGACCCGTTGCCCGGGCTGGAGATCCAACGGTACGTGCGGTCCGGAGCGGAAGCCCGGGTCCTTCCACGGACCCAGATAGACCCAGACCATGCTGGGAAGCGCAGGGACGCGCGGGAACTCGAAGCGACCGTCCGGGCCGGTGACGGTTTGGAAGCTGTCCTCCACTCTCGGCCGAGCAAGGCCATCGAGCCGAATCGGCTTCAAGATCATGGTGGCATCGCGGACGGGCTGGCCGCCGTCGCGGAACTGACCACGGACCGACGCCCACGGATTCAGCCGCAAGGCGCCGGCATCATGCTTGCCGGCCGGAAATTCGGCGAGTGCAAAGCCGCTGTCCGAACTAGCCAGCACGGCCCACGGCTCGCCCGGATCGGGGAACGCGAAGCGGCCTGCACCGTCCGTGAACGAGCGGTGGTTATCGCTCTCCTGTTCCAGGCTGGCCGGCTGGGTCGGAGTCGCCAGCAGCACTTCCGCCTGCGGCACCGGCCGGCCCTTGGCGTCCAGGACAGTGCCGGCAATGGGTGGGCTCGGCTGGAGGCGGAAATCCTGCTTCCGGGCCGCATCGTCGCCGACACGGAACTCCGGCCCGTCCTGGCTGCGATACCCCTCTGCCTCGATGCGCAGCCGCTGCGGAATGTCCGTGCGCGAGGCCAGAAACTCCAGCCGGCCGTCCTTGCCCACCCTGGCATGCTGGCGTTCGGCGTGCAAAAAGTCCTTGCGGAACACGTCGATGGGGATCACGGTAAAGACGGGGATCGGCTTGCCGGTGACCGCATCGGTAACCCGGCCGGTGATGCGGTGGTCCGACTTGAGGACGATCGTTCGGATTGGCGCCCCTCCGCCGATCTCCAGCTTGCAGCCGGCAAACCCCCTGGAAGAGAGTTCCAGCTTCACCGGATCATCCGGCGCCCAGGTCCATTCCCACGTACCGTCCGCGTCGGTCTGCGCAGGAATCTTGAGGTCCGGCGCCTTGGGATGGTTGGGGTTGTGGGCTGTCTGGAGCGACTCGTTGCCTTTCCACCCCTGGATCGCGACGTAAACCTTGGGGATTGGCTTGCCGGCGGCATCGACGATCCGCAGCCGGATCGGCTTGCCCGGTTGCAGCCGAAAGTCCTGCGGCGGCAGGCCGGGCCGGAAGTTAACCTTGCGGAGCTGCGGGCGCCCAGCCGCGGGCGATGACGGTCAACGTCGTCTCCCGCGGCGGCAGGGCCGGCAAGCGATACCGGCCTTCCGCGTCGGTCGGAAACTTGCAGGGCAGGTGGGAGGAATAGGCGTCGTCGCCATGCACAATGATCGCGTCCTTGATCGGCTGCCCCGTGGGATCGGTCACCTGCCCGCGCACGATCACACCCCGTTTCAGCGTCAGGGTGGCCGTCTCTTGCCGCAGCATGGCCGTCGTGACAGCGGCCTCCTTTTGTGCTTCGCCCCACTGTGCGTCGGACACGTAATCCGGATGGCTAACGAACAGACTCAATTCCACCTGGGGATTGTTCGGAACGTTGTCAATGCTCCAGCGGCCCCTGGCATCTGTCGTGGCTGCGCTGCTCCCCTCGGCCAACCAGGTGGAATATCTCGCCCGGCCGTCGCTCTTGAGGAACTTGAAATAATTCCCCACACTGACCTCAACCCTGGCGCCGGCGATCGGCTTCCCTTGCTCGTCCAGGATTCGGCCGCCGGCCCGAACAGCGGGTTCCAGCCGAAACACGTACTCGGCCGGAAAGGCCTTGCCACTGAGGAGGAGGGCAATCCTGTTCAGGCCAACGGCTGAAGCCAGCTCGTTTTGTTCCCAGTTCGCGAACATCGTGACAAACGGCTTTTTGCTGGCCCAGAGGCGAAGAATGGTAAACGTCTTCGGCAGCTCAACCTGGGCGATCCCCTCCGCATTGGTTTGGTAATCCCGTCTGGCCTTGAAGCCCTTTTCTTCGGTCCAGATGCCGACGTGGACGTTCGCATCCGCCAGCGGCTTGCCCCGCGGATCGAGGACCACGACGCGCAACCTCCGGGCCGCTGCCGGTTCGGCAGGCGCCGGCGTGTCAGGTTTTGGCGGATCACCCTGGGCTGGCCGCACGGCAGGTTGTGGCTCTTGCTCCGCAGCTACCGAAACAGGCTCCGTCGCCGGGGGCTTGCCCAGGACGGACCCGATGAGGAGCGCGGCGGGACCGGCGAGGAGGGCGACGCCGAGGACAAGGGCGCAGACGATCTTGAGCTTCCGGAGAGCGATGGTGTGCAAAACCGTCCTGGCCAGGCGAACGGCTTCCGCGCAAACCGCGGTGCCCGTTCCTTCCTGCGAGGCAAACCAGAGCGCGGTCCGAACCGTGTTCTCCTGCAGCTCCAGGGGCACAGGCGGGGCGGCCTGGGCCACCTTGCCCAGCAGGGCGCCGACACAGCCGAGGGAGGCCAGGCCGCGGCAGCGCAGCCGTTCGCGCAGCAGATCGCGGGCCTGGGCGAGGCGGCGCGAGGTCGAGCCGAGCGGCCAGCCCAGGGCCTGGGCCACCTGTTCGTGGGTCTTGCCTTCCAGGTAGCACAGGACCAGGGGCGTGCGATACCGCTCGGGCAGCCGCTGCAATTCTTCCTCGACCAGCAAACTCACTTCATCCACCTTGTCGGGCTCGGTGTTCTCGGGCCGTGACAGGGCCGCCTGGCCCTCGTGGAGCCGGCGGCGTGCGGCCTGGGTCCGGGCCGTCAGCGCCAGGCGGTGGGCGACCGTGCCTAACCAGCCCCCCAGCGGCCGCCGGTCGAGCGAGGCAGCCTTGCGGACCAGGACCAGGAAGGTGGCCTGGAAGACGTCCTCCGCGGTGTGGGCGTCCGTGAGGACTCGCCGGCAGACGCCGAACACCAGTGCGCCGTAGCGGCGCACCAACTCGGCCACGGCATCTTCGTCGCGCTGGGACACAAAGCGGCCCAGGAGATCCGCGTCCGGCGCCTCGGCGAGGTCAGCACCGATCAGGTGGCGGATGTGGCGCACCAGGGGATTGCCAGGCATTTGGGTCATGAGCTGATTCTCCCATACGCACGTTGCTTCTCCAGGCATTGTCTCCAAGAAGCACTTTTTGGAGTGCGGTGGCTTGACACCGCTTTCTTTCTTTGTGCAGGCGATTCCCGCACAAAGAAAGAAAGCGGTGTCAACCCACCGCACTCCATATTGAGACAATGCCCTTCTCCATCTATTACACACGGGAGAAAGGCCGGACAAATCGCTATTCTGGAGAAAAGTCAGCACTGGCCGCTTATTGTTCCGTCCGCGTGTCCAGCTCCGCCAGGCGCACCTCCACGCTGGCGGCGTGTCCGGTCAGCCCTTCCTTGCCGGCCAGCACGCGCACCGGGTCGGCAAGCCCACGCAAGCCTTCCTGCGTGAACGCCAGGATGCTGGAGCGGTGCAGGAAGTCGTTGGCCGACAGACCACTGGCCCAGCGGGCGGTGCCCCCCGTGGGTAGGACGTGTGAGGGCCCGGCGGCGTAGTCGCCCAGGGCCACCGGCGACCAGTGGCCGAGAAAGATGGCGCCGGCATTGCTGATCCGATCGCAGAGCCGGTCCGGCTCCCGGGTAGCGAGGTGCAGATGCTCCGGGGCCAGCTGATTGACGCAGGCGACGGCCTGGTCCTCGTCGCGGGTCAGCACCACGGCACCGAACTGCTCCAGGCTGGTCCGGGCCAGGGCGCCGCGCTCCAGGCCGAGAAGCTGCCGGTCCAGTTCGGCCAGCACCTTGTCGATCAGAGGAGCGTGCCAGGTGACCAGGATGCTGGCCCCCGGCGAATGCTCGGCCTGGGCGATCAGGTCGGCGGCGACAAACTCCGCCGGGGCCGAGTCGTCGGCCACGACCACGACCTCGCTGGGACCGGCGATGCAGTCGATGGCCACCTGGCCGAAGACGTGCTTCTTGGCCAAGGCGACAAACAGGTTGCCCGGCCCGACGATGATGTCCACGGCCGGCATCCCCTCGACCCCGTATGCCAGGGCCGCCACCGCCTGGGCGCCGCCGACGCGGTAGACCTCGGTCACGCCCAGCTCATGGCAGACGGCGAGCAGATCGCGATTGTACGCACCGAAGGGTGTCGGCGGCATCACCACCGCCAGCTCCTTGACCCCGGCTGCCTGGGCGGGGCAGATAGTCATCAGCAGCGTGGATGGATACGCGGCCGCTCCACCCGGAACCAGGATACCGGCCCGGCGGACAGGCCGGTAACGCAGCCGCAGCTGGTACTGGCCCGCCAGCGCCAGCGAGGCGTCGCGATGCAGCAGGCCCAGCTGGAACGCCAGGACGTTGTGCCGCACCCGGCGGACCGTCTCCAGAAAGACCAGATCGGCCGCGGCGTGGGCCTGGGCCATCTCGGAGACGCTGACGCGTAACTTCTCGGGTGTGAGCGAGACGTTGTCGAATTGCTGGGTGTAGTGGAACAGGGCCTCGGCACCGCGAGTGCGAACGTCCTCGCAGATGCGCTCGACCACCTGGGCCGGCGTCAGGGGAGCGCCGAAGACCTTGAAGGTGAGGGCCTTGCCGCGTTCCGACACGACCGAACCCGCGGCCCCCAACTGGGCGCGCAGACGCTCCAGCTGGGCCTGCCCTTCGCACGTGCCGTACTCGATCCGCTGCACGGCCAACGCCATCTGTCAATGACCTCCCGTTACAAATTCAAAATCCGAAATCCTCAACCACGGATGACACGGATAACACGGATAAAATACTCGTTGTCTTTATCCGTGTTATCCGTGTTATCCGTGGTTTAATTCTTGAGGATTTCGGCTCACGGCCCGATGGCCTCCGAGCCGCGTTCCCCGGTGCGAATCCGGACGCAGTCCTCCAGCGGCAGCACGAAAATCTTGCCATCGCCGATCTGGCCGGTTTCCGGAGTGCGGGCGGCGTGGACGATCGCTTCCACCGTCGCCTCGACAAAGGCGTTGTTGACCGCGATCTCCAGCTTGATCTTGGGCAGCAGCCGGACCTGGAACTCCGAGCCCCGGTAGACTTCCGTGAAACCCCGCTGCCGGCCGCAGCCGCGAACGTCGCTGACGGTCATCAGGTACACGTCGCACTCGCTCAGGGCGCGCTGCACCGCCTCCAGGCGCTCGGGGCGGATGATCGCCACGATCATTTTCATGCCGGATGGCTCCTTTCCGCGGACACGCTCACAGCACAAAGAGCATTTCGCGGTACGTCGGCAGCGGCCAGAGGTCGTCGGCCACCAGCGTCTCCAGCTTGTCGCTCAGCGTCCGCACCGCTCCCATCGCCGACAGGATCGAGTCGCGGGCATACTTGCAGTGCGCGTACAGGTCGCCCTCGGCGTGGTGGGCCAGGCAATGGTCCAGGTGCCCGGTCGCCTTCTGGAACTCGCTGATGGTGGCCGACAGGTTGCGCAGCAGCTCCATCTGGGCCGAGCTATCGACCCCGGCCGCCTTGGCACCGGTCACCGCCGCGGCCACTTCCGTCTGGTAGCGCAGACAGGCCGGCAGGAGCATCGTCCGGGCCATCATCGCCGTCAGCCGGCCCTCGATGTTCACCGTCTTGGTGTAGTGCTCACAGAAGATGTTGAATCGGCTTTGCAGCTCCCGCTCGCTGTAGACCTTGTAGCGCGTGAACAGCTCGATCGAGTCCTTCCGCAGGATCACCGGCAGACAGTCCACCGTGTTGCGCAGATTGGGCAGACCGCGTTTTTCCGCCTCCTGGTGCCACTCGGGAGTGTAGTTGTCGCCGTGGAAGAGGACCTTCTTGCTCTCCTTGATGATGCCGGGCAGCAGGTCCTGGATGGCGCGGTGGAGTTCCTTCCCTGCCGAGGTCGCCTTTTCCAGCTGCGTGGCGATGAGGTCCAGCGACTCGGCCACGATGGCGTTCAGCACGGTATTGGGCCCGGCGATCGACTGCGAGCCGCCGACGGCCCGGAACTCGAACTTGTTTCCAGTAAACGCGAACGGGGAGGTGCGGTTGCGATCGCCCGCATCGCGGGGCAGCCGCGGCAGCACGCTGACGCCAATCTCCATGAAGCCGCCCTGCTTGGTGCTTTTCGCCGCTCCCTTCTCCAGCTGGTTGATCACGTCCTCCAGTTGCTCGCCCAGGAAGATCGAGATGATCGCCGGCGGCGCCTCGTTGGCGCCCAGGCGATGGTCGTTGGCTGCCCCGCACACCGAGACGCGCAGCAGCTCGGGGTACTTGGCCACGGCCCGGATGACCGCCACGCAGAAAACCAGGAACTGGGCATTGTCGTGCGGCGTGGCGCCCGGCTCCAGCAGGTTCTCGCCGGTGTCGGTGGCCATCGACCAGTTGTTGTGCTTGCCCGAGCCGTTGATGCCGGCGAACGGCTTCTCGTGGAACAGGGCGGCCAGGCCGTACCGCGGAGCCGTCTTGCGGATGACCTCCATCAGCAGCTGGTTGTGGTCGGTGGCCAGGTTGCTGTCCTCGAAGATCGGCGCGATCTCATACTGGCTCGGGGCCACCTCGTTGTGCCGGGTCTTGACCGGCACGCCCAGCTTGAACAGCTCGGCCTCGACGTGGGCCATGCAGGCGATGACCCGCTCGGGGATCGGGCCGAAGTACTGATCTTCCATTTCCTGGCCCTTGGGCGGCGGAGCGCCCAGCAGGGTCCGGCCGGCGTTGATCAGGTCGGGACGCAGGTAATAGAAGTGCTTGTCGATCAGGAAGTATTCCTGCTCCGGTCCGACGGTGGTGAACACCTTGCGGACTTCGTTGTTGCCAAACAGCTTCAGGATCCGGATCGCGTGCGTGGACAGCGCCTCGATCGACCGCAGGAGTGGGGTCTTCTTGTCGAGCGCTTCGCCGGTCCAGGAGAGGAAGGCGGTGGGGATGACCAGGGTGGCGCCGTTGGGGGCGTCCATGATGTAGGCGGGGCTGGTCGGGTCCCAGGCCGTGTAGCCGCGGGCCTCGAAGGTGGCACGGATGCCGCCGGAGGGGAACGAGGAGGCGTCCGGCTCGCCGCGGACCAGTTCCTTGCCGCTGAACTCGGCGATGGCCCGGCCCTCGCTGGTCGGCTGCAAAAAGGAGTCATGCTTCTCGGCCGTCAGCCCGGTCATGGGCTGGAACTGGTGCGTGAAATGCGTCGCCCCCCTCTCCAGGGCCCAGTCCTTCATGGCGCTGGCCACCGCATCGGCGATGGACGGGTCCAGGGGCGAACCTTGCTTGATGGTCTTCTGCAGTGCCTTGTAGACCGGCTTGGGTAGCCGCTGCCGCTGCTCGGCCTCGTTGAAGACGTTGATGCCGAACAGGTCCTTCAGATGCGCTTCCTTGAAGTTGATCTGACTTAGCTGATAGCCGTTGTTGGTGATGGCGGCGATGGCCTGCTGGCGGGTGGTCACTGTGTTCATGACGATGTATTTCCTGCATTGTGCCGTAAGGTCCGGCCTGGAAGACGGCGGGTGCCAGGGAGAGGCCTGACCGGGCTTCCCTTGCCGGGAGGAATTCAATGGTCTCATGGAGAGTTAATCCTTGAGTGCTTCGGGTGTTATAGTGACGATCACGTGAAAAGCCAGTGAAAAAAATACGGGCCAAGGCGCGCACGGGTTTCCTGTGGCGTCCAAACCCCTCCCCCAGCCCCCTCCCCGAAGCGGAGAGGGGGAGAAGAGTGTCTTCCTCCCCCTCCCTGTTTCGGGGAGGGGGCTGGGGGGAGGGGTTGAGACACCGCCTCCGAACCGGTTCAACTCTCGACGTGGGTCTTGATCGGGACTCCTTCAAGGCCGTTCTGGAACATCCGCTGCATGGCTTCCCGCATCAGCAGGGGATCGCCGCCGCGGAAATGGAAGCGATTGCCCTGGACCGTGGTGACGTTGGGATAGAGCGACCGGAACTCCGCCGGTGAGCCTGCCCCGTTGGTCGCGCCGCAGTAACCCGACCAGACACGCATCAGTTCAGTCGGCCTGGCCCCCTCGACGACCACAGTGAAGTGCCGTCGGCCGTTGGGCGGGATGCTGGCGGGCCGAGGCTCGGGCAGGGACGTTCCGGCCGGCACCATCTCCAGGGACAGGTCCAGGTCGAACCCCGTTTCGCCGTGCTCGCTGCGGTCCAGGCCGGCATTCTCGGCCTTCGCGTCCACGGTGAAGCCCCACAGCGCGTTGATGGTCCCCACCAGGAGCAGGCTCACGCCGAAGGCGTAGAGCGCCGCCACGGTCGCGGCCACGAGCTGGATGCCCACTTGCCCGGGCGGCACGGTAAAGGTGTCCTTGCCGGCCGCCACCTGGTAAAGGGCGGCTGAGACAAAAACACCGGTCAGGATGGCCCCGAGGAAACCGCCGACGCCGTGGACCCCAAAGGCGTCCAGCGAATCGTCATACTTCAGGGCCGGCTTGAGACAGACGGCCGCGTAACAGACCACGCCGGCGATCAGCCCGATGATCAGGGCCGACATCGGCGAGACAAAGCCGCTGGCGGGCGTCACCGCCACCAGGCCGGCCACCAGTCCCGAAGCAAAACCCAGGGCCGTCGGCTTGCCCCGGTGCAACCACTCGACGGCCAGCCAGCTCATGGCTGCCGCGGCTGCCGCCACCTGGCTGGCCAGCAGAGCCATGCCTGCCAGAGCACCACTCCCCAGGGCACTGCCGCCGTTGAAACCGAACCAGCCGAACCAGAGCAACCCCGCGCCGGTGAGGGTCAGCACCATGCTGCTGGGATGGATCGCATGCCCCGGATAACCGTGCCGCCGCCGCAGCACCAGGATCGCCGCCAGGGCCGAGAACCCGGCCGCGACGTGAACCACCGTGCCGCCGGCAAAGTCCAGGGCACCCATCTTGCCCAGCCAGCCCGCGGGATCTCCGTTGCCATCGACGGCCCAGACCCAGTGGGCCAGCGGATCATAGACCAGGAAGGACCACAGCAGAATGAACAGACAGTAGGGCCCGAACTTGATGCGCTCCGCCAGGGCCCCGCTGATCAGAGCCGGAGTGATAATCGCGAACATCCCCTGATACGTGCAGTGGACGTAAACGGGGATGTTGGTGCCCGGGAAGACGTCGGTCGGTAAAACGCCTTGCAGGCCGAGGTACTTCCAGTCCCAGCCGATCAAGCCCCCCCAGCTCGTTCCAAAGGAGAGGCAATAGCCCAGAAGCACCCATTGCAGGCCGATCAGGCCCAGGGCCACCATGCTTTGCATCATCGTGGCCAGGATGTTCTTGCGGCGGACCATGCCGCCGTAGAACAGGGCCAGGCCCGGCACCATCAGCAGCACCAGCCCTGTCGAAACCAGCATCCAGGCCGTGTCGCCCGGGTTGATCAACGGCTTGCTTGCGGGCTTTTGTTCCGGAGCGCTTTCCGCCGGTTTCTGCTCAGGTGCCGCGCTGTCCGCCGCGCAGGTTGTCCCTGCCCACCAGACCAGCACCAGCAACACCAACCATTGACAAGAACGCTTCAAGAGAACCTCCGCAGCGCAGGGAACTGGGGAAACAGTTTCCCAGGTGCAAATGTCTCGGGTGAGGGAATTAAAAGTAAAAAGAAAGGGGCTGCAAATCAGGTGCCAGCAACTGGGGCGGGCTGACCAGTCCGGTCGTTACTTCTTTGGCAAGAAGAGTTTGCGCCTCTGGATAGTCTCATCCAGGACGCTGCGGTCCCCGCCCATTGCCTGGGATCTAGGGGGGCGATGCACAGTTTGCAGGCACGCAGCTGAGAGGAATCTGATTCATCGTTTCGCGCCAGCCGGCCCAGCGCGAAACGATAAATCGATCACGGGAGGTTCAAATGTCGAAATAGAGCGCGAACTCATACGGATGGGGGCGGATGCGCACTTCCTGCGCTTCGCGCTCGCGTTTGTACCAGATCCAGGTGCTGAGGACGTCCTGGGTGAAGACGTCGCCCTGGAGCAAAAAGTCGTGGTCCCGTTCCAGGCAGGTCAGGGCCTCTTCCAGGGAGGAAGGGGTCTTGGGCACCTGCGCCAGTTCCTCCGGCTCCAGATCGTAAATGTCCTTGTCCAGCGGCGCCCGCGGATCGATCTTGTTGCGGATGCCGTCGATCATGGCCATGAGCATGGCTGCGAACGCGAGATAGGGGTTGCTGGAGCCGTCCGGCACCCGATATTCCAGCCGCTTGGCCCGGGGATTGGGTGAGTAGACCGGAATGCGGATCGCGGCCGAGCGGTTGCGCTGACTGTAGGCCAGATTGACCGGCGCTTCGGTGCCATGCACCAGGCGCTTGTAGCTGTTGGTGGTTGGGTTGGTGACCGCACACAGGGCCGGGGCGTGCCGCAGCAGGCCGCCGATGGCGTACAGGCCCATGTCGGACAGGCCGGCGTAGCGCGAGCCGGCGAAGAGGTTGCGGTTGTCCAGCCACAGCGACACGTGGACCTGCATGGCACTGCCGTTGTCGCCCAGCAGCGGCTTGGGCATGAACGTGGCCGTCTTGTTGTGCTTGCGGGCCACGTTCTTGACGACGTACTTGTATTTCAGCACGTTGTCGGCCATCTTCACCAGCGGCGCGAAGCGGATGTCGATCTCGCCCTGGCCGCCGGTCGCCATCTCGTGGTGGTGGGCCTCGACCTCGACGCCGCACTCCATCATCAAGAGCATCATCTCGGAGCGAATGTCGTGCAGGGCGTCGGACGGCGGACAGGGAAAGTAACCGCCGCCGTAGCGCAGCTTGTAGCCGAGGTTGCGCGGATTCTGTTCCTCTCGACCGGTGTTCCACGCTCCCTCAACACTGTCAATGAAGTAATAGGCGGAGTGGGGCGTCTGGTCGTAGCGCACCTCGTCGAAGACGAAGAACTCCAGCTCGGGACCAAAGAAGGCAGTGTCGGCGATGCCGATCGACTTCATGTAATTGACCGCCTTGCGGGCCACGTTGCGTGGGTCCTTGGTGTAGTCCTCCTTGGTGACCGGGTCCTGGATGTTGCAGATCAGCGTCAGCGTCCGGTCCTTGCAAAACGGGTCAATGAACGCGGTGCCGGCATCCGGGACGACGAGCATGTCGGACTCGTTGATGGCCTGCCAGCCGCGGATGCTGGAGCCGTCAAAGCCCAGGCCGTCCTCGAAGACGTTCTCCTCCAGGGCGTCGGCCGGGATCGTGAAATGCTGCCACAGCCCGGGGAAGTCCATGAAGCGCAGATCGACGGCGCGGATTTCCTTTTCGCGGATCAGGGCCAGGATCTCTCGGGGAGTCATCGGGCACCATTGCTGCGCAGCGTCAGAGGCAACCAGGGCGTTATAGCAAGGCGGGGGATGTATGGAAAGGCGAGCGGCGCGGCGTAAGCCCGCCGGTGCCGCATCGATTCAAGCGGGCGAGACTTTTCCGCCGATAACGGATTTAACGGTTGTTCCCTCGCTCGGGAACCGTCGGTGGGGTATTCGCATGCTCGCGCGCTATTCCAAGCTGGTTTTGGCCGTCCTGGCGTTGAGCCTGGCGTTCGGCCTGTCCGGATGTACCCGGATGTTCTACCGCAAACAGACGGATGCGGACGTCAACATCCTTTTCGCTCAAAAGGACGACAAGCTCTGGAAGATCGACTGGGCGAACCTCTATCCCCATCCGCTGTCGCGCTTTGCCGACCCATCCAACCCGGACCGGCCGCCGATGCCGCCGGACGACCCGGCCGCCAAGGCGCTGTCCCCCAATCCGCAGATCCCCGGCAAACTCGGCATCATTTACATGGAGGGAACCGGCTACCTCGACATGCTCAAGAAGTATGACGAGGAGAACCGCAATCTGCTGGGCGTGCGGAAAAAGCAGCAGGAGGACAAGGAGAAGGAAAACGGTAAGGAGGGCAAGGAGGGGAAGGATTCCAAGGACTCAAAAAGTCCCGGCTATACCCGGGACATCAGGGAATTGCCGGCTATCGCGGCCCCATTCTCGGACGCACTGGAAACGATCAATCAGCAGGCGGCCCAGGGAATTCGCCTGGCGTCCTACCAGGCGCCCACCCCGGTGCCCGGTCAGGGGCAGGGCCAGGGCATTCCCGTGGAGGAGCGGACCCCGCCCATCCCGTACTCCGATCCGCGGGGCGACGAACGGCTGCGGTCGATCATTGACGCGGACCTGGCCGACCCGACCACCACCTGCAACAAGATCGAGATTCCCGAGTCGGCCCGGGTCAACAAACGGCACCCGTTCCTGATGAACCTGGAACAATCCATCCAGCTGGCCTACCTCAACAGCCGGGAACTGCAGTCCCGCCGTGAGTCGCTGTACCTGGCCGCCCTGCCGGTCACCCAGGAGCGCTATGCCCTGGCGCCGCAAGCCAACCTGTTCGGCATGGACTACCTGAACAAGTTCGGCAACGAGGCGAACAACGGACCGGCCCGCCAGTGGTCGCTGCAGTCGGTCGCGGGTATTTCCCAGGTGTTCTGCTGGGGCGCTCGAGCTGCTGGTCAACTACGCCAACCAGACGGTCTACAATTTCGGGCAGATTCCCTCGACGAGCATTGGCACCCTGTCGTTCGACTTCGTGGAGCCGTTCCTGCGCGGCTTCGGCTTTGCCATCACCCTGGAGCCGCTCACCCAGGCGGAGCGCAACCTGCTGTACGAGATCCGCGACTTTTACAAGTTCCGCCAGGACTTCTTCGTGTTCATCGGGGCCGGGCAGGCGGCGTTCATTCCGGGCGTGCAACCGGGCGTGATCGCCCTGTCTCCCGGCACCGTGGCGACGCCGCTGGCCGGCCAGGTGATCAGTCAGCCTCTGCCCGTGTTCTTGCCGACCGCCGTCGGAGCGCCCCTGGTCACCACCCAGCTCGGCCCGGGCTCGGCCACTCTCCTGGGTCCGATCCAGCCGCCCGGGGCCACCACCCAGGGCTTTCTCTCGACGATCGGCGAGAAGGCCAACCTGGTGGTCACCTACCAGAACATCGATGCGGTCAGCCGCTTTCTGGACACGTTCCGGATCTACCTGGACGGCGGCATTGTCGGCAAAGCTCAGGTCAACCAGGTCGAGCAGCAGCTGCTCAGCAGCAGGGAAACCGCCCTGAACAGCCAGGTCACCTACCGCATCTCGCTGGACCAGTTCAAGTTCCAGCTGGGCATCCCGCAGTGCATCGACATTGACCTGGCGGATGAACAGCTGGAAGCGATGTTCAAGCTAATCCGCCAGCTGGATCACCTGTCCAAGGACCAGCAGAACCTGACCAACGACTCCGCCGCCCTGTCCGGGATGACCGATACCCGGCAGATTCGGCAGCAGTACCGCAACCTGATCGAGACCGCCCCGCTGACCAAGGGGACCAAGGCCAGCCGGGAGATCCTCAGACGCTGGGCCGCGTGGGAAAAGCTGTCCGACAAGCTGCCGCCCATGAGCCCCAAGCTGGAGCAGATCCAGAAGGAACGGGACCAGCTGCTGGACAAGAAGGCCGCCAGCCCGCAACGAACGCTCAGCCCCGCCGATCAGCGCCGGCTGGACGAGCTGGAGGACGTCCTGGTGTCGCCCCTGGATCGGCGGATCAATCAATTGCGCCGGGAAGTGCGGCGCCTGGAGGACAGGAAAGCCACCGACCCGGAGGACAAGCTCAGCCCGGCCGACCAGAAACTGCTGGATGAGACCAAGTATGACCTGCAGCTGGGCCGGTTCGAGCGCTTCATCCGCCAGCTCGAGGACCGCTCCTGGGAGCGCCTGGGCACACTGGAACGGGAGACGGACGAGCAGATGCGTGCCCGGCTGGAGATGCTCCAGAATGAACGCAAGCGCTTGCAGGCCAAGGAAAAGCTCACCGAGGCCGAACAGAAGAAACTGGCCGAGGTCGAGCTGGAAATCGGCCGGGTGCTGCGCTGGCTGGAGCTGCGGGCCTACCAGCAGGCCGGCATCCGCAGCGGGGTGCATCGCGGCTTCCTGGACCTGGTCGAGCTGGCGGTCGATGAACGGCACCAGGAGGTCGAGGATTCCTGGCCGTGTCTGCCGCTGGTGTGTGCCGGCGGGGTCGATCTGCTCAGCGCTCCCGAGGACATTGTCCTGACGGCCATGCAGAAGGTGGCGCTGGAACGGCGGCTCGATCTGATGAACTACCGGGGTCAGGTGGTCGATGCCTGGCGTGAAATCACCGTGGCCGCCAACGGGCTGCTGGGCGTGCTGAACCTGCAATACCACGGCGACTTCGGCAGCCCCAGCCCGGGCTACCATCCCCTGGCCGTCGGCGGCAGCAACTACCACCAGCAGCTGATCATCAACTGGAGCGCGCCCTTTGTGCGCATCGTGGAACGCAACCTGTACCGCGCCGCCCTGATCAACTTCCAGGCGGTCCGGCGGCGCCTGATGGCGGCCGAGGACGACGTGCTCTTTGGGGTGCGCATCGACATGCGCAACGTCCGCGCCTTTGCCTGGAACTTCCACTGGATTCAGAAGCGGGCCATCGTGCTGGCCTATCAGCAGGTGGACGTGGCCCTGCAGGCCTTCAGCCAGCCGCAGATCCCGACCGGGCCCAGCGCCCCTCCCGGAACGGTGGGCCAACCATCCGCTGTCACCAACATTGGCGACCCGGCCGCGTTGACAAATCAGCTGCTGACGGCACAATCCCGGTTGCTTGGTGCCCAGACCGACCTGTACAATACGTGGATCGGTTTCCAAGTTAACCGCATGGACCTCTACCGCGACATGGGCCTGATGCCCCTGGACAAGCGAGGAGTTTGGCTCGATGAAGAATCCACCTGCGACTGCGGCCCCCGACTCCCCCACCCCGGACCCAGCCTCAACGAGTCTGAAAAAGGAGGAACCAAGCAACCCTCCACCGAACAGCTCCCCGAGCCCCGCAAGCTCCCTGAGCAGCTCCCCGAGCCACGCAAGTTCCCCGGGGCCGGTCAGTCCCGCGAGCCCGCCAGGCTCCCGACGAACCTCCCTGCCCCGGGCCCGGGGCTGGAGTAGGAAAGCGGTCGTCCTGTCCGGCCTGGGCCTGGTGCTGGTCGCCGGCACCCTGCTGGCCGGTGTGGTCTCCCTGCTGGGCAAGAACCCCACCAAGCGGCCCGATCTGCTGCTGCACACCGTCATCCGCGAGCCGCTGCTGGTCACCATCACCGAGCGCGGCGCCCTGGAGGCGGCCGACAACTGCGACATCACCTGCCAGGTCAAGGCCAAGACCGCGGGTGGCGCCGCCAGCTCGATCAAGTGGCTCATCGACGAAGGCACCAAGGTCCAGCCCGGCGACAGGCTGATGGAGCTGGACGATTCCGCCCAGCAGGACAATCTCAAGAACGCCAAGATCGCGATGGACCAGGCCGAGGACGACTACAGCGCGGCCCTGGCGAACCTGGAAGTGCAGCTGAGCCAGAATGTGAGTGACATCGCCACCCAGGAACTGGCCCTGAAGGTGGCCCAGATCAACCTGGAGAAATACGTCCTGGGCGACTACATGCAGGCCAAGCGCAGCGGCCGAGAGCAACATCCTGATCGCCCGCTCCGACATGGAGATGTGGCAAGAGCGGGCGGCCTGGTCGGAACGGATGGCCCGGCCCAACCGGCGCTACGTGACCTCCTCCCAGGCGCAGTCGGACGGGGCCCGCAAGCTCAGCGCCGAGATCGCTCACGAGATGAAGCTGGAAGAGATGCGGGTCCTGGATTACATCCGCAGGGCGCAGACCGCGGACCTCCAGGGCAAGGTCGATGAGGCCAAACGGGCCATCATCCGGGTGAAAAAGCAGGCGATCGCCAAGCAGAAGATGTGCGAGGGCTCGGCCAAGGCCAAGCAATCAGTGTTTGAGCAGAAAAAGGACCTGTACCTGGACTCCGTGCAGGAAGTCAAGAAGTGCCTGATCCTGCGCACCCAGGCCGGCGTGGTGGTCTACTACGTGCCGGAAAACACCCGGAGCGGCGCGTCCCAGCAGGGGCTGGTGGCCCTGGGCGAAACGGTCAAGGAAGGTCAGAAGATGCTCCGCATCCCCGACCTGTCGCAGATGGTGGTCAATGCCAAGGTCCACGAGGCCGTACTCTCCAAGGTCCAAACGGGGACAGACGTCTGGCAACCCACTGGTTTCGCCGGCGTCAACCTGGTGGCGATGCACAATCCCCTGGCGCGGCTCGCCACTCAGGCGGCCATCGATGAGTACCGCACCTACTATCCCAGGGCGCGTGCAAGGTGGAGCAGGTCCTGATCAAGCCGGGCCTGGAGGCGCATCCGCCTGGACGCCAAGGCCGGCCGGGTTTTCAAGGGCCACGTCAAGTCCGTGGCCACCATGGCGTCGCAGACCGACTGGCTGTCGTCCGACGTCAAGGTCTACCAGACCATGGTGTCGCTTGACGATGCCATCCCGGACCTCCGGCCCGGCATGAGTGCCGAGGTGACCATCTCGACCGACATCAAGAGGGACTACGCGCTGACCATTCCCCTGCAGGCCATCCTGGGCGGCATGGGCCCCAAGCGGAAGTGCTACGTGATGACCGAGCGCGGTCCGGAGCTGCGCAACATTGTCCTGGCCACCAGCGACAAGGAGGAGATCGAGATCATTTGCAACGAGAAGGTGGCCGAGGTGGTCGAGGGACTCAACGAGGGTGACCGGGTGGTCCTCAACCCGCGCACCCTGGTCAATGAAGCCAGCAAGAGCAGCGGGAAGACCCAGAAGGACGGCGCCCTGGGCAGCGAGGGCGGCAGGAAGGGCGGCCCGGGCGGCGGCGAGAAGGGCATGCGGAAAAAAGGCGGCGGCCGTGGTCCGGGTGGTGGGGCGGGCGGCCCGCCGATGTGAGCGCGGCAGGCAAAGAACCCCTCCCCCAGCCCCTCCTTTGTAGGACGGGCTTCCCAGCCCGTCCGGACGGGCTGGGAAGCCCGTCCTACAAAGGAGGGGTTGTTTCCCGCCGCTTGGAGCCACCTACCATGACCAGTGCAACGGAGCGTGAGCTGCTCCAGCTGACCCAGCGTCTGCTGGACTGCATTGCGGCGGGCGACTGGGCGACCTACCAGGAACTGTGTGATCCCTCGCTGACCGCGTTCGAGCCGGAGGCCCCGGGCGGCCAGATCGTCGAGGGGCTGGACTTCCACCGCTTTTACTTCGACCTGGGCGGCATTCGCGGCCGGCATCAGACGACCCTGTGTTCGCCGCGCATCCGGCTGCTGGGCGACGTGGCGGTCGTGGCGTACGTCCGGCTGATCCAGAAACTCAATTCCGAGGGCGGCCCGGCCACGGTCGCCAGCGCCGAGACGCGGATCTGGCAGAAGCAGAACGGCCGCTGGCGTCACGTCCATTTCCACCGCACCCCCGTGGACAAGTAACCCATCTGCTGGAGAGTGCATCATGAAGCTGGGACTGATCAACTCGGCCTGGGCCCAGGCCGGGCGAGATACCGCCTTTGGCATTCGCCAGACCCGCGAGATCGGCTTCGACACCATCGACATCTTTGCCGACCCGCTCGACCTGTCTCCCAGGGAACGCAAGCTGATCCGCGAGGAGTGCCAACAAGCGGGACTGCCGATCGTCAGCATTGCCTGCGTGGCCGTGGGCTTGATCGATTTCAACCCCAGCGTGCAGCGCTTCCACCTGGAGCGCTGCCGCCGTTATCTCGATCTGGCCTACGAATACGAGGCCCGCAACGTCTTGCTGGTACTCGGCGAGTACGTCTGGGAGAAGCAGGTGATACCGCCGGCCGACCAGTGGCAGACCGGCGTCCGCAACTGCCGGGAACTGGGCAAGTATGCGGCCGACCTGGGTTTGCAGATCGCCCTGGAGCTGGAGCCGTTCAAGCTGTCGCTGGTACACAACGTCGAGAGCATGCTGCGCTTCCTGCAGGACGTGGATCATCCGGCGGTGCGGGCCAACATCGACGTTTCGCATCTGCAATTGTCCGGAACTCCGCCGGAGGAGCTGCGCAAGCTCAAGGGCTGGGCGATCCACGTTCACCTGAGCGACTGCGACGGCAAGGTCCACGGCGACCTGCCGCCGGGCCGGGGCGTGGTGGATTTCGTGCCGTACCTGCGCGAGATCAAGGGACTGGGCATTGACGGCGCCATCAGCATCGAACTGGAGTATTCGCCGCAGCCGGAGAAGATCACGGAGTGGGTCCGCGAGGCGTACGAGAAGACCGACCAGCTGCTGCAGCAGGTCGGCTTGCGGGGATGAGGTCGGAAAGGAGGAAGGAGAAGGATGAGCCTCCGTCCCCTCGGTGGGGTTTAAGAACACAAGAAACATTCGCCCTTCCGACAATTTCCTGCTTGCCTTCGCGGACGCTCTGAGCATCATAAGGGGTGCCCGTTCGCTTGTTGGCATTCTGGACCCTACTTTTTCGGAAAGGACCTGATCATGCAGCCGAAGACTTGTGTCGCGCTGGCTCTGTTTCTGGGGGTAGCGCTGCTGGCGGGCAACCTGCAAGGGGCGGAACCGACCGGCCTGACGCAGGGGACGCCTGACCTGAAATCCGCCGGGGCCCTGACCTTCGGGCCCAATGGCATCCTCTTCGTGGGCGATGCCAGGGGCGGCGCCATCTTCGCCATCGACACCGGCGACAAGCCCTCCTCGCCGGCCACGGGCGAGCTGAAGGTCAACGGCATCGCCGAGAAGGTTGCCGGGCTGCTGGGCACCACGGCCAAGGAAATCAGCATCAACAGCGTGGCCGTCAACCCGCTCTCGGGCGATGCCTACCTGTCGGTGTCGCGCGGCAAGGGCCCCGATGCGGCCCCGGCCATTGTCCGCGTCAACCGCGAGGGCAAGATCAAGGAGGTCGCTCTCAAGGACGTGAAGTTCGCCAAGGCGGCCCTTCCCAACGCTGCCGACAAGACGGCCATCACCGGACTGGCCTACGTCAAGGGCAAGGTTTACGTTGCCGGCCTGACCACCGACAAGTTTGCCTCCAACCTGCGCGTCATTCCCTTCCCGTTCAAAGACGTGGACAAGGGCACCAGCGTCGAGATCTGGCACGCCGCTCATGCCGCCATTGAAACGCGCTCGCCGATCCGCACCTTCGTTCCCTACGACATCGACGGCGAAACCAATCTGCTGGCCTCCTACACCTGCACGCCGCTGGTCAAGTTCCCCGTGTCGCAGCTGAAGGTCGGCGAAAAGGTCCGCGGCACGACCATCGCCGAACTGGGCAACCGCAACAACCCGCTGGACATGATCGTCTACACCAAGGACGGCAAGGATTACCTGCTGATCGCCAACAGCGCCCGCGGCATCATGAAGGTCAGCCTGGCGGGCGTTGACAAGGCCAAGGCGATTACCGACCCGGTCCGGGGCGGCGGCACCGCTGGCCAACCCTACGAGAAGGTCGAATCCTGGAAGGGCATCGACCACCTGGCCAAGCTCGACAAGGGCCATGCCCTGGTTCTGCAGCGCGGCGAGGGCGGCGCGCTGAGCCTGGTCACCCTGGCCCTGCCGTGACGTTTTGTGCGTTGCACAGTTCCCAGGCCGCTTGCGGCTTAGCGTGTTGCGCGAAGCCGCAAGCGGCATCTTGAACTTGCTTGGAATCGACTTCGACTCTCGCCGCGTTCGATCTCGAGGAGACCCCTGCCGTGAAACGGATTCTCTTTGTCTGGCTCCTCGTGCTGGCTCTGTTCGCGGCCTGGACCTTCTCGACAATCGAACCCACCCAGGCCAGACCCGAACCCAGCAAAGGCCCGGCCATTCGCCTGCACCGCAAAGCGGAAACCGACCTGGCCGCCACCTTTGCCGTGACCGGGCTCGAAGCCGCAGACCTGGAACGGCTCAGCCGGGCCAGGCTGGACGAGGAGCAGTGGCAGGCCCTGTTCGCCGTCTTCGTGGCCGGCAGCACTCCCGAGGCGGATCGCAAGCAGCCGGCCATGCTGGGCTCGTACCGGATCGACATGGGCATCCTCCGCTTTGAGCCGCGCTATCCCCTGACGGCCGGGGCCCGCTATCGGGCCGTGTTCCAGCCGTCCCGGCTGCCCGGCCGGGCCGGCCCCGCCGCGGAAGCTGTCGTTGCCGCCTTCGAGATTCCCGCCCGCAAGGAGCAGCCGACCACGGTGGTTGAGCAGGTTTATCCAAGCGCCAGCAAGCTGCCGGAGAACCAGCTGCGCTTCTACCTCCATTTCTCGGCACCGATGAGCCGGGGCGAGGCCTACCAGCACGTACGCTTGCTCGACTCGGCCGGCAAGACGGTCGAGGCCGCGTTCCTGGAACTGGGCGAGGAGCTGTGGAACAACGAGGGCACGCGCTTCACCCTGCTGGTCGATCCCGGCCGGATCAAACGCGGTCTGAAGCCGCGCGAAGAGCTGGGGCCGGTCCTGGAAGCCAACAAGGCCTATACGCTGGTGGTCGATCGCGGCTGGAAGGACGCCCGCGGCAACCCACTGAAAGCGGACCATCGCAAGGCCTTCCGCACCGTGCCCGAGTACGACAAGGCCATCGACGTCAAGGAGTGGAAGCTCGTGGCTCCGCCCGCCAACGGCTCGGCCGCCCTGCAGGTGAGTTTCCCGCGTCCGCTCGATCGGGCCCTGCTCAACCGGCTGCTGTGGGTGACCGACGGTCGCGGTCGCAAGGTGGCCGGGACCATCAAGGTGACCGACGAGGAAACGCGCTGGAGCTTCACGCCGGCTCGGCCCTGGGTCGCCGGTGACTACCAGCTGGTGGCCGACACGACCCTGGAGGACACCGCCGGCAACACCATCAAGGGGCCCTTCGAGGTAGACGTGTTCCGGCCCATCGAGCGGAAGATCGAAACGGTCACGGTGCAGCTGCCCTTCTCGTGCAAGTAGCCCGACGAATGTCCTGGATGCCACGGTTCACTCGCGCAATCCGGGAACCTGCACCCCACGTTCGCGGGCGCACTGGATGGCCTCGGGGTAGCCGGCATCGACGTGGCGGATCACGCCCATCGCCGGATCGCTGGTCAGGACGCGCTCCAGACGTTGAGCCGCCTCGTCGCTGCCGTCGGCGACGACCACCATGCCGGCATGCAGGCTGTAGCCGATGCCGACGCCGCCGCCGTGATGGACGCTCACCCAGCCGGCCCCGCAGGCAGTGTTGATAAGCGCGTTGAGGATCGGCCAGTCGGCGATGGCGTCGCTGCCGTCGCGCATCCCCTCCGTCTCGCGGTTGGGCGAGGCCACCGAGCCGGCGTCGAGATGGTCCCGGCCAATGACGATCGGCCCCTTCAGGACACCGGTTCGCACCATCTCGTTGAAGCGCAATCCCAACTGCATCCGCTCGCCGTAGCCCAGCCAGCAGATCCGGGCCGGCAGGCCCTGGAAGTGGACTTTCTCCCCGGCCAGGCGAATCCAGCGGGCCAGTGCTTCGTCGTGCGGGAAGGTCTCCAGCACGGCCCGATCGGTGCGGTAGATGTCCTCGGGATCGCCGGACAGGGCGACCCAGCGGAACGGTCCGCGACCCTCGCAGAATTGCGGTCGTACGTACTCCGGAATGAAGCCGGGGATGTCGAACGCATCGCGGACGCCGGCCTCCACCGCCTGGGCCCGGATGTTGTTGCCGTAGTCGAAGGTGACCGCGCCGCGCCGCCGCAGCTCCAGCATCGCCTGGACGTGGACGCCGATCGACCCGACGGCCCGCTGGACGTATTCCTCGGGGCGGTCGCGGCGCAGGGCGTCGAGGTCTTCGTCCGCGGTGCTCGGCAGCGGGACGTAGCCGTTGAGGGTGTCGTGAGCCGAGGTCTGATCGGTGAGGACGTCGGGAGTGATCCCTCGGCGGACCAGTTCCGGCAGCACGGCGGCGGCATTGCCCTGGAGGCCAACCGAGAGCGGCCGACGCTCTTGCTTCGCCTCCATCAGCCAGCCGAGGGCCTGGTCCAGGTCGGCGGCGGTCTGGTCGAGATAGCCCGTGTGCAGACGGCGCTCAATGCGTGCCGGATCGACCTCGACGCCGAGGAAGGCGGCCCCGTTCATGGTCGCGGCCAGGGGCTGAGCGCCGCCCATGCCTCCCAGGCCCGCGCTGACCACCAGCCGGCCGGACAGCGTGCCGCCGAAGTGTCGCCGGGCGCAGGCCGCGAAGGTCTCGTAGGTGCCCTGCAAGATCCCCTGCGTGCCAATGTAGATCCAGCTGCCGGCGGTCATCTGGCCGTACATGGTCAGCCCCAGCGCTTCCAGCCGGCGAAACTCGTCCCAGGTGGCCCAGTGCGGCACCAGGAGGCTGTTGGCCAGCAGGACGCGCGGGGCCAGCGGGTGCGAGCGGATGACGCCGACCGCCTTGCCGGACTGGATCAGCAGGGTCTCGTCGTTCTCCAGCCGCCGCAGGGCGGCGACGATGACGTCGAAGTCCTGCCAGGAGCGGGCGGCCTTGCCGCAGCCGCCGTAGACCACCAGCCGCTCCGGGGCCTCGGCCACGTCGGGATCGAGGTTGTTGCACAGCATGCGCAGGGCGGCTTCCTGGACCCAGCCCTTGCAGGTCCGTTCCGGGCCGCGCGGCGCCCGCACCACGCGCGGACCCGGCAGCGTCAGAGTGGCGGTGGACATGATGGCATCCTCCGAAAAAAGAAGGGTGGACACGCCCCCCGCACCCAGGACTCACGTCCTGGTCTATTGACTGTCGCCCCTTCGGGGCTGAAGACAAGAGCCCCGAAGGGGCGACAGTCAATAGACCAGGACGTGAGTCCTGGGCGCCAGTGCCAGGGTAGTTGTCCCAGAGGATTATATTCCCCTTCGGGCCAACAGCACGTTTGTCCCTATACTTGCTAGCGAACGAGTTGTTTCTCCCGTGCCAGTGGAGGACCAGTCATGAAGAGCCAGGTTGCGGCGTTTGCAAGTTTCCCTCTGGGTCTGATCGCGGCGGTGGTGTTTCTCTCTCCCGGGGCCACGGCCCCGGAACCGGCGGCGAAGACACCGGACTGGAGCAAACACCCCGAGAACCGCTGGGTGCGGCAAAGTCCTCGGGAGGGCCAACCGGCGCCATCGTTCAGCTGGGAGGGGAGCGGCAGCTACGACCCCTATTCGCGGCAGTGGATTCACTTCGGCGGCCACGACGGCATTCCGCAAGGGTTCCATACGTTCACCTGCGACCTCGACACCGGGAGCTGGAAGCAGCACTTCCCGAACACCTCGCCTCCGGGCGTCTGCTGCATCGATGGAGCCGACACCTTCGACCTGGCCAACCGTCGTTTCGTGCGCTTCCCGGGCGCCTCGCTGGGCCACGGCTACCAGTGGAGCCGGGGCGTCAAGCTCAAGAGTTCCCCCGTCTGGCTTTACGACCCGGCCAGCAACACCTGGACCAACATGCGGCCTGCCCCCTATCGGCCGTTCCTGGCCAGCGAAGGGCTTGGCAGCCTCGATGCGGCCGCGACGTACGATCCCAACCACGAACTGGCCCTGTCGTTCGGCGGTCAGGCGAGCAGCGGCGGCACCAACAACCTTTTCGCCTACGACGCCTACGCCAATCGGCTCTATCGACTGCCCGCGACCGAGCGCCCCTCGCCCCGGGACGGCATGGGGTTGGCCTATGATGCTCGCCAGGATTGCCTGGTGATGTTCGGCAGTCAGTATGCCAATGACGAGAAGACGTGGATCTATCGGTACTCAGCCGGCAAGTGGCAGGCCCACGCCCTGGAGCCGCACCCGCCGGGCAAGAAGGGGGACCCTTATTCCACGATCCCCAAGATGGCTTACGACTCGATCAATGGCGTCTGCCTCTGCATCACCTGGGACACCAAAAGCAACAAGCACGAAACCTGGGCCCTGGACGTGGCCAAGCTGCGCTGGACACGCATGAACCCGGCCGAGGAGCCGGCACCGAGCATGAGCCGGTCGCGCAACCTCGGCTTTTCCGCGGAGCATAACGTGTTCATCCTGGAGACGTCCTCCAAGGAAGGCAGAGGAAAGGCACCTGAGATCTGGACCTACCGCTATCGCAAGGCACCCGCGGAAAAACCTTTGGAGGCGCCGAAGGACCTGCAAGTCGTGACCGGCAAGGGCATGGCCACGCTGACCTGGACCGGGAGCCAGCCGCCAGTGGCGGAGTATCACGTCTATCGCGCCAGTCGGAGGAACCTCACCTGGCCCGGTTTGAGAAGGTCGGTGCCACGCAAGAGACCCGGTTTGAAGACAGGGGCCTGACGGCGGGCAAGGTCTATTTCTACGCCGTGAAAACGATCGGCAAGGCCGAGTCGGAGAGCCCGCTGAGTTTCCGGGCACGCACTCAACCGCGTGTCCTGCTCAAACCAGTCGTCTCGGTGCTGAGTCCGGAGAAGGTGCAAGTGACCTGGAACAAGCACCCTGCGGCGGACGTGGCAGGCTGCAACGTCTACCGGGGGAAGGTGCTCATGCGTGCGGTCACGAAGGGCACGCCAACCGCCTGGAAGGACAACGACCCGGAATATCCCGAGCCAACACCCGTCGAAGTCCGCGACGTCACCGAGATCCGCAAGCTGAACGAGGAACCGATTCCCGGCACGACGTTCACCGATTCACAAGTCAGCCTGACCCAGAAAGACCCTGACCCGAAGGAGCCGAAGCATCAGGTCTGGGCCTACGTTGTGAAGGCCGTCAACCAGCTCGGCACGGAGAGCGGCCCGTCTCCGTATACTTTGACGATCCCCTCGGCGCCGACGCACGTCCTTTGCCGGGAACGCGACGGCATGGCGGTGCTGAAGTGGGATGCGAGCCCGGAGCGAGGCATTGCCGGCTACCGCATTTACAAGCTGGGCAGGAAGGTTTTCGAGATCGACCGCGTGACGGAGGACCTGGTCAAGGAGCCAACCTTCCGGCATGCGGGAGGACGGAACACGACGCGCTACTGGATCGTGGCCGTGGACGCTCTGGGCCAGGAAGGCGAGCCGTCCTCGCCGGTCTGGTACAACCAGAGCTACAAGGGCTTCTACTCGGGCGAGTGGCACCAATAGACGTTGGCGAGAACAGGAAGATCCATGAGCGGCTTCACGATTCGTCGGATTCATGCGCGTCAGGTCCTGGACAGTCGGGGCCGGCCGACCGTCGAGGTGGAGGTCCACTGTGACGGTGGGGCCTGGGGACGGGCCATCGTGCCGTCGGGTGCCAGCACCGGCCGGCATGAGGCGGTGGAGCTGCGCGACGGCGACCCGACGCGCTACGGAGGCAAGAGCGTCCTCCGGGCCGTGGCCAACGTCCGTGAAGTGCTTGGTCCTGCGCTGCTCGGTCGAGACGTCACCGAGCAGGGTCCGCTGGATGAGACACTGTGCCAGCTGGACGGTACGCCGAACAAGGGGCGGCTTGGGGCCAACGCCATCCTGGGCGTGTCGCTGGCCTGCGCTCATGCGGCAGCAGCGGCACGGAAGCAATCGCTGTGGCAGTACCTCGATCCGGAGGGTCGGGCTTGCCTGCCCTTGCCGATGGTCAACCTGATCAGCGGCGGGCTGCATGCGGGCGGCAATCTCGACTTACAGGATTTCCTGCTCTTGCCGATCGGGGCGCGTTCGTACTCCGAGGCCCTGGAGATGACGCTGGCGGTCTACCGGGCCCTGGGAGACGTGTTGCGGGGGCACGGGTTCGAGGCCGCCCTGGTCGGCGACGAGGGCGGCTATGGACCGCACTTGCGCAGCAACGAGCAGGCCATCGAGATGGTGCTGCTCGCTTTCGCTCGCGCCGGCCTGGTCCCGGGCCGGCAGGCGGCCATCGCCCTGGACGTGGCCAGCACGCACTTCTTCGGTGCCGGCAGCTATCGCCTCTCGACCGGCGGCAGCAGCCTCCTGACCTCCGGAGAGATGATCGAGCGGCTGGTCAGGTGGGTGGACGCCTACCCGATCCTGAGCCTGGAGGACGGCCTGGCCGAGGATGATTGGGAGGGCTGGCGCGAGCTGACGGCCCGTCTGGGGCAACGGGTGCAACTGATCGGCGACGATCTCTTTGTCACCAATCCGGAGCGGCTGCGGCGCGGCCTGGAGCAGAAGGCAGCCAACGCGGTGCTGGTGAAGGTGAATCAGATCGGCACGCTGACCGAGACGCTGGAGGTGGTCCGGCTGGCCCGGGAGGGCGGCTATCGTGCAGTGATCTCGGCCCGCAGCGGCGAGACGGAGGACACGACGCTGGCCGACCTGGCGGTGGCGACCGGAGCGGGGCAGATCAAGATCGGCTCGGTGGCCCGGAGCGAACGACTGGCGAAGTACAACCAGCTGCTGCGGATCGAGGAGGAGATGGGGACGGCGGCGAAGTTCGCGGGGTGGCTGCCAGCAGGCGTAGCCGCAGGCGGCTCGCCTGCTGGCTTGTCCTGGCAGGGATAAGGCACCCACGAGAGCGACCGGCCCACGAGAGCCAGCAGGCGGGCCGCCTGCGGCTACGCCAAAATGCGCCGGCCAATCTCCGCATTCAGCGGATAGACCTTTTCCGGAGGAAGAAGCCGCTTGGCCCGGTCCGCCTGGCCGCTCTGGAGGTGGTGGTAGATCTTCCTCACCAGCGGTGTGTAATCCTCGATGCCGACGATCCACTCGTCCACGTAGCGGCGGATGACGTGCCGGCTCAGTCCTACCTGGATGCTGCCATACGGGAGCGACGCTCCGCGCAGCGTCCGTTCCGGGTCCCATTGCACGTGAACCAGGGCCTTGTCGAACTGCTGTCGCCATTCCTGGGCATTGCGGAAGACGCCCGGCTCAAAGGAAGTCAGCACGGCCAGCGACAGCGCCTCCTCCCATCCGGCCCTGGAAATGCGCACGGCCAGGACGCATTCCTGGCCGGACTTCTGGCCCCAGTTGCTGCGGTGCATCAGCCAGAGAAAGGAAGGCTTGATCCAGGTCATCCGCTGGAACGAGAACGGAGGCACAAACGTCTGCTTCTCCAGCGCCGGCCGGGCAATCGCTGGAGAGTAAGCCTGGTAGACGACAATGGAATCCCGATCGTAATGGGCCCGGATCTCATGCGCGCTGGGCACGTGTCACCTCCGACGAAAACAAGGAATCCTTGTGAGTCGGGAGAAAGACACGTGCCGACCTGGATTGGTTCGAGAGATTGCGCTCCTCAGCGCGGTTTCAGATGGTCGGACTTGCCATCCCACCAGCGATCGAGGACCCCGCGAAGCCGGGTCACCCGCTCCGCCTCGGTCGCTGCCAGGTCCTTCTTCTCCTGCGGATCTTTGGCCAGGTCATACAGCTCCGCCTTGCCGTTCTTCTGGTTGACGATCAGCTTCCAGTTCCCCTGCCGCACCCAGCGATGCGTCAGGCTCAGCGACGGCTGGCCCACCTTGACGCAGTCGTGCAGGTAAATCTCGCCAAAGACCGCATCCCGCGTCAGCTTGCCTTTTCCCATCGCGACGTCCAGCAGGTTCTCGCCGCTCATCGGCCCGGTCGGCTTGACCCCGCAGGCGGCCAGGATGGTCGGGGCGAGATCGACCGTGGAGACCAGATCGGCGTGCGAGCCCGGCTTGATCTTGCCGGGCCATTTGAGGATCACCGGTGTCCGCACGCCGGCATCGTAGGGCGTGTTCTTGCTGCGCGTCTGGAACTGAGTCTTTTTCTCGGTGCTGGCCGCCTGAACCCAGCCGTTGTCGGCGACGAACACGACCAGGGTGTTTTGCGTGAGCCCTTTCCTGTCCAGGAACCCCAGCAGCTCGCCACAGGTTTCGTCGAACCATTCGCACATCGCGGCATACTTCGCCTCGGCCGGGTCGCGCTTCTCCACCAGGTACTTCTTGAGCAGTCGCTCCGGCGGATTGTGCGGCTGGTGCGGCATCATCGGAGCATACCAGATGAACCAGGGTGTCTTCCCTGATTCCTCGATGAAGTCATGGAGGGGTTTCATTGTCTGCCGGCCAATGACCAGACCGGCGTCGCCGTGCCGGCCCTTCTCGGTCATGCCGGCCGTGAAGCCGCCATTGGAGTAGTGGTCCTCCCAGAATTTGCCCGTCTGCAGACTGCGATACCCCTTGTCCTTCAGCAGCCGGGGAATGGTCGGGGCCTGCTTCAAAAAGGGCAGCATCTCCGCGCACTCGGTCCCCTTGGGAGGGTCGTTGCAGCAGATCTTGTGCTGATGGGCGTAAAGGCCCGTCAGCAGGGTCGCCAGGCTGGCCCGGCACAGCGACGTGGGGACGTAACCGTTGGGAAAGACGGCCCCTTCGCGGGCCAGCTTGTCGAGGTGGGGCGTCTGGACGTACGAGTGTTTCATGAATCCGTAATCGGTCCAGCCCATGTCGTCGGCGACGATCATCAGGACGTTGGGCGGACTGCTGTCGGCGCCGCGAACGGGAAACGGGGCAAGGGCAAGGAGAAGCAGAGCGAGTGCAGTCAGGCAGAGGCGTGCCGGCATTGGTGGCTGCTCCGTGAAGAGGTTGCTTCCAGCGATCATTTGGGCGAACGATCCCACAACAGCATTCTAGCTTCTCCGTCGGGCCTCTTCCACGCCGAATCCGAATGCGTCCATCTGCCACCACTTTTCCAATCGCAACACCTGGGGTCGGATGGTTTTCGTTGACAGGGGGCAAACCGTCTGCAAGCATGAGCAGCAAGGCGGACCCTCGAACCGCACCGCCTTGCTCTGGGGAAGCACCCATGTTTCGCCTTGAATGTCCGTATTGCGATCGCGTCCAGGACCTCCGCGACGAAGCCCACGGGCGGACAATCAAGTGCCCCGGTTGCGGTCGGTTCTACCAGGTCAATCGCACCTGGGGGAGACCGCTGGCGGCGGCCGACTCCGGCACCGACCCGTTCCCCAGGGAAGCGGAACTGCCCGCCGTGCTGCTGACCGCGCCCCACCGGTGTCAGGTGGTCGGTTGCGCCCGGCTGATCGATCAGCCGGTGAGACGCAGCCGAGATACCATTGTTTGTCCCCACTGCGAAGCCCCGACGTCGATCTACGCCGTGCTGCACCGCTGCCCCGGATGCTGGGCCTTGCTGGAATCGCCGCTGCGCGACGCGGACAGCGAGAGCCACTGTCCTCGGTGCCGTCAGCAGCTGCGGGTGCCGGCGCCGCTGCTGTCGCGGACCGTCTCCCGCGAAGCGCCCGGGAACTATTTTTTCCGCTGTCCCAACTGCCGTTGCTCCCTGCAGACCGACCCACGGTTTGCCTATCGCTGGAGTGTCTGTCCTGGCTGCCGGGGCTCCTTTCGCATTCCGCCGCATGGGGAAAGCGCGGCGGTTCCTTGACAAGGTGACAAGGTGACCGAAGTCAACGCCCCTTTTTCTGTCACCTTGTCACCTTGTCACCTTGTCATCTTCAGTAGCATGAAAGTAGGAGGGGCCTTCCGGCTCCTGGCCCTTTGCGCGGAAGGGGGGTGTAGCGTGACCTTCAACCGGCGGATTCTGCTCCAGGTGACCCTGCCGGCCATGGTGATTGGCTCCTTGCTGCTGGGCGCCTGCATTGTCAGTCTGCGGTCGTTGCATCAGCTGCAAAGGAATCGCTCGGAGATCCTGTCCAGCGACGTGGCCAGCCTGCTGGCGGCCCAGGAGCTGGAGTCGGAGCTGCGGCAACTGCGGTTCCACAGTCTGATCGACTTCATGGACCCCAAGCACGCCCGCCAGGAAGACCTCGTCCGCGATCAGCAGCAATTCGAGGCGGCCTTGCAGCGGGCCAAGAAGGCGGCGTCGCAAAAGAAAGATCCCCAGCTGCTCCGGGAAATCGAGGTGGGTTACCAGCGCTACCGGGAGGAACTCGCGACGACGGCCGGCAAACTGCCGCCACAGCCGACCGTCAAGCAGTTACTGGACTGGGTCGATGAGCACCCGCTGAGCGACGTGATCCATCCCTGCGAGAAACTGCTGCGTAACCACCAGGCGGCGATGGAAAAGACCACCGAGGACAGCGAACAGGTGGTTGCCTATACCCGCTGGCTGCTGATCTTGCTGGCCATCCTCGGGCCGCTCAGCGGCCTGGCCTGGGGGTTTGGCGTGGCCTGGGGCCTGAGCCGGTCGATCACGCGCCTCAGCGTTCGGCTGCAAGACGTCCACGCCCACCTGGATCAGGAACTGGGCTCGGTGCGTCTGTTCGCCGAGGGCGACCTGGGGCACCTGGACCGGCAGATGGAAACGATCCTGCAGCGGGTCCGCGAGGTCGTGGCCCGGCTGCAGGAACAGGAGCGCGAGATCCTGCGGGCCGAGCAACTGTCCGCGGTCGGCCAGCTGGCGGCCGGGGTCGCTCACGAGATCCGCAACCCGCTGTCCAGCATCAAGCTGCTGGTCAGCGCGGCCCTGAGCAGCCGCGACCAGGCTCTTCGCAGGACGGCTCTCCCGAGCCGTCCAGACGGCGAAGCGGAGGCACGCCTGCGTGCCGGAGCGCAACTCGCGCAGGGAGAGCCGTCCTACCAGTCGCTGACCCCGGAGGACTTGCGGGTCATCCACGACGAGGTTGAACGGCTGGAGCGCAAGGTCCAGGATTTGCTCGATTTTGCCAAGCCCACCACGGCACACAAGGAGACCCTGGAACTGGGTTCGCTGATCCAGCAGGCCCTCAACCTGGTCCAGACACGCATCCGGCAGCAGAACGTCGCCGTTCGGCTCACCGGCCTGGACCGGCCCGTGACCATCTCGGTGGACCGCGATCAGTTCCTGAGCGTCCTGGTCAACCTGTTCCTCAATGCCCTGGATGCGATGCCCCAGGGAGGAGAACTGCTGGTGCGCCTGGAGCAACAGCCCGATGGGGCCATCCGCCTGGACGTGGCCGACACCGGTCCCGGGATCGATCCGGCCGTGGTCAATCGCCTGTTCACGCCGTTCACCAGCACCAAACCGACCGGGACCGGATTGGGGTTGAGCGTGTGCCGGCGTGTCGTGGAAGATTACCAGGGCCGGCTGACCGCCAGCAATCGCCCGGAAGGCGGGGCCCGCCTGACGATTACCTTGCCGGGACCAACTGCAGAGGGCGTTCATGCCAACGATCCTGCTCGTGGATGATGAGGAAGGGTTTCGCTACTCCTTCCGCCGGGTCTTTGCCCGCAATGACAACGAGGTCCTCACCGCCGCCACGGCTGCCGAGGGGCGGACCCTGTTCCGCGAACGTCGGCCCGACGTGATTGTCCTCGATCTGCAATTGCCGGACGGTTCGGGTCTGGACGTGTTCGAGACCATCCTGGCCGAGGACCCCTGCCGGCCGGTGATCTTCATCACGGCCCACGGCACCGCGGGTACGGCCCTGGAAGCCATGAAGCGCGGGGCGTTCGATTACCTGCTCAAGCCGGTCGATTTCGAGCGCCTCAACGAGATCCTGAACCGGGCCCTGGAGGCGTCCCGGCTGATGCACGTGCCGGCCGTGCTGCCCACCCTGGAACCAACCGAGCCGATCATCGGCCGCAGCGCGGCCATCCAGGACGTGTGCAAGACCATTGGCCGGGTGGCGCCGATGGACGTCAACGTGCTGATCCTGGGCGAGAGCGGCGTCGGCAAGGAACTGGTCGCCCGGGCCCTGTACCACCACAGCAAGCGGGCCGATCGGCCCTTCCTCGCCGTCAACTGTGCGGCCCTGCCGGAGGGGCTGATCGAGAGCGAGCTGTTCGGCCACGAGCGGGGCGCCTTTACCGGGGCGGAGCGCAAGCGGATCGGCAAGTTCGAGCAGGTCAACGACGGCACCCTGTTCCTCGACGAGATCGGCGACATGCCCCCGGCCGCCCAGGCCAAGATGCTCCGCGTCCTGCAGGAGCAGCGCTTTGAGCGGGTCGGCGGCGTCGAGACGGTGCAGACGCACGTGCGCGTGATCGCGGCCACCAACCAGGATCTGGAAAAGCGGATCGCCGAGGGGAAGTTCCGGGCCGACCTGTACTATCGGCTGCGCGGCATCAGCATCCTGGTGCCGGCGCTGCGCGAGCGGGTCGAGGACATTCCGGAGCTGGCCCACCACTTCCTGTTCCTGTTCAACCGGGAAATGGGACAGCACCTGACCGGCTTCGACCCGGAGGCGTTGGCCCTGCTGCAGCAGTATCGCTGGCCGGGCAACGTGCGCGAGCTGCGGAGCGTGCTCCAGGAAGCGGTGCTGCGCAGTCCGGGTTCGCTGGTGCTGCCGGAGGCCCTGCCGCCGGAACTGCAGGCCGCCCCGCCGGTGGCCGAGGGAACGCCGCCGACCCGGGGTCTGCTTGACCTGGGAAGCATGATCGACGAGCTGATCCAGCGCGGCGAGCCGGACCTGTACGTCCGGGTGATGCGGCTGGTGGAGCGCGAGCTGTTCATCCGGGTGCTGCGGTCCACCCAGGGCCACCAGGCCCAGGCCAGCGAGCGGCTGGGATTGAACCGCACCACGCTGCGCTACAAGCTCCGCGACCTGGGGCTGAACGTGGACCAGATCGTCGGGCCGATGCCACCGGAGTGACCTCTGGGTCGTCTCTTGCCAAAATCCGGAGAAAAGTGTCTTCCCCTGACGCTTGGCGCAGTCCTATCCTTTGAGGCCGGGAGTCCATTCCCGGTCACGACAGGAAAGGCTGGTCCATGACTGACGATCCGCAAGACGTCCTGATCCTTCTCGAACGCGCCCGCCAGGGCGATCCTCAGGCGTTTGCCGGGCTGTTCGCCCGTCACCGCGAGCGCGTCCGGCAGGTGGTGGCTCTGCGCCTGGACCGCAGGCTGGCCGCCCGGGTTGACGTCTCCGACGTGGTGCAGGACACCTACCTGGAAGCGCTGCGCCGCTTGCCCGACTTCCTCCAGCAACGGCCCCTTCCCTTTGACCTGTGGCTGCGCTGGCTGGCCCATGAGCAGGTGCTGGTCCTGCATCGCCGGCATCTGATCGCGGATCGGCGGGCAGTGGGACGGGAGGCGCCGCCGCTCCCGGCCGACGTCTCGTCGCTGTTCGTCAGGGGCCTGCTTGGCAAGGAGCCGTCGCCCAGCCAGGCCGCCAGCGCTTCGGAGCTGGCCGAGAAGCTGCGGCAGGCCCTGGGTCAGCTCGATGACGACGAACGCGACCTGATCCTGTGGCGGCACTTCGAGTATCTGAGCAATCAAGCGATCGCCCAGCTGCTCCAGATCAGCGAGGCGGCGGCCAGCAAGCGCTACGTCCGCGCCCTGGAACGGCTGCGCGGCTTGCTGCTGAGGCTGGGCGTTGAATGAGACAAAGTCGAGGGACCATCCCATGGCCGACGATTCCGCAGTGCTAGGCCAGCTGGCCGAGGAGTTTTCCACCCGGGTGCGTCAGGGCCAGATGCCCGCCATCGAGGAATACGCGGCCCGCCATCCCGCTCTCGCCGAGCGCATCCGCGCCCTGTTCCCGACGCTGATGCTCCTGGAGGGCCTGGCCGCGGGTGGAGCAACCACCGGAGAGAAGCAGGCAGATCAGGCCTTGCAGTCGGGAGAGCAGTTCGGGTCGTATCGGATCGAGCGGGAGATCGGCCGAGGCGGCATGGGCATCGTGTACGAGGCGGTGCATCTGGCCCTGGAACGCCGAGTGGCCCTCAAGGTGCTGCCGCTCTGCGGACCTGGGCAGGCGAAGAACCTGGAGCGCTTTCTGCGGGAGGCGCGGACCGCGGCCGGGCTGCACCATACCAACATCGTGCCCGTCTTCGACGTCGGGCAGGTCAACGGCACCGCGTATTATGCGATGCAGCTCATCGACGGGCAGGGGCTCGATCACTGCAATAAGGCCACGCCGCTGTGCGACACCGTTACGCAGACGGTGTCGCCCCTCGAAGGGATGCCGCGTGAGGCGCCTCCTGTCATTGTCTCGCTTTCCCCCGGCCGGCAACCACAAGCAGCCAGTGGACCCGATCACTTCCGCTTTGTGGCCGAGGTGGGCATCCAGGCGGCGGAAGCTCTCGCCTACGCCCACGCCCGCGGCGTGATTCACCGGGACATCAAGCCGAGCAACCTGCTGCTGGACCAGCAAGGCGTGGTCTGGATCACGGACTTTGGCCTGGCCCGCCGGCTCGACGACGTGGCGCTGACCCATAGTGGGCAGTTGCTGGGAACGCCGCGCTACATGAGCCCAGAGCAGGCGCTGGCGGCAAAGGAGCCCGTCGATCACCGCACCGACGTCTACAGCCTGGGCGCGACCCTCTACGAGCTGCTGACCCGGCAGCCGGCGTTTGATGGCCGCACGCCTCACGACATCGTCTTGCAGATCTTGCAGCGCGAGCCGATTTCGCCGCGGCGGCTCGATCCGACTATCCCGCGGGACCTCGAAACCATCGTGATGAAGGCGATGGCCAAGCGGGCCGGCGAGCGGTATCAGTCGGCCCAGGAGTTGGCGGACGACCTGCGGCGATACCTGCGCAACGAGCCGATCCGGGCTCGACGCATTGGCCTTGCGAGCCGGCTCTGGCGCTGGGCAAGACGCAATCCAGTGGTTGCAGCTTCGCTGGCTGCGGTTGCGTTGTCGCTACTCCTCGGCTCGGCCATCTCTTATCTTTCAGGCGATCAGAGCGATAAAGGCCATGAGGGATGCCGCGGACAGCGCCGCGTGAGAACCGCCGGCTGGCGGTCGAGCAGATGGTCCGGCAGGGAGTCCGCCTCCAGGAGGAGGGCGATTTCGCGGGAGCGCTGCTGCTGTTCGCCGAGGCGTTCCAGCACGACGAGAACGACCCGGAGAGGGCCGAAGTGCATCGCCTGCGGTTGCAGTCTCTGGAGCCGTTCTGCCCACGACCGGAACACGTCTGGGGCCACGCGGCTCCAGTCTCGTCGCCGGGCTTCAGCAGGAACGGCAAGCGTGTCGTCACCGAATGCGATGACGGGACCATCCGGGTCTGGGACGTCGAGTCCGACAAACGCACCTGTCCTCCGCTGCTGCCGGAAAAGCGCAGCTGGGCTGCGCTGAGCGACGATGGACGCAAGGTCATGACCGTGAGTCTGCCCGGAATGGGGTCGGAAGAACGACTGCCGCAGGAGGTCTGCGTCTGGGACGCCGATACCGGCCGGCGGCTCTTCCGCCAGAGCAGTTCCCGCGAGGGCCTCTTTGAAGGCAGCCTTGTCATCGATCGCAGTTTTCAGCCGCAGTTCAGCCCCGATGGCCGGCGGGTGCTGACCCTTGTGGATTCGAGGAAAGTGCAGGTCTGGTCGATGGAGACGGGCAAGCCGATTGGACCGCCGCTGGAGCATGGGCGGTGGCTGGTCCAGGTCGCCTTCCTCGGCGGGGAGCGCATCCTCACCCTGACCGTGCCCGCCGCGGACACCAAGGCCCTCGAACAGGCAGCGAGTGGACTTGTCGGGCGCATCTGGGACGCGCCGACGGGCAAGTCCATCCGGACCCTCGAACCTCGCAAAGGGCGCCACCGATACCATTTCCTGAGCCCGGACGGCCGCTGGCTGCTGGCCGGTGACGTCCACGACGACCCGCTCAACGAGAATGTCGGCCTCTGCGCCTGGGACCTGACCACGGGACGGATCGCCTGGTCTCGCCCCGCCCCGTGGTGCATTCACGACTTCGGCTTCAGCGCCGA
Organism: uncultured Planctomycetota bacterium; assembly: GCA_963784995.1. GTDB lineage: Bacteria > Planctomycetota > Planctomycetia > Gemmatales > Gemmataceae > CAWATZ01. Next base: position 478,449 of record CAWATZ010000012.1, on the reverse strand, counting down.
CAGCCAGCGGGTCCTTCTGGGACATACGCCGGGACACGACATCCTCGTCTGTGCCAGCGACACCGGGCGGGAGCTGACCCTTGCTCCGGTCGAGGCCCGGTTCCCTTCCTGGAAGCGCATCGAGGTAGCTCCCGATGGACGCCGGCTGGCCCTGTCTTCCGGGGAGAGCCAGGTGTGGGATCAGTTGCCGGGCCGGGGAGGTTTGCCTCAGGTGCAGTGGCACCTGTGGGATGCCGTGGCCGGCCGGCCAACAGGTGTGGTCGTCCAGGCCAACCGCGACGTGTGGGGCAATCTCTTTCAGGCCGCGCAGTTCAGCCCGGACGGCCGTTTCTTTGCTGCTCCGGGCGCTTCGGGCGTCGCTGTTTGGGATGTCCTCACCGGCGCCCGGCTGCAGGTGCTGCCCCACGAGGAGATCGTCCAGAGCGTGGCCTTCAGCCCGGACAGCCAGCGCCTGCTCACCATCAGCGGCCTCACGGCCCGGATCTGGCCGATCCAGCAGACCCCTCGCCGGAAGGGTCTGTTACCCGGAGTCCGCCATACGGACCCGGTCGGCCTCAGCGCCGATGGCCGACGGCTCTGGTCGCTGAGTGCCGTGGCCGGCAAACCCGAGCTGACGGTCTGGGATACCGAGACGCGCCAGGGGCGAAAGCTCGGGCTGCCGGCTGACGCCCCTTCGGAGATGTTTGACGTCAGTCTGCCGGAGGTGACCGTCTGCCGGCTCAGTGCTGAGGGACGGCACCTGCTGGCGTACCAGGATAGCCGCCTCTTTTTCCTTGAGGATGGCACGTTTCATTGGGGCCGGGCCGTTTGGGTCTGGGACACGGAGACGGGCAGCCGCAGCCAGATTGATTGTCCGGCGGGAGTCGTCCGGGCGTCGTTCAGCCCCGACGGCCGGCACCTGGCCATCTGTCACAACTCGGGGGAGGTGCTGCTTTGCGCGGTGGAGGGGAACGTGCTGGCGCGTCTGACGCACGGCAAGGGAAGGGCCCTCGATTGTCGCTTCAGTGCGGATGGTCGGCGGCTGGTTGTGTTTGGTCGGCCTGGAGGAGAAAAAGCGCAGCCGGGTCAGCCCCGCACGCCTGCGTGCGCTCCGGCCGGCAGGCCGGCCTCCGCTTTGGGGTGCAGCGTCTGGGGCGTTCCGGAAGGGCGGGAGCTGGCCGGGCCGTTTCCGCTCGGGAACGAGGAGGACCTCGCGATTGAGAAAGTGATCTTCAGTCCGGACAACAGCTTGTTGCTGGTGGTCGTTCACAACGGCGTCCGGGTCTGGAATGGGACGACAGGCGAGCCCGTGACCGGCCTGCTGTCGCCGGGCGACCCCCTGGACCATCGCGTTGTCGCTGCCGAGTTCAGCCCGGATGGCCAGCGGGTTCTCCTGGCCGGCGCTGCCCTCGCGGCCCTCGCACCAGGCCGAAGTGCGGTGTTCGAGACAATGACGGGTCAGAACCTCTGGAGCCGGACACACCTGGCACCGCTGCAAACGGCCCATTTCAGCCCGGACGGCCAGCGCGTGGTCACCTCGGAAGAGGGGACTGTGCGGATCTGGGACGCGAACACGGGCGATCCCGTGCTGGGGCCGCTGCGAGGTCTGGGCCCGGCGCGGTTCAGCGCCGACGGCCGGTTCCTGCTCACCGGCTCCGCGGCGAACGTGCCCTTCACCCGAGGCGGCTCTGTTCGGGAGCGGCGCGTGTGGGACGCCCGGACCGGCCTGCCCGTGACTCCGCCTCTGCCGGGTCTTCCCGGTGCGGACAGCGAGAGGGTCAGCCGCGACGGCCGGCGGATCGTGCTGGCCTGGCCGGGTCAGGGAGTCGAGGTGTTCCGCACTGGAAGCGGACGGGCGCACCGCGGCGGAGTGGTTGGCACTGGCCCGGCAGCTGGCAGCCGAAAGCGGGCTCCACGGTTCGTCAGACAAGGACTGAGAATCAGGGACTCCGACTTCTCCCTCGGGGGAGTTGTTTGGTTTGGACACGCCACACGCCTTGGTGAGGATTTCAGATCGAGGTCGAGCTTCTGCTCCTGCGTGAAGCGGACGAAGTCCCACTGGTCGGCGAACTTGCGCTGATAGTGGTTCGGCATCGTTTACAGCAGCGCTCGACAGTCATTTCCCGATGCCGCTGTTATTCCTTGACGCGAATCCGAATGCTTTCCCGACCGTCTTCGGTTGTGTACCGAAGTGTTGTCTCATTGATGGAGAGTACACGATCCTTGCGGACGCGCCCTTCTCTGAGCAGGTCTGCGCGCTGCTCTTGGTCGTCTTGCTGACGATCACGCCCTCGGACACCTTCCACACTCCGGAGAAGGTGATTGTCCTTGTTTGCTCTCCGTTCGTAATGGTCACCTTGCCTTCGTAGGTGCCGTCCTTGTGGCGTGTGATCGTGCCCTTGCCGTTCGATGCCTCAGCCTGCCAGGTGCCGACAAGCAGCCGAGAAATCTCCTCATCAGTCAACTTCTTCGGTTGGTCGGCTCGGCCTTTGTCTGGAGCTGAAACCAACCAGGGCACGATTATCAGGATCACCACAATGCGATGCAGAGGCATCAATTCCTCCTCTAACCGAACGCCAACGCTCCGCAGCCGGCTCACGCGGGCACGACACTGAACTTGGCAAGACTCATTCGCGTGGCCGGGCTGCTTGGAGCAACGGGTTCGGCCTCTTGTTGTGCGACCCCGGCGGCACAGCAGCACAGCAGCACCACTCCACCAACTCCACCCGTGGCTCGTCTACCAGGCCTGCGCTGGACAGCAGCGACGGCACAGGCCACAGCCAGTTGACACCGACCTCCAAGTCCGGGCAGACTTTGTGAAGGAGGATGGTCAGCAAGAGGGGACGGCCGGCTTTTTTCAGGACGCAATGGCTACCGCGCATTCGATCCTGAGAAAAGCCGGCTTGCTTAAAAGCACGGACTGCGTCCTCCCCTGAGATTCGAGGCACTTTAGGCATTCTGGATGATCCACTTTCGCCTCGCGCCTGGGGGGATTACCACGTCAGACGAGTCTTTCCAGGGAATGGCTTCGCCTGCCTCTCTGTACGATTCCAGGGCGGCGCTGATTGCCTCTTTGACGTTCGCCAGGACCTCTTCATCGGTGTCGCCACAGCTGCTAACACCAGGAAGATTCAAGACGATCGCCGAGACAAAGTCGGTTTCATCCTCCTGCGTCAGGAGAATGTGAAAGCGGTACGTCTGTGACAAATGGCGGCGCCCGTGCTGGCGGGCCAGGCGGACGCAGCCAAGGGCCTGGAAGAACAGTCCAATGCCCGCGGCAATGCTCGCTAACACGCCGAAGGCCTGGATCGCATCGGCCGTGGGGGACGGCGCGAGGTGACCCAGCACGTTCAGGGACGAGGCCACGCCGAAGCCGACAAACGCCAACGCCAAGAAGAAGCTCGAGGTCAGCAGGGGAAAGGCCGCCGTACGGTCGAGCCGCAGCCCACGGGCGGCAACGACCAGCACGACGACGACGGTTGTCGGCAGTGCGGTGAGTATGATCCAAACGGCTGTGATCGTCGTTCCGGCCACTGTACAACTGTCTTTGGATCAGAAGCGCTTGTGCCGGCAAGCTTTACGGCCGAATCAGTGTTCAGGTGTTCACGCAAAGTGGCCGGAACGACGATCACAGCCGATCCAAACCATACGGTCCTCTGCCACAGCAATGTAGTCGCAGATACGCAGTTTTTCTAAAGCCGAACGATACCGTTCACCTGCCGGGGCGGCTGGTGAGACGTTGAACCTCGAAAAACCGTAATGCCGCCGCTGTCAGGTGCAACGGCTGGTTCGCCGGACGTCCGACGGGAGCAGGGCAAATTGAGCTGTCGTCATTGCTTGAGCAGTTCGTGTTCCACGAGTGCGTCCCGCCAGATTACATTCTTGTTCTGGTCGAAATATCGATAAAGGATTTCGCGTATCTCGTCGCGGTCGACGTCATCAGTATCGATCCGTTTGACCAGCGTGTGAGATTCGTCCAGCGGCAATCGCGTAACCCTCGCATCCGTCGTGCAACAACCGTAACCGTCAAACGAGATCCGCACCAGGTATCCCCGTCCATCCGAATCAATGTTGAAATCGGCAAAGACGCTACCGCCTTGGAGGCACAGGCAAAAGCTGCACGGCCTGGTCCCTGTCGTCCAAACGTATTTTGAAATCTCCACCGGCATCCACCTTTGCTGGCAGACGATCCGCCAAACGGACACGACTCACAGTCCGGCGAACTCCTGATTCGGCGTTCTTCTCCTCACTCATCTGCATCGCCGGGTTCGGCCTGCTTGGCCCGCTCCGCCCGGGACCGCGCGGCTTGGAGTGACTCATCGAGCCAATCCTCGAACCAATCCACGAATTCAAGCCGCCGCTCAATCGGCGACCGCAGGGCTACCTCCAGCCAGCCGACGGATTTGACCTCTGGCTGCGACAGCAACCACTTCAAATTAACCGCCGGGCTCCAGTCATTGTCGGGATTTGTGACCCACACGCGGCCGCGCTCCGATCCAGCAAGCACCAAGCAGTAGCACCCGCCACAACCGACCGAGCAGACCGAAAGCAAGCCGGGAAGCAGGCGTGGCAGTGCCTGCACTTGAGTAACGGTCGTGGGAGTTGGGAACGGGCAGGCGAGAGCAGCCAACCTTTCTGGCGTCCACTCGCCGCGGAGTGCTTGTTCGAGGCTGTACACACCATACCCAGGGCCGGGACCACCGTCTCCGAGTTCCGTCACGAAAGCTCGATACTGGGTAGGTAGTCGGACGCCAATCCGCCGCTCTACCGCCTTCACCTGATCCAGGGTAAGCCGCGGGTTGAGGCGATACTGGTGTGCGCGGGACGCGAAGATCCGGCACTCCGAGTCCAAGCGGTCGAGCGTAGCCACTTTCTCGCGGATGTCAGCGAAAGTACCAACCACTCCACGATCCTCTCTGGCCGAACTCCTGAGTAGCCTGCCGGCTGGCCGCATATCACGGCTCAATTGCCTATCATGGCCCTGTTGGATAGCACCGCTCGGCTACCTATCACAGCCTGGTCGTCTATCACATCCAGGGCATCCTACCACGGTGCGTCCCGCATTGCCACGTTTTTCGTTTTCGTTTTGCCGCTGCCGCAGCCCGGCACCCTGACCGGCAGTCGGACAGCGGCCATTCTGATGCCACCTGGCGACCAGAGAACGGGGGTGTCCAGGGGGCAGCAGAGACGAATCGGCAGAATTGCCCACCCCACAATGTCTTGCGGCGATGGGATTCGTCTCTGCAATTCGTCCCCCCTGGCAGAAGCTGTGGAAGACGCACTTCGTCGGACATGGTTGGGCATCCCATCAAGACACCGGTTTCACCCGCGAATGACAATCTTGCCGAAGTGTGAGCCGCTCTCCAGGTATTTCAGCGCCTCGCGAACCTCGCCGAAGGGAAAGACCCGGTCCACCACCGGCTTCATCTGGTGCAGGCTGATCGCCCGGTTCATCGCCTCGAACATCTCCCGCGAACCGACGAAGATCCCCTGCACGCGCACGCCCTTCATCAGCACCGGCAGCGGGTTGAACTCGCCCACGCCGGACAGGATGCCGATCAGACTGATCGTGCCGCCCAGTCGGACCGCCTTGAGCGAGCGCGGCAGCGTCCCCGCGCCGCCCACCTCGACCACGTGATCGACGCCCACGCCTCCGGTCAGCTCCAGCACCTTCTTTTCCCAGTCAGGAGTGGTCTTGTAGTTGATGCCGTGGCTCGCCCCCATCTGCTGCACGCGGCTCAGCTTGGCGTTGCTGCTCGACGTGGCGATGACCCCGGCCCCGGACATCCGGGCGAACTGCAGCGCGAACAGCGACACGCCGCCGGTGCCCTGGATCAGCACCGTCTCGCCGGCCTGGATTCGGCCCTCCGTGACCAGGGCGTGCCAGGCGGTGACCGCGGCGCAGGGCAGCGTGGCTGCCTCCTCGTCGCTCAGATGGGCCGGCACCTCTACGACGCCCTCGGCCGGCAGCACGGCGTACTCGGCCAGCAGGCCGTCCGGGCCGGCGCCCAGGGCCGACTTCGCCTTGGCGTCGGTCAGCTTGCCCTCGACCCAGCCGGGCATGAACGCCCCGGCCACGCGGTCGCCGGCCTTCACCCGGGTGACGCCCGCGCCGACCTCGGCCACCACGCCGACGCCGTCGGAGAGCGGGATCAGCGGCAATTTCAGCCGGGGGTTGTACTGGCCCTTGACCACCATCAGATCACGGTAGTTGAGCGACCACGCCTTCATCCGCAGCAGCACTTGGCCTGGGCCCGGCTTCGGGTCGGGGCGTTCGGTCAAGCGCAGCGAATCAAGGCCAAAGCTATTCTGGATCTCGCAGACCTTCATGGGTGTGCCTCCTCAAAGGGCAGTCTATCCCCGGAGGAGCGGTTTGCCAGGCCCATTGCGCCGATCGTCTCACGCGGTCTTCTCCGCCGCGGCTGCTTGCAGGCCCAGTTCGGCGATGGCCATTTCCCTTAGCCGGTACTTCTGGATCTTGCCGGTCACGGTCATCGGGAACGTCTCGACAAAGTGGACGTAGCGCGGCACCTTGTAGCGTGCCAGCCGTTCCTGACAATACTGCGTCAGCTCCGCGCCGCTGACCGTGCTGTCCGGCCGGCGGCGCACCCAGGCCATGACTTCCTCGCCGTACTTCCGGCTCGGCACGCCGACCACCTGGACCTCGTTGACGCCGGGGTGCGTGAGCAGCACGTCCTCGATCTCGCGCGGGGAGATGTTCTCGCCGCCGCGGATGATCATGTCCTTGAGCCGGCCGACGATGTGGACGTAGCCGCTCTCCTCCATCACCGCCAGGTCGCCGGAGTGCATCCAGCCCGCCTTGTTGATGGCAGTGCCGGTCGCAGCCTCGTCTCGCCAGTAGCCGACCATCACGCCGTAGCCGCGGGTGCAGAACTCCCCGGGCGTTCCGCGCGGCAGCACCCGATCCGTGGCCGGGTCGCGGACAGTAATCTCCACGTGCGGCAGCACTCGCCCCACCGTCGAGACGCGCTGTTCCAGCGGATCGTCGAGCGAGCTGAGGGTCGAGAGCGGCGAGGTCTCGGTCATGCCGTAGCCGATGGCCACCTGCGGCACGTGCAAGCGAGTCACCACCTCGCGCATCAGCTCGATGGGACAGGGCGCGCCCGCCATGATTCCGGTTCGCAGCGAGGAGACGTCGTAGCGGGCGAAGTCGGGCTCGTCCAGCACAGTCCGGAACATGGTCGGCACGCCGTGCAATGCGGTGCAGCGCTCGGCCTGGACCGCTTGCAGTACGGCGCGGGCGTTGAAGTACTCCGAGGGCACGACCATGCACGCCCCGGTCGTGGTGCAAAGCAGATTGCTCAAAACCATCCCGAACGTGTGATAAAAGGGAACCGGGATACAAAGACGGTCTTTCTCCGTGAAGCCGAGGCCCAGGCCGCTGAAATAGCCGTTGTTGAGGAGGTTGTGATGCGTCAGCGTGGCGCCCTTGGGAAAGCCGGTGGTGCCGGAGGTGTACTGGATGTTGATGGGATCGTCGCACTGAAGGGCGGCTTCGCGCCGGTCCAGCTCGGCCAGAGGGACCTTCTCGCCGCCGGCCAGGAAGCACTCCCAGTCCGAATCGAGGGCCAGCACCTGCCGCAGCTCGGGACAGCGGGGCCGAACCTCCGCCAGCATCGGCGCGTAGGCGTTCTGCCGGAACCCCGGACCGTGCAGCAGCACGCTGACGCTGGCCTGCTTCAGGACGTACTCCAGTTCCCCGGCCAGGTAAGCGGGGTTGACGTTGACCAGGATGACCCCCGCCCGGGCCGTGGCATATTGCAGGACCACCCACTCGAAGCGGTTGGTCGCCCAGACGCCGACGCGGTCGCCGGGCTTGACGTCCAGGGCGAGTAAACCGCGCGCGGCCTGCGTGGTCAGGTCCCAGAGCTTGCGGTAGCTGGCCCGGAAGTTCTGCCAGCAGACCACGAGGGCCTCGCGCTCGCCGTGTTTCTCGGCGGTTTCGCGAAGGTTCTGGCCGATGGTCTGGCCGAGCAAGGGGACGTTGCTGACGCCGTGGGCGTAGGAGAGGAGCGTGTGCGTTGCCATGACATCCATGTGGGGAAAGGGAGTTTGCGCTACGGGAGCGACCAGGTCGGACCGTCCGGCGGGTCTCCTGGATAGGAGGTATACCCCACCCGGAAGGAACCGTCAATCGCGTGGCTGAAGTGTGGAGAAGAGCGGCCGGCTGCGCGAGCTACTGACCTCCAGTTTCCCGGAGGGACCCGCCGGGAGCGTGATTCATCCGTTCCCGGCTGGCCGACCCTTTCAGGTCCGATGGGTCAACAAATCTTCCACGGCGTAACGCCGCAGCAACCGCTACCTCCACGCAGCCGACCGCTCTGGGGTGTTGTAAACCGTGCAGGCGGGCCAGGCAAGGTTTCCCGTCTGGAAGCAAACGGCCCGGGGACGCACTGCGTCTCCGGGCCGGTTTGCCGCATCGTTTCCGTTCAACCAGACGGTGCTTACTCCTGGGTCTTCCCCTTGGCAATGACCTGCCGCCAGGCCGCCGCCGTGGGTTCCGCGTCGCGTCCGGTCAGCTTCCGCAGGCCGGTCAGGGCCGCTTGCTGGTACGGCGACAGCTCCCCCGCCTGGACCGGCCGCAGCAGATCGCGGTAAGCCTGGGCCTCCTTGTCCGTGACCTCGCGGGTCCGGACCAGGAAGTCGAACCGTTGCTGTTCCGGCCAGGGCTGGGCGTTGGCCACCGGCAGCTTCACGGAAAAGTCCTGCCGCAGGTAGGTCACGTCAATGGACACCAGCAGGTCGGGGATGGCGAACTGCCCGTAGCCGCCGTGCGGCGTGGGCGTGGGCACTTGCTGACCCGGAACCGGCACGGGGGCCCTCAGACCGAGGCCCGGGGTCATCGGTCCCGGGCCTCCTCGCGGCTTCGCATCTCCAGCCTGGGGGCCGGGGAATGCACCGGGAACAGCAGTCATCGCTGCCGCGCCGGGGCTGGCGGGGGAGTGGCACAGCAGGCAATTGCGGAGATGGTTGATGCGGACCAGCTCGCGCACCACCAGGGATTTCTTGCCGTCCTTCTCCCGGACCTGGGGGGCGCGGGGATCGGGCTGATCCAGCGCCTCGGCCAGTTGCGGGAGCAGATCCGTACGCTTCAGCTGGACGATGGCGTCGGACGCTCTCCGGGCCACGGCCGGCCAGGGATAGCTCAGTCCAGCCAGCAGGATTGGGTTGACGTCCTTTTCGTTGCGGACGGCCAGCCTGCCGACGGCATCCTTGCGGACCTGGTCGTCCTCGGAGAAGATCGCCAGTCGAGCCAGGGCCCGGGTGGCGTCCACGTGCGACAGCGTGGCCAGGTACTGGACCATTTGCTGGCCCATCTGCGTCCCCTCGGGGCCGAGGACCTGAACCATCGCCGCGATCCGGGCCTGGATGGTCACGTCCGCATTCGGCTGGCCGGCCGGGTTGGGCAGCATGCTGGCCAGGGCCGCCGGGTTGGTCATGGCCACGCGCAGCTGGGTCAGCTCGGTCTGGAAGTGCTGGCCGCGTTCGGGAGACAGCCGGCAGCTGTCGCCCATCGAAAGGGGCAGCCCGCCCACGTCGGAGCGTTTCCCGGCCAGGGCTTCCACGTAGGCATCCGGTTTCGTCGCGTTGGCGTGGTTGATCTTCTCGATCAGGTGGGCGACGTGTTCAAAGCCCTCGTCGGCCGCCGGGACCTTGCCGAACGGATCTTCGAGAGCAACTTCGGGCACGTCGGCGAGGTTCTTGGGCAGCCGGGTCGGGACGCCGGCGTTGGCCCGAACGGGGAGCAACTGCTCGACGGTCATTTTGGGATCGAATTTCACCTGCAAGCGGGCCGTTCCCAGGTGCGGTGGCACGGCCGCCCCGGGATGGAACGGTTCGGTGACGGCGATCTGGAGTTCGCCGACCCGGCGGGGAGTGATCCGGACGGGGAAGGTTCGACCTTCGCCGGGCCCCAGGACGGGGATCGAGAGAGGAACCTTCCGAATGGGATTGTTCGAGAACGCGACCGGACCGCGGAACCCCTTTCTTCCCAGATCATCGATTCCAAAACCCGGACCGCTATGTGGCAAGTGAGACCCAGGAGTTGCCATACTGGGCTGCCCAGGCGTCATGTAAGAAACGACCAGGTCGCGCTTCACCGGCATCGGCTTGGAGTCGGTGTTTTGAACGTGAATCAGGAAAATCCCGGGCCGATCGACGAAGCATTCCTTCAGCGGGGTGATCTTGAACTCCAGGTGAGCCTTCTTCTCATCGCTCGTTTTCCGAGGAGCGGCGTTCTCGGGGACGATTGGCAACACGTGGCGAACCTGCTCCGTCTCGCCATTGCTGGCCCGGAGGGTGACGTCAACGCCGCCCGAGCCATTTTTCCGGGGCGTCAGCGTCAGCGGGACGATCGCCAGGTCGTCGGGAGCAATGGGATCGACGGCAATCTTCTGTTCGCGGCTCCTGGATTCATGTTCCAGGACGGCGTCCATCCGGGCGACGACGGTCAGATCCTTCAAGGGCGTCGAACCCGTGTTGAGGATGAACACCTCGAGCGTGAACCGCTGGCCGACGACCGCCTGGTCGGGGCCGCGGATGCTCATTTCCGCAGTCGCAAGGGATGAGCGGGCCGCCTCCTTCTGTGCCTGGGGCGTCTCGTCGCCCCCGCGGATCAGGCTTGAAAGGCCCAGCGAGCCCGCCAGGACGGCGGCCAGGCCAAGCCAGACGCCCTGGCGGCGAAACAGCGAGGTGATCTGTGCCGGTTTGTTGTGGTTCATCAGCTTTCTCCCGAGAGTACCAACGAGGGTCCCGAGATAAAGACGAGAACCGACCCGTCCTGGACTGAAATTGTTTGGTCACGAATTGTAACAAGCAGCGAGGCCGCTTCACGCGCTCTTCGCCAGCCGGCTCAATTTGCCGCGCAGGACGTTCAGCGACAGAACGCCGACCGTGCGATCGACGAGTTTGCCGGCCGCGAAATACAGCAGCGTCGGCACCGTGTGGACCTTGAAATGCTCGGCCAGCTCGGGGTCCTCGTTGACGTTGACCTTGACGAGCTTGACCTGTCCGGCGAAAGCGGCGGCCAGGGTTTCCAGGGTCGGGGCCAGCGCCCGGCAGGGCGGGCACCAGGTGCCGTAGAAATCGACGACGACCGGCTGCGACGACAGCAGCACCTCGCGGGAAAACGTATCCGTGGTCAATTGCGTAATCTGGCTCATGGCTCTGTCTCGGCGGCAAGGTGGTGAATCACGGCTCTTGTCCTGATCGGCACGCCGGCCCCGGCAGTTCAGGAAAGTTGGCCGGTCCAGGCGAGCGAGAGGAACCTGGCGGCCGGAAATCCGCACCGCTCGCCATTTTCTCCGCGTGCGCTTAGACTAACCTTAACCTGCTGCAACCTGGAGGGCCCCGTGGAAATCCCACCGCTGGAGATCCTGTACGAGGACAATCACTGCCTGGCCATCAACAAGCCGGCGGGGTGTCTGAGTACGCACTACGAAGGCAAGGAGGAGACGCTCGATCGGGCCGTCAAGGCTTACCTCAAGGAGACATACAAAAAGCCCGGCAACGTCTTCCTTGGAGTAGTGCATCGGCTGGATCGGCTGGTTTCGGGTGTCTTGCTGTTCGCCCGGACCAGCAAGGCGGCGGCCCGGCTGGCCCGGCAGTTCCGCGAGGGGAGCATCGAGAAGGTCTACTGGGCCGTGGTCGAGGGCGACTGGCAGCAGCCGGCCGGCTCGCTGGAGGACTGGCTGCTGCGGGACAGAGACGGCAGCGACCACGGGGGCAGCCGGCGGGTCGAGGTCGTGTCGCCGGACACGGCCGGGGCCCGGCAGGCGCTGCTGCACTATCAGCGGCGGGCGAGCTGGAACGGCCTGACCTGGCTGGAGTTGCGGCCCCAGACCGGCCGGACGCATCAGCTGCGGGTGCAGCTGGCCCATCGCGACTGCCCCATTTACGGGGATGCACGCTATGGAGCGGTGCATACTTTTGGCCAGGCCATCGCCCTGCACGCCCGGAGTCTGACGTTCCTGCATCCGATCCGCTATGAGCCGATTACCTTGACGGCTGACGTGCCCCGTCCGTGGCGCGGCCGATTCGCCTACCTGTTCCGGGAGGGCCATCAATGAGCGATGAACTTCTCGTGCGTCTGCGCGACCTGATCCAGCAGGACCCGGGAGGGCGGGGTCTGCGCACCGACCCGTCGGCCAACCTGATCACCGCCTGCCCCGACGACTTTGCCCAGGCTTGCCGCAGTATCGCCCAGACGCCGAAGGCCAAGCTGCTGATCGTGACCGGCTTCCACATACTGCATGGCCAGCCGCCTTGCAGCGAAACGGATGGCCCGCTGGGAGCGCTGTTCCTGGCCCGAGCCCTGGTCCCGCTCGGGATCGAGGTGCTGATCGCCGCGGATGGCACCGCCGAAGCTGCCCTGACTGCCGGGCTGGAGTTTTGCCATCTGCAAGACCAGGTCCGGGTGATCCAGCTGCCGCGGGAGGTCTGGGACGATACCGGCTACCAGGAATGGGTCTTCGCCGCCACTGATCGCACGACGCCGTTGACCCACCTGATTGCCCTGGAGCGGGTGGGCCCCACGCACACCCTGCGGTCGCTGCAGGCCCAGCCGGCCCTGGCCCAGCTGCCGGCCGAGTTCCAGCGAGCCGATCCCGGGGGCGCCGAGGGGGCCGACGTGCGCGTGGTCCAAAAACTGGTGGAGTCGTTGCCGCGCCACCGGGACACGACGCCGCAGCAGTGGCTGGCCCTGTGCCACATCCTCGACGCCTTTGAGAAGGAGGTGCCGCCGCCGGAACGCAACCGCTGTCACTCGATGCGGGGCCTGGACGTTTCCAGCTTCACCAGCCCCGCCCACTTGCTGTTCGAGGAGGCGGCCCGGCTGGAACCGCCGATCACGACCATCGCTGTCGGCGACGGCGGCAACGAGATCGGCATGGGCAAGATCGCCTGGGACGTGATTCGCCGCAACGTCAAGAATGGCGGCCGGATCGCTTGCCGGGTACACACGGATTACTTGCTTGTGGCCGGCGTGAGCAACTGGGGCGCCTACGCCCTGGCCGCCGGGGTCCGGCTGCTGCGTTCGGCCTCGTCCGACCCCGACCTGTACAGCGCCGAGCACGAACGCCAGCTGTTGCAGGTGATGCTCGACTTTGGCCCGCTGGTCGATGGGGTGACCGGCCAGCGCAGCGCCTCCATCGACGGCCTTCCCTTCGACCAGTACGCCGAGGTGCTGTCGCAGATCGGCAAACTAGTCAGTCCCGCAAACGGCCCAACCGCCGAACAGGCTCCCACCCCATCCGGAGACCGAAGCGATGAAGCCGCCGCAAGTTAAGACCGGCGCCGAGGTGCGCCGGCTGATCCGGTCCCGGGAGTGGACCGGCCCGACGCCGGGCCTGGCCCCAGGCTACGTTCAGGCCAACCTGGTCGTGGTGCCGCGCGAGCTGGCCTTCGACTTCCTGCTGTTCTGCCAGCGCAATCCCAAACCCTGTCCGCTGCTGGACGTGACCGAGCCCGCCAGCGCCGAGCCGGCCAGTGTCGCCCCCGGCGCCGACCTGCGCACCGACCTGTCGCGCTACCGCGTCTGGCGCAACGGCGAACTGATCGAGGAGCCGACCGACCTGAAACGGTGGTGGAGCGACGACATGGTCGGCTTCCTGCTTGGCTGCTCGTTCACGTTCGAGAACGCCCTGCTGGAAGCGGGGGTGCCGGTCCGCCACGTGGAGGAGGGCCGGAACGTACCGATGTACCGGACCAGCATTCCATGCCACCCGGCCGGGGTCTTTCACGGTCCGCTGGTGGTGTCGATGCGGCCGATGACACCCGCCCAGGCCGTGACCGCGACGCGCATCTGCGGCCGGATGGCAAGGGCACACGGTGCCCCCGTCCACTTCGGCGACCCGGCAGCGATCGGCATTCGCGACGTCCACAAGCCGGACTTTGGCGAGCCGGTGGAGATTCGACCGGGGGAGGTGCCGGTCTTCTGGGCGTGCGGCGTGACGCCGCAGGCGGTGTGCATGGAGGCGAAGCCGCCGCTGGTGCTGACCCACAGCCCCGGGCACATGTTCGTCACGGACCTGCGCGATTGTGACCTGGAAGGGGAATAGGCAACAGGCCAGCCGTTTCAGATCAGCCGCCGGCGCCGGCAGGTCTCGTGATAAGTTGCCTCGAAATCCACGGGAACGAACAGATCGCCGGTCAGGCGGAGCGGCAGCGTCGGCAGCGGAACGCCGACGGCACACGTTTCCGGCCAGACGTCAAGTTCCGGTCGCTCCTGCCGGCTCACGGGGCGATAGGCCGCCGCGTAGAGGTGGACGCTGTCCGGCAACAGTCCCTGTTGTGCCTCAAGCAGGGTGAGCAATTCGTTGTGGAGGTTGGCTCGGCGATTGGTCACGATGTCGATCAGGACCAGGCTGACGCCCTGATGCAAGTACGAGGCGCACTTGCCGACAAAGGCCCGTCGCTCCTCGGGGCGATCCTTGTTGCTGGGGCTGATCAGCTCGATGGTGCCGACGAGGGTCCAGCCGCCGCTCGTCGAGTAGACACGCACCTCGAACGAATCGGGAAAGAGCGCGGGAATCGTCACGGGCGGCTGGGGAGGAGCCCAGACGCGCGGCGCGGTGGTTGTGGCGGTGGCGCCATTGGAGCGAGGGGGCCGAGTGTCCTCCGTCTCAAAGGTGGCCACGTCGATTTCCAGTCGGGCGCCTGCATGGGTCTGCTCCACGGCGACGAACTTGGGAGGCAGCAAGTCGTTGAGTGCGTCCGCGAGGCGCGTGGCCCAACTGGAGTGAAACGACTCGAACGGATACAGCTGTTCCACCGGCGGATGGAAGTGGTCGAGCAAAGGCATTGCTGTCCTCCTGCGACAAACCGATTCTGCTGGGAGCGGCAGGCCGTGCTTCCATGCTAACCGGGCGCCGGGCTGCCGAGAAGGCGAGTCGGTCGTATGATCCTCTGAGGTCGCGAATTGTACTGCCTGCACGTCCCGTGAAATCGGAGGCACGCATGGTCCTCAAGAATCCGTTCGCTGTGTTGCTGCTTCTTGCACTCCCCCTTGTCGCCCCGGCGGCCGAGGAGAAGTGGGAGACCTTGCCCGACGGCTCGCTGGGCCAGGAGACCTCATTCCGCGGCGTCGGGGACGTTGTCATCCCGGCTTACGTCCGCAAGCCGAAGGGCCCGGGGCCGTTTCCGGTCGTGGTCTTGCTGCACGGCGGCAAATTCAGCAAGGCGGCCACCCTCGGACTGGGCCGCTCCGCGAAATCTCCAGTCCAGGACTTCCTTGCCGCCGGCTGGGCCGTGTATTCGATCGATTATCGGCCGCAGGACAAGATCGTCCTCGACCCCACCGAAATCGACGATTGCCTCGAAGCCATCAAGACGCTCCGTAAGCTGCCGTTCGTCGACGCCGGGCGCATCGCGTTGCACGGGGGCAGCCACGGGGCCAACCTCATCTCCCGGCTGGTCTCGCGTGTGCAGGTCCGTGGGGCGGTCCTCTGCGCCCCGGCCGCGATGGACCTGATCGAGGTCAAGAAGGCCTTCGGCCGCGGTGAGAAGCTGGTCATGATCCTCGACAGGCTGGTCAAGGACATGGAGAAAAGGCACGGCGCCAGCGCGGAAGAGATCGAGAAGGACCCCAAAAAGTACGGCTACAGTTCGGCATTGACCGAGACGGCCGAGGTCAAGTGTCCTCTGCTGATCGTCAACGGCAAGAACGACGACAACTCGCCGACCTCGATCATCGACCTTTACGCCAAGAAACTGCGAACCGCCGGCAAGTCGGTGGAGACCTACCTTCCGGAGAATGGGCCGCACGGCTTCTACTACGGCCGCCCGGACATCCCGGAATGGAAGGAGGCGACCAAGCAGGCCGTGGCGTTCATCTCCAAATGCTTCAAGGAGGAGCCTGCGAAGAAGGAGCCGGCCAACCCGCAGCCGAAAGAAAAGACCAAGTATCAGTACGGCTCGATGGACTGGGTCGATCCGGACCGGACGGAGACCGAGCTGCTGAAGTACAAGACCTTCCGCAGCAAGACCATCAACGCCGACGTGAGTTTCATGGTCTACCTGCCGCCCGATTACGAACAGCAGAAAGACAAACGCTACCCCGTTTTGTACAACCTGCACGCCAGTGGTGGGACACCGCGACGCGACGGCGTCGAGATCGTCCGGCGCGTGGACAGGGCCATCCGGGCCGGTGTGCTGGTGCCGTTGATTGTCGTCTGTCCCAATGGATTGCGCGGCGCCACGATGTACTCCGATTCCAAGGATGGCGAGTACCCGGTCGAGAGCGTGATCGTCAAGGACCTCATCCCGCACGTCGATGCGACCTACCGAACCATCGCGGATCGGAAAGGCCTGCGCTCTGGAGGGGTTCTCCATGGGCGGCTTCGGAGCAGCGCATTTCGGCTTCAAGTATCCGGAAATGTTCGGCGTGGTTTCGATCCAGGCGCCGCCGCTGCTGGGGCCGGAGCTGAAACAGCGGCTGCCGATGCAGGCCTGGTCCAAGCTGTTCCCAACCGCGATGGGCGGCGACCTGGAGTACTTCCGGACCAACGATCCCTTCGCCCTGATCCCGAAGAACGCGGACAGAATCCGGGACCGGAGCGTCATTCGCATCGTCACCCACGTGGAAAACGAGAAGTGGCTGGCGCCGCGCTGCGAGGAGATGCACCAGCTGCTGATGAAGCATACGATCCCGCACCAGTTCCTTTACCTATCGAACGTGAAATCGCACAATCGCGGCCAGGTGCTGGAAACGATGGGCGATGCCGGCTGGACGTTCTTCAGCTCCGCCTTCGCCTACCTGGAGAAGCAATCGGGCAACAAGACGCCGAAGTGAGTGACTTCGCGGAAGTGGACCGGAGAGCGGGTTAACCATCCTCTCGGTTATAGGAGCCGTTCTCAATGAGGAGGAATTGTTCGTCATCGCTGAAAAAAACGTGGAAGATGAACTCGTGCTCTCGGCCCCTGACGTGCAGGTCTCGCCGGGAGAACCAGCAGACGAGGCCGTCGTAGGGGCTGGTTTCCCGACTCAGGTTGTGTTCCAGATCGGCAGGGAGGACACGGTTCAGATGGAGATACACTTCCTCCTGAATTTCGTCCGGTAGGTTCCAACCTCGGATCAGGTTCAGGACCCGTCGGTGGATGCGAACTCGATACTCCACAGCTGGCCTCCCGGTCAACTCTGGCGAGTCCGTTTCTCGATGCGCTGCCGCCAGGTTTCCACGTCCACGCCGGCGATTTGCGCGAAAGCTTCGTCCACGTCGAGGTAGTCTTCCGGCCGGCCGCGCGCCCCGGCTTTGGCGATTTCCTGCGGGCTGCCGACCGGCCAGCGCGCCAACACTCTCTGTTTGGCATCCACGAAGCGCTGGACTTCTTGATCCAGTCGGCCAATCTGGTCTTTCCCGCGTGAGGAATCGGCAACGGGGCCGGCCAAGCCCTTGAGGGATGCCACGAGTTCCAGGTATATCGCGGTTAACTCTTCGATGGCCTGCCGCCTTTCCTGGAGCCAGGCGACCGTGAGGTCCGGCACTTTGAAGATCCGTTTGTATTCCCTCTCCAGGAGCTGCTGTCCCGCCGTGGACAGCTCAAGGCACAGGGTCACCAGGTCCCTCGAAATCCCACCCTGCCAGCGCAGTGTGTCCCCTCTCCTGCACCGCGATCTGTTGCACGGACAGCAGCCGGTCTCGGTAGTGGCGTTCAAGCACCGTCTCGGGCATGGGTCAAACCTCCTCGCATCGCGAACGAGATCGAGAGTACCTGGAAGCGCGGGAGAAGCGAGCCAATTCTCGACGAAGGTCTCGGCGTCAGTGCTGGTGAGCCGGATTTGCACCGTGAGCGTTGCCGTTGTCTGCCTCCAAGCTCTTGGCCAGACTCAACCTCAATCCCCTTCACTTTAGCCGAGATGAACACCAGGAGCAACCCCGGGCTTTGTTGCGTCGGGCCCTCGGCTTCCCGCTCCTCAAGCCTGCGGGCAATTTGCCCCCAGGAGACTTTTCGTCAGCGGTCCGCCAGCGACCAGCAGCTCGGTCAGGCCCTCTTCCAGGTGGCGGTCGCGCACCAGCAGTGGTCCACTGCCGTCTTCCTCGGCCGCGTAAACGCACGCCTTGCGCAGCAGCTCCCGGATGAACGCCCCGCTGACTCCCGCGGTGCGTGCGATGAGCCGGTCCCAGTGGGCCACCTCCAGCTGCAAGCCGCGGCTGTAGAGCTGGAACAGCTGCCGGCGGCACTCGGCGTCGGGCGGCGGCACTTCGATGGCCTGATCGACCCGGCCCGGCCGGGCCGCCAGCGCGGGCTCCAGGATGTCGGGACGGTTGGTGGTCAGCACGAACAGGATGTCCACGTCCTCCCCCAGGCCGTCCATCTGGTTGAGCAGCTCGAAGAGCAGCGCGTTGGCCCCGACGGTCTGGTTGTTCCGCTCGGTGCCGATCAGGTCCACGTCTTCCAGCACCACCGTGGTCGGCTCCAGCAGACGGGCCAGCGCGGCGTTGGCACTGGCGCAGGTGGCGCCCGAATTCACGACGGACGCGGTGAGGACGCTCTTCCCGCTGCTCAGCGCTGTGGAAGACGATGGCACCTTCTGGAAGGGCATTTCTGCCCTGGCGGAGATTGGCACCGGGGCCAGGGAAGCCGTTCCCCAGCTCGAGGTGTGGCTGTTCGATGAAGAGAAGCGGGGCTTCTCGGGGTGTCTTTGCCCTGGCCCGGGAGGGCCCGCTACCATGGCATTCACCGCCCTGGTCAAGATCGACCCCACGGCCTCGGCCCGGGTGCTGGCCCACGTCGAGGCGGACTTGCAATCGCCGGAGCGCTTCGACCAGGCGGTCAGACTCCTGCTCGACATTGCCAGGGAGGTTCCCACAACGTCGGCGCCGCTCCTGGCCAACCTGCTGCGGGACAGGCGTGCCGAGGGTCTGTGGGACGCGATCAAGTCCCTTCTGGCCGGGATCAGCTCGAGGAGCGTTTCGTAAGAGGTTCGGAAAGAATGAGGTAGGCCGGCCTTCCCAGGTCGGCCGGACACCTCGCTACTGGGAAGCCCGTCCTACTTTCCTTCTTTCCGAACGCTCTCAGTTGCCGGCCCGCTGGCTGAGATCAAGGGTCGGGGAGGAGCCCAAGCTCTGGCCCTGTTCGCAAGTGCCAGCGGTTGTACCTATACTGGAAAGGAAAGTCCGACCAAGGCGAAAAGGCTCTCGCACCCGTTCCGGAGGTCAGCGAATCCCGGAAGGGCCGATCCGCCAGTGGGAATCCAACCGATGAGCGCCGACTTCGATTTTCTGACCCGGCACGGCAAGCAACACGTCATTCTTGGTTCCGGGGAGCGCCTGGACCTGGGAGAGCCTTTTTTCTGGGAAAGAACCGTGCCGCGCGACGAGGGGATCTGTCTCGTGGCCGGCAAGGCGCTGCGGGGCGGGCTGCGATCGGTGGCCCGGCTGCCGCGCGGCCGGGCCTGTCTGTCGCCCAATCATCGCTGGCTGGGCATCCAGGAGGAATCGAACCCGACGCTGTTGCAGACCTTCGACCTGCACAACGAGGCCCGGCCCGGCTTCCGCTTCGAGGCGCCGGAGGACAGCCCGGTCATCGCGCTGCATCCTTCCGGGGAAATGCTGGCCTGCCGCGATGGGGATTCGGTGAAGTTGCTGCTGCCCGATGGCCGGGAGTTGAATTCGATGGCTCATCCCCGGCCGGGCAAGGCCGGGCGGGATGCCCCGTTCCTGTTCTCTCCGTGCGGCGGGTATCTCTGGCTGGCTTACAACAGCCGGCGGAAGGAAGGGACGCTGCTGTTGCTGCGCTGCCCGAACCTGGAGGTAATCGATTCCAACATGGAGGGAATCGATTTCTATTCGAGAGAAGGGACCTTGCTGGAACTGACCGCCACGTCGAACCCGGCCGCCAATCAAGTTGCCTTGCGTCGGCTGCTCTGGGGTGAGTGGACGCTGCACTTCTTTTCCGTCCGGCGGGACAAGATGCACCTGCACAAGAAGCACATCGGCACCCACGACCTTGAGAACGCTCCCGCGACCCTGGCCGACCCGATCTTCGATGCTCGTGGCAAGCGATTTCTGGTACTGGACAGTGACGGCGTCCTGAACGAGTTCTCCTTTCCCAGCTGCAAGGAGCTATCCTACACAAATGTTCCGACATTGGAGGAACGATCTCCCGGGTCTTTCCACATTGGACATTATGCCTACAGCGGCGACCACGTGCTCGCCACTACCTTGCAGGGGAGCGACCAGGGCGAGCTGTGGGTCTTGCGTGCCGGCAAACTGGGGGTCCAGAGCCGATTGCCCCTCGGCAACTGCACGGCGATCCTGGCCAACGGCATGGTCTTGAGGGCCGGCCCCGGGAAATCAGAACAGGAGTTGCTCCGGTTTGAGGTGGAGTCGCGCTCCATTCGCGTGGTGGCCGAACTGGACTCGGAGAACAACCGCATCCGGGCCGTCCACGCCAAGGAGGGGTTGGAGTGGCGTGACGTCACTTCCGAGGTGGGCTGGGTGGAAACCAACTTCCGGCTGGTACCGAAGGATGAGGATCGGCCATGAACGAAACAGCCGACGTTCTCTGTGCGGGAATCATCGTGGCCGACCACGTCAGCGCGCCGATCGCGCGTTTGCCGGCAGCGGGCGAACTGGTGCTTGCCGACAAGCTGGTGCTGACCATCGGCGGCTGCGCCGCCAACGTGGCCGTGGACCTGGTCAAGCAGGGCGTGCGGGCCGCTGTCGTTGGCCTGGTGGGGGCCGACAGTTTCGGGATCATCGTGACCGACATGCTCCGGGAGGCAGGCGTTGACGTGACGCTGCTCGGGACGAGCCGCCGCGTAGGCACCAGTCAGACCCTCATCATCAACGTCGCCGGCGAGGATCGCCGCTTTATCCACAGTTTCGGAGCCAATGGCATCTTCCAGACATCCAGCATTCCGGTCGAACAGGCCCGGCGCTGCCGCGTCCTCTACCTGGGCGGCTATTTGCTCATGGAGGGCGTCGTTGCCGAGGAACTGCGCGCCCTGTTCGCCGAGGTCCGCAAGGCCGGCGTCAAGACGGTGCTGGACGTGGTCACACCCGGCCCGGCCGACTACCTGCCCCGACTGAAGCCAGTGCTGCCCGAGGTGGACGTGTTTGTGCCCAACGATCACGAGGCCCAGCTGATCACCGGCGAGAAAGACCCGGTGCGCCAGGCCGAGACGCTGCACCGGCTGGGGGCGAAGACCTGCATCGTGACGATGGGCGATCGCGGCGCCGTGCTGGTCAGCGAGCGCAAGCGGCTGCGAGCCAGCGCTTTCACACTGCCCTTTGTCGATGGCTCCGGCGGCGGCGACGCCTTCGCGGCGGGGTACGTCACCGGCATGCTGCGGGGCCTGGACGAGGAGGGCTGCCTGCAAGTGGCCAGCGCCCTCGGAGCCAGCTGCGTCCGTGCCATTGGCACGACCACCGGGGTGTTCACACGTGAGGAGTGCGAGGCGTTCCTGAAGGAAAACACACTGAAGATCGAGAAATGGTGAGATAGCTGCTCAAGGGAGGTTCACCGCTACCATGTTGACCCTGGCGAAATACTCGTTTGGCGTGGGCGACCGCTTCGCGCACCAGGCCAAGGCCCAGCTGCGAGCCTGCATCCAGGCGGCGGAGCAGGGCGCGGTCGTCATCCCGGTCTGGAACAAGTCCTACCGCGAGCACACCACTGTTGGCTCGCAACCCGGCAGCGTGCCGCGCGGCCGCCGACGCCGCGGTGCGCGAGCTGGGCTGGAACAAACCTTACCACGTTGACGCCGACCACATCCGCCTGGAAACGGTCGATGGCTTCATCGCCTCCAGCGACTTTTACACGATCGACGTGGCCGACGCCATCGGCCAGCCCGCCGACCCAGACGCGGTCAAGGCGTTTGCCAACCGGCACGGCGACCTCGTCGGCCACTTGACCATTCCCGGGGTCGAGGAGCCGTTCACGACGACGAGAGCCGACGTGGAACGGATCGCGGGGAAGTATCTGCGGGCGGTCCAGGAGGCCGGCAAGATTTATCGGCACATCGCGGCGGCGAAGGGGGAAGGCCAGTTCGTCACCGAAGTCTCCATGGACGAGACGGACAGCCCGCAGACGCCGCCGGAATTGCTGGTGATCCTGGCGGCCGTCGCCGACGAGCGAATCCCCATGCAGACCGTCGCTCCGAAGTTCACGGGTCGCTTCAACAAGGGCGTGGATTACGTCGGCGACCTGACTCAGTTTGAGAAGGAGTTCCAGCAGGACCTCGCGGTCATTGCCTTCGCCGTCCGCAAGTACGGGCTGCCCAGCAACCTGAAACTCAGCGTCCATTCCGGCAGCGACAAGTTCTCCATCTATGCACCGATCCGGCGTGCGATCAGTCGCTTTGACGCGGGCTTGCACGTCAAGACGGCCGGGACCAACTGGCTGGAAGAAGTGATTGGTCTGGCGGAGGCTGGAGGCGAGGGGTTGGCTCTGGCCAAGGAGATTTACGGCAAGGCCCTGGTGAAACGCGAGGCCCTGTGTGCGCCGTATGCGGCGGTGATCGACATTGATCCAAACCGCTTGCCCTCCGCAGAGGAGGTGCAGCGCTGGTCGTCAGAGCAATTCGTGTCTGCGCTGCGGCACGATCAGAGCTGCCCGGCGTTCAATCCGCATCTGCGGCAGCTGATCCACGTTGGATACAAGATCGCCGCGCAGATGGGCGACCGTTACCTGAAGATGCTGAAAGCGTGCGAACCGACCATTGCGAAGAACGTGACGCGGAACCTCTATGAGCGGCACCTGAAACCGCTGTTCGTGGGACTGGCCCCGGCAAAGCGTTGATGGCTTTCTTCCTCCCCTCTCCCGCTGGGGCTGAGGATGGAATGTTGTCCCGACCCCTGCCGGCTTGCCCGGCAGGTGAAGGAGGTCACCGGCTAGAAGACCAGGAAAGAAAATGGTTATTGCTCCTTCTTCCTCTAGCCGCTGACCTCCTTCACCTGCCGGGCAAGCCGGCAGGGGTCGGGACAAGAACAAGCAAGATCATTCCTCACCCGAGATACACCAATGAAGACCGACCTGTTCAATCTGGAGCAAGAGACCGCCGTGGTCCTCGGCGGCACGGGCACCCTGGGCGGAGCGATAGCCCAGGCGCTGGCCGAAGCGGGGCGCGCGTGGCGATCGTGGGCCGCAGCGAGGAGCGCGGCAAGGAGCGTGTCCGCGCCATCGAAGTGGTGGGCGGGCAGGCGCTGTTCCAGAGCGGCGACGCGATGGACCGCGCTTCGCTGACCCGGGCCCGGGATACCATCCTATCCAAGTGGGGCACAGTCAGCGTGCTGGTCAACGCGGCGGGCGGCAACCGCCAAGAGGCGACGCTGGGACCGGGCAAGGATTTCTGTCAGCTGCCTCTGGACGCCTGGCACAACGTGTTCGACCTGAACCTCGTCGGCGGCGTGCTGTTGCCGACGCAGGTCTTCGCGGAGCCGATGCTGGCCGCCAAAAAGGGGAGCATCATCAACATCGCCTCGATGTCCGGGATGACGCCGCTGTCGCGGGTCGTCGCCTACTCCGCGGCCAAGGCGGCGGTCATCAACCTGACGCAGTTCCTGGCCCGCGAGTGGGCCACCAAGGGGGTGCGCGTCAACGCCATCAGCCCGGGCTTCTTCCCCGCCGAGCAGAACCGGGCCATGCTCCTCAAGCCCGACGGCACTTACACCGAACGCGGTCAGCAGATCATCGGCCACACACCGATGGCCCGCTTCGGCGAGGCGGAGGAGCTGGCGGGGGCGGTCATCTGGCTGGCGGCGCCAAAGGCTTCGTCGTTTGTAACGGGGCAGAACATTGTCGTGGACGGCGGCTTCTCGGCGATCACGATCTAGCGTGAGCTAACGGAAGGGCATCGTCTCATCGGGCACGAACAGGAGCGTGGGACAACAGGACGCTTGGAGGTGCATGCTGCGCTGGTTGGGCTGGGCAAGCAGGTGGCGTTGCAGCGTTGCAGCGTTGCAGCCAGCCCAGCCGCCCGTCATTGCAGTGCATTGCATGCAATGCACTGCAATGACTGCAACGCTGCAACGACCAGGATCGCCCGGGCAGGCTGACGGCGCCCAGCTACCAGCCCTGCCTCTGCTTCCTGTTCAACCCTGTCCATCGGGTGCTGCTTCTGTCACGTTCGTTCCTTGTGCTTGGAGACGATGCCACGGAAGGATCGAGGAAGGAGAAACGAATGACGCTCCCTGAACCACCAGAAGAACTGGCCGAGGAACGCCGGCAGGCGATCTTCCGGGCCATCGTGGAGGCCCAGGACCTCCACGAGTTCACTCCCTCGCAGGCGCGCACGCTCATCGCCAGACGCTTTGGCATCACCGAAAGACAGGCGAAAGAGATCGAGCGCGAAGGGAGGGAGCGGCTGTGGCCGGCTGACTGATCCACCCGCTCGCTACGCCTTTCCAGGAGGAGATCCCAAGGAAGGCTGTTTCAGCCCCGCTGACGGTCACCCCAAAGGGAACACTAATCAACGCTGATCGACACTAATCGGAAAACCGGTTGAGTACCTTCGATTAGCGAAGATTAGCGCGGATTAGTGTTCCTCCAAGCTCGGGCATCGGCGGGTCCGAGAGCCTTCCGAGTCCCAGGTCGTGCAGGAGATCCTCTCCTGTTCCTGGGGACTTTCGCGGGCCATGCCAGCGACGCTTACGGCCACGCGGCTCACTTCTTGGCGGGCCCGGCAGGTTTGGCGGTGACCTCGCCCCGGGCCTCCGCCAGCAGCAGTTGGTACAGCGTCCGCTGACGCCAGTCCGTGAAGGTCTGTTTCTGGTGCCAGGCCTCGAAGCGCGCCAGCAGAGTTCTGGCCTCGGCGTGCTGGCCCTGCTTCTTCGCCGCCAGCGCCTGGAACAGCCAGGTATCCGGCAAACCCTCCTGGCCTTGCACCTTGAGCGACTCGGCCAGCACCTGGGCAGCTTGTTCATGCTTGCCGGCACGATACAGGGCGACGCCGTGCCGGTGCAACGTCAAAGCGTTGCGTTGCCGCAGGACAGCCTGGCGGGCCTGTTGCTCCCACTGGGCGGCGTCCGCCTCGGACAATGGGGCTGCTGCCAGCCAGCGCAAGTGGAAGGCGGCGGCGAAGTCGTCGTGGGCACTCTCCGCCTCGGCGAGGCGGGCAGTGTGGAAGTCGGGGTCGAAGCGTGCCAGCCGCTCCAGCGCCGCGCGATCAGGGTGCTCGTCCCGAGGGCGGTCGGTGAGACGCTCGACCACCGGAGCGTCGTTCTGGATGCGGACGAGAAGGCGGCCATCGGGGCTGGTAGCCTGGAGTGCGGCGTCGGCGGGCATCAGCGTGGGCGGATCGGGCAGGAGATGGCCAGTGGTGGTGTCCCAGGCCAGGATCTTGCCTTGCCGGTCCTGTACGAACAGGCGTCGGCCATCGGGGCTGAACGCCACGCTGCTCACCCCCCAGTATGTGTGTCCCTTGAGCGTAAGGACTTCCTGGCTCTTGTCGGCGTCCCACACCTTCGCCGTGTTGTCCCAGCCGGCGGTGAGGATGCGTCGGCCGTCGGGGCTGAACGCCATGCTGTTCACCCCGTTCACGTGTCCCTTGAGGGAGAAAAGCTCCTGGCCTTTGCCGGCCTCCCATACCTTCCCCGTATGGTCAAAGCTGCCGGTGAGGATACGTCGATCGTCGGGACTGAAGGCGACAGGATCGCCCGCTTCCTTGAGGGAGAAGAGTTCTTGGCCCGTCTCGGCGTCCCACACCCTCGCCGTCTGGTCCTGGCTGCCGGTAAGAATACGTCGGCCATCCCGGCTAAACGCCACGCTGTTCACCCGATAGGTGTGTCCCTTGAGGGAGAAGAGTTCCTCGCCGTTGGCGGCATCCCACACCTTCGCCGTCTGGTCCTGGCTGCCGGTGAGGATGCGTCGGCCGTCGGGACTGAACGCCGCGCTGAGCACGTGGTCCGTGTGTCCCTTGAGGGAAAAGAGTTCCTGGCCTTTGTCAGCGTCCCACACCTTCGCCGTCTGGTCCTGACTGCCGGTGAGGAGACGTCGGCCGTCGGGGCTGAACGCCACGCTGGTCACCCAGTGCTTATGTCCCTTGAGGGAGAAGAGTTCCTGGCCCGTCTCGGCGTCCCACACCTTCGCCGAATCGTCCGAGCTACCGGTGAGGAGGCGTCGGCCGTCGGGGCTGAATGCCACGCTGAGCACCAACCGTTTGTGTCCCGTAAGGGAGAGGAGTTCCTGGCCTGTCTCGGCATCCCACACCTTCGCCTGCTCTCTACTGCCGGTGAGGATGCGTCGCCCGTCGGGGCTGAACGCCACACCAAAGAATGGTCCCTTGAGGGAGAAGATTTTCTGGCCCTTGGCTGCGTCCCACACCTTCGCCGTCTGGTCCTGGCTGCCGGTGAGGATGCGTCGGCCGTCGGGGCTGAATGCCACGCTGAGCACCCAGCTCCTGTGTCCCTTGAGGGAGAAAAGTTCCTGGCCTTTGTCGGCGTCCCACACTTTCGCCTGTTCCCCGCTGCCGGTGAGGAGGCGTTGGCCGTCGGGGCTGAACGCCACGCTGGTCACCGAGCCCGTGTGACCCTTGAGGGAGAAGAGTTCCTGGCCTTTGTCGGCGTCCCACACCTTTGCCGTCTGGTCCTGACTGCCGGTGAGGAGGCGTCGGCCGTCGGGGCTGAACGCCACGCTGGTCACCGAGCCCGTGTGACCCTTGAGGGAGAAGAGTTCGGTGCCCTTGTCGGCGTCCCACACCTTCGCCGTATTGTCATTGCTGCCAGTGAGGATACGTCGGCCGTCGCGGCTGAACGCCACGCTGAACACCTGGTCCGTGTGTCCCTTGAGTGAGAAAAGTTCCTGGCCCTTGTCGGCGTCCCACACCTTCGCTGTGCCGTCCTGGCTACCGGTGAGGAGGCGTCGGCCGTCGGGGCTGAACGCCACGCTGCTCACCCCGTTTATGTGACCCTTGAGGGCGAAGAGTTCCTGGCCCTTGTCGGCGTCCCACACCTTCGCCGTCTTGTCCCAGCTGCCAGTGAGGATGCGTCGGCCGTCGGGGCTGAACGCCACGCTGCTCACCCCGTTTATGTGACCCTTGAGGGCGAAGAGTTCCTGGCCCGTGGCGGCGTCCCACACCTTCGCCGTCTTGTCCTGGCTGCCGGTGAGGATGCGTCGGCCATCTGGGCTGAACGCCACGCCGGTAACCTCGTCCGTGTGTCCGACGAAGGTGGCCTTGCTGCTCAAGCGCGTCCACAGGTAACGATGCTCCCAGCCCCGCAGGTCCCACTGGCATTCCTCCAACAGTCTTAGCGCCAGGGCCGCGTCGTTGTTCTCGAAGGCGCTCTGGGCTCGCGCCAGTTGTGCCGCGTATAGCGCCCACTCCGCTCGCCGCAACTGGGTTTCCGCCCGGGCCTTCTCCGTCTCCGCGAGCTTGGTCTTCTCCTGCGCCAGCTTGCTCTTCTCCTCCGCGAGCTTTTTCTGCTCTTCGGCGCGGTTGCGTTCGCCCTGCGCTTCCAGCTTGGCCTTTGCCTCCGCTCTGGCCCGTTCATCAGCCAGGTCCTTCTGCTCCTCGGCGGTCTTCTTCTGACGCAACGCCTCGTTGCGCTGCTCCGTCGCCTCGTTGCGCTGCTCCGTCAGGCGGGCGTTGAACCACAGGCCGCCGACCAACAGCACCAGCAACGCCAGCACACTCACCAGCGTCAGCGCCGCCGCCGTCGGCCGGCGCTTCGCCCACTTCCAGCCCCGCTCCGCCCAGCCAGCCGGCCGCGCCTCGATCGGCTCGCCACGCACGAACCGCCCCAGCTCGTCGGCCAGCTCCGCGGCCGAGGCGTAGCGCTTGCCCGCCTCCTTGTGCAGACATTTCAGACAGATCGTCTCCAGATCGCGTGGTGTCTTCGGCTGCAACTGCGAGGGCGGCACCGGCTCGTCCATCGCCACCTGCAGGATCGTGTCCAGCGGCGTCGCCGCCTTGAACGGTGGCCGACCCGTCAGACACTCGTACAGGATGGCTCCCAGGGCGTAGACGTCGGCAGCCGGCCCGATCTGCTTGCTGCCGTTGGCCTGTTCGGGGGCCATGTACGAGGGCGTGCCCATGATCGCTCCCGAGGCCGTCTGGCCGACATCGTCCAGCTTTTTCGCCAGACCGAAGTCCGTGATCTTGGGCGTGCCGTCGGCCGCCAGCAGCACGTTAGCCGGCTTGAGGTCGCGGTGAATGACGCTCTGGGAGTGCGCTGCCTGCATGGCGCGAGCCAGTGTCTCCAGCAAGCGCGCGGCCTCCTGTGCCGGCAAGGGCGTGCCGTTGAGCTTCCTGTCCAGACTGCCGCCCGAGCAGAACTCCAGGGAGAAGAACGGTTTACCTTCGTGCTCGCCGATCTCGTGGACCTGGACAATGTTGGCATGCTGCAAGCGCGCGATGGCCTCGGCTTCCGTGCGGAAGCGGTCGCGGTCACTGCTGCCGGCATGCGCGCCGGCCAGGATCATCTTCAGAGCCACCAGCCGGCCCAGCTGCACCTGCCGCGCCTTGTAGACGACACCCATGCCGCCCCGCCCCAGCACTCCCAGGATCTCATAGCCGGCAACCAGTCCTGTAGAGGGGCCGAGAACCTCCGCTGAGGAAGGCGAAGTCCTGGACAAGTCGGAGGAACCGTTCTCTGCGGAGAAGGTGCCGGTCGGGTTGGCAAAGATTTCGCCTTCCCCCGGCTCGCCGGGTGGCAGAGTCGGCTGATCCTGGGGACAGGCACTGACCGGCTTGTCGCCGACCCGCTGGGAGCCAGCAGGGCTGTCCTTGCGGTCAGGCTCAGAAGCAGTGGCCATGGGCTTTCCTCGGTTCGTGGACAGGGATCTTGTTCCGCTCTCATGCTACACACGGTTTCGCTTCGTTGTCCGCTACGCGGCTCACTCCTTGGCGGGCGCCGCAGGTTTAGCGGTGACCTCGCCCCGGGCCTCCGTCAGCAGCAGTTGGTACAGCGTCCGCTGACGCCAGTCCGTGAAGGTCTGTTTCTGGTGCCAGGCCTCAAAGCGCGCGAGCAGGGCGGCGGCCTCGGCGTGCTGGCCCTGCTTCTTCGCCGCCAGCGCCTGGAACAGCCAGGTATCCGGCAAACCCTCCTGGCCTTGCGCCTGGATCGACTCGGCCAGCACCTGGGCAGCTTGTTCGTGCTTGCCGGCGCGATACAGGGCGACGCCGAGACGGTGCAACGTCAAGGCGTTGCGTTGCCGCAGGACGGTCTGGCGGGCGTGTTGCTCCCACTTCCCGGCGTCCGCCTCGGACAACGGGGCTGCTGCCAGCCAGCGCAAGTGGAAGGCGGCGGCGAAGTCGTCGTGGGCACTCTCCGCCTCGGCGAGGCGGGCGGTGTGGAAGTCGGGGTCGAAGCGTGCCAGCCGCTCCAGCGCCGCGCGATCGGGGTGCTCGTCCCGAGGGCGGTCGGTGAGACGCTCGACCACCGCGGCACCGTTCTGGATGCGGACGAGGAGGCGGCCATCGGGGCTGGTAGCCTGGGGTGCGGCAGCGGCGGGCATCTGCGCGGGCGGATCGGGCAGGAGATGGCCCTTGACGGCGTCCCAGGCCAGGATCTTGCCTTGCCGGTCCTTTGCGAACACGCATCGGCCGTCGGGGCTGAACGCCACACTGTTCACCAGGCTCGTGTGTCCTGTGAGGGCGAAGAGTTCCTGGCCCTTGTCGGCGTCCCACACCTTCGCCGTCTTGTCCCCGCTGCCGGTGAGGAGGCGTCGGCCGTCGGGGCTGAACGCCACGCTGCTCACCCAGTCCGTGTGTCCCTTGAGGACGAAGAGTTCCTGGCCCTTGTCGGCGTCCCACACCTTCGCCGTATTGTCCTGGCTGCCGGTGAGGAGGCGTCGGCCGTCGGGGCTGAACGCCACGCTGCTCACCCAGTCCGTGTGTCCCTTGAGGGAGAAGAGTTCCTGGCCCTTGTCGGCGTCCCACACCTTCGCCGTCTTGTCCCCGCTGCCGGTGAGGAGGCGTCGGCCGTCGGGGCTGAACGCCACAGGTCCGAATGCTCCCTTGAGGGCGAAGAGTTCCTGGCCCTTGTCGGCGTCCCACACCTTCGCCGTGTTGTCATAGCTGCCGGTGAGGATGCGTCGGCCGTCGGGGCTGAACGCCACGCTGCTCACTGCCTGCGTGTGCCCCTTGAGGGCGAAGAGTTCCTGGCCCGTGGCAGCGTCCCACACCTTCGCCGTACTGTCCCCGCTGCCGGTGAGGAGGCGTCGGCCGTCGGGGCTGAACGCCACGCTGCTCACCCAGTCCGTGTGCCCCTTGAGGGCGAAGAGTTCCTGGCCGGTGGCAGCGTCCCACACCTTCGCCGTACTGTCCGCGCAGCCGGTGAGGATGCGTCGGCCGTCGGAGCTAAACGCCACGCTGATCACCTGCTGCGTGTGCCCCTTGAGGGCGAAGAGTTCCTGACCCTTGTCGGCGTCCCACACCTTCGCTGTCCTGTCATAGCTACCGGTGAGGATGCGTCGGCCGTCGGGGCTGAACGCCACGCAGCTGACCTTGTCCGTGTGTCCCTTGAGGGCGAAGAGTTCCTGGCCCTTGTCGGCGTCCCACACCTTCGCCGTGCCGTCAGTGCTGCCGGTGAGGATGCGTCGGCCGTCGGGGCTGAACGCCACGCTGTTCACCCCGGCCTTGTGCCCCTTGAGGGCGAAGAGTTCCTGGCCCTTGTCGGCGTCCCACACCTTCGCCGTCTTGTCATAGCTGCCGGTGAGGATGCGTCGGCCGTCGGGGCTGAATGCCACGCTGGTAACCCAGCCCGCGTGCCCCTTGAGAGTGAAGAGTTCCTGGCCCTTGGCGGCGTCCCACACCTTCGCCGTACTGTCCTGGCTGCCGGTGAGGATGCGTCGGCCGTCGGGGCTGAACGCCACGCTGGTCACAAAGCCCGTGTGTCCCTTGAGAGCGAAGATTTCCTGGCCCTTGGCGGCGTCCCACACCTTCGCCGTACTGTCCTGGCTGCCGGTGAGGATGCGTCGGCCGTCGGGGCTGAACGCCACGCTGGTCACAAAGCCCGTGTGACCCTTGAGGGCGAAGAGTTCCTGGCCCTTGGCGGCGTCCCACACCTTCGCCATACTGTCCTGGCTGCCGGTGAGGATGCGTCGGCCGTCGGGGCTGAACGCCACGCTGGTCACCACGCCCGCGTGCCCCTTGAGAGTGAAGAGTTCCTGGCCCTTGGCGGCGTCCCACACCTTCGCCGTATGGTCCTGGCTGCCGGTGAGGATGCGTCGGCCGTCGGGGCTGAATGCCACGCTGGTAACCAGGTGCGTGTGTCCTTTGAGGGCGAAGAGTTCCTGGCCCTTGGCGGCGTCCCACACCTTCGCCGTCTTGTCCCAGCTGCCGGTGAGGATGCGTCGGCCGTCGGGGCTGAACGCCACGCTGCTCACCCAGCCCGTGTATCCGACGAAAGTAGCCTTGCTGCTCAAGCGCGTCCACAGGTAACGATGCTCCCAGCCCCGCAGGTCCCACTGGCACTCATCCAACAGGTGCAGCGCCAATACCGGCTCGTTGTTCTCGAAGGCGCTCTGTGCTCGCGCCAGTTGTGCTGCGTACAGCGCCCACTCCGCGCGCCGCAACTGGGTTTCCGCCCGGGCCTTCTCCGTCTCCACGAGCTTGGTTTTCTCCTCCGCCAGCTTCTTCTGCTCTTCGGCGCGGTTGCGTTCGCCCTGCGCGTCCTGCTTGGCTTTTGCCTCCGCCCTGGCCCGTTCATCGGCCAGGTTCTTTTGCTCTTCCGCGGTCTTCTTCTGCCTCAGCGCCTCGTTGCGCTGCTCCGTCAGCCGAGCGTTGAACCACAGGCCGCCGACCAGCACCACCAGCAACGCCAGCACGCTCACCAGCGTCAGCGCCGCCACCGTCGGCCGGCGCTTCGCCCACTTCCAGCCTCGCTCCGCCCAGCCCGCCGGCCGCGCCTCGATCGGCTCGCCTTCCTGGAACCGCCGCAACTCGGCCGCCAGCTGCGCCGCCGAGGCGTAACGCTTGGCCGGCTCCTTGTGCAGACATTTCAGGCAAATCGTCTCCAGGTCCCTCGGCGTCTCGACTTTGCAACTGCGACGGCGGCACCGGCTCGTCGGCCACCACTTGCATGATGGTGTCCAGGTGCGTCGCCGCCTTGAACGGCGGCCTGCCCGTCAGCAGCTCATAGAGGATGGCGCCCAGCGCGTAGACGTCGCAGGGCGTCCCAATCTCCTTGCTCTTGCCGCCGGCCTGCTCGGGCGCCATGTACGACGGCGTCCCCATGATGGCGCCCGAGGCCGTCTGGCCAACGTCGTCGAGCTTCTTGGCCAGACCGAAGTCGGTGATTTTGGGCGTGCCGTCCTCCGACAGCAGGACGTTGGCCGGCTTCAGGTCGCGGTGAATGACGCTTTTGTCGTGCGCTGCCTGCATGGCGCGGGCCAGCGTCTCCAGCAAGCGTGCGGCCTCCCGTGCCGGCAGCGGGGTGCCGTTGAGCTTCCGGTCCAGGCTGCCGCCGGCACAGAACTCCAGGGAGAAGAAGGGCCTGCCGTCGTGCTCGCCGACCTCGTGGACCTGGACGATGTTAGGGTGCTGGAGGCGGGCGATGGCCTCGGCCTCGGTGCGGAAACGTGCCAGCTCCGCCTCGCGGGCGTGGCCGCCGGACAGGATCATCTTGAGGGCGACGATGCGGCCCAGCTGGACGTGCCGCGCCTTGTAGACGACACCCATGCCACCCTCGCCGAGCTTGCCGAGGATCTCGTAGCCGGGCACCTGGCCAGCCGAGCCACTGCTGCCCTGGAGACCGGCCGGCGGCAGGGTGGCAAGGGAATCCACGGCCGGGGCGGGCGGCACCGTCTGGAGGTTCTCGGTGGGCGAAGCGGAAAGCAGCCTTTCCGGTTCCCCGCTCGGCGGGGCGGCCAGCGTGCCGGCAGGCGCCCGGCACGCGACGGGGTCGGTGGTCCGCAACGGGTCGTCTTTCGGCGCTGGCATCGATCACCTTCCTTCGAGCAGTCGGGGGGCGAGGGCTTCTGGCCGCCATGTGACCTCTCCGGTCGTCCAGAGGTTTAGCGAGAGAACAAGCCATTATCCCAGGGCGGACCGCGAATTCCACCACCATTTTCGCAAAAGCTGGACCATCCGGCAAATTGTGCCTCATCTGGCCGAACGCCACGTGAATAGCTATATCCGGTTCAAGTGGACGTTATTGACGATCAGGAAGCGAGGGGCCTGCAGGGAACGCCCTCCGTGGCGTTCCGGCCCCACGCGGAACGCCACGGAGGGCGTTCCCTACAGCGCTCGGGCCCTCCGTGGCGTTCCGGCCCCACGCGGAACGCCACGGAGGGCGTTCCCTACAGGCTCCCACTCACTGAGGTTCTCGATGCGACCACTCACTCCGATCCTGCTGCTGGCCTGTCTGACCGGGCCCCTGGTCCTTGTCCCCCCGGCGGATGCGCCGGCCCAGGCCCCCCTGACCGAAACCCTGTTCACCGGCAGGGACGCCATGATCCCGATGCGCGACGGCGCGAAGCTGCACACCAAGGTCTACGTTCCCAAAGAGCGTACCGAAGCGTTGCCCATTATCTTGCTCCGCACCCCTTACGGGATCGACAGCCGGGCGGAACGGCACCTGCGCGGCTACCTCCGCGACCTGGTCGAGGAGGGATACGTCTTCGCCTTTCAGGACATCCGCGGACGTTACAAATCCGAAGGCAAGTTCGTGATGACCCGGCCGGCCCGGGACCGGGACGATCCCAAGGCGATCGACGAGGCGTCAGACACGCAGGATACCATTAACTGGCTGCTGGCCAACGTCAAGGGGCACAACGGCCGGGTTGGGATGCTCGGCATCAGTTACGACGGCTGGCTGACAGCGGTGGCGATGCTCGATCCGCACCCCGCCCTCAAGGCGGTCTCGCCGCAGGCGTCCCCGGTGGACATGTTCCTCGGCGACGACTTCCACCACAATGGGGCCTTCCGTCTCAGTTACGGCTTCGAGTACGTGGCGATGATGGAGACGGACAAGGAGAACGCCAGCTTCCCGTTCAGCAAGCGCGACACGTTCGAGTGGTATCTCCAGCTGGGATCGCTGTCGAACGTCAACACCAAGTACTTCCACGGCAAGAAGCCGACCTGGAACGACTTCATGGCCCATCCCAACTACGACGCCTTCTGGAAAAGGCAATCCCTGGAGCCCCGGCTGTCGCGGGTCACAGTGCCGACGCTCAACGTTGCCGGCTGGTTTGACCAGGAAGATTTCCGCGGTCCGCTCCGGATCTACGAGTTGCTCGAAAAACACGACAGGAACAAGCAGAACTTCCTGGTGGTCGGGCCGTGGAACCACGGCGGCTGGTCCAGCGGTCCCGGAGATCGGCTCGGCAGAATCACGTTCGACAGCAGCACCGGCAAGCATTTCCGGGCCAGGGTGCAGGCGCCGTTCTTTGCCTACCACCTGAAGGACAGACCCGTGGTCAAGCCGCCTGAAGCCCTGATGTTCCAGACCGGGACCAACAAATGGGTGTCTCACGAAGCCTGGCCGCCGAAGAACGTGACCCCCATGAAACTGTATTTTCATCCCAACGGAAAACTGGGACTTACCCCGGCGGGCGAAAGCGATCGACTCTTCGACGGCTACCAGTCCGACCCGGCCAATCCGGTTCCCTATCGTCCCCGCCCGGTCACGCCCACTTACCCCGGGCGCGAGTGGAAGGAGTGGATGGTGGAAGATCAGCGCTTCACCCACCGCCGGCCGGACGTCCTCACCTATGAATCAGAGCCGCTCACCGAGGACCTTGTGGTTGCCGGGTCCATGCTGGTCCGGCTCTTTGGCAGCACCTCCGGCACCGACTGCGACTGGATCGTCCGGCTGATCGACAGGTATCCCGACGATTACCCCGACGACCAGGAGATGGGCGGCTATCAGCTGCTGATCAGCGGCGAGCCGGTGCGGGCCCGGTTTCGCCAGAGCCTGGAAAAGCCGGCGCCCGTTGTGCCCGATCAAGTGGATGAATACAGCATCGATCTGCACTGGGGGCACCACTGCTTCCGCAAGGGGCACAAGATCATGGTGCAGGTGAGCAGCACCTGGTTCCCGCTCATTGATCGCAACCCGCAGCAATACCTGCCGAACATCTTCGAGGCCAAGGACGAGGATTTCCGGCCAGCACGACAGCGCGTGTATCGCTCGCCGAAACAGCCATCCCACCTGACGCTCGAAACGCTAAAGTAGCGTAGGGTGGGCCGAGCGCAGCGAGGCCCACCAGGCGGAACGGTGGGCCTCGCTGCGCTCGGACCACCCTACGGGTTTAAAGTCTCACCACAAGGAGTCCTCTCCATGACCACACCCATCCGACCTGGTTTTCGATTGGGAGCCATCGCTGCGACCCTGGCGTTGCTCGGGACGTTTCTCCTTACAGGCCCACAAGCGGCAGCACGCGATGACAAGAACGTCAAGCTGGTCGATCCGATCGCCAAGGGCCAGCGCGTCTTCACCTGCGGGCACAGTTTTCACGTGTGGGTTCCCGAGATCGTGGCCGATCTCTGCAAGAAGGCCGGAATCAAGGATCACGTTCAGGTCGGCATGTCATCGATCGGCGGCTCCAAGGTCATTCAGCACTGGAACATTCCCGACGACAAGAACAAGGCCAAGGAAGAGCTGAAGACCGGCAAGGTGGACGTCCTGACGCTGTCGCCGATCTTCTTCCCCGACCCGGGCATCGAGAACTTCACCAGGCTGGCCCTGGAACACAACAAGGACATCCGCATCGTCGTCCAGCCCATCTGGCTGCGCTGGGACATTTACGAGCCAACGACCAAGAAGCCCGAAAAGGTCGATCACAACGCCATCACCGGCGAGGAGTTGCGGAAGCGCCATGCCGTCGTATTTCAAGGAAATGGACGACTTTATCCGAGAGCTGAACAAGAAGCAGGGCAAGACGGTCCTGTACGTGGTCCCGGCCGCCCAGGCGGTGATTGCGCTGCGGGAGAAGATCATCGCGGGTCAGGCGCCCGGACTGAAAACGCAGGAGGACCTGTTCTCCGATCCGCTCGGCCACGGCAAGCCGCCGCTGATGGCCCTGGTCGGCTACTGCAATTACGCGGTGATCTATCGCCGCAGTCCGGTGGGCCTGCCCGTGCCCCAGGTCCTGAAGGAGGCGAAGCTGGGCGATCAGGAAGAGAAGCTCAACCGCCTGCTGCAAGAGCTGGCGTGGGAGGCGGTCGTCCAGCATCCGCTCAGCGGCGTCCGGGCAGAGACACAGACGGAGAAATAGTAAGGGCCGTCCTCCCGTCTCCGTGGGTGCGCTGCGCGACCCACGGCTGGGATATGCAACCCCTTCGGGGTAAATACAGGACCTCCGTTGTCTTTCTACCCCGAAGGGGTTGCATAACTCAGCCGTGGGTCGCGCAGCGCACCCACGGGAACCCATTCCCAAGGTGTTCACCATGAAGCGCTTTCTCGTCATCCTCCTGGCGTCTTCCTTGCTCGCCCTGCCGGCCCGCGCCCAGTCCGGCGCCAGGGACGGCGAGTGGCGCTGCTACGGCGGCGATTCCGGCGCCACCAAGTACGCTCCACTGGACCTGATCAACAAGGACAACGTCAAGAAGCTCAAGGTCGCCTGGCGCTGGTCGTCACCGGACAACGTCGTGCGCGCACGCAATCCCTTCAAGATCCTCGACCTGATCCCGTTCATCCACGAAGCGACACCGCTCCTGGTCAATGGCGTCCTCTATACCAGCACGTCCTTCAGCCAGGCTGCCGCCATCGATCCCATCACCGGCAAGTCTAAATGGGTATACGACCCCGAGACGTGGAAGACCGGCCGGCCCACCAACCTTGGTTTCGTCCACCGCGGCCTGGCATACTGGAGCGATGGGAAGGAGGAACGCCTCTTTCTCGGCACCGGCGACGCCTTCCTCATTGCCCTCGACGCCCGCACCGGCAAGCCCTGTCCAGACTTCGGCACCAAGGGTCGCATCGACCTGACACAGGGACTGCATCGCAAGGTGGACCGTTCGCAGTACGCGGTCACGTCGCCGCCCGTCGTCTGCCGGGACGTTGTGATTGTCGGCTCGTCGATCAACGACTTGCCGCCCCGGAAGGAGTCGCCGCCCGGCGACGTGCGTGGCTTCGACCCGCGCTCGGGCAAGCTGCTGTGGACGTTCCACACCGTTCCGCAAAAAGGCGAACCCGGCGTCGAGACGTGGGAGGGCGATTCCTGGAAGTACACCGGCAACACCAACGCCTGGGCCCCGATGAGCGCCGACGAGCGGCTCGGCTACGTTTACCTGCCGATCGGTACGCCGACCAACGACTGGTACGGCGGCCAGCGGCACGGCGACGGCCTCTATGCCGATTCCATCGTCTGTCTGGAAGCAAAGACCGGCAAGCGCGTCTGGCACTTCCAGATCGTTCACCACGGTCTGTGGGACTACGACGTTCCGGCGGCCCCGACGCTGTGCGACATAACCGTGGGCGGCAAGCGAATCCAGGCGGTCGCCCAGGTGACCAAGCAGGGCCTCTGTTTTGTCTTCGACCGCCGGACCGGCAAGCCGGTCTGGCCCATCGAGGAGCGCCCCGTGCCACAGTCGATGGTGCCGGGTGAAAAAACGTCGAAGACACAGCCCTTTCCAACGAAACCTCCGCCTTATGAGCGTCAGGGGGTGAAGGAGGACGAGCTGATTGACTTCACACCGGAACTGCGTCGGCAGGCGTTGGATATTATCAAGAAGTACGAGTATGGGCCGCTGTACTCGCCGCCGTCGCTGAAAGGGACGATCAACCTTCCAGGGTGGGCGGGCGGCTCCAACTGGCAGGGGGCGGCATTCGATCCGGAAACCGGCATGCTCTACGTCCCCTCGATCACGGCACCCATCGTGGTGCAGGTGGCGAAGCCCAGGGGCAAGTCGGATTTCACCTACGAGCGAACGCTGAAGGCACGCCTGGACGGGCCGCAGGGTCTGCCGCTGTTCAAGCCGCCTTACGGTCGGGTCACCGCCATCGATCTGAACGAGGGCCGGCACACGTGGATGGTGCCGCTTGGGCGCGGCCCGCGCGACCATCCCGCTCTCGCACAAGTGAAGGGCCTGCCGGAGCGGCTGGGCGCGCCGCAGCGCGGCCATGCCCTGGCCACCAAAACCCTCCTCTTCGTGGGACAGGAAGGCTCGGTCGAGAAGGTCATTGGTTTGATTCGCGATGGCAAGGCGGTGGAGGCGGCGAAGGAGCAGTCGGCGAAAGGGCTGCTCCACGTCTTCGACAAGAAGACGGGGGCGACGATCGCAGAAATCCCACTGCCGGGGCCGGTCAATGGGGCGATGATGACCTGTGTGGTGGGAAAGAAACAATACGTCATCTTCCCAATTGGGGGACTGTTTAGCCCGGATGAGTTGGTCGCGCTGACCTTGCCTGATTGAAGTTGGTTTTGTTAGCCGCGACGCGGAGCGCAGCGCAGCGGAGCGCGGCAGATCGCCACACCACGGAGTCCCCCCGCGCTCCGCTGCGCTGCGCTCCGCGTCGCGGCTAACAAAACTCCAATTCTTGGTTAATCCCTCAAACCAACTGCGGTTGCAGGGCTGTCGGTCAAACCCCACCCATTTGAAACCGGAGCGACTCGACTCCGGAGGGGTCGCATTGCCTTTCTGTCCAAACGCCACGTGTGAAAGGAACCTCAGCCATGTTGCGCACGCTTGCGTGCCAGCCTCGCTCACGTCGGCCAGGCCCTGCGTGAGCCGGAAGAGTTCACCCTGCTCTGGCAGCAGTCGGGCCGGCCTTACGCCTGGTGGGTCTTCGCCGCTCTGGCGTTGACCGCCATCGTCGGCACCACCACCTACGGCATGACCATGGGCGTGATGGGCGGTTCACGCCAGATGCTCTGGTCCGGCCTGATTTGCACGGCGGCGGCGGGCATTGCCTGGAGTTTGCCCCTGCCGGCCCTGTACATTCTGAACAGTCTGACGGGTTCCCGGCTCCGGGCCAGCACCACGTTTCTTGCCGCCCTGGTCACGACCAGCTGGGGCGGCCTGGCCATGATCGCCTCGGTCCCCATCAACCTCTTTTTCACCGCGACGCTGAAGTATCCGCCGGTTGTCCTGGTGGTGAACCTGGTCATCTTCGCCGGTGTGGGCGTTGCCATGATTGACGTCTTTTCGCGGGTCATGCAGGCACTGGAGCCCGACCGCGGCCGCCTGCCGGCCTGGTGGCTGGCCCTGGTCGGCGCCATTGGTTGCGAGCTGTTCTACGCCTTCGGTCTGTTCCGTTTTGCCGCCTGATCCCGTCCCACACTCCTGGAAAGGAGGAACTGACCGTGATGAATCAAACGGTGCTGACCCCACTCCAGCAAGGATCATTTCCGGACCGGCAGCCACCCAGGAGCGCAGACGTTCCGGCTGCATTGGGACTTGTTGAACTGCTGCTCCAGGAGCCAGCCGAGGTCGATCGACTGAACCGCGACCCGAAGGCGCAGCGCGAACTGTTTCCACGCTTCCTGCTCATCGCCGAGAGCGGCTTTCTGATCTTCGGCCTGGTCTTACTGCTGCTCCTCAACCTGGCGCCAGACAAGGCGTATCCGAACTGGCCGGGCCTGCCTCTGCCGCCGGCTTCCTGGACCAATGGCACCGGCGTGGCGCTGCCGCTGGCGTACTGTGTCGGCATCGTCCTGGCCGCCTGCGTCTGCCTGCCCAGCTTCTACTTTTTCAGTTTGCTGGCCGGGGTGAAAATGTCCTGGCAGCAGATCGTCAGCGTGCTGGGCAAGGGAATGGCGGCCAACGCGGTGCTGCTGCTCGGCATCCTGCCCATTTACGTCGCCGTCGCTCTGGGCCTTCTGGTTGCGAAGGCACCGGACGACGTCCTCGCCGGGACGCTCACAGTCGGACTGCTGCTCCCATTCGTCTCGGGGCTGTGGGGTTTACGGGCCATCTACCGCGGCATCATGGACCTGTCCGCGGCACTGCCGGCGAGCTGGCAGTGCCGGCGGCGCTGTTTTCTCCGCCGGCTGACTTTCTCCTGGGCAGCCGTTTATGCCGTCGTGCTGCCGGTGATGATCTTACGGCTGTGGGAAGCGTTCGCGGCCCCGTGGATTGGATGAGGAAAGCCATGAAGCTGGAGCAACTGTTGCTGCTGCACCTGATGGCTGGCGCCGGCGTTGCGGTGTGTGTTTACCTTTCGGTCCCATCCGACCGCGTGGCCCAGCGGTTGTTCCAGACCGTCGCCGCTGTTGTCTTCTGGCCTCTCTTCCTGCCGCTGCTGCTGTCCCAGCGCCGCGAAGTCGAGGGCGATCCGCCTTCCCAGCCGGATCCGGACGCTCCCGACGAACTGAGTCGCGCCATCGCACAGGTCGAGGGGGAGCTGGAAGCAGCGCTGCAAAGTTTGGATACCTGGACGGAGGATCTGCGCGAGCGTGCCCAGGATCGCTTCCGACAACTGCGCACCGTCTGGTCCACTCAGGCGGAGCGCATTCGCGAAATGGACCAGATCCTGGTACGGAGCCGGGACGTTCCTGCGGAGGCAGCCTTGCTGGCGGCGTCAGACCGAGTTCGCGAAAGTCAGGAGGTAATCCGTCAGAACGTGGAGCAACTGGGACAGGTGCGGCAACGGACGCTGGACAATCTGCTGGGGATGCTGGCCCGGGTCCGCGAGCTGGTCTCGGCGATTCATCTGGCGCGATTCACCGCCGCGCCAGCCGCCCAGGCCGAGGA
Organism: uncultured Planctomycetota bacterium; assembly: GCA_963784995.1. Classification (GTDB taxonomy): domain Bacteria; phylum Planctomycetota; class Planctomycetia; order Gemmatales; family Gemmataceae; genus CAWATZ01. The sequence continues at coordinate 437,927 of CAWATZ010000012.1, read as the reverse complement.
ACTGCTGGCCCAGATGGATGGGGTTGTCGAGGGAGTTGGATTCGTGATCAGAAACGGGCGGGAAGAGATCTGCCGGCTGAATCGCGATTAAGGTCCTGGGAGCCACACTTCGGAGAAGTGTGGCTCCCGGGACACTTTCCCGCCTGGGGCCGTCTGCTTCCGCTCACCGCCCGTACCAATAAGACGGGAAGTAGTAAGAGGAATCCTGAGTTTCCTCTTCCGCCTGCTCGGCCTTTGGAGTTTGCCGAACTTGCTGAGTGGTGAAGGTGTAGTTCGCCGGTTTGACCGGCTGGGGAGGCGCCACCTTCTCGGGCTCCTCCGGAGTTGTCTTGAGCAGGTTCGGTGTCCCGTGATTCATGGAGGGCATGAGGGCACCATCGACCTGAGCGCCATAACCGCCGGGCATCATCCCGCCGGGTCCGCCCCCTCCGGGCAGCATGGCCTCGGGCATCGGCGAGCCCTTGAACAGACCCCACAAGCACGAGTTGCCTCCGCCCTCGTAGTGCATGTTGATCCCACACCCGAAGGAGTATCGGCACCAGGCGTGACACCGCTGCTCGCCGGAGATCACCAGCAACGCCGCCAACAGCACCATCACTGACAACTTCTTCATCGTTCGGTCCCCTTTATCTGTTCCGCACGTCTGAAATGTTTCTCAGCGAGTCCTGTCTGAGTACACCCGAAGCATTGCCGATGAACGGCGTCCTGCAAACCGTCGGCTTACCGATTCCCCCCGAATGTCCGCTCGGTCGGCTGATCCCGCCGCCACAACTGCTCCGTTTTAATATTGCATTCGTTTCGGCTCAAGTCGCAGTGATGAACGGACGCCGCCCCCGTGCAGCTGCACCTCCTCAACCCGCATCCGAGCCCGTCACCGATCGCAGAATCGGTTTTTTGCTATCCGTCGGCGCCTCCGGAGATTATCCTAAAATCGTTACAACCTTGAGAATCCCACCAGGAGGAGCGTATCCATGCCGTTCGAGGACCAAACCGAGAAACCCACGTCCGGCAAGCCGAGCCGGCGGCGGTTGTTCCAGACCCTGGCCGGCCTTGGGATCGGCTCGGCCGTGTTCCAGCGTGCCCTGGCCGCCGACGTGGAGAAGGCCAGGGGCCTCACCCCCGAGATGATCCAGCAGGCCGAATGGATCAGCGGCATCAAGCTGTCCGACGCCGACCGCAAGGCCCTGGTCGGCTCGCTCACCAACGTGCTGCGCAACTTCGAGACCATGCGCGAGGTCAAGCTCGGCAATCACGTTCCGCCCGCGCTGGTCTTTGTGCCCGGCCCCTGGCTGCCGGCAGCGGACCACGCCGCCCACGGCACCGTCGAGGCCACCGTCCAGGCCGCCCCACGCAAGCCGGAGAGCAACGAGGACCTCGCGTTTCTGCCCCTGACGGCCCTGGCCGCCCTGGTGCGGACCCGCCAGGTCTCCTCGGTCGAGCTGACCAGACTCTACCTGGAACGTCTCAAGAAATACGACCCGGCCCTGTTCTGTGTGGTTACCTTGACCGAGGAACTGGCACTGAAACAGGCGGAGCGGGCGGATCAGGAGATTGCCGCGGGCCGTTACCGGGGGCCGCTGCACGGCATCCCGTGGGGGGCCAAGGACCTGATCGCCTACCCCGGCTACAAGACGACGTGGGGAGCGGCCCCGTTCAAGGACCAGGTCATCGACACCAAGGCGACGGTGGCCCGGAAGCTGGAGGACGCCGGTGCGGTGCTGGTGGCCAAGCTGACGCTGGGGGCCCTGGCCCAGGGGGACCTCTGGTTCGGCGGCCGGACCCGCAGCCCGTGGAACGTCAAGTCCGGCTCCAGCGGCTCCTCGGCCGGCTCCGCCAGTGCCGTGGCCGCCGGGCTGGTCGGCTTCGCCCTCGGCAGCGAGACTCTGGGCAGCATCGTCTCGCCCTGCCGGCAGTGCGGCAGTACCGGACTGCGGCCGACCTTTGGCCGGGTCAGCCGGCACGGCTGCATGACGCTGGCCTGGAGCATGGACAAGATCGGGCCCATCGCCCGCTCGGTCGAGGACTGCGCCCTGATCTTCGGCGCCATCCACGGGGCGGACGGTCAGGACGCCGCCGCCGTCGATCGGCCTTTCACCTGGCCGCTGCGCCGCGATCTCCGCAGCATCCGGGTCGGGCACGTCGAGGGCCGGAACGAGGACGCACTCAAGGTGCTGCGCGACCTGGGCGTCAAGCTGGTGCCCATCAAGCTGCCGAGCAAGTATCCGCTGGGCGCGATCAACCTGATTCTGGACACGGAGGCGGCCGCGGCTTTCGACGACCTGACGCGCAAGGGAATCACCGAGGGGCTGAACTCCTGGCCGCGCACCTTCCAGAAAGGGGAATTCGTGCCGGCGGTCGAGTACCTGCGGGCCAACCGCATCCGCACGCTGATCATGCAGGAGATGGAAGAGGCCCTCGCCGGCGTGGACCTGTACGTCGGCGGCAACGACCTGCTGCTGACCAACATGACCGGCCATCCCACGGTGGTGCTGCCGGAGGCCCCACGTCCTCCGGCTGCGATCACGTTCACTGGCAGGCTATACGGCGAGGCCGAGCTGCTGGCCGTGGCGACGGCGTACCAGCAGGCCACGGGGGTTCACCTCAAGCGGCCGCCGATGGAGAAGGTCGTACCGGAGAAAAAGGAGGAGTCGTAGGGTGGGCCGAGCGCAGCGAGGCCCACCACGCCCGCCGGTGGGCCTCGCTGCGCTCGGCCCACCCTACGACTTTAGCCTGCGCCCGGCGCAGGCTAAAGCCTGCGGCTACGGGGCCTTTCGTGCTGACGTTCGCCTGAGAGGCACTAACAGCAAGGCGAGCGGCGCGGCGTCAGCCCGCCGGTGAAGGGCAGCTTACCGGCGGGCTGACGCCGCGCCGCTCGCCTTGCTGTTAGAGGGTCCAAGATAGCTTGGGATTGTTCACCTCGAGCGGCCACCGCTGAGGGTTGGTGGAAACCGTGGGACTCAGCCCGACAATTCCTTGTAAATCTTCTCGAACGCCGGAGTACACTTGACGAACACCTGGAGCAGGGCCGGGTCGAAGTGTCCCTGGTCGGCCTCGGTCATCACCTGGACGGCGGCATGATGTGCCAGGGCCGGCTTGTAGACCCGGCGGGAGCGCAGGGCGTCATAGGTGTCCGCCAGCGCCACCAGCCGGGCCGGGAGTGGGATGTCCACGCCCACCAGGCGGTCGGGGTAGCCGGTGCCGTCGAAGCGCTCGTGATGGTGGCGGATGATGGCGATGGCCATCTCCAGGAAGGCCGGCGAAAAGCCTTCGTTCTGGGCCACCTGCTTGAGCGTCTCCGAGCCGATGATCGTGTGCGCCTGCATCAGGATGCGCTCGTCCGGGGTCAGCCGGCCCGGCTTGAGCAGGATGTGATCGGGCAGGCCCACCTTGCCGATGTCGTGCAGCGGAGCGCAGGTCTCCAGCATCTCGATGAATGGCCTGGTGATCTGCTCGGTGAAGGGAGCGGTCCGGCCGGCCTCCTCGGCCAGGCAGCGGCAGTAGCGCTGCATCCGTAGCACGTGGCCGCCCACCTCGTTGTCGCGCTGCTCGACCAGCCTGGCCAGGGCCAGCACCAGGGCATTGCGGGCGCGGGTCAGGTCGCTGTCGCGCTTGCCCAGGTTCTGTTCCAGCTGGGCGTTGACCGTCAGCAGCTGGGTCGTCAGGGCCGCCGAGCGGTCCTGGGCGCTCTTCAGGCGCAGGGCCGACTTGACCCGGGCCTGCAGCTGCACGACGCTGAACGGCTTGGTCAGGTAATCGTCGGCCCCGGCCAGCAGCATCTGGGCCATCTCGTCGGGCGCGGTTTCCCCGGAACACATGATGACCTTCAAATGGGGAGACGGCGGCGTTTCCCGCAACCGGCGCAGCACCTCGACGCCCAGCATGGACGGCATGCGCACGTCGAGCAGGACCAGATCATAGGACTCGGCCTGGACGGCCGCCAGGGCTTCGGGACCATCGCAGGCCTCATCACACTTGACCCCATCGCTTTGCAACACCTCCCGACACAAGAGCCGCAGACTCGGCTCATCATCGACAATCAGGATGCGGCAGGTTTGGGCCCGCGGAACGGTCAAGGTGGTCTTGGAGCCCTCGCTGGTCAGGCCATAGCGCTCCAGCAACTGCCGGCCTGTCTTGCCCGCCGGCAGGACCAGCGGCGTCTCCAGCACGCCTTCGTGCCGGCACGCCGGGGCGCCGGCCACGATCAGGTGCGATTCGGGCTTGAGGAACGGCACCAGGGCCTGCATCACCGCCTGCGGCGTGCGGTAGCGGTCGTCCGGGTTGGTGGCCAGCAGTCGCTGCAGCACGTTGTCCAGTTCCTCGGGGATGTCGGGCACGACGTCCCGGGAGACGGGCGGACGCTGGGTGAGCCGGCGAATCAGCGTTTCGGTGGGTGAAGTGCAGGGCGGGAAGGGCAGCTTGCCGGTCAAACACCAGTACAAGGTGCCGCCCAGGCCGTACAGGTCGGCCCGGATGTCCACCTTGGACGCATCCTGGGCCTGCTCGGGGGCCATGTAATCCAGCGTTCCCAGCACCGTGCCCGGCTGGGTCAGGCGGGTGTTGAAGTGCAGCATCAGGCCAAAATCGAGCAGCTTGGCCTGCCCTTCACTGGTCAGCAGGATGTTGGAGGGTTTGATGTCCCGATGGACCAGGCCAAACTTGTTGGTCTCCGTCAGGGCGCTGGCCATCTGACAGCCCAGGTTGCAAGCGCGGGCCGGGCTGAGCGGACCGTGCAGTTCGACGTACTCCTCCAGGTCCTGTCCAGGCACGTAATCCATCACAAAGTACCGCAGCTCCGGCGTGTCCGGATCGTCGTTGGTTGCCTTGCCGGCATCGATGGCGGCCACGATGTTGGGATGGCGCAGCTGGGCCACGACCCGCATCTCGGAGAAGAAGCGGGCCAGCACCCGAGCGTCCTGGCCGTGCGATCGCGGCATCACCTTGATGGCCACCGCATGACGCAGGTGGACGTGTTCGGCCTTGAAGACCACGGCCATGCCGCCGGCCCCCAGTCGATCCAGCACCCGATAATTGCCCAGCACCAGGCCAAAGGTGGTGCCGGCACTGATCCGGGCTGCCTGATAGGTGGTGAGCAGGCCATGTTCCACCAGCCGACCCAGCACCTTGTCCCTGGAGGAGCAGCGCAGGACCTGCTCCCGCGTGGCCTCGTCCAGGGCGTCCCAGTCCTCGTTCACAACCAGCGACGAGGCCAGTAAATCGAACAGCAGCATCTGCCCGAGGTCCGGGGTGGTGTCGGCGGTGCTCTCCGGCACGCGGAGGTGTCGGTCGATCCGGCTCTGACGGGTTGGCATTGCTCTCTCCCTGCTGAGACATCCCGAAACCTACCAGCGGTGGTGTTGCGGAGTAGCGGGGGGCGAGTGTAAAGGTGGGGTAGTGCTCCTTTGCACTCAATCGCCGCTGGTTGGCTCGGTTGTCCCAGGGCACACAGTCGCTCGTGCTCTGCTGTCACTCTAGCTTGGTTTTTGTTTGAGTGCATTCCCGGCAGGCCACAAATCCCGAATTTCATGCGAGTTAGGAGCGCGGATTGCGAAGCCAGCGACAAATTTCTCGTGACTGCTGAAACAGCGTCATAGAATGGCCCCGCGGGTCCGGCCCCCGGGTGGAGCGCAGCGCAACCCGGGGCTTTACTCCTTTGCCTTCGGGAATAAAGCCCCGGGTGGAGCGCAGCGCAACCCGGGGGCTGCCGCGGAGGGTTTCATGAAACTCAGCATCTTCAGTCTGAACCTGCACGGCTACCATCCCATGGGCGAGCCCCGGCGGTTCATCGAGGACCGCGACGGCCGAATTCGCCGGGCCGGCTATTACCCGATGGGCGAGGGTCTGCACTTTTTCACGACCGAGGAACTGGACCGGGGCCATCGCCGCCGGCTGGACCGCCTGGGCAGCGACCTGGCCTTGCTGGGACCCGACGTCATCTGTCTGCAAGAGGTGGCGGCCGGCTGTCCCTGGACGGCGCGCTTGCGAGATCTTTCATCGCACCTTTGCCGACGATTGGTTCGAGGGCAACAGCGCCTTGCGGCTGGTCAATCGGCTCAATGCCGGACAGCCGGCCGATCGGCCGTGGAAACCAGCCCTGGCCTGTCGCGGCAACGTTGGCTGGCAGACCGGGCCGGGAGTGTTCTCCCAGGGGCGCATCGTCGCCTTCACCGGCAGCCAGAAGCACGTCATCCACGACTTCGACGCCAATCCCTATCCCGAAGGGCTGCTGGTCGAGGGCTTTGCCGTGCTGGTCCGGCAACCCTGGGAAATCGCCGATCAGCAGGAGTGGAACCTGACGATCAACACCCTGGGACACAAGGCGTTCATCCAGGCGGTGATGATCCGGCACGCTTCCGATTTATCGTTTCGCGCTGACCCGGCTGAGCGCGAAACGATAAATCAGGAGAAAGATTCCGGTCCCTGGCTGGTGCTGGCCAACGTCCACCTGGGTCACAAGTTCACGCACTTCGAGCAAGCCGTGGCCCTGCGCACCGCCCTGGCGGACTATCGCCGTGGTTTTCCGGACCAGGCCCGTTGCCTGGGGACCGTCATCGCCGGCGACTTCAACGCCTTTCGCTATCGGCCCGCCGAGCCGCGCCACGACGCCGCCATGATCCCCTGGGAGCCGTTTCTTGCCGGCCAGTTCGACTTCCGGCCGAGTGCGGACAGCTTTGGCGATCTGCTCAGCGTCCTGTGGGCGAGCAACGACGACCACGGCTACAAACCGTGGGCGTCGATCCGCGATCCGGGCGAGGCCCGCCGTCGCATCACCGAGGCGGCAACGCACTTCTGGAACGCCCAGGAGAGCGCCCCGACGATTTCTTGCCGCTGGTGGAAGGACTGGATCAGGCCAGCCGGGAGGGGCTTCTTTGCTTCCCTGACCAGGTTCCCACCGCTGGATCGATTCCGGATCGGATCGACTGCGTTTATGCCGACCGGTCGCTGCAAGTCGAGAGCGCCTGCGTGGTCTATCCGGAGAACACGTTCTCATTCAACACCGGCACGTCGGACCATCCGGCCATCCTGGTCTATTACGAGGTCTGAGCGATGCAAGGCACTTCCGACGCCGATGAACGCTGGATGCGGCGAGCGCTGGAACTGGCGGAGCGCGGCCGGGGAGCGGTCGAGCCGAACCCGCTGGTCGGAGCGGAGATCGTGCGCGACGGTGCGGTCGTCGGCGAGGGCAGGCATCAGCGCTACGGCCAGGCCCACGCCGAGGTCAACGCCCTGGCCCAGGCCGGCGATCTGGCCCGCGACGCCACGCTCTACGTCACCCTGGAGCCGTGCTGCCATCACGGCAAGACGCCTCCCTGCACCGACGCGGTTCTGCGCGCCGGAATCCGGCGCGTCGTGGCCGCGATGGCCGATCCGTTTCCGCAAGTCGGCGGCAAGGGGGCCGAGATCCTGCGGGCCGCGGGACTGATCGTGGAAGTGGGGCTGTGCGAGGCGGAGGCACGGCGACTGAACGCGCCCTACCTGAAGCTGCTGACGACCGGCCGGCCGTACGTGCATGCCAAGTGGGCCATGACCCTGGACGGCAAGATCGCCACCGCCCGCGGCGACTCGAAATGGATCAGCAATGAGGCGTCGCGCCGCCGGGTCCACGAATTGCGCGGGCGGATGGACGGCATTGTGGTTGGCATCGGCACCGCGCTGGCCGACGATCCGCAGCTGACCGCGAGGCCGGCGGGGCCTCGGACGGCGACGCGGATTGTCCTCGATAGCCAGTGCCGGCTGCCCCCGAACAGCATCCTGGCCCGGACCGCTCGGGAAACGTCGGTGCTGGTGGTCACCGGAGCGGATGCTCCCGCCGAACGGCGGCAAGGGCTCCAGGCGCTGGGCTGCGAGGTACTGTCGCTGCCTGGTAGCCGGCCCGACGTTGATTCGCTGCTGGCTGAACTAGGGCGGCGACGGATGACGAATCTCCTGGTTGAGGGCGGCAGCGGTGTACTCGGAAGTTTTCTGGACGCAGGGGCGATTGACGAGGTCCACGTGTTCATCGCGCCCCGGCTGGTCGGCGGTGCAGAGGCGATCACGCCAATAGATGGAAAGGGAGTTGAAACCATTGGTCAGGCGCTGCGGCTCGAGATGATCCGAGTTGAGGTGCTTGAAGGCGACACGTACTGCCACGGTCGATACGTGAGGAATTGAGGGCGAGAACGAAAATGGCTGCAAAGAAATGACTCCCCGCCTATCCTACCCCTCACGACTCTCCGACGCCCTGCCCCTGGTCACGACCCAGGCTGCGTCTCCCGTGTCGAGATTGGCCAGGTCATGGCAGGACCGTTCCAGCACACGGAGAACGGCGGCGGGGTCGGCTCCCAGCAGCCCCGAGCACCACACCGGGTTGAACTCCACCACGGCCCAGCCGCGGCCAGCGACCAATCCCACGTCCACGACGAAGGCGGGCGGCAGTGCCGGCGACCTCGCCTCCAGTAACCGCCCACACGTGCGAATCGCGTCCCTTGACGGAACCGCCTTCTCGCCGCCTTGGCCCCACGCCCTCCAGACAGGCTTGCCGAAGCTGAGATACGGTGAAGTGGCAACGACGCTGCCCTCGCGGACGAAGCAGCGGAACTCGGCCAGCCACTCGACCGGCTCGGCCACAAGCACCGGCGTGTCGGGGTCGATCCCCCGCGGGGCACGGATGTCGCGGGCGTCGGTGTAAACCCCAGCGTCGAAGCACCGATCCAGGGGGTCCGCGGGCTTGACGAACGTCGGCCTCTTCAGTCGGGAGAGGTCGCGGAAGCGGCCGAACTCAACGTCCCGCAGCCGCAGCGAGGCCGGCAGGCGGGCGAGCAGGGCCAGCGGCGGCTCAAGCAGGGCCAGCCGGTAGCGGTCGGCCGCCTGCCTCGCCACGTCGGTCCAGCCGTAGTAGACCACCCGGCCGGCGAGGGTCTCCGGCGGGTTCTCGTCCCAGGCCTGGACGGACCAGCCAGCCGCGCAGGCGGCGTCGGCCAGGGCCCCGCTGCCGGGCATCGCCTGCGTGGAGAGAAGGAGCGTCACGTCACGGGATCGGTTCAGGAACTTCTCCGCGAACCGCAGGACCCATTCCCGCTGCCGGGCTGTGTCCGGCACCGGCCGGCCCCTGGCCCTGGCGACACGCTCCAGCGCCGCCTCTGGTCTTTCACCGAACGAGGCCAGGAGGCACGCCGCCAGCAGGCCCGAACGACCGACGCCCTGGCGGCAGTGGATGGCCACGGCTTTCCCGCCGGCGAGGAGTGCCGCCAGCCTCCGCACCAGGCCGAGCGCGTCGGAGGCAGACAGCGGCACCCCGCGATCGGCAATCGGAAAGGAGACGAACTCGATGCCGCAGACAGCACAGCACCCGGACTCATCGGCAAGGTCCAGCTCTCCCACCTCCTCTCGGGTGAGAAGCGAGACGAGGACATCGACGCCGTCGGCCCGCAGGGACCGGACCTCGTCCTCCAGCCAGTCGCCGCCCCGCGGCCTGGGCAGCACAGCCAGCCGGCCTCTCCCGACGCCCGCAATCCAGAATGTCTCCGCACGCATGGGTTCCTCCAAGGGGCAGCTCGCCCCGATGTCGGTGTCGCGATCCCGGCACCGACGAAGGTGCAACAGTTCGTTCACGAATCCAACTTGTAAGGGATTGCCTGGTGAGAGGTGTGTGGTGGAAGTGAGTGGATGCGGCGTGACGCCGCGGCGGGCACGTGGTTCATTCTACCAGACAACCGGACCATCGAACAGGTTCACCCGAACGGGCTCTGGAGTTGCTTCTGCCAAGGAATGCCTCCGGCCAGCCTTCCCCGAATACCCTGGCAACTGGCAGGCACGCAGGAAAATGACGCTCAAAGGACCATCTCCGTCACCGACGGGCACGCTCTGGCCTCTCTGCCAGCGCCGGAAAGTTGGCGGGGAGCCCGCCGCATCTGGCAGGCGAGTCCGCGTTTCAGCCGTGTTTCCCTTTCTTGCGCCAACTGTCCAGTTCCGCGCGGAACATCGCAATCCGCGGAACCTCCTGCACAAGACTCTCACCCTCTTGCAGCACGCAGGACAGAACATCACAACAGCTCCCCACTCTTGACCTTGCGGAGTACTTCTTGAACCTTCTCACGGGTGACTTCTTCCGTTTCCTGCATCGCATCGAGGGTTTTCAGCATGGCCAGAACCCGAGCCCCAGGTATCATCGGGCCTGGCGTTTGCCGCCTTTGTTTCACCTGTTCGATGATCGCAACCTCGTCGGGAAAGAGGCGCTGAAGAAAGCCCAGGAGACGCCCTTGGGAATCTCGAACCTCGATTCCATTTGCAGACTCAGCAATGATCCGCGCTTGTTCTTCGGTCAGCACGATGTGGGCCACGTGACACCTCCCTTTTCGATTCAGTCTACCGCCACAGACGCGAGCGAGTCAACGCAATCCCGCCTGGCAATCCTCCGCCTCCCTCCCTACACTACTCCTATTCCCCCCGCCCCCTTGCCGTCGGAGGTCTGCCGTGTTTGCTCGCTTGTTTGCCGTGCCGGCCCTGATCCTGCTGGCCGGTCCCGCCGTGGCCCAGAACGATTTCCTCTCGCCGGAACAGTCGGCCGCCCGGATGAAGGTCCCGGAGGGCTTCCGCGTCAGCCTGTTCGCCGGGGAGCCGGACGTCCGCAAGCCGATCGCCATGACCACCGACGATCGCGGCCGGCTCTGGGTGGTCGAATCCGCCTCCTACCCCAACTGGCTGGCGGAGGGCAAGACCGGCAAGGACCGCATCCTGATCTTCGAGGACGGCGGCGAGGGCAAGTTCAAGTCCCGCAAGGTCTTCCTCGACAATGGCACCAACCTCTCCGGCATCGCCGTCGGCTGGGGCGGCGTTTGGCTCTGTGCCATACCCAATCTGCTGTTCATCCCCATCAAGCCGGGCGAGGACAAACCGGCCGGGCCGGCTCAGGTGATTCTCGACGGCTGGAGCATGAAGGCCAAGCACAACGTCTTCAACAACCTCCACTGGGGGCCGGACGGCTGGCTGTACGGCTGTAACGGTATCACCGATACCTCGTACGTCGGCAAACCCGGGACGGAGAAGAAGGATCGCACGCCGGTCAATTGCGGCGTCTGGCGGTATCATCCCACCAAGAAGGTGTTCGAGCGTTTCGCCTTTGGCAGCACCAACCCCTGGGGCCTGGACTGGGACGACCGAGGCGAGCTGTTCATCACCAACTGCGTCATCAAGCACCTGTTCCACTTCCCGCAGGGGCGCACTTTGTCCGCATGTACGGGCAAGACCTGAACCCGTACACCTACAGCCTGATGGAGAGCTGCGCCGATCACCTGCACTGGGCCGGCGGTCCCTGGACGTCGTCGCGCGGCGGTCAGGGAGCGCACGGCGAAACCGGCGGCGGCCATGCTCACGCCGGGGCAATGATCTACCTGGGCGACAACTGGCCCGAGCAGTATCGCGGCCGGATCTTCATGGGCAATCTGCACGGCAACCGGATCAACCAGGACATCCTCGAACGGCACGGGTCGGGTTACGTCGCCAAGCACGGTCTCGATTTCCTCTTCGCCCACGATCCGTGGTTCCGGCCGCTGTCGCTGCTCTACGGGCCCGATGGCGGCGTCTTCCTCTCCGACTGGCACGACACCGGCGAATGCCACAATAACGACAAGACCCATCCGAGCGGTCGCATTTACAAGGTGACCTTCGGTCAGCCGAAGGCCGTGCAAGTCGATCTGGCGAGCAAGAGCGACGCGGAGCTGGTGCAGTTGCAACTGCACCGCAACGAGTGGTACGTTCGGCGGGCCCGCTGGCTGTTGCAGGAGCGGGCGGCGTCGGGGAAGCTGGACGCCGCGGTCGCTCCGGCGCTGCGGAAGATGCTGGAGGAGCAACCGGCTACGTCGCGGAAATTGCGGGCCCTGTGGGCGCTGCACTCCATCGCTGCTCTGCCGGAGCCTGACCTGCTGAAGCTGCTGGGGCACGCCGACGAGACCCTCCGCGGCTGGGCGATCCGGCTGCTGCTTGAGGATCGCAAGGCCTCCGACAAGGTCACGGTCCGCCTGGCGGAACTGGCGCGTACCGACCCCTCACCCTACGTCCGGCTGGCCCTGGCCTCGGGTCTGCAGCGCCTGCCGGCGGCCCAGCGCTGGGATATCGCGGAGGGGCTGGTCAGCCGCGACGAAGCCCAGGACGCCAACCTGCCGCTGATGATCTGGTACGGGATCGAGTCGGCCGTGCCGGCGGACCCCGAGCGCGCCACAAAGCTGATTGCCAAATCGAAGATCCCCATTGTCCGCCAGTACATTGCTCGCCGGCTGACCGACCTGACGGAGTGAACGATGCGCAGAGCGCTGCTTGTCTTCGCTGTCCTTGCCCTCTGGTGGCTGACTCCCGCGGCTCCTTCCGCGCCGGGTCGAGGTCTGGAGCCATTGGTCCGACTGCTCCAGACCACCGACGATGCGGAAGTCCAGCGCGACGTGCTGCGCGGCATGCTGGAATCCCTGGCAGGACGCCGGCAGTCGAAGGCCCCTGCCGGCTGGAGCGAGGCCGCGAAGAAACTTCTGGCGAGCACGAACCAAGAAGTCCGGCAACGAACGCTGCTGCTGTCGGTGCTGTTCGGCGATCGCGAGGCGGTGGAGACGCTGCGGCGCACGGTCAACGACACGAAGGCGGAAGCCGAGGTGCGCCGCTCCGCCTTGCAGACGCTGATCGATGCTCGCGCTCCCGATCTGCTGCCGCTTCTGCGTGAACTGCTCGGTGATCGTGACCTGCGCCGCTCCGCGATCCAGGGGCTGGCGACGATACGCGATCCGCAAACGCCGGCCTGGCTGCTCAAGCACTACGCTGCCATGCCCGAGGCGGAGCGTGGCGACGTGCTGGCCACGCTGGCTTCGCGAGCCGAGTTCGCCCTGGCCCTGATGGATGCGGTGGAGAAGGGGCAGGTGGCGCGAACGGACCTGTCGCCGTTCCTGGTCCGGCAGATGATGAACCTCAAGGACGCGAAACTGCGCGACCGCATCACCAAGGTCTGGGGCTCGATCCGCCCCGCCGACCTGTCGCAGCTGCCGCGCTACCTGTCGATGGCGCCGCCCGCCGCTCTCAAGAACGCCGACCGCTCCCACGGTCGGGCCCTGTTCGTCAAGCACTGTGCCAGCTGCCATGCCCTGTTCGGCGAGGGCGGCCGGATTGGTCCGGAGCTGACCGGCTCGCAGCGCACTCAGCCCGAGTATCTTCTGACCAAGCTGCTAGCCCCCAGTGCCGTGGTGGCCCGCGATTACCTGGTGACCAACGTCACCACGAAGGAGGGCCGGACGGTCAGCGGCGTGGTCAAGGAGGAGAACGACAAGGTGCTGGTGCTGCAGACGGCCACGCAGGCGGTGCGGATCGCCAAGAGCGACATCGAGGAGCGGAGCAGGTCGAACCTGTCGCTGATGCCGGACGGCCTGCTGCAGCCGCTGAGCGACCGGGACGTGCGCGACCTGATCGGCTATCTGGCTGGGCCAGATCAGGTGCCGTTGCCGAAGTGACTTGCGTGCTACCGAGGATGGCAAGGCGACAGGGGAGAAACCTCTTGCTCACCTTATCGCCCGCCTTCATCTCGCCTTCTGCTTCCGATGACGAGGGTATTTCTGAAAATTTGAACACTGCCATCCTTGCTGCTCGGCGCTTGGGTGATAGAATGCAATTCGTAACGTCATCACGAGCTACAACCACAATCAAAAAACACCGACACCTGCTGTCGGGTAGCCACAGACGCCTGACTGTCGATGTGGTTAGAGGGTTTCTCATGTCGTCCCCACCTTCGATCTTCGACACTTGCAAACCCCGGCGAGAAGTGCTTCAGGGGGAGTTGCCAGACGCCATCTTCGCGGCCGAGTTGTGGGACGTGTTCACGCGGAGCCCCAACACCCATGCGGACTACAAGGAGCCAGCTCGCTTCTTCGGTGGCACGCACCCCACCGAGAACATGAAATTGCTGGTCAAGGACGTGGCCGAGCGCCTGGCCGGCGTCCAGGGCGGCACGCCCGTCTTCAGGTTGGAAACGGGTTTCGGCGGCGGCAAGACCCACAGCCTGATCGCCCTGGTCCACGTCGCCCGGGAGGGCGGCCAGATCGCCAGCCTGTTGGCGGACTACGGCATCACTCGCTTCCCGGCGCCTGGCGACACCCGCATCACGGCCTTTGTCGGTGACGTTGCGGATCCGCTGACGGGCATCGAGTGCGAGTGCGATGGGCACAAGCAGCGGGTCTACACGCCGTGGGGGCAGATCGCCTTCCTGGCCGGCGGGTCGGCGGGCTACGAGGACGTCAAGGAGAACGACTTGGCAGGCATCGCCCCATCGCGCCCGGCCTTGCAAGCCGCCCTGGGTGACAAACCCATCCTGATCCTGCTGGACGAGTTGGTACTGTACATGGCCCGTGCCGCAGCACTGCCCGAGACACACCCGCGGCACAAGGTCAACAGTCAGTGGCCAACCTTCCTCCAGACCCTTTTCGGCCTCGCTGCCGCTCGACCTCGCACGGCCCTGGTCCTGACCCTGCCCTCGGAGAAGGACGCCAACCGCAAGCTGGTCGGCGAACTCAAGCAGCACCTCTACGCAGTGCTGGAGACGCCCGACGAACTGGCCAGCACCACCGCTCGCCAGGCCCGCAACCTGACGCCGACGCAGTCCTTCGAGCGGGCCGCCGTCCTGTGCCGCCGTCTGTTCGACTCAGTAGACCGCTCCCATGCTGCCGACGTGGCCGAGGCCTACCGGCAATACCACGAGCAGCAGCGGGCCAGTGGCGTCCAGATCGATGGCCGGGCCTTCGAGGCCGGCGATTCGGGCTATCCCGCGCTCATCGAGAAAAGCTACCCCTTCCACCCCGAGTTTGTCCGCCTCTTCGCCGAGCGTCTCGCCGACATCCCCGACTTTCACCAGACGCGCGGTGCCTTGCGCCTGGTGGCCCGCACCATCCGTGCGGCCTGGGAGGGCCGCAAGCACCTGGGCCAAACCCTCTTGCTGCACGCACACCATGTGGACCTGGCCCGCAGCGAGATCCGCGACGAGATCTTGAACCGCCTCAAGCGGTCGGCGTTCGAGCGCGGTCTTGACGCCGACGTGGTCAAGCCCGAGGGTGGCACGCACGCCAGTGAGGCCGAGACGGGCTGGCCCTGGCGTGCCAGTACCGAGGCGGCCGTCGTCACCTTCCTGCACAGCCTGCCCGATGGCTCCAAGGGGGTCACTGCGGCCGAGGTGGCTCTCGCGGTCGGCAGGCCCGGCGTGGACCTCAACTATGTTGCCCAGGGCCTGGAGGAGACGGAACGGCGGGCCTGGTACATGCGGCGGGAGGGCGACCATTTCCTGTTCCGCACCCGGGCCTCTGTCAACAAACGCTACCAGGAACGCCTGGGCCAGGTGCAGCCGGGCGAGGTGCGGGAGACCCTCGACGCCTGGATCAAGGAGGTCTTCTCGGGCTTCACCGCGTTCCAGGTCATCACGTTTCCGGTCAGTCACACGGAGATCAACGACAGTGCTGACCGGGTGCGGCTGGTGCTGATCCACTACGACAAGGAGGCCGGTTTCGTCGGCCTCGGGGCAGGGGAGCGCCTCAACTTCGTCAAGCAGCTCTTCACGAAGACGGGCGTCAACGAAAGCCCTCGCACCTACCGCAACAATCTGATCTTTCTCCTGGCTGAAAGCAGCCGTGTCACCGGGATCAAGGACGCGGTCAAGTCCTTGATCGCCTGGGAGCGGGTCCAGAAAGACATCGAGACCGAACAGACCAACCTCGCCACGGCCAGCGGCGCTACCTTCAGCGACATGAAGCGGCGGGCCAGAGACAGCGCCTCCGGCGTGCCCCCGGAGTTCATGGCTCTTGAGGACGACCTGGGCAAGGTGAAGGAACTGCTGGGCCCCCAGGAAGTTCACGTTCGGACCCGGCTGCTGGAGGCTTACCGGGTACTGGCCTTCCCGCGAGGCGGGGGCGACGAGGAGATGGACCTGTTCAGCGGCTCACCGACGGGGCCACTGCTGGAATGCTACCGCGTTGATTTTGGCGAGAACCCGGAACCGGCAGGTCGCGGCCGGCGGTCCCAGCGAGGGGCCGTGGCGGAGGGGCCGATCCTCCAGTGCCTGCGGCAGAACAACAAGCTGGTTCCGGAAGCAACTTCGGGACAGCCCCTGGTCCTTGCCCCGGATCTGGTACGGCGGCCTCCCCTCTGGGGAGAAGGGGAGAACTGCCTGTCCACGGAGGAGGTCTGGGATCGCATCCGCAAGGAACCTGAGCTGCCGATGGTGCTGAAGGCTACGGACCTGTTGCCGACCTTCCGCGCCGGCGTCACGACTGTGCCCGACGCGACGTGGGTCTATTACGTCCGCCCTGATAAGAAGGTGTACGGCCGCGAGAACGCCGCCGAACTGGCGCCGGCCATCTCGGCGAACCATCTGCTTTACGACACCGCCGCCGCAATCGCCGACCGAATCATCCCGGTCAAGGAGGTGCGACCGCAGGAGGTGTGGGACCACCTGTGGCCCAAGTCGGGAATGACGCCAGCGGCCACGCTATCGGCTCCGAAGTTCCTCGATGCCGCGAAGAGCAGCGCGCACTTCCCCGTCCTGCCCGACCGCGCCGTCCTCTGGCAGGCGTTGCAAGAAGGGGCGAGGGAGAACCGCTGGGTGATGTACCTGCGCGGCCCCAACCTGGCCATCGGCGTGCAGGAGATGAACGAGTGGCCGGGCACACCACGGTTCGAGGAGTCCGTCGAGTTCTGGACTTACCAGGCGGCCCTCGACCAGGGCATCTACCCCCGCAAGAAAGCCAGCCCCGGGACGAATGCCGGCGCGGGGACGGACACGATGCCGCTGACTGCGGGGCGGCTCAAGGAGATGTGCTGGCCCGCCGGGGCCGCTCAGGTGGCCCCGGAAGATCTGGAGCGCTACTCTCGTTCCATCTGGAGCGACCTCAGCCGGCCGCGTCTGGAGACGGTCCTTCGAGACGGCGTTCGCGATGGGCTCTGGTGTGCCTGGAAGAAGGACGGCGACGAGACGTTCTTCACTCGCCACGACACCCCCACCCCTCCCGTGCAGGTGTCTCCGAACTGGGCGCTCGTCGATCCTGCTGCTGGCCTGGCTCAAGAACTGGATAGCCTGCGGCCTGGCAAGGGTCCGCAGCCCGTCACGCAGGTCGGCACACCTCGCGAGGCGCTGACGGCGCTGTGGGAAGCACTGGCGTCCCAGAGGAACATCCAGGTAGCCGAGCTAGCGGTCACTGTCGAGGATCGGGAGTCCTTCGACAACACGCTGCTGGCGACCTGGGCCGACCGCCCCCGGGCCGCCCAGGTTCACGCCTCCGTCGTGGCCAACGGCCAGCGCGTGGTCGGCGCCAAGACAGAAACGATCAGCCTGTCCTTCGAGGGCCGCTTCGAGGAAATCCGCTCTTTGCTGGCGCCGGTCTGGCCGTTCCGCAACCAGGGTGAGCTGCAAGTGACGATCAGTGTCAGTCTCAAGTTCCAGCCGACGCCTGAGCTGACTGACACGGACCTGGGGAACTACCGCACGGCCCTGATCAACGCCAACCAGGGCCGGCTGGAGGTGAAACTGGTGCCCGTGCGGGCCAGGCGTCCAGCCACAGTGTCCGCCGCCACCCCTGTGGCAGGAGGTGTGTGATGGAGAGGTTCCGCCTGCGGATGCGGCACGAGCCCAAACGCGGCCAGATCATCGAGCTGCACCTGTTCCCGAACGTGACGGGCCGCAACCCGCGCGAGGCCGACGCCCGAGTCATGGGCTCTGCGTCCTCCCCGGGAACAGTGCAGTGGCTGCGGCAGGCGTCGGACCCGTACCTGCGCCAGGCCGAGGAGCCGGGGCCGATCAACGGTTCGGACTTCCGTCCCGGGGTGACGCCTCGGTGGCTGAAGCACGATGACGGCATGCGGCTAGCCCTCGCTTTCGGCTCGGCGCGCTACCTGACGAAGCCGGCAATCCGCGAGATGTTCCGCCGCGGCCTGGAAGAACTGCCTGCCGAGGTCGTGCTCTACTGGTTCACCCTGTGCTTCTACGGCTACCGCCAGCTGGCTGGCCGGGCGGCGCTGAGGACGCTGCTGACATACGGGCAGCCGGGACAGGAAAAGAGGAGACCGGTAGGAGGCAGCCGAGCCAAGAAATCCAGGGACACGGGCCAGGGTAGCCTGTTCTTCGAGGAAGAGGACGGTATCGCTAGCAATGGTGCCGCCGGTCAGGGGACAGCATCCGGGAAAGACGGACAGAGGAAGAAGACACGTGCCGCTCAGTGACAACGACATCAAGAGCG
This sequence comes from uncultured Planctomycetota bacterium, assembly GCA_963784995.1. GTDB lineage: Bacteria > Planctomycetota > Planctomycetia > Gemmatales > Gemmataceae > CAWATZ01. The sequence continues at coordinate 419,706 of CAWATZ010000012.1, read as the reverse complement.
AATTGAGTTATGCGTACCTTCACGCGGTTGTCTCGCGCTGCGGCTGCGCCTGCGAGGTGAGCGGGCACCACAGTGACGGCATGGGCGTCGATGTCCGCGTCCATCACAAAGGACAGATGATTCCGGGGACACTCACTCGGTTCACGGTTGACGTGCAATTGAAGGCAACAAGCGAACCCCCTGGCATTCAGAACAACCGCATCTCATTCTGGCTCCGAGCCAAGAACTACAACGAACTGCGTGATCCGGACGTGCCCAATCCACAGGTTCTCGTCGTATTGTTCCTCCCACCGGACCCGGGGGAGTGGCTCACCTGGACTGCTGAGAGTCTGATTACCCGTCGTTGTGCCTACTGGCTCAGTCTTCACGAAGCACCGACCGGATCTCAGAGTGGACAGACCGTGTACATTCCAGGGACGAATGTCTTCTCGGTGGAGGAGTTCCGCATTTTGCTTTCGCGCTTCGCTCGAAAGGAGCGGATTCCCTATGTGGTCTGAGAACCTCCCATTGGATCTGCTTGAACGCCTCGATCCTGTCGAGGTCAAGCAGTACGCCAGCTCAACGGGCTGGGTACGCGAGAGAAGCTTGAGCGACTACCGCGGCGCCATTTTTTCTCACCCAACATCCGACCTCGATCAGATTCTTGTTCCGCTGATTCCGCCGCGCACGGCTTTGCCCGGGCCATGGGGGATGTGGTGAGCATCCTTGCCGAGAAAGAAGGCCGGCCTGCTCTTGAGGTACTCAACGACCTGCTGTTGCCGCCGGCTGACGTGCTGCGCTTCCAGGAGTCAGGGCCAGCAGCAGCCAACGGGGATGTGCCGCTCGACCACGGTATCGACATGATGGTCGGCGCCCGCAGACAGCTTCTGGCTGCCGCATGCAGTGAGCTTCGCCCGCAGCGCTATTACCCGCGCATGAGCCTGGCTGAGGCGGAGCAGTTCCTCCAGCAGTGCCGCCTGGGGCAGACGGAACGTGGCAGTTTTATTGTGACCGTTGCCTGCCCTCTTCATGCTGTCCCTGTCCCAGAACCGCTGGTCGATCAGACACCGTTTACCCGGCGAGTGACCTCCCTGCTGATGCGATCTTTGAAACGGCTGTCCCAGGCCCTCGATGCTGACGAATTGGACTCGCTGCTCAACCCGGTGGAGGGCGAACCGGTCATCAGCGCCAACCTGTGCGAGGGACTGCTGGACATGACGCCTGAAGGGGACGGCTCGAAGCTCACGATTGCGGCGAGTTGGGCCAGGACGATGCCGCCACCGGCCGCTCTGCCGTTGCCTGGAGTGGTAAGCCTGCGGCGGGAGACGTTCGGCCGCATCGAGACGCTCGCAACACGGCTGCGGCCGGTGCATGCTCCCCAGCGGCAAATGCTGTTCGGTTTCGTGGACACGCTGAACGGCCGGCCCAACGCCGATGGTCAGATGGAAGGCGAGGTCATCTTGCGGCTCGTGGACCTGGAGAACGATACAATCCGCGCTCGCACCAATCTGAACGTGAACGACTACCATACCGCCTGGTTGGCCCACAACCCGCCCCAGCCCGTCATACTCGAAGGTGTTCTACGGCGGACTGGACGGATTTACCGGGTAGACGACGTTACCGGCTTCCGCCTCCTCCAACAGGCACCGACGCCACAGACGGAGAGAACATGACCCAGCGCTTCACCAAGACCAAACCGTCGTTTCTCGAAGCCGGCCTTCCCTGTGCCTCGCTGTCGGCAGAGTGCCAGCGCGACAACAACGCCCGCGAACGGCCGCCGCAGAATCGGTTGCATATTTGGTGGGCCAGGCGACCACCGACGGTCTGTCGAGTCGGCGTCCTCGCAGCGCTATTGCCCTTCGACGTCCGCTTCGATGAGGCCGTGTTGCCAGATGAAATCTCCGAACCGACCGAGGCCGACGTGTTGAGCCTCTCGGCAAAATACGAGCGGCTGAAAGATTTCTTCCGGAGCTTGGTAACCGACGTTCCCGCCACAGTGTTAACACCGGAACATCGTCGCCTGTTACGAAGCCTGGGGATATTGGGAGATGCCGACCGTGCCTATCGTCGTCTCGCTCTCGCGGAGGATGCCGACAAGGGGCGGAGAGTGACGTTGGGATCGGACTGGGGGTATCGCCATCCCCGCGCCTTTGCCGTCCCCCCCAGTTCGGAGTTGTTGGCGGCAATTCACCAGACGATCCGCCACTTGTTGGGACTCCAACAGAATGAGCCGCTGACCATGCTAGACAGCATGGGGGGAGGAGGCTCCATCCCTTTGGAGGGCATCCGCCATGGCTTCAAAGTCTGGGCCAATGACTTAAATCCAGTCGCCGCACTGATCCTCAAAGCGACGTTGGAATATCCAGCCCGGTTTGGCCGATCACTGGCCGATTCCATTCGGAAATATGCCCTTCAGTGCCATGCCACCGTCAGGGCCCGACTCGAACAATTCTTTCCCTTCCAGGAGGGTAGTATCTGGTGGCCGGAAGAGGAAGCAAACGCAACTGCTTTCTTCCGCGCAAAAGACATCATTCGCCGTGAGCCTGCAACAGATTGCGATCCCATCCGAAACACCTGGTTTTGGTTCCGAACCATCCCTTGTCCCAACTGTCAGTTGAACATTCCGTTGTCCACCAACTTCCTCATCTCGACCAAGAAGAAAGCCCCCGAAGCTTCCCTGGCGATCTTTCCCGAAATCCCGGACCGACAAGTAAGCAATGATTGCGGCTTTCGACTTGTGCGGCAGCCAGCCTGGACTGATTGCATCTGGCCCAGCCTTAATGGTGGGGCGTGGCATCCACGAAGTACACCCACTTGCATCAATGGCCGAGCAGTTTGTCCTCGCTGCGGCAAGATCCTGGCTGAACATGAGGTCAAGAAGTATGCCCGCTCGAAAGAGAATCAAGGTGGCATGCCCAGCCAACTGGCAGCTATCTCCTCACGAGTGCCAGTGCGGTTGACCTACAAGGATGGCGATGTCAAGATCCGCTACCTATGGCGATTCCGTATCGCTACAACGGTTGACTTGGATGCGGTCAAGGCTGCTGCTGAGGAACTTCGACGACTTCGGCCTCGTTGGTCAAACCTGATACCCAGCGAGGAAGTGCCGGAGATTATGGAGGACAAGCGACCGCGTGAGTACGGCCTGAAGTACTGGCGTGATTTCTTTCTGCCCCGACAATTATTGGTCAACGTGACGGTGCTTGAAGAAGTGTGCGCGGCTCAGGCCCGAGCCCGAGCGGATCTGCCTCCTGACCAAGCCGAGGCTGTCGCCGTTTACCTCGCCTTAATGGTCAGTAAAGTCATTAACTATAACTGTGTGTCGTCCTCCTGGCACGATGGCCGTCGCCAGATTCGCGGAATGATGATGGCCCACGATTTTCGCTTTCATCCCAGTTTCACCGAGATGGAAGGAGCACGGGAAACGGTAATGTGGGGCGCGAATCAGGTCATCGGCGCCTACGAAGCTCTTGCCGGCCTGATCCATGGTGAGGCTGTCTCCCTGGAAGGAAGTGACGATGAGAACGGCGAAGAAGAAGCTGAACCGACTGCGGATGACTTTGCCGAAGTAACCGAAACGGACGCCGCTGCTCCGCTAGTTGCCGACGCTCGGAACGAAACAGGTTACATCCGCCCCGAGGTCATCGTTCCGACCGTGACCAACAACGATGCCGCCGCTCTGGACACGCCGTCCCCTGGAACGGTCCACCTCATTTGCGTCGATCCGCCTTACTACGGCAACGTGCAGTACAGCGAGCTGTCCAATTTCTTCTACGTCTGGCTGAAGCGAGCACTGCACGACTGGCCAGGGCTCGAACATCTCTTCCGCGAGGAACTGGCTGAGTGCAACCGCGAGGCTGTCGCCAACGCCGCTCGCTGGCGCCGGGAAGCCGAGGCCGACCAGGCTACCTGGAAATCGCGTTACGAGTCCGCCCTGGAAAGCCACAAGGACACACGCAACCCCGACACCGGTCGCAAGTGGACGAAACCCGATCGCGAACGATTGGCGAAGGAACGGGTCGGATCAGAGCCGCCGACGGCTGCCGACCGGGCGGACAAGTTCTACGAGGACAAGATGGCCGCTGTCTTCCGCCGGGCCAAGCAACTGCTGCACCCGGCCGGCCGCATGGTCATCATGTTCAACCACAAGATGACCAAGGCGTGGCGAGCGCTGGTGCTGCTCTCATCCGGGAGGGTTTCGAGATCCGCACGTCGATCCCCATTCACACGGAGGCAGAGAGCAGCCTGAACATCCGCGGCCTGGACGCGGCCCGCAGTACGGTGCTGTTGCTGTGCCTGCCCCGCGAGGAGGCCAGCCAGGTCACAGGCAACTGGGGTCGAGTGCAGAGCCGTGTGGCCGAGGTGGCTCGCAAGGCGGCTGCCCGGTTTCAGTCACAGGGGTTGTCGGGTACGGACCTGTATCTGTCGGCCCTGGGGCCGGCGCTGGGCGAGGTCGGCCGGCACTGGCCCATCACCGGTCTCGCTGGCCAGCCCATCGATCTGGAACTGGCCCTGGACGAAGCGTACAAGACCGTCGGGCTCTTCCGCCTGGAACAAATCCTGGGAGAACTGACCGTGCTGGCCGCCTTTGCAGACGTGGGGGAGGGCTTCAACGCCGAGACGGTGGACAAGAACACTCAGGTACTCTGGCTCTGGCTGGATACCTTCCAGGGGGACGTTTCGGACAGCGACGACGTTCAGAAACTGTCCAAGGCGCTGGGGCTCAAGAAGGAGGATTTCAAGAGCATCAAGCAACTCCTGAGCATCGAGAAAGACATCTACACGCTGAAGCCACCGAAGGAGGTGAATCTCGGGCTGCTGGCACGGAACCTGGTCGGCAAGGATGAGGTGTCCGCCCGCGACCGCAAGGCCCGCGAGGCAGACGTGTGGGACGAGCGGACGTTTCCCGGCTTCCTTGGCGCGGCGGTGTGGAACGCCATCGGTTTGATGGCCGGCGGCGAGCAAGACCATCGCGGGCTCGATGCGCTGAAGCAATGGCTGCGGAACAGCGGCTACGCGGAGGACCGCAGTTTCCGGGGGGCGTTCGCCGTGACGCTGCACTTGCTGCGGCAGGCGTTCGGCAAGCGGCGAGCCGACGACGCCTGGCATGAGGCGACGACACAAGCCGGGACAGCCTGGGATCTAGCCATCAAGAGTGGGCGGAGGTGAACCGTGGGTTTTCGCGACCTGCAACACCTCCAGCGACGCTACAGCGGGCAGGCCGGCCAGCTCGTCAACGAGTTCTACGTCCCGGTGCTCGGCCAGGCGACTCGTTACGACCGGCAGTCCGGATACTTCGACAGCGCCGCACTCGTGCAAGTCGCGGCTGGGCTTGCGGCTTTCATCCAAAACGTGAGGCGTCAGCCCCCGCCTGACCGCCCCGCGATGCGATTGATCACCGGGACGACGTGGAGTCCCGAGGACATCGACGCCTACCGCCGGGGCGTCGATTCCTTGCGGGCCAGCCTGGAACGGACGGGGACGCGGCGGCTGGATTTGACCGATGACGAGTGCCTGCGGCTCGGTCTGCCGCGGGGCTGGCGTCCGGAGGCCGACCAGATCGCCCGGGACCGCTACGGGGCGCTGGCCTGGATGGTGGCGGCCGGCTTGCTGGAGGTCCGCATCGCCCTGCCGCTGGACCACGCCGGCCGGCCATGCTACCCGGGCCGTGGCGGGGCCCTCTACCACCCCAAGGCCGGCATCCTGTCCAACGGCGACGGCACCGTCATCGTCTTCCAGGGCAGCGTCAACGAAACCAGCGCCGCCTGGACTCGCAACCGCGAGATGTTCGAGGTGAAGCGATCCTGGGCCTCGGAGCAGGACGCGGACGACTGCCGCTTCTATGCCGACGAGTTCGACAGAATCTGGCGCGGCCTGGACCCCGGTCTTCTGGTCCTGCCGCTTCCCAGAGCCGTCGCCGAACACCTGGCCGCGTTCCGCCCGCCCGACCAGCAGCCTCCCCGGCACGACCCGATGGAAGGGGGAGCGGCGGTCGCGGCACCGTCCCTTCAAGACCGCATCCAGGCCCAATGGTTTCTCGACGCTCCGCGACTGCCCGGCGGCGAGGCGCTGGTCCTGCATCCCCTGTGGGCAGACGGCAAGCCTCTCCAGCCGTTCCCGCACCAAACCATCGTTCACCACCGCGCCGTGGCCGGCTTCCCTCAATCGTACCTGTTCTGCGACGAAGTCGGGCTCGGCAAGACCATCGAAGCCGGTTTGGTTCTGCGGTCCCTGATCTTGCGGGGGAACCTGCGTCGCGTGCTGATCATCGCCCCGCGTAACCTGATCCGCCAGTGGATGGAGGAGCTGCGCGAGAAGTTCGCCCTGACCGCCTGGTTCTACGATGGCCAGATGCTGCACGATGTCGGAGGCCGCACACGGCGCTGCGACAGTCCGTGGGACGAGGACGGCATCGTGATCGTGTCGCGGCACCTGATCGCCCGGCAGGAACGGCAGGGCGCGGTCCTCGCCGCATCGCGACCATGGGACGCCGTCCTGGTGGACGAGGCGCATGCGGCCCGCCGGCGAGTCTTCGGGGCCAACGACCCGAACCTGCTGCTGGGCTTGTTGCAGGAACTGAAGCAGCGGCAGTTATTTCGCTGCCTGTGGCTGCTGACCGCAACCCCGATGCAATTGGAAACTCAGGAGGTCCACGATCTTCTCCTGCTTGCCGGCCTGGAAGACACCCGCTGGGGCAACTGGGCGACCCTGACAGGCTTTCAGAACTTCTTCGATCTCTTGCGAGAGTTCCCGATGCGGAAGGAAGTCCGGACGGATGTGGTTGGCATGACCCGACAGGCCGTCGCCCTTGGTGCCAAGGATCTTTCCCCGGCCGAGGTTCCACGTCACTGGACGGAATTCGCCTGGCGTACTCTCGTGACCAGAATCAAAGGCGGTGGGGCCGGCCTGTCGCTTCTGCTGCAAGGGGTCACTTCCCCACAGGCCGAGGCGATGACACCGTACCTGGCCCTGGAGACCCCACTGGCCGTCCACATGTTCCGCCATACCCGACAGACCCTGCGCGCGTACAAGGAGCGCGGCCTGCTCCAGGCCGGGCTGGCCGTCCGCGAGCCCGAGGACGTGCCCGTGGCGTTTCAGACGCCGACCGAGCAGGCGTTGTACCACCGCATCGACGAGTTGTGCAGCAAGTTCTACCGCCTGGCCGAGTTGCCCGAGGAGGAACGCAGCGGCGTCGGCTTCCTGATGGCGGTGTTTCGCAAGCGGCTGGCCAGCTGCTTCTACAGTTTCCGCCGCAGTCTCGAACGCCGTCGCGACCTGATCGCCGCCGTCCAGCAGGAAATCGCGACCCAGGCAGCGGCAAGCGAGTGGCAGCAAGAACTGAACGAAGAAGAGGAAGAGGAAGCAGTGGACGTGCCGACCGTGGTCGAGCGGGAACGGCGCCGGCTCTTGCGGCTGTGGGCCGACCCGCGACGGCGGGAACGGCTGGAGCAGGAGCGGACCTACCTGGCCGACTATGTCGCCGCCCTGGCACGGGTGGACGCCGATAGCAAGTTCGAGGCGTTTCGTACCCGGCTAGATGAGGTGATGGCCCTCGGCCATCGCGTGATCGTCTTCACGCAGTACCTCGACACTCTCGACTTCATCCGCGAGAAACTGGCGGCTCTCTCCGGTGGCCGCATGGCCTGCTATTCCGGTCGCGGAGGGGAGGTGTGGGAGCCGGCCAGGAACGGTTGGCGGATCGTGGACAAGGCGGAGGTCAAGGCCCGTTGCCGGCGCGATCATCGCCACCCCATCGACATCCTTCTCGGGACCGATGCGGCGTCGGAAGGCTTGAACCTCCAGCAGTTCTCGGCTCTGATCAACTACGATCTGCCCTGGAACCCGATGCGGGTCGAGCAGCGCATCGGCCGCATCGACCGCATCGGCCAGGAGGCTCCTGTGGTGAAGGTGTTGAACCTGTACTTGCAGGGGACCATTGAGGAGGACACCTATTTGACCCTGAAGGATCGCATTGGCGTTTTCGAGGAGGTCGTGGGTCCGTTGCAGCCGATCCTGGCCGAGATGCCTCGAATCTTCCGCAAGCTGGCCCAGGGCGAGATCGAGCTGGCCGAGGCGCGACGCCAGCTTGATCTTGCCCAGCAGAAGAGGCCGCCAGCCGTCGCCGACGCCCTGGAGAGAGTGGTGGCCAGCGACGACCTGCCGCCTGCAAGCCAGGAGCCGCCGCCCGTGACGCAGGAACAACTCGCCGCCTGGTGCTTGAGCCATCCGGCACCAGGCATGCGCATCCTGACGGTCCCCGAACCCGGCACCAGCACTGCCACGGCCGACGGCACCCAGGGCTGCTTGTCGCTCACCTGGCCCTATGCGCCGCCACACCTCGGCATCGGCGAGACCGAGGAGATCCTGGCCACGTTCAGCGGTGAGCTTGCTGACCGCCACCCGCCCACTGCGCCGGCAGAGGACGAGAGCGCAGTTGTGCAGCCAGGCCACGAGGGCGTGCGGCTTTTGACGTGGGGTGATCCGTATCTCAAGGAGTGGTTGGAAGCATTACGCGGTGAACCACTGCGGGAGGTTGATTACCAGTCAGCACTGACTGGTTCGTTGCCCCAATTATGAGAGCTTCGACCTCACAGAGGAAAGCCGGCACGGAAAGGCAGGGAAGGCGGCGGTGAGCCAGGCTTTCCCGAATACCCTGGCAGATGGCAGGCAGGCAGAAAAATGTCCCTTGCTGGCATCCCTGGGACCAGCAGAGACAGCATCAGTCCTGTCCGCCATTGCCAAAAAAATGGCCGGCAGGGCAGGCAGAATTCTATTCGATGAAATCACCCGGTGTCGAGGTTAACTCCCCGCCGCCATCGCGGTTGATCCTGGAGTCGTTCCTTCCGCTCTTGTTGGAGAAGTCCCTCATGAGCTTGCGCGTTGCAGACCTGTGGCGCTCGGAGGCGGTCATCGGCCGGCTCCCCTACTTCCTCGCGGGCGTCATCCTGCTGGCCATCAAGCAGGCCCTCGACTGGTTGATCGCGACGCAGGGGTTCCACCGCGACTGGCTGCCGTTCAGCTATTTCGTCCTGCCCGGCAAGACGGTCGGCGTCCTGATGCTGCCGGAGCCGGATCGGGTCTTCTACGGCACCCTGCTGGTGCTGGCCCTGCCGTTTATCCTGGTCGGCATCCTGCTCACCGTGCAGCGCCTGCGCGACGCCGGGCTGCCCATCCCGCTGGTGCTGCTCTTTTTCGTGCCGCTGGTCAACGTCGTCCTCTTCTTGCTGCTCAGTGTGCTTCCCGGCAAGCCGCAATTCACCCCGGAAGTGCCGGCCGACGTGGAGCGACACAGTCCCGCCCCTGCTGCCAAGGCCCCCTTCCGCAGCGCCATCAGCGAGTATCGCCGCAGCGAAAGCTGGCAGCGGCTGCGCGAAGCCCATCGGCGCATCACTCGGGACACGGTCACCGGCAGTGCCGTCCTGGCCCTGGCCATCGTTGTCCCGACCACCCTGGCCCTGGTGATCCTGTCCACCATTGTCCTCCAGAATTACGCCTGGGGCCTGTTCGTCGGGATGCCGTTCTGCATGGGCCTGGCGTCGGTGGTGCTGTTCGGCCTGGCTCGACCGCAGAGTTTCGGCCATTGCATGCTGGTCTGTTTCCTGGCGACCAGCCTGGCCGGCCTGGGCATGCTGGTCTTCGCCCTGGAAGGCGCCATCTGTCTGATCATGGCGGCACCGATCGGCTACTTCCTGGCCATGCTCGGCGGCCTGGTCGGCTATGCCATCCAGATCCGACCCTGGAGCCTGGAACACAATCCGTTCGTTCTGCTTGTGGTCACCGCGACACTGCCGGTCCTGATGGCCGCCGAGTGGGCCGTGGGCGAGGAGCCCGATCTGATCGAAGTGTCTTCTGCCGTCGAGATCGCAGCGCCGCCGGAGGAAGTCTGGAAGCGGGTGATTTCCTTCCCGGAGCTGCCGGAGCCGAATGATTGGGTCTTTCACACCGGCGTCGCCTACCCTGTGCGGGCCGAGATTTCTGGTCACGGGCCCGGAGCGGAACGCCGCTGCGTGTTCTCAACCGGCGCTTTCGTGGAGCCGATCGAGGTCTGGGAGGAGCCACGGCGTCTGGGGTTCCGGGTCGAGTCTCAGCCCGAGCCGATGCGCGAATGGAGCCCGTACACCATCCATCCGCCGCACCTGGATGGCTTCCTGGTCAGCCGGCGCGGCGAGTTCCGGCTGACGCGATTGGAGAACGGTCATACCCGACTGGAGGGGACCACCTGGTACACCAACCGGATGTGGCCGGCCTGCTACTGGCAATTGTGGTCCGACGCCGTCATCCACCGCATCCACCTGCGGGTGCTGAACCACATCAAGGGGCTGGCCGAAAACTGAGAGTCAGAGGGTTCCGGTTGTGTGTGTCGCGGCGCAATGCAATCAATCACCCCGTTTGCTGCTTGCGATGCCGGCGCGTGTGCGTCGGCCGTGGCTCGACAAACGGGATCGGCGGCAGGTCGGTGTCGGGCGTGCGCCGGTTGGTGCTTTGCAGGGCAACCTCCAGGAAGCGCTCCTGGCTGCGGACCCGCAGCTGGCCCTGCGGCGGCGTCACCCTGCGATAGGTGCCGTCGGGTTGCATCTCCCGCGCCTTGACGTTATCGGCCAGCGACGTCGCCAGGACCTCCCGGATCAGCCGCTGCTTCAGGTCCGGCTGCTCGATCGGCCAGACCACTTCCACGCGCCGGCTCAGGTTGCGGTCCATCCAGTCGGCCGAGCCGACGCAGACCTCGGGATCGCCGCCATTCTCGAAGTAAAAGATCCGGCTATGCTCCAGGAAGCGATCAACGATGGAGATGACCTTGACGTTGTTGCTGACGCCGGGCAGCCCGGGACGCAGCGAGCAGATGCCCCGGCAGATGATCTCGATGCGCACTCCCGCCTGGCTGGCGCGGTACAGTCCCTGCACGATGGCCGGCTCCAGCAGACCGTTGATCTTGGCGATGATCCGGCCCTGCTTGCCGGCTCGCTGCAGCCTGATCTCGCGCTCGAACTTCTCCAGCATGAACGCCTGCAATCGGCTCGGGGCCACCACCAGCTTCCGCCACTGCGGCAGATCGCAGTAGCCGGTCAGGTAGTTGAACAACGCCGAGACGTCGTCGCAGAAAGCCGGATTGCAGGTGAAGAAGCTCAGGTCGGTGTAGATCCGGGCCGTCTGCGGATTGTAATTGCCCGTGGACAGGTGGACGTAGCGGCGAATGCCGTCGTCCTCGCGCCGGACCACCAGGGCGGCCTTGCAATGCGTCTTCAGCCCGATGAAGCCAAAGACCACGTGGACGCCGGCCTTCTCCAGCTCGCGGGCCCAGACAATGTTGCGCTCCTCGTCCAGCCGGGCCTTCAGCTCGATGACGGCGGTCACCTGTTTGCCGTTGTCGGCCGCCCGCTGCAGCGCCCGCACAACGGGTGAGTCGCTGCTGGTCCGATACAGTGTCTGCTTGATGGCCAGCACCCGGTCGCAGCTGGCCGCGGCCTCGATGAATTCGACGACGTGGCTGAACGATTCGTAGGGGTGGTGCATCAGGATGTCGCGCTGGCGGATGGCCGTCCAGGGCTTGCGCACCCGGGCCAGCTCAACCACCGGCTGCGGCACGAAGGGCGGATCACGCAGCTGCGGAAAGCCGGGCAGACCGTGGATCTGGAACAGGCCCGTCAGATCGATCAGGCCCGGGACGCGGATCACGTCGGTCGGGTCGATGTCCAGCGCCTTGGTCAGGAACTGCTCCAGGTCCGTCGCGGCGCTCTCCTCCAGCTGCAGCCGGACCGCGGCACCGCGCCGCCGTTTGCGCACTTCCTCCTCGATGGTCTTGAGCAGGTCCTCGACCTCGTCGTCGATCTCAATGTCGCTGTTGCGGGTCACCCGGAAGACCGAGTCGTGTTCCAGCGTCATGCCGGGAAACAGTTCCGGCAAATGCAGCCGGATCACCTTCTCCAGCGGAATGAACGCATGACGCGGGGCCACAGCCGTCTCGGCCGGGAGTGGAATAAACCGCGGCAGCAGCGAGGGCACCTGGACCACGGCGTACAGCGGCTCCGAAGGTTCCTGCGGATCGGTGTCGCCATTGGGCCGGCGCAGCACCACGGCCAGGTTGAGCGTCTTGTTGAGCAGATGCGGGAAGGGATGGCCGGGGTCGATGGCCAGGGGCGTCAGCACCGGGAAAATCTCGCGCTGAAAGACGCCCTGCAAATGCGTCCGGTCCGCCGGGGTCAGGTCCGACAGCGTCCGGATCACGATCCCTTCCTTTTCCAGGGCCGGCAGCAGTTCCTCTTTCAGACAGCGGTACACGGCCTCGGTCTGCTGCCGGACCACCTGGCCGATGCGCTCCAGCTGGACCGACGGCGGCGTCCGGTCCGCCCCCGAGCCAAAGGGAATGCCGGCCTGCACCTTCTGCTGCAGGCCGCCCACGCGCACCATGAAGAACTCGTCGAGGTTGGCCTCGTAGATGGCCAGGAACTTCAGCCGCTCCAGCAAGGGCACCGTCGCATCCTGGGCCTCTTCCAGAACCCGCCGGTTGAACTCCAGCCAGCTCAGCTCACGATTCACGTACAGGGAAGGATCGTCCACACACACGGCCAGTGGACTGCCGGATTGTTCCATACGCCATTTTCCTCCAGGCATAAGTTGCCATTATAACAACGAGGCCCGAGTCCAGGACACTGGATTTCGCGAATTGTTCACAATTGTGCGAAATGCGGCTGATTGGCGAAGATAGACAAGCTGAGCAAAGGATCAAGTATGCGCGAATGTATCCTGGCGGAACAGACCCACGCGTTCATCCGGCAGCAGGCGTGGCAAGTGGCGGTGCTGCCCTTCGGCGCCACCGAGGCGCACAACCTGCACATGCCCTACGGCACCGATAACTTTCAGGTGGAGGAGGTTGCCCGGCGTGCTTGCCAGCGGGCCTACGATGCGGGGGCCAAGGTGCTGCTGCTACCCTGTGTGCCCTTCGGCGTCAACACCAATCACCTGAAGGTCCCGGGCGGCGTCGCCTGCAGCGTCACGCCGACGACGCTGCTGCACCTGGTCAGCGACCTGGTCGAGGCGCTCCAGATGCAGGGCATTCCCAAGCTGGTCCTGCTCAACGGCCACGGCGGCAACGAGCTGAAGCCGATCACCCGCCAGCTGCATCACCGCACCAAAATGTTCCTGTGTGTTTGCGACTGGTATCGGCTGGCGGCCGACGTCTATCTGAAGCTGTTCGAGAAGCCGGGGGAACACGCCGACGAGGTCGAGACCAGTCTGGGGCTGGCGTTCTTTCCGCAGCTGGTACACCCGGAGCTGGCCGACAACGGGGCGGCGAAACCGAGCCGGTTCGAGGCGATCAACCGCGGCTGGGTGAGCATCACCCGGCCCTGGCACCTGGTCACCACCAACACCGGCCTGGGCGACCCGTCTGCGGCCTCGGCCGAGAAGGGCCAGCGGCTGATGGAGATCGTGGTCGAACGGCTCGCCACCTTTCTGATCGAGCTGGCGGCGGCCCCGATGGATGAGACGTTTCCGTATTGACGATTTGTTTAGCGGCTCCGCGTCGCGGCTCCTGCGGCTCAGAAAGAAAATGACCGGCTCGCTCGCAACCCAGGGCGATGCCCTGGGCTATCGTGTTGCGCCCCTTCGGGGCGGAAGACAACAGCCAACAGCCCCGAAGGGGCGCAACAGGATAGCCCAGGGCATCGCCCTGGGTGGGTGCCAGCCAAGGCGGTCTTTGTCTTCCTGAGCCGCAATAAACGGGGGATCGAGTCTTGCCTCTCAAAACCGAATCTCCAGCCCGGCCGTGAGTCCCTGCGCCCAGAAATCGGTGGCCACCACGTGGTGCTGCGGGAACACGTTGGGCGCCAGTGTCGGGCCGAAAGTGGCGAGGCTCGGCACCTGGGACACCGTGATCGCCTGGTTGATCTGATCGCCGGGGCGGGCCACGCTGGACCAGTAGGTGCCGTTGTAGCCGATGGTGGCGACCAGCCGGCTGGTCAGGCACCAGCCGAACTTCAGGTCCACGGTCGGCAGGTACGTGAACCGGGCTTGCTCCACGCGACCGATGTTGGTGGGTTGCGCATACAGGCCGCCCTGGGTGGTGGCGACGGGGGTCAGGGTTGGTCCGGTGAACAGCGTCGTCAGGCCGTTGATCGTGGTCTGCATCTGCGTGGAGCCGATGGCCACGGTGCCGCGGGCGTCGAGGAAGAACGAACCCCAGTACCAGCGCTGGCCAGCACCGAGCTGACCGCCGATGAACCAGTTGTAGGCCTGGAAGCGATCCTGAATGCTGAGGGTCGCAGGGGCGCCGAAGGTCGTTCCCCGGAAGTGGACCACGTTGGCGCCGAGAGGGCTGCTCTGCGTGGCCAGGTCTTCTTCCCCGTTCAGGGCCCGGTAAGCCAGGCCGGCGATGAGCGTGGTCCCGGACGCGGACCGCTGCACCGCACCGCCCAGGAAGTTCAGTTCGGCGCCGCCGAACTGCTCGGTATTGTGGGCGCTGAAGGCGCCGGCCAAAACACCAGGCGCTGCAATGGTCGCCGACGTCGATACGGCACTCGTCGGTGAAACTGCGACGAAGGGTTCCTGCAGCACCGGGCTGCCGGCGGAGTTGATGCCAAAGGTGGTGTTCCCCTGCCCTGTGACGAAGCCGGTCAGCTCCACACCGCAGCAGTCGGTCAAGGCCACACCCAGGGCGAGGCGGAAACCCGAAAAGGCGTTGAAGTTGACGTTGGAGCCGCCGTAAAGGGCCTGAGGGGGCGTCATGTTGGGCGCGCTGCTCGGCGTCTGCAGCAGAACGGGGTTGGGAGCGTTCCTCATCCAGAGCAGCAGGTACTCGCCGCTGACCCAGAAGGGACCGCAGCCATCGCCGTCGGCCGGCGGCAGCGGCTCAATCGGCCCCGGAGCGCCCGGACCTGGATGGAACAGGGGTCCCTTGAGCGCCGGGAACAGCAACGACACCTGATTGGGGGGGATGGCCCCCGGGTATGGATGTCCGTCAGCCAGGGGCACACCGTCGGGTACGGGGCCTGGGCCGGCCTTGTAGGGAGGCAGTGCCTCAGGGTCGAGCAGGGGGCCCGGGCTGAACGGAACGGGAGGCGGTCCCACAGGTCCGGGCATGGGCACTGGTCCACCGGGGGCGGGGACCGGTGCCTCGTGGGAGGTTGCCCACTCGCCCGGGGGAGCCGTCTCGGCGCCGGCCGGCAAAACGTCCTGGGCCCGGGTCGCCGCCGCGATTCCCCCGAACAGCCCGAGGACTAACACCCATCGATAGTGAGGGAGCATGGCCCAACCTCCAAATCCTGAACGTCCTGCGCTCGTCCGGGCAATCTGTGCGGGCGGCGCCAAGGACTGCACGAGTCGATACTGCGGGAAGAATCCACAGGAATCATCGGCCGAGCCCGGCCGGCTTCTTCAGGAAAGGTCTGGAATCCGGGAAAGCCCCTGCGATTGGCAAAGGTGCCAGTTGTTAGCCCGAAGCGCCAGCGAGGGTCGGCCGCCTCGGGACAGTGGCGTGAGTCAGAACTTGCCGTCCCGGACCTCGAAGTGAGTGGGCTTGCCCAGGTCCTCGCCGCCGCGCCGGACCCAGTCGGCGATCCATTCCATCATCTGCAGCGGGCCCACCCGCGGATAGCCGAACAGCTGCACGGCCCGCTGGCTGTTGCTCAGGAACGCCAGATCGGTCTCGCTGCCAAGAAATAGAACCACTCGATCCAGCAGCCGGCCAAAGCACTCCGCCGTCCGCCGCACGCTCAGCAATTCGGGGCCGGCCAGGTTCAGCACGGTGGGAGGCGAAGCCGCCAGGTCGAAGCTCTGCAAGGCCCAGGCGTTGGCGTCGCCTTGCCAGAGGGCGTTCAGATGACCCATCTCCAGCGCGATCGGCTCGCCCAGCCAGACCTTGCGGGCAACGTCCACCAGCACGCCGTAACGCATTTCCGTGGCGTAGTTCAGCCGCAGCAGCACCAGAGGAATGCCCAGCGTCCGGCTGAAATGCTCGAAGATCCGCTCCCGTCCCAGGGCACTCTGCGAGTAGTCGCCCACCGGCGTCAGCGGATCGCTCTCCAGCGACCCGCCCAGGCGCACCGAAGTCAGCCCGTAGACGTTGCCGGTGGAAAACGCGACGATCCGGCCGCGGCGAAACTTCTGGCAGATCATTCCCGGCAGAAAGACGTTCATGGCCCAGGTCAGGGCCGCGTTGTCAGTGGCGCCGAACTTCATGCCGGTCATGACGATGACGTTGGGCACCTCGGGCAAGCGCTCCAGCTGGACCGGATCGAGCAGGTCGCAGCGGACCGTTTCCACGCCCACTGAGCGCAGCCGCTCTTCCAGACCGGGGACGCTGAAGCGGGCGACGCCGATCACCCGGCGGCGCACGCCGGCGGCGTCGCTGGCCCGGCGGGCCATCCGGGCCAGGGTCGGTCCCATCTTGCCGCCGACGCCCAGGAGCATCAGGTCGCCGGAGAGGCGAGCGAGCGCGGCGATGGCGCCGGGGGTCGGTTCGCTCAGACGCTGTTCCAGGTCCGCAGAGTCCGCGATCATGCGACCGAGTCCCTCGCTGCCAGGGCCTGTCCCTACGTTACGGTACGATGGAAACGCAACGGCATGGCATTACCGGCTCGACCCACCGCCGGGTCTGCCAGGGCGTTCCTGTTGCGCCAGACTCGGCAAGGGATAAAAGCGTTCGCGCCGTTCTTGCCAGTCGTCGGCCGCCAGGACGGGAATGTCGCCCTTGTCGTCCATCTCCTGCCCGGTGAGGACCTGGACCCAACCGGTCAGGCGCTCGGGCTCCTCGGTCACGGGGAGCGGGACCGGCCAGAGTTTGGCCTGGAAGTCATCGCTCGCCGTGGCCCCGATTCGCCCATCCGGACTGATGGCCACGGCGCTGACGCTCGCTCTGTGGCCAAGAGCGGGGCCGACGGGGTGACTGGTCGGGGCGAACCAGAAGCGGGCGGTGTTGTCGTCGCTGCCACTGAGCAGCAGAGGGCCCGCTGGCACGAAGAGTACACTGTTGACCTCGCCTCGGTGCCGCATCGGCGCCCCGACCGGCTGCCAGTTGCCGTCCCACACCTGGACCGTCTGTCCCTGGCTGCCGGTCAGGAAGTCGCCGTCCGTCCGGGCTGAAGGCGACCGCGGAGATCCCATAGGGGTGCCGCACCGAGGGGCCGAGGGGCTCGCCCGTCAAGGCATCCCACAGCCGCGTCGTGCGATCGCTGCTTCCAGTCAGGATTGTCTGACCATCCGCGCTGACGGCGACGCCCTTGCACCTATCGTGGTGCGCCAGGGCGCCCCGCGGGGCTGCCCCGTGACCCCGTCCCAGATCCGGATGGGCCCCTCGCGCAAACCACCCATCACCAGGGTCGTGCCCCGTGGGTCGGAGGCTAGCCGCCAGGGGATAGCCTTCTGGCCGCCGACGGCGCTGAGCAATCGACTGCTCTCCAGGTCCCAGCGGTGCAGTTGGGGCGCGTCCACAGCATCGATCGCCGCCAGGGCCGTTTTGCCGTTCGAGGCGAAGGCAACGCCGACGACAAAGTGGTCGTGGCGCAGCGGTTGGCCGATCTGTCGGCCCTGGTCCACGTCCCACAGTCGGCACAGTTGATCGGATGAGCCGGTCAGAAGTCGGTTCCCGTCCGGGCTGAACGCCACGCACCGGACCCAGCTGGGGTGGGGCAAGGCGTGCAGGGGCCCGCCTGGGGCCAGGCGCCACAAGCGAACCATGCCATCCCGACTTCCTGTGGCCATCCTGCCCCCGGAACTAAAAGCCGCGCTTTCGACCTCCCCGGTGTGTTTCAGGGTCGAGCCAACGGGTAGCCCCGTCGCCGCATCCCAGACCCGGGCTGTCTGGTCCTGGCTGGCGGTCAGCACCAACTGCCCGTCCGGGCTGTAACACACCGCCATCACTGGGGCCCGGTGCTGGAACACCACCTCGCGCTTCTGGCCGGTTGCCAGATTCCACTGGCGGACAGAGTTATCCTGCAAGTATCCGGCCGCCACCGTCTTGCTGTCGGGGCTGTAGGCGGCGCAATACACGACATTGTGCCGCATCCGGGCGCCAACCGGCTGGCCGCTGGTCGGGCGCCACTCTTGCAGGCTCCAGCTTTGGCTCCCCGTCAAGACGGCCTGCCCATCCGGACGAAAGGCCACGGCAAAGACGGCCCCGCCGCCGGGCGCCAGCGGGGGACATCCTTCCTTTCCCGTGGCCGTCTCCCAGACGCGTGCCTTGTCATCGTAGCCCCCGGTGATCAAGGTCCGGCCATCGGGGCTGATGGCCACGCTCCGGATCCCTGTTCCCCAGGGCCAGCTCCGGGCCGGTTGCGTCACCGGGCAATGGATCAGGGGAGAACCGACCAGGCGTCCGGTTGCGACCTCCCAGAAGCGGGCCATGCCGTCTTCGCAACCCGTCAGGAGCAATTCGCCTCCCGGGTGGAACGCCACGGCGCGGACCGTATTCGGGTGACTCAAGGGCTCTCCCCGTTGTCGGCCGGTTCCTGTTTCCCAGAAGCGAACCTTGCCATCCGCACAGCTGGTTGCCAGCAGGGCCCCATCGGGACTAAAAGCGACCGCCCAGACGGCGGCCGGGTGAGACAGGATTCGGTCCAGCCGATGGACTTCCCGCGACCACGCTCCCAGGTTCCAGCGAAACGCCTGTTCCAGATCGGCGGCCTCGGCCAGACAGGCAGTCTGCAAGCCGCGGGTCATCCACAACAGACCGTGATTGATTTCCCCCTGCTCGCAGAGCAGCAGGGCCCGCTCCAGGGTCGAGGTCGCCGACTGGATCTGTTCGTTGCGTAACCGCTCTTTCGCCTTCTCTTCGGCCTGGACGGCCCGATCCCGTTCCCGGGCCAGGAACAGGGTGAACAGGCCGCCCCCAACCAGCAGCACCAGCAACGCCAGCACACTCACGGTCCCCAGAGCGGCCAGCGTGGGCTGCCGCCGAACCCACTTGACGGTCTTTTCCAGCCGTCCCACGGGACGGGCCTGGATCGGCTCTCCGGCCTGCCAGCGGTCCAGGTCATCGGCCAACGCCGCCGCGCTGGCATAACGCCGTGCCGGGTTCTTTTCCAGGCACTTCAGGCAGATGGTCTCCAGCTCCCGGGGCAAGGAGCGGTCCAGCTGCCGCGGCGGCGCCGGGTCAACCGTCAGCACCTGCTTGATGGTTTCCCAGGCGGAGGCTGCCTTGAACGGCGGCCGGCCCGTCAGGCACTCATACAGGATGGCGCCCAGGGCGTACGTGTCGGCGCCTCGGCCCGACCTGCCGGCTCTGACCGCTGGCCTGCTCCGGCGCCATGTAGCTGGGCGTCCCCATGACCGCCTCGGTCGCGGTCTGACCCTGCTCGTCCAGCTTCTTGGCCAGCCCGAAGTCGGCCACCCGCGGCGTGCCGTCCTCGGACAGCAGCACGTTGGCCGGCTTGAGGTCGCGATGAATGATCCCCTGCTGGTGGGCCGCATGCATGCCCCGGGCGACCTGTTCCACCAGCCGGGCCGCCTCCCGGGCCGGCAGTACGTTGCCCTTGAGCCTGGCCGCCAGGCTGCCTCCCGGACAGAACTCCAGCGCGAAAAAGGGCAGACCGTTGTGTTCGCCCACTTCGTAGATCTGCACGACGTTGGCGTGCCGCAGTTTGGCGACCGCCCGGGCCTCAAGGCGGAACCGGGCCAGCTCATCCTCCCCAGCGTCGGCGCCGCCGCGGATCATCTTGAGGGCGACGGTCCGGTCCAGTTGCTTGTGGATTGCTTTGTAAACCACGCCCATGCCGCCCTTGCCCAGCTCGGCCTCGATCTGGTAGCCCAGCACGTCCGGCCAGGACGCTTTCGGCCGGTCCTGGTGCGTCGCGGATGATTGCAGCGGGAGGGAGACGGCACTGTCAACCTGCTGGACGCTGGCCAGGGCGCCTGGAGTCTCCTGGGGGGAGGAGGCCACCATAGCCAGCAAGGAGCGGATCAGCTCCTCCCGGTCGGGGAAACGCTGCAGGAACTCCTCGGCATCAAGGCGTTCCCCGCGTTGCAGGCGGAAACGCATCTCCAGCCGCAGCAACTCCTGCAGCAACGTGCCCTGTTCGTCGGCAGGACCGTCCTGCAGGAACAGCTCAACGCCGGGCGTCTGGCCGGCCTTCCACCGCTGCACAAAGCGCAGGCAGACGGCTCGGATCTGCTTCCGCGTGGTCGCTGGCAGTGTATCCACGTTCACGTTGCCTGGGTTGCTCATGGACGCTTCTCCTTGAGATCCGCTGGTAGCGTGACTTCCGGTTACTCTTCCCCTGGTTGCGGAAAAAGGACGTGGGCGCCGTCAGGATCAAGGTTTCGCTTCCTTGTCGGCTTCCCAGACTTTCACCGTGCCGTCCTGGCTGGCGCTGACGATGCGTTTGCCGTCGGGGCTGAACGCCGCGAAAGTGACCGGGCCCGTGTCGCGCCTTGAGGGTCAAGGTTTCAGGGCCGCGCCTCACATCCAGGACCTTGATCGCGCCGTCCTGGCTGCCGCTGACGATGCGTTTGCCATCGGGGCTGTACGCCACGGATGCGATGCCGCTTGCGAACCCCTGGATGGTCAAGGTTCCGCTGCCCGTTTCGGCATCCCAGACCTTCACGGTCCTGTCCGCGCTGCCGGAGACGATGCGTTTGCCATTGGGGCTGACGGCCACGGAAGCGATGCCGCTTTTGTGGCCCTGAAGGGTCAGGATTACTCGACCCGTCTCGGCATTCCAGACCTTCACGGTCCTGTCCGCGCTGCCGGAGACAATGTGTTTGCCATCGGGGCTGACGGCCACGGAAGTGACCCCGCCTGTGTGCCCCTGGAGGGTCAAGACTTCGCTGCCGGACTCGGCATTCCAGACCTTCACGGTCCTGTCCGCGCTGCCGGAGACGATGCGTTTGCCATCGGGGCTGACGGCCACGGAAGTGACCCCGCCTGTGTGCCCCTTGAGCGTCAGGACTTCGCTGTCCGTCTCGGCATCCCAGACCTTCACGGTCTTGTCCGCGCTGCCGGAGACGATGCGTTCGCCATCCGGACTGGACGCCACGGAATAGACCCCACCTGTGTGTCCCTTGAGGGTCAAGGCCTCGCTCTTCCTGTCGGTATCCCAGACCTTCATGGTCCTGTCCGCGCCGCCGGAGACGATGCGTTTGCCATCGGGACTGTACGCCACGGAATAGACCCCACTTTTGTGGCCTTTGAGGGTCAAGGCCTCGCTCTTCTTGTCGGTATCCCAGACCTTCACGGTCCTGTCCGCGCTGCCGGAGACGATGCGTTTGCCATCGGGACTGGACGCCACGGAATAGACGCCGCCTTTGTGGCCCTTGAGGGTGCAGACTTCGCTGCCCGTCCGGGCATCCCAGACCTTCACCGTTTTGTCCCAGCTGCTGCTGACGATGCGTTTGCCATCCGCGCTGAAACCCACTCCCAGAACCCCTTCGGTGTGTCCGGCAAGCTTCAGCATCTCGGCGCCGCTCGCCACGTCCCATACCCGGATCGTCCTGTCGCCACCAGCGCTGACCAATCGGCTGCCATCGGGTGCGAAACAGACGGACCAGACCCATACAGTATGCCCTTTCAGAGTATGCAATTCTCGGCCGCTGACCGCGTTCCAGACCTTGATCGTTTGGTCTCCGCCGGCACTGGCGATTCGCTTGCCGTCCGGGCTAAAGCACACGCCTCGCAACCAGGCTGTGTGTCCGGGAAGCGTCAGGATTTCCCGGCCGTTGTCGATGTCCCACACCCGTACCGTTCGATCCTCGCCCACGCTGGCAATCTGCTTGCTGTCCGGGCTGAAACAGACCGCGTTGGCCCAATGAGTGTGACCGCGGAGGGTTTGAATCTCTTCGCCCGTCGCCGCGTTCCAGACCTTTACCGTTCTGTCCGAACTGGCGCTGGCGATGCGTTTGCCATCGGGGCTGTACGCCACGGAATGGACCCCGTCTGTGTGTCCCTGGAGGGTGAAGGCTTCGCTGCCCGTGTCCGCATCCCAGACCTTCAGCGTGTTGTCATGGCTGCCGCTGACGATGCGTTTGCCATCGGGGCTGACCGCCACGGATTCGATCGCGCCTGTGTGCCCTTTCAAGGTGAGTTGGTTCTTGGTAAATAGAGTATAAAGATAGTTGTGTTCCCAGCCGCGCAGGCTACCCGGACACGACTCCAGGTACTGCCACGCCACAGAGGCATCGCCGTACTGCCACTCCAGCTGGGCCAGTCGGATCTGCCACACGTAGGTTTGCCATTCCGCCCGATCCTGCTGTTGTTCGACCAATCGGATCGCCTCTTCTGCTTGCTGTTGCTGCACACTCGCTTTTCGGCGTTCGGCGGCGGCCAGCTTCTGAGCTTGCTCGGCAGCTTCCTTGTCCCTGGCTGCCTGCTGCCGCTCTTCTTCGGCCATCCCTTCGGCCTGGACGGCTCGATCCCGTTCCCTGGCCAGAAGCAAGGTGAACAGCCCACTTCCCACCAGCCCCCCCAGCACGACCGCGGCCAGCACGAACTGGGTCCGGCGCCGACGCCGGCGTTCAGACTGCTGGTCCTGCTCGGCTGTCCGAAGCCGCTCCTCCATCGCGACGTGGGAGCCGGCCAAAACCTCGGCGATCACTCCTTGTTTCCGCGGCTGTGGTTGCGGCCTTGCCGGCCAGGCCGCCTTGATCTCGACCGGCCGGGAAATGGCCGGTACGTAGGGACCCGTCACCAGCTCCTCGCTCCCCCTGGGGACGGGCGCTGGGGACAACAGGGAGCGGATCAGCTCCTCCCGACCGGGGAAGCGCGGTTCGTACTCCGCGGCAGTCGGGGTCTCGCCCAGAAGTCGGCGGTAGTGGACGTCCAGCCGCAGCAGCGCCCGCAGCAGCGCTTCCTGCTCGTCGGCCGGCACGTCTTCCAGGAACTCCTCCGGCTTCGGCCTCTGGCCTGCCTGCCAGTTCTCCTCGAACAGGACGCAGACCACGTCGATCCGCTCCGTTGCAGCCAGCGACGGGGATTCCGGGGTGGGTTGGTTTGTCGGCGTCATCGACAATCCTCGCGGAACAGGTCGTGCTTCAGTCTTCAGTATAGCCGGCGCGCC
Organism: uncultured Planctomycetota bacterium; assembly: GCA_963784995.1. Lineage (GTDB taxonomy): Bacteria > Planctomycetota > Planctomycetia > Gemmatales > Gemmataceae > CAWATZ01. The sequence goes on along the minus strand of CAWATZ010000012.1, from coordinate 396,745 downwards.
GAGAGCCAACCATTCAATTCCCGCGTGCGGCCTGGAAAGGCCGGTTTACCTCTGTCCTTTCCGAACGCTCTCAGAGAAAACGCGGCGCCGGACAGCAGAGCAGCGGAGCCAGCATCCCAGCTGGCTCCGCTGCTCTGCTGTCCGGCGCCGCGTCAGTGCGAAACCGGACGTGAGAAAGACCGTCTCAGTGCCACGTTACGCTACGAGTTCGAGACGCAAAGGCATCGGGGCGGAAGGAATCTCAGCCGAACCCTCCGGAGCATCCCGGACGAGTTGCAAAGCTCCGAGCCCGTCGCGGCCTGAAAGTGGCCGGACGGGCTCGGAGCATTGCAGCGGAGCGCGATCAGGGACTCAGAAGCCGATCTGCAGACCGAAGTTGATGCCCTGGGCCCAGAAATCGGTCCGGTTGAGCGTGAAATGGGGCACGGGCGGGGCGGCTGCATTGGCGCCGCTGCCGAACAGCACCGGGGCCTGAACGACGTTGACGGTTGGGTCCACGTTGATCCCGGGCCGGGCCACGTTGTCCAGGTACAGGAACGTGTAGCCGACGTAAGCCCGGAGGTTCGAGCTGAACTGGTAACCGAGGTTACAGTTCAGCTCCGGAATCACGCCAAAGCCGGTCTGGGTATGTTTGCCGCTGTTGCTGTTCAGAGCGAAGAAACCCGCCTGTTCCGCGATGGTCGGCGCCCCCGGGAGAATGTTGACGGTAGCGCCGCTGACGTTGACCGCCTGGTCCATGGCTCCCAGGGCGCACTTGGCTGTGGCGTTGAAGAACAGGCCGGCCAACCTCACCTCGCCCCGCATGCCGACGTTGCAACCGTAGAACGTGTTGGAAGCGGCAAAGCGATCCACGGAGGAGACGTAAGTGCCGTCCAGCCCGGAGCCTGCTAAACCCTGGCTGCCCTGGCCAAAGGTCATGGTTTCATTGAAGTAGATGCAGCGACAGCCGAGCAGGCCGGTCAAGCTGAGGGCCGGCGTGTTGACGATCCGCATCAGGGTATTGCACTCACCGCTCTGTAACTGGTTGCTCAGGTTCAGGAAGGCGCCGCCCACGAATCCCGGACCAGCGACGGGGTAAGCGGTCGGCGTGGCAACGAAACCATTCCCACCCGGCACCACGCTGGTGTAGGGTACGTACAGACCGTTGCTGCCCGGGGAGCCGTCGGAGCCAACCAGGTGGTTGCTGGAACTGGGGGCGATGAACAGGTAGATGCCCTCCATCCCCCACGTGCCGCTGGGACTCAAGAAGGCCCCCAGGGTGAAGCGGGCACCGGAGCGTTGCTGCAGCGAGTAAGGCTGGCCACCCAGGGCGATGACCGTGTTGGGCGCACCAACCAGGCCCTCACCGACATTCAGCGGCGCGGTGGATTCGGTCAGCAGCGGCGCGTTGACCGGGATGTTCTTGGTCCACCACATCAGGTACTCGGCACTCGCCCAGACCGTTGGTTGCCCACCCTGATTGCTCTGGTTCAAGGAGTCCGACCAGTTCTGGCCATCCGACCAGGTGCTGTCGGCCCAGCTGCCATCGCCGTTGGGGGACTCGGTCGGACCAGCTTTCACGGGAACCTGGACCGGAACGGGATCAGGTGGCGTGACCGGGGTCTCCCCGGCCGCGAACAGTGGGAGCAGAAAGAACGTGCCCAGACCACCAAGAATTCCTTTTCTCATTGGTTTCATCCATTTTCTGAGCGCGGGCGTCCGGAAGGCCCGCTTGCGGGTTGGCCGGAAGGTAGCGCAGGGGAGCTTGGATCCGACCCCTGTGCAACTGTGACACGTTGCCATCATCGGTCATTGACGGAATTCAAGTCTCCTGCTCCTGCTCCGCAACGAGGAGAATGGCTGGGTGGAACGCCGTGGAACCGGTTACTCGGGATCAACCGCTTCCGCGAGCAGCACCGGCACAGTTGGAACGGCTGGTAGAGGTTCGCCGGTTTTTCGGGTCGAACGCAGTTGGTGGTCTGCCCGTGCGGGCGGTATGATGCCTGGATGTTTGGAGGGGCCTTGAAGGGAGAACGAGATGCACTGGTCGCAGGTCCTGTTCGGGATGGTGCTGCCCTGGCTGCTGCTGCTGTTCGCCTGCTGGCTGGGCTGGCAATTATTGCAGCAGAACGGACGCATCCTGGTCCGGCTGGATGCCATCGAGGAGGTCCTGGCCCAGGTGTTGGGACCGGCATCCGACCAGCAGCCGGCAATGCCCGAGGGGCTGAAGCCAGGCACGGAAGCTCCGGCCATCGAACTGCCCGATCTGGACGGCCAGCCCCACTCGCTGGCGGAGCTGAAGGGACGGAGCGTTCTGGTGGTCTTCTTTAACCCGGGTTGCGGCTTTTGCAAGGAGCTGGCCCCAGCCCTGGCCGGGTTGCCTCCCGAGGGCGGCGAAGACCAGCCAGTGCCGCTGATCGTCACCACCGGTTCGGTGGCGGACAATCGCAAGCTGCTTGCGGAACACAAGGTCGGCTGCCGGGTCTGGATTCAGAAGACAATGGAAGTGGCCAACCTCTACAAGGCCAGCGGCACCCCCGTCAGCTACCTGATTGCCGCCAACGGAACGATTGCGGAGGGCATGGCCGTGGGCGGTCCAGCGACGCTGGCCCTGGCCGAGCCCGCCGCGACCCGGAAAACGAACGGCCAGGCGCGCAAGAAAGGCTGTCCCTCTTGCGGCAAGGCCAACAAGGGACTGCAATACAGCCGGCTGAAGCGCGATGGCCTCCCGGCTGGCACCCCCGCTCCCGATTTCCGCCTGCCGCGGGTGGATGGCGGCGAGCTGTCCCTGTCCGACTATCGCGACCGGAAGGTGCTGCTGGTCTTTTCCGATCCGGAGTGCGGGCCCTGCATGCTGCTGGCCCCCCAGCTGGAGGAGCTGCACCGCCGCGGGGCCATCGCCGTGGTGCTGGTCAGCCGCCGGGACCCCGAGACCAACCGGGCCAAGATCAAGGAACTCGGACTGACCTTCCCGGTGGTCCTCCAGAAAAACTGGGAGGTCTCCAGGGAATACGCTCTGTTTGCCACACCGATCGGCTACCTGATCGATGAGCAAGGCGTGATCGCCCAGGAGGCCGCCCAGGGGGTCGATGCCATCCTGGCCCTGGCAGCCGGGGCCCCAACCGCATGAGTGCCGGCATGCGGCTCACGGGGCGAAGCAGAAACCGTCACAAAAGAGGCCCGGGCAGCAAGGCACCGCCTGGCTGCACGGTTGGCCAACACCAGCGCAGGCACAGAACGTGCAAGCGGCACAGATCATTCCCACGCCGCCATTGGCGATGCAGGGGTTGTAACAGAAACGCCGCAGAGTCAGGTAGGGACAGGGGAGGTTGCAAAGGTTGGTGCAATAGACCACCAGCTGTGCACCCGTCGGTCCTTGCCCCTGCGCCTTGCCGCCCAGGCCAAACAGGCCCAGGAATGCTCCCGCCACCAGACCGCCCAGACGTTTCAGGGCTTCGCGACGCGGCACGGACCCGGCCAGGATCCTGGTCAGTTCATCAAATCGATTTTGCATTGGGCCACCAGAAAATGGGATGCGCTGGAAAGAACCCTTCTGACAAATGTATCCGGCGTCCGGTGGCTTGACAATGGTAAATTGCAAAAGATAGGAAACATACGCACTGTTCGCCGCAATGCGGAGCCAGGCAGCGGAGCAGGGGAGCAAGCTTCTCAACTCGCTCCCCTGCTCTGGCTGCCCGGCTCCACGTCACTGCGAAACAGGACGTGAGAAAGTCCGTCTCAATGCATCGCCACCGGCTCTCTCCCGGCAGGCCTTTTCTCCGTTGGGACCTTTTCCTTGATCGGGATGCGCATGGCGTAGAACGACCGCCACACAAACACCAGGCCGATCACCAGCATCACGGCACCGACGATCGCGGTGTAGTCCACCGCCCCCTTGTTGCCGGCCTCGATCGCTCTGTGGTACGCCTGCTTGACGTTGACCGCGATCTCCACCGCCAGCAGGCCGAACAGCGTCGAGAACTTGATGATCGGGTTCAGCGCCACCGAGGTCGTGTCCTTGAACGGGTCGCCGACGGTATCGCCGATGACCGTGGCCTGGTGCAGCGGGGTGCCCTTCTCCTTCAGATCGACCTCGACCAGCTTCTTGGCGTTGTCCCAGGCGCCGCCGGTGTTGGCCATGGAGATCGCCTGGAACAGGCCGAACACCGCGATGGAAATCAGGTAGGCGACGAAGAAGTTCGGGTCGAACAGCGCGAAGGCCAGCGTCAGGGACATCAGGGCGATGAAGATGTTCCACATGCCGCTCTGGGCGTACTCCGTGCAGATGCGGACCACCGTCTTGGAGTCCTCGAGGTCGGCCTCCTTCTTGGTGAGGTCCATGTTCTTCTTGATGTACTCGACCGCTCGGTAGGCGCCGGTGGTGACCGCCTGCATCGAGGCGCCTGAGAACCAGAAGACCACGGTGCCGCCGCAGATGAAGCCGAGCAGCACCGGGGCGTCGGTCAGGCTCAGGTGCAGGACGCCGGCCTTGCCCAGCAGCAGGATGATGGAGAAGATCATCGTCGTGGCGCCCACCACGGCCGTGCCGATCAGCACCGGCTTGGCAGTCGCCTTGAAGGTGTTGCCGGCCGAGTCGTTGGCCTCCAGGTAGTGCTTGCCGCGCTCAAAGTCCGGGTCGAAGCCGAAGTCCCTGCGGATTTCCTCCCGGATGCCGGGGATTTGCTCGGTCTGGGCCAGTTCAAAGACCGACTGGGCGTTGTCGGTCACCGGCCCGTAGCTATCGACGGCGATGTTGACCGGGCCCATGCACAGGAAGCCGAACGCCACCAGGCCGAATGCGAAGATGGAGCCGACCGGGACCAGAGGTTGGCCCTTCACCAGCTCCACCATCATCATGCCCTCCAGGCCCTGGGTGCTGACGTAGAAGGCACCACCCATCAGGCCGGCGATCAGCAGGCCCATCCAGAAGGCGCTGAAGTAGCCCGCGACCAGGCCGGAGAGGATGGTGAGCGACGCCCCGCCTTCGCGGGAGGCGGTCACGATCTCGTGGACGTGTTTGGAGTGCGAGCTGGTGAAGACCTTGGTGAACTCGGGGATGAGCACGGCCGCCAGGGTGCCGCAACTGATGATCGTGGCCAGTTGCCACCAGAGGCGGCCTGCTTTTTCGGGGTCGAACCCCGGCACGGTCAGGTCGCTGATGAGCAGGTAACTCATACCGAACGAGGTCGAGATGCAAAGGATGGCCGCGATCCAGATCAGGCGCGTCAACGGCTGTTCAAAGTCGAACTCCTTCTTGCCCTTGTACTGCCATTCGGAGATCGCCTGGTTGAGGAAGTACGACACACCGGACATGAAGTCCATCAAGAAACGCATGGCGAAGATCCAGACGATCAGCTTGGCCTGGATATCCTCCTTGTTGGGCAAGGCCAGGGTGATGAAGGCGATCAGGGCCACGCCGGTCACGCCGTAGGTTTCAAAGCCGTCGGCCGTGGGGCCGACCGAGTCGCCGGCATTGTCGCCGGTGCAGTCGGCGATGACGCCGGGGTTGCGCGGGTCGTCTTCCTTGACGTTGAAGACGATCTTCATCAGGTCGCTGCCGATGTCGGCGATCTTGGTGAAGATGCCGCCGGCGATGCGCAGGGCCGAGGCGCCCAGCGATTCGCCGATGGCGAAGCCGAGGAAGCAGAAACCGACGATCTGGCGCGGCGGCACCAGCAGGATGAACACCATCATGACCAGTTCCAGCGAGATCAGGAACAGGCCGACCGACATGCCCGAGCGCAGCGGGATGTTGACCACGTCCCAGGGCTGGCCGCGGAGCGAGGCGAAGGCGGTCCGGCAGTTGGCGTAGGTGTTGACGCGGATGCCGTACCACGCCACCGCGTACGAGCCGCCCATGCCGACCACGGCGAAGAGCAGCACCAGGACGAGGGTCAAGGCGGGGGGGATGTGGTGGGCGGCCTCGGCGGCGACCTCGTCGGGGGTGTCGGGCGTATGGCTGAAGCCGAGCAGGTAGTAGGCGATGGCGGCGGCGATCAGGACGAAGAGCATCAGCAAGAACTTGCCCTGCTGGATCAGGTAGGTTTTGCAGGTCTGGTAGATGATCTCGGCGACGTTGAGCATGGACCGGTGGGCGGGCAGCTTGCTAATCTGGTTCCGCAGGTACAGGCTGATGCCCAGCGTACCGCAGATGACGGCGGAGCCAATGAGCAGCAGCAGACCCGCGGAAATCTTTCCTCCAAAGATCGTGAACGTGCCATGCTCCCAGAGGTTGGGGATGGCCAGGTCCGCCTCGCTGGCCTGCACCGCAGAGCCGGCCAGCAGCAAGGTCACGACTGACCCGGCCAGCAGTTTCAGCTTATTCATACAGTTCCACTCCCTTTGTTGAACGCATCTCGCCAGGCGACCCCGAGGAGTGCTGCTGGCAATTCCGGAAACTGAAAAGATAGGCAACGTGGGCCCTCAAGTCCAGGTGCCTGTGAAGGTTCCCAATAGTGAAAGTTTAGCGATTGGGCAAGATTGGCGACCAGCCCCACCGGGATCACCTTGGAGGCGTGCCGCCGCGCTCCATCTGCTCCGCGACGTTCAGCCCCACCAGCTCGTCCCAGGCCCGGCGCAGCTTCGGCAGCAGCGGCCCCGGCCAGGGCAGCACGGTCTCGTTGATCTGCCGGACCCCGGCAACACCGTAGGGGGTACTGCAGAGCCACGCCTCGTCGGCCGTGAGGCAATCTTCGAGGCGCAATTGCTGTTCCGCAAACGGGATTCCGAGCCAGCCACACAGCTCTTCCGTCACTTGCAGGCTGATCCCCCCCAGGACTGCGGTTCGCGGCGGCGACAGCACCACTCCGGAACGGACCACGAGCAAGTTGGCCGCGGCCGTTTCCGTGACCAGGCCCGCCTGATCGAGGAGCAGGGCGCTGCTCCCCGGTGCCATCTGCTGCGTCTCGCGTTCCGCCAGCCACCAGTGCAGCCGGCTCCGCTGCTTGATCCGCGGATCGACGCAGTCGGCAGGGACCTGCCGAACGGAAGGGACGAACAAGCGGGCCCCTTCCCGGAAGAGGCGGGCGTAACGAGCAAAGGGCAAGGGGAAGGTGTGCAGGATCAGGGTCGGTTCACCCTCGCCGGGTCCTCCCGCTTGCCCCAGATACCAGCCGATCGGTCCGGGCGTGGCGAGCAGCACCAGGGCCAGGTCTTGCTCGGCTTTCAAGAGGGAAGCATTGTGTTCGACAAGCTGCTCGGCCCGGAGCGTCAGGTCGGCGTCGGAGGCCGGCAGAGGAACGCAGGCCAGCCGGCAACTTTCCCGAAAGCGGCGCAGGTGATCGGGCCAGCGGAACAGCCGGTGGCGGAAGGTGCGGACCAGGTCGGTGACCGTGGCGCCCAGGACCAGGCCGGCGTCGTGCAGCGGCAGTCCGGCCTCGGCTTGCGGGACAAGCCGGCCGTTGCTCCAGGCCAGGGGTGCGGGAGGATTCACGTGCATGAGGGATTATTTCATTGACTCCCGTTCCACGGAGCGATAGTCTCCAGGGGTAAGTTAGTGATTTGTTTGACTTTCTGCCGGGCTGATCGCATCCTCCTCCAGCGATCCCTGGCCGTCTTCCGGGAGGGTGAACCCGTGAATGCTCGCATCATCCGGCATCGATCCGGCTTTACGCTGATCGAGCTGCTGGTGGTCATTGCCATTATTGCCATCTTGATTGGCTTGCTGCTTCCGGCGGTGCAAAAAGTCCGCGAGGCGGCCGCCCGGACCCGGTGCCTGAACAACCTCAAGCAGATCGGCCTGGCCGCTCTCGACATGCACGACGCCAACGGGGTCTTCCCGGCGATGACGTCTCCGGACGGCTGGACGCCCACCACCCTGGCGGCGCCGGCCTACAACGGCGCTCCCTGGACCTTCTTCGCCTGGTTGCTGCCCTACGTCGAGCAAGGAGCCATCTTCAACGTGCTGGTCCGGGGAACCATTCCCTCGGGCGGCGCGGGCTACTGCGGCGGCCAGTACAAGGTCCCGATCAAGACCTATCTGTGTCCCTCCGATCCCTCCACCGAACCCAGCGGCCTGAGCTTCACCGTCACCGGCGGTGCCACTGGCTTTGCCGTCAGCAACTACAGCCTCAACTACCTTGTGTTCGGCAACCCCACCGGAACCAGCGATTCGGCGTGCGTCCAGGGTTCCGCCAGCCTGACGCGCTCATTCCCCGATGGCTTGTCGAACACCATCTTCTTTGGCGAGATTTACGGTTCCTGCACCACGACGGACTCCTGGAGCAACGCTAACGCCACCGCCTCGCTGTGGGCGGACTCGACGACGCCGTGGCGGCCCATCATGTGCCACAACAGCCTGAACAAGGTCGTCAAGCCCGGCTACGCGGCCTGTAACATGTTTCAGGTCCAGCCCAACCAGCTCACGAGCTGCGACCCCAGCAGCGGCGGGCAGACAGGGCACATTGGCGGCATGAACGTCGGCCTGGGGGACGGCAGTGCGCGTGTGGTCAGTGCCGCCATCACTCCCACCACCTGGGCCCGCGCCTGCGATCCGCGCGATGGGCTGGCTCTTGGTCCTGATTGGTGAGATGCCGGCCAAACCTCCCCTCTCCCCGCTGGGGAGAGGGAAGAAAGAGTGAGAATGCTCATGAGGCGTCAACTGCTTGCGGGACTGCTGGCACCTGTCCTGCTTGTGCCTGCCTGCTCCAGCGAGCCGAAGCCTCCCAGGGTCTACCCGGTCAAGGGCACCGTCGCGTTTACCGATGGTCAGCCAGTCAGCAAGGGCCTGATCGAGTTCAAATCCCTGGAGGAACAGGCCCCAACCTCCGTGGGCAACCTTGGGCCGGATGGGTCCTTTACCCTTGCCACTCTCGCCAATAGCCGCAAGTACCCAGGGGCCCGCGAAGGGCCCCACCAGGTCATCGTTCACCTGCCGATCAACCCGGACCAGACCGGTGGCGGGACCGTGACCCTGCCCGAACAGCTCACCGTCGAGCCCAGGGAGAAGGAAGGAAATCAATTCACCATCAAGATCGAGAGGCCGACCCCCGCACCTCGATAGCGCTCAGGAAGCGTTGCTTGCCACCTTTGCGGGTTTCTCCCGGTTTCCCGGAACGGGTGCAGGCACCGATGGCTCCCCCCTTTTTTTCTGAGACCTGAAAAAATCCTGTGAGAAAAATCCGGCTCACTCGTCGATTTTTCTTTTGCCTTTGCACGCCGGGCGTGGTAGTATCCAACCAACTTACACATCTGGGCGGCCGACCGTCCTGTTCCGGCCGCGGATCGAACCGGAGGCTCAGTCTAATGTTGACCGATTACATGGTGAATTGTCCTCACGTTGGCTGTCACTGGTCGGGAAGCCTGTTCCCCAACAAGCAGGACAACGGGCGCACCGCTGTCCCGACAACGCGGATTGTCACGTTCAGCTGTCCGCGCTGTCATGGGCAATGGCACGCCCGGCTCATTGGCGATGACGTCAAACCCCTTCCTCTGGAACAATCGACGTACTCGGCTGTTTGATCGGACCCCCCAGGTGGAGCGCGGCGTAACCCAGGGCTTTATTCCCCAAGCCGGGAGTAAAGTCCTGGGTGGAGCGCAGCGCAACCCGGGGGGCTAGTCGTGCCCCAACCTGCTAGAATAGCCCCATCCAGCGAACCCCCGCAGGGGGGAAGCGAAGCGTTCTCTCTCCTGGCAGGAGTTGGGCGTGTCGATCGTTGTCGAAGACTACCACAAGACCTATGGCGACTTCGTGGCCGTCGCCGGGCTGTCCTTCCGCGTCTTCCCCGGTGAGATCCTGGCCCTGGTCGGTCCCAACGGGGCCGGCAAGACGACCACGCTGCGCGCCCTGGCCGGCATCCTCGCTCCCACCCACGGCCAGCTGCTGATCGCCGGCCACGACATTGTGCGCGAACCCGTCGCCGCCAAGTCGTATCTGGCTTACGTCCCTGACGAGCCGCAATTGTTCGACCGCTTGACGGTCTGGGAGCACCTCTGCTTCATGGCCGCGGCCTACCGCCTGGACGGCTGGCAGCCGCGCGCCGAGTATTTGCTGCATCGGCTGGAGATGGTCGAGAAACGCGACGCCCTGGCCTCGGAGCTGTCGCGCGGCATGCGCCAGAAGGTGGCCATCTCCAGCGGCTTCCTGCACAATCCTCGCGCCATCCTGCTCGACGAGCCGCTGACCGGCCTGGACCCGCGCGGCATCCGCACCATGAAAGACCTGATCCACGAGCAGGCCGACAACGGCAGCGCCCTGATCGTCAGCTCCCATCTGCTGGGCCTGTTCGAGGACCTGTGTACGCACATTCTGATCCTGCACCGTGGCCAGCTGGTCCGCTTTGGCCGGCTCAGCGATCTGCGCGGCGAGCTGAACCGCAACGGCCGGCAGGAGACGCTCGAAGAGCTGTTCTTCCGCCTCACCGAGGGGGGACCGCCATCCGGCCAGCCCAGTCCCGTGTTTGATCCTCATCGTACCACCACCGGGGGCGTGTTCGATCCCCAGGCTGCCGCGCCGCCGGCCCGGCCCCGGGAGGGCGAGGCTCCTGCCGAGCCGGCGTCCTGGTCCGAGGATGGCGGCTCGGCAGGAGCCTCGCCCTCCCAGGCTCGTCCGGACGAGCCGCCCGCCAGCGCCCCGCCCGGGGAGCCAACGCCATGACTCCGGCCCTGTGGCTTTTGCTGGGTCTGCAGCTCAAGGGCTGGCTGCGCTACTTCTTCCGCAACCTGCGCACGGTCAAGGGGGCGCTGCTGGCCCTGCTCGGCCTGGGGGTGTTCCTTCCCTGGATCCTGACCCTGCTCCTGGCACCCGCCCAGGGCGTTCGGATGGAGCCAAAGACCATCCGCGACTATGGTCCGCCCATCCTGCTGCTGTACTGCGTGGTCAACGTTCTCTTCTCCACGGGAGAGCGGTCGATCTATTTCTCCCCGGCCGAGGTCAACCTCCTCTTTCCCGGACCGTTCACCCGCCGCCAGATCCTGGCTTACAAGATCGTCACCTCGATCATGATGGGCCTGCCGACCACGCTGATCATGGCCGTGTTCTTCCGCATCCATGCCGCCTCGTTCCTGTCGGCCTGCGTCGGCCTGTTTTTCATGTTAATGTTCATGACCCTGCTGACGATGGCCCTGAACCTGATCGCCATCACGCTTGGCGCCAGTTTCTACTCCCGGGTGCGCGCAGCTGCTCCTGGTAATCTTCCTGGTGCTGGTTGCCAGCTTCGTCGCCTTCTCGGGGATCGTGCCGCGGTTGAGCGACCTGAAGCCGCAGGAGTGGGTGGAGCAGCTGAACCAATCGACCGTCTGGCGAGTCGCCCTGTGGCCGTTGCGGCCCTTCTTCGAGGCGTTCCTGGCCCAGCGAATCTGGCCCGGCCTGATCGGCTGGTCGGGACTGGCCGCGCTGGTCGATCTGGCCTTGCTGGGCGTGGTTTTCTGGCTGGACGCCAATTACCTGGAGACGGCGGCGACCGCCAGTGCCCGGATCTATGCCCGCATCCAGAAGATCCGCGCGGGCAACGTCTGGGCGGCCGAGGAGGGCGGCGGCAAGGTGCGGTTCCACCCACCCATGCTGCCTTACTGGGGCGGCGTCGGGCCGATCCTGTGGCGGCAGCTGACGGTGGCGCTGCGCGGCATGAGCCGGCTGGTGGTGCTGCTGGTGATCTTTGGCGTCTGCCTGGGCGTGCCGATGCTCGGCGCTGCCGGCGAAAGGCCGGGGGCAAACGGGCTGCTGATCCTTGCCGCAGGCGTGACGCTCTGGATGACCATCGTGCTCACGGCGCTGATCCCCTTCGACTTCCGCGGCGACCTTGATCGGATGGCGGTGCTGAAGTCGTTGCCGATCGCGCCCTGGCGGCTGGCCCTGGGCCAGCTGCTGACCCCGGTGCTGCTGGTCAGCGCTCTGCAATGGTTTGTGCTGCTGGCGATCGCGACGGCCGGGCTGGTGGGCGTGGGCGCCTGGGGCTGGAGGATAGACAGTCCCTGGTTGTGCTGGCCGGCGCGGCGGCGGTCTTTGTGCTGCCGTTCAATCTGCTGCTGTTCGGCCTGGAAAACCTGCTGTTTCTGCTGTTCCCGGCCCGGATCCTGGCCAACCAGCCCGGCGACTTCCAGGCCGTGGGCCGCAACGTCCTGTACTTCCTGGCCAAGGTGGTCGCTCTGATTGTGGTGGCCGCCGTGGCGGGCCTGACGGCCGTGGTGGTCGGCCTGGTTTGTCGGAGCCCCCTGGCGGGAATGGCCGCGGCCTGGGTGATCCTGGCGATCAGCGCCGGCCTGACCGTGCCGCTGGTGGCGCTGGCATTCACCCGGTTCGACGTCGGCCGGGATACGCCGCCGTGATAAAGGCGGATTGCGGTGTGGAATGCAGAAGAGGAGAAAGAGTAAGATGAAGAGGAAGAGTAGGAAGAGGATTAAGAGAAAGATTACGAGTAAGAGTAAGAAGGTCAGCCCCAGGGCGTCCTACTCTTGCTCTTTCTCTTAATCCTCTTCCTACTCTTCCTCTTCATCTTACTCTTTCTCCTCTTCCTGGCTGGCTTTCATGGAGGATTTCTACAGATGAGCGATCTGCCTGCTCCTGAAGTGCCCGTCTGGGTGCGCAAGCGCGACGGCAGCCAGGTGCCGTTCGAGGCCGACAAGATCAGCCAGGCCCTGTTTGCCGCCACCGAGGCGCTCGGCCAGCCCGATGCCTTCCTGGCCCGCGAAATGACCGATGGCGTCCTGAGCTTCCTCGCCTCAGAGGGCGAAACCACCCTCAGCACCGAACGCATCGCTGACATTGTCACCACCAGCGTCGCCGCGCTGGGTCAGCCGGCCCTGGCACGGACCTTCGAGCAACTGCAGCAGGCCGACTCCGGCCCGGAACGTGGGACGGATTTGCCAGCCGTCCATCCGCGCACGGGACCGATGGCAAATCCGTCCCACGCTCCGAGTTCGGTCGTCGTTCCGTTCACGGCCCAGACGCCCCTGGAGGAGGTGCTGCGCGAGTCCACCCGGCAGTATTACTTGCAGACGGTCTTCGCCCGGGACGTGGCCGCGCTGTACCGGGATGGTCTGCTGCTGCTGGAGGGGCTGGAGACGCCGGGACACCTGGCCGGCTGCGTGCTGGAGCGCCCGGCCCTGGAGGAATTGCGGCGCTGGTGTGCCGGGGTCGTGGTTCTGGATGGGCCGGAGCATCTGCTGGCCCGCCGTGGCGAGGGCCGGCCCGGCTCGGCAGGAGCCTCGCCCTCCCAGCTGGTTCGGCAGCTGGGAGACGGCTTACAGGAAACGGGCCTGGGCGCCGTGGTCAATCTCAACTGCGCCCAGCCTCCTTCGGCAGTCGATGACCTGGCGGGCGGGCCCTTGTTTGCCGGCCAGCAGGACGCACCGGCAGCGAACGTGCTGCAAGGGTTGGCCGGTGAATGGCTGGAGCGACTGCTGAGTCTGGACCGGCCGGCCGGGCGGTTGCGCCTGGACTGGCACCTGGGCGCGAGCGCTTTGACCTCGGCGGACCACGGAAACCGGGCGGACGTTTTCGGCCTGGCGCTGAGGGGCAAACCGATCGCCTTCGTGCTGGATCGGCCGCGTCGGCCGGTGGTGCTGGCGGAGGGGATCGATCGCCGCCACCCGGCGGTGCTGCTGGCGGTGGGACTGCACTTGCCCCGGTTGCTGGTGCAGACCGGTTCGACCGACAACGTGGAACGCTTCCTGCAAAAGCTGGGCAGCCTGGCCCGGCTGGCCGTCAGCGCCGCCAGTCAGAAGCGTGCCTATCTGCGCCGTCTCCCCGCTGACCCCGCGGCCCCGGCACTCTCGCAAGGCTTCTTGCTGGATCGGGCCCGCTTGCTGGTGACGCCGATCGGCCTGGACAGCGCAGTGCGGACGCTGAGGGGTCGGGGCCTGTGCAGCGGCGGCGCGGCCCTGGAGCTGGGCAAGGAGATCGTGCAGCGACTGCGCGACGTGCTGCGCCAGGAGGGCCGCTCCTTGCGGTTGGAGGCGTGCCTGGACGGTCCGCTGCTCCAGGCGGCTCCGACAGCGGAGCCGGACCCGGAGCAGGTTGCGGGACTGACGCCCTGGGACAGCCAGACTCCCCGGAGCCAGGGACGCGCCGCCGGGACGCTGCACGGCGTGGCCGAGCAGGGCACCCTGCTGATCCGGCTTCCCGCGGACACCACCAGGGAGGAATTGCGCGAGGTGCTGCGGTCGCTGTGGGAGCAGACCGATGTCGTTCGCGTGCAAGTGGTTACTGTCTCCACCTGGACCCGGCAGGGCGACGCATTGATGAAAAGTTGATCATTCTCCGGATTTGTTTTGGCATCGCCTCTGCGCCGTGCTAAAATCCCTTCCATCTGAAATCCCGGAGTCGCCAGGGCGACTCCAATCTCGGGGTCAGCCCGGTAATCCTGTTTTCTCGATCAGTCGCACTTCCGGTCTGCCCCACCTGGTACGCTCTTCGTCCGGGATGACGAGAGACGCACACGCAACGACCGCGTCGTGATCCTGTTCTTGAGCGAGCTGTCTTTCCACATCCCGGTCCTGTTTCCTTCAAAGGAGTGTCGCACCATGCGAGCAACCCGAAGGCAGCCTGCCGGTTTCACGCTGATCGAACTGCTGGTCGTGATCGCGATTATCGCCATCCTGATCGGCCTGCTGCTCCCCGCCGTCCAGAAAGTCCGCGAGTCCGCCGCCCGCGCCAAGTGCCAGAACAACCTCAAACAGCTGGGGCTGGCCGTCCTGAATTACGAGTCGGCCTTCGGCTACGTGCCGGCCTACGGCTTCGACTTTGCCACCAACCCCCATCCCGCCAACCCCTACGGCAACCAGACGACGGGGCACTGCTGGTTGACCCTGATCCTGCCCTACATCGAACAGGGGGCCATCCAATCGCTTTCCAACATCAACTACTCGGTCTTCGACCCGGCCAACATGCCTCCCCCTCTGGGCACGAGCCCCGCCGGCACGGACTCCATCTCGCTGCTCAACTGTCCCTCGGCGCCCCAGCACGTCTCCGATTACGGCTTCTACGTCGCCTCGCAGTTTGGCCTGCCGTCCAGCTTCTCCTACCCCCTGGCCGGCACCGACTACGCCGCGGTCGGTGGCGCTACCCTCAAGTTCTGGACCAGCGACGCGGGCTACCCGGCGGCTTCTCTGAGCAACCAGAAGGGATTCAGTACCAATCAATGGGGATCGGTGAACGCGGGATTTAATGGTGCCATGGGCGTTTTCGCCAGCACGCCCCCCTACGGCGGCAATCGCTTGACCGACGTCTCGGACGGCACCTCTAACTCCCTGCTGATTGGGGAGTGCGCCGGCCGGCAGACCAATTACGTCCTGGGGGTGGTCCAGAGCAACAGCACTCCGCCCAAGTACGGTGGCAGTGCCGGCACCCCTCCCGGCTGGTATCGCTCCGCCTGGGCCGACTACGATACGGTCCTGGTCATCTCGGGCTTCAGCGCCAACGGCACGACCATTGACGGTGGCAACTGCACCATCAATTGCAACAACAATAGCCAGCTCTACAGTTTCCACACCAACGGGGTCAACGTGGCGCGCTGCGATGGCTCCGTCGCCTTCTTGCAGCAGAGCATCGCCAGCCCCACGCTGGGCGCACTGATTGGCAAGGACGACGGCTTCCCCGTGGGCAATTATTGACGCGAGCAGGCATCGCCGTATTCTTGCAGAGAGCGGCGCAGCAGAGCGCGGTTTGGCCTGCGCTCCGCCGCGCCGCTTTGCTGTCCTCTTCCTGGAACACGCATCCAACCCAGGGCAACCTCATGCGATCCCTGCCTCGCGCTCTGCTCATGCTCTCGCTGCTGACCTCCGTCCTTTCGCTGTCCGCGGCGGAACCGGCCGCAATCCAGCTGGACCGCTGCCTGGTGGTCCGGCCCGCGGGCCGGGCCAGCCGGAGCGTGATCCAGCAGGACGGCCTGGAACTGGAGATCGTCTCCGGCCGGTGGAAAGCGCCTCAGGCCGGCGATCGGCTGAAACGCGGCGAGGGAGACGGTCCCGCCTGGGAAGCGGTCCAGGCCAAAGAGGGGCACCTTCGCCACCCGGCGCTGAACGGCGGTTATCTGTACTGGCCGGTCAAGGTTGCGCAACCGGCCATCCTCCTGCTGGAGGCGAGCGGGCACGCCCTGAGCTACGTCAACGGCGAGCCGCGCGGCGGCGACGTTTACAGTACCATCCCCGTCTGCCAGCCGGTCCAGCTGCGAGCCGGGGTCAACGACCTGCTGTTCCTCTGCGGTCGCGGTCAGCTGTCCGCGCGGCTGACAACGCCCTCCGGCTCCGCCTTGCTCCAGACACGCGACAGCACGCTGCCCGACCTGCTCCCCGACGACAAGGAGCCCCTCTGGGCCGCCGTCCAGGTGATCAACGCCAGCACCGAAACGCAGACCGGCCTGCACATCCGCAGTACCTTGAAGGGTGAAATCAAATCGCTGCTGATGCCTGTGCCGACCCTGGGGCCGCTCAGCACGCGCAAGGTCGGCTTTCGCATTCCCGCCGGCCCCCTGCCCGCGACCGGACCGGTGGTGGTCGAGCTGAAGCTGGAAAGCGACCGGGACGGCAAGAGAGCGGTGCGCGACTCGGCCAGCCTGACGCTGCAAGTCCGCACTCCCAGCAAGGGCGAAACGTACAGGCGCACCTTTGTCAGCCAGATTGATGGCAGCGTGCAGTATTACGCCGTCCGGCCCGGCAAGGACGAGGGCAAGGGGGAGCGTCCCGCCCTGGTGCTGACCCTGCACGGGGCCGCCGTCGAGGCCATCGGCCAGGCCAACGCTTACTCCTCCCATCCAGGGATTCACATTGTCGCTCCGACCAATCGCCGGCCTTACGGTTTTGACTGGGAGGACTGGGGCCGGCTCGACGCCATCGAGGTGCTGGAGCTGACTCAAAAGGAGCTGAACACCGATCCGCGGCGGACCTACCTGACCGGCCATTCGATGGGCGGACACGGCGCCTGGCAGGTGGGGGCCCATTATCCCGATCGGTTCGCCGCCATCGCCCCCAGCGCGGGCTGGGTCAGCTTCTGGAGCTACACCGGCGCCGGCCGGCCGCAGCCGAGCACACCGCTGCAGGCCCTGCTGCAGCGCTGCACCAACCCCAGCGATACGCTGAGCCTCGCCCGAAACTACGCCATGCTCGGCGTTTACGTCCTGCACGGCGACGCCGACGACAACGTGCCGGTGAGCCAGGCCCGGATCATGCGCAAGGAGCTGGGGACGTTTCACCCCGATTTCGCCTACTGCGAGCGTCCGGGAGCGGGCCACTGGTGGGGCAATGCTTGTGTCGATTGGCCGCCGCTGTTCGACTTCCTGTCCCAGCGCAGGCTGCCCCGGCTGGAAGACGTCCGGCAAGTGGAGTTCGCCACCGTCAGTCCAGGGATCTCCGCGCGGGCCCGCTGGGTGACTGTCGAGTCTCAGGTCAGGCCGTACCTGCTCAGCTCGGTGAAGCTGCGGCTCGATCCGCGGCAACGGCTGTTCACCGGCAGCACCGAAAACGTGGCCCGGCTGCGCTTCGATCTGACGCCGCTGAAGCCCGGCGAGCCGGTGCGGGTGGAGCTGGACGGGGTCAAGGTGCCGGAGCAACCCTGGCCCAAGGAGGCGGGCCAAACGCCGGCCCTGTGGCTGCGGCGCACCGGCGATGGCTGGGTCGTGGACGCCGGACCGTCGCCGGACTGGAAAGGCCCGCAGCGTTACGGACCATTCAAGGAAGCGTTCCAGAACCGGATGCAGCTGGTCTACGGCACCCGGGGCAACGCGGAGGAGAATGCCTGGGCTTACGCCAAGGCCCGCTACGATGCCGAGACCTTCTGGTATCGCGGCAACGGCTCGGTGGACGTGGTGGCTGACAGGGACTTCAATCCGACCAGGGAACCGGACCGCAACGTGATCCTGTATGGCCACGAACAGAGCAACGGAGCCTGGACCCGGTTGCTCAAAGACAGCCCGGTGCAGGTGCGGCGCGGCGAGGTGCAGCTGGGCGAGCGCAAGGAGAAGGGCAACGACCTGGCCTGCTTCCTGGTCCGACCTCGGCCCGGCAGCACCCGGGCCCTGGTGGCCGCGATTTCAGGGACGGGACTACCGGGACTGCGGCTGACGGAGCGCCGGCCGATCTTCGTGTCCGGCGTGGGGTATCCGGATTGCCTGGTGCTGGATTCGAGCATGCTGTCGAAGGGTCAGGAGGGAGTGCGGGCGGCCGGGTTCTTCGGACCGGACTGGGGGCTGAAGTCGGGCGAGTTCGTTTACCGGGGCAGCGGCGCAGAGTGAATCGATCATCTGGCCATCCCTGCCACAAGCGCGAGCAGCCCTTGTGGCAGGGACGGCCGGGGCCAGGGAGACGCCTCTTCATTCCGCGGGCTCCGCAGGCGGGACGGGCCGTTTCAAGAAGCATTTCCAGTAACTCGGCTCGTACTCGTTGCCGGTGGTCAGCCGCTGGGCCTGGACCAGCTCCCAGCCTTGTTTGCCCCGCGCTTGCAGATACTCAATCATGTTCCAGGACTTCACGGCCTTCTTGCCCAGGGCAAACAGGTTGTAACTCTCCGCCCTCTCCGCCACGGTCATCAGCCGGCCGACGGGGACCTTCGCCGGGATGAAAGTGCAATCTTCGTAAATGTCCTCCACCAGGTACTGCCACTTGACCATGAATCTTCCTTCCGGGTGTTGGTTGCGCCATCCCAGGAGCGATCGAGGCGAAGAGCGTTTTCGTCTTGCTGGGAATCCAGCAAATGGATTCGCTCAAGGTCATTGTCCGCTTTCGGGGTTGAGAAAGCGAGCAAGATCCCAATTGTTTCAGCAAATAAATCGAACAGGCCGGCCGTTCTTCGGAGGTTCACCGGCCGGGGGGAACCTGGTCGGGCCTTTCCGACCGTGGCCGGGGCGGCGCATGGGACTCGGGCTGGTCTGTGCCTCTCTGCCTGCCCTGCCTGCCAATTCGATTGGGGTGTCCGACAGGCCGGACCGTGCCCCTTGCTGTCGGACGGACGTCTTTGCGGGTCATTTTCCTGTCTGCCCGCCACCTGCCAGGGTATTCGGGCAAGGGGCTCGGACCACTCCCCTCTTGACCGCATCCTTGGTCTGGCTTACAAAGCAGGGACAGAGAAGTTGCGCCGGGGGAAAAGGCGGCGCTTTGGAAGTCTTTGTGATCTGGGACGACGAAGACGATCCCAACAGCAACCTCGCCCACGTCGCGAAGCACGGCGTCACTCGCCAAGAGGTCGAGGACGTACTCGGAGAGCCCGAGAACGACAGGGCCTTCAGTCACTCGTCGGGTCGGCTTATTACGTTCGGGTGGACTGGCACGGGCAGGCACATCGCGGTCGTCTGGGAAGAAATTGGGGAGTGCCCGGCCAGGGCCTATCCGGTCACCGCCTACGAAACACCGCCGCCTGTCAGACTGTGAAGCTCTGAGATTAGCTTGCCTGGTTGGCATGCTCATCGAGCGGGAACAGGAGCCACTCGGGAGAAGGAAGCCGCATCTCAATGATGCTGTGTTCGATTTCGCCTTCTTGAGATGCAGCCCCGTTACGTTCGTTCCGTTCCGTTTCGTTGTTTCGTTTCTGAGGCAGGTCCATGTCACTGGAGCAGGCCTTCCTGCAAGCGATCATCGAAGATCCAGACAACGATTCGCATCGCCTTGTCTTCGCCGACTGGCTTGACGAAACGGAGACACCGCAGAACCATGACCGGGCCGAGTTCATTCGCATTCAGTGCCAACTCGCCAATCTTCCTGATGATGCACCCGAGCGCCCGGCCTTGACCAGCCGCGAACAAGCGCTGCTGAAGGTGTACGCCAAGTCCTGGGCTGAGCCGTTCCGTGAGTTGATCACCTGGTGGACCTTCCGCCGCGGGTTTCTGGAGAGCGCGGTTGTCCGCACTGAGGGTATGGGCGACCGCTTCGTGCCGCTGTTCCGTCAACTGATCGAGGGAACTCCTCTGCGAGGGATCTTCCTTTTCCAGCAGTTCGGCAATCCCGAGGTACTCTTACCGGCCGCACCGTTCATGACGCGCCTCCGCGAGTTTGGGGTGCGCAATGGGTTTCTGCACAAGGAGGGGGCGGTTTATCGAAAACTGCTCCACTCGCCGCACCTGGCCGGATTGACCTATCTCGATCTGGAAGGCCCGCGCGATGGCTCCTGGTTCCGTCCGCGGACGCTGTGCGCCATTCTGAAGTCGCCGGTGTTGACCAACCTCACCAGCCTGCTGCTGTCCGACTACATCACCGACCTGCACCCGAGCGTCCTGTCAACCGTTGCGAAATCTCCCTCCCTCGCCAACCTGCGACGGCTCAGCATCCTGAGCACGGCCTTTGACAGTGCCCGCATTCGGGCGTTCACCCGTGCAGCTTTCGCGGACAACCTCGAAGTCCTGGAGTTGCAGCACTGCTCCATCGATCAGGATGCCTGGCAAGAACTCCTGTCCAGAAGCGCCTTTCCGAACCTCAAGCGCCTGTTCCTGGCCGGGGCGCGGGTCGGTGGCGTCTGGATCAGTATCGAGAACAAGGACACCGATGCCGTCAGGGAGCAAGCCCGGGGGCGGTTCGGTCCTAACGCTCTGGACATCAAGCAGGAGTTCCCGGCGCGGCCCTATTATCACTCGTGGTGGGAGGAGTAAACTGGCCGAGCAAGGCCAAGCATTCCGAAGGAGAAGGGGAGAGAACGCCTGACGTACCGCGACAATCTCAACATGCGGGGGGCTGAACACGCTGCCTGTCGTCTTCTGATTGGCACCAGGGAGCAACCGCCGCAGGAAACCAGGGAGTGAGCCACAAAGAGCGGGAGTGCGTCAACTGTCTTCTTCCTCCCTATTCTGGTATGCTGGAATCGTGATTCAAGTATCTGCCGAGGCCGGTCCGCTCGGAGAGTTACTTGTCTTGTGTGAGGAGGGATCGTCATGCCATTGACCACCACGTACGGAACGATCGTGCCCCAGGTGGGCAACCTCTGCTTGCGCCAGCTCTGGGAAGCCGTCCAGGCTCGGACCACCGACCCGACCGACCACGACGTCAAGGAGATGCTCGACGCTTGCGCCTTCGCGGCTCCCTTGCAGGTCCAGTTGTGGGGCTGCCTGCTTGAGCGCTTGACCTGCGGCATGGAGAGCCGAGAGCTGGCCGCGACCCTCCGCGACTTCCTGGCCACGACGGACCTGGCCCTGACGGCGATGCGCCTTGTCCTGGAAACCGCAAGCCGGCTGCCGCCCCGGCTTGATCTGAACCAGGCGGACCTGCAGCGCTTGCCGGACCAGGTAAAGCAGATCGACACGATTCGAGAGAAAACCCAGGCTCTGCTTGCGGATCTGGAGCAACCCTGGCCTCCACTCGATCCGTCCCGGATCCCTGCCGGCACAGGCAGGGGGCTCTCTCTTCAGGAAACGTTGGCCGACCTGTAAACGCCTTTGCCACAAGCCCGAAGCGCCAGCGCCGGGATAGGGCTGTCCCGGCGCTGGCGCTTCGGGCTTGTGGAGGAGTGATACACGCTGCGTCCACACTGACTCTTGCGACGGCCGCCGCTCCCGGTAGACTATCAGGGTGCCGTTACTCCTCCACCCACGCCGAGATGGAACCGGACCACGCATGAAATCCTTCGCGACCGCCTTCGCCTTGTTCGTCCTGGCCGCCTGCCTCTGGCTCACCACCCGGCCCTCCGTGCCGCCGCTGCACGGCTACCCGGACCCAGCCCCCAAAGCCGCGGACGCACCCCCGGTCCGCGTCCCCTGGAAGACCTCCCGCGTGGTCGGCTCGCCCGAGCCGCCGCCGCCGTTCACGGCGGCGCGCGTCTTCCCCAACGCCACCTTCAAGCATCCACTGCTCCTGGCCCACGCCCCCGGCATCGATCGCCTCTTCGTCGGCGAGCAGCACGGGGCCCTGTACTCCCTCGCCAGCAAGCCCGACGCCAAACCGGAGCTGGTCATCGACGTGCAGAAGGAGCCCAGCAAGCGGCATCCGCGGCCCAAGGACACGCGCTTCGACATCCTCTACGCCCTGGCCTTCCATCCGAAGTTCGAGCAGAACCGCCTCTGCTTCATTTGCTACACCCTGTCCCTGAACGGCAAGGGCAACAATCCCGATGGCTCCCGGATCTCACGCTTCCGAATGACGAAGACCGATCCGCCGCGGATCGACCCGGAGAGCGAGGAGCTTGTCCTCACCTTCCTCCAGGGTGGGCACAACGGCTGCGACATGCACTTCGGGCCGGACGGTTACCTGTACGTCTCCACGGGGGACGCCCGGCCGCCCAACCCGCCGGACCCGCTCAACACCGGGCAGGACATCTCGGACCTGTCCTCGTCGATCCTGCGCATTGACGTGGATCGCAAGGACCCCGGCAAGAACTACGCGGTGCCGAAGGACAACCCCTTCGTGGACCTGAAGGGTGCCCGGCCCGAGGTGTGGGCGTATGGTTTCCGCAACCCGTGGCGCATGAGCTTCGACCGCAAGACCGGCGACCTGCTGGTCGGCGACGTCGGCTGGGAATTGTGGGAGATGGTCCACAAGATCGAGAAGGGCGGCAACTACGGCTGGAGCATCACCGAGGCCCGCCAGCCGATCAAGCCGGATCAGCCGCCGGGGCCGACGCCGATCCGGCCGCCCCTGATCGAGCTGCCGCACTCCATCGCGGCCAGCGTCACCGGCGGCTACGTCTACCACGGCAAGAAGCTCCCCGAACTGGAGGGGGCCTACGTCTTCGGCGACTGGGAGTTTCGCCGCCTCTGGGCCGCCCGCTTCGAGGCCGGCCGGCTCAAATCAATGGATGAGATCACCCGGCCGACCGTGCCGCGTGGTGGCCTTTGGCGAGGACAACGCCGGCGAACTGTACTTCCTCGACTACGACACCGGCACGGTGCATACCCTGGAGCGGAACAAGGACCAGGGCCAGAACAAGCATTTCCCGACCACACTCTCGGACACCGGACTGTTCGCCTCCGTGAAAGAGCAGAAGCCGGCCCCGGGCGTCGAGCCGTTCCAGATAGTCCACCAGTGGCAGGACGGAGCGACTGCCCAGCACTGGGTCGCCTTGCCCGGGACCTCCAGCGTCACCGTCTATCCCGGCGAGGGCAAGATCATCCCCAGCCAGGTGTACTGGCACAAGTTCCGGATGCACTTTCCCAGGGACGCCGTGCTGGTCAAGACGCTGTCGCTGGGCGGCCGGTACGTCGAAACGCAGCTGCTGCACTTCGATGGGCTGGACTGGAGGGCTTACAGCTACGCCTGGAGGGACGATCAGTCGGAAGCGGATCTTGTCCCGGCGGCCGGGTCAGAGAAGATCCTGCAAGTCGCCGACAAGGTAGGGAACGCCCTCCGTGGCGTTCCGGGCGGCAAGCGCGAAATGGTCTGGCCCTTCTTCAAC
The DNA here is from genome assembly GCA_963784995.1 of uncultured Planctomycetota bacterium. Lineage (GTDB taxonomy): Bacteria > Planctomycetota > Planctomycetia > Gemmatales > Gemmataceae > CAWATZ01. Next base: position 373,527 of record CAWATZ010000012.1, on the reverse strand, counting down.
CGGACGCAGTGCATCCAGTGCCACAACCAGTGGCCCCGCTATGCGCTGGCGTTCAGCCTCGGGCAGCTGAACCGGGACCAGCAACTGGAACGGTTTTCGCAGCTCGGGTTTATCCAGCGGAAGACGCTGGACGACAAGCCGCAGCTGCCTTACGACAGCGCGTCAGCGGCGAAGGAGGAGCGCCTGTACGATCCGTTCCAGCCCGAAGCCGGGACGCTGGACCAGCGGGCGCGGTCGTACCTGCACGTCAACTGCGCCCACTGCCATCGGTTCGGCGGCGGCGGCACCGTCTTGCTGGAGCTGGTCGCGGACAAGAAACTGGACGCGCTGAAGGTGCTGGACGTGCGACCGGCGCGGGGCGACTTCGGCCTGCCCGAGGCGCGCATCATCGCTCCGGGACATCCGGAGCGAAGTACCCTGTATTACCGGATGGCCAAGTTCGGCAAGGATCGGATGCCGCACATCGGGGCGGAACTGCCGGACGAGGCCGGGCTGAAGCTAGTGGGCGACTGGATCAGAAGCCTGAGATTCTCTTCGGACGCCGAGCTGTCCCGGCAGCTTGCCCGACCGGAAGAAGCGCTGGCATTGGCCCGGATGCTGGGACGCGGGGAACTGCCGCGTGCCGACAGGGATCGACTCCTGGCACTGGCCGCGAAATTGCCGTATGGACCGACACGCGACCTGTTCGAGGGTTACCTGCCCTCTGACGGCAAGGAGCGCAAGCTCGGTCCCAATCCCCGGCCATCGGCGATCCTGTCGCGGACCGGCGACGCCGGCCGGGGCAAGGCCCTGTTCTGGGCTACCGCGAACAAGTGCGCCGACTGCCACAAGATCGGCGACAAGGGGATCAACCTCGGCCCGGAGCTGACCCTGATCGGCAAACAGCGGAAACGGGAGGAGCTGCTGGAAAGCATCCTGGAGCCGTCGGTCAAGATCGAGCCGGCATTCACGGCGTACCTGGTCGTGACGGCTCAGGGGAAGTCGCTCACGGGATTGCTGGTGCGGCGGGACGCAAAGGAAGTGGTCCTCCGCGATGCCCAGAACAAGGAAGTGGTCGTACCGAACAAGGACGTCGAGCAGTTCCAGCCGTCGCGAGTGTCGCTGATGCCGGCGGGGATGCTGGCGCACCTGACGGCGCAGGAGGCTGCGGATTTGCTGGATTATCTCGTGAGTTGCAGGTAGGGTGGGCCGAGCGCAGCGAGGCCCACCGGGGTTGGCGGTGGGCCTCGCTGCGCTCGGCCCACCCTACGGTTACTCCGCCTTGCCCATCCCGATCTTCACCCGCACGCGCTGGCCCAGACGCAACGGCATCTGGTCGGAATCCAGCTTGATCAGACACTCCACAGTCCGGACGTCGTTCAGCTCGGACGGCTCATTCATGATGGAGCGGCGCTGGGAGAACCAGCGGGCCACGCGCTCGACCTTGCCCGGCCAGGATTTCTCCGGATCGAACTCGTCCTCGACCCGGACCGCCATCCCCACCGCGACCCTGCCGACAAACTCCTGCTCCACCTCGGCCCGGATCACCAGCGGCCCCTCGGCGGCGAACAGCACCGCCGGCTGCTTCGGCTGGCCGCTGAGGACGTCACCGGGCCCGACCATGATACGCAGGGCGGTGCCACGACCCGGGGCCTTGACGGTGCAGTCATTCAGGGCGAAGCGCGCCTGATCGACGCGAGCCTTTGCAATGGCCACCTCCTTCTCGGCCCGGCGAACGTCTTCCTGGGGGTCTTCCCGCTTCAGGTCCGCCAGCCGCTTCTTCTCCGCGCGCTCCAGCGCCTCCAGCTCGCGAACGTGATCCTCGCTGATGATCGGCTCGTCGGCGTCGATCAGCCGCTGGTCCGCCAGCTTCTGTTTGCGGGCCGCCATCCGGCGAGCCGCGGCCAGCTTGTAACGCATCACCTCGACGGAGTCCTCTTGCTGGGCGATCCGGCTGCGCTGCTGCTCGGGCAGTTTGCGGGCCCGAGCCAGCTGCAGCTGGGCAACGTCCAGCCCGGCCTCGGCCTCGGCCAGCCGGCTGCGGGCCGGTCCATCCTCCAGGCAAACCAGCACCGTCCCCTCGGCGACCTGCTCCCCTTCGCGGATCGGCACCTTGACCACCCGGCCAGGCTGCAGCGGGTACAGCGGCGTCACTCCATGTTCCAGATCGACGTGGCCGAAGCAGACCACGCCTTCCGGCGGAGTGGAGGTCGGGTGAGCGCTCTTGCTGGCTCCGGTTTCTTTGGAGAGGGAGGGCGTGCCCGACGCGGCCCGGCTCCAGAGAAAGCCGACCACGGGAGCGCCGACGCCCAGGACAACCAGGGCCAGCAGCCACACGCCGCGTCGCGACAAGGAGGAGTGCTTCATGGGTTGTGGACCGTGGTTGTTCGGCTCTCTTCCTCCCCAGGGTGCGGAATCGGCACTGCGGGACAGGGCACCAGGCAGCCGTCTTCCAGGTAGCAGACCCGGTCCGCGTACGGGATTATACGCGGATCGTGGGCCACCACGAAGATGGCGGCCCCGCGCTCGTGGGCGGCGAAGCGCAGCAGCTTGATCACCTGCGCGCCGTGGACCCAGTCCAGCGAGCTGGTCGGCTCGTCCGCGAAGCAGAAGGTCGGCTCCTTGATCAGGGCCCGGGCGATGGCCACGCGCTGCTTCTCGCCGCCGGACAGCTGGTCGGCACGCAGGTCGCCGCGCCGGCCCAGACCAAGCTGTTCCAGCATCTCCTTGACCCGCCGGGGGATTTCGCGCCGGTTCCCCGCACCCCAGCGCAGCACCATCTCCAGCTGTTCCCGGGCGGTCAGCGTCGGAAACAGGTTGAAGCCCTGGAAGATGAAGCCGCAGTGCCGCAGCCGGAATTGCAGCTGGGCTTTCTCGGACATCTGCCAGAGACTCTGACCCAGGGCAATCACCTCGCCACGGTCGGGCCGCAGCAGGCCGGACAGCACCGCCAGCAGCGTGGACTTGCCGCTGCCCGAGGGGCCCATCAGCAGCAACACCTCACCCGGGTGCAGGTCCAGGGAAACGTCGTGCAGCGCCACCGTCTCCGACTCCCCGCTGCCGAAGGTGCGGTACAGGTGGTGGGCTTCCAGGGTTGGTTTCTGGCGTTCTGGCACCATGTCTCTTTCCAAGGAGCCGCCGGGTTTATCCCGGCGGTTTTCCGCCGGGATAAACCCGGCGGCTCGTCACCGCAGCAAGGTAATCGGTTCCACCAACCGCAGCGAGCGCAGCGCGCCCAGCCCGGAAATCAGGGCCATGCCCATCGTCAGCCCAAACCCCGACGCAAACAACCACGGCGTCAGCAGCACCTTGGCCCCGGCGCTCGTCGCCCCGGCAGCCAGGCCGAAGATGATCGGCACCGCCAGGAGGATGCCGAACAGGCCGACCCAGAACGACTGGGCCAGGACCAGGGCGGCCATCCGCCAGGAGGGAATGCCCAGGGCCCGCAGCACGGCGTATTCCCGCAGCGAGGCGGCCACGGCGGCGTACAGCGTCTGACTGGTGACCACCAGGCCGACCATCAGGGCCAGGGCGGCCGTCACTCCCATGCCGATGCCGGCGTTGGTCTGCGTCAGCCAGTAAGTGCGCGTCCGCAGCGAGAAATCCTCCCGGGTGAAGGCCGAGAGGCTGGGATACTGCCGCAGCCGTTCCACCAGGTCGCGCGCGGCCGCGTGGTCCCGGCAGCGAGCCAGGACGTACATGGTGTCGTGCTGCCTTTCTTGAAACATCGGCAACAGCATCCGGGCGGTCCGCAGCGAACAGAAGACGTAGGGACCGCCGACACTCTTGTAGCCATGCACCAGACCGACCAGCCGGACCTTCTGGGGAACCAGACCAATCATTTCGGCCGTGTCGCCGAGCTTCGTCAATCCCAGCCGTTTCATCTCCGACTCGTCCACGACCACGGCTCCCGGTTCGGTCAGCAGCGTGCCGCATTTCGGGCGTCAGATCGCGCATGGCGCCCAGGGCCTGGTTACCGAGCCGGGAACCGATGACGCAGCACACCTCCGAGCCGCCGCCCCGCTTGTGCCAGAAACCGAAGTTGAACAGGTACGTCTCCGTCCGCACCACTCCGGGCTGCACTGCCACACGCGACTCCCACAGCTCGGGGATCGGATGGCCCAGCTCCAGGCTGAGAACGTCCCGCGAGGCCACCCACACGTCGGCGCTGGACTCGTCGATCGGCATCGACAGGATCGACAGGGTGCCGTACAGCAAGGCCCACTGCAGCGTCGTCAGCTGGGCACAGAAGGCCACCGCCAGGATGGCCGGCAAATAGCGGTTGCGATCACGCCCAATAAGGATCAGCGAATAAGGAAATCTCATAAGGGAACCAGGGGCCGGCGGACGGGTCCAGGGGAAACAGCAAGGGCGACGCAGCTTGCCCCCTTTACCTTTCTACGTTGCGACGGGTTCCAACTTCAAGGGGTTTCCCGGTTTTTGCGTCCGCGACAGGGCGATGGACCCTGCGGAATCCGACCCTGGAGCTTGTTTATTGCGGCTCAGGAAGAAAAAGACCGCCTCGCCTCCGGACCCAGGGCGATGCCCTGGGCTATCCTGTTGCGCCCCTTCGGGGCGGAAAACCAGGTCTTTCGCCCCGAAGGGGCGCAACAGGATAGCCCAGGGCATCGCCCTGGGGACCAGCGAAGGACGTTTGTTTTCTGAGTCGCAATAAACAAAGACGGACCGAGAAATCGTTTGAAGTCCCGGATCAGCCCGGGTATGGTAGCAGATGGCTTTCATTTCTTTCGTGCTCGTTCTTTCCACAGCAGCCAGACACTCTGGCTCATCCAGAAGGGTGGTGTTCACCATGACAGACTCCAACGAACACATCAGCGAAGGTCCCGCGCCACGCCCGGACCAACCGGGATTCGTGGTCGAGCCCGCGTCAGCGGAGCAACAGGTAAAGAAACTATCGTGGTCGCTGGCACACAAGACGGCCCTGCTCACTCTGATCGTCGCGCTGGTGATCGGCACGGTCCACCTGTATTTCCTGTGGCTTTCGCCCTCGCCTTACGATCTGCGGGTGCTGGGCCAGTATCAGCTGCTGGCGGGGGCCGAATGCAGTCTGCGGATCATCGTGCGGGACCGTGACAGGCAAACCGGCGTCTCCGGCGTGCCGGTGCAGGTCTATCTGGCGAGCGACACGGGCCGAAAGGTTTGCCTGGCCCAGTTCAACACGGACAGCCAGGGCACCGGCTCACCTCTACTTCAGCTGCCCGATTGGGAGGACGGCGACTACGTCCTGCGGGTCGCCGCCTGGCCTCCGGGCGGTCAGGAGGAGGTCCGCCAGCCGGTCAAGCTGAAGCGGGCCTGGCAGGTGAGCCTCAGCACTGATCGGCCTGTTTACCAGCCCGGCCAGACCATCCTGCTGCGCGGCCTGGCCCTGCGCCGACCGGATTTGAAGCCGGTCGCCGAAACGGCGATGGTGTTCACCGTCCTTGACCCGAAAGGGAACGTCATCTGTCGCAGCAAGGGGGTAACGAGCAAGTTCGGCATCGCCTCGGCCGACTGCCCGCTGGCGGAGGAGATCACGGAAGGGACGTATCAGGCGGAGTGCCAGGTCGGCGAATCGAGCAGCCGGGTCCCCATCGAGGTCAAGACGTACGTGCTGCCGAAGTTCAAGATAAGCGTCACGCTGACTCAGCCGTACTACCAGCCCGGCGACACCGTGCAGGGCAAGATCCAGGCCCGCTACTTCCACGGCAAGCCAGTCGCGAACGCCGAGGTTCTGCTGGAAGTCCGCATGGAGGGCGACCCCGCCGAGAAGGGCCGGCGGATCACCGTCCGCACCAATACGGAGGGAATCGCGGAGTTCCGAGGTGCTTTGCCGGAAACGGCGGCCGAGCGGACGCGCGAGCGGGACGCACAGGTCCGCCTGGCGGTGCAGGTGACCGATTCGGCCGGGCAGCGGGAGACGGTCACGGTGGCCAGCCTGGTCACCGCCCGGCCCCTGCGCATCGAGGCGATCCCCGAAGGCGGAAACCTGGTCCAGGGCATTCCCAACACCATTTACTTGCTGGCCGCTTACCCGGACGGCCGACCGGCGCAAGCCCGGCTGACCGTGGCCGGGTTCAAAGAGCCGCTGACCACCGATGAGCTGGGAATCGCAACCCTGGACGTGACGCCTGAGAACAAGGAAGTCGTCCTTGACCTGCGGGCCACGGGTGCTGGTGGGAAGAGCGGAGCGCATTCCTTTACGCTGCCCTGCGGGGAAGCGAAAGAGGATTTCCTGCTGCGCACCGACAAGGCGGTCTACGACGGCAGCGAGAAAATGCGACTGACCATCCTGGGAAGTGGGAAAGGGACCGTCTTTGTCGATTTCCTCAAGGATGGGCAAACGCTCTGGACGGAACACGTACAGCTGGCTGACGGCCGTGGCGAAGCCACGGTCGAGCTGCCCCACGATCTGTTCGGCGTCCTTCAGGTGTGTGCCTATCGCCTTGGCGCTGATGAAATGCCGTTGCGGAAATCGCGAGCCGTGTACGTCCGGCAGCGGGGCCGGCTGACCATCGAGGCGGAAGCGGACCGGCAGGAGTATCGGCCCAAGGAGACGGCCCGTCTCACGCTGCGTCTGCGCGACAGCGAAGGCAAGCCGGCGCCGGGAGCCCTCAGCCTGGCCGCCGTGGACGAAGCGGTGTTCGCCGTGCCCGGCCAGGCGCCGCGGAGCGAGACGCTGTTCGCCGAGGAAGAGAAACTGCTGCGGCCGATCCGGGCTCTCTATCCCTGGTCCCCGGACAGCACGCTTCCCGGTCCGGTGGAGCAGCAGCGCCGCTTTGAGCAGGCCCTCTTCGCCCGGACGGCGGATCAGAAGGGACAAACGGATCGCGAGGCCCTCCTGGAGCAGTTGCTGCCCTTCCTGGAGGGCAATCGGCGCGTCTTCCGGGTTTTGCTGCGACCCGACTGGGAGCAGCTGATCTCCCCTGAATGGGTGCCGCGGGAGGCCCTCGCCGTCCTCCGGCAGGGAGAACCGTACCACTCCCTGAACGCCTCCTCCTATCCCCAGAAAGCGCGCGAAACGAGAGCCAAACGACAAGCAGGCCTGGAGCGCGTGAATGGTGTGTGGTTTCTCTTTGGCATTGTCTTCGGCGTGGTCCTTCTGCTTGTTCTGCTCCGGCCGCTGTATCGGACCAACGCGGCAGGCTGCATATTTGGCTTGTTGCTCGGTTTTTGCCTGCTGATCGGTCTCATGCTTCCCGCTACTCAGAAGGTCCGCGAGGCGGCGGCCCGCTCGCAGGCGCAAAACGACCTCAAACAAATCGCGCTTGCGATCCAGAACCTGCAGGCCGCCAACCCCGATGGACTCCGACTCAAGCAGGCCGAACCCGAGCCGCCCCGGCTGCGGCAGTGGTTCCCGCAGACGCTGCTCTGGCAGCCGCAGCTGGTCACCGACGACCAGGGCCGGGTCCAGGTGGACATGCCGCTGGCCGACTCGATCACCACCTGGCGGCTGACCGCCAGCGCGGTGACGGAGGCCGGCCGGCTCGGCAATGGGCAATCGGTCGTCCGCGTCTTTCAGCCGTTCTTCGTCGATTTGAACCTGCCGGCGGCCCTGACCCGCAACGATGAGATCCTGGTCCCGGCGGTCGTGTCCAGCTACCTCGACCGACCGCAGACGGTCACCCTCACTCTGGCGGACGCGCCCTGGCTCGAGCTGCTGGACCAGCCCAGCAAGCAGATCGCCCTGGCCGCCGGGGAGGTCCGCTCCCTGAGCTTCCGCCTGCGGGCCCGGCAGGTCGGCCGGCACCAGCTCAAGGTGACCGCGAAGGGGGCCGGCGTCGCCGACGCGGTCCAGCGTGAGGTGGACGTGGCTCCGGGAGGTCGCCGGACGGAGCAGGTGGTCAACGGCAACCTCCAGCAGCCGGCCGAGATGGAACTGACGGTCCCTGCCAACGCCATCGAGGGTAGCGTCAAGGGCCTGGTGCGCATCTACCCATCCAGCTTCAGCCAGGTGGTGGAGGGGCTGGAGCAGATCTTCCAGATGCCGCATGGCTGCTTCGAGCAAACCTCCTCGACGACGTATCCCGAACGTCCTGGCCCTGGATTACCTGAAGCGGACCGGCCGCAGTGTGCCCGGCGTGGAGAAGAAGGCCCGCGAGTATGTCGGTCTGGGGTATCAGCGTTTGCTGACGTTCGAGGTGCCCGGCGGCGGCTTCGACTGGTTCGGCCATGCTCCGGCGAACGTGACGCTGACCGCCTACGGGCTGATGGAGTTCGCGGACATGGCCCGGGTCCACGAGGTCGATCCGAAACTGATCTGGCGTACGTGGGACTGGTTGCTGGAACAACAGCGGCCCGATGGCTCCTGGGAACCGTCCACCCGCCATCCCTGGGCGAGTCGGCTGGCAACCACGGCTTATGTCGCCTGGGCGGTCTTCGCCGAAGTCAAGGACGCGAAACTGGCGGAGCAGACACGGGCTTACCTGGTGGAACATGCCCAGGAGGCCCGCGATCCCTACACCCTGGCGCTGCTCTGCAATGCCCTGCTGACGATAAATCCAAAGGAACCGGCCGTGGGGCCTTGCCTGGATCGTTTGATTGAACGGAAACACTCCTCGGCGAAAGGCGATCAGGTCTGGTGGCAGCAGGGTCCGACCAGTGCGACGATCTTCTACGGCGCTGGCCGTGCGGGCGACGTCGAGACGACGGCGCTGGCGAGCATGGCCTTGCTCGCGGCGGGACGCGAGCCGGCGCTGGTGCGCGGCTCGCTGGCCTGGCTGGCCGCTCAGAAGGACGCCTGCGGCACCTGGTACTCCACGCAGGCGACCGTGCTGGCCCTCAAAGCGATCCTGGCTGGGACTGGCCGGCCCCTGGCCAATGCCCAGGCCCGGCGGATCGAGATTGCCCTGGACGGCAAGCGGATTCAGGAGCTGCTCATTCCCGCGGAGCAGTCGGACGTGGTCCAGCTGGTGCGGCTTTCGAGTCAGCTGGGGACCGGCAGCCATCGCTTACACTTGACCGACCAGACCGGCTCGGCGTCGCTCTACCAGGTCACCTTCAGTTATCACACACCCACCGGCGAGCAGCCGGAGCGACGAGCGTTTCAACTGGCCCTGGATTATGACCGGAAGGAGTGCAAGGTGGGCGAGACCGTCACCACGACGGTCCGGCTCGTCAACCGGCAGGCGATGCCGGCTCCGATGGTGATGCTGCAATTGCCGGTCCCACCGGGCTTCACGCCGGAGCCGGACGACCTGGCCCTGTTTGTCAAGGACAAGGGGGTCGCCAAGGTGCAGCAGTCGCCCGGCAAGGTCTTGCTCTACCTGTACGGTCTGGAATCGGGCGAGTCCCTGGGGTTGTCGTATCGGCTGCGGGCGGGCCTGTCGGGGAAAGTCACGGCAGCACCGGCTGTCGCCTGGGAGTATTACAACCCCGAACACGAGGCGCGGAGCCAGGGTGTCCTGCTGAGCGTGAACGAGGGGAAGTAGGGGCCATTGTTTCTTGCCTCCGAGGAAGGCAATGTCTCGCACGATCCCGGGCCGCCCCGCCATTCATGGCGGGGCGGCCCGGTCACCGTGTCATTTGCATGTGCAGGCTGGACACGATCAGGCAAAGGAACCACCCCACCCCCAGCAGCAGAAGCCCATAGGGAGCGTACAACGGAAAGGCAACGACCACCGCCAGGGCGAAGAAGAACAGGCTCCAGACAAAGAACCAGCCCCAGACAGTCGCCCCCAGCGTGGCAAAGCCCATGCCGCTCAGCACCGACAGGATCGGCGCCAGCGGCAGCGGTTCGCCCAGCACGCCGTTGATCACCACCAGGGTCAGATAGCCGCCGTAGTAGCCGGGGATCAGGCTCCAGATTTGCCGTTCCGTGGCCGTCAGCATCGGCTCCTTGACGGGCCGGAACCGCACCACGACGCAGAGCATCACGGCAATCTGGGCGAGCTTGGTCAGCACCACCGCCAACACCCGCAGTCCGGGCTGCGGGATCCGCTCACACAAGTTGGCAATGGCGCAGCCCACCAGAATGGTCAGGCCGAGCAGGAACAGCATGCCCGGCCAACCCTGGCTGCGCGTATCGTGGTGCCGGCGACCCAGAAAGCGCTGCACCCACAGCAGCCAGGTCAGCCGGTGCGCCTCCACCGGCTCGCCACGCAGAAACGCACGCAGATCGCGAGCCAGGGCAGCCGCCGAGCGGTAGCGGTCGGCCGGCCGCTTGGCCAGGGCTTTCAGACAGATCGCCTCCAGGTCGGCCGGCAGGCGCGGATTGACCGAACGCGGCGACGGCGGCGGCTCGTCGGCCAGCTGCTGGGCCAGCCCAAGCAGCGGCCCCTGGAAGGGCAGCTGCCCCGTCAGCAGTTCGTAGAGGATCACGCCCAGCGAATAGACGTCGCTGCGGGCGTCGGCGGAGTGGCTCTGCCCGGCGGCCTGCTCGGGGGCCATGTACGCCAGCGAGCCCAGCACCTGGCCATCGGTGGTCGTGGCTGCGGTCTCGGACTCGGTTTCCGCCACGATCCGAGCCAGGCCGAAGTCCAGGACGTGCGGCTGGCCCTCGCTGTCGATCAGGATGTTGGCCGGCTTGAGATCGCGGTGAAAGATGCCGTGCCCGTGGGCGTGATCCACCACCTCGCAAATGCGGGCCACCAGGGCCGCGACTTCCGTGGGCCCGTACTGGTGCTGCCGGCACCACAGCCGGGGATCGACGCCCTCGACGAACTCGGTCACCAGGTAATACGGCGGGCCCTGCCGGCTGTAATCGTAGAGCTGCACGATGCCGGGATGCTGCAAGCGGGCGATGACGCACGCCTCGCGCTGGAAGCGGCGCAGCACCTCGGGCTGTTCCAGCCGTTCGGGATGCAGCATCTTGATGGCGACCGAGCGTTTCAGGTCCTGATCCTGAGCGAGGTACACGACGCCAAAGCCGCCCGCGCCCAGCTGCCGCTCCAGCCGATAGGGGCCGATCTGCTCCGGCGCGGGGCCCGCGGCCGGGACTGGCGTGCTGTCGATGCGCGTGGCCTGGCTGGCGATCAGCTGGTCCAGGACGTCCATCGCTCCGTGCAGCTGCGGAAAGCGAGCCAGCAGCGCGGTCCGGTCCAGCGACTCGCCTTTTTGCAGGGCGTCGAGGGCGGCATCGAGGGCGGCGGCCACCGCCTCGTCGGCGGGTCGGTTCTCGGACTTCGGCAGATGCGTGATGCTGCTCATGGGCTTTCCCCTGTCAGCGAGTTCTTTGATTATGGCCGAGTCGGGGGCAGTCCGCAACAGCTCACCCGGCCAGGTCTTGACTGAAGCGCGTCAATGCTGCCGCCGCCAGCAGCATCCGACCCGCCGCTCGGGCCTCCCAGCGCAGCACGTGCGCTTTCTGAGCGAGCGTCTCGGCCAGCGGCCGGATTCGGCCGGCCACGCGCGCCAGGCCGACCGCTTCGCCCTGCTTCTGCAATTCCCGCCAGCGTCGTGCCGCCACGGCGTCGGCTCGCTCCAGGCCCAGCACCAGCATCTCCCCCACCGACGTCTGCAACCGCTGCCAGAAATCCGCCAGCGGATCGCTCACCCGCACTGGCTTCGCCAGGGCTGTCGCTGCCGCCGTTTCCTCCGGGCGATTCTCAATCCACGGCTGGATTCCCACCCGGCGATTGCCCTCGCTGAAGACCAGAGCGACCAGCTCGATCACCAGCCCGCCCGGCCCCCGGCGGACCGGTCCCGAAACAAAACGCACGTCCTCGCCCTTCTGCTGCAACAGGGACAGCAGCACCTCCGCCCCCGGCTCGCCCCGGGCGGTGAAGGGAAACTGGAGCAAGGCGACGCGCTCCTGGCTGTCGCGCAGAAGGGCCTGGATCGTCTGCGTGCTGCTGTCGAAATGGGCCCCGTCGGCCCGCATCACCCGGATGACGTGAAAATCCTCCCCCAGGCGGCGCGGCCGGAGCGAGGAGGGCGGCAGCGTGCTTAGGCGCGCGTCCAGTTCGGCCCAGTCCTCGACCAGCACCGGGGCCCGCAGCGACTCCCAGTTGAGCGGGTGCGGCTGGACGTTGACCTGTCGCAGCAGCTGAGGCAGTTGCAGCTCGCCCTTGATGGTGCGCTTGCCGCCGGCCAACTGGAGCTTGCTGAGACCAACGCTCAGGAACGAGTGCCCCCGCAGATTCGAGGCGCGGGCCAGCTCAGAAAAGGGACGGGCCGGCTCCGACGACTCCGGAGGCGGATCGGGGAAATCCCGCGACAGGACCAGCAAGCCCCCCGTGGCGGCGTCCTGCAAGCAGGCCGTCAGCTCGACTCCGCCCCGGTAGACGTGAGCAGTGCAGCCCAGCCCGACCAGCGTGGCCTGGCTCAGGGGCGAGGGTTGGTCCTCCGCCGTGCCGCGGATCAGGAGCTGCGGGATGGCCCCGGTGTCGGCGCGGATGGCATCGCAGCGGATCAGCAACTCGCCAACCAGGTCGGCCAGCCGTTCGGGCGAGAAGCGCGCGTCGTGGCCGGCGTAGCGCTGCTGCTGCTCCTGCAGGTCCAGCAACACCTCGGCGGGCCAGACCAGGCCATTCGCTCGGCAGCGGGCCTCCAGGCGGGTCAGCAGATCCTTCCAGGTCGCGGCCAGTCCGGCCAGGCCATGCTCGGCCAGATCCAGCAAGAGCGCTTCCAGCGCGTCGAGCAGGTCCGGGGCAACAGGGGCGGGGCTGGCCCCGGCGGCAATGACCCCGGCGGAGCGCTCCGCCGGGAGCAGGCGAAAGGCCCAGACCGCCAGGGGAACGTGCCGGCAAGGGGCCGGCTCGGCACAGTCGCAGACGGTGTAGCGGGGATCGCCCGGCACCTGGAAGTAGATCAGGCATGGGGGGACGTGGAAACGGGCCGACGGCTTGCTGCCGCGAACCAGTTCGGCCAGGACGCCCTGCTCCATCTGGGCGCGAAGCCGGGCCAGCGCTGCCGGGCGGTAGAGCTGGGCCAGCTGCTCGTCGGTGATGGAGCCGGGGTCCCAGGGCGAGGCGGGCGAGCCGGGGGCGTCAGCCCCCGGATTCTCCGACCGGGGATCAGAATCCGGGGGCTGACGCCCCCGGCTCGCCGGGGTCTCACGTGTACCAGAACCAAACTGCCGTTGATACGCCAGCACCGTCCGGATCAGGTGCCGGCACAGCCCCGTGGCCGCACAGCTGCACCGGCCGTCCGCCAGCACCTTGCCGGCCGGCAGCTGGCACTCGACGCCATCGGACCAGCGGGCCGTCACGTCGCCGTCGGTTTCGCTCAGTTCAACGGTGAACTCGCCGGACTCGACTTCCTTCTGGGAGCGCTTGACCACGCCGCGATTGCTCAGTGCGGCCAGGTCGTCCGCGGACAGGCTCAGCAGGTCGGCGCGCGGCATGGTCAACGCACCTTCTGGGCCACCCACTCGGCCAGCTCGCCGGGGGTCATGGCGCCGACGTGGGCCCCCAGATCGACCAGCTTCTGGGCCAGGATGCGGTCGTAGTTCGGCTCCGCCCGTTCGTCCAGGGCCGCCAGGCCCAGCAGCGTCACGCCGCTTTCGATCAGCTGCCGGGCCACCCCCAGCAGCCGGGCCTGCGGCGCTCCCTCGTAGAAATCGGTGATCAGCACCACGATCGTCTTGCGCGGATTCTCCACCAGCCCCGCAGCGTAAGCCAGTGCCGCGCCGATGTCAGTGCCGCCGCCCAGCTGCACCTTCATGATCGCCTCGACCGGGTCAGAGCAATGCTCCGTCACGTCCACCACGCTGGTGTCGAACAGGACCAGGTGCGGCTTCAGACAGCGGATGCCGCAGAAGATCGCCGCGGTGACGGCCGCATGGATGACGCTGTCCGCCATGCTGCCCGACTCATCGACCAGGATCAGGATCTGCCAGCGGTCCGTCTGCCGGCGGACGCGCGAGAAGAAATACGGTGTTTGCAGCAGCAGCCGGCGTTTCTCCAGGTCGAAATGGGCCAGGTTGCGGCGAACGGTGGTCCGGGCGTCGAAGTTCTTGGCGATGCGCAGGTGCGACCGCTTGTGCCGGTCGGCCGACCCCAGAAAGACCGAGCGGACCGGGCGGGCCAGCTTCTCCATGAGTTGCTCGATCACCTTGCGGACCAGGTCGCGGGCCAGGGCCAGGACTTCCTGGTTCATCAGGTGCTTGGTGTGCAGTACCGCCTTGAGCAGGGTCTGGCTCGGCTGGGCACGCTTCAGCAGCTCGGGGTTGGTGACCATTTCCTCGATCTTGTAGCGCTCGAGGGCGTCCTTCTCCAGCCGCTCGATGGTGCGCCGCGGAAAGAGGGACTGGACGGCGTTGATCCATTCCGGCACGGACAGGGCTGATGGGATCGAGCGAGCCGGCCCGACCGCCGGCCTGGCGGACGTTGCGGCCGCTGCCGTATTCCCGGCGATAGAGGTAATCGAGGGCGGCGTCCTGGCGTGCCTCGACGCCGTCCAGGGTACACCCAAGACCCTCCTCGGCATCGTGGCCAAGCACCAGCCGCCAGCGCACCAGGTTCTGTCGTGGGTCCATGCCGTGGTTCTCAACCGGTAGGTCAGGCTTTCCAGCCTGACGTCGCCCCTGCGTCAGGCTGGAAAGCCTGACCTACTTCGCATGGCGGACCTGCCCCGTTGACGCGCCTGCGACCAGGTCGAAGCGGTCGAGATTCATCACCTTGTCCCACGCCGCCACAAAGTCACGCACAAACTTCTGCTGCGAGTCGTCGCAGGCATAGACTTCCGCGATGGCTCGGAGCTGAGAGTTCGAACCGAAGACGAGGTCGACGGCGGTGCCCGTCCACTTGACCTCACCCGTCCGGCGGTCGCGCCCCTCGTAGAAGTGCTCGCCCTGGGAGGACTTCCGCCACTCCGTGCTCATGTCGAGCAGGTTCACGAAGAAGTCGTTGGTCAGTGACCCGGGCCGCTCGGTGAAGACGCCCAGCTCGGACTGCCCGAAGTTTGCATTCAGCACGCGCATCCCGCCGACCAGCACCGTCATCTCCGGAGCGGTCAGCGTCAGCAGGCGCGCCCGATCCACCAGCAGCTCCGCCGCCGGTCGATCGTCTCCCTTGCGGATGGTAGTTGCGGAACCCGTCCGCGGTCGGTTCGAGCACGGCAAAGGAGTCCACGTCGGTCATCTCCTGCGACGCGTCGGTGCGCCCCGGCGAGAAGGGAACCTGCACGTCGTGCCCGGCCTTCTTCGCGGCCGCCTCAACGGCGGCGCACCCACCCAGAACGATCACGTCCGCGAGCGAGACCTTCTTCCCGCCGGACTGCGCGCTGTTGAAATCCTTCTGGATTTTCTCGAGGATCGGCAGGACCTTCGCGAGTTCGGCCGGCTGGTTGACTTCCCAGTCCTTCTGCGGCGCAAGGCGAATGCGCGCCCCGTTCGCTCCACCGCGTTTGTCGGTGCCGCGGAACGTGGACGCCGAAGCCCAGGCGGTTGTCACCAGTTGCGAAATGGACAGTCCGGATGCGAGGATCTTGGCCTTGAGCTGAGCGATGTCCTGCTCCCCGATCAATTCATGATCGACGGCGGGGACGGGGTCTTGCCACAACTGCGGCGGGGGAACCAGCGGGCCGAGCAGCCGCGAGACGGGCCCCATGTCGCGGTGCGTCAGCTTGTACCACGCCTTGGCAAAGGCTTCGGCGAACTGGTCCGGGTTCTCGTGGAAGCGCTTCGAGATCGGCGCGTAGATCGGGTCCAGCTTCAGGGAGAGGTCCGTCGTGAACATCATGGGGGCGTGCTTCTTCGACGGATCGTGAGCATCCGGCACGGTGCCCTGTGCCGATGCCTCCTTGGGAGTGCCACTGCCACGCGCCGCCCGGACCCTTCGCCAGCTCCCACTCGTAGCCGAACAGGTTGTCGAAGTAGCCGTTGTCCCACTTCACCGGGTTGGTGGTCCAGGCGCCCTCCAGGCCGCTGGTGATCGCGTCGTCGCCCTTGCCGGTCCCAAACGTGTTCTTCCAGCCGAGCCCTTGCTCCTCGAGGCCGGCACCCTCGGGTTCGGGACCGACGTACTGGGCCGCAGGCGGCGGCACCATGGGCCTTGCCAAAGGTGTGGCCGCCCGCGATCAGCGCCACGGTCTCCTCGTCATTCATGGCCATGCGGCCGAACGTTTCCCGAATGTCCCTGGCTGCGGCGAGCGGATCCGGTTTGCCGTTGGGCCCCTCCGGATTCACGTAGATCAGGCCCATCTGAACGGCGCCGAGAGGATTTTCGAGCTGCCTGTCGCCGGTGTAACGCTCGTCTCCGAGCCACGTTTTCTCAGGCCCCCAGTTAATGTCCGTTTCGCGGCTCCCAGACGTCCTCACGCCCACCGGCGAAACCGAACGTCTTGAGCCCCATCGACTCCAGGGCACAGTTGCCGGCGAAGACCATCAGATCGCCCCACGAGAGTTTCCGGCCGTACTTCTGCTTGATCGGCCAGAGCAACCGGCGGGCCTTGTCGAGGCTGACGTTGTCGGGCCAGCTGTTGAGGGGCGCAAACGCTGGGAGCCGGAGCCTGCGCCGCCCCGGCCGTCGGCGATGCGGTACGTGCCGGCGGCGTGCCACGCCATCCGAATGAAGAGCGGCCCGTAATGGCCGTAGTCGGCCGGCCACCAGTCCTGCGACGTCGTCATCACCGCTTCGATGTCCTTCTTCAGGGCATCCAGGTCGAGTTTCTTGAACTCCTCGGCGTAGTTGAACTCCTTGCCCATGGGGTTGGACAGGGGAGAGTTCTGGTGGAGGATCTCCAGGTTCAACTGATTCGGCCACCAGTCTCGATTCGACCGGGCCCCAGCCGCCGTATGTCGGTGAGCCCCGTTCATCACCGGGCATTTCGTTTCGGTCGTCATATTTCCTCCAGCACGACTTTCTCAGATGAATGCTCTCTGTGGTTTCGGCTGCGACTCCATAGGATCAGGTTATTCCCCGAAACAACGATTTCAACGATTTCCCAAAAAAGTGCCGCCGAGACGGTCGGCGAAGAGGTGAGCGTGCGTGTCTTCAATCACTCGGCCGCGAGCCGGCCTTCGAGCAGGTAACTGTCCAGGGCAGGAGCGATCCCGGAACGGGACGGCGGATGAAAGGCCAGCCCGCGAGCGCTGGCGAGCAGACAGGCAACGTCAGCCGGGGATTCCGTGGTGCCGCTCAGCAGCTCCCCCGCCAGGGAACAGACGCGCTCCAGGGCCTGCTGCACGCCAAAGCGCACCAGCAGGGCCCGCACCTCGACGTCGATTCCGTGCTTGCCGTCCTTGACGTCCTGGGCCACGCTTTCCAGGGCGGAAAGTACCGTCTCCAGCTCGCCGGCCAGCGTGAGCCGTTCGGTCGGGCTGCCGGCCCGGGCTTGCAGCACGCGCTCCACCAGGGCGCTGCCCGCTCCCAGGTAAGTCCCCGCCAGCAGCAGCTCGAACCAGAGGGCGCTGCGGTGCTGCCCCACGACCGAGACCCCCCGGCCACTGTACCGGTGGATGCGGTCCCACGGTACTTCCACGCGATCCAGCACCACCTCCTCCGTCTCCGCCCCGGCCGGGCCCCAGGCGTTGCGGATCGGCCGCCGCTGCAATCCCGTGGCGTTGGCGGGAACCAGCGCCAGCACCAGGGTGCGTTCCTGTCCCGGCAAGGCCGGCAGCAGCACGTTCACGGTCAGCAGGTCCATCGACTGCGCCAGGCTGCACGGCTTCTTGCTGCCGCTGATGCGCAGGCCGCAGGCGATCAGCTCGACCTGCATCTGCGACGCCAGGATGCTGGCCCCGCTCCGTCCGTCGGAGAACGCGGAGGTTAGATAGAGCTGATCGGTGGTGATGCGTCGCAGCAGCGCTTCCAGTTCCGGCAGCGCTTCCAGGGCGTACCATTCCAGCAGACTCGCCACCGCGAACTGGTGCATGGCGACGGCCAGGGCCAGCGAAGGGGAACGACTGCCGAGGGCCCGCTGGACGTGCAGCGCTTCGTGCGGCGAGGCGCCGAGACCGCCCAGCCGGGGCGGGATCAGCAGGTCGGTGCCGGAATGCGTGCGGAAGAGTTCCAGCGCGGGGTTGCCCGGCCGTTCGGTCACGTCCAGGGAAAGGCCGGCCAGGGCTGCGTCCAGGCCCGGCAGCAGATTTTCCAGGGCGTCACGCTCTCGATGAAGGAAGTGCATGGGTGTTTTGAATGCCACGGGGGCTGATACCGTGGAGGTTCACGCATCGGACGATTATTACATTCCGGGGTTCCCGTGGGTGCGCTGCGCGACCCACGGCTGGGTTATGCAACCCCTTCGGGGTAGAAAACAGGGACCGACCCTTGTCTTTTACCCCGAAGGGGTTACATAACCCAGCCGTGGGTCGCGCAGCGCACCCACGGTCGCCAACGCTAACGCTTCGGAATCCCCAGGAGCTTGCGCCAGGCGTCGGCGGTGGGCTCGGTGTCCTTGCCGGTCAGTTCACGCAGGGCCGACAGAGCAGCCCGATGATACGGCGACAGCCTGCCCGGCTCGCTGTTGCGGAACAGTTCGCTGTGAGCTTTGGCCTCCTCCTCGGACAGCACCCGGGTCCGCACGAAGAAATCGAAGCGCTGCATTTCGGGCCAGGGAGCGGCGTCCTCGACCGCTTGCATCAGGGAGAAGTCCTGACGCAGATAGGTCACGTCGATCCGCACCAGGATGTCGGGCGAACTGCTGCGATAGCCGCCCTCGAAGGGGGTCGGCAGCGGCTCGCTGGGCACGGGCACCGAAGCCGTCAGCGTCTCGTTGGAGATGCCGGGGGTATTGCCCGGGGCATGGCAGAGCAGGCAGTTGCGATGGTGGTTGATGCGCACCAACTCACGCACCACGGACACTTCCTTGTGATCAACTTCCTTGGCCTGCGGGGCCCGCGGATCGGGCCGGTCGAGTACGTCGAGCAGTTGCGGGATCAGGTCGTGGCGTTCCAGCTTGACGATGGCATCACTGGCACGCCGAGCCACCGCAGGCAGCGGATAGGACAGCCCAGAAACGAGGATGTCCGTGTAATCGCGTTCCCGGCGGACCTTGAGCGCCTCGACGGCGGCCTGTCGAACCTCATCCTCGGGAGAGAACAGCGCCAGTTTGGCGAGAGCCTTGGTGGCATCGACGTGAGCGGTGGCCGACAGATGCTTGACCAGTCCCAGGCGGAGAGCAGCCGATTCCGGCATCAGCACTTGCATCAAAGCCGCAATTCGTGCTGACTTGACGTGTTCCAGCTCCTTGCGGTCGGTCTGGGACATCGCCTTGTCGTCGTTGGCGCAGGCATTTTTGAAATTGTCCCAGAAGGAGTCGGCTTGAGGACGAGCCACGCTCGTGCCGAAAGCCGGAGTCGTGGCGGGCGGAGCAGGCATCGGGCGACCAGACATCGCGCCCATTCCCATTGGCGCAGGCAGCGCGACGACAGGAACCGTTTCGGTCCTCTTTCGGTGGGTTACCTGGCCCTTGCCATCGCTGACTTGCTCGACAACTTCAACAGTCTGGAACACCACCTGTCCCTGAAACGATCCGCGGACGAGGTTCACGGCTCGAGTCAGCTGGCGGCTGCGTTCGCCCTTGGTGCGGCACTCGTCTCCCATGGCGAAGGGGAGCCCGAGCAGGTCGGTGCGTTCTTTGCGCAGGGCTTCGAGAAAGGCGTCGGTCTTCTTCTTGTTGAGGAAGTTGATCTTGGCGATGGTGTGGGCCGTCTGCTTGGTGGCCTCGACGTTGTTGAGGTCCCGGGCCAGCGGCGTCTGGAAGTCGATCTCGGGAACCTGCTGCAGGTCCTCGGTCAGCACTGGCCTGCCTGGTTTCTTGACCTGCGGCGGGATCGGCAACAGGTCCTTCAGCGGCGTCTTCGGATCGATCGTGAACGAAAAGCGCGTCGGGGCCGGCATGGACTGCGCGAACGGTGAGGGCGGTTCCCGGGTTTCAAGCACTGGAGCCGCAGGAGGGGGCGGTGTTCCTGGAGCCTGGGCATTGACCAGGGTTCCGCTGACAAAGCAGACAAGCACCAGAGCCGAGCCCCAGGCCAGGTGAACACTGGACCAACCACGACGAGATCCATCAACCATGAGCAATCCTTCCTTTGATGAGCTGGGCACAGAGAGAGGGAACAGCCACGCATGACAGCGGAGCCCCACCCTTCCACGGACGGAAGGGTGGGGTCTCGGAGCCGGTTAGAATGTCCCGGACTTCTTCGCCTTCGGAATGCCGAGCAGCTTGCGCCAGGCGTCGGCGGTCGGCTCGGTGTCCTTGCCGGTCAGCTCACGCAATGCCGACAGAGCAGCCCGATGATACGGCGACAGCCTGCCAGGCTCGCTGTTGCGGAACAGCTCGCTGTGAGCCCTGGCTTCCTCCTCGGCCAGCACCCGGGTCCGCACAAAGAAGTCGAAACGCTGCATTTCGGGCCAGGGAGCGGCGTCCTCGACCGCCTGCATCAGGGAGAAGTCCTGCCGCAGATAGGTCACGTCAATGCGCACCAGGATGTCGGGAGAACTGCTGCGATAGCCGCCCTCGAAGGGAGTCGGCAGCGGCTGGCTGGGCACGGGCACCCCGGCGGTCAGCGTCTCGTTGGAGATGCCGGGAGTGTTGCCCGGAGCATGGCAGAGCAGGCAGTTGCGATGGTGGTTGATGCGCACCAGCTCGCGCACCACCGACACTTCCTTACTATCGACCTCCTTGACCTGGGGAGCCCGCGGGTCGGGCCGGTCAAGCACGTCGAGCAGTTGCGGGATCAGGTCGCTGCGTTCCAAATTGACGATGGCATCGCTGGCACGGCGGGCCACTGCCGGCAGCGGATAAGACAGCCCGGAAACCAGAATGTCCGTGTAATCGCGTTCCCGCCGGACCTTGAGCGCCTCGACGGCGGCCTGCCGAACTTCGTCCTCGGGAGAGAACAGCGCCATCCTGGCGAGGGCCTTGGTGGCATCGACGTGAGCGGTGGCAGACAGGTGCTTCACCAGACCCAGACGGAGAGCAGCCGACTCCGGCAGCAGCACCTGCATCAGGGCTGCCACACGGGCCGAGGTCACGTGTTCCAGTTGCTTGCGGTCGGTCCGGGGACGTTGCCTTGTCCTCATTGACGCAGGCCGCGTTGAAATTGTCCCAGAAGGAAGAAGATTGGACGGACCCTTCAACCCCCACAGTAGCGACCTGGGGGCCATACCCGGCACCCCTGGCATCCCAGGACCAGATCCGCCGCCAAAGCCCGGACCTGTCCGCCTGGGTCCCCCAGGACCAGGTCCGCTGAAGCCCATGGGCATGGCAACGGCCACCGCTCCCTGGAAGGCCTGGCGGACCAGCCTGACGGCCTGGGTCAGCTGGCGGCTGCGTTCCCCCTTGATGCGGCACTCGTCTCCCATCGCGAAGGGCAAACCGAGCAGGTCGGTGCGTTCCTTTCGCAGCGCCTCCAGGAAGGCATCAGTCTTCTTCTTGTTGAGGAAGTTGATCTTGGCGATGGTGTGGGCCGTCTGCCTGGTGGCCTCGACGTTGTTGAGGTCGCGGGCCAGCGGCGTCTGGAAGTCGATCTCGGGAACCCGCTGCAGATCCTCGGTCAGCACCGGCTTGCCGGGTTTCTTGACCTGCGGAGGCGTCGGCAACAGCTCCTTCAGCGGCGTCTTCGGATCGATCGTGAACGTGAAGCGCACGGCACTGGGAGGCATAAGGGAACCCATTGGTCCGAGGCCAGTGGCGGTGCCGTTGGCTCCGCCCGGGAACAAAGGATTGCCCGGGGGGAATGGCGGCACCTCCGGTCTCGGCGGCTCTTGTTTCGTCGGCTCCGGCCGGACGTCCGGAACCCCGGGCGGCAGCGGTCCCCCCTGGGGCTGGCCCTTGGCCAGGCTCGCACTGACAAGGCTGACCGCCAGCAGCAGGGCTGCCCCGCGAACGAGGCGCACCCTCGACCATCCACGATGCAATCCGGCAAGCATGTGAAGTCCTTCCTTTGCTGAGTCGAAACCAGGATCAGACAACGGGTCACGCTGAGCCAGGCCCCAGGTTGGGACGGAGATGGCATTGCTGCATCCATGCGACCTCGGAGACCGGACTCACCCATTTCGACGATTGTAAGTTGAGCCGGCCGATTCCGCAAGCACGGATCCGGTGCCGCGGAGTCGGGGAAGAAATGAGCGGCTGGCGTGGAAAGGAAGGCAACAGAGTCTTCGGCGTCTCGAAGAGGCTCGCCGCGGACAACCGCGGCGAGCCCGGTTGTCCCGTTACGGGAGATGGCCCCCCGTGTTCCGGTTCCCCATCGGGTTCCAGACGCCCAGAGAAATGCTGAAGCTCACAAAATGGACCGAGCCGTCGCAGGTCAGCATGTTGACGCCGCCGGTGTGTGGGCCGCCGAACCGGTTCGGGTAGGAAGCGGTGGGGGCGTCCTGGACCGGGAGTTTGCCTGTACCGCGGCTGGTGTCGTTGTCCGAGCCGACGTACATGCTCTCGTTGTCGCCGCCGTCGCCGCCAGTGGTGTAACAGGACCTCTGGAGGTACTTTTCCCCGGCCAGGAAGACGTTGCTGGTGCCGCCGATGACGTTGGGCAGTGAAATACTGCTCGCCTGGTAGATCACGCCGGTGAACGAGGCCGGAGGGGTGGGCGGCCCGGCAGCCAGCGAGGTCACACCGGAGCCATTCTGATCCATGGTGGTATTGCTGGAGCAGGAAGCATAATCGCTTCGTGCTTCCTTGGTGACGCTGATGCCACCAAAATTATGCACGGTTGAGCTGCCCTTCCAGGGCCCGCCGGTGCGCCGGCTGGGGCAGTTGTAGATGGACACCGGCGTGGCAATCATTTGTTTGGCGGCGGCCTTCGAGGTGGACATCTGGTAGAGGGCATTCTGTTCCATGAAGGGCAGGCACTGATACAGCCAGCCGCCCGGCTGCAGGACGCCGAAGCCCCGGTCCGGCTCCCCGCACCAGTCCCAGCCCCAGCCATCCGAGGGGAGGGCTCCGATTGCATCGTGGACGTTGTGACAGGCCAGGCCGAGTTGCTTGAGGTTGTTCTGGCATTTGGCCCGGGACGCGGCCTCCCGCACTTTCTGGACGGCCGGCAGCAGCAGGCCAATCAGGATGGCAATGATGGCGATTACCACCAGCAGCTCAATCAGCGTGAAACCGTACCGGTTTCGACAGGTCAGGATCCGAGACATCGCCGCGAGTCCTTTGCCAAAGAGGAAAGTGATGGGCGCTGGATTGTTAGGCAATGTTCATATTGAATGATATGATTCTAATAAATCACGTCCACCAGAAAAAGCAAGAGATTCGTGAAAAGAACAACCAGGGATTTCCCGTTGTTCTTTTCAGCGGCGTTTGTCCGCGCGGCCGCGTGAGCCGGCCTTCGGGAAGAGTGGCTTACGCGGTGCCGGGTCTTTCTGGGTTGCTGGGAAAAGAAGGGGGAGGCACATTCGTACAGCAAATGGGGCAATCGAGAACAGCGAGCAGGAAAGGGCCGCGCTCGCTGTTCCCGGAGGACGCAGCCCGAAGCCGGCGTTCCGGCTGGCCGGGCCGACGGCGCTTACGGGAGCTGTCCCCCCGTGTTCCGGTTCCCCATCGGGGTCCAGACAGCGGCGGCAATCGAAAAGCTCACGAAATGGACCGAGCCGTCACACGTCAGCATGTTGACGCCGCCGGTGTGGGCACTGCCGAAAGAGTCCGTCAGCTGCGAGGCGTTGTCTGGCTGCGGAAGAGTCCCTGTGCCGCGGCTGGTGTCGTTGTCGGAGCCGACGTACATGCTCTCGTTGTCGCCGGGGTCGCCGCCGTTGGTGTAAGAGGAGTTCTGCATGTGCTTTTCACCGGCCAGGAAGACGTTGCTCGTGCCGCCGGTGACGTCGGTCAGGCGCGTGGTGCTGACCTGGTAGATCACGCCGGTGAAGGAGGTCGGAGCGGTGGGCGGCCCGGCCGCGAGGGTGGTGACGCCGGCGCCATTCTGGTCCATGGTGGAATCGCTGGCGCAGGAGGCATAATCGCTCCGAGCCATCAGAGGAGCGGTGAAGCCGCCGAAGTTGTACACGGCCCCGTTTCCTCCCGTGTAGGGGCCGCCCGTGCGCCGGCTGGGACAATTGTAGATGGACACCGGCGTGGCAACCATTTGCTGAGCCGTGGCCAGACTGACGGGCATCTGGTAGATCGCATTCTGTTCCACGTAGGGCAGGCACTGATAGAGCCAGCCGCCCGGCTGCTTCGGCCCGGTGCCCTGGTCCGGCTGACCGACCCAGTCCCAGCCCCAGCCGTCCGAGGGCAGCGTGCCGTTGGCATCGTGGAAGTTGTGACAGGCCAGGCCGAGTTGCTTGAGGTTGTTCTGGCATTTGGCCCGGGCGGCCGCCTCCCGCACCTTCTGCACGGCAGGGAGCAGCAGGCCAATCAGAATGGCAATGATGGCGATGACGACGAGAAGCTCAATCAGCGTAAACGCGCGATGCCGGCGGCATCGTGGAGAGGGTCGGTCCGTCCGACAGGCTGAACGCATGAGTCAGTTCTCCCTGAACAAAGGTGCGAAGATGAAAGAGCAATGACGCTACCTTATCCCTGTTTTGGGCGGAAGATGGTGCAGCGGTGGACCTGTCTTCGTGCTTGTTCGTGAATGAACAGTAATGATTGTAAGGCATGTGGCGCTTGCCTGAAAGGGACTTTCGTCTTTTGTGAAGATTTTCCGGCGAGCCGGCACCCAGGGCCGTTATCGGGAATCGCCCGCTTTGCCGTGGCGTTCCCGCTGGCCGGGCCGCTATACTGAGGGGCAACGAACGGAAACCTCCCTGCTCGCCTTGTCCTCCCTGGAGTCCGAACCCGCCATGCTGTTCCGGTCGCGCTTGCTCGTCTGCACCGCTCTGCTTGCCCTTGCTCTCCCCGCCGCCGCCCAGGTTCCCCCCGAAAAGGCCGTGTCCACCTTCAAGGTCAGCGACGGCCTGGAAATCGCCCTGTGGGCCTCCGAGCCGCTGTTCGTCAACCCGACCTGCTTCGACATCGACCACAAGGGCCGGCTCTGGGTCTGCGAGTCGGTCAACTACCGCAGCCATCTGCGCCGCCAGCCGCTGAAGAACCCGGCCGGCGACCGCATCGTCATCCTTGAGGACTCCACCGGCGCGGGCAAGGCCGACAAGGCGACCGTGTTTTACCAGGCCCCCGAGCTGCTCGCGCCGCTCGGCATCTGCGTGGCCAAGGACCCGGTCGGCCCCGGTTACAAGGTCTACGTCTGCCAGTCGCCCGACATCCTGCTCTTCGAGGACAGGGACGGCGACGGCAAGGCCGACGGCCCGCCGAAGAAGCTGCTGACCGGCTTTGGCGGCATCGACCACGATCACGGCGTTCACAGCGTCCTCATCGGGCCGGACAATCGGCTCTACTTCACCGTCGGCGACCAGGGCGTCCGGAACCTCAAGGGCGTGGACGGCAAAAAGGTCTGGAACAGCAACGGCACCGACGTGCGGGCCGGCACCATCTGGCGCTGCGACCTGGACGGCAAGAACCTGGAGCTGATCGCCCACAACTTCCGCAACGAGTACGAGTGCGCGGTGGATAGTTTCGGCACCGTGTTCGTCAGCGACAACGACGACGACGGCAACCAGCAGACGCGCATCTGCTACGTGATGCCGGGCGGCAACTACGGCTACCACCCGCGCGGCCCGGGCCAGACGCACTGGCACGAGGAGCAGCCGGGCGTGGTGCCCAAGGTGCTGCGGACCTACTTCGGCTCGCCGACCGGCATGTGCTTCTACGAGGGCACGCTGCTGCCGAAGAAGTACTGGGGCCAGCTGCTGCACACCGACGCTGGCCCGCGTCACGTCCGCTGCTACCACCTCAAGCCGCAGGGGGCCGGCTACGACGTGGAACGCGAGGACATGGTGACCAGCAGCGACAACTGGTTCCGGCCCTCGGACGTTTGCGTGGCCCCGGACGGCAGCGTGTTCGTGAGCGACTGGTACGATCCGGGCGTCGGCGGGCACGGCATGGGCGACACGACCCGCGGGCGGATCTTCCGCATCACGCCGAAGGGGCACAAGGGGTACAAGGTGCCGGAGGTGAAGCTGGACACGCCGGAAGGCATCCTGGCGGCGCTGGGGTCGCCGGCGCTGTCGGTGCGGGCGATGGCACAGGCGAAGCTCCTTGGAACTTACTACGAGCCTGAGGAAACTCTCAAGATTTATAACCCGGCAATTGAACAAAAAGAAAACCCCTGGCTGCGTGCTCGGGCCCTGTGGATGCTGACGAAGACGCAGTTCTCGGACAAAGACAATATCGGATTGGTGCCCACTCGGCTCCGCAAAAGGATTGTCGATTGGCTGGTCGATCAGCCCAAGGATGACAACGATCGCCTCCTTGGCATGCGGATACTCAAGGATGTCATGGGGCTGGACCCGACTTGTCAATTACCAGGTCAAGAGCTTGACTCCGGCAACGGCCCGCGAGGCGCTGCTGCTCCTGCGCGACGCCGATGCCACCAAGGCTGCCAAGCCCATCCTCGAACTTGGCCAAGCTCTACGACGGCAAGGATCGCTTCTTCCTCTGCGCCGTGGGCATCGCCGTGGGTCAGGATCCGGAGCGGCGCAAGATCATCCTCGCCGACTTCGAGAAGACCTTCCCCGAATGGAACGACCAGGTCGCCGGCCTGGTCTGGGAGCTGCGGCCCGAGAGCATGATCCGCGCCTCGGCGAGCGATTGGTGGACGCGAAGCTCCCCACCGCCCAGCGGGCCCAGATCGTGGACATCCTCGCCGCCGCGGACAACAACGCCGGCCGGGCCTTCCTCAAGGCCCTGCAATCGGACCTCCCCGCCGAGGTGCGCGACAAGATCATCGCCAACCTGAAGCTGTTCCTGCCCGGCAAGTGGCGGGAACTGCGCCAGAGCAAGGAGCTGGCCCAGGTCATCGGGTCGCTGCTGAACCGGCCCGAAAGCCAGGCCACCGGCCTGCTGCTGATCGGTGCGTCCGAGAAGCTCGAACTGCTGCCGGAAGTCCAGGGCATCGCCGCCGAACGGCAAGTCCCCTCTCGCGGTGCGGAAAGCGGCCGTGCAAACGCTGGGCATGCTTCCCTCCGCGGACTCGGCCAAGGCGCTGGTCGGGCTGCTTCATGACCGAGCCGGCCTCGCTGCGGACCGAGGCGATCCAGGCCCTGGGCAAGCAAGCGACGCAGACCGGCAAGCGGCCCGACGCCCCGGTGGCGCTCAAGGCGTTGCAGGACTTGGTCCAGGACAAGAAGAGCGACCTGCCGCTCCGCGTCGAGGCCCTCGGTGCCCTGGCCGGGGCTCGCTCGGGGACCGAATGGTTGCTCGACCTCCAGGCGAAGGCGTCGCTGCCGGAGGAGCTGAAAGCCGACGCCGGCCGGCTGCTGCGCAACAGTCCGTATCAGGACCTGCGCAACAAGGCGATGATCGCCTTTCCGCCGCCCGGCCGGCTCGATCCGAAGAAGCTGCCGGACATCCGCGTCCTGGCCATGCGCAAGGGCGATCCGAAGCGCGGCAAGCAGCTGCTGGCCGCCAGCATCAAGAGCGACATGCAGTGTCTGAAATGTCACACGGTCCGCGGCGTCGGCGGCGCAGATCGGGCCGGACCTGTCGGTGATCGGCAAGAAGGCCAGCCGGGAGAACCTGTTCGAGTCGATCCTGCTGCCGAGCAAGGCGGTCGCCGATCAGTACGTCAGCTGGATCATCGAGACCAGCAAGGGCCAGACGCTCACCGGCCTGATCGTCGAGGAAACTCCCGAGGCCGTCACCCTCCGCGACGCCAACGGCAAGGACACCAGGATCCCCACCAAGGAGATCGAGTCGAAGAGCAAGAGCCCCAAATCGCTGATGCCCGAGGACCTGCTGGTGTACGTGACGGCTGACGACCTGGTGGACATGGTCGAGTACCTGTTCGCCCTCAAGACGCCGATCCTGGCGATGGATTACTACCACATTGCCGGGCCGTTTGACAACGGGACCGACGACAAGGGCCTGGACGAGGTCTTCGGCCCCGAGAAGGGCGTCGATCTGAAGGCGACCTATCCCGGCAAGCGCGGGGCGAAGGTCGCCTGGAAGAAGGTCAAGCCTGACCTGCAAGGATACGTCGATTTGCAGGCGTTCTACAGCTCCAACAGCAGCCAGATTGTGTCGTATCTGTATCGGGAGATCGAATCACCCGCTGAACAGGAAGCGACCATCCTGCTGGGCAATGACGACGGCTGCAAGCTGTGGGTCAACGACCAGCTGGTTCACACCGACCGCCGGCACAACGCGGCGCAGCCGGAGGCGAGCAGCGTGAAGGTCAAGCTCCAGAAGGGACGCAACCGCATCCTGCTGAAGCTGAACAATGGCGACGGGCCGCATGGGTTCTATCTGACTGTCCAGGCGGAGCAGGAATTGAAACGGCTGAGTGAGAGCAAGTGACCAATGACCAGTCCGACCGCAACCAAACTGCTGACGGCCGAGGAGTTCTTTGACTGGGTCCACCTGCCGGAGAACCGCGACAGGTGGTTTGAACTGGTCCGGGGGGAGGTGATCGAGCTGCCGCCGCCAATGAAGCCACACGGCTCGGTCTGTGCCAGCGTGGCACGGATCCTGGGCAATTACACGTTCCAGTGCCGCAAGGGTTACGTCACCTGCAATGATTCCGGAGTCATTCTGCGCGGGGGCCCGACACGGTTCGCGGTCCGGACGTGGAGATCTACCAGGACGCGAAACGCTTTGCGGACCTCCACCCCAAGTACGGCGAAGTGCCGCCGCGTCTGGCGGTGGAGGTCCTCTCGCCGAGCGACACGGCCCGGCAAATCACCCGGAAAATCAGCGATTATCTGGAGAATGGAGTTGAACTGGTCTGGCTGATCGACCCTGAGGACCGCACGATCACCGTCTACCACAGGGACCGGGGACAACAGCGCTTCAAGGAGGGAGACCAGCTCAGCGGTGGCGACATCTTGCCGGGCTTCACGTGCGCGGTGGCCGATTTCTTCTTCCTCCCGGAGGAGACGAGTGCAGACAACCCATCGTCGCAAGCGCCATAACCCCGCCGACCCGACCTTCCCGCCCAACTTGCCGTGCTTGCCCCCTGGTTCTTTTCCTCTTGCCGAGTCTGCTCGTTGCAACTTTTCCCCACGGCAAGTAGGATAGAATGTAGGTAGTCTGGCTATGTCCTGCCCCTTGCTGACCCCTCCGCTCCGCCCCGGTGCGGCAGAAGCTGACGGACCTCCTCCAGACCGGGTTTTCACTCCTTGATGGAAAGGCATCACCGCTTATGAGTTCCTCCCTCCTCGATAAACCGCTCGTGGAACTGGAACAGGCGACCATCGGTTTCTCCGGCGATTCCGGCGACGGAATGCAGCTGGTCGGGACCGAGTTCGCCAACACCTCCGCCAGCCTCGGCAACGACATCAGCACCCTGCCCGACTTCCCTGCCGAGATCCGCGCCCCGGCCGGCACCCTGGCCGGCGTCTCCGGCTTCCAGCTGCAGTTCTCCAGCTCCGACATCTACACCCCCGGCGACAAGCTCAACGCCCTGGTGGCGATGAACCCCGCCGGCCTGCGCAAGAGCCTCGGCGACCTGGAGAAGGGCGGCATCATCGTCGTCAACCGCGACGCCTTCGGGGACAGCGACCTGCGCAAGGCGGGCCTGAAGAGCAATCCGCTGCAAGACGGCACCGTCAGCGGCTACCGCGTCATCGCCCTGCCCATGACCACCCTGAACCGCGAGGCCGTCAAGGAGTGCAAGCTGACCCCGCGCGAGGCCGACCGCTGCAAGAACTTCTTCGCGCTGGGCATCGTTTACTGGCTCTACGATCGCTCTCCCGAGAACACCATGAAGTGGATCCGGGAGAAGTTCGGCGGCAAGAACCAGAACGTCATGAACGCCAACCTGCTGGCCCTCAAGGCCGGCTACAACTACGGCGAAACCTGCGAGCTGCTGCCGGAACACTACCGCATCGGCAAGGCGGTGCTGCCGCCGGGCACCTACCGCAAGATCACCGGCAACCAGGCGGTGGCCATCGGCCTGGTCGCCGCCGCCCACCAGGCGGGCAAGAAGCTGGTCTACGCCGGCTACCCGATCACCCCGGCCAGCGACATCCTGCACCACCTGGTCGAGATGAAGCACTACGGCGTCGTCACCTTGCAGGCCGAGGACGAGATCGCGGCCATCGGCATGGCCATCGGCGCTGCCTTCGGCGGCTCCCTGGCGTCCACCGGCACCAGCGGTCCCGGCATCTGCCTCAAGTCGGAAGCGATCGGCCTGGCCGTCATGACCGAGCTGCCCCTGGTCATCGTGGACGTGCAGCGGGGCGGTCCCAGCACCGGTCTGCCGACCAAGACCGAGCAGGCCGACCTGCTCCAGGCGATGTACGGCCGCAACGGCGAATGTCCCGTGGCCATCGTCGCCCCCTGCTCGCCGGCCGACTGCTTCACCATGGCCGTCGAGGCGGCGCGGATCGCCTTCCGCTTCATGACCCCCGTGCTGCTGCTGTCCGACGGCTACCTGGCCAACGGCGCCGAGCCCTGGCGCATCCCGGCCATCAGCGATCTGCCCAACCTGCACGTGAATCACCCCACTGGTCCCAATAGCAGCAGCAACGGCAACGGCAATGGCCACGCCAATGGGGAAGCGGCTCACTTCCTCCCCTACAAGCGCGACGACCGGCTGGTCCGTCCCTGGGCGATTCCGGGCACTCCGGGCCTGGAGCATCGCATCGGCGGCCTGGAGAAGGAGGACGTGACCGGCAACGTCAACTACGAGGGCGACAACCACGAACACATGGTCCGGACACGGGCCCAGAAGATCGCCAACATCGCCAACGAGATCCCGCTTCTGGAAGTCAACGGCCCCGCCACGGGCGACCTGCTGGTCATCGGCTGGGGCGGCACCTACGGCTCGATCACGACCGCGGTGCAGCGGGCCCAGGCCCGCGGCCTGAAGGTGGCCCACGCCCATCTGCGCTACCTCAACCCGATGCCGCGCAACATCGGCGAGGTGCTGAAGCGCTACAAGAAGGTGCTGGTCCCGGAACTGAACGCCGGCCAGCTGTGCCGGCTGCTGCGGGCCGAGTTCCTGGTGGACGCGGTCTCCCTGTCCAAGGTCAAGGGCAAGCCCTTCCTGGTCGGCGAGATCGAGACGAAAATTGGCGAGATGTGCTCATAAATCCGGATTCATTCTTGATACGAGGTATCCAATGTCCACGTTGACTGCCCCCTTGCCTGTCGTGCCCATGCAGCCGAACGACCTCAAAAGCGACCAGGAGGTCCGCTGGTGTCCGGGCTGCGGCGATTACTCGATCCTGGCCCAGATGAGACGGGCCCTGGCGCCGCTGGGCGTGGCCCGCGAGAACATGGTGTTCATCTCCGGCATCGGCTGCTCCAGCCGCTTCCCCTATTACATGAACGCCTACGGCTTCCACACCATTCACGGCCGGGCCCCGACCTTCGCCACCGGGCTGAAGGTGTCCCGGCCCGAACTGCAGGTGTGGGTCATTACCGGCGACGGCGACGGCCTGTCGATCGGCGGCAACCATTTGCTGCACGTGCTGCGGCGCAATGTCGATCTCAAGATCGTGCTGTTCAACAACGAGATTTACGGCCTGACCAAGGGCCAGTACTCGCCGACCTCGCGCTCGGGCACCAAGAGCAAATCGACGCCGACCGGCTCCTTCGAGCATCCGCTCCGGCCGCTGACCATGGCGGTCAGCTCGGGGGCGACCTTCATCGCCCGCACCACGGACGTGGACATCAAGCACCTTTCCGACGTGCTGCAGCGGGCCGCGGCCCACAAGGGGGCGGCCTTCATTGAGGTCTACCAGAACTGCAAGATCTTCAACGACGCCGTCTTCGAGTACGCCACCGACAAGAGCATCAAGTCCGACAACACGATCATGCTGGAGCACGGCAAGCCGCTGATCTACGGCAAGGACCGCGACAAGGGCATCCGGCTCAACCGCGAGACGTTCACGCTGGAAAAGGTGACCATCGGCCGGGACGTCAGCGTCGAGGACCTGCTCGTCCACAACGAGAACGTGCCCGACCCGAACCTGGCGTTCATGCTGAGCAACCTGGTCGGCCCCGAGTTCCCGGAAGTCATGGGCGTGCTGCGCTCCGTCCAGCAGCCGACCTACGACGCTCAGAACAACGACCAGATCGCGGAGATCACCCGGAAGAAGGGGGCCGGCAAGCTGGAGAAGCTGTTCGCCAGCGACGACATGTGGGTGGTCAAGCCCGAAGAGGGGAAGAAGTAAAGCACCACTCACTTTATGGCGAGCGGCGCGGCGTCAGCCCGCCGGTGAAGGGGTCACCGGCGGGCTGACGCCGCGCCGCTCGCCATTCCGTTCAGGATTCGCTCACGTTACCAGCTCCAGGATCGATTCCTCGGCCACGGTGGCCACGTGCCTTGAGCGTGGCAGCCGCAGCGCGAACGGTCCGGTCCACAGCTCGCCGATCGACCAGCGGCCGAAGATGGTCCCCTCGCCGTCATACTGGCCTCGGTAGAGGACCGTGTGCTTGCCGACGTAGCGCTTGGTCATCACGATCAAGCCGTTCTCGTCGTACTGCCCGTGAAACGAGAACGGGCCAATCACGTCCCAGCCGGAGCCGTGAACCTCCCCGGCGTCAAATTGCAGTTGCAGCTCGTGCATCGACTGCCGGCCCCAGAGCGTTTGCTCCCAGTAGCCAGTCCAGAGACCTGACGGATACATGCGTACCTCCTTGGGAAACACCGGTCAACTGATGCCGCTCTCGGGCGGGTGAAGGAACCGGCTGGAAGGATCGACCTGCGAATCGGGACCGCCGGGCTGGGGCTGGCTGGCCTTCTGGCGAATGCGGAGCAGCCGGGTCTTGATCTGGCCGGCCAGGTTGTTGAAGCCGTGGCGCGTGGCCAGCCGGTACGCCTCCTCGGCCAGGGGCAGGGCACTGCCCGGCTGCTTGAGCTTGTCGGCCAGCAGGTGGGCCTGGTTGATCAGCGACAGGGCAACGCCGTGCGAGGAGTTCAGCTGCCGGCATAGTTGCTCCTCCTGCTTGTGCAGCGCCAGGGCCTCGGCCACCTGGCCGCGCTTGCGGCAGACCACCGCCTGGTTGGTCAGGCAGCCCTTCAGACTTTGCAGGTCATTGAGTTCCCGGCACAGCTGCTCTTGCTGCTTGAGGTCCTCCATGGCCCCGCCAAAGTCGCCGCGGGCGATGCGGATGCTGGCCTGGCTGCCCAGGCTCTGCAAATATCGGGCCCGGTCGCCCATCTCCCGATAGCGCTGGCCCTGGTACTCGCGCAGCACCAGCGCCTCGGCCAGGCAATTGGCCGACTGCAGCAGCGTCGCAATCATCGGCACGTACTCATCGTGGGCCCCGGGATGCTCCAGGACTCCCTTGTACGTGTCAGACAACCGGTACGCCGAGCTGGTTCGGATCCGGGCCCAGTACGACTTGACGTCCGGCTCGCTGAGGTTCCACAGCGCCGCCAGGAAGGGCAGGTCGGAGAGCAATTCCACCAGGGCCGGCCAGGCCCGCATCTCGGCCAGCTGCCAGGGCATCTCGTCCAGCTGGCGCTCGTCCTCGGTCTGAGAGCCGAAGTAGTGCAGCAGCCGGGTGCGGATGGCGCCTTCCTGGGGGCTCGGCGGAGTGTCGAGCGGTGGACTCTCCAACGAGCCGGAAGCGTCAGCGACGGACGCATTCCCGTCGCTGACGCTTCCGGCTCGCTGGACCGGAGGAGTGCGCTGGAGGTAACAGCGCTCCACCGCTTGCCGCAGCAGCGGATGGACAATCTCCAGCTGGCCGGCTCGGTTCCACAGGTACGGCCGCAGCCAGCGCAGCAGAGCAAACAGCTCGCCGCTCAGCTGGCAGTCGGCGGTCAGGTCGCGCAGTTCGGTTTCCGACAGGCCCCGGCGGGCGCAGGTCAGCAGGGCCATCGCGATCGGCACCAGTTCCGCGTCGAACTCCTCTTCCAGCCGGTGCAGGAACAGATCGAACAGCGCCGGCAACCCTCCCTCGACGGGCAACCGTTGCAGGTAGTCCGCCACTGTCACGTCCGTGCTGCCGGCCCGCAGCTCTTCCAGGGCGACGCTCAGGAACAGGGGATTGGTCGTCTGCGGGTTGGCCAGCAGCTGCTCGCCCTGCTCCTCCGTCAGCGCTCGACCCGGCAACCGGGGCCAGGTGCGAACCATTTGCCAGCGCTCCTCGTCGGAGAGAGGGCCGACCTCGATCACCTGACATTTCCGCGCTTGGAATGCCGTCAAGAGAGGGTGCAGGGAACCGGGAGCGGCGAGCCGGGGGCGTGAGCCCCCGGATTCCTCCGAATCCGGGGGCTCACGCCCCCGGCTCGCCTCTGACGAACAGCAGGCGACGATCTTGACGTGAGCGCGGACGCGCTCGGGCAGCCAGTACAGTGTGTGGGCGTTCTGGTCGGGGTCGAGCCGGTCCAGGCCATCCAGGACCAGCACCAGCCGGACGCGCGGCGGCACGCCCAGGAGCAGGCCGAGGAAGACCGAGAGCCGTTCGGAAGTCCCGGCCGGGATCGGCAGGACCAGCTTGAGCCGGGCCTTGATGTCCTCGCAGAGCCGGCCCAGCAGCTCGCGCAGGCTGAAGGAGCGCGGCGTGGCGCCGACGTGGTGATAGCACACCAGCGCCTTGGGGTTCTGCAAGCGGAAGGTGCGAACGAAATGGGCCAACAGGGCCGACTTGCCGGAGCCGGCCGGGCCGGTCACCAGGCAAAGCGTGTCCGCCTCGGAGCCGGCGTAGGCCTGGAGCTGCCGCAGCAGCTCGGTGCGCGGCACGTGAAAGGCCCGGCAGGCCTCGCGGTAGCGCTCCTGCAGGTCGCGTTCCTCGGCGAGCAGGTCTTCCGGCAGGGAGGGCGTTGCCGGGGTCAGCAGCTTCAGCTCGGCCCGGATGGCAAACCAGAGCCAGTTGCGGACCCGTTCGCCGAAGTCCTCCAGACCCACCAGCCGGCCCTGCGAGCGCGTGGCCCGCAAGGGGTCTTCCTCGCTCCAGTGGCAGGGATAATGCTCGACCGGGTAACCGCAGGCCTCGATCCGCTCCAGGAGCCTGTTGAGCTTGCGACCGATCGAGGACTTGCCTTCCGCGTAGGTGAGCCGGCGGATGGGGTCCGGGATCGTTTCCAGGGCGGCCGGGTCGCGGACGCAGAACAGGGCCCGCGACATCCAGGCGGTGTCGTTGAGCGCCCCGTGCAGGACCTCCAGCTCGAAGGCACTGCGCAGCGGCTGCGGCGTGATCCAGGGAAACTTGCGGCGCAGTTCCTCGCTGTACTCGCGCGGCGTCCAGCCATAACAGTTGCCGACCAGAGCGATGAAGAAGGGCCGGCACTCGTCGATCTGCTCCAGGGCCAGCAGCAGGGCCCTGTCGTTCTCGACCTGTTCCCGGCTGACGCCCCAGCGCGGATCGACGTCGAGCAGTTCGACCCGGTAGGGCCGGAGCTGCTCGCGCAGGGCGGGAAAGACGACCTTGAGCAGGTGCTCGCGTTCGGCGTGCATGTCGCCGAACGTCGAGGAGAGAAACACCCGCACGGTCCGCCAGGCTGTGGACATGACGACAACCCTCGCACGCCTGTGTGCGCTCCAACGCCGGTCGCGCCTGCGCGGCCGGCCTGCGCTTTGGGCCGAGCAGTCGGCCGCCGCGCACCTCCCAACCAGAGATACCCCACCGGCGGGAGAAAACGCATCCCGTCATTGTCCACAGAGAGGGGGTCGCTTGCAAGAGAGTGCAATCACTTTGGCGGAGAAGATCGTCTTGTCGGAGGACGGCTGGTCGGAGAACCGGGGCCGGAACAGCCAACGAGGCCCCACGTTCTCCTGGAGAAAGTCACGCACCTCCAGTCGATCACGAACGGGAGAAGGAAACGGGGCTGCTTGACCGGTTGGTCAAGCAGCCCCTGGCTCCGGAGGACGTCTACAACACGACCTGGGACACGGAAGGCTCTCGGACCCGCCCGACTTGTCGGTGCCGTCGAATATCCGGCACCACGCCTGGCGGGGTCGTTCCAGCCCGGATATTCGACGGCACCGACAAGTCGGGACGCGGGGCTGAAACAGCCTTCCCTGGGATGCAGCGGTCAGCAAACGCTCGGGCGGCGCAACGCCGCCCTGGTGCAAATGCACCGGAGCTAGACCTGGTCCTCCAGTAACCTGCGACTGGTTATACTCCCCACCTTGCCGGTCCGCAAGGGCCTGCCGGAAATTCTCACTTCGCTGCGGGCTCGCTCTTCTCGGCCGCGTCCAGGCGCAGACCGTAGACCGTGCCGTTGGCGTTGCTGGTGAAGGCGTAGCGGCCGGTGGAAGTCAGGGCAAAGTTGTCGATCAGGGTCGGCAGCCGGATCTCGCGGCGATCGGTCGCGGAAGCATGCAGCGTGACAAACCCCTTGCGGCTCGCGGTGATCACGGTTTTGTCGTCAGCGCCGAAACCGATCCAGGAGGGGCCGTCCAGCTCACCAAGACCGGGGCTCGGAAAGCCGGTAAGTTCCGCCCGGCTGGCCAGGTCGAAGACCTTGATGACAGGCGAGCGAAACGGCGCCACCGCCAGCCGCTGGCCATCCCGGCTGAACGCCAGCGCGCCTCCGGAGGACTGCGGCTCCGATCCGGTCGGCATTCGCAATGGCTTGAGTTCCTTGCCCGCGGCGACGTCCCAGAGGCTGACGCCGCCTTCCCGGATGACAGCCAGGGTGCTGCTGTCCGGTGAGAAGGCGCAGTTGCCGGCCCCCGCGCCCTTCAGGACACGGGTCTTTCCCGTGGCCAGGTCACTGAGGATCACGTCCGTGCCGCTCCGGAGCGCCAGGGTTTTGCCGTCGGAGGCGGCCGCAAAGGAAGGGCTGTGTCCTTTGGAGATGGTCAGAGGGCTCGCGTTCGCCGGCAAGGGGACAGCCACGGCCTTGCCGGTGCGCAGGTCGAACACCCTCGGTTTCGGCTCCGCGGAGACAAAGGCGAGGATGTTCTCGCCGTCGCAGAGCAGCGTGCCGAAATCGAGAGCAGTCAACGGTTCCGGCAGCAGCAGGGGCGGGTATTCGAGTTGCAGGCCGGTGCCCAGGTCCCAGAACTCCAGCGCGTTCTTCTGCGTGCCGGGAACGACCAGCGTCCGGTCGTGGGGGGCCAGGGCGAGGAAGGAAACGGGCTCGGGCAGGCGATTGAGCGGCTTGCCAGTCGATGCGCTCCACACCCGGATCGAGTGGTCCAGACCGGCGGCCGCCAGGCGCTTGCCGTCGGGCGCGAACGTCAGCGTGGTCACGGCCCCTTCGAGCCCCGTCAGCCTGGTCTGTTCCTTGCCCGTGGCTGCGTTGTAAAGGACCACGGGTCCCTGCTCCGTGCCGCACGCCAGCGTTTTACCGTCCGGGGACCAGGCAAAACAATGATTGGCCGGGAGCGTCGGTCCCTCTTTGCCAGAGGCCAGCTCCCAAACGCGAACTGCTCCAGACCCGGCCCCGAAAGTTCGGCCACCCACGGCGATGGTCTTGCCATCGGGAGCAAACGCGAGCCGATTCACTTCGCCAGCCACCTCCTTCTGAAGGGACGCCACTTCCTTCCTTGTCACCGCGTCCCAGACCCGAATTTGAAAGGTTTTCTTGCCCGCTTCGGTCCCGGTCCAGTATCCGCACGCCAGCTGCTTGCTGTCCGCCGAGACGGTTAGCACCGGGTAGCTGCCGTCCGCGGAGAGGAGCGTGGCGAGGGCGGCCCCTTTGTCCAGGTCCCAGAGTGTGACGGTTTGTGCGCCCCCCGACACGGAGCGGCCCTGGACGGTGGCACCCCACTTACCGCTGGGAGCCAGCGCGATCCTGTGGAACTCCTCTCCTTTTGGCGCGGCCAGCTCGCACCGTTGACGTTTGGCCGGCACGTTCCAGACCAGGCAGCGGTTGGCACCCATCCGGTCCGCGGAACGCCCGGCCACGAGGTGGAAGTCCGGAGTCCAGGCCGCGGGAGCGAACGGCAACACTGCCTGTTGCAGCTGCCCGGTGACGGCGTCCCAGAGAAGCGTTTCCCCGCGGCCGGGGAGCGTGCCCAGGGCCATGAGGTCCTTGCTGTCCGGCTGGAAGTGGAGGGCCGGAAACGCCAGCTCCCGATCTCTGCCCTGAAGGGAAGCGCAACCCCGCCAGGCGTGCGTGCCCAGCACCTGCACCAGCTCCTTCGGTTGCCCCTCGAACCGCTCCACCAGCGTGATGTCCTCGTAGCGGAGCTGATCCAGCGGCGCCCAGTGGTTGCGGACGTCCCTCTCCGGATACGGTTCCGGAGGCGGCGTCACCTTCGGGGGCGGGACCAGTTCAACCTTTTTCGTGGCCGGTTTCTTGACGACGTGCAGCTCTTCTTCCTCGCCGCTCTTGACGTTGACCTCGGTCGCGGCCAGTTCCTCCGAGCCGTGCTTGACGGCGACCTTGTACGTCCCGGGCGCCAGCTCGATCCGGCCCACCTCGCTGGAATCGATGGAAACCGGTTTCTGTTCGCCGTTGATGAAGACCAGGGCCTCCGGGTGCAGCGTGCGGATGACCAGGGTGCCGACCCGGGGCTTGCCGGTGAACAGCCCGGAGAAGGAGGCCGTCCCCACTGCCGCGATCAGGAGGAGCCCGGCGACCCCGGCAAAGAGAGACCCGCGGCGCCGGCGCGGCCCGGGTCGCCCGGTGGGGTTCGGCTCGGCCCGCACGCCTGCGTGCACTCCGGCGGTGGGAATCGCGGCCTCCGCAGCGGCTGCGCCACCCCAGGGGCTTACGCCCCCGGGCTCGCCGGGTGAGGCCGGCGCGGCGTCCTGAGGGGGCCGGGAATGGAGCAGCCGCAGCACTTCCTCGGCTTCCTCGGGATAACGCTGACGCCAGGTGGCGGCGTCCACGGACCCGTTGGCCCGAAGCTCGTTCTGGGCCTGGGCGAGCAAGTGAGCGAGGTGTTTGTCGCGGTCTACTCCAGCAGGGGTCATGGTGCCCTTTCTCCAGGGATGGGAAGAGTCGAGGTTGGTGTCGAATCAAGGGCCGGCGGCCGGTTTCGGATCCTTGTCCGGTTCCGCCGCGGCCAATCGGGGGGAGCCGAGGGGCACGGAACTCGCTTCCAGGGAGAACAAAAAGACCAGCGCGACTGCTCTCCGTCCGATCAGACCGATCCTGGGAGTAACCATGGGAAGCGATCCTTGCGTGTTGGAGCGTTCCCTGCTGATCTTGTTCCCCTGTCTGGGTTGATTCTATCCAAGTCCAGCCCCGGTCGCAATTACCTCTGATCGTTTGCAAAGATGACAAATTCGTTAGGAAGCAACCGGATTGGTCGCCTTGTCCTTTTTCCCTCGCACACCCTCCCACCAGGTGTTATCATCCACCCGCCCGAGGTCAACGCGAGTCAAAATCATGCCAGCCTTTATGATCGAATTGAAGGCCATCAGCCAGACCGAGTCAAGGTTCGCTGCCGTACCGATCGTGCTTGTTGGCATGGTCCTTACGATCGTAACGAGCCCTACAACCGGACTTCTTGGCTCAAAGCGTTTTCTGCTCTTTCACCAACGGACTCCGTCATGGCAGACTGAGTCTGTTGGGCAGTCGCGAGGAGATCTTTTTCCTGCCTGCGGTTCGACCGCTTGTGGCAGATTGACCCCTCCGACCTTCGTCTGAGAACTCGTTGCATCTTACGGCTGGACCGTTCATCACAAGGATCTTCCTGTACGAAGCTCCACCGGAGGACTCTCGCGCCTGGCCAGCGACGTTACACGCTCTTGAATGAGGAACACCCTGATGTCCACCCTGAACTCTGGCTCCGCTACCCTGATCGGCGTCGGCTTCGACACCGCACGCTACGGTCACCACGTCACCTTCTTGCGGGCCGACTTGCAACCGGCCTGCCCGCCCTTTGATTTCCCCGAGTCCCGCGCTGGCTACGACCGCGTCGCCGCTCAGTTCGACGACCTGCGCCGCCGCTGGCCCGACGTCCATTTCCACATCCGCCTCGACGTGGCCGGCCAATATGCCGCCAACCTCGAGGCCTTCCTGCGGACCTTGCCTGGCAACAGCACCCTCAGCGTCGGCGAACCGGGACGCAATGCCAGCTACCGAAAGGCCCTTTTCCCCAAACGCAAGGCCGACCCCGTCGAGAGCCTCTGCGCTGCCCGTTTCGCCGTGCGCGAGCTGCCCGCAGCGGTGCCAGAGCGGCCTCAGGCTCTGCAGCAACTGCGTGAGATCGTGGCTCGACTGCAAACGCAAGTGCGGCAGAGCACCCGGCTGACCAATCAATTGCACAACCTGCTGGCGCGTGTCTTCCCCGAGTTGGCCACCCTGGCCAAGGACCTGCAAGCGCAGTGGGTCTTGGGCCTGCTGCAGCGCTATCCGACACCGGCACAACTGGGGCGTGCCCACTTGAATACCTTGAGCGCTCTGCCCCATGTTTCTGCCGAGTTGGCCCAGGCACTGCGGCAGGCGGCACGCAGCAGCGTGGCCAGTTGCACTGGTGCCGTGGCCGAGCAACTGGTCAGGCAACTGGTCGGGCAGTTGGCTGACTGCCTGGCCCAGGAAGAGCAACTGCACCAGTTGATGACCAGCACCTACCGGCAACTGCCCGTGCCCAACCATCTGGAATCGATCCCTGGGATCGGTCCAGCCACGGCCGCTGTGCTGACTGCCACCGTGGTGGACATCAAGCTGTTCGCCACGCCGGACCGCCTGGTCGGTTACTTCGGCATCTTTCCGGAGGAGGAGGCCTCCGGCTGCGACCGGGACGGTACACCCAAGACGGGCAGGCAGCAACGCATGTCACGCAAGGGCAATGACTTGGTACGCAAACACCTCTGGCAAGCGGCGTTGTCGGCCATCCGCTGGAACCCGGCGGTGCGTGCCTTGCACCAGCGCTTGCATGGGCGGGGTGTCCGTGGGGATGTGGTGGTGGGCCACTGCATGCGGAAGCTGCTGCACCTGGTTCACGCCATCTGGCGGACCGGCCAGCCGTTTGATCCAGACTACTATCCCTGGGCAGGGACAGCAACGCCACAAGCAAGCGTCGAGCCAGCGCTGCCAGGCCAATCGGGATCGACCCAGGAGGCCGCAGTCAGCACGGCCGAAGAAGGAGTGGTAGCGGAGCAAGCTGCTGGCCACAAGCAGCAAGGAAGTCCTGCACAGACAGTGGTCACAGCAGCTAAAGCCACGATACCGCAAGAGCCGCCACCGGGCAAGGCAACTGCGGTGCCAGCCGAGCCCAGAGCAGGGGCCGAGGGTGCAGCGGGTAGGGGGAGTATCGATTATGCGGCGCTGCGTGCGCAGGTGAGCATGACAGCGGCATTGCGTGCGTTGGACTGGTTGGAGCGGTTGTCTGGGCCAGACCCGCAGCGACGTGGTCCGTGCCCCATCCATGACAGCCAGCAGCGGCGGCACCGCTCCTTCTCGGTCCACCTGGACAAGGGCGTCTTCCAGTGTTTCCACGCCGGCTGCGGGGCGCACGGCAATGTGCTGGACTTGTGGTCGGCGGTGCGTGGCTTGCCGTTGTACGAGGCGGCGCAGACCTGGCGCAGACGCTGGGCATCGCTCTGCCACAAACGCCCGGCACAGAGAAGAGGAACCCGTAAAGGGAACCCGTGGAGCGGACGGAAGGTCAGCGGCCAAAGGCAATCGGCAGACGACAAACAGCCAAGAACCCTCGAACCCGGAAACACCATGCGAACACAACGGAAAAACGGGCGTTATCACGCCAAACGCCCCTTGACTTTGAACGTTGCATCTGCCACCGGCCAGGGGATTCGGGCGTGCTTCCGGACAGCTGGGGGCAGGCATTGTTTCTCTGAATTGCTCGGCTCGATGAATCAGGATTGGAGACGCAGGTCGGCTCAGACGAATGAGCAAGTCACGTGAATTGCTTGAGGAGCGTGATGTCACAAATTGCCTCCGCCTTTGCAGTGCCCCCGAGCGCCCTGGCCGAACTCCAGCGGCTCCTGAACACCGGCGACTGGAAAGGCTTCTGGGAGTTCCTGCGGCCATTCGCGGTCGGGGCCGCCTTCCCCTGCAGCGGGTACGTCGTGGTGGTCGTGGCTGAATACCTGAAGGAGTTGGGGATCGAGTTGCCGGTCAGCCGCGACTCCATTGTGCAGCAATTGGTGGGACGATGCGACCCGCTGGCCTGCACAAGCCGGACGGGCGCGACGGTCGCCGCCGCCGCGCTCTCGGGAGTAAACGTGTCGGAGGCTGAGTTAGCCGCCTACTGGCGCGAGTTCACCGGAGACGCGGACCTGGACGCCGGGGCCGCCATGCGGGCTGCTCTCGACTGGCTGCGGCAGGCGTTTGCTGCCTGTCAAGGCTCCGACTGGTGCATCATCCTGGAGGGGTAGCCACGACTCGGGCTGTACCAAACACCTCTTCAGGGTCAAAGCCGGCTGGCCGTTTGCCTCGGCTGGGCGGCAACGTGCGCGGACTTGCTAATTCCAGGGCTTCCCCATGAATCCCAGCACCCACCCAAGAACAGCCGCCGACAAGAGCATGGCAGCCAGGACCTTCTCGGGCAAAGAGCAATCCAGCTGCCAGAAAGTCAACCGGACTGGTGTGCGGATTGCGGAGCGCGTTCGTCGCAGCGACCGGACCACGCGAACCAGCTGCAAACCACCGATGGCCAGGCCCCATAGGAGCGACATCGTTGATGCCGGCCACGCTGCGGAAACACGGGCCACCAAGCAGGCCAACGCAGTCCAGACAAAGGCCAGGGCCGCACCGACCACGACATAGCCAAGCGAGATCGCAACGTATGCAGCTTTCACAGGCCCGGCCCAATCACTCCATTCCCGACGGTGCGACACGAGGACCTGGTCGCACTTGCGGCATTGGAGTAACGAGGGACCGAGCCCCGTCGCCGCGCCGAGTAAAGCCCCTTCGATTTGCGTCCTGCAGAAGGGGCAGATGAAGAAGCCATGCCTCCAGGCACCGAGCGGACGTGGCAATTGCAGGCAAGGCAGCGACGAGGCATTGCCATCCTGTGGCGTCCGCGGAGGCAAATTCGAGGAAGGCCAAGTCTCATCGGGACTGCGGCCCGCCTCTCCGGTCAGGTGTTCGTCGGGCTGGCTGGTCATGGGGAAATTGGACCCGTCCGGACCGCCGGGATAAACCCGGCGGCTCGTCCCGCTGTGTCTTTGCAAAGGTCGGACGCCGTCACAGTATCCGAAACCACCTCCCAGTCAAGCACTCATGGTTGGAGTTTCCGAGTTTCGAGTTTCCGCTCTTCTCTTTTTTCCCTCGCACACCCCACCGCGAGCCACTATAATCCACCCGGATACCCCCTACCGCACCGACAAGCACGTGGCCCAGATCACCGACAAGGACTACTGGGTGGAGAGCTTTGCCCATACCATCGATACTCAACTGGACATCGATCCGGACCACAAGTTCCAGACGACCGACGACCGGCCGATCAAGATCATCCTGGAGGATCGGCCACGGATCAAGGAATCGCTGGCATGAAACCGCAGGGAAGACATCCTGGCCCTGGCCGGCTCCTTCGGGGGAGCCTGGCCTTTGCCTGGCTTGGCATGCTGCCTGCCCTTGGGGTCGCCACCGAGAACGAACCGGCGGCGCAAGGGGTTCGTCCGGTCCTGGCGAAGTACTGCACCGCCTGTCACGGCGAGAAGGGCCCAAAGGGCGGGCTGAACCTGGCGCGGCTGGAGGCCCAGGGCGCGCCGCGGGCCTGGAAGCACGTCTGGGAACGGGTCAAGACCCGGCAGATGCCGCCGCCGGATCGGCCGCAACCGTCCGCGGAGGAACGGGAGCGGCTCCTGTCCTGGATCGAGGGCGAGTTTGCGAAACGCACGCTGGGGGGCCAACCCGACCCCGGCCCCTTGCGTCCGCGCCGGCTGAACGTGCGCGAACACATGAACATGCTCCGCGACCTGGCCCTCTCCAAGGGGGCGCCACAGAAACGCAACGTGAAATACTCCGCGAAACCGGACGGCAGTGTCAACCTGTATCACGGGATCATCCCTCCTCCCGAGCATCCCTGCGCCTTCGTGACCCGGACCCTGCCGCAGGACACCAGCGACGGCGGCTTCGACACCATCGGCGAGAACCTGTCGATCCCACCGTTCCTGATGGAGAAGTCCCTGCGCTGCGGCAAGCTGCTGCTGGACGACATGTTCGCCCTCAACCCCAGGCAGGGGGAGTCATACCAGTGGCCCCTGTATGGGAGCGTGCGCAAGGTCCAGAAAGGGCCTTATCCCAAGGGAGGCACGCAGCGGCAGGCCTTGACCGCCTTCCTCAAGGAATTCGCCGGGCGGGCCTTCCGCCGGCCGGTGACGGCCGACGAGGTGGAGAAGTACGCCCGGCTCTTTGACCAGGCCCAGGAACAGGGCCAGGACTTCGACGCCTCGATCCGCCTGCCGCTGCTGGCCATCCTGGCGTCGCCGCGCTTCGTGATCCTGTGGGGCGATTCCCGGGGTTCGGGGCAAGGACCGGAAACCGCTCCCGTGCGTCCGCTGGACGACTGGGAACTGGCCACACGCCTCTCGTGCTTTTTGTGGAGCAGTCTGCCGGACCAGCAACTGTACCAGGCGGCCCAGCAGGGGCGCTTGCAGGACCCGCAGGTGATCGAGCAGCAGGTCCGGAGGATGCTGGGCGATCGACGGGTCATGGACGG
Source organism: uncultured Planctomycetota bacterium (assembly GCA_963784995.1). Classification (GTDB taxonomy): domain Bacteria; phylum Planctomycetota; class Planctomycetia; order Gemmatales; family Gemmataceae; genus CAWATZ01. Next base: position 329,236 of record CAWATZ010000012.1, on the reverse strand, counting down.
GCTGGTCAAGGGCTTCCTCTGCCAATGGCTCCAGGTCGAGAAACTGGAGCGGGTCGCCCCCGACGCCGATCGGTATGCGTTCTACTTCCAGAACAACCTCGCCGAGCTGATGAAGCAGGAACTGCTGCTGTTCGCTGATGCGATCCTGGTCGAGGACCGCAGCATCCTGGAGTTCCTCGATAGCGACTGGGGCTTCCTGTGCCAGCCGCTGGCGCAGCACTACGGCATCGAGAAGTTCCCCGGCAAGAAACCGCCGAGCAACGCCCAGCCGCCCTGGTATCGGGTCAAGTTCGCGGACAAAAAGCGGGGCGGCGTGCTGACGATGGGCATGGTGCTCACCGGGACTTCCCAGCCGCTGCGGACCAGCCCGGTCCATCGCGGCAAATGGGTGCTGGAAACCATCCTGGGGACGCCGCCTCCGCCCCCGCCGCCGGACGTGGACAATGTCCTCAAGGACGACAAGGAAGAGGGAAGAAGGACCTGCACGGTCCGGCAGCTGCCTGGAGCAGCATCGATCCGGTGCCCGGCCTGTTTTTCGTGTCACCGGATGATCGACCCGCTGGGCATGGCCCTGGAGACGTTCGACCCGGTCGGGAGATGGCGCGACCGGGACCAGGAGCAGCCGATCAACGCCTCGGGGGCCCTGGCGGACGGCAGGGAGTTCAAGGACGTGGTGGAACTCAAGGCCCGGCTGCTGGAGCGCAAGGAAGAGTTTGTCCGGAGTTTCGTGGAGGCGATGCTGACCTATGCCCTGGGCCGGAAGCTGGAGTTCTGCGACGCGGTGACCGTGAAGCAGATCGCCCGCGCCGTCGTCCAGGATGAGTACCGGTTCACCCGGGTCGTGGTGGAGGTGGCGAAGAGCTATCCGTTCCGGCATCGGCGAGTCCGGGATGCGGGCGAGTGACCTCGGAGGAGAACCAACGATGAGCAAGAGCTGGCACGGATCTCGGCGAACAGTTCTGCGCGGGGTTGGGGCGGCGCTGGCGCTGCCCTGGCTGGAAGCGATGCAGCCGCTCCGGGCGCTGGCGAGCCCGCCGAGCAAGCCCGAAGCGCAGGCCGGCCTGCCGGCCGGAGGCAAGCAGGCTTGCTGCGCACGGTGTTCACGTATCATCCGCTCGGGGCCGAGACCAGCGCCTGGAAGGGAGTCACGGGAGCGGGCCAGGAGATGAAACTGACGCCCACGCTGCAGCCGCTGGAGCCGGTCAAGGAACACCTGCTGATCCTGGACGGCCTCAACGGCAGGCCACACCCAGCATCCGGGCACAATCGCTCGGCCTGTCTGTGGCTCAGCGGCGCTTCGCGCGGCAAGGCCGACGCCTGGGGCGCCGAGACGGACGTCACGGTGGACCAGGTACTGGCTCCCAGGCTGAGCGATGGCGCCCGGCAGAAGTCGCTGGAGCTGAGCTGCAACAAGGTCGGCAGCCTGATGCACGCCCTGTTCCTTTCCTGGCGAGCCCCGGGCGTCCCCCTGGGAGCGGAGACCGACCCGAGGGACGTCTTCGCCCGGATGTTCGGCGATGCCCGCGAGGACCGCAACCGCAAGAGCATCCTCGACGTGGTCGCCGAGGACGCCCGGACGCTGAAGGCCAAACTGGGCCGGGCGGACCAGGGCCGGCTGGAGGAGTACCTCGAATCGGTGCGGTCGCTGGAAAGGCAGATGGCGGTCTTCGCCCAGGGCGCCAGCAAACGGCCGGCCCCGCCGCTGGCGCTGCCGGAGCAACCGCCCCCGAACCTGCGGGCCTACGTCCGGCTGATGCTCGACCTGATAGTCGTGGCCTTCCAGACCGACTTCACCCGCGTCATCACCTGCGCCCTGGGCGATGAGACCGAGGGGACGGCGGGAACCACCTATGCGCGGACGCTGAACGATTTCGGCATCGACAAGAGCCAGTTTGCCGGGCAGGTGCCGGCCAAGTACCTGGGTTACGGCCACCATAGTTGCACGCACGACCCCAAACCGACCCTGGCCATGATCCAGGCCATGGACCGCTGGTACGTGGAGCAGCTGGCCTACCTGCTGCAAAAGCTCGCCTCGATCCGCGAGGGCGACGGCTCCTTGCTGGACCACAGCATCGTCGTCTACGGCTCCACGAACAACGGGGGCAATGGCCACGGCTGGCCCGGGCACGGTCTCAAGGACGTCGCCTGCCTGCTGGCCGGCCACGCACGCCTGCGTGCGCCGGCAGGCCGGCTGCCCAGGACGGGCCGACAGATTGCGTATTACGGCAAGGACAGGAAAGACTCCAACAGCGGCGTCCCACTGGCCAACCTGTGGCTGACGCTGCTGCACCTGGCCGGCCTCGAGCGCAAGGAGTTTGGCCTCAGCACCGGGACGCTGGCAGGGCTGGGCTAACGACTCGCGTCGGTTGGGACGGGACAAAGTCGGTTGGGGGGACTGACGATGCGGACCGGTAACTGTTTCACGTTGCTGCCGCTGCTAGCCCGAAGCGCAGGCCGGCCCTCCTGCGTGCCTGCACGCAGGCGTGCAGCCCGGAGCGCAAGCAGGCTTGCTGGGCATCCTGGGCAGCGGATCGCGACTCGCGGCCGAGGAACCGACGCTCGTGATCGGCTCGGGGGCCTTGAAGGCCTTGACCGCAGAGCCGGACCGGGTGGCCCTGCGCGGGGCGGACCAGGTCCGGCAGCTGGTTGTCACCGGTCTCTTCGCCAACGGCGGCAACCGCGACCTGACGCGAGACGTTGTCTGGCGTGTTGCTGACCCTGCTGTTGTCCGGATCGAGGCGGGGGGCTTGCTCGTCGGGCTCAAGAGCGGAACCACCGAGGTCACGGCCGAGGCGCAGGGTCAGACCGTCAAAGTGGCTGTGACCATCGAAGGGGCCGAGCAGGAGCGGCCGATCAACTTCAGCAACCAGATCGTACCGATCTTCAGCAAGCTGGGCTGCAATGCGGGCGCCTGTCATGGCAAGGCCAGCGGCCAGAATGGCTTCCGATTGTCGCTCCTGGGCTTCGAGCCGCAGCTCGATTACCAGTCGCTCACCAGGGAGGGTCGCGGCCGGCGCGTGCCTCCGGCAGCGCCGGAGGCCAGCCTGCTGCTGCTCAAACCGACCGGGGCCATCCCGCACGCCTGCGTGCGCTCCGGCCGGCAGGCCGGCCTGCGCTTGGGGCGGCAAGCGTCTGCAAGCCGGTTCTCGCGACCACCGGCTGTTGCTGCGCCGGATTCGTGCCGGGATGCCCTTCGGCAGCGACGCGGACCCCCGGGTGGTGGGCATCACCGTCGTCCCCGAACAGCGCCTGGTGGCCCGAAGCTCCGGCCAGCAGATCGCCGTCTTGGCCCGGTACAGCGACGGCCGGGTACCCACGCAGTGGGTGCGGGACGTGACCCCGCAGGCCGAATATGCCAGCAACGACCCGGAGACTGCCGGCGTGAGCGCGACCGGCCTGGTCGAAACCCGGGACCTGCCCGGCGAGGGTGCCATCATGGTGCGCTATCTCGGACACGTGGCCGTCTTCCGGGCGACGATCCCGCAGCAGACACCGCTGGAACAATACCCCCAGCCGACCCCGGCCAGCTTCATCGATGACCACGTCTTCGCCCGGCTGAAACTGCTCGGCGTCCCTCCCTCGGCGCTGTGTACGGACAGCGAGTTCCTGCGCCGGGCATCCCTGGACGTCACCGGCACGCTGCCAACCGCGGCCGAGGTGGAGAAGTTCCTGGCAAGCACCGACCCGAAGAAACGCGAGCAGCTGGTCGATGAGCTGCTGGGCCGGCCAGCCTACGCCAGCTACTTCGCCCTCAAATGGAGCGACATCCTGCGCAATCGACGCAGCGGAATCGTCGGTCTGGGAGGAAGCAGCGCCCGCACGGTCGCGTTCCACACCTGGATTCGCGATAGCCTCCAGAAGAACAAGCCTTACGACCAGTTTGTCCGCGAGGTCCTGACGGCAAAAGGGAACGTGGTCGGCGAGGGCGCTGAGCCGGCGGTCGGATGGTATCACGTGGTCAAGACGCCGACGCTGCTGGCCGACGCACGCCTGCGTGCGCTCTGGCCGGCAGGCCGGCCTGCGCTTGGGCCCAGGCCTTCCTCGGCACACGCCTGCAGTGCGCCCAGTGCCATCACCACCCCTACGAGAAGTGGAGCCAGGACGACTACTGGGGCCTGGCCGCTTTCTTTGCCCACGTGCGGCTGGTGGACCTGAAGACCAACGTGCCGAAGGATGGTCGGGGATTGAAGACCCTGGGCATTGCCCGGGAGGGGAAGGTGGCCAATCCGCAGGGCAAGGACTACCTCAACCCCCGGCCCCTGGATGGCAAGGAAGTGGCCATCGCTCCCGGCAACGACCCGCGCGAGGAGCTGGCACGCTGGATGACCGCACCGGACAACCCCTTCCTGGCGCGCGCCCTGGTCAACCGCTACTGGGCGCATTTCCTGGGTCGGGGGATTGTCGATCCCATCGACGACATGCGCGTCAGCAACCCGCCCCGCAATCCCGCCCTCCTGGATGCACTGACAAAGGACTTCATCGAACACCGCTTCGACCTCAAGCACCTGGTCCGGACCATCTGCACCAGCAAGACCTACCAGCTTTCGAGTACGCCCAACGCGCACAACCAGAAAGACAGGCAGAACTTCGCCCGCTATTATCCGAAACGACTGCCGGCGGAGGTGCTGCTCGACGCGGTCGATCAGGTGACCGCGGTGCCGACCCGCTATCGGGCCGCCGGCCTGCCGGCGCACGCAGGCGTGCGGGCCGCCGGCCTGCCGGCGCACGCAGGCGTGCGGACGAGCAGGGAGCGACGCCCTTCCTGGAGACGTTCGGCAAGCCCAGCCGGGCCAGCGCCTGCGAATGCGAACGGACCACCTCGGCGACCCTGGCGCAAAGTCTGCTCCTGCTCAGCTCGCCGGAAATGCACGGCAAGCTGAAGCAGACCCGTTCCCGAGCGGGACTGCTGGCCGCCGACAAACGGCCCCCAGCCGAGAAGGTCAAGGAACTCTTCCTCTGGGTTTACGCCCGCCCGCCGACACTGGAGGAAGGGAAGGCGGCCACGGACTTCCTGACCCAGGAAGCAGCCGCTCGCCGGAGCGGGCCGAAGCAGCAGACTCAGCAGTGGCCCTACGAGGACCTTCTCTGGGCCCTGCTGAACACCAAGGAGTTCCTGTTCAACCATTGATCGGAGCGTTCCATGCTGACGATAAACGGTCAACCTTCTCGGTCCCGCGACGGCGTCACCCGTCGGGGCCTGCTGCGGATTGGCGTGCTGGGCGCCCTGACGCTGCCGGAGCTGCTGCGTCTGCGCGCCGCCCAAGGATCGCCTGAGAAGGCAGCGAGTGACACGGCCGCCATCCTCATCTGGTGCAACGGCGGCCCAACCCAGTTCGAGACCTACGATCCCAAGCCGGACGCTCCCGAAGAGTATCGCGGTCCCTTCAAGCCGATCGCCACCAGCGTCCCGGGCATTCAGGTCTGTGAGGTCCTGCCCCGGCATGCGAAGATCGCCGACAAGCTGGTGCTCGTCCGCTCCTGCACTCACAATGAATCGGGCCACGGCAGTGCCACCAAGAACCTGCTGACGGGTTACCCCCATCCACCCAACACCAATGAGGGCTCCCTGCTCTATCCGTCGATCGGCTCGGTGATCGCCAGGGTGCGCGAGAGGGAAGCCCGCAGCTTGCCTTCCTACGTCTGCGTTCCCAGCGCCGACGGCCTGCCGGCGCACGCAGGCGTGCGGCAGCGGCGGCGACACGGGAGCGGCCTACCTGGGAGCGGCTTACAATCCCTATGGCGTCAATCCCAAGGACGGTCCCAAAGCCCTGCAGCTGCCCACGGAGCTGACCCTGCAGCGGCTGCAAAACCGCAAGGCGCTGCTGGCCACGTTCGACCGTTTTCGACGCGACGCTGACGCCAGCGGCATGATGGAGGGCATGGATGCGTTCACGCGCCAGGCCTTCGAGATGGTCACCGGGAAGAAGGCGCGGGAGGCAATGGACCTGAACCTGGAAGCGCCGAGGTCCCGGGAAAAGTACGGCGAGATGGTGCCCCAGGGTTTTGCCTGGGGGCAGGGCTGTCTGCTGGCGCGGCGGCTGGTTGAGGCGGGTGTCAGTTTTGTCAGTGTCCACCTGGGCGGCTGGGACGACCACGGCAAGGTCAAGGAAGCGATGCAGAAACGGGCCGCGGCCTATGATGCAGCGGTGACTGCCCTGATCGAGGACCTGTGCGAGCGCGGCCTGGACCGGAAGGTGACCGTGGTGGTGCTGGGGGAGTTTGGCCGGACGCCAAGGGTCAACAACAACGGCGGCCGGGACCACTGGCCCAGCAGCATGTCGGTCCTGCTGGCGGGGGGCGGGTTGAAGGTCGGTCAGGTGATCGGCTCGACCAACAACAAGGGCGAGCGACCCAGGGACCGCAAGCTCCATCCCAATGACGTCTGGGCCACGGTCTACAAGAACCTGGGCATCGACGTCCGGCAGACGTTCCTCGATAACGCGGGCCGGCCCATCCCAATCCTGCCGCACGGCGAACCGATCGCTGAGCTGGTGTAGCCGGGGAGGGGACGGCAGCAAACGGCCCCTGGTGTTCCTCTTGCTCCTGGGCTTCAGGCAATCGTCCGGGGGAGTTGCGTTCTCGACGAAAGGCCGCGGCGGACTGGCTGCTGCACTCTCACAGGCCGTTGCGGCAGTTCCTCGCCTGGGACGGATGGCGCCCACCCCGGGAGCATTGTCTTGTCTTGTTGTCTTGTCGCCTTTTCATTTTTCCCTCGCACACCCCACCGCCAGCCGCTATAATCCACCCGGATACCCCCTGCCGCGCCGCCAACCGGCTTACCCCGGCGGCCCTCCGCTTGTTCGGACCTACCTCGCTCCCGCGGGAGCTGTGCCCCTGGAGGCAGCGTCACGTATGCGTTTCTCCTTCTTGCTGGCCCTGGTTGCCGCACCGCTCGGCTCAACCTTTGTCTCCGCCCAGGAACCGTTGAGCCTCACCGTTGAGCCCGCTCGCCTGACCCTGACCCACGCCGGCGACGAGCAGCGGCTGCTCGTCACCGGCAAGCGCTCCGACGGCACCGTCCTCGACGTGACCCGGCTGATCCGCTTTGAATCCGCCAACCCCGCCATCGCGACAGTCGGCCCGGATGGGATGGTCCGGCCGGTGGGTGTGGGTGAGACGGTGATCCGCATCGTCAACGGCAAGACGACTGCTTTGGCCAACGTCACGGTGGCGTCGGTCGCGAAGCGGCCGGTCAGCTTCGCCAACGACGTGATGCCGCTGCTGGCCAAGGCGGGCTGCAACAGCGGCGCCTGTCACGGATCGGCCTCGGGCAAGAAGGGGTTCAAGGTCTCGCTCCGCGGCTACGACCCGGCCACGGACTATCTGACCCTGACCCGCGGCAACGCCAGCCGCCGCCTCAACCTCCTGGACCCCGGCCAGAGCCTGCTGCTGCTCAAGCCGACCGGCCAGTCTCCGCACGAGGGCGGCAAACGCTTCGACTCCCAGAGTCCTTACGCCGAGGTTCTTCGCCGCTGGGTCGCCGAGGGGGCCAAATCCGACCTGGCCGCCGCTCCCAGGCCGATTCGCGTGGAGGTCTCTCCCGCGGTCCGCACCTTTGCCCAGCCGGGAGAGGAGCAGCAACTGCTGGTCCGGGCCCACTTCAGCGACGGCAGCGTCCGCGACGTGACCCGCGATTGCCGGTACTCCTCCAGCAACGAACTCGCCGCCGTGCCGGAGGAGAGCGGCAAGCTCAAACTGCTGGCCAAGGGCGAAGCGGCGATCATGGTCCGCTACGCCTCACTGGTTGCCGTCAGCAACGCGATCATCCTCAAGTACGATCCAAACTTCGTCTGGACCGATCCGCCCGAGGTCAACTTCGTCGATAAGCTGGTCAACGCCAAGCTGCGCTCGATGCAGATCCTGCCCTCTGACCTCAGCAGCGACGTCGAGTTCCTGCGCCGGGTCCATTACGACCTGATCGGCCTGCCGCCGACCCCGGCCGAGGTGCGGGCCTTCCTGGCCGACAAGGACCCGAAGAAGCGCGCTCGCAAGATCGACGAACTGCTGGGTCGGCCCGAGCATGCGGAGTTCTGGGCTCAGAAATGGGCCGACCTGTTCCGCCTCCGCTTTGACCTGCTGCGCGACAAGGGCACCTGGGGCTTTTACCGCTGGATTCGCGACAGCATCGCGGCCAACAAGCCGTTTGACCGCTTTGTCACCGAGATCCTGACCGCGAGCGGCAGCACCGATCAGAACCCGCCGGCCAACTTCTGGCGCGTGTTCAGCACCACCGAGGACGCCACCGAGGCGACCACGCAGGTGTTTCTCGGCATCCGCTTGCAGTGCGCCCGCTGTCACGACCACCCCTTCGAGAAATGGGTGCAGAAGGATTACTACGGCTTCGCCGCTTTCTTCAGCCAGGTCGGCCGGAAGGCCGGCCCGCGCCGCGAAGACCAGGTGATCTTTTGCGGTGAGACGGCCGCCCAGGCCCGGCACTCCACCACAGGCGAGGTGCTCGATCCGAAGTTCCTCGACGGTGCCAGCATCAAGGTCGGCGCCGGCCAGGACGCCCGGCAAGTACTGGCCCGCTGGTTGACCAGCAAGGACAATCCTTACCTGGCACGGGCCACGGTCAATCGGCTCTGGAGCCACCTGCTCGGCCGGGGCCTGATCGACCCGGTGGACGACATCCGTTCCAGTAATCCGCCGCTGAACGCGCCGCTGCTCGACGCTCTCGCCAGGGATTTCATTGAACACGGTTACGACGAGCAGTACCTACTGCGGACCATCCTCAATTCCAGGACGTATCAGTTGGCCTCGCGCACCAACCCGACCAACGCCGGCGATCGGGTGAACTTCTCGCACAACGTGCCGCGCCGGTTGTCGGCCGAGCAAATGCTGGACACGTTCAGCCAGATCACCGGCGTCCGGGAGACTTTCCGGTCGCGGGTGCCCGGCGTCAGCGGGGTCGCCTTGCCGGTCGGCGGCGTGCGAGCGTCGCAGCTGCCCGACCGGGTCATGTCCGCGGAGATGCTTGACCTGTTTGGCCGGCCGCGTGGCGAATCCAGCTGCACCTGCGAACGCACCGAGGAAGCCTCGCTGGTCCACGCCCTGCACCTGATCAACTCGGGCTCCATGGCCAAGCGCCTCTCCGACCCCAATGGCGTTGTCGCCCGCCTGGTCAAGACGGCCGGCATCACCGAGAAACAGCTGATTGAGGAACTGTTTCTCCTGGGCGTTTGCCGATTCCCCACCGAGCAGGAGCAGGCCACGATCAGCCAGCATTTCGCCAAGGTGGGCAATACGCAGAAAGCGGCCGAGGACCTCCTCTGGGCGCTGCTCAATAGCCGGGAATTTCTCTTTAACCACTGATTCGATCTGCAACGGAGTTCGACTGCGATGCGTTCTTCTCGTCTGTGCGTTGGTCTTCTCTGCGCTGCCCTGGCCGCGGCCTCACCCGCCCAGGCCCAGGCCCCGGTCAGCTTTATCAAGGACATCGCCCCCATCTTCAAGGAAAACTGCTTCGGCTGTCATGGGGCCAAGAACCCCAAGGGCAAGCTGGACATGACGCGCTACGAGACCCTGCGCAAGGGCGGCACCAAGGATGATCCCATCGCCCCCGGCAAGCCGGAAGAGAGCATCCTGATCGACGCTCTCAAGGGCGCCGGAGTGCCGCAGATGCCGCCCCGGGAAGCAGGCGATCCGCTGCCCAAGGAGAAGATCGCCCTGATTGCTCGCTGGATCAAGGAAGGAGCCAAGCTCGACAATGGCATCACGGCCAGCAGCGACCTGCCCCGCGAGCTGCGCAATCGCTGGAAGCCGCCGACCCCCTGGGCTCACTATCCCTTTGCCGTGACCGTCAACGCCCTGGTCTTCACCCCCGACAATCAGAAGATCGTTGTCGGCGGCCATCACGAGCTGACCGTCTGGGACTTCAGCAGCGGCAAGCTGGAAAAGCGGATCTACGTCCGCTGCCGGCGAGCCCTGGCGATGGTGTTCCTGCCCGATGGCAAGCTGGCCGTCGCCGGCGGCCGGCCCGGCGAGGAAGGCGACGTTTGCATCTACGACATCAACGCGCCCGGCAAGACCGAGAACGGCGTGACCATCCTCGACGGCGTCAACGATCCCAAGGTGCTGGTCAAGAAACTGCTGGAGTCCGACGACGAGGTGCTGTGCCTGGCGATCGAGCGCCGACGGCAAGCAGCTGGCCTCGGGCGGCTGTGACCGGATCGTCAACGTCTGGGACGTCGTCAGGCGGCCCGGCCAGCCGTGCCAAGCTGACACAATCGTTCGAGAACCATGCCGACTGGGTCTTCGGCGTGGCCTTCTCTCCGGACGGGCAAGAGGTTGCTGACCAGCAGCCGGGACAAGACGGCCAAGGTCTGGGACCTGGTCAAGAAGGAATCGGTGTTCACCTTCCCCGACCACCAGAACGGCGTCAACGGCGTAGCCATCAAGGCCGACGGCAAGGTCGGCTACTCAGTGGGCGAGGACAGCCAGCTGCGTTCCTGGAACGCGGCCGGCGACAATGGCGGCAAGCAGATCCGGGCCTTCGGCGGCCACGGCAAGCCGGTGCTGAAGCTGGCGGCCCATCCCAAGCAGCCGCTCCTGGTGACCGCCAGCGCCGACATGACCGTCCGCATCTGGAACGCGGACAGCGGGGCGGCACTCAAGACGCTGTCGGGCCACACCGACCACGTCTTTGCCGTGGCCATCAGCCCGGACGGCAACCTGGTGGCTTCCGGTGCGTGGAACGGCGAGGTGCGGATCTGGAAGGTGGCGGACGGCAGCCTGGTCAAGAGCTTCAATGCGTCGCCGGGGCTGGCGGTGCCGATGGAACAGCCGAAGAAATGAACGACGAAGAACTCACCACAGAGGACACAGAGGGCACAGAGAAGACAACAAAGGAACACTAATCCGCGCTAATCTTCGCTAATCGAAGCAAGGAGAGCCACATTCCGATTAGTGTGGATTAGCGTTGATTAGTGTTCCTTTGTTGTTTTCTCTGTGTCCTCTGTGGTGAGTTCTTCGTGGTTTCTCACCTTCAGTTCTTCTTACCCGGTTCCTTCTCCTCCTTGCTGGTCTTGCTCTCGGCCTGGCTGGGCGGGGTGAGCATCAGGTTCATACTTTTACAATCCAGGTTGGTCCAGAACGTGCCCGGGCCGGCGTGGAACAACCGCAGCACCAGTTTCGGGTTGAGCTGCTCCGCCAGGTTGTAGCGCTGGAAGGCATTGCCGTCGCCCTGGAAGACGTCCAGCTTCATCTTGTGGATGCCGCTCTTGGCCGTCTCCTTCAGCTTGGTCGCGTTGGTGTCGGCCTCGGCCAGGATGATGGTGGCTTGCGCCTCCTTGTCGGCGATCTGGGCCTGGTACTTCGCCGTGATCTGCTCGATTTCCGAGGTCGTCTTCTTGTCCAGGTTGTCCACCTCGATCTTGATCTCGGCCACCAGCTTCTCGGTTTCCTTGCGCACCGTTTCCACGGCCTGCTCCACTTTCCTCTTCTCTTCTTCCACGTCGGCGTTGCTGCGGGCCAGCTCCTGCTTGACCTCGTTGGTGATCTTGGTTTCCTCGGCCAGCCGGGTGTCGCGCTTCGGCTTGAGGACCGTCTCCGGGATGATGATGTTGCGGATGTACGCGGAGATCACCCGCACCTGCTGCTTTTCGCATTCCGTCTGCAGCGCCTGAGTGAAATCGGCCTGGAACTTCTCGCGCTTGTCCCCTTCCAGAAAATCCTCGGCGCCATAGTTGAAGCCACGGGTCTGGCAGATCGCCTTGGCTTGCTGATGGATCACGTTGCTCTCGATTCCGTCCCGAGTTGTCAAGTTGTGCCCCTTGGTCCCGGGCTTGTCGCTGTCCTCGTGGGCCGGGTAACGGGCCGCCAGATCAGGGACGTCCTTGGGCCGGATCTCCCATTCGATGGTGCATTCCAGGGTAATCTTGAAGCCGTCTCGGCTCTGGAAGGTCAGACTGCTGTTCTTGTTGGTGTTGTGCTGGTAGGTGGTCTGGTAAATGCCGACCTCGCATTCCTTGATCGTGTATTCCCGGGTGTTGATGAAATACAGCCCTGGCTGGAGCACTTCGCGCAGGAGGCCCTTCTGGTGTTCGTTCTCAGCGAAGCGCCCGCTGCTTTCCTCGCCCAGCTTGCGGAGCTGCAAGCCAACGTGCCCGGGCGTGATCTCGATCGCCTTGACCTGCTCGACCGCGTAGCCGTGGGGATTGAGCCGATACGTCCCGGGGGGCAGCACCTTGCGGCGAATGCCCTTTTCATCATCGTTGTCGGTCAGTACGTGGCCGTCTTTCGGCGTCTTGCCGCCCTTGGCCGTGACGATGCCGACCATGCCCGGCTCCACCTTGACGTTGTCCTTCAGTTCGGTGGTGTAAACGATGGGGGTCACGAAGTGCCAGCCTTCGCCCAGGACGTCTTCCTGGACCCCTTTCTCGCCCGGCTTCGACATGGTCCGCTCGGGGTCGCGGTCCTCGCCGAACTTGGCCTCCACCACCAGCATCTTGCCCGGCGGCACGTACTTGAAGAAGACGTTCCACAGAATCAGGAACAGGATCAGCAGGCCGACCAGCGGCACGCCAATCACGACCGCCCAGCGCTTCAGGCGCCGCTTCAGGTTGTCCAGGAACTCGTTGTCCGCGTCCGTCGATCGTTGTGACTTGCTCATATTGGCTCACCTGTGTGTTTGACGTCTCAGAAACAATTGTCGGCCACGCAGGCTAAAGCCTGCGGCTACCTTTACCGTCCGGAGGCCCCATTGCCCATCGGGCCGGAGCTGGTGGAGCTGGTCGGTTTGGGACCATGGCCGGTCAAATAGCCGGCGAAGAGCTTGGCAAAGTCGCTGGAGTCCGTTGCGAAGATCTCGGTCAGGGCCGGTCCGACCTTGGCCATGATCTGGAACTGGGCGTAGGCATCCGGTCCCGGGAAGCCGCTGATGGCCTTCTTCAGGCCGGCCACCGTCGCCTCGTTTTCCAGCGTGATCTTCCTGGCTTCGGCCTCGCCCTTGGACGTGATGGCCTGGGCCTTGTCCTTGGCCGCCGCCAGCCGGTTCTCGGCCACCTTCAGGTCGTTCTTGAGCTTGCTTTCCTCGACCGCCTTGCGTTGCGTTGCCGTGATGGTTGCCTTTTTCAGCTCCGTCTCGGCCTCGACGACCTTGGCTTTCTGCTGCGTCAGCGCCTCCGAGTCGGCCTCCAGTTTCTGCTTGGCCTTGTACTCCTTGATCTTGCTCTGGTTGCTCACCAGTTCCAGCCGGGCCTGCTTCCGTTCGTTGATTTGCGTGGCCAGCTTGGTCAGGTCTTCGTGAATCGTGAACGTGTCGATGGTGATCATCTTGATGTTGATGCCCTCGGCCTTGCATTTTTTCGGGATCTGCTCGTTCAGCTTGTTTTGCAGTTCCTCAAGCGGGTTCAGGGTCTCCTTGGCCCCGGGCTCTTTCTCCTGGGCGGCAATGAAGTCGCGGGCGTTGAACTTGCTTCCCTCCATGCGCACGGAACCCCGGATCAACGGTAACACCACCTTTTGCAGGATCTGGTTCTGTTCCTGCTCTGCCGGAGTGTCTGACTTCTGATACAGTGCCCCTTTGTCGGTCAGGGTGACGAGAAGTTGCGGTGCCATTTCGGGCTGAACACTGTATTGAACCACAACAACCGGACTGAGGGCGAAGCCATCCTTGGATGGAAAGACGATGTCCGTCAGTGTGACTGTGGTGCTGCGAACGTCCACCGGGATGATACTCTTGGCAAACGGATTGACAGGGTAATCCGCCGGCGCCACTGGCTTTTCCTGCACCCCGCGATAACCCTCGGGAACGAGGTAGGGACTGGTCCGTTGGTTTTTGTCCAGGTTTGCCGGGTCCTTGCCTGCCTTGAGCACGCAGACTCCGACCTGCTGGGGATGGATCGACACCTGAGGGTGGAGCGTCCAGTCGTAGGCGAGAGGGTTCAGGTAATAGTTGCCCGGACCGAGCGGCTCGCGGATGATGCCGCGTTCGCCGTTCCAGCTTTGCGTCTGGGGGTCCCACTTCAGCGGTTTCTCGTTGCCCTCGACGAGGACCTCGCCCCGCTGCAGCTTCTCCGCATCGATGACGTTGCCATACTTGCGCGTCAGCACCAGGCACTGGCCCGCGGGGACCACGACGACCTTGTGCCGTTCATAGGTGTACAGGACCGGGTTGATGAAATGCCGGCCATCAGGCCGGGTCCGGAGCTGGATGCCCTTGTAGGACTCGTTGGGGGCGACGACCTCTCCCGAAGGCAATTCCTTGCCCCACAGGCTGGTCACGACCAGGAACTCGCCGGGCGGCACTTCGACCCGCTCGACTTCCCAGACCCAGAACTGGTACAGCAGAAACAGCGAGGCGGCGACAACACCCAGAACGATCCAGGTGCGCGGTTTGCTGAACGCATCCACGGATTTGCTCCTTCACGTTAGTGGACAGATCGTTGCGCAGCAGGAGCGCGAGGGCGCAACCTTGTCCTGCTGCTCGTCGTGAACTCACTCGAAACGCTCCCCGGTGACGTGTATTTCGCCGGGGAAGTTGATTCTCACTTGCCCTTACCCTGATTGTTCGCCCAGGCCTGCGCTTTCAGCGCGGCCAGCTGGGCATCCACCAGCGCCGGATCGACGCGCAGCGGCTGCCCGGTCAGCGGCAGGTCGGCCGTGTCATTGAACACCTTCTCGACCGCCCGTGCGTTTTGCGCCGCCTCCTGAACGGACCCCTCGGCCCTGTGCCAATCGGCCACGGCGCCCAGCGGGTCGAACTGATTGACCAGGGCGTACTGCTGTTCCAGGGTCTTGGCCTCGGCCAGCTGGTTCAGCAGGATGCTGCGGCCGACCTCGTACTGGCGCAGCTGCAGCTCCAGCAGATGCAGCCGGCGCCGGGTTTCGACAACCCGTTTCTGCTGCTGGCTCAGCTGTGCGGTGAAGCTCTGGATGGCCAGCCGCTCCAGGTTGAGCTTCGACAGGGCCGCCCTGGCCCCCAGGTCGTCGCCGCGGGCCGCCAGGGAGCGGGCCTCGATCTCCAGGGCGAGCGCGTTGTCCTCGCTGCGTTTCTGGTTGCGGCTGATCTCCGCCTGGGTCGCTTCCGTCTGTTTGAGAACCTGCTTGAGCGCCTCGATGTTCTTCTGCAGCCTGGCCACCACCCGGTTGAGGATGGTGGTCGGCTCCTCCCGCCCGTCGAGTAAGAAGGTGGCCAAGCGCCTCCAGGCCCTGCCGCAACGAGCCGGGCCGATGAGCAGGACCAGCAAAAACACCGGCACTCCCACCCACATCAGCAGGCGAAGAATCAACCATTCAATCCCGCCCATGGCTTCCTCCTGCACAGCATTGCCGGCAAGAACCCGCATCCACAGTGGCCGATCTTCTACCAGACTATTCGTTGACCTGGGCCCGGGCATTTCGGGAATTCCGCCCGGGCGTCGCTTCCCAGGTGCGAACCTTCCTCTATCCTGACCGATGCGCGAGTCGATTTGTTTACCCGCGACGCGCAGCGGAGTCGCGTCTCCCCCGTTCAGGCGGGAGGCGCTTCGCAGCGCATTGCGGCGAACCAATTTCTTAGAGTATGATTGCAGAGAGCTTGCGCCAGAGCGCCCCTTGGAAATGATCCGCCGGCCGGGCTCGCGATCCTGCCCTGCCCGGCACAGCCCAACCCGGAGGGAGCCGGCGTTGCCGCTGCTGCGGACCGTTCTGTCCCCTCCGAGGGCCGGCGGTCGCTTGATTCTTACAGGGACGCGAACCGTCACCATGCAGGCCGGGTCCTGGAGAGACCATGCCCTCGCCACTCCCCGATGACAGCGTGTTCATCGTGACCGGGTCCGATCCGGGGGAGCCGTTCTCCGTTGCGGAGCCGCAGGCCGCGACGCTGTGCTTCTCCGGCGCGCTGGAGCCGGAAGCCGCCCGCGCAGCTGGCCCGTGGTGCCCGGCTACAAGATCCTGGGCGAGGAAGGTCGAGGCGCCCTGGGCGTGGTCTATCGGGCCGTCCAGGAGGGCACCAAACGGCTCGTGGCCCTGAAGGTGCTCCGCACCGGCAGCCAGGCGACCCTCGCCGAACGGGACAGCTTTCGCGCCGAAGCCGAGGCCGTGGCCCTGTTCCAGCATCCGCACGTGGTGCAGATCCACGAGGTCGGCACCAGTCAGGGTGTTCCCTACCTGGCGTTCGAGTTCATGGCGGGGGGCAGCCTGGAAAAGTGGCTGGCCAACAAACCCCAGCCGGCCCGTGATGCGGCCCGGATGGTCGAAACGCTGGCCCGGGCGGTGGCTTATGCCCACGGCCGGGGCATCGTCCATCGCGACCTCAAGCCGGACAACGTGCTGCTGGCCCTCGGCGACACCCCAGCCTGTCCACCCACGCTCAAGATCACGGATTTCGGCCTGGCCCGCCGGCTGGACGACGTGAGCAGCACCCAGACCGGGGTCATCAAGGGCACGCCCAGCTACATGGCCCCCGAGCAGGCCCAGGGACAGGCCCGGCTGATCGGCCCCGCCGCGGACGTTTACGCCCTGGGGGCCATCCTCTACCAGATGCTGACCGCCCGGCCGCCGTTCGTCGGCACGACCGTGCTGGAGACGCTGGCCCAGGTCTGTCATCAGGACCCGGTGCCGCCCCGGCAGCTGCAGCCCGGCGTGCCGCGCGACCTGGAAACGATCTGCCTGAAATGTCTGGAGAAGGACCAGCACAAACGGTACGCCTCGGCGTCGGCGCTGGCCGAGGACTTGCGGCGCTTCCAGGCTGGTGAGCCGATCCAGGCCCGGCCCACACCCTCCTGGGAACGGCTGGGCAAATGGGTGCGGCGCAAGCCGTTCGTGGCCGGCTTTGTCGCGGTCAGCGTGGTGGCCTGGCTGGCCATCGCGGCGGCGCTGCTCTTCTACGCGCGCTTCAAGGCCGAGGAGGCGGATTTCGCCCGCCACCGGGTGGAAGAAGTGGCCGTGGAGGAACGGACGCGGAGCGAGAGCCGGGCCAGCCTGGACCGGGCCCAGCAGCACGTCGCTGACAAGCAATGGGCGGAGGCCGACCGGGAAATCGCCAGCGCCCTGGCGGCCCTGGCAGCTCTGCCCGGCTTGCGGGCCGAGGACCTGCGCGAGCAACTGCTGCATTGTCAGAAAGAAGTCCGGCAGCAGCTGGAGGAGCAGCAGCAGCGCGAGCAGGCCCGGCAGCGGTATCAGCGCTTCGAGTCGGCTCACGACGACGCCCTGTTTTACGAGACGCTGTTCACCGGCCTGGGCCTGGCCGGCAATCGGGCCCGGACGCTGACGGCTGCTCGGACGGCGCTGAGCGTTTATGGGCTTGATGGGAAGTCAACTCCAGCTGAGGGGCTGGCCCTGCTGAAGCGCGATCGGCCTTACCTGAGCGCTGCCGACCATCGCAGTCTGAAGGCCGGGTGCTACGAGCTGCTGCTGATCTGGGCGGAGATCGAGGCCACTGGGATGCCTGGTCAACCCCGATCCGAAGAACAGAGCCGGCAGGGGGCGAAGAACGCTCTGGCCCTGCTGGACCGGGCCGCGGCGCTGGGTCTGGAAACGAGGACGTACCAGCGCCGCAAAGCCCGCTACCTGGCCCAGAGCGAGGGAAAGAAGGACGGTGCCGCCAGGGTTGCAGATGCAGAGGGCAACGCACCGCTGGGAGTGCTCGACTGGTTCCTGGCGGAGCTGGAGCATTACCAGGCCGGGCAGTACGAGCTGGCCAGCCGGGACGGCGAGGAGGTGTTGCGGCAGCAGCAGAACCATTTCTGGGCGAGGTACGTCCGGGCGTTGTGTCATCTGCGGGCGGGCCGGTGGCTGGAGGGCAAGGAGGATTTGACAGTGTGCCTGAACCGCCGGCCGACGTTTGTCTGGCCGCTGCTGGTGCGTGGCCTGGCGGCCACCGAGCTGGGTTTCCGGGCCGCGCAGGAAGCGGAGCAGGTCGCCCAGGTCAAAAAGCCCAACACCGAGCTGGTCCGGACGTACCAGCACGCGGCCGAGGTCGAGTTCAACGCCGCCCAGGCCGATTTCGACCGGGCCCTGGCCCAGGACCTGGACAAGCCGGCGCGCTACGTCGGTCTGGCCAATCGGGGCGTCCTGCTGATTCGCCGCAAACGCTGGGCGGAGGCGATTCGCGACCTGGAGGAGGCGATCCGGCTCAACCCAGCGGCGTATCCGGCCTACGTCAACCTGGCTCAGGCGCTTCAGGGAGCCGGCAAGCCCGAGGCCGCCTTGACGGCCATGAACCAGGCGATCCAGCGAGCGCCTCGAGCTGCCGGAGTTGTACGAGGCCCGGGCCCGGCTATGGCTGGAGCGCGGCCAGCGTGCCCGGGCCCGGGCCGACTTCGAGCGGGCCATCGCCCTGGAGCCGAAGGACAGTAAATCGGAACTGCTGGTCCGCACTCTGGTGGAGCTGGGGCAGTTGCTGCACCGCGAGCACGAGTATGCGGCGGCCCTGGCCCGCTTCGACCGCGCGGTGCAGCTCAAACCCGACCTGGCCCAGGTCCAGCGTTACCGGGCCCGGACGCTGCTTCAGCTGAACCGCATCACCGAGGCGGGTCAGGCGCTGGATCGCTATCTGGCCGGGACGCGAGAGCCGCCGGCGGAGGTCTTCCAGGAACGCGGCCTGATCCATGCCCGGGCGGGTCAGCTGTCGGCCGCCATCGACAATTACAGCGTCGCTCTGCGTCTGGACCCGACAGACCGAGTGACCCGCAGCGCCCGCGCCTGGGCCTATCTGATGACCGACGCGGCCCGGCTGGCGCTGGACGATTTCGAGGTCTGCCTGAAGGCGGACCCGACCAGCGCCGACGCCCTGGCTGGCCGCGGCAACGCCCGCATTCGACTCAAGCAACTGGACGCGGCCCTGGCCGATGCCGAGGCGGCGGAGAAACAGGGACCGCTGAACGATCGCTTGCTGTACAACCTGACCCGGATCTGGGCCCAGGCGGTCGTCCTGCTCGAAGTGGAGGCACGCGCCAACCGAACGGCGCTGGCGGCCCAGCGGCTGGCGCTGGCGGAAACCAGGGCCCTGCGCTGTCTGCGGCGGACGCTGGAGGAGGTGCCGCAGGAGCAGCGGACGGCGTTTTGGCGTGAGCAGGTGCAGACCGATCCGGCCCTGGCAGCGCTCCGCAAATTGGCCCCTTATGCTGAACTCGCTCGCTATTACGGGCAGAGCAATCGCTGAAACGGAAAGGAGAGAGGAGGACGATCATGAAGCGGTCCTGGTATCGCCCCCAGCTTGAGCCGCTGGAGGATCGTCTGGCGCTGACCTCGGCCGCTACCCTTCCCCCGGCCCTTCCCCTGACCTTCGGTGCCCAGCAACAGTCTGTCACATCCCCGGTCCCCCTTGAGGTGACCCTGACCCCCGGGCAGTTCTACGCGGTACACACCGATGGCACGGTTCATGCGGTGACGGGCGCTCTCCTCCGCGCCCTGCAAGACGGCGACCAGGTGTCGCTGACCCGTCAGCATGCGCTGGCGTTCTTCGGCTTCGAGAACGGCCGGTTCGAGCTGATCACCGATACCCACACCGCCGTTCGGACCCAGCACCGTGGCACAACCATGTTTTTCCAGGCCAGCGGCGCCGGCCTGACCGCGGACAACCCTTCCACCCAAACGCAGACGCCGCAACCCAACAGCTCCGTGGTGGTGGACGTTGCCGGGAACCCGGCAGCCGGGCAGATCAATCTGAGCATCACCCCGGCAGCCACGACGGTGACCCAGCCGGCCAGCCTGCCCGGGACCAACTACCTGATCGTGGCGGTCCTGCTCCCCGCCAGTGTGCCGCAGGGCCAGTCCAGCAGCAACTCCAGCCAGGCCACGACTCCGCCCGCGGCGGGCTTCGCGCTGTTCCAGCCCCGGACACAGGGCCAGGCCGGGAACGTCGGCAGCAGCGAGGAAGGACAGCCAGGCCAGGAACTCGAGGTCGCGGTGGAGGTGCAGACCGACAACGACCGACTCGCCCGCCTGGCAGCGGTTCAGCATGGGCGTGGACCAGACGCTGGACAAACGCCGCTTGAGCGAGCAGGTCCTCGACAAGATCCAGGATGGGATTGATGCGCTCAAGGGGACGGTCGAGGAGATCAAGAGCCGGCTCCAGCCGGCAACCAGCGCGCTGGAAATGACGGAATCCGAGCTGCGTCTGAGCGCGGCCGGACTGGATTGGCTGGCGGACCTACCGGCTCCGGAGACCACGCGGGACATCTTCGCCGAGCCGGGGCTGCTGCCGGCGACGGCCCCCTTGCCGGAGCTTCCCACCCGGCAGCTAACGCAGCCGGTTCGCTGGGACAGCGGCGAGCCCGAGCCGGCCGCTGGATTGGCGGGCGGTGATGGTGGCGTTTCTCCTGCGTCCGCTACCGACGAGCCGCCGGGTTTATCCCGGCGGTCACACCGCCGGGATAAACCCGGCGGCTCGTGAGCGGTGTTATTGGTCCTCAGAAAGAAAAAGACCCGCTCGCCCTGAACCCAGGGCGATGCCCTGGGCTATTCGTGTTCGGCGCGCCCTTCGGGGCAAAGACCGGACATTCTTCTGCCCCGAAGGGGCGCAACAGAATAGCCCAGGGCATCGCCCTGGGTTGACGACGCATGCGGACATTTGCTTCGGGGCAAAGACCGGACATTCTTCTGCCCCGAAGGGGCGCAACAGAATAGCCCAGGGCATCGCCCTGGGTTGGCGACGCATGCGGACATTTGCTTCGGGGCAAAGACCGGACATTCTTCTGCCCCGAAGGGGCGCAACAGAATAGCCCAGGGCATCGCCCTGGGTTGCCAACGCATGCGGACATTTGCTTCGGGGCAAAGACCGGACATTCTTCTGCCCCGAAGGGGCGCAACAGAATAGCCCAGGGCATCGCCCTGGGTTGACTGGAACGCCCTCGCTCCAGTAAAAAATCCCGTCGCCAGGAGCGAATTACTTGGTGAAGCCCCAAAAGGGACAGTAGAATGAGGTCGAGGCAGACCCACGCCCGCATCCGGGCAGGAGGCGACCATGACCCATTCGCCCTGGCACAAGACCCTTCGTTCGTCCCTGCGCGCCCTCTCTCACTGGCTCTGGCCGCCCACGCCGGAGCAAGAGGAACGCGACTATCAAGCCCGCCTGGCTCAGGAACTGCAAATCCGCCAGCAGCTGATGCTGAACCTCTGCCGCGCGCATCGAGCGCTGGCGCGACCGGCTGGAGCAACTCCAGCGTCGGGAGAAGCAGCTGACCGAGCAGGTCCAGGCCCACGCCAAACAGGCCAACGCGGAAGAAACGCAGCGTGCCGCCCGGACCCTGGCGCGGGTCGGGCAGGTGCAGTTCCGCCTCCGCGAACGGCTGCGGCGCGTCGAGGAAAAATACCAGCGGGCCCAGCAGCGCTTCGAGCAACTGAAGCACGAGCGCACCCGGAGTTTGCCGCAAGATCGCTCATGATCCGGAAGAGCGCGGCGCGATCTGGATGACGCGACCGTGCCGGCGGGCATGGAGCAAGCCCGGCAGATTCACCGGCGGCCCATCGACCAGCACCAGGTCCGCCAGGCGTTCCCAGGTCTCGAACCCCATCGCGTCCATCGAGAAGCCCTCACGTTGCCACAGCAGCCGGAAGACCTCGCGCACCTGATTCCGCGACGCCTGGGCCAGCCGTTCTCGATCCAGGACCACCATCGGGCCGGCCCGGGGCCGTTCCACCTCCTGGAGCAGCTCGCGCACCCGCTGCTCCTGCTCGCGCCCCACCTCGTCGGCCTGCTCCGCCAGCCGGGCCAGCACTTCCTCGATCCGCGGGTTGTACTCGCGCTCCAGCAGCGGCAGCAGCTCAAGCCGGATGCGGTTGCGCAGGAAACGCCGCTCCTGGTTGCTGCTGTCCAGCCGGTACGGCTGCCCCAGCGCTTCCAGGCACTCGATCAACCGCGCCCGGCTGATCTGGAGCAGGGGCCGAACGACCCCGACGCCCGGTTCCAGCTCCCGGCTGGCCGCGATGCCGCGCAAGCCCTGCAAGCCGGTGCCGCGCAGCAGCCGGTGCAGCACGGTCTCGGCCTGATCGCCGGCCGTGTGCCCCGTGGTCACCCAGCGCAATCCCTCCGCGCGGGCAACCTCGGCCAGGAAGCGATAGCGCAGCCGCCGGGCCGTCGCTTCGAGGTTCTCACCGGCCTGCCGGGCCTCGCCGGCGACATCGATGCGAGCGCCGCGAAAAGTCAGCTCCGCTTGTTCCGATGTGGCCAGCTGAACGCACAGCTGGGCGACAAACGCTTCGTCACTTTCGCTCTCGGCTCCTCGAAGCTGATGATTGAGATGAGCGACCACGATACGGGGACAGGAAGGTCGGACGGCAAGCAGAAGACGGAGCAGGGCCACGCTGTCGGGGCCGCCCGAGACGGCAACGACCAGGCCGCGCTCCAGTTCCGGAAGCCCGGCCACACAGCGCTGCACGATCTCCAGCAAACGGGCAGGAATTGACACGACAGAACCCCAGACGCTTGAGGTGGTCCGCGCAGCGCCAAGGGGCTCCGCCCCTTGAACCCCGGGAATAAAGACAACCCGCCCTGACCGCTCTGCCTTCCGCTGCGGTACGAAGGGAGGCGACTGCACTCCGGCTCCGCCTCCGTTCCGTTGCCTCCCTTCGACCTCCGCTCCAGGCTCCGCTCTCCTGGACTGGCTCAAACACCGGACGGAACTCGGGCCAGGCGCAAGCCGAGGTCGCGGTCCCGGAACGCCGGCCCGTAGCCGCTGCGGTAGCTCGCCTGGCAGTAGCCGGCGTAGTCGTACCAGCCGCCGCCCCGGATCACGCGCTGGGAGCCCTGGAAGATGTCCTGACACCACTCCCAGACGTTGCCGTGCATGTCATACAGGCCCAGACGGTTCGGCTTGTAGGAGCCCACCCTGGTCGGCCGGGCCAGGTAAGGCCCTTTGCCAGCACTTCCAGCGGGATAGTTCCCATCGAAATTGGCCTGGGTGGAGGAGAGGTCGTTGCTCGGTTGGTCCAGATAGAAGTGGAAGGAACACTCTTCTTTGGAAGCAGGCCCTCCTCGACAGGAGTATTCCCACTCGGCCTCGGTCGGCAAGCGGTACGTCCATCCACTATCTTTCTCCCGGGCATTGAGCTTCTTGAGGAAGCCCTGCACCATTTTCCAGGAGACGCTTTCGACCGGGAAGTTCAGCAGGTCGGCGTCGGCAACGTCCTGCACGCTCTCCCTGCCGGCCCCGGTGCGGGAGAACCAGCTCGGGTTCTTTCCCATGACGGCCTGCCATTGCCCCTGGGTCACCGGGGTCGTCCCCATCAGGAAATCCGCCGGG
Organism: uncultured Planctomycetota bacterium; assembly: GCA_963784995.1. GTDB lineage: Bacteria > Planctomycetota > Planctomycetia > Gemmatales > Gemmataceae > CAWATZ01. The sequence continues at coordinate 306,071 of CAWATZ010000012.1, read as the reverse complement.
ATCTCAACCTGTTTGTCGCCGGGTGTGCCGCCTCCGCCGCCCATCCAGAAGGTGCCCGCCGGAACCAGTACCATTTCCATGCCGATGCTGTTGCGGAAGCGTCGATTGCGGTAAGCGGCCGCCAGTGCGAGTTGGCCGTCCTCCTCCAGCCAGTCGGAGAAGACCAGCCAGGGCGTGGCATCCTCGACGTGCTTCAGACAGTCCTGGCGGAAACTGGCTTCGATCGGCTTCATTCTCCGCACCTCCCGCTCCATCCCTCAGCCGCTTGTTGCTCCTCATTTTATCATCCCGGATTGAATCGGCCGAATCCAAGAGCCCGTGGGCACCGGGACGAGGGTTGTGTGTGTGTCGGGGCGCAATGCAATCAACCAGAGCGACCGCCTCCTGCCGAAGAAGCAGCTGCGGGGCTGATAATGAAACTTGGGTGAAGACGGCCTCTCCCCCTTCTCCTCGCTGGCCGTTCGCGGTTTGCGGTCCTAAGATCCCCCTCACCAGGCGCTCTGGCTGTGAGGTGTCCTCATGTTCATTGACCGGCTCGTGCGGTTTGTGTTGCCGCCCCAGGACCTTTTCTTCACGCTCCTGGAGGAGATCGGCGGCAAGATGGAGGCCGCCGCGGTCATCTTCGGCGAACTGGTGAACGCCTCCACCCGGGAGCAGTTCCAGGACATCGCCGGCCGGCTCAAGCCGATCGAGACCGAGGCCGACAACCTGTGCCATAACCTCTACGACCAGCTGGACCGCACCTTTGTCACGCCCATCGACCGCGAAGACCTCGCTCGCCTGACCAACACCCTGGACGAGGTCATCGACGACATGGAACACGTGGCCGCCTTTGCCGCCCTGTTCCGCTTCGCGTCGCTGACTCCGCCCATGAAGCAGCTGATTGACATCACCATCCGAGCAGTGACCGAACTGGGCCAGGCCGTCCGCAAGCTCCGCCACTTCAACGATCCCGAGTCCATCCGCAAGCAAACCGTGGCGGTCCACACGCTGGAGAACGAGGCCGACGCGGTCTATCGCAGCAGTATCGAGGCCCTTTTCAGTGAAGAGATCGATCCTCGGGAACTGGTTCGCCAGAAAGACATGCTCAACTCGCTGGAGATGGGCGTCGATACGTGCGAAGATGCGATGGACGTGATCCGCTCGGTGTTCGTGAAAAATGGCTGAAGTTACCCTGGTGCTGCTGGTGCTGGTCGTCGTGCTGGCCCTGGCGTTTGACTACATCAACGGCTTCCACGACACCGCCAACGCCGTGGCCACGGTGGTTTCCACCAACGTGCTGCCCGGCCGGACGGCCGTGCTGATGGCCGCCCTGTGCAATTTTGTCGGGGCCTTTGTCGGCGTCAAGGTCGCCACCACCATCGGCAAGGACATCGTCGATCCCACCGAAGTTACCCTGACGCAGACCGTTGTGGCCGCCGCCCTTCTGGGTGCCATCTTCTGGAACCTGCTGACGTGGTACTACGGCATCCCCTCCAGTTCGTCGCACGCGCTGATCGGCGGCGTCGTCGGGGCCGTCTGGTGCTACAAGACGCTGGAATCGGTGCCGCCGGGGACGGCCCTGTGGACCCTGCTGAAGTCGGAGGGAGTCAAGAAGACCCTGCGGGCCCTGGTCCTGTCGCCGCTGGTCGGCATGATCGTCGGTTTTGTCTTGATGGTGCTGCTCTACTGGCTGGTCCGCTCCTGGCGGGCCCGGACCGTCAACCGCAACTTCCGGGGCTTGCAGCTCTTCTCGGCGGCATTCATGGCCTTCGCCCACGGCTCCAACGACGCCCAGAAGTCGATGGGCGTCATCGCCCTGGCCCTGGCCGCCTACTTCAAGAGCGAGGCGCTGGACATCCCCACGTGGGCGATCCTCGCCTGTGCCACGGCCATGGCGCTGGGCACTGCCTCGGGCGGCTGGCGGATCATGAAGACGATGGGCCACAAGATCATCAAGATGCGGCCGATCAACGGCTTCGCCGCCGAGACCTCCGCCGCCCTGGTGATCCTGACCGCGACCCATTTCGGCGCTCCCGTCAGCACCACGCACGTCATTTCGGCGAGCATCATGGGCGTCGGCGCCTCCAAGCGCGTCTCGGCGGTGCGCTGGGGCGTGGCCCGGAACATGCTCGTCGCCTGGATCCTGACCATCCCGATCTCGGCGCTCGTCGCGGCCCTCACCTATGGGGTGCTGCGGCACGTCATCGGCAAGTGAGGCGGGCGGGACCTCAGTTCAGCACGAGGGCATTGCCGAAGCGAGCCCCCAAGGCAGCGGCGGCGCCGGAGAGGAAGTTGTTTTTCCCCAGACGCAGGCGGCGGAGGTTTCCCAGGTAAGGCGATTGCGCGAGTGCTTCGGCTCCCAGGACGCTGATCTGATTCCCGTACAAGGAGAGCGTCGTGAGCCGGCACAGGCCAGGAGACCTTGCCAGGGCCCTGGCCCCCAGGTCGTCGATCTCGGCCCCATCGAGATAAAGCTGCGTCAATCGCGTCCAGTTGATTCCTGCCAGAGCTTCGACTACCGCGGGATGCAACCGGTTGTCGCTCAGGTTCAGGCTGCTGAGGTCGCTGAGCCTGGGCAACAGGGCAATCCTCCGGGGGTTCGTGAACTGAAGCATGTTGCCTTTCAGATCCAGACGCGCCAGCCGCGCCAGCCGAAATTGCGGGGAAGAGATCAGGAGAGCAAAGCCCCCATCATCGATCACGTTGCCTCTCAAGCTGAGGTCTTTCAGCTGCCCCAGCAACGGGGACTGGGCCAGGATTGCCACACCCGTCGTGCTGATCTGGTTGTTGTCCAGGACGAGGGAGACCAGCCGGGTCAGGGATGGTGAAGCCGTGATTGTCTCCAACCCCTCGTCGCCCAACTGCTGTCCGGTCAGATCGAGGCCGGTGATCTGCTGAAGAAAAGAGAAACCGTGGAACAGGCGGGAAGTGTTCACGTTCTGGAATCGAACCCGTTCCACCCAGGCCCAGGTCTCCGTCCAGCCAGCCGCCCGGTCCGTTGCCTTGAGCAGCGAACCGGGCGTGACTGTGACGTTCAACAACCCCCGCTGAAACTGCCACTGGCGAAGGAGCGGTCGAAGGCGTCGCAGCCACTCTCTCTCCCTTTTCTGGAGAATCTCCTCCACCTGCGCATTGGTCGCCGCCCACTGCGGGTCTGCCTGGCTCATCTGGGCCAGGCGGCACTGCAACTGGATGAACTCGCCGCGCACCTCGTCGCCCTGTTCCATCAGCCAATCCGCCAGGATCAGGCGTGGCGTATCATCGTCAGGCGTTTCCTTGATCGCATCCAGAAACGACAGCACCTGCGGTCGCGACGATTGCATGGGGGAGCCCTGGGGGACAAACGAACACAGCCATTACCTTCACGATAAGCCTTCTGCAACGCGGGTACAAGCCGTGTCGCCGACCGTCCCTTGCCCCGGCTCGGCAGGAGCCTCGCCCTCCCGCGTCTCGAACTTCTTCCGTTTTTTTCTTGCTCGGCCCTTCGGCACAATCGATAATCTCGGAACAATCGCGACAAGAGGCACAACCCACGCAATCGGCACTTTTGTACAGATCGCCGACTTGCTCCTGTCGCAGCCAAGGACCAAAGCGAGACGCAACATGGCCAAGAAAAAAACGACGCAACCGACCACTCCGGTCACCCGCGGCACGCGAGCCGCAGCCACCAAGGCAGACCGGGGCAAGACCGCCCCGCCGGCCACCGTTGAGCCACAGCAGGTTACCCCACAGGTCGGGGTAGCCGCCAAGATCAAGTTCCGGCTGTTCAATTTCCTGGGCCAGGAGCGGGCCTACTACCTCGCCGAGCCGTTCCGCCGCGAACGGCCTCCCGAGGACGTGCCCGAGAAATCGCTGGCGCACAACATCGTCATCATCGACCGCTCCGGCTCGATGTACCGCGACCTGGAGCCCCTCAAGGAAACCCTGATCAAGCTGCTGACCCTGGACGAGTACAACCGCTTTGAGCTGCTCGTGACCTTGCTGTCCTATTCGTCCCAGGGCGACGTCCGCTGCCATTTCCAGCGGGCCAAGATCCAGGACATCATGAAGCGGGACTCGCACTACATCAAGGAGATCGAAAAAATCCACGTCACCGGGCTGACGTGCATCTCGCAGGCCCTCCGCCTGGCCGCCTCGCTGGTCAAGGATGAAGAGTTGACCGCCATCACATTGCACAGCGATGGCTACGCCAACGACCCCAGCTCCAATTCCGAGGTCAAGGAGCTGGAGAAGATCTGCCAGGAACTGCAGGGGCACGACGCCTTCGTCAACACCATCGCCTACTCCAATTCGTCGGACTTCCGCCTGCTGGCCAAGGTGGCCAACACCGTCTCCGGCGTCTGCCTGAAGGCCGGCAACATCAAGGCCGTCTACGACGCCCTGAACCAGACGACCCAGCTGCTCGGCGGCTCGGTGTCGCCGCCGATCGAGGAGCCGCTGTCGCCGGAGTTCGATTACCAGGTGTTCGTCTCGCACAAGGGCGGCAAGCTGCTGGGCAACAACGGCCCGCTGAAGATCTGCGGCGTCAAGGCCGACGACGATGCCGTGGTCTACAAGTACCGCAAGCTGACCCCCGAGCAGTTCGAGAAGCTGACCGACGTGCCGGCGGTGCAGACGCACGAAGCGCTGCTGGCCTTTGCCCGCGCCAACCTGGCCCAGGGCAACATCAACACGGCCAAGTACGCCCTGGCCAGCACCTACGACGCCACCCTGACCGAGCGCCACGGCAAGGCACTGACCAACCTCGAGATCGCCGCCCTGGCCCAGGACCTGGAAGCGGTGCTGTTCCAGCCCGGCATCTTGCAGGAACACGAGGTGCTGGATCACGTCAAGGTAAACCGCCGTATCTCGCTGCTGGCCCTGGCCCGGCTGCTGGGCGAGAACCGCGACGGGTTCAAGGTCAACCTCAGCGCCCTGCGTGCCGGCTACAAGCGGCGCGGCCTGCGGAGGGTCCAGGGCACCCGCGACGAGGCTGGCAACCTGGTGCCGCCCACCCTCAAGATCGAGTACACCGACCCCTCCAATTACGTCCCCGTGTCGTCGTTCGACATCAATCACAACACCGCGAACCTGAACGTGCTCATCGCCCGACCGGTGCAGCTGGTCCCGGCCGCCGGCGGCGCGCCCATCACCGAGGTGGCCGGCATCAAGCTGGACAAGCTCAGCACGTTCAACAACTACACGCTCATCAGCGATGGCGAGCTGAACGTTCCCACGCTGGTGGTGCGGATCAGCAACCCGAAGCTGTTCGAGAAGCTCCAGTCCGAGGACGGCTTGCTGGAGCTGAACGGGGCCCCGGCCACGCACTTCGATCCGAACGCCGACTACACCCTGCGTCTGGATCGGCTGCCGCTGGTGCCGCCCTTCACGGAGAGCGTCAACCTCGACGGGGTCTTCAACGACCTGGCCGAGGTCAAGGTGCTGTCGAGCATCCTCTCGGCTCACCTCAAGGAGGTGTCGGCGGAACTGACGCCGGAACAGGTCGAGGCACTGAAGGCCCACTACCTGTCCAAGAACCTGTACCTCAATTTCCCGACCACGACCGAGTACACCGACCTGAAACAGGCCCTGAATGAAGGGTCGGTCGATACCAAGGTCAGCTACAAGGTGGACATTGGCAACCGGGAGATCCTCAATCTCGGCAAGCTGATGTCGGGCAACAAGTTCCTCGATCGGCTTTACGAGGTGACGGTCAACGGGACGAAGCTGGACAAGCCGAGCTTCGACGAGACGCTCGACGGCACGGTGGCGTTCAAGCACAAGCAGCTGTCGGCCCGCACCAAGATCACGGCGGTCGATGAGTTCATGCGCAAGATCTTCGACGACTTCCTGGGTCTGGCGAAGAACGGCAAGGTGTCGGCCATTCTGCAGCGCGTCGGCGACACCGGCCTGGCCCCGGTGCTGGCAGCCCGTCACGCCGGCAAGCCGGTGTCGCGAGCCGAACTGGTCAAGGCAATGTCCGAGGCTCAGAAACGGCTGGATCGCTACTCCGACAAGCTGTTCGAGGAGAAGGTGTCGCCGCTGGTGTTCTACGTCGGCTCGACGGGCCTGCTGCCGGATGAGATCGAGGCCCGGGCGCAATCGGCGGAGACGCTCAGCCAGAAGTATCCGAACCTGGCATTCTCCAAGGATGAGCAGGAAGGAACGTACTTCGAGATTGGCGAGACCATTCTCGGGGTCTACGCCAAGAACGAGTATTTCAGCACCGGGGCGCTGGTGGAGGCTGCAGTGTAAGTCTACGTTCCACAAACCGCTTGCGGCTTAGCGATCCGCGCTGAAACCGCAAGCGGCTCAAGGAATTGCTGGGTCCGGCGTCCAGACGGTCACGGTGTCGTGGTCGAAGTCGATCTCCACTCGGAGTCGTGCGTTCCGCAAGGCCCTCATTCCAATGAGGGGTCGCTGAAATTGCGGGTCCGGCACAGTCGGCACGTCCATGAAGGCCAATCCCCGATGCAGGACGATTCGGTAAGGGTCGGGCGGCGACAGAGGCAAATTGCTCACCAACCATAAGTCCACATCCCGCACCGGCACAGTCACCTTGCCGGTCACTGTCTGGATCGCCATTGGCTGCGGCAACCGGCCCTGGTCGGGGTCGATGCCCGCCAGCAGCAGGTGGTGCCGCCAGGCAAACGCTTCACCCCGATTGCCGGTGTCCATTGCCCATTCCTGCACCTGAGCCACCGGCGGTGGGGTGGTCAGCGACGGCTCGGCAACCATGACCGGCAGCACCACAGTCCAGTAGGACAGCGGCGGTGTGCGGGTCGGATCCGTCCAGCGGTGAAAGGGTAGGCGATCAAGGAACAGCGGCATCAGTCCAGCACCACAGGACCGAGTGTCATTTCCGTCTCCTGCGGTTCAATGCAGAAGATCACGAACTCGTTTCGCTGTAAGCCACGGTGAAGGCACTCCTGGTACAGTTCGTGTTTGTGAACTGCGAAACCCAGTAGCCGATCACCCTGGTAGGCCACCCATTGTCCAGGGCGCTCGGCACACAGGTGCGGCAAGTCTTGCTGAAACGTTTGCAGGGCCTTCTGTGTCAGTTGCTCAACGTTCACGATTACCTCCTTTCAAGGCAAACGTGGAGCGCATCCCCCTCACTTCACGTCCACCTTGATCGTAACAGGCGCCGTGGTCAGCGTCACCGCTCCAAACCCATTGCCTGCCTCCCGGGCCCCCTTGGGAGCCGGGATCGTGGTGACCTGATAGCTGGCGGTAAGCACATACTCCCCGGGCGCCGTCCAGTATGCGGCATGCGTCATGTTCCGCATACCGAACCCCAGGCTGGTGATCGGCACGATCACGCTTTTCCCGGGCGCCAGGGTCTCGGTCTTTGGCGCGAGCAGGAACTTGGGCGTGATCACTCGCTTCTTGGCGACCGTCTCCGCCCCTTTTCCCTTCAGGTCCAGCGTGACGACGTTTTGCGTCCCCCCGTAGCGGAGGTGCACCTCCTTGTCGCTGGTGTTGGTCACTTCCAGGACCAGATCGACCTTCGGCGGCGCGGGATAAGCTCCGGTGCTGTCGGCGTCCTTCAGGGCCTTGCGGAACTCCTCGGCCGACTTGCCGCGCAGCTCGAGCACGTACTTGTTTGTCTTCGCAACCAGCTTGGCGGTCACCGGCGCTCCCGGTGGGTCGCTCCTGGCTTTGTCCTCGGGCTTTCCCGCCCCGGCAGCCAGGGCCGGCAGCAGGACAGCAACCAGGCCCAAGAACACGTGTCGGAACATCACAGTCCTCCTTTCCCGAATCGGTCAATCAGGGGGATTCTCGCCCGGGCGGATGGCTCGGTGTCAATCGCTTTTCGCCTTGCCCACCATGTCCTGAAGTGATTTCAGGTGCTTGGCGTTCTTCTCATCCTTGAACGGGTTGGGAACGTCGGGCGGACGACCGAAGCCGCCGCGCTGGCCGGGCTGGCCTGGAAAGCGGTAACCCGCGGCTTCCAGGGTGTCTTTGTCATTCTTTACCAGCTCTTGAATCGCATCCAGCCGGTCCTTGGCATCCTTCTCGCTCAGCTCTTCCATGTCGTTGAGGTCCTTGAGCTGCTCGCGGAGTTTCTGCTGCTGCTCCTCGGTGAGGGTGATCGTGAGCTGTTTCTGGGCCAGCTGATCGAGCTTGACAACCAGGGCGGCCAGCTGACTCTTGGAACTGGGACCTCGCATGCCGCCCGGCCGTCCCCCGGGACCGCCGGGTCCGCCACCTCCGCCGGGTCCGCCGCCTGGACGACCTCTCCCGGGGCGGGCGGCCTGCTCCTCAGCTCCGGCTGGCGGGGGCTGCTGAGCATCGGCGACCAGCTTGGGCTTGCTGTCCGTGGTGACGTATTTCATCCCCAGGATGCCCGCTCCTGCCCCGGCGGTGAAGCTGATCAAGCTCGCCGCAACGACCGCAGACACCTTCATCGTGGTCAGTGACATTTTCCTCTCTCCCTTGGTGCTGGCAAAGACAATTGTCATTCTTGTTGAGGGATAGGAAGCAGTTTGCGCGATCCGTGCCCAAAATGCAAGGAGGTACTCACGCATTTCTAGAAGAATGCAGGCGCTTGTGTTGCGTTTGGTGAATTGGTAGACTGCCCTTTGGAAGTTGAACCTCGGTTTTCTTCCTTGCTGCCTCCCTGCCCTGCTGCTCGACCAACCCTCGCTGGATTGCCTGCCATGCGGACCGCTCGACCGTTCGGACCTCTGATCCCGCTGGCCGTTGTGCTGACCCTCCTGCCCGGACGGGCACGGGCCGAGGAGCAACTGACGTATGAGAAGCACGTCCGGCCAATCCTCAAGGCCCACTGTTTCCAGTGTCACGGGGAGGAGGAGAAGCCGAAGGCGAAGCTCGATTTGCGCCTGGTGCGGTCGATGCTCCAGGGCGGCAAATCCGGGCCGGCCGTGGTCGCGGGCAAACCGGACGAGAGCCTGCTGTGGGAACGCATCAGTGCCGGGGAGATGCCGCCCGGCAAGAAGAAGCTGACGCCAAGGGAGCGGACCACCCTCCAGGCCTGGATCGCCCAGGGGGCGCGCACTGCCCGCCCCGAGCCGGACAAGCTGGCCGCCGCTCACGAATGGACCGAGGAGGAACGGCAATTCTGGTCGTTCCAGCCGATTCGTCGGCCGGGTTTGCCCGTGGTGCGGAATTCCGAGCGGGTGCGGACTGCCATCGACGCCTTTCTGCTGGAGAAGCTCGAAGCCCGCAAGCTCGGCTTTTCTCCGGAAGCAGATCGGCCGACGCTGATCCGCCGGCTGTCGTTTGACCTGCTCGGCTTGCCGCCCGCTCCCGAGGAGATCGATGCCTTTGTCAAGGATACCCGGCCCGACGCCTACGAGCAGCTGGTCGATCGCTTGCTGGCGTCGCCTCACTATGGCGAACGCTGGGCCCGCCACTTCTTCGACGTGGCCGGCTACGCCGACAGCGACGGCTACTCGGCCAGGGACAGCGAGCGCAAATACGTCTGGAAGTATCGCGATTATCTGATCCGGGCCCTCAACGCCGATCGGCCCTGGGACGAACTGATCCGCGAGCAGCTGGCCAGCGACGAGATGCTGAAGCCGCCCTACGTCAATCTCCAGCCGGCCGACCAGGATCGGTTGATCGCCACCGGTTTCCTCCGCCTGGCTCCCGATGGCACCAGCGATCCGGGAGTCGATCCGATCCAGGCACGCAACGACACGGTGGCCGAGACGATCAAGATCATCAGCACCTCGCTGCTGGGATTGTCGGTTTCTTGTGCCCAGTGTCATGCGCATCGCTACGACCCGATCTCCCAGGAGGACTACTACCGGCTGCGGGCCATCTTCGAGCCGGCCCTGGACGTGAAAAACTGGCGCGTGCCCAGTGCCCGGCTGATCTCGCTCTGGTCGGACGAGGACCGCAAGCGCGCCGCGGAAGCCGACGCGGAAAGCAAGCGCGTGGAGGCGGAACGGCTGGCGGCCATGCAGCAGCTGGTCCAGCAAGTGCTGGAGAAGGAACTGGCCCAGGCACCGGTGGAGACTGCGCGACGAGTTGCGGCAAGGCCCAGGGAACGCCGATCAATCAGCGGACAGCCGAGCAGAAACGGCTGTTGCAGGACTATCCGCGCGTCAACGTGACCGTCGGGAACGTCTACCTCTACGAAGGCAAGGCGGTGCGCGACATCACCGCGAAGTACGGCAAGCTCGCCGAGGCGGCGCGAGCCAGGCGGCCGGCCGAGAACCTGGTCCAGGCCCTGACGGAAATCCCGGGCAAGGTGCCGACGACGTACCTGTTCTTCCGGGGCGATCACAACCAGCCCCGGCAACAATGTCTGCCGGGCGAGCTGAGCATTCTGTCCGATCCCGTGCATGGTCCGAAGATCCCCGTCAAGGATTCCGCTCTGCCGACCACGGGCCGCCGGCTGGCCTACGCACGCCACCTGACCAGCGGCAAGCATCCGCTGGTGGCTCGCGTCCTGGTCAACCGCATCTGGCTGCACCACTTCGGACGCGGCATCGTGGCCACTCCGGGTGACTTCGGCTCCCTGGGCGAGCGTCCTTCCCATCCGGAACTGCTTGACTTCTTGGCAGACGAATTCATGCACGGCGGCTGGCGCTGGAAGCCGCTGCATCGGCTGATCGTCACCTCGACCGCGTATCGCCAGGTCTCGCGCCGTCGCGGCGATCTGGAGGCGGTCGATCCGGACAATCGCCTGCTGGGGCGGATGAATGTCCGCCGGCTGGAGGCGGAGGCGGTGCGCGACGGCATCCTGGCGGCCAGCGGCAAGCTGAACCGGAAGATGTACGGCCCTCCCGTGCCGGTGACGCCCGATGAGGTTGGCCAGGTCGTGCTGGGGGCGGACACGCGCGACTCGGCGGGCCGGCCCACCGGTCGGAAGGTGCCGCTGGGCGAGGAGGAGTTTCGCCGGAGCATCTACGTCCAGGTGCGGCGCTCGCTGCCCCTGAGCGTGCTGGAACCCTTCGACCCGGCGACGGTGAACCCCAACTGCGAAGTGCGAGCGACCTCGACGGTGGCCTTGCAATCGCTGCTGCTGCTGAACAACGAGTTCCCGGTCCGGCAGTCCGAGGAGATCGCCCAGCGCGTGATCCGCACCGCGGGCCCGGAGGTATCCGCCCAGGTCCGGTTCGCGTGGCGGCTTATCCTGGGGCAGGAACCGACCGCCGAGCAGGTGGCCGGGGCCTGCTCATTCCTGAGCAGGCAGTCGGCCCGCTTCGCCGCCGAGAAGCCGAAGCCTGCCGCCCCTGCCCCGGACGCCAGGGCTCTGGCCAGCTTTTGCCATGCCCTGCTCTGTTCCAATGGGTTCCTTTACGTGGATTGATTTTCTTTCTCCCCTCTCTCCGCTGGGGAGAGGGGTTGGGGGTGAGGGGCTGTCTTTGATTCATCGTTTCGCGCTGGCCCGGGTTAGCGCGAAACGATGAATCAAGGCATCAAACCCCTCACCCCCGACCCCTCTCCCCAGCAGGGAGAGGGGAGAAAAACATGCTGGAGTCTGACCCATGTTTCCGCCTCGGAGCAATCACTGGACCCGCCGGCATTTCCTGCTGACGCAGGGGATGAGTCTGGGCTCGGTCGCCCTGGCCTGGCTGCTGGACCGAACCGGAGCCCGGGCGGAGCCGATCAAGCCAATCCTGGAACGGCAAACCTTTGACCTCAAACCCAAACCGCCGGCCGCTCCGGCCCGGGCTCGCGCCATGATCTCCCTGTTCATGCAGGGCGGGCCGAGCCACCTGGACCTGTTCGACCCCAAGCCGGAGCTGGTCAAACGCAACGGGACGCGGTTCACCGGCGACATCAAGTTCGACAACGCCGGCGAGGCCAGCGCCCGTTTGCTCGCCAGCCCGTGGAAGTTCCACAAGCAGGGCCGCTGCGGAATGGAACTGAGCGAGCTGCTGCCCCATCTGGGGAGCGTCGCCGACGACGTCACCCTGATCCGCTCCATGCGGACGGGCGTGAACAACCACGGCCAATCGATCAACGCCCTGAACACCGGCCGGATCACGGCGGGCAGGCCGGTCCTCGGTTCCTGGATCACCTATGCGCTGGGCTCGGAGTCCGAGAACCTGCCGGCCTACGTCGTCCTCACCGATCCGGGCGGAGTGCCGGTCCTGGGCGTGGACAACTGGTCCAACGGCTGGCTCCCCTCCCTCTTCCAGGGCACGGTGGTCCGTCCGAAGGAGCCGCGCATCCTCAACCTGGACCCGCCGCCGGAACTCAAGGGCCCCGCTCAGGACGAGTTCCTGCGCTATCTCGGCCAGCTCAACCGCGAACACCTGCAAGCCAGGCCGGGCGAGCACGACCTGGCCGCCCGCATCAGCAGCTTTGAGCTGGCGGCGCGGATGCAGTTGACGGCCCGAGAGGCCCTGGACATCTCTCGCGAAACAGCCGAGACGCAACGGCTGTACGGCCTGGACAATCCGGCCACACGGGAGTTTGGCACCCGTTGCCTGCTGGCCCGCCGGCTGGTGGAGCGCGGCGTCCGCTTTGTCCAGATCTGCACCGGCAACCAGGACTGGGACCATCACGGCGGCATCGCCACCAAGTTGCCGGCCATGTGCCGGAAGATCGACAAACCCTCGGCCGCCCTGGTGCGCGATCTGAAGCAGCGCGGGCTGCTGGACACGACGGTCGTCCACTGGGGCGGCGAGATGGGCCGGCTGCCGGTCGTCCAGAACGAAAAGAACGTCGGCCGGGACCACAACACCTACGGCTTCAGCGTCTGGGTCGCTGGGGGCGGCTTCAGGGCGGGATACGTCCACGGGGCCACCGACGAGGTCGGCCACCACGCGGTCGAGAACGTGGTCAACCACAGCGATTATCACGCGACGCTGCTGCACCTGTTCGGTCTGGACCACCAGAAGCTGGTCTTCCGCCGGCCCACGGGCCCGGCTTCGCTGGTCGATGGTCAGCCCGCCCGGATCGTGCGCGAGCTGCTGGCCTGACAGACGTTATCCCATTTCGCGATCTGAAATACGGCACGCTGTTTGCCGGTGTTCTTGACAACGCGCTGCTCGCTCATGCAGTCGTTCTCGAACAACAGGAGAGCAGCCATGCCGCCTTTCGTTTCCTTGTGGCCCTCAAACAAACAGCGTGTGTCTTCCGGTCCGGTTCGCCGGTCCCCGCGTCCACGCCTGGAAGAACTGGAGCCTCGTTGTCAGCCAAGCGTCGTGAGCCCGGCTGGTGGAGCAAACCCGGTCGTGGTTGATCCCAGCACCAACCTCTTTCAGCCCTCCCTGGCCAGCGCTCCCAGCCAGCCGAACGGCTCGAGCAGCAGTCCGGCAACCACGTCCACTTCCGGTCCGGTCGTGAACTACTTTTACAGCTTCGGCGTGAGCAGTTCGGCGGGAGGGATCGGGACGGCGGAAACGCCGGGAGATGCCACGGTCTCCAACTTTGTTTTCCTGTTTGGCGCCAGTACCTCGAGCGGCTTGCTCTTCAGTGAGGCCGCGACCTCGGAGCCGCTTGGATCTCAGCGCGGACCGGCTGCGCCACCTCCCCCTTCGACTTCCATCCAGAACCTCGGACCGGTCCGGCCGCCGCCGTCTCTCACGGCACCGCTGGTGTACGGGGACAGCCAGCTCCCGCCCTTCCCTCAGGGAGGCGAAATGCCCAGGCCCGTGTCCAACCCCAATTCGCCCCAACCAGTCAAACCTTCCGCGCCGGTGCCGACCCAACCCTCCAGAGGCGACACCACCCCGTCGCAGCCCAGCGACACCGTCCTTGCTCTCCCGCCGAACCTTCCTCGGCCGGGAGAGCAGCAGCAACAGGTTGCCGTCGATCGGTTGGGAGAGCTCTGGAGTTCCCTCTCCGGAAAGGAGCAGGGTTCCTTGCTCGAAACGGCCGTTCCCCACCAGGAGGGGCCCCGAATGGATTGGAAGGATTCCCTGCTGAGCGTTACGCTGGCCGTTTTCCCTGCCTGGACGCCGCTGTCGGACAGCAACGGGAATGCAGGCCAGGGGTCACGAGCCAGGCGACAGAACGGTTGAGATTTGGCCCCAGCCCTGCCGGCTCCTGAACGATCCGAACAGCGCAATTCCCCGTTCCCCAGCAAGGGAAAAGGGGAACTGTGCTGCTCAGAGTGCGCAGTGCCTTACCCGTTCCGCCGGGCAAAGTCATTCATGAACGACGCCAGGGCCTGGCAGGCATCGACCCCGATGGCGTTATAGATTGAGGCGCGAAGTCCTCCCACCGAGCGGTGGCCGGGCAGACCCACCATGCCGGCTGCCTGCGCCTCGGTCGCGAACTGTTTCTCCAGGGCCTCGCTGGGCAGCCGGAAGGTCACGTTCATCCGCGAGCGCGCCTCAGTCAAGCTGTGGCCGCGGTAGAAGCCGTCGCTGCGATCGATCGCCTCGTACAGCAGCCGGGCCTTGGCCTGGTTCTGTTGCGCCATCGCTAGCAGACCGCCGATCTTCTCGATCCACCCCAGCACCAGGCCCAGAACGTAAACGCCGAAGCTCGGCGGCGTGTTGTACAGCGAATTGTTCTTGACGTGGGTCGCGTAGCGCAGCATCGTCGGCACGGTCTTGCTGGCCTTGCTCAGCCACGCTTCGCGGAGCAGCACCACCGTCACGCCCGATGGTCCCAGGTTCTTCTGGGCCCCGGCGTAGATCAGGTGGAACTTGCTGGCGTCAAACGGCCGCGACAGGATGTCGCTGCTCATGTCGGCGACCAGGGGCCGATGGCCCACGTCGGGGAACGATTGCCACTGAATCCCCTGAATCGTCTCGTTCGAGGTCAGGTGGACGTAGGCTGGCTCCGGGCTGAGAGCGATCTCTCCAGCGCGAGGCACCCGGCGATAGCTGTCGCTTTTCGTCGAAGCGGCGACGTGAACCTTGCCGAACAGAGCGGCCTCCTCCTGAGCCTTTTCCGCCCAGGCCCCGGTCATCAGGAAGTCGGCGGTCGCCCCGGCCGGCAGGAAGTTCATCGGCACCATGGCGAACTGGGTCGAGGCCCCGCCTTGCAGGAACAGCACCCGGTAGCCGTCCCCGACGCCGAGGAGCCGTTTGAACGTCGCCTCGGCCTGGGCGTTGACCGCCTCGAACTCCTTCGAGCGGTGGCTCATTTCCATGATCGACATGCCGCAGCCGTGGTAGTTCCGCAGCTCCGCCTGGACCTGCTCCAGGACGGGAGGCGGCAGCATGGCCGGGCCGGCGTTGAAGTTGAAGACGGTACTCATCACTCGCATCCTCGAAGTGGGCTGTCCCGGGCGACAAGTGTCATTGTATTTGCTCGGCCTTTGCCGTCCTGGAAACGACAATCCGCGGCGCACACCGTTGCCGGCGTGCTGCCGCGGACTGTACTCCCCTCGCATGGAATTTCCTTGTCAACGGCCCGGTCCGATCAGGGCAGGATCGAGGGGGCCACGGTCGGCGTATACGGCGACACGTAGGGGTAAACCACGTTCGGATAGGAGCTGTACCCATACCACGGGGAGTAGCCGTAGCCGTAGCCGTAGCCGTACCCGTAATTCGGCGAGGGGACGTAGTACGGATAGTAGACGGGCGTGGAAGCGTAGGGCCGATAATATGGGTCCCACCTGGGCCCGCGCTGCTGGTAGTAGGCCGACTGCACGTTGCTGTTGATCTGAGCCGCCGTGGCGGTCAGGTTGGGCTGGGTCACCGCCGAGGTCGCCGGCCGAACCAGCTGCTGCGGATAGCGATAGTCGGCCGCCTGGGCCTGGCTGGTCAAGGCCGTAACGCCGATCAGCCCGCCAACCATCACCACCGCCGCCGCCAGACCCCGCTGCCACCGAAGATTGCGAATGATGCGAAACATGGCCGTCTCCTTTCGTTGCTTTTGCTGCTTGACTCGTGTTGAGTCTTGTGTTCCCTTGTCTCTGTCTGATTCAGCGAGAGCGACCCGGGAAGGGGGACAGCTTTTTTTCGTCAGGGGAGAAGAATTGTTTAACCGCGACGCGCAGCGAAGCGCGTGACTGGCCGCGCTCCGCTGCGCATCGCGGTTAAACGAAAAGCCCTACTCGTCAAAGTGCAGCTTTTCCCAGGGCCGATCCCCTGAGGAGAAGTGTCCATACCGTGCGACGTCCTCCAGCATCACCTGTCCCACGTAGCGCTGCCCGACCCCGGCCAGTGTGCGGTCCAGCAGCGTGGCCCAGCGCGAAGCGTCCAGCACCTTGCCGTCGCCGTGCAGGGACAGGATCTGCGCCTCGGCCTGGCCGGGGGCCAGGGCCAGCATCGCCTGGCACTGGTGGGCGACCCCCGTTCGGACAATCGCCCGGGCCAGCCGGCGGGCCAGGATCGCTCCGGCGCGCTCCACCTGGTACAAATCCCTGCCGCACAGCACCGCTCCGCCGTCTGGAACTCGCAAGCCGTAGCCGTCCATGACGGTCCGCCGGCCGCTCTGGCCCGCGGCCGCGGCCTCGACGGTTCTGGGGACGGTGACGTTCAGGGCAAAAGCGTCCGGCAGTCGCGTGTCGAAGCCGGGGACTCGGCGAGCCAGTTGTGACATCTCGTCGCCCATGACGTTGCGAATCGTCTTTTCCAGGGCCACCGGCGAGCCATCCGCCGCCTGGACCAGCGTGATGCTGCAGCCAGCCAGCCGAACGGGGAACTCGGCTTCCTCCAGGAGCAGCAGCACCTGACCGCTGGGCCCCAGGCGCAAGCTGGGCAGTGCCTCTCGCAGCTGCACTAGCCGGCGCAGGATGCGCATCAGCAGCCACTGCTCCGCCGGGAAATCGTTCACGCCGGGCAGATCGACCGCGTAGCCGATCGCGACGTGCTGGCTCGCCACGGTCTTGCGCGATTCCAGATCGCGTTCGGTGAGCGGGCCGCGCTCCAGCTCGGCCACAACGTGGAGCTGGTCGAGGTCCATGCCCCACTCCGCACCGAGTCCGGCCCCGGCACAGACCGCGCGAACCACCGCTGCCACGTCGATGTCCGCAGCTTGTTCCCCGGCGAGCCTGCCGAGCAAAAAGACGCTCCGTCCCTGAAGGGCCACGTCGATCCGGCACCAGGCCCGGGCGTCGCGCCGGCAGGCTTCCTCCACCAGGGCGTCGGCGACAGCGTCGCAGAGCTTGTCGGGATGGCCAGGCAGCACGGCCTGGGCGGGATAAAGATGGCTTGTCATGGATCGTTCCCGGCCACGTGGTACAATGACCCCGATGCAACAACAACGAGGATGGAAGCGACTATGTTTGTGGACCGTGTGACGCTTTTTGTCAAGGGAGGCGACGGCGGAGCGGGCTGCTGCAGCTTCCGACGGGAGAAGTACGTCCCGAAGGGCGGGCCCGACGGCGGCGACGGCGGCGATGGCGGGCACGTGATTGTCCGCGCCGTGGCCGGGGCCGACAGCCTGGCCGACATCGTCAACCGCAAGCACTGGCGGGCCGAAGCGGGCGGCCGGGGGATGCCCGACAACTGTCACGGCCGGCGGGCCGAGAACCTGATCATCGCGGTGCCGCCTGGTACGCTGATTTACGATCGGGACCGGGGCAACGTCCTGCGCGACCTGACCGCGGCCGGCGACGAAGTGATCGTGGCTCGCGGCGGCCGGGGCGGGCGTGGGAACAAGGCCTTTGCCACGTCCACCAATCGCGCGCCCCGCCAGACTCAGCCGGGGACGGTCGGCGAGGAACGCTGGCTGGTGCTGGAACTGAAGGTGATCGCCGACGCCGGGCTGGTCGGTGAGCCCAATGCCGGCAAGTCTACCCTGCTGAGCCGGCTATCGCAGGCCCACCCGGAGATTGCCGACTATCCCTTCACCACCAAGCACCCCAATCTCGGCCTGGTGCTGATCGGCGGCGAGCGGGCCTTTGTGCTGGCCGACCTGCCCGGTCTGATCGAGGGAGCGCACCACGGCGTCGGCCTGGGCCACGAGTTCCTGCGTCACGTCGAGCGGACCCGGGTGCTGATCCACCTGGTCGAGCCGCTGCCGGCCGACGGCAGCGACCCGGTGCGGAACTACCACACCATTCGGCGAGAGCTGGAATTGCATGCGGAAGCGGCCATTGATGCTGCCGAGGGAACGGTGTTCCAGCGGCTGGCTGTCAAGAACAAGCCGGAGCTTGTCTGCGTCAGCAAGGCGGAGCTGACCGGGGCCGAGGAAGTCCGCCAGCGTCTGGAGCAAGACCTGGGCCGGCCGGTGCTGGCGGTCTCGGCGGTGACCGGTCAGGGGCTGGCCGATCTGGTGCGGGCCGTGGTCGCCGCCCTTGCGGAGGGGGAATTGGTCGCTGCCATGCAAGAGTCCGCCGAGAGCTTGGAACACTAATCCACGCTAATCTTCGCTAATGGAAGGCAGGAAACCCGCATGCCGATTAGTGTGGATCAGCGTGGATTAGTGTTCCGAATTCTCGGCTTATTGAGAGGTAGCCATGCCTCCGGACGTCGTGGTGGACATTGGCAACACCCGGATCAAGTGGGGCCGATGCAACGGCAGCCAGGTCAACGAGATCGCGAGCTTGCCTCCGGACGATCCGCCCGCGTGGCAGGAGCAGCTGGAACGCTGGTGCCTCCCGGCGGCAAGCCGCTGGGTGCTGACTAGCGTTCATCCATCCCGGTGCGAGAGCCTGGCCGACTGGCTCCGGCACAAGGAGCAACAGGTGCGTCTGCTCATCCACGCTCGGGAGGTGCCTCTCCGCGTTGAGCTGGAGAAGCCCGATCACGTCGGCATCGATCGCTTGCTGGACGCCGTGGCGGTCAACAGCCGGCGTCAGCCGGGCGTCCCGGCCGTGATCATTGACGCGGGCTCGGCCGTGACGGTGGATTGGGTCGATGAGCAGGGGAGCTTTCGCGGGGGGGCCATCCTGCCGGGCTTGCGGCTGATGGCCAGGGCCCTGCACGATTACACCGCCCTCTTGCCCCTGATCGTGCCGCCGCGCACCGAACCGCCTGTGCCCGGCGTCTCCACGCCCCTGGCGATGGAAGCGGGGATCTTCTGGGCGGTGGCCGGCGGAGTTCAGGGGCTGATCGCAGCTTATCGCCGCCGCCGCAGGGTGGCCCCGGAAATTCATCTGACCGGCGGCGATGGCGAGGTGCTGACAGCTGTGATCCCGGAAGCGCGGTACTGGCCAAACATGACGCTGGAAGGCGTGCTTCACGCCGCGATCAACGACCCATGAAGGAAACCTGGATTGCTGTCCTGACGCCCCCAGGCCGGGCCGGGATCGCCGCTCTGGCCATCTCCGGTCCCCGGACCTGGGAGACGGTGCGCGGTCTGTTTCAGCCGCGCTCGGGGAAACCATTGCCCGACAAGGCCCCGGAAACAGCCGGCCGCTTCTGGCTGGGCCGGCTGGGAGCAGACCTGGGCGACGATGCGGTGCTGGCGGTCCGCTCGGCCAGCGACCTGGAGTTGTACTGTCACGGCGGCCGGGAGGTGGTCCGGCTGCTGCTGGGGCTGTTCCAGCAGCGCGGTTTGAAGGAATGCAGCTGGTCGCAACTGCAACTTTCTCGGGGACTGGATTCGCTCCAGGTCGAGGCCGCCACCGCCCTGGCCCGGGCAACCACGGTCCGCACCGCAAGCATCCTGCTGGATCAGATGCATGGGGCTTTTCAGGCGGCCGTGTCGGCCGTACTGGCCTGCCTGGCAGACGAGAGCCGTTTACCGGACGCTCGGACCATGCTTGAGGAACTGGCCGGGCGGACCCGATTGGGCCGGCGGCTGACCACTCCCTGGCAAGTGGTGATCGCCGGAGCGCCAACGTGGGCAAGAGCAGCCTGGTCAATGCCCTGGCCGGCTATCGGCGCAGCGTGGTCTCGCCGACACCGGGCACGACACGCGACCTGGTCACCGTCCGGCTGGCGATCGGCTGGCCGATCGAACTGGTCGATACCGCCGGCTTGCGTGAGGAAACGGAAGCCCTGGAAGGAGAGGGCATTGACCTGGCACGCCGGCAGCTGGCCGAGGCGGACCTGGTTGCGTGGGTGCTGGACAGTTCCGCCGAACCGGTCTGGCCCCCCTCGACACAAGCCCGGAGCGCAAGCGACGGGACGGTCCCGTCGCTTGCGCTCCGGGCTTGTGTCTTGCCGGTGATCAACAAGATGGACCTCCCTCCAGCCTGGGACCTGGAGCAAGCCAGAGGGGCCCTGCGCATCTCCGCCCGGACCGGCGAAGGGTTGGCCGAACTGTGTTCCGGTCTGGAGCAGCGGCTGGTCCCGGAACCACCTCCGCCCGGGGCTGCCGTGCCCTTCACGCCGGAATTGTGCGATGTGATCGAGGAGGCTCAGCAACTCCTTTCCGCTGGGCGGAGGGAGCAAGCACAGATGCGATTGCAACAGATCCTGACGAATCCCAGGGCCCGGGGAGACAACCCATGAAGCAGATCTGCTGGAAGGCGTTGCCGGTGGTTGTGACGATCCTTGTCCTGCCTCTGTCTGGTCAGGAAGCGACCCTGACCCCCGAGCGGGAACTGCTGAAGAAACACAAGATCCATACCGATGCATCCGGGCTGCTGAAGTACCTGGGCGCGCTGAATCAGAAACCGCAGATCCAGCAGCTGATCCAGAAACTGGGCAGCGACTCCTTCGCCGACCGCGAAGCGGCCACGGCCAGGCTGGGGCTGCTCGGAGTGGTCGCCAGCGCGGAGCTGAAGCAGGCGGCGGAAACCGGCGAGGTGGAGGTCAAGAATCGCGTCGAACAGGTGCTGGAGAGCATCGAGTCGGACGGCAAGCCGGTGTTGTTCGCGGTCTTGAAACTGGTCCGGGAAGCGCGGCCGGCCGGCGCGGTCAAGGAACTGCTGCCCTTGCTGGCGGCACTTCCCGATCCCTGCCCTGCAGCGCGCGGTCCGGGAGGCGGTCCTGAGTTCGGTCCGTGCCGAGGACGCAGCCCTGCTGCGGCAGGCAACGGGGAAGGGAGCCGTGGAGGTTCGGACCACCGCCCTGCTGGCCCTGGAGAAGGTCTTGGGGCGCGAGGCTGTTCCCTTGTTCCGTGAGCGCCTCCAGGATCGCGAGGAACTGGTCCGGCTGGCAGCAGCCCGGGCCCTGGTCGAGCATCAGCCCCAGGAAACATTGGAGGCGCTGGTCCTGCTGCTGGAGGCGAAGAACGTCCGGGCTCGGCTGGAAAGCGACCGGATGTTGCGGGCCTTGACCGGCCAGCAGTTCGGCTTTGTTGCATCCGCCGAAGCCGCCGAACGAAAGGCCGCGGTTGAGGGCTGGCGGACCTGGGTCCGGGAGAACGGCAAGACCGCAAAGCTCCGCCTGCCCCTGCGGGAGGACGAGGCCAGGCTCGGCCGGGTGCTGCTGTGCCGGTTCAACCCGTTCAGCGCTCAGGAGTTGGATGCCAGGGACAAGACCGTGTTCACCAGTCAGGACGTGGAAGCTCCCTGCGGTTGCCAGGGATTGCCGAACGGCCACCGAGTCTTCGCGGACTGGACCACGAGGGAGTTGGTGGAAATGGATGCCAGGGGGACGGTCGTCTGGAGGAAAGGGGTGGATGGAACGCCCAACTGTCTGCATCGACTGGAAGACGGCAATACTCTGACGGGCCTGTTTGATCGGAACCTGGTGATTGAGATGAAGCGCGATGGGACGATCGCCTGGCAAGCCAAGGTAGACGGCCAGCCCACGGACACACGCCGGTTGGACAATGGCCGCACGCTCGTCGCCCTGCATGGCAGTAACCGCGTGATCGAACTGGACCGGCAGGGCAAGGTTGTCTGGCAGATCAATGACGTGCCCACCCCCGAGAGCGCCAGGCGATTGGCCAACGGCCACACGCTCATCGGCTGCGGGAGGTTGGGCGAAGTCCGCGAATACTCGGCCGAAGGCAAGCTGGTCTGGTCGGTGCGTGGCGTCCCTTCGGCGTACGACGCTCTGGAGCTGGAGAATGGCAACGTCCTGATCGGATACCAGGACGGTCTGCGCGAGGTCATGCGTTCCGGGAAGGTGGTGCGCGACGTGAAGGTCGGCACGGTCCGGCGGATCTCCTGTTATTGAGCGCTCCTGCGGTTGCCGAGCCGCGCACGCAGCGCAGCGGAGTAAGCGGCCTGCGGAAACCGCTTACTCCGCTGCGCTGCGTGCGCGGCTCGGTCGGGAAAAAAAGATAGCCACCCGCGTGGGAGCGGGTGGCTTGGGAAAGTGTTGCGGGAATTGGGTCGTGGTAGGATGTTGGTGGGAGAAGCCACAGCGGGAACCGAGCGTCAGGCTCACCGGGCACTGGCTCAGGGTCGGGAGGGGGGGAATCCTCCATCGAGCCATCGCCACCACCTGACTGCCAGCCGGAGATTGGGGGAACCTCCCGGCCGGCTCACCGTTCCTTGACCAGGCTTCCTTTTCTGGTCAGTACCTCTTCCTAATGCACGACCCGTGCCAATCCTGGAGGCCATCTCAGAAAAAGGACGCAAGTATTGATCGCCGAAAGAGTTGCAGTATATGCCATCACAACCGACACAATCGGAGCAATTGTAACAATTGTAAAAGTTTCCCTTCTTTCTGGAAGAAAGTACCAGCACGTGGCAAAATGCCGTCGAGATGGCACGGCAGTGTGAGCAGAAGAGCGCTCAACGGGAGGTTGCACCATGTTCACCGTGAAGTGTCTGCATTGCGGCTCCGAGGCCAACCCCGAGGCGACGGCCGGCTACTGCGAGGATTGCGGCAAGAAACTGCCGCTGGGGCAGCATCTGACCACGTCGCACTCGGCCCGGAGCCGAATCCGGGCCGAGCTGGAGCGTCAGGGGACCCCAGACTGGAACGTCCGCCTCACCGGATTGCTGTTTGTTCTGGGCGGGATCCTGTTTGGCGGGCTGCTGCTGATGGCGATCACGCACCCCGGAACGGCCGGTTCACCCGTGCTTCGTCGGGTGGTGATTGGCTTGCTGGTGGCCTGTCTGCTGGTGGTGCTTTTCGGGGTCTATCTGCTGATCCGAGGGAAGACGGCGGCCGAGGACTGACGGAGCCGGACTTTACCACCGGGCGGCTCCGTCATAGCGGCCAAACACGTCGGCCAGGGCATTCATGACCTCGCCCACGGTGGCCCGCGCCTGGGCGGCCTCGAGCAGCACCGGCATCAGGTTCTGCCTGGTCGCCGCCTGACGGCGCAGCCGGTCCAGCACGCCCTGCACCGCCTGGGAGTCGCGCCGGGCCTTGATCTGCCGCAGCCGGTCGAGCTGCTCTTTCTCGACGGCCGCGTCAACCACCAGGGTCTCGATCGGCTTCTCCTCCGGCTCGACAAAGGCGTTGACGCCGACGATCAGCTTGCGGCGTGCATCCACCTCGCGCTGATAGGTGAAAGCGGCGTCGGCGATCTCCCGGCGGAAGAAACCGGCCTCCAGGGCCTGGATCATGCCACCCAGGTCGCGGATGCGCTCGAAGTAGGTTCGGGCTTGCTGCTCCATCTGGCGGGTCAGCGTCTCGACAAAGTAACTGCCACCGAGCGGATCGACCGTGTTGGTGACGCCGGTTTCATATGCCAGAACCTGCTGAGTGCGCAGGGCCAGGGTGACCGCGTGTTCGGAGGGCAGGGCCAGGGTCTCGTCCATGCTGTTGGTGTGCAGCGACTGACAGCCGCCCAGCACCGCGGCCAGGGCCTGGTAGGCGACACGGATCAGGTTCACCTCCGGCTGCTTGTCCTGCAAGGAGCAACCGGCCGTCTGGGCATGGAAGCGCAGTTTCCACGACACTTCCTTCTTGGCTCCGTACTGCTGACGCATGGCCTCGGCCCAGAGAATGCGGGCCGCCCGGTACTTGGCCAGTTCCTCGAAGATGTCGTTGTGGGCGTTGAAGAAGAAGCTCAGCCGGGGAGCGAATGAGTCAACGTCCAGGCCGCGTTCCAGGCAGGTCTCGACGTAATGGAAGCCGTCGGCCAGCGTGAAGGCCAGCTCCTGCACGGCATTCGATCCGGCCTCGCGGATGTGGTAGCCGCTGATGCTCACCGTGTTCCACTGCGGCACCTGCTGGGTGCAGAACTCGATCAGGTCGGTGACCAGGCGAACGTGCGGTACAGGCGGGAAAACAAACTCATTCTGGGCATGGAACTCCTTCAGGATGTCGTTCTGGATGGTGCCGCGCAGCAGCTTCCAGTCGATGCCGCGGTCGCGGGCGTTGGCCAGGAAGAAGGCCATGACCACGATGGCCGGGGCGTTGATGGTCATGGACACCGACACCTTCGCCAGGTCGATGCCGTCGAACAATTCGCGCATGTCGTCGAGAGTATCGACGGCGACGCCGAGCCGGCCGACCTCGCCCAGGCACAGCGGGTTGTCGCTGTCCAGGCCCATCAGCGTCGGCAGGTCGAAGGCGGTGCTGAGCCCGGTCTGGCCCTTCTCCAGCAGGAAGCGGAAACGCTGGTTGGTCTGGCGGGCGGTGCCGAAGCCGGCGAACTGCCGCATGGTCCACAGCCGGCTGCGGTACATGCTGGCGTGGACGCCGCGCTTGAAGGGGTACTGACCGGGATAGCCGAGGTCGGTGTCCGGATCGAAGTCGCCCAGATCGTCGGGAGTGTACAGGGCCTCGATGGGGACGCTGCTGACGGTGGTGGGCGGCTGTTCCCGCAGGGGGGCGGACTCGTTCTCTTTCTGCCAGCGGTCGCGGGCAGCGGTATCGACGACGGTGGCCATGACTCTCTCCTTGTTCAAGGATTGCCGGTAGAAGGCGCGGGAGGCATGCGTCGCCTGCAACCGGGCCACAAAAGCCGCATGTTCCGGGGATGCCAGACCCTGCTGCTGCACCTGGGCCACGCGGGGCATGTCGCCATTGATCAAGGCGTCCGGATCAAGCCAGAGCCCTGGCAAGACCTCGCTGCGGTAAAGACCGCCCGTCCGGGTCAAGAGGATCGAACTGCCCGCCGCGAAGCACGAACCAGTCGATCGCTTGCTCCAGGACTCGCCAGACCACGTACTCCCGCACGCCATTCCGCCGATAGGCGTTGAGCTTGGCGTGCAGGTCCATGCTGACCGTGGTAGCCGACACCTCGGCGACCAGCTCCGGAGCGCCAACAATGTACCCCTCGCTATCGATCCGAGCCTGCCCGCCGTGGGAGGGCAGCACGATCAAGTAAGCATCCGGCTGAGGAGCATTGTCCAGGTCGAGCCGGAGGGTTGAATTGTCCCCGCCGCGAACTCCAGGCGTTCCGATCCGATACAAGCAGAGCCAGCCGATCAGATCGAAATGAGGAGCCCCGTGGTGCTGATGCGTTACAGGCGAGGGCATGAAGACGACTCCTTCGATCAGTTGGGCATTCTTCAGCTCCGGCATTGCCTCGTAGCGGCGTTCGTATTCTGGGCGAGACAAGCGATCTCCGTTTTGCAGTCTCGGCACCGCCGGAACCTTGGCCGGTTGGGCCGCCGGAATCGTTGCGGGTTGAGTCAGGATCGTGGTCATCGTTTGGTTCCTCCCCGAATCAAGTCCGTTCCACCACCATCGCCACCGCATTGCCGCCGCCCAGGCACAGCGAGGCCAGCCCGCGCTTCAGCCCCCGCTGCTCCAGAGCGTACAGCAGCGTCACCAGCACCCGCGCTCCCGACGCCCCGATCGGATGCCCCAGTGCAATCGCCCCGCCGTTAACGTTGACCTTGCTCTCGTCCAGGCGCAGCTCCTTGCCGCAGGCCAGCATCTGGGCGGCGAAGGCCTCGTTCAGCTCGAACAGGTCGATGTCGCTCAATTTCAGTTGCGCCCGGTCGAGTACCTGGCGGACCGCGTAGACCGGGGCAATGAAGATGTCGCGCGGCTTGACGCCGCTGGTGGCGTAAGCGACGATCCGGGCCAGCGGCTTGACTCCCAGCCGCTCGACCACCCGCGTCGAGCCGACCACCAGCGCCGCCGCTCCGTCGCTGAGCGTGGAGGCGTTGCCGGCCGTGACCGAGCCCTTGTCGCGGAAGGCCGGTTTCAGCTTGGCCAGGGCGTCCAACGTCGTGTCCGGACGCATCCCCTCATCCTGGTTCACGACGCGAGCCCGGGTGCCGGCCCCCACGGTGACCGGAACGACCTCCGCGGTGAATGCTCCCTGCTGCCAGGCCGCGGCCGCTCGCTGCTGGCTCTGCAGCGCGAAGCGGTCCTGCTCGGCCCGGCTGACGCCGAACTTCAGCGCGATGTGTTCGGCCGCCTCGCCCATGTGCCAGTCCTCGAAGGCGCACCAGAGGCCATCGTGGACCATCGCGTCGAGCGCCTTCTGGTCGCCGAATTTCCAGCCGGTACGTGTCCCTTGCAGCAGATAGGGGGCCCGGCTCATGCTCTCGGTGCCGCCGGCCACGAGCAGGTCGGCGTCGCCGGCGCGGATGGCCTGGGCGGCGAGCATCACCGCCTTGAGGCCGGAGCCGCACACCTTGTTCACCGTGAACGCGGCGATGCGGTCGGGCAGGCCCGCCTTGATGGCCGCCTGCCGGGCCGGGTTCTGGCCGACGCCGGCCTGGATCACGTTGCCCAGGATCACCTCTTCGATTTGCGGCGGCTCGACGTGGGCCCGGCGGATCGCCTCGGTGATGGCCAGGGCCCCCAGCTGAGGGGCGGTCAGGTCGGCAAGTCCACCGAGGAACTTGCCAACCGGCGTCCGTGCCGCGGACAGGAGAAAGGCATCCGTCATCACAGCCTTCCTTATTCTGGCTTGGTGTTGTTTCCTGCCGGCCCAGAGCATCAGCCCTGGGGGCTACCATCCCCATTATACGATGGCACCCCAACTTCCGCCCCCCGAGGTTTGCCGTGCCGGGGTCGGGACCAAGGCTGGGCGGAATGGCCTGCCCTTCAGATAATGGCGGAGTGGCCAGATCGGCGATCCGTGCGGCCCAGACGATGAACACCGTCCAGGAACCTCCTCGTGCTTGATGCAGTGCTGCCGCCAGGCGTTGAGCGTTTGCTCCGTACCGAACGTCTGACCAAGGACTACGGCCGCTTCCGGGCCCTGGACGATCTGAACCTGGAGGTCGGCGTTAGCGAGGTCTTTGGTCTGCTGGGCCCCAACGGCTCGGGCAAGACCACGGCGTTGCGTCTGGTCCTGGGTTTTCTCCGTCCCAGCAGTGGCCGCGCCCTCGTAGCCGGCCATGACTGCTGGACCGACAGCGTTCGCGCACGCCGGCAGATTGCCTATCTGCCCGGAGAGCTGCGTCTTTACGAGAACATGACCGGTCGCGGCCTGATCCGGTTCCTGTGCCAGCTGCGCGGCCAACCGATCCGGGACAACCTGGCCGACCTGGCCCGGCAGTTCGACATCGATCTGGATCGTCCCATCGCCAGCCTGTCGTCCGGCATGAAACGCAAGGTAGCCCTCCTTCAGGTGCTGGCCCCGCACGCCGCCCTGCTCATCATGGACGAGCCGACCAATGCGCTCGACCCGACCATGCGCGACGAATTGCTGGACCAGGTGCGTCTGGCGAAGGACCGAGGACAGACCGTCCTCTTCTCCTCCCACGTCCTGAGCGAGGTCGAGGCGGTGTGTGACCGGGTGGCCATCCTCCGCCGAGGCCGGTTGGTCCATCTGCAAGACATGCACCAGCTCCGCCGGGGACGCGAGATCAAGGTCCAGATCAAGGGCGAGATGCCCGACCTGGCGACGTTACCGGGCCTGGGACTGCGCCAGCGCCACGGGGACCACCTGACCCTGGAATACGACGGCCCGCTCCACGACCTGCTGGCCTGGCTGTCGCAGCAAGCGTTGGCCGACCTGCGCGTGCAGCCGCTGGGGCTGGCCTCGATCTACTATCGCTATCACGGAGGCACCGAATGACCTGGACCCTGGTGCGCAAGCTGCTGCGCGACATCTTCCCGGCGTTGCTGGTGGTGGCGCTGTTCCTGGCGGCGTTCCAGTGTCTGTGGGCCAAGATCACCGAGCGCATCCTGGGTCAGCTGGCCCCGTTCCTGTTCGGCCTGGCCGACGCCAGCGGGCTGGTGCCGAAGGACGTCGAGGAGGTCGTCTTCCAGGGGCCGGGGCGCGATCCTGCGCACCCTGATCGGCGGCGAGAAGATCACCCTGGACCAGGCGATGGACATGCTGTCAATCGGCTACGTCCATCCGCTGATGCTGGTTCTTTTCTGTGTCTGGTCCGTCGGCCGGGCGGCCGGGGCCATTGCGGGCGAACTGGACCGGGGGACGCTGGAGCTGCTGCTGGCCCAGCCGCTGGCCCGCTATCGGCTGATCCTGGCCCACCTGCTCGTGGACCTGATCGCCATTCCCTTGCTCGCCCTGAGTCTGTGGGGCGGCACCTGCCTGGGGACCTGGCTGGTGGGGCCCATCCAGATCCGGCCGATCGAGCTTCCCACCAAACCGTTAGCTCCGAAACCGGGCTACGTCATTGAGTTCGGTCCCTTCAAGGTGCGTCTGCAAGAGCCGGCCGGCAAACGTCGCGTGCCGATCCTGACGGAGCCCAACGAGGCGCTGCGGCAGCGGCTGAAGATCGAGCCGCTCCGCTTCGGCCCGGCCCTGTTCGTGGTCGGCGGCCTGATGTTCGCCGTCAGCGGCATCACCATGTTCTTGTCGGCGTTGGGCCGATTCCGCTGGCGTGTCCTGGGCCTGGCGGTGCTGCTGTTCCTGATCCAGTTCCTGCTGAACCTGCTGGGCCAGATGTGGGACGTGCTGGCCCCGCTGCGGCCGCTGACCGTGTTCTACTACTTCCAGCCGCAGCAGGTGATCATCTCCGGGGACTGGTACGTGATGCTGCGCGAATGGAACGGCGGCGAGCCGCTGTGCCGGGTGCCGATGGTGGCAGTGCTGGCCGGCGTGGGGCTGCTCGGCTACGGCATGGCCTTGTGGGGGTTCACCCGGCGGGACCTGCCGGCTCCTTTGTGACAAGCGCCGGGACCGGCGTGTCCCGGCGCTGGCGCTTCGGGCTTGTGTCGGTTTCATCCGCGCGTGGTAAAACGGTCGCCGGTGAATCTTGCACCCGGGCCGCTATCGCTGCAAGCGAGCCACGCCCGCGTCGGTCACCGGGGTCCCCGACAGATCCAGCGTCCTCAAACTGTGCAGGGCGGCCAGAGCCGGCAGGCCCGCGTCGGTCAACGCAGTGGCGCTCAGGTCCAGCGTCGTGAGCTTGTCGAGCGGGTCGAGGTTCCGCAGCCCCCGATCCGCCACGTTCTTGCAGCCGTGCAACCGCAGGTACGAGAGCTTGCGGAGGGCCCGGAAGTGCTTGAGGCCCTCGTCCGTGATCGCCGTGCCTCCGATCGAGCGGTCCTGAAACACTTTTTTTCTTCCGCGGCCCCCGGTTGCCGAGCCGCGTTCTTTATCCTCGGCGCGAGCATGGCTGTCTTGTTGGGCAGAAACTCAGAACGTCGTTGCAACCCAGAGAGGCATTGGGTATCTTGAAGGAAAAGATTGGGCAGCCGAGGAAAGCAGAGAGCCAGATAGAAGGGGTAAGACGCGACATCCAAGAGAGACTATGTGGCATGAACCTTACCTGGATGAGAGCCAATGCCGTCGAACTCGCTGCTGCAATGGACAGGAAGGCGTCAGGCTGCCCTGGAGGAAATTGAGGCGGCACATGCTCACATTGGAGGCACCGGTCGTGGACGGCGTTATGCGACGCAGCAGGTTAACCGGGCCTATGCGGTGTTGCTGGCGTCTGAGTTTCAGGGTTTTTGTCGTGACCCCCATTCGGAATGCGTGGAACACGTAATCGCAGCAACGCCCTTTCACCTGCAGGAAGTGATTCGCCAGCAGTTCCTCTGGGGTCTGCAGTTGGATCGCGGGAATCCCCAACCCGGTGCCATTGGCGGAGATTTCGGCCGCTTCGGGGTAGCGTTCTGGGACGACGTCTACTCGCTTCACGCCCTGCATACACGACGGAGGGAGCTGCTTGATGAGTTGATGAGATGGCGAAATGCCATCGCTCACAATGACTTCGACCCGGCTCTTTTCGGTCCAGACCCAGTCCTCCATCTTGAGGAGGTACGGCGTTGGAGAAGTGCGGCTGAATAGCCTGTCTCAGGCATTTGATACGGTGATGCGGAACCACCTGACGACAATGCTTGGGGCCGCCCCTTGGCCTCCGTAACGCGGGAGGGACAATTATGTCAACGAAACAGATTAAAGTTGGAGACAAGGTTCGTTTCAAGATTGGTGGAAGGTCCGTTGTGGGACAGGTCCGAGAAGATCGCGGCCCCATAGGTCTCAACGGAAGACACCTGTATCGTGTTGTCTACGAACTTGGGAAGGATAATGCGTATAGCACTGAACTCCCTCCTGACCAGATAGAAGTCATTGAGCAAACCAACGGACCTGCTTGAAACTTGATGATCGCCGTCCACGCCTCCGAAGCAGAAAGACGACACATCTATTTCTTGAAGGGGTCGGGGTGGCAGGAGCATAAATAGATGCGTCCTCTTTTTTCGACCTTTTTTAGACGGTCGTATCGGGAAGCGGCCTTGCCGGATCCACCTGTTGCGAGCTAAAAAGGGCGCTGCGGCACCCTTTCCGGACGCCCGAGAACCTGGAGGCCCCAACGTGCGCGTGAAGGTCTTCAATCGCCAGGGGCCGAACGCGACGGAGACTCCCAGGATGCGATCGGCGGCTGCCTCCCTGCTTCTGTGCCTGCTGCTGGGTGTATGTGCGCTGGCCCCCCCGCCTGAAGCCGCGGCCGACCGTCCCGCAGATCCTCGGCGAGCCGAACTGGAGCATTTGCTGCGTATCCTGCCCCGAAGCCCGGCCTGGGAGAAATGGCTGCAACGGAGCGGCGAATTGCCGCCCGACTTCGCCGCCCTGCCACGGCAGGCCGACCTGCCCAATCCGCTGCTGCGCCGCGAGGGGGAGCGTGCGGTGGTCATCACGGACCCGGCCGAGTGGCCGTGGCAGCGGCAACGTCTGCTCCAACAGTTACAGCACTACGTCCTCGGCACGATCCCGCCGCCGCCCGGCAACGTCCGCGCCGAGGTCCTGGCCAGCCGGGAGGAGGCCGGTGCGACAGCACGGCAACTCCGCCTCGAATTCGGTCGCGATCATCGAGCCAGGCTCGGCGTGGAATTGCTGCTGCCTCCGGGCAAGGGACCGTTCCCGGTCTTTCTCGTGCAGCGCACCCATCGCGCCTGGGCGGTGCTGGCCGTCAGCCGGGGCTATGCCGGCTGCGTCTACGACGGCGACGATCAGCGCGACGACACCGACTCGTTCGTGTACCTGTGGCCGGATTTCGACTGGGGCAAGCTGGCCCGGCGGGCGTGGGCCGCCAGCCGCTGCATCGATTACCTGGGCACGCTCCCGCAGATTGACACCGGCAAGATCGCCGTTGCCGGCCACTCGCGCAACGGCAAGGTCGCCCTGATGGCCGCGGCTCTCGATCCGCGCATCAGGGCAGTCGTGTCGAGCAGCTCCGGCCAGTGCGGCGCCTGCACTTTTCGCCTGTTCGCCGAGCCGCAAATGGCGGAGAGCATCGAAGTCCTCACCCGCGAGAACCCCGATTGGGTCCATCCCCGGCTGCGGTTCTTCGCCGGCCGGGAGGACCACCTGCCCATCGACCAGCACGAACTGCTCGCCCTGATCGCGCCACGCGGCTGCCTGATTGCCACCGCCCGCAACGACAACACCGAATCGACCTGGGCCGTGCAGCAGACCTACCTGGCCGTCAAGCCGGTCTACGACCTGCTGCGGGCCGGCGAGCGGCTGCGCATCGCCTGGCGTCCCGGCGGTCACGAAACCCGCGCCACTGACGTTCACACTTATCTCGACTGGTGCGATACCTGTTTCGAGCGCGGCCGGGTCGCCTTTCCCGAGGTCCTCCTCCATCCGCGCCGGGAAAGCGTGCGGCAGGCCGTGGAGAAGATCGACCTGGATCGGTTTCCGCCGAGAGGCACGGACGATCTGCTGCGTCCGCCGAGTGCCGCGGCGATCCGCGACGCCAAAGCCTGGCAGGCCCATCGTGCCGAGCTGAAGCGCGACCTGCTCTGGACTCTCGGTGAGGAGCCGCCCAGGGCCGGCGGACGCGAAAGCAGCTACGGCGTGGAGCCGCCGTACCGCGGCACGCTCCTGAAACGCTTCCTCAATCCGCCGGCGGGGATGGCTCGCCAGGGCATCAACTTCGGCGAATACGTCTGCGGCGATCTCTATTATCCCGAGAAAGCGAAATCCGAGGGCAAGAAGCTGCCGGTGGTGATCTGGCTGAATCCGCACTCCTGCGCTCGCGGCTACGTCCCCAGCGCCCTGGGCGGGGGGCTGCCGCATCTGGATCTGCTGCGGGCCGGCTTCGTCGTGTTCGCTTACGACGCCATCGGCACGGGGTATCGGATCGAGGAAGAGACGCGCTTTTACGAGCGCTATCCGCGCTGGTCGCTGCTGGGCAAGATGGTGCGGGACGCCCGCGCCGCGGTCGATGCGCTGGAGAAAGTCCCGGTCGTGGATGGCAAGAAGATTTATCTGGCCGGCTACGCTCTGGGCGGTCGGGTGGCCCTCTGTGCCGCGGCCCTCGACGAGCGCATCGCCGGCGTCGTGTCGCTGGCCGGTTTCACGCCGCTGCGCCTGGACGCTGCTCGCTTGCCCGGCCAGGTGTTACAGCCGCGCCTGGCGGCGTTCACCGGTCAGGAAGCCCGCATCCCCTGCGACTTCTCCGAGGTGCTGGCCCTGATCGCGCCGCGGCCGGTGCTGCTCGTCCGGCCGCAGCTGGACCGCACCAGCGACCGCGCTGCCGTCCGTGCTTGCGTGGCGGCAGCGCGGCGGGTCTACGCCCTGCTGGGCGCGGCCGACAAGCTCCAGTTCGCCGAGCCGGACACCTGGAATCGGTACGGACCCCAGCTGCGACAGGCGTTTCTGCCCGCGCTGCAAAAGCTGGCCGACATCGCCCCGGAATGATCCCGGAAGCGAGCGGCGGCGTCAGCCCGCCGGTATTGGCCGCGGCCGTTACCGGCGGGCTGCCGCACAGCCACTCGACTTTTCTTCCCAACGCTGTTAATCATTCTTGACAACCGACTTTCTTGCGGGATAATCAGACTTATGCGAACCCACCTGTAACCGACTCGGACGTGTCCCAAGAAGGCTGTTGAGATGGCACCGTGGTTTGAGCGAACGCTGACGCCTCTCCTTTTCGCCCTGCTGTGCCTTGTCGTCGGCTGCGGTGAGCCCACCTCCCCGAATCCCCATCCAGGGAACGGTTACTTACAAGAATGCTCCTCTGGAGGAGGGAACGCTCACATTTCATTCCCGAGAGCAAAACCGGGGGAACCATGGAAGTCGCCGTGGTCGCGGTGGCAAGTACGAGCTGTCGGCCGACAAGGGACTGGTTCCAGGCAAGTATCAAGTGTCCATGCGCAAGAGCAATCCCGCGGACGCCAGCAGCTCGCCCAGGGGGCCCACGCCGAGGCAGAGAACTCTCCACGACCAGCCAGATGATCGACGTGACGGCCACAGGGAAACGCGAATTCAACTTCGACTCGTTTAAGTTGTTCACGGGCCGCATGACCTCGGGCTCGTTGCACCTTTGTTGGGAGGAACCATGATTCACGCGACCCGCAAGCGTTCCGGCTTCACGCTGATTGAACTGTTGGTGGTCATTGCCATCATCGCCATTCTGATCGGCCTGCTGCTTCCGGCCGTCCAGAAAGTCCGCGAAGCCGCGGCCAAGACCCAGTGCGAAAACAATCTCAAACAGCTGGCCCTGGCGATGCACGGCTACCATGACGCCAACCACTCCTTCCCGGCCGGCATGTCCCCCGGCACCGTGAATCACGGCGACTTTTACTGCTGCTGGGGCACCTGGATGCTCCCCATCTTGCCCTACATCGAACAAACGTCGCTCTTCCAGATGTACACCAATTACGGCGGACTGAAGCATGGGTCCGCGCTATGCAGCAGCGCCGAACACGGCAGTCACCAGAAGCGCATGAAGGAGCGACTTGCCCGAGCGACAACCCGAACGCCCCCATCGGCGGCTTGACGTCGCACAACTACGCGGTCAATTTCGGCAATACGGACCTCTACCAGGACCCCACCGTCACTTATCAGGGCATCAGCACCACTTTCGGTCAGGCGCCCTTTGGAGTCAACATCGGCTATCCAGTGACCCACGTCACCGACGGCACCAGCAATACGCTGCTCCTGGCCGAGGTCATCCAGGGCCAGCGCAAGGACCTGCGTGGCTTTGCCTGGTGGGGGCCGGCTTCCGGCATTGTCACGCTGGACGTGCCCAACACGACCTTGCCCGGACTACATGGAGGGGGGGTATTGCGATGCCGGCGCTCCCAATCCGCCCTGCAACGGCACCGGGCCAGCCGATGGCGAGATCATGTTCTCGCGCAGCCGGCACATCAATGGCGTCAACGTCGCGCTGGCGGATGGCTCGGTGCGCTTTGTCTCCAACTCCGTCACTCGGGCCACCTGGCAAGCGCTGGGCACGGCCGAGGCGAACGATCCTGTGGGCCATTATTGACCGCTGGATCAGGTGCATTCCCTGGTCTGATCGCCATTCCGACGCTGGTCCCGCAGCAGCAGAGCCAGGTTGCGGCTCGCTTCCCGATGCTGCGGATCCAGCTCCAGGACCGCCCGCAGCGCCTGTTCGGCCCCGGGCCAATCGCGTCCCTCCTGCAAGAGGACATGCGTCAGGATGACACGCGGCCAGAGCGCCCTGGGATGCTCGACAATGACCCCCTCCAGAAGCCGGCAGGCTTCCGCATATTCCTTGCGTGCCAGGTGCAAGCGGGCTCGCAGGACCGTCCCTTCCATCCTGGCTTCAGGCTGCGCCTCGAGGTGCTTGAGCAGACCCTCGACCTCAGCCAGCCGGCCCCGGCGCAAGCAGACCCCCACCAGGCCCTGCAGGGCTGGAGCGTAACCGGGCCGCTCGGCCAGCACCTTGCGCCATTGCGTTTCGGCATCCTCCAGCCGGCCCATGCTTCGATACACCTCGGCCAGATTGTGGCGTGCGAGATGCCCTCGAATGTCAGGCACGAAACTGCCCAGGTAGGCGCCCGGCGGCGTCTGCAAGAGCCGCTCCAGGCAGGCCGCCGCACCTTGCCAATCACCCAGGTCGGTCCGCGCCACCCCTTCCCGGAACAGCAGCTCGGCATCGTCGGGGCAATCGCGCAAACCTTTCTGGCACGTGGCCAGCGCCTCCTGATGCTGCCCCAGCGCCCGATGCCCCTGGGCCAGCAAGGCGTACAGCTTGCGGACGATCGAGTCGGTCGGACGTGAGCGTTCCAGGCTCCGCCGGAAGCAGTCCAGGGCTTGCGTGGCCTGGCCCAGTTCCTGGTAGACCTGGCCGAGGTTGAACAGGGTGAAAGGGTGTTCGGGCTGTTCGGCCTCTTCCAGCTTCAGCAAGCGCAGGTCACGCTGGAGTTTACGTTCCCGGACAGCCCGATCCTGGTAGCCGGTGTGCTGGATGCGCACGCCGGTCAGCACAACGTCGCCTCCCAGACGGCGGATGCTGGGGAGGATCTGCTCGTGGACGCGGTGTTCCCAGCACAGCCCGGGACGGTTCCGAAAGAGGCGGACGTGATCGACCTCGGTGGCCTGGCCGGTCTCCGGGTCGGGCAAGCAAACGCACTTCATGACGCAGGCAGCCACCTTCTCGGCCGGCAGGTTGGCGAAGAGGGCGCGGAGCCGAGTACGGTTCGGCTGATCAACACGGTCATCGGCGTCGAGCCAGAAAATCCATTCTCCGGTGGCATGGCGAAGGGTTTCATTCCGCGCCGCGGCAAAGCTGTCCACCCAGGCAAAGTCAAAGACCCTGGCGCCGAAGCGGGCGGCGATCTGCTTTGTGGCATCGTCCGAGCCGGTGTCCACGACGATCAGCTCATCCGCCAGGTCGGCCGCAGAGGCCAGGCAAGCGGGCAAGTTCCGCTCCTCGTTCTTCACGATCAGGCAGAGTGAAACTTTGGGTCGCCTGGTGGACTTTGGGGGTGCAACAACGACCGGCAGATCGGCCGTCTCCGCCGTTGGCCGCCCTTGCTCCTCCAGGAGCAAGGCCAGGTCGTGGCGTGCCTCGACGTGTTCGGGTTCCAGGGCCAGCACGTCGCGCAGGGCACGCTCGGCCGCCGCCCAGTCCTTTCCTTCTCGCAACAAGGCCTGGCACAGCAGCACACGCGGCATCAGCGCCTCGGCGCCCGCGAGATGGCCTGTTCCACCACTCGGCGGGCCGCCGCCCACTTGCGGTTCGCCAGGCACGAGCGCGCCCGCAACAGGTCGGCGTGCAACGGCCCATCCCCGGGCAACGCTTCCAGATGGTTCACGACCCGGTCCAGGTCCTTCCGGCGTTTCTGCGTCAGGTACAGTTCCCCGAGGGCCACCCATGCCGGGACAAAGCCCGGGCACTCTTGCAAGGCCGTCTGCCATTCCGCTTCTGCCTCCTGGTGCTTTCCTTGCCGCATCAAGGCCAGAGCCAGGTTGTGTCTGGCCTTGTGGCTGCGCAGTCCGGCATCGACGACCCCGAAATACTCGGCATCCTGCGATTGCAGCAAGGCTCGCAGACACTGCTCCGCCTCGGCATGCTCGCCGCGTTCGGTCCTCAGCTCGGCCTCGACGAAGAGCAGCTCGGGGTCAGTCGGGAAAGTCTTCCGTCCCGTCTGGCAAACGCGCAGGGCCTCCTCTGGCTGATTCAAGCGCCGGTGACACCGGGCCAGCAAGACGTGGACATTGCGTGCGGTGTTTTCCCCCGCCTGGCCCTTATCCAGGCAGCGCTGCAGGAGCAGCAGGGCATCGGCGGGCCGGTCCTGTTCCAGACGCGCCAGGCCGAGATAGTACAGGGACAACACCTGGTCGGGACGTTCCTGCACTTCGCGCTCCAGCAGCGCAAGGTTTCGCTGCCACTTGACGTCCAACACACTTTGATCCTGATAGCCGCTGTGTTCAATAACCACCTCCGTCCAGTGGAGCTTGGCCCCAAGGCGCTGCAGACTGGGCATGATCTGTTCGTGGATCCGATTTTCCCAGCAGACGAGGGGATGATTGCGGAAGATCCGCACGTAATTGACCCGGACAGCGGAACCATTGCTCTTCGGCGAGTGCAGTTTCACCACGAAAGCCGCGTTCTCGTCCTTGAGCCCGGCGAAAAGGACGCGGAGTTTCTGGCGGTTCTCTTCATCGAGATGCTCGTCGGCGTCCAGCCAGAAGATCCACTCGCCCGTGGCCAGGCGTTTGCTTTCGTTGCGGGCGGCGCTGAAATCGTCTACCCAGGCAAAATCGTGGACCCTGGCGCCGAAACGCGCGGCGATTTCCCGGGTCCGATCGGTCGATCCCGTGTCCACAACGATCATTTCATCGACCAGGTCGCGGATCGATCCCAGACAGGCCGGCAAGTTGTGTTCCTCGTTCTTGACAATCATGCACAACGACACACGGGGGCGATCCGAAGCCTTGTGCGCCGCTTGATTGCGCAGCAACAGATCCAGGTTATGCCGTGCCTGGGCGTGACCTGGTTCCAGTTCCAGCACCTTCCGCAGCACTCGTTCCGCCCCGGCCAGGTCCTTCCCTTCCTGAAGAAGGACGTGGCTGAGGAGGACGTGCGGCCAGACCGCTTGCGGCGCCCTGGCAATCGTATCTTCCAGGAGCTGGCGTGCGGCCGGGAACTCCTTGCGCCAGACAACCTCGCGCCCGCAGGACCGCCCCATCCAGGGCGCTTTGGGGGTCCGCCTGCAATTGCTCGGCAGCCTGGTCCAGCTCTTGCCAGCGGCCTTGCCCCAGGAACAATTCGGCCAGGTTGCGCCAGACCGCCGTGAAGTTCGGGCACTCCGCCGCCGCGGCCCGCCACTGCGATTCCGCCTCGGCCGCACGGTCCTGCTCCCGGTAAATCTCGCCCAGCAGGTTGCGTGTCCGATAGCCGCGCAACCCCGCGTCTGCCGCGGTAAAGGACCTCTCCTCCGGGCCCTGGAGGACCTGCACCAGGCAGGCCGTGGCCCCCTCCAGGTCCTTGCTTTCGCGGCGCAGGATCGCCTCCCAGAACAGCAGCTCGGCATCCTGCGGCACCGCGGCTCGCCCGGCCCGGCAAGCAGCCAGCGCTTCGTTCCGCTGCCCCTGCTGATGGTGGGTCCGGACGATCAGGGCGTGCAGCTTGCCGATGAGCGTATCGCCGGGGCGTGACTGGGCCAGGCTCCGGCGCAGATAGTCGAGGGCCTGTGCGGGCCGGCCGTCGGTGCCTGCGACGGCCCCAAGGTTGTACAGGACAAAGGCGTCGTCAGGCGCATCCGCCAGTTCTTGCTCCAGGAGCCGTAAGTTGCGGGCGATCTTCGACTGCTGCGTGGCCGGGTCGGCAAAGCCGCTGTGAGCGATCACCACCTCAGTGTGCCGAAGGTCGCCGCCTTGCCGCCGCACGGCCGGCAGGATCTGCTCGTGGACGCGATACTCCCAGCGGTTGCCGGGATGATTGCGGAACAGACGCACCTGATCGACCTGGGCTGCTGCATGCGGCCCATCCGCCAGGGGAGAGAACTGCCGCATGACGTAGGCCGCGTTCTCTTGCCCCAGGCCCTGGAACAGGGCGCGCAGCCGGGTGCGGTTCTCTTCATCGAGATGCTCGTCGGCATCCAGCCAGAAGATCCATTCGCCCGTGGCGTGGCGCAAGCTCTCGTTCCGCGCTGCGGCGAAGCTGTCTACCCACTCAAAGTCAAACACTTTGGCCCCGTGGGCCTGGGCGACCTGCTTTGTCTCATCCGCCGAGCCGGTGTCCACCACGATCATCTCGTGGACGAGGTCGCGAACCGACGCCAGGCATTTCCCCAGCTGGCTGGCCCCGTTCTTGACGATCATGCACAGCGACACCGTGGCCCCTTGAGTAACATTCCGGGTTGGTTGAGTCGCAGCTCCTGTCGCCTGGCATTGCTGCCGGCGAATGGGTTGCTCGCGCAGGGCCAGCAGCCGCCGTTCCGCGGCGGCAACCGCCTGTTCCCAGCGGAAGTGCTGGCGTACGTGGCTGCATGCCGCCTCGCCTTTTTGGCGTACTTGCTCGGGATGCCTCACGGCCTCTTGCATGTGATGGCGGACCGCCTGCGCATTGGGCTCGGCCAGCCAGGGACGGTCTACCGTTTCAATGTCCCCCACGCGGTTGCTGGAAAAGTAACGTTTCTGAGCGGGGATGAGGAACGCATTGGCGTCATTGCAGAAGTCGAGGACCGCCCCCATGCCGGTGACGATGGCCGGCAGCCCACACGACATCGCTTCCGCGACCGGCAGCCCGAACCCTTCTCCCCGGCAGGGGTGGACCAGACAATCACACGAGCAGTACAGGCTGGCCATCTCCGCCGCTGTCAGCGTCTGGTTCCAATACTCGATTTCCGGGGCGTCGGCCTGGCCTTGCAGCTGGGCAATCCGTTCCTCGGCGGTCTGCCCCTGATAAAACGTGTCCACTCCCATGTCCTTGATCACCAGGCAAACGTCATCGCTTCGGCGAAAGACCGCCGCGTACGCATCGAGCAGGACGTCAATGCCTTTGCGGAAGATGGTGCCGCCCACAAAGAGGAACTTGAACGTCTTGCGGGTCTGCAAAGCAAACGGCGGCCGGCCCGGACAAAAGGCCGCGGTATCCACACCCAGCGGGACGAGATGGACCCGGTCCGCGGGGATGCCGCTCTGGACGCAGACATCCTGAACGTAGCGCGTGTTGGCCCAGATTTCATCGACCATTGTCGCCAGAGGCGTCACCCAGGAAGCCGGCAAGCTGCCGTATTCCCACGGCTGCATCATCACCCAGTGGCCCTGCGGCGGTGGAGTGAAATTCGGCGGCCAGCGGTGCCGCACGTGGACGGCCGCTTTTCGATCCTCTGGCGCGTCCCAAGCAAAACGTCATGACCGCGATCAATTAGACCCTGGCAAAAGGCCCTGTTGACCAGCGCCAGGGAATGAACCTCCGTCTGCTCCCCTTCCCAGACGATGCTGAGGGGATGGTCCACAACCCCTCCCCCAATCCCTCCCCGAAGCGGGGAGGGGAGCCAGAGGCGATCTGTCTTGCTCCCCCTCTCCGCTTCGGGGAGGGGGCTGGGGGGAGGGGTTGCGGCAGACTCCTTGCACAGGAACGCCACTTCCGTACCCACAACGTGGCAAATCGGTTCCGTGAAGGGCGTCCTCTCCAGTGCTTGCCGCACTTCCACCCACGCAGTCTGACTGTTGAAATCGTGCCAGACGAGATAGCCTCCCGGCCGGAGGGCCTGGTACGACTTGAGCGAATCGGAGAGGACGTGTTCCAGGTCGTGCGCCCCATCGACGAAAACGAAGTCCAGAGGCGCCAGGCGGTCAAAGTCGTAGTGCAGCGAATCGGCCGTGATGAACAGCGCCTTGTGGACCTTGCCGAAGTGATTGGCGAAGCGGCCGAACTCCGAGCGCGGCGGATCTTGGTGGCGCTGCACCTGGCTTGTTGGGATCCCCAGGTCGGCGACGACTCCCAGGGAGAAGACCTGGGCGGATTCCGGGCTCCACTCGGTCAGGTTGGCGGTCATGTGGCCGGCCGCCGTGCCGATCTCCAGGATGCGCTGCGGTCGAGCATGGACCAGGAGCGCCAGCACCACCTCCGTATCCGCTCGCCTGGTGAACCCACACAGCGCACGCTGGAAGTCCTGACGTGGGAACGAGCTGAAAAAAGCTTCGGGCGTCAGTGGCCTCACGGTTGGGGCTGTGGAGGAAGAAGCATTGACCGGACCAGCAAGATCGCGACGCAACACAGGCACTCTCCCGGATGGAGGACGGAGGTGAGGAAATAACCGTTGCAAGCATTATTGGTCCGCCGGGCGGATGGCAAGACCTTTCCGCCAAAAGGCCAGGCGCGTGCCGGGAAAGCGGCGGAAATGTGAATAATTGATGAAAATGAAGAATTCTTGATCGTTTTTTCCACGGATTGCAATTTCCAATGTGGCTGACCCTGGATCATTTCAATCGCCGCAATCGTCCGCGTTCCGTCCGCTCTGCGTGATGATCCCGCGGAAGCTGCTCGCCTCTAGGAGAAGGAACAGTTCCAGGACAGGCTGCCGCATCAACGGGAGATGCGGAGCTTGAACGGACCCACTTGCAATTGAGGACGCTCCATGCGCAAGAAGAATCGCAGAACCAAATCTTCCAGCAGCAACGGTACGGCGACGCCCAACAGCAAGAAGCTCCTGGACTACGCGGCGTTGCTGCTTGCCCATGAACAGAGCAGCGCCGTCGGGCAGCCGCTCTTGACGGAGAGGGGCGAGTCGTACCTTCGGGAGCGCCTTCCGGCAAAAAACGCCCAAACCGTCCAGCCGGGCAGCCTGCTAGCGTCGGCGGCGGAAAAGAGGGACCGGCCTGCACCACGCTGGGACAGCAAAGACCGCAAGCTCTGGCTGGGGGAATGGATCCTGCGAGAGTACGAAAAGCAACCGGCCCCGTACCAGACCACGCTTCTGGACGCATTTCAGCGAGAGGGGTGGCCTCTGCACAGCATTGCCGATCCGCTGGAACGCGAGCCGGGTGAGAGCGATCATGATGCCAGGCAGCGGCTGAAATGGTCCATCGGGAACCTCAACAACGCCTTGCCTCCTGGCACGATCCGCTTCCGCGGCGATGGCACCGGCCAGGGAGTGAAGTGGGAGTACGCGAGCAGGCGCTCAGGGAAGAGAACAGGACGATCCGGAAAGAAATGAAACAGGGCCGGCGAGCCTGGACAGCACAAGTCAAGGATGAGAACAAGGTTAAAACTTTTTCAAAATACTCCCAAGCTACTGCTTGACAAGGGGCCTGTCCTTGGGGCACCATGTCATTGCCTTGGTTGGAGCAAGACCGCCAGCGCTGGCGGCAGCCAAGAAAGACTTGTTCGGGAGTCGTTCCAGGAAGCGAAGCATGCCAGGCATCAAGAAACCACGCCGGCCGAAAAGCCAGCCTCGGAAGCGTCCCAGGCAACCGGCCGGCAGCGCCGCCCCCGAGGTCGATTGGTCCTGGGCGGACGCCAATACGCTCCAGGTTGATTCGGTCTTTCTGCGACTCAACCCCTTCCAGTCGCGCGGAGAACGGCTGGAACTGGAGGAAAGCATCCGGACCGAAGGCTGCCGGGACCCGATCATGGTCTGGAAGGGCCACGGCATCGTACTGGACGGACATACACGTCTGGAGTTCTGCCTCCGGCACGGCAAGCAGGTGAAGGTCCGGGAGGTCGATCTGCCCGACGAGCAGGCGGCGCTGGAGTATGCCCGCAAGTTCCAGAGGCAGCGCCGCAACCTGACCCGGGAGGCCCAGAGCTACTTTCGCGGCCAGGATTACAACGCCCTCAAGCAGCAGCGCGGCGGCAACCGCCGCGGCCCGCACTCAAAGGATCAAAATGATACTTTGAAGAACACGGCCCAGCAGCTGGCCCTGAAGTACCAGGTCTCGCCTATCACCATCAAGCGCGATGGGAAGTTTGCCCAGGCGGTGGACCGGATCGCTGCCGCTCACGGCGACCCGGATGTCAAGAGGAGGCTGCTCGGCGGCGACGTCCGCCTGAAACTCGGTCTGGCGCGCGGCTGGCTCAAGCTGCCGGCCGAGGAATTGAAGGCCGCCGTGGACCAGTTCATCGAGCAGGCGGACGAGCCGGTCGTGGGCAAGAAGAAAGGGGCCGCGGCTGGACGCGACCCCGAGGAGTTGGCCCAAGCCCTGTTCAAGCGGCTGCAGCCGAGGGGTCAGGAACGCGCAGCGCACCGTGGTCCGCCGCCTGGCGGGGTTGCTGGGGATGCAGTTGAGTGAGTTAGATTCGCAGTCATCCGGTGGAAAGTGATTATTCCGTAGCCGCAAAGGGATGCACCATGTTTCGCAAGCTCTCCGTGCGGTTGTGGCATCGCCTGGCCCGCTTCTGGGACGGCCTGTTTGTCCTGGGAGAGAAGATTGCCGCCAGCACGAGCCGCGGACTGAACTTCGGCTTGAGCAGCCGCACGCCCGCCACACACAAACGCCGGCAAACCCAGCTAGAGCTTGAGAGTTTGGAAAGTCGCAGGCTGATGACGATCTATCCGCAGGTGTCCTTTGCAGACTCAAGCCTCGCGCTTGTCGAAGGCGGAAGTGTCAGTGAGTCGATTGACATTAACCCCACGAACACTCTGGCGTTGAGTGTGGATTACGACACTTCAGATGGGACCGCCCTGGCGGGGACCAATTACACAGCCGCTTCCGGCACTCTTTCCGTTCCAGCCGGCCAATCGTCCTGGGGGACCATTACGGTCAATACCATTGACACGGGGACCAACGGAGCGGACAAGCTCTTCGACATCAATCTGACCAACCCCGTCAATGCCACTGTAGGTACGCCAAACGTTTTGCCGGTAACGATTGAGAACGATCATCCGATCACCGTCCAATTCAGCAGTGCCACTTATAGCGTCAGTTCGCAGGCCAGCTCGGCAACGATCACCGCGACCCTGAGCGGCGAATCCGACCAGGACGTCTACGTCGATTACGCCACCAGCGCGGGCACTGCGGTTCCTGGGACCGACTACACCAACGTCAGCGGCACCTTGACATTCCCGGCCTACGCCACCAGCGAAACCTTCACGGTCCCCATCATCAGCCACACCAATACTTACGTTGATCCCGACAGGACGGTCAACCTGACCCTGAGCAATCCCACGACCAGCGTGGCGGAAGGCAGCCTTTCCGGGTTCTCCCTGGGGACGCAAAACACGGCCACCCTGACCATCACCAACGTCGCCAGCCTCAGCACCAAGGTCTCCGTCGAAACCGCTCCGACGCTGACCGTGCCCCTGGACGGCTGCGGTTGCAGTGCCAACTTCCCCGACCTGGCCTTGCAATACAGCCCCAGCGCCAGCGTGCAGCCGATCATCGAGACCATGGTGGCCAGCGACCCGTCCGGCCCGATGCCGACCGGGTTCACCGTCACCCTGACCTGGAACGGGACCGCGGGGACCCCCGTTTACTTCGACACCACCGGGCATTCCGCCGGGGACGTCTACGCCCTGGGCATGCAAGTGCCGAGCGTGGTCACCAGCAGCGGCGACTACTCCTACTCGGTTGAAGTCACGACCTCCTGGCCCAGCGACCCAGACACCACCACCACGGTTTCCGGGACCACCGCCGTCGTCGCCACCGGCAGCACGCCCGACGGCTATGGCTGGAGCCTGACCAACTATCACACGCTGCCCAGCTCCGGACCGCAGGCCCCTGCCCCGGCGGCCAGCAGCGATCCGCTGGCCCCCGCACAGTGGACCGATGCGCTGCCGGGCGGCGACCAGCTGCTCACCGTTTCGGGCGGCGTGCTGTGGACAACCAGCCAGGGCGCTGCCGCGTTCTTCACCGGACCCGACGGCAGCGGCGACTTCACCAGCCCGGCCAATGCCCTGGGCACCCTGGTCCAGAACAGCGACGGCAGCTACACCTACACCCTGACCAACCAGACCCAGAAGCAATTCAGCAGCAGCGGCCAGCTGACGTCAGTGGTGGATCCCAATGGCCAGACCACCACCTTCACCTACAGCGACGGCGAACTGTCCACGATCACCGCTCCCGGCGGTCAGGTGGTGACCTTCGGCTACGATGGCTCGGGCCTGCTGCAAACCATCACGCAGCCGGGCGGGGCGGTCATCACGCTGACGCACAGCAGCGGCGACCTGACCGGGATCGACTTCCCCAACACCACCAGCCGGGACTTCACCTATCTCACCGGGCACCGCCTGGCCACCGACTCGCAGGGCGTAACCTACAGCTATGACCCCACGTCGCTGTTCCTCACCGAGATTGACTATGGCGACGGCAATACGCTGGACGTCACCTCGGGAGCCAGCAAGTCGCTGCAAACCGACCCGGCGATCAACGCTGCTGACGCCGTGGACAGCGTGACCGATGCGCTGGACAACGTCACCAATTTCAGCACCAACGCCCAGGGCCTGATAACCCAGTTGGTCG
Organism: uncultured Planctomycetota bacterium; assembly: GCA_963784995.1. Taxonomy (GTDB): domain Bacteria; phylum Planctomycetota; class Planctomycetia; order Gemmatales; family Gemmataceae; genus CAWATZ01. Next base: position 261,536 of record CAWATZ010000012.1, on the reverse strand, counting down.
CGGCGGACGGCAGCACGCAGTCCTGGACCTACAACGATGCCGGCCAGGTGACCAGCTACACCAACCAGCTCAGCCAGATCACGACCTACAGCTACGACACCTCCGGCAACCTGAGCCAGGTGACCAACCCCGACGGCAGCACGCAGCAGTACCAGTATGACCCGACCTTCAACAAGCCGACCGTCAGCATCGACGCGCTGGGCAACCGCACCACCAACACCTACGATCCCAGCACTGGCAACCTGCTGACCACAACGGACCCGCTCGGCGGCGTGACCACCTACACCTACAATGCGGACGGGTTGCAGCAGACGGTCACCAATCCTCTCGGGGAAACGACCACCTACCTGTACAACGCCGCACAGCAAGTGCAGACGGTGATCGACCCGCTGGGCGATCGGACGACGACGCTGTACGACGGCGCCGGCAACACCACGGCGGTGATCGATCCGAATGGCAATGAGACGCAGTACCTCTACGACGCCGACGGCAACCAGACAGTGACCATCGATCAGCTAGGCAACCGCACCACAACGCTGTACGATGCTCGCGGCAATGCCACCGAGACCATCGATCCCAACGGCAACGAGACGCAGTACCTGTTCAATGCAGCCGGTCAGCAGACGGTGACCATCGACCCGCTGGGAAACCGGACGACAAGCCTGTTCGATGCGGCCGGCAACACGACGGCGGTTATCAATGCCAACGGCAATGAAACGCAGTACCTCTACAATGCCGACGGCCGGCAAACTGTCGTGATCGATCCGCTGGGCAACCGGACCACGACGCTGTTCGATGCGGCCGGCCAGACCACGGCGGTCATCAATGCCAACGGCAATGAGACGGAGTACCTCTACGATGCCGCCGGTCGGCAGAGCGTCACGATTGACCCGCTGGGCAATCGGACTACGACGCTGTTCGACGCGGCTGGTCACACGACGGGCGTGATCGATGCCAACGGCAATGAGACGGAGTACCTCTTCGATGCCGCTGGCCGGCAGTCCGTGGTCATCGATCCGCTTGGTAACCGGGCCACGACGCTGTTCGACGCGGCCGGGCAGACCACGGGGGTCATTGACGCCAACGGTAACGAGACGGAGTATCTCTATGATGCCGCTGGTCGGCAGACGGTGACAATTGATGCGCTGGGCAACCGCACCACGACCCTGTTCGATGCGGCAGGCCAGGCCACTGCGGTCATCAATGCCAACGGCAACGAGACAGAGTATCTCTACGATGCTGACGGCCACCAGTCAGTCACCATCGATCCCTTGGGCAACCGCACCACGACGCTGTTCGACGCAGCGGGCCAGACGACAGCGGTGATTGACGCCAACGGCCATGAAACGCAGTACCTGTACGATGCCGACGGCCGGCAGTCGGTCACGATTGATCCGCTGGGCAATCGCACCACAACCCTGTTCGATGCTGCTGGGCAGACCACCGCGGTAATTGATGCCAACGGCCATGAAACGGATTATCTTTATGACGCCGCCGGTCGCCAGTCTGTTGTCATCGATCCGCTCGGGAACCGGACGACGACGCTGTTCGATGCAGTTGGCCAGACCACGGCGGTCATTGACGCCAACGGCAACGAAACCGACTATCTCTCCGATGCCGACGGCCGACAGACAGTCACGATTGATCCGCTGGGGAACCGGACCACGACCCTGTACGATGCAGCGGGCCAGACCACAGCGGTCATCAATGCCAACGGCAATGAAACCCAGTACCTCTACAACGCCGCTGGCCGGCAGACAGTGACCATTGACCCGCTGGGGAATCGGACCACGGCCCTGTACGATGCAGCAGGGAACGCAACGGCGGTATTCGATGCCAACGGCAATGAGAGCCAGTTTCTGTTCGATGCCGACGAACGCCAGTCTGTCACCATCGATCCGCTCGGAAACCGCACGACGACCCTGTTCGATGCTGCCGGGCAGACCACAGCCATGATCGATGCAAGGAGCAATGAGACTCAGTACGTCCTCGACGCCGATGGCCGGCAGACCGTCAAGATCGATGCCTTGAGCCACCGCACGACGATGCTCTACGATGCCGTGGGGAACATGACAGCCTTGATCGATCCGGACAGCAACGAGACCAAGTACACCTTCGATGCCGACAACCGGCAGGCGACGGAGACCGACCCGCTCAACAACGTCACCACGACGACCTACGATGCAGTTGGGCACGTTTCCTCGGTCATCGACCGCAACGGTCGCGAGGATGTGTACACCTATGACGATGATGGTCGCCTGGTCGGTGAAACCTGGCTGGCCTCCGTTGGCGGCACCGTGGAAGACAGGCTGACCTACACCTACGACTCGGTTGGTCACATGCTCACGGCCAGCAACAGCAGCGGCACCAACACCTTCACCTACGATGCCAACGGCCGCGTGACCGAGGAAGACGAACCGTTTGGCGTGACCCTGAATTACACCTACGACGCGGTGGGCAACCGTACGTCCCTCAGCGATTCCTTCGGCGGCGTGACCAGCTACCTCTACGATGCCGACAATCGCGTCACCAGCACCACCTTCAGCGGCACGGGCGAGACCCCCTTCCGCGTGGACCAGACCTGGACCGCAATGGGGCAGTTGGCCAGCGTCAAGCGTTACAGCGACCTGGACGGGACCGACCTGGTCAGCGAGACCGACTACACCTATGACGACGCCGGCAACGTCACCGACATCCAGACCAAGGATAGCTCGGGGACTGTCATCGACGATTACAGCTACACCTATGAGAGTGGCAACCTGCTCATTGCCCAGGACATCAACGGGACGATCACCAGTTACGCCTACGATGCCGACGACGAATTGACCAGCGCCAACACCACCATCTACAGCTATGACGCCAATGGCAACTTCACCATGACCGGCTACTCCACGGGGACAGGCAACCAGCTGCTCAGCGACGGCACCTGGACCTACTCCTATGACGCCGCCGGCAACATGACCGAGAAGACCCTGGGCACGGGCCTGGAGACCTGGTACTATTACTACAACAACCAGAACCACCTGACCGAGGTAGTTGAGACCTCGGACGGCAGCACCGAGGTGATGACGGAGACCTATTCCTACGATGCCCTGGGCAACCAGATCAAGCAGGTGGTCTGGCAAAGCGGGGTCGGCACCACGACCACCGAGCAGGTCTACGACGACCAGACCTTGCTGATGGACCTGGACGGCAGTGGCGATCTCCAGACCCGGTATTTCGCCGGGAACGGTCCTGACCAGTGGGTGGCCCGGCAAGATGCGAGTGGCAACACCTACTACTACCTGACCGACAACCTCGGCAGCGTGGTGGGGATTGTGAGTGCGAGCGGCAGCCTGGTAGACAGCATCAGCTACGATGCCTTTGGCAACGTGACAGGGCAGACAGACTCTGCGCTAACTGGGAACATTCAGTACGCTGGGATGTGGATGGACCCGGAAACGGGCTTGAACCGAACCCCGAACCGCGAGTATGCGGCTCCGATGGCCCGCTGGATTCAGGAAGATCCAATCCAGTTCCAAGCTGGGGATGCGGATCTCTATCGGTATGTCGGTAACGATTATACAAACGCTACTGATCCTTCGGGTCTCAAAGATGACACTGTACCTGAGTTTATTGCACGCATGGGTCGAGAGGAAGGTTGGAAGCTTGACAGTGCGGAGCCCAGCAATACCCAGTTCTTTACTACGAGTTATGAACAGGGAGTGTTGGGTAAGTTGACGGGTACATATAAGGAAGTGATCCAACTAGTTACCCGTTATTGGGTCGTTGTTGGAAACGAGTTCTGGGTCGGGCCTAACACGAAGACAACGGTGAAGTTGGGCTTTGACACGACAGTTACAGATGAAATGTCGTTCAAGCTATCAGGGATCCCAGTAAAAGCGATCACGATCGAGTTTTCAAAAACCAAAGGAAAAGTCACAACCGCTGGTGGTGGTTATGACGTCCCGATCGACAATGGAGCCACTGAGGAAAGACTTGTTGTTGGTGCTCAGTATGTGTTCGCTACCACAGCGGCTGCACGTAATGGGGATGCAGCGACGGCCAAGGCCAACCCGCTGGTTGTTCAGTCTGGTGCAAAACCAGTGTTTCAGGGGTATACAAAGAGGTTTGCCTTTTTTGTGCTGGTAAGGCCTGCTAAGAAGAAGGGCTGCCCGTGAGGCATTGTGGAAACAGATAATTATCACTTGCTTGGCCAGAATTCGCAAGGCTGCCAACTGACCACGAGAGGAGTAACCAATATGGTGAAGGGCAAGATCGGCTTTCTATTCGTCCTAGTTCTCGTTATGGCATTCAACCGACTTTCGCTAGGTGCCTTTTTTGACGATAAGGTAGTAGATAAAAAAGCCGTCTCTGATTCATTCGATGCCTTGAGGTTAGAAAACTGGCGCATTCCACCCAAAACAGCGGAGTTTCGCATTGTCAAATTGGCACCAACAGTTGGCGTTCCAGAGAATCATTCCCTGAAAATATCTTGGTCACTCTCATCCGGAGTTTCTTCGCTCCAAGTCCCACCGAAGAGTACAACGCGCTATACGTTGAAGGTGCATCTCGATTCAGATTCATTCAAGAAGAAAACATTCAAGTTGGCTTCTGGTACAACAGAAACATTTGAATTGTCGAACGCTCCTGTTCGAGACGGCAATGGATTAATCTTTTCCGGTAAGGTTACGACTGAACAGACCGACAAACTTATCGTGGTAGTTCAAGAAAAGATTGAGGAACTAGATGAGAAAGGAAGAGTAGTCAATACATGGTTTACCAAACATGTCAGAAGAGAGATATTGGATAAAGAAAAATAGAGAAGTGAAGTTCCGACACTCGTCGCTCAAGCTACACCAATGGGGGATTCTGGATAGCCTTAAGCGTTTGAGGGACTGACAGATAAGGCCTGCGTCCTAGAATAGCGGTATCTGACCGGAAAAGGTGTCAGGAGCCGCTTCACACAATCTTCGCATTCCGCTGCTGATCAATGGAAGCCGACCTGAGTAACCTGTAACGCACCCTCAACCAAGGAGACTCACCCCATGCACAACCCGATTCCCCGCCGCTCTTTCTTGCTGGCCTGGGTGGGCAGTTTGCTGGCAGGCTTGCTGGGCCAAGCCAGCGTCGCGGCAACTCCCCCCTTGAGACAACGCCTGGACGAGTTGGCACCCATTCAAGAACTGTACGTATTTGCGATCGATCCTCCTGGGAGACAGACGCTTTCGGTTTACGACGCCAACGGCGATTTGATCTGGAGGGACGAGATACACGGTCGATAGGTGGCATGGCGCCTGACGCCCCGGCAGGTGACCGGAAAAGAACGGAAAAGCCGTCGGGAGCCGATACACACGCTCTGCACAGTTCAACTGCTGCCAACGGCACTGAACGGACCCATGAACCACCCTCTCTGATCCAAGGAGACTCACCCCATGCAGCACAAGATCCCCCGGCGCTCCTTCTTGCTGGCTTGGCTGGGCGGTTTGCTCGCCGGCTGGCTGGGACGCTCCCAGACCAGGCGGCGCCCACACCCCCTGCGCCGCTTCCGGCTGGCTCCCTGTCCGTCTGCGACATGCCTGGACAGGTGACAACCTGCGTCTACGATGCGTCTGGGCGGCTGCTCGAGTGCATCGAGAACGGACACGTGACCACGTTCACTTACGATGGCACAACCAGCGAATGAACCGCCGGCAAGTGCCAGCCAGGGGTGTCTCGCCTCCGCTCCGGGAGCCTGCCCGGCTCCCTGGTCCGATTGTGTCCAGCCCACGCGAACTGAGGGATGCCAGCAGATGCCGTTGCCTTCCCCAAAGCGACAGCCGCCGTTAGCATTCGGCAGTGACGGGTCCGTACCTGGCACCAACTCCAGGCCAGCCCAGGCGAGAGAACCTGTCCGGACGCCCGCAGTTGCTCTCTGCACAACGCACAGCCAGCAGGTATCCTGGTTGCTGGCAGGAGTGCTTCCGGTCCGCCACCCTTTTCGTGCCCATGATTGCCCCGGGCAGTGCCGGCACGAGCATTCGGCCACTCAAGGACGCTTCCATGAAGGTGCCAACCGCGCATGAGCTGGGTCTGAGCAGCGAGGTCCTTCCGGAACCGCATCCCGGCAACGACCGCCTCATCCTGTGGCTCCTGGGCCGCTGCGACGGCACGATGCAGCACTGGGAACGCATCAGCACGGTGGCCGCGGCCGCCATCACCGTTGCCGGTGGCCTCTGTGCCCTGCCGGCGACGGCCGTGCCCTCCCGGCAGCGGCTCCGGTCTTTCCTCGGCCGGCTCTTGCAACCCTTCCAGCCAGCCCCCCGGGGGCAAACCTGGCTGCTGCCCAATGGCCAGTCGGCGGAGCAAGAGGGGGAGCGGCAGTCCGACCTGCTGCTGGTCTGGGCCCTGCCCGACGCCCCACCCCTGGACGAAGCGCGGCTCCGCTCCCGCTGGCCGCGCTGTACCCAGGTGCAGCAGCTGGGCGCCAACCTGTTCCTGGTCCGTGGCGTGGCAGCGACCGGGCCACTCCCCGACGAGCCGGCCCAACCGCTGCCCCAGGGCTGTCCACGCAAGCAGGTGGAGCAATTGTTAGCGGCCGCCCGCGCCCAGGGCGACCCACGCCAGGAAACGCTGGCTCTGGCCGACCTCGGCGTCATCGCCGCCCGCGAGGGCAACGCCCGCTCCGCGGTCCCGCTGCTCGAAGAAGCCCTGACGCTGGCCCGGCGTCTCGGGGACAAATCCCTGGAACGCGACGTTCTGGGGAACCTGGGTGTGGCCCTGCTGGGCATCGGTCAGGCCCCCGTGGCGCTCACCCTGTTCCGCCAGGAGCTGGCCGATGCCCGCGCTGCCGCCGACCGCTTCGCGGAAAAGATCGCCCTGGACCACCTGGGGCTGGCCTTCTGGTGCCTGCGCGACTACCCCCAGGCGTTCGCTTGCTACGAGGAGGTGCTGACCGTCGCCCGCCAGGTCATGGACTGGCAGCACGAAGCCGAGGTCCTCTGGTATCTGGCCATCCTCCACGCCGAGCGCGGCCAGCGCGACCAGGCCCTCGCCAGTGCGGAAGCTGCCGTGGCCCTGTTCCGCAAGCTGGGCAAGCCCCAGGCCGGCGGGCTGGAAGGCTATCTCCACAAGTACCGTGCCGAAACGGTCGCGGCCTCCCCGGCGACGGGCCCCGGTCTGCTGCGGATGGCCTACACGGCCCTGAAGTCGATGGTCCAGTTTGTCGGCACCGGCTGCAAGACGGTTGCGGCCGAGACCCACCGCCTGCGGCTGCAGACCTGTGCGGAGTGCGAGCATTACACCGGCGTCCGCTGCCGGGTCTGTGGCTGTTTCGCCGACGTCAAGGCGTGGCTGCCGCACGAGGAGTGCCCCCTGGGCAAATGGCCCGGCTGAACCGCTGAGGATTCCGGCAGCGGCGCCTGCCCAACACCCCTGTCGGATTGTGTCCGGCGCACGCGAATTGCGGGATGCCAGCAGACGCCGTTGCTTTCCCCAAAGCGACAGCCGCCGTGAGCAATCGGCTGTGACGGGACCGTAACTGGCACTATTACTCCGGCAAGGAAGAGAGTCACACAAGCCCGGAGCGCAAGCGACGGGACGCTGCGTTGCTTGTGCGGAGCCGTCCCGTCGCTTGCGCTCCGGGCTTGTGTCAAGAGTCCCGTCGCTTGCGCTCCGGGCTTGTGTGTTTCTTTCCTGCCGAAGTAATAACACCAGGCCAGCGTGATCACGTGCCTGGCAGTTCGCGTGCTGAAGAATCGCCGCCAGGGCATCGTTTCCTTACAATAGCGCTTTAGCGACGTCTCGGCCTAATCAGGAACAACCGAGCCCCGAGAACGGTGCCATGAGTCAAGACAGCACGGTGGTGGCGGTCTACCCGCACGTGGACCAGGCCGAGGAGGCCGTCCGGCACTTGCAGCAGGGCGGCTTCCCGACCGACCACGTCTCGATCATCGCCCGGGACCTGGGCACCGGCAAGAAAGTTCACGGCTTCGTCACCTCCTGTGACGTGGCGAAGGCAGCCGCGGGGACGGGGGCCTGGCTGGGCGGCATCTTCGGGCTGCTGGTCGGGGCCGCGTTCATCTGGGTCCCCGGAGTCGGCCCGCTGGTCGTGGCGGGATCGCTGACCTCGGTGCTGCTGGGCGGCCTGGAAGGAGCCGTCGCGGGCGCGGCCCTCTCGGGGTTGCTTGGCTTCTTGACCTCGCTGGGCATCTCCCGCGAGCAGATCCTGAAGTACGAGGAGAGCGTCAAGGCCGGCAATTACCTGGTCGTCGCTCACGGCGAGGAACCGGAGGTCGCCAGGGCCCGGTCGATCCTGGGAGCAACGAGCCCCGCCGAACTCAATACGCACGTACAGGCAGCCAAACCGTCATTTCCACAAAGTAGCCCTCACGCTCCGCGTGAGGACATGCCCTCACGCGGAGCGTGAGGGCTACTTTGTGGAAATGATCGAGAGGGGAAACCAATGCAAGCGCTCAAGGGAATCGGCCGGCACAGGCTGGTGGCTGTTCTTCTGGCGGGCCTCCTGGCGGCCGCGTCCTTTGTGGCCTGGAACTGGTCGGGGGTTGCGTCAGACACACCGGCGCGCGGGGCCGGAAAAACGCCCGCGCCGATCCCGGACGGCTGGACGGCCAGCGCTCCACGCGACGAGATCCGGCCCGAGTTCAGCTACGATCCCCGGGGCGGTGCCGATGGCAAGGGCTACTTCGTCATCAAGGCCGATCCGCGCCAGGGGCTCGCCGGGTTCTGGAAGAAAGCGTTCGCCGTGACCGGAGGCAAGCACTATCGCTTCCAGGCACGCTACCAGGCTGTGGGCGTGGCCTCGCCTCGCCGCAGTGTGCTGGTCGAGATGCACTGGCGGGACGCCCAGGGCAAGAAGGTGCCCCTGGATCAGCCGGGCGTGGCGGGCTATTTGCGCGGCCTGAAGGCGATGGCCGAGACCGAGTTTCCCGCGACCGGGGACACTGACCGCGACGGCTGGACGGTGGTTTCCGGGACCTACCAGGCTCCCTCCCGTGCGACTCAGGTGCTTGTCGAGCTGCATTCGCGCTGGGCCCCCAGCAGCGAGGTGCGCTGGAGCAAAGTCGCGCTGACCGAAACCGAGCCGCCGCAGCCGCGCAAGGTGCGGCTGGCCACCGTCCACTTCATGCCAAAGGGTGGCCGGACTCCCGCGGACAATTGCCGTGCGTACGAGCCGCTGATTGCCGAGGCGGCCAGGCAGAAGGCCGACCTGGTGGTCCTGGGCGAGACGCTCACCGTTGTCGGGCTGGGGAAGAAGTACCACGAAGTGGCGGAGCCGATCCCCGGTCCCTCCACGGACTATTTCGGCCGGCTGGCGAAGAAGCACAACCTGTACCTGGTGCCCGGCCTGGTCGAGCGGGACGGGAACCTCTGTTACAACGCCGCGGTGCTGGTTGGCCCGGACGGCAAGATTGTGGGCAAGTACCGCAAGGTGTGCTTGCCGCGCAGCGAGATCGAAGGCGGACTGACGCCGGGCTCGGAGTATCCGGTGTTTGCGACGCGCTTCGGCAAGGTGGGCATGATGGTGTGCTACGACGGCTTCTTTCCGGAGGTGGCGCGGGAACTGAGCAACCGCGGGGCCGAGGTGATCGCCTGGCCGGTCTGGGGCTGCAACCCGCTGCTGGCCCGGGCCCGGGCCTGCGAGAATCACGTCTACCTGGTCAGCAGCACTTACACCGACGTGGCTCAGAACTGGATCATCTCGGCGGTGTTCGACCACACCGGCGACACCATCGCCCACGCCAAAGAATGGGGCACGGTGGCGGTGGTGGAGGTGGACCTGGACAAACGGGCCCGCTGGGTCAGCCTCGGGGACTTCAAGGCGGAGATACCCCGACACCGACCTTGACGAAGCGGTCGCGGTTATTTTTTCAGCTCGAACGAATCGAACAGGATGTTGTTCTGATCGAACGCCTTGAGCTGCAACGTGCCGCCGTGGATGGTCACGTAGCAATAATGATGATCCACGCGCGACTGGGCTTTGAAGAAGGCCGGGGTCGGGCCGAAGTTTTCCAGATGGCCGCCCCCGCCGCCGGAAGTCAGATAGACCACCCCGGCAGGATCGACCTTGCCGGCGCGGATCGGCCAGGTGCGCTCATAGAGGTGAATGTGGCCATTCATGGCAACGTCAACGTGATACTTCTCATAGAGTGCTGTCAGCGGCCTGACTTTCACGTCGCCCAGCGTCGATGGGCCTTTCCACGCATCGCCATAGTCGTTGTCGTCCGAGGAATACGCGGGGTGGTGATGGTACGCGAACTTCCACCTGGCGGTTGACTTGCTCAGCTCGCGGTCCAGCCACTGGTACTGTTCGCTGTCGGGGCGGACGGAACGATTGGTGTCGAGCACGAAGAAGTCCGCGTTGCCATAGCTGTAGCGATAGTAGTACTTGGGCGCCGGCAAGGAGAAATAGCGGTAGTAGTTGGGATGATCCTTTTCGTGATTGCCGATGCAAGGGAGAACGGGCACCCGGCTCAGCAGTTCGGCCGAGGGCCGGAACAGCTCTTCGACCCATTCTTTCTTGTCCGGCCCACTGTCCACCACGTCGCCCAGGTGGACGACGAAATGCGGGCGCCGATCCCACATCAGGCGGGCCAGCTTGCCGGTGATCTTGGGGTTCTTCTGAGTGTCGCCAATCAGGGCAAACGAAAACGCCGACTCCGGCTCGACGGCCGTCAAGCCGGTCAAGACCGGACTCGTGAGCGTTCGGCCGGAAGCGTCCGTGGTGATGGTCTGATAGAAGTATTTGGATTCGGGGCGCAAGCCGCGGAGAGGGACTTCGTGGATGAGCACGTCGCCTTTCCCTGCGGCCTGCTCCTTCAGCGGCAGGCTCGAACCGTAGCGGACTTGCGAAGTTCCCGGCACCGTCGTTTCCCACATGACCGTGAGGGACTCGCGCGTTGGAAACTGTAAGTAGGGCTCGATGACGAACGAAGGCCCCACGTCGATCGCGGGGGCTTCGGCCAGCCGCTGGCGTTTCCGGTATTCCGCACGGATCGCCTCCAGATCAAGGCACTCCTTGTAGAGGGCCACCTCGCGCAGGGCGCCGTCGAGGGCCGTGTCCACCTCGTCGTCCTGATAGCGGCCGAGCCAGAGAGGCCCCGCGGGCGCCTGGATTGGGCCCGACTGGGCGCGGGACAGGCCCGCCAGCTCCCCATTGACGAACAACTGCATCGCCTGGCCGTCGTACGTGGCCGCGACGTGATACCAGCGTCCTGGCGTGAAAGCCGTCTTGGCCCGCACCACGCTGAATTTGCCATAGCCGTCGTCGGCGTCAACTGTGGAGAGCCCGAAATGGAAATGCTGGTGGGCATAGCCCAGGACGATCCCTTTGCGAAAATCAGACCGGCCTCGGACCAGGGCCAGCACGGCCCCTTGGCGGGTGGTCCGATCGACCCGGACCCAGGCCGCGGCTGTGAAGGCCTCCGTGGGCAGCAGGTCCCGCCGAGGCTTGCGGCGGTCGAACGCCAGCACGCCGCCATCCAGATCGTGAATCTCCAGCCCCGAAGTTTCGCCAACCTTGGCCGTGCCCCGAATGACACTCTTGACGGACGCGGCCCGATCGGTCACCGTGTTCCCGACGACGCTGGTCGGGTCGAACACCCAGTGCAGGACCGGCTTCGCGACCGCCGGCCTGTCCGCTGGGGTGCCTTGCTTGCCCAGAAGCAGCACACCCGCCACGGCGCCCAGGGACAGCGATAAGGCAACGAGCTTTTTTCCGAGTCGCGTCATGTTCAGCTCTCGAAGCAGGACAATGGATGTATGGACCGCTCAGCCGATGCCCGCGGCCACGGTGGTGGATGCCTCGAAGGCTCCTCGCGCTTCCCCGCCGGGTCTCGGAACAGAGCCAGGTCAAGAGAGCAAACAGCCGGCTCGGCCGCCGGTGCATGGAGGAAAGACCCTCTGGTCAGAATCGGCACATTCCCCCCGTTTGGCAAGCGGTTTTTAGTGAACTCCGCGCGAAAAATAGAAGTAGAATCAGGAATCGAAGAAACGCGCGATCTGCTCAATCGTTCATGGATCAAGGGATCTGCGGTACGAATTAGCTCACTTCGTGGTATAATGCCTGAGTGACTGGGAGTTCATCCCTTTTCTGTCCTGATGGCTCCAGGTTTCCGGCAGTTGTGAGACGAAACCTGGAATTCGCTCGCTTGATGGGGGTGTCAAAGGTTCCTTATCTTCGCAAGAGTGGCTTATGACGGCTGAAAAAACCACCAACCCGATCGGCGCCAACCCGCCCGTCATTGATACGGTTCTCGGGGATCAGCTCAACGGCGAATCAGCTCCCGCATCCGGGAAACTGACTCGCCGCCAGCAATCCCGCGCTTTCGCCGATGCCTTTCAAAAAGCCCCGCTCGATGCGGTGGCGACCCTCGTGAAGAACACTCGTGGACACGCTGTATCCGCCGAGGAGACTACTGCCATCCTGCTCCCCTACCTCGTCAGGGCTTCCTACGCCCAACAGAATCTCGTTGTCGGAGCCCTGGAGCAGATTGCGAATCCCGAGCAGATTCTCAATGCAGCCCTCGCCCTGTACGCCGAAACTCGAGATCCAAGGCTGCTTTCGACCGCCGATCACTTGCTTGCCAACCGCGGTGCGGCTTCCTGGCCGGCACTGAAGTCCCTCTGTAAGAGAGCAGCTCCCGAGTGCCGGTTCTTCGTCCGCACCATTGCGGAGATAGAGGGGATCTCAAACGAAGAGCGGCGCGAGGCCCTCACAATGCTCGCGCACAATCCAGACCTGGACACTCGGCGGGAACTCCTTGCGTTGCTGGATGGAGACGTACTCGCAGATCCCCTTTCGGTCTGGCAGGTTCTCGCCAAGGACCCCGACGAGGACGTCGCCAGCCTTGCCGCGGACCGGATCGCCTTGCTCGGCCGTTAGGAGTTTCCAAGGTTTCGCCGCCGATGCCCCTGTTGCGACTCTCCGATTGTGCCAGCCTGAGCGGTTGGGATTATCCCAATACCCCCGAGCAAATCGCGAGAAAGTGGTTCGATGACTTCAAGGACCCCAGCCCATCGCTCTACGAAAGCAACTCCTCGATCGAAGAAGTGGAGGTTGTTGCCGCCGTTCATTTGACCAACCCAACTGCCAAACGGAAAGCCTATCACGTACTGCGGATCGACAACGAGGACCTGGTTGCAGCAGACATTCGGCCCAATAACAACAATCCTGGCAGCACTGGGGTTGTCGCCGTCGATTTTCGTCACTGGGAAATTCCTGCAAATCAAGGACAGCTCGTTCGCCTTGTTGAGCGCATTCTGGAAAGGATTGTTGCCTGTGAGGAACGCCTCCGCTGGATCGGCGTCCGCCTTCAAGAGGGATGGTGGAAGCGCTTTCTTGACGCCCCGGCAGATCAGGTTGTGCCGGAAGCCAGGAGACGCAGTCACTGCCTCCTCAAGCAACATCCTTTCCGTCCCACGGACCCGGACCAGCTCGTCAAGGAATTCTGGGCAAATCCTCCCCGCATTCCGGACAGAGGCATTTCTCCCCATGCTCAGCGGGAGTACGAAGAGCGGTTGCAACAGGGACGCGAAGGCACCGCAGAGGACGACTGGACGATCGCGGTGAAAAAAGTTCGCGACCTCTACTTCCAACAGATCGCCGGGTTCGCACCGCCTCCGCTGGGCGTTCAACCGTGACACCGCACCAGCCGGCGCCCCTTCAGTGCAAACCCCTTCTCCGCCAACCTCCTCGCCCAGCCGTCCCGCGTCCCGATACTGCTGGCATCGTCGAGCAAGCCGTGTTTCTCTTCCTGTGCCGTCAGCTGGGCGAACCTCTTGTACAGTGGATCGTCCGGCCGGAGGAACGACTCCTTGCGGTGCAGCACCGGCGGGTTGCTGCTTGTGCCGTAGTCGTAACACTCGATCTGCCGGCTGCGCAAGTTCAGTCTGACGCAGCGGAGCAGCGCCGGGTGCGGATCGCGCTCGAAGTCGGGGTAGACCAGGTACGACAGCTTGCCGCTGCGGCGGTGGATCTTGATGAGGTTGGCCCCCTCGACCTCGCCGAGATAGTAAGCGTCCGCCGAACCGCAGGCAGGGATGGGAAGACGGAGGAGACGTTCGGGATGCACCAAGAGCTTGCCCAGGCATGACGGTGCTGGTGGGCAGCCGCGCGGTCCAACGGTTCGCCGGGACGAACTCCGGACGGGCAGCGGCGGACGTGTCCTTCTTGGCTTGGCGGGCAGGGCGGCCTGGACCGCGGCACGCTCAGCCGCTGTCCACGACCGCTTCGCTGGCGCGCCGTTGCGCCGCCGCCCAGCGGTCCGGCAGCAGTTCTGGCAGTTGCTCCGCTGCACAGCTCGGCAAACGCTGCAGCACGTCACGCAAGTAGCGCCACGGCTCGATCCCCAGACGCTTGCACGTCTGCACCAGGCTGTACAGCACCGCTGCCGTCTCCCCGCCGCCATCGCTGCCAAAGAACAAGTAGTTCTTACGGCCAACCGCCACCGCGCAGGGCGCCTTCCGCCGCGTTGTTGTCAATCGCCAAATACCCTTGGGTCGTATAACGCTCCAGGGCCTGCCATTGGTTCAAGGCATAAGTGATGGCTTCGCCCATTGGACTCTTCGGCAGCACTCCGCCTCGTTCTTGCTCCAACCATTGTCTTAGCGACGTCAGCAGTGGCACACTCTCTTCCTGACGCAACCGCTGCCGCAGCTGCCAACTCTCTGCCAACGACAACCCCGCATCCTCACTCTGCTGGGTCGCTTTCTTCTCCACGGCATACAACTGGCGAATCACTCCTAACACGTAGGACGCCCGCGCCGCGTCTGTCGTCTGCGCCTCGAAGAACTTCCGCCGCACGTGCGCCCAACAACCGACTTCCACGATCTTGCCGCCGGCATACAGTTGGTCGTAGCCGCTGTAAGCATCGGCTTGCAAGAAGCCCTGGTAGCCTTTCAGGAAGTCCTGGGGCCGTTCTTGCTTGCGATCGGGACTGTAATCATAGACGGTGTAGGGATGGTCCGTGTCGCCCAGGTAGACCCAGACACGACCCTGATGGCTGGCACGCACGCCACGGCTCTGGACTGTCACTGGAGTGTCATCGCTCCCGATCACCTGAGACTTCTTGATGTCGCTGTGCAGCAACTCATAGAGCGGCCGCACCAGGTCAGCCGACTGCTTCAGCCAGTCGCACAGCGTGCTGCGTTTCAGCGGCACTCCCTGCCGCGCGAAGATCTGTTCTTGCCGATACAGCGGCAGGTGATCGCCAAACTTGCTGAGGATGACGTGAGCCAGCAGCCCGGCGCCGCCAGGCAGCGTGGCACTCCCTCCAGCGGCAGGGGTGCCGTGCTCAGCGTCACGACAGGCACGACGCCGGGCTGGAACAAAACGGGGTCCGCTGTTGCAGTGGCCCCAGCAGTGGTTGCTGCCGTCGGGCCGGACCCCGCGGCGGCCGGCTCAGACACCGTGGCCGGTGGCGGCTCGCTTTGCTCGGACAGCTGCCGGCGCCGTTGCTCACAGCCAACACACGCATACTTCAGGCGGACGTTTTCGATGACAAAGATCGACTGCGGCACGCAATCGTATTGCTCGCTGACTTCTTCGCCAATGACCACGCGGGGCAGACCACAGCAACTGCAGCAACGCTCCGCTTCCGTTAGCTCATGCAGCCGACGCTGCCGAGGCAAGTGTTGGGGAGGCCGCTGCCGGCCGTGCTTGTGGCGCCGCTTGGCTTTGGCTGGTTTGCTCTCGTCTGGTCCTGTTGGACCGTCTCCGTTGGCTGCCGCCGCATCCGGTTGCGTAAACAGAGACAATTGGCTGGGGTCGAATCGTTCGCTGCGTGGACCATAGAGACGACGCAGCAGCTGGTCCAGGCGGACTTGGATTTGGCTCAGCTCCCGCTGGCGTGCCGCCAGGGCTCCGAGCAACTCCTCGATCATCCGTTTGAGGACGGCGGGATCGTCAGGCAAGTGCTGGACGTCTAAAGCCGCGGTTGTGGTGGTCGTGGCAGTACTCATACTTAGACATCATAGCAGCCGGCGACGTGTTTTTCGTCGCCATTTGGAAAACAGCTTGCAACTTAAGTGTGCTGAAGACAATCTGTAGCAATCAGGGAAAGTGAGCCACTGCTTGCTGGTCGGCGAATGAGTTGGTCTGAAGTGCTGAGGGCCTCCCGCAGGAGGCCCTCCTGAGAGAAAAGTGGACTTAGAGCGTCGTTGCCGGCCGCTGGTAGCGGTGACGGCGTTCGACCTTTTCCAACACGACCCCGTCTAACAGCATGGTCAGCTCGGCAGCGCGGACCTCCAGTTGTCCAGTCTGCCCAGTTGGTGCGGTCGGAAAACGAAAGACGCCTTCTTCCAACCGCTTGTACCAGATGGCATAGCCGTCTTGCTGCCAGCTGAGGATCTTGAGGCGGTCGCCGCGTCGATTGCGAAAGACGAACCAGTCACCGGAGAGGGGATCGTCGCCCAGCCCCTGGCTGACCAGGGCCGCCAGCCCGTCAAACGATTTGCGGCAATCGACGGCGGCCAGGCAGAGAAAAATGCGTCCGGGTGGTGTCAGGGGGAGCATGGCCTCTCCTCCAGGACAGCCAGCAGAGTACGCAAGGAGGCGGCATCGAAGCCTGGCCCAACGAACAGGCGTCGGCCGTTGCCCAGGACGACTTCGAGGCTCGGCGTGGCGGCGGTAGGTTCGGGGGTGACGTGCAGGGGGACGAAGGTAACAGGGTCTGAGGCCGGGTGCTGGCAGGCGTCGGTGTCGCGTTGGGCCAACGTTCGCCGCCAGCAATAAAAGGACGCCTCGGCCAGCTGGTGGCGGCGGCAGTAGGCGCGGATGGACAGACCACTGACGAGCCAACGTTCGAGGTGGGAGCGCCAGAAACGCTCCTTGTCCGGATCACGAGATCGACCGGCAGACATACGAGATACCTCCAGAGCATGGGTCGGGCGAAACATGCTCGGAGCATACCCGGCGCTGCAACAGTGGTTTTTACCGGACGCTTACGCAAAGGTAGCGACCACAGGGCCGCGTCCTTGCGCAGTCGGCCCACCACGATGAAGCCGGCCTGCCGCGCCGGCTTCAGGAACGGCTTTTTGGAGTAACCGCCATCGACCACCACCCAGTGTTCCTCGAACTGGCTGTCCACCCAGGGTTTGACCCAGTGCAGCTGCTGGGCGGCCAACTCCAATTTGGTGTGGAAGGGCCGGCGGCGGTCGGGAGGCAGTTTGGCCACATCGGTCTGGCGGATGTAGAGCTGCGCCTGCAAGGGCAAGGCCAGGGTGCCGCACTCTGGGTGCTGGCCCAGGGCGGCCAGGACGACCCAGTTGTGGCCGTAGACGTAGTTCTCGTCTGCGGGGCCAGGGCTGGGATTGTGATGCAGGCCAGCGCCCTCAACCTCGGGGCCCCAGCGTGCCGTCGGCGTATCATCGATGCCCAGCAGCAAGCGTTTGGGGCCCAGCAAGGGCTTGACCGCGAGCACCAGGCTGATGGCCAGGTGGTCGAACTGCTGGCCGACGGCGCAGACGAGGGCGTAGTGAGGGCGGAAGTCGTCTTGGATCCCGGCAGGGCGGAACCAGGAGGTGACGGTACGGCGTCCGTCGGCAAAGAGGATGCCCAGCAGGAGGACGGGAAGGCGAGCGGCGCTTCGGCAGTCCAGCCAGTGGGCCAGGTGGAGGAAGGTGCTGGCCACCAAGGCGGGGAGTCGAGACAATAGCATAGCAGGCTCCTTGACACGGAAATCTCTGAGCAAGGGTTATCGTGTTTAGGGAGCCGGCCTTTGTCCACCCGCCAGGACGCATTCAGGCACCTGCCGCTACCGCAAAGGACATCTGGGACGAACGGCTGAGTGGCCGAAAAATGTGAGGAAGTCGCGCAAAGTACAGAACCTTCCCATAGACATTCTGCGAACTCAAAGTGTCGCCTCCATAGTGGCCCAAGTTTCTTTCTCCATCTCTGACATAGCTTCGAGATTGGGTTAGAGTTTGTATAATTCAATATCTGATCAAAAAGGTATTCGTGGTGCGCAATAAGTTCCACGGTACACTCGCGAAGTTCACCGACAACACCGAGATTAATCAGAGCTTTGGTTGCAACATTGGCGCTAACAGAAGCGTACCCTCTGATGGTTCTGAATCCATGTTTGTTGGCCCTCTCAACGATGTCTGGCACTCCGACCGCGTAAAAGATCGTTGCGAGTCGCATGGTGAGGTCCGGTTTCGACCGACGGAGTGCCTTTGTCATTCTTTGGAAGCATGTTAGCCCTTTGTGTCCTCCTGAGTGAACGGTGTAAACCCTCTCGATGCAGCTGAGCCCTAATGGCTTTAAGCAACCAGAACGAGTCATTTCTTCAAGCCAAAGGTCAGGATGCGGTGAAAAAAGCCCCGCCTTGATGAAAGCCATTTTCTCAGCTGTAGGCAATCGAAAAAGCATCGGCCTCAACGCTACGAGTCGAGAACGCACGTCTCCACGTTTTAGGTCGAGTAGCAGTTGGCGATAGGCCTCTGCGCTCGATCCGTGTACTTCGGCAAGAAACGAGTCGATCACCGACCTCGCGTTTGGTTGGAGTACTATTTTTCTCTGGTTCGATGGCTGCTCCACGGCTGTAAAGTGTGGGGTCGCCTCTGGTCTTGTCGAAGAGGCTTGGACTTCAACCAGTTCCCCTTCTGCACTATCCGGTAGTTTCCGGCCAAGACTAAAGGAATAGTTGCATTCTGGGCAGACCTGCGCATTCTGCTGAACGACGGCATAGCAGGATGGGCACTTCTTACAGGCTGCCCGGGGTTCCTTCGATAAATCGAGCGTATCCCCAGCTTCCAACTCGTAACAGGTGATCTCAGAGATCAGACCGTGACGAAAGGCATTTCCGGCGTGATCCAGAATGACACAGTCTGTTTTTCCCTTCGCCGGACACGGACGCAACGCGCGTCCAACCATTTGGATGAACAGAGTTCGGCTTGCCGTCGGTCTTGCGATGACAATACAGGAAACAGGTGGACAATCGAAACCTTCCGAAAGTAGAAGGACATTGCTGACGATACTTGTCTGACCACCCGCGAGGCGATCGAGAATCGCCTCGCGATCTTTCTCAGGTACTTGACCGTCAAGGTGTTCTGCGGAGATGCCTGCGTGCCTGAAGACATTTACAATGTGGCGTGAGTGAGCCACATTGCATGCAAAAATGATCGTCGATCGTGGTTTCCCTGCTGCATTTGCGTGCTTTTTCCATTGCTCTAGGATGTCACCGACGAGTGTAGGACGTTCCATGATTGTTGCGGCTTGATCTTCGTCAAAATCACCTCCAAGGAGGCGAACAGTACTGAAGTCTGGGAGATCCGCTGGGAGGAAGATCCGAGGTTTTACAAGAAAGCCATGATCAATCAGAAACGGGTAGTTAGCGACCGCGACGATGCCGTCAAAGAGAGAGCCAAGCTGCTTCCCGGTTAGCCGCCAAGGCGTTGCGGTCAGTCCCAAGACCTGTGCATTTGGATGAGCCTCTATGATGCGGAGGTAGGTTTCAGCAGTAGCGTGATGGGCTTCATCAACAACCAAGAGCCCCACGGCATCGATGGGCTTCCGCCGGACGAGGGTTTGCACGCTCGCGATCTGGACGGGGAATCGGGGGTCGTACTCGGCTACCCCTGCCTTAATGATGCCGTGCCGAACCCGGTAATCTTGAGCAAGACGCTGCGATGCCTGCCTAATAAGTTCAGAGCGGTGCGCAAGCCAAAGGCACCGTTTTCCTTGGTCAACTGCCAATTTGACGAAATGACAGCCAACGGCCGTCTTTCCCGACCCTGTCGGGGAAACGAGAAGGACAGCCGCCTTTCCAAGCCGATACTGACCTTGAAGTTCATCTACTGCCTCGATTTGGTACGGGCGCAGGCAGAAGCCAAGGTCGATGACGGAATTTGTGGGGGGACTTTGCACATTCGGCCCCTTTGTTAGCCTATCTTGCTCAGCAAATCTACGTCAGCAACGTAGCACGGAACGCCCTCTTCTGCAAGCTTCTGGGTCAGCTAAAACCAAACACTCCCTTCGGCATACTCGAGCAGGAAGGAGCCGAAACCGATACGCCGGCGCAGAAGGCCCTGAAGCTGCTGCTGAGCGCCTGGGCCCGGCTGGAGGACGAGGCCGCCGGCACCGGGCGCAAACAGATCCTGGAAGATGCCCGGTCGGACTGGGGCCGGCTCGCCCGCGATTTCCTCCAGACCGCCAACGAATGACCGTTCCCGGGATTCAATCCTCCACCACCGCGATTTCCCGCGGCTCCCGGAGAAGCAGCGTCCGCCCTTCGCGCACCAGCGAGCCGAAGCAGCGCAGCGCCTTGCCCTGGTCGTGCGCCAGGACCGCGAGGTGGTAGTCCGGATCGCCCAACTCCACCACGACGCGACGCGGTCTGTCTTCGACCTGGCCCAGAATGGTCACCTTGCCGATCCGCGCTCCTTCGGCTCGCTCCAGCTTGACGACGGCCCCTTCCAGCTCGAAATCCGCAACGGGAGCCCGTTCCCGCAACAGCCGGCCAGCCTCCCGGATCACCGGAAGCCGATCCGCCGTGAACCGGATGCGCCGCACCATGTCCGCGTCCGGCGGCCGGGCCGGCGACCAGGAGAAGGTAAACTCCAGGTTGCGGAAGCGGTCTTCCTCTCCTCCCAGGCCAGCGACGGCATCGCACAGGTTCGCGCTCACTCCACGGCCGATCGCCCCATCGAACGCCTTGAACTCGCCCGAAAGCGCGGCTGTCTCCGCCGCCCGTTCCAGGTGGAACAGGGAGGAAGCCAGGGTTTGCGTCATGCGCCGCTCAAAGGGAACCTCGATGTCAAAGAGCTTGCCCTCGGCCAGGTGCAATTCGGGACGGACGCGGGTGATGATTGTGATGACATAGCTGCCGCGCCCGGTCTGGCCGATCCGCACCTTGCGGACTTCCTCGACCGCCTCGGCCGGCTTCCGCGTGTGCCAGACCGGACGGGCTTCGGTGGCCGCGCAGGCCGCCGCCAGCATCAGATCGCGGGCCTTCTGAGCGATCCGAGGGTTTTCCTCGATCGGCAACGTGCCGTCGCGCAGGTCGGGGTCTTCCAGGTGAATCCGCACCACGTCCGCCGTCGTGGTCAGGAGGTCCGCGTAGATCGCATCCTGAGAGCGCTTCTCCGCAGCCGCCAGGACGTGGAGAATGTCCCCCATCCGCAGAGCAAAGTCCCGGATTGACGGATCGAGCGGCAACAATGCTTCGTATTCATCGACCGCGACCCTCAGGGCCCAAACCGTCGCCCGGCCAGACGCCGCTTCCCGAGAGGTCCAACCGCGCGACCGCAAATAGGCCGCAACTTCCAGAGGGCGCAGCACCTTCATCGCTTCCACGTCGCGAATGTCAACGTTCATGGCATGCCTCCCAGACTGATCCGCTCCATCATAGTCTGAAGTGATCCAGGATGGAACAGCTGGGCACGCGGAATCGACACGGCGACTTTGGTCTGGTTCGTCGTGGGCGGGAGCCCGCGCAAACTCGCCCAGCATCCACAGCGCCGCAGCACGAGTTCATTCTCCGTAGCGGTCATCCAGGCGGCGACATCCTCCGGTACAAGGACCACGACCAGCAGACGCGGCACCTGAACGGACACGTCGCGCAAGTCCTCGTAATTCTTGATCTTCAGGTCATGGCTGAAGTGACTGCCCGCTGGCGTCTCGGCGGCGTGGCACTTGAGCTGCAATTCGAGCCGCGGAGAGCGAATCGTGCTGCCTCCACCTTTTGCCGCCAACCCCAGGTCGATACTGTCATCGTCCACGCTCGGCTGATACCAGGCATAACCAGCGGCCGCAGCCACAGCCAGTACGTAGGCGCGGCTGAACTGCTCCTTGCGCTGATCTACGTGCATTCTAGACACCTCGTGACGGCCTCTTCGATGTCAGTTTCCCTCAATGGGTCGGCCACGCGAAGCGTAGTCCTTTTGTGGTCGTCGGCCACTCTTGGAGTCTCGTCCCCGACGAACCATGCTCTGCCATTTGTCCCTCCACCTGGGCCATCAGGTATTTTACTCCAGCGACTTCTTCGGCGGGATGCGGTCTGACCGGATTCTCGGATGGGGTGAAGGTGCCTGCCCCTGGCTGTCCGCCCGCCCGAAACACCCCGACAGGTCAGGCGATGCGCAGCACGCGGCAGGTCTCCTCGTAGCTCGCCTTCAGTTCCAGCGGCACCGCGAAGTTCTCGGCCAGCCACAACGGCAGCGTCGGCGGCGGCTCGCCGATCCTCAGCACGTGCGACCACGTCTCCAGGATGCGTTTGCGGCCGCGCTCGATCCAGCGGCACGCGGCGGCGCAGATCGCTGGCGGCCTGGGCCCAAGCGTTGGGTCGCTGTGGCCGATCAGGTCCAGCAGCTCCGCATAGAGGTTGAAGTGACGCGCGGTGATCAGATCGACGATGGCTACCGAGACGCCCTTCCGCAACAGCGCCTCACACTTCGCGACGAACACCTGGCGGTGTTCGGGACGGTCCTTGTTGGCGGGGCTGACGATCTCCACAACTGCCACCAGACGCCGCCCGTGCTCGACGTCGTAGACCTGCACTTCGTATTCATCGGTGTTCACGAGGTCGGTTTCGACAGCGATGCTTGGCTCAGAAAGCTGCCAGGTCGTGCCGTTGTCGCCAGAAAAGGCAGGGAAGTCCGACTCGTCTTGCTCGCCATTCGCCACGGTGCTCTCGATCTCGGTCCCCAGGTGAACGCGCGGACCGGCGACGTAGCGCAGCGGCAGGATCGAGTTCAGCCGTTGAACGATCATCGCCGGCCAACCCCCGTGGAGGCCCTCCCACGAAGTGCGTTTGTCCAGGGGCGGATGGAAGTGGTCGCGGAGCGGCATGGCTTGTTTCCTCCCCGTATTCGACGCGCTCAGTCACTCAGCCCGGGATGTCGGGCCAGGAAGCCCGTCTTTCATCCTAAATGGCTGTCAACCGATGTCAAGCAGCGTAGGCCCGAATACCCTGGCAGATGGCAGGCAGGCACGATTTTGACCCGCAGTGGCATCTGTCCGACAAGCACGGGCACGCTCTGGCCTGTCCGCCAACCCTCAAACTTTGGCAGGCAGGGCACGCAGGCCTGCCGCGCTGGTATTCTTCCCGCAGGAATGCTAATCTCAAGGGGTAAAAGTCGCCCCCTGGGAGAAACGATTATGCCAAGCCCCTTTCCTGGAATGGACCCGTATCTGGAGAATCCGGCCTTCTGGTCCGATTTCCATGCCCGTTTCATCAACTACTGGTGTGAGGCCCTGGCGGACCGGTTGGCTGATCATTACGAAGCGCGGATCGACGAGCGTGTCAACCTCGTCGAGGTGCATCCCCAGAAGATCCGACGGTTTGAACCCGACGTGACTGTTACCCGCACGCCGCGAACTCCCGGAACTGCCCCCGCCGCTGGCGGCGTGGCGACACTGGAGCCGGTCGTCGTCCCGCTGCTGATCGAGGAGGAGACCCGCGAGACCTTCATCCAGGTGCTTCATCGCCGCGACCGGACGCTCGTTGCCATCCTGGAACTGCTGTCCCCCCCCAACAAGGAAGAGCCCGACCGCAGCGTCTACCTGGCCCGGCGCAACACCCTGCTGCACCACCCCGTCCACCTGGTCGAGGTGGACCTGCTGCTCAAGGGCCAGCGGATTCCCCTTGGAGACGACTACCCGGCCGGCCAGTACTTCGCCCTCGTCGCCGACGCCACGCGCCGGTCCGACTGCGACGTCTACGCCTGGACGATGCGGCAACCGCTGCCCCCGATCCCCATTCCTCTGCTTCTGCCGGACCCACCGGTCTGGATCGATCTCGCCGCCGTCTTCGCCACCACCTATGAACGCGGCCGCTATGCCCGTTCCATCGACTACAACCAGCCGCCGCCAGTTTCCCTCCGGGGCGACGAGCTGACCTGGACCCTGGAACGTGCCCGGTCGAGCGAACCTGCACAAGCCCGAAGCGCCAGCGAGGGATAACATCTTCCCTCGCTGGCGCTTCGGGCTTGTGAGGGGGAACAACGCCTCGCTTTTGTCCGCTCGCTCTTAATCCAGAAAGACGCCCAACCGCCCCCCGGAACCATCCCCGAGACAGCACCATGACCATCCAGGGCCATTGCGATCCGCGTTTCCAGGCCGTCCGCGAGGAGTTGGAGCGCAACTTCCGCGACCGCGGCGAGGTGGGGGCCTCCGTCTGCGTGCTGGTCGAGGGGCGGACGGTGGTGGACCTCTGGGGCGGCTTCGCCGACCGGGCCCGCAGCCGGCCCTGGGAGCGCGACACCATCGGCGTCGTCTGGTCCTGCACCAAGGGCATCGTCGCCCTGGCCGCTCACGTGCTGGTCTCGCGCGGGCAGCTCGACCTGGACGCGCCGGTGGCCCGCTACTGGCCCGAGTTCGGAGCCAACGGCAAGGAGACGATCCCGGTCCGCTGGTTGCTCAACCATCAGGCGGGGCTTCCCGGCGTCCACCAGCCGCTGCGGCCGGGCGGCCTGTTCGACTGGGATTACACCGTCGCAACCCTCGCCCAGGAAACGCCATTCTGGGAACCGGGCAGCCGGCAGGGCTATCACGCTTTCACCTTCGGCCACCTGGTCGGCGAAGTGGTGCGTCGCATCTCCGGGCGGGACCTGAGCACGTTCGTCCGCGACGAAATCACCGCGCCGCTGCAGCTCGATTTGCACCTGGGATTGCCCGAGTCGGAGGAGGGCCGGGTGGCGCCGACCATCAAGCCCGACGCTCTGCCGGCCAGCGAGACGCCCTGGCGGTTCCTGGCACGCCTGAACCAGGACCCGCACAGCTTGCAGGCGCTGATCGTCCACAACACGGGTCTGCGGCCGGGGGAGCACGACTCACGCCAGGCCCACGCGGCGGTGCTGCCCAGCCAGGGCGGCATCACCAATGCCCGCGGCCTGGCCGGGCTGTACAATCCGCTGGCCCTGGGCGGGGCCCAGGACGGCGTCCACCTGGTCGATGCGGACGTGTTGCAGGCGATGGGAGCGGTCAGCTCGGCCAGCGCGGTCGATGCGGTGCTGCTGATTGGGGTGCGCTTCGGACTGGGGTTTGTGAAGTCGTCGGACAATCGCCGGGGACCGCCGGGCGCGACCGACAGCCTGGTCCTGTCGGAGTCGGCGTTCGGCCATCCGGGCATGGGCGGCTCGCTGGGGTTCGCCGACCCGGCCGCCCGGCTGGCGTTCGGTTATACGATGAACAAGCAAGGCCGGGGCGTGCTGCTCAACGAGCGCGGCCAGGCGCTGGTCGATGCGGTGTATCGGGCGCTGGGCTGCCGCGGCAACCAGCATGGGTTCTGGGCGTGAACCAGGACGAACGGCCGCTTCCATCAAGGGCGATCCGGACGAAATTCTCTCGGCGGCGGGTCGCCCTTCTTCGGCTTTTTGTCGCCTTGCCGTTGCGGTCCGTGCGGGCCCGGAGGGCGAGGGGGCCCCGGGGGACCGGCCCACGGAAAGGCGAAGGCGGCCTTGAACGGCTTGCCGGTCATCGCCTGCCAGCGTGTCCTTTGTTCCGGTGTCAGCACACCACCCTCTGTTCCGGTGATCTGCTGCATGGCCTTTTTCATCGCTTCCTCGCGCTTCATCGGAAAACCTCCCGGTCCAC
This sequence comes from uncultured Planctomycetota bacterium, assembly GCA_963784995.1. Classification (GTDB taxonomy): domain Bacteria; phylum Planctomycetota; class Planctomycetia; order Gemmatales; family Gemmataceae; genus CAWATZ01. Next base: position 236,023 of record CAWATZ010000012.1, on the reverse strand, counting down.
CGGGGGGAAAGACGCCGGCCTCGATGACGCGGATGCGTTCGCGCTGGCTCGCCGTCAAATTCAGCTCCGTCACGATCTCTGCTTCGCGGAAGGCCGACGGACCCTGGCGTTGCAGGGCGATCTGCCAGAGACGACGGCCCTGCTCTGGGCTCAGGATGTCATTGAAGGCGGCCTCGTTGGCACGGGCCAGCGCAAGGAAGCGCGGCTTCTGTTCCTCCGGGGCCAGGCGATGATGAAGGTCCTTGAACTTTTTGTCCAGGCCGTCCGACAGTTCCTTCAGGTCCTGACGCTGCTCCTCCGACAGACCCAGGTCATCAAGGACCGCTGGTTCTCTCAGCAGGGAGAAACGCCACGCTCCCTGCAGGACGGCCAGGTCGGCGAGGATCTTCTGGACGCGCTCGCGGGTGGCCGAGAGGTCCTTTTGCATCCTCGGATCGTCGCGGGAACGCTCCGTGAACTTCTGGTAGTAGACCAGGGCATCTTCCAGGATCTGCTTGCGCAAGCCGCGCAGGTTGGGGTGGTCGCCCAGCTCCCGCTCGGCCAGCTGGATCATCCGGTCCACCGACTGGCGGGCGAGCCGGAACTGGTCCTCCGCCTCCTCGGCCCGCTGCCGTTCCCGGTCGTAGGCCCGCTGGACGAGCCCGGCGCTGAAGAGGGAACCGGCCGCCACCAGCATGAGCAGGACCGCCCCGGCGACCAGGATGCCGGGATGCCGGCGGAACCACTTGCGCACCCGCTGCACCACGGTCGGACGCCGGGCCTGGATCGGCTCGTGGCGGAGAAAGCGGTGCAGGTCGTCGGCCAGCTCGCCCGCGGTGCTGTAACGCTCGGCTGGGACCTTGGCGACCGCCTTCAGGACGACCGTCTCCAGCTCCGGCGGAATGGCCCGGTCCACGGCCCGCGGCGCCATCGGCTCCTCGTGCAGGATCTGGTTCAGGAGAAGCTGACGATTGGCCCCGTCGAAGATCGGCCGGAGCGTCAGCAGCTCGTACAGGGTCGCTCCCAGGGAGTAAACGTCGGTGCGGTGATCGATCAGGACACTCTGCCCGCCGGCCTGTTCGGGGCTCATGTAGCGCACCGTGCCGAGCAGGTCGCCGGTCTGGGTCAGGCTGGCGTCGGCGTGGAACTGGGCCAGGCCGAAGTCGGTGACCCAGACGTTGCCGGAATGGTCCACCAGCAGGTTGGCCGGCTTGACGTCGCGGTGAACGATGCCCATGCCGTGGGCGTAGTCGAGGGCCTCCGCCGCCTGCGCCGTCAGCCGGGCAATGGTGCGGAAGAAGTCCCGGGCCCGATTGGACCACTGGGTGGAGAGCTGCGATCCCAGGTTGGTCCGGGTCTGCCCCAGCTCAGAGCGCGGAACTCGGAGCGCGGAACTGGTTTTCCGCTCCGAGTTCCGAGTTCCGAGCTCCGAGTTCGAGTGGTAGTCGATGGTGCTGGGGACGCTGCCCCGGCGCAGCTCCTGGACCAGGGCGGCCAGGTTCTGACCCTGGATCAGCTGCATGGCGTAATAGTGGACGCCGCGCTCGCTGCCGACCGCGTAGACGGGAACGATGTTGCTGTGGTGCAGATGGGCGGCGGCCTGGGCCTCGTTCTTGAAGCGCTGCAGCTGGCGGGCGTCGAGGGCGGCGGCAAAGGGAAGCACCTTCAGGGCCACGCGCCGGCCCAGCGAGCGCTGCACCGCCTCGTAAACGATGCCCATGCCGCCCCGGCCGATCTCGCGGACAATGTGGAAGTCGCCCAGCGGCTCGGGCGGAATCTCGGCAGTGACCGGGGTGGAGCGGTTGCCGGACGGACAGGGCAGCAGCTCGGCCGCGGCGTGGACCATGTCCAGGGCGTCCAGGTAGGGCGCCAGGGCCTCGGCCAGGTCGGGAAAGCGGGCGGCAAAGGCCCGCCGCTCGGGCCGCCGGCCGGCCTCCAGCTCGCGCTGATACTCCTGCACGGCCTGGAACAGACGCGGATCGTCCGCGTCGGTCTCGAACGGTTCCGTTGCTGGGTTCACGTCCCGTCTCCCATGATCTGCCGCAGCCGGGCCAGGCCGCGCATCCACAGCTTCTGCACGCTATCCAGGCTCCGTCCCATCCGCTGGGCGACTTCCGGAAACGACAGCCCCTCCAGATGGCGCAGGACAAGCACCTCGCGGTAATCTTCGGGCAATTCATCCAGGGCGTTGGCCAGCAGCACGGCCTGCTCGCGCCGCGAGGCTTGCTGGCTGGGGGACGGTTGCGGCGCCGCCAGGCCGCCGCCGAGCAGCACGGAGGAGCGGTCGAAGGCGTCGCCGATCTCCCGCTCCAGGCGCACGTCGCGTCCCTGGGTGCCAAGGTAGCGCCGCAGCAGGTCGGCCAGGGTCGTCGCCAGGATCTGCCGCAGCCAGGCGACAAACTGCCCCTCGCTGCTCCCCTGGAAGCGCGGGAAATTGCGATGGGCCTCCAGGAACGTCTCCTGGACCAGGTCCGAGGCATCCACCTTGCCCTGCAAGCGCTGGCCGATCTGGACGCGGGCCAGCAAGGCCAGGTAACGCCGATACCCTTCGAGCAACTGCCCGAGCGTCGCCGAGTTGCCCGCCTGGGCCTCCTGCAAGAGGACTTCCGGATCTTCCGTCATGGCTGGCACCTGGATCGTTTAGTCAGGGGCGGAGTTCCTTCTCCCCTCTCCCCGCTGGGGAGAGGGGTTGGGGGTGAGAGGAAGGGTTTTGATTTATCGTTTCGCGCTCAACCGGGTCAGCGCGAAACGATAAATCAGTCGAGCTCTTCCCCTCGCCCACAACCCCTCTCCCCGCTGGGGAGAGGGGAGAAGAGCGCTGCTAACGGACGATCGAGGTCGCTGCTGGCTGGCGTGCGGCTGCCGACGCCAGGTACTCCTGCTGTTCCGCCACCAACCGGGCCAGGACCGTCTCCCTCTCAGGATAGCTGATGGGCATGTTACGAATCCAGTTGCAAACGTAGTTGCTCCAGCGTTCCTTCGGGGAATCGCCCGGAATCAGTTCGACGTTGGCCCGCAGATGCTCCAGACAAATCATCCCCACCTCACGGAACTGAACGACCGTCTCGGCAAACGGCAACCGTCCCGCGATCCAGTCCCTGGCGATTTGGTCCTTGGTCTTCCAGGCGGCAACGACCTGCTTGTTCTCGACCTCGAGTTGCTCCCCGCGGCGTGCCTCCAGTTCCAGCAGGGAGTACGCTTCCCAGATCCCCCACGAGGAGAATGGCTGCTCGGTGGAGGAGAAGCAGGCCGAAGAGGCCAGCCAGAGAAACAGGCCGGCGGCCAGCAGGACGCTCAAAGGTCCGGCGAGCAAGCCCAGGGTACGGAACGAGCGCATGGTCACTCCTCGAACGGCGTCGGGTGGGTCAGCGTTAGCAGGTGGCGGAGATTGGGGTCTGGTCGGGTTGGTGCAGGAGTCGTCGCAACCGTGAGAACAACTCCTCCAGCTCAAACGGCTTGGACAGGGAATCGCTGGCCTGGTCGGTGCGGCCCGGTCGGCCCTGGCTCTTCTTGCCGGTGGTGAGCAGCAGGACGGGTGTGGTCAAGCCATCACGGCGCAAACGCCGCAGCTGGAACAGGCTTGCTTCTTCCGGCAGGCTCAGGTCCAGGATGACAGCGTCCACGGAGGCCGGCACGGTCCGGGACTGCTCGGGGCCGGTGGCAGCGACCGTCACGGCAAACCCCTCCTCTTCCAGGCCCTGCTTGAGGGCGCGGGCGAGCAGGGCGTGTTGCTCGATCAGGAGGATCTGCATGGTTCGCCATCCGGTTTGGTCTGTCCATCGGGCTCCTGATTAGATAGTCGAGGTGGGGAGCGAAATACCGCCGCTCCCATTGCAATTTTTTTTCGGCAGCAGACGTGACTGCGGGAACGACCCCTGCCGGCTTGCCCGGCAGGTGAAGCAGGTCACCAGCTAGAACGGAGGAAGAGAACTACGTTCTTCCGTCTTTTCTTCTAGCCGCTGACCTGCTTCACCTGCCGGGCAAGCCGGCAGGGGTCGTGACAGGCTTGACCCCCAAAAGCGGCGCGACCCACGGCTACTTTGCCGTTGGGGTCCGTTGCAGGGCCAGGCGGATTTGCTCCTGGGTCTGCCGGTTGCTGGCCTCCTTGAGCAGGTCCTGCAGCACGTCGCGGGCCTCGCTGGTGCCGATCCGTTCCAGCGTCTCCAGGCCGCGACCCAGGTGGAACGATTCGCGTGTGGGAGTCGGGTTGGTCAGGTCCTTGAGCAGGTCCTCGACCCGCTTGACGACCTCAACCGGCGGATCCGACTTGAGCCGGGCCCGCAAGGCTTTCTCGGCCCGACCCGCCAGTTTCTTCAGTTCCTCGGTCGCCTTCTCGCGCACGGCAAAATCATCGCTGTCCAGCTCATTGACCAGTTTCTCGATGCGGCGCGGATCGTCGTCGGGCCCCTTGAGCAGCGGCAGGGTCCGCAGCCGCTCGCGCAGCAGCGGCAGGGCCTCCTTGGGCCGGGCAACCAGGACTTTCAGGGCCCGGTAAGCCGGCACGGCATCGTCACTGCCCAGGTCGGCCCACAACGCCTCCGGCTTGAAGCCGCCGGCCGGGCCCTCGGCCGGCTTGTCCATCCGCTCCAGGGCGGACTTGGCCCGCACGGTCAAGGGCATCTCGGCCGCTCCCTTGGTCAGCCCGGCCACCATCTCGCGGGCCGCCGGGGTGCCGATGCGCTCCAGAATGTCCACGGCCAGCATTTCGCGGGACACCGTGGCCGCCAGGCGTCTTTCTCCTTCCATGCGCATCAGCATTGCCTGGGCCATTTCGCCGCCCTGCTGGGCGGCCTGAGTCAGGGCCGGCACTGCCAGCCGGCCCAGCTTGCGCAGTTCCACCGCCGCCCTTTTCCGCGTGTTGTAATCGCCGCTGTCCACCTCGGTCACCAGCTTGGCGATCCGGGACGCATCGGCGGAGGGGACCGGTCGGAGACGCTCGCGGAGGTAAGGCACGGTCTGGGCGGGCGTGCCGGCCAGGTGCGTCTGGATGGCGTGGATCATCCAGGGATCGTCGGTATCCAGGTTGTCCCACAGGGCGGCCAGGGTCTCGGCGGAGAGCTTCTCCTTGCTCGGCTCCCACGGCCGCAGCGCCCGCGTGGCCGACCAGACGAACAGCTTGCCGTCCCAGCTCAGTGATTTCAGGGTCTTGCCGTCGGGAGTGAAGCAGAGCGCCCGGATGGGGCCGCGATGGCCGATCAGCGGCGGCAGTTCCCGGCCGGTCAGCACCTCGAAAATGCGAATGGTCTCGTCGGCGCAACCGACCGCCACGTACCGGCCGTCCGGCGAGAAGGTCAGGCAGGCATTGGGGGCCTGGATGCCATGCCGCATCTCCATCTCGGTCGGCGCGCTGTTCGGCAGCATGCCCACCTGGCCGCGAACCTTGCCACTGGAGACCTCCCACAAAATCACCTTGCGATCCAGGATCAGCCCAAGCACCCGGCCATCCGGCGAAAAGGCCAGATGCTCCACGCCGCCGGTCTGGCGCCCGAACCGATTCGGCATGGGGGCCGCGGCCGGCAACCCGCTGACTTGCCGGATCTCGTCGCCGCTGTTGACGTCCCACAGGACCACCGCTGCGCCGCCCCGCCGATTGTTGACCCCGGACAGGGCCAGCGTCTTGCCGTCGGAAGAGAAGGCCAGCGTGGTGAATGCCATCTGGCTGACGCCCTCGTCCAGCTGGCGAATCGGTTTGGAGGTCTCCACGTCATACAGGCGCACGCTCGAATGGCCATAGCGATTGTCGGACTCGGCACAGAGCAGCGTCTTGCCGTCGGGAGCAAAGGCCAGGGCCAGGACCTGGTTGGAAAAACCGAACGGCCGCAGGGCCTTGCCCCCGTTCACGTCCCACAGCTGCATCTGGTTGCTCTGACTGTCCGCGGCCACCAGGTATCTGGCATCGGCGGAAAAAGCAGATTGGTTGCCCTGGCCGCCGCCATAGCGATAGCGCATGTGCGGAGGGTAATCCGGATTGCCGACCTCCAGAGTGATCCGGGCGCTGGGCCGGATCAGCGGGGGCAACAGCCCCTCGGGAATCTCCGCCGACTGAGCGACGTCAACCAGCGACAGTCCAATGGCAGCCGCCAGCAGCGCCGCCAACGCCGAGCATTGCCTGGCCATGAGACGCGAACCTCCTGAGCACAAGGTGCGGATGGATCAAGGGAAACAGCCCCATTGTATGGGCGGGCTCGGCCGATGTCCAACAGGATCGCATCTCCGAAGCTGTAACTTTTTGGCGAGCGGCGCGGCGTCAGCCCGCCGGTGACCGGCAGGGAAGAAAGCACCGGAGGCCGGTTCAGCCATTGGGAACGATGACGCTGACCCACGAAGGGTTGCATCCGCGCCTAACCATTCTGTTGCCGCAGCAGCGCCCGCAGCGCCTCCAATCGCTGCTTGATCCGCGCCTCGTAGCCGCGATCAACCGGCTCATAGTAACGCCGTTCCTCGGGCAAGTACGTCTGCGGCGACCAGCCCCCGGGACAATCATGGCTGTACTGATACCCCTCCCCATGTCCCATCTGGCTCGCTCCCTGGTAATGGCTGTCGCGCAGGTGGGCCGGCACCGCCAGGGTCCGCCCATTGCGCACGTCTTCCCGCGCCCTGGCGATGGCGACCGTCGAGGCATTGGATTTGGGAGCCGTGGCCACGTAGGTCACCGCCTGGGCCAGGTGCAGCTGGCACTCCGGCAGGCCGACAAACTCCACCGCTTGCAAGGCCGCAGCCGCCAGGATCAGTGCCTGCGGGTCGGCGTTGCCCACGTCCTCGGCCGCACAGATGATGATGCGCCGCATCAGGAAACGCGGCTCCTCGCCCGCCTCCAGCATCCGCGCCAGCCAGTACAGCGCCGCGTCGGGATCGCTGCCGCGCATGCTCTTGATAAAGGCACTGGTCACGTCGTAGTGGGCGTCGCCGGTGCCATCGTGGTCGATCTTCTTGCGCTGGATGGACTCCTGGGCCACGGCCAGGTCAAAGACCACCGGGGTCGTCTCCGCCGACAGCACGCCCACCTCCAGGGCCCCCAGCGCTCGCCGGGCGTCGCCATCGCTCATCTCGGCCAGGAAATCCAGCGCCTCCTCCGTGATGCGCACGTCCACCTGGCCCAGGCCCCGCTCCTTGTCCGCCAGCGCCCAGCGCAGCAGGGTCTTGACGTGGTCGCGGGTCAACGGCTCGAAGCGGAAGATCTGGCTCCGGCTCAGCAGCGGCGAGTTGATCGCAAAGAAGGGGTTCTGGGTCGTCGCTCCGATCAGGATGATCCGGCCTTCTTCCACGTCGGGCAGCAGCACGTCCTGCTGCGCCTTGTTGAAGTGATGCAGCTCATCCACAAAGAGGATGGTCCGCTGTCCGGTGACTTCCAGGTCGGCGCGGGCCTGCTCCAGCAGCTCGCGGACTTCCTTGATGCCGACGGCGACGGCGTTGAGGGGTCGGAAGTGGCAGCGCGTCAGCTGGGCGATGACGTGGGCCAGCGAGGTCTTGCCCGTTCCGGCCGGACCGTGGAAAATAACAGAGCTGAGACGGTCGGCCAGCAGCAGGCGGCGCAAGAGCTTGCCCGGACCGAGGAAATGCTCCTGACCGATAAACGCGTCCAGCGTTCGCGGTCTCATCCGGGCGGCCAGGGGCTGGGCCTGGCGCAGGTTCGCTTCGTGAGTCGCCTGGAACAGACCGCCTGGCGTCCTTGCTTTGCTCATTCTTGTTTCTCCCTGGAGGGCCAATCCATGCCATTGTACGTTTACCAGGTCGTCGAAGCAGACGGCAGCGCCGGTGAAGTGTTCGAGGTGCTGCAATCCCTGGACGAGCCGTTCCTGACACAGCATCCGGAAAACGGCAAGCCGGTCCGCCGGCTCCTGGCCGTCCCCAACGCCCCCCGGACGTTCCGCTCGGGCAACCTGAGCAATTCCAACCTGGAACGACTGGGCTTCACGCGCTACCAGAAGAGCGGCGGGGGGACCTACGAGAAGACCGCGGGCAAGGGCCCGAACGTCATTTCGGACAACTGAAGCGAGCGTGGCCCTTTCTTTCGGCCGCAGTCGCTCCTATAAAGAGAGTACCCGGCGTGCAGTTCCGAACCCGGAGAGAAATGATGCTGCTCCTACCTCGCTGGTTGGCCGTCTGCACGGTCGCCCTCCTTGGCCTGGCCATCCTGACACCGCCCACCTGGGCGTTTGGCTGTTGTTGCCCACGGACGACGACCGTGACCTACTATCAGCCAGCCCCCGTGACGGCATGCTCGCCCTGCCAGCCGCCCCGCCTGGTGCCCGTCACCGTCACGACCACGCGCTGCGGCCTGTTCGGCCTGCGCACTCGCACCGTCGTCAGCTACGGCACCCCGATCCCGGCGGCCCCGTTTGCCGCCCCGGCTCCAGTGTTCTCGGCGTATCCACCGGCTCCATCCCCGGTGATCTCGGCCTATCCGCCGAGCTACGTGCCGGCGCCTCCGGGGATCATTGTGAGCCCGCGGTAACCAGACGAAACCCCTCCCCCCGACCCCTCCCCACTTCGGGGAGGGGTCGGGGAGGGGTTGTTTCCCAGGCGCTCACTTTTTCTGGCGGACGAGCACCTGCACTTCGACGTTCTCGCCGGGTTTGACCTCGAACTTCGTTGGTCTTTCCTTCCCGGGCGGGGCCAAGCAAAGGACGAGCCGGTCATTGCCTTCGAGTTTGTAGATCCCCAGCGACTTCTTGCCCTTGTTGTCGCCTTCCCCATAGACAAAGTCGATCGTCTTGGGGCTCTTGCTGGCATCGACGGTGATCTTGTGCTTGCGGACGGTGCCTTTGGCGTCTTTGAAATCGACCTTGCCGTCTTCCAGGGTCCAGGAGGCGTCAAAGAGTGGGCTCCGGGTTGTGACCACGCCAACCTGCTGCAGCGAGTCCAGTTTCCAGGTGCCGTCGAGCTTCTTCAGCTCGGCGTTGTCTTTCTCTTCGGCCTGGATAAAGGCAACCAGAACCAGCGACAGGGCGACGGGAACAGCGAGATGGTGAATCCGCATTGGCGATTCCTCCGCGAACAATGCTTTGCAGGGACGGACGTTCCGTCCCTTTCCATCTGATTTCCGAAACCGGCAGACCAAAGTCAAGGAAAAAGCAGGAAAGAAGGAGGACGGGCTTCCCAGTAGCGAGGTGTCCGGCCGGCCTGGGAAGGCCGGCCTACCTCATTCTTTCCGAACGCTCTTGATGTCCGAACCCCCATGCCCCGCCTAGAATCAGCCAGCAGAGCCCCGACCTTCTCTCAACCCTTTGCTGACAGGACCGCTGCCATGCTCCGACCTCGTCTCCGATGCCTTGCCTGCCTTGTCCCCTTGTGCCTGCTCCCTCTCGCGCTGACGCCGGGAGCGGATGAGTCGAAATCCTGGCCCAAGGGGGAAGTGACCAAGTACACCTTCAGCAGCAGCAAGATCTTTCCCGGCACCGTCCGCGAGTACTCGGTCTACGTCCCGAAGCAGTACGACCCGGCGAAACCGGCCTGCGTCCACGTCAATCAGGACGGTGTCCAGTTCAAGGCCCCCGAGGTCTTCGACGAGCTGATCCACAAGAAGGAGATGCCGGTGACCATTGGCGTGTTCATCACGCCCGGCCGGGTGAAAGCTCCCTCCGACAAGGCCCTGGACCGCGTCAATCGCAGTTACGAATACGACAGCCTGGGCAGTGATTACGTCCGCTTCCTGCTGGAGGAGATCCTGCCCGAGGTGGAGAAGAAGACCACCGCGGACGGCAGGCCAATCCGGCTGTCGCACGACGGCAACGATCGCTCGATCGCCGGCGGCAGCAGCGGCGCCATCTGTGCCTTCACGGCCGCGTGGGAACGACCCGACGCCTTTCGCCGAGTCTTCAGCGCCATCGGCTCTTACGCCGACCTGCGTGGCGGCAACGTCTATCCGAACCTGATCCGCAAGTACGAGCCCAAGCCCATCCGGATCTTTCTCCAGGACGGCAGCGCTGACCTGAACATCTACGCAGGCGACTGGTGGCTGGCCAACCAGGAGATGGAGCGGGCCCTGACCTTTGCCGGCTACGAGGTCAAGCACGAGTGGGGAACCGAAGGCCACAGCGGCGCACACGCCACCAAGATTTTCCCCGACGTCATGCGCTGGCTGTGGAAGGACTGGCCGGCCCCGGTCAAGGCGGGCGCCGGCTCGCCGAACCTGCGCCAGGTCCTGCTGCCGGGCGAGGACTGGAAGCTGGTCGCCGACGGCTACAAGTTCACGGAAGGCCCGGCGGTCAATGCCAGGGGCGAGGTCTTCTTCAACAACGTGCCCGAGAGCAAGACGTACAAGATCGGCCTGGACGGCAAGGTGAGCCAGTTCCTGGAGGACTCGAAGAAAGGCGACGGCCAGGCCTTCGGCCCGGACGGCCGGCTCTACGCGGTGGCCGGCGGAGTCAACGAGATCCGGGCCTACGACGCCGAGGGCAAGCCTACGGTGATCGCCGAGGGCTTTCGGGGCAATGACCTGGTTGTCCGCCACGATGGCGCTGTCTACGTGACCAACCCCGGCTGGGACGGCAAGGAGCCGAGCAAGGTCTGGTACGTCAGCCCCAGGGGCGACAAGAAGGTGGTGGACACCGGACTGAAGTTCTCCAACGGCATCACGCTGTCCCCTGACCAGACGATGCTCTACGTCGCCGACAGCCGGACCTGCTGGGTTTACAGCTACCAGGTCAAGCCCGACGGCTCGCTGACCGCCAGGCAGCGCTACTTCCACCTGTACGTGCCCGACACCGCCGCCGACAGCGCGGCCGACGGCATGCGCGTGGACCGCGGCGGCCGGCTCTGGGTGGCCACGCGGGCGGGCCTCCAGGTCTGCGATCTGGAGGGGCGGGTCAACTGCATCATCCCGACTCCCAACGGCAAGGTGTCGAACCTGTGCTTTGGCGGGGCCGATGGCGACATCCTGTTCGCCACCTGCGGCGATCGGGTCTATCAGCGGAAGGTCAAGGTCAAGGGCGCCAACGCTTTCCAGGAACCGTTCAAACCCGGGCCGACCCGGAAGTGAAATGCCCCAAAGCCGCTTGCGGCCTGGCGCACCAGAGAGTTGCGCTAAGCCGCAAGCGGCTTTTGCCGCCGCTGGAATCAACGCGCAATTCCGCACGATCACTGCAAGTGTCCGCGTCCCGCAAGGCGACCGCCTTGACCCTGCTCCAGGGGTAATGCGACCGGGCACCGCTGCCGATACGATCCCTTGAGGGGAGTGACGATCTGCCCGTGGCAAGCAGCCGGGGCGGGCCGCTCGCCGACGGTGCGCCGAGGGTCCGGATGGGGTCCGCCGGGCGGGGCGGGGAAGTGGATTTTTCGACCGATTTTCTTTCCGCCGGTTGTGCTTGACGAGTTCTCAATTGTTTACTACGAAGAGAATACCTTGGAGGGCCCGGAATAACGGAACCGATCTTCACACAATGCTTTCCATCCTGTCCGCTGCGGGGTTGCCCGACCCGTGGCCACAGAAAAAACGAGACGATCGATTTCTTTCCGCGATGCCCCACCCGGTCCATGCGGCGGGGCTTGCACTCGAAAAGTTTTTCCCCGGTCTCGCAGGAGTTCGTGCCGGGGCGCACCGATAAACGAGGGTGTGCAGGAAGGCATCCCTCATCCCCGTAGTTTCTTTTGATCGAGGATACTCTGATGTTCGGTGGTACACTGCTGATTCCCTCCTGGTTGGAAGAAGAACTGGACCAGCCCCTGCCGCTGCCGGGTTCACCCAGCTGGGAGGAAGGCCTCATCCCGGTTGCTCGCGAGGACGAGGACGAGGACGAGGATGAGGATGAGGACGAGGAGGACGATCTGGACGATGAGGAGGACGACGATCTGGACGACGAGGAGGACTTCGACGAGGACTTCGACGACGATCTGGACGACGAGGACTTCGACGACGACGACGACTTCGACGACGACGACGACTTCGACGATGACTTCGACGAGGACTTCGACGACGACGAGGATGAGGACGAGGATGAGGACGAGGATGAGGACGAGGACGAGGACGAGGAATTCTGAGAACCGTTCCCGTCCACGACCCCTGCCGGGCAAGCCGGCAGGGGTCGTTTTATTTCGCGGTCACGGTTTGAGCCGGAAGTACACGCCCAGGACCGCCTGCAGGCCCGGAGGAGGCAGGACCACGGCCCGGACCGGCGATCCTGGCTCGATCCGGTAGGTGATCACGTTGCTGATCGGCTTGAACTGCCCCTTCTGGGCCGTGCCCCCCTTGTAAGCCGGGTAAAACAGCTCGACGGCCACGTTGTAGACGCCCGGCTCCAGCCTGGGCAGGTCCACGCTGGTGCGCGAGCGGGCTTCCACCGCGGCGAAAGGCTGGCCATCCTTGCGAAAGAGATACTGCAAGCGAAACCCGGGATCGTCCGTCACGGCCGAGCGGTTGACCTTGAGACCCTCCAGCCGTATCTGCGCGGCCGGCTTCAGGTCGGACTTGACGTTGAGACGGTAGGTAGGCTGGGCGGCAGCTCGGGAAGCCAGAGCAAGCAGGGCAAGGCAGCTGGAACAGAGAAAAAGTAAACGCATGGGGGCCTCATTCGCCACAGGCTTCTTCCAGAACGTCCTCGGCCACGTAGATCGGCACGTTGGCGGTGACGGCCAGGGCGATGGCGTCGCTGGGCCGGCTGTCCACCTCGACCATCTCGCCATTGAGGCGGATGCGCAGCTTGGCGTAGTAGGTGTGGTCACGCAGCTCGCTGATGTAAATGTCGCGCAGTTCGCCGCCCATGTTCTCGATGACGCTGTTGACCAGGTCATGGGTCAGCGGCCGGGGCGACGGCAAGCGCTTGACCCGGCGGTCGATGCTGGTCGCCTCGAAGATGCCGATCATGATGTGGAAACTGCGTTCGCCCTCGACCTCGCGGAGCATGATCACCTGCTGGTCGTGGACTTCGCTGATGATGATCCGCTTCAATTCCATGTGGACTGGCAAGGCAGCCTCTCTTTCCCCTCGGCATCAGGTCGGCAGGGAGGAGCCCCTCACCCCCAACCCCGCTCCCCAGCGGGGAGAGGGGAGAAGCGAGGTCGGTCGCTCTCCTCCGCGGCCCGCGAGCCGATTGCATTATAGAAAGAGGGGGCAAAGGCGGTCAAGCAAGTCATGCCGCTGGTTCCGGCACGTCGGCTTTTCCGCAATTCGCTCAAGAATGACTGGCAAATGCGCAAGGGCGCGATACGATTAACTTGTGGGAGGATGGAGCGAACCCGGCTCTCCCGTTCGGGCCAGGTCTTCGGTGGGTTTCCATTCGGAATCGTCTTCCTGCCGTCGCGGCCTCAAAGTGAAGAAACCACGTATCGAGGTGGCCCCATGGCCCTGTCGCTGCAAATCGGTAAATGCACCCTGCTGGGCAACTACCGGGAAAATAACGAGGACTCCATCGACGTCAAAGCCTTTCCCGACATGACCGTCTGCCTGGTGGCGGACGGCATGGGCGGGCAGGCAGCCGGGGAGGTGGCCAGCAAACGGGCCATCGAGATCGTGCCGCGCGAGCTGAAGAAGTACATCAGCGGCGTGGTCGGCAACGACGAGACCAAGAACATCATTCGCCGGGCCATCGTGCAGGCCAACGAGGAGATCGTGGCCATGGCCTCGCTGGACCGGGAACTGAAGAACATGGGCACGACCATCGTGCTCACCGTCTGGCGCAAGGGCTCGTCGCTGCTGTACGTCGCCGGTCTGGGCGACAGCCGGGCCTATCTGATCCGCGCCAAGAAGATCGAGCAGCTGACCGTCGATCACTCCATCGCCCAGGCCCTGGTCGAGGCCCGGACCATTTCCGCCGCCGAGGCCAAGGTCCACAAGTACCGCAACGTGCTGTGGAAGTACCTGGGTTCCACCGAGGTCGGCGACGGCCCCGAGGTCAAGGTGGTGCAAGTGCAGGCCGGCGACCGCTTCCTGCTCTGCACCGACGGCCTGACCGGCGTCGTGCCCGACGAGCAGCTGCTGAGCTTCATCCGCGAAAAGGCCGACGTCCAGGAATGCGCCGACGGCCTGGGCCAGCTGGCCCTCGACCAGGGCTCGCGGGATAACGTGTCTTGCATTGTCCTTGAGGTGGTCGAGAGTAAGTGAGCGCGGTGAACGGGAGGGCGAGCCGGGAGCGTCAGCTCCCGGATTCTTCCGATTCGTTGGAGAATCCGGGAGCTGACGCTCCCGGCTCGCCTCGATTTTCCCTTCGTCTTGACCCTTTCCCCTGGCGCCTGCTATAACGATGAAATCCGATGGGTCCGGCGCTGGGGTTATGCGCCGAAATGTCCCTACTCGGAGAGTGGTAAGGAGGAGAGCATGATCGTGCGACGGGGCCTGGTTCCCCTGATCCTCCTCGTGGGAGTGGTTCTTGGGTTCGTCGGCGTCGGCCTGGCGATCAATCCCAACGAGCGGACCGTCAAGCCGGAAGCCAACGTCCAGGACACGGATGACATTACCTCGCCCGAGAGCCGGATCTGGGTGCTGGACTTCAAGTTCAAGGATCCGCGCCTGATCAAGGTCAACGTGCCGGGACGCGGGCAGAAGGTCTGCTGGTATCTGTGGTATCAGGTGATCAATTATTCCAAGGAGCCCCAGACCCTCATTCCCGACTTCGAGCTGGTCACGCACGACCGCAACACGGTCCACCATGACCAGATCCTGCCGGCCGTGCAGGAGGCGATCCGGCAGATCGAGGACCCGCACGACATCCTCAAGATCAAGAACTCCGTGACGATCGCCAACGATCCGATCCCGGTGTCCCGGCCCGAGGCGGCGCCCCGGCCGGTGACGGGCGTGGCCATCTGGGACGATGTCAATCCGGACTCGACTCGCTACAGTATCTTCGTGCAGGGGCTGTCCAACGGCTGGGCACTGACCGACCCGATCCCGCCCGATACCAAGCCGGTAGTGCGGCGCAAAACGCTGCAGCTGAACTTCCGCCGGCCGGGCGATCGCTATGAAATGAAGTCGGAGGAGATCCGCTTCGAGCCGCCGGCTCAGTGGATCTACCGGGGCTCCAAGATGGACATCCCGGGCTTGCCGATGGCGACTCCGGTCCCGCCCAGGTGAATGGGGCGCGGCTCCGGAGAGCCGACCCTTGACGAGACCTTCTGCCGCCGGGCTTTGAAGCCCGGCGGCTTGCGTTGTTTGGTTTCCGATTGCAGATAGCGAGGCAACAATGGCTCACAAGAAAGGGCAAGGCTCAAGCCGAAACGGCCGGGAATCGCACAGTCAGCGGCTGGGCGTGAAGGTCTACGGCGGCACCCCCGTGACCGCGGGCAGCATCCTGGTCCGGCAGCGCGGCACCAAGTTCCATCCGGGCCGGAACGTCGGCCGGGGCAAGGATGACACCCTGTTCGCCCTGGTTGCGGGCGTGGTCAAGTTCGACCGCGATGGCCGCCGGGTCAGCATCGTGGCGGCGGAGTAATTGGTTAGCCGCGACGCGCAGCGGAGCGCGGGTGCCAGCTCCCTCGCGCTCCGCTGCGCGTCGCGGCTAACCAATTATCGGTCTCCCTCCCGCGACGACAGCATCAGCCCCAGGACCACGACCACGAACAGGAAGATCACCGCGGTGCTGATGCCGCCGACCAGGGCCCCGGTCAGTGCGCCGCTCACCGCCTCCTGGTGATCTGTCAGCATTGCCAGGAGGATGCCGCCGATGCAGGCACCCAGCAAGGTCCAGACCGGACTGGTCAACGGACGGACCTTGAAGCGTGCCAGCAGCTTGCCCAGCAGGTTGCCGGCAATGCTCCCGGGGATGGTGCCCAGGCAGCCGACCAGGAACACGCCCAGCATCCCTCCCAGCAGGCCCCCGGCCAGGGCCCCCAGCACGCCGCCGATCACCGGCCCGCCCCGGACGCGGTTGACGGCTCCGAAGATCAGGCCGTAGCGGCTGCCCATGATCCAACCCAGCACGGAGGCGACGCCAGCGCCAATCGCCAGGGCCGTGACTGCCCAGGTGCCCTGGGTGGCCAGCAAGGCCCCCAGCACGGCACCCACACCCATCCCGTAAACGGAGTAACGCAGCAGCGCCTTCAGGATCGACACGGTCGGAGCCGGCTCGCTCTCCTCCTCGTCCACTCCCAGGCCGCCCGAACCGTCACCGAAATTGCAGAACCACCAGGAGTAATCTTGCAGCAGCCGCCGATGCGGCGAGTCGGAGCTGACTTCCAGGTCGCACAGGGCCACGACCAACCGTTCATTGTCCAGTCCCGCCTCGACCAGCAGCCCGTTGCCCTCGGTGCCGCCTTCCTCAAGGGGAAGCAAGCGATAGACCGTGACCAGCTGCATCCGGCCCGAGAAGGGACCGCGCTGAATCCAGATCTCCGCATTGAAGGGAAACGACAGCTGGTCCGCGAGATGCGCCTGGTAGCGGCGCAGTTGCTCCTGGCCAGCCTCGGGAAGAGGGTCGTCGCTGGTCAGACCCAGGATGGCCCGGATGCGGTCTTCCTGCTCGAACAGATGCAGCGGCCGGGGGACCAACTGGCCCGGCACCTCCAGGGAAATCGGTCCGCCCGGTTCGGGGATCAGCTCGTCCTCGCTCACCCACATTGTCTCCGGATCGAGCCCGTCGCGTTCGCAGCGCTGCCGATAGATCGGGTGAACACGTGCCAGGGTGTCCGGTGTCCAGATCACCTCGCAGAGCCGGGGCCGGGCCTCCAGGTCCATCTCCCCGATGGTGCCGGCCCAGCCGCCCAGCGGGAAATCGGGGAAATCCGGATCGTGTGTGCCGGGCTTGACCCGCACCTTGTCTCCGGGCTGAAACCGGGGCGGACCCGCCGGCGGCCCGCCGGGCGCCGCCGGTGTGGTGGGCCTGTCTCGGTTCTTTTTCTTCTTCCGCGGCACGATGCGTTTCTCTTTGGTCTATCCTGGAACTCACCCCAATTCCTTGCTCCAGTCTATCAGCCGAATCCCCCGTCGGGGAAGAGACTGAACCCGGCGGTGGACCGAAGCCTCTTGTGTTTTAAGGGCCGATCTGTTTTCTTCAAAGAGTAGCGACTGGTTTTGGGAACTCTGTTTATGCGCACCCAGCTGCGAATCGTGGCCGGCACCCTGAAGGGCGCAAGCTCAACTGCACCGTGACGCCGGTCCTCCGGCCGACTCCGGAGATGGTGCGTGAGGCCCTCTTCAGCATCCTCGGCAACGCCGTGCCCGGCCGGCCCTTCTTCGACGTTTTTGCCGGCACCGGCGTCGTCGGCATGGAAGCGCTCAGCCGGGGGGCCAGCTCGGTGGCCTTTGTCGAGCGCGATTTCCGTCTGATCGGCGAGCTGGAGGAGCACATCAAGGCTTTCGACGTGGCCGACCGGGCCCGGATCATCCGAACCGACACGTATCGCTGGGCCGAGCGCTTCACGCCGCCGGCCGAGCCGATCACGGTCTTCTTCAGCCCTCCCTTCGCCGATTACGAGCGGAAGCTGAAGGAGCTGCTGAGCGTGATCGAGGCGATGCAGCACCGGGTCAGCGCCGATTCCGTCCTGGTGCTGCAGTCGGAGGACACGGCGGCGCTCGATGGGCTGCCGGACCGCGGACACTGGGACGAGCGCCGCTATGGTCGGAACCATCTGCTGTTCTGGGTCAAGGAGCCGCCTTCGGAGCCTGGTTTCACGGAGGACTGAGTCATGGACCGCGCCGCACGCGAACGCGATTTCGCCTTGCGCGTCGTACAGACCCTGCGCGACAAGGGCCATGAGTCGTACTGGGCCGGCGGCTGTGTGCGCGATCAATTGCTGGGACTGACGCCCAAGGACTACGACGTGGCGACCTCAGCCCATCCCAAACAGGTGCGCAACTGTTCCCGCGCACCGTGGCCGTGGGCATGAGCTTTGGCGTGGTCGAGGTGATCGAGCATCCTCCTGAGGGGCCGGCGATGGTCGTTCAGGTGGCCACGTTTCGCACCGACGCCGGTTACAGCGACGGCCGGCGGCCCGATGCGGTGGTCTTCTGCTCGGCCCGCGAGGATGCGCTGCGCCGCGATTTCACCATCAACGGCATGTTCTACGATCCGCTGACGGACCAGGTGATCGACCACGTCGGGGGTCAGGAAGACCTCAAGGCCAGGACCTTGCGGGCCATCGGCGACCCGTTCCTGCGCTTCGAGGAAGACAAACTGCGGATGCTGCGTGCGGTTCGCATCGCCAGCCGGTTCGAGCTGGACATCGACCCGCCAACGCAGTCGGCCTGCATGCGGATGGCGCCGCAGATCCACGTTGTCAGTCCGGAGCGGGTCGCGGACGAGCTGCGCAAGCTGCTGACCGATCGGCACCGGGCCCGGGGCATGCGTCTGTTCCACGACCTCGGCCTGGCAACGCAGGTGATGCCGGAGCTTGTGCCGATGTCGGGCCTGCCGCAGGGACCGCCGCGGGTCGAGGCCCCCGGTCTGCCGCCACCCGGCCAGCCTGGTGAGAGTCGGCCCGGCGATGCCCTCGGCGACCTGTGGGAACACGTGCTGCGGGTGCTGCAGCTGCTGGGGCCCAATCCCTCGGTGGAGCTGGCCTTTGCCGCTCTGCTCCATGACGTCGGCAAGCCGCGCACCGTCGGCCGGACTCCGGATCGGTACACCTTCCACGGCCATGAGCACGTCGGCCGGCGCCTGGCCGATGAGATCTGCCTGCGCCTGAAGATGTCCAACCAGGAGCGCGAGCGGATTGCCTGGCTGGTGGAGAAGCATCAGATCCTCTGCGACGTCAAGCAAATGCGGACCAGCAAGCTCAAGACGCTGCTGGTCCATCCAGGCATCCGCGAACTCCTTGCCCTCCATCGAGCCGACGCCCTGGCCTGCAACCGCAGCATCGAGCACGTCGAGTACTGCGAGCGTCTGCTGGAGGGGTGGACCCAGGAGGACCTCGATCCGGCGAACGTGCTGACTGGCCATGACCTGATCCGTGCCGGTCTGGAGCCGGGGCCGGAGTTCAAACGGCTGCTCGACGCCGTCCGCGAGGCCCAGCTGGAGGGGACCGTGCGCAACTCGACCGAGGCGTGGGAGCTGGTGACGCGGTTACGCGCAGAGGGGTGAATTTCGCTCCATTGGGATGGTGGCAAACAGGCTAGGAGAAACGACCTCTGCCGGCTTGCCCGGCAGGTGAAGCAGGTCTCTGGCTAGAAAAACGGACAACAAAGCGTTTTTCGGCCTTCTCTTCTAGCCGATGACCTCCTTCACCTGCCGGGCAAGCCGGCAGGGGTCGCAAGCTCAGTCACGTTTGTTGCTGGAGCGTTTTTCCTCCTGCTGACCTTGTGTGACACTCATCTTCGGATAGACTGACGCTTGTACAGTTTCGGTGTGGTAACAAAATTCGGTAGTCTCATCCAGCGGCGGCTGGGAAATCACCAAAGCGAGGGGAAGTACAGATGGCAGAGCAAAACCCGGGAGACCTCAAGGCGACGTTGAAACAGATCGAGAAGCAGTTTGGCCAGGGCTCGATCATGCAACTGGGCGAGAACACGGTGGCGGACGTGCCCGGCATCTCGACGGGGGCCCTGAGCCTGGACATCGCCCTGGGCGGGCGCGGCCTGCCGCGCGGCCGGATCATCGAGATTTACGGCCCGGAGGCCAGCGGCAAGACGACGGTGGCGCTGCACGCCATCGCCAACGCCCAGAAGACGGGCGGCATCGCGGCGTTCATCGACGCCGAGCACGCCCTCGATCCGGGCTGGGCCAAGCGGCTCGGCGTCGATCTGGAGGGGTTGCTGGTCAGCCAGCCGTCCTGCGCCGAGGACGCGCTGAAGATCGCCGAGATGCTGATCAAGTCCAACGCGGTGGACATCATCGTCATCGACTCGGTGGCCGCCCTGGTGCCGCGGGCCGAGGTCGAGGGCGAGATCGGCGATTCGCACGTGGGCATCCAGGCCCGGCTGATGAGCCAGGCGCTGCGCATCCTGACGCCGCAGGTGTCGCGCAGCAAGACGTGCCTGATCTTCATCAACCAGATCCGGCTGAAGATCGGCGTGATGTACGGCAATCCGGAGACGACCTCGGGCGGCCTGGCCCTGAAGTTCTTTTCCTCGGTCCGGCTGGAGGTCCGCAAGGGCGATCAGCTCAAGGAAAACGGTTCGGTGGTCGGCAACGAGGTCAAGGTCAAGGTGGTCAAGAACAAGATCGCGCCGCCCTTCCGGCTGGCGTTGTTCGACCTGATGCACGACTCCGGCATCAGCCGGGAAGGCGACCTGCTCAACCTGGCGGTGGAGGACAAGGTGATCGACAAGAGCGGGGCCTATTTCCGCTACGGCGAAATGACGCTGGGCCAGGGCAAGGAAAACGCCAAGGCGGCCCTGCGCGAGAACCCGGCGCTGGTGGAGGAAATCTCCCGCAAGGTGCTGGAGAAGCGCGGCCTGACCACCAACGTCACGCCTGCGGAACCGGAGGTTGCGGAGGAGCCGGCCCCGGTCAAGCCCGAGACGCCGACCCGCCGAGGGCGGGCGGCCGCGGCGGCTGCGGCCAGCAACAACAGCGAGGAGTAAGGTGAGTGGAAGTGGTTCTCCCCTCTTCCCGCTGGGAAGAGGGGAGATTGTTTTCGCCAATCACCTGTCATGGAACGTAGATCCGGGGTTGATCGCGATACTGCCCGAAGTGAACCCCGTACAAAAGCTCCGCGATTTGTGCTGCCACACACCTGGCGTATTCGGGGCTATGCTCGAACCGTCCTTTGTTCGCGAGGGTCAGGACGGGAAGGTTGCCATCTCTCCAGGAGCCCACCAGCGTCGCCTGAAGAGAGTCGGGCCCGTCGTTGTTGCGATTCTCCGTGAACAGCACCCACCGATGTTCCTGGCAATAGTTCCAAAGCGGCCGGTCGTCCATCTCACGATCCAGACCAAGATCCGGGAAGGTGACGAGGGAGATCTTGAGTTCCGTGAGAACCGCCCACAAGCCACCGGCTTCCAGCAGTCGGCGAAGGTACGGTAGATGTCCCGGACGTTCACGTCGGCGAGCATTCCCTGCATGTCATGGGCCCTTGGGGGTTCCGGCCTCCTGCTCCTCTAACCATTCGTGAAAGGTGGGAAAGCGATGGTGCCCCTTGGAGTTGCCGTCGGACTTGTCTGACAGCGGCCTGATCTTCCGCCGTGACCCTGTCGCGCTCGGCAAGCCAGCGCGAAAAGGCGACGAACTGGGCTTTTGTCTGTTTCGCTAGCTCGATCACTTTGGGATCGTTGCCGGCCGACATTCGTTCCTCAATCTTGAGGTGGTCGGCCAGCACCGTTTCCAGATGAGTCAGCACGTAGGCCCGTGCTGCCGCCACCTGCTCCGGGGTCAACTCGTAGAGCCGGCAGATCCGGGACTCGGTAGCCGCGGGGTCGAGAAAATGTGGCAACAGATTGTAAACAGTGATCCGTGTCCCAATGATTTCAGGACCGCGGCCACGATCGTGGATGAGTTCCTCTGACATGGATTCCTCCAGGCAATCGTCGGGTCGTGTATTGGTGATGGTACAGGGCGTCAGGTGATGCGCCAATGCAACCCATCGGGAGTCCTCTAGCCGCAACGCTGGTTCGCCGGAAGCTGGTTCTTGTGTTCCGGCGTCCCGATCGCTACACTGGGCAACGCTCCTGAGGAGCAGGACGTCCAAAATCCGCCATGTTCCCCAGATGCCACAAAGTTCGGCGGAGACTGCGGGGGATGGAGCCAGCTGCTCCAGCCCGGGGAGGACGCTGAACCGCCGATGGAAATGCGAAAGGAAGTGATCCAGGAGGTGATCGATGGCACAACGGTTGCGAGGTTGAGCCGAGGGACCGCAGCATTCGCTCTGCTGTTGCTGCTGGTGGCAGGGGGGCATGGCGCACCAGCACCCCACAGAAAACGCAGCGTCTCCACTGTCGCCCGAGGTCGTGCAGGCCTGGCAGAAGGTCGGAGCATAGGTCGGCTGGATGGAGAGAGGCTTCATTTTGTTACGCGGAGTTTTTGTTGAAGCCCAAGAACTCGGCTGACACTGTTCCCGGGTTCCGCCTGACTGAATGGAACGCGGATGTAGTGAGGAGGCTGCCGGCTCCCGAAGTGCCGTTCGGACTGGACCTTTTCGCCACGGAGGTAACGGACGCGGGCTTGAAGGAGTTGGCCGGGCTGAAGTCCTTGCACACGCTATTGCTTTAAAGACGACGGGCAGGGCCTGACAGAACTAGCAGGGCTGAATGGACGTTTAGCTCGACAACGTCAAGTGACGAATGCAGGTTTGCAGGGACTGGCCGGGCTGACGTCTGTGCGACCTTCCCTGCCGGCACCAAGATGACGGACGCAGGCCTCAAGGAGTTGGCCGGACTGACGGCCCTGCGCACGCTGGACCTGAGCTTTACTGGGGTGACGGATGCGGGACTGAAGGAATTGGCCGGTCTGAGGTGCCTGTACGCGCTGAACCTTGGCGATACCCTGGTGACAGACGCAGGGCTGAAGGAGTTAGCTGGGCTGAAGTCCCTGCAATCGCTGAATCTTGACAGCACCCAGGTCACGGATGCAGGTCTGAAGAAGTTGGCCGGACTGGCGGTCCCTGCGAACACTGGATCTGAGCGGCACCGAGGTGACAGGCGCGAGCCTGAAAGAACTCGCCGCGCTGAAGTCTCTCCAGACGCTGGTCCTGCGAGTCACCAAGGTTACGGACGCAGGCCTGAAGGGGTTGGCGGGGCTGAAGGAACTGCGCAAGCTGGACCTTGCGGCACGCAGGTGACAGATGCGGGCCTGAAGGAGTTGGTCGGCCTGAAGTCCCTGAAACCTGAACCTTAGCTGCACCGTCGTGACGGATGTGGGTCTGAAAGAACTGGTCGGTCTGAAGTCCCTGGAATCGCTGTGGCTTGGCGGCACTGCAGTGACGGACGCCGGCCTGAAAGAACTGGCCAGTCTGAAGTCCTTGAATACGCTGAGCCTTGGTGGTGCCAAGGTAACAGACGCTGGCCTGAAGGAGCTGGCCACACTGCGGTCCTTGCGATCGCTGTCCCTTTGGCACTGACGTAACGGATGCGGGCCTGAAGGAGCTGTCTGGCCTGAAGTCCCTGCAAACCTTGGATCTTGAAAGCTGCAAGGTGACGGACGCGGGTCTGAAGGAGCTGGCCGAGCTTACATCCCTTGAATCGTTGAACCTTGGCGACACCAAGGTAACGGATGCAGGTCTGAAGGAGCTGACCGGCCTGAAGTCGCTGGTAAGGGTGAACCTCACCTGCGTTGAGGTGACGAAGGTCGGTCTGAAGGAGCTTCAGAAGGCATTACCTGGCTGCCAGATCCGGCATTTCTTCCTGGACCTAATGAGCATTGACAAGGAGAAACGGTAAGGCGACCTGACCAGGAGCGAGAAAGTGTTTCTCGCGGCCCCAGCGCCCCGACCGCAAGAGCCGCGTCCGCTCGGCTCGGCAGAGCGGGGAGGCTAGCCGGCCTCCCCGCATGTTGTCCCTGACCCGTTTCACCCCTGCCGGAGTTCTTGCAGGTTCCCCTCGATCGCCCCGATCTGCGCCTGCAACTCGTTCACCAGGTCGCGCTGCTGCTGCACCACTTCCGCCGGGGCGCTGATCCCGAAGTTGCTGTTGCTCAGCTTGGCGTTCGTGGCTTGCAGATGCTTTGTCTTCTCGGCCAGCTGCTTCTCCAGCCGCTTGATCTCCGCCGCTACGTCGATGAGCCCCTCCAGCGACACGTACGCCTCGTAGTCGGACCCGACGTGCGTTGCCGACTTCTGCGGCTTGATCGTGTCCGGGCCGCACTCCAGCTTGCCCACGCCGGCCAGCAGGCGGATGAACGGGGCCAGCGCCTTCAAGTCAGCGGCCGCGGCAGCGGTGCAGCGCACTGACACGTCGAGCGGCTGCCGGGCCTCGAGTTGGTAGCGATTGCGCGTCTCGCGGATCACGCGCACCAGAGTCCTGCATCCGGGCGATTCGTGCCTCCATCGCCGCATCGCGGAAGGAGGCGGGATACTCCGGCCAGGGGGCGACAGCCGCGCTCTCCGCGGCCGGCTCGGGGACCGGCAGGCCGCGCTCGAAGGCAGCCTCGGACATGGCGTGCCAGATCGACTCGGTGACAAACGGCATGATCGGATGCACCAGCCGCAGGATGCCGTCCAGCACGCCCACAAGCACACGCTGGGCCAGCGACCGGCTGCCGGCATCGCGCAGCCGGCCCTTGCTCATCTCCACATACCAGTCGCAGAACTCCGACCAGGTAAAATCGTAGATCGTCCTCGCCGCGTCGCTGAAGTGATAGCCCTCCAGCTGCTTCGTCACTTCCTCGGTGATCGTGGTCAGCCGGCTGAGGATCCAGCGATCCTCGATCGGCAGGCTCTCCAGCTGGATCGCTTTGGGGCGATACCCCTCCAGGTTCATCAGCAGGAAGCGGGCGGCGTTCCAGAGCTTGTTGGCGAAGTTCCGGCCCAGGTCGAAACGCTCCGACGCTTGCTTGGCCGTCGGCAGCTCCGGATCGGGAGTCGGCCAGGGACCGCCGGGACGGAACGGCTTCTTGCACTCCGGGCAGTTCATCCGGCGCGTACGCAGGCCCAGGTGTTCCTGCTTCTGGGGAATCAACTTCCCGCAGTGCGGACAGACGTTGGACACCGGCAATCGGCTGTCCTGGTTCTCCGTCGCCTGGTGGACCATCACGAAGCGCAGCGCATCGGTGCCGTAGCGCTCGATGATGTCGAGCGGATCGATGCCGTTGCCCTTCATCTTGCTCATGGTCTGGCCGAAGCCATCGAGGATCTTCGGGTGGATGACCACGTGATGGAACGGCACCTTGCCAATGTTGTAAAGCCCCGTCAGCACCATGCGGGCCACCCAGAGGGTGATGATGTCGCGGTTGGTCACCAGCGCGTTCGTCGGGTAGTAGTACGCCAGCTCCGGCGTCTGTTCGGGCCAGCCCAGCGTCGAGTGCGGCCACAGCGCCGAGCTGAACCAGGTGTCCAGCACGTCCGGATCCTGCTCCAGCGGATACTTCGGACCCAGCGCCTCAGCCGGCAGATCCTCCTCGGCGCAGATCAGCCACTGACCGTTTTCCTCGTCCAGCCGCCAGGTCACGTCGTTGCGGCCGGCGAAGGCTCGTTTCAGCTCGGCCTCGGGACAGCGCACGTACCAGATCGGGATGCGGTGGCCCCACCACAGCTGCCGGCTCACGCACCAGTCGCGTTTCTCGGCCAGCCAGTCGAGGTAGCTGCTGCTGTAGCGCTCGGGGAAGAAGCGCACCCGGCCATCGCGCACCGCATCGATGGCCAGCTGGGCCAGGCCGGGCCTGTCTTCGCGGTCGCCCATCTTGACGAACCACTGGTCCGACAGGTACGGTTCGATCGGCGTCTTGCTGCGGTCGCTGTACTTGAGCGGGATGTCGCGGTCCTCCTTGCCCTCGAACAGGCCCAGCGCTTCCATGTCGGCCACCACCGCCTCGCGGGCCTTGTAGCGGTCCATGCCCGCGTACTTGCCGCCATTCTCGTTGATCGTGCCGTCTGGGTTGAGGATGTTGATCATCGGCAGCCGATTGCGCTGGCCGCAGGCCCAGTCGTTGGGATCGTGGGCCGGCGTCACCTTCACCGCACCCGTGCCCAGGCTCGGATCGGCGAGCAGTCCGTCCGCGATGATGGGAATGTCGCGGTTCACCAGCGGAATCGTCACCATCTTGCCGACGAGGTGCTTGTAGCGCTCATCGGACGGATGCACGCACACGGCGGTATCGCCCAGCATCGTCTCGGGCCGGGTGGTCGAGAAGCGGATATACTGGCCCACTAGGTCCTTCACCGGATATTTGAAGGTCCAGAAGCCGCTCTTGACCTCTTCCACGTAGGTTTCATCGTCGGCCACGCTGGTCTGCAACTGGGCGTCCCAGTTGACCAGCCGTTTGCCGCGGAAGATCAAGCCGTCGCGGAACATCTTGAAGAAGGTCACGCGCACCGCCCGGGCACAGATCGGGTCCAGGGTGAAGCGGGTCCGCTCCCAGTCGCAGCTGCAGCCCAGTTCGCGGAGCTGGCCGAGGATGCGCTTCTCGTACTGGTCCTTCCACTGCCAGATGCGGCGGACCATCTCTTCCCGGCCCAGGTCGCGGCGGGTCTTGCCCTCTTCCTCGCGGAGGCGTTTCTCCACCATCGACTGCGTGGCGATGCCGGCGTGGTCGGTGCCGGGCATCCACAGGGCGTTGTAACCCTGCATTCGCCGCCAGCGGATCAGCACGTCCTGCAGCGTGTTGTTCAGGGCGTGGCCCATGTGCAGGGCGCCGGTCACGTTGGGCGGCGGAATGACGATGGTGTAGGGCTTCCGGCTCGGGTCGGGCCGGCTGTGGAAGTAGCCGTTCTGTTCCCAGAAGCGGAGCCAGTGTTCCTGCGCTTGCTGGGGATCGTATTGGGGGGGAAGTTCGGTTGCCATGATCGGGGACGTCCTTGGTTACGGGTTCGTCCAGCCGCTTGCGGCTTAGCGTTGTCAAGCCCCGCTAAGCCGCAAGCGGCAAACGAGCCGCGCTATTCACTTCGCGGTATCCTTGAACAGCTTGTACTCCAACGCATCCACCAGCGCCAGCCAGCTGGCCTCGATGATGTTCTCGCTGACGCCGACCGTGCACCAGACGTCGCTCTGGTCCTTGCGCAGGTCATCACCACCCGCACCCGCGCGGCCGTCTCGGCCCGCGCGTTGACCACCCGGACCTTGTAATCGACCAGGTGCATCTCCGCCAGCCGGGGATAAGCTCGGCTGCAGCGCCTTGCCGCAGGGCCCCGTCCAGCGCATTGACCGGGCCGTCGCCCTCGCTGACCGTGTGCATCACCTGGCCGCCGACGCGGATCTTGATCGTCGCCTCGGTCAAGGCCAGGCCGTCCGTGTCCCGCCTCGACGTTGACACGATAGGCCAGCCGCTCGAACCACGCTTTGTACAGCCCCGCCGCCTTCTGCACCAGCAGGTCGAACGACGCCTCGGCCGCCTCGAACTCGTAGCCCTCGTTCTCCAGGTCCTGCACCTGTTTCAGGATCTTCTGCATCAAAGCGCCGGTCCTGAGTCAAGGCGTACTTGCTGGTCTTGGTCAGGATCGTGCTCTGGCCCGACAGCTCGCTGACCAGGATACGCCGCTCGTTGCCCACCGTGGCCGGGTCGATGTGTTCGTAGGTGCTGGCTCAGCCGGGCCACGGCGTGGGTGTGCATGCCGCCCTTGTGGGCGAAGGCGCTGGTGCCGACAAACGGCTGGTTGTTGCGGAAGTTCATGTTGGCCGTCTCGTAGACGTAGCGCGAGACCTCCGTCAGTTTCGACAAGCCCGAAGCGCAACGCCGGGACCGGCCGCACACAAGCCCGAAGCGCAACGCCGGGATCGGCCGCACCCGTCGCTGGCGCTCCGGGCTTGTGTCCGATCACCTCGCAGCCGCGCTTCAGCACCAGGTTGGCGATGATGCTCACCAGGTCGGCGTTGCCGCAGCGCTCGCCGATGCCGTTGATGGTGCCCTGTACCTGGGTGACGCCCCGGGCCACGGCGGCCAGGCTGTTGGCCACGGCCACGTCGCAATCGTTGTGGCAGTGGATGCCCAGCTCGCCGCGCACCTGCCGGCGCGTGTGTTCCACGATGCCGGCCAGCTCGTCCGGGAGCGTGCCGCCGTTGGTGTCGCACAGGATCAGGAAGCTGGCCCCGGCCTGCTCGGCGGCACGGAGCGTTTGCAAGGCGTACTCCGGGTTGCGCTTGAAGCCGTCGAAGTAATGCTCGGCGTCGTAGAAGACCTCCCGGCCGGCCTGCTTGCAGTAGGCGACGGAATCGCCGATCATGCGCAGGTTTTCCTCCAGGGTGGTGCCGAGCACCTCGCTGACGTGCAGGTCCCAGGTCTTGCCGACGATGGTGACCAGCGGCGTCTGAGCGTCGAGGAGAGCCTTGAGACAGGTATCCTCGGCGGGGCTGGTGTTCTTGCGCCGGGTCATGCCGAAGGCGGCGACGCGGGCGTGCCGCAGCGGCAGATGGCGGACCTGCTGGAAGTACTCGAAATCCTTGGGGTTGGACAGCGGATAGCCGCCCTCGATGAAATCGATGCCCAGTTCGTCCAGACGCTGGGTCAGGCGGAGCTTGTCCTGCAGCGAGAAATTGACGCCCTCTCCCTGGCTGCCATCGCGCAAGGTCGTGTCGTAGATAAAGATGCGTGTCATGGTGCCGTTGGCTTCAATGGGTCCACGGTTCGGTAACCGTGGTTATGCGTGTCGGAGATGCAGATGCGTGTCATGTCATCTTGGCTGCCCTTGGCTTCAATGGGTCCACGGTCCAGTAACCGTGGTTATGCTGCTGGGCCACTCAAAAACGGACATCGCTATTTAAGAAAAAGTTCGGCCTTTTGTCCAATCCAATCCGCTCATTGACCCGGCCGGGCGGTTCGATTACGCTGAAACAACCATTCGTCGTGACGAGCGCCAGGCTCAGCCCCATTCGCTGAAGGAGTCCGCACCAATGAGCCTCATACGCTATCCCTTGCGGGCCTTGCTGCTCCTGTTCCTCCTCACCTGGAGTGCAGCGAGCCGGGGGCGTCAGCCCCCGGATTCTCTGCCGGTACAGAATCCGGGGGCTGACGCCCCCGGCTCGCCGCGCCTCGACGCGATCGGCGATCCGCTGCCGCCGCACGCCCTGGCCCGGATCGGGACCACGCGCTGGCGGCATGATGCGACGATTGTCGGCCTGGCCTACTCCGCGGACGGCAAACGGCTGGTCAGCGCCTCCAGCCAGACGGGCCTCGCCATCCTGGATGCGGTCACCGGACGACGGATCCGGTCCCTGGAGTCGGGACCCGTTCGGACAGGGCCGGTGGCGATCTCGGCGGATGGCAAGCGCGTCGCCGCCTTGCAGGGGGACGTCGGGATCTGGGACGTCGAATCCGGCGAGGAAGTGGGCCGATTCGGCACGCGGATCTTTGGCTTTGCCCTCGCGCCAGACGGCAAGCAGATGGTTACCCTCTCCTGGAGTCAAGGTCCGCTGTTGTGGAAGTCCGAGGACGAAATTGTTCTCGCGGACCTTCCGAAAAGCAGCTCGGCCGTGGTCCTTCCGGGGAAGCTGCTGCTGCTGGACGCGGACAGGCGGCTTCGCGTCTGGGACCTGGCCACGCGCAAGGAACAGGGCCCTCTGGAACAGGACACTCTTCTTCGTGAAGGAGGATCGCAGGGCCAGCTGGCGGCCTCCGCGGATGGCCGAACCATTGCCGCCCGGGACAAGGGAGCGATCCGGCTCTGGGACGGAAGGACCGGCAAGGCGAAGCGAAGCATCCCGATAGCCGACGACCAGATCCCGGTCCAGGCCACCGACTTCCTCGCCCTGTCGGCGGATGGCCGGACCGTGGCGCTGGCCGGCAACGATCGCTTGCTTGCCTTCGACTGCCAGAGCGGCAAGGAACGGTTTCGGCGGCTCGAACCGAACCTCTGCGCGGCCCTCGCGCTCTCCCCCGATGGTCGCACCATCGCCTGGAGCGTCCGCCGTGTGCCGACCATTTATCGCTGGGACCTGGACGCCGGCCGGGAATTGCCCCTGGGGGTCGGTCGCCAAACCGCCTTTCATTCCCTGGATTTCGCGCTGGATGGGAGCAGGCTGGCGACCAGCGGCGATGGTGCGGCCGTGCGCGTGTGGAAGCTGGACTTGACCCGGCCCAGCAAGGACCAGCTCAAACCGCTTCTCTTGCCGACCGGGGAAAACCCATCGCGCAGGCCGGGGGGCAAGTGCGCCTGGTCGCCGGACGGCAAACGGCTGGCCCTGGCCCGGTCCCCGGAAGGGATTGCTCTGCGCGATCCGGCCACCGGGGAGCTGGTGCGAACGCTGGCCGGGCCGAAGGAGTGCCGCGCCACCGCCTTCTCTGCCGATGGCCGGCTCCTTGCGGTGGGTGACAACCATCTCGGTAAGGCGGACAGCCCGGAAGGACAGGTCTGGGTCTGGGAGGTTGACACCGGCAGGCTGGTACGGACCCTGAAGGGCCACGGTGGTCCGGTCCGTTCGCTGGCCTTCTCCGGCGATGGCAAACAGCTGGCTTCGGGGAGCGATGGGGTGCGGCTCTGGGACCTGAAGGGCAACCTGGTGCAGCACTTCAAGTCCCCGAACGGGCTCATCGACACGCTGACGTTTACCCGGGATGGTCAAGCGCTGATCGCGGGAGGCGAGGCCGCTCAGGTCTGGGACCTGGCCACGGGGGAAGAATTGCACCGGCTGAGTGCTGATGCGCGCCAGCTTGAGGTGGCCCTGTCTCCCGACGGCCGGGTGCTGGCCACGGGCGGAGCCGATGCGGTGGTCCGCCTGTGGGACCTGGCCACGGGGCTGGAGCTGCTGCAACTGACCGGCCACAGCGGTCCGATCCAGGCACTCGCCTACCGCTTTGATGGCAAGGTGCTGGCCTCGGGAAGCCAGGACACGACCATCCTTCTCTGGGAGGTCCACCAGGCGATCCGGGCCGGCATTCCCAAACGGCAGCGACCCCTGACCGAGGCCGACCGGAAACGGCTCTGGGACGACCTGGGCAAGGCCGACTCCCTGGCCGGGCACCGGGCCGTCTGGACGCTGGCGGACGATCCCGCCGCGGTGGCGTTCCTCAAGGGCCAGTTGCTCCAGGGCAAGCAGCTGACCGAGGCGGAGCGGATCGCTCAGCTCATCAAGCAGCTGGACGACGATTCGTTTCCGAAGCGGGAGGAAGCCTCGCAGCAGCTCACCGGACTCAAGAAGGCCAGCCTCATCGAGCTGCGCAAGACCCTCGACCAGAACCCCTCGGCCGAGGTCCGCAAGCGCATCCTGCATCTGCTCGCCGACCTGGGGCCGCCGCGCTTCCACTGGTCGCCCGGAGACATGATCCGCACGGCCCGGGTCATTCAGGTGCTGGAGCTGATTGGAACCGCCGAGGCCCGGCAGGTGCTGGAGTCGGTGCAGAAGGGAGCGGCCGTCCACAACCGGGAGGATGCCAGCGCGGCGCTGCGGCGGCTGGATCGGCTGCGCAGAGGAAAGTGAAGACGCGGCAACTTCGGCTGCGACGGAGCAATCGGCGTTTCCCTCTCTTTCGGACCTGGCGTCACCACCGGCATTCCGATCGTGCAGGTTTCGCGGGAGGAAAGGAGAAACCGGACCCCGAATGAGATCGTCGCCCTTCTCCCGATCACTTCCATGCGCCACTGCCGGAGGCGATTGACGACTGATCTTGCAGGCGAGCGGTGTGCTTCCCTCGCGTCGGCTCAACGGTCAGGAGGATGTTGCCGTGTCTGCACGATCATGCTGTTGCCAGGCGGCGGTGCTGGGGTTGCTCCTGCTCCGCGGCGTGGCGGTTGCCGGCCCGGGAGTGGGCGAGCCGCACCCGCTCGGCCTGACCCCGGGCGATGCCTTGCCCACCCGCGTCCCCACCAACAATCAGAAGATGGCCGACGCCATCGCTCTGGCGCTGCGGCAGAGCGGCCACCTGAAGAACTACCAGATCGACATCAGCTTCCAGGAGAAGACGGCCCTCCTCTCCGGCAACGTCAGCGACCAGATGCAGAAGGACGAGGCCCTGCGCATCGTCCAGGGTATTCCGGGCGTCGAGCGCGTGATCGATCGGCTGGAAATGCGGGAAGCGATCAAGCGCGTCCAGGCCGAGGCGCCGCGCAACCCGGAGCCCGCCCTGCCCGTCCTGCCGCCTCCGATGGCGGAGCCGCAGGGGAATGGCCAACCAGCGCCTGTGCCCAATCCGGGTCCGGCGCTGGGCGGCACCAATCCTCCCCCCGAGCCGCAGCCGATCTTCTCCGCCCCGCCTCCCAATCAGGCGGAGCTGGGCCCGCCACGCATGCCGCCCTACGCCTGGCCGACCTACGCACCCCACAATAACTACTCGCGCGTCGCCTATCCGCTGTCGTACCCCTACAACGCCTGGCCGTACATCGGCCCGTTCTATCCTTTCCCGAAGGTCCCGCCGGGCTGGCGGAACGTGAAACTGGAATGGGACGACGGCCACTGGTGGTTCAGCCGGCACGCGACCAAGTACGACTGGTGGCGGCTCCGCTTCTGGTGAGATCCGGCGAGAGAATCAACCACGGATGACACGGATAACACGGATAAAGACAAAGACAATGAGCTTTGTTTTTATCCGTGTTATCCGTGTCATCCGTGGTTGTTCCTTTTCTGCATTCGCGAAGGCAGCGAGTCAATCCTCCCAAAATCCAGCACCTGCTCCCCCGCAATCACCGCACAGGACCAGTCCCCCCAGGTCGCCTCCCCCAGCATGTTGACGCCAGCCGCGTCACGGGAAAAAGCCGGTAACACCAGCCGCTCGGGTCCAACCAGGTAGCAAGGCGCCGTCACACCCCTCCACCGCAAACACGGATGCTCGTGTCCATGAACCACCGCCCCGGCCGGGAGTTCCCCGTCGCCGTGGACGACACGCCAGCGACCCAGAACAACGCCCTCCGGACACACCGGCAGCAGCCCGTCCGTCAATCCCCGGTCGTGGTTGCCCGGCACCACGCCAATCAGCTCCAGCCTCGCCTTCTTGAGCCAGTCCAGCAGCGCCCGCGTCAGGGCCGGTTCCGGCCCCGCTTCGAACAGGTCGCCAGCAATCACCAGCCGGTGGGCCAGAACCCCTCGCAACGGCTCGAGCAACGCCCGTAAGTTCGGCCGGGGAACGGCCTCGCCTTTCCGGCGGCGTGCCTCGGCATAGCCCAGGTGCAGGTCCGCGACCACCGCTGTGCCTGTCGGCAGGTGCAGGGCCGCACGGGCGGGCGTCAGCAGCCACTCGTCATGAACGATCATCCGCCCCTCCCAGGGTTGCTCCCACAAGCGCAGCGTGCAACCGCTGCAAGGCCTCGGCCGGGCTTTCCAGTCCCTCCGGCTCGCCGACCTCCGCCTGGGTCCAGCTGGACGCGAACGGTCCGACCCGGCTCAACCAGCGGCAGCGAATCGCTCGACCGGAAAGCCGCTCCACGTATTCCCGGGCCGTGCGGAGGTCCCGGCAGTCGGAACGCAGCTCGCGCGCCGCCTGCCGGAGCAGGACGAAGTTCGGATCGTGACCTTGCACCTGATCGAACAGCCGGCGTTCGCCCCAGTCGTGGCCGCCGACCTTTCGTTTTCGCCCCTCCGGATTGCGCAGCAGCATCAGCCCGGTCATGGCCACCCGCTGGAACCGCTGACGGAGCAGGTCGCTGGCCGCCAGGGAAGCGTCCAGGTCGGCGTCGAAATCCCGACGTTCCAGCAGCCCGCGAAACAGATCGGCCAGTTCGGGCCCCTCGGCCAACGGCGACCCTCGCACCAGCAGGGCCAGTCCCAGGTCCGCGACAATGGGTATCACCGCCCGGCCCAGGTCGCTAGCCAGCCGACGTACCAGCACCCGGGCCAGGACGTCGTTAGCCAGGCGGTTCAGCGGCACGTGCAGATAGTACTCGACTCCTCCCAGGCGCGGCACCACTTCCACCAGGCAGACGTTGCCGTCGGGAATCTCGCTGACCTGGTCCTGCTGCTGGAAGTACCCGGTCAGCAGCTCCGCTCCGGTCCGGTCCAGCCCGAGGTCGCGCCCCAGCCAACCGGCCAGGGCTTCGGGACCATCCCGCAGGGCCTCGGCCGCCTGGACGCGCAGCAGAAACAGCCGCTCGGCCAGGGCCGCCGACAGCGGCCAGCCCTCGCCGCTCCAGCGCGGCACGGCCGGCCGGCCCAGCGTTTCCAGGACGAACAGGCCGTCCTGGTCCTGCGCGCCGCACCTCCAGACAGCGGCCATCGAGCAAGGAATCGATCGCCGGCTTGCAGCCGTTCCGCGAACAGCAGATCGACCTGGCCAATCAACCGGGGAGTCGGCGGTTCTTCTCCCTCCTCGGCGGCAGTCGGGTCCACCAAGTACACCCCCAGCGGCTCCTCGGTCAGGATGCTGCCCAGGTTGCGCCGCAGCAGCCGGGCCGTCCGCTGATCGCGCACGGTGAATTCCTCCGGGTTGCCGCGCAGCCGGGCCGGCAACCAGCTCTCTCCCAGGTGGTCGAGACCCAGGAGATAGCGCAGGCAAGCGTCGAAATCGTCGCGCTCCAGATCGCGGTAGGGATACGCCTGCCGGACCAGTGGAAACACGTCATCCGCCGAGCAGGGGCCGGCGCAGGCCATGCCCAGGATCTGCTGGCACAACACGTCCAGCGGTTGCTCGATCGGCCGCAGCGGCTCGCACTGGGCCGGCTGGCTGGAGCGCACCGTGACGGCCGCCTCCAGCAGTTCGCTGGCCGACGCGGTCAGCACCAGGCCGCGGCGAATCCGGCCGGGGCCGTGGCCCGAGCGCCCCAGCCGCTGCAGCAGCCGAACCACGTCTCCGGGCGGATGCACCAGCACTACCAGGTCGATCGGGCCGATGTCGATTCCCAGTTCCAGACTGGTGCTGCTGACCACAACCCGAAGTCGGCCCCCTTTGAATTGAGCTTCGACCTCCTGCCGGCGATTGGCCGACAGGGCCGAGTGATGCACGGCAATGAGCTGGTCCCAGGCGGGCAGCTGGCGACGCAGCGTCCACGCCAGCCGCTCGGCCAGGCCGCGCGTGTTGGTGAAGATCAGCGTGCTGTTCTGTCTCGGCAGCAGCGGCGCGATCCGCTCCACCAGTTCGGCCAGGAAACGCTTCTCGCCCGTCAGCGGCGTGATGGCGATTTCCAGCGGAGACGCATCGGCAAGGAAGGCAATGCTGCAAGGCCGGCCGACGCCGGCCAGGAAGCGAGCCGTCTCGTCCAGCGGCGCCGCGGTGGCCGACATGCCGACGCGCTGTAGGGAACGCCCTCCGTGGCGTTCCGACCCGGCCAGACGTTCGAGCCGCTCCAGGCCCAGGCTCAAGTCGGCCCCGCGCTTGCTGCCGACCAGGGCGTGCAACTCGTCCAGCACGACCCAGCGCAGGCCGCTCCAGTGCGGCTGGAAGCGCGGCTGACTGAGCAGCACCGCGAGGCTTTCCGGCGTGGTCAACAGCACGTCGGGCGGGTTGGTGAAGAGGCTTTGCCGTTCCTCGGCCGTGGAGTCGCCGGTCCGCACCAGGAGGCGCGGGGTGGGCGGATTGGACGGCCAGAACCCGGCCAGTTCGCCGAGGAACTCCGTCAGGTTCCGGGCGGCGTCGTTGACCAGGGCCCGCGGCGGCGCGACGTACAGGCCGACGACTCCGGGGTGCATCGACCACGGCGACTCGTCCGAGTCCGACTGGAAGAGCGCTCCCAGCAAGGGCAGGAAGGCGGCCAGGGTCTTGCCGGTGCCGGTGGGAGCGCTGAGAAGCAAGTTCTTGCCGGCAACCAGGGTAGGCCAGGCGAGGCACTGGATCGGGGTAGGCTGGCCAAAGCGCTGCACGAACCAGCGCAGCGCGGGGACGGGGAGACTGGCGAGGGCCGACTCCGCCGTGGCAAGGGGGGGAAGCCAGGCCAGATTGCTCGGGGCTGAGGTCATTTCGGTATTGTAATGGGGCTCGCCAGGGAAGAAAGGGTGGAGGCTAGCGTTCCTCCGGTGAGGATGCCACATTGCCAACGGCGCTTTTGCTTGGCGGTGTCGCCAGGGAGCGACGGTGCGTGTCCCTGTTTGTCCGGTGAATGACAAAAAAGCGACACCGCCAACACGCCACCATCACACGCCGTCGCTTCTGGTCCTCTCCTGACTCTTCCCCAAAATCCATGACGGTGCAGGGTGGCGGAGCATGCCACCCTGCACGTCGAAAAAAGCTGACCGTCATGCTTCGTTCGCGTGGTGGGCCGTCTGCAAGAGCGCGTGGACGACGTTGTTGTCCGCCGGGCTGGCCGCCGCGCTGGACGGTGAGACGGCGACCGGCGGATCGATCATGAACACGAAGCCGGAACCGGGAGTCGTCTGGAAGGCGCCGGGGGTTGTCGGGAAGTTGGTGGTGGCTTGCAGGAATCCACCAGCCACGTAGACGTCATTGGCCGAGCTGACGGCGATGCCATTGCCGCAGTCGTCTTCCGAGCCGCCCAGGTAGGTCGAGAAGAGCAAGGCAGAACCCGTGGCGTTCAGCGTGGACACGAAGACGTCGGTGTTGGGGTTGCCCATACCATCGTTGCCGCTGGCCTTCTGAGACTGGACCGGGTTGACCACCGGGAAGTCGGTGGAGTGCGTATAGCCGGTGACGTAGGCATTGCCCTGCGCATCCAGGGCAATGCCCATGGCCCCGTCCAGGCTGCTGCCTCCCAGGTAGGTGGAGTAAATCAGCGCCGAACCGGTCGGGTTGAGCTTGGTCACGAAAGCGTCGCCCGTGTTGGGGACGCCGGGGTGCTTCTTGGTCCCCGTAGTGCCTGCGTGGTAGGTCGTCTGGAAAGCGCCCGGGGTCGTGGGGAAGTTCGTGGAAGTGGTCGTCCCCGCGACGTAGGCGTCCCCGGCACTGTCCACCGCAATGGCAGGGCCGTCCTTCTGGGGGGATCCGCCGATGGCTAACCCGTTCGGTCCACGGTAATCGACGAAGCCATCGTAGCCGCTGCCTCCGAGATAGGTGGAGTAGACCAGCGAAGCCGAGCCCGACAGCGCCGGGTTGAGCTTGGCCACGAACGCATCCCCAAAGCCATTCTCACCTATCGTCCCACTGCTGCCTCCATAGCTGCGCTGGAACGCACCGGCCGTCGTTGGGAAATTGCTCGACGTGGTGTCCCCGGCAACATACACGTTGCCGGCGCCGTCCACGGCCACGCCTGTGCCCCAGTCGCTGGACGAACCGCCGAGGTAGGTGGAGTAGACCAGCGACGCCGAGCCAGACAGGTGGGGGTTGATCTCCGTCACGAAGGCGTTACAGGAACCCGCCAGGGTGGTCTGGAACGCGTTCGCCGTCGTGGGAAAGCCCGCCAGGGCCTCCCCGGTCACATAGGCGTTGCCACTGCTATCCACGGCGACCGATCCGGGCCGGCCATGCCAGGGCCCACCGGGGATGCTGCTGATGGTGCCATTGGGGAGATAGGTGGAGTAGAGCAGCTCCGTCCCCGTCGGGTCCAGAACAGCGAGGAAGTCGTTGTGGGCGGCGCTGCTTTGCGGGAAGGCCGCGTTGGCCGTCGTCGCGAAACCGGAACCGGTGGAGCCCATGACGTAGGCGTCGCCGGCGCCATCCACGGCAATGCTCAGGGCCACGGTCCCTGGAAGGGTAAAGTCGTAATCGAGCGCGGTCCCCGTGGGGTTCACCTTGCAGACGTACGAGTTGCCCCCGGAGATGCCGGCAACGTAGGCGTCGCCACTGCTGTCCACGGCGGTAGCGTAGGCGGGGCCGGGCAGGTAGCTGGAGTAGCCGAGGGCCGGGGCACTGAGCAGGCAGCGGTCCTCGAGGGGTTCCAGCACCAGGCGGCTTGCCCGCGGCTGACGCGGCCTGCGATGGGAAGTCTTCGTTCGAGCTTTGGATGAAAAGAGAAACCACATGGGACACCATCTCCTTTGCAGGGGCGGTCTGCGATACAATGGGAGTACGGACGAACCGGGCGCGCAGACCGAGCGTCCGGGCGTTGCAGGGCCGGTGCGTGTCTTGCCTGGCGGCGGAGACGCACCGGCCGCGGTTTCTCGCCCATCTCCGTGCCGGGAGGCCCAGCGATGAGCATCACAGTCGAAGCCGTTTACGAAAACGGCGTCCTCAAACTCAACCAACCGTTGCCGCTTCCGGAGCATGCGAAGGTGCAAGTCACGGTGCATGGGCCCGTCGCGGTCCCGCAAGCGCTGGCAGCGGTCCAGCAGGGTTATGGATTGCTCCGCTGGACGGGCGATGCCGAAACCTTGCGGCGCGTGGCCGAGGACGATGAGTTCGGCATCCTGGAGTCGCCATGACCTTCGCCAGCATTCCCCAGGGCAGCCGGCTGTTCCTCGATGCCAACACCCTGGTTTACTACTTCACCGCCGACCTTCGCTACGGCGCGGCTTGCTTGCAGCTCATCGACCGGATTGCCCGCCAGGAGATTCACGGCTTTACCTCGGCGCACGTTGTCAGCGACGTCGCCCATCGGGTCATGACCCTGGAGGCCATGCACGTCTTCAGTCTGCCCGCCAAGGGGATTGCGGCGCATCTGCGGCAGCATCCCGCCCAGGTCCAACAGTTGACACGGTTTCGGCAGGCGGTGGACCTGGTGGCCCCGCTGGGCATTCAGGCCGTGCCCCTGGATTTCGCATTGGTGTCCGCGGCAGCCGCCCGGAGTCAGAGCTACGGGTTGCTCACCGGCGATGCCTTGATCGTCGCGGTCATGGAGCACCATCGCTTGACGGAGCTGGCCAGCAATGACGCCGACTTCGACCGCGTGCCGGGGATCACGCGCTACGCCGCCGGTTTGAGTCCTCCTCCTTCCTGGGCGCGCAGACCGAGCGTCCGGGCGTTGCGGGGCCGGTGCGTGTCTTGCTTGGCAGCGGAGATGCACCGGCCGCGTTTCTTCCTTTCTCGTGCCTGTCTTCCGTGTCCCGGGCGAAACGGTTCAGTC
This sequence comes from uncultured Planctomycetota bacterium, assembly GCA_963784995.1. Classification (GTDB taxonomy): domain Bacteria; phylum Planctomycetota; class Planctomycetia; order Gemmatales; family Gemmataceae; genus CAWATZ01. The sequence goes on along the minus strand of CAWATZ010000012.1, from coordinate 197,845 downwards.
GAGCCGCTCGACCACCAACTACCTCCGGGGCGTGGTGTCCCAGATCCGGACCGTTCCGGAAAGATGGGCTGTGGCCAGGTGTCGGCCGTCCGGACTCCAGGCCACAGCCCGGCACTTTCCATCCGCGATTCGCAACACCAGGGTCTCCTGACCAGCGACGACGTCCCAGAACCGCAGCGTCCCCCCCACGTCCCAGGACAGCAACCGCCGGTTGTCCGGACTCCAGGCGAGGGAAACCGGCGCCTGGGAATGCCCTTCTCGCAGCACCGCGAATTCTTCCCCGGTGGCCGCCTCCAAAACCCGGACGTTCCCCCTGTGATCCGCCACGGCCAGCCAGCGACCGTCGGGACTCCAGGCGATGCTGGGCATCCCGAACAGGATAAGCTGCCCCAGGCCGTCACGGACACAAAGGCGTTCCTCACCGGTTGCCGCATCCCACGTGGTCAGGAGTCCGTCCCTGCCGCTGATTGCAGCCACGCGCGTCCCGTCCGGGGACCAGGCGATCTGCACTCCTCCTCGGCGAACGTCAACGTCCCAGCTCCAGCTGAGGACTTCCCGACCGTCCAGCCAATCGAAGATGGTGACTCTTGTCTGCTCTTGGCTGGGGCCCACAACGGCCAGTCGCTTGCCGTGGGGCTCCCAGGAGAAAGCAACGCGGGGGACGTTCAGGCTCCTTTCCTCTTTCCCCGTCGCCGCGTCTCGCACGACAAATCGACCGCTCCCCACGAGTGTGTACGCCAGCCATTGGCCATCGGGACTCCAGTTCAGGTTCTGGGCATTGTCGGGGAGAGTCGCCAGATCCTTACCGGCGACCGGATCCCAGATGCGGATTCGCCCATTGATGGCGGCGGCGGCCAGGCGCTGGCTGTCCGGCCGCCAGGCCAGGGAGCAGACCTCGACCGTGTCCCCTTGCAGGAGCAGCGATTCCGCGGGCATGGTCACGTCCCAGATCAGGACACGGGAACGCGAGAGGGCGGCCAGTCGTTGCCCATCGGGACTCCAGCTGCCGTGGACGATGCCGACAAAGCCATGCGGGAAGGAGCGGATTTCCTTTCCGGCGACCGTGTCCCAAACCTTGGCGCTGCCGTCTCGACTCCACGAAGCCAGGAGCCGGCCGGCCGGTTGCCAGGCCAGGACTCGGACCTGTTGGCGGTGTCCTTGCAAGGGGGCGTGTTCTTCTCCCGTGCGCCAATCCCAGATCCGGATCAGGGCCGGATCCAGCGGATCGCGTGACCCCAGGTGGGAGTCTGAAACGGCCAGGAATTGTCCGTTCGGGCTCCAGCAGAGCGCGTGAGCGGTGGGCGAATAACAGCGCAGGCCAGGTCCCGACTGGCCAGTGGCCAGATCATAGACCTGAACCGTTCCTGAAGGATCGACCACGGCCAAGTGCGTCTCTTGCGGGCTCCAGGCGACTGCCGGGAATGAGCTGGGGCCCAGGGAGAGAGGAACGGCGAGAACCTGCTTCCCCGTGGTCACATCCCAGACCTTTGCTTCCTTGATGCCTACAGCCAGGTATCGGCCCCGAGGACTCCAGGCGAGCTGGCCACCGCCGGCGGCCAGGGAAAGCAGTTCCTTGTGGGTTGCCACGTCCCAAACGCGCACCGACTGCCGGCCCACAAAAGCGAGCCGCTGGCCGTCGGGACTCCAGCCCGGCGTCTCACCTGCGGTTGCCAGGCTGGCGACCACTTTCCCTATGGTTGAATCCCAGATCTTGCCCTCGGCCGCCAGATGCCGCCCGTCTGGGCTCCAGGCTGGCCTGTCGTCTGCCAGGCGGTCCAGGGTCCACGTCGGAACGCCGCTGAACGCGTCCCAGATCGCGGCGCTCCGGCCCGGCGTGTCCGGCTTCCGGCCCGTGGTGAGCAGTCGCCGCCCATCCGCTGACCATGCCACGGTCTGAATCAGGTGCCTCTCCTCGCGGCCTCCGATGCTGACCAGTTCTCGGTGGCAGCGCGCTTTGAGGTAGGACCACTCCCAACCGCGGAAGTCAGGTCTGCCCGGTTGCGGCACACACAAGTTCAAGAGCCCTTCGGCCTGCTGCAACTCATTCTCTTCCAGGGACTTGTGGGCCAGGTGCATGCGCGTCGCCACCAGACGGCGGTCGGCCAGGTCGCGCTCGTCCTCGGCCTGCTTCCGGGCGACCTGGGCGAGTTGTTCCTGTTGTTCCGCCTGTGTCCGCTGCTTACTTTCCGCACGGTAGGCTGCCAGGGCGATCACCGTGCTGACGCTGAGCCCGACCAGGGCCAGGGCCAGCCCGAGGGCGGTTGCCCAGACCAGGGCCAGGTGCCGCAGCGCCCATTTCTGCAGGCGCCGGGAGACCGAGGGCGTTCGAGCCCGGATCGGCTCGTCTTTCAGATACCGTGTCAGGTCGTCGGCCAACTCCTGAGCCGTCGGGTAACGATCATTCGGGTTCTTTTCGAGCGCCTTTAGGACGATGGTTTCCAGTTCCTGCGGTACGCCCCGGTTCAGCCGGCGCGGCCTTGTCGGCTCGTCGAAGGCGATTTGCCGCAGCAGCTCCTGGCGGTCACTGCCCTCAAAGACCGGCCGCAAGGTGAGCAGTTCGTACAGAGTGGCACCCAGCGAGTAAACGTCGGTACGATGGTCGATGGGCACCCGCTTGGCCAGTGCCTGCTCGGGGCTCATGTAACGCAGGGTGCCTACCAGGTCGCCGGTCTGCGTCAGTTTGACGTCGCTCTGGATCTGGGCCAGTCCGAAGTCCGTCACCCACGGCTTGCCCCGACCATCCAGCAGCAGGTTGGACGGCTTGACGTCGCGGTGAACGATCCCTTGCTGATGGGCATGTTCCAGTGCCTCCGCCACCTGCGCCCCAAGCTGGGCCACCGCACGGAAGAACCCGGCGTCCCGCGTCGAGCCCTTGGTGGACAGCAGCCCCTGGTCCCGAGTCGGTGCCGCCGGTGCGGGAGCCTCAGTGGCTGGTGGAGTGTAGGCTCTGGTCACGTCCTGGTCGTCAGCAGAGGTCGGGCGGTCGCGTTCGCCCCGGAGGTCGCGGATGATGTCGGCCAGCGTCTGGCCCTCGATGAAACGCATGGCGTAGTAATGGACGCCGCGCTCGGAGCCAACTCCCAGCACGTCCACAATGTTGGGATGGTCCAGGTGCGCTGCCGCCAGCGCCTCGTTCTTGAACCGCCGCAGGTGCCGCTCGTCCATCATCCCCGCCAGCGGCAGCACCTTGAGGGCCACCCGTCGGCCCAGCGAGATCTGCTCCGCCTCGTAAACCACACCCATGCCGCCCCGGCCCACCTCCCGCACGATGCGGAAGTCACCCAGCGTGCCCCTGACTTCGCCTGGCACGTCCTCCGCGGGAGCATCGCAGCCGGCCCGGGAACAGTCGAGCAGCCGCAGCGACTCCAGGGCCGGCCGCAACAGGTCGGCCGCCTCGGGGTAGCGGGCCACGTACTCCTCGACGTCGGGGCACTCTCCCTCACGCTGCCGGCGCAGGAACTCGTCGGCGACCTGGCCCACCAGCGACTCCAGCAACCGATCCACCGATTCCGACGTTTCACTCATGGCAGGGGCTCCAGTAAACCTTCGTCCCGCAAGACCTTTTGCAGACGGATCAGGGCCCGGCCAAACCGCTTGCGGGCCGCGGCCGGCTCGATGTCCAGCAGGCAAGCGATCTCCTCGAAGGGCAGGTCCTCGGCGTGCCGCAGCAGCAGGATTTCCCGGTCGTTGTCGGCGAGCCGGGCCACGGCCCGGCTGACGCGGTCGGCCAGCTCGCGGTCCTGCACTTGCTGGCTGGGCGAGGGGCCGCGTGCCAGGAGCGGACGTGCCAGCAGCAGCGAGGAGCGGTCCGGCAGCGCCTCTTCCCGGGCCACCGACCGCCGTATCCGGGTCAGGTGATCGCGACGCAGGTTGAGCAACCGCTCGAACGCCTTCTTACGCAGCCAGAGACGAAACGGCATCGGCCCCTGGGCCAGAAAGTCATCGATCCGCCGGACCACCTCCAGCTGCGTTTCCTGCACCACGTCGGACGGGTCCAGGCGGGCTCGGAGCCGGGCGTCGAAGTGGTTCTCGATGAAGGCGCGGAGTTCCGTCCGGTGCCGGCCCAGCAGGCGTTCCAGGGCCTGGGCGTCGCCGCCGCGAATCGCTTCGAGCAAGGCACAGGTCTCGGCCGAGTCCGGTTTCACGTCTGGCATACGTCCCTCCATCACTACATCCACCGTTCGCCGGAATACGTGACAGGCAATCCCCGACTCAGCCAGGGCCAGGGGGATGCCATTCCGTATTTTAGTGTGGCTCCGCACGGATCAGCCGGGTACTCTGTAATCTGGTGCCGGTTTCTCCGAAGCCGGCGCGGCTGGCAACGAGACGGCAAGCGGCGTAAGCCCGCCGGTGCCCTGATCGGGAGGAATGTCGGGATGGCGGACGTGGTGGTGATTGCGACCTGGCCGTTCGGCCGGACGGCAGTGAAGACGGCCTTGCCTCTGTTGCAGGCGGGCAAGCCGGCCCTGGACGCGGCCATCGAGGGGGCCCAGGCCGTGGAGGACGACCCCAAGGTCCATTCGGTCGGCTACGGCGGCATCGCCGACGCCATCGGCAAGGTGACGCTCGACGCCTGCGTCATGGATGGCAAGACGCTGTCCTGTGGCGGGGTCGCGGCCCTGGAGAACGTCCGGCACGCCGCCGCCGTCGCCCGCCGGGTGATGGAGAAGACGCCGCACCTGCTGCTGGTCGGCCAGGGGGCCCAGCAGTTCGCCATTCAGGAGGGCTTTCCGCTGCAGACGCTGAACACGCCCGAAAGCGTCGCCGAGTGGGAGAAGCGGCAGGAAAAGAAAAAGCGGCCCAATGCTCCCGAGGAACAAGCCCCCGAGGACCACGACACAGTCACTGTGCTGGCCCTGGACAAGGTGGGCACCCTCGGCGGAGTCTGCACCACCTCGGGTCTGGCGCTGAAGATGTCGGGCCGGGTGGGTGATTCGCCGCTGATCGGCCACGGGCTCTACGTGGACAACAGCGCCGGGGCCGCGGGCGGCACGGGGGTCGGCGAGGAGATCATCCGCATCGGCGGCAGCCTGACGATTGTCGAGGCGATGCGTGCCGGCAAGACGCCGCAGGAGGCGTGCGAGATCGCGGTCCGCCGGGTCAATGCGACCGCGGTGCGCCGGGGCGTGCATCCAGCCCAGGTCTGTTTCCTGGCGCTGGACGTGCGCGGCCGGGTCGGAGCGGCGTGTACGGTGGGGAGCAAGTTCGAGTACGCGGTGGGTCGGGGCGACACGATCGAGCTGCTCAAGGCGAAGGAGATCGGCCCCGAGTCGAAGTGAGTGCTAGCCGGGCCGCAACCCGGGCCGCCTCGATCAAGCTGCGCTCGTCGGCCTTGCCCTGGCCGGCAATGTCGTAGGCAGTCCCATGCGCCACGCTGGTCCGCACGATCGGCAGACCGACGCTGATGTTCACCGCCTGGTCAACGCCCAGCAGTTTCAGGGCGATGTGTCCCTGGTCGTGATACATCGCCACGACGCCGTCAAACTCGCCTCGCCGGGCCCGCACGAACAGCGTATCGCAGGGGATCGGGCCCTTCACGTCCAAACCATCGGCCCGGGCCTGTTCCACGGCGGGGGCGATCAGAGTCGCCTCCTCGTCGCCGAACAGGCCGCCGTCACTGGCGTGCGGATTGAGGGCGGCCACCGCCAGGCGCGGCTCCCGTTCGAGGAGTCGCCACAGCAGATCGTGCAGCAAATGGGCTTTTTCGCGGATGCCCTCCTGGCTCAGATGGCGGAACACGTCGCGCAGCGCCATATGCAAGGTGACGTGGGCCACGGCGAGGCCCGGCACGGCCAGGACCATCGCGAACTGCTTGACCCCGGTGCGCTCGGCCAGGATCTCGGTATGGCCGGGGTAGGGCAGGCCGGCCGCGTGCAAACCCTCCTTGTGCAGCGGGGCCGTGACAATCCCATCCGCCGCCCTTTCCAGGGTCAAGTCAATCGCCCGGCAGAGGAAGTCGTATGCGGCCCGGCCCGCCGCGGCACTGACCCGGCCTGGGATCACCGAGCGCAAGTCCTGCTCGCTGGCCGGAATGCAGAGGATCACCTCGGGCCGAGGATTGGCCTGGGCGGGGTGAGCGAGGACTTCCACGGAGGCGCTGGAACCGATTTGCCTCAGGGCCTGCTCCAGCCAGAGGGGATCGCCGACCACGACCGGGCGGCACAGGGACAGCAGGGCGGGCCAGGCACGGGCGACAATCTCGGGACCGATGCCGGCCACGTCGCCGAGGGTGAAAAGCAAGCGAGGCAAAGCAGAGGAGGTCATGGCGCCTTTTCTTGTTGATTGCGGCTCAGGAAACGAATGACCTGCGGGTGGGCCGTTTCCGTGGGTCGCGCAGCGCACCCACGGAAACGACGGGCACCCACGGGGACGTAGGGACGGAGCCCCAGGCCATTTGTTCCTATTCTATCCCCGCCTTACAGTCGTCGGCCGGGCCAGCCACAACACCAGCCGCTCCAGCAGCGTCCGCGGCGGCAGCGTGCTGCCCCCCTTCAGTCCCAGGTCCGTCTGGATCAGCCAGTCGTAGAGCCGATCCAGCCGGCGTCGGCCCAGGTGCCGCATTTGCTGCTCGACCCCGCTTCGGGCGACCTGGAAGTTGGGGACCTTGGCCAGGTCCATCGCCTGCCTGACTCCCATTCCTTGCTGGGTCAGGCGATGGACCATCGCCAGCCGGCGCAGCTGGAACGAGAACGCCCCCAGCAGCTTCATTGCCTCCTCGCCTTGGGCGAACAGGTGATCCAGATAAGCCAGCGCGGCGGCTGGCTTGCCCGCGCCGATCAGGTCGAAGATCTGGAAGGTGTTCTGTTCCCGGCTGTTGCCGACCAGCCGATCCACGTCGGCGTTCTTGATCGTCTCCGCGTCGCCGACGTAGAGCGACAGCTTGTTCAGCTCCTGGTCGAGCAGGCCCATGTCGGCTCCGACCAGGTCCACCAGCAGGTGGGCTGCCTTCGGATCGACCTGCTTGCCGTACTGGTTCCTGCACCAGTTCCGGCACCACTCCGGCAGCTTGCCGATGGGCAGCACGTTGCACGTGATCGTTGAGCCGTCCAGCATCTTGGCCAGGTTGGTCGTGGAGGTCCAGCTCTTGACGTCCAGCACCAGCACTCCCGTCGGCGATGGCTCGGCGACGTATTTCTCCAGCTTCTTGCGTTCCTCCGTGACAAACGGGTCCGCGTCCTCGATCACGACCATCCGGAACGGACTGAGGAACGGCACCGTGGTCAGGTCGTTGCGGACCCTGGCAAAGCTCACGTCATCGCCGGGATAGGTCGAGAGGGCCAGGCTGTCCGGCTCGGGCCCCAGCACCAGGGTCTTGAGGGCGGTCAGGACCTGACGCTTGAGGAACGGTTCCTCACCGTGCAAGACGTAGACCGGCTGCGGTTTCTGCCGCTTGACGCTGGCGAGGAAGGTGAAGCTATCCATGAGGCAACCCCGTGGGTGATCGTCCGGGGGTATTGTATGCGGAAAGCGGGCTCAGTGGACCGGCTGGGTTGGTGGCACTGGGGCCTGCACACTCGGGTTGATCGGAGCGGGCGAGTATACGGGTTGTGCGGGCAGGGTTGCGGTCTGACCGGGAGGTGGAATCGGCTTCTCCGGTGGCGAGGCCGGGGCCGGTTCAATCGCCGTCACCGGAACGATTCCCGACTGCTCGGGAAGATTGGACGACATGCCCGGAGCGACGGGAGCCACGGGGCTCACGCCATCGACGCCCTTGAACCGGACTTTCGGGATCGACAGGTCCGTGACTTTGGGCGTCGGAGTCTGCGCTGAGCCAATGTTCCCTGCCTGATCGACCGCATCAACCCGGACATAGTACGAATGGTGCGGCAAATCGGGCGGAATGCTCCATACCCAGTGGCCATCGTTGGCCAGTCCGTTGGCCATCGGCGTCCATTGCTGGCCGTCGGCCGAGTACCAGATGGAGATCGGCCGTTCCGCCAGATGTGGATCTTCCACCGTCCAGCGAATCGTCATTTGACCGTTCTGCGGTCCGCCGGTCACATCGACGCCCTGAATGGTGACCTTTGGTCTCGCCGTGTCCACCTGGACCCAAAAATCGGGCTGTGTCCCTCGCACCGGAGGGGGCTCCCCGCGATCGACACCACTCCTGGCCAGGAGCTTGAACCCCCAGCGGCCGTCATCTTTCACTGTGACCTCAATCGAACCTGTGCCGTTTGGCGCTTCCTCTTTCAGGGGTTTGCTATCCCAGTTCGTCCCATCCTGCGTTGCCCACACCTGGATCGATTTCACATTCGACTTGCCCACGTCTTCCAGGCTGTAACTTAATTTCAGAGTGCGCGAACTCACCATCGTCACGCGATTCTGACCCGGGTTCGGTTGCTGCGGCGGAGGCGAAGCCGAGACCTGAGCCAGTCCCGGCGTCACGCGGATGCTCCTCTCCGCGGCGTTCCCGGCCCGGTCGGTGACGTACAGGCGAACGTCGTACTGGGCCGCGTTCACCGGGGTCCACGAGAACTGGCCGTAACGTCCCAGCTGCACCGGAGGGATGCTCAAGGGAATCCAGGCGCCGCCAGTCGTCGGCCGATAGTCGAGCCGTAAACTCAGGTAGTCGGGGTTGTCGTCCGTGATGGTCCATTCGACGGCAACGGTGCCTCCATCCCGCGGCGTCACCTGGGCCAGAGACACCACGGGCAGAGTCCAATCGACGAACACCTTCAGTCCCGGCTGGACCGCGTGCGGATCGACTGGAACGCGCTGGTTGTTCAGATACTCGGCCTGGACCACGAACCAGTATTCGCCCTGGGCGGGAGCGGTGAACTGAAACGACTTGTCCGAGGGCCTGGCATAGCCAGCGGGCTTGTAGTCCTTGCCCCGGTTGTCCGAAACGTAGAGAAGGATCTGTCGGATCTGCGCCTGCTGGGCGGGACTGACGTTAAAGGGAACCATGAAGGCGTTGCACTTCAAGTAGTGAACGTCCGTGGCAAACCCGGCCTGGGTCCGGAGCATGGCCAGCAGCACCCCGATCAGTGCCAGGGCTGACCTGAGACGTTGCCGCAGCCAGAGATTACCACGAAGTCGGGGCATGATTTCCGTTACCTGTCTCCGACCTCTCCGGTCGAAGGTCATTGGATCTGTTGCGTCACCTGTGCAGCCTCGTCTGGACCTGTTCCTGAAGCCGCCCTGCCGCCAGGGCGAAACTCACCGTGTTCAAGATCATCGGCCAGACTGGCCGGGAAACTTGAGACACTTTCTCCCAGGTCTCCCCTCGATTTTGGCATGGCCACCGAGCCGCGCACGCAGCGCAGCGGAGTAAGCGGCCCGGGCGTCCGCAGGGCCGCTTACTCCGCTGCGCTGCGTGCGCGGCTCGGCAGTTGCGGGGAGAAAGAGTCCCGCCCTTCTTTGGATGAATCAGCACCCACCTACCCGGATCTCACGTTCGAGTCAAGGCCAGTGCGGGCTTGCCCTTGGCCGCGGCGGTCCCAGCCTTCGCGTCCTGTTTGGGCTTGTTTCCCTCGGTGAGCTGCCGGACCAGCTGATGGATCGCCTCGGGAGGAATGAACGACGCCACCAGGCAGAGCATGAACAGGCTGAAGGTCACCAGTCCCATGAACAGGCCGATGCCGGTGTGCAGCAGCACCGCCCCGCTGACCATCAGCCAGCGCCAGCGCGGCAGCCAGACCAGGAAGATGAAACTGCACTCCATGAACAGGGTAAAGACCACGCCGCTGCTCATGACCAGTTCCCACAACCAGCGGTGCTTGCACAGGTAAACCAGGGTCTCGTAGTACAGCGGCACGTTCAGCGGGGCGAACGAGTAGTTGGAGTAGCACCACCAGAGCGAGGTGCCGGCCCACCAGCGCGGGCCGAGCAGCTTGGAGGTGCCGGAGGCGATGTAAATGAGGCAGAAGTGGATCTGCATGCCGCGCAGGGCGACGTTGGCCGAGACGGAGGGCTGCACCGGCGGCAGGTAGTTCGGACCGAAGCGGCGGCGGGCCTGCCAGATCTCGATCAGGCGGTCCAGCGACAGGGTCGCCCCGACCGGGCCGATCAGCATGTAAAACATCAGGATGGACATCATGGTGTCCATGCCGAACAGCAGGATGGGCGCTCGCTGGATGTAGGACAGGCAGGCAAACCAGGTCAAGGCCGCGGTCATCCGCGTCCACAGACCCAGCGTGAACAGCAGGATGATCCCCAGGAAGGTGAAGTGCAGTGTCCAGATCCAGAACGGATCGCTGACGTGGTAGAAGATCGACCAGGCATGGGAGCCGTTGGCCACCAGCTTGACGGGGGTAAGGAAGTCGTCGCCGGCGACCCGGATCGAGATCCCCTTGCGGAGATACCCGGCCAGCGGCCGATCAACCCAGGCCCGCTCGCCGCCGACGTAGGACATCAAGTCAAAGGAGTAGCAGAGGTGGACGTAGAGGATCAGGATGCCCCCCACGATCCGGATAAAGCCCAGGACAATCGGGTCGGCCGGGCTGAACCAGAAGCGGCCCCAGCTCTGGAAGAAGCCGATCAGGGACGATCCGGGGCCGTCCGCGGGGTGGGCCGGCTCTCCTGAGCCGCCCGGACGGGTCGGGAGGGCCGTCCCACTCGGCTTGCGTTCCACGGTGCGTGATTTCATTGCAGGCAAGCTCCAGCAAGGCCCTCAGGGTCTCATTTCCGCGTGCTTTTGCAGGAAGTCGTACAGCCCATCGTTGGGGTCCGTCGGCGGCAGATACAGTTTGGTTTCCGGATCGGTCTGGTAATCGCGCACGATGGGGATCAACCAGTACAGGCACGGATCTTTTTCCTTTTTCAAGTTTCCCTCGACGTCAAACTCTCCCTGGTAGTAGGCGAAGTACAGGGTCTTGTCCAGCGGACTGAAGCCCTGGGCCATCTCGGCCTGAGTCAGGCACTCGTGGCGGACTCGATAAATCTTGACGCTGTGAAACTTGTACTCGGGATGGTCTTTCAGGGTGGGGTAAACCCGGGCCAGGTGCCGGGCAAACGCCCGGGTGATCTCCTTGGAGTAGGGGCTGGGCTCGACACATTGCTGCGTGGGCAAGGAATTGGGGTGATACGGAATGAGGCCAGGCTCGCGGAGCAGTTGAGCATTCCAGGCGACGTTCCCGGCCTCGAAGCCCCTGGGGGCGACGACGGTGTTGCGCCGCTTGAAGCGCTCGTCCGCGTCGGAGACGACCGGCGCCAGCTGATTGATGCCCTCGGCCAGGGACAGCCCCCGCTGATGGTGCAGCGGCACCGGGCTGGTCTCCTTGTCGGGCATCTTGATCCAGCGGCCGCGGTAGTTTTCGCCGTCCGTGTAGACCACGTAACTCCAGATCAGCGTGGGCGGACCAGGTTCGGGCGAATAGAAGTGGTAGGCGTTGTTGAGATACATGAAGCCCAGGTAGGGCCGATAAAAGTTGACCCAGGCCCGGGTGGCCAACCAGGGAGCGGACTGGCCGGGCGGATCGACGCTGACCACCGCGTCCAGGATGCCGCCGAAGTGGATCACGATCAGCAGACTGATCGTTACCAGCCGGATGATCCGCGGCGCCAGGACCAGCAGGGCCCCGGCCACGCTGACCACCAGCAGGGCAGTCATCAGCATCCGTCCGGAGTCCCAGTTTGCCTGGTTCTCTCGAGACGCCTCGACCTGTTCTAACTGAATCTGGAGCAGCAGATTGTCCGGAGCCGCCGCGACTTTCTCTCTCGCGGCCTTGACGTACGGAGGATCCGGCACGCTGGCCATGGCCGAGTAGCACAGCAGCGGCACCAGCGACACCAGGCCGAGCAGGCTGCCCACCTCCAGACGGGTGTCCCAGTCCTCGCGGAATTGCTTCAGGGACCGAGCCACAGCCCGGCCGGCCAGCAGAACGGCGACGACCACCAGCGGCAGACAGGCGGGGGTCAGGAAGGACCACGGCCCGGTCCGGAGCAGCGCGGCCAGGGCGGCCAGGCCCACGGACAGGATCGAGGTCGGCCAGGGACCCAGCCAGTCCACTCCCTTACTCGATGGTTCAGACACGGTTTCAGCCATTATGGTCCTCCTGCTGCGCTACGTCGCCAGGAACGTTCAGGTTCGGTTCTCCTTCAGTAGGCCGGCCTTCCCAGGCCGGCCGGACGGGCTGGGAAGCCCGTCCTACTTTGGTAGGCCGGCCTTCCCAGGCCGGCCGGATGGGCTAGGAAGCCCGTCCTGCTTGTTCCTCTGGTGGCGCCTTTGTTGTTCAGAATAGCCAAACCGGCCAGCCGCACGACAGTGAGCAGCAATGCTTTCTGGCCCGGGGACGTTTTTGCTGGGGTGCCTGCCAGGAGAACTCCTCAAAAGCGCTTTCTTGCGCATTCCTGGCACCACTTCTGCATTTCATCGCATCGGCGCATCGAACACCAGTCCCCTTGGCAAAAAAGATACCAATTTAACAACAATTCTTCACCAAACAGCCCAGTCTGTTTGAACAAGCAATTTTTAACAATCTGCCCAAACTGTTGTTGACTCGCTTATTGTCCATCCCTACCATTATTAACGAAAGGAAATCGGGGTGCGCCGCTGGCCCCTCATCGCACAGGCCAGCAGCTCGGGGCGAACCCTGGACCCAACGGATGAAGTCAGACGCAGAGTTTCTCACTCTCGTTCGTGGTTGGTGTTTCTACTCGCTTTAGCAGGAGGTACCACAGGATGTACAGCGTTGTGTTGTTGATGGCCCTGGGCACCGCAGGTGAGGCGCCGGACCAGTACTGCGGCGGCTATGGCGGCTACTGCGGCGGCTATGGCGGCTACTGCGGCAGCTATGGCGGCTGCGGCTACGGCGGTGGTTACTACGGTGGCTACTGCGGTGGTTATTCCGGCGGCTATTGCTCCAGCCCGTGCTACAGCTATGCTAGCTACCCCGTCTACTCTTGCGCTCCGATGTACTGTTACCCCATGCAGGCCGCCCCCAAGATGGAGGAAAAGAAGAAGAAGATGGAGGAGGTCTCGACCCGGGCGACAATTGTGGTCCATCTGCCCGCCGACGCCAAGTTGACGTTCGACGGCGAGGGGACCAAGTCCACCTCGGCGACGCGGACCTTCGTGACTCCGGAACTGAAGCCGGGGACCAGCTACTCGTATACGGTCAAGGCCGAAGTGATGAAGGACGGCAAGCCCGTCGTCATCGAGCAGAAGAAGGTTTCGTTCCGCGCCGGCCAGACGACCGAGGTCACCCTCGGCGAGCCGAGCGGCATCGCCTCCCGGTGAAGTGGAGCGTTGGTCGAGGAGTGAAGCGGCCTGTCGATCCGATCGAGCTGCGCTGACGTGAGAAGAGAAACCGAATCGATCGCCGGGCCCCTTCATTCCTCGGACGTGCATGCGGGGCGGTCCTTGCGGGACCGCCCTTGTTGTTTCTGGCCTGTCTGCTTTCCTTTCTCCCGAAAAACCATAAACGCATAAGCACAGGTGAATATGAGCGTCTGGACGACGGCGATTTGTATTTGACAAGGGAGGGAACGGCTGTTAGTTTGCGAGAAATGGGGAGCGTGCCCCCTGACTGGGCTGAGACAATGCACAATGGTTCGGGCTGGACATCGACAATCCAGAGAGCCCAGCGACCTTTTCGTCAGGTCTGCGTTTTGACGCCGGCAGCGGCCACGGTGGTTATTGCCTTCCGGCGTTGATCTTTTCAAGAAAGGCCTCTCCGATGTTTGAGTTTTTGCACAGGCTCATGTCCTCTCCCGCCTGGAATTGGAAGTCTGCCGGCCTGCGGCCGCCCCGGCTGCCGCGAACGATCCTCCGACTGGAGGCGCTGGAAGAGCGCCTGACGCCGGCGGGGAACCCCAACATGGTGACGACGAACGCGGACATGGGGCTGGTTCCTTGCGTGCCGTGGTCGCGGCCGCCACCAGCGGCACCACCATCACCTTCTCGCCGAAAATGCAGGGCGGCCAGACCATCACCCTCGCGAGCCAGATCCAGCTGAACTTGAACAACGTTACCGGCATCATCATCGATGGGACTGGGGCGAACGTCACCATCAGCGGCGGCAGCAAGACGAGCCTCTTTGAACTGACCGCGGGCACCTGTAACATCAACAACCTGAAATTGACTCAGGGCCTGGTCAAGGACGACAGTGGCGGCGCCATCAAGGTGGACGTGGGCGCCTCGCTGTACTTGAACACCGATCAGGTGACCAACAACCTCGCGGAACAGGTGAACTTCGTCTCGGCCAACGGCGGCGCCATCGACAACCAAGGCACCTTGACCATCAGCAACTCGGTCATTTCCAGCAATACGGCGGATATTTACGGCGGCGCCATTATCAGCGAAAGCAGCGACAACGGCGGCACGGGGACGCTGACGGTGACCGGCACCTCATTCGATGGCAACGCCGCGAACACGTTCGGGGGCGCCATCTACACCCTCGACCCGACCACGCTGACCTCGGATCAGTTCGGCGTCAGTGCGTTCAACTCGACGACCAACGGGCCGGGTGGCGCCGTGGCAACCCAGGGGACTCAGGGGACGCTGTTGGTCACGGGGTCCACCTTCGTCAACAACAAGGCGCAGGGCAACAACATGGGCGGCGCCATTTACTCCAACTCGGGGCTGGACGTGGAGACCAGCACGTTCACCGGCAACACGGCAGGGTATGGCGGGGCTATCGAGGCCGTCAACTTCCCGACGAGCCAGACGATGTACCTGACCCAGGACACGTTCACGAACAACCAGAGCGGGAAATCTGGCGGCGCCATCGATGCGGACCAAGCGACCAACACCAACATGACGGTCAACTACAGCACGTTCGCCAACAACACGGCGGGGACCGATGGTGGCGCTCTGGCGCTGGCGGTCAACATGGGGGCCGGCAGCGCAACGACCCAGCTGACCAACGACACGTTCTTCCAGAACTACTCCGGAAACAATGGCGGCGCCATGAACCTGACGATGCAGGTCAACGCTGCCGGGGCCAGCAACATCCTGAACCTGACCAGCCTCACCGTCTACCAGAACACTGCCGCGACCGCGGGCGGCGGGCTCTACCTGACCCTCACCGGGGTCAATGGTGCCACTGTCCAGGCCAACGTGGACAACAACATCTTCGACGGCGACAACGTGACCGCTCCGGGCTACACGGGCCCCCTGGACGTCACAGTGACCCAGAATTTCATCGGCACTTCCTTCCAGGATGCCGGCTACAACCTGGTCGGCACCACCAACACCCAATGGTTCAACCAAAACAACAAGGACATTTTGAACGACAACCCGGCTTGGCGAACGCTCTGGCCGCCAACGGTGCCCAACCCGGTTATCCGCAGACGCTGGCCCTGGCGACCACGAGCCCCGGCTATGAGACGGGGATCAGAGTCTGGCGTTGCAACTCGACGAGCGCGGCCTGACCCGGCAGACCAACATGGTCAGCATCGGGGCTGAAGATCCCGACGCTCAGTAACACCCAGCAAACCCCAGCGCCGGCGCAGTGCCGGCTCGAGGGCAGTGCGTTCTCCCGATATTACCCCGGCAGGAAAGAACCACACAAGCCCGGAGCGCCAGCGACGGGACCAGAGTACAGCGGGGACGGAGCGTCCCGTCGCTGGGGCTCCGGGCTTGCGTGCCTTTCTTGCCGGAGTAATAGCCCCGTTTCTGATCGCCAAGCGGCAAGATGAAAGGACAAGAGATGAAGACAGACGTACCTATGTTCCCCGCCCTGGCAGCGCTGCTGGCAATCCTGGCGCCCCTTGGCCTTTCGGCCCCATTGCCTCCGGGAGGTCGGCCCCAGGAACGAGCCCTCCTCAAAGGGCATACCAGCGGGGCTTACAGCTTGGCCTTCAGCCCCGACAGCAAGACCCTGGTTTCCGGGGGTGTAGCCGGGACGATCCGGCTGTGGGACGTAACGACTGGCACCAACAAGTCGACCTTCCGCCACTCACCGCAAAATCCACAGGATCGGACGTGGGTCTGGTCCGTGGCCTTTAGCCCCGACGGCAAGACCGTGGCCTCCAGTGACTCTGCCACCATCAAGCTCTGGGAGGTCAGCAGCGGCAAGAACACCCAAACTCTTCGGGGCGGCTTGCAGAACCTGACGTTCAGCCCCGATGGGAAATTGCTCGTTGCCCCGCGGGCACGCCTCCTCTGGGACTGGCAGGCCAAGAAAGAGCGTCCCCTTGCCTTTCTCGGCGATACGGGCGTTAATCGCCCCGTCGCAGCCTTTGGCCCCAAGGGACAACTCCTGATCGCCAACTGGGACATTAACCTGGCCCCTCAGGGGTGGCAGCTGGATTCGCTGACCTTCTCTCTCTACGATCCGGAGACAGGCAAGCCCATCACCACTTTCCGGGGCCATACGAAAGGTATCTCGTCTTTGGCATTCAGCCCGGATCGGAAGCTGCTTGCCTCCAACAGCGGCGACGGGACGGTGAGGCTATGGGATGTGGTAACAGGAAAGAACATCGCCACGTTCGGCGACATCCCCTGCACTGTGGGTGGCCTGGGGGGATTAGCCTTCAGCCCCGACGGGAAGCTGCTGGCCTGCGGATGCAGCCCCGAGCGCCACTTCCGGCGCGGTGCTATCCGCCTCTATGAGGTAGCCACGGGCAAGGTGCTGGCCACCCTCAAGGGCAGCGAGCCCGGCCCCTTCTACCCCATCGTCTTCAGCCCCGACGGCAAGCTCCTGGCGGCGGGCTGCTTGATAAACACATCGCCCTCTGGAGTTTGCCACTCCGCTACCGCCGGATGAGTAAGCCACACGCTTGCTGTGGTCGCCCCACCGACCCTTCTCCCTGCTCGGGAGAGGGGAGAAAACCATTTGTCGGGAGTGAACAGGCAGCCAGGTCCGAAGCACCCTGCCAGCTGGCAGGCACGCGCACAACGGACGCTTTCGGACGCTCCTCCGACATTTGCAGGCTCGTTCTGTCCTCCGCCACGCGGGAAAAAACGTGGCAGGCAAGCTGCCTGCCACGGGAAGCAAAGCCTTTGTGTGTGTCGGGGCGCAATGCAACCCATGTCCCCCGCGGTTGGCAATGCGTCCCCTGGCATGCTGTGGGAAATTCCGAGCGGGTTTTGCTTGGCGAGCCGGACGAATTCAGCTAGACTATCGGTTAGCTTCCGAAGCCAACCTCCCGCGTCCAGAATCGGCGCGGCCATCCCACCTGTTCCAGGAGCAACCCATGCTCACCCTTCCGGTCCGCGCTATCGCTACTGCGACGGCCTGTCGCGCCGTTCCTTCCTGCAGGTCGGCGGCCTGGCCGTGGGCGGCCTGACGTCTGCCGCAGCTGCTTCCGCGCCGAGGCCCAGGCCGGCACCGCCGGCGGCGACAAGCGCTCGGTCATCATGGTCTATCTGTCGGGCGGCCTGGCCCATCAGGACACTTTCGACCTCAAGCCGAATGCGCCCGCCGAGGTGCGCGGCGAGTTCAAGCCGATCGCCACCAACGTGCCCGGCATCCAGATCGGCGAACTGCTGCCGCGGCTGGCGCAGTGCATGGACAAGCTGGTGCTGCTGCGCTCCATCGTCGGCCTGCAGGACGAGCACAGCAGCTTCCAGAACATGACCGGCTTCGGCATGAACATCACCAAGCGCGAGGGCAAGCCGCACGTCGGCTCGGTCATCGCCAAGGTCAAGGGGCCGGTCGATCCGGTCGTGCCGCCGTTCATCGACCTGTTCCCGACCATGCAGCACAAGCCGTACAACAGCCCGGCGCCGGGCTGCTCGGCCGCGCCGCCATCGCCGGTCAAGCTCGACGGCGACGACCTGGCCGCCATGAAGCTGCAAGCCCTGTCCGTCGGCGAACTGGACGATCGCCGGCGACTGCTGGAGCAGCTCGACCAGTTACGGCGGACAGCGATGGGGCCGAGCGGACCGGCATGGACCTGTATTACCAGCGGGCCTTCGACGTGCTGACCTCGAGCAAGCTGGTCGATGCCCTGGACGTGACGAGCGAGCCGGACCGCGGTGCGCGAGCGCTATGGCCGTGGCTCGCCGAAGCATCTGGGCGACGGCGCTCCGATGTGGAACGATCAGCTGCTGATGGCCCGCCGGCTGGTCGAGGCCGGGGCCCGGGTGCTCACGGTGGCCTACGGCTTCTGGGACACGCACGGCGACAATTTCCGCACCTCTGAAGCAGCGTCTGCCGCTGTTCGATCAGGGCATCTCGGCCCTGGTGGAAGACCTTTACGCCCGCGGCCTGGACAAGACGACGACGGTGCTGGTCTGGGGCGAGTTCGGCCGGACGCCGAAGATCAACAAGGACGCCGGCCGCGATCACTGGGCGCGCGTCAACGGCGCCCTGCTGGCCGGCGGCGGCATGAAGACCGGCCAGGTGATCGGCTCGACCGACTCGACCGCGGCGGCAGGCCAAGGACTCGCCGATCCACTACCGCGACGTGCTGGCGACCGTCTACCACAGCCTCGGCATCGATCCGCACGCGATGGTGCAGGACGTCTCCGGCCGGCCCACGCCGATCCTGCCCTCCACCGCCCAGCCGATCCACCAGGTGTTTTGAATATGGCTCGAGGCTGCGTATGCGCGGCAGGTGAAGCAGGTCGCTTCCTTAAGTGCTAGAAAAGTTTTTCCTTTTACTCCCTCTCAGAAGAAAAAAATCCAAAGTCCGGCATTCTCAGCCGGGCACTCCGAAAGGCGCCGCGCCCATCGAGGATTCACCATGAATTCTGTGGTCTCTGGGTCTGCTCTGCTGCTGCCAGGCTTGGTGGGGCTGCGGAGCCGGTCGATTACCTCAGCAGGTCAAGCCGCTGCTGGCCCAGAGGTGCGTCGGCTGCCACGGGCCCGCGAAGCAGCGTGCCGGTCTGCGCCTGGACACCGCCGCGGCATCCGCAAGGGCGGCAACTCCGGGCCGGCATCGTGCCGGGCAACAGCGCCGACAGCCTGCTGATCAAGGCCGTCAGCGGCGCCGAGGACGTCAAGGCGATGCCGCCCAAGGGCGACCGGCTGTCGCCGCACAAGTCGCCCTGCTGCGGCCTGGATCGACCAGGGCGCAAAGGCCCCCGCGGACGAGAAGCCGCCGGGCCACGGTCGCCAGCAAGCACTGGTCCTTCCAGCCGATCACCCGGCCCACGGCGCCGGCCGTCAAGGACAGAGCCTGGGTCCGCAACCCGATCGATCGCTTCATCCTGGCCCGGCTGGAAAAGGAGGCATCAAGCCCTCCCCCGAGGCCGACCGCGTCACGCTGATCCGCCGGCTCAGCCTCGACCTGCTCGGCCTGCCGCCGTCGCCCAGGGAGGTGGACGAGTTCCTCGCCGACACCCGGCCCGACGCCTACGAGCGGCTGGTCGATCGGCTGCTGGCCTCGCCGCACTACGGCGAACGCTGGGCCCGGCACTGGCTCGACCAGGCCCGCTATGCCGACTCCAACGGCTACAGCATCGACGGCCCGCGCTCCATCTGGAAGTACCGCGACTGGGTCATCGACGCCATCAACCACGACCTGCCCTTCGACCAGTTCGCCATCGAGCAGCTGGCCGGCGACCTGCTGCCCAACGCCACCCTGGAGCAGAAGGTCGCCACCGGCTTTCACCGCAACACGCAGATCAACCAGGAAGGCGGCATCGACCTGGAGCAGTTCCGCGTCGAGTCGGTCGTCGACCGCGTCAACACCACCGGCTCGGTCTTCCTGGGCCTGACGGTCGGCTGCTGCCAGTGCCACGACCACAAGTTCGACCCGATCTCGCAGCGCGAGTACTACCAGTTCTTCGCCTTCCTCAACAACTGCGACGAGCCGACCCTGGAACTGGGCGACGCCGAAGAACAAGGTGAAGCGAAGCAGGTTCAGGACGAGATCGCCAGTCTGGAGAAGCAGCTGAAGACGCTCGACCCGCACCAGGGAACGGCTGGAGAAATGGGAGGGCAGCCTGACCAGGAGGATCGCGCGACGCTGCCGAAGCGGCTTCAGGCCATCCTGGCCATCGCGCCCAATGGCCGCAACGCCCATCAGGAACAGGAAGTCCTCACCGCCTTCCGCAACATCGACCAGACCCGCCACGTCGTCGGCGGCCTGGCCCATCCGCTGCCGCTGGTGCGGCCGCTCATCTGCACGCCATGACCTATCGGCGCTCGCTGGAAGTCAGATCATCGACCTGAAAGGGAAGGTGCCGGCCATCCCGACGACGCTGGTGGTGCAGGAACGCAAGACGCCGCGCGTCACCACCGTCCAGCTGGGCGGCGACTTCCTG
Source organism: uncultured Planctomycetota bacterium (assembly GCA_963784995.1). Lineage (GTDB taxonomy): Bacteria > Planctomycetota > Planctomycetia > Gemmatales > Gemmataceae > CAWATZ01. The sequence continues at coordinate 177,744 of CAWATZ010000012.1, read as the reverse complement.
CGCAAGGGCGCGGTGGTCACGCCGGGGACGCCCGCGGTGCTGCATCCCGCTGCCAGGCGAACACAGCGACGTCGAACCGGCTCGACCTGGCCCGCTGGCTGTTCGACCGCCGCAATCCGCTGACGGCCCGGGTCATCGTGAACCGCTTCTGGCAGGCCTACTTCGGCCTGGGCCTGGTCGAGACCGAGAACGACTTCGGCACCCAGGGCACGCCGCCACATCCCGAGTTGCTCGACTGGCTGGCCAGCGAGTTCATGGAGCGCGGCTGGAGCATGAAGGCGATGCACCGGCTGATCGTCACCGTCGCCGCCTACCGCCAGTCGTCGAAGGTCCGGCCCGACTGGCGACGATCGACCCCCGCAACCGCCTGCTGGCCCGGCAGAACCGGCTGCGCCTGGAGGCCGAGGTCGTCCGCGACGTGGCCCTGGCGGCGAGCGGCCTGCTCACCCGGACCATCGGCGGCCCCAGCGTCTTCCCGCCGCAGCCGGAGGGCGTCTACAACTTCACCCAGGTGCCGCGCGACTGGAAGCCGAGCGAGGGGCCCGACCGCTATCGCCGCGGCATGTACACCTTCTTCTGGCGCTCGGCCCCGCATCCGGGTCTGACCGTCTTCGACGCCCCCGACGCCGGCACCACCTGCACCCGCCGCAATCGCTCCAACACGCCGCTGCAAGCTCTGACCCTGCTCAACGACCAGGCCTACGTCGAGTTCGCCCAGGGCCTGGCGAGGCGCGTCCTGGCCGAGGGCGGCGACCGACGACGACCGGCTGGTCCATGCCTTCCGGCTCTGCTGGGGCGCCAGCCCAGCGCTCGCGAGAACAGCTGCTGAAGCGTTGCTCGAGAAGCAGCGGCAGTCGTTCCGCGGAACCCGAAGGATGCGGCCAGCATCGTCCCGGCGGACTGCCCAAAGACGTGACCGCGCCGCAGTTTGCCGCCTGGACCATGGTGGCCCGGGTCCTGCTCAACCTCGACGAGTTCATCACCAGGGAGTGACTTGCCATGACCGCCGAGAACCCGCTGCTGCTGCGGACCCGCCGCCACTTCTTCCAGGATTGCGCCGTCGGTCTCGGCTCCATTGCCCTGGCCGCCTGCTCAACGAGGGCCGGGCCGACGCCGCGGCCGCCCTGCCCAACCCGCTGGCCCCGAAGCCGGGCCATTTCCCGGCCAAGGCCAAGAACGTCATCTTCCTGTTCATGGCCGGCGGCCCCAGCCAGCTCGAGCTGTTCGACCACAAGCCGAAGCTGCAGGAACTGCACGGCCAGCCGATCCCCGAGGAGTTCGTCAAGGGCAAGCGTTTCGCCTTCATGACAGCTTCTTCGCAAGGACGCCGAAGCTGCTGGGCACGCGCCGCAAGTTCGCCCGCCACGGCCAGTGCGGCGCCATGGATCTCGGAGTGTCTGCCGCACATGGCGGGCATCGTCGACGACATCGCCATTGTCCGCTCGATGGAGACCAACGTGTTCAACCACGCCCCGGCCAAGCTCTTCATCAACACCGGCTCGCCGCAGTTCGGCCGGCCGAGCATGGGCGCCTGGGTCACCTACGGCATCGGCAGCGAGTCGAACGACCTGCCCGGCTTCGTGGTGCTGCAATCCGGCCCGCGCGGACCGCGCGGCGGCGCTCCGCTGCGGCAGCGGCTTCCTGCCCACCACCTACCAGGGCGTGCCCTTCCGCGGCACCGGCGAGCCGATCCTGAACCTGAGCAGCCCGCAGGGGTCACGCCCGACCGCCAGCGGCAGGCCCTGGACGCGCTCAAGGAGCTGAACTCGCTGCGCCTGGCCGACACCGGCGATCCGGAGATCGCCACGCGCATCGCCTCCTACGAGATGGCCTACCGCATGCAGACCAGCGCCCCGGAGCTGATCGACCTTGCCCGCGAGGACAGGAAGACGCTCGAGGTGTACGGCGCCGAGCCGGGCAAGCGTTCGTTCGCCAACAACTGCCTGCTGGCCCGCCGGCTGGTCGAGCGCGGCGTGCGCTTCGTGCAGCTTTACCACACCGACTGGGACCATCACGGCGGCCGGGCGACAACCTGGCCACCGGCCTGGACCGGGTCTGCCGCGAGGTCGACCGGCCGTCCGCGGCCCTGATCCAGGACCTGAAGCAGCGCGGCCTGCTCGACGACACGCTGGTGGTCTGGGGCGGCGAATTCGGCCGCACGCCGATGGGCGAAATCCGCGAGACGGTCGGCCGCAATCACCACATCGACGCCTACACCATGTGGCTGGCCGGCGGCGGCATCAAGCCGGGGACGCATCTCGGCGAGACCGACGAGCTCGGCTTCGCCGCCGTCGAGGACCGCGTCCACGTCCACGACCTGCAGGCGACGATCCTGCACCTGCTCGGCCTGGACCACACCAAGCTGACGTTCCGCTTCCAGGGCCGCGACTTCCGCCTGACCGACGTGCATGGCGAGGTGGTGACGAAGCTGCTGGCGTGAGATGGGATAGCGAGGAACCTTCAGCCATGGTGAAGAAATATGACGCCACGCTCAAGGGAATGCTTCGAGCAAGGGCCACCTTGACTGGGCTCAACTGGCCGGTTTTCGCAACGGGCCTGGACGTGATTATGCGACGTCTCGACCGTAACGGCCGCTGAGGACAAGCTGCCCCGGTTCGAGCAAACAGGATTGCATCCTCCACTACGACTTTCAGGCCGGACCGGATGCCTCCGTTCCCGGCAGGACTCACTGCTACAATGCACTGCTGGGAGACCGGCACAAGTGTCCCGTGATCAGTGTTGTCGTGCTGCTGCGCCGGAGGCGGACCTCCGGATCCTGAATGGCCTTTCTGCAAAGCGCCGGCCCGGAACGAAAAGGCCCTATCTTCGGTTTTGGTATGATGTGATCAGGGTCTGGCAGCTTTCGACGGAAAAGTTGCTCGCGGGAGGACTCGGCACTCTGCCTCTGGCACCGATTAGCGACGTCCGAGCCAGGCAACCACCCGAATATCAGACTGGATGTTCAAGGAGTTCGCGAGGGCAAGCACCGGCCCCCCCTGTTCTGGAACCTGGGCCTATCTTTTGCCGGCCCCGCTCCGTGGCAACTTTCAGCACCCGGCTGTTTGCGGAGGTACTCGGGATGGAAGAGTCTACCACTTACCGCAATCGTTAAAAAGGAATTGCCAAGGGACGGCAGGAAGGCGTCGAGGCGCTCGAGCATTTCTGCTGGCAACGGGAGAAAAACAGCTCGGCAGTCCTCCTCCCCGCGGGTTCGCGGGCTGCTCGAAGACATCCAGGATTTGCCTGAGTTGACTCAACTCGGCTCCCGGCTGCTGAATGCGAAGAGCTGGAACGATCTTCTTCCGCGCACCAAACCGCGGCAGCGCCGGTCTTCCTGACGATCTGATTGAGACGATGCCGATGAACGACATTCGCTTTCTCGTGTTCGACCCCGGTCATTTCCACGCTGCCCTGGTCCTCAAGGAAAGCTACCCCGAGGCGTCGGAGACGGTCCACGTCTGTGCCCCCCTTGGGCCGGACCTGCTGGCCTTCCTGCACCACGTCGAAGGGTTCAACACCCTGCCGACAAACCGACTCCCTGGGAACTCCAGGTGTACCTCGGCAGAAATCCGCTGGGAAAGATGCTCCGGGACCGGCCCGGCACGGTCGTCATCCTCTCGGGACGGAACCGCAGCAAGATCCGGACCATCCAGGAGTGCCTGAACGCGGGCTTCCACGTCCTGGCGGACAAGCCCTGGATTCTCTCCCTGGACGACCTGGACAACCTTCGGCAAGCGCTCGAGCTGGCGGACCAGAAGGAACGGGTCGCCCTGGACATCATGACCGAGCGGCACGAGATCGCCACGATCCTGCAGCGGGAGTTCGTCCAGGACCCGGAAGTGTTCGGGACCATCGAGCCCGGCGATCCGTCCTTTAGCCGGGCGTTTTCATGGAAAGCATCCACTCCATCAAGAAGAAGGTGGCCGGGAAGCCGCTGCACCGCCCTGCGGCGTTCTTCGACGTCGAACAGCAAGGGGAAGGGCTGACCGACGTTGGCACGCACCTGGTGGACCTGGTGCCGTGGATGCTCTTTCCCGGCCAAGGCCCATCGATCCGGTCAACGAACTGAATCTGAACTCGGCCCGAGCGCTGGCCCACGCCGCTCACGTGGGCCGACTTCCAGGAACTGACGGGGCTGGAGACTTTTCCGGACTTCCTGAAAACGCAGGTCCGGGGGTCTGTGCTGTCTTACTTCTGCAACAACCTGTGACCTACCGGGTCCGCGGCGTCCACGTCCAGCTGGCGATTGCCTGGAGTGTCCGGACCCCGGGCGGCAGCGACACCCACTTTGCCGCCTTCCGGGGGAGTCGGGCCCGGGTCGAGGTCCGGCAGGACCAGACGAAAGGCGCCGTCCCAACCTGTACGTCCGGCCCAATCAGCCCGAGGACCTTGCCGACCTGTGCAAGGCCGTGCAGCGACGCTGCAAGGTCCTCGAGAACCAGTACCGCGACCTGAGGGTCCACTACGAGGCTGGCGAGCTGCGGATCGACATTCCAAAGCGTTACCGTACCAGCCACGAGGCCCACTTTGGTGCAGTGACCCGGCAGTTCCTGGATTACGTCCTGGGCCGGCAACGATTGCCAGGATGGGAAAAAGCGAATATGCTGGCGAAGTACCGTCTGACGACAGCGGGCGTCCACCTGGCCCGCGGCGGCATCTGAGGTATTTGCGTCATGACAGCCAGCATCGTTGCCACCCGATCGCGCCGTCCCGGCGCGAGCACTATCGGCCGACGCGGAGCAAACTTCGCCAGCGGGCCCGGTCGATCTCTACTTCCTGCCCGGATCCTCTTCCGCGAGGCAGTGAGATCGACGCCATGCTGTTTGACGAGATGGACCGCCTGGCCGAATCCCGGCCGCTGTATGACCTGCTGGAGCATTACGCCAGCCGGGGAGCCGACAACCGCGAGGTCTGGCAGGACCGCCTGGCCGAGCTGCCGGGCACCGAGCCGCGGCAGCTGGTCAAGCTGCACGGCGAGCTGATCGCGTACGGCTGGATCGAGCAAAACACCGGCCTGACGCCGGTGCTCAAGCACGGGCTGGCGCCGCCTGCTACCGGGTGACGGCGGCGGGGATCGAAGGCCTGGAAGCAGGGCCGCTCCGAGAAGATGCACGCGGCGTGAGTTCGGAGCTTGCCTGCCTTGCCTGCCAATGTTTGGAGCTGGCCGAGAGGCCAGAAGGTGCCCGGATGCTGTCGGAGGAGTGCCAGCAGAGCGTCATTTTCCTGCCTGCCTGCCACCCGCCAGGGTGGCAAGGATACTGCCACGGAACGTAATCGGGCTCGACCCTCTGCGGACTATCCGGTAGTATCCCTGGCCGCTTTGTTGAAGTTGGCCGACTGGCATCGGTCTTTCCGCAACACCGGGCAAGGAGAAGCAAGCTCATGCACAGAGCGCAAAAAGGGGGCTGCCGACGCCGCAGCCCCCGACGCCTGTGGCACTCCCTCTGAACCGACTCTGGGAGATGCTGACGGACGAGGATCGGCGGCGGACCCTGGCAACGCTCAGCCGGATCGTGGCCCGGCAACTACCACCCCCTCTGGACGACAAGGGGGTGACTCATGAAGCCCACTGACTCCCCGCCGCCGGCCACGCCGGACCAGGCGGTCGGCCCCACCAAGGGGCGGCTGACCTCCGCCAAGATTCGCGACGCCCACCTGGAGCGCCTCGCCATCGTTTACGTGCGGCAATCCTCGCCGCAGCAGTTGCTGGACAACCGCGAATCCACGGCCCGCCAGTACGCCTTGGCCGACTACGCCCAACTGCTGGGCTGGCCCAAGCAGCGCGTCCTCGTTATAGACGACGACCAGGGGCAGAGTGGCGCACGCGCCGACAACCGCTCCGGCTACCAGCGGCTGCTGAGCGAAGTCACTCTGGACCACGTCGGCCTCGTGCTGGGCTTGGAGATGAGCCGGCTGGCACGCTCCAGCAAGGACTGGCATCACCTCCTGGAGCTGTGCGCCCTCTTCGGCGTCTTGCTGGCCGACCAGGACGGCGTTTATGACCCGGCCGACCCCAACGACCGGATGCTGTTGGGACTGAAGGGCACCATAAGCGAGGTCGAATTGCACACGATGCGCAACCGCCTGCAGCGTGGCAGCCTCAACAAGGCCCAGCGCGGCGAACTGTTCCTCGGCGCTCCGATGGGCTACGTGACCTTGCCCAATGGCACGCTCGCCTTCGACCCCGACGCGCAGGCACGCTCGGTGGTGCAACTGCTCTTCGATCAGTTCGAGCAGATCGGCACCATCCACGGCCTGATGCGCTACCTGGTGCGCAGCACATCAGGCTGCCGGTGCGGCCGCGCGGCGGCCCGAACAAGGGCGAGTTGGACTGGCGGCGGCCGACGCCGGCGACGCTCGGCCAACTGCTGCACCACCCCGTCTACGCCGGCGCCTATGCCTACGGCCGCCGCCGGTCCGACCCCAAGGCCAAGTATTCGGGGGCCAAGAACCGGGGCAAGCGCTGGCAGCCAATGGCCCAGTGGCAGGTCCTGTTGCATGACCGATTGCCCGCCTACATCAGCTGGGAGCGCTACCTGGCCAACCAGCAACGGCTGCGCCACAACCAGTGCCGGCCGGCAAGCCCGGGCGTGCCCGGCAAGGGCGCGGCGCTGCTGGCGGGCCTGCTGGTGTGCGGCGGCTGCGGCCGACGCCTGCGCGTCGCCTACCGCACGCGCGGCCAGCCCCATTACACCTGCCGCGAGCATCTGCGCTACGCCCACGAGCAGACCTGTTACGGCTTGCGGGCCGCCGAGATCGACCAGTTGGTGTCGCAGCAAGCGCTGCGGTCGCTGGAACCGGCGGCTTTGGAACTGAGCCTGCAAACGCAGGCGGACTTGGAGCAGGAACGCTCCCGGCTGGAGACCCACTGGCAGCAAAGCCTGCAGCGGGCCAGCTACGACAGCGACCTGGCCCAGCACCGCTACCGGGCGGTCGATCCGGACAACCGCCTGGTGGCTGCGACCCTGGAAAAGGACTGGAACGAGGCGCTGCTGCAGGAGCGGCAGGTGCGCGAGGACTACGACCGCTTCCGGCGTGAAACCCCGTCGGGGCTGACCGAGTCGGAGCGTGCCACCATCCAGGCTTTGGCCAGCGACATCCAGGCGCTGTGGCAGGCGCCGGGCACGACACAGGCCGAACGCAAGCAGGTGCTGCGCTGCCTGATCGAGCGCGTGGTGGTGCAGGTGCGTCCGGACAGCGAGCACGCCGAGGCGACCATCCACTGGAAGGGGGGCCAGCAAAGCCAGCACGCCTTCATCCGCCCGGTGAAGAGCTACGCCCAGTTGCGCGACCGGGAAGCGCTGCTGGCCCGCGTGCGCCAGCTGCGCCAGGCCGGCGGCACCGCCTTGGAGATCGCCGCCACGCTCAACCGGGAGGGGTTCCGCCCGCCCAAGCGTGCCGCAGCCTTCACCAAGCCGATGCTGTACGCGCTGCTGAAGCGTCTGGGCCTGATCGGCAGCGAGCGCCAGCACGACGAACTGCTGGGGGAAGACGAGTGGTGGTTGGCCGACCTGGCGCGCGAACTGCAGATGAGCGGCGACAAGCTGGGCGACTGGGCCCGCCGCGGCTGGGTCCACTGGCGTCAGACGCCGCGTCAAGGCTACCGCGTGCTGTGGGCTGACGGTGAGGAAGTGCAGCGTCTGAAGGAGCTGCTGGGCCAGAGCCGCCGAGGCAGGCAGGGCTACAGCGAAGAGCTGACCACTCCCAAACCTCGTCCGAAAACGCCAAAAGACCACTAACTCATGGCGTGGGACATCCAGCCACAAGCGCCCTGTGGCTGGATGGAAGCGTGACTGTGGATCCCAACCAGTTTGAATAGGAGGCATTATGAATGCTAAATCCCAGGGTATTCGGGACGAGGCTGGATGGCTCCTGCCGTCACCACCTGGCATCCCGGAAGAAAACAGCCAGCCGACAAAACCCTGTAGCCGCTGGACGTTGCCGGTTAGCCGGATCGTTGCGGAGTGCTTTGAAACCACCTCCGCCAGGCGTTTGCATTCCTTGGGGATCATCCTACCCTCACTAATACCCTTACTTGGAGGTAGTACCCTTACTCCGCACGACGCGCCAGCGGGCAGCCGGGCCTCGACCCTGGCAGGCCACTTCACCCTTTCGCTTGAGGTCAGCAAGAAGTGCGTGAATCCAGTCCCGGCCGACGCCGGGACAAGCGCGCTCAATGTCTACCAGGCGAAACTCGCCGGGTTGAGCCCTGACAGCCTGAAACACCAGTTCGGTCTTGGCTCCCTTGGGCGAGGCGGTATCGCCAACCCGCTGCTCGAACTCCCTGGAAGCATCGAGCAAGGTGTAGAGCAGGAAGTTTACGTAGGGCCAGGGGTTGTGCTGGCCCTCGTGCCAGCCCTGCGAGCTGAGTTTGAGCGTCTCATGGTAGCGTTCCTTGTTCTGCTCGATGAGCCGCTCCAGACTGATGTAGCGGCCGACCTCGAAGCCCAGGTGGTAGCACAGGAGCAGGAAGAGCAAGCGCGAAATGCGCCCGTTGCCGTCGCGGAAGGGGTGGATGCAAAGGAAGTCGAGGTTGAAGGCCCCCAGGGCGATCAAGGGCTGAACGGTGCGGTGGGCCAGGACGTTCCGCCAGCGCTCGACCAGTTCGGCCATGGAGCCGAGTACGTCGGCGGCTCGCACGGTGCGAAAGCGAATCTCGCGCCGACCGTCGGCGAACACCTCGATGATGTCGTTCTCAGACTGTTTGTACTCCCCCGCGTCGCCGATGCCGCCGCGCGACAAGGCATGAAGGCGTCGGATCGTCTCCTCCGACACCGGCAGGTCCGCCCCGCTCGTGTGGATCAGGTCGAGCGCCTGCCGGTAGCCGCGAACCTCCTCCTCGTCGCGGTCACGGAGCAGTGCCTTGCCGAAGACGATGGTGCCCACTCGGGCCTGATCCACTTCAACGCCTTCGATCCGATTCGAGGAAACCGCGCTTTCGATCAGGGCGTGTTCCCGCAGCACCTTGAGCTTTTGCGGAGATTGCTTGGTGAACAGCTCCTGTTTTCCCACCGCCTGGCCCAGATCGGCCAGATACCAGGAAGTGGCGGCCGGAACTGATTGTAAAGGTTCCGCGAACTGCCGTAGCGTCATCATACCCCACCCTCCGGCAGGCCCTGAGTGTTGATGCGGAGCCCTGGACGACACGTCACAATCCCAGGCGATTCTATTCGGCCGGGCGCCGCTCTCCAATCTCGGCAGAGTTGGTGGCCGAGAAGAGCGGAAGGGCACACTCCAGCCGCGGCACTGTGGTGGGCAATCCGCTCCTGGCATCGCTGGGCTCAAGGCCTGGAAGCAGGGTCGCTCCGAGAAGATGCACGCGGCGTGAGCGGAATACAAGGATGCGTCGATTTTCGCCAAAATGCCGTTACACGAGCGGGCACCGCTTCGTCCGAGAAGATCGGCTACTCCGGCGGCCTCTCCACCAGGTTGATCTCCCGTTCCGCATCGCGAAGCACTCTGAGAATTTCAGCGAATGCCGGAGGCGGCGCAAGAAACATCGGTGCCATTTTCTCATAGTCGCGCGCCAGTTCCGCCTCCCGTGCGGCGGGCGGACAGAGCTTGAGACTGCCTGGCCTGGCTGTCTCGTAGTCGGCCCACCTGGACCCGAAAAAACGCGCCTTGAACGTCGCCACTCGCTCCAGCAGGTCCAATCTTCCGAGTGCCGCGTTCCTGGCCGCATGCCGCCAGAGCGCGGCGAGATCGGCATAATGCCGGGCAAACCGATCGCGAATCGGCTGCTCGGTGGGCCGGTGAAACTCCGCATGCAAGATCGTCGCCTTTTCCCAAAAGGTCCGCTCCACTTCCAGCGCCACGACTTCTTCGCGATCCTCCGCGAATTCCGGGATCACATCCGCCAGCAGCGGCTCCACGGCATGAGTCCCTGTCGGTCGCTGGTCGGTCAGCGAGCCGAATTCCAGCTTCACCGTCGGTTGTACGTATCCCGCGACTACCCGTGTCGTGGCCGGGTATTCAAACAACAGCACCGGCGAGTCGGTCATGACATCGATCTGGTAACTCAACCAATCCCCGCCATCGGTGCGCGGTCCCAGCCGCTCGCGGAGGGTCTTTTCGAGTTCTGGCCGAAACCGGTCCGCGACGACCTCGGTGCAGGCTTTTTGCAATTTGTCGAACAGCTTTTGGCGTTTGCTGCTTGAGGCGCATTGTCGAGTTCCGCTTCGCTGAAGCCAAGGATCATGGGCGATACCGACAGGTCGATGTCTTCCGAGAACCGCTGGATCGCCTGGAACACCTTGGAGAGCGACGTGCCTCCCTTGAATACGATGTGCGGTCCCACAGCGGGGGCACCGAAAATGCGACCCAGAATCCAGCATACCCAGAAGTCCTTTTCGATGATCAGGGGCAACACGCCGAGCCGGGCTGCCGCCTCCTGAATGTAGGGCTCACGTTCCTCGATCGGCAACTCGGCGAACCGGCTCATGCTTTGGCCTCCTCACCAGCGATGGTGCGCAGAAACGGGTGCATCCAGGCCGGGGCTAACGGCAGGTCTTCGACCAACTGCTGACGGTCTTTTTCCGTCAGCATGTCGTGCAGATGCGCGATCCGTTCCATCGACACGTGGACTTGCCCCAGGTGACGCAGCGACTGAATCACGAGCCCGCTGGTTCGGCCGGCGCTGGCCATGTTCCGCGGCGTGGTCCGTTTCAGAATGATCTCGCCGACCCACTTTCACCTTGCGCGACGGGCCATCGGTCAGAAAGACCGCCTTCACCGGCACTTGCTCGGAGAGCCGCAGCAAGTTGGCCGCATACGCTCCTGATGGCTGAAGCCGCAACCGGTCCTTCCCGGCGAGAGCCTGGGCAATGGCGTCGATCGATGGCGCCATTTCGCCAAGGGTCGGATGCGTTTTCGGAAAGTCGTACAACCCGGCGCCAGCCGCCGAATCGTCCCTTTCCTTGCCAGGCGATGCAGGACCAAATCGACCGCCTGCCGGCTGCCCAGGTCCAGGAAGTTGCTGGGGACAAACACAGCCCCACGTCCATAGTCGCGGATGCGATTAAGGACCCTGGAATCAATGCTTTGCGTACTCTTGGTGATCTTCTTCATGTAAGAAATAATAGCATGTTTTTCTTACAAAATCAAGCGGCCCGCCAAGCGTCTCCGACGGGGCAGGTGAGCTTTCCGTATAATGGGGAGGAATACCCTTCCGCCCGGCGCAATCCTCTTAAATTGCCCCGCGACGGCTACGAACCGGGTCTCCACCAAAAAGGAATGGACCCATGCCCAATGATCCTCTGGAGAGACAGGCCAGCTCTGCTGAAGCGGCGCGAGCATTCATCGACGAGTTGCGGGCCAAGAACGAAGCGTTCTACCGTGACGATCGTGGTCGAGGGGCTCTGAACACCCTGCAACAAACTTTTCAGAAATGGCATTACGTCGCGGAGTTGTTGCAAAACGCGATCGACGAGCAAGCTCACCACATTCGGATAGTCATCAACGGTGGCAATCTTGTCTTTGAGCATGACGGCAAGAGTTTCACGCCGTCGAATGTCCGAGGGTTATGCACAAGGGTGTCTCGAACAAGGGAGCCGGCACCGTTGGCCTCATCGGGATCGGTTTGAAATCGGTCTTCCACTAGCTTTGGCAGTCGCTGTGGTTCTCCGGGCCATGGCGGTTCACCCTCAAGGTGCCGCGAATCCGAATGCAGCGCTATGGGGATGAGCAGATTGATTGGTTGGGATGTGTACTGCCCAACTGGGACGAAACTCTGCCTCCCCCCTCCCCTGGAATGACTTGCCGGTTCACTTTCATGGACCGCTGCCGCCGAGAACCGCCGAGGGTCGATCTCCACCGTGTTCTCAGCGACGATCGCGCCCTGCTGGCGCTGCTTGCTTGGCGAGGAGTGAAAAGGGTGGAATGGGCTGGTCAGCGGTGGCGGCTGGCCGAAGAGACGAAAGACTTGGGGGATGGTGGCCGTAGAGTCTTCCTCACCGCGCTCAATTCGGCAGGCAAGGTGATCCACCGCTGGGTGCTCTTTGACCATCTCTACCACCTTCCAGCGAGGCGATCCGGCGATTCCTGGAACACCGGCAAATCTGCCCGAAACCCGAGGAGGAAGAGGCCGTCTATGCCCAGGCAGCCCGGCAACGGCAATGGCTCTATTCTGCGAACTGAAGGACGGGCGACCTGTCCCCCCGACTCGGGGGACCGTCTACGCGTTGCTGCCGACGGGTGTTACCCTGCCCTTGGGGATGCATGTCCAAGCCGATTGGCTCCTTGACAGACCCGGCAAGAACTGATTCAGCCAGATGCGAATGCGTGGCACGACGAGATTCGTCGCAGTTGCCGATACTCCTGCGCGAACTCTGGAGTGGATGGTCGAGCTGGCGGGACAGCGGGTCGCTGACTGGCAACAAACCTACAATGTGCTGCCAGAGGAACGTCGCCTTGACCAGCATCACGATAGTTGGCTGTATGATAAATCGTTCCACAACAGGCTGACTACTTCTACTGTGCGATTTCATTTCCGTGGGTACGGATGTTTCGGGGCGAACCCCAGCTTAGGACGCGGCGGCGGGAACCTTCCTGTTTTCTGATGCCAATGATAGATCCGCGCTTCCTCCGTGCGCCGCAGCACCTTGCTCACTGTCTCGGCGATGTCACGCGCACTCGGCCGTGGCCGCTGGAGCAACATCGTGAAGATCTGCCGAATCAACGCCACCGTCAGACCCGGATTTTTTTTTCCCAACCTGGAGTCGCTCCAGTTGCAGAAACCACAACGCCAGCAACGTCAGGGTCATGTGATGGTGCCACCCGGTCCAACTGCGCACTTCGTAGTGCCCCAAGCCCACCTCTTGTTTGCCCTCCTGGAACAATTGCTCGATCCGGTGCCGCTCCCCGCGTGCTCCCACGATGGCCACCAACGGGATCTCCTTGGGTGCGTTGCTCAAGACATACCAGGTTCTTGGGTTCTTCTCCACGCTTTGGATCACCACCAACCGTTCCCGGGTTCCGGGGCAGCCATCCTCGTCCCTGGTCTGCACCCACTGCTGCACTGCCTTGACACGCAGCGGCCCCTTTTCCCCGTCCCGGATCGTGAAGTAACGCCTACGCTTCTTGGGTTGCCGGGCGGCCCAGGCCGCCACACTCTCCCACTCGGGCAACCGCTCGGCGCCACCCGGTCGGCTGGCAGGTCGCCGTCTGCTCAGGTCCCGGACCTGGGTGTTGCAGGGCACATCCAGGGCGTAGCGTTCGTGGTCGAAACGCAACCAGGCCCGCAACTCGCTGGCCCGGCCAAACTCATCGTCGCCGACGATCCAGGCGTGGGGCAACTCGCGTCCCGGTCCACGCACCAAGTCCAGGCCGATCCGCCATTTCTCCTGGTAAGTGACCTCCTTGGGAACATAGGTCTTGGTGCGGTGTTCCTGGTCGGCAGCCCGCTCCTGGGGCAAGAACAGGCGAGCCGCCAGGAGAGCCTTGCCCCGAGGGGCAGCATAGCCGAGGAAAACGCCGACCTGCAGTTCTCGACCTTGCCGAGGTTACCGCACCACTGCCTTTGCACGCCGCAGGACTGGGTACCTTTCTTGGCCACGCCGGAGGGATCCAGGATCAGGACGCCCTGGGGGTCAGCAATCTCCGTGTGGACGTGGCGGCGCAACTCGGCGGTGACAGCGTCGTCACTCCACAGTCCGGCGCCGACAAAGAGTTGCAGGGGCCGGCGTTTTTCGTGTGCCTGAGTGGCAATCGGTTCGGTGGTTTTGCGTTGCAGGCCGGTGAGTTTGCCGCGAGGATGGTGTCGGCATGGCAACGCTGCTCCTTGCGGTAGAAGCAGGGGAGGTAGCGTTGAATAAAGGTCGTGAGGCGCCGGGAACAAGAGTTCACGGTCTCGGGGGCGACGTCGGTCTGCTCAAGCAAGGCTTGGGCTGTGGGATGCTCCAGAATCGTGGACATGCCAACACTCCTTCAGAAAAACCTGAAGGAAACTCTAGCCAAAACGACGCCCAACGGCTAGGATAAACTCGCACAGTAGAAATAGAATCGACAGAAGACGAGGAAGCGGAGGATGGTGAGGAAAGTTCGGACGAGGACATTCCGGGCGAGACGGAATGGGGCGATGAAGCCGATGATGACGTGGAACCGACGGAATCCGGGCCGGGCGGAGAAGGACACAAGGAGCGAAAGAGTCGCCGGGGCCGGAGAGGCGGTAGTGGAGGAGGTGGTAGAACAACAGGCTCGGGCAGTTCCGGAACTGATAGCGGCGGAAAAACACCCCACAAGCCTTCTGGGAGAGTCTCAAGTCCAAGTTCGGGGTGGGTGCCTCGGGCATTTATGAACTCCGAGGAGGGTGAAGATTCACCGCGCGTGAGGCGGGACGACGCACGAGGGCGAGCTGCTGTTCTCGCGTACGAGCGGCAGCACAATCGACAAGCCGATGAGAAGGACAAGATGCAAGAGGGGTACGACATTGCCAGTTTCGACCTCGCGACAGGGATCACTCGCCGCATCGAGGTAAAGGGAATCCAGGACTGGCTCGCCTGGCCGGTAGGCATGACCCAAGCTCAGTTCAGGCATGGCTTCGGCGCTCCCCCTGAAAATGTTGAGTATTGGCTCTACGTGGTAGACGGCGTCAACTCGGCTCGCCCCCGCATCTTCGCCATTCGTGCAGCCGCACAGCGCGTGAAGCGTTTCTATTTCGACGGTCAGACCTGGCGAGAACTAGCCGATGAGAAGGGCGAGGTTGACCTCCCTCTCCTTGTGCTTGCCGACGATGGTCCTGTGCCGTCAGATGACGCCCCAGCAGAATTGGATAGCTCTGAATGAAATGCCTCGTCAACCTGTTCGTCTCGCCTGGGGACTGGCTCATTCCACAACCAGACACTGCCCAATTCGCTACCCAATTCATTGGGTGCTACCCAATTCGTCGGAGAGGCGTCGCCATCGAGCCTGCTGGCCGTGTCCCAGGCACTCGACCTTGCCTTGCGAGCGCAAGTCCTTGAGTACGCTTCGGATCCAATCGACACTGACACCCGGGCAGGTGTGTTGCAGGTTGACGACCCGGAAGGGATTCGCGGCGGCTCGAATGGCCGCCAGGACCAGTTCTGTCTTGGCTCCCCGGGGACTTTTGACCTGCCCGGCCCGCTCCTCGAATTGAACGTAGGCTCGCCGAACGAGGGCGAGGAATTAGTTCAGCCACGGCAGCAAATCGTGCTTCCCGTCGTGCCAACCGATGGAACTGGTCTGCAGTACCGCGTAGTAATCTTCCTGTCCGTCCCGGATTTTGGGGAAGTGCCCCAAGAGGGCCAGAAGCGAAGGCGTGTGATGCTGGCGTGGTGGCGGTGTCGCTTTTTTGTCATCGGTGGGGCAAGCACGGACACGCCGGGGCTTCTCCTGGCGAGACCGCCAGCATTTTTCGCGCGCCTTGGCGGTGTGGCGGCCTCAGCGCGCCGTTCCGTCCTGGATGCGAGAATCGGCCGGTACGCACCTGTCTGCTGGTCCAGGGCATGGCGATAAAGCAGACATAGCTCATCCACCGCCGCGGGCACTTGCCCGGCAGCGAGGGTACGAAAGCGAACCCGGGGCGCTTCACCGGGGCGGAGTTCAATGATGTCATTGTCCACCGCTTTCCATTGCCCGGCGTCGCCGGAACCATCCTGGATGGTGCGATGCAAGTCCCGCAACGTGTCCGGGGTAATGGGCAAATCGCCGGCCCCGGTGTGGATGCGCTGCAAGGCGTTGCGGTAGCCCTGGATCTCCTCTTCCGAGCGGTCCCGCGGCCGGGTGTTGCCCAGCACCAGGGGACGCAACCGATCGGGAGCGACGGTCACGCCTTCAATGCGGTTGGAGGATTCCACGCTCTGGACCATCGCCTGCTCGCGCAGCGCTTTGAGGATCTGCGGCGCTTGCTTGGTGTACAGCTCCTGGCGGCCCTTGGACTCGGCAATGTCGTTCATGAGCCAGACCGTACTCAACGGCAGCTTGAAGTCCCGCAGGTCCTGGCGAAACGTCATCATGTCCCACCTCCAGCAAGTTTTGCGTCTTGATGCGGGGCCCTTGACGTCAAGCACAATAACTGGCGATTCTATTCAGTCGGGTTCTCCTCGCCAATCTTGGAAGGAACTGGCGCATGGACGTGCGGAAGGGCGGCCACACCGCTGCATCGCTGGTACAATCCGCTCTTGGCATTTTGTTCACGATGCACGACAATCTCCTGATCGATGGACCTGCACGTCAGCCCAGGGCGCTGCTGCCCAGAGCGTGGCGGCAGGGAGTACGTTGGCTGAACTTCGGCGAAGAAGGTGTCCCATGCGACAATTCCAGGCTGGCAAAGGGACGATCGCGGCTTTGTCGTTCACACTGAATGGCAAGTCCTTGGTGTGCATCGAAGCGGATGGCAAAGAGCACCTGCATCGAGCGGTCCAGCTGCCCACGGCCTGGTTGTCGGCAAACAGGCTGTTGGTGATGCTCAGAGCGCTGCTGCCCCCGGTGTCCGAAGAGGTGTGGATGGCGCCGCCCTGGCCAAACCCGCCGCTGCCGCCCTGGTGGCCGGCACTTCCCGCTCCGCCCGAGCCGCCCTGAGCCAGGTTGGACAGGAAAGTGCTGTGCTCGACGATCAAGGTCGCGCCGCTGGCCCCGTAAACGAGCACGCTGTTGTCCGTACTCAGAATGGCTCCTCCGAAGCCGCCAAAGCCCGCGTTGCCGCCGTCCTGGCCGGCAGCGCCGGCAGCGCCGTTGCCACCAAGTGCCTGGTTGCCGGTGAACAGGTCTTGCGACAGAGTGACCCGACTGCCTCCCGTGCTGCCGATGGCCCCTCAAGGGTAGTCATTGGCCCCCACCCCGCTTGTCGGGGTGGAGCGCAGGTTCGTAACCAGAGGGCGTGAAGGGCGCCGACGCTCTGCTGGTTACCAACCCGCGCTCCACCCCGACAAGCGGGGTGGGGGCCAATGACTACCCTTTCTTCTGCCGCTGTGTAATCATGACTGAACCTTGACGACGCCAAACACGTCGTTGGAGCTGGTGGAGGCCTGGTTGGAGAAGAGGACCGTCGAACGGTCGCGGATCACGATGCCGCCGGTCTCGTTGGCCACGCCGCCGCCAAAGCCGTAGCCGCCGTTGCCCATCAACCCGATTCCGGCCAGCGCCTGGTTGCTGAAGACACTGCTATGGGTGAACGTCGTCTTCGAGGTCGCGTCATTCTCGAGGCCGCCGCCCAGGGCGATACCGCCAGCGCCGCGCGTCCCGCCACCGCCGCCCTCGGCCGTGTTGGCCTGGATGAAGGTGTTGACAATGACGGCGGTGCTACCCAGGAGGTTGGCCACGCCGCCGCCTTTCACCGGGCCGCCGGTGCCGCCCGCGCCGCCGCTGGCGCCGCCGATGGCCGCGTTGGCGTAGACGTTGCCGCTGGACACGTTCAGCGTGCCCGCTTCGCTCTCGATGCCGCCACCCAGAGCCATGCCGCCATTGCCGCCGGTGCTGCCCGTCCCGCCCGCGCCGCCCCGGGCCAGATTGCCCTGCACCAGCACGGTATTCAGGGCCAGCGCGGGCGGCAAATGCGGAGTCAAACTCCCAGGAATGCTCGAAAGGGCCCCGCCGCTGCCGACCCCGCCGCTGCCGCCCTGGGCACCGGCTCCACTGCCGCCGCCGGCCCCGCCCACGGACTGGTTGCTGAGGAATTTGGTGCTGGCGATCGCCAGGGCCGTGCTGTCGCCGTTGATGGCCCCGCCGGTGCTGTCGCCGCCGGCCCCGCCCACGCCGCCGTTGCCGCCGGCCCCGCCCACGGCCTGGTTGTCGGCAAACAGGCTGTTGGTGATGATCAGAGCGCTGCTGCCCCCGGTGTCCGAAGAGGTGTGGATGGCGCCGCCCTGGCCAAACCCGCCGCTGCCGCCCTGCTGGCCGGCACTTCCCGCTCCGCCCGAGCCGCCCTGGGCCAGGTTGGACAGGAAGGTGCCGTGATCGATCGTCAGACTCGCCCCGGTGGCTGCGGAAACGAAGACGCTGTTGTCCGTGCTCAGGATCGCGCCGCCGAACCCACCAAAGCCGGCGTTGCCCCCATTCTGCCCGTCGCTGCCATTGGTCCCGCTGCCGCCCACGGCCTGGTTGCCGCGGAACAGATCCTGCGACAGAACGACCTGGCTGCCTCCCGTGCTGCCGATGGCGCCTCCGGAAGCACTCCCCTGAAGCAAGTTATTCGCGCTGCCGCCCAGGAGGGCATGGGCCACGTTGGTGTCAAAGGTCGAAGTCTGCACCGTCATGGCTGAGGCGTCCACGGCAATGGCGCCGCCGGCGGAGATGGACTGGCCATCGGCACGATTGTCGATGAAGAGGCAGTCCTGGATCTGAACGCGGGCGCCGCCGATGGCCGCGAGCGCGCCGCCGCCGACAACCTGGCTGCCGCCACTGCTCAGCAGACCGCCGGCCTGGTTGCTGGTCAGGACGTCGCCCTTGAGCGTCAGCTGACCGCCGATCTCGGCGATGCCGCCACCAAGCGTCACGCTATCGTTCCCGAGGAGGGAACTGGTTGTCGTGGTGGCCGAGCCGTGTGCGATGGTCAGGTCATCGATCTCCACGCTGGTCCCGCTGCCGGTAAGGTTGAACACCCGGCTGGCGTTGTTGCCGCTGATCGTCAGCTTGCCCGTCCCCGGACCCAGGATCTTCACGCTGTCCGTGACGTCCAGTTCACCGCTGGTCAACTTGATCGTCCCTTGCAGTCCGGTGGCAAACAGAATCGTGTCCGCTCCGGAGTGGGCGTTCGCGTTCAGCACCGCCTGACGGAGCGAGCCCGGGCCGCTGTCGGCCAGGCTCGTGACCAGAAAGGTGCTGGGCAGCGTTCGGTCCTCCAGCGGCAGCAACTGCGGCAGACAGGGCGGCTTGCGCACCCTGACCAGCCGGCGGGCTGGAGGGCGACAGCGGCCAGTGATCCTTTTCAACCACGCGACAATGGAGAAACGGGCCATGGTCTGATCTCCTTGGAGGCGAAACAGGGCCCCGCACAGGAGGCGGTTGTCCGCCCTGTTGTGGCATGGTCCCTGTTGTGGCATGGTCTCCCGACCATGCCACACTGCTGGTGGATAAGTAAAGACAATTTGCCGCCTCATGCCAGAAGTCCGCCTCCGTGTCCAGATCAAAATGTGAATCCGCTCTTGGCATTTTGTTCAGGATGCAAGACAATCCCTTGCGGGCTTTTGGCGAACCGGGGCGGTTGGGGAGAGGAAGCGATGCGTGGTCAGGAGCTGCTGGCGCGTTTGCGTGAGGAAGTGGTCATCGGCGACGGCGCCCTGGGCACGCTGCTCAGCGAGCGCGGCGTCGGCTCGGACAGCAGCTACGAACGGCTCAACCTGTCCTCGCCGCACCTGATCCGCGACTTGCACGCCGCCTATCTCGAAGCCGGCGCCCAGGTCCTGGAAACCAACACCTTCGGAGCCAATCGCACCAGGCTGGCCCTCGACAACGTGGCCGAAGTTGGCCGCCATCAACCGGGCGGGCGTGGCCCTGGCCCGCGAGGCGGCGGGGCAGCGGGCCTACGTCGCCGGCTCGGTCGGCCCTTTGCAGCAGCGGGGCGGACAGCACGACCTGGAACCGCTGACCGACGAGCAGCGCCGCGACGTCTTCCGCGAGCAGATCACCGCACTCGCCGACGCCGGGGCCGACCTGCTGCTGCTGGAAACGTTCGCCGACCTGCCGCAGCTGCTGCTCGCCCTCGACGTGGCCCGCACACACACCGATCTGCCCGTCGCCTGCCAGCTGGCCTTTCACGAGCGCGGCCACACTTACAGCGGCGTCCACGTCAGCACGGCCGTCGAGGCCCTGGTCCAGGCGGGGGCCGACGTGATCGGGGCCAACTGCGGCCGGGGCGTCCGCTGTGTGGTCGCCGCGGTGGAATACGCCACCGGGGCCGGCGACTTCCTGGTCAGCGCCTTTCCCAACGCCGGCCTGCCCGAGTACCGCGATGGCCGCTACATCTTCGGCGCTCCGCTGCCCTACCTCGTCGAGAGCGCCGTGGCGATGGCCGCCCTGGGGGTCAACCTGATCGGCGGCTGTTGCGGCACCACGCCCGAATACGTTCGCCGGATCAGCGAACGCCTCAAGGGCCAGCAGGTCGCGGTCCGGAAGGTGCGCGTGCCGGCCGCTCCACTCGACAAGGCGGAGACGCCGGCAACGGTGCCCGCCACGCTGGAGCCGGAGCCGCCGACCGGTTCGATCCTGGACCGGCTCAAGGAGACGCCGCGCCGGCCGCTGGTGGTGGTCGAGATCGATCCCCCGAAGGACCTGCGCATCGAGCCGGTGGTGCGCCGCTGCCAGCAACTGCGCGACATGGGCGTCGATGCCATCACCATGGCCGACAACCCCGTGGCCACGCTGCACCTGGGCAACATGGCCCTGGCCCAGATCGTGCAGCGCGAGGCCGACGTGCCGGTGATCGTCCACCTGACCTGCCGCGACCACAACCTGCTCGGCCTGCAATCGCTGCTGATGGCCGCCCACGTCATGGGCCTGCGGCACCTGCTGGCCCTGACCGGCGACCCGGCCCGCGTCGGCGACCAGCAGGGCGCCACCAGCGTCTACGACCTCAGCAGCTTCGGCCTGATCGAGCTGATCCGCAAGTTCAACAGCGGTGTCACCAACGCCGGCATGCCGCTGCACCACAAGACGCGCTTCACCATCGGCGTGGCCTTCAACCCCAACGGCCGCAACCTGGCCGGCCAGCTGGCCCGGCTGAAGAAGAAGTTCGCCAGCGGCGCCCACTTCGCCATGACCCAGCCGATCTACGACCCGGCCCGCTTCGATCTGATGCACCAGACCTGCACCGGCCTGGAGGGGCCGATCCTGGTCGGCATCATGCCGCTGCTGAGCGAGCGCAACGCCGAGTACCTGCACAACGAGGTGCCCGGCATCACGCTGACCGACGAGGTGCGCCAGCGCATGAAGGGACTCAGCGGCAAGGAAGGGCGGGCGATGGGGCTGAAGATCTGCTGCGAGCTGATCGACCACGCGGTCGATCGGGCCGAGGGCTTCTACCTGATCCCGTCGCAGATCCGGACGGAGATGGCCGTGGACCTCGTGGCTCACTTGCAGGAGCTGCTGCCGCGTGCGGAGTGACGGTCGGCCCCGGTCCTTCAGAAGTTAATGCCAAGGGGCTAACGCTCAGCCGGATGCACAGTCAGATTGAACTGGTCGAAATAGACCTTGCAACGCTCGTTCAAGGTCGAGTAGGCAGCCAGACCCACCTTGGGTTTGGCTATCTCTGGAATGCGCGTTGACTTCCCCCGTTGGAAATCGACCCACGTCTTGCCGTCAGCGCGATAGTACGCACGCAAAATGTTTGCCCGGCACTCTAGCCTCAGATGCATGTGCTTCGCCCCACCTGCCAGAGGCCAACCCTCGCCGTGAGCGCTCATGTAACAATAACTTGATCCATTTCCCCGCTCGCCAACTGTGATGTAGCCTGCAAACGGCCCCCATTTTTCTCCAGTGGTATGCCCGTACTCAAAGCGGATAACGTTCTTGTCATCGTCTTGCAGCAAAATCAGCAGGCCCCCACTGGCATAAGTTGCCAAGTCGTGGTAGGGTGAAGAGTTAGGATCTCCCATAGGAAGGGTACAATCACACCGCACACGAACGTCCACCCGGAAATCGCCTTTCACGTCACGAAGGAGGCGAGGAGCATTGTTGCGCTTGCCTGCGGCGAGAATGTCATGAGGCTTTCCAGGCAGCTCGATGGTGAGCATGTCCTCCTTCTGCACCATCTTGCAATCCTTGTCAGGGTCCACGGGGGCATCCCAGCCGGGTTTGAAGAACACCGGCGGGGCGGGAGCGGCCAGCACGGCGCAGACAAACAGCAGGCAGAGTAACACAGCGAGGGAGCGTTTCATCTGGATTTCCTCCGATAAGGGCCAAGTTCGGCCAGGCCACAAGACAATGTAAGCAACGCCGGCTTGGCTGTCCACGTCCTTGGTCATTTCAGATTTTCCAGTTGTTTCTGTTATTGCATTTGATAAGGCAGCCCGATAGACTATGGAAGAGCGAGAACCAAGCAGAGAAAGAAAGAGACTGTCATGGCAACCAATCCTGCGGAACGAGTCCCGACCTCGGACTTGCCCTCGTTGCCTGGTGTTCCCCACCAGCAAGGCAGATCCGAAGAGAAAGGCACCGTGCGCTTGACGGTCGATGGCGAATGCTTTGACGTGCCCCAAGAGTTGAAGGAGGCCGTTCTGCGGGCCTGCCGGGCGGCAGCGAAGCCATTGCCCGAATATTTGACGCCGCGCGAGGCGGCTGACTTCCTGGGCGTCTCCCGGCCGTTCGTCACCAAGCTGGTCAAACAGAAAAAGTTACCCTGCCAGATGGTTGGCAAGCACCATCGCATTCCCAGCTCCGCCGTGCTGGAATACAAGGAGTCCACCTTCCAGAAAGCACTGGCCGCCTGCGACGAAATGGCCCGGATGTCCCAGGAAATGGGACTGTACGACGTGGAAGAAACTCCAGAAAGCAAGTGATCCACGATGGACCCCTTGTTCGTCCTTTACGATGCCTGCGTCCTCCACTCCGCGTTCTTGCGTGATTTCTTGATGTGTCTCGCAGTTCAAGGGCAGGCCGATCAAGTGTTTCACGCAAGATGGACCGGCAGGATTCACCGGGAATGGATTCGTTCCATCTTGCGACGGCGGCCAGACTTGCCTCGTGCCAATCTTCTGCGGACTGCTCGGCTGATGGATCAGAACGTCCGAGGTTGTCGCGTCCGCAATTACCGGCGGTGGGAAGAGCGGCTCCATTTGCTGGAAGTGCTTCAAGATCCGGACGATCATCACGTGCTTGCAGCCGCCCTGGCGTGTGTGGCGGACGCCATCGTGACTCACAACGTCAGCGACTTCCCCCGAGAGCGGCTGGACCCATTTGGCGTCCTGGCGATCACGCCGGATCACTTCCTCGGCTGCCTGCTGCTGATGGCTCGCGACACAGTTATCGCCGCAGCCAGGAGACACCGCGCATCACTCCATCGGCCCCCGATGACGGTTGCCGAATACCTTGACTCCTTGAGTCGCAACCAGCTGCCCCAGACAGCGAACGCGCTTCGGACTGCCGTTCTCTGACTCGTTCCCGGTTTGGTAACGGCAGCAACCCGATCGTCGCGGTCGGGCCTTTGATCGGCTCTTCGTTTCTTCATCGGTTTCCGTTTTTTCGGTTTCCTCTGCTCTCCTCTCGGGATATGCTATCCCTCAAACCCCACGGACCAAGGACACACACCCATGAAACGGCAACAAGCTCTTCTGCTGGCAGCGGTGGGCATCATGGTCGTCATCGCGGCGGTGGCGCAGCAACAGGCGGCCCCGGGCAAGCTGCTGCTCCTGGAATGGGCACGCAAGGCCCCGGCCCAGACGCCGCCGGTCGCCGTGCTCATCGAGATGGGACTCAAGGACGCCCAGCCCAAATCCTGGGCCGGCAAGGCCACGGTCACCGGCGCCCGGGTGGTTCACCGCGAAGGCTATCGCTTCCGCAGCGACGACAAGCTGCTCGACGAGGACGGCTGGCAGGCGTCGTCGCATCGACCCCTGCGGTGCCGGCCATGAAGCTGGTCGCCACCCTCGGCGAACGGTACGCCAGTGTCGGCGTTGTCCTTCACCTCGCCGACGTCAAGCCCGATGCGACCCTGTCTCTCACGGTCAAGGAGCAGGACCTCGACAACGAGAAAGTTCCGCTGAAAGAAGTCCTGGCCGGCAAAACGCACGCCATTCAGGAAGGTCGGGCCGTTGTCCGCCTGGTCTCGACCGCCACGCCCATCGAGACCGGCAAGACGGAGGACGACTTCCCCGCGGCTTGCTACGGGCCGGACGGCACGCTCTGGGTGGCCTACGTCAGCTACAAGGTGCGCGAGGAGGACCGTCGCATCGAGGCGCCGAACCTCAAGGAGCAACCGCAGAGCTTCAAGGGCTTGTATAAACCGGAGTTCAGCGATCAGCTGTTCGTCAGGTGGTACAAGGACGGCAAGTGGAGCAAGCCGCTCGCCGTGGGCGGGGCCAGGGAAGACCTGGTGCGCTGCAGTATCGCGGCGGAAGGCGATGGCACGGTCTGGGTGATTTACTGTGCCAACCGCGGAGGCAAGCACGAGGTTTACGCTCGTGCGGTTAGCGAGAAAGGCGATTCCAAGGAGCAGTCGCTGGGCGAGGGGCTGAACCCGGTCGCCTGCACTGACCAGAAGGGCGTGGTCCACGTCGCCTACCAGACCCGGGCCGCGTCCCGGGAGCCTTATCCATTCAAACTGGCTGGGGCCCGGATCGAGGGCGGCCGGGTCACGCGTGAGGAGAGCCGCGAGGATCGAGCCGGGAACTGCTGGGCGCCCAGGCTGGCGGCAGCCCCGGACGGGCAAACCGCCACCGCCTTCGACTTCTATGATCGGGGTGACTACGACGTCGCCATCCACTCCAGGGATGGGGTGAAGGCAATCGCCTCCTCGCATTTCGAGGCCCGGCCCTCGCTCTGCTACGACCCCGCAGGCCGGCTCTGGATCGCCTACGAGGAAGGCCCAACCAGCTGGGGCAAGAACTTCGGCGCCCTGGACGACCGCGCCAATCCGCTCTACTTCGACCGCACGGTCAAGGTCGTCTGCCTGGAGGACGGCAAGCTGATGCAGCCGGTCGCCAAGCTGCCGCCGCTGGGCAAGCGCGGCGAATCGCCCGACACCGGTCAGAAGGTCGAATCCAGGCCGCGCTACGCCTACCCTCAAATCGGGGTCGACGGCGGGGGCCGGGTCTGGCTGACCTACCGCCAGAAGTTCGGCACCCGCTACTCCACGCATCCCGGCTCGTACTGGCTGACCTTCGCCCGCCGGCTCGACGGCGACAGCTGGTCCGAGCCCATCGAGGTTTCTCACAGCGACGGCCTGCTCGACAGCCGGCCAGTGCTGCTGCCACACCCGGCCGGGGGGCTCCGGATCATCCACAATACCGACGGCCGGCTTACCACACCGGACACGATCGACAACCAGATCTACCAGAGTTACGTCGATCTGCCCGGCGAGCCGGGCAAGCCGAAGCTGCAGCCGCACGAACCCGGCAAGAAGGACGACAAGCTGGTGGCAGAGCAAAAGGCGGAAGATGCCGCCATCCGCCGCTGCCGGGAGTACCGCGTCGAGGCGGCCGGCAAGAAGTACCAGCTGCTGCGCGGCGAGTTCCACCGCCATACCGAGGTTTCCTGGGACGGCGGACCGGACGGCTCGCTGGAGGACATGTGGCGCTACGCCATCGACGTGGCCGGCATGGACTGGATCGGCTGCGGCGACCACGACAACGGCGCCGGCCGGGAATACCCGTGGTGGCTGACCCAGAAGACCACCGACGCCTACCACGTCAAGGAACGGTTCACGCCCATGTTCACCTACGAGCGGAGCGTGGCCTATCCGCACGGCCATCGCAATTGCATGTTCGCCCAGCGCGGCGTCCTCACCTTGCCCCGGCTGGCCCAACCCAACATGGCTAAGCGCGTCGCCGGAGTCCACGCCGACGACACCAAGATGCTGTATCGCTACCTGAAGGAGCTGAACGGCATCTGCGCCAGCCATACCAGCGCCACCAGCATGGGCACCGACTGGCGCGACAACGACCCGGTGGTCGAGCCGTTCGTCGAGATCTACCAGGGCGATCGGATGTCCTACGAGAAGCAAGGGGCGCCGCGGGCCGGCTACGACCGCGATAGCGGCAAGAAGCCAGTCAACATCGCCGGCTGGTATCCGCTGGGGTACGTCAACCTCGCCCTGGACAAGGGTTACCGGCTCGGCTTCCAGTCTTCCAGCGATCACTTCTCGACCCACATTTCCTACTGCTTCGCCCTGGCGGAGAGCCATGACCGCGAGGGCATCCTGGCCGGGCTCAAGAAACGCCACTGCTACGCCGCGACCGAGAACATCGTCCTCGACGTCCGCAGCGGCGACCACCTGATGGGCGACGAGTTCAAGACCGACCGGCCGCCGACGCTGGAGATCAAGGTGTTCGGCACGGCCAAACTGGGCAAGGTGGAGGTCATCAAGGACAGCAACGTGGTCCGCACCTTCGAGCCCGACAAGAGCGAGTTCCAGGGCAAGTGGACCGATGACAAGCCGGCCGCGGGGACGCATTACTACTACGTGCGGGTCCAGCAGGCGGATGGCGAGCTGGCCTGGGGCTCGCCGCTGTGGATTGACTTCAGCAAGTGAACGCAGACTTGTAGGGAACGCCCTCCGTGGCGTTCCGTCAAAACCGGAACGCCACGGAGGGCGTTCCCTACAGCGCTAGGGAATCGCCCCGCCAACAGCCACGTATCCGATCACCACCAGCAGCGCCAGGATGGCAAGGACCCTGGCCGCGGCCGGCCAGAGGCAGGCCCAGACCAACGTCACCGCCAGAATCCAGGTCACGCCATGATCGGCCCAGGGGACCCGCGGCAGGGCCACGCCGCGCCGGGTGAACGGCCACAGAAGCGCCACCGGCCAGTCCGGCGATCGGCCGATGCCGCAGTAGCAAACGTCGGCCACCAGGTGACTCAGCGATGCCAGGACGCCCACGATTACCCAGATTACCAGCGACTCCCGGGAGAAACTTCGATTTGAGCCCGGCGCGATCCTCGACCGCCGCACGGACAGCCAGCACAGGCAGCCGATCGCGCCCACCAGGCCGCTCAGCACCGGCGCGACCAGGAGGTTGTGTCCCCAGACGCGATGAACGTCGCTGTAGCCGGGCGTCCCGGAGGGGTAGGGAACGGCGTCCCAATCGGGGAGCGCGGCCGCGGCGGCGGCCATGATCACGACGGGCCAGCCGAACCGCCGCTGGGTCCCGGTGGCCAGGCCAACCGTGGCGCCCATCAGGGCGTGGTCGTAATATTGCATGGTGTTGCCCTCCTCCTTGCCCGGCCGAACTGACCCTGGTTCGCGGGGTTGGGCTTTTTTGTGTTTTTCGCGCGAACCTTTTTTCCGCTCGACCGTCTTCTCTCATACGGGGATGCTGTTCCCAGTACCCATTTTTAGCAGAAATGTGTGTCACAAAGAGCAGCCCGCCCCGTACAAGCAATTGGAGCGAGTGGTTCACGTTTGGTTCGCTATCCTACTAGATCGAGGTAACCGACAAAGCTTTAGCCTCTTCACTCCAAGAGGGAACGGCTTCGTGGGCCGTTTCCCGCGTCCATTCTCGTTTGATCGCCGGAGGTCTGCAATGGCCGTGTTTACTCGCGTGTCCCTGGTGCTGCGTGGCGTCTCCGTCCTGGGTGACGGTCAGACCGTCAATCCGCGCCTGGATACCGGGTATGCGGCCGATACGCAGGCGCCGACGATCGGTCACCCCATGCCACGCTCGATGCCCGCCCCAACACCGCTGGCCAAGCGACTCAACGAACAGCTCCGCTATTCGCTGATCGAAGCCGAGCGCGGGCGCAAAGGACCGGTCGGTCCTTCGGGCATGCTGGTGGCGGTAGTCTGTTGCAAACACTGTCAACCTCAACCCGGAGTCGAACCACCGGGACCCGGATTCGCCGACAGGCAAGTCCGGCCCGGTGTTTGGTGACGGGAAGCTCGAAAGCCAGGTTAGCCCGCCGCGCAAGCAAGGGCTTCCAATCGAGCCGGTTAACAGTCGCTGCCACGGCCAACGCCTGAGGACGCCAGGTCCCGAATCTGGCTGACTCAACCAGCGCTGCGAGATCCTTCTCCAGGAGGGGTCCAGCAAGCGTCTGCCACACGACAAATTCGGTCTCACGAGCCGCCGGGTTTATCCCGGCGGAAAGACCGCCGGGATAAACCCGGCGGCTCGTTGGTTCCGGTCGCTGGCGGAAACGAGTGTGTTCCTGGTTTCCCAAACTGTTGCGGTCACCATCTGGAGCGACCTGAAGCGATTCGCACTTCGCGTGTCGGATCGCGCCGACTCCAGGGGCGAAAGCGTGAAGGGTTCTGCCGGCCAGATCCCCGGCACGGAGTCCCCGATTCGCCTGGGTGAAACTGTTTTGCGCATGGATCGAGAATGAGGACCCAAACCATGAACCAGATCGACATCGAGACCCTGGTTTTGCGAGCCCAGCAGGGCGACCGCCAGGCGTACGGCGAGCTGTTCGTCCGCTTCCACCCGACGGTCTACGCGATCGCCCTGGCCCGGCTGCGCAATCCGACCGAAGCCGAGGAACTGGCCCAGGAGGTCTTCGTCCACGGCATGCGCAAACTGATCCAGCTGCGTGATCCGCGCTGCTTCCCAGGCTGGCTGCGGATGATGACCACGCGCATGGCCATCAATCGCAAGACCCGCAAGGGCCGGGTCCAGGGTGTCGAGAGCGAGGTGCTGGAGAACACCGAGGACCGGGGCGGCGGTCCGCTGGCGGAGATGATCCGCACCGAGGACGCCGAGCAGGTCCACGAGGGCCTGGCCGAGCTGAAGGAGATGGACCGCCAGACCCTGGTGGCCTTCTACGGCCGCGGCGCTTCCCTGGAGCAGATGAGCAACGAGTTCGATGCTCCGATCGGCACCATCAAGCGCCGGCTGCACGTCGCCCGCAACCGGCTCAAGGAGGTCCTGGAGCGCGCCCTGACCCCAGGACGGGGTAAGGGCCGCAAGCGCAAGTCCGGCCGCCGGCCGCGACCGCTGGCCTGCGTCTGATTGACGTAATTGAACCACGGATAACACGGATAACACGGATAAAAACAATTTGTTTTGTCTTTATCCGTGTTATCCGTGTTATCCGTGGTTCAATAGTTTTCCCTTTCCGATCTTGTGTCCCGAGCCAGTTTTTGGTTGCATCCATCAGTGCGGTGGAGTTAGCTTGCTGGGTAGGGTCCAGCCGACCCATCGCCACGAGCGCAACCATGAACGTCGATAGCATACCTGGACTGGGGCAGGCCCTGTTCGACGAGGCGGGGGATGCCCTGTTCCTGTTCGATCCGGAAACGGACCAGCTGCTCAACGTCAACCCGATGGCGGAACGGCTGACCGGCTTCCGCCGGCCGGAGATGCTGGCCCAGCCGGCCACGCACTGGTTTCGCCTGATCGGAGCGTCGGGCAACAGCGGCCGGCTCCGCCAGGCCGGGATGCACTCCGAGATCCTGCACTCGCAGGAAGGCTACCAGCTGCGAACCCGCGACGGGAATCTCTGGGTCCCGGTCAACCTGAGCGTGACCCGGCTGCACGTCCGGCCCAAGACCCTGGCCCTGATCACCGCCCGCGACATCCGCGCCGTCCGCGACGCCTACCGCCAGGTGCAGCAAAAGGAGGCCGAGCTGCGCCGCGTCTTCTCGTCGATCTCCGACTGTCTGTGGAGCGCCGACATCGACCGCAAGGGCACCTGGAAGTTCCGCTACGTCTCGCCCGTGGTCATGCGCATCCTGGGCCGGCCCAGCAGCCACTACGAGAGCGGGGTGCAGAACTGGCGTGCCTCGATCCACCCCGAGGACCACGCCCGCTGGGAGCGAATGATCTTTCGCCTGTGCAGCACTCCGGCCGGCGAGATGGGCGGTCCGCTGCAAGAGGAATATCGCGTGACCTGGCCGGACGGCTCGGAACACTGGGTGCGGGACAGCATCACCGCCACCCAGGGCAAGGACGGCGCTCTGACCCTGGACGGCATCCTCACCGACGTCACCGCCCACAAGCTCACCGCGCAGGCCCTCGACCAGGAGCGCGAGCTGCTCCGCACCCTGATGGATCACCTGCCCGACAGCATCTACTTCAAGAACGAGAAGAGCCAGTTCCTGCGCATCAACAAGTCCCTGGCCCAGCTGTTCGGTCTGGCGGACCCCGCCCAGGCCGTCGGCAAGACCGACAGCGACTATTTCACCCCCGAGCATGCCGAGCAGAGCCTGCGGGACGAGCAGGAGGTGCTGCGGAGCGGCAGGCCGATCGTCAACTTTGAAGAGAAGGAAACCTGGCGCGACGGCCACGAAACCTGGGTTTCGACGACCAAGCTGCCGTTGCGCGACAGCTCGGGCAAGATCGTCGGCACCTTCGGCGTCTCCCGCGACATCACCGAACGCAAACGGCGGGAAGAGGAGCTGCGGCAGGCGGTGGAAGCGGCCCGGGCGGCCAGCAAGGCCAAGAGCGAGTTCCTGGCCAACATGAGCCACGAAATTCGCACGCCCATGAACGGCGTCATCGGCATGACCGAGCTGGCCCTGGAAACCAACCTGAGTCGGGAACAGCGCGACTACCTGAACATGGTCAAGGTCTCGGGCGAGTCGCTGCTGGCGGTCATCAACGACATCCTTGATTTCAGCAAGATCGAGGCCCGCAAGCTGCAGCTGGAGGAGGTCGAGTTCCTGCTGCACGACAACCTGGACGATACCATCAAATCGCTGGCCCTGCGCGCCCAGCAAAAGGGGATCGAGCTGGCCTGCCACGTGCCTCCCACGGTGCCGCCCGTGGTGATTGGCGACCCGTGCCGGTTACGGCAGATCGTGGTCAACCTGGTCGGCAACGCCATCAAGTTCACCGAGAAGGGTGAGGTGGTGGTCTCGGTCAAGGAGGCGGAGCGCCAGGACGGCAAGGTCTGCCTGCACGTGTCGGTCCGCGACACGGGCATCGGCATTCCCCCGGAAAAGCAGGGCGCCATCTTCGAGGCGTTCGCGCAGGTGGCTCGCTCGACGACCAGCAAGTACGGCGGTACCGGCCTGGGCCTGACCATCTCAACGCAGCTGACCGCGATGATGGGCGGCCGGATCTGGGTCGAGAGCGAGGTGGGCAAGGGCAGCACGTTCCATTTCACCGTCTGGCTGGGCATCTCCACCAATCCCGAGGTGTTCCTGAGCCGGAGCGATCACGTCCAGGCCCTGCCGCTGCTCACCGAGCTGCCGGTGCTGGTGGTGGACGACAACGCCACCAACCGCCGCATCCTCGAAGAGACGCTGGCCAGCTGGAACATGCGGCCGCACGCCGTCCATGACGCCCTCAGCGCGCTGGACGTGATGCAGCGCAATGCCGGGGCGGGCCGACCCTTTACGCTGGTGCTGCTCGACGGCCACATGCCGGGCATGGACGGTTTCGACCTGGCCCGGCAGATCAAGGACAATCCCCAGTTCGCCGCGACCGCCTTGCTGATGCTGACCTCGGCCGGCCAGCCCGAGGACGTGGCCCGCTGCCGGGCCCTGGGCATCAGTGCCTACCTGACCAAGCCGGTCAAGCAATCGGAATTGCTGGAAACCATCCTGACGGTCCTGTCCCGGACCTCGGCAGAAGCGTTGAGCGACCTCGGGGAGGATCAAGTCCTCATGGCTGAGCTTGCCTGCGACAGCTCGCAGCAGCCCAAGGCGCCGGTTCGGCCCTTGCGGGTGCTGCTGGCCGAGGACCATCCGATCAATCAGAAGCTGGTCCTTCGCTCCCTGGAGAAGCAGGGGCACCAGATCACCGTGGTCAGCACGGGCGGACAAGCGGTGGACGCGGTCAAGCGCCAGAGCTTCGACCTGGTGCTGATGGACGTGCAAATGCCGGAGATGGACGGGCTGGAAGCGACCCGGCTGATCCGGGTACACGAGCAAGAGACCGGCGGCCACGTGCCCATCGTCGCCATGACGGCCTACGCCATGAAAGGCGACCGGGAGAATTTCCTCAACCAGGGGATGGACGCCTACCTGTCCAAGCCGATCCAGCCGAGCGAACTGCTGCGCACGGTGGCCGAGGTCGCGGCCGCCTTCCCGCCCGCTCCCCGGGACCATCGGACTGACAACGGGATCATCAATTACAAGGAGACGCTGGCCCGGGTAGGCGGCGACCTGGACCTGCTCCGTACCCTGATCCAGCTCTACTCGGAATCCACGCCCGCCTACGTGGAGCAGCTGCGGCAAGCCATCCAGCGTCGTGATGCCACGGCCATTCGCCGGCTGGCCCACACCATCAAGGGGGCCGTCGGCAATTTCGGTCGGGGGGGCCCCGCCTGGGTGGCGGCCGAGCGGGTGGAGATCATGGGGCGGGAGGCAAGACTCGAGGAGGTGGAACAGGCCGGGGCGGAACTGGAGCGGGCCCTGGAAATGGTCCGCGTGGCCCTGGAGTCGCTGGCGGAAACGCCAGCGGACGTTTGATCCGGGCCATTGACCAGCTGGCCATTGTCTCGTCCTCGCTGCCGGTGGCGAGGCGTTTGCCATCGGGGCTGAAACAGACGCTCAGGAAGCCGTGGTTGTGCGCTTTAAGCGTGTACGTGGCCTGGCCTGTCTTCGCCTCCCAGACCGCCACGGTCCGGTCCCGGCTTGCGCTGGCGACGTACTTGTTGTCGGGGCTGAAGCTGACGCTCAGAACGCCGGATTCGTGGCCCTTGAGCGTGAGCAGTCCCTTGCCGCTCTGACTGTCCCAGACCTTGACCGTTTTGTCCCAGCTGCTGCTGGCGAGGCGTTTGCCGTCCGGGCTGAAGCGGACGCAGCTGACGGAGTCGGTGTGCCCCTTGAGCGTCAGCATCTCCTTGCCGGTTGCCACGTCCCAGACCTTGACCGTGTCGTCCGCGCCGGCGCTGGCGAGGCGCCTGCCGTCCGGGCTGAAGCAGACGCAGTTGACCCAGCTGGTGTGGCCCTTGAGCGTCCGGAAGTCCTGGCCGGTCCGGACGTCCCAGAACTTCACCGTCCGGTCCGCGCTGCCGCTGGCGACGACTTTCCCATCGGGGCTGAAGCTGACGCTGGTGACGGAACTGGAGTGGCCCTTGAGCGTCAGCAGTTCCCTGCCGGTCGCAGCGTCCCAGAGCTTCACCGTCCTATCCAGGCTGCTGCTGGCAATGCGGTTGCCATCGGAGCTGAAGCTGACGCTGGTGACTCCCTGGGAGTGACCCTTGAGCGTGAACACTTCCCGTCCGGACCGGGCGCCCCAGAGTTTCACGGTCCCGTCCAGGCTGCTGCTGGCGAGGCGTGTCCCGTCAGGGCTGAACGCGACGCCAAAGACGGCCCGTGTGTGCCCCAGGTACGTCCGGGGGTCCTTGACTTGCTCCAGCACCTCCCGGGCCCGGCGTGCGACCTCCAGATCGGTGCTGTTGACCGCCTCTTCCAGGGCCGACTCGGCTTCCTCCGCGAACTCGATCAGGTGGGCCGAGGCCTGTTCGCGGACAGCGAAATCGTCGTCGCCCAGCTGCGTGATCCAGCGAGCAATCTGTGCCGGCGTCGGCAGCGGGTCGGCAGCCCGGAGGTGGTGGGCTTGCTGAACCAGCAGCGCCCCCAGCAGAACAGCAGCCAGAACGAAGCGCGTTGCGGACACGGTAGCCTCCCGCAGAGGAGTTGCCGGACAGGGCCCTGTCCATTTCTCAGACCAGTTCGCGGAGTGGCTGGCCGTCCTCGACGATGGGCCGCGGCCGACCGCCGTGGTCCAGGTACGCGGTATCGAGCGGCACACCCACGTGCTGATAGATCGTGGCCGCCAGATCGCCGGGCGTGACGGGGCGTTCCTTGATCTGGCCGCCGTCCCTGTCCGTGGCCCCGATCACCTGACCGTGCCGCAAGCCGCCGCCCGCCAGCAGCATCGACATGACCACCGGCCAGTGATTGCGTCCATCCGTGCTGCCCTGCGTCCCCAGCTGCGGCGTCCGGCCAAACTCGCCCATCGCGATCACCAGCACCTCATCCAGAAGGCCGCGCTGCTCCAGGTCGCTGACCAAAGTCGTGATCAGGTGGTCGAACAGCGGCAAGAGCGGCTTGAGCCCCTTGCTGATGCCGCCATAGGGCGGGATGTTGTCGCCGTGCGTGTCCCAGGTGCCCGAGGCCGGATGATAGCTCAGGTCCAGCGTCACGAAGGCGCTGCCGGCCTCGACCAGCCGCCGTGCCAGCAACGCTTGCTGACACCAGAGATGCTTGCCGTAGCGATGCCGGACCGCCGCCGGCTCGCGGGACAGATCGAAGGCGTCGCGGGCCCGCCGGCCGGTGAGCATGTCCAGCGCCTGCTGCTGGAACGAGTCCATCGCGTCGAAGTTGCCTTGCTGCTCGAGTTCGCGGCGCATCTGGTCGAAGGAGGCGACCAGCGACTGGCGTTCCTGGATGCGCTCCGGGGAGACGCCCTCGGCAAAGCGGAACGTCTGCGGCATGCTGACCTGCCCGGTATCGACGCCGACGTTGGTATAGATCGGCAGGGCCGCGGCGTGGTTGGCGATGAACGGATCGTATTTGCGTCCGAGGTAGCCGGCAAAGGCCAGGTGCGAGCGTCCGGTCATGAACGCGGTGTAGGCCGGCATGGACGGGTGGTTGGAGCCGCGGTATTTCGCGACGATGGAGCCGATCGCCGGGTAAAGGTGGCCGATGCGGTTGACGCGCGGGGCCGCCTCGCGGTTGCCGGTCTGGAAGACGACGTTGGGCTCGTGGTTGCTGCCGCGGGCATCGACGGAGCGGAGGACGCTAAAGCGGTCGAGCATCCCGGCCAGCTTCGGCAGATGCTCGCAGATGCGGACGCCGGGCAGCCGGGTGGCGATGGTGCTGAATGGGCCGCGATTCTCGGGCGGCCGATCGGGCTTGGGGTCCAGCGTGTCAATGTGGCTGGGGCCGCCGGCCATCCAGAGCAGGATGACGCTGCGGTTCTTTCTGGCGGAAGCGGCCCGGGCGCGGTGGGCCAGCAAGCCCGGAAGCGTCAGTCCGGCCATGCCCGCCAGGCTGACCTTGAGCAGGTTGCGGCGGGTCAGCAGCATCAGCCCTTCGCGCTGGCGAGCGTTGCACCAGGTAAAGGCGTGCTGATGGGCGTGAGCAGCCCGGGGTTCACTCATGGCGGGTCTCCGCGACGGCAAAGCAGGAAGGAACAATTCCAGTGCTTATCGTAATCGGCAGGCCGGCGGATCGCAACCAGAAGGGAAGAAAATCTCGCCTGCGAGAGCGTCTGGAAAGAGCAGACCGCATCTCAAGGAGAGTAATTCACAAGTGCCATGAAAAATCGGAACACTTCTTCCATGTCGAGGTGGCTAACGTGGTTTCCCTTTTCATCCACTTCATCGCGAATGTTTTCGTGGCATTGATAGATAACCTTGCCGTTGGCATCCACGAGTGTCCGGTTCGGCCCTTGTGCCCCGAGGTCTCGCAATCGTTGCCGCACCGTGAAAGAGTCGAAGACCATGAAGTCCAGGTTGACTGGTTTCGGCAAGCACTCGGCCACTTCTTTTTCCCACTTTGAAGGGGTTTCTCTAGTTTCCTGGTTCCTGGGGAGAGCCTCCCGCCCGTCCCCTGGAGTCCTCTGGGCCAACGTCGAGTTGTCGGAAAGAGCAAGGTTCTTGGAACGGCATCCGAGCAGGAGGCCGAACAGGACCAGCCAGGGCAGCATGCGCATTTTCTTTCCTCCGGAGACGGCTTCGTCGAACGCATAGCGAACCAGAAAGGCCCTGTCAATGCCGAGGTGGTTCGGTAGGGGTTGCTGATTGTCGCCAGACTCCAGAAGTGTTTGCAGGGAGAATCATCCGGACCGGACCCAACAGGACGCGTAGCCCAGCACGACGTTCCCCTCCCGGGTTGCCGTGGCCGTCGGCGTCCAGCCCCGGTTCAGCCGAGCATCAAGCAGCTCCTGTGCCGATGGGCGATGGTCCCAGACGGCGACCGCCGTCACCACTCCCAGTCAGGACGTGTCGTAGACCAGCCACACCCCGCCCGAATACTCTACCAGGATGTCGTGGCAGAACTCGTCCTGGGCGATGATGTCGCTGAGCGTCAGCGGCGGCTGGTGGCCCGAGAGCCAGTCGAGCGCGTGCTTGATGGAGCGGTGCTGCGACAGCACGGCAGCAAGGCTGGCAAAGGCATCGGGAGCCAGGTTACTGCGATTGTCGATCACTACTGCGTTTGCCATGATTGGGCTCGGATCAAGGGACAGGGAACGGCTCCCCTTCGGCCTGGAGCAGGTCCAGCGGATAGATCGGGCCTCCGGCGTCCACGTAGGCCAGAACCTGGCGGACTTCCTCGCCCCGGAGCGGGTATCGGTCGAGTTCTCTCAGCCGGACCCAGGCCGCTTCCAGGGACTCCTCGTCGGGCTTGCTCTTGGGCGGCGTACTGTCGATTGGCTCCGCCAGGAAGATGACCCGCACTCGCGAGCCGGCCAGCCGGGGCGTGTGTTCCACCCGGATCACGCCGGCGATGCGGACGGGAACGCCGGATTCCTCCAGCGTCTCCCGCTCGGCCGCGGCCGTCAGCGTTTCGCCTGGCTCGACCCGGCCGGCGGGAAGATACCAGAGCTGCTCCTTGTCGCTTTCGTGGACCAGCAGATACTGGTCGCCGCGACGAACGACGGCAAGGGCAAAGAACCAGGTCGGGATCGGCACACGAGCCAAGATGGACTCCTTTCTCATTGGATCGACCACCGCTTTGAGTATAACAGAAGAAGAAATGGGAAGGAGAGAAGGATGGCTCGGAAAAGGAGCAACGGCATCACGGACCCTGGATGTCCGGAAGAGCCCCAACCTTGAAAGAGAAGGAGGTCCAACGTGCGAGTTATCCAGACCATCACAACTCCCTGGGCCCCCTATTCCGTGATGTTCTCGCGGGACGGCACGCGCCTTGCCGTCGGCGGCGGCTCGTTCTACGGGGAAGGCGGCATCCTCCTGATCGACCTCATCTCAGGAGAGAGCAAGCTGTTCCCCTGCATGGACCTGCCTTCACCTGGCCGGCGGCTGGGGCCTTTCACCGTCTCGGGCGTTTGCTTTTCGCCAGACGACCTCCATCTGGCTGCCTCAACCTGGGCCTCGCGCCACAATGCAGGCCCAACTCTCCTCTTTGAAGTCTCAGGTCTGGAGCTGACCCTCAAGGAAACGTTAACCCCGGCCCGTCAGCACGACCACCGCCCTTTTGCTCCGACGGGTGTTCTGCTTTGCGGAAAATACCTGATCGTGCGGAACCATCGGGCGCACGTCGAGAACGTCATTCGGGTAACGCGGCCTTCTCGGGGTCTGGGCGTCAACCACGGTTCCGCGTCACGTCACCTGACGAGCAGCCGGATCATTGTCGCGCGAAAAACGGTAATCACCGGCTGCGGTGGGCTGATTCCCTGGCAAGAGTTGGAGGCCGATCCCTCCTGGCGAGCGTCAGGAAAGGCGGCGGATGGCCTTGTCGCTGTCCCACTCAAAGGCAACCCGCAACAAACGCTGGTCATTCCAGTCCAGGACTGGCGTCGCATCAGCGCCGTTGGGGCCCGGCCCTCCGAGGATGCGTTCATTACCGGCGGGCTTGATGGGGAGTTGGATGCATGGTCGTGGACCGGCAGCTGGCAACAACACCGTCTTCGGCCCGCGCCGGACAGAAAGGGCATTGCCCACCCAGATCGCTACCTTGTCTGGGCAACGTACAATCCAAACAGCATCGTGGGGATTTGCTCGCTATGCGATGGCGACCGCTGGGTTAGCGTCAGCGCCGGCGGAGAAGTCTGTCTCTGGGAAGAATCCCAGCTCGCTTGCTCCTGGCAACTTCCGGAACCGGGAACTCCTCGCTCCGTTGCGGCTCATCCGGACAGGCCCTGGATTGCAGTTGGGATCAAGAAGGGCGGGTTCGCAAGACCCCAATCGGCGATCGTGCTGGCAGAAACCGATCCTGTGGCGATTGACTCCAGCTGGCAAGCCCCAACCGTCCTGTCGCTTGCTCAAGCTGCCCGTGAAGAGAGCTTCCCCTGCCGGCGCTCTCGAACCTGCTCGCCTTGCCATCCTGGCAGACGCTCTGGAAGATGCCGGATGTGCAAACGTCCGCATTCTCAAGCACCTCCGCAGCCACGACGCACATCTGCGATGCTGCTGGGTCGTGAACTGTTTGCTGGGCAAGGAGGACCTCCCATGAGTTCCGGCAATTTGGCGCGGAAACCGTTGTCACCTTTCGGCCTGGACAGGCCACTACGAGACAACCGGCCTTCCCGCGTCTGGCAGCGTTACCACAAGCGGGAAGGGGATTCCTTCGACTGGAGGTGTTCCGTGCGACCGAATTGCATCATTGCCCTGTCCACGTGTCTCTGTTTAATTGCTGCCCTTGGATGTGGGTCCGACGATCCGGCCAAACCGTCCGAGCCAGGGCCCAAGCAGAAGCCTGGCGCCAGGGACGTGGAGGTCGCCATTCGACAGGACAAACTCGCTGAACTGCAAGGCGATCTGGAAAAACGCATCAACGCCGCTCCGAACCGAGTGATGAGCAAGAGTGGGCTTGCGGGTGCCGTGGGGGGAGCGCACGTCCGGGTCATTTCCAGCGAAATGCAGGAGGTCCTCCTGCCGATCCCTCAGCTCGCCGATGGCCAGGTGCCCCTCTGTTATTTCATTCGCACGACCCCGGCCGAGGCGGCTACCGAGTTCCGCCTGCGTCAAAGTGAGGAGGGCAACGTCACCGTCCTGGTCCGCCTGGCGGGGAAAAAGCAGGACGTTCAGATCGCGTGGTCGGCAGTCGTCCTGCTGGCATCACGCAACGTCACTCCAAACCGCACGCCGGTCGAACCGTACTCCAAACCAACTGCGTGCGTCCAGTCCCAGGCGGAGCCGATCACCAAGCTCGCAGCGCAACTCTGGCCGAACACGGGCAAGGCCAGCGAGTTCGCCGCGAACGTCCAGCAGCACATACGGGGAATGAAGCGGCTCGGGCAGCCCCGCTCTCTCGATGCCCTGGGCATTCTCAAGAGCGGCGAGAATGGCATCTGTACAAGTAACGCCAATCTCACCGCCGCCCTGATGCGCTCGAAAGGAATCGCCTGCCGATCCCTTGCGGTGATTCCTCCCATCTCCCAGCGACTGGAGATGCATCGGATCGTGGAGTTCTGGGAGAAAGATCGCTGGGTCCCGTTCGATCCGTCCTCCTTGCACGCCGACATTCCTTCCAAACCGTGGCAGAACGTCATCATGGCCAAGACGACGATCCAGGAGGAACAGACGGCCATGAAGCCGCGCATGGGAGTCATGGTGGGCTGCCCTTACGGCCAGGAAATCGAGCTGCTGACTTCGGGAATCCACTTGTTCGGCCAGGACATGTTCTGGACAATGGCCAAGCCGCTCGCCGAATTCGAGCCGAGCGAAGAAGCAACGCAGATGGCGGCAGAAGCATGGACCCGCTATTTGAAGACAGGCACCCTCATGCCAGGCCAGCTCAAAGCCGGGGCTGCCAAAACCGCCGCCGAGCTGGTCGAACTCTTGAACAAGAAATGAGGACCAGGGCAGCAGCGGTGGAAGAAGGGCTTGAAGAGGATTCAGGATGCCAGCGCTTTCCTTCTTCGCTGACGGTCGAGACGTGAACGTCCTTCTGGACCAGTTGAACGCTGACCCGGAGATCGCCTTTGTTGTGCCCGATGGCCCTCGTGACCCTGAGATTGCCTACGCCAACCGTCTCCGTGCGTCCCTGGAGAACCGGACAGAAGCTACCTTCTACTTGCCTTTTGGCATCGTGGATGATGGTTACAGGCAGCGGTGGAAGACCGTCCGAACCGTCGCAACCCTGAAAGACGGGAAGCACAGCTTGTGGCACGTTCCGGCCGGTCCCTTGCCCTTGTTAGCCGAGGGAGAACCGGATAGTCCCATCCTCGACCCCTGGGCAGGGTGGACGGAGCGTTGCCCGGGTGCTGACCCGACTACGCCCTTTTTCGCTTCCCCTCCTGTAGAAATCCGCCTGGAGCTGTGGACCCGCCACCGGCCTTATTCCGAGGAGGATAAAGCAGCGCTTCCTATCCTGAGCTCCCACTGGGACAGGGACCAAGCCGTTTTGGTCGCCAGCAACTTCCAGTGGATCGGGAACAGGTATCGCGTGATCGGGGGCCGGCACGCGCAGGCGCAGACGAGGCGGTGGTGGAACAGGCTCAAAGCATGGTTCCGCCGGTCGGCCACGCCGCTCGCGAGCGGTCGGTTTACTTTTTGGGCGTTCCCTTCCGCCCTTCGGAAACTGAAGGGGGGCATGGCTTACGAGTCGTTACTCGTCTTCAATATGTCCGACAGCATTCAAACAGCAGTACCCAACCTCCGCTACCCGAAAAGCTGCGACCTCATGCCACCCGCCAACGTCATACTCGATCCTGGCTGGCTTCACTGGAATGGAGGCACCATCCCGAAACTCGCCCAGGCGATTTACGACGACCGGACCTTCGACCACTTACCCATCCTGGCTGACGCTCTCGAAGAGGCCGGGTGTCACGACTCCGCCATCCTGACTC
This sequence comes from uncultured Planctomycetota bacterium, assembly GCA_963784995.1. Classification (GTDB taxonomy): domain Bacteria; phylum Planctomycetota; class Planctomycetia; order Gemmatales; family Gemmataceae; genus CAWATZ01. The sequence continues at coordinate 137,770 of CAWATZ010000012.1, read as the reverse complement.
ACTGCCGCCAGGATGGAGAGCATACGAGAGGTTGCTGGGTGTTGAATTTGATTCTCGGCAAAGATTAGTGAAAGAGCTGCGAGCGTGCTGGGGACAGCTGACCCGGCTACTCCGGGAGAGAGGCGGCGGGCCCGCTTCCCGAATACCCTGGCAGATGGCAGGCAGGCAGAATTCTGACCCGTCCTGGCAGCATCTGGACTCTCACAGGCAAGTTCGGTCCTGTCCGCCATTGCCCAAAAATGGCCGGCAGACCTGGCGGACAGCAACCGCTGGCGCCCCGCTGGGAAAGGAGCGACGGCATGACCGAAGAGCAATTCTGCTCCTGCACCGACCCAACACCGATGCTGCGCTTCCTGCTTGGGACCGATTACCCGCGAGTGCAGGCGGTGGAGTCGTTCCCCGATTGCAAGACAAGCGATCGCAAGCTGCGCTTGTTCGCGTGTGCCTGTTACCATCGCGTTCGGCACCTGCTGCCCGAGCCTCTGGCCCAAGCTGCCGTTGAGGTCGCTGAGCGCTTTGTCGATGGGCGAGCCACTGTCGAGGAGTTTCAGCAGGCGGAGGCGCGTGTTTGGGCCCCACTGGAAGCCCTTGAGGGGCGGTGGCGTGCCTCTCGCGGGGCTGAACGTGCGGCCCTCAAGCCGATCCACGAGGCGCTGGCCTTGGCTTCGGTCGTGCTTTGGCAGGCACCTCAAAAGGCCGCTTACTACGCTTCCTCCAATGCGTCTTTAGCCTGTGCAGGCATCGCGAATCCGGGTGTTATGACGTCTGACCCTGGATTCTCAGCCAGTGAACGTGCCGAGGAGCGAGCCCAGACTGACCTTCTCCGATGCATCTTTGGCAACCTCTTCAATGATTCCACCATCTACTCTGCCTTGATCGGGTGGAATGACTGCACCGTCCGGAAGGTCGCTCAGAGCATCTACGACACCCGGGCTTTCGACGATCTGCCTATCCTGGCCGACGCTCTCGAAGAAGCCGGATGCACAGATGCACGCATCGTTGGTCATTGTCGGAAGCTGGGACCGCATGCCAGGGGCTGCTGGGTCGTGGATTTGCTGACCGGACGCAGCTAAAACCTCTGGCTGTCTTCGCGAAAATCCGCGACAATGGACAACCATGAACACCAGCACCCTCCTCGAACCGAAAACCGCTCCCGATCTCCAGGCCGCCCTGGACAGGGTCTCGCCCACTGCTCCTGACCGGATCAGCCGGCTGGTGGACATCGTCCTCGACGACGCCCTGCGCCGCTCGGCCAGCGACGTTCACTTCGAGCCGACGCCGCGTGGTCTGGAGGTTCGCTTTCGCCTTGACGGCGTGCTGCACACCCTGGCCTGGATCGATCGCGCCCTCGCGGTCAACATCGTGGCCCGGCTCAAGGTGCTGGCCGAGCTGCTGACCTACCGGCTCGACGTGCCCCAGGAAGGGAGCTATCGCCGGCAGCAAGCGGACATGCGCGTCAGCACGTTTCCGACGATCCAGGGAGAGAAGGTGGTCGTCCGGATCTTCCTCGGGACTCGGCAGGTGCTGGACCTGGAGCAGCTGGGGCTCGACCCCGAAGTGCTGGCCGCCCTGCTCGACCTGATGCGCGAGCGCACCGGAGCGATCTTCCTGACCGGCCCCAGCGGCAGCGGCAAGACCACGACCATCTACGCCTGTCTGCGCTACCTGGTCCAGGCCGAGCAACGCAGCCGGCACATTGTCACCATTGAAGATCCGGTCGAGCAGGCGCTGGACGGCGTCAGCCAGGCCCAGGCCCGGCCGGGGACGGAGTTCGACTTTGCCCGGGGCTTGCGGAGTCTGCTGCGGCAAGATCCCGAGGTCATGATGATCGGCGAGGTGCGCGATCGGGAAACCGCGGCCATCGCGGTCGAGGCGGCCCTGACGGGCCACCTGGTCTTCACGACGCTGCACACCGGCTCGGCGTGCGGCGTCATCAATCGGCTGATGGAGATGGGCATTGAGCCCTACCTGCTGACGAGCAGCCTGCGCGGCATCCTGAACCAGCGGCTGGTACGGCAGCTCTGTCCGGAGTGCCGGCAGCCGGCCGAGGTCGGCTTCCGGGCGGTTGGCTGTCCGCGCTGTGCGGGGACGGGCTACCAGGGTCGGCGCTTGCTGGCGGAGCTGCTGGTGCTGGATGCGACGCTGCGGCAGGCGATCCTGGCACGGTCGGACACGGAGGCGCTGGAAACGGCGGCGAGCCTGACCGGGCGGCAGACGATCTGGCACGCCGCCGACCGGGCGATCCGCGAGGGCTTCACGAGCTCGGCGGAGATCCTGCGCATCCTGGGACCACGGCCGTGATGCTCTTCAAAGTAGCCATCACGCTCCGCGTGATGTTTTCATCACGCGGAGCGTGATGGCTACTCTGTGCCAACCTACCAGCACCGCCGCGCCGCCTCCAGCATGGCAGCAGCCTCCTGTCGGGTCGTCTCCCCGCGCGACTCCCCGCGCAGCATGCTGGCCAGTTCCTCCAGCCGTTCGGAATCGGCCAGCTGCGCGATCCGCGTCACCGTGCGATTCGCTCGCTTCAACTTGCGGATGGTCCAGTGGTTGCGCGCGTAGCTGGCCACCTGCGGCAGGTGCGTCACGCAGATGACCTGGTGCGTCTGTCCCAGGGCCGCCAGTTTCTGTCCCAGAACGTCGCCCAGCCGGCCGCCGACGTTGGCGTCGATCTCGTCGAAGACCAGCGTGCTCATCCGATCGTGGCCGGCCAGCACCGTTTTCAGCGCCAGCATGGTGCGCGACAGTTCGCCGCCCGAGGCGACCTTGCGCAGCGGCCGGGCCGGCTCGCCCAGGTTGGCCGCCAGCGTCAGCTCCAGCTGGTCGGCCCCCCACGCCGGGACCTCCGCCTCCAGCGGGTTGTCGCCCAGCGCGATCGGCTCCAGCACCGCCTCCAGCCGGGCCTCGGGCATGCCCAGGTCGGCCAGCTCCTTCTGCGTCTGCTGGGCCAGCTTGCCCGCCACCTTGCGGCGCTGCTTGCTCAGCTCGGCCGCGGCCTGCTTTAGCTGGGCGTAAGTGTCGCTGATCTGCGTTTGCAGACCCTCCAGGCTCTCCTCCTGCTGCTGCAGCTGCGTTTCCTGCTCATCCAATCCCACCCGATAGACGATCAGTTCGTCAATCGACTTGCGATACTTGCTCTCCAGCCGGCGGAGCATTTGCACCCGCCGCTCCACCTCTTCCAGCCGTTCCGGGTCGGACTCCCAGTGCTGGCCCAGGTCGCGCAGGGTATGGGCCACGTCCTTGACCTCGCTTTGAAGCGCCTCCAGCCGGTTCACGACCTCTTCCAGTCGCGCATCGAGCCGGCACCAGCCCTCCGCTTCACGCTGCAAATTGCCAAGCAGATCGATGACGCTGGCGTCCTCGTCATAGAGCCGGGCAAAGCCCTCCACGGCCAGCGTCTGCAGGCTCTGGGCGTTGAGCAGCCGTTCGCGCTCCTTGACCAGCTCCTGTACTTCGCCCGGCTCCAGGGCCGCCTTGTCCAGCTCCTCCCGCTCAAAGCGGACCAGGGCCAGCTCCCGCTGCCGCTGCTGCTGCTGGGCCGAGAGGGCCTTCCACTCGCGGCGCAGTTCGCGCAGCCGGGCCGCCAGGTCGAGGTACTTCTGCCGCGGCGCATCGAGCTGGCCGTAGGCGTCGAGCAATTGCAACTGATACGCGGGCTGCAGCAGCGATTCGCTCTCGCGCTGGCCGTGGATGTCCACCAGCAAGCTGCCGATCTGGCGCAGCGTGGCCACCGCGACGGGCTGGTCGTTGACGTACGCCTGGCTGCGGCCGGCGCGGTTGAGCCGGCGAGCCAGGATGATCTCGCTGTCTTCCAGGGTGGTATCGAGAATGGTCTCGACGTCGCGCTTCAGCTCGGGAGTGGTCAGCTCGAAGCGGCCGGTGATGCGCAGCTCCTCGGCCCCGGTGCGAAGCAGATCGGTCGAGCCACGCTCGCCCAGCAACAGACCCAGGGCCCCCAGCAGCAGCGACTTGCCGGCCCCGGTCTCGCCGGTCCAGGCGCAAAAGCCCGGCTGCAGCTCGACGCGCACGTCCTCGATCAGAGCCAGGTTCTGCACGGACAGTTCACAAAGCATGGTTCAAAGTTGCCATCCGCCCCGGACTCGAAACCCTTCTCAGGACATGAACCATTGTACCAACTTCAGTGGCAGAAGAAGACACTCCCACTTGGACGACCCCTGCCGGCTTGCCCGGCAGGTGAAGCAGGTCAGCAGCTAGAAAAGGCAAGAAAAGCGTTCTTCTTTCCTCTCTTCTAGCCAATGACCTTCTTCACCTGCCGGGCAAGCCGGCAGGGGTCGTCCATCACCGCGGGCACCGCTGCGCCGATTACTTCTTCTCAGCGAGCAGCGCCGGGACCAGCTTGTCCAGCTTGTCGCGGGCATCGACGCTGCGGAGCTTGCCCTGGCGATCGACCACGAACATCACCGGGACGTATTCGATGCCCCACTTGTCGGCAAACTCCGCGGCCGGCTTGCCCACCACCTGCGGCCAGCCGATGCCGTTCTCCTTCACGAATTCTTTGAGATCCTTCTCGTTCTCGTCCAGGCTGATACCGATGATCTCCAGGCCATCATTGCGGTGCTTTTCCAGCAGCTTCTTGAGGTTCGGCAGCTCCTTCTTGCACGGACCGCACCACGTGGCCCAGAAGTCGATGATTACCACCTTGCCGCGCAAGTCCTTGATGCTCGTTGGCTTGCCGCCGACCGGGGTGAAGCGGAACTCCAGCTCCTTACCCACGGCCTGCTCACGCTTGAATTCGCGTGCCATCGGGTGATCGGGGAAGTTGCGGGCCACGCTGGCGACGATCAGAGTGCGCGTCCGGTCGTCGCCGGCAACGCGAGCCAGGGCGGCCATCTCGGCCAGGTGGTCCAGTCCGTCACGATGCTTCGGATAGGTCGCGAGGTAGTCGCTGATCTTCTTGTGCAACTCGTCGGCGTTCTTGCCCCAGGCCTCCTTGACCTTCTCGGTGGTGTCGGCATCCTGCAGGGCCCGGCCCACCGTGGCGCTGAGCATGACCAGGTCAGCCAGCGCCGCCGGCTCGGAGCCCTTCGCGACCGTCTTCTTGAGGGTCTGGGCCAGCGCCTCCATCTTGTCGATCAGGCCCGGGTCGGGGGTCTCGTCGTAAACGCGGAGGGTCAGCGTCCGGGCCTGGATCAGCAGGGGACTTCGGGGGGTGGAGCGCTCGAACTCCTTGAGCAGGGCCTCGGCCTTCTCGACGTGCTTCTTGCAGCGCTCGGCCAGCTGCCGGGGGTCTTCGCTCTTTTCCTGCTCCTTGAGCACCTGCTCAAGCGTCTTCTGGAGGTCCTCGATCAGCTCCTTGTCCGAGCGCTCCTGGGCAGGCTTTGTCTCCTTTTTTCCCGTGTCCTGGGCCAGGGCGAGGGCTCCCAGAAACAGCAAGGGGAACAGAGGGGCAAGACGTTTCATGGTCTGGAATCCTTTCCACAGAGAAACCGATCACCCGCGAAGGGGACCGTCAGGGCTAAGGAACACACGGCGTCCCTCGGCCAGGCTCTGACGGGCGGCACGCCACCAGAGCAGGGCCTGGTACGCTTCCTGGAAACTGGGCTGTACCAGTTGGCCCTGCAGCACCGTGGCCGCGAAGCGGTGCAGCAGGGGACGGGCGGAGGGCTGGCGCGGCCATTGCTGGCCGTGCCGGCCTTCGCGGTCGCGCCAGCAGAGCCGGCGCGGCAGCACCAGGCCGGCCTGGCCATGCTCGGCCACGACGCGGACCCGGCACGAGGACGGACTGGCCGGGTCGATCCACAGGTTCAGCTGGGCCACCCGGTCGGGTCCGAACTCCAGCATCAGGCTGACCAGCGGACTGTGGGGCGCCTCCACCGTCAGGACGCTCACCAGCGGCTCCCGGAACAAGGCCGAGCAAATCTGCAGCATCCCCAGCACGGCGCTCGAATTCAGCACCGGCACCGGCTCCCCACCCGGCGTCCGCGGCAAGCGCGGCAAACTCCGCTCGACCCGCAGCAGCCGGACTGGGCCCAGGTGCTGCAGCAGCTGCCGCAATTGCAGCAAGGCCGGAGCCAGCACGGGGGACGAACTCATCATCACCGGCAGCCGGCTGGCCTGGACCTGCTGGTGGAGGGCGTCCGCCTCCGGCTCGCGCAGCAGCGACAGGGCGCAGTAAACCGGCTTGCCCACCCGGCAGGCTTGCTGCAGCGGCCACAGGCCAAACCATTGCCGGTCCAGCAGCAGCACCGCGTTGACGTCGTCGCGCTCCAGCAGATCGACCGGACCGGCCGCGTACTGCACGCCGATCCGCTGGGCGGTCCGCTCGGCATGCCGGGCCACCTGGTCGCACAGGGCGGAGACTTCCAGGTGCCGATGCAGCCGGGCCAGGGCCGGCCAGCAGCGTTGCCAGCGATGTCCCAGGCCAATCACTCCGACGCGCAAGCGGGTGGACATGGCTGCTCACCGATCCTCTTTGCGTGCCAGCATCCCCAGCAACTCCCGGGCAGCCTCCTCCGCGAAGGCAGGGTCGTTAACGTGCAGGTCGCGCTCGATCAAGCGGACGTGTGGACTGAGCCAGTTGCGGATGCTCTGAAACAGGGCCCGATCGGCCTCGGGCCACCAGAATGCCTTCCCCTCCCGGTCCAGGGCCGACACGCCGCGTAACGGCAGCAGGATGGTGGTCGGCCCGCGGGCGGCGCTGGCCTTGTGGGCGATCTCCTTGCCCAGCAGGTCGTTCTCCTCCGGGGTGGTTCGCATCAGGGTGACGTTCGGGTTGTGCTGGTAGAAGCGCCGGCATTTGAACTTTTCCGGCACCGTCTCCGGCGGACCGAAATTGACCATGTCCAGCGCCCCGGCGCGATCACCTGCGGCGTGCCGCGAGCGCCGCCGCCGTCAGCCGATCCGGCCCCGCACTGAGGATGCCGCCGACCAGCTCGTCGGCCAGTTCGGTTGTCGTCAGGTCGAGGACGCCGGCAATCAGACCATCGCGGATGAACGATTCCATGGTCATGCCGCCGGTGCCGGTGGCGTGGAAGACCAGCACCTCGTAGCCGGCCTCCTCCGCGACCTTGCGGGCCGTCTCGACACACGGAGTCGTGACGCCGAACATGGTGGCCGTCAGCAGCGGCCTGTCAGCACCAGTCGCCGGAAGTGCGGGCTGCTGCACCATGCCCAGCATGGCATGAGCGGCGTTGGCCAGCACCTGCCGGCTGATCCGGTTCAGGCCGCAGATGTCCACCACCGAGTTCATCATCAGGATGTCGCGCACGCCGACAAAGGGTCGCACTTGCCCACTGGCCAGGGTGCTGACCATCAGCTTGGGCACGCCGAAGGGCAGCGCCCGCATGGCCGCCGTGGCGATGGTCGTGCCGGCGGAGCCACCAAGGCCAATGACGCCGACCACCTCCCCGCGGGCGTGCAGGTCCGTGACCAGGCGCGCCACTCCGCGGGCCGCCGCAGCGATGGCCTGACCCCGGTCGTTGGCCTGACGCACCGCCTCCAGACTGGTGCCGGCAGCGGCAAAAACCTGCGCGGCGGAAACGCCGTGTGGACACGTCGGACTGCCGAGGACGCCCGCGTCGAGGACCAGCACCGGCTGTCCTGCCTCGGTCAGCAGATCGCGGACAAAACGGACCTCCGCGCCCTTGGTATCCAGCGTGCCGATCAGCAGGATGGCCATAGCGCCCTCGGGGTCCACTCAGGTGGTCTTTTTCTCGATCAGCGACTGGGTCTTGACGACGGTGTGTTCGTCGGGGAAGGTGTGGAAGGAGGACAGCAGCAGCAGCCCCGGCCGGGCCTCGGCGGAGATAAAGCCCAGCGGCGAGATGCCCAGCCGATCGCTGGCCGGGAAGTGGTGCAGCAGACCGCGCTTGCTGCCGTCGGCCAGGATCTCGTCGTGAACGTGCAGGAAGATCTCGGGCGGCAGCACTTCCACCTGAAAGCTCATCTCGTAGTGGATGCCGTGCGCGCAGACCAGCCGGGCCGAGTGCTCGCTGCGCAACCGATAGTGCAGCAGCCGACGGCGTTCCGGCAGGTCCTGCTCGGCGGCGGCAGTGACCTCGGTCAGCAGAACGTCGGTGTTCTCCCAGGAGATGACGTGCCCCGTCCGGGTGATGCGAACGATCAGCTCGTAGTCCTCGCGCTGGATTTTGCGCACCGCCAGGATGTCAAACAGCTCCGGATGCAGCGGGCGTCCATAAAGCTGAAAGACTAGCTCACAAACAGGAGGTCGGACCGAATGCACACCCATGATCACAACGGCTTGACTCCGGGAGCCAGTACCACGCCAGGATTATAGGCGGAAGCCGGCATTGTCTCAATACAGGATCAGGGGGAGCCCGCCGCCGTAAGCGGCGGGCTCCCCCCTAACCGCGTCAACTACCCGCGTCCGCCACAAGCCCGAAGCGCCAGCGCCGGGATGTGAGGCCGGTCCCGGCGCTGGCGCTTCGGGCTTGTGTGCGGGGTCAACTGCCCGCGTCCGCCACAAGCCCGAAGCGCCGCGCCGGGATGTGAGGCCGGTCCCGGCGGCACTCGGGCTTGTGTGCGGGGTCAACTGCCCGCGTCCGCCACAAGCCCAAAGCGCGCCGGGATGTGAGGCCGGTCCCGGCGTGGCGCTTCGGGCTTGTGTGCGGGGTCAACTCCCCGCGTCCCGCACCAGCAGTTCGTTGATCCGCCGGGCAAACGCGGTCGGGTCCTTGACCTTCGACCCCTCGGCCAGCACCGCCTGCTCGTAGAGCAAGCGGCCGTACGTCTCCAGCCGGGGATCGTCGGGTTTGCGCTCGAACAGGGCCTGCAACGCCTGGACGGCGGGGTGTTCCCCGTTCAGTTCCAGGACACGCTTGGTCATTCCCGCCTCCACTCCCTTGCCCATCTGCTGCAGCAGCCGTTCCAGATGGGCACTCACCGCGCCCTCGCCGGCCACCAGGCACGCGGCACTTTCCTTCAAGCGGGTCGAGAGCCGGACGTCGCTGACCTCCGGCAGCTTGCCCTTCAGGTACTCGAACAGCTTCGCGAACTTCTCGCTGCCCTCGGCGGTCTTTGCCTTGTCGCTGTCCGGCTCCACCCGGTCGGCGGCCTGCAGCTTCTTGTCGCGATACTCCGGCAGCGAAGGAATGATGAACTCATCAATGGGCTCGGTCAGCAGCAGCACGTCCTGCCCTTTGGCGCGGAACGCCTCCAGGTACGGCGAATGGACCAGCTGCTCGCGCTCCTCGCCGATCAGGTAGTAAATCTCCTTCTGCTCGGCCGGCATTTTCTCCACGTAATCGGCCAGCGTGATGAATTTGCCGGGCTCGGTGTTCATGGACTCGAACAGCATCAGATCGGCCAGCTGCTTGCGGTTGTTCCAGTCCCGGGCGAGACCCTCCTTGAGGACGCCGCCCAGCTCCTTGAAGAACTTGACGTACTCCTCGTAAGTGGAGCGCTTCATGTCCTCCAGTTCCTTGAGGATGCTGCGGACAACGTGATTGCGGATCTTCTCCAGCAGCGGATTGTGTTGCAGCAGCTCGCGTGAGATGTTGAGCGGCAGATCGGAACTATCGACCACGCCCTTGACAAAGCGCAAGTAGGCCGGCAACAGCTCCTCGCAGTGATCCATGATGAGCACACGCTGTACGTAAAGACGCGGGCCAACTTTCACGTCGCCCCATTGAAACTCCAGCGGCCGATGGGATGGGATGAACAGCAGCACACGGAACTCATTGGTTCCCTCAGCCACGTACTGAATCACTCGCGCCGGAGCTTCGGGGTCGTGGCTGATCTGTTTGTAAAACTCATTGTATTCTTCCTGGGTGACTTCCGACCGATTGCGCAGCCAGAGGGCCTTGCGTGCGTTCAGAGTTTCCTCGACAACGGTCTTGTTCTTGTTCTCATCCTCGCGCTCCACGTCCATGACCACCGGATGTTCCAGAAAATCCGAGAACTTCTTGATGATGGAGTGCAGCCGCCACGGTTCGAGGAACTCGCGTTCCTCCGGCTTGAGGTGCAGGATCACGTCGGTGCCGCGCATTGGCCTGGCGACGTTCTCGACCGTGAACTCCCCCTGTCCGTCCGACTCCCAGCGAACGCCCTGCGTTGGATCGCCGGCCGGCCGCGACAGCACCGTGACCTTGTCGGCCACCATGAAGGAGGAGTAAAAACCCACTCCAAATTGCCCGATCAGCTCAGGCCGCTCTGTTGCACTCTGGTTCTTCAGGTTCTCAAAAAAGGCGCGAGTGCCAGACCTGGCAATGGTCCCCAGGTTCTCAACAACGTCGTCCCGCGACATGCCAATGCCGTTGTCGGAGACGGTCAGTGTGCCCGCGGTCGGATCAGCGGAAATCTTGATCTTCCAGTCCTTGTTGTTTTCCAGCAGTTCCTCATGCTGCAAGGAGTCGTACTTGATCTTGTTGATGGCGTCGCTGGCGTTGCTGATCAGCTCACGCACAAAGATCTCCTTGTTGGAGTACAGTGAGTGCGTGATGATGTGCAGCAGCTGTTTCAGCTCGGTCTTGAACTCGCGCTTCTCCGTATGAATGGTTGCCTCGCTCATTGCTTCTCCTTCAGTGCATTTTCCATCAACCATACCAACTGTGCAGGCTGCCCTCTTTCCCCATAAACCAGGGCCGCCTGGCCACGTCGCCGGGCAAGTTCCATCGCCTCCTCCTTGCCGATGCCAACGATGAAGAGACTCTGCTCCGGAGGCCAGTCCCCATCGTCGCCAACTCCCTCGCCACGGTAGAACTTCCATTTCCCCTGGGCCACTTCCTCTTCCAGGCAACACTGTCTTAGCCGGTTTTCCTCTTCAGACAATTGTACGGAACCTGGATTGCAGGCGGTGACGTAGGCCCAGCTGCGACAGCCATGCTCGTCCAGTAACTGATCAACTTCGGGATGGAGCTGTCCAACGCGAATCCTCAGCCGGCATGGCGGGACAAAAACAACGTAACACGTCGCCAGGTAGGCCTGTTCCAGTTCGGAGGGTTGTCCGGAGTGCCGGGCGTGCGTATGCTGAGGGTGGCAGTGCAAGCATGGATCCGGAGTCACACTCATGGCTCTGTACCTCACTGTGTCGCGGTTGCGTTCCACGTAACCCTGCCCTTTGGACCTTGCTATTGTAGCGGGTGGTCCAGACTGCCTGGAACCCCGTGACTTCGCGGTCGCCAGGCCCAACCGGAAGGACCGGGTTGGCGTGGTTTGCCCCCTGCCCTCCAGGACCCGGCTCTTGACTGTCCTCTTCGCCTTAACGCCAACAAAGGCAATGAGTTCCGATGAAGTGCCCTGGACGCCGGTGCCGATACCCTTTTGTGGCCAGCCGGTCGTTCCAAGGCGAAAGAACCGCCGGGCTCGTTGCCGTCTGAGTGCCCCGGACGAGCCTGTTTCCCCTTGACCGCGCGACCGAAGCCGTGACCGGACCAGACCCCCCGGCAACCTTCCGTCGGGAGCCCAGGAGGCAACTCGAATGATCGGCGAGGAAGTCCAAGTCCCCATCTCCGAGACCGACCAGCTCCGCCAGCAGCTGCTGCACGCCCAGAAGCTGAGCAGCGTCGGGGCCCTGGCCAGCAGCGTGGCTCACGAGTTCAACAACATCCTGACCACCATCATCAACTACGCCCGGCTCGCCATGCGGCCCACGGCCGACGAGGCCGGCCGCACCCAGGCCCTGGAGCGCATCCTCAAGGGCAGCCAGCGGGCCGCCACCATCATCAGCAGCATGCTCGGCTTCGCCCGCAACAATTCCACCCAGCGGCAACGCACCGACCTGATCGCCCTGGTGGAAGAGGTGCTGATCCTGACCGACAAGGACCTCAGCAAGCACCGCGTTCACGTCGAAAAGAAGTTCCCCGGCCGGCCCCAGGCGACCATCGTCCCCGCCCAGATCGAGCAGGTGCTGCTCAACCTGATCATCAATGCGCGTCAGGCCATGCCGCGCGGCGGCCATTTGCGCATCGAGGTGCGCGAGAACTTGCGCACTCAGATGGTCGAGATCAAGGTGGCTGACACCGGCGTTGGCATCCCGCCCGACCGGCTGCGGTTGATCTTCGAGCCGTTCTACACCACCAAGGAACCCGACGAGCACGGCCACGGCGGCACCGGCCTGGGCCTGAGCGTCTGCCGGCAGATCATCGAGCAGCACCAGGGCCGCATCCGGGTCGAGAGCGTGGTCGGCAAGGGCTCGACGTTCATCGTCAAGCTGCCCATCCAGGTGCAGGAAACGAAGGAGTGATGCGATCCGTTTTGGATCGGCAAGGCGAGCGGCGGCTGCTATTTATCGTTCGAGGCCCGCCGGTAAAGGCTCCAGGGCTTTTACCGGCGGGCCCACCCCCGCCCCGCTGCGCCAGGTTGAATCGCCCTTTTCCCAAAATTCCTCTCTCCTTGGCCAATTCCGGCCCCGACCCACAGAATAACAAGACAGGTCCCCTTGAAAGCCGAGCGAAGGAGAGTCATTCCATGGCCACGTTAAAACCCGCCGTTTCTGCACAGCCCCCTCCCCGTCACGCCCTGGGCCTGCCGGCCGGGAGTGTCCGCGCCTTGCTCGCTCTGGGGGTGCTGGGTTTGCTCTGGCTGCTCGCTGTGGGGCATTATGCTCGCCCGGAAATGAACAAGCTGCCCCTGTCGTTCGTCTACTTGCAGTTCCTGATGATCCTGATCCTGGCCCACTACTTCAGCGCGCACGGCAGCACCATCGGGCACGTACCCGGCGCACCATCGCCGCTGGGTCTGCCGCGGGGCTCGGTGCGTTTCCTGCTCCTGGTCGGCTACGGCGGCCTGGCTTACTACCTCTACCAGCACAAGACGGACTACGAGTTCCCCAAGGTTGAGAACGTCCAGGACTTCATCGTGCTCGTGGCCCTGATGCTGACCGGCTTCTTCGTCGGGCACTACTTGACCTGGTTGGTGCGTGTCCTGTCGGGAGGAACGTTGCCGTACTGGTTCCAGGACGTGGAGGCCTGGATCGGCCTGCTGGCCATGATCTGCCTGGCCGCCCTGCTGATGATCCACATCTTCATCAATCCCCGGGTCAACCCGGAATATCTGATCGGCACGCTGCCGCTGGATCAGGTGCTGGCGGCCCTGATCGGCTTCTATTTTGGGTCGCGTTCCTGATCTTTTGCCTTTTCAGTTGACGGGACTGCGGTGCCTCCCCCATAATACTCTCTGTTTTAACAAACCTCTCCTCCCGGCCCCGATGGGCCGGGAGTGGGTTATTGACCCTACTGTAAACAAGAGGTCCGCAGCTTCCCAGGCGTCCTGCTGAACAGGCCGGGCACGCTGCGGGATCCAGGACCGACCCTTGCGACGATGAACCACACACAAAAAACCAAGAGCCTAGCATGATCCTTGTCTGGTTGCTGTGCGTGAGTCTGCTGCTGGGTGGGCTGGCATTCCTTTTTCCAGCCGTGCGAGTGCCGCTGCGCTCGTTCTGGCTGGTTCGCCGGGCTGTCCCGGTTCGCGCTGTGCTACCCGGCCGGCGTGAGCCCCCTCCCCGGTCGCGGAGAGAATGTCCACCCTCCTTCTGGCCGCCGCCTCGTGTGGTCACACGAGCCGGGCCCTGAGCCCCGGTCAACGCTGATGCTGCGTCCAGGTCCGCCCTGGCTTGCGCAGCCGGTGAGACCGCGCAGGCACGATGCTCATGGACCGTCTCGGCCCACGAGACGGTCCGGTACTGGTTACCCGTCAGCGCAAGCCTCTCCCACGTTCGTGCCGGCATTCCCGGCCGGGCGTTCGGTTCCGCGCCGGCCCCAGGTCTGCTCTCCGGAAGCTGCGGTCCCTTGAAGGAGTGGACCAATGCCTGTGCAGCTGTGTGTTCTCATCAGCTGTCTCGCTGCCCTCCTTGGTCTGGCCCTTGGCTACGCCGTCTTGCGCTGGCGCGACCGGATTTCTCTCAGCAGCGTCCGTCAGCAGGCCGAGATCCTGACTCGCCAGGCCCAGGAGGAAGCGGAAAAGATCAAGAAGGAAGCCGAGATCAAGTCCAAGGAGGATACGTACAAGAAGCGGGAGGAGTTCGACCGCGAAACCGAGCAAGTCCGGGCCGAGTTGCGCGACCAGGAAAAACGCCTGGACAAGCGCGAGGACAGCCTGGAAGAAAAAAGCCAGGGGTTGCTCAAGAAGGAACGGAGTCTGGATCACAGTCATCGCAAGCTGAGCGAACGCCGGGCCGAGATGGAACGCAAGCAGCAGGAGCTGGAGAACCTGATCAAGCAGCAGACCCAGAAATTGCACGAGATCAGCTCCATGACGCGCGACCAGGCCGAGGAGGTGCTGCTGAGCCGGCTGGAGAAGGAGCTGGCCGAGACCCTGGCCGCCCGCCTCAGCCGCTTCGATGAGCTGCTCAAGACCAACTGCGAGGAGCGGGCCCGCCGTATCCTGGCCACCGCCATCCACCGCTACGCCGCCGAGCACACGGCCGAGTCCACCGTCAGCACGGTGGACATTCCCAGCGACGACATGAAAGGCCGGATCATCGGCCGGGAAGGGCGGAACATCCGCACCTTCGAGAAGGCCACCGGCGTGGACGTCATTGTCGATGACACACCCGGCGTGGTGATCGTCAGCGCCTTTGACAACATTCGCCGGGAGGTGGCCCGCCTCTCCCTGACCAAGCTGATCCAGGATGGCCGGATTCATCCCTCGCGGATCGAGGAAGTGGTCGGCGAAACGCAGAAGGAGATGGAGAAGCACATCATGGAGGTCGGCCGGGTGGCGGTGCAGGACGCCAACATCCACCCGCTGCACGAGAAGCTGGTGCAGCTGCTGGGCCGGTTGAAATTTCGCACCAGTTACAGTCAGAACGTGCTGCAGCACAGTCTGGAGGTGGCCCACCTGTGCGGCATGATGGCCGAGGAGCTGGGGCTCAACGGCCAGCTGGCCCGGCGCTGCGGACTGCTGCACGACATCGGCAAGGCGGCCGACCACGAGATGGAGGGCGGCCATCCGCAGATCGGGGCCGAGCTGGCCCGCCGGCACGGCGAGACCAGCAAGGAGGTGCTGCACGCCATCGCCGGGCATCACGACGACGTGACCATCGACCACGTCTACACGGTGCTGGTGGCCTCCGCAGATGCCATCAGCGCGGCCCGGCCCGGGGCCCGGCGCGAGACGCTGGAGAAGTACGTCAAGCGGCTGGAGGAGCTGGAGGCGGTGGCGTCCGGGTTTCCGGGGGTGGAGCACGCCTACGCCATCCAGGCCGGCCGGGAGGTCCGCGTCATCGCCAGCGCCACCCAGACCAGCGACAGCGATGCCATCAAGGTTTGTCACGACATCGCCCGGGCCATCGAGCAGCAGCTTCATTACCCCGGCGAGATCAAGGTCACCGTGGTGCGCGAAACGCGGGCGGTGGAATTTCGCGGTGACGCGCTTTACTCCCCTCTCCGCTGGAACTGAGAGAGGGATGGTTTTCGACCCCTGCCGGCTTGCCCGGCAGGTGAAGCAGGTCGATAGCTAGAAGCGGGAGAAAAGAAAAACGCTTCTTGCGCCTTTTCTTCTAGCCGGAGACCTGCTTCACCTGCCGGGCAAGCCGGCAGGGGTCGAGGAAATGTCCCTTCCTCTGCCAGATTAGGGAGAGGGGAGCATTCTGGAGAGGACAATGCGGCTCCTGTTTATCGGTGACATTGTGGGCTCTCCAGGCATGGCGATGGTCAAGCGGGTGCTGCCGCCCTTGATCGCCGCCGAGAAGATCGACCTGGTGATTGCCAACGCGGAGAACGCGGCCAACGGCTCCGGGTTGACTCCGAGCCTCTACCGCAAGCTGCGCGAGGCGGGGGTGGACCTGATCACGCTGGGGGATCACATATACAAGAAGCAGGAGATCATTCCGACCCTGGAGAAGGAAGAGCAGGTCTGCAAGCCGGCCAATTTTCCGCCGGGCGCTCCCGGCCGCAACTACGCTCTGGCGACGGCACGCGATGGCACGCCGGTGGCTGCCCTCTGTGTGCTGGGGCGGACGTACATGCGGTCGGTGGACTGTCCGTTCCAGGCGGCCGACCGGGTGCTGGCTGAACTCGCCGGGCGCGGCGTGCGCTGCATCGTGGTGGACGCCCACGCCGAGGCCACGGCCGACAAGTATCTGCTGGGCCATCACCTCAAGGGGCGCGTCAGCGCCGTGCTGGGCACGCACACGCACGTGCCCACGGCCGACGAGCAGGTCCTGCCGGGAGGCACGGCGTTCATCAGTGACGTCGGCATGACAGGCCCCTACGACAGCATTCTGGGCCGGCGCATCGACCGGGTGCTGTTCACCACGATCACGTTCATTCCCAGCGCCTTCGACGTGGCGACGGAAGATCCGCGCCTCGCCGGCGCCATCGTGGACGTGGACCCGGCCACGGGGCAAGCGCAGGCGATCCGCCGGGTGATGATCGACGAAAAGGGACTGGCCCTGTTGCAGCCGGTGAGTCAGGCGCAGCCGGCCTCGGTGTGACCGGAACGACTCGAAGACAAGAAACGCCACACCCCACCAACGAGCCGCCGGGTTGATCCCGGCGGTCTTTCCCGCCGGGATCAACCCGGCGGCTCGTTGGTGGGGTGTGGCGTTTTGCCGATCCCTTGCGGAAGCGGTGCGGCGCGGCGGGCATTCGCGTTGTTCAGGGAAGCCCTGGCGTCAGACAGCGTGATTGCCTGACACGTTGGTCGTTTCCTTCCCCACCCGACCGACGGGGTCGAGCGGACACTGCTGCTATCCGTGGTCACGCCAGGACGGCCTGGAATGCCTGGCCGGCAAGGGCCTCCGCGAGTCGGCGGCGCGGCTCACTTCTTGGCCTTGGCCTTGGCTTTCCCGGCCTTGGTCGCCTTCTCGTACAGCTTGGTGAAGGTCTCGTGGACGTTGTCCCCGGCCTTCTTCTTGAGCGACGCCAGGAATTTCTTTTCGTTGGAGTCGATCTTGCCGTCGGCGAAGACCATCTGCTCCAGCCACTTGGCCTCGGACTCGCTGATCTTGCCATCCTTGAGGACGTTGTCCTCGATGGCCTTGAAGAACAGCTTCTCGAAGCTGGGGTTGAGCGATGCCTTCTTGGCCTTGGCTTTCTTCTGGGCGAGGTTGCGCAGATCGATCAGGAACTTGACCTCATCGTGATCGATCTTCCCGTCCGCGTACAGTTCCTTGCGGAGGACCTTGACCTCGGCGTCGTCGATCTTCCCATCGGCAAGGATTGCCGCCATCGCTACTTTACGCCAATCTGCCATCGATGATATCTCCTATTGCTCGGCGACAGGCCAACGACTGCCGCTCCCAGTGAGCGGCAGCGCGACTGCTTGCTATACCAGAATACGCAAGCGGCCAGCGACAGCCAGACTGGCGAGCGGAAAAAGTGGCGGGATTTCCGAGATTTTCGAGATTTTTTCGCGCGGCGTGCGAAATCAGGCCGAGCGCTGCAGTGCCAGGTTGGCCGATTGCTCGCGCACTTCGCGGAGGAAACGCTCCCAGGCGGCGGCGTTGGCGGGGACGCTGGCGCTGGCTGCATCCAGGGCTTCGAGCAATTCCGCGGCGCTGAAGAAACGCTCCTCGACCTTCTCGGCCTGGAGCCGATCGAGCACGCTTTGCAGTCCTCCGGGCAGCGGTTTGGGCTTGTTTCCCCGGCGCGGCGCCAGCGCCGCCCAGCCGGCGACGACCTGGCCCAGCGCGAACAGATCCCCGGCCGCGCTGGGCTCGCTGTCGTCGGCGGGTGCCGGCTGCATCAGCCAGCGCGGCTCGCCCAGGCCCAGCAATTTCAGGGTGCCCTCGCGCGTGAAAACAAACGAGCCGGGGTGCAGGTGACCGTGGTACAGTCCCGCGGCGTGAGCAGTTTGCAAGGCCACGGCCGCCTGCGAAACCAGTCGGAACCAGACGCCCGGGGCCCCACCGACGGCCGGCCAGTCGCTGCTGGGCAGGCCGGTCAAGTATTCCTGCAGGACGGCGGGCCGGCCCGCGATCTCCAGGATTTCCAGGGTCGCCGCCAGATGGACGTGCCGCACCGCCACGGCCGCCGTGAAGCGCTGGCGAAACTCGTCGGGATGGACCGCGTCTTCCATCTCCTCCTCGGCCAGCACGCGCAGCAAGGCCTCGCTGTTGCGGCGCGGATCGAAGACGCGATAGACCGCCTCGTGCGCCGTCGCCTGGAGACGATCGATCAGCCGGACCGGTCCCAGCACCAGGCCATCGAGGTTGCCGGCCTCGATCAGCGCCATCTGGTAGAGGGTCAGGTAGTTGCCGGCCAGGAGCAGCTGCCGCAGCGAGCGCCTCTGGCGTCGGGCCTCGACCAGCAGGGCGCTGAGCGTGTCGGCGTCGATCAGCTCCAGGGAACGCAGCAGGTCGCCCAGCTGCCGGTCGCCTGGATCCAGTTCGCCCAGCATGGACAGGATGGCGCGGTCGCCGGCAGGCGATCCCTCCCCGGCCGGCTGTTCCGGGACCGGCAGCCCGACCGATTCACCTGAAGCAACCGCGTGCTCCCGGTCCCGCTCATCGACCCCGGCCAGCTCGCGCAGCTTGCGACGATACCACTCGCGCATGTCGTTCAGGTGCCGGTCCATCTCGCCGCGCTTGACCTCGACCTGGCGCTGCTGCTGCTCCAGCTCCTCCGCCTGCCGGGCCAGGCGCGCGTTGGTGGATTCGATTTGCTGCTCCTTCTGCTCCACCTCCGCCTGCCGGCGGCCGAGGCGCGATTCGTCCTGAAGCAGCATCTGCTTCATCTCGGTGACTTGCCCCTGCCACTCGATCAGCTGCTGCCGGAACGCGGCCACGGCCAGCCGATGCTCGTCGCGGGCGGCGTGCAGGGCCAGTTCCTGCTGACGGAGACGCTCGAACTCGACCTGGACCTGTTTGCGGGCCAGTTCCAGCTCCTCCCGGCTCTGGCGCGCGAAGGTGTGGATCTGAGCGAGCTGCTCGCGCAGCTGCTCGCGGGCCCGGATCAGCCGATCCAGGGCGGCACTCGCCTGCGCTTCCAGCTCGGGCAACTGCCCGGCCAGCTGGTGGAAATCGCCGTGGGCCGACTCCAGGACGGCCCGCTCTCGCTCCAGCGCTTCCTTGCTGGTCTGATGCTCGACCTCCCAGGCCAGCTTCTCGCTCTCGACCGCATGCCTCTGAGCGGCCAGCACCTGCTCGGCGTTGGCCACGCGGTCGCGCTCGGCCTTGAGGGCCAGCTCGCGATCCTGCAACTCCTGCTGCCGCAGCTCCAGTTCGGCGGCCTGGGCGCCCAGCTCCTGCCGCATCGTCTCCACACGCTCGGCGGCCAGCTGCCGCTCCGTCTCGGCCAGACGGACCTTCCCCTGCCATTCGCCGCTCTGCTGCTGCAAGCGCTGCTCCTGTTCGGTGAGCTGCTTGTGGCGCTCGCTCAGCTCCTCGGCCCGGCGGCGCAGCTGTTCCTGCAGTGCGGTGACGGTGACCTCGGCCCGGGCGATGGCGGCCTCGCGGTCCTTGAACGCTTGCTTCTCGCTGGCGATCTTCTTGTGCAATTCCTCCAGCTGCTGTCCGCGCGTCAAGAGCAGGGCCGTCTGCTCGGACTGCTCGGCAGCCGTGGCGTCCAGCTGCTTCTGCCGTTCGCGGAGGTTGGTCTCCTCCGCGGCCAGGTTCTCCTGAGCCTGGCGCAGCTGGGTGACGGCCTGTTCCATGATGCCGCGGCGCTCGTCAAAGCGCTTGCGTTCCTGCTCGAACAGCTGCTTATCGTTTTCCAGCCCCTCGTGGAGTTTCTGGACCTCTTCCTGACGCTGTTTCAGGTCCGCCTGCCCGGCCTCGTGCAGGGCCCGCTGATCGGCGAGGGCTTCCTCCTGCTGCCGCAGCTCCTCGCGCAGGCGCTCCAGCCGGGTGCGGAGGGTGGCCAGCATCGCCTGCTGGGCCTCGACGGCAGCGGTACGTTGGCTGGCCTGGGAGGCGTCCTCGTCCTGTTTCTTCTTCTGCTGGGCCAGCAACTCGGCCTGCTCGGTCAACTTGCGATGCCACTGATCCAGCTCGGCCGCGTGCGTCTCGGCTTCGCGCGTGTCGCGCTGCAGTTGCTCGTAACGGCGATCGACCTCCAGGGCCCTTGTCTGCAGCTGCTTTTGCCGCTGCTCCAGCGTTGCCTGGATTCGATCCAGACGAACCAGATCGCTCTGGTGCTGTTTTTGGCTCCCCTCCATGCCGGCCCGTTCCTCGGCCAGCTGCTCTTCTCGCTTCTGCAAATCGCTGAGGCGCTCGGCCAGCTCGCGCTGAATCTCCTGCTGCCGGCTGGCGACCAGCCGGTGCTGCTCCTCGAGCAGGTCGCGTTCCCGGGCCAGCTGCTCCTGGCCGGCTTGCAGTTCGCTCTGTTTCTGGTCCCATTGCTGCTGGGAAGCGTCGAGCGTTTGCGCTTGCTCATCGAGATGGCGTTTGCGTTCCTGGAGCTTCTGGCCGGCCTTGCGGATGGCCAGCTGCTGTTTCATCAGCCGTTCGCGCCGGTCGTGGTAGCGCCGGTAGAGCTGCTTCTTGAGCGTGGCCAGCTCCTCCCGGACGCCCGCGGTCTCGGAATCCTGGGTCCGCGCTTGCTCCAGGTGGGCGTTCAGCTCTTGCTGGGCCGCCAGCACGGCCTGCTCGCGGGCCTCCAGGTCGGCTTCTCTGGCCTGCTGGTGCTGCTGGAACTGCTCGGTCAGTTTCTGGAGTTCCTGCTCCTGGGTCTGCACGCGCCGGGCGCGCTCGGCCAGTTCCCGGTCGGCAGCCGGGGCGGCAGCGGGAACGGCCTGCGGAGCGTGGGAGGTGATCGAGACGAGGATGTCGGCCATGCCCAAAGAAAGTTGGTCGCCATCGGCGAGGTAGGTGCTGCTGGCCTGCCGGCCATTGATCAGGATGGGCTGGACCGGAGCGAGCTTGCGGAGGCTGGCGCCGCTGCTGTGGCGGGCGATCAGGCACAGGACGGGCGGCAGATTGGTGCCGGGCAAGCGCAGGTCGCAGCCCGGCACGCTGCCGACCAGGAAGCCGCCGTCGCCCACCTCGTAGACGGTGGCCCGGCCGCGCGCCGGACGCACTTCCAACCGCACCGTGGGCAAGGACGGGGCAGCCGGGATCGAGGCAGCAAGGCCAGCAGACACTTCGGCCATGACACAATCCGCGCTGAGGCCAGGGTCCGCGGTCGCGGACGGACGCAACACCGACTCGCGGGGGATTGGACACAATTTGCCGAGATTTGGGAAGGCCAACTGCAAAGCAGCCGAGCCGCGCACGCAGCGCAGCGGAGTAAGCGGCCCTCCGGCACGGCCGCTTACTCCGCTGCGCTGCGTGCGCGGCTCCGCTCCGCTCGCCGACTTCTCAATAATCCCTCACCGACCCATCCTCGTATTTCACCACCGGCCACTTGAACTTGCGTTTCGGGTCAGCAGCGACCTTGGCCATCGCGTCCTCGTCCATCTCGACGCCGAGCCCTGGCCCCTGGGGCAGCGAGGCGTAGCCGTCCTTGTCCTGTTCCCAGTTCTTGCGGGCCACCCCGGGCGGCATGATGTGGCCGTCGAGGTAGCCCTCGTGGATCAGGAACAGCGGCACCGCCAGGGTGGCGTGCAGGCTCGCGGTCAGGCCCAGCTCGGAACAGGTGTTGTGCGGGGCCAGCGGGACGTGGTAGGCCTCGGCAAGGGTGCTGATCTTGCGAATCTGGCTGATGCCGCCCGTGTGGCCGCAGTCGGGCTGCAGGATGTCGATGCAGCGCTCCTGCAAGTACGCGATCATCTCCCAGATGGTGCGGTCGCGCTCGCCGGTGGCCATCGGGATGCGGACGTGCTGCTTGAGCCGCTTGAACACCTCGATGTTGCCCGGGACCGCCGGCTCCTCCAGGAAGAGGATGTCATACGGGTCAATCGCGGAGGCCAGCTGCAGCAGCATCGGCGGCGGCACACTGCAATGGGCGTCGAACATGATGGTGCCAGTCGGGCCCATCTTCTTGCGCGTCTCCTCGACCATGCGCACCAGCCGCATGACGTCGCTGGGATTGCCCGAGAAGGGGTGCGGGCCGCCAGTGCCGAGCTTGACCGCCTTGTCCTTGACCGGATACATCCGCACCTTGTCGCGGACAGGGCCGCCGAGCAGGCGGTAGACGGGGACGCCCCAGAGCTTGCCGGTGATGTCCCACAGTGCCATGTCGATGGCCGAGATGACGTGCGTCATGATCGGGCCGCCGCGGATGTCGCGGTGCGAGCGATACAGCTTTTGCCAGAGGTACTCGACGCGGGTCGGGTTCTCCCCGTCGAGCAGCTCGAAGAGCGAATCGGCCAGCACGCAGGCGACCTTCGGCTCCGAGCCGGTCACCTCGCCCCAGCCGGTGATCTTGTGGTTGGTCTCGATCTTGAGGTACGCCTTGGGCCCGGTCGGAATGCCGCGCAGACCGGTGATCTTGATGCTGGCAGTGCGGTCGGCGACGTTGCCTCCCGGCCCCTCCATGCCCAGCACGGCCCCGGCCATCAGCAGACCGCCGGCGGCGGCCACTCCCAGGATCTCACGTCGGTCGCAGGCGGGTTTGGTTTCTTGGTCGGACATCGCAGGTTCCCCCAACCCGGTAACCACAATACCGGATAGCGAAGCATCACAATCGATTTCCCTGCGTTCATCGTACAGACGCAACCACGCCACGGCGAGATGACCGCCCCGCCTCACTTCTTTTGCTTTCGTTTTGCGAGAACGGTGCGGCTCTCGGCAGTCACACGGCTTTCGGGATTGCCCTGCGTCAGGCGTTCCAGGATCGCAACGGCCTGAGGCGTACCGATCCTTTCCAGAACTTCGATGGCCCGGAGGCACCGCAACTGAGCGGGTTGAAGCTGGTTCATCCTGTCAAGCAGACGTTGCAGCCTTTGCCGTGTCTCTGCGGGAGGAGTTGCAGCCAGGGCCTTCCGCAGCGGATCGCGGACGAGGTCGCCCAGACTCGAAAGCTCCCTCGTGGCCTTTTCGCGCACGGCAAATGCATCGTTGTCGAGGTCCTCGATCCAACCGGCTACCTGCCTGGGATCGAAGGCCGGGGCCGGCTGCAGACGCCCGGCCAGGAACTCGACGGCGCTGTTCGGAGCGTGCAGCAGATCGGCCATGGCTTCAGACGCAGGTCCGGCCTCCGCGGCCAGGCGCTCCCAGCGGGCCGCCAGTTCGTCCTCGGTCAAGGAATCGGGGTGTTTGTTATCGGAGTGCATCTTCCAGACCAAAATCGTGGTGTCCTTGCTGCCGGAGACGAGGATCTGGCCGTCGGCTGAAAACGCCAGACAGGTCGGCTCGGCCAGGTGCCCGAGGAACTCGCGCCGGACCTGCCCGCTGGCGATTTCCCAAACTCGGACGGAGTTGTCCTCGCTGCCGACCGCCAGCAGGCGATTGTCCGGCGACCAGGCCAGGCACCCCGCGGCCGACATGGCCTTCCGCTGGAGGATCTGCAGCACCTGGTCTTTCGCGGCCAAATTCCAGACGTGGACGTCGCGGAGGTCCCTCGACCAGGCGGCCAGCATGTCGCCGCTTGGCGACAGGGCCAGCGTCGCCGACGCCGTATCCACCCCGGTTTTCCAGATGAGTTTGCCCGTGGCGGTGTCGTGAACGTGAATCCCATTTCCACGCTCGAAAAACGCCACCCGTGCTTCATCGGCCGAAAAGGACCAGCAATCCGTGCCTGTGAATTTGTTGAAGGTCAACTGAAACAGCCGTTTGCCCGTGGGGATTGCAAAGAGCGTGACCGTTTCCTTGCCGTCGCAGCGGTGATCGCGCATCACGTACGTGCTGCAGCGCGGCGAGAAAAAGCCGCGATGGTCCGCGGGCTGTCGGTCCGGCACCTCAAAGTGGACGATGGCCCGGCCGGTTTTCAGGTCGAAAAGGGTGTCTCGAAATGTGCCGCCATCGGCAACGCAAAGGGTGCCATCCATGGAACGGCTGCGCTCGTCGGAATTCTCTGGCAAGGGTGCTTCCTTGGGTTTCGCTCGCTGCCGCCATGTCGCGGTGTCAACCAGTATGTCGCCGTCCGACGCGAACAGAGTGCGGTTATCCGACGAAAATATGATGGAGCCCAGACCATCATCATAGCTGGGGTAAGAGAAAGCAGGTTTGCCCGTGGCCAGGTCGAGAATCTGAAACATCAATCGCCGGTCGATCGCGAGTTGTTTGCCGTCCGGGGAAAAGACGGGGCTGGCACTGAACGTGTTATAGCCGCCGCCGTGAAGAGGACTATCATACTTCCGCACGGGCGTTTTCTCGTCCGGCGACCAAAAAGCGACATAACCGTTCATGACCAGCGCCAGCGTCTTGCCGTCGGGCGAGAAATTCATCCCGGACGGATAGTACCAATCGGAGTGGTCAAGTTCACGGCCCGTGGCGGTTTCCAGCAGCCATACGATACCGCCCCTCGATTTGGCCAGGCGCTTGCCGTCGGGGGCGAAAGCGAAAGAGAAGAAAGTGTCGCAATCCTCACGCCAGATTTCCTTCCTGGCCTTCAGGTCATAGACGATCGCCCGATTTTCCCCCTGGGGTCGTTCGGGCTTGGTCGTCCACCACTGGGCGACGGCCAGGGTTTTGCCGTCGGCCGAAAAGCGACTTTTGCCGATTCCCGTGAGAATGGGTTTGCCCTTGTCATTTTTCCTGGGCTCGTTCGCCAGAAGCTGCCAGGAACGAACCGACTTGCGCCCGGCGACGTCCCACCAGTGGACGGTCCCATCCTGGCTGACCGACACCAGGGTCTTGCCGCCGTCGCAAAAAACCAGCGAGTCCACCGTGCCCTGGCGCCCGGCGAGTTGCCCCACCTCCTTGCCCGTGGCCACGTCCCACAACACGATCTTGTCGCCGGCCGCCGCGGCCAGCGTTTTGCTGTCGGGCGAGAAGCGGACGAAGGTAGGGCCGTAGTGCAGGTTGTTCTCCAGCGGGCGCCGCGCTTTGCCGGTCGAAGCCTCCCAGATGCGGGCCTCAACACCGGTTGTGTTCTCGAAAGTGGTGGTCGCGATCGTCTTGCCATCGGGCGCCCAGGCGATGGAGCCGATGCCCCAGCAATAGCGGCCCGGGGGATGGAAGTGCCGCATCCGCGTCGTTCCCAGCCGGGCGATCACTCCTTCGGGCAGCGGATCGTCGAGGGCGTCGCTACGCGATTGGGCAGGGACCGCCGGCATCATGGCAAGACCTGCAAGGAGGGCAGTGACAAATGGCACAGTGCAGCGGACCATGACAGCACCCTCCTGAGTTGATGTTTGATCATACCATAACGCATCGGCGGGGAACCGCTGCCTGGATCCCCTTTGTTTTCACCGGCGCGTGACTACCATGCGACGGCGTTTCCACTTTGGATGCAGGACGATGGACACAAGGATTCTCGCGCTCAGCCGACGGCGAAGCCTGTGTGATGGCGCAACTTGCGCGGCTGCCAGGCCAGAACGATGTCCTGTTGTGGGATGCCCGCTGCTATCAGTTCGTCGGCTACGGGGCGGTTTGTCCCGTCGTATTGAATCCACACCTTGTCGCCGATGAGGTCGATGTGGATTACCGGGCCGTGAATGCGCTGGACGCCGTCCCAGCCGATATGCAAGAGTTCAAAATGGTCGCGCTCCGGATCAACGACCAACTCCGTTTCGATCTCGCCGTTCGCCGGCCTGTAACGGGCGTATTCCGCGAGAACCTGACGAATGATCTGGCGGTAATCGGTTAGCCGATCCATTGCACGATCCTCTCTTGCTTTTCGTCGAAAACGACGACGTGCAGGTTCAATCCCGAAACCACGAGCTGCCCGAACTGATCCGCGAGCACTCCTCGGTGCGTAGCGCAGGAGACGGCCATGTACAGCACCCTCCCCGGATCCAGCGCGGCAAGCAGTAGGCGGTAAATCTCGTATTGCCCAACTGCCTCCTCAAGGCTGCGCACTGGGGAGCGGCCCAAGAAACTCTGAATCTCCACGGCGATCCGCCGGCCTTCCTTTTCAGCTGCCAAGGCGGCTTCCTCCGCGCCCAGATCGACGAACAGATCCTTGCCCCCAAACGACAGCGGGTAGGGATCGTGCGTGATCGTCCAGCCGTCGGCGGTAAGCGCCCTCACGACGACAGCGTGATGGATATTCCGGGCGGGCATGCTTGTCTCCGCAGACCCAAAGGGACGCCACAGACGCAAATGCCGGAGAACAAAGGGAGAACAAAGGGAACGCATCTCCAATCATACGAATTGACAGAATTGTGTGATTTGAGATGCGTCCCCTTTCTCCCTTCCCTTTCTCCCTCGACGTACCCGCGTGGTCCGTGCCGCCGCACGTGCAAGGCGTCAAGCGGCGCGAACACCTCCAATCCCGAAGACCGATCAAGGTTCGGTTGCATCAGGGAGCCTTTCCGCGAGTTGACGGAACTCCTCCGCCACGCCGAGCAATCGGCGATCCATCGCCTCCAGGCGCTGATCGGTCGCAGCCTGGAGGCGGTCCAACTCGCGGCCCTCCTCCGCCGTCAGGCCGAGGCTCCTGCTCTTTTGGATCAACTCGGCGCGCCGTTGGCTCGACTCACGCCACGCCTCCTCTTCGGCGATCCGATGCAGCGCCTGGCCGAGGATCTCGCGTGCTTCCTGTTCGGGCGAGAGGTTCTTGGCGGAAGCTCGTCGCCGCAACTGGTCGGCCAGCGACTCATCGAGGGAAATGGTCAGGTGCATGACCTCGTCTCCAGGTTCGTGCGGTCGTTCGATTTCATTGTCGGTGTCGAACACCTGCCTTGTCAATGCACACCTCGTCCCGCGGGGGGAACAAAGGGGGCGCATCCTTTGTTCTCGAAAAACCGTAATGGCGGCCCGGTCAAGTGCAACTGCTGGTTCGCCGGTGCCTGGCTCACACCGCTTTTTGTGCCGAAATCCGCTTCGCCAAGTTCGGGTGACTGTGTATGTACTCGTCCCAACTCCCTTCGAGAGATTGAACAGCCGCCTGCTGCTCGCTAGAAAGCTCGTCCCAGGTAAAGTCAATCCACGTCATCGGGGGCGTGTTCCAGTTTCCATGGTCATGGTATCGGAACTGGAGGAAGTAGGCCCAATCATCCCGGCTCTGTGTTACGCTCACCGGAAGCCCTGATTTGGCAACCAGCTCATTGTTGGCCTCCAGCCAAGATTGAAAGGCCAAGTGCTGGTCGCGCTTTCGTTTGTTGTGTTGGCGAAATCCCATGCGATCACCAAGCCGCCGAACTAGCGAGGAGCTTGCCGGCTGGTTGCATATCACATCCCGACTGCCTATCACGCCACCGGTTGTCGATCACGGCACGGCTGCGTATCAGGATGCCGATCATCCGATCACGGTTGGTCCCGCAATGCCATTGGGTGGATCGCCGTCCTTGTTCTGTTGGAGCGCCGGCGACCGGCGCCTAGACCACCCCTACGCCCTGAATTGGCAGGAGCTTCCTTTTCCGTTAATTGAGCCCCAGATCGCTCCAGTTCGTCTCCGGCTGGACTTCTTCCAGGCTCCGCCCCGCTGCCTCGGCCACGATCATGCGCACCTTGGTGGAGATTTCGTTTCGGGTCCAGCGGTAGCCGCTCTGGTTGTGTTCGCGGAAGCGGGTCAGGTAAATCACCAGGTCGCCCACCGTCCTCACGACCGGGGGAATGTGAACCGCCAACGGCCGGCTCGCGCCGAAGGCGAGAAGCTGAAGCGGCAGGAAGGCGAAGAGAGCGGCCCAGGCTTTCAGGCCGAGGGCCAGCGACACGGCCGTTTTCAGCGAAACCAGTGTGTTCGTGGTCGCGACCTTCTTCGAGAGTTCGAGAAAGGGCACGTCCAGCCCGGCGGCGCGCAGGTCGCGCCAGACTTGCCGCCGCTGCTCCACCGGGATGAGCATTTCCAGCGGCATCTCGGGACAAATGTGCCGGCGGGCCACGTCCAGGTCGCGGCTCAGCACCGCCCGAATGCGATTGAACGTGCGGACAATCGGATTGTACGCTTGCACGGCGATCACTCCTTGGCCGGCAGCCGCCAGCGCTCGTCGAAGAAGCCGGCGGAGACCACCTTGCCGGGGTAGCGCGAGTTCGGCGGCGTGCGAACGTCGATCACGGCCCAGTCGGGCAGCTTGGGCACTTGCCGGGCGTTGTTGAGATAGTCGTAGTCGCGGAAGGTGAAGCCGCTGTTGAGGACCACGTAGCGCTTCGGGTTGAGCGGGTTGGGGTAGATCAGCAGCGGCACGTGCGTGTCGGCGGCGTAGCTGTCGTTGCCGACCAACACCGTCTCGGAGCCCCAGCGGATCGGCAGCTTGTCCCCGATGCGGGCCAGCACCTTGTTGCTGGACGGATCGCCCCACAGGATCAGGTTGTGAGCGGCGATGTCGGCGTCGCTGACCGCCTCATCGGTCTTGACCCGGGCCTCGCCGCGGAACTGCTTGCGCCAGTGGTCGATGGCCCGGGTCAGCTCCGCCTGGACCCAGGCGCCCGTCTTTTCGTGCTGCGGCTGGCCCGTCGGACGGACGATCAGGAAACTGTCCAGGAAGGCATCGTCGATCGGTCCCTGCAAGCCGTGCCGCTTGTGCAGCCCCTCGTCCTGCTGCTCGACGCGCTGCCATTTGCCATTCACCTTGCGGAAATGGGCGTTCCAGGAGCGATCCGACTGCACGGGGGCCGCGACCAGCTCCTGCTTGTCGATGACGACCGGCGGAGCGGCAGGGTCGCGGAGCAGGCACTCACCCGGGCCCATCTTCAGCGTGAAGGCCGTCACGCCCTGCGTGGTCACGGCCACGCGATTGTGGTGCAGTTCCGCCAGGACGCTGGCACGCTCCCAGTGTTTCTCCATTGCATCGACGACCACCCAGTAACTGCGGTTGTAGCGAAGCGTGTAGGTGGTGAATGAGACCTGCTGCGGCACGGAGTCCCGGCCGCGGGCGACGATGGCGTCGATGCGGCGGTCGAGTTCCTGCTTGGCCGTGGGATGATAGGCGTGGCCGGTGTTCGGGCCGATCAGGTGAACCAGGCTCAGGCCCTCCTTGTGCATGGCCTCGGCCATCACGTCGGCGGCCTGCTTTTGCGTGTCCTTCTCGCCGCTGTAGGCCACCGTCGGCAGATTGTAGAGGTTGCCGGCGTAGCCGGTGCAGTCGTACATCCGCCACAGCTTCTGCTCGTACCACGGCGGTCTCACGTCTTCCTTCTGAAAAACCTTGAGGAACTGCGCCGTCTCGGAGAAGCCAGCTCCCGGGGCCGCGGCGGCCCAGAGGGTCGGAAAGTGGACGGCGAGCTGCCAGCACGCGGCCCCGCCCATCGAAAAGCCCCGGATGACGCGCCGGTTCTCGTCGATGGGGTAGTGCTTCTCGACGTGGGCCAGCGCTTCCAGGCAGTCGATCTCCCCGGCGAGCTTGTTGGCGCAGCAGTACCGGCCATAGAGGTGCAGCACAATGGCGTGTGGCGGCGTGAACGCGCCCGGGGATTTGAGCCGGCCATCGAGGAAGCTCAGTTCGGTCAGCTTCTCGCCGCGGCCATGACACCAGACGTCGAGCCGGTGGCGATAGGGCGCTCCGGCCTGATACGAGGCGGGCACGACCAGGCCGTAAGGCTGCACCGAGCCGTCGATCCGCGAGACGTAGCCGCGAACGACCAGTCCCGTGGCGGTGGTCCAGGGGGCCTTGCCCGCACGCAGTTGCTGGGCCCGTTCCAGGCCGCGCTTCAGATGGGCCCGGGCCACGTCGATTTCCTTCTTGTCGTAGAACTCGTTGTGCGCCAGGACGTAGCGGACCGCGTTGTGGAAGATCTGCACGTCCGGCAGCAGATCCAGCAGGGGCTGGTTGGCCTTGAGTTGCTTGCGCAGGCGCATCGATCTCCATCCCCAACTGCTCGACGCCGCTTTGCAATTCGGCCCGATCTTCCTGAGGGATCGCGATGCCGGGGGGCGGCACCGGCCGGACTTTGTCCGGCACGTTGTCGCCGGGGCCGTCCGCCAGCAGGGGAACAGCGATCAGACCGAGGGCCAGCAATGTCCAGGCGCGCGTCATGAGGAGGACTCCAGAGGACCAGTCGGGCAGGATAAGGAATTGATAGGAACTGCGGGAGCGTTCTGGAAGACCCACCTGGCGCCCGGGTTGCGCTGCGCTCCACCCGGGGCTTTATTCCCCAAACCCGGAGTAGAGCCCCGGGTGGAGCGCAACCCGGGGACCGGGGCATGTCAATTCCGCTCGTTGTGTTCCTGGCGCAGACGGTGCAGTTGCCGCTGGAGCATTTCTCGACGATCGGCGATCAGCTGGCGATGCTGTTTCAGTCCGTAGCGGCGGACGAACCAGAGATCGATGCCGGTCAGGAGGAGTACCAGGAACAGGATCAGCATAAACGCGATCCAGTACCAGCCCCAGATGCGGGCGAACTGCTTCTGCTCGGGAGTGAGGTTGAATTCCTGTCCAGCCGCGCGGCACGTTGTCGCTCTGATCGGCCAGCTGCTGCGCGGGGGTTCCAAGGAAGGCCTGGGCGACGATGAACAGGATGGCCAGCAGCAGCAGCAGGCTGGACGTGGCCAGGCGCAAGCGGGCCTGGCGGCGGAGATAGCGCACCTCCTCGTCGGGGAGCGACCGCCGCGGCAGTTGCCGCAGGGTCCGCACCTGCCACCAGAGCGCGGTGCCGGCCACGGCGAACAGCACCACGGTCAGCACCGAGCCGGCGATGATTTCCGCCCAGCTCACGGTTCGGTCCCCATCGTTTACTTGGTCCGCTGCAGCCAGACCAGCAGCACCCGGGCGACCTGCTCCAGCGAATCGAGGGAGCAGTTCTCCGGGGTGTCGGTCAGGCGGTGCCAGTGCGGATAGTCAAAATCAATGATGTCGATGGCCGGGATGCCGGCCTTGTTCAAAGGGATGTGGTCATCCTCGACCGCGAACTTGCTGAAGGCGTTCGGCTTGAAGGCATTGCACTTCAGCTCCCCGGCGATGCGCCAGACCTCGGTCACCAGCGCCCCGGCCTTCCACCAGGAGTTTTGCTCGATCGGGAACGAGGCGTTCTTGCCGCCGATCATGTCCAGCAGGATCGCGGCCGAGTACTTCACCTTGCCGCGCTTCCCCTGCCGGTAATCCATGCCAAAGGCCTTGGAGCCGAAGAAGTACTCGTCGCTGCGGCGGAAGACGTACTCCTCGCCGTCGAAGAAGACGAAATCGACGCCGACCTCGGTCTTCAGGTCCTTCATCTGATGGCCCATCTCCATCAGCAGCGCGACGCCGGAACCGCCGTCATTGGCGCTGACGAAGGGACTGCGCCAGTCGCGCATGTTTGGTTCCTGATCGGCGATGGGCCGGGTGTCGTAGTGCGAGCAGAGGATGACCCGGCGGGTGCGCTCGGGGTAGAAACTGACGATCATGTTGGCCATGTCGACCTTTCCCGGCTGGCTCTGCTGCTTGGCCTGGAAGCGCTGATACTCGACCTTGGCGCCCAGCTTCTCGAAATGCTTCTGAATCAGCTCCTGCTGTTTCTTCATGCCGTCCGTGGCGCTGATCCGCGGGCCGATCTTGCAGATCTCTTTCAAGTAGCCCATGGCCCGCTTGCTGTCGATGTTGGGGGGCATTTCGGGAAAGCGCTCGGCGGCGAAACCGGTGCCTTTGGGCTTGTCGGGTTGGGTCTGAGCGTGCGAGGACCAGGGTTGCGACATGAGGAGCCAGCCCGCCAGGACAAGGAAGACCAGGGCCGAGAAGCCGCCGACAACCCAGACCACCCGGCCCTTTCGGGCCGGCAGGGGGTGGTTCGACCCAAGATTGGCCGAGGGAGCTGAGGGCCGGACCGGTCCGGTCCGGGATGAGCGAACGCGCGTCGAGTGCCGCATGCCAGGCCTCCCTGGAAACAGAGAAGGAAACCGCTAGTCGTATGATACCCGCCCGGACGGCGGCAGGCGAGGCGGATTTCTCCGGGGTCGGAGCCAGGAGGAAGGCCCCTCATCATTTATTCATCAGTTATTCATTTGCAGTCCGGGTTCCATTGCGTAGGATACGAGCAATTCAGCCCACGATTCCGTTTGAGCCAAAGTGAATACTCCCCCGTTGTTGTCCATAATTGGAGTGATCCTACATGCGCCATCGCTCTGCTTTCACGCTGATCGAGCTTTTGGTGGTGATCGCCATCATCGCCATCCTGATCGGCCTGCTCCTCCCAGCCGTCCAGAAGGTCCGGGAGGCGGCGGCCCGCGCCAAGTGCATCAACAACCTCAAGCAAATCGGCCTGGCCTGCCACAACTACCACAACGCCAACGGGCAATTTCCCCCCGGCATCTGCGTGCCTATCAGCACGACCATTTCCGGCGCAACTTACCCGAGCGACTGGCCAGCAGGCAAGCAAACGCAACCGCCAATCGCCAACTCCTTTGGATCGTGGATGATGTGGATCCTGCCGTACGTGGAACAAAACGCCATCTACCAGGCCGTCGGCGTCGATAGCAGTAACTACATCCAGCGCGATTACACGTACTGTGGCAGCACCACGGCCCCCGGGGCCGCAGTGATCTCCTCCTACGTATGCCCTTCCGATTACATCCCCAACACGGTCATCCACTACTCGAGCTATTACTTCGGGGTCAACAGCTACTTCGGCAACGCCGGCACTTCCGCCTGGCCGATTGGCACCGCCAGCTTGAACGGCGTGCTGTACTACAACAGCAGCGTTCGCTTTGCAGACGTCACCGACGGCACCAGCAACACGTTCCTGGTGGGCGAGCGCTTCAGCTTTGACCCGACGTACAATTACCCTTCGCAGACGCTGGATAACTCGCGGGGCTGGTCCTGGTGCAACTATAACTCCGGCCAGGACAACCTTGGGGATACCCAGTATCCCCCCAATTCACCCGCTTCCACAACAGGGACGAACGCCCGCCGAACCAACTTCGGCAGCGGGCATCCGAACGGAACGAATTTCGCAGTGTGCGATGGTTCCGTGGCCTTCATCACCAACAGTATTGGCATCGTGCTTTACGAGCGGCTCTCGGTCCCCAATGACGGTAACGCCGTCAACATCCCCTGATTCCTGGACCGTGCTTTTACCTTGAGGACCGATCGATCATGTTTCGTCGTTTGCTCGGGGCGAGCGCCTTGCTGGCGCTCGCTCTTCTGTCTGGTTGTGGCGCGTCCCCCCGCCATTGTGCCCGTTGCGGGTGTCGTCCTGCTGGACGGCCTCCCTCTTCCCAAGGCCAAGGTGCGATTCTTCCCACAGTTCGAGAACGCCAACGAATACATCGCTCAGGGCGTGACGGATGACGAGGGGCACTTCACCCTCACCTGTCATGGCAAACCCGGAGCATGTGCCATCGAGAACGTGGTCACGGTGGCTGACGACGACATCCCCACCGATTTGACCCCCGAGAGCAAACGGTTTGAACTGCAAGCGTATCTGCAAAGCTTGAAGAACCGGCCCATTCCGCAGCAATATCGGAACGCGGCGGAAAGCCCCCTCCACATCAACGTTTCCGCCGATCAGAAGGAATACAAGATCCAGATGCAGCGCTAACCTCTCCCCGTTAGCCCCGAGGTTGGCAGCGCATCCCCGAAAGGGGCGACTCTCAGTACGACGGCAAGCACCGCTTGGCCGACGTGCCCCGCCACGACCAGAAAGAACAGCCCATTGCACAGCAGTATCCCCGGCCAGAACAGTCCCAGCGGCGGCAAAGCCCGCGGCAGCTCGGTTGCGAACGCCTGACGGCTCCTGTGGCGCTGACGATGGCTCCCGTGATAGCCTCCGTCGTGCCGGTGTCGCCGCCCAGCAGGATCTCCTCCTCGACCGCAGCGCGGAAGAGGGCGTGCCAACGTGCCAGGAACGGCACGACTTGACTGGCGAGTCTGGTGAAAGTCTGGGAAAGCGGACCCTTCCATTACCAGCAGGTTATCATCGCAGGTGAAGATTTATACCCCGATTCTTCGTGGGATATTGTTTATCTGAACATCAAATCGACACAATTGCATTATACAACATCCATCGCACCGAACCTCACGCCAGATATCGCGTCAGTGCTGACGCGACATTCTGCCGCAAGGACGATGGCTCCGTCCGGAAAAACCCCGGACGTGGAACTGCGCTCGTGATGCGCCATCGCAAGAATGGTTAGCCCACCTACAGGGATGGGATGAGGTGAAACCTGACCCCTGCCTCCCATTGTTTCCTGAGACGTTAGGAACAGACTGCACCAAGATCCCAGCCGTCAGCATGCTGGGTCAGACACAACTAGGAGAATCACCGTGGCCTGGAATCCTCTCAGCGTGTTCACCCCCAAACGGAACAGCACTCATCGCACAGCGTCTCGGGCTGCCAGCCACAAAGTGCGGCGGAGGTCAGCGGCAATCCTCACCGTCGAGCAACTGGAAGATCGCGTCGTGCCGGCGCAGTTCATCCCGGGCGACATCGCTGTAATCAACCTGGCTGCCGCTTCCAATAACACCACCGCCTCGATCCTGGAACTGAATCCGTCCACGGCCAACCAGGCGAGTCCCGTCCAGACCATCCCCATCGCATCAACCGGGACCAATGCGATGCGCTTCAGCGACTCGGGGACGAGCAGTTTTCTCTCCGACACCAACGACAGAACGCTTCTGTCGTTTACTGGCTACAACACGACAGACACCACCGATAGTGACCTGGCGACTTCGCCGCTTACCGATCGTACAGTCGTGACTTTGGATGCCAACGCGAACTTCACCCTGCAGACGAGTTACACGGGGATATCCGGCAATCAGACCCGTTCGACGACGAGCCTCGACGACTCGAATTGGTTTATCGCGGATAAAGGTGGTTTGTACAGCAATGGCGAAACGGCCCCCACCAACGCGACGAACATTCTGAGTGCCAAGAGCTTCGGGGGCACCGTTTACATCAGCTCCACAAGAACCACCGTGCCTTCCGCCGTCGTGACTGTGGCGAGCCCGACAGCCACCACTTTCACCGGACTGACGGGAGTCCCGATTGATGCAAACATTCAAGACTTCTACCTGATCCAGTCCGGCAGCAACGGCTCGACCTACGACATCCTGTATACGATGGACGCCGGCCAGATCAATAAGTTCTCGCTTGTGAGCGGCACCTGGACGGCGAACGGATCCTATACAATTCCCGGTGGCGGTGGGCAGTCAATGATCGCCGCGAACAACGGGAGTGGCGGCGCCTCGTTGTACCTTACCACAAGTGCCACTCTGGATAAGTTCACCGACACCGCGGGTTTCAACGCGACGATCAACGTTACCACCGCGAACAACGTCACGCTGTACACAGCCACCAGCCCCAGTGTTCTCAAGGGCATGGACTTCGTGCCAGTATCGGGTACGACCGGGACTGCCACCACGACTGCGGTCACCTCGATCAGCCCGCTGTCAACAACTGCGAACACACCGGTCACCTTCACGGCGACGGTCACCGCGAGCACCGGCACCACCGCGCCGACCGCCGGCTCGGTCAGGTTCTACAACGGCGGCACGGGGGGCACGCTGCTGGCCACGGCCACAAGCGAAACCACCAGCGGCACTGTCGCCACCTTCACGGTTTCCTCAAGCAGTGTCCCGGTCGGCACTTATAACAACATCACGGCAGTTTACGGCCCGGGGACCGGCTTCGCGAGCAGCACTTCAAGCGCTTTTGGCTCGACCCTCACCATCACTGCGAATGCCACCACGACTGCAATCACCTCGATCAGCCCGCTGTCAGCGGCCGCGAACACACCGGTGAACTTCTCAGCGACGGTCACCGCGAGCACCGGCACCACCGCCCCGACCGCCGGCTCGGTCGAGTTCTTCAATGGCGGCACCGGGGGCACGCTGCTGGCCACCGCCACGAGCGAAACCACCAGCGGCACTGTCGCCACCTTCACGGTTTCCTCAAGCAGCGTCCCGATCGGCACCTATAACAACATCCAGGCGTTTTACGTCCCGGGCACCGGCTTCGCGAGCAGCAATTCGACCGTTTTTGGCTCGACCCTCACCATCACTGGGGCTGCCACCACGACCGCGATCACCTCGATCAGTCCTCTGTCAACGACCACGAACACACCGGTCGCCTTCACGGCGACGGTCACCGCGAGCACCGGCACCACCGCCCCGACCGCCGGCTCGGTCGAGTTCTTCAACGGCGGCACTGGGGGCACGCTGCTGGCCACCGCCACGAGCGAAACCACCAGCGGCACCGTCGCCACCTTCACCGTGTCCTCAAGCAGCGTCCCAATCGGCACCTATAACAACATCCAGGCGTTTTACGTCCCGGGCACCGGCTTCGCGAGCAGCAATTCGAGCGCTTTCGGCTCGACCCTGACCATTTCGCCGAACTCCTTCACTCCGGGCAATCTCGTCGTGCTCCAGGTCAACGATGGAACGACGACCTATGCCTCGGACGGCCCCGTGTACTTGCGCGAGATCACAACCAGCGGGACCACGGTTCAGACGGTCCCCGTCCCGAACAACCAATCCCCTGGCACAGGGACAGGGAATCAACCCTTGACCCTGGACACCGGCACGACCTCCAATGCGAACGGCAACGGGGTTGGCATTCTGAGCCGCTCCCTCGACTCCTCCGTACTCACCTTTGCCGGCAATGATGCCAACGTGAACACTGGCTCAATCAGCACCGGCCCGGCTTCAACGAACCGGGTGCTCGCGCAAGTGGGCGTCAACCCAACAACTCTGAACACAACAACTTACGGCCCCATTTCTCAAGGCGACGACATCCGCGGCGTCGTCGAGGCCAACTCCACGACCCTGTATTCGTTCGGCCATACCACCAATGGTGGTCTGCGTTACGTCAACGGACTGACGACGGGGGGCGGCACGACTGGCATCATGGTTTCCGGGACCGAAACGGGTGGGGACAACACCCGTGCGGCGACGGTTGCCTTCAACGGCCAGGTCTTTTATTCGAGCGCCAAGACCAGCCCGGTCGGCATCTACGAGTCGGTCAACGCGGGCGGCAATCCGGTGTTTCTCCCAACCACGGCTGGCACTGCCACCTCGGATAAACTGCTCGTCGCCGACCCGGCTGGCGGCAACCCCAACGGGCTTTTCGTGGCCGACATGAACGGCGACGGCGTCCTGGACAACGGCGACAAGATGTACTTCGTTGATGCCGCGACCGGCCTGTACAGCAGCACTTATAACGGCACAACCTGGTCCACGGCAACACTGCTGTCCAATCCCATGACGGCGAACGCCAACTACGTGGGCTTGACTGGCCAGGTCATCAGCTCGACCGAGGTCAAACTCTTTTTCACCTCGTCCGATGGATCGGGGAACAGCAGTGTCTTTGAGTATGATGACGGCGGGACGAACACGGCCACAACCCTCATCGCGCTGGCACCGGCCACCGACCACGGCGAAAGCCTGCCCGGCATCGCCTTCGCGCCGCTGAACCCCACGACGCTGACGCTGACAGCCCCGAGCAATGCGAACCCGAATCAGAACGTCACTTTCACCGCCACCGTGTCCTCAGCCAACGGCACTCCGGTCGGCTCGGTTTACTTCATCGACGACGTAACCGGCGCGCTGCTGAACCCAGGCGGCAGCCCAATCTCCGGCGGCACAGCCACCTTCAGCACAACCGCGCTGCCCCTTGGGGTGAACAGCGTCCATGCCTATTTCGCGGGCGACTCAACACTTGCGGGACAGACCGCCAACATCGCGGCTGCCACGTCGGCGGAAAAGACCGTGACGGTCACCGGTTCAACTCCAAGCACCGCGACGGTGACCGCACCGACCAGTTCATCGACCATTGGGGAGAGCGTCACCTTCACCGCCACCGTGGCTCCCACCACCCCCCCGGGTCCGGGCGTTCCAACCGGAACCGTCACCTTCCTGGACGGAAGCAGTACACTGGGAACGATGCCTCTCAGCAATGGAACGGCCACCTTTACCACCGCCAATCTGACCCTCGGAACGCACTCCATCACCGTCTCGTATTCCGGCGATGCCAACTACCTCAACGCGACTTCGAGCGTGGATACGTTCGCGGTCAATCCCGGCGCCGCCATTTCCGTGAGTTCCGCGAGCAATACCACGACCCCTGGCTCACAAGCGACCCTCACGGCGACAGTGAGCGGCAACGGCCTGAGCGGTTTGCCCAACGGCTCGCCGACCGGTACGGTTACGTTTTTCGAGGACCTCAGTGGCAGCAATCCCCTTCAGGTTGGCACGGCCACGCTGACGGGCACTGGCAACACGCTCACCGCAAACCTGACGACCACGACCGCCGTCTACCCCTCAGGATTGACCGCGGGCAGCCACCTGTTCTACGCCGTGTACAACCCCGACACGAACAGCAACTACGTGACGGTCACTTCGAGCAATTACATCGAAACCGCTCAGAAGGCGTTCACTCCCGGAGACATCGTTGTTCTGCGTCGCGGCGACGGCAACTCGAAGCTGACCAGCGCGGCTACGCAGGTCTACCTCGACGAGTATACCACCTCAGGAACTTTGGTTCAGTCGATCGCTCTTCCCAATGCCGATTCAGGAAACACCCACATCCTCTCCATGAGCGGCACGGCTGGGACGCAGGGGTTCCTGAGCCTGTCCGCCAACGGGGCATACCTGACGCTTGCCGGTTATGATCTGCCTCTGGGGACGGCCAGCGCCACCGGTAGCAACGCGGCCACCGTGGCCCGAGTCATTGGCCGGGTGGACGACTTCGGCAACATCAACACAGACACCCTCGCCACCGAACCGAACAATGACGCCTTCCTCAAGGTCAAGGGCGCCGTCAGCAATGACGGTCAGGAGTTTTACCTCCTGGGCGACGGCTCAACCACCAACTCGGGAATCGCCTACACAACCCTGGGCGCGTCCGGCACGCCGACGCAGGTCGGGCCGAACAACTCGAGCGGCTACGCGGCCGAGATTCTCGGGGGGCAACTCTACGTCGCCACCGAGGATACCACGTCGCCAATCGAGCAAGTGGGGACGGGACTGCCGACCAGCGCCTCCTCCTTCACGGCTTTCCCGGGTCTGGAGGCCGCGTATTCCACCCTACCCGGATTCAACTCAAACTCCACCAGCGTCCCGGCGCCGTATGCGTTCCTCCTCTTCAACCACCTCACGGGGTTATCGACGGGAAATGCCGACACGCTGTACGTCGCGGACCAGGATTTTGGTCTGCTGAAGTTCGCCAACACCACGGAGACAGCAGGGCCGACGACCGGCACCTGGGTCTTGGAGGGTCAGGATCTGGCGACCAATTCCCCCGGGGGGGTTGCCGAAGGCTTGACCGGGAAGGAACTCAATCCCGGCACAAGCGGCTACTCGTTCCAGATGTACCTGACCGCGAACGCCGCCTTCACCGGTGGCGCGGGCAATCAACCCAACTATCTGTATAGCTTTACGGATACCAGTGCGTACAATGCTCCGCCTGATTCCTACACCTCTTTCCAACAGCTTGCCCTGGCCCCTACAGGTGGCAATTTCATCGCCTCGTTCGCGGGCGTCGCTTTCGTGCCGCTGACGCCAACCACCACCACGCTCAGTTCCTCCGCACCCAATGCCTCGGCGGGGGCGAACGTCACCCTCAAGGCAACGGTGACCCCGACCGTCGCGGGAACCCTCCAGGGCACGGTCACCTTCTTTGCCGACGGCGTTCAGATTGGCAGCCCCGCAACAGTGACCGGGGGTGTGGCCACCACGACTTTCTCGACGCTGGTCATCGGCAGTCATACGATCACCGCGACTTACAGCGGCGACAGCAACGACCAATCGAGCAACGCGGCGCCGCTGACGCAAACGATCGGTTTCAACACGGGAGACCTGGTTGTCGAACGTGTAGGCAACGGTGCGGGAGGCACCATCACCGCCGCAACCGAGTCCACCAATACGGTCACGATCACGACACAGACGGCGAATAACTTGCTGAACGGGCAGCAGGTGAAGATTGCCGGGGTGAGTCTCGCGGGATACAACGGCACCTTCACCATCACCGTGCTCAGTGCAACGCAATTCACGTACACCGACACGAACAGCGGGTTGACGCCCTCAAGCGGCGGCACGGTCACCAGCCTCACCGATGCCGCCAACGCCGTGTACCTTGATGAGTTCAGCACCTCGGGGACGAGTCAGACGGCAGCCGCGACTCTGGCACTGCCCACGGCGGTGAGCGGTACGAACCAGATTCTCACGGATAGCACGCAAGGTTTTGCCATCAACGACGGCATGCTCACCGAGTCCGCGGATTCGCAACACCTCACCCTGATCGGCTATGATGCGACGATCGGAACCAGTAAACCCGAAGGCACGCCCACGAGCACCACTCCCCGAATTGTCGGCCTGATCAACGCTAACGGAACGGTCAACACGTCCACGGAAATCACGGATGGCTACAGCACGGGCGAGGTTCCCGCAAGCTACACGCTGGACGGCAGTTCGTTTTACGTCTCCGGCTTCGGCAGCGGCGCCGCCGGCGGAGTCCGGCTGGTGCCGCTGGGAAGTCCGGGTTCGTCCACGTCGATCAGTACGACCTTCACCAACACGCGCGGTCTGACCGAGTTTGACGGCCAGCTCTATCTGGACGCCGGCACGACCGGCATCGACGGTCCGGCGACGGTCGGGACAGGTCTGCCAACCAGCAGTGGTCAGGTAACCACCCCCCTGGGCGTGGCTTCAGGCGGCGGCGGCTTCCCAACGACCCGGGACAGTTCTGGCAATTTCGCCAGCCCGTACCAGTTCGTGTTCGCGGATCCGAATACCGTCTACATCACGGACAACCGCACGGATGGCCTGGGCGGCATTCAGAAATGGGTTCAGAGCGTTTCAAATACCTGGGTCGAGACTGAATCCATTGATCCCGGAAACATCGGCTTCTTCGGCCTCGGCGTCGATCTCACTCATTACAACTCGAGTACGGGTGCCGGCGCGGTCCTGTACGCGACCACCTATGATACCACGGGGACAGGCGGCAACAGCCTGGTCACGGTATCCGACAATGGTACGGCCTTAACGGGCTACACGGTCCTGGCTACCGCTCCGGCCAATGAAAGCTTCCGAGGTGTGACGTTCGCTCCGACCAACCCGGGCACGGCCACCAGCACCATCTCCTCCCTGACGGTGGATAGTCAGGCCTCCGACACGCAGACCTACGGCAACACGGTCACGTTTTCGGCCACGGTTTCCGGGGCTGGTGCGACCCCCAGCGGCGTGGTCAGCTTCCAGGTGAACGGCAAGGAAATCGGCTCGGCTCCGCTCATTGCCGGTGTGGCCGCCTTCACCGAATCGCTGCTCCTGGGTGTCAGCGGCAGCCCTTACCAGGTCAAGGCCGTCTACACGGGCGACTCCAGTTACGCCCCCACAACGTCAGCCTCCTCCGTTCAGCTGACGGTCACCCCAGCTCCAACGACCATTACGGTCACCGCGTCGCCCTCGCCAGGGCCCTCGAATTCCCCCATCACGCTCACCGCGACAGTCGCCTCGACGACCACAGGCACCCCCGGCGGCACAGTCACTTTCTTCGAGCAGGTTGGCGCAGGGTCGCCGACTCAGATCGGTACAACATCACCGACCGTAAATTCCAGCGGAGTCGCGACCCTTTCCAACGCCATGTTCCCGAACGCCGGGACCACCTACCTCATCACGGCGACCTTTACGCCCGATAACACCGGGAACTGGCAGACCAGCACCACAACCTCGCCTTTCGCGGAAGCCATCGGCGACGCCACTTCTACCACGGTGGCCGCCAATTCCGTCAACGTCGGTTCCACCGTCACCCTCACGGCAACGGTGACCGACACGGCCAGCCCCACGCACACGCCCATCCTCGGCACCGTCAATTTCTACGCGGACGGCCTGAGCGCTCCCTTGAACGCGAGCCCGGTCTCCGTCAGCGGCAGCGGCGCCAGCGTGACGGCCAGCACGACCGTGAACACCGCCTTGCTGCAGGCGACCGGGAAGCTGACTCCGGGTATCCACACGATCACCGCCGTGTTCACTCCATCGAACTCGACCTGGATCACCAGCACCGGCCTTCAGGACGTTACCGTCAATGCTCAGCCCTGGGGCGCGGGTGACTTGCTGGTCTATCGCAATGGCGACGGGACCACCGCCTTGAATGGAGGCACCGGCGACAACGTGCTCTACGTTGATGAGTACACAACCAGCGGGACTCTGGTGCAATCGATCATCATGCCCAGCGCGGACAGCGCCACGGCGCTGGGACCCAACAATACTGTCGTCCCGGTTCATGGAGTGGTCGCCGACAGCGAGCATTCCACTGTGGGTCAGCTGAGTCTGTCGGGCGACGGGCAATACGCCTTTCTGGAAGGGTACGATGCTCCAACGACCTTCACAAGCTCTGTGAGTTCCGCATCCGCCACGACCGTCCCGCGCAGCATCGCCCGCATCGGGTCAGACGGATCGATCACGACAGTCGCCCTGAAAGATTACTCCGGTGCCTTCTCCAGCGTGTACAGCCCCGATGGCTCGACGGTCTACGTGAGCGGCGGCGGCGGCATCCGCGAATTCGCCTGGCCAGCAAGCCCGCCCTCCAGCACGATAACTTCGACCAGCATCTACAGCGTCACCTCGATCACGTTCGATAGCCTGGAAGGCCTTGGGGGCAATTTGTTCACAACCGGCGGGGCGCCCCCGTCGCAAGAGGTCGCCCAGGTCGGGACGGGATTCTCCACCAGCTCGGTTTCATCCCTTTCCCCGCTCCCTGGCTTGAGTTTTACGAGCAGTATGTTCCCGATCGACGCCTACGCCACCCACCTGAACGGAACCGGGGCGCCCGCCGGGATCAACACGCTTTACGTCAGCGATGATGGCCCGAGTTTTGCCGATGGGACCATCACCAAGTGGACGCTGAACACTGCCGGCACGGCCTGGAGCCTTACCGATACTTACACAGCTACCGGGACGCTCGCAAACCTCAATACCACTCCTTACACCTTCTACTGGATTCAGGGTCAGACGAGTGGCACGGGGGGCGTCACCATGTACGTGACCTCCGGCAATGGCGGCACGTCGAACGATGGCGGCGGCCAGGTGATGAAAGTCGTCGATAACAGTGGCTACGGCGGAACCTTCTCCACCACCAGCGGAGCTGTCAGCGTTGTTGCCTACGTGAATTCGACGACATCCCTCGAGAACTTCCGCGGCGTGGCCTTCGTCCCCACTGCGATCACCACGACCACGATCACCAACAGCACTCCGAATCCATCGACCACGAGCCAGT
Source organism: uncultured Planctomycetota bacterium (assembly GCA_963784995.1). GTDB lineage: Bacteria > Planctomycetota > Planctomycetia > Gemmatales > Gemmataceae > CAWATZ01. Next base: position 94,860 of record CAWATZ010000012.1, on the reverse strand, counting down.
CCGTGACCTTCACGGTGACCGTGAGCGGCGGCAGCACGACCAGCAACAATGGCGAGAGCATCACGCTGGAAGATGCCAGCAACGGCAATGCCGTCGTGCCGGCAACGGGCACGCTGTTGAATGGAACGGCGACCCTCACTGTGGCCGCCGGAGCCCTGTCCGTCGGCACACACAACATCTTCGCCGTCTACGGCGGCGACGGCAGCCACCAACCAAGCCAGTCCACCACCGTGGCCCAGAAAATCCTGACCCCCACAACCACCACTCTTACAGATAACGGACCGAATCCTTCCACCGCCGGCCAGACAGTGAACTTCCTGGTCAGTGTCAGCGGTTCGCCGGCCAACGGCGAATCGGTGACGCTGGAAGATGCCAGCAACGGCAATGCCGTTGTTGGTTCAGGGATGCTCACCAGCGGCTCGGTGACTATCGGTGTCTCCACCCTGACGGCCGGCACCCACAACATCTTTGCCGTCTACGGCGGCGATGCCAACCTGGCCGGCAGTCAGTCCACCCAGTCCACGCAGACGGTCAATCTCGGGGCACCCGCCAGCGTCACGGTGGTTTCCGGTTCGGCCCAGTCCGGCACGGTCAACTCCGCCTTCGCCAGCCCCCTGAAGGTCATTGTCAAGGACAGCGTCGGCGATCCCCTCCCGGGAGTCAGCGTCACTTTCGCCGGTCCGGGAGGCGGTCCGGGAGGCAGTTTCAGCAATGGCTTTGCTGGCATCGGCGGCATCACCGACTCCACCGGCCAGCTGTCGGAAGCCTTCACCGCCAACACCATCGCCGGCACCTACAGCGTGGAGGCGTTTGTCAACGGCGTCAGCACACCAGCCGTCTTCAGTCTGACCAACACAGCCGGCGCGGCCGCCAGCATCGTCGTCACCTCCGGCTCCAACCAGAGTGCCCTCGTGAGCAGCACTTTCGCCAGCCCCCTGGTGGCGACGGTGAAGGACACCTACGGCAACCTGGTTCCCAACGTCACCGTCACCTTCGCCGGACCAGGCAGTGGCGCCAGCGTCACCTTCCCCAGCGGGGCCACGGCCACCACAGGCAGCAACGGCCAGGCCAGCGTGGCCGTCGCGGCCAACGGCGTGGTCGGCAGCTACAGCGTCACCGCCTCCACCAGCGGAGTCGGCACGCCAGCGTCGTTCAGCCTCACGAACACGCCCAATGACCTGTTCGTCACCTCGTTCACGCAGACGCCCAGCGGCTTCACGGTCGCTTTCAGCAAGCCCTTTGTCGATAGCAGCACCAGCCCGCTGCACCTCTATGACGCTGCCTCCGCTGGCTATGGTCCCGCCGAGGTCACTCTGGTCGGGCAGAACAGCGGTGCGATCACCGGCTCGCTGCTGGTCAACAGCAGCAACACCGGCTTCACCTTCATCAAGACCGATCCCACCTACGGCGGCAGCACGGCCGGGCTGCTGCCGGCCGACTCTTACACCGTCACCCTGGTCAGCGGCAGCAACGCCTTGCGCGACACCAGTAACGTGCCCTTGGATGGCCAGGACAATGGCGGCAGTGCCAATTACGTCACCACCTTCACGGTCACGGCTTCCTCGGCCGTCGTGGTCAGTGTTCCCGACTTCGCGCGCGGACCGGACAGTGCCCACGCCATCAACCTGCCCAACAATTCGACCAATGGCATCCCCATCGCCCTGAGCAATGGCGCCGGCGTCACCTCGGGCACGCTGACGCTGCAATACAACGCCAGCCTGCTGAACGTCACGGGGGCAACCACCACGCTGTCGGGAGCGACCTTCACCCTGGACGCGGCCTCGACGCCCGGCAACGCCATCCTCGACTTCAGCAGTTCCACGGCGCTGGGCTCCGGCGCGGTCATCCTGGGCAGCCTGCAAGCGACCGTGCCCAGCGGCGCCGCCTACAAATCCAAGGCCCTGCTGCACTGGAGCAGCACGGTGCTGATGGCCGGCACGACACCGCTGACGACCGTCGGCGACGACGGCGTGCAGGTGGTGGCCTTCCTGGGCAACACCACCGGCAGCGGCACCTACACCAGTGCCGACAGTGTGCTGCTGACGCGTGCCACCTCCGGAGTGGACTCCGGCTTCGCCGCCTTCCCGGTGGTCGATCCGGTGATTCTGGGCGACATTGCGGGCGCGGGCATCGGCAAGACCTCGGGCACGGACAAGCTGACCTCGGCCGACGCCACCCTGCTCAACCGCTATCTCAACGGCACCACCGTGGCCCAGATGCCCACCTATCCGGGCGCTCCCAGCAACAACCCAACCGGCCCCGACCCGGTTCTCAGCCTGCCCAGCCAGGTGCAGATCGGACCGGGAAGCACCGTAACCGTGCCGGTGAACATCGACGATCCACACCCGGCCGGCAGCACAGGCATGACCGAGGCCACGCTGGCGTTGACGTATGATCCCAAGGTGCTGCAGGTGCTCCCGGGCAGCATTCGGTTAGGAACAGTGCCGGCTGCGGGGACGGACTGGACGTTGCAGTCGGCAGTGAATGCGACCACGGGGCAGATTGGCATCACGCTGTTCAGTGCGACGCCGATCAGCAGTTCGCTGGGCGGCAGCCTGGTCACGCTGACGTTCCAGGCTATCCCAGGGACGAGTGTCTCCTCGACCACGGTGAGCCTGGTGTCTGCGGTTGATCCCACTGGCAAGGGAACGATCGCGACCGAGGTCTATGACAACCAGGGGCCGTACACCCTGTCGCTGCCGGAAGCCGGCAGCGGGTCAAGCCTGGTGGAGACGGTGTCGTTGACCGGGATTCCGGTCGGGTCGGCAGATACGGGATTCAGTGCAAATGTGGAGAGTATCTCCGCCAGCCGGATTCTGCAGGGAACGCTGAGCAACCAGACTGGATCGGCAAGCACGCCAACGGAACCCGCAACCTGGGCGCTGGAGACGTTGGATTGGAAGAACCAAGAAGCGGTGCCGGGATGGTTGCCTGTGGCAAGCCTCCTGACGTCGGCTGAGAACGACACCAGTGCCAACGACCAGGTGTTTCAGGGCGACGTCTTTGCTCTGGAAGCAGGGAACGGCTCACCGCCCAACCTCTGGGGTAGCGATCGTTAGTGCGCAGGAAAAACGAAAAAGTCCTTCTCGGGACGTTTCCCCCGCAGGGAAACGTCCCGAGGCTCGGTTCCTGGGGAGGGCCGAGAGCGTCCGGTTGTTCCTGGGGAATCGTTCGCTGAGCCGGGACCCTCGCGGATTCTTCGTCGAGTTGTCCTGACCGTCGTGGATCTGGCCAGGTTTATGCCCTGCTTGCCGTCAATCCAGCGTCAGCTTGATGTCTTCCGCGTGCTGGATTTCCTTGGTGATCGGCGTTGTTTCGTAACTGCCGTACTGCTTCAGCATCGCCGCAATCTTTGGGTCTGCCTGGCGCTCGGCGAACCGCTGCTGCAGTTCCTTGTCGTCCTTGAGGCCAGCCGGTCGAAGCTGGACCCAAATTTTGTGGGTGCCCGCCACAACACCGAGTCGCCCCGAGGAGGTGCGCATGGTGAATCTCCCCTGCGCATCGGTGAGCGCGAAACTCCTTTCCCCTTTCTCCGGAACGAAGTTGATGACCAGGTCCGGGACCGGCTCGCCGGCCAGGGTTGCCGTGCCTGTGACCGACACCACTCGCTCGCCCCAGCAGCCGGAGCAGAACGGCAGCAGCACCAGCCAGGCCAACCCCAGCATACACCACGTTCGTGACGGCATAAGTCAGGGCCTCGCGGCTGGTTACCAATCGGGACCGTTTGGGGCAACGCCATCGTTGGGGGTGCAGGCGTGGACCCAGGTGGCCTTGGCCATGGTCCCGGCACAGCCACGGACGCTGCCGTCGCCCAGGATCACCTGCATGGCGCTGTGAACGCTCTGCGTTACGTAGATGTCGCAGGTGGCGGATGTAACGTTGACCTGGAACGGCGTGGGCCCGTCGGCGAAATCGGTCCGTAAATCGGTGATGGTGCCGCTACCGGAAACGTTGGCGGTCCTCCAGCCGAACGCGGGCCCCTGGGCGCCGTCGCCGTGGTCGGGGTAGAGCCAGGCCCAGCAAGGGCCGGTAAAGTGGGTGCCGGCAGCGCTGAAATAGAGCTGGCCGGACACGTCACAGTTCAGGATGCGCTCGGCCACCATGACCGTGTTCGAGGTGCCGTCCGGCATGGCGGTCTGGAACGACCCCAGCTGCACCGGGTTGAAGACCGTCACGTTGCCGACATAACTGCCGAGCGCATAATTCGTCCCGCCCTCACTGAGCGTGAAATTGGGGCTGCTGCCGTCCGAGGGACAGAGGAAATTCTTGACAACCTTCGTCGTCACGGCGTCAAAGGCGTTGAAGGTGGCGTTGCTAAAGGTCGTGTTACTCAGCGGGGCCGCGGTATAGAACTGCTCATAAAGAGGCGTCTGCTCCAGGTAGGGCAGCAAGTGGACGAGCCAGGTGCCGGTGGCACCGTCGGGAGAGGTCAAACCGCCCCCGCAGCTGGGGGCCGGGAACGAATTGGTGCGAAATTCCGCGTTCCAGTCGCCGATGCTCGGCACGGACTGGTACGTTTCATGGTAGTTGTGGATGGCCAGGCCAATCTGCTTGAGGTTGTTCTGGCACTGCGTTCGGGCAGCGGCTTCGCGAACTTTCTGGACGGCGGGCAGCAGCAGGCCAATCAGGATCGCAATGATCGCGATCACGACCAGCAGTTCGATCAGGGTAAAGGCCGAACGATTTCGCATCGGACGAACCTCCAATCGGGGAAACGTTCGGGGGAATCACGATGCGATCATTATTGGCGGGCAGCGTGGCATTGTCGCGTGAATAACCTGAGAACGTATTGTGGGGAAATGGTGAGGACCAGGGGCCGCACGCGGGGACCGGTTAATCCAGCTGTCCCCTCTTGGCGAGTGCCATGAGCCCCGCAACGTGCTTGCACGGGTGCCAGTTGGTGGGGAGTTCAACGACATTCATGGTGAGCAATCCTGCACCGCTTAGAAGTTACTTCGTTTCTTCGTGCAAGCTTATTTGCCTCTTCATCAAATCCACGGAATCAAATTGTAAAACAACCCCGCTTTGAACGGAGCGCCAGATTCTCGCAGCCTACCTGGCGCTACGTTCACTCGCAAGGACAAAAGGCTTTCCTGAGCTGGCCTCCTGGTGGAGAGTTCACCGACATTCAGAGTCAGAAATACTTCGCCGCCCTCAGATTGGAGTTCAAGCCCGGCAATCACCTGCTGCTGTCCACACCACACGGAAGCTGGTTCCCGCCAAACCACATTCACGGAAGAAACGAATTCAGGCATTCCCGCATCACCAGAGGATGGTGTTCCGGAAAACCGTTAGCTCGCCCGGCCCGGGCCAAGGACAATAGGGAGCGAGATAAGGACCCTTGGCAACAGTCGTCTTTCCAGCGTGCCAAACCTGCTTCCAGCACCAACTCCATCACTTGAGTTGCTGCCATGATGCCCTACCGAGGAGTTCACAATGGACCGGAATTCATTGAGCTGTTTCAACCGCGTCGCAAAACTCATCAACATCGGGGGAACTGTCAAGCGGGACGTCAGAAGACGCTATGCATCCTTGCAACTGGAAGCCTTGGAATCACGCATCACGCCGACGACGTACACCTGGTTGCCAACCGCCGCTGGCGCTTACGATTGGACAAATCCCGCGAACTGGAGCGTCAGCGGCGGTACGGGGACTTACCCGCAAGCGACTGGGGACGTTGCCAACGTAACGTCGGCCCTCGCCGGCAACGAGACCATTAACCTCGACACGGCGATCACTGTCGGTACTCTGAACGTCGGGGCCTCCTCGGGCGCCAACACCTTCACCATCGCTCCTAACGGCGGCTCGCTGACGCTGGCTGTCTCCAGCGGTTCGGCGACGATCGCCAAGACTTCGGGAGGCGCTGACCAGATCACCAGTGGGCTCACCCTGGGTAGCAACCTCGTCATTAACGTCGCCCCCAGCGGCAGCACCCTGGCGTTTGGCGGCGACATCGCCAACGGCACTAACTCGCTCACCTTCACGGGCGCCGGCAACGACAGCTTTAGCGGGGTCTTCACGGGCACGACAGGCACCGTGACCAAGGGACTTACCGCGGCCGACACGGGCACGGTGACGTTCACCAGCAACCTGGCCTTCGGCAGCGCCAACAGTGCCACCGTCTACGGATCGATCAGCACCGGCAATGTCACCGTCAACGCGGGAACGTTACAGAGCGGCAGCATCCGTTTGAACGACGGCTATCGGCCCGGCGGAGTTCGCGATCTGTCGATCGCTGCCGGGGCCATCTTTACCTGCACCGGCACCCTGGCCACCGATCCTTCCGGCAGCGTGTATACGACAGAAGTTGCTGGCCCCGGAACGCTCCAGTTGCGGAACGCTTCCGCGAGCGTGACCAACCCGAGCCTGACTGGAGACTATGGGCCCAGCGGCGGTGATGGCGGGCCCTGGGGAGGCGTCATCACCGCCGTTGTTGACGTGGGCAATTCCGGAACGCAGTGGATCGTCGGCAAGACGAACCGCAACGACGTCAGCCGCTACGCCGGCGACCTGCGCTTGGACGCTCCGATCACCGGCTCGGCCACGCTGCAATTCGAGGGGCTGAACAACAACAGTAACCGCAACACGCACTTCGTGCTGAATGCGGACAACAGCGGCGATCTGACCAGCGGTCCTTATGCGGGAGTCCCGGCCTTTACCGGGGCCGTGGCCATTGCCAATGCCGACCTGGATCTGACCAACAATAAAGCTCTTACCGCAGCCAACAGCGTCACCTTCGACAGTGTCGTTGATCCCAATACGCAGGACCAGGCGGCGCTGTACCTCTGGGGCTACAACGTCACCATCGGGTCGCTGAACGACGTGAGCGCGGCGGGCACCACCTCGTTCATCCGCAACGGCGCCCTGAACCAGACCAACGGCGGCACGAATTACAACAACAACGGCGCGACACTCGGCGTCGCCCTGGGTCAGGAGGCCAATTCCACACTTACCATTGACCAGACCACCGCCGGGGTGTTCAACGGCCAGATCAATGACGGGCCCAACGACGACGGCACGGGCGATGGTGGAACCTACGAGACGCTGTCCATTGTCAAGATGGGCTCCGCGCCTCTGTCTCTGACGGGCAGCAGCGCCTACTCGGGGACGACCACCATCGCCGGCGGCACGCTGAGCGTGGCAAAACTGGCCAATGGCGGCACGAGCGTGGCCAATGGCCTGGGCAACTCCCCCAGCAGCATCGGGGCCTCATCCAATGCGGCGACCAACCTGATCCTGGACGCGGGGACCACGCTGCAGTACACCGGACCGGCGACCAGCACCGATCGACTGTTCACGGTCATGGGCACCAGCGCCACTCTGGATGCCTCGGGGACAGGACCGGTCGCCTTCACCAACACCGGCTCCATTGTCTTCGGCGGCAGTGGGGCGACGACCCTGACCTTGACCGGCACGAACACCGGAGGCAACACCCTTGCCTCCGTGCTGGCCGACGGGAGCGGAGCGACCGCGGTTGTCAAGACGGGAGCCGGCACCTGGGACCTGACCGGAGCCGACACCTACACGGGCGGCACTCAGGTCAATGCCGGGGAACTGCTGGTGGATGGCAGCCTGGCCAGTTCGGTCACCGTGGCCAGCGGCGCCACCCTGGGCGGCGCTGCCTCAGCCACTGCGGGCACTGGCACCGTTACCGCTCCCGTGGTCGTCAATGGCACCCTCACCGCCGGCGATGCCACCTCGCCCACCGGCCAGCTCACTGTCGGCAACCTCTCTTTTGGCTCGGCCGGGGGCCTCAACGTCGCCCTGAACGGGACCACCGCGGGGAGCGGCTTCGACCAGTTCGCTGCTACCGGCACCGTCAACCTCACCGGAGCCACCCTCAACTTAACCACTCAGGTCGGCTTCAACCCCGCCCCCGGAACGACCTTTGACATTCTGGTCAACAACGGCGGCTCGGCGATCACCGGGACGTTCGTCGGCCTCGCCCAGGGCGCAACGGTTACCGCGGGCCTCGACCAGTTCACGATCAGCTACACCGGCGGGACCAGCGGTCACGACGTGGTGCTGACCCGCGTGGCCTCGCCGATCTATTACGTCGATGAGCGCTGGACAGGACTGTCCAATGGAGCCACGGTCACTGCCAACCCGCTGATCTCCGGCGTGATGGCTACCATCGGCACCAACGCCTTCACCAGTGTCAATGCCGCCATCGCCGCCATTCCTGCCGGAAGCACAGCCACAGTCATCGTCAATGGCGATTCGACCAGTAACGCTTCCTACGGTAACTCCGGAGGCACAGGCGCGACGCCTGGCATCTTCAGCGAAGACGTCAACGTCAACAAGGCGATCAACCTGGTGATCCAGTATGGCAACGTGACGTTCAACTCGCTGGCCGACAGCGTTGCCGTCTCGGTTATCACTCTGGATGGCGCCAGCAGCGCGGTGCTGATCACGGGCGGAGACAATGCCAGCACCGCGGTCAGCGGCCAGATCATCGGCGCCGGCTCCCTGACCAAGGCAGGCACCGGCACCATGACCCTGGCCGGCACCGACTCGTACTCCGGCTCGACAACGGTCAACGGCGGCGTTCTGCTCGCCGGGTCCGCAACGGCCTTTGGAGCTTCTTCCAGTCTCACCGTTGCCAGCGGGGCGACCCTGACCCTGAATGGGTACAGCCAGTCCTTCGCCGCGCTGCAGCCCAGTGCAGGCACCATTCAGGACGCCAGCGCTACGGCCGCGACCTTGACGGTGGGCGTTCCCAGCGCCGGCACGACCACCTTCAGCGGCGTCCTCCAGGACGGCACCGGAGGCGGCACCTTGAGCGTGGTCTTCACCGGCTCCGGGACGGACACTTTCACCCTCTCCGGGACCAGCAGCAGCTACACCGGAACGACAACGGTTAACGGCCCCGTCCTCAGTATCAGCACGCTGGCCAACAGCGGCAGCCCAAGTTCCATCGGAGCCTCGAGCAACGCCGCTGGCAACCTCGTCCTGGAAGGCGGCGCTACCCTTCTGTACACCGGTACAACGGCCAGCACCGACCACGGCTTCACCCTGGGCAGCGGCGGCGGCACCATCGACATTGCCAACGCCGCTACCACCCTGACCATCGGCGGCACGATTGCCAACGGCACCAACCCGCTCACCATCACCGATGCCGGCAACGCCGTCTTCAGCGGTGTCTTCACGGGCACGACCGGGACCGTGACCTCCAATGACACGGGCACGGTGACGTTCACCAACAACCTGGCCTTCAACAGTGCCAACGGTCTGACGCTGTACACCGGCAACGTCACGGTCAACAGCGGCACGCTTGGACTGCCCACCATCACGCTGGCCGTGGCCCGGAAACTCACGATCGCCTCGGGGGCCAGCGTCAATTCCTCCGGCACTCTCGATCTGCTGGCAGATGGCTCCGCGACTCCGAATGCGGTAATCACCGGCGTCAGTACCAGCAGCATCGGCACGCTGAACCTGACCTCGACCACCGATAACGGCACCACCAACCCGGACATCTATTTCAATTTCAACGACCAGGACGGCTCCACCGCGAACTGGGGCACGACAGTCGGGGTCCCTGTCAATCTGGGGAGTGCGCAGCGTTATGTCTTTGGCAAGACAAACCACAACGGTTTTGCCGTGTATGGCCTGAGCGCGGATGCCGTGTTCACGCAACCCATTTCCGGCAGTGGTGGTCTGACCTTCATTGCCCAGGACAACAACACCACCGGCAACCCGGTGGAAGTCCCGTTTGTCCTGGATGCCGCCAACACCTTCACGGGCAAACTGGAAATCGATCGTGGCGCCGTCTATCTGGACAACGCCAACGCGCTGACCCAGGGGAACGTCTTGACGTTCAACCCGACAAGCGGCCCATCGAACAATGGCGGACCCACGGTCGCCTACAATGCCTACCTGTTCCTCAACGGCTTCAATGCGGTGGTGTCCAACCTGTCGTCTTCCGGCAGCGGTAACGCGCTCATCACCGATGGCAACACCTCCACTGCGTCCACGCTGACCGTGACCCAGAACACGAATGGGAACTTCGGCGGGAAGATCACCAATACCTTCTTCCAATACGGGGGGGCCAGCACCAGCAATCAGGGAGTAAACCTCGTCGTGAACGGCCCGGCGACCGGCACGGCGACCTTGACCCTGAGCGGCACGGACAACTCCACGGGAACGACGACGGTCAGTGGCAATGCCGTGCTGAGCTTCCCGGGCGTGAGCAGCCTGCCGGCGGCCGCCAGTGCCTTGACCCTGGACGGCGGCACCTTCCAGTACACCGGAGCAGCAGGCACCTCGCCCGCCTACAGCATCACGGTGACGGGCAACGGCGGCACTCTGGACGCCTCGGGCTCTGGCCCCATCACACTGGCGACTTCCGCTCCAGTGACGTTCAGCGGATCGGGGGCGGCGACTCTGACCTTGACCGGCACGAACACCGGAGGCAACACCCTTGCCTCCGTGCTGGCCGACGGGAGCGGAGCGACCTCGGTCGTCAAGATGGGAGCCGGCACCTGGGACTTGACCGGAGCCGACACCTACACGGGTGGCACCCAGGTCAAAGCCGGAGAACTGCTGGTGGATGGCAGCCTGGCGAGTTCGGTCACCGTGGCCAGCGGCGCCACCCTGGGCGGCACGGCTGTCTCAGGCGTTACGGGCAGCGGCACAATTGCCGCTCCCGTGGTGGTTAACGGCGCCCTGACCGCCGGCGATTCTCCCACCACGACCGGCCAGCTGACCGTCGGCAACCTCTCCTTTGGCTCGACCGGGGCCCTCAACGTCGCGCTGAATGGGACCACGGCGGGGACCAGCTACGACCAGATCGTCGGCACCGGCACCATCAACCTCACCGGCGCCACTCTGAACCTGTCGGTTCTGAACAATTTCAATGCGATCGGCGGAACGACGTTTGACATTCTGGTCAACAATGGCGGCTCGGCGATCACCGGGACGTTCACCGGGCTCGCCCAGGGCGCGACGGTGACTGCGGCGGGTGAGCAGTTCACGATCAGCTATACGGCCGGGACCAGCGGTCACGACGTGGTGCTGACCCGGTCAGCGCCGATCTATTACGCCGATGACCGCTGGGCCGGGCTGGCCAATGGGACAATGATCACGGATGCCGACCCCGTGATGGCCGGCAACCAGCCTGCCACGATCGGCACCAACGCTTTCGCCAGCGTCAATGCCGCCATCGCCGCCATTCCGGCCCTGGGCACCATTGTGGTCAACGGCGACACTGGCGGCGGCACGGGCACGCCTGGCATCTTCAGCGAGGACGTCAGCGTCAGCAAGCAGATCAACCTGGTGATCCAGTACGGCCACGTGACGTTCAACTCGCTGGCCGACAGCGTGGCCACCTCGGTCATCATTCTGGATGGCACCAGCAGCGCGGTGCTGATCACCGGCGGTGACAATGCCAGCACCACGGTCAGCGGCCAGCTCACCGGCAGCGGCAGCCTGACCAAGGCAGGCACCGGCACCTTGACTCTGGCCGGCGCCGACTCGTATTCCGGCTCGACCACGGTCAACGGCGGCGTTCTGCTCGCCGGGTCCGCAACCGCCTTTGGAGCTTCTTCCAGTCTCACCGTTGCCAGCGGGGCCACGGTGACCCTGAATGGGTTCAGCCAGTCCTTTGCGCGCTGTCCGGGACGGGCACCATTCAGGATGCCAGTGCCACGGCCGCGACCTTGACGGTGGGTATTCCCAGCACCGGCACGACGACCATCAGCAACGTCTTCCAGGACGGCACCGGAGGCGGCCCGTTGAGCCTGGTCTACGTCGGCACCGGCACCTTCACGCGTGCCAATCACAATTCCTACACGGGGACGACAACGGTCAACGGCGGCACCCTCAGCCTCAGCACGCTGGTCAACAGCGGCAGCCCCAGCCCCATCGGCGCCGCGACCAACGCCCCTGGCAACCTCGTCCTGGAAGGCGGCGCCACGCTGCTGTACACCGGGACAACGACCAGCACCGACCACGGCTTCACCCTGGGCAGCGGCGGCGGCACCATCGACGTTGCCAACTCCGGCACCACCCTGACGGTCGGTGGCAACGTCGCCAACGGCGCTAACCCGCTCACCTTTACCGGCCCAGGCAATGCCGTCTTCGCCGGAGTGCTGACCGGCGGCACAGGCACCTTGACCAAGGGCATCGCCTCGACCGACACCGGCGTCGTCACCTTTACCGCCTCACAAGCCCTTCAGACCGGCAACATCAGCGTCAATGACGGGACTCTCGGGATCTCCACCACAACGCTCTCCAGCAGCCGAATCCTAACCATCGCTGCCGGAGCCAACGTCAACTCCAGCGGGACGCTGTACTTGACTGCCAATACGTCGTCCACGTACAACGCGGTGGCCGGCGGCGGCACGCTGAACCTCACCTCGACCACGAACGGTCCCACCAGCCCGGACATCTACTTCGATTTCAACGACGCCGACGGCTCCACCGCGAACTGGGGAACGGCAATCTCTGCCAACGTCAATCTGGGCTCGGCACAACGCTACCTGTTTGGCAAAACCAACCACAGCGGCTTCGGCGTCTATGGCCTCAGCGCTGACTGCGTGTTCACCGGCTCCATTTCCGGCAGCGGTGGTCTCACCTTTATTGCCCAGGATACTTTTGTCAGCAGCAGCAGCCCGATGGAAGTCCCGTTCGTGCTGGCTGGTGCCAACACCTTCACCGGCATGCTCGAAATCCAGCGGGGCTCGGTCTATCTGGACAATGCCACCGCGCTGACCCAGGGCAACGTCCTGCTGCTTGACCCGACGAGCGGCCCCATCAATGGCGGAGCCGCGGGCCCCTACAATGCCCGCTTGTTCCTCAACGGCTTCAATGCGGTGGTGTCCAACCTGTCTTCTTCCGGCAGCGGCAATGCGGCCATCGCCAACGGCAACAGGACCAACCCACCCACTTCTGGGATTGCCGCTGCCACGCTGCTCGTGAACCTGACCACGAATGAGACCTTCGGCGGTTCGATCAGTGACGCCCTCCTGGAATACTCCAGCACGGGCTCGGGTACTCTGGGCGGACTGAGCCTTGACGTGACAGGCTCGGGGACCTTGACCATGAGCGGCACCAGCACCAACACGGGGGTGACGACGGCCAGTACCGCCGCCGTGATCAGCTACCCGGGCCTGGGGAACCTTCCCTCCGCCGGCCCCCTGGCCCTGGACGGCGGCACCCTCCGCTACACGGGGCCGTCAGGCAGCACCGGCACGTCCGCCTACGTCGTCGCCGTGACGGGGAACGGCGGCAGTCTGGATGCGTCCGGCACGGGTCCCATTACGCTGGGATCTGCTGGAACAGTACTGTTCACCGGCTCGGGGGCGACGACTCTGACCTTGACCGGCACCAACACCGGGGCCAACGTCCTTGGCGCCGTGCTGGCCGACGGGAGCGGCCCGACCTCGATTGTCAAGACGGGAACCGGCGCCTGGGACCTGACCGGAGCCGATACTGACACAGGCACTACCCAGGTCAATGCGGGGGAACTGCTGGTGGATGGCAGCCTCACCAGTGCCGTAACCGTGGCCAGCGGCGCCACCTTGGGCGGCGCTGCCACAGCCACGTCGGGCAGCGGCACCATTACCGCCAACGTGGTCGTCAATGGCACCCTCACCAGCGGCGATTCTCCCACCACCACAGGCCAGCTGACCGTCGGCAACCTCTCCTTTGGCTCTGGTGCGGCCGTCAACGTTGCCCTGAACGGGACCACGGCGGGGACCAGCTACGACCAGATCATCGGCAGCGGCACCATCAACCTCACCGGCGCCACCCTCAACGTGTCTACTCTGTCCGGCTTGGTTCCGACTGTCGGCAATACCTTTGACATCCTCTCGAACACCGGCGGATCGGCAATCACGGGGACATTCACCGGCCTTGCGGAAGGAGCAACGTTCACCGCATCAGGTCAGCAGTTCAAGATCACTTACCAGGGGGGCACCAGCGGTCACGACGTGGTCTTGACCGAAATGACCGCCAATCCAGCCTTCACCAGCGCCAACAATGCCACTTTCGCCGCCGGCACGGGCGGCACCTTCACTGTCCACGCCGTGAGTTCGCCCACCCCGACGCTGGCCGAGACGGGAACGCCGCCCACCGGTGTCTCCTTCAATGCCTCGACTGGCCTCCTGACAGTCGCGACGACGACCGCCACCGGCGTCTACAACCTCGTCTTCACCGCCAGCAATGGCGGCACTCCGACCAGCCAGAACTTCACCCTGACCGTTACTTCGCCTCCCGCCATCACCAGCGCCAACAAAGCGGCTTTCGTGGTCGGCACGGGCGGCACGTTCACCGTTACCGCCACGGGCGTGCCGACCCCGACGCTGGCCGAGACAGCGACGCTGCCCAGCGGGGTCTCCTTCACCCCCTCCACCGGTGTCCTCTCTGTCAGCACCACGGCGGCCAACGGCGTTTACAACTTGACCTTCACCGCCACCAACGGTGTGGGCACAGCGGCCAGCCAGAACTTCACGCTCACAGTCGGCACTGCCCCGGCCATCACCAGCGCCAACAACGCGGCCTTCTCTGCCGGCACCGGCGGCACCTTCACCGTCACCGCCACCGGTTCCCCAACCCCAACCCTGGCCGAGACAGCGACTCTGCCCAGCGCTGTTACCTTCAATGCCACCACAGGCGTCCTCACGGTCGCGACCACGGCCGCCGGCGGCGTCTACTCCCTGACTTTCACCGCCTCCAACGGTGTGGGCACAGTGGCCAGCCAGAGCTTCACGCTCACGGTCATTGCCGGCACCGCCTCCGTCTTTTCCGGCTCCCCTCAGACCACCATGGTCACCACCGCCTTCGGCAGCGCCCTGGTGGCCATTGTCAAGGATAGCAACAATAACCCGCTGTCCGGCGTGACGGTGACCTTCACAGCCCCCAGCAGCGGACCCAGCGGCACGTTCTCGGGCAGCCTCACCACCATCACCGGCACCACCAACGCCAGCGGCCAGGTGTCCGAGCCCTTCACGGCCAACAGCGTGGCCGGCAGCTACAACGTCACCGCCGCCGTCGCCGGACAGGTCACTCCCGCATCGTTCAGCCTCACCAACACCCCAGGCGCTCCGGCCAGCGCCACAGTGGTGTCCGGCTCGTCCCAGTCCGGTACGGTCAACTCCGCCTTGGCCAGCCCCCTGAAGGTCATTGTCAAGGACAGTTCCGGCAATCCCATCCCCGGCGTGAACGTCACCTTCGTCGCACCGGGAAGCGGTCCGGGAGGCAGTTTCAGTAACGGCTTTGCCGGCATCAGCGGCGTCACGGATTCCAGTGGCCAACTCTCGGAGAGCTTCACAGCCAACACCCTCGCGGGCACCTACACCGTGGAGGCGTTCGTCAACGGCGTCAGCACGCCCGCTTCCTTCAGCCTGACCAACACAGCCGGCGCGGCCGCCAGCATCGTCGTCACCTCCGGCTCCAACCAGAGTGCCCTTGTGAGCAGCACTTTCGCCAGCCCCCTGGTGGCGACGGTGAAGGACGCCTACGGCAACCTGGTTCCCAACGTCACCGTCACCTTCGCCGGACCAGGCAGTGGCGCCAGCGTCACCTTCCCCAGCGGGGCCACGGCCACCACAGGCAGCAACGGCCAGGCCAGCGTGGCCGTCGCGGCCAACGGCGTGGCCGGCAGCTATAGCGTCACCGCCTCCACCAGCGGAGTCGGCACGCCAGCGTCGTTCAGCCTCACGAACACGCCCAATGACCTGTTCGTCACCTCGTTCACGCAGACGCCCAGCGGCTTCACGGTCGCTTTCAGCAAGCCCTTTGTCGATAGCAGCACCAGCCCGCTGCACCTCTATGACGCTGCCTCCGCTGGCTATGGTCCCGCCGAGGTCACTCTGGTCGGGCAGAACAGCGGTGCGATCACCGGCTCGCTGCTGGTCAACAGCAGCAACACCGGCTTCACCTTCATCAAGACCGATCCCACCTACGGCGGCAGCACGGCCGGGCTGCTGCCGGCCGACTCTTACACCGTCACCCTGGTCAGCGGCAGCAACGCCTTGCGCGACACCAGTAACGTGCCCTTGGATGGCCAGGACAATGGCGGCAGTGCCAATTACGTCACCACCTTCACGGTCACGGCTTCCTCGGCCGTCGTGGTCAGTGTTCCCGACTTCGCGCGCGGACCGGACAGTGCCCACGCCATCAACCTGCCCAACAATTCGACCAATGGCATCCCCATCGCCCTGAGCAATGGCGCCGGCGTCACCTCGGGCACGCTGACGCTGCAATACAACGCCAGCCTGCTGAACGTCACGGGGGCAACCACCACACTGTCGGGAGCGACCTTCACCCTGGACGCGGCCTCGACGCCCGGCAACGCCATCCTCGACTTCAGCAGTTCCACGGCGCTGGGCTCCGGCGCGGTCATCCTGGGCAGCCTGCAAGCGACCGTGCCCAGCGGCGCCGCCTACAAATCCAAGGCCCTGCTGCACTGGAGCAGCACGGTGCTGATGGCCGGCACGACACCGCTGACGACCGTCGGCGACGACGGCGTGCAGGTGGTGGCCTTCCTGGGCAACACCACCGGCAGCGGCACCTACACCAGTGCCGACAGTGTGCTGCTGACGCGTGCCACCTCCGGAGTGGACTCCGGCTTCGCCGCCTTCCCGGTGGTCGATCCGGTGATTCTGGGCGACATTGCGGGCGCGGGCATCGGCAAGACCTCGGGCACGGACAAGCTGACCTCGGCCGACGCCACCCTGCTCAACCGCTATCTCAACGGCACCACCGTGGCCCAGATGCCCACCTATCCGGGCGCTCCCAGCAACAACCCAACCGGCCCCGACCCGGTTCTCAGCCTGCCCAGCCAGGTGCAGATCGGACCGGGAAGCACCGTAACCGTGCCGGTGAACATCGACGATCCACACCCGGCCGGCAGCACAGGCATGACCGAGGCCACGCTGGCGTTGACGTATGATCCCAAGGTGCTGCAGGTGCTCCCGGGCAGCATTCGGTTAGGAACAGTGCCGGCTGCGGGGACGGATTGGACGTTGCAGTCGGCGGTGAACGCGACCACGGGGCAGATTGGCATCACGCTGTTCAGTGCGTTCCCGATCAGCAGTTCGACGAGCGGCAGCCTGGTGACGATCTCGTTCCACGAAGTGCCGGGGACGAACGCCTCGGCGACAACGGTCAGCCTCGTCAGCGCAGTGGACCCGACCGGCGCGGGTCCAATCGCGACAGCAGTCTACGACAACCAGGGGCCCTACACCCTGTCGCTGCCGGAGGCCGGCAGCGGAGCCAGTATGGTCGAGAAGGTGTTGCTGACCGGGTCGCCGCTGGAGTCCGCTGCTGGGAACCTGAATCCAACTCTGGACAGCAGCATCTCCGCCAGCCGGATCTTGCAAGGGACCCCAAGCAACCAGAGCGGATCGGGAGCGATCCCGACCGAAACAGCCGTGTGGTCCCTGGAGACGTTGGATTGGAAGAACCGGGGCGCGGCGCCGGGCTGGCTGCCTGTGGCCAGCCCCCTGACAGCGACCGGGGACGACACCCGGGCAAATGATCAGGTCTTTGAGGACGGCGCTTCGGTCCCAGCGCGAACAGCGGCACGGCGAACGATGGGTGGAGCGGCCTGCCCTGGTCCAAGTGGGATTCCTGAGAACGTACGGAAGTGGATGAGGTAGGCCTGCTTTGCCAGGACTGCGGACAGCCTGGGAAACTTGACCTGCCTCATTCCTTCCGAACTCTCTTGGCATGGGCTGATTGTGCAACGGCAGTGAATCGGAAGACGTACAGTAACCCAGTTGACCCCAGGAACAACAACATGCATTCGTCACCAAGTATTCACATTGCATTCCTGATTTATTCATCAATTCCACTTGATGAATCAATTAAATAGCCTCGCCTGGATGTCCGCAATGTGTCCCTGCCCGCCGAGTGGAAACAGCGCCTGCTTTCCGCTAAGGCGATTGCCGTCCCTGCCGCGTACAACCGTGAAGTGAGCATCAACTAGAAGAGGTTTGACACCATGTTCCGATGGAAGCAGTTACTGAACAGGTTATTCTCTCGGCCGGCCAGGATTCAGAAGACGCAATTGTCGCGACGGAGGTCGGCAGTACGTCTGGGTGTGGAACAACTCGAAGATCGCGTCGTGCCGGCGCAGTTCACGCCGGGCGACATTGCTGTGTTGGACCTTGCAGCTGCTTCGACGAACACAACCGGCTCGATCCTGGAGCTGAATCCGTCCACGGCCAACCAGGCGAGTCCCGTCCAGACCATCAGCATCGCATCGACCGGGGCCAATGCGATGCGCTTCAGCGACTCGGGGACGAGCAGTTTTCTCTCTGACACCAACGACGGATCGCTTCTGGCGTTCGCCGCCTACAATACGACCGACAGCACCACCCCTGACCTCGCTAATTCGACGACCACCGATCGTGCAGTCGGGACCTTGAATGCCAGCACGAACTTCACCCTGCAGGCGTCTTACACGGGGATAGCCGGCAATCAGACCCGTTCGGCGACGAGCCTCGACGACTCGCATTGGTTCATCACGGACAAAGGTGGTTTGTACACGAATAACGCTACGACCCCCTCCAGTTCATTGAACATTCTGAGTACCAAGAGCTTCGGGGGCACCGTTTACATCAGCACCACAAGGACCGCCGCACAAGGCAATACATTCAATTCCGCTGTCCTGACGGCGGCGAGCCCGACAGCGACCACTTTCTCCGGACTGTCGGGAGTCCCGATTGATGCAAACATTCAAGACTTCTACCTGATCCAGTCCGGCAGCAACGGCTCGACCTACGACGTCTTGTACACACTGGATCAAAACTCAAGCAACGCCACAATCAACAAGTTCTCGCTGGTGGGCGGGAGCTGGGTGGCCAACGGAACTGCCTACACCCTCGCATCCAACGCGGAAGCAATGATTGCCGCGAACGACGGGAGCGGCGGCGCTTACCTGTACGTCACCACAGGGAAAGGTACGGCGAACAACAGCCTGGTGCGGCTTACCGACACCGCCGGTTACAATGCGCCCCTGAACATCTCCACCGGCAGCAACGTGACGTTGTACACCGACACCGGTAGCGATCTTCTCAAGGGCATTGCGTTCGTGCCAGTGGCCAATCCCTATTTCAGCATACCGAGCAACCTGACGGCCAACTATGGCACCACGATCACCGTGCCGGTGTCCATCAACAGCCTCATCAACGACCAAGGCGACTCAGGTTTGAGCGGCTTTGACGTCGCCATCAACTATGACGCCGCTGATTTTACCGTTCTCGGCGTTACTCCCGGATCGCTCATTCTCGATACCAACAACAACACCAGCACCGATTGGAATTTCCAGGCCAATTACCAGCCGCCCACGGCGCCGGCCGGCCAACTCCTTGTCTCTGCTTCTTCTTCGTTAACGGACGTGACCAACCCGCCTACCTCCGGCGGCGTTCTCTTCAACGTCACGCTTCAGGTGAAGGGCAACCCCTCCGACCTGGGCAACGCCGCCTTTGCCATCGTGCCGCAGAATTCGATCAATTTCAGCGATGCAAGCCCCGACTTCAATAGCCCAGACTGGCCCCTCTCCTACCCAACTCTGTCGTATTCTCCGAACAGTTCCATCAACGTCACCAACGTGCCGCCGGTGACAACGTTGAGCATTCCCACTGGCCAGAGCGGCACGGCCGGCAACACCATCACGGTGCCGATCAACGTCAGCAATCTCTTTCCCACCGGCAGTTCCGGCCTGTCGTCGGCCGACGTCGCCATCCTGTACGATCCGACCGTCTTGACTGTCCAGCCGCCGCCGCCGCCGTACGGGATAGGGCCGCCGCCCGGGGCCGTGGCCGCCGGTAGCATTGTGCCCAGCGGGTGGTCGGTCTCGTATAACATCGATACCACCGACACCGGGCTCAACCAGGGAGAAGCCGCTCTGGGACTGCACCTGAGCAGCGGCACCAACCCCTCGCTGACCAGCACCACGTCGGGCAGTCTGTGGCTGGTCACGTTCACCATCAACAGCAGTGCTTCCGGGACGACCCTCCTCAACCTGGTGCCGTCGGCTCAGGTCGGCGGCTCCGTAACCACCACCAACCTCGCCGAATTGGGTCCGATTTACTACCAGTTGAGCCCGGCAGTGACGACTGCTGCCACCGATGCCGTGGATGGTAGCATCGCGATTACCAACTCGAATGCCACGCCCAGCATCAGCACCAGCCAGCAGCCGGCCAGCGCCACCGTCGGCGCCTCCATCTCCGACTCGGCCACCCTCACCGGCGGCAACAGCCCGACGGGCACGGTGACCTTCAACCTGTATAACAACTCGGGCGGCACCGGCACGCCGCTGTTCACCAGCACCCCCGTGACGCTGGTCGGCGGCATGCGCCACCTCGCCCGGCTACACCACCACGGCCACCGGCACCGACTACTGGGTCGCCTCCTACAGCGGCGACGCCAACAACAGCCCCGTCACCAGCGGCACCGCCTCCGAGCCGGTGGTCATCAGTGCTGCCACGCCGACCATCAGCACCACGCAGCAGCCAGCCAGCGCCACCGTCGGCACCTCCATCGCGGACAAGGCCACGGTCAGCGGCGGCGACAACCCCACGGGCACGGTCACCTTCACCCTGTACAACAACTCGGGCGGCACCGGCACGCCGCTGTTCACCAGCACTGCCGTGACTCTGGTCGGCGGCGTGCGCCACCTCGCCCGGCTACACCACCACGGCCACCGGCACCGACTACTGGGTCGCCTCCTACAGCGGCGACGCCAACAACAGCGCCGTCAGCAGCGGCACCGCCGCCGAGCCGGTGGTCATCAGCGCCGCCACGCCGACCATCAGCACCACGCAGCAGCCGGCCAGCGCCACCGTCGGCACCTCCATCGCCGACAAGGCCACGGTCTCAGCGGCGGCGACAGCCCGACCGGCACGGTCACCTTCACCCTGTACAACAACTCGGGCGGCACCGGCACACCGCTGTTCACCAGCAGCGCCGTGACTCTGGTCGGCGGCATGCGCCACCTCGCCCGGCTACACCACCACGGCCACCGGCACCGACTACTGGGTCGCCTCCTACAGCGGCGACAGCAACAACAGCGCCGTCAGCAGCGGCACTGCCTCCGAGCCGGTGGTCATCAGCGCCGCCACGCCGACCATCAACACCAGCCAGCAGCCGGCCAGCGCCACCGTCGGCACCTCCATCGCGGACAAGGCCACGGTCAGCGGCGGTGACAACCCCACGGGCACGGTCACCTTCACCCTGTACAACAACTCGGGCGGCACCGGCACACCGCTGTTCACCAGCAGCGCCGTGACCCTGGTCGGCGGCAGCGCCACCTCGCCCGGCTACACCACCACGGCCACCGGCACCGACTACTGGGTCGCCTCCTACAGCGGCGACGCCAACAACAGCGCCGTCAGCAGCGGCACCGCCTCCGAGCCGGTGGTCATCAGCGCCGCCACGCCGACCATCACCACCAGGCAGCAGCCGGCCAGCGCCACCGTCGGCACCTCCATCGCGGACAAGGCCACGGTTTCGGGCGGCGACAACCCCACGGGCACGGTCACCTTCACCCTGTACAACAACTCGGGCGGCACCGGCACGCCGCTGTTCACCAGCAGCGCCGTGACTCTGGTCGGCGGCGTGGCCACCTCGCCCGGCTACACCACCACGGCCACCGGCACCGACTACTGGGTCGCCTCCTACAGCGGCGACGCCAACAACGCCCCGTCACCAGCGGCACCGCCTCCGAGCCGGTGGTCATCAGCGCCGCCACGCCGACCATCAGCACCACGCAGCAGCCGGCCAGCGCCATCGTCGGCACCTCCATCGCGGACAAGGCCACGGTCACGGGCGGCGACAACCCCACGGGCACGGTCACCTTCACCCTGTACAACAACTCGGGCGGCACCGGCACGCCGCTGTTCACCAGCAGCGCCGTGACTCTGGTCGGCGGCGTGGCCACCTCGCCCGGCTACACCACCACGGCCACCGGCACCGACTACTGGGTCGCCTCCTACAGCGGCGACGCCAACAACAACGCCGTCACCAGCGGCACCGCCTCCGAGCCGGTGGTCATCAGCGCCGCCAGCGCCGACCATCACCACCAGCCAGCAGCCGGCCAGCGCCATCGTCGGCACCTCCATCGCGGACAAGGCCACGGTCACCGGCGGCGACAACCCCACGGGCACGGTCACCTTCACCCTGTACAACAACTCGGGCGGCACCGGCACGCCACTGTTCACCAGCAGCGCCGTGACTCTGGTCGGCGGCGTGGCCACTTCCCCCGGCTACACCACCACGGCCACCGGCACCGACTACTGGGTCGCCACCTACAGCGGCGACGCCAACAACAGCGCCGTCAGCAGCGGCACCGCTCTGGAGCCGGTGACCATCACCACGGCCAGCCCGACCATCACCACCAGCCAGCAGCCGGCCACTGCCACCGTCGGCTCCTCCATCGCGGACACGGCCACGGTCAGCGGCGGCACAACCCCACCGGCACCGTCACCTTCAACCTGTACAACAATTCGACCGGCACCGGCACGCCACTGTTCACCGACACCGAGACGCTCTCCGGCGGCACGGCCACGTCCAGCGGCTACACGGCCACGGCCACCGGCACCGACTACTGGGTCGCCACCTACAACGGCGACGCCAACAACAGCGCTCGGTCAGCAGCGGCACCGCTCTGGAGCCGGTGACCATCACGCACGACCAGCCCGACCATCACCACCAGCCAGCAGCCGGCCAGCTGCCACCGTCGGCACCTCCATCGCGGACACGGCCACGGTCAGCGGCGGCGACAACCCCACGGGCACGGTCACCTTCACCCTGTACAACAACTCGGGCGGCACCGGCACGCCGCTGTTCACCAGCAGCGCCGTGACTCTGGTCGGCGGCGTGGCCACCTCGCCCGGCTACATCACCACGGCCACTGGCACCGACTACTGGGTCGCCTCCTACAGCGGCGACGCCAACAACGCCCGGTCAGCAGCGGCACTGCCTCCGAGCCGGTGGTCATCAGCGCCGCCACGCCGACCATCAGCACCACGCAGCAGCCAGCCAGCGCCATCGTCGGCACCTCCATCGCGGACAAGGCCACGGCTCAGCGGCGGTGACAACCCCACGGGCACGGTCACCTTCACCCTGTACAACAACTCGGGCGGCACCGGCACGCCACTGTTCACCAGCAGCGCCGTGACTCTGGTCGGCGGCAGCGCCACCTCGCCCGGCTACATCACCACGGCCACCGGCACCGACTACTGGGTCGCCACCTACAGCGGTGACAGCAACAACAGCGCCGTCAGCAGCGGCACTGCCTCCGAGCCGGTGGTCATCAGCGCCGCCACGCCGACCATCAGCACCACGCAGCAGCCGGCCAGCGCCACCGTCGGCACCTCCATCGCGGACAAGGCCACGGTTTCGGGCGGCGACAACCCCACGGGCACGGTCACCTTCACCCTGTACAACAACTCGGGCGGCACCGGCACACCGCTGTTCACCAGCAGCGCCGTGACTCTGGTCGGCGGCAGCGCCACCTCGCCCGGCTACACCACCACGGCCACCGGCACCGACTACTGGGTCGCCACCTACAGCGGCGACGCCAACAACAGCGCCGTCAGCAGCGGCACTGCCGCCGAGCCAGTGGTCATCAGCGCCGCCACGCCGACCATCGCCACCACGCAGCAGCCAGCCAGCGCCAGCGTTGGCACCTCCATCGCCGACAAGGCCACGGTTTCGGGCGGTGACAACCCCACGGGCACGGTCACCTTCACCCTGTACAACAACTCGGGCGGCACCGGCACGCCGCTGTTCACCAGCAGCGCCGTGACCCTGGTCGGCGGCGTGGCCACCTCGCCCGGCTACACCACCACGGCCACCGGCACCGACTACTGGGTCGCCACCTACAGCGGCGACGCCAACAACAGCGCCGTCAGCAGCGGCACTGCCTCCGAGCCAGTGGTCATCAGCGCCGCCACGCCGACCATCGCCACCACGCAGCAACCGGCCAGCGCCAGCGTTGGCACCTCCATCGCCGACAAGGCCACGGTTTCGGGCGGCGACAACCCCACGGGCACGGTCACCTTCACCCTGTACAACAACTCGGGCGGCACCGGCACACCGCTGTTCACCAGCAGCGCCGTGACCCTGGTCGGCGGCAGCGCCACCTCGCCCGGCTACACCACCACGGCCACCGGCACCGACTACTGGGTCGCCTCCTACAGCGGCGACGCCAACAACAGCGCCGTCAGCAGCGGCACCGCTCTGGAGCCGGTGACCATCACCACGACCAGCCCGACCATCACCACCAGCCAGCAGCCGGCCACTGCCACCGTCGGCTCCTCCATCGCGGACACGGCCACGGTCAGCGGCGGCAACAACCCCACCGGCACGGTCACCTTTACCCTGTACAACAATTCGACCGGCACCGGCACGCCATTGTTCACG
Source organism: uncultured Planctomycetota bacterium (assembly GCA_963784995.1). GTDB lineage: Bacteria > Planctomycetota > Planctomycetia > Gemmatales > Gemmataceae > CAWATZ01. The sequence goes on along the minus strand of CAWATZ010000012.1, from coordinate 70,485 downwards.
GACACCGAGACGCTCTCCGGCGGCACGGCCACGTCCAGCGGCTACACGGCCACGGCCACCGGCACCGACTACTGGGTGGCCACCTACAACGGCGATGGCAACAACGCCTCGGTCAGCAGCGGCACTGCTCTGGAGCCGGTGACCATCAGCGCTGCAACGCCGACCATCAGCACCACGCAGCAACCGGCCAGCGCCATCGTCGGCACTTCGATCGCGGACAAGGCCACGCTCACTGGTGGCGACAGCCCGACCGGCACGGTCACCTTCACCCTGTACAACAACTCGGGCGGCACCGGCACGCCGCTGTTCACCAGCAGCGCCGTGACTCTGGTCGGCGGCGTGGCCACCTCCCCCGGCTACACCACCACGGCCACTGGCACCGACTACTGGGTCGCCTCCTACAGCGGCGACGCCAACAACAGCACCGTCAGCAGCGGCACTGCCTCCGAGCCGGTGGTCATCAGCGCCGCCACGCCGACCATCACCACCACGCAGCAGCCAGCCAGCGCCACCGTCGGCACCTCCATCGCGGACAAGGCCACGGTTTCGGGCGGCGACAACCCCACGGGCACGGTCACCTTCACCCTGTACAACAACTCGGGCGGCACCGGCACGCCGCTGTTCACCAGCAGCGCCGTGACTCTGGTCGGCGGCGTGGCCACCTCGCCCGGCTACACCACCACGGCCACCGGCACCGACTACTGGGTCGCCTCCTACAGCGGCGACGCCAACAACAGCGCCGTCAGCAGCGGCACTGCCTCCGAGCCAGTGGTCATCAGCGCCGCCACGCCGACCATCAGCACCACGCAGCAGCCGGCCAGCGCCACCGTCGGCACCTCCATCGCCGACAAGGCCACGGTTTCGGGCGGTGACAACCCCACGGGCACGGTCACCTTCACCCTGTACAACAACTCGGGCGGCACCGGCACGCCGCTGTTCACCAGCAGCGCCGTGACCCTGGTCGGCGGCAGCGCCACCTCGCCCGGCTACACCACCACGGCCACCGGCACCGACTACTGGGTCGCCTCCTACAGCGGTGACGCCAACAACAGCGCCGTCAGCAGCGGCACTGCCTCCGAGCCGGTGGTCATCAGCGCCGCCACGCCGACCATCAGCACCACGCAGCAGCCAGCCAGCGCCAGCGTTGGCACCTCCATCGCGGACAAGGCCACGGTTTCGGGCGGCGACAACCCCACGGGCACGGTCACCTTCACCCTGTACAACAACTCGGGCGGCACCGGCACACCGCTGTTCACCAGCAGCGCCGTGACCCTGGTCGGCGGCAGCGCCACCTCGCCCGGCTACACCACCACGGCCACCGGCACCGACTACTGGGTCGCCTCCTACAGCGGTGACGCCAACAACAGCGCCGTCAGCAGCGGCACTGCCTCCGAGCCAGTGGTCATCAGCGCCGCCACGCCGACCATCGCCACCACGCAGCAGCCGGCCAGCGCCACCGTCGGCACCTCCATCGCGGACAAGGCCACGGTTTCGGGCGGCGACAACCCCACGGGCACGGTCACCTTCACCCTGTACAACAACTCGGGCGGCACCGGCACGCCGCTGTTCACCAGCAGCGCCGTGACCCTGGTCGGCGGCAGCGCCACCTCGCCCGGCTACACCACCACGGCCACCGGCACCGACTACTGGGTCGCCTCCTACAGCGGCGACGCCAACAACAGCGCCGTCAGCAGCGGCACCGCCGCCGAGCCAGTGGTCATCAGCGCCGCCACGCCGACCATCAGCACCACGCAGCAGCCGGCCAGCGCCAGCGTTGGCGACTCCATCGCGGACAAGGCCACACTCAGCGGCGGTGACAACCCCACGGGCACGGTCACCTTCACCCTGTACAACAACTCGGGCGGCACCGGCACGCCGCTGTTCACCAGCAGCGCCGTGGCCCTGGTCGGCGGCGTGGCCACCTCGCCCGGCTACACCACCACGGCCACCGGCACCGACTACTGGGTCGCCTCCTACAGCGGCGACGCCAACAACAGCGCCGTCAGCAGCGGCACTGCCTCCGAGCCGGTGGTCATCAGCGCTGCCACGCCGACCATCACCACCAGCCAGCAGCCGGCCAGCGCCATCGTCGGCACCTCCATCGCGGACAAGGCCACGGTTTCGGGCGGCGACAACCCCACGGGCACGGTCACCTTCACCCTGTACAACAACTCGGGCGGCACTGGCACACCGCTGTTCACCAGCAGCGCCGTGACCCTGGTCGGCGGCGTGGCCACCTCGCCCGGCTACACCACCACGGCCACCGGCACCGACTACTGGGTCGCCTCCTACAGCGGCGACGCCAACAACAGCGCCGTCAGCAGCGGCACTGCCTCCGAGCCGGTGGTCATCAGCGCCGCCACCCCGACCATCAGCACCACGCAGCAACCGGCCAGCGCCACCGTCGGCACCTCCATCGCGGACAAGGCCACCGTTTCGGGCGGCGACAACCCCACGGGCACGGTCACCTTCACCCTGTACAACAACTCGGGCGGCACCGGCATGCCGCTGTTCACCAGCACCCTCGTGACTCTGGTCGGCGGCGTGGCCACCTCGCCCGGCTACACCACCACGGCCACCGGCACCGACTACTGGGTCGCCTCCTACAGCGGCGACGCCAACAACAGCGCCGTCAGCAGCGGCACTGCCTCCGAGCCGGTGGTCATCAGCGCCGCCACCCCGACCATCACCACCAGCCAGCAGCCAGCCAGCGCCACCGTCGGCACTTCCATCGCGGACAAGGCCACGGTTTCGGGCGGCGACAACCCCACGGGCACGGTCACCTTCACCCTGTACAACAACTCGGGCGGCACCGGCACGCCGCTGTTCACCAGCACCCTCGTGACTCTGGTCGGCGGCGTGGCCACCTCGCCCGGCTACACCACCACCGCCACCGGCACCGACTACTGGGTCGCCTCCTACAGCGGTGACAGCAACAACAGCGCCGTCAGCAGCGGCACCGCCTCCGAGCCGGTCACCATCACCCCCGCCTCGACCGTGGCGACCCACTTCCTGATCACCCCCAGTTCGTACAGCGTCACCGCTGGCGTAGGGTTTACCTTCACCGTCACCGCCGAAACCGCGAGCGACACCACTGCGACCGGGTACACAGGGAAGGTCACGTTCACCAGCACCGACACCAGCGCCAGCTTCTATCCCCAGTCCTACACCTTCATCCCGGGAGACGGCGGTACGCACACGTTCTACACCACGTCGGTGATACTGTTCACCCCCAGCACCACTGGCCAGACGATCACGGCCACGGATAGCGTGAATAACTTGACAGGCACCAGCTCGCCCATCACCGTGTCCGCCGCGTCGGGAGCGCAACTGACCCAGGGACCGATCTATTATGACGTCAAACCTTCGGAGGGCAGCACCGGGCAGCGTTCGATGATCGATCACGTCCAACTGGTCTTCAACTCCAGCACCTTGCTGTCCAGCGGCTACTCGTTCGTTGTGACAACCCTCGCTGGAGACAATGGCGTGCCAGCCGGTTCGCAGGTGACGGTCTCCGCCACCAATGTCGGAAACACCTACACGCTCAGCTTCTCCGGGACGGGCGTTGGCGAGGGTGGATCGTTGTTAGACGGCGTCTACTCGCTGCAGCTGCGTGGGCCAGGCAACAGCAACACCCAGCTGGCCACCTTCTTCCGCCTCTTTGGCGACACCAACGGCGACGCCCGGGTGGACAACGTGGATCTTGCCGTCTTCCAGGCAACCGATGGATCGAACATCCGCCAGACCGGAAAGTACGTCGCCTACCTCGACTACGTCGGCAACGGCGTGATCAACTCCTACGATGAGGAGCAGTTCGGCTGGGCGGCCGGCTCAACCAACCGCTACGAAGGTTACAGCAATGATGAGTACGGCCGTTACGGCTATGAACTCGACTTGAATCCGGCGGATCCGACTTACGGCTTCCTCATCCCGATTCCCGACTTCGTCTATGCGGACGGGACAACTCCACCCAAGCACTCTTGAGCGCAAGTCACAAAACACCGCCGGCCTGGCAGGAACCAAGGGTTCCTGCCAGGCCGGCATCTTCCGACAGCCCGGATAGACTGGCATCAGAAGTTGAAGAAGGACAGCATGTTGCTCCAGGCGTCCTGGGTGAACGTGTTGGTCCCTGGGGCCTGGCTGTTGAGAGACCCAAAGAGGGTGCTCGCCGTTCCAGCCAAGGTCAGCGAGTTGGAGCCGGTGCCGAAATTGAAGTTGATGGTCCAGTTGCTGGCGGCCGCCGGGGTCAGCGTGACGCTGTTATTGCCGTTGCCCAGGTTCAGATAGAAGGTGCCAGCTGGGGCGTTGGTCACGGAAATGCTATCGTTGCCATTGCCCATGGTGATGGACAGCTGGCCATAGACCGTGCCCATGAAGCCGGTCAAGTCATTGTCGCCGTTGCCGGCAGTCACCTGCATGTTGCCGTACACGACGGCCGTACTCCCGAACGTCAGGAGATTGTCCTGGGCGGAGGCTGCTGGACCAGACACGCCCATGTTCACGCTCAGATTGGCAGTGATCGTGCCATCGACCGTGTACAGACCGCCAACCGGTCCACCGGCCGAGGTGAGCGTCGTGTTTCCGTTAACGGTTGTATTCGCCCCCAGGTCGATGACGTCTCCGGTCGGGCCAGTACTCGAGCCGAGATTGACTGACAGGGTGCCGCCGATGATCCCCGTTCCTGCCCCTACAGTTGACAGCGTGAACGAATCATCGAGGTTCGTGCCGGTGACAGACACGCTCTTGCCCACACTCCCATCAATGTCGACAACCAGAGCGTGGGTAGTGCCTGCGTCTGCTACGCTCAGGTTGCCAGCTACGGTGCCGGCGAGCGAGAGAGTACCGAGCAGCGCGGTGGACAAATTGCCGGACAGGGTGCTGTTTGAAAACAGGCTCAAGGTCTCGCCAGGTCCCAGGTTCGCGCCGGTCACGGAAACAGGCCCTTGTGCGGTCAAGGCGACCCCCCCCGCCGAGGTCCACGTTTTCTGCCCCCGACCCGCCGACAACGGTCAGCGAACCGCCGAGAGTTCCATCGACGACACTGACCGCGTGGCCAGCGGGGTCGCCCAGCCCAAGGCTGATCAGGATGTTCCCCGCGAACCGATTGGTCATCAGGTCGATGGTGACCAAGTCCGGGTGGCGGGTCAGGTTCAAGATCAGGTTCCCATTGGCCGAGAAGGTCCCCAGGTTTCTGAGGTTGTCCACGATCTGAATTTGACCGGCGGCCGGCTCAGTGATCGACAGCGGACCGGTGGGCGTTCCCTGGATTTCCAGGAGTCCCGGTGCCTGGATGATAGACAATGCGGGGCAATCACGCTTCTCAAGCTGCTCCACAGTTAACGGAATCCGACGATGAGGTTTCACGTGGTCATTCTCCAAAGGTTAGAGGCGATCTTCCGACAAGGTCACCCATTGCGCACAATCCTGGCAAGCAGTTCCATTTGCAGCTTCTGCAAGTCTGTCATTTCTCGGACCGGAATTTCTTAAGGCGATTGTCCTGGCTCGGTCTCCCCTTGTGACAAGCCACGAAAGGAGGTATCCTTTCAACATGTCGCTGTTGTATCGGGAAGCCTTCGGCAAACTCGCCACCGTTGCAGCTATCCCAGTTTTGCCTGGGATGAGTCCACCGTCGCAATCTCCTCTCCGTGCAGCGATTGTCGTTCCGTCTGGTCGGCCTGTTCCTGGTTCTGGTACTTGGGTAGCGCATTGGTGATCCAGCAACAACCCAGGTGAAGGCACCCGATTCCCCGGCCGCTTGCAACTTCCGGATCGCACTTCTCAGATAATCCGTAGCTGCCTTGAGTACAAAATATAGAGTCTGAGTAACCTGTTCAACCAAGAAGGAGATTTCCGGGATCGAGTTCACATAATCTACTTGAGCAAATTGGCAATTCAGGCACGACTCTTACAGGGCTCTTTACCTTCCCTTTGCTCTTCCTGGGAACACACGGCATTCTCGGAAGGGACCAGAACCGGCTCACGTGACGGCTTGTTCCGGGGGCCAAATACAGCGCCAGCAACAGCACCCGCAGCCGAGCCTCTGCGATCAGGAACGCTTCGCAGCCCAACGGCACGGAGCCGCACTCACTCCACGCAGCTGCAGCCAGAGCAACTGGAAACTCCGGAATGATCGACTTCCTTGAAACAACGCGATGGCCACGAAGTAATTGCCCGGGCTGGTGCGCTGGATCACGAAGGGCGTGCTCCGAGGATTTTTCGAGCCGGCACGGTGAACGTCACCTGCACTTGGGCAAAGCGGCGGTCGCTGCGAATCCAGCAGCTGTGCGTTGAACTCATTGACCGCGGCCACCCGCACCCGCAGCGGCCTGGCGGCCGGAGCGGCGTCGGAGCCTGTTCTGCTGCCCCTGCGGGCCCGGCCGAGGGCAGGCGAGGCGGATTTCGCCCAGCTCAATACGGCGGCAAGCAGCGCCGGCCGACGTGCCCCAGCACCACCAGCAAGAAGAGCCCATTGCGCAGCAGTACCCCCGGCCAGAAGAGCCCCAGCCGCGGGCCGGCCCGCGGCGGGTCGCTGGCGAACACCTGGCTCAGGCGCTCGGCCAGCGCCCGCATCCAGCGGACCGAGCGCGGCCATTCCAGCAGGCCCGCGACCAGCTCGGCCGGGATGCCGGCGGCACCGACCGTGGCACCGACCAGGGCCCCCGTGATGGCTGCCGTGGTATCGGTATCGCCACCCAGCAGGATCACTTCCTCGACCGCGGCCCGGAAGTCGCCCGGATGCCGCAGCCAGCAATACAGCGCCGCCGGGACCGTGTGGTAGACGTAGCCCGTCACGCCCCTGCGTAAGCCCATCCCTTCCACGAAGACGCTGGCGGGGTCGCCCTTGCCAAGGTGTCCTTCCAGCAACCGCAGCAGCCGGGCCAGTTCCTCGTCGGGCTGCACCTTGCGTTGTTCCAGGAGCCCTCGAAACGCTGCCATCGTGACCCCGGCGGGACCGGCCGCGCCCAGGTGAGCGGCCAGGGCGACCAGCAAAGCGCCCAGTTCCGCTCGCGGGTCGGTGTGCGTCAAGCGCGTGCTGGCCCGGACGCAGGCGGCCAGTTGCTCCGCCTTGTTCCCCAGGCACACGCCCAGCACGGCGGAGCGCATGGCGGGACCGTTGCCGGCCGAGCGAACGCCGCTGGACCGAGACGAGAAGCCGAGCCACAAACGCAGGATGCTCGTGAGGGTGGCCTTGCCGATGCCGGCGGGCAGGCCCAGCAGCCACCAGCGCAGTTTCCAGCCCAGGCAGCGGGCGAAGCGCTCGGGATCGTCTGGGAAGCGCAGCAGGGCCTGGGCCAGCATGCAGGTGTGTTCCGTGTCGTCGCTGGTCATGCCGCGGCCGAACAGGAAGCGATGCCGCAGCGGCGGACCGCCGAACAGCCGGCGGGCGCGGCGCGGCGACAGACCCTCGCACGGCAACCCAAGACTGTCGCCGACAGCGGTGCCCAGCAGCACTCCGGCCAGACGGTCGTTCATCGTCGCGTGGTCCACTTGCGGCGCATCTCCAGGGAAGGCATTCAGACAAACCGCACCGCCCGCTCGACCACCTTCCGCAGCCGGGCCAGGTACTCGCGCCGCGGGATGGTGGTCGCTCCCAGGCTTGCGGTATGATCGGTCAGGAACTGAATGTCAAACAGCTCAAAGCCGCGCTCGCGCAAGCGCTCCACCAGGAAAGCCAGGGCCGCCTTGGACGCATCCCGGACCCGGTGAAACATCGACTCGCCGGCAAACAGGCCGCCCACGGCCACGCCGTAGACGCCGCCGGCCAGCTGGTCCCGGTGCCAGACCTCGACGCTGTGGGCGTGGTCCAGTTCATGCAGCCGCACGTAAGCATCAATCATGTCCGGGGTGATCCAGGTGCCCTCGGCGCGGTCGGCGCAGCCGGCCATCACCCCAGCAAAGTTGTGGTTAACGGTGACCGTGAATTTGCCCGAGCTGACCGTCCGGGCCAGCCGGCGCGAGACGTGAAAGCGGTCCAGCTCGAAGATGGCCCGCGGGTCGGGCGACCACCAGAGGATCGGCGTGGTCTCGTCGTAATAGGGGAAGATGCCGTGCCGATAGGCGTGCAGCAGCAGCCGGGGCGAGAGGTCGCCGCCGACGCCGACCAGGCCGTCCTCGTCGGCGGTTTCAGGATTGAGAAACGGACTGTGCCCCATGACTCTTCGCCCCGCCGCCGGAACCTTTGTTCCGTTTCCAGCGACCAATACAGTGATAGGATGAACCGTAACTCAAGGCGCCCGCCGCGTGAGCCGGGCTCAGCAACTTCTTGGAGGACCGAACCGTGCATCGTCTGTTGGCCGTCACCGCGTTCGCTTTCTGCCTGACCTCCCTGTCCGCTGCCGCCGCTCCAGAGGACACCCCAAAGGCCGCCAAAACCCGTGAGCTCCTCAAAAAGAAGATCAACCTGGACTGGAAGGACACCTCGTTCGGCGAAGTCATCGATGACCTGAAAATGATGGTCAAGGGGTTGCGCATCCACGTCGAAACCAAGACGGGAGTCAACCTGAACAAGCAAATCACCTTCAAGGCCAAGGACATTCCCCTGGAAGAGGCCCTGGACCAGTTGCTGGGCAAGAACGCCTGGGGCTTCTACGTCGAATCGCAGAAGGGGAGCAGCTACGATGGCGACCTGTACATCCGCGTGGGCAAGGAACGCGGCTGGAAGGGCGTCGAAGGCAAGCCCAAGGACAAGTGAGCTATCCCCCTGCGCACGTGCCTTGGAACGACCCCTGCCGGCTTGCCCGGCAGGTGAAGAAGGTCACTGGCTAGAAACGAAGGCAAAGAAAAGCGTTCGCGCCGCCTTCCTCTAGCTGCTGACCTTCTTCACCTGCCGGGCAAGCCGGCAGGGGTCGTTTCCTGGCATCCTACGAGCATGGGAACCCCCGCCTCCATTTGATAAGATAACAGGGTAGTTCGAGACGTCAACAAGCGTCCCGGGGACCGTCCGTCCGGGACCGAGAACGCATTGCCCAGCGAGGATTGTTACCGTGCCGGAAGAACTGACTCCTCCCGGAGGACCGCCCGAAGTTCCGACCGCCCCGGCCACGAATGGCCGGCCTGGCGAGCCCCCGCTCAACATTGCCGAGGAGCTGAAAGATAGTTACCTGACCTACGCCATGAGCGTCATCATCAGCCGGGCCCTGCCCGACGTGCGTGATGGCCTCAAACCGTCGCAGCGGCGCATCCTGGTGGCCATGAACGACCTGGGCCTGGGACCGACCTCGGCCACCAGCAAGTGCGCCGGCATCATCGGCGAGACGATGAAGCGCTACCACCCCCACGGCGACGCTTCCATTTACGGGACGCTGGTCCACCTGGCCCAGCCCTGGGCCATGCGCTACAAGCTGGTCCATGGGCAGGGCAACTTCGGCTCGGTGGCCGGCCTGCCGCCCGCCGCCCACAGGTACACCGAGGCGCGCCTCTCTCCGGTCGGCGCCGAGATGCTCGCCGACCTGGAATACGAGACCGTCGATTTCATCGACAACTACGATGGCAAGTATCGCGAGCCGCTGGTCCTGCCGAGCCGCTTCCCCAACCTGCTGGTCAACGGCAGCGACGGCATCGCCGTCGGCATGGCCACCGACATCCCGCCGCACAACCTGACCGAGGTGTGCAACGCCCTGATCCGGCTGATCGAGGAGCCGGAGGTGCCGATGCAGGCCCTGCTGGAGGTGCTGCCCGGCCCCGACTTCCCCACCGGCGGCATCATCCGCGGCCGGCAGGGCATCGTGGACGCCTATTGCAGCGGCGCCGGCCGCGGCCGGGTCACCCTGCAAGCCCGCGCCGACATCGTCGAGGACGAGAAGGGCGGCTCGCAGATCATCATCCGCGAAGTCCCCTGGCAGGTGACGCGCAACAAGCTGGCCGAGGAGATCGGCAGGCTGGTCAAGGACGAGCGCATCGTCGGCATCCGCGAGATCCGCGACGAGAGCAGCGAGCGCAAGGGCGAGCCGGTCCGCCTGGTGGTGTACCTCAAGAAAGGGCACGACCCGGAGCTGATCCGCAGCCAGCTGTACGAATACTCCTCGCTGCAAAAGACGGTCAGCATCATCCTGCTGGCCCTGGTCGATGGCCAGCCGCGGGCGCTGACCCTGAAGGAGATGCTGCAACATTATCTCCGCCACAGAGTCCAGGTGATCCGCCGGCGGACCGAGTATCAGCTGCGCGAGGCCAAGCGGCGGACCCACGTCCTGGAGGGCCAGCTGATCGCCATCTCGTCGCTGGACGAGGTGATCGCCATTTGCCGGCGAGCGCCGAGCCGGCAGGAGGCCAAGAGCCGCTTGCAGGCGATGGAAGTGTCCGCGGCCGTCCTCGGCCGGGCCCTGGGCGAGGCCCACTTCGCCGCCCTGCAGCGCGAGATTGGCGTGATGCCGGTCTACCGCATGACCGAGGCCCAGGCCGACGCCGTGGTGCGCTTGCAGCTGGGCCAGCTGGCAGCCCTGGAGCGCGACGAGATTCTCAAGGAGTACAACGGCCTGCGTGAGAAGATCCTCGGCTGGGAACGGCTGCTGAGCGACGAGCGCAACATCCATGAAGTGATCAGGACCGACCTGAGTGAGATCCGCGACAAGTACGGCGACGAACGGCGGACCGAGCTTCAGGGCGAGGTCGGCCGGCTCAACCGGCTGGACCTGATCCCCGACGAGTTGAACGCGGTCACGATCAGCCACAACGGCTATCTGAAACGGCTGCCGCTCAGCACCTACAGCAGCCAGCGTCGGGGCGGCCGGGGCGTCTCCAACATGCAGGCACGCGAGGATGACTTCACCGAGCATTTCTTCGTGGCCAGCACCCATGAGTATCTGCTCTGCTTCACTAACCGGGGGCAACTGTACTGGCTGCGGGTCTACGAAATCCCCGAGCAGAGCCGGACCGCCCAGGGCCGGGCCATGGCCAACGTGCTGTCGCTCAAGCCGGAGGAGAAGATCACCAGCCTGATCCCGGTGCGGACCTTCGACGATCAGCATTACCTGCTCATGGCCACCCGGTGTGGCATCGTCAAGAAGACTGCTTTGACCGAGTACAGCCGAATCAAGTCGGGCGGCATCATCGGCATCAACCTGGACGAAGGGGATACGCTGATTGGCGTGGTGAAGACGAAGGCGGGCGACGAGGTGCTGCTCTGCACGCGCAACGGCATGGCCATCCGCTTCGACCAGGCCGACGCTCGGTCGCTGGGCCGCAACACCCGCGGGGTCAAGGGCATCAACTTGCAGAAAGACGACGAGGTGGTCGGCCTGGTGGTTGCCGACCCGGACGGCTATCTCCTGACCGTGTGCGAGAATGGCTACGGCAAGCGGACCCCGTTCGGGGCCAACGTCGCCGGCGAGCTGACCGAGGAAGCAGTGGAGGAGGCCGAGCCGGAGGCTGCCGCTCCGCCGGAACCGGAGCCGGCCGAGGAGGGCGAGGAGCCGGCGGGAGAGGAGACCGAGGGAGCGGAAAAGTCCAGCATGCACTACCGCAAGCAGCGCCGCGGCGGCAAGGGCGTTCGCGACATCCGCAAGACCAGCCGCAATGGGCCGGTGATCGACGTGGCTGCCGTGCGCGACACCGATGACGTGGTGATCAGTTCAACGAGCGGGATGGTCACGCGGATGCACGCCAGCGAGATCCGGATCGTCGGCCGGAACACGCAGGGCGTCCGCGTGATCAACCTCAAGGAAGGAGACAAGGTCGCGTCGCTGGCCAAGGTGGCCCGCGAGGAGGAAGAAGACGCCGCGGCCCCGGCCCCGGAGGGCGAGGCGCCCGCCGAGACCGAGGAGAGGGCGGAAGAAGCGTGAGCGGCCCAGGTAGGACGGGCTTCCCAGCCCCGTCCCGAATACCCTGGCGGGTGGCAGGCAGGGAGCAATTTGACGCTCCGGGGCACTCCTCCGACAGGGACCGACTCGATCTGTCCTGTCCGCCACCGCTACTGAAATGGCAGGCTGGCTGGCAGCCCGACACCCCAACCGGCAGTTCAGCGATGGAGACGGAGGTTCCGCGATGCAGAAGTGGCTCAGTGGGTTGGCCCTCTTGGTCAGCGCCGCAGCTCTGGCTCTGTCCACGTGGACGTACCAGCAAGCGGACGCCCGAGCCGAGGCAGCCCTGAAACGGCGGGAGAAGGTTCTCACAGAGAGGTATCGGCCTGAAGTTGAGAGGCTGTGCCGGGAGTTCGGGCTGAAAGACGGCCCACCCCCAGATGCCGAGACTCTGGACGAGTTGGTCAAACCCCTGGACCGGCTGCTGGAGCCTCTGAGCAAGTAGGCCACTCTGTTGCTACCATTCGCTTCTTCACGGGAGAATCCGGTGCGTGTCTTGCTGACCGGCGGCTATGGGTGTATCGGCAGCTGGATTGTCCGCCACCTGCTGGCCCGCGGCGACCACGTCTGGATCTACGATCTGAAGCAGGACCTGCGCCGGCTGCGCATGGTCCTGACCGAAGAGCAGCTGGCCCAGGTGCCGTTCATCGAGGGAGACGTCACCGACCCGGAGCAATTCAAGGGAACGCTGCGCCGGCACGCCATCACCCACGTCGTTCACCTGGCGGGCTTGCAGGTGCCGGTCTGCCGGGCCAACCCGATCCTGGGCGCCCGCGTCAACGTCCTGGGCACACTGGTGGTCTTCGAGGCGGTGCGCGAATTGCAGCCGCAGGTGGAGCGCCTGGTCTACGCCAGCTCCGCTGCCGTCTTCGGTCCCCCCGAAGCCTACCCGCCCGGCCGTCTGACCGACGACGTGCCGCTCACTCCGACCACGCATTACGGTTACTTCAAGTGCTGCAACGAGGGCAACGCCCGGATCTACTTCCAGGATCACGGTCTGTCGAGCATTGGCCTGCGGCCGTGGACGGTTTATGGCGTCGGCCGGGATTTCGGCATGACCAGCGAGCCGACCAAGGCGATCAAGTCGCTGGCCCTGGGTCGCAGCTACCAAATCAGTTACGGCGGCTGGCAGGACCTGCAATGGGTCGATGACGTGGCCCGGATCTTCCTGCGCTGTCTGGAAGCACCCTACAAGGGGGCGAAGTCGTACAACCTGCGTGGCCACGTCGTTGACCTGCCGACGTTCCACCGCGCCCTGTGCGAGGTCGAACCGGAGGCGGCCCGGCTGATCACCTTCGGGACGAGGCAGATCGGCATTGCCTACGATCTCGACGATTCGGCACTGCAGCGCGATCTGGGCCCGATACCGCAGACGCCGCTGGTGGAGGGGATTCGCGAGACGCTGCGGCACTTCCGCCAGCTGCGCGACCAGGGGCGGCTGGAGACGTATGATCTGGAGAGGTGATCCTACCAACGGACATGCGCTGGCTGATCTACCACGGCGATCTTCTGGACGTCCCAGCTGACGTGCTGGTCTGTTCAGCGAACGTCTTCCTGAACCTATCGGGCGGTGTCGGCGGCGCCTTCCTGCTCCGCTACGGTCCCGCCATGCAGGAGGCACTGCACCGCTACCTGACAGAGCGCGGCATCCGCCACGTCAATCAAGGTGAGGTGATCGCGATGCCGCCATGCGGCAGCCCCTACCGGGCTGTCCTTCATGCCGTGGCGGTGGATGGGTTCTACGACTCCGCGCCGGAAGTGGTCACGACCGTGACGCGCAAGGCCCTGGACCTGGCTGCGGGTCTGTCGGCCGGCAGTGTCGCGCTGGCAGCCGTGGCCACCGGGTATGGCCGGATGTCGATGGCGGACTTTGCCCGGGGCCTACGTCCTCTTTTGGGAGAAGCGTTTCCTCCTCTGGAGCGCGTCGTGATTGGCCTGCGCTCCGCGGCAGACGTCGAGGAGCTTTCTGCTTTGATTCCGGAACTGGAGCAAGCTTAGCAATGGCGATCTTGCCTCGGCCGATCTTGAGTCTCTGGCCGGATCGCTGGCGAATCGCCGTGCTTATCCTCCTTGTGTTCACTTTCCTGTTTTTCCTGCCCTTCCTCCCGATTCCTGGTGTTGTCATCGGGGTGCTGGTTCCGGCCTGCTGGTGGTTCAGCTGGTCTGGCCGGTTCTGCCGACACGTCTGGCGATTCCGGACCGTGGCAGGGCCCTCCGTTGTCATTCATTCCGCACCGGAGCTGGATGGCCAGTGGGACATCCCGGTCCTGCTGGAGCGATGCCGGGAGGAACACGATCGCCTGGCTCAGCAGTTTGGCTTTCCTTTGCGCGGCCCGTTCGCCCTGTATCTGCTCGCGGACCCTCAGGCTGTTGGCAGGATCTGGCCGCAAATGCGTGGATATACGGGGGTCGCCCTGGTAGGTGCCAGGGCCATCGTCCTCGCGGACAAGGGCAACCTGCAGGAACTGCTCCGGCATGAGCTGGCTCATCTCTTCTCGGCCCGCTGGAACTCCTTTCCGCCACCTCTTGTGAACGAGGGGCTGTCTGTCTGGTGGCAGGAGACGGAACACGGTCAGCCGATCGACTGGTGGGCCTGGCCGTTGCTGACCAACCGAAGGCTGTTGCTGCCCGGACTCCTGCGCCGCTCCTTCTACAGAACCAGCCAGAGCCATTCCAATTACATGCTCGCTGGGAGCTTCACCCGCTTTCTGATCCGCCGCTTCGGCTGGGATTGCTATCAGCAGTTCTTCCGCCGCAGTAATGCCCTGCGCTTCAGGGCCTGGTTCCAGAAGTGCTTCGGGATCAGCCTGGAGAAGGCCGAGTGGCAATGGCGGAAGAAAGTGCTGGCCGAGGTCGTGAAGCATGGGCCCCGGGAGACTGTCAACCTGGAAGACGTCATGACGGGCGTGTCCTGTCCGATGCGCAAGTTCCTCCACGTGGTGCTGCTGGTGGCAGTCCGGGATCGGCTCCGTGAGGTCTGCCTGGAACCAGCTGTCCCCGGCGAAGTTGTCCCTCTCGATTATCCTTTCGCGGATAAAGAGCCGCCGGAGGATTGGAAGGTGCCCCCGCGTCAAGAGTGGGCAGGCTCCCGGGTCCGCGGCCTGATTGAAGGAGTGCATCACGACATGCCGCCGGTAGAACTCCTCACGTCGGTCATCGCCCTTACGGTGGTTGCTCTTGCCCGGAGGAGCATCGGCCGGCAGCGGGTAAAAGCGTTCCTCCGCTGGCTCACAACGCCCCGGGAAGCCTGGCCCGGTCCGCTGGAAGGACGTTTGCAGGTGTTCCTCCGGGGCAGGACGACAGAGGTGCTCGTTTCCATTCAGCTCGCGGGTCCTGACTCGGAGCTGGCCGAGCCGCGGGTCATTCTGAAGCTCCTGGAACCCTGTGAGGCCGCCGCGGACGCCGCTGAGCTGCTCGAGGAATACCAGCGGCGCTTTTTCCCGGAGCAGGAACGATCCAAAGAGAAGTCTTCCGGGTGAAGTTCGCTGGCAGGCGGACCCCGGCGCTCTGGTCCTGCTCCGTCAATGGATCGACCCGAAGGGAGCGCCAGCTGTCAGAGCAGCGCTACTGGTTCTCCAGCGCCCACTGGGTTGCGTAGTGGGCCAGCTCCGTGCCATCGCTCAGACCCAGCTTCTGGCGGATGCGGTCGCGATAGGTCTCGACCGTCTTGACGCTCAGGTGCAGCCGGGCCGCCACGTCCGCCGTTTTCACCCCCTGCCCGATCAGCCGGAAGACCTCCAGCTCCCGGTCCGAGAGGACGTCGATTGGTGAGTGATTGAGCCCCTCAGCGGGCAAACCAACGTGCTTCCGCAGCAGTTTCTCGGTCATGGCCGGGCTCAGGTAGAGCTGGCCGGCCAGCACACAGCGGATGGCCTCGATGATCTGGCTGGTCGCTTGCTCCTTGGTGATGTAGCCCCGCGCCCCGGCTCGCAGGGCCCGCTCGGCATACAGGTCTTCGCTGTACATCGACCAGACAATCATCAGCAGGTCCTCATCCGTCGCACGCAGTCGCTTGATCAGCTCCAGACCGCTGCCGGACTTCAGTCCAAGGTCGATGACGGCCACGTCGGGATGGACGGCGGCGGCGACCTGGACCGCGTCGGTCACGTCGGCCGCCTCGCCGCACACCTCCAGGTCCGCCTCGCTGGCAATGCGGATGGCCAGGGCCTCGCGGACGGCCGGGTGATCATCGACGATCAGGATTCGGGCAGCCGGTGGACTCCCCTTGATCTTGGTCCTGGCCATGAGAATCGCTCCCCGGCGAGCGGCGCGGCGTGAGCCCGCCAGTAGCGGGAGTTCTTACCGGCGGGCTCACGCCGCGCCGCTCGCCTTGAAAGTACAGGCGACGACGGCGCCCGCCGGCTCTGCCGGACCGACCGACAGATGGGCATTGATCAGCCCGGCACGGTAGCGCATGATTTTCAGGCCCATCCCCTTGCTATCCACCGGCGGTTCCGCGAGCCCGACGCCGTCGTCCTGCACCCGCAGCGTGACCGCCTGGTCCTCGCGGTCCAGGCTGATCCGGATGGTCCGGGCCTGGGCGTGCTTGAGGGCGTTGGTCACCGCCTCGCGGGCGATGCAGTACAGCTGCGTGGCCACGTGATTGTCCGCCAGAGGCACGGATTTCTTGCAGTCAAAGGTACACGCCACCCCGAACTGTTCCCGGGTCTGGCCGGCCAGTTCCGCCAGGGCGGCCATGAGTCCTTCCGCGTCCACTTCCACGCGGATCAGGCCGCGGGAAACCGCCCGCACCTGGCCGAGCACGCGCTTCAGTCCTTCCGTGATCTTGTCCGCGATCTGGGACTCGGCCACTGCTTTCTCCTTGAGGGCCGCGACCAGGGTGTCGGCCAGCAATCCCAGGGCAGTCAGTTCCTGGGCGGAGGTGTCGTGCAGTTCCTGGCCGATGCGATGCTGTTCCAGGGTGGCCACTTCCAGCACCTCCCGCTCCAGGCTCTTCCGTTTGGTGAGGTCGCGGATCATGCCGGTGAAGAGGTGCGGGTGATCGATTTCAGTGATGGCCAGCTCCACGGGGAAGGTGTTCCCGTCCTTGCGCCGGGCTTCGACTTCCCGCCACAAGCCGAGCACGTGCTTTTCTCTCGTTTCTGGTGGCACGTCAGAACCTGCACAGGATCGTCGTCCTGTTCTTCCGGGTAAGGCGCGGGAATGAGCAGTTTCACGTTTTGACCAATCATCTCCTGGGCGTTGGAGCCGAACATCTGTTCGGTCGCGGGATTGACCGACTGGATAATGCCGTCGGGGTTGATGGTGACGATCGCATCCGTTGCGGTGTTCAGGATCGCCTGGAGGCGTTCCTCATTGTCCCGCAGTGCCTGTTGGGTGCGGATGCGCTCGCCGATGTCCTGCGCGATGCCCGAAGCGCTGACCACCCGGCCGGCACTGTCCTGGACCGGCGACATCGTCAGCGCTACCTGAACGCGCTGGCCGTCTTTGCGCACCCGCTCGGTCTCCACCGCCACGTTGTCGCCACGCTCCACCTGGCCCATGATTGCAGCCCACTCCTCCCTGCGATCTTCGGGGATGGTCCGCAGGACCGATTGCCCCACGGCCTCGGCCTGAGTGTACCCAAAAATCTGCTCGGCGCTCCGGTTCCAGATCCGAAGCGTGCCATCGATGTCCACGCTGAAGACGGCGTCCATGCAGCTCTCGACAATGGTGGCCAGCCGGCGGACGGCCGTGTCGGCCGAGCGCTTGCGCTCGGTGATGTCCACGAAGGTAATCACGACGCCTTCGACGCGATGGTCCCGGGTGCGGTAGGGCGTGGTGCGGCGCAACCACCAGCCGCCCTCCGCGGTCGCCACCTCCTTCTCCCGGAGTGTTAACCGCTGCCGGACTTGCCGGGCGTCTCCGAGCAGGTCCGGGTCGCTGAAGCGGGCCGTGATGTCGCCGAGGGGCCGGCCGAGGTCCGAGCTGACGAAATTGAACAGCTGAGTAGCAGCCGGCGTGAACCGCTTGATCCGGAACTCCAGATCCAGAAAGACCGTGGCGACGTCGGTGCAGTCGAGCAGGTTGGTGATGTCGTTGTTGGCCGTCTCCAGTTCGTGGACCTTTTCCTGCAGCTGGTTGTTGACCGTGGTCAGCTCCTCGTTGAGCGATTGCAGCTCTTCCTTGGAAGTCTCCAGCTCCTCGTTGGCCGATTGGAGTTCCTCGTTCATCGACATGACTTCTTCGTTGGAGGCCTTGAGTTCCTCGTTGGAGCTTTCCACTTCCTCGATGGTGGTTTGCAGGTCCTCCTTGGTCACGCGGAGTTCGTTCTCCAGCTGCCGGACCATGCCCTCCTCCGCGGGCGGGTGTGGCACGGTCTGGAGACCGTGCCACAACTCGGGAACCGTTTCGGGTCTGTCCTGGAAGGTGATCAGGAGCAAGCCTTCGGCCGCCCGGTGATTGGGCACCGGCTTCACCGTCACCGCGACCGGGTGGTAATCGCCGTTCCGCTTGATTTTCACGTCGTTGACCACGACCGTCGCGTTCTCGCGCATGGCTTTGTGGACGGCGGCGCGGAGCTTGGTTGCCAGGCCTTCGCGGGCCATGAGCATCAGGTCCCTGGTCGGTTCGCCGGTCGGCAGGTCGAGGTAGCGGCTGGTGGGGCCGAGGAAGTACAGGATCTCGTACTTGCGGTTGATGAGTACGGCAGCGGGGCTGAATTCCTCCAGGACCAGGCGCTGCGTCAGCTCGGCGAAGCTGGGCTTGCGCTCTCCGCCGGGCTCCCCGGGCCGGCTGCGCTGGCCCTGCTGTTCCGTGCGCGCCACAATGGGGAACTCGACGCGCTCCGTCCGGGTCGGGCCGATGCGCCGGAACAGCCGCCATTTCTTGGAGGCCGGCTCGAACAGGTCCGTTTGCCGGCCGATGGTCTCCGACGGCCCCAGGAACAGGTAGCCGCCCTCGTTGAGGGCGAAGTGCAAGAGGGTCACGACCTTCTTCTGCACCTCCGGCTCCAGGTAGATGAGCAGGTTGCGGCAACTGATCAGGTCCATCCGGGAAAACGGGGCGTCGTTGATCAGGTTCTGGGCCGCAAACACGACGTGTTCGCGGATCTGCTTGCTGACCTGGTAGGAGGATTCCTCCACGCGCGTGAAGCAGCGGGCCAGCCGTTCCGACGTCACGTCGGCCGCGATGCTCTCGGAATAGATGCCCTGGCGGGCGACTTCGATCGCGTCCTGATCGACGTCGGTGGCGAAGACTTGCAGGCCACAGTGCTTACCGGCGGCCGTTAGCTGTTCGAGCAGGAGGATGACCAGGGAATAGGCTTCCTCGCCCGTGGCGCAGCCGGGCACCCAGACGCGGATGGTGCTGTCGGCTTCCTTGCTCTGCACCAGCGGGGCGAGGACCTGGCTGACCAGCTCCTCGTACGCTTCGGGATCGCGAAAGAAGCTGGTCACGCTGATGAACAGGTCCTTGATCAGCTGTTTGACCTCGTCGGGGTGGTCGCGCAGGAACGCCAGGTACTGGGGGATGGTATCGAAGTGATTGAGCCC
The DNA here is from genome assembly GCA_963784995.1 of uncultured Planctomycetota bacterium. GTDB lineage: Bacteria > Planctomycetota > Planctomycetia > Gemmatales > Gemmataceae > CAWATZ01. Next base: position 51,197 of record CAWATZ010000012.1, on the reverse strand, counting down.
CATGCGCCTCTCGACGCGCCGGGTCAGCATCTTCTTGCGGTAGGAGCGGAAATCGAAGCTGGTGCGTGCCCGCAGCAGGGCCAGCACCTGGGTCAGCGAGTCGGCCGCATCCGGGGCCGTCTCGATCTGCAGGCCGCCATTGACGTAGGCATGCTGCACGTACTTGACGAGGGCCTCGGGCATCTGCTCGGCGGGCAGGACGTAGTCGGCCAGGCCGGTGGCAATGGCGCTCTGCGGCATCCGCTCGTACTCGGCCGTCGCCGGGTCCTGCACCATGGCCATGCCGCCGGCGGCCTTGACCGCCTTCAGACCCAGGGTGCCGTGCGCTCCCGTCCCGGACAGGATGATGCAGATGGCCCGTTCCTGCTGATCGTCCGCCAGGGAGCGGAGAAAGTGGTCGATGGCCGTTTGCGCGGTGCGCCGCTCCACGGGCCCGGTCAGGCTCAGGATGCCGCCGTGGATGGTCAGGTACTTGTCGGGTGGGATGATGTAAACGTGGTTGGCCTCGACCGACACGTGGTTCTCGGCCTCGACGACCGGCATGGCCGTGTGGCGGGCCAGCAATTCAACCATCAGGCTCTTGTGGGCCGGATCGAGGTGCGGCACCAGCACGAAGGCAATGCCGCTGTCGGCCGGCATGGCGGTGAAGAAGCGCTTGAAGGCGTCCAGGCCCCCGGCCGAGGCGCCAATGCCAACGACGGGCGGGCCCCCAGGCGCCGGCTTGCTCGGTGGCGGCGCGGCCTCGGCCGGTGGCGGCGCGTCCGGCGGGGGATCGGCAGCCCTGGCACGGTCGGGAGACCGTGCCACAACGTTGGTTGGTTGTTGAGGCGGCCTGGGTGCCTCCGCGCCCTTCGTCTTTTTGCTCGAGCGTTTCTTTGCCGCCATGAGACGTCTCCTGCTCTCCGGCCTTGCCCTCGCCTGGGGGAAGCCAGGCCGATCCGGCTTTGTTTCCGGCTTGGGAGTACCCTGCGCCGGAAACAAAGCCGGTTCTTTTGGTAAGGGTGCGCTCGCTGCGCTCGCTTCGTTCGTCCGGGGCAGGCGACCGGACCGACAGGACGAGTCTGTGCCTGCTATTGTAGCCGGTCCAGGCGCGATGTCCCGTAGGGGTTTCCCCCACAACAAGAGTCGCCCTTGCCCCGACTTGCAGGGCGTCGGCTTGTGGTTTAGCATGATCCACGAACTGTCAAGCGACTGACATCCTGCGGCGTCAGGCCCGGACGCGTTTCCCTGGGAGGCGGCATCGGACGCACCGGGGCAGAACAGGAACGGTCGCTCGAAAGGAGGCTCCCGATGACGTGCGCCTTCGCGAACCCACAGGATCCATTCGCTCTTCCGGGCGGCTTCACTTCTCGCAGCCGCGCCCTGGTTCCGACCAGTGGAAAGGTGTGTCGTAACCCAGCGGCCGTCGCGTGTTTTGCAGCGACGACCTTCCCGGGGAAGCGGCAGGGATCAGCGCATCGGAGCATTCCCAAGCAGGAACTGACAGGGACTTTGCCCAGGAAAGGGGATCTCACGGCCAGCAAGGGACCAACGAAACGAGGACCACGATGCGTTTGTGCCAGGACACGGTCGCAAAGGATCACCAGCCGGGCAGGGAAGATGAATGTGTGGAGCTGCCGCTGCTTCTGTCAATCCAGCAGTGCGCGACCCTGGAGCGAGCTGCTGCTGCCCAGGAACTGACGGTCGGCCAGTTGCTGCGCCGGCTGATCGTGGCTTACCTGGCAGCCGGGAAGGCCAGTCCGAGAGCTGGGGAGACAACTGGAACCGGACGGGATCCGAACTGAACGGATTCTGTCGGGGTGTACCGCGCCAGGGAAGGACCGCTCAGAAAGGAGGACTCCGATGTTGGAGCCTGGGAACGAAAAAATCGATCCGGGCCTGCGGTTGCTGGAGACCAAACGGGATGGTGGGCACGTCCCGGAGGTCAGCCAGAAGGAGGACGAGCTGCTCGCCCTGCTGGCCCACGAGCTGCGTGGCCCCCTGCTGGCCATCCGCATGGCCCTGGACCTGCTTCGCCGCTACGGCGACGAGGACGTTGCCATCCGCGCAGGTGCAGGGCGTGGTGGAGCGGCAAACGGACCACATGGGCTGTCTGATCGACAAGCTGCTGAATTTCTCCCGCATCCGCCAGGGCAAAGCGAAGTTGCGCAAACAGCAACTGGACCTGGCGCACGTGGTGAACGCGGCGGTCGATACGGTTCAGTCCAGCATCGAGGGGCAAGGCCACGCGCTGGAGATCACCCTGGCGCCAGTGCCGATGCCCCTGGATGCGGACCCCATTCTCCTGGAACAGGTGCTCACCAACCTGCTGATGAATGCGGCCAAGTACACCGACCGTGGCGGCCGGATCTGGCTGACGGCTCGGCCTGAAGGAAACAACCTGGTGATCCGGGTCCGGGACAACGGGATTGGCATTGAAGCAGACGCCTTGCAGCAGGTCTTCGACCTCTTCCGGCAGTCGCCGCGCACTGCCGAGCAAGCGGCAGGCGGGCTGGGGCTCGGCCTGGCCCTGGTGCGGCAAATCGTCGAGATGCATGGCGGCAGCGTCAGCGCCGCCAGCGACGGTCCCGGCAAGGGGAGTGAGTTCGTCGTGCGTTTGCCCCAGGCGCCCCTGATGCACCTGGTCAATCGGGAGTGACGCCCGAGGAATCGGGATGAACCAGCAACTAAAATCGACAGCGCCACCTACCACGTCAAGCAACTGGCCCAGCACGCGGTCATGGAAGCGACCAGCTACTGGTTCTCCAGCAGCCACTGCGTGGCGTAGTGGGCCAGCTCCGTGCCGTCATTCAGGAGCAGCTTCTGGCGGATGCGGTCGCGATAGGTCTCGACCGTCTTGACGCTCAGGTGCAGCCGGGCCGCCACGTCCGCCGTTTTCACCCCCTGCCCGATCAGCCGGAACACGTCCAGTTCCCGATCCGAGAGGGCGTCGATCGCCGAGGGAGCGGAATCCGTCTCCGCCGAGTGGAATTGCCGCTTCAGGAGTTTCTCGCTCATGGCCGGGCTCAGATACAGCTTGCCCTCCAGCACGTGGCGGATGGCCTCGATGATCTTGCTGGTCGCTTGCTCCTTGTTGATGTAGCCCCGCGCCCCGGCTCGCAGGACGCGCTCGGCGTACAGGTCTTCGCTGTACATCGACCAGACAATCATCAGCAGGTTCTCCTGGATTGTCCTGAGTCTCTTGATCAGCTCGAGCCCGCTGCCGGACTTCAGCGCCAGGTCGATGACGGCCACGTCGGGATGGACGGCGGCAGCGACCTCGAGCGCTTCGGCCACGCTGGCGGCCTGGCCGCACACCTCCAGGTCCGGCTCTCCGGCAATGCAGAGGGCCAGCGCATCGCGGATGGCCGGGTGATCATCGACGATCAGGATTCGGGCCGGCTGCTGACTCGCCTTGATCTTGGTCCTGGCCATGAGAATCGCTCCCCGGCGAGCCCGCACGCCTGCGTGCGCTCCGGCCGGCAGGCCGGCCTCCGCTTTGGCGTGAGCCCGCCGGTAAGAACTCCCGATACCGGCGGGCTCACGCCGTGCCGCTCGCCTTGAAAGTACAGGCGACGACAGTCCCCTCGGGTCCTGCCGGACCGACCGACAGGTGGGCCTTGATCAGCCCAGCACGGTAACGCATGATTTTCAAGCCCATTCCCTTGCTTTCCAGCGGCGGTTCCGGCAGCCCGATGCCGTCGTCCCGCACCCGCAGCGTGGCTGCCTGGTCGTCGGCTTCCAGGCTGACCTGAATGGTGTGGGCCTGGCTGTGCTTGAGGGCGTTGGTGACTGCCTCGCGGGCGATGCAGTACAGCTGGGTAGCGGTGCGGTTATCCGCCAGAAGCACGGGTTGCTGGCAGTCGAAGGTACACGCCACCCCGTGCAGCTCCGAGGTCTCGGCGGCCAGCTCCGTCAGGGCGGCCATGAGTCCTTCCGCGTCCACTTCCACGCGGATCAGCCCGCGGGAAACGGCCCGCACCTGGCCCAGCACCCGCTTGAGTCCCTCCGCCATCCGGCGCGCGATCTGCGGGTCGGCCGGCGCGTTCTCATCAATCGTCCGGAGCTGGCGCTCGGCCAGCATGCCCAGGGCGGCCAGTTCCTGGGCGGTGGTGTCGTGCAGCTCCTGGCCGATGCGCTGCTGTTCCATCGTCGCCACTTCCAGCACCTCGTGCTCCAGGGCCTTGCGGTGCTCAGGTCGCGGTGGACGCCGGTAAACATGCGCTGGCCGCGGTCTTCAAACTCACTGATCGCCAGGTCCACCGGAAAGAGGGAACCATCTTTGCGGCGGCCCTGGACTTCGCGGACAGTGCCGATGATGTGTTTTACTCCGGTTTGCAGATACCTGGCCAGATAGCCGTCATGCTCTTCCCGGGAAGGCGCGGCCATGAGCATCTTTACGTTCTGGCCGATCATCTCCTGGGCGTTGTAGCCGAACATCCGTTCGCTGGCGGGATTGACCGACTGGATCATGCCGCCCGCGTCTATGGTGACGATCGCATCCGGCGCGGTGTTCAGGACGGCCTTCATTCGGGCTTCGCTGGCCACCAGCGCCTCCTCGGCCTGCTTGTACGCGGTGACGTCGCGCCAACCACCGAAGCGCTGACGACCTGGCCGGAGCTGTCCCGGATCGGCGAAACCGTCAGGGCGACCGGAAGGCGTTGCCCATCTTTGCGCACCCGCTCGGTCTCCAGCGCGACATTGTCGCCGCGACGGAGCTGGGCCCCGATCGTGGCCCATTCGTCGGCGCGATCTTCGGGGACGATCAGCTGGATCGATTGCCCCACGGCCTCGTCGTGCCCGTAGCCGAACATCTGCTCGGCGCCCTGGTTCCAGGTCCAGATGGTGCCATCGATCTCCATGCCGAAGATGGCGTCCGCGGAATTCTCGACGATGGCGGCCAGCCGGCGGACGACCGCGTCGGCCGACTGCTTGCGCTCCGTGACGTCCGCGAAGGCAAGCACGACCCCTTCGACGCGCTTGTCCCGGGTGCGGTAGGGCAGGATGCGGCGCGACCACCAGCGGCCGTCCGTGGTCGCGACCTCCTTTTCCCGGGGCGTCACCCGCTGCAGCACCTCCTGGGCGTCGCCGAGCAGGTCCGGGTCACTGAAGCGGGCCGTGATGTCGCTCAGCGACCGGCCCAGGTCCGTGGCCACGAAATTAAAGAGCTGGGTGGCAGCGGGCGTGAACCGCTTGATGCGGAACTCCCGATCCAGGAAGACCGTGGCGGCCTCGGTGCAGTCGAGCAGGTTGGCCATGTCGTTGTTGGTCGTCTCCAGTTCCCGGACCTTTTCCTGCAGCTGGTTGTTGACCGTGGTCAGCTCCTCGTTGAGCGATTGCAGCTCCTCCTTGGAGGTCTCCATCTCCTCGTTGGCCGACTGGAGTTCCTCGTTCATCGACATGACTTCTTCGTTGGAGGCCTTGAGTTCCTCGTTGGAGCTTTCCATTGCCTCGACGGTGGTTTGCAGGTCCTCCTTGGTGGCCCGCAGCTCGTTCTCCAGGTGCTGAACCAGCGACTCCTCGGAGGTGGGGGCCGGGGGCGAGGGCGCGAGTTCGGGCTGGTCCTGGAAGACGATCAGGAGCAATCCTTCGGCCGGCGACCTGCGCCAGGGCGCTCGCAGGCACCGGCTTGACCGTCACGATGATCGGGTGGTAATCGCCGTTGCGCTTGACCCGGACATCGGTGAGGACGACCGCCTCGTTGTCGCGCGTGGCTCTGTGGACGGCGGCGCGGAGCTTGGTTCGCAGGCCTTCGCGGGCCTGCATCATCAGGTCCCTGGTTGGTTCGCCGGTCGGCTGCTCGAGGTAACGGCTGGTGGGGCCGAGGAAGTACAGGATCTCGTACTTGCGGTTGACGAGCACGGCGACAGCGCCGAGTTCCTCCAGGAACAGGCGCCGCGTCAGCTCGGCGAAGTTGACCGGCCGTGTTCCGCCGAGTTCCCCGGGGCGGGGGACCGGGCCCGGCTGTTCCGCGCCCGCGACAATGGGGAACTCGACGCGCTCCGGCCGGCTGGGGCCGATGCGGCGGAAAATCCGCCATTTCTTGGAGGCGGGCTCGAACAGGTCGGTTTGCCGGCCGATGGTTTCCGACGGGCCCAGGAACAGGTAGCCCCCCTCGTTGAGGGCGAAGTGCAAGAGGGTCACGACCTTCTTCTGCACCTCCGGCTCGAGGTAGATGAGCAGGTTGCGGCAACTGATCAGGTCCATCCGGGAAAACGGGGCGTCACTGATCAGGTTCTGACCCGCGAAGACGACCGGCTCGCGGACCTGCTTGCTGACCTGGTAGGAGGTTTCATCCACGCACGTGAAGCAGCGGGCCAGCCGTTCCGGCGTCACGTCGGCCGCGATGCTCTCGGGATAGATGCCCTGGCGGGCGACCTCCAGCGCATCCTGATCGACGTCGGTGGCATAGACCTGCAGGCCACAGTTCTTGCTGGCGGCCGACAGCTGTTCGAGCAGCAGGATGACCAGGGAATAGGCTTCCTCGCCCGTGGCGCAGCCGGGCACCCAGACGCGGATGGTGCTGTCGGCTTCCTTGCTCTGCACCAGCGGGGCGAGGACCTGGCTGGCCAGGTCCTCGTACGCTTCCGGATCGCGGAAGAAGCTGGTCACGCTGATGAACAGGTCCTTGACCAGCTGCTTGACCTCGTCGGGGTGGTCGCGCAGAAACGCCACGTATTTGGGGATGCTGTCGAGGTGATTGAGCCCCATGCGCCGCTCGACGCGCCGGGTCAGCATCTTCTTGCGGTAAGGGCGGAAATCGAAGCTGGTGCGTGCCCGCAGCAGGGCTAGCACCTGGGTCAGGGAGTCGCCCGCTTCCGGGGTCGTCTCGATGGTTGTGCCGCCATTGACGTAGGCATGCTGGACGTACTTGATCAGGGCCTCGGGCATCTGCTCGGCGGGCAGGACGTAGTCGGCCAGGCCGGTGGCAATGGCGCTCTGCGGCATCCGCTCGTACTCGGCCGTCGCCGGGTCCTGCACCATGGCCATGCCGCCGGCGGCCTTGACCGCCTTCAGACCCAGGGTGCCGTGCGCTCCCGTCCCGGACAGGATGATGCAGATGGCCCGTTCCTGCTGATCGTCCGCCAGCGACCGGAGGAAGTGGTCGATGGCCGTTTGCGCCGTGCGCCGCTCGACCGGTCCGGTCAGGCTCAGGACTCCGCCGTGGATGGTCATGTACTTGTCGGGTGGGATGATGTAAACGTGGTTGGCCTCGACCGCCACGTGGTTCTCGGCCTCGACGACCGGCATGGCCGTGTGCCGGGCCAGCAACTCGACCATCAGGCTCTTGTGGGCGGGATCGAGGTGCGGCACCAGCACGAAGGCGATGCCGCTGTCGGCCGGCATGGCGGTGAAGAAGCGCTTGAAGGCGTCCAGGCCGCCGGCCGAGGCCCCGATGCCGACCACAGGCGGGCTGGCTGGCCCCGGCTTGCTCGGCGGCGGCGCAGCCTCGGACGGGGGCGGCACGGGCGGCAACGGATCGGCCGCCTGCTGTTGTTGGGGCGGCCTGGCGGCCTCCCTCGGAGGCGAGCCGGGAGCGTCAGCTCCCGGATTCTCCGACGAATCGGAAGAATCCGGGAGCTGACGCTCCAGGCTCGCCTTTTTGGGCGCTCGTTTCTTTGCGGCCATGAGACGTTTCCTGATTGCTCGCCCCGCTTTTGCCTGGGGAGAAGCCAGCGCGATTCGGCTCCCTGTGGCAAGCACCTGGGACCGCCGGGGCGAGTCTTTTGCCGCTATTGTAGGATGCTCTGGCGAGCCGGGCTGTAGGGGTTTCCCCTACGTCAATTTGTCGGGCCGCGCCCTGACTTTCAGAAGCGGCGGGCGGCAGGTAGCATGAATTGCATACTGTCACGTACCCGTCATTTCGCGTCAGCATGCACGGACGCATTTTCCCAGGCATGGATGGAATGGGGCCCATCGCGGCAGACCAGGACCTGGTCTCTCGCACGGAGTTCATTCCTGCACTCCTGGCGTGAGAGACAAGGTCAAATGGAGATTGCCATCCAGCGATGAACGAAACGAGAGCCACGAAGCGTTTGCTGCCAAACACGGACGAGGGGAATCGCTCACCGGCTCGGTCCTGCCCGGACAGGGAGGAGCGCCCATCTTCGTGTCCGGAAGATGATTGTGTGGAGATTCCTTTGCTCCTGTCCGGCTGGCAATGCGCGGCCCTGGAACAAGCCGCAGCTGGGCAGGGGTTGACGATCGGCCAGCTGCTGCGCCGGCTGATCGCAGGTCACCTGGCGGTGCTGGAGGCTGGCCTCCGGCCGGTGGAGCCGAACTCCGGAGGACGGAGTCTGGGCTGAACGAGTGCGGCGTGGCACGGTCAGGAGACCGTGCCACAACGGGGGACCGTGCCACAACGGGGGCTGCCGGAGGAATCAGCATGAACCAGCAACGGGAGCCAGACCCCGCGACCCGCGAGGGGCTGGCTCAAATCGAAGAGAACATCCGCTGCCGGCTGAGCGGGCGTGTCCACGACTTCCAGCTGGTCGTCCGCGACCAGGGGCTGGTCCTGCGCGGCCATGCCCACACCTGGTACGTCAAGCAACTGGCCCAGCAGGCGGTCATGGACGCGACCCGCTTCCCGATTCGGGCCAACGAGATTGAAGTGTCCTGAGCCCGACCGAGCGAAGGCAAGCATCGCCGGAGGGAGTAACCGATGAGTGCAACAACACAGGGCCGGCTGCTTATCGTGGACGATGAGGTCGAGCTGAAGAGCGCCCTGAGCGAGACGCTGGCCTCGGAAGGTTACGAGACGACGGAAGCGACCAGCGGCGCGGAGGGACTCCAGTCTGCTGGGGAAGCAGGATTTCGACGTGCTGCTGTGCGACCTGATGATGCCGCGCATGGACGGCATCCAGGTGCTCCACAAGGCCCTGGAGCACGACCCGAACCTGGTCGGCATCATCATGACCGGGCAGGGGTCGATCCCCAGCGCCGTCGAGGCCATGAAGGCCGGCGCCTTCGATTACCTCCTCAAACCCTTCGACCGGCAGACCATCCTGCCCATCCTGACCCGCGCCATGGGCGTGCGCCGGCTGCGTCAGGAAAACGTCCGGCTGCGCCAGTACGTCGGGCGGCTTAGTTATGAGTCGCCACGCTACCAGCTGATCGGCTTGGGCCCGGCCATGCGGCACGTGGTGCAGCTGATCGAGAAGGTGGCCCCCGCCGAGGCGACGGTCCTGGTCCGCGGTCCGAGCGGGACCGGCAAGGAACTGGTCGCCCGCGCCCTGCACCACAACAGCGACCGGCGCGACGGACCGCTGGTCACCGTCAACTGTGCCGCCCTGCAGGAATCCTTGCTGGAAAGCGAGCTGTTCGGCCACGAAAAGGGGGCCTTCACGGGGCGCAGCAAACCAAGCCCGGCCTCCTGGAGGTGGCTGAAGGGGGCACCCTGTTCATCGACGAGGTCGCCGAGATGTCTCCCGCGGTGCAGGCCAAGCTGCTGCGGGTGCTGGACGACCGCAATTACCGCCGGGTCGGCGGCACCAAGGAACGGCACACCAATGCCCGGATCATCGCGGCCACGAACAAGCCGCTGGAAGCGGAACAGAAGGCCGGCCGATTCCGCGAGGACCTGTACTACCGCCTCAGCGTGGTCACGATCGACCTGCCCCCGCTCCAGAAACGCCGGGAGGACATCCCTTCACTGATCGAGCACTTCCTGACGACGCGCCAGTACGGCAAGGCACGCTGCCGGATCCGCAGTGACGCCATGCAGGCCCTGCTGGACTATGCCTGGCCCGGCAACGTCCGCGAACTGGCCAACGTGCTGGAGCGGGCCCAGATCCTGGCCGAGGAGGCCCTCATCACCCTGGACGATCTGCCGGACGGGATGCATCCCGCACGCACCCCTGTGGAATCGGGCCACCCGGATTCGCTCAGCCTGGACGAGCAGGAGCGGCGTGTTGTGCAGCAAGCGCTGCACCAGGCGGCAGGCAACAAGGTCCATGCGGCGAAGCTCCTCGGCATCAGCCGGCGCGCCCTCTATCGGCTTGTGAAAAAACATGACCTGCTCCCGGTCGATGAGAAAGCCGATGCTCCCGCCGAGGCGTCGTGAGAAAGCCATTTCACGTCACCGGCGACACGATCACATCCCCCTGACACTTGTGGTCCGGCTGGACCATGAGTGTCAGGGGGATATGATTTTCTTGGGGTACACGTCGGGACAGCACACTGGAACACTCGAATGGAGGAAAACCAATGACCGACCTCTCTACCACGTTATCTGGGGCTCTCGCTCGCCACTCCCCTGGTCGTTTCCGCCTCGCCCCTGTCCCACGACGTCGCGCAGATCGAAAAGATGGAGTACGCGGGAGCCGGGGCTGTGGTCCTGGAATCCCTCTTTGAAGAGCAACTGACCGCGAGGCCCGAGGGCCAGGCGCCCGCGCCGTCTCCGGAACAGCAAGGCGGCCCGGAAGCCGCGACGCCGCCTGCCCTGGCGAGTTACAACTTCGGGCCGAAGGGCTACCTGGAACACGTCCGGCAGGCCAAGGCGGCGGCCAGGGTCCCGATCATCGCCAGTCTCAACGCGACCTCGCCGGGCAGCTGGGTCAACTACGCTCGGGAGATCGAAGCCGCCGGGGCCGATGCCCTGGAGCTGAACGTCTACGACGTCCCCACTTCCCCCGAGGTCACCAGCGCCACCCTGGAGCAGAAATACGTCGACCTGGTCAGCCTCATCAAGGCCAGCGTCCGCATTCCGGTGGCCGTGAAGCTCAGCCCGTATTTCACGTCGCTGCCGAACCTGGCCTGGCGGCTGGACCAGGCGGGCGCCAATGGCCTGGTGCTGTTCAACCGCTTTTACCAGCCGGACATCAACGTCTACGAGCGGGCCATCACGCCGACCCTGGACCTGAGCACCTCTCAGGAGCTGCGTCTGCGCTTGCACTGGGTGGCCACCCTCTTCGGGCACGTGCGGGCGGACCTGGCAGCCACGGGCGGAGTGCATGACGTCTACGACGTCGTCAAGGCGCTGCTGGCGGGGGCCCGGGTGGTCATGATGACCTCGGCGCTGATGCAGAACGGCATTGCCTACCTGGACAGCGTCCGCCATGACCTGAGGCGCTGGCTGGAGAGTAACGGCTGGAAGTCGGTCCGCGAGATTCAAGGCCAGCTGAGCCGGCGCGCGGTCGCTGATCCGGCTGTCTTCGAGCGTGTCAATTACTTGCAGGTCGTGACTTCTTACAAGCCCGACCCCCACGGGACGCGCGGGGGCCCGTCAAGGAGCTGACTGACTTCGGCAAGAGAATCGCGCCCGGCCTCCGCACGCCTGCGTGCGCTCCGGCCGGCAGGCTGGCCTCCGCTTTGGCCGGCCCTCCAAACTGCGCCCGTCTCGCGGATAATCAATTACAAGGAAGGCCATTGGCTTGGATTTTGCTCCTTGTCGTCTTGAGGTTCCTTGGTTGAGAGCTTTAAATGGGATTGTCCCAACTGCTCAGAAGCGACCGGAGACGGGCCATGGCCTTCAAACTCCCTCTTTCCTGGACCCTGCTGCTGCAACGGGGGGGCCTGGCGCTCCTTTTTGGGGCCCTGACCCTCTTCTGGCCGGGCATCACTCGGGATACACTGTTCCTGGTGTTCGGGGGCTACGCCTTTCTGGATGGGGTCTTCACCCTGGCCATGGCGATGGCCGGGGAGGAGGAAGGCGTGTCCCCCTGGCCGATCGCTCTTGCGGGGATTGCCAGCCTGGGAGCGGGTGCCCTGAGCTTCTACTGTCCCTCCTTGACTCGCTGGGGCTTGCTCTACCTGATCGGCGGCTGGGCCATCGTCCGCGGTCTCATCGAACTGGCCGAGGCCATCCGGATCCGCTGGCAATTCACCGGGTGTGTGGGCCTGGGCCTGGCCGGCATCCTGTCGCTCGTCTTCGGATTGGTCGTGATTGGGTCGGGGATGACGGAACCCCCGGCGGCCATCTGGCTCCTCGGGGTCTACGTGATGGCCTTTGGGGGGCTCCTGCTGATCCTGGGGCTCCGGTTGCGCTGGTTGAGCATGAGGAACAGACCTCCGTCACATTGAGGGCACCGTGACAAGGTGACAGAAGACACCTGCTTTTGTCACCTTGTCACCTTGTCACCTTGTCATCTTCCAGGCAGGGCTGAAACAGCCTCTCTGGTGAGCCGGCGCTGGACTTGAGGACATCAGGGCGGTAAAACGACCGCGGGACAAGCAATCTCCGGCCCAATCATCCGAGGAGGTATCCGTGTCAAGGACCCTTCGCTGACACCAAGGTCCGAGAGATCGCGGAAACGATGAAGACCCGTCCCGTACTGGCCGAGTAGCGGCAGACAACACCCTTCCTCTTGTGGGTCCATCACAGTCTTTCGCAAGGAGTTTGACCATGGCGCGGAAAAAAGCGACACCTGATGCGAACAACCCGTCCGACCCGGCTCCCCCGAAGAAACCGCGGGCAAGGTCAGCCGCGCCTCGGAAAACCGCCTCCACAACGGCCTCCTCTTCGAGCGACCAGCAGGAAGCCGAGGCACTGGAGCGCTACGAGTGCGGGCCGGTCTGTTTCTCGGGCGACGAGAATGCCTCCTACGAGCGGCACCTGGTCTTCGACCACGTGGTCGATCCCAAGCGGGCCAGCGACCAGGAGCGCTTCGAGGCGCTGGCCCGCGCGCTCCGGGACCTGCTGACCCAGCGCTGGCTCAAGACACAGCAAACCTACGATCGGGAGGACCCCAAGCGCGTCTACTATCTTTCCCTGGAGTTCCTCCTCGGGCGGTCGCTGCTCAGCAACGTCGCCAACCTGCAGGTCGAGCCGCTGGTCCGCGGCAGGATGGAGCGTGAAGGGCTGGACCTGGCCCGGCTCGCCGACGTGGAGCCGGACGCGGGCCTGGGCAATGGCGGCCTGGGCCGGCTGGCCGCCTGTTTCCTCGATTCGCTGGCCACGCTCCAGCTCCCGGCCATGGGCTATGGTCTGCGCTACGAGTACGGCATGTTTCGGCAGGAGATCAAGGACGGCTACCAGGTCGAACGTCCCGACAACTGGCTGCGCCGCCCCGACCCCTGGGAAGTCGTCCGGCCGAGCGAAGCCGTGGAGGCCCGCATCAGCTGCGCCCTGGAGTTTGAACAAGGGGGAGCGCGCCTGGCACCCTGCCATCCGGCGACGTTGCGGGGCATTCCCTGCGATCGGCCGGTGGTCGGCTACGGGGGCAAGACCATCAACACCTTGCGTCTGTGGCAGGCCGCCTCGCCGGACTACTTCGATCTGAACGAGTTCAACCACGGCGATTTCTTCGGGGCCGTCCATGACAAGGTCCTGGCCGAGAACCTGACCCGCGTCCTTTACCCCGATGACGCCACCTCGGCCGGCAAGCATTTGCGCTTCCTCCAGGAATACTTCCTGGTGGCCTGCTCGCTGGCCGACATCCTGCGCCGCTTCCGCCGCGGCAACAACGACTGGCACACCCTGCCCGACAAGGTCGCCATCCAGCTCAACGATACGCATCCTTCACTGGCCGTCGCTGAGCTGATGCGCGTCCTGCTGGACGAGGCCCGTCTCGCCTGGGACGAGGCCTGGGACCTGACCGTGCGGACCCTGGCTTACACCAACCACACCCTGCTGCCCGAGGCGCTGGAGAAATGGCCGGTCGAGCTGTTCGGGCTGGCCCTGCCGCGCCATCTGGAGATCATCTACGAGATCAACCGCCGCTTCCTGAACGATGTCCGGGCCCGTTATCCCAGGGATGACGCGCGGGTGCAGCGCATGAGCCTGATCGAGGACAAACCGGTCAAGCAAGTGCGCATGGCCCACCTGGCCCTCGTCGGCACGCACAGCACCAACGGCGTCGCCGCCCTCCACACCGAACTGCTGCGCACCCGGACCGTGAAGGACTTCGCCGAGACGTTCCCCGACCGCTTCAGCAACAAGACCAACGGCGTGACGCCGCGGCGCTGGCTGCTGCTGGCCAACCCGGGGCTGGCCCAGCTCATCACCGAGGCCATTGGCGACACCTGGATCACCGACCTGAGCCAGCTCCGCAAGCTGCTGCCGCTGGCGGAGGACTCCGAGTTCCGGGCACGTTTCCGCCAGGCCAAACAGGCCGCCAAGGGACGCTTCGCCGACTGGCTGCAATCGACCACGGGGCAAACGGTCGATCCGGAATCGATCTTCGACAGCCAGATCAAACGCATTCACGAGTACAAGCGCCAGCTGCTGAACGCCCTGCACGTCATCATCCTCTACAACCGTCTGCGCCAGGATCCGAAAATGGACGTGCCGGCCCGGACCTTTTTCTTCGCCGGCAAGGCGGCTCCGGCATACCAGCTGGCCAAACTGATTATCAAGTTCATCAGCAACATCGCCGCGGTGATCGACAGCGATCCGGCGGTGCGGGGCCGGCTCAAGGTGCTGTTCCTGCCCGACTACCGCGTCACCCTGGCGGAGCGGCTGATCCCTGCCAGCGACGTGTCGGAGCAGATCTCGACGGCCGGTTACGAGGCCAGCGGCACCAGCAACATGAAGTTCATGATGAACGGCGCCCTGACGGTCGGCACTCGCGACGGAGCCACCATCGAGATGGCCCAGGAGGCCGGCGAGGAGAACTTGTTCCTCTTTGGTTTGACGGCAGAACAGGTGGCCGGCAACCGGAGCTGGTACAACCCGCGCTGGCATTACGACCACGAGCCCGAGACGCGCCAGGCCCTCGACCTGATCGCCGTCAACCACTTCAGCCCCAACGAACGGGACATCTTCCGCCCCATCCTGGACACGCTGCTGGCACGCGGCGATTTCTTCATGCACCTGGCGGACCTGACTTCCTATGCCGGCACGCAGGCGAAAGTGAGTTCACTGTACCAGGACCAGGATGCCTGGGCGCGCAAGGCGATCCTGAATGTGGGCAGCTCCGGCAAGTTCTCCAGCGACCGCGCCATCGCGGAATATGCCGCCGACATCTGGGGCGCGGAACCATGCCCGGTGCCGTGAGATCTGGGAGGACGTTACCCCGGCGAGGACGTCAGTGCCCGTGGGTGCGCTGCGCGACCCACGGCTGAGATAGGCAACCCCTTCGGGGTAGAAAACCGGGCTCTCGTTGTCTTCCTACCCCGAAGGGGTTGCATAGCCCAGCCGTGGGTCGCGCAGCGCACCCACGGGAAGGAGGGCGGACCAACGATTTTCCTCAAACCGCCTCACGGGCACGCTGGCAAAGGAGCCAAGCGCATGAGCGCCAATCTCAGTGACCTGTTCTGGATCTTCCTGATCTTCACGATGGTCATTCCCTGGCTGCGGCAGCGGTCGCTGGACTGGGCCCGCCTGCGTCTGATGCGCCGCATTGAACGGCAGCGCGGCAGCCGGCTGATCCTTCTGGTCCACCGCCAGGAAACGATCAGCTTGCTGGGCATTCCCGTGTTCCGCTACATCGACATCGAGGACGCCGAGGAGGTCATCCACGCCATCCGCCTGACCGACGAGAACGTCCCTCTGGACATTGTGCTGCATACTCCGGGCGGGCTGGTGCTGGCGACCCTGCAAATTGCCCGCGCCATGCAATCGCGGAAGGCCAAGGTCACGGTTTTCGTGCCGCACTACGCCATGTCCGGCGGCACCTTGCTGGCCCTGGCCGCCAACGAAATCGTCATGGACTCCCATGCCGTCCTGGGCCCCGTTGATCCGCAGCTGGGGGAATACCCCGCGGCTTCGCTGCTCAAGGTCGTCAAGGAAAAAGCGATCAACGAGATCGACGACCAAACCCTCATCTACGCCGACATGGCGGAAAAAGCCTTGCACCAGATCCGGGCGGAGGTGGTGGAACTTCTGGGCGCCCGGATGCCGGAGGACAAGGCCGCCGCCCTGGCGGACAAGCTCAGTCAAGGAACCTGGACCCACGATCATCCCATCGGTTGCCGGCAGGCCCAGGAGCTGGGGCTGCCGGTAACCACGACGATGCCTGACGAGATCTACGAATTGATGGCGCTGTTCCCGCAACCGCTTCGCCGGCAGCCCTCGGTCCAGTACGTTCCGATCCCCTACGGCCCTCCGGCCTCGGAGGGCAGAGGACAGAACCAGCCCAGGTAACCCGAAAGGGGTGGAAGCATGCTGGGCATGGGTGGCCGGGTGATTGGCCCGGCCCTGGCGTGGGAGCTGATACCGTGTGCCCCGCGGGAGAGTGACGCATGCAAAGGATCGATTTGGAGGGCCCGCCAGCAATCGCAAGCACGGCCAGCTCCGGCTTGAAAGAGCAGGGCGTGGAAGTCGGCGTCTTTCTCTTGCTGATCGTCCCGTCGCTGGCCCTGTCGCTGTTCGCGGTCCGGCAAGGCCAGCTGAGCTTTGTGCTGGTGGCCGTGGCCACGATCTTTCGGGATGTGGGCCTGGTCAGCTTGATCCTGTTCTTCCTGTGGCGCAATGGCGAGCCGCTGGTCCGCATCGGCTGGAGCTGGCGGCACCCGCTGCGCGAACTGATCGTGGGCGGCGTTTGCTTTGTCCCGCTCTTCTTTGGCGCGGCCTTTCTGGAGCTGGAGTTGCGGCGCGCCGGCCTGTCCGCACCCGCCACGCCGCTGCCTTACCTGGAGGCCCGCGGCCCGGGTGAAGCCCTGCTGGGCCTGGGCCTGGTCACGGTCGTCGCGCTGGCCGAGGAGACCATCTTCCGCGGCTATCTGCTGCTGCGCTTCCAGGCCGTGCTGCGCAGCACGACGGCGGCCGTGGTGCTGTCCTCGGTGATCTTTGCGCTGGGCCACGGCTACGAGGGAACCTCCGGGCTGGTGACGGTTGGCGTCATGGGGGCCGTCTTTGCCCTCGTCTACCTGTGGCGCGGCAGCCTGCTGGCTCCCATGGTGATGCACTTCCTGCAAGACTTCCTCGGCATCGTCTTGCTCCCCTGGCTGGGGCCGAAATGACCGGTGCAAGGCAAGTAGGAGGCAAGCGATCCATTCCGGGTGAAGCTGATTGACGTGGACAATCCGCTTGCCAGAGCGGCAATGGAGATCCGCCGGCGTACCCCCGCTCCGGGAGCGATTGGCTACAGCACAAGCACATTTGGCGGGATGGAGGTGGATTGGCTCATCATCTACCGGCCGCCGGTTTCCGCTCCGGCCGCGTGATCACTCCGTCAATACGGAACGTGAATCTCTTTTTCGATCTGCATGGGATCCATGATCCGGCAGCTTAACAATTGCCAGCCGTGCGGGGACTTCCAGCTGAAGACGGCGTCGCACTGAAGGGGAGCGGTCTCCTCGGCGGCGCCAACCCTCGGGCCTTTCACCTTGAACATGAAGGTCACCTTCACCGGCTGGCTCCGGTCCACAGGGCCGGGCGGGGGGAACTCGAAGCCCCAGACACGGACGCTGGTGATCTGATTGGCACTCACCTCTTGCTCCATCGCGGCCCGAAGTTCCGCCTTGGGGGTCCCCCGCTGCGGGGTGCGGAAACTGTCGGCAAAGTGGTCGAAGGCGGACCCGACGTTCTTCTGGGAGATCGAATCAGCCATCATCTGGATGGTCCCGATCACTTCTTCCCGCGTGGTCACGACCAGCCGGTCGAGCAACCAGTAGAGGCCGATCAGCAGCAGACAGACGCCGGTGCCGATCAGGTAGCTGCGGCGTGGCACCTGTTTCCAGAGATAGAGCAGGAGGAAGGCGAGGATGCCCAGGGAGGCGTAAACTTGCCAGCGCCCCTCGAAAAGCCAGTCGAACACGACGTGCTCCGATTGCAGGATCAGGCGCCCGCCATCCTCCTGGGCGGCGGCGGTCGCCGCTCGGGCTCCGGGGACGTTTCTTCTTCGGACCGGCCGGGTCGGAAAAAGACAAACGCGGTGGCCGTCAGACCGATGGCCCCGGCCAGACTGATGCGGCGGACGACAGCGTCGTGGGCAAAGAGAGCCAGCAGCAGACGCGGCCAACCGGCTGGTCCCGTTTCGGCAGTGTCCAGCCACGGAGCCAGCACCAGCACCAGCACCAGCATACCTGCCAGCAGACAGGACAGAAAGAACAGCACCCGCGCCGGTCCGCTTCCCTTGCTCATCGTCCTGGCCCTCCCTTGCCGCTTTCATGCTACCACGTACTGCCCCCGCTGGAATAGTGCCGCTTGCGGCCTGGTGCAGGCTGCCTCTTGCGCCAGGCCGCAAGCGGCTTTCGGATTCGACCAGGCCAAGAGACCTTGACACCTGGACGCGACCGCCTTAGACTTTTACTGAAATAGAACAACAACCTTCCCGCAGACCAGACACGTCCTGGTTTCTCGGTGCCGACTCCCTTACTTGTCCCGTTTTCCAGAGGAACAGGTCGGTTTGTTTGTTCGCTCGCTCTGATCCCTAATCGCTGTCGGAACGATCGGATCACCACGATGGTTAACTCTCGGCTGCATCCCGAACAACGTTGAACCGCCTGGAGAACTCGCTCTCCTGGGGCCGGGCTTCGCATCCCGGCCGGGCGGTCAGGTCGAAGAAACGGACGTTCCGGCAACAGCACGTGTCTGCCGGGAAATGGCACTTGGCGCAGGAATTGAGTGGTCGCATGGCGTCGGGCCCTGACAAGGACTGGATCTGCCTGGTAGACGCGCATTCGCTGATCTTCCAGGTCTTTCACGCGATTCGGGCGCCGATGTCCAGCGCATCGGGGATGCCGACCGGCGCCCTGTTCGGCTTTGCCCGCGACATGCTGTTCCTACGTCAGAGGAAGCCGAAATGTTTGATCTGCGCCTTTGATCGCTCCGAGCCGCTGCTGCGGAACGACGTTTACAGCGACTACAAGGCCCACCGCGAGCCGATGCCCGGCGACCTGGCGGTGCAGATGCCGTTGATTCATCGGATCCTGGAAGCCATGAACGTGCCCGAGGTCAGCTATCCCGGTTACGAGGCCGACGACGTCCTGGCCACCCTGGCCCGGGCCGGCGAGCGTCGGGGCTTTGACGTGCTGATCTGCTCCTCGGACAAGGATTGCCGGCAGCTGATCACCGACAAGGTCCGGATCTACAACCTCCGCAAGCGGGAGGAGTTCGGCAAGGCGGAACTTCTGGCCGACTGGGGGGTTACTCCCGAGCAGGTGGTCGATCTGCAAACGCTGGTCGGCGACTCGGTCGATAACGTGCCCGGCGTGCCGCTGATCGGCTACAAGACAGCGGCCAAGTTGCTGCAGGAGTTCGGCACCCTGGAGGAGGTCCTCAAGAACGTGGACAAGGTCCCCGGGGCCAAGAAGCAGGAGAACATCCGGGCCGCCGAGCCGCTGCTGCCGATCAGCCGGCACCTGGTCACGCTGGCCCCCGATCTGCCGATCACCGAGGACTGGGAAGGCTGGCAGCTCAAGCCGATGAACGTGGACAGGCTCGTGGAGCTGTTCAAGGAATGGGGCTTCCAGAACCTGCAGCGCCAGGTGCGCGAGATTGAACGGGCCGAGACGCCGGCCCTCGCCGTCGCGGCCGGCGCTGCCACCGCCGACGGCACGGTACAGCGGTCGCTGTTCGACCTGACAGAAGAGGTGTTCCCCTTCGGGGCCAACGCTTCCGAGGCGGAAGGCAGGACGGCTCTCCCGAGCCGTCCGGATGGCTCAGGACGTGGGACGGCTCTCCCGAGCCGTCTGGACGGCTCAGGAGAGCCGTCCCACGAGATGACTGCGGTCGGTTCGTCTACCTGGAAGGGCGATTACCAGCTGGTGGACACGCCGGAGAAGTTCCAGAAGTTCCTGGCCAACCTGGAGAAGCAGACCCGGATCGCCTTTGACTGCGAAACGACCAGCCTCGATCCGCTGCGGGCCGACATTGTCGGCATCGCCTTCTGCTGGTGCGAGGGCCAGGCTGACTACCTGCCGCTGCGTGGCCCGGCCGGGTCGCGCTTGCTGGACGAGAAACCGGTGCTGGCAAAACTGCGGCCGGTCCTGGAAAACCCGGCGGTGGCCAAGGTCAACCAGAACGTCAAGTACGACCTGCTGGTGATGCGTCGCCACGGCATTCGGGTGGCGGGAGTGGCTGGCGACAGCATGGTGGCTGATTACCTCTTGCATGCGGGCGAGAGAAGTCATAACCTGGAGGAATTGGCTCGTCGTTACCTCAACCACCAGATCATTCCTATCACGGATCTGATCGGGAAGAAGAACCGTAAGCAGCCCCAGCTGCGCATGGACCAGGTGCCCACGGATCGAGTCGCCGTCTACGCCGGCGAGGACGCCGACCTGGCCTGGCGGCTGTGTCACTTGCTGGAGGCCCAACTGGAGAACGTGACCACGGCCGGCCATTCGCTGCGGAAGCTCTACGACGACTTGGAAGTGCCGCTGATCGACGTTTTGGCGGAACTGGAAGCGAACGGCATTCGCATCGATCTGAATCGGCTGCGTCAGCTCAGCGAGGAGATGGCCAAACAACTGGAGGAGATCGAACAGGAAATCTATCGCCTGGCCGGGCATCCGTTCAGCATCAATTCGCTGCCCCAGCTGCGCAAGGTGCTGTTCGAGGAGCTGAAGCTGCCGTCGCAGCGGCGCACCGGCGTCACCGGGGCCGCCAGCACCGACCAGGAAACGCTGGAGAAGCTGGCTGCCCTCAAACATCCGGGCAGTGCCCTGCCGCGCAAGATCCTGGAGCATCGGCAGGTCGCCAAGCTCAAGGGCACTTACGTCGATGCCTTGCCGGGCCTGGTCAATCCGGAAACGGGGCGCGTCCACACCTCGTTCAACCAGACGGTGGCGGCCACGGGCCGGCTGTCGGCCAGCGATCCGAACTTGCAGAACATCCCGGTCCGCCGGGAGCAAGGACAGCAAATCCGCCTGGCGTTCTTGCCCGCGCCGGGCTGGCAGCTGGTGACGGCCGACTACTCCCAGATTGAGCTGCGCCTGCTGGCCCATTTCACAGAGGATGCGGAGCTGCGGCGGGCCTTCGCCGAGGACCGCGACATCCACACGGCGGTGGCGGCCCAGATTTTTCACGTTCCGGAAGCGGAGGTCGATTCCAATCAGCGGCGCGTGGCGAAGACGGTGAACTTCGGTGTCATTTATGGGATGAGCGCCCACGGGCTGGCGCAGCGGCTGGACATTCCCCGGACCGAGGCGGAGACGTTTATCCAGAAGTATTTCGAGCGCTATCCGCGAGTGCTGGAGTATCAGACGCGCTTGCTGGAATGCTGCCGGAAAACGGGTTACGTCTCGACGATCCTGGGCCGGCGACGCTACTTCGACGCCGAGGCGATTCGGCCCGACTCGACCTATCAGCAGCGCAACCAGCCGGAGCGCGAGGCGATCAACATGGAAGTGCAGGGCTCGGCCGCGGACCTGATCAAGCTGGCGATGCTCCACGTCCTGCGGCGGTTGCGCCGCGAGGAGCGCAAGGGCCGGATGCTGTTGCAGATCCATGACGAGCTGGTGTTCGAGACGCCGCCGGAGGAGCTGGGCGACCTGGTACGCCTGGTGCGCGAGGAGATGACCACGCCGCTGGAGTCGGCGCTGAAGCTGGGGGTGCCGCTCAAGGTAGACGTGGCGGTGGGGCCCAACTGGCTGGACGTGATGGAGTATCGGGACCCCACTTGACGGACCTTTTTCGACCCCTGCCGGCTTGCCCGGCAGGTGAAGCAGGTCTGTGGCTAGAAGGGTGGGCGGAGAACAAGAAAGAAGTGTTTCCTTGCGCGGCGCACGATCTAGCCACAGACCTCCTTCACCTGCCGGGCAAGCCGGCAGGGGTCGGGACAATGTCCCGCCCGTGATCGGCCTGCTCGGCGGCATCGGCAGCGGCAAGAGCCTGGTCAGTGCCCTGCTGACCCGGTACGGCGCCCGGGTGATCAACGCCGACCTGCTGGGCCACGAGGCCCTGCGTCAGC
Organism: uncultured Planctomycetota bacterium; assembly: GCA_963784995.1. GTDB lineage: Bacteria > Planctomycetota > Planctomycetia > Gemmatales > Gemmataceae > CAWATZ01. The sequence goes on along the minus strand of CAWATZ010000012.1, from coordinate 29,481 downwards.
CGGAGATCCTGCAGCGGGTCGTCCGGCGCTGGGGCACGGGTCTGCTCGATGAGAACGGGCAGATCGTTCGCGGCCGGCTGGCGGCGATTGTGTTCCGCGACCCGGCCGAGCGGCACGCTCTGGAGGAGATCGTCCATCCGTGGATTGGCCAGGCGATCCGGGAAGAAAGCGCCCGCGCCAGGCCGACCCGGCGGTCCGGCTGATTGTGCTGGACGCTGCGGTGATGCTGGAGGCCGGCTGGCATAACGTCTGCCAGCGGCTGGTGTTTGTGGACGTGCCCCGCGAACTGCGGCTGCAGCGGCTGAACCAGCAACGGGGCTGGTCGGCACAGCAAGTGCAGCAACGAGAGGAAGCTCAGCTGCCCTTGACCGAGAAGGCGTCCAGAGCCGATCATGTGCTCGACAACTCGGGCACACCTGAACAGCTCGAACGGCAAGTGCGAGAGCTGCTTGCCCGCTGGCAATTACTACCCGTCCCGGCGGGCTGACGTCCCTGTTGAAACCCTGGGTGTTCTTTCCCCCCGGAACATCCTGATTCTTGATCCAAGAGGGCCTAGCCAACCTTGTAACATCCTGCCGCCAGCGCAGTTCGGACGGCCATCGGAATAAGTCATGTCGCATGGCCGTCTGAACTTCAGGCCAGTCGTGACGCAGCCCCTCTTCCGGGTGCTGCTCATCCTGTCCCGCTTCTGGCGCTGGCCCTGAGAAGGAGAGCAGCAATCATGGCTGAAGCCAAGAGCCAACGTAACATGTCCCCCCGTCCCCGCACCCGAACCCGAGTTGACACGATGGCCACACCCAACGGCGATGAGCGCCCCCATGACGAACCAACCACCTTTGGCGCCGGCCTGACCGACGACCCACCGGAGCCTCGCCCCGCCCCGGAAGCAACCGCCGAGCGCGCCCCGGCTACTCCGGCCCGCCCAGTCCAGGCCCCTCCCATGGACGGGCCACCCAGCCCGCCGCCTCCCCGGGAGCGCTACCGCCCGGCCCCGCCCACCGAGGAGGACTACCAGGTCTTCGACGAGGAGATCAACAGCCGCTACGAGGAGATCAAGCGCGGCAGCACCCACATCAGCGAATTGCAGCAAATGACCATGGCCCAGCTGCTCAAGGTGGCCCGCGACGAGGATCTGACCGACTGCACCGGCCTGAAGAAGCAGGACCTGATCTTCAAGATCCTCAAGGAGCGCGTCAAGCAGAACGGCCTGATGTTCGGCGAGGGCACCCTGGAAGTGCTGCCCGATGGCTTCGGTTTCCTCCGCAGCCCGGACTACAACTACCTGCCCTGCCCCGACGACATCTACATCTCGCCCTCGCAGATCCGCCGCTTCGGTCTGCGCACCGGCGCCGTGGTCGCCGGCCAGATCCGCCCGCCCAAGGAGAACGAGCGCTATTTCGCCCTGCTGCGCGTCGAGGCGATCAACTACCAGGATCCGGACATCCTGACGCAGAAAGTCGTCTTCGACGACCTGACGCCGCTGCATCCGGACAAGCGGCTGAGCCTGGAGACCGACCCGACCGAGATCAACATGCGGGTCATGGACCTGGTGACGCCGATCGGCAAGGGCCAGCGCGGTCTGATCGTCGCCCCGCCGCGGACCGGCAAGACCATCCTCTTGCAGAAGATCGCCAACAGCATCCTGCGCAATCATGCGGAGTGCTACGTCATCGTGCTGCTGATTGACGAGCGGCCGGAGGAAGTGACCGAGATGGAGCGCACGGTCAAGAGCGCCCACGCCGAGGTGGTCAGCTCGACCTTTGACGAGCCGGCCTCGCGGCACATCCAGGTCAGCGAGATGGTGATCGAGAAGGCCAAGCGGATGGTGGAGTACGGCACCGACGTGGTGATCCTGCTCGACTCGATCACGCGTCTGGCCCGCGCCTACAACACCGAGGTCCCGCACTCGGGCAAGATCCTCTCGGGTGGTGTGGATGCCAACGCCTTGCACAAGCCGAAGCGCTTCTTCGGGGCGGCCCGCAACATCGAGGAGGGCGGCAGCCTGACCATCCTGGCGACCGCCCTGATCGACACCGGCTCCAGGATGGACGAAGTGATCTTCGAGGAGTTCAAGGGCACCGGCAACATGGAGCTGCACCTCGACCGCCGGCTGGTCGATCGCCGCGTCTGGCCGGCCATCGACGTCAACCGCTCCGGCACCCGCAAGGAAGAGTTGCTGATGGACGCGGAGGAGCTGCGGCGGATGTATATTCTCCGCAAGGTCCTCAGCGACATGAACCCGGTGGAGGCGATGGAGCTGCTGACCAGCCGGATGGCCCGCACCAAGAGCAATGCGGAGTTCCTGATGAGCATGAACCTTGGGTGATCGCCCTACCGGGAGGAGTAGCGGAAGCAAAGGGAAAGCGAGCCGCCGGAACAATTTCCGGCGGCTCGCCTCGACACGGCCATTGATGACGATGCAGGAGTTCGCTAACCCGTCAGGGGCCGGAGCCCCACGGTCCTTCCGCAGACCTGCCTTGCTCTTATTCCGCCGCGGCCCACTCCACGATGCGCTGTTCCGCCCAGCGGAAGCCGCCGTTGCCGTCCCAGCCGAGGAAACCGACGTGTCCGCCGTGCCGCAAGATGCGCACGGTGACGTGCTCCGGGGCCTTGATCTGCTCGAACGGCTCCACGGCGATGAATGGATCGTCCCGGGCGGTGAGGATGAACGTCGGCACCGGAATGCGCTCGATCAGCGGGCCGGCCGAGGCCCGGCGATAGTACTCGGTCGCATCGGCATAGCCGGAGCGGGGCGCGGTGTAGAGATCGTCGAACAGCCGCATGGTCATCCGGAGCGGGAAACGCAGCGGCGGCAGATCGGGAAAGAGCTTCTGCCGTTGGCGGGCCTGGGCGATCAGGTCGCGCAGGAAGTTCAGCTCGTACATGCGATTGCGCGGCTGGGCCAGCAACTCGCTGCAGCGCACCAGGTCGATCGGCGGTCCCATGGCAATGACGCGGCGCAGGCCGGGCACCGGATGGTCGGCCGATTCGCCGGCCAGCTTCAGGGCCAGGTTGCCGCCCAGCGAAATGCCCACCAGCACCAGCGGCGACGTCGGGGTCCAGCGATGGATCTCCGCCAGGGCGGCGCGCACGTCCTCGGATCGGCCGGCGTGGTAGAACCGCCGGGCCAGCGACAGGCCCTCGCCTGCTCCGCGCAGGTCCAACCGGACCACGCGCAGCCCCCGGGCAAGCAGATGATATGCGAGCCGGAGCACCTGAGCCGAGCGGGCCGAGCCGGAGAGCCCGTGCAGGAGCAGCGCGATCCGATCACCCAGCTGCCAGGGCTCGGGAATCGAGTCGTGCAGCAGCAGACTGTCGCCGTCGGGCATTTGGACGACGTGGTGGGTTACGGGATGTTTCGGCGCGGGGCCGGGCAAGTAAAAGCCAAGCACCGTCTGGACGTGCGGATTGCTCAGCAGCGGCAAAGGATGAAAATCATGGAGCGGATCGACCGGTGGTCGGCGCCAGTAGGCGAGCAGCGTTCCGATCATGTCTCTGGTTCCGTGGGGCTGGCGAACGGGCCGTGGCTGCAAAGGCGGTCCGTTCGGCCGGGACGACAAAATCACCAAATTGCGCCTCGTCCTTCTAGATTAACTCAAGCGGACGCGAGGTACAACCAAAGTAGCGTTCCGGACAGGACCAACCGCGGGGCACGGTCGGCAATTCCGGCATTTCCCCTGCGTCTGTCCCTCCGGTGGGGAAGCAAGCGATGAGCAGCGCGGGCGAGGACCCGGCCGGCTGGTGGATGCCGGCCGAGTGGGAGCGACACGAGGCGACCTGGATCGCCTGGCCGCACGAGCGCCGCGACTGGCCTGGCAAGTTTGCCGCCATTCCCTGGGTCTACGGCGAAATCGTCCGCCAGCTGCACCAGTCGGAGCGCGTCGCCATCGAGGTCCAGGACGCCGAGGCCGAGACGCGCGTCCGCCGTTTGCTGGAGCGCTGCGGCATCGCTCTGCCCTCTATTACATTCTACCGCTTTCCGACCGACCGCGTCTGGACGCGCGACCACGGACCGATTTTTGTCCGCGACGGCCAGGGCCGGCTGGCCGTGACCGATTTCCGCTTCAACGCCTGGGCAAAGTACGACAACTGGAAGCGCGACGACAAGGTCCCCGCCCGGGTGGCCCGGGCCCTGGGTCTGCCGCACGTCCAGCCGGTCTGGAAGGGGAAGCGCGTGGTCCTCGAAGGCGGCAGCATCGACGTCAACGGCGCCGGCCTGCTGCTGACCACCGAGGAATGCCTGCTCAGTCCGATCCAGGCCCGCAATCCCGGCCTGAGCCGCGAGGACGTGGAAGCGATCTTTGCTCGCTACCTCGGCATTCGCAAGGTACTCTGGCTCGGCAAGGGCATCGCCGGCGATGACACCCACGGCCACGTCGATGACCTGGCCCGGTTCGTCGGGCCGCGCACGGTGGTCGCCGTCGTCGAGGAGAATCCGAATGACGAGAACTACCAGCCTCTCCAGGAGAACCTGGACCGGCTGCGCGGCATGACCGACCTGGAGGGGAAACCCCTGGATGTCGTGAAACTGCCGATGCCGGGTCCGGTGGTGTTTCAGGGGCAGAGATTGCCGGCCAGCTATGCAAACTTCTGCGTCGCCAACGATCGGGTGCTGGTGCCGACGTTCAACGATCCGCACGATCGGATCGCCCTGGGGACGCTGGCGGAACTGTTTCCGGGCCGGCAGGTGGTGGGCATCCACGCGGTGGACCTGGTCTGGGGCCTTGGGACGCTGCACTGCCTGACGCAGCAGCAACCCGCCGTCCATCCGGCGGACCGGCCCATACAATGCCCCTGAGAGTCGGTTTCCCCAGCAGCTTGCGGCTTCAGCGCCACACCTCGGTGGCGCTAAGCCGCAAGCTGCTGGGGGAACTGCCCCTGAAGAGATTCCCCCCAGACCTGCCGAGAACACCGATGATCAGCCAGGAATTGCTCAACATGCTGCGCTGTCCGCTCGACCCGGGCCGGGTGACCCGTCTGGAGGAAGCGGCGGCGGGCCTGGTCTGCCAGCGCTGTCGGCTGACGTTTCCCGTCCGCGAAGGCATCCCGTGCATGCTGGTCGATGAGGCGCAACTGCCGGCCGGCTGCTCCCGCATCGAGGAGCTTCCCTGCCAGAAAGCCCCACCGCCGGCAACGACTCCCTGAATGCCGGCAGCCCGACACGCAGGTGTCGGGCTGCACGAGAAGCACCTGCTCGCACGGGTCAGTTGGGAGGCAGGGACGGGGAAGGCAACCCCTTGCTGCCTGGAATCGGTGGCGGAGGCTCCGGTATGGTAGCAGAAGCGCCACTTCCCGGTGTCCTGGGCAGGGCCGGCAAGGGTGCCGCGCTGCTTCCTGGGGAAGTCATGCTGCTGTTGCCGGTGGGAAGCTCGGGCAACACCGTTGACCGCTGGGGCGGAGGCAACAACGGCGGCGCAGGCGGCACTGCCCCCGTGTCCGGCGGACTCGGAGGTTGTTCCGGAGCGACACTGGACTGCGTCTGCGTGCCGAATGGAGGTGTGCCGCTGTAGTGCGTTTGGGTGAGGCCGGATGGCGGAAGAGTCGGCTCGGGAGTCGCCGGCCCGAATTTGTCCTGTGACCCTGGGGCGTTCGGCGTCGAAACATTGTAAGTTGGCTGGTTCTGCGGTGCGGCGCCTAAACCGGCCCCCACCGAGCCTGAGGTGCCCGGGTTGCCGGAGCCGGTCGGGTTGGAATTGCTCGCCGGCACGTTGCCCCACTTTGAATCAGGAGGAGTTTGCCAGGCCTGGGCCCCTGCGGTCGATCCCTGACCCGGCTGCGGGTTCCCGGCCACGTTCCCGCCGGGGAGATTGCGATAGCCCGGCGGGGTACTGTTCCCCGTGTTGGCGCTGGCCTGGTTGTTCTGCTGCGACCACGGAGAGCGCTGTTTTTGCCCGCAGTTCCAGCAGCCGCCGACACCGGTCAGGACCACAACGGCTCCGACCATCAGCCAGGAGCGGACCCGCCAGGGGCGAACACTCCCGCGTGCCGTGGCAGATCTCCTCCAACCGGGTACACCGCGATTCATCGTCATCGGCAGACCCCTTCCCCGTCATGATTGTGGTGCCGGAGCGCGCCTGACCCCTGCGCCGTTCCGGAGGTTGCGCCGCGTTTTTCCCGCGGGTGAAGAATTCCCTGGCGTTCAGGGTGGGCCAGCATATAGCCAGCCGACCAGCCAAAGTCAAGAGGGTGTTGGCGGATTTTTGTTTCGCCGCGACGCGCAGCGGAGCGCGTCTCCCCCGCTTACCCTGCCCGGGGTCGTAACCGCAACCGGCTTCGGGGACTATTGCCGAGGGCCATTCTTCTCGGCGCCTTCCAGCTCCAGCTTCAGGTTCAGGAAGCGGAGCAAGTCCTTGAGGCTGATGATGCCGACCAGGTGATCTCCTTCCGTGACCAGCAGCCGGCTCACCTGGCCGCGCTGCATCTTGCCCAGGGCCTCCATCGCGTCGGCGTCGGGCGCAATCGTGATCGGCCCCAGGTCGCGGCGCATCACTTCCTCGACGGCGTGCAGGGGCCATTCGCTCTGTGGGACCTTGGCCAGGGCCTGCGTGTCGATCGATCCTTCGAGCCGGCCGTCCACGACCACGGGGAAGGTCTTGCGGTGATAGCGGTAGACGTAATCCTCGACCAGGTGCTGCAGGTCGAGCGTGGGCGGCACCGTGATCGGCTCAGTGTTCATGAACCGGCGGACCCGTTCGCCCTGAAGCATCTGCCGGATCAGGATCTGCTGGTAGGCGCCCTGGGCCGCACTGTTGAGGAACAAGCCGATCAGTCCGAACCAGATGCCGTCGAGCCAGTCGTGACTGAAGAAGAGCAGGATGCCCAGGCCAATCAGCAGCCAGGCGAACGCCTGGCCCGCCGCGGAGGCCCAGCGGGTGGCCCGGAGGACGTTGCCGGTAGCGCCCCAGAGGATCGAGCGCAGCACCCGGCCGCCATCGAGCGGAAAGGCCGGCACCATGTTGAACACCAGCACCAGGGCGTTGATCATGGCGAGGTAGCCCAGAACGATCACGACGGGATGGGGCCAGCCGCCCCGGAAGCCGACCACGGCCAGGATCCAGAAGAGAAGGGCCAGCACCACGCTGACGGCGGGCCCAGCAATCGCCATCAGGAACTCCGTCGTTGCCGAGACCGGCTCGTCGCCCAGCTCCGCGACGCCGCCGAACAGGAACAGCGTGATGCCCCGGATGGGCATGCCGCGCGACCGGGCCACGACCGCATGGCCCAGCTCGTGCAGCACGATGCAGCCAAAGAACGCCAGGGCGGTCACCAGACCCATGATCCAGTAGTCGTAGGTGGGCAGCCGGCCCGGGCTCCCCGGAAAGAACTTGTGCAGCATCTCGGGAAAGCCACTGGCGAAACTCAGGGTCAACAGGGCCAGGATGATCAGCCAGCTCGCATCCATGCTGATCGGGATGCCCAGTAAACGAAACAACCGCCAGCGTGCGCCAAACATGGTTTCCTCCAGTTTAGGGTGAAAGCACGTGTTCTCTCACTCTTCCCAGCCGCTTGCGGCTTAGCGCACCACGCTGCTGCGCTAAGCCGCAAGCGGCCGTTGGAATAGCCCCTCCTTCAATCGTCTGTTCCTTCGGGAAGCGGCGTCTTGACTGTCAGCACCGGGCAGATCGCCTTGCGGACAATGTGGTCGGCGACGCTGCCCATCAGCAACCGGCCCAGCGCAGTCCGGCCGTGCGTGCCCATGACAATCAGGTCGCAGCTGGTCTCCCGGGCCACGTGGAGGATCTCGGTGACCGGGTGACCCTCGACCAGGCGATGCTCGATCGGGACCCGGGGATCGGGTGCTTTGATCTCCCACAGCTGTCTCTTCAAGGCTTGCCAATCGCCATCGGGCGGCGGGGTCAAGCCTTCGCCGTACCCAACGATGGGTGGGACGGCAACGTGCAAGACAATCACCCGGGCCGCGTGGTCGCGTGCCAGCGAACAGGCGAGACGGAAGGCGTGTTCGGCCCGGGGCGAGAAATCGGTGGGATGCAGGATGATTTTGAGGGGGAACATGATCAGGACCTCCTTCGGAAGGATGAAGGATGAATCAAAAACCGTTCTGATTCATCCTTCATCCTTCATCCTTCATCCTTCAGAAGAACGAATGCCACCAGGACCGGGGCGAGGCGTACCTCCGGCTCAGCTGCCACAACTGCCCGGCCAGGACCAGCAAGAAGACGCCGAAGGCAAGCACGCAGCCCGCAATCACCCAGACCAGCGCCAGAGCTGCCGCAGCCGGAAACACAATCACGAACAAGCCAAAGAGGACCGACAGGGCGCCGGCCAGGTCCAGGACAAAGATGCCCGCGACTTGCTGGCGCAGCCGGTTCGCCGCCAGCAGCTCGAAGATGCCGGTGAGGAGGGCCCAGATGCCGACCAGGTAGAGCAGCCCCCGTGCGGTGATGCCAGGCCAGAACAAGGTCGCGAGACCGGCGCCAATGCCCGTCAGTCCCTCCAGGATCAGCGGCCAGGAGGGATGGCCCTGCCTGCGTCGGGGCAGCGCCGCGGCCAGGGAGCAGATGCCATCCAGCAGGGCGTAGACGCCGAACATCAGGACCAGCACGTGCAGCGTGACCGCCGGCCAGAGAAACGCCAGGATGCCGAAGAGAACCGCCAGGAAGCCCCGCAGCATCAGCAACCACCAGGAGTGAGCCAGGTTAAGTCCCATTGTACGCCCTCCCTTGTCGTGCCGGCTGGCTCGGCCTGCCGTGAAGGAACGTGTTGATTGCCAAACAAGGGCCTGAAAGAAGGTGATGCAAATTCCAGGCCAATCCTGCGGGGACAATCGCCGCAGCCTGACGGCCTCCGTACCGATACACTTCCTCCAGGACACCCCAGGTTGTGGCACGGTCTCCCGACCGTGCCACAACCCGGGGCAACGGAGCCGTGAAGCATCGAGACCGGGAGGTCGTGGATGAGTACAAACGCCGGGTCAGCGAGCCGGCAACTGGGCCCGCTGCACCATTTCGCCTGGTCGGTGGTCATAGGCATCGTCGGGGCCCTGGGCGCGGTGGTGTTCCGCGGCCTGATCGCCCTGTTTCACAACCTCCTCTTCCTGGGGAAGTTGTCGCTGGTTTATGACGCCAACGTCCACACTCCCGCAGGCCCCTGGGAAGGCGTCTGGGGCCCGGTGGTGATCCTGGTTCCCGTGGTCGGCGCCCTGGGCGTGGCCTTCCTGGTGAGCAACTTCGCTCCAGAGGCCAAGGGGCACGGTGTGCCCGAGGTCATGGACGCGATTTACTACCACAAAGGCATCGTTCGGCCGATCGTTGCCGTGGTCAAGTCGCTGGCCTCGGCCCTGTCGATCGGCAGCGGCGGTTCGGTCGGGCGGGAAGGGCCGATCATTCAGATCGGCTCGTCGTTCGGCTCCACGATGGGCCAGCTGCTGCGCGTGCCGGTCTGGCAGCGCGTCACCCTGATCGCCAGCGGCGCCGGGGCCGGCATCGCGGCCACCTTCAACACTCCTATCGGGGGTGTCCTCTTCGCTGTGGAGATCATGCTCCACGAGGTCAGCGCCCGCACCCTGGTCCCCGTCACCATCTCCACCGTCACGGCCTCCTACGTCGGCCGGCTTTTCTTTGACAGCCAGCCCGCGTTTAACATCACCTGGCCGGCGACGGCGGAGTTCCACCACACCAATTTCGCCGTCCTGCTCCTCTACGGCGGCCTTGGGGTGATCCTGGGGTTGGTCTCGGTGGTTTACATTCGGTCGATCTACGCCTTTGAAGACTTCTTCGACCAGCGCATCAAGGGCAGCTACTACGTCCGCCACGTGCTGGGCATGCTCCCGGTGGGGATCATGATGTATTTGCTGATGTGGAAAACGGACCATTACTGGATTCAAGGGGTCGGTTATGCCACCGTGCAGGACGTGCTCGATGGGCAAGTGAGGTACTTTTTCCTGCTGCTGTTTGTCCTGAAACTGCTGGCCACCTCGCTGACGCTCGGCTCGGGGGCCTCCGGCGGCGTTTTCTCTCCGGCCCTGTACCTGGGAGCGACGCTGGGCGGGGTGTACGGCCTGGCCATGAAGCAACTCTTTCCGGGGTTGCCGATCCAGCCGGCCGCGTTTGCCGTCGCGGGCATGGCCGGCGTGGTCGGTGGCTCCACCGGTGCGGCGCTGGCCGCCATTGTCATGATCTTCGAGATGACGCGGGACTACCGGGTGATCATCCCCATGACCATCACGGTGGCCCTCAGCTACGGGGTTCGCAAGCTGCTGCAGCCCCAGAGCATCTACACGCAGAAACTCGCCCGCCGGGGCCATGACATCCCGGACGCGCTGCAGGCGAACCTGCTCGGTCTGAAGAAGACCCGGGAGGTCATGGACACGCAGCTGGTGGCCGTGCCCGCCAACGGCACCCTTGAGGACTTTGTGCGGATCGCGACCGAACGGCCGGACGTTTCCTGTTTCCTGGTCGCGGGGCCCGAGGGGCTGGTTGGCTTCCTGACCCGGGACTCGGCGCTGCGCCCCGCCGGTCAGCCGGGCTCGTCCGCCACCCTGGCGGACCTGGCGGACCGGCGATTTGTCACCGTGAACGAAGGGATGCCGCTCCTCGAGGTCATGGCTCGGATTCGAGCCGCGAACGTCTCGGTTGCCCTGGTGACGGAGGAGACAGGCAAACTCTCGGAGCGCAGCATCCGTGGTGTGATTACCCGACAGCAGATCGCCAGCGCGGTGCTGGAGGGGACGGAACTGTTCTCCTCGTGAGGCGGGTCACCGGGCCTTTGAAGATGACAAGGTGGCAAGGTGACAGGAAACGCTTGCTTCGGTCACCTTGTCACCTTGTCACCTTGTCACCTTGTCATCTGCTGTCGGTGCTGCGGACCGGGAAGACTTGCGCGAGCGGTTCTTGTCGGCGATGCCGACCAGGATCAGGAGAAAGGCCAGCAGCCGCACCCAGTACAGCTCGTCTCTGCGGATTCCTTGCTGGCTGGCCAGCATCAGCCCGATGCGATTGACCATCATGATGAAGAAACTCAGCGCGAAAAAGAGGAACAGCCGGTCCCGCGTGTCTCTCCAGAAGCGCAGGAAGAACAGCCCCGCCACGGCGAAGCCCATCGCGACAGCACCCGTGAGCAACAGCAGCATGACAACTCCCCCGCGCTGCGGGGACCGCTACTTGACCTCCCAGATCAAACCATACAGAAGCAGACCGATCCCGACCAGCGCCGTCGTGGCCGGGACCAGCGAGAGGTCAATCTGGGGAAGTACGAAATCGATGAACAGGGCGAGGTTGTCCCCGGCCAGGGCCAGGAAGCACAGGCCGCACCACAGCAGCAGCCGCGTCTTGCTGCGGCGGTAACCGCGCAGCAGGAGCAGACCACAGATCAGGGCCGTTGCCGCACAGAGGAGGTAGGAGGCCACTTCCACTTTAGCCCTCCTTCCGCAGACGAAAGGCCTCGGCGAAGGTCTTGAGCGCCGCGTTGGCGGCCCGGGCCGCGACCAGCCGGATCATCGTCACCGGCCGTTCGTTGTACAGTCCAAGCAGCTGGCTCACCTTTTTGTCCAGTTCCGGAGTGTGCGGACCATGCCGATACGTCAGACTTGGACCGCGGACCACCGTCAGCAGGCCACGGCTTTCCAGGGCGTCCAGCTGCAAGCCAATCGTCTGCGGCTGGGTTTGCACTTCCCGGGCCAGCGCAGCGCTGCTCCACTCCTTCTCCCGGTTGACAGCCAGGATACGGAGAATCTCCAGCTGGTCCACCGATTCAATGTTTTGCTCGATGAACCGGGCAACTTCGTCCGGCAATGGCTCCACGGACTGCCGCTCCGACTCTTGGGTGTCCCTCGTGCCAGGCGTCCCATCTCTCACGGTGTCTTCTGTCAACGGAGTGCTTCCGGGATCGGACCGTTGGGGCTGACTCGGCTCATCCTTCACGGCTGGCCGTATCTTGACAGGAGGAATAGCTTTCCGAAGCCCGGGCCAGTTCCAGGAGCATCCTCAAGGGGACGCCGACCTGCGAATGCTTCTGGACGCGCCCAACCTGTTCGGCAACCTGGGCCAGGTTGAGGAGGGCAACCAGACCCGGTGCGTTCTTCCGGCCACAGCCGCGACAGATCGCCGCCTGGTCGTTCGCCCGACACAGCTGCAGCCCTGGTTGCTGGACGGCGATCCGACCACACAGGGCACACGCCTCCTCCCTCGGACATTCGCAAAACCGCACAATCAAGCTGGTCATTTCGGATTCCATTCCCGCCTTGGGGCAACCAGAACACAAACGAAACCACTTTAGCAATCGCTGTGCCAGACTACCCAGGGGTGGAAAATCGACGGCGAGTTGTTCAAAGAATGGGAAAACAGGTAAACCGACCCCTTTCAAACGACTCGATCCGGGATGGTTGTGCCCCTGCGTGCGGTCAAATCCTTGTCATGAGCGCAGGATTTGGCCAGGGGCAGGCTGGCCCTTGACCCGACGGAAAGAAAAAGCATTGTCAGCGGTCATTCGACGAGGGTTGCTTGTCCTGCAGACAGGCGGCGCATCCGCTGTCAGCAGCTGTCCTCGGGCGGATCAGCCGTTGTCTGCTTGTCGGCTTCGCTCCTTGCGCCCTCCTGGACAACAAGGAAAACGCCGTAGACTGCCCCGATCAAACCACCCAGGCAGCCACCAAGCAAGACCCCCTCCAGTCCGCGCGAGAAATTGCCTAATAAACTCCCAAGCAGGATCCCCAGCAAGCCGCCACCGAAGATCCCAAGGAAACTCCCACAGATGAGCCCTCCCAGAAGCAGCTGCAAGGCCAGCCTCATTCGATTCATTCGAAAAACCACGTGATTCAGTTGGTTGTTTTCTGACACCTGGATTCCTTTCCACCTGTTTGCAATCGGAACTGACAGGGCCGCACTTTCTTTGCAATCGGTGTGCCAGATAGCTCCCGACCAAGAATCGCCCATTTGCCGCGGGTAGAACGAGAAATCAGGGCGAACAACCCCGATGCGGAGGGGCGAGACTGGATCGGCAGGCGGCCAGGCGCGATCAAATCCTTGTCGTGAGCGCAGGATTTGGCCAGGGGAGGCCGGCTCTTGACCCAAAGGGGAAGGAAAGCATTGTCAGCGGTCCTTCAAGGGGGTAGATTCAGCCAGGGGAGTTGAAGCCCCGATCCAGACGGACTTTCCTCCGCTCACACTCATCCCGACGTGCAGGGGCAACTCATGAATGCTTGGTCGCTTTCTCTTGGCCTGACTGTGGTGGTCTTCGCGCTGGTGCTGCCACCGGTCCAGGCCCAGAAGCCAGCCAGCAGCGAGGGGACGACCGGGACCTTACGCCAGGCGGCCCAGGCGCGGAAGCTGCTGGTGGGCACGGCCGCGTTCCCGGAGGGGCTGAAGGACGAGGCCTATGCCGGTGTGGTGGCCCGCGAGTTCAACGTGCTGACGCCGGAGAACGCCATGAAGTGGGAGTCCATCCACCCACAACCCAACGAATGGACCTTCGAACCGGCCGACAAGCTGGTGGACTTCGCTGCCCGGAACCAGATGAAGGTGACGGGGCACGTCCTGGTCTGGCATCAGCAGTTGCCCGAGTACGTCAAGTCGCTCTCGGCAAGGGACCTTCGCCGGGCCATGCAAGCCCACGTCAAGGAAGTCGTCGGCCGGTACAAGGGGAAGGTTCACAGCTGGGACGTGGTCAACGAAGCGCTCGACGACAAGGAGGGCTTGCGGAAGACGCTCTTCCTGGAGAAGCTGGGCGACGGTTACGTGGCCGAGGCCTTCCGCCTCGCCCACAAGGCCGACCCCAGCGCCCGCCTCTATTACAACGACTACGGCTGCGATGGGCTGGGCCCCAAGTCAGATCGGCTGTTCAAGCTGCTCCTGGACCTGCGGGCGGAGCGCGTGCCGATCCACGGGGTGGGTCTGCAAATGCACGTCACCGGCCGGGATTGCCCCAAGACGGAAGACATCGCCGCCAACGTCCGCCGCCTGGCCGGGCTGGGGCTGAGCGTCCGCATCAGTGAAATGGACGTGCGCATCCGGGACATGGCCGGCACCCTGCCCGAACGGCTGGAGGCCCAGGCCCAGGTTTACCGGCGTGTCTTGACGGCCTGCCTGCGGGAGAAGCGCTTTGAGGGGATCACGTTCTGGGGGTTCACCGACAAGCATTCCTGGATTCACAAGCACTTCGGGGAAGACAATCCGCTGCTGTTCGACGACCAGTACAAACCAAAGCCGGCGTACCTGGCGGTGCGGCAGACCCTCCTGGGGAAGTGAATGCGAAGCAGCTGGACCGCGGCGCTGCTTTGCAGCACCTTCTCTCAGTTCGACTTTGGCCCTTTTATGGAGTGCGGCAGTAGCTTTGCTCTGCCGCTTTGGTTTGGCCTTTTGTTTTTGGCTTTGCCCTTGTTCCGCCAACAGCCCAAGAAACAAAGACCAAAAGAAGAAAGAAAACAGGAGAAACAAAAGCGGCAGAGCAAAGCTACTGCCGCACTCCATAAAAGGGCAACAGTCGAACTCAGGTTGTGGCAGGCCCTCGGCATGGATTGCATTGCGCCCCCGACACACTGGCAAAGTGGCCGCCTGCACGTAGAATCACTTGCAGGCGGTCCACCCACGCCTCCGTTCAACTGACCTGGCTCTGGGATCCTGACACGAAGTCCCCGCGTTCTGTTCGCTTCCCATTGGAGGAACCCCATGTCCCGCAAGAGATGCCTCCTGAGTTTGCTGATCCTGACGGCGTTGGCCGGCTCCCTCCGGGCCGAACCGCTGCAGCCCCTCGACCTGATCCCGGAGGACGCCTGCATCGGCATCGCCGTGCGCAACCTTGCCGAGCTGCGCACCAAGGGCGATCGCGTGCTGGGCAAACAGAATCCCGGTTTGCCGAGGCCGTCGCAGCTTCTGGACATGGCCTTCCAGATGCTGAAGCTGGGCTGGAAGATCGACGAGAAGAAGCCGGCCGGGCTTGTGTGTCTATCCGGCCCTCTGGGCGGGCTCGCCGCCGACTCCAATCCCGAGAGGGAATTCACCATCGGCGCCGTCCTCGCCTGCCAGAGCCTGGAGGAAATGGCCAGGGTGTACAAGCTGAACGTGGAGGAGCTGAAAAAAGGCCAGGTCCACAAGGTACTCGGCCAGGCCGAGTTTGGGCCCCAGTTCGGGACGAACCAGGTCGGCGTTCGTGGCGACCAGGTCTTCTTGACCAACCGCGAGAAGGCCACCGCGGCCTGGATGAAGGCCCGCTCGCTGCGGCCCGCGCTGCCGGCAGCGCGCCAGCGCCGGCTGGACTTGGCCGACGGCCTGTTCTATTTCGGTCCGCCCCTGCTTCGGCTGGCCCAGAAGGACTTCGACCCGGAGTCGGTGGACAAACAGCTGGGGCCGCAGGAAAAGGAAGCGGAACTCCGTCTCAACCGTGCCTTTCTCGAAGCCCGGCAGGTACTTGGGGCGTTTCGCGTCGAGAACGGCATCGGCCTGGACGTGTCCCTCGGCTTCGATCCCAAGGGGAAGCATGCCCCGGTCGTGCTTAAGGCCATCGGCGGCGGTGGCCGGACCTCCAACCTGAAGGGTCTGCCTGACTCCGAGCGGTTAGTTGGGGCCCTGGCGGTCGTTGGTCTGGATCGGGCCGACCTGCCCCTGGCGCGGGTGCTGATCGGCCATCTGTGGACCGGCCTGCGCGGCCAATCCCCGATCCTGGACTCCGACGCGCTCCTGCTGCGCCGCGTCTTTGGCGACTTCTACAGCCGGCTGCGGCTGGGCCGGATGGCCGCATACCAGAGCAGCGATCCGGCGAACGTCGGCCAGCTGGCGGCCCTCGCCATCCTGGACCCGGTCGATCCCGACCAGTTCTTGACGGAACTGACCCAGTACGTGAAGCTGGGCAACGTCGAGCAGTTCGATCCAAAGAAAGAAGCCGGCAAGGCCCAGATCGAGAAGCTGATCGCCGAGTTGGGGTCGGATGACTTCCAGGCCCGCGAATCGGCCACGACCAAACTGGAACTGATCGGTGATTCGGCCCTGCCGTACCTGGAGAAGGCCGAGAAGTCCGAGGACGCCGAGGTGCGCCGCCGGGCCGAAGAACTGCGGGCCTCGCTGCGGGCGGCGGCGGAACTGCGCAAGAAGGAACTGACCGAGGGCCTGGTCAAGAAGGCGTTCCGCCCGACCTTCACAATGCAGCTCAAGGCCGAGAAGCGAGGCGACGCCGACGTCCATCTGCTGGGCATGCGCCTGCCCGACGATGCCCCCTTCGCGGCCAGTCTCAAGGAGTTCTTCGGTCCGCAATGGAATCGGCTGCGTCTGACCGTGGTCAACAAGCAGGTGATCATTCTGTTCGGCTCGGACCTGGCGCTCTTGGACCAGGCCATCCAGAATGTGCGCCAAGGCAAGCCGGGTCTGGAGCAGTCGGCCCACCTGGCCGACTTTCGCAAGCAGGTCTCCCCCGAGCGGCGCATGGAACTGCATCTGGCGCCGGGCCGGGTGCGTACACTCTTGACGCCGGCCAATCAGTTGCCCCCTGGCTTCAAGCCGTCCGGCCGCTGCATCTCGACCGCACTGCGAACGGGGTTGAACGATCTGGGCTTTGACCTCTGGGTCCCCGCCGAGTCCCTGGCGGAATTCCTGAGGTAATGCGGCATCAGAGAAAAAACTGGGGCAGCCAGCAGGCGTAGCCGCAGGCGGCTCGCCTGCTGGCTCGTTCGCACAACCGCACAGTGATGAAAAAGCCAGCGCAGGCTAAAGCCTGCGGCTACGGCAAAGAGTCTGAGCCTGGCCGGCGCGCCAGGATCAGAGGGCCGAAGCCATAAGCGCTGGCACTGAGCCGGACACCGAACAACCGCGATGGCTCCCGGTTCAGGTTGTCGTACACCACGTCGAAGTGCTGCCGGACGTACTCCTGCCAATCAGACCGGAAACTCGGCTGACCCGGCACCTGACTGCCGTTGCCGCTCAGGACCACGTAATCGACCTGCTCCAGGGAGGGAGGCGTCCCAAAGTTCAGGTCGTACACCCGGCAATCGTCGGCCAGCACCCACCAGTACAGATCAGTGAGGACGACGCTTCCAGTCGGCACCCGGCTGGTGACTTCCCTGACGTTAGGACCCAGCGCCTGGGAGGATGCCAGGGTATGCAGTACGTACGTGTTCCGCAGCCAGGGGAGGGCCCCGACAAGGATCGCCAGGCCAAGTAGACCCACGAACGCTCGGCGGCGCCAGGGACGCCAGCCCTCCCAGGCCAGGGAGAGCGTGGCCAGGCCCGCGGCCAGGAACAGAGGCCCGACAAACCAGAAGTAGGTGAAGCGGTAGGACGAGAACAGAAACAGGAAGAGCAAGCCCGCCCAGCCTCCCAGCCAGGTCCGGGCCAGGGGAAGGCCAGCCCGCGTCAGGGCCAGCAGACCCAGGGCCGCCAGCCCGAGCATGGCCAGCAGCCGGCACCGGGCGACCGCCCAGCAGAACTGGAACCCCGCCAGCAGACCGCCGAGGAAGTCCGGGCTGGGCACCCGCCTGGCGTGGGCGAGGAACTGGTGCAAGGCCCCCGGATGCACAAGCAGCAGCGGAGCGAAGACCAGCAACGCGGCAGATGCCGCCAGCGCTGCCCAGAGTGCCAGAAGACCCACGCTGCGCCGCCACGGGTCTGCGCCAAGCAGCAGGACGGCCTGAACGATCCCCAGCGTCACGCCGCAGGCCGGGCTCGTGGCCGCCGACAGGCCAAGCAGGAGGCCCGCGGCACCGGTCCGGCTCAGGGAATGTGGGGCCCGGAGCAACAGCAGCACCCCGGCCAACCCAAAGCACGTGGCCAGTTCATCGGGTCGGCCGCTGTGTCCCAGAGGGATGACCGCCAGCCCCGCCAGCCAGGCCCCGGCCTGGGAAAGGGACGGGCTCAGGCGACGGGCCAGGAGGAAGGTGACACAGGCCAGCGCGACCCGGATGACGGCATCGAACAGGACGCAGGTTCGCCAGCCAAAGCCGAAGCCTTTCACGATCAGGCCAAACGCGAACGTGTACAGCGGCGGGTAGCCGGCCCAGACAACCTCGACGGGCGGATCGACAACCAGCAGGCCCGTCAGCTCCGGGGCCGCATACCGGCCGGAGTTCGCCCAGTGCAAGCCGGCACACTTGTAGGCAATCTCGTCAATGAAGGGAAACTGACCAACCGTGGCCGCCGAGGCAAGATAAGCCAGCAGCAGCACCCCGGCCAGCCAGTTCGCCCAGGTTCCGCTTCCTCCGCACCGGGCCGGCGTTTGCAGCTCCATCTTTCACCTCAGGGCCATCCCTCCTGGAACAACCCGGGGCACTACACCAACTTCCTCGGCATGGGACAAGCTCAAACAAATTGCGGCGGGCGCCCCTCGCGATTTTGGCGGGGACGGAGGCGGAGCCGGCGCAACTGCCGAGCCGCGCACGCAGCGCAGCGGAGTAAGCGGCCCTGCGGACTCCCAGAAGACCGCTTACTCCGCTGCGCTGCGTCGCGCGGCTCGGCGGGCCTGTTCAGGCAACGTCCTGCGTCCCATTTATTTGACAAGCCCTATCCGGCGAGAGTAACATCGCTGTGGGAGAGTTGGGTAACCTCACGGAGCTGATCTCTCATGCCAAACACAGCCAAGGTCCTCCTCGTTGTGGCTTGCCTCTTGTCCGCGGTCGTTGTCGGGTACGTCCGCGCGGTGGACAAGCCGGCCCCGCCGCGCGAAGTGGACAAGCTGACGGGCTTGCCGGGAGCGGTCACCAAGCTGACCTTTGCCCTGGACGGCAAAAGCATGGTGGTCGAAACCTTCTTTCAACCGCCGCCGCCCAAACCCGGCTTCGGCAACGGCGGCGGCGGCAACCCCGGCTATCCCGTCGTCAACCACGTGGCCTGGACCTTCTCGCCGCGGAAAACGACGACGCTCCGCCCTCTCCTCTACGCCTACGGCGGCTCGCTGGTTGCGCCCGACCTGCGCACCATGGCGACCTGGCATTCGATCGGTCCAGACACCCAGCAGCACGAGTACTACGACGTGGCCGCCGCACTCAAGGGGGCGAAACCCCCGGTTGTGGACGTCCGCAAGATCGGTCAGCCACCGGCCCCCCACCCGAAGGCGGACCGGCCGCGCGATTGGAAATGGCTGGAACCCACCCTGGAACCGCTGGCCTTCTCTCCCGATGGCAAGGTGGCCGCCGCCAAGCTCTCCAGGGAGGGTGCCGTCGTGCTGTTTGACGTGGCCCGGGACAAACAAATCGGCCGGATCGCGCTGGGCGGCCAGGAAGCGCTGGAGAGCGTTCCCGGCGTCCTCTTTTCCGATGACGGCAAGCTGGTGGCCGTGCCACTTATCAATGGCGGTCCGGTGCGAATCTGCGAGGTCGAGGGCGGCAAGGAGCGCAGCCGGGTGGGCAAGTTCGTCGCGGGGAACATGCTGGCGCTGACTCCGGACGGCAAGAGGCTGGCGCTGGGCAATCTCCGCTCCGGGGAGGTCCAGGTGTGGGACACCGCCACGGGCAAGCGCAGCGGAACCTGGCAAACGGGCCTGCGCGGCGTCAACGACCTGAACTTCTCCGGCGACGGCAAGGTGCTGTTCGCGGCCGGCGACCGGATCATCCTCGGCTGGGATTCGGCCGCCGGAAAGGAGATCATCCGGTTGCGTGCCCATCAGGCGGCAGTCACCGTGCTGGTCCTTTCCCCGGACGGGCAGCGCCTTGCCAGCGGCGGCAAGGACAAGGCGGTCTACCTCTGGGACGTCAGCGCCCATGCGTTGCGGAACCAATCGCGGCCGCAATCGCCCGGCGAGCAAAAACCGTGACCGCGGATTGAACGCAGCGTCTCCGCCGTCAAATCCCCGCCCCGCCGCTGAACTCCAGCTCGACGTCCAGCGGCAGGCGGACGTTCTCTTCCGCGAAGGAGTTCATGTCGTACACCAGCGCCGCCAGGTCGGCATGTCCGGCACGTGCGACCTGCGCGGTGGTGATGCGCACCGCCAGCGGCCGGCTGTGATGGATCAGGTAGCCGCCGTTGAGGGGATCGTGGCTGACCGGCTGCACCTTGCCGCCGGCGGAGGTGGCCCGGCTCAGCAGCACGTAGTTGCCGGGCTGGGCCACTTCCCACAGGTACTCCCACAACGACCAGCAGTAGGGTGCCGGGGTGCCGAGGATGTCGGCGGGGCCCCACGATTGCCCGCCGTCGGTGCTGACCTCCACCGCGCCGACCGCCTCCTCGCCGGCCCAGGCGATGCCGAAGACCCGATTGGTGCCGATGCCCAGAGTGCTGCCCTCGGCCGGTCGGATGATCTCGGCCTTGACCGCCATCGGCCCCACGACGACTGTTTCCAGCTGTCCCGCCGCGTTGCGCCGCTGCACGGTGTACTTGACGCTCTGGTAGTAGCCGTGATACGGCCGATCAAGCACCTCGATGCAGTGCAGCCACTTGACCGAGGCGACGCCGTACCAGCCCGGCACAAACAGCCGGACCGGCTGGCCGTGGCTGGCCGAGAGGCGTTCGCCGTTCATGCGCAGGGCCAGGATGGTGTCGCGGTGCAGGGCCTTGTCCAGCGGCAGGCTGCGGGCGAAGTGCATCTTCTCGGGGTGGTCCGCTTCGCTGCCGGAGTCGCAGCCCTCGAACAGTACCTCGACACGCCCGGCTTCACCCCCGCGGCCTTGAGGACGTCGGCCACCGGCACCCCGGTCCACTCCGCATGGCCGATGGCCCCTGCGCCCCACTGCACCCCCGGCTGCCGCTCTTGCAGGAACGAGCGCCCATTGCCGGCACACTCCACGGTCGCGAAGACGCTGTGCTGCTTCATACTGCACAGTTCGTCCCAGGTGAATTCCCTCGCCCGATCGACGCGGCCTTCGATGCGCAGCTTCCACGAAGGGTCGATCTGCGGCACCGGGAAGTGATTGCGGACAAAGAAGAGCCGATTGGGCGTGACCCACCCGTGGACCGTGTCGAGCGGCGTTTCGCTGTTCTCGGGGAAGGTGGTGACCATCTTGCGCTCCTCGGCCCAGACCTCCTCGCCGCGGGTGCGATCCATGATCGAGTAGGTGCCCATGCGCAGCAGCGGCGGAGCGTAGACGTGGAGCGTGACCAGGTCGGCGCCGGCCTGCAAGTTGGAAACCTGGTGCAGGTCGTTATCCTGGTTGCCGTTGACGGCCCCGACAGGCAGGTCCTCGGAGGCGATGGCCTTGACGTGGCCGTTGGGGGTCATCTCAAAGCGCGTGATGGTGGCGACGCCGCGCAGCACGCGAATGCCGCAGATCGAGCCGGTGTGGTCGTGGATGGGCGAGCGCTGCCCTTCCTTCCAGCACATCACCCAGAGATGATACCAGTGGCCGGCACGGACCAGGTGCCGCTGATACTGGCGCTGGTCGAAGCGAATGAAAGCCGCCAGGTCGTCGCAATCGACGTCGAACTCGCGGAGCCGGGCGGTCAGGTCGCCCAGGGCCGGCCGGCCGTTGAGAGCGTCGAGATAGGTAAGCAAGGCGTCCAGTTTGCTGGCCATGATGGACCTCGTGTCGGAAACGGAAGAAGGGAAGAGAAGTCCCTTCTTTCAAGGTATCCGCTGGGCCGTGTCGGAGGCAAGGCGTGCTTGGTTGAGTCTGCTGGGCGAACCGTCAACAACCCGTTTCGTATCGGTGAAGTGGAACAAGAGACGCTCAAGAGCGTGCCTGGAAGCGACTTTTTTCTTGCGTTTCCGAGGAACGAGTGCTGGAATAGAACAACTGTACATACTGGCGTCCTGTACCCATTGGGCAGCGGCAATGTGGAGGATCAAAGAAGCTCGACTTGACGGTGACCGACTTGCCTACGTATCGCTCGGTTACCTGGGATTGCCACGCCAGCCGGCGTTTGGCATAGGGGAACTGCCTGGACTGTGCTGGCGCGGAAAGGATGCCGCCATGAAAAGCGTGGAGTTATTCGCCGGGGCTGGCGGGCTTGCCCTTGGGAACTTCTGAGGCTAGGTTGAAGCAGAAGGTCGTCATGGGGAGCGACGACACCGACTAGGCTATCCTTCACCGGAACCATGAATGGCTGTCAAGCATGTCCGCGAGGACGACCCCGTTGAGGACGGGGTTCGCGGCGACGACTGGCGGCAACATAGCTGGCAAACATCGGGCCCAGGATTACAGCCGGAATCTGATCTGACTTGAGCGCACGCACACGGCGGGCGAGGAAACTGACCTTTGCTCCACCGCCGTATTCCAGTGCGCCAAAGCCGGGACGAGGATAAAAGCATGCCACAGCACCGTTGCTGCGTGTTCATCGGAGGCGTCCATTCTTTCTTGGGCATCGAGTATTCCTTCCTGTCCGCCAAACAGGGCTGGGATACAGTCCATCGCAACAGACATCAAGAGCAACCACATGGCTACCATGGCTACTCCTATCACCCTGTTCCAAATCGGGGAACTGTATTCAAACGAACTGATCAGCCAATCCCTGGGAGTTGGGAACGCAGGCGGAATCCGGCCAAACCTGAAAACCGATGGCTCAATCCGAAGGCTGGTACTGCTGACCGCACTTCCATCAGCAAAGATCGCCACGGAGAACCCGTACCATGATCGTATCGAAGAGGACATCCTCATCTACACAGGGAAGGGACTTCGAGGCAACCAAGAACCCGGAGGATTGAATAATCGCTTAATCGAACAGCTCAAGTCGAAATTTCCCGTCTGGTGCTTTCAACAGGTATTCAATCGACGCGACAAGCGTGCCGGACAGAACCGTTGGAAATTTCTCGGCCTTCTGACTCTCCTACGATTTCATCGGGAGAACCAGATTGACTTGGATGGTGCTCTCCGATCGGTGTGGCTCTTTGAGTTTGGGATGGCGACTGAACCAACTTCGATCATCATCGAACAAGACGCCACCCTTGCGGAGGAGTTGTTCGCCCGTTCGATCAATGACGGAAACCGTGATCTATCAGACGTTGTAGTTGAGGAAACAGAAGCTACCGCAGCAAGCGACCTTTTAGTTGAACGCTTGCGAGGGAAAATGCTCGCCCTACATCCAAGGGATTTCGAGTTCATCGTTAAGCGAGCTTTCGATGCAAGCGGTTACAAAGACGTGGCAGTGACGCGATATACCCAGGATGGGGGAATCGATGTCGTTGCCTCCTTCGGACATTTCGGCTGGCCCGTGTGGGGTTGGCAGGTACAAGCGCAAGCAAAACGTTGGCTGCACACGGTTGGCCGAAAGGAGGTAGCAGAACTTCGCGGCAGTCTTAAACCCCACGGGTTAGGATGTCTGATCACAACAAGTCACTTTTCCAAAGCGGCTTTGGCCGAGGCGACGGAGGTAGGCAAGTCACCGATCGCGTTGGTGAATGGAAGAGATTTCGCCCGTCAACTCATCCAGCTGGGAGTCAGTTCTACACTGGCAAGAGGCTCATGATCAGTTCTCATTCCACTCGCACAGTCCTTGTTATTGGTAATATGCGGCGAGAGATGCCACGTCAGCGTAATCCAACCAATTCCGGCTTACAGTGAGGCACTTGAACCCAAGATCGACGAAGCCGTTCCTGCTCTCAAGACGAATAAGCTGCACTCGCAGGTTTTCGGGCAAGCTGATAACGGCCTTGCCTACATACATCAACTTGCCCGAGAGGTAAAGCTGGTAGACGCCTGGTTCCGGATCCAACTTGGCCAAGATTTCCTGCGTGAAATGACCGATAGGCAGAGCATCGAAGGCGGCGACCAGTTGCGATAGCATAGCCGCAGGAAGGTCGAAGTCAAACCGCGAGTATCGCGTTGGCTGCTGTGATAACATGGATTCACTCCTTACTTGTACGCTTGTCGCTACCATATGTTATCGGCCCGCAAGGAGGCAGAACCGTGGCTCGTTGTGTGTTTCCGCAACAAGATTATGTTGAAGGAAGTCGCCAACCACAGATGTTTCTGCCACCGCCATGGCCTCTCTTCCCCTCTGGCCATTTCCGGAACAACCCATGGTTCTGGGCGAGGAAGTTCGAGGACAACATACGGATACGCCAGGACAAGGGCAACACTCTCGGAAATCCGCTTTCCGAGTCACCTGGAAAGGATGAACAAGCCTACCAAGTCTGCTATAATTTGCATGACGGCAGCTAACCGCAGAGAGCAGACATTATCGGAGAACAGACATGTCAATGGATCGTATCGAAGAACTGTTGCACGACGTCCTGAAGATCGCCAAGGAGTCTTACGGTTATGAACCGGACCAAGTCTTGGCCAAGCTCGAAGAAATAGTGGAGGAGCAGCGAATGGACGACCAGGACGAGAACCTTCCCAAGGAGAAAGAAGTTCGGGGTTGAGACGGTCTTGGACGCAAACAACGTAAGCGTCCGCCGAACCGCAGGCAGGGATGGGAAGACGGAGGAGACGTTCGGGATGCACCAAGAGCTTGCCCAGGCATGACGGTGCTGGTGGGCAGCCGCGCGGTCCAACGGTTCGCCGGGACGAACTCCGGACGGGCAGCGGCGGACGTGTCCTTCTTGGCTTGGCGGGCAGGGCGGCCTGGACCGCGGCACGCTCAGCCGCTGTCCACGACCGCTTCGCTGGCGCGCCGTTGCGCCGCCGCCCAGCGGTCCGGCAGCAGTTCTGGCAGTTGCTCCGCTGCACAGCTCGGCAAACGCTGCAGCACGTCACGCAAGTAGCGCCACGGCTCGATCCCCAGACGCTTGCACGTCTGCACCAGGCTGTACAGCACCGCTGCCGTCTCCCCGCCGCCATCGCTGCCAAAGAACAAGTAGTTCTTACGGCCAACCGCCACCGCGCAGGGCGCCTTCCGCCGCGTTGTTGTCAATCGCCAAATACCCTTGGGTCGTATAACGCTCCAGGGCCTGCCATTGGTTCAAGGCATAAGTGATGGCTTCGCCCATTGGACTCTTCGGCAGCACTCCGCCTCGTTCTTGCTCCAACCATTGTCTTAGCGACGTCAGCAGTGGCACACTCTCTTCCTGACGCAACCGCTGCCGCAGCTGCCAACTCTCTGCCAACGACAACCCCGCATCCTCACTCTGCTGGGTCGCTTTCTTCTCCACGGCATACAACTGGCGAATCACTCCTAACACGTAGGACGCCCGCGCCGCGTCTGTCGTCTGCGCCTCGAAGAACTTCCGCCGCACGTGCGCCCAACAACCGACTTCCACGATCTTGCCGCCGGCATACAGTTGGTCGTAGCCGCTGTAAGCATCGGCTTGCAAGAAGCCCTGGTAGCCTTTCAGGAAGTCCTGGGGCCGTTCTTGCTTGCGATCGGGACTGTAATCATAGACGGTGTAGGGATGGTCCGTGTCGCCCAGGTAGACCCAGACACGACCCTGATGGCTGGCACGCACGCCACGGCTCTGGACTGTCACTGGAGTGTCATCGCTCCCGATCACCTGAGACTTCTTGATGTCGCTGTGCAGCAACTCATAGAGCGGCCGCACCAGGTCAGCCGACTGCTTCAGCCAGTCGCACAGCGTGCTGCGTTTCAGCGGCACTCCCTGCCGCGCGAAGATCTGTTCTTGCCGATACAGCGGCAGGTGATCGCCAAACTTGCTGAGGATGACGTGAGCCAGCAGCCCGGGCGCCGCCAGGCAGCGTGGCACTCCCTCCAGCGGCAGGGGTGCCGTGCTCAGCGTCACGACAAGCACGACGCCGGGCTGGAACAAAACGGGGTCCGCTGTTGCAGTGGCCCCAGCAGTGGTTGCTGCCGTCGGGCCGGACCCCGCGGCGGCCGGCTCAGACACCGTGGCCGGTGGCGGCTCGCTTTGCTCGGACAGCTGCCGGCGCCGTTGCTCACAGCCAACACACGCATACTTCAGGCGGACGTTTTCGATGACAAAGATCGACTGCGGCACGCAATCGTATTGCTCGCTGACTTCTTCGCCAATGACCACGCGGGGCAGACCACAGCAACTGCAGCAACGCTCCGCTTCCGTTAGCTCATGCAGCCGACGCTGCCGAGGCAAGTGTTGGGGAGGCCGCTGCCGGCCGTGCTTGTGGCGCCGCTTGGCTTTGGCTGGTTTGCTCTCGTCTGGTCCTGTTGGACCGTCTCCGTTGGCTGCCGCCGCATCCGGTTGCGTAAACAGAGACAATTGGCTGGGGTCGAATCGTTCGCTGCGTGGACCATAGAGACGACGCAGCAGCTGGTCCAGGCGGACTTGGATTTGGCTCAGCTCCCGCTGGCGTGCCGCCAGGGCTCCGAGCAACTCCTCGATCATCCGTTTGAGGACGGCGGGATCGTCAGGCAAGTGCTGGACGTCTAAAGCCGCGGTTGTGGTGGTCGTGGCAGTACTCATACTTAGACATCATAGCAGCCGGCGACGTGTTTTTCGTCGCCATTTGGAAAACAGCTTGCAACTTAAGTGTGCTGAAGACAATCTGTAGCAATCAGGGAAAGTGAGCCACTGCTTGCTGGTCGGCGAATGAGTTGGTCTGAAGTGCTGAGGGCCTCCCGCAGGAGGCCCTCCTGAGAGAAAAGTGGACTTAGAGCGTCGTTGCCGGCCGCTGGTAGCGGTGACGGCGTTCGACCTTTTCCAACACGACCCCGTCTAACAGCATGGTCAGCTCGGCAGCGCGGACCTCCAGTTGTCCAGTCTGCCCAGTTGGTGCGGTCGGAAAACGAAAGACGCCTTCTTCCAACCGCTTGTACCAGATGGCATAGCCGTCTTGCTGCCAGCTGAGGATCTTGAGGCGGTCGCCGCGTCGATTGCGAAAGACGAACCAGTCACCGGAGAGGGGATCGTCGCCCAGCCCCTGGCTGACCAGGGCCGCCAGCCCGTCAAACGATTTGCGGCAATCGACGGCGGCCAGGCAGAGAAAAATGCGTCCGGGTGGTGTCAGGGGGAGCATGGCCTCTCCTCCAGGACAGCCAGCAGAGTACGCAAGGAGGCGGCATCGAAGCCTGGCCCAACGAACAGGCGTCGGCCGTTGCCCAGGACGACTTCGAGGCTCGGCGTGGCGGCGGTAGGTTCGGGGGTGACGTGCAGGGGGACGAAGGTAACAGGGTCTGAGGCCGGGTGCTGGCAGGCGTCGGTGTCGCGTTGGGCCAACGTTCGCCGCCAGCAATAAAAGGACGCCTCGGCCAGCTGGTGGCGGCGGCAGTAGGCGCGGATGGACAGACCACTGACGAGCCAACGTTCGAGGTGGGAGCGCCAGAAACGCTCCTTGTCCGGATCACGAGATCGACCGGCAGACATACGAGATACCTCCAGAGCATGGGTCGGGCGAAACATGCTCGGAGCATACCCGGCGCTGCAACAGTGGTTTTTACCGGACGCTTACGAATTGCTCACGAACTGACGTGGTTTCAGGAGCAGCTGGAGCCGAAATGAGGCGGGTGGCTGGCCGTTTCTATGTTCGGCTCAACGAGGACGAATCGGTGTAAAGACTCTTCCATTCGTGCGTAGCGGACTTGGCACTCCCGGACCACATATTCCTGCTTTTAGTGCAATGTCGATGTCAATACCCCACAACGCTGCCCCAGCCTGTTCCACCACGTCACCATCGGGGTCATCAAGGGCATCGAGAAGAAGCGGAACGAATTGAGCGGGTTCAAAGTGGCGATTCATCAATCCCACAATCGCCGCCTGCCGCACGTCTGGATTGGAAGAGCGTAATAACCGCAACAGAAGAGGGACGGCTTCTGGATCTTCTCCACTCCTCAACGTTTCCACAGGGCAAACCCAAGAGCGGAATAAGGCAGAGTTTGATAGGAATGACTCACGCAACAACCGCCGAGAAAAAAGTGGGTGAGAAGGGGGTTTGGGCTTGCGTTCTTCTTGTGCAACAGCCCCCAGTTCCGCTTCCCAGCGCTCGACATTCCAGCCGCGATAAACAAGCGAACCGGAAGTGTGCTGATTGCGGGCATAACGCAGTCCAATGACAACTCCAATGAGCATGAGGCAACAGAGGAAGACAATGCCGGTTTTCTTCATGTTAGTCTTCTGGTAACACATTGGCGCACCTCATTGGAAGTCGAGCAAAAGGGGCGACCGTTATATCATGCGGCTTGGAAAAGCATATGATTTGACGTCCTTCTCATTTGTCTCTTTATTGCTTGTTAGCACAACCAAAATGGATCGTTGTGAACAGGCGGTCATCGATGCGTAGAGGACTGGACGAATAGAAGCAATCACACCCGCGTTCACTGCGACTTCAATTGTGTTCATGCTATTCTCCCACAGTTGTGAATCTCAGAAACCGGTGGCAAAGAATACAAGGCGCCGCAACTCGTCCTGAGTAGTTGGCGTCAAGTTTGCTGGTGTCACTCCATCAGGATCATCGACAGGATCCCACGCAGTTGGCGTGGTCATCCTGACAGTAAGGATATTCGTGGGCAATGGAATTGGCGTTGGATAACCGGTGCCTTTCGGGGGCAGCGAGCTAGCTACCTGAAACCCCCACTCAGTATCGGCATAGAACCAATACTTTGGAGAGTTCCTGATCGACTCAGTAGGAGGGGCAACAAGTTGGTCAGTTGTGTTTGCAGCAACGGACAAGGAAAACTGTATATTCACATCGATTCCAGTGATCTCATACCCTTTGAAGTTGTCAGGAATAGATGTGTTGAGAGAATCGCTGCCTGTGAGGATGTATGAGTTTTTCGTTGCAGTTGCAGTTGCAGTCTGGAAGGGATAGTAGGGAGAACCGAACGGTGCATTCCCCCCAGGCACCCAATCAAGAAAATCGTCGCCAGCGATCGATTTTGAAAGTCTCCGATAAACCGTCATGAACGGAAATAATTGCGTATAAGACCCGTAGATACCAGTTTCTATGCCATTTCCAAGATGGAACTGGATAAAACCATACTGGATTTTATCTACTCCAACGTCTTTGACTTGATTAACAGTCGGTCCGCTAAGCGTGATTTGCTCACGAAATTGGAGTGCAGCTTGGGGGTTCTGTACTGAGGTTGTCTGACCACTGACAATAACATGGGTCAGGTTCTGAATCGTGACTGTGCCGTCCTGTGAGATTTGAAAACCTCCTCGTCCACTTGGGGTTATTCTTGGTGTTCCAGCAGAAAAAAGCGTATTCGCGGGAAAAGCTGTTGCAATGCCAGGAATCGCATTTTGGGCTGCCTTTGGATCACTGACAGTAACCTGAACTACAGTTATCGGCCCAAGCGTCGCCTTGAGTGGTTGACCGGGGATCGTCACGCTGACGCTCAGTGTTTGGGGCTTGTTCTGGAAATCGATCCAACAATAGATCGTGTTCGTATTGTCATCATAGGTAAACTCCCGTGGTTGATTGGGAGATCCAACAACAGCAATCTTTACCTTCTGTAGATCAACGTTTCCAGGGACAGTGATGGCGTATTCATAGTAGGAATTGCCAGGAACGGTTTCCGGGCCTTGCAGCTTCGGTCCCTGACCTTGAGCTGCAACTTGAACCGCACAAAGCACCTCCTCCTCTTCTTCTGGTTCCTCCGCTCCGGGGCCTGTGAAGTTAAAGAGCAACTTTGTCGGATACTCACCCTGTTCAGCGAAGGTGTGGCTTCCCAACACTTGGAACAACCCATTTGAGCCGGTCACGGTTCCCGTGCTGGTTGTATTGTCGCCCCACTCGATCGTGGCCGAGAATTCGCCGGAAGTATGGTATGGGTTTGGATCGACAAACGTCACCAGCGTCAGGTTGTT
>CAWATZ010000011.1:0-406841 GCA_963784995.1 uncultured Planctomycetota bacterium | reverse complement strand
GCCACCCGCCAGGGTATTCGGGACCCGGTTGGCTGTCTCTTCCCGTCCCCTGCTGGCAGCGTTCATTTCTCGCCAGCGCCCGTCCACTTCCAGTCGCGGATCTCGGGCACGTACTCGTCTTGCTTGAACGGACCGCCTCTCTTGAGCTACTGTCTGTCCGTTGCCTCCGCCAGGCGGACGAACTCCCCATCCGCCAGGGTGGACAGGTCGCCGACGAGGGCCGACTCCAGGCCGTTGACCGCGCTCCAGCGGCCGTTGCCCTTGCCATTCGAGGACGACAGGCGGCTGCTGAGGACCTCGACCCACTCCTCGTCGCTGATGCCCGTGCGGACCTCCCAGCGATTCAGGCCGGGACAGTTCGTGGTCGTAGACGGGCCAGCCCAGAGCTGCCATCGCTCAATTTGCTTGCTCCCGTGGAATTCTATTTGCGATTCAGGCCGGGACGAGCCCTTTGACAGCGCAGCCATGGATTGGCATTGGCGGTGCTGCAAGACGTGGAACGCCAAGACATCGGGGTGATCTTGGAGATGAGCCAGAGCCAAGAGAGTCTGGCTCATCTGCAGCACCTGCTGCGTCAGGCGCTGCCCAAGGAGTACCGCAAGGTCGGTTGAAAGCGCAATGACCGCTCGATTACTATTTACCATCCCTTTTGGCGCGCTGTCAAAGAGCAAGCCCAGCCCAACCTGTCAACCACAGACGCCTCCCAAGGAGAGCAGAGGGCCGCTTGACCCCAGCAACTGTCGGCATTCGCGAGGAGTGTCGGAACTCATGGACTCTTTCTCCGGCCAGAGGCGTTTTCGATTCTTTCCCGGGCCCCACGCCGGCTGCCGGCATTCTACCCCCGCAGACAACTCTCCGCAACGATCGGTTCCAGCGCCAGCCGACGGTCGGCAAACCACTGAATTGTCATCCCACCGATGAGCAGCAGGGCCACCCACTGATAGTACGTCAGTCCCAACCACCAGACCGGCTCCGGGCGGACGAACTCCGTCAGGAAGCGATAGATTCCATAAGCGATCAGGTAGACCTTCAATCGCTGGAACGGCCAGGCGTCGCGCCGCAGGATTTCCAGCAGCACCAGGGCCATCGTCAGGTGAAACAAGCTCTCGTAAATCTGCGTCGGATGCCGGCGGACCCCGTCGCCGAAATCCACGCCCCAGGGCAGGCTCGTCGCCACGCCGGCACAGCAGCCGTTGAAGTAGCAGCCCCAGCGCCCCACCGCCAGTGCCAGGGCCAGCGGCAAGGCGTAAGCGTCGCCGGTCTTGACGCGCACCCCCAGGGCGAGCTTGGCGAACTCGACGGCCAGGTAGGCGCCGATCAGTCCCGTGGTGATCGTCTTGCCGTCGGCCAGCCAGACGCTGGAGTCGGACCAGGTGAACGGCAGCTTGGCGCCGAGCGTGCCCCCAACGAAGCCGGCCAGCGTCAGCACCAGCCGTTTCCAGCCGGGCAAGGCGGCCAAGCCAGCGGGCCTGGGCATCAGCCGGTAAGCTGTGAGAAACACCGCGAAGGACAGGAGCATGAAGCCGGCGTAGGCCAGCCGCTGCGGCGTCATGGCGTCACCAGAGTCAGGGACCGGCGCGCTTCGGCCAGGGGCGGCAGCGGTACGTGGCCGTCCCGGTACAGCGTGTTGTAAGCGCAGAACGGCACCAGGTGGCCGCTGGGCAGCAGGTGCGCCAGGCAGCACTTCATGACCCGCCGCACGTCGAAGGTATGAGCATCGAGGAACGCGGTCAGGGTGATGCGGAAGACGTCGGCCCCCGAGAGCTGCTCGGCCAGGGCCTTGACGACGAACGAGTCCAGTGTCGCATCGGCGGGCCCGCAGCCGTTCGGCCCGCAGCCGCAGCCGCCCGCGCTGTCGAGGTACTTCGCCACCAGCTGCCGGGCCCGGGCCGGCGTGTAGATCACGCTGTTGGCGATCAGGTCCAGGTGCTTCCGGACGTCGATGATCCGGGCAATGGACACGGGCTGGACGCCGCCGCGATACAGGTAGGCCATCGCGTGGCAGTTCGGATGAGCGCACGGCAGCGGGTAGAAATCGCTCTCGGTGAGAATGCCGCCGGTCTGGGCCACGATCGCCTTGACCACGTCCGGCATGGTGGCCCGCCGTTCGAGGTCGATTGGCTCAACGTGCCGGCCGCAGTACGTGGCCAGCTGGAAGCTGACGCCCCGAACGACAGGCCGCTCCAGCCCGAACTGCACGATCCGGCCTAACTCGTGCATGTTTGTGTTATGCTCAACCGTGCAGACCAGTGTGCAGCGCAGGTTGTGTTCTTGCAGGGCCTCCAGTGCCGCCAGCTTCGTCTGGAGGAGTTCTTCACCGCGGAGGGCCTGGTGAGTGCGAGGGTCGAAGCCGTCGAATTGCAGGTAGATCTCCAGGCGGTCGCGCAGCTCGGCCAGCTCGGCGACCAGCTGCCGATCGTGGGCCAGGCGGATGCCGTTGGTGTTGATCATGACCGCGGCGATCGGCTGGTCGCAGGCGTAGCGGACCATGCGCAGCAGGTCGGGATGGATGGTCGGCTCGCCTCCGGAGAGCTGGAGCACGTCCGCGATGCCTTCGAGCTGCACGTAGCGGTCCACCATGCCGCGGAACGTGGGAAAATCGATGTGCTTGCCGCCCGGCCCCGACTCGGCGAAGCACATCGGGCAACGCAGGTTACAGCTGGACGTGATCTCGACCAGGGCGATGCAGGTGTGCTGTTCGTGTTCGGGACACAGGCCGCAGTCGTGGGGACAGCCCCGTTCGCTGCGGGTGCCGAATTCCCGTGGCGTGCGCGCCGGCTGGTCGAACTCGTGACGGTCGAAGTAGGCGACGTCGGAACTGATGAAATCCTCGATGACGCCATGCTCCGGGCAGTGTTTGCGGAAGTAGACGCGCTGGTTGCGGACGATGATCTTGGCGTCCACGACCCGGCGGCACTGGGGGCACAGGCTGCGCGTCGTACCGCGGAAGACGTAGTCGCGGAGATTCATGGGTAAGCGTCTCCAGTTGGAAATGCGGCTCGCGGGGTTTGCTCCTTATCGGATCGGCCCGCCCAGGCGGCACCCTTGGAAAAGACTGCTAAGCGCGCTGAGGATAGCCATGAACATCACGATCGCACCGATCCCCAGGAGAGCAATCGCGAGGGCGAAACCGGTCGCGAGTCTCCCGATCACCGTTCTCGCGGTGGCTTTCCCCAAGGGGTCTTGAGCCTGGGGCTCGCCCCTCGGGATTCGCTCCGAAGAAGACAGGGCGGCCGAAGGTGTCAACGTCTTCGCCTGGCCCACAACAGAAAGCAACAGGATCACACTCACGATAGCACTTGCCACGAGGACGACCAGGCCCAGGGCGTACAAACCAGAAAGACAAAGGGCAAAGCCAACCGGGCCCATGAGGCAAGCGAGGATGGCCAGGACGACTCCCGAAACCGTCGTGTCACTGGCCACTTCGACGTCCAGTGGCCTGTCTTCCCTAGCGCGGGCGCCGGTGCTCAGGACGTCTGGCTCGGATTTCCGTGGGAGCCAGGGGAACGCCCAGATCGGCATTGCAGAACGGGCAGTACGTCCACCCCACCTGCACGGTCTGGCTACAGCGCGGGCACTGGCCAGGTGGCGGAGCTGCTTCGCTTGATGGGCTCGGAGCGGAAGCACTCATCGGCGGGCTGCTCTGGATGCCCACTTCCGGGTTGGGCACCATGGCCAGACAGTGCGGGCAGGTGACTACCGCGAGCCGAATCCCTTCGCTCATCGTCAAGGGGGTTTCGCAGACAGGGCACTTCACTTGGTGGGGCATGATCAGTCCTCACGAGATGCGGCAACGGTGACCGGATAACCCCGCACCAACCGGCGGGCCTGGCGCACCACCTGCCCGGCCAGGAACCCGGCCGTCCCCAGCGCCAGCACGAAAATGACCTGGTGCGCTCGCGGAATCCGCACGAAGGGATTGGAGTAGTATTCCTCCCAGCCGACCTGATACCAGGCATACGCCCCCAGCAGGAAGAGATAGCACGCGATGGAGCCGAGCGTCGCGAAGTACACCAGGGGGAGCGACAGCCGCAACGCCGCCGCCGCGATCACCAGGAAGTAGAGCACCACCAGGGGGCTCTTCATGCCGCCGCCCTGGGCCAGCAGCAGGGTGAGGAGGGCCAGGTCGCCGGCGGTGGCGACGTACTTCAGCAACGGCAGCACCAGGCGGCGCGAGAGCAGATACCAGATCACAAACGCCAGGATCGCCCACGACACCGTCAGGGCCGTCACCGCCACGTGGTACGAACCGCTCGCTGTGGGATCGTCGCGGAAGACGTAGACGTTGAGCAGATGGTTGGCGTAGAAGAGCAGGATGGCCAGGACACGGATCAGGTTGACGCGGGCCTCGCCGGCCCACTCTTCGAGCCGCCGGGTATCCGCCCAGGCATCCCCGGCGGGGTTCGCAGAAGCAATGGACATGACGCCCTCGGTTGGTCAGGGCCACGTATGGTTCGTCCTTCTCGGAACTGCTTCGTGGCACTCTACCGGGGCCATCAGCACCTTGCAAGCAAAAAGCGCGGAAATCGACGGATCGACGTGTCCTGGCGTTCTCAGCTCCCCCTGCTCGGACGATTGATCCCGATGCCCGGATCGTACGAATACAGGGTATCCAGGATCTTGGTGAGCAGATCGAGGCGCTCTTCGCTTTTCACGTCAGGGAACTCATGCTCAAGAAAAGCAAGAAGCATGTCTTCTTTCTCAGCGCCCTTGCTCGAATCAAACGCTGCCCGTGCTTTCTCGTGTTCCCGGAGCGCAGCGTTGCAGCAATGACTCCTGTCACGTCCAGGATAGCCATGATAAATCCGAAGGGTGCCATTGGTCTTGATTTCGACGACCATGCCTCCCAGGATCCAGGAAGTCCAATCCTTCCTGTGATCCTTCCTCCAGGCAACGTCCGCCGATTCCCCGTGATGGCGTCCTCCCTCCAACACGATTGGCTTGCCGCAGTGATCGCACAGCAGAGGGCCGCCATTGGTTCCCATGGTTGCCAGGGGGCGAACGGGTGTCTGGCCATGACCCGCGGAGGCCCGGGCGACCTGATCGGCATAGGCCTGATGCACCTCCAGCTCCGCGATCTTCTTGAGATAGGCCTGGTAGATGGCCCGGGCCTCGGTGTGGTCCGGCACAACTTCGGGCTCCGGCTGCGCCTCTTCCACCACGACTTCTGCCACGGCAGCTGCAATCGCGTTCAGACAGGCATCGACGAGCGGCATGCTGAGCCGAGAGCGAAGTTGATTGATTTCCCGCAGATCAGCCTGCCGAGCGACAGGAGGCTGGCCCGGGTAATCTTGCTCCAGCAACTGAAGCTTCCGAAGCAGATCTTCGGAACCACGTCGTCTGTCGTCGGACATAGGAGCACCTCTCTTGCTGTCGCCGAAAGACACCGCTCAACAGCCGGGGCCGCTCGGAGAGTTTCACAACTCAGATAGCGCACGATGCGCCCCCGGTCTGCTCTCGTGGATGGTTCGGGTGGATTTGTCAGGGGAGGCCTTAAATCGGCCGGACATCCATGATCTTCGGCAGAGCCGCGACCAACCCCTCTTCATCCGGTTCGCCCTCCACGGTTTCCTCCGAATGCGTGACGACCCAGACCATCTGCGGGGTCCCTGCCGCCGCGGTGAGGGTTGCGCAGATGCGGTCGAACTCGGGGTGGTCGCGGGTCAGGGCGCAGAGGGGGCTGTACGCCCAGAACGCCACGCGGAAGCGGTTTGGATCCGTCGGAAACTCCCGGATCCAGTAGACGGTCGTGTCGTATGCAGCGTTCAGATCCCCGAGGCGATCACTCCCATCGGTAACAACCCCAACGGCACGGCCCTGCACCGCCCACTCGGCGAGCTGGCGGAGGTGTGCGAAGTTTGGGTGGGAGGCATCCAGACAGGCGGTAGACCCATCCCGAAACACGATGCAGACACCCGTAGCGGCGCGGCGGACTTCGGCGACCCAGCGAACACCATATTTCGGGGCAGTAACGACTGACATGATCCCTCCCTATTGGTTAGGGCCGCCGGGCTGCAACGGTTCGTTCGGCCCGGGCGCTTAATGTTTGAATACGCGCACACCCAACTTGTTGGCCAGGCGGGTGATGTACGCCAGCGCTGTCGCTTCCTCTTCGGTAATGCTGAAGAAGACGTTATCCTCGAATAGGCTCCCCCGCAAGTGCGGCGCGACACGCATTTGGAAGTCGAAACACTTACCGCGCTGGGCAAGTTCCTCGTGGGCTCGGATCATGACCTCGGTCCACCCCATACGGCGGCCTGCGTCAATCATGGGGCCGAAGTCCTTGGGCGTCAGGTTGGCATCCTCCTCCAAGCGCTGTTTCGCCTCGTCATAGGGGAAGGCAGCACGATCCCCTTTCGGAACCAACCGTACCGCTGGCATTCACCTTCTCCGAAGGGCCGAACTTCTGATCGCCTGACCGACTGGTACGCCCATTTCGCTCTGTCACGCGATCACAGCACCGGTCAGCCGAGTGCCGCTTCCCGGGCACGCTGCTCGCTCGCCAGAACGCCAGCGTCAACCAACCCGGGCCTTCGGGAGCGGGACGATGGCCAGCGCATAGCCAATCTTTTCCAGGCTCTCCGTGAGAGTGCCGGGAGATAAGGGGACGCATCTCAAATCATACGAATACAGCATTCGTATGATTTGAGATGCGTCCCCTTATCCCTCCGGGAACCCCCGGTGGAACCGGACCATCCCTGGCAGGAGCCCCGTGCCCGCCAGCCAGTCCGGGCCGCATTCGTCGGCCAGCCGCTTCGCCCGCGCCTCGAGCGCCGCCCGCGCCGCGCCCGCCGGCAGCCGGGCCACCTCGACTTGCAGACGGATGAACTCGCCTCGCTCTGGCCGGCCGTTCTCCTCCAGCCAGTCAGCGAAGATCAGGCGACACGTGTCGTCCTCGGGACTCTCAAAGATCGAGTCGAGAAACGCCCG
This sequence comes from uncultured Planctomycetota bacterium, assembly GCA_963784995.1. Lineage (GTDB taxonomy): Bacteria > Planctomycetota > Planctomycetia > Gemmatales > Gemmataceae > CAWATZ01. The sequence goes on along the minus strand of CAWATZ010000011.1, from coordinate 399,911 downwards.
CTCCTGGCTCACCACTGTGCCTCCAAAGTCGAACGCCAAGGATCCGTTGCAAGCTGCGATGCAAGTGCGGTATCCCACGAGGGGGGAGGATGGCGCGGCCTGTCAGCCGGATTCGGTTGTTCGGCCTGGCCAATCGCGTCACACCGCCAACCTGGTTGTCCTGACCCGCCCTGATGCTTGTCACCCTACCAGGATCAGCAGTCTCCTGCAAGGAAAGCAGCGGTGGCCCTTGTTCTGGGGCGGCGGGCAGGAGCCACAATCCAAGAAATCATTTCGGATGTCGGATGTCGGATGTCGGATTGGCGAGCGCAGCGAGGAGCAACGGCAAGATGCCCTCCTGTCCTAACCGGTGTGTGTAGGCGGGGACGGCCTGCGGCAGCAGGTGGTGCGAGTCGCGGAAGTCCTCTTCCCGGAGCCATTCCCGGGCATTGATGATCGGCACCTCCCGGTCGGCCGTGAGGGAGCGCAGGAAGCTCTGGAGCTGCTCGTCGCTGCCGGGCGGATACCAGCCGCGAAAGATCGGCCCTTCCGGACTGATCAGCAGCGCTGTCCTGATGCCTTCTTGCCGGCAGGTTTCCAGCAGTTCCCGCAAGGCACGGCCCGGGTCCCCTCCAGGTTCGTAGGTCTCCAGACACTCCCGGTAGCAGCGATGGGTGAGTTCCAGGATTGTCTTTCTCTCTTCGCTACTGAGTTCGAGTCTTGGTTGCAATGGGACGGCAAACCCCGAAAGATCGAGGTGGGCAAAAGTCAGCGACCGGGCTGTGTTCGGGAGCAGGGCCGGGGCCAGGTAACCGAGCAGGGCCAGACGATGGCCGTACCAGGGCAGCAGCCAGGTTTCGCCCCACTGGCGGCGCAGGCCGGGACGGAGGCCGTGGACGTGCCGCTTCACCAGGGGCACGTCCTCACTCCAGAGCCGGCAGGCCGGCAGCTGGGCCGCGCCGAAATCCTGGAGGGGCGGGTCCTTGGCAAGGAACAGCGGCTGGATTTCGCTGAGCAGCAGGTCCGGCTTGATCCCGTCGCGCAGCAGCCGGCGGAGAAAGAGCAACTGCATGGCCGGGCCCGCCCCTTCCTGGGCCATGTTGAACACCACCACGCGACAGCCGACCGTCTCGCTCAGGGGACCATCCAGGGCTCCGCCATCCAGACCGTGCAGAGTGCGCGAACTGCCCAGGACCACGACCGTCAGGGGAGGGCGGGGGCTGGCGAGCCGGCCGCGGAGGAGATAGGCCTTGTAGCCGTAGCAGGGATCGCGCAGGAAGGGCCAGGGCCCCCAGCCTAGCACCAGCGCCAGACTCAGCTGCAGGACGAGAAACCCGGCCAGGCCCCACAGGATCATCCGCTTTGCCTGTCTTTGCCGCTTCATTCTGCTTGCTCTCCCCCTGCCATTGCCCTCGCAATCGCTGCCGCCAGGAGCACGGCACGATACGGCCTGGGGATGCGAAATCAAGAGGAGTCAGACGATCTTCCTTTGGAACCGCAGCAAAATGCTTGTCAAGGGCGCTCACAGCGGTTACGCTGATTCTTGATCCTTCCTTCATCGAGTCAGGGAACCAGAGGTCTGGACAGTCGAGACTCCTGGAAGCGCGAATGGGCGTGGCTGCTGGCTTGGTGGAGGAACTCTCCGGTAGGGAACCAATCGCGAAAAGGGAACACAATGAGACGCCGAGGATTCACGCTGATCGAGTTGCTGGTCGTCATTGCCATCATTGCCATCCTGATCGGCCTGCTGCTGCCCGCCGTCCAGAAAGTGCGCGAGGCCGCCGCACGCAGCCAGTGCCAGAACAATCTCAAGCAGCTTGGCCTGGCCATGCAAAACTACCACTCGGCCAACGGGAACTTCCCCGTTGGGCAGTATAACCAGTTCCACACCAATAATTACCCTTGGTGCCGGGGCTGCTGGGTCCATCCACTGCTGCCCTACATCGAGCAGACGGTCCTGTATCAGAACTTTGTCACTTGGGGATCGTCGAACCCGGCCAACGGTTGGGCGCTGCTGGCGCCCGGCAAGAGCGCGATCATCAAGACGCTCCTCTGCCCGAGTGATCCGAACAGTCCCAAGACCCACACGATTGACACCAACACCACCTACGATGGCGCCACGAACCAGCAGCAAGGGATGCACGTCAATTATGTGGTTTGCGCTGGCTCGACGACCTACAACGCCACCGGCAACGAGGGCCAGAACCTCAACGGCATCTTCTACGTCCAGTCGCAGACACGGATCACGGACATCACCGACGGGACCACCAACACGCTGCTGACCAGCGAGATCTGTGTGTCTCCTGACGTCACTTCCGATGACCTGCGCGGTCGCTACAACAACTCCTGGGAGGGGAACAACTGGTTCAGCACGTTCAACACCCCCAACACCCCCGTGCCTGATAACCAGGGCTACGACGGGCAGTCCATCGCTGCCGCACCGGTGACCAATGGCGGTTATGGTTCGACCGCTCTCGCTCTGTACGCACGCAGCTATCACACCGGTGGGGTCAACGCTGGGCTGGCGGATGGCTCGGTCCGCTTTATTACCAACACCGTGAACCCGGCGGTCTACACCCCCCTCGGAAGCCGGAGCGGCAACGAAGCGACAACCGGGCAGCCGTACTGATCGCTGGCTGGGCCCAGGAAGGCAACAGCGATTCTTGGGCCCAGCGACAATCCCTCTCTTGATCGGATCGAGGATGGCAATGCGGAACTGGTTTCTGGCTGGGTGTCTGATGACCCTGGCGCTGGCGCTTACTGGCTGTGGTGATTCAGGGCCGCCGCGCATACGAGGTCCACGGCAAGGTCACCTGGGAAAACGACCCGATCCCGGATGGCGACATTTCCTTCGTTCCCGAGAATCCGGAACTCCGCACCGAGGCCGGCAAGATCAAGGACGGAGTGTATCGATTCAAGGCCAATGCCGGCAAGAACAAGGTGGAGATCTGGGCTGTCCGGCCCGTTCCCGGGAAAACAGACCCAATGGGCAAGCCGATCAAGGAGGGCTACTTACCCGAGAAGTACAACAAGTCTTCCACCTTGACCGCCGATGTGAGCGGCAGCAAGACCGAGTTCGACTTTGCCCTCAAACCCGATTGAGGCAAAGTTCCATTGCCTGCCGGCCTTGCCTCCATTACCATCACCACAACGGTACAGTCCGCCTGGATCGTGAGGTGGACACTTGTTTCACTGTTGAGGGGGTAAGGAAATGTTGACCCTGTGGGGGAAGAAGCAGCGGTTCTGCGACGGCATCAGCCGGCGGAGCTTCCTGCGCATCGGAGCCTTTGGCGCCGGCCTGACGCTGGCCCAGATGCTGCGTTCGCAAGCTCAGGCCGGCACCGCAGGCGCCACGGCTCGCAAAGCGGCGATCATGATTTACCTGCCGGGCGGTCCATCGCACATGGATATGTACGACCTCAAGCCGGAGGCGCCGGCAGAGTTCCGCGGCGAGTTCAAGCCGATCGCGACCAACGTGCCCGGCGTCCAGATCTGCGAACACTTCCCACGGCAGGCCCGGATGTGGGACAAGCTGGCGGTGGTCCGCTCCCTGGTTTCGGTCGAAGAGCATTCCGACTCACTGGTGATGACCGGCTACAGCGAGAACACCAATCGCTTGCAGCATCATCCGTCGTTCGGTTCGGTGGTTTCCCGGCTGCGCGGCGGCGAGGCCAACGACATTCCTCCCTTCGTCAGTCTGCGCGGGATGATGCCGGGGACCGAGCCCGGCTACCTGGGCATTGCCCATCGGCCGTTCACTCCGGACGGCCCCGGCTTGCAGAACCTGCGCTTGCCCGGCGGCGTGGACACGCCACGCATGGACGATCGCAAGTCGCTGCTGGTCGGCTTTGACACGGTCCGCCGGGAAATCGACGGCAGCGGCACGATGAAGGGCATGGACTCCTTCACCACGCGGGCCTTCGACATGGTCGCTTCCGGTGCGGTGCGCCGCGCCCTGGACCTGACTCGCGAGGATCCGAGGAGCCGGGATCGCTACAAGGGCGTCGAGCAGTTCCTGACGGCACGCCGGCTGATCGAGGCGGGCGTCGGCTGTGTTACCCTGGCCATTGGCGGCTGGGATACGCATTCGAGCAATTTCAAGACCCTGCGCACCCAGCTGCCGCAGGTGGACCTGGGCGTCGCCAACCTGATCCAGGACCTGCACGAGCGGGGCATGGAAAACGACGTGATCACGGTCATGTGGGGCGAGTTTGGCCGGACGCCGAAGATAAACGGCAGCGACGGCGGGCGGGATCACTGGGCGCCCGGCGATGAGCGCCATGATCGCCGGCGGTGGGCTGAAGATGGGGCAAGCGATCGGCTCGACCAGCGCCCGCGGCGAGTACGTCAAGGACCGCAAGTACACGCCGTCCAACCTGCTCAGCACCATCTACCAGGCGATGGGCATTGACCCGGCGCAGACGTTCAACAACGGCAGCGGCCGACCCATGTACGTCCTCGACGACCGGGAGCCGGTGGTTGAGCTGATGTAACAAAGCCCCGTGGGTGCGCTGCGCGACCCACGGCTGAGTTATGCAACCCCTTCGGGGTAGGAAGACAACGGCAGACCGGTTTTCTACCCCGAAGGGGTTGCATAGCCCAGCCGTGGGTCGCGCAGCGCACCCACGGAACACCCCCCAACGCAAGGATGCGTCCCGATGAACCCGAGCCCTCCCACCGCCACACTCCCCTCCCCCCGTTTCCCGGTCGCACTGGCCCGCTGGCTCGAAACCAAAGCGGCGGCCTGGCTCTTGGCCGTGCTGCTGTCCGGCCTCGTGCTTGGCATGGCCTTCAAATACGCTCACAAGATCCGCAAACCCCGACCCGACGGCCAGCAAGCCCGCTCCGCGATCGATCGCTGGCTGCCCCAGCTGCTGGAGATGAGGAAAGGCGTCAACATCGCCGAGCGCTACCAGTACCCCAACCCGCCGATCATGGCCGTGCTGCTGCTGCCGTTGACCTTCCTGGACCCATTCACGGCCAGCATCACCTGGTACGCTGTCAAGGTCGTGCTGACCGCTGTCGCCCTGGCCTGGCTGTTCCGCTGGGTCGGCAACTGCCGGCCCGCGGATCCGACCCGGGAGACGCCGGCCTTTCCCGCATGGGGAATCGTCCTGACGCTGCTGCTCAGTCTCCGGCCGCTGCTGGGCGACCTGGAGCACGGCAACGTCAACCTGTTCATCCTGTTCCTGGTCCTTGGCGCGCTCACCGCCTTGCACTCCCGCCGTGACGTGCTGGCCGGCGTGGTCCTGGCCCTGGCCATCGCCTGCAAGCTGACGCCGGCCCTGTTCCTGCCGTACCTCGTCTGGAAGCGAGCCTGGGCCGCCCTGGCGGGGAGTGTCCTCGGGCTCGCCCTCTTCTTCTGGCCGGGAATCGTCCCGAGCCTGGTGATGGGCTGGCAGCAAAACCAGGACCACCTGACCAGCTGGTATCGTGGGATGGTGCGGCCCTTCGTCGTTGAAGGCAACATCACCAGCGAGATGGCCAACCAGTCGCTGCCCGGCGTCATCGCCCGGCTCGCCACCCACGCCCCCGCGGACTCCGAATGGAGCGAGCGTGAGAACCGCTTCATTCCGACGCGTTACGCCAACCTCCTCGATCTGTCCGCGGCGCAGGCTCGCTTGCTGGCCAAGGGTTTCATGGCCGGCTTTGTGCTGCTGGTGTTCTGGAGTTGCCGGACCCCGCTGGATCGAGCCGGTGGTTTCCGGCTGAGTGCGGAGTTTGGCCTGATCCTGGTGGGGATGCTGCTGTTCAGCGAACGGACGTGGAAACACCACTGCGTCACCCTGGTGGTGCCGTTCGCGGTGCTTTGCTATTACCTGTCGGCCTGCTCGCCTGGCCCCGGACTGCGGGCCTACCTGATCGGCACGCTCACGGCGGTGACGCTGCTGGTCGCCTCGACCAGCGTTGGGTTGCTGCCCGAAGCGTGGGCGGAGACGGCGCAGGTCTACGGGCCGTACGTGTGGGCGAACTTCCTGCTGATCACGGCGCTGGTGGTGCTGCTGCGACACAAGCCCGAAGCGCGTACGCGCCGGGATCGTCCCGGCGCGTAGCGCTTCGGGCTTGTGTCGCCAAACGATTACTTCTTCTCCCCGATGCAGTACAAATACTTGTCGGAGCGAAGATAGATGGCCCCCCCGGCGATGGCCGGCGTGGCCAGGATGGTGTCATCGAGCTTGTTGGTCGCCAGCACCTTGGGCTGGTCGCCTACCTGGATCACCCTGGTCGCCCCCTTCTCATTGACCAGGTAGAGCTTGCCGTCAGCCAGCACGGGCGTGGCGGTGGCCGGACCGTCTACCCGTTCCTTCCACAGTTCCTCGCCTGTGCGGGCGTTGACACAGGCGACGTTGTTGGTCCGCCACAGGTACAGCTTGCCCTGGTGGTAAACCGGCGAGGCGTAGCTCAGGCCGAACTTGCCGCTCTTCCAGAGCAATTCCGGCGTCACCCCATCCTCTCCCGGCTTGATGGCACAGAACTCCTTGCCGGGAATGAACACCATGCCGTCACCCGCTGTCGGCGAGGGAATCGTCGAGACGTTCTGGCTGGCGAACAGCCAGCGCAGCTTGCCCGTCTCGGGGTCGTAGGCCGCCAGCTCCGTCTCCGATTGCAGCAGCAGGGCCGGTTTGCCGCCTGAAGTCATGGTCGCCGGCGAAACCCAGTTGATGCTCCGCTGGCGGTCCAGCTTCCACTTGTTCACGCCCGTCTTCCGGTCCAGGCCAAGCACAAAGGACTCGCCGACGTTTTCCATCGGCACTACCAGGGTTTCGCCCATCAGCGTGGGCGAAGCAGCCATGCCGACCTGGTTGCTGATGGTCGGAAAATCGCTGACCAGGGAGCGATACCACAGCAGATTGCCGTCGGCGTCGAGGGCGGCGACGTCCGTGGTGGCGAACAGGGCGTAGACGTTCTTGCCGTCGGTCACCGGCGTCGGAGCGGCCATGCACGTCTTTTCATGGCAGCCGGTGTTGCCGGTCGAGGTGAACTGGCGCTCCCACAGCCTGGCTCCGGTCCCGGCGTCGAAGCAGAGGACGTGCAGCCGATTCTGGCGGTAACCCGAGCTGGCGGTCACGAACACCTTGCCGCCGGCGATCACCGGGTTGGACAGTCCCCGGCCCGGCAATTCCGCCTTCCAGCGGACGTTCTCCGTCGCGCTCCACTGGGTGGGCAAGTCCTTCTCATCCGAGACGGATGAGCCGTTCGGGCCTCGGAACTGGGGCCAGTCCCCGGCTTGAACAGCGCACAGACCAAGCCCGAAGGCAAGAAGGATCAAATACTTGCGCATGGTGTACTCCTCACTTCTTGTTCGTCTTGGGTTCGACCAGGGGGACCAGCTCCGACTTGACGGGCATTTGCGTGAAAGGCACGGCAGCTCCGGTGCTGTCGCACAGCCGCACCTGGAACTTCCATTCCTGGGCCCAGGGTTCGGTCTGCTCATTCTGGCAAACCTTGACCAGCAGCTCGTTGCGGCCCTTCTTGAGGGTGCCCGAGCCGCGGTACTGGTCCACCTTCATGCCGTGGTGATACTCCTCGACGCCCAGCACCTGCTGGCCATTGAGGAACACCTTGATCGCGTTCATCGAGCCGCCCCGGACCTGGATCGGTCTTTCCTCGGGCGAATCGATGACCGCATAGGCGTAAGTCACGGTCCCCTTGAGCTTGCCCAGCAGGGCGTTGAGGTGGACCTCGCCGTGTGGGGCATCGGCGGAGGAGTAACCCTTCCAGCGTGCCTCGGTGCCGTTCTTGCCCTTGTAGACCGCCTTCAGATCGACGCCCTTCTCCGGCGGATAGCTTGCCGCGTAGCCGGACTCGTTGCTGTTGTCGAAGGGAACGACCAGGTGCCATTGCGTGACAAAGCCCAGGTGCCGGGTCACGTCCACGGCCTCGCCAAGGCCCATGAGCTTCTTGGCGATGCTATCGACCTGCTCCTGATCGCAGGCACCCTTGAAGGCTCGCAAATAGGCCTGTTTCGCTCCGTCCTTGTCGTCCTTCTTGAGCAGGACCTCGGCCTGCTTGACGACCCGATCCACGGCAGCGCGGCGCAGCTCGGGGCAGGGGTCGTCGAGCATTCCGGGCAAGAGCCGTTCCGGTGTTTTCGGGTCCAGCTGACAGAGGACCTCGTAAGCAGTGCGCCGGCCGGCCTGCGGATTGCTTCTTTGCTTGAGGAGCTTTCCCAGTTCCTCGACCGGCAGCGGTTGCCGGGCTTGCCGGGCCTTCTCGACGATGGCATCGCTGGCCGGCCGCAGCCAGTTGCTGCTGATCCGCTCGTTCTCGTCCATCGCTTGCAGGATGGCCGGCAGAGCGCTGGGCCCCTGGGCGACCAGTTCCTTCCAGGCAGCCGCCGCCTCGACGTTGCCCTGGCCTTGCTTGCCCACCGCCTTGATCCGGGCGAGCAGGGCCGACGTGTCGCTGGCCGCCCCGGCCCAGCCAGCACTGAGCAGGACGGCCAGGGCTGTCAGCCCGGCTCGACTCCTTGCCAATCGCATTTCCTACCCCCTTCCAGCGCAGGCTGAAGCCTGCGGCTACGGTTGGTTGCCACGTGGGAGAGTCACACCAGGGAATTCTCGCGTTCCCGAGCGCTTGTGTCCATAGGGGCCGCGGAATCGCTTTCCCCCGGCCCCGGCCCGCAAACTTTTCGCATTTAACGCAATCCTCATGAGCTTTTCGCATTCCGGGTTATTAGACTGAAGGCAACCCCCGTTTGATCCACAACCTGGGAGGAGATGACATGAAACGAATGCTTCTGGGAGTGCTGGTCGCCGGCACTCTGGCGGCTGCCCTCGCCCTGTCCCGGCCCGGCGCTCAGACCAGCGACACGCAGATCCAGGTGGAAGAGCGCAACCCCTGGACTCATCTGCAGTTCAACAACGACCCGGCCGAGTTCCGCTTTGCAATCGTCAGCGACCGCACGGGCGGCCATCGCGCCCGCATCTTTTCCCAGGCAGTCGAGCAGCTGAACTTGCTCCAGCCGGAGTTTGTCCTGTCGGTCGGCGATCTCATCGAGGGTTATACTGAGAAGGACGAGCAGTTGACCGCCGAATGGAAGGAGTTCCAGGGTTACGTCAGCAAGTTGCAGATGCCCTTTTTCTACGTTCCCGGCAATCACGATTTCAGCAACCTGGCGATGGGCAAGCTGTGGAAGGAGAAGTTTGGCCGGGCCTATTACTCCTTCAGCTATCGCGGGGTGCTGTTCCTGATCCTCAACAGCGACGATCCGCCGGGCAAGGGCGGCCTGATCGGCGAGGAACAGGTCGAGTTCGTCAAGAAGACCCTGGCCGGCGCCAGCGATTCGCGCTGGACGTTTGTGTTCCTGCACAAGCCGCTGTGGGCGATGAAAAACCTGGACAAGAACGGCTGGCTGGAGGTGGAAAAAGCCCTGGGCACTCGGCCCGCCACTGTCTTTGCCGGGCACATCCATCACTATCAGAAGTTCACTCGCAATGGCCGGGACTACTACCAGCTGGCCACGACCGGCGGCGACAGCAAAATGCGCGGCGTGCCCTACGGTGAGTTCGACCACGTTGTCTGGATCACCATGAAGAAGTCCGGCCCGGTGATGGCCAACATCCTGCTGGACGGCATCCTGCCCGAGGACCTGCGCAAGCCGATCACCGAGGAGGCCGGCCGGCTGGAGACGAACCGCAAACCGACCTATCCGGTGCGCGGCCAGGTGCTGTGCGACGGCTGCGCCGTGGCCGGGGCTTGCGTGGTGTTCCACTACGTCACCCCCGAGTCTGGGAAGCTGGTCCGGGCCGGCGATGCGGTCACCGAGGGCGACGGCAGCTTCGTCCTCAGCACGTACACGGCCGGCGACGGTGGCCCGGCCGGGGAGTACAAGGTGACCGTGTTCCACAGCAAAATCCCGTTCGAGGCGGACACGGCGCCGGCGGCCTCGCCGTTGCCGGAGAAGTACCGCAATCCGGAAACGTCGGGACTGACCGCGACCGTCAAGAGCGGCAAGAACGTGTTCACGTTTGAGTTGAAGAAGTGAGGGCCGATTCTGTTTATTGCGGCTCAGAAAACAAACGTCCTTCGCTGGTCCCCAGGGCGCTGCCCTGGGCTATCGTGTTGCGCCCCTTCGGGGCGAAAGACCTGGTTTTCCGCCCCGAAGGGGCGCAGCAGGATAGCCCAGGGCAGCGCCCTGGGTCCGGAGCCGAGGCGGCCTTTTTCTTCCTGAGTCGCAATAGCCGCGACGCGCAGCGGAGCGCGGAAACACCGCGCTCTGCCGCGCGTCGCGGCTAAACTCAAACACTATCCCCATCGGCCGAGCGTCACTGCTGTGGGTTAGTGATCCGGCCCAGGAACAGGATGCTGTTGTTGCGCACGTCGCGGATCAGGAACACGAACGGATGATCCGCTCGGAACTCCGGCACCACCCGAGGGCGGCCAACCTCGGACTTCGGCTCCAGGATCACGCCAGTCGCCGCGGCGGCTTCGGTGCCTTCCTCGTTGACGTCCACGAACGCCTTGTGGATCACCGCCGAGAGCTTGAGCGACTCCTTGCCGTCCATCCCCGAGAAGTCCGCCCCATTGCTGAACGCGACGCCCATGCCCAGGGCTGACAACGTCTCCTGGAGGGAGAATTCGCTGGTGGTCTTGAACCTGGGCAGGGTTATGTGGACTTGCTGCTTTGCGAGCTGAGCCAGGCCAGCGGCGAAGTTGTCGGCTGCCATTGCCTTTTCGAGAGTGGGCAAGCCATCGACCTTGCGCGGCAGCAGCACCACCATGCTCAGATGCTTGCCGACGTAGGGCATTTCCAGGGTCTGGTAAGTGTCGTTCTCGCCGTAACCGAACGTATGGGTCTGGTGCATCAGGGGCGTCTTGATGGTCCTGTCGGCGCTCAGATGGAACGTCTCCTCCTTGGTCTGATCCTTCTTGAACTGGCTGGCCCAGTTGCCCTTGAAGTAAATCGCATTGGTCAGGACCAGGCTCGTCATCGGCGTGAGGACACCCTTTTTGAGCAGTTCCTTGATCTTGTCGTGCGTTTCCTTCTCCACCCAATCGTTGATCGTCTTGCGGGCTCCCTCGGTCGCACTGGCGAAATCGACTTCCTGGACCCCGGCCCCGTAGTTGTCCTTGGTGAGCCGGAGATACTCGGGCAGGAAGCGATAATCCTTCTGCGCCCACAGCGCGTTGGCCGTACTCAGCTGGTAGCCGCGCTTCTTCGGATCGAGCTTGGGATCGCCGTTGACTTCCTGAATCAGACTGGCGAAGGCCGGGTGCAACTCCTTGTTGTCCAGGGTGAAATGCAACGTCTTGGCCATGGCCTCGGCTGTGGTGCCACGGGCGCCGCCGCAGGTCATGGCCAGCGCCGTGGAGATGCTGTAGGGCGAGAAGAACAGGTTGCCTTCCTGTCCCTTCAGTTTCCCGTACAACTCCAGCGCAAACTGATTGTTCCCCTTGACCACGGCTGGGAGGTGCGGATTCGGTTTGCTGTCAGCGTCCGAGTTAGAATTCCGCTCCGCGACCTGGGATCCCTGGCAGGACGTGAGAACCAAAGCCGCGGTCAGAACCAGAAGCCGTTTCATCGTGTACTCCTTCAAGGCGACAGGCGAGGCGAGCAGGGCCGTTTCCCTGCTCGCCCCGTTGGCGTCGTTCACTTCTGGGGATTGGTGATCCGTCCCAGGAACAGGATGCTGTTGTTGCGGGTGTCGCGGATCAGGAACACGAACGGCCGATCCGCTCGGAACTCCGGCTTTGGCGCGGGAATCGCGGAGCTGTTCGCCGCGATGGTCACCGCGGTGGCCGCGGCGGCTTCGGTGCCTTCCTCGTTGACGTCCACGAATGCCTTGTGAATCACGTCCGCGATCTTGAGCGTTTCAGAGCCGCCGTTCATGCCCGAGAAGTTGGCCTGATCGCTGAAGGCAATGCCCATGCCCAGGGCCGACAGGGTCTCTTTGAGAGAGAACTCTCTGGTGGTCTTGAATTTGGGCAGAGTCACGATCACTTCGCGCTGCGGGAGGCGGGCCAGGCTGGCGGCGAAGCCGTCGGCCGCCATCGCCTTTTCCAGAGCGGGCAAGCCATCGACCTTGCGCGGCAGCAGCACCACCATGCTCAGATGCTTGCCGACGTACGGCATTTCCAGGGTCTGGTAAGTGTCGTTCTCGGCGTAGCCAAACGGTCGGGTCTGGTGCATCAATGGCGTCTTGATGGTCTTGTCGGCGCTCAGGTGGAAGGTCTCGTCTCTGGTCTGATCTTTCTTGAACTGGCTGGCCCAGTTGCCCTTGAAGTAGATGGCGTTGGTAAGCACCAGCCGAGTCATGGAATCCAGCGTGCCCTTTTTGAGCAGCTCCTTGATCTTGTCGCGGGTTTCCTTCTCCACCCAATCGTTGATCGTCTTGCGTGCCGCCTCGGTGGCCTTGGCGAAATCGACCTCCTCGACGCTGGCTCCATAGTTGTCCTTGGTCAGCCGAAGGTACTCGGGCAGGAAGCGATAGCCTCTCTGGGCCCACAGCGCGTTGGCTGTGCTCAGTTGGTAGCCGCGCTTTTTCGGATCGACCTTCGGATCATCGTTGATTTCCTGAATGAGAGCGGCAAAGGCCGGGTGCAGTTCCTTGTTGTCCAGGGTGAAATGCAACGTCTTGGCCATGGCCTCGGCTGTGGTGCCGCGGGCGCCGCCATAAGTCATGGCCAGCGCCGTGGAGATGCTGTAGGGCGAGAAGAACAGGTTGCCTTCCTTCTCTTTCAGCTTGCCGTACAGCTCCAGCGCAAACTGGTTGTTCTCCTTGACCACGGTTGTCAGGGCCGGGTTCGGTTTCTTCTCAGCAGCCAGAGCGATGCGGGGACTCAGGACCAGAAGGGCGGTCAGGCCGAGCAGAAGGGTCTTCATCGGTTCTTCCTTTCCAGATGCGTGGAAACTCAGAGAGCCGTGAGATACGGCTGCGTATCTTCGACGAATGGCAGTCCTGGAAAGTTTAGTGAAATTCGCCCCGGCGGACGAGAAGGTCAGGCTTGGCAGGGCGATGGGGGTTGGGTAGAAAGAGATCGAATTCCTCGCCAGCCCCTCATGGAGGATGCCGATGCCGTCTCCCATTCCCGGGATGGACCCTTTCCTCGAAGACCCGGCCGTCTTTTCCGATCTGCACGACAACCTGATTGCGGAGCTGCGCAATGCAATCAACGCCCAGCTGCCGCCGCCGCCGTACTACGCCAGCAGCGCTTCGCGAGTCTGGGTCGAACCCTCGCAGAGACGGGTGGGGCCGGACGTGAACGTCCTGCGTCCCGAGCGTCCCGGCAGCGGCCCCGTCGCGGCACCTCCTCCGGCCACGGCCGTGGCGAGGCCTCCGGTCGTGGTGCGCATTCCGAAGGAGGAGTTTCGCCAGACCTATCTCGACATTTACGCCAGGCCTGGAAACGAACGTCTGGTAACGACGATTGAAATACTCAGCCCAACCAACAAGACGCCAGGGAGTGAGGGGAGAACGCTTTACCTTCAGAAACAGCGCGAGGTCCTCGCCAGCAAGGTCAACCTGGTCGAAATTGATCTGTTGCGCGGCGGGCAGCACACAACCGCGGTCCGCTTTGAGGACGCGGTCGCGAAGGCTGGGCCTTTCGACTACCACGTCTGCGTCCGCGCCTTCGAGGAGCCGGACGATTTTGTCATCTATCCCATCAGCGTCGGGGAACGGCTCCCGGTCGTCGCCATCCCCCTGTTGCCCGGAGACCCGGCGGTTTCCGTCGATCTGCAGGCCCTCTTGGATCGCTGTTACGACACCGGGCTCTATCAGCGCCGCGTCCCTTATGGCGAGAGAACGCCGCTACCGCCACTGCGTCCGGAGCAGCAGGCGTGGGTCGAGCAGGTTCTCAAGAATGCTGCGAATCAAGCTCGGTAAGGCGAGCGGCGCGGCGTCAGCCCGCCGGTAAGCGTCTCTTACCGGCGGGCTGACGCCGCGCCGCTCGCCTTACCGAGCTTGGTCGTCAATACTCATTAGGCAACCCGCATCGGCACGCTCAATGGCCGCTGATCCAGCCGGCGCCATCGACGTTGAAGTCGCCGCTGCTGCGGATGTAGATGATCTTCTTGCCCTTGATCTCATCGACCTTGCCGCCCACGGTCAGCTGGCGGAACAGCGTGGCGGGCTCGCTGTCGGTGCCGTGGAAGATGATCTGGTCCTTGGCCTCGTTGAAGGTCAGCAGGTCGCACCGGCCCCAGAATTCCTTGGCTTGCACCACCACGCGGCGGCGGGCTTCCATCTCCTGGCTGCTGACGCCATTCTCCTTGCGGGTCAGCACCATCAGCTGCTCGCAACTGAGATAGAAGGCCTCCTTGGGCCCCTCCTTCGGCAGTCTCTCCAGCAAGCTGTCCAGGTCGATCTGCTTCTGCGGATTGTCGCTGGGCATGTTCAGCACCCGCACGTTGCCCCAGAAGTTGGCCTTGTTGCTGCGGTTGTCGGCCGCCATGTTCTTGGTGAAGGTCACGTAGGTCAGCTTCATCGCCTCCTCGTTCGGCTTCGCACCCGGCTTCGCCTGCTGCTGTCCCTGCTGCCCCTGCCGCGCCTGCTGGTTCGGTCCGCCGCCCGGCTGGCCGGGCTGACCGTTGGCGGGAGCGGCGAGCGGATCGCTGCTGCCGGGCTGGAAGATGCGGACGGTTCCCGGTCCGCTGGCCTTCAGCTGGTTCACCTCGGACCGGGGAGTGTCGCCCACCGTGACCCGGGGCCGGCCGTCCGGCTCGTCGCTGGGAAGCGAATACACCTCCACGGCGGTGCCCTCGATCTGCTGGAACTTCACCAGCCGGCCGTCCTCCCAGGTCTCCTCGCAGATGCGCACGCTGTGATCGCACACGAGCGTTTCCACCCTGGGCGGCTTTTCCCGGCTGTTGCCCTGCTTCAGCGAGATCGGCCGATCGAAGAACACCTGCATGTACTGGCACGTCAGGTGGTCTTTCCCCTGTTCGGCCTGGATGCCTTCCTCGAACTCGGCATGTTTGCCCTGCAGGAACATCGATTTGTTCCAGTGGATCTCCAGCGGCTCGGATTTTTTCAGGTTGTTGCCGCTGAAGCTCCGGTCGCTGTCCAGCAGCATGGCGCCGACGCCCGGGACCCAGACCGTGTTGGCCACCTGGTCAATCTGCACTTCCGGGCCCAGGATGTAAATCTTGTCCATGCGCACCTTGGCCACGTCACCCATGACGACCAGTTTGTAGCCGTCCATCCGCCCATCCGAGGACGGAGCCGTCTGGGGATCCAGCAGATTGAACAGCTGCAGCCGGTCCCCCTCGATGTCCACCCCCTTCTCCTCGGGCTTGGCCGGTTCTTGCTGGACGTGGACCTTTCCCTCGCTCTCGAGCTTTTTCAGAGTGTTCCCCTTGATTTCACTGCGCAGCACCCAGGCATCGACCTGGCGGGCGCTCAGGTCGATCGGCCGGGGCGGCTCCTTCTTGTCCGGGTGGCCGGCCTGGCCTGGCGGTGCGGTCGCAGGCGCTGGTCCCGGAAGCAGGGCGGGGCGGGTTTCCGGGAAGGGCGGCGAATCGGCCAGGCCGCCTCCCGGCAGCGGCGCCGGGCTGGACGCGGCCGGATTGGCCGGCCTGGGAGGCGCCAGCAGCAGCGCCTCGTTGGGGGCGTCCTCGAACCAGACCACCAGCCGGCCCGTGTCGTGCAGGAGCATCTCCGCCGACTGGGCCCGGACGTTCTCCAGCGCTTCCAGATGGTGCGGCCGACGATTGGACTGCCCCTGCTCGGCTTTCTCGGGCGGTGTCGGCGGCTGGGGCCCGGTGGCGACTGCCGGCGTGGGCTTCGCCCTGGCGTCCGGCGGGGGTTTGTCTTCCAGCCAGACCTTGAGGACCTGGGCCTGGAGATACTCCTCCTTTTCATCGTCCAGGAATTTGGCATCGCCTGTCAGGACGAGCAGATCGTAGTCCCCATCACGGCTGGTGGTCAGCAGGTCTTTCCAGATGGCGTGCTGGTTCCTCTTTTTCTTGACCTTGTCAAGGATGTCGATCTGACCCGGCCCGCGCGCTTTGACTAGCTGAACGGGCTTGGCTTTCGGGTCCTTCTTGTCGGCCGGCGGGATCTCCTTGATCTCCACTTCCTGGGCGTGGATCACGTTGCCGTCCTTCACCGCCCGCATCTGGGGGTTGCCGCGCAGGGTCGTGACCGTGACGCCGTTGCGCTTGTCGTGGATCAATTCCACACAATGGGCATCCAGGCTCTCGGTATCCGAGGTCAGGAGCACCTCGGTCCCGGTGGCGTGAGCCCTCTCGATGACCAGCTGTTCGGAGGAACTGCTGGCCGGCGGGGGCGGCGCCTCCGGCTTTTTCTCGTCCGGATTGCCGCGGCGCAGGTGCAGGACCAGTTTCTGGCAAACCAGCTGGTCCATCCCGTTGACTCCGGGCTGGACGCGAACGACGTGAACTTCCTGGGGACCACGCAGTTCCTGATTCGGATCGAAGGCCGGCAACTCGAAGCTCGCCAGGTCGGGCTCCTTCTCCTTGCCGAAGTCGTAGGTGAAACGCCCCGGCGTCGTGATCGTGATCTTGGCCCGGGGCGGTGGAGCAGTTCCCGGCCCGAGTTGGGGCGCGGGGGCCTCGTGGGCATTACCCGGGAAACCGGATTTGGCATCCGTGTACAGGAACATGACCACGTCGGACCGCAAGATGATCCGTTTGACCCCCGTGATCGACTCCTGCTTCTGTTTGTGCGCCATGCCGGGCTTGGCCGGCGCTGCCTCGGTCAGCAGTTCCAGGTCCATCCCGGTGCCCAGGACCTCGTTGGGCGGCCGGCTCTGGAAATCCTTGACGTGGACGTGGTCGGTGGTCCAGATCAGGTGCTTTTCTTCGGAGAAATACAGCGGACCGGTGCCGATGTACAGACACAGGTCGTCGTAGCGGTCAGGCGTATGGCGGTTATTGAATACCTTGATGTCGCCTGTCAGTTCGGCTTCCAGCAACTTGCGGCCGCTGATGTCCGAGAGGGTGGTCACCGGCCGATCGAACTTGAGTTTCGCCACCTTCCCCTGGATGGTGTTGATCTCGGGAAACCGCCCATCGCCCTTGTCCTTGCCGAACATGGCCACACTGATCGGCGTCAGCTTGACCCGCCCATCGTCCTCCGGCTGGCACACGTCCGCGGCCAGGACCATGTTCCGCGAGTGCAGTTCCAGTTTGATCTGCCGCTTCAATTCGGGACACTCATCCCCGAACGCCTGCTTGAGCTTCTCCTCAACCGGTTTGACTGTTTTGTTTGGCCGTGGGTCGATGATGGTCCCCGGGCGCACCCGCAGATACTCGGAGGGCAGGCCCGGTAAGCCGTCGATGGCGCCCAGGAAACTGCGCCCATAAGCGACGTAGCCGGTCAGAGAGCCAAGGAAGCCGAGCAGCAGCAGCACAATCCGCCTGGGAGTCCACATGACTGCCTCCCTTTCGCTGATTCCGGAAAAGCAGACACTCTCACAGCGTCTGTTGGTTCAGTCGTTCCACCAGGGCTTGCCACTCGCCCTGGCAACGCAGGATCAGTTCGATCACCTCGCGCACGGCCCCCCTGCCTCCCCGGGCCTGGGTAACGAAGTGAGCCGCGCTGCGAACCTCGGGGCAGGCGTCGGCCACAGCCACGGCCAGGCCGCAGTGCCGCAGCTGCGGCAAATCGGCCAGGTCGTCACCGACGCAGCAGACTGCCCTGGGCAACAGCCCGCTGCGTTCCAGCAAGCCGCGGTAAACCGGCAATTTGTCCGGCGCGCCCTGGCAGACAAACTCGATGCCCACCTCACGGGCCCGCACCTCGACGGCCGTGGAGTTTCGGCCCGTGATCACCGCTGAGCGTCGCCCGCATTGTTTCCAGTAATTCAGGCCCGAGCCATCGCGTACGTGGAAGGTCTTCGCCTCCAGCCCGCCGCTGCCGTGCGTCACGCCGCCCTCGGTCAGCACGCCGTCCACGTCCAGGACCAGCAACCGGATCGGCTGGCAGCGCTGTTGCAGAGTGAGGGTCATGGTCAGCGTCTCTCACGAAGCCTGCCGCATTCCATTCTCGCCCGGCGTCCCGCCCGAACCCGCCAGGTCGGAGGCGAAGCCGATCAGGTCGGTGATGTCCAGCAGGCCCACCGGCCGGCCGTCGCCGTCGATCACGGGCAGCTCGCTGATCTTGCGCCGCCTCAGGATCTCGATCGCCTCCATCACGCGCGTACCGACCGGCACCATCAGCGGCTGAGGCGTCATCACCTCGGCAATGGGCCGGTCCAGGGCCTCGTCGTGCCGCCGCTCGATCAGCCGGGCCAGGTCGCTGTCGGTGAAGAGGCCGGACAGCCGGCCCTCGGCGTCCACCAGCATCACCGCCCCGGTGCGCCGGCCGCGATGGCTGGCCCTGGCAAAGACGGCGCGAACCGTGTCCGTCTCCGTTGCCAGGCGCAGCTCGCTGCCCTCGCGCATGATCGCCTCGACCTTGAGCAGCTTGCGTCCCAGGCTGCCGGCCGGGTGGAAGCGGGCAAAATCGTCGTGGGTGAAGTCACGTTCCCGGCTCAGCACAAAGGCGAGGGCGTCGCCCAGGGCGAGCATGGCCGTGGTGCTGGCGCTGGGTGCCAGACCCAGCGGACAGACTTCCTCCAGCGGACCGTAGACCAGGGCAACGTCGGCCTTGCGGGCCAGCGTACTTTGTTCGTTGCCGGTGATGGCGATCAGCCCGCGCACCATTGACCGGAGCGGGCCGAGCAGGCGGACGATCTCCTCGCTTTCGCCGCTGTGGGACAGCACCAGGGCCAGGTCGTCGGGGTGGACCATGCCCAGGTCCCCGTGAACCGCCCGTGTGGCATCCAGGACGTAGGACCGGGTCCCCGTCGAGTTCAAGGTGCCGGCAATCTTCTGACCCACGTCCGCGGACTTGCCGGTGCCGGTGATGGCCAGCCGGCCCTGCGTCTGTCCCGAGCCCGACTCGCCCTGAATCAGGTCCACCGCGTGCAAAAAGGAATCATCCAGCCGCTGCGCCACCAGCTCCAGGGCCGCCGCCTCGGCACGGATGATCTGCCGGGCGTAGCCAAGCCGCGTCGTCGCGGGAGGCGATCCAGTCGGATGAACTTGCAGGGGCATGACGAACTCCTTGTCAGGCCAGCGCCCAATCATCGGCCGACTATAGCGAAACCGCTCGGAAATACAACGGCACCCCGCGGACGAGCGCCGAGCCGCGCACGCAGCGCAGCGGAGTAAGCGGCCCTCCGGAGGGCCGCTTACTCCGCTGCGCTGCGTGCGCGGCTCGGCATTTTCCTCTTATCGGCTCGAATCCGACCGCAACAGCGGCAAAATCCGGCAACGAGGCAGGAAGAGATTGCCGGCAGAGTTCGGCAATCCAGGCAACGGGGGCGAAATAACGACAGGTGGGCAAGGCACCAGTGCCTTGCCCACCTGTCGCGGATCAGTCAGATCAGATTACTTGCAGCAAGGAGCCGGGCAGCAAGGAACGGTCTGGATGACTTCCTTCTCGACCTGGCGGGGCACCATGCGGCAGGCGGTGTACTTCTCGACCATCGGCACGCACACGGCCACGCGGCGGGTACACTGGACCTGGACGCACTTGGGAACCATGACGGTGTAGGTCTCACACCGGGTTTCCGGGACCAGCTTGCAGCAGTTCACCTTGACGGTGATCTGCTCGCAGACCGGCTTGCACACGGTCACGCAGACCTTCTCCTGGACCGGCACGCAGGTCTTGACGCACTTGGTCACAGGCGTCTCGATGCACACCAGGCAGGGGACCCAGCACTTGACCGTCTTGGTGTAGCAAGGCGGGCAGCACAGGCAGGCATCGCGCCTGGCTTCCCGGCGGGTCGGGCAGCGGGGCACTTGCTGGCACTCGTAGTGGCCCTGATCGACCGTCTTGCGGCAGACCGTGGTCACCTGGCACGTCTGGGTGACGTACTTGGTGATGCACCGCTCCTCGACGGTGGGCACGAACTTGGTGATCGTGCGGACCTCGTCCCGGCACTCCATCACGCTCTTGTAGACGGTGCAGGTGCGGGTGCGGGTTTCCGGAACGCACTCGGTCTTGGTGGCGGTGTAGACCTCATCCTTCCATTCGATCTTGTTGACCGTCCGGGTACATTCATAGTGTTCCGGGACCCACTCGGTCACACAGACCTTCTTGACGATGGTACAGCAGCAGGGAGCCGGCGGCGGACAGCACGGCGGTGGACAGCAGGGTCTGCCCGCATGGGCGACGCCGTCAACCGCAGCCACAACAACCAGCGACAGGACAGCAACACGCAGACGCAGCCAGAGCATCTTGACGTCTCCACGTTGGAAAACAGGTTGACCCGGACTGATCCTGCGACATTTCAGGTTCCCGGATCGAACTGGATTTGAACTGCCTGTAATATGCCCGGTCCAGGGGATTTGGGGAACAAAATAAAGCTAAAGTGGATAGAAAAAGTCGGAAAAAAGATGCGCCGGTAGGGAAGAAGCGGAATGCGAACAGAATGCGGAAGGTAACAGTCAGAAACGAAGCGAGCCGCCAGAAAAACCCTGGCGGCTCGGATTGGTTTCAGGATCACCGTTCCGGGGGATGCTTGGGTGGCGTCTTGGGCGGCGTCTTGCCTGGGGGGTGGCCTCCGGGTGGTGGGACCGTACCGGGGTGTGCCATGCCGGGCGGGGTCATCCCGGGATGTGCCGGGCCCGGAGGGGCAGCTCCCGGATGCTGCATTGGGGCCATTCCAGGGTGACTGAAGGCCGGGTTAGCGGCGTGATTCACTGGTGCCGAGTGTGCCGGGGTGGCGTGGGCAGCTGCGGCTGCCGGGGCGCCATGACCAGCAGAGACGGGCACGGCAGCGGTCCGCGGCTGGCCGGTGTGCGGCGGCAGCGACCTCTCCGCGACGTGGCGCTGCACGGCGGCCTGATGCACCATCTGGGCGTGCTCGCGCATCTGGACCCGTTCGGCATGGGCGACGGCCATCGTCCGCATTCCACGCTCCCGGGCCAGTTCTCGCGACGTGATCAGCCGGCGGTCACCGCGGACGAAGACCCGCGGCGGGCAAGCGACCCGGCCGGCGAAGCGATCGTGGTAGAGGTTGATCTGAATGTTGACCCAGTTCGGATCGGCCCGGCGATGCCAGGATTCGTAAACGATGATCGAATCGTAACGCCGCTGGCTGTAGACGAAGCCGAATTCAAAGCCCATGCCGCGGTAAGCGGGAGCGTAGTAGTCTCCAAAGTAATAGTGATGGTAAGCCGGGCGGACAAACAGCGTCTCGACGAACACCGTGTCGCTGACGACGTAGGTTGGAGTGTAAACGAAGCCGACGCCGACGACCCCCGGAGTGATGACCACCGGAGCGTAGAGGACGCCGCGCTGGGCGACGGCCAGGTCCCAGTAACCGGGGATGAAGACATATCCGCCCGGGGTCCAGCGAAAGTGAGCGGGCACCCAGACGTAGCCGGGCTGGACCCGGGCCCAGTAGCCGGCCCGCCAGAGATAGCGGCCATCATTCCAGACGTAGTTGCCGGGGACGTAGAAGACATCCTCGGCCGCGGGTTTGCCGGGCGGAGCGACCTCGGGCGGCCTGGGCGGTTCGGGATAATAGGTGACCTGCTGTGTGGGTTTGGCGGCCTCGGCGACGGTCCAGAAGCCGGCCACCCACTGCCAGCTGCCCTCCCCCTGATCGCGCCAGTAGCCGGGCACCCACTTCTTGCCCGGTGGCGGCGTGCGCCAGATGCCGCTGACCCAGAGATAATCGGCGCGCTCGTCATCCCAGGCCCAGTAGCCGCCGATCCACTGATGATCGCCCTCGGGTTTCTCGTCGGGCGGCATCTCGGCCAGGGGAGCCGGCGGCTGTTTCGTGACCGGTTTGGTCGGCACCGGGTCGCCGGTCAGGCTGGCAAAGGCCTCATGGACCGGGCCGCGCGCCTGCACCTCGACGCCCTGGGGCACCGGCGGCGGCTCAGCCGGTGGGGCATCCTGGCCAGGAACCCGATCAATCAGACAAACGCAGACCAGGCCGCCCAGGAGAGCCGACCCGATGGCGAGGGACCGCGCAAGCATGGCAACGAACTCCACGGACAAAGGAAACGATCCAACCCCGGAACGGCGCCGGGGGTGGTTTCAAGGGAGGGGAGGTATAGCGAGAGGGAGAGTACGAGTCCAGAGGAGACGCACCCAGGGCTCACGCCCTGGTCTATTGACTGCCGCCCCTTCGGGGCTGAAGGCATTAGCCCCGAAGGGGCGGCAGTCAATAGACCAGGGCGTGAGCCCTGGGTGCGCCCAAAACACGGCCAGCCCGGGTCGAGGAGGCTCGCACCCGGGTGGCCGCTTCGGAGGAACTGTTCGGACCGGGCCAGGGCGATTGGGCCGGCCCATCAGGGCATCGTGTCTTCCTCCGCGACACCTTTGGGGAACTTGAGCGGTTCCGGTGCAGGGAAGCGGACCTTCACGTCCGAGCCAACCTGCAGGCTGATCGTCTGTTTCTGCTCCACGTCCCGGCCATTCTCCTGCCAGCGGGCACGGATGTCATAGAGATACGTCTTGCCCGGAAGGAGCGGCGGGGACACGAATTGCCGTTCCGGTCCGGTCAGGGAAGTCGGTTTGTCCTCGATCCAGACCGTTGCCTCGGCAGGCACCCGGATCAGAAAGCGCGCCACGGGTTCTCCCACCTGGGGCCCCGGCCCCGGCGGCGGGCCCGCTTTGGGGTTGTAGCGAACGTAGATGTCGCCGGTGTCCGGATAGGAGGTAAACCAGGGAAGCTTGTCGGGGAGCCAGCCGCCGGGCGGCGCTGGATGGCCCAAAAAGCTGAAATAACTGTTCGGCGGCCGGAAGCCGATCATGTTGGCATAGCCCCAGCCCCGGCCATAGCCGTAGTCGAGGCGCGAGTCGATGCCGCCGTAGTAAGTGGGGTTGGTTTCCATCAGCCCGAACCCGTACAGCCAGGGGGGCACCCAGTCGCGCTGGGCATTGGTGGCCTCGGCCGGGGTGCGGATGAACTTGCTCTGACCCCAGGCCGGGGCGGTCACGACTGCGAGAAACACTCCAACGAGGGCCGTCCTGGCTGACCATTTGATTCCGTTCGAGAGTCCACTTCTCTGAACCATCATGGTGTAGGTCTCGAATGCGTTTTGGGCCCCGCTAAGGGACCGAACTCCAGAAGGGAAAACCTGTGAAAATATACCCTCCCTTCGATCCAGGGAAGGCCGAGAAGGTCAGAAAACGAGTGAGTTTATCCGTATCGAGTCCGGTCAGAGCGGTGGCGCCGGCTGGAGGGTCAAGGAGAGCCGGCCGGTCGCAAATCGGTATAGGAGAACCGAGCCGAATTGCTTACCATGAGTCGGTTCCTCAAGGCGTGGTCGGGGTGCGATCGGAACACCCGGTCACTACATCGTGAGCCGGCTGTCCCTTCTGGGCTGGCTCGGCTCCGTTTCCAGTTACAGGGAAGTAACGGGAATGAAACTGCATTACTACGTGGTCGAGGGAGGCCGGATTTGCCGGGTTTCCCAGAAGGTCATGGAAGACCTGTGGGACGGGCGAATCGGGGCCGAGAAGCTGGGCTGCAGCAGCAAGACCGAGCTGCGGCTGGTCAGTGTGCTGTGCGACAACAAGTTGTGGCCGCGCACCATCTATCTGCTGCGCGTGCCGCTGACCGAGGGGCGCTTCACGCCCGAGAACCAGTTGACCTTGCAGGCCTTCACCCTGCGTGACTGCGTGACGGAGCAGGAAGTGGCCCAGCACCACGGCAGCGGCTGGCCGGCGAACCTGCTGCGGGAGCTGGCCGTGGCCCTGGACGTGCCGCTGTCGGGCCTGAGCGTGCCGGTGACTGTCGGCGGCCCGCTGTTCCTGGCGGCCGCCACCGGGCTGACGCCGTCCCAGGCGCGACTGCTGCTGCGGTGAGGGACTGCGGAACGCGCCCCGCGTACGGCATTCGACCTTGCCCACCCTATCCCCCGCTGGCTCATCGGGATTGGCTTTCGGCGGGTTTGATCAGACGGCGTTGCAGCCGCTCCAGCGCCGCGCGGGCCATCTCGGTGCGGGAGTGCCCCTCCGCACCGTCGGCCAGCCGTCGCAGCAGTTGCCGGGCCTCGGCCGAGCCGATGCGTTCCAGCACGGCGATGGCCCGGCCGGCGAGCAGGCACTGCGTGGCGTTGGGCCGGGGTTCGATCTCTTCGCGCAAGCCCTCGACCAGCCGTTTCAGGTCCGCCGAGGGCGTGTCTCGCAGCCGCTGACGCAAGGCGGGGACGGCCCCCTCGCCGATGCGGAGTATCTCCTTGCGTGCGGCATCCCGTTTGGCGAAGGCGTCGTCTTCCAACCCCCGCAGCAGACAGGCCAGACGCCCCGGATCGGGCGTCTCGGCCGGCTTGAGGTTCCGTCGCAGCAGCGGCAGGCTCTGCTCCGGAGCGAGGGCCAGCCGCCACACCGCACGCCAGGCCCGTTCCGCCTCGGGCTGGGCCAGGTCTTGCCAGAGTGCGTCCGGGTTCAGCTGGGCCGGCGCCGGCAGGCGGGGACGCGGCAGGGTCGGCCAGGCCGCGTCCCAGACCAGGACCGTCTGGTCGGAACTGGCCGTCGCCAGTCTCCGACCGTCGGGGGAGAAGGACAGCGTCAGGATTCGTCCGGAATGGCCCGGCAGCACGCCCAGCTCGCGGCCCAGGGCCAGGTCGTAGACCCGGTTGCCTGCGGCCAGCCATCGGCCATCGGGCGAAAAGGCGAGGCGCTGGTCTTCGGGCAGGGCCAGAGTCTCGACCAGCTGGCCGGTGGCGATTTCAAACAATCGAATCCTCCCCTCGAGGAAACCGACGTTGCCCAGGGCCAGCAGACGACCATCCGTGGAAAAGACGATCGAAGTAAACGAACCATCGCTATCAAGGTCAAACCGTGTTTGCTCCTTCCCGGTCCAGGAAGAGACCACCCGGAATTGCCAATCGATTCCCGGGACGCCACGGACCCGCTGTGCTGTGGCCAGGAAGTGACCGTCCGGAGACAGGCTCCTGGCGATCTCGCCTTTTGCCAACCGAGCGCAGGAGAGAGGTTGGCCAGTGGTTCTCGACCAGGCGTGGACCTCCCCTGCAGACGTCAGAGCCAGCACGCAGGTCCCATCGAGGGTGAACTGCACTTCTCCACAAGGAATCCGCTGCTGGTCCATGGGGTCAAGTTTGCCCGGAACGGTCCAGCGCGGCTTCCCCGCACTGGGGCGAAGATCCCACGTTTCGACGCGGCCGGCCCGGTCCAGGATCGCTGCCGCTTGGCCATCGGGAGAGAGGGCCAGCGACTCGACCTGGCTGGTGCGCGCCGGCAAGCGCAGCAGTTCCTGGCCGGATTCGTCCGTGAGCCGTGCGACGCTGCCGGACTGCTCCAGCAGCACCAGCTTGCCGTCGCGTCTCCAGACCAGGGCCTCGACAGCTCCGCTCGGCCCGGCCAGCGGCCGATGCTGCTTTCCCGCGGCAACGTCCCACAAGCGGATGGGAGCGACGTCTCCCATCCGGCGGAAATCGTGGTCTGAATCTTCGTCCCGCGTTAGCAGCCAGCGGCCATCGGCGGAAAACGAAAGGATTCGCTGCAGTGGCACGGCCGGGTCGCTCAGGGTCCGCTGCCGCTCGCCCCGGCTCGGGTCCCACAATTCGATCGCGCCCGAAGTTCTGGTCACGGCAAGGAGCCGTCCATCCCTCGAGAAGGCTAGACTGGCGGGCTCTGGTTTGCCGGCAAACAGTTTGCGTTCAGTGCTGAGATCGGAAATCTCGAGTTGCTGGTCCCGCGTTCTCCGGGCCAAAAAACGTCCGTCAGGCGAAAAGGCAAAACCCGGCGGGACCACAGCTTCGGAATCCTCGTACGGAACCTGAGCCAGCTGCTTGCGCTGCACGACGTCCCAGACGTGCCGGGAGCAAGACGATTTCAGTTCCAGACGGCGCTCGCGCGGGCAATAGGCGTGGAGCAGCCGGCCAGCCGCGGAAAAAGCCAGGGCGGCGACCGAAGTCGGATGTCCCTCCAGCCGGCCGACTTGCCGTTCCTCGCGAAGGTCCCACAGGAGGATGGGAACCTGAGAATTCGCTTTCGACCGTTTGCCACCCAGGGCCAGGAGCCGGCCGTCAGGAGAGAAGGCCAAAGATGCGGCAGGAAGTCGGGTCGAAATGCGTGTTTGACATTCCCCCGTTGCGGGGTCGAAGCAGTGGAGCGTCCAGCCGGCGGCCACGACCAGAACTTTCCCCTTGGGAGAGAACGCCAGAGCATCCGGTGTGAGCGAATCGTGCAGCGGCAGCACGCGGAGCAGCTGGCCCTTGACTGGGTCCCACAGCTCGACGCTGGCCTCATGGTCTCGCTCCCCGGCCACGGCCAGCAACCGGCCATCGGGAGAGAAAGCCACGCTGGCCTTTGGGTCTGGATGCTGGAACGCCAGCGAGCCGACCCGGGCCAGCGCTCCGGCCGGCAAGGGCTGGCTCTGCCGATCCAGATGCGGGACCGGCGCGGGTGCCGCCGGCCGCGGGATCGCCTTCAGGTCCCAGACCAGGGCGATCCCATCCTCAGCCGCCGTGACCAGACGCCCATCCGCCGTGAAGCGGGCGTCGGTCACGTGGCCGCGATGGCCTGCCACCCGCAAGGTCCGTCCGGTTTTGCGGTCCCAGACGGTCAGGGTCCGGGACAGAGTCGGCGCCGCCACCCACTGGGCGTCCGGCGACAGGACCACGGAGGCCGGGACAAATCCCAGATCGATCCGCTGCAGTCGCTGGCCCGTTTCCGGGTCCCAGAGGCAGACCGTGCCGTCCGTGCCGGCCGAGGCCAGCACTCGACCATCCGCCGACAAAGAGAGCCCCGGGACCGCGTGTCCCCCATGACCCCGCCAGCGTTTCCGTTCGTGTCCGGTGGCGACGTCCCAGACGTGGAACTTCCCATCCCAGTCCGCGGTGAGGAACGACTGGCCGTTGCCGGAGAACACGCCTGCCGCGATGATGGCGCCCGGGCCCCCCTTGATCCGGAGGCATCGCTGGCCACCGACCTGCCACAAGTAGACCTGCCGGGCGTCGCTGGCACAACCCAGAAGCCAGCGGCCATCGGGAGAAAGAGCCAGGAAAGCCAGGGGATCCGGCAGTGAGGGCAGCGACCGCAGGACCTTTCCCGAGGTCGAATCCCGGAAACAGATCCGGTTCCCTCGTTCCGGATCGGACTCGGCCGTGACCAGCTGTCGGCCGTCCGCGGACAGGGTCAAGCAATCGATCCCTCCCTCCGAAGGCGCCTGCCACAGCGGGCGGCCCGTCGCAGTTTCCCCGACGGTCAGGACACCGTCCCCATCGAGCAGAGCCACCATCCGGCCGTCCGGAGATAGCTCAACACGGGGCCAGGTCAGGCCGGACATTCCGCGGAGGCGAGAACTCGGCAAGCGCTCCCGGCCCGTCCGCAAGTCCCAGAGGCGAATGCAATGGTCATGCTCCGCCACCGCCAGGGTCCGGCCATCCGGGGACAGGGCCGCCTGCGCTGTGTCGTCCAGCCCTTCCTCCTTGCGGTACAGGAACAGCGGCCGGCCATCGAGCCGGCCTTCCTTCCACTCCGGGTTCAGGATCAACCGTTGCCTGTCCGGCGCCAGGGCCAGCAGGGGACAGACATCCCGGGGCTCCAGAATCCGGACCGGTTTGCCCGTCTGGGTGTCGCGCACCTGCACCCTCCCGCTGTAGTTCCGGCAGAAGAGCTGCTGGCTGTCCGGGGAAAAGGCCATCTGAAACGTCTGCTCTTCAATCTGGAACGTGGCCATGGCTCGTTGCCTGCCGGAAGGGAGGTCGTACAGATGGAGGGCCTCGGAATGGGCCAGGGCCAAGGTCCGGCCGTCCGGCGCGACGGCTGCGGACTGGACGTTCAGCGGCGGATCGGCGACCAGGCGCCGAAATCGGCCGGTGAACACGTCCCGGCACTCCATGCTGGTTCCCACGATCAGCAAGGAGCGGCCATCCGGCAGAAACAGCAGGCTCTTGACGTACGACGACTCGCCAACCTGCCAGGAATCAAGCCGCCGGCCTTTCTCATCCCAGACGATCACCTGCCCGTCGCTGTCGCGGGAAACCAGGCGCTGGCCGTCCGGCGACACGGCCACGGCCGTCACCGACCGACCGCCGTTCCGCAGGCACACCCGCTCTTTCCCGGTGACCGGATCCCACAGCACCAGCGAGCCGTCCTGCGCTCCGGCCAGCAGGCCCTTGCCGTCTGGCGTGAACGCCAGGGAATTGACGAAGCCGCCGTGCCGCAGCCGGGCGCTTCCCAGCCGGGCAATGGCGCCCGGAGGCAGGGGATCGCCTGACAGATCGAGACGCGGCTCGCCGGCGCTGACGCAAGAGAACTCAGCGAACCAAACCAGCAACGACAGAGCAAACACGGAGCGCATCATCGGGGTTGTCCTCCGCGGGGTTCGGCCGTGCGGTTATCCAGCCGTTGCAGTGCCTCACGGGCCATCTCGGTCTGGGAGTGGCCGTTGGCTCCATCGGCCAGCCGTTGCAGCAGTTGCCGGGCCTGGGCCGAGCCGATGCGCTCCAGTACCGCGATGGCCCGGCCGGCAAGCAGGTACTGCGGAGCGTTGGGCCGCGGTTCGATCTCTTCGAGCAAGCCCTCGATCAGCCGCTTCAGGTCAGCCGAGGGTGTGTCTCGCAGCCGCTGTCGCAACGCGGGAACCGCCCCCTCGCCGATGCGGGCGATCTCCTTGCAGGCGGCATCCCGTTTGGCGAAGGCATCGTCTTCCAGCTCCCGCAGCAGACGGGACAGCCGCTCAGGATCGGGCGTCTCGGCCGGCGGCAGGCGACGGCGCAACAGAGGCAAGCTCTGCTCCGGAGCGAGGGTCAGCCGCCACACCGCACGCCAGGCCGGCTCCGCTTCGGGACGCGACAGTGTTCGCCATAGTTCCTCGGCGTCGAATCGACCCGCCTCCGGCAGAGCGCGGTGCGGCAGCGTCGGCCAGGTCGCGTCCCACACCAGCACGGTTTGATCGGCGCTGCCGGTCGCCAGTTTCCGGCCGTCCGGAGAGAAGGAGAGTGTCAGGATCTCGCCGGTGTGGCCGGTCAGCTGACCCAGCTCCCGACCTGCCGCGAGATCGTAAACCAGCAACCACTGCTTGTGGCTGGCCGCCAGGCAGCGACCATCCGGCGAAAAGCTCAGCTGCCCCTCGGTCACACCCGGCAAGGCCAGACGGGCGATTTCCTGGCCCGTGCCGCTTTCGACCACGTGGATGCAACTCTCCTCTGTTCCCAGGAGCATCCTACCCCCGTCGGAGAAATACTCCCAGATCGCCAGCAGCCGGCCATCGGGGGAAAAGGCGCTGCTTCCCAGGGACGTCCCTGGATCCGACACGAAGCGGCACTGCTCCTTGCCCGTCAGCGAGTCCACAAGACGCACCAGAGGCACGAACGTCTCAGTCTCCCGAATCCGGCTGGACACGGCCAGCAGCCGGCCTTCGGACGACAGACACTGACCCGCTTCGTCCGCGCCGGCCTGCCAGCACGGCACGCCTTTGCCCGACGCCGACCAGACGCCCAGCGTCCCACGCGGCCCCAGTGCCAGCACCTGCTTGCCGTCGGCTGAGAACCGCACCTGGCTTGTTCTGTCTCCATACCCCTTCAGAACGCCGCGAAACTGCTCTTTCCCGGAGGCGACGTCCCGGACTTCCACGGAGCCGGCACCGTCCACCAGCGCGGCCAGCCGGCCATTGGCCGACAGAGTCAGCGCCTTGATCGCACTCTCCCGTTCCGACCAGCGCAGCAGTTCCTTGCCCGAGTCCTCGGTCAGGCGGGCCACACTCCCGCCCTGGTCCAGCAGCACCAGCCGGCCGTCAGACCGCCAGGCGACGGCTCGAACGTTCCCTCGCGGCCCGGCCAACGGCCGATGTTCCTTTCCCGTGGTCAGGTCCCACAAGCGGATTGCCAGAGTGTCGGACACTCCGTTCTTCGTTGCCAGCCAGCGGCCATCGCCCGAAAGGGCGAGGAGATTGAAATACGGCCCCACAAGGGTCGGATCGCGCAAGGTCGAACGTTTCACTCCCTGGACCGTGTCCCACACCACAACCTCTGAATCTAGGGCGCCAACCACCGTCAGGACCTTGTCGTCGCCGGAAAACTGCAGTTTGCCAAGCCCTCCAACCAGGTCAAACCGTTTCCGATCTGTGAGCGGATTGCGAACCTCCAGATGGCCCGACCAATACCCCTCACCCACTTCATCTTTGTTGTGCTGGACGACCAGCCGTCCCTGGGGCGACAGGACCAGAAAAATCCTGGGGCCGCCTCTGGGCAACTGCACGGGAAACTGGGGCAGTCGCTTCCTCTGGCCAACGTCCCAGACGTGGCGGGTCCCCAGCGCTTTGGGTTTGTCGCTCCCCTTGAGCCAGAGCCGAGGACAGTAGGCGTGCAGCAGCTGACCGTCGGCCGAGAAAGCCAGCTGGGCAATCTCGCTTGGGTGGCCTTCCAGGCGGGCGACAAACTTCTCTTGCCGCACGTCCCACAGCCGGATGGAGGCCGAAGGCGCCGACTCCCCCGTATCGCCGACGGCCAGCAGCCGGCCATCCGGGGAATACGCCAGAGACTCAACCGTTTCCGGGCCCGCCTTGATTCGAGCCAGGCATTCGCCTGTGGTCAAGTCAAAGAAGTGCAGGTCTTCGTTCCGATCGAGGATGACCGCAGCGGTCTTGCCGTCCGGGGAACAGGCCCAGTGCGACCAGGCGTCGGCCGCGAACTGAACTCGCCGACGCCCTGTCGCCAGGTCCCATACTTCGGCCTTGCAGTAAATTCCTGTTCTGGACTGCACCTTCGGAATAAGCAGCAGACGCTTGCCGTCTCCCACAATGGCGGCCTCGAGAGCGTATTCCCGGTGCTGAAAGGCGAGCGATCCCACCCGCGCCAGCGCTCCGGCAGGCAAGTCCTGCCCCTGGCTGTCCCGGCGCGGAACCACAGCGGCCGCCCT
Source organism: uncultured Planctomycetota bacterium (assembly GCA_963784995.1). Taxonomy (GTDB): domain Bacteria; phylum Planctomycetota; class Planctomycetia; order Gemmatales; family Gemmataceae; genus CAWATZ01. The sequence continues at coordinate 369,126 of CAWATZ010000011.1, read as the reverse complement.
GGCGTCCAGGATCGCCTTCACGTCCCAGACCAGGGCCGTCCCGTCCGCGTGCGCCGTGACCAGGCGCTGCCCATCGCACGTGAAGCACACTGCCGACGCCCGGCTCCGTCCTCCCGGCAAGCGAAAGCGCGGCTGGCCCGTCTCCGTCTCCCATGCCGTCAGGTTCCCGTCCCTGCCAATCGCTGCCGCCAGCCGGCCATCGGCGGACAGGGTCACGAACTCCCGTTTCTGATTGCCACAATCGATCCGCCGCAGACGCTGGCCGCTGGTCGGGTCCCACAGACTGAGCAGGCCGTCCTCCCCGACCGAGCCCAGCAGCCGGCCGTCCGCCGAGAAAGCCGCTGCAACGACTCTGTGGCCTCCATGACCCGACCAGCGTTTGACCTCGCGGCCGGAGGCCACGTCCCAGTTCTGGAACTGGCCGGCCGCGCCCACGGTGAGAAACGTCCGGCCATCCGGAGCAAACAGCCCGGCCTGAACCTCCGCTGCCGTTTGACCCGGGGTGCGAATGCAACGTTGCCTGGATACTTCCCAGAAACAGACCTGCCGGCCCTTCTCGGCGCTGCCCGCGATCCAGCGACTGTCCGGCGACGCCGCCAGCAGCTTCACGGGCTCAGGGAAGGCCGGCTGCTCACGCAGGATTCGACCGGAGCCGGTGTCCCTGAACGTGACCTTGCTGGGTCCCTCTTTGCCTTGTTCGACAGCAATCACCTCTTTGCTGTCCGTGGAGAAGGTGAAGCAGCCAATTGCTCCCCTGTCGGGCGCCTGCCAGGCGACCTGGCCTGTCGTTCCATTGCCAACGGTCAGGACGCCATTCCCATCGAGCAGGGCCAGTGTGCGACCATCGGGAGACGCCTGGACCTGGTGTCGTGAGGCGGCTGGCGTTCCCCGGAATTGGGTTGCCGGAAAGCACTCTTTTCCTGTCTTGAGGTTCCACAGCCGGATGGGATTGTTCTCCTGGGCCACGGCGAGAGTTTGGCCGTCGGGAGACAAAGCAACCGAATAGCCGTTGGCAAGCACCGCGCATTCCAGACGGCCCTTGCGCCGGAAGAGGAAGAGGGGCCGGCCATCCAGCCGACCTTCCTTCCAATCGGGGTTCAGAATCAAACCGCGCTCCTCGGGGTCCGGCGCCAGAAGCGGACAGACCTCCTCGGCCCTGGGCGCTTCCAGGTTCCGGCCGGTGGCCGCATCCCGGATTACCAGGGCGCCCTTGGCATCGACGTACAGGAGCAGCCGACCATCCGCGGAGAAAGCCAGCTGGGAAGGGAAGTCCCCGAAGTCATCGACGTTGAACCTTCGTTTGCCGGAAGTGAGGTCGCGGACTTCGAGGCGATACAGCCTGTTCATCAGGGCCAGCGATCGACCATCCGGAGAGAGAATCGCCTGCTGGACCCCCAGGTCCACTTCCGCGCGGAAGGGACGCAAGCGCCCCGTTCCCACGTCGCGGCACTGGACCCGATCACCCAGCATCAGCAAGCGCCCACCGGGAAGGAAGCAAAGGACCTTCGCCGGAGCGCTCTGCCAGCAGTCGACTCGCTGGCCCGAGCCGGCATCCCACAGCAGCACCCGCTCGTCCTGATCGGAGGAAGCCAGCCATTTGCCGTCGGGCGACACGGCCACGGCGGCAATCGCCGGCCCACTCTCGATGAGCCGCAGCCGGGCCCTTCCCGTATTCGCGTCCCACAACACCAGCGAGCCGTCCGCCGCTCCCGCAAGGAGACCCCGGCCGTCCGGCGTGAACGCCAGGGCCTTGAGGACGTCGCCATGCCGCAGCCGGCTGCTTCCCACGCGGGCCAGCGCTCCGGCGGGCAAAGGGTCGCCTGAGAGGTCGAGCCGAGTCTCCTCGGCGTGGAGGGGAGCGAGTTCGGCCAACCAGACCAGCAGGCAGAAACCAAGGATGAAGCGACGCATCGGAATTGTCCTCCGGGGTGTGCGGGCAGACGTTGCGCGCCCGCGGACCTTCTCCTATTCTAATCAACGCTTGCACCTTTCAGCCTGGATGGAAGTCCCCGGCCACCGGGGAAAGCAAGTTCGTTTCCCACTGGCGGGGGGTGTGAGGGGGGTAGCGGAAACGAATCGACGCAAGGATTTGCAGGAATGGTTGTTATGGAGACAAAGTTCGTTTCCCTGAGCAAAAGCAGCAGCGATCTAGTAGAGTACTCCTTGCCGGATCAACTGGCCGCCGTTTCGCCACGTTCCAGGAGCATGACATGACGCCTCGGACACTGGTTTCCCGTCTCGCCCTGCTGGTCGCGGTCCTGCTGGCGACCACGCCCCTGGCGCCGGCGCAGCATCGCGTGCTGCTCCAGGGCAACGGCAAGCTGGCGCTCGTCGCTGCGACGGGCCAGGTCGAATGGGAGATGCCCTGGGGTGGCATTCACGACCTGCACGTCCTCGCCGATGGTCACGTCATGGTCCAGCAGGGGGCCAGCAAGGTCGTGGAAATTGACCCCAGGACGAAGAAAGTCGTCTGGTCCTATGACAGCGGCGCCAGCAACGGCAACAAGGGCAAGGCGGTCGAAGTGCATTCCTTCCAGCTGCTCGATGGCGGCAAGATCATGATCGCCGAATCGGGCGTTGGCCGGATCATCGAGATTGACCGCGAAGGCAAGATCCACGCGGAGATCAAGCTCAAGGTGAAGCACCCCAGTCCCCATCGGGACACTCGCCTCGTCCGCAAGCTGCCCACGGGCAACTACCTGGTTTGCCACGAAGGGGATGGTGCCGTGCGCGAGTACGACGGCAAGGGAAACGTGGTCTGGGAGTACGACGTCCCTCTGTTCGACCAGAAGCCGCGCGGCGGCCACGGCCCCGAAGCCTGGGGCAACCAAACCTTCGCGGCCGTGCGGCGCGGCAACGGCAACACCCTGATTACCACCGGCAATGGGCACTCGGTGCTGGAAGTGACGCCGGACAAGAAAATCGTCTGGCAGATCCAGCAGAAGGACTTGCCGAACGTCGTGCTGGCCTGGGTGACGACCCTTGAAGTCCTGCCCAACGGCAACTACCTGATCGGCAACTGCCACGCCGGCAAGGGCCAGCCCCTGCTGGTGGAGATCGAGCCGGCCACAAAGCGAGTCGTTTGGACCTTCGATCAGTTCGACCGCTGGGGCAATTCCGTGTCCAACAGCAAGGTGCTCGACCCCAAGACGCCGCGCTGAACCGGGCTCAACGGAAGGCGTTCCGGACCCGCTCGTTGCTCAGGACTACCAGGCCCCAGATTCCCGCGATCAGGTCCACGACCGAGGCGGCCAGCCCCAGAATGGAGCCGATGCAAGATCCAGCGATCATCGCGGCGTCCTGCCGCTCCTCGATCGCCGCCAGACCGCCCATGCCGGTCAAACCGGCGTAAATCAAGCTCTTGAGCCCCAGGACCAGAGCGAGGATGGCGCCGGTCAGGGCCAGCCCGTACCTTCTCCGGGAGGCCAGCGCTCGAGCGCCGAGCAGGACGACAACGCCCATGCCGATGGTCGCAAGCCCTCCTCCAATGGCCAGGACCCCAAAGACGACGGCCACTTCCTTGTCGGGAATGTCGTTCCCCGGACCGAAAGTCCCTGGCAGGCCGGCAGCGATGACGCAGCCGCCGAACAGACAGCACGTGCTCAGGACGAATTCCATCACGGCGCTGATGCGCAGCCAGATCGCCGGCGTCTGCGTCCGGGGCCGGCTGTCCGGCTCCCGGTCTTCGGGTTCCTCTTCCTCGGGCCACCGCTCCCGGCGGGCGCTCGGACGCAGCACGCTCTGGTCGTCGAAAGGCAGATACCGCCTGCAGGAATTGCAGTAGCGGTCCTCCTCTTCCTCGGGAGTGAGGCGAACGTCACAGTAGGGACAGCGTCTCGTGGGCATGGCAACCGTTTCGTGACAACAAGTGACTTCAGGACGGAGAAGGCGGCTCCACGATTTCTCGGGATGCGGCATCCTCGTCCCGGGTTCCCTGCCCCTTGTCTTATCAAGATTCGCGGTGCGGTGGAAGATGGCGGTGTCCGGATGTGTTGCCGGCGGGCTGATTCTCCTCGTTGCCGTCGTGGTTCTCGCGGCTCGGTTCGGTCGGGAACGAAAAAGGGCTGCCCGACAGTCTCATCGAGCAGCCCCAGACTCCGGAGGACGTCTACCACGAGACCTGAGACACGGAAGGCTCTCGGACCCGCCGGGTGATCCACCGCGACGTTAACGGTGGGACCACGATTGGCGGGGTAGTTCCAGGCCACCGTTAACGTCGCGGTGGATCACCCGACAGCGGGGCTGAAACAGCCTTCCCTGGGTTGCATCGGACAGCAAACGCTCGGGCGGCGCAACGCCGCCCTGGTGCAAAGCACCGGAGCTAGACCTGGCCCTCCGGAGGCCCGTCCCTGGGTGCAAGTGTGGTGTACCTCAGGCGCTGCCAACCGGCAAGCCTCCATCCTGGGAATTGTTGCCTGGCCGCAGGTTTTCGTGCAGCTTTCCCCAGGCCCCGGCTCTGGCGTGGCAGCCCAACCGATCAGGCGGTACAGTTGGTGAAGGTTGATCGCCTTCGTGGAAACGGAGATGTCACCATGGCCGCAATCCCAACTCCAAACACCCAGAAGCCCGCTGTCGAGGAGAACCTTGAGCAGCGGTTCCGGCGGCTGGCAGCGATCTGGGAAGCGGAGACGCTTGTCCTCTCCAACGTGAACCTGATCACCAATCACTGGGCTTTTCAGGAAATCATTCGCCTGGGCCAGCCGGTGGTCCCCCTGCTGCTGCGCGACCTGGAACGGGAACCGCAGCTCTGGGTCTGGGCCTTGCCTGAAATCACGGGCGAGAACCCGGTGCCGCCCGCCGACGCCGGCAACATTCGCAAGATGGGGGAAGCCTGGCTGCGTTGGGGACGGCAGAAGGGCTATTCATGGTAGACCACCTCCTGCATCTCTTCCCACGCTTGCGCCCGGAGAACTTCTCGGTTACCAGTCCACCAGATCGGAGCTACAACTGTCTGGCCTGGGCCGCCGGCGTCACGGATGATTGGTGGTGGCCGATTGGAAAGGAGGGCCGAACTTTCTGGCCGCCGGGTGTGCCGCAGATGGAAACCCTGGAGGCCTTCCAGGCCGCCTTTGCCACGTTGGGCCACGTCTCCTGTGCGAGCGAAGCACGTGAGACCGGGTTTGAAAAACTGGCTCTGTTTGCCGATCCTCACGGCATCCCGACGCACGCTGTTCGCCAGCTGACCAACGGCCGCTGGACGAGCAAACTCGGCCGGGCGGAGGACATTGAGCATGCCCTCCTCGATCTGGAAGGTGACGTTTACGGCACGGTCGTCCTCATCCTGAAACGACCTCTTCCAGCAACGCCATCAGGTCAATAGACTCCCAACTTCAGGACAAGACGGGGGACTGGGAAGAAGAGGACTGCCCGGGCGATGCCGGGCAGTCCTTTGCTCCGAAGGGCTTCTCTACCACGAGACCTGAGACACGGAAGGCTCTCGGACCCGCCCGACTTGTCGGTGCCGTCGAATATCCGGCACCACGCCTGGCGGGGTCGTTCCAGCCCGGATATTCGACGGCACCGACAAGTCGGGACGCGGGGCTGAAACAGCCTTCCCTGGGATGCAGCGGACAGCAAACGCTCGGGCGGCGCAACGCCGCCCTGGTGCAAAGCACCGGAGCTAGACCTGGCCCTCCAGAGGCCCCTTCCCTGGGTGCAAGTGGTGCTGTTGTAGCCAACGCCTTTCCGAACGGCAAGCAGTCCCTATCTCGGACCAGAGCAATCTGCTAGACTCCACGGATGACCTTCGCCACGAGTTCGACGCTGGCACCCGACCATCCCCTACTGCTGTCCTTCCTCCAGGCGATCAAGGAGGACCCAGAGGACGATACGCCCCGGCTGATCCTCGCCGACTTCCTGACCGACCACGGCGACGAGGAGCGCGGGCAATTCATCCGCTGGCAGTGCCGGGCGGCCGGGCTGCCGCGCTTCGCACCCGAACGCCTGGAACTGGAGGAGCAGGCCGAGGCCATTTACCGCCGCTGCCTCCCCCGTTGGGCAGGACCGCTGCGGGCACTGAATCCTCAGCTCGTCTACCACCGCGGTTTGATCGAGCGGCTCGAATGCAACAATCGGTATCTGCAGCAATTCGCGGCCCAGTCCGAGACCTGGAAGGGTTACTGGGCCTGGGTCGAACGGTTGGCAGTCCGCCCGGACACCTGGAACGAGGATTCGCTCCCCGGTTCGCTTGGCCTGGAGCGCTTCATCGGCCTGGAAGTGGGGCTCTCGGTTCCTGGGGCCCCGGTCGGCCGGATCCTGTCCTCTCCCCACCTGGGCCGCTTGACTTCCCTGAAGTTGCATGGCTCCGCCGTCAAACCGGCGCTGGCCGAAACTCTGCAGCGCCAGCCGGACCTGGCCCGGCTGACCCAGCTCGATCTGGACGGCTGCTGCGTTTCTCCGGAGACAGCAGCGCTGCTGAGTTCCTACCCTTGTCTGCCGCGCCTTACCTCTCTCAATCTCCGGAACAACGCCCTCGGCAACGCCGGAGCGAATGCCCTGATCCGTTCGCCTCTGTTTGCCCGGCTCCGCCATCTCGACCTGGGAAGCAACCAACTCGACTTCGCGGCGCTCCAGTGGCCAGCCCGGTGCGCGAACCTGGCTTTCCTTGGGCTCGAGAAGAGCCAGGTCGGCGCCGGGGGCGTCCTGACCCTGGCGTCCTCTCTGTCCCCGGAGCGGCTCAAGGCCCTCTCCCTGAAAGGCAATGCGCTTACCGATGCCGGCGTCCAGGTCCTGGCGTCCTCGCCGACCCTGGCCGGCCTGACGGAACTGGACCTGCAAGCCAACGCGATGGCACCGCAAGGGGTTGCGGCCCTGGCTCAGTCCCCCTTCCTGACCCAGCTGACCGACCTGGCTCTGGAGGACGCCACGATCGGGCCAGGCGGGGCCGAGGCGCTTGCCGGGGCGGCCAACCTCGCCGGCCTTCACCGCCTCGGCCTGACCGGCAGCAACCTGGGCGACGCCGGCGTGATCCCCCTGGCGCGCTCCCCGCACCTGACGCGCCTGACCGTCCTGGAACTGCCGGGCAATCGGCTGGGGCCCAAGGGAGTTGAGGCACTGGCACATTCCCAAACCCTGGCCAACCTGCGGAAGCTGAGCCTGGGCGACAACCCGGCCCTGGAGGGCTGCATCGCCGCTCTGGCCCACGCACCCTCCCTGCGCCGGCTGACTCACCTGGACCTGCGGAACAGCCGCTTGTCCCCAACAGGCTGCAAGATGCTGGTCCGCTCCCCCTTCCTGTCGCGCCTGGCCCGGCTCAACGTCTTCGGCTGCACGATCAACCCGGATAGCCTGCAAATGCTGAAAGATTGTTTTGGGTCGGCCCTGCAGTCCGGCTGGAATCACGTGCCAGGGGCAGCAACCGATTCCTGACGCGCCGACGCGCCGCGGTGGTCTCATCCGAGGTTGCAATTGTCCGCGCCAGGTTCCTACACTGGTGCAGAGCGATCGTCGGCGCTGGCCCGCTGATCTGAGCAGTGTTCGCCGGAGTCCGGCGAATGACCCGGCCGGGGCGGCCAGACCTCGGACCGGGTTGTTCTTTTGGAGACTCCGTATGCCGCTGAAAATCACAAACGAGTACGGCAACGTGGATGTGCGCGAGGGCGTGCCGAAAGGCTACGTCTACGTCAAAGGGCAGAGGCTTCAGCCCCTCTGTCGCAAGCTCAAGATCCAGTTTGCCCCGGCCGTGGTCGGATTTCAAGGGGATGGGGAATTCGGCTATCGACCCCAATTCGATGGTGTGGTGGTCTCGGCTCGGTCAGCCTCCAAACTCCTCGCCGAGATAGAGGCACGCGAACGCAGGGCCCATGCCCGACCAGCGCAGAAGATAGCCGACCAGCAGCTGGCCGAAGTCATTGTTCAGGCAATGGAGCTATCGCGGAGGGGCGGAAGCGCGACGATCGCGAGAGACGTCCTGGACGTGGCGAAGACGCTGCTGAAATATCTCGACCCGAAATCTGATCTGTGTGCTCGTCTGGCAATGGGCGTTGACCAGGCGGAAGAATCACTGCTGCAAGTGACGTGAGCAAGCGCCATTTCCAAGGACCCGCGGGAGAGGGTTGATACACTATTTCCCTGGGTGCTGTGTCTTTGACGCTGGACCTTCCTGGCGTTGTGTTGCGGCAGTCCGCAGTGAGCGAGGTGGAAGATGTTGAAGTGCCGAAATGTTGCCGGTGGGCTCCTCACTCTCCTCGCCCTCATGGTCCTCGCCGGGGCCGAAGGCAAATCCACGGCCGTGCCCGAGTGGGACCGGCGGGGTTCGGGGCCGCTGCCCTGGCAGGGGATCGCCTGCCTCGACCTGAACAGTGACGGCCGCTGGCTGGCCCTGGGCACGATCGCTCCGCCCGGCGATCCGAACGTCTTCCTGCTCGATGCGGAGGGCAAGCTCGTTCGCACCGCCGAGGCGGGCCAGCGCTGGCTGCAGCAGGTCGCGGTCGATCCGACTGGCCAGGTGCTGCATGCGCTCTGCACCATGCCCGCGGGGAAAGCGAGCGACTTTCCCACGGTCTTCGCCTGCGGCAAGCAGACGGTGGCGATTCCGCCTCATCTCGGCGAAGAGGGCTGGCCGGGCAACCTCTTCCATTACGGCGATCACTCCAATCACGTCGGCGTCAACCTCCGCGGCTTCGCACGCGGCGGCGTGGCCGTTTACAGTAACCGCGTCCTCTGGCTCACCTCCGAGGATGGCAAGCCCGAAAGTCAGGTCGAGTTTCCTCGCCCCGCCAACAGCGTGACGGTGTCCCTCGCCGCCGCTGAGAGCGGCCACGCCGTGGTCGGCTGCTCAGCCCACCGGAAGGATGGCGCGGTGCCCGAATCCAACCTGTTCCTGCTCGCTCCCGGAAATCGCAAACCGCTCTGGAGCCGGGCCGTCATGAGCGACACCGACAAGGTTAATCCTCCGGAGAAGGGACGCTATGGCACACCCACGCTGCCGGACGGCAAGCGCGAAGAACTGCCCCAGAAGGACGTGCCGGTCTTCGCTCCGCTGTCGTTAGCGCTGCTGGGACACGACACACCGCGACTGATCGCCGCGGCCGATTATCCCGGCTGGCAGCGCTGGATTCGCTCCTCCGCGACCCTGCGCGAGCAGCACTACGGCACCCGCTTCGAGCCGGCCCGGCCGACCGTGACCGTGTACGACTCCAAGGGCCAGCTCGTCCGGCGCTTCGGTCCGGAGCTGTTCCCTCGTCCTCTCTGGGTCGATCTCCGCTTCCGCGGTGACGGCAAGTACCTGCTGGCCTATCCGCATCACTGGACCTGTCGCGGCCTGGCCGGGCAAACGATTCTGCCGGCCGACAGCGAGGCGCGTACGCTCTTCGTGCTGGAGGTCGGCACCGGCAAGGTCCGCTCCGTGGAGTTCCCCGACAGCATCTCGGACCTTGCCGCCAGCGAGACGGGGCCCGTGATTGCCGGCTGCTGGGACGGCAACGTCTACGTTCTGGACGAGGACTGTCTCAGCAAGGGGAAATTGCCGTCGGCCATCGCCGTCGGTGGTCCGAGCCTGGTGGCGAGCAGCCGGGACGGGGCCCGCCTGGTCGTCGCCTCGACCGCCGGCGAGGTTCGGCTGCTGGACCGCACGGGGAAAGAGCAGTGGCGGAAGGACCTGAATCGCCTGGTGAAGCCGGTGCTGAAGCCGTGGGTGGCCAATGCCCGGGCCCAGGAGATTGGTCGGGGAGTCTGGCAGTTGCCTGGCGGTCGGGTCGAGAGCGACCTGGGCGGGCAGCGCGTGGTGGAAGCTCCGGACGGTCTGATCCTGATCGAGGGCTCATGCCGGCCTGTCCTTTGAGCGCGAGTGGGAGAGCATGAAGGCGGTGGGCCTCGATCCGCGGCGGGTGAAGTACGTCCTGGCCACGCACGAACACGGCGATCACGCTCCGGGGGCCTATCTCTGCGCGTGGTCGCCGGGGCCCAGTTCGTGTGCAGCGAGGAGATGGCCTATACGCTGCGGCACCATCTGCCGATCAGCAGCGGCTACGGACTGCATCCGCCTGTCCCAACCGACATTCGCGTCAAGCAGGACACGGAGCTGGACCTGGCCGGGTTGAAGGTCCAGGCCCTGCGCTTGCCGGGCCACACCTTCGGCTCGATGGGCTGGGCCTTCACCAGGGACAAGCGGACGTACGTGGCCTTCGGCGACCTGATCATGCCGGACGGTCCGCTGGGCTACTCGGGCAGCATCAACTTCAGCGGCAAGGACGTGCTGGCCAGCCTGCGCAAGCTGCATGGCCTCAAGCCCGACGTGGCCCTGCCCGGCCACGGTCCTGTCGGCGATCCGTCGCGCTACGTCGAGGCGGGCATCGAGGTCGGCGTCCGCGTCGGCTGGGGCAAGATCCGGCCGGAGAAGCCCGACCCGTATTTCCGCCTGACCCAGAAGAACGTGCGCGTGGTGGCCTGGAACCGCAACGTCGTCTCGGCCGACTGCGGCGACGTGGACGGCGACGGCAAGCCAGACGTGGCGGTGCTGATCCAGGAGGGCGACGGGGCGGTGGTCGAGGTGTTCCTGAACCATGACGGCGTCTTCCGCGAGGAGCCGGACCACCGCATCCGCGTCCCTGGGGTCACTGACCCGAGCAAGATCCGGCTGCGGCATCTCAACGATGATCGCATCGCCGACATCCTGGCTGCCGGCCGAAAGGAAGCGGTCCTGCTGCTCTCGCAGGGGAAACTGCCCGAACACAAGGTGATCCCGCTGCCGCTGGGCGACGTTCACCAGGTCCGCTCCGCCGACCTGACCGGGACCGGCTCGGCGCAAATCCTGCTGGGCACCCGCTTCGGCGGCTACCGTTCGCTTCGAGCCGGCAAGGGTGAGAAGGTCGATCTGGTGTCAACGCAACCCGAGATTCGCGGGCCGCATGCCGATTTCCAGGTGCTGGACCTGAATGGGGATGGCCGGGCCGATCTGGTCACCTCGTCGGGCAAGGTCTACCTCCGCCGGCCGGAAGGCAAGCTGCCCACCACGCCGACGCTCCAGCTGTCGTCGCCCGACGAGCGGGACTGGACCTTCCTGGCGGTGGGTGATTTCAACGGCGACCGCCGGCCCGACGTGGCCCTGCTGGCGTATGGGATGCAGCGGCCCCGATGCGCTGTGTTCACCAACACCGGCAATGCGGATCGGCCCTTCAAGGACCAGCCGGACGCGACCCTCGATCTATCGACGCCCGACCAGAAAAAGAATCAGCTGTCCCTGGTGCGCGACACGCCGGTCGTCGCGGACTGGAATGGCGATGGCATCGCCGACCTGGTGCTGGCCAAGGGACAGGACAACCGGGTGCTGATCCTGCTGGGAGGGCGCGAGGGATTGGACCTGAAGCGCTCGACGACCATCACCCTGGACTATCGGGTGCATTACGAGACGGGACTGCACGTTGCCGATTTCAACGGCGACGGCGTGCCGGACCTGGCCTGCCTGGGATACACCAGCACGGGAGTGGGATCGAACGGGCCGTTGGCGGTTTACGTTTGGTTGCAATCGAAGGCCAAACCCTGAATCGACGCCGCTGCGCGAGCAGTGGCCGCTCGCAGCTCCGCTTCCACCAAGGTGTTGAGTTCTGTTTGTTCTTCAGGAGACAATCCACGCCCGGCATCGCGGGCTTCTCGCCAGCGAGCCATCAGACATGCCAGGCGTTCTTGCTGTTCAGCCGTGAAGAACTGATCCGGCGTGATCATTGTCTGCCCCCAGCAAGTCCTCGCCTCTTCCGGAACTGACGACTACTCATCATCTTCGTCATCCTCATCCCGCCGTCGGCGGCGTGGGCGGTCCTCCGAAATGCCGCTGTCCCGGCCACGCGGCCGGCGCGGACGATCATCCTCGTCCTCCTCCTCATCCCGGGCACGCGATCTCCGGCGGGGTCTTTCCTCCTCCTCGTCCTCGTCCTCATCCCGGACCGCGGCCCGGCGTCGGCGCTTGCCGCCCCGGGAGAAGGTGTAGGAGCCAAAGCCGAGCATGGGCCAGAAGACCATCGGCAACAGGATCAGCCCGGCCACGAAGCCGCCGCCGACGCCGAAGCGCTTGGCCAGCTCCAGCAGCATGATAATGCCAAAGTAGATGCCCGCGATCGGGATGCAGGCCAGCAGACCAAAGGTCTCTTCCTTGCCGACGATCCGGGCCAGCACCATCGCGTTGTAAATCGGCACCAGGGAGAGATAGCCAGGTTCTCCCGCTTTCTCGAAAACCTTCCAGGCACCAATAAACATCGGCACAAAACAGCCGATTGGGACGAGCAAGCAACAGCAGCCCATCATCAAAGCTACGCCACTTTCCACGGTCCGCCCTCCACGCCAGGGGGAAGAATCCGAGGCGGTGACGCGCCGATCCGGATTCGATTCTCACGGTTGTTCCATTGGCCCCTTGGGGAACAAGGGCAGCAGCGGCGACACGTCAATCACGTCCAGCCGCGGCGGTTTGTTCGGCAGCTCGGCCAGCTGGCGGGTGGTCAGGTCCACCCCGGCCAGGTTGATCCCTTGCAATTTCGACAGCGACCGCAGGTTGACCATGCCGGCGTCGGTCAGGTTCCCGGCCGACAGCGACAGGTATTGCAGGTTGCTCAGTCCCTGCACTGCCACCAGCCCCTGGTCGGTCAACGGCGCCTCCAGCACGCCCAGCGTCTTGAGGGCTGTCAGCTTCCGCAGGTAGGTCATGCCCGTATCGGTGATGCGCGGACTGACCAGCCAGAGCGCTTCCAGGTCCGTCAGGTTTTGTATATGCGCCAGTCCCGTGTCGGACACCTGGGGTGTCCACAGCGTCAGTTCGCGCAGGTTGCGTTGCTCTTTCAGGTGGACCAGGCCGGTGTCGCTGATCCTGGGCGAGGCCAGCCAGAGTGTTTGCAGCTTCGTCATCCCCCGCAAATGCACCAGGCCGGCGTCGGTGACGCTGGTGTTCCACAGGTACAGCGCTCGCAATCGGGGCATCCCCTGCAGCTCCAGCAACCCCGCGTCCGTGATCCGCGGGCTGTCCAGGTACAGCACCTGCAAGCTCTTCAGTTCCTTCAGGTACTGCATGTTAAAGCTGGTCATCTGCGTGTCGCGCAGGTCGAGGACCTGGAGATTGGCCAATCGCCCAAGCTGCTGAAGTCCCCGTCCGTTGATCGAGGTGTTGCGCAGGTACAGTTCGCGCAGCCGGGGCAGGTTTTGCAGGTTGACCAGGGAGTCGTCGTTGACCTGGGTGCTGTCGAGGTAAAGGACCTCCAGGGCCGGCAGGGCGCGGAGCTGGGCCAGGTCCAGTCCGGTGATCTTCGTGCCATGCAAACGCAGCTCGCGCAGCTTCTCCAGTCCCTTCAGCTGCAGCAGTCCCACCCCGGTGACGTTGGTCCCGCCCAGGTCCAGGATCTGGAGGCTCTTGAGGTCCTTGATCTGGATCAGGGCACCGTTGTTGATGCTGGTGTAGCTGAGGTCCAGTTCCTGAATCTGGGGAATGGTGCGCAGGGCGGCGACGCCGTTGTTTGTCAGCGCCGTTGAGCTAATGTTCAGATAACGGAGCTGTTCCAGGCCCTTGAGCTGGATCAGCGCCGTGTCCGTGAGTTTGGTCCCGGCCAGGTCCAGACCCTGCAATTGAGTCAGCGCCCGCAGATGGACCAGACCGCCATCGGTGATCGGCGTGGCGTTGAGGTTCAGCACGCGCAGCGGCAGGCCCCGAATCTGGGCCAGGCCCGCATCACCGATCCCGGTCGCGCTCAGGTTCAGGCTCTCCAGCTGCTCCAGTTTGCGGAGCTGGAGCAGGCCGTCGTTGGTGATGCGAGTGGCCGAGAGGTTCAGGTCGCGCAGGCCGGGAGAATTGCGGAGCCAGGCCAGGCCCTGATCGCCCACCTGGGTGAAGCCGAGGTCGAGCCGTCGGATCGCGGGGAAGTTTTGCAGCTGGCTCAGTCCCCGGTCGGTGAGCGGGCTGCGGGCGGCCCCGCGGTTCAGCAGCAGATCGGTGAGCCGGGGCATGCCGCCGCTGAAGCTCAGTTCTTGCAGGCTTTTCAGGTTGCGGAGATTGTACAGACCCGCATCCCCGATGCTCGTTTTGGTGAAGGCGATGCGGTTCATCGGTCTGCCGTCGCGGTCGTCCCGCCGGGTCGGCAGGCCGAACCGGGCATAGACGGCCGTGGTGTCGGGGCCGACCGGGACAGCTTCCTGTCCCCAGGCGTTTCCGCAGGTCATTGCGAGCAGCAAGGCAAGGCCAGCTGGTAACCTCATGGCTTACTCCCAGGTTGTCGATTCGACGTTGCTTTCTCCCCTCTCCCCTTGTGGGAGAGGTTGGGACATCTTTTCGACCCCTGCCGGCTTGCCCGGCAGGTGAAGCAGGTCAAAGGCTAGAGGAGAAGACAGAACAACGTTTTTTCTTTTCCCCTTCCCCTCTAGCTGGTGACCTGCTTCACCTGCCGGGCAAGCCGGCAGGGGTCGTGCAAATTACCGGACGGCAAAATATAGCACTTGTCCGGCGTCGAGCAGGGCAAATTCCGGTTGGAGGAGGTCGGAAAGGTTGTCGGCGGGCTGCAAATGGACTGCCCGGCAGTCGTTGAGTCGGCGCAGGCCCTCGTGAAAGGTGCCGATGCCCAGCTGTGGCTGCTGGCGGGTGACGGCGGTAAACAGTTCCGGAAAAGGACAGGGATGGGGAGCGCCGCCGTTGCGTCGGCGGTCGAGATAGTTGAGCGCGTCGATGGCCCAGGGGTGGTCCTCGGCCACGTCGGCGGGCAGCAGCGGGGCGGACGCTTCCAGGCGGCGCAGGGTGTCCTCGACGAGGCGGGTCAGCCCCTCCAGGCGCTGCGACCAGTGCCGGGCTTCCTCGGTCAGCCGCTCGTCCAGCGACCGCAGGGTGGAGCGCATCTTGTCGAGCCAGATCGGCAGCGCCTGCTGATTGCAGCGCAGCTCAGCGCAGTTCCCGCAGGGCACGCACCGGCGATTCATGCTCGTGAAGGAAATCGACGCCGCGAGGTGCCAGCCGGACCCACTCGAAGGCGGACTTGCCGCGGACCTCGGTGCGGACCACCTCCAGCAGCCCCTCGCGCAGGGCGCGGTCGGCCGCTTCGGCACTGCTGCCGGTCCGGCTCGGGAACAGTCCATCCAGCTTGCCGCTCTTGTGCAGTCGATGCTCGCCGGGCTCCACGAGCGCCCGTTTCAGGGCGTCCAGCAGCAGCTCGGTCGTGCGGTCGGTCATCGGGCCAGATCCTCGGTGCCCGGGCTGACACAAGCCCGAAGCGCCGGCGCCGGGACAAACCAATCCCGGCGCTGGCGCTTCGGGCTTGTGTCCGGCCGGGTATCTCTTGCAGCGAACAAAGTACACCGTACAACTGTCTTGTGTACAGACCAACCGCCCCGCAAGGACCAACGCGCATGACGACTCCAACCCCCGGCCCGAAACGGATCCTGAGCGGCGTCCAGCCCTCGGGCAAGCTCCACCTGGGCAATTACTTCGGCGCCATCAAGCAGCACATTGCCCTGCAGGACGAGGCCCTCTGCTTTTACTTCATCGCCGACTACCACGCCCTGACCACCATCCGCGACACGGCCCGGGCCATCAGCGAGGAGACGAAAAAGCCCGTCCATCCCGCCGCCCTGCTGCGGGAGTTCAGCCGCGACGTGGCCCTGGACTACCTGGCCCTGGGGCTCGATCCGGAGAAGGCGGTCTTCTTCCGCCAGTCGGACGTGCCGGAGGTGACCGAGCTGGCCTGGTTCCTGGGCACGGTGACCGGCATGGGACTGCTGGAACGGGCGGTGTCGTACAAGGAGAAGATCGACAAGGGGATCGAGGCCAGCGTCGGGCTGTTCTACTACCCGGTGCTGATGGCCGCCGACATCCTGCTGTACCGCTCTCACCTCGTGCCGGTCGGCCGCGATCAGGTGCAGCACATCGAGATGACCCGCGACATGGCCGAGAAGTTCAACCGCAGCTACGGCGAGGTCTTCCCCTTGCCCGACGCCCGGCTGGACGTGGTGCCCAAGGTGCCGGGCGTCGATGGCCAGAAGATGAGCAAGAGCTACGGCAACACCATCGAGATCTTCATGGAGGGCAATCCGCTCAAGAAGCGGGTGATGAGCATCGTCACCGACCCAACTCCGGTCGAGGCCCCGAAAGATCCGGACAAGAGCCATCTCTTCGACCTGTACAGCCTGTTCGCCACGACCGAGGAGAAACAGGCCCTGGCCGAGCGCTACCGCGCCGGCGGCTTGGGTTACGGCGTGGTCAAGCAGATGCTGCTGGACAAGATCAACGCTTACTTCGGCCCCGCCCGGGAGAAGCGCAAGGAGCTGGCCGCCCGGCCGGAGTACGTCGAGGAAGTGCTGCGGAATGGAGCGCGGCGGGCGCGGGAAGAGGCCCGCAAGACGCTGGCGCTGGTGCGGCAGGCCGTGGGGATGCCGCCGGCGAGCGTGGGGTGAAGGCGGTTTTGTATGGCGATTCCCGTTGGCGCGAGGATCGCCAAGGACGCCACCGTGCCAACGGAGCGCGAAGGTTGGCGATGTGTAAGAGAGCGTCTGTGAGGGGCCATGCTTGTCCCACAGGTGACAGTTAGCACGACATTGCCAACGTGCCAGCATCACACGGCGTCGCTCATTGGCGTTTCCCGGCTCTTGTCCCCAAACAGCCTGTGCGGGCAGGCGAACGTCAAATTCCGCAGCCCACTCGCCCGAGCAAGATGGTGAGGAATGCCCGATGGAGCGAGGTTGTCCTCATTCATTCCTGACTTCCTGCGAAGCGAGTTGCTTGCCCGCCTCATTCAGAAGGCCTGACCCCGCCAGTGAAAGAGCCAGGCGTTCTAACAGGGTTGACGGCATGAGCGCTCGCTGCCGCGACGATCGCAAGTGCGTCTTGATCAGAGCCAACACTTCGGATGGAGATTCTTGCCCCTGAGCCGACAGATAGCGCCCTGCATACAAGGCATCGTACATCGCTTCAGGAGCCTTGCCCGCGAGCAACTCCGCAAGCGCGTTGGATGATCGACTCATGCCATTGCCTCATCAAGGATCGGCAAGCACTTTGTAGCGGGCGAGCATTTGCACCTCTCACCGCGCCATTCGCAAGCACTCCCGCAGCTTCTGCGCCAGCACCTGCACCTGCGGCTCCTTGACCATCGAATGATGGTGCCCCGGCACATAATGCACCTCGACCTCCCGGACCAGCTTGCCCCAGCCGCGATCCTCGGCCGTCTGCACTTGCACGGGAACCTCCGACGGACGGAACAGCGTGATCTTGCCCGGATACGGTCGCACGGCGTACTCGCTTCCCAGCGTGATGTGGGCGTGGAACAGGCGCTTCAGGTCCTCCAGGATCTGCTGGACCACCTCCAGCGGCGTGTCGATCTGGAGCAGGCCGAGCTTCTGGACGTGCTGCCACAGGTACGGCAGCTGCTGCTCGGGGCCCAGCTGATCCAGCTCCTCCAGGGTGATTTCCAGTCCATATTCCCGGCCGGTGTCCTCGCCTTCCTCGACGTAGTCGCGGTTGGCCGCGTTATTCGGAATGGTCGTGTCCAGCAGGGCGAGGAGCCGAACCTCTTGCCCCTGGGCCAATAGCTGCTGCGCCATTTCGTAGGCAATCACGCCGCCCATTGACCAGCCGCCCAGGTGGTACGGTCCTGCCGGCTGGATCGTCCGCATGGCTGAGACGTACTCGACCGCCATCTCTTCCACCCGGCTCGGCAGCGCTTCTCCCTCTTGCAGACCGCGGGAGCGGATGCCGTAGCAGGGTCGCTCGTTCCCCAGGAGCAGGCCCAGGGGGCGATAGCAGACCACGATCCCGCCCGGCGGATGCACCATGAACAAGGGGGCGGGTTGGCTGCTGTCCCCTGCCGGGTGCGTGGTGACTGCAGTGCTGGGGTGCAGCGGCACGACCAGCGGATGCACCGGCCCGCTGTCGCGGAGAAAGGACGAGGGGGAGACGCCCGTGGCCTTGTGGGGCAGCGACTCGGGGCCGAACGTCTGGAGGAGGGCTTTCGGGCACGTCTCGGCCAGGAAGCGCACCAGGCCCTCGATGGTCGGCGACTCGAAGATCGCTATCGTCGAGACGTGCTCGCCGAGCTTGGTCTGCAAGCGACTGATCAGCAGGGCCGCCTGGATCGAGTTGCCGCCCAGCTCGAAGAAGTTGTCGCGGACGCCAACTTGCTCAAGCTGCAGCAGGTCGCAGAACAGCTCCGCCAGGAACTGCTCCAGGGGAGTTGTCGGCGGTACGTGGGTCTGGCCGGGCGCGAGGCCAGTGCCAGGTGCGTCGGCAGGGCCTTGCGATCCACCTTGCCGGTACTGGTGCGCGGCAGTGCCGGGACCACCAGGAAGCCAGCCGGGAGCATGTACTCGGGGAGCCGGTCCTTGAGATAGCGGCGCAGACCGGCGGGGTCCGGTTCCTCGCCGGGGCGTGGGGTCACGAACGCGACCATCTGCTCCGCGTCGGTCAGGACCACCGCTTCCTTCACGCCGGGAGCGGACTCCAGGGCGGCCTCGATCTCGGACACCTCGACGCGATAGCCGCGGACCTTGATCTGCTGGTCGAGCCGGCCCAGGAACACCAGGTTGCCATCGGGCAACCGGCGGCAGCGGTCGCCAGTGCGATACATCCTGGCATCGGGTTGGCTTGCGTAGGGATCAGGGACAAAGCGCTCGGCCGTCAGCTGCGGATCGTTCAGGTAGCTGCGGGCCAGGCCCGCGCCGCCCACGTACAGCTCGCCCGGGATGCCCACCGGCACCGGCTTCTGCTCCTCGTCCAGGACGTACACCCGGACGTTGTGCAGCGGCCGGCCAATGGGCAGCAGGGCCGGCAGCGGCTCGTCGGGCCGGGCCAGCCACGAGGTGGCATCGACCGCCACCTCCGTCGGACCGTAGAGGTTGCACAGCGGGGCGTCCACTTGCTCGAACAGCTGGGCGAGCAGCTCGGCCGGCATCACCTCGCCGCCCGTGCAGAGCAGACGCACCGACCGGCAGCTCTCGCGCATCGGTCCGGTGAGCAGCAGCCGATGCATCCCGGGACCGCACGGCAACACCGTCACCCGCTCCCGGCTGATGCGCTGCAAGAGCGGCAGCGGGTCGCGCTCCTCCCCTGGCTCGGGCAGCACCAGCTCCGCCCCGGCCCACAGGGCGGGAAAGAGATGGCAGAGCGAGGCGTCAAAGAAGTACGGCAGCACAAACAGCACCCGATCGCCCGGGCTGATCTTCAGGACGTTGACGTGCCAGTGAAGGGTATTGCAGATGGCCGCGTGCTCCACCAGCACGCCCTTGGGCCGGCCGGTCGAGCCCGAGGTGAAGATGACGTAGGCGAGATCGCGCGGCGTCGGCGGCCGCCAGGCCTGGGCCGGCGGAGGATTGGCGGCGCTCGTCAGAAACGTGAGGCCTTCCTCGTTAGCGGCCTCCTGCCAGCCGGCCACGGTCCTGTCGGGATGCGCGAGCAGGACGGGAGCGCGAGCCTCGTCCAGGATGGTGCGCAGACGCAGGGCCGGGCTACTGGGATCGAGCGGGACGTAAGCGGCACCGGCCTTGAGGACGCCGAGGATGGCCGCCACCATCTCCGGGGATCGCTCCAGGCACAGGGCCACCAGTGTGCCGGGACCGACGCCCAGCCGCCGCAGCCGCTCGGCGACCCGGTTGGCCCGGTGGTCGAGTTCCGCATAGGTCAGCACGCCCCGGTCGGAACGCACGGCCACGGCCTCGGGGGTCTTCGCGGCTTGCTGCTCGAATGGCTGGTGCAGGCACAGCCTGGGATAATCGAACCGGGTGTCGTTCCAGTCGTACAGCACTTGCCGGCGCTCGGCCTCGGTCAGCCAGGGCAGCTCGGCGACCCGGCAGGACAGGCCGGAGGGATCGCTGCTGTCCGCGCCACACAAGCCCGGAGCGCCAGCGACGGGACGGCCCGGCCCTGTCCCGGCGCTGGCGCTCCGGGCTTGTGTCCTGGTGATCCCTTCCAGCAAGGTCAGGTAGTGTCCCACGAGGCGGGCCATCGTTCCTGGGTCGAAGAGGTCGGTGTTCCCTCGGACAATCCCCTCGACGATGCCGGCTTCTTCCTCCAGCGCCACTTCCAGGTCGATCGGGCAGGCGCGATGCTCCACGCTGTAGGTTTCGGTCTGCAACCCCCCGACGTTGACAATCGCCTCGGCCTGCCCCGCGAACCGCCGGCCGACGGCGTCGCCGACGCGATGGGCCTTGTCCAGGGCAAAGGTCACCTGAACCAGGGGAGGCCGGCTCGGGTTGCGCTGGATCTTCAGCCGATCCACCAGCAGAGGAAACGGATAATCTTGATGCTGCATGGCGTCCAGGACGGTCGCGCCCACCTGCCGCAGCAAGTCCCGGACCGTCAGTTCGGGCCCGAGCCGGACGCGCACCGGCAGCAGGTTGATAAAGTAGCCGACCACCCGCTCAAACTCGGGCCGGCTGCGGCCGGTGAAGGGGCAGCCGATCAGGAAATCGTCCTGACCGCTCCAGCGGCCCAGCAGGACGGCGAACGCCGAGAGCAGGACCGTGTTGAGGGTTACCTGCTCCCTCTGAGCCACAGCCTTCAGCCGCCCAACCAGGTCCCGATCAAGCAGGCAACGAGCGAGGACGCCGCCCGTCCGCAGCAGTGGCGGCCGGGGTCGGTCGGTCGGGAGGTCCAGCACGGACGGAACGCCCGCCAGCTGCCGCTCCCAGTACGACCAGAGCCGCTCGCCTTCCGGACCGGCCAGCATGTCGGCCTGCCAGCGGACAAAGTCGCGGTAGGACCTCGCCAGCGGCGGCAGCGGCAACGGCTTGCCCTGGCACTCGGCCGGGTAGAGGAGCCGCAGCTCGTCCACAATCACAACCAGCGACCAGAAGTCGCACGTCACGTGGTGCGCCGTCAGCACGAACACGTGGTCCTCGGCGGACCGGCTGAACAGGTGAATCCGGAGCAAGGGCCCATGCTCCAGGTCGAAGGGCCGATGCATCTCCTCTTCGACCCGCTGCCGGACCTCGGCCTCGCTCCAGCTGGACGCATCCACGACCTCGAAGGGGACCGGTATCCGCTCATGGACACGCTGCAGCAGCTGGCCGGCCCGTTCTTCATACGTCGTCCGCATGCTGCCGTGGCGATCGACCATCACCTGGATGGCCCGGCGAAAGGCCCCGAGATCGATCGCCGAGCGGATGCGCGAGGGATACCAGACGTTGTAAGCCGAGCTGGTCCGGTCCAGCTGGTACAAAAACCACAGCCCGCGCTGATTGTGGGCCAGGGGAAAGAGCGAGCGATCCTGGGCCTTCTCCTGGAGCAGACGGGCCAGGAGGATTCGTTTTTCCGCCAGCGAGAGATCGGCCAGCGACTCGGGACCAATCATGGAGTGTGATTCCTCAATCAATCTCCCCTCTCCCCACTGGGGCTGAGGGTGGAACATTTTTTGGAGTGCGGCAGTAGCTTTGCTCTGCCGCTTTTGTTTCTGCTGTTTTTCTCTTTTTGCCCGACCAAGAATCCTCCGTACTTCCCAGAGGAACACAGCAAAACCAAAAGTCCAAACAAGAGAAACAAAAGCGGCAGAGCAAAGCTACTGCCGCACTCCAAAAAAGCAAAACCAAAAGTCCAAACAAGAGAAACAAAAGCGGCAGAGCAAAGCTACTGCCGCACTCCAAAAATGTCCCACCCTCAGCCCCGCCGGGGGAGGGGAGAAACGTGTCGGGACCAGCTCAAACTCCCTTCCGTTCGGCGAGCAGGGCCGTCAGCAGTGCATCGACCTGTTCACCCGACAACTCTTCGAGGTTGGCCAGCTGGTCCGCGGTGATCTGCAACGAGCCGGCGCTGTCAGCAGTGGCCTGTGCGCCGACTGTCGCCAACGCTTCCGACCCGTTCGTCAGCTGCTCCTGAACCATTTCAATCAGGCGGAACAGCGTGGGACTGCGCATCAGCTCAACGATCGGCACGTTGACTCGCAGTTCGCCCTCGATCCAGTTCCGCAGCTCGACTGCCATCAGCGAATCGATGCCCAGGGTGAGCAGCGGCCGATCACAGCTCACCCGTGCCGGAGTCGTGCCCAGGATGCGGGCCACCTTGTCGCGCAGCAGCGTCTCCAGCATCCCCGGCCGCTCCTCCGGGGCCGCGTCCAGCACGGCGTCCAGGGTGGGCAAGCCGGCCCGGTCGGGGCCTCGACCTCCACGGGCCGCGTCGGGCTCGATGAGTAAATGCCGAAACCGGGGCGAAACCCGGCCGGAAAGTCCCAGCCCGCGCCACAGCGACCAGTCCATCCGCATGACGCTGATCTGCACCGCCTGCCGTTGCAGGGCCCGCTCCAGCAGGGTCAGCGCTTCCTTGACCGTGAAACTCATGACGCCCTGACGCGACAGCCGGTCGCCCAGCTGCTGCCGTTCGCTGAGGTAACCAACGTCGCCGAGGTAGCCCCAGTTGACCGTCAGGCAGGGCAAGCCCCTGGCCCGGCGGTAGTGGGCCAGGATGTCGAGGAAGGTGTTGGCGGCGGCGTAGTTGCCCTGCCCGGCGTGTCCGAACACGCTGGACAGC
This sequence comes from uncultured Planctomycetota bacterium, assembly GCA_963784995.1. GTDB lineage: Bacteria > Planctomycetota > Planctomycetia > Gemmatales > Gemmataceae > CAWATZ01. The sequence continues at coordinate 346,721 of CAWATZ010000011.1, read as the reverse complement.
GACGAGAACAGCACGAAGTGGTCCAGAGGCCGATCGAGCGTCAGCCGGTGCAAGTTCCAGGCGCCGTTCATCTTGGGAGCGATGACGCGCTGCATCAGGTCCCGGTCCAGGTTGGCCAGCAGAGCATCCTCCAGGACCATCGCCGCGTGGAACACGCCGCGCAGCGGCGGCAGGGTGCGATCGATCTCGGCCAGGACCGAAGCAACGTCCGCTTCCTTCGCGATGTCGGCCTGCATCACCCGGACCCGAGCCCCGAGTTGCTCCAGTTCCGCCACGGCCTGCCGGGCCTGGGGAGAATGGATGCCGCGCCGGCCGACCAGGACCAGCTGTCCGGCACCACGCTCCGCCAGCCAGCGCGCCAGGGCCAGGCCAAAGCCGCCAAGTCCGCCGAGGATCAGGTAGCTGCCGTCGGCGCGGAATCGGATCGGCTCCTCGCCCGGGACAATCGCGGCGGGCCGATCCCGCAGCGACAGCACCACCTTGCCCAGGTGCTTGCCGTGCTGCATGAAACGGAAGCCGGACACCGCGTCGCCGATCGGGAAATCGCGGTGGGGCAGCGGAGCGAGCTGTCCTTCGCGCACGTCCTGCACCAGCTTCTGAAACAGTGTTCCCAGGATCGGAGAGCGATCCCTTAGCATCCGATCCAGGTCGATGGCGAAGAAAGAGAGGTTCTTGCGGAACGGCCGGAGTCCGAGCCGGGTGTTGCCGTAGATGTCGCGCTTGCCGATCTCCAGGAACCGGCCGTGGTCGGCCAGCGTGTCCACGCTACGGATCAGGGCCTCGCCGGCCAGCGAGTTGAGGACCACATCCACCCCCCGGCCGCCGGTCTGTTCCAGCACCTCGTCGGCGAACGCCACGGAGCGCGAATCCATGACGTGCTTGATGCCGAGGTCCCGGAGATACTGCCGTTTTTCCGGAGTCCCGGCCGTGGCGAAGATCTCCGCCCCGGCCCGCTGGGCTAGCTGGATCGCTGCCAGGCCGACGCCGCCGGTCGCCGAGTGGATCAGCACGCGCTCCCCCGCGCCGAGGTGGGCGAGATGCTCCAGGGCGTAGACCGCGGTGAGGAACGCCAGCGGAATCGTGGCTGCATCCTCGAAGCTGAGCCGGGCCGGTTTGAGGGCCACCAGCTCGGCCCGCGCCGTGACGTGGCTGCTGAAGGCGAAAGGAGCAATGGCCAGCACCTCGTCGCCGACCTGTAGGGAACGCCCTCCGTGGCGTTCCGGCACCGCGTCACCTAACGCTGTAACCCGGCCACTGCATTCGATGCCCAGCGGGACGGGGCCATCGGGCAGGCCGGGATAAATGCCGAGCGCCTTCATCACGTCACTGAAGTTCAGACCGGAGGCGACGACCTCGATTTCCACTTCGCCGTGTCCGGGCGGACGCCGGCTCAGCGACCGCAAGGTCAGGCTGTCGAGGGTTCCCGGGCGTGGAGTTGTGAGCCGGTACGGGACCGAAGGTAGGACGGCCTTCCCAGGCCGTCCGGACGGCTCCGGAGAGCCGTCCCACTTGGCCGGCTGGTAGCGATGAACGTGGCGTTCCAGACCGCGCAGGGCAACCTCATCCTCCTCGTCCGCGGCCCACAGCTCGTCGAACAGCGCGGCGGCATCCCTGTTTTCAGGGTCCACGTCAACCAGCTTGCAGCGCAGCCGGGAATGTTCGCTGGCGATGACCCGGCCCAGGCCGATCACGGGGCCCTGCGCCACCGCGACGGACCCCGTGGCGGCGCCCACCGCCTGGGCCCCTCGCGTCACCAGGAGCAGGTTCGCCGACTGATCGCCGGCAACCTTGTCCCAGGCTTGCACCAGGTAAAGGACGCTGAACAGCCCCGCCTCCTGAGCCGACTCCAGCTCCGCGAGGTTCAGGCCCTCGGTCGCCGGCGCGTCCAGGTTCCACAGATGGATGATCCCTCGCAAGGCGGGCGCTGGTTGTTGCCGCTGGGGTAGCACCAGGACGGCGTGCAGCAACTGAACCAGCTCCTCCTGGCGTCCCGGGTTGAGCTGGTAGCGGTCTTCGCCGTCGCCGGCGAACGCGCTTCCGGGGAAGACCAGAACGCAGCTCTCCCCCACGCCGCGGAGCCAGCCCGCCAGCTGTTCGCCGACGCCGCTCCGGTCGGCAAAGACGAGCCAGCGGCCCGGGGTCGCGGGTTGTTCGCTGGCCGGCGGCGGCTGCAACTGCCAGCGGTACTCGTAGAACAGCTCTTCCAGGTTCGTCTCGGTGCCGGAGCCGGCGACAAACTGACCGCGGAGCCCCCGGACAGACAGCACGGGCTGTCCCGACTCATCGATCACGTCCAGATCGCTAACCGCCCAGCGCTCCCTCTTCTCCAGCAGGCGGGCGTGGCACCAGAGCCGCCGGCCCGGCCGACGGAACAAGCGAACCCGGTGAATCTCGGCCGGGAGATACAGCGCTCGGGCCGTGTCGAACTGCCGGTCGGCCGCCACGGCGACCTGGAAACACGAGTCCAGCAGAGCGGGATGGAACAGGTAATCGGCTGCCTCCGAGGCCAGGCCGTCCGGCAGCCGGACCAGGCCCAGCGCTTCCTGCTCGCCCTGCCAGACGTGTTCGATGCCCTGGAACAGGGAACCAAAGTCATACCCTTTCTTCCGGAAATGCTCGTAGCTTTCCGGAAAGGAGAACTCACGCGGACAGCGCTGCTTCACGGTCTGGGGTGCAAACAGAGTCGGCGAGCAGGCCCCGTTACCCTCCCCGGAATCACTGCCCGGGGGAGTCGGCTGCCACGACCGCAGCACGCCGCTGAAGTGCGGAGTCCAGCCCGGCTCGGCAGGAGCCTCGCCCTCCCGACCGGCCGGGTTGCGGCTCTGGATTTGCACGCTGCCATCGTTGGGGTTGAAGACGGTCTGCAGTCGCAGCGCCTGGTCCGGCGAGGGGAAGCAAGCGTTGAGCAGTTTCGCGTCTTCCAACTGGCAGCCGGGTCCCTGGAACGCTTCGCGTGCCACGGCAAAGGCCATCTCGACGTAGGCGGCGGCCGGCATGATGCAGGTTCGCTGGATGAGATGGTCGGCAATGACCGGGAACAGGCGCAGGTACAGCCGGGCTTCCCAGGCGGGACCCGGCAGACCAAGCGTAAGGCCAAGCATGGGATGAGCCGCCGCCGTCAGGCGCGGTCAGCCGGCATTCCTCGGACTCGAACCAGTAGCGTTCGTGCTGCCAGGGATACAGCGGCAAGGGCACCAGGCGCGGCGGCTGGCTGGTCCCACAGACGCCGGCCCAGTCGAGGGCGGCGCCGCAGGTGTCGAGCTGGCCCAGGGAGCGCAGCATCGTCGCCCGCTCGTCTTCCTGGCGGCGCAGCGATGGCAGCACCTGGACCTTCTTGCCGTGGTGCCGATAACATTCCGTGACTGAGCCGGTCAGCACGGGATGAGGGCTCAGCTCCACCACGGTGTCGCAGCCCACGTCGATCAAGTGATCCACACCATCGGCGAAGCGGACCGTCTGCCGGACGTTGTGCCACCAGTAGTCGGGACCGAGTTCCGGACCCTCCACCTTCTTTCCCGTGACCGTGGAGAAGAACGGCAGCGTGGCCGGCCGGGGCTGGAGGCCCTGCAACGACAGGAGCAGCTCCTCGCGGATCGGGTCCATCTGGGCGCTGTGGAATGCGTACTGCACCTGCAAGAAGCGGCAGAACACTTGCCGCGCTTCCAGCTGCCGGGCGATGTCCTCCAGCGGCCCAGCCTCTCCCGAGAGCGTGACCGAGGCGGGACCGTTGACCGCGGCAATGCTCACTTGCTCGCCGCAACCGCTCACCAGCTGCCGGGCTTCATCCAGGGAGACGCCCACGGCGAGCATCCGGCCGCGTGAGGGCGCCAGCTCCATGCAGCGGCCGCGCTGGTAGATGACGCGCACCGCGTCTTCCAGGCTGAAGACGCCGGCCAGGTACGCGGCGGCGACCTCGCCGACGCTGTGCCCGATCACCGCTTCGGGACGGATTCCCCAGGACGCCCACAGGGTCGCCAGGGCGGCCTGAATGGCGAAGATGGCCGGCTGCGAGATGGCCGTGACCGCCATGCGCGAATGCGCTTCATCGGCGGTCAGTTCGTCGAGCAGCGACCAGGGACCGAGCTGCCGCACGATCTTGTCGCAGCGCTGGATCACGTCACGGAAGACCGGTTCCTGCTCAAGCAGCTGCCGGCCCATCGCCCACCACTGCGGTCCCTGCCCCGAGCAAACAAACGCCATCTGCGGCCGCTGGCCGGGCGCGACGCGGTCGCAGGAAGCTCCCGGAACTGGTTGGCCTGCCGCGAACAGGCTGAGGGATTCGAGAAGCTCCTGCTTCGACCTTGCCACGATGTCGAGCCGGTGATCGTGATGGCTGCGGCGGAGGGCGACGTTGCAGGCAATGTCAGCCAGCGACACGTCCTCAGGGCAGGTGGCGAGGAACTGCTGGAAGGCGGTCGCGGTCGCTTTCAGTGCTTCTGGACTGCGGGCGGACAGGGGGATCAGTACACCCGTAGGACGGCTCTCCCGAGCCGTCTGGACGGCTCGGGAGAGCCGTCCTACGGGTGCTTCCTGCATTACGACATGGGCATTGGTGCCGCCATAGCCGAAGGAGTTGACCCCCGCAACGGCCGGCCCCTCTCCCGCGGGCCAGGGCTCGCAGTGGCGCGGGACGCGCAGCCGCAGGCGGTCGAAGTCGATTTCCGGATTGGGCTCGCTGAAGTGCAGATTCCCTGGGACCCGGCGCTGGTGCAGCGCCAGGGCCGCCTTGATCAGGCCCGCGATGCCGGCACCGGACTCGAGATGGCCGACGTTGGTCTTGACCGAGCCCAGCAGGCACGCCTGGCCGACCGGTCGGCCGGCGCCGAGAACGTTTCCAAGGGCCCGGGCCTCGATCGGATCGCCGACAGGGGTGCCGGTGCCGTGCGCCTCGACGAACTGGACCTGGGACGGAGCGATGCCGGCGCGCTGGTACGCCTGCCGCAGCAGGGCTTCCTGGGCCTGCTGGCCGGGGACGGTCAGTCCGGGAGTTCGGCCATCCTGGTTGACCGCCGTGCCGCGAATCAGCGCATAAATGCGATCCCCCTCGGCCAGGGCCCGGCTCAGGGGTTTCAGGACGACCAGGCCGGCCCCTTCGCCGCGGACGTAGCCGTTGGCCCGGGAATCGAACGCCTTGCACCGCCCATCAGGGGACAGCACGCCCAGCCGGCTGAAGCTGATGTAATAGTCCGGCAGCAGCAGGGCATTGACGCCACCGACCAGGGCCATCGAGCAACCGTCCCTCCAGATGCTCTCGCAGGCCAGATGGACCGCGACCAGGGCGGAAGAGCAGGCGGTATCGACGGCGACGCTGGGCCCCTTCAGATCGAAGCAGTACGAGATCCGGTTGGCGGCGATGCTGAGTGAGCCGCCGGTGTTGGAATGGACGTCGAGATGGCCGCGGTCGCGAAAGCTCAGCTGGGCGATGGTGTAATCCCAGCTGGAGATGCCCACGAAGACGGCGGCGTTCTTGCCCGCGATCCGCTCCAGTGGCTGGCCGCCGTCTTCCAGGGCCTCCCAGGCGACTTCCAGCAAGACCCGCTGCTGCGGGTCCATCCGCGCTGCTTCGCGGGGAGAGATGCCGAAGAAGAGAGGATCGAAGTGGTCGATCCCCTCGACGAATCCGCCCCAGCGGGCCTGGGTCTTGCCCGGCATGGCCGGCCGGGGATCGTAAAAGGACCGCAGGTTCCAGCGGTCGGCGGGGACTTCCGTGATCGCGTCCACACCGCCCTCCAGCAGCTTCCAGAATCGTTCGGGACTGTTGGCCCCGCCCGGGAACCGGCAGCCGATGCCGACGATGGCAATGGGCTCGCGTGAGGAAGGAGGGCACAATTCCGATGAGGAGTCCTGGTGCGCCAGGCCGTTTTTGGTATGGGTCTCGAACATGCTCGCCTTGCTCGGAGAGGCTCATCAAGAGGTTGCTGGGTTACACACCGTATCAAAGCGCAGGGCAAGTTGCCTGCTTGCCCCAACATCAGGCAAGCAGGCAACTTGCCCTCCGTAACTTCGCCCCTTGCAGATATTTAATCGTAACAGGGGCAAGGGGCCAAGACAATTCCGGGGGTAGCAGGCCCTCCGAAAGGGGCGTCTGGTAGGGTTATTCCGATTTCGCACGGGAAGCGGACAAAACATGCTCATCTCGCTGCGAGACGCAGCCGCTGCACGGCTCGGAAACGCATGCTCGGGGGCCCGGCCCGCCCCGCCATGAATGGCGGGGCGGGCCGGGGCCCTCTTATTTGTCCGGGCGTCCTGGCTGGGATTCGATTTGCTGGAAGATGACGCCATCGGGTCCAACCGAGGTCAGCCGATCCGTGCGGCTGGAATTGACCCCAAGGCCGGGCCACGGCTTGGCGGTTGCCGCTGTTTCCCGGGCAGTTCCGGCGAGACGGGAAGAGCCAACCAGCCCCCGCTGACCGGACTGCGGTGCCGGCTTGGTTTCCGCGACTCGCAGCGCCTCCGGGAGAGCGACGGCCTCGGCCACCGGAGCAGGGCTGGGCGCAGCCACCTTCGGAGGCAGCAACCCCTGGCCCTGGACCAGGTAGTAACAGGCCGTCAGCGCCGGCACCAGTGCGAACAGCGACAGCCAGATCAGGAAGGATTTCATCGCCTCTTCTCCCCTGGACTTCCGGGACGCTGCTCAAGCGTAGCTCACTTCCTGATCCGGGGAGAGAGAAAGAGAGTAGTCCTCACGCTCCGCGTGAGGACATTTCCTCACGCGGAGCGTGAGGACTACAATCGGAGGCGGCCACCGGGACCCGCGTGCAGCGCTGGTACACCTCGGTCAGCTCGGCCAGCCTGTCCAGCGGCGCCTGCTCCATTTGCTCGGCCGTCACCCGCCAGCGCCAGTTGCCGCCGGTCGTTCCCGGCAAATTCATCCGGGCCTCGTGGCCCAGGCTCAGGACGTCCTGCAGCGGGGCCACGGCGAGGTTCGCGATGGAGGCCCAGGCCAGGCGGATCAGAGTCCAGGCGGCGTCCGGGTCCGTGGCGGGAGCGTATCGGCGAAAGAATTCCATCTCCTTCTCCGTCAGGGCCTGGAACCAGCCGAGTGTGGTGTTGTTGTCGTGGGTGCCGGTGTAGACCACCGTGTTGCGGTCGTAGTTGTGCGGCAGGAAGCGGTCTTCCTGGGCCCCGCCAAAGGCGAACTGGAGGATGCGCATTCCCGGCAAACCAAAGCGCGTCCGCAGTGCTTCGACCTCGGGAGTGATCACCCCCAGGTCCTCCGCGATCAGGGGCAGCCGGCCCAGCGCTTTCAGCAGGGTGGCGAAGAAATCCTCTCCCGGCCCCTTGACCCACTGTCCGGTCTGTGCGGTGGGACTGTCGGCGGGAACGGACCAGTAGGCCTCGAAGCCGCGGAAATGATCCAGACGGATCAGATCGACCAGTTCCAGGACGGACCGCAGCCGGGCGTTCCACTCCGCGTAGCCGGTTTGCTTGTGGGCCTCCCAGTTATAGAGCGGATTGCCCCACAGCTGGCCGGTTGCCGAAAAGTAGTCCGGCGGCACGCCGGCCACCGCGGTCGCCCGACGCTGTTCGTCCAGCTGAAACAGCTCCGGGTGCGCCCAGACCTCGGCCGAGTCGCCGGCCACGAAGATCGGCATGTCGCCGATCAGCCGGACTCCCTGGCGATGGGCGTACTCCTTCAGGGCCAGCCATTGGCGGAAGAAGAGGAACTGCTGGAAGCGGTGCAAGCCGATCCGTTCGGCCAGCTCGCGGCGAGCCCGTTCCAGGGCCGCCGGGCGCCGCTGCCTCAGATCGTCGGGCCACTTCTGCCAGCTGACTCCGTCGTGAGCGTCCTTCAGGGCCATGAACAGTGCGAAGTCGTCCAGCCAACCTTCCTTGCGGACCCGGAATTGCTCGAAAGCCGTTCGCAGCTGGGGAGCGGTCCCTGCTTCAAACCGCTGCCAGGCCAGCCGGCTGATGCGTTCCTTGAAGGCAATCACCCGCTCGTAATCCACCCAGTCCTCGGGAAAATCGAGGTTCACCAGGTCGGCCGGGTCCAGCAGACCGTCGCGCACCAGCAGGTCGGGACTGATCAGGTTGGGATTGCCGGCAAAGGCGGAAAAGCACTGGTAGGGAGAATCGCCGTAGCCGGTCGGCCCCAGCGGCAGCACCTGCCACCAGCTCTGCCGCGCCTGGGCCAGGGCGTCCACCCAGACGGAGGCAGCCGGTCCCAGGTCGCCGATGCCGTACGTGCCCGGCAAGGACGTGACGTGCAGCAGGATTCCCGACGATCGAGCCAAAGGCAAGGTCACGCTCATCAATTACCTCCCGATGAAGTAGAACTCTACCCGGGAAGGAACGAACGGGCAACGCTGGTCTTGCTGGCCAATACGGTTCACACTCCGGGCAGCAATCCGCTTGCTCTTTCCCCAAAAGTTCCATGCAGGTATAATGCCGCGTGTTGGGACAATCTTGCAATTCCTCAACCAGTGAGAAAGACACGTGGACCAGATCGTCTGTCCGGGTTGTTTGTGCCAGCTTCTCGACAGGCCCGCTTGTTGCCCCGTCTGTGGTTGCTCTTTGGACCCGGCCCAGGGAACCGATCAAGCGGAGCTGGTCTCCCGAAACGGGATCGGTGGGAGCAGGCTACCGGCCGAACTGTTGGAGTGGGCTCGGAGTCAGATCAACGAAGAAGAACTCGTGGCGGGCATCCGCGAGGTTGAGGAAACCGGTGGGCTGGAACTGAAAGATTTCATCGACGAACTCGAGCAGGAAGCCTCTGCCCGTGAGTGAGACACGCGCGAGTCCTATTCCCTTTCAGGTTTCCTATACGGAGCACGTTCGGAATGAGCTGCGATCGCTCATCGCTCGGGCGCGGGTTCGCGGACTCGCTCCGCAGGTTCTCCGCGCCGTGAGGGAGATCGATCAGCGCCTCCGCATCTTTCCCCAATTCGGCCAACCCTTGTGTGACCTGAATCTCAAGCCAGCCCAGTTCTGGATCGGAGTCGTTCCGCCGCTGGTTGTCCGTTACGTCCTCATCGAAGACCGGCGGCTTGTCATCGTGGCCACCCCCTTCATGGCACTTCCCAGGTCAGGCATCTGATTTTTTCAGCTCGCCTCCTACGGTGCTTGCATCGCGCGTGCCGCTGGATTATGCTCATCCTCATGGCACAACAGCGCGACCACACGGATAACGCTTCCTGGCCCTACGCTCAGGAATTGTATGCACGCGGCGACCCGCTGTTCGTCCGCGAGCTGCGGCGGATCACCGATGCGGAACGGCTGGGCGATTTTGCCGCACGCTGGTACGCCGACTGTCGCTCCTCGGTCGCGGAGGCGCGGTCGCTGCTGCTGGCGTACCTTGACCAGCCCCTGAACGCCTTCCGGCACGAGCCGCTTGTCAAGCGGCTGTTCAAGCTGGCCGAGACGGCGGCGGACGACGAGGTGATGGGCCGCTTCCTGGTCGCCTTCGACCGCTCACTGCGGCGGGTGATCAAGAAGCAACTCGCGTCTGCTTCCAAGGTTGTGCCGACTCGGGCCGAGGCCAATGCCCTCAGCGAGCAATGGCGTTCTCTGGGCTACAATACGTGGATCTCGGACAATTGGGGGTGGGACGCCAATCGACGCAAGGTAAAGCAGGGCTTCATCGTCCGTCGCCGCTGGTTGGCCGAGGTGCCGCGTGTTCCCCCGGGGACGACGATGCCGCGAACGACGTCATTGATCTTCCGCAGCCGAAATCCCCGCACCGGGGACAAAATGCGGACCGAGAAATCCCACGAACCCCAGGAGAATACGTGGCTCTTCTCCGTGCCGACGCGCCGTTATCTCCGCCGCCGGGTCTGGCGCTACTTCCGCAAGCTGGGCAAGCAACACCCCGAGCGCTACGTCCCCGCGCTGGCCGCGGCACTCAAGTGCTACCGCGATGAGGATGTCCCCAACGGCCTGGCCCTGATCGACTGCTGGGGCCTGACCCATGCGCTCTTCCATCACAGTCCGGTCCTCGTCTCGCGGCGAGGCGGCTGGTCGCTGGCCCCCGGTCGCGGTCTGTCGGAGCTGGCTCCGGCGCCGATTTACGAACCGCTGTGGCAGCAGGCGCCGCGCACGCTCCTGGAGCTGATGACGGAGGCCCGAAGCCGGCCAGTACGGCAGTGGGCCGTGCAGATGATCCGCCGCAATCACGCCGGCATCCTGAAGCAACTGTCGCATGAGGAGTTGTTCGGCCTGCTGGCCCATCACGACGTGGCGGTCGCGTCGCTGGCCGCCGAGGTGCTGCGGGACCTGCCGGACCTGACCGTCCTCGGCGTGGACCGGCTGCTGCGGCTGGTGCAGGAGCCGAATCCGGAGACGCTGGAGGTGGTGTGCGACCTGCTCGCGGACCGGCTCGGTCCGGATCGCGTGACGCTGGAGCAGGCCGCAGGGTTGGCCGCCAGCCGCCCGTTGCCGGCGGCCCGGCTCGGGTTCCGGTGGTTGCAAGCGAAGACGCTCACGACAGAAGCGGATTGGCGGGCGCTGCTTGCGCTGGCGGAGGCACGGGCGGAGCCGCTGCGCCCGGAGATGGTGCGCTGGGCCCGGGGCGTGCTTGCCGCGTCACCGCTGTTTCAGCCGGGCTGGGTGCTGGAGTTCCTTGACAGCCGCCACGCCGACGTCCGCGAAGAGGGCTGGCAGTGGCTCCAGGCCGACGAACGGGTGCGCGACAACGTCGAGGTGTGGCGCAAACTGCTCGAATCGCCCTACGATGACGTTCGCCTGAAGCTGATCGATTCGCTGGAAAAGCGGACCAGCCGCGATACCCCGGGGCCTCTGGAGTCGGCCGGCCTCGATGATGAGTTGCTGCGCTTCGTCTGGGCGTCGGTGCTGCTGAACGTGCAGCGCGGCGGGCGAACCAAGCCGGTCGTCGTCGGCCAGCTGATCCGCCGGCTGGAGCGACGCCCCGAGGAGGCGCGGGCGTTGCTGCCCATCCTGGCGGTGGCACTGCGCTCGGTGCGCGGCCCAGAATGGCGGACCGGGTTGGCTGGTGTGGTAGCGCTGGTGGAGCGGAAGCCGGACGTGCGGCCGCTGGTGACGGAGGTGTTTCCGGAGTTGAAGATGGATTGAATCATCAGGCAATCATGGGGTGCCCGGGCCGATCCGAGACCAACCTGCTGCGGTGATCCGCCGTGGTTTGACCTTGGCCTGCGTTGCATCCCCAGGGCCGTTGTTCTTTTGGCTAGACCAAGCCCTAGGGGCGGTGTCTGAGCCAACGAGGTTACCACCGCCCCTAGGGCTCGGTCTAGCCTCTGTGAACGACCCTGGTCGGCGCCTCGAAGTCGGGGCGGTCCGGCACCCCATTTCTTTCATGCGAAGCCGCTTGCGGCTTGAGGGACCAATGAACCTCTCTGTTGCCTACCTGGGTCGAAGCCGGATCTGGACAGGCCCGGCCGGCGTGGCCCTGTCACTGGAGCCCAACCTGCGCCGCGATCGCGTCAGCTACGTCGGCACGCTGCACCAGCCGCTGCGCTTCCGCGAGGCAGTCAGCGCCCTGCACGACGTGGTCGTCAGCGACCTGCGTTTCCAGCCCAAGGACCATAGCGATTTCAAGGAATACCTCGCCCGCATGAAGGAGCGTGAGGACGCCTTGCGGCGCGGTGCCGCCCAGCAGGCACGGGCCGCCATCCTCGGCGCCGACAATGCGGTGGCAGCCCAGAAACTCGAACCCACTTTCAACCGATTGCGCGGCGTCTACTGGAGCGCCCGGCTGAAGTATTCCAACTACCTGTCGTACAACGACCCGGAGCTGTGGCGGATGCTGGTGCCGTGCGATCCGGTCATCACCGTCGCTCCGGACGTGCTGTTCTTCGAGTGCTTCAGCAAGGACGAGAGCAGTTACGGGTGCCTGACGGTGGACCGCAGCGCCTTCAGCAAGGAGGAGAACGTCGCCCTGGGAACCACCAACGTCGATTACTCGTGGGCGCTGTACGAGGAGTTCCAGAAGCTGCGCAGTTACCGCGAGACGCGCTTCCAGGTCGATCCGAAAGGGTTCGAGGTTGCGACGGAAGGCGCGGCCGACTACCGCGAGGAGAAGATCGACCTGCCGCCCAGCTGGCTGCGCGGCTTCATGCAGTTGCAATCGGCGATGAGTCTGCCGCTACGGCGCGTGCCGGTCAGCCGGGAGGGACTGTACAACGTGCTGGCCTGGCTCAAGCGGCATCGGGCCCAGAAGAGCCCGCGAGCGGTGCGCTTCGAGCTGGAGCCGGGCAAGCCGGCGACGCTGGTGCTGGAGCCGTGGGAGAAGCGGATCGTGCTGCACGGCACGCCGTACCCTGGTCTGCGGGCGGAAGTGATTCGCACCTGGGGCCGGGATCGGCTGCGCGTCCTGGCCCGGCTGCTGCCGCTGGCCGAGGGGGCCGACGTGTTCCTGATGGGCACGGGCCTGCCGAGCTTCTGGTCGGTGCGCATGGGCGAGATGCGGCTGCTGCTGGGGCTGTCCGGCTGGACGGTGAACGACTGGACCGGCGGCAGCGCCCTGGACCAGATTGCGCCGCCGCTGGACCCAAGCACCGACCTGCTGGGCGACGTGGCCGCGACGTTCCAGGACAGCCCGACGCGCACCTTCGAGGAGGTGCGCTGCACGGACCGGGGCGTCGGCGCCGTACGTGGCGGCGGCGCTGAACCGGCTGGCGCTGATGGGCCAGCTGATCCACGACCTGCCGGCGGGCGTCTACCGCTGGCGGCAGATCATGCCGGTGGCGCTGGCCCTGAGCGAGGTCGGCCCGGAGAGTCCCGAGACCGAGGCCGGTCGGGAACTGGTCGCCGGGGGGTACGTGAGCTTGACGCGAGACGAGCGCTCGCCAACGGGGCTGCGCATCCTGGCCGGGGTGGTGGGCAGCACGAGCCAGCCGTCGGGGTTCATCGGCCTGCTCCGCAAGGGGGTGGCGGTGAACGCACCGGTCGAGGCGGTGCTGGACGGCGATGGCCGAATCCTGCGCGGCAAGTGCGATTGCGGCTACCACCACGAGGCGGGCCTGCGGCGCGGACCGTGCCGGCACCTGCAAGCGCTGCGGCGCATTGCGCTGGGCGAGCGGCCGGAGCCGAAGACGCTGGAGAGCTGGTTTGATAGCTTGTGGAATTAGCCGCTTGCGGTTTGGAGGCGGCTGCGAAATCCCTCCCTGCCAAAGGGGAGTTGCTGCTGTGTGTGCAGCAGCGCAATGCAATGAATCACGGGGGCGTGCGGCATCCCGAGACCAACCTGCTGCGGTGTTCCGCCGCGGTTTGACCTTGGCCTGCGTTGCATCCCCAGGGCCGTTGTTCTTTTGGCTAGACCAAGCCCTAGGGGCGGTGTCTGAGCCAACGAGGTTACCACCGCCCCTAGGGCTCGGTCTAGCCTCGGTGAACGACCCTGGTCCCTGCCTCGAAGTCGGGACCGCCGCCCCCTGGTTTTCCTCCTTGTCCGTCACGCATGGGAAAAGCGCATGGACATCTTCGAGTGGCTGCGGAGCCTGTTCGGCAAGCCGACGAAAGAAGAAGGCAAAGAGGTCGCCCCTTCCTCACCGCCTCTGCCGGAGTCTCTGTTGCCGGGCTCTTTCAGTATCACCACAGCCGACGTGCCCGCGCTGCTCCCGCCCACGCCCCCACCCGCTCCTGCCCCGGCGCCGCCAGCAGCGAAACCCACTCCCGCAGGTGTCGGCCCACCACCCACCGGCATGGACCTGAACGCCGCCGACTTCCTGCCGATCGCCCGCGATGAACTGGCGGAGGCGGCCAAGAACGTGCGCCGCGGCGGGGCCTGGTTCGGCCGGCGCGACCTCATTCCCCCGGCCGACGATCCGCGCACCAAGCTCATCGACCGCGCCATGGTCACGCACGGCTTGCTGTCGCCGGAGCAGCTCATCGAGATTCACCGCGTCGGCGCCGAGATGGAACGGCTGCGGCCGGACAGCTACGGGGTCGAGAGGCTGGCAGCGGTGGCCGGTGAGGCCGCCGTGAAAGCGGACCGCGAAGCCCGCGCGAAGCTCAAGGCCCAGAAGAAAGCCGAGGCCCTCGCCCGCAAACAGAAGCACGCCGAGGACGTGGCCCACCGCAAGGCGACCGACATCGTCTTCCTGGGCCGCGGCGTCTCCGGCCGGCTCAACGATCGCACCTCGGACCGCGCCCGGCTCGAAGCCCTGGGCCTCCCCGTCCTGTCCACGCCGGCGGAACTGGCCGCGGCGCTGGGCCTGACCGTGCCCCGGCTGCGCTGGCTCGCCTTCCACACCGAGGTGGCCACTCGGGTCCATTACGTCAGCTTCACGGTGCCCAAGAAGAGCGGCGGCACCCGCACCCTCAGCGCCCCGCACCGCACCCTGGCCGCAGCCCAGCGCTGGATCCTGGCGAACGTCCTGAACGGCTTGTCCGTGGAGCCGCCGGCGCACGGCTTCCTGGCGGGCCGATCGATCGTCACCAACGCAACGCCGCACGCCGGCCAGGCCATCGTGGTCAACCTCGACCTGGAGAATTTCTTCCCGACGGTCACCTTTCCGCGGGTTCGCAGCGTCTTCCATCGGATCGGCTATTCGCCTGCGGTGGCGACGATCCTCGCCCTGCTCTGCACGGAATGCCCTCGCAAACAGGTCACCTACGCCGGCCAGGCATATCACGTCGCCGTCGGCCCGCGTGGTCTGCCGCAGGGCGCCTGCACCAGCCCGGGCCTGTCCAACCAGGTCGCCCGGCGTCTTGACAAGCGGCTGGGCGGCGTGGCCCGCAAGCTCGGTCTGACGTACACGCGCTACGCCGACGACATGACCTTCTCCGGCGGCGAGGAGCTGAACGCCCAGGTCGGCTACCTGATGGCCCGCGTCCGCCACGTCGCCGAGGACGAGGGCTTTGCCGTCAACGTGAAGAAGAGCCGGGTGCATCGGCGCAGTACGGCCCAGTGCGTCACGGGCCTGGTGGTCAACGACCGCCCCGGCGTCAGGCGGAAGGTGGTCCGCCGGCTGCGAGCGATCCTGCACCGGGCCCGCCATGAAGGGCTGGAGGCGCAGAACCGCGAAGGCCGGCCGGATTTTCGTGGTTGGCTGGAGGGGATGATCGCTTACGTCAGCATGGTTCGTCCGGAGGTGGGCGCCAGGCTGCGAAAGGAACTGCAGACGCTTCCCCGAAGCTGACACGAACAGAAGCTCTTGCCGGGTAGATACAATGACTGGATACGGCCGCGTGCCGTTCGTTTCCTGCACGGCGAGCCTGAGCCGACCTTCTCTTCCCTCGGAGCCCTCGCATGATCGCCTTCTCGTGTTCTCACTGCGGCAAGAACCTGCAAGTCAAAGATGCGTTCGCCGGGAAGAAGGCCAGGTGCCCTCACTGCGGTCAACCCGTTTGCATTCCGACGGCCTCCGCCCCGGCTGACAAGCGCTCGCCGGCATCCTCCTGTGTCGAGCCCAAGACGCTGCCCCCCACCGTTTCCTGGTCGAAAGCGGCCGCCCTGCCAGGGCGCGGGGACGCTCTTGCGGAGGGGGATGGAATCGGCAATGCTCACTCGAACCGTCCCGAGCAGGAACTGTATGATTTCCTGGCTCCGCCCCAGGCGCCGGATGAGCTGGGCCGCCTTGGTCCTTATCGGGTGCTGCAAGTGCTGGGCGCCGGCGGCATGGGCGTGGTCTTCCGCGCCGAGGATCCGCAGCTGGAGCGTTGCGTGGCACTGAAGGCGATGCTGCCGACCCTGGCGGTCAGTGCTTCGGCTCGCCAGCGCTTCCTGCGCGAGGCCAGGACGGCCGCGGCCATCGACCACGATCACATCGTCCATATCTACCAGGTAGGCGAAGATCGTGGGGTGCCCTTTCTGGCCATGCAATTCCTCAAGGGGGAGCCGCTGGATGAGCGACTCCGGCGGGAAAGCCTGCTGCCGCTGACCGAGGTGGTGCGGATTGGCCGGGAAGTCGCTGACGGGCTGGCTGCCGCTCACGCTTGCGGCCTGATCCACCGGGACATCAAGCCGGGCAACCTGTGGCTGGAAGGCGACCGCGGCCGGGTCAAAATCCTCGATTTCGGCCTGGCCCGCGCCGTCGATGACAAGGCGCACCTGACCCAGTCGGGTGCCATTGTCGGCACCCCGGCGTACATGGCCCCCGAGCAGGTGACCGGCAAGGGTCTCGATGCCCGCTGCGACCTGTTCAGTTTGGGCTGCGTCCTGTATCGCCTCTGCACCGGAGTGCTGCCGTTCCAGGGGAGCGACACGATTGCCACGCTGATGGCGGTGGCCACCGAGCAGCCCAGGCCGCCGGGCGAACTCAACCCGGAAGTGCCGGCGACCCTCTCGGACCTCGTCATGCACCTGCTGGCCAAGGATCCCGGAGAGCGGCCGGCCTCGGCTCAGGCCGTGGTCGCGGCGCTGGCAGAGATCGAGCGCAAGCAACCGGTGCGCCCCCGGCACCTTCCGGGTCCGCGCCTCCGCCACCGAAGAAGGCCAGGCCCGCCGCTTCTCCGGGGAGACAGCCCACCCGTTCCCCGGAACAGGATAAACGGACGCTGCCGGGTTCTGGGGAACCGGCTTCCCTTCCCCCTTCGGCTGAGTCGAAGGGGCCGCTCCCCCCGACGAAGACGCCGGGCCGAGGTCGCCGACTCACTCCCTTTCCCCTCGGGATTGTCCTGAGCGTGGCCGGGCTGCTTCTCCTCGCGGCTGGTTTCGCGGTGGTCCTGACTTTCTGGAAGCCGTGGACACAAAAGGCGACGATGCCCCCCAACCTGGTCACCGAGAACGATCCCCCAGCAAAGGCACTTGCTCCGGGTCCGGCCCCGAGCCCCGCGGAGAGTCCCACAGCCAAGCTCCAACCCCATAGCGCGACCATCCTCTTCTTGCAGTACAGTCCGGATGGCAAGTACCTCGCGACGGCCAGCAAGGACAAAACGGTGAAGTTGTGGGACGCCGTGACGAGGCAACAGGTGCGTCAGCTGACAGGGCACACCGGGGAGGTCACCTGTGTCGCCTTCAGCCCGGACAGTAAACGGCTCGCCTCCGGCAGCATGGATGCGACGGTGCGCTTGTGGGAGGTGGCCACCGGGAGCGAACTGGGTAAACCGCTCCGGGGCCACACTGCGGGCGTCTCCGCCGTGGCGTTTAGCAACGACGGCAAGTTGCTGGCCTCGGGCGGCGGTAACTCTGCCAGGGACGTGCGGCTGTGGCATTTGTCCGCGAAGCCCGAAGGCCGCAAACTCGGTGGACACAATGGCATCATCGGGTCGATCGCCTTCAGTCGGGATGACAAGACCCTCGTGACCGGGAGTTGGGACGATACGGTACGTTTCTGGAACGTGGACACCGGTGAGGAGCGCCGCCCGCCGATGCCGGGAAGGTATGTTTGTGTCTCACCCGACGGTGGCACGTTGTTCGTCGGCACAGGGGACACAGGGGAGAAAGGCATCCTGCGCCGTTTCGAGATGGGCACCTGGAAGGAGCAGGGAGAGAAATTGGAGGTCGATCGCGAGGGCTTCGAGTGGATGGCCTTGAGCGCCGACGGCAAATTGCTGGCCGTTGTGGGACACGATGGTAACGGCCAGATCGTCCTCGTGGATGTCACCGATCCTCAGTACCCTGCGACGGGAAAGCGAAGGAACTCGATGGGGTTCGGAACCATCACGTCGTTCAGTCGCGATGGCAAGACCCTGGCCTGCGGCGGTTCACCCTGGGATAAGAATGCGACAACTGTGAGGCTGCTCGACGCTTCCACCCTGGAGTATCGGTAGTGGTGCTGCTCCTGGCCCACAACCGCCAGGCTGGGCCGCCGCGACAAGCGGCGAAGGAGCATATCCCGTCACCTCTGCCCGCAGTGGCGACACTTTCTCAACGTCCAACCGCAAGAGGAGCCGATGCTGCGAAAGGAGCTGCGAGCGATTCCTCGGTAGGTGGACCGTACGCCGCCGCCGCTCATTTTCCCTTCAAGTCCCAGAGAATCGCTGTGCCGTCCTCGCTCCCCGACAGGAGCGTCTTGCCGTCCGGCGCCAACGCCAGGCAAGTGATGACCCGGTTGTGCTGGACGGGAGGCTGGCCCAGACGAGCGATCACGCCAGGCGGCAAGGGTTCGCCGCCCGGGTCCGCGACCGCCGGCCTGGGGCCCATCCCGACGGCCGTCAGAGACAGAGCGAAACCGATCGCCGTGCAGCACCGACTCGACAGGAAAGGCATGAGCGAACTCCTCGGAAAGTTCGAGATTGATCGGCTGGAATGGTCGGACCAGGATGCGATCGTCTCATCCTGACAAGGATTACCCGGCAAGCGGAGGTTCGGTTCCAGGAAAAGGCAAGGGCCGACGTGTCAATCACTTACGACACGTCGGCCCCCAGCAAGCGGAGAGGGCGGGATTCGAACCCGCGGTAGGGTTATTATTCCCTACACCGGTTTAGCAAACCGGCGCTATCGGCCACTCAGCCACCTCTCCAAGGATTGGCAGGGGTGTCGTAAGCACCCCGGCCGGGAACACAGTGACCCAGGTAAAGGAGGTTCACCACGTCCGACCAGCATTCTACCGCGCCCGGTGGTCCCGGCAAGTCCAAGAAGCCTGAGAAGCCCTCCCCCGAGTTCCCGCTCACCGCTCACCCCACCGGGTACTGGTGCAAGAAGATCCGGGGCAAGATCCATTACTTCGGGTCGTGGTCCGATCCCGATGCCGCCCTGGACAACTACCTCAAGCAGAAGGACGCCCTGCATGCCGGCCGCAAACCCCGAGAGGATACGACAGAGTTGACCTTGCCCCGGAGAGGAATACCAGGAAGCAACCGATCTGCTGGTGAAGGAGTTCGGCAAGGGCCGACTGGTTGAGGATCTGGGCCCCGACGACTTCGCCGCGCTCCGCAAGAAGATGGCGAAGCGCTGGGGTCCGGTCAGGTTGGGGAACGTCATTCAACGGGTTCGCAGCGTATTCAAGTACGGGACCGACAACTCCCTGATCGGGCGGGTGATCCGCTATGGCCAGGGGTTTCAGCGACCAAGCCAGAAAACCCTCCGACTGCACCGGGCCGCGAAGGGGCCAAAGCTGTTCACCGCGGAGGAGATTCGCAGCCTCATTGCCGCGGCCGGTGTGCCGCTCAAGGCAATGGTTTTGCTGGGGATCAACGCGGGCTTTGGCATGGCCGACTGTGGCCGGATGCCGGAGGCGGCCCTTGACCTGGAGAGCGGTTGGGTTGATTTCCCCCGCCCGAAAACCGGGGTCAAGCGCCGCTGCTGCCTTTGGCCTGAAACAGTCGAAGCGATCCGGGAATCCTTGGAGAAACGTCCAGCTCCGAAGAACCCAGAAGACGCCGGCCTGGTGTTCCTAACAGCTCAAGGCCAGAGCTGGCACAAGGAAGACGCCAGCAGTCCGGCCTGTTTCAAGGTCGGCACACTGTTGAAGAAACTGGGCATCAACGGGAGGCAAGGGATTGGTTTCTACACCTTGCGGCACGTTTTCCGCACCATTGCCGACGAGTCGAAGGATCAGCCGGCGGTGGATTTCATCATGGGGCATGCAGCGGACGACATGGCGAGCGTCTACCGCGAGCGAATCAGCGATGAGCGGTTGAAATCGGTCAGCGACTACGTCCGCAAGTGGCTGTTCGGCGATGCACCCTCCAAGCCGCCCGACCCTGGCCGCTGATGGGCTGGCCGGCTGCGGTAAAATGTCAGCAAGCCGGCAGCCCGATCAGCTGCCCGGCCCTGTCTTCGCTTCCTGGCCGGTGCGCGTCCTGTCTGGAAACCAGGGCGGCGCACCGGCCGTTTCCAGAGGACCAATCGTGTCAGACCAACCAAACCCCGGCGCCCGGCGGTCTGCGGGGATCCCCAAAGGAATAGCCCGATTCGACTACAAAGCCGCACGCGCCGCCGCACTCGATTGCTTCGATGCGGCGGGCGCATTCGATCGAAAGCGCGAGAGCCGCCCTCTACGGCTCGGGGGTTTCCTGGGAGGAGCCGGACGGCAAAGTCCTGCGAGGCGAGGCTGCTACGGAGCGTGCGCTGCGATACGGGCTTGGAGAGTTCGATGAGATGATCAGCGCGCATGCTGGTACGACGATTGTTGGATCCGGCGCGGTGAGTGTTACACGGGGGTGACAGCCCGGCTGGTTGAACATGCCCAGCGCGGTCCTGGAAGCGGCCCGCTGCGCCGTCGATGGGTTCTCCGATCAGACAAATCGGACAGCCCTGTTACGCCCTGTAGCAGCATTCAAGCGGAAACACGTTACTTTAGGCGTCCGATGCTATGCTGAAGCCCGGGTAACAACAACCCCTCTGAAGGAAGGGCCGGACCCGGAGGCAACGACGCGATTGTCCCCGACAGAGAGGGTCCGACGCCAAATCGCAATCGCACGCGCTGCCCTCGACTATGTCGAGGAGAGCGAATTGGCGATCCGGAACTTTTACGACTGGGGGGCGGAGGTCAACGAAGTGCGGACCCTCTGGGGGAAGCTGTTCCCGATCGAGGCATCGCCCCCGCCGCTGACCTGCGACAGTTACTCCGCGGCCCGGATCGACCTCGACGCGATCCTTCGGGGCCTGGCCGCAATCGAAGCCCGGACGGTGCCCCCTGCCCTGCATTCCGAGGATTTTCGGTCCGTTCACTGGTTCGGGACTGATTACTGTTTCACGGCCACGCAGGCTGCCTGCGTCGGTGTCCTCTGGAGGGCATGGGAGAACAAGACTCCGGAGGTGTCCCAGGAGCTTGTTCTCGCCGGAGCTGACTCGGAAAGCGGGCGACTCTCGGACGTGTTCGGCGGGAGTGAAGCCTGGAAAACCATGATCGTGCAAGGAACCACGAAAGGCGACTTTTCGACTTCAAGAGCCTGAAGGCTCTTGAAAAATCCTCTGCCTCCCCATTTCCACGGGCCTACCCCCGGTACGCCACAAACACCTCGGTAGGATTCGACAGTCTTGAGTCCAGGAGGTGTTCCCGTGACGCTCGCAGTCAACCTGCATGCTCTGGCACTGCACACGCGGCTACCCCGCGAATGGCTGCGCCGGGAAGCGCTGGCTGGACGTATCCCCTGCCTCCGAATCGGTTCAAAACTGCTTTTCAACCCTGAAGCGGTTCAGCAAGCGCTGGCCAAACGTGCGGCCACTTCGTGGCAGGAGGTTCGCCGTGCGTGACACTCCGAGTGCCCCCGCCGATCCCACCCCCACACGCGGCCTGACCGTTGCAGACGTTGCCCGCCGCTACAGGGTATCCGCCGACAAGGTGCGCGGGTGGATTCGGCGGGGCGAGCTGCATGCCGTCAACACGGCAGCGGCTGCTTGCGCCCGGCCGCGATTCGTTGTGCTGCCCGAGGCCCTTGTCAAGTTCGAGCAGCGGCGAGCAGCTGCACCACCTGTGAAGCCACCGCGGCGGAAACGCCAGCCTGCCACTGTGGACTATTATCCGGATTGATCTATGGACGCTGACGGCCGGGCTGTAGACCCGGCCGCGGCGTGGTGATCTGTGCCCCCCGTGGTGTAGCTGGCAGCACGCCTGCCCGGTGAGCAGGAGGTCCGGGGTGAGATCCCGGCGGGGGGCCACCTCTCGATTGTGAGGTCCGTTCATTATGCCTGCCGAGTCGCAAGGGAACAACTGGAAGCGCATCAACCCAGACAAGCCCTGCCCAGTCTGCAAACATTCCGACTGGTGTTCCATCTCCGTCGATGGCACCCTGGCCGCATGCCGGCGCAGTCGAGGCGGGTTGCTGGAAGAGCAAGACGGACCGCTCTGGTGCGCCCGTCTACTTGCACCGGCTCGCCAACGGCAGCACGTTCGGGCAACCCCCGCCACGGCCCCCCGGCGCGACAGTCGCGCCAGCCGAGGCGGACCTGTTGCACAGCGTCTACGCCGCGCTGCTGGCCCGGCTGCGGCTGTCCAGGGTCCACCGCGATGCGCTCCGGCAGCGTGGCCTGGCGGACAGCGAGATTGACCGCCGCAGCTATCGAACCCTGCCTGTCCGTGGACGTGCCGGGTTGGCCCGCGACCTGTGCGAGCAGTTCAGCAACGCGGGCCGCTGTCGGTCCCCGGGTTCATCGCGAAACCCGGCAAGAACGGCACACCCTATCTCACCATCGCCGGAGTTGCCGGGCTGCTGATCCCGATGCGCTCCCCCGATGGCAACATTCAAGCGTTGCTGACGCGCCGCGATGAAGCGGAGGGTGGGAACCGTTACTGCTATCTGTCGAGCGCCAGGCACGGAGGACCTTGCCCGGGTTCGCCGGTCCACTTCCCACTTGGATCAAGGCCCCTGCCGAGATCGTCCGTCTCACCGAGGGAGGCGCTCAAGGCCGACGTTGCGCTGGCACTGTCCGGCCTGCCCACCGTCGGCGCTGCCGGCCTGGCCTGGAGGCCCGCCCTCAACGTGCTGACCGCGCTGGGCTGCAAGACGGTCCGCCTGGCTTTCGACGCCGACGCTCTCGACAATCCCAACGTCGCTCGGGCCGTGGCTGCCTGCCGGGAGGCCATCGACGCTGCCGGCCTGGCCGTCGAACTGGAGCGATGGGACATCGCCGACGGCAAGGGCATCGACGATCTACTCGCCGCCGGCAAGACGCCAGAGGTTCTGACAGGCAACAGGGCCGTGGCCGCGATCGCGGAGGCCCTGGCTGCGGCCACGGCAGGCGAACCGCTGCCCCCGCCGGACGAGCTGGAGCGCCTTCAGGAAGTGGTGACCGCCGGCGGCGCCGGGGCCCTGTTCTCCGACCGGCCGCTCTTGCAGGCCCTGGCCCGGCTGGCGAACGCAGACCCCGCCGCGTTTGCGGCTCACCGTGCCGTCCTCAAAGGGCTCGTATCGCTACGGGATCTGGACGCCGCACTGAAACCGTTCCGCCGTGAGCAAGCCCGGGAACGCCCTCCCGTGCTGCTGGCCACGGCCGGCTATCGCGTCTCATCGGGCTGCATCGTCCGCGAGCGCCTGACGCCGGACGGCCAGATGGTCGAGGTGCCGCTGTGCAACTTCACGGCCCGGATCGTCGAGGAAGCCGTTCACGACGATGGGGCTGAACAATCCAGCGTCCTGACCGTCGAGGGCAAGCTGAGCGACGGGACGGAACTGCCGCGGGCCGAAGTTCCGGCTGAGGAATTCGCCTCGCTGAGCTGGCCCGTCACAGCCTGGGGAACCCGCGCCGTGGTCTTTGCCGGCCAGGGCACGAAAGACCACGTTCGCTGCGCACTGCAGCCTGCTCTCGGGGAACGTGCCCCGGCGTGTCGTTTACGAACATCTCGGCTGGCGCAAGATCGGCGAGCGGTGGGCCTACTTGCACGCCGGCGGCGCCATCGGGGCGGAAGGAATGGACGGTTGCGTGGAAGTGGTTCCGCCCACGGCGCTGGCATTGTTTTCGCTGCCGGAACCCCCCAAGCTGGTGAGCGAGGAGGAAGCCGTTGCCCTGGGGCGGTTGGCAAAGGCGGCACGGCAAGACTCCGTCAAGCTGGTCGAGGCGGTCCGGGCCAGCCTGGGCTTTCTCGACCTGGGCCCGGCCCGGCTGGTTTTCCCGCTGCTGGCCGCGGTCTATCGTGCCGTCCTGGCACCGTGTGACTTCAGCCTGCACCTGGCCGGCCCGACCGGGAGCTTCAAGAGCGAGGTCGCCGCTATCTGTCAGCAGCATTTCGGCGCGGGCATGGACAGCCGGCACCTTCCGGGCAGCTGGTCCAGCACCGGCAACAGCCTGGAGGCCCTGGCCTTCGCCGCGGCCAACGTGCTGCTGGTCGTTGACGACTTCGCCCCCAACGGTTCGACGGCGGACGTGCAGCGCTACCACCGGGAGGCCGATCGGATCTTTCGCGCTCAGGGAAACAACGCCGGTCGCGCTCGCTGCCGGGAAAATGGCAGCGTCCGCTCCGCGAAACCACCCCGGGGCCTGATCCTGTCCACCGGCGAAGACATCCCTCGGGGCCAGTCGGTCCGGGCCCGGCTCCTGATCTTGGAGGTTTCCCTGGGCCATTTCGGCCCACAGCCTCCCCGGCCCAATCAAGTGCTGACTGCCTGCCAGACAGACGCCCGCGGCGGCAAGTATGCCCTGGCCCTGGCCGGGTTTGTTCGCTGGCCGGCGCCGCGTTATGAGGAGATCCGCTCCGGGCTGCTCTCCGAAGCGGCCGAGCTTCGCGGGCATGCCGCTAGCAACGGCGAACACGCCCGGACCCGGGCATCGTGGCGGAGCTGGCCCTGGGTCTGTCCTATCTGCTGGAGTTTGCCCGCGAAACGGGAGTCATCGACGCCAGCCAGCAAAAGACGCTCTGGCAACACGGATGGGGCGCGCTGGGCGAAGCCGCGGCTGTCCAGGGGGAGCATCTTCGAGGAGCCGAGCCGACTCGGCTCTTTTTGCGTCTGCTGGCGGCGGCGGTGGCCTCGGGACGGGCTCACGTCGCGGACCCCAGAGGAGAGGCGCCCAGAGAGGCCGTAGCCTGGGGATGGCGGCTGAAGACAATCGGGGCCGGTCAAAATGCTTTTCAGGAATGGCAGCCCCAGGGAAAGCGTGTCGGCTGGCTGGCCGACGAAATGCTCTACCTCGACCCGGACGCCGCTTATGCCGAGGTCTGCGGACTGGCCCGGGAGCAGGGCGAAGGGTTTCCGGTCACCAGTCAGACGCTGTGGCGACGGCTGAACGAGAAAGGCCTGCTGGCT
This sequence comes from uncultured Planctomycetota bacterium, assembly GCA_963784995.1. GTDB lineage: Bacteria > Planctomycetota > Planctomycetia > Gemmatales > Gemmataceae > CAWATZ01. Next base: position 322,238 of record CAWATZ010000011.1, on the reverse strand, counting down.
GTTCGGGACGAGCAGCGGCAGCGGAACACGGTTCGCCGTGCGCTGGAGGGAACGAAGCGAGAAGTGATTGCCCTGCGCCAGGATGCCCTCACTCCCCGGACAGAACCGTCCATTCCGTCCACCGCTGAAGGGAGAAACCACGATTCATCGCAAAACACAGGGCAATCGGATGGACTGTTCGGTGGACGGTTTCAAACGGCGACCGGAAAACCGTCCAACGAAACCGTCCACCAGCAAACCGCGGCAAATCCAGCTGCCCGGCAGCCTGGTGGACGGAATGGACGGTTTCCGACGGGGGGAGGGAGCGGCTGCGCGAATCATTGCGTTGATCGGCAAGAGGATTGATGAAGCCAAACAACGGGGGCCGGGATCGCTGGCAGGCGGTCCAGGCCCGGTGAACCCGAGAGGTTCTGGAGTGAGACTGATGGTAACCACGAAGATGCCCTTCGGCAATACAAGGACTGGGTCCTCGGCGACGTGCCGGAGGATTACCTGGCCTGGGTGCTGGAAACGCTCGTCTTGCGGCCCTATCTGCGGCGAGCGATCCAGACCGAGTTGAACCGCCGAGAGTACAACGACTGGCTCATCCAGACCCAGACCGCGCAGACCCAACCGGCCAGGGCGGTCAAGCCGGACCTGCGGCCGCTTGTCCGGGAGTGGTTCGGCCTGGTGTCCCGACGCTACCACCCGGATCGAGGCGGCACGACAGCCCAGATGCAGGCCCTGAACGCGGCCCGGGAGGAACTGGACCGGCTGCTTGCCAGGGAAGGGCTTGCCAGGAGTGTGAACTGATGAGCCGCCACGGTATCCTTGAGGGCCAGTGCGATGACTGAACGACCACGCTACCGGATCGACCTGCAAGCCGAGGCGAGCACGGTCCCGGCACACGTCCGGCTCAAGCGGGCGCTGAAGTGCCTGCTGCGCTGTTTCGGGTTCAAGGCCCAGCGCGTCGAGCACCTGCAGCCCGAGGCCCCGGTCTTGCCCGCGGTCGGCGAGGCGACCCCGGCCGCCGGCGACAACCAGGAGCGAGACCTGCCATAATGGAAGAGGCCGCTGAGGGGCGTGGAACAGACGCCTGCACCAGCCAGGGTAGAGTACAGAGAGGAGGGTTGTGTGATGGCCGATTTCGATTCGGGCGCCTTTGCCCCCGGAGGCAAGAAGAAAGGCGGCAAAGCCAAGAGCAGCACGAGCTTCGGCTTTGGTGCCAACGTCAAGAAGGCCAAGAAGAAGGGCGGCAAGGGCAAGAAGAGCAAGGGCGGTAAAGCGCCGCGCAGCTGGACAAGAAAGGCGGGGGCTCGATGATCCCCCGCGTCGATTTCTCTGCCCTGGCCCGACCGGTCCGTTTCGGCCAGCCAGCCGAAGAACCTGGCCAAGCGACGGAGGCCCCGGCCGGGACGGCACGCGCCGGCTTCCTCTCCCGGACCAACTGCCGCCGGATGGCTTGCCTCAAGGAAGCCCGGGAGGCCCTCGACCTGATCCCCGCCGACGGCGAGACACTCCACGCCGTCATGACCGGAACGTATGACCTGATGCACCTGCTCATCGTGCTGCTGGACCGGCTGGGCTCGCCCTGCCGGCAGATGAGGATAGCCACGCTCAGCTTGTCGGCCCGGAACGTGACCGAGATGGCGACCCTCCTGGACGCCGGCAAGGTGCAGCGCCTCGACCTGCTGGCCAGCGATTTCTTCCGCAAGCACGACGCCGCCATCTTCGCCGAGCTGCTCCTGGAATTGGGCAAGCGGGGCCAGCGCGTTGCCGCGGCCCGGTCGCACTGCAAGATCGTAACCCTCGCCCTGGAGGATGGCAGATGCTACACCCTGGAGGGGTCCGCCAACCTTCGGACAAACAAAAACCAGGAGCAGTTTGCCTTGACCCAGGACGTCCTGCTACACCGCTGGTATGCACAATGGATCGAGGACATGGTGACCAAGCATGAAGTCCGACAAAGCGACGATGCAGCAACGAGTTAACGAGATTCTGACCATCCGCCTGCAGGGTGCCGAGTTCTCGGACATCGTTCAGTATGCTTCCGAAAAAGAGTGGGGGGTGGGCGAACGGCAGTTGCGGAACTACGTCCGCCAATCGGACGCCCTGCTGGCCGAGACCCTTGAGCGCGATCGAGAGAAACTCCTCAACCGCCACGTCGCCCAGCGGCGGGCGCTGTATGCCCGGTGCATGGCCGTGAGCGACTACAGCAACGCCCGGGCGGTCCTGAAGGACGAGGCCGAGTTGCTGGGACTCTACCCGGCCAAGAAAGTCGAGGCGTCCGGGCCCCAGGGAGGGCCGATCCCGGTGGAGGTAATGACCGATGACGAGCTTCGCTCCACCATTGCCGCCATCCTTGCCGCCGTGGGCACGGGAGGCCCTTAACCGCCTGGCCCAGAGGAAGGCGACCCTGGCCGACCGGCTCTGGCTCAATCCGGGGCTGGTCATGACCGAGGCGGCATTGCCCCCTGACCCGTGGCAAGTGGACCTGCTGCGTTCGACCGCCAGCCGGATGCTGCTCCTGTGCAGCCGGCAGGCCGGCAAGTCTCTCTCCGCCTCGGCCCTGGCCCTCAAGACTGCGATTCTGAAGCCCAGCCTGATCTTGCTGCTTTCGCCCACGCAGCGGCAATCCGGCGAGCTGTTCCGCGACAAGTTCCTCCGGCTTTACCACCCGTGGCGCAAGGTGTGCCCGCCGGCCAGGGAAACGCAGCTGACCATCAAGCTTGCCAACGGCAGCCGGATCATCTCCCTGCCCTCCAACGAGGAGGGTATCCGCTGTTACAGCGGCGTCAACCTCCTGGTGATCGACGAGGCCGCGCGGGTCAGTGACGACCTGTATCGGGCCGTTCGGCCCATGCTGGCAGTCTCTCACGGCCGGCTGATCGCCATGTCCACACCGTTCGGCCGCCGCGGCTGGTACTTCGAGTCATGGGAAAGCCCGCGGAACTGGAGGCGGACCAAGATAACGGCCGACCAGTGCCCACGCATCACCCCCGAGTTCCTGGCCGAGGAACGCCAGGCCCTCGGCGAGCGCTGGTTCCGCCAGGAGTATTTCTGTTCCTTCGAGGAGGCGATTGACGCTGTGTTCACCACCGAGGACATCGAGGCCGCCTGTCAGGGCGGCATTGACCGAAACCTGAAAGCGTGGCAACTGTGAGCGACTTCGTGATTTGCGGATTGGATCTCGGCCAGACAACGGACCGCTCTGCCCTGGTCGCCCTCAAGGTGACTCCGGGTGAGGCCAGCGGCAAGAACGTCTACGACGTTATGTTCCTGGAGCGGTTCCACGTTGGCACGCCGTACCCGGAAATCGGCAAGCACGTCGCTCATCTGTTCAGCCGGGCTCCCCTGGCCGGAGGTACGCTAGCCATCGATGGTACAGGCGTCGGCCGGGGCGTGGTGGACTTCTTCAAGTTGCTGGGCCTGAACGCCGATGTTCACCCCGTGACGATCACGGGCGGGCTGGCCAGCAGCAAGGCTACAGACGGTTACTGGCACATCGCCAAGCAGAACCTGGTGAGCGCGGCAATGGTTGCCCTGCAAACCCGGCGGATCAACTTCGCTCCCGATTTGCCAGACCTGCGGGTTCTGAAAAGCGAGTTGAGCAATTTCCGGGTCAAGATCAGCAAGGCCGCCCACGAGTTGTACGAGGCCCGGGAAGGCGAGCATGACGACATGGTGTTGGCCGTGGCGATGGTGTTGTGGTTCGCCGACAACACGTTCACCGGCCCGTGGGAGTTCAAGCCCGATCCCAGGGCGAGGAGCGTTTGGGCCGACATCCCGGAGGACGTTTGGGACGTACCGCTGTCGAGGAATGACCCTGCTGGCTGGCGCAGTGGCCGGTGAGGACGACCCATTGCCGGGAGGACACCTCCGCGTATTCACCGGCGGCTATCCAGATCCGGATAGGCTACACGAGCATGTCAGCACCAACAGTCGATTCCATCAAGAGAACGGCACCGTGGCAGCTGCGGGACGGTGCTGACGATTGCTCCCAACCGGACAGGAATGGCTCGAATGGAAACGAGGTGACCTGATGGGGTGCAGGCGTCTGTTCCACGCCAACCTGCCCGCGGTGCGGCAAGGAGGTCACCCTGGTAATCTTCCGCCCGCATCTGGCCGAAAGCGGTAGTTATTGGCGGTCGTAGTTGATGCCCTTCCAGGGCGGCGGCCTCATGTCCTTGACGAGACGGTAGCAGCTTTCCGGCGGCTCGCTGCGCCACGCTGGTCTGCGTTCGAGGATGACTCGAACGTCGTTTTCTACGTTTGAAATGGCGGAAAGGACGTTGCTCAGAAGGTTCAGTTGGCGTTTTATGGCCAATGCCTTCAGTTCGTTCCGGACCTGGATTTTTCCCTCAAGCTGGCGTTCGTCTGCTGGCCTTTCTCTGATCTGGTTTCTCAGATCGGCAATTTCCGAGTTGTACGCAGCCAGCAGCGACTGATTGAGAGCAAGCGGCTTCCATTGCTCGTTTACCTTATTCAACAGCCCTCGCAGTTCCCTCTCGTCCACTTCAAGGGCTGCCTTCTCTCGCTGTTCCTTCGCGGCTCTGTCGGCCACAATCCACCAGACGGTGCCGCCGACGAGCAGCAGCGGAATCAACCCGACTACCATCCAGGCCGCCAGCCGGACCACGTTGAAGGGATGCTCGACGGAGCGGGCCGGCTTCTCGTCCTCGTCCGGCACCACAATGACTTCCTTGCACGACGGACAGCGGCGTTTCTCGCCGAACGCGCGAGACGGAACCTTGAGAGCTTTGTCGCAGGAAGGGCAGCGGATTGTGGGCATTGCTTCTACCCTCAGTCGGGCGGCCCCTCCGCCAACCGTGCGGGTAGATGGCACTGCGCTGGCGAAGGGCCGCGCCGGTCATGACTCCGGCGGTCCCGACCCGGTCATTCTCCGCGGCGGTCGGTGCCGCCGCAAGAGAAATCCCGGGTAGGTGGGACCGATCCGGGGTGTTGCTCCGCTCAGTCCTCATCGGGCAAGAGGATCGTGACGACCGGCTCGCCCTGATCCCCGCGACCGCACAGGGCCTTGAGGCGGACCAGCGGCGGGGTGCGCTCGTGGTTGTCGTTGCGAACGTGCAAGGCGAAGCGCACCTCGGAAGCGCTGCCGCTCAGCCTGCCGATTGCAAACCGGAGCATGACCAGCACGTCCCACAGCCGCCCAGCCTCATCCTGGCAATCCACGCCGGGCGGAACCGCAACGTACTTCGCCCACACGCTTGCGGTCAGCGCCACGGGGGAACGGAAGCCGACTTCTTGAGCAGTCGCGGAAACGTCGATCAGCACGCCGTCGCGGATCGCATCGGCGCGGGTGTAACGGTGAATCAGGTCAGCGTTCTCGAACATGGGTGTTGTTCCTCTCTCGGGGGAAGGAAAAGGGGCGGGGAAAAAACTCCCCGCCCCTTTGCGTTACTTGAGCCGGGCGAGCAATTCCCGCTCGCCGAGCCAGGCCGCATAGTCCGTCTGGAGCCGGACCAGAACGGCCACCTCGACCGAGGGGCTGAGATGGCAGGTCAGGTTGAACACGTTGTCCAGGCCGGCCTCGATGCGATCGATCAGAGCGAAGCCGCGCTCTTCCATGTAGGTGCCCGGCCCATTGAGTTCATTGCCATCGAGGCTGAATTTGCCGATGACGATTGCCATTGCCGCGTTCTCCTGTGGGGTTCGGTGTGGGAAGGGAAAGGGCAATCCGTGGCCGGGTTGCCGTCCCTGTCAGATCGTTGCTTCGCTGATGGGGCTGGCCGACAGCTCGTCGAAGCTGATAGCCGCCCGGAACCGTTCAGGCAGAACGTCAACCGGGCAATACCACAAGCCGGGCCGGCCGCTCCGCTTCAGCCAAGAGCGGGGAACCTCAACCTCGATGGTGACCGTCTCCTCGACCCGGACCCGATGGCGACGGGAAACGTGAAGGGTTGCCCAGGCCGAGCGGGAAGGCGAGTGCAGCCAGACGACCGCGAGCTTGCCCTTGCTCTTGCTGGTGAGCAAACCTTGCTCGTTGATGGAATCCAGGTTGCGGGAAGGGGTCGAATGCCGTAACTTCATCGGTGCTTTCCTTTCTTCGGAAGGAAGGCCACGGGCCGGGGTGCTGGTAACACCGCCGGCCCACTTCTTGTTTCTGCCGCTGTTCTCTCCTCTTCCGTTGCTCCCACCCGTCCGCATAGTCCCTCGGGTCTTTGGCCCTCTGCCCGTTGGTTTGTCGGGGGAGGGTTGCGGGAGCCGTCACCGAGTTGTCAAAGATCACTTGTACTCAACTGAGTACACTGTTATAATATTCTCAACTGAGTAATTTATCAACCTCAGTTGAGTAATTTTTTCGGTTTCCCCATTTTTTTCTTTGGGTGCGAAGATGGTTGACCCGGGATGGATCGCAGGCAGGATTCGAGAACTGCGAGAGGAGCGAGGGTGGACGCGCGAGGCCCTGGCCGAGGCCGCCGGCGTGTCCGTCCGCGCCATCGTTCAGTGGGAACGCAGTGAGCGAGAGCCGAGCTGGTCGAACGTGCTGGCCATCGCTCAGGCGCTGGGCGTCTCCTGCGAGGCGTTCACTCAGGTGCCGGCAACCAGTTCGGAACCGAGGCCACGGGGCCGGCCTCGCAAGGCGACCGAACCGGAGACGGACCAGGGCGGGCAGCCAGCACCAGCAGCGGAGGAGCACCCGAAGAAGACCAGGAAGAGGAAGCAAGGATGATCGAAAGGATGATCGACTGGGTGTTACTCCTGGTCGAATTCGGAGTCCTGGCGATGGCCGCTGGGCCCCTGGGAGCCGTGGTCGGCTTCATTTTCACTCGGCGACGGCCGAGGACGAAGGGGCTTGTGCCGGGCTGTGCCGGCGCGCCTGTGGGGCTGGCGCTGGGAGCGTCCTGTCTCCTGCGGACCGTGTTGACTTCGGAGGCGTTGGACTTACCCATCATGGGTAGTTGTGCGGTACTGGTTGCCTTTGTGGTCGCCCGGTATCAGCACCCGGAAAACCAGAAACCAGGCCAGGCCAGCCAGAGTGATGAGCCAGGGGCTGGTTCGACGGCAACGCCAGCGGAGCGAGAGAGGGATAAGGCGAAGGGGAAGACCAGCAGCAAGATAACCACGAGAAAGACTGACAAAGAAGGTTGAGCCGCAGCATGCTTGCCCATTCCCTTCGCCCCTCTTACATCATCCCGGAGCGGCCGGCTGTCCGGAGGTAGCGTCTGCCCCGGCGTTACGCCGCGGAAGGAAGAGTATGCCCGGCAAGGAATGAGCAACCGAACAGGATCTGCTGTGCAAATCCAGTCACGGCTGACCAGTCCTGCGGAGGTCAGTAGCTGGCAGGCCGAATCCCCTGCCCGGGCTCAAATGCTTGCATGTGCCCACCCAGGTGTCATCAACTCTAAAATCCAGAGCCCGCCTCGTTCCGCCCGGCGACAATCCACCATGCGATCGTTCGACATGCCGGCGGCGGCTACCTCTTCCGGCCTGACCCGGATGCAGGGAAGATCTGCCGCAACGGCAGCAATATGCTCTGGTTCGGCAGGGGGAATTCCGTACTGAGGGAAGCCCGTCGTCATGTCGGCCAGAAGCTGCTGGTGTCTAGCGTTGTCTTCCGCTCTAGTCTCCCAACTGTCGAAATTGATGAGCGGGAGGTACACGGACTCGAAGACGGCAAGGACGAAAGTCGAACACGTGAGGCCAAGGCCGTCCCTTAGCATGAGTTCACCCGTACCGTTGTTGAACCGGTTGTTGTGTCCACTCCTGAAGGCATACGGGATGTTGTACCGGCGCCTGAGATCGGGGTCGTTGTGCCGGGAATGGATGAGCCGGCACATCCCGGTGAGGTCGTTGATTTCCTCGGGTGACAGGTCAGGGATCACGCACGCGACGGTTCGGTCACACTCCTCTGCACGGAACATCCGATGCCACTGGACCTCCAGGATGAAGAGGACGCCGTGATTCCGGTGGTAGAGCCCCGTATGCGTCCCTGTGGGGGTGCGCATGATGAAGATGGCAACGTCCGGGACATGGTGTCCCGGATGGTGGAATCGTTCTCCCCACATAGTATGTCACGCTAGCCTGCCAAGGAGTCGCTGCGCCATTTCAGGCCCCCTCTGCCGCTCCATCTCGCCGTAGGCCTTGGCAAAGAAAGACCGGCGCGAAGGGAGCTTCCCTTTGGCGGGCGCGGTGATGGTTAGGAACGAGCGCAGGAGGGCGGTGGGCAGCCTCGTGACGTCCACGCGAGCAAGGATCTCGTCGCAGACATCCTCGGAGGCGTCGCACAGCAGCCTGTCTATCTTGTCGAACACACGGTCGGTAGCCGATTGAAGGTCATGAACCGCGAGTCCGTAGACTTCCTCAAGGAACCCTGCGATGTTCAGTTGGTCCCCAACCTTCACCAGAGTCACAGATTCAGGCCGAAGATCGTCCCACGTCCGCTGCAAGCTGCTCAGGAACTGGAGTACCCACTGGCCAGTGCGGAGATCGGTCTTTTCGCCGGACCGACCGATCCCATACAGGATGAGAGGCCGCGTGAGATCGCCCCTCGCCTTCGCCTTGAGGGCTGCGATCGAGAAAGCGATGGAGACCTCATAGATCGGCTGGGCATATTCACTCCCAGCGGATTCCAAGCCGGTCACGGTGGTGACGGGCTGGCCGGGCTCCGCACGCAATGAGAGAGAGAACCAGTCGAGGGCCGGGGTCTGCGCCCTCCTGACAGAGTACGGCCTCCTTCGGCGGAAGTACGACGTCCCCTCGAGGAAGGTGGCGCTCCTTGGGTCGGCCCGCCCCTGGTGGCGCAGCGCCTCGCTGATGGTATGGAGGCGAGTGGTGACCCATTCGCTGCCGACGACGCAGTCGTCGTAGCCTTGCATGGGAACTGGGGTCGTGGTGATCGGTCCGATCGTGTGGTTCATGGGCGCCTCGCTTCAACAGTGTCGATGATGCGTTCTGTCTCCTGCCTTACTTCGTCCCAGCGATTCAGCCCCTCGACGATCTGCTGGGCTCCGCCGTCCCCGATGTCGCGGTGGAAGTTGAACCCGAACTGAATCCGGTGCTCCTGGCCCCCCTCCACCGCCACCACGATCGGCTTGATGTCGAGCCGGAGGCGGAAGCCAGCGATGTCTTTGCTCAGGTACGCCCCGAAATGGGCGTTGGCCTCGCCAAAGAGTTGGTAGAGAGGGTGATTGTCACGGCAGAACAGGGCGCAGGGTCGCTGCTCCGATGTCGCCGCCCACCGGCGTGAGGTGCCAGCTGAAGTTCAGGCCCAAGGCGCGGTACGGGGTGTGCGGCAGCAACTGAATGATGGCGCCCAGCCTCTCAGTGACGAGCTGTTGCTGCTGTTCCGCCGGGACGGCGGGCACGAACTGTAACTGGTCCTGCAGCACGAGCATGTGGAAAAGCCGCGAACGCACTTGCACGACGTAGTCGCTGAAGATCGAGCCGTCCTGGAAGTCTTCGGCCGCGAGAACTCGGTTGTCTCTCAGCCAGAGTTGTGTGACAACGGACGGATTGAACTGCTGGGCGACGACGACGGCCGCTGCCCCTGCTTGGGTCCAAGGCATGGTCTGGTTCCTCGCACGGGCAAGTTCCATTCGCCAGCGATGCAGGCTCCCTCCTTCGCCTCTTTCCCCTACTTACATAGTACGCACCGGGCAGTTCGATCGTTTCGGGCGGGCGTCCGCTCCGTCAAGCATCGCTCCGCAGAGGGCGGGATGCTATACCCATACAGACGGAAAAAGTCGAGGCGGAGTTCGCGAGGTAGTTTTGTAGGGGCGGCCAGGACGACTGGCCACTGAACAGGTAGCCCCGCCAGGACGCTCCGGGCCCTGACCACCAATGACCAGCCACCAGCTGCGGGACGCCGCGGCGGGGGAACTACTCCCGATTCTCTACAACCGATTACAACCGCTCGCAGGGTTGCAGAGGGGCAAATCGGGGTGTGGGAAATGCAAAAAACCCCTGGAAATACAGGGATTTCACACGTCTTGAAGATTTAGCAAACCGGCGCTATCGGCCACTCAGCCACCTCTCCGAGTTTCGAGGAGCCGTCAACATGTCCGAAGGTGATTCTACCACCCCCGCGGGCGCTGGCAAGCCGAAAAAGCCACCTCCTGACTGTCCCTGTTCCCTCATGCCACCGGGTGAGACACGAGCAAGTCCAAGAAGCCAGAGAAGCTCACTTTCGCCTTTCCCTTCCCCGCCCGCCCAGCCGGATACCCGGGCAAGAAGATCCGCGGTCCTTGCCACGCGCCTCGGCCCATGCGACAATTCCACGGGGTAGCTGCAAGCTCCTGGAGACGGTCCACCGTCCGATCGGGCCTTGAAACGGAGGGCATCCGCGTGAGTTACGTTCGTTCCTTCCCGGACCCAGTTCAACCGGTCCTCACGCAACGCCACCATGCCTGGCTGAGCCTGGGGCTGGCCCTGTTTGTGATCTACGGCAGCCTCCTCCCCTTCGATTACCAGCCTCTGCCCTGGGAAGAGACCCTGGCCCGGTTCCGTGACACGTGCAGCGCCCCGGTACTGGTGGGATCACGTTCCGACTGGCTGGCCAACGTCGTGCTGTTTGTGCCCCTGGGCTACCTGCTCATGGGGGCCCTGTGCGTGGATCGCTCCGGGAGAGGTCCTCTGGCGGCCCTGGCCGTGTTACCCTGCTGCCTTTGCTTGAGCGTCTTCGTTGAGTTCGCCCAGCTGTGGTTCCCCCCGCGGGTGGCGTCGCTGAATGACATCGTGGCCCAGGCCATCGGCACGGTCCTTGGGGTCCTGCTCTGGCTGGCCGCCGGCCAGCGCCTGACCGAGTGGTTCCGCGGAGTCTGGGCTGCCGTCGGCCGAGGGGGACTGGCTGCCCGGCTGCTGCCTGGCTACCTGGCCCTGCTGGGGCTGCTCAACGGCATGCCCTTCGACCTGACGTTGAGCCCGGCGGACCTCTATCACAAGTACCGCGATGGGCGAATCCGGCTGGTGCCGTTCGCGAGCTACGGCGATGAGATCTACCCGGCCCTGGAGAAGCAATGCTGGAACGTGGCCCTGCTCCTGCCGCTGGGCCTGCTGCTGGCCGGCTTGCCTGGCGGCGGCTGCCGGACCGGCCACGCCTGGCGGCGAATCCTGGCGTTGGCTGTGGCCGCCAACCTGATGATTCAGGTCCTGAAATTGTTCGTGATGAGCCGCTTCGTGGACGCCACGTCGGTGGTCACGGGGACCGTGGCCGTCCTGGCCGGCTGGGGACTGGCGCTGGTCCTGCGGCGTGACGGCGTGCCCAGCCGGTTCGCTCCGGCTGCCCAGGAAAGGGCCTCTCGGGGTCCGCGGAAGGAACTGCTTGGCCTGTTGTTGCTCCTCTGGATGGTCGCGGCCCTCTTTGTGAACTGGCAGCCGTTCAACTTCCGCCTGGACAGCAGCTGGGCCAGCGCGGTTAGAAGGTCTGTCCCTGGTGCCCTTCGTGGACTATTACCAGGGCGACTACTGGAACAGCTTCGACCAGGGCGTCAAAAAACTCTTGCTGTTCCTGCCTCTGGGCGTGCTCCTGACCCTCGCTTTGCCCCCGGCCCTCCAGCGCCGGGGCTGGGGAGTCGTGGTCCTGCTGGCGGCCGGGATGGCGGCCGCCATCGAGGCCGGGCAACTGTTTCTGCCCACGCGGTACGCCAGCATCACGGACATTCTTGTCGAAAGTTGCGGAGCCTGGATTGGCGTGGTGATCGCGCGGCACACCAGCTTCCTGCTGCAAGGAACGCCGGAAGGCTCACGCGACGCGCTCCGTCGAAGACCCATTCGAGGAACCGACGTTCCCTTCTTTTGGTCCTGGGAGGAAGGCAGGGATTAGTCTGGTGTCAATCGTCATTTGACCTGCAAGGCCACGACCTTGCCCTCGGCCAGGCCCACCCAGCAAACGTCGGCCAGCGGCGCCAGGGCCAACCCCTGCACCGCTCCTTCCATCGGGATGCTGGACAGGCAGCCGCCGGCCTGGTCCAGCAGCCGGACCTTCTGCTCCAGGCCGACGGTCAGGATCTTGTCGCCGACGTAGGAGAGGGCCGCCAGAGCGCAGGGGCCCAGGTCGGTCCGCTGCCGTTTTCGGCCGGCAAGATCGTAACACCACAAGCCATCGCCATAGCAGGCCAGGGCGATCGTCTCACCGGCGGCAGCGATGCTCAGCGAGCCGACCCGGGCCACCAGACCGTCGCGCCAGACAACCTCGGCGGAGGAGCTGAGGCAGGCCACCAGGCCAAAATCGGCGCAGGCCACCAGCAACGGCTTCTCGGGGACAAAGGCCAGGTGTTTGCAGGGGCGCGGCAAGGCAACCTTGCCGAGAGGCTTGCCGGTCCGATCCAGCAGATGAACGCCGCCAGCGGTGTCGGCCACGGCCAGACACTCGCCCAGGGCCGAGAGCGCGACCGCCAGGCCCGGCTGCTCCACTTCCCGTTCCCAGCGCGGCATCAGGTCGCGTGCCAGCAGACGCAACCGCCCGTTGCTGCCCAGGACCGCGAAACTGTGGCCGTCGTCCGCACAGGCGGCGGATGCCACCGGGGTGGGGAACTGCACCAGCGCTTGCCGTTCTCCCGAACGGTTGAACAGATGGAGCCAGGAAGCGGTGTCCCAGGCCAGGGTCCAGCCGCTCTCGCGGGCCAGGGCCAGGCCGCGCAGCGGGGCCTCAGTGGATCGGGTCCAGAGTATGCGCACTTGGTGGTTGGTGATTGGTGATTGGTGATTGGTGCAATTCACCAATCACCAATCACCGAGGTTGTCACTGCATCATCATCCGGGGGGACATCTGGGACATCCGCACCAGGTCCAGCAGGCGCTCCCGGGCGTCCAGGATGCAGGTGTCGCCCTCGGTGTTGACGAACTCGTGCGGGACGATGCCCCGGCCGAAGATCGGCTTCTGCGTCGGCGCGAACAGCTGGGCCACGGTCAGGCGAATGCGAAAACCGCCGGGGCTTTTGCGCAGCAGGATCAAGCTCTGGATCGACCCCTTGCCATACGTGGTCTGCCCCAGCAAGCGCCCAAGCCGGCCCCGGTCGAACGCTTCCTTGAGGGCGCCGGCCACCACCTCGGCGGAGCTGGCGGTATCGCCATCGACCAGGACGACCACGGGCAACTCGAATGGGTTGATGATGTCGGCCCGGAATGGCTTCTGGTTGCCTGGGGCCTTGGGGTCTCGATAATCCCGCAGCTGGGACTGAGTGTAGACGATCACGCCCGTTCCTATGAACAATTCGGCAACCCGCACCGAGGAGGTGAACAGGCCACCCGGGTTGCCGCGCAGGTCGAGGATCAACCCCTTGATGCCACCGCCGGGGTAGGATCGCATCTGCGCCATGGTCTCCCGGACCTCCTGCAAAGTCGTGTCCTGGAAGGAGGCAATCCGCAGATAACCGATCGAGTCCCCATCCATCGTCTCGGGCAAGATGCGGGCCTCGACGCTGGGGACGAACACGGGCCGGCGGCTCATCTTGACCGGGTGCGGCATCATCTGGCCCGGCGAGAGGACCTCCATCTCCAGCAAGGAGCCGATCTCGCCGCGGAGCCGATCCACGACCCACTCCAGCGGCATTTGCTCGACCGGCTGGTGATCGATCTTGAGAATGCGGTCGTGCGGTGCCAGGCCCACGTCCTCGGCCGGGCTCTTGGGATGGACCCGGCTGATCTCCAGCCGACCCTCGACCACGGCCACGTCAATGCCGACGCCGACCGTCTTGCCCCGCAGCGCCTCCTGCAGCTCGGCCACGTGGCTGGGCGTCAGGAACAGGGAATACTCGTCCAGGGCATTGCAGGCGCCGCAAGCGAACTCCAGGGCCAGCACGGTGCGCAGCAGGAGCCGCTCGTCCAGCTTCTGCTGGGCGACATTCAGAACCTGGATCACCTCCTCGCGGACCTTGGCCGTGCTTTCCAGTTTGCGCTCCGGCCAGGTTTCCAGGCGCCGCTTGAACGCCCGGATCGCCTCGGGCCGGATGCCGTTCAGGTAGTCCGTGCGAAACGCCTCGTCGTCCAGGACCAGGCGGACCTCCTTCAAGCCCTCCTGGAACAGGGCATTGAGGTCGGTCCGGCTGCGATCCACGTAGACGTGGGAAAGGAGCGAGAGGACTTCCTCGTAAACGTTGAGGGCGTCGGAGAGGGTCATCCGCGACAGGACCTTGCGGTAGCTGGGGTCGCGGTGCCGGCGTTGCAGGTGGAGCTGGCGGAGACAGCGCTGATAGGCGTCGCGGTACTCGGTCCGGGAGCGGTCGCGGTGATAGGCCTCGTCGTAGAACCGGCAGGCTTCCGCCCAGTCGCCGCGCTGCTCGCTGGCCTGGGCCAGGCGATGGGCTTCGTCCGCTCGGTTGCTCTGCGCTAGCAGAGAAGTCGGTAACAGCAGCAGGACCAGGAGGATCGCGGCCATTCCAGGTCGTGGCGTCTTGGGCTGCAAAGCACACCTCCTCTCCTTCTTGGGAGGGTTTCCCCGACTCTCCCCGCACCATCATACCAGAGCGAGTATAAAAGACCAGGCACGTGCCGTCAAACCATTCTTTCCATTTGTTACAAACATTGCGCTCCGTCACGGGCTGCTGATTTCAGGACGAGTGAGGAATCTGCGAAGATTGTGCCAACCAGCGATTTTTTCCCGAATTCCCTGTTCCGCCCTGTAGGGAACGCCCTCCGTGGCGTTCCGGCCCCACGCGGAACGCCACGGAGGGCGTTCCCTACAACCCCCCAAGTCTGCTTAGTTGCCAGGCGGACTCTGCTGAGGTATCAGGCTGACTGACCGGGCGAGGGCGAATACAATGGCCGCTGGTCCTCGGGCCGAGAAAGGGAGCGCGCATGATTGATCCAGTTCGCCAGGAAGTGATGGCCCTGGCTCATACGGTGGTGGTCAAGGTCGGCACCAACGTGCTGACCCGTGCGGATGGCACGCTGGAGCCGAGCAACGTCCAGTCCCTTGCCGATCAGCTCCATCGGCTGCGCTCCGCGGGCCGGAAGGTGGTCCTGGTCAGCTCAGGCGCCATCGGCGCGGGTCTGGGCCGGCTGGGATTAGGCCAGAGACCTACCGACCTGCGTCACTTGCAAGCCTGTGCCGCGGTCGGCCAGGCGTTCCTGATGCGCACCTACGAGGACTGCCTGGCACGCTACGGCATCCCCACGGCCCAGGTGCTGCTGACGGCCAGCGACTTCGACAGCCGGACGCGCTATCTCAACACGCGCAACACCCTGTTTACCCTGCTGGAGTGGGGGTGCCTGCCGATCATCAACGAGAACGACACGGTGAGCGTGGCCGAGATCAAGTTCGGCGACAACGACCACCTGGCGGCGATGGTGACCAACCTGCTGCAGGCCCCCCTGCTGATCCTCCTGACGGTGGTGGACGGCCTTTATTCCGCCGACCCGGGCAGCGATCCCTCGGCACAGCTGCTGACCACGGTGCCGGCGATCGATCCTCAGGTGCTGGAAAAAGCGGGCAGCGGCAAGAGCAGCCTGGGCTCGGGCGGGATGCGCAGCAAGCTGCGGGCGGCCCGGCTGGTGACCGTCTCGGGCGAGGCGGTGATCATGGCCAGCGGCACCCGGCCCGGCATCCTGGACGCTCTCTTCCAGGGCGAGCCGCTCGGCACCCTGTTTCTGCCGCACAACACCACGCTGCCGGCCTGGAAGCGCTGGCTGGGCTACACGGCCCGTCCGCGCGGCCGCTTTGTGGTCAACGACGGGGCCCGCCGGGCGATTGAACAGCAGGGCAAGAGCTTGCTGCCGGTCGGCATCGTGCAGGTGGAGGGCTCCTTCGGCAAGGGGGACGTGGTGTCCCTGTGCGACGCCCGCGGCGAGGAGTTCGCTCGCGGCTTGACCAACTACGCCGCCGCCACCGCCGAACGAGTCCGGGGCCTGCGCACCGAGCAGATCCGCGAACGTCTGGGGCAACTGCCTTACGAGGAGGCGGTGCATCGGGACAATCTCACGGTGGTGAGTGGGTAATCTGCGCCAACCGGCCCGATTGTCCCCGATCCGCGAAAAATGCAAGTTGCTCCGTCCCCCCGGTCGATACGTAAGACAGATCAGGAACCTCGGGACCGAGGTTCGAGGCGTACTTGCCTGGTTGAGCAAGCCACTCCACCAGCACTGTCGGGGTCACCATTCATGACCACTCGATTCACGGTTGCCGTCCTCACCATCCTGGGGCTTGTGGGCCCCACCTTGGCCCAGCCCGGCAGCCCCGCCCCTGGCCAGGCGCTGCCGGGCTTTGCGACCCTGCCGTCCGTGGCCCCCCCCGGTCCGGTCTACACAGTCGTGGACGACCAACCCTACACAGTGCCGATCCCGGCCGGTGGCAGCTGTCCGCCCCAGTTCTGGGCCAACGGCGACGTCATGGTCGGCTGGCTGCGCGGCACTGCGCTTGCCGCCCCTGGTCACCACCAGTCCCCCGGGCACGCCCCAGACCGCCGCCGGCGTCCCGGGCAGTCCGCTCACCACCACACCCTTCGGCAACAACTCCGTCGATCAGAGTGCGCGCATCGGCGGCCGGTTTAACGCCGGCTACTATTTCAAGGACTGGTACGACATGGGCATCGAGGGCGGCTTCTTCTACCTGGCCCCGCAAACGGCCAATTACAACGCCACCTCGGACGGCACCCAGATCCTTGCCCTGCCGTACGTCAACGCCCTCACCAGCGCCTCCCGCCTCGGTGCTGGTGGGCTTTCCGGGGGTTGCCAGGGGCTCCCTGGAAATCGCGGCGGTCTCGCATGCGTTTTACGGCGGCAACGTGGACCTGAGCGAACGGATCATCGACCACGGCCCCGTTCGCCTCTTCGGCCTGTTCGGCTATCGCTACATGCACTACGAGGACTCCCTGGGCATCAACACCCAGATCATGCCGCAGGGAGGGCTGGTCGTGCCCGGCACCACGATCAGCACGGCCGACAGTTTCTCCGCGCGCAACCAGTTCAACGGCGTCGAGGGCGGCTTCCGCCTCCAGGTTTGCCGGGGCGACTGGTTTCTGGAGGCGCTGACCAAGGTCGCCTTCGGCCGCAACAATGACGTGGTCAACGTCAATGGCGGCACCCTGACCACGGTGCCCGGGTTCGCGCCGTTGCCTCAACCCGGCGGCATCTACGCCCTGATGAGCAACATCGGCCAGCAGCCCTTCAACGAACTGGCCTTCGCCGCGGACGTGGGCCTCACCCTGGGCTGGAACGTCAGCGACCACGTGCGGCTGCGGCTGGGTTATTATTTCCTCTTCTGGAACAACGTGGCCCGGGCCGGCGATCAGGTGGACACGTTTCTCAATCGCAACTTCTTCCCTCCGGCTATCCCCGTTGGCCCGCTCCGCCCCGAGCTGATGGTCCGCGTCTCCGACCTGTGGGCCCAGTCCATCACCTTTGGGGTGGAGTTTCGCTATTGATCGGCATCTCCTCACGGCCGGCGGGGTGGTTCTGTCACGTACTCCCGGGATTCGCAAGTTAATCAAGAAGGGATACGTGCGGGGAAGGGTGAGGAGCAGGTTTGGTGCAGCCCGGACGGGTTGAGCTTGCGGATGGGGCAGAGTTTTTTGAGCAGCGAAGACGCAGAATCCCTCCCAAAAACGTGCCCGCCCTTGTTCCAGGTTGCCCAGATCTGCTATACTTACCGCATCTCGTATGGTGCTGTGCCGCAAACCGGGTCATCCCTGAGGCGTAAAAACTTCAAGAGAGCACCGGACCAACCTCGATAATCGTTGCAGCGGCCTCCGCGGTTGAGGTTCTCTGCCCAGCGACGTCAGGATTCTTGGGCGGCCAAACAAACAGGAAACAGGAAGGCAACGGGTGAGGGTTTTTCTTATGCGCCGAGTCGTGCAGCAGTTGTGGGGTCTTCTCCAGGGGCAGGCCAACCCGAAACGTCTTCCGCTCAAGCCGCGGGAGAAGCTCCAGGCCCGGCTCGAATTGCTGGCGCTGGAAGATCGCGTCCTGCCGTCGGTCAGCCCCCTGGGCACGATCAGCGGCAGCGTGGGCGGATCGCTGGCCGGGCAAACGTTCAACGCTCCGGGCGCCGAGGTCCTGCTCTCGGGCCCCGGCGGCACCCAGACGACCACCACCGACTCCAGCGGCCTGTTCGTGTTTCGCAGTCTGACGCCGGGCACTTACACCCTCACCACCGTGCCAGGGATTGATTACATCGGGGGGACCACGGTCTCCAACGTCACCGTCACGGCCGGAGGGCTCGCCAAGGAGAGCCTCGGCCTCGGCGGCTTGAGCCCCTATGGCGTTTCGCTGCGCGAGGTGACCAACGTCAGCACCCCGATCGACATTCCGTCCCAGTTCGCCGGACCCACGTCGGACATGAACCCGACCGTCGCGGCCTCCATCGCCAACATGGTGCTCGATTCCAGCAATGACACCACGACCCTCGACCTGGCCTCGAACTTCAGCGACCCCAACGCGGCTTCGGGAAGCGAGGTCCAGTTCAACATCATGGACGGCACGACGCCGCTCACCCTGGACTTGAACCTGGACGACAAGCAGGCCCCACAGACGGTGGCCAACTTCCTCGATTACGTCGAGTCGGGCCGGTACGACAACACGATCTTCCACCGCCTCAGCAGTCTGACTTCCTCCGGCGGTGTGTTTGCCAACACCCCCGAAAACGTCCTCCAGGGCGGCGGCTTCGACGCGGGAACTTTCGGCTCGGTGGCCAACTCCAACGATCCGATGCTCGCCAACGAATCCAGCCCCTCCTTGCCGAACGTGGCGAACACCATTGCCATGGCCCGGTTGTCTGGCGACAACACCGCCACCAGCCAGTTCTTTTTCAACATCACGGACAATTCCACCTCTCTCTCGAACGCGAGTGCCGGGGCGGGGTACGCCGTCTTCGGGACGATTGCCTCCGACTCGGCCAGCCAGGCGGCCTTCACGGCGCTGCAAGGCGCGACGCCAGCGAATCAATCCTCCCTCAACGGTGCCTTCACCAACCTGCCGCTGGTGAACTTCACCTCCGGGACGCCAACCAGCAGCAATTTCGAGACGATCACCAGCGCCACGGTCCTGAAGAACCCTGACACCTTGACCTACACCGTGACCAGCAGCAACACCAGCATCCTCAACGTCCAGCTCGAAAACACCGGCACTTTCGCAACGGATCAGCACCCCGAAGTCCTCCAGCTGCTGCCCGTGGCCGGGCAGTCCGGCACGGCCACGGTGACGGTCAAGGCCACCGACGACGTGGGCAACAGCGTCTCGACCACGTTCAAGGTGACCGTGTCGGCGCTCAACTCGGTCCGGATCAACCCGGAGACCACGGCCAACGGCTCCACCACGACGACGGCCACCGTCTCGGGCGCGACCCAGGCGGGAGATTCCGTCTCCGTGACGGCCAGCGATGGCACCAACACGACTGCGGCAGTGACGACCACCGCGGGAAGCAACGGTTCCTGGACGGTGAACAACCTGAACCTCGTCTCGGGCACGACCGGGACCCCGCTCCAGACCAACGGCACCATCACCTACTCGGCCGTGACCACGCTTGGCAGCACCTCGACCACGGTGACCTCGACCAAGACGGTGCCGGCCCTGGGCATCTCGCCGGTGCCCATGACCATCAACCTCGCGGACGAGCAGGGCACGGGCTCGCTCACCGGCATCTCCGGCACGGCCGAAACCGGCGCCAGCGTCACCGTGACGGCCAGCGACGGCACTCACTCGGTCTCGGCTCCCGCTGTCACCGCGACCGGCGGAACCTGGTCGGTGCCCTTTGGCACGGTCAGCGGCGATCTCAATTTGAGCGGCCTGAGCAATGGCCTGGTGACGTTCACGGCCACGGCCACCGATACCGCCAGCCGGACCAACGTGGCCACGCAAACGGCCGCCCTGGACACCACGGCGCCGGCGGTCACGGTCAACTCGGTGGGCGCTGACGGTCACCGCGCCCAACCTCGCTGTCACCGGCACGGCAACGCCTGGCAGCTCGGTTGTGGTCACCGCCACCGACAGCGCTACTCCGACAGCGAACACGGTGACGTCGCAGCCCGTCACCGCGGACGCCAGCGGCAACTGGACCGCGAATCTGGACCTGTCCACTTTGACGAACGGTCAGGTCACGTTCAGCGCCACGGCCACGAACGCCGCCGGCAATTCGGCCCAGGCCAGCCCCACGGGTCCGACAACCCTGGCCCTCCCGACTGGGTTCGTTGACATCACCTCGGCGACCAACCCGATCACCGACGTCAGTTCGGGCTCGACCACCGTGACGCTCTCCGGCAAAGCCGAGGGCAGCGACTCGATCACGGTAACGGCCACGGACAGCACCAATGCGCAGGTTTCAACGACCGTCACCGCCAGCGGTGGCACGTGGACGGTGCCTTCTCTCGACGTGAGCACGCTGAAAGATGGCCCGATTACCTACACCGCCACCGACGTGTCGCTGACGCCCTCGACCTCGACGACGTTGTCGGCCATCAAGGACACGGCCGCGCCCACCGTGACCATCTCCTCGGTGACCAGCCCGATCAACTCCACCAACGCCCCGACCACCACGGTCTCCGGCACGGCAGCGCCGGGTGCGACTGTCAGTGTGGTCGCCAGCGAGGGCAGCACTTCGACGCCGGCCACGCCGGTCACGACCACGGCGGGCGCCAGTGGCACCTGGAGCGTCAGCAACCTCGCGGTTGGCAGTCTGGGCGACGGCCTGGTGACTTACACCGCCACGGAAACGGACGCAGCCAAGAACACCGCCACGGGCACCCTGACGGCACCCAAGCAAACCGTGGCGCCGACCGCCAGCATCAACACGGTGACCAGCCCGGTGACCAGTGCCAACGCCGCCGTGTCCGGCACGGGCGTGCCTGGCAACACGGTCGCCGTCACGGTCACGGACAGTACCAACACCTCCGCGACCACACCGGCCGTCCTGGTGGGCACGGATGGCACCTGGTCGGCCGTCGTCAACGTGAGCAGCTTGAAAAACGGCACCATCACGTTCAACGCCACGGCCACCGACGCCGCCGGCAATACCTTCGCCGCCACAAAGCAAACGGCGACGCTGAGCCTCTCCTGAGCGACTGCTCTGCAAGGGGCGGGGAGCGGAGTCGGCGTTGGATCTGCCTGATGCGCTCCGCGTCGTGGCTATTGCGGCTCAGAAAACAAACGTCCTTCGCTGGTCCCCAGGGCGCTGCCCTGGGCTATCCTGTTGCGCCCCTTCGGGGCGAAAGACAAGGTTTTCCGCCCCGAAGGGGCGCAACACGATAGCCTGGGGCAACGCCCCAGGTGTCGGGGGCACCCCTTCGGGGGTCTTGTTTTCCGCCCCGAAGGGGCGCAACACGATAGCCCAGGGCAGCGCCCTGGGTCCGGAGCCGAGGCGGTCTTTTTCTTCCTGGGTCCGGAGCCGAGGCGGTCTTTTTTCTTCCTGAGCCGCAATAACCACCTCGTCCCGGCAAGCGCGCGAAACCTTGGCGCAAACCTTGACTTTGCTGGCCGTGCCGGATTCACGGGAAGACCATCGTCTGGGACCCAGCGAAGCGGCCTTGTCTGCCGGCAATTCGATTGGCACTCGTCAGGGTGTTAATTATACTCAGGATGGTGAAGGGAGCGACGATGCCTGTTGTGCTCCCGTGGCGGACCGGGCGTGATTGGGCCAAGAATTGTTTGCGTGGAAGACGCCCGCCGGGAAAACCGAACGTAGAATACAGATGGGTAGCACACGTGTTTTTGGCGTGAGGGGGAATGGCAATGAACGGTTTCACCGAACCGCGGGCTTCGGATGCGTCGGAGCAACCCGGTCAGGGTGATCAGATACTGACCTGGGGGGCCAGCCAGGCCATGCTGCCGCTGGTTGGCCGCATCGTGACGGACATCATCGACAACCACCGCCGCAACGTCAAACTGCTGCCGGAGCTGACCCGGCTGGAGCGCCGCAAACGGGCGCTGACCTGGCCGGAACGGTCGCGGCGCTATGCGATCCAGGATGAGCTGGTGCTCCTGGGTCAGCAGATGCAGGCGCACCTGGTCGAATTGACCGGCCTGGGCGTGGTCCTGCTCGACCAGACTTTCGGGCTCGTTGGCTTCCCGACGGTGGTCAACGATCGCAAGGCGTTCTTCTCCTGGAAGCCGGGCGAGGAGGGCCTGAAGTTCTGGAACTTCGCGGATGAGACGGAACGGCATCCCGTGCCCGAACACTGGACCCGGCCGGTCCGCGACAATGGCTGGAGCCGGTATCGGCCCAAGCGGTGACCGCCGCAAGAGCGTTCGGAGAACAGAGCGAGCGGGGGGTGTTAACCCCCGCTCGCTCTGTTCTCCGAACGCTCTAACAAGGTCCAACCATCCCCAGCACCGCCGCCAGGGCGATGGCCGCCGTCTCCACCCGCAGAATCCGCGGACCAAGCGACACCAGCTGCCAGCCCGCCTCCTGTCCCTGCCTGGCCTCCTCGTCGGTAAATCCGCCTTCAGGGCCGACCGCCAGGACCACGTCCTGTCGAGCATTCGTCGGCACGTCGGAGAGGGCCTGGCCGCCCGGATGAGCCAGGAGTTTCCGCACCGGCAGACCGGGCCAGCTCCGGAACTCGTCCCACCGGGTCAGCTCGCCAATCCGCATCAGCAGGTTGCGACCGCACTGCTTGCTCGCCTCGATGACGTGCCGCTGCAGCCGATCCAGCTTGCTCTCCCGGGGATGGACCACGCTCCGGGCCGTCTGCAATGGTGTGAAGCAGGTCACGCCCAGCTCGGTCAGCTTCTCGATCAGGAAGTCCGCCCGGTCGCCCCTGGGCAGCGGGGCCGCCACCTCCAGCCGAAAGCCGACCTCCCGGGCCGGTCGCTCCACGGCCAGCACGTCCACCAGAACGCTCTTCTTGCCCAGCTGACTTATCTTCGCCGGGTATTCTTCGCCCCGACCATTGAACAGCACCAGGGAGTCGCCCGGCCGCAGCCGGCAAACGGTGGCCAGGTGGTGCGCCTCCGGCCCCGTGATCTCGAAGGGACCGAGGGCTGGGTCGCCAGCGACGTGAAAGCGTTCGGACATGGGTTGCCTCGCTGCCAGGGGCGGGTCAGTTGGTCTTTTCCCCGTTTGGGCTCCTTGCTACAAGCACGGCGCGGTTCGCCAGTGGCTGGCGAGGGTTGCTTTTCGGTCGATTTTTTCTCCCCTCTCCCCGCTGGGGAGAGGGGAGAGGGCAGGAAGAAGGAACGGCGGTCATGGCCAACACTCGGTCCCCCCGAAACGTGGTGAGTTCCCTTCATCCTACCCGGAAGCAGCTGGATGAGCTGGATGAACTGCTGCAGCGAATGCTCGATCTGCCGGTCAACCGGGTCGAGGACAGGACCGGCAAACCGGTCCCGGCCGCGGCAGCGTCCGAGGAAACGCCTGCCCCGGTTGCCAGGCCGCTCCAGTCCGGTCCCCGGCCGGAGCAGCCGGGCGCGGCAGAACAGATCGAGCCAGCGGCACGGAAACCGCCGGCCGAGCCGGACCAACCGGAAGCGAAGAAGGCGCCTCCGGAGGAAGCCCGGACTCCGGCAGCGGACGTCCCCAGTTCGTCCGCCATTCCGCCCCTGGCCGTGCAGCCACCGCACCGGTTGCGCAAACGGACACCCCCCAGCCAACCGACGGCTGGTCCGGAGGAGGGCGAAGAGGGGCCCGATGGCGAATGGGTCCCGTTCCGCTCCAGCTGGAAACCGTCGCCCCACACCTGGCCGCCGCTGGCGGAAAGCTGGGCCCAGGCTCAGAAAACGCCCGAGCAGGCCCGGCTGCGCCGCGACGAGCCGGTTCCGACCTTGGACGCGGCACCGCCTCCGGCCCCGGCCAGGCCGGCCGTGCCCCACGCAGCCGAGGAACCGCCGTCGCCGCTCGCCAAACCCTTCACGATCCCCGAACGGCCGGTCGTCGGGCCGCCGGAAAGCGATCCCGAGCCAGTGGTGCCACCCCTGGGGCTGCCCACGGCGACCGAGACGCTGATCTATCCTCGACCCCTGTTCGGCTCCACTCTCGAACCCCCCGAACCGAGGGACCCCATGCTGCCTCGAGCGCACTCCGAACCTGACCACTTTACCGAGGGCCGGCCGCGACCGGACACTTCGACTCCGAGACCGGACGCCGACTCGACCGAGGAGCTGTTCTGGCCCCTGCGCCAGCTGATCTGGATCAACAACGTCTTCGATCAGGTGGTTGGCCGGGCCGGCGCCCCGGGCCGCTGGCTGGCCGGTCCCAGCGGCAAGACGTTGCTGGGCGTTCTGGGCGTGGTGTTCCTCCTCGGGGCCGTGGCCCTGTTCCTCCTGGGCTGGTTGGGTTGGACCTGACAACGGCTGCCGAGCCGCGCACGCAGCGCAGCGGAGTAAGCGGTTTGAAGAGGCCCGCTTACTCCGCTGCGCTGCGTGCGCGGCTCGGGAGAGCCGTCCTACGCTGGTTGGGTTGGACCTGAGGGCCGGTCGTTGCTAGAATAAGGAGATGGTAAGGACCCTGGCGTCCTGGAGACAGCGACGCGACAGGGAGCCACTACGCAACCGCCGGCCAGGAACAATCGATGGAATCTTCCGCCAAGTCTCCCGACAAGAACCCCCTTCCGCCCCCACCGCCTTTCGCCCCCGTGGCGGCCGTCCTCAGCTATCTGGTCCCGGGTCTGGGTCAGATGGTCCAGGGCCGGGTGGGCAAGGGCTTGCTCTTCATGGTCTGCCTGTACACGCTGTTCTTCTACGGGCTGTTCCTGGGCCAGGGACGTGCGGCCGTCGTCAGCGACGGCCAGGTGAAAGAGTATCATCTCACCAGCAACGTGTACCTGCCCACGAGCGAGGAGCGCAACCCCCAACAGGATAGCTGGACGCGCCTGGCGACCGACCTGTATCATCGGCCGCAGTTCCTCGGCCAGTTCTGGATGGGCATCGTCGTCTGGCCGGCCATCTGGCAGTACGCCAACTTCAATCCCAAACAGGAAAAGCCGCCGCTGAACGGCTTCATGCGCACACCGGACCCGGAGTCCCTCAACGCCGTCCACACCGGCGGCAACAAGCTGCTGGAGCTGGGCTGGGTGTACACCGTGATCGCCGGCGTGCTGAACATCATGGTCATTTACGACGCCCTGGCCGGCCCGGCCCTGCTCGCCGGAGCTGCCGCGGCCGCCTCTTCCCGGAAAACTAACCCCCCGCAGGCCACGTGAACCACAATATCTATCTGATTGATCTGCCGCTGCTGATCGTGATCGTCAGCCTGGTTTACAGCGGCACGCGCTCGGACGAGTGGGGCGTCATCTGGAGCGAGGCCTTCCGGTGGATGCGCCGGCTGGGTCTGTTCCTGGGAATCATTGGCGTGGTGCTGTACCTCGTGAGCAAGCTCTGAGCCATGAGCGCGGGACCTCCGGCTCCTGATCCGCCGGCAGAACGTCCGGACCGGGATTTTCGCTGGCAGGCCCTGTTCCAGCGAACCGACGATCCTCTGTTCATCCTCAACCGCCGGCGAACGCTCCTGTCCGTCAACCGGGCCTGGGAAAAGCTGACTGGCCTGTCCGCCAGCGAGGCCCGCCATCTGGTCTGCCGCCGTCGCCGGCCCGTCACCCTGGCGGACACTCCCCAGGACATCCTGGCCTATTTGCTCTGCCCTCCCCAGGAAGCGCTGCGCGGCGAAACGGTCCAGGTGCGCCGGCTGCTGCCGGGCGGCTCGCCGCCCCGCTGGTGGGACGTGGAATTCACGCCGCTGCGGGAAAAGGGCCGGCTGCGCCTGCTGGGCCGGATTGTGCCGGTCCAGGGTAGCCATCACGCTCCGCGTGATGAAACCATCACGCGGAGCGTGATGGCTACAATGCCGCCGCGCCTGGCGGCGCTGCGGCAGCAGGTGCAGCGCCGGCTCAACCTGTTCCTGCCGTCGGAGGCCGTTCCGACGCTGCGCCGCCTGGCCGAGCAGGTGCGGCTGGCGGCGGAACTGCGCTGTCCCGTGGTGCTGCTGGGCGAGCCGGGCAGCGGCAAGCAGACGCTGGCCCGGCTGATCCATGCCCACAGTCCCCAGCGCGAGCGCTCCTTCGCCGCGCTGGATTGTGCCGCGCCTGCCGGCCTGGTCGGTCGGGGCGCTGCTGCTGGCCGACGCCGGGGCCTTGCAGCGCCGGCAACTGGGCGCACTCTATCTGCACGAACCCGGCCGGCTGCCGCGCGACCTGCAGCTGCTTCTGTGGGAACGAATTCTCACAAGCCCGGAGCGCCAGCGACGGGACAACCCCGGCGCTGGCGCTTCGGGCTTGTATGAGGTGGACCCGGAAGACCTGGCGGAGACGCCGGAAACGCTGCCTCGCTTGCTGGTCGGCTTTTCGACCGACCCGCGCAGCCAGATCGCCTCGGGCCAGTTGCTGGAAGAGCTGTTCTGTGCCCTGGACACGTACCGGCTGGAACTGCCGCCACTGCGGGACCGGCTTCTCGATCTGCCGCTGCTGATCGAGCGCAGCTTTGGCCCGGCTGAACTCGGACGGCGAGAAGTCGATCGCCGGTCTGGCGCCGCCTGCGCAGGAGATGCTGACCCGGCACGCCTGGCAAGGCAACCTGGCCGAGTTGCTGCAGGTGCTGGACCAGGCCCGCCAGCGGGCCGGCTCGGACCGGATCGCGGCCGACGACCTGCCTCTGTCCCTGCGGCTGCCGCAGCGCCTGGCCGAGACGCCGGGTCGAGCGCCGGACGCACTGCCGAAGCTGGACGAGGTACTGGAGCAGGTGGAGCGCCGGCTGATCGTGCTAGCGCTGGAGCGAACCAGAGGCCACAAGGGGAAGGCGGCCGAGCTGCTGGGCGTCTGGCGGCCCCGGCTGTTTCGGCGGATGAAGGCGCTGGAGATCAGCGACCCCGCACCGGAAAGTGAGGATTGACCGCTTCCCATGCGCCACCCGCAGATCCTGGTCTTCGAGCCCGACAGCCGGCTGGCGGCGCTGCTGCGTCCGCTGGCCGAGGAGCGGCGCTGGGCCTTGCGCGAGCCGCGGCAAATCGGTCCCTGTCTGCGCTTGCTGCGCCAGGGCGGGCCGGGAGTGCTGGTGATCCGCCTCGGCCGAGACCTGGAACGCGAGTTCGGTCTGCTGGAGCGGGTGGCGTGGCTGAGCCCGGAGACGGGCCGGGTGGTCGTGGGCGACGCCGACCACGCCGGGCTGGCCGGGCTGGCGTGGGACCTGGGTGCGGACTTTGTGCTGCTGCCGCCGCTGGGTCGCGAACGGCTGGCGGAGATTGTCGCAGGGCTGATGCCGGGTTTTGCAACGGGGGGAACAACGGGTGAGTCGTGAGCTGCCCGTGCTGGATGAGACGCGCTGTACCGGCTGCGGTGACTGCGTCCGGGTCTGTCCGACGCAGTGCCTGGAGCTGAGGAAAAGGCAACCGGTACTCGCCCGGCCGCGGGATTGCATCAGCTGTGCGGCGTGTGTTTTGGTCTGTCCGGTGGACGCTCTGAAAATGGCAGAGCTGCCGGCGTGATTTGACAGGAACTCTTGCAAACTCTCTTCACTGGAGGTTCTGGAATGAACGCGGAACGTTCCCTGATTGCACTTCCTTGCAAACTCTCCCCCGGCATCTTCTCCGGAGAGCGTGTTTTCGAGGTCAGGCTGGCAAACGGTGAGACGTACACCAGCGTCGCTCCGCGCTTTTTCTGCTGGAATGAATCCGGTGTCCTCGTTGGGGAAACGGAACCGGAGCGAGAGATTGACGGAATGGTTGCGGCTCGCATGGTTGAAGAGCTTGAAGACGGCCAGGCGGCGGTTGAAGTTCCGGATGGGAAAGTCATCGCCGTGGACCAAGCCCAGGTGAAACGCCGACCGACGCCGATCATTCCACCTTCCCCGACCTCGATCGGAACCTGACGGAATAGGAGGCCGCCCCATGTACCTCTCGGATCGGGACCTGCAATTTGCTCTGGCGACCAGGCAACTCTTGATTGACCCGCCCCCCGTGGAAATCGATACGACTTCCATCGATTTGCACCTCGACAGAGTGGAGCAGGCGCGAGTCTGGGATGTCCGGACCTTTGTTCGGGAGCAGGAACAGGCTGGCAACGCTCCGATCCTGGATCTTGGCAAGTTTAACCACAAGGCCTTCGCGGAGAAGTTTGCCATTGCGGTCCCAGCTCAGGAACAACTCAGTCCCGAAGACAAAGTGTACCGTGATGGGGCGAGAATCATCCTCCGGCCGGGCGGGTTTTTCCTCTGGCAAACGCGGGAAATCGTTGGGACGCCTGAGGTCGATCCGCGTTTGATTTGCTTTGTGGATGGAAAAAGCACCCGGGCCAGGACGGGGCTGGTTGTCCACATGACTGCGCCGACCCTGCATGCCGGTTGGTGGGGACACGTTACTCTGGAGATCGCCAATCACGGGCCATTTACTCTTGCCCTTCAGGAAGGCGATGCTGTTGCCCAGGTCGTTGTCGCCACCATCTCCAGTCCGCCCACTCGGCAGAAAAGTACCCAGGGAATCGCCATTGGACAACGGAGTGTGACGGGAAGCAGCGAACTGTCACAAGGCGCGTAACGACCGCGGGGCCTCATGCGTACTCTGGCGATTGGCGACATTCATGGCTGTTTCAAGGCGCTGACCACGCTGGCCGCCTTCGTGCCGTTCGACACCGGCGATGTGCTGATCGCCCTCGGCGATTACATGGATCGCGGTCCGGACTCCTGTGCCGTCCTCGACTGGCTCCTGGCCTGGAAGCGACGCGGCCACCTGGTCGCCCTGCGCGGCAATCACGAGCTGATGATGCTCCAGGCCCGCGAGAGCAAGGAGGCGATGCAATGCTGGCTCGAAGTCGGCGGCGATGCGACCCTGGCTTCCTATTCTCCCTTTGGCGACAGCGGCAAACTGATCGACGTGCCCGATCCGCACTGGCAGTTTCTGGAAGAGGGCCTGTGCGGCTGGCATGAGACAGACACGCATTTCTTCGTCCATGCCAACGCCTATCCTGACTGTCCCCTGGCGGAGCAGCCTGATTTCATGCTGTACTGGGAAAGTTTCGACAGGCCTCCGCCGCACGATTCGGG
Organism: uncultured Planctomycetota bacterium; assembly: GCA_963784995.1. Lineage (GTDB taxonomy): Bacteria > Planctomycetota > Planctomycetia > Gemmatales > Gemmataceae > CAWATZ01. The sequence continues at coordinate 293,408 of CAWATZ010000011.1, read as the reverse complement.
CAAGGTGATGGTGTGCGGCCACACGCCCCAGAAGTCCGGCAAGCCGCGAAACCTGGGTCATGCCGTCTGCATCGACACCTGGGCCTACGGCCGGGGCTGGCTCACCTGTCTGGACGTTGCTTCGGGCCGCTACTGGCAGGCCAACCAGCGAGGCCAGACGAACCAGGGTTGGCTTGACGAAGTGGATTGACCGCGAAGTTGTTTCAGTAGGACGGTTTTTCAAACCGTCTTCCGACCAACCGAGTGGGACGGTTTGAAAAACCGTCCTACGACCGACCACCAGGAAGGATGCGAGCCCGCAACGGCTCCCCACCCATGAGCAGACGCAAACGCAAAGAAGTTCCCCTCAGTCAGCGAGCCGTGCCGGAACTGGTGCGAACCAAGACCCGGCCGCCGGTAGCTGTGGTCCTTGGCTCGCCGGCCGAGGTCGCGCATTTCCTCGAAGAGAGCGACGCCGGCGAGGCGGTCTGTTACCAGATGGACCTTTACCAGGCAGAACGGCTCCAGGAAGAACTGCGGGAGCGGGAGCTTGCGGGCCGGGTGGTCGCCACTCCCGACCTGTGGGACCTGCCGCCGGAGTTCCAGACGGTCGTCTATCTGCCGGCCCGGGGGGGAGAACGCGAGTTGAAGATCGACATGGTCGAGCAGGCGTTTCACGTCCTCAGGCCAGGTGGTCTGCTGGTGGTCTGGTCCTCCTACGAAACCGACCCGTTCTTCCAGCAGCTGGTCAAGAAGATTTTCGGCCGGGTCCACGTGCAGGCCGGGCCTGCCCGGCAGGCCGGGCCCGAGCCGGACACGGTGCTGTGGGGTCAGCGCGAGGGTGATCGGCCCCGACGGCGTCATGAGATGGTCTTCCAGGTCCGCATTGGCGGCGGTCCCTCGTGCCGCTTCCTGTCCCGCCCGGGGACGTTCTCCTACGGCCGGTTCGACGAAGGGGCGCGGGCGCTGTCGGAGGTGATGGAGATCGAGCCGGGCGACCGGGTGCTGGACATCGGCTGTGGCTGCGGCACCAATGGGATCTTTGCCTGGCAGCAGTGCGGCCCCGGTGGTTTCGTGGCCTTTGTCGATAGCAACGTCCGTGCCCTGGCCCTGGCGGAACACAACGCCCGGGCCAACGGCGTCGAGTCGTTCCAGACGGTGGCCTCCTCGCGGATCGAGGGCCTGCCCGAACGCAGCTTCGACGTGGCCCTGGCCAATCCGCCTTACTTCGCCAACAGCAGCATCGCCCGGCTGTTCGTCGATCGCTCCCGGGAGTTGCTCAAGCCGGAGGGGCGCTTCTACATGGTCACCAAGCAGATCAACGAGATGGCCCCCCTGGTCGAGCAGGTCTTTGGCGGCGTCGAGGCCTACGTCCGTCGGGGGTACACGATTTTGGTTGCGTGACCGGCGGGGACGATGGATCGCACCCATTCGGACCTGCTGGAACACCTGCGCGGGCCCGGACCGCACACTCGGGGATGCCACGTCCTCACTTCCCTTCTTGGCGGGGCGTGACACACCAGGGACGTCCCTGACTCGTTCCCTGCTTCACTTCTTCCCCAAAAGGTGGTCCACGGCCCAGCAGCCGCGCACGTGGGGCCTGGGCCCGCGCAGGTGGTCCAGGATGGTCCGTTCGCCGCAGCCGGCGTCTTCCAGGGCGTCCGCCAGCACGCCAAGACGTGCGGGGTCGAGATGTCCGGCGGGAAGCTGGCGCTCTACACAGGCGGCGTGCGCCAGCGCCAGCACAGTCGGTGTGAGCCAGGCCGGATCGATGGAGACGGGACGAAAGGGATTGCCAAAGACGTCCCGGAGCAGATGGCATTCGTCCTCGTTGCGCGCTTCCGCCAGGCAGTAACGCGCGGCGTCCTCTGCCTTTTCCGAAGTACAATGCTCGGCGTGCCGCACGGCCTCGGTGATGCAGGCATTGTCCAGAGTGTCGTACCTCTCCCCCCAGTCAAGTACAATTGCCCATGCGGCCGTGCCCGCCGCCGTCAGCTGTGCCGCAGTCGCCTCGCCATCCGCGAACTGCTCGGCAACCACGACAGCGTGCCGGCTGCCCTCTTCCGGCAAGCATTCCCACAGACGCCGCACGACCACACAAGCGAAGAGTCGCAGCTTGCGCCACTCACGTTGGGGAGCGACAGCACGTGCTTCAGCAAGGCAAGCTGGCTATTGGCCGCACACCACTCCGCCTCAGTCATGGCCGCCTCTCGCATCACGGAGAAGAAAAAGGTGGGGCAGCCCACCGGTTGGCCGGACTGCCCCATGCTTGCGCCGGAAGACGTCTACCACGAGACCTGGGACTCGGAAGGCTCTCGGACCCGCCGGGCAGATCTGCCAGATAAGTCCCGGGAGGACCACGATGGGCGGGGTTACCCCAGTCTCCCGGGACTTATCTGCAGATCTGCCCGGAAGCGGGGCTGAAACAGCCTTCCTTGTGACGGATGACAAGCGAAACGCTCGGGCGACGCAACGTCGCCCTGGTGCAGGGCACCTCAGCTAGACCTGGCCCTCCGTACAAGCAAAGGTAGTTGTACAATTGACTTGGAAACCAGGCAAGCCACAAAACCGGGCTGCGCCGAGAAAAGGACCCGTTGGCGTGGGAGGAAAGTCATGGCGGAGTTTACTTACCCCTCAATCGAAGGCCCTACCTTTGCCTTCCTGAACGCGCCCTGCATTGCCTTCGAGAAGTACGACGGCTCCAACCTGCGCTTCTTCTGGGACCAGAAGCGCGGCTGGCACAGCACCGGCACGCGCTACCGCTGGTTCAAGGCCGTCACGCCCACGTTCGGCCCTGCCATTGAGCTGTTCCAGCGCGACTGCGCCCGGGGTCTTGTCGAGACGCTGCGTCGCTTCAAGGAGTACCGCGGCGTCACGGAACTGGTCGCCTTCTGCGAGTTCTTCGGCCCTCGCACCTTCTCGGGTCTGCACCAGGAGGAGCCGAAGCAGCTGGTCCTCTTCGACGTCTTCCTGCCCGGCCGAGGCTTCGTCCTCCCAAAGGACTTCGTCGCCCACTTCGGACACCTTCCGATTGCCAGGGTCGTTTACGAGGGCCCTTTCAGCCGGTCGTTCATCGAGGACGTGCAGGCGGGGAAGTACCCGGTCAAGGAGGGAGCCGTCGCCAAGGGCGTTCACGTGCGCCGGCAGCGCAAGGGGAAGACGGAGCAGGAGGTGTGGATGGCGAAGGTCAAGACGCGGGCCTGGCTGGAGGAGCTGGCCCGGCGGTCCAGCGAATCCGAGGACCTGCTCAAGGAGTATGAGCAGAACCTGCGCGAGCAGCAGACTCTTCCCAGCGAGGACGTCGCGGCTCAAACCGACTCGAACGACGTGGGATAAGGCAGCCTGAGGACAATCGGAGGTCCGCCTTCGGGGCCTGACCGAGAAGGTCCGTTTGCTCGCTTCACGCCAGGCGGGCGACGTCCCGCACGAACTCCGGATCGAGGGGCACCACGCCCACGACCGCGATTCTCAGCTGGTTTCCGGAGCCTTCCGCGAGCATCAGTTGCAGCTGGCCGCCGGAACATTGCTGACAGTGAATCAGGGACACCGAGATGCGGCGGGGGAGCTTGTTGTTTGCCTTCGCGTTGGCCTGGTGACGCTGGACACACTGGGAAAAGCCAGCGACGTCCTTCGCGCTGGCCAGGCGGGTCACCTCCTCGGCCGCCGCCGTCTCGGCGGGAAGCACGGCCAGCTTCCGGGTTTTCTTGTAGCGCTCGCACAGCTCACAGTAGGGCACGTTCCCCAGCAGCAGGGGAATAAGCAGCGTCCCCAGCGAGAAGCCGAGAATCTCGCCAAGGCGCACCAGGTAGCCGAGCGCGCCCAGGGGCTCGCCCGAGCCGGTGCCGGAAGTCTTTTTCCAGGCGAAGGCCCTCGTGGACAGGTCAAAGTATTCAAGGAACCCCATCCGCTCCACGACCGGCCCCGGTCGGATGGGCTCGTAAGCGCGGAATTCAACGTACTGGGCTGCAAAGTAGGCCAGGACCTGCAAGCCCAGGATCGTCAGCAGCAGGCCGCCGCTGATCCGGCGTCCGGAAAACCAGGCCGCCAGGGCATAACCGGAGGAGGCCAGCAACCCGACAAGCAACGCTCCCACCGGGAGGACGTAGTTGGCGTACAGCCCCATGATGTTTTCGTCGGCCAGGACTTTCAGCAGGTAAACGCCCAGCAGCGCCGCTGCCGTCGTCGCCACGCCGCAGACGACGACCAGAACGCTGCGGCCAGTCCGGCCCAGGCGTGGGACAAACAGATCGGCGTCCGGCAACGGCCGGGCCCCCGACGTCGGCTCGGTCGTGTCCGGACGGGGCGAGGGTGACGGGTTGCTCGCGATGTCCGTCGGTTTCGGATTGGTTGGCTCGTTCGGCTGTTTTTGGATCATGATTGCACCCTGGGAGGTCACGAAACGTCATCCGGCAACAGCATTATGCGGGCACGACTGTGGGCTCGGCAAGACTCAATCGCGTGGCCGGTGTGCTGGGTGGATCCGGCGCGACGGCTTCACCAGTTGACCTCATGGATTGCGTCCTGCCAGGCCTGCTCCGCATTGGCCAGGGCTTCACAATCGCAGTAACCGCCGTTCTCGTGCAGCCACGCTTCGACCGGCTCAACGTTGAGTCCTTGCCTGGTCAGCCATTCTCGGACGAGCCGCAACGTGTGGTCGCAGCCCCGCTGCGGGAGTTCCACGTCCAGCATGTCGAACAGCGCCTGCATCTGCGCATTCGGCAGCGGCAGATTGGCCCGTGCCGCGGCCCGTTGCTGGGCTTTCCAGAGGCCCAGGGCCTCCTTGCGAGTCCGTTTGTCAGGCCGATTCGTCATCGGAGGTCTCCTGTCGGCGAATGCAGAAAGCCGAGGTCGCCGTCCGGGGCGCGTTCACCGGCCTCCAGGAAAGCAGTCTCGGCGTCCGCAGACACCGGTGGTGGGGCTTTCGGCTGGTCAACGGGTGGTGTATTCGTGAGGATCGACCTGAATCAAGCCTTCCGAGAAGCTCCGTTCCCTGCCGCCTTCACCCGCCGCTCACTCTATCATGGTTCAGCCCATTGTGCCAGTTTTTTCACCATTCAGGGCGAAGCCCGGCCGCATTTGACCACAGCCTTGTACGACAGCCGCCGGGTCGCCATAATCCAGGGGAGGAGGGACCAACCATGCTGCTGCACGATTGGAAGGACGAACGGGGCTGGGACGGCGTTCACCTGCTCTGGCTGGCGCAGATGCTCGACTGGATTCAGCCGCGCCTGCCGCCCGGCTTTCGGGCCTACGTCGGTTCCGTGCCGGCCCTCACCCTCGAGGCCGGCAACGGCAAGCCCGACGTTACCGTGCGCGGCTTCTGCTCTCCGCAGTGCGATGCCGCGCCGGGAGGTGCGGCTGCGCTGGCCCCGGATCGCGAAACGGTGGCGACCTTCACCATCGATCCCCAGCGCGCCATCCACATCGATTGGCACGGGCAACTGATCGCGGCGGTCGAGGTCGTGTCGCCGCGCAACAAGGACCGCCTGGACTCCAAGGCTCGCTACACCCGGCGCTACCTCGGCTATTTGCGGCAGGGCGTCCATCTGATGCTGATCGACGTGTTTGCTCAGCCGGCGGGCTTCTCCTTTGCCGACGCCATCTCCGATGACCTGGGCCTGGGCGAACCGGCCACTCCTCCTCCCCACGCGCTCAGATATCGCGTCGGCGGCCCTGTGCCTTGCGACGAGAAGATGGGCACACCGATGCTGGCGAACCTCCGAGCGAGGTTCTCGTCGTAACAGGGGATGCCGCTGTCGGCCAGCGCCAGCAGACAGATTCCGCGTACGCCGCTCTGGACCATCGCCTCCATCCGCTGCGCCAGCTCGCGGGCGTTGCCGCCCTCGAAGGGGTCGGTGATCAGCAAAAACAGCGTCTTGCGCGGATCGTGGATCAGTCCCTGGCAGTAGCCCACCGCCCGGTTGATGTCGGTGCCGCCGCCCAGCTGCACGCCGAAGATCCGGTCCACCGGGTCATGGCACTTCTCGGTCAGATCGACCACCTCGGTGTCGAAGACGATCACGTGCGTTTCCAGGGCCGGCATGCTGGCGAAGATGGCCCCGGTGACGCCGCCGTAGACCACCGAGTCGGCCATCGAGCCCGACTGGTCCATGCAGACGATCACGTTCCACTCCTTGCGGCGGTGCTGCCGGGCGTAGAAGTGAAACGTCTCGGGGATGACCACTTTCCGTTCGACGTTGTAGTTCTTGAGGTTGCGGCGGATGGTGCGTGCCCAGTCCATGTTGGGCAGGCAGCGCATCGGGCTGTGCCGGGACCGGTCCAGCGAGCCACGCACCGCCTGCTCCAGGGCGCCGCGCATCCGCTTCATGATCTCCTCGACCACCGCACGGACCACCTCCTGGGCCCGATCGGGGATCTGGTTCTTGCTTCAATGGGTCCACGGTTCCCGAACCGTGGTTCTTTCTCCAGACGATTCTAAGCGCCAGGGATTCCGGGGCAAGCACCGCCGAGCAAGGCCCCTCTTTTCGCGCTGGGCACTTTGCTATTGAATAACCCTTTTACCGAAGTCCCTGCCCAGGAGCGTTCATGGAAATTCTCCTGCCTGCCGACCGGATTCAGGTCCGGGTCGCCGAACTGGCCGAGCAGATCGCCAAGCAGTACAAGGACCGGCCGCTGACCATCGTGGGCGTACTCACCGGCTGCCTGATGTTCCTGGCCGACCTGGTCCGCCATCTCGACCTGCCGCTGCGCATCGCCCTGATCCAGGCCTCCAGCTACCGCGGCGAGACCACCGTGGCCGGCGAACTGGTCATCGACCCCAAGCTGCTGCCTGACATCCGGGGCCGGGACGTGCTGCTGCTGGACGACATCCTCGACACGGGCAAGACCCTGGCCCGGCTGGTCGAGCATCTGCAAGGGCTCGGAGCGGCATCGGTCCGCACGGCGGTGCTGCTCCGCAAGGTCGGCCGGCAGACGGTCCCGTTCGAGCCGGATTATTGTGGCTTCGAGATTCCCGACGCCTTTGTCGTGGGCTACGGGCTGGACTACAACGACGACTACCGGCACCTGCCGTTCGTGGGTGTGCTGCCCGGCTGAGGGTCCTCCGGACTGTGACACGTCTCCTGTACCTCATTCCCGACCTCGACCACGGCGGCCTGGCCCGGCAGCTGTGTTTGCTGGCGTCGCATCTGCCCGCGGACCGCTTCGAGACGCACGTGGTCGTCCTGGGCGGCCCGTCGCCCTGGGTGGACGAGCTGCGTCGGGCGGGACTGGACGTGTCTCTGCTCGGCTGGAGCCGGCCGTTCGACCTGGGCCCCTTCCTGGTCCTGAGCCGGTTGCTCCAGGCGTATCGTCCGGACATCATTCACGTCTGGGGCGCACTGGCCTTGCGCGGGCTGTGTCTGGCGGGCGGTCCAGGCTCGGCCCGGGTCTTCCTGACCGGATTGCTGCCTGCCCTGGGCAAACCGTTCTGGCTGGACCGCTGGTTGTGGGGTAAGAAATCGGTTGTCATTGCACTGGGCGAGAACGAGGCCCAGCGCTATCGTGGCCTGGGGATGGACGCATCGCGGCTGGCCGTGGTCTGGCCGGGGGTCGCAACTCCGGTCCTCAAAGAGGAATCGCTGCCCGCGCTTCCCGGGTTGCCCGAGCAGGCCCGGGTGATCGTGGCAGTCGGACCGTTTCGGCCGCACAAGGGCCACCGGGATGCGGTGTGGACGGTGGACATCCTGCATTACCTGTACCCCGACCTGCACCTGGTGCTGGTGGGCGATGGCCCGGAACGCGAGCGGATTCGTCGGTTCCGCGACGGCATCCAGTTGACCGATCGCGTCCACTTCGCGGGCGTTTGTCCCAGCGTGCTGCCCTGGCTGCAACGGGCGGAACTGGTCTGGGTGCTGAGCCAGGGAGCAAGCGGCGTCAACGTCGCCCTGGAGGCGCTGGCGGCCGGCAAGGCCGTGGTCGGCTCGAGCGTGCCGGCCCTGGCCGAGATCATCGAGGACGGCACCACCGGTCTGCTGGCGCGGCCGGGTGACAAACCCGACCTGGCACGCCAATCGCGGCTCTTGCTCGATGACGCTGCCTGGCGTCAGGCGCTGGCCGATGCCGGGGCCGAAACGGTGCGGCGACGGTTCAGTGTGGCAGGATTGGTCGAGGGGTGTGTGCGCCTTTACCTGAACTCATAAAAAGATTAACCACGGATGACACGGATAACACGGATAAGTGCTGTTGTCTTTATCCGTGTTATCCGTGTCATCCGTGGTTAATCCTCGTTTGGAAGGAGAGAGTGTGGTGAAAGAGGTCTTGACCCTGATCCTGGCCGGCGGCAAGGGGACGCGCCTCGACCCGCTAACACGCGATCGGGCCAAGCCGGCCGTCCCCTTTGGCGGCCTGTACCGCATCATCGACTTTACCCTGTCCAATTGCATCAACAGCGGTCTGCGCCGCGTCCTGGTCATCACCCAGTACAAGAACCGCAGCCTGGACCGGCACATCTCCGCGGGCTGGGGGTTTCTCAGCCGGGAGCTGGGGGAATCGATTGACGTCTTGCCGCCGCAGCAGCGCATGAATGAGCAGTGGTATCGCGGCACCGCGGACGCCGTCTACCAGAACATCTACTCCATCGAGAAGGCCGATCCGCGCTGCGTGCTGATCCTGGGCGGCGACCACATCTACAAGATGGACTACGGCGACATGATCCGCTTCCACGTCGAAAAGAATGCGGACATGACCATCGGCTGCATCACCGTGCCGCGGCGCGAGGGGGTTAGCTTCGGCATCGTGGCCGCGGAAGAGGATGGCCGGGTGGTCGGCTTTGTGGAGAAGCCGGCCGAGCCGCCGACCTTGCCCGATCTGCCTGACCAATCCCTGGCGTCGATGGGCATCTACGTCTTCAACGCCAAGACGATGTTCGAGCTGCTGTGTCAGGATGCGGTCAATCCGACCAGCAACCACGACTTTGGCCGGAACCTGATCCCTTCGGTCCTGTCGGTGCAGCGGGTCTACGCCTATCGGTTCCGCGACCAGAACCGCAAGCCGGCCCCCTACTGGCGCGACGTGGGCACGCTCGACGCCTACTACCAGGCCAACATGGACCTGGTCGAGGTCGATCCGGTGCTGAACCTCTACGACCGGGAATGGCCGATCCGCACCTGGCAGCCGCAGTTGCCGCCGCCCAAGTTCGTCTTCAACGAGGACGGGCCGATCCACCTGGCCCGGCGCGGCGAGGCGCACGACAGCATGGTCTGCCACGGCAGCATCATCAGCGGCGGCCACGTCCGCCGCAGCATCCTGTCGCCGAACGTGCGCGTCAACAGCTATGCCCAGGTCGAGGAGTCGATCCTGTTCGAGGGCGTGGACGTGGGCCGGCACTGCCGGATTCGCCGGGCCATCATCGACAAGAACGTCAAGCTGCCGGCCGGCACGGTGATCGGCCACGACCTGGAGCAGGACCGCCGTCGGGGCTTCACCGTGACCGAGCAGGGCGTGGTGGTGCTGCCCAAGGCGGACATTGCCGACCCATTCGGGCCGGCGCGGTGACGTAGGACGGCTCTCCTGAGCCGTCCCACAGGAAGACGGCTCAGGAGAGCCGTCCTACGTGAGGAGATTCTCGGCATGCGGCGCAGCTGGCTGTGGTTCTTCGGCATCCTGGTGCTGCTGGCCGTCGCTGCCATCATTATCCCCATCGTCCACAATCAGCGCATGCAGTTGACTCCGCAGCAGCTAGCCCATGCCCGGGCTTTGTGGCAGGAGAAGGGCACCGACAATTATGACCTGAGTTACTCAGAGCGCACGGACCGGGAGCCGGAGGCCGACGAGTTCCGCGTCAAGGTCCGCAGGGGTCGGGTGGTGGCCCTGTCCTGCAACGGTCAGGTGATCCGCTTCGACGACGTTGCCGGACTGGTTCTCGGCCCCGTCACGCGCAGCCTGCCGCTACGCGATCTCTCGGACTGCACGGTCGAGGGCCTGTTCAATCTCATCGAGGCCAACCTGAAGGAGGATGAGCAAGCGACCGGCCGGCGGAATTACGCGACGGCGTGGTTCGACTCCCGGGATGGGCACCCGGTGCGCTACGTCCACCGCAATCTGACCACGAAAAAGCGACAGGAACTGTACATCAAGCTGACACGCGAAGCGCGGTGACCCAAATAATACCTTCTTTGTCACAGACCGATCGCCCTGCTCGGGGCAACAAAAGCAGGCAAGCGAGTCTGGCCGAGGCATCCTCTGCTTGCCTGAACTTTGTCTTCACACTTCCCGCCCAGCCTGCGGCACGTGCCGTGTGCCGAGCGGTGCGCCATCTACTGCCCGGCGAGGAGCGGAACGCCACGGAGGGCGCTCCCTCCAGCGCGTCTCACGGCACTTCACCCACCGAGACATATTTCGGAGCCAGCTTCTCCGGATCGCGTCGCGGCAGCCGGAAATCGACCAGCTTCCGCTTCGCCTCCGGCCGGGCCGCCGACAGTGCCTCTCCCAGCTGCATCCGCAGCGCCCACGCCTGCTGCGGCAGCAGCTTGCCGTAGTTGAGCCGGCCCGCATCCTCGCCGCCGACGAACTCTGTCCCCTCCCGCTGGGCCAGCAGCTTCAGCGCTTGCCGCACCGCCTGGCCGACGGCCCAGCGCGGCTCCTTCGATTGCAGCATCAGCAGCGTCAGATACTCTACATCCTGCTGTCCCCGCCGAAACGCCTTCAGACGCACCGAGGGAACGACATCCTTCTCGGGTCCGGTCCCGCGAGCGGGGTAGAACAGCGACAGCGTATCGGCCTGCTTCCAGGAGTTAGCGGTGCCGACCGTCTGCCAGGGGAGGACGCCATCGCCGCCGAGGCTCCAGACGTCGAGGCTCCAGCCGAGCGGCTGTAAGTTCGACTGCTCCACGGCATTGCTGCTGCCGTACTCCAGCACAATCTCGCCCGACGCCTCCTTGCGGTCCAGCACCATCCGGTGATACGGCCGGAAGGCGCCGCCGACCACGTTGTAATCGAGCAGACCGTTGAAAGTGTCGCGCTGCCACTGCGGCCGGGAAATGTCGGCCCGGAACAGCATCTTGGCCTTGCCGCCCGCCTTGTTAACCCCCTCATGGAAGGCGGCGCCGAACCAGCGCAGGGCCCAGTAATCCTGGTAGTTGGCCGGCTCGTCCAGCAGCCACGGCGACGTGCCGCGCGACCAGCCGTTCCGCTTGAAGTCGGTCTTGCCGTTGAGGAAGAACTGGAACAGCGTGTCGTGCCATTTCTTCTCGTCGAAGTGGACCGCGAACTTCCGGCTCGCCTCGACGAGGTTCTGCCGATAGCGAGCGGGAAAGGCGCGATCGGCCCAGTAGCTGCCGTTGTAATTGCCCTCCATCGGAGTGGGCCAGTTCTCGAAAAGAGGCAGGTACGTGAACTCCAGGGGCACGTGCTTCCGCGGCAGGTCGGCGAAGGCGGAGCCGTCAAAGTACGGCCCGAAGCGGGCATCCCACGCGGTCCAGTCGAACTCGCCGCCGCTGATGCGTGGGGCGCAGCCGGCCGAAACCGCGCCGCTGTGGTGGTAGGGCACGCGGTTCAGCACAGTGCGGTGCCGGTGCGCCAGCCGGTAGTAGTCGCGCTCATTGGCGGGGAGGCCGTAGCAGTTCATTTCCGGCAAAAAGCTCAGGGAATCAGGCAAGGTGAAGTCCCAGACCTGAAGGGTGACCTTCAGCTCCAGGCTCTGCCCGTCCACCTCCAGCCGGAGCTTGCCCTCGTGCAGACCGGCCCTGGCATCGTGGGGAACGTAAATCTCGCAGTGGAGGCTGCCGCTCTTCTGGCCCTCGATTTTCTCATCCGCCGTCGGCACGTCCAATCCTGCTGTCAGCGGCACAATCGGATCGGGCAACGGCCCCTGTCTGGTCGAGACGTGGACGTAGCGCCCAAAAGCGACCTGCATTTTTCGGCCATCACTGCCCTCGAAGCTCAGACGCGGCTTGACCCCCTTTATCTCCCCACGGACCAGCACCTGGAAGGCGACGAACTCATTGCGGGCCCCGGCCAGACGGATCTCTTTCTCCCTGGCGTTCCAGAGGTGGTTGGCCGACCGGTAGCCGGCCGGCTGGGCGGGGATCATGGCACCGCTGACCGGATGGACCTTGTCCAGCTCATCCAGGATACTGACCTCCACCTGTCCCAGCCGTGGCAGCGGTCCCCCGTCGGCGGCGAAGGTCGGCCGCTTTCCCGGCAGGACTGCGGCCTTCCTCTCGGAGACCATGACCGTGGCCCGTGCCGGTTCGCCGCGGTTGCCGACCCCATCCACGGCGCTGACCTCGATCTCGACCCGCTTGCCCACAGGTAGGTTCAGGTCGCGAAGCCGCATCCGGACGCGCTCGCCCACTTTCCCGGCCAGCGGCACCAGGTAGCGCGGCACCGCTTTGCCATCGACGCTCACGAAAAATCCGACCGTCCCCGCCGGGCCCCTGTCCTCGGGCGTGACCCAGCTCACCCAGGCCTCGCCGGCCGGCAGCTCCCCGGCGCTGCCCTCCAGCCCGGTCGGCGATGCTGGCGGCAGCCGGTCCTCGGGGCCGAGCCAGACGGTGAAATAGGGAGCGTTGGCCGGTCCCGACTCGCGGCTGTGGACAAAGCGATTGGGCATGTGCCGCAGCGTGAACTTGTCGCCATCCCGGCTCCACTCCGTGCCGACGTCATCGAACAGCAGGAAACCCTGACTGATCCCGGCCACGCGCGCGGCCACCACGGTCGGATCGACGGCGACCTTCTGCCAGCCCTGCGCGTCCGGCGGCAAGGCGTCGGCCATGCGCCAGAGCGTGCCGCCCTGGCCGAGCATGACGCTGCACAGGTCGCTGCCGGGACCGGCCCACCGTTCATCGGGGTGCCGGCGGCGGTTGTGCGTGGAGCTGCCCGTCTGCTTCTGGTAGCTGCGGCCGGTGCCCTCGACCCATTCGGAGCCGAAGCTGCTGACGGTGACGCGATACAGCCGTTCCTTGCCGCTGACCTTCAGGTGCAGGGTCGCTCCCTTGATGACCCGACCCTTGAGCTGAGCCGGGTCCAGGTCCACCAGCGACATCTCCTGGATCGACTTCAGCTTGAGCTGCGGTGCACCGCCATTGTTGCCGTCTACCTCGGAGCCGACGTTGGAAAACCAGGTGTCGCGGGTGACCGGCAGCTTGATCGCCTCGCCCTTGGGTTTGGCCGGCGAGCCGGGAGCGTCAGCTCCCGGATTCAGAACCACGGTGCGCTTGACCTCGGCGATCTTCTTGACGGAGAGCCAGCCGCGGAGCAGGTAGCCGCTGTTGCGCAGGTTCTCGGCCGTGGGCGCCGACGCGGCGTTCGGTCCACCCTCCTGACCGGCAGTCGGATGAACGTCGTTCTTGTTCAGCAGGGTGCCGTTCCAGTCGTCCGGCCGGCGTTTGAGGACCTCCTTCTCGTAGTCGATCAGCGGAACCTCGTGCTTCTGGGCCAGCTGCCGCAGCGCCTGGTTGTACTGCCTGGCCAGAGTGAGCTTGCCAACGTGCGGCGGGATGGTGGACAGGATCGGCACGACGCCGCGCTTCAAGCATTCCTGCACGATGCGCTCCATGTCGGCTACGTAGGCCTTGACGGGTCGGTTAGCGGAGGCGTCGTTGGTGCCGAGCATGACCAGCACCAGCTGCGGCTTGTACGTCTCAAGGAGCCTGGCAAAAGAGGGCATGCCGCGCGTGCCGCCGGCCAGCATCTCGTCGGCACGGATGCCGCCGCAGGCCGTGTACGAGCGGCCGCCGGCAGGATGGTCGAAGCGGGCCAGATGCCAGCCGTCGCTGTCGTTGCCGGCGTTGTTGTGCATCCACTTGAGGATGGCCCGGGCCTCCTCGGTCTGCCCCTGACCGCCGCGGGCCCACTGGCCGTAGGGGTTGGAGTAGGTGATCGAGTCTCCGACGTGCAGCACCACGCCGGGGTTGCCCTTGAACTGGGCCGCGACCTTCTTCATGGCGGCGGTGTAGTCCCACTCCTGGGGAAGAGGCTTCTCTTGAGCAGGAGCGGGTCCAGGGCCAAGCAGGAGGAAGGCGAGCAGGCAGGCAGGAACGGAACGCATGAGGACACCTCGAAGAGGGAAAGAGGGCAGCTTGAGGTTCAGGTTATTGCGCCGGGAAGGGAAGGTCAAAGAGGAATGATTCGCTGCGGGGTTGTGGGTTTGCCGTGACGCGGAAGCAATGAGCGAACGGCGCAGCCGCGCCCGGATTGGACCAGGCCCAACTGCACCCCTTCCTCGCTCTATCGTGCGGCGAACGAGCTGTGTTACGGAGTCCGGTTCAGGCGGGCGAGAGCAGCACGAGCCCGCTGAGTGAGCGGGGCTTGCGGAACGCCGGTCGCCAGCGTCTCCAGCAAGCGACGAGCCCTGGGAGTGCCGATCAACTCCAGGGTCTGGATGGCACGCCGCTGCCGGAGCATGGCGGGCGAACACCGCTGCAACTCCGGGGGCAGAACCAATGCTTCAATCGTGCGGCGAGCATCCAGGGAGAGTTCCCCGGCAAGCGCCTGCCGCAGCAGCGGTTGAACTTCACTGCCGAGCTGTTCCAGTGCTTGCCTGGCCTTCTCGCGGATCGTGAAGTCATTGTGATCGAGTTCGGCCAGCAACTGCTGGACGCGCTTGCGATCAAGGGCGGTTGCGGGTCGCATGTGCTTGCTCAGAAAGGCAACGGTGCGATCCTTGCCAGCGGCCAGCTTGCCGATGGCCTGGTAGGCATGGGCGGCATTCAAGCCCGCCAGGGCGTCCCAGCACGTGTCCCGCTCGGGTACTCTGAGTGTTGAACCCGGTTCAGCGGTAAGGCCGACAACACGTCGCCAGTCCCAGGTGAGGATCGTGCCGTCTCTGCTGCCGGTAACGACCGTCTTGCCGTCGGGAGAAAAGCTGACCTGGGTAATGATGTCCTGGTGGCCAGTTGGCAGTGGAGGCAGTTCCCCTCCAGTGGCAAACTCCCGGAAAGCGACCATTTTTCTCGCGATGACGAGAGTATTGACTTCGCGGTTGAAAACCAACAATGGGTCTTCGCTGTTGTAGCAGGTAAAAAGCCGGATTCCCGTATCCACTTCACAGAAGGAGAAATGTTCGGTCCGGCGCGAAGAAATCCGTGCGAACACCTCGCCTGAGGGCGCAGAATGGAGATTGATGGAAAACAAGTCGTCTTTTTCTCGTTCCGTGATGCAGGAAAGCACTTTCCCGGTGGTAGTATCCCAGGTGCGGATAGCGCGATCCCATCCATGGGATACGAGAAGTCGGCTGTCTCTGAGAAAAGCAAGCCCGCCAATGCGATCCTTGTGTCCAACAAGTTCCTGAACCGCACGGCGTCTACTCAAGTTAAAGACGTGGATTGTGCCATCGCTTGCCCAGGCCAGCAGGGCGCTGTCTGACGAAAAAGCAGGAACTGCGTCAATCTTGGATTCGACATGGAAACACTGAATCTCTTTGCCGGTAGGCACGTCCCAAAGTCGGATGGTCCAATCGTCTCCTTGTGAGAGGAGCGTTTTGCCATCCGGCGCAAACATTATCCTCATATGTTGCCCACGATGGCCGCGCAGGCGATGGAGTTCCTTTCCGGTCGCCAGATCCCAAAGACCAATCGACTGATCGTCCCCAAGGACTGCAAGAACGTCTCTTCCTGGACTAAAGACGACAGGTAGGCTCGAACCACAGAAAGGCCAATGACTCTCCTTCCACTTCCTGCCCAGAGCAGGCGAACCTACAGAGAAGGTGCGGAGTGCATTTCCACTGGGAAGTCCAAAAACTCGGACAGTGGCATCATTGCCAACCGCAACCAAAGTGTTGCTGTCCGCGAGAAATGCCAGCTTAACAATTGGTCCTTGCGGCCCACAGAGAGGTGAGATCAGCGGTTTTCCCGACTGGATTTCCCAGACGCCCAAGCCATTGCGTGAATCCATCGACCCGAGGAACTTTCCATTGGGGGAAAAGACAAGGGACGTGATCGGCGCAACATGCGAACTCCGGGGTTGCACCACCTTGGCGGTACGGAAATCCCAGACACACAGGCAATACCCGGCCGAGATTAGCAGCTTGCCATCAGGAGAGAATCCGAGGTTGGCAATCGGACCTTGTGCGCCGCCCCAACGGCGAGTCTCCTTCTTCAAAGCAAGATCCCATTCGTGGAACGGTTCGTTATCGACTTCCGTCCAGATCAGCTTCTTACTATCTGGTGAAAAAAGCACCCAGCGCGGGGCCACAGGGAGAAAAGCAAACTGATCACCTCGAACGGAATCCCAGAGCCTCAGACCATTCCCATCACTTGTGATCAAGGTTTGACTGTCTGGCGAAAATGCTAACGTCCGAATCGGTGCAGGGCGTGCTTTGTCATGCCAAAGCTCCTTACGGGCAGCGAAATCCCATACTCGAATGGCATCGGTCGGCTCTCTCTCGTTGCTGACTCTGCGAGAAACGGATCGCCGCGTCCTGCAAGCGAGCAATTTGCCATCAGGGGAGAAGGTAATCGTTAAAACCTTGTTGCCGTCTCCCTGCCACTGATGGACTTTACGACCAGAATCGGTTTCTAGGAGCGAGATGGAACCGTCCTCTTTTCCCACAGCCAGGAACTTCCGATCCGGAGAACACGATTCGCAAGTGATATCGGATATAAGCCTGAGTTGCCTGGCACTCGCAACATCCCACGTAACCAGGTCGCATTCAAAGGGGAATCGACCAGGACGTTTCCGGGCCATTAGAATGCCGCCATCCTGAGCGAAGCGCAGGTCAGAAAGCTCGGATTCCTGTCGGAATTGTTGCTGCAGAGCCCCCGTGGCCGTTTCACCGACATAGACAAAGCTAATCCAGTCGAGTTCAGCGAACGGCTTTCGTTTCTTGGCGCAGATTGCGAAACGCTTGCGATCAGGACTGAAAATGATCGTATTAACGACAACGTCTTCTTCCAGCTCAAGGCTCCAAAGCTGCTTGCCAGACGCCAGATCCCAGAAACGACATCGGCCCTCCTCACCTGTTATGATTGAACTTCCATCGGGAGATACAGCAGCAGTTGTATACGGGCGGCCAGGCCGATGCATCACACCCATCCTGGAAAGTGCCATAGCGGGCAGGGGATCACCATACAGATCCGCGCGGGTCAACTTTGGGTTGACGTGTTTCACTTCGGCGCCGGCAACTTCGGCGGTGAAGAAGCACACGATTGATGCCAGGATTACCTTCCCGATCAAGCGAGGACAGTGGCAACAGCGGAACATCGGCAATCTCTCCACTCGGAGTCTGTTCCAAAACAGGAGGAAGACACGGCCGTGCCGCCACAGCATTCCCGTGCCACGACCGTGTTTACGACCCTTGGGCAACAGAGTCTCAGGCGGACCGAGTCCGTGAACCGATTCAATCGGGATAAGCGACCGCTTTGGATCGAAAACGCACTGTACAATCCTGCGTTAATTCGGTCAAGATGAGCAAGGCAAGAAGGGTGTCCCTCTCGATGTGGGCGGGCGGCGCGGCGAACCCGGGGGCGTTAGCCCCGGGGTACGGGGCGGCCTAGACCGGCGCCCCGTACCCCGGGGCTAACGCCCCCGGGTTCGCCACAATCCAGAGGGACACTCAGGCAAGAAGAGAGTCAGTTCGCCAACGTACAGCACCACGCCGGTGTTACCCTTGAACTGGGCCGCGACCTTCTTCATGGCGGCTGCGTAGTCCCACTCCTGGGGCAAGGGCTTCTCTTGCGAAGGAGCGGGGGTGGGAGCAAGCAGAAAGAGGGCGAGCAGACAGGCAGGAATGAAGCGCATGAGGATACCTCGCGGCAAGAACTCTGTGGCCAGATGTTCAGGTTGTGTCGCCAAGGAGGGAAGGGCAAAGATGAAACCTGGCGTTGGTGGTTGGTAGAATCCTCATGCAGACACAACAGAGAGCGATCGGGGAGGTGAGCGATGGCACAACGATGGTCGAGATTGAGCCGACAGGCTGCGGTGTTCACGATGCTGTTGCTGCTGGCCGAAATCGGGAGGGAGGCTCTGGCCGCTCCGATACCTTTACCGCGCGAGCCTCAGCCGCTGCCGGAGGAGGTGGTCCAGGCCTGGCAGGAGGCCGGAGCCAGGTTCTGCTGGATCGGAAGGGGCACCGCCGGCTACAGTGTGTTTGGGTCAAAGCCGGAGGGGCTGGCTGATGCGATTCCCGTGATCCAGCTCAACGTGTTGGAAGCGGGTGTGTTGCACAAGCTGCCGGCCCCGAAGGTGCCATTCGCTCTGGATCTTGGTTATACCAAGTTAACGGACGCGGGGCTGAAGGAGGTGGCGAGGCTCAAGTCCCTGCGCGTCCTGTTTATCAACAATACCCAGGTGACGGACGCTGGCCTGAAGGAACTGGCCAAGCTCAAGTCCCTGCAAGCGCTTGACCTTCACAATACGAAGTTAACGGACGCGAGCTTGAAGGAGTTGGCCAGATTCAGGATACTGCAAACGCTGAACCTATGCGGCACCCAGGTGACGGATCGGGGCATGAAAGAGTTGGCTCGGCTCGAATTTCTGCAAATGCTTGCCCTTGAGGGTACGCAGGTGACGGATGTGGGTCTGAAGGATCTCGCTGCGCTCAAGTCGCTGCACGTGCTTAACCTTGAGGCAACGCAAGTGACGGATGCAGGTGTGAAGGAGCTGGCTGGGCTGACGTCCCTGCGTGTACTTGTCTTTCGCAGCACCCAGGTTGCGAACCTGGGACTGAAAGAGCTGGCTGGGCTCACGTCCCTCGAAGAGCTTAACCTTGAGGGCACCCAGGTAACAGATGCGGGGTTGAAGGAGTTGGCCGGGCTCAAGACCCTGCAAACGCTCTACCTTGGTTGGACCCAGGTGGCGGACCGGGGCCTGAAGGAACTGGCCGGGCTCAAGTCTCTGCGGACCCTTTTCCTTCACAACACTCAGGTGACAGATGCTGGGCTGAAGGAGTTGGCCGGGCTCAAGTCCCTGCAAACGCTCTACCTTGGCTATACCCGGGTCACGGACGCGGGCCTGAAGGATCTGGCCCGACTCAAGTCATTGAAAGATCTGGTCCTTGGCAACACCAAGGTGACGGATGCAGGGGTTGAAGAGTTACAGAAGGCGTTGCCCCACTGCCGGATCGAAAAGCCCTAACACCCTTGAGCCCGACCACAGGACGGTAAGGACGCCTGGCCCTCGGATGAGGGCCACGTCCTTGTTCTGGGCCTGCTACTGAAACGCCGGGTGGTTCCTCTTGCCCCGAACGGCATGCGGGAAGAGCCGGTTTTGCAGCAGATTGCCCTTCTCGTCGAACGGCAGCGCCTGCAATTCCCCTCTCGCTTCCAGGTGCGGGAGCCCTTTCGCCTCGGCCAGCAGGACGGCGGAGACCCACAGGTCGGTCACTTCCAGCGTGCTGGGGATGATGGCCAGACGGAGGGCAAAGCGGAGAACAGGCAGGCGGGAAGGAAGCCCTTGAGGACACCTCGCGGCGAGAATCCCTTTGCCTTCCTGATCCGGCAAGGGAGACTGACGCTTCTTAGTAAAAAAGTCGCTTCCAGGGGTGCGTCAATTGCCTTTTTTAGTAATAAGTGCTACCATGTCCTTTGGCTCGTTCGTGGGAGGGATTCATGGACTTCAATCTCGGCAAGGAAATTGGCGCCACAGAGGAGCCGTCTGCTCAACGGTTGACGTTGTACGTTCCAAACAAGGATTGCGACGGCGAACTGATTGACGATCACGAGCATTGGACGAAAGAGGGCCAGGAATTGCTGACGGAGATCGGCAACGGCGCGACGAGTTTTCCGCCGGTTGACGGAACCTGGCGCAAGCCGGACGGAACGGACTTGTGGGAGCAGACCAGGATTGTTTACACCTACGTCGATCCCGACAAGCTCGTGGCCAACGTGCAGCGCTTACGGGCATTTCTGCATCGATTTGGAAGAGAGACGAACCAGGGCCAAGTCGTTTTTGAGTTCGATGGGTTGTTCTGGAGCATCGACAAGTATGACCCGCCCACGGAAGAATAGCCATGGCCAAGAAGATCACTGTCGTCGGCGCCAAGCCCAGGAAGATTGAGGTCGCCGATCAGCCGAAGCGGCGCATCGATCCGACAGAACTCGCTGCTTCGCTCGGGGCAAGCCCTGTCGGCCAGCCAGCGCCTTTGAGTCTGGACCCGATCGGGCTCGCTGAACTGGGGACGCAGCTTCTGCATCGATTGCGATCCAGTGGCGGCAGGCCCGCCCTGGCTGATGCCACGGTAAACTGTCGCGTGCCGTTGAGCGCTGAGGACATCAAGACATTGGAAACCATGGTCGTTCAGATCGGACAAGCGACTGGTGCAAAACCGTCCGTCGGCCAACTGGCAAGCGTTATCGTGAGACTGCATTTGAACGCGCTGAAGAACACGCCGGAACCGCCCGCAGCGCCCGACACGGCCCAGCAACACGTGGCCAACGAAATCTCACGGAGCATCTTGCAGCAGATGCTTGACGAACAGGTCACTCCGATCCGGGAACAGGTGAAACGGCTGGAAACGGAACTATATACCCTCCGCGCGGGGAAGAAATAACAACCGGCACGTCGCCCGCCATTCACTGAAACGCCGGGTGGTTTCTCCTGCCCCGGACAGCGTGGGGAAAGAGCCGGTTTTGCAGCAAATTCCCCTTCTCGTCGAACGGCAGCGCCTGCAACTCCCCCTTCGCCTCCAGGTGCGGATGTCCTTTCGCCTCGGCCAGCAGGGCGGCGGAGACCCACAGGTCGGTCACTTCCAGCGTGCTGGGGATGATGGCCAGGCGGAGGGCGTCGCGATTGGGCTGCCAGCAGGTGTCGAGGCCTGCCTGGATGCAGGCGCGGTCGGTGGGGAATGCGAACGGCAGCTTGGAACGCCACAGGAAGCAGGCGGTCAGGTTGTTCATCCGGAAGGGCACCGGGTCGATGGCGGCCAAGCAGCCGGTCGGTGGTCAGGTCGGCGATGCCGACGCCGGTGCCGTTGCCGTGACTCTCCGGCGACAGGTCCAGGCAGCAGATGCGCGTGATCTTTGGCCGCTCGAAGTCGGGCTCGGTCTCGATCAGCAGTCGGCCGACCACGTTGGGATCGATGCCGGCCCCGGAATAGTTCTTGCCGATCTCGCCGATGACCAGCAGGTCCAGCTTGTCGAAGGGCAGCCGGCCCATCAGACCGCGGGCCTCTTCCAGCAGGATCGGCTCCACGTCCAGCAGGTCCTCCCGGTCCACCGCTTGCAGCCGGGCGGTCTGCTCGTGGGCATTCTCCAGCACGGCGAGGCCGGCCACGAACGGCGTCTTCTCCAGGATGACCCTGGCCGTCTCCGGCAGCATGTCGCGCAGGCCGCGAAAGCCCCAGCGGTGATGCTGGGCCGCCCCGTCGCGCTTGCCCAGGCCGATGACCAGCATCTTAGTGATGCCGCTCTCGATTCGGCCGCGGAAATCGGTGTGCGGCTTGACCCGCGAGATGGTCACGACGGCGTCGGCCTCCAGGGCGTTCCTGTCCCACCAGACCGGCTCGCCCCAGCTGTTGGTGCCAATCTGCACGGCCGTCATGTCGGTCTTGACGGCCACGCCGAGGGCCTGCTCGCTGACGCCGTACTCGGCCAGCAATTCGCGCTGGCCCTGCGGCGTGGCCCCGCCGTGGCTGCCCATCGCGGCCACGACAAACGGCTGGCCGCCCAGGTCGCGGATGCTGTCCAGCGTCGCCCGCACCATCACGCTCAGGTTGGCGATGCCCCGGCTGCCGACCCCCACCGCCACCCGATCGCCCCGCCGCACCTTGCCGGCCAGGCGGGAACCCAGCCACTGGCGGCGAACCTCGCCGGCAATGTCCGTGACGACAGGTTGCGGGGCGGTCTGACGAATCGGGGCAAACAAGGGAAGGTCCATGATGGTACGCCTCGGAGTAGCAGGAACTCGGGGGTGGTATTGCAGCTTCACAATAGCAGATTGGCCGCGCCTCGGCGAGAGGCAGGCGGGACCGTGGCCCTGGCCGATGGCTGGCTGCCAGAGGATGGGTTTACCTCGTACCGTTGATGGAAGAGACCTGCAGAGCCGCTTCGAGCTGTTTCCAGAGAGGCTCGAACGCCTGAACGTCTTCGGGTGTGGCCTGCTTTTTGTAGGATTCTCGTTCCACTTCCCAGTAATACGCCATTTGTTCCGCTGTGTAGTCCTTGAGCAACCTGGGAAGGTTGTGAATGTGATCGGCCTCTTCGGAACAGCGCTGCGAGCGGTTCGCCCACCCGAACGCGCGTGCTTTCCTGATCCCCAGATTGAAGGCGTACGGCGAGAGTTCTTGCGTAGGACGGGCTTCCTGGCCCGTCCGGGCCGGCCTGGGAAGGCCGGCCTACGTCAATCCGTTCCAGCCTCGAAGGGCGTGCGGCGAGAGTTCTTGCTCAGGCCGGCCCGATCCGTCATGATGACTCGTGGAGTTCGCGCCCTCTCTGCGATCCTTGTTCCAGGTGCGGCATGCCGTCAAACGAGCCCGAGAAACGTCCTGATCCGCCGGAAACGGTCGCCTGGCCGGGCGACCAGCCCCAGGAGGCCCCGGTCCCGCCGGAAGCCGCGACGCTGGTCCCGACTCCCGTGGCCGCGTTCCGGGCGGAGAAGACTGAAAACGTGGCTCATCTGAAGACGGACGCGGGCCCAACCGTCGAGGAAGTGCCGTTGCCGCTGCCCACTGTCCCGGGCTACGCCATCCTGGAAGAGATCGGCCGGGGCGGCATGGGTGTGGTCTACCGGGCGATGGATCAGCGCCTGAAACGGCCGGTCGCCCTGAAGATGATCCTGGTCGGCGATCACTCCGCCAAGGAGATGCGCAGCCGCTTCCGGGCCGAGGCCGAGGCGGTCGCCCAGCTGCAGCACCCCAACATCGTCCAGATCTACGAGACTGGCGAACACAACGGCTTGCCCTATTTCGCCCTGGAGTACGTCAGCGGCGGCAGCTTGACCGATCTGCTGAAGGGCAAACCGCTGCCGGCCGCCAGCGCCGCCAAGCTGCTGCACGGCCTGGCCCAGGCCGTGCAATGCGCCCACGAACACGGCATCGTCCACCGCGACCTCAAGCCGGCCAACGTCCTGCTGTTTAACCGCGACGCACAGCGGAGCGCGGAACCGGACGCGCTCGGCTACGCGTCCTGGCTAAACGAGGTCGTCCCGAAGGTGACCGATTTCGGCCTGGCCAAGCGTCTGGGCGATTCCGGACAGCAGCACACGCGGACCGGCTCGATCCTGGGCACGCCCAGTTACATGTCCCCCGAGCAGGCCGAGGGCCGCAATCGCGACGTCGGGCCGGCCACGGACATCTGGGCCCTGGGCGCCATCTTCTACGAAATGCTCACCGGCCGGCCGCCCTTCGTCGGGTCTACCCCCGTCGATACGATCATGCAGATCACCCACGACGACCCGCTGCCGCCGCTGCGCCTGCAACCCCGGCTGCCGCGCGACCTGGACACCATCGCTCTGAAATGTCTGCAGCGCGACCCGGCCAAGCGCTACCGCAGCGCCGGAGATCTGGCCGAGGACCTGGACCGCTATTTGAAGGGCAAACCGATCCACGCCCGGCCGATCGGTCCGCTGGAACGGGCTGGCAAATGGGTGCGCCGGCAGCCGGCCCTGGCGGCGCTGCTGGCCGTGTCGGTGCTGGCCGTGCTCACCGGACTGGGCGTGGTGTCGTGGTACAACGCCAGACTCCAGGGGCTGCTGAGCGAGGTGCAAAAGCAGCACGACCAGACGCGGCACCAGGTCATTCGCCTCAGCACGGCCCGGGGAACGGGCCTGGCCAACGAGGGGCGCTACCTCGAAGCCCTGCCCTGGCTGGCCGAGGCCCTGCGCCTGGAGGACAACGCCGAGGCCCAGGTTCTCCAGCGCATCCGCCTGGGGACGACCCTGCGCCGCTGTCCGGTTCCGCAACGGATCTGGTTCCACGAGGGGCGAACCCTCCTGGCGGCCTTGAGCCCCGACGGCCGCTGGATGCTGAGCGCTTGCAGCGACCGCCAGTGCCAGGTCTGGGACCAGCACGACCCGGATGGCGGTGGTGCCGGCAGGCCGGCGCACGACAATCCGCTGCCAGCACGGCCCACCGGAACCATCACCGCTCCGGCGCCCATCCAGAGTGCGACCTTCAGCCCCGACAGCAAGTACGTGGTGCTGGCCTGCGAGCAGGGGAAGGCCCAGGTCTGGAAATTCCCCGAGACTCCCCGGGAGCCGATCCTCCTCAAGCATGACGGCACGGTGTACCATGCCGTCTTCAGCCCCGACAGCAAACGGATCGCCACGGCCAGCGTGGATGGGACGGCCCGGGTCTGGGACCTGGAAGGGCGAGAACTGGCCTCTCTGCCGCACCCCGACGAGGTTTACGACGTCCAGTTCTCCCCGGACGGCCAGCGCTTGCTGACCGCCTGCCAGGATGGGAAGGCCCGCATCTGGGAATGGGTCGGGAAACAACCCCCACTGGTGCTGCCGGGCGGTTCCCCGGTGTGGGTCGCCAGCTGGTCGCCCGATGGACGGCGCGTGGCGACCGGGACACGCAAGGGCAAGGCCCAGATCTGGAACAGCGCCACTGGCCAGCCAGTCGGGAAGCAGATGTCGCACAACGGCACGATCCTGTGGCTGGTCTTCAGCCGGGACGGCAGGCTGGTGGCGACGGCCAGCGAAGACAATTCGGCCCGGGTCTGGGGCGGTACGTCCGGGGTGCCCATGACCAGCCGGCTGATGCATGGCAGCACGGTCTACCAGGCGGTCCTGTCGCCGGACAACAGCAAGCTGGTGACGGCCAGCGACGACAACACCGCCCAGGTCTGGGACGTGGCCACGGGCGAAAAGCTCGGCTCGCCGCTCTTGCACAATGGCACGGTCTCCACGGCCTGCTTCAGCCCCGACGGACAGGTCCTGACGGCCAGCGCCGACGGCACGGTCCGCCTGTGGACCCTGTCTCCTTGCTGCCACGGCACGTTCCAGATGAAACACCAGGGACCGGTTCGCCAGGTGAGCTGCACGCGCGACGGCTCCCGGCTGCTGACAGCCAGCGAGGACGGCACGACCCGGATCTGGGACAGCAGCGATGGCCGTCAATTGCAGCAGCTGGACCAGGCCCAGGGCAATGGCAAGCAGGAGCTGGCGCTGGAAGTGATCGAGGCCCATTTCAGCTCGGACGAAACGTGGATTGCCACGGCCAGCAGCAACGGGCTGGTCCGCTTCTGGACCGCGGCCGATGGCCGCCCCCTCAAAGCGCAGGTGCGGCACGGGGGAGCAATCAACGGCATGAGCCTCAGTCCGGACAGCCGGCTGGTCGTGACGGCCGGTAAGGACCACGTGGCCCGGTTGTGGCACTCCGCCAATGGCGAGCCGACCGGAGTGGTGCTGGCGCACCAGGGCGAAGTGAATGGAGCCTGGTTTGATCCGCAGGGAAAGCGCGTCCTGACTGCCAGCGCCGATGGCACGGCGCGGATCTGGGACGTCGGCAGCGGCGAGCCGCTCACCCCGCCGCTGAAGCACGAGGAGGCCGTCCGGCACGCGGCCTGGAATTACAACGGGACGCGGGTGGTGACGGCCAGCAACGACCGCACCGGCCGGGTCTGGGATGCAGCCACGGGCAAGGCCGTCACTCCGCCGCTGCTGCACAACGGGGCGGTCACCTTCGTCGCCTTCAACTCCAACGGGCAGCTGGTAGCGACCGGCAGCGAGGACAACACCGCCCGGGTCTGGGACTCAACCAGCGGCAAACACTTGACCCGGCCGCTGCCCCACCAGGGAAGCGTTCACAAGGTCCTCTTCTCTCCCGACGATCGGCTGGCGGTGACGTCCAGTTCGGACAGCTCCGCCTGCGTCTGGGACCTGTGGCTAGAGTTGCCGGTGACTCCGCCCCTGGAGCACCAGGTGGACGTGGTGGACGTGATCTTCCTCCCGGACGGCCAGAAAGTGGTCACGGCCAGCCTGGACACGACGGCTCGCCTCTGGCGGCTGAACCGCGACGACCGGGCAGTCAGCGTTTTGGTGCAGATTGCCCAGGCCCTGTCCGGAGGAGCGGTGGACGCCGAGAGCGGCTTCACACGCTTGCAAACCAGCCGTCTGCAGGAACTGTGGCAGGAGGTCCGCAAACGCTATCCAGGTGAGACGTTGACACGCAGCGGGGATCGGTGACGGTAAGTGGGCAGAGAACGACCCCTGCCGGCTTGCCCGGCAGGTGAAGCAGGTCACCAGCTAAGAAGAGAATGTCGAAAGAACGTATTTCTCTCCCTTATTTCTAGCCAGTGACCTCCTTCACCTGCCGGGCAAGCCGGCAGGGGTCGAAAGATTACTTCTTCAGTTCTTCCTCGATGGCCTTGGTGACCTCGGCCGCGTCGGGCTTGATCCTCGGCTCGAAGCGGTTGATTACCTCGCCGTTCTTGCCGATCAAGAACTTGGTGAAGTTCCACTGGATGTCGCCGGCGAACTTCGGGTTGGTTTCCTTGCTGGTCAGGAACTTGTACAGCGGACAGATACCCTTGCCCTTGACCACCACCTTGCCCATCATGTCGAACTTGACCTTGTACTCGGTGGAGCAGAACTTCTTGATTTCCTCATTCGAGCCCGGTTCCTGGGCCCCGAACTCGTTGGCGGGGACGCCGACGATGGCCAGGCCGCCCTTGCCGTACTTCTCGTGCAGCGCCTGCAGCTCCTTGTACTGCGGCGTCAGCCCGCACTCGCTGGCCACGTTCACGAACAGGACCACCTTGCCCTGGTAGCGCGACAGATCGACTTCCTTGCCGTCAATGTCCTTCATCTTGAAATTCAGTACGGGAGCCACCTTCTTGTCTCCTTTCTTCTCCTCGGTCTGTCCGGCGGTGGGAGCCAGGACCAGCAAGCCCGTCAGCAAAGCAACAACCAAACGCATCGGTTTTCTCCTTGTGAGATTCAACGTCCCCGGCACCAACCCGGAGGAAACGCTCAGGTATCCTCGTCAAGGTAGGCACAGGGGCCCTCACTGGGTAGACGGAGAGAGGCGGGCTGGCATTCGGAGAGGAGGGGCAAAGCGAAAGGCGAGCCGGGAGCGTCAGGTCCCGGATTCTTCCGATTCGTCGGAGAATCCGGGAGCTGACGCTCCCGGCTCGCCCTGGGAGAAGCGCTCACGTTGCCGCTTTGTGCAGCGGCCGCAGGTGCCGCAGCACGTCCAGGGCGCTGATGACGCCCACCAGCACCTGGTTGCGGTCCACGACAAACAGCTGATGCACTCGCAGACCCAGCATGTCCTCGATGACCTGCTCCACGGTGGATTCCGGCAGCACCGAGAAGACCACCGGCGTCATGATGTCGCACACCAGGGTCGGATCGACT
This sequence comes from uncultured Planctomycetota bacterium, assembly GCA_963784995.1. Taxonomy (GTDB): domain Bacteria; phylum Planctomycetota; class Planctomycetia; order Gemmatales; family Gemmataceae; genus CAWATZ01. The sequence continues at coordinate 266,252 of CAWATZ010000011.1, read as the reverse complement.
TCCTCGACCGAGAAGCCCTCCGGGATCGGCTCCTGCCACAGGGCCCGGCGAACGAACGGATCGTCGCCTTCCGGAACGGTCTGCGGATGGGTCATCCGCTCCCGGTCATGGACCAGCAGGTCCGTCCGGCTAATCACGCCGACGGCATGCCCTGCCTCGTCGATAACCGGCGCGGCGCTGAACCCGCGATCGGTCAAGAGAGCGATCGCCTCGGCCACGGTGGCCTTGTACTGGATGGAAATGGGGTTGGGCGTCATCAGGTCCCCAGCTGTGTGGGCCTTCAGGACCATCTCGTCCTTCGGCGGAATTGTTTCTGTGCCGCGCATGTGACACCTCTCATTCTGCGTCGGTTGAAACTCACCCATGAGGTTTGAGGAGTGCAAACGCGATGCCGGAAGGGACAGCAGAGAGGAAAACCGCGCTCGGAAGAGCGGAACCCGCTTGCCGAGTGCAAAACGGCCTGCGGGTCAACGGCCAGCCGTGTGAGGAGGTGTGCGGAAACGGTGCGCGGACGTGACGGAAGGGCACACCGGACCCATTCCAGACAGGGCGCGCGGCGTTACTGGAGTCCTTCGCGCTGGACCATCGCCTTGACGTGCTCCAGGGCCCGGCGAATGGCTCGGTCGTCGTTGAGGCCGAGCAGGGCGCAGATCTCCGCGTTGGAGTGCCCTTGCAAGCGCAATTCGAGGATCTGCCGACCCAGGGCAGGAATTCGCTGGAAAAGGTGATCCAGCTGGTCCATGAACTCGGCGGCATCTTCCGGCGTCGGTTCGGAGTCGAGGATGTCCTTGATCTGGTCGCCATCAACGTCCGGGACTTCTTCCTTGCCGGGATTGCGCTTGGCGGCGCGGTGGTGGGCGATCTGGCGCAGGGTCTTGTTCAGGGTGATGCGCACCAGCAGCTTGACCAGGTCATCCTGCTCGGAGAAGTGGAACTGCCCTTCCCGGGCGCAAGAAGAAGGTGCGGAAGGCCGACTGGACGATGTCCTCCGGGTCAATGCGTCCGGCCAGCTTGGGGTTCAAATGGCGGCGGGCCAGGCCGACCAGCTGATCGACGTAATGCTCGACGATCCGCCGGGCCGCCTCCTGGTCTCCTTGACACCAGCGCTGGATCAGGTCGCGATCATCCGGGTCGGTTGCCATGAGACAATACCTCCAGCAGGGTCCGCCTGGGGTGCGAGTATGTGCCAATGCCATTCTACCCGCTGGGTAGAGGAGGTAAAGTCCGCGGGAGCTTTCCAGATCGGCGCTCAAGCCTCCCGCCACTCTCGCGCGGTGATTTCGTTCAGCAGCGGCCGTCCCTCCCGGTAGCGCTGCACGTTCTGGATCAGCAGGTCTGCAATTCGGCCGGGGAAGTTGCCGCTCTTGTCGGCCCCGGAGACGTGCGGCGTCAGGATCACGTTGGGGAAACGCCAGAGCGGGTGCTCGGCCGGCAGCGGATAGGCGAAGTGCGTATCCAGGGCTGCCCCCGAGATCCAGCCTTCGGTCAGGGCGCGCAGCAGGGCCTGCTCCTGAACAATCGGACCGCGAGCCGGGTTGAGCAGGAAAGCCGTGTTCGGCAGCGCCTGGAGCTGCTCCTCGCCGATCATGCCGTCGCTCTGCCGGGTGTGCGGCAAGGCCAGCACCAGGAAGTCCAGCCCCGACAGGAACGCGCGCTCCTGGCCGGCGACGAAAACGCGGTGGGGCAGGATACCGTCCGGGTCGCCGGTGCCCGCCTGGACGTAGGTGTTGTGCCGGGGTGGGACGCCGGAGCGGGTCATGGCGTGGACGGTCATGCCGAATGCCCGCGCCAGGCGGGCCGTCTCCCGGCCGATGCCGCCGTAGCCCCACAGGCCGACCACTCGGCCGCGCACCTCTTGCTGGGAGCGGTCCGTGCGCTCCCAGTGGCAGCGCTCCTGGTTGCGGATCAGGGAAGGCAGGTCGCGGATCAGACAGACCATCATCGCCAGGTTCCACTCGGCGATGGCCGTGTCGAAGAGTCCACGGGCATTGCAGACGCGGAACGGGCGATCGGCCAGCCCCAGGTGGCGGAGATGCTCGTAGCCGACCGTGCTGATTTGCAACAGTTTCAGGCCGGTCAGGTCGCCGAGGTTGTCGGGAGGCCGTTTGCAGAGCAGGATTTCCGTTGCCCGTGCCAGGTCGCCGGCCAGACTCCACTCCTTGGGGTGGGCCGGGAGGACGTGAAGCTTCACGTCCGGCAGCGCTTGCACGCGCCGCAGCCAGGCCTGGTCCAATTCGACCTCGGTCAGGATCTGAAGCAATGCTTTCCCTTTCCCGCAAGGGAGGGGCCTTCGTCAATCCTCGTCTCCGCCACCGCCGCCGCTCTCGCCACCGCCCTCCTTGCCGCCCTTCTTCTCCTTCTTGTAGATCGACTCGACGGCCAGCGCCGCACCCAGGATCATGCTCTTGACGTTGGAATCCTTCTCGTACTTGGGGCCAATCTGCACGGCGTAGGTATCGTCCCCCGAGAGCATGGACTTGGCCAGGCCGCTCCACGTTCGAGACACCGAGCCCATCTCCGTGGTCTTGTCGGGAGCCATGAACTTGTACTCCGCCTTGAAGATCTTCCCCTTGATCTCGGCCAGCTGCTTGCCGTCCTTGTCGTAGACGTTGTACCCGCCGCTGAGGCTGAACCGCTTGGCCTTGTAGCGGCCGATCACCTGCCCCTGAGCGTCCAGCACCTCGTCTTTTTTGAACAGCCAGCCGCTGCGGCTGACGCAAAAGAGCAGGGCGTCGTTGGAGACGTCCCGGACCTCAATCTTCACCGAGCCAAACAGCGACGCCAGGAACCCGGCCGTGTCCAGGGCGGTGCCAAGCGTCTGACCGCTTTCCGCATCCGCGATCTCAAAGACTTTCTTCGAGGAGAACTTCTTGCTCTGCGATTTCACCACGAACTTGTTGTGGTCAAACAACATTCCTCATCCCCCCACTCAAAGGTGTCAATGGCGTCAGGAAATCGGGGCAGCCCGGCAGCTGGCCGAGCTGCCCCCTGCTTGCTCCGGAGGCGTCTACCACACGACCTGGGACTCGGAAGGCTCTCGGACCCGCCGCAGTAGCGCAACGCGCGTTACCGGTGGAGCCACGGTTAGCGGGGCAGCCCCAGGCCACCGGTAACGCGCGTCGCGCTACTGCGGCAGCGGGGCTGAAACAGCCTTCCTTGTGAGGAATGGCAGGCAAAACGCTCGGGCGGCGCAACGCCGCCCTGGTGCAAGGCACCTGAGCTAGACCTGGCCCTCCGTCGCATGCCAGGGCTGTTGTACAAGCGACCGCCACTCAGGCAAGCCACCGGCTGAGGCCGCGCTCCCCGTCGGGTCTCCGCCGGCTGCTACCGCCGGTCATACTTGCTGAACCACTCCAGCACCCGCCGCAGCACGTCCTCTCGATGTCGCGGCTGGCGAATGCCGTGGCCCTCGTTGGGATAAATCACCAGCTGGGTCGGGACCTTGCGCGCGGAGGGCCTGGTGAAACGCCTGGCCCATCGGCAGCGGGCAACGCCGATCGTCGCGCGAATGGAGGATCAGCGTCGGCGTCTTGACCCGATCCGCATAGGTGAGCGGACTGAGCTTGCGCATCCGCTCGGGCGCCTCCCACGGCTTGCCGCCGAACTCCCACTCGGTCCAGCTTTGCAGGTCGCTCAAGCTCCACATCATGTTGAGATCGGTCACCGCATTCTGGGCCACCGCTGCCCGGAATCGGTCCGTCTGGCCCACCAGCCAGCTGGTCATGAAGCCACCGTAGCTGACGCCGTAGACGAACAGCCGGTCCCCATCCACCTTCCCCTGGCGGATCAGATCATCGACCCCGGCCTGGATGTCGCGCATGTCGCCGCCGCCGAAATCCTGGCGGTCCGCGTCGAGGAACTTCCGGGTATAGCCGGAGCTGCCCCGGAAATTGGGCTGGAAGACCGCGTACCCCTGGCCCGCCAGCACCTGGACGGTGAAGTCGAACCCCAGCACCGATCGGCTGTGCGGACCGCCGTGCGGATGGACCACGAGCGGGTAAGGCGCCTTGCCGACCCCCTCCGGCGGCACGGTCAGGATGCCCTCCAGTTCCAGCCCTTCGTGCTTCCAGGCGACGACCGTGGCCGGAGCCAGCCGGCGGTCCTTCAGGACAAGGTTCCCGGCCGGCTGGAGTTGCTGCCGGCGCAGCAGCCGGCTCAGGGCGGTCCCCGGACCCGGCTCGGGCAAGTCCTTCCCGGACAGGTTGATCCGCTCTCCTTTCCCCGTCTTCAGGTCCAGGCGAACCAGATGCGTCCTCACGCCGGCCTCGCTGTTGTACAGCAGATGCTCTCCGTCCCAGCAGTCAGCGGGCAAGGGAAAGGCGGCTGCCGGGAACGGTGCTTTGCCGGAATCGTCTCCATGATGATCGAAGAGGATCCGGAACCGCGGCCTGTCGCCGTCCAGTTCCACCACGCCAAGGTTGAAGATGTCCCGATGCGGTCCCTGACGCGGCACGCTCAGACAGACAAGCCGCTTGCCGTCCGGAGTAAACCGCGCCGAGACTTTCGGGCCCTTCCCCTCCGTCAGCTGCTTGATCCGCCCCGAGGCGACGTCAATGGCCCACAGATCGAAATTGTGGTTGATGCTGTACCGGACCGACTCCCGATCTTCCGTGCGGTTGGCGTGGACCACCAGGGTCTTGCCGTCCGGGGACCACTGCGGATCGCCGTACCAGACGTCATCCCGGGTCAGCCGCTGGACCTTGCGTGCCGCCGATCGGGCCGGCTTCTCCTCCAGTTCGGCGACCCACACCTGGGCCGGACCGTAGCCGGTGTAGCCCTCTCCCTGGTCGGGCCGGACCACGAGCACGTCGTTGCGAAGCTCCTCCGGCGTCCGCGGGTCGGCCCCATCGTCCGCCACGAACACCAGTTTCCGGCCATCCGGCGAGAAAGCCGCCCGGCCGTAAAAACCGTCGTTGAAGACCCGCCCGTATGGCTTCTCCGGACCCGCCAGCGGAATGGCCGGCCCGCCTCCGGCCGGCAGCAGCCACAGATCGAGGGCCGGGTCCGACGCGGGCGGCGCCGGGGGAGTCTGTTTCCAGCCCTGCGGTCGGGGACGGGTGGAGAGAAACACAATCCACTTGCCATCGGGCGAAAAGAGCGGAGCGCGGGCGTCGGGCTCGCCTTCTTCCAGCGGTCGGACCTTGTCCCGACTGCCCTCGACCAGCCAGAGGGAATGGCGTTCTTCCTTCCGCTGGGGGTCAATCCACTGCCGGACGCAGACGGCCGACTTGCCGTTCGGAGCCAGGGTGAGCGCTCCAAGTCCATCGAGCCGGTAAAGGTCGTCCACGGTCAGCGGCCTGGTTGCGGATGCGGGCGGTTCGGCCAGCGCCAGGGAGACAAGGAAGCAGGCAACCGCCGCCAGGCAGGCGGCTCGGAAGCAGCGATGAAGCGGCATCACAGGAGGTCCTTTCGTTGCACCCCCGAAGGGAATGGCGGGACAGCCCAGCCAGGCAGCGGGCTGTCCCTTGCTTGCGCCGGAAGACGTCTACGACACGACCTGGGACACGGAAGGCTCTCGGACCCGCCGGGAGGTCACCTCATCGGTGAGACGTGGGACCACGGTTGGCGGGGTTGTTCCAGTCCACGTCTCACCGATGAGGTGACCTCCCGGTAGCGGGGCTGAAACAGCCTTCCCTGGGACGGATGCACGGCGAAACGCTCGGGCGGCGCAACGCCGCCCTGGTGCAGAAGCACCGGAGCTAGACCTGGCCCTCCGGCTCTCGTCCTGTGAGAAGCAAGCAAGGAGCGTTGTAGGAGCCGGCAGCCTGGCAGGCAATCCTCTGCAACTGGATCGATACATTGTTCGCCGGAGTGCTTGACGGCCTTGTCGGATTCCGGGGACGTGCTAGGATGATCTGCGGGACGTTGTCCCGCCCCCGTAGCTCAGGGGATAGAGCATCGGTTTCCTAGACACAATTGGGCATCGCGAGGGGAAACCACGCGATGAATGTGACCTGATCAGGAAAACCTAAAACTGCAAGAGTCCGTGATCGAACTCCCAGTGACATGTCGGGCAAAGCCCGGCGAGGTTCTCAAGGGAGTTCACAACCGCGATTGGCGTATCCTCCGGGAAGGATGCCAGAGGTCGCTTGTGGCAAACATCGATGTGTTTGTCGTAGCCGCAGCAGACGCAGCAGTACGGGCAGGCTGCATGGTACTGCCGTCGGGCGTCTGCCCGAAGCCGGTTCAGACGGTACATCGGATGCCGCTGCCGCCCTTGAAAGAGGGCGCTGATCGGTTGCGTGCGATCGAGCGGCTTGTTCGGTTTGTGTTCTGCGCAGTATTTCGCTCGTAGCGGGATCGGCAAGGAGCAGACCGAGCAACGGCCGCCGAGTTTGCGTTTCGGAGCCAGCCTGTTGTTCTGCTTGGCTGCGCACGAGTGGGAGCAGAACTTCGGATTCTTGGTCTCCCGACCGCAGACCGGGCATGCAGTCATGGCAATCCTGAGCAAGCGCTGATTTGACGACATGGCTTCCTCCTTGTGTCAGATGAGCCGCTTGTGCAGAGACTGTACGGTCACCACCTAAACCAAGACGGCAGGGTGAAGATACAGTCCAGACCACGAACGTTCAACGACGGCGGCGAAAGCCGAAGTGGGAATTGAAACCGAGGGTCACAGGTTCAAATCCTGTCGGGGGTAATTGCCGGGCCGACACCAGCGAGCGAGTCGGCCCGGGAGGAAACCATGCCGAATGCACACCTTGCGCCCTTGCTGACCCTGGTCGCCGTCTCGCTGCCGCTTCCCGCCTTCGCCGGGACCACCGTCCTGACGCCGCGCCTGCACCACCTGCGGAACAGCGAGCAGCGGGAGTGGAGCGACTTCCCCGCAAACCCCGAAGCACGGAGCCTGTCTTTTCGCTTCCAGGCGAAGCGCAACGAGACTGAATGCGACTCTGCGGTTGCGGCAGCAAGACGTGAAGCAGACCTGGAAAGTCCTTCTCAACGGCCGGGAACTGGCCCGACTGCAGCCCGACGAGAATGACACGGTCGTCTATCTTCCGGTCCCGGCGGGCCGGCTGGTGACCGGGGAAAACACGCTGCTCGTCGAGCAGGGAAGCAAGGTCCCCGATGACGTCCGCATCGGCGAGATCACGCTGGACGACCGGCCGGTGTCCGGTGTCCTAGCCGAGGCGACCGTCGAGGTGGAGGTCCGAGAAGCCGGTGCTGTAGGGAACGCCCTCCGTGGCGTTCCAGGCCCATTGCCTTGCCGGCTCACCATCCTCAACGAGCAGGGGGCCCTCATGAGCGTTGGGGCCGCATTCGGCGGCCGATTGGCGGTCCGCCCCGGCGTCGTTTACACCGGCGACGGCAAGGCCCGCTTCGGATTGCCGGCCGGCACCTACACCGTTTACGCCGGACGAGGTTTCGCCTACGGCATCGACTCCGTTCGCATCGCCCTCAAGCCCGGGGACGTCGTCCGCAAGACCCTCACCATCCGGCGGGAGGTCCACGTACCGGAGCACGTCAGCTGCGATACTCACGTTCACACGCTGACCTATTCCGGACACGGCGACTCCACCATCGAGGAGCGGATGCTGACGCTGGCCGGCGAGGAGGTCGAGCTGCCCATCGCCACCGACCACAATCGGCAGATCGATTACCAGGCAGTGGCCGTCAAGATGGGCGTCCGCGATTACTTCACACCAGTGGTCGGCAACGAGGTAACGACGGCCCTGGGACACTTCAACGTTTTCCCGGTGCGGGCGGACGGGCCGGTCCCCGACCACCAGGGCAAGAGCTGGCCGGTCATCTTCGGCAGCATCGCCGAGCGCACGGCCGCACCGATCGTCATCCTCAACCACCCCCGCGACCTGCACTCGGGGTTCCGGCCGTTCGGACCGGAACACCACCTGGCACTGACCGGCGACAACCTGGACGGCTGGGAGCTGAAGGCCAATGCGATGGAGGTCGTGAACTCCGGAGCGCAGCAATCGGACGTTTATCGGCCGTTCCGCGACTGGCTGGGAATGCTGAACCACGGGACGTACCTGACGCCGGTCGGGTCGAGCGACTCTCATGACGTCAGCCGGTACATTGTCGGACAGGGCCGGACGTACGTCCGCTGCAAGGCGGACCGGCCCGGGGCCATTGACGTCAAGGCAGCGGTCGCCGGCTTCCGGGAGGGCCGGGTGCTGGTCAGCTGTGGTCTGCTGACCACGATCCGCGTCAATGGCCAGCACGGTCCCGGCGACCTGGTTCCGGTGACGGGAGACGTGAAGGTGGCCGTTGAGGTGCTGGGCCCGAGCTGGGTGACGGCCGAGCGCGTGGAACTGTACGCCAACGGAGTCAAGGTCCGCGAGGCCCGCATCTCCGAGGGACGCAAGCCGGGGGTCAAGTGGTCGGGCGCGTGGGTGCTGCCCCGGTTCCGGCACGACGTTCATCTGTCGGCCATCGCCACCGGGCCGGGCGTCCGGGAACTGTACTGGCCCATCGCGAAGCCGTATCAGCCAACATCCCCCGTGGCGGAGCCGCGGGTCGTCGGTCTGACCGGGGCGGTGTTCCTGGACGGAGACGGCGACGGCAAGCGGACCAGCGCCCGTGGCTACGCCGAGCGGCTGGTCCGGGAAGCGGCGGGGGACTGGAGGAAAGTGCTGTCCGCCCTGGGAGACTACGACGAAGCGATTGCGGCGCAGGCGGCCGGCCTGCTGAGGGCATGCGGCGTGGCGATCGACGAGGAGCCGATCCGCGCGGCAGCCCGGAAAGCCGGTCCGCACGTCGAGCGCGGGTTCGAGTCCTGCGCCGAGGCGTGGCGGGAAAGCCGGATTGCCAGGGCCGGGAGCCGTTGACCGGATACGTGTCGCCTGGTGATACGTGGACCGCGCTTCTGCGTAGAATGAAGATAGAGAGCCTGCGGCACCTCTTCCGGCGGGAAGCGAATCGGCCTGACGTTTCGACCTTTTCCTGGGTGCAGGCGACAAATGGGGGATGCAATCATGGTTCGGCGAGCACTTTCTTTCTGCGGCCTGTTGCTTCTGAGCGGCGCCATCCTCACCTGGACGGCGGGGAGCGCTCTGGCCCACGGCGGCGGTGGTCACGGCGGCGGTGGTCACGGCGGCGGCGGCTTCGGTGGCGGCCACGTTGGCATCGGCCACGTTGGCATCGGGCACGTTGGCATCGGGCACGTCGGCGGCTATTACGGCACGAGCTTCGGCCGCTATGGCATCGGCTACAACCCCGGCTACTACGGCAGCTACTACTATCCCTACTCCTATGGGGGTTACAACTACCCCTACAACTATGGAGGGTACTCCTATCCCTACTCCTATGGGAGCAACTACTCCCCCTACTACTATGGGGGTACGTATCCCAGCAGCCTGTACAATTACTCTCCGTACGCCACCGGTGGAGTCGCGCTCAACGTGCAGACCCAGCCGGCTGCACCGGCTGACACCACCGCCCACATTCATCTGAATGTGCCGGCCAACGCCCAGGTCTGGTTCGCGGGCGAGAAAATGAAATCGACGGGAACGCTGCGGGAGTTTCAGTCGCCGGCTCTGCAACCCGGCGCGAAATACTCCTACGACGTGATGGCCAAGTGGATGCAGGACGGCAAGGAAGTGACGCAAAAGCAGACCGTCAGGGTCTGGGCGGGTGCCAACCTGAACGTCCGCTTCCCGGTCCCGGAACAGCCGGTGAGCCAGTGACGCGGTAGAAACAGGCGGGATTGTCTCCGTAGGGTGGTCCGAGCGCAGCGAGGCCCACCCTACTCTTCTTCGTCCCGTCGCGCCTTCCGGTCGATGCCGTTCAGCCCTGTAGAACTGTCTCTCCCAAACTCGAACTCGGTGTGCGCAGCCTCCTCGGGGTTGTCGCGCAGATCCCGTTTCAGCGTCTGGCGGCGCTTCCGGTTGCCGGCCTTCTTTATGGCCCGCTTCAGTTCGCGCAGTTCGCGTTTGCGATCGTCGGTTGGCATGATGTCAGGACACCTCCCCCGCAAACAGGTTCACTCGCTCAATGCCCCGTCGCCTTGCCGCTGATGCGTCGGTCCGCCGCTCCCACCAGTTCCCCCGTCTTCGGATCGATCCAGATGGTGTGAGCATCTCCCTGCCGGGCCGGCCGGTCGAGGATCTGCCCCATCTTCTCCAGCGCGGTGAGCGTCTCGCGCCGTTTGGCCAGTTCGGGCTCGAAGCGAATCCGGTCGGGCAGCCACTGGTGGTGCATCCGCGGACTGTCCACGGCCGAGCGCACGTCCATGTCGAAGTCGATCACGTTGACGAGGACACACAACACCGTGTTGATGATCGTTCGGCCGCCTGGGCTGCCGGTAATCAGGAGCGGCTTGCCATCCCGGCAGACGACGGTGGGCGTCATCGAGCTGAGCATGCGTTTGCGCGGGACAACCTGGTTCGCTTCCGTGCCGATCCTGCCCGTGCGGTCCGTCACGCCCGGCAGCCAGTTGAAATCGTTCATCTCGTCATTGAGCAGGAAGCCCGCTCCCTTGACCACGACCCGGCTGCCGAACGAGTCCTCCAGCGTGTAGGTCATGCTGACCGCCAGCCGATCGCGATCGATCACCGAGAAATGCGTCGTCTCTTCGCTTTCCTTCGCCAGCGGAATGTCTCCGGCCAGCTGGGCGCTGGGCGTGGCCTTCTTCGGATCGATCGCCAGCGCCAGCTTTCGGGCATGCTCCTTGCTGATCAGCTCGACGGGAACTTTCACAAAGTCCGGATCGCCGAGATGAGCGGCCCGGTCGCGGTAGGCCCGCTTCATCGCTTCCGCCAGCAGATGCAGCGTCTCCGGCGACCAGCGGCCCTGTTTGCGCAGATCGAAGTTTTCGAGGATGTTCAGCATCTCGATCAGCGCCGTTCCTCCGGAGGAGGGCGGCGGCATCGAGATGATTTCACAACTGCGATAACTGCCGCGAAGCGGCTTGCGTTCCTTCGCCTGGTAGGCGGCCAGGTCAGCCCGGGTAATCAGCCCGCCGCCGCGTTTCATCTCGGCCTCGATCTGTTCGGCGATCACGCCCTTGTAAAAGGCATCGGCCCCTTCCTCGGCGATGCGCTGCAACGTGCGTGCCAGGTCCGGCTGGACCATCCGGTCCTCCGCCTTCCAGGGCTTGCCGTCGGGCCGGCCGAAGACGCGGTGCAGTTCGGGATTGTCCGTCGGCTTGTCCTTGCGCAGCACCCCGTTGAGCGCCCGGGCATGGGCCTCGTCCAGGAGGAAGCCGTCGCGCGCCAGGGCGACGGCCGGCGCGACCAGCTCTTTCCAGGGAAGTTTGCCGAAACGACTGTGGGCCAGGGCCAGGCCGCGCACCGTGCCCGGCACACCCACACGCCGATGGGCCGTCCGGCCCTCCGGCTTGACGAACATTTCCCGGTTGGCTGCGCCCGGCGCCCTCTCCCGGAAGTCGAAGCAGGTCGGCTCGACTCCCCCCTTCGGAGGCACGACGACCATGAAGCCGCCGCCGCCCACGTTGCCGGCCGCGGGATGGGTCACCGTCAGAGCGAAGGCCACGGCCACCGCGGCATCGACGGCGTTGCCGCCCTGCTTCAGGACCGTGACGCCGACGTCCGAGGCCGGAGCGCTGACCGTGACCACGGCACCATTGCGGAAGCGCACCGGCTCGGGCTCGGCGGCAGCTAACAGGACCGGCAGACAACAGAGAGCGGGCAGAAGGTAAAGGGTTTTCACGGTGCGATCTCTTTCCTGAAGAGAGAAAGCTGGCCGACAAGCGGTCCGGCACGGACAATACCACGGGTCCATGATACCGAAGTTGCTCGCATCAAGGGAGTCGCATCATGACACACACCGTTTTCCACGTCGGGTTGCTGCTCATCGGGCTGCTGGCCGGGTCAGCCGTGATCGCCGCCGAACCCAAGGCCGGCATTGAGAAGAAACCCTTCGGCAAGCTGCCCGACGGCACGCCGATTGACGAGTATACGCTCACCAACGGCAAGGGCATGACCGCCAAGATCATCACCTACGGGGCCATCGTGACCGAGCTGCACGTCCCGGACAAATCGGGCAAGACGGCCGACGTGGTGCTGGGCTTCGACAACCTCAAGGACTACGTCGCCGGGAATCCGTTCTTCGGCGCCAACGCCGGCCGGGTGGCCAACCGGATCGCCAAGGGGCGGTTCACCCTCGATGGCAAGGAGTACAAGCTGGCGACCAACAACGGCCCCAACCATCTGCACGGCGGCAAGAAGGGGTTCGACAAGGTGGTCTGGAAGGCTCAGCAGGTCAAGGCTACGGAAGCCCAGGCGCTGATGTTGAGCTACACCAGCCCGGATGGTGAGGAAGGCTACCCCGGCACGCTTAAGGTGAACGTGACCTACGTGCTGACCCCAAACAACGAGCTGCTCCTGTACTATGAGGCGACGACCGACAAGGCGACGCCGGTGAACCTGGCCCATCATAGTTACTTTAACCTGGCCGGCCACGGTTCCGGCGACATCCTCGACCACGAATTGACCATCCTGGCCGACAAGTACACGCCGACCGACGACACGTTGATTCCCACCGGGAAAATCGAGCCGGTCAAGGGGACGCCGTTTGACTTCACCAAGCCCACGGCGATCGGCAAACGCATCGGCGAGGTGAAGGGAGGGTACGACCTGAACTACGTGCTGCGCGGGGGCGAAGGGAAAGAGCCCCACCTGGCGGCGCGAGTCAAGGATCCGAAGACGGGCCGGGTGATGGAAGTGCGGACCACCGAGCCGGGCATCCAGCTGTACACGGGCAATTTCCTCGACGGCAAGAACAAGGGCAAGGGCGGTGCGGTCTCCAACAAGCACGCCGGGTTCTGCCTGGAGGCGCAGCACTTTCCCGATTCGGTCAACAAGCCGGACTTCCCGTCGATCATCCTGCGGCCGGGCCAGACCTACCTGCAGAGGACGATTTACGCGTTCAAGGCGGAGTGAGAGTCGCGAGATCCTCAACGCGCCGAGAATTGCCCCAAACTGAAGACACTCCTCGCCCATCCCCTGCACTCCCTCTGCGGTCAGCGTCAGCAGGAAGGTTGGTTTCTGAGAGAAGTCCAGGCCCGAGAACTGATCCTTCGGTCCCGGCTTGACCTTGCGTTGCAGTTTCTGGCCCCTGGGTGTGCTGACGTGGAAGGTCATCGATTCGACCGTGGCGAAGTTCCGATAGCCACCGGGAATTTCCCCTTGCTTGAGTGGTCCTTTCTCGGAGGCCCAGTGCAGGGCCACGCGGAAGGGATCTTCCGCAGCCAGGTTTTTGACGACGGGCTGGAGCATGGTCACCAGGCCATTCCTGTCCGGCTTGCTCACGGCCGGCTGCACCGGCTTGCTCTCGGCAGGAGCGGGAACGTCTTTCTCGATGGGTGGCTCCGTGGAACCACACCCCACCGCACACAGCAGAAGGAACATCCCGGTGGTCGTGACTGGTTGTCTCATCGCGGATTCTCCTCTCATTCCTTTTTCTGAGACGGAAGGTGTTCAGGCCAGTTCGCGTACCATATACCATCGATCGGCTCGAAGGCGCGAGTCTTGTTGTGAACGAGGAAGCCACCGGCGAAGAAGCAGTGCGGTTCCGCCACCGTGAGGTCATACACCGTGACCCGCTCGTGGAGGCGCTGCGGTTTGCCCGCGGCGACCGGCTGCAACTGCACGTCCAGAAGCGAGTCGTTCTCCCCAACCAGCCTCGCAGGGGACCACTGTCCAATCCAGAGGGGATGTTCGGCAGTAACGCGCAGCGTCTCTCCGAAGCGCAAAGTCTCGGTCGCCTCGGCCCTGCGAATGAACTGCACCCGGGTCAGCACCTTCTTGCGGCTCTGAGTGTCGTAGCCCCAGAGCTGGTCGCCGAAACGCACGTCCTCGACTGGCCTGGGACCGGACTCGGTGGCGATCAGGGTCCCTCTGGCGATGCAGGTTGACACTTCCTGGCTGGAGATGCCTGCCACCGATCCGTCCGGCTTGACGACGACAGTGTAGTTGGTGGCCTTCCACAGAGCCCCCTCGACCTGATAACTGACCAGCCAGTTGCCGTCCTGGTCGTCGCGGATGAATGGGATTGCTTTGGGATCGAGCTGGGAGACTTGCTTCTTCAGGGCGGTCCGAGCAATGGTTTCGACATTCGCCTGAGAGCGGCGCTCCGGTGAAACCTGGAGAGTAACAGGCTCGCTGGCAAACGGGATCGGCTCGCCTTTTTCCCGGATAATGGAACCGCTGATGCGGACGGTGTACTCACCGGGGCGCGTCAGATCCAGCTTTTCCTCCCCGGCCCAGGCCCACTTTTCCTCGTAGATCCCCCGCACTTCCTCTTCGGTCAGGGTCAGCAGGAAAGTCGCTCTCTGAGCAAGATCCATGCTCAGGTTATGGTCCCTGGGGCCCGGTTTGACCTTCCGTTGCAGTTTCTGTCCCTGGGGGGTACTGACGTGGAAGGTCATCGATTCGACCGTGGCGTAACTCCGAAAGCCTCCGGGAATCGTCCCGTACTGGAGTGGACCTTTCTCGGTGGCAAAGTGCAAGGCGACGCGGAAGGGGTCGTCAGCAGCCAGGGTTTTGACGACGGGCTGGAGCATGGTCACCAGGCCGTTCTTGTCCGGCTTGCTCACGGCCGGCTGCACCGGTTTGCTCTCGGAAGGAACGGGAACGCCCTTTTCGATGGGCGGCGTCGGGGAACCGCACCCCGCCGCCCACAGCAGAAGGAACATCCCGGCTGGCGTGATCCGTTGTCTCATCGCAGATTCTCCTTACTCGGTTTTCTGAGCCGGAAGGTGTTCCGGCCAGCAGGCATACCAGGGATCGTCAAGCTGGGGTGAGAAAGCGCGATCCTTGTTGTGGACCAGGAAGCCGCCGGCGAAGAAGCAGTGCGGTTCGTCCACCGTGAGGTCATAAACTGTGACCCGCTCGTGGAGGCGCCGCGGTTTGCCGGCAGCCACCGGCTGCAACTGCAGGTCCAGAAGCGAGTCGTTCTCGCCAACCAGCCCCGCGGACACCCACCGCCCAGTCCACAGCGGATGCTCGGGAGTAACGCGCAGTGTCTTTCCGAAGCACAAGGTCTCGGTCGCCTCGGCCACGCGAATCAGCCGCACCCGGGTCAGCAGCCGTCGGCTGGCCTGGGTGTTGAAGCCCCAGACCTGATCGCCGACACGCACTTCCTCGATCGGCCTGGGGCCGGACTCGGTGGCGATCAGGGTCCCCCGGGCGATGCACGTGGACACCTCCCGACTCGAGATGCCGGCCAGCGATCCGTCTGGCTTCACGGCAACAGTGTATTCGGTGTACCTCCACGTGGGTCCGGAAACGTGGAAACTGACGAGCCAGTTGCCGTCCTGGTCGTCCCGGATCAAGGGAGTCGCTTTGGGATCGAGCTGGGAGACTTGCTTCTTGAGGGCTCGCCGGGCAAGGACCTCGACGCTTGCCTGGGAGCGGCGTTCCGGATCAACCCGCAGAGTAACGGACTCACTGGCGAACAGGATTGGCTCGGCCTTGTCCCGGATGATGGAACCAGTGATGCGGACGGTGTACTCTCCTGGGCGCGTCCGATCGAGTTTTTCCTCCTTGGCCCAGGTCCACTTTCCCTCATGGGCCCCTTGCACTCCCTCCGCGGTCAGTGTCAGCAGGAAAGTCGGTAGCTGACCAAAATCCATGCTCGAGTGCTGGTCTTTCGGGCCCGGCTTCACCTGCAACTGCAGTTTCTGGCCCTGGGGTGTGCCGAGGTGGAACGTCATCGATTCGACCGTCGCGGAAGTGCGAAAAGCCCCGGGATGCGATCCGCGCCGGAGTGGCCCTTTCTCGGAGGCCCAGTGCAGAGCCACGCGGAAGGGGTCGTCAGCAGCCAGGTTTTTGACCACGGGCTGGAGCATGGTCACCAGGCCGTTCCTGTCCGGCTTGCTCACGGCCGGCTGCACCGGTTTGCTCTCGGAGGGGACGGGAACGTTCTTCTCGATGGGCGGCGGCGGGGAACCGCAGCCCGCCGCCCACAGCAGAAGGAACATCCCGGCTGTCGTGATCCGTTGTCTCATCGCGGATTCTCCTCTCGCGGCGGATCGGCCCTTGCAACAAGAGTCACACTCTTAAAACACTCTTGAGGCCGGTTCGTTGACCAGGATTGCCCGCGTTCTTGTCATCCGGGCAGATCCATCCTATCCAAACCAGGAGGAACGCTTCACGGAACAGATCGACTCATCTCCTGGAGAGGAAAGATCCCGTTGAACCTGCCACGCCTTCTGATGCGGTTGCTCCTGGGACGCCGTCTGCCCCGGACGCGAGGGACCCTGTCCGTGCCCGGGCTGCACGGCCGGCTCCGGATTCATCGGGACCGCTGGGGGATTCCGCACGTCGAGGCCGAAGATGAACGGGCCGCCTTCTTTGGCCTGGGGTTCTGCCACGGCCAGGATCGCGCGTTTCAGCTGGAGGTGCTGCTGCGCGTGGCCCACGGCACGCTGGCCGAGCTGGTCGGCCCGGCCGCCCTGCCCGTGGATCGGCTCAGCCGGCGCATCGGCTTCCTGCATTCGGCCCGGCAGCACTGGCCCGTCCTGAGCGCCGAAATGCGGGACCAGCTGGCCGCCTACAGCCAGGGGGTCAACGCCGGCCACAGCCTGGGTTTGCCGTCCCGGCCGCACGAGTTCGTCCTGCTGGGCGGTCGGCCGACCACCTGGGAGCCGCTGGAGAGCCTGGCGCTGGTCAAGCTGGTCTCCTTCACCATGGCCAGCAACTGGGACGTGGAGCTGGCGCGCCTCAAGGTGCTGCGGGAAGATGGTGCGGGGGCCTTGCTGGCGCTCGATCCCAGCCACGACCCGGACCATCTCGTCACCACTCCGCCCGGGGCCCGCGCTGGTCCCGCACTCGATCACCTGGCCCACGACCTGAAGGTGTTCGCCGGCGTGGTCCAGCCGGGCCTGGCCTCGAACAACTGGGCCATCGCTTCCTGGCGCAGCAGCACCGGCCGACCCCTGCTGGCCAACGACCCGCACCTGGAGGCGTCGCTGCCCAGCCACTGGTATCTGGCCCATCTGCACACCCCACAGTGGTCGCTGGCCGGCGCGTCCTTTGTGGGTGGCCCGGCCGTCTTTGCCGGCCACAATGGTCACTGCGCCTGGGGCGTCACCGCCGGGCTGGTGGATAACACCGACCTGTTTCGCGAGGAAATCGGCCCCGACGGCGCCAGCGTCCGGGAGGGGGACCGCTGGGTTGCGTGCGGCGTGCGGGAGGAGGTGATCTCGGTCAAGGGGCACAGCCCCGTTGTCGAGCGCGTGCTGGTGACGCCGCGCGGACCGATCATCAGCCCGGCCCTGGAGGGCGGCTTCGAGGCGCTTTCCTTGCAGGCGGTCTGGCTGGAGCCCCGGCCGATTGCCGGGCTGCTGGGGGCGCATCGGGCCCGGAGCGTGGCCGAGCTGCGCCAACTGCTTGCCGACTGGCCGGCCATGTCGCAGAACGTCGTCTGTGCCGACGTCTCGGGCAGCATTGGCTGGCAACTGACGGGCACGGCCCCCCAGCGGCGCAGCGGCTCCGGGGCCATTCCCCTGCCCGGCTGGGACCCGGAAGTGGGTTGGCTGGCCGAGCCGGTCCCGTTCGAGCAGATGCCGCATTCCTTCAATCCGGAGCCGGGGTTCATCGCCACCGCCAATACCCAGCCGACCCCGTCGGACCGTGGGCCCTTCCTGGGGGTGGACTGGCTCGATGGCTACCGGCTGCTGGCCATCAACCGGGCCCTGGGAGAGCGGTCCGACTGGAGCGTTGCTGCCTGCCAGGCCTTGCAGATGAATCAGCGGGCGCTGGCCTGGGAGGAGATGCGCGAGGCGGTGCTGGCCATCCCCGAAACCGATCCAGTCGGACCCGACAACGAAGTGCGTTGGGGGTTGGAATTGTTGCGTGCCTGGGACGGGGTGCTGGGGCCCGATTCTCCGGCTGCGACGGTCTACGAGCTGTTCGTCGCCGAGATGGCCGAACGGGTGGCCCGGGCGAAAGCGCCGCGGGCGTGGAACTGGGTGCTGGGGAAGAACCCGAGCGCGCTGACACAGCACAACTTCTGGACGTTTCGCCGGACCAGCCATCTGTCGCGGCTGCTGCGGACTCAGCCGGATGGCTGGTTCGACCGTCCCTGGCCCGAGGAAATGGCCGATGCGCTCCACTGGGTGGTCTCCCAGCTGAGGATCAAGCATGGCCGGAAGACGAAAGACTGGGCCTGGGGCCGGCTGCGTCCGCTGGTGCTGCATCACGCCCTGAGCAAGAAAAGCAAACTGCTGGGGCGGATCTTCAACCTCGGTCCGGTCCCCTGGGGCGGGGACACGGATACGATCAACCAGGCCGCGGCTCGACCGCTCGATCCGCTGGCGCCGCCCGCCCTCATCGCCTCGCTGCGGGCCGTGATCGACGTCGGCGCGTGGGGGAACAGCCGCTTTGTGCTGCCGGCCGGCCAGTCCGGCAATCCCTTCTCGCCGCATTACAGCGATCTGTTCGGACTGTGGCAACGCGGCGAGGGCGTGCCGATCGCCTGGACCACCGAGGAGGTGGTCCAGGCGACCGTCGCGACCCTGGAGTTGATCCCGGGCACACAACCGGGTCAGTAGTTATTGCTCAATAATCCCGGTCCCTGTGATCGTGGTGATGACCCTTGGGTGGTGGGGCGGTTGGGGTCGTCGCCGTGATCATGACACTGTTCGAGACCGTGTTCGGATTGGCGTCCGGACTGGTAACAGCCGCGTTGACGGTAGTCGGGCCCGTGGCGTTGACCTTGGCGGTGACGGTGAACGTCGCGGTTCCGTTCGCATTCAGGGCACCGAGAAGGAAGGTGACCGTGTTGCCGGTCACAGTCGCACCCGGGGAGGTCGAGGCGAGGGTCAGGTTGGCTGGCAAAGTCACGGTCACTGTTGAATTGTCATCGGGCAGGGCGAAAGCGCTGGTGTTGGTGACGGTGATGGTGAACGTGACTTTACCATTCACGGGAACCGTATGGGCGGATGCGGCAATGCCCACGCCGAGGGTGACTCCCTGAAACTCGAACGCCCCGACGTCCGGGGTCGCACCCGTGGCCAGGTCCGCACGGACGAAACCGCGCTCGTCCACCGTTGGACCGCCGGCTGTTCCTTTGTCGATGGCCTTGCTGCCTGCCAGGAGGGCCTCGGTCTGCAGCGTCATCGAGTGACCCGCGACCCCGACAACAGGCCCGCCGTTGTTCTGCAACGGCCCGAGCAGCGGATCGAGCGGGTTGGCCGTGGTTCCTGTTTGCGTGCCGGGGCCGGTGAAGCCGGTGTTCCCACTGTCAGCACCGCTGATGCCAATCAGGTTGCCGCCCAGGTCCGTGAAGGCGCCCGCCGGGTTGGCGGCGTCCACACCGGTGCCGGCGCTGTTCTCGAAGTTATTGGCGATGATCGTGTTCTGAACGATCACCGAACCGCTCGTCCCCGCAAAGAACACCCCGCCGCCATTGGCAGCAGAGTTACTGTTGATGGTGTCATTGACCAGTGCCAGCTCCCCGGTGAACGGATCGGAGACGTCGATGCCGCCGCCATTGTTGCCGCCGTCAGCGATCAGGGCGGTGTTCCCGGTGATGGTGGTGTTGGTGATCGTCGAGCCGAAGGCCAGCCCGGCGCCGCTGGTTTCCAGTTCGATGCCGCCGCCGTTGCCGGAACTGAAGTTGTCGCTGAGGGTACTGGCCTGAATGGTCAACTTGGTGCCCGAAGCGAAGAGGGCCCCGCCGCTACCGCCGCTGCTGTTGTCGTCGATCTCGGTGTTGGTGATGGTCGTGGTGGGACTGCCCACGAAGATGGCCCCACCGTTGCCGGCCGCCGAGTTGTTGAGGAACAGACTGTTGCTGACAATCAGCGTGCCCTGGTTGTTCTTGTCGGAGAAGCCGCCGCCCGTTGTGCCGGCGACGTTGTTGGCAATGGTGCTGCCGGCGATGGTGACGACGCCGTTGCCGGAGTTGGCGATGCCGCCGCCGATCGAGTTGGTGGACACGTTGTTGGTGATCAAGGCCCCGGTCACGGTCAGGGTACTGGTTTGGGACGTCAAGGTGGCAGTCGTGGTCGCACCCGAACCGCCGCCGCCAACGAAGCTGATCGTCGGCGGGGCAATGTACCCGGAGCCGGGGTTGGTGATGGCCACCCCGACGACCAGGCCATTGGCAATGATCGCCGTGCCCGTGGCTCCCGTGCCGCCGCCCCCAAGGAACTGCACGGTTGGCACCGAGGTGAAGCCGCCGCCGCCGTTGCTGACGTCAACGCTCAGGACGCCGCCCTGTTCCGTCGCGTCCAGGTAGATGCCGGCGCCCTCGTTGGTCGAGACGTTGCCGGTGATGACGCTGCCGGCATTGATCTTCACCAGACCGGTGCCATCCTCCTCGATGCCGCCGCCCTGATCGCCCGCACGGTTGTTGCTGATCGTGGTGTTGTTGAGGACCAGCGCCCAGGGCGTACTGAGGAGGTCCTCCATCGCGACGCCGCCGCCGTCGGCGGTGGCCAGATTGTGCGTGATGAGGTCGTTGGTCAGGGTCAGGCTGGCGTTGTTGGTGTCGCGGATGCCGCCGCCGGTGCCGGCCGGTCCGTCGCCATTGGCGACGCCGTTCTCGATGGTCACCCCCTGGATGGTCACGTTGATCTTGGGCGAGGCCATGATGGCGGTGGCCGCGGCGCCCGTGCCGCCGCCTCCGCTGAAGCTGATCGTCGGCGGCGAGGTGTAGCCGCTGCCGGGGTTGGTGATGGTCACACCCGTGACCATGCCGTTGAGGACGCTGGCGGTGGCCGTGGCTCCCGTCCCGCCGCCGCCCGTGATGCTGACCAGCGGCGCTGAAGTAAAACCGCTGCCGCCGCTGGTCACGATGGCGCTGCCGACGGTGAAGATCGGGTTAATGTCGAAGACCCGGTTCAGATGGTTGCCGTTGATGGTCACGGCCCCGCCGCTGGTGTTCTGGATGGTCAGGTTGCCGCCGGAGGCATCGATGGCGAACTCGCCGGCCGCGTTGTCCACCTCGCCTGGCGTTCCCCGGAGGGTGATCGAGTAAGTGCCCGGGACGGTCAGGTTGATGGTGTTGCCGCCCGGCGTGGCGTTGGCAGCTTCGATGGCGGACCGCAGCGTGACCATTCCGGCCGGCGGGTTCAGGATGTCGGCCGTGCTGTTGACGTTGAAGACAGCCGGAACGCACCGGTCCTCGAGCAATTCCAGCATGGGCCGGAGCTGGGATCTTCTGGCTGTGGAGTTGGGTTGCCGATGGGCGCACAGGCGGGCCTTGAGCCAATGACTCAGCGATGCAAACAAGTGCAGACTCCTTGGAGGCGGAAAAGATCACGCCCGTGCGGGGGGCTCCTCGAAAGAGGGCCGATCCCGGGGCGGGATCCGGAAACAAGAACAGGCGATTGTTGGGGGGCCGCTACCAGTGGGAATCGGAAGGAGTTACCAAAAGCGGGCGCGGAAACTTGGACTTCACAGGCCCCTGAAAAGGGGGCGGTTCCGAAGTCAAGTTAGGCGGTCCAAGCCGTTTGAGGATTCGGGAACAGATCGGAAGCGCGATCAGGAACCTGTCTTGTTCTCCTTGCCGGAACTTCGTATCGCTCCGCCGATCAGCAGGCCAGGGATGGCTGCGCTGATGAAATGCCTCGAACTGTCGGGAGTCCTCCCGGACAAGGAGGTTCGCTGCTCATGTCTCGCGACAGTGCTTCGGCCGCGCCTGCCCGGCCGCTGAACGTTCTCGTTCTTTATGACGGCACCAGCCTGGCGGTCAACACCACGCGGGACTACCTCGACTCCTTTCACCTCTTTTCCCGGCACCGGGTCTGCTATGCCCATGCGGTCTTCGAGGCCCCCCTGGCTTTTTCGCTGGACCTCTTTGATGCGATCCTCATTCACTACTCGGTCCGCATGCCGATGCGGCATCACCTGTCGTCGGCTTTTTTCCGCCCCTTGCAGGAGTACCGAGGCCTGAAAGTCCTGTTTCTCCAGGACGAATACGAGCATTCCGGGTTGACCCGGGAGCGGATCACGCAGCTGGGCATCGACGTCGTCTTCACCTGCGTTCCTCCCGAGCACGTGCCCGGTGTCTACGCCGGCGTCCCCCCACGAGTCGAGTTCTTTCAGACGCTGACCGGGTATCTGCCGCTGCACCGGGAAGCGCCACGCCCGATCCGACCGCTGCGGCAGCGGCCGCTGCTGATTGGCTACCGCGGTCGGGCCCTGCCCTATTACCTGGGCCGGCTGGCACAGGAAAAGGTCCTGATTGGCCGGCGCCTGCGCCATCTGCCAGGCCCGCCAGTTGCCCTGCGACATCGAGTGGGACGAGGGCAAGCGCGTCTACGGGGACAGCTGGCGCGAGTTCCTCCAGAGTTGCCGGACCACGCTCGGCACCGAGAGCGGCAGCAACGTGTTTGATCACGACGGCAGGCTCCGGGCCCGGCTGCGCAAAGCGCTGCGGCAGAAGCCCACCATGACCTTTGAAGAGGCCCAGGCCCGCTTCCTGCAAGGCAGGGAAGTGGACGGGATGATGAACCAGGTGTCGCCGCGGATCTTCGAGGCGGTGGCGCTGGGCACCGGGCTGATCCTGTTCGAGGGGAGCTACTCGGGAGTGGTCCGGCCCGACGAGCATTACCTCTCGCTGAAGAAGGATTTCAGCAACGTCGATGACGTGCTGGCACGGGCTCAGGACAATCGCTTTCTGGAAGCGATGATCGATCGGACTCACAACCACGTCATCGGCTCGGGGCTTTACACCTATCAGCGGTTCATCCGCTGGGTCGAGCAAGTGCTGGAACCGCGTGTGGCGCGCAAGTTAGCCACCCTTCACAGTAGTCATCACGCTCCGCGTGATGAAACCATCACGCGGAGCGTGATGACTACACTTGGCGGAGAGCTGGCGGACCTGGTCGAGTCCGGAGTTCTGGAGCGTCAGCCGGGGGTGAAGTCGCGGCCCCCCCGGCGAGTCGAACTGGTGCGGATTGCCCAGCTGGCCCTGTTCGATCCAGGGCGTGTCCTGGCCCGGCTAAGCGAGTTTGCCTGGAACCTACTGGTTCGGCTGGTGTGGACGGCCCCACTGCGCCGGCTCCAGGGGGTTGGCAGCGCCCTGGTCAAGACGGTCTGCCTGCTGCCGACCTTGCTGGGTGTTCCCCTGGTGCGTCGCTGTCTGGGTCGAGGGCTCGCCGGCGAACTGTCCCGACTGGTCATTCTGAGACAGGCCAGGCTGGCGAACCCGCAAACGCTCGGCTTTCAAGTGGTTCCCCAGGTTGCTTCCGGGTCGGGAGGGCTATCGCTGTCCTTCATCAGCTTGCCCGTGGGGCTGGCTGACTCAGCGGCACGCAACCGCTTGGTCCTCGAACAGGTCCAGGGCGCTGCTTCCTTGCGTGCGATCCGTTGGGACCACTCGGCCATTGGCTCCAGCATCCGCTATCCGTTGCAGGGAAAGCTCACGGCCCGGTTCCCTCTGGAGACAGGGGGCGTCTACCACTTCAAGGCGCTGGTCGAACTGGCCCGAAGCAGGCCGGAGCAGGTCCGGGACCTGCTGCTCTGGGTGCTGGCCGTTGGGGAGCAAGGTTCGGAAACGCGGCAGCCGGTTGCGGCTTAGCACGCCGCTGTCGGTTTGGACTTGACAATGCGAGAGCGCTTCGACTTGCGCTGGCAACCCCGGGCAGCTGGGGCATGCTGGTCTTGTGGCTGTATCCATACTTGTTATGCTACGCACTTGCCCAGCAACCGTGACCGCGGCCGGACACGGTTAGCAACAGGTGAAGCCGCTTGCAGGGCAGGGAACAGACTCGCGATTGCCCGGGGAACGAGCCATGTGTGGAATTGCCGCGGTCCTGGACCTGAAGCATCGTCCCGTTGCCGGCCTCGACGTGGCGCTGCGCGCATGAACGATCTGCAGAAGCACCGCGGCCCGGACGGCGCAGGCGTCTGGCAGCACGCCCGGGGTTGTGTCGGCCTGGCCCATCGGCGTCTGAGCATCATCGACCTGAACACCGGCCAGCAGCCCATGACTGACGGCCAGGGCAACTGGCTGACCTTCAACGGCGAGATCTACAACTACGTCGAGCTGCGCCGCGAACTGGGCGAGGATCTCTTCCGCACCACCTCCGACACGGAGGTCATCCTGCAAGCGTACCGCCGCTGGGGGCCGGAGTGCGTCCAGAAGCTGCGCGGCATGTTTGCCTTCGCCCTGTGGGACGAGGCCAGCCAGACTCTGTTCTGCGCCCGCGATCGCTTCGGCGTCAAGCCGTTCTATTACACCGTGGTCCAGGGCCGACTCTACCTGGCGTCGGAAGCCAAGGCCCTGATGCCCTTTCTGCCCAGCATCGAGACCGACCTGGAAGGCTTCAAGGAGTATCTGACCTTCCAGTTCTGCCTGGACGGCAAGACCCTGTTCAAGGACGTGCGCGAGCTGCCGCCGGCCCATCTGCTGATCGCGGGCCACGGCCGGGTGGACACAAGCCGCTACTGGCAGGTGTACTACAACCTCGACTTCCATCACACCGAGCGCTATTTCGAGGAAGAGCTGACCCGGCTGCTGATCGAATCGGTGGACGTTCACAAGCGCAGCGACGTTCCCATCGGGTCCTACGTCAGCGGCGGCCTGGACTCGAGCATCGTCGCCTGCCTGGCCACCCGCGCCGGCGGGGCGGACTTCGAGGGCTTCACCGGCAAGTTCTCGTTCGACAAACGCTATGACGAGAGCCACCATGCCCGGACGGTGGCCGAGGCGCAGGGTTTCCTGCTGCACGAGATCGACATCGGTCCGCGCGACTTCATCGACAACCTGCCGAAGGTCCTCTATCACCTCGACTACCCCGTGGCCGGTCCGGGGTCGTTCCCGCAATTCATGGTGTCCCGGCTGGCCAGCAGCCGGCGCAAGGTGGTAATGGGAGGGCAAGGGGGCGATGAGATCTTCGGCGGTTACGTTCGCTACCTGATCGCCTACTTCGAGCAGTGCATCAAGTCGGCCATCGACGGCACCATGCACAACGGCAACTTCGTCGTCACCTACGAATCCATCATCCCCAACCTGGTGACGCTGCGCGAATACAAGCCGCTGCTGCAGGAGTTCTGGCGTGAGGGCCTGTTCGATGACCTGGACCGGCGTTATTTCCGGCTGGTCAACCGGGCCCCGTCGCTGGGCGACGAGATCAACTGGGAGCTGCTCGACGGCATCGACGTCTTTCCGACCTTCCAGAAGATCTTCCGGGCCGACAACGTCAAGAAGGAATCGTACTTCGACTCCATGACGCACTTCGACTTCAAGACGCTGCTGCCGGCCCTGCTCCAGGTGGAAGACCGGGTGAGCATGGCTCACGGGCTGGAGTCGCGGGTGCCGTTCCTGGACCATCCGCTGGTGGAGTTCGCGGCCACGATGCCGTCCAACGTCAAGTTCAAGGACGGCTCGATGAAGCACGTGCTGCGCAAGGCGACCGAGCAGTTCCTTCCTGCCACGGTGGTCAACCGCAAGGACAAGATGGGCTTCCCGGTGCCGTTGACGGAATGGCTGAAAGGGCCGGCCCGGGAATTTGTGCGGGACACGCTGGGCTGCAAGAAGGCGTTGCATCGGGAGCTGATTGACAACAAGATCGTGCTCCAGCAACTGGATGCGGAGCCGCAATTCGGTCGCAAACTGTGGGGCCTGCTGTCGCTGGAGATCTGGCAGCAGCAGTTCCACGACCGGGAATACCAGTATCGCGCCCTGGCGCCGCTGTCGAACCGGGCCGCGGCTGCGTAAGAAGCTGTAACTTATTGGCGAGCGGCGCGGCGTCAGCCCGCCGGTGAGGGGCGTCCTCACCGGCGGGCTGACGCCGCGCCGCTCGCCTTTCTGTCACACTCCAAACTGCTCATACAAAGTGAGCAACCGTTGGCGCTGGTGCGTCCAGGCAAACCGTTGCCGGACCCGCTCCCGCCTGCCAGCGTGGAATTCGCCGCGCACCACCCGTTCCCGGCATTCGCGGACGGCCTGGGCGATCTCGTCGGCCGAGCGCATCGGATACGTCTTGCCGATGCCGCCGCCGTCCACAATTCGCACCAGCTCGGGCAGGTCGCTGGCACACACCGGAATGCAGGCCTCGATGTACTCGAACAGCTTGTTGGGCGTGCAGTAGCGCATGTTCAGAAGGCCCGCGTCCTCATAGGGGATGATGCCCAGGTCGGCGTGGTGCGTGTAACCCAGCAGCTGCTCCTGCGGCACGTGCGCCCCGAAGAAGACGTTCGTCAGTTTCTTGCGGCCGCACAGCTCCCGCAGTTCCCTTTCCAGCGGACCCTGGCCCAGGAGGAGCAGCTGCAACGAGTCGGGCAGCTGGCCGAATGCTTCCACCAGCCTGGGCAGGTTGCGCAGCGGCGAAAAGCTGCCCTGGAACAGCACCCGGAAACCGGCAGGCGGCCCTCCAAAGTGCTGGACGAACTCCTCTTCCGAGATGTCCGGCGGTGTCGAGGGACTGCCATAACTGTTGTAGATCACCTCGGGCCGGGTGATCGAATAGGCGGACCGCAGCTGCTCCGCGATCGCCTCGTTCACGGTGATGACCAGGTCCGCCTGGTGAATGTGCTGCTGTTCCACCTTCGTCCAGTACCCCTGAAAGGTCCGATCGCGCAGCTGGAAGGGATAGAACTCGTGCGAGTCGTAAATCAGCTTCGCCTCCGGGGCCAGGCGAGCGCGAACCGCCTGGCCCACCGGCAGGGTGTCCAGATCGTGACAGTGGATGGCGTCGTACTCCTGCTTCGGCGTCAGGTCCAGGAGCGCCCGCGCCGCGCTTGGCTGCGCGAGGGCCGCAGCCAGCCGCGCACCGTTTCCAGCAGCAGCGGTATCCGCCTGGCCAGACGGATGACCAACTGGCGTAACCAGGGCTTGCGCCTGGCCTGGGGCGGGGAGAGCATGACAAGCTGCACCTCGGGGTGGAGCCAGCCGGCCGGCACCTCGGCCGGCACGCTGACCAGGGTCACGCGCCGGCCGGACTCGGCCAGGGCATTCGCCTCGGAGACAATCCGCCGGTCCATGTGGTCGTGGTGGCCCGAAAGCACCAGCACTCGCGATCGTTTCATCCTTCCCCTCCTCCGCGCGTGGATCTTCAAAAGCCGGGCAGGCCAATCGCGCCCAGCGCCTGGCAGAACACTCCACGCTGAGTGTCCCACCCATAACGCCGCCGGGCCGTCCGGAACGCTTCCGCGCGCTTCCGGAGCTTGCTTGAGCCAACGCATCCCTTCTCCTTGACGGCCCGGTCAATCGGTTCCGGACGGATGCCGCGCTCGGCGGCGACCTGCCGCCCGGCTCTGGCCGATGATGCGGCCGACGCGCGACCGCAGCGCGCGCAGGACCTCCTTGATTCCGTTTCGGAACCCAATCCGACGGCTCAGCTCGGATCGCACCGCCGCCAGGTCCTTTTCCCCCTCGACCAGTTTGTGCAGCAGGGAGGGGTGTTCCGGGTGCCCGTGGAGGGGCCGGTTCAGCAGCGCGAAGAGATCGAGAGGCGAAAGGACAGACCCCAGATCCGGAACGACGTGGCGCTGGTGAAAGACGGTGGGGTCCACGAAGCTCTGCACGAGCGCCGCCCCGTCGTCGCCGGCGCTCCGAAGCAGCGCCGGCGAAGGGTCAGAGGCCGGCGCGTAGCCGTGGGCGGCCAGCAAGGCTCCGCCGTTCATCCCGGCCAGGTCGTCGAGTCCGGGATAACCCTTCAGGAGCGTCAGACTTTCGAGCAGGAACACCTGCAAGGGCGATAGCTCCTTGTGCCACCGGCCGACCGCCGTCGAGCGGATCCCCGTTTGCGGAGAGTTCGTCCACGTTTGCAAGCGAATCGTGGGATCGTGCCGGGCCCGGCGCGAGCTGGCGTGGTCGAGCAGCCGATCGATGGACGTTTCCACCTGAAGAAAATCCATCAGGGCCTGGAGACTGGTGCGGGGCTCCAGGACCAGGTCTTCGTACTTCAGGAGACAAACGCGCTTGTGCCTGGCCAGGGCGAGCGAGAGGGCCGCCTCCAGCACCCAGGTGGCGGCAGCGCGGGCGAAACTGTAACCGCGCTTGAGCAGCGAGCAGACCACGTCCCTCCCATCCCGGATCAGCACGACGCCGCGCCCCCGGGGAAAGTGGTCGAGAAATTCCCGCATGGCGAAGAGGTTGGTCGGCGTTTTCTCCACCCAGATGCTCCGGCCCTCGTCCGTGAGCCGGCGGCGAAACAGGTGCCGGAGCAGGGCATCGACCCCGTTCCAGCCCGGCAACTGCTGAAGGACCTCGGCCACACTCGTGCCGTACCATTTCAGGTTCCCCGTGCTGCAAAACCCCGTGAACTCACAGACGCCCGCCTCACTGGTCCAGTCCGGGAGCAAGCGCTCATCGCTGCCGGGCTGCAAGCAGCGGGACACACGCTGGCGCCACCGCTCACCCGATTCCGTCCAGAGGAACGGATGCGTGAGGAGAGCCAGCTCCGGGCCACAGCACATGCGGGGATGATGGTCGAGGATGACGCTCAGGAGTGTCGAGCCGCTGCTGGGGCAACAGCCCACCAGCACGGGCCGAGCCCACTCCGATTCCGCCGTGATCGATCGGGGACCTGTCATTGCAACTTGCCTCCCGCCGAATCCTCTCCGACCGTGAGCCCACTGCAGGCTCCGCGAGACCCGGCATCCGAAACAACCCTGGAAAGAGCAACGGGGCGAAGGGGAGTCAGACAAACCTGAGGACGAGCCGGCTGAGCGGGTGGGCAGGACAGTACGTCTCGAAGGGCGTTTCACTGGTGCGGCTCTATAGGGGGAGATGTGTGTTTGAGCAAGTCCAATCCATCCTGACAGGATACCTGAAAATAACCGCGAACCAGGTGTCCCCCTGGATGTTGGCGAGCGGTGCGGCGTCAGCCCGCCGGTATCGGCCGCAGCGGCACCGGCGGGCTGACGCCGCGCCGCTCGCCAACATCCACAGGGACACCCCCGCGAACCCTATCTTGCACGTTTCCGGAGAGGAGAGTACACTCCGAGTTGCCTGCACCAAAGCAAGCATTCACGGAGGAAAGACATGAAGGTACTCATCACGGGCGGCGCCGGCTTCATTGGCTCGCATCTCAGCGACCGGCTGCTGGCCCAGGGAAACAAGGTCCTGGTCATCGACAACTTCGCCACCAGCCGGCGCGACAACCTGACGCCACACGCCAACCTGACCCTGATCGAAGGCACCATCGCCGACCAGGCGACGGTCGAACGGGCCTTCGAGTCCTTCGGTCCCGACGTGGTCGTCCATGCCGCCGCCTCGTACAAGGACCCCGAGAACTGGGTCGAGGACGTTCGCACCAACGTGCTGGGCACCGCGTTGGTGGTCAAGGCCTGCAAGACAGCCAAGGCCAAACGGCTGATCTACTTCCAGACGGCCCTGTGTTACGGTTTGCACCCGCTGGAGCAACCGATCACGCTGGAGCATCCCATCCGTTCGACGGGAAGCAGCTACGCCATCACCAAGACCGGCGGCGAGCAGTTCGTGGACCTGGGCGGGTTGGATTACATCTCCTTCCGCCTGGCCAATGCCTATGGCCCCCGGAATCTAAGTGGTCCGCTGCCGACCTTCTACCATCGGCTGACGACCGGCAAGCCGTGCTTTGTCATGGACACGCGCCGCGATTTCATCTACGTCGATGACCTGGTGGACTGTGTGCTGAAGGCCATCGCCGGCAAGGGATCCAAGGGGTACTACCACGTATCGAGTGGGAGCGACTTCGCCATCAAGGAGCTGTTCGACAACACGCTGAAGGCGCTGAACCTGAAACTCGACAAGTCGGTGGAAGTCCGGCCGCGTGCGGCCGACGACGTGGCCAGCATCCTCCTGGATCCGACGAAGACCAACCGCGATTTCGGCTGGAAGGCCAGCACGCCGCTGGACGTCGGCGTGGCGAAAGCCATCGCCTGGTACAAGAACCACGGCATCACCCAGACGTTCACTCATCTCAAGCCGGCCGAGAGCAAGGACGCCAGGGCCGCTTGATCGAACCAATCCACGAGGTGTCACTGTGTTTGTGGTGAGGGTCAGTGGAGCGCGTTGCTGCCCGCGTTCCGCTGCGTCTCACGGCAAGGGTGACCCTTTTTGTTCCAGTCAAGGAAGAGACTCGTGACCGATTTCCACCACTCCCGAATCCTCCTTGTTGGAGGAGCGGGCTTTGTCGGCAGCAATCTCGTCAAGGCGTTGCTCGGCTGCGATCCACGTCAGGTGATCGTGGTCGATAATCTGCTCTCGGCAGAGCGGGTCAACGTCCCGGCTCACCCGGCCGTGCAATTCGTCGAAGGCTCCATCACCAGCGACGCGGTGCTGCGGGCCTTGCCGGACGACCTTGATTACGTCTTTCACCTGGCGACGTTCCACGGCAACCAGAACTCCATCGCCGATCCGCTCGCCGATCACGAGAACAACACGCTCACCACGCTGAAGCTCTACGAACGGCTCAAGAGCTGCAAGAAGCTGCGCCGGGTCGTGTACTCCTCGGCGGGCTGCACCGTGGCCGAGAAGACCTTCGAGAAGGCCCAGGCCACTACCGAGGACAGTCCGGTGTCACTGTGGCTTGATAGTCCGTATCAGATCTCGAAGATCATCGGCGAGTTTTACTCCAACTACTACTTCAAACAGCACCAGCTGCCGGTTGTCAAGGCACGCTTCCAGAACGTCTATGGTCCCGGCGAGATCCTGGGAGCAGGCCAGTGGCGCGGCACGCCGGCGACGGTGTGGCGCAACGTGACTCCGACCTTCGTTTACAAGGCGATCAAGCACCAGGCGTTGCCGGTGGAGAATGGCGGCATTGCCACTCGTGACTTTATTTCCGCCGAGGACGTGGCTTCGGGACTGATGCTGTGTGCGACCCGCGGCCAGGCGGGGCAGACGTACAACGTCGCCAGCGGCCAGGAGACGACCATCCGCGAGCTGGCCGAGACGATCAACGAGCTGACCGGCAATCCAACGCCGATTCAGTGGACCGGCAAGCGCGACTGGGACCGCTCCGGCAAGCGCTACGGCGCAACCGAGGTAGCCCGGTCGTCTCTGGGCTTCGAGGCGAAGGTGGACCTGCGGGAGGGCCTGCGGCGGACCATCGCCTGGACGCGCGACAACCTGACGCTGATCGAGTCGTGCATGGCCCGGCATCATCTGCACCTGGCCGCGACCAGGGCGGCATGAATTGGAAGGCGGGGCAACCCATGAAGATCGTGACGGTGATCGGCGCCCGCCCTCAGTTCATCAAGGCCGCCGCGGTGTCCCACGTCTTGCAGCAGACGCCTGGCGTTGTCGAGGTACTGATCCACACCGGCCAGCACTACGACGACAACATGTCCGACATCTTCTTCACCGAGCTGAGCATTCCGCGACCGCACTATCACCTGGGTGTCGGCTCCGGCGGGCACGGCCGGCAGACGGGGCAAATGCTGGAGCAGGTGGAGGACGTGCTGCTCACCGAAAAACCTGACGTGGTCCTGGTTTACGGCGATACCAACTCCACGCTGGCCGGTGCCCTGGCGGCCGCCAAGCTCCACGTCCCCGTGGCCCACGTCGAGGCCGGACTGCGCTCGTTCAACCGCAAGATGCCGGAGGAAATCAACCGCATCCTGACCGATCACCTGTCGCACTGGTTGTTCGTCCCGACCGAAACCGCCGTCGCCAACCTGGCCCGGGAAGGCATCCGCGGCGAGTCTGTCAAGCTGGTCGGCGACGTCATGTATGACATGGCCCTGCGCCACGGCAGTTCCGGACCCGCTGCCACGGTCCACAAGCTGGGCCTGCGGGCACGTGACTACGTACTGGCCACGATCCACCGGGCGGAGAACACCGACGCTCCCGATCGACTGTGGGCAATCTTTTCCGCACTCAAAGACGTGTCGAGGCACCTGCCGGTGGTGCTGCCGCTGCATCCGCGCACCGGGGGGCGCTGCGCCGCGCCGGTCTGGAGGCGAGCAGCGGGCCCCAGCCGCACCTGATCGATCCGGTCGGTTTCCTCGAAATGGTCCGGCTGGAGCGCGACGCCCGGCTGATCGTGACCGACTCCGGCGGAGTGCAGAAGGAAGCGTTCTTCCACCGGGTGCCGTGCGTTACCCTGCGCGATGAGACGGAATGGGTCGAACTGGTGCAACTGGGATGGAACCGCCTGCTGCCGCCGACCGATCCGGCCACGATCTGTGACGGCATCCTGACGGCGCTGGAGGCGCCCATGCCCCCGGAACCGGACGCGACGCTGTACGGCGGCGGACAGGCGGCTAACCGGATTGTGCGGGAGTTGTGTGGTGGATAGCGCTCTGGAATGGGTTCGACCCCTGCCGGCTTGCCCGGCAGGTGAAGCAGGTCAACGGCTAGAAATGACGGAAAGAAAAATGTTCTTTCTTCTTCTCCTCTAGCCAATGACCTCCTTCACCTGCCGGGCAAGCCGGCAGGGGTCGAGAAACCCCAGCCTCACTCCAAATTCACGTACACCGTCTTCACCTCCGTGTACGCATCCAGCGCATACTCGCCCAGTTCCCGGCCAATGCCGGACATCTTGAAGCCGCCGAACGGCGCCGCCGCGTCGAAGACGTCGTAGCAGTTGATCCACACCGTCCCGGCTCGCAGACCGTTGGCCAGCTGATGCGCCTTCTTGATGTCGCGCGTCCACACGGCCGCGGCCAGGCCGTAGAAGGTCTGGTTGCCGCGCTTGATCACCTCGCTGGCGTCCTTGAAACGCAGGACGTTCATGACGGGACCGAAGATCTCTTCCCTGGCAATCTTCATCTCGTCCTTGACGTCGCAGAAGATCGTCGGCTCGATGAAATAGCCGCGATTGCCGATCTGGTTGCCTCCGGTCAAGATCTTCGCCCCTTCCTTCTTGCCGGCCGCGATGTAGCCCATGATCCGGTCCACCTGCTCCTGCGACACCTGGGCGCCCTGCGTTGTGGACTGATCGAACGGATCGCCGACCTTCTGCTGGCGCACCCGCTTCAGCAGGCGATTGACAAACTCGTCATGGACCTTGTCCTCGACAAACAGCCGGCTGCCGGCGCAGCAGCACTGCCCCTGGTTGAAGAACAGCCCGAAGAACGCCCCCTCGACCGCGGCGTCCAGGTCGGCGTCGGCGAAGATCACGTTGGGACTCTTGCCGCCCAGTTCCAGGCTGACGCGCTTCAAGTTGCTCTTGGCGGCCGCCTCCATCACCAACTGGCCGGTGGTGTATTCGCCGGTGAACGCCACCTTATCGACGTCCATATGCCCGGAAAGTGCAGCCCCCGCGGTCGGACCGTAGCCGGGCACCACGTTCAGCACACCGTCAGGGATGCCCGCCTCCTGGGCCAGCTCAGCCACGCGCAGGGCGGTCAGCGGCGTCTGCTCGGCCGGCTTGAGGACCACCGTGTTGCCGCACGCCAGGGCGGGCCCCCACTTCCAGGCTTGCATCAGCAGCGGGAAGTTCCAGGGGATGATCTGGCCGACCACGCCGACCGGCTCGTGCCGGGTGTAGCAGAAGTAGTTGCCCTCGACGGGAATGGTCTTGCCGTGGATCTTGTCGGCCCAGCCGGCATAGTAGCGATAGCACTTGATGGTCAGCGGCAGGTCGGCGTCCAGGGAATCGCGGATCGGCTTGCCGTTGTCCAGCGTCTCCAGGGCGGCCAGTTCTTCCTTGCGCTGCTCGATCAGGTCGGCCAGCCGATTGATCAGCCGGCCCCGCTCCGAGGCGTTCATCTTCGGCCAGGGGCCCTCCTCGAACGCCTTGCGAGCAGCCTTGACGGCCCGGTCCACGTCAGCCTTGTCGCCCTCGGCCACCTGACAGATGACCTCACCGGTGGCCGGGTTGAGAGTCGGAAAGGTCTTGCCCGAGACGCTGTCCACCCACTTGCCGCCGATGAACATGGGCCATTGGGTTTTGACCTTGGGCGGCTTGATCGTGCGGGCTTTTTCGGGTGTTGCAACGGCCATGAAGCAATCCTCCTGATGGGGAGAGAAGAACCAGGGATCGTCACGGGAGCGGATGGTTGCCCCGCCGGATTCCCTTCCTGCGGACAGGCTACCGGATCGCGAGCCAGTCGGCCAGCACTTTTCGGACTCGGGCGCCCGCGAAAAAACCCGCATCATGCCTCTCCAGCTGACGCTATACTCTCACAGGGCCGAAACGTCATCCACGTTCGCACCGGTGGAAATAAAGCAATGTCCCGGTCCGCTTTCGCTTCGGAGAAAGAGCGTCGTCTGAACGAGGTCCTGGCCGAGTACCTGGAGGCCGAGGAAGCCGGCCAGGTTCCGGACCGGGCGTCGTTGCTGGCCCGTCATCCCGACCTGGCCGCGGAGCTGAACGAGTTCTTCGCCAACCGCTCCAGCCTGATTGACCTGGCCCGGCCGTTCCGTGGCCCTCCCACCATCACCGCTCCCTTTTTCGAGGACGCGAGCACCGAGACACCGGTGGTGCTGGACGGGGCGGTCGCCCCCACCACGGGAAGGCAGCGCTTTGGCGACTACGAACTGCTCGGCGAGATCGCCCGCGGCGGCATGGGCATCGTCTACCGGGCCCGGCAGGTGAGCCTCAACCGCGAGGTGGCCCTCAAGATGATCCTGGCCGGGCAGACCGCCTCGCGCTCTACCCTGCGCCGCTTCCGCATCGAGGCCGAGGCCGCCGCCCAGCTGGACCATCCCAACATCGTCCCCATCTACGACGTTGGCGAGATCAACGACCAGCCCTACTTCACCTTGAAGCTCGTGGAAGGAGGCAGCCTGGCTAGCCGGCTCGCCGAATTCCAGATGCCGGCTCAGAGGGACGGGGCCACCGATCAGAAGCAGGCACGCCTCGCCGGCCTGGTGGCGACCCTGGCCCGCGCCGTCCATCACGCCCACCAGCGCGGCATCCTGCACCGCGACCTCAAGCCGGCCAACGTGCTGCTGGACGGCGCGGGCAATCCGCAGCTCACCGACTTCGGCCTGGCCAAGCGCTTCGAGCAGGAAAGCAGCCTGACCGAGGCCCAGACCATCATCGGCACGGCCGCGTACATGGCCCCGGAACAGGCCCGCCCCACCAGGGAGGGGCTGACCACCGCCGCGGACGTTTACAGCCTGGGCGCCATCCTCTACGAGCTGCTCACCGGCCGGCCGCCGCTGCTGGGCGAAACCTACTTCGACACGCTGCTCGCCGTCGTTCGAGAACGACCGCTGCCGGCCCGACAGCGCAATCCGCAGGTGGCGGCTGACCTGAACGCGATCTGCATGAAGTGCCTGGCCAAGGACCCCGGCCAGCGCTACGGTTCGGCCTGGGACCTGGCCGAGGACCTGGAGGCGCTGGCGGGCGGGCGAGCCCATCTCGCTGCGGCGCCACTCCCGGAGCGAGCGGATCTGGCGCTGGGCCCGGCGCAACCGGCTGGCGGCCGGGCTGCTGGCAGCCGTCGCGGTGCTGGTGGCCGTGGTCACGGTCGGCTCGCCCATCGCCATCTTCTTCATCGCCGCCGCCCGCGACCGGGCAGACCAGAACGCCCAGGAGGCGCTGGAACAGGCCCAGGAGGCGGAAGCCGCCCGCGACTTCGCCGTGCTGGCCCTGGAGTCGGAGCAGCGCGAGCGAGCCCAGAATCACCGGCTCCTGGTTTCCAGCTTCGTCGCCAACGGCACCCGCGCCCTGGACGGCGGCGACCTGTTCGGGGCCCTGGTGTGGTATGGCGAGGCCCTGCACAGCGACGCCGGCAACGCCGAGCGCGAGGAGCCGCATCGGGTGCGCATCGCGGGAGTGCTGCGCCGCTGCCCCCGGCTGGTGCAGGTCTGGTTCACCGGCGACCCGGTGCCGCCGGCGTTCAGTCCCACGGGCCGGCAGGTCCTGCTGGTGCGCAAGGACACGGCCCAGGTCTGGGACGTGGCCAGCGGCAAGGCCGGGGCGGAGCCGATGCGACACAGCAAGAAGATCGAGCGGGCCACGTTCAGTCCCGACGGCAGCCGGGTGCTGACGGCCTCGGCGGACGGCACCGCCCGGATCTGGGACGCGAGTACGGGCAAGGCAATCACCGATCCACTCGAGCACGGCAGCCCCGTCACGTTCGCGGCCTTCAGTCCGGATGGCAGCCGGGTGGTCACCCTGGGCAACGACCGCACGGCCCGGGTCTGGGACGCCCGCGGCGGCAAACGCATCGCCGGGCCGCTCCTGCACAAGAAGCCTGTGCTGTTTGCCTCCTTCAGCGGCGATGGCCGGCACCTGGTCACCTGTGGCGGAGCCGGTATGGACAGTCACCGGGGCGAGTTCGCCGTCTGGGACCTGCCCGGGGTTGATAAAGTGGCCCCCCTCCGGCCGGCCCAGACGCCCCGGCACGTCGGCTCGACCGAGGTGGTGAACCGCTGGGCCGTTCTGCTCAACGAGAAGCACCTCGTCACCGCGGGCGGGAAACGCCGGCTTCGCCACTGGGACCTGAGTTCCAATCCGCCCAGGCTGGACGGCGAAAGCTTCTCCGGAGTCCGCCTGGAGTGGGACGGGACCCTCAGCGCGGACCGGACCTGGGTGCTGAGGCTGAATGGTTCCCAGGCCCTGGTCTGTGACCTGGCCTCGGGCAAACCCACCGGACCGCCACTGCTGCACGGCGGCGAGGTCCTCCTGGCCGCTTTCAGCCCCGACGGCAAACGGATTGTGACCGCGTCGCGCGACCGCACCGTGCGCGTCTGGGACGCCGGGACCAGCCAACCGCTGTCGCCGCCGCTGCGTCATGGCCAGCTGGTCCACCGCGCCGCTTTCAGCGCCGACGGCCAGCGCTTGCTGACCTGCGAGGAAAACGGGTTTGGCGACCAGGTCGTCCGCGTCTGGGAGATGGCGTCGCACGAACTGGCCCAGCCGCGGGTGCTGCTGGGCAGTGGCCCCTCGGCCATCAGTCCCGACGGCCACTTGGTCGCTCGAACCGACAGCAGCGGCGCCGTCCAACTGCATGAGGCGGTTTCCGACAAGCCCGTGTTCGGCCCCTGGAAGATCGGTAGTCCGATCAAGCACCTGCTCTTTTCCCCCGCTGGCCGCTGTCTGCTCCTGGCCAGTGAGGAGAGCGCCCGCGTCTGGGATGTCGTTCGGGGTGAGCCGGCAACGCCCGTGTTCAGCCACAGCGGCCTGGTGAAGGAAGTGCTGTTCACGCCGGACGGCAGCCGGGTGGCGATCCTGAACACCAAGGATCAGTTGCAGGTCTTCGACGCGCTCACCGGGCAGAGGCAATCCAGTTCCCCCCTGGTGCGCGGGGCGATCTGGAAGGGCGTGTCGCTGAGTCCCGATGGCACGGCGGCAGTGGTGGTCCGAAACGTGCAGCTCATCGAGATGCACGACTGCGTTTCCGGAGCGCTGCGGGGAGGCCCCTTCCGGTCCGCCGCCACGATCACCCATACGGCCCTGAGCCCCGCTGGCGACCGCCTGGCAGTCTGCCACCGCGGATGGCTCGGCACTGATCGGGAACGCCGCCACGGGCAAGCTCCTGGTGCCGCCGCTGGCCCACGGTCAACCGTTGCGTCAGGTCGCTTTCAGCGGCGACGGCCGACGGCTGGTGACCGTGGCCGAGGACCGGACCCTCCGCGTCTGGGACGTGGCCACCGGCCAGCCGGTCACGCCGCTGCTGCACCACGTCGAGCCAGTCGCCCGCGCCAGTCTCAGCGCCGACGGCCGGCGCCTGGTGGCACGCGGCACCACCGGCGTCAGTTGCGTCTGGGACCTCAGCCCGGACACGCGACCCGAGGCCGACCTGCACGGTCTGACGCAGTCTGCTCTCCGGACAGAAACTGGACAGCGGCAGCGGCGGCTTTGAACCGCTGGAACCGACCAGCCTGCGGGCATCCTGGCCGAGACTGCGAGCGAAGTATCCCCAGGAATTCAGCCTGTCGGCACCTTGAAACGTCGTGATTGGTGAGAAGAAGAGCCTTGTTCGACCCCTGCCGGCTTGCCCGGCAGGTGAAGGAGGTCACTGGCTAGATGGTTTGGCGGAGAAAAAAGAAAGACCGGTTTCCTTACGCCACACGATCTAGCCAGCGAACTGCTTCACCTGCCGGGCAAGCCGGCAGGGGTCGTGCAAGCGTGTGGCGATGCCGTGTATTAATCCCCGAAATAGCCGGTCCAGGCCAGGTCGAGCACCTTGGACGTCAATTCCAGGGGCCTGTTGTGAAAGCGGCAGATGTCGCGAGCCCGCTCGATCAGGTCGCGCGGCTCACAGGCGCGCAGCTCCCGGTTCTGGGCGCGGTAACGCTCCAGCAACTGCTCGATGATCTCCGGTGCGGCGGTAACCCCCTGGCGCTGAGCATATTGCTGGAAAATGCGAGTGTATTGTTCCGGAGTGGGCGCTCCCAGACAGACCCGATAGCCCATGCGCCGCAGGAAGGCCGGATCGGTGACGGTTTCCGGGCTCAAGTTGGTGGCGATGATCAGCACGTGGCGCAGCGGCAGCTGGAGCTTTTGACCCGTGCGCAGCGTGAAATAGTCAATCTGGTGCTCCATGGGCGTGATAAAGCGATTGAGCAACTGGTCGGGTGACACGCGTTCCCGGCCGAAGTCATCGACCAGGAACACGC
The DNA here is from genome assembly GCA_963784995.1 of uncultured Planctomycetota bacterium. Taxonomy (GTDB): domain Bacteria; phylum Planctomycetota; class Planctomycetia; order Gemmatales; family Gemmataceae; genus CAWATZ01. The sequence goes on along the minus strand of CAWATZ010000011.1, from coordinate 227,924 downwards.
CGCCGTTGGCCTTGAGATGCGGCGGGGCCTCGTAATAGCGCCCCGAGGGGATGTAGATCAGGTCGAGGAATTCAAGGGTCAATTCGCCGCCCACCACGACCAGCGGCCGGCGAACCCGGACCCAGCGGTGATCGATGCTGTCGGTGTGCTTGCCCAGATCGACGCGCTGGTGGACGTGCGAGTCGAAGAGGCGGATCACGCTCTCGCCCACGTCAATGGCGTAAGGCATCCAGTAATCGCCCGGCAGGGCCGCGTGGATCTGCCGGCCGAGGCTGCTCTTGCCGTTGCCCGACGGCCCGTAGATGAACAGGCTGCGTCCGGAGGAAACGGCCAGGCCCGCCAGCTGGGCGGCCTTGGGCGACAGCACCAGGCCCGAGAGCGCGTTGACCACGTTCTCCGGCTGCACCGGCGGCGTATTGGCGAATTGCCAGCGGAGCATCGCCACGTACGAGTCCATGCGCACCGGCGCCGGGCCCACGTAGCCGCACACTTCCTGCGAACGCTGCGCCTGCTCGCAGCCCTGGGGCGTGATCTTGTAATGGATCCGGTTCCCGGAGGCCATGAGCTGTTCGATTTGCCCCTCGAAGGTCAGTTTCTGCAGGAGGTCCGTCGCCAGCGGCAAGGACAGGTGGAGCTGCTTGGCCATCCAGTCGTTGGTGAAGCGGGGAGTCGTATAGGCGGTTTTCACGACCAGGTTGAGCAGCGCGGCTTCTTCCCGCGCCACGGCCTCCAGCTCTTGCGGCGCTCGGGCGCAATCAGGTCGCCCACCTTGCACAGGGCCGGCAAATCGGGATCTTTGGAACGGGGGTCCGCGCTGGTCACGCTGGCACTCATCTGTGACCTACCTTGCCGTTGAGGGACGCGACTGCAAAGGGTCCGGCACGAGCGGTGCCGCTCAGTCAGCATATCACGGCGGGGTAAGGGGTCGCAAGAGGCGATCAACGGGGCGGGACGGTGCTCCAGATCCGGACGGTTCCATCCTTGCAGGACGCTGCCAGTCGCTGGCCGTCCGGGCTGAAGATCACGCGGTCGGCCACGACGGCTCGATCCAGCAGGGAAAGGACCTCCTGGCCAGTCCGGGGGTCCCACAACCGCAAGGTCCGATCTTCGCCACACGAGGCCAGGCGGTTCCCTTCGGGATGAAAGGCCACACTGCCGATCCACCCGCTGTGACCGGTGAGGGTCCAAAGCTCCTTGCCGTCCGCGTCGTGGAGGCGCAAGAGCCCGTTGTCACCGCACGAGGCCAACTGCGAACCGTCGGCGCTGAAAGCGAGGCCACGGACGTAGCCACTGTGTCCCGACAGGCTCAGGAGGAGCTGGCCCGTCGTCACGTCCCAGACACACAGGGGGCCTTTGCCGCCGGCGGCCAGGCGCGAACCGTCCGGGCTGAATGCCAGGCTCAGGAGCGTCCCTTTCGCTCCCTCCAGGGAGCGCCGTGCCTGCCCGGCCTGCCGGGCCCACCTTGGCCCCAGCCAGGGCTGGGGCCCCCCCGCCAGGTCCCACACCAGCACGGACCCGTTTTCACCCGCGGTGGCCAGGATCTGGCCGTTGGGATGGTAGGCGAGCACGCGGATGAGGGATCGGGGTGCTTCCAGACGTCCAACCCGGCCGCCCCTGGAAAGGTCCCAGATACCGACCGCGCCGTTGGGCTCGACAGCAGCCAGGCGCTGACCATCCGGACGGAAGGCAACCAGACCGGCGGAGTAACCGAGGTTGGCGACGTCGCGCAGCCCGTGGCCCGTGTCCGGGCTCCACTGTTTCACCTTGCCAGCGTATTCACAGGTCGTCAGCAGTCCGCTGGAACCGAAGGCCAGGGCCGTGACGGTGGTGGCCTGAAGTTCCCGGACTTCCACGGCTGGGTTCGGGTTCAACACCCGCACGCGCTGCTCCTTGCCCGCCACGGCCACCAGGGAGCCATCCGGACTGACGGCCGCACAGGCAATGTCACGGCGGGGTGTGTCGAGGGTGTGGATTTCACGGCCCGAACGCAGATCCCACACCTTCACGTATGCCTCACTGCCCAAGATCAGCCGCTGGCCATCGGGACTGAATCCCAGACCGAGGACCCCGGCCTGATGCTCTGCCCGGAAGACCTCCTTGCCTTCTGTCTCGCAGACCCTCACGGTCCTGTCACAACCGCCAAAGGCCAGGTGCCGGCCGTCCGGACTGAAGACCACGACCTTCAAGGCGGCCGAATTGCCCTTGATGGTCCCCAGCGCCTGGCCCGAAGTTGAGTCCCACACCCGGAGGTTCTGGCCGCACGAAGCCAGTCGCCGGCCGGCCGGGTCGAAACAGACACCGAGCACCCCACCCCCAGGCTCCTGGAGGACTCGTCGGGCGCCTCCGGCTGCCAGGTCCCAGAGCAGGACCTCGCCGACGTTCTTCTGGGCATCAGCGGTGGCAGCGGCCAGGGCCTGGCCATCCGGTCGGAAGGCTAGACTCAGAACCAGGAGCGGCTTTGGTTGGCGAAGAGTCAACGCCAGCCGGGGAGCAACAGGCCCGACACCAGGTCCATGCCCCGGCGCGCCTGCGCGCACAGGTACGCGGTGGCCGGCTGGCATCTCCCAGACCTTGACCAGGACGTCGGAGCCGCCCGAGGCCAGGCGCCGGCCATCCGGGCTGAAAGCGAGGGCGTAAATCCCACTCTCGTGCGCCTGGAAACAGTGACGTTCCTCTCCCGTGCCCGGGTCCCAGATCCGGATCCGTCCCCCGTATTCCGCGACCGCCAAAAGCGTCCTGTTGGGATTGAAGGCCAACGCATAGACCGTCTGGGCTTCTCCCAGAGAGCGGAGCTGCTGCATGCAAAGGGACTGCAAGCAGCCATGCTCCCAGCCGCGCAAGTCCCGGGGTGCGCCGGCCAGCAGGGCCTCCGCCCGGGCGGGGTTGCCGCGCCGCAGCTCCCCCTGGGCGACGGTCATCTGGAAGGCGTAAGCGGCAACCTGCTGACGCTCCAGTTGCGTGAGTGCCTTCTTCGTCTCGGCCTGGGCGAGCTGGCGGGCCTCTTCCTCATTACTCCGGGCCCCGGCCTCGGCCAGGGCGTTGGCCTCGGCACGACGCCATTGCCAGAAGACCAACCCGAAGCCCACCACGGTCACCAGCACCACCGCCGCCAGCAGACCGGCCACCGCGGGCCGGCGGCGGGCCCACTTGACCGCCCGCTCCAGGGAGCCCGCCCGGCGGGCCGTGATCGGCTCGCCGCCCAGGAAGGCGGCACAGTCCCCGGCCAGGGCCAGGGCGGTGGCGTAGCGGCGCGCGGGCGCCTTCTCCAGGCACTTCAGACAGATGGTTTCCAGGTCGCGCGGCACTCCGGCCGCCAGCCGGGACGGCGGCACCGGCTCGCGCTCGGCCAGGTCACGCAGCACCGCCGCGGGCGTTGTCCCGACAAAAGGCGGCCGACCCGTCAGCGCCTCGAACAGGATCGCTCCCAGGGCATAGACGTCGGTGGCCGGGCCGATGGCCGCTCCGCCCTGCAGCTGCTCGGGCGCCACGTAGGACGGGGTGCCGGCCACGGCGCCGCTGGCCGTCAGAGACAGGTCCACGTGCAGCAGCCGGGCCAGTCCGAAGTCGGCGATCTTCGGCGCACCGTCCGGAGTGAGCAGCACGTTGGCGGGCTTGAGATCGCGGTGGACGATGCCTCGTTCGTGCGCGTGGTGGATGGCCCGGGCCAACGCCTCCACCAGCACCGCCCCCTCGCGCGGCGGCAGCGGCCGGCCGGCGAGTTTCTCCGCCAGGTCGCCGCCGGCGACGTACTCCAGGGCGAGATAGGGCCGGCCGTTGTGCGAGCCGATCTCGTAAATCTGCACAATGTTCGGGTGCAGAAGCCGGGCCACCGTCTCGGCCTCGACAGCGAAGCGGACCTCCTGCTCGGGGCTGGCCTGGTCGCCGGCCAGGATCATCTTGAGGGCGACCCGGCGGTTCAGACGCAGCTGCCGGGCCAGGTAGACCACTCCCATCGCTCCCCGTCCCAGTTCCTCCAGCACCTCGTACCCGGCGACGCGGGGGCAGGGCCTCCGGAGAGGGACAGGCGAGGTATTCTCTTGTGGGACCGCGCCCGGCCCATCGTATAGCGCCGTGTCGGAGAAGAGCGATCGCATCGGGCGGAGGTCGTTTTGAGTGGGGGACTTCTCGTTCCCTGGTTGCTCCTCCGCCCCCTTACGGGGGAGGCTCGCCGGGCGCGGTCCAACCGTGGTGAGCTGATCCAGGATCTGCTGGCAGCGCGCACAGGTATCGACGTGGTCCGCCAGAGCCTGATCAGCGGCCTCGTCCAGGCCGCCCTCCAGCCAGTGGCGGAGCTGTTCGTCGGAGGGGCAGGGAATCATGGAGGGTCGCTCCTCTCCAGCAGGCGGATCTCTTCCTGCAGGTACTTCTGGACCATGCTCTTGGCCTTGAAGACGTTGGACACCTTGAGCCCCAGGCGGGCTGCCGTCTCGGCCCCCGAGAGCCCTTCCAGCGCGGTCAGTCGAAACGCCTCCCAGGTTTGCGGCTCAACCCGCTCGCGGACCCGGGCGGAGGCGGCCTCCAGCAGTTCCAGGTCAAAGGCCTCGGCCAGTCGGGTTTCCAGGTCGTCACAGGCCGCCAGAGTCTCCAGGGCTTCCCGGTTGACGCTCGGATCTCCCTCGGACCGTTCTTGCTCGGCCACGAAGTCGCTCCAGGCATGGCGGGCCAGCGTCTTGAGCCAGGCCCGGAAACTGCCCCCGGGCTGGTAGACGAAGGTGCGCATCTTGATGGCCAGCTTGAGCAGGACCATCTGGGTAACGTCCTCGGCGTCGGCGTCCTGCAAGCCCCAGTGCCGGCACCAGGCGCCGATCTTGGGGCCATAATGGCCCACGAACTCCTCCCAGGCGGAGGCTTCCTCCGGTCCCGGCTTCTGGAGCCGGCCCAGCAGGCTCAGCCGGGTCTGTGTGGCCGACGGCTTCCCCATCAGGAGTACCCCTGGGGCGACGGAAACAGACTCTCCGCCGCCATTTTACTCCTGATCGCGCTGGCGTCAGTGGTAGCCCTGGGGGATTCCGTATCGCTAGATGCGAAGGCCGTGGGACCTGCCCAGCACGCCAAAGGCCGTGACAGCGATGGCGGCGGTGTCGGCAGCCGTGCTGAACGGGCCGCTGCTCCCAAAGCGCTGAGTCAGCGTCCTGGCGTTGACCTTGGTGCCCTGCAGGCCGGCCGTGCCTCCGGTCTGGTCCCAGGCCAAGTACGTCAGGCTGGCCGAAGCCGCGTGCAGGCCGTCGGGCAGGAAGCGGATGCGGTCGGTCGCACGCAGCAACAGGGCGCTGGTGACGCTGACGCTGCCGAGGGCGTGCCAGCCGCTGCCGGTGTTGAACTGCCAGCTGCCCGGCCCCAGCACCAGGGCCGCGGTGATGGCGATGCCCTGCAGGGCACCGCTGTCCAGGTCGCTGATGGACTTGCCCAGGAAGGAGGCCACGGTCTGGCCGGGGTTGCTGGCAGCGCTGGTCTGGTTGGCGATGAGTGGTTGCAGCGTCGGACGCAACGGGTGCAGCACGGGAGCGTGGTTGAGCTGGATGGTCACGCTCTGGGGTGCCGAGCTGAACAGGCCGTCGGAGGTGGTCAGCAGCAGGGTGAAACTGGTGGCGTTCTTCAGCCGGGAGGAGTCCGACAGGGTCACCTGCCCCGTGGCGGGGTCGATGGCGAAGGAGCCCTGACCGGTGCCCCCGGAGACAGTCCAGGCGGAGAAGTGGGCATTGAGGTCATCGGCATCGCGGGCGGTGACCGTGCCCACGAGGGAGCCGTTGCCGGCGGCCTCGTCCAGGGTAAAGGTCTGGCCCGGGGTGATGGCCAGGTCGTGGTCGGTGAGGGCGATGCTGACCGTCTGGGGAGCAGAGGTGACAGTGCCATCGGAGACGGTCACGTGCAGGGCGTAGCTGGTGTGGCCGTCCAGCTCGGTGGGGTCCAGAACGGTGATCTTCCCCGTGCTGGGGTCGAGGGCAAAGGGGGTCTGCTTGTCCGTGATGGTCCAGCCGGAGAAAGTAACGCCGGGGTCATCCGGGTCCGAGGCCGTCACCGTCCCCACGCTGGCGCCTGCCCCGGCGCTGTCGTCGAGGGTGAAGTGCTGCCCGGCGTCCACCCCCAGGTCGTTGTCCGGGGGGAGCTGGAATTCATAGGCGCCCATGTCGGTGATGGCTCCTGGACCGGTGCCGCCCTCGACGGGCCGGGGGTTGTTGTCCAGGTCAAAGGTCGGGGCACCGCTGTTGGTGCCGGTGTCGATGGCAGGGGAGCCGGACATCAGATGGAGGTCACCGTGGAAGGGATCGACGAACAGCGGGTCCAGGGAGAGGTTGTTGCCGGCGTCGATGATCCCGGGAGCGTTCAGCCCGCCCTGCACGTCGCTATGGTTGACCGTGACCTGACTGATGGTGTCGTTGACGATTTCCTGGCTGCTATCCTGCCACAGGATACAGTTGGTCAGCGTCGCCTTACTGCCATTGCTGTTGAACAGGGCGCCGCCCTGGATGGCGAAGTTGCTGGAGAAGGTCACATTGGCCAGCGTCGGTTGACTGTCATCGTTGTTGAACAGGGCGCCGCCCTGGGTGGCGAAGTTGCCGGAGAAGGTCACGTCGGTCAGCGTCGGTGAACTGGCTTCCTCGTTGTACAGGCCGCCGCCATTCAAGGTGGCGGTGTTGTTGCTGAAGGTCACGTTGGTCAGCGTCGGTGAACTGGCTTCCTCGTTGTACAGGCCGCCGCCCTGGGTGGCGAAGTTGCCGGAGAAGGTCACGTTGGTCAGCGTCGGTGAACTGCCAACGTTGCACAGGCCGCCGCCGTGAATGCTAGCGAAGTTGCTGAAGAAGGTCACGTTGGTCAGCGTCGGTGAACCGCCAACGTTGCACAGGCCGCCGCCGAGCTGGCCGACGAAGTTGCCAGAGAAGGTCACGTTGGTCAGCGTCGGCGAACTGCCATCGATGTTGCACAGGCCGCCGCCGTCAACGCTGGCGAAGTTGCCAGAGAAGGTCACGTTGGTCAGCGTCAGCGAACTGCTGTCGTTGAGCAGGCCGCCGCCAGCCAAGTCCAGGACGGCGCTCCCGTTGGCGTTGCCGGCGGTGATGGTGAAGCCATCCAGGACGGCAGTCGCACTCAGGCCCGTCGCCGTCACCACGTGAAAACTATTGTCGCTGCTGTCACCGGGCGCGCCGATGTCACCGCTCAGTGTGGTGGCATGGTGTACAAAGTCGCGCTGGCTCAGTTGCGTCTCCGTCCCCCCAAAGTCGCCAAAGAGGGCCACCCCGTCCTTCAAGGCGAAGGACGCGCTCCGGTCGGTGGTGCCGGTGGGCGTGTAGGTCCCCTGGGCCACCCAGACCTGATCCCCCGGCTGGGCCACCGCCAGCGCCGCCTGCAGGTCGGTGAAGGCGTTGGCCCAGCTCTGCCCGTTGCCGCCCGTGGCCGAGGCGTTGACGTACCAGATGGTACTGGGAAGCGTACGGTCTTCGAGCAACTCAAGCATCGGCCTCGGCACTGGTTTCCCCCGGGGGCAAGCCCGCCGAGGTGTGCGGAGGCAGCGGCGAAACGTGTTGCGGAGCCAGGTCGAGAAGCCAAACATGGAGAAACTCCTCAGGGATCACGGGGACCGAAAGGCAAAACCCTTTCCCGGGGACAGCGGGTTGTCCGTTCATTCGGATGTCCGCCAGGGGCCGGCGCAAAGAGTACGGCAGTTGCGGGCCAAACCTTACCCGAAAAAAAGGAGCAGCAACCGGCTTTCCGACCTGGAGCGCCATCTTTCGGCTGGCAACCGTTTGATGCTTACGTCAAACAATGACCCGCCTTGATCCTGAACACGCAATCACTTACCCTGGCGTGGTCCCAGCGTGGAATCTGACCATGCTGCAACTGCACGACATCAAGGCCCGCCCGCCTCACCGCGTTACGTGGGTTGCGAACGCTTTCGCACTCCGCCGGAAAAACCGTGGCGAAGGAGTTGTCCGCGGAAACCGCATGCTAGAGTTTCAGCAGACGAGTCGGTGTCAGGGGCTGGAACGCGCGCCAGGGGTGTGGCACGCTCGACCTCGGGTGAAAGAGCAGGGCAGCATGGGGGAGTCGCGGGATACCCACCTTGATGAGCCCTTCGAGGCAGATCTCGACTGGGGCGAAGAACTCTCCGACTACGAGCTGGAACTCACGGAGGAGCCCGAACCGCGCTGCTTGTGCCTGCTGCTGCTGGACACGTCTCGGTCCATGGAAGGTGCCCCGCTTCTGGCCCTCAACCAGGGTCTGCAGGTCTTGCGGGAGCAACTGCTCCAGCTTCCCCTGGCCCGCAAACGCGTGGAGGTGTCGATCGTCACCTTCGGGGCCGGGGTAGAACTCGTCCAGGATTTCATCACGGCCGATCTGTTTCGGCCCCCTGTGCTGCAAGCGCGGGGGGAAACGCCGCTGGGTGCCGGCATCCTCTTCGGCCTGGACCACCTGGAAGCCCGCAAAGCCCGCTGCCAGCTCAACGAGGTGCCGTATTCCCGGCCGTGGGTGGTCCTGATCACCGATGGCATGCCGCAGGGCGAGCCGCTGGCGGCGACACGCCAGGCGATCCAGCGCATCCGCAACGTGGAGTCGGCGCGCCAGGCGGTCTTCTTCGCGGTCGGTATCGAGGGGGCCAACCTGCCGCTGCTGGCCCGGATCGCCGTGCGCCCGCCGGTGAAGCTCTCGGGGTTACGCTTTGCCGACCTGTTCACCTGGTTGTCAGCGAGCATCGCCGGGGCCGGCCTGGCTGACGAGCCGGTCGCCTGGCCGCGGATCGACTGGGGGACCACCTTCGGATGACAAGGTGACAAGGTGACAGGGTGATGGAATCCCGTGTCTTTTGTCACCCTGTCACCTTGTCACCTTGTCACGAAGAGCGGAGGTCAGTTATGCCCGACCGAGAGTCTCAAGCCGCCCAGACGGGGGCTGTCGCCGTCGCGGCCCTGGTTTTTGTGGTCGGCGGGCTTGCCTGGGTGTTTCATCTGGTCCAGCAGGGCCCGACGCATCCGGACAGCAGGCCCCAACAAACGCCCCCGGCTTCCCAACCGACCACTCTCCCCCCGAGCCCCCTCGCGATCGCGCCAGGGCCCTGGCCCACCCCGGAGCAACTCCTCGGACGGGGGCCAGCCCCCCCCTTGTCTTTGCCCCTCCGCGTCAACCAGGCCATCGACCGGGCCCTGGCGAACCTGCGCCCGGGCTCGTTTTATCCGAAGGCCTACCAGAATTGGTTGGGTTTGCAGGGCCTGACTCTGCTGGAGTGCGACGTGCCCCGCGACGACCCGGGCGTGCGGCTGATTGCCGACCTGGTACGCTCGCAGCGCGACCTCGACCGCACCTACGAGCTGTCCCTGGCTATCCTGTTCCTCGACCGGCTGGGCGACCCGAACGACGAGGGCCTCATCCGGACCTTCGCCCGGCGTTTGCTGGAGGGGCAGAACCGCTCGGGCCTCTGGGGGTATTACGGCCCCAACTGGTCCGGCGACAACTCCTGTACCCAGTTCGCCGTCCTGGGACTTTGGGTCGCCCAGCGCCATGGGGTGTCTGTGAGCAAGGCGCTGCGGTTGGCCGCACAGCACTTCCGGGAGTCGCAACAGGACGATGGCAGCTGGACTTACGCGGGCCCCAGCGGGAGCAAGCATTCCATGACGTGCGCGGGGCTGTTCTGCCTGGCGGCGGAACGGGGCGCTTCGCCGGGCTACGTGAGGAACAGCAGTCCCCGGGAAGCCACCGTGGTGTCCGACCCGGCCATCACCAGGGGCTTTCGATTCCTCGCCAAGGCGTGCGACGGCATTGCGAAAGGAGACGCCATCGATGCCCCGAGCAGGATGTACTTTCTCTGGTCCCTGGAGCGGGTGGCCGCCATCTGCGGCCTGGAAAAGATCGGCAGCCGGGAGTGGTATCCCTGGACGGTGGAGCTGGTCCTCCAAAAGGAGGAGGAATACGGCGGCTTCAGGGACGAGCTGCCGGGTCCCGTCATCGGGACCTGTTTCGCCCTGCTCGTCCTCCGGCGCAGCAACCTGACCCCGGACCTCCTGGTTCGGGTGCCCGGCACGACGCAGCCTCTCGTCCAGGAGCCGTCCTTACGCGTGCCGACTTCGCAACCGGACCTGCGCATCAAACCAGGCGCGGACAGGATCGCAGTACCGCCCGCCGAACGGGTGCCTGATCCCCCGAACAGACTCAACAGGACAGACCAGAAGAAGGACTGAGCCGCTCGGCATCAAGGTAGCCCCCCAATGCGAGTGCTGCGGGAAGAAGATGGTTGGGAGATCACGTTGGAGGGGCCCGCGCTGAGCCGGGCGGGAGAAGCCTCCGTCTACGCGGTGCCGGATCACCCCGACCTGGCGGCCAAGATTTATCACAATCCCACGGCCGAGCATGCCGGCAAGTTGGCGGCCCTGCTGACCGCGCCGCCCGTTCCGCGCGCGGGCAACGGACACGTGGCCCTCGCCTGGCCGGTCGCACGGTTGCTCGAAGCCGGGGCCGAGCGCCGCGTGGTCGGTTACCTCATGCCTCGCATTGAGCAGGCTCCCTTGCTCTGGGAGGTTTACAACCCTGGAGCGCGGCTGCAGGTCTACCCCCAGTTCCACTATGCGAGTCTGCTGCGGACGGCGCGGAACCTGGCGGGTGTGGTCGCCACGCTGCATCAGAGTGGGTACGTCATCGGCGACCTCAACGAGTCCAACGTGGTGGTCACGCCCCGGGCGCTGCCGACCCTGATCGACGTGGACCTGTTCCAGGTGCGGGCCGGCGGCCGGCTCTACCGCTGCCCGGTCGGCCGGCCCGAGTACGTGCCGCCGGAACTGCAAGGCGCCTCAGTCGCCGATCTGGACCGAAAGCCGGAACACGACGCCTTCGCCCTGGCGGTGTTGATCTTCCGGCTGCTCATGCAAGGGGTCCACCCGTTTGAGGGGACCTGCGGGGAGAGCGGCGAGCAGGATTCGATCCCGGCGCGGATCGCGGCCGGTTCCTGGCCCTACGCCTGGGAGCGACCAGGCCCGTACCTCCCGAGCCCGCACAGTCCCTCGTGGTCCGTCCTGCCGCCGGCCGTTCAGGAATTGCTGCGTTGTTGCTTCGAGGATGCCCGGGAGGATCTTGGCCTGCGCCCAAGTGCGGCCCGCTGGCAGCAGGCCCTGGAAGAGGCCGAGAAGAACCTGACGACTTGCCCGCGGAACACGCAGCACCGTTACGCGCGGGGTCTGGACGTCTGCCCCTGGTGCCTGCTGGCCCGGCAACAGGGCCGCGATCCCTTCCCTCCTCGGAAGGATGAAGGCGGAAGGATGAAGGATGAAGAAAGACAGGAAACTCTTCCGTTTCATCCTTCATCCTTCATCCTTCATCCTTCAGAAGGCCCGCCTGCGCCGCCAACTGTCACGGGGGGGAAACCCGGATCGGTGGCGGCAGTCCTGCAAATGGTGGGGGCCCTGGTCCAGCGCCACAGCTGGGTCGCCTGGCCCGGGGCGATCCTCGTGGGCACGGTTGCGGGGTTGCTCTGGGCCCTGCAGCATGCCGCCGCGCCGGACGCGAAGGAGCAGACCCGGCTGGCGACCGCGGACAGGCCCGAGGAGAAGCCTGCCCCGCCTCCGCCGGCTCCGCTCCTCCCCCGGACATTCACCCTCAAGAACGAGCCAGCGGCTCCGCCTCCAGGGCCCGTGGTGAGGGGGCGTCCGCAGGAGCCTGTCCCAGCCCCGCCGGGCCCTCCTCTCGCCGGGGCAGGCACCCCTCCCCGAAAAACCTTTCAGGAGAAGGCTGGCCAGGAACTCCAGCAAGCCAGTCAAGCCTTCCAGATCGCTGTCCAGGCTTATCAGGAGGCGCAAATCAGGTCTAACCGCGGGGAGGTGAGCAAGCAGGAAGTCACCCGCTTACAGCTCAGGATGCAAGCGGCCCAGCGCAGACTTCAAGCCGCAATGCAGGCACAGCGCGATGCGACCCTCGGCCGATTAGCCCCCCGATGAACGGCTCACGAACCGCCTCCGCCTTTCTCTGACCTGCCGAAGGCAGCAAGTATCCCCGGTCTTCACGATTCGCGCAAGGGACAATCGCCGGCCGCCCCCACCCCATCAACGATTCGCTGCCGCCCAGGTCCAGACCCTCGTTGCGGCACGGTCTGGAGACCGTGCTGCCGGAGGGATGCTATCTGCTCTCCTGCTCAATCAGCCGATTGTGAAGATTTTTTCAGTTTGTCGCTCATTTTTTCTGGACACCGGCCACTGACCACGTCACGATAGTGGCATGCTGACTCGCTTGCTCGTTCCTTTTTCTTTGCTTGTGATCGTGCTGTGCCTGGCCCTGGCCGCGCTGGAGGTGCGCGAATGGCTCGCCGACATTTTCGAGGCCGACGAGCAAGAACTGCAACAGGAACACCGGGCGCAGGCCATCCGCTGGAACCTCCAGGCAAGGACCCTGGCAGTCGAGCAACTTCACCAGGGCCGCATCTCCTTGCTGGAGGCCGCTGCCTGGGCGCGGCGCTGGACCCTCACCCACGTCAGGACCCAGTGTTTTATTGTCGCCTCATGGTCAACCAACTGGCCGATTGGTCGAAAACATCGAAGAAACCCAGAGATGTCGAGGCCATGCTGCGCGAACGGGCGGAACTGGAGTGCCTGCTGGCCGGGTACGGCCCACTGGTGCTGCCGGAACCGCCAGACCTGCCAGGCTTGCCACCTCGACCATCTATCGATTGATCTTTCTTGTACGGCTTCGGTTTTCTTCCCGCCACGTGCCGTTCCTCCATTCAGGTATGCTGTAAATCCTGCCCATTGACTACCGGAGGCGCAAGCTGAGATGGGGTGTGGAGAAATGAGAAAAGGCCGCAACCACTTGGGATTGCAGCCTTTACGTCGAGTGGACAGAGCCGGGATTGAACCGGCGACCTACGGATTTTCAGTCCGTCGCTCTACCAGCTGAGCTATCTGTCCTTGCTTCTACTGAGGATCATAGCGAGGCCGGGAACCACCGTCAACGGTTGCCGGCATGATCCAAAAAGCAAACCGCGTCGCGGCTCGCCGTAGGCCCCCCTATGCTCGCGCACCGGACGCGGAGATCGATCGTGTCTTCGTTCGCAACCCGGCCTCAGCCGACCAGTTGCTTGATCGGCTTGCCCTCCGGGCACAGCTCGATGGGCCGGCCGTCTGCCGTGCGATACCAGGTGTGCAGCGGGATGCCCAGGGTGTGGTAGATCGTGGCGGCCAGGTCCTGCGGCGTGGCCGGGCTGTCGATGACCACCTCACCCAGGGCGTTGGTGGCGCCGACCACCTCGCCCCTCTTGACGCCGCCGCCGCCCATGCAGGCCACGCCCGCCGAGGCCCAGTGGTCGCGCCCCGCCGATGGGTTGATCTTCGGCGTCCGGCCAAAGTCGCCGAACCAGACCACCAGCGTGCTGTCCAGCAAGCCGCGATCGTGCAGGTCTTGCAGCAGGGCCGAGTAGGCCCGGTCCAGCACCGGCAGCTTACGCTCCTTCAGGCTGCGGAAATTGTTCTGGTGCGTGTCCCAGCCGCCATCGGTCACGGTCACGAAATGGACGCCGCCCTCGATCAGCCGGCGGGCCAGCAAGCACGACTGGCCGAACTGGGTCCGGCCATAGGCGTCGCGGAGCCGGTCCGCTTCCAGCGACAGGTCGAACGCCTTCTTGGCCCGCGGCGACGTGATCAGCCCGTGGGCCTTCTCGTAGAAGACGTCGCGAGCCTTGACTGACTGGGAGGTTTCCTCGGCCGCTTTCTGGTAGCGATCGACCTCGGTGAGCATGGCGTAGCGCCGCTCCAGCCGGGCCTGCTGGGCCGCGCTCTCGACGCTCAGGTCGCGCACCTTGAAGGTCGGCTGGCTGGGATCGTCCGGCACCTCGAAGGCGTTGTACTGATCGCCCAGGAAGCCCGCGATGCCGCCGTTGAAACGGCGATCGATGAACCGGCCCAGCTGCACGAAGGGCAGGATGCCGTCGCGGTAGCCGCGCTCCCTGGCCACCACCGAGCCGAAGCACGGGAAGGGCAGAGCGGCGTTGAACTTGTGGCCAGTCATCATCAGATGGTCGGCCATGCCGTGGCTGCCGTTCTTGGGATCGTGGCCGCGGATGATGCTGTACTTGTCGGTCTGCCGGGCCAGCAGCGGCAGATGCTCGGCGATGCGGATGCCCGGCAGGGTGGTCGGGATCGGTGCCGAACTCGCCGCGCACCTCGGCGGGCGCGTCCGGCTTGGGGTCAAAGGTGTCGTGATGGCTGGGTCCGCCCTGCATCCACAGCAGGATGCAGTTGACCGCCTTCTGCGGCGTCGAGCCGGTGGCGGCGACCGCCTGCTGGAGGCGGAAGAACGAGGACAGCGAGAGCCCCAGGGCCGAGAGACCGCCGACGCGCAGGAACGAGCGCCGGCTCAGGCCGGTGCAATCCGAGGTCCGTCCGGTGTTGAGGTCAAACATGAGTTTCAATCCGCCCCTCACTTGGGTGTGAGGGGAAAAGGGTGGGTGGTGGGAGGTCGAGGCAGGTTCGTGGTTGGGTGGGGTCAATCACTCGACCATTCATTCTCTCCAGATTGACGGGGCGCAGTGCCGCTGTCAAGAGACGAAAGGGAAAAATTCTGCCCAGAAGTAAATGGACCCACCTTTGTCTGTTCGGGTCGCGGTTCGTTCAGCGAGTCGTTCCCGCGGGGGCAGATTGATCGGCAGCGACTCCATTCCCCTGGGGTCCCGCACTGGCCAGATGCAGAATGTCGTCAATGACCTCGGTGGCCTGCCGATCCTCGAACTGGGCGAGGCCCGTCAGCAACTCGAACATCTGCTGACCGTAACCCGGTTCCTGCTCGAAAGTGGGAACGAATTGATAGGCGCGACTGGTTCCCTCCGCTGGGTGCGGCTCCTCGAAGACCCGATAATGGGGACGGTCGGGCTCGACTTCCTGCCAACCCTTGTTTCGCAGGTAGGTCACGACAGCAGACGCCGGCAGCGTCCAGACGCGCGGATCAATCCAGCGGCGGTAGCCTTCGCGCTCCGGAACGATTCTTCGGCCATAGCGAAGCTGCGTCATAACAGTAACCCCTGTCGCAATCGGTCCATCATCTGCACGATGGCAGCCGCAGAAAACACATTCGCTCTCGGCACAGCGATGCGAATCGTCGCTTCGTTCGTGGTAGCCGGAGCCCCACGCAGAGAGCGCCAGTAAGCACAACCACACAGCAGCAATCCCATCTCCGACTGCTCCAGCCAATCGGATCCGCTGGGCAGCAGATAAAGGATCAGCAAACTTGGGACAGGCGTGAGCCGTCGCAAGAGGTCGTAAGTCCTGACTTCAAGATCGTACCGGATCTCGGTGTCGCTCACTTCCGCTCGCGTCGTGCTCTTCACCTGCAAATCGATCTGGCAGCAGGAATCCAGGTACTGACCTCCTTCGAGGTAAACCCCGCGAAGGAAGAGATCCAGACCGTAGTCCTCACGCGGTTCGCCGCAAATGACTCCAGCCCAGGCCGCCAGCGCTCGCACGTATGCCCGCGAAAGGGCTTCCATTTGCTGATTTGTGGGTAGCATCCGTGCCTCTGCTCACTGGACATCAAGAATCGGTCAGTTACTGCTGCCCATCTCGTCCCACAATCGTTTGGCCACGAACAAATGCCATCCTGGACATTATGGTCAGGTCTGGCGAACATTGCCAGGGCAACAGGAACGGGGCCGGATGGCAAGCGAACGTTGGTCGAGCCACTCACATCGGCCCCGGCTGCACCGGCGGCTTCTCATTGTACTCGCCCATCGACCGGGCCACCATCCAGTCCGGCAGCCAGCGCGACATCTTCACCAGCAAGGTCGTCCCCAGCGGAAAATTGTACACCTTCTTCTTCCGCTCCAGCGCCCGCACGATCTTCCGGGCCGCCTTCTCCGCGCTCATCAGGAACGGCATCTTGAACTCGTTCACGTCCGTCATCGGCGTCTTGACGAACCCGGGGCAAATCGTCGTCACCGCGATGCCCTTGTCGCGCAGATGAATCCGCAGGCCCTCCACGTAACAGTTGACGGCCGCCTTGGTGGAGCAGTACCCGGACTCGCCGGGCAGGCCCTTGTAGCCGCCCAGGCTGGACACGGCGGCGATGTGGCCGCTCTTGCGCCGCAGCATCTCCGGCAGCACCGCCTCGATCGAGTAAATCATGCCAAAGACGTTGACCCGAAACATCTGCTCAATCTCGGCAACGTTGATCGGGTCCAGCGTCGTCGGCCGGCCGACCCCGGCGTTGGCCACCATCAGGTCCACCGGCCCCAGCTTCTCGCGCAGCTGGGCGAAGGCAGCCAGCGTCGCCTGGCGGTCGGCCACGTCGGCGGCGGCCAGGGCGCACTGACCGCCGGCCTGCTCGATCTCCTTGCCCAGCTGTTCCAGCAGTTCGCGACGGCGGGCGATCAGGCCGACCTTGCAGCCTTTGCCGGCCAGCGCCCTGGACACGCCCAGCCGATGCCGCTGGACGCTCCCGTGACCACCGCCACCTGGTTGGCGAACGACATGCGTTCCTCCTTTCCTCGCGTTCTCGGACCGGCTCGCTCCTGCCGATGGAGTATCCGTTACCAAATCGCGCCGCTCGAAAAACAGCCTCATCTTGCGTTTTGCCCGCGCAGCGCTGTTCCGGAAAGCTGTGGCATACTCTATGATGGTATGATGCCGGCAAGGAAGTATCTCCTCCCGGCCTGGCCCCTCGGGTATCGGTCCTCCTGTCGCACGGGATCTCTCTGTCATGCTCCGTCGAACCGTTCTTCCCGGCCTGATCCTTCTCCTGGCCCTGATTGTCCCAGGTTCCCCGGCCGCTCCTCCTTCGCCGCCTCCGCCGCCCGAGTACGACGCCCTGGTCCGCTTTGACATCGAGGGGTTCCGCACCGAGCGCGTGCTGGCCTTCCGCGACATGAAGAGCAAGCTGGAGGACCTCGGCTTCAAGGAAGATCCCGACGATCCGGCTGATCCTATCGATCCGAAGGCAACGACCATGCTGGGAACCGTGCCCTCGGCGAAGGCCCGCGAGATGCTCCACGAGCCCCACGTCCAGACGGTCCGGCTGCAGCCGAAGGGCTACACTCCCCCACCCGAGAAGGACAAGCTGGTGCGCGTCCACGTCGAGCTGACCGCGGGTCTGACCAGCGCTCGCGCCCGGCAGCTGCGCGACGAGGTGCGGCGGGTGCTGGCACCGCTGGGCTTCGTTGAAGCGGCCGGCTTCGACGACCGCGGCAAGACCCGGCTGGTGGGCGTGGTTCCCTCGGGGTGGGTGGACCTGCTGGCCAGCGACCTGCGCCGCCAACCGGCCGGCTGGGCCCTGCTCCGGCCGAGCCTGCTGGCCGATCTGCGCCCTTGCCGACCGGCAAGGCGGTGGTCCGCAAGATCCTCGATGCCTGGTACGACCATCCCGAAGGCAAGAAGGTGGTGCAGGGCATCCTCGCCCTGTGGCGGGCCACCCCGGCCGGCGAGGAGTTCCTGGACACCCTCCCGGTCAACGTGGTTCGCGGCGACAACACCGTGGATCGCACCACCGTCGAGGTGCGCTTGCTGATCCACATGGCTGCCCATCCCGAGGCGGCGGAAATGCTCCGCGCCCTCTTTATCGACGTTCTCGCCAGCAAGGTCAATCGCGACCTGATGGACATTTTCCTCAAGCAGGCCGGTCCGCAGCTGCTGACCCTGGACCTGCCGCTGTTCTTCCGGATTGTACCGGCCATCCGCGTCGTGGAAGTGTTGCCACAACCGCAAACGCCCCTGCCCGCTCTCCGGAAGACGCCTCCGCCCATTCCGGAGGGCCAGGAAAAAGTGTCGCCGGATTTGCGCGAATTACTCACGGACATGGCCGCGGCGGACAAGCGCCGCCGGCTGGAGGTGATCCTCGGCTACACCCCCACCGAAAGGGATCGGGAGTGGCGGGAGACGCTGCGCGACGCCGTCCCCGATCTGGTGGTGGAAGGCTCGACGGGACCGCTGGTGACCGTCCTGACCGAGCCGAAGATGGCCGTCCGCCTGGCCGCTCTGCCCGACGTGGCCGGGGTGCGGTTGCCGCGCGTCGCCCGGCCGATGATGCAGGACGATCCCAACAAGGCCCGCTCCAACTTCGAGCCGCTGCGCAAGACCGGCGTGGAGCAATTGCACCTGATGGGCCGGCAGGGCCAGGGCACTCGCGTGGCGGTGGTCGATGGCGATTTTCGCGGCTGGCAGCAGTTGCGCGGCAAGCAACTGCCTGTCGGGACCCGGATGGTGGACCTGACCGCCGAGCGCAGTCCCAACCTGCTTCCCGATCCCGAAACGGGCCCGGCCCAGGAGCTGGGTCACGGCACCCGCTATGCCCTGGCCTTGATGAAGGCCGCCCCGGGGGTTGAATTGACCCTGATCCGCATTGACCCGGGCGCTCCTTACCAGCTGTTCAGCGTCGCCCAGGCCATTGCCGGCGACACGCCGCGGTCGCTGGACATGGAAAACCGGCTGGCCCAGCTGGAGGCGGAGGGCCGATCGATCAACTTCCGCAAGGACCAGCTGCTCGACGAACGCCGCAAAATCCTCGCGGATTTCGGGGTCGATGACGAGACGGTCAAACGGCGGCAGGACTATTTCCGCCGGCAGGCCGAGTTCGACAAGGAGCAGCAAAACTACACCGAGCGGGTGGAGCGCTACTTCGCCTTGCAGCGTCAGGTCCGCGGTCTGAAGGACGTCAAGATCGTGGCGTCGGGCCTGGTCTGGACCGACGGCTATCCGGTGGACGGCACCAGCACCCTGAGCCGGTATTTCGACGATCGGCCCTTCCGCTCGGCCCTGTGGTTCCAGGCGGCCGGCGACACGCAGGGGCAAGCCTGGAGCGGGCTGTTCCGCGACGAGGACGGCAATGGCGTCATGGAGTTCCTGCCCGCGACCAGCCGGCTGCCTGCCGAGGTCTGGAGCCGGGAGCTGAACTTCCTCGCCTGGCGCTCGGCCGGACAGGTGGTCCACGAACTGCCCGAGGGGGCCCAGCTGCGGATCTCGCTGCAATGGAAGGAAGCCCACGACCCGAGCTTCTTCCAGATTGGCGATGATCCCTATCGCCGGCCGCTGGCCAGTTTCCGCGTCGTGCTGCTGTATCAGCCCGATCCCAAGGGCGAGAAGCAGCCGGCCGACGATCTGGAGGTGGTGGCCGAGACGGTCGGCTATCCGCAACGGCTGGACCGAACGCCGCGGACCGGCACCTACGAACACGTCCTGCAGGTGAAAGTCCCAAAAGCCGGCCGCTACCTGGTGCGGATCGAGGGGAAAGCGCCGGAAAGCACCCGGCCCGCCGAGACGCCGACGCTGCCGGCGGCCCGCAAGGTGGGCGAGGTTCGGCCACGGCTGTTCGTGGAAACCCTGCAAGGACAGGGTCGGGCCATCTGGCACACCTTCGCCACGGACATGGGCACCCTGGGAATGCCGGCTGATGCCAGGCGGGTCGTGACCGTCGGGTCGGCCGACGAAAACGATCGCCGGCAGCCCGACAGCGCCGGCGGCCCGCCGCTCAACCAGGAGATGGCCAGCAAGCCGGACGTGCTGGCCTACGACGCCATCGACCAGAAGCGCGGCACCGGCCTGGCCGCCAGCTTTGCCGCCGGGATGGCCGCCACCACCACCCGGCCGGACACCACGCCGGCCGGGTTGCTCAAGCGCCTGCGGATTGAACCCGGCGAGGTGCTGCGGGTCTATGAGGGGCCGAGGTGATGCCTTCTTGATTTATCGTTTCGCGCTCGGCCGGTCCAGCGCGAAACGATAAATCAAAAGCAGCAAGCGGCTCCGGAGCGCCTAAGACTTGACACTATTTGAAGATGCCAGGTACACTTGCATGGACAGACTGCCCAGCACGACCCCTGCTGTCCTCGATTCCAGCAACAGTGTGGGTCGCGCCTGCGCGACAAGCCCGGGAGAGTCAGCGTGAAGGCGATCATCAGCGACATTCACAGCAACCTGGAAGCCCTGCAAGCGGTCCTCCGGGACATCGAGAAGCATCACGTCACCGACATTTACTGTCTGGGCGACGTGGTCGGCTATGGTCCCAATCCCCGGGAATGCGTGGACCTGGTGATGAAGTGCAAGGTGGTCTTGCTGGGCAACCACGACCAGGGGGCCATGTTCGATCCGGAGGGTTTCAATCCCCCGGCCGAGCGTGCCATTTTCTGGACCCGCGAGCAGCTGGAAGCCCCCGGCGAGAGCCGGCCGACGCGCGAACGCCGCTGGGAGTTCCTGGCCGAACGGCCGCGCAGTTTCAAGGAAAACTGCAAGGACATCGAGAACGGCTTCCTCTTCGTCCACGGCTCGGCCCGCAATCCGCTCAACGAATACGTCTTCCCCGAGGACATCTACAACCAGCGCAAGATGGAACGCATCTTCGCCCTGGTGCCGCGTTACTGTTTCCAGGGCCACACCCACGTACCCGGCATCTTCGTCGAGCAGGCGCCTGACGACCTGTACACCTTCAACAGCCCCGAGGAGATCGATTTCACCTATCGCCTGGACGGCCGGAAGACGCTGTGCAACGTCGGCTCGGTCGGCCAGCCGCGCGATGGCGACTGGCGGGCCTGCTACATCCTGCTGAGCGACGACACGATCCAGTACCGCCGGGTCGAGTACGACATCGAGACGACCATTCGCAAGATTTACGCCATTCCCGAGCTGGAGAACTTCCTGGGCGACCGCCTCCGCGATGGCCGCTGACCAATTTGCCGAGCCGCGCACGCAGCGCAGCGGAGTAAGCGGCCTGGGAGCCCCCAGGGCCGCTTACTCCGCTGCGCTGCGTGCGCGGCTCGGCAGCTGCAAACCGCCTCCGCAGTGGGCGGTGAGCGCGCTCGGCCAAGCCTCGCGCTGACACGACCCGCCCAGGGCTGCTATAAAGACCTGAGAACCGGAATGCGGGACGCAAGGAGACGTCTTCTTTCCCCTCTGGTCTTTGTCCTTGAGCGGCGCCATGCAGCAAAAGAACTTCCTGCTGTTTATCATTCTGTCGTTCCTGCTGTTCGTCGCCTGGATGGAGACCAAGCGCCGGCTCTGGCCGCAAAAGCCCATCAGTGCTCCGGTGGAGGTCACGAAGGAACCGCCGCCAAAGCCCCAGACCATCGCCTCAGTCCTCGGGCTGACGGCCGGCCCGGCGAGCCCCTGGCTGATCGCGGCCGACGCGCTGGCCCGGACCGTCCCACTCAAACCCAAACCGATCGAGCCGCCGGCTCGGCCCAGTGTCACGCCGGAAGCCCAGATCCTGACCCTGGGCAGTAACGATCGGACCTCAACGTTCCATCTGCAGGTCAAGTTTGATCCTCGCGGAGCCAGCGTGCGCCGGGTGGTGCTGAACAAGTTCCAGCAGGCCAGCCCGGTAGGCAGGCCGGAACTCCAGGGGGACATGCCGGTGCCGCTGTCGCTGGTGCCCAAATCCCCCAACGTGGAGAACCCCTCGTACCAGCTGTTCCTGTACGATCCCGATCACCCAACCGACAACCGGCCGCTCGACACCCTGGGCAACGTTGTCTGGGAGGTCGTCAAGAAGGACGGTGAGGCAGCGGTGGAAGACAAGACCGAAGACGGCCGGCCCCGCTGGACCATCACGTTCAAGACCGAGGTCAAGGAATGGGGCCTGGAGATCTTCAAGAAGTACTCGCTGGCCGAAGGGGAGTATCACGTCGGCCTGGAAGTCCAGTTCCAGCTCAAGGACAAGAAGGAGCTGAAACTGCGCTACCAGATGACCGGCGCCCACGGCTTGCCGATCGAGGGGCACTGGTACACCAGCGTCTTCCGCAACTCCCTGATCGCCCTGGAGAAGGACGGGCGGATTTACGAACGCGACTTGCAAGACCTGCGGCAAATCGATCTGTGGCAGGGCGGCAACGAGGTCAAACGGCAGCAGGGGCAGGTGCTGCGCTATGCCGCCGTGGTCGTGCAGTATTTCGCGTCGGCGATCGTGGTCGATGACAACCAGAAGGACCAAACCTTCCTCGAACGGGCCAGGCCGACCGAGGAGACGGCCGTGTTTCGCGGCGCCGTCAAGAGCGTCAACCAGGAAACCGGGACGCTGACGCTGGATCGTCCCTTCCGCGCGGGCGGTCCGTCGGCGGAGTTTTATCCTTCAAGGCCGGACATGTTCCTGAACTGGCGTCCGGGGACGCGAGTCGGCATCGTCTACAGCACCGACAGCCAGGGCCGGGCGATTGCTTCTGACATCCGAGAGGAATTCAAGGTCCAGCCGCTGTGGCAGGACGACATCACCGTGCGAGTCATGTCCGAGCCGATCAAGCTGACGGCGGACAAGCCGGTGACGCATCGCTACCTGCTTTACAATGGCCCGGTCAAGCCGAGCCTGCTGGCCCAGCAGACCGGCGACGCCGCGGTGCCGCCGCAGGTGATCGAGCGCTACGTCAAGACGCTGAAACTGAACACGATGACCGACTACCCTTCGTCCGGGATCGGCAAGTTCTTCAGCTACTTTTACATGACCGAACTGGTGATCCACTGCACCAATCTGATGCACTGGGTCCTGGCCGGCATCTACGCCCTCGTGCGCAGTTACGGTCTGTCGATCATCCTGCTCACGGTGCTGGTGCGGGCCCTCATGTTCCCGATCAGCCGGAAGCAGGCGCTGATGAGCGTGCGCATGCAGGGGATCATGCCGGAGATGAAGGCCCTGCAGGAGAAGTACAAGAACGACAAACAGGCCCTGGTCCAGGCCCAGATGGAGCTGTATCGCAAGTACAACATCAACCCGTTCGGCACCTGCTGGCTCTTGCTGCTGCAAATGCCGATCTTCATGGGCCTGTACTTCGCCTTGCAGGAGAGCATCACCTTCCGGCTGGCGCCCTTCTGGCCGACGTGGATCATCAACCTGTCGGCCCCGGACATGCTGATCGGCTGGGGCCAATCGATCCCGTGGATCAGCCGGCCGGAGGACTATGGCGGCATCTTCTACCTGGGGCCGTACTTCAACCTGCTGCCGGTGATCGCGGTGGCCCTGATGCTGGCCCAGCAGAAGATGATGACGCCGCCGCCGACCGACGAGCAGCAGGAAATGCAGCAGAAGATGATGAAGTGGATGATGGTCTTCATGGGCCTGATGTTCTACAAGGTGGCGTCGGGCCTGTGCCTCTATTTCATCGCCAGCAGCCTGTGGGGCTTTGCCGAGCGCAAGCTGCTGCCCAAGTTCCGGCCGCACGGCGGCCAGGGTCCGGCCGAGGGCGCGGCCCGCGGTTCGGCGAGCCCGGGGCCCGCCCGAAGCGCAGCGGTCACGGCTGGCAGCAACGTCACCGGGGTGTCATCGCGTCCAGCGGCGGGCGGCGATGGCCGGGCGCGCCGGGGCAAGGCCGGTCGGGGCCGCAAGCGCGAGCCGGGCCGGGCCGAGGAGCCCGAGCCGGAGCCGACGTCCTTCCTGGGTCGAATGGTCCAGTCGTTTCGGTCCCTCAAAAAGCGGCTCGGCAAATGGTGGAGCGAGGTCCTGGAACAGGCCGAGAAGAAGGGATAACCGGTCCAAAGAAGTTGCTTTTCCTGGTCTCCAGCCCATTGACAGGAGAGCTTGTCGCCCTGATAATCCGCTTTTATCCCCAGTGCGACCGCAGGTCAGGCTTTCCAGCCTGACAGGACCGCACTGTCAGACTTGCACGCCTGACCGATTCGCCTCCCCGCCGGGACCGGGGCACTTTCGTGACGGCCGTGTCTCCTCGCAAGGTCTGAGCGAGGATGGGCAGAACCTGAGTTTTCCGCTCTCACGAGACGTTTATGGCTTCCGACAATTCATTGGCCAAGGGCGTTCTGGAAATGCACCCCAAGGGGTACGGCTTCCTGCGCCAGGCGTCGCGCAACTACGCGGCGCAATCCAGCGATGCGCACGTCCCCGCCCCGCTGCTGCACAAACTGGGCTTGCGCGAGGGCTTGCTGCTCAGCGGTCCGGTTGAGCCCGCCCGCAAGGGGAGCGGTCCCCGGCTGACGCGCATCGAGACCATCGAGGGCAAGCCGGCCGGGGAGTATCGCGCCCGCAACTTCGACGATCTGACCCCCATCGATCCGCACCAGCAGATCCGGCTGGAAACCGGCCCCGAGCCGCTGACCACTCGCATCATCGACATGCTGGCCCCCATCGGCAAGGGGCAGCGCGGCCTGATTGTCGCTCCGCCCCGCAGCGGCAAGACGGTGCTGTTGCAGCACATCGCCGAGGCGGTGGCGCGCAACCATCGCGAGATGCAGCTGATCCTGCTGCTGATCGACGAACGGCCGGAGGAGGTGACGGAATTTCGCCGCAACGTCGAGGGCGAAGTCATCGCCAGCAGCTCCGACCGCGACTCGGCCAGCCACGCCCGCACGGCCGAGCTGGTGGTCGAGCGGGCCAAGCGCCAGGTGGAGCAGGGCCGCGACGTCTTCGTCATGCTCGACAGCCTGACGCGGCTGGCCCGGGCCTACAACAAGAACGTCTCGGCCGGCGGCCGGACCATGTCGGGCGGCGTGGACATCCGGGCGCTGGAAATCCCCAAACGGCTCTTCGGCTCGGCCCGCGTCTTCGAGGAAGGCGGCTCGCTGACCGTGCTGGGCACCGCCCTGATCGAGACCGGCAGCCGGATGGACGACCTGATCTTCCAGGAGTTCAAGGGCACCGGCAACATGGAGCTGGTGCTGGACCGCCGACTGGCCGACCGCCGCATCTATCCGGCCCTGGACCTGGGCCAGAGCGGCACGCGCAAGGAGGAACGCATCCTGCCGGCGGAGGTGCTGCAGCGCGTCACGCTGCTGCGGCGCAGCCTGTTCAAGATCAACAGCCCGCTGCTGGCGATGGAGGGACTGGTCAAGCAACTGGCCGAGTACCCGTCCAATGCGGCCTTTCTGGAGCGGATTGGGACGTTCGTGCGTTAGAACCACTAATAGAAAGGCGAGCGGCGCGGCGTCAGCCCGCCGGTAGCAGCCTCGCACCGGCGGGCTGACGCCGCGCCGCTCGCCTTCGGTTCGGAACTCACCACCAGCGACCAGCGACGCCCTTCCGAATTTTGCTGGCCATCCCCTCCTGCCGCGGTTATGATCCAATCTGTCCTCTCTGGAAGTGACGAACGGGAACTCCCTTATCTTGAGGAGCGAACGATGAGGCGTTGCACTGGCGGCTTGCTGCTCCTGCTGCTGGGCTGGACTGTCCCCGTCCAGGCCCAGGGCAACAAGGACATTGTCGATCTGCTGCCGGCAGGCACGCTGGCCTGTCTGGAGGTCCGGCAGCCGGAACGGCTGTCGCGCGAAGTGATGGCCCTGATCAAGGGCTCGGCGGTGGACGACATGCCCCGGGTGATGGCCCGGTTCCGGGCGAGCCTGCAAGGGGAGGGCCGGTTCTGGATGACCGAAGAAGTGGGCATCGTCGGCCTGATGTTCAGCCCCGAGATGATTGCCGAGGCCGGTCGGATCGGCGGCGGTGCCGTGGCGCTTACCGGCTTCAGCAAGGACGGCACGCCCGAGGTGGTCGGTCTGATCCAGACCGGCGACTGCAACTTTGTGGGCCTGTTCGCCCGGTCGTTCACGCTGCTGTCTCAGGCCCAGATCGTCGCCGAGGTGGAGGGCGTGGCCCTGTATCGCGAGAAACGTCAGATTTTCCGCAAGAAGGGAGACGAGGCCCCCCCGGAGGAGGTGGAAAGGGGCCCCGTGGTCGCCCAACTGCCGGGCCTGGTGATCCTGGCCTCCTCGACCGATGCGGTCAAGGACGTCATCCGCCGGGCCAAGGGGAAGGTGGCCGACCCCTCGCTGGCCAACGTGGCCGCGTATCGCAACGCCGCCGCTCTGCGCGATCGGCCCGGTCTGTTCGGCTATGCCAACGTCGATGCCCTGGCCGCCCAGCTGGACGAGATCTTCAAGAAGCCGGGCAACTTCGACAAGGCCGACTGGCTCGCCTTCAAGGCGGCGCTCAACCCGGCCGCCCTGCGTGGGGTGACGGCCAGCCTGTCGCTGGACCGGGGCGCGCTGGAGCTGCGCGGCCAGCTGCAGCTCGATCCACGGCAGAAGAGCCCGGTGCTGGAGCTGCTGGGCGATCAAGGGGTGAAGGTGGAATGGCTCCAGGCCGCTCCGAAGGACGCCGCCCTGGCCCTGACCGTCAATCTGGGAGACCCAAAGTTCCTGGAGCGGCTGCTGGCGCTGCTCGACGGCATGGCCCGGGCCTACGGCGTGGAGGCGGAGGAGGTGCCGAGCAAGAAGCTGGGCGAGCTGGAGGAGAAGCTGAACCTGAAGCTGGGCAAGGACGTGCTGGCCAAGATCAGCGGCGTCAGTCTGATCCTGGCCCCTCGTGGCCAGAAGGGGCTTGGCCCGCTGAGGGCCGTGCTGGCCGTGCAAGCGACCGACGCCGAGGCCGCCCGCTTCCTGGAGGAGAAGGCGTTGCCGCGCCTGGTCGAGCTGCCCACGCGGATGCCGCCGCTCCTGGGCCGGCGCGGCAACCTGGTGGTGCTGGGCCTGGACCAGTCTCTGGACAAGGATGGCGTGGCCGCGGCCCTGCTCGCCGCGGGCAAGAAGGACGGGCTGCTGGCCCAGGAGAAGGTGGCCGCGGCGCTGAAGGACGTGGACAAACCCGTCGTCCTGGGCGTCGGCGCCCTGGGGACGCTGGTGCTGAAGGGCGTGCAGGAGATGGGGCTGATCCGGGAACGGCGCTTCGAGGTGCCGCCGCCGGTCCCCGGCCAGGAGAAGCCGGCGAAACCGAAAGAGGACGCGCCTCCGGCCATGCCGGACAAGGTGGTCGAGGCCTACCGCAAAGCCATCACCGACTTGCCGCCGCTGGTGCTGACCGTGCAGCGCAAGCCGGAGCAGCTGCTCCTGACCGTCCGCCAGCCGGCGCTGCGTCCGGCTGCCCCGCGCATCATCGACCTGTGGGTGGAGATGGTGCTGAGCCAGCTGCGCGAGCAGATGCAGCCGCGAGTGTTCCCCGGGAAGAAGGTCGGTCAGGTTGCACCTGGACAGGCCCTCCCGGCCGAAAAGGCCCGGGAGGCCACGGCCGCCGAGCGTGAGGCCCAAGCGGCCCGGGAGGCGGCCATCCGGGCCCTGAAGGAACAGGAGCGAACGATCGAGGAACTCCGCCGGAATGAGGAATTGCGAAGGCAAGTGGAAGTGGAACGCCGCAAGCAGGAGGAGCAACGCCGGCAGGCCGAGGAGCAACGCCGGAAGCAGGAACGCAAACCGTAGCCTGCGCTGGCAATCGGATTGGATCGAGACCAGGACTCACGACTTCCCTCGTGAGTCCTGGTTCGTTGTGGAAGGACCGTCCGTGGCGCCGGTCAGCGCCGCCAGCCGTGATGATGACCCCAGTGATTGCCGTACCCGTAGCCGTAACCGCCGTAGCCGTAATTGTAGCGGGGGGCGTAGCCGCCATACCCGCCGCCGTAGCCGCCGTAGCCGGGGTAGCCCGAAATGGTGAGACCGAAGCCGGGCGTGTAAATTCCAACTCCAGGCGTGTAGCCGCCATACCCGGGGGCGTAGCCGGGAGCCAAGGTCCCATAGCTAGGCGCGTAGCCATAGCCCGGATAGGGAGCGCCGACGACGGAGGGATAATACTGTGCATGGCTGACCGAAGGGGTCGCCAGGACCAGGCAAGCCGTGAGCAGGCCAAGTCCCGTCAGAGAAAGGATCTTGAACATGGGAAGAATCTCCTGATGAGGAATCGCGTTGAGGTCTCGGCTGGAAACCAACCTCCTCATCTGAAGAACGCTTCCTTGAAGAAAACTTGCGAGTTTTTTCTGGTAGAGAGGGCCAGGCTGGTTATAATCACCGGGCGGGTGTG
Source organism: uncultured Planctomycetota bacterium (assembly GCA_963784995.1). Lineage (GTDB taxonomy): Bacteria > Planctomycetota > Planctomycetia > Gemmatales > Gemmataceae > CAWATZ01. The sequence goes on along the minus strand of CAWATZ010000011.1, from coordinate 200,270 downwards.
CAACTGTCCGGGCCGCTGGCAAGTACCGCCTGGCTGCTCAAGCTGCGGAATCTTAGAGGCACTGACGGCAAGGCGAGCGGCGCGGCGTCAGCCCGCCGGTAGGAGGCTGCCTACCGGCGGGCTGACGCCGCGCCGCTCGCCTTGCCGTCAGCGCTTCTTAGTTCTCCTGTGCGAGATACAGGGGAATGGATGCCCCGGGCTTGCCCCGGGGAGGTTCACGTTCGTCACTACGGCGGCCAGCGGAGAAAAACCCCTTCGGCTTTCCTTGTCGAAGTAGCAGCCAGCGTGAACCTCCCCGGGGCAAGCCCGGGGCATCCAAAAACCATCCCGCACAGGAGTATTAGGAATCAGCTGTTGAGACGGGACAAGAGTTGTCAGTCGCAGTAGACCAGAGTGGACCGTCGGCTGAGGTTAGTGGAAGGTTGCGTCTCCGGGGGAGGGCGTTGAGTTGCCAGAGCCGGTAGAGACAGAATCCTGCAGTGCTTGGGACGAGTTCGTTCAGTTCTATAATGTTGGGGACGTTGTCCCGGGAACCGTCACACAACTGGCAACCACCACCGCCTTCGTCGATCTCGGCGGTGTGGAGGGGCAAATCCATTACCAAGACGTGCCCTGGAGCCACGGCCCTTGCTTCCCTCGCCGGGAGTGACTGGGTACTTCGCCATCCTTGGGATCGACTCTGCTACGAGAAGGATCTGCTTGAGTTCGCCAATCTGCAACTGGGAGACTTGGGCGAAGATTGAAGAGCGATATCCGGTCGGTAGTCGTCATCGTGGGGAAGTAGTCAATCTGATGAGCTACGGGGCCTGGGTCCGGCTTGAGCCTGGGATTGAAGGGCTCATCCTCACCAGCGCACTCCAGAGCAGTGGCTTGGTGAAGCACCCGTGCGAGGTGTTGACCCAAGGGCAAGTGCTTGAGGTGATTGTGCAATCCGTCAAGCGTAAGCAACAAGAGATGTTCCTTACTCTCGGGGGGAAGTAGCGCCAACCCAGACCCTGCAGCAGCCCATTCACGTGACTGAGTCACGCCGAGCTTCCAGGTCGTTTTTCCGCCTTCTTCCAGCGGGTTTGGACATTCCCGACAAGATCAGACAAACTTGAGCCACGGCGCACCCACTCGTGGCTCGCCGCGACGAAGCTCTTGAGCGGCACCCTTGCGAGAGTTCCATCGCCGTTGTCGTAGGGCCGCTCTTGAAGATTCGGACCAAGGTATCGAGAATGGCACTGCGGGCAGCCGCCATCCCGGCACTCTTCCCATGCTGACTTTTCTGAACCGATCGGGACAATCGAATTCTCTCGTGAGCCCTGGCTTTTTTTGCTATACTAAACAAATGACGATTAGCAGAGTTTGTCTCCTGGAGATGCCTGCCCGGATCGGCGAGCAGGTGCGGCATCCAAGACGGAGGAACCGATGGCAGCCAAGTTCGAGCTGGTGAGTCCGTTTCAGCCGGCCGGGGACCAGCCCCAGGCCATCGCGAAGCTGGTGCAGGGATTCCAGGAAGGCCGGCCGTGCCAGACCCTGCTCGGAGCAACCGGCACAGGTAAGACATACTCAACAGCGCACGTGATTTCGCAGATCTCCAAACCAACCCTCGTCCTGGCTCACAACAAGACCCTGGCGGCCCAGCTCTACAAGGAGTTTCGCGGCTTCTTTCCGCGCAACGCGGTCCACTACTTCGTCAGCTACTACGACTACTACCAGCCCGAAGCCTACATCCCCCAGCGCGACATCTACATCGAGAAGGACGCCCTCATCAACGAGAACATCGACCGCCTCCGTCTGGCGGCCACCAGCTCCCTCGTCAGCCGGGAGGACGTGGTCATCGTCGCCAGCGTCTCGTGTATCTACGGCCTGGGCTCGCCCAGCGACTACAAGCGCATGATGATCCGCCTCGTCAAGGGCGAGATCGAACCGCGCGAGAAACTGCTGCTGCGCCTGGTGGACATTCAATACTCCCGCAACGACGTGGACTTCTCACGCGGCAAGTTCCGGGTGCGCGGCGACGTCGTCGAGGTCTGGCCGGCCTACGAGGAGTTCGGTTTCCGCATCGAGCTGTTCGGCGATGAAGTGGATAGCCTGAGTGTGATTAACCCTCTGACGGGGGCGACGATCAAGCAGATGGACGAGATGTATATCTATCCGGCCAAGCACTTTGTCACTCCGGAGGAGCGCGTCAAGCAGGCGGTGGAAGGGATTCGCGGCGAGCTGGACCAGCGGCTGGAGGTGTTCAAGAACGAGGGCAAGCTGCTGGAGGCACAGCGGCTGTCGGCCCGGACGCGCTTTGACATGGAGATGCTCCTGGAGGTCGGCCACTGTCCCGGCGTCGAGAACTACGCCCGCTGGTTCAGCGGTCGCGCTCCCGGCGAGCCGCCGTACACGCTGCTCGACTTCTTCCCCGACGACTTCCTGATGGTGGTCGATGAATCGCATGCGACCTTGCCGCAGGTGCGCGGCATGTTCGCCGGCGATCACAGCCGGAAGGTCACCCTGGTCGAGCACGGGTTTCGCTTGCCCAGCGCCCTGGACAATCGGCCGCTGCGCTTCGACGAGTGGGAGAAGCGCGTCAAGCAGGTGCTGTTCCTGTCGGCGACGCCGGCGGCCTATGAGATCGAGCGGTGCGGCGGCGAGGTGGTCGAGCAGATCATCCGGCCGACCGGTCTGGTCGATCCGCTGCTGCACGTCCGCCCGGCCCGCGGCCAGGTGGCCGACCTCACCGGCGAGATCCGCAAGCGGGCCGAGATCAAGGAGCGCGTGCTGGTCACCACCCTCACCAAGCGGCTGGCCGAGGACCTGAGCAATTACTTCCGCGAGTCGGGGCTGCGCTGCAAATGGCTGCACTCCGAGCTGGACGCCATCGAGCGCGTGCAGGTGCTGCGCGAGCTGCGCGAAGGGGCGTTTGACGTGCTGGTGGGCGTCAACCTGCTGCGCGAGGGCCTCGACCTGCCGGAGGTGTCGCTGGTGGCCATCCTCGACGCGGACAAGGAGGGCTTCCTGCGCAGCGGCACCTCGCTGATCCAGACCATCGGCCGGGCCGCCCGCAACGTCAACGCCGAGGTCATCCTCTACGCCGACCGCGTCACCGACTCGATGCAGAAGGCCATCGAGGAGACCAATCGCCGGCGGGAGTTGCAGCTGGAGTACAACCGCACGCACGGCATCACGCCGGAGACGGTCAAGTCGGCGATCAACATGGGCATCGAGGAGGTGGTCGCCGCCCACAAGTACGCCCAGGAGGCGGCCGGGCAGGAGGCGGAGGATTACGTCACGCAGGAGTTCCTGGAGGAGCTGCACAAGGAGATGCTGGAGGCAGCGGCCAACCTGGAGTTCGAGCGGGCGGCCCAGCTCCGCGATCGCATTTCGCAGCTCAAGGGGCAGCCGGTGGCGTCACCGCAGGAGAAGAAGCCGAGACGGCGGAGGAGGTGACTGAATTGCCGAGCCGCGCACGCAGCGCAGCGGAGTAAGCGGCCCTGCGGCGCACGGCCGCTTACTCCGCTGCGCTGCGTGCCGCGGCTCGGTGGTCAGGGCGTCTCCGTCGTCCTGTACTCCGCCAGCACGTCCTCCGCGTAGGCGAACACCGCCGGCGTGCCGCCGGTGTGGATGAAGACGACCACGTCATCCGGCTCAATCCGCTCATGGTGAATGTCGGCGATCAGGCCCGCCATCGCCTTGGCCGTGTACACCGGATCGAGCAGGATGCCTTCCGTGATCGCCAGCAGCCGCAGCGCCTCCGCCCCCTCCGGCGAGGATTTGCCGTATCCCGGACCCAGAAAGTCCTCGTTCAGCTCCACGTCTTCCGGGGTGATCCGGTGCGGCAGCCCGATCAGAGTCGCCGCCTTGTTGGTCATCTCGGCCAGGTCCTCGCGCATGTTCCAGGGCCAGCGGATCGGGGCCAACAGCCGGATCGCACAGTTCAGCCCCAGCACCGCCTTGCCCAGCAGCAGACCCGCTCCGGTCGGCCCGGCCGAGGAGACGTAAACCGACGACGGCTGCAAGCCCATCGCCTCGAACTGCTCCACGATCTCCGCCAGGCAAAGGGCATAACTGATCGCCGCCAGCGGATTACATTGCTTGCGGTCCCAGACGAAGGGCCGGCGGCCGGCCTTGTGGAACGTCTCGGCCTTCTCGGCCAGCAGCCGTTCCAGCTCCGGACCAAGCACTGCCTCGACCAGTTCCACCCGGGCCCCGACCAGGTAGTCCAGCAGCAGATTGCCCTGCACCCCGGCCGGCTCCGCGCCCTTGCTCAGATAGAGCCGGCACTCCAGACCCAGCCGGGCACAGGCGGCCGCCGTCTGCCGGCAGTTGTTGGACTGCACTCCCGCTCCCCAGACGACCATGTCGGCGCCGCGCTGGAGGGCATCGCCCAGCAGCAGTTCGTTGTGCCGGGTCTTGTTGCCGCCGAACAGCAGGCCGGTGCAGTCGTCGCGCTTGATGAACAGGCGGGGACCGTGAACCTCGTCGGCAAACGTGGCGATCTCTTCCAGCGGCGTCGGCAGATGGGCCAGGTCCAGACGCGGCAGGTTGCGGACGACGCGCCGCAACTCCTTGATGGTCAGGGACGGCAGAGGCATGGGTGCTGCTCCAGTTGTAGGTTGGCATTGCGGACGGGATCGATTGTGACGCCTGACGCGGCCAATGGCAAGAGAAGCAAGCGCACCTGGCCGCGGGACGGCGTCACACAAGCCCGAAGCGCCGGGACCGGACACAAGCCCGAAGCGCCAGCGCCGGGACCGGAGGATCATCCCGGCGCTGGCGCTTCGGGCTTGTGTCAGCGAAAGGAGCGGAACCTTGCGGAGTGTATAGTCTGAGGGGTCATGCCAGGTGCCGAGTGAGGGGGGGACCAGGGAGAATCGTTATCCGTGGGGCCTGGCGCAATCCGATGGAACACAGCAGGAAGGATAGACCGCATTGGACAGGGAAGTCCAGGAGAAACAACAACGTCCCCCCTTCCACCTCCTGGCACCGCGGAACTCCCAAAAGCCCGCAAGGCACGGCAGCCTCCGCGTGGAACGAGAAGAAAGGCAAGATGCGCCTGTGCCGGCTCGCCGGCAAGGAAGTTGGCCCAGGGAGGACAATACAATGAGGAAACGGTGGCTAACCAGTCTGGCGCTGTCGCTGGGGATCCTGACGGCCGGGGCGCGGGCCGGGGAGGACAGCTGGAGTGGGCCGCCGCGCTCCAGCACTCCGCCGCGCAGCAGGCCAGACGAGGGCTGGGGGCGTCCGGCCCCGAGAGGGAGTGCCTCGGCGCCGGCTTCCCCGACCGGGCCGAGCGTGCAGCTGGGCCGGCCCGTGGCCGTTCTGGCCCGACCGGTCCCGCGGACCGGCAACTGGACCGACTCCTATTTGAAACAGGCTGCCTACAGCGATTCCTGGTCCACCGATGGCGGAGCAGTGGTGCGCGGCCAGATGACCGACAACGGCATTCCCCGGCCGATGCCGGTCGGCCCGGTCACGGCGGATGCGCCCACCCGGCCGTTCGTCTGGCAAGCGGCCAAAACGCAAATCACCGTCCCGCCCGGCCCCACGATTGAGGAGATCCCCGCGCCCCGGGAGGCATCGCCCACTCCTCCCATGTTCCCGGTGCCAGGCCCCTTCTCGGGTCCGAACCCGATACCGGTGCCGGGGTCAATCGTGGGCCCGAGACCGGTGCCGGGGCCAGTCCTGGACACGCCACCGGGAGTGATTGGAGCCGAGCCTCACCCTGGCGTGCCCGGCTTTCCAACCACCGAGGATTGCTGTGAGGACGCCCAGGAAGGCTGCTGTACCGACGGGGTGTGCTGCAACACAGACGCCTGCTGCACGGACGGGGCCTGCTGCACCAATTGCTGCTGCGCCGACTGCTGCTGCGGCTGTTACCCCGGCAATCGCTTCTACGTCAGCGGCGAGTACCTGCTGTGGTGGACCAAGGGCAGCCAGCTGCCGCCACTGCTGACCACGGCAACGGGACCATTCTCAGCAACCAACAACGGCACACTGGGACAACCCGGCACTCAGGTCCTGGTCGGCGATCAGTCGGTGGCAACGAGCGCTCGTTCCGGGCGCGTCTCATGGCCGGTTGCTGGCTTGACGACTGCAGGTTGCTCGGCTTTGAAGTGGGTGGCTTCTTCCTCCAGCCGTTGAGCAACAGCTTCAACTACAGTTCCCCGGATGGATCGCTGATCCTGAGTCGGCCGTTCATTGATCTTCGGAATGGGATGGAAGCGGCGGAGGGCATTTCGGGAGGACCTCTTGTCGGCGGTTTCTCGGCCGTGAACAACAGTTTTCTCTGGGGTGCAGAGGCCAACGCCCGTTCCAACTTGCTCTGCAATTGCGACTTCTTCCTGGATGGCCTGGTCGGTTTCCGGACCCTGGGACTTTATGAGTCCCTGGACGTTCGGGAGTCCATTACTCAGATTCTGCCCACGATGGCCCCAGGGGGCGCTATCATCCCACCCGGAAGTACCTTTAACTTCGATGACAATTACAAGACCCGCAATCAATTTTACGGAACTCAGATCGGAACGGTTGCCGAGTTCCGCCGCGGTCCCTGGAGCTTGAACGTGACCGGCAAGGTGGGCCTGGGTGTTACCAACCAGAACGTGACCATCAGCGGCAGTCAGTTCAGCAGCCTCTCCAACGGGACGACCCAGTCGCTTGGCTTCGGTGTCCTCGCCAATCCGAACATCATCGGAAGTCATTCCCGGAACGTGTTTACCGTGGTGCCGGAGGTGGGGGTGAACGTTGGCTACCAGCTGACCGACAACTTGCGCCTGTTCGTTGGCTACAATTTCCTCTACTGGAGCAGCGTGGTCCGCCCTGGGATGCAGATTAACCGAGGGGTGAACCCCACCATGGCCTTTGCAACAGCGGGTGTTCCGGTGGTTGGCCCACCTCCGCCCGGCTTTGCCTTCAACAGCTCCGGCTTCTGGGCTCAAGGCCTGACAGTGGGCATGGAGTTGCGTTGGTGATCTTCTCCTGGCCCTGGGGAGCCTGGCTCTCATGCAGGTCATGAGAACCAGGCTGTTTCTCCTTCTCCTTTGCGTGGACATGATGTCAGATCCAGAAAGCGGGCAAAAAAGTCCGAGGATTCCAGCAGCCAGCCCAACGTTAGGCTGGCGGGGCCGAAAAAGGCTGACCCCAACCAGGAATGAGTGTCGATCCGTGAGCAATGGGAAGAAAGACCAATCCCGGCAAGGATGCGTTCGCATCTCCGCATAGCCCGTTTTGCGACTCACCTTGCCGTCACCGTTTTGCTTCCCCAATGAGCAAGCCGCATCAGCCACCACGACCAACCGAGCAAGGAGGAGACTACTGATGCTGATCCGGTGGAAAAGGAGCCTGGCCCTGTCGCTTGGCTTACTGGTTTCACAGGCCCAGGCCGACGAGCAGTCCTGGGGCAGGCCGGCCACCCCGGCCAATCCAGCCGTCCCGGCCGTCCGCCTCGGCCGGCCCATCGTTGCCGGCCAGGCCCCGTCCGCCCCCAAACCAGCGGCCCCTCAGCCCTCGGCCAGCCTGGCTCGACCGGTTCCGCTCGGTCCGTGGACCGGAGCGGCCGCGGGCGCAATGCTCGATCAGCAGTTTCGGCCGATTGCCTTCAGCAACGGCTCCGGACACGAGCCTGACCATTCGAGCCGCCAGCGACGATGGGGGGCTCCAGCCGGCAACGACGGCCGCGGGCAAGAACGGCTCGAACCTGTCGCAGCCGCCCTGGCTCCATACCGATGAACTCGCGCCGGTGCCCCGGCCCGACCCGGCCAATCCGTCGCCCCCGCCTCCGCCTCCGCCACCCGGCCAGCCCCGGGTTGGCGAATTCTATCCCGGCATGAACCCGGTCCCGACCTTCGCCCCTGGCCCGGGGATGGCGCCTCCGGTCGATGGCGGGTTCGGTCCGTCCCTGGGAGTGACGGGGGCCTACCCGGGCAATGAGTTGTACGTCCGGGGCGAGGGATTGATCTGGGCAATGAAGGGCAGCCAGATCCCGGTCCTCGGCGTCACCTACGCGGGAACTGCCGCGGCTCCTTCGGGAATTGCCCCGGTCCTCGGCGGCATGCGCTTTGATACCAAGGGCCAGGGCGGCGGCCGACTGATGGCGGGCTACTGGTTCGACGACGATCACTGCTGCGGCATCGAAGGCGGGTTCTTTGTGCTGGGACAGAGCAGCCAGAGCCAAACGATCAGTTCCGCCGGCCTGGCCAACCTGGGCATTCCCTACCTTGGCCCGGCAGGTGCGCCCCAGGTCTTCCCAATCGCCGGACCGTCCGGGAACCCGTTGGTCCTCAACAATGACGTCGGCTCCCTGGGAGTAAGCTCTACCACCCAGTTCTGGGGCTACGAGGCCAACCTGCGCGGAGTCTGGTGCCGGGGCCCGTGCGGTTACATTGATGGCCTGGCTGGTTACCGCGGCCTGGGTCTTGATGACAACCTGACCTTTTCTGCCGTCACCTCGGGATTGTCTCTGCCAATGAATCCCGCGATTCCCCTTGCCGCGGGATCAACCCAGCGGATGATCACCGACCACGTGTCCACCCAGAACCGCTTCAACGGCGGCCAGGTGGGCCTGGTGTTTGAGGGGCGCTCCGGTTGCTGGGTCTTCGACCTGACCACCAAGATCGCCTTTGGCACGACGCGAGAAACCGTGAACCTCAACGGCGTGACCGTGGACACGGGCGGCCCGAAAGGCCCCGTAGCCATTCCCACCGGGTTCTTCGTCCAGGATGGCCGCTTCCAGCAGAATCAATTTTCGGTCGTCCCGGAAATTGGCCTCACGATCGGATACCAGTTCACCGATCGGCTGCGCGCGTTCGTCGGCTACAATTTCATCTACTGGAGCAAGGTGGTCCGGCCCGGCGACCAGATCAGTCCGATGGTCAACCCCGCCGTCCCCGCCCTCCCCTTCGGCGGCCCTGGGGCCATCGGCCCCGCCCAGGGGTTTGCCTTCCATACCAGCAGCTTCTGGGCCGAAGGCATTACGTTTGGGATCGAGTGGCGCTACTGAGGTCAGGTTCTTTCTCCCCTCTCCCCGCTGGGGAGAGGGGTTGGGCTGCTTGATTTATCGTTTCGCGTTCAGCGGTCAGCGCGAAACGATAAATCAAAGGCAACCCCTCATCCCCCATCCCCTCTCCCCGCTGGGGAGAGGGGAGCTTGTTTCCACAGATTTCCCCTCCCAGCCAGCAAAACCCTTCCCTTCCCCATCCCCCAACGGCAAAGTTTCTCCCCCCAGGCTAGCAAGCAAAGTCTCCTTGCCCCATTCGTCTCCGCCCCGCAACTTCGGCGGACACAGTCATTTCGCCCGCCTGAACCGGTCGATGGAAAGAGCGGGACTTCTCACGCTGCTTCCTCAACTCCATGCCGCCCCAGTCAAGGGGGCCAGGGAGGGATGACCCTGCGGCCCCGCCGATGGCACACCGAACACCGGGTTGCTACCGGGATCTTGGTCCTGCAATCAGGAGGATGATCAAACCATGCTGCGCTCGTTGGTTCGGTTCCTGGGTCAGCTGTGGCGCTCGGCGAGCAAGCCGGCGCCGTCACGAAAGCCACGCCGGCGCGTGGCGTTGCAAGTGGAGCAGCTGGAAACGCGCTGGGTGCCCGCCAGCATCTCCGGCTACGTCTTCAACGACGTGGCCGGCAACGGCTACACCCTGACGCAGGGGGACGTGGGCATCCAGGGCAACACGATCCAGCTGCAGGACTCCAACGGCAACGTCCTGGCCAACACTCAGACGGGCTCTGATGGCTCGTACCTGTTCAACACCAACCAGAACATTAACACCAACCCGCAAACGCAAACGCAAACCTACCAGTTCCAGAACGCCACGACCGGTTCGACCCAGAACAACAGTTCCACCATCACGCCGTTCGATACCTCGCTGGGGCAACTCGAGTCGGTCACGATTATCGACAACGCCAATCTGACCAGTGACATCAAGGTCGAGAACATGGACCAGGGCGCGGCCACGATCACCGGCCAGGTCGCGGGGACAATCAACCTGGCCGTCAACGGCAAGACGCTATCGACCAGCGTGTCGGGCCCCGCCGAGAGCTTCAACGCCAAGGCCTATGACCAGACCCTGGATTTTGGCGGCACCAGCGGCCATGACTTCGGGAACCAGACGGCCACCGGTTCCAGCTCGATCACGTTTAACAACGCGACCGACCTGGCCCTGTTCGAGAACGGTCCGATCAACCTCAGCGAGACGGCCACTTCGACCTCGTCCGCCTCCGGCAGCGGCAACCTGGTGGCGCAGATCACCTCGGAAGGCGGCTCCAACGTCACAGTCATTTACAACTACGTGCCCTCCAACGCCTTGCCCGCGGGCCAGTACAAGATTGTCGAGGTCAGCACGCCGCCCAGCTACAACCCCGGCCCGTGGACCCCGACCAACGGCCAGCAACTGAAGACCACGACCAGCCAGGAAGAGATCGACGTTACCCTGAATAACTCGACTTCCACGTCCACCAACAACAACTTCTCGTTCACGCAACCGGTCAGCATCACCGGCACGGTCTACGACGACGCCAACGATGACGGCATTCAGGAGAGCAATGAACCGAGCCTGAATGGCCAAAACACCCCCGACACCATCACCCTGACGGGGACGACCAAGAATGGCACGCCCGTCAACGAGCAGACCGGCATCGATGCCAATGGCAACTACTCATTCAGCGGTCTGACGCCGGGCACTTACAACCTCTCCTCGACGACGCCCACAGGGTATTTCGCGGGCGTGGCCAATCACGCGGAGGTGCCGACCGCCACCAGCACGGGCACGGCGTACACCGGCATCACGCTGAACTCCGGCGCCCAGGGAAGCAGCTTCAACTTTGGCGTCTACCAGGGCGGCTCGCTCTCCGGCCACGTCTTCCTGGACAATGGCACCGCCGGCGTCGTACCGCTCTCCGACGTTCAGGTGAGCCTGATCGGGGCGAGCACCGGCAAAACCGTGGCCACGACCACGACCGGCACCGACGGCTCCTACTCGTTCAGCAATTTGCCGCCGGGCGACTACACCATCCTCAAGTCTGCTCCTTCCTCTCCGCTGGAGGATGAGAAGAAAGTTCCCGGCAGCCTTGGAGTCGAAACACGAGGTGCGACGGCAACCGCGGATGAGTTCTTCGTGGGACTGGCGACGCAACAGTCGGGCATCAACTACGACTTCTACCTGGACCAGGAGATCCCGCCCCCGCCTCCGCCCCCGCCCCCGACCATTATTGCGCAACCGCCACCACCGCCCTCCAAGTACTGGTTCTTCTACGGCTGAGTTCTTTGGATCGAAACGAAACTTGGGGCTGGCATCAGGCCAGCCCCTTTCTGTTGGTGTCGCTCACCAATTCCCATCTACTCCAGATCCAACTGGCTCAATCGGTCCCGCAGCTGCGAGGCAGCCTTTAGGTCCGGATCGAGCCGGAGGGCCCGCGTCAGGTCGGCCTCAGCCTTGTCCGGCTCGTCCAGGAGCAGCTGGGCCTGGCCGTGCGAGCACCAGAGATGAGCCCTGTCCGGCTCCAGCTGCACGGCACGATCCAGGTCCCCCAGGGCAGCCGTCGCATTGCCAAGGGCCAGCTGGATTTCCGCCCTCAGGCTCAGGGCTTCCACAAAGCGCGGCCGCAAGCGCAGGGCGCGATCCAGTGCGGTCACGGCGCCCTGCAATCGGCCTGCCGTCTGCTCCTGGCGCGCCAGCGCCACAAACCCCGTGGGAAGATACGACACGCGGTAGATCAGGAAGGACAGAGCCAGCCCCAGCACCGGCGTCAGGTAAATGGCCAGGACTGCCTGGCGGAGCCGTCGGGGCCCATTGGCCAGCGCCGGCAAGCGTCCGAGGAAGCCCCGCAGCCAGCGCCGGGAGGGATCCTCGATCGAGCGATAAGTGCCAATCGCCACGACCAGCACCGTGGCCAGCGCCAGGGCCAAGGTGAACGTCCTTTGCAGCAGCAGGGACAGGGTGAAGGGCGCGGGGCCCTTGGCAAAGATTCCCAGAAGGGGGATCTGCAGCAGGTAAATCGAATAACTGGCATCTCCCAGCAGGACCACCACGGGCCAGTCCAGCCAGCGGCTCAGCACGCCCGGATAGCGGACGCAGCAGAAGATCAGCAGAGCCAGAGGACCGCCCCACAAAAAGTTCATCCGCAGGAAGCGGAAAAAGTCCGTATCGGTCCAGGGCGGTGCCAGGGAAAACACGCCATGCAGAAAGACAATCGCCCCCAGGGCCAGCACCCCCATGACGCCTCCCAGGCGTTTCTCCCAGCGGCCCGGCGGCCGATTGCGGAGGACGAGATACAGCTGGGCGGTCAGACAACCCACCAGGAACTCCACGAAGCGCATCAGCGGACAGAAGTAGCTCAACCAGTTGGAGTATTGCGCCTCCCCAAGGGGGTGGGCCAGGGAGAGCATGCTGGCCAGGGGGAAGGTCAGGGAGCGAGTCTGATAGAAACCCCAGACGAGGGCGTAAGCGCCAACCAGGGCCCCGATCCAGACCAGCAGCGCCCAGCGGGGCGAGGCAAAAGCACCCCCGTCACGCCCTCCCAGCCGGGAGATCGGCAGGACCACCAGGGGAAAGAGCAAGTAGAAAAAAAACTCGACGCTGATCGACCAGCTCTGCGCGTAGAAGGGCGACAGCGACATGCCGCCATCTCCCGTGAGGGCAAAAACCCAGCTCTGGGAGAGCGTCAGATACTGCGGCAGCAAGTACTTGTACGTTCCCAGGTGCGGTCCTAGCGTGACCAGCGCCTGGTTGACCAGCAGCACGAAGAAGAACAGCGGGTACAGGCGGGCGATGCGATTGCTCAGGAAGGAGTACAGTGCCCGGGCCGGCGTCTCCGTCTGAAATAGCCGGGCATAGTTGCAGTGGATGACAAACCCGCTGAGCAGGAAGAACAGCGACATGCCCAGGCAGGCTGAGGCCGTCCAGAACAAGAACAGGCTGCTGGTGCCGGTGAACTGAAAGGCCGTCTGGCCCGCATGCGCGACCAGCACGAGCAGGGCCGCCAGGAAGCGCAGTCCCGTCAAGGCGGGAACCTGAGGCCGATCGAGCGACGGATTCGCGGAAGGAGATGGGAACGTTGGCATCGCACCTCACCAGGCGGGTTTGAGAAAAAAAGGCGAGTGGGGATGGAACTTCAGTTCGGATCCGGGATCGCCGCCAGCTGATCTTGCAGACGAGCCACGGCCTGCAGGTTGGGTTCGATGGCCAGGGCCCGGGTCAGGTCGGCCTGGGCAGCGTGCCGCTGGCCGAGCAGCAGGCGTGCCTGGCCGCGGTTGCAAAAGGCAGGGGCATCGATGGCATGCACGCGCTCGGCCCGCTCCAGGTCGGCCAGGGCCGCGGCCGGATCGCCCAGGGCCAGCTGGATCTCGGCCCGCTTGCACAGGCCGCGCACAAAGCGCGGCCGCAGTCGGACCAGATGGTCCAGGTCGGCCAGCGACTCGCGCAATTGACCGCATTTCTGTTTCTGCTCGGCCTGGGCCAGATACCACGCCGGCAAATAGGAGGTGCGGTAGAACAACCAGGACAGGCCCAGACCCAGGATCGGGACGGCGTAAACCCCCACGGCGGCCAGCCGGACTCGCCACAGACTGCCAGCGAGTGCCGGCAGCCGACCCAGGAAGCCGCGCAGCCAGCGGCGCGACGGCACCTCGATCAGCCGATAGGTGCCGATGGCCACCCACAGCGACAGAGCCACGGCCACCACGAACCGGCAGCACCGCTCCACCAGCGCCCACCCGGAGAACCCCAGGGCGCCCTGCACGTGCAGCACAGCCATGCAGTACATGTGCAGCAGATAGGTGGAGTAGCTCGCCTCTCCCAGCAGGACGATCCGGGGTCCGTCGAGCCAGCGTGTCAGCCGGGTCGGGTAGCGGACACAGCAGAAGATCACCACGGCCACCGGCACGCCGTACATGGCGTTCATGCGGATGAAGCAGAAAAAGGGACCGGCGGAGGGCGAGAGGGCGAAGGTCGCGCACAGACTGCCGATGCCAAGCACGGCCAGGAGCAAGCCAGCCAGTCCCAGGCGCCGTTCACCGGGACCGACCGGCCGGTCGCGCAGGGTCAGGTACAGTTGCGAGGTCAGACAGCCCAGCAGGAACTCCAGGAACCGGACCGGCGGACAGAAGTAGGCCAGCCAGTTGACGTAAGTCGCCTTCAGATTCGGGTGGTCAAACGACAGGACGTGGGCCCAGCGAAAGGTCTGATCGCTGGTCTGGCAGATCAGCCAGCCCAGGGGCACGCCCACGACCAGGGCGGTGAGCCAGGCGACCAGGGCGTGCTTGGGGCTGCCTAGCCGGGCGAGCGGCCAGACGACCAGAGGAAACAGCAAATAGAAGTAAAACTCGGTGCTGATCGACCAGGCCTGGGGACAGATTGGCATGAACCACATGCTGCCGTCGCCCAGGACGGCAAAAAGCCAGTTTTGCGAAAAGGTCAGATACTGCGGCAGCAAGAACCAGAGCTGCTTGAGATTGCCCGGCGTAAAGAGCACCAGCGTCAGCAGCAGCACACAGAAGAAGAGGGGGTACAACCGGGCCAGCCGATTGCTCAGAAAGGAATACAGGGCCCGGGCCGGCGGCTCGCTCCGGAACAGCTGAGCGTAGTTGTAATGAATGACGAAGCCGCTGAGCACGAAGAACAGCGACATGCCCAGGCAGGCCAGGGCCATGCCCCCCAGCAGCACGAAGCTGCTGCCGGGGAACAGCAGATAGACGTGGAGCGCATGCCCCACCAGCACCAGGAAGGACGCCAGGAACCGCAGCCCGGTCAAGGCCGGCAGTTGCGCCCGGCCGCCCTGCCCGGAGGTCTCCAGCACGGAACTCGGCGAACCCGCTTGCGCCATCCCGAATCCTCCTTGCTCCTCGGGCGGGGACATCCTTGCCCAGCCATCCCGAAGTCAGCGGGTCGCCCCATAGCAAGGTCCGGGAGAAAACAAAAGCGCAGTTTCCCTCGGGGGGTGTCCCTCTCGATTTTGCCAGGCTCGCCGAGCCGCGCACGCAGCGCAGCGGAGTAAGCGGTCTTGCGGGCTGGCGGACCGCTTACTCCGCTGCGCTGCGTGCGCGGCTCGGCGACTGCGACCTGGCTCCACCAAAATCCAGTGGGCACCCCCTCAGGCTTCCCGGACCGCCGCGATCAGGTAGCCGTACGCCCTGAGCCAGCCAAACAGCGGGTAACACACCACCCGGCCGTCCGGCGCAAGCTGACGGGTCGGACCTCGCGGACAGCAAACCCGGCGTTCCGCAGCAGAGCGAGCGCCTCGCCCCGGGTGAACAGGTGCAGCGTCAGGCCGGCGATGCCCTGATGGGTTGGCATCAGCCGATCCCCAGCTCCTCCTGGCCGCGCCAGGAACGCAGCCCGTTCCGGAGCAGCCAGCGCCGTCCGGGACCGTTCCACAGGTTGAACCAGCGATTGTGGACGTGCAGGATAAAGACGCCGCCCGGCCGGAGCAGACGGTGGACGTGGCCGAGCATTTGTCGCGCGGTGGTCCCGGCCGCGGATCATGCCCAGGGTGCTGAACAAACACGCGGCACAGTCAAACGACTGGTCGGCCAGGCAGCCCAGCTCCGTCAGGTTGGCCTGGAGCAGCGCGACCGCGCTGCCGGCGTGCCGGACCCTGGCCGCCGCCACCCGGAGCATCGGGGCCGACAGATCCACACCCACCACCCGGCAGCCCTGTCCGGCCAGCGCCGGCAGCAGCCGGCCGGTGCCGCAGCCGAGGTCGATCACCCGTGCGCCGGGCGGACAGTGCCGCTGCACGAAGGCCACGTCCAGGGTCAGCAGCGACGAGCCGGCCAGGCTGGCGTCGTAGTTGGCGGCAATGGCCGGGTCGTGCAGATAGTCCCACAGGCCGCGATTGACCCCGGGGGGCAACTGCCAGTCGGGAGGCGAGCGCGGGATCGATTCCATGAGAGTTTGTCCAGCAGGCCCCCAGGGCTGACGCCCTGGTCTATTGACTGTCGCCCCTTCGGGGCTTGTCTTTAGCCCCGAAGGGGCGACAGTCAATAGACCAGGACGTGAGTCCTGGGTCGGCGGGTCTTCCATGAGAGTTTGTCCAGGCGCACGGGCGGCGATCTGCTATTCTAAGATTGATCGGAGCCGCGGGCGGCCCGCCTGCCGGCTTTGGGGCGCGCAGGCGAGCCGCCTGTGGCCAGGGGGTAAGTCTGCGTTGACGATGCACGACACCGTAACCTGTCCATCTTGCCGGGTTCGGCTGCGACTGCCGGTCGAACCACCCACGGCCGGCATGAGCTGCCCGCGCTGCCGGGTCCAGGTGCCGTACCCGGAGATTGCGCTGGCCACCCTTCCGGCGCCGCCGGCGAAACCACCGGCCGGGGACGCTCCCGGCTCGCCTCTTCCCAGGCCAGAGCCTCCACCTGCCGCCCCCGCCCCTTGCCCCGCCTGCGGCAAGCTCACCGAGCCGGGCTGGGTGGTCTGCCCCTACTGCGAGGAGCCGCTCCGCAGACCACTACCCCGTTCCGCCGGCTTCGGCCCGCACAACGCCCACCAGGACAGCAGAGCCCTCAAGATCGGTCTGGGCTTGCTGTGCGTGCTGGGCTGCGTCGGCGCCTTCTGGTTCTTCGCCGTGGCCCTGGCGGACCGCCAGCCCGACGCCATCGTGGCCGGCATCCTGGTCCTGCTGCTGCTGAGCCTGGTCAGCACCGCCATCACGTTCTGGCGCACCCGCGACAAGCCCAGCGAACGCAGCCTCGGCCGGATCGTCCTGGGGACCTTTACCCTGGTGGGCGCCGGCATCACCGCGGGTTGCGCGCTGATGCTGGTCCTGATCTTCTTCGCCTTTCTCGTTTTCCTGGCGGGAGGCGGCACGGTATTGAGGGGAGCCAACCCCTCCCGGAGCGGAACTTTCTCGACCAATCTTTGCCGGGACCGGTCACTTCACGGAAAATCTTGCAGGTAACAGAAACAAAGGGTCTCGGCCGGTGTTCAATTATCACCCCGCCGGAAAAAATGGAGACTTTTTCATTGTCGTGGGGTCGCGGTCAGTGTATCCTGGAGAGTGTTTGGACAGAGTCGTCCTTTCTGGCCCCTTTGTGTCGCTGAAATCCCTCCCGGGATCATCAATCTCATACGTTTTCTATCCAGAGGTGAAATGCGGTCCCTGGTCTCGTGGACGTTGAGGATCGCAGCTCTTCGAGAGGATGACCGATGAACCGAGTGCTGCCAAGACGTCGCGCCTTCACCCTGATCGAGCTGCTGGTCGTCATTGCCATCATTGCCATCCTGATCGGCCTGCTGCTGCCCGCTGTCCAGAAAGTCCGCGAGGCCGCGGCCAAGTCGGAGTGCCAGAACAACCTCAAGCAGATCGGCCTGGCACTGCACAACTGCCATGATGCCTTCGGCCACATGCCCATCTACACGGAAAGGGGCTATGGCACCGTGGGGGCCTTCACCCCCAGTGGCAATGCCGCCAACTTTGACGGAACGACTCATTTTTACATCCTCCCCTATCTGGAGCAGGGAGCGTTGATGCAAATGTGGAACGGCACGGCCGGCAGCAACGGTCTCAATGGAGCAGGTCAGGTCGGTTCGCCAAAGGTTTTCCGGTGTCCTTCGGACTCAACCATGACACCCACAGCCACGACGAACCCGAATCCCCCCCGCTCCAGCGGTTCGGGTTACGCCATCACCAGTTACAGTTTCAACGGCCAGGTGTTTGGGGATGGCTGTCCCCACCCCACGATGCCCACCACGTTCCAGGATGGGACCTCAAATACGGCCCTCTGCTTCGAGCGCTATTCGGTCTGCGGTAAGAGTGGCGAGGTCCGAACGTGGGGCGATGGGGCTGGCCGTTCCGCCAACGCGCCGGTCGCCTATCTCGACGCCAGCGGCACCTCCGATCCGAATTGGGTCTGGGCCAACGTGAATGCCGTGTTCCAGCCGCAGCCGACACCAGCGAACTGCATCCCCTCCACGACGAACTCAGCCACTCCCCATACGTCCATGAACGTTCTGATGGGAGATGGCAGCGTCCACAACGCCAGCCCGAGCGTGTCGCTCAAAACCTGGCGTGCCGTCATTACTCCTAGTTCCGGTGCGCTTGTTGCCGGCACCGGGACTGTTTCTCCGGCTCCGACTGCGGGTCCAGACGTGCTCGGGTCCGACTGGTGAGCGAGCGAGCGAACGTTTGAGCCGCGCTGCACCACGTCGCAGCTCAAACGTTCGCTCCCCCTCCCGGTCACTCCTTCGCCACCTGCCAGCACACCAGCCGCTTGCTGCCGCGAGCGAAGAGCCGGCCGTTAGCCAGGGCGATCTGCCCCCGGCACGGTCCCTTGCAGCACCTTCACCCTGGCCTTTTCCCGGAACGCGGCCGGCGTCGCCTCGACCAGGTGCAGGACGCCATCCTCGCTCAGCACCAGCAAATGGCCGTCGGCCGCCAGCAGCGAGCCGCAGTTGATTCCCTCCTTCGTCCAGTGGACCTTGCCGGTCTTCCAGTCCACCGCCCGCAGCCGGGCCCCCTGCTCCTGCCGGCCATCGATGCCGTACAGCGTGCCGTCCAGGTACACCGGCGTGGTGTAGTGGCAGGAGAGGTTCTCGTCGCCCTTCCACACCTCCTCAACGCCGTCCTTGCCGGCCTTGAGCAGCACCGCTCCGGTGTCGTAGCAGGCCGACAGGAAGACGTCGTCCCCGACGACAACGGGCGAGGCGGCGTTGACCGAGGCCGGGTTGCGCGAACGCCAGCGCTTGCTGGCGTGGACCTTGCCGCTGACCGGGTCGAGCAGCACCAGCCCGGTGCGCGTGAAGAAGACCGCCCGCCGGACCCCGGCCAGGTTGGCGACCACGGGGGAGGCATAGCTGGCCTCGTCGTCGGTCGCTTTCCAGACCTCCTTGCCCGTGCCCCGATCGAAGGCCACGATGCCAGCCCCCCGAGCGCCGACGTTGAGCAGCAGCCGATTCCCCGCCAGCACCGGCGAGGTGCCCACGCCGAAGAAACTGGGCCGCAACTCATAGTCCTCGGCCAGGTTGCGCTTCCAGATCTCCTTGCCCGATTCCAGCTCCAGACAGAGCAGCAGGCCGCTCGGGCTGAGCGTGAAGACCTGCTTGTCGGTCAGCAGCGGCGTCGAGCGCGGGCCATCGCCCTTGCCCAGCATGTCGCTGTAATTGGTGTCGTTGCCGTGCTTCCAGAGCCGTTTGCCCGTGGCCGCGCCGAGACATTCGACCCGTTCCTCGTCGCCGACGCGATGGAACACGATCAGCCGATTGCCGCGCACCACCGGGCCGCTGAAGCCCTCGCCAACCTCGTAATCCCAGACGACAGCCGGCCCCTTCTCCGGCCAGGTCGTCAGCAGGCCCTTCTCGGACGAACGCAGGTTGCGCTCCGGCCCCAGGAACTGGGGCCAGTCGGCCGCGACCAGCGACGCAGACAGCAGGGCGAGAAATCCGATCCCGAGAGACCACTTCATCACTTTGCCTCCTCCTTTGCCTTGACGCAGCGGAAGCCGAGGGTGCCAGAGCGTGTCCCGACCGGCTTGCCCATCCGGAAACTGCTCCGGGTGAGATCGGCCTTGTCGTCGTAGGAGCCGCCGCGCACCACGCGCTCCTTGGCATCCGGGACGCTCCGCGGTTTGCCGCTGGGGTCGGCCCCCTCATGGCTGGGCGACCAGGCGTCGCTGCACCATTCCCAGACGTAGCCGTGCATCTCGTGCAGGCCCCAGGGATTGGGCTTCTTCTTACCCACCGCCGGATCTTCGCCCCGGCTGTTCTTGTCGTACCAGCAGTAGTCGCCCAGGTCGGCCTCCTTGTCACCGAACGACCAGGCCGTGGTCGTGCCGGCCCGGCAAGCGTATTCCCACTCCGCCTCGCTGGGCAGACGGATCACCTCGTCCGGGCCGATCCGCTTCATCTTCCGCAACTCCTCCGTCAGCTTGCGGCAGAACTCGTTGGCATCATCCCAGCTGACCCGATCGACGGCGTTGCGCCGGCCCTTGAACTGGCTGGGGTTCTTGCCCATGACGTGCTGATACAGTTCCTGCGTGACCTCGTACTTGCCGATGGCGAAGGGCCGCTTGAGGGTCACCTTGACGGCCGGCTTTTCCGTGGTGGGAGCGTTCTTGTCGGCGTTGCCCATCGTGAAGGAGGCCGGGAACTTGCCCTGACCGGGGGTGAGTGGCACGAGTTCCTCGACGAACAGTTTCAGCACCTGTTCGCGGCTGGGGGCCGGGCCGGGCGGGTCGGCGCTGCGGACCAGGGGCAGGACAAGACAGAACAAAGCGGCCAGAGTGACCAGCGTCCGAAACGTCATGGTGAGCACCTCCAGAAGCTGCGAAGCGGATACACCTTGACTGTAACAGGCGGGGCATGGTTCGGCCAGCCACCTCGTCCCCGGGTTGCGCTGCGCTCCACCCGGGGCTTTATTCCCGAAGGCAAACGGAGTAAAGCCCCGGGTGGAGCGCAGCGCAACCCGGGGATGGGTGGGGCGGCGGTCCGGCGCTCCGGTGCCGCGGCGTGGCTTGCCGTTGTGCTGGCGGCCTGCCATAATCAAAATTCAACTGTGTTACGGAGATCGGGAAATGAGCGCCCCGCTGCTGAACCTGCCGTTGGTGAGTGCCGAGCCGGACGGCTCGACCGCCCCGGCTGCGCCCAGCTGGAACGGACTCACCCCGGTCGCCGAGCTGCCGCCGGAGCCGGACCTGCCTCAGGGAGAGTACGCCGGGCCCGAGGAAACGCCGCTCAGCGTTCCGCAACTGGATCGAGAGCCGGCGACCCACCCGGTCGAGCTGCTGGCCCCGGCCGGCGGCCCGGAGTCCGCCTTCGCCGCCCTGCACTACGGGGCCGATGCCATTTACCTCGGTCTGAAGAAATTCTCCGCCCGCGCCGAGGCCGAGAACTTCTCCCTCGATGAACTGGCCGAGGTAGTCGCCTACGCCCACAGTCTCCAGCCGCGCCGCCGGGTGTTTGTCACCGTCAACACGGTGGTCAAGCAGGAAGAGCTGGCCGAGCTGATCGAGGACCTGGCCGCCCTCCGCGACATCGGCGTCGATGCGATCATCCTGCAAGACCTGGGCGTCTACCGCATCGCCCGGCAGCACTTCCCCGAGCTGGAGCTGCACGCCAGCACGCAGCTGGCCGTCCACAACGCCGCCGGGGCCGAGGCACTGCAGGGGCTGGGCTTCACCCGCGTCGTCATGGCCCGCGAGCTGACGCTGGAGGAGGTGGACGAGATCACCGCCACGTCCGGCATCGAAACCGAGGTGTTCATCCACGGCGCCCTCTGCTACTCCTACAGCGGGCTGTGCCTGTTCTCGTCGCAGACACTGGGCCGCAGCGGCAACCGCGGCAAGTGCGCTTACTCCTGCCGCGATTCCTACGAGATCACTGGGGCTCCCGATACGCTGCGCGACGGCTCGCCGGTCAAGCGCGATCCGCGCCGGGGCTTCCCCTTCTCGATGAAGGACCTGGCCCTGCCGGACTTCCTGCCGGTGCTGCGCTCGGCGGGCGTCTCCTGCTTCAAGATCGAGGGCCGTAAGAAAAGCCCGCTGTACGTCGCCACCACCACCGACTACTATCGCAAGCTGCTCGACGGCAACCTCGACGAACACGATCGGCCGCGGATCGAGGCCGACATGCAGACCGTCTTCAGCCGGCCGTGGACGCACCTGTTCGTGCAATCGCACAAGGACAAGGAAGTGGCCGACCGCGACACCGTCGGCCATCGCGGCTCGCGCATCGGCACTGTGGAGGCGGTCCGCCACGGCGGCCATTTGGATCGGCTGCGGTTTCATACGCGCCGGGAGCTGGAAGTCCACGACGGCCTGCAGATCGATTTGCCCGTGCTGGGCAAGCCGTTCGGCTTCGCGGTCGAGGAGCTGTGCGTCCTGGAGGGCCGGAACGGCAAACCACGCAAGGTGTTCCAGGCGCCGGCCGGCTCGCTGGTGGAGGTCGCTCTGCCGGGCGAGCACCCGGAGCTGCCGATCGGGGCGCCAGTTTATTGCTCGTCCTCGCAGGATGTCAAGCGCCGCTATCGCCACGAGCGGCCGAAACCGGGGCTGTATCGGGTTCGGCAGGAGATCGACGTCGAGGTGGAGGTGAGCGAGCGGGAGCTGGTGGTGATTGGGAGGTTGGCGTCGCGGCAAAACGCGGTTCGCCAATCCCACCCCGGCCCCTTCCCGCCGGCCCGCGACAGCGCTGCCGTCGCCGAGGCGGCCCGCAGCGCCTTCGACCGCTGGGGCGACACCGCGTTGAGTCTGAAGGGCTGGACGTTCCGCAATCCCGAGAGCCGCTTTGTGCCGATTTCCCGGCTGAACCAGGCCCGGCGCGAGCTGGCATCGGCCCTGGAGCAGGCCCTCGAACAGGCCCGGATCGAAGTCGTGGCCCAGGTGCGTGCTGCGGTGCTTCCTCCGGAATCGCGGCCGCGGCCGCGGCAGCCGTTGCGCTTCTTGCTCAAGGTCGATCGCATCAGCTTCCTCGACGCCTTCCAGAACGAGGACTGGGCCGACCTGGACGAACTCACCGTGGAGATCGCCCGCGATCATCCGACCATCCTGGCCAATCGGCTGGAGGAGCTGGCCAGTATCCTTGGACGCGAGCGCATCCGGCTGGCCCTGCCGGCCCTGACGCGCAAGTGGGAGGAACGCGGTCTCAGGCACAAGACCGAGCGGCTCCGCGCGGCCGGCTGGCGGAAATGGGAAGTGAGCAACGTCTCCGGCTGGAGCTTCCTGGGCCTGGACCCGGCCACGGGGCAGACCGGCGAGCTGGACCTGGCCGCCGACTGGTCGCTTTACGTGGTCAACCGAGCCGCGGCCCAGCAGGTGCTGGCGATGGGGGCGCGACGCTTCACCCTGTCGCCGGAAGATGGTCTGCCGAACCTGCGCTCGCTGCTGGCCGAGTTTGGCGAGCAAGCGGTGCTGATCGTGTACCAGGACACGCCCCTGTTCCTGGCGGAGTCGTGTGCATATGCCAACCTGATCGGCGGTTGCCCCGGCAAGGCCAATTGCCGCTTTGAGAGCATGCAGATGGTCTCCAGCCATGGCGAGAAGGTGACCGCCCTGGACGATCACTGCCGGACCATCGTGCTGGACCAGGGGGTGTTCTGCCTGTCGCCCCGGCTGAAGCAGCTGGCCGCCGCGGGAGCGGTGCTGCTGCGGGCCGACTTCCTGTACCGCCGCTACGCTCCGGACGTGGTCCGCGAGCGCTGGCGGCTGATCCGGGCCGGCCGGCCCGTGCCGGGCGGGCATGCCGCCCATTTCGAGGAGGGGATGTTGTGAGTCCCTTCAACGCGCCGCGTCTCGCATTGCCGAGCCGCGCACGCAGCGCAGCGGAGTAAGCGGTCCTGCGGCACAACCGCTTACTCCGCTGCGCTGCGTGCGCGGCTCGGCAATGCGGGGGCAGCGCGGCGAACAAGACCTTCTTTCAAGGAGTTTCTCTCATGGGCTACAATCGTTCGGGCCAGCGGCGCAAGGAGAAGGAAAAGCGGCACAAGAAGCTGATGGCCCGGGTGCTGGCCAAGCAAGCCAGGCAGCAGGAGGCGGAGCAGAAACCGGCTGCCGCCAAATGATCCGACGTGAACCACTCACTCCGCACCCGCGTATCACTCACAGAATGCTCGTGGAAACAGCACCGCTGACCAGCTGCTCGGACGAGGATTTGCTCCTGCGTTTCCGCCGCGGGGAAACCGAAGCATTTGGGGCGCTGCTGCGCCGCTACGAGCGCGAGCTGTACGGCTATCTGCACCGCTACCTGGGCAACAGCGCCCTGGCGGAGGACGTGTTCCAGAACACGTTCTTGCAGCTGTACCTCAAGAGCAGCCAGTACGAGCCGGGCCGACCGGTTCGTCCCTGGTTGTACACCATCGCCACCCACCAGGCCATTGATGCCCTGCGCCGCAATGGCCGACACCAGGCCGTCAGCCTGGAAATGGTCCGCGAGGAATCTTCCGGACAGGGAGACGTCAATGGATTGGTGCGGTTGCTCGAGAGCCCGGAACCGGGACCGTTCGATCAGCTGTCCGAGCAGGAACAGCGCGACAAGGTCCGGCAAAGCGTCGAGCAGCTGCCCGAGCCGTATCGGCAAGTGCTGGTGCTGGCCTACTACCAGGGGCTGAAGTACCGCGAGATTGCCGAGATCCTGGAGATCCCCGTGGGGACGGTAAAATCCCGACTGCACGCCGCCCTGCTGAAGTTGCAGCGCGCGTGGAGCCAGTCGCCCTCCTTGCACGAAGACTGACAAGATGGACGAGAACCTGATCGGCTATCTGCTCGACGCCCTGGAGGAGCCGGACCGCCGGCAAGTGGAGGCGGACCTGCGCAGCCAGCCCGAGTCCCGGGCCCGTCTGGAAACGCTGCGCCGGGCCCTGACTCCGCTGGGCCTGGACTCCGAAGCACCGCCGCCGCCGGCCGGCCTGGTGGTGCGAACACTGGGCCGCGTGGCCGAGGAGCGGGCCCGGCCGCTCCCCAAGGCCCCGCCCCCGTCGCGCCGGCCCGCCCCGGCGTGGCGCGGTCCGCGTCGGGCCGACCTGGTGGCCGCGGCCCTGCTGCTGGTCCTCGTGGGCGGCCTGGCCTTTCCCTGGGTGGCCCGGCAGTGGCACCTCTATGGCCGAAAAGCCTGTGAGGCCAACCTGCACATCTACGGGGACGCCCTGCAGATGTATGCCGACAACAACAATGGCCGGCTGCCCCAGGTGAGCGAGACGGGGCCCAGAAGCTATGCGGCCTCGTTCGTGCCCATCCTGCACGAGGCCGGCGCGCTGGCCAACGACCGGCATCTGGCCTGCGATCCGACCGGGTTCCGCTCCGGGCCGCCGCCCTCGATCGAGGAAGTCGAAAGCGCCCGGCTCAAGCCCGAGCCGGCCCTGTTCCGGCAGCGGGCCCGCCAGCTGGCCGGCAACTATGCCTATTGCCTGGGCTACCGCGGAACGGCACGCTGCACGGACTCTCGACCGCCGACTGCGACCTGCCCATCCTGGCCGACCATCAGCCGCTGCTGGCCAGCGGCAGCAACAGTCCCAATCACGGCTATAAGGGGCAAAACGTCCTGTACGTCGGCGGCCACGTCAAGTGGTGCGAATCGCCCGTGGCCGGCTGCGGCGGGCACGACATCTACCACAACTGCAATGGCAGGATCGAGGCGGGCCTGGGGCGCGACGATGCCCCGCTGGGGGCCGGCGAGATGGGGCCGGGGACGCCGTAGAACGGCACGACCCCTGCCGGCTTGCCCGGCAGGTGAAGCAGGTCGCCGGCTAGAGCGGGGCGGAAAAACCTTTTCGTTTTTCTTTCCCCTTCTAGCCAGCGACCTGCTTCACCTGCCGGGCAAGCCGGCAGGGGTCCTTCTCATCGCCCTCTCTTCACGCCGGGCTGACGGCCACTTCCACGTCGGGAACGACCGCCTTGCGGTCCCCCTGCATCTTGACCACCAGCACGGAGCAGGACGCCCCGCGCAGCACCTTCTCGGCCACGCTGCCCATCAGCATCCGCTCCAGGCCGGTTCGGCCGTGCGTGCCCATGACGATCAGGTCGATGGCGTGGTCCCGGCTGTAGCCGACGATCTCCCGGGCCGGATCGCCTTCCAGGAGCACGTGCTCGACCCGGATGGTCGCGTCGATCGGCCGGATCTGCTCCAGCTGCCGCCGCCAGTAATCGCGGGCCTCGGCCCGGGACACGTGGTGCGGCGTGGGCACGTCGTTGTTGTAGACGAAGAGCACGGTCAGAGTGGCCCCGTGGTTCTGAGCAAGGGTGACGGCGTGGAAGTACGCCTGGTTGGAGTACGAGGAGAAGTCGGTCGGATACAGGATCTTCCGAATGCGGATCATGACTGAGCCTCCTGGGCCGTGCCACCCTGGAAACGAATACCCTCGTTTCCCTCTACTGATGATGGTATCATTCCGGATAGACCGCGCCAAACCCTGCTCCCGAAGAGATTCCGGATCGGGGCCAACATTTCGGTCCCGGCGGTGTTGTATTCGAGAGGATACCCTTTCTGTAGGAGCCGTGGCAAATGAAGATTTCGCGAACCAAGTCCCTGCTGGCCCTGGCCCTGCTCGTCGGCCTGCTGCTCGCCTGGCTGCCGCTGAAGGCGGACGCCCCGAAGAAGAAACCGAAACGCTTGACCGGCCTGGAAGTGGCCGAGCTGCTTGAGAACAAGCGGTTTGACTTCGCTGGCTTCGACGATCCGAAGACCACCCTGCAAGAGGCGCTCGACAAGCTCCAGGAACGTCACGGGATCAACATCTCGATCAACGAGGCCGCCTTCAAATTCGATCAGGTCCAGGACGTGGGGAAGACGGATGTGGCCCAATCCAATCCGATCCCGGCGAAGTCTGACGTTACCCTGGCCGAGGTCCTGCGCATGGTCCTGTCTCGCGTCCCGGCTCCGACCGGAGCGACCTTTCTCATTCGCGACAACGAGGTGGAAGTGACCACGGGCCGCTGCGTCTCCGCGGAAGTCAATCGAGTGCAAGTTGGCGCTGGGGAGGGTCCAGAGGACATCTTCTTCGTCTTCCCGAATTTCCCGCTGATCTACACCTCGTTCGACAACTTCACCCTGGCGCCAGCGCTGAAGTATCTCAATGACCATTCCAATTACAGCGTGATTCTCGATCCTCGGGCCAGCGAGAAAGGGAAGAGTCCAGTAACCGGCACCGTCAAGAACCTGCCCCTGGATGCGACCGTCCGGCTGCTGGCGGAGATGGCCGATTTGCGCGTGGTCCAGCTCGACAACGTCCTGTTCGTGACCACACCGGAAAAAGCCATCCGGCTGGAGCGCGAGCACGCCCAGCGCCAGGAGGAAAAGGCTGCCAGGTTCAAGTCCAAGCCCACAGATCCTCAACCGTGAGCAGTCCCCGAACCCGATCCTCCCTTCCCATGGAGTCATGAAACCGTGAAGAACCCTCGAATCCTCACCGCCCTGGCCCTTGTCCTGCTCGGCGGCGTCCTGCTCGGCAGCGCCCCTGTGCCCAAGGAGGAGGCCAAGCCCGAGCCGAAAGCCCTGACCCCTGTCGAGATCGCCGACAAGCTCAACGAGAAGTTCGCGATCCCAGGCTGGGACGACCCGAAAACAACTCTGACCGAGGCCCTCGAGCAGCTGACCAAACAGACCGGCATCCCCTTCGAGGTCAACTCCCGGGCGTTCGCCGAAGCGGAAGCCGGGGACGTCGATAAGTTCGAGATCGCCCAGCCCAAACCGTTCCCGCCGAGCAAGCACACCACCCTGGCCCGTGTGCTGCGCCGGCTCCTGGATCGCATTCCCTCCAATTCGCGGGCCATCTACCTCATCCGCGACGATGGCATCGAGATCACCACGGCCAGCGCGTACAGCAGCGAGATCGGCCGGGGCGAAACGGCCCCCGGCGACCCCAACGTGGCTACGACTCCGACCGTGCCGCTGGTCTACGCCGCGCTGGAGGAGAAGCCACTGGCGCAGGCGCTGAAGTTCCTGGCCGACCGGACCGGTTTCACGATCGTCCTCGACGCCCGGGCGGGGGAGAAGAGCAAGACGGCGGTGTCGGCCACGTTCAAGAACGTGCCGCTGGACACCGCCGTGCGGCTGCTGGCCGACATGGCCAATCTGCGCTCGGTACTGATCGACAACACGCTCTACGTGACCTCGCCGGAGAACGCCGATCGGATCATCTCGGAACAGAACCGCCGGCAGCTCGATGCGTTCGGCCTTGGCGGCCTCGGCGGGCTCGGCGGTGCCTTCCCCGGCGCGGCCCCCGTTCCGAACCAGGGCAACATCGGCGGCCCGGCACCCGCTGCCGGCAAGGGGCCTGCGGGGATGTGAGTTGTGTTTCTCTTCCCGAGGAGCATCCAGACCATGAAGACACCGCGGACTTATGCCATCCTGTTGTTCCTGTCGTCGCTGGGCGTCGGGCTGATGCTGGGCCCGCCGCTCCGGGCCGAAACCCGGCCGGAGATCCAGATCGATGAGAAACTGAGGCAACCTTTCAATTTTGCTGGGTTTGAAGATCCCCAAACCACCCTTGAGGAGGTGGTTGATCAGCTTCAGAAACGCCATGACGTGAATATCCTGGTCAACGAGGAGGCATTCAAGGCCGACAAGTGCGAGGACGCGCTGAAGACAAAAATCGCCCAGCCCAATCCGGTCCCGACCAAGTTCAATACCAACCTGAACACGGTGCTGAAGATGGTCCTGGCCCGAGTGCCGGCACAATCCGGAGCAACTTTCCTCATCCGCCGTGGAGAAATCGAAATCACCACCAAGGCCGCCCTGCGCAAAGAACTGGGCCGGAAACCGGACGAGCCGATTCCTCCGCTGGTCTACGTGCAATTCAACAATCAGACGCTGGGAGACGCGCTCCAGCAACTATCGGAGCAAGCGAGCACGACCCTGGTGCTTGATCCGAGGGCCGGCGACAAGACCAAGGCGGTGGTCTCGGCCACGTTCCTGAGGGTGCCGGTGGACTCCGCGATCCGCGTGCTGGCGGACATGGCTGATTTGAAGCCGGTGCAGCTCGACAACATGATCTATCTGACCTCGCCGCAGAACGCCGCCCGGCTGGAAAAGGAGAAGCGGCGGAAGGAGAAGGCGGCGAAGTGAGGGATCGAAGACAACAGGCGAGCCGGGAGCGTCAGCTCCCGGATTCTCCGACGAATCGCAAGAATCCGGGAGCTGACGCTCCCGGCTCGCCTCACTCCCCCGGCAATTCGTTGAGCAATTCCCGCAGCTCCGTGCGCATCGGCTTGAGCCGCAGCAGTTCCTCGACCCGGTCTCGCAGTCCCTGGTGATTGCCCGCTCGTAACGCCGCGATGATCTCGCGGTCCAGCTGCTGCGCCCGGTCGCGTTTGCCGCACAGCCTCTCGTACAGCCCTGCATTACGAAGCCGTTCCGGCACCGCCTCCAGGATGTCGGCCGCCCCGGTGTAATCGGCTTTCTGGGCCAGCTGGCTGGCACGCTCGTGCAGTCGGCGGATGCGCTCCGCTGGCGAATTCCGCGCTCCGTGTTCCGCCGTGTCCGCGGGCAGGACCGCCACGATTCTCGGAGTCAGCACCTGCTCCAGCGCTTCAACCACGGCCTGGGCAGTGGGCCGCCGCTGCGGCTGCTCTCTCAAACACGCTCCGATCACCCGCAGCAGCGGCCTCGGCACCCGCAGCTCGGCCAGGCGGTCGCAGAAGCCGCAATCGACCTCGGCCGACGGGTCGGCGAGCAGCATCTGGTAAGCGATGGCCCCGAGCGACCAGACGTCATCGGCCGGTCCGGGAAGCGCCCCCGCCAGCACCTGCGGCGAAGCACACAACGTCCCCCGCGCCCCACGCCAGCCCAGCAGCCGGGCCAGGCCGGGCGGCAGGTTGGCCGCTGCCTGCACTTCGCGCTGCATCGCGACCCGACCCAGGCCGTAGTCCGTCACGCGCAGCATCAGCGGACCGTTCGGCACCGGGTAGAGCAGCAGATGGGCCAGCTTGAGGTTGCCGTGAACCAGCGGCTCGTCCCGGTCATGGGCCTGGGCCACGACCTGGGCCAATCCCAGCAGCAGCCGGGCGGACTGCTCGACGTGGTCGGCCGAGTGCGAACGGGCCCACTTGTGGACCAGGCCCGCCACGCAGGCCCCGTCCACGTGTTCGTATTCCAGACAGACCGGATCGCGATCGGGATAAACCTGCCGCAGGGCCGCGATGCCGGGCAGGGGCTGGTCCTGGAGCAGGTCGAGCAGATTGGTCGTGTCGCGGTAGAAAAGCTCCTGGCGTGCCAGCTTCTCCGGCCAGAACTTGAGGACCACCGGCCCGCCGTCGCCGCGGGCCGGCCGGGCCCGCCAGACCTCGCTGACCTCGTTGAGGGCCAGCAGTTCCTCCAGCCGCCACTGCTCCAGACCATCGGGCCGGTCCCCCGGCCGATACAGGGCGGGTCGTGGCGGCAGCATCGGCAGCAGATCATCGGGCCTTTGCAGGAGCAGATCGGGCGGGACGCGCTGGCCGAGCGGGTCGGAGGGACGGCGCAGCGCTTGCCGGACCGTCGCCGACGTCTGCGCCAGGTAAACGGCCAGCTGGGTGCGCAGGATCGCCGGCAGGTCGCTGGCCACGGCCGCCGCCGTGCGCTCGGCCTCCCGGCGCAGGTCGGCCGTCGAAACCCCCGCCGCCGCCTGAAGCCAGCCGCGCAGGGTTTCCTCGTCCGCCAGGCCGGCCAGCTGCTCCCAGACGCCCCCGGCAATCTCGTCCAGCACCTGGGTAAAAGGGACCTCTCGGCTCAGCGCTCGCCGGGCCTGGTCGCGCACCGCTCGGGCCAGTGCCGGCAAGAAGCCCGGACCCCGCTCGGGCGCAGTCTGGGTTCCTGCGGTCGTTTGCTGTGCTGTCACCGCTCGCTCCTTCACCAGGCGGGTTAAGGCCTGGCGTGATCGTTCCTGTCCCACCAATCTTCCCTTGTGAATGATAGCATTCATTTTGCCTCAATTCGCCAGACAGCAAACCCTACCGACCGACCAGCCCCCCAGGGCCGCAGCAGCGCAGTACACGGGCAAGCACAACTCTCCCATTCCACCAACCCAGAGTGAACTTGTCCTTCTTTTCCAGACAGAAAAACATACCCAGAATCCCGCTTTTCCCCATTCTTGAGGGTATGTTTCAGCAACCGGCTGCTGAAAGGATTTGAGGAAGCCCGCAGGAGCCCTCAACCCAGGGCCCCAGGGCGATGCCCTGGGCTATTCTGTTGCGCCCCTTCGGGGCGGAAGACAACAGCCCCGAAGGGGCGCAACAGGATCTGTCTGTCAGTCAGGGTTGAGCCGGAATGAAAAGGTGCGCCAGCGCACGCGAACTCGACGACAGGGGGAGTTCGGAATATGTCGCGGTTGCCCGGAAACGCAACCTGCAATTGAACGCCTGCTCAGTAAAGAGGTGGTTTGCAGCTGCGAAAGTGCAGCTGTGCAGCTGCAAAGGTGCAGCTCGCAGCTGCACCAATCGGCTGTCAGCTCCTGTCCCTGTGCGGCCGCGCACCTTTTGGTTTGAGGTTCGCGTGCGGCGGCGCACTTGTTGACGTGCGGCCGCGCACGTCCGGTGATCGGTCCGCGTGCCGCCGCGCACTCGGTCCGCGTGCCGCCGCGCACGTCCCCGGCGGCATGGGACGGCGGAACCTTCTGTCGGGCAATGGCTTGCGCATAATCGGCAATCGCGCCAAACCTGTCACGATAACCAGCAAGTCAAACCACACCAACCGATCTGCTCGCGGCGACCGGCCCAAAAGTGGTCTTGCTCGCGGTGTGTGCATTGTGGATAATCAAGGTCCATTTCTTGAAACAGAATCATGGCTGCTCTGGAAGCTCTTCACAGGTATCACGATGGCCGGGACGAGATGAACCTGGCCGACTTCCCGATCTCGGCGCTGCAGCGGGCCCAGCCCAGCGACAGCGAGGGGCGGAAGCTGGATCGGCTGGAGTTCCTGGCCAGCCGCTACGATCCGGTCAAACGGCAGCGGGTCCAGCAGCGGGTGACGCTGACCTCGACGGCCCGCGATGGTCTGCCGACGCCGGCCGACGAGCACGTCATCCTGGCGCTGCTCTACGTTGCCAAGCACAGCAGCAACTTTGCCGAGGCCACCGTCCATTTTGCCCCGGGCCAGCTGTTCGAGATCATGGGCTGGGCGCCGAACGGCCGGAGCTACGATCGGCTGCGTGACGTGCTGCGGCGGCTGAAGTCGCTGACGATCCGCTACGAGAACGCCTGGTGGGACGCGGTCGGCCGGGGCTACGAGGAGGAGGTGGCCACGGGCATCGTCAGTGCCTACCGCATCGCTCGCCAGGTCAGCGGGCCGAGGACGGCCGACACGCCGCTGGAGAGCTGGGTGACCTGGACGCAGCAGTTCCACGAGAGCCTGCAAAACGGCAACATCAAACGGCTCAACCTGGAGGTGTTCTTCAAGCTGACCACGCCGACAGCCCAGCGTACGTACCGCTTCCTCGACAAGCGCTTTTACAACAGTCCGGAGCTGTCGCTGGACCTGGTGGAGTTCGCCTGCGGCCACGTCGGCCTGACCGAGGTGGACAACGTGGCCGTGCTGAAGCGCCGCCTGATGCCCGCGCTGACCGAGCTGGAGCGGATCGGGTTCCTCAAGCCGCTACCGCCGGAAGAGCGCTTCCAGAAGGTGCGGGCCGGCCAGTGGCGGATCGTATTGCAAGCGAAGCAGGCCGAGCCCGTGGCGATGGAGGCGAGCGTCCCGGAAGCCGTGTCGGAGGCCGAGGAACTGGCCCGGGAGTTTTACCGGCAGTGGGACGCGGGGACGCTGGTGCAGCCGGGGCCGCGCGACCTGGAACTGGCCCAGGCGTTGCTGGAACAGCACGATTTCGCAACGGCCTGCGAGGTGATCGGGTGCCTCGTGCAGGTGCTGCGGAAGGAATGGCCCGATTGCCGGTCGCTGAGCGGTGCCTTGCAGAAGTATCTCGGCGATGCGCTCAAGCAGCATCAGGCCCAGCAGCGCCGGGAGGCGGGCAAGCGAGCGTCAGAGGAACAGAGACGGCAGGCGCGGCAAGAACAGCAGAATCAGCAGAGCGAGGAGCAACGGCTGATCGAGCGGTGGAATGCGCTGTCGGCCGAACGGAAGGAAGCGATCCGGCAGAGGGTGTTGGAGCGGTTGCAAGGACGGACGGCGCCGGAGGCGTTCCTCCATCGGCTGTGCTTGCAGGAGCTGCGGGGCAATTCCCCGGATTGATTTATCGTTTCGCGCACGCCCGGTCTGCGCGAAACGATAAATCAAATCGGGAGATTGGGATTTCAACGATCCACAACAAGCTCACTCTCCCGCACTCCCCTGCTCCGCCCGCAGTGCCGCCAGTTCCTGGTCCAGCCTGCCGGAGTCGGCCCGGCTCCAGCAGCGGCGGGCCAGGTCGGCGTAGCGCTGCGCCTCCTCGGTCCGGCCGAGCCGCTCGCACATCACCTGCAATCCCAGGGCAGCCCGGACGCTGCCGGGGTCGTGGGCCAGCGCCTCCAGGTACGCCTCCTCGGCCGCCTCGTACTTGCTGCCTTGCAAGGCTCCCAGCCCCCACGATTCCATGTACACCGCCCCGTTGCCCCAGGCGTGATGGCTGTAGTCGTCCTTGGTCCGCTCCACCGCCCGCTGCAGCAGTTTCACCCCGGCGTCGGCCGAGCCGGTCGCGCACAGGTACAGGCCCTGCACCTCTTGCAAACGCAAATCCAGCTTCTTGTCGTTCTTGTTCTGGGCGGCGAGCTGCTGCAGCACCTCCAGTTCGGGCAGGGCCCGGCCCGGCACGCCCTGCTTGAGGTACACCAGCGCCTTCAGGTAGCTGCGCTGGGACTTGTCACTCCTGGGGGTTTGCTCGGCGATCTTGAGGGCCTCCTCCCAGTTGCGCTCGGCCAGGTGCAGCCGGAACCAGCTTTGCAAGCTCTTGTAGCCGCAGCGGACCTGCTCGGCCTTGATGGCCCGGGCCTCGGCGAAGCGGCCGTCGTGGATCAGCGACACCAGCAGGATCTCGAGGTGGTGGTTGTACTGCGAATCCTCGCTGGGTTTGACGTTCTGATACTTGTGGTAGGCCCGCTCCAGCTCGATGGCCTTGGCCGACCAGTTGCTGGTCTTGTCCCAGCGGCCGATGCGGGTGGCCAGGTGGGCCTGCATGTGGTGCGGATGCGGAATGCCCGGCGACGATTCGATGTACTTCTCCGCGTAAGGCCAGCCCAGGGCCGGCCGCTTGAAGCCCTCGTAGAAGTGGACCAGCTCGTGATTGGCCCCGGGATGCAGCGGGTTGATGCGGAGCAGGGCCTTGTAGTACGGCACGGCCGAGACCTGTCCGCCAAAGAGTCCGGAGCCGCCGGCCAGCTGGGCCCGGGCGTACCAGGCTTCCTCGTCGTCATCGTGGACGGCCAGCAGACCGTCGAGGGTGGTGATGGCCGCTTTCTTGCGTTTTTCGCCCTCGTCCCCCAGGCCGGTCACGGGCACTTGCCCCTTCTCTTGCAGGCTGGCCAGGATCAGCTGCGACTCGCGCCAGCTGGCCTTGCTCCGCAGCTCGCCCGCCTTGAGCAGGGCCTTGGTCGCCTGGTCTTTTTTGCCGTAGCGCTCCAGCGAGCGGGCCAGACCCCACCAGGCCAGGGCACAGTCCGGATCGTGCTGCACCGCCGTCTCGAAGGATCGCGCCGCCTCCATCCAGACGTAGGAGTAGAAATAGCCCAGCCCCTGGTCGAAATACGCCTGACACTCCGGCGAGTTGGTGCTGACGCGATACTTCAGCACGCACAGGTTGGGGACCAGCACCGAGCGGGCCAGGCCGGACAGCGGCAGCTTGTCCGACTTCGCGGCCGGCCCGGGCTTGCTGCCGGCGGGCTTGCCCGGCTGGGCCAGGAGGGCGGGGGTGGTGAGCAGGGCCAGGGCCAGCGAACAGGCGGTCAGGCGGAAAACGGTCATGGCAGGCATTCCTGAGGGATGGTGGGACCAGGGCGGACACGCAAGAGCAATTCAACTATTGTGGAGGATGGGGCGGGGGATTGCCAGAGAAAAAGCGTGTGGTTCGCCGGTTCGCCGGTTCGCAGACGTGGCCGAGAAGACAACAGAGCCCACGAAGGAGATTTCTGATGCACACGGAAATCGATTCTATTCCCGAGCTGGAGAACGATCCGGTTATCCGGTTCCTGCTGAGCGGACAGGCGCGAACACTGGAAGAAGCGGAAGAAATGTACCTGGACGCCAGCCTGCCCGAGGTCATTCGGTTGCTTCAGAGCCCCCTTTCGGATGAGGAACTGGCCAGGCATCCGCTCATGGTCATGCTGCGCGCCCACGGCAGCCGAAGCTGGGAGGACTCCCTGCTATGACTGCGGAAGTGCGTCTGGCGGAGATCGTGACAGCCCTGGAAGCGGTTGGCCTCTCCTGTCTGGTCATGGGTGGACATGCGGCACGGTACTATGGTCTGGACCGCAACACCATCGATTACGACTTGCACCTGTCCGGGGATAACTGGGACACCCTGGCGGAGCGACTGGCACGCAGTTCTCTCCTGGGAGGTCAGCCTCTGCAGGAAGGCCCAAGCTGGAGGCCCAAGGATTTTCGCCGTTTCCAGATTGGCAGACTGTCCGATGGTCGTGAGGAGTGGCTCGAATTCTGGCGGCACAACCACTTGCTGCCTCCTTTTCCCGAGTTGTACGCGCGTCGCGAAGAAGGGGTGTACGGGGGCCGCAGGCTTTCCTTCCTATCTCTGCCGGATCTGATCCGGAGCAAGGAGACGGAACGGGCCTCCGATTGGCAGGATGTCTCCCTCCTGGAAGAATTTCTCGACAACCGTCTGCTGGTTCAGGTCGTTGCCAACACGCTGCCGTTGGCGTCAGCCCTTGCTCAACTGCGCAGCCAGAGAGGTTTTGACCGTTATCTGCACCAGAGGCTTCTCCAGGATCTTGCCACGGTCCGAGATGCGCTCCAGCAAACAAGACTGCCGATGAGTCAGGCGTTGTTACTTCCCTTTGTGCCCGAGGTCGATGACCTGCCCATCCCAACCGTTCCCATTGAGCCAGTGATCCTCAAGCGCTTGCGCTCCGTGGCGCCTGCTTCGCCTCTGCATCTGGCCCTGGTCGAGGCAGTCCGCCGGCAGTACAAACTCGCGATGCAGGCAGCCGACCGAGCAGACAAGGAAGCAATCCGGGCCGCTCAGTCCGCGCCATCCCGCCTGCCTGATGCAGGACGAGAGGAAAGACAATGACCGAAAACGAATGGCTGAAGGGGCATCCGCACGCCCAGGGGATGCTGTGGTATCTCCGAAAAGCGGGGAAAGTGACGCGGACGAAAGTGGGTAGACGAAAGCTCCGCCTGTTCGCCTGTGGTTGTTGCCGGTTGGTCTGGGAGCAGATGCAGGACTCCCGGTTGCGAGATGCTGTGGAAGTCGCCGAGCGGTTCGCCGAGGGCCAGGCAAACAAAGCAGAGCTTGAAGCAGCTCACAACAGGATCAGCGAACTGGGAATGGGATGCCTCCAAATGGATGCCCCCGGCGTCCACGAGAGGACTGCTGCCGGGATGGTTCGGGAAACGACCAAGGCAAAGGCGTTCTCAGGCGCGTTTATGGTGACGGCGTATCCAGTTCCCCTTGCCGGGTGCGTTGACAAGGTTCGCGGCGAGGCATTGCTTTGTGAGCTGATCCGTTGCGTGTTCGGCAATCCCTTCCGGACCCCACCTGCCATCGACCGGGATTGGCTCAAGTGGAACAACGGCACGATCCGCACTCTGGCGACCGCAATCTACGAGGAGAGGCGCTTTGAGGACATGGGCGTCCTGGCGGATGCGCTCTCCGACGCGGGGTGCGACAGCGAAGAGATTCTGGGACACTCCCGGCAGCAGGGAACCAGCCACTGTCGCGGTTGCTGGGTGGTCGATAGCCTGCTCGGCAAACAGTGACACTGAGTGTCCGCCAGCCCGCCCCGAATACCCTGGCAGATGGCAGGCAGAGAGCTGACGGACACTTTGTGGCATTCGTCCGGCAGCGATGGGCTCTTTCTGGCCTCTCTGCCAACCCGAAAAAGGTGGCAGACAGGGCAGACAGGCTGGCAGGCAGCGGTGGTTGGTCGTTCCGCCTTCAGGCGCTTTTCGCCCTCAAACCGCCTGAAGGCGGAACGACCAACGAGTTACTGCCGTGAGAAGTCCCCGTGCTTCAGCGCCGGCGTGGCGCTGACCAGGCTTTCCTTCTTTTCTTCGCCCAGGTGCTGGTCGGTCACCAGCTTCTTGTAACCGCCGCGCAGCCAATCGACCGCCGCGATCAGGCCGAAGATCACCACCAGCACCGCCGGCAGCACCGCCACCCAGCGGAAGGCCCATTTGGCGCCGTAGGCCTCCGGCCCCTCCAGGGCCTTGTGGACTTCCGTCATCCGCTCCAGCTGCGGCTGCAGTTTCTCCAGCTTCTTCTGCTCGTCTGGCGACAGCGCCTCCCCTTTCTCCTGCTTCTTCAGCAGATCATCAGTCCCATTGAGGAACGCCACGGCGGCCGGGTTGAGGACTTCCTTGCCCGCCGGGTACAGTTTCTCGGCCACTTCCGGAGGCAAAAAGGTCTTGAAGTCGCTCTTGACCAGCTTCAGCTCCTCGCCCTGCTCGGTCGTGAAGACCTCCCCGCGATACTGTGGCGGCAGCTGGCTGGCAGTGTAGGAATCGTAAATGGCCCCCATCTGCGGCAGGGCCTGGGAGATGGCCAGGTTGCCGAAGCAGCCCATCAGGCCCAGCAGCAGCGCCCCGCCCTTGGGGAAGCGCTCGGCGGTCACCCCCAGCATGGTCGGCCAGACGTAGGCGATGCCGAAGCCGAAGACCGTGGCGGCCAGGACCGCCAGGTAGGCGTTGTTGGCGAAGCTGAGCGAGTACAGGCCGGCCCCAGTTAGCAGCGACGAGAAGAACAGCATGCCCACCGGCGAGATCTTGTGCGCCAGCGGGCCGGCAAAGAACCGCAGCACGAACATGATGGCGCTGGTGTAGACCAGCACCAGCGTGCCCGAGATCTTGACCGTACGCCGCAGCACTGCTTCTTGCCACTGGTTCGGGGCCAGCTCCATCGACGCGGTCAGCAGCATGCAGAAGGCGAAGATCAGGAACAGCGGCCGGAACAGCTGCAGGAACATCTGACTGGTCGGGACGTTGGCCGCCACCCGCTCCGTGGCGGGAAAACGCCGGCCCACGATCATGATGCCGTACAGCAGCATCGGCACCAGCAGCAGGCCAATCTTCACTTGCCAGGAGTGGTAGCCGCGGTATGGCTCCTTGCCGACCAGGAACACCGCCAGCAGACCGGCAATCATGAGACCGCCCGGCCACCAGGCGTGCAGGATGTTCAGGTACTTGGTCTTGTCCCGCGGATACATCGCCGCCGCCAGCGGGTTGATGGCGATCTCCACCAGGCCGTTGCCCGAGCCGACCAGGAAGGTCGAGAACCACAGCACCCAGAAGCCATAGCGGTCGGGGTCCACGGACAGGTACGACGCCAGGTATTTGCCCGGGACGTTGCCCAGCACGGCGTCCAGGGTGGACTTCATGGCGGGATAGTTGCCGACCTCGTGGGCGAAGATGGTGCCCAGGATGCCGACCAGGTGACAGAGCCAGGCCAGACCCAGCACCTTGCCCAGTCCCAGGAAATCGCACAGGGGGGCGAAGATCAGCATGGCACAGGCCATCCCCAGAAAGGCCGCACCCATGACCTCGCCGACCAGCTTGTAGGTCAGGCTAAAATTGGTCGCCAGGTCGCCCGAGATGTCGGCACGCATCTGGAAGGAAAACGCCGACGTGACCAGGGCCAGGCAGCTGGCGGTAAACAGCCAGCTGGCCCGGAAGCCCGTACCTGATGTGTTCGTATCGTTCATCTGCCATCTCCTGTTGATCCGAGGGGAGCCCGAGGACTGACCGCCTGCCTGCCGGCCGAAGAAGCTGCTGACACAAGCCCGAAGCGCCAGCGCCGGGACCAACCCGGCGCTGGCGCTTCGGGCTTGTGGCGGCTGGATGGGATTGTGGTATCATTCCGGACAGGAACTGTCCAATGCTCCGCAGCGTAATTCTTCACCGAACCCCGACCGACCAGGGGATGGAGCCATGACCAAACCAGACCTCAGCCGCCGTCTGCGCCTCGCCTTCCTCGGCACCCTGGTGCTGCTGCTGGCCAATGGCCTGGTCTCCGGGTGGAACGTCAGCAAAATGGCCATGGACGACGTCTGGCTGGACCACACGCATCGCGTCCTGACCCGGCTGGCCGAGGTCCGCTCCGCCCTGGCCGAGGCCGAGTCCAGCCAGCGGGGTTACTTGCTCACCGAGAACCAGATCTTCCTGCGTTCCTACGAAAAAGCTCTGCCCCGCATCCGCGACGCCCTGGCGAAGCTGACCGCAAAGGTCAACGACAACCCGGAGCAGCAGGAGCGCGTCGGGCAACTGCGCGACCTCGTGGAAACCCGGCTGAAGTCGATCCAGCACGTGCTAACCCTGGATGAACAGGGAGCCGACGTCGTCTTGTTGGACGTTGTCGCTGTCCTGGTCGTTCAGCGAGCTGTCGCGGTTGCTGGACCCGCTCGTGCTGTTGGCCGGCAGCAGGCCCTGGCCAAGATCCGCTCCGGCCAGGGCGAGGCGAAGATGGAGAAGATCCGCCTGCTCTTCCAGGCCCTGGTCGCGGAGGAAAAGGAGCTGCTGCGGGAACGCACCCAGAAATCGCAGGGCCATGCCCAGGTCGCCTATCTGACTGTGGCCCTGGCCACCTTGATGGGCGTGGCCCTGCTGGTGCTGGTGGTCGCGGCCGTCCGCTCCGATCTGCGGCATCGCAACGCCGCCGAGGAGGTGCTGCGCCAGAGCGAGGAGGAATTTCGCGGCACCTTTGACCTGGCGGGCGTGGCCAAGGCCCAGGCCGATCCGGACACCGGCCGGGTGCTCCGGGTCAACCGCAAGTACTGCGAACTGGTCGGCTACACCGAGACCGAACTGATGGGTATGACCTTCCTGCAACTGACCCATCCCGACGACCGCGACCAGAACGCCGAGCTGTTCCAGCGCCTGCTGCGCGGCGAGATCGCGGATTACAACATGACCAAGCGCTACCTGCGCAAGAACGGCACGGTGGTCTGGGTCCACGTCTCGGCCGCCATGATCCACGATTCCACGGGACGGCCCGTCCGGACGGTGGCGGTGGTTCAGGACTTCACCGAGCGCAAGCGGACCGAGGATGCGCTGCGGCAGAGCGAGGCGCGCTTCCGCTTGCTGGCCGATACCCTGCCGCAAATTGTCTGGAGCACCGGGCCCGATGGCCGGCTGACCTATTTCAACCGCCGCTGGAGCGACTATTTCGGGCTGACGCCGGAGGAGGCCTGGCAGGGCCAGGGCCAGGGCGCGGTCCATCCCGAGGACCATGAGGGCCTGACCCAGGCCTGGCAGCGGGCCCTGCAAACGGGCGAACCGTTCGAGACGGAGTTCCGCTTGCAGCGGGCCAGCGACGGCGCCTTCCGCTGGCACCTGGGCCGGGCCTTGCCGCTGCGCGACCCGTATGGCCAGGTGCTGGCCTGGTTTGGCACCAGCACCGACATCGAGGACCAGAAACGCGCCGAGCAGGCCATCCTGCAAACCAACGAGCAGCTGGAGAAGCGCGTCGCCCAGCGCACCCAGCAGCTGGAAGCCACCAACCAGGACCTGCGCACGGCCACCTTGCTGGCCGAAGCGGCCAGCCGGGCCAAGAGCGAGTTCCTGGCCAGCATCAGCCATGAGATCCGCACACCCATGAACGGCATCCTGGGCATGACCGAGATGATCCTGGACACGCCGCTCACCCCCCCGCAGCGCGATTTTCTCCAGGCGGTCCAGATCTCGGCCCAGTCGCTGCTGGCCCTGCTCAACGACATCCTCGATTTCTCCAAGATCGAGGCCGGCAAGCTGGAGCTGACCCCGGAGCCGTTCGACCTGCGCCGGGAACTGGACGAGAGCCTCAAGCCGCTCCTGCTGCGGGCCCAGCACAAGGGCCTCAGTTACCGCTGCCAGGTCGATCCGGCCATCCCCGCCGTCCTGGTTGGCGATTCCCTCCGGCTGCGCCAGGTGCTGCTCAACCTGGTCGGCAACGCCGTCAAGTTCACCGAGCAGGGCGAGGTGGTCGTCTCCGTGGAAGTTGAAAAACGAACCACGGATGACACGGATGACACGGATAAAGACAAAAGACTTTCCCCTTCTTTATCTGTGTCATCCGTGGCATCCGTGGTTGAATTGCATTTCGCCATCCGCGACACCGGCATCGGCATCCCGGCCGAGAAGCTGCGGAGCATCTTCGAGCCGTTCGTCCAGGCCGACAGCTCGCTGAGCCGCAAGTACGGCGGCACCGGGCTGGGTCTGAGCATCTCCAGCCGGCTGGTGGAGATGATGGGCGGCCGCATCGAGGTTGTCAGTGAGCTGGACAGGGGCAGTCGGTTCTCGTTCACCATTCCGTTCGGGACGAACCCACCGCGCGGTCCTCGCGGACGGCAAGGCCAACGGGATCGCGGAACCGGCAGCGCGGACCGCGGAGCCAACCGCCAGTGTCCTGCCCCCGGATTGCCGGCCCTCGCTCGACCTGTTTCCCGCGGACAGCGGCCGGGGTCTAACGCCTCGACCCCGGCCGGCTTCCGCCCCGGTGTCTGCGCATCCTTCTGGTCGAGGACAACGACTTCAACCGCCAGGTGGGCGTCTACCTGCTGGAAAAGCAGGGGCACCGGGTGGCCGTGGCCCACGGCGGCCGGGAGGCCGTGGCCCGGCTGGAGCAAGAGACGTTTGACCTGGTGCTGATGGACCTGGGCATGCCGGAGATGGATGGACTGGAAACCACGGCGGTCATCCGCCAGCGCGAGGCCGGCACCGGCCGGCGCACCCCCATTGTGGCCCTGACCGCTCACGTCAGCCCCAGCGATCAGGAACGCTGCCTGCAAGCCGGCATGGACGGTCACGTCTCCAAGCCGCTGGAGCCCGAGCAACTGCGGCAGGTGCTGGCCCAGGTGATGAGTCCGGGAGGGAGGACGGCCCTCCTGGTACGTCCGGACGGCTCTCCCGAGCCGTCCCACCAGGGGAGGAGTTCGCCTCCGGTTTTCGATCGCGACCGGACCCTGGAGCGCCTGAGCGGCAACAGCAGGGTGTTTGCCGAGGTGGTCTCGCTGTTCCGCGAGAACTCCACCCGGTTGCTGGCCGACATGCAGCAGGCCCTGGCCGAGGGCGACACGGCCACGCTGGAGCAAGCGGCGCACACCTTGAAAGGGTCGATGTCCTTCTTCAACGCGCCGGCCGCCGTCGCCGCCGCCGTGCAGATGCAGCACCGCGCCGGCAATCCGCACGAGCGCGGCCCGGCCCTGGCCGACCTGCAGCGCGAGGTCGGGCTCTTGCACGCCGCTCTCGGCGAGGTGGTGCAGGAACTTGTTTAGCCGCGACGCGAGCCTCCTGCGTAAGCGGGGGGAGACGCGCTCCGCTGCCCGTCGCGGTTCTTGCGACTCAGAAAGAGAAAGTCCGCCTGGGCGCCTGACCCAGGGCGTTGCCCTGGGCTATCCTGTTGCGCCCCTTCGGGGCGAAAGACAAGGTTTTCCGCCCCGAAGGGGCGCAACACGATAGCCCAGGGCATCGCCCTGGGTGGGAGGGGCGTCGGCCTTTTTCTTCCTGAGCCGCACGAAACCACGAAACAATTCTCCCGGAATCTTCTTGCTCTCTGCCTGGCTTCCGTTACAATTCAGTAAACCCGCCAACCGGCCATACACTTTGGTTCCACGACCAACCATCCGACCATTGCCGAGGCAACTGATGACATTCCGCGTTTGGCTCGTGAAGCTGCTGGTCCTCCTTGGCTTGTTGTCTTCCCAGGCCCAGGCCCAAGCGCAGGCCGGCCTGCCGGCCGGAGCGCACGCAGGCGTGCGGCCGGAATACAACCGGGACATCCGGCCCATCCTGGCCGAGAACTGCTTTGCCTGTCACGGCCCCGACAGCGCCGCCCGCAAGGCGAGCTTGCGTCTGGACCTCCGCGACGAGGCCGTCAAGGCCCAGGCCTTCGTGCCCGGCAAGCCCGACGAGAGCGCCCTGGTCGAGCGCATCTTCGCCACCGACGCCAAGGAGCTGATGCCGCCGGCCAAATCGCACAAGAAACTGACCGCCGCCCAGAAGGAGACGCTGAAGCGCTGGGTGGCCGCCGGGGCCGAGTATCAGCCGCACTGGTCATTTATCCCGCCCAAGCGCCCCGCCTTGCCCGAGGTGAAGAACAAGACCTGGGCGCGCAACCCGATCGACCGCTTTATCCTGGCCGAACTGGAGAAGAAGGGTCTGCAGCCGGCCCCCGAGGCCGACCGCCGCACCCTGGCCCGCCGGCTGAGCCTGGACCTGACCGGCCTGCCTCCCAGGCCCGAGGACGTGGAGGAGTTTGTCAGCGACAAGGCACCCGACGCCTGCGAGAGCTACGTCGCCAAGCTGCTGCGTTCGCCGCACTGGGGCGAACATCGCGGCCGCTCCTGGCTCGACGTGGCCCGCTACGCCGACACGCACGGCATCCACTTCGACAACTTCCGCGAGATCTGGTCCTACCGCGATTGGGTCATCGGCGCCTTCAACCGCAACATGTCCTTTGACCAGTTCACCATCGAGCAGCTGGCCGGCGATCTGCTGCCTAATCCGACATTGGACCAGAAGGTGGCGACCGGCTTCAGCCGCTGCAACATCACCACCAACGAGGGCGGTGCCATCGCCGAGGAGTACCTGGTGCTGTACACCCGCGACCGCACCGAGACGGCCTCCCAGGTGTGGATGGGCCTGACGGCCGGCTGTGCCGTCTGTCACAATCACAAGTTCGATCCGCTCACGACGCGCGACTTCTATTCGATGTCGGCATTCTTCAACAACACCACCCAGGGGGCGATGGACGGCAACGTCTCCAATACGCCGCCCATCCTGGTCGTGCCGCGCACGGAAGATCGGCCTCTCTGGGAACGCCTGACAC
Source organism: uncultured Planctomycetota bacterium (assembly GCA_963784995.1). GTDB lineage: Bacteria > Planctomycetota > Planctomycetia > Gemmatales > Gemmataceae > CAWATZ01. The sequence continues at coordinate 157,004 of CAWATZ010000011.1, read as the reverse complement.
AGAAGATGAACGAAGTCCGCGGCAAGCTCGACGAACGCAAGAAGCAGGCGCGGATCGACTTCGACAAATGGCTGACCGCGGCCAAGACCGAGGAGATCGCGAAGCTGGTTCCGACCGCGAAGCTGCAACTGCACGCCAAACTGAGCGAAGGTCAGGGCAAGACGGTCACCCTGGAGGTGAATGGCAAGTCGAGGAAGGTGACCGGCGATGCCGTTGCCTGGGGCGCGGGCAAGGTCGGTCCCAGGGCGTACGCTCTGCCGGCGACCGGGACCATCGAGATTCCGGAGGCCGGCGACTTCGACCGGAACCAGGGCTTCTCGGTGTCCGCGTGGGTGCGGCTACCGAAGCGCGGCCTGACCGGGGCCATTGTGGCCCGGATGGACAACGGCAACCTCCATCGCGGCTGGGATTTCTGGGTCGAGAAAGACCGCGTCGGCATGCACGTGATCAACCGCTGGCCCGAGGACGCCCTGAAGGTCGTGGCCCGACAGCCGCTCAAGCCCGGGCAGTGGCACCACGTTCTCGCTACCTACGACGGCTCCGGGAAGGCGGCGGGCGTGAAGGTCTACCTCGACGGCCAGCCGCAACCGGTGGACGTCCAGGCTGACCAGCTGAAATCGACCATCCGCACTACCGTCCCGCTGAAGATCGGCCAGCGCCACACCAGCGAGCGCTTGCAAGGGCTGATGCTTCAGGACCTGCGGTTGTACGCCAAAACGCTGTCGCCGCAGGAAGTCGCCCGGCTGGAACGGGGGCCTCGTGTCCAGGAACTGCTGGCCCGACCGGCGAAGGAGCGCAAGCCGGCAGAGGTCAAGGAGCTGTTCGACTGGTGGCTGTCGGCCCTCGACCCGCTCTCCCGCGATTTGACGGGCAAGCTGTCCGCCTGGCAGCAGGAGGAAGTCGCGATCCGCTCGCGCGGCACGGTGGCCTACGTCATGAATGAGCGGGAGACCGAGCCGATGGCGTACGTCCTCCACCGCGGCGAGTACGACAAGCGGCGCGACCCCGTCAAGGCCGGCACCCCGCAATCGCTGCCGCCGATGCCTCCGGATCTGCCGCGCAACCGTCTCGGCTTCGCCAAATGGCTGCTGCGCGAGGAGCATCCGCTGACGGCCCGGGTGACGGTCAATCGCTTCTGGCAGGAGGTGTTCGGCACTGGCCTGGTGCGGACGGCCGGCGACTTCGGCATCACAGGCGAGCTGCCCTCGCATCCGGAGTTGCTCGATTGGCTCGCCGTGGAGTTCCGCGAGTCCGGCTGGGACGTGAAACGCTTCTTCACCCTGCTGGTGACCTCGGCGGCCTATCGCCAGTCGGCCCTCGTGACTCCCGAGAAGCATGAAAAAGACCCGTTCAATCGGCTGCTGTCGCGCGGTTCGCGCTACCGGATGGATGCCGAGATGATCCGCGACCACGCCCTGGCCGCCAGCGGGCTGCTGGTCCCGAAGATCGGCGGGCCGAGCGTCAAGCCGTACCAGCCGGAAGGGGTCTGGGAAGCAGTGGCGATGATCGGCAGCAACACCCGCGATTACCGCCGGGACGCCGGCGAGAGCCTGTACCGGCGGAGCATGTACACTTTCTGGAAGCGCGCCGCGCCGCCGGCGTCGATGGACATTCTCAACGCTCCCAACCGCGAAACCTGCACGGTCCGCCGGGAACGCACCAACACGCCATTGCAGGCTCTGGTGACGCTCAACGACGTCCAGTTCGTCGAGGCGGCCCGCCACCTGGCCCAGGTCGCCCTCACCCAGGGCGGCGAGCAGACGGCGACCCGGCTCGATTTCATCGCTCGCCGGCTGCTGGCCCGGCCGTTCCGTCCGGAGGAGCAGAAGGTGGTGCAGGGCGTGCTGGACGAGCTGCTGACGCACTACAAGACCCACGCCGAGGAGGCACGCAAGCTGATCGCCGTGGGCGAGTCGAAGGCCGACCCGGCGCTGGACCCCGCGCTCCTGGCGGCCTGGACGATGGCCGTCAACCAGCTGATGAACCTCGACGAGGTGCTGTGCAAATAGCCCCATGCGTCCGCGACGTGGCCGGTTCCGTGGGTGCGCTGCGCGACCCACGGCTGAGATACATAACCCCTTCGGGGTAAAAGACAACGAGAGCCCGGTTTTCTACCCCGAAGGGGTTGCATAACCCAGCCGTGGGTCGCGCAGCGCACCCACGGGAATGTTCCCAACCAGGAACCACCAACCTTTGAGAAGCAACATGGACCCCATCCGCGAATCGCTGCAGTTGTTGACCCGCCGCCATTTCTTCGGCAAGACCATGCATGCCGTCGGCTGGGGTGCCCTGGCCAGCTTGCTGGCCCAGGGAAGCGCCGGGGCCGAGGAGGAGAAGAGTGGCGACAAGACGGGCATCGGGGCCGCCCTCGCCCAGACACACTTTCCGGCCAGGGCCAAGCACGTGATTTACCTGCACATGGTCGGCGGCCCGGCGCAGATGGACCTGTACGACTACAAGCCGAAGATGGGCGAGTGGTACGACAAGGACCTGCCCGATTCCATCCGCATGGGCCAGCGTCTGACCACCATGACCAGCGGCCAGGCCCGCTTCCCGATCGCGCCGAGCAAGTTCAAGTTCGCCCAGCACGGCAAGTCCGGCATGTGGGTTTCGGAGCTGTTGCCGTGGACGGCCAAGATGGTCGATGAAATGTGCTTCATCCGCAGTATGCACACCGAGGCGATCAACCACGAGCCGGCCATCACCGCCATGCAGACCGGCAACCAGGTCACCGGCCGGCCCTGCCTGGGGGCGTGGACCTCGTATGGCCTGGGCAGTCTCAATCAGAACCTGCCGACCTTCGTGGTGCTGGTCGCCAAACCGAGCAACCAGGAGCAGGTGCAGGCGATCTCCGCCCGGCTGTGGCAGGCGGGCTACCTGTCCGGCGAGCATGCCGGCGTCTCGTTCCGCACCAGCGGCGATCCGATCCTGTACATCAACAATCCGCCGGGAGTGTCCGCGGACGTCCGCCGCAAAACGCTCGACGGCCTCAAGGCCCTCAACGAGATGAAGCTGCGGGAGCTGTCCGATCCGGAAACGGCCACGCGCATCCAGCAGTACGAGATGGCCTACCGGATGCAGACCAGCGTCCCCGAGCTGACCGACCTGGCCAAGGAGCCGGAGAACACCTTCAAGCTCTACGGCGAGGCGGCCCGCAAGCCGGGGACGTTCGCCAACACCGCCCTGCTGGCCCGCCGCTTGGTGGAGCGCGGCGTCCGCTTTGTCCAAATTTACCACAACAATTGGGACACGCACGGCAACGTGGCCGGCCGGCTGCCCGACCAGTGCCGCGACGTGGATCAGCCCTGCTACGGTCTGATCCAGGACCTCAAGAACCGCGGCCTGTTCGACTCGACGCTGGTGATCTGGGGCGGCGAGTTTGGCCGGACCATTTATTCGCAGGGCGGCCTGAGCAAGACCAACTATGGCCGCGACCACCATCCGCGCTGCTTCACCATGTGGATGGCTGGCGGCGGCAGCAAGGGCGGAGCGATTCACGGCGAGACCGACGAGTTCTCGTACAACATCGTCAAGGACCCGGTCCACATCCGTGACTTCCACGCGACGGTGCTGCACCTGTTAGGCTTCGACCACAAGCGCTTCAGCTTCCGCTACCAGGGGCTGGACCAGCGGCTGACCGGCGTCGAGCATGCCGAGGCGATCAAGGCGTTGATGGCCTGAAACAATAGTGTAGCCATCACGCTCCGCGTGATGGTCTCATCACGCGGAGCGTGATGGCTACAATCTTCCCCAAGGGCAATCGGAGTGAACATGCGAACGAGAGTGCAATGGCTGCTGCTGGCCCTGCTGGGCCTGATCCTGACGCCGGCTCTGCGAGCCGACGAGAAACCCAACAGTGCAATCGTGCCGGTCCCCAAGGACACGAAACGCCACGAGACCTTTCTGGGCATCGCCAAGAAGGGCAACGTGGACGTCCTCTTCGTGGGCGATTCCATCACCGACGCCTGGGGCGGCGAAGGGCACAACCCCAAGGCCGGCGGCGCCGCCATCTTTGAAAAGGAGTTTGTCCCGCTCAAGGCCGCCAATTTCGGCATCGGCGGCGACCGCACCCAGCACGTCCTGTGGCGTCTCCAGAACGGCGAGCTGGACGGCATCAAGCCGAAGGTGCTGATGCTGATGATCGGCACCAACAACTCGGGCAGCAACAGCGCCGAGGAGATCGCCGACGGCATCACCGCGATCGTCAAGGAGATCAAGAAGCGCTCGCCGGAAACCAAGGTGCTGCTGCTGGGCGTCTTCCCGCGCGGCGAGAAGCCGAACGCCGGACGGGAGAAGCTGGCGAAGGTGAACGAGATCATCTTCAAGCTGGACGATGGCGGCAAGACAGTGAAGTTCCTGGACATCGGCAAGAAGTTCATGGAGCCGGACGGCGTCATCAAAAAGGAGATCATGCCCGACTTCCTGCACCTGTCGCCCAAGGGCTACCAGATCTGGGCCGATGCGGTCAAACCGGCGATCATGGACCTGCTCAACAAGAAGTAGAAACGGCGTCCTTCGGGGCTATTCAATCCAGACCGGCTGGCTGAAGGCCCCGTTGACGGCCACGTCCCAGACCTCCAGGCGAACCCACTTCGCACCCGGCAGTTCCACCGGGACGCGCAGCTTCCGGCTGGAGAAGGCCGGGCTGTCGCTGAGGTCGATGCGTTGCCGGTGCGTTCGCTTGCCGTCACCCCAGACAATCTCGGCAAACGCGGGTGGAAAGGTCCACTCAACCAAAGCCTCAACCTCCGTCTTGCCGCCGGCAAGACGGAGGGTTTGTCCGCTCTCCTTTCCTCCGACGCGGAACTCCGGCAGCAACACCTCGCCGGTGCTGACGAAGAAGCGTCCGCCGCGCAAGGCGTCGAGAACCGGCTGCCAGCCATCCTCGAAGCGCGGCAGCTTGTCGAGCTTGAGGTAGTTGACGTTCGCATGGCCGTAAAGTTCGTAGTGCGGCTCGACCTTGAAGACATCGACTTCTCCCAGCACATACTTGCGCTGTCCCCAGTTGGCCATGTCGCTCAGCAGGTCCAGGGCCCGCGTGCCGAGCCGGGGCTGCGACAGGTCCGCCGGCAGCGCCTTCCAGGCCGCGCCCAGGAAGCGATCGGAGCGGTAGAAGTCGCTGTCGCTGTACTTGTCGGGAAAGCCATACGACGACTTGGTTCGTGGGTGGGCGGTCCACATCAGTCCCTTCTCCTTCTCCATCAGCCGCAGCACGTCCGCGGCGGTGTGGATGGCGTAGACCGTGCCGTACCCTTCGAGCTTCTGCTCGAAGGGCGTTCCCGGTTTGGGATGGAGCAGCCAGTAGACCGGCCTGGGGAAAAGGCTGATCCAGTGGCCGCCCAGCTGCACGTTCGGCTCCTCGCCCGGCAGCAGCAGGAAGCCGGCGTCCGACAGCCGCCGGCATTCCTCGTGCAGCGTCTTCAGCAGCGTCAATCGCTGGGCGTTCAGCTCCGGCGTGTGGGCCACGTGGAACTCGGCCAGGTGGACGATGTCAACACCGTGGGCCTTGAAGGTTTTCACGAAGCCCGGATTTTCCAGACCCCGCGGAACCTGATCCGTCTGCTGTTCCCTCTGCTTGCGGACAAAGTCCAGCGTATGTTCGATGTGATAGTGACTGGTGAACGTCCGGAAGCCGTCGAGCTTCTTGAAGCGGTCCCCATGCGTGAAGGCACGGACCTGCTCCAGCGCCTGGTCCGCCTTGCCGGAGCTGAGAAGATAGAAAACGCTCAGTCGCTGCTGGGTGCGCGGCGGAGCGTTGACCCAGGGCACGAAGCGCTTGTCGCCCTCCGGAGGCTGGCGAACGCCGAATCCCCAGCTGTCGCCCAGCTTCTGAAAGCCGTGTCCGTGCCAGACAAACTTGAAGTTCTCCGCGAAGTCCAGCGGATACAGGTACTGATGCGGCGGCGGGAACACCGCCACCGAACCGCCGGCACTCTCCGCGACGATGGCCCGATGCCTGGCGGCAACGGGAGCGGCTGGCTTCTGCGAAGTTGCCGCGACGCGCTGGAGTTGATCGCGAGTGTCTATCCAGGCGATACTCTTCCATTCCGGCGTCGGGCTGCTCAGCCCGGCGTCGTAGAGAATGGCACAGGCGTCTTTTTCCGTGCTGAGGACGGCCTCGGCGTGAACGAGCCGGCAGCCCGGATAGACGGTGAAACGCAGGTCGCCATGAAACGGACCGGCGGACAGACCGTCCAGGATGACCGTGCTGCGCCGGCCCTGGCTCTGGACGCGAACCCGCTTCCGCTCCAGCACGGCCGGGAACGTCTGATGCGGCCGGCGCGGCGGATTGTCGAAGAAGGCGTTCCAGCCCTGCTTGCTCAGGTCGCGCTCGCCGACGGTCAGGAACGTGACCGGGTTGACCTTGCGGAGCAGCGGCACGGCGGGACCGTCCGCAGTGCGGGCAATCGCCAGCTCCTCGATCAGAGGCTGATCCGGCTGCAAATGCAGGAGCAGCACGCCGTGTTCGCCGTCCGCCATCGGCCAGGCGATGCGCAGACGGGTATCGTCCTGGCGGACGGCGACTCCCGAGGTGGGCTTGTATGCCGAGAGATCAATGGCCACAGGTTCGGGGGCGGCCAGTGAGCTGAATAGACCGGCGAGGAGGAAGGGGAGAGGACTCATCGTTGTTCTCCGTTGTGGTTGAGTCTCGTTAGTTTATGGACTTGCTTGAAGGTCAGCACCTTGCCGCGTTTTTTGGCCAGGAAGTTGAGCTGGGGTGGTGAATGGACGCCTGGGACGATAGATTGAAGGAAAAGGAGAAGTGCGACCATGTCCATCCAAACCCTCACTCTGAACGTCCCTGAGTCGCTGTATACCCAACTCAAGCAGTGCGCCGAGCGGGCGAACCGGACTGCCGAGGAGGAAGCCGTGGGTGTTCTGGCCGCGGCCATGCCAGTGGTGGATGCGCTGCCTGCCGACCTTGCCCAGGCGGTTGCGGTCCTCTCCTTGCTGGACGATGAGGCCCTCTGGCGAGCCGCCCGCAATCGACTGGGCGCGGACGTGTCCGCGGAGATCCAGGACCTGCATTTCAAACGCCAGCGTGAGGGGCTGACCGAAGCCGAAAACCAGATCCTGTCAAGCCTGATGCGGCAATACGAAAAGGTGATGCTGGTCCGTGCGCAGGCGACTGCACTGCTCAAACAGCGCGGTCACGACGTAACCGAACTGGTCGGCTCGCCATGAGCCGCACGTACATCCCCAAGGCGCTCCGAGACTCGGTCTCGGTGGCGGCCCGGCATCGCTGTGGGTACTGTCTCAGCGCGGAGGCAATTGTCGGGATGCCGATGGAATTCGATCATCTCATTCCGGAGGCCCTGGGCGGCCTGACTGTGGAAGACAACCTCTGGCTGGCCTGTTCGCTTTGCAATGACCACAAGAATGACCGAATTGCTGCCCTCGATCCCATCACAGGGGAGCTGGTCCGTCTGTTCAATCCCCGACAGCAGGTCTGGAAAGAGCATTTCTCCTGGTCGCAGGAAGGGGATCAAATCATCGGCCTGACTCCGTCTGGGCGAGCGACCGTTGTGGCGCTGAACCTGAACCGTCCCATTCTGGTGCTGGCCCGTCGCGCCTGGGTTTCCGTTGGTTGGCATCCGCCCCTGGACTGAACTGCCATGAATCATGAGACGCTGGTAGAGATGCAGATCGAGGACGGCCAGAAACTCGTCAATCGGCTCGTGGAAGAGGGAGTCCCCGTGAACGCCGCCTTCTGGGCGAAAGAGAGCCCCAGCGGCGAGTGGTTCCTCTATCTGGTCACGCCGCTGGTGGGGGATGATGGGGCAAGGAGGCCTGCCTACCGGCGCGTGAACGCGGTGATCCGGCAGATCCCTGCGCCCTTCTGGATTCATCCTCTCCAGGTCAAGGTAGTCGGGGCAAAGAACCCCATCGCCCAGGATGTCCTGGCCGTTCAGCAGCGGGTCGGGGGACCGCGAGCTTGCCCGACCTGGTGGGGCGGGACGAAGCTGGGCGAACTGAGCATTGAAGGAGCTTACTTCTACCCACTCCCAACGAGCGCTCCCCGTTAAAGAACGAGGGTTGCCGCCGAGGAGGTTTTGCATATGGCTTGCCGGTTCGCACCCAGTCGGCTGCGCTGCTGAAACAGCGCTGTCGCGACGTCACCGAGTTGGTAGGCTCGCCATGAGCCTTCAACTGGGAAATCGGAGAATCGTGGAGGTTGTGGTGTCTGTTCAGTCTCGCTACAAGACGTTGAAAAAACTGGCGAGAATCTGCGACCCAAAGCGGATTCCCGACAAAGCTATTCGCAGTTCGGTACAAGCAACCACTCAAGGCGAGTCCTTGATGAGTGCTTTTGATAGCTGGACTGAGCTTGGGCTTTGCGAGTGGAAGCATGCCCTTGCTAACCCAAGGAACTCATTGACTGTCGCGCTCACAGCCGCTGGGAGAGTTGCATCGGTCCTTCGGCCGTACTATCATGCCGACGTGATCGGATACCCGTTCTGGTTCGGGCCAACTATTTATGTCGCTCGGCTTGTGACTGGCCAGTTTCAACAGCACCTGATGGATTTGTTGCCTGATTTTTCCTGTTGGCGATCTGCCATGACCGTACCCACGTTTGCGGATGTTGGACATGTTTCCGCAATGGTTTCGGGCAGCTACTTCGCCGAATGGAGAAAGTACCTTTCGGCCCTGGAAAAACAGCCGGAGTGTGGGTTGTTCCTTGAGACCCAATGCTGTTACATGCGCATTATTCAGTCGGGCCTGTCGGGAGCTTTCAGTGACGGACTGAAGCAGATTCAGCAAGCAGCCAACTTGTTTGCTCAACGACAAACGGACTTGTGGTACAGCGAAATGCGATCAATTGAAGGCGGGGGAGTTAACAATGAGCATACAATCGATTATCGCCTGGCTGCGATTGTTGACCATCTGTACGGTCGGGAGAAGATGATAGAAGACGTGCTGCTTGAACACGGATGGAGGTATTGAACTGGTGCCGTCGCTTGATCGGCGAGGCGGATAAGTACGCAAAGGGTAAGGTCGCGATGTGGCCGCATCGTCAGTGTTGATGTGATTGAAGCATCATCCCACTGCCGCCTGTCCAGGAGACGACTGGCTGCTTAATCTCTCGCGAATGTGTCCTGTACTTCTCCCTTGAGAGCTTTTGCCAGCCGCTCACGATCACGGAGCAATGCTTCCAGGGATTTGAAGAAAAAGAGCAAATCGAAATCCCCTTGCAGATCCGTGAGCAGATCCTCCACGAAGATTTTCCCATAGGCATACTGAATCAAAGCCTGGACGATTGGATCGGGAAGCTTACCCAGGTATTCGATTGCCTTGTCATGATTGATGAGCTTGCTCACTCTCGCACCTTCTTCACCTGCTCCCGTACCGCCTTGACAATGTCCTTCTCAATGCTCGTCCCCCACACCGTCGGCAGCCCGTAATAGACCATGCTGCCCGCCCCCCTCGTAGCCGCCCTCCTTCAGCACCCGCAGCGACGGGATGTACGCCATCACGTCGTTGGCGTATCCCATCACCCACGTCTGGCCGCCCAGTTCCTTCTTCAGCCGCAGCGCGTAGTCCACCACCACCTCGCCGCCCAGGATCACCCACGTCGGCCCATCCCCCAGCTGCCACGCCTGCACCGGGTACGGATACGTCCCCGCCAGCGAGCCCTTCTCCTCAATCTGCTTGAGCAAGTGTTTGGCCCGGCTCACCACATACTTGTTCCTGTCCAGCGTGTCCTTGATCAGCTGCTCCCGCGATGGCATATCGCTGAAGGGCAGAGCGATCTCCCTATAGCTCATGTTGAGCCGGCCCATGATCGGCGTCATCGGCTTGCCCAGCACGGCGTTGACGCTGTCGGCCAGCATGTCGCCGTACTTCTCGGCCAGGGCGACGCTGCGGCGCGGCAGCGGGTTCTGGTCGGCGCCGCAGCCCGCCCAGAACAGGGCCACGGCCCCCGGATGGGCCTTCTCCAGCGCGATCTGGGCAAAGCCGGGCCAGTCGCCCGACCACTTGTAGAACGACAGCACCGTCGCATGACAGGCATAGCCGCAAATCACCGCTCGCAATTGTCCCTTGTCGCCGCGCACCGCCAGCACCGGGACGTCGTGATCCACTGGGCCCTTCAGCTCGCCCTTCTTGATCAGCTCCGGAACGTCGGCCTCCTTGTTGTTGCGGCGGTTGACGGCAAACGTGGTTGTGCCGCTACCCCACTCCAGCCGGGCCGGGGCCAGGTCCTTCAGAGCGCTGCCCACCACGGCGATCAGCTTTTGGCGCAGGGTGTGGGCATAGTCCTCGATCCATTTCTGCTGTTCCTGGTCCAGGTTATACATCGTGATCAGGTTCGAGCGGATCACCGGACCCGTGTGTGTGTGCGACGCCGACAGGGCGATGGCCTGCCGCTCGAACCCGTACTTGCTCTTCAGCTCGGCGCACACCTTCTGCGACAGTTCCCGGCTGATGCCGACCAGGTCCATCGTGACCAGCACGGCCCGCGTCCCTTCCGGATCTTCCAGCACCAGCGCCTTGGCCCAGAGGTCGTGCAGCGTCCCCTCGGCCGGCCTGTCCCGGCTGCTGTAACCGGACATCCACATCAGCTTTTCCGGGGTGATCTTGACCCTGGCCACGCCCGCCTTCCAGCCCTTCTGGGCCGGTTCCGCCGCGACTCCCGACCACACCAGACCCAGGAACATTGCCACCACAAGACCGAACCGGACGTATCGCTGCATGATCTTTCCCCGAAATTCGTGAAACAACCTGTAGGTTGACCGCCCGCCGCGCGTTATCATAATAACCACTGCCGACCTGACCACTGCCCGCCTGTTTTTCCTCGGAGGACGCTCCCGTGCGCTGGATGCCTTGTCTCGCTCCTCTCGCCCTGGCCTGTTTGCTTATTCCCGCTCTCGCTCCCGGCGAGGAGGTCAAACCGCTCCGGGCCGGCATCATCGGCCTGGATACCTCCCACGTCGAAGCCTTCACCAAACTGCTCAACGACCCCAAGGCCAATGAAAGACTGGGACTGGCCGGCATGCGCGTGGTCGCGGCCTTTCCCGGCGGCAGCCCCGACCTTCCCCAACTTAGCACGGGGCGCATTCCCAAATTCACCAAGGTCCTGAAGGAGACGTATGGTGTCGAGATTGTCGATTCCATCGATGTTCTGCTGCCCAGGGTGGACGTGGTCCTTCTGGAAAGCGTCGATGGCCGGCCGCACCTGGAGCAGGTCAAGCCAGTCATCAAGGCGGGCAAGCCGGTGTTCATCGACAAGCCCTGTGCCGGCTCCCTGGCCGACGTGATCCAGATCTTTGACCTGGCCAAGGAATACAAGGTCCCGTGCTTCTCGACCTCGTCGCTGCGTTATTACCCGACCATCACCGCCTTGCGAAGCAACCCGAAACTCGGCGACGTGCAGGGTTGTTTAACTTATGGGGCCTGCGAGCTGATCCAGCCGCAGTTCCCGGACCTGTTCTGGTATGGCATCCACGGCGTCGAGGCCTTATACGCCGTGATGGGCCCCGGCTGCGAGTCAGTGACCCGCATCCACACGAAGGACACCGATCTTGTGACGGGTGTGTGGAAGGACGGCCGGATCGGCTCGTTCCGGGGACTCCGGCCGCCGAACAAGGCCGAGTATGGCGTCGTCGCCTTCGGCACCAAGGGCGTGGTCAACGAGAAGGTGCAGGGCAGCTACGAGCCGCTGCTGGTCGAGATCGGCAAGTTCTTCCGCGGCGGCAAGCCGCCCGTCAGCGCCGAGGAGACTATCGAGATTTTCGCGTTCATGGAGGCCGCCCACGAGAGCAGCAAGCACGGCGGCGTGCCCGTCAAGGTCGCCCACGTCCTCGCCAAGGCGCGCGAGGAAGCCGCCCGGAACACAAGCCCGAAGCGCTAGCGCCGGGACACGGTCCCGGAATTCACCATCCAACCCCCACCAGTGAGGAACCGATCGATGTCGCAACTGACTCGCCGTGATTTTCTGCAAGGGACGCTGGCCGCTGCCGCCACCGTCACCATCGCCGGGACCAAGTCCTCGGGCAAGGTCCTGGGCGCCAATGACACCATCCGCGTGGCCGTGGCCGGCATCAATGGCCGCGGACGAGAACACATCAAGTCCTTTGCAGGCATGAAGGGTGTCCAGGTCGTCGCCCTGATCGACCCCGATGCGCGCCTCCATGCCAGCCGCAGCAAGGAGGTCGAGTCCAAGGGTAAGAACACGCCCCGGACCTACCAGGACATTCGCAAGGCCCTGGACGCCAAGGACATCGACGTCGTCACCATCGCGACGCCCGAACCACTGGCACGCCCTGATGACCATCTGGGCCTGCCAGGCCGGCAAGGACGTCTACGTCGAGAAGCCGTGCAGCCACAACGTCCACGAGGGCCGCATCGCCGTCGAGACGGCCCGCAAGTACAGCCGCATCGTGCAGCACGGCACCCAGAGCCGCAGCGACACCGAGGGCGACCGCATCCAGGCTTACGCCAAGTCCGGCATGCTGGGCAAGCTGCTCATCTCCCGCGGCCTGTGCTACAAGGACAACGGCACTGGCAGGAACACCCGCGGCAACATCGGCTTCGAGAAGCCGACCCACCCGCCGGCGGAACTGGATTTCGACATCTGGCTGGGGCCGGCCCCGAAGCAGGCGTTCCACACCAACCTGGTTCACTACCGCTGGCACTGGTTCTGGGATTTCGGCAACGGCGACATCGGCAACCAGGGCGTCCACGAGATGGACAGGGCCCGCTGGGCCATCCCCGGCGCCACCCTGCCAAAGAGCGTGATCAGCGTCGGCGGCCGATTCGGTCCCAAGGACCAGGGCCAGACGGCCAGCACGCAGGTCAGCATCATGGACTTTGGCGGGACGCAGCTGATCTTCGAGGTGCGCGGCCTGCCGAGCAAGGATTACCTGGGCGAGAGGGTCGGCAACACCTACCACTTCGAGGCCGGGACCATCGCCCACAAGAAGGACGGGCTGATCTTCTACCCCAAGGGCAAGAACAAGCCGGAGGAGTTGCCCACGCTCAGCGCCGAGTTCAAACGTGGGCCGGGCAAGGGCCACTTTGCCAATTTCATTGCCGCCGTCCGCAGCCGGCGCGTCGAGGACCTCAACGCCGACATCCTGGAAGGGCACTATTCGGCCGCCCTGTGCCACCTGGCCAACGTGTCGTACCGCCTGGGCGAGCAGGTGCCGTTCGATCCGCGCACCAAGGCCTTCGGCGACAACAAGGATGCTTACGAGGCGCTGGAGCGCATGGAGGATTACCTGCGCGAGCACAAGCTGATCATGGAGGGGACGAAGTACAAGCTTGGCCGCAAGCTCGCGATCGACGTCAAGAGCGAAACCATCCTCGGCGACGCCGAGGCCAACAAGCTGCTGACGCGCGAGTATCGCAAGCCGTTTGCGGTGCCGGAGAAGGTGTAGGACGATAGGCGTCGTTGTTTATTGCGACTGAGAAAGAGGAAGGCCACCTTGGCCCTTGACCCAGGGCGATGCCCTGGGCTATCGTGTTGCGCCCCTTCGGGACGAAAGCCAACCGCCCCGAAGGGGCGCAACACGATAGCCCAGGGCATCGCCCTGGGTGGCAGGGGCGGTGCCGGAGAAGGCGTAGGACGATAGGCGTCGTTGTTTATTGCGACTGAGAAAGAGGAAGGCCACCTTGGCCCCTGACCCAGGGCGATGCCCTGGGCTATCGTGTTGCGCCCCTTCGGGGCGGTTGGCTTTCGCCCCGAAGGGGCGCAACACGATAGCCCAGGGCATCGCCCTGGGTGGCAGGGGCGGTGCCGGAGAAGGTGTAGGACGATAGGCGTCGTTGTTTATTGCGGCTGAGAAAGAGAAAGTCCACCTCGGCCCCTGACCCAGGGCGATGCCCTGGGCTATCGTGTTGCGCCCCTTCGGGGCTGTTGGCTTTCGCCCCGAAGGGGCGCAACACGATAGCCCAGGGCAACGCCCTGGGTGGGGAGGGGCTGCGCGGGTCCGCGTCGCGGCTAAACCGTTTCCGTCAATTCCGCAGCAATCGCCAGAACAGCACCAAGCCCACCGAGGCAATCAGGATGTCGGCCGACCAGACCATCAGGATCGGGTTGAGGCGGCCCTCCTTGGCCATCTGTGTGCCGCATAGCGTCAGTGGATAGTAGAAGATCACGATCGGCAAGAAGCAGGTGATGAAGGAACTGAGATAGTCGCTGCGGCTGAACCAGATGCCCACCGGACAGCCGACCAGGATGAAAAACAAACAGCCCAGACTCAGGGCTGGCCGCATCAGCAGTTCCACGTCCAGGAACAGGATTTCTTTCTGAATGGACTTGTGCTTGTCCTTGAGCTGACTGATGTGTTGTGGCAAGAGCGGATCTTGAGGAAAGTTGTCCACCAGCAGCCGGGAAGTGTGCAAGGAAATCTCCATTTCCACTTCCCCCAGTTTCGCCCGCCACTCCCGGCGCTTTTTGAGGATTTCCTCCCAGGTCATGTCCCGCGCGCGCTGCTGGTTCTGAATGGTCTTGGGCAACGGCACTTCCCACTCTTTCTGCGCAAAATAAATGTGCGACCCGTCCTCCATGGTGGCGCTGCCCCAGCGCATGTCAACCAGGAGCAACTCACGGTTGGGGTCCACGCGCAGATCGGCCTCCTTGGCCTGGGCGACGGCATCGATCAGGCCAGTCGTGACGCTGCGGCGTTTGAACAGCGGGAAGAGCAGTCTCTTGCCGTCCACCCCCTTGACCCACATCGCATAAGGCATCTGGGAATGAGCAATCACTCCCTGCCGTCTCAAGATCGAGTACAGCAGTTCCTCAGTGTCCTTCAGGACCATCGAACGGAGCAAATGGTGCGAATAGGGAATGATGTTGTAATACAGCACCATGGTCGCGGCACTGGTAACCAGGCCCAGGAACAGACCCGGTTTGACCACCTGAAGGATGTTGATGCCGGCGGCCTTGATGGCCAGGATTTCGTTGTCAGCAGCCAGCCGGCCGTAGACCACGCTGGCGGCGAACAGGGTCGTGGCCGGGATGGTGTAAGGCAGGGTGCTGGGGATCAGCAGGGGAATGGCGGCCAGGATCTGTCCGGGGCCCAATCCCTGCTGCGACGCCTCGGCCACGATGCCCGCCAGGAGCAGGATGCCTGTGATGCCAAACAGCGACATCAGGAAGACCTTGGTCAGCTCCCAGAGGATCATGCGATGTAAAATGCGACCAAACACGTACCACCTCTGATTGGCACCGTCGGATGGCGTCCCGGGAAGCTCACGTAAGGAATGACGTAGGACGGGCTTCCCAGCCCGTCCGGCCGGCCTGGGAAGGCCGGCCTACTTCATTTCTTCCGAACGCTGTAAGCGCACGTAATTCGAGTATCGGCTGACCCGGCTAGAGGGCTTTAATGATTCCCACTGCCGCCAAAGAACTGTCGCGCCGTTTCGGATACGGGCGGGACAAACTCCTTGTCAAACTTCGGATCGCTGATCTTGCCGCGTACCGTGATCTTGAGCAGCTGGTCGCCAATCGTCTGGGGGATGACGTTGAGCCAGGGCGGCAGCACCTGGTGGATGCGCCCCCAGTCGCTGTGGAAATCCAGCATGAGGTTGTTGTTGTCCAGGTTGACGGTGCCCTGGCCGCGCAGACTGATGGCGTTGCCGATCAGGTCCAGCTTCTGGACGATCAGCTGGCCGTTGTCGATTTGAAAGAGCATTTTCGCCGCCTCGAAGGCGGTCCCGTCCGGGGCCCGCAGGCCAATGAACTTGAGCAGGTCCAGCAGCACCGGCAGGCGATACAGCTTGCCATTGGGAACGTTGACCACGCCATTGCCCTTCAGATCAGTGAGTTCCGTGCCATTGCCACTGAGATACATCTGGACCATGGCCTCGCCCTGCATGTTGGACGAAGCGCCCAGGTTGTGCTTGCCGAACTGATCCAGCTGAATCTGCATGCCCTTGAGGTCCAGCTCATAAGCGAGCTTGGGAGCGCCGAAGTCCACCCGGCCCTCGGCGCCGACCAGGCCGCCAAACATCTGGCTCTTCAGGTTGCGGAAGCAGAGCACCATTGGTTTGTCCGACGGCACCACGACCTGGCATTGCACCTGGCTGATCGGTTGACCCAGCAGTGCGACCTGCCGGAACAGCATGGTCCCGACCAGGCCCTTTAGTTGCTGCTCCTGCCCGTCAAACAGGCCCCGGCACCAGACGCCGCCGCTCACGCCTGTCACGTCGAGCCCGGCGTTGAAGCTGTTGCTGGGCAGCTGCACGTTGCCGTCCCACCAGACCACGGGCATCTTGCTGGTGTCCTTCTGATCCACCACCAGCTGGGTGCGCAGCTCAACCGCCCCTTTGAGGCTCAGACACGCCAGGCCGCGGCGCATGATCGGCGGCAGGGCGGCGAGCAGGTCGCCGTCGGCCAGGATCTGTTTGGCCTCCAGCATGTCGGTCGGATGCACGTGACCCGGATCGCCGGCGCCGGCCGGCAGCTCAACGTAGTAGCTGGTCTCACCGGTCAGCAGCATCCGGCCGCTTTTCACGGCGATGGTGGTGTTGCCGTGCCGGGCCTTGAGGTCCTTCATCTCGACGCGGTCGTGCTGGTAGTGGGCACTGCCGCTGACATCGCTGAGGGCGTACTCGAAGAACTTGGGTTTCATCTGACAGGCCTGGACGCTGACGTCCACGTCCAGGTCGCGGGGCTGACTGGGATTGTCGATGACCACGGCCCGGAAATGCAGCCGGCCGGTCGGCGACAGGGTGCGGAAGGTCTTTTGCAACGCGGCCCGGCCGGGAATGGTCGGCGGGGCCAGGGCCTCCTCGAAATCCTTGTTCACCAGCACGTCCTTGCCGGTGATCTCCAGCTTGACCTTGCTCGGACCCAGCGCCTCCCGCTTTCACCATTTCCGCAGTTGGCGGAAAGGACCGGCCCTCCACGAAGATCTCGCCGTCCTTGTGGACGCCGCGAAACGAGTGGCACACCCAGTAACAGGGATTCTGGTAGATGTCCACCACGCCCCGGACCTGCTGCAGCGGATAGGGAAACTGATCGTATTTGATGGAGGCGTGGTGAACGCCAATCCGGTAATGGTTCTTGAACTCATGATGGCCGCGCTCACGGAAGAGGTGGACATAGATGTCCGCCAGTCCCTCGGGGTGGAACTGAGCGGCCACGGTCTGGGAGCCGGGGTAGGGCTTCAGGCCCTGATGCAAGTGCTCGTCGATCGGCACGTCCGTGGCGTTGATTTTCAGATCGACCTCCGACGTCGCTCTCTCGCCCTCGACGTGGCCCTCGAAGGTGACCGGCCGATTGCCCCCAAAGCCGGCCAGCTTGAACTCCATCTTGTTGCTGTGGTCGCTGGCGGTGTGGCGCTCGATCACTCCAGTGATGCCGTGCAGCGGATAGGGGAACCTGGCGCACTCGACTTCCATGTTCTCGGGATGGAAGAAGTAGTGCTTGTCCCATTTGCCGGGTTTGTCTCGGTGATACTCATGGCGAACGCGGATGGGGCCTGACGGCTTGTACTCGGTGGAGATTTCATGCATGAAGTCCGGCAGAAACTTGAACAGGTCCGGAGTGACGTTCAGGTGCTCAACTTTGTAGTTGAATTCGCTCGCAGGCAGTTCGACGAGCCAGGCAGGCAGGTTCGAGCGTTTCGGTCCGCCGCCGGGCGGTGCGTTGGACTCGGCCGGCTTGCTCGGCTCGGCCGGGCCCTGGTTGAACTGCGACAGGATCAGGTCCTTGAGGCTGGCCTCCAACCGGGTGGGGCCGGCACTGGCCGTCAGGACGGCGCTGGGCACGCGCAGGTTCAGCGGTGGCGTCGGCTGGCCGGGAGACAGACCCGGGGGCGGCGGATCGTTGACCAGGTTCAGGTTGAGGGCGACGTTCTCCAGGGAGAACGGCAAGCGGGCATGGCTGAGATGGCCCCGGGCGATCTGGCACGTCAGGTTCAGGCCCAGGGCCGGCGTGGCCGAGGGCTGATAGCTGACGTCGGCGCGCACTTTGCCCTGGGCCTGCAATTCCCGGCAGTGGATGGCAACGTCAGGCTGAAACTCGGACAGGCGCTGGACCAGCAACGGCCCGATGGGGACCGTGGGCAGTTCCAGGTTGGCCGAGAAGACACCGCCGACGCGCTGGGCCTCGGCACGGAACTGGAGCGGACCCAGGACGTCGGTTTGACCGCCGCCCTCGACGACCAGGGTGGGAAGAGGATCGTTGAGGATGGTCAGGTTGACGTTGCGGACCTCGAGGATGGACTTGCCCACGGCCAGCCGGCGATCCTCGATCATGATGGTCCCTTGCTGGAAGACCAGGGTGGGCACGCGCTCGTTGGGATCGACGGGACCGAGCAGGCCCGTCAGGTTACAGCGGCCATTGCGATCCAGCAGGATGCGCAGCTGCGGCCGATTGAGGACGATCTTGCGCAGGGCGAGCTTGCCGTGGAGCAGCTGTTCCTTGTCGTGGTACAGGACGGCCGAGGGAACGTAAAGGAAATCGCTGTTGTCGAGATCGTCGCGGCGGGCCATGCGCAGTTCGCTGAGGCTGATCCCCTCGAGCAGATTGAGCCGGGCCGACTGCAAGCTGGTGGTGGCGCCGAGGAACTTCTCGCTGAGCTTGTCCAGAACGGTTTTGCGCGTGGCGGTGGGATTGGTGTACAGGGAGTAAGCGAAATAGAGCAGCACCATCCCCGCCAGCACGGAGTAGACCAGACCACGAACCAGCCATTTCCGCGACTTCATCGCTTTACCCCGGTTTGCCGGGTCGTGCGGACGCCACCGGCGGGCTGACGCCGCGCCGCTCGCTGGGACTCCGTTCCAGCACGCCGCACAGAGCGCAGCGTGCCCGTGGGGGCCCCAGAAGAGGGCGGGATGATACGGAAGGGACACGGTGCCGTCAACAACAACTGGCGGGGCGAAATGCTGGTTGAGTGGGAGGAGCAGGCGAGCTGAGAGTCCTGGTGTTTGGAGGAAAGATGGAGGTCACGGGCAAGAGATCCTACAATGAACTGGAGCCCTGCTGCGGGCTCAACCTGTCCAGTCTGTCGAGGAGCGAACAGTGGAACTACCCGTGGTGATCGAACCATTAGCGGATGGGAGCGGTGTTAATGCCCAGCTGGGGGGGCCGTTCCATCTGTCGGCGGCGGCAGCCACCCCGGAGGAGGCTATCCGCCAGTTAGCCGTGCTCTTACAGCACCGGCTGCAACTGGGGATGGAACTGCGCACTCACCGTACCGGTTACGACCAAGGGGGTGGAAGGCGGTTGGCTTCCTGACGATGAGTTGACCAGGGATTGGCTCCAACTGGTGCAGCAGTATCGTGCGGAATGTGACGCCGCCGACCGCGCCCAGACAGAAGGACACGTAGGCCGGGCTTCCTAGCCCGTCCGTCCGGCCTGGGAAGGCCGGCCTACGGATGGTCCTTCAGGGACTTGCGGGAGATGATCTCCAATCGTGCCGCCCCCGTCTCGCCGCGAATCCTATCCTGGTACATCGGATAGACCCGCCCCGGCAGCACCTGACTGACACCCGGAGTCTCGGCTCGCAGGAAATAGACGAACTCATGCCGGCCCGCCGGCAGGGACGCGGCGAAGGCGCACACCCGGTCGTCGCGGAACTCGACGTTCGCCAGACCGGCCGAGTCCTTGCCGTACAGGTGCTTGTCCGCGAACTCGCAGCCGGCCGGCCGGCGGTCCTCGATCAGCACATAGGCGCAAGGCTTTTCCAGGACCACCTGCAACCGCACGGCCAGCGTCTGGCCCACCGTCACCTTACCCGTTAGGGGCTGGCCGGCCAGCGTCTCGAACGTCCGGCTCACCTTGATGGCGTCGCCGATTGGTTCGACCTTGTCCTGGCGCTGAGTCCCTTGAGCCTCGACGGTGTAATACACTGTGGCATTTCCTTCAGCGGCCAACTCGATCTCCAGAGGATCTTGAATGGGCAACTTCTCGCCACCCAGTCGAGCACGGTACACCGGCGCCTTCAGATCCTCCGGCTTCGACAGGCTCAGCGCCTCCTTGCCTCCGATGATGACGCGCACGGCGCTGACCGCACCTTCGGCGGTAAGGCTCGGAATCAGCAGCGACAGAGCGTCAAGGGCGGCGGCCGTGGCCTGAGTGTTGTCCCAGCCGAGGCCGGTCCGCAGCTTCATCAGCCGGCCCGCGCTGCGCTGACACGCAAGGGCCGGTTCGCCGAAGGTGATCTGCGCCTTCAGCAGCAGAGCGATTTCCTCAGCGGATTCCGGGTTCCAGTCGCGAGCCTTCGCCCAGAGCCGATTCGCGAGGTCCTGCAAGCCGACGCGCTGGCAAGCCAGGGCGGTCAAGCAACACGATTCCGCCGGGCTACCTTTGGCCAGCAACTGCTCGGCAAAGGGCCGCAGCGCTGCCGCGTCCGCCAGGTTGGCATGAGCCAGGGCCAAGAAGGCACGAGCAGTCAGCGGAGCCGGGATGCCGCCGTCGCGCAGCTGGGTCTTCAGCCACTCGGTCCCACGCGACAGTACTCCGGCATCGACGGTTACCCCGGCACTGGCACAGTGCGCCAGGCCGTAGACGACGTAAACCGTCATTCGCGGATCGGTCTTGTCGGTCTCCCACCAGCCCCAGCCGCCGTCCGCGTGCTGGAACTTGTACAGCCGCGTCAGCCCCTGCTCCAGCACCAGCGGCAGCTTGGCCTGTATGTCCAGCGGCAGCGTCAGCGGGCCGCGCCGGGTCGCCTCACGCACCAGCACGGCGGGCAGGAACCGGCTCATGGTCTGCTCGACACAACCGTGGGGATACTCGACCAGGGCGGCGATGCCATCGAGGGAACGGGCCACGTTGTTCCGCGCCAGGACCACGGCCACGTCATGGGCCGTGAAGCCCGCAGGCAGACGCACTTTGGTCGAGCCGGTGAAGGCCCCGTCGAAGCTCACGGAGCGTTCCCGTCCCAGCGGCTGCACCAGCAGCGACCGCACCTCGGCATCGCCATCAGCCCCGTCAGCGCAGCGAAAATGCACCACCGCCTTGCCGAGGCAATCGAACTTCAACCACAGTCCGATGCGTGCGGTCTTTCCGGCTGGGATGGTCCGTTTGCCGGTCGCCTGGCCTCTGTCCTGCTTCCACTCATCGAGCGTGTTCGCCGCCAGCTGGCCATCCATGCTGGCCCCTTCGACCTGCCAGGCGACGCTGCAAACGCGGTCGCGCGGCCCATTGTTGTGAACGATGCCGATGGCGGCAACACGGTCGCCTTCGACGGCGAAGCGGGGCAGGATGACCTGCACCGCCAGCGGCAGCGAGGCACGCACCTCGGCCCGGCTTGTACCGATCTCCGTCCTCTTCGTCAGGGCCACGGCGTTGAGCCGATAGCGCGTTAGCGAGTCGGGCAGCTTGAACGTCGTGGTCAATTCGCCCTCGGTGTTGGTGCGCAGCTGCGGCAGCCAGGCCGCCGTCTCGCGGAAGTCGGAGCGCAGCCGGGATAGGGGCATGCTCGCGACGGGCATTTCCCCTGGAAGGACGGACGCCAGCTCAGGTTGGAACGCGGCGAGCCCGCCTTTGCTCTCTCCTCCCTTGGCCGCTTTCGACTCCGCCGCTTGCTTTAGCTCTTCCAGAATCTTGATCTCCTGGTCCACTTGCTGCGCTCGCTTTGCCATGAGGGCCCAGCGATTGCCGTGGCTGCCGCGCCAGGCCTTGTCGTGGAACAGCTGCGCCGGGTGCGGATCGTCGAAGATCCCCGCCAGCGATCCCAGCCGATCCTCGCCGAAGGCATAAACACTGGCATCGACCGCAGCCAATGACACCTCGGCAGCAGCCGGCTTGCCCGCGCGGTCCGTCACCTTGACGCGGACGTTGACGCTCTCGCCCGGCCGATACTCCGTGCGGTCCGTCTTCATCTCGACGCGCAGCGTCTCGCCGCCGGGCAGCGCGTTCGGATCGATCACGTCGATCCGGCAGCGGCGCAGGTCTCGGCCTGCTCCCTTGCCGGGCTTGTCCAAATACCATTTCCGATCCGGTAGCTCCTGTTCCTTCCAGGCGAAATGCTCGCCTTCCAGAATCCGCCCACGGAGGTAGAAGTGCGGTAAGTGCCGGCGTGTAATGGGGATCTCGATGACGTGAAAGTATCCCTTGGTGTTTTCGACCCGGGCCGTGAAGTAGTCGAGGACCGTATAGCCCTCCATCGTAAACAGCAGCCGGGCCTGTGCGGCCGGCACTTGCACCAGGACACGCAGCTTGTCGCCGACCTTGACCTCCTGCCGATCGAACAGGGCCGGCAAGTGCGAACCCCGCCGATCAAACAGATTGTCCGCAAAAGGCTCGTTCCGATCGTCCGTCAGATCGACCCAGCCGGGAAGTCGCCTCTCCGCCCATTCATCGGGCTCCTTTTCCTCTGTCTGGTCGGTCTTATGGAGGAGCTTGTTCTGGCGTGTGCTGAGTGTCCGCGACAGGCGGTCAGTGCCGCCGTAGACGAAGACGTCGGCCTGGTCCCTGTCCGCCGTGAGGGTGTACCATCCGGGAGCCGGGAAGCGCAGCGTGGCCGAGCCGCGCTCCGGCACGAAGCGGCAGGTGATTCGCTCGGGGTCGCCCCACTGGCGCCGAACCTGTTCGGCCAGCACGACAGATGCCTTCGTCGGAAAGTTCAGCGGCTTGTCCAGCGGCACGAAGCGCGGCAGCGCGGCCAGCTCGCTGCGTGGCTGCTCCGGAGCCTCGACGGTGTACGGCAGCACTTGCTGGACGCTGCGGCCGCTCTCGTCGCTCAGGTCGCAGCGAACGACGTACCGGCCCACTGGCAGGCCCTTGCCCGGCTTCAGCGTGAGAGCCGCCTTGCCGGCCGCATCGAGCGTCGCCTCGGCCCAGCACACGGAGCGCATGCTGTCGATCCGCGTCAACCGAGCCTCGGCGTGACCGCCGGCGACCGGCTTGCCGAAATAATACTCGCCGGATAGCTCAACGCGGAAATCTGCCGATTGCCGCACCTTCTCGGGCACTCCCTTGACGGTGAGCTTGAACGACGGCAGACGATAATACTCGACGCGGCAAACCTCCGGTACGATTCGCTCGATTCCTCCCAGACGCAGCCGCAGCGCGTAAGTTCCAACGGCTGCTTCCGCACTGAGCCGAACGCTGCCGGCCGCCGTGCCGAAATCATTGAGGGTCAACATTCCCTCCGCGACGGCCCGGCCCTTTGGATCGAGCAGCGCAAACGGCACTCGCGTGCCGTACTCGGGCAGCTCCAGACGCGAGGCGAACTCAAAGTCCTCGGCTCGAAACGTGCGGGGACTGTCCGGCGTCGGAGGTTTCTCCGGCGCCAGTCGGCGAACAATGACCTTGAGCTGCACCTCCTGATCGGGACGGTAAGTGGGCCGATCGGTGTACGCCGCGACAACATGCCGGTCCGCGTAGATCAGGGCCTGGTCGGTTCGTGCTTTTTCCTCCGCTGACTTGCCCTCCTTTGCCTCGCCGCGCCAACCCCAGCGATCTTTGCGATCCAGCGCCGAGAAGTAGATGCCCTCGAACACTCGACCAAAGCCACCAATGGCGAAGCGGCCGTCCTTGTGGACGATCACCGCTCGATCCCCACCCGCGTAGAGCTTGGCGAAAGCGATGCCCTCCGCGTCGGTCTGTGCGGTGCCGAGCATGTCTCGGCCGTGAACGGTCGCACCCTCAACGGGATTCTTGCCTTCGGTGTCCGCGACGGCGACGAAAACGCCATCGCGGCAGCGGCGGAGCGTGAGACTGAGCGGCTCAACCAGCAGCGGCGCCCAGATGGTCTGACCGCCGGCTTCGACAGCCAGAACGTAGGCGCCGGCCTCGGTCAGCGCCTTGCCCGGAACCTCGATAATGCGGTTGCACTGCCACGAGGTCCAGTCGCCGGCTTCGCGCAAGTAACGCTTTTCCAGGCGGCGGCGATGCTGCTCGCAGAGGTCTCCGAAGTAAGAACCATCCCCGGCGCGGTACTCATTCTCCTTGTGCCAGGAGTGATGCTCCCAGTGATGCTGACCGCCGACTTTCAGCTCGGCGACGGCATGCTTCGACTTCCAGAGCGGCGCCTTTTTCAGGGCCTCCGGCACAACCTCCGCGGCCCTGGCCTTCTTCCGAATCCGGTCCGCTGCGTGCATTCGCTCTGCCTTCCAGATCCGTTCCTCCTTCGACTTCTGGTCGTACTCCAGGCCGTGGTCGCAGAAGACGAAATCCTCGCCAATGCGATTGCTCACCCAGAGCAGGTCCTCCGGCCGAGCAACCCGGTAGAGCTTGCACGTCACCCGCGTGGCGTTGCGGACGTCCAGGACCACCAGGGCAGGCTTCCCCGCTCCGTAGGAGCCGGTCACGTCGAGCGTCAGGACGGTGTTGTTGCGACCAATCTCCTCGACCCAGCGCTGGGCCTGCCGGCCCAGGTCGCCTTCGCTGATGCCGGACAGCAGCCGGAGCGCCCGTGCAACGTCGGCATGCGTCGGATCCTTGATCCGCCAGGCAAAGTCCCCGGGAGCAGCGGGCTTGGGGCTTTCCCCCTTGCGCTCGCGCTGCCACGCCGCCAGCTCCCGGCGGGCCTGTTCGCGCACCTCGGCCGGCACGTCGCCGAACATCCACTCCTCGGCCCCCAGCGCTTCGCCCCAGCGCCAGGTGTCGCTGTGCCGGCTGCTGACCTCCTTCACTTTCTCAGTCCTGGACCCCTTCCACGGGATGAGGTGCGGCAGATGCCAGGTCAGGTGAGGACGGAGCAATTGCAGCGCGACCAGGTAGCGTGCCTCGGGAGGAAGGTCCTCGTCGCGGTAGACCGCCGTCAGCCGGGGCAGCATTTCCAGCCGGCGCGGCACGTCGGCCTTGCGGAAGGCGTCGAGCAGGTCTTGCCGCTCGTCGCTCCGCAGGTCGCGGTCCAGGGCCGCCACCGCCAGAGAGAAGATCGCCAGGGTCAGCAGGCGGAAGTAGTCGCGTCGCATTGTGTGGTCCTCCCGCCAGACAAGACGAGCGACCGGGCGAAAGCCCACCTCGCGAACGCTTGTTACAGGACAGGCAGGTGCTGGACTGGCCCAGGCCGAAGTAAGCGGGCGGGGCGCCCGGTCCCTGGCCGATCAGCGGTCACAGAAGCGACACGATGTCATAGGGGATCGCGACAAGCAGCAAGGTGATGGGAGTTTCTTGAACCGTGACCACGATGTCCTTGTACGGGTTAGCTTCATCCGGGTCGAGGATGGCTACTTTGCGCTGATGCCCAGCCAGCGCAGCCACTCCAACTTCCGCTCGGCGGCACGGAGGCCGGGGAAGGTCAGGAGCTGGCCCGGATACAACGGTAAGCGGTCGAGGATGATTCCGTTAGGAGTGACCTTGTTGCCGACAATGAAGATTTGCCCGACCCGGAGAGGCGGCTTCTCGTCGGGAGGTGCGGATGGTGCCTTCTCGGCCGACGGCAGGGTGCAGACCGCGATCAGCAACAAACCTTGAAGCATACGGGACTCCTTGCTTCCGAGGAGGGTGATGGGCGCGGATGCCGGCCCGCGAGCCGACGGGGCGCAGGTTACCCATCCTGTCACATCCTGTCCAGTGCAGCTTTGCTCTCAAATGAGCTTGCCCGCCGCGCTTGCCGCCGTAATGGTTTGTTGATTCGCCGTGAACAAAGTGACCCCGTCAAATGTGGCCAGGTCCATGTCGTCGTAAAGGATGCTGAGTATCCCCGCATACCTCGCCGAGGCAACCAGGAAGGCATCAGAGAAGTCGCCGCTGGACGTTTGCCATTCCTGAAGCGCACTCTTCTGAAGGTCTTCGGCTGTCGGGAATTGAGAGAGAAGGCTGACGACCTTCCGGACGGACGTAACCATTGCCCCAACAGCGGAGCGGACATTCCCCAGCTGTCTCGCGTAATGATACCGGGCGAACTTGCAGACCCGGGGATCAAATTGCGTTACTGGGCGGGAGGGGTCTGGTTGCGGCCGGAACGGATCGGTGAGCCAGATCGTTTCCAGCTCCGCGTACTCGGCGGTTCGGGCGAACTCACCAAGCGTTGTTGGGGTGACGTGGAAAGTGGTCCCGGTACTGGCGGCCTGTCTCCAGAAGGCGGGGTAGCAGTTGAGCTGGTAAAAGTGAGGTTGTTTCCCTCCGGCATACCGGAGACTCGAGAAATTGTAATAAAACTGCCAGTAGAGGACATTGGCATCCGGCGCCAGCTGGGGTGGAGGCGTAACGGTGCGTTTGCGGATGTCAATCACGTTCGCTTTGACACACGATGCAGGGATCATGACAACCGGTCAATCGACTGGGTATCGGCTCGAAGCCTCCAGAAGGGCCTCTTGCTGGGCTTTGGTCGCGGAGAAGAACAGGATGGCGTTCCGCTGGACAAGCCGCAACACGGCCTCATCAATCGAGTCAAGGCCCTTCCAGGTCAGCCGCCGGGCCAAGTCGTCCTTGTCAAAGGTGCCGTAGAGAAGCCCGATTGCCGGGTCCAGGAACGCGGCGGCCAGCATCGTCACCTTGCTGAAGTCAAGACAGACGTTGTCCCCTCGGGCAAGGGCCTGTTCGGCAACCCGACCCAGCTTGACTCCGTCGTCTGGAACGAAGCAAATGGGACCGACCAGATCTGCGACACAGATTTCCGTCATGGCTTTCACCAGCCTCATCCTGGGTCGAGGGTGCGGACAACAGCGTTCGCAAGCATTCGTAAAAGTCCCCATTCAGCTTAACCAATTCCCGCAGAAGGAACAGCCCCAGATTCAGTTCCTCGGCCCACGGGTCATTTCCCCAAAATCGAGTCCAAGACATGGCAACCCTTTGCGTGGATCGGTTGCCGACAGTGCTGGGCAAATGCTTCAAGTCCCGGTATTTCTTCCAGAGCATCGGCAAGGACAAGCATCAACGGCCAGTCCCGCTTGTCGTAAATTGTCATTGCCAATCCTTTGACGTGGGCAGGGAAATGGGCTTGAATGCGTGGGGGAAGGATACAATCAAGGATCAAATGGTGTGGCGCCTGTGCTGCTGAGGCATCTTCTACAGTCCATGTTGCTGCTTCTGTTGGGTGTGCCGCCCGTGTTGCCCATGCTGCTGCCCATGCTGCTTCTCCTGCCGGTGCTGCCTCGGTTGGATTTGCTGCTATCCAAGCTGCCGCTACTGCCTGTGCTGCGTCTGTTGGCTTTGCTGCCGATCCCGCCTTTCCTGCTGCCCTGAATTCCTCCTCAGTTGCCAGCCCATCGGCGAAACGCTCGGCAACTTCAAGGGCTTCTCTGGTGCGTTTGTCTTTCAGCAATTGCTCGACCGTCCTTGCGAACGCACAAGCAGCGAGGACGATCAACCGACGAGGCGCACCCTGCAATCGTTCTTCAATGGTTGCCACGTTCTACTCCAACAAAGGCAACCCCTTGATTCCCCGGAAACCCTTGCCGTCACCGGTCCCGGAATCGTTCCTCGACCCACGGATCGCCCCTCATGTGATACCCGCCATTCTCCCAGCTTTCCCAGAACCCAGCCCGATCCTCCGGCAACAGCTCGATCCCGCGCACCCACTTGGCGCTCTTCCACGCATACAGCCTCGGCACCACCAATCGCAGCGGATAGCCGTGGTCCGGCTCCAGATCCTGGCCGTCGCATCGCCACGCAAACAGGCAGTCCTCTCCCAGGAAGTCCGCCAGCGGCAGGTTCGTCGTGAACCCGTGTTCGCAGTGGACGAGTACGAAGCGTGCCTGCGGCAGCACCTTGACGTGTTCCAGCACGGTCCGCGTACTGACCCCTTCCCAGAGCATGTCCAGCTTGCTCCAGCGCGTCACGCAGTGCATGTCCGCATGGATCTGGACGTGCGGCTGGGCGAGGAAGTCGTCGTAGTTGCACTGCCAGGGTTTCTCGACCAGGCCCCAGACGTGAAACGTCCAGGCGGCGCGGTCGAACCGGGGCGTCGGCCCGGCGTGCAGCACCGGCCACTTGCGCGTCAGCGCCTGCCGCGGCGGGATGCGATTGGGCCGCTGCGTGTCGGGGCTGGTAATCACCGGAGGCTGCGGTTCGCTCATGGTGCGTCCTCGCTCAGTAGTTGAGGCCGTTCTTGCGGACGTGGACCCAGGGCTTGGCGTCGCGGAGGACTTTGCCGGTCAGGACCTCGGCGATCAGCAGGTCGTGGTCGCCCACCGGCACCCGCTGGACCAGCCGGCATCTCAGGTAGGCCAGGGCGGCGTGCAGCACCGGAGGGCCGTTGTCGGGATGCTCGACGTGCAGGCCCTTGAACGCCGGCTCCGTCAGGGCAAAGCCCTTGCCGAAGTGGCCCAGCAGTCGTTTCTGGCCCTCCTCGATCACGTTCAGGACGAACACCTTGCCGGGGGTCAGCCAGGCGTTGACCTCGCGGCGGGCCTGGATGGCCACGCACACCGAGGGCGGCTCAAAGGAGCATTGCTGCACCCAGCTGGTCAAAAGCCCGGTCTCCGCTTCGCCCTGGCGGACCGTCAGGATGAACAGGCCGCTCGGGACCAGTCCCAGCGCGGCCGCCAGGGCCTGGGTGTTGTTCGCTGCCACCTCGCTCATGAACTTCTCTCCCTGGACGTTGCTGTCGCCCTGCGCGGCGCAGGGCCACACTTCTATGATACACCCGACGCGGGACGGTTGCACACAAGCCCGGAGCGTTGGAGCCGCCGGGTTTATCCCGGCGGAGCAGACCGCCGGGATAAACCCGGCGGCTCCAACGCTCCGGGCTTGTGTCACCCTTGAACCCGGATGCGATACAGCGTCCCCTTGAGACGCCGGCCGCCTGGCTCGCCGGCGCGCACCATCTGCGTCGTGAACGACATCCCGTGTTCGCTCAGCTTCTCTCGCAAGACGTACGCCGGCACCCGGTCCTGGTCGGTCAGCAGACAGAAGCCGGTCGGTGCCAGCAGCTGCTTGATCAGCAGCACCAGCGGCTCGACATTCCGCATTTCGTAGATCAGGTCAGCGGCCAGCAGGACCGGGAACGTCCGATTCGTCGGCGGATAACGCCAGTCCAGCTGCAAGGTGTCGAAGTCGCTGAAACCGTTGAGCCGGGCATTGTCCGCCGCGAAGCGCACGGCCGTGGCGTCGTAATCGCTGAAGGTGACGCGCAGGCCCATCGCCAGGGCGGCGATTCCCGGCAGGCCCAGACCGCAGCCGATCTCCAGGGCGTGCAGCGGACCATTCGCCGGCTGGGGCCAGGGCTCCTTGAGGATCGCCTTGGCCAGCATCCGGGCGGCCGGCCACAGCTCGGCCCAGTAGGGCATGTACTCGTCGGACGCGAAGGCGGAGACGCACGGCCGGATGATCCAGCAGCTTGTCCGACTCCCTGGGGTGGTCGATCAGGAAGGTCCGGTCCTCGACGCAGACGGTTTCGCGGGTTACCTCGCCCAGGGCATCCAGCGGCGTCTCGGGCATTTGAATCCGGTCAGTGGAAAGATCGGTGCTCATGACAGCGGTCGGTTCGATTCGGTCCTTTGGGTTCAGAGCAAGCGGACGCCGGCGACCAGCTCGGCGTGCGTCAGCGGTTGCTCGGTGGTAAAGAGGCAGCAGGCAGCCGGGTGGCCCAGGCAATCGAGGATCAGCTGGCGATCGTTGGGCGTGGCGTAACCCTGCTCACAGGGTATGTGTCCGGTTATCAGCAGGTCGGCGTCCACCCGTCGCAGGAACTCGGCCACGTTGGCCGGGCTGGTGTCTCGACCCCAGACCAGGGAATGGATGGCGCCGGTCGGTATGAGGTCTTCCTCTTGCGAATCGCGCTCCAGAACGGCCGGGTCGAACGCCCCCATCCGCGAGGCGGCCGGCAGACTGTGGCTGAGAAAGACCCGGTTGGGCGTTCGCACCGCGACCGGGACCACGGCCACCAGCTGGACGTAGAGGGAATACACCTCGTCGGCACGCGAGCCGTAGGCGTTTTCCACCCCCACGCGGAACTGCTCATTCAGGATGGCGTCGCCCTTGCCGATCGGCCGATTCAGGGCCTGGGCCAGCTCGTGGTTGCCAAGCAGGAAATGGACCTGCCGCGGATACTGTACCTTCAGAGCGGCCACCAGATCGAGCAGCTGATGCGATTTGTCGCTGCCGTCGGGGTAGGTGAAATCGCCGTGAATGACCTCCTGCAAGATCAGATAACGCTCCGGTGTCTTGCCCAGGTCGGCGAGCTTGAGCAGCCGGCGGAAGTTTTCCAGGTTGCCGTGCAGGTCGCCGGCGACCAGGACCTCACGGCTGCCCTCCAGACGGATGAGCCTGCCGCTTCGGCCCGGCGTGTCGCGGAAGGCAAGGATGGCTCGGCGGAGGGTGGTGGCTAAACGGTCGGCATCCGGCATGGGTTGACTTCGGACTCCGGCGGGGGGAAGATCATCTCCTCAGGTGCAGGATACCGGAGGAGGGGACTG
Source organism: uncultured Planctomycetota bacterium (assembly GCA_963784995.1). Taxonomy (GTDB): domain Bacteria; phylum Planctomycetota; class Planctomycetia; order Gemmatales; family Gemmataceae; genus CAWATZ01. Next base: position 126,794 of record CAWATZ010000011.1, on the reverse strand, counting down.
CGGATCAAGCTCGCTGCGCTTGAAATCCGAAATCCATTGAACCACGGATGACACGGATAACACGGATAAAGTCAACAGGCCTTTCTTTATCCGTGTTATCCGTGTCATCCGTGGTTCAATGGATTTCGGATTCAGGATTGTTGAAGCTGTATCGCCTTCTGGATGGCGGTGCCCATGTCGGCAGGCGTCTCCGCCACCTGGATGCCGGCCGACTTGAAGGCGGCGATCTTCTCGGCCGCGGTGCCGCTGCCGCCGCTGATGATGGCCCCGGCATGGCCCATGCGCTTGCCGGGCGGGGCCGCCTGGCCGGCAATGAACGCGGCCATCGGCTTGGAGACGTGCTTCTTGGCATATTCCGCCGCCCGCTCCTCGGCGGTGCCGCCAATCTCGCCGATCAGCAGGATCGCCTCGGTCTGCGGATCGTCCTGGTACATCTTTAGCAAGTCGATCTGATTGGTCCCTATGATCGGATCGCCGCCGATGCCGACACAGGTGGACTGGCCCAGGCCGAGGTTGCTCGTCTGCCAGACCGCCTCGTAGGTCAGGGTGCCGCTGCGGCTGATGATGCCGACCTTGCCGGGCTTGTGGATGTAGCCGGGCATGATGCCGATCTTGCACTGGCCGGGCGTGATGACGCCGGGACAGTTGGGGCCGATCAGCCGGCAGGTCTTCTCCTTGAGGTACTGCATCGCCTTGGCCATGTCGAGGACCGGAATGCCCTCGGTGATGCAGACGATGACCTGGATGCCGGCGTCGGCCGCTTCGAGGACGGCGTCGGCGGCCCCGCCGGCCGGGACGAAGATCATCGAGGCGTTGGCCCCGGTCTTCTGCACGGCCTCGGCCACGGTGTTGAACACCGGCAGTGTCTTGGCCGACTCCTTGCCGGTCCAGGTCGTGCCGCCCTTGCGCGGCGTCACTCCGCCGACGAACTGGCTGCCGTAGAGCAGACACTGATCGGTGTGAAAGCTGCCGGCCGAGCCGGTGAGCCCCTGGCAGATAACCCGGGTGTTCTTGTCAACGAGGATGCTCATGGTGCTTCGCTTCTCTCGGGTTGCCGGCGGATCTGCCCCAGCAGATAGGCCGCGTGGTCGTTCAGGGATTGGTACAGATGGCTCCGGTGCCCCGCAAGGGTCAGATAGCCGCCGAGGACGAACAGGGTGATGCCGAGGACGGTTCCCTGGTCGAAGGAGGTTCTCGGCAGCAGCAAGGTCAAGCTCAGGGCGACCGCCAGCAGACCAAGGGCAATCTCCAGGCGGGCCCAGGTCTTGTGCAAGGGCTTGTAACCCAGGTCGGCCAGAAGCTGCCGGCGGGCCTGCTCCAGATCGGTCATGACGCGACTCCTGGGGCAGTCTGCTGTCCCGGCAGCTCAAAGAGCCTGCTAACTGGACATCGGAATCCAGGAAGAAGCTCGCCACCCGTCAGCTCCTCAGTTTCATCAAAAACCCGATGAATCTCGCGAGGTTGATAGACAGCAACGGTTCGTGTTTCCGGATCGACAAGCCAGACCAGCGGCACACCGCGCTGCAGATACTGACTAACCCGAACGCCCACCTTGTTGGTGTTGTCGCTGGGTGAGAGAACCTCCACAATCAGCTTCGGGATGCGAGTGGCGAATCGCTCACTCAGATTCTCCAGGGAACGAGTTTCGGAGAAAAACATGACGTCAGGCCCCCGCACCGTGTCGGGGTCGCGCTGGACCAGCAGGCCGGTGTCATTGCTGCTGACACCGCCACTGCCCTTCTGGAGAGCATACTCCCACAGCAAGTGGCCAATCCAGCAGCAGAGGAACCCATGCCTTTCACCGGGCGATGGCATCTCGACCACCTTTCCGCATTCAAGTTCGCAGTATTTCTCCCGGTTCTCAGGCCGGCTGGCCCATTCCCAGAACTCTTCCGCCGTCATCAACTGCGTTGCGACCGTCGCCATGTCCTTCGCCTCCGGCCTCAGTTTACTTCGTCGCCGCCACGACCTTCCTCGCCGCGTCGGTCATGTCCACCGCCGTGGTGATGTTCAGCCCGCTCTCGGCGAGCATCTTCCGGCCCATCTCGACGTTGGTCCCCTCCAGCCGGACCACCAGCGGCACCTTGAAGCCCACCTCCTTGGCGGCTGCGATGACCGCTGCGGCGATCGTGTCGCACTTCATGATGCCGCCGAAGATGTTGACCAGCACCGCCTTGACGTGCGGATCGCTCAGCAGGATGCGGAACGCCTCGGTCACCTGGTCCTTGTTGGCGCCGCCGCCCACGTCGAGGAAGTTGGCCGGGAAGCCGCCGTGGTGCTTGATGATGTCCATCGTGCTCATCGCCAGGCCGGCCCCGTTGACCAGGCAGCCGACCGTACCCGTCAGGCTGACAAAGCTCAACCCCGACTTGCCCGCCCGCAGCTCGGCCGGGTCTTCCTCCGACTCGTCGCGCATGGCCAGGATCTCGGGATGGCGAAACAGGGCGTTGTCGTCGAAGGTGATCTTGGCGTCCAGCACCTGCACGTCGCCGGAGGTGGTCACCACCAGCGGGTTGATCTCGGCCAGCGTGCAGTCCTTGCTCAGGTAGACCTTGGCCAGGGCCTGCATGATCGCCTCGGCCTTCGGGGCCTGATTGACGTCGAACCCCAGGGCGTAGGCCATCCGCCGCGACTGGAAGGGACGAAGACCGGCGTCGGGATCGACCGCCGTCTTGAGGATCTTCTCGGGAGTTTTGGCGGCGACTTCCTCGATCTCGACGCCGCCCTCGGCGCAGGCCATAAGCACCGGCAGACCGATGGCCCGGTCCAGGACCATGCCGACGTACACTTCCCGGGCAATGTCGGCCGCCTGCTGCACCAGCACCCGGGACACCTTCTGGCCCTGGGTGCTGGTCTGCTTGGTGACCAGCGGATAACGCAGCATCACCTCGGCGACGCTGCCGACCTCGTCCCGGCTGGTGACGTACTTGACGCCGCCGAACTTCTGACCGCTGCCGGGAAAGGAACCCTTGCCCCGGCCGCCGGCATGGATCTGGGCCTTGAGCACGACCGGCTTGCCGCCCAGCTGGTCGAACGCCTTCTGGGCCTCGGCCGCGCTGCTGACCACGATGCCGCGCGGCACCGGGGCGCCGGCGGCGGCGAGAAGTTCCTTGGCCTGGTATTCGTGAATCTTCATGCTGCTACCTCAATTAGCTCTCAAAGTCCTTATTTCTAAATGACTTGCGACAATCGGCCTGCCAAGCTCGACATGGAATTGACACGGAATTACGCTGGTGGACATGGCTTTTGGTTCACTGGCTTTTCCGAGGGGCTGCATCATGGCACGCAAGAGCAAGGGTCCGTGGTGGTGGGACGTCAGAGGTCAATACTACATCACCCACAAGGGGAAGCAAGTCCCCCTTGGGCACCGACTGCGAGCAGGCTGTCAAGAAGTGGCACCAGATGGAAGCGGTCGCGGCCCCGCATACCGCCGGAGACGCCAACGCCTTCCTGGCGATTGCTGAAGCGTTCCTCGACTGGAACAGCCGCAACAGGAAGCCCAGCACCTACCGCGTCTACCGCACGCTGCTTTTGGAACAGACTCTTATCGATCTTATCGATCGATCTTTCCTGGCGTCTTCTGACAGCCGAAATGTCGGCTGTCAGAAGACGCCATTGGCTTCCCCAAATCGACAGGTTCCGAAAGCAAACGGCGGTGTCGGTGGCATACCTGTCGCTAACTGCAGGCCGGGGGGAAAGGGGACGCAGGGGGGAAGGAGAACTCATGTCGCTCCCGGAGACGGCTCGCAAGGTCGTTTTCCATCGGAGGGGGGTGTCCCCCTCCTGGCGGAAACGAATCGGCCGAAGTGCTTGTTACCACTGGCGGTTACGGCGACAAAGTTCGTTTCCCTACCCTGAACCCTCGCAAGCCCGCTTCTCTCCAGGCAGGAGATCCCGCTCATCGTACACGAGCGGAACGTTCGGATCGATCTGCTGCGGAAGCTCGACGGCGGCTGATTCGCACGCTTGGCGCGGACCGATCGTGCCCTTACATTGGAAGGAGGAAAAACCTACCTTCCCTTGAGGACTCCATGCTAAACCTACCCACCTTCCTTGCTCACGCCTTGACCCTCGCCTTGACTTGTGCCCCCGCACCTAGCAGCCGGGCCGGCGATAACTGGCCGCAGTATCGCGGTCCCTCCGGCAACGGCCACTCCGATTCAAAGGGACTGCCGCTCACCTGGAGCGAGAAGGAGAACGTCGTCTGGAAGACGGCCATTCACGACAAGGGCTGGGCCTCGCCGGTCATCTGGGGTAAGCAAATCTGGATGGCGACCGCCCGCGAGGACGGCAAGGAACTGTTCGCGGTCTGCGTGGATCGCGACTCGGGCAAGATCCTCCACGACGTCAAGGTCTTCGACGTCCCCAAGCCCGCCTTCTGTATCGCTTTCAACAGCTACGCCTCACCGACGCCGGTAATCGAGGAAGGTCGGGTCTACGTCCATTTCGGCAGTGCCGGCACCGCCTGCCTGGACACGGCCACGGGCAAGATCCTCTGGGAACGGCGCGACCTGCCTTGCGACCACTGGCGCGGGCCGGGCTCCTCTCCCATTCTGGTGGACGACCTGCTCATTCTCACCTTCGACGGCTACGACCAGCAATACCTGGCGGCCCTGGACAAGAAGACCGGCAAGACCGTCTGGAAAAAGGAGCGCGAGACCAACTATCCTCCCAAAACCGACGGCGATCTGAAAAAGGCATATTCGACACCGCAGGTGTTCGAGATCAAGGGGAAACGGCAGCTGATCAGTCCCTCCTCGGAGGTGACGGTCGCTTACGATCCGAGAACGGGAAACGAGTTGTGGCGGGTCCATCACGGCGGCATGAACGGGGCGGCCCGGCCGGTCCTGGGCCACGGCCGGCTCTTTCTCACCAGCGGCCACAACGGCAAGCTCCTGGCCGTTCGGCCCGATGGCAGCGGCGACGTCACGCAGAGCCACGTCGATTGGATCTGCAACAAGGGCGTGCCCAGCCGGCCCTCGCTACTGCTCATCGGCGACCACGTTTTCATGGTCAGCGACAAGGGCATCCTGTCCTGCGTGGACGTCAAGACCGGCGAGGTGATCGGCAAGGGCCGGCTGCCAGGCGACTTCTCCAGCTCGCCGGTCTATGCCGACGGCCGGATGTACTTTGCCAGCCAGGATGGAGCGACCTTTGTTGTGGAAGCGAACCCGGAAATGAAAATCCTGGCCAGCAACAAGCTGGACGCCGGCTGCATGGCGTCTCCCGCCGTCGCCGGCAAGGCGATCTTCCTGCGGACCAAGACGCACCTGTATCGGCTGGAGAAGAAGTGACGAGACGGCATCGATCAGGAAACGAGCCGGAAAAACAGCTCCTCGACGTCTTGCTGGCCGTATTGCTTCTGCAGTTCGGACAGGGTGCCGCACGCCTGGATTCGCCCCTTGCTGACGATGGCCACCCGGTCGCAGAGGCGCTCCACTTCACGCATGATGTGCGTGGAGAACAGGATGCACTTGCCCTGCCGGCGCAGCTCCTCGATGTTCTTGAGGACGGCGCGGGCGACCAGGACGTCCAGGCCGGCCGTGGGTTCGTCAAAGACCATCACTGGCGGATCGTGGATGATGGCCCGGGCGATGGAGACTTTCTGCTTCATGCCGGTGCTCATCTTGGCCCCGAGCAGGTCGCGGAAGTCGTTCATCTGCAAGGTGGTGAAGACTTCCTCCAGCCGTTTCTGGAGCGTGGCCTCGTCCAGGCCGTACAGCCGGCCGAAGTAGGCCACCATCTCCCAGGCCGACATGCGATCGTAGATGGCAGTGTTGGCAGACATGAAGCCGATGTGCCGCCGAACCTGGGCCGCCTCGGTTTGAACGTCGAAACCCGCCACCCGGGCCACGCCGCTGGTGGGCTTGAGGACGGTGCAGAGGATGCGCATGGTGGTGGTCTTGCCAGCCCCGTTGGGGCCGAGCAGACCGAAGATCTCGCCGGGATGCGCCTCGAAGCTGACGCCGTCCACGGCATGCACCAGGCCACGACGCAGATCGCGGAAGGATTTGGTGAGGTTCTCGACCTGGATCATGGGATGTCCGCGCCGTGGGTGAGCTGCGCCAGCGCCGGAGCCGCGCACGCAGCGCAGCGGAGTAAGCGGTCCTGCCGGGCGACCGCTTACTCCGCTGCGCTGCGTGCGCGGCTCCGCGCTCGCCGTCAATCAATTCATAGTACACGTTTCGCTGCCGGGGAACGTAGCCCACCTCGCGGATGCTGTTCTTGATCTGCTCCAGGGTCAGGTAGTAGACCGTGCCGGCCGAGGCGACCACGTTCTCCTCGATCATGAGGCTGCCCATGTCGTTGGCCCCGAAGAGCAGCCCCATCTGGCCGATCTTCGGGCCCTGGGTGACCCACGACGACTGGATGTTGGCGACGTTGTCGAGGTAGAGCCGGGCGATGGCCTGGGTGCGCAGATACTCGAAGGCCCCGACCGTGGGGACGTGAGCCATGGCCGTGTGTTCGGGCTGGAAGGTCCAGCAGATGAAGGCGGTGAAGCCATGCGTCTCGTCCTGCAACCGGCGCAGCCGGTCGAGGGTCTCGATGCGCTCGGCCAGGGTCTCGACGTGGCCGAACATCATGGTGCAGGTCGATCGGCCGCCCAGCTGGTGCCAGACGCGATGGACCTCCAGCCATTCCTCGGTCAGGCACTTGTTGACGGTGATGGCCTCGCGCACCCGGTCCACCAGGATCTCGGCCCCGCCGCCGGGTAGGCTGCCCATGCCAGCTTCCTTGAGGCGGGACAGGACCTCACGCAGCGGCAGCTTGTTGAAGGTGTGAAAGAACCAGATCTCCGGGCGCTGAAGGCATGCAGGTTGAACTTCGGATAGCGGGCCTTCAGATTGCGCAGCAGCTCCTCGTACCATTCCAGCTTGAGCCGGGGATGCAGACCACCCTGGAGCAGCGTCTGATCGCCGCCGAGGGCGATGGTTTCCTCGATCTTCTGGTAGATGACCTCGCGCGGCAAGACGTAGGCGTCGGCGTCGGTGCTCTTGCGGTAGAAGGCGCAGAAATCGCAGACGGCGGCGCAGACGTTGGTGTAGTTGATGTTGCGATCGATGTTGTAGGTGCGATACGGCTCCGGGTGCAGCCGGCGGCAGACGGCGTCGGCGGCCTGGCCCAGCGCGGTGAGGTCGTGGCAGTCGAACAGGGCGCGCCCTTCCTCCGGCGACAGCCGGCCGCCGTCAACGGCTTTGTGCAAGATGCCCTGTACGGTAGTATTCAAGGTCCACCCCCTGGCGGGCCAGGCCCAGCTTGCAGGCCAGGCTGTAGTAATGATTCAACCCGGCCTGTTCACCCGGTCCCAGATCGAAGCGAATGATACTCTGAAGGTAGCGTCGGCAAAAACCGGCGTCCAGTCCCAGGCGTGGCGCCTCGCTGTGGGCAATCGGCCCGATCCGCTCCAGGCCGCGCCGCTTGGCTTCCACGAGGGCCTCCGCCACGTTCCCCAGGTCGATTCCCGGTCGCACGGCCCAGACCGCGTAGACGAACGGCAGGCCAGTCCAGTCGGTCCACTCCTGGCCGAGGTCGTAGGCATGGCTGTAGCCGGGCAGGCAGGCCCGCATGGCCCGGTCGCCGATGAGGAGGACAGCGTCGGTGTCGAGGTCCTCGGCATCCTGGTCCATCGGCAGCGGCACGACCTCCGGCTTGACGCCATAGCGATGCCGCAGCAGCACCTGGGTCAGGGCGGCGCTGGTGCGGGAGCCCACGTCCAGGGCCACCCGGCGGATGCTCGTCCAGGGTAACCGGCTGAAGAGCGTGACGCTTAACACCGGACCGCGTGAGGCAATGGCGATGTTGGGCAAGATGGAGTAAGTCCCGGCCCGAAAATACTCGATGACCGGGATCAGGGCCACGTCGAGCCGGCCCTCGGCCAGCAGGTCGGCGAGCCGGCTGGGCACTTCCAGGACCAGCTCGGCCTCGGGGGCCAGCGCCTCCAGGTCGCAGATCAACGGCTTGGTGTTGAGGTAGTTCACCGCGCCGATACGGATTGGCAGGTCCATGCGTCACCTCGCGGGAGTAGGTCAGGCTTTCCAGCCTGACGCAACGGCAGTGTCAGGCTAGAAAGCCTGACCTACTTGTGCAACCGCAGCCGCCCGGCCGGCGTAACAGCCTGCCGTGATTGACAGCCGGGGAAGGCGGAGCTTAGAATCGCGGCACGAGGCGAACAGTCCACCATTCTTCAGCGGCGAGGCAAGCATGGCCGATCATCCCTTGCTGACGATCCACACCGATGGGGCTTCCCGGGGCAATCCCGGCGAGGCCGCCTGCGCTTATGTCATTTCCCGGGCCGGACATCCGGTGATCGAGGTGGCCGAGCGGCTGGGCTTGATGACCAACAACCAGGCGGAATACACCGCCCTGGTCCGGGCCCTGGAACATGCCCTGGAACTGGGGGCGGAACACAGTCTGCGGATTCACAGCGACAGCGAGCTGATGGTCAAGCAGATGCGGGGCGAGTATCGGGTCAAGAACGAAGACCTGCGCGACCTGTACGACGAAGCTCGCGGGCTGGTCCGGGAGTTTCGGGGCACGGTGACGTTCCAGCACGTCCGCCGGGAGCAGAACAGCCGGGCCGACGCCCTTTGCAACGAGGTCCTGGACGGCAAACGGCCCAGCAGCCGGGCCAAGAAGAAACCGGCGGAAACGCCAGCTCCGGAGCCGGCCGAGAACGGTCCGGCCAGGCCAGGGGTGCGCGACCTGGCGGTGGCCCGGCTGCGGCTGGCGGCAAACGACTGGAGGGACGGCAAGCCGCTGGCGCCGGATGAGGTGTGGGACGACCTGGTGCGCATCCTGGCGGTGCATGGGATCAAGATGTCGTAGTGGGGCGGAGAGTCGGTCAACGTCACGACCCCTGCCGGCTTGCCCGGCAGGTGAAGGAGGTCGCTGGCTAGAGGGAAGGGACGCAACCACTTTTTTCTTTTCCCTTCTAGCCAGCGACCTCCTTCACCTGCCGGGCAAGCCGGCAGGGGTCGAATGGAATAGGCATCCGGGTGCCTCCCGGAAGACAACTTGCTGCCCTTGACGGTGGCTGGCTACAATCTGGGTAGGTGGCCCGACTGGGAGGACGTTCCCTTCAGCCGGGTCTGGGCGATCTTCTAGCCTTCTACTGTCCGGTGAATCTGTGGACACGGCTGTCAACGGTTCTGCCTCGCCACGCCGCCGGCTGGTCGTCCTCGGCTCCACCGGGTCGATCGGCACCAACTGTCTCGACGTCGTCCGGGCGTTGCCGGACCGCCTGGAAGTGGTCGGCCTCAGCGCCCATTCGCGCTGGGAGACGCTCTTCGAGCAGGCCCAGGAACATCGGCCCCGCTACGTGGCCGTCACCGATGGGAACTGCCGGAAGCTCGATTCCTCCTTGCTGCCGGCCGGCTGCCAGCTGCTGCACGGCGAGGACGGGCATCCGGCGGATGGCGTGCGATCCCGAGGTGGACGTGGTGCTGACGGCCATCGTCGGCTCGGCGGGTCTGACCGGAACGTGGGCGGCCCTGGAAGCGGGCAAGACCGTGGCGGTGGCCAACAAGGAAACATTGGTCATGGCCGGCCAGCTGGTGACGGACCTGGCCCAGCGCAAGGGAGGCCGGCTGCTGCCGGTCGATAGCGAACACAGTGCCATCTTCCAGGCCCTTCAGGGGAGTCCGCCCGGGGCCGTGGAGCGGGTCGTCCTGACCGGGAGCGGCGGGCCGTTCCGGGGCAAGAGCCTGAAGCAGCTGGCGTCGGTCACGGTCGAGGAGGCGCTGCGGCATCCGACCTGGCGCATGGGACCGAAGATCACCATTGACTCGGCCACGCTGATGAACAAGGCCCTGGAGGTGATCGAGGCCCGCTGGCTGTTCGGGTTGCGGCCGGAACAGATCGAGGTCATCATTCACCCCGAATCGGTGATTCATTCGTTCGTGGAGTTCAAGGACGGTTCGATCCTGGCTCAGCTGTCGCCGCCGGACATGCGGCTGCCGATCCAGTATGCCCTGACCTATCCGGAGCGCTTGCCGGGCCCGACGCGGCGGCTCAACTGGCGGCAGCTGTCGGCCTGGCACTTCGAGCAGCCCGACCACGAGACGTTTCCGGCGCTGCAGCTGGGATACGAGGTGGCCCGCCGTGGCGGCACCTGCGGAGCGGTGCTGAACGCTGCCAATGAAGCCGCCGTGGCCCGCTTCCTGGCCGGCGAACTGGAGTTTCTCGACATTCCCCGGGCCTGCCGTGCGGCCCTGGATCAACACAATTACAATCCCACGCCGACGCTCTCGGAACTGTCCGAGAGCGACCGCTGGGCTCGACAGGAGATCGCGCGTTGGACCACCCCTCGACCCCGGAGCGTCCGGACCATCTGAACCCTGCAGGGAACGCCCTCCGTGGCGTTTCGGAGGGGCGGAACGCCACGGAGGGCGTTCCCTACGGCGCCGCAGGCGCCAGCCCGACCACGGAGCCCCCCGTGCCGCCGGCGGCCCCGCCGCCGCCCATGACGCCGACCGCCTGGCTGAAGAACAACGGCATTTACCTGCTGCTGATGCTGGCCGGGTGCATCGCGCTGTACCGTTCCGGGGGCCTGGACTTCCTGTGGCGGGCCTTGCTGGTGATCTTCGGCCTGGGTATGGTCGTCTTCATCCACGAACTGGGCCACTTCCTGGCCGCCAAGTGGTGTGACGTCCACGTCCAGACCTTCTCCATCGGCTTCGGCCCCGCCTTGCCGGGCTGCAGCTTCCAGAAGGGCGAAACCCTCTACAAGATCGGCATCTTGCCGCTGGGCGGCTACGTCAACATGGTCGGCGAGGGCACCGATACCGAGGAAGGGGAAGATTACCCGCGCTCGTTCAAGAACAAGACGGTCGGTCAGCGCATGCTGATCATCTCGGCCGGCGTGATCATGAACGTGCTGCTCGGGGCGGTGTGCTTCATCAGTGTCTACCTGTTCCTGGGCGGCGTCGAGCGGCCGCCGGCCGTGGTGGGCCGCGTCGAGCCGGGCGGCGTTGCCTGGAAGCACCGCGTCCGCAGCGGCATGAAGATCACGCAGATTGGCAAAATTCACAATCCGTGGTTTGACGACCTCAAGCTCGAGGTGGCCCTTTCCGACTGGGGCAACGAGATCCCCTTCACCTTCAAGTCCCCCACCACCGGGGAAGTCCTCGAGGTCCATCTGGAGCCGCGGAAGGACCTCAACGACCCCTTCCCGGTCATCGGCGTGGCCGCGCCGCTTTCCTTGAAACTGTATAATGCGGATTTCAAGAAGATCCACGAGACTCCTTACTTTTACGACACCCCGGCCGCCCATGCCCGGGTGATGGCCGACCTGTCGAAGGACGACAAGGTGCTGCGGGCGACCGACCCGGAGCATCGCGACCAGCTGACCGACCTGCCCAAGGAGCCCGGCAAGTGCCTGCTGGAACTGTGCGAGCGCATGACGAAGCTGGGCAAAGATCCCCTGGTGCTGGAAGTCCTCCGGGCCGACGGCAAGACGGAAAAGCTCGACGTGCCGGCCGTCGGTTTCGATTTCGGGGACACGATCATAGCCACGACCGACCCGGACCACCCGGACAGCCCCTTCACGATCAAGGAGCTGCCGCCCAGTCCGGAACAGCCCCGGTCCGGGGAACCGACCCGCGACTACTTCGAGTATGCGAAGCGCCTCAAGCAGCTGGCCGGCAAGCCGATGGTGATGCAGGTGGTCCGCGACAAGGACAAGTCGGAGACCCCGCACAACATTCTGGTGCCGCCCGCCTATCACTGGACGCTGGGCGTGAACATGGTCATGGGCGAGGTGGTGGCCGTGCGCGACGGGTCGCCTGCTCAGAAGGCAGGGATGGAGATACCCTCCAAAACGGGTGACAAGATCATCGAGGTGGTTATGCTCTTCACCGACAAGGATGGCAAGGTCAAGGAGCAGACCATCTACTCCGACAAGGACGACCCCACGCGCTTACCGTTCGAGTTGGCCAAAGCGGCACGAGAGCGTCCCGCACCGAGCAAGCCGATCAAGATCAAACTGACCGTTCTGGAATACAAGCCCAACCTCCAGACCGGCAAGGTTCCGAACCCCCGCACGGTGGAGATGGACTGGGACGACAGCTGGGACTATCAGCTGGAGGCCCCGATCAGCCTGTCGGCGCCCATGTCGATCCCGCAGCTGGGCATTGCTTACCGCGTCCAGACCACGGTGACGGAGGTCAAGGCGGACTCGCCGGCGGCCGAGGCCAAAATCCAGAAGGATGACGTCTTCGAGCAAGTTTCCTATCGCAAGGGCGGGGCCAAGTCCAGCGCCGCGGTTTCCTGGACCGGCTTTTTTGAGCTGAAGTCGAAGCGGGGGCCGGACGGCAAGGAGGTCTATGACCGCTGGGCCAACATCTTCTGGGGCTTGCAGCACAACGACTATCACGAGATCAGGGTCAAGGTCCGCCGGGGCGACGCGCTGCTGTCCGAACCGGTCACCCTGCGCGCCACGCCGGACAGGACCTGGCCGCTGGCCGATCGCGGTCTGTTTCTCGAAGGCGAAGTGCAACTGCAGAAGGCCGACACGGTGACGCAGGCCCTGACGCTGGGGCTGGATCGGACCTGGGCCACTCTGAAACAGATGTACGCCAACCTCCGCAGCCTGTTTAGCGGCCGGATCTCGACGGACACGATGGGCGGCCCGATCGAGCTGGCGGCGCAAACCTTCATGATGGCGTCCAGCATGCCGGCCCTGATCCTGTTCCTGGGCATGATCAGCCTGAACCTGGCGGTGGTCAACTTCCTGCCCATCCCGGTGCTGGACGGCGGCCACATGGTCTTCCTGATCTACGAGAAGCTGCGCGGCAAGCCGCCCTCGGAGACGGTGCGCATGATCGCCACCTACGTCGGGCTGTTCATCATTCTGTTCTTGATGGTGTTCGTGTTCTGGCTCGACATCAAGAGACGAATCCTGCCGATGTTCTTCAAGAATTGAGAGTGAGCGCCGCATGGCTGACCGTCCAGGCAAAGTCCCGGCCGCGGACCTGCTGGTCCGCCGGCTGGGCGATTATGGCGTCCGGCACGTCTTCGGCTATCCCGGCGGCCAGCTGACGCCGATCTACGACGCCCTGGCCCGGACGCCGGCGCTGCGTCATTTCCTGGCCCGCCACGAGCAGGCGGCCGGCTTCATGGCCGACGGCTATGCCCGCGCCACCGGCCGGCCCGGCGTCTGTCTGGCCGTGTGTGGTCCGGGCGTCCTCAACGTCGCCACGCCGCTGCTGACCGCCTTCACCGACTCGGTCCCGCTGCTGCTCATCAGCGGCCAGGTCCCCACGACGGGGCTGGGCCTGCGCTCCGGGTACTACCACGAGAACGACCAGGCCCGGGCCTGCGCTCCGCTCACCAAACGCTGCTTCACCGTCAAGCGCGTCGAGGACCTGCTGCCCACACTGGACCAGGCCTGGCTGGCGCTGACCACCGGCCGGCCCGGTCCCGTTCTGTTCGAGGTTCCCCTCGACGTTCTGCGAACCGAGGTGGCCGTGTCCCCCTGGCCTGAGCCTCCGGCCCAGCCGCAACCCCAGGCACCGGCAGCCGCGGACGTCGAAGCACTGGCGCGTCTGCTGCAAAGCTGGCGCAAACCGCTGATTCTGGCGGGCGGCGGCGTCATCACCGCCGGGGCCGAGCCGTTGCTCGCCCGGCTGGCCGAATGGCTGGGCGCTCCGGTGCTGCAAACGGCGATGGGCAAGTGCAGTCTGCCGGCCAGCCATCCGCTGGCGGCGGGGTTGCCCTGGTTCCAGGCCACTTCCGACCTGACCGGCATGGAATCCTTCTTCAAGCCGCTGCTGTCCGAGGCGGACGGCCTGCTGGCCATCGGCTGCCGCTTCAGCCAGGCCGCCACCGGCACCTGGGCCATGCCCCGGCCGCCGTCCCTGGCACAGATCGACGTCGATCCGGAAGAGATCGGCCGGCACTATCCCGTTGACGTGGGGGTCCACGCCGACGCCCGGCTGGCCCTGAAACAGCTGCTGCCACTGCTGCCCGAAACGCCACGAATGCCCTGGGGGACGCCGCCCAAACGCCGGGAGAGCTGGCGCTTGCCGGGGATCGAGGTACTGACGGCCCTGCGCCGGGCTTTGCCTGCCGACGCCATCCTTTCGGTGGACGTCACCCGCCTGGGCTATATCCTGATGAGCGATTTTCCGCTCGATCATCCGCGGACCTTCCTCCACCCGGCCGGTGCGGTGAGCATGGGCTACGGCATCCCCGCCGCCCTGGCCGCCAAGGCCGCGTTCCCTGAGCGAGCCGTGGTCGCCATCGCCGGCGACGGCGGCTTCCAGATGAGCGGCCTGGAGCTGGCGACCGCGGTGCAGGAACGCTTGCCGATCGTCATTCTCCTGGTCAACGACAACAGTTTGACCCTGATCCGGGCCACGCAAAAACGCCGCTATGCGGAGCGCTACATCGCCGTGGACCTGCGCAACCCCGATTTCGGCAAGTTCGCGGCGGCGTTCGGAGTGCGGTACAGCCGGGCCGACAATGATGAGGCGTTTGAGCGGGCGCTGCGAGAGGCGCTGCAAGCCGACGTGGCCACCGTGATCGAGATTCGACCGGAAGATGCGCAGCGGGTGTGAATGTTTCTTGGGATCCAGAAAACCAACGTCCGTCGCCGCAGGACCCCAGGGCGATGCCCTGGGCTATCGTGTTGCGCCCCTTCGGGGCGGAAAACCAGGTCTTCCGCCCCGAAGGGGCGCAACAGAATAGCCCAGGGCGATCGCCCTGGGTGAGGGGGCGCGGTGGACTTTCTGAGTCGCAATCAACAAGCGTTTCACTTGCCCTTCAGGTCATAGCACAGAACCCAGTCCCCCTCGCGCAGATACAGCTTGCCGCCGATGACGACGGGGTGCGACCAGCTGGGCCGGCCGCCGCTGTGGGGGATCTTGAACGAGCCGGACTCCTTGTAGCCGTCCGGCGTCGCCTTGACCAGGGCGATGGTGCCGTTGTCGTAGCGGACGTAGAGATGACCGTCCGCGGCCGTGATCGCGGCCGATCCTCTGCCGCTGCCGCTCACCTTCCAGCCTTGCTGCTGCTCGCCGGTCAGCAGTTTCCCGCACCAGACCCTGCCGCTGGAGTCGCTGTCGCCGTAGAGGTAGTCGCCGAGGAGGACGACGCCGCCATGCTTGTTGGCCATGGCAGACTTGTAGCCATAGACCTCCTCCACCTTGACGCTGCCATCGCTGGCCGGCAACTGGCGCAGCAGCGCCCCGCCCTTGCCGTAGCCGGCGTCGGCGAAGACCAGGTCGCCGCGCACGATCGGCGTCGGGATCACCGCCGTAGCGCCAATCGAGTGGGTCCACAGCACCTTGCCGTCCCTGGCCCGGACACCCAGGACGTTGCTGGCTGTCGTCTGCACGTAAACGCGCGTTCCGCCGACCTCGGCCACCACCACGGAGGCGTGCCCCGCGCCTCGGTCCCTGGGCACCGCGGCCGACCAGGTTTTCTCGCCTGTCTTCTTGTCCAGGGCCACCATCGTGTTCTTGCTGCCGCCCGGAGTGCAGATCAGATTGTCGCCGTCGATCAGGACCGATTCGCTGTAGCCCCAGCCGTCGCCCTTGTTGCCTCCGAAATCCTTTTTCAGGTCCTTCCGCCAGACTTCCTTGCCATCGGTCGTCTTCAGACAGACCAGGCTCCCTTGCGGCGTCACGAAGTAGACGAGCCCGCCGGCCACCGTGGGGGTCGAGCGCGAGCTTTGCCAGCTTTCCGAGCCGGAGTTCCACGCCGGGCCGAGTCTGGTCTTCCACAGCTGCTTGCCGTCGGTCGAATCGAAGCAGGAAGCGTACTCATCCCTGTCGCTGGCGGTGGAGAGGTTGTCGCCCATCGTGAAGATCCGGCCATTCTTGATGGCCAGGCTGGCGTAACCCCGGCCAGCCCCCTTGCCTTCCCAGAGGAGTTTGGGACCGCCCCTGGGCCATTCCGTGAGCAGGCCGGTGTCGGGAGAAACGCCATCGCGGTTTGGACCGCGCCACTGGGGCCAATCTCCGGTCGAGCTGTCCGCGCCCGGCAGCGGGGCAGCGGGCAACAGCAGCAGACCGGCCAACAGAACAGAACACGTCATTCGTTGATCTCCAGAATCAAGGCCGCAAGAAACACCCCCGCACTATTGTACGGACGCTGCCTCTTCTGGGAGGATTCATCGCCGGGAGCGAAATCGCTCCCGCTCAGGCCGCGGCCTGCTGCAAGGAGGTGTTCGGCACAGCCCGAAAGAAGGGCTGCGGCTGGTAGGGCAGGACGTACTGGATGATGAAATAGACGTGGATCAGCGAAGCCAGCATGTCGAGGAGGTGCAGCACCTCGTGGGGACCGATGAGCCAGGAGACGAGGGTCGGCCAGCCCACGGCGTCACAGACGCCGCCGAGGGTGTACAGGATGCCGCCCAGGAGGGTCCAGAGTACGCCGCGCAGCCCAACCGCCTTGATCATCTGGGGGATGGGAATGAGCGCCAGCCAGCCCATGCCGACGTACAACCCCACGGTCACCTCGTAAGGCGGAGCGGTCAGGACCCATTTACAGACGATGCCGATCACGGCCAGGCTCCAAACCAGGATCAGCAAGCCGGTGCGCTGCCAGCCCTGGAGCAGGACGGCCAGGACGGGAGTGTAGGAGCCGGCGATCAGCACGTAGATCATGCTATGGTCCAGCAGCCGGAAGAATTCCAGTGTCGGCGGATTGACGCGCAGGGCATGGTAGACGCCGCTGGCGGTGAACAGCAAGCACATGCTGACGCCGAAGGTCATCACGCTCCAGCGGCGGAGCCGGTCGCCGCGCGTCAGCCGCCAGAACAGGGCCGTGACGTAAATGGCCACCAAAGCCCAGAACAGGTGCGTCCCGGCACTGATCGGGTTGCGAAGCGCCCATCCGGGAATTTCAATGGCTCCCTTACTCATGCCTGGCTCCTGTCGGGCTCGGGGACTCGAACGTGCAGCCAACCGATAGGGCAGGAGGTGAGCCGCTTGGAAGTCTACTGGTTGTACCCGGAACGACCCCGGAGGTCAACCGCGAGGAAGGCTCCTCGTTCTCATTATACCTCCCGGAGCTTACCTGTGCCCATGCCCTGAGCTTGAGTGGTGCCCCCCGGAGGAGTGCGGCGCCGGACTCGCGTGCGGCATCGAACCATGCGGCATCCCGTGCGGCATCGAACCATGCGGGAACTGAGGTGTAGCCGGGGCAAACCCCGGTGTGTGGTACGCTGGGACGCTGCTCGGCCCGGTGTACCCGTGCGGCGACTGGACGTTGTGGCCCTGATGATAAGCCGGCGCCGGGGCCGAAGGCGCCGCGGGTCTGCTGAACCCGGGGCTGGATTGATGCGGCACGTTCAGGTTGAGGCTGCGCGGGGCGTCGGCCGCACGCAGTTGAGTGCCGTGGGAGGACAGCGCCTGATGTTCCAGGTTGTGTCGCTGAATGCCGAGGTCACGCACCTGCTGTCCGCTCCGCTGGTACTGGAGTCGCTGGGTCTGGTTGAGCGTGGTCATCCGGAAGCCGTGATCGGTGGCCTGGTTGAGGGGGGACAGCACTCGCACGTTGGTCACGTTGACGTTGGTGCGGTTGACGTTGATGTTCTGGATCAGGGTGTTCTGCTGCCCCAGGGTCCGTGGCGGCAGGATGGCCTGGCCAGCGGCGCGGTTGGCGTAGAGGGTGTTCAGGTTCCGCCCCCAGCCGGCACCATTGGCGTAGTATCCATGCACGTACAGCGGATCGTAGAACCTCGGACCCCAGCGATAATTGACCCAGGGAGTGAACCCGGCACGGGCAAAGCCAGCCCCGAAGTAATCGCCGAAGTAGTAATGCCCCCAGGCCGGCCGGACGAACAGGGCCGTCGGCAGGAAGTTGACGCTGACCACGAAGTTGGGCACGTAGCAGAAGCCGGGCTGGTTCCAGACCGGTCCGTTGAAGGCCATCGGGGCGAACAGCAGACCACGGCCCGCCAGCGGGTAGTCCCAGTAGCCGTCCACGAAGACGTAGCCGGCCGGGGTCCAGTAATACTGAGCTGGACACCAGACCAGGTCGGGGCGGTAATCGATCCAGTAACCCGGCCTCCAGGCGTATCCTGACTGGCGGTACATCCACGTTCCAGGGACGTAGATGCTGTTGTTGGCCGGGGCGGGCTGGGCCGGACCGTTCTCGATGGAGCGCGGCGGGGGCGGCAGCACGTTGAGCTGTTGCTGGTTCTGCGAGATCCAGACGCCGGGCGTCCACTGGAAGCCCTTGTCGGTCTGGCGATAGCTGCCCGGCACCCATTGCCGGCCGGGAGGCGGCACGCGCCAGAAGCCGCTGACCCAGATGAAGTCGGAGCGTTCCTCGTCCCACTGCCAGTAGCCCGGCACCCAGGCGGAGCCATCCGGTTTCTGATCGGGCGGCTGTTCCTCGATGGCTCGCGGCGGCTGCCGTGGAATGACCGGCCCGGGTTGTGGATTGACGTCGGTGGGTTGAGCAAAGGCCTCGTGGACCGGGCCTCGCGGCAGCGCTTCCATGCCGGGCGGCGTGGGAACCCGATCGGCTGGTTGGGTAATCCCAGCGGCCGGCAGCAGAGCCAGAGCAAGCCCGCCACACAGCACCACAACGACCAGGCTACGACCGGACATGGCAGTATCTCCAGGTGGACAACGTGGGAGAGCCTCTTGTCTGCTCTCTGACCGGTGAATGGTGCGGACCCTGGCACCTTGCGCTGGTAATTCTACTTGATCGGGTGCTGAATTTGTTCCGGCAGGCCGCAAGAACGGATCGGTTGAACGCGGCCGGCGCGAGACTGGAAGGGATGTGCGGGTTGTAGGGTTCGAGGCGGAAACTTGAAGGCGAGCCGGGAGCGTCAGCGACCGGAGCTTGTATTCTCCGGTCGCTGACGCTCCCGGCTCGCCTTTCGAGCGCGGAGATCATGCCGCGATGCCGACGGCCCGGCGCAGAGCGTCGGCCTTGTCGGTGCGTTCCCACGAGAAGCTGGCCAGTTCCCGGCCGAAGTGGCCGTGGCGGGCCGTTTCCTTGTAGATCGGCCGCCGCAGGTTCAGCGTCTCGATGATGCCGGCCGGGGTCAGCTTGAAGTTCTCGCGGATCAGCGCGGCGATCTGCGGATCGGTCAGCCCGCGGGCGGCGGTGCCGAAGGTGCTGACCCAGATGTTGATCGGCTCGGGGTAGCCGATGGCGTAGCTGACCTGCACCTCGCACTGGCCGGCCAGGCCGGCGGCGACGACGTTCTTGGCGATGTAGCGGCACATGTAGGCCGCGGAGCGATCGACCTTGGTCGGATCCTTGCCGCTGAAGGCGCCGCCGCCGTGCCGGCCCCGGCCGCCGTAGGTGTCCACGATGATCTTCCGGCCGGTCAGACCGCAATCGCCGTGCGGGCCGCCTTCCAGGAAGCAGCCGGTCGGGTTGACGTGGATGTCGATGCTGCTGCCGTCGTTCTTGCCCACCTGGCCCGGCTTGATCGGGTTGATCTTGCCCTTGCCCTCGATCAGGTCCGGCCGCTCCGCCTTGATGGTCGGCAGGATCAGCTTGTCGATCAGCAGCTGCCGGGCGTCATCGCTGAAGTACTGCCCGCCGTTGCGGGTGGTGACCACGCTATCGTCGTGCTGGGTCGAGAGGACGATGGTGTGAATGCGATGCGGCGTGCCGTCGGCGTTGTATTCGACCGTGACCTGGCTCTTGGCGTCGGGGCGGATGAACTTCAGCTCACCGCTGCGGCGCATCTTGGCGTGGTTTTCCACCAGCCGATGGGCCAGGTAGATCGGCAGCGGCATCAGGGTGTGCGTCTCCCGGCAGGCGAAGCCGAACATCATGCCCTGGTCGCCGGCCCCGCCCAGATCGACGCCCATGGCGATGTGCGGCGACTGCTTGTGCAGGTAGCAGTTCACCTGGCACGTGTCGGCCGCGAAGCCGATGGTGGGATCGACGTAGCCGATCTCCTGGATCGTGTCGCGGACGATGCGGTCCACGACGGCCCGGGTCAGGTCGGCCTTGGTGGTGATCTCGCCGGCCACGACCGCCAGGTCGGTGGTGACCAGGGTTTCGCAGGCCACCCGGCTCAGCGGGTCGGCCGCCAGGCAGAAATCCAGGATGGCGTCGCTGATCTGATCGGCCACCTTGTCCGGATGGCCCATCGAGACGGATTCGCTGGTGAACAGGTATCGATCCGCAGTCACGGAAATGTCCTCATTGCCGGGGTAAAATCGAGTCACGTTCCCTCAGTGCCCATGATCGGGGATTATATGAGATTGGGGTGAACAAGAGCAATCACAACTGCCGCAATCGTCAAGGTCGTTGCAGTCGGATTTTCCCATGCAGCTTGCCCGAGCAGCCCATCCTCCTTCCTTTGAGGGCGAGCGGCGCGGCGTCAGACCGCCGGTGAATGGCACCCTCACCGGCGGGCTGACGCCGCGCCGCTCGCCTTCATAAGATGGGCCATGATGAGACCCCTCAAGGAACCCCTGGTCCTGATCAACGCGGTCGGCCTGACGCCTCGCCTTCTGCCGCTGGCCCCGCGTATCAGTAGTCTAGTACACTCCGGCTGGATGCGTCCGCTGCTCGAGGTCATTCCCGCCGTGACCTGCACGGCCCAGGCCACCTTGCTGACCGGCCAATTGCCCGACCGGCACGGCATCGTCGCCAACGGCTGGCTCTTCCGCGACACGATGGAAGTCCGTTTCTGGCAGCAATCCAACCGGCTGCTGCAGGCGGAGCCGTTCTACCAGACCGCACTGGTTCGAGCCCGGCAGCAAGGACGCAACTTCCGCTGTGCCAAGCTGTTCTGGTGGTTCAACCAGGGGGCCGCGGTCGCCCTGAGCGTCACTCCCAAACCCTATTATGCGGCCGACGGCAACAAGGCGTTCGCTGTCCACGGCACGCCGCTGGGCTTGACCGACCGTCTGGAGCGGCAGCTGGGCCCCTTTCCCTTCCCGTCCTTCTGGGGCCCGAAAGCGGGTTTGGCTTGTGCCCAGTGGATTGCCTCCTGCGCCGCCGAGGTGCTGACCAGCGAGCATCCCGACCTGACCCTGGTTTACCTGCCGCATCTCGACTATGACCCGCAGCGGTTCGGCCCATCCGGCTGCGACATGAAGCAGATTGTCGGCGAGCTGGACTCTGCCTGCGAGCCGCTGCTGGACGCCGCCCGGCGAGTCGGTGCGCGGGTCTGGGTGGTCAGCGAATATGGCCACGTGGACGTCAAGCGCGCTGTGCTGCCGAACCGGGCCCTGCGCAGGGCGGGGCTGGTCAGCGTCCGTCCGGGGCCGTTCGGCGAGGTGCTGGACCTGTTCGAGAGCCGGGCCTTCGCCGTCTGCGATCATCAGCTGGCCCACGTTTACGTTCCCGACCCCCTTGATCGACCGAAGGTCCGCGAACTGCTGCTCGGCCTGGAGGGAGTGGATCGCATCCTGGAAGGCGAGGAGCGGAAAGCGCTGGGACTCGACCATGAGCGGAGCGGGGAGCTGGTGGTGCTGTCCCGGCCGGACGCCTGGCTGGCGTATCCGTTCTGGCTGGACGACCGGCAAGCGCCCGACTACGCCCGGACTGTGGACATCCATCGCAAACCGGGGTACGATCCCTGCGAGCTGTTCTTCGATCCGAAGCTGCTCTGGCCGATGGGCCGGGCCGTGCGCCGGCTAATCCAGAAGAAGCTCGGCTTCCGCACCCTGTTCGACGTGGTGCCGCTGGACGCCTCCCTGGTCCGCGGCAGCCACGGCGTCGCGGCGGCTGATCCTGGCGACCGGCCGCTGCTGATCGGCGACGGACCGCCGCCCGGGGAAGGCGACCTGCCCATGACTGCGGTTCGTGACCTGGTGCTGGGTGCGCTGGGTCTGGGCGGATGAAGAGGCGAGAAACCACCACGCGATGATCACGATTCGCTGTCCTCAGTGCCGGCGCCTGCTGAACTTACCCGAGGAGGTGCGGGGTTCGGTGGTGCGGTGCCCCGGCTGCCGGCACACCTTTCGCACCCCTGAAAGCGATGCCCCGCTGCAACCGGAGACCGGGATTGTACCCTCTGGACAAGCAGCGCCTCCGACACCTCCACGCCGACAAGAGCGGGCCGAAACGCTTCGCCGGTACGAGCCGCATCCGGATGCCCCGACCCGGCCCAGAGTTGCCAACGCAGCGGCGTGGCTGAAGTCCGCAGGGGTTTTCGGGATCCTCTCGTCCTTTCTCGGTGTGATGTGCTTGTGCAGCATGTCCGAACTCCTCGTCTACGCCGGCAGGGACGCTCTGGCTCTGTGGTTTGTGGCCGGAATTGTGACGGTTTGCATCTGGGGCGGAGTGGTCCTGGGAGGAGCGAGTTCCCTCAGACGCGGTGAGACGGGAGGGCTTGTCCTGGCGGCGGGAGTTCTTGCTCTTCTCCTGGGAATCAAGGATCTGCTTCAGTGCGGATTGATTCTGGTGGTGATGGCTTATCCTCCCTCCCGGAGCGGGGATGGCGTGATCGGTCTGATCGGCCTGATCCTATCGCTGGCGGTAGCGTTGATTGCGTTTGTCGCGGGAACCAAGACACTCTCTGTTCTGCGCGAACGCAAAGTCGCGCCAGGCAACGAGCAGGCACTGCCGGAATCGTTCCTGCGTAAGCTAAAGACCGCCGCCGCGTGGCTCTGGCGAGGCGTCTTCCTCTCCTGGATCGGATTGCTGCTTTTCCTGGCCTGGTGGTTCAACGCGCCGCTCCCCTGGCACCGACTCAGAGATGATTACGGAGCCGGGATCGTGATCGGCGTCCTGTTCCTGTTCGGACTGGGCCTTGTGGTCCTGTTCGGGACCAGAGACCTGAAGAACGGCCGACGCTCCGGGCTGGCCTGGACAGCGGGCATCCTGGCCGTCCTCTTTGCGGTGAAGGATGCCTTGCAAGCCGTTTTCGTGAGCCTGGTGATCAGTGAACTGCCCTGGCGGCGGGATGGGAGCGGCTTTCTGGTGGGCTCGCTGCTGCTCCTGACCCTGTCGCTGGCGGCCGCGATTTCCCTGATTGGCGGCGTGGCCAGACTGTTCTCGGTAGCGCCTTGTCCCCTCTCGGTCCGAAACGTAAAACTCCCTCCGCCGTGAGGCAGCCTCGCCCTTGTCGCCACAGGATTCACCCATGCCCACCGTTCCCTGCCCGAATTGCCATCGCGCTCTGAACTTGCCGGAATCTCTGCGCGGCTCGGAAGTGCAGTGTCCGCACTGTCAGACCGTTTTCACGGCCCCGGCCGGCGAAGCCGTGACGCCCCGGCCCGTCCTGCAACCGGCTGGATCTTCGCCGACCCAGGGCCCCAGCAGCGACTTCGACTTTCCGGACGAAGCCGCTTCCCGGAGGACGGAGCGATTCGGAGGACGGACCACTGGACCCGCCAACTGGCTGCGGACCGCGGCGATCATTGAGTTCCTGCTCAGCTCCTGCTGCTTTCTTTTCGGCTGTTTTTCCCTGTTCGAGTCCCCCATTCCGATGCCGAAAGACCAGGCCGTCGTCCTCGCGGTCGTGCTGCTGATCGGTGGCACGGTGCAAGTCGGGCTCGCCATCGTGACCTTGCTGGGAGCCGGGGCCCTGGCTTCCCAGAACAACTACGGCCTGGCGATGGCGGGCTGTATCACCGCTCTGGTCCTGGGACTCAAGAGCCTGCTCCAGCTGGCGGTAGCGGGCCTGCAACTCCTGGGGGGGCTCGACCGGATGAACCCTGCCTACCTGGCTGCATCCTGTGGCGTCTTCGTGGTGGTCCTGATTGCGGCCCTCGGGGAGTGGCTTGGCGGCATTCAGGGCCTGATCGCCCTGTCCAACGACCGGGTCAAATCTCAGTTTCGCTGAGCCGCCCTCGGGAAAGGAAATCCTCATGCCAATCACCGTTGTGTCCGCCGAGCCGATTGACGGCCACCTCCGTCGAGACATTGCCATCATCAGCTCGCTGGGGGAGCATCGAGCCGGGCAGTACGTCCTGGTGCGGGTCGCGGACGAGGAACACCACCTTGGCCTGGGCGAGGCCAGCGTCACCAGCGTCTGGAGTGGCGAAACGCAGGCCGGCACCATCGCCCTGATCCGCGAAGTGCTGGCTCCCCTGATCGTCGGTGCCGACCCGTTCGACACCGAATGGATCGGCCGGCGGCTGGACCGCACCGCCTTCGCCAACAGCTTCGCCAAGGCGGCCCTGGAGATGGCCCTGCTCGATCTGCAAGGGCAGATCCTCGGCGTCCCGGTACACAAGCTTTTGGGCGGCCGGGCCTCGCCTCCCGAAGGCGGCGATCCGGGCATCCGGCTCAAGTTCGTGGTGGGCGCGGTGGAGCCCGAGGTGGCGGCGGAGCGGGCCAAGAAGATGGTCGAGCGCGGCTGGAAGGCGATCAAGGTCAAGGTGGGCCGAAACCCCCGGGCCGACGTGGACCGGCTGCGTGCGGTGCGGCAGGCCATCGGCAGCGATTGCTTCCTGTCGGTGGACGCCAACGGCGGCTACACGGTGGATCAGGCGGTCTGGGTCGCCAGCCGGTTCGAGAAGCTGGAGGTGGCCCTGTTCGAGCAGCCGACCCGGCGCGGCGACCACGCCAGCATGGCCGAGGTGCGCCGCCGGTCGGGCGTGCCGATCATGGCCGACGAGAGCGTTTTCACCGATCAGGACCTGCTGGCCGTGATCCGAGCCGGCTCGGCCGACGTGATCAGCCTCTATCCGGGCAAGCACGGCGGCATCCGGCCAACGCAGTATCTGGCCCGGATGGCCGAGGCCGCCGGCATTCCGAGCACCATCGGCAGCAACCTGGAAAGGGAGGTCGCCACCGCCGCGATGGCCCACGTCGCCGTGGCCACGGGCAACCTGCTCTGCGAACGCTATCCCGGCGACCTGATCGGGCCGCTGTACTTCGAGCAGCCGTTGACCACCAAGGCACTTGAATACAAGGCGGACCGCTTGTTCGTCCCCACCGGGCCGGGACTGGGCGTCAGCTTGCAATGATTTGGTGCGTGCTTGCCACGATCGCATTGTGGAAATGGGATCAGGAGTTGGCATGGCGCAGGTTCCACGGCGTGAAGCCCAAGGAAGCAGACGATCAGCTGCACGACTGAATCTTGCCGAATGTGCAACAGATCCGGGAAGGGCCGAACCGTTAGCCGCGACGCGGAGCGCAGCGCAGCGGAGCGCGGCAGCTCCCCACGAAGCGGAGGGGCCCCGCGCTCCGCTGCGCTGCGCTCCGCGTCGCGGCTAACAGGTTCCCGGAACTTTTGCCAGACCCCGGAGCGTGAAGGAAGCGAAAGCAATGGCATTGTGGGACGGGCCGTGCTACAGTGGCTGGTACAGTCGGCCGATGTCTCAGGGGGAGTCGAAACAATGTGGGTCCCGCATCCGCCCCTGCCAACGTATCTCGCAACCCTTGCCGCACGACTCCGCGAAACCGGTGCCGACCCGGTTGTCCTCACCCTTGGGCAGCACGTGCAGACCTTCCCCGAGAACGCTGACCTCACCCCGGAACAACGAGGTTTGCTGGTTCAAGTGCTGAAGGCGATCCAGCGCATCGTCAAGAAACACGGTCAGAGCGAAAAGTCGCTGGTCGTGGAAATGATGACACTCGGAAAGCTCGGCCGGTTCGACGAAGCTGTGAAGCGAGCGCGCCAGGAATTTGAAGAAAGCCCCACTTGGGCGACCGCGATCGCGGCTGGCAATGCCTGCCGACGTGCTGGCAACTTGCAGGCCGCCGTCGAGATGTTTGCGGCCGCGGCAGACCTCGACAAGGAGGATGTCACGGCGCTGCTGGAGGTCGGAGACATTGAACTGGAAGCGGGCCGCCTCAGCGAGGCGCTGGCGGCCTACGAAGCAGCGCTCGGGCGTGAAAAAGCACATGCGTGGGCCGAGCCTTCGGCATGGTACTGCCGCTATCGGCTCACCAATGAAAAGAAATGGCTCAAGAAGCTCCAGAAGGTTGCTTCCGAAGCAGAGGATGAATGTGGCGTCGAGAGCGCCCTTGCGGAGTTGTTTGGCGGCTATTCCAGCGAGAAACGGCGAGCAAGGTCCGCCTATTTGCTGCAGAAGCTGACTCTGAAGGAATCCTCCGATGATAAGCCCGCCTGACCTGGAGACGATTGACCGGATTGTGGACCATCTGGCACGCGCACGCAGCATCCTGTTCGTGACCGGAGCCGGGATGTCGGCCGACTCGGGTCTACCGACGTATCGGGGCGTCGGAGGGTTGTACGAGCGTGAGGAGACGGAAGAGGGCCTGGCCATCGAGGAAATGTTGTCTGGCCCCATGTTCCGCAGCCGCCCGGAGTGGACGTGGAAGTATCTCCGCCAGATCGAGGAAGCCTGTCGGGGAGCGAAGTTCAACCGCGGCCACGCTGTCGTCGCCGAGATGGAGCAACATTTCCCGCGAGTCTGGACTCTCACCCAGAACGTGGACGGCTTTCATCGCGCCGCGGGATCGCGGAACGTCATCGCCATCCACGGGGAGCTGCATGAGCTTCGTTGTACCAAATGTTCCTGGCGTGAGACTGTCAGCGACTATGCTCACCTCCCGGCCTTGCCGCGCTGCGGTGCGTGTTCGGCGGTCGCGCGGCCCGACGTGGTCCTCTTCGAGGAAATGCTGCCGGACGGCGGCATTCGCGAGCTGAAGCACCAGTTACGCGAGGGATTCGACGTCACATTCTCGATCGGAACCACGAGCGTGTTCCCTTACATTGCGTACCCGATCGAACTGGCCCGGGACCGCGACAAGCCATCTGTGGAGATTAACCTCGGCACGACGCGAGTGAGTACGATGGTGCGGTATCGCCTGAGGTTAGGTGCGGCTGTGGCCCTGGATGCGATCTGGACGCGCTACAACGAGAAGCACGTCTCCAGGCAAGGCAATGGGGCTGGTCTGGAGAGCTGAGATGGACGAGCGCGTGCGACATGCACTCCAACGGATGAGCGGCATTTCGCCAGCTCGCGTTGATCGTTGGCCCGCCTTGGAGCTGGCGGTGTCTGAATGGGTCACGTGCGCCGATCCAACGAGGATGCTGGACTTCCTCGTCGCAGGTCCCGCAAGCAACCGCAAGCTTCGCTTGTTCGCCTGTGCGTGCTGTCGGCGGATTTGGCATCTCCTGCCAGAGGCCGTATGCCGGGATGCGGTGGCACTGGCCGAGCGGTATGCCGATGGGCTGGCAACCGATGAGGAGCTGGCCGACGGTGGTGAAGCGTTCGCCGAGTTGTGGGACCGCTACTATACGGAAGAACCGGATGGGGCACCGCGCACCACGGCGTTCCTGGCCTGCATCGCAGCAAGCGCGACAACAATCAGCGATTCTCCCCGGCAGGTTCCGGGCCAAGTAGACAGATACATCCCCGTCAGGACGTGGGCGCCCGCCAGCGCGGCAGCGGGGAGTCACGCCGGGGGAAGGCTGGCTGACCGGTGTGCCGAGGAGGCGGCTCAATGCGACCTGTTGCGAGAGATCTTCGGCAACCCCTTCCAGCCAATCGCTGTTGACCCGAAGTGGCAGTCGGATGCCGTCCGCGCCGTCGCCCGAGCCGCTTACGAGGTGCAGGCGTTCGACTGCCTGCCGATCCTGGCCGACGCGCTTCAAGACGCCGGTTGCGAGGAGGAGCAGGTCCTCGGCCACTGCCACAGCCCAGGGCTGCACGTCCGCGGTTGCTGGCTGCTGGACCTGTTGCTCGGTTTGAAGTAAGATCGCTGTCCCCGGCGTTGCCGTTCAGCCAAGGGAGTCGCCATGCGGAACGAGACTCCATTCCTCCAGCTCCTCGAAACTGATCCGTTGGACGACGTGACCCGCGCCGTGTATGCCGATTGGCTGGAAGAGAATGGGGATGCGGACCGGAGCGAATTCCTCCGCTTGCAATTGGCGGTCGGGACCCTGCCGGCTGAAAGCCAGGAACGCCGAACGGCTCAGGAGCGCCTCGAATTGCTCCACGCTCGGCTGGATGCCGCCTGGCTCCGGGTGGTTGACCCCTTGGCCCGTCTGGGAGAACTCTCCCTGCGAGCCCGCCGCTGGGCGATCAGGCTGGGGGTTCTAACCGTGGGGGACCTCTGCCAGCGAACCATCGAGGACATTCTTGAACCGGGCTTCCGTGAGACGACCCTGCGGGAGTGCCAACACAAGCTGGCAGCACGGGGGTTGCGGTTGCGCGACAGCTGATCGTGCCTGGGACGAGGACCAAGTCGGCCACAGAACTTTGACGTTCGATAGCGGGGACTTTCCCTGCGAGCCGAACCATGCTACAGTGGCCAGAGAATTGCGAGGCTGAACGGGCGGTTGACAGCTGGCTGACCGGCCACTTGATCGCGTGACCGGGAAGCGGAAACAGGTTGAGGGGTCTGTCAGCCCCAGCACAAATTCGACCCACCGGAGATCTACGGATGGAGATACCCGAGGATCTGCGAGCGTTCCTGGCTCAGCCGGAAAACCGGAAGCTGACGCTGCCGGGCTGCGCGGTGGATCAGACCACCCGATTCCGGGTTGCCTGCCCTGTCGGCCAATTTGCTGGGGGTGGCGGACACGACAGAAGCGGTCCAAGATGGTCCCTGGGATGCCAGGAAGCGGCATTTTGGTGCCTGCCTGCCATGTGCCAGGGTATTCGGGAGGGCCTGGCGTCCGGCCTGCCTCGGTGGTCGAGAAACGCGGTCACGGCAACAGGGCGGACGACTCTGGGGACGGACCGAGAGCATCTTTCCCGTCTCGGTGTCAAGGGGTCAAGAAGAAAGAAGGAACCAACTGGCAGAGCAAGCCGGGTCGCGGTAGGGTGACCGGAGAATTGCGAGGCGGACTGGACGGCTGACAATCGACTGACTTGCCAATCCGCCTCATCACGAGTTCGGTCGCGGAGAGGAGCGGATGGCTGACGGGTGCTACGAGCTGATTGGACTGGTGCCCGCATCGAGTGACTTCACGCTCGAACGGGCCGTCGAGTTCTATTCGTCGCAGACATTCACGCAGTACCTGCGAGGGCAGGCGGTGTTCCTGAAGGCACCGGTGCGGGCCGAGTTGCTGTCGGCCGACCGTGAGTCGTTCGGCACCGGGTTCCGGGTGTGGTATGGCCCCTGGGCAGTTACAGCCTGGCTGGACTCCAGACCGGACGTCGCGGAGGATAACCGCTTCCTGTCTGAGGAGCCGGACCTGCCGGCCCCTCCCGAGGTAATCGCGAGCTGCCCATACCGGCTTTCAATCTGGTCGGACGTGGACGCGCCGGACTTTGACAACTCGGACCGGTTCACCGAGTTCACGGACCAGCTCAAAGAGCGGTTTGGCGTCTTCCTCCTGGACTGCGTCAACGGCGGTTGGTGGACGTAAGCACGCCGAACAATGGCCATAGCAGAACCATCCGCTGCAGACACAAGGAGCAGAGAGGAGATCCCCATCATGCAGCTTTCCCCCCGTATCGTCCTGTCTGTTCTCGTCGCGAGCCTGGCACTGCTGGCGCTCCTGACCGGAAGCGGTGCCGAACCAGCGGTGGACGAGCCAGCGGACCCGGTAGTGCTCGCCATCCACGGGGGCGAGGGCGACCTGCCTCCCGACCTGCCCGCGGACAGGGCGGCGAAATACGAGGCGGCGCTGACCGACGCCCTGAAGGTCGGGCACGCGAAATTAACCAGCGGTGGCACCAGTCTCGACGCCGTTGAGGCCGCCATCAAGGTCATGGAGGATTCCGGGCTGTTCGACGCGGGGAAAGGGTCCGTGTTCAATCACGAGGGCCAGATCGAACTGGACGCCTCAATCATGGAGGGGCAGCACCGGAAGGCCGGCGCGGTCGCCGGGGTCACCATCGTCAAGAACCCGATCACGGCGGCGCGGGCCGTCATGGAGAAGTCCCGCCACGTCCTGCTGATCGGCCGGGGGGCGGAGCTGTTCTCCATCCAGCAGGGTCTGAAGATCGTCCCGCCCGAGTATTTCTGGAACAAGAGGGGGTGGGACGAGTTACAGGAGGAGTGGAAGAAGAAAAAGGACCCCCGGGCGCGGTCGGCAGGGCGGGGCGAACCTCCGGCCCGTCGGCGGCGTTACGGGACGGTCGGCGCCGTCGCCCTGGACAGACAGGGCAACCTGGCGGCGGGGACCTCGACCGGTGGGCTGACCGACAAGCTGCCGGGGCGGGTCGGCGACTCGCCCATCATCGGGGCCGGGACCTACGCCGACAACGCCGCCTGCGCCGTCTCGTGTACCGGGATCGGCGAATACTTCATCCGCTGCGCCGTCGCCCACGACGTCGTCGCCCGCATGAAGTACAAGCAGATCACGGCACAGAAGGCGGCCGGCGAGGTGGTCGAGGAACTGAAGAAGATCCGAGTCCCACCCGAGGATGCCAGCCCCGGCATCGACGGCGTCGAGGGCGGGGTGATCGTGCTGGATCGGCAGGGGCGTTTCACCGCCTGCTGCAATGCCACCCAGATGACGCGGGCTGCCATCACCCGGGCCGGCAAGGTGACCATCACCATCGTCGAGAAGAAGCCGGGGAAGTGAGGCCCAGGAGTCCTGAGTTCTCGGTACTCCTTGCCTCCCCGGCTCGACTGCCCAAACGCGCATTCCTTTCCTGAGTCGCAAGAACGTTTCGGCTCGTCCCGGATCTGTCGCGAGACCCTCCGAAGACTCCGGAAGCAGAACATCGGGTTTTTCTTGCCTTTCTGTCAACTCATGGGACAATGGGTCCGTCGGGGAGTCATCAGCTGCTCCTGTGCAATCGAGGCCAAGCC
Source organism: uncultured Planctomycetota bacterium (assembly GCA_963784995.1). Classification (GTDB taxonomy): domain Bacteria; phylum Planctomycetota; class Planctomycetia; order Gemmatales; family Gemmataceae; genus CAWATZ01. Next base: position 96,227 of record CAWATZ010000011.1, on the reverse strand, counting down.
CAGCAATGGAACCCACACGTGACAAGGCGACCCAGCCGCCGCCAGTTGTGCCCGAGGTCTTGCCCTTGCCGCCTGCCAGCGCAGCAGGCGCCCGCAGCTCGCCGGGGACCGCAACCGATGTCGGGACCGGCCAGCCGCAGCCTGAAATCACGGACCAGCACCTGTGCAGTTTCCTGGCCCCCGCCCAGTCTCCGGACGAGCTGGGCCGGCTGGGGCCTTACCGGGTCCTCCGGGTGCTGGGGTCCGGGGGCATGGGCGTGGTCTTCCAGGCCGAGGACCCCCAACTGCAACGCCTCGTCGCTCTCAAGGCCATGCTGCCCGGCCTGGCCGCCACCGACTCGGCCAAGCAGCGTTTCTTGCGTGAGGCCCGGGCGGCGGCGGCACTCAAGCACGATCACGTGGTCACCATCCACCAAGTCGGCGAGGATCGCGGCGCTCCCTTCCTGGCGATGGAGTTCCTCGAAGGCGAGCCCCTGGACGAGCGGCTCAAACGCGAGGGCAAGCTGCCGCCGGCCGACGTGCTGCGCATCGGCCGGGAGATGGCCGAAGGGCTAGCGGCGGCCCACGAACGCGGCCTGATCCATCGCGACGTCAAGCCGGCCAACGTCTGGCTGGAGGGCAAAAAGGCACGAGTCAAGATCCTGGATTTCGGCCTGGCCCGGACTTCCAGCGACGAGACCCACCTGACCCGCACCGGCGCCATCGTCGGCACCCCCGCTTACATGGCTCCCGAGCAGGCCCAGGGCAAGACCGTGGAGCCGCGCTCCGACCTGTTCAGCCTGGGCTGCGTCCTCTACCGCATGGCCACCGGCGAAACGCCCTTCCACGGCCCCGATGCCATCAGCACGCTGGTAGCCGTCGTCAACGAGAAGCCCGCGCCGCCCGTGGCACTCAACGTCGAGCTGCCGGCCGAGCTATCGGATTTCATCATGCAACTGCTGGCCAAGGACCCGAAGGAACGCCCGGAATCGGCCGAAATGGTCGCCGACCACCTGGACCGAATGGCTCGTGGGGAACAGCTTCCGAGAACTCCAAAGGCCGGCGCCGCGGCGGTTGCCGACCCAAAAGACCTCGGGCACAGCGACGTCGTGATCACCTATTCCATGCTGGACGATCAACCGTTGCTGTCGGGCCGGCCGGGCTGGATTTCCCAGCTCCACCAGAACCTCCAGGTGCGCGTGGCACAGCTTTCCGGCAAGCAGGTCGCGGTGGTCAAACATTCTGACAGCACCCTGTCCTCCGAGGTTGAGGCCGAAGTCCTCAAGCAGATCCCCAACGCCAAGACGGTGGTCTCGGTGCTGTCGCCACCCTTTGCCCATTCCGACGAGTGCCAGCGGGTCGTGGAATCGTTCTGGAAAAGTGCGACGGAATCCGGACAGTTCGAGATCGACAATCACACCCGGTTGCTGAACGTCATCAAGACCCCGGTGGCCGCCGACGAGTTGCCCCCCGACCTTCGGGCGCTGTACACCGGCCTGGTGCCTTACGAGTTCTTTGAACGGGACCCGCAAACGGGCCGCTTGCGGGAATTCGACGAGGCGTTTGGCAGCACCGCGCTGCAACGCTTTCACGAGCGGGTCTATGACGTCGCCCACGACATCTCCCAGGTGCTCAAGTACCTGGGAGACGCCGCCCACGGGAGTGAAAAACGCACCGCCAATCCCAAGACCATCTTTCTGGCGGCCACGACCTCGGACCTCGAACCACAGCGCGACCAGTTGCGGCGTGAGCTGATCGAGCTGGGGCACACGGTGATCCCCAAGCGGCCGTTGCCGCTCGTCGCCAGTGAGCTGGTGGCGGTGGTGCAAGGTTGCCTGGAGCAGGCCGACGTCGCCATTCACTTCGTCGGCGAGCATTTCGGACTCGTGCCCGAGGCGACCGAGCTGTCGGTGGTCGCCCTCCAGAACCAGGTGGCTGCCCGGTTTTGCGACAATTCCTCTCTGAAGCGCCTGATCTGGATTCCCAAAGGACTTCAGCCCCGGGACGATCGGCAGGCCTCGTTCCTTCGTCAGCTCCAGGCCGATCCCCACTCGGTCACGGGGGCCGAGCTGATCGCCGACACGCTGGAAAATCTGAAAGTGTTGCTTCGGACCCGCTGGGAGCGCGAGCAGGCCGAGCGCGACAAGCCGGCGCAAAAACCAGCAGCCGGCAGCGCACCGCGGGTGTACCTGATTTGCGATCAGCAGGATGAAGCAGCCCTCGAGCCGCTGGAGGATTTCTTCTACGAGCAGGGCATCGAGGTCAGCTTGCCGGGTTTCGAGGCGGAAGAATCCGAAGTGCAGCAGATCCACGTCCAGAACCTGCGCGATTGTGACGCGGCGCTGATTTACTACGGGGCTGCCGGGATGCACTGGGTGGACTTCAAAATGCGGGACCTGCAAAAAGCAGCCGGCTACCGGGAGGGGCGACCGATTGCGGTCAGCGCGGTGTTCGTGGCGCCACCCTTCAACCACCGCAAGGACCGCTTCAAGAGCGTTTCGACGGAAGTGATTCGACAGAAAGAAGAGACGTTTGCACCAGGATTGCTGGCGGACTTTGTCGCTGCCATCCGGCAAGCGAAGGATGCCGAGTGCTAAGAGCTACCGGACAAAACTCCCGAGCGGCGCCGCAACACAAGCCCGAAGCGCAAGCGAGGGAACAGCGGAACCATCGCTGGCGCGTCGGGCTTGTGCGGTGGCGTCCCACTTCACAAGCCCGACGCGCCAGCGAGGGAACGACTTGCTCGAAGGAGGGTGACCGATGCCGACGCCGAACGCCGACGATCCCTTACGGACCACCGACCACGTTGCCGCTCCGGTTTCGGAGTCTCCCCCCGAAGCCGTTACCACCGATGCCTGGCGGGCTCCGTCGCTCGCCGGCCAGGCCACCGTCACGTACCAGCCAAAGCCAGTGGAAGAACGAGACGGCTCCTCGATCGCTTCTTTCCAACTGTCGCCAGCCATCCCCGGCTACGAGATCGAGGGCGTGCTCGGTCGCGGCTGCATGGGCATCGTCTACAAGGCGCGGCACCTGGCCCTGAAACGCACCGTGGCGCTGAAGATGGTCCTGGCCGGGGGGCACGCCGGGCCGGGTGAGCTTCTGCGTTTCCGCATCGAGGCGGAGGCGGTGGCACGCTTGCAGCATCCCAACATTGTCCAGGTCTTCGAGGTCGGCGAGGCCGACGGTCATCCCTATTGCGCGCTGGAGTTCGTCGACGGCGGCAACCTCGCCGGCAAGATCAAAGGCAACCTGCTGCCCGCCCGGGAAACGGCCCGGCTGGTGGAAGCGCTGGCGCGTGCGATGCAACTGGCACACAGCCGCAACGTGGTGCATCGCGACCTCAAGCCGGCCAACATCCTTCTCTCCCCTCTCCCCGACGCGGGAGAGGGGTCGGGGGTGAGGGGGCTCGGCACGCCCAAGATCACGGACTTCGGCCTGGCCCGGCAGATGGATAGCGACAGCGGCGAAACCCAGGCCGGGCAGGTGATGGGGACGCCGTCGTACATGGCCCCGGAGCAGGCCTCAGGACGCGCCCACGAGGCTGGCCCCGCGGCGGACATCTATGCCCTGGGTGCGATCCTGTACGCCTGCCTGGCCGGCCGGCCGCCGTTCCAGGGCAAGACGATCGTCGAGACGCTCGACCAGGTGCGGAGGCAGGAGCCGGTGCCGCCCTCTCGCTGGCAGCAGAGTGTACCGCTGGACCTGGAGACGATCTGCCTGAAGTGCCTGCGCAAGGAACCGGAGAAACGCTACGCATCCGCTGCGGAACTGGCGGACGAGCTGGTTCGGTATCTGCACGGCGAGCCGATCCAGGCCCGGCCGGTGGGGCGCGTCGAACGGACTGTGAAGTGGGTGAAACGCAATCCGGTGGTCGCGCTCCTGGCGGCGCTGGTGTTTCTGGTGCTGACTGTCGGCCTGGTCGCTTCCTGGAGGCTGACCGGCTGGGCCTTGACCGAAAAGGGCAACGCGGAGAGCAAGGCCGAGGCCGCCCGCAAAGCGGAAACGAAAGCGGAAGAAAGGGCGGACGAGCTGTTGAGCGACATGGCACAAAGCCTGCTGCGTCCGCTGGCCGTGCAAGTCCAGCCCAAGCAGCCGTTGCCGGGGCTGAATGACCAGGAGGTCGAGCCGCTTTGGGACCTGGCCACCTCGCCGAACGAACGCCTGCGTCTGCGGTTTGTGGAGGAGGCCCTAGACGACCCGGTCTTGAGGCGACGGCTGAAGGACCGGGCCGCGTTTGCGTTGCAGGCCGCCGTCGGGCTGGACCCGACGCGGCGAAGGCGCGTTGAAGAGTTGCTGGGCAAGCGTCTTCAGACCAGCGACATCTCGCTGGAGGAGCAGGAGCACGTGGCGCTGTGCCTGGCGCAACTGGGCAATCTCGATCGGCACCTGGCCGGGAAGACTGCGGACGCCCTTACCCAGGCCATGAGCAACACGACGGACTATGGCGCCTTGCAGTCTCTGGCGCAGGGCCTGTCAGCGGTGTCGGCCCGGCTGGAGCCGAAGGAGGCCGCCCAGGCCGCAACCGCCCTCACCCAGGCCATCAGCAAGACGGACCGCATGAGCAATGCGCACGCCTTGCAGCAGCAGCTGGAACACGCTCTGTCGGCGGTATCGGCCCGTCTGGGGTCGAAGGAGGCCGCTCAGGTCGCCGCCACCCTCACCCAGGCTATCAGCAAGACGACGTACCCGTTCGCCTTGTATGCTCTGGCACATGGCCTGTCGGCGGTGTCGGCCCACCTGGAGCCGAAGGAGGCCGCCGCCACCCTCACCCAGGCCATGAGCAAGACCACGGACCCGATCGCCTTGGAGAGCCTGGGTCAGGGCCTGTCTGCGGTGGCGGCGCGGCTGGAGCCGAAGGAGGCCACCGAAGTCGCCGCCACCCTCACCCAGGCCCTGAGCAAGACCACGGACCCGAACGCCAGGTGGTTTCTGTCGGAGGGTCTGTCAGCGGTGGCGGTCCGCCTGGAGCCGAAGGAGGCCGCCCAGGCAGCTGCCACCCTCACTCAGGCCCTGACCAAGACCACGGAACCCGAGGCCTTGTTTTATCTGGCCCAGGATCTGTCGGCGGTGTCGGCCCGGCTGGAGCCGAAGGAGGCCGCCCAGGCAGTTGCCTCCCTTACTCAGGCCCTGACCAAGACCACGGACCCCCAGGCCTTGCAGTCTCTGTCGGAGGGCCTGTCAGCTGTGTCGGCCCGGTTGGAGCCGAAGGAGGCGGCCCAGGCGTGCGCCAGACCGCCGCCACCCTCACCCAGGCCATGACCAAAACCACGGACCCGGGCGCCTTGTTTTATCTGTCGAAGGGCCTGTCGGCGGTGTCGGCCCGGCTGGAGCCGAAGGAGGCGGCCCAGGCGTGCGCTCAGGCTGCCGCCACACTCTCCCAGGCCATGACCAGGACCAAGGAACCGAAAGTCTTGCGGTCTCTGTCGGAGCGACTGTCGGCGGTGTCGGCCCGGGTGGAACCGAAGGAGGCCGCCCAGGCGTGCGCCCAGGCTGCCACCACACTCTCCCAGGCCATGACCAAGACCAAGGAGCCGAAAGTCTTGCAATTGCTGTCGGAGGGCCTGTCGGCGGTGTCGGCACGGCTAGAGCCGAAAGAGGCTTCCCAGGTCGCCGCCACCCTCTCCCAGGCCATCAGCAAGACCACGGAACCGAAAGTCTTACAGTATTTATCGGAGGGCCTGTCGGCGGTGTCGGCGCGGCTGGAGCCGAAGGAGGCCGCCCAGGTGTGTGGGCAGGCTGTCGCCACTCTCACTCAGGCCATCAGCAAGACCACCATCCCGGGCCCCTTGCAGTCTCTGGTGAAGGGCCTGTCGGCGGTGTCGGCCCGGCTGGAGCCGAAGGAGGCTGCCGCCACCCTCACCCAGACCATGACCAAGACCACGGACCCGAACGCCTTGTCTTTTCTGTCACAGGGACTATCGGCGGTGTCAGCGCGGCTGGAGCCGAAGGAGGCCGCCCAAGCCGCCGCCACCCTCTCTCAGGCCCTGACCAAGACTAGGGGCTCGGAAGTCTTGCAGTCTCTGGCGCAGGGACTATCGGCGGTGTCGGCGCGGCTGGAGCCGAAGGAGGCCGCTCAGGTCGCCGCCACCCTCTCCCAGGCCATGACCAAGACCACGGACTGGCGCGACTTGTCTTCTCTGGCGCAAGGACTGTCGGCGGTGGCGGTCCGCCTGGAGCCGAAGGAGGCCGCCCAGGCCGCCGCCACCCTCTTCCAAGCCATCAGCAAGACGACGGACCCGTACGCCTTGTCTTCTCTGGCGCAGGGCCTGTCGGCGGTGTCGGCCCGGCTGGAGCCGAAGGAGGCCGCCGCCACCCTCTCCCAGGCCATGACCAAGACCACGGACCCGAACGCCGTGTCTTTTCTGGCGCAGGGCCTGTCGGCGGTGTCGGCCCGGCTGGAGCCGAAGGAGGCCGCCCAGGCGTGCGCCAGGCCGCCGCCACTCTCTCCCAGGCCATCAGCATGAAGACGAACCCAAGCACCTTGCAGACTCTGGCGCAGGGACTGTCGGCGGTGTCGGCCCGGCTGGAGCCGAAGGAGGCCGCCCAGGTGTGTGGGCAGGCCGCCGCCACCCTCATCCAGGCCATGAGCAAGACCACGGACTCGAAGTGGGATCTGGCGCAGGGACTGTCGGCGGTGGCGGCCCGCGAGGACCCAACGGCAGCGCGTAAGCGTCTCCTGAGCGTAACGGCCACCGTTGCAGGGTTGGCAGGCCCCGGGCTGCCGTTCGCAGCGCTCGCCGCCGCGCAACCGGCTCTGCAACCCGCTCCGCTGCCGCTGCCGGCCCAGACGCTGGTCGATCTGCTCAAGCACCCCTGCTGCGTCGGCGAGCCCCGGCGTCTGGTGCTGGAACAACTCGCCCGGCACTACCAGCGGCCCTTCGCCGACCAGTGGGACTTCGTGGACTACGTCCAGCAGCAGCAGCTCGGCCTCGACCTCACCACGCCGTCGCAACGCCCCAAGGTGGAAACCGAGAAGTCTCCACCCAAGGGAAAGTCTGGCGAGTAGATCGGTGGCGTCGCTCCTTCGGCGTGACCCGGCGAAGGGCAAATGACGGAAGTCCCTGACTTGAAGGAGTACGTGAGCGGGATGACGAGCGTGCGTTCAGCTCGGACGGCACGCAGTTCGAGGCGGCCTCGCCGCCGAAGAGGGAGATTGACAAGAAATGAAACCAGCCAATCCGGTTCCCGGTCTGCCGCCCGTTTCGCAGCGACGAACACCACCTGTTCTTTGGCCACGAGGAGCAGACTGCGGCGCTGCTGCAACTGGCAAGGCTCAACGCCGCCCGCGACTCTCAACTGCTCGAAGGATGGTGACCGATGCCAACGCCGAACGCCCACGACCCGTTGCGGACCACCGACCACGCTCCCGCTCCGGTTGCAGAGCCTCCCCCCGAGGCTATTACCACCGATGACCGGCGGGCTCCGTCGCTCGCCGGCAAGACCACCGTCACGTACCAGCCCAGGCCAGGGGAAGCACCAGACGGCTCCGCGGCCACGCCTTCCCAGTCGCCGCCGTCTATACCCGGTTACGAGATTGAGGGCGTGCTCGGTCGCGGCGGCATGGGCGTCGTCTACAAGGCGCGGCACCTGGCCCTGAAACGCACCGTGGCGCTGAAGATGGTGCTGGCCGGGGGGCACGCCGGGCCGGCTGAGCTTCTGCGTTTCCGCATCGAGGCGGAAGCGGTGGCACGCTTGCAGCATCCCAACATTGTCCAGGTCTTCGAGGTCGGCGAGGCCGACGGGCATCCCTACTGCGCGCTGGAGTTCGTCGAGGGCGGCACCCTCGCCGGCAAGATCAAAGGCAACCTGCTGCCGGCCCGGGAAACGGCCCGGCTGGTGGCAGCGCTGGCGCGGGCGATGCACCTGGCACACAGCCGCAACGTGGTGCATCGCGACCTCAAGCCGGCCAACGTCCTTCTCTCCCCTCTCCCCGAGGTGGGAGAGGGGTCGGGGGTGAGGGGGCTCGGCACGCCCAAGATCACGGACTTCGGTCTGGCCCGGCAGCTGGACAGCGACAGCGGCGCGACCCAGGCCGGCCAGGTGATGGGCACGCCCTCGTACATGGCTCCGGAGCAGGCCTCGGGACGCGCGCACGAGGCTGGCCCCGCAGCGGACATCTATGCCCTGGGGGCGATCCTGTACGCCTGCCTGGCAGGCCGGCCGCCGTTCCAGGGCAAGACGATCGTCGAGACGCTCGACCAGGTGCGGAGGCAGGAGCCGGTGCCGCCCTCTCGCTGGCAGCAGAGTGTACCGCTGGACCTGGAGACGATCTGCCTGAAGTGCCTGCGCAAGGAACCCGAGAAACGCTACGCATCCGCTGCGGAACTGGCGGACGAACTGGTTCGGTATCTGCACGGCGAGCCGATCCAGGCCCGGCCGGTGGGGCGTGTCGAACGGACTGTGAAGTGGGTGAAACGCAATCCGGTGGTCGCGCTCCTGGCGGCGCTGGTGTTTCTGGTGCTGACTGTCGGCCTGGTCGCTTCCTGGAGGCTGACCGGCTGGGCCTTGACCGAAAAGGGCAACGCGGAGAGCAAGGCCGAGGCCGCCCGCAAAGCGGAAACGAAAGCGGAAGAAAGGGCGGACGAGCTGTTGAGCGACATGGCACAAAGCCTGCTGCGTCCGCTGGCCGTGCAAGTCCAGCCCAAGCAGCCGTTGCCGGGGCTGAATGACCAGGAGGTCGAGCCGCTTTGGGACCTGGCCACCTCGCCGAACGAACGCCTGCGTCTGCGGTTTGTGGAGGAGGCCCTAGACGACCCGGTCTTGAGGCGACGGCTGAAGGACCGGGCCGCGTTTGCGTTGCAGGCCGCCGTCGGGCTGGACCCGACGCGGCGAAGGCGCGTTGAAGAGTTGCTGGGCAAGCGTCTTCAGACCAGCGACATCTCGCTGGAGGAGCAGGAGCACGTGGCGCTGTGCCTGGCGCAACTGGGCAATCTCGATCGGCACCTGGCCGGGAAGACTGCGGACGCCCTTATCCAGGCCATGAGCAACGCGACGGACTATGGCGCCTTGCAGTCTCTGGCGCAGGGCCTGTCAGCGGTGTCGGCCCGGCTGGAGCCGAAGGAGGCCGCCCAGGCCGCAGCCGCCCTCACCCAGGCCATCAGCAAGATAGACCGCATGACCAAGGACCCGCACGCTTTGCAGCAGCAGTTGGAGCACGCTCTGTCGGTGGTATCGGCCCGTCTGGGGCCGAAGGAAGCCGCTCAGGTCGCCGCCTCCCTCACCCAGGCCATCAGCAAGACCACCTACCCGGGTGCCTCGGAGGCTCTTGGGCGGGGTCTGTCGGCGGTATCGGGCCGTCTAGGGCCGAAGGAAGCCGCTCAGGTCGCCGCCTCCCTCACCCAGGCCATCAGCAAGACCACCTACCCGGACACCTCGGAGGCTCTTGGGCGGGGACTGTCGGCGGTATCGGCCCGCCTGGGGCCGAAAGAAGCTGCTCAGGTCGCCGTCTCCCTCACCCAGGCCATCAGCAAGACCACGGACTGGCGCGCCTTGGAGGCTCTGGAGCGGGAAGTGCCGGCGGTGTTGGCTCGGCTGGAGCCGAAGGAGGCCGCCCAGGCGTGCGCCCAGGCCGCCGCCACCCTCACCCAGGCCATGACCAAGACCACGGACCCGAACGCCTTGTCTCCTCTGTCGCAGGGTCTGTCAGCGGTGTCGGCCCGGCTGGAGCCGAAGGAGGCCGCCCAGGCCGCCGCCACCCTCTCCCAGGCCATAAGCCTGACCACGGACCCGCGCACCATGTGGTTTCTGTCGCAGGGTCTGTCAGCGGTGTCGGCCCGGCTGGAGCCGAAGGAGGCCGCCCAGGCGTGCGCCCAAGCCGCCGCCACACTCTCGCAGGCCATCAACATGACGACATACTCCGGAGCCTTGCAGGATCTGTCGGAGGGCCTGTCGGCGGTGTCGGCCCGGCTGGAGCCGAAGGAGGCCGCCCAGGCGTGTGCTCAGGTTGCCGCCACTCTCTCCCAGGCCATGACCAAGACCACCGACCCGTTCGCCTTGCGGTCTCTGGCGCAGGGCCTGTCGGCGGTGTCGGCCCGGCTAGAGCCGAAGGAGGCCGCCCAGGCGTGTGCTCAGGTTGCCGCCACCCTCTCCCAGGCCATGACCAAGACCAAGGCCCCCCACGCCTTGCAATTGCTGTCAAAGGGTTTGTCGGCGGTGTCGGCCCGGCTGGAGCCGAAGGAGGCCGCCCAGACCGCAGCCACACTCTCCCAGGCCATGACCAAGACCACGGACTCGAAAGTCTTGGAGTATTTGTCAAAGGGCCTGTCGGCGGTGTCGGCCCGGCTGGAGCCGAAGGAGGCCGCCCAGACCGCCGCTACCCTCTCCCAGGCCATGACCAAGACCACCGACCCGAAAATCTTGGAGTATTTGTCGAAGGGCCTGTCAGCGGTGTCGGCCCGGCTAGAGCCGAAGGAGGCCGCCCAGGCCGCCGCTACCCTCTCCCAGGTCATCAACAAGACCAAGGAACCGTACGCCTTGTTTTGTCTGTCGCAAGGATTGTCAGCGGTGTCAGCCCGGCTGGAGCCGAAGGAGGCTGCCCAGGCCGCCGCCACCCTCACCCAGGCCATCAGCAAGACCACGGACTGGGGTGCCTTGTCTTCTCTGGCTCATGGCCTGTCTACGGTGTCGGCCCGGCTGGAGCCGAAGGAGGCCGCCCAGGTGTGTGGCCAGGCCGCCGCCGCCTTCACCCAGGCCATCAGCATGACGACACACCCGGACGCCTTGCAGTCTCTGGCTCAGGGCCTGTCTACGGTGTCGGCCCGGCTGGAACCGAAGGAGGCCGCCCAGGTGTGTGCCCAGGTCGCCGCCACCCTCACCCAGGCCATGACCAAGACCACGGAACCGTACACTTTGCTGACTCTGGTGCATGGCCTGTCGGCGGTGGCGGCCCGCCTGGAGCCGAAGGAGGCTGCCCAGGCCGCCGCCACCTTCACCCAGGCCCTGAGCAAGACCACGGAACCGCACACCTTGCAGACTCTGGCGCAGGGACTGTCGGCGGTGGCGGCCCGGCTGGAGCCGAAGGAGGCCGCCCAAGCCGCCGCCACCCTCATCCAGGCCATGAGCAAGACTACGGACTCGAAGTGGTATCTGGCGCAGGGACTGTCGGCGGTATTGGCCCGCGAAGCCCCAACGGCAGCGCGTAAGCGTCTCCTGAGCGTGACGGCCACCGTTGCAGAGTTGGCAGGCCCCGGGCTGCCGTTCGCCGCGCTCGCCGCCGCGCAACCGGCTCTGCAACCCGCGCCGCTGCCGCTGCCGCCCCAGACGCTGGTCGATCTGCTCAAGCACCCCTTCTGCGTCGGCGAGCCCCGCCGTCTGGTGCTGGACCAGTTCGCCCGCCACTACCAGCGGCCCTTCGCCGACCAGTGGGACTTCGTGGACTACGTCCAGCAGCACAAGCTCGACCTCGACCTCACCACGCCGCCCGACCCCCAAGGTGGAAGCCGAGAAGTCTCCGCTCCGCGTGACGGAAGGCCCTGACTTGATGGAGTTCGAGGCGGCACCGCCGCCGAAGAGGGAGAACGACAAGAAATGAAGCCAGCCAATCCGTTTCCCGGTCTGCGTCCGTTTCGCAGCGACGAACACCACCTGTTCTTCGGCCGGGAGGAGCAGACCGCGGCCCTGCTGCAACTGCTGCGCACCACCCGTTTCCTGGCGGTGGTCGGCACCTCGGGCAGCGGCAAGTCCTCGCTGGTGCGCGCCGGCATGATCGCTGCCCTTCATTCTGGCACGATGACCGTGGCCGGTTCGGCCTGGGAGGTGCTGCTTCTGCGCCCGGCGGCAGTCCGATCGAGAACCTGGCGCGGGCCTTCGTCGAGGCCGATCTGTACGATGCGGAGGACCCCAGCACTCTGCCCCGTTTGCTCGCCACGCTCAAGCGCAGCCGCTTCGGCCTGGTCGAAGCGATGAAACAATCCGAGGTGTTTGAACCGGGCGCCAACCTGCTGGTCGTCGTCGATCAGTTCGAGGAGCTGTTCCGCTTCCGGCAACAGGGCGTCGATTCCGAGGAAACGGCCGCCGCCTTCGTGAACCTGCTGCTGACCGCCAGCGAGCAGGCGGAATGTCCGATCTACGTCACCATCACCATGCGCTCGGACTACCTGGGCGATTGTTCCGAGATCCCCGGCCTGGCCGAGGCGGTGAACGACGGCGAGTACCTGATTCCCCGGCTGCCGCGCGATCAGAAGCGGGCTGCGATCGAGGGGCCGATTGGTGTCGGTGGCGCGAAGATTTCGCCGCTGCTGGTACAGCGCCTCCTGAATGACGTGGGTGACGATCCCGATCAGCTGCCGGTCTTGCAGCATGCGCTGATGCGGCATGTGGGAGGTCTGGTCGGCCGGCAGCGACCACAAGCGTCCGATTGACTTTGCCGACTTCGAGGCGACCGGCGGCCTGGCGTCGGCGTTATCCAATCACGCCGACGAGATCTACGACTCGCTCCAGGACGGCAGCCATCGCAGCGTCTGCGCCAAGGTCTTCAAGGCCCTCACCGAGAAGGGGGACGACAACCGCGGCATTCGCAGGCCGACCCGGCTTGCGCAACTGCAGGCGATCGCCGCCGCGGATCGGGCCACGGTGACGACGGTGCTGGACGCCTTTCGCTCCTCCGGTGTCACGTTCCTGATGCCCGGCATGGAGGTGGAACTGGGCGACCGGACGGTGCTGGACCTGTCGCACGAGAGCCTGATGCGTTGCTGGCAGCGGCTGCGCGGCTGGGTGGAAGATGAGGCCCAATCGGCGCGGATCTTCCGGCGACTGCTGGACACCGCCCGGCTGTGGAAGGACGGCAAGGCCGGTCTGTTTCGCGATCCCGATCTGCAGATCGCGCTCAGTTTCTGCGAGCAGGAAGCACCCAACGCCGAGTGGGCCGAGCAGTACGGCGGCCATTTCGAGACGGCGATCGGTTTTCTGGAAGCCAGCAACGCGGCGGCGGAAGCCGAGCGGCAAGTCAAAGAAGCGGCCCGGCAGCGGGAACTGGAACAGGCCCAGGAGCTGGCCGAGGCCCGACGCCTGCGCCTGGAGCAGCAGCAGCGCGCGGCCCGCAAACTCCGCAAAATGCTCGCCGGCCTGGCTGGCGTGGCGGTGGTCGCGGTCCTGGCCTGTGTTGCCGCGCTGATTGCCAACCAGCGAGCCAACACTCAGGCGGACAATGCCCGTCAAAGCGAGGAGAAGGCCAGGCAGCACGCGCAGCGAGCGGAGCAATCTCACCTGGAGACGGCCAACGCCCTCGCCGTCGTCGAATCCCAAAAGACCAAGGTGGAGGCCAGCCTGTCCAAGGCCGAAGCGGCCGAGCGGTTGGCTCGGGCCGCCGAGGAGGCGGGCCGCAAACTGCTGTACGTGACCGACATGCGGCTGGCCCCGTTTGTCTGGAGCGACGATCGAACCACGGCCGAGCAACTCCGCGCCCTGCTGGCCAAACACGTTCGGGAGGGCGAGGCTCCTGCCGAGCCGGAGTCTGCCGGGAACAAGGCCAGCTTCGCCGCCGGCGCCAGGCCCGACCTGCGTGGCTTTGAGTGGTACTACTACCAGCACCTGCTGGAAAGCAGCGCCACGGTTTTCTCGGGGCACGGCGTCCCCGTCGTCGATAGCGCTTTGACGTTGAAGGGCCAGCTGGTGACGCTGGATCAGAACGGCCAGGTGAGGCGTTGGGACCTGGGTTCGCAGGACGAAGAGAAAAGAAGCCGCCGCGACCTGCCCGGGGGTCCCACAGCTCAGTTTCGCGTCCTGTCGCCTGACGGCCGGCTGGTCGCGCTGGCCAGCGGGAACAAGGTTCAGGTGTTCGACACGTCCACGGGCAAGGAGACGTTCCAGATCGATTCCCCCTTTCTGAACCGTTACCGTCGCCTGATCTTCTCTCGGGACAGCGACAGGCTGGTCATCGTTGACAACAAGATCCGGTGGTGCAACGCCGTGAGCGGCCAGGAGATCGCGACGGTCAATCGGCTCTTTGACCGCATCGAAAGCCTCGCCCTGACTCCCGATGGTCTGACGCTGGCCGTCGTCGGCTCCGGGAGACTGGGCCACGATTTCTCGATCTACCGCCTGGACGCGAAGACACAGACGGTGACTCCGCTGGCAAAGGACGTCGGTGGCGACGGAACCAAGCGTGCTTCGGCGCTGAGTCAGGATGGCCAGCGGATCGCTGTTGGCTATGCCCTGAGCGGATCACTGGCCGTTTTCGACACAACCACAGGCCGTTTCCTCGGACGGCACGGTTCCGCGCACGCCTCTCCCATCTCGGCGATCGCCTTCTCGAGCGACGGAGCGAAGCTGGCCACGGGAGACAACGAAGCGACCATCAAGATCTGGGCAGACGTACCGAAGATCACTTCCAAGAGCGTGGCCCAGCTGACGCTCAAGGGCCATCAAGGTGCGATCCGAAACGTCAGCTTCTCGAGCGATGGGAAACGGCTCGTCAGCGGCAGCGCCGACAAAACGGCCCGGGTCTGGGACCTGGAAACGGCCGGCGCCGCCATCCGGCCACTGGAATTTGCCTTCGGCAGGTGCGACGTGGCCTGCTTTTCTCCCGACGGACAACTGATCGCCACGTCCGGTGGCCCCAGTGTCCGTCTGTGGGACGCCGCCACGGGGCGTCTGGTGCGCGTCTTGTCGGCCGGCGATCGGAGCAGTATCTACAGCGTGGCGTTCTCGCCCACGGACCATCGCCTGCTGGCTGTGGGGCACGGTGGACCAGGAGCCGGTTCTGCCGTCGCCTTGTGGGACATCGATGCGGGCAGGGAACTTCTGCGGTTGCCGGGCGCAACCGATCTGCCCAACTTCCGGGGGGACGAAAACGCCAGTGTGGTCGGTGCCCTGGCGTTTTCGCCCGATGGCAAGCATCTGGTCGCCGGCTTTGGCAACAAGCATTTCTATTCACCCACAAGCATTCCCAGTCCGCTGAAGGTCTGGGACGTCGCCACGCGCCGACTGGTCCGCCTGCTGAATGGCCATACGGGCTACTGTCTTTCTCTCGACTTCACCCGGGACGGGGCCTTGCTGGTCAGCGGCAGCCGGGATGGGACGGCGATCCTCTGGTCCACCCGGACCTGGGAAGCGACACAGACGCTCCAGAATCCAGACAGGGCCTCGCAATTCGGCCAGCAGGGACGGGGCCAGGTCGAGGACGTGGCCTTTGCGCCGGACGGTAAGACCCTGGCCCTGGCCAGCCAAGAAGGAACCGTGCAGTTGTGGGACGTGGCCACCGGAAAACTGCTGGTATCGCTCCCGGGGCATTCCAGTGCGGTCAGTGCCGTGGTGTTTTCGCCGGATGGTCGCACCCTGGCGTCGGGCAGCGGTGACGAGACGGTCCGGCTCTGGAACGTCCAGACGCGGCGCGAGCTGATGCAGCTGGATCCCGGCACTGTCGATCTGGGTGCGGTGCGTACCCTCGCGTTTTCCCCCGACGGCAAGCACTTGCTGGCCGGAGCAAACAACCGCACTGCCGTCTGGTCCGCCGCGCCGATTGTCTGGAACCATCCCGACCTGGCTGCCGACAAGCTGCGCCTGCTGCTGAATTCCAACGCCGACTTTCAAAGCCGCATCCGTCTGTTGTCCGAGAACCTCCGGCTGCACGAAGCGCTGGCCAAGCTCGACTCGAAGGACGTGCGCGTGCAGACCGCCCTGGCCGTCACGCAGGCCAACTGGCAGGCGTCGCGCCAGGCGTGGCCGGAGGCCGTCGTGGCGTTCGATCGGCTGCTGGCGGTCCAACCAACCGAACCCGAGGCCTGGCTGCGCACGCCCGGGTTGCTGCGCCTGGCGACGGCCCTGCTGCACCAGGGTCGGCCTGCCGTCGCGACCATGCTGCTGCAAGGAGGCGCCGGTCGCCGCAGACAGGATGGGCTTCCGCCAATCACGAGGACCATTGGATTTGGGTTCGGGTTCGTTGTTGAGGACGGCGCCGTTCGCGTCACCGAGCCAATGGTTGGTTCTCCCGCGGCACGCTCGAACTTGCGTCCTGGCGACGTGATCCTGAAGGTAAACGATGTCGCCATGACCAAAGAGACCAGCCCCAATGCTGCAAGGCTGCTCCTGGGGAATCCCGCGACGAAGGTTCGCCTGACCGTGCGGCATCCGGGCAGCACACAGACGGAAGACATCGAGCTGGTGAAACAATGGTATCCCGTGGACCGCGCGACCGGCGAGCTGTTGTTCCCACTGCGGGCAGCGCTGGAAAAACGGCTGGCCGAGGCCCCAGGCGACGCCGGGCTGATCGAGCTGAGCGCCGAACTCGCTGGACAGGAGAGCGATTTCGCCAGGCAGGTGGCCGATTGCACCGCGGCAATCAAGGTCCTCGCGGAACAACCGGCCGAGGCGGCGTCCGCGGCCCTGCAGCGACTCCATCGCCTCCGCGGCGACGCCTGCGTCAGCTTGTTCAAATGGCAAGAAGCCGTCGATGATTATTCCCAGGTCATCACCCCGGAGACGACCGACGCCCTGCTGCTCTCGAAGCGGGCTCGTGCCCAGGAGGCGTTGAAGAACTGGGACAACGCCGCGGCCGACTGGTCACGGGCCGCGACCGGAAATCCGGAGGGGGCCCGATGGCTCGCCGAGTTCGCACGACGACTTGCTGCCGCTGGCCAGGTCCCGCTGGCGAAGGGGCAGTTTGACAGGTCGCAGGCACTTTACCAACGCTTGCTCGAGGCGGCCCCGGAAAGTGCCCTGGTCGCCGCGAAACTGGCTCAGCTGATCCTGGACAGGGAAGAAATGGAGAACGCCGCTCGCTGGACGGTCCTCAAGCCGGCGGCGATGAAATCCGAAGGCGGCGCGACGCTGACCAAGCTGGACGATCATTCGATTCTGGCCGGCGGGATGAATCTACCTCGGGACGTCTACGTGCTCACCTTCAGAGATCTTCCCGCCCGAATTCAAGCACTGCGTCTGGAAGTGCTGCCGCACGGATCGTTGCCACAAAATGGTCCGGGACGGCACACCAGCGGCAACTTCTACCTGACAGCGGTCAAAGCTCAGCTGGACCTGCCCACGAACCCGGGCACGCCGCGCCCTTTGAAACTGGCCCGGGCTGCCGCCGACTTCAACCAGCTGAATTACAGCGTGGCCGGCGCGATTGACGCGAATGACCTTACCGCCTGGGCAATCCTCCCGGTGGTCGGCAAATCGCATCTGGCCGTGCTGGAACTTGCAGAACCGGTCGCAGCCACCGATGGCATGGTGCTGCGCGTGACCCTGGAGTTCAAAAGCCGGATCCCGCAAGCGCAGCTGGGCCGCTTTCGTCTGTCGGTCAGCGGCGACCCGGTCGCGCTTGACCGGGAACAGAAACGCTTCACCGCCATGCAGGCCACCGGTCCCTGGGCCCGACTGGCGGTGGCTTATCGGCTGGTTGACGACCAGCAGGCACTCGACCGGTTGCTCAAGCAGCACCCGGCCGCAGCCGTGGGCCTCGGCGATCTGTACACGGCCGCTCAGGATTGGGAGCGGGCGATCGCCGAATACCGCAAAGGCCTCCCCGACCAGCCGGCCGACACCGCCTTGCTGACCAAGCTCGCCACGGCCTACCAGTCAGCCGGCCGCACGCGCGAGGCGGTCCCGCACCTGGCGACCCTGTCCGCCGCCAATCCGAGGGATTCGTTGCTCTACCTGAAGGTCGCCGGCCTCCAGGCCTGGTTCGGACAGGAGAAGGAATACGCCGCCACCCGGCGGCAGGTCCTCGCGTTCGCCAGGGGCGACAGCACTCCGATCACGGCCTATCGTGCGGCCAAGGCGTGCAGTCTCCTTCCGTCCACCGACAAGGCGGACCTCGAGGCGGCGCTGGCGCTGGGTCGGACGGCGGTCCAGCTCGGTAAGGGTGGGGCCTACAACCAGCTGTCCCTTGGCATGGCGGAGTACCGCAGCGGCAACTACCCGGCCGCCGAGGAGACCCTGCTCGCCGCCGCCAAGGCCAGCCCGACCAACCCCTACGTGACTTCTACTTCGGCATTCTACCGGGCGATGAGCCTGTTCCGGCAGGGCAAACCCGACGAGGCCCGCAAGCTGGTGAGCGAGGCCGCGGCCAGGATGAAGCCTCTGCCCAGGGACGAGAACAACCCACTGGCCGGCATTGCCAGCTACAATGACCTGATCCTGTGGCTGGCCTGCAAGGAAGCGAAGGCCCTGATCCAGTAAGCGGACCCGCCGAAGGCGGAGAAGGTCAAGAAACGAAGCCGGCCCGGGACCGGCCGCGGGCGGTACCCCAGAAGGAAAGCGATCATGGTCTTTCAGGAACAACTCACCGTTTCCACGAGCGGCCACGGGGACATGCACGACCTGACCGAACAGGTGAACGCCGTCCTGGCGCGCTCCAGGATCCAGACTGGAATTGTCCACGTCTTCAACGTCGGGAGCACGGCCGCTGTGGGGACCATCGAGTTCGAGCCGGGTTTACAGAAGGACCTGCCAGCGATCCTGGATCGCCTGATGCCGCCGAGCCGGGCGTATGGGCACGAGCAAACCTGGCACGACGGCAACGGGCACTCCCACCTCCAGGCCACCGTGCTTGGTCCAGGGCTGACCGTCCCGGTCGCCGACGGGAAGCTGCTCGTGGGGACCTGGCAGCAGATCTTTCACCTGGAGTGCGACATCCGGCCACGAGAGCGAATTGTCGTGGTGACGGTGCTGGGGGAGTAAGCTGTCCCGAAGCGGCGTCTCAAACAATCGCGATGGGAGGTTGTCCAGTGCTGTTCCGGTTTCGCCGACCGTTGTTCAGGTTGGTCTTTCTGATTCTCGCCCTCCTGCCGGCCGCGGCGGACGAGCAGCCGAAAGCAATCCGCGTCCTGATCCAGACCGAGAAAGGCGACGTTGAGGTGGAGTTGGACGCCGCTCGGGCGCCGCTCACCGTGGCCAACTTCCTGCGCTACGTCGACGGCAAGTTCTACGATGGCGGCAGGTTTCACCGCACGGTCAAGCCAGACAACCAACCGGACAGCAAGGTAAAGATCGAGGTCATCCAGGCCGGCATCAACCCGAAGCGGTCGAAGGAGGAACTGCCGCCGATCAAGCTGGAGCGGACCCGCGACACTCAGGATCTTGCACAGGGACGGAACAATCTCGATGGCGCGCGACGGTCCGGACACGGCGACTTCCGATTTCTTCATCTGCATCGGCGACCAGCCCGAGCTTGACTTCGGTGGCAAACGCAACCCCGACGGCCAGGGTTTCGCCGCGTTCGGCAAGGTGGTCAAGGGCATGGGCGTGGTGAGGAAAATCCAGGCGGCCTCGGCGAAAGGTCAGACCCTGGACCCGCCGGTCACGATCATGAAGGTGGTACGCAGGCCGTGACGGGCCTTGTCCCATGCTGGCCACCCGAGCCGGCTCCGCACGATTGTCCCCTTTTTCCGCAACCGTGCCAAGACGGCTCCTTCGCGATCTGGGTTTGTATTTGTGTGTGTACTCCGTCCCCAATTATTTGCAATTGGACCGAATGGAGATGCAGTACTCCGAGCTGGGTCGAATTGCCGTGATCTGGAGTTCGCGCGGGGATGCGAATGCCAGGGCCTGTTTTGGCTTTGCGGCCCCGTCTCTTCGGATCGATTTGCGAGACAAGGTTCAGCAGCGGCAAGCGCTCCGAACGGTCTGCGAAGGAATCGGCTGGGAAGTCCCTCGGCTGCTGGAGATGATGCCAACGGCGACGGATTGGTACTTTGATACGGCAGCTCAAATCGCCATGCCCCGATGGTCGCAAGGCCGGGTCGTCCTGGTGGGAGACGCTGCCTATTGCGTTTCGCCGATGTCCGGGCAAGGCACGAGCAGCGCACTCATCGGCGCCCACGTGCTCGCCGGAGAATTGGCGGCGGCGGCCGGTGATCATCTGCGTGCGTTTGCGGAATTCGAGAGTGTGATGCGGCCCTTTGTGGCAGCCAATCAGGCGCTGGGACTCAAATCCGCGAAGTTGATGAGGTCAGGAGAAAGGATGTCGGTGGTGGGCTGGCTCCTCAAGCAGTTGATGCGGATCCTGCCGGGCCGCATGACAGAGTGGATTATCAAGCGATCCACCGAACGGATCGCCCGGGCGGCGAACGCCTGCTTGCAACGCGGACGTCTGCGGGGTGGGATTTGCCCGAACTGCGGCTTCGATTTCAACAACGCCCTCTACTGGTGGTTCGTGCGCTGACCGCGCCGGCAGAAGCAGAAGCGCGGTGTTTGTCTGTCACGAAGCAGAAGCGCAAGCTCCCGATCGCGGCCTGCCAGCGGGCGGGCGGTGGTCTGGAGCGGAGCGGGGACCGATTCAACCCGAACCAGCAGGCTATCCCTTGCCCATGCCCTCGCCCCGTTCGAGGCCAGCGAAGAGTCCGTTGCAGCTGGCTCTCTTCGCAAGGGGAGCAAAAGGATGGCGGTCCTTTCGGCAATTGGGTAAAGTGACAGGAACTGGTTCCCGACAGGTCGTCGTGAGAGCAGGTGTCGCCGTGGCCGTCTCCTCGTTCGCCTCATTTGTTTCCTTCCTGAAAGCCAGCCCTGTGCTGGAGCCCTGGCAGCTGGAGCTTCTGAACCAGGAACTCGAGCAAGGTTCCCCGGATTCGGAGACCCTGGCCGAAGACCTGATCCGGCGCGGCTGGCTGACGCCGTTCCAGGTCGAGCTGTTGCGGGAAGGCCGGGGGCAGGAGCTGACCCTGGGAGCCTACGTCTTGCTGGACCGGCTCGGAGCGGGGGGGATGGGAGAAGTCTTCAAGGCACGCCATCGCCGGCTGGACCGCATCGTGGCCTTGAAAGTGATTCGCAAGGAGCGGCTCCCGGGACCGGAGGCGGTCCTCCGCATTCAGCGCGAAGCCCGACTGGCGGCCCGGCTCACTCACCCCAACGTCGTCCTGGTTTACGATGCCGACCAGGTCGGCGACACCTTCTTCTTCACCATGGAGTACGTCGAGGGCTGGACCCTGGCCCAGCTGGTCGCCAACCAGGGACCCTTGCCCGTCGGACTGGCATGCGAGGCGATCCGGCAGGCAGCCCTCGGGCTGCAGCACGCCCACAGCCACGGACTGGTGCATCGAGACGTCAAGCCCTCCAACCTGGTGCTGGCGCACGACACCGCCGTCGTCAAGGTCCTCGACCTGGGCCTGGCCTGTCTGGCACCCGAGCTGAAGAACGCCGAGGAACCACTCACCGATTTCGGCGTGGCCATGGGGACGGCCGATTACATGGCCCCGGAGCAGGCCATCGATGCCCGACGGGTGGACATCCGGGCGGACGTTTACAGCCTGGGCTGTTCGCTCTATTGCTTGCTGGCGGGTCGGCCGCCCTTCGCGGGAGGCAGCACGGCCCAGAAGCTGCTGCGCCATCAGCAAGACACCCCGGCAGCGCTGGAATCGGTTCGACCCCAGGTCGAAGCCGGCCTGGGAGACGTGGTGCGCCGGATGATGGCCCGCACTCCGGAACAGCGCTTTCAGACGCCCGCCGAAGCAGCGACCGCCCTGGAGCCGTTTTCCCAACCCGACGCCCTGGGCCTGCTGGCTCTCACGACCGGGCCGGCGCGGGCTGGCGCGTTGGCCCGGGCTTCCGACCTGAAGTATCGCAGTCCGGAAACCAGCGGATCAGTCCAGCCCCCCACCCGGCCCTTGCCGGTCCCTGTGGTGTCGCCATCTCGCAAGCTCCAGAACGCACGCGGCCGACAGTTGGCCTTCCTTCTCCTGGTGGTCGCCCTGGCGGCGCTGGCGGTCTGCTTCCTGTTGTGGAGCGCGTGGCGCCGGGCTGGCAGCCAGTCGCCCTCCCTGCCGGTGCTGATCGTTGGCCGCCCAACAGGGGCGGAGGAGCGAAGCTATCCGACACTCCGGGCCGCTCTGGCGGTGGCCCGACCAGGCGACCGGATCCTGGTGCGGCTGGAGGAGCTGGAGGAGCGGCTGCAGCTCCAGGGCGGCGACCTGGGCCAGGGAGTCACCATCCAGGGAGCGGCTTCTTCGGGTCGGCCGGTGGTCTGGCACGTGGCCCTGGCAGAAGGCCAGACACTCATCCAGTTGCACGGCGTTGCGGGTTTGTGCCTGAAAGGCTTTGTGCTGGACGGTCAGGAACGTGCCGACGACCTGGTGACCATCTCAGGCGCCTGCCCAGGGTTGACGCTCGAGGACCTGCACTTGCGGGGCTTCCGGCGCAGTGCCGTCCACGTCCACAACTGCCAGGGGACTGCGGACCAACCGGTGACTCTCCGTCGTTTGCGGACCACCACGGAGGGAAATGCCAGGACGGGCCTGCTCTTCGACAGCCAGCCGGACCCGGTCGCCCAGGTTGTGGGCCACGTCCGGGTGGAGGATTGTCGCCTGGAGGGCCCTTGCAGCAGCCTGATCGAGGTGGCCGCGCCGTTGCTCGACGTCCATTTCCGCAGCAATCGCTTGTTCCAGGCCGGCGACGGTTTGCTGTACAGGAGTCAGAAGGTTTCGCCGCGCCATCCGGTCGAGTGGACCGTGGAAGCGAATACCTTCTGCGCCATTCGCAACGCTGCCTTGCATTTCGAGGGCCTGCCGCTGGCGGAAAAGACCAGCCGGGTCGTGGTGCGGAACAATCTCTTCGCCAAAACCGCGGTGCTGGCGCAGGCCGACGAGCTGTGGCCCGAATCGCTCTCCCAGGCCAAATGGCTTTGCGACGGCGCGGACCAGGCCGCCCTTCGCTGCTTTCGGCGGCACTGGCAGCATCCTCTTGGGAAAGTGTCCCACGCCACGATGACCATCTATTCTCCTGATGAGTATCGTCTCTGGTTAAACGGCAGCCCCGTTGGCGGCAGCCCGTTGCGCGGTTTGCAGAAGAGCATCGACGTCACGGCCTTCATGGGCGAACCGTCCGGGCAACGCACCTTTGTCTGGGGGGTCGAGTGCCGCGGCCCCGAAGGCGTTCGTGGTTTCGCCGCCCTGCTGGCCTACGACAATGACAGGAAGGAAAAAAAGCCCATGACCAGCGATGCCGGCTGGGTGGTGTTCAAGTCTCCGCCTCCCCCTGATTGGCTCGAAAAGAACCTGGCCGGGATCAACGACCAGACGAAGTACCCCAGGGCCCAGGCGATCGACGTGGCAGGCCTCGCCCCGCACGCCTCGGGCAACGTGCGCGACCAGACCGCAACGGAAGGCAATCTTCCCCTCGCCGCCCGGAAAATGGACTTCCTTCCCTTGCCGGAAAACCGAGGCGAGGATGCGGCGTTCCTGCGCTATCCGAAGACCAGTCCGCTCTCCCGCGCCGGCAGGGAGGACCAACCGGTCGGGGTCCCGCCCAGCCCGTGAGCAACGCACTGGGAACAGCCTCCCGGAACCAGGACAAGGGGTTGGCGGTCCCTTCGTTCCTTATTATTTCCTTTTTGGTTCTTGAAATCCCAGGAGGATGTGGTACTCTGCCCTCCGTTCTCTTCGCGGGAAACAAGAGGAGCGTCCACTCGCCGCGGAGAGTCAATTTCTTCTCGCGAAAGGACAGCAATGCCGCCCGCCATCTCCGGTCCTTCGGGTCCCTCCGGTCCTTCGGGCCCCTCCGGCCCCTCCGGTCCTTCGGGTCCTCCGTGGTCCCAACTTCACACTGTGGATCAGTCCCCTCCGGCCTCGCCGGCGCAGAACAATTCCACGACGACCTGGGCAGGGACTTGTGACTCTTGCCAGCTGACCCTCACCGCGGCGTCCGACGTGGTAATGATTTATAACGCGGACTGCTACGTTGATACGGCTGGCCTGTCCGTCGTGTTCCAGGCCGTTATGCTTGATGACGACGACGACGTGACCATGACCAGCCAGTTCCTCTTGTCGAATCTTACTTTTCCGGCAGCAAACGAAAGAAGGAGAGTTAGCAGCTGCTTCGTCTTCACCGACGTCCAGCCGGTCTCTGATGGAGCTGGCGGGTATCTCCCGATCGGGTTCGACATCCAGTTTCAGCCGTCAGGGGGCTCCGGGACTGCCTTCGTAGACCTCCCGGTGCTGTTCGCCTTCACGCTGCCCACGAGCGGTACGGGCTATGGAGAAAAAGGCAAGCCGGGGAAGAAGAGGCACCTGAAGTGGGGTACGAGACTTTATCCGGCTGTCATTCAGAAGTGCTTTGTTGCGAAATAGAATCCGAAGTAGCGCCGTTCTCAAGCCCCCTCCCCCCTCTCCTCGAAGCGGAGAGGGGGAGTTAGCCCGAAGCGCCAGCAAGGGACCACCACCCTCGCTGGCGCTTCGGGCTAACCAGGCGGGGAGGGGGTTGGGGGGAGGGGTTAGCTTCGAGGCGCAAAGGAATTGGGCTTGCCACCGCTCACGCCGCAAACCCCTGTCGCTGAAGTCAGCGATTTCATCCGCACCGAGCCGCCCGGGTCGGCCCCCTCCGGCTGGCATCAGTGGGAGAACGTCAAGGAGGCCCACCGTCGGCTCGCCGACGAGTTCCTCGCCCAGCTGACCATTCCCACCGACCTCGGCAGCGGTCGCGGTGTGGTCACCGCCGGCGGCGGGGCCCACCTCTTCCCCAGTCTCTGGGTGCTCCTCCATTCGCTCCGCGAGGTCGGTTGCTCCTTGCCTGTGCAAGCCTGGTATCTGGGCGACCTGGAGATGGACCCCGGGATGAAGCGGCTGCTGGAGCCGCTGGGCGTTACCTTCAGCGACGCCCGCAAGCTGGCGCGCCATTGCCCCTGCCGCATCCTCCACGGCTGGGAGCTGAAGCCTTACGCGATCCTGCATTCCTCCTTTCGGGAAGTCCTGTTCCTCGACGCCGACGCGGCCCCGCTGCGCGATCCGACCTTCCTGTTCGAGGAGGACGCTTACCGGTCCCACGGCGCCGTCTTCTGGCCGGACTATCCGACCTGGAACCTCAAGGAAGACGTCTGGCACGCTTTCGGCCTGGCTCTGCCGCCTCATTTCGCTCCTCCCGAGGCCCCCTCATGTGTCCAGCAGTATTTCGGCCGGCCGATTCCTGGGCCCTACGAGGCCGCCATCGAGTCGGGCCAGTTTCTGGTGGACAAGGGACGCTGCTGGCGCGAACTGCGCCTGGCCCTGTGGTACTGCGAACACTCGGATTTCTCCTTTTACCACTTTCACGGCGACAAGGAGGCGATGCACCTGGCGTGGCGGAAGCTGGGTGCTGCCTATGGTCAGCCCGCGATCTGGCCGGACTGGGCCCAGCACACCATGATCCAGTTTGGCTTCGACCACCAGCCCCTGATCGCGCATCGGAACCTGGACAAGTGGCGGCTCAACGGCGACAACCGGCACAGCGGCCGGGCCCCGGGCGAAGACCGGGGGTTCCGCCTGGTCGAACGGCTCCGGGAATGCTGGAGCGGCGTGCCCTGGAGCAATGACCATCCCACGCAGGCCGAATCCCTGGTGCGGGCCACGCTGGCAGGGAGACGTTTCCTTTATCGCCGGGTGGGCCACGACGAACGGCCCCTGGAACTGCTGCCGGACGGCAGGGTCGGAGAGGGGTCGGCCGACCGGGAACGGCGCTGGTCGGTTTTCGTGGACGATGGCGAAGCTCTGCTGTCTCTGTGTGGCGACGATAAGCCCACGGCCATCCTGCGCTGCGATCCCGACAGGGTCTGGCGCGGCCACTGGCTGGAATACGAGCAGATGCCCATCGAACTGGTCCCCGGTCGGGCAGAACAGCTTCAGCCGGCCGCTGTCGCAGTGGAGCCCACCCGGGCCGGGCAGGTAGCGCGGGAGAGTCAGCGGCGCAACGCAACCGAACCGGGCGCCGCGCGCAAACAAACGCCGTGAAACTGCGGATCATCATGCCCGTGGTGGCCGGGAACGAGCATCTGGTCCAGCTCACTTGCCAGGCGCTCAGCCGCATCGCCACCTCGGCGGAGGCCAGCGTCCACGTGCTGCTGAACGGCATCCGGGGAATGTCGGTGGAGGCGTTTCACGCCGAGCTGAGACGGCACTGTCGCTTTCCGGTCGAGACGGTCCCCGGGGAGCGGAGCGTGGCGGCGAGCTGGAACGAGGGCTGCCGGCAGGCCCTGCTGGACGGGGCCGACTACCTCCTGCTGCTGGCCAATGATGCCGTCCTGGAGCCGACCACGCTGGACTGCCTGCTGGAGTTTGGCGCCGACCCGGCGAACGCCGGCTGCATGGCCTGGAGCGCCGCGCGGTGAACTACCCTCCCGACGTCGATCCCGCCACGGTCTGGAAGGTGTTCCGGGGGTGCTGGGTCACGGATGCCGCCGACTACACCTGCTGCATGCTGCGGCCGGAAACCCTGGCCCGGCACGGCTGGTTCGACGAGACCTACCGCCCTGCCTACTTTGAAGACACTGACTACCAGGTCCGCATCAATCAGACCGAGGACTGGACGGCCGTGGTGCATGCCGCCCGAATGGTCCATCCCAGCAACGTGACTTACAAGAACGACCTCGAGACCCGGCAGCGAGTGGACCAGGCTCTGGCAGCGAATGCCGCGTATTTTCAGAGCAAATGGGGTCCAGCGCAGCAACGCACCTTCCGCTCCGAGATCCGGCGGAACTGCCATGGCCGGCCCTGGAACGACCCGAACCGGCCGCTCCACTCCTGGGATGGACCCTGCCCGGACACCTTGCAGGTCCTCTCCGACCGAGCCCAATCCCGCCCTTCGGACATCGCGGAACACCTGGAGGTCCTGCGCCGCTTCGCCAGCACCTGCCAGCACGTCACCGAGTTTGGCACGCGCACGGGAGTTTCCACCACGGCGCTGCTGACCGCGCAGCCCCGGAAGCTGGTCTGTTACGACCTCCAGCGCTCACGCGAGGCGACCATCCTGGAAGCCGTTGCCAGGGAACCGGGTCGGCGGACCACGCTGCACTTCCACCAGGAAGACGTGCTCACCGCGGAAATCGAGCCCACCGAGCTGTTGTTCATCGATACCCTGCATACCTGCGAGCAGATGCGCCAGGAACTGGCTCGGCACGCCGCCAAGGTCAGCAAATACCTGGTCTTCCACGACACGGAAACCTTCGGCCAATCGGGCGAGACCCCCGGAACGCAGGGGATTTGGCCGGCCATCGCCGAGTACCTCCGCCAGCACCCCGAATGGCGCCTGCTGCTGCACCGGGCCAATAACAACGGCTTGACCCTTCTGACACGACTCGGTTAGAGGCACGAACAGCAAGGCGAGCAAGCGGGCGTTGCGCTCGGGCCGGCAGGCCGGCCTTCGCTTCGCGGCGTCAGCCCGCCGGTAGGAGGTTTCTCGGCGCTCGAACAACCCTTCCGGCGCCTTCACCTCCGCCTTCTCGGGCGGATCGACGCCCAGGAACCGGGCCAGGATGACGGCCGCGGCCTGCGGTGTTACCGGCTCCTTCCGCGCCCGGGCTTGACGTCCGGCCCGTACACCACCAGCGGGACGTGGGTGTCATAGGAATGCGGCGTGCCGTGTGTCGTGCCCGTCTTGTACGTCGGCGACGTGAACATGCAGTAGGGGGCCAGCACCGGCAGCACGTCGCCGCTCCGCTCCGGCTGGAAGGAACGCTGCATCTTCCGTCCAATGGCATCGTCGGTGGGAAGCTCGCCGCTCAACTGCTTGGTCGTGTAAGCGGTCTGGAACCCCGGCTGCGACTTGACCCAGTCGGCCAGGATGGGGGCGACCTCGTCCGCACTTTTGCCGACGGCCCGCAGCCAGACCGGATTGAAGTAATACGCCTCCCGGGCTTCGAGCTGAAGGGCCGGAGGCGGGGCATCCAGGGCACCAGCGAATTTCCGTTGCAGGAACGTGTTGGCATCCAGGAAATGGGCCCTGGCGTCGATCCGCAGCGCGTTGTGGCCCTGTTTTTTGGCGACTTCCGGCAGCGGGGCGACGCCGTGATCGGCCGACATCACCACGGTGTAGTTGCCCTTGCCGACGCGGTCGTCGAGAAAGCGGAGCAGGTCGCGGACCAGCAGGTCGCTCCGCAGCGTGACGTCCAGCACCTCCTGCGAGTCCGGGCCCCAGACGTGGCCGATCAGGTCGTTGGAGGAAAAGCTCACGCAGAGCAGGTCGGCCACGCCGCGCTGGCCCAGACGCTCGCCGTCGATCGCTCGCTTGGCCAGCTCCAGCAGCAGATCGTTGCCGTAGGGGGAATTGGCGACGGCGTCGTAATACGCCGGACCGGGTGTCTTCAGCCCGCCGTCCATCGGGTGCGGAAAAGTCTTACCTTGCTTGTAGCCGGTGCCCTCGCCGGCCTGGTCGTCGGGGCCGCTGTGCCGCTCGTAATCCAGCTTGTCCGACAACCGCTCCCAGTCCTTGCCGAACCAGCGATCGGCCCAGCGCGTGCGGTTCATCTCCTCCACCCAGGGATGGAACGCGAAGGAGTAGTACGTTGAGGTCACGAACTGGCCGCGGTCGCTGTCAAACCAGTAACAGGCGTCTGGCGTCTTGCCGCCCGGCAAGACGGCGCTGCGATCCTTCAGCGACAGGGCCACGATGCGGGACTTCTTCCCGACCGCGGCCCGGAGGGCGTCCGCCAGCGTGGGGGCCAGCAGGCGTTCCGGGGAGCCGGCCTCTTCGCGGGACCTGGCCTTGGTCGCATCCCGGGGCGGCACGGTCACGAGCTTGTATTGCGGCAGCGCTGCACAGTACACCGGGGCGCCGGTCTCGCCGGCCCGGCCGAATGAGGTGGACGGTGCTTCCCGGTCGAACCAGTCATTGGCTATGATGCCATGCGTGCAGGGCGAGCAGCCGGTGGCCAGGCTGGCGTGGCCGGGGCCGGTCTTGGTGTCGGCGTAGGGATAATGGCAGTTCTGGAACCAGGCTCCGTCCTCGGTCAACCGGCGGAAGCCGTCCTTCTCGAAGAGGTCGTTCCAGCGCACCAGGTAATCGCCGCGGAACTGATCGAAGACCAGCAGGACGGCCAGCTTGCCCGGGACCTTCTCCGGGACGTCCACCTGGACGCGCCGGCCGCAGGCCGGCAGCAGCAGCGGGACAAGGAGGAAGAGGAGGAAGACGGAAAGGCGAGCGCACGTTGGCAGCATGAAGTCGATCCTGATAACGAGGACATCATTCCACTCGGGGGAGACTGACACAAGCCCGGAGCGCCAGCGACGGGATTCGCTTGTCCCGTCGCTGGCGCTCCGGGCTTGTGATTGCATGGTAGGCTGTGGACGTACAACCGGCAAGGATAGATTTTGGCAACGACCAGGGAGGACGAACGATGGCGAGTCGCTTCACCCTTCAGGGACACCGCGGGGCCCGGGGACTGCGCCCGAGAACACCCTGCCCTCCTTCGAGACCGCACTCGACGTGGGCGTCGGTTCCATCGAAACGGACCTGCACCTGACGGCCGATAGCGTCGTGGTCCTCTGTCACGATCCGATCCTGTCGCCGCTCATCTTCACTCCGCTTGCCGGCTCGGCAGGAGCCTCGCCCTCCCACGGCTCGGCAGGAGACTTGCCCTCCCAGCCGCCGCTGACCGGCATGGTGCTGGTCCCCACACTGTCGCTGTCGCAGTTGCGCGGCTACCGTGCGGCCGGCAACCCCGATCCGGTGCGCTTTCCCGAGCAGCAAGCGGACGTCACGCCCCTGGCCCGCGATTACGCCGGCCGGCATGGCTTTGATCCGTATGCAGTGCCGACCCTGGCCGACTTGTTCGGCTTCGTCGCCGACTATGCGGGAGATGCCGGGATACGAACCGGCAAGACGCCTGAGCGGCGCGAGAACGCTGGCCGGCTGATCTTCGACCTGGAGCTGAAGCGCGTGCCGTTCTTCCCCGAGGCGATCAACGATGCGTTCACCGGTGCCAAACCGGCGCTGCTGGAGCAGCGCATCGTCGAGGCTGTCCGGTCCGCGGGAGTGGTCGAGCGCACGGTGGTGCGCAGCTTCGATCATCGCTGCGTCCGCCTGCTGCGGCAACTGGAGCCCGGGCTGACCGGGGCCGTGCTGATCGCGGAAACGTATCCGATCGATCCGGTTGAGCTGGTCCGCCAGGCGGAGGCGCAGCTTTACTGTCCAAGTTTCCACTTCCTCGATCGCGAGCAGGTCAAACGGGTCCAGGAAGCGGGCTATCGCGTGCTGCCGTGGACGGTCAACGATCCGCGGCACTGGGAGCGGCTGCTGAGCTTCGGGGTGGATGGGATCACCACCGATTTCCCAGATTGGTTCGCGGCCTGGCTGCGGAACTGCACCCTGGACGCGACGGCGAAGGTGGAATAAGACAGCCAGGCACAACCCAACTTCCCCGCCACAAGGACCTCATCATGCGAAACGAATCGATTACTTGGTTTCATCTTCTCGTGGTGGCCCTGACCGTGCTTGCCGTGTTCGTGCTCAGGAGTCAGCTTCTCGATTACCTGGTTCCACCTTCTCTGCAAGCCAAGTGGGATAGCCTGTCTGAAGAGGAGAAGCGCGAGCTGGAAAGGGAAGACCGGGAGCAGTTCGGGAGTCAGTTTCAACTTAACTTCGAGAAGCTGACTCCTGAGCAAAAGGCTCTGTGGTTACGAGCAGTCGAGGCGAAGGATGCCCCCGCTGCCGCACCCAAGGGCATCGCCGCCGTCCTGCAGCCGTTCGTGGACCGCCATGCCCTGGCCGGTGCGGTCACCCTCGTCGCCGACAAGGACAAGGTGCTGAGCCTCGAAGCGGTCGGCTTCGCCGACGTGGCGGCCGGGAAGCCGATGCGGACCGACTCGCTGTTCTGGATCGCCTCGCAGTCCAAGCCGATCACCGCTGCCGCCCTGATGATGCTCGTGGACGAGGGCAAGGTGAAGCTGGACGATCCGGTCGAAAAGTATCTGCCCGAGTTCAAGGCCGTGCAGGTCGGCGTGAAAAAGGGCAATGAGACCATCCTCAAGAAGCCGAGCCATCCCATCACGGTCCGCGAGGTCCTCAGCCACACCAGCGGCCTGCCGTTCGCCTCCGCGGTGGAAAAACCGACCCTCGACCTGCTGCCGCTGCGCGATGCCGTCCGCAGCTACGCCACGACGCCGCTGCAGTCCGATCCGGGCACGCAGTATCAGTATTCCAACGCCGGCATCAACACCGCCGGCCGGATCATCGAGGTCGTCAGCGGCATGCCCTACGAGACGTT
Organism: uncultured Planctomycetota bacterium; assembly: GCA_963784995.1. Classification (GTDB taxonomy): domain Bacteria; phylum Planctomycetota; class Planctomycetia; order Gemmatales; family Gemmataceae; genus CAWATZ01. The sequence goes on along the minus strand of CAWATZ010000011.1, from coordinate 65,374 downwards.
CCTGGACAAACGGCTGTTCGGGCCGCTCGGCATGAAGGACACGACCTTCTGGCCCAGCGAGGAGCAGCTGGGCCGGCTGGCCAAATCGTACAGGCCGAACAAGGAGAAGACCGACCTGGTCGAAACGCCGATCAGCCAGCTGAAATATCCGCTCAGCGACCGCAAACAGCGGTATCCGATGCCGGCCGGCGGCCTGTTCTCGACGGCCCGCGACGTGGGCCGGTTCTGCCAGATGATCCTCAACGCCGGCACCTTCGAGGGCAAACGCTATCTGTCCGAGAACGCGGTGAAAGAACTGACCCGCAAGCAAACCAGCGAGGCACTCAAGGACGGCTACGGGCTGGGCTGGTCCACCAACAACAACGGGGTCTTCGGCCACGGCGGCGCTCACGCCACGAACATGTCCATTGATGCGAACCGTGGCCTGATCACGGTGTGGATGGTGCAGGAAACGGGAGGCTTCCCGGCGGACGGCGACAAGGCACGGGGGGCGTTCCAGAAGGCGGCGGAGGAGCGGTTTGGGGGGAAGAAGTGAGCTTTCTCCCCTCTCACTTTTAAGGCTGAGGGAGGGACAGATTCGACCCCTGCCGGCTTGTCCGGCAGGTGAAGGAGGTCAGCAGCTAGAAACCAAGATAAGAAAAGCGTCTTTCTGCCTTCGTTTCTAGCCTTTGACCTCCTTCACCTGCCGGACAAGCCGGCAGGGGTCGATACCATCCTCCTCTCACCGCCCCTTCTGCACGTGCAGCAAAAACGTCGGATTGATCGCCTCGAAGCGCAGCGTCTCCAGCTGCTCCATGCCGCGGGCAATGTTCACCAGCAGCACCTCCACTCGGTCAGCCAGCCGCCGCAGCATGGTCACGGCGGCGTTGAGGTTCTCCAGGCTGGCGACGTGGATGACCAGGTTGCCGCCGGCCCGCAGCGCTTTCCAGGCGGCCTCGACCAGGCTGGCTGCCTCCTTGCCGGCCCCGCCGATGAAGATGGCGTCCGGAGCCGGCAAACCCGCGAACACGCCCGGAGCGGTGCCATGCACCGCCTTGAGGTTGCGCACGCCAAAGGTCTCGGCGTTGGCCAGGATCAGGTGATAGTCGGCCGCGTCCTGCTCGATGGCGTACACCATGCCCGGCTCGCTCAGCCGGGCGGCCTCGATGGCCACCGAGCCGGAGCCGGCCCCGATGTCCCACACCACGCAGCCCGGCTCGATGGCCAGCTGCCCCAGCGCGATGGCCCGCACTTCCACCTGGGTGATCAGCCCGCTCTTGGGCCGGCTCTGGGCAAAGACGTCGTCGGGATGGCCAAACAGCCGGCGGCCCGGCAGGGCCGGCCGATCGGGCCGGCCCGGCTTGCGCTTCAGGATCAGCACGTTGAGCGGGGCGAACTCCATCTCCAGCAGGTCGGTCAGCTCGCCCTGGGTCACGCGCTCGTCGGGGGCGCCAAGGTTCTCGCAGACGAAGGCCTTGAAATAGTCCAGCCCGCGGGCCAGCAGCTGGCGGGCCACCTCGGCGGGGCCCTCGGTCTGGGTCGTGAACAGGCCGACCACCTCGGCGATGCGGATGCGATCCAGGACCGTGTCCAGCGGATGGGTCTGCAGGTTGGTCAGGTACGCTTCTTCCCAGCTCTCCTTGATGCGGGCAAAGGCCAGCTGCATGCTGCTGACGTGCGGCAGCACCTCGAAATGCTCCTTGCCCAGCCGATCGCACAGGTAGCGGGCCACGCCGTAAAACAGCGGATCGCCGCCGGCGGCCACCACCATCCGGCTCTTGCCCAGCCGGGCGGTGAGCAGGGTCACCGTCTCCTGGAGGTCGGCGCCAATGACGACCTTCTCGCCGGACAGGCCGGGCAGCTTGCGCAGTACCGCCTCGGAGCCCAGGATCAGCTCGGCTTGCGCTAACAGCTCCCGGGCCCGGGCGGTCAGCCCGGACAGGCCGTCGGTGCCGACGCCGATGACGTGAATCCGCGGTTCGGGTGTGTCCACGGGCAACCTCGCTCTGGCTGGGGCATTCGGTTTGCCCTTAACATACGCTCCAGACCGCGTTCTGTCCGCCGGTCCGCCGAGCCGCGCACGCAGCGCAGCGGAGTAAGCGGCCCTGCGGGCTCCCGGCCCGCTTACTCCGCTGCGCTGCGTGCGCGGCTCGGCGGCTGCTAATTTGGGATGTTTTCGCGAGGAACTTGTGGTATAAAAGAAAAATCCATCCTGCGATGCATCCGGCAAAGGAAATTGGGGATTCGTGACTTTTTTTCCTGGACTCACGATCTTCTCATGATTTCTTTGCTAGGATTTGCCCAGACAACCAAAAGACCGGTTTCGCTGGACTTGCAACCCCACCGCGCCAGACCGGCCCAGGACCAGGAAGCAACCGACCCCCCCAGAGCCGAGGGACCTACCTCATGACCTCCTCACTCTCCAGGCCGCGCCCGGCATTCACGTTGATCGAGTTGCTGGTGGTGATCGCCATCATTGCCATCCTGATCGGCTTGCTGCTGCCCGCCGTCCAGCAAGTGCGGACCGCCGCGGCCAACATCCAGTGCAAGAACAACCTCAGACAGATGGGCATCGCCTCGAACATGTTCACGGATGGCAACCTGGGCAATTTCCCGATCTGTTGCGGCGATCCCAGTTTGCCGATCGAGCATGTCCGGCCTCACTTACATCATCAACCCCTCAACGACGAAACCCTACCTGCCGACCCCGCCGGTTTATCTGCCACCCCTGACCTCCAAGTTTGTCGGCGGGCTGGGGGGGATCATTGATTACTGCGAGAACAACGCGAAGATGTTCCAGTGCCCACTAGACAACGGCCCCGTGTCGGCCCCCGGTGCTCTGGCAACCTCTACCGCGGCCTACACGCTGGGAACGCCCTATTACGTCACCACCGGGCAGATCCTGGCCAAGGCGCCCTACCTCCAGCCAGCGAATGCTCAGCAGCCTGCGCCGTATGGCCCCTACCCGGGTCTGAGCTATGAGTGGAACGTCGGCTTGAATAGCGGCAGCGTGACCAACACCCGGCCCCTCAAGCCGCCGAGCTTCCGCAACCGCGGCAACGACCTGATGTCCACGACCCGGATTGTCAACGACCTTGATAACTTCCACCTGGCGGGCGGCTCCCTGGGGCCCAACGTCCTTTATGCTGACGGCCACGTGCCGTGAGTCACCGCCGGGAACGCCCAGGCAACGTTCACCCGAGGAATGTCCTTCGGCATGCCTCGACCACAGATAGCAGGGACCCTGCCTGCCACCTCGGTGGGGCCGGGTTTGGCAAGAACTGGACTTCGATTTAGGTGCTGCTCATGGCTATCACAGCGAGACCCTTCAAGCCCAACAACGTCAAGGGCAAAAACCCTGAGAAAAAGAAACCCCTGGACAAGCGTGCGGTGCTCGCCCTGCTGCTGCTCCTCCTGATTGGGGGCCTGGGTTACAGTTTCTGGCCGAACGGGCGGATACAGGCGGCCAGGAAAATGCAGCAGACCTGGGACACCATGTCCGACGAGGACAAGAACAAGCTGAGCAAGGATGATCGGGAATACCTCTGGGCTCAGTTCCAGCTGAACTACAACGGGATGACCCCCGAGCAAAAGGCGGCCTGGGCGCGCGAACGCGAGGCCCGGGAGAACCAGAAACTGCGCGACATCCTGGCCATGTCGCCGGAAGACAGAGCGAAATATTTCGATGCGGACATCAGGAAGGAAGCCGACAGAGCCGAAAAGATGACTCAAGTAGAGCAACTGGTCGCAAACGGGATGGATCGCGGCCAGGCCATGAGCCAGGTATTTGGCGGTGGAGGCTTTGGCGGCGCTCAGGGTCGCGGTCCAGGTGGCCAGGCCGGTCCGGGCGGTCAGGCCGGTCCGGGCGGTCAAGGTGGTCGCGGTGCAGGCGGTCCGGGTGGTCCCGGCTTCGCCGGTCCGGGCGCTCAAGGTGGTCGCGGTGCAGGCGGTCCGGGTGGTCCCGGCTTCGCCGGTCCGGGCGGTCCCGGTGGTCGCGGTTTCGGTGGCGGTCCGGGCACGGGTCGCGAACAGATGACCAGGCAGTTCCTGGCCAACTCCACTCCGGAGAACAGGGCCCTGCGGTACGATGTGAACATCGAAAGGCAGCGCGTCCAGATTCAGAATGGGATGAACCCCACCAACAGCGGCGGTCCCCGATTCGGCGGTGGTGGTCCTCCTGGGGGGTTTGGAGGCCGCGGTCCGGGCGGTTTCGGCGGCGGGTTCGGTGGTCCGGGCGGTCCTGGTGGTGGGTTCGGTGGTCCGGGCGGTCCTGGTGGCGGCCGTGGGGGTCCTGGTGGTGGCAGGATTCCCTGATCGCACCAGCACCTCAGCCACACTCAATCCCGTCTCTTCCGGATGGAACGACGCGAACCGCCGCGATCCCGCGGCGGTTCGCTTGCGCTTCCGGCCGGCATCCCTCTTCGGTTCAAACCTTGATTTCTCGTGTCGTGGTGGTCGGCTGGTTTGCCGAGCGCACCAGCCAGTCCCGGAACTCCTCGTCTCCGGCCTCCCCGACGACAGCGGTCAGCCAGGGATAGACGGCAGCTCCCCGGGGGCGCAGCCAGCGCCGCAGCGGACCACGCAGCAAGTCGGGAAAGCGGCGGTAGAGCCGGACCGCCAGCCGATCGGAAAAGGCGTGCGCCGCCGTGACGACCGGCTGGAGGTTGCCGCTGCCGACGCCGCACAGCAGCAGGATGCGCTGCCGGGCCTGTTCTTCCGGCAGCGTTTCGTCCTCGATCAGCTCCGTCAGGGTCCGCTCCCATTCGGAAGACCAGCCGTAGCGGGCCACGAGCCCGGCCCACAGGTCCAGGAAGCCGTTCTCCAGCAGGAACCGCCGCAGCGACCAGTAGCGGCTCACCGGCCAGCCGGAGCCGAGGGACCCAAAGTGCCGGCGGAGATAGGGCTGCACATCAGGGCCACGCCGCTGCAAGAGCCGCAGGACCACGCCGAAGGAAAGGCGGTGGACGGCCGAATGGCGTTTCTCCAACTCCTGATCCAGCCGGCCCGGATTGGCGATGGTCTCGCAGAGCCGGAACACTTCCGCGATCCAGTGCGGAGCGGAGACCGACTGCCGATACAGGACGAAGTAGAACCCCTCGTCGCCGTTCTGGCGGGCCAGCTCGATCAGCTGATCCACCCGGCCCGGCCAGTGCCCCAGGATGAAAGGACGTGCCGCGGCCGGGTCGAGCCGATACAGAGCGCAGGCCGTGTCCTGATCAATGGGGAGATGCAGGTCAAAGCGACGCAGGATGCGTTCGCGCTCCTCGGTGCTGGCCGCTCGCCCCAGCTGATCCAGCAGGTCGTCCGGCCAGTGCTGCCGTTGCTTTTTCCACCAACCGAACATGACAATCCTCCTCTCTCCGAAGCGGAGCAACCCCTCTCCCCAGCAGGGAGAGGGGAGAAAGAGCAATTACCCCGCCAGCCGGTTCAGGATCTCAATTCCTCGTTCCAGGGTCCGATCGTCCGCGGCGTAGCTGATCCGGAAATGGCTGTCCCGGCTGCCGAACACCTTGCCCGGAATGATCAGCAAGTTCTGCTGGAGCGCTTCGAGGACAAAATCCGTGCTGTTGGCCCGAGGTGCTTTTGGGAAGGCGTAGAAGGCCCCTTCCGGCCTGATCAGTTCGTAGCGATCCTTGAGGCCCTCCCAGATCCGATCCCGTTTGCGGCGATACTCAGCGACGACCGCCGCGGTGTCACAGTTCCAGGCGGCAATGCCGGCGTGCTGCACCATGCTGGGCGGACAGACGAAGGTGAATTGCTGCAGCTTGATCATCTCCTCGATCAAGTGGCGGGGCCCATGGGCGTAGCCGAGGCGCCAGCCGGTCATGGCGTGCGACTTGCTGAAGCCGTCCACGACCAGCACGTCGTCGTTGAACTCTGCCGGGCTGGCAAATGGTTCGTCGTAAGTGTAGATGCGGTAAATCTCATCGCTTACCAGCAGGATGCCGTGCCTGTCCGCCAGGTGAGCCAGATCGCGCAGCCGATCCCGGCTGATGACCTTGCCGGTGGGGTTGGCCGGGCTATTGACCAGGATGAGCCGGGTGCGCGGCGTCAGGGCCTGCCGCACCCGATCGAGATCGACGTCAAAGTCGGGATAGGTGTCGATGGGGACCATCCGGCCGCCAGCCAGGGTGATCAGGTGCGGATAGGAGACAAAGTACGGATCGAAGACGATGACCTCGTCGCCGGGATTGACCGTGGCCAGCAGGGCCAGCACCAGGCCGCCGCTGGTGCCGCTGGTGAGCATGACCTCCCGGTCGGCGTGCGGATACGCGCTGCTGCACCTCGGCGCGGATCAGGGCCCGCAATTCCGGCAGACCGGCGGACACGACGTAGCCGTTGTACCCGGCATCAATGGCGGCGTGGGCAGCGGTCTTGACCGGTTCGGGCACGTCAAAATGGGGCTGGCCAATGCTGAGGTTGACCGGGTCTTTCAGCGTCCGCGCCAGCTCGAAGATCTTGCGGATTCCGGAAAGCTCGATGTGGGACATCCGGTCGGCGATCCAGTTGCGGTGTGTTCCGTCGGCCATGATTTCTCTCGCTGTTCGCGGGCAGGGCGGGTGCGGCAGCATACCACAAGGAGGGGCCGTTGGGAAAGAGTTCGCCTGCCCACGTCGAGTGGGACACCCAACCGCTGTTGCGTGTCGGCCCCCGCTGCGAAACAATAAGAGCATCTCTCCAGAGGAACGCACTCATGAATCTGATCCTGGCCATTGTCTGGTTTACCCTGGGCGTGTGGGTCTTGATCTGGGAATGGACCACGGGAGACACGAGGTTCCGCCTCTCTCTCCTGGGCAACGTCTCCGCCTGCTGGATCGCCTTCCCGATGAGCCTGTTCAGCCTGGCCCGCTGGTACTCGGAAGTCTCAGCCCGCCGGGAACGGGCAAGGCTTCACCAGGCCGAGGCACGCCGGTTCCTTCACCATGCCCGCGAACACGAATCAGCCAGGCCAATTGATCCGACCTTTGACTTTACCTCCGAGCCACCTCCGCCGCCGCAGACCGACGTCACCGATCAGCCGCCCTCGAAAAACTGAGGTCCCCATGCTCACTGTTGTCTCTCATCCGCTGCTGGACCTGCGCGCCTTCGTCACGCACTTCCCGCGTCCGCTGGAAGAGATGCCGGCCCTCGATCTGGCGGCGCTGCTGTCCGGCCCTGCCCCGACTGGCCTGGGCAGCGACGACACGGTGCGTGAGGTGGTCCGCCAGCTGCTGCGGCACAGCGGTTTCAAGCCGACCGGACGCAGCAAGCCGGCCTCGGAGTACCTGCTCAAGGCGGTCGCCGAGGGCCGGCTGACCTCGATCAACCTCGCCGTCGATGCCTGTAACCTGGTATCGTTCCACAGCGGTCTGCCGATCAGCGTGGTCGATCTGGACCGTGCCCGGCCGCCGCTGCGCGTGGACGTTGCCTCCGCCGGGGCCGAATACGTCTTCAATGCTTCGGGACAAACGATCGACGTGGAAAACCTGCTGTGCCTGTTCGACGCCGACGGGCCGTGCGCCAACGCCGTCAAGGACGCCCAGCGCACCAAGACCGGACCCCAGACGCGCAACACCCTGTCGCTGATCTGGGGGACGAAGGCCCTCCCCGGCCGGGCCGAGCAGACCGCGGCGTGGTATCGCCGGCTGCTGGAACAGCAGGGTGCCACGACCGAAATGAAGTAGGACGGGCTTCCCAGTAGCGAGGTGTCCGGGCCGGCCTGGGAAGGCCGGCCTACCTCAATCCGCTCCCTTACCCATGAGGTTCCGCCAAATGCGCTTGCTTACCTGGACGCTCTCATCCCTCCCCATCCTCCTCATCGTGGCCCTGGTCACCGTCGGCGACACGCCCAAACCCAATGGCCCGATCGCCTTCCGCGGCGCTCGCCTCCTGACCGCCGAGGGCCCGGCCATCGCGGACGGCGTGCTGGTCATTGACAAGGGTAAGATTGTCGCCGTCGGCCCCTCTGCGGACGTGGTCATCCCGAAGAACGCCAAGACGATCGACGCCACCGGCAAGACGATCATTCCCGGCCTGGTGGACACGCACTCGCACGTCGGCATCTGGCCGCGGCCGAACGTCCCGGCCAACGAGGACGGCAACGAGGGCAGCGGCCCGGTGCAGCCGGGCCTGCGGGCCCTCGACGCCATTCATCCCGACGATCCCGGCATCCGCATGGCCCTGGCCGGCGGCGTGACCACGGCCAACATCATGCCCGGCAGCGGCAACGTCATCGGCGGCCAGACGCTGTACGTCAAGTTCCGCGGCCGGACCGTCGAGCAGATGCGCGTCGAGGCCGGCGTGCTGGGCGGCCTCAAAATGGCCAACGGCGAGAACCCCAAGCGCTTCAACTTCGACCGTCGCAAGTCGCCGCCAGCCACGCGCATGAAGCTGGCCGCCTTGCAGCGCGAGCAGTTCGTCAAGGCCCAGGAGTATCAGCGGCAATGGCGGGAGTACCGCAAGAAGGCCGAGACGGACAAGACCGCCCAGCCGCCGGAGCGCGACATCGCGATGGAGCCGCTGGTCGAGGTGCTGGAGCGCAAGCGGACCGTCCACTTCCACAGCCACCGGGCCGACGACCTGATGACCGCGGCCCGGCTGGCCCGCGAGTTCGGCTTCGAGCTGGTGATTCAGCACGGCACCGAGGGCTACCGCGTGGCCGAGGAGCTGGCCCGGAACAAGATCCCCGTCTCGCTGACGCTGGTGGACAGCCCCGGCGGCAAGCTGGAGGTGGCGGGTCTGCTGGAGGAGAACGCCGCCATCCTCGACAAGGCCGGCGTTCTGGTCGCCATCAACACCGACGACTCGATCACCGAATCGCGGTTCTTCCTGCGGACCGGGGCGATCGCCGTGCGCGGCGGCATGTCCGAGGACGCCGCCCTCCGCGCCCTGACGATCAACGGGGCGAAGATGCTGCACCTGGACCAGCGCCTGGGCTCGCTGAAAGCCGGCAAGGACGCCGACTTCGTGATCCTCTCCGGCTCGCCCTTCAGCGTCTACACTCACGTCCTGGAAACCTGGGTTGACGGCGTCCGTCTCTTCGACCGCTCGCGCCACCGCGACTGGACCTACCAGGCGGGCGGCTTCGCCCTGGCCGACCCGGAGAAGCTGCCGCGCACGCCCCCCGCCGTCAAGCCTCCCGCCGTGGTCCGCGCTCCGGCGCTGCCGGCCAACGCCGTCGCGGCCCAGGGAGCGCCCGACCGCCTGGCCGTGCTGGCCGGCCGGCTCTATCCCGTTTCCGGACCGCCGATCTCCAATGGCGTGGTGCTGATCGAGAAGGGCAAGATCAAGGCGGTCGGCCCCCGGGACGCCGTCAGGATCCCACCGGGCACGCCGGTGCTGTCGGCCGCGGTGGTGACGCCGGGCCTGATCGACGCCCATTCCTCGGTGGGCCTGTCGGGGACACTGAACGTCGGCGCGGACCAGGACCAGGACGAGATGAGCGATCCCAACCAGGCGGACCTGCGGGTGCTGGACGGCTTCAACCCGTCCGAGCCGCTGCTGGAGTTCCTGTGCCGGCAGGGGGTGACGGTGGTGCATGCAGTGCCGGGCCGGGCCAACGTAATCGCAGGCCAGACGGGCATCTTCCGCACCTGTGGCACCAACGTCGAGACGATGACGCTGCGTTTCCCGGCCGGCATCCTGGTCAACCTGGGCGAGGTGCCCAAGCAGTCCTACCCGGCAAGCTGCCGACGACGCGGATGGGCACCGCCAGCCTGGTGCGCAACGCCCTGGCCCAGGCGCAGTCGCATCAGCGCAAGCTGGCCTCGGCCCCGGCGGACAAGAAACCGGCCAGGAACGCCAAGCACGAGGCCCTGGGCCTGGCCCTGGACGGCAAGGTGCCGCTGATCTTCGCCGCCCACCGCTCCGACGACTTGCAGACGGCGCTGCGGCTGGCGAAGGAATTCAAGGTCAAGGCCCGGCTCGACCTGGCCACCGAGGGCTATCTGCTGGCCGACGTGCTGGCCGAGGCGAAGGTGCCGGTGGTGGTGCATCCAACGATGCAGCGCGCCGGCAGCATGGAGACGTACAACAGCCAGCTGGCCAACGCGGCGGTGCTGGCCGAACACAAGATCCCACTGGCCATCGGCAGCGGCTTCGAGAGCTACGTCCCCAAGACGCGGGTGCTGCGCTTCGAGGCGGCGGTCGCGATGGTCAACGGATTGGGATATGAGCGAGCCCTGTCGGCGGTCACGCTGGACGCGGCGCAGATTCTGGGGATCGAGGATCGCGTCGGCAGCCTGGAGGTGGGCAAGTCGGCGGACCTGGTGCTGTTCGACGGCGATCCGTTCGAGCATGCGACGAACGTGAGTCATACGCTGAGCGAGGGAAGGATCGTGTACGATCGCGGGGAGTATCTGAAGCTGCCGTATGCTCGCCGGGCGCTGCCGCTGGTCGGGGGTGGTGCGGGGGCGGGTGCTGCCTGGGGTGGTGATGCAGGTCAGCCGTGAGGGGAACAGCCAAGCCCCGAGCCGTTTGAAGTCGGGGCTTCGCCTTGGATGGCAACAACAACTTGTACAGCGGGCTGAACCGTGATAGAGTGACCCGGGGATGATGGACAACCGGCCCAGTGTAGGCAGCGAGATCGCAAGAGCCAGCCGGGACGGGAGAGCCAACTGTGCCAGGACGTGCCGCTGGTTGGGTGTACACGCAGCCGTTTGGTTGCGGAGCGGGAGGCCATTCATGCCACGATGGGAAACCTACGAGCAAGTTGGCACCTACTTACTTGATCAGTTCGCTGCCGAGTTCGGACTCGATCGAGTCGAAACAAAACAAGACGTGCCCGGCCAACGTTCTGGAACCTCTTGGGAAATCGATGCAAAGGGAGAACGACGCGGAAATGATGGCTTTGTGATCGTCGAGTTTCGCCGCTACACAACCTCGCGGCAAAACCAAGATAAGCTGGGGGGGCTGGCATACAAGATTATCGACACTGGTGCCAAGGGCGGCATCATCGTCAGTCCACTCGGTTTGCAAGAGGGAGCAGAGAAGATTGCAGCAGCAGAAAACGTCATCAATGTGATTCTCAACGAGAACTGCAATCGAAGTGAGTACATAATGCGGTTTCTGAACAAAGTGATGATTGGTCTTTCTGACACCATCACATTCAAGAGTTCATTCACTGCGGAAGTGATTGATAAAGACGGAAACGCCATCAGCCGCTTATCATTGGAGTAGCGGCGAATCCGAGGTGGCGCTTGATCGGTGCCGCACTCCAGTGTTTCGGGGTTTCACGTTTCACCTTCGGCGCTAGCAGGTGCGTAATGTTTTTCGGCTGCAACGAGGAGAATGCCGATGGAATCTGAGAAGGCCGTTAGTCTTGTCGAGGATCTGTTCGCCTTTAGAAACCTACTCAATACTCCTGCCGAGTTTGCGGTTGAACTCAAGCTGTTGGGTCTTACAATTACGGATGTGGAGGCAAACCAAGATCTACTCCTTGAGGCTGGAATCGCAAGAAACATTCGACGTGCATGTGAAGCAATGGACATCACAATTACTCCACATCAGTCTCTGACCCTCGCTAAACACATGAGAGTTAGCGCGGATCATTACCGCAATGGTGTCCCGCTGTCTGACCATGAACGCGCCATAGCACTGCGTCTGACAAGGCTTTACTTGCAAGGTTTTTGCCGGAAGAAAGGTGAGCCTTTTACCCAAGAACATGAAAAAGACTGCGAAAGAATGGTCAGGTTCGGCGAGCGCGGGCTCACTATTGGCCACAGGATCGGAGAGGCGTCCGGGTGCTTTAAAGTCTTACTGATGGTCAGCCTTTCCACTGCGTCATTGATTGCTTTGTCCGCGTTAATGTTGACGGCAAGGGGAGAAAACGGCGTTCAGCCGGAGCGGCGATGGGGCACGGATCTAGGCAATGAAAGGCGTTGGTCGCCTTGGCATTCCCATTCGGTGAAAGGTCAATCCGCGGAACAAAACGCTGAAGCATCCCGGCCATGCGAATGAACCTTGCCAAATTCACGTTAGTGCCTGCGTGAGCCAGCTAGTGGACTAGGCGTTTGGGCTTCGGTATCCGTACCTTGGTATGTTCACTGTTGTGTATTCTGCTCGGATGCTGGGGCAGTAGCCAAAGTGTGACTTGCCACGATTGAGGGAATGCCAATGAAGTGGACTATCTTTTACTCTTGGCAAAGTGTGTTGCCAAACCCGACAAATCGAGGCTTTATTCAGCAGGCTATTGAGAAAGCGATCGAAGATCTGAAGGACAAACTCGACACGCAGTTGGTTCCCTGTTTGGACCGAGACACGCAAAATGTTCCCGGAACTCCGGATATTGCATCAACGATCTTTGAAAAGATCAAAGACAGTCAGGTGTTCGTGTGTGACGTGTCCATTATCCAGCCCAGCACCTTCACAGGAAGGAGAACACCGAATCCAAATGTTCTATTAGAGCTTGGATACGCAGCAAGCTGTCTTGGCTGGGAAAGGGTTATCTGTGTCTACAATCTGGCATTCGGCGAGATCGGTGATCTGCCATTTGACTTGCGAACGCGACGAATCTGCACATACCGTATGAATGAAGGGCAGGCCGCAAAGAAAGAAGAGCGTAACAACCTCGGTGGAAAGCTGGCTGATGCAATCCGGTCAATTCGGGCTTACGAGGAGCAGATACGGAAGCTCAACGGCAAAGCCATCCAAGCAAGAATTGAGTTGGTAGACAGTATCCGCTTGCCAACGCTTGAAATCAAGCAAGACCAGCGCAGACGCCGCGAGGAGAAGATCAAGAAACTGATCGGCCAAACAGCAAGCGAAGCGGAGAGAACCGAAAAGGAGTTGCAGTTATTGGTTCAAGGAGAGTTGCAGATCGGGATGCCAGAGAAGCTGTTTGACGAGTATCGCTTCCGCCTCGGGATTCATAATACTGGGGAGGTCACACTTCAAGAAGTAGTCACAGAAATCACTTGTAGGTGCTCATCCGATTATTGGATCGGCCCCGAATCATCCAACAAGTATAGCCAAGCAGACGGCAATGTTCACAAATACCGATTTCCTGTGCATGCAGAGGGTTCGGCAATCCTTCCAGACGAACACCGTATGTTTCCTGAATCGACATGGACGATACTCGTTCCTGAAGGTAGAATGCTGGAGGAAGGAAACCTGATACTCTATTGGAAGTTGCTTCTCGACAATGCACCACCGTGCGTAGGAAGTATGGAGATCGGGCGTTTAATTGCTTCCAAGTAGACCCACGAGGCATGCCGGCCGCTTGCCCGATGGTCTGGAGGGGCTGCGGTCGCACAACCTGCTCACTTTCAAATCGCACCACGAGGCGCTCGCTCCGTGGACCATGAAGGAGTTGGTTGGCGCGGATGTGGCTTACCGCAAGCTCGTCAGCCCCTCGCCGTCCGAACTCCTTCCCGACGAGCAGTTCGGCCTGTACGCGGTGGCTGCGCGCTTCCCTCACAACCTGTCGGGGCAAGTCCCCTGGCAGCAGGTCCAGGCCGGCGTGTACGATTGCAAATGGGGCACGGACACGGTCCGCGTGGTGGTGGCCGGCGAACTGCCGCGTGAGGCGTACAATACTCGGCCCTTCAGACGCAGCCCTGTTCGGGTGACGTGTATCGAAAGGCGAGTAAAAAACGACCACGGCGCCGGACATCGCGTCCGGGAACAAGCAGCCTGCGAGCGTACACAGAGTGCCAAATGCCAAGGAGGTTGCTTACCCGCTGCCAGCCCGACAGCATCCGTGAGTTCCGGACGTCTGCCAGGCAGCGGTATAATGACGGGTTGACGGCAGCGGCCGGAGGCCGGGGGCTTGCTGCCATTTACCTGTGGGGCTATTGCGCCGAGATGCTTCTCAAGGCCGCTTATTTTTCCGTTCTCGGCGTGGGAGAGGTGACACACCTCGTAATCGGTGTCCACGTTAACCCGGCGATTCAGCTTGGCCGTGGCCTCGGAATCCCCTGGCCGCAAGCGGGACAAGGGCACAACGTGCGTGCCTGGGCCGAACTGTTGATCCTGGAGCGGGCGACTCATCCCAACCCAGCAATGGCCTATTCTCCGGACTTCGGCCAACAGGTTCAGGCGAACGGCCAGCGGATTAGCCAGCTTTGGAACGAGACGCTCCGTTACCACAAGAACAAGCCTTACGCATACGAGATCAGGCAGGTCCGAGAGGCAGCGGAGTGGCTCCTGGTGAATTCCGAACTTCTATGAGGGTATGACGATGCCGCGCATCAAGATGGGGTTCGAGGACCAACCACGGAAAACCGATGCCAAACTGGTTGAGCGGCTGGTTGAGGAACTCAAGGCGAACCGGGAATCCGGGCAGCCGTTTATTTACGAGCAGAGCTTTAGCACTGGAAAGATAAGGGTCCTGGTCATCTGGGACGATTGGAAGGACCTGTCCCTGGAAGAGCGGACCAACGTCATCCTTTCCGCCCTCGAAAAGTCGGATGGCAAGGACTACCGGGCCAGGGTCGCCCTGGCAAGCGGCCTCACGGTGCCGGAAGGCGTCGCGGCCGGGATGCTTCCGTACCAAATCATTGCCGCGCATCGCAAGGCAGACAAGGTGACTCTTGAGCAATGTCGGGATGCCATGCTGGCAGAAGGCGCCTCCCAGTTGTTCGGACCAAACATGATTCAGCTGCGCTTCCCGACCGAGGATTCAGCCGAAGCATGTCGGAAGCGGCTGATCAAGCGGCTTCCGAATAGCGACGAGATATGGATTGTCAGCCGAGAGATCAGCGCACAAGATTTCGGGCAAGTAAGCGAATCCGTGGCTTCAGGGCCGGGTTAGGAGCGTTCCAGGCGACCGGCCTGGCAACACGAGATGAGCGATCCCAACCAGGCGGACCTGCGTGTGCTAGACGGCTTCAACCCGTCGAAGCCGCTGCTGGAGTTCCTGTGCCGGCAGGGGGTTACGGTGGTACATGCGGTGCCGGGCCGGGCCAACGTGATCGCCGGCCAGACGGGCATCTTCCGCACCTGTGGCACCACCGTCGAAACGATGACGCTGCGATTCCCGGCCGGTATCCTGGACGATAAAAGGGAGGGATCTCAAATCATACGAATCCGCAATTCGTATGATTTGAGATCCCTCCCTGTAATTCGCCTTTTATTCGGGCCAGGCATAGAAAAGGCCCGGTATCTGCACCTGTTTTTCAGAAGGACGGGTTGAAAAGGTGCCGACTTGGTGATAAAGTTGGCTTTTTCCTTGACCGAAAGGGTTAAAAAGAATATGATATAGGTGAACAAATGCTTATAGGCTACGCCAGCCCGAAACTGGCCAAACTCTGCCAGCAGGCCAAGACGGCAAGGAAGGAGTTGCCCCAAGGAACGGGCGAGTTGCTGTTCCAGCGTTTGGCCGAGCTTGCAGCCTTTGAGCGACTGAGGAGTATTCCGATCGGGGCAACCCCTTTGCACCTTCACCCCCTTCGGGGAGATCGTGCTGGGCAGTTTGCCGTGTGGATCTGCAAGAAGTTCCGCATTGTCTTTGCCCCGGCCGGACAGCTCGAAGTGGGACCAGATGGCAATCCGGATCCTTTGTCGGCAACAGAAATCGAAATCGTTTTCGTGGGAGACTATCACGATGGCTAAGGTCAAGCCGGCCCCGTACCAGCCCGATGTGGCAATCCCGCCTGGCAAGACCATTCTGCAGGTACTTCAGGACAAGGGGATGAGCCAGACTGAGCTAGCCGATCGAATGAATCGGCCGAACAACAAGGTCAATGAGATGTTGCGCGGAAAGAAGGAGGTCACCGCGGAGACGGCGCTGCAACTGGAGCAGGTTCTTGGTCTTCCTGCCTCCTTCTGGATGGAACTAGAAAGGAATTACCAATTGAACAGAGCCCGGTTAGCGCAACAGGAGAGCCTTCTGGCCGAGACCAGGTTTCTGAAAATGATTCCGATCCGAGAACTTGTCAAGCTGGGGGTGATGAAACGGTTCAAGAACGCGATTGCCCAAGCGAAGGAGGCGTTGAACTTCTTCGCGGTCACATCGTTCGCTCAGCTGCAAAAGCCGAGTGTCATGGAACCAGCCTTCAGAAAGCCCCTGAAAAAAGAGGCGAATCACTACTCGCTCGCGGCCTGGTTGCGTTGCGGAGAGGTTGAGGCCGAGAAGATTGATACTGGCGAGTTCAATGCCGCCGGGCTTCGTAGCGCCATTCCGGAGTTGCGGAGGTTGTCGCTTCTTTCTCCTGAAGAATTTGTGCCCGAGTTGGTTCGCCGCTGCGCCATCAATGGGGTTGCGGTTGTCTTCATTCCCCACCTGTCCAAGAGTTACGTCTCCGGCGCGGCTTATTGGATAGGGGACAAGGCTGTGATCCAGTTGACTCTTCGCTTTCGGACGAATGACCATTTTTGGTTCAGTTTCTTCCACGAGCTGGGACACATTCTTCTTCATGGAAAGAAAGATACCTTCTTGGATGACTTTAAGCCCGATCATGACGAGAAGGAGCAAGCAGCGAACGCTTTCGCTTCCAAGACGCTGATTCCCGATGGCGAATTCAAGCGCCTCTGTCGCTTGAATTATCGACAGACGGAAGTGGTCAAGGATTTCGCTCTCGGGATTGGCATTGCTCCGGGCATTGTTGTTGGCCGGTTGCAACACGAAAAACTTCTGCCCCATAGCCATCTGAACGCACTCAAAGTCAAGTTCGCATGGGTGGACGAAACGGGGCCGGAGGAAGAAGAGCAGGGAGATTGAATCCACTCCCTTGTGCAGGGTAGCAGCGTCCACTTCCACAGTCACCGGGCCGACGAAACGGTGGTGCATGCGGTGCCGGGCCAACGTGATCGCCGGCCAGACGGGCATCTTCCGCACCTGTGGCACCACCGTCGAGACGATGACGCTGCGCTTCCCGGCCGGCATCCTGGTCAACCTGGGCGAGGTGCCCAAGCAGTCCCACCCGGGCAAGCTGCCGACGACGCAGATGGGCACCGCGAGCCTGATACGCAACGCCCTGGCCCAGGCTCAGGCACATCAGCGCAAGCTGGCCTCGGCCCCTGCGGACAAGAAGCCAGCCGCCAACGCCAAGCACGAGGCCCTGGGACTAGCCCTGGAGGGCAAGGTGCCGCTGATCTTCGCCGCCCACCGCTCCGACGACTTGCAGACGGCGCTGCGGCTGGCGAAGGAATTCAAGGTCAAGGCCCGGCTCGACCTGGCCACCGAGGGCTATCTGCTGGCCGACGTGCTGGCCGAAGCGAAAGTGCCGGTGGTGGTGCATCCAACGATGCAGCGTGCCGGCAGCATGGAGACGTACAACAGCCAGCTGGCCAACGCGGCGGTGCTGGCCGAGCACAAGATCCCGCTGGCCATCGGCAGCGGCTTCGAGAGCTACGTTCCCAAGACGCGAGTGCTGCGCTTCGAGGCGGCGGTCGCGATGGTCAATGGCCTGGGATACGACCGAGCCCTGTCGGCGGTCACGCTCGACGCGGCGAAGATTCTGGGGATCGAGGATCGAGTCGGCAGCCTGGAGGTGGGCAAGTCGGCGGATCTGGCGCTGTTCGACGGCGATCCGTTCGAGCATGCGACGAACGTGAGTCATACGCTGAGCGAGGGACGGATCGTGTACGATCGCGGGGAGTATCTGAAGCTGCCGTACGCTCGGCGGGCGCTGCCGCTTGTCGGGGGTGGTTCAGGAGGGGGGTGCTGTCTGGGATGGTAATCAGACCTGCCTTTAGAAAAACAGCCGGGCCTCGGACTCGCGCACAAGGCTTCAGGCTTTGCGCTGAAGGCGAAAAAACTTCCACGGCGGGCTGGACCGTGATAAAATCAACCGTGGGTGAAAGGCAACCGGCCGGATACAAACACCCAGCCGCAATAGCCTACCGGGAATGGATAGGCAATTGGGCCGTGATAAGTGGCTGGGCACCTGGATACACAGTCGTTCGGTAACGCGGGAGGGATTACGATGACGATTGAAGACGAGTTCCACCAAGAAATGGAAGGCCTGTACTGGGAAACAGGGGAGGCTATCCGTTACTGGCCGAACTATTACCTCCGTGGCGTTCGCAACAACGGCGGTTTGGCGTACGCGAAACATCTGCTCGAACCGGGGAGGAAGATTGACTCTGGCCTACAGCGCTTGAAAGACTCGGGCAGGAGCGACTTATCGGTCGAAGCGCGCGTGCTCAAGCCGTGCTACGCCTCCCTGTTTACGGCCGCCGAAATAGCCGAAGCCAGGCGACGGTTGGGCGAAGCGGCGGTAGCGTCGGTTAGTTAGTGCCTTACGGAGGGTCAAGCATGTTGAAGGACAAGCGCGAGGGGACAGAGTTGCAGTTCAAGACCTTCGTTGCCTCCGACGGAAAGCGCTACTTGGTTTTCCGCTCCCTTGAAGGCTCCTTCCATGTGTTCGCCGAAGTGGAGGCCAAGCAGGCTGCACGCGAGTGTGGAGCGACTGAGCAGGCGAACACCCGCCAGATGTGGGAGTCGCTTTGGGAGAAGCAGGACTAGCCACCAGGGCTTTCAAGGTGACTGAAGATCCTAGCCATCAAATGACTTATGGCAAGAACTGGTTAGCGGGCAGCCCCCGGGAGCCTTCCCTTGGCGTCTGTGGGCCCGGTCGTATGCTGAACAGGAGTGCCCAGGCCGGTTGTCACAGGAGGTTGCCATGTTGTTCGACCAGGTGTTCACTCGGTTTGTCAAAGGGAGCCCTCTGAGCGTGATGCTGCAAGGAATCCTGGAGAACATTTTTCACCCTGACCCGATCAATGAGTTGTTTGAACGCACTGCCGAACAGCAATATACTCGCGAATTGTTATTCTCGACTGTGGTGGACACCATGACCTTGGTAGCCTGTGGCGTCTACAAGACCCCTCACGCCGTTTATCAAGACCATCAGGATTGGTTTCCAGTTTCGGTCACCTCGCTCTACAACAAACTTCAAGGCGTCGAACCCAACGTCGCGGCTGAGTTGGTCCGCTCTACGGCTAGCCAACTGGGCCGTGTCATCCATGCTCTGGGCGGAGCCTTGCCGGCCTTGCTGCCTGGCTACACGGTCAAAATCCTCGATGGCAACGCCTTGGCTGGCACGGACCACCGCCTCCAGGAGTCACGTCACACTAGCGCCGCACTGCTGCCGGGCAAGTCCTTGGTGGTCCTGGACCCCGCTCTGATGTTGGCTGTCGATGTCTTCCCCTGTGAGGACGGTCATGCACAGGAACGCTCTTTGCTGCCTGCTGTCCTGCAAACCGTGCAGGCTGGCGAGGCCTGGATTGAGGATCGCAATTTCTGCACCAGCGGTTTCCTCTTTGGCATCGACAACAAACAGGCCTACTTCCTGGTGCGTGAACACAAGGGCTTGTCCTGGCATGCTATCGGGAAATTGCATTACGTCGGACGCACGGAGACTGGCGCGGTCTTTGAGCAGACGGTGCGGTTGGAGGATGGCAGTGGCAACATCCTGTTCCTGTGTCGTATCGTGGTGCATTTGGACCAACCGACAAGGGACGGCGAGACAGAGATCGCGCTGCTGAGCAACCTGTGGGACGACAAGATCGACGCCTTGCGGTTGGCCGAACTGTACCGCAAGCGTTGGCTGATTGAGACGTTGTTCCTTGTGTTGACTGAGGCCTTGACGTGCGAGAACCCCGGGCTGAACTATCCCAAGGCTGCCTTGTTCGGCTTTTGTATGGCGTTGTTGGCCTATAACGTATTGTCGTTGGTCAAGGCTGCTTTACGTGTGGTGCATGGCGGACAACTCATTGAGCAAACCCTGTCGTTATATTATGTCGTCACTTCTGTGAGTCGTGATTATCACGGTATGATGATTGCCATTGTTGAGGAGCAATGGACTACTTTCCGTAACTGTAGCGCCGCCGAACTTGCGGTACTGTTGCGTCAGTTGGCGGCACACGTTGATCTGGCTCGCTACACCAAGCATCCACGCGGACCTAAGAAACCGCCTCCCAAACGTACCTATGATCCCGAACATCCTCACGTCTCAACCGCAAAAGTGTTGCAGCAAAGACAACAACAGAAGAGGCCGGGACAGCCGCAGAAGGCACCTTGAAAGCCCAGGTGTTGCAAGACCTGCGCGCGCAGGGGTTTGTGAAGCCGGTGCTGATCCTCACCTCGCGCGACGCGGTCGAGGACCGCGTCAAGGGACTGGACCTCGGGGCCGACGATTACCTCCTCAAGCCGTTCGCGTTCGCGGAACTGGTGGCCCGGCTGCGCGGGTTGCTGCGCCGGAACCTCGCCGATCGGGAGTTCGTGTTGCGAGCAGACAACCTGGAGATGGACCGAGTGGCCCGCCGGGTCGTTCGCGACGGGGTGGTCCTGGAACTGAGCAATCGTGAGTTCGAGCTGCTGGAGTACCTGCTGCGTCACAAGAACGCCACGGTGACGCGCGAGATGCTCGGCCGGGAAGTTTGGAAAGAGCCGGACGGTGTGCTCACCAACGTCATCGAAGTGTACGTCAACGCCCTGCGCAAGAAGGTCGAGAAGCCGGGGCAGCGGTAGCTCATCCACACCGTCCGCGGCGTGGGCTATTCGCTGAGGGACCAGGGATGAGGCGCTTGAGCATCCGCTGGAAGTTAACCCTCTGGTACGGCGGCGTCCTGGCCGTGGTCCTGGCCGTGTTCAGCACGGCGGTGTACTTCACCATGCGGCACCAGTTGCTGGCGCGGATCGACCAGGGCTGACCGAGGAGCTCGCCGACGTGCTGTCCGAGGTGAAGCAGGCGCGGGATGACAGGACCTTGGTTGAATGGCTGGACCGTCGCTTCGCTCACCACGAGGGTTTTGATTTTCAGATCATCCGGGCCAACGGCGACCGTTTCTTCGCCAACCAGCGCCTGGGGAGCAGCAAGCTGCCCGTTCCTGAGGCCGGCCGGCTGTCAGAAACACCCTCGTTCCGACAGGTTTCCCTGGAAGCTGGGAGACGGTGGCGAATCGTCAGCGTGCAGGCGGCTGGGCCGACCGAAGGGCTGACCATTCAGGTCGCCCGGTCCCTGGTCTCCTTCGATCATGAGACCCAGGAATTGCTTCTGACCTTCCTTTTGACCGGGCCGCTCATGCTGTTGCTGACGATTGGAGGGGGCTACTTCCTGGCCCGCCGGGCCCTGGCCCCGGTGGACCAGATCACCGGGACCGCCAATCAGATCACGGCCGACCGACTGAGCCAGCGAATCAGTGTCCCGAACCCCGACGACGAACTGGGGGCGCTGGCGCGGACGCTGAACCGGATGATCGAGCGATTGGAGCGGTCCTTCGCCGAGGTGCAGCGGTTCACCGCCGATGCCGCCCATGAGCTGCGCACTCCCCTGGCGGTCATCCGAAACGAGGCCGAGGTCGCACTCCGGGCGCGGCGATCCCCTGAGGAGTACGGCCGGGTGCTGGAGAACCTCCTGGAGGAAGTGAACCGGCTGAGTCAGCTCGCTGAGCGCCTCTTGTTCCTCAGCCGCCAGGACGCCGGGCTGTACCCCGCCGAGCGCGAAGAGATTGCGACGGACGTATTGCTGTCCGAAATCGTCGGAAACATGCAGCTGGTGGCCCAGGAAAAGGGGATAACGCTTGAATTCGGCGCTGGCGCCAACACACCCTGTCGGATTGTGAGCGATTCCCGCCTGCTGCGGCGGCTGCTTTATAACCTGCTCGACAATGCCATCAAGTATACCGACCCTCCCGGGCGGGTGACGGTTTCTGGAGCGGTAAGGGCGGGCGCCTGGTCAGTTCTCGTCGCCGACACGGGTGCCGGAATCCCGCCGGAACACCTGCTGCACGTTTTCGAGCGGTTTTACCGCGTTGATCCCGCCCGCACGGGGGATGGCGGCGGTGCAGGGCTGGGGCTGGCGATTTCCCAATCGATCATCAGCACTCTCGGAGGGACAATCCAGCTGGAGAGCGCCACCGGCAAAGGCACCACGGTCCGCGTTGAACTGCCGATCTCCAGGGGTTGAATGGACACAAGCCCGGAGCATCCGCTGTGGGTTGGCCAGTGGTCCCCCGCGGGGCTCGTCGGCGAGAACGGCTTGCTCCTGGACTTGCGGTTGCAGCCGGTCGCCGCCGGCAAACCGCAGCGCCTCCACGAGCGGGTCACGGTTTATGATCTCACGGTGGCTGAGCCGCACTGTTTCTTCGCCGGTGGCTTCCTCGTCCATAACAAGAAGCGCGGCTACTGGCCGCACGTGGATGATCCCTGGTACGCGAACTGGCCTGATCATCTTTCGGCGCAGAAGAAGGAGTGAGCCGAGGTTCCAGGGAGACATCCCTGCGCGAGCCCGTCAGTTGTCATCGAGGTCCCAGACAACCAGCTTCCGGTTGCTGCCGCCGGCCGCCACTGTCATGCCGTCAGGGGCAAAGGCCAGGGCCTGCACCTTGCTGCCGATGCCCCAGTCGTACTGGGCAACCTGCTTGCCCGTGTCGGCGTCCCAGAGGGAAACCAACGGGGTGTCGCCCGCCGAGGCGATCCGTTTGCCGTTGGGGTGAACGGCCAGATACCGGACGAGGGCACGGCCGGCCTTGATCGTCCGCACCCGTTGCCGCGTCGCCACGTCCCAGAGCACGACCGACCGGCCGCTGCCGACGGCCAGGGTTCGGCCGTCGGCCGAGAATGTGAGGTAGTGGCCCCAGTCGGAGAAGTCGATCCGTTGCTCGCGAGCCGTGGAGTTGATGCGGGTCGGGCCGGCAGCGCCGGGCTCGATGAGAGAAAGGCCGCCGTTGCTGTCCACCACCGCCAGCGTCGCGTCGGCGGGAGAGAACGCCAGTTGTTCGATCCGATCTGGCATCGGAACGTGGGGCCGCGAGGAGTTCAGGCCACGGCTGCTCAGGTCCCAGAAGGCAATCGAGCTGTTGTCCTCGCGGACAGAGGCCACGGTGCGGTCATCGACTGCCAGGGCAAATCGAAAGTCCTTCGCCGGGACGAGCTTCGACGACCAGGTTTCCTCGGTGGCGCCGTCCCAGACCACGAAGGAGGTGGTCGTGCCGGCCAGGATGAACGGGCCTGTGGCGGTGACGGCCAGTTGCCAGATGCCCGAACCGAGGTTGCCCTGGAGGCGAAAAAGTTTGCGTTGCTCATCCGCGGCGCGATTCCAGGCCGTGATCCAGCCGGCGCTGTCGCCCGTGTAGAGAATGGCGCCCTCGGAGGAAAACGCCATGCTCTCCACGCCCCCGTTGGGAACCTCCTTCGTCCACATGCAAGACCTCCTCGGCATCCTGGTCTACCGGCCGGGCATCCGCTGTGGGTTGGCCAGTGGTCCCCCGCGGGGCTCGTCGGCGAGAACGACTCGCTCCTGGACTTGCGGTTGCAGCCGGTCGCCGCCGGCAAACCCCAGCGCCTCCACGAGCGGGTCACGGTTTATGACCTCACGGTGGCTGAGCCGCACTGTTTCTTCGCCGGTGCTTCCTCGTCCATAACAAGAAGCGCGGCTACTGGCCGCAAGTGGATGATCCCTGGTACGCGAACTGGCCTGAGCACCTGCCGGCCCAGAAGCAGGAATGAGCCGAGATTGCAGGAAGAGAAGGTGTCTGCCAGCCTGTCCGCCAATTTATTGAGATGGCGGACAGGACAGAAGGAGCCCGGACCTTCCAGCAGGGTATTGAGTGTATTCATGGCGTCAACTCCCAGGTGACCACAGAGCCAGCAACAAAGTCAACTCGACGCCCTGGCGTGCTTGCAACATCTGCGCGTACTTGCTTATCCTCGGGGAGCGGAGGGCCACCATACACCTCTACCGACTCTCGTTCAGCTTGATTGTCGTAAAAACCTTCCGTTCCTCTTTGAAGTTCGCCACACAATAGATTTTCTTGTCTTGCAGCGTTTCAGCACCGAGCTTTTCATAAAACAGCGGCACTCGTCCTTTCGAGCGGATACTGGTAATGCTGTGCCCTTGAATATCCTCTAATAGAAACATTGGGTGGTCAGGACTGTCGAATGCTTCATGCCCTCTTTTCAGAGTGAAGCAGAAATTGTACTCGCCACGCCATTCGTAATGGGGATACCAAAGAATGTAGTATTGTAGCTCTCCAGCCTTCTCCAACCAGGCTTCTTTGAACTCAATCGTCTGGCCTTTCCAGAGCAATTCATTCGGTGTTAGTGAGACGGTCGCAACTAGCAACCCCTTTTGTTTTGCTTCTTCAGCTGAATAGCATGGGGGAGTTGGGTCAACACCGTTAAATATCAAGCCAGAGCACGTGTTGAAGATGGTTATGGCAGAGAAACCAGTAAGAACTATCGTTCCACTGATGAGAAGAGCCTTAATCATTCGAGATGCTCTTATCGACTTCTCGCTCATTCTTCTTCTCCTCGTTTCAAGGAAATTGCGAGGCCATGGTTCTGCCCTTTCTTGGGCCACCGGATTATAGTTCAATCGGCGGTTCAGTTTTCGGGGTCTACTATAGACCTGGAAGACTGGACCGTCGATGAGACTTGGGACAACGCGGTAGCCCACCTGGAAGCCACCGACGAAGCTGCAACCCTCCCGCGGGGAAAAAATGTCGTTTTGCTCTCGCCTGCCGGCCTGCCGTGAATTATACTCCTCTCGAAGTGAATATTTGAACAGTTAGCGTCCGGAAGGGGATCGATTCCTTCAGAGCAACGCGAGGAAACGATGCAGCCTCCCTCCGAACCTCTGCGCGGCCGTGGCAGCAGCCACAATCCAGCCAACCGCTTCGAGCTGATCTGCTACGAGCGCGACCCCGACGTTGCCGATGAGGACGCCCCCGCTCCGACAACGCAGTTCCTTCGCGATCAATCGCGTTCGGTCATTGCCTCCAACGACAGCCCGGACATTGGATTTAGCGTAAGTCTCAATCCCTACAGGGGATGCGAGACTGGATGCGGCGTATTGCTACGCCCGTCCCACGCACGAATACCTGGGTTTCTCGGCGGGTCTGGACTTCGAGACGCGCATCATGGTCAAGGAGGACGCTCCCGAATTATTGCGGAAAGAACTGTCGGCCCGCAGCTGGAAGCCGCAGTTGCTGGCCCTCAGCGGCGTCACCGACGCCTATCAGCCGATCGAGCGACGGCTGCGGCTGACGCGGCGCTGCCTGGAGGTGCTGGTGGAGTTCCGCAATCCGGTGGGCGTGGTGACCAAGCATCACCTGGTCAGCCGGGACCGCGACCTGCTGGGCGAACTGGCTCGCGATCAGGCGGCCGTGGTGTTCCTGTCGATCAACTCGCTGGACGCCGACCTGGCCCGCCGGCTGGAGCCGCGTGCCAGCCAGCCGCTTGGCCGGCTGGCGGCCATCGAGGAGTTGGCGGCGGCCGGGATTCCGGTGGGCGTGCTGGTGGCGCCGATCATTCCGGGGCTGAACGATCACGAGATGCCCGCCGTGCTGGCGGCCGCCGCACGGGCCGGGGCGCGCTTTGCCGGCTGGGTCTTGCTCCGCTTGCCGCATGGTTTGCCGGAATTGTTCGAGCGCTGGCTGGAGCAGCATTACCCGGGGAAAAGGGAGCGTGTCCTGGGCCGGCTGCGGCAGTTGCGCGACGGCAAGCTCAACGATCCCCGGTTCGGATCGCGGATGAGGGGCGAGGGCATCCTGGCCGAGCAGATCCGGGCGCTGTTTCACCTCGGCTGCCGGCAGGCCGGGCTGGACCGCCGCTGCCCGGAGGTGTCAACTGCCGGGTTCCGGCGGCCTGGGGGAACCCAGCTGTCGCTGTTCGATTGAGGAGGGCGATGGTCACGACCCCTGCCGGCTTGTCCGGCAGGTGAAGAAGGTCGATAGCTAGAGAATCGAAGCAAAACCCGTTTCTTTTGCACTCTCTTCTAGCTGCTGACCTGCTTCACCTGCCGGGCAAGCCGGCAGGGGTCGGAACTCCGGTCCGGCCTCCGGCTCGACCGCGACCTGGGCCAGGACCTTCTCGGTCTGGAACGCCTCCACGCGGATGATGCCGTGCTCCACGGTCAGGTAGTGGCAAGGCAGCTCGGTCCAGCAGCCGCTGTTGAAGTAGGCGACCGGCCCCTCGGTCTGAGCCACGGCAAGGTGCGTGTGGCCACAGCAGACGGCGGTGCATTGTTTGCGCCTGGCCATCTCCAGGGCGCGATCCTGGATCTTCTGGGTACAGCGCAGGAACGTCTTGCTGCCGCGCTTGGCCACCTTGGCCAGGTAGTGCGTCCGGTCGATGTACTGCAAGAAGCCGTAGACCCGATCGGCCAGCCAGGTGAGGACCGGGTGGGCGTCGAGGAACTCGTCAAAGACGTGGCCGTGCATGATCAGGATGCGCTGATCGCCGCTCTGCAGGATGAAATCGTCCATGACCTGAACGCCGAGCAGATGGCTGATGATCTCGGCCGAGCCGTCGTGGTTGCCCGCCAGCCAGATGATGTCGATGTCGTCGGACAGCTTGCGGAGCAGGGACAGGACTTTCCAGTGATTCTTGTTCAGCCGGCGAAAGTCGATGGAATCGAACACGTCGCCGTTGAGGATCAGCCGCTGCGTCGCGACTTCCTCGTCTGCGATCCGTTCCAGCATCCTGCAAACGAACTTGGCCTGGCAGTTGTCGCTGCCCAGGTGGATGTCGGAAAGGATGATCGCGTCGTGCATGAAAAGGGACCCCAGGGTGTGTTGCGGGCTGGCTTCCTGCCGCCGCCCATGGCTCGTAATTGAAGATTCAGCGCTACTTTACCCGAAAATGGTGAACATTCAGTGAGGTCCAGATGAAAACCTTGCAAGCACCGCTCCCTTTTGGCGTCAAGATCGCTTTGTCCCCCTCTTGCGGGCTGCCACCGGAGTTCGCTACACTCCCTGCAAGCATCTTCAGGAGGCCTTGCCTTCCCCGAAGGAGAGGATTCATTTAGTTATCGAGGGCCCAGGCATGCCGTTTACTGAACAGCACCTGTTTTTTGACGACGTGCAGGTCGGTCAGGAGTGGGTATCCCAGGGACGGACCATCACCGAGGCCGACATTGTCAACTTCGCCGGGCTCAGCGGCGACTTCAACCCCATTCACGTGGACCATTCCTTCGCCCGCACCACGCTCTTTCGCAAACCGATCGCTCACGGGCTGCTGGTCCTGTCGATCGGCAGCGGTCTGACGCTGTACTGTCCCCCGATGCGGACGCTGGCCTTGCTGGGTTTCCCGGAATGGCACTTCGTGGACGCGGTGTTCATCGGCGACACCATCCGGGTCCGCGGCCGGGTGGCGGCCAAGGAGGAGCGCGGCCGGGGCCGGCGCGGCGTGATTACCTGGCAGCGCACCCTCGTCAACCAGGACGACAAGGTGGTGCAGCAGGGCCAGATCCAGACGCTGGTGGAGGCCCGGGCCGCCCTGCTGCGCGAGGTGCGCCGGGCGGAGCCGGCCCGCGACGCCTCGGACGGGTCGGCTTCGACCTGACAGGGCGGGGTCGGTTCGCTACACTGAACTGAAATCCCTCCCCTCTCCCCGCTGGGGAGAGGGGTTGGGAGTGAGGGGAGCAAGGGAGGAACCCAACCATGTCGCTGCTGGTT
Source organism: uncultured Planctomycetota bacterium (assembly GCA_963784995.1). Classification (GTDB taxonomy): domain Bacteria; phylum Planctomycetota; class Planctomycetia; order Gemmatales; family Gemmataceae; genus CAWATZ01. Next base: position 38,071 of record CAWATZ010000011.1, on the reverse strand, counting down.
GTTGGCTCAGTGGCCTTCGATGACGTTCAGACCGCGCACGGTTCGGTGCAGAACGCCCTGGGCGGCTCGGCGTCGTACTTCTCCTACGTCGCCAGCTTTTTCACGCGCCCCCGGCTGGTCGGCGTCGTGGGCGAGGACTTTCCGGAGGAGAACCGCCGGCTGCTGGCCAGCCGCGACATCGACATGGCCGGCCTGGTCACGCAAAAGGGCAAGACCTTCCACTGGAAGGGCCGCTATCACGCCGACATGAACGGCCGGGACACGCTGGAGGTCCACCTCAACGTCTTCGAGCATTTCAACCCGACGCTGCCCGAGGCGTTCCGCGACAGCACGCACGTCTTCCTGGCCAACAGCAGCCCGGTGACCCAGCTGCGGGTGCTGGAGCAGGTCAAGAAGCCGCAGCTGGTGCTGGCCGACACGATGGACCTGTGGATTGAGACGCAGCACGACGAACTGGCCCGGCTGCTGCCGCGGCTGGATGGTCTGCTGCTCAACGACAGCGAGGCCCGGCTGCTGGCGGGGGTCGATAACCTGATCGAGGCGGGCAAGAAGGTCCTGAAGATGGGCCCGAAGTTCGTCCTGCTCAAGAAGGGCGAACACGGGGCGATGCTGTTTAGCGAGGCCGGCATCAGCGTGCTGCCCGCCTTCCCGTGCGAGAAGGTGCTGGACCCGACCGGGGCCGGCGACAGCTTTGCCGGCGGCATCCTGGGTTACCTGGCCGGCGAGGCCGGCAGCGGCAACAGCGACTGGAAGAGTCGGCTCAAGCGGGCGATCGCTTACGGGACCGTGGTGGCCAGCTTCACCGTCGAGGATTTCGGGTTGAATCGGCTCAAGCGGCTGGAGCGGCGGGAGATCGACGAGCGGCTGGAGCGGTATCGAAAGATGCTCACATTCTGAAATCGGAGTGGCCGTCATGGCTCGCATACGCACCTTCATCGCGGTGGACATGGCTCGTCCGCAGAAAGATCGGCTCCTGGCCGTGCAGGAGAGTCTGACCCGCGCCGGGGTCGGCGTCAAGTGGGTCGAGGAAGAGAACCTGCACGTCACGCTGCTGTTCCTGGGCGAGGTCGATGATCGCGACGTGGTCAAGGTGTGCTCGGCCGTCACCAAATGCTGTGCCGAGCATGCCGGCTTCAACGTGAGCCTGGGCGGCATCAGCGGCTTTCCCAATCCGCGCCGGCCGCGGATCATCTACGCCGGCATCGAGGAAGGCGCGGAGGAACTGAAGGCGCTGCACGACGCCCTGGAGCCTCCGCTGCTGGACCTGGGCTGCTATCGGCGGGAAGATCGGCCGTACACGCCGCACGTCACCCTGGGCCGGGTCCAAAGTGACGGCGGCAGCGACACGGTGGCCGAGGCGCTGACGCGCTACGCCGACTGGCAGGGTGGCACGAGCGCCGTGCGTGAGGTGCTGGTGATGTCCAGCGAGCTGCACCGCGACGGGCCGGTGTACACGGTGTTGAGCCGGGGGAAACTGGGTGGGTGAGCGATGCCCAAGATCCTGGACAATGGCAAGTTCCGGGTCTACGTTTATGCCAACGATGACAATCCGCACCATCTTCCGCATTGCCACGTGTACTGGAACGGTGATGACCATTCGAGCGTGGTGAGTCTGCCCGATCTTGAACTGCTTGCCGGGGAAGCCCTGCCGAGGGCCGGGCGCCGCTACCTTCAGGCCAATGTCGATGTCCTCATGGCAGCCTGGCGGCGGTTGAATCCGGGAATGGAGAAAGACGATGGCCAAGAACTGGGACCGGGCAACCATGCGGTTCACCTCCGCCAAGTACAATGATCGGCAAGGAATGCTTGACGTTACATTCGAGAACGGCGACCACTTCCTCGTCGCCGTGGAGTCGGTCCTGCCCTGGGTGAGCGAAGCCCCACGGGGACTTCCTGGCGCGGGGGGAAACAACGCGATTGCAACACCGATCGCCTGGGATCGAATGCGGATTGGTGCTACCCGAGACGTGCTGGAGATCTCAACCGAGGATTCCCTCATCGAGATTCCCTGGGATCGCATCCGTGCGGTCGCCGACCCCGACTTCCGCGCCCATCTCGCCGAGCGAGCCAACCAGCGCGCCCGGCGCATTGGGGAACGGATTCGGGCCATGCGGTCGGACGCCGGCCTGACGCCGGCAGCCCTTGCCGACAAGGTCGGCGTGTCGGAGGAAGTGATCGCCAACCTCGAGGCAGGAAAGATCGAGCCCCAGACCGACCTCATTCAGCACGTGGCCGGCGTCCTGGGGCAGCGTCTGCGGGATTTTGTTGTGGACTGATTCGCAGCCCGGAGCCGCGTCAGGCGACGGCCCCTTGCTTGACCGCTGACTCCTGCAGCGGCCCCAGAGCCAGCGTGGTGGTCGCCGGCAGCGGATAGCGGTCGAGCACCTCGCGCACATCGTTCAGCGTCACCTTCTCGAACGCCTTCAGGTCGTCGTCCATCGACCGATACTCGCCCTGGTATTGCCAGGTCATGCCCACCGACATCATCCGGCCGCGCGGCCGTTCGCTGCCGCGCACCAGCCGGGAGAGCATCTTGTTGCGGGCCTGCGTCAGCTCCTCCTCGGTGACAGCGCCCTCCTGCACCTCGGCGAGGATGCGGCGGACGATCTCCAGGTTCTCGGTCGTCTTGTCCGGCTCGCAGCTGAACGAGGTGTAATACGAGCCGGTGCCGTCGTACTCGTGGAAGCCGAAGTCGGCGGAGTCGGCCAGGCCGGGATCGACCAGCTCCCAGTAGAGCCGGCTGCCGGTGTCGTCGCCGACGGCGCTGGACAGCAGGTAGGAGGCGAAGCGCAGCGGCGAGCGGGCCGGTGGGCCCTGCGACACCAGGATGACGTGCTCCTGCATCACCTTTTCCTTGACCAGCACCTTGAAGCCGCGCGATGCCGGGGCCTCGCGCAGACACTCGCGCTCCACCGTGCCCTGCGGCCAGTCGCCGCAGCGGCGAGCCACCTCATCGACGAAGCGCGGCCAGTCAAGGTTGCCGGCCACGGCCACGATGATGTTCGGGGCGAGGTAGCGATTCTGGAAGTAGCCGTGCATCTGGTCGCGCTTCAGGCCCTCGATGCTGGCCTTGGTGCCCAGAATGCTGTTTCCCAGCCGATGGGTGCCGAAGTGCAGCTGCTTGACATTGTCGTAGGCGCAGAAGGATGGCTGGTCCTCGTACATGCCGATCTCTTCGATGATGACCTTCTTCTCCATCTCGAAGTCCTCGTCGCGCAGACTGGGACGGAGGATGTCGGCGAGGATGTCGATCGCCTGCGGCAGATACTCCGGCAGCACGCAAGCGTGGTAGACCGTGTTCTCCTCGCTGGTGAAGGCGTTGTAGTCGGCGCCGATGCGATCGAAGTCGAGGTTCACCTCCAGGGCGGTGCGGCGCGGCGTGCCCTTGAAGACCATGTGCTCAAGGAAATGGCTGACGCCGGAGACCTCCGGGGTTTCGTCCCGCGAGCCGGTGCGGACAAAGAACCCCAGGGCCGCCGAGCGGGCCGATGGACTGGTTTCGCCGATCAGCTGCAGGCCGTTGGCGAGCTTGTGACTGTGGAATGGCATGATCGCTCCTTGGAAAAGCCGCTTGCGGCTTAGCGCAACAGCTGCCCACGCTAAGCCGCAAGCGGCTGAAGAATTACGCAATGGTCAACGGTTGCGGCCCCAGGGTGACGATGGTGAAGTCCTCCGGCGGAAAGCGCTTCAAATGGTCGAGGATGCTCCGGGGCGTGAGACCCTCGACGGCCTGCTTCAGCTCGTCGAAGCTGCGGACCCGGCCGAAGTGATACCAGTCGGTGGCCAGCGAGCCGGCCCGGGCCGAGGTCGATTCCTCCTGCATGATCAGCGACGACTTCAGCCCCGCCTTGACGCGCTCCACCTCGTCCTGCTCGATCCCCTCCGGCAGCCGGCGCAGCTCGCGCAGCAGCAAGTCCAGGGTGCGCTGGGCGCGATCGTTGGTCGAGCCGGCGTAGCTGACCACGCAGGCCCGGTCCTTGAGCGACTGGTAGGTGGACCAGACCGCGTAGCACAGCCCTTCCTTCTCGCGGATCTCGGTGAACAGCCGGCTGCTCATGCCGCCGGAGAGGACGTACACGGCCGCCTGGGCGTTGTAGAAATCGGGATGGCTGATCGGCACGCTGTTGTGCGCCAGGGCGATCTGCGTCTGCTCGGTTTGCTTGGTCAGGTGCAGCCGGCGCTCCGGCTGCGGGCCAAGGGCCAGCTCCGGATCGGGTCTGGGCTTCCAGTCGGCGAACAGCTGGCCGACCTGGTCGCGCAGCCGGGGCCAATCGATGTTGCCGGCGACGCTGACAATGGCGTTGTTGGGCCGGAACAGCTTGCCGTGAAAGCGGCGCACGTCCTCGATGGTGCTGGCGCTGATGCCCGGGACCGTGCCGCGATGGTCGTTGCTAAGCGGCGACGGGTAGTGCTGCTGCCGCAGCGCCACCAGGCAGCGCGAGCGCGGCTCGTCCTCCAGGGAGCGCAGGTCCTGCAATCCCAGGGCCCGGGCCGCCTCCAGTTCGTCGTCGGGGAAGTGCGGCCGGAGCAGGATGTCGGCGTAGAGATCGAGCGCGGCGTGGATGTTGGTCGCGATGGTGGCACCCCAGAAGCGCATGTGGCGGACGCCGACGCTCTCGCTGCGGTCCACGCCGAGGTTGTCCAGGGCCAGGGTCAGCTGCTCGCTGTCGCGGGTGCCGGCTCCCCGGGTGATCATGTCGGCGACGATGGCGGCAATGCCGGCCCGCTCCGGCGGGTCGTGGATGCAGCCGGCCGGCACCAGGAAATTGAGCGCCGCCGAGCGGACGTGCTCCATGCGCTCGGCCAGCAAGGTCAGGCCATTGGGGAACACGTGCTGAAAAATCGTCTCAGCCACAGACACCTCACTGGGTCAGGAGAACGGTAGTCCTCACGCTCCGCGTGAGGGCATTTCCTCACGCGGAGCGTGAGGACTACGAGATCGTCGGCGACGCCCAGAAAATGTCCCGCGGTTCGGCGACGGCCTTGTACAGGGTCTTGGAGCGGCGAAAACCGATCCGGCGATAGAGCCGGATGGCGGTGTCGTTCTGGGCGGTGACCTCCAGCAGACCCTTGTGCAGCCCGGCCAGGCGAAACCCCCGCAGGGCCTGCAACAGCAGCGCCTGGCCCAGGCCGAGGCCGCGCCAGGGGGCGGTGATGCCCAGGTTCTGGATGGCCCCGACAGCGCCGCGCTCGCGCAGCCCCTGAACGGTGCCGCACGGGCCGTCCGGGCCGGTGAGCAGCCAGGTGGCCTCGGGCACGAAACCCGGTTTGCGGGCAATCTCGGTCATCAGCGCCTGACAGCCCAGCGAATCGCCCAGGCTGGCAAAGACCTGCGAATCGATCTCCTGGCAGAAGCTCTCGAACAGAACCTCGGCATGGATTTCCAGCAGGTCTCGGCTCCAGGGCGTGAAGTGGAAGCCCGCGGGCAGCTCGGGCGTTTCGAGCCGCTCCAGGTCGATCTCCATCTTGTAGCGCTTGTAATAGGAGATCCGCATCGGCTCACCGTCGCGCGTCAGCAATCGAGGAATCATCCGTTCCGGCCTCCACCGTCCTGGCCGAGGGAAAACGCCTGCAGCCGCCGTTCGCTCCAGAACACCCTGATTTTACCAACTGGGGCAACAAGGGTCAAAGCGAGGCTGCCGGAGCTGTCACGCACGAAATCTCGTGCAATTCCCTTCCTCGTCCCCCTTCTCGTTTGCAGGTTGCCTTTTCCGGCTGTATCCTGAACTTTTATGAGCGACGTTTCCCAACTCCTGAATGCCATCGAGCAGGGCGATCCGCACGCGGCCAGCCAGTTGCTGCCGCTGATCTACGACGAGCTGCGCCGCCTCGCTGCCCAGAAACTGGCACAAGAGGCGCCTGGCCAGACGCTGCAGCCCACCGCCCTGGTCCATGAGGCTTACCTGCGGCTGGTTTCTGGCGGCCAGGAACAGCACTGGGATCATCGCGGCCACTTCTTTGCTGCCTGTGCGGAGGCCATGCGCCGCATCCTTGTGGACAACGCCCGACGCCGGACGGCCCAGAAGCGCGGGGGAAAGGCCCGGCAGGTGCAGTGGGACGACCAGCTCGCTCTGGCGGACACTCCGGACGATGAGCTGCTCGCCCTCGACGACGCCCTGCACGAGCTGGATCAGCACGATCCGCAGAGCGCCCAGCTGGTGAAGCTGCGTTACTTTTCGGGACTGAGCCACCAGCAAGCCGCCCAGGCGCTGGGCATCAGCCGCCGCGTTGCCGACCGAGTCTGGGCCGTGGCCAGGGCCTGGCTGTTCCAGCGTTTGCAACAAAAGTGATCCTTGTCGCATTGGCGCGGTGCAACCCGGCCCGTTGTTACGCATTGAGGACGTCCCAACCACCGCTTCGACCCGAGGTGCTGTCATGGCCGTCTGGAACCCTCAAGCGAACGAGATCTTTGCCAGCCTCCTGGAAGTGCCGCCGCCGCAACGGCTGGCCTACCTGGAACAAGCCTGCGCCTGGCGATCCGGAACTCAAGGGGCAGGTCGAAGCCCTGCTGGCGGCCCATGGCCAGGCGGGCAGCTTTCTTGACCAACCCCTCAGACCTGGCGACACGCCAACCCTCGCACCCGGGGAAGGCAGCGTTGAGCCGTTGCTGGGGATGGTGCGTTACGTTGGCGACTACGAGCTGCTGGCCGAGCTGGGACGCGGCGGCATGGGCGTCGTCTACAAGGCCCGGCAGGCGACCCTCAAACGTCTGGTCGCTCTCAAGATGATCCTGTCCGGTGAATTTGCCAGCGAAGCCAACCTGGCGCGCTTCAAGACCGAGGCGGAGGCCCTGGCCCGCTTGCAGCACCCCAACATCGTCCAGGTCTATGAGATCGGCAAGCATGAAGGCAAACCCTACTTCTCGCTGGAGTTCTGTGCCGGGGGCAGTCTGGAACAGAAGCTCAGGGCGACGCCGCTGCCGCCCAGGGAAGCGGCGCAGCTGGTGCAGATTCTCTCCCGGGCCATGCACGCGGCGCACCAGGCCCACGTCATCCACCGCGACCTGAAGCCGGCCAACGTGCTGCTGACGGCTGACGGAACACCCAAGATCACCGACTTCGGACTGGCCAAGAAGCTGGACGACGTGGGACAGACGCAGTCTGGCGCGATCATGGGCACGCCGTCGTACATGGCGCCCGAGCAGGCGGCGAGCAAGAGCAAGGCGATCGGACCCGCATGCGACACGTACGCGCTGGGGGCGATCCTCTACGAGCTGCTCACCGGCCGACCGCCGTTCAAGGCGACGACGCCTCTGGACACCGTTTTGCAGGTCATCAGCGACGAGCCGGTGCCGCCCAGGCAGTTGCAGAGCAAGACGCCCAGGGACCTGGAGACCATCTGCCTGAAGTGTTTGGCGAAGGAACCTGGCCGGCGTTATGCCACAGCCTTGGATCTGGCAGAGGATTTGCAACGCTACCAGGCGGGCGAACCGGTGCGGGCGCGGCCTGTGGGCAGCGTGGAACGTGGCTGGCGGTGGTGTCGGCGGAATCCGCTGCCTGCGGCGCTGGCGGCAGGGGTCGCCTTGACACTGATCCTTGGAGCGACGGTGGCCGGTTATTTCGGCTACGAAGCCCGTCGCGAAGCGGATCGCGCCAACAGCGAAGCCGGTGAAAAGGAGCTGCAAGCCAGGCGTGCGGAGGCCAGGGCCGAAGATGCCCGCCGCGAGAAGAAGCGGGCGGACGAGGCCGCCGAGCAGGCCCGCAAGGATGCCGAGGCAGCCCGCCTGGCAGGTCTTGCGGAACAGAAGTCGGCCGAGCAGGCTCGCAAGGATCGCGATCTCGCCAAAGACGCTGAGAGGAAGATGGAAGAGCAGCTGCAACGAGCGGAGATGTCGGCCTACGTCATCCGTATCACCCTGGCGCAGGTGGAATGGGAGCATGGGAGCGCGGCCTTGGCCTGGGACCATCTGGAAGCGTGCCAGTGGAACCTGCGTGGCTGGGAACACCGCTACCTCGCTGCAAAGTTCAACAAGAATACTCTCAAAGGGCACACCGGCGCTGTCCACAGCGTGGCGTTTAGCCCGGATGGCAAACGCATCGTCAGCGGTGGTGGATTAGGAGACAACACGCTGAAGGTGTGGGACGCGGACAAGGGCACCGAGGTCCTCTCTCTCAAAGGACACACGGACGAGGTCTGGAGCGTGGCGTTCAGCCCGGATGGCAAACGCATCGTGTCAGGGGGTGGCAGTCTGTTCAATCGCGGCACACCTTATGAGATCAAGGTGTGGGACGCGGACAAGGGCACCGAGGTCCGCACTCTCAAAAGGCACACGGACGCGGTCACCAGCGTGGCGTTCAGCCCGGATGGCAAACGCATCGTCTCTGGCAGCACTGACAACACGCTGAGGGTGTGGGACGCGGACAAGGGCACTGAGGTCCGCACTCTCAAAGGGCACACGGCACCGGTCTCCAGCGTGGCGTTCAGCCCGGATGGCAAACGCATCTTCTCTGGCAGCGTTTTCCCAGAGAACACGCTGAAGGTGTGGGACGCGGACAAGGGCATCGAACTCCTCTCCATCAAAGGCGGAAGTGGCATTGTGGCCTTCAGCCCGGATGGCAAACGCATCGTCTCTCGCGGCGGGGACCGGACGCTGAAGGTGTGGGACGCGGACAAGGGCATCGAGCTCCTCTCTCTCAAAGGGCACACGGGCTCGGTCACCAGCGTGGCGTTCAGCCCGGATGGCAAACGCATCCTCAGCGGCGCTATTGGCGGGGTTGGCCAACACGATGAAATCAAGGTGTGGGACACGGACAAGGGCGCCGAGGTCTTCTCTCTCAAGGGTGTTGGCCGGACTGTGGCGTTCAGCCCGGATGGCAAACGCATCGTCAGCGGCGCTGGTGGCCATTTTGGCCAACAATCGGAAATCAAGTTTAGCGGACAACCCGGTGAAATCAAGGTGTGGGACGCGGACAGGGGCACCGAGATCCTCACTCTCAAAGGGCACACAGGCGAGGTCCTCTGCGTGGCGTTCAGCCGGGATGGCAAACGCATCGTCAGCGGTGGAGATAAACTCGGTGAAATCGAGGTGTGGGATGCGGACAAGGGTATCGAGCCACGCACTCTCAAGGGACACACCAGCCCTGTCGGCAGCGTAGCGTTCAGCCCGGATGGCAAACGCATCGTCAGCGCCAGCTTGGGCGGAGGCTTGGATCCGCGGGGCCAGCCCATTCTTGGGGAGATCAAGTTGTGGGACGCGGACAAGGGCACCGAGGTCCGCACTCTTCAAGGGCACCCGGCACCGTTCAACAGCGTGGCGTTCAGCCCGGATGGCAAACGCATCGTCTCTGGCAGCAATGAAACTACGCTGACGGTGTGGGACGCGGACAAGGGCACTGAGGTCCGCACTCTCAAAAGGCACACGGACGCGGTCACCAGCGTGGCCTTCAGCCCGGATGGCAAACGCATCGTCAGCGCCAGCATTGGAGACGCTGTTCTATTGGGGTGGCTCCGTCCTGGGGAGATCAAGCTCTGGGACGCGGACAAGGGCACCGAGGTCCGCACTCTCAAAGGGCACGCGGGCTGGGTCAAAAGAGTGGCGTACAGCCCGGATGGCAAACGCATCGTCTCTGGCAGCCAGGACACCACGCTGAAGCTCTGGGACGCGGACAAGGGCACCGAGGTCCGCACTCTCAAAGGGCACACGGCACCGGTCTCCAGCGTGGCGTTCAGCCCGGATGGCAAACGCATCGTCTCCGGTAGCAAAGACAACACGGTCAAGGTCTGGGATGCCGACAAGGGCCAGCTGACTCGTTCCTTCGACGGGCACACAGGCGGAGTTACTTCCGTGGCGTTCAGCCCCGATGGCAAGCGCATCGTCTCTGGCGGCAACGACAACACGGTCAAGGTCTGGGACAGTCAGACGGGCCAGCAGATTCTCTCTCTCAAGGGGCATACAGACGTGGTTACTTGCGTGGCCTTCAGCCCTGATGGCAAACGCATCCTCAGCGCCAGCATGGACTACACGGTAAAAGTCTGGGACGCACGGAGGGGCCAGTAGCGTCTCAGGCTCAAAGGGCACGCAAGCTATGTCAGCCTTCTGGACTGAACTTGCGTGGCTGGGAGTACGATTATCTGGACACCCTCCTCAATAAGCCCCCCCACCTTGAAAGGGCACGCGAACGGGGTCACTTCCGTGGAAACAGCCGCCTGGGATCGGAAACCAGCGGTTCGTCGCTGGGATTGTTGGCCAGGCAAGCAGCCGCCGTCAGAGCCGCTGCTCGTGAAGGAGGGTGAGGTCGCGGCAGAGCGACGCCAGGAAGACCTCGGCATCGGAATCCAGGTCCGCGGTTGCCTGGTAGGTTGCCTGGTAGCCGGTCTTGTCCAGGAACGTGTCGAGCAGTCGGAGGCTCAGCTGCTCCCGCGCCGGCGGTGCCAGGCTGTCGCGGCGAGCGAAGTAGGACTCCAGGACGTGGCGGTCCGTCGGCGTCAGCCGGGCCAGTTGCTCCCGGGAAAAGGAGTAGGTCGCCGAGGCGAGTTCGGCGATCAGCGCGGGCCGTTCCACCGGGGCGGCCTCCTCGCGCTCCCGGATCACGATGGTCCCGGCCGCCATGTCTCCCAGGCGCTGTGCGCGCTGATTCAGGAGCATCAGGATGCCCCCAACCAGGTAGCCCGCCGGCAGGAAGTCCGCCAGGCCGACGATGTTCCGGATCGCCGCGGCCCGCAGATCGATCGGTCCGCCGCCGACCCGCACCACCCGAATGCCGACGTGCTTCTTGCCGGGTGTCTGGCCGTTGCGGCAGCCCTCGAACCAGATGTCGTAGCCGATCGCGAACACGAACAGGAGCAGGACACCGACGGCGGCCAGGGCAATGCCCGCCGCGGGAGTGGACAGACCCAGCACGCCGGCCAGGCACCCCACAACGACGGCGATGCCCAGCAGCAGCAGAAGCTTCACCAGCCAGTCAAGCACCTGGGCCACCGTCCGCGAACCGGGACCGGCCAGCTCCAGCCCCAGGTCGATCTGTTCGGGAGTTTCAATGCGATGATCTTCCGCCCAGCTCACGGCGCTACCTCAGCGAATCTCCTGGCCGCCTCTTCCCAGGGCCGCCAGGAACGTTCATAATGTTCACCATACCCAGGACATCCTATCGCCCGGGAGAGCCAGGGCCAACGAGTGGGAGCCGCGCACGCAGCGCAGCGGCCTGCAGGGCCGCTTACTCCGCTGCGCTGCGTGCGCGGCTCGGCAGGGCTGGTGTCATGTCCCCCGAGGATCGCCGAAGTCGCTGGCGCGAGCTGGAAGAGCTGCTGGCCCGAGCCGAGAAGGGCGGACTGGCCCGCTTGAGCGTCCCCGAAGTCAAGCAGCTGGGGCAGCTGTACCGCCAGGTGACCATCGACCTGTCGCGGGCCCGGACCGCCGCGGCGCACCCGGATTTGCTGCGGTATCTCAACAACCTGGCCGCCCGCGCTCATGGGCAGGTCTACCGGGCTCCACCGGTCGCTCTTCGGCCGATGCTGGCCTTCCTGCTCACCGGCTTCCCCCGCCTGGTGCGCCGCCGCGCGACGCCGCTGCTGCTCGCCACGCTGGTCTTCGTGGGCACCACCCTCGCCTCGGCGGCGGCCGTCCTGGCCGACCCCAGCCTCGCTTACTCCCTGTTCGACCCCGATTACGTCCAGTACGAGAACCTGCGCCTGGAGAAGCAGCAAGGAGAGTCCCAAGGAGAGTACCGCGGCAACTTTACCTTCCCCGTCCAGGCCAGTTCGCTGATTGCCGTGGCCATCATGGCCAACAACGTGTTTGTCGCCTTGCGCCTGTTCGGGTTCGGGGCGCTGCTCGGGCTGCCCTGCTTGCTGATGCTGGTCTACAACGGCCGGATGCTCGGAACACTCGAAGGCATGATGCTCGTTCACGGGTATTTCCAGGACTTCAATGCCCTCATCCTGACGCACGGCGTGCTGGAGCTGTCGGCCATCTGCATCGCCGGCGGCAGCGGTCTGCTGCTGGGGTGGGCGCTGATTGCCCCGGGCCGGCTGCCGCGCCGCGAGGCCATGCAAGCGGTCGCGCCGGACGCCTTCGGGCTGCTGGCCGGCAGCGTCGCCTTGCTGGTGCTTGCCGGGGTCATCGAGGCCTACGTCACGCCCCACTTCAGCCAGCCCGTGCGCTGGAGCGTGGCCGCCGGCTCGGCGGTCTTGCTGGCCGTCTACCTGGGATTGGCTGGCAGGGACACCGAGCACCCACGGCTCGCCGCTACAGCATCCCCCGGAACGTGACCGTAGGGTGGGCCGAGCGCAGCGAGGCCCACCACGCCCGCCGGTGGGCCTCGCTGCGCTCGGCCCACCCTACAGCATCCCCCGGAACGTGACCTCCAGGTAGCCGTTGAGCACGGCCGGGGCCAGGTCGCCCGGGGCAACGTCGAGGACCTGCACCCCCTGGTGGCGCAGCGCTTCCAGCACCTCCGTCCGCTGGCGCAGCAGGTCCAGTGCCACCGCCTTGCGAAAGCCAGCCGCCGTGTCCTGGGCCGGGGCGTCGGCGGCCCGCCGCAGGAAGCGGTCCTTCAGGGCCGCGAACAGGACCAGGTGACGCCGGCCTGCCAGGGCCACCTGGCCCACCATCTCCCGGGCCGTGGCCGCGTCGGTGAAATCGGTCAGCACCACCAGCAGGGCCCGCTTGCCGTGCCGGCTGGCCACGGCGGCCAGGGCCCGGCCGTGGTCGCTCTCGGTGAAGTCGCCGTGCAGGTCGTACAGCGCGTCGGTCAGCATCTGCAGGTGGCCGGGCTGGGAGCGCGGCGGCACCCAGGCGTGTTCCTTGTGGGAGAAGACGCACAGCCCGACTCGGTCCCCACGGGTGAGGCCGACGTGAGCCAGGAGCAACGCGGCGTTGATGGCGTGGTCCAGCTTGGAGACGCCGTCCTCCTCCGCGTTCATCAGCCGGCCGCTGTCGATCAGCAGGAGGATCGTCTGGTTCCGCTCCGTCCGCAACTGCCGGACCGTCAGCCGGGCCCGGCGGGCTGTGGCCTTCCAGTCCAGCAGCCGGACGTCATCGCCCTCGGTGTAGTCGCGCAGCGACTCCAGCTCCGCCTGACCGCGTGCCTTGACCTTGCGAACCCCCAGCTGCTCCAGCCGGTTGGCACGGGCCAGCAGGTGATAGCGCTCGATGTCGGCCAGCCCCGGGTAGACGCGGACGCTCTGCCCGCCGGGCAGGATCAGGACCCGCTCCCACAGGCCAAACACGGAGCGGTAACGGACGTGGAGCGGTCCCCATACGTGCTGGCCGCGGCGGGCCGCCAGCACGAGGTAGGAGCCCTGGGCCGAGCCGTCGGCCGGCACCTTGCCGGCCCAGTCCGCTCCGCGGGGCGTTGGCAGCTCCGGGGGCGGAGCGTCGCGGAGCCGGAGCCGGAGCCCCACCGCGGACCGGTTGGTGACGTCGAGGAGGATCGTCTGCGCGGTCAGCAGCCCCAGCCGCTCGGGGCAGCGCCGCACCACGCTCAGGGCGCGTGGGCCGGGTGTGAACAGCCAGTCGAGCAAAGCCGCCCCGGCCAGGACGACGTTGGCGGCAACCAGCAGGGGCAGGGCGGCCGGCACGATCAGCAGCCCCAGGGCCCCGACCGTCAGTCCTACAGCGAGGGCGATCAGCCGGGGCGCCGGCAGCAGGGACACGGTCCGGCTCACCGCGGCACCTCCACCTGGGCCAGGACCTCGGTCAGGACGTCCTCGACCGTGAAGCCGTCCACCGTCGCCCCCGGCCGGAGCGTCAGCCGATGGCGCAGCACCGGCCGGGCCATCGCCTTGATGTCGTCGGGCAAGAGATGCCCGCGGCCTTCCAGGGCGGCCCGGGCGCGGGCTGCCGCCAGCAGCATCAAGCCGGCCCGCGGGCTGGCCCCGACCTCCACGCGCAGGTTGGTCCGGGTGGCACGCACCAGCCGGGTCAGGTAGCCCAGCAGGTCGTCGCGCACCCGGCGCTCCCGGATGGCGGCCTGAGCCTTCAGCAACTCGGCCTCGCCGGCCACGGTCTGCAAGCCGAAACGGTCCAGGTCCTCGTTGCGCTGGCCCGTCTGGTGGAGGCGCAGGATCTCGGTTTCGTGCGCCTCGCTGGGGTAATCGACGACCAGCTTGAGCATGAAGCGGTCCAGCTGGGCTTCGGGCAGCGGGTAGGTGCCCTCCTGCTCGACGGGGTTCTGGGTGGCGACCACGGTGAACCCGGCCGGCAGCGGATGCGACACGCCATCGACGGTGACCTGCCGTTCCTGCATCGCTTCCAGCAGGGCGGACTGGGTCTTGGGAGGGGCCCGGTTGATCTCGTCGGCCAGGACCAACTGGGCGAAGACCGGGCCGGGGCGGAAGGCGAACGTCTGCGTGCGGACGTCGAAGACGTTGGTGCCGGTAATGTCGGAGGGCATCAGGTCGGGGGTCAGCTGAATCCGTTTGTACGACAGGGCGAAGACCCGGGCGATGGTCCGCACCAGGAGCGTCTTGGCGGTCCCCGGAACGCCCTCGATCAGGACGTGGCCGCCGGCCAGCAGGCCCGCCAGGGCCTGCTCGATCAACCCGTCCTGGCCGACGATCACCTTGCGGACCTGCTCCCGGGCGGCGGCGAACAGCGCGCCGGCGGGGTCCTCCGCTTCCCGGGCGGCGACGGGGGAGTTGGCCAGGGTTTCAGCGGCCGGCGAAAAAGTCATGGCGGATGGCCTCGAATTCGTCCAGGGTTCGGAGAAACGCTTCCTCGGACACCGGCGGCCGGCCCGGACACAAGCCCGAAGCGCCAGCGCCGGGATGGTTGGTCGGTCCCGGCGCTGGGCTTGTGTCCGGCTGCTTCGGGCTTGTGTCCCGGCGGCGGCCGGCCGGGGTCGAGCCGGGAGCGCAGCCGTTCCTCGTCCAGCCCGCGCCGGCGCTGGGCAGTCAGCCGGGCGAGGGCATCGCTCGGCGTTCCGGCCGGCAGCCCCAGGGACTGCTCCAGGTCGCGGACCAGGGCCTGGCGGACCGTCTCGACCGCGTCGGCATAAGCCCCCTTGCGCTGCAGGAGCTGGGCGATCGCAACCAGGTACTCCTCCTTGGACCGCCGCCGGGCGGGTGGCGGCGGCGTCAGCGCCCCGAAGCGCGGCACCTGCTGCCACAGCAGCAAGACCAGCAGGACGATGCCCTGCAGCGTCACCCAGCGGAGCGGCGGCTCCAGCAGCAGGTCGGCGACCCCGGGGCGGTCGCGGAGACCGTGGTGGTACTCGTCAAACCAGATGGTGGTGGCCGGATCGCCCCGGGTGGCCTCGGCCAGCCGGCTCACCACCACGGCGTTGCCGGCTCCATCGTTCAGGCTGGCCCGCAGCTGGTCATTGCGCAGCATCCCGGGGCGATGCAGCAGCCAGACCTGGCCCCGGCCCATTCGGTAAACGCTGACCAGGGGCTCGTCTGCGCCAGGCGGCCAGGTACGCCAGGGGGCCCGGTCGGCCGGCCCGGTCACGATCGCCCTGCCGACGTGAACCCGCTTCGGGCCATCGAGAGGGACCGTGACCGGCTCGGCGTCTTGCCGGGAGGTGGTGACCGGCAAGCCGATGGCCCGGGCCAGCGTGCCGTCCCTCTCGGCCAGGACCAGGGTCCCACCGGATTTGACCCAGTCGCCCACCGGGTCGGCCTGCTCCGCGCTGGTGGTGGGAAAGAGCAACCAGCGAACTCGCCCCTGGACGAGCCGCCGGGACGGCTTGACCGGGTAACCCAGGTCCTGCAGCAGCAGGTAGGCCGCCCGGGTGCCCGACCGGGTCGCGTCGTAGATGCTGCGCTGCTCCGGCCGATCGGGCGGCCGGGCAAGGAACAGCCCCGCCAGGACGGCCACCAGGAACAGCGCCGCCGGGACCCACCACCAGGGCAGGCGCCGCAAGCCGGTTTGCGCGTCCAGGCCGGTTGGCGCCGGCAGGCCGGCGGACGGTTCGGGGATTGGCAGGGTGTTGCTCACAGCGCGGGTGTCACTCTCCGGGGAAACCACCGGGCTCACGCCCACCCGTAGACCCGGTCGAACAGGTCCCGGCAGCGACGGTACTGCTCGGGCGGCGTGGGGCGCTGGCCGTACCAGTCGTGGTCGAGAGTCTCGACGAAGACGGCCAGGTCGGCGTGGACGGTCGGCCGGCCGACGAACTGCTCCAGGTATTCCCGGTTGGTCCCCGACGGCAGGAAGCTGAGCCTGCCGCTCTCGTCAAAATGATGGACCAAGCACAGGAACAGGCAGCGCACCGCCTCGGTGTAGTCGCCGTCGGCCGCCGCCTTTTCCGCGGCGGCCGCGAAGGAAGCGGACAGCCGCCGGCGCCTTTGCACGTGTTCTTCTCCCTTCCGGCGCCGGTTCCAGGAAAGGGCGGAGCAGACGGTCCAGACGAGGTGGCCCACCAGCAACCCCAGCAGCAGCAGGCAGCCCAGGAGCAGCAGCCAGAACAGCCCCGGCGCGGCGTCCAGGAGCGAGCCGAGCCAGGCGAACAGCTCGGCCAGCATCCGGCGCAGGTCGAGTCCGCGAGGCGACTCGTCGAACTCGCTCCGGTCGAACACCCCGGCCAGGGTCCGACGGACCGTCTCGTCGTCAGGCCCGGCCGCTCCCGCGCTGCTCCCGGCCAGGAGCCACAGCCACGTCAGGCACCGGGTCAGCAACGTCATTCCCTCTCCTGCTGCATTCCGTGGGTGTCCTTCTCCGATTGGTAATCGCTGGTCGGAGAAGGAGCCTCAGAGCTTGCAAAATGGGCTCCGACTTGCGCGGAATCTCGGAGGAGACTCTTGCGAGCGGCCACTTCCAGGTCGTACCCTTCCTTGCGGACGCGCAGGTCAAAGTAGACCAGCGTCAGGCAGACGGACGCATAAGCCCCTGTAAGCACTTCGACCAGGAAGCTGGCCACCTGGTTGATCGCGAAGTTGCCGAAGTTGTAGGGCTGCATCACAAACCCGGCGGGTGTTTGCACCGGTCCTCCCGGCGGGAAAGCCGTCGCCAGGGCCAGGACGACGCCGAAGTTGAGAATCCCCATCAGCAGGCCGACCAGCAGCATGATGCCGAAGATCCGGCCGCGGAAGCCGGCAGTCAGCTCCTGGCTCCGGCTCAACGCTGCCCCGGTCGATTTTCCTTCCAGCATGACGACCTGGCCGACCAGCGCGTACATCAGGGCGAAGATGATGCCGGGGATGATCAGGAGCACCATGCCGAGCCCGATGATCAGGCCGGACAGGATCGCCGTGCCGACCAGCGGCCCCAGCCGTGCAAACGCGGCCCTGATCGCGGCCCCGGTGCTGACCGGCTCATCGATGTAGTCGTTGGCGATGACCGTGATCGTCGCGCCGGCAGTCACCTGGCCCAGGATGACGCTCAGCACCAGGATGCCGAGAGAAAACACCAGCAGGAAAAGCGGCGGGACCAGCGGGATCGCCAGGGAGACGAGCAGGATCGGCCACAGCAAGACCAGGTTGAGGACGTAGAACGTGCCCAGGCGGCGCAGCAGGATCCGGAGGCCGCGGTCGAGGATGTCTCCGACAGACATCGCTCCCAGCTGAAACTTCATCGGTGGAGTCCCATGAGCCCATGCGAGTCTCGGCGCGGCCAGCGGCAGCGGAACCGGCGGCCATCCGGTGGGCTGTTCCGGATCAGCCACGGTTCTTATTATGCCCGCCGACTTGCCGGATGCAATCCTTTTCCGGATCGACTTCCGCAATCATTCGCCGGACGATTGGTACTCAAGGACGCTATAATGATGGATGCGGCGCCGATGGTGCCCTGGGGCTGCCGCCTTTCGCTGTCCTTTCCTCGCCTTTCCACAACTTCCACCGGGAGACGCATCATGTTCAAGACGAAGAACGACCTGTCCGAAGCGATTCGCGTGAAAGTGGTCGAGCTGCTCAATGCCCGGCTGGCCGACTGCAAGGACCTGCAAACGCAGGTCAAGCAAGCCCACTGGAACGTCAAGGGGCCGAACTTCATCGCCCTGCACGAGCTGTTCGACGAGATCAACGACGACGTGGACGAGTACGTGGACGAGATTGCCGAGCGGGCGGTGCAGCTGGGCGGCGTGGCGGAAGGGACGGCCCGGATGGTGGCGAAACGCAGCTCGCTGCCGGAGTACCCGGCCAACGCCGTGGACGGCCGCAGTCACGTCGAGGCCCTGTCCTCGGTGCTGGCGGCGTTCGGCAAGTCGGCACGCAAAGCGATCGACCAGGCGAACGAGCTGAACGACCTGGACACGGCGGACCTGTTCACCGAGGTGTCGCGCGGCATCGACAAGTGGCTGTGGTTCGTGGAGGCGCACCTGCAAGCCGAGCGCTGACCCGGGATAACCTTCTGAGCGGTTCTGCGTCAGAGGCTCTGACAGAACTCCTCCCCGAAGCAGAGGGAGGGGTTCTGTTCGAGCCTCCAAAGAGAGCCCTTCGAGACTCTCCGCTGTCTCACGGACTGCCTGTTCGCTTGCAGTCCCTGGCGGCCCCTGCCTGGCTGCGCAGGGTGTCGATGGACAGGCCGTCCGCCAGCCGCAGGAATTCCTCGGCCATCCCTTCGAGCTGTGCCACCAGGGGCCGGGCGTCGTCGAGCTGGCCTTGAGCCGCAAGGTCTTCGACGTCCGATGCCACGCCCCCAGCCACGGTGGAAAACGCGGCTACCATCCCACAAAGCTTGTGCGAAGCCTCGCGCAGACGTGTCGTGTCCCGCTCCCTCAGGGCATCCTGAACTGCCGTCAAATGATCCGGCAGGCGAGTTCGGAACGCCTGACAGAGATTCTCCAGGATGATGGCGTCGCCTCCGCAGGCGGCCAGGAGCACGCGTGGGTCGAGCAGGCCCGGTCCTGTTCGGTTTGCCGGCAGGCGCGCACCCACGACCCGGTCGATTGCCGCCCACAGATCCGGAGCCTGAATCGGTTTGGCAAGGAAATCGTCCATCCCGGCCGCGAGGCACCGCGCGCGGTCTTCTTTGCGCGACCGCGCCGTCAAGGCAACGACGGGCAAATGCCCGCCCGTGGAGTGCTCGCGCTCTCGAATCGCCTGAATGACCTGGAATCCGTCCAGTTCGGGCATGTGGACGTCCAGAAGCAGCAGGTCGAAGGCGCCGTCCTCCGCCAGGGACAAGGCCTTCCGCCCGTCGCTCGCCAACCGCACGTGGTGGCCGCGTCGCACGAGGAGTTGCTCCAGAAGCTGCGCGTTGAAGTCGTTGTCCTCGGCCACCAGGATTGCAAGGTGACAGGGCGACAGGGTGACAAGGTGACAGGGTCCGCCGCTGTCTTCTGGTCACCTTGTCATCTTCGGCCCGGTTCATCACCTGATAGATCGTTTCGAGTAACTCGTCCTGCTGTACGGGCTTGAGCAGATGAGCGTATCCGCAGACTCGCTGCGGGGCGGGCCAGGTTGCCTGGCAGGTCCCCCGAAGTCAACAGGATGATGCGAGTGGCGGACAGCTCGGGCCGCTTGCGGATCTTGGCTGCCAGCACCAGCCCGTCCGTGTCCGGCATGCGGGCGTCGAGCAGCACGAGCGGGTAGGGACGCCCCCGTGTGGCCGCGTCCCAGAGGGTATCCATCGCCGACACGCCGTCGCCCACCGCCACCGGTTCCATCTGCCAGCCACGCAGCCACTCCTCCAGAATCTGGCGGTTGGTGGCGTTGTCGTCGACGATGAGCACCGGCAGGTTGTAGAGCTGGACCGGCGGCCGCGGCGGCGATTCGCTCCGCTGGCTGCGGCTGGCGTCCAAACTGGGCCGTGAAGGCGAAAGTGCTGCCCCGGCCCGGCTCGCTGTCCACGTGGATCGTGCCGCCCATCAGGGTCACGAGCCGGGAGGCGATGGTCAGGCCCAGGCCGGTGCCGCCGTACTTGCGCGTGGTTGAGGTGTCCTCCTGTTCAAAGGCACGGAAGATTTTCTCTTGTTTCTCCGGCGCGATGCCGATGCCCGTGTCGCGGACCGTGAAAGCGACACGCATGACCATGGCACGGATCAGGACGAGGAGGCAGTCGTCTATCCGTGCCTCCGTGTCATCTGTGAATCCGACTTCGACGATCACCTCGCCCTCTTCGGTGAACTTGATGGCGTTGCCGACCAGGTTGAGCAACACCTGACGCAGTCGGCCGACGTCGCCCACCAGGGCGTCGGGCACGTCCGGCTGCACGTGGCTGACCAGTTCCAGCCCCTTGTTGTGGGCCCGGATGGCCAGGGTCCGCAGGGTGTCGCCCAGAGCGGCCCGCAAGGAGAAGTTGGCCGGTTCCAGTTCCAGCTTGCCGGCCTCGATCTTGGAGAAGTCGAGCAGGTCGTTGATGATGCCCAGCAAGTTATCGGCCGCGGCCTTGACGATTTTCAGGGATTGCCGCTGGTCGTCGGATGAGTGGCGTGCCGAGAACCAGGTCCGTCATGCCCAGGATGGCGTTCATGGGTGTGCGGATTTCGTGGCTGACGTTGGCCAGGAACTCGTCCTTGGCGCGGTTGGCCGACTCGGCCGCCTCCTTGGCCTGGCGCAGCTCCTCCGCTGCCAGCTTGCCGTCGGTGATGTCGGTGCAGGTGCCGAACCATTTGCGATTTCGCCCCTCGCTGTCCCGGATCGGCACGCCGCGGGTCTTGAACCAGCGGTACTCGCCGTCCGTCCGGCGGACGCGGTATTCCACGTCATAGGGGCCGCGTCCCGCCACCGATTCCGTCCAGAGTTGCCGGGTCGGCTCTCGATCGTCGCGGGTGCAGCACTTCCAGCCACTGCCAGCCCAGCAAGTGACTTTCCGGGACCCCCGTGAACTGCGTCCACTGCATGCTGAAGTAATCGCACGCGCCGTCGGGCGTGGCGGTCCAAACCAGCTGCGGCAGGGCCTCGGTCAGGTTTCGCCAGCGTTGCTCACTCTCCCGCAGCGCTTGCTCGGCCCGCAAATGGTCGGTGACAGTGCCATCGAGGCGGCGCCGCGCGCGGTGCAGAGATTCGCAGAGACCGCTGATGATCGCCCCAACCAGCACGAAGAGGACCAGAGCGACGACGTCACTCACGCTCGTGATCTGGAAGGAGGATAGCTGCCGTGTGAGGAAGCAGTTCGCGGCGACGGCGCTGAGACCGCGTCGCCAGGAATCCGGGCCAGAAGCCGCCAAAGTACGCCGCAAGCATGACAGCGGGAAAGAAAGTCATGTGCGGGACCGCGTCCTCCAGCACCGGCCAGAGAGGCCACCGGACCAGGAGCGCAACCGCCGGGGCCAGCACGGCCACGCTGAAGGCAACCAATCGGGTGCGTGGTGTTTCGTGCATGCCCATCTCTCCTTGGAGGCCCTAACGATATGGCGAGCGGCGCGGCGTCAGCCCGCCGGTAGAAGGCTTTACCGGCGGGCTGACGCCGCGCCGCTCGCCCTTCTTGCCGAACACCCTCAGTCGCGTGCCATGATCTCCCCGGCTGGACAGGCCGAGCCAGCGCCCCGACAATGACTGTGCCGTCTTTTCTTCCCCCAGCGTACCGTGGCGGAGCCGACCATGGCCCACTTGTTGCTCATCGACGATGACCCGGTCCTGATCCCGGAGCAGGTGCGCCAGGCGTTCCCCGCCCCCGTTCACCGGGTCGAAGTGGCCGGCACCGGCGCCGAAGGGCTGGAGCGCGTCGGTGCCGGGCCTCCTGACGTCATTCTGCTCGACCTGCGCCTGCCCGACCAGTCCGGCCTGGAGGTCTACCAGCAGATCCGCCAGATCGATGCGCGCATCCCGGTCATCTTCGTCACCTGGCCAAGACGGCGGACGCGGCCATCGAGGCGATGAAGCAGGGCGCCTACGACTACCTGTTCAAGCCGCTCGACCTGCACCAGCTGCGGCGAGTGGTCGGCGAGGCCCTGGAAGTGGCCCGGCGGATGCGCGAGCCGGCCGTGGTCGCCGAGACCGCGCCGGACCCGGACGTGGACGGCGCCATCGTCGGCTCCTGTCCCGGCCATGCGCGAGGTCTACAAGGCCATCGGCCGCGTCGCCGCCCAGAACGTGCCGGTGCTGATCACCGGCGAGAGCGGCACCGGCAAGGAGCTGGTCGCCCGCGCCATCTACCAGCACGGCCCCCGGGCCACGGCGCCGTTCCTGGCCCTCAACTGCGCGGCCATCCCGGAGAACCTGCTGGAGAGCGAGCTGTTCGGCCACGAGAAGGGCGCCTTCACCGGCGCCGACCGCCGCCGCATCGGCAAGTTCGAGCAGTGCAACGGCGGCACCCTCTTCCTCGACGAGATCGGCGACATGCCGCTGGCCTTGCAGGCCAAGATGCTGCGTCTGCTGCAGGAGCAGTCGTTCGAGCGCGTCGGCGGCAACGAGACGATCCGGACCGACGTGCGACTGATCGCGGCCACCCACCGCGACCTGAAGGCATGGTCGGCCGAGGGGAAGTTCCGGCCGGACCTGTACTACCGCCTGGGCGTCTTCACCATCCACCTGCCCCCCTTGCGCGAGCGGGGCGACGACCTGCCGATGCTGGTGCAGCACTACCTGCAGCGCTTCAGCCGCGAACTTGGACGGGAAGTTCGCGAGGTTGCCCCGGAGGCGCTGGAGCGGTTGCGCAACTACCCCTGGCCGGGCAACATCCGGGAGCTGCAGAGCGTCCTCAAGCAGGCCCTGCTGCAAGCCAGCGGCACGGTCCTGCTCCCGCCTTCCTGCCCGATTCTCCGGCAGGCCCAGCGAAGCCGGCCCGGCGGCGCCGCCAGGAGCAGACTTCGGCCTGGAAGCATTCATCCGCCAGCGGCTCGTGCCGGATGCCCAGCGACCTCTACGCGGAAACGCACCGTCAGGTGGACCGGCTCTTGCTGCCCCGCGTCCTGGAGTACACCGGCGGGCAATCAGCAGCAGGCCGCCCGCCTGCTGGGGATCGCCCGGCAAACGCTGCGCCAGAAACTCCGCGACCTGGGGCTGCACGTCACGCACTCCGTGGAAGCCGACGAAAACGACCTGTCTTCCTGAGCAAGAACTTCTCTCTGGCCTGCCTGTGCCATTCGCTCACTCATGCGGCGCCGGGATCACGGACCAGTGAGTAAGGTCGTTCCCCAGTCCGGGGCATTGGCAGCGGGACCAAGGGCCGAGCGTGCCAGGGCGGCTTCCGCCGGCGGATCACCGCCGAGGTCGCGGATCGCGCTCTGGATTCGCCGCATGCGGTCGCTGGCGTGGTAGGAGTCGAGATAGCGGATCGCTTTGGCGAGCGCCGCCGCCGGGCCTCCCGTATCGACCGCGTGCAAGTGCTGGCAGTAGGTGCAGCGCTCGCTGTCATCGTAGATCGCCACCGTCGTGATCGACGCCACCCCGGAACCCTCCGTCGGTCCGGGGCCGGCAACGATGTGGTAACACACGTACCGCCGATAGCCGGGACGTTCGTCCTCGTCCAGTCCGAAGTAGTTCACCATACAATCAAGCATCTGTGTCATACGTCACTCCACGTTGTTGGGCCGTTCCCCACCACCCAACGCAAGGATCGTGCCACGAATGCAGAGAAATCCCTGAAGCCCTGGTGACGCCCTGAAAACCAGTCGAATCCACTCCCCCGCCCGGCTCAGCAAGCCAGGGGCGGTGCCTGGCTGCGTTGCCCGGGCGGAATGCAATCATTGGGAAACGGGCCGATCGAGAACCGCGGACTGGTGGAGGGTGGAAGCAAAGTTATCCTGTCGGCTGCAAACCTGCCACGGTCGAAGCCCCAAGGCGAAGGGCCACGCGATGCGATCCGTGGTTTCCACTGTCCTCGAAAGCCGCTCGAAGCCGGAACGTATCGTGAGCTGATGAGGAGGAGCGTGCTGAAGTCGCTGAAATCCTGGGTTGGTTGCAACTGTCAGCCGAGGACTTTTTCTGCTTCGCGGCCTTCAACATCCTCATGCCCTATCCGAACACGCCGTTGTACCGGAAACTGCAGACGGAGGGCCGCCTGCTGTACGATGGCAAGTGGTGGCTGCATCCGCAGTATCGGTTCAACCACGCCGCCTTTCGTCCGCAGTTGATGAGCCCCGAGGAGCTGACCGAGGCCTGTTTCCAGGCCCGGTCGCGCTTCAATAGCCTTGGCTCCATTTTCTGGCGCACCTTCGACCTCAAAACCAACATGCGTTCGCTGTATCGGCTGGGAGTGTACCTGCGCTATAACCCCATCTTCCGCAAGGAAACCTTCAAGAAGCAAGGCATGCGCTTTGGTCTGTTCGGGCACACCTGAGAAAGGATCCGACCAGGGCAAGAACCCGCGTATTCCTCCGGTCGGCTTGCGCCTGGCCCCTGCCTCGCCTGCACGTACAATGAGCCGGTTCCAGCCGGAGCAGGCTGGGACAAGGACCAGCAAACCTGAGGAGCAACACGATGAGCAAGGTGCTGAACGACGAAGGGTTGGACCTCCTGTTCCGCAATGCGCGGACGCACTCGGTCTGGCTGGACAGGCCGATCGACGACGCGCTGCTGCGGCAGGTTTATGACCTTGCCCGGATGGGCGCCACGTCGGCGAACATGTGTCCGATGCGCATTGTGTTCGTGAAGTCGCAGGCGGCGAAGGAGAAGCTGAAACCCGCTCTCGATGCCGGCAACGTGGCCAAGACCATGATCGCTCCGGTCACCGCCATCATCGGCATGGACATTCGCTTCTACGAGAAGCTGCCGAAGCTGTTCCCGCACGCGGATGCGAAGGCGTGGTTCAAGGACCTCCCGGAACCTGTGCTGGAGTACATCGCGCTGCGGAACGGCTCGCTGCAAGGGGCGTACTTCATGCTGGCGGCGCGGGCCCTCGGGCTGGACTGCGGGCCGATGTCCGGCTTCAACAACGCCAAGGTGGACGAGGCGTTCTTCGCCGGCACGACAGTCAAATCGAACTTCCTGTGCAACCTCGGTCACGGCGACAGCAGCAAGCTGTACCCACGCAGCCCTCGGCTGGAGTTTGACGAGGCGTGCCGAGTGGTGTGAGAGGCTGTGCCAAACCCCTCCCCCAGCCCCCTCCCCGAAGCGGGGAGGGGAGCAAAGGGCCGGCGATTGCTGTTTTGCTCCCCCTCCCCGCTTCGGGGGAGGGGGCTGGGGGGAGGGGTTTTGGCACAGCCTTGAAGCTCGACTTCTGCACCCTGGGGCATTCTCAGCCATCCGCGAACGGCACCAACTCACGGCGGAAGGCCAGCACGTCCGGGAAGCGCGCCTCGGGCCGATGGGCCAGGGCCCGCTGCAGCACCTGCTCCAGCCGGGCCGGCAGTTCGGGCCGGTGCTGCCGCAGGGGACGGATCGCATAGTCATCCTGGAGCGCCTGCACCATCATGTCCAGCGAGGTGGGGCCGTCGTAGACGGATTGGCCGGTCAGCAGCACGTACAGCGTGGCCGCGGCGGCGAACTGGTCGGCGGCCGGTCGGGCGCTGCGGAAGTCGAGGGCCTGCTCCGGCGGCATGAAGGGGGCCGTGCCGCCGGCCACTCCGGTCAGGGTCAGTCCGCTCAGCGGCGAGGCGTGGTAGGCCTTGGCCAGCCCGAAGTCGGCCAGCTTGACCGTCTCCCGGCCCCCTTCCTGCGTCACCAGGAGATTGCTTGGCTTGACGTCGCGGTGGACGAAGCCCATGCCGTGGGCGTAGCTCAGGGCGTCCAGGGCCTGGCACAGCAGCCGCACTGCCGTAGCCACCGGCAGCACGCCGCCGGGAAAGCGGTCGGCCAACTCGGCCAGGTTGGAGCCGGGGACGTACTCCATCACGAAGTAGAGCAGGTCCAGGCTCTCGTTCAGGTCCCGATAGCCGACGATGCCGGGGTGCTGCAACTTCATCAGGGTGCGGGCTTCACGCAGGAAGCGGGCCACGTCGGAGGCCGACACCTGGACCCTGGGGCGGATGATCTTGATGGCAACCAGGGCACCATCGGCGTTGCTGCGGCCCTTGAAGACTTCGCCTGTCCCTCCGCCGCCGATCCTGCTGGGGTCCGGCAGTGATGGTCGGTAAAGGAAACTGAGCGGCCCTGCTGCGGCCCGGCGATGATGGTCAGGCTGATGCTCATGAACGTCTCTCATGTCAGCGCGATTCGTCGCAACCGTTCAATCCAGAGCCGATCATTTCGGCTTGACGGCAGCAAGATCCCAGACCTTCACTGTGCTGTCAAAGCTGGCGCTGACGATGCGTTTGCCATCGGGACTGTACGCCACGGAATTGACCTGACCTGTGTGCCCCTTGAGGGTGAGGATGTCGCTGCCCTTGACGGCATCCCAGACCTTCACTGTCTGGTCCTGGCTGGCGCTGACGATGCGTTTGCCATCGGGGCTGTACGCCACGGAATTGACCTGACCTGTGTGCCCCTTGAGGGTGAGGATGTCGCTGCCCTTGACGGCATCCCAGACCTTCACCGTGCTGTCAAAGCTGGCGCTGACGATGCGTTTGCCATCGGGGCTGTACGCCACGGAATTGACCTGACCTGTGTGCCCCTTGAGGGTGAGGATGTCGCTGCCCTTGACGGCATCCCAGACCTTCACCGTGCTGTCAAAGCTGGCGCTGACGATGCGTTTGCCATCGGGACTGAATGCCACAGACCAGACTGAGCCTGTGTGCCCCTTGAGGGTGAAGGTTTCGCTGCCCGTGACGGCATCCCAGACCTTCAGCGTGCTGTCAAAGCTGGCGCTGACGATGCGTTTGCCATCGGGACTGAATGCCACAGAACTGACCCCGAGTTCGTGCCCCTTGAGGGTGAAGGTTTCGCTGCCCTTGTCGGCATCCCAGACTTTCACCGTCTTGTCAAAGCTGCCGGAGACGATGCGTTTGCCATCGGGACTGAACGCCACGGAACTGACCCCTTCTGTGTGCCCCTTGAGGGAGAGGGTTTCGCTGCCCTTGTCGGCATCCCAGACCTTCACTGTCTGGTCCTGGCTGGCGCTGACGATGCGTTTGCCATCGGGGCTGTACGCCACGGAAGTGACCCTGTTTGTGTGCCCTTTGAGGGTCAGGGTTTCGCTGCCCTTGTCTGCAACCCAGACCTTCACGTCACCAGGGAGAGCTTTGCGCTGCGTACCCAAGTTCCAACTGCCGCTGACGATGCGTTTGCCATCGGGGCTGAACGCCACGGAATTGACCTGACCTGTGTGCCCCTTGAGGGTGAGGGTTTCGCTGCCCTTGTCGGCATCCCAGACCTTCACCGTGCTGTCAAAGCTGGCGCTGACGATGCGTTTGCCATCGGGGCTGTACGCCACGGAAGCGACCGCGTGTGTATGCCCCTTGAAGGCCAGGGTTTCGCTGCCCTTGTCTGCATCCCAGACCTTCACCGTCTTGTCGTCGCTGGCGCTGACGATGCGTTTGCCATCGGGGCTGAACGCCACGGAACGGACCGCGCGTGTATGCCCCTTGAAGGCCAGGGTTTCGCTGCCCTTGACGGCATCCCATACCTTCACCGTGCTGTCGTCGCTGGCGCTGACGATGCGTTTGCCATCGGGGCTGAACGCCACAGAACTGACCCAGCGTGTGTGCCCCTTGAGGGTGTCCTTGTTGAGCAGGGTGGCCAGATAATGGTACTCCCAGCCCCGCAAGTTCCACTGACAGCCGTCCAGGTGGTCCCTGACCAGGGCGACGCTGCCGTGTTGCCATTCAAAATGAGCCAGCGTGATCCGGTTGAGGTACACCGCCCACTCCGTACGACCAAGCTCCTCATCTTTCTTTTTCTTCTCATCTTCGGCCCGGTCGCGATCCTTCTTTGCCTGCTCGGCCTCCGCCAGCGCCCACAGCGCCAGCCCGGTCCCAACCCCTGCCCCCAGCACCAAGCTCAGCACCGTCGCCGCCGCCAATCCTGCCGGCAGCGGGTTGCGCCGGCTCCAGCGCACCATTCGGCCCGCCCAGCCGATCGGCCGGGCCTGCACCGGCTCGCCACGCTCCCAGCGCGCAGATCCTCCGAGAGAGCCGAGCAGTCGGCGTAGCGCCGGGCCGGTTCCTTCTCCAGCGTCTTCAGACAGACGGCCTCCAGGTCACGCGGCACGGTCCGGTCCAAGCGGCTCAGCGGCGGCGGATCGACCTTGAGGTGATTGGCCATCACCACCAGCGGCGGGCCGGCAAAGGGAGTATCGCCCGCCAGCATCTCGTAGCACAGCACACCCAGGCTATACTGGTCGCTGGCCGGTCCCACAGCCGTTGCCTTTCCCCCGCCTGCTCCGGCGACATGTACAGCGGCGTGCCCATGACCGCCTGCTCCTGCGTCAACTTCTCGCTCTGCTCCTGCAAGGCCGCCAGGCCGAAGTCCATCAGCAGCGGTTCGCCGTCTGGCGTCAGCATCACGTTGGCCGGCTTGACGTCCCGGTGAACCACCTTCTTGCCGTGGGCGTAGGCCAGCGCCTCGGCCAGTCGCCGCACAATGCGCACGGCGGTCGGCCGGTCCAGCCGACCCTGTTGCAGCCGGGCTTCCAGCGTGTCGCCGCGAATGAAGTCGCTGGCGATGAACAGCAGCTCGCCCTCCTCGCCGGCATCAAAGACGGCCACGATGTTGGGATGCCGCAGGTTGGCCGCGGCCTCGGCCTCGCGCAGAAAGCGTTTGCGGCGCTGCTCGTCGCCGGCCTTGTCGATCTTGGCGACCTTGAGGGCGACGGCCCGCTTGAGCTGGGGGTCATAGGCCTCGTAGACCCGGCCAAAGGCCCCTTCGCCCACAAAGGCGCGGATCTCGTAGCGACCAATCCGCTCGGGCAGGCCGGGCGTTGGCGGGCCTGTCTGGATTGGAGCGGCTTCCGGCGCAGGGAGCGGCGCCTCGGCGTGGAAGTCCACGGTGACCACTGCGGCCGGCTGGCCGTCGGTCAAGTCCCGGGTGACCGCTCCCTGTGGCGACCCAGCCGGAAGATCGAGGGTGACCGGTTCGTCCGCGCCGGCCGGAGCGTCGGCCAGCGATAAGGTCTGGGCGCCGGCCGGTGGAGCGGGCAGGTCGAGGGTGGCGCCGTTGCCGGCGGCAAAGGCATGCTGGCAGTGCGGGCAGGTCAGGGTGGGCGCAAAGGGGCGACGGCACTGCGGACAGGTGCAGGACAGCGGCGGCGACACGGGCGGCTCTCCTTGGCAGAGTGGGTCGATCGGCAGAAGCGTTCCAGCCCGCAAGTATAAGCAGACCCGACCCTTCTTGCAACTACCTATCCAGTTCGCTTCTCCGTGGACCGTCCGGTTGGCTATACTGGGAGCGGGGAAACAAGGGCGAAGGGACCGCTGCGACGGGTCGGCGTCGCGTACCATTCTGTCATCTGGAAGGAAGGGACCTATGCCACTGCACGATTGGACTGCGATCTCCGGCTGGGATGGCGTCCATCAAGTCTGGATCGTGGAGTTGCTCTACTGGATCAAGCCGCGCTTGCCCGCTGGGTATCGCGCCTACATCGGAACAACGCCGACGTTCGCTATCGGGGCTCCGACGGAGAAGCGGCCGGACGTTGGCGTGCGCGATTGGCCGCGAGGAAACGGCCCCCAGACGCAAAGCACCGAGTCGCCGGCCGCCCCGGCTGATTCTTCCGAGGAGCCCGACGTGGAAATCGCTGTCGCCACGCTCGCGCCCGACAAGGCGTTGTTCGTCGAGCGCCAGGGCCAGCTCATCGCGGCCCTTGAGCTGGTATCGCCGAGAAACAAGGATCGACCTTCGGCCTGTGCTGCCTATGCCGGCGGGTACGTCGGTTATCTCCTGAAGGGGGTCAATCTGCTGCTCGTGGACGTTCACCGCCGACCGCTGCGGTTCTCCTTTGCTGATCGGATTGCCGAGGAGCTGAACCTCGACCAACCGGCCTGTCCCGCTCCGTTCGCGATCAGTTATCGTGTAGGGGAGCCGGCCCCGAACGGCGGCCGCTTTCTGGCCATTTGGCGCCGCCCCTTGACGGTGGGAACGCCGCTGCCGCAACTGCGGTTGCCCTTGTCAGTCAAGGAAGAGGTCCTCGTCGATCTCGAACAGACCTACGCTCGCGCCACGGCGGCGGCCTATCTCAGTTAATCCGCGATGCTGTCCGCTCGGTGGAGGGTAACGACATGGAGGCCCAACGACTGAAATGTCTTGTGCTCGGACCGCTCCTCATTGCCCTGGGCATTTGGGTGACCACGATGTCGCTCACCCTGCTCGGCGGGCCCTTCAAGCTCGACTTCGGCTGGCAGGTTTATCTCATTGGCCCAGCCATGATACTGGGTGGCGTGGTCATCTGCTGGATCGCCTTCCGTTCGCGCAAGCCGAGCAGGGACGAAACGAAGCGGGCAGCGAAAGAGGCAGGCCTGGACGTGGCCCTCAAGATTCTTGAAGAGCTGGGTAAGTGAACCCGGAAAGCCGGTCGATCAGAGAGGGTGAGGCGATGCAAAGGCCCGGCTGGAATCCCACAAGGCGAAACCGCAACATCGGCACGGCCAAACAGGGCCACGGCCAGGACAACCGCATGGTGATTCCGGACACCTGGCGGGACAGCCGGACGTTCTGGGAACGGCTGTCGCGCTATCGCGTCGTCACTCGACCCGTTCACGGCCGCAACCTGCCATTCGTGGTCGAGGCCACCCGGCCGGATTGCACCTACGCCTGCACGGTGGAAGACCTGGTGAAGCTGCTCGGCGCCGCTCCCGCCGAGCACGTGGCCGGGATCGAGGGAGTGCTGCTGCGTCAGCCGAAACGCAAAGAACAGATCCTCTCGCCCGTCTGGGGCCGTCTCGGCTATGCCGTCGAAGTCGGCCCCATTGACGGGCCCGCGATCATTGCGGAAGCCTGTCCGATTCCGCTGACATTGAAATTGCCGACGCGCCTTGGGTTGGCCGAACAGCAAGAGCTGGCCCGGCTGCTGCAAGAAGCGGACCGGGTCGAGTCTGATGGCCGGCACCACGTCCTCCATTTCGAGCTGGCCGGAGTGCGGCGGGTGCAGCTGTATCGCACGGTCCTCCACGAGCTCGGCCACTGGGTGGACTGGCACGAGAAGGTTCAGGTTCCCGGCACGCGAGGGAGGCGACTGGTGGCGGCTTCGGGAGGCTTACTGGGCCCGGCCACTGAGTGAGCGAGAGGCATTCGCGCACCGGTATGCGAGCGAGTTGGCCGAAAGGCTGCGGGCGCGGGGACATCTGCCCTTTGAGCGCATCCTGGCCCCTGCTCGGTGGGCGGCCGAGGGGCTGTCCGTGGCAGACTTCGTCCCAGATTCGGGACCAGTTTAGCCTGCAAGAGTCATGCAGTCCTTCGGCCTCAGTTGTGTCACGAGCGCGCCGAGACCCAAAGCAGACGCCATGCCCAAAAGCAAAGTGCCGCCGCTACGACGCCGAGACCAGGACCCTGGAGGTAGAACCAGGGCTCAGCAGCAAGGCGCTGCCATTCCGCGATGGTTCGCAGGAAATGAGCCAGTGCAATCAGGCCAAAGATCGTTCCAGTCGTAATGAGGTAAGCCTTCACCGAATCACTCCTGGCCGAAACAGAGATTCAGCACGTGACGTCGCCATTCAGCCGCAGCCGCAGCCCGACCTTCTGGCCCACCCTGGCATTGTAGTTCGCCAGCGGCACAACGTAACCCTTCGGGCCTTCAGCAGTCGCCCTGCCTGCACTTGGCAGTCTTCGGCTCGCCAGAGTTCGCTGCGTACAGCAAACAGCACCCGACAAGGATGTGAGGGATGAGTAGATCCAGCATGAAGGTCAGCCTTCTTCCGCTTGGCCTTCTTCCGATAGGTGAGTCTTGCTCGGCGATGCCATCTTGCCGAATTCCGGCCACTGGGGAGCAGACAGGTCACACTCAACATCGTCCTTGAGCGGATCGACAGGGCGCACGATGAGCGTCTGATCCAGGGCCCGACAGAGATGCTGGGATTCGGCACTGTTGAGAGTATAGAAGAAGGGAGTTCCTGCAGATTCAAGAGCAATCAGGAGGTCGCCCACCTTCAGGCAAGGATCTTCATCGGCAACCTTCTCCATCTTCTTCCCAGGCAGTTCGAGGAACGCCTCGACTGCCTGCAGTTCCTTTGTCTTCTTGTCCGCCGGCAGCGACTTGAGCTTTTGCAGGATCTTATTCCGGATGTCGGCCCGACTCTCCAGGAACGAAACGATGCCACAAACACCGGGGTTGAGACGACTGCAGTGCTTTGGACCCAGCTGATACTTTCCCGACGGTTGCTGAATTACGTCAATGGAAGCACAGCCGCACCCAGAATCTCTTCGGAGGTGATCGACCGACTGGTCGTGCCGCTTCAAGCCGGCGACCAGCAGGCTGTGAAGGTAGAGTCGGAGACGGTCAGTCCGTTCCTCTGCGGACGCCTCGTGTACCTGGGCCAGTGTCTGTAAACAGATGTTTCGCTTGCGAACGTGACCCGGCCAGGAACCGGGCAGCCGGATCAGATGCTGCTGCACTTCGTCATAAGACCCATACCGCTTGAGGAGTCGGAGCAGGTATTCCGCCTCGGTCAACAGGCGGCGCTTGAACTCCTGCCGGGCCACCAAACTCGTCTCCGTCTGCTGGTGCTGGGCGATTCGGGCCTTGATGCGGTCCTTGGTCTGAGGACCGTGAACCAGTCTCGCGATCTGGATGGAGGTATCCAGAAAGAGGGGCCCGAGCTTCGCCTCGTCCACAAGAGGATCCTCACCAACAAACTTCAAGTATTGGCCGGATCGCCCGAGATCGCATGGTAGGGATCTGCACCGGCCTCCTCGATCAGCCGGACCACTTCCGCGAGGTCGTCAGAGGTTTTCGTCGCGGGACCGAGGTAGCGTTCCACCACCTCGGCGATGCGACGGCACTGTTCGACCTGGAGGAATTCGACGGCGTGGGAGGCGAAGAACTGCCTCATCGCTCCTTGCAGATGATTGAGAATCGCCTGCCAGTTGATGTCCCTGTGATCGCGCAGATTCCACAGTTCAGTAAGGGACTGCTCCAGGTCGTCCGCTGCCCCGAACCGCGCCATCGGGTCGTCCTGCTGGGCTGCCTGCAGCAAGTTCCTGGCCGCAGTCTGGGCTTTTTTCCAGTGGGTCCGGAGGGTGGTGCGGATTTCAGGCAGCGTTTGAGGCTGTCTCGAAGGCTGCTTGCTGGACGCAGGTTGGCGGGGCTGAGACGCGACCAGGGCAAACGCCTCACCGGTTGCTCCGGTAGTGGCTTCAATCCCCTGCGGCAGCATCGTGAGGTCTGTCGCGGGCGCCGCGATCAGCGGGCGGATCAAACGAATCGGCCCCGTGGTATCGGAGAAAGTCATGGTCACTTTGCCTTTCTCGCTTGCTCTCTGGGCAGCGCATCGCGAAACCGCTTGAGATCCTGTTCCGCGTGTTCACGAACGAATTCGGCCGCGTTTGCCTCGCTGGGCTCATCCAGGTACGCGTCAATGTCCACCACGACCGCGAACGCCGAGTTGATCTGTCGCTGTCGTTTCTTCTTCAAGGACTCCAGAAGGATTTTTCGTTGATTGCGGGGCGCGGCGCTGGCACGGACAGTGAGGACTGCTTCGCCGACAGGGATTTGTGCCGAGCGTTCAATCCCATTGATGGCAACCCGATAATGGCAGTCTTCTCCCTGCAAAACCATTGCCCCCCCCATCGACTCAAGGGTCGCCTTGAATGCCTCGAACAGTCCCTGATGGACAGTGAACAGGCCAAGGTCCATGATCCATTTCCCCGCTTCCTCCCTGGAGTCGAAGGAGAAGTAGTGCTGCGCCCGGCAGCCCACTCGTGTGCAGGAGGTCACTTCCAGCTCATCAAAAACCAGGCCCAGAGCCGGATCGATCAGGTCGATGAAGTCGTTCACTTCCTGGGCATCGATCGCTTCATCGGACGCTGTCTTGTCAAGGGCAAGGCTAGCGGCACCCGAATTGAAATGCAACTGGCCTCCTGTCCGGAGGTTGACCAGGCTCGTCCGTTGAGCGGTCGGTTCTGGGGCAACCACCCACTCTGGATTCTCGCCCACGAGTCGCTTGAGCAACTGACCGCAGTGGTCCAGGTAGAGGTAGCCATCCTGGTAGCGAACCTCGCACACCAACTGGCG
The DNA here is from genome assembly GCA_963784995.1 of uncultured Planctomycetota bacterium. Taxonomy (GTDB): domain Bacteria; phylum Planctomycetota; class Planctomycetia; order Gemmatales; family Gemmataceae; genus CAWATZ01. The sequence continues at coordinate 4,332 of CAWATZ010000011.1, read as the reverse complement.
CAGGAAAGCTTCCTTGCCGCGAATGATGATCGGGGAGGGGATCGCCTTTGCCATGAGGAAGTACCAGGAGGTCCAGGGGCCTTTTGCAACATCGTAATGGTTCCGGCTATTCGATGGCAAGCCGATTACCAGCCCGAATAACCCCCGGTTGCGACCAAGGGGAGTATGGAATGATCGGCAAACGCGCTCGCATGCTACCAATCAACTGGTTGGTCCCGTTTCTCCGCAGCCTTTTTCGGTGATACCATGTTCCACGTGCGGCACGACGTAACCCTTCGGGCCTTCAGCAGTCGCCCTGCCTGCACTGGTTCTGGGAGTGGCCTCGTGGTAGCATGATCCACAGTAACAGGCATGAGCAGGAGACAACAGACATGGTTCCCGTTTCAGCTCTCCTTCTGCTGGTCATGGCAGCACCCGCTCCGGGGCCGAAAGAAGGCACAGACTTCCCGAGCCGATGGGACTTCTGGCGGCGGCAGGTCCTCACGGAGGTCGGCCGCGACGTCATCGTGGACGGCTACAAGCGCTTGCTCACGGACTACCCAGGCCATCCCCAGGCTGCCGAGGTCATGATGGACCTGGCCCATCTCGTGGAGTGTACCTATCGCCCCTTGAAGGTCGAACCCGACGAACAGGCCGCGCTTCGCTGGGCACGCAAAGCAGCGGCCACGGCCCTGCCGGGCACGCCGTCCTGGAGGAAAGCCCAGCTGTTCCTTGTCCGTCGGATTCAGCACGACAAAGCCTTGATCAAGGAAGCACGGACCATTCTTGAAGAAGTGGCCCGCCACGGCAAGGACGACTCATTGCTGGCCGCGGAGGTGGAATCCGAATTTCTGTCGCTTTGTCTCCAAGAAGGGAACCTTCCCGCAGCCGAAAAGCACGGCCAGCGCTTGATCCGGTGGTACGACGATCCCGCCCGCATTCCCTCGGCGGATTCCGGGCTGAAGAAAGCGGAAGTGGATGGGTTCATCGTGAGGGCCGGGGACTTCCTCTACCACACTTATTTATGGTGGCCCGGCCTGACCGAGGCGGATCGCGCAGCACGCATTCACAAGCTCGCCAGCCGTGCGGTTTTGTCGCCGCGGGTGCAGATGGAGATCTTTCAACAATTCGCACCCAGGCTCGACCAGCCTGTCCTCCCTGCTGGGTGGTGATCCGTTCGCAGAGCGTGCCTGCGCGATTCACCGTCCATTATTCGTTGGTCAGTTTCAGCACGTCGCCATACCCCAAGGCCGGGATCGTCACCTGGATCATCCCTTCGCCCTTCTCGATCGGCAGCGCGCCGTGGTAGGCGCTGACGGCCTTGCTCACGTCAGAATCCAGCCGCAGCCGCAGCACGACCTTTTGACCCACCTTGGCGTTGTAGTTCGCCAGCGGCACCACGAACCCCTTCGGCGCCTTCAGCACCCGGCCATCGATCAGGCCCGGCTCGGTGGTCAGCGTCGGCTCGACCGCCGCGGCTTGCAGCACGGTCCGCACGATGGCCCGCGCTCCCGGATCGAACGCGGTCGGGACCGAATGCGTGTTCGGGCCGCGGTCGGGGACCAGCGGCGGCTGCAGGGCCGACCACAGCGACGCCACGCCGGGCAGGGCGGCGACGTAGAAGATCCGGCCCTTGCCCAGCTTACGGCTCACGAAGGCCGGCGAGCTATCCTCGGCGAAGCGGGCCAGAATCTCGACGTCGTCGCTGATGCCGATGCGCTCGAACGTGCCCAGTTGCGGCATCTTCCAGTCCTGTCCCTGGATGGTGTCGATCGGTTTGAGGAAGGGCAGTTCCTGGCGCGGCCGGAAGAAGCTCGTCGCGTTCCTCGGTGCGGCGCGTTTGCAGACCGAATAGCAGCTGAAACGCCGGGGCGGGCTTGCGGTAGGGGTCATAGCGGCCGGCGTTGGCGGTCGCCAGCAGGACGCCGCCCTGCTTGACCCAGCCCTCCAGGACCGGGACCAGCTTCGGCGGCAGGCTGTCGCCGACCACGACCAGAACCTTGTAGCCCTTGAGGACCTGTGGAGTGATGTCTTCCTCGATCAGCAGGTCCGGCGAGGCGCCCTGGAAGGTGAGGGCCTGCCACAGGCCCAGGCGCTCCAGGTGGCTGTTGAGCCGGGTCTTGCGGAAGTTAGGGCCGAAGTGGTTGTGCCCGGCCCGGTCCTGGGCGATGCCGGCAAAGTCCCAGCGCTCCGTCGATTCGCTGATCAGCAGGGCGACCGGCGAGTCAACGACGTGGGAGTCGGGCAGCAGGTCCTCGACGAGACCGATCGCGTGGGTCACGTCGCGCAGCGAGCGAAACCGCTCCCTGTCACGATGGTCGATATGGTTCTCGGTGAAGCACTCGTTCAGGCCGATGCCGAAGAAATCGAGCATCCGGGCTCCGTGGGCCAGATGTGTGAAGCAACTGCGCAGGAAGCTGGCGTCGGTGTTGCCCGGCGAGTGCGGCATGGTGTACTGACGCAGCACCGCTCGGGGGTTGTAACGCATCCCCGAGCGGAAATGCTCCGCGATGTAGCCGTTGATCATTGGCCCCGGCTGGGCCAGCTGCCAGAAGTACTCGCTGTGCCGGCCCAGGTCCGCCGCGCCGCCGCGGAACCAGCGTACGTACGTGGTGGTGCTGGGGTAATAGAAGGGGTGGCACGAATAATTAGCTCCGCACAGCACGTCCGCACCCAGGGCCTCGCGCACCTCCTTGGCCCGCTCACCGACGAAGGAGATACTGGTCTCCTCGTAAAAGAGCAGCGAATCGACGTACAGCCGGGGATTGGCCGCGGCCGCACTGCTGCTGCTGTCGGGCCGGAGCTTGCCGGCGTTGACCGGGCCCCAGGCTTCGAGCCAGTAGTCAGCCGGCGCGAAATTGGGCCGCTTCTCCTTCAGCCACGCACTCCACATCAATCCGATCAGCTCCTCCGGCCGGAGGGTGATCTCCTTCTCCTTGGCCCGGGCGAGGTTCTCGTCAATCACCAGCTTGATCCACTCCGGAAAGCCGATCTCGTCGCCGTAGTCGAACCAGAGCAGATGCCGCTCCATGCCGTAGCGCTTGACGTTGGTCTTGGCGGCCTCGATGTTCTGCTTGGTGGGGAAGTTGCGATAGGACGCGACCGCCCAGCTGCGGGTCGGCTCGATGCCCGCAAACTGCAGGTTCTTCATCACGGCCGGCCCGGTGTGCGACGGGTGCAGCGAGCGAAAGCCCAGTTCGGCGTAGAGATGGGCGTACGCGCGGCCATAGTTGTTGTCGATGCCCAGCGGCATCCAGCCGCCATAGCAGAGCGGCTTGGTCGGCTTCTTGCCGGCCGGGGGATGCTTCTTCAGATGCGCGAGGATGGCATCGATCTCTTCCTCGGGCGTGACGGGCCTGTCGCCCTTGCCGGGGTAAGGCGGGACGTAGACCTGGACCACACCGGTGCCGGTCAGCTCGCGCTCGACCTTGCCGCCGACGGGGCGGATGGCCACGCGGAAGGGCTGGCCGGTGCTGGTGAAGCGCGTCAGGCCGAAGTGCGTCGTGTCCTGTTTGGCCAGGCCGATCCAGCCGGTGCTGGTGCCCGGAGCGACGTCCCGGGCCACGATGCCCTCGGATTCGCCCCAGGGGACGCGGTTGTAAACGTGGCTGATGCTGAAGCTGGCCTTCCCTTCGCCCACGTTGGTCAGCTGGACCTCGTAGCGCGGCCCGCGGGTGTCGCGAAAAGCGTCGAGGATCGGATACAGCTTGGTCCGGCCGCCGTAGTGCTTCATCCAGGCGTCATCGAGATCGCGGGTCAGGTAGAGGCAATCCACGTGCCGGCCCGCGGCGACTCCGGGGGTTTGCTCCTGGGCCTCGCCCTTGAGGTAGATGCGGGCCTTGCCCTGCTTCAGCTCCATCGTGTCCGTGGGTTCCTCCATCAGCCCCTCGGGACCCCAGGCGGGATCATGCTGGGCTTTCGGGGTGGGATCGCCCAGGCCGTAGCGCTTGCTGGTCCGAGTGCCCATCACGGCGTCGAGCTTGTTCCGGCCATCCTGGACGATCTGGACCCGGAAGCGCGTCTCGCAGAAGGCCGGGTATTCGTAGCGGACCCAGAGGCGATACTTGCCGGCCTCCGGCAGGTCCACGTCCAGAAAGGCCGAGGCGGTCTCGTCCTTGCTGTCGATGCACAGCAGCCGCTCGCCGGAGACGTGCGAGAAGCCGATGCAATCGACCATGGAATTGCCCTTGCCGTTGGCGACGACCTTCCAGCCGGACTCGATGGTGAAGTCCTCGGCCTCGACGGCGACGCCGGGAGCCAGCTTGAAGGATTGGCCCTGGGCAGGTAGGGCAAGCAGCAGCGGCAGGACAAGCAACGGCAGCCAGCGTGGCATTGTAGGGACTCCTCCGGGGA
>CAWATZ010000010.1:0-63323 GCA_963784995.1 uncultured Planctomycetota bacterium | reverse complement strand
AGGTGGGCGTGACACCGTTTCACCAGAGTACCATTCTGGGCGGAAGGAGGCTACCGGGAAAGTGAGTGGGCCATTGGCGCACGACAAACAAAGGGCGAGTAAAGAGTCAATCGCGTGGGCGGTAGCAGCGCTGCCCAGTCGCCGCGTCTTGCCGGCGTTGCCAGAAGTGGGCCACGACGTCGCCGTCGCTGAGGTAGTCGGCCCGCAGTTGCAAGATGGCCTCGGCCTTGTCGGAAAGAACCTTGACGTGACTAACCACGCCAACCGGACGCTCGGCGGCACCCGCGGCCTGGCTGAACGTGGCGGCAATCAGCAGGACGGGGTAGGTGAGGAGAGGCAACCTGAACCGGGGGAAAGTAATCATGGATGCTCCTGCGGGAAGGAAGACCAAACCCTGGACATTGTAGGCGAAGGGGCATGGATGCCAACCAGTTGGCAGCGGTCCCGGCTGGCTCACCGCTGATCTCACTGGAAACGAACTCAGGGAAACGAATTTCATCGCCACAAGATATTATGGGATGGCCAGTTCGGTCGATTCGTTTCCGCTACCCCCCGGACACCCCTCGTCTCTCCGGCACTCGCTGGCGCTTGCTCTTCGTCCTGTCCTGGCCTACATTCTCCCGGAGAGTGCAACACCAGTGCGAGGGAGCTGAAATGGGCTATACGACGGACTTTGAGGGGCAGTTTCACTGTTACCACCCGGAGAGCAAGGAGCTGGCCGTTTTCCTGCGCGACATTCGCGCGGGGGACCAGCAGACGCTGGGCCCGCTGGCCGACTGGCTCCTGGATCACGACGACCCGCGCGGCGAGACCATTGCCCGGTTGAGCAAGGCCAAGGTCTGGGTTTTTGACGACTTCTGGCGACTGTTCGGGCTGAAACCGGAACATGCCGCCTACTTGAATCAGTTCAGCGACACACGGCGGATGAAGCGGGACCCCGTGCGAGCCCAGCAACTGCCTGACCCGGTTCGCAAAGCCGTGGGACTGCCGCTCGGCTCGGAGGCCGGCTATTTCGTCGGCGGAAGAGGCTTTGCCGGACAGGAGCGGGACGATTCCATCATGAATTACAACAGATCACCCATTGGACAGCCGGGGTTGTGGTGCCACTGGGCACCAAATGCAAACGGGACGGCCATCGAGTGGGACAAGGCCGAGAACTGTTATAATTATGTCGAACTGCTCGAATGGCTCCAGTATCTCCTTACTCACTTCCTCCGACCGTGGGGTTACCTGGTCAATGGCACGGTAACCTGGCAGTGTGAAGAAGATGACGACCGGGGATCGATCACCGTCAGGGACAACGTCGTGAAAGCGAAACGCAGCTGAACGCAGTGGAGTGGAGACGGATCTATCCGGAAGTCGATCCGTCTTCCCGAATGCGGAGCGAATCGCTGCGGAGCATTCCTCAATCGTTGAATTCCTTGTCGTCGAGCTTCTCGAACAGCTTCTCCTCCTGGACGGTCACGTCCATGGTCTTCTTCCCGTCGAGCGTTATGGTCATTCGGGTCGGCCGCTTGAGTCCCTGCATCTCCTTGTAGTCGCTCAGCGTGGTAACACGCTTCATCTCCTTGCCGCGAACCCTGGAGCGCGTCTCGAAGTGGGACAGCAGCGACGTGGACTTGTCGAAGTAGAGCCGGACGTCCTCGCTGCCCCGGCCGCTGACCGAGACGCCGACGTACTCCTTGCCGCCCATCTTGCTCTCGCCCAGCGCTTTCAGGGTGTACTGCTTGTCCGCAAGCAGAGGAGTGAGCCGAACAATCTCCGTTCGCAGGAAGGCTGCTTTCAGCTCCGCTTTCTGGCTTTCCATGAGTGGCAGGGGATTGCCGTTGACCGTCGCGGTCACCTTGTCGCCGATCGCCTTCAGCTCCACCACGCAGGTGCTGCCCAGGATCTGATAGCGGCTGACGAGCTTGATCCGGTCCGGCAGAGCGATGGTTGTCTCCGAGGTGAACTCGGCCGGGATTCCGGAGAGTTCAGCGCTCCCCCTGGCGCTGCTCTTGATTCCTTTGAACTTGTCGATCGTGTCGGCTCCGCCGAGGGCGGTGATCGACTTCTTGACGATGTCCCCGGCGTTGTCCTCTCCCACGGCACGCGGAGCCGAACACAACAGCACAACCAGACAGGACACGCTCAACCAACGGGCCATGACCTTCTCCTTGTTCTCGTTCATGATTGGGTCCACGGAGCCCAGAGCCGCTTTCCGCGAGGGTCGCCTGATCCAGCGTAACCCGACGGCAACCGGTTCGGCAAGTGCCTCCCACAAAAACTCTGGAAATTGGAGGAGACGTCGAGACGATGGCAAAGACAACGCGAACTGGAATATCCTTGTCGGTGGCGGATGGTGTAGAATCTGCTCCTGAATGCCGACTACGCAATGAAAGGAGCCCCAGCGCAGGGAGCGCTTGGAGCCCGTCAGGGAGGATTTGCCCTTGTCCCAACGAAGCACTCAGTCTTCGCTGCTTGTCAGCGCGGTGGCAATTCACTTCATCCTTTTCTGGGGCTGTGCTGGCCTGGCCGCGTCCTTCGCCTTCGCAACCTTCGATAGTCCGCCGAGCCACGATCTGGAGGAGCGTCGCGATGCCTTCCGGCTGGTCCTTCTTGGGCAAAAAGGGGACGCATCTATTTTTCTTGACAAGGGTTGAGTGAATGGGTAAGGTCTCAAGCATGCCAAGACACCCGCGCAACACTCCTGGCGGTTACGTCTACCATGCCCTCAACCGTGCTGCTGCGCACATGACGCTGTTCCACAAGCCTGCCGACTACGATGCCTTCCTGCGCGTCCTGGACGAAGCGCTGCAACTGTACCCGACCCGGATGCTGGCCTATTGCATCATGCCAACGCACTGGCACTTCGTTCTCTGGCCCGAACACGACGGCCAGTTGACCCAGTTGCTGCGCTGGCTCACCTTGACCCATTCGGTGCGCTGGCACACGCATTACCACAGCACCGGCAGTGGCCACGTTTACCAGAACCGTTTCAAGGCCTTTCCCATTGAGCAGGACGAACACCTCTACACGGTGCTGCGCTACGTCGAGCGGAATGCGCAGTGCGCGGGACTGGTCGAGCGTGCGGAGCAGTGGGCCTGGTCAAGCCTGGCGGATCGCCTCGCGGGCGGAGAGGCCGCCCGACGGCTCTATCCCTGGCCGGTCCCCTTGCCCAACAATTGGGTGCAGCACGTCAACGAACCGCAGTCAGAAGCGGAGTTAGCGGCGGTGCGTTGTTCGGTGGTGCGCGGCCGCCCCTATGGGTCGCCGGAGTGGGTGGAGACGGCGGTCAAACAGTTGGGTTTGCAGGCCACGGTGCGGCCCCGTGGCCGACCCCCGAAACGTCCCGCCCAAGCATCCCCAGATGGGCAGGCCCCGGGAGAATAAATAGATGCGTCCCCTTTTTGCTTGGGTAAGGGTACATCCTCATGCTTCGTTATACGCGTGCTTGCCCACTCGTGGGGTAGTCGCTAACATTACTCTAGGGTCCCGGTGCTGCCCGCACCATCCCGAAGAGTTTGGGCTTTGCGCATCACTGCGGGTGCTACATGCGGTTTATAGCCACCTGTGTTCTCTTTTTCGGCGAGTCATCATGATTGAGTTCCCTCGTTTAGGGGGCAAGAAATAGGAATGAGCCATGTCCAACTATCGTCTGCAATTGTTCGGTTCTCTGCTTGGAGGAGTCCTCCTCGTTTTCGTGGCAGGAATCATCACACACTCCAATGTTCCCACTCAAGGCGTTACCCCCAGTAATTTTCAACGTCTGTACAAAGGGATGAGTGTTGAGGAAGCTTTCTCTATGTTGGGAAAGCCAGCTTTCGAGTTGCATTTCACGTTCGGTCGTACCTGCGTTTTTGTTGGTCCTGATAACTCTACAGCTTCCTTAGAGGTAACTCGCCCATTTGGACGCCCAATAGTGACTGATGGCAACTTTCGACGGGATGGCAAGGTAATCAGTCAATTGAAGGCTCCTAATGACGGCTTCTTTGCCCAGCTTCAGGTCAATTTGCATGCAATCTGGGCTAAGGTGACAGGCGAGAATAATCCAAACAACTAACAACCGAACCGACAACAAGAAAAGAACAAGAAAAGGACAAGAAAAGGTGACAGGAGCCGATACACACAATCTTCTCATTGCCTGAAGCCGCTTGCTACCACGATTCCTCCAAGGAGATACACCCATGACCCAGCTATCCCGACGCGGTTTCTTTCTCTCCTGGCTGCTTGGCCTGCTGGCCGGCTGGCTGGGCCGCTCGCAGACTCCAGCAGCAGCCTCGGCTCTCAACCCCAACCCAAGCAGACCTGCACCTGCCAAGCGAGACACCCAGGTGATCGCCACCGTCAGTGACGGCGTTTCCTCTTCCTCGCACTCTGTCACCTGGCACATCGCTCCCCTGCCGCCTGCGGGTCTCGGCGACGCTTCTCCGCCCATCCCCGTCAGCGATGGCACTGCCCCTTCGGGCCCGTCCTTTACCTGGACCATTCGCCCGGCGGCATCGATCCTGCTGACGTCAAGAGGTGACCATCTGCCCTGAAAGGCCCCGCCAGGGCCTGGGACTGGCCAGCCAATGGCCCTTGCAACCGCTTGTTCCCCATTGCCAGCAAAGCAGCAAGAGAAAGGCAGCACCCATGCACAACCACGACAGCAACAACCAGCCGCCCCAGGATCCTCTGCGCTATCGCAGCAGCCCCCTGCCACGCGGCTTTACGATCGATCCCGGGACAGGAATCATTTCCGGCCGCATCGAGTTACCCCCCTCCGCAGACCAGGACAACCAGGAGGGCGGCGTCCTTCGGATCGTGGCCCAGAGCCCGACCGACCCCAACGCCCCAACCGAAATCTCCTCCACAGCCACGCTGCCGGATGGTCTGCAGCTCAACTGAAGCACAGGCGCCTTGTCTCGGGCACGATTGTCCTGCGAGCGGCCAACGGGGATGCCTGGTCCGCTCGTCTCCCAGCAGCGGCCTGATCCTGGCACGATTTGTGCCAGGCACTGCCAACAACTGCGAAACGCCTAACTGAGTTGTCAATTCGGCCAGCAACGGAACGTAAACCCCACCTGGGAGCAACGTCGTGTCCGCCTTTCCTTCCTTCAACCGGCAAAAGCAATGCCGCCACGGCCTGATGCTCTACAACGTCCACGACCTCTACGTCGGCCGCTCGCTGGACCTCTACGGCGAGTTCTCCCAGGGTGAAGTCGATCTCTTCCAGCAAATCGTCAAGCCAGGCCAGCTGGTCGTCGAAGTCGGCGCCAACATTGGTGCCCACACGGTCTGGCTGGCCCAGACGGTCGGCCCCACAGGCACGGTGATCGCCTTCGAGCCGCAGCGCATCGTCTACCAGACGCTCTGTGCCAACCTGGCGCTGAACAGCCTGACCAACGTGCATTGCCTGTGTGCCGCCGCCGGCAAGGCCCCGGGCGAAATCGTGGTGCCGCCGCTGGATTACTCGCAGACCAACAACTACGGCGGCCTGGAACTGGGCGGCTACCAGCAGGGCGAGACGGTCTACGTCGTGACCATCGACAGCCTGAAGCTGCCCCGCTGCCATTTCCTCAAGATCGACGTGGAGGGCATGGAGCAAGCCGTCCTCGAAGGCGCCGTGCAGACCATCGCGGCCTTCGCCCCGATCCTGTACGTCGAGAACGACCGCCAGCACAAGTCGGCAGCCCTGATCCGCTGCCTCGACGGCCTGGGCTACAACCTCTACTGGCACCGCCCGCCGCTGTTCAACCCCAACAACTTCTCCGGCAACCCCGAGAACGTCTTCAGCAACATCGTTTCCCTGAACATGCTCTGTTTGCCCAGGAAGGTCCCGCAGTCGGTCACCGGCCTGCAGCCCGTCCAGGTTCCGGCGGCCGGGACGGAGGGGTAAGGGGCAAAGCCAACCCCTCCCCCCAACCCCCTCCCTGAAGCGGGGAGTGCGAGCCAGAGGGTTGCGGCTGTGTGTGTGCAGTGGCGCAATGCAATCGATCGGGGCCCTGGCTCCCCCTCTCCGCTTCGGGGAGGGGTTGGGGGGAGGGGTTGCCCCTGCCGGCTCTTGAAGACCTGGACTGTTTCAGGAGGTTTCCATGCGTTCCAAACGGGCGGCCTACCATGACGCGGGACACGTGATCCTCACGATCACCTCCCGCTTCCACGTGATCCATCTGCCCCTGTCGGGCCAGCAGGCCTGTGCCGGTCCGCTGATCGCCGTGAGCCAGGCCAGGCTCGCCGCCAGCCGCTCCGCCGACCCCAAAGGAATGCTCCTCCGGGCGGAGGTGGCCGTCGAGACCGCTGTCCTCTTCCTGGCCGGCCGCGCTGCCGAACGCCACAACTGCGCTTCTGTCGATTCGGCCGAAGGGATGGCCGAACCCGAGTCCTGCGCGACAGCCCATGACCATGCCCTGGCCCGGTTAACCCTTGCCTGGGCCCGGGTCGCCACTCCCCTGGAGAGCATCGAAGCAGAAGCCGCAAGGCGGGTCAACCCGTTGTGGGAACTCATCACTCGCTACGCGGAGGATGGCTCCAGAGTGTCCACAACCGGCTCTTCCGGTCAGCGTCCCTGCCGCTGACAAAGCCGGGACCTGTGCCAGGACCGCGTCACTGTTTGACACGCCCCCTCGTGTCTTTGCGTGCCAATCACCGATAGCAAACGGTTGTTCTAACGGCTGGCCGACACACCTCCACGGGGCCTCCCAACAACCTGCTCCATAGCGGCGTACCTGTCTCTGTCGGAGATGCTTCCAGGTCGAGCGAGCAACAAGAGGAGGCACCTCCAATCACACGACGGTGACGAATCGTGGGAGGGAGGTGCCTCCTCTTTGTCCTCAGCTGTTTCCCAGAAACGCCCACCGGGGGGCCGATTGAAACTGCCGCTACGGCTGAAAACCTGTCCGTCGTTGCGCACGCACAGCAGGCCGAGGGTCTGCCAGCTGATCGAGTTCTGCAACGAGCCCACGTGGCCGTCGGCGAACACGAACTGGCAGATGCCTGTGTGCCAGCTGCCGAACCGGCAGTGGTACGGGCCGCTGGTGTCCTGGGGGCCCTGGCCCAGAGTGAAGCTGGACGAACCGCCGCCGATCCGGGTGAAGCTCCGGGGATAGTCGCCGTTCCAGATCGAGCCGTCGCCATTGCCCGTCTGGGTCAACCCGGGGACCGGACCGCTCAGCCCCTCGTAGACCTGCGGCACGTGCTTCTCACCGACCAGCAGCGTGTTGCTCGTCCCATCGGTGATGTCCACGAGCCTTGTTTGGGATTGCGGATTGACCACCTGACCGTTGGCGGCGATCGTCGAATTGGCATAGCACATCGCCCCCATGCACGCGGGCAGGTCCACGTCCGGGTTGCTGGCGTACTGGCCGCCGTTGCACGCCATAGTCCCCCAGCGCTCCCGGATAATTGTTGCTGCTGGGCACGCCGTTGCTGGGGACGTCATACTGCGTGCTTTGCTGGCCGGGACGCCGGCGCGACGGGCAGCTGAACACCGCCAGGCCCGTGCTCCTGGCCCCGGCTGTCTGCAAATAGTACGTCTGGGTGAGGTCCCACTGGTTGTACAGGCTGGCCTGCTCCAGGTAAGGCAGGATCAGCACACACCAGCTGGCGTAGCCACCCACCCCCAGCCGGCTGGGAGGCAGGTCGTTTTTGGCGTCGTGGTAGTTGTGGATCGCCAGGCCGATCTGCTTGAGGTTGTTGGTGCAGGTCGAACGGCTGGCCGCTTCGCGCGCCTGCTGCACCGCGGGCAAGAGCAACCCGATCAAGATGGCGATGATCGCAATCACGACCAGCAACTCAATCAGAGTAAAACCGGTCCTTGTGGAGTGGGGACGCATGGGTTCTCCTTTCAACGAACGCAGAAACAGTGGGAAACGGACACGGAGTCAATCAGGACCAGCCAGACAGCCGGGATCCTGGAACGGGTTAGCCGACCTTGGGGACTACGGTTTCGCGTCAGAGTCCGGACACGCCGTCAAGAAAGGGAAGGCACTCAGGTAAAGCCCTGAAGATACACCGCACCCGCCCAGGCCTGGGAGGCCCGAAGTCGTGGCAGGCAGGCTGCGGTTGGGCAGGGTGACAGAGCCATCTTCACACCCTTGCGATCCTCTGTCCCGGGCAGGACAGAAGAACAGGAAACGGATCAGCTTGATGATCCCTGGAGTAATGTACGAAACGGGAAGAAAAAAGCCATCGTCTAGAATCTGCCGCTTTCCGCCCGAGACGGATGGGACCCATGACAAATCTTCCCAGCCGTCCATCTATTCCATAGGCGAATCGCGCCGCGGCGGACCGGTGCTTCCGCCCGACCCGGAGAGCATTCCTGCCCTTCCGACACCCCCGCCGGAAGGAAACCTCTGGCATCCCTGACAGAAAGACCGCCCATGAAAGACCCTGCTTCCCCCTGTTTGACCGCGGTGGAATTCGAGCTGATCCTGCACGGCACGCTCCGGCCCAACCTGGCCCGCCGGGTCCAGCTCCACCTGCAAGTCTGCTCCGCTTGCCGGAAACGCCTGGCCGAGCCGCGAGCGAATGCCCGGCTGGGGCCCGCGGGACTGCCGCTGCCCGGCAAGCCGCCGCGGCTCGATGGCTACGTTGTCCGGCGCGTGGCTTGGCCGCGGCGGCTGCGGTGACGTATGGTTGAGCTATTACAAACCGCTGGCCCAGGAGCGTGCGCTCAAGGTGCTGCGGTTGGATCACTTCAGCCACCGGGGACTGGAGCGAATCCGTCGGGAGGCCCAGCTGATGGCGACGCTCAAACCCCACCGCAACCTCGTCCAGGTCTGCGACCTCATCGAGCAGGACAACGCCGCGGTGCTGGTCATGGCCTTCGTCGCCGGCGGTCCGCTGAGCGCACTGGCGCCGCTGCGCTGGGGCAAAGCGGCACGGCTCCTTGCCGATGCGGCCGACGGGCTGGCGGAGATGCACGCCCACGGCATCCTGCACCGCGACCTGAAGCCCGACAACCTGCTGTGGGACCGGGAACGCGATACGGTCCTGGTGGGGGACTTTGGACTGGCGGCCCACGCCGACCAGCAGGTGGAGCAAGGCTGGACGCTGGGCTACGCGGCCCCGGAGGCCCTGCGCGAGAGGGCCGAGCCGCGCTCCGACGTGTTCAGCCTGGCGGCCACGTTCTTCTACCTGCTGCTGGGCAAGCCGCCCTTCCGCAGCGACGACCGGGAGAGCGGCCTGGCGTCGATCAAGGCCGGCTTGCCGGACCTGCCGCAGCTGAAGTGGTTTCCCCGGCCCCTGGTGCAGCTGCTCCACGACAGCCTGGCGCCGGACCCGACCCGGCGGCCAGGGCTGCTGGAGTTTCAGGGCCGGCTGCGGGGGTTGTCCCGGCAGGTGCTGGCCGAGAGGCTTGGCCGGCTGGCCGCACGCCTGCGTGGTTGTGGCACGGTCTCCTGACCGTGCCACTCAGCCAGCTGGCCACACGCCTGCGTGTACTCCGGGCCCGCGCCCAGACGCGAGGAAACAAGTGCGAGACCAGGACAACCAAGCGGTGAGAGACTGTCTACCCCCTCAAGGAGGACTCGCCCGTGAGCGCACGACCGACTCCGGAAAAGCCAGACCTGTCGCGCATCGGCCAGTGGCAAGCGGCCTGTCTGTATCAGCTGGAGCGCAAACAGCCTGAGCTGGCGCTGCACCTTGCCCAGGACCTTGTCGCGTATGCGGAGCGCACCTGTCGGGCCACGCAGCCGCTGTCACTGGCGGTCGCCTACGGTCTGCTGGCCGAGGTCCGCTTGACTCTGGGAGAACGGGCCGAGGCCAAGACACTCCTGGATCGGCGCTGAAAGTCGTCTGGAGGGCCCGCCAGGGACGCTGCTGCGAGGAAATCCCCATCCGGCAATTGCTGGCAACGATTTACCACAGCGGCGGCGAATATGACGCGGCCCTGGCCATGTGGGAGGAGGTGGGGGTGTTGCAGGCCTGCTTCCTGGGACGCAACCACCCGGACCGCTGGCAAACCGAGGTGGAAAAACGCCTGCTCCGTATCTCCATTGCCACCGCCAGGAAGCACCTGGACAATGCCGAGGACCGGGCGCTCCGGCTGATCGACGACTGTAAACGCAGCAGCCCTCCCGAGGACGGCCTGCCGCTGGCCCGGGCTTACCTGGCCCGGGCCCGGATTGCCCAGGACCGCGACTCGCGCGACCAGATGGAGCAGTTTGCCCGCGACGCTTTGCGGAAACTGGACGACACCCGGCAATGGCGCTCCCGGGCGGGACTCCAGGCCCTGCGGGTCATCCTGGAGTGTCTCAGCGCGCGCGGGCAGGGGCGGCCCAGCGACCCGGCCCTGCGGCTGGGCGGCCGGAACCTGTCGTTCCAGGAGCTGCAGGCCCGGGTCCTGGAGCTGGAAAAAGGGTTGCTGGGCCAGCAGCATCCGACTTACCTGGCGACGCTGAAACTCTGCGTGGAGCATTCCCAGCATTGCCAGATCCCCGTTGACGAGAACCCGCTGCTGCGCAAGGCGTTCGCTCAGCAGATCGATGCCGCCCTGGCGAACTGGTTCGATCCCTCCTGCGTCGGGGACCGGGAGCAAATCAACGAGCTCTTCAGGCAGCTGGACCACTGGATTCAGCAGACGACCCACCCGGTGCTGTTCCTGGACGGAGGCTGTCACGGCGCTTCGTTTGAGGAGGTCCGCGCGGAGGCCGCCCGGAAATGTGCGACGGGCTGTTTCGAGGAGGCCTTTGCCCTGCTGGCCCAGGCCTGTTCGCGCTGTGACGTCCTGCTGGCCCGCGAGGTGCTGGCCCTGCCCAGCCGGGCCCAGGAACTGCGCACCCTGACCAGGGTCGAGCATTTGCAAGCGGACCTGCTGACCATTCTCGCGGCCGTCGGCTCCACCAATCCCAACCTGCGCGAAACGGCGCTGGACCTGATCCTGCACAGCAAGGCCCTGGTCGCCGAGCCCATGCAGAGGCAGCGCTTGCTGATCCGCAGCGGCCAGTATCCCGAACTGTTCAACCTGCTCCATTGCCTGGATCGTCTGCGCCAGGCGATTGCTCACAAGACCGTCAGCGGGCCGGAAAAAGGAGAGTCTCCGCAGAAACACGAAGCGGTGCTGCGGCAGTGGCAAGACCAGAAGGACCGGCTGGAGCAGGTCCTCGCTCGGCTGATCCCGGAAACCAACCTGGAGGAGCAGCTGCGCGTCGTCTCCTCGGTCCACGTCAGCAATCACCTGCCCGCGGATGCGGTCCTGGTCGAGTTTGTCCGCTATCGGCCGACCGACATCGTCGCCTCTGGGGCCAACCGGCCCGCGCGTTACCTGGCGTTCCTGCTGCGGAAGGGCACTCCGGAGGAGCGCGTCCGCACGATCGACCTGGGGGACGCGGATCAGCTGGATGCCCTGATCTGTTCCTTCCGCCAGGAACTGGCGCTGCACCACCTGGCCACCGAGCGCCCCCTCGTTCTGGTGCCCGACATCGAGGAGACACCGTCGCACGGTCCTGCCGCCACCCTGGCCGGGGAGGAGCCCGGAGTCCGACTGTACCAGCGGCTGTTCCAGCCGCTCCAGCGTCACCTCGGGACAGGACCCGGCTGCTGCTGGCACCGGTCGGCGACCTGGCGCTGCTTCCCTTCGAGGTGCTGCCCGCGGGAAAGGGGGAGCGGCTGATCGACCGCTACGCGATCAGCTACGTCGCCACGGGCCGAAACCTGCTGCGGTTCGCGGAGAAAACGACCGGGCGAAGCCAACGCTCGATCGTGGCCGCCGATCCGGACTTTGACCTGGCCGAACCGTCCCCGCGCGACACCACGGTAGAAAAGACGCCGACGCACTGGCGCAAGCGGTTCGCGAGCGCCTGCCGATTGCCGGGAACCGCCGACGAAGGACGGCGCATCGCGCGGCGCCTCGGCGTCGAACCGCTGCTCGGAGCGGACGTGAACAAGCGGAGCATCCTCTGTCTCCGTTCGCCCCGCATCCTGCACCTGGCGACGCACGGCTTCTTTCTCGATCCGCGCAATGCCCCGGTCGGCCCGCATCCGGACGAGCAGCGGTCGCCTTTGCTCGACTCCGGCCTGCTGCTGGCCGGGTTCAACACCTGGCAGGGAGGCTTCCTCCCTCCAAGTGGGGGCGGCAATGGCCTGCTCACCGCCGAGGAGGTGGTTGGCATCGATCTGCACAGCACCGAGCTGGTGGTCCTGTCCGCGTGCGAAACCGGGATCGGCAAGGTTCACCCCGGCGAGGGCGTGCTGGGCCTGCGCTGGGCGTTCGCGGTGGCCGGGGCCCGCACCCTGGTGATGAGTCTGTGGAAGGTGCCCGACCTGGCCACGGCCGTCCTCATGGACTGGTTCTATTACAACCTGCTCGACAAACGGCAGGCCCGCGATCAGGCACTGCGCGAGGCCCAGCAGTATCTGCGCTGCTGCACCATCGGCCAGCTTCGCCAGGACGGTTGGCTGGACAATGCGTCGGCCCGGGAGCTGGCGGAGCGGCCGGACCACGATTCACCCTTTGCCGGTCCGTACTTCTGGGGTGCGTTCATTTGCCAGGGCGACCCGGAGCCCTTGCCGGAGCCCACCCGAGTCATCCGGAACGACGGACAAAAAAGATCGTGACAATTGCCGCGGCCTGGCCATTCTTTCCCCAGAGGAGCAAACAGGACACGCCGGGGTCGCTCCGCCAACGCCGTGGAATGGTTCCTTGGCTTTTCCCGAACTCGTAACCCTGGACACCCATGGATGAAGACGAGCTGAAACGGGTGTTTGACGTGGCGCAGGCTGGGAACCCGGCGGCCCGGGAACGGCTTTTCGGCTACTGCCGGAAGCTGCTGCTGGAACGAGCCCAGTGGTTTCCCGTGTTTCGGCTGCAGCCGGCCGACGCCGAAGACCGGGTGCAGGACACGCTGATTGTCGTGGCGAGAAGGCTGGCGGACTGCCAGTGGCAGAGCCAGAAGGCGTTTCATTGCTGGCTCTACCGGTTTCTCAAGGGCAAGGTCCGCGACTGGCACAACGGGCAAACAGCAGAGCGCCGGGATACGCGCCGTGAAACCACTTCGCCTCCGGAAGACCCGGAAACGCCAGCGTCGAGGACGGTGGATCAGTTCTCCGATCCGTATCCGTCGCCGGTCGATCAGCTGATCCATCGAGAGGGATGGCAGCGCGTGCTGCAAGCCGTCCAAGGGCTGTCGCCAACCCAGCAAGAAATCCTTCGCCTGCGCCTGGAAGGTGTGCGGCTGAAGGAAGTGGCTCAGCGGCTGAAACTGGCGTACGGTTCCGTCCGCAATGAGTATTCCCGGGCCGTGCAAACCCTGCGTCGCGGTCTGCCCCCCTCAGTGAAGAATCGGAGACATCCCCATGACCCCGACTGCTGTCTGCCTGACTTTGCCGGAAATCCAGTGCTGGCTGTGCCAGCCGCTGACCTTCGCCCAGCGCAACCGTTTCTATGGCCACCTCCGCGCGTGCCAGCCCTGCCGTGCCACGGTGCATGAGTACCACGAGCTGGATCGACTTTGCCGGGGCCAGACCCCGGACGAGCCGCTCCGAGTGCAGGGCTACGGGATGCAGCGGTGCCTCGGCCGGGGACGCTGTTCGGATACCTGGCTGGCCGTGCGCGAGAGCGATGCCCGGCCGTGCGTGCTGAAGTTCGTCCGGCGGGATCGGCTCAGCGACGCGGCTCTGGAGGAATTGCTCTGCTGGCCGGACCTGGCCGGGTCGCCGGAAGACCCATTCCTGGTGCTGGTTGGCGATTACCTCCCCGGCGGCTCGCTGCTGGCTCGGAAGAAGATCCCCCGGGAAGATGCGGTCAAGCTCATTGCTGCTGCCGCTGCCGCACTGATGGAGATTCCCAGCACGTCTCCGCAGCCGCAGCCGGACTGGTACGACATTCATCCCGGCAACGTGCTTCTGGACGAAGGCGGCCAGGTGGTACTGGACTGGGGCCTGTCGCGCTGGGTCGATGACGGTCTGTATCGCGGTTGGTCGCTTGGCTACGCCGCACCCGAGGCCCTGGAGGGGGCTGCCACGGAGCGCTCGGCCGTCTTCAGTCTGGCCGCCTGCCTGGTCTATCTCCTGACGGGTGAGCCGCCGTTTTGCCCGGATGACCGGGAAAGCTACCTGGATGCCGTGCGTGCGGGCCTCCCGTGGTGCCAGCAGCTGGAGGGGCTGACGGCCCTCCTGGAGCAGGGCCTTTCCTTCGAGCCCGCCAATCGACCGAGCCTGGAGGATTTTCAACAGGCCCTGCAGGCACTGGCCACCCAGTCGCTGCTGGCCGAGACGCTGCATCGGCAAGTGATCCGGGTCCACTCCCCGGTGAACTTGCAGGTGACGATCTCCGTCGCCGACCCGCACAAGCGCGATTTTCAGCCGCTGCTCCGGTCCAGCAGCCGGAGCCAGACCCCGGCGCCGGAGGAAGTGCATGCCCGGACCGGCGACCTGATCCGCATCGACGCCAGCTCGGACACCGACGGCTATCTCACCGTGCTGGTCTTCAACGCCAACGGGGAGTCCGAGCTGCTGATGCCCAGCGAGCAGATCCGCGACCATCACTTGCCCCCGGGTCAGAACCGCCGGTTGACCGTCCAGCTGCGTCCGCCGGGAGGGATCGATCATACCGCCCTGGTCTGGACCCGCCAGCCGCTGCTGCTGAACGCGGCCGAGTGGAGCCGACGCATCCTGTCCGGTCAAGTGGCCCAGACCCGGCCGGCCCTCTTGACACGCGGGAGCGCCTGGAGCGCCCAGGAGCTGGCATCCGTTGGCGACGACTGGACTGCTCTGGTGCTGCGCGTCAACCATCAGGAAGACCAATCGCGGAATTGATCCCCGGCAAGAAACTGGGCCCCGTTGGACGGCTCTCCCAGGCCGTCCAACGGACCGGAGTACGACCTGTTGTTCAGAATTCACGTGATGGTCGCAATGCCGGGAATCCTCGGGAAATCTTTCGTTTTTTCAGTTTGACAAGCCACAAGGCCTATCCCATGTTTGCGGTGTAGCAGGCAAGTGACCACCCACCAAAAACAAAGGAGCAAAGAAGATGCTGTCTCACCTGCGCAAGAGTCTTGTGAACTTCCTGAAGAACGAAGATGGCCCGACCGCGGTCGAGTATGCCGTGATGCTGGCGCTGATCATCGTGGTGTGCATCACCGCCATCACCACCCTGGGCACCAACGCCAACGCCACCTTCCAGGCCGTCGGCGCTCAGGTCGGCAAGACCGGCAGCTGAACCTGACAGGAAGCAGATTGCGGGAAGGCCCACCAGCCTTCCCGCTTCTTTTTTTCCCTTCCACCATTCCTTTCGCACGCTCGCCTTTTCTGTCATCCCCACGGCTCACGGCTACCTGCAACCAGTTTGCGCCCGAGCAGCTGCATGAAGCCATTCACTGCGCGTCCTCCGGGCCTGGATCAGCTCAGCTCCGAAAAAGGCGATCTGGGATGAATAATAGACCCACACCAGGAACACCACCACCGAGCCGGCCGCACCGTAAATGGAGGTCGTGCTGGTGTAGGCCAGGTAGAGGCTGATCAGCGCCTTGCCGATGGTAAACAGCACGGCAGTAACGAAGGAGCCATACCAGACGTAACGCCAGGCCAGCTGCTGGCCGGAGAGGACCTTGTAGACCACCGCGAAGAACAGGGTCAGCAGCAGGAAAGAAACACCCAGCTCCACCCAGTGCCACAGGGCCCCGCCGCCCGGCAGTTTGTCGCCCATTTCCCGGATCAGCACCGTCGTGCCCGTACTCACGACCAGGGACAGAAGAAGCAACAAGCTCACACAGAAGATCGCCAGGATCGCCAGGCCGTAGTTGAGCAGCGTCAGCAGCCAGCTGCTCCCCCGTGGCGGCTTCAGCTCCCAGATGACGTACAGGCAGCGCCGCAGGTGCAGGAACAGTCCAAGGTTGCCCAGGATCAGGAAGCCGATGCCGAAGACCGTGGCCAGGGCCGTGCCGGTCGGCTGATTGGCGTAGGCCATCCAGGTCAGGACCTCGTTCGCGAGTTCTGGTTGGAGCCATTGGTTCAGGCGCAGGTGGAGCTGGAACTGGACTTGCTCCTCGCCAAAGAACAGGCTCGCCACCTTGACCGCCAGGATCAGCAGGGGAGCGGTGGAGAACACGGCATAGTAAGCCAGGGCCGCACCCATCTGGGCGCCGTCGTGCTCGAAGAACCGGGTCACGGCCCGGACCACAATGCGGAAACTGGTCATGAACACCATGAGGTCCTCTCGCTGCTGCTGGCCTGGCTCCCAGGGCGGAAAAAATCTCTTGACGGGCGACGAAACTTTTCACGCTTGCCGTTGTTGAATCCATTGTAAGTGCCGTGGATGCTGGGGGACTCGCTCAATCCCCCACGATTTCAATTCATCCTGTTCTCCCGTTGAGGAAACTCCCATGCGCTGGTTCTTTGCAATTGTGGCGGCAGCTCTGCTCCTGTTCGCCGTGCCTTCCGCCGAAGCGGCCAAGGGCAAAAAGGCCAAGAAGGCCGCAACCGTCAAGGGCACCGTGGTTTCGGTCAGCACCGACAAGTCCCCGGTCCTCACCATCAAGACCATCGGCAAGGGCAAGAAGGCCGACCAGGCCGGTCAGGAGAAGACCTTCAAGCTCGGCGAGAAACCGGCCATCACCAAGGTCACCGGCAAGAAACCCAACAAACAAGAAGGCCCCGCCCAGGTGAGCGACGTCACTCCGGGTGCCACCATCGCCGTCACGACCAAGGGCGACACCGTTGAGAGCGTCAAGATCCTGAAGGCCAAGAAGGTCAAGAAGGCCAAGAAGACCAAGAAGTCATAATCTCCGCCTGTTTTCATACTCGCCATTTATCGAACCGGGCCCTGGCCGAGGGAAAAACGCTGCCCCTCGGCACAGGGCACCGGTCTTTTGTGTTGGTTGCACTTGTGAGGTGTGATCGGTTTCCTGGGGTTGTGGCCGCCCGGGCGGATGAGTACGCTGAGGCTTGTGTTCGCTGTACCCCCTGATGATCGGGTAAGCACAAGCCTCCGCGGAGAGCAGCCAGGTCATGGCAACCGCAACTACAAGGCCGCCCGGACCGAAAGGGACCTGGTTGGGCGGCAACCTCGGCGAATACAAGCGCGGCCGGCTCCAGTTCCTGACCCGCGTCGCCCGGGAATTCGGCGACGTGGCCGCCCTGCGCTTCGGTCCGCGCCGCATCTACTTGATCAGCAATCCCCATGACATCGAAACCATCCTGGTCGCGCAGAACCAGAACTATGTCAAGCACTTCGCATTGCGCATGACCCCAGTTGTGCTGGGCAAGGGGCTTCTCACCAGCGAGGGCGATTTCTGGCTGCGGCAGCGCCGGCTGATCCAGCCCGCCTTCTCCCGCCAGCGCATCGCGTCCTATGCTCCGCTCATGGTCGAGGCCGCCCAGGAAGTGCTGGCCGAATGGCAAACCGGGCAGACCCGCGACATCCTCGTCGAGATGATGCGGCTGACGCTCGCCATCGCCGCCCGGACACTGTTCGGCAGCGACGTGAGCACGGCGGCCGGCAGGGTCAACCAGGCCTTGCGGGTGCTGCAAGAGCGCTTCCTGCGCGCTTCAACAGCCTGCTGCTGATCCCGGACTTCATCCCCACCCCCGGCAACCTCCGGCTGCGCCGGGCCGTCCGCGAACTGGACGAGGTCATTTACGGTATGATCCGCCAGCGGCGCGCCAGCAAGGAGGAACGCGGCGACCTGCTCTCACTGCTGCTGCACGCCCGCGATGAGGTGGACAACACCGGCATGACCGACCGCCAGGTGCGCGACGAGGCCATGACTCTCTTCCTGGCCGGCCACGAAACCACCGCCTTGACCCTCTCCTGGAGCTGGTTCCTCCTGGCCCAGAATCCTGAAGCCGAGGCTCGCCTGGTCGAGGAAGTGCAGTCGGTCCTGGGCTCGCGTCCCGTCACCGCCGACGACTACCCCCGGCTCCCCTTCACCGAGGCCGTCATCCTCGAATCGATGCGCCTTTATCCGCCTGCTTACGTCATCGGCCGGGAGAACCTGCAGGCCTGCGAA
Organism: uncultured Planctomycetota bacterium; assembly: GCA_963784995.1. GTDB lineage: Bacteria > Planctomycetota > Planctomycetia > Gemmatales > Gemmataceae > CAWATZ01. The sequence continues at coordinate 45,414 of CAWATZ010000010.1, read as the reverse complement.
ATCGGCAGCTTCCACGCACCCCGCGGTACTACCATGCTGATGAGCCAGTGGGTCGTGCAGCGCGATCCCCGAATTTACGATCAGCCTGAACAGTTCCGGCCTCAGCGCTGGCTCGAGGGCCTGGCCCAGCGACTGCCCAAGTATGCGTACTTCCCCTTCGGCGGCGGCCCACGGCTGTGCATCGGCAACACCTTCGCCCTGATGGAAACGGTGCTGGTGCTGGCGACGCTGGCACGCCCGTACCACTTCACGCTTGCTCCTGGGCACGTCGTCGAGCCCGTTCCGACGTTCACCTTGCGACCCCGGAACGGCATTCTGGCCGTGCTGGCCAGGCGGGCGTGAGGTCGGGACGACAGGGGTTGGACTCGGTAGAAAGTCTTGTAGGGTGGTCCGAGCGCAGCGAGGCCCACCGTCTGGCGTGGTGGGCCTCGCTGCGCTCGGACCACCCTACAACCCGCACCCCCTGGGAGCCTGACATGACCAACCCTGCTTGCCGACTGGCTGCCCTGCTGACCCTGCTGTCCCTGCTGTCCCTGATCCCGTCCCCCCTTGCCGGCCCCAGCGGTGACACGCCGGTCCAGACCGCCGACGCCTGGCTGCAAAGCCACGCGGACCGGATCAACCAGATCAGTGATACCATCTGGGACCATGCGGAGCTGGCCTTTCAGGAGCATCGCTCCAGCAAGTTGCTGGCCGACACGCTGGAGCAAGCGGGCTTCAAGGTGCGGCGCGGCGTGGCGGAGATGAAGTCGGCGTTCGTGGCCGAGTACGGCTCGGGCAAACCTGTGATCGCGCTGCTGGCGGAATACGACGCCCTGCCGGGCCTGTCGCAGCAGAATCAGCCGCAGCGGCAGCCGCGCGAGGCGGGCAAGCCTGGACATGGTTGTGGCCACAACCTGCTCGGGACGGCCAGCACCATGGCCGGCATCGCCGTCAAGGAGGCAATGGCGGCCCACAAGCTGCCAGGGAAGATCATCGTCTTCGGCACGCCGGCGGAGGAAGGCGGGGCAGGGAAGGTGTACCTGGTCCGGGCCGGCCTGTTTCGCGACGTCGATGCCGTGCTGACCTGGCATCCCGGCATCCGGAACGAGGTCACGGCCGGTAGCTGCCTGGCGGTCAAACGGGCCCGCTTCCACTTCCGCGGCCTGGCCGCCCACGCGGCCGGCAGTCCCGAGAAGGGCCGCAGCGCCCTGGACGCCGTCGAGCTGATGAATGTCGGTTCCAACTACCTCCGCGAACACGTCCCGCAGGAAACGCGCATCCACTACGTCATCACCAAGGGGGGCGGCCGGCCGAACATCGTGCCGGAGGAGGCGGAGTCGTGGTACTACGTCCGGGCCCCGCACGTGGCCGATGCCCAGGCGGTGTTCGAGCGGGTCAAGGAGATCGCCCAGGGGGCTTGCCTGATGACCCGGACCAAGGTCGAGGTCCTGGCAGAATCGGGCACCTGCGAGGTGCTGCCCAACCTGGCCCTGTCACGGGTGATGCAGCGGCACCTCAAGCGGGTCGGCCCGCCGGCCTTCGACACCAACGACCTGCGCTTCGCGGCCGAGCTGCGGCGGAACGTCGGTCTGCAGGATCAGGAGCTGGCCGCCGGACTGGACCGCGAGACCCGGAGCGACATCTCGTTCACCCGCGGCATGGGCTCGACCGACGTGGGCGACGTCAGCTGGCAATTTCCGACGGCCGAGCTGCTGATCGCAGCCCGGCCGCTGGGCACGCCGGGCCACAGCTGGGCTTGCGTCGCCGCGTCCGGCAGCCCGATCGGCCACAAGGCCTGCCAGACGGCTGCCCGCGTCCTGGCCGGCAGCGCCCTCGATCTGTTCGCGCACCCGACCCAGCTAAAGAACGTCCAGGAGGAGTTCCGCATCAAAACCAAGGGCTTCACCTACAAGTGCGGCATCCCCGAGAACCAGAAACCGCCCGAGAAGATCGACGAGTAACTTTTTTCCCTTTTTCGATTTCTCTTTGGGCCGGCGCCGGGGTACAATCATCACCACTACCCCAATCCCTGATGGTGCAAACTACCATCAGCGGCAACTGTCCCACCTGTACCTGGAGGAGTCCATGCGGAAGAAACTGTTCGGACTGGCTGTGGTCCTGGCCGTTCTGGCCGGCTCGACCCTGGCGGCAGACAAGAAGGAAAAGCAGGCCCCGGCTGTCACGCTGAAGTCGGCCGACGGCAAGACCGAGGTTGATCTGAAGAAGCTGTTCAACGATGGCCCGGTGCTGGTCCGGCTGACCTGCGCTTGCACCGGCTGCGATGCGGAGCTGCCGTACTTCCAGAAGCTGCAGGCGGCCTACAACGGCAAGGGCCTGCACACGGTGGCCGTCTTCCGCGAGAAGCCCGAGGCGGCCAGCAACTACGCCGTCAAGAAGGACCTCAAGTTCGTCTTCCTGTCCGATCCCAAGGGCGAACTGTGGAAGACCTTTGATACCACCGCCATGCCGACCAACATCCTGATCGACAAGGGCGGCAAGGTAGTCAAGATCGTGACCGGCTGCAACAAGGAAGGCAAGAACGCCCAGACGCTGTCGGCCGAGATTTCCAAGCTGCTCAAGACGTCCGAGGCGGTCGTCGCCGAGCCTAAGAAGAAGTAACAGACGGGTCAGAAGGCACCAGGGCGAGGACGCTGCCGGGGATGGCCAACCAGGCCCGGTGGAATCCTCGCTCTTGCGTTTTGGCGCGGGGGATGCTCGCGCTGCTGCTCGCGTGTACAGATTGGCTCCGGTGGTTACTTCGTCTCCAGGGCCGTGCGGGCTTCCTCCAGAGTGGTGGTCGGCAGGATTTTCTCCACCAGTGCCACCGCTGCCTCCTGAGTCAGTTTCCACTCTCGCCCAGCCAGTAACGCTTCCCCTGGCGGGCCAAATTTCCCACGCAAGATGGTCCGCAGCATCTCCTCACGACCCTTCTCCAGTCCCTTCTCCAGTCCCTTCTCCAATCCCTTCTCCAATCCCCTCTCCATTCCGATACGTTCGGCATTGGTGATAAACGGCACGCCAGGATCCTCCTCAAAACGGGTAATGCGCTTCAGAAACGCCTTCTCATCCTCTGGTGGCAGCGTCAGGAACCAGTCCAGATAGCGATACCACCGCCGGACCTCCGTATCTTCCTGGAACCGCCTGTACAACTGCTGCACCAACTCCCACTTCAGGTCCTGGCGAGCGGCCACGTCCTGCCGGGTCGCTCGCGCTCCCAGGTGGGCTCGCACAATCAGAGCGAACGGCTCGGGATGCGCGTCCAGTTCCGCTTCCCGCCCCACCCAGTCCAGCAGCTTGGCGATGGTGAAGCGGAAGGTCACGGAGCTTTCCTCCGTCTCTTCCACGTACTCGTTCGGCCGCCAGTCCGGATCGTCGTCCGCCAGGATGGCCAGGCTGCTCACCGGCTGATGGAACCGACCCCGACCCAGATGATTGTAGGTGTACATTCGGCTGGGAAAGTCCGCCTGTGCTGCCCCTGGACCTCGAAATGCAAATAGCGTGCATCTCCCGCCAGGTTCTGCACCTTCACCAGCTTGTCGGCCAATCGCTTGCCCAACTCGTCCTCCGGCCAGAGTTTTCTCAGCTCAGTGTCCAGCGATTCGTGATCGATGGTCCAGTCCACGTAGCCATCCGTGCCGGTGAAAAGCAGCCTCAGACAGGAGCGCAGTTCGTGGTCCAGCGCTTCCTTCCAGGGCGTGTCGGTGTCGGCTCGCTGCATCAGAATACCCCGCCAGGCAAGGGGAGGAAAAGAGAAGCTGGCCAACCACAGTCCGCCGCCATCTGTTGCCTTCGTTCCTCTATCGGCGCGGAAGGAAGACGCACATCGCTTTTTCCGAACGGCACGAGAGAAGAGAGGCGGGCAGTCCGCTGGTTGGCGGACTGCCCAGGCTTGCTCCGGAGGATGTCTACGACACGACCTGGGACTCAGAAGGCTCTCGGACCCGCCGGTCGCCCGGGCTTTTCGGAACACTAATCCGCGCTAATCTTCGCTAATGGAAGGAACCAAACTGGTATGCCGATTAGTGGAGATCAGCGTTGATTAGTGTTCCGTTTGCGGTGCCCGACAGCGGGGCTGAAACAGCCTTCCCTGTGAAGGATGAGCAGCGAAACGCTCGGGCGACGCAACGTCGCCTTGGTGCAAAGCACCGAACTGGACCTGGCCCTCCGGCTCTCCTCCTGAGAAGCATGCGCGGGGATTTGTACGAAGCCGTTGTCTCGTGGTCAAGGGGCCCTTTCCTTGGTAATCAAGAGAACTTGTGTCGTTCACTTGCTCTCCTTGTGCCACTCCGCCAGCGTCTCAACGACTGCCCTGGCGTGTTCCTCTGCCGTGGCCGTGTCCCACTTGTCGAAATGCGAGAAGGTCAGGTTGCCGTGCAGCGGTGCTGGGGTGCCGTCGCGCTGATAGGGGCCAGAAACAGCAGCATACCAGGGACCGTTGCCGCTGCGGAACCGCCAGACGTAAAGGACCACTTCGCCCTCGTCCTGGATCGTGGTGAAAACAGCCATCTTCTGTAACTCGTCCGGCTCCCGGCCGAGTTCGGCCGGATAGCGCAACCACGCCACCATGTTGGCAGCCGCGAACGCATCCCAGGTGCGGAACTTGCTCGGGAACAACTCCAGGCGCCCGAGGCTGCTCAGCAACTCAAACAGCAACTCTCTGGTTTCGTGGCAAGAGGCGATCCGATTGAGCGTTGTCTTGCTGACCCTGCCGCCCCGGCGGAGGGTCGCGGCGCTCGCGAAGGCGAGCAGCCGGGGGTCGCTGAGTTGAAGCGCCTCTTTGAGGAGCGGACTCAGCGATGCCTCTTTCAAATAGCCGGCGAGGTCTAACCAGCAACCCGCTTGCTGACGGACATAGAAGTACTTCTCGCTAAACCGCCACGCAATCCCTGGGCGCTGATGCTTTTTGGCCGACTTCAGTAACCTCTTCAGTTCCTTGACCGCCAGCGCCGCGATCGGTTCGAGATCGATCGAGCCTGCGGTGAGGTTCACCTTGCCATTGGCCAGACCGGCCAGCAGCACGTCCGTCACCCCGCCAACGTGTGGCCCGGCCAGCTGGATCAACTCGGGAAAAAGGAGGTCCGCATGATCGAGCAATTTCGGAAGCTCCAGGAAAACGCGCCGGTAGATGCCTGCCGGCCAACCGTGTTCACGAATGCAGGCCAGGAACGCCTCAGCCGCCGCGCGTGTGCCGCAGGCCCCGATCAGCGACAGCAGGGCGCATTTGGCCCGGTCCGTCAAGCGGGGATAGGCGTCCCGTGCGATGGGAAGCAGGCTCGGGTGTGGGCTGCGGACCAGGGGGAAGATCAGCTCGTGAACGGCGTCCTCCCATTCGTGCTTCGGCGGCGCGAACGGCAGAGACACGGCTGCATTCAACAAGGCCAGCGCCTCACTTTCCGAGAGATTCCAGGTCGTGGCCATGGGATCGGCGGTGTCAGTCAAACGCTCCAGTTCGCCCAAGCGCTCGTAGGCCTTCCGCCAGACCTTCTCGTTCTTGGAGAGCAGACCGGGCAGGATCTTGCGGTAGGCCGACTTCGCGGGAAACGCGGCCAGGGCTTGCTTGAGATTCATGGTTGCAGCCAGTGGGTCAGAGTGGGACATTCCTCTGCTGATGATAGCTGCGTCCCTCACGGAAGTAAAACGAAAAGGAGGGCTCGGTAAGGAGAAGGGTGTGGCCCTTTCCACCGGCTCCCTCCGGCCGCTATAGTATCGGTGCGAGCGGTCCCGAAAACGCGCTCCTCGATCTCCGCAACCCGACCGGATCATTCCGATGCCTGCCGAACAACCACCCACTCTCCCTTGCGTCCTCGCGGACTTGCCCGTGTCCCCACTCATCTCAGAAATGCTGCAAGGACGCGTCGAACTGCTTCCCTGGCACCTCGCTCGGGAGGGAAAAGCGAAGCACGTCGTCGCCATCTACACCTACGGCCATCCCACGGTGGACGCGAGCTTCCTCGATTGTCTGCCGGCGGTCCGCGTCATCAGCAACTTCGGAGTCGGCGTCGATCACATCGACGTCGCCGCGGCCACGGCCCGGGGCATTCCGGTCGGCAACACTCCCGGCATCCTCGACGGTGCCACGGCCGACATGGCCTTCGCCTTGCTCCTGGCGGCGGGCCGGCGATTGGTCGAGGGCGACCGCTATGCTCGCGGCCCCGATTTCCTGCGCTACGATCCGTCTTACGTGCTGGGCCGGGAAGTGCATTCGAGCACGCTGGGGATCATCGGCATGGGACGCATCGGCGAGCAAGTGGCCCGCCGGGCTCGCGGCTTCGACATGACGGTGCTGTATCACAACCGCCGGCCCCGGCCTGAAGTGGAAGCGAAACTCGGAGTTCGTTACGTTGGACGGGATGAGCTGCTGGCGACCTCGGATTACGTCGTGCTGACCGTTCCGCTGACGGAGCAGACGCATCGGTTGATCGGGCGTGCCGAGCTGGCTCGCATGAAGCGCACCGCATCGCTGATCAACGTCTCGCGTGGACCGGTCGTCGATCCCGAGGCCCTCACGGAGGCGCTGAGCAACCGCGCCCTGCACGCCGCCGCTCTCGACGTCACCGATCCGGAGCCGCTGCCGCGCAACCATCCTCTGCTCCGGCTGGACAACGTGATCATCACCCCACACCTGGGCAGCGCCACCGAACAGACGCGCCAGCGGATGGCGGAAATCTCCATCGAGAACCTGCTCGCGGGCCTGTCAGGGAAGCCGCTGCCGTTCCGGGTCGCACCGCCGGCCTAGCAGGGATTGCTGCCATTCATCTTTCTCTTGTGAATTATTGACGATCCGATAGTATCGCGATACTCTTGAGGGTGGGAAGAATGGTGCGTGGAGGGATCCCAGATGGTCCAGATCGAGCGGTCGCCCGGCCAGGCGGTGCGGATCGGCCAGTACACCCTGTGGGTGGTGTCCATCAACGCCGACGAGGTCGTCATCGCCCTTCTCGACCCGGACAAGGATTGTGCCTGCTGTGGGGAATGGCCCGCCGACCCCTATCACTGCCCAGTCTGCCAGGCCAGGGCCGTCGTCTGCCCTGACTGTGTCCGGTCCTGGAAATGCCCTCAGTGCGCGTCCCGGCTGGTCTAGCCGACGCCGCTTCCGGCTTGGCGCAACCAGCCGCCGCCAAGCTGCAAGTGGCTTCCCGGACGGACCCTCACCCCGCGATCATCTTCTCGAAATCCTCCTCGGAGATGACCGGGATGCCCAGCTCCTTCGCCTTGGCCAGCTTGCTGCCCGCCTCGGCACCGGCGACGACCAGGTCCGTCTTCTTCGAGACGCTGCTGCCCGCCTTGCCGCCGTGCTGCTTGATCACCTCCTCGATCTCGTCGCGCTTGTATTTGACCAGCGTCCCCGTGACCACCACTGTCTTGCCGGCCAGGCTGCTGCCGGCCAGGGCCTTGACGTCCTCGGTCAGCTTCAGACCCAGCTCCTTCAGCTCCTTGACCAGCTCCTCGCCAAACGGGCTGTGGAAGTATTCGTAAACGAATTGCGCCCGCTTGGGGCCAAACCCTTTAACCTTCGCCAGCTGCTCCTTGCTGGCTGCCAGCAGAGCGTCCAGGCTGGGAAACGCCTCGGCCAGGGCCTCGGCCATGTTCTCGCCGACCATGAAGATGCTCAGGGCAGCGATCAGGCGGGCCAGCCCCCGGTCCTTACTCCGGGCGATGCCGTCGAGCAGGTTCTGGGCCTTCAGGTCGGCGAACCCTTCCAGGGTGAGTAGCTGCGCCTTGGTCAGCCGGTACAGGTCGGTTACCGACTTGACCAGGCCCGAGTCCACTAGCTGAATGGCAACCTCCCGACCCAGCCCATCGATCTCCATCCGGGTGCGGCGTGCGAACCCCTCCACGCGCTTGGCCGCCTGGCCCGGACACAACCCCGGATTGTCACAGATGTAGTTGTAGCTGGTTCCGGTTTGCTCCTTGACCACCGGCCCGCCACAGCGCGGGCACTTCTCGGGCCAGACGATCTTCTGCTCCTTGCCCGTCCTTACTTCCTTGACCACGCTCATGACCTGGGGGATGATCTCCCCTTTCTTGGCAATCACCACGGTATCGCCGTAGCGGACGTCCATCTTCTCGACCCAGGAGGCGTTGTGCATGCTGGCCCGGGAGACGGTGGTGCTGGACAGCCAGACCGGCGGATCGAACAGCGCCACCGGGGTCAGCTCGCCAAACTTGCCCAGCGAAAACTCGACTCCACCGATCTTGCTGGTCGCCTGCTCGGCCTCGAACTTGAAGGCGATCGCCCAGCGCGGATGCTTGGCCGTCCGGCCCAACCGGTGCTGCTGCTCCAGGTCGTTGATCTTGACCACCATGCCGTCGGTGTCGTAGTCCAGGTCGGTCCGTTTCTCGTCCCAGCTCTTGCAATACGCAACCACCTCCTCGATGGAATCGAAGGACGCGATGTGCGGATTGACTGGAAAACCCGAACGACGGAGCAGGTCGAGTGCTTCCAGATGAGTCTTGACCGAGCGCCTTCCAGGACGCCGAGAGAATAAGTAAACAGCCGCAGCTTGCGCTGGCCACAGAGCTTCGGATCGAGCAGTTTGAGGGTGCCGCTGGTGAGATTGCGCGGGTTGGCGTAGGTTTGCTCTCCTGCTGCCTTGAGCTGCTCGTTGAGACGAACGAAATCGGCCCGGGACATGTAGACCTCGCCGCGCGCCTCTGAGCAGCGCCGGAGGATGGACTCCCCGGAGACGGAGCGGGACGCCGCCAACGGTCTTGAGGTTCTGCGTCACGTCTTCACCGATTTCACCAGTACCGCGCGTGGCCCCCAGCGTGAACTGGCCCTTCTCGTAGGTGAGCGAGATGGCCACGCCGTCGATCTTCAGCTCCACCACGTAGGTGACCGGCTCACCGGGTTCGAGCAAGCCGCGCACCCGCTTGTCGAACTCGCGCAGGTCGGCCTCCTTCATCGCCTTGTCGATGGAGAGCATCGGCCGTTTGTGCGTGACCTGCTGGAACTTCGTCAGAGGTTTGCCGCCAACGCGCTGGGTCGGGCTGTCGGGGGTGAGCAGCTCGGGATGGGCTTTCTCAAGGTCTTCCAGCCGGCGATAGAGCAGGTCGTAGTCGCGGTCAGAGATGACCGGAGCATCCTCGACAAAGTATTTGCAGTCGTGGAAGCGGATCTGCTCACGAAGTTCCTCGGCCTGTTTTGCGAGATTGGTGCTCATGGCGGCTCCGTTGGGGAAAGGGTCCAGTGGTTCCTTTCTGGCGTTATAACCAGAACGAAGCCGGACGGGGATGCCAGTAGGCGCTTGGCGGAGAAATGGAGAAATGAAAAAAGGGAGGAAGTAGGGTTGGGGCGTGCCCCACTTGCCTCCCGGCCTGACGGAGGGGGGACCGCGTCCGGCAGACAGCAAAAACGGACACAACCAGGAACGCCGATCCTGCCGGAACGGTCCTGGGAATAGTTGGGCTGCGGGTTGGGGCGTTTGGGTGGTTCCTGAACGGCAAACAGATGGACGCTGTCCGCCAGGCATTGGGGGAGGGACTGACGTTGTCCAGAGCAGGCAAAGAGGTGCGAGCCTTTGCGCGGGGGCGTTGCTACACATCCCACACAACTATAGACGGAACAACGGCCCCAATGCAACCGCGCAAGGTGCATTTTTGGGAAAAAAAATCCCCACTCCCTTGGGGAAAGGGGAGAAAATGGCCAGCCGGACCTTCGAGGTGGGTCCGGGGGCGGGGCGCAGGCTCAATTTTCCCGGACCGCCCCGCCATGAATGGCGGGGCTACACGCCAGCAGAAAGCCCCCTGAAGGGGGCTGCAGCCCGCCTCCCGCCAATCAGCCCGATTTATCGGGCTTTCTGCTGGCGTGCAGCCCCGCCATTCATGGCGGGGCGGACCAGGGGGGGTGTCCGGGTGACAGGGCAGTCACCGGTCAACCACCTTGAACCGGAACGTGCCGCTGTGTCCGCGAACCTCCGGCTGGTACATCAGCTCCACCTGGGCGGGGGCCACGATGAACTCGCCGGTCAGCTCCACGTGCAGGACGCAGCGGTCCTCGATCTGCCCCGGCGCCTGCTCGTGGTGCCAGGCCAGGTGCGTTTCGCGCTCCTCACGCAGCACGAACGGCGTGGACTGCTGGTTGAAGCGATGGTCCTCCTCGGGAATGAACTCGCAGCTGCTCGGCCGGGGGTCCTCCACCAGGACGTACCGCATCGGCTCCGCTCCTCGCCGCCGGGCCCGCACCACGCTTTCCAGATAGGAGCCGCGGGCCACTGCTTCCCCGCGACGCAGCTCGCGGACCTGCTTGCCCTTGCTGTCCAGCAGCCAGATCTCGCGCGTCACCTGGATGCCCGCATCCCTGGCCTGGATGTCCCAGCCCGTCTGCACGTGCTTCAGCAACACCCGATACATCACTCCCGGCGTCGCCTCGGTGAAGGTGATTGTGTTCGCCCCCGCCTTGAGCTGCTTGCCCGGGATTGTGACCGAGCGCGTCCCCGTCTTGCTGGCGAAGACCACTTCCTGCCGCTCGCCCTCGTTGCAGCGCAGCACCACCCGGCCCAGGTCGCCCGGCTTGAGCTTTTGCCGGCCCATCAGCTCGCACAGAGCATGCACGATCAGGGCCGAGTCCTTGGTCGAGTGCCAGCGGTTGCCGCGCTTGTTCGCGTTGAAGTAGGCCACCACTCCAGGAATCAGCGGATCGTGGGCGTCCACCAGCACCAGCGCCCGCAGAGCGTTGGCGGTGATCTCCAGCGGATCGTCCACCCAGCGCGAGAACTTCGCCGTCCTCCACCACACCTGGCCGTTGACCTTCTCCGCCCGGTCGCGGAGCTGCCCGGCCAGGCCCGCGGCCAGGTCCTTCTTGCCCTTCTCCGCCGCTAGCTGCACTGCCAGGGCCAGGGCGCCGTCGCTGAGCGCATTGCGATCCGCCAGGTCGGCGATGAACTCCCACCATTTCGCGTCGATCTCGTGCCGATGGCCGTAGACGAACATGCAGTAGATGCGATCGGAGGCTTGCGCTTCTCCCATGTTGTCGATGAACTGCTTCAGCCGGGCCAGGCCGCGCTTGATGGCGTTCTCGGAGCCGATGACGTAGCCGGCCTTCTCGGCCTGGAGCAGACCGTAGAGGGCATACGGCGTCATCATCTCGTGCGTGCCGCTGGTGCCGTTCCAGCCCCAGCCGCCGTCGGCCTGCTGCAATTCCAGCAGACGCTTGATGCCCGCATCGACGCAGCCGGGCAGCTTCTTCTTCAGGCCCGCATGTTCCAGCTGGAACTGCTGCAACACCTGGGCCACCTTGATGGCCGGCAGGAACCGGCTCATCGTCTGCTCGACGCAGCCGTAGGGGTACTCGACCAGGTAGTCGATGGTGTCAATCAGGTCGGCGGCCATCGTCGGCACCAGCCGGACCTCCAGCGTCGCCGTCTTCGGATCGACACCCTCCGGCAAGTCGATGGTCACCTTATCCTTGCAGAAGCCCGAGCGCGTGATCACCTCCACTACACCGGAGCGCATCACCGGCAAGCGCTTGAGCGAGGCGTCGTTGCCGGCCGGGCATTCCGCGCTGAAGAGCAACTGAGTGAAGCCGGCCTCGCCCGGCCGGAAGGTCCACCAGACCAGCTCGCTCTGGCCCTTGTCCAGCGTCAACTGAGTCTGGGTCCGGTCGAGGATTTCGCCGTTCTCCGCCTTCAGTTTGACCCGCAGGATCTGCGGGGCGCCGCTGCGATTGACCACGTTGGCCCCGACCTTGACCGTGTCGCCCTCGGTGAAGACCCGCGGCAGGACCGGGCTGACCATGATCGGCCGGGACACCTGGAAACTGCTGCCACGCCAGCGCCGACGTGCATCTTCTTGGAGACAGCGATGACCTGCACCTGCCAGGAAGTCAGCGAGTCGGGCACCGTGAACTGGGCCTGGACCTTGCCGTTGGCGTCGGTGCGAAGGTTCGCGCTCCAGTAGGCCGAGTCGGCGAAATCACGGCGAATTTGCAGACCCTGCTGATCGGAGTCGGGCCTGAGCTGGTTGGCGGGAGCCAGCGGAACAGGGAGCATGCCTGCTGGGCGGAATCGGCCACCAGAGACACCGCCGGAGCCCGCGCCCATCATGCCGCCGCCCATCCCCATCATGCCGCCCATGCCGCCCATGCCCATCATGGACATACCCCCCATGCCCATCATGCCGCCCATGCCAGCCATGCCGCTCATCCCCATCATGCCTGGCATGCCCATCATGGACATGCCGCCCATGCCCATCATCTGGAAGTTCGGCGCGAACTGGTACATCAGCGGCAACCGCGGCTGGGGCTGACTCGGGTTGTAAGCCGTCAGGACAAAGACGTCGTGCAGCACACTGACGTGGATGCGGTATCCGTTTTGCCGGGCATTGACCAAGTCGAGGAGCAAGGCGCCCTTGTCGGCCGGCCGGGTCCAAAACACGCCTGGATCGTAAACGCTGGCACGGGCATTGATTCCAGCGACCTGGAGCAAGGTCGCCACGTCGGCCGTCCTGAGGGTCAGCCCGTCAATGCCGTCCAGCTTGAATTGCGGTCCCAACTTCTGTTTGGCCTTGCGCATCACGGACGCGAGCGTCACCCCGGCCAGCCGCCGTTCCAGCAGATCGCGGGCCTGGTTGGTGATGCCGCGCTCGTCGGCCAGGTAAAAGTCCCGGATGTCGGTTCCCTGGGCGGATTTGACGTTCATCAGGGCCTGGTCGAACACCGACACCACCAGGTCCACCGGCTCCTTCCGATCCACTTGCACGTCGATCGTGACTGTCTCACCCGGGCCGTAGACCGGCTTGTGCTTCGTCTCGATCTTCAGGATGCGGTCGAGTGGCTCGACGTGAATGGTCCGGCTCGTCAGATGCGTCCCTCCCACGTCCGGGTCATCGGCGTACTGGGCTGTCACCACGCAGCCATAACGCAGCCCGGCCGGCAGCACTTCCTTGATCGCCGCCTGGCCGTTCTTGTCGGTGGTCAGGGTGCGGATCACCGGAGTCTCGGTGCTGTCGCGCACGGTCAGCAGCACGCGAGCGCCGGCAAAGCGAGTGTAAACCATGCCGGTCAGGGTGTCGCCCGTTTTCCAGGCTTCCCTGTCGAGCCGGAGCAGCAGCCCCTGGCGCTCCGTGCGCGACTGCACCAGGCAACCGATCTCGTGCTGCAGCTTCTTGCCGTCCGGCAGTTCGACGATGGCAACCAGCTTGTAGGCCCCCGGCTCGGTCAGCCGGAGCCTGGCTGTGTCGCCCTTGAAGGCGGTCGCCGTGACCAGCGACCGCTTGACCGACTCGACCTGCGCCATCGGCTGCCAGTATCCCATGGGCATCATCGGCATCCCCATGCCGATCATCCCGTTAAAGCCCTGATGTGAAGCCCTGCATGCCGCCACCCATGCCCATCATGCCCTGGAAGCCGCCCATGCCGTTCCTGCCCTGGAAACCGCCCATGCCGCCGATGCCCATCATTCCGCCATATGGGTAGTAATAGGGGATCCACAGGGCGGCCGGGTTGGCCGACAGCCGCATGGCGACCAGGGTCGCACCTTCCAGCTTCTTGACGTCGGGACCAGTCATCGTGACCGAGATCGCTTCACCCACGTCGAAGACCTGGCGCCGCAGGGTCAGCTTGAGTTTGTCTCTGAGGAAATCAAGCGGAATGGTCTCGTTCCGGCGTTCTTCCCGGCCGCTGCTGTCGGTGAGGATGGCCTCGACCACGACGGCATGGCCGGGTTGCTGACAGTTGGTGGGCACCTTGAGCTGGAAGTCGCCGGACGACTTGCCCTGCAGTTTCACCTCTCCCCGGGTCTGAAAGAGCGGCAGTGACTGTCGCGAATCCTGCCCGGTCAGTTCGGGGAGGAACGTCGGATCGGCCTGAAGCAGCAGCCGTTCGTCGGCGCTGAGGTCCGACGTCTGGAGATGGACCACGTGTGCCTTGCCGGCGTAGACGAAATCCTCCGGCTTGCGCGTGCTGTCCGCGGTCGGTGCCGGCAGCCGCACCACCTGGGCGCTGAAAGCCACCTTCTCGGCCGGCACCGGCCGATCCATGAAATCGATGGCCTGGAAGTGCAGTTTCACCTGCTCGCCGGAGCGCTGGCCGGTGATCTGCAGCTGGACCTTGGCCTTGCGATACTCGGCCAGGTGGAGCTGGGCCTTGCCCTCGTATCCGGGAAGGAGCAGCTCATAGCCGTCGAGCGGGTCGGTGCTGCTGAAGCGATGGCTGCCGGTGATGCGCCCCATCTCGTCGGCCTTCGCCTTCCAGCGCTGCACGATGGTCGTCTTGCGCTTGCTGCGGAGCTGAACCTCGACAGTCTTGTCGGCCACCGCTTCAAAGTCGCCTCGGTTATCGAGCTGGCGGAGGAAGGCGGCGAAGTGCAGCGTCTGGCCGGGACGGTAAACGTGCCGGTCCGTGACGAAGAAGATGCTGGGAGGCAGCAACGCCCGCGGTTTCAAGGTGACCGTCTGTTTCAGCTTGCCCAGCGTGAAATCGACCTTGGTGGGCTTGTGGACGTCGTAGTTCCAGGTGAACTGATTCCCTTCCTGGACCTTGACCTTCTCGGTCACGGGGCCGTTGATCACCACCTCCTTGCCGCGATGGTCCTTTGTCCCACTGATCCAGCCGACGACCCGGGTGTCATCCACCAGGAGGATGAGCTGCTCGGGGTTCTTCGCCGGATCGATCCTGGCGAAGAACGCCGCACTGGGAGGAGCAGCGGGTTTTTCCGGAGGCGGTGGGGCGGAATCGGCCGAGTACAGGCCGGTGGCGCGGGTCAGGACAAACAGGGCGGCCGTGGTCAGGGAGGCGATCAGCAGGGACAGCCTCCAGGCGGCCAGCCGGCCGGACGGGTGTTGACGGAGTGCCATGAGGGAACCCTCACCTTGCGGTGTTCAGGAACGGAAACGTGCGCGCGTGCTGCCATTGCTGGACGAATGGTCCTCCTGGCGGCTTCGAGCCGCAAGCGGCCAGGAGTTGCCTCGAACTCTGTCCTTTCCAGGAACGCCGGAGCGGACGGCGGCTTGCGCGAAAAGTCCACGACTCTTGTTAGCCGCGATCGCAGGAGCCTGCGCAGCGCCCGCAGCGGAGTTCCGCGTGGGCAGATCCGGAACGCGCTCGGACTGCGCCGCTGCGCGGCTCCGCGTCGCGGCTATCCAAACTGCGCGCCGGGCCCTCTCGAAGATATCGACCCATTCGCGATAGCGCCGGGCGATTTCGGCCACGGACTTGTCGCGGACGTTACGGTCTGCCTTCCAGGCGACCAGCGGCTCCCAGAAGGTCGTCCGGCCCACGGCAAAGCCAATGAAGCCGGGCACCGGAGCGGCAACGCTCAGCCATTCGCGCACCTTCTTGTCGTCCTCGCCCCGGCCCAGGACGATGCAGCCGACCTTGTTCCGCCCGCCCCGCCGGGCGGCGGCGACCACCTTGACGCAATCGTCGCGCCGATCCAGGCCCTCGATCTTCCACACGTCGGCCTCGATGCCCGCGTCCTGCAGCTGGTGGATGGCCTGGACCATCAGCCCCGGCCGAAGCTCCACGTCGTAGCGCTTCTTGTCGTTGGCGACCTTGGCCAGCTGGGCCGGCTCGGCCGGGACCAGCAGCTCGAACATGAACATCCGGTTGTGGCTGTGCAGATAGTCCGAGAGCTTCTTGAGCCGGGCCGACTGCACTTCATTGGCCTTCTTGTCGCCTTCGGGGTTGTAGCGGACCAAAACCTTGCAGAAGGTCGGGTTGACCGCCTCGATGTGTTTGGCGAAATCGGCGCCGTACTCGAAGTCGAATTCCTTCTGGCCGCTCTTCTCCGCCGGACAGGAAACCGAGTAGCCGTGAGCCACGGCGTCCTTGAGGATGGCAGCGCCGAACTGCTCGTCAACCAGGATACCGGCCTTCTCCTTGGCCACTCCCGCGGCCTGGGCACGCTTGAAGCCGTCGTAGACCACCGCCTTGGCGGCGGCGACCTCGGCCGTTTGCTCGGGACTCAGGTGGCCCTTCCAGCCGAAGAGCCCTTCCTGAAACGAGCCGCGATGATCGAAGGGCAGAACGTACAGCGGTTTGTCAAAACCAATGCTCATGGGTTACTCCTTCTGGTGGAAATGAAGCCATTGGGCCGGGCCATCCCTGTCTCTGATCGTTCTAAGCATTGCGCCGAATAAGGCCACACAAGCCCGGAGCGCCAGCGACGGGACAGAGTAGCAGCGCGGATTTTTTTTCATAAGACAACTGCTGGTGTCAACTGGACGAGCCGCCGGAAAGGTAGGACGGCTCTCCTGAGCCGTCCAGACAGCTCAGGAGAGCCGTCCCACGTTCCCGGCGGTCTTCCCCGCCGGGCTCAACCCGGCGGCTTGTTTTGAACGGAAAACGCCGTGGCGGCGCCGGTAGCGAACAACCTGGAGTGGCTGGAAGCGGACGGCCTCGGCGGCTTCGCGTCGGGGACGGCCAGTGGGATTCGCACCCGGCGCTACCATGCCCTGCTGCTCACCGCTGTCACTCCGCCAACCGGACGCTTCGTCCTTGTCAACGGGCTGTCAGCGTGGGTCGAGACGCCCTCCGGCAGTTTTCCCCTCTCCTCGCACTGCTACCTTCCCGACGTCATCCATCCCGACGGCGTTCGCCGGATCGAGCTGTTCGAGATCGATCCCTGGCCGCAATGGACCTACCAGCTGGAAGACGGCACCCGGCTGCGCTTCGAGCTGTTCGTGCCGCAGGGGGCCTCGGCGGTGGTCCTCTCCTGGCGGCTGCTGGAGCCGCGCAAGCAGGCCAACCTGATTCTCCGGCCGCTGTTCTCCGGCCGGGATTACCATTGTTTGCACCAGGAGAACCCGGCGTTCCGCTTCGATCCCCAGATCCGCAATGGGCAGATCGTCTGGCGGCCCTATGCCGGTGTGCCGGGCATCGTGGCCTATTCCAGCGGGGCCTACACCCACCAGCCGGAATGGCACCGGCAATTTCTTTACACCGAGGAGCGCGAACGGGGCCTGGATTGCGTGGAGGACCTGGCCTCGCCGGGTTTCTTTCGCTGGGACCTGACGCAGGGCGAGGCCTTCTGCATCTTCGCCGCCGAGGGTCAGGAGCCGGCCGTGTTCTCGACGGGGGCGACGGCGGAAGCCTGTTTCCGCTCGCTGCGTCTGGACGAGCAGCGCCGCCGGCAGCGCTTCAGTACCCGCCTGGAGCGCTCGGCCGACGCGTACCTTGTACGCCGCGGCAAGGGCAAGACCCTTGTGGCCGGCTATCCCTGGTTCACCGACTGGGGCCGAGATAGTTTCATCTCCCTGCGCGGTCTGTGCCTGGCCACGGGCCGATTCGAGGAAGCCCGCCGCATCCTGCTGGAATGGGCTGGGACCGTCTCCGAGGGGATGCTGCCCAATCGCTTCACCGACCAAGGCGATCAGCCGGAGTTCAACGCCGTCGATGCGTCGCTGTGGTTCGTGATCGCCGTCCACGACTATCTGCAGGCGGTGGAGCGCGGTGCCGACGAACTGGACGGTCGCGACCGGCAGACACTGCTGGACGCCGTCGAAGCCATCCTGTCCGGCTACAGTCGGGGCACGCGCTTCGGCATCCGAGCCCAGAGCGATGGCTTGCTGTTCGCCGGCAGTCCGGGACTGGCACTGACCTGGATGGATGCCCGGGTCGGGGACCAGTCGATGACCCCGCGCTGCGGCAAGCCGGTCGAGATCCAGGCCCTCTGGCTCAACGCTCTGTCCTTCGCGAGCCGCTTCAATCCGCGCTATCGCGAGCTGTTCCTGGAAGGGCTCAACAGCTTCCGCCGCCGCTTCTGGAACGAGCGCGGCCGATGCCTGTACGACGTGATCGACGTGGACGGCCGGCCCGGCGAAGTGGACGAATCCTTCCGTCCCAACCAGATCTTCGCCGTGGGCGGCTTGCCGCTGGTGCTGCTGGAGCCGGACCAGGCCAGTAGCCTGGTCGAGGCGGTCGAGGCCAAGCTCTGGACGCCGCTGGGTCTGCGGACCCTGGCCCCGGACGACCCGGCCTACCACCCGCACATGACCGGGGGAGTCCGGCAGCGCGACAGTGCCTATCACAATGGGACCGTCTGGCCCTGGCTGCTGGGGCCCTTCGTCGAGGCCTGGGTGCGTGTCCAGGGCAACTCGGCCGAGGCCCGCAACAAGGCCCGCAGCCAGTTCCTCCAGCCGCTGCTGGTGCACCTCGACACCTGCGGCCTGGGCCATCTGCCGGAGGCCGCCGACGGGGACGAACCCCATATGCCGCGCGGCTGTCCCTTCCAGGCATGGTCCCTGGGCGAGGCACTGCGGCTGGATCGGAGCGTGCTGGCTTTGCCTTGATCCAGGTCGGCAGGTCGATGTCTTCGATTCGCTCAGTTCCAAGTGAGGCCTTGCAGCCAGCGGCGCTCGCGGCGACAATGGCAACAATGGGCCTGCTGGCCTATCCAGGGAGACACAAGCATGTCCATCCTCAACCATCCCAATCCCGTGCCCTTGCAGGCCGACGACCAGGGCAACGTCTACGTCGCCGGCAGCCGGGTTATGCTTGACACGATCGTTAACTGGTTCAAGCAGGGCCAGTCCGCCGAGGAGATCGCTCGGGGCTTCGACACCATCACCCGGGCCGACGTCTACGGCGTTCTGGCCTACTACCTGCGGCACCAGGCCGAGGTGGACGCCTGGCTGGCTGATCGGGCCCGGGACTTGGAGGAGCAGCGCCGGCAGCTGGAGGCGGCGCAGGGGCCCAGGCTGACCGCGCTCCGGGCCAAGATGGAGGCGCTGCGGAACCAGAAGAAGGCCGGCCATGCTGACCCTGCTGATTGACGAGAACGTCCGAGGCGAGATCGTGGACGGTCTTCGCCGACGGCAGCCGACCCTGGACGTGGTCCGGGTTCAGGACGTGAACCTGCGCACTCGGCCGGACGCCGAGATCCTGGAATGGGCAGCCCAGCACGGTTGGGTCCTTGTTTCCGTGGACAAGAAGACACTTGCCCAGCCGGCCTGGGAGCGGGTTGCCCAGGGTTTGCCCATGCCGGGGGTCGCCTTGCTGCTGCCCCGGCTGACCATCGGCCAGGCCATTGACGAGCTGGAGTTGCTCGCCCTAGCCGGTAACCCGAGCGACCTCAGGAATCTGGTCATCTATCTGCCAGAGAGCTGAGCCCGCCCGCTGTCCCTTCCAGGCCTGGTCCCTGGGCAAGGCGATCCGGCTGGACCGGATTGTGCTGGCTTTGCCTTGATCGGGGGCGGATCTCACTGGCCGTTCCCAGCCTCCTGCTTGAGGGAGGTGATTTGCCATTTCCCTTTCCGCAGATCAATCTCCTGGGGAGGAACCAGACCCGTTTGATTGCCAGGAACGCGGGTCAGGAGCACCTCGAAGGTGCTCAGTTTCCGGAAGCCGGTGGTGCCCAGTTCGCGGACGATCCGCAGAGAGGCTCGGCTCACGTAACCCTTGCTGAGAGAGACGTGGACCTGGCCGGTGACAAGCCCGCCCAGAATGCGGTAGGGAACGCCCCCAAAGACCGTGCCGGACAGGCTGATCACCGCCACCCGGTCCCCGTCTATCGTCCGGCAGCCCTCGAAGGTGCAGTTGCCCCTCAGATCGAGCACTTGCTTCTGGCCGTCCAGCAGGGTCAGCAGAGTTGTCCGGAACGCCCAGGTTTCGAGAGGCTGGACCCTCCGGTTGGGGAAGGTCAGACTGGCCGCTTCGCAGCTGTTGGCCAGTTGATTCAGCGCCTCCTCGAAGACCAGGCGCACCGACCGAAGCTGCTCCGAGTCGAGTACCGGCGTGCCGCGCTGCTCCGGCCGGCCCTGGGCGTCGATGGTGTAGCGGAGCAGCCGGCCGGGAATCAGGGTCATTGCCTGGTTCTCGACGTCCGCCGGTTGCTTGATGCCCTCGCGGGTCGCCTTGCAAGGGCCGAGGCACACCTGCACTTCTCCCCCGCCGGCTTCCGGGCGGACGACTTCCAGGGCCTGCCCTTCCAGGTGCAGTTTGCGCACGGTCTGCGTGTCGCCCGTGCGGAGCTGGTAGGTGGACGTGCTGGTCAGCTGGAGGGTGTGCTCGGCCGGACCTCCCAGGTCCAGCCGGAGGACAACGGGCGTTCGTTCCAGGGGCGGCAGGTCGGGAGGTTTGTACGAGGCAGCCGCGAACCAGCGAGTCGTCCCACCGGTATCGGTCAGCACGGGCTGGAACCACAGGACCTCACCGGCCTTCAGGACTGGCAGCGGGATCTGGACGGTCCTCTTGCCGTCTCCCGGCGGGAAGACATGGCTGGCCCGCGCTCCGTCGCCCGGCTGGGCCTGCGGTGGCTGAAGCGACGGCGGCCGGACCGCGCCGGGCTTGCCGGTCCACGTGTCCACCTTCAGCTCCCGCAACCGCCTCATTGGATCGAGACAGGTCAGGGACACGGACAGGCGAACCTGGCTCCCGTCCAGGTAGGGGTCGCCGATCTCGATCGTCTGCAAGGAGCCGCGGAGCAGATTGTGCAGCTTCTCCGCAGGTACGGCGACGTTGCGGCTGGTGCCGATCACGTTGGCCACGGCCACAGCCACCACGATGCCCCGGCTATCCACCACGGGTGCCCCGGACTGGGCCGGATGCATGCTGCCGGTGAACTGGAGGTTAATGACGTTGCCGAAGGGGCCCTTGCTCAGCACGGCCACCGTCGCCTCTTTGAGCTGTCCCGTGCTGGCCGCCAGCGGAGTCCCGGGCAGGTAGACCGTTTGCGCCTTGCTCAGCAGGGAACGGGAAGGGATCCGCAGCGGCGGCGGGCAGCGGTCCTCCGGGTCGCTGACGCGCAGCACGGCGAGATCGTTGGCCCAGTCGGCAGCCACGACGTGACCTTGCAGGATGATCTCTTCCGGTGTGCCGGCGTTGAGAATGACGTCGATGGTTTTCGGCGTCGAGCAGCCGGAGCTGGCCATGCCGACCACGTGGGCGTTGGTGATGACCAGGCCGGGCTCGGCCGCGAAAAAGCCGGAGCCCTGCTGCAGCAGGTTGCCGGCCCGCGTCACCTTGAGCATGGCGGTGGCCCGGAGCACCCTGGTCCGGGTCTCGGCAGCCATCTCGCGGGGTGCCGGCCCGTCCGGCACCTCATCGAGTTGCGGCGGCGGAGGCAGGGGCGCTTCGGCCTGAGCCTGCGGAGGCTGTGCCGTCGGCCGCAGGCTGTTCCAGTCGATGAACCAGAACAGGGCGGCCCCGGGGACGGCGACGAAGACGATGCCCACCGCGAGGCCGGCGAGAACGCGCCCCAGGTGGAAGCGCTTCCCAGGCCCGGCGACCCTGGCGGGCGTGCCGGCAGCACGGGCAAGCGCCCGGGGGCTTCCTTCCCGGGCCGGCTTCTGAATCTGGGTCGCCCCCGCCGGCTTCTCCATCACCGAAACCAACTCACCGGCTGCCGGGACGGGCGGATCAGCCTGGGCACTCACCGGCGGCAAGATGCTCTTGCAGACGGGACAGCGAACCCGTTTTCCCTGAAAGTCATCGGGGACCGAGAGGTGCTTGTGGCAGCCGCCACATTCGATTCGGATGCTCATGCCTGGACGCTCCTTCAAGACCGAAGGTTTCCTTTGCAGCAGACCAATCAGGACCCTGGGAGAGTTGACTATAACATCGCTGCTCGAACGTCTTCAACTCTTTTCGGCGAATTTTATTGGGGAAGCACGTGCGTGGACGAATCCAGACTCCGCCTGAACAATAAGAAGCAGAAAGCCTTCTGCTTGAAACAGGCTCCATCGCTCCTCAAGAAAGGGTGCCCAGTGACAGACCACCCCAGCGCGATTGGCGACCTGTTGGAGCGTGCTTCCGTCCTGGAGCCTGGCCCGACCCAGGTGGCTCTGATCGGAGAACAAATAGCCGGGTCGCCGTGGGGATTGCTCCCCACGGCTCCCACAGATCCGGACGTGCCCAATTAAGGCATCCGGTTCGTTCCGCCACGGATTGGCGTGCCGCGGTGCTATCTGCTGGCGTTACGGTTACCGGCAAGCAAGGCACGGAGTCCCTGACCGGGTGCCCACCAACAGGTCCGTGGCGAAGTGTCCCCTTCCCTCCCCAGGGTCCGCTCGGCCTGCGTTCCCCTGCTTCAGCGGTACTATGAGACACTGCGACTCCCCATCGGCCGTCTCGCCGCGCTTCGTTTCCTTCGCTTGGCGATACCACACGCTGCGTCTGTTTTCGTAGCTCCGCTGAGCCCGACGCCGGCTCAGGGCCTGGGGTCTTATGGGTCTGGCCACCCCGCGCCAGAGAAAGGCGGTGGAGACGATAGGGCCTCCCAAGTTCCTGGAGGACTCTCTTGCACCTATGCCCTGTTCTCTGACCCCGGCAGGACCAAACACAGCAGGCCATTGCACTGTGTCGGCGCGGCCCCCGCTCACATCACGACGAAGGCTCCCACGAGTCGGTAATTTCGGGGCTCAATGGCACGGCCTTGGTGCTCGCTGTTTACGCTTCGCCCGGTGGGTCTCCCCACAGGACGCAAAACTCGCTTCTGGGTGCTGGCCAGGCTCTCCCAGGTGGGATTCGGACCCACAGAGTCCCTACGAAAGGTTTCTAAGCTGTATCCGTTACATCTTGTCCCCCTTTCCCAAGCTTCCTTGGCGCAGGATGCGTCCCCTTATTCGGTCCCCTTTCTGTTCACAAGGAAACTGTTTACAAACGACCAATCAACGTCTCTTGGGAAACGAAAGCTCTTTTTTTTCGGCCAGAGACTAGCCGGAAGCCCTCTAACTTGGTACAAACCTACATAGGAGATAAACCTATTGTTCTCCGTCTCTGATTGATCGCACAGCCTATTCGCGAAGAACTCACCCATCCTCGCGTCATTGCTCTTTTCGTGGCAATAACCGAGAAAAACCAACGCTACTCCCCTCACTTGTGGATCGGGATCAGCAAGGGCAATTCTTTCATAAAATGTTGTCACATCTGGTTTGGCTTTCCAGTAACCTCTTAACAACTGTAAAGCTACGATTCGCAGTTTGGGATTGTCGTGAACTAAGAAAGCTTCTGTTGCTTCGCGACTCTGCAATAGTCTATCCCAGGATGAACCGGCCAGGCTTCTCCACATCTTTTGTTGCTGATCACGGGCATCGTCGATCATAGCGCGGCACTCTTGGAGATCGTTGTAGATGCGTTCGACCAATTCTTCTCGTGACTCGCTATTGTTGACAGACATTTCAAACACCTCGGTTAGGGCTAGGGCGTTCAATTGTCAAAGAGACAACAGAGGAAACAACAGCCTGGATGCACTGCGTGCCCAAGAACCGAAAGCAAACCATGTTGCCCGAAGGCGCGTCATTCAGACAAACACCCGAGGCGGGCATTCTAAGGCTCTGGCGGGAACTCTTTGTCAAGGAGTTCATCAAAAAGTCTCGATGCCTCATCGAGTTCTGGTTCAAGAACCTCCTCAATAAATCGACTGGTCCATTCATGGATTTCCCAGCTCTCTTCCGCAGCAGTTTCTGCCATCACCTCCCTTGCTGTCTCGATCTCTTGCTTTAATCGGTTAATACGTTGAGACAGTGTCCCAAGATCAACTCCTGGCTGGTTGGTTGGAGAAGTACCACCTTCGTCCCCCGGAGGGGCACTACTGAAGCTGATGTTCCGCACGGCGCTGCAAAGATCTTTGATCCAGTCGATTGTATTCTCAATCCCACGCCCAATTTGTCGGCCTGCGGCCTGGCCAGGAGGTAGGTTAACCACGACAGCAGTAGTAGCGGCGGTTGCAACAATCGCGCCAACAATCCAATAGGTAATGCCAATCCCAAGGAGGACGAGTTCTTCTCCACTTGGGTCCATCGCATTCGTCGGGTCATTGGCGACGAAGCGATAGGGATCAGTATCCGGACCCAACCCCAAAGGATCCTTACTGATCCAGCTCCCGCTACCTGGATCGTACCAGCGCGCCCCGAAGCGGTAAAGGGCCAAGTTGCTGTCCAGGTATCCACCCTGGAACAGGTACAAGGGCGCGTTCGCCGCGTTGCTCTGGAAGACGACGTTCCCGTAGGAATCGTAGTTGATCTGGTCGAGCACGTTGCCGCTGTCGTCCACCACCATGCGGATGGAATTCAGCTGATCCCGCAGCAGCCACTCCGTCACCCCGGTGGCACCGACCTGGGAGAAGAACTCGTTGGCGGCATTGGGATCAGTGATGTACCGCACGGTCAGGTTGCCGCTGCCGTCGAATTGCAAGTACGGGTTGGAGCCATTCCAGACGGTCCACGTCTGCGGCACGCCGTTGACGATGGTGCCGATCAGGTTGTTGAACACGTCGTAGACCAGCTTCTCGTCGCTGACTACCTGATCCTGGCTGTTGGTCTCCACCACCTCCACCAGGCGGCCGCGGTTATCCCAGCTGTAGGTCCAGACGTTGCCCGCCTGGTCCGTCCGGGTCGCCAGCTGGCCGTCCTTGTTGTAGGTGTAGGTGTAGGTGCCGTCGCTCAGCAGTTGGTTGCCCGGCCCCGTCACGTAGCCGCTCATCGTGCGGTTGCCGTTGGTGTCGTAGCTGTAGCTGGCGCTCTGCGCCCCGCTCACGCCCGTCAGCTGCCCGGTCGTGTCATAGCTGTAGTTGTTGGTCCCTTCCGGTCCGCTGTAGCTGGTGACCTGGCTGTCGGCGTTGTAGCTGTACTGCAGGTACAACTCAACGTTGGGATAGCTCATATAGCTGACGCGGTTGTCGGCGTCATAGTCGATGCGCAGCGCGTACGCGCCATCCTGCGAATTGATCGCCGAGACCAACCCCTGGTTGTTGTAGGCGAAAGACAGCTGTACCGGCGTGCTGACGCCGTTGAGACTCAGCCCCAGCTGCGTCAGCTGATCGCCGTTGTAAGCGTAGGTGAGCTGCCCACCCAGGCTGTCAGTCAGACTGGTGACGTGACCCAGGCCATCGTAACCATAGTTGAGCGTCACCAAAGCCTGGCTGGACAGGCCGGGATAGGTCACCGTCTCCTGGCTCACGTTTCCGGCCGCGTCATAGCTGTAGGTGTATGCCGAATTGTTGTCGGCCGCCGCGATCAGCTGCCCGCCCAGGTTGTAGCCGTAGGTCGCCTGGTAGGTCTGCTGGCCCTGGCTGTTCAGCCAGGTCTCAGACGTCTCCCAGCCTGCCTCATTGTAGGAGTACAGCGTCTGGTTCCCCATCGCGTCCGTGTAGTCGGTCAGCTCTCCGGCCGCGTTGTAGGCATACAGCGACGAGTAACCTAACGGGTTGGTCTCACTGGTCAGCCAACCCGCATTGTTGTAGCCGTAGCTGGTGACGTTGCCGTCCGGGTCTGTCTCCGAGGTCTGCCAGCCCGCCAGGTTGTAGGCATAGCTGGTCGTCCCAGCCAGCGGATCGCTCTCCTGCACCAATTGGTTCTGGTCGTTGTAGGCGTAGGTGGTCACGTTCCCTAACGGGTCCGTTTCCTGGATCAGGTTACCGACACCATCATAGGCATACTGTGTCGTAGCGCCCGCGGCATCGCTGACGCTGACCAGCTGATTGAGCGCGTTGTAGGTATTGCTGGTCTGCAGGGAGCCATTGACGCTGGTGGTCAGCAGGTTGTTGTTGGCATCATAGGTGTACCTGGTCGTGTTCCCCTCGGGATCGACCAGTGCGATCAGGTTGTTGTTGACGTCATAGGTGTAGGTCCAGGTCTCCGAGGCGCCGCTGGCCGACAGCAGCGTCTTGGTCTTCACGTTGCCGGTGTCATAGTAGGTGTACAACACCTGGTTACCCAGCGGATCGGTCTCCGAGTTCAACCAGCCCCGGGCGTTATAGGTGTACTGGGTGGTCTGGTCCAGGGGGTTGGTTACCGCAGTCACCTGGCCGGCGGCGTCCAGCGCATAGCTGGTGGTGGCGCTGACCTGGCTGGCGCCGCTGCCCGAGATTGGCACGCTCTCGCCGATCAGTCGGTTGTCGGCGTCGTAGCTGTAGGTGGTGGTGGCGCCCAGGGGGTTGGTCACCCCGATCAGGTTGCCCGCCGGGTCGTAGCTGTACGCCGTTACATTGCCAAGCGCGTCGGTTGCGCTGACCAGCTGGTTGAGCCCGTTGTAGGCATAGCTATCCGTGGCCGTAACCAGGGTGCTGCCGTTGTAGTCCAGCGGCACGGTCTTGCTGGTGAGGTTGCCGGCGGCGTCGTAGCTGAACGAGTAGGTGGCCGACGTGGTGGCATTGAGGGGCAGGGTCTCGGTGAGCATCCGGCCCATCAGGTCGTAGGTGAAGGTATCGGTCACTCCGTTGGCGTTGGTGTACGACGTGACGTCGCTGGCGGCGTCGTACGTCCAGGACTGAGGATTGCCGAGCGGGTCGGTTTCCTGGATCAGCCGGTTGAGCGTATCGTACTGATACGTGTAGCTGTGGCCCCTGGCGTCGGTCATGCTGGCCGGCAACCCCGCCGAGTTGTAGGTCCAGTTGGTGGGGTTGCCACCGTTGGCATCGGTCATGCTCAGCAAGTTGCCGTGGCTGTCGCGGCTGAAGGCCTGCTCCATGAGCGTGCTGCCCGAAGCGGTGACCTTGGCGACCGAGGTGATCTGGCTGTACTGGTCGTAGTCGATCATGGTGCTCACGGCACCAAAAACGATGTCCCCTCAGCCATCGTCGCCATAGATGCTGGCACAGACAATCTGGCGGGGCTTGCCCTGGGAATTGAAGATGGTGGCCGTGGGCTTGCCGTTGGCGTCGCCGATCAGCCAGGCTTGCCCGTTGGCGTTGAAGTCGTTCAGATTGGTGCTGCCGGTGGGGCTGATGCTTTGCTGCACCTGGCCGAAGCCCAGCCCGTCGGTGGCTACCCAGTAGAGGTTGCCGTTGCTGTCGGTGTAGTCGGCTGTGGCGCCGCCCAGGGTCATGGCCGGGGTGCCATTGCTGCCACTGCTGAGGCCCTGCGCCTGCACCGGCGTCAGGCTCTCGATGGCGCCCGTAGGCAAGGTGATCGTCGAGATCAGCCCCGTGGTCGGGTCGTACTTGAGCGCGGTCGGATCGCCCACGCTCGTCAGCTGATTCGCGGTCGTGTAAGCGTAGTTCCAGACCGTGCCGTCCGGATCGGTCAGGGTGATGAGCTGGTTGGGGGCGCTGTAGCCCAGCGCCAGGGTGCGGTTGGCCGGATCGACCGCCGAGAGCAGGTAGCCGCTGACGTTGTAGTTCAGGGTCACGACCTGGCCGTTCATGTCGGTGATCGAGGTCAGCTCATTGCTGCTGTTCCAGGCATAGCTGGTCGTGTTGCCGTTGCGATCCACAATCGAGGCCTGCTGGCCGGCCGAGCTGAAGAGGTACTGGGTGCCATCCGGGAGTGTGCGCGTATAGGTGGCCGTGTCCGGATCGTAGCTGAGGGTGGAGAAGTCGCCGGCCGGCGTGGTGAAGCTGCCGGCGCCGTTCTGGGCGAACCAGAGGCTGGTGTTGTCGGGGTTTTGCACGATGACGCCGCCCTGCACCGGCCAGAGACGGTAGAGGTTGTCCGGCGACCAGCCGGGACCGAGCGGGGTGCTGGTCAGGTTGTTGGCGGCGGCGCTGCCGCTGAGGAAGTCGAAGGCGCCGGAGTAACTGGCGTTCTGGTCGCTGGCGCTGACGCTGACCTGCCAGTTGTAGCGCCCGGTGGCCAGCCCGGCCGGGTTGACTTGCAGGGCCATCTGCATCCAGTCGCCGGGGTTGAGCGCCGAGGTGTCGTAGGAGGCGGCCGGGCCGGTGTAGACGGTGTTGTCGTCCTGGTCGGTGAGGGTCAGCTGGGCGGTAACTTCGGCCGGCAAGGACTGGCTGGGATCGAGCTGGTAGCGGACCAGGAAGACTGGCAGGGGGTCGGCGGCCGCGGAGTTGTAGTCCAGGGCAAAGGGGGCGACGTTGGGATTGTAGCTGGGCATGGCGTGGCTGGTCTGCACCGAGCCGTCCACCAGACCGACCGTGGCGTAGGGCCCGGCCGGTTCGGTCGCCTGATTGTTCAGCAGATCAGGGGCAATGACGTTGGGCCAGGTGCTGGCGCTGGTGGGCGGCGCGGCGCCCAGCCGGGGTTGTCGGTGCCGGTCACCTGGAAGACGTAGCTCGCCGTGATCTGGCTGCCGTCCTGGCTGGTTTCCGTCAGGCTGATCACGTCGGTGTTGATCGAGCCGGAGAAGTTCGCCCAGGTGAATTGCAGGTTGTAACTGTTCTGGCCGGTGACGCTGGTGACGTCGGGGGCCTGGCTGGTGTCCCAGGAGTAGCTGGCCACGGCGGTGCCGGAAACCTGGGCTTGCAGGCTCATGGTCCAGGCGGAAAAGCTATTGTAGGGCGTGCCATCGCGGGGCAGGACCTGGTCGGTGGTCGGGTCGAAGACGGCCAGGG
Organism: uncultured Planctomycetota bacterium; assembly: GCA_963784995.1. GTDB lineage: Bacteria > Planctomycetota > Planctomycetia > Gemmatales > Gemmataceae > CAWATZ01. The sequence continues at coordinate 17,269 of CAWATZ010000010.1, read as the reverse complement.
TGCCGCTGCTGGTGCTGGGCGTGTCCACCGTCTGGACGACGCTGCCGCTGCTGCCGGCCAACTGGCTGTCGCCGCTGTAGGTGGCGGTGATGGTGTAACTGCCGGCGGCGAGGTTGCCGGAACGGAAGGTGGCCTGGCCGTTGCCGTCCAGGGTAACGGTCTGGTTCTGGCTACCGAGAGTGAAGGTGACGGTCCCCTGCGGAACCCCGCCACGCGGCGTTTGGGCTTGAACCGTGGCCAGGAAGGCCACCGGCTGGCCGGCGACCGAGGGGTTGATGACCGAGATGACCTGGGTGGTCGTGGCGGCCTCGTTGACCGTCTGGTCCAGGTCGCCGCTGCTGCTCAGGAAATTGGCGCAGCCGCTGTAGGCGACATCGACCTCATAGCTGCCCGGCTGCAGGAGAGCAGGGCTGAAGGTGGCCTCGCCTTGGGCATCAAGGTTCACCGGTTGGCTCTGGCCGTCCACGGTGAACGTCACGGTGCCGGTGGGGATGCCGGCCCCCGGGGCCACGGCACCGACCGTGGCCGTGAAGGTCAGGTCTTGCCCGTAGGCGGAGGGATTGTCGTCCGACACCACGCTGACGGTCGTGTCTGCCTGGTTAACCATCTGAACGATCCAGCTGCTGCAGGAGCTGAAATTGCTGTCGCCGCTGTAGGTCGCCGTGATAATGTTCTCACCGCCCAGCAGACTGCTGACGCCCAGGGTGGCGTCGCCGTTACTGTCGAGGTTGCCACTACTCCAGGATCTGGCCGTTGTCCGCGAAGGTCACGGAACCGGTGGGGATGCCCGTGGCCGGGCTCACCGCGGTGACTTCCGCGTCGAGAGTGACGGTCTGGCCGTAGACCGACGGGTTCGGGGTCGCAGACAGAGAGATGGCCGCATCGAGGAGGATGCGGTCTTCCAGGGTTTCCAGCGTTAATGGCAGGAATCGAGGTTTGCGAGGGAAACGACGTGCTACCTACACGGAGCGCTTGCGGGGCATGGGACGATCCTTGTTGTTCGCAGGCCAATCGGGTTGCCAATCCACCGGAATCGGTGCATGCAATTGAGGAGACTGTATCACCTCCGAAAACAATTGCAAGAGGAAAAGCGCCGTCGGGGAGACGCTCATATTCGCCTGCGCTTATGGATGACAGCGCCACCGCGTCAGCCGGCAGGGGCCGAAACACCCTGTCAAGTGGCGGGCAGGGAGATAACAGACGCCTTCGCTCGGCCAGGCGAGATCGTCTCCACGGATGCCAGGTTGCGGGCGAGGCAAGGCAACTCTCAGCGCCTGCAAGAATGTTTTCGCACCCAGAATACCGCACGACGGCTCCCTGTGAGCTACGTTTTGGTCAAGGACCAGGGCCAACGGCCCCTCACTACTGAAGCGGACTCCTGACCAAGAGAGCACGATGACTCGCACCGCGCGCTCACACCCCAACCCATCCGGCCGACGAAGCCATTTGCCTTCCGGGCATGGCCTCTCGAACAACCTGGACAACGAAGTGTTCCTGCACGGTTTCCGCAGGGCCCTCCTGATCGCAGCCGGCTTCGCCGGGGTGGCCCTGGTTGGCCTCCTGGATCACCAGACCGCCTGCCGCTTCTCCTTCAACCTGTTCTACCTGATTCCGGTGGCTGCCTGTGCCTGGCAGGGCGGTTTCGCGTGCGGCATCCTCGTCGCCCTGGCCGGGGCCGGGGCCTGGCACGTGGTCGATTCCTTCCAGCACGCCGGGCTGCCTCCGGTCGCCCTGGCCTGGAACGGCATCGTCCGCTTCAGCATCCTGACCCTGGTCTCCAGTCTGGTTTCCCGGCTGCACGTCGGCATTCGCCGCGAGCAGCTGCTGGCCTGCACCGATGCGCTCACCGGGGCGGCCAATGGCCGGACCTTCTACCTGACGGCCTCGGTCGAGGCGGAGAGGGCGCGCCGGGCCGGCCGGCCCTTGACGCTGGCCTACTTCGACCTGGACAACTTCAAACAGCTGAACGACCAGCGCGGACATGCGGCCGGCGACGAGGCCTTGCGCCAGGTGGTTGGAACCATCCGGACCAACCTGAGGCGTACGGACCTGCTCGCCCGGATGGGCGGCGACGAGTTCGCCCTGCTGCTCCCGGAGACGGGGGCCGCGGGAGCGGTCGCGCTGCTGGGGCGCTTGCAAGGGGTGCTGTCCCGGGAGATGGCCCGGTGCAGCTGGCCGACGTCGCTGAGTCTGGGGGCCATCACCTTCTTTCAGCCGCCGGCCGACGTGGACCTGATGATCCAGCAGGTTGACAACCTGATGTACCAGGCCAAGAGAAAGGGCAAGGGCCGATTCGAGCATGCGGTCGTGGAGGGCCCGACGGAGCCGGAAGAGGGGGGCCGCTCCGTGCAGCGGCGAGCCACGGCCCTGGTGCTCGGCAACTGCACCGCCCGGGTGCGTCCGGAGGGGCAGGACAGGGCCCGCGAGGTCTTCGCAACCGTCCGCGACCTCAACTCCCAGCAGATCCGTCTGCATCTGGAACAGAACTATGAGGTCGATACCCTGCTGCTGATCGAACCGCTCGCGCCCGGCGTCATGAGCCTGCTGGCCCGGGTGGTTCAGGTGGCGCCGGACAAGGGGGGCTGGGACCACGGCTGTGAGCTATCGACCTGCCTGAGCGAGGAAGAGGTCCGTGACTGGCTCGGAACGGTCTCCACGGCTGACGCCCTCCCGCCCAGGGCTGACGCCCTGGTCTATTGACTGCCGCCCCTTCGGGGCTGATTGAACTCCACCAGATGCGGCCGTTTCTCGACGTTGCCCGCCTCATCCCGCGCCAGCGCCTTCACCTTCAGCGACTCCCCTTTCGGAGCCGGCAGCACCGCCTCCCACTCGGCGAAGTTGCCGGTCACCGAGCGCGCGGCGACCTCGTTGACCAGCACCTCCTTGATGGTGCCATTGTCCGTACTGCTGCCGCGCACGATCAGCTTGCCGTCCATCAGGCGTACCTGCGTGATTACCGTGACGGGAGGAAAATCATCGACGGGCTTGAGCGGCTTGGGGAAATCGGCCTCGCTGGGTTTGGTGCCGACCGGCGAGAACTCCTTGTGGACCGCGATCTGGTCCAATTTGACTCCGCGATAGGCGTGGTTTTTGTAGACCGGCCGCCAGATGCCGTAGTTGGCCTGGTAAATGTCGAGGTCCTCCACCAGCACCGCCGGCGAATGCGGATGGATGGCCCAGTGGACGTTCCAGCTGCGGAAATGGCGGATGACAAACGGATGCCGGTCGTCCGGTCCGACTCCGGCCACCCCTTCGCCAAACGGCACGCCGCCGCCCAGGTTGAAGGCGTGCCGCCGCTGACAGTGGGCCTCGTTGTCCTCGAAACGGATAAACGGCAGAGTGCGAACGTCGATTTTCCGCATCGTGCCGTCCGGCTGCCGCACCTCCAGCACCGGGTCGAAGTCCGCTGTCTTCATCGCCTGGAAGAAGTAGCCGTACTCGTCACAGTCGCAGGCCACGTTGCGCGTGAAGGTGTTGCGGCTGTTAGCCCACCAGAAGCCCGCGCCGTCGTTCTTGTCGAAGGGCAGCACCTGCTTGGGCAGGGGATTGGTCGTCAGCGCCTGGCAGGCCAGGTTCCGGTCCAGGATGTTATCGACCTCGGTGCCGTCTTCCATGAAGAAACCGTGGCCCAGGCTGCGGTAGCCGACACAGTCGCGGACCACAAGGTAATTGGTGCCGTGGATGGTAAGCCAGCGATTGCCGCTGTCCCAGATGGAAGCGCCGATGACCGAGCTGCCGCGCATGCTGTCGCCGACCAGGTGGTAATGCAGACTGTAACGGCCAAGCACGCCTGGTTTGCCAAGGTGGCGGAACTCGGCATGGCTGATGGCGCCGGCTGAATCACGGTGATACATGGTGTGGCCGCGGACGCCATCCGGGTCGGCGGATTCGACGATCACGTTGCGGCTGAGGTTGGCGACGTCGCCGCGGTAAACTCCCTCGGCGACGTGGTCGAATTGCAAGGGCCGGTCCAGTTCGAGGCGCTTGCCCTCGATGGCCTTGATCCGATGCTCCTCGGTCTGGGTGTTGTCGCGGACACAGGGGCGGAAGGTCTTTTTCGACTTGTTTTGCCGGGTGGTGCCGGTCAGGATGATCTGGTCGCCGGGCCGCCAGCCGGTCACCTCCTCGGCCAGGGTGACCTTCGATTTGCCTGCCAGGGCTGGCTCGCCCAGCTTGACCCAGGTCCGGCTGAGAGGAGCGCCGTGAAAATCCATCCGGCCGCCGCAGCAGACGATGGCCGGGCACGATTGCTTGTCCATGCCGTCGAAGTACACCAGGCGGATCAGCGCCACGTGCTGGGCCTCAATGGGCCGCTCGGGCGTGCCGACCTCCAGGGCTGGACGAGGACCGGCCGGGGCACGCTCCGGCAGATGCGCGTCACAATCGAAACCAGCCTCGGTGGTGTCGTCCCCCGCCTGAATGCGGATCAGACCCACGTCCAGGCGTGTGTTCCGGTCCGGGACAAAAGTCAGGACTCCCGCGATGAACAGGGCACGGATGGCCTTGTCGGAGTGGACGTCGTAGACGATGCGATGCCCCGCGCGGACCTGCACCCGGCTGCCGGCCGCGGGGACCACGCCGCCTTCCCACGTGGCAGGCGCCGACCAGGGACCACTCCTGGCGGAACGGACCAGCGGTGCGCCGTGGGACGCGCCGCACAGTGACAGAGGGACAACGACAGCCAGCAAGGGGATGGCCAGTGTGGGGAAGGATCGCAGCGAAAGCATGGGGGACTCCTGAAACGTTGTTCCCGCTGATTGTAGCTGGCGCGGCTTGCGCCGGGGAGCCGAAAAGCCGTGTTCTGCAAAACGATTGTCAGGAGAGCAGAAGCAAATATAAACAAAAGATGAATCCCGCGTGAACCGGCCGAAGCGCAGGCCAGCCTCGCAGGCGTGACCGGCGTTGGAGCGCACGCAGGCGTGCAAGCTGCAAGCGGCTTGGAGGAGGAAATGACGGATGACAGCTCGCTGCTCTTGACGCTGGAGGAGATCAGCCGGCTGGTGTCCCACAGCCACAACCCGGCCGAGACGCTGAACAACATTGTCCATCTCATCCAGGATCGGGTCCACACGGCCGTCTGCTCGGTCTATCTGCTGGAACCCGAACTAGGCGAGCTGGTCCTCGGCGCCACGGTGGGTCTCAAGCCGGAGGCAATCGGCCGGGTCCGCATGCGCCTGGACGAGGGGCTGACCGGGCTGGTGGCCGAGGTCATGAGGCCGGTCATGGTCCCTGATGCCTTCGAGCATCCGCGCTTCAAGTACTTCCCCGAGGCCGGGGAAGACCCCTATCGTTCCTTCCTGGGCGTGCCTCTGGTCGAGAGTGGCGTGCTGCAGGGCGTCCTGGTCGTGCAGACCATGGAGTCGCGGATCTATCGGCCCAGCGAGATCCGCATGCTGGTGACTGTGGCCGCCCAGCTGGCCTCGCTGGTGGCCGACGCGCACCTGCTGGAGAAGATCGCCGAGGCGACCCACGCCCCGGTCGGACCGCTGCCGGCCGTGTGCGAAGGGCCTCCAGACTCGCCGGTCCATGCCACCCTGGCTGGGGTGCCTCTGAGCCCGGGGAGTGGTTACGGCAGGGCGTACGTCGTCGGCGACCCCGACCTGTGGCGGCAGGGCGTCGAACTGGTAAGCGACAACCCCGAACAAGAACGCCGGCGCCTGCAGCAGGCCACCGAACGGGCCCGGGAGGAACTGACCCGGCTGAGCCAGCGCGTCTCCCTGCTGGTCGGCGAGGACCACGCCGCCATCCTCCAGGCCCAGCTCCTGATCATGCAGGACGAAAGCCTGGCTGCCGATCTGCAACAGCACCTCCATCAGGGTGCCAGTGCCGAGGGCGCCCTGCTCGCCACCCTGGACAAATGCGTGGCCGCGTTCCAGAAACTGACCACGCCCTTCTTCCAGGAGCGTGTGTTCGACCTGAAGGATGTCTTTTATCGCATCCTCTGGGAACTGCGGCCGCGGGAGGGGCTTCCCACCGACCTGGTGGATCGGGTGGTCCTGGTGACCCGCGAGGCGTCGGTGATGGAACTGTTCGCCATCGATCGGGACCGGCTGGCGGGTGTGGTGGTGGAGCATGGCGGACCGCAGAGCCACGCGGCGATCCTGGCCCGGAGCCTGGGTGTGCCGATGGTCAGCACGCGGAGCGATTTTGCCGCGGTGGCCCAGCCCGGCCGGCGTCTGCTGGTGGATGGCAGCCGGGGCGAAGTGGTCCTCGATCCGCCGGCGGAACGGCTGCCAGCAGAACAGCCCCTGGCGTCCACGGAGCCGGCAAGCCTGGAGGCCCCGGCCGTCCCGGGTCTGCCGACGGTCGAGGTGAACATCAACCTGCTGGCTGAGGTCGAGCACGGCCGCAAGCTGGGAGTGCCCGGCGTTGGACTGTATCGCAGCGAGTTCCTGTTCCTGGCCCGGCGGACTCTGCCGACGGAGGAGGAGCAGGTCAGCCTGTACCGCAAGCTGATCGCGCTCCTGGCCGGCCGGCCGGTGACCATCCGCACCTTTGACCTGCGGCCGGACAAGTTGGCCTCCTATTCCAACCTCGGCGCGGCCGCCAGCCGGCCGCTGGACTGGCGGCTGGTGCTGGAATCGCCGCCGCTGCAGCAGCTGTTCCTGGAGCAGATCCGGGCCATCCTGCGCTCGGCCACGCTGGGGCCGGTGCGCATCCTGGTGCCGTTCGTGACCCGTTCCGAGGTGCTGGATTTCGTGGTCCACGTGCTGACTCAGGCGAAGAGCAGCCTGGCCCGGGAGGGGCTGGATTTTGCCCCAAACGTGCCGCTGGGCGTCATGATCGAGGTGGCCGCCGCCATTCCCCTGGTCGGGGCCTGGGCCGAGCAGGTGTCCTTCTTTGCCCTGGGAACCAACGACCTGGCGGCCTCGGCCCTCGGCGTCAGCCGGGACGACCCCCTGGCCGCTTCCGGGGGCGATCCGCTGCATCCCGGGCTGCTCCGCCTGATCGACGACGTGGTGACGATCGCCCATCAGATGAACCGGCCGGTGACCGTCTGTGGCGAGATGACCGCCGACCCCGTCGGCGCCCTGGCCCTGGCCGCCCTGCAGATCGACTCGCTCAGTGTGCCGGTCCATCAGTACCTGGCCGTTCGCCGCAACCTCAGCCGGATCAGCTCCGAGAAACTGACCTGCCTCAAGCCGCTGCTGCTGCGGCAGCGGACCGCGACCGAGATTCGCGGCCTGCTGGCGGAATGGCTGCGGTAAATTCCTCTGACCGTCACGGATTTTGGGGAGGGAAGGAACGCCGCAGAGCCCCAAGGGGTGAGGCCGCCACACCGCCAACGGCGCTTTTGCTTGGCGGTCTGGCCAGGAGATGCCCAGCCGTGTCTGTGCTTGCCCCACCGATGACAAAAAAGCGACACCGCCACCACGCCACCAGCACACGCCGTCTCTTCGGGACCTCTGGGGGCACTTCCCCCCAATCCGTGACGGTCACGGATTTTACCCCCTCACGCGGGTGGAAACAACCCATTGACCGCCAGGCATCCAGCCGCGGCCAGCAGGGCCACAACGGCAAGCATCTTCTCGGACATGCGCTTTCTGGGTTGCAACAACCGGGTACAATGAAGGTGTCGCGGCGCACCTGGACCTGTTGTCCGGGGCCTATACTCCCCATTCCATCGTTCATCATGGCTCGCAAAGCACCACCGTTCCGCACCAGTCCCTCGGTCATCGCCCGCTATTTCTTCCACGATTGCGAGCGCTTCCTCTATTTCAGCAGCGTCGCCCCGGACCAGCGCAAGCGCCTCGGCATTCCGAAACCAGCGTTTGATCACAGCCCCCTCGTTGGAGCAATGCTGGCCAGCGGCTACCGCTGGGAGCGCGAGGTCATCGAAACCAAGCTCACGGGCCAGGTCGTCATCGCTCCGGGCAAGGGCGAATTGCAGACCCGCCGCATGTCCACGGAGCAAACCCTCGCCGAGCTGCGCCGCCAGCCGGCGAGCCGCTTCATCTATCAGCCGACGCTGGCGCCGCCGCCGAGCTTTTACGAGGATTACGACCTCGATCCGAAGGTGGTCATCCTCAGCGACAACCATCCCGACCTGATCGAGGTCCTTGCCGATCCGGAGGGGAAGGGGCGGTTGTTCCGGATCGTCGATCTGAAGCGCGGCGAGACGCTGAAGCTGACGCATCGGGTCCAAATCCTGCTCTACGCCCTGGAGCTGGACGCGGTGCTGGAGGCCGAGGGGATCGCGGACGCCCGGGTCGATCTCGACTGGGGGGCGGTCTGGCTCGGGCAGCACGAGGAGCCGGAACTCTTTCCGCTGGGAGCGTTTCGACCGCACCTGGAGCGGTTCCTGCGGCATGACCTGATGCGCGTGCTGCAGGGGCAGCCCGAAGAGGCGGCCTGGCATCTGTACGACCGCTGCGAGTGGTGTGAGTTCTTCGACCATTGCCGCGAGGAGATGAAGCAGAGCGACGACGTCTCGCGTCTGGTGCAGCTGACGCCGCACGGCAAGAAGCACCTGCGCGACGAGGCGGAGGTTCAGTCCCTGAGCGAGCTGGCCCAGTTCCTCAACCGGGCCGACGCCGACGAGGTGCTGAGCCGCTGTGCCTCGCTCGCCGGGCAGCGGCACCATCTGCAAAAACGCATCGAGGCCCTGTCCAGTTCCGAGCCGGCCCTGTTCGGGGCGTCCGCTCCGGACCTGCCGAAGGGCGAGAACGTGGCCGTGTTCCTGACTCTGCAAAAGGAGCCGCTGGGGCAGTCGATCTACCTGGCCGGCGTGCTGGCGACCATGCGCGAGGAACTGCGCGGCCGGCTGTTCTCGCGGCGCTTGAAGGAGGAATTGCTCAACGAAGATGGCGATGCGCAGCCGGCCGTCTGGCTGGCGGAGAAGCCGGAGGACGTGCCGATGGTGCGGCGCGGCTTCGTGCTGCTGCTCGATGAGCTGTTCCGGCAGGTCCACGAGTACAACACCCAGCAGAGCGAACGGCGCGATCAGCTGATGCTGCAAGTCTACGTCCACACTGAGCAGGAGCGGGCCTTGCTGTTCGCCCTGTTGCTGGAGGCGCTGGACGAGCCGGACCTGGCAGAGCAGGCGCTGACGCTGCTATTCCATTTCCAGGGACCGGAGCTGCTGCACGCCTCCCGGCATCCGACCACCGAGGTCGATTATCCGGTCGTGGTGCTGCACAACGCGGTCCATCGGTTACTGGCGCTGCCGGTCGAGGTCAGCTACACGCTGCCGGAGATGCTCCGAGCCCTGGGGAGCAACTTCGGCTATCGTCGTCGCGATTACTTCCACTTCCCGCTGGGCCACGGACTCCGGGCCGAGGCGATCCATGCCGCATGGTATCAGGGGAAGAATGACAATCTCGACGAGATGCGCAAGCAGACCCGGTTATACCTGTTCGCGGTGGCGGCACTGCTCCGAGCGGTGCGCGAGCGGGCCGGCGCGGTGCTGTTCACCTGGCCGCCCCGCTTCACGCTGCCGGCCGGGACCGACATCCAGCAGCCGATCCTGTCGCGGCTGGCCTTCCTGGTCCGCCACGAGGCCCTGGTGCGCTGCCTGGCCATCCGCGAGGCACGGGCCGAGGCCCGGCCGATTCAGGTACAGCAGGGTCAGGTGATCGAGCTGCGGGCCATTTCCGGCGAACCGGCTGCGTCAGCTGCCGGGTCGAATTACCCGGCAGCTGACGCAGCCGGTTCGCCGGAGATGGAGGTGGTGGGCGAGCTGGTAGTCGAGCCCGAAGCGGACGGCTTCCCCGCCTGGCTGCTGGTGCGCGACAGCGAGGAGGGCCGCCGTGCCCAGGTGGAGTACGCCGATTACTGGTATCGCAGCAAGATCTACGGCGGCCCCGACAGCCCGCACCGGGCCATTGTCGGCATCGACCGGGTGACCACCGCGTCCGAAGCGCAGGCCGGCCTGCCGGCCGGAGCGCACGCAGGCGTGCGGACCATGCTGCGCTTCGCCTACGCTCGCCCCTTCAAGAATAATCCGCCGCGCCAGGGCGAATCGTTCCTGCTCTACCAGCGCTTCACCGACTTCACCACCGATGGGCTGGTCAAGCTGATGGGAGAGCTGGACGCCGGACTGGATGAAAAGTCTGCTCGGGACAACCTGTTCCTGAAGCTGCTGGAACGGCCCGAAGAGACGGCTTCGCCGCTCCCTCTGCCGGGCAAGGTTCAGTCTGCCGCGAAAGCGATCGAGGCCAGCCTCGGCTTCACGCCGAGCCAGCGGCAAGCCTGGGAGGCGATCGGCTCACAGCGCGTGACCGCAGTGTGGGGACCGCCGGGGACGGGCAAAACGCACTTCCTGGCCACGGCTATCCTTGGGCTGGCGGAGGCCCACGCCCGGGCCGGCAAGCCGTTCCGCGTCCTGGTGACCGCGTTCACGCACGCAGCCATCGAGAACCTGCTCCTCAAGATCGTCCAGCCGGCAGGAGGAAGTGCCGGGACTGAAGGCCAACCTCCAGATCGGCAAGGCGAAATACTGGCAAGGAAGCGCCGCCGGTGTCGAGACGGTCAAGGAGGACAAACTCGCCGACTGGGTGACCGACGCTCCGCACGTCGTTCTCGGAGCGACCCCGTACTCGTGTCTGAAAAAGCGCGATGAACTGCCGCCGTTCGACCTCGTGGTCGTGGACGAGGCGTCGCAGGTGCGAGTGCCGGAAGCGGCGGTGGCAACGCTGCTGGCCGGCGAAACCGGCCGGCTGGTGCTGGCCGGCGATCACCGGCAGCTGCCGCCGATCGTGGCCGGGCAGTACCCGGAGCCGGCGCCGGAGCAGCCGCTGCTGCACCGCTCCATCTTCGAGGCGGTCTGTCCGCGCGGAATGGCAAGACCAGACGAAAGCCGGCTGATCCACCAGCTGCTCGAAAACTTCCGCATGAACGACGTGCTGACCAGCTTCGCCGCCAACCTGCTCTACGGTCCCGGCTATCGCTGTGGAACCAAGGCCATCGCCGCGCGCCGGCTGCCGTTCAAGCCGGGGCGGGGAATCGACGAGCTGGTCAAGACGTGCCTGGACCCGGCCTATCCGCTGGTGGTGGTGCTGCTGGACGGCATCCGGGCGTCGCGGGCCAACCCGGTCGAGGCCGACCTGGTGGCCCAGCTGGTCGTTGCCCTGCGCGACGGCCTCGAAGCGGCGGATGGCCGGCCCTACGCCGACGATGCGGCGTTCTTCCGGCGGGGCGTCTTCGTGGTGAGCCCGCATCATGCCCAGATCCGGGCCATTCAGGGCGAGCTGGCCCGCAAGCGGCGCTGGAGCAGCCGGCCGTTCGTGGATACGGTGGACAAGATGCAGGGCCAGGAAGCGGAGGCGGTGATCGTCAGCTATGGCGTGGCCGATCCGGAGTTCGCGTTGCAGGAGGCGGAGTTCATCTACGGATTGAACCGGCTGAACGTGGCCATCACCCGGGCCCGGAGCAAGTGCGTGCTGTGCCTGCCCCGGCCGCTGCTGGAGGCGTCGCCGCACGTCCTGGACCGCGAGACCGCGGCGGCGGGGCTGGCGTTCATGCAGGGGTTGATCGACGCGGTGGAACGGCTGGGCGAGGTGCAATCGTTCGAGGGCGACGAGGTCGAGGCGACCGTGCTGCGGGTCGGGCATACGTGGTGAATGGTTCAAGAAGAAAAGGCAGGAACACTAATCGGCGCTAATCTTCACTAATCGAAGGCAGGAGACCCACATTCCGATTAGTGTAGATCAGCGTTGATTAGTGTTTTTGGTTTTGCCTTCTTTGAACCAATCACACTTCACTCCTGCAGCCGAAACAGTTTCCGCAGCGCATCCAGCAGCGTGTGCCGCTGAGCCCCTGCTTCGTGCCCATGCGTCTCCTCGGTCAAGGCGCTGATCGGTCCATGCAGGAACTGGTTCTGCAGCAGCCGGAAGGCCCCTTCGATGTACTTGCGGTCGGCGTCGCTCAGCTTGCCGTTGAGTTTGCTGAGGAGGTTCTTGACCAGGGCTTGCCGCTTGCTTTCCAGGTCTTGCGTCAACCGCGCAATCACCGGACCGTTGCGGCGGCGGGCCCAGTCGGCCAGGAACGCCCGGGTCTCGTGCTCCACGATGGACTCGGCCGGGCTGACGTGCTTGAGCCGTTCCGACAGGGTGCTGTCGCGGAGACGCTGCAGATCGTCGATGTTGAACAGGCAGGTCTGATCGCCGTCATGAATGCGCGGATCGAAGTCGCGCGGCACGGCGATGTCGAGGACCACCAGGGTGCCTCGGGTCCGCCGGGCGGCGATCTTCTGGTAGCGTTCCAGGCTGACGATCGGCTCGGGGGCCCCCGTGGTGCTGAGGACAATGTCCACCCGGGCCAGCAGGTCGTCGAGTTTGTCCCACGGCACCGCCTCGCCGCCGCAACCCTGAGCCACCGCGTGGGCCTTTTCCGGACTGCGATTGACCACCAGGATCTTGCGCGGCTTCAGGGCCTTGAGGTGTTTCAGGGTCAGCTCGCCCATCTTGCCGGCGCCGATCACCAGGATGGTCTTGTCGGCGAAATGGTCGAACACCTGGCGGACGTAATCGACCGCGGCCGAGGACACCGAGACGTGGCCCTTGCTGATGCCCGTCTCCGTCCGCACCCGCCGGGCCACCTGGCGGGCATGGCGAAACAGGGCGTGCAGCAGCGGACCGGCGCTGGCGCGCTCCTGAGCCTTCTCGTAGGCCGTCTTGACCTGGCCGGCGATCTGTCCTTCGCCAATCACCAAACTGTCCAGGCTGGCGGCCACGCGGAACAGATGCCGGACGGCGGCGGCCTGCTCGTGAAGGTACAGGTGTGGCCGGACCTGATCGACCGGCAGGCCATGAAACTCGCCCAGGAAGCCGACCAGGCCGTCCAGGTCCAGGGCCCCGTTATTCGAGGAACCATTGGGGGCGGTTCCTCCGGTCGCTAACGCTCCCGGCTCGCCAGGCCGGGCATCCACGACCTGGCCGACGTACAGCTCGACCCGGTTGCAGGTGCTCAGGATCACCGCCTCGCAGTCGAAGCGCGAGGTCAGCCCATCCAGAGCCCGGTCCAGCTGGTCGCTGTTGAACGCCATCTTCTCGCGCACGGCCACCACGGCGGTGCGGTAACTGCAACCCACGGCGTACAGGATCATGGTAGGGGTCTCCCTGTCCTATACTCACCGATTCCGTCCGGTCTCTCCTTGCCGCTTCCCTTTCCCACGGGATGCGACAGGCTCAGACAGCCCAGCAGCAGTCCGAAAGCCACGATGGTCAGCACCGCCAGTTGCCGGCCGCGCAGGTGCAGACCGTAGCGGACGTAGAGCAGCAGGGCCACGGCCAGCCAGAGGATCACGGTGGCCCAGACCCGCGGATCGCTCCAGCCGGGCAGGCGATCGACGAACATCAGCACGGCGCCGATCAGCATGCCCAGGGTCAAGAGCGGGAAGGCCCACGTGACGGCCCGGCGGTTCATGGCCTCCAGCCGTTCCAGGTTGAGCAGCTTCATTCCCTGATTGGGCGGCAGCTTGGCCTTGAGCCGATGGGCCTGGATCAGATACATCAGGCTGGCCACGAAACCGACACACAGACCGATGCTGCCCAGCAGCAGCAGGGCGGCATGAACGGTCTGGAAGGAGATCCAGTCCACGAGCAAGAAGCGAGCCGTGCTCGGCGGCGGATCGAGGCGGTCTCCCAGGACGGCCAGGCCCACCAGGCCCAGGATGACCGGCAGGACAAAGACGCCCCAGGCCAGGCGGGGATGGTGCAGCGAACCGGCCAGGTAGAAGATGGCCAGGATCCAGGCGGTGAACAGCATCCAGCCGGACTGCCAGACCAGGGCAGGTTGCTGCACGGCAAGATAGATGGTCTGGGCAATCAGGCCGGCCCCGCCCATGGCCAGGGCCAGCACCCATAGGACCGGACGAGAACGGAACATCCGCCAGACTTCCAGGCCCAGCGCCACCAGGTAGCTGGCCAGGAAGCAGAGGATGGTCACACGCGCGGTCCACGGCACGGCAGCCCCGGCCGCCAGGAGGAACGCGGAGGAAAACACAAGTCGCATCCCTGGTATCAAGTTTCAATCCGCCCCTGGGTGGGCCTCCAGGGGAAACAAGGCGCCGGCTTGCGCGCGGCTGGAAGGCGGGAGGTTGCTCCTGCTCTTTCAGTGTATCCGGTTGCGGCACGTCAGCCAAGGAGAAGAAGGCGCAGGATTGGGTCGGCGAAGGGTCGATTGCGGCGAACGGGACGACGGGGTAGAATGCAGTGGTTTCGTCAGGTACGTGGTTCCGTTCCACGGAGAGCATTTGTGTCTTCCCTCGCTCACCCATCACCACTCTCGCCTTTGAACCTCTGGACGTGGAGCGTGGAGCAATACCACGCCATGATCCAAAGCGGCTTCCTGAAGAGTGACGATCCGGTCGAGTTGCTGGAAGGCGTGCTGGTGCGCAAAATGCCCAAGAATCCCCCTCATCGGGTCGTGACCCGGCTGACCCGGACCCGCCTGGAGTTCCTGATCTCCTCCGGCTGGTACGTCGATTCGCAGGAACCGATCACCACGACCGACAGTGAGCCGGAGCCCGACGTGGTCGTGGTGCGCGGCAACACCCGGCAATACCTCACCCGCCATCCCGGTCCGCAGGACGTCGGGCTGGTCGTGGAAGTCGCGGACACCTCGCTCGACCAGGATCGGAGCCTGAAAAAGCGACTCTACGCTCGGGCCAGTATCCCGATTTACTGGATCATCAGCCTGCCCGACGAACAAATCGAGGTTTACACCGACCCGTCCGGCCCCATTGAGGAGCCCGATTATCGCGGGCTTCACCGTTATTCCACCGCCGACGAAGTGCCGCTGGTCCTGGATGGGCAGGAGATCGGCCGGATTCCCGTGCGCGAGCTGCTGCCCTGAAGGTCGATCTTCTCACAATCCTCGGCCCCAAAACCGGCTGGCCAGTCGATTGAACATCCGTTTGCTATCGGTGATTGGCACGCAAGGACGCTTTGGGGCGTGCCAATCGGGGACAGGACCTCTTCTCCAACTGTTCCTTTCTGACACGAAAAACCCACGTCGAAATTGCTCCACCGGCGCTACGATATCCCTTCGGATTTCTTTCTCGCTTCCTCACCCAGCGCCTGGGCAATCCGCTCGAAGGCGGCGTCCCAGTTCCCGAAAACGGGCTGCCGGAACAAACGCATGGTGGGATACCACGGCGTATCCTCCCGCTCACGCAGCCACCGCCAGTCGGAGGCAAAACCGGTGGCCACCCACACCGGCTTGCCCAGCGCCCCGGTCAGATGAGCGACCGCCGTGTCCACGGTCACGACCAGGTCCAGGTTTAGGAGCAGCGCTGCCGTGTCCAGGAAGCTCCAGCTATCGGCGTTCAGCCACTGGTTGGGATCGACAATCCCCCACTCGGCCGGGGCCTCGGCCAGCTGCTCGCTGCCGACCCCTTTTTGCAGACTGATCGAGCGCACGCCGGGAATGGCCGCCAGTGCGGCGAAGCGGGTCAGTCCCACCGAACGGTTGCGGTCGCCCTTATGCTGTTTGCTCCCCTGCCAGAAAATCCCCACGCGGAACCCGGTCACTTCCTTGAGCTTGTCGCGCCAGAACTCCACCTGTTCGGGTTTGGCGAACAGGTAGGGCACGTGTCCGGGGATGTTGTCGAGGTTGGTGCCGAGCAGGTCCGGCACAGTCAGCATGGTGACGTAGGTGTCGAAGGGCGGCAGCGGCTGGCCCCGCGGCACGACCTGGTCCAGACCGGCACAGCTCTTCATCAAATCGCACAGCGGCGTCGGGCAATCCAGGACCACCTTGCCGGCCTCCCCACGCACCAGGGCGGCGTAGCGGACAAACTGGATGGTGTCCCCCAGCCCCTGCTCCGCACACAGCAGCAGGGTGCGGTTCCCCAGCGGGCTGCCGTCCCAGCGCGGCACCTTGAACTGGGGCGGTTTCTTCTGAGGGCCGCGCCATCGCCATTCGTATTCCGGCCAGCCGCGGCGGAAATCTCCCAGGCTCAGCAGGGCCAACGCCCGATTGAGATGGGCTTCGGAGTAATCGTGCCGCAGGCGGATCGCCTGGTCATATTCGGCGATTCCCTCGGCCACCTGGCCACTGTGGGTCAGGGCAATTCCCACATTATTGTGCGCTTCGGCGAACTTCGGTGCCAGCCGGATGGCGGTACGCAGGCTGCCAATGGCCTCGTTTGTCCTCCCCAGGTTTCGCAGGGCGTTACCGAGGTTGCTGTGGACCGCGGCGAAATCCGGGCGTAGCCGCAGCGCTTCCCGGTAACAGACCTCCGCCTCCTCGGGACGGTCCTGGGCCCCGACGACCACGCCGAGGTTGTTGTGATACTCCGCCGAGTCCGGTTTGATCCGCAACGCCTCGCGGTAACAGGGTTCGGCCTCGCCGTGGCGTTCCTGGCTCTCCAGAAAGGCCCCCAGGCTGTTCCAGGAATCAGCATGGTCGGGCCGCAGACGCACCGCTTCCCGGAACGCCGCTTCCGCCTCCCTGGGCTTGTCGGTCCGTTTGCGGAGCCGGCCCAGCCGCAGGTGGGCCTCGGCGTCCTTCGGCTTGAGCCGGACCAGTTCCTGGTAGGCGTCCCCGGCCGCCTCCGGCTTGTTCTGCCTTTCCAGGATGGTCCCGAGCAACTGCAGCGCTTCCGCGGACCCCGGCCGCAGCAGGACACTCTGCCGAACCCAGCTTTCGGCCTCAGCGAGCTTGTTCTGATCCAGGCAAGACCGGCCCAGGTTCAGGCAGGTGACCGCGTTGGTTGGTTCGAGCTGGACGCTGAGACGGAAGGCCGCCTCGGCTTCGGGCACGCGCCGCAACCGGGCCAGCACCACGCCCAGGTCGCCGTAACCCTGGGCCTCGTTGGGACACTGCTGGATCACGAGCCGGAACTGCTGCTCGGCTTCGGCCAGCTTACCCTGCTGGGAGAGCCTCAGCCCCTGGGAGCGCAGGGCCGCGACCGCCGGGTTCGCCTTGCCGTCCGGACCCGAGGCCGGCGAGGGCGGAGAAGGAGCTTTTCCATCCCTTTCCGGGGTGGGTAGAGACACGACCTGCCCCCTGGCTCGCTGGTCGAACTCCAGGCCAAGGTCTTCTCGTCCCGCCGTGCGCGCCAGCCTGGCGAACAGCTCAAACAGGCGGTGTTCCTCCACCCGGCCCAGCCGGATCAGCTCGTGGACCTCGAACAATAGCGGCAGCCCCTTGGCGGAGGGAAAGAGTCGGTTGAGTGTTTCCAGGGGCGGCACAGTGGCCATGAAAGCACCCTTGAACGAAGAGTCGGAGCAACCAAAGCCGCAGTCCAAACTATTCCGAACGCGCTGGAGGGCCAGCCCGCGATGCCTCAGTGTCGGGACCACTCGCTCGCCGAGGCACCGGA
>CAWATZ010000009.1:0-53563 GCA_963784995.1 uncultured Planctomycetota bacterium | reverse complement strand
CACGTGAAAAGAATGTGATTATTCAGGAATGTTGCTGCAGGGCTGCGGAGTGAGGAAATCTTCGCACCTTTGAAACGGCGTAAGTGATTGCGGCGTCAGAGTTCGCAATGCGAGCTTGTCCGCCCTCTGGGATTTTTTTCTTCGCACCCTTGTTTTTCGGGCCGTTTCGGGTAAGGAATACTCCGCATCAAGTGCGTGACGCAACCCCTTGCGGGAGCAAGCCATGCGTGTCCCTGATCACCCGACCGAGATCCGCCGCATGCTGGATGCTCGCCGGGCTCGACTCGCTCCGGGCAAGCCCGTCCTGGCCGCCACGCTCACTCAGGTGCGCAAACGCTGCGGCCAGCCCAGTTGCCACTGTTACCACGGCGAGCCCCATCTCGCCTGGCACCTCACCTACAAGGTCAAGGGCAGAACCCGCACCGTCTACGTCCCCCATGACCTCCTCGATGAGGTGCGCGCATGGATCGCCGAACACAAGCGAATCAAGAATCTGCTCGACGAGATCCACCAGTTGACGGTGGCCCTGATCAAAACTCACAGCCGCCACCAGCGTCGCCAGGCCGGCCGTCCCTGACCGTCGGCCCCATCTTCGCTCGCACCGTCCGCCATTTTTTCCCGCAGTTCAACGCCTGGCTCGACAAGGTTGCTGACCCGCGCTGCCCGGAGCGGATCACCTACCACCGCCGCTTCCTTCTCTGGTACGGCGTGCTGCTCTTCGTCGGCAAGCTCGGCAGCCGACGCCAGCTCGACTTCAAGTATCGCGAACAGGGGACGGCCGTCCTGGACAACCTCAATCGGCTGGCCCAGACCCAGCAGCACAGCCTTCCTTGCAATGACACTCTGGATGATTACCTGGCCCTGATCGGCACCGATCCGATCGCCTCGGTGCGTGCCGAGATGATGGACCGGTTGATCCGCATGAGGGTCTTGGACTCCGCCCGCGTCCAAGGCCGGCTCGTGGTTGGCCTGGATGGCAGCGGCTACCTCGTCTTCCGCTGGCAACACTGCGACCACTGCCTGACGCAGCAGGCCGGCGAACAGACCCTGTACTGCCACAAGGTTCTGGAAGCCAAGATCCTTGGCCCGGCCGAAACGGTCCTGTCTGTGGGCACGGAGTTCATCGACAACCAGCACCTGGCGGACACCTCGCCCAACGCGGGCGAGCAGAAACGCAAGCAGGACTGCGAGTTGAAGGCGGCGCGGCGGCTCCTTCAGAAAGTGCGCCAGGACTTCCCCCAGTTGCGGCTGTGCCTGTCGGAGGACTGCGCTGTACGCTTGCGGCGCAGGGTTCCAACTGGCCAAAGATTTCAAGGCGTCGTTCGTGACCGTCTTCAAGGAGGGGAGTATCCCGACGTTGTGGCAAGAGTTCCAGACGCTGCTGCAACTGTGCCCGGAGAATCGCCTGGAAGTGACCGAGGACGGCTGGCGGCACGAGTACCGGTGGGTGGACGAGTTGCCCTACGTGGACAGCGCTCAACGGGCGTGGCATCTCAAAGCGATCCATTACCGAGGAGAAGGGCCCAAGGGCAAGCTCTCCGAATGGGCGTGGCTGGTGAGCGCCGACCTGGTGGTGAGCAAGGCGAGTGTGGAGCGGATCGTGTGGGGCGCAGGTCGGCCGCGCTGGTGGGAGGAGAACCAGGGCTTCAACGTCCAGAAGAACAGTGGGCTGAATCTTGAGCATGCGTACAGCGAGAAGGGGCACTTCGGGGCGTATTATCTGCTCTTGCAGATGGCGCACGTACTGTTGCAGTTGGTGGAGAAGGGAAGTTTGCTGCGGGAGTTGGCGCGGCAGTCGGGGAAGCGGTCGGCAGTGGCGCTGCTGGGAAGCTTGAAGAACATCGCGGAGTTTTTCGTCGAGAGCCTGCGGAACCTGCGGTGGCCGCAAGAGGTGTTCGGCCAAGCAGGGCAGATCCAGATCCGTCTGGACAGCAGTTAGCAGCAGCACCCAGAAGAGGCGGGCACAGCAATCCGGAGGGGGAAGAGGGGGGGCGGCAAAGAAACCTGGCGCAAGCCGGGAGGGGGGGCGTACCGTCTTTGCCAAATCTCCTGACCTTCTCCCCAGCCAGCAGAGGACGGCCTTTCTACCCTGTCCCCGTGACTCCGCATCGCTGATGTTGCTGCCACCCTCTTGACAATCGGATCAAGAAATGCTGACATGTACCTGGCTATTTGCGCAGGCGTTTACCGGATCAAGGGAGATTCCGGTAGGCCCGTGCTCACCCAGGATGGCTGGCCCATGAGACGCTTGCTTTGGCGTATTGCACTTCAGCCGTTGAAAGCCCGGGTCGATTTTCTCACGACCCACCTGATCCGGCTCCTCCAGGGGGGACGGCGCTGGTTTCGTTGCTGGCGTGGACCGGACTTGCTGCCGCCGCGGCCGCCGACCGTTCCGCTTCTGCAAACTCTGGAAGACCGCAACGCCACCGGCAATCTGCTGAACAACGCCTTCATTTCGGCGTTGAACGTTGCCGGCTTCCCGGTAGCCGGCAACGTCCGGACCCTGGGCCCGCACGATGAGCCGGCCACAGCCTCCAGCCTGGCGACCACCGAGACGCCCTCCCCGGTGACGCCTCCCTTCTCCCCATCCCCAACCATCAGCGACCGGGCCTCGCCCTCCACGCCGGCCGGTTCCGACGACCCGGCGCCGCACAGCTGGAACTGGGACCACTTCGCGAACTGGCGCGCCTGGGCTGTCGATCTCGATGGGACTCCCCGGCCGCCCGCGGGTCTGGAGGAGCCTCCTGCCCCGGCTCTGCCCCCAAAGAACAGCGGTGGCGGCGGTGGCGGTGGCGGCGGCGGTGGCGGCGGAGGAGGTGGCGGCGCCAATCCCTCGAGCGGCGGTGGCGGCGGCAACTCCAATCCGCTCAACACGGGAGCCGGGCCGCTGCCCACGCCTCCCAGCCAGGTCCCGGGGGCCATGCCCCCCACCGTCGTCTCCCAGACGGTCGCCACGCCCACGCCAGCGGCCGCCAGTCCCAGCACGGCCGGCATTCCCACAGCGCAACCCCAGTCCGGGAACAACCAGCCAGCTCAGACGACATCGCCATCCGGCGCCGCGCCCGGCCAGCCCTTCCATGCGCCTGCAATCCCCAAGATTCACACACTGCCCAAGCAGAGCAGTGGCCTGTCAGGCCACAACGCGACGCTGCCGACCCCAGGCCAGCCGGGCAACTCGTTGCCGGGACTGACGCTGACGACGCCTACAGTCCCGGCTGGTATCGGTGCGATCCTGTCGAGACCGGCAGCTCCGGGAATGTTTGCTGCTGCTCCTGCTCAGGCCGGCGCCCTGCCCAGCCAGGGGTTTGGGGCCGCAACCCCATCCCAGAGTGGGAGTTCTCCTGGAGCTCTGGCACCGCTGGCTTCGGTGCCTTCCTCGGGCAGCAGCGGCCAGCAGGCTGCGCCCAATTCCGGCATCCACATCCTTCCGCCGCTCCCGCCCGAAGTCCACGGCGTTCCCTTCGTTGCCGGCGAGGGACAACAGTTCAGCGGCCTCGTCGCCGACTTCGCAGGCGCATCGGGGACCACGGCCAGCGACTATAGTGCGGTGATCCTGTGGGGCGACGGCTCCAGTTCGACCGGGGTGGTCACGCAAGTGGGCACCGGCATCCAATTCCAGATCAGCGGCAGTCACACCTACACCGAGCAGGGGCCTTATGTGGTCGGCGTGCAGTGGAAAAACGTCAATACAGGTGACACGGGCGTCTTGCTGACTCTGGGTCTGGTGCTGCCACTGACCCAGGACGGGCAGTTCCAGACCCTGGGTACCTTTTCGCTCCCCTACAGCTCCAGCGAGTCGCAAACCGGCGCCGATGGCAGCGGCTCCTACGACCTGTCGGCCACTGGCTCGCTCGACTACACCCTGCAAAGCACCGTCTACGGCATTGGCACCTCGGTCGCGTCCAACGACAGCGTCAGCCTCACCTTCAGCATCGCGGCCGCCGGCAGCGACAGCAGCAGCGCCTTCAACGAGGGCGCATTCAGCAATAGCGTCACCGGCTCGGCCACCGACACGCTGAGTACCTTCGAGAACGACCTGGAAGAGGAAGACAGCGGCAGCGTCACCAGTTCGCCGAGCGTCAGCTGGACCGGCAGCGGTGACGGCGGCACCGGCGACTACTCCTGGACGCACGTCGAGTCGGGCAGCCTGACCGGCCAGGAGGCGGGCAACGACCTCAGCGGCACCCTGGCCACCACCGAATCGGCCTCGCCGACCCTCTCGGTCACGGAAAGCGGCAACTTCAGCAGCGGCACGTTCTCGCTGACACAGACCGACAACAGCACCACCGCCACTGTCGCGACCACCGGCAACGACCTGGGCGATCAGTACAGCGACACCAGCACCACCGCCGATAGCAGCACCACCATCAGCGAAAACGGCACGCGCGGCGGCACCTATACGGCCACGGTCCAGGACAGCGATAGCAGCAGCGTCACGGAATCCGAAAGCGACCCGGGCGGCAGTTCCGGCGATTCGGCCACGGAGAGCAGCAGCGATACCTGGGTGGTGACCGCCTCGGAGGCCAGCGGCGACTTCAATTCCACGCTGGTGAGCGCCTCCAGCAGCTCCAATCCCCACGGCAGCGGCAACGAGGGGAGCGACAGCTACACCAGCACGGACACCCTGGGCTACAACTTCACCAGTGGCAGCATTACCGGCAACACGCTGAGCGGCACCTACACCTCCACGGACGTGGGCAGCGACAACAGCACGGTGGGCGAGACAAACACCGACCAGGGCGAGACTGACAACCCCACCACCTATGATTTCAGCACGGCGACGACGGTGCAAAGCGGCAACGTGGTCAGTGGCGACCAGAGCGAGACGGTTTACCAGTTCGCCAACTCCACGACTGACGAGACGGCCTCCGACCAGGGCGAGACCTCGTACGCCACCCATTACGACAATGGCAGTGCGACCACGCTGGAGAGCGGCAACTTCTTCAGCGGGGAGGAAGATCCCACTGTCTATCAGTTTGACAAGGCCACGACCAACGAAACCAGTACGGACCAGACTTCCTCCGCCACCGTCACCAACTACGACAATGGCAGCTCGACCACGCTGGAGACGGCCAACCTCGTCAGCGGGACTGAAGCGCCGAACCTGTACGCATTTGACAACGGCACAACCTACCAGACCGGCACGGACCAGCAGGAATCCGCGACCGTCACCAACTACGACAACGGCAGTTCGACCACGCTGGACACGGACAACGTCGTCAGCGGCAACCAGAGTGAATCCGCCTACCAGTTTGCCAGGGGGACGACGTACGAGAATGGCAGCGACCAGCAAGAATCCTCAAGCAGCACCAACTATGACAACGGCAGTTCGACCACGCTGGAGAGCGGCAACCTGATCAGCGGCGACGAGCAGCCGACGGCGTACCAGTTTGACAATGGCACGGCGTTCGAGAGCGACAGCGACCAGTCGGAGTCGGGGAACGCCACGGTCTACGACAAGAGCAGCTTCATCACAACCGCGGATGACAATGCGTACGACGGCACGGATGATCCGACGACCAATGAGTACGACAACGTCACCACGTACCAGATCCAGACAAACCAGGCTTCGTCCGCGACCATCACCAGTTACGACACCAGCAGTGCAACGACCGAGGCAACCGACAACCTGCTCAGCGGTGCCGAGGATGTGTCGAGCAACCAGTCCGACAACGTCTCCACCTACGAGACGGCGACGGACCAGGCGTCGTCATCGACCATCACGACATACGACAAGAGCAGTTCCACGACGACCGACGACGGCAACGCAATCTCGGGAGCGGACGACCCGACCACGGACCAGTACGCCAACGTCAGCACCTTTGAGACGGCGACGGATCAGGCCGCGACCACCACCGTGCGCAGCTTCGACTACAGCACAGGCACGGTCGAGGGCAGCGACAATCTGATCTCCGGAGCGGAGGATGTCAGCACCGACGAGTTCGACAACGTCACCACGTTTGCGACGGAGACAGACCAGGCGGCATCTTCGACCAGCACCGACTACGACAACAGCAGTTCGACCACGGAGGAAACGGGCAACCTGATCTCAGGCGAGGACGATCCGACCACGTATGAGTTTGCCAACGTCACGGATTACCAGACCGACACGGATCAAGCCGATTCCAGCACGGCTACCAGTTACAACACCAGCACCGGCACGGTCATGGAGACCGGGAACGTGATTTCCGGCACGGATGATCCGACGACGAAGGAATACGACAACGTCAGCACCTGCGAAACCAACTCCGACCAGGCATCCTCTTCGACCGTCACGGACTATGACAACAGCAGTTCCACGACGGAGGAGACCGGCAACCTGATCTCTGGAGCGGACGATCCGACGACCTACGAGTTCGCCAACGTCACGGATTACGAGACGGATACAGACCAGGCTGCCTCGGCGAGCATCACGAGTTATGACAGGAGCAGCGTCACGGTCGAGGCAACGGACAATCTCATCTCGGGAGAAGACGACCCGGACACGTATGCCCATGACAACGTTACCAGCTACGAGACCGACACCGACCAGGCTTCCTCCGCAACTGTAACCAGCATCGACCAGAGCAGCGCCACCACGCTGGACACCGGCAACTCGATCTCCGGCGCAGACGACCCGACCGATTACGAGTACGCCAACGTCAGCAGCTACGAAACCGATACCGATCAGGCCTCCGCGGCGACGGTGACCAGCTACGACAAGAGCAGTGCCACGACGTACGCCACGGGCAACCTGATCTCGGGAGACGATGGCTCGACGGATTACGAATATGACAACGTCTCGACCTCCGAGATGGACACCGATCAGCAGTCGGCCTCGAGCATTACGACTATCGACAAGAGTACAGCCACGGTAGAGGACACCGGCAACCTGATCTCCGGCCAGGATGCTCCGAGTACCTATGCCCAGGACAACGTCTCGACCTACGAGACGGACACGGACCAGCAATCCAGCAGTACAGCAACCACCTTCGACACCAGCAGTCCCACGACGCTGGAGAGCGGCAACCTGATCTCGGGTGCGGACAACCCGACCACGTACGAGTTTGCCAACCTCACCAGCTACAACTTCGCCACGGACCAGGCCTCGACCGCGAACAGCACGGTCTATGACAAGAGCACGGGTACGATCGAAGAGACCGGCAACACAATCTCCGGAGAGGAAGATCCCGACGACTACGAATACGACAACGTCACGTCCTACGAGACCGACACGGACCAGGCCTCCTCGGCCACGAGCACCAGTTACGACAGCAGCAGTTCCACGACGCTGGAGACGGCCAACGTCATTTCGGGCGCCGAGGATCCAACCAGCTACGTCCACGACAACGTCAGCAGCTACGAGACGGACACGGATCAGCAGTCCTCCTCGACAACCACCACGATTGACAGGAGCAACGCCACGACGGAGGCAACCTGCAACTCAATTTCGGGAGCGGATGACCCGAACACCGACGTCTACGACAACGTGACGACGTATCAGACGCAGACGGACCAGCAATCCTCCGCCACCATCACCAGCACCGACAGCGGCAGCGTCGTCATGGAAGGGACGAGCAACGACATCTCGGGAGCCGATGCTTCGACCACCGACGATTACCCCAACGTGACGGCGTATGAGTTCGCCTCGAATCAGGCCTCGTCGGCGACGATCACCACCTACGACACGAGCAATTCGACGATCCAGGACAGCGGCAACAGTATCTCGGGAGCCGACAATCCGACGACTTACCAGCATGACAACGTCAGCAGCTACGAGACCGACACGGATCAGGCATCCTCGGCCACGATTACCAGCATAGACAGGAGCAGCGCCACCACCGAGGAGACGGACAACCTGATCTCCGGAGACGAGGAGCCGACCACCGAGGAGTACGCCAACGTCAGCGTCTACGAGACGGAAACGGATCAGGCCGCCACGACCACCGTCCGCAGTTTCGACAGCAGCAGCGCCACGGTGGAGGCGAGCGGCAACTCGATCTCGGGAGAGGACGATCCAACCACCGACGAGTACGCCAACGTCACCACGTTCGAGACCGACACGGACCAGGCTTCGTCCTCGACCAGCACCGACTATGACACCAGCAGTTCCACCACGGAGGACACGGGGAACCTGATCTCGGGATCGGACAATCCCACGACGTATGAGTTTGCCAACGTCACGCTCTTCGAGAGCAGCACGGATCAGTCGTTGTCGAGCAAGCTGGCGCGGTACGTCAGCAGCAGCGCCACCATCCAGGACACGAGCAACCTGATCTCCGGCTCGGACAATCCGACCACCAACGAATACGACAACGTGACCACGTTCGAGACGGACACGGATCAGGCATCCTCCGCGACGATCACCAACTACGACAACGGCAGTTCGACGACGCTGGAGACAAGTAACCTGATCTCGGGAGTCGATGAGCCGACGACCTACGAGTTCGCCAACGCCACGACCAACGAGACGGAGAGCGATCAGGACTTTGCCGCGACGATCACCAGCTTCGACCAGAGCAGCGCTACGGTCGAAGCGAACGACAACCTGATCTCCGGTGAGAATGACCCGACCAACTATCAGCACGACAACGTCACGAGCTACGAGACCGACACCAACCAGGATTCGACCGCGAACGTCACCAGCATCGACAAGAGCAGTTCGACGCTGCTGGACAGCGGCAACCTGATCTCGGGATCGGATGATCCAACAGATTACGAGTATGGCGACGTCACTGGTTACGAGACCGACACCAACCAGGGTTACTCGGGGACGATCACGACTTATGACAAGAGCAGTGATACGGTTGAAGCGAGCGACAACCTGATCTCGGGAGAAGACGACCCGACGGATTACGAATACGCCAACGTCAGCAGCTACGAGACCGACACGGATCAGAACCTAACGTCGAACGTCACAACCATCGATGGCAGCAGCGCCACGACTTTCGATACGGGGAACTCGATCTCGGGAGACGACAACCCAACGACCTACGATTTCGCCAACGCCACCAGCTACGAGACGGACACGGATCAGGGCGCATCTTCCACCATCACCAACTACGACCACAGCAGTTCCACGACGGAGGAAACCGGCAACCTGATCTCCGGTGCGGATGATCCAACGACCGACGAGTATGACAACGTTACCAGCATTGAAACCGACACGAACCAGGATTACTCGGCGACGATCACCAACTACAACGAGAGCAGCGCCACGACCCAGGACGAGGGGAACCTGATCTCGGGGTCCAATGACCCGACCACCTACGAGTTCGAGGACGTAACGACGTACGAGCAAACCTCGAACCAGGGAACCTCGGACAACAGTACCACGACGGACAGCGGCTCGCCGACCATCACGGAGACGGACAACCTCTATTCGGGAGACGTTACCGACACGGAGAACGGCACAACGACCACGACGACTCTGGATTCCGGGACCGATGCGCGAGGGACGTTCAGCGGCAGCACCACGGTCACGACGATGACCACCTCGACCGACACCGGTGACGACTGGGATGGCACGGACACACTGAACCAGACGACAACTAATCAGACGACCTCGACGCGCTCCGGCGGCGACAGTTCTACCAGTTACGGGCAGACGGTGGCCGACAGCAGCACGACGACGCTGGTGCAGACAGACAACGCCGACACCGGGGACATTGACAGCACGACGACGACCAGCGACAACTCCAGCACGCTGGAGACCGGCACATACCTCAGCAGCGACACGGCTTACACGATCAACGACAGCGACACCAGCGCCAGCACGGTTGTTCAGACCGCGAACACGGACACAGGGGATGACACGCAGACGACAACGGCGTCGAGTACCTCGACGCTAGGCGAGACGGGTAGCAATGCCAGCGGCGATTACAGTTTCAGCGACGAAGAGACGAAGTCGTCGAGCCTGGACCAGACTGGCAATGACCTGACGGGCGATTACAGCAACGACGGCAGCAACTCCAGCACGAGTACGATTCAGGAGAGCAACACCTTCACGGCGGGGAATTCCACCTACACGGAAACCAGCACCACCTCGGCCTCGACGGACGAGTCGGGGAACTCGATTGACGGCGATTACACGCAGACAGGGAGCGGCAGCACGACGACCAGTCTGGACGATGTCGGCAGCAATGGGGATGGAGACTTCACGGTCGATAGCAGCGACACGGCCACGACGACGACGACGGAGCAGGGGAATCACGTTGACGGCACGCTATTCGTCCACGACGACCACGACCGATGATTATAGTGTGACTGAGCAAGATAGTGCTGTCTCCTTCAACTACACCTGGACAGAAACAGGCGAGAACGACGACACGGCGAGTGAGACCGGCAACCGCGTACTGGGAACGTATACGCGCAACAGCAACGGCGTCGATGGTTACACGCTGAACGAGACAGGGACAGACTCGGCAGGCGACTTTGCCGAAACTGTCATTGGGAGTGAGACCTGGACTCAGTTCGAGACTGGCAACAATCCGAACCAGACGTATTCTCGGACCGATTCGGGAAGCGGCACCGACACTTTGTTAGACAGTGGTGCAGGTGCGACTCTTTCATCTGGGAGTGGTGGTTACACTTACGGTCTCCTAGAGAGCGGCAGCAGCCACGCAGGCAGCATTACCCAGACGGAGACCGGGAATGACCGCTATAGTCTACTGCAAGACTTCAACAACGTGGCCGACACGACGAGTGTTTCAGGTCCTGGGCACTTGACTACTCGCCATTTGGAACTCCATTTGTAGACCCAGATCCCGAGCCAAGTAAGGGAGGGCACCCGAGAGGTCCGGCGACGGACATAAATTGCAGAGATAGATTTATCGAGCAGGTTCCGAGTTTGGCCGCCATGAACCGGAGAGCGATTGAAGAACTCCCCGTGCATCACACTATCCAGCAGAGGTTCGTTGATAGGTTTGAGAAAGAGAAGGTCAATGGCAAGAAAATCAACATCCACGAGGCGGAACATCTCGTCGGCGCGAGACTTGGCGTTCATCAAGAACTTGATCAACTGTGGAAAGATTGGTGTCGTGAGAAGATGGTTCAGATGGGGTTGGATCCTGACAATCCAGCGCACGTCAAGAAGTTCATTAAGAAAGTCCCACTTGAGGAGGTATTACAGGCCCGTGATGTCATGATGAGTGTCCCTCAAGTCAAGGAAAGCGTCATTAGAGCTGGCATGACCGATGCCGAAGTTAATGCGGTGCTTCGGAACACGAGTACGGGCAGCAGTTTGAAAGACATGGCTGCTGCCGACCAGAAGCGCCATGTCATGGCACAAAAGGTTCGGGAAGCTCTGAAAGAAAAGTTTCCCTGGTTTAGCAAGACTGTGACTATCATTGCCGTGTTGAGTATCGTTGGCAAAGGCGTTGCGATGGCCAACGCTAACACCAAACCAGAAACCATCGCAGCATGGAATACCTTTTCCCAAGAATACCGGAACATCCTTCAGAGACTGGACAACAAACAACCGGTCACAAGAGGAGAATGGTGGACCATGATCAATGCCCTGAACAATTATCTTGACAAGAGTGAAGTAGGGCCCGCCGAACGAGGATTGTTAACGCGAGAGCTTTTTTTGAGAATTGGTCCACCAGACAATGAACTCTTCCCACGGTCAGATGGAGCTACGAGGACAGGTTCGTATGTGATTAGCAATGTGGGTTCGGTAATGAGGATTCTTCAGAACTACTCGTTAGACTACGACCCTGAAACTGACGATATCGATGAGGCATTGGACATAGCCTTCATTCTCATGTCCAGTGAAAAGTATCCTGCAGAAGATCGGGCAGGTCTTCTGGACTTAAAGTTATATGTCAAGGAAGGAGTGAAAAAGCCTTGACGCCGTCCTGGCACTGATATGTGGAACTCGCTTGTAGAGGAAGTAGCATCCCAGCACTCCGAACCTGAAGGAGTTCACGCTTTCTCGTCTGACTTTGGCTATTACGCAGAGTAGGAAGGCCTGGCCTGGTTTCATAGTGAAGTCCTGTCGAGTTCAAGCGCATGACCCTTCCTCTTTGATTAGAAGTTGAATATGGCACCACCTTATCTGAGACAACTTCCATTCTACATCGCGATCGTTATCGCGTTACCAATCGCAATTGTGTCCATTCTGTTACTTCGCGAGGTCAGCGTACCAGTAAACTCAGGCACACGAAAACCGTTTCAAAGGACCACGAACATGACCGAACGGCACTCCCCAGCACCCGACTCATCCGTTGACGAGTACTTGACGGAAATGATTGATAGACTCCAGGACGCACCTGACTTCAAAGACGATCGAGATTTAATTGTTTCGTTGTCCTGCTGCCATGAAAAAAGCGCTCCGGTGCTCGTTCCGGCCTTGGCGGAAGCGTTGGAACGGTCCGACAAAGTGGGTTATCATGATCTCCTTGTCGATACTTTCGCTCAGTTAGGTCCGAGTATGGTGCGGATGGGACAGAGCAGGCATGCAGTCATCCGCCTTTGTGTTGCCAAAGCAGCGCGACGGACAAAGCCTGTTTCAAACATCCTCGTGGAGACATTGGTCCAATTGCTTGCTGATCCAGATGCCGAGGTTCGGAAGGAAGCCTGCCAGTCGTTAGCCGAAGTTTGCCCAACACGGGCATCCGCTCAACTGCTTATCCAGCGTCTCGACGACGAATCACAGGAAGTCGTAGAAGTGGCTATTCGTGCGTTAGGAGTCATCGGTCCTGAAGCAGTTGACGGAGTTCCTCGCCTTGTCCAGTTCCTCGACTCGGGTCGAGGCCAGGTCAACAATATAACATACGTA
This sequence comes from uncultured Planctomycetota bacterium, assembly GCA_963784995.1. Taxonomy (GTDB): domain Bacteria; phylum Planctomycetota; class Planctomycetia; order Gemmatales; family Gemmataceae; genus CAWATZ01. Next base: position 40,803 of record CAWATZ010000009.1, on the reverse strand, counting down.
CTCTTGCAAGCGTTGACGAGGCTTCCTTTGCCCTCTGACCTGTTTCTTCATTTGCGTCCGCTGGTGAAGCGAGACTGGATTGCTGAATGTAAAGAGCGCGGCTTGATGGCTTGGCTCGAGTTGAGCTGTTTGGTTCGGGTGGTGGGCCGAGTGGGGCCGGCCGCCCGCGAATGTGTCCCGGACTTAGAAAGATTGTTATTGGTAGAGGATGCGGTTCTACCTCGTTGGCAGAAGTCTGACGTCGCCTGTGCCCTCATCCAGATCGACGCTGATAATCGCTCCGGGCAGCAGCTGTTGCGACAATACGGTGCGTCTCTTGTGCTGGAAGATCGTAGGATATTCATAAAGGCAATGCTAGGCATCCCTAACACCGTGTGGGAGCGCTTTCGCCCGATGATCGAGAAGCTCGCTGCCGATCCAGATGATGACATTCGAGCGAGCACGACAATACGCCTTCTGCCTGAAGAAGAGGTCAAAGGAATGATTTGGAGATTACGTACAAGATGACCGATCAGGACCAATTCTGGAATGCCTCTCCTGTTCACGAGAGGATTGTTCCATCGCCCTTTTGGCTGCCGTAGCAACACATGAACACGCACGCCATTCAATCCTACCAGGGATCTCGCACAGGACAACGGTTCGCAGCAGCCGTTGTCATCCCGACGATCCTCCGTCCCTCCCTGCTCCGCGCGGTTCAGTCCGTCTTTGCCCAGGACGCCCTGGGGGCACTGCAACTGCTGCTCGGCATCGACAAGAAGGTCGGCGACTCGGCCCTGCTGGAGCAGATTGTCTCGCTGAAGCCGGACAACTGGGTGCTGACCATCTGCGACCTGGGCTATTCGACGTCAGTTCGCAACGGCGGCATCTATCCGGCCGGAGACGGCGGGTCGCTCCGGACCATCCTCAGTTACGCGGCCAACAGCCCCTTCGTCGCCTATCTCGACGACGACAACTGGTGGGCCCCGGATCACCTCAGCTCGCTGCTGCGGGCCATCGCCGGAGCGCAGTGGGCCTTCTCGCTGCGCTGGTTCGTCGATGATGCCACGCAGAAACCGTTGGCCGTGGACAACTGGGAATCGGTCGGCCCCGGCCGCGGCGTCTATCAGAAGAGGTTCGGCGGCTTTTGCGACACCAACACGCTCTTGCTTGACAAGACCGCCTGTGAGCCGGTGCTGCGCTGGTGGTGTCAGCCCTTGCCGGGGGATCGCCAGGCCATGAGCGCCGACCGGCAGGTCTTCAACCTGCTGCGTCACTACAAAGGGCAAGGGACCGGCAAGCCGACCTGCTTCTACACCATGCAGCCCTCCGACGGCATGCACGTCTCCCGCATGCAGCAGATCCAGCAGCTCGCCAAGCAGCCCAGCCCGCAGAGTCCCTGACCGCCTCCGGCTACGTCAGGTCCTCAAGCCGAACCGCGGTGGTTCCCACTCGCGCCACGGTGATGGCTGCTGCCCTGCTTGCCAGGCGGGCCGCTTGCTCCAGGTTCGCCCCCGCCGTCAGGGCCATGGTCAGCACGCTGGCCACCGTGTCGCCGGCGCCGGTGACGTCGTAAACCTCGCGGGCCTGGGCTGGGACGTGCAGCGGCTCCTTGCCCTTCTCGAACAGGGACATCCCCGCCGCCCCGCGTGTCACGAGCACCCCAGCACCGCCGAGGAAATCGAGCAACCGCTGGCCCGCCTCCAGCACATCCTCTGCCGAGTTGACCTCGCGCTGGAGGAACAGGCTCGCCTCGTGCAGGTTGGGCTTGACCAGGGTACTACCGCGATAGCGGGAGAAGTCGGCCCCCTTGGGGTCCACGATCACCGGCTTGCCCAGCGCCGTTGCCCGGCGGATGAGGTGCTGGGCCAGGGTGCCGGAAACGATCCCCTTGGCATAATCGGCCAGGATGCAAGCGGCCGCCTCGGGCAAGCAGTCGTCGATCATTGCGAGCAGACGCGCTTCCAGGGCCGCGGGCAGGGGCTGACGCTGCTCGTGATCGACGCGGACCACCTGCTGGCTGTGGGCGATGATCCGCGTCTTGGTCGTGGTCGGCCGGCCCTCGTCGATGAGCAGGCCCTCCGCACTGATCCCCCTCGCCTCCAGCGCGGCGCGGAGGTTCCGGCCGGCCTCGTCCGCTCCGACCACCCCAACCAGGTGAGCCACACCCCGCAGCCCGGCGACGTTCGCCGCGGTGTTGGCAGCCCCGCCCGGGACGTGACTGCGCTTCTGTAGCTCCACGACAGGAACCGGGGCTTCCGGCGAGATGCGCCGCACGGCGCCCCAGAGATACTCGTCCAGCATCACGTCGCCGACGATCAGTACGTGCTGGCCGGGAAAGCGGTGCAGGATCGATTCCCCGCTGATCGGCATTGGCTTGCTCATGGCGATTCTCTCCGCTGGCGGATGCGGTCGATCAGGTCCGTTGTGGAGGCACCGGGAAGCAGCGGCAGAAACACCACGCGGCCGCCGTAGGCCTCGACCACGGCACGCTCCGGGATTGGTCTGCCGTGGGGTGGAGCGTATTCGGCCCCCTTGCAGTACACGTCGGGCTGGAGCAGCTGGAGGGTCGCGGTCGGCGTCGTGTCGGCGAAGACCAGGACGTGATCGATGCACTCCAGGGCGGCCAGGACCTCGGCACGCTCCTGCTCCGGCAGGAGCGGCCGGCCCGGCCCCTTGAGCTGCCGCACCGAACTGTCGCTGTTGAGGCCGACGACCAGGACGTCGCCCAGCCGGCTGGCGGCTTCCAGGCTGCGGACGTGCCCGGCGTGCAGCAGATCAAAGCAGCCGTTGGTCCAGACCACCGTACGCCGCCCTTGCCGGTACGCTCTCGCGGAGCGTCAGCAAGGCAGGAAGATCCACGATTTTACCTTCTCGGGTCCTGCTCATGGAGTCAAACCGACAACTGCTCAAGCGAACGGCCAAGGGCTTCTCCCCTCTCCCCGCTGGGGAGAGGAGAGAAAAACACCGGCGGCTTGCCTCAATAATCACATGCCGCGATCGCTTCCTTCAATCCCTGCTGCGGCTCCCGGGTCGGAATGAACTCATGACCGACGTAGCCCTTGTAGCCCGCGTCGGCCAGGGCCTTCATCACCGGCGGATAGTTGATCTCCTGCCTGGCGTCCAGCTCGCAGCGGCCGGGGACACCCGCCGTGTGGACGTGGTCGATCCAGTCGTGGAACTTGCGAATCCGTGCGATGATGTCGCCGTCCATGATCTGCACGTGGTAGACGTCGAACAGCAGCTTCACCCGGGGCGAGCCGACCTGCTTGAGGATCTCGATGCAGTAATCGGTGTGATCGCCCTGGTAGCCGGGATGCCCCTTCATGTTCTCGGCGACCCGGCTGTTGAGCATCTCCAGGCAGATCGTCACCTTCTTCTTCTCGGCGTGGCCGGCGATCTTCTTGAAGCCCGCGACGCAGTTCTTCAGGCCGACGTCGGCGGGAATCTCTTCAGCGAAGCCGGTGAAGGCAATGACGTTGGGGCACCCAAACTCCTCGCTGGCGTCGATGGCCTTCATCGTCCGGCTGATGACCTCGTCGTGATAGCGTGGGTTGTTGAAGCCCTTCTCGAAGGGAGCGCCGGGCATGCCGTTGGGGGCGATGGCGCAGGTCAGGCCGTACTTCTTCAGGGTCGGCCAGTCCTCGGGGGGGACGATCTCGACGCTAACACAGCCGAGCTTTTTGGCAATCTTGCAGGTCTCCTCGACGGTCCAGTACTTCTTGAAGCACCAGTGGACGATGGAGTGCTTGAGGAGTTTGTCCTTGGCGGCCCGTTTCTCCTCGGCAGCCAGGTCGGTCAGGGCGGCCCCGGCGGCGACGACACCGGCGGTGCCGGCCAGCAGCTGCCGGCGGTTGAGTGCGGTAAGGGGGGACTTGCTCATCGGGTGTTCCTCGTGAGTGCAGGGTAGTTGTTTCGGGGTTGCAGGTATCCTATCGAGAGGAGCGGTGAGGCTCAACGGGGAAGTTGCCTCTGGACGGCGCCGGTCCGGAATGGTTGAATAGAGTAGGTCAGGCTTTCCAGCCTGACGTTACGGCCCTGTCAGGCTGGAAAGCCTGACCTACGCAGGGGTACGTATGAGCGAGATCACGCGCGAGAAGTTGCACGCCTACCTGGACGAGGCCCTCGGCGATGCGGAGGCGGCCCAGGTCGAGCAGGCCCTGCGCCAGTCGGAATCGCTGCGCCGCCTGCTGCGCCAGGCCATGCAGGAACGCGACCGGGGCGAACACTCCCTGGGTGCCATCTGGCGGCGCGACCGGCTCACCTGTCCGCCGCGCGAGCAGCTCGGCAGCTACCTGCTGCAAGTCCTCGACGAGGCAGAACAGGATTACACCCGGTTCCATCTGGAAGTGGTCGAGTGTCCCTACTGCCTGGCCAACCTGGCCGACCTCCAGGCCGCTCAGAAGGAACCCGTCCCCCAGACCAAGGCCCGTCAGCGCCGCATCTTCCAGACCAGTGCCAACTTCCTCGGCGGGGGCAGCGATACTCGAAAGTAGCCGGCACACTCCGTGTGCCGAAAGTCGGCACACGGAGTGTGCCGGCTACTTTTTCGGCTGCTCCATCGCTTTCTTCTCAAAGATGATGACGTGCTGCCAGGGCAGCTTCCCCTCCGTCTTGACGTGCTTGAGCGGATGCGGCGCCATCTCCTTGAGTACCTGCTTCTCGGTCATCTTGTGGACCAGCAGGATGGGCACCTTGGGATCTTCCAGCCGAAATTCCACGAACACCAGCCGGCCGCCCGGCTTCAGCGCCTTGACCAGGTTCTCCGCCATCTCGCAGGGTTGCGAGAACTCGTGGTAGACGTCCACCAGCAAGATCAGGTCCACGCCTCCAGCCGGCAGCTTCGGATCGGTCTCGGTGCCCAGGACTGTCTCCACGTTCTTGATCTTGCGGGCCTTCATGCGCCGCTCGATGATGTCGAGCATCTCGCGCTGAACGTCCACGGCCAGCACCTTGCCCTTGGGCCCGACCTTCTCGGCCATGCGGAAGGTGTGGTAGCCGCTGCCGGCCCCCACGTCGGCGACCACCTGGCCCGGCTTCAGCTGCAGCACCTCCAGCAGCTTGGCCGGCTGCTCCTCGCGCTCGCGCTCCGGCCGTTCCAGCCAGCCCGCCCCCTGGTGGCCCATCACCCGGGCGATTTCCCGGCCCATGTAGAACTTGCCGATGCCGTTGGGATCGTGCTGGGCGGCAAACTCGTAGCGGGGCTTTTCCTTGGGGCTGGGCTTGGGATCGTCGGCCGGGAGCGGACCAGCAACCACGACCAGGCAGAGCAGAGCAGGCAGCAGGCGCATCGGCGGATCCTCTCAGAGGTCAAGACGGAGCCTGGCATTCCCAGGCCGGCCACAACGCGGAGGCCATTCTATCAAAACGAGACCTGGTCGGTGACCTTGATCACGGTCGCGGTGATGTCGTCGTACTGCGGCTGGTCCTGCGAGAAAGCCCGGACCGCGTGATAGAGGTTCTCGACGATCTGCCGCGACGTGGCCTGGCGATAAACCCGCACCAGCTCCAGAGGCCGCTGCGCTCCAAAGACGACCCCTTCCGGCGAGCGTGCCTCCACCACGCCGTCGGTGACCAGCAGCACCAGGTCGCCGGGCCCCAGCGCAATGGCGGCACTGGCGGGGAACGTCGCATCCGGCTCGATCCCCAGGGGCATGCCGGTGCTGGGCAGGCTCTGCTTGACCCGCCCTTGCTCGTCGAGAAGATACCCGGTCTGCTGCCCGGCGCTGGCATAGACCAGGCTGCGGCGTTGCGGGTCCAGCTTGGCCAGCAGCAGCGTGATAAAGCGATCGCCCTCGACGTCCGGGACCAGCACGCGGTTGACCAGGCCCAGGATGGTGCTGACGTCGGCCTGCGTCTGGGCAAAGGCACGCAGCAGGGCCCGGGCCTCGGCCATCAGCAGGGCGGGGCCCACGCCGTGGCCGCTGACGTCGCCGATGGCAACGCCCAGGCTGCCGTCGGGCAGCGGCAGGAAGTCGTAATAGTCGCCGCCGATGGCGTCGGCCGGGTAGGAGGCACCGCCCACGTCGAAGCCGAACGTCGCCACCGCGATCTCCAGGCCCGCCACCTCCGGCGTGCTGCCGGGAAACAGTTTTTGCTGGATCGTCCGCGCGATCCGGAACTCCGCCTCGGTCCGGGCCAGTTCGCCCTCGGCCCGCATCCGCGGCGTGACGTCCCAGAAGATCCCCTGCATGCCGATCACTTCGCCGCGCGAATCGAACAGCGGCCCCTTCAGCACCTGCACGTAACTCCGCGACCCATCGGCCTTTTGATTCTCCTCGAGCGCTTCCAGCATCTCGCGCGTCTCGATGACGCGCCGATCATCGCATTGGTACTTCGCCGCCAACTCCGGAGGATAAAAGTCCAGGTCGGTTTTGCCGACCACCTGCGCCAGCGACCGCTCCAGCGTGGCGCAAAAGCCCTGGTTGGCGAAGGTGAAGTGGCCGCGCAGGTCCTTGCGGAAGATGCACGTGGGAAGGGTTTCGACCAGGGAATGGTACAGGGCTTCCGAGTTTTCCAGGGCCTCCTGCACCTGCTTGCGGCGGGTGATGTCCTGGATCGTGCCCTCGAAATAGAGCAGCGTTCCCGCACTGTCGCGGACGGCCCGTGCCGTCAGCGCGATCCAGATGATGCTCCGGTCCTTGCGGTAGACCTGGCACTCGAAGTCCCGAACCTGGCCGTGCTGGACCAGGAGCCGCTCGAACTGGGCACGCCGCTGCGGACAGACGTGCAGTTGCAGGGCGATGTCGCTGACACTCCTCAGCAGGTCCTCCGGCGAGGTGAAGCCAAGCATGCGGGCCAGGGCGGGATTGGCGGTCAGGAACTGGCCCCGGGGGGTAGTCTGGAAGATCCCCTCGCCGGCATTGTCGAAGATGCTGCGATAGCGCCGCTCCGCCTGGAGCAGCGCTTCCTCTCTCTGGCGGGCCTCATCCAGAGAGCGTTGCAGCAAGGCATTGGCTTCCGCCAGCCGCTGGGCCAGGTCGCGGATTTGCTGCACCTCCACCTCCGCTTCCAGCCAATCCTGCAAGGCCGTGCCGATCGGCTGGCCCTTGGCCAGCCATTTGGTGTAGGCTCGGACCTCGATGACCTCTGCCGGCAGCGCCCTGGGCGAACTCATGGCGCACCTCCTTTTGATCCTCTGATCCCCAAAGAGACTATCTCTGTCTGCTCCGGCTTACCGGAATCCCTGGCCTTCATGGGTTATTCATTCAGTCTACGGTCCCGGGCGGATCGTCGCAACGGTTTTTCCGGCGCGTTCGACCTTGGTTTGCCTGGGCTTTTCTGGGAGAATGACCGGGGGGTGATGGGTGCGCTACCTGATCGACGGCTACAACCTGGCTCACGCGCTGGGTCTGGTTCACGGCAAGGGAGCAGGGCACGGCGCCGAGGTGGCCCGGCGCTCGCTGCTGATCCGGCTGCGCAAAGCGCCCGGCCTCGATCCCGCCCAGACCACCGTTGTCTTCGATGCCCTGCGCGCTCCCAAACGGGCTCCCTCACGTCAGGATTTGCTGGGCTTCCGGATCTTCTTCGCTCACGACCAGCTGGCCGACGATCTGATCGAGGACATGGTGCGCCGGGAGCCGTTTCCGGCGAAGTTGACGGTCGTGTCCGACGATCGCCGGCTCAAGGAGTCGGCAGGCCGGCGCGGCTGCGGCTGGCTTGGCTGTCTCGACTTCCTGGAAGCGATCCAGCGGCCGGCCGCGCCGGCACCTGCCGATGCTCCCCCTGCGGAGGAGAGTGACAAGCCTGAGCGCATGACCACCGAGGAGCTGCGCGAATGGCAACGCACGTTCGGAGTCGATCCGGACGCGGTCGTCGAAGACGATTGGTGAGGCATTTCCAGGCCCCCGTGCTTATGCCAGGATCTCCCGGATCACCTGCCCATGCACGTTGGTCAGGCGGCGCTGAATGCCGTTGTGGTAGAACGTCAGCCGCTCGTGATCGATGCCGAGCAAATGCAGCACCGTGGCGTGGAAGTCGGGCCAGGTCACTATCTTTTCCACGGCCTTCCAGCCGACCTCGTCGGTCGCTCCGTGGGCGATGCCGTGCTTGAGCCCGGCGCCCGCCAGCCACACCGAGAAGCCGTGCATGTTGTGATCGCGTCCCGGCCCAACCTGGTTGGCGGCCGACTGGGCGAACGGGGTCCGGCCGAACTCCGTCGTCCACAGTACCAGCGTATCGTCGAGCAGGCCCCGCTGCCGCAGGTCGCGCAGCAGGGCCGCCACCGGCTGATCGATCCGGGCGGCTTCCTGAGTGTGGTTCTCCTTGACGTTCTCGTGGCCGTCCCAGTTGATGCGTGGCGAGCCGAACGAGCCGCCCGAGAACAGCTGCACGAAACGGACTCCCTGCTCCAGTAAGCGTCGGGCCAGCAAGCAGGCCCGGCCGAAGTCGGCCGTCTCTTTCCCCTCCAAGCCGTACAGCCGCTTCGTGACTGCTGTCTCGCGAGACAGGTCGGTGACCTTCGGGACGGCCAGCTGCATCCGGGCCGCCAGCTCGTAGCCGTGCATCCGCCCCGCCAGGGCGTCGCCCGCGCCGCTGCGCTCCGCGTGCCGGCGGTTCAGACCCAGAAGCAATTCCCGGCTGTCCGCCTCGGTCTGGGCGGCAATGGCCCGGGCCGGGAACAGGTCCTCGATCGGGTCGCCCTTGCTGCGAAACGCCACCCCCTGATGGCGAGCCGGCAGGAAGCCATTGGACCAGTTGATGGTGCTGCCCGCCGGCAGGCCGCGCGGATCGGGCAGCACCACGAAGGCGGGCAGATCGTCGCTGAGGCTGCCCAGACCGTAGGACAGCCAGGAGCCCAGGGCGGGAAAGCCGTTGAAGCGGAAGCCGGTGTTCTGCTGGAACGTGGCTGGGGTGTGGTTGGCCGAGTCCGCCGCCATTGAGCGGATCACCGTCAGTTCGTCGGCCACCTCCGCCAGGTGGGGGAACAGCTCCGAGATCCACAGCCCGCTCCGGCCGCGCTGCCGGAAGGCCCAGTCGTTCTGCCGCAACAGGCCGATCTGGCCGAAAAACGTCTCCGGCTTTTCCGAGGAGGGCAGTGGTTTACCGTGCAGCTTCGCCAGGGCGGGCTTGTAGTCGAAGGTGTCCACGTGGCTGACCCCACCGCACAGGCACAGGTGGATCACCCGCTTCGCCTTCGGCGGGTGGTGCAGCCTGGCCGGCTCCGCCCCAAGCAGTCCGTCGCGCTGAAGCAAGCAGGCCAGGGCGGCCCCGGTCAGTCCGCCCACCGTCCACGAGAACAGCCCGCGGCGGTCCAGGAGAGGGGTGGGACATCTTCCGTTAGCCGCGACGCGGAGCGCAGCGCAGCGGAGCGCGGCAGATCCCCACGCTCCGGAGGCGTCCCGCGCTCCGCTGCGCTGCGCTCCGCGTCGCGGCTAACCTGGAACGTCTCACCATCGGAGGATCGGGGGGAGGGGTCAACCATCGCTCACTCCACCGTGATGAACTCGTTGCTGTTGAAGACCACCCGGCAGAACGCCGCCAGGCCGTGCTTGCGCACAAACCGGCGAGGCTGCTCCAGCTCGCCTTGATCGGGCGACCGGCCGTAAGCGAGCAGCCAGGCCCGGTTCAGCTGTCGCTCCAGGTCGGTCCCGGCCTCGCGCTGCAGGCGGTCGGCGAAGTGGTCGGCCTGGTCGAGGACGAAGGCGTTGTTGAGCAGGGTCAGGGCCTGCAGCGGCGTGGTGGTCGTACTGCGTCGGGGTGCGGTCGCCGACGGGTCGGGGCAATCGAACACGTCGAGGAACGGATTCCGGCCGCCCCGGGCCCAGGTGCGGTACAGGGTCCGGCGCGAGAACGTCGGTCCCACCTGGGCGATCGGGTCGTAGAACTGCGTTCCCTTGAAGAAGTACGACCGGAAATCCTGATAGCCCGGCCCGCCCACCGTGCGGTCGAGCCGGCCGCTGACCGCCAGGATCGTGTCGCGCACCGCCTCCGCCTCCAGCCGGCGCGGCGACTGTCGCCACAGCAGCCGGTTGCCGGCGTCCACCTTCAAGGCCGCCTCATCCAGCCGGGACGATCGGCGATACGCCGCGGACAGCACGATCAGCCGGTGCATCGCCTTGAGCCTCCAGCCGCTTCGGACCAGCTCGTCGGCCAGGAAGTCGAGCAGCTCGGGATGACTGGGTCGGCCGCCGTTGAAGCCGAAATCGCTGGGCGTGTCCACGAGCCCAACGCCGAAGTGATGCTGCCACAGCCGATTGACAATCACCCGGGCAAACAGCGGGTTGTTCGCCGACGTGATCCACTTCGCCAGCGCAATGCGCCGCTCCCCCTCGGGAGAACCCGGCTTCAGTCCAAGCTCCGCCCCGTGCAAGACCGCGGCCACCCCGCCTGGAGTGACGATCGGCCCCTTCGCCGTCACCTCGCCCCGGAGCAGCAGATGCGTCGGCCCCGGCTCGACCGCTGTCACCGCATACACCTTGCCGACCAGCGCCGCCTCCAGCCTGGCCGCGTCCGCGGCCAGCCGGCTCGCCTCCGCCTGGTGCTTGCGACGCTCGGCCCGTTGCTCCATCGTCAGATGGGCGAGCAACTCCGCCTCGGTGACCGTGCCCACGCCGGCCGAGGCCGCCACCTCGTCGGAGGAAAGGGCCCGGTCGTAGAGCCGGGCCCGGAGGATGGTCCCCGCCAGCAGACGGTTGCCTCCGGCTGGCGAGTGCCGCAGCCCGAAGAGGACGTGGTACTGCCCCGGCTTGAACTCAACCGGCGGACCGGAGCGGTAGGCGGTCCCATAGGGTTTGCCGTTGCGATACCCGGCGATGGTTCCGTCCGCGTGATAGACAAGCGCCAGCTGGACGTACTCGCGGGCGGCAGTGGTCTCGGCCGGCCCGCCGAAGGAGCGCGTGCGCCGGAAGAAGTCGCTGCCCGCCAGCCACTGGCCCGGATCTTTCTCGCCAAAGACGATGGCATCGAAAACGCTTCCGTCCAGCGTCTCGACGCTCAGCACGCCTCCGCCGCGCTGTTCCAGGCCACTCAGCTTTACCCAGGCCTCCAGGGTCTTCTCACGCAGAGGAGTCGAGAGCGGCTCCGTCGCGGCATGGGCCTTCTTGCCATCGACCACCAGGCCGCCTTCGATCCTGGCCCCGCCGACCAGCCTTGACTCCGGCGGGCAATTCCCGCGTGAAGTCCCACTCCTTCAGCGGCCGCGGAGCCGGTTTGGTTTCCCTGCCGCGCTCGGCGAGGACCTGTCGGCGGGCCGGCTCTTCGAGCGCTTCCAGCCTCCGGCCGATCTCCTGCAGAGAGCGTCGCACAGCAGCCAGTTCAGCGGCGTTGCCCGCCGGCTTGAGGTCGCGCTCGCCGTGACGCACTCCGCCCAGGGCCCCGGCCAGGCGGTAGTAATCGGCCTGGGCAATGGGGTCGAACTTGTGCTCGTGGCAGCGGGCGCACTGGACGGTAAGCCCCAGGAAGGTCTGCCCGACCGTGCCAATGACGTCCTCCAGTTCATCCTGCACCATGCTGTTCTTCATGTTGTCGCTGACCGGGACGACGACGTCATGAGGCCCGGCGACGAGGAACCCCGTGGCCTTGAGCGCCTCCGGGTCTCCGGGTCGAAGCCGGTCGCCGGCCAGCTGCAAACGCACAAACTCATCGTAAGGCAGGTCGCGATTGAGGGCGGAAACGACCCAGTCGCGGTAGGGCCAGGCGTTGGGCCGAGGCTGGTCGCGCTCGTAGCCGTTGCTCTCGCCGAAGCGGACCACGTCGAGCCAATGCCGGGCCCAGCGCTCGCCATAGTGAGGCGAGGCCAGCAGGCGGTCCACCAGTTTCTCATAAGCGTCCGCTGCCGAGTCCTGGACAAACCTCTCCACGCCCTCCGGCTCCGGCGGCAGGCCGAGCAGGTCAAACGACAGCCGGCGAATCAGGGTCCGGCGATCGGCCTCGGGCGCCGGCTCCAGCCCAGCCTTCTCCAGCCGGGCCAGCACGAAAGCATCGACCGGATTGCGCACCCCGCCCAGGTGGCGCACCTTCGGGAGGGCCGGCCGCCGCACGGGTTGGAGCGACCACCAGTCATATCCGGCCCGGCGTTCGGTGCTGAAACGGAACGGATCAATCGGATCGGTCCCCCAGCGGGCCCCGGAGGCGATCCACTCCTGTAGCAGGTTGCGCTCGGCTTCGGGCAGCGGCTTTTTGGGAGGCATCTCGCCGTCGCGGACGCGCTGCCAGAGCAAGCTGGCGTCGGGCTTGCCGGCCACAAGACCGGGTCCATTGTCGCCGCCCGCCTCGACCTTCGTGCGGCGGGTGAGGTCGAGCCCCCCGCGCGGCTTGGTCCCCGCATGGCACTGGAGACAGCGACGAGCCAGCAGCGGCGCGATCGTGCGATCAAAGTCCGGCGGCGTCGGGGCCCCCTGCAGGCTCCGCTGGGACAGCACAAGGAGGAAGAGAGCAATGGCAGCGTGACGCATGGAGCAATCCCGACAACACCCCCGGGGATTCTACAGCGTCATTGTCACCGCCCACGGCGAGTCTGTCCAGTCCGCCTCCTTCCCGACGTGACCTTCCCTCCCGCTACTCCGGCTGCTTTTCCAGGACCACCCGAAAGGATTCCTTGACGATCTCGGGGCTTGGCAGCTTCAGCACGACCTGCACGCGCACTTTCTTGTCGTCCTTCTGTCTGGGCAGAAGGGTGAAGGCCAGGGCCGGACCGCTGTTGAGCCGGCTGCCTTCATCGTCAAAAAAATGAGGAAGGATCCGGCCCGGGTTCTCGAATTGCTTGGTTTCAATGATCCAGATCACCTGCCGGTTCTCCGTGTCGAGTTTCGTGCTGGCGATGACACCCATCCGCTCGAGGAGCTTCAGGTCCCAGTGCAGGATCGGCAGCTGGTCGTGCAGGTGCTTCCGGGGTGGTCGCTGCTGGGCGGGTTTCGTCGCTGGCTGGGCCCTGGCGATGGTGAGCCAGGGGTCTGCGGCTGACGCCGCCAGGGCCCCAAGCAGCAACAGGGAGACCATTCGGACCTTCATGATTGCCTCCTGGTCTGGCCGTGGCCAGACCACAAACCAGGAATGGGACAGCTCAGTACTCCGTTCGCTTGAATCGATAAGCCGCCAGGGCCAGCAGGAGGCCGGCGCTCAGCAAGGAGCTGAACACGGACAGCTCGGCCCAAAAAGCCCCGGAGCGGGAGAGCCTGTCCACGTCCAGGGTCCGGGCAAAATACGGGCCGGCGCCCAGGGCGTCAAAAACGATCAGGGTCATGTCCATCGGCTTGGGGAGAATCCAGTAAAGGCCCTCGACCAGCCCACGCACGCCTGCATGCGCTCCTGCCGGCCAGTCGCCCGGGGAAGCGAGGGCCAGCACGCAATGGGCGTAATTGACCAGCCAGCAGACAAACCAGAACAGGATCGAGCCCAGGATGCAGACGATGGGGCTGCGGCAGAGGACGGCCAGGAGCACCGAAGCGCTGAAGAAGACCGCGATCTGCACCACCAGCAAGGGGATACAGAGCAGGTACGCAAAGGCCCAGACTCCGGTCCGCAGGCCCAGCGCCAGCCAGGTGCCGCCAACGAAGAGACAGGCCTGGACAAACACGAACGTCAGCACTCCGAGGTACTTGCCCAGCAGGAGCAACCAGCGCGGCGTTGGCTTGGCCAGCATGACCAGCGCCTGGGAGCGTTCGAGAAAGCTGGGCAGGAACCCCGCCGTCCAGGTCAGGACCAGCAGCACGCCGGCCGCGTCGGCCACCCCGCCAGCCAGGAGCAGCTCCAGAAAAGAGACAACCTCCTCCCGGTAGTGCTGGAACGAGACGCGGAACAGGCCAAAGAGCAGCCGCAGTTCGCCGGAGGGTGCGTCCACCCCGTGGCGTTCCAGCACGTCCGGCCTGGCGGTCGGGTCGGTGGGGGGGACGTATTCCCGCATCTCGCCCCTGGGATAGACTGTGGTCCCCCCCGAGACGCTGACGCTCAAACAGAAGAAGATGCAAAGCCCGCTGACTCCCAACATCAACCAGAGGATGCCCGAAGCCCGAGCCTGGTGGAAGGTGTCCCGCACCAGCCACCAGATCACGCGCATGACCGTGGGGGCGTCCACGCTGTTCACTCCCTGTTATCAGGGCAGGCTGGTCGAGGTGGCCAGAAGGACCACCTGGAAACCGTCCTGCATGATCGTTTGAAAGGCCTGCTGCATCAACTGAACCCGTCCGGGGCTCGGCCAGGCATGGTTCCACGGACCCAGGATGATCTTATAGCTGGCGATGCTGCTTGGCGTGGCGCCACCGGTCACTGGCTGCACGTTACCAATCACTTCCATGTTGTGCAGCAGCGACAGGCAGGTGGTCTTGCGGGTGGACGTATTGTTGGGATCGAACAGACTGCCGAAGGCGACGCAGTGGATGGTGACCTTCTTGGTGGCGCTGGAAAGCCCGCCGGAGCTGGTCAGGTTGCACATCTGGGCAGCCACGTTGAGTGCATCGCCCGGCGCGCCGAGGCGCCGCTGACGCTCCAGCTCCCCGGCGTTCCGCTGACGGTGCCGGCCGCCCCAAAATCGGTGCCCGAGCCGCCGGGATAGTTGCCGCCTCCGCCCGGGTTGGTCGAATCGTTGACCACGACGTTCCAGTAGGAGTTGGACGCGCCGCCGCCGGTGTTGAGGGAGGCGCTCCCCTTGTCCTTGCAGGCGCCGTCCGATTCAAAGATGATCAGCTTGGCCGCGCCGATCCGGCCCAGGCCGCCCGCGATGCCCTGGGTCGTGGTTGGCTTGGTGGCCGTGCGCAAGGTAGTGTTGGAACTGAGCTGGTTGTGAGCCAGCATCAAGCCCATCGAATAACAAGTGCCGCCCCCCTGAGTGCGCGGCATGTTGCCGTCCGAGGTCTGTGAATCGTAGGGGGTAAACTCCGAGTTCGGATTGCTGATGGTCCAGGGATGGAACCACTCCGAGTTCGTCAGCAGTTTGTAGCTGCGACCCAGGGGAACGCGCGCGGTATTGAACTGGCCGCCACCGCCGCCGTAATTGGGGGTGGAGAAGAACACCAGGCCAATGTTGTCGTTGGGATGGTTGTTCTGGATGTCGTTGATGGCGGCCTGGACGCCGAGCTTGCACTGGAACGTCGGCGCCTCGGTGCAGGTGCCCGACCACCACCAGCGGTTCATGTTCCAGTTTTGCAGGAAATGAACGAAGTTCATCGGCCCGAACCAGCCCTTGGTGCGCCAGCGCAGCGGATTGTCCCCGTAAACCACGTAAGGAACGGGGCTTCCCGAGGTGGGCGTCGCCGAGATCTGCACCGTGCCCAGGGTAAAATCGGCCCCAATCCCTGCCTGGCAGTTGCTGCCGTTGATGATCGATTGGTACACCGGCTGATTGGTTCCATTCAAGGCCGTTTGCTGCAGACCGAGGACCTCGTCGATAAACTCCTTCCAGAAGCGCTGATTCTTGTCGCTGGGTGGGAAAGTGGTCACGTCGATCGACGTGGGGATCTGCGTGTAATACTTGACCCCCCCGGAACGCACCTGGTTGGGGAAGATGGTCGTGGGATTGCTGGCGCTGGCCGAGATCCAGGCCAGGATGGCAGTGTAGTTGATCCGGTAGTTGTCGTTGCCGCTGCTGTCGCGTGGCGGCAGCCAGTTGCCGTTGCTGTCCCACAGCGAGTCGTTGTCGTTCAGCGGCGTGACCCCGTCGGGGTTGCAGAAGAACCGGGCCCGCCAGTCGGCGCTGAAGGTCCCGCCCGAGGGACCGGCCGGATAACCGCGGTTGAACAGCCGCATGATGCGCTCGTACTGCTGGTTGGTGGCCCCGGGCGTCAGACCGACGACGAGTTGCAGGTAGGCGGAGAGGGTGGTCGCGGTCCAGCTCGACCAGCTATTGCTGGCGGGAACTCCACCGACGACCTGAAAAATGCCCTTTTGGATGTTGGTCAAATTGGACGGAGAACTGACACCCAGGATCTTGGTGACAAACCACTGGACCGACGGCGCGGTCGTCCCCGTGACGTTGGTCAACGGGCCACTGCGCGGGTCCGGGGGCCAGTTCATGAAGCTCTTGCCGAAGTGGAGGGGCCCCTGGGTGTAGCCAGAATAAGGGGCTTTGCTGTAGTCGGTCTGGTTGTTCAGAGCCGGGTTCGGGGAGCCGCCGGAATAGGCGGCGTAACCATCCAGCTCCCACAGCAGGTCCCAGGTCGTCGAGCTGCCGACGATGTCATTGACCGTGGTGGCATAGGTTCCCGAGGTGTTCTTGCTCGAGGACATCCACGGATCGCCGCCGGGTGTGGTGGCGAAACTGGTGGGGGCCGCCGCGAAGGCCGGCGTACTGCTGCCCAGGGCCGTCGTGTCGGCAAAGAAGTAATTGACGATGGCTGGCCCATCCGAGGTGTCCGTGACCAGGTTCCCCGGGCTGCACAGCTCGCCCGTGTCGTTGACGTAATAGCCCGAGGGAGGACCGGTGGGCGGGTAATCGCTGGCGCTGAACTGGGCGAGGGCCTTGTTGGAATACTGGCCGAACAGGGGATACTGAGCGTTCCCCGCGCCGTCGTTGCCGCTGAGCGGCAGCATGGATTGCGTGATGCTGGCGTTCTTGGGCATCCCCATCATGCTGTCCAGGCGCATCGAGCTGGAGAAGTCCTGGACGATGACCACGTCGCGCGGCCGATGCGCCGCCGTGGCCGTGGCCCCGGTATTGAAGCCGTTCATCCCGAAAACAGCCGAGAAGAACGACTGCCCGGTATTGAAGTTCACGGTCACCTGGCACAGGTTGTAGTTGTCGCCGGACAGGCCCAACCCGTTGGTGGTGATCTGGAACTTGTTATTGGTGTAGTCGTACCAGTAATCCCCGATGTTGACGGTCGCGACCTGCCCCGCGGTGATCGGCTGGCCCAGGATGCTGTTGGTCTGGGCGACATTCTGGGCATTGGTCTTGGCCCCGCTGGAGTTGTTACTGTGGGCCGTGTCGCTGTTCAGGGTGCGTGCGCCGGCCAGCGCCGCCGCGTCGGCCGCCGCCTGCGCCTGGTTGCGGGCAATCATGACCAGGGTCAGATCGATCGCCAGCGCGACCATTCCCAGCACGCCAACAAGGGCCACAGCCACCAGGGGCACGATCGCTCCACCCCGGCATTTCCTCTCTGCTTTCCGCTGCATGGTACTCTCCCGAAAGGAAATCAAAGCCCTCCCTCGCTGTACATGATGGCGGTCGCCTGGATCGGCAGCGAGTTGTTGAGGAAGAGAAAATTCGGCAAGAACGGGTTATAGGTCCCGGAGATGGTGACGCCGACCGCCTGACCCTGGCCGGCATTGGTCCAGCCTCCTCCGTTGTCGGCCCCCGTGGTGGTGTTGGCCTGAAAGACCTTGATGTTGTTGCTGGGGCTGTAATTGAGCAGCCCGGAGCTGGAACTGGTCAGGTAAGCGTCCACGTAAGTCCGCACCTGTGTGGTGCTGACCGACGTGGTCTGCACGACGGCGTACCGGGCCCCTTCCCGGGCGGCATTATTGAGCATGTTTAGGGTGAAAACGAAGCGTCCATACTCGAGAATGCCGAACAGGAACATGAAGAAAACAATGCTCACCAGGGCCATCTCGGGAATGGTGGTTCCCTGCCGGCCGGTTGCTTGCTGGGGTCGCTGGATCATGATCGGTCGCTCCCGGATCGCGTGAAGGCAAGGAAGGTTACTGAACTTGTTGGGGGATTGTCGTCGAAATGGAGACGGAGGAATTGCGAAGCGAATAGTAATCGGCAACGGCAGTCAGGTTGGCCGAATTGGAGACGAACATGCCCAGCGTGGACCACTGGACGCTGCTGTACGGGAGTGTGACCGTGACGCGCAGGTGATCGAGCTGGGTCGCCGCCGCCGCCGGGTCGTAGCTTCCCGTGGTGGTCCCCGCCGGCCAGGTGCCGCTGGTATTCTGGCTCAGGTTGGCCACCGTGACGGAAGCCCCCGTTGTGTTCAGACCAGCAGCGGAGAGAAAGGTGAGGACGCGCTTCTGGATGTCGAAGTTGACCGCGTTGCCCGACGAATCGGTGGAATAGGTTCCCTGGATCATCAGGTCCGTGATCGGGTCGTCGGTGTTGCTGCTGGAAAAGTAGCCGCCGTTGGCAGCCAGCCGGGCTCCCTGGTTGGCCGCGCTGTCCAGGACGTTCTGGACCATGGCGTAGCGGCCGATTTCCCACAGGCCGACGAGCAAGGTGACCAGGAACGGCATCATGAAGGCCAGTTCCACGGCAGCAACCGCGGGACGCCTGGTTCTGCTGACAGGCACGGACGACATTGGCTTTCCTTTTCTGCGTGTCATTCTCCAGCCACGTACGTGAATTGTCCTCTGTGGAAAGAGTGGACTCTATTTGCTCGTCTGTCAATTGGACCGGCGGGAAATGTGATCTGGCGCCTGAATGGCTTCGCCCGGTCGGCTGCTGCTTCGTTCCGGAGAATCGCAAGTCACTGCATTTCTTGACCTTGCGATCAACGAACGTTGACCGTCGGCCTCTGACCGCTACAAAGTCAACATGAAGATCAGCACCATCGTTTTTGATTTTGGCAACGTCGTGGCTTTTTTCAGCCATCTCAAGGCAGCCCAGCAGCTGGCGGCGCACTCCGAACTCGCGGCGGAAGCGATCCAGGCCCTGGTCTTCGCCGGCCAGCTGGAGCATGCCTACGAATCGGGGCAGTTGACCACCGAGCAACTGCTCCAGCACCTGCGGCAACACTGCCGGCTGACCGGCAGCGACCACGAGATCGGCCTGGCCTACGCCGACATGTTCGAGCCCAACCCGGACGTCTGCGCCGCCGTGCCCCGGTTGCGTGAGCGCTATCGGCTCCTGCTGCTGAGCAACACCAACGAGCTGCATTTCGAGCAGCTGTCGCGTCAGTTCGCCGACACCTTGCGTTTCTTCGACGCCCTGGTGCTGTCGCACCAGGTGGGCGTCCGCAAGCCGAACCGGCGGATTTACGATCATTGCCGGGAACTGGCGGGCTGCCCTGCGGCGGAGTGCCTGTTCATCGATGATCTGCCGGCCAACGTGGCCGCGGCGCAGGAAGCCGGCTGGCAGGGGCTGGTCTATCGTCGCGGGGATAGAATTCAGGAGCGGCTGGCCGAGGTAGGCATTTACGTGAGGACGCAAGAACCATGAGCAATCCAATCGAATCCGTCGATCCCGAGGTCTGGCAGGCGATCAAGGACGAACGCCGCCGCCAGCAGGACGGTCTGGAGATGATCGCCTCGGAGAACTACGCCAGCCCGGCCGTGATGGCCGCCCAGGGCTGCGAGATGACCAACAAGTACGCCGAGGGCTACCCCGGCCGGCGCTACTACGGCGGCTGCGAGTACGTGGACGTGGTCGAACGGCTGGCCATCGAGCGGGCGGGCAAGCTGTTCGGAGCGGAGTTCGTCAACGTCCAGCCGCACTCCGGGGCCCAGGCCAACATGGCCGTGTATTTCGCCTGCCTGGAGCCGGGCGACACTTACCTGGCGATGAACCTATCCCACGGCGGCCATCTCACCCACGGCATGCACCTGAATTTCTCGGGCAAGCTGTACAAGGTGTTCCACTACGGCGTCCGCCAGGACGATCAGCGCATCGACTTCGACCAGGTGGCCCGGCTGGCCCGCGAACACAAGCCGAAGCTGATCGTGGCCGGGGCCAGCGCCTATCCGCGGACGATCGATTTCAGCACCTTCGCCGAGATCTGCCGGGACAACAAATGCCTGTTCATGGTGGACATGGCCCACGTGGCCGGTCTGGTGGCCGGCGAGCAGCATCCCAACCCGATGCCCTGGTCCGACTTCGTCACCTCGACCACACACAAGACCCTGCGCGGCCCGCGTGGCGGCTTCGTGCTGACGCGCTCCAAGGAGTGGGCCCAGAAGATCAACCAGGTGGTCTTCCCCGGCATCCAGGGCGGCCCGCTGATGCACGTCATCGCGGCCAAGGCGGTCGGCTTCGGCGAAGCGCTGAAACCGGCCTTCAAGTCCTACGCCGCCCAGACAATCGCCAACGCTCGTACCCTGGCCCACGAATTGCAGTCGCACGGTTTCAGGCTGGTTTCAGGCGGCACCGACAACCATCTGATGCTGGTGGACGTGACCTCGCGGGGCCTGACGGGCAAGATCGCCGAGAAGGCGCTGGACCTGGCCGGCATCACCGTTAACCGCAACACGATCCCCTTCGAGACCCGGCCGCCGCTCGATCCATCGGGGATTCGCATCGGCACGCCGGCCCTGACGACGCGGGGCATGCGCGAGACGGAAATGCGCCGGATCGGCGCCTGGATCGGCGAGGTGCTGGCCGCCCCGGAGGACCAGGCCGTGCTTCAGCGCGTCCGCGGCCAGGTGCGCGAGCTGAGCCAGCAATACCCCACGCCGGCGAACAAGGAGTGAGAGGCGCCCTACCATCCAACCCGTGGGTGCGCTGCGCGACCCACGGGGCGGGGCCAACAACGGGAGAGAGCTGATGGCTGCCGACGATTTGCTCGCCCTGCTGGAGCAGGTCCAGGCCGGCCAGGTGCCGGTGGCCGAGGCGCTGCGCCGTTTGCAGGCCAGCAAGGAGGTCGCCGATCTGGGTTTTGCTCACGTCGATCTGCAGCGCCGGCAGCGCTGCGGCTTTCCCGAGGTGATCTTCTGCGAGGGCAAGACGCCCCCCTGGGTCGAGGGTGTGGTGCGGAAGCTGGTCGAGGCCAACCAGGACTGCCTGGCCACGCGGGTCAACCCCGAGCAGGCGGAGTACCTGGGCCGGACGTTTCCCCAGGCCGAGCAGAACCGGGTGGCCCGCACCTTCTGGCTGCCCGCGCCCGGCTCGGCCGCGAAGCCGCTCGTCGGTCGGGTGGTTGTGGTCACGGCGGGGACCAGCGATTTGCCGGTCGCGGAAGAAGCGGTCGTCACCGTTCGCGCCCTGGGCTGCAACGCCGAGCTGATCGCCGACGTGGGCGTCGCGGGCATTCACCGGCTGCTGCGTCACTGCGATACCCTGCGGGGCGCGGACGTGATCGTGGTCGCGGCCGGGATGGACGGTGCGCTGCCGAGCGTCGTGGGCGGACTGGTCGATTGCCCGGTGGTGGCGGTGCCGACGAGCATCGGCTATGGGGCTGCGTTTCAGGGTGTGGCGCCGCTGCTGACCATGCTCAACGCTTGCTCGGCCAACGTGGTGGTCGTCAACATCGACAGCGGTTTCAAGGGCGGCTACGTGGCCGCCCTGATCGCCCGGCGGAAAGCCCCTCACTGCCAGCCGTAACGCCGGAACAGCACCGTCGCAACGCCGATCCACGTCACCGAGAGCACGCCCGCCGCCGCCAGATGGCCCCAGTGATACCACAGCACCGAATCGGTCAGGGCCGCATGGATCATGCGCGGGCCGTGATACTCCAGCGCCAGATAGGGCAGGAAGGGGATGCCGTTTTGCTGGCAAATGAACAGCAGCAGGGCCACGACCATCACATAGCACATCGCTCCCATGCTCGCGGTTCGCTGCGTCCGGGCCAGGCTGGCAATGGTCAGGCCGATGCCCATCGCCCCGCCGACGACCATCAGCAAGGCCATCCAGAAAAACGGCCGCAGCAGGACCGCCGGAGCGTAAGTGCCGGCCAGGGTCGCGGCCAGTCCCACAGCGAGCACCGGATAGAAGAGGAACCGTGCGGCCAGGATTTCCCGCGGCGACGCCGGCGACAGCATCTGAGCGAGCAAGACACCGCGTTCCCGCTCCTCGCAGTTCAGTGAGGGGAGCAGGTAGACGCACACAAAGAACAGACCGAACAGCACCAGGGCGGTGGCCAGTCCCGATTTCGAGTCCAGGCCTCCTTTCAGGCCCTGCCGTTGGTCCTCGACAACGGGCAGGCCGATCGTTTCGGTTGGTGAAGAGGCCGCCATCGTCCGCATCTGCTGATAACGCAGGGCTTCCTTCCAGAACCAGGCCTCGAACGGAGCGAGTGCCAGGCGATCGGTCCCGGGATGCCAGAACAGCACCTGATAAGAGGCTCCCGCTTCCTTGCCGTTGCGGATCTGGATCGCCCCGGTGTTCTGCGGATAGACGATCCGACCCTGCGCGTCCGTGGCAGCGGACCGAAAGACGTTGCGAAACACCAGCTGGTGCCGCATCTCCTCGGGGACGTTATCGCTCAGGTGCTTGACGAAGGGATCGCCTCGCCAGTAATCGACGAAGCAGCGCTGGACTCCCGGGGCCAGGCCGCCGGCAGGGCCCTGGGTGGGGTTGAAGAAAGAGAGGAGCATCGAGGCCACGACCAGCAGCAGCACCAGAGCGATGCCGCCGCGGTTGGCCAGGTGGCGCAGCCATTCCTTGTGCAGCAGCGTTCGCAGGACGTACCAGCGCATGAGGTTCTTCGCTCCGCTTCATCCTTCCAAGTGAGCCTGGATAACACCAGGAAAGGATACGTCGCGAAACGAAGTCCTGCTGAAAGGGCGAGCGGCGCGGCGTAAGCCCGCCGGTAGGAGACTCCCACCGGCGGGCTGACGCCAAAGCGGAGGCCGGCCTGCCGGCCGGAGCGCACGCAGGCGTGCGGGCTCGCCCGTGGCACGGTCTGGAGACCGTGCCACAACGGCCGATTCGGGCTTGTGTGGCGTTCCTCAGCCGACCTTCTTCGGCTTCGGAGGATTGCCGACCTTGATCTCCTTGCGGAGATACTTCAGCGCCTCCTCCAGCTGCTTGTCCTTGAACTCGGGCTTGGTCTCCTTGGTGCCCTTGCCGTCCTTGCGCGCGATGATCTCGGACTCGTGCAGGGCTTCGTACAGGTCCTCACGCTCCTTGCGGGAGAGCTTGATTTCCTTGTCGGGGACGACGCCCCATTCGTCCTCCTCCTTGCCGGCGGTGCTGGACTTGTTGAGGTTCTTGCCGCTGGGACGCCAGAAGGAGGCAGTGGTCAGCTTGATCTCGCCGCCCTCGAACGGCTGGATGTTCTGGACGCTGCCCTTGCCATAGCTGCGCTCGCCCACGATCCAGGCCCGGTTGTGGTCCTGCAGCGCCGCCGAGACGATCTCGCTGCCGCTGGCGCTGGCGCCGTTGACCAGACAGACCATCGGAAAGTCCAGCAGGCTGTTGTCCGCATGGCCGTGGAACGCCGACGGCTTGCCGACCCGCGGCCGGATGCTCACGATCAGACCATCGCTGACGAACAGGTCGCTGATCTTGACCGCGCTGTCCAGCAGTCCGCCCGGGTTGAAGCGGAGATCGAAGACAAAGCCCTTGACGCCTTGCTTGCTCAGGTCGCGCATCACCTTGATCAGATCGCGATAGCTGTTGCGCTGGAACGAGGTCAGCCGGACGTAGGCGATCTTGTTTTCCTTGTCGATCACGTAGTCCCAGTTGTCGTCGCTGTCGCGCTTGTGGCCCAGGATGGTCTCGACCTCGATCTGGGCACGGGTCAGCTCGAACTCCAGCGGCTTGGGCTCGCCCTCGCGCTGCACCGTCAGCTTGACCTTGGTGCCTTCCTTGCCGAGGATCTTCTTGACCGCGTCGGACAGGGCCAGTCCCTTGGTGGAGATCTCCTCCGGTTCCGCCAGGGCTTTGCCTTCGCTATCGACCTCGCGCCTGATCCTGGTGACGATGTCGCCGGCCTGCAGGCCCGCCTTGTAAGCCGGGCTGCCCTTGATTGGCGTCACCACCAGCAGCATGTCGCTGGCGTTGTCCTTGCGGATCTGGATGCCAATGCCCCGGAAGTTGCCGGTGATGTCCTGATTGAACCGGGTCAGCGATTCCGGATCGATGTAGGTCGTATAGGGATCGAGGTGAGCCAGCATCCGCTGCAGGGTGATGTCCAGGTCCTTGTGCTTGTCGAGGTCCTCGCGCTTGCCGAGCTGCAAGCGGACATCAGAAAGCAGCTTGGTCAGCTCTTCCTCGTTCATTTTCTTGACCGTCTTGAGCTTGGCCTCGATCTCGGGCGGAGCTTTCTCCTCGATGCGCCGGTACAGCCCCTTGATGCCCGCCGCCACCAGGTCGCCCTGGTTGATCTCCTTGACGTAGTTCTCCTTGACCAGCTCGCTGGCCTCGATGACCTTCTTGGCATATTGGGCCGCATCGGCGTCGCGCAGCCGGGTCCCTTCCAGGATGGCGTCGCGCCGCGTCTCGAAGGTCTCCTGGTCGATCGTGCCGTCCACCAGGGCCTGGTAATCCTTGCGCAGGTTGCGCTGGTACGTCAGCCGGGGCATGCGCTCGAGCAATTGCCGGCCCTCGACGCCAAACTTGGCTGGCATCTTGCTGTCCTTGAGCAGCGTCTCCAGTTTTTCCAGGCGTTCCTTGACCGCCGGCATGACGGCCGGGTTGTGTGTCAGTACGAAGTGGTTCGCTCGGCCGCCCAGCACCCAGTGCTGCTGGTTCTTTTCTTCCCTGGTCTTGCCGAACTCATTGGCCAGCCTGGGAATGCGCTTGTCGAGGTAGGACGACAGCTCATCGACCGTGATCTGACCATCGGGCTCGTAGCCATCCTTGTCGGCCGCTCCCTTGAGCCCTTCGAGGAGGACCTTGGCGAACAGGCCATGCTCCTTGAGGTCCAGCGAGGTGGACAGGCCGTTGGTCGCCAGGAACACGACCCGGCCGGAGATGGGACCTTTTTCCTCGGTGCCGTCGTCGCCGAGGAACTCCCGGTAGGGATTGGCGCCCAGGTTGGGCTCGACCGACTCGGAGTCGAACCCCTTGAAATCCACGTCGAGGAAGGTGGCGAACTCGCGCGACTTGAGGTTCTTGAGGGCCTCGCCCACGTCCGCGGCGGCGATGGCATCCTTGTCGCGGTCCTTGAACGTGGAATCCGCCGCGAAGTAGCACCGCCGGTCCCCCAGGTCGCCCAGGGGCCCGCCGTTGCCGAAGAAGGCGAAGATCACCGGGTCCTTGCCGCGGGCCTCGCTGGCCAGCCACTGCAGCGCCTTGAGGATGTTCTCTCGCGTTGCAGGTTGGCTGCCGCGCTTGCCGTCCGGGCTGCCCAGCAGCAGCTTGACGTGCTTCTTGTCAACTCCGAGGTAGTCCTTGTTGGTGAACAGATCGTAGAGGGCCCTGGCGTCATCCTCGGCGTGGGTGCGCGGCTTGATCTTGGCGTCGGCATACTTGCTGATGCCGACCAGCACCACGTAAGGCTGCGGCGGAGTGGCCTGGCCCTCCGCCCGCCCTTGCCCCGACAGCAGCAGGAGCCCCAGGATTGCCCCCAGACTGTACGCAATCGTCGCCTTGCTCATTCTCGCTTGGTCCTTTCGCTGGTCGATACGGAGGAAAGGCGAGCGGCGCAGCATCAGCCCGCCGGTACACGTGAGTTCGTGTACTCCTCCTGGTCGCTAGAGGTTCGTTGAATGGGTTGTGCCGTGCTGAAGGCACCGCCAGGACGAAACGTTCAGATCGGGGTCAGTCAAGGGGCAGACGTCCTGTCGCCACCGCATCCGCGATTCCTTGGCTCAGTATTGTGCCCGACATTCCAATCCAGTCAACCCAAGTCCGCCGGATATGGTCATTACGCTGCTGCTGGACGGAAAGATCGGCAAGAGCGGCGAACCAGGATACTCCCCTCTCCCCGCTGGGGAGAGGGGTTGGGGGTGAGGGGTTGTCTTCGATTCATCGTTTCGCGCTCACTTGGCCCAGCGCGAAACGATGAATCGAAGCCAACCCCTCTGCCCAGCGGGGAGAGGGGAGCAAGACACCTGCCGGTCGCCTCAACACTGCTCATCTTTCACTTCGGGTCCAGCAGACGCCCCGAGAACAGCACGGCGTTGCTCTTGCGGTCGCGGATGAAGAACAGGAACGGATGGTCGGCCTGGAAGACCTTCGGTTCATGGGGCATCGGCGCCGAGAGTGCCACGAAGCCGATGGCGGTGGCGGCAGCGGCCTCGGTGCCTTCTTCGTTGACCTCCACGAACGCCTTGTGGATGACATCGGAAATCGACAGGGCCGCCTCGTCGCTGACGTTGCCGAAGTCGGCGGCCGGGCTGAAGGCGAGTGCCGCATCCAGAGCGGCCAGGACCGGCTTCAATACCAAGGTGGTTGTCATCTTGAAGCGCGGCAAGGAGACACGCACCTCCTCTTCCGGGACCAGGCCGGCCGTCACCTGCTGATAAAGGCCTTCTTTCGCCCAGCGGGTTTCGAGTTGGGCCAGGCCAGCCTTGTTGCGGGGCAGCACAACCAGCAGGGACAGTTGCTCCCCCTGATAGGGCAGATCGAGAGCCTGGAAGCTGTCACTCTCGAAGTAGGAGTAGCCGCCCTCCCGATGCATCATCGGCGCCTTGCGGGTGCCGGCCGGCCCGAACCAGTCCTCGTCCCGGGTGCGGTCTTTCTCGAATTCGTCGGCCCACTTGCCCTTGAAGTAAACGGCGTTGGTCAGGATCAGCTTCATCAATGGTTTGATGAACTCCCGGTTGATCAAGTCCTTGATCTTCCCGCGCGTCCTGTCGCTGACCCAGGCGTTGATGGTCTTGACCACCTGATCGGGCTCGCTGTAATCCACCTCGTGGAAGGCGCCGTCATAGAAGTCGGCGATGGCCTTCTGAAAGTCGGGGTTGAAGTGGAACCCCTGCTGCCCCCAGAGGGCGTTGGCCGTGGCCAGCTCAAAGGGACGCTCGCCCGTGCCATTGATCGAGCGAATCCACTCGGAGTAGACGCGGTTCTGCTCCTCGACGCTGTCGGGGGCGCCGATCAGCTCGGTCAGCTCCTTGCGCGTCTGGCCCCTGGCGCCCACGGCGGCCATGGCCAGCGCCACCTGGATGCTGAAGGGCGACAGGAACAGATTCTGGCCCGCCCTCGTCTCCGTCAACTTGTCGTAGAGGCGCGTGGCGAAATCGCTGCGGACGGTCGCTGTGGTCATGGCTCGCTTGCTCCTTGGGTTGGGGACTTGAGGACGCCGGTGCAGATCCTCACCGGCGTCTTGAGAGTGTTTCGATCGGGACAGTTCATTCTTTGCCGTGAAGTCCAGAATCCCTCACGATTTTGGCTCCAGCAGCCGACCGGAGAAGAGCACCGTGTTGGTCTTGCGATCGCGGATGAAGAACAGGAACGGATGGTCGGCCTGGAAGACCTTCGGCTCCCGCTCCGGCTCCGCAATCTCACAGACCATGATGACCGCGGTGGCCGCGGCCGCCTCGGTGCCTTCCTCGTTGACCTCCACGAACGCCTTGTGGATCACCTCAGAAATCTTGAGCGGTTCGCCCGGTTCGTCGCTGAGGTTGCCGAAGTCCGCACTCTCGGTGAAGGCCAGGTCCGCACCGAGGTCACAAAGGACCGACTTCAGCCGGCATTCCGTTTCCATCTTGAAGCGCGGCAACGAGACTTCGACCGTCTCTTCGAGAAACAGGTTCGCCGTCACCCGCTGATAGAGGCCATCCTGGGCCCAGCGTTTTTCCAGGGCCGACAGGCCATCCTTCTTCCGCGGCAGCACGACCAGCAGCGACAGCTGCTCGCCCTGGTAGGGCAGATCCAGGGCCTGGAAATCGTCGTCTTCAAAGTACAGGAAGCTCCCTTCCTGGTGCATCATCGGCGCCTTGCGCGTTCCGGCGGGGCCGAACCAGTCCTCCTCCCAGGTGTCGTCCTTGCTGAACTCATGCTGCCACTTGCCCTTGAAGTAAATGGCGTTGGTGAGGATCAGCCGGGTGTCGGCAGTGACGTCATCGCGACGGATCAGGTCCTTGATCTTCTCCCGGGTCCGGTCGCTAACCCAGTCGTTGATGGTCTTGACCGCCAGGGCCGGCTGCTTGACGTAATCGACCTCGCGAAAGGCCCCGTCGTAGAAGTCCGCGATGGCCTTCTGGAAGTCGGGCTTGAAGCGGTAGCCCTTCTGCCCCCACAGTGCGTTCGCCGTGGCCAGCTGGTAAGGCCGATCGCCCGTGCCATTGATCGAGCGAAGCCATTCGGCGTAGAGACGGTTCTGCTCCTCGACGTTCTGGGGAGCGTCGATCAGGTCGGCCAGGACCTTGCGGGTCTGGCCCTTCGCTCCCACGGCGGTCATGGCAAGGGCCACCTGGATGCTGAACGGCGACAGGAACAGGTTCGCGCCCGGCTGGGTGGTCGCCAGCTTGTCGTAGAGACGGGTGGCGAAGTCGGTGGGGACGGCTGCTGTGATCATGGCTTGCTTATTCCTTGGAGTTGGGGATTTGAGGACGCCGGTGAAGGTCTTCACCGGCGTCTTGAGGGTGCTTCGATCGGGGCGATTCATTCTTTGGGGTTATTTCCAGAATCCCTCGTGGCGTTGCGAGGTAGGCGGCCCGTTGAGGTACTCGTCCAGGGCCGCTTCCAGTTCGCTCCAGAGCGCCTGCACCTCGTTCTTAGCTGGCCTGGACTTCTTCAGCAACCGCTTCAGATTGGCCACGAGGCGACCCAGGCGTTCGATGACCGGCGGCTGCTCGCCGGTATCGAGAAGAGCCGCGTGCAGTTGCTCCAGCCGATCCTGCCACTGTCGTAGCAGTGCAAGCCGGTGTCTGGCATCTGTGCTTGGGGAACCTCGGAGCGCCTGGAGCAGATCCTGGGCTTGTTGGCGAGGATTGCTTCCATCCAATGCCTCCTCTTCATCCTCATCCTCGCCCAAGAAGTCCACGTCAAAGTCTTCGACCGGAGCATCTTCGATAAAGTCATCCGAGAGCATCATTTTCTGCTCCAGGCGCAGAGGTGAAGCCAGGTCCAGTCGCATCCCGGATTTGCTTCCCAAACCTTCCGGTTGCTCGACTGGCTGAATGATGCTTCGCACAACCCCAGATCCACCGATGACCTCGGCCCGGTCCACCGCCACGAACGCCGTGAAGCGGCACAGCACGCCATGCCGGAGCGACACGCTCACAATCTCTTTCTCCAGGCTCGGCCGGGCGCCGGCGTCGATTGCGTAGCGATCCTCCAGTTCACGCAGCCGGCCGCGAGCCCAGAGGCTGGCAAGTGCCGGGCTGGCCTCGCTCGCTGCCTCAATCCGAGACAGCCACGCGCCACTCGCCGAATCCCGCCCCTGGAGCGAGAGCCCACCCTGCGCTTGACCCTGGTAGCGGCCCAGAATCAGTAGCGGCGTCCCCGCGAACAGGTCCGGCAACCGAGCCGGTACAACGCTTCCGGGAACCACCTTCAGCCCCGCCGGTTCCAGCTTCAGCGCGGTGACCAGCGGCGTCGCAATCAGCCGGTGAATGCGCGTCATCACCTCCTCCAGCCGCTCCTCGGACTCGACCAGCTCGCTGGCGCCACCGCCCAGGTCGCTCAGCCGTCGCAGAAAAGCCGCGTTCACTGCTTTGTCAATGCCCAGCGTGAAAATGCGGATCTTCTTCGCCCTGGCTCCGAGGTGTTGCAGGATCTGATCCTCGTTGCCCACCTGGCCATCGGTCACCAGCACCAGGATGCGATCCCGGCTCGTGGTTGTTTCGTCCAGGAGCAGATCGACCGCCCGCGCCAGCGGTTGGGCCATCTCGGTGCCGCCCTGCGCTTGAATCCGGGTCAGAAACTCGACGGCCTGGAAGCGCTGGCGATCACTCCCCGAGACCAGCTGGCCGGCAAACGCAGCAGGCAGCTCCATGCCGTTGTCAAAGGCAATGACCGTGAAGCGATCGCGTTCGGTCAGCGTGTCCACCATCCGGACCAAAGCCCGGCGAGCGGCCACGATCTTCCACCCCTCCATGCTCCCGGAACGGTCAAGCACAAAGACCACGTCACGCGGCCGGGTTCCTTCCGTTGTCGCAGCCGGAGGAACCAGAGTCAGCAGGAAGGTGCCCTCCGTTCCCTCGGAGTCCGGATGCAAACTCAGTCCCGTGCGGATGCGCTCCTCTGCCAACCGGAAACGCAGGATGAAGTCCCGATTGAGCCGTTCACCCGGCTGGAGCCTCACGCGCAGACTGGGAAAGACCGCTTCCTCGATGACGCTGTGCAGGCTTGAACGTAAGTCATGCGGTTGCCACGCGGAAGTGAAATCGACTTGCAGACTGAGCTGGACCGGATTGGGAAAGCCCGGCAGCAGCACCGGCGGGCTGATCCGCGAGGCGTCGGGAACCGCATCGGTGTCCGGGACAGTGCCATCGCCGACGGATGGACCAGGCAGCGGTGTGCCGGGCACGTAGCGTGGAGCGACCACGAGGGGAAAGCGGAAGGTCGCCTCGCCGTCGCTGTAAGGCAGAGGGCCAGTCAGGCTCAACTGCACGTGGGCCGACTCTCCGGGAGGCAGATTGCCCACGCGCAGGGTGAAGACCCCGGGTCGTTCTTCCTCCGCGATGCTGGCCCGGTGGCCTTGCTCGATGGCTTGCTGATACTCACGGCGGGCCGCGCCGCGCTCCTTGAGCTGCCCCTCGATGACCCGACCGGCGACTTCCAGCCGAAAGCGTGTCACCGCAGCCCGGTCGGGCAAGGGAAAGACGTAGGTTGCTTCCAGCGGCACGTCATGGACGTTGACAAAGGTCTGCTCCAGGGTGATCTGAGCGACCAGGCCGTCAATGCGAACCTGCACGTCCATCGCCTTGAGAGGCAAGGGGCCGCGCTCGCTGCTCAGGCTGCCGAAGCCGGCCTCCTGCGGGGGAAGGCAACGGCTGAACTCGTCGTCGGTCATCGGGGGCACTGGTTTCTGCATGGGAACGTCCTTCTTGGATCGGTTGACCACTTATTTCCAGAATTCCTCGCGAGCCTGCGGCTCGGCGGGGACGTTTTCGAGAATGCGAATGACGCACGACTGACCATTGGCAGTGGGCAGCATCGAGACCCGCAGTTCGTAATCCTTGCCGTTGAGGCACACCTTGATCCGGCCGTCCTGGGGCTGGCGTTTCTCGGCAATGTCCATCGAGCCCATGATCTTCAACCTGGCCAGGAGGGGAGCCAGCAGCCGGAGCGGCGGACTGTCGCGTTCTACCAGGACGCCGTTGATGCGGTAGCGAATGCAGACCCGGTCGGCGAGGGGTTCGATGTGAATTTCGCTGGCCCGCAGCTGGATTGCTTCCGCGATGATTAGATTGCACAGCGTGACGACTGGCCGTTCGTTGCTGTCAAGGTAATCCCAGTCGGCATCCGCAGCCTCTGCCGTCGATTCGGTTTCGGTGAAGTCGATGGCGGAGTCGGTGAACTCGGCCAGCATCGAGTCCACCGATTCGGTTTCGGACTGGCCGTAGTGGCGGTTGATGGCCTCGACGATCTGATCGCGGGGTGCCAACACCGGGTGGATGTTCTTGTTGAGAATGAAGGTCAGCTTCTCCAGCGTGCTGAAGTCGGACGGATCGCTGAGGGCGATGTGCAGGGACCCGCTCTCGTGGGTCAGTGGCAAGATGACGTTTTCACGCGCCACCGACTCGGGGACCATTTCGACCACGGCCATCGGCACGGTCATATCGGTCAGGCTGACCAACGGCATGCCGTGGAACTCCGCAAGGGCCGAGTAGATTTCTTCCGGAATCGCGTACTCCAGTTTGGCGAGGACATCGTGCAACTTCTGACCTGTCTGTTGAGCCACCCCCCGGGCTTCCTCCAGCTGGTCGAGGCTGAGGATCTGCCGATGGACCAACTCCGTGAACGCATCCCCTTTCATCCTGGCACGATCCCGCCGTTTGGATTTCCTGGGCGTTGCTTCCAGTTCGGCTGTTACAAGAGCCGCCGCCGGAATCCCGCCAAGGGCTGTCTTTGCCCACCCCTCGGGCTGTTCGACCGGCTGGACAATCCTCTGCATCGCCCCGCCCTGGTTGACCACCTCGGCACGGTCCACGGCCACAAAGGACGTGAAGCGACAGAGGACGCTATGGCGCAGCGACACGCCCACAATCTCCTTCTCCAGGCTCGGCCGGATGTCGGCAGCCATCGCGTAGCGATCCTCCAATTCTCGCAGCCGGCCTCGGGCCCAGAGGCTGGCGAGTCCCGGGCTGGCTTCTCTCGAAGCGTCAATCCGGGACTGCCACGTACCCCCTGCGGCATCCCGACCCACAAGCGCGAGCCCACCCTGCGCTTGACCCTGGTAGCGGCCCAGAATTAGCAGCGGCGTCCCCGCAAACAGGTCCGGCAATCGGGCCGGGACGACGCTTCCCGGAATCACCTTCAGCCCCGCCGGTTCCAGCTTCAGCGCGGTGACCAGCGGCGTCGCAATCAGCCGGTGAATGCGCGTCATCACCTCCTCCAGCCGCTCCTCGGACTCGACCAGTTCGCTGGCTCCGCCGCCCAGGTCGCTCAGGCGACGCAAAAAGCCTGCATTCACCGCCCGGTCAATCCCCAGCGTGAAGATGCGTATCTTCTTCGCTCCGGCTCCAAGGTGTTGCAGGATCTGATCCTCGTTGCCCACCTGGCCATCGGTCACCAGCACCAGGATGCGATCCCGGCTCGTGGTTGTTTCGTCCAGGAGCAGATCGACGGCACGGCCCAATGGTTGGGCCATCTCGGTGCCGCCCTGCGCCTGAATGCGTGAAAGGAACTCCACCGCCTGGAAACGATGGCGGTCGTCGCCCGAAACCAGCTGGCCGGCAAACGCGGCCGGCAGCTCCAGGCTGTTGTCAAAGGCGATGACCGTGAAGCGGTCACGTTCGCTCAGGGTGTCCACCATTCGGGCCAAAGCCCGGCGAGCGGCCACGATCTTCCACCCTTCCATGCTCCCGGAACGATCCAGCACAAAGACCACGTCGCGCGGCCGGGTTCCTTCCTTTGTCGCTGCCGGAGGAACCAGCGTCAGCAGGAAGGTGCCTTCGTTGCCTTCCGCATCGGGTTGCAGGCTCAAACCGGTGCGAAGGCGCTCCTCCGCCAGGCGGAAGCGCAGGATGATGTCGCGGTTAAGCCGTTCGCCTGGCTGGAGAGTCACGCGGCGACCGGGGAAAACCGCTTCCTCGATGACAGTGTGCAGGCTGGAACGCAGGTCGTGCGGCTGCCACGCGGAGGTGAAATCGACGAGCAGCTTGAGCTGGACTGGATTGGGATAGCCAGGAAGCAACACCGGCGGGCTGATCCGCGAAGCGTCGGGAACCGCATCAGTGTCGGCCGCAATGCCATCGCCCACCGAAGGGCCCAGCAGCGGTGTGCCGGGGACGTAGCGGGGAGCGACCACCAGGGGAAAGCGAAAGGTCGCTTCACCGTCGCTGTACGGCAGCGGGCCGGCGAGGGTCAACTGTACCCGGGCGGACTCTCCCGGCGGCAGATTGCCCACGCGGAGCGTGAACACGCCGGCCCGTTCCTCCTCGGCGATGCTGGCCCGGTGGCCCTGGGCAATGGCCAGGTTGTACGCCTTGCGAGCGGCTCCGCGTTCCTTGAGCTGGCCATCGATGACCCGGCCGGCAACTTCCAGCCGGAAACGTGTCACCGCGGCGCGATCGGGCAATGGAAAGACATAGGTCGCCTCGATCGGGCGGGGATGGGTGTTGACGAAGGTCTGGCGCAACTCGATCTGGGCGACCAGGCCATCGATCTGAACGCGAACGTCCATCGCCTTCAGAGGCAGCGGACCGCACTCGCCGGTCAGGCTGCCGAAGCCGGCTTCGCGCGGCGGCGAACAGCGACTGATCTCATCCTCGGTCATCGGGGGAAGGGGTTTCAGCATGACGTGTCCTCAGGAGAAGGGGAATCCTTGGCCTCCGGCGACACCAGCCGCCGGGCCCGGAGCAGTTTCAGCAGCGGCCCGGCCGCCGCGGCCAGGGCCTCCCGATCATGGTCGTCCACCGGACGCAGTACCTCCAGCCGCAAGCACACACCCGGAGCCAGTTCAAGCTGAACAGTTTCCGCAGTCCCGGCCGGGCTCGCGGGAACGGCGGTCCAGAACGCCGATTCGCGGCGTCCAACCTCATCGGTCGCACTCTCCGGACCGGACTCGGCAGCCGAGGCCGGCTCTTGTTCCTCCAGGTGGGACGGAACGCGAGCAATCTCTTGCAGGGCCTCATCGCTCTGCCCCACCAGGCGCTTCTGGATCTCCGCCAGCGACAGGCCGTGCGTTTGCAGCCGTTTGATGGCCACCAGCTGCCGCAGATGGCGGATGCCGTACAGGCCCGTCCGGCCGCGCATCGCTGCCGGCCGATCCAGCAGACCCAGCGTCGTGTAATAGCGAATGGTCCGCTGGTCCGGCACGTCCCGCACCCGGCCGCTCGCCTGGCCGGTGTAATCCACCGCCAGCGCCAGCGCCACACGGGCACAAAGCTCATCCAGGGTCCAGAAAGGTTCGCGTGCTGCCATAGTTACTGTAATATATCAGTGTCATATGCCAGCGTCAAGGGGCAAACCGCGAAGTGGTCAAGATAGCAAAGGAATGCCGAGAGAACGGATTGTTCTTGTTGTGCCAGAAGCAGTGATTTTTCTGGTTCTGCTGGGCATTTCCGGTCGATGAATGGTCGTAGCTGTGGCTGGGGAACCGCGCCGAGTGGCTGGCAGCAACGAGTCGGAGCAGGATCGATTCATGAGGAAGGGCTGGACGAGCTTGGCGGCCATGATCCTGGGCCTGGCGGCAGTGGCCGTCAGGGCCCAGGAACCCGGCTGGGGTCCGCAACCGCTTCGTCCCGTCGCCCGCCTGCTGCGACCCGTGCCCCCCGGCACGGTGCCGCTCAACTCGGCAGAAGTCGAGACCACGCCCTTGCCAGCACTTCCAGCGAGCGGCCCTCCATTGCAAGGACCCGTCTCCCGGGAAGTCCAGCCCAGCCCGGGCCTGGTCCGGGTCAGTCTGAACCGCGTGACGGTCCCGGCGAGCCCAGGGGCGCCCATCTCCAGGATAACGGAGTGGCAGCCGGTGGCCTCCGAATTGCTTGACCGGATGTTCCAGTGGCGGCCAGCCGGCCCGGAAGCACCGCAAGGAATCGTACCGATCCCGGCAGCGGTAACCGCCACGCAACTACCCGAACCCGCCGACGACCCCTGGGGTGCGGCGAGCCCGGAGGTGTCAGTCCCCGAGGCGCGGGGTGTGGTCGCCGTGCCCGCTTCTGAGCCGCAGGTCATCTCGTCGTGGCGCGAGGACGTGGTCCGTCCGATGCCAGCACCTGGGACCGCAGCGCCTCCCGGCGGGTCCGAAGGTGTCAGCGTCTGGGGTGACGCGAAGCCCATCCAGGGTGCCTCGTTCAGCGCCTTCAACCCGGACCCGGTCACTCCCGCAGGTGGACAATCGGCCGGAAACCCTCCCCGGCCTTTCCCGCCGCCAGCGGGCCCGCCGGAACCGGCACCTGGGCCGCCGAACCTTTCGCCCGGTGCCGCGGCACCGGGACCGCTTGTCGGGGCTGAACCACCGTCCTCCGGGTCGCCCTTCTACGGCCAGGCCGAGTATTTGCTCTGGTGGACGCGCGGGAGCCAGCTGCCGCCCCTGGTCACCACGGGAGCACCCAGCGCGGCCAACCTTGCAGGAAACCGGTTCTCGACCGGAGGCAGCCTGCTGGACCCGGCCACGACGGTGCTGATCGGCGATCAGCCCGTCAGCGGCGGGGCACGCTCGGGCGGCCGGGTCCTGATCGGCGGCTGGCTGCTGGACGAGCATCTGCTGGGCGTGGAAGTGCAGGGCCTGTTCCTGGGCACGGTGACCAACCAGTTCTCCGTGGCCAGCCTGGGCAATCAGCTGCTGGCCCGGCCGCTGGTGGACGCGGCCAGCTGGCACGAGATCGCCGACGCCCGGGTGATTCCCCCCAGTGATACAGGGTCCGAGAGTGTGAACGTCCGCAGTTCCTTCTGGGGCCTGGCTGCCGATGCCCGCAGCAGCCTCTGGTACACGCCCAGCTACCACTTCGACGCCCTGCTGGGTTACCGCACCCTGGCCCTCAACGAGGACCTGACCATCACCGACGTTGCCAGCCAGATGGGCACCGCCTCGGTGATCGGCGATCGCTTCACGGGGAACAACCAGTTTCACGGTGTCCGGGTCGGCACCGAGGCCGGCTACGTGGGCGACGGCTGGTACGTCGATCTGCGGGCCAGCCTCGCCGTGGGCGAGACGTTCCAGTCGGTGGACGTGAGCGGCACGACCATCTACACTCCGCCGACCGGGAACTCCTTTGCCTACCCGGTCGGCTTGCTGGCCTCCACCTCGAACGTCGGCCACTACAACCGCGCCGTGCTGGGTGTGGTGCCCGAGGTCGGTCTGCGCTTCGGGTTTCAGCTGCTGGAGCGGCTGCGGGTGTACGTAGGCTACGATCTGATTTACTGGAGCAACGTGGCCCGCCCGGCCGATCAGATCGACCGGACGATCAACCTGAGCCAGGTCCCGATGCCGGGCGGCCCGCTGCCGGGAATCGGCAACCCGGCCCGGCCGGCGATGCCGTTCACCGCCAGCGACTTCTGGGCCCAGGGCATCACGGTGGGACTGGAATTGAAGTATTAGGACGCTTGACGCACTTCGCATTACTTGTCGCCGGGCGCCTGTTTCTCCTTCGGCTCGGCCAGCCGGTTGTACTTCTTCAGCACCTCGCGCAGCCGATCGTGCGGCAGTCCCAGCACCTTGTGATCGTCTCGCCCCACAATGGTCCGCGCTGCCACCAGGGCGTTGAGGATCGCCTCCTCGGTCGCCTCCACGGTGGCCTCGAAGAGTTGGTCCATGCGCTCGTTGGGCAGCATCGTTAGCTTGGCCTGACCCTCCGCCTTGGCCGCACCGGGGTTAGCCGTCGAGAACGCCAAGAAAAGGTCTCCCGAGCCATTGCCCGAGACGCTGCCGGTGCGGGCCAGACCCAGGGACGCGCCGGGCCAGGCGCTTCAGCTGATGCGGCAGCAGCGGCGCGTCGGTGGCCACGAGGATGATGATGGAGCCGGACTCACGGCGTCGGAAAGTCCCTTCGGTGATCTCGCGGCCAACGGGGACGCCGGCAACCGTGAGCTGGTGCCGCCGACCGAAGTTCGCCTGCACCAGGACGCCCACTGTGAAGCCGCCCTGCTTTGCCAGGAGCTTCCGGGAAGAAGTGCCGATGCCGCTCGCGAACTCGAAGCAGGTCATGCCGGTGCCGCCGCCCACGTTGCCCTCCGCGACCGCTCCGCCCCGGGCGGACTCCAGCGCGTCCAGGACGTGCTTCTCCTTGACGTGAAAGCCGTCGGTG
The DNA here is from genome assembly GCA_963784995.1 of uncultured Planctomycetota bacterium. Taxonomy (GTDB): domain Bacteria; phylum Planctomycetota; class Planctomycetia; order Gemmatales; family Gemmataceae; genus CAWATZ01. The sequence continues at coordinate 4,050 of CAWATZ010000009.1, read as the reverse complement.
TCGTTGAGATAGCCATCGTAGGTTTCCGCCACGACGGGCAGGACCCACGGCTGATGCTGGATCTTCCGGCCGGTCCACCACTTGATGACGGCGTCGCGGACGGTGCCAACGCTGGTGGTGTTGGTCAGCAGGACCGGTCCTTCGAGGAAGCCCGATTCCTCGATCCAGGCGGTCCCGGTCATCTCGCCGTTGCCGTTGAGGGAGAACCAGCCGGCAAAGACCGGGTCGGCCGACTCCCGACCCCGCGGCAGGATGGCCGTCACGCCCGTCCGCACAGGGCCCTTGCCGACTACCAGCTTGCCTTCGCCCTGGATGATCGTGGTGTGGCCGACCTCGACTCCGGCCACGTCGGTGATCGCGTTGAGCGGCCCCGGCGTTCCCTCCAGCGGCACACCCAGGTCACGGCGCGGGGCTTGGCGGGGGGAGCGGCAACGGCGGCGGTCATCAGCAGCACCCAGGCCAGGAACAGGGACAGGAAGCGCGGCATGGATTCTCTCCGGATTGTAGCCCTCACGCTCCGCGTGAGGGAATTCCCTCACGCGGAGCGTGAGGGCTACTTTCGTCTCAACCAAGCAGCGCCCGGATCGGCTGGCCCCGGCAAAGGACGTGCGGCTGGTTCAGCGGATCGCGGATCTCGGTGTCCGGCGGCAGGCCCATCGCTTCGTAGATGGTCGCGGTTATGTCCTCTGGCGTGACCGGCTCGCGGGAGGGGTAGCCGCCCTGCCTGTCGGAGGCGCCGAAGATGGCCCCGCCTGGAATCCCGGCCCCGGCGAACAGCACCGTGAAGCAGTAGGGCCAGTGGTCCCGGCCATTCTTGGCGGCCCCGGCGTTGGAGGTCACCGAGCCGATCTTCGGCGTCCGGCCGAACTCGCCCATGATGACCACCAGCGTCTCCTCCAGCAGGCCCCGGTTGGCCATGTCCTCCAGCAGCGCCGAGCAACTGCGGTCGAACATCGGACACAGGGAGCGCCGCATCAAGGGGAAGTGATCGCGATGCCCGTCCCAGGCCTGGTCGATGCGCCGGCCGGTGACGAGCGTGACCAGGCGAACGCCCGCCTCGATCAGCCGGCGGGCCAGCAGCATGCACTGCCCCAGGTGCGGCAGACCGCCGAACTTGCGGGCCTCGATGGAGCGATCCGAGCCCGGGTCCAGCCCGTAGCGCTCCCGGACGGCGGCCGGCTCCTGGCTGAGGTCGAACGCCTTGCGGGCCTCGGCGGACGCGACCAGCTGCACCGCCTTGCGCTGGAAGGCGTCGAGCCGGACCAGCCCCGGGTCGTCGGCGAGCCGCCCGAGGGAGAGGTCGAGGTCCCGCAGCAGCCCCTCCCGGCGGGCGAGCCGGCGCGAGGGTACGTCCTCGGACGGAGTCAGTCCCGGGATCTGGTAGCCTGGCAAGCTCGGGTCGCCGGCGATCAGCGGGTCGTAGGCCGCCCCCAGGAACCCGGAAGACTGGCCGGCGATGTCCACGCCGTTGTTGGACTGGTACTCCGGGATATGGACAAAGTCAGGGAGCGGCCGACCCGTGGGCCGCAGCTTGGCGAGGACGGCCCCGTAGGGCGGAAAGTTCTTCGGCGAGTTGGCCACGATCAGCCGGGAGCCGTCCATCGGGTAGCGCCCGGTCAGGACGTAGTAGGTGCCGGCGTTGTGGTCGGTGATGGCGTGATGCACCGAGCGGACCAGGGCGAGGTGGTGCATTTGCCGGGAGAGGAGGGGCAGCAGCTCGCACACCTGCAAGCCTGGAACCGTGGTCGCGATCGGCTTCAGTTCGCCGCGAATCTCCTCGGGGGCGTCTGGCTTCATGTCCCACGTGTCGAGGTGGGACGGGCCGCCTTCCATGAAGATCAGCAGGCATGACCGGGCTCGCTTCCGCCGTCGGGGTTTGGGGGTCGCTGCGGAGCGGGCCTCCTTCGCCAGCAGTTGCGGCAGGCTCAGGCCGGCCAGCGCGAGTCCGCCCAGGCGCAGCAGCTCCCGGCGGCTGACGCTTGGACACAGTTGCAGGGGCATCCCGGTAAGACTCAGCATCGGCGGCTCCCTGGGAGGATGACCAGGATCGGGCTGCTGATGGAGAATCGTACGCGATGCGGGTCGTCCTCGCAAGGAAATTGCCAGGGAACGCGCCTGGCTTCAGAGCATGCGCAGCGCTTCCTTTGCCGTCGGGTGCGACGACTCGCCACCATACGCGGCCAGGACCCAGACGTCCTCGAGGCCCCACAGGCGGATGCCGCCGCGGAAGGCGGTCAGATTGTGTCCCAGGCGGGCGCCGGGGGGCAGCACCTTGACGTTCTTGGCGTTGCCGCCGCCGATGACCACGTAGTCGGCCACGAAGGCCCTCATCAAAGCGGTGACCACGCTGGTCACCGTCTCTCGCCACCTCGCCTTGCCGACCCGTTCGAGGCCGCGCCGGCCGAGGACTTCTCCCAGGGTCTTGTTGCGGTTGTACAGCATTCGGTCCAGTTCAAGGGGCACGACGACGTTCCCCACGATCAGAGATGAGCCAAGGCCCGTGCCCAGGCCGAGGAAGAGCATCCGGCCGCCTTCGTAGCTGCCCAGGGCCTGCATGGTGGCGTCGTTGACCATCTTGACGTCTACGCCGAAGGCGGCGGCGAAGTCGAAGCCCACCCAGCCTGGCCCGAGGTTGCCGGGCTCGGAGCGCGGACCGTGGGCGCCGACCAGTCCGGGGTAGCCGATCGAGATGGCCTGGTAGCTCCAATCCTGGGCCACCTCGCGGACCGTCTCGACCAGCCGGCCCGGCGTGAACCGCTTGCCCGAGGCTGCTTTCCGGGGCTCCGTCTGTCCGGTCGCCAGGAACTTGACCTTGGTGCCGCCGATGTCGATGACCAGGATCGACGTCGGCGTCGGCGACTCGGCCTTCGCCGGCTCGCTCCCCGCGGGAGCGGCGGTCGGCACGGGTACGGGAGCGGGCAGAGGTCCACTGGCCACGGGTCGCGGCTCAATGGCCGCGGGGACTGCCGCACCCGACACGTGGATGGTGTGGACGTGTGTTGCCGCACCTGCCGGAGGCGGCGCCGGCGGGCTGGCCGGCACGGTTTCCCCGGCTGCGGCGTCATTGGGTTGGTTGCTCAAGGCGGTGCTCCCCGATGCCAGGCTCGATTGGAAGGTGATAGCACACCATTACTGTTCTTGCCAAGTATACCACTTCGGCAATCCGCTTCACAGTATACCACCTTGGGGTATGACAACGACGGACTGTCCGAGGCCCGGGCGGTCACTTCAGGTTCAGCTGCCAGGAGACCCCAAAGCGGTCGTTGATCCAGGTGAATTCCCCTCATTCGCGTAAGCTTTTGGGAGGTTCAATAGATCTCTTACCCCGAACGATCGAGCAAGACCAGAGCAACAGAGATGAGCGGGTGGTATGGACAGGGGTTGGTCAGATTGGTGTACAGGGAGGGTGACAACTCCAACAATTCCAGGACACGAACCAACGTAAGCGTCCGGTAAAAACCACTGTTGCAGCGCCGGGTATGCTCCGAGCATGTTTCGCCCGACCCATGCTCTGGAGGTATCTCGTATGTCTGCCGGTCGATCTCGTGATCCGGACAAGGAGCGTTTCTGGCGCTCCCACCTCGAACGTTGGCTCGTCAGTGGTCTGTCCATCCGCGCCTACTGCCGCCGCCACCAGCTGGCCGAGGCGTCCTTTTATTGCTGGCGGCGAACGTTGGCCCAACGCGACACCGACGCCTGCCAGCACCCGGCCTCAGACCCTGTTACCTTCGTCCCCCTGCACGTCACCCCCGAACCTACCGCCGCCACGCCGAGCCTCGAAGTCGTCCTGGGCAACGGCCGACGCCTGTTCGTTGGGCCAGGCTTCGATGCCGCCTCCTTGCGTACTCTGCTGGCTGTCCTGGAGGAGAGGCCATGCTCCCCCTGACACCACCCGGACGCATTTTTCTCTGCCTGGCCGCCGTCGATTGCCGCAAATCGTTTGACGGGCTGGCGGCCCTGGTCAGCCAGGGGCTGGGCGACGATCCCCTCTCCGGTGACTGGTTCGTCTTTCGCAATACGTAACTCAACGAAGGGCCCGGCAAGAAGAAG
>CAWATZ010000008.1:0-220169 GCA_963784995.1 uncultured Planctomycetota bacterium | reverse complement strand
GGCGTCTTCGTCTTGGGGAAGAGTTGGTGCCTGCTTCAGGACGGAGAGTTGCCGGTCCTTCCGGCTGGTTGCTCTCCGGGTTGGGAACCGTTATCCGGTTCATCCCAGGAATGCGCTCTCCGGAGGTACTTGCGCGCTTTCCCAATTTTTTTTCGAGACCGCGAGCACGCCTGTGCAGATAATGGGAGATGAGTCGAGGAATCGAACCCGTTTCCAGGAAACGTCTTCATGGTCCGACGCGCTTGCTGGTTGACGCTGCTCGTGCTGGCCTGGCTGCCGGGCCGGGGCGAAAGCTGCAACATTCCGGTCTTCCGCTATGCCCTGGAACGCTGGGCGCCGTCCCCCTTCGAGCTGGTGGTCTTTCATCGGGGACCGCTGGCCCGACAGGACCAGGAACGCCTCGAAGCGCTGGAACAGCACGCCAACGTGCTCTGCACCAGGGTGGACCTGGCAGGCAAGGTTGAGCCCGACTTGCAGCGCCTGTGGCAACAGCAGGGCTCCGGCAAGCTGCTTCCCTTCCTGGTGGTGCGCTTTCCCGATTCCCTGGACAAGGAACCGCTGTGGAGCGGGCCACTTGCTGCGCTGGACCTGAAGCAACTGGTCGATTCCCCGGCCCGGCGGCAGATCGTCAAGCACCTCAGCGGTGGCGCCTCGGCCGTGTTCCTGCTTCTGACCGGCGATGACCGCGACGCCGACGAGGCCGCCCAGGAATTGCTGCGCCGCGAACTGGCCCGCTGTCGGGACAGGATCAAGCTCCCCGAGCAGAGCAAGGAGGGACCGCAACTCCTCTCCGGGATACCGCTGCGAGTCTCCTTTCCGTTGCTGGTCCTGTCGCGTCAGGACCCGGCCGAGCGGCTGTTCGTGCGGATGCTGCTTCGGGGCGACGAGGACCTGAGCCAGGTCAAGGGCCCGATTGTCTTCCCGATTTTCGGTCGCGGTCGGGTACTGCCAGGATTTCACGGCGACGACCTCACGGCCGGCAACCTGGACCGGGCGACCCGGTTTCTTTGCGGCGAATGCTCCTGCCAGGTCAAGGAACAGATCCAGGCCGCGGATCTGCTGCTCTCAGCCCGCTGGAGCGATCTGCTCGCTCCTGCGGACCCGGCAAGTCCTGCCGTCGAGCCGGCAAGTAAGGACGCTCAATCTCCTCCGACGGTGACGCTGCCCGCTCGCGCGAACCCACCTCCCGGGGACGGCAAGCCCGCCGTCGTCGGCCCTGCCCCGGGCCGGGTGGGCTGGCTGCGGGGAGCAGTCGCGGCGGCGGCCCTGCTGGTCCTGGCCAGCGGCGTCTGGTTGTACCGCTCCCTGGCGAAGCCAGCGACTGCGAAGGAGTGAAGCGGCTCCGGTGCGGGAACCTGTCCGGCTTGCGCCAATTTTTCTTGAGTTCCGGCCAGTGGTTTGTTGACCGCGGCATTTCCGCGGGTATAATCAGCCTTGTTTCGTTCAAATGCCGTCCCGGGACCGGCGAACTACCTTTCGTCTGCTCGGCATCCAGGGCGGCGGGCAACCGTCGGAATTCGGTGACCATCCGCCAAGTACCAGTTCGAGGTCGGGAGCCAGTTGAGTCTCCCACCTCCCCAACGAGAAGGAGAGAGTCATGACTCTGTCTCTGGACGAAATGAAACGGCAGTTCGTGGAACAGGTCAAGCTGCGGGCCTACGACGACAAGTACATCGACCGCAACGAGGAGCGCGAGATCCTCCAGATCGCCCTGCAGCAGGGCGTCACCGTCGATTCCGCCCGGGCCGCCCTGGCCCAGGTGTGCGAGATGAACGGCTACGTCCTGGAAAGCAAGGTGGTCAACGACATCAAGGACCTGATCGACACCTTCGCCAGCAACGACGGCAAGATCGACTCCAAGGAGTTCAACGACGCCCTGGCCACCCTCAAGAAGAAGGTGAACAACAAGAAGAACGACGTCCAGTGCAAGAAGATGCTGGTCCAGCTGATCGAGGACAACGGCTACAAGACCAAGCAGGGCATGTTCAACCACTGGTACGACACGGTCAAGAAGGAAATCGGCATGGCGTGAGGCCAGGCGCCCGCGGGGCCCAGGCCAGCGGCCTGGGCCCCGCGCTTCCGCTCATCCGGACTCCACAAGGTTCCTTGTGCTTGAACAGCGGGCCTTCCACGGAATGCAAGGTGTTCCAATTCTCTCCAGCAGTTTGAACTTCAAACCGTCGCCTCTGTGTGCAGCGGATGCGCCTCTTCCTCGCGAGCCAACCAGACCGCATAGTCCATCGCCGCCTGGATGTCCTCTGGCGCTCCGGGCTTGTGGCTCCGGCCCTTCCGCGCAGCTGCGGATATGCACCCGGGAGGAGTCATGGAACACGATCAGCGCTTCAAGGTCCTGTTACAGGAGTTCCTGCGGGAGTTCCTCGCTCTGTTCTTCCCCGATTTGCTGCCGCACCTGGATCTGGCCCGGGTGACCTGGCTGCAGCAGGAGCATTTCCCGTCAGCCCCGGAGGGAATGCTGCGAACCATCGACCTGCTGGCCCAGATACCCATGCTGCCGTCCGCGGCCAGCCTCGGCCCCGAGTATTGCACCTTCGAGGCGATCCTGATGCACATCGAGATCGAGTCCGCCGATTCGGTCGAGCCGTTCCGCAAACGGATGTATGACTATTTCCACTTCTTGACCCACAAGCACGGCCTGTCTGTCTTCCCGATCGCGATCTACCTGCGCGTCGGTCTGGAGGGGAGAGGAAAGGACGTTTACGAGGTGCGGATCTGGAACCGGACGCCGCTCCGCTTCGAGTACGACTACGTCGGCCTGCCTGGCCTGGAGGGGCCGACCTACCTGGCCCTGGACAATCCCCTGGCCATGGCCTGGTCGGCGCTGATGCGCTGGCCCCGCGAGCGGCGAGCCGAGGCCGCGGTGGAGGCGCTGGATCGCATCGTCGCCAGCCCGGAGTCGCCAGCCCGCAAGATGCTGCTGTGCGAGTGCGTGCAGGCGTACGCTCCCCTGGAAGACGCCCAGCGTGTCAAGTTATACTCTCTGTTGGAGCAACCACAACGTCAAGGAGTCCGTGCCATGGTCAAAACTTGGTCTGAAGAAGGCGAAGAGAGGGGGATCCTCAAAGGGAAACGCGATCTCTTGCTCAAGCTCTTGAAATCCAAATTCCCCGACTTGAGCCAGGCCGCCCGACAACGCGTCGCTGAGTGGCCAGTTGAAAAGATTGAGGAAGTTAGTCTCGCTGTGCTGACCGCCCAATCACTCCGGGAATTGGGGGTGGAGGATTGAGCGGGGCCGTCGAGGGAGCGAAGAAAGAGACGCATCTTGAATTATGTGAATTGTGGATTCGTGCAGTTCGAGATGCGTCCCTGTTTTTGTCCACCGCCCTGAAACGACCGGCCCCACGTTACTTCTTCCGGCGCGGTTTGCGGGAAGAAGCGTGCCGCGGGGCGTTCAAGCGGTCAAGATACTGCTGGATCTGCTCCGGGGACAGACCCGCCAGACGTTCCTCGGGCGGGAGCGCCTGTAACACTTCCTGTCGCTCCTCCGGCTTCAGCGACTCCAGCACCTCCCGACGTTCCGCCGGGGTCAGCAACTTCCACGTCTCTCGGCGTTCCGCCGGGGTCAGCAGTTCCAGCGCCTCCCGACGTTCCGTCGGCGTCAGATCCTTGAAATGCTCCTTGGCGTACTGGCGCTGGAAGTCCTCCATCGTAAACGACACGGCAAAACCCTCCCCTTGAAGCGTGTCAAAAAGCTGCCCCAACAGCGAGCTGGTGTTTGCCGAGCGCCGTTGGTAGGCACTGCGGCCGAACTCCAGCAAGTCCGGCGAGGCGCTGAACAGGTGCAGAGGGGCGTTGTGCGCTCACGCGGCAGCTCGCCGGCCACCACCACGCGGATCGTGTCCGTGCCCCATTTACAATCGTATACGCCGGCCTGGACCTTCTGCCAGGGGACTTGCCCCGACAGGTTGTGCGGGAAGCGTGCAGCCACCGCGTACAGGCCGAACTGCTCGTCGGGGAGCAGTTCGGACGGCGAAGGGCTAACGAGCTTGCGGTAGGCCACGTCTGCGCAAACCAGTTCCTTCATGGTCCACGGAAGGAGCGCTTCATGGTGCGATTTGAAGGTCAACAGGTTGTGCGGCCGCAGGCCCTCCATCCCATCGGGCAGGCGGCCGACGAATCGCCCCCGGCCGCGGCGCACGATGGTCACGTCGATGAATTGCTGCTGCACCGACAGGTCGCGCTCGACCTCGACGACGAAGGGCGAGCCGCTGAAGAAGTCGGTCAGGAGCAGGCCGAACAGCCGATGCCAGTCACGCTGCGTTTCCTTCGCTTCGGTCATCAGACGGCCCTCCCTACGTGGTGCCGGATTGTACTCGGCTGCCGACTCCTACGAAAGCCCGGAAGTGACCTAACAACCTTGGCCTCTTCGCGTCCCAAACCGTTCATCCCGTCAAGTTTCCCCTGGTTCCTCTCGGCTCCCGCTTTCCTCGCCCAATGCTAACCTTGACTCCTGCTTCCTCCCGAGTGTACGATTGCAAGGTGAACGATTGTGAGCATAAAAAGCGAACCCACGGCAGGGACGATTTGTCAGTAAGAAGTCAGGGGGCGACCAGAACTTACCCAAGGGGGGATCATGGTTACGAATCAAACAGAGTTCAGCATCTCTATCGAGAAGCTGGAAATCAAGTTCAAGGGGACACAGGAACTCGGACAGCAAATCCAGCAAGGAGTGACGCAAGCCATCGGGGGCTTGATGAACGCTCAAGCTCGCCTGCTCGCCGCACAACCACAGCCCACCGAAGTCATCGACGCCGTGGTTCCGAACGGCCAGCCAGCCCAGCCCAACGGTCAAGGCAACCATTCTGTGGCGGATGGCAACGGCGAGAAACCCAAGCAGCCGCGGCAGCGGCGAACGAAAGGTGGGCCCTCCATCGCAAGCCTTCTGCACGGCTTGAAGCAAGAGGGTTACTTCTCGCAGGCCCGCACCAGTGCGGACGTACTCGTCCACTTGAAGGACAACAAGGGGCATAGCTTGCCTGAAACCAACGTGCGGACGGAACTTCAACGGATGGTCCAGAAAACTGATGGCGACCCCGCAAAGCTGCACCGGAGCAAGAACGACTCCGAGAAGGTCTACGTCTACAAGGATACCCCTTTCAATGAAAGCGACGGAAGCCCGAGTTCTGCTGAACGGCCTGCTCAGTGATGGGGAGCGTGCCTGTGAGGTCGCAAAGACCGCGAAGAGGAACCAGAAGTCCTTAGCGGGAGCGAACCCTTACGGCAACAAGTTTCATGGCGTGGCTGTATCCGTCACGACCACGGAAGGGAAAGTGCTGCCCTTGTTGAACAGTTTGGACCTTCAAGCCGCCGACCTCGCCAACTTCTCCAGCAATCTCTCCGTCTTGAAATCCACGGAGAGCTTGACGGCAAAGCAGCGAGCAGACGCTCTCAAGGAACTTCGGCTCCTCTGCCACTCCGTCATCCTGCCGAAGATCGAAAGCATCCAGGCAAGCCCGATCCCGGCAAACGAGAATGTGCTGCCCATGTCTGTGGTCACGAAAACGAGGGGGTACATCGAAAGCGTCGTTCAGCAAGCCAACGGCACTTACGAACACCAGTGGTACGATGCCTGCTCCGTGATGATCCGTAGGCTTGTCGAAACCCTAATCATCGAGGTGTACGAGGCCAAGACGAAGGCCCACGAGATCAAGGGCGGCGATGGCAATTACCTGATGCTGAGTCATCTCGTAGACCGGATCATGGGCGACCCAACCTTTCATCTTGGCCGAGAGACGAAAAGGGGGCTCCCGCTCATCAAGAGTTTAGGGGACCGCTCGGCCCACAACCGCTACTTCATCGCCAAGAAAGAGGATATCGACAAAGTCATCCACGATCTGAGAGTAATTGTGGAAGAACTGCTCAACCTCTCCTGTATCAAGAAGTAGGCCGAGGACGCTGGCGCGGCGTTTGGTCAAATTCTGCATCTGGTATCTGGTTTGCCGATTTTTCTACACGATCCTCATTCTTCTTCGTAATTGAACTCCACCTTACTCTGCAACACGATCTCGTTTATCACCGGTGCGAGAGCCTTGCGGTTCTGTACTTCGGAAAAACACTCAAGAAGTCGGGGAATATTGATTATTTCCTCGATGCAGTCCATGTACTTCTTGACGATCTTGTCAATGGAGTACACGCGTCTTGCCTGAGCCTCTACTCGCCCGCGAATTGTCTCTACAGGTTCGTCTGACTTGACGACGAAAGTCAACGGAAACCTTTGAATCTTATCGATGTCGAGGAAATACTTCCGTGCGTCAATGGTTTCCGTGACTTGGAAAAAGCGGCCTAGAGGTCGCATCACGAAATCGATGCCGCCATCGTTGGCGTTTGTTCTGCCGGTCTTGTAAAGCACTAGACCTTCTTGCTTGATGGCGTCGAGGGACCAACCCCAAAAGACAGTTTGAGCGCCGTAGAACTCCTTGAGAATCGCATAGCTCACAATCTCAAAGACGCGAGCATCCACGTTTGGCTTCAGGCGGCCGACGATGAAGTCCTGCACTTTCTTCGCATCCGCCTTCTCCATCTGCAACATCCCCTGGCAATCTTGGAGGAACTGCTCAAAGGCATCTTTCTTGGCCGCAATGTAGGCCTCAACGATTCGGAGGACCGTCGGAGCGGTATTGTAAACTGTTTCTCCGATCTTCATCTTGAGAAGGTTCTCGTTGATCCAATATCGCTTGGTCTTTACCTCCCGCATGATGGGAGTAAACTCGCATGTAGGAAAATACTTGTGAAACTCCTCGTTGAGCCTGTGGTTGAGGTGGTGGTTTTGGAGTTTTGCCCCAAATGGCAATTCTCTTTGTCGCTGAAAAAGGTCAGAGAAGCGAGCGCCGTCATACTTGGTGTAGTCGCCGCGCTCATGGTAATTCTTCTTGACGTAATCTTCGACGAGAACGTAAATCGCGTATATGTTCCCAAATGAGGAACGTGCCTTGGACCCGCGAGAGGCAGATCGCGTCTTGATGTTCAGGTACTGGATGAGCAAGCTCATGTTGTAGATGTCTTCGGCGTGCTTCTTGAAATCCTTTTTCAGGATTTGCATGATAACAGGTGTGAATTCGTGCTCCACGTTCACTCCTCCTCGAACAACGTCGGTTCGTTCGTAGGTTGGTGCTTGCGACCATTGCTGTTCCTTCGAATGTACGTCTTGTCGAGTGGTTGGAGGCGCTCTCCGTTTAGCTGGTCCTGAATCTGAAGCCTTCGTAGTCCGATTTTTACATATTCTTTTTGCAGTTCGATACCAATCGTCTTCCGGCCAAGCCGTTGACCCACAGCAGAAGTCGTGAACGTACCGGAGAAAGGATCGAGGATGGTGTCGCCTGGATTGCTGCTTGCACGGACAATTCTCTCTAGCAATTCCTCAGGCTTCTGCGATGGATGATCCTCGTACTCTGCCATTCGGTAACGTACTCTTGCGAAATACCAAACATTGCCGGGGACTTTCTTGGAACTGTACACTGCGGGGACTTTTTTTCGATAATCGATTAATCTCCGCTGCGCTCCGGTCTTGGCTTCCACGAGAATGTCTTCTCCGTTGAAGGTGTAGTTGTTGGCATCTTTGACGCACAAAAGAATCGGCTCGTAGGCAGAGCCGAAATAGCGTCTGGCTTGAACACCTGAACTATCGTAGTGCCAGACGACGCGGGAGAGCACGCACATGCGGTCTCGCAAGTACAGGTCGAGGTAGGGCATGCTCTGCGTGCTGGCCATCACATACAGGCTTCCGTGCGGCACGAGCTTTTTTTTGCATAACGCCAACCATAAAAAGCACCATTCAGCATATTCTTTGTCTGTCGGCCAACGGTCCACGAAGTTAGCGAATCGTTTGCCTATGTTGTAGGGGGGGTCGGCGAAAATCAGGTGAACGGAAGCATCTGGGATTCGCTCTTCCAAAACCCGGATCGCATCGCCCCAATAGACGGTGTGATCACCCTTGGAGAAGGACTCCAGGTTCTCAGGCATGCGCCGACCTCCGATGAAGCATTGACCAAGGGTACTTTCACTGTGACCGACAAAGCTCAACTGCCGACTCACGCGGGCACGACAGTTAAATCGGCATCACTTCATTCGTGCGGCCTGTCTGTTGCGCTTGGTTCGGCCTCTTTTTCCTCTACTTTGACTTCGAGCGTGCAGTTGCTTTCAAAGCCGACGCAAATCTTCGATTCAGTTCTTCAATGTCTTCTTTACTCGCGGGTTCTGGGGCTGGGTGGATCTGATAATCTGGATTGTCACATAGGCATTTTCCGCACTCGCAGAGAATGTACTTCCTACACTTTGGGCATCGATTCTCAGCTGTCATAGAGAGGTAGGATTGGCAGCTCCAACAGATGCTTGTATAGGGCTTTGCCAGATCGTCGATTTGTGCAATAACCTGCTCCCCACTGGTGCAGGCCACGGAGGAAGAGTCTGGTAGCACAACAGTATATGTGGAATCCAAACCGAAAATATTCGCCAAAACGCGACGCTGACCATGCCCGACCTCTATTACCCGTATTCGGGGCGATCCACTGACATGGTCAAGTTCAAAGAGAATCCTCCGGCCATCCACTGTTGGAGAAGCAAAGTGAACACAAAGTGCATCGAGAAGGTCTTTCATGAGCGCACCTGCGAATATGTTGAGGCCCCCACCCCCACCAAGGGTGAATCCCCAAGATCGTTGTTTGTCTTTGAGGCCGAAATCCTGAAGTATATGGGCGGTTAGCTGCATACCCTGGCCCAATTGCCTTTCCCGTCTGGGCTGGCGCTTGTTCTCTGGCCGCCTGTTCCTGGCCGCTTGTTCATTACCCGCCGATTACTCTATCACGGTTCAGCCCGCTTTGCCAGTTTTTTTTCCCATCAAAAGCGAAGCCCCGGGCTCACGCTCAGGGCTTCGCTGTTTTTCTCACGGGCGACCTGCACACCACCCCAAACAGCACCCGCCACCCGCACCGCCCCCAACCAACGGCAGCGCCCGCCGAGCATACGGCAGCTTCAGGTACTCCCCGCGATCGTACACGATCTTTCCCTCGCTCAGCGTATGACTCACGTTGGTCGCATGCTCGAACGGGTCGCCATCGAATAACACCAGGTCCGCCGACTTGCCCACCTCCAGGCTGCCGACGCGATCCTCGATCCCCAGAATCCGGGCCGCGTCGAGCGTGACTGCCGACAGGGCTCGCTCATATCCCAGGCCGTTGATCATGGCGATGGCCGCCTCGAAGCGCAGCACTCGCGTCTTGGGGACGTAGCTCTCGAAGCCGCTGCCGATGGCCAGCGGGATCTTGTGTTTGGCCAGCACCGCCGCGTTGGCCAGCTGGCTCTCCCTCGATGAAGTACACCACGATCATGGTGTCCAGGTAAACGAGCATGGGCCTACTCGGGAAGCGGGCTGGTGGTGTGGGAGTGAATCTCCTTCAGTCGCTTTTCGTCCCCAGCACGCTGTTCAGCCAGGTCGGCATCGATTTGGGCCTTTGATCGGCCCTGAAAACCGCGTGCTTGTTGCTGCTCGTCGATTTCACGAAGCGTCTTGAGCAAGCTCGGCTCGATCGGGCGCAGCACAACTTCCACCGGCCCAGCAGCCAGGTCCGGTTTTTTGTCCAGCTGGATGGTCCCATCCGGCCGCAAGATGCCGTGGCTCACGATCTCGGTTGCCATCGTCTTGGTATGCCCCTAGTTTCTTCCTCATCGAAGCACCCGCGAACCAGCACCCCCGGCAGGACTCGAACCTGCGACCAGCGGTTTCAGGTTTGTGGCGCTTTCGCGCCTCCCTGGACTATACCTTCACCGTGGGCTGTTGCCAGCCGGTAGGTGGCGGCCGTCTAGTCTCTACGCCTTTCACGCTCGCAAGCGTGTTTTAGCAGGGGTTGCCATGGCGAGGCTCGCTGTAGGGTTCCCCTTTTTGGCCGCTGCACCTGCAAGGTTTCCCCGGCAGGGTCCACTTTCCGCAGAAAACCGCTGCTCTATCCTCTGAGCTACGGGGGCTTCTCCCCCGATTCTAAACGACCCTCCCCCTCCCAGCAACCCCCGCGAATCCCCGCCACGCTCCTGTTCCTTGTCTTCTCCGCCGCCGTATCCCATACTTGCGCCAGCCTCCGTCTCCCCGCCGTCATCCGCTCCAGGAGACCGCCTTCATGCTCTGGACCCTGCCGCTGCTGCTCGCCTTGCCCGCCACGACCCCGCCGGCTGCTCCGGCCAACCTGCGCTTCGAGACCGGCCGGCTCACGCACTGGGAGGGCGACGGCTTCTACGTCACCACGGCCACCGGCCGGGGACCCAGCTTGCACCTCGCCGCGTGCAGCAGCGATTGCGGGCCCACGGGTCGGACCGGGCTGCTGCACCGCACCATTGTCATTCCGCCAGGAGTCGGGGCCATCCGCTGCACCGCCGCGGTGGTCCGGCCCGAGGGAGTTCCGGCCGACGCGGAGATCGACGTTGTCCTGGAAGCGTCCGGCCGGCGCTTCCTGCCGCGCCTGCACCGCGTCGGCAGCACCTATCAGCCGGCCCCGCGAATCGGACCGCGCCAGCGGGGGCAACTCCAGGAATACTGCTGGGCCGTGTCCGCCTTTGCCGGCCAGTCGGTGCGCATCGCCCTGCTGGACCGCGACCCCCGGCCGGGCTGCTACCTGATCTGCGGCGGCTTCGACTTCATCGCCCAGGAAGAGTTCGAGGGCCGGCAGTTTGTCGCCGACATGCTCCAGCTGAGCCGGACTCACAAGCTGCCGCAAATGGCCCGGCTCGACAGCAGGCACTTCCTGGCCATCGGCAACACCTGCGACGAGTTCACCGAACATCGGCTGTACAACTGCGAGACCCTGTACGCCCTGTTCTTCGATCACTTTCGCAAGAAGGGCTTTGCTGTCCGCGAGCCGCGCGGCAAGCTGATGGTCGCCGTCTTCGACTCGCAGGCCGGCTTCGAGGCCTACCTCGGACAAACCATGCCCTCCGCCGTGACCGGGTTCTATCACAAGGTCAGCAATCGGCTGGTGGTCTACGATTACGGCCAGAACCGCTCCTACCTGGCGGGCAAGAGTCGGGGCGAGCAGTTGCTCAAGGACGTGCCCTTGACGCTGCGCCGGCAGCTGGCCGTCAGCGAGTTCAGCCGGCAGGCCCGGAACTTTCGCAATGACGCCAACATTTCCACCATCATGCACGAGGTGTCGCATCAGCTAGCCTTCAACGGCGGCCTGCTCAACCGCGAGGGCGACGCCGGCCTGTGGTTGGTCGAGGGACTGGCCTGCTACTGCGAGTCCACGCGAAACGGCGAATGGCTGGGAATCGGCGAGCCCAACCCGCAGCGGCTGGGCACCCTGGCCCGCGTGGTCCAGGCCAATGGCGACTTGATCCCCCTGCGCGACCTGGTCCGCGGCGATGATTGGCTCCACGGCCGGGGAACCGTTTCCCTGGCCCTGCTCGGCTACGCCCAGAGCTGGGCGCTGGTGCGGATGCTCCTGGAAGAACAGCCGCACGCACTGAAGCGCTACCTGGCCCTGGTTTATCCAAGGCGCACTCCCGAACATCGCCTGACCGACTTTGCCCAGGTCTTTGGCAGCGATCTGGACCGTCTGGACCGGCACTACCGCCAGTACGTCTGCAGACTGCTGGAGACGGAACACCGGCCGTGAACTGGCCCCGGCCGGTCTTGTCACGGACGTACCGCTGCGGGTAGGATACCACCCCCTCGGGTCGCCGTCGTGGCAGACGGCGCACGGAGGCATTAACCCGCAGGAGTCTCCCGTGTCCGCCGCACGCATTTCTTTGGTCGTCGTTCTGCTTCTGGCCGCCACTCTTCTGGCCCATCAGCCGGACCTGCCCCGGGCCAAGGTCCGCACCAGGCAGACCCGCGAGCAGATCGCCCGCTGGGTCAAGGACCTGGGCGACGACGAGTTCCTGGTCCGCGAGGCCGCGACGCGAAACCTGGAGGAGGCCGGCCTGGAAGCCGAGGCCGACCTGCAAGTCGCCGTCACCAGCAAGGACCCGGAGGTCGTCCATCGGGCGTCAGAATTGCTGGATCAAATCCAGCAGACTCGCAAGCCTTTTCGGTTGACCTTTCAGTCGCTCACACACGATCAGGCCCTGGAAAAGGCCCGCACCGAGAAGAAGGTGGTCATGATCCACTTCCGTGCCGACTGGTGTGGCCCCTGCAAGATGCTTGAGCAGCAGACCTTTTTCGAGGATCAGGTACATCAGTTCCTGACGGAAAAGATCGTCGCCATCAAGCTCGACACCGACGCCAACGACAAGCTGACCCGGCAGTACAAGGTCAATGCCATTCCCAGCATGGTCTTCGTCGATGGCGACGGCAAGGAAGTGGGCCGGCTGGTCGGCTTCGTGCCGCCGCTCCGGTTCCTGGAGGAGGCAGGGAAGTTTATCAAGTGAGACAACACTTCTCCCCTCTCCCCGGTGGGGAGAGGGGTTGGGGGTGAGGGGATGTCTTTGATTTATCGTTTCGCGCTGGACCAACCGAGCGCGAAACGATAAATCAAAGAGAGAAGGAGCCGCTAACTCCCCTTCAGCGGATTGAACACCAGCCCACTGAGCAGCTTCGGATAGAAGTACGTCGATTTCGGCGGCATTTTCTCCAGATTGCCGGCAATCTGCTCGACGTGCCCCATCGTGGCCGGCGGCACCAGCACCGCCAGCTGGCACTGCCGGGCCGCGACGCTGTCGGTCACTTCCCGCAGCAGATGGACGTAGCGGCACTCGCCCTTGACGCCGACCTTGCCGGTCATCAGGTGGTCCAGCACCAGGACGTGGAGGATGCTGACCGCCAGGCCGCGCCACGCCGGGCTGTGGTCGGCCGCCAGCCGATCCATCATCTCGGGGTTCTGCAAGCGGGCCAGCTGCCAGACACCATCGGCCACCGTGCCCAGGCCCAGCAGGTTCTGCCCGCCATCGGCCTCGATGTTCTCCCAGGTGTCGCGGGCCCCCTTCTCACCCTGGCCGATGCGCTCCAGCTTGAACGATCCGCCCAGGATCTCGGCCAGTTTCTCCGCCCGCAGCTCCGGCAGACCCGAAATCAGCCGATGCGTCGGCAGGATGATCAGGCCCGGGTCGCTCATGCTGACCAGCATCATCAGGATGAAGTTGGCCGCCGACTCGTCGTCGCGCACCGTCCCGGCCTGCCGCTGCTCCTCCAGGTAGCGCAGGCCCGTCTCGTAACGGTGATGCCCGTCGGCGATAAACACCGGTTTTGGTCCCATCAGCCCCTTGACGGTGCTGAGAGCGTGCTGATCGCTGACCGGCCAGAGCTTGCTGACGACGCCCAGGTGATCGGTGGCCTGCAGCGGCAGGGCCCGGCCGACCGCCGATTCCAGGGTGCGCGTCACGGCCCCTTCCGGATCGGGGTAGAGGCCGAACACCGGACTGAGGTTCATGGCCGTCGCCCGGAACAGTTTCAGCCGGTCGGCCTTGGGGCCGGACATTGTCTGCTCGTGAGGATAGATCCGGCCGCTGCCGAACGGTTCCAGCCGCACCCGGGCCAGGAAACCGCGCCGGGTGCAGCGCTGGCCCTCGACCTCGAAGTCCTGGTTGTAAACGTAGAGCGACCGGGCCGAGTCCTGGAGAAGGATGTCCTCGGCCAGGAAGTCGTGCAGACAGCGGGCCGATCGGGTGTAGCGGTTGTCGTTCTCGGTGTCGGTGGGCAGCTCCTTGTTGAGGATCAGCCGAATCACGTTGTAGGGGCTGCGGCGGTACAGGGCTTCCTGCAAGGGGTTGTCGATCACGTCGTAAGGCGGAGCAATCACGTCGCTGAGATTGCCGACCCGGCCCAGGTCGTAGCGGTAAGCGCGGAAGGCACGAACGTCTGCCATGAGAAAATCCTTTCTGCAATTGCAAGAGTAGGACGGCTCTCCCGAGCCGTCTCTTCTCGCCAGACGGCTCGGGAGAGCCGTCCTGCCGCGGCGGGTCGTCTTCACCTTCCCTGGTCAGGGGGTTATCCTAGCGAGCAGGGGTGAGGTTAGCCACGGTTCTCGCATAAGGAAGGCACGGCGTGAACAAGCATCTGCAACGAATCCTGACCGAACGCCTGGCCGCCGTGGAAGATCGCCTCGCCGGTGCCTGCCGCCGCGGAGGTCGGTCTCGCTCCGAGGTGACCCTGATCGCCGTGACCAAGACCGTGTCCCCCGACGTGGCCGGGCTGTTGCCGCCGCTGGGCCTGCTCGACCTGGGCGAGAATCGGCCGCAGGAGCTGTGGCGCAAGGCCCCGGCCCTGCCGTCCACGGTCCGCTGGCACCTGATCGGCCATCTCCAGCGCAACAAGATCGAGCGCACCGTGCCCCTGGTCCGCCTGATCCACTCGGTCGATAGCCTGCGGCTGCTGGAAGCGCTGGACCAGCTGGGCCAGCCGGTGGACGTTCTGCTGGAGGTCAACGCCAGCGGCGAGGAGTCCAAACACGGCTTTCGCCCCGACGAGGTTCCCGCCCTGGCCGACCCGCTGATTCGGCTCCGCCACGTGCGCGTCCGGGGGCTGATGACAATGGCTGCGTTCGAGGAAGATCCCCAGTGCTGCCGGCCCACGTTCGCTCTCTTGCGCGGCCTGCGCGATCGCTTGCAGCAGGCGGTGGGAGAGAGGCACCGGCTGGACTGTCTGTCGATGGGGATGAGCAACGACTACGAGGTGGCGGTGGAAGAAGGAGCGACGCTGATCCGCCTGGGGACGGTGTTGCTGGGCGACCTGCCGGCGGAAGGAGAGGAAGCATGATCGCCATCACCGATCACGCCGAGGGCCTGGTGCTGCCGGTGCGTGCCCAAGCGGGGGCGAGGCGCAACGGCGTACTGGGCGAGCAGAACGGGGCGCTCAAGGTGGCCGTGACCGCGCCGCCGGAAGACGGCCGGGCCAATCAGGCGCTGGTCGAGGTGCTGCGCGAAGCGCTGGGCGTCAAGCGGTCGCAGGTGGAACTGCTCAGCGGGCAGACCAGCCGGGAGAAGAAGTTCCTGATCCGCGGCGTGGGCCGAGCGGAGCTGGAGGCGAAGGTGGCGGCGCTGCTGGGAGAATGAGAACTCCACCCCGGGTTGTCAACCCGATCCCTGCTCCGCGGTGATGTGGATTGAAGGGAAAGGGATTTCTCGGCTGTGTCCCCGGGTCGTGTCGCGGTAGAATCAAGAGGAGATGGGAATTCAAGAGGCCAGAAAGGAATCGGCGTGCCGACTTCAGGGGTTCCGTTGCGGAAGCGGAGGACGCGGGAACACGTCATTGCCGCTCAAAGTGTCAATTACGTCGAGCGCTTCATCATTGATGAAGGGCACACAGCCCAGAGAGCAGAAAGCGACTACGGATACGATTTGTTTCTGTTCACCTACGATGAGCTGGGATACGCCGAAGAGGGAACGGTGTTCTTGCAGCTCAAAGCGTCCGAATCTCTCCCGGAAAGCAAGGGCGGCTACCGCCACGACCTGGACATTCGGGACTACAATCGCTGGAAGTCGGAACCGATGCCGGTCATCTTGATTTTGTTCGATGCTGCCCGAAGATGCGCCTTCTGGCTTTACGTACAGAGACACTTCGCGGAGAAAAAGTCGGGGAAGCCCAGGAAAGGGGCCAGAACAGTCCGCGTTCGCATCCCGACGAAGCAGCGGGTGACCCGAAGGACAGTTGCAAGGTGGAGACGGCTCAAACAAAAGATCCTGGACCAACTGGAGGGGAGGGTGCATCATGCCTGAAGCGCCGATGACGTACAGTCAACTGGACGAGGAACTGCGAGCCCTCGGTTTTACCGTTCGCACTGTGGAAGGGAAGGCAAGGATCTACAAGCACAGCGGCACAGGGGCCTCGGTTTACCTTCCGGATACGGGTCTTGGCGACCCGGTGATCCCCCATCATCTTGCCCTTGTCCGGAGCGTTCTGCATGAATTCGGCATTGCTGCTCCGCTGGATTTGACCTTGAAGCCGCAGAAGGCGAGTTGATGACCTGGCGTGGGCTGGGCCAACCTGGAGGCGAACGCAGCGCCGCTGATCGCCGCGTGGCAGCCAGGCCACCCGTGGATGCTGCCCGATGCTGCCTATTCGCGACCGGGACCGATAGCAAACGGATGTTTCGCGGTCCGGTCTCCGTGACAGGCCGCGGCGCTCCCCTCGCCCCCAGCCACCGAAACCAAACGGCGGCAACGGTCGATCCGCTTCCCACGCTGGCAACGACCCCGCCTGCCGCGTAGAATCGCCTTGTGGGGTCGAGGTGAAATCCCTCTCCACCCCACAACAATTTCACATCCGGCAAAATGGGTTGATTCCGAGCGTCCGGATCGGGATGATGACAGGATTGGAGGGAACCCGCTTTTTTCTTCACGGAAGTTAAATCCGTGCATTCGGCCAGCGAACTACAGATAAGGAGGTGCTGACCGAATACAATGGTGGTCTCCTCTCCTCACACGTGTTTCCGATGTTTGTACTGGAAAGGGGTTCAGCATCATGCTCAAAAAACTGGTGATTGCGGCGGCCGCCGTGGTGGTCGGTCTGGTGATCCTGAAGAAGACGGACCTGGGCAGTCTGATGCAGGTCTGGTGGAAGGACGCCGGCGCCTGGTGCTCCCGGCAAGTCCCGCCGGAGACGCGCATCAAGCAGCTCAAGTTGGAGATCGGCAAGATCGACAACGACATCCGGGCGGCGGTCAACAGCCTGGTCAAGCAGGAAGTGATCTTCCGCGACCTGGATGGCGACGTCAAGGCCCTCAAGGCCGTGCAGGAAACCCGCAAGAAGGACATGTACACCCTGATCGAGGCGCTGGAGAGCAACAGCACCCGGGTTTCCTTCCACGAACAGAGCTACTCGCCCGAGGTGGCCCAGATCAAGCTGGAGAGTCTCAAGACCGCCTATGAGAACGGCAAGCAGACCCTCAAGCTGAAGGAGCAAAACCTCAAGGTCAAGGTGGAGCAACTGGAGCTGGCCGATCAGCGGATCAAGAAGATCCAGTCCAAGAAGGAAGAGCTGACCACCCTGGTCGCTCAGATGGAAGCGCAGCTGGAGAACCTGCGGCTCAAGCAGGTCGATAACAGCGTGCCGGTCAACGACACCCAGGTGAGCAAGTGCGAAACCCTGGCGCGCAACCTCAAGTCGCTGCTGGCCGAGGAGGAGATCAAGGCCGAGAAATTGGCCCGCTACGGTCTGACCCCGGCCCCCAGCACGGAGCCGGCCAAGGACACTGCCCGCTCCCGGGTCGAGAGCATCAAGGCGGCCAAGGCCGTCCTCAACGATGTTGCTGGCGACCAGTAAGCCGCACGGTTTCAGGACCTGTCTCCGTCCCTCCGTTACGAGCCGCCGGGACAAACCCGGCGGCTCGTAACGGAGGGGGGAGCGAGGGGAGGCACGAAACAACTCATGCTTGGCTTTGCGTGGCTGACCTTACGGCAAGCTCAAGAGGCGATCCGGACGGGTCGCCTCGAAGAAGCCCAGCGGCTTCTGAGCCAGCCCGCCGCGCACGGCCATCGCAAGCACCCGGCCCTGGTGCTGAACCTGGCGGGTGCCTTCGCCGAGCGCGGCGAGCGCCGGCTCAAAGTGGATGACGCTGAGGCGGCCTGGCGCGATCTGCTCCAGGCCGAGGCCCTGCAAACGGGCGAGCGCGGCGTCGAGCGGTTGCGGCAAGCCCTCAATCGGCTGGCCGTGGCCGAGGTGCGGGCCATGCTCCAGACCGGCGACCTGCGCCGGGCCGAGGAAGCCATCGCCCGCTACCGTGGCCGGGGCGTCACGCTCTCGGAGCTGGGCGTCCTGGATGAAGCGATCAAGGCCTGGCAGCACAGCCGGGAACTGGCGGACCGGGGCGAGTTTGCCGCTGCTCGCGAGACCTTCGAGAAGGTCCGCAAGCTGCTGCCCACTCCGGTCAAGCTGCTGGAGCAGTACCAGAACGAACTGGAACAGCGCCGCCAAACTTGTGACGCCTTGCTGGTGCGGCTGAACGAGGTGTGTACTCAGGGACGCTGGCCCGAGGTGATTGATCTGGCCGGTCAGGTGCTGGTCCTCGCCCCCAACCACCCGGAAGCCCGCCGGATGCGTTCCCAGGCGTGGAAGGCCGTCGAGCCGGCCACACTCCCGGCTCGAACGATCACGGCAATGCCGCAACCCAACCAGGCGGTCGGCGAAGGGGGTCCAGCGCCGCGCTACCTGTTGTGGATCGACGGGATCGGGGGTTACCTGATCTGCATGGGCAGCCGGGTGATGCTGGGGCAGGCGGCACCGGGTTCCTGCGTGGACGTGCCGCTGGTCGCCGACGTGTCGCGGATGCACGCCACGCTGACCCGGGACAAGGAGGGCTACCTGCTGGAGGCGATGCGCCCGACCCAGGTCAACGGCCGGCCCACCTCGCAGGCCCTGCTGCGGCCCGAGGACCGGATCACGCTGGGTTCGTCTTGTCAGCTGCTCTTTCGCCAGCCCGCGCCGGTGAGCCTGTCGGCCCGGCTGGAACTGGTCAGCGGTCATCGGCTGCCGCTGGCCCTGGACGCCGCTCTGCTGATGGCCGACACGCTGGTCCTGGGACCGGGTTCGCAGGTCCACGTGACAGTGCCCGAGCTGAAGGAGCCTATTATCCTGTTCCGCAACAAGGATCGGCTCGGCATCCGCTGGGGCGGTCCGCTGACGATCAACGGCGAGGCCTCGACCGGCCGTTGCCTGCTGGACGCCACGGCGTCGGTCCTGGCCGGAGAATGTGCCTTCACCGTGGAACCCGCGGGCCCCCGGCTGGGGTAGTAAGGGTAGAGAGATCGGGGTGGAGTGGATTCGACCCAAAGGGAGGGTCTATGCGGTTCACCTACAGTTCCGGACAGCGTCCCCTGGAAGGGTACACCCTGAAGCGCGGCATCGGCCGGGGGGGCTTTGGCGAGGTTTACCTGGCCGTCAGCGATGGCGGCAAGGAGGTGGCCCTCAAGCAGATCAAGGGCAACCAGGAGATCGAACTGCGTGGGGTGGTCCAGTGCCTGAACCTGAAGCACCCCAACCTGGTTCACCTCTACGACCTCAAGACCGACTGCCAGGGCGACCAGTGGGTCATCATGGAGTACGTGGCCGGCGAGACGTTCAGCTCCGTGCTGGCCCGCCATCCCAAGGGGTTGCCGCGCGAGCTGGTGCGCGAGTGGTTCCTGGCCCTGGCGCGTGCCGTGGCTCATCTGCACGATCAGGGCATCGTCCATCGCGACCTGAAGCCGGGCAACATCTTCCTGGAGAACGGCATCCTCAAGGTCGGCGATTACGGCCTGAGCAAGTCGATCGGCGCCAGCCAGCGGACCGCCCAGACGCAGAGCGTCGGCACGGTCCACTACATGGCCCCGGAAATCTCCACAGGCAACTACAACAAGCAGATCGACATTTACGCGGCCGGCGTGATCCTCTACGAGATGCTGACGGGCCGGGTGCCATTCGAGGGCGAGAGCACCGGCGAGATCCTGATGAAGCATCTGACGGCGTCTCCCGACCTGAGCAAGCTGCCGGCCGAGTATGCTCCGATTGTGGCCCGCGCCCTGGCCAAGAACCCGGCGCACCGCCAGGGCAGCATGGTCGAGATGGCCCGTGCGGTTGAGGCGATCGCCGGCGAGCCGCTGCGCGCCGCCCCGCAACCCAAACCGGCTCCGCTGCCGCCCGTCGCCCGCGCGGTCCCCGTGGAGCCTGTCCGGAACGACTCTCGGGAGCAGCCGGTGCTGACGGCGCTGCCGGCGGTATCGGCGCGGGGCCTGATCGGCGAGCTTTCCGGCTCGATGATCCTGTCGGTGATCTTCACCGCCCTGGTCGTGGCCACCTGGGCGACCCTGGGTCAGGTGCATGAGATGGCCCAGATCGGCGGCCTCTTTTTCCTGACGGTCGCGGCCTGCTGGGCCGTGCTGGTCCCGTCCAAGGTGTGGACGGAACGGCGGGGCGATTCCTGGTCCCGGCGGGTGGTGATGCTGTTCCTGGGCATGGTCCTGGGGGTGCTGGCCTTGTGGATCGAAGGCTGGGGCTTGCCGTTCACGCACCTGGCCGCCCCACCGGCTCCTGGCGGGGGCGAACCATCCCAGTTAATGGTCTTGCTCCCGTCCTCGATGGTGACGGAAACCAGCTTTGTGGCTTACTACGGCCTGGCCCTGTTTGCCCTGCGCTGGTGGCGGAGCACGGATCGGCGTCGGTCGCAGCGTTTCAGCCTGGTTCCGATCCTGGCGGCGACGTTCTGGGCCGTGATCCTGGGCCTGCTGCTGCGGCCGGGCGACTGGCGGCTGGGCCTGTCGCTGGTGTTTGCTTCGGGCATCGTTCAGCTGGTCAGTCCCTGGCAGAAGGCCCTGCCGCCGCAGGCGCGACGGTTACGCCTGCGGTATGCTTGAGGGGCGAGGTCGGACCCGGTGGCGGAGAGAGGCTGCAAGAGGAGGAACAGACGATGCGCTCGGCAACGTTACTGCTGGTGCTGAGTGTCCTGGTCGCAGGCGTGCTCGGATCTTCCTGCGAGGCGGGCGGAAAGAAGCGCCCAACCCGGCCTGCGGTGCCGGACCCCACCTGGGAGGTCGAGGGGCTGGCCAAGACGCGGGACGATGCCGAGGCCAACGCCGTGGAGAAGGCCCGCGACCAGGTCGTGGAGTATTTGAGCGAGCGCTACGGCGACCGGGACTGGAAGCTGACTCCCGCCAAACTGCGTGAGCTGAACGTCACCCGCCCCGCCGCGGCTCCGGAGGAAATCGACCTTCCTCTGAGCGGCCGCAGCTGGAAGGTCCGGCTGACCGTGGAACTGACTCCCGAAGCGCTCGGCGAGATCCACAAGCTGGCCCGCGAACAGCGAATGGTCGAACGGCATCGGCTGGCGGCACGCGGTCTGGCGGGGGCCCTGGCGCTGCTGCTGGTCGCGTTCGGTTACCTGCGCCTGGAAGACGCGACCAAGGGCTACCACACCACGCTGCTGCGTCTGGCCGCCCTGACCGTCCTTGTAGGGGCCGGCGCGTTCCTGTGGTATTTGGGATGAGAACCACAAACGGAAAGGCGAGCGGCGCGGCGTCAGCCCGCCGGTGAAGGCCGAAACCAGCGAGCTGACGCCGCGCCGCTCGCCTTTCCGTTTGTGGTTCTCAGAGATCGATTTCGGCTCCACAGGCAGAGGGGTGAGGGCAGATGCCTTCCGACACCGACCGTCTGCTGATCCAGCAGATCCGCGCTGGAGACTCCCGGGCGTGGGAGACGTTGATCTCCCGCTACGAGGGCCGGCTGCTGGCCTATGTCCAGCGCCGGCTGCGCGACCGCGCCGCCAGCGAGGACGTGGTTCAGGAAACGTTCGTCGGTTTCCTCAACAGCCTGCCCAACTTCGACGACAAGCGTGAGCTGCAAACCTACCTCTTCACCATTGCCTCTCACAAACTCACTGACCATCTCCGCCGGACCGGCCGGCATCCCCTCCGATCCCTGACCGATTCCAGCGCGGAGCTGCTCAACCAACAATTCGATCAGCACTCCGGAGCGTCAAGCCACATCCGGAGCGAGGAGCGGCGCGAGCTGGAAAGCGCGGCGATCACGCGCTGCCTGGGCCAGATCCTGCGGAGCCTGCGCGAGAAGGGCGACCACACCCGGCTAAAGGTGCTGGAGCTGCTGTGGGTCAAGGGCTGGGCCAACCGCGACGTGGCGGCCTTTCTGGGCGTCAGCGAGCAGCAGGTGGCCAACTACCGCTTCGCCGCGGTGAAGAAGCTGACCGAGCAGATCAAGGAGTCGGGGCTGTCTCCGGACGTTTTCCCGGAGTTGCAGACCGAGGAATGAGCGCCGGGCTGGATCGATCAGATCCAGAAACAGGGACGCGATTTGCTCTCTCGGGAACCAACAGCCGGGTAATCGAACCATGTTCGACGTTGTGTTCACAGAAAGTGCCCTGGCTGACGTGCGGTTTTTGAAAAAGACTGAGCAGAACGTCGTACTTGACTCGATTGAACAACAACTCACGAAGGAACCACTGGTTCAGACCCGCAACCGCAAGCCGCTCCGACCCAATGACGTTTCCGCCTGGGAAATGCGAGCCGGTTCCCTTCGCGTTTTTTATGACGTAGACGAGGACACCCAGAAAGTAACCATCAAGGCGGTTGGCCGGAAGGAACACAACAATCTGTTTATCCGCGGGAAGGAATACCAATTATGAAAGCGATTGATCTGTCAACCACTTCGCCGACGCTCACGGAGGTCCTGGAACTTGCGAGTGAGGACAACGTGATCCTGCGAACTCCCGAAGGGCGCCAGTACGTACTCGCGGAAATTGATGATTTCGCCGAGGAAATTGCCAAGGTGGTGCAGAACGAGTCTCTCATGGAATTGCTTCGGGAGCGTTCCCAGGAGACAGTTCAATTACCGCTGAGCCAGGTCCGGGAACAACTGCAAGGGAAGAAAAGAACCCAAAGAAAAGGGCAAGGGAAATGAAGGCCGTCTTGCGTCAAGGTGTCATTGTTCCACTCGAACCGTTGCCACTGGAATGGGAAGAAGGCACTGCTCTGGAAGTTGGCCTTGCCCAGCCTCCGGAAGTGGACATTGATGCCTGGGCGACGATGATGAATCAACTGTGTGCCGACAGTTCCAGCGAGGATGAGGAAGTCATGCTCCGCGCCATCGAGGAGCAGCGCCGGCAAGCCAAGACTCGCTTCGCCGCGAAATGAGTTTGGGAATCCAGGCATGCCAAGGGACAAAAGACAGAAACGTGACCTCCACGCCCTCAACAAGGACGGCATGGTCTTGTGCAATCCGCGCGACAAGGAAGCGGCTCATCGTGCTGAAATGGAAGAGATCGCTACGGACAATCGGAGTGCAGTGACGTGTCGGAAGTGCTTGGCGTTACTTTACAAGCGGGACAAACCTCGACATGAGGGGCCGTGACATTCCTTTGCATGAAGGGACTGCGATTTAACGGTGGCATCACACTTGCCGCACCCGCTGCCACAGATAGGGTGAAACGGACCCAGTAACGATGCCGCCGAACTGGCCCTGAGCGCTGGCCTGGTTCTCGAAGTGGTTGTACCAGCGCGGGCCTTCGCGGAAAAGCGTGAAACACGCTCCCACGGGCCAGTACAGAAACGTCAGCCGCACGGCCTGGGCGGTGTGGCCGCACTCGTGGGCGAGGACCTCGCTGACGGAGGCCCAGGGCATCCCCCCGGCGGCCGCCCGGACGTGGCTGTTGCGTAACCGGCCGCCGACGACCTCGACGGGACTGTCGCGCGAGGCGGGCTCCTCCAGCTGCTCGCGCAGCACCTCCTCGGCAAAGTCCCAGCCGACCGCGATGACCTGCGCGGTCCAGGTGATGCAGGTGCCGCGAAAGAACCTCCCGGGCCAGCGACTGGTCTGGCTGCGCCGGTGGCTGGCGAAGACGTCGATCAGCCGCCAGCTCGTTTCGTGCCGGGCCTTGCCGTGAATGCGAAAGGCCGGCGTGCCTCCCACCGTGCGAAACCAGGCCGTGGCCAGCTTATTGAACATGCCTCTGATCCGAATGCCGATTGAGCAAATGCAGGTGCGGTCCGGGCACCGTCGCCGGGTTGTCCTCGCGCACCTGTCGGGGCTGGTCCGACTCGGGCCCCGACCGCACCGGGCGGACGAACGGCAGCACGATCGGCTCCTCCGCCGAGTCGGCCAGCTGTTCGCGATCCAGCCGCTGCCGCTCCTGCTCCTGCCGCAGCTGCTGGAAGCGGAAATCCTGCCACAGCCGGCGAAAGCGGTTGTCGCGCGGATTGCGGAACAGGGCGGCCCGCAGGACGCGGAGGGCCTCGCTGCTCTGGCCGGTCTGCCGCAGTCCACGGGCCAGCTTGCCGATGACCGTCGCATCCTCGGGGGCCCGTTCCGCGGCCTCGCGCAGCCAGGCCACGCCCTCATCGGCGCGCCCCAGCTTGATGGCCAGCAGGCCGGCATCGACCAGGCACTTGACCTGCGTGGCATCCAGCTCCAGCGAGCGCGTGAAATGCTCGTCGGCACGCTTCAGATCGCCCTGGCCGCCCTCCAGGCAGGCCAGCCCCATCAAGTGGTGATAGCGGGCCTCGTCGGGGCGGTGCCGCAGCGCCGCCAGCAGGTGCCGGCGGGCGCGGGTCCACTTGCGGCGCTTGAGGGCGATCTCGGCCAAGCGGACCTGGACCTCCTCGGCAACCTCGGCCGGCAGCACGCGGCAGCCGGCCAGCCGGGTCAGCAGCACCCAGGCATCCTGGGTTCGGCCCATCTCCTGGTGTTTCCGGGCGTTGGCGAGCAAGCCATCAAAGAGATTCACGATGATTGACATGGTCGCTGCCTCCATGCAGCCTGGGTTGGGACTCCGCTTCCGCGCCAGCCATCATAACCGGGCGCGCCGTTCTGGCAAGAGAATTCCCCGAATTATTTCCTGCGCTTGAACGTCACCAGGGCAATGCTCTCTCCCTCCGGCGACTCGAACTTGCCGGGCCGCTCCTTGCCCAGCACCTTGACGCACCATTTCATCTCGTCGCCCTTGACCTCGTAGATCCCCTCAAGCACCGAGTCCTTCTGAGTCCCGCCAACGACGGTCAAGTCCAGACACTTCGGCGTCGTGCTCGGGTCCAGTTTCAAGCCGATCTTGGCGTACTCATTCTTGATCGTGTTGCTGCCTTCGATCGTGGCCGTCTTGCCCTTGATGACCAGCGCGAACTTGTACTGTCCGGTCAGGTCCTTGCCGTCGTATTGCAGCGACTCGAGGGTCCACGTTCCCTCCAGGGCTGCCAGATCTTTCTTGCCCTCCTCCGCCGGCGCGATACCGCTCAGAAGACCACTCAGCAACAGGGTAACGGTTCCGATCATGGATCTCTCCCGTAAGCATCAACCATCGATTCCCCCGACGGACCGCCCGCCAGGGGGCCAGAGGCCGACCCACCCTGGGGCTCGGCGGCCTCGGACGGCGCCGGTTCACCGGCTCGCAGCCTTTCGGCCAGCAGCGTGTCCAGCACCATCTGACTGGCATGATAAAAAACCAGCGGCGCCAGGGCTAGCGGAAAGTCGGCCTGGAAGTAGGTCTGGAACAGGTACAGCCCCACCGGCAAGGTCTTCTGGCTGCCGGCAATCCCGGCCGCGATGCAGTCCGGCCGATCCAGCGCCAGCAGTCGGCCGCCGAACAAACCGGCCGCTACCCCAACCAGGTGCAGGCCCCAGCACAGCACGAACAGGAGCAGCAGCACCAGCCCCGTCAGTTCACGCGCCGCTGGGGCTGCCGTCACCACGCCCTTGACCAGCATCACGCAGACCAGCAAGCGGGCCAGGACGCCGTTGGCCAGCCGATAGCGCGTCTCCAGACGGACCACCCGGTGCCAGAGCCGGACGGTCTGTCCCACCGCCACGGGGACGACCAGCACCAGCAGCAGGTCGCCCATCATCGTCCGGGCCGACAGGGCCGCTTCCACCTGGGTTGTGCTGGTCAGCCACCAGGCCGTCGCCAGCCAGCCGGTCGCGGCACTGAGTACCGTGGCAAGCATCGCCGAGGCGTCGTTGCCTCCCGCCAGGCGCGTCCAGATCACCGCCGAGGACAGCGTGCAGGGGACGCTGGCGCAGATCAGCAGGCCCACGCGCAGGTCGGGCAATGGGAGAAGGAATTGCAACAGCCATGCCAATCCTGGCAGCAGCCCATAGCTGACCGCCACAGCCCAGAGGGCGGCTCCCGGCCGGCGCAGGGCCCCGATCAGCCGGGAGGCGGGCAAGCTCCACGACATCAGGAACAGCGACAGGATCACCACCAGCCGATCCGGCACCCACTTCACCACCGCACCGACGCCGGCCGGCCAGAGCAGGGCCAGCCCGACCGCTCCGAGCAGCAGCAGCAGAAACCAGCGGCGGGCCAGGAAGTCACGCATGCCCTGATCCGAGGGAACTCGCCTCCGCGGGCGTGAGCCGGGCCTCTTCCGCCGGGACCGTCTCCGGCGGCCGCAGCGACACCCAGATCTCGCCAAAGGCATCCGCTTGCTCGGCAAAGATCTGCCGGGTCTTGGTCAGTTCCAGCACCGCCAGGAACAGGCCGACCAGCCGGCCCCGGTTCAAGGGCGGCGTGAACAGGGCCGAGAAGGGCAGCCGGCCTTCCTGCTGCAGCCGCTGCACGATCTGCTCCATGTAGACGTGGATCGGCGTGTAATCGAGGACGATCTGCTGCGGCTGCAGCGCCATCGTCTCGCGCATCAGTCGGCCAAAGGCGCTGACCAGGTCCCATAGCTCCACGGACCGCACCGGCGGCGCCGAGGGCAAAACCTCCACCGCCGGGGCCTGCCGGGTCAGCCGCCGCTGCTGCTGCTCGGCCTGCGCCTCCAGGAGGCCCGTCACCTCCTTGAAGTGCTTGTATTCCAGCAACTGGCGGACCAGTTCCTTGCGTGGATCGTCCTCCTCGGCCGGTCCGGTGGGGGCCCGCGGCAGCAGCAGTTTCGACTTGATCTCCATCAGCGTGGCCGACATCACCAGGAAGTCGCCGGCCCGCTCCACGTCGATGATCCGCACCACGTCGAGATAGACCTTGAACTGCTCCGCCACCCGGGCAATGGGAATGTCGCGGATGTCGACCTCATCGCGCTTGACCAGGTACAGCAGCAGGTCCAGCGGACCGCGGAACACGTCCAGCTCAACCAGGTAATCGCGCTCGGAAACAGCCATGCGTTTTGCCTGACCCACCCGGATCCCCGCGGCCAGCGAACCCCGCCGGCAAAGCCCCTTCCCTGGATTCAATTCCCCTTCTCCGCATTTTCCCTCCGTGATACATTATCGACATTCCCTTTCTCCGCCCCGCGAAGATTTCCCTGGCCGCAGCTCCGCGGAGGGGTTGAACGCACGAGACATCCGAACAGCAAAGGGGAGCGTTGTGGCCTCCATTCAGTATAACCAGGTTCGCAAGGGCATGGTCATCGTCGGCGACGACGGCCAGCTCTACGCCGTCCTTGACAAGGAAGTGAACGCCCCGGGCAACTGGCGGGCCATGCTCCACCTGAAGCTGAAGAACCTCGAAACCGGTTCGATCAGCCTGAGTCGGGTCCGCCCCGAAGACAAGGTCGAGCAGGCCTATCTCGACAAGCGGCACATGCAGTATCTCTACGCCGAGGGCAACGGCTACGTCTTCATGGACAACGAGAACTTCGACCAGATCACGCTCGGCAAGGAGTGGGTCGGCGACCAGATCCTGTATCTGAAGGAAAACGACAACGTCGAGGTAGTCCTGTACGAGGGCCGGCCGATCAGCCTGGAATTGCCCGCCACGGTCGAGCTGAAGGTGGTCGAGGCGGAGCCGTCCCTCAAGGGGGCGACGGCCCAGGCCCAGTACAAGTCGGCCACGATGGAAACCGGCCTGAAAGTCCAGGTGGCCCCGTTCGTCAACGTGGGCGAGACCATCACCATCGACACCCGCACCGGCGAGTACCTGGGCCGGGTCAAGTCGTGATGGGCCTGCGACTATCCCATCCCGTGACGCTGGCGCCGATGGAGGAACACACCAATCCTCCCTTCCGGCTGCTGATGAAGCAGCACGGGGCCAGCCTGGTCTGCACCGAGCGCATCGACTCGGCCGACGTCGCCCGGCGGGACCGGTGCGCCCTGCGTCTGCTGGTGACGTCCTCCGAGGAAAAGCCACGTGCAGGCCAGATCAGCGGCGCTGACCCGGCCGTGATGGCGGAGGCTGCCCGGGTGGTGGAGGAACAGGGATTTGACCTGGTCGATCTCAACTTCGAGTGCCCAATCCGCCGGCTGCTCACCCGCGGCGAGGGCGGTGCCCTGCTGGCCGACCCGGCCCGGGTCGAGGCTATCGTCGCCGCCGTGGTGCGGGCGGTGAACGTTCCCGTCACGCTCAAGATCCGCTCCGGGCCCGACGCCGAGCACGAAACCGCCCCCGAGATTGCACGGCGGGCCGAGACGGTGGGCGCTGCTGCGATCGACGTTCACGCCCGCAGCGTCGTCCAGGCTTACGCCGGCGGGCCGGACTGGAGCGTGATTGCCCGCGTCAAGCAGGCGGCGTCGATCCCGGTGCTGGGCAGCGGCGGCATCCGTGAGCCGGCCGACGTGGTTCGCTTCCTGCGCGAAACCGGAGCCGACGGCGTGGCCATCGGCCGGGGCTGCCTGGGCAATCCGTGGATCTTTCGCCAGAGCCGGGCCTTGCTCCTGGGCCAGCCGGCCCCGCGGCCGCCGACGCCCGCGGAGCGCGGCCGGGTGCTGCTCCAGCTGGTCGAGGGCGAGTTCCGCTACTACGGCACCGGCCCCGCGTTGCGGCGGCTGGCACGCACCAGCTGTTACTTCGCCCGGCTGCTGCCCGACTTCGATTCCTTCCGCAAACAGGTCCACCAGCTTCGCGATTTACCCGCCTTTCGCCGGCTGGTGAAAGAGCATTTCCGGTGATCGTTCAGCCAGGGAAACGAACTTTGTCTCCCTAACAACAAAGAAAACAAGGACTTGGGTCGATTCGTTTCCGCTACCCCCCGGACACCCCCGCAAAAGGAGTCAGGAGTCAGGAGTCAGGAGTCAGGAAAACCGTCTTCACTGACTCCTGACTCCTGACTCCTGACTCCTGACTCCTGACTGAGGAGCGGGCCTGGCGCAGCAGCGTCTCCCAGAGGATGCGCTCCTGCCAGGTGGGGAACTGCTGCTTGTGGTGCCACTCCTCGAAGCGAATCAGGTACTTCTGGGCCTGATCCACCTGGCCGAGTTTCTGGCAGGTCATCGCCAGGAACAGCCAGGTATCGACGTAGCCCTCCTTGCCGTGGGCGCGGACCGACTCCTCCAGCGCGGTCTGGGCCTGCTCGTACCGGCCGCCGCGGTACAGGGCGACGCCGCGCCGGTGCAGCGTCACGGCCGTGCGTTGCGCTGCCAGGTCCCGCCGCGTTCGCTCTTCCAGAAAGGGAAGCTGCGTCTCGTCCCAGGGAAAGGCCTGACAGTTGAACAGCAGGTTGTTGACCACGGCCGGTTGCTTCACTTCGGGGAGCAAGCGGACGATGTCGCCGACGGTCTGCCGGCATTTACTGGCCTGGCCCGCGGCCGCCTGGGCCAGGAGCAGGTCCCGCCACAGGATCGGTGCTGCTCCCGGCTGCTGCACGGCCGATTGGAAGGCCGCGATGGCACGAGGCCAGTCCCCCGCCTGGGCAGCCGCCTCGGCACGGGTCCGGGCCAGGGGATCGAGAGGCCAGAGGCGGACTTGAGGATTGAGGAACAGGGCGGTCAGCAGCTGGACCGAGGTGTCGGCTGCCTTACCCTGGCGGGCCAGGGCGTGCGCCCTGCGCAGGTGCAGATCGGCGTCCCAGGGATACGCGCGGAGCAAGCGGTCCAGGTGGAACCCGGCCGCGAAGTGCTGGCCTTCGCTTTCGGCAAGGGCGGCCTGGGCCTGGTGCCAGTCGGGGTCGAAACGAGCCAGGCGTTCGAGGAGAGTTCGTTCCCGCGCCAGCCGCTGGGCCTCCGCGAATCGGTCTCTGACCTGGATGGTCTGGCCAATCGCGACGGCATCAAATCGACCGTCGGGACTGGCCGCTTGGGGGCCGGCATCCTGGATGGTGTCCGTCGCTTCAGGGAGAAGACGAGCGCCTCGCAGGTCCCAGATCAGGATGGCGCCGGAGGCAGCTTTGCCGATGACGCGCTTGCTGTCGGCACTGAACGCCAGGGACTTCACTTGATCGGTGTGCCCCGTGAGGGAGAGAGTGGCACTGCCCGTCCGCGCATCCCAGACCTTCAGGGTGCTGTCCTGGCCGCCGCTGACGATGCGTTTGCCATCGGGGCTGTACGCCACGAAAAAGACCTCGCGTGTGTGCCCCAGGAGGGTGAGAGTCACACTGCCCGTCTGACTGTCCCAGACCTTCAGAGTCTTGTCAAAGCTGGCGCTGACGACGCGTTTGCCATCCGGGCTGAACGCCACGGAACTGACCCAGCCTGTGTGCCCCATGAGGGAGAGAGTCACACTGCCGGTCTGACTGTCCCAGACCTTCAGCGTGTTGTCAGAGCTGCCGCTGACGATGCGTTTGCCATCCGGGCTGAACGCCACGGATCTGACCGCGTCGGAGTGCCCCTTGAGGGTGAAGATTAAGCTGCCCGTCTGCGCATCCCAGAGCTTCAGCGTCTTGTCCCCGCTGCCGCTGAGGACGCGTTTGCCATCGGGGCTAAACGCCACGGAACTGACCCAGCCTGTGTGCCCCTTGAAGGTAAAGGCCTCACTGCCCGTGTCGGCATCCCAGAGCTTCAGCGTGTTGTCATAGCTGCCGGAGACGATGCGTTTGCCATCGGGGCTAAACGCCACGGAACTGACCCAGCCTGTGTGCCCCTTGAGGGTGAGAGTCGCGCTGCCGGTCTGTGCATCCCAGACCTTCAGAGTCCCGTCCACGCTGGCGCTGACGATGCGTTTGCCATCAGGGCTGAACGCCACGGAGTGGACCGGGCCTGTGTGCCCCTTGAGGGAGAGAGTCGCGCTGCCGGTCTGACTGTCCCAGACCATCAGCGTCTTGTCCGTGCCGCTGCCGCTGACGATGCGTTTGCCATCGGGGCTGAACGCCACGGAAATGACCGCGCCTTTGTGCCCCGTGAGGGAGAGAGTCTCCCTGCCCATCTGCGCATCCCAGACCATCAGCATCTTGTCCGTGCTGGCGGAGACGATGCGTTTGCCATCGGGGCTGTACGCAACGGAAGAGACCGGGCCTGCGTGCCCCATGAGGGAGAGAGTCGCGCTGCCGGTCTGACTGTCCCAGACCTTCAGGGTGTTGTCAGCGCCAGCGCTGACGATGTGTTTGCCATCGGGGCTGAACGCCACGGATGAGACCGGGCTTGTGTGCCCCTTGAGGGTGAGAGTCGCGCTGCCGGTCTGACTGTCCCAGACCTTCAGCGTGTTGTCCTGACTGGCGCTGACGATGCGTTTGCCATCGGGGCTGTACGCAACGGAATGGACATAGCTTGTGTGCCCCTTGAGGGTGAGAGTCGCGCTGCCCGTCTGCACATCCCAGACCTTCAGAGTGTTGTCCAGGCTGCCAGAGACGATGCGTTTGCCATCGGGGCTGAACGCCACGGAAAAGACATGGCTTGTATGCCCCTTGAGGGAGAGAGTCTCATGGCCCGTCTGACTGTCCCAGACCTTCAGCGTCTTGTCCAAGCTGCCGGAGACGATGCGTTTGCCATTGGGGCTGTACGCCACGGAAAAGACCGGGCCTGTGTGTCCCTTGAGGGCGAGAATCGCGCTGCCCGTCTGACTGTCCCAGACCATCACCGTGTTGTCCTGACTGGCGCTGACGATGCGTTTGCCATCGGGACTGAACGCCACGGAACTGACCCAGTACGTGTGACCCTTGAGTGAGCGAACCTCGCTGCCTGTCTGACTGTCCCAGACCTTCACCGTGTTGTCCTGACTGGCGCTGACGATACGTTTGCCATCCGGGCTGAACGCCACAGAAGTAACCCCGCCTGTGTGCCCCTTGAAAGTGGGGATGTTGGTGAGGTGCGTGACCAGGTAGTCATGCTCCCAGCCGCGCAGGTGCCAGGGGCAGCCCTCCAGGTACTCCCAGGCTGCAGCCGCACTGCCATGCTGCCACTCGCCGTGGGCCAGCGTGATCCGGTTGCGGTACGCCTCCCATTCCGCCCGCTGCAACTCTTCCTCCTTCTGCTTCCTCGCCTTCTCGGCACGGTCGCGATCCGTGGCGGCTGCCTCTGCGTCCCTCGTCGCTTGCTCCTCCGCTCGTTTGGCGTTGTCGGCCTCCTTCGTCTTCAGCCTGGCTTCCGCCAGCGCCCAGTACGTCAGAGCCGTTGCCACCCCAAGCCCCAGGAGCAGCGTCAGGAGGAAAGCCGCCGCCAGTCCCGCCGCCAGCGGGTTGCGTTTGCTCCAGCGCCAGCAGCGCTCCGTCCAGCCCACGCGCCGGGCCGTCACCGGCTCGCCCCGCTGCCAGCGGGCCAGGTCCTCCGCCAGTTCGCCGCAGTCGGCGTAGCGCTTGGCGGGCTCCTTCTCCAGGCACTTCAGGCACACCGTCTCCAGATCGCGCGGCAGTTCCGGCCGCTCCTTCCTGGGCGAGGGAGCCGCGACCTGCGTGTGCAGCAGCAGGTAGTGGTCGGTCGAACAGCCGCTGAACGGCAGTCGGCCGGTCAGCAGTTCAAAGAGCAGTACGCCCAGGCTGTACTGATCGCTGCGTGCCTCCGCCTGACCGCGCCACTGCTCCGGGGCCACGTATTCCGGCGTGCCCAGGAAGCCGCCGGCCTGGGTCAGTTTCTCCGTCTCGTCGGCACGGGCCGCCAGGCCGAAGTCGGTCAAGAGCGGCTCGGCATCCTCGCGCAGCAGCACGTTGCCTGGCTTGACGTCGCGGTGAATCACTCCCTGCTGATGGGCATAAGCCAAGGCTTCGGCGAGTTTGCGAACGATCGCCACCGCCTGGGGCAGCGGCAGCGTCTGGCCTTCCGGTAGTCCCTTGAGGATCGCGTGCAGAGGCTTGCCCGGCACGAAGGCGCTGGCGATGTAGTGGTGGGGACCGTCTTGACCCGTCTCGAAGAAGGCGACGATGTTGGGATGGATCAGTCGGGCTGCCGCCTGCGCTTCGCGCAGGAAGCGTTCGACACGCCTGGGGCTGGCCAGTTGCTCCGGCTTGGCCACCTTCAAAGCGACCGCTCGCTTCAACTGCGGATCATAGGCCTCGTAGACCCGGCCAAAGACGCCCTCACCGACCAGGCGGCGAACTTCAAAGCGGCCGATTCGTGCCGGCAGGCCGGTCGGGGTCAGCGGCAGCGGCTGGGGCGCAGGTCCATCCGGGGAAATGGTGATGGTCCCCGAAACAGGAACGGCCGGCGGGGAGCCATTGCTGGCGGGAATGTCCCTGGGGGAGAAGCTCAGCTGGCAGCGCGGACAGGTGACGGACAAGTCCGCCGAGATCGTTTCGGGCTGGTTCATGGGCCAACTCCGCGAGCTACGGGATCGATTGGTGCCAGCAACGATTCTACCGCAGCCGGCACCGCTTCGCCAGACGCGGCACGCCTCCGTCCGTCAGTCCGGATCGGCCACCCTGGGCATGAGCCGGGGAGCGTTGACCACGGAGCGCGCCTCGCGCAGCAGCGTCTCCCAGAGGATGCGCTCCTGCCAGGTGGGGAACTGCTGCTTGCTGTGCCACTCCTCGAAGCGGGCCAGGTGCTTCCGGGCCTGCTCCAGCTGGCCGAGTTTCGGCAGGTCATCGCCAGGAACAGCCAGGTATCGACGTAGCCGCCCTTGCCGTGGGCCTGGATCGACTCCTCCAGCAGGGTCAGGGCCTGCTCGTAGCTGGCCGCCGCGGTACAGGGCAACGCCGCGCCGGTGCAGCGTCACGGCATTGCGTTTTGCCGCCAGGTCACGCCGGGTTCGCTCTTCCAGGAGCAGGCAGCAACGTCTCGTCCCAGGGAAAGGCCTGGCAGTCGTACAGCAGCGTGTTGGCCAGCAGCCGGGTCCTTCACCTCGGGAAGCAAGCGGACGATGTCGCCGAGCGTCTGGCGGCAAGCCCTGGTCTGGCCCGCGGCCGCCTGGGCCAGGAGCAGGTCCCGCCACAGGGTCGGCGCTGCTCCCGGCTGCTGCACGGCCGAGCTGGAAGGCCAGGACGGCGCGGGGCCAGTCGCCGGCCTGGGCGGCGGCCTCGGCACGGCTCTGGGCCAGGGGATCGGGAGGCCGCAGGCGGACTTGCGGATGGAGGAACAGGGCGGTGAGCAGCTGGACCGAGGTCTCGGCCGCCTTACCCTGGCCCGCCAGGGCATGACGTCTTGCGGACGTGCAGACTCGGCGTCCCAGGGATACTCGCGGAGCAAGCAGCCCAGGTGGAACGCGGCCGCGAAGTGCCGCCCTTCCCGTTTCGGCAAGGGTGGCCTGGGCACGGTGCCACTCGGGGTCGAAACGGGCCAGGCGTTCGAGGAGCCGCTCGCTCCCGCGCCTGCTGCCGCGTGGGCCTCCGCGAAACGGTGTCGATCTCTGATCTGGATGGTGTAGCCAGCCGCCGACCGCCTCGAAGCGACCATCGGGACTGATCGCCTGGGGCCGGCATCCGGGATGGTGTCCGTCGCCTCGGGGAGAAGACGACCGCTCCGGACGTCCCAGACCAGGACGCGTGCCGGACGCATCTTTGCCGACAGGACGTGCTTGCTGTCGGCACTGAACGCCACGGCCTGCACCGGCTCTGTGTGCCCCTTGAGGGAGAGCGTCTCGCTGCCCATGCCGGCATCCCAGACCTTCACCGTCTTGCCATCGCTGCCGCTGACGATGCGTTTGCCATCGGGGCTGAACGCCACGGACCAGACCGGCCTGTGTGGCCCGTGAGGGAGAGAGTCTCGCTGGCCCGTCTGACTGTCCCAGACCTTCAGCGTCTTGTCCGCGCTGCCGCTGACGATGCGCTTGCCATCGGGGCTGAAGGCCACGGAATTGACCGCGTCTGTGTGCCCCTTGAGGGAGAGGAGTCTCGCTGCCCGTCCGGACATCCCAGACCTTCACCGTCTTGTCCGCGCTGCCGGTGACGATGCGTTGGCCATCGGGGCTGAACGCCACGGAATTGACCGAGCCTGTGTGCCCCTTGAGGGAGAGAGTCTCGCTGCCGGTCTGCGGCTCCCAGACCTTCAGCGTCTTGTCCGAGCTGCCGGAGACGATGCGTTTGCCATCGGGGCTGAACGCCACGGACTCTGACCAGGCGTGTGTGTCCCTTGAGAGTGAAGGCGTCGCTGCCCGTGCCGGCATCCCAGACCTTCACCGTACTGTCGTGGCTGCCACTGACGATGCGTTTGCCATCGGGGCTGATACGCCACGGACATGACCGTCGGTAAGTGCCCCTTGAGGGTGAGCGTTTCCCTGCCCGTGTCTGGCATCCCAGACCTTCAGCGTCCTGTCCTGGCTGCCGCTGACGATGTGTTTGCCATCCGGGCTGAACGCCACGGAACCGACACCGGCGGTGTGGCCCCTGAGGGTGAAGGTTTCACTGCCCGTGTCGCTGTCCCAGACCTTCAGCGTGCCGTCATCGCTGGCGCTGACGATGCGTTTGCCATCGGGGCTGAACGCCACGGACATGACAGTGCCTTTGTGCCCCTTGAGGGAGAGCGTCTCGCTGCCTCTCTGTCACGTCCCAGACCTTCAGCGTGCTGTCATCGCTGCCGCTGACGATGCGTTTGCCATCGGGACTGAACGCCACGCAACTGATCGGGCCTGCGTGCCCCTTGAGAGAGAAGAGTTCGCTGCCCGTGATCGGCATCCCAGACCTTCACCGTGCTGTCAAAGCTGCCGCTGACGATGCGTTTGCCATCGGGGCTGTACGCCACGGCATAGACCGGGCCGTGTGCCCTTGAGGGTGAGTATCTCGCGTGCCCGTCCGCACGTCCCAGACCTTCAGCGTCTTGTCCTCGCTGCCGCTGACGATGCGTTTGCCATCAGGACTGAACGCCACGGAATTGACTCACCGCTGTGTGCCCCTTGAGGGTGAGGACTTCGTTGCCCGTGCCGGCATCCCAGACCTTCACCGTGCTGTCCCGGCTGCCGCTGACGATGCGTTTGCCGTCGGGACTGAAAGCCACGGTATTGACATAGCCTGTGTGCCCCTTGAGTGTGAAGAGCGACGCTGCCCTTGTGCAGCATCCCAGACCTTCAGCGTGTCGTCGTGAACTGCCGCTGACGATGCGTTTGCCATCGGGGCTGAAAGCCACGGACATGACTCCCGCATGTGTCCCTTGAGAGAGAGAGAGTCTCGCTGCCCGTCTGGCTGATCCCAGACCCTCATCGTCTTGTCCTCGCTGCCGCTGACGATGCGTTTGCCATCGGGACTGTACGCCACGGACCTGACCGCACCCGCGTGCCCTTTGAGGGAGAGGATCGCGCTGCCCGTCTGGCATCCCAGACCTTCAGCGTGTTGTCCTGGCCGCCGCTGACGATGCGCTTGCCATCGGGGCTGAACGCCACGGCATAGACCGCGCCCTGTGTGCCCTTGGAAGGTGGGGATCCTGGTTGAAGCTGAGTGGCCAGGTAGTCATGCTCCCAGCCGCGCAGGTTCCACGGGCACGCTTCCAGGTACTCCCAGGCCGCGGCCGCACGCCCATACTGCCACTCGCCATGGGCCAGCGTGATCTGGTTGCGGTACGCCGCCCATTCCGCTCGCCGCAGTTCCTCCTCCTTCTTCTTCCGCTCCTCCTCGGCCTCGCGTCGCTTATCCTGCCGTCCGCTCTCGGCGGCCGTGCCGCTCGCTTCGGCGTCCTCGGCTCGGCTTCGCTTGCTCCTCGGCTGCTCCGGCGCTCCGCCTCGCGCTCACCCGGCCTCGCCACGCCACAGCCGTCGCCGACTCCGCTCCCCAGCAGCAGCGTCCCCAGGAACGCCGCCGCCAGCCCCGCCGCCAGCGGATTGCGCTTGCTCCAGCGCCAGCTCCGCTCCGCCCAGCCGACAGCGCCGCGCCGTCACCGGCTCGCCCCGCTGCCAGCGCGCCAGGTCCTCCGCCAGCGCCGCACAGTCGGCGTAGCGCTTGCCCGGCTCCTTCTCCAGGCATTTCAGGCAGACCGTCTCCAGGTCGCGCGGCAGTTCCGGCCGAAACTTCCTGGGCGACGGGGCCGCGATCTGCGTGTGCAGCAGCAGATAGTGGTCGGTCGAACTGCCGCTGAAGGGAAGCCTGCCGGTGAGCAACTCGAAGAGCAGCACGCCCAGGCTGTACTGATCGCTGCGTGCCTCGGCCTGGCCGCGCCACTGCTCCGGGAGCCATGTACTCCGGCCGTGCCCAGGAAGCCGCCCGCCTGGGTCAGCTTCTCCGTCTCGTCGGCGCGGGCCGCCAGGCCGAAGTCGGTCAAGCAGCGGCTCGCCGTCGTCGCGCAGCAGCACGTTGGCCGGCTTGACGTCCCG
This sequence comes from uncultured Planctomycetota bacterium, assembly GCA_963784995.1. Classification (GTDB taxonomy): domain Bacteria; phylum Planctomycetota; class Planctomycetia; order Gemmatales; family Gemmataceae; genus CAWATZ01. The sequence goes on along the minus strand of CAWATZ010000008.1, from coordinate 183,507 downwards.
ATGAATCACCCCCTGCTGATGGGCATAGGCCAGCGCCTCGGCCAGCTGCCGGATGATCTGCACGGCCTGGCTCAGCGGCAGCGTCTGTCCTTCCGGCAGTGACTTGAGGATGGCGTCCAGAGGTCGGCCCGGCACGAAGGCGCTGGCGATGTAGTGGTGCGGTCCGTCCTGGCCGGTCTCGAAGAAAGCGACGATGCTGGGATGGATCAGCCGGGCCGCCGCCTGCGCTTCGCGCAGGAAGCGTTCGACACGCCGGGGGCTGGCCAGTTGCTCCGGCTTGGCCACCTTGAGCGCCACGGCACGCTTCAGCTGGGCATCATAGGCCTCGTAGACCCGGCCAAAGACGCCCTCGCCGACCAGGCGGCGGATCTCGAAGCGGCCGATCCGTGCCGGCAGGCCGGTCGGGGTCAGCGGCAGCGGCTGGGGCGCAGATCCATCCGGGGAAATGGTGATGGTCCCCGAAGGAGGCACGGCCGGCGGGGAGCCATTGCTGGCGGGAATGTCCCTGGGAGAAAAGCTCAGCTGACAGCGCGGACAGGTGACGGACGAGTCCGCCGAGGACGTTTCGGACTGATTCATGGGCAAGCTCCGCGAGCAACGGGATCGATTGGTGTTAGCGTCGATTCTACTGCGACCGGCCCGGCTTCGCCAGGCGCGGCAAGCTGTGTCCACCCCCTCCCTGGTTGTCAGTCCGGACCGTTGACCACGGAGCGGGCCTCGCGCAGCAGCGTTCCCAGGAAAACGCGATCCTGCCAGACGGTGAACTGCTGCTTCTGATGCCACTGCTCGAAGCGCTCCAGATGCTTTTTGGCCTGGTCCGGCTGGCCGAGTTTCTGGCAGGCCATGGCCTGGAACAGCCAGGTATTGACGCCGCCACCCTTACCGTGGGCCTGGATCGACTCCTCCAGCGCGTTCAGGGCTTGCTTATACTGGCCGCCGCGGTACAGGGCGGCGCCGCGCCGCTGCAGCGTCACTGCAGTGCGTTGCGCTTCCAGTCCACGCTGGCTGCGCTCGAGCAGTGGGGGGATGACCTTCTCGTCCCAGGGAAAGGCCTCGCAGATGAATTGCAGCGCGTTGACCACAGCCGGGTCCTTTACCTCGGGGAGCAGCCGGACAATGTCGGCGATGGTCTGGCGGCAGGCGCTGCTCTGGCCCGCGGCCGCCTGGGCCAGGAGCAAGTCCCGCCACAGCAAAGGCGGTGCGCCTGGCTGCTGCACGGCCGAGCGGAAGGCCGCCACGGCGCCGGGCCAGTCGTCCGCCTGGGCGGCCGTCCAGGCACGGAGATGGGCCTGCGGATCGAGGGGCCAGAGGCGGACTTGCGGATGGAGGAACAGGGCGGTGAGCAACTGAAGGGACGATTCGGTCGCCTGCCCCTGGCGGGCCAGGGCATAGGCCTTGCGAACGTGCAGTTCCGCATCCCAGGGGTACTCGCGGAGCAAACAGCTCAGGTGAAACGCGGCCGCGAAGGGCTGCCCTTCCGTCTCGCCAAGGACGGCCTGCGCCCGGTGCCAGGTGGGGTCGAAACAACCCAGGTTTTCGAGGAACGCTCGCTGCCGCGCCTGCCGTTTCTGCTGGGCCTCCACCAGGCGGAGCTGGATGGTCGCTCCCGTGGCCACCGCCTGGTATCGACCATTGGGGCTGATTGCTTGAGGGACGGCAGCCGGGAGGACGGCGGTGGCTTCCGGGAGAAGACGACCGCTGTGGACGTCCCAGACCAGGACCCTGCCGGACACGTCTTTGCCGATCACATGCGCGCTGTCGGCACTGAACGCCACGGCCTGCACCTTGCCGCTGTGCCCCTTGAGGGTGAGAGCGATGCTGCCCAGCTGACTGTCCCAGATTTTGAGAACGCCATCCTGGCTGCCGCTGACGATGCGTTGGCCATCGGAGCTGAACGCCACGGCACCGACCCGGACGGAGTGTCCCGTGAGGGTGAGGGTCTCACTGCCGGTCTGGCTATCCCAGACCCGCAGGGTGCCATCATAGCTGCCGGAGACAATGCGTTTGCCATCCGGACTGTACGCCACGGAAGTGATCCAGTCGGTGTGGCCCTGGAGGGAGTGGACCTCGCTGCCAGTCTGACTGTCCCAGACCTTCAGGGTGAAGTCCCCGCTGCCGCTGACGATGCGTTTGCCATCCGGGCTGATCGCCACGGCCATGACCGCCCCCCTGTGCCCCTTGAGAGTGAGAAGAGCGCTGCCGGTCTGACTGTCCCACACCTTCAGCGTGCTGTCATGGCTGGCACTGACGATGCGTTGGCCATCGGGACTGTACGCCACGGCATTGACCACGGCTCTATGCCCCTGGAGAGAGCGAATCTCGTTGCCCGTTTGACTGTCCCAGACCTTCAGGGTCTTGTCCCTGCTGCCGGAGACAATGCGTTGGCCATCGGGGCTGAAGGTCACAGAGACGACCTTGTCGGTGTGCCCCTTGAGGGAGAGAAGCACGCGACCGGTACGTGCATTCCAGACTTGCAGCGTGTTGTCGTTGTTGCCGTTGACGATGCGTTGGCCATCGGGACTGATGGCCATGCCAGTGTCCCAACCTGTCCGCCCCTGGAGGGAGAGAAGCTCACTGCCGGTCTGACCGTCCCACACCTTCAGGGCGCGATCTGCGCCGGCGGAGACGATGCGGCTGCCATCGGGGCTGTACGCCACGGAACTGACCGCGCCCCTGTGCCCCTTGAAAGAGAAGGAATCGCTGGCCTTGCCGGCATCCCAGACCTTCAGCGTCTTGTCCTGACTGGCACTGATGACGTGTCGGCCGTCGGGGGTGAACGCCACGGAAGTGACGTCGCCTACGTGCCCTTTGTGAGAGAGAATCGGGTTACCCGTCCGGACGTCCCAGACCTTCACCGTGCCGTCCTCGCTACCGCTGGCTGCGTGTTGGCCATCCGGGCTGAACGCTGCGGACATGACCGGGCGGGTGTGCCCGTTGAGAGAGAGAGCGCGCGGCCGGTGCGACTGTCCCAGACTCTCAGGGTCTTGTCACTGCTGGCGGAGACGAGGCGTTGGCCATCCGGGCTGTACGCCACGGACCAGATCTGTTGTACGTGTCCCCGGAGAACAAGGATCGCGCTGCCCGTCTGGGCATCCCAGACCCGCACCGTGCCGTCAAAGCTGCTGCTGGCCAGGCGTTTGCCATCGGGACTGTACGTCACGGAAGAGACCAATTCCGTATGTCCCGCGAGAGAGCGAAGCACGTGGCCCGTCTGGGCATCCCAGACCTTCACTGTCTGGTCGAGGCCGCCGGAGGCGAGGTGGTTGCCATCCGGACTGTACGCCACGGAGTGGACCCGGCCCACGTGCCCTGTGAGGGAGCGGATTTCCTTGCCCGTCCGCGCGTCCCAGATGCGCAGCGTGCCGTCAAAGCTGGCACTGGCCAGGCGCTTGCCATCCGGGCGAAACGCCACGGAGCGGACCCAGGCGGTGTGTCCCCGGAGAAAGAGCAGCACGCGCCCCGTCCGCGCCTCCCAGATCCTCACGGTCTGGTCCTGGCCTCCCGAGGCGAGCCGTTGGCCATCGGGGCTGAACGCCACGCAGCTGACCGAGCCCCCATGTCCCCGGAAGGTGGGGTTGGTGTGGAACTGCGTGACCAGGTAATCATGCTCCCAGCCCCGCAGGTGCCAGGGGCACCGTTCCAGATAGCCCCAGGCAGCAGCGGCACTCCCATGCTGCCACTCCCCGTGGGCCAGCGTGATCTGGTTGCGGTACGCCTCCCACTCGGCGTGCCGCAACTGTTCCTCCTTCTGCTTGCTTGCCTCCTCGGCGCGGTCGCGGTCCCTGGCGGCGGCCTCGGCCTCCCTGTTCGCTTGCTCCTTGGCCTGCTTGGCGTTGTCTGCCTCCTGGGCCTTCAGCCCGGCCTCCGCCAGCGCCCACAGCGTCAGCCCTGTTCCCGCCCCAATTCCCAGGAGCAGCGTGCCGAGGAAAGCCGCCGCCAGCCCCGCCGCCAGCGGATTGCGCTTGCTCCAGCGCCAGCAGCGCTCCGTCCAGCCGACCCGCCGGGCCGTCACCGGCTCGCCCCGCTGCCAGCGCGCAGGTCCTCCGCCAGCTCGCTACAACTGCCGTAGCGCTTGGCCGGCTCCTTCTCCAGACACTTCAAGCAAACGGTTTCCAGGTCGCGTGGCAGATCTGGGCGACGTTTCCGCGGTGACGGGGCCGCCACCTGCGTGTGCAGCAGCAGGTAGTGGTCAGTCGAGCTGCCGCTGAAGGGCGGTCTGCCCGTGAGCAACTCGAAGAGGAGGACGCCCAGACTGTACTGATCGCTTTTGGCCTCGGCCTGGCCCCGCCACTGCTCGGGAGCCATGTACTCGGCCGTGCCCAGGAAGGCGCCTGCCTGGGTCAGCTTCTCCGTCTCATCCGCACGAGCCGCCAGGCCGAAATCCGTCAGCAACGGCACGCCATCGTCGCGCAGCAGCACGTTGGCCGGCTTGACGTCGCGATGAATCACTCCCTGCTGATGGGCATACGCAAGGGCCTCGGCCAGATCACGGATGATCTGCACGGCCTGGCTCAGTGGCAGACGCTGCCCTTCGGGCAGGGCCTTGAGGATGGCGTCCAGAGGCTTGCCCGGCACAAAGGCGCTGGCAATGTAGTGGTGCGGTCCGTCCTGTCCGGTCTCGAAGAAGGCGACGATGTTGGGATGGATCAGCCGGGCCGCCGCCTGCGCTTCGCGCAGGAAGCGTTCGACCCGTCGTGGGCTGGCCAGTTGCTCCGGCTTGGCCACCTTCAGTGCGACCGACCGCTTCAGCTGGGGATCGTAGGCCTCGTAGACCCGGCCAAAGACACCCTCGCCGACCAGGCGGCGGATCTCGAAGCGGCCCAGCCGTGCCGGCACACTGGCCGGCGTCAGCGGCGTCAGCGGCTGGGCGCGGGCCCATCGGGGGAGATGGTAATGGTCCCCTGGCTGGCCTGTGCCGGGGGCTCGTGACTTTCGGTAGGGGTCCCGCCGGGCGAGAAGCGGCACTGGCACTGGGGACAGGTGACCGGAACGAAGGAATCGGGGTGCGACGTCATGGGCCAGCTCCTGGAGCAACGGAGTCTCTTTCCACCAGGAGTCATTTTATCCGCCCGGCGACTAAAATGAACGAGGAAACGAGCCGCCGCCCGCGGCTCGTGTCAAAGCTCCACGGATTGAGGTGCGGAAGCGATGTCTTTCATGGATTGGCTCCTGGGCCGGCCGCTGGCCACCGACGAAGAGGGCGAGCAGCGGGTCGGCGTGCTGGCCGGCATCCCGATGCTGGGCCTGGATGCGCTGGGTTCGGCGGCCTACGGCCCGGAAGCGGCGCTGACCCTGCTGATCCCGCTGGGAGCGGCCGGACTGGCCTACGTCGGACCGATCAGCACGCTGATCATTGTCCTGCTGCTCATCGTCTACTTCTCCTATCGGCAGACCATCACCGCCTATCCGCTCTGCGGCGGTTCCTACACCGTGGCCAAGGAAAACCTGGGAACTACCCCCGGCCTGCTCGCGGCGGCGGCACTGCTGCTCGATTACGTCCTGGTCGTGGCCGTGGGCATTTCCGCGGGAGTCGGTGCGCTGATCTCGGCCGTGCCCCCCTTGCAGCCCTATACGCTGTGGCTGTGCCTGGCGATCCTGACGCTGATTACACTGGTCAACCTGCGGGGAGTGCGCGAGTCGGGCCTGGCGTTTGTCCTCCCCACCTACCTGTTCGTGGTCTCGCTGCTGGCGGTCCTCGCCATCGGCGTGGTCAAGGCCCTGCTGGCGGAAGGCCGGCCGGAACCCGTGGCTGAACTGCCGGAGTTCCCGCCGGCAGCGACGACGGTGAGCCTCTGGGTGCTGATGCGCTCCTTCGCCAGCGGCTGCACGGCCATGACCGGGGTCGAGGCGGTCAGCAACGGCGTCGGCGCCTTCCGCGAGCCGTCGGTCGTCTACGCCCGCCGCACCCTGACGGCCATCATCCTGCTGCTGGCCGTCATGCTGGCCGGGATCGCTTACCTGTGCTGGGCTTATGGCATCGGCGCAACGCACCCGGGAGAGCCCGGCTACCAGAGCACCCTGTCGCTGGTCACGGCCGCGGTGGTCGGCCGGGGCTGGTTCTATTACGTCACCATCGGCTCGGTCCTCAGTGTCCTGGCCCTGTCCGCCAACACCGGCTTTGCCGACTTCCCCCGCCTCTGCCGGGTGATCGCCCTGGACGGCTTCTTGCCGTCAGACCTTCGCTCACCGCGGCCGGCGGCTGGTCTATTCACGCGGCATCGTGGTCCTGGCCGTCCTCGCGGGTGGCCTGCTGATCGCGTTCGGCGGCATCACCGACCACCTGATCCCCCTGTTCGCCGTGGGAGCGTTCCTGGCGTTCACGCTGTCGCAGGCGGGGATGGTGGCCCACTGGTGGAAACGGGGCGGCGCCGGGGCCCGGCACTCCCTGCTGATCAACGCGGCCGGGGCGGTCTGCACGGCGGTCACCCTGGGCATTGTGCTGGTGTCCAAGTTCGTCCATGGGGCCTGGGTGATGATCCTGCTCATCCCGGCCCTGCTGCTCCTGTTCGCCAGCGTGCGGGCCCACTACCGGAGGGTGGCCCGCGACGTGGCCACCACCAAGCCGCTCGACGCCTCCGCCCTGGAGCCGCCCGTGGCCCTGCTGCCGATCCGGGGCTGGAGCGGCATCACCCGCAAGGCGCTGCGCTTTGCCCTGAAGATCTCGCCCGAGGTCTACGCCCTGCACGTCGCCGACGACGAGAAGACCATGGCCGACCTCGAAGACACCTGGGAACAGCGCGTCCGCGAGCCCGCCCTGGCGGCCGGACTCTCTCCGCCCAAGCTGATCATCATCTATTCGCCATTTCGCAAGCTCTATGGACCGCTGAAGCAGGTCGTCTCGGACCTGCAACGCGCCCACCCCGGCCGGGACATCGCGGTGATTGTCCCCGAGCTGGTCGCCACACGCTGGTATCACTTCCTGCTGCACAACCAGACGGCAGTCATCATCAAGGCCTATCTGCTCTTCAGCGGCTTCCGCCGAGTCGTCGTGGTCAACGTCCCCTGGTATCTGTCGGAGTAAACGTGCTGTCTCCCCTACTTTGCCTTGTTCCGCTCCTCCTGGACGTACTTCTTGAATGCGTCCATGTTGTAGGAGATGAACAGGAAGGCATGGTGCAGAGCCAGGTACTCCGGGTTCTCCGGATCGTCCTCGTCCTGGTAGTCCTTGCGCAGTTCGTTCAGCTTCGACAACAGCTGTTCCACGGTCAGCATGACAGGTTCTCCCACTTGCGGGTTTGCCGGCAGTTCGTTCGTCTTCATCATAGGAACTGCACTCGCCGTGCCTACAATCTCCCTGAACTGCCCGCCTTTGAGGAGATTGCCATGCCGCGCTTCCGCTCCCCCGATCCGGAACTTGCCGGCGTCCCCGTTACACCCGAGTCCGTCCGCGCTCTGCTGGCCGACGTGCTGGATTTGCGGCACGTTTTTGTCGGGCCATCCCTCCGGCTGGAAGCAGACCATCGGCTGGCCGAGGAGGTTTCCTGGGAGATCTTCCAGGGCCGGTTGCTCGATCCGGCCCACACCCGGCAGCGGGCGACGTTCGAGAGCTGGAACCTGTTCCAGATTCAGGACGGAACGTCGCTCTGGCGAGCCGCTGCTGTCGCTGAAGCTGGACCCGGTGGCCGGCCGGGTCCACGTGGTCCGGGGGCTGGATTGCTGGGTGTGGGAGGGGTACGACGCGGGCGGCAACGTCTTTCTCAGTCGGGAAAAGCGGAAATGGGTGCGCGAGCTGATCGGCACAGTGATCCTGGAGCAATTCGCCGACCTGGAGCAGCTTCGCGACGAACTGATTTGCCTGCTGTTCTACGCTGTGGTCGGCATCAGCCGGCTGCCGCTGTCCTCGGTTGAGACGCCGCTGCCGGCGTTCTCCTTTGGCGAGCTGTTTTATTGCTACCGGCCGGGCGGCCCTTCGCGGCCGTTCCTGTCGAGCCTGGAGGAACTGATCGCTGAGGCTCCGCTGGACCTGATGAACCGCCACGAACAGGCCCGCTGGCTGGAAACAGTCTTGCGGGCGAAGCCGCAAGCGGCGAATCTGCTCCATCGCCGCTGGATCGACCTGGGCAGGACCGGTGCCGACCTGCTGGCCCTGCTGCGTGCGGTCTTCAACGAGGTTTCGCTGTCACCCTATCACGAACTTGGCGAACGCACGCTGACGTTTCTGGCTCAGACGCGGCATCTGGGATTGATCGACGTGGGACAACAGTTGGACTTCTGTCGCTGGTTGTTGTGCCAGATCGGACGGCACCTGACCGCTTACGATCTGATCACCTTCCACTACCGGGGTGCCAATTATCCTGACGCCCTGCTGCTGGACGACGTGCTGAAACACGTCTTGAAGACGACGGAGGAACGGCCGGAACTGCTGTTAGACAATGCGAACGATCCGCCCGAAGTCCGGACGCGCAAACGGCTGCGGCGGCGAGGATTGCGTCAGGGCTGGATCGCACGACGGACCTACGAGGGGCTGGCCGTTCCCGATCAGCCGACCTCACCGGGCGAGAACAACCGTGTCCTCCCAGGGGGTCAGGTCCGCGTCCCCGAAGACCAGATCGCGCAGCCGACCACCCGGAAACGCCACCTTTACGACCGGGACCCGCTGCCGGCGCACCTCGGCCCCGCCAGTCAGGACATTCTGCGCCAGGCCGTGCGCGATCTGGAACACCCCGATGAGCTGCGCGAATTGGGACTGGCCCTGTACCTTGACCGGCCGCTTGGCGACGGCAAGGCCGCCGCCGAGCCGGACCTGACGCCACTTCTGTCGAGCCTGGGGTTCAGCCGGACCATCGCTGTCAGCCGTCTCCACGCCCTGAAGCGCGAGCCGCTGCTGCAAGGCGAGACGGAGATGCTCGACTGCTGCCTGGCCCGATTGCTCGGCGGAGAAGTGCCAGCGGGCGTGCCGGTGGAGCGCATCGGTCCCGCTCGCCGGACGGCCACGGTGAGCCTGGCCGATGCCCGGCGAGTGGCGGCGGACTTTGTCTTTCTGCACACCACACCTGGCAGCCTGACAGAACTGCTGGAGGGGCTCGACCAGGTTCCAGACTGGCTCCGCGCCGGGCCCGTCCTGGTCGCACGATCACCGAACGGGCAGAGCGTGCTGGTCTACGATGCGGAATACCGACCCCGGTTGGAACTGCACGTTGATGCGAGCCAGGGATACGTCTTGCGGGCGAACCGCGAATGGCCGACGGCGGGAGTCCGGGTTGTGGCGCTCGACGAGGGAGGCCCATCCTGACGGCGTCCCGACACGATTCCACTTGACAGCGGCAGCCGCCGATTCACCGGGCGGGCAATTCGTTGGATTTGTTCTTGGCATCCGGCCGAGGCCGATCTATCATGCTTGAACGGTGTCTGCTGCGCCACCGAAACCAACCCTCTTGTCCTTGCGACCCTGCCAACGGAGACCTTCATGCCCCTGCTCGTCACTTGCTCGGGCTGTCAAACCAAAATGCGTGTTCCCGAACAGTTCGCGGGAAAAACAATCAAATGCCCCAAATGTGGAGAAGGGACCCGGGCTGTGGCGTCTGACAGCACGGACCCTGCCCCGGCGACATCCCAATCGCCCGCCGCAATCGCACCGGCGACGGAAGTCGCCTCCCCACCCGTCAGCCGGGCTCTTGCGGTGACCTGCGCCGCCTGCGACAAGAAGTTACAGGTCAAGGCGGAGCTGGCCGGCAAGACAGTCCGTTGTCCCGGTTGCGGCAAAGGGGTCAAGGTCCCTGCGCCGGCCGCCCCGACCGAGGAAGAGGAGGAATGGCTCGACGTCAATGAAGAGGCCGAACCGGCCCCAGCTGCCTCCCGGCAGGAGACGAAGGGCCCCAGTGCAGCAGGAGATTGGGGCCAGGAACTCCTCAATGAGCTGGGGGTCGTCCAGCAGATCCAGGACGAAATCCAGGAAGAACTCTCCCGCAGCGAGCGCATCGTCTGGGCGACCCGGCCCCGGCAGGACATCCTGATGTACCAGGCGCGGAAAGTGGGTTTTGTGGTCGGGCCGATCATCTTTACGATCGGGATTCTTGTGATGGCCGCCGCGGTGAAAGGCCTTGGCCCGACGAGCCACGGCGCCGTGGCGGTGAAGTGGGCGATCGCGGGAGTCGGGATGCTGGTGGGCAGCCTGGCCTTCCTGATGCCCTTCCTGGTCGCGAGGGGAGCTCCGCGCCGGGCTTGCTACGTGCTGACCAATCGCCGGTTGATCGTTCACAAGGGCAAGGGGGCGCGGGTGTTCGTCGGACGCAGCGGCGCGGACGATGCGGAGGCTTCACTTGCGGAGCAACACCAGGAACTGATCCATTTCAATGGCCTCGAACTGGCCTCGCTGGCGCGGTTGGAGGACAAGAAGTTCAAGGGGACCGGTGAACTTTGCGTCGGCCGATCCATCTACCAGGACCCGGTGAAAAGCGTAATGCAGGCCATCGACGACGTTCAAGGGGTCGAGAAAATGATCCGTGAACAGTTGCTTCACCCGATCGTCGATCGGCTGCTGCGGGGCGAAGTCCTCTCCAAGGCGGAAAAGAACACCCTCGCGGAAATGAACAAGACCAAGGAAGGAGAAGAGGCCAGCGCCGTTCCGCTCAAAAGCAATCTCAAGGGCCGCACGGGGACAGCCGACCGACGCAGCAAGGATCAAGAGGCCAGCAAATCTCCCTTTGCCAGGCTTCTGAAAAAGGTCTCCGCCAGGGATCGGGAAACCGTGGAAGCGGAATTGACGGAAGGGGAAGAGATCTTGTGGATCGGCGAACCCGTCCTGGATCCCTGGAAGAGCGGAATGTTTCCAGTTCGCGGGGAGCCCGAAATGTTCCAGGTGGTGATCGAGCCGGATTATTGGCTCTATGCCCTCACGAACCGCCGGGTGATTGTCTGGATCAAGAAGAAGGCTCCGCTCAGCTATTACTCTCCCGGATTGCTCTGCGCCCGTCTCGAAGAGGACACGCGCGATTCGGACGTTGGCAGCATTGTCCTCAGACGGGTCATTGTCGAGACGAGGGGCTCCAACAATTTCAATACGCTTCACACGTACGGCATCCTTCGCGTCGAGAACTATCGGGCGCTGGCCATGCTGCTTCACGACACGCTCATTGCCCCTTGCCGGGGGCTGTGAAACCCGGTTCGACGAGAAAGGGCGCAGCGGCGGCAGGCAACGCGAACTCACTCCGCGATTCCCCAACCCAGGTAGCTGTCATGCCGATTGCGGTCCTTTGCTCCTGTTCGGCCAAGTTGAAGGTCGGCGATCACCTGAACGGCAAGCAGATCCAGTGTCCGAAGTGCGGCAAGTTGATCGCTGTCGGACACCCCGCCGTCAAGGGTGCGGAGCCGCCGCCGAGCGATGAGGACGTGCTGGCCCAGAGCGAACTCTCCGACGAGGAGCGCGAACGGCTTGAGGAGGAACTGGAACCGGACGAACGGCTGCTCTGGACCGGCAAACCGGTCGTCCGCTGCGCCTTCCTTCGCGGCTGGGTTGTGAGCTTTTTCTTGCTGGCGGTCGCAGGCATCTTTCTGCTCTTTCTCCTGTCCGTGGGGCAGAAGAATTCCTTCGAGGGGCCGGTTGGTTTGCTGCTGCTGATCGTTTTCCTCCTCGGGATGGTGGGTTGTGTGATTGCCGGCCTGGTCTGGCCTTTCCTGCGGCGCTGGTATGCCGGACTGACCTGTTACGCCTTGACTTCACACCGGGCCCTGGCCTGGGTGCCGGACTGGTTCGGGAAGGTCTCCCTGATCGTTTACCTGCCCGAACACCTGGGGAAACTGCGGTTCTTCCTCTTCGGGAGCGGCCCCGAAAAGATTGGCGACATTCTTTTCCACGTCCAGGTGGAAAGGCGCGAAACCCGTGCGGGCACCGAGTTTGTCCAGCGGGCCCGGGGCTTTTCCCTGGTCCGGAACGCCCCCACGGTGACGAAGCTGATCCGCGAAACGCTGCTGGATCCCCTGCTGGACAAGCTCTCCGAATAACCGCGTTGCCTCACGCCTTCATCCGCTCGATCAGGATCCGAGCCGTTTCGGGCCGCATGATCCGCGGGTCAGGCAGAACACCCGCCCGCAGCTTCTCACGCAGCTCCCGGCCGCTGATCGATACTTGCTTGTACCCCTTGGGCCCATGCTCATCGACCAGCCCGACCCGGCCCAGCTCCTCATAGAACGCGGCAAAGCCGATCTTCACTGGCTGGATGCGCAGGTCGCCCTTCAGCTCGTCGAACTTGCGCTGAGCGGCCAGGCCGTCCCAGATGTCCTTGCCGTCCTCGTACGGGGCGTCGGCGTGTTTGCGGCCGATCACGATGTCGGTGAAGCCGAAGTTCTGGCGATAGATGGAGTGCATGATCGCCTCCTTGGGCCCGGCGTAGAACATCTTGATGTCCAGACCCAAGAGCAGGATGCGATCGGTGATGTGGCAGCCGATCTGCTGCCACAGGGCCTCGTCCTTGTCGCCCTCGCCCAGGGCCTTGTTGTCGATCAGGGCCTGATAGGTGCGCATCCGGGTGACGGCATCCACGTCATCTCCCTTGGTCTCGCCGACCAGTGGGTTGAGGACGGCCCCGGCGAAGTGGCCGGCCCGCGTGAGCCGTTCCAGTCCGGCCACCAGAGCGTATTCGTGGGCCCGGTGCAGCGGGTTGCGCGTCTGGAAGGCGACCACGCGCTGATAGCCCTTCTCGCGGAACAGGGCCCGGGTCTGGCGCGGCGACAGGATCAGGTGGCCATACTCCGGATGCGGCGGCTGCGGCAGCACCCGCACCGGACCGCCAACGAGGTGGGTGCGCGGATCGTTCTGCACCATCCGGCCGCCGGGATGGTCCCAGCGCTCGGTCGCGTAGACGCTCTTGACGTGGCGAGCCTTGTCCCACGGGAAGACGTCGCGCACCTCCATGCCGCCAACGAATTCGCCGCGCGAATTGACCAGCGCCACCTTCTGGCCCGGCTTCAGGGAGGCGGCCAGGGCGGCATCGATGGGAAACGCCAGCGGAATGGTCCAGGCGTATTTCTTGCCCTCGTGGACGATCACCTCCTCGTCCAGGACGCGGTCCCAGGTTTGGCGGTCCATCGCCCCGATCAGCGGACTGAGGCCGCCGTCGCCGATCCGGTACAGGGTCGAAAGGTCGGCATCGCTGACCGGCACCCGGGTCAGGTCTTGAAGCTGTTCCTTGAAGCGCGGGATCTCCGCGGCGGGAACCTGGCAATCGACGGGCTCACGTAAGCCACCGTGCGGCGGAATCAAATCAGCCATCCTGTTCTCCTGAAGCATTGCTAAATCTGGTAAGTCAACGAATCGCCCTGCTGGCAGCGGCGAAGGAGTTCGGCGAGAGTCAGCTTTTGCAGCATGCGCTGCTCTTCCGCCTGGATCTCACGCCAGACGGCCAGCAGGACTTCCACGGCGGGCGAATGATTGGCGACGTTACCCAGGGTCGTCCGCTGCCGGATTTCCCGGCCATGCGGTCCGACCTTGGGGGGAGGGCGCGAGCTAACGTCGCCCAGGGACGTTTTCGGTGCGAGGGCGCTGTCGTCAATGGCGTTGATCACGTCGGCCAGCGAAATGGTCTCGGGAGAACGGGCCAGCTGGTAGCCGCCCTGCTGACCGCGGACGCTGAGGACCAGGCCCGCTGTCTTCAGCTGGAGCAGGATCTGCACCAGGAAGCGCTGCGGAATGCCCTCCGCATCGGCGATGGTCTTGATGGGCAGCGGCTGCGGCGCGCCGTGATTACTGGCCAACTCCAGCATCGCCACGCAGGCATACTCGGCCTTGGCGGAGATCCTCATGTCGGTGCCGACTCCCTCTTGGTAGGACGGCTCTCCTGAGCCGTCCAATGCGAAGACGGCTCAGGAGAGCCGTCCTACAGGTCAAATCCCGCTGCCACCCTCATGTTCCAGAACGTGCAGACCACATTCCTTCTTGCGTGTCCCCGCCCAGCGGCCGGCGCGTTCGTCCTGGCCGTCGGCGATCGGCTGGGTGCAAGGCCAGCAGCCGATGCTGGGATAGCCCTGGTCGTGCAGCGGATTGTAGGGAACGTCGTTTTCCAGGGTAAACTTCCAGACGTCCTTGCGGGTCCAGTTCAAGAGCGGGTTGATCTTGACGAGGTTGAACTTGGCGTCCCACCCGACCACACTGGCCTGGCCGCGGTCCGCCGTCTGGTCCTTGCGGATGGCACTGATCCAGGCCTGGTAGCCCAGAACCGCCTTGCGCAGCGGAGCCATCTTGCGGTCCCGGCAGCACTGGTCCGGCTGCAGCAGATACAGCGGCCCGCCGTGCCGGGCTTCGTACTGCTCGACCGATTGTTCCGGCCGGACGTACTCCACCGCGATCCCGTAGCGCTGGCGAATCCGCTCACGCAGTTCAAGGGTCTCGGCGAACTGATAGCCGGTCTCCAGGTTGAAGATCCGCACCCCCGGCTCGATCTCGGCCAGCATGTGGATCAGACAGCAGCCCTCGACACCGAACGCCGTGGCCATCGTTAGCCGGGGGAAGAACTGGTCCACGGCCCAGCGCAGGACCTGCTGCGGCGTCTGGTCGGCCAACCGTTCGCAGGCCCGGGAAATCTGCTCGGGCGTCATCGCCGGGGGAGGCATGGATCAATCCTTGGTGCCAGGCGAAGTTCGGTACATTGGAATCTTTATCATGATACTCATGATTCGTCAAGAGCAGTCGAAAAACGGAGCCGCGCACGCAGCGCAGCGGAGTAAGCGGTACCGGCAGGACCGCTTACTCCGCTGCGCTGCGTGCGCGGCTCCGACGCCTGCGACATGCCTCGGCAAAAAGCAAGACCCCGCGGCACCTGCCAGGCAGGTGCCGCGGGGTCGGGTTATCGGGATGGCCAACCCGGAGAGAAGAGTTCCCCGGGTTGGCTCAGGGACTGCTTACTTGCAGATGACGCCGGGGGGGCAGGCCGAAGCCGTCGGTGCCATCACCGGGGCCGGGGCCGCGTGCGGGGCCGGGGCGGGGGCAACCGCCGGAGCCGGAGCGCACGTATCACAGCAAGGATCGCAGCAGGGATCGCAGGCCATCCGCCGCTGGAACAGGCTGCTCAGGAAGCCAGGCTTCTTGGCCGAAGCACACGGATCGCAGCAGCCGTCACAGCTCGGGGTACAGGTCGGAGCGCAGGTCGGAGCCGGGCAGCAGGTCGGAGCCGGGCAGCAAGGCTGCTCGCAGGGAACCCAGCGAGCCTTCTTGACGCAGACTTCCTTCTCCACGCACACCGGCACCTTCTTGCAGACCGTCACCGGAACGCACTCGGTCACCGTGTAGGGGACCTTCTTGCAGACCGTGTACGGCACCTGCTTGCAGACCGTGTAAGGGACCTGCTTGCAGACGGTGTAGGGCACCTGCTTGCAGACGGTGTAGGGCACCTTCTTGATGCACTTCTCCTGCACCATCTCGCAGACGGTGTAGGGGACGCACTTCTTGACGGTGTGCGGCACCATCTTGCAGACCGTGTACGGGATCTGCTTCGTGCAGCACTCCTGGACTTCCCTCCAGATCGTGCAGGGAACCTGCTTCTTGCAGACTTCCTTGACCATGGTGCAGCAGGTCGTCGTCCAGGTCTTCTCGACGCAGGCGCATTCCTTGAAGGTCCGGCCGGGGCCGTCGCAGTCATAGGTGCAGCCGTTGCAGTCCACGTAGGCACCGCAGACCTTGCGGGTGACGGTGTACGGGATCATCTTCTTGATGACCTGGGTCTCCATCCGGGTGACGGTGCAGGGCACCTTCTCGATCACCTGCGACTTGACCATCCGGGTGACGGTGCAGGGGACCTTCTTGACAACGGTGTAGGGCACCTTCTTGCAGACGGTGTAGGGCACGCACTCGGTCACGCACTGCTTGACCATCTTGGTGCAGGGAACCGTCTCACAGACCACGTGCTCCTGCTTGACCTGGCGGCACTTCATCTGGGGCGGGCACTGCTCGCAGACGCGGACCCACTTGGTCTTGGGGGCCGGCGGGCAGCAGCAGTCGGTCGGACACGGGCCGCAGGGGTCACCACAGCCGCCCGACGGGCAGGCCGGGGGCGGACAGACGCCCGTGCCGCAGCAAGGAGCCGGGCACTGCTCGACGCAGACCTTCTGCCAGCTGCTCTTGGTCCTGCCGGGCACGCAGTACTGCTCGGTGACGTACTCGCAGACCTTCTTCTGCACGGTCTTGCACTCGGTCACCGGCACGCAGATCGTCTTGGTGACGTTCTTGTAGCAGGTTTCCTGGACCGTGTTGTAGCAGGTGGTGCAGACGTCCTTGTAGATCGTCTCGCACACCGGCGTGCAGATGGTCTTGCAGACTTCCTTGCAGATGGTCTCGCAGACCGGCTTGCAGATCGTCTGGCAGCACTCCTTGCAGTGCGTCTCACAGATGCACTTGGAGACCTGGTAGCTGCTCTTGTGGCACTGGGTGGTGTACACCGGCTTGCACACGGTGTAGCAGACCTCCTTGCAGATGGTCTCCGGCACCTTCTTGCAGACGGTGTACTGGCACGTCTTGTAGCAGGTCTCGTAGCACGGCTTGCAGCAGGTCTCGCACACTTCCTTGTAGCAGGTCTTGTAGCACGGCTTGCAGACCGTGTACTCGCACTCCTTGAAGCAGGTTTCCTGCACGTTCTTGAAGCAGGTCTGCATCTCGGTCTTGTAGCAGGTTTCGGTGCAGTTGCGGTAGCAGGTTTCCTGCACCGTGCGGTAGCAGGTCTTGCAGACCTGCTTCATCTGGACTTCCTGGACCGTTTGATAACAGGTGTGCCAGCGTTTCTCGATGCACGTGTCATAGACCAGCTTGTAAGTGGGCTTACATTGCTGCTGACAGGCCGGGAAACAACACTGGGCATCACAGGGTTGGGGACAACAAGCGTATCCCCCAGCGCCGCAGTATGAGGCCGCCGCCGCGGTGTGGACGGCTCCGAAGAGGCCGACCGCGGCCAGCAGGACTCCCAAGCGCTTCGTCATGACATTGCCTCCTCTATCGACACGAGTAGTAAACATCCAGAAGCTTGCCGCGGAACTTTTGCCCAGTCCGCTCCTCCTCCGGGTTGGAGCCGACTGAGGGGCGACCCGAGTTCCGCGGTCACAAGCGGGACGGGTTCGCTCCAGGGCTGTGCGTTGTGGAAACGCATGCAGCTTGACTAACCTGTTTATCGGCTGAGGCGCTCCGATTTGATCAACTCCTGGACAGATTACGGCTCTTGCCTCCCCTTCGAGGTTACCACTTGCGCCGCCTGTTCCACCTGTTCCACAGGTGGCGATTGCAGGGGAGCCCGTCCCCGTTGCACGGCAAGCCGGTCAAGCCAGGCAATCCCTGGGGGGCCCATGCTGGGAAGCAGGGCAAGAGAGAGCAGCAGCAGGAAGGAGTGGGACGGAACGGGAGAGAAGTCAGGAAAGGGTGGCGAGCCGGGAGCGACAATCCAGATCGGTAAGGCGAGCGGCGCGGCGTCAGCCCGCCGGTAGCAGCCTCCTACCGGCGGGCTGACGCCGCGCCGCTCGCCATGCTGTGAGTGCTGCTTACCCGGCCACCTGGTGCCGGGCACTGCGCCGATGGATCACCGTACAGAGCCGCTGACAGTTCTCCAGATCGCGCATCATGGTCTCGGTCAGCAAGCGGATGGTTTCATTGTCCTCCGCCCACTCCAGTTGTTTCTGGCACGAGGCCAGATGCTCGATCATGTCGCGCAGCCAGAGTACGTTCGCTTCTCGTTGAGTCACGGCTGGGCCCCCTTACTTCTGAACCGATTGCCAGACATGCCTTCATTATAGATTTGCAATTGTTGTGCCAGCAGTTATTCCGGGACCGTGGAAACACCGTAACCCCATTTGTTCCCAGGAGAAACAATTCAATCGCTCCCACCGGCCCTGGGGGACAACGGCTTGCAATTCTTACCTGTCCGGGGTAGGAAATTGTAAAAATGGCAAGTATGGTTCGCAAATGTCGGAGCCGCGCACGCAGCGCAGCGGAGTAAGCGGTCCGGTCGCCCGCAGGGCCGCTTACTCCGCTTGCGCTGCGTGCGCGGCTCCGACAGCCGCCTACTCCTCCCAGGCCGGCTGTTTGAGCGGCAGCGGCCGGCGCGGGCGGCGGTAGATTGGTTCCTCGCTCCAGTGGCGCGTCCGTTCGCGGTCGGCGATGTAGCGCTGGGCCCGGTTCAGGAACAGCCGGGCCATCAGCAGGAAGATGACCCCCAGCCCGACACAGGAGGAGACGAAGAACAGGTTCCACCAGACGTTGAAGCCGGCCCGCGCGACACTGCTCACGTGGGTTTGCAGGATCAGGTCGGCCAGGGTCACCACGACCATGAGCAGGCCGGCCAGCACCAGGATGACCGGCGAGGCGATCCCATAAAGGGCCAGGCCGCCCAGGTAACCAAAACCCATGGTGCCCAGCAGGCTCCTCCAGGAGTTCTTGCAGCGCACCGAACAGTAAATCCCGGCCGCCCCGATGAAGTACATCGCCAGCACGGTGACAGCCACGCCCAGCACGGTCCAGCACAGGGCCAGCCAGCCGCCCAGGGCCGACAGGGCCACCGCCGGGCCGGCGTAGGCCAGCAAGTAGGCATAACTGGCTCCCATGACTCCCCACAGCTTGCTGCGCACCAGTTGCTTGGCGCTCAGGGGCGTCATCAGCAGGGCCTCCCAGGTCTGCTTCTCGCGCTCGCCGGTGATCGCCCCGGAGCAGCGAATGCCGACGATCAGGCTGGCCAGCAGCAAGACCACCAGGTTCTGGATCAGGAAGCCGAGGTCGCTGTCGGGCATCAGCAGACCCAGCCGATACCAGTCCAGATGGCCCACCGCGCCGGCCAGCCCGCTCCACGTGGCCGAGACCGGCAGCGACAGCCACAGGATGGTCAGCGACGAGAGAGTGGTCGCCGTCACGATCGCGCGAATGGCCAACCACTGCGGGACGGTCCGGAACGTCCGGAACGGCGACAGCCCTTCGACGTGCAGTTCGCGCCAGCGGACCGGGTCATCCTCGACGCCGGCGCGCTCGGTGGAGTACCAGCGATGCACCGGGGCCAGGCTCTCCAGCTCGCGCCGGTAGAGGGGCCGGAGCAGCCAGATCGCCAGGGCCAGACAGGAGCCTCCCACCAGCCCCCAGGCCACCACGGAGCCCAGCAAACGACCCAGCACCAGGGAGGAGTCAAAGCGGCTGCCCTGCTCCCAGACCGGAGCAATCACGTAGAGCGGATTGAAATAGTTCAGGACTCCGCCAAACCAGTAAATGGCGAACCAGCCGGCCAGGCCGACCAGGTACAGCCCCAGGACGGCATCGCGCGTTTGCCGGCTCAGGACCGAGGCCAGCAGGGCGGCCGAGGCCAGGGCGAACAGCGACAGCAGCAGCTGCACGCCCAGCAGGAAGATGGTCAACAGGTCGATCCCGCACAATCCGCCCATCAGCGCGAACAGCGGCAGTCCGGTCAGGGCCACCGCCAGCACGATCGCCATCCGGCCAAACAGTTTCCCCAGCAAGATGTCCCGGCTATCGACGCCGGCGCTGAGCAGGTAGAGCAGGGTGCCCCGGCGTTTCTCGTCGGTGACCGCCCCGGCGACCAGGGCCGGGACGGCCAGCACCAGCAGGAGCAGTTGCTGCCAGACAAACGCCTCGGCGAACCGGCCGCCGACGATCTGCGGCGCCGAAGGTTCCAGCGCGGGCGGCGGCTCTTCAATCGGCATGCCCCACTGGTTCCAGCGCGGCCGGACGGCGGCGCTCTTCTGCTGCTGGAACTCCACGTAGAACCAGAACAGCTGCAGAATCAGCCAGGCCGCGTAGATCCAGCGGAACAGGTAGAGCCGGTTGCGCCGGCTACCCAACAGCATTTCCTGATGCACAATGGCGCCGAACATCGCTTTTGCTCCCGCAGCAGTGGGCCTTCCTCCATGCTACGCCAGCAGGGTAGCCAAGAAGAAGAGAAAAATCGGCAAGAGCGCTTGAATCGGATTTCTCGGATTCAGCTTGACATCCAGACAAAAAACTGCGACCCATGAATAGAGAGGACTTTTGACAGACTCGCTGGTGTTGGGACCGGAACCAGGCGCGTCAGGGCGGCCGCCTTGCAGCCAAGGGCGTTTCCATCTGGGAGGTAGTCACTTCATGTTGCACATCACGTGCGATCTGTGCGGCAAGGAACTGCAAACCGGTGAGGACCATTACGTCGTTAAAATCGAGGTCTTCGCCGCCCACGAACCGGTCGGGATCACCGAGGCCGACCTGGATGCGGACCACATGGAGGCCGTCAGCCAGCTGCTCCGCGACGGCGAAGAGGCCATCGACCCCGGGGAGCTGGCCCCTCCCTCGCAGCAGTTCCGCTACGACCTGTGTTTGCCGTGCCGCAAGAAATATGCTCGGTCGCCCCTGGCCAAGGAGACGGCCAGCAAATTCCACTTCAGTGAGAATTGACATTGTTTAGCCGCGACGCGGAGCGGCTACTGCGGCTCAGAAAACAAACATCCGTCGTCGCCGGTCCCCAGGGCGATGCCCTGGGCTATCGTGTTGCGCCCCTTCGGGGCGAAAGACAAGGTTTTCCGCCCCGAAGGGGCGCACAACAGCCCTGGGTCCGGAGCCGAGGCGGTCTTTTTCTTCCTGAGCCGCAATAAACGCCCGACCGTTCGGTCAAATCCTATCAATCACGGGGTTTCTGCCGGTTAGTGGGTCGGGGCAAGCCAACGTGGACCAGTCAAACCAGACAAAGCAGGTCAAGTTCCAGTCACTTTTCCGCCGACAAAATGGGTGTACCTGACCAAGCTGGGTAGATCGCGGGGCCGACAGAGGGTAGAGCGCCGGAACTCACCCCCGGCGTGCCGAATTCACCCCATTCACCATAATCATCCACCGGTCGATCCTGGAGCAGCGCTTCCGGACCGGCCAGGGTTTTGAGGAGTTTGTGACATGACTGGAACCTGGAAAGCGACCATTATTCTCCTCGTGGCGGCCCTGGGACTGTGGGGCTGCGCCCGCACCTCGACGCCGCAGTGGTCGGCGCACTCCGAGCGCATTCGCGCTCTGGAAGCCAAGTGCGTCAAGATGGAGGACGACTATCGCGGCGTGGTGGCCACGCGCGATCAGATGCGCAAGCACCTGGCCAGCCTGGAAGCGGAGAACATTCGCCTGGACAAGCTGCGGCAGCAGCTGGTGCGGGAAGTGGAACAGGCCAAGAGCGTCCTGCAGGAGCGCGACCAGCTCCGCCGCACCGTCGAAGCGCGGACCAGCGAGCGCGACGCGCTGCACACACGCTGCGAACGGTTGAAGAAGGGTCTGCAATCCCTGATCGGCCAGGATGATGCCATGGTCCCGGCCTCGCCGGCCACGTCTCCCGTGTCCGTCACCGCCGAGCCGGCCGCCGCCGGACAGTCGTGAAAACGGTTGTCTCCCCTCTCCCCCTTGTGGGAGAGGGGTTGGGGGCGAGGGGGTTGGACTTGTTCACGGATCGATTCGTTCAATCACCGCCTTGCGTCGGAGATCGGTTTTCAGCCGTTTGAGTTCGCGCCGAAGGCTTCGCTCATCAGCTTGTCCTTGATGCGTTTCTGCACCTTGTCATCGAACGGCATCTTTCCGGCGTAGGTGCGCTTGACCAGCTTGGCCACGTGATAGCCCGTGGTCAACTCGACCAGGTTGACGTCGCCATCGTGCATCTGGAACAGGATGGACTCGGCCTCGTGGGGACGGATCTCGCCGCGCTTCATGCCGACGCCGTTGCCGCCATTGCGGAAGCAAATGCCATTGTCGAACTGCTCGGCCAGCTTGACAAAGTCCTCCCCGGAGCGGGCCCGGTCGGCCAGCACCTCGGCGAACCGGCACGCGGCGTCCCGCGAGGGGTGCCCGCTGGTGTCGATGAAGATGTCCTGCCAATCGACCATGTCGCTGACCATGAACTCTTCCGGATGGGACTCGTAATACTGGACCAGATACGGATACGAGGCCAGGACGGAGATGATTGGGAAGATTTTGTGCCGGGCGAACTCGGTAGACATGAACTGGCGCTCGTATTGCCGTCGCATCATCTCGGGGGTCGTGCCCATGTGATGCAGCAGTTCCAGGAAGTTGTCGTTGGTCTTGGCCGGGTCGCTGTTGTGAATCCCCGGGCTGTCCTTGACGGTCCGGACCCACTTCTTGTACTCCTGTGTGGCCGCCTCGCGGATCTTTTCCAGGGCCTTCTGCCCTGGCTTGTGCGCTCCCAGCAGATGCTCCATTTCCTGGATGATCAGTTCCCGGTCGATCAGGTTCTCCCGTGCCTCGTTGAAAACCTCGGTTTGGCGTGGAATGCGCTCACTGTCCGGCAGGCCGTTGGCACGCATCCACTCCTGGAAGCAGACGGCGCGAATCTCCTCCTCGAGAATGGCCTCGCCGTTGACGATGGCACGGATGCGTGACGTGGGCACCGTCGCGGACAGGTCCGAGGAACGCTCTGCCTCGTTGGCGTGGGCCGCGGTCTGGGTGACGTCGGGCTTCTGGGCACGGCTGACGGGCTGCTGCGGCCCAAGGCCTGCCTGGGCGATGGCTTCAAGCAAGTTGGCGTTGTTCTCCGCCAGCACGGCCTGATCCCGGGCACAGCCGACAGCCAGCGCCAGGACAACCACGGCCCCGCTCTTCAGGATTCCCTGGCACCGCATAGCGCGCACCCTCGCTTCGCTCGCTTCGTTTTGTGAATTCTCCTTGATCGGCTCAGCGCCGGGCAAGGTTATAGCGAGCGCTCAGGCATTTGCAAGAGGAACGCGGCGCCGGACTTGGTCATCCCGCCGCGGAAGGGTCCAGGCCAATCAGGCCCAGGGCCTGGCGGACGAACGCCTCGGACAGGTTCCGCATCAGGCCGTCCACGTCGCGGCGGATGGCCTGCCAGACGTCCTCCGGCATGGTCGGGCCAGCGGGGGTCGAGCAAACTTCCAGGTAGATCTTGGCCTTGGGTTCGGTGCCGCTGGGCCGCAGCACCACCTTGGCCCGCTCGCCGAGGTGGAAGATCAGCACGTTGCGCCCGGCCGCGTCGGTCGCTCCCTTGAGGGGGCCCAGCCGGCCATTCTCGTCGCGCAGGTCTTCCCACGAGGTCACCGCCAGGCCGGCGATCTCCCGGGGCGGCGACTCGCGCAGCCGATCCAGCATCCGCTGCATCAGCCGTTTCCCATCCAGGCCCCGGAGAAAGACCGGGATGCCCACGTTGCGGAAATAGCCAAACTCCCGGGCCAGCCGATCGAGATAGTCCAGCACCGTCTGGCCGCGCCGCTTCTGATCCAGGGCCAGCTCCGCCAGCAGCAGGGCCGCGGCCCCGGCGTCCTTGTCGCGGATCTGCGGCGTCAGCAGGATGCCGTGGCTCTCCTCGGTGGCGATCACAAAGCCGGCCGGCGAGCCCTCGACGTCCTCGTAACTGCCGTTCTGCTCCAGCTGCCGCAAAACCTCGGCGACGTACTTGAAACCGACCAGGAGGTTGTCGATCACCTGGGCGTTGAAGCGGCGAGCAATGCGGGTGATCATCCCGGTGGTCACGGTGGTCGTCACGACAATCGGCGAAGGCGGCAGGCGATTGCTCTGGGCCAGCTTGCTCAGCTTGAAATGGGTGAGCAACGCGGCGATCTCGTTGCCGGTCACAAAGCGCCATTCTTGTGGGACGGATTGGCAATCCGTCCTGCGATTCAAGGGGATCATCGCCCCAACCCGGTCGGCGTCCGGATCGGTGGCCAGGACCAGATCGGCGTTTTGGCGGGCGGCCAGGGCCGCGGCCCGGTCCATCGACTCGGGCACTTCCGGGTTCGGAGACCGCGTCACGTTGGGGAACTGGCCATCGGGAGTCATCTGCTCCTCGACGGGAAGGACGTGGAAACCACGCTCCACCAGCGTCTCCATCGCGGTCATCGCTCCGACGCCGTGCAGCGGCGTGAAGACCACGGTGAAAGCGTCCTTGCGCGGCGGCGGCACCAGCGATTGCCGCAGACACAGTTCGACGTAGGCCCGGTGGTGCGACTCGTCGAGAAAATGGACCCGGCCGGTGCGGACTGCCTCGCTCCAGGACAGGCCGCGAATCTGGGTCACCTGATCGACCAGGTCGGCCATGATCTGGTCCTCCGGCGGCACCGGCTGGCCGCCGCGCTCGTCGTAGAACTTGCCGCCATTGTCGTCGGGCGGATTGTGCGACGCCGAGACGTTCAGTCCCCCACAGGCTTGCAGCCGGCGGATCAGGAACGACAGTTCCGGCGTGGCCAGGTAGCGGGTACTGTCGGGAGGCAGGATCGTCGCATGGATGCCGTTGGCCACGTAAATGCCGACCGCGTGCTGGGCCAGGTCGCGCGAGGACAGGTGCAGCACCGGATTGGGGAGGGCAGGGTTGTACTGCTTGCGCTGGTCCTCGAAGCGGCGCACGTCGCAGGCAACGGCCACGTGCAGCGGCTCGAGGCCGGGAAATTGCTCCTTGAGATAATCGCAATGGCCCTGGACGCTGGCACCCAGGGTCCAGAGGTTCATCCGGTTGGGACCGATGCCCACGGCACCGCGCCGGCCGCCGGTGCCAAAGGGCAGGATTTGACAGAAGCGGTCGAGCAGACCGGACCACTGGCTCGTCTGGATCAGCCAGGCCAGCTGGGGCTGGTAGGGACGAAACTCCCCAGAGGTAAGCCACAGGCCGAGGGTTTTCACGGCCTGGTCCTTGACGGCGGTGTCGGCTTCAACAACCCGGAAGCCTTCTCTGACCTGATCGAGCAGCTCCATGGCGCGGCTCCGCGTGAGATTTCCATTTTGCGAGCACGCCTGCGTGCGCTCCCGTGCCTGCACGGCCAGCCAGGGCTGGAGGGCCGGCCTGCGCTTGGGCCTCGCAAACGCAAGGTTGGAGTGATACTGTAAGCATTGACCCGGACAGGGACAACGGCAGCCTCTTCCGTGAGCGATCCCATTCCTTTCTTCGAGGGCCCTGGCATGGACCTGTCTCTGCTGAACACGCTGCGGGAAAAACTGGTCAAGGACAAGGACCTGTCCGTCATCTACACCTATTTCCTCGATCATTTCGGGGAAAACGCGGAGTTCATGGGCCTGGGCGAGTCGGTCCGCGAGCCGTTCCTGGAGCAGATCCTGGCCCAGATCGGCGGCCAGCTGTGGCACACCGACGTGGTCGTCTTCGGAATGTGGCTCCGGGAAATCCCGGAATACAAGTTCATCCACGGGGGTGGCATGATGAATGGCCGGCTGACCACCGTGATCTACTTCGAGGAGATCACGGTGGGCCTGGCCGTGGTCGCGGACCACGTCCCGAGGAACGAAACCAAGTTCGCGCGCTTCCGTGCCGCCCGCCTCAAGCAGCCGCCCACTCCGTCGGTGAACTGACCGGGCATCGCGAGTGCAGGCGCCTGCCTGCCCTGCCTGCCATTTTTCTGGGGATGGCGGACAGGCCAGAACCTGACCCTGGCTGCCAGACAGGGCCCTTTGAGCGTCATTTTCCTGTCTGCCTGCCACCCGCCAGGGTATTCGGGACCGGCTGGCAAACCTGGCCCCAGGGCCGCCTAACTGCTGGGGTTGGCCAGTTGCTGACGGCTCTGCTCCCAGGATTCGGGAGCCAGCGGGCCCACGGTCTGGCCATCCTTCATCTCCAGACCCGTGGCAACTTGCAGGAACATCCGAAGCCAATCCGGCCCCTCCTCGGTCGGAGCTGTCACGGGCCAGCGGCGCGTGCGACCGTCCCTGGTGCTGGTCAAGAAGGAACGACCGTCCGGGGCAAAGGCCACGGCGACGATGGCGCCGCCCTGAGACACCGGGGGACCGAGCGGCTTCTGGGTCGCTCGATCCCACAGCAAAGCCGTGCCGTCCTGGTAGCCGGCCAGGATGAGCTGGCCTTCGGGGTCTGGGCTGAAGATCGCCGTGCAGGGCTCCGCTCGAGCCGGCATCGGCAGGCCGATGGGCTTGCCCGGAGCAGAGACTGCAGGACGGAGATCGCGCAGCCGGAGCGTCCCGTCCGCCGCGGCGACCAGGAGCATCCGGCCGTCCGGCCGAAAGGCCACGGAGACAACCCGGGCCGATTCCGCAATCGGCTCGCCCTCCTGCTCTCCGGTCTGTGCCTGCCACAGGCACAGGCGATGCTCCCCGAACGTCACCAGGCGTTTGCCGTCGGGCTGGAAACCGACCCAGCGACTGATCCCCGGCATCGGTTGGCCAACCTGTTTTCGGCTGGCCACGTCCAAAAGGACGACGCCGTCCTTGCCGGAATGGTTCCGTTTGCCGTGTGCCACCGCCAGGGTTTGCCCATCGGGGCTGAAGGCCAGGCTCCGGATTTCGTCGGGCTGGCGCAGTCCCACGCCGATCCGTTTGCCCGTGCCGGCATCCCAGAGCTGAACCAGCCCCCACGTGTCGCCGGTGGCCAGGACCTTGCCGTCCGGGCTAAATGCCAGGGCCTTGATCCAGCCACCATACGGCCTGGGCGGCCCCACGGGCTCGGGCGATTCCTTCTCACCTGCTTCCTCCCTGCTGGCCGATTTCCAGAGCTGCACGCTGCTCTTCGGGGGCTTCGGGTTGGGATCCTGGCTGACCACGACAAACAAGCGCCCATCCGGGCAGAAGGCCACCAGCGGGACTTCCCGCCACGGCTGGGGCAACGGCGCACCCAGCGGCTGGCCGGTGGTCGCATCCCACAACTGGGCATCGATCCCGCGCCGCCGGTCAAGACCCGGCGGGCATCGGGACTGTGGGCCAGGCGAACCAGCGTTTCGCCCATCGCGGCGTCCTCGGGGCGCCAGGCCATCTTGCGGATCGGGTCCTGGATCCGCAGCGGGGGGTGGGACCAGTCACGGGCCAGCTGATACAGACACAGCTCTCCGCCGACCACATCCCAACCGCTGGCCACGGCCAGCTGTTTGCCGTCCGGGCTGAAGGCCAGGTTAAAGACGGCCAGGCCGCGCGAGGGCAGCCCGATCAGCTGGGAACCCTGGCTGTCCCACCAGCGGACGATGCCGTCGTAGCCGCTGGTCACAAAGGTTCGGCCGTCGGGAGCGAACCGGACCGCGCGGACGTAGTGCGGATGCCGCAACGGCTTGCCGAGTCGCTGACGAGTCGTCACGTCCCAGAGCTGAGCTGTTTGGTCCCAGCTGCCGGTGAGCAGCCGCGCACCATCCGGGGAATACGCCAGACACTCGACCGCACAACCGTGGTGCAGCGAACCCGCCATTTGCTTCCCGGTGGCCAGGTTCCACAGACGCACAGCCCCCGGAACGGCAACGTCCCATTGTCCCGTGCCGACCGCCAGCGTCTTGCCGTCCGGACTGAACTGCAGGGCAAACAGGACGAGGCCTTTGTGCTTGAACACGTCGCTAACCAGTTCCCCGCTTCTGGCGTCCCAGAGCCGAACGGTCCCATCCACACAACCCGTCGCGAACTGCTTGCCATCCGGGGTGAATGCGATGGTCCAGACCGGCCCAGGATGGGGCAGCGGCGGGCCGATCGGCTTGCGGGTTTGGACGTCCCAGCGCTGGACCTTGAGAAGCACATTGTCCGCCAGGGTCAGCATTTGCCCGTCCGGGCTCACGGCCAGCGCCCCATCGGCCCTGACCGCCAGGGGTGAGCCGAGCGGACTGCCCGTGACCGGGTCCCAGAAGCGGAGGCCAGCATGCGACCCCGTGATCAGGTGCTTGCCGTCCGCGGTGAACACACACGACCGGACTGAATTGGGGTGTCCGACCAGCTGCCCCAAGCGATGGGTCTGTCCCATCCAGGCCGCCAGGTTGGTGCGGATCACCCGCTCCAGGTCCGGGGTTTTCTCCGGCACACTCTTGAGGGCCTCGAGCATCCAGAGCAAGCCCTCGCTGACTTCCCCCTGTTCCGCCAGGCCAATCCCCTTGTCCAGCCGCATCTCGGCCAGGAGGCGCTGCGACTCGTTTCGAGCCCCGACGGCATTGCGTTTCTCGGTCTCGGCCTCGCGCCATTTCCAGAAGACGCCGGCGCTGCCCAGGCCCAGCGCCAGAACGCAGCCGGCCGTTACCGCTGCCAGGGCCGGATTGCGCCGGCACCAGCGCGCTGCCCGTTCCAGCGTCCCGACCGGCCGAGCCCGGACCGACTTGCCTTCCAGGAACCGGCGCAGGTCTTCCGCCAGGGCGCCGGCCGAGGCATAGCGCTGGCCCGGCTCCTTGCGCAGGCACTTCAGACAGATCGTCTCCAGATCGCGCGGCACCCGGGGCACCAGTCGGGACGGCCGGAGCGGGTCGCTCTCGACCACCTGGCGCAGCACCTCCAGGGCGGTCGCGGCCAGGAACGGCGGCCGGCCAGTCAGCAATTCGTAGAGAATGACCCCCAGGGCGTAAACGTCGGCTGCGGGGCCGACCGCCTGGGCGCCGGGTCGAGCCTGCTCCGGTGCCATGTAACTGGGCGTGCCGGCCACCGCTCCGGTCTGGGTGAGGCGGAGATCGGTATCCAGCAGCCGGGCCAGTCCGAAGTCGGTGATCTTGGGGAGGCACTGCTCCAGGGGAGTGTCGGGGCCCCCGGCCAGCAGCACGTTGGCCGGCTTGAGGTCGCGGTGGACGATGCCTTGCTGATGAGCGTGCTCGATGGCCTGGGCCAGCGGTTCGACCAGTCGCGCAGCCAGGCGGGCGGGCTGGGGCCGGCCACTGCAGCGGGCCTGCAGGGTGCCCCCGGCAACGAACTCCAGCACCAGGTAGGGACGTTCCTGCTGGACGCCGACCTCATGGATCTGCACGACGTTGGGATGGTGCAGCCGGGCCACCGTCTCGCCTTCGACCCCGAAGCGGACGCGCTGCTCGGGAGTAATCGCATGGTCGGCCCGGATCATCTTGACGGCGACCAGGCGGTTGAGGCGCACCTGTCGGGCCCGGAAGACGATGCCCATGCCGCCCTGGCCCAGCTCGGCCTCGATCTCGTAGCCGGGCAAGACCGGCCAGCCCGGGGGAAAGCCGGGGGAATTCGCCCACCCCCCACCAGCCCCGGTGGTCCTCTCGTGTTCCAGAGGGCCCTTGTGCAGCAGGCAGCGCAACGGGTTGAGATCGACCGCCAGGGTCCGGGCTGGTTCCCTCGGAACTCGGTACTCGGTACTCGGAACTCGGAACTCAGAACTGTCTTCTGCTCCGCGTTCCGCGTTCCGAGCTCCGAGTTCCGAGGTGCCGCCCAGGGCGGTCAGCCGTTCCAGCTCCTGCTGACAGCAGGCACACGTTTCCAGGTGAGCGGCCAGCTGGCCGTCGGGGTCGGCTTCAGGGCCGGCTTCCAGCCAGCAATAGAGTTCATCGGAACTGGGGCAAATGGTCATGGCGCTGTTCCCCCTTCCAGCTGACGGATCTCGTCCTGGAGCATCTTGCGCACGTTGCTCTTGGCCTTGAAGACATTCGCCACCGGCATGCCCAGCCCCTTGGCCGCGTCCGCCGCTGACAGCCCTTCCAGGGCTGTCAGGCGAAACGCTTCCCAGGTCGCCTCGGCAACCCGCTGCTTGACCCGGGCCGTGGCCACTTCCAGCACTTCCAGGTCGAACGCCTCGGCCAGGCGGGCTTCCAGGTCGTCGCGCGCCGGCAGGGTTTCCAGGGCCGCCATGCCGTCCGCGACCGCTGTTCCCCCGCGCTGACGATCCGCGACAAAGTCGCTCCAGGCGTGGCGGGCCAGCGTCTTGAGCCAGGCGCGGAAACTGCCGCCCGGCTGGTAGACAAAACCGCGCATCTTGACCGCCAGTTTGACCAGCACGGTCTGGATCAGGTCCTGACTGTCCGCCTCTTGCAGACCCCAGTGCCGGCACCAGGCGTCAATCTTGGGTCCGTAGTAGCGGACGAACTCCTGCCAGGCGGAAGCATCGTCGGGCGCATGCTGCTGCAATCGGCCCAACAGGCTCAACCGAGTCTCCGAGGTGGCCGGTACGGTCATGAAGAGTACCCCCCGAGAGGGCAAAACCTGAATCGCGTATTTCCACGGCTCATTTCTGCCGAGGCGAACTCAACCGACAACCCCATTCTCCCCGGACGGGACAAGAAAGCAAGGAAGCCCTGAAAAAAGTCTGACCGTCGCGGATGTTGGGTAGGAAGAGACGCCGAGACCCAAGGGGTGAGGCCGCCACACCGCCAACGGCGCTTTTTGCCTGGCGGTGTCCCAGGAAATGCCCGGGCGTGTCTGTGCTTGCCCCACGGATGACAAAAAAGCGACACCGCCACCACGCCACCAGCACACGACGTCTCTTCGGGACCTCTCCTGGCTCTTCTGAATCCGGCCGTCTTCACCCAGGGCAAGTCCCTCTTCCTGGATGGGGGCCAGCTGGTCGTCTCCGGCCCGACCTTGCGGCCTCGGGCGCCGCTCTCTGCAACGCCGCTGGCGCCACCTTGACCGCCACTGCGGACCCGTTCTGGAACAACGTCGCCAGGGCTCCGTCCTGTTTAACCTGGGCCAGGCCAGGTTCAGCAACGCTGGCACTTCCGGCGGCAACTCAGGCATTTCCATCGTCAGCAGTGGGGGCTCCTTTACGCAGCGGTGACGTGACTTCCTGATCGCCAAGAGTCACGCTTCCGTCTCTTGCGACTCAGGAAGCGAATGTCCTTGTCCGCCTCTCCTCACGTGGGTGCGCGCAGCGCACCCACGGGGCCCTGTCCGGTTTGCCGTGCTGGAAAACTACGGCGGCAAACCTGGCTGGAGAGACGACCTCTGCCGGCTTGCCCGGCAGGTGAAGCAGGTCTCTGGTTAGAACAAGGAGGCGCCGGAGCGCTTGTTGCCCCGTGAATGTTCACGAGGCGGTGGAGACAAGCGTACAGTAAGACATCGAGCCGCGAAGATACTTCCCCGGTCCGTCGGTTTGATGTGACCGACGTGCGCAAAGCTACAGCTCATCAAGCCGGCGTCTGTGTACGAGCGGCTCCAGATTGGAGTAGGCGCATTGGCGGGTGTACTGGTAACATGCCAGTAGTGAGCATTCGTACCGAGAGGAGGCTTTGGAATGATCGTCTTCATCCGAAATCAGCAGACGAATGAAATTCTGATTGGCTATACCAGCGAACCGAAGAAACGCTTGGCCGCGCTTCAGAAGGATAGTGCCGCCCGGCTGGAACTCCTCGGGGCGATCTATGGGGACCATGAGGATAAAATGTCATACCATCGGCAGTTCGGCCGATCTCATGTCAAGGGGGATCTGTTCAAAGGCGACATTCTCGGACAGGTGCGCGGCATCATTGCGATGAACCCCACCAAGGGACCACCCGCGACAAATGTGATCGTCGCCGGTGACCGTGACTTCACCGACCGAGGCCTGGTATTCAGAGCGTTGACCGAACTGCACAGAAAACACCCGATCGGCTGCGTGAACTTCGTCGGGGGCTGGGATTTCGAGCGGTGGGCCAGGGAGTGGGGCAAACAGAACAACGTCTTTGAACGTCCGTTCTACCCTCAGAGTAGGCACGGCCAAGGTGGCAGGACCGAAGCCATTCGCCGGATGCTCCGCGCACAGATCGACGCCAAGGTCTTTCTCGTTTTCCTGTCCCAGACGGTCACCCCGACTACCAAGGCTCTGATCCGCAAAGCCATGCAATTGGGCATCGAGGCGGTGGAGAAAGGTGGGCCAGTGCTGCAACCGCAGGGCTAAGAGGTGGGTGGGTGAGCGGCCCATCAAGGACGTGAAGATCCTCGTCAGCACCATGCAAAGATCGTGGCTGCTGACGAAGCGAGTCCTGGCGACGGTTCGCGCATCGGCCCGTCACGCCAAGGGCGATGTAACCGACGCTCGCAAGCTCTGGAGAACCTCAAACACGAACGCCGCTTTCTGACACCAGTTCCTCAGTTGAGGGCCAATAGGAAGAAGTTGATACACCGCGGGAATCTGCTAAGATCATGGAAATCCAGGTTACATGCGGGATAGACAAATGCGACTCGGAAAACTGCTTGCATATTTTGAAACGTCGCCGGCATTGCGTCTTCTGCGTTCCACGAATGCGGCGTTCATTATCGATTTCCTTGACCGGCAATACAAGCAGCCGGGTCGGATCGCGATCCCGCACTCGGATCTCTTGGCCGCCCTCATTGCATATCAGGACGAACTGCAGGAGAGCCATGCGGGCACGCTCCCGCAAAGAGCTGACACGTATCTTTCCGAGTGGTGTTCGCGAGACACGCGCTGGCTCAAGCGACTGCTGGTCTCGGGCCACGACGAGCCGGTGTATCAGCTCACTCCGCACACCGAAGATGTGTTCATTTTCTTGGACCGTGTCCTGGACAAAGATCTCGGATTCGTGGGCACGGAATCCCGCTTGAAGCTGGTCATCGACACGCTCTCGGATCTCGTGGTCGGCGCCTCCGACGATCCGGAGACCCGCCTGCGCCACCTTGCCGGCGAACGTGACCGCATGCAGGCGGAGATCGACAAGATCAAGGCTGATGGCAACGTGGCAAAGTACCAGCCTGCCCAAATCCGGGAACGGTTCGCGACCGCCGTATCGCTGCTGCGACAGCTGCAGGGCGATTTCAGAGCAGTCGAGGAATCGTTCCGGGACATCACGGTGCAGGTCCAACAGCGGCAAGTGGGCGGAGAGACGCGCGGGCGAATCCTTGAGTTCGCACTCGACGCCGAAGAACTGCTGAAGCAGGAGGACCAAGGCGTCAGCTTCTACGAGTTCGTCCGGCTGGTGCTGTCCCCCAGTCAGACGGAACGCCTGGAGAAGATCATTCGGGATGTTCGCCGCATTCCGGATCTACCGCCGCGGTCGGAGGGCATGGAGTTTCTTCGAGGAATGGTGACCCTGCTGCAGAAGGAAGCCGAGAAGGTCATGCGCACGAATCAGCGGTTGTCGGCCACACTGCGGCGGCTTCTCGATGCCCGCGGTCATGCCGAGCGACAGCAGATCGCCGAACTCCTGAGCGACATTCGCAGCAAAGCCGTTGCACTGGCTGGAGAAGAGGTGCTGGAAGAGGTCGGACTGTCGTTGGAGCTCGATCTCGCGATTGACTCTCCGTTTCGCCGGAGCTTCTGGACCGAGCCCTCCCGGTTCGAGATGAGGGACCTCACGGGATTCAGGCCGGATGAAAACGAGCGGCTGGCTGCGTTTCAGCAGTTTGCGGCGCTGCAGCGGCTGGATTGGGCGGAGATGCGTTCCAGGATTCGGCAGATGCTCACGCTGGAGCATGCTCCCACTCTCCGCGACCTACTGGAGCTGCATCCAGCGGAAGGGGGAGTGGTAGAGATCATCGGTTACGTGCAGATCGCGACGGAAGACGGGCACCTGGTTGATCCGATCGCGCGGGAAGTCGTCGTTGTGTCGGGGAAAGACCACGAGGATGGCAGCATCGCGCTCGAAATTCCTCTGGTCACATTCGTACCCCACAGGAGAGGCCATGCGCGGTGAATTGCCGGAATTCCACGACTGGAGCATCGCGGCCGTCCGCCTCTTGCAAGGAGTGGTCGATGCGGATGATGGTCGCGTGTGGAATCTGGTGCTGTCGAACCAGTCAGCACTGGAGACATATTTCGCCCGCGTGGGGCTTCGTCTCATCGTTAACGAGTCGGAAGGGCTGGCGTACCTGCGGCAGCTTGCCGAGGACGAGAGTCCGCCGGGCTATGACACCCTTCCAAAGCTGTTCCACTCCACCCGCTTGGGTTACAGGCAAACGCTCCTGTGCGTATTGCTCCGGGATGAATACAGGCGATTCGAGGAAGAAGACACGAACAACGAGCGTTGCGTGGTCACCGAGCCCGAGTTGCTCGACCAGTGGAAGGCGTTCTTCCCAGCAACTGATGACGACGTGAAGCAAAACCGTGAATTGCATGCGGGCCTGCGAAAGTTGGAGGAACTCGGCTTCGTAAAGAGATTTGGTGAGGATCCGCCGAGCTGGGAGGTCCGTCGCGTGCTCAAGGCACGCCTGAGGGCGGAAGAACTTGAGTATCTGCGTAGCCAGCTGCTCGCTGCCGCAGAACGCATGCACAAGCAGGAGTCGTCTCCCTCATCCGAGTAGGCAGAAAGGCCGTCCAGAATGGACACGACAACGATGCAGACGAGAGAGCGGCTTCCGTTTGCTGCAGGACAGTGTCGAGGTTTTCGACTGCACAAACTGGAAGTCCTGAATTGGGGCACGTTTGACGGGCAGGTGTATACGATCCGGCCCAACGGGAAGACCGCGCTCCTCATCGGGCAGAACGGATCCGGCAAATCCACCTTGGTCGATGCCATTCTCACGCTCCTTGTGCGACCGGGTGTGAGGAACTTCAACGTCGCTGCCGGCGCCAAGAAGCGGGAGCGAGACGAGCGGACGTACGTCCGCGGCGCCTATGACCGCGGGGCGGACGATGATGGCAGAGGCATCGAGGTCAAATTCCTCCGGCCGAAAGGAGGACAGTACTCTGTCATCCTCGCGTTCTTCCACAACGAAGACACCGGGAAGTCGTTCACAGTTGCCCAGGTCCTGTGGCTCGCGAGCGATCTCAGCGTTGAGAAGGTCTACTGCCTTTCGGAAGACGAGCGTTCCATTCAAGAGGATTTCGGGAAACTTGAGTCAACCGACGGCATGTTGAAGGCGATTCGCAGTAAGGCCTTCCGGGCGACGAGGACGTATCAGGAATTTGAGACATGGTTCATCAAGTTGACCCGCGTGAAAGCCAAGGCGATGGAGGTATTCAATCAAACCGTCGCAGTCAAAGACATCCACCGCCTCAATGATTTCATTCGTGACCACATGCTCGAAGCGCGAAATTGGGACGAGAAAGTTGAGTGCCTCTTTGGTCACTTCGCGGACCTCAGCGAAGCACACGAGAGTCTGGTTCGCTTGCGCCAACAGTCTGAACTCCTGGCACCGGTTGCCAGGATCGGGGCAGAATTCGGGAAGCAAGCGGAGGCTCTGGAACGTGCTGAGCGCATTCTGGCCGCAACGGATGCCTATTTCTCGCAGAAGATCGTTGATCTCTTTACGCCAGAGTTGGAGCGACGTAAGCAAGAACTGTCGCAAGTCCGTTCCACAAAGGAGGCACTCACTGAGGAGACACGCGCTACAAGCGAGCAGGCCCGCAGCTTGCAGCATGAGATCGAGAAGGTCGGCGGCGACCGTCTACGCCAAATCCCCGTCTTGATAGGCAAGGAACGTGCGTGTGCAGAAACAAAGAGGAAGGACTACCAACGCTTCTGCAACGACCTCCGGCGGTTGGAGTTGGCGCATTCCTGTACCGACGAGGCACACTTCCAGGAATTACAGCAACGGCTGCCGACGCTCCGCGGAGAAATTGATCAGGCCGTGAGGCAGTCGGAGAGCGAGAGGGACCAATGTACCGTGCAGCGGGCTGATGTCCGGCGAGAGTTGGCTGCGTTCCGCCAGGAACTGGAAGGACTCAACCAGCGTCGCGAGAACATCCCCGAATGGTGCGTAGTCGTGCGACAATCGCTGTGTAGCGATTTGGGATTGGCGGTCCGTGACTGCCCGTTTGTGGCCGAGCTCGTGCAGGTCGATCCAGCCGAGCGCGCGTGGGAGGCATCGATCGAGAAAGTGCTGCACGGGCTAGCGTTGAGCATGCTGGTTCCGGAGCGTTTCTACCACCTCGTCACCAGCCAGCTCAACGCGAGAAAACTCACGGCCTTGGGACAGGGAAGGCGCCTGGTGTATATGCGTGTGGCCGAACAAGTCCCGGCCACCGACGGATCGCCGCTCGATCAGCGTTCCATGATTCGCAAACTGCAGTTCCGTGATGGGCAGCGTCTGGTGCCGTGGGTGAAAGCGGAACTGCTCAATCACTTCGATTACGTGTGTTGCGAGACAATCGAAGAATTCCGGGAAGCCCGCGGCCGGGCGATGACCCGAAATCGGCATGTGAAGTCGGGGAATCAGCGCCACGAGAAGGATGACCGGGAGATGGTCCTCGACCCGCGCAACTTCGTCCTCGGGTGGGACAATCGGGAAAAGAAGCAGCGGATCGCTGGAGAAATTGGACGGCTGGAGCGGTGTGAATCGGCTCTCACTGCGCAGATTGATTCGTTGGATGTACGGTTGATGACGCTACGGGATCGGATTGCAGCCGCGGCCGAGGTACTGCGCGTAGCGAGCTTCGCCGACATCGACTTTGCGAGCAACGAGCGCGAGATCGCAAACCTGGAACAGGAGCGGAAGGCGATCGAAGGGAAGTCCGACGCGATCCAAGTGCTGAAACAACGGTTGGCGAACGTTCAAGCTCGGGAGCACGCATTGCAGATCCGACGGGATGACTGCGTCGCTCGCGAACGTGAGCTTCAGAATGAAATCGGACAGGGAGAGAAACTGCTTCAGAATGCGGCCGCCGATCTCCGGGAGCGGGAAACAAGCGGAAGCCTCGGCGAACATCGTCGGGCATTCCCTGAACTGGATGCCGAATTTCAGGAGCCCCCGCTATCGACGGGAGATTTCTTTGAGCGCAAGGATCGCTTTCGCGCTCAGCAGAGCGCTCAGATCGTCAGGTTGCAGAAAGCGCTCGAGCCTGTGCGAGAGAGCTTGCTCGAAGCGATGGGCAAGTTTCTCCGGCTGTGTCCCCAGGCAGCCGATGATCTGCGTCCGACCGTGGATTACCTGCCGAGCTTCCTGGGATTGCGGCAGCGGATTCTCGACGATGATCTCCCGCGCCACGAGCAGCGGTTCAAGGAGCGGCTCAATCGCAAGGTGATCGAGGAAATCGGGTTGTTCCGCAATGCTCTGGAGCAGGAGCGCCGCGGGGTCGAGCAGAAGATCGAAGTGCTCAATCTCTCGCTGAAGACGCTGGAATACCGACCAGGCACGCATATCCAGTTGGAGCCGCGTCCCATTCGCGATCCGGAAATCCGGGAATTTCAGACGAGACTCTGTGAGTGCATTGAAGGCAGCTTTGAGGATTCGGCCGAAGCGAACGAGGCACGATTCGTCAGGATCCAGGATCTCGTAATCAAGCTCCGCGATGAAGAGAATCGCCGTTGGCGGAATAAAGTGGTCGATGTTCGTTACTGGTTCGATTTCGTTGCGATCGTGATCGATCGCGCGACAAGCAAGACGGTCTCGGTGTATCAGGACAGCAGCGGCCAGTCGGGCGGCGAGAAAGCGAAGCTGGCGTTTACCATTCTCGTGGCCGCCATTGCGTACCAGTACGATCTGGACCCAGAGCATCCTGCCAGCGACCGCTTTCACTTCGTGGTCGTGGATGAGATGTTCTCCAAGGTCGATGACCAGTACGCGGAGTATGCGCTGGAACTGTTCAAGCAGTTCGGTTTGCAATTGATGATCGTAGCGCCGTTGGACGCCAAGGCCCGCGTCACGCAGCCGTACGTTGGTTCGTACATTCACGTGGTCAAGAAGGACAACCGCTCCGCCGTCTTCGAGATGACGGCGCGGGAATTTGAGGAATGTGTTTTGGAGTCGAGCATCGCACGAATCGCGATTGCTCCTGCGTCATGATCGAGCCGGATGACATCCATCTGAAGGCCATCAAACTCTATCCGGCGTTCCTGCGCCTGGTTGGCGGGCGAGTCATTCTTCCCCCACACAATCCCCTGCGAGAAGAACCTCGCGGCGAGCATGGCCTCGGCGATCGAGTCCATCCAGCGACTTCGGCTAGCGGCGAAGGAAACAAAAGGCTTTGGGTATTCCATCGAATGGGAGGAACGGAACTCTCGCTCGCACGGCCGGAACAACTTCCCGCGGAAAATCATCTTCGAGAGTGAAGAGGATTTCCTTCGGTACATCGGGAAGCTTGGGGAATTCGCTGCGTTTCGGGCCGCCGTCGAGAAAATTCGGGAGCGATTTCCAGCGCTCGACCCCTGGATTCGATCGCACCGTCAACTACTTGTTGACTCCGTCGGCGAGGTCAATGGGCTTCTGGAAGTGGTTGATTACCTCCTACTCCACCACAGGCCCGAGTTGTTCGCTCGCGAGCTGCCTCTCTCGGTAGATACCAAATTTGTGGAACGGAACTGCTTGATTTTGCGCGAGTGGCTCGACCTCATGCTCCCGCCGCACGCGATCCGTGCAGATGAAGAGCACTTCCATCGACGCTACGGCCTCCGGTATCCCGAACCGCTCATCTTCATCCGGTTCCTCGACGAAAGTGTGCAGCGCCGTGCGGGGTCGCCCTGGTCCGAATGCTGTGTACCGCTCCGGCTGCTTTCGGAGAAATGCCTCAGTGCGGCCCGTGCGCTGATCGTCGAGAACAAGGTCAATCTGCTCACACTGCCGCTCATGGAGGAAACATTTGCAGTCGGGGGGCTGGGGAATGGCGTCACCGATCTGCGGTATGTGCAATGGCTGTCGGACATTCCCCTGTGGTACTGGGGCGACATAGACACGGAAGGGTTTTCAATCCTCTCCCGGCTTCGAGTCCTGTTCCGGCATTTGCGGAGCCTGCTCATGGACGAGGAGACCGTGCGGACATGGAGAGATCGGATCGGGACCCTTGGGACGGGGCGAGGAGGGGAGCGGCTGTCGAACCTGACAGGCCCCGAAGAAGCCGCCTTCCAGGTATGCTTGAGAGACAATCTTCGGATAGAGCAGGAACGCTTCCCTCAGACCTTTGTGGCCGAGACCCTGCGAGCTACGCTTGGTTAAGCTCTTTGTGGTTCCTCCCGTGCGAGTGGCGCTACTCCCCCATCATCGATGATGACCGCGACTCCTATGTTGCAGAGACGGCGCACACCCTCCTCGCTCAGGTGAATCTCGAAAAGCCTCCCGCCGTATGCGGCCTCCACCGCCGCACTCCACACTCTCAGATCGCCTGTGCCAAAGGGCGATCGTCGTACAAAGACGCAGCTCGGGGAAGCCTCGTGTCGGGCGGCGGAGCAGGAGTTAGCGCGCATCAGTTCGACACCCCGCGTACAGCGGTCAGGGCATCTGAACGGCTGTCACCCTCGGCCAGTGAGCGCACACGTTGCCCCTTACTGTCGAGCCTTCGACCTGCTTCACCTGCCGGCTTGCCCGGCAGGGGTCGCCAAGACCCTTTCTTCAGTCAGGTTTGCCACCCTGGAAAAAAATCTTCCCGTGTGATTCAGGTTTGGAAGCGTCGATCCGTACTCCTTATGCCTCCCAACAACAGACCCGCCTGGTCCTGCTGGGATCGTCTTAACCTGTTATCTGATTTGTTCTTCCACTCCAAGGCAGACCGCGTTTTGAACAAGAGTTCCGCGGTTTGACCTGCAAGGAACCCGAGACATGCGCAACCTCTTCCATTCCTGGTTCAAGAGTTTCCTGAGCAGTTTCGCCAACGCGGCGAGCCGAGGCAAGACCATTGCCGACAGAAGCAGAGACCGGCGCGCCCGCCTGTCCGTCGAGCAGCTGGAGGATCGGCTGGTGCCGACGACCTTCAACGTCAACAGCCTGGCCGACCTCAGCATTGCCGCGGGAGTCAACCTCACCACGGGAGCGATCAACGGAACCCACACGGTCACCCTGCGTTCGGCCATCGATGCGGCCAACCTGACCCCGGGCGGCAATACCATCAACCTGCTGGTCCCTGGCTCCTACGTGATCGCCCTGCCGGGAGCCAACACCGGCACCGATGCCAGCGGCGCTTTCGCCATCCTGCCCCGTGGCGGCAACCTGTCCATCGTCAACGTCAGCCACGCGGCCGTCACCGTCGATGGCAACCACCTCGACCGTGTCTTCGACATCAACCCCACTTTCAACCCGGCCAGCCCAACGGCACCGTTCACCGTGACGTTGCAGGGCTTCACCATCACCAACGGCGTCGCCTCTCCGGGCGATGGGGCGGCCGGCAGCGGCGGCGGCATCCGCGACCAGGGCAACGCCAGCCTGGTGCTGAACAACATGGTCGTTACCAATAACCTCGCTACCGCTGACGGCGGCGGCATCTCGATGGAGAACACCGTCAGCGAACCGTGGAAGCTGACGGTCAACGCTAGCACCATCAGCAATAACCACGCCGGGGACGCGGGCGGCGGCATCGAGACCGACGGTTCGGGCAAGGTGTTTGTCAACGCGGGTACGGTCATCACCGGCAACACCTGCGTCAACCAGGGCGCCGGCATCTGGCTCGATGACATTAACCCTGCCAGCGCGGTCACCAGCGTCACGATTACCAACAACCTCAACGCCCTATTCCCCTTCGGTCCGCCAAAGGTCACCTTTACCTCCCAGGACGGCCTTGGCTTCGGGGCTCAGGGCACTGCGGTCCTCGACAGCGGCGAGCATGTCATTGGGGTGACCATCACCAACCCCGGCAGCGGCTACGACATGCCGCCGGCGATCACTTTCACGAATCAGGGCTTCACCGTTGGCATTGGCGCTGTCGTCAACCTCACGCCCTTGCCTTTGCAGGGAGCCACGCTGACCGTGACGGGGACTCTGATCAGCAACAACCAGGCCCTGAACGGTCCCGGCGGCGGCATCGGCAACGCCGGCCCTGGCGCCGTCACCATCACCAGCAGCACCATCGCGAACAACTCTTCCGGAATGGCCGGCGGCGGCTTCGCTGACCAGAACAACCTGGGCACCCTGACCGTCGCCAACAGCCTCTTCCTGAACAACGTGGCCGTCGGCGATGGCGGCGGCATCCAGGAAGGCGGTTCCTTCACGTCCATCACCAGCTCCCAGATCAGCGGCAACGCCAGCGGCGTCCGGGGCGGCGGTGTGTTCGCCGCCGGCGCCACGCTGTTCGTCCAGAACAGCACCATCGCCAACAACACGGCCGGCGGCGATGCGGGGATGCAACAGGGCGGCGGCGGCATCGAACTGATGACCACCGGCGCCGGTCTGAACGCCTCGACCATCCTCAACACCACCATCACCTGCAACCGGGCCCTCAACAGCGGCGTCGTCGATGGCGGCGGCATCGACGCCCGACTCATGACCGGCGACCTGGTGCTTCTGAACGACACCATCAACGCCAACTTCGCCGGCCTCGCCGGCGGAATCATCTGGGAAGGAGTGACCAACACCGTCTCCATCCAGAACACCATCCTGGCCGGGAATACCGCAACTTCCGGAGTGGACGCCCTGAACTTCCCCAAGGGCTTCACCGACCTCGGCGGCAACGTGATCGGCGTGGCCGCGGACTTCAACACCGGATTCACGGCTGGCAGTACCCAGACCGGCAGCCTCGCCAACCCGCTCAATCCCCTGCTGGCGCCGCTAGCCAACAACGGCGGCCCGACCATCGGCGCGTCCGGCGCCTCCCAGGTCCTGCAGACCGAAGCCCTCCAGACCGGCAGCCCCGCCGTTGGCACTGGGATCCTGTTCCGGCGCCTGCCTATGACGAGCGCGGCGTCCTGCACCTGAACACCAGCACAATCAACGTCGGCGCCGTCAGCGCGATTGTTCCGCTGCCGCCGCCCCCGGTCACTCACGTTACCACCACGCTGCCTCTGGTTTCCGCGAAAACGGTCAACGGCGTAACGACGACGACTTACAACGTCAACACCACGGCCGACAACCTCAACCCGCCCAGCAGCGGCAGCCTCAGCTTGCGGGAAGCCATCAACCTGGCCAACACCACGCCGGGGAACAAGGTGATCCAGCTGCTCGTTGCCGGGGACTACAAGATCACGATTCCCGGGGCCAACACCGGCACCGACACCAGCGGGGCCTTCGCCATCCTGCCTAGCGGCGGCAACGTGACCATCCTCAACGCCAGCGGGGGTGTCGCGACCGTCGATGGCAACCACCTCGACCGCGTCTTCGACATCAACCCCACCGGCGATCTGAACTTCAACGATGCGTTCACCGTGACTCTGCAGGGCATCACGATCACCAACGGCATCGCCCGGTCGGGCGATGGGGCGGCGGGCAGCGGCGGCGGCATCCGCGACCAGGGCATCGCCAGCCTGACGCTGAACAACGTGACCATCACCAATAACGTCGCCACCGCCGACGGCGGCGGCCTCTCGATGGAAAACACTGTCTGCGCCCCTGGACGCTGACCATCAACGCCAGCACCATCAGCAACAACCACGCCGGCGATGCCGGCGGCGGCGTCGAGACGGATGGCTGGGGCAAGGTCTTCATCAACGCGGGCACGGTCATCACCGGCAACAGCTGCGTCAACCAGGGAGGCGGCGTCTGGCTCGACGCCATCGAGGTCGGCAATGTCTTCGAGGGAGCCAAACTGACCGTGACCGGGACCATCGTCAGCAACAACGACGCCCTCACCGGTCCGGGCGGCGGCATCGGCAACGCCGGCAACGGCGCCGTCAGCATCACGGGCAGCACCATCGAGACCAACTTCTCCGGCGGCTTCGGCGGCGGCTTCGCGGACACTGACAACCAGGGCAGCCTGACGGTGCTGACCAGCCTCTTCCTGAACAACGTCGCCGTGGGAGGCGGCGGCGGCATTCAGGAGGGCGGGCCCACGACCTCGATCACCAGCACTCAGATCCAGGGCAACGTCAGCGGCAATGCGGGCGGCGGCCTCTTCGCCAATGGCGGGACGCTGCACGTCCTCAGCAGCACCATCGTCTTCAACACGGCCAGCGGCGACGGCAACGGCCTGGGCGGCGGCGGCATCGAGCTGCAAGCGGCCGGCGGGTTCTTTGGCACGACCATCACCAACACCACCATCACCGGCAACCGTGCCCTCAACAGCGCGGGCACAAACGGCGGCGGCATCGACGCAACAAAGGAGATGGGCGGCGTGGCCACGGTGAACGACACCATCAACGCCAACTTCGCTTCCAACGGCGGCGGCATCTTCTGGGGCGCCATTCCCCAGGTCGGCGGCTGGAACCTCCAGAACACGATCGACGCCCAGAACTTCATCGCCATCGGCGGCAGGGGAGTGGATGCTGTCAACCTCGACGGTGAGTTCACCGCCTTCGGTTCCCTGCTCGGCGTCGCCGGGGATGCCAACGTGTT
This sequence comes from uncultured Planctomycetota bacterium, assembly GCA_963784995.1. Taxonomy (GTDB): domain Bacteria; phylum Planctomycetota; class Planctomycetia; order Gemmatales; family Gemmataceae; genus CAWATZ01. Next base: position 140,870 of record CAWATZ010000008.1, on the reverse strand, counting down.
GTTTGGCGTAAACCTGACCGGCACCCTGGCCAAACCACTCAATCCTCTGCTGTTACCGCTGGGATACTATGGCGGCCCGCTCGTCGGCGCTCCTACTGCCACACTGTTCCTCCAGACCGAGGCCCTGATGACCGGCAGCCCCGCCCTGGGCAAGGGCGACAAGAACGGGGCCCCGCTCACGGACGAGCGCGGCGTCGCCAACGGCGCGGTCGTCTCCATCGGGGCCGTCAACGTTTGATATTTCCGCATCTTGCCGGAACGCCACGGAGGGCGTTCCCGACCTTGCAGCTCGCATCCTTTCCCGACCAGCTTCCTTTCGCGTACAATGGGCAAGATGGTTTGCTGTCAAGAGCAGGATGCGCCGGCATCCGGCCTTCGCGCCAATCCATCTTTTTCCTGTCCGGTCTCTTTGGGTATATTCCCCCCGGACGACGAGACCCCGGCACCCAGCGATACTGACCATGTTTCCCCTCACGTTTGACTTCGATGTGGTCGTCGTCGGCGCCGGCCACAGCGGCGTCGAGGCCGCCCTGGCCGCTGCTCGGATGGGCCTGCGGACGGCCCTTCTGACCATGAATGCCGACGCTGTTGCTCAGATGAGCTGCAACCCCGCCATTGGCGGCGTTGCCAAGGGACAGATTGTCCGCGAGATCGATGCCCTGGGAGGAGAGATGGGCAAGGCCATTGACGCCAGTGCCATCCAGTTTCGCATGCTGAACCGGACCAAGGGCCCGGCCATGCACTCTCCCCGCGCCCAGGCCGACAAGAAGCTGTACCAGTTCACCATGAAGCACACCGTCGAGGCCCAGCCCAACCTGACCCTCCGCCAGGAAATGGTCGAGGGGCTGGTGCTGGAGGACGGCGGCGAGTCCGGCAAGCGGGTCGCCGGCGTGGTGGCCCGTGGGGACACCCTGTACCGCACCCGGGCGGTGGTGCTGACCACGGGCACGTTCCTCAAGGCGATCATGCACACCGGCGAGGCCAAGACCCGAGGCGGCCGGGCCGGCGACAGCTCGGCGGAGACGCTCAGCGACAGCCTGGCGTCGTGCGGCTTCCAGCTGGCCCGCTTCAAGACCGGCACACCCTGCCGGCTCAATGGCCGGACTATCGACTTCTCCAGGTGCGAGCCGCAGCCGGGCGACCCGGACCCCAGGCCGTTCAGCTTCGCCACCGAGCGCATCACCCAGGAGCAGATGGGCTGCCACATCACCTACACCAACGAGGCGGTCCATGACCTGATCCGAGCCAACCTGCACCGGGCCCCGATGTACTCCGGACAGATCCAGGGCCGGGGACCGCGCTACTGCCCCTCGATCGAGGACAAGGTGGTCCGCTTCGCCGAGCGCGACCGGCACCAGATTTTCCTGGAGCCGGAAGGCCGCAACACCCTGGAGTATTACTGCAACGGCATCAGCACCAGCTTGCCCAAGGACGTGCAGCAGGCCATGCTCCAGCGCATCCCGGGTCTGGAGAAGGCGGAGGTGCTGCGCTGGGGCTATGCGGTCGAGTACGATTACGCTCCGCCCACCCAGCTGTACCCGACCCTGGAAACCAAGCTGGTCGATGGGCTCTACTTCGCCGGGCAGATCAACGGCACCACCGGCTACGAGGAAGCCGCCGCCCAGGGATTGCTGGCCGGCATCAACGCCGCCCTCAAGATCAAGCAGGAACCGGCCCTGGTGCTGAACCGCTCGCAGGCGTACGTGGGCGTGCTGATCGACGACCTGGTCACGCGCGGTGTCGATGAGCCCTACCGGATGTTCACCAGCCGGGCCGAGTATCGGCTGCTGCTGCGCCACGACAACGCCGACCGCCGGCTGACGCCGCTGGGCCGCCGGGTCGGCGTGGTTACGGATTCCGCCTGGCAGCGCCTCCAGAACAAGGAACGGAACATCGCCGCCTTGACGGAGTGTCTGCGGGCGCACCGCCACGACGGCCACTCCCTGGAACAGCTGCTGCGGCGGACGGAAGTGGATTGGCCGCAGCTGGTTGAGGCACACCCGGCCCTGGCGGAATGGAACGCCCAGCCCGACGTGGTCGAGCAGGTGGTGCTGGAAACCAAGTACTCCGGCTACGTCGCCCGGCAGGCGCAGCAGGTGGAGCGCTTCCAGCAGATGGAGAATCGACCGATCCCGGCCAGCTTCGATTACCTGGCCATTCCCCAGCTGCGGTTCGAGGCCCGCGAGAAACTGAGCCGGGTCCGGCCCAGCAGCCTGGGCCAGGCCAGCCGGATCAGCGGCATCTGCCCCGCCGACCTGGCCGTGGTGCTGATCTATCTGGAAGAGGGGAAGATGGCGTAAGTTGATCGGATCAGTGAACCGGGGTAATTCGCCAAAAGAAGGAGAGAGGCCAGACCCGGGGCGAACCGGCGACCGTAGTAAAGATAGTCAAGAGAGCTGTTTTGCACAGCATGAGTAATAATTGACCTCTGGATAAAGATTTTTTGATTTGCGGAGGAAGTCATTGATTGGCAGGAGGTTACGACGATGACATCGGGGCGGTTCGCGTTGACAGGGATTCGGGGATAAGTATAATTACTTGCGGTGGTAAGATTGGTAAGGACCCCTTCCGAGATGCAACAACCACCACCGAGCCCGCCCAGGGAAAGCCCCAAGTCGTTCTGGACTGGTTGCCCTCTGGCTGGAACGACTGGATTGCGTTGCTGTGGAAGGGGATCGGGAGGGTGAAGAGGCACAAACCAACCAAGGATGTTCCACGTTTGCCTGGCGAATCGGCTTGTGCCGAGGCTTTGCTCGACGGATCGGCAAGAGGTAATCACGGAAGACTTCGGGCTGAACGCCTCTGGTGGACGGAGGATCTCAGCCCCAACTCGTGCGACTGGCCCCGCGCCAGGAAGGGATGGACGAACGCATGAAATCGGTATTCACGACCGGCGAAGCCGCCAAGATTTGCAAGGTCAGCCAGCAGACCATCATCCGCTGCTTCGACAATGGCCAGCTCAAGGGCTTTCGGGTGCCCGGCTCCAAGTTCCGGCGCATCCCCCGCGAGGCGCTGTACAAGTTCATGAAGGACAACGGCATCCCCACCGATGCCCTGGAAAGCGGCAAGCGCAAGGTGCTGCTGGTGGACGACGACATCGACCTGGTCGAGCTGATGACCAAGATGCTCGAAGAGGACGGCCGCTTCGAGGTGCGCATCGCCAGCAACGGCTTCGACGCCGGCATGCTGGTCAAGGAGTATCGTCCGGACCTGATCGTCCTGGACGTGATGCTCCCCGACATCAACGGTAAGGAAGTGTGCCATCGGGTTCGCGCCGACACCTCCCTGGAGGATGTCCGCATCCTCTGCATCAGCGGCATGATCGAGGAAGACAAGATCCAGGAGCTGCGCCTGTCGGGCGCGGACGAGTTCCTGCACAAGCCGTTCGAGATGGAGCATCTGATCGATCGGATGTGCGGACTGCTGGAAATGGAGCCCGCCTCGGCCAGCGTCTGAGGCCGGCTGCTCATGCGTTCTTCGTGATTCGTAACCCGCCGTAGGACGGCTCTCCTGAGCCGTCTTGGAAACGGACGGCTCAGGAGAGCCGTCCTACGGCGGGTTGCGAATCACGAGTTACGAGTTCCAGGGAAGGAGTGAGTGCCGTGAGGGAACCTGGCGATTCAGCGTGCCCTGCCAGGGAGGTCTTGCGGGAAGCAGTCACGCAACTGCCCTGGTTGGCTCCCAGCGCGCACTCCCTGGTCGCCTTCTGTCGTCCCTTCTCCTCCACCACCTGGGTGCGTCTCTGTTCCGATCCCGGTGCCGTTCTGCTGCTGCTCCGCCATCTGGCGATCTATCCCGGCGGCGACGAAACCATCCCCTGGCCAGCCCGGGTCTTACGCCCCCTCCAGGATCCTGGTCTGATCGAATTCATCCTGAACCGCTTGCAGCAGTCCCCCTGCGGCACGGCGAACTGGTCCCAGGAACCGGGCCGGATCGTGCTGCGCTGCAGCTTGGTCTGCGCCCGGTTGGCGCGATTCCTGGCCCGGCACGTGAGCCCATGCCCTCCCGAACAGGCCTGGGTCGGCGGTCTGCTGGCGCCCCTCGGCTGGCTGGCTCTCTGCTCGGTGAACCCAGCCGCGGTGAATGCGGCACTGGTTTCGACCGGGAACTTCCAGGAACAACGACTCCAGCAAGGAGCCGTCTGGGGCATCACGCACCCGGCCCTGGCCCGGCGCCTGGCCCGCGCCTGGGGCTTGCCTGTCTGGCTGGTGTCCCTGGTCGGCCATCTCGATTTGCCGGAAGCGGTGATCCGCGGACTGGGGACCGACGGTTACCTGGTTCACCTCACCCGGGTGGCGATCGACCTGGCCCGCGACCGGGGTTTCGATCTGGGGCTGGTCGATCCGGTCCAGGCCCGCGAATCCGCGGCCGCATTGAACTTACCGGCCGGGTTGCTGGAGGGCGATTGGGTCCGCTCGGAATGCGAGCAGGCCCTGGCAACCGAAACCGGCTGGCAGGACCCCTACCAGCAGCCTTTGCTGCCGGAGTTGCTGGCCGTCACGGCCGAGAACGCCCGGCTCCGGGCGGGACCACGCCGGGAACGTCTTGAAGAGGAAATCGATCAGCTGCAGCAAGCTCTTCAGGAGCGCGTTCATACCGAGGCGGAGCGCTTGCAGACCGCCAAGCTGGAAGCGCTGGCGGAGTTTGCCGCGGGCGCCGGCCACGAGATCAACAATCCGCTGGCGGTGATCTCCGGCCAGGCCCAGTACCTGCTTGGCCACGACGTCACCTGGTTCGCCGAGCAGGCTCAGCCGGAGGTGCGCAAGTCCCTGCAAGCGATCATCGCCCAGACCCGGCGGGTCCACAACTTGCTGCGCGACCTGATGCAGTTTGCCCGGCCGACCGCCCCCAGCACGCGGGTGGTTGACCTGCCCGGCCTGCTGGGCGAAACCATCTCGGCCGCCAAGGAACTGGCGGAGCAGCGCCGCGTCCGGATCGAGCTGCACGTTCCGATCGACCGGCTGACCGTCTCCATCGATTCCGACCAGGTGCGCGTGGCCCTCGGCTGTCTGGTGCGCAACGCCATCGAGGCGGCCCCGGCTGAGGGCTGGACGCGGATCGTCCTGCGGCCACCGGTTCCAGGCAGACTGCTGGAGGTGGTGGTGGAGGACAACGGCCCCGGTCCCGACCCGGTCCACAAGCCGCACCTGTTCGATCCCTTCTTCTCGGGTCGCAACGCCGGCCGGGGTCGCGGCCTGGGATTGCCGATCGCCTGGAGACTGGCCCGGCTGCAAGGCGGCGACGTGTGCCTGGAGCCGGGCGCGCCGGGCCAGCCGACGCGCTTTGTGCTGCGCCTTCCCTGGACCGAGGGCGAGACGGCCACGATCCGGCTGGCGTCTTGATTTATCGTTTCGCGCTCAATCGGCCCAGCGCGAAACGATAAATCAGAAGAAACCCACATCCCTTGAGGACCTCGCATCATGCCGAGCAACTCCCTTCCTCCCCAGATCCGCCCTGGCGGAGTGTCTCTGGAAGAACGGTTGGAGCAGGGCGAGCTGGTCTTCTTCCCGCAATGTCCCTTCGCCCTTCCCCAGGGTGAGGATCTGCAGTTCCTGTTGCAGCAGAAACTCCGCCGGCTGACCCACAAGAACATCAGCTACGATCCGAGCCGCAACCGGGTGAGAGGGTTCCGCCGGACCTCGGCAGAGCAGGCGGAGCGCTTGCGGGACCTCCTGGCGGCTTTTTCCCGGACGGTGACGGAGTGGTTGGATGACACCCTGCCCCGTTACCGTGGCGGTTACCAGCGCGACCGGGCCAGCTTCCGCTCCGAGGAGGAAGCGACCAGAGCATTGCGGCACGCGGCGCGAAACGACCTGCTGCACGTGGACGCCTTTCCCAATCGGCCCGCCCAGGGCCGGCGCATCTTGCGCATCTGGACCAATCTCCATCCCACCGAGCCGCGCGTCTGGGTCACGTCAGACCTGCTGCCGCGCGTCCTGGAACGGTACGGATCGCGCCTGGGCATCCCTCCAGCCGAACGCACGTCCTGGCTGGGCACCTTGAGCCGGCGCTTGCTGGACCTGGTCCTGCCGGGCCGGGTGCGCCGCTCTCCCCAGGACACGTACGTGCTCCGCTTGCACAACGCCCTCAAGCAGAGTGACGATTTCCAGGAACGCTGCCCCAAGCGTCTGTGGATCTTCCCTCCTGGATCGGCCTGGATGCTGTTCAGCGACGCCCGGACGCACGCCGAGCTGCGCGGCCGGTTTGCCCTGGAGCATTCCTTCTTTGTGGAGCAGCGCGTTCTCGTCTGTCCGGACTGTTCGCCGCTGGCTTTGCTGGACAAGCAGCCTGGCCAGGATCTGCCCCGCGCCGCACGATCATCCCGTGGGACGGCTCTCCTGAGCCGTCCCACGGGAGAATCGCACCATGACGTCCTGGTGGCACTTCCTGGGCCGGGGGCTGGTAGAACTGCTCGCCCCGGGCTGCTGCCACCTCTGCGGCCGGCACGTCCCCGAAATCGAGTCCGCCTTTTGCGAGGCCTGCCGGAGCGAACTGCTCACCAATCCCGGTCCCGTCTGTCCCCGCTGTGCCGCACTGATTGGCCCTTTCTCGCAAGGCTGTTCCAATTGCCTCAAAGAGAACTTTCCTTTCGAGCAGACCTTGCGATTGGGGCCTTACAAGGAAGAAGGGAAACTGCGCGATCTCGTGCTGCGGATGAAAAACCCTTCCGGTGAGTTCCTGGCCCGGCTGATTGTCCGGCTGTGGCTGGAACGTGACCGGGCCCGCTTTGAGGCGCTCAACGTGGACGTGGTGGTGCCGGTCCCGTCGCACTGGTTGCGCCGGCTGTGGCGCGGCTACGATCAGGTCGCCACCCTGGCCCGCGAACTGGCCGGGCAGCTGCGCTTGCCCTGCGAACGCTCCTGGTTGTACCGGGTGCGCCACACGCCGCGTCAAGTTGGTTTGAAGTCAGCGGATCGGCAGGCCAACGTCAAGAACGCCTTTGCGGTGCGAAAAGGGCTGAATCTGAAGGGCCGAAGGATTCTGCTGCTTGACGACGTGATGACGACCGGAGCGACACTGCGCTACGCCGCCCGGCCCCTGGTGCGTGCCGGGGCCGCCTGTGTGGTCGTGGCCGTGCTGGCCCGAACGCCGGTGTCCTCCTGATTCTCCGGGTTGCCCCGGAACGACGGGTCAGAGCAGCGGCGCGGAAAGCAGAGGAAGTGCCGTAAGCTGGTCAAGCCAGATGGTCCAGTCAAGAGCGCCCCGGCATTGACAGGCCCCATTTCCGGGTCAATAACTTAAATGATCCCTCATGGCTCTTATCTCCCGTGCCGGCGCGTTTACCGGGAGGAGCCGAGGAGTACCAAGGTGCGAGAGGCGGACGGGCCGGCCTGCCCGAATGCGTTTCGCGGGAAATGGACATCATGTTGCGGTACAGTCTTGTACTGCTGCTGGGCTTTGCCGCAGCGGCACCGGCGACGGCGGCCACGTGGGCGGATCGCCTGTTTGACGAGCTGTCCAAGGACTTTGGCTCGGTGCCCCGCGGGCCCACGCTGGTCCATCATTTCCGGCTGGTGAACACCACGGCCGGTCCGATCAGCATCGCCCAGCTGCGCGTCTCCTGTGGCTGTGTCACCGCCCAGCCGATGAAGAACACGCTGCTGCCCGGGGAAGAGACCGCCATTCTGGCCCGGATGGACACGACCCGCTTCAGCGGCTCCAAGAGCGTGACCATCTACGTCGTCTTTGGTCGCCCCGCGGTCGATGAGGTGCGCCTGCTGCTCTCGGCCGTTTGCCGGGAGGATTTCAACCTCAGCCCGGACACCCTGGCGTTTGGCCAGATGCGCAAGGCGACGACGGCCACGGTGGCCACGACCATCACCTTCTACGGCAACAATGCGGTGCAGATCACGGACGTCCGCAGCGAGACCAACTACATCCAGCCCAACCTGCAGGAAGTCTCGCGCAAGAAGAACGTGACGGTCTACCAGCTCACGGCCCACCTGCGCAACGACGCGCCGGTCGGCAAGTGGTACTCGGACATCTGGTTGAAGACCAACAACGGCAATTTGCCGCAGATCCGGGTCCCGGTGACGGTGGAGATCGAGTCGGCCCTGAGTGTCAGTCCCGAGGTCGTGGTCCTGGGCCCGATCAAAACCAACACCGAGGCCGAGCGGCGGGTGATTGTCCGCGGCGTCAAGCCGTTCCGGATCACGAGCATCGAAGGCAGCGACGAGCAGATCCAGGTGGAGGAAAGCAACCCGGACGAGAAGAAGGTCCACGTGGTGTCGGTGCGTCTGAAGGGTGGACAGGCAGGCAATCTGCACCGCACCGTCCGCCTGTTCACCAGCCTGACGGAAGACAACGAGGTCGCTTTCCAGGTCCAGGGGCAGGTGACGCACTGAGCGGCCTGAAGGTGGGGGTAATCTGCTGCGCATTTGGCCTGACGCCGTTCGTAGTCCATAATTCCTACGAATCCCCCAGCATGGAGGTAACCGATGTCCGACCTATCCAACCTGGCCCAGATCATGTCCAGCGCCGTCGGCCTGATGGGCGCCCTGGTGGCGGGTCTGTCGGTCTACTTCACCTACAAGAGCCGGCACAACCAGTTCCGCCAGGTGGTCTACGGCAAGCAGATGGACGCCTATTTCGACATTGCCGAGTCGATGTCGAACCTGTTCACGGCCGCACAGAACCTCCTCGCAGTCAGCAGCCCCTGGCTCAAGGGAGAGGAAGCCCGCATGCGCTTTCGCACTGCCTTGCGGGAGGAGCACGAGCGCTTTAGCGGGACGGTCAATCGGGCGTTGATTGTCCTGCCCTCGAAGGTCAAAGCCGCGGTGGATCGCTTCAACCAGACCCTGCTGGCGCTGAGTGAGCCGGTCGAGGAACGACCGGCCTGCCCGCCTGCCGTCCTGGACACCCCCCCGAACCCGGAGGAAGACCTGGCCCGTGCCTACCAGCGGGCCATCAACTGCATCCGCCATCACCTGGCGATCGATTCTCTGACCACAGGCCTGCTCAGGGAGATGGGCATTGGCAATGAGTCGGTGATGCTGAAGGGTTTCCGTTCCGGGGTGCGTCCGCTGGTGCCTGTTGGACAGGAGGGCACCTGAGCACGGTATCCCAAGCACACCGTTCTGCACGGAGAGATCACATCACGCTTTTGCAAGAATCCAGTCGAGGACGTGACATCCCCTGGCGTGCCGCTTCTCCCGGCAGTGGGCCGCGGCCTGCTCCTCGTGCCGACCTCGTCTGGTTGACAGGTTCCCTTTCCTCGACTTCCCCGATGAGGTATCGTAACCTCTGAGAAGTGACCGGATGGATTCCGACCCGGATTAAGTCATGCCTGTGCGCATCCTGCGCTGCGCGGTAGAGGATCTCGAGGGGTGGTATCCTCGCCTGTTCCTTGAACCCCACAGCGTCGCACTTGTGGCCGTGATGAGCCGGTATTCGGGCCCTCCCGCGACGTTCGAGGTGGCATGCGAGGGGATTGCTTCGCGATGGCTCCGCCAGGACAATGCCTTCCGGCTGAAGGTTTCGTGGACGGAGGAGATAGCGGCGAAGGCGGACCGACTGCTCGCCACGATACAGCAGAAGCCGGTGGTGGAAATGGCTTCGATTGCGCTGGCGTTCATTCTGGCGCGGCGATTGCTCGCACTGGGGCAACTTGACCTGAACGATTACGGCGAACGGGCGGATTACCGCTCGCCAGGCGCCGAGTGCGTGCTGGAGGTCAGCGCTACGGAAGACGTCTCGGAGCTGGGGCGCCGACACCGCGAAAAAGTTGCCCAAGCTCTCGACAACACCTACGGCTGGGGCGCCTGCGTCGTCGTCTGTGCCTTCTCGGCCAAGGGACATCGCATCCGGGTCTCGCGACATGGTCCGGCGGAGGCGTGACATGGGAAAAGCGAAGGTCAAACCGTACCCCCCGGCGCTGCTCGAACTGATGGCGTCAAAGACGGCCATCCTCATGAAGGCCCGAACGTTCGCAGACATGGGGATGGCGGAAACGGCGCAACCAATCTGGCTGGCGGCGGCGGCCTGCGAGGAGCGGATCGCGCCCCTCCTGGACGCCCTCGGTCGAGACCTGGAGGCAGCGGCGAGCCGCATCAGCGCGGCGTCCTGCTCTCAGAAGGCCGGCGACCTGAGCCGGGCCGTGAACCTGTACCAGGCGGCTCTGGCCGCCCCGCTCCGCCCCAACACGCGCCGGGACGTCGAGACGATGCTCGCCGGTTGCCTGGATGAATTGAGCCGCACGGCTCTGAACGGGGCGTCACGACGAGGGGGTAACGTACCGGCGGGAACGTGACGGGGACGTTCTGCTGAAGCATCCTCAGCGGCACCCGGCCACGCAACCATTGCTGCTTGGTCACGCCCGACCTTCGGTAAGAAGAGCGATCACGACAGCAGTTCCTGGATGATGGCCTCGAAACGCTCGCGGTCCAAAGGGGCCAAGCGACATTACCCATCCACCACCAAACTCGGGCACCTCGACCTTTTTCTTTGATGGAAGTCAGACATCCTCGGGGTTCCACCCTTGTCGCAATAGGTGTTCTTACCACACGAGTCGGCCCCCTGAAACGCTGGCGGCCGGGGAAAGTCCCCGGCCGCCGGCCTGCATCGCTCCCTGCCTCCCTTCCTCACCGCACCGCCCCCGCCTCGACCGGCTTATCCTGGTGCGCCGGTCCAGGGGTTGACTGCGCTCCCGGCCAGGCCCTTTTTGTCCGCTACACGGTAAACAAGTACCTCAAGGAGATGGGCATCGGCAATGAGTCGGTGATGCTCAAGGGTTTCCGTTCCGGGGTGCGTCCGCTGGTGCCTGTTGGACAGGAGGGCACCTGAGGACAGTATCCCAACCACACCGGCAACCTTTCTCCGCACCCAGGAGGAGGCAAGCGCATCACTTTTTTCCGAGAATCCAGTCGAGGACGTGACATCCCCTGGCGTGCCGCTTTTCCCGGCAGTGGGCCGCTGCCTGCTCCTCGCCCAGGTCGCTCAAGGCGTCGGCCAGGACGAGGTAGTCGGAGTTGATTTCCGGGAAGGCGTCGTAGCAGGCCTGGGCCAGGCCGATGACGTGCTTGGGGAACGACCGGGATGGGAGTGGCTGGAAGGGATTGCCGAAGATGTCGCGCAGGAATGATACGATGTCCTTCTTCATCCACGCCTGGGCCGACTCGATGGTTTCACAGGGAACGCACATCCCCGCACAAGTGATTGTGATTTCGTTCACGACCTTGCGTGCAGCATACCCGGCAGGGGTTTCGACCACGGCCAGGTTCAGCAAGCCCACTTCCTTGTTGAATGTGTCTTCGCGCCGGGCGGCCTCAACGGCTACCCGAACGGCTTTCAACTCCGAGCGCTCCAGCCGACCCTCGGCGTACTCCTCCGCTGCCAGAATAGCCTGGGTCAGGCGAGGGTCCACATCCATACCGCGCTGAAAGTGCCGGCAACAAGCACAGGCGAACAGCCGGAGCTTGCGGTCGCCGGCGTTGTTCCGCAAAAGTACCCGAAGCATCTTCTCAGGGGTCCGGCAGCGCAACCATTGTTCCGCCGTCATGGGCACTCCACATGTTGACACTGTTGCGGAAAAGTGGAAAGCACACCCGAGATTATCTCATCAAACAACAAACCCGGCGGCCGGGAAATTCCCCCAACCGCCGGGTTGCGTCGCCTTACTTCTTCGCCGTCTCTCCTGCTCGTTTGCCGCCAGCCTCCTCCGCCTGGTGATCCTCTGTCCTGACCGTGTTGCGTGCCTCGTAGGTGAGCCGATCGCTCCCCCGGTCGTGGTCGATAACCACCGTCTGGCCATCCTTGACCTTGCCTTGCAGCAGCATCCGGCCGAGGCCCGTCTCCAGCTCCTTCTGGATCACCCGCTTGAGCGGCCGGGCCCCATATGCCGGATCGTACCCCACCCGGACCAGGTGTTCCTTGGCCTCGTCGGTCAGCACCAGCTCGATCTTGCGTTCCTCCAGCCGTCGCCGCAGGTGCTGCAGCTGGATGTCCACGATCTCCTTCAGCTGGTTCTCGCTCAACGCATGGAAGACAATCGTCTCATCCACCCGGTTGAGGAACTCCGGCCGGAAGTGGCGCCGCAGCTCGTCCAGCACCACGTCCTTCATCCGGTCGTAGACCTCGCCGATGTAGGAGCCGCGATATTCCAGAATGCGCTGGCTGCCGATGTTGGACGTCATGATCACCAGCGTGTTGCGGAAGTCCACCGTGCGGCCCTGGCCGTCGGTCAGCCGGCCGTCGTCGAGCAGTTGCAGCAGCACGTTGAAGACGTCCGGATGCGCCTTCTCAATCTCGTCGAACAGGATCACGCAGTACGGCTTGCGCCGCACCGCCTCGGTCAGCTGACCGCCCTCCTCGTAGCCAATGTAACCAGGCGGAGCGCCGAGCAGCCGGGCGACGTTGTGCTTCTCCTGGTACTCCGACATGTCGATGCGCACCAGGTTCTTCTCGTCGTCGAAGAGGAACTCGGCCAGGGCGCGGGCCAGTTCGGTCTTGCCGACGCCGGTCGGTCCCAGGAAGATGAACGAGCCAATCGGCCGATTGGGGTCTTTCAGGCCGCTGCGGGCCCGGATCACCGCCTCGGCCACGGCGCTCACCGCCTCGTCCTGACCGATCACACGCTGGTGCAGGTGCTCTTCCAGGTGCAGCAGTTTCTCGATCTCGCTGCCCAGCAGCTTGCTCACCGGAATGTGCGTCCAGCGGCTGACTACCTCGGCGATGTCCTGCTCGGTCACCTCTTCCTTGATCAGCCGGGTGGCGCCTTCGCTGGAGGCCAGGCGATCCTCCTCGGCCTTCATCTGCCGCTGCAGTTCCGGCAGCCGGCCATACTTCAGCTCGGAGGCCCGGGTGAAGTCGGCCGTGCGCTCGGCGATTTCCAGGTCGCGCTGGGCCTGCTCCAGCTGGTTGCGCAGCTCGCCCAGGTGCTTGACCTGCTCCTTCTCCGTCTGCCACTGGGCGTTCAGGGCGGTTTCGCTCTCCTTGGAGCCGGCCAGTTCCTTCTCCAGCTTGGCCAGCCGATCGCGGGACGCGGTGTCCTTTTCTTTCTTGAGGGCCTCGCGCTCGATCTCCAGCTGCATCACCCGCCGGGCGATCTCGTCCAGCTCGGTCGGCCGGCTGTCGATCTCGGTCCGCATCTTGGCGGCCGCCTCGTCCACGAGGTCGATCGCCTTGTCCGGCAGGAAGCGGTCCGAAATGTAGCGATTGGACAGCACCGCAGCGGCTACCAGGGCGGCATCGGTGATGCGCACGTTGTGGTGCGACTCGTAGCGCTGCTTCAGACCGCGCAGGATTGAGATGGTGTCCGCAACCGACGGCTGATCGACTAGCACCGGCTGGAAGCGCCGTTCCAGGGCTGCATCCTTCTCGATGTGCTGGCGATACTCATCGAGCGTGGTAGCGCCAATGCAATGCAATTCCCCGCGGGCCAGCAGCGGCTTGAGCAGGTTGCCGGCGTCCATCGCGCCTTCCGCCTTGCCGGCGCCGACGACAGTGTGCAGCTCGTCGATGAACAGGACGATCTGCCCCTGGGCTTCCTGCACTTCCTTCAGCACCGCCTTGAGCCGCTCCTCGAACTCGCCGCGATACTTGGCCCCGGCGATCAGCGCGCCCATGTCCAGGGCGACGATTCGCTTGTTCTTGAGCCCCTCCGGCACGTCGCCGCGGACAATTCGGCGAGCAAGTCCCTCGACGATGGCCGTCTTGCCGACGCCGGGTTCGCCGATCAGCACCGGGTTGTTCTTGGTCCGGCGCGACAGCACCTGGATCACCCGGCGAATCTCCTCATCCCGGCCGATGACCGGGTCGAGCTTGTCCTGTTTGGCCAGCTCGGTCAGATCCCGGCCGTAGCGCTCCAGGGCCTGGTAAGTCGTTTCCGGGTTCTGCGAGGTGACCCGCTGGTTGCCGCGCACCTCGCGCAGAGCGGCCATCACCTTGTCGCGGGTGATGCCTTGCTCTTTCAGGAGCCGGCCGGTGCTGCCGCTGTCCTCGATCAGGGCCAGCAGCAGATGCTCGACGGAGACGTATTCGTCCTTGAACTTTTTCGCCTCGTCCTCCGCTCGGTTCAATATCTGGTTCAGCCGGCCGGTGATGGAGATCTGACCGGAATCGGCCCCGGGTGAGGAAACTTGCGGCAGCCGCTCCACCAGCCGGCGGGCGCGCGCACGAAGCTCCTCCAGGTTGACGTTGGCCTTGCGCAGGATGGCCGGCGCCAGTCCGTCCTGCTGATCCAGCAAGCTCAAGAGCAGATGCTCGGCGTCGATCTGCTGCTGACCGTGGTTGCTGGCCAGCTGCTGGGCGGAGGCCAGGGCCTCCTGAGCCTTCTCGGTAAAGCGATTGATGTTCATCAGCCCCCCTTTCTGACAGGAACCGAGGCCGGGCGTGCGCGGACCTCCCGCCGTTGTGGGATCAATGAAATGCTCGGGTTGTAAGCTGTTGGTTCAATGAGCAAGTTCGATGCCAAACTCAAGCAAAGAGGTGAATTGACTCAAGCGCTTGTGGTAGCAGGACTTGTGCTGTGAATCTGAACAAGCAAGCAGTGTGCGGGTGCTGCTCTGACAGTCCGGCGATCCGGCGCGGGAGAAAATGGCAGTCGGTCTTGACCGCTGAGGGAAAGCGGAGGAACATGGCGAGCCACGGATTCGGGGCGGCTCACTCCAGGGAGAAAAGTCATGCTGGGGCGGACGTGCGGAATGATCGGGTCGGCAATCGCCTTGCTGGTGAGCGGCGGCAGTCTGGCGGGGCCGGACGAAATCGAGCCGAGGAGGACCCTGAGGGCGGGTCAGACCCATTCGATCACGGCGCTGGCATTCGCCCCGGATGGCAAGACGCTGGTCACGGGCGGCCGGGATGGCCTGCTCAAGGTCTGGGACGTCGAGAAGGGCAAGGTGGTCCGGACGCTGAGCGAGGAGGGCGACGTGATCCGGGCCGTGGCTTATCGCCCGGACGGGAAAACGCTGGTCGTCGCTGGTCGGGAGGTTCGGCTGTGGGACCTGGAGACCGGCCGTAAGCTGGCGACCTGGACGGACCATGGGAGCGTGGTCAACTGTCTGGCGTTCAGCCCGGACGGCAAGATGCTGGCCTCGGGAAGCGATGATGACACCATCCGTCTGCGGGATGTCTCGACCGGGAAGTGTTCCGTGGTCCTGCGCGGGCACCGCGGAATGGTGCTATCGCTGGCCTTCGCACCGGACGGCAAGACGCTGGCCACGGCCGGCAGCGACGGGACGATCCGGTTGTGGGATGCGACCGACGGCAAGTGCGTGCGGACGCTGACGGGACACAGTGGCTGGGTCTGGTCGATCGCCTTTCGGCCGGACGGCCGGACGCTGGCCTCCGGAGGCTGGGACCAGACGGTACGGCTGTGGGACGTGGCCTCGGGCAAGAACACGGCCAGCTGGGAGGAGCATGAGGGCGACGTGTTCCGGGTGTGCTGGACGCCGGACGGCAAGCACCTGGCCTCGGCGGGCCTGGACCGGGACATCCGGCTGTGGGACCCGGTCAGCGGCGAGGTCACGGCCACGCTGAAGGGACATAACCGGCCCGTGCTGGCCCTGGGGTTCCGCCGGGACGGTAAAACGCTGGCCTCGGGGGGAAAGGATTGCACGCTGCGGCTGTGGGACGTGCCGGCGTCGCCGAAAGGGGCCAAGGGGAGATAGAAGGACCGGGCGTCACGGTCGCAGTCTGTCGAGGAACTTCTGCCGCAGCTTGGCCACCTTGGGAGAAATGACGTACTGGCAATAGCCCTGGGAGGCATTGCCGCGGTAATAGCCCTGGTGATAGTCCTCGGCCTTGCAGAAGGCCGGGCAGGGGACAACCTCGGTGACGATGGGTTTGCTCCAGACGCCGGTCTGGTTCAGCTCGGCGATCACGCCCGCGGCGGTCCGTTTCTGTTCGGGGGTGTGGTAGAAGATCGCCGAGCGATACTGCGTGCCCACGTCCGGCCCCTGGCGATTGAGGGTGGTCGGATCGTGCATGGCGAAGAAGACTTCGAGCAGATCGCGGAAGGAAATCACTGCCGGATCGAAGGTGACCTGCACCACCTCGGCGTGGCCGGTCGCCCCGGAGCAGACTTGCTCGTATGTGGGATGCGCGAACTGGCCGCCGCAGTAGCCGGACTCAACCTTCTCGACGCCGCGCAACTGCTCAAAGACGGCCTCCAGACACCAGAAACAGCCGCCGCCCAGCGTGGCGACTTCGCGTTGATTCTCCATGTTTTCCCCTCTCTTGGACGTATCATTATTGTAGATGTCGCTCTTGGAGACTGCGAAATGAGCATCCTCACCCCAGCAGAGAAAGCGTTCCTGGACATTTTTCTCTACGAGGCGACAACCTCCCCATTCACCGGGCCAGCAACCAAAGCACTCCACGAAATCGGCATCGAATACGAAGACATCTCGTTCATTGCCTGGGCTTATGAGCAGGAGGTCCCCCGGACTGGTTTTGCTTGGGGACATTATGCTTCCGTGGCGCCGCTGTGCCCCTGGGCGAGTCGCGAAGCGATCCTCCAACGCGACAAAGAAATCCGACACCTGTGGGAACAGAAGCGACAACCTGCCAGTTCGGCGAAGCCTTCTTGAGAGGCAATTGCGTTTCTGCCGCGGAGGTGAACGGTGGGCTCATCGATTCCGATCCTCTCGCAACAGTTCCACGCTATCGGGCGTTCCTGGTGTCGGAACCAGCGGGTTGCTTCGGATTCGCTCCAGGACTTGCCTGACGTTTTCGCGTGGCGGGACACCCTCTTGTCGGATGCCCTCTTCCAGCAAACTCAGCGCCTTGCTTTCGGGAGTCTGCCGGTCCCGCTGGGCCAAGCGCTCCAGCTCTCGGTACACCTTTTCGGGCACGTTTTCCAGATGCAGCACAGGCATGCTTCGTTCCTCCTCAAGCAGCGGGTTCACCGCCTCCGGTCCTCCACCATGTCTTCCTGCACGATGATGGGCGTCGGCTCCCGGCTCTCCGCCGGTGGCGGGGGCGGCAGCGCCTCGGACGCCGGCACCAGCTGCGGCCCGGAGCGGTGCTGCTCCAGGATCTGCCGCAGCTCGTCGCCGTCGATCACTTCCTTCTCGATCAGGATCTGAGCGATCGCCTCCAGGGCCTGGCGTCGCGCTTGCAGCACCTCGCGCACCTCCTCCGTGGCGTCGTCGATGATCTTCCGCACTTCCGCATCAATCTCGTGGGCCGTCTTCTCGCTGTAGCTCCGCTCGTTGTCGCCACCAGCCCCGTTGAGGAACAGCGACTGCCCTCGGGTCTGGTAGCAGACCCGGCCCAGCCGGCTCATGCCGAACTCCTTGACCATGCAGCGGGCCAGGTGGCTGGCGTTTTCCAGGTCGCTGGTCGCTCCATTGCTGATCTCGCGGAAGACCAGTTCCTCGGCGATGGTTCCCCCCAGCGCCACCCGAATTCGACTCTCCAGTTCCGTCTGGGTGACCAGGTAGCGATCCTCGTCAGGCCGGCTCAGCACGTAACCCAGGGCCCCGACGCCGCGCGGAATGATCGACACCTTGTGGACCGGGTGCGTGTTGGGCAGTGAGCAGGCCACCAGGGCATGCCCGGCTTCGTGGTAGGCCACACGCTGCTTCTCGTCCGCGTTCATGATCCGGCTCTTGCGCTCCAGGCCCACGGCGCCGCGCTCGACGGCCTCATCGAACTCGCGCATGGTGACCGCCTCCTTGCCGGCCCGGGCGGCCATCAGGGCGGCCTCGTTGACCAGGTTGGCCAGGTCGGCACCAACCGAGCCGGGCGTCAGCCCGGCCACGCGCCGCAGGTCCACGTCCAGTGCCAGCTTGACGTGGCGGACGTGGACCTTGAGGATCGCCTCCCGGCCGTTGATGTCGGGGCGATCGACGACCACGGTCCGGTCAAACCGGCCGGGCCGGAGCAGGGCCGCGTCCAGCGTTTCCGGCCGATTGGTGGCTGCCATGATGATCACGCCCCGGTTGGAGTCGAAGCCGTCCATCTCCACCAGCAGCTGGTTGAGCGTCTGCTCGCGCTCGTCGTGACCGCCGATGGCCGCCCCCGTTCGCGTTTTGCCCAGGGCGTCCAGCTCGTCAATGAAGATGATGCAAGGCGATCGCGACTCCGCCTGGGAAAAGAGATCCCGGACCCTGGAAGCCCCGACCCCGACAAACATCTCCACGAAATCGGAGCCGGAGAGGCTGAAAAAGGGCACCTCGGCTTCGCCGGCTACCGCTTTCGCCAAGAGCGTTTTTCCAGTACCCGGCGGCCCCACCAGCAGCACTCCCTTGGGAATCCGGCCGCCCAGCACCTGGTATTTCTGGGGCGTCTTGAGGAAATCGACCACCTCGCGCAGTTCCGCCACCGCCTCGTCGATGCCGGCCACGTCGCGGAAGGTGATGGCCGTGTCCTTCTGGGCGTACAGCTTGGCCCGGCTGCGGCCAAAGCTCAGCGGCGAGCCGCCCGAGATCCAGCGCAGCATCAGCAGGGCGATCCCCGCCACCGCGATCAGCAGCAGCAGCGTCCCCAGGATCGGGGTGAGCCCCTTCAGGACCGATTCCTCTTCCTCGCCCTGGTACGAGGAACCGACCGTTTGCTTGAGCAGCTGGTGCAGCTGCACGTCGTTCTCGACTCCGCGGCGGTTGGTGACAAAGTTCATGCTCCGGGTGAACCGGGAATTGTCCTTGCCGTCAGAGACCCGATCGGCGCAAAGGACCTCGCCCCGAATCTCGGAATGGCCCACGCGGACGTGCTGGACCACGATGCCCGGATCGTTGCGGGCCGCGGTCAGGACCTGGATCAGCTCGCCATATTGCAGGGGGACGGAGGTCGGTTCCCGGGTGATCGCAAAGTAAGCCAGGATCACCGTCAGGATGACCAGGATACCGGCAGCGTTGGTCAGCAGAAATCGGCCGCGTTCTTTACCGCGCTTCGCAGGCACGCATTGCTCCTGTTTGGAGTCGATGAATCGAAGAGGCGACGTACTCTGTAACTTTACGGCAGCAACCGGAACGGATCAACCTGCCGGGAACGCCACGGAGGGCCGGAACGCCACAGAGGGCGTTCCCTACAGTTCGTCTTCCTCGTCCTCGTCGAAGATTTCGATGGCGGGGTGTTCCTCGTCCTCTTCCGGGGCCCACAGCCCCAGGCCGCCGCCATTCTCCTCCAGGAAGCGGACCAGCTCCTCCAGCGTGTCCAGCTCGACGAACCACTGATACTCCCCGGGCCAGGCTGCCGCCTCCGGGCCGCGAATCGCCCCTGGACAGGGCGCACTCCGGGACACCGCACCCTGGGAACTTCTGCCAACCAGAAACCGCATTGCGTCCTCCTTTCCGTGGGCAGGGCCATCCTATTACTCCAGCAGGAAAGAAAGTAGCCATCACGCTCCGCGTGATGAAACCGTCACGCTCCGCGTGATGGCTACTTTGTGTCGTTGTCCGTACTCTGTCCGCAGGGACCATCGCTGACCCGAGAACAGGGGAGTTCCCATGAGCGCGACTCATTCCGCTTCCCACTGCACCGCCCTGGTCGTCGGAGCTGGTCCGGTCGGATTGACCATGGCCGCTCATCTGCACCATCACGGCCTCAGCTGCCGCATCGTGGATCGGAGCCCGACGCCCTCCGACAAGTCCAAGGCCCTGGTGATCTGGGCCCGGACCCTGGAAATGCTCGACGACCTGGGCATCGTCGGCGATTTCCTCAGCGCCGGCATGCTCCTCAACGCCGCCCGCCTCCACGGAGGAAGCCGGCTGCTGACACGCATCGTCCTCGATCCGGTCGGCACGCACTATCCCCGGCCCCTGATGCTGGCCCAGAGCGAAACCGAGCGCCTCCTGACGGAGCACCTGAGCCGGGTAGGAATTGCGGTCGCGCGGTCGGTTGAGCTGATCGATTTCACCGACCAGGGCGACCACGTCAACGCCTCCCTGCGGCATTCGGATGGCCGGGTCGAGCCGATCTTGTGTGACTGGTTGCTCGGCTGCGATGGGGCCCACAGCACGGTCCGCAAGAAACTCGGCATGGATTTCACCGGCACCGCCGAACCCAACGACTGGATCCTGGCCGACTGCCTGGCCGACGGACCGCTGCCGCATGACGAACTGAGCATCTTCTGGCACGACCGAGGATTGCTGGCCTTCTTTCCCTTTGCGACCAATCGCTTTCGGGTCATCGCCGACATGGGACTTGCTCAGGGACAGGGGCATCCTCCCGAACCCACGTTAGCCCAGGTTCAGGCCCTGGTGGACGAGCGCGGTCCGGTTGGAGTCCGTCTTTCGGACCCGTTCTGGTTAGCGGGCTTCCGCATCAATGAGCGAAAGGTTGCGCAGTACGGCCGCAGTCGAGTCTTCCTTGCGGGCGACGCGGCCCACGTACACAGCCCGGCGGGAGGCCAGGGGATGAACACGGGCATGCAGGATACCTGGAACCTGGCCTGGAAGCTGGCCCTGGTCCAGTCGGGCAGGGCCCGGCCGTCGCTGCTGGACAGTTACAGCCAGGAGCGCGGCGAGGTCGGCGAGATGGTCCTTCGCCAGGCCAGCCGGATGACGTGGGTGGCACTGCTGCACAACCCCGTGGCCCGCTTCCTGCGGAACAGACTGGTTTCCTTCGCGGGGAGCTTGCCGCCGTTCCGCCGCGGCTTCGTCCGTTACCTGTCCGAGCTGGCGGTCCATTACCCGCACAGTCCGCTCAATGGCGAGTCCGGCGAGCGCTGGCGCGAAGGCATTCGGCCCGGCGACCGGCTCCCGGATACGCTCTTGCGGCATGCGGGAACCAACCAGGAACAACGGTTGCTGTCCCTGCTGCGCGGCACTTCATTTGATTTGCTGCTGTTGCCGGCTGGAACGGATGGGCCGACTCTGTCCGAACTTGGCGAGATCCGGAAGCGAGTTGAAGCGACGTATCCGAGTCTGATCCGGACGCATCTCATCGTTTCGGAAGAAGTGAAAGAGGTGTCGGACGCCTGGGTGGACACAGCGGGTTTCGTCCGCAAAGCCCTTGGGGCTCGGCAAACGGCGCTGGCGCTGATCCGTCCCGACGGCTACCTGGCCTATCGAGGCCAACCGGCCTCCTGGGAGGACCTGCGCCAGTATCTGGAGCGCTACCTGATTGCCTGAACGGTCAGCTGCCGAAGGCTTCGTCGGTCAGTCCCACGTTGACCTTCAGATCGCGGTAGGTCGCCTCTTCCAGCAGCTCGCCCTGCTGGCCGTAGTACTCGACCCGGACCGGCAGGCGGACCTCTCCTCCGACAAAGAGCACCGCCCGGCGCCACTCCGCGGACGGTTCCTGGCCGACCAGCACCACCTCGACCCGGCGGCACGGCTTGCGATCCACGACGGCGTCATCCAGCCGGACCCCGACTGTTTCCGGCGCTTTCTGCTCCCAGGACCGGCAGAACTGCTCCAGCATGTTGGCCAGGCCGGCTTCGGTGATCGTATGCCGGCTGTTCTCACGGACGGAAGGGGCGTTCGGACTGACGTACAGGAAGCGCACCAGGGCACCGAGACCCCCGGCCGGGCGGACGCGCATCTTGCCGCGGTTCTTGCCGACGACGAAGTAGACTTCCTGGCCGATCTTGGAATCGGGTTGTCGCCAGCGAAAGTGGACGCTGAAGGGCTGAGAGCGAAAGTCCATGCCCATGACCTGTTCGGTCTGGAGCTGGCCGCCGACCTGCTCACGGATGGCCAGGGTGCAGCGGTAGTCGCGGACGCCCTGGCAAGCCCGCCGGGCCTCGCCGAGCAAGCGCAGGGCCTGGTCCCGGGGCGGATCGTTGGGGTTGGGCGGTCCCGGCAGGTCTGCCGCCACGGCAGCGGCCACCGGGAACGTGACGGGCGGCTCCGGCTCGTCGCTCCAGAAGAAGGCCCCACTGAGGGCCAGCAACACGCCCACCGGGACAAGAATGCCCAGGATGATTCGCCGGCCCAGCAGACGCGACCGTCCAAGGGCGGGTGTCAGGTTTGAAGGCCACGGGAAACGCATCGCTTTTCCTCCCCGGCGATCTGGGAAGCACTCTTCAAGTGATTGATTTAGCAATCGTTGTGCCAGATGGGTAGTCATGGTTGCGTACACAGTCACTCCCTGCCGGGGCATCCGAAAACGACCAGATGGGACGAACCCACTCCCTAATCGATTTCGTCTTTTCGTCCGGTGATTTTGAATGATTTGCCGCTCGGACTTCCCTCAGGGCCATTTTCCCTCCTTGCAGGATGAATACTATACCGCACGGTGGCGCGGCCTGCGAGGGACCGCAGGTTTTTTCCCGCGAAAAGGAAAACGCGGATGCGGCAAGGGCGTTACAGTCGGAAAAACCGGCCTCTTTTTACACTGGCTCCCCTTGGGAGGACGGGGTAGACTACTGCTCGATTCCATCTCAAACCGGAGAGGATGCCATGCGAACCGCATCGGGATGCTTGTTGCTTCTGGGAATGATCCTGGTCCTGGACCATCCGGCCCGTGCCGCCGACGAGCCGAAGCGGAAGGACGCATTCGGAGACCCGCTGCCGATAGGCGCCATTGCTCGGCTGGGCACGGCTCGATTTCGCATCGGCGGAGCAATCGCGGAGTTGGACCTGGCCCCGGATGGATTGACCTTCGCCGAGACGGAAGGAGGAGACGTTTGCCTTCGCAGCGCCAGAACGGGACAGCTGCTCCGGCACTGGCGGCTGCGAGGAAATCACGAAAAAGATGAGTGGTGAGGCCCGTTGACACCTCCCAGCTTTTCCCCGGATGGTCGGGTTCTGGTCTGCGGACAGGGACGCTCTCTGCTGACGATTGATCTGGTCGGCGGGAAAGAATGGCAGCGGTTGCCCGGAAACAGTGAGACCGCCTTCTTTGGCCGGCCTTCCTTTTCAATGGACGGAAAGCGGCTGACGTGCGGCAAAGGCGAGCAATGGACGGAGAGGAACGTTGTCGAGGTGGTCGCTTTTCCCGGCGGCAAGGTCCTGTTCTCCGCGAAACTGCCGGACCTGACCTGGTGCAACGCGATCCTCTCCGGCGACGGCAAGCGCCTGGCCACCTGGGGCCGACTGCGCGATACGACAGAAAAGGGAGGGAGGAGCTTTCGCATCTGGGACGTGGAAACAGGCAAAGAGATCGACAAGCTGGAAGGAATCGACAACTCTCTGACCAAGCCCGCCTTCTCCCCGGATGGGCGCTACCTTGCCGCGGGCGGCAATGGGGGAACCATCGTCTGGGACCTCAAGACGGGGCAAGTCGTCCGGAGGCTGCTTTCCGGCCGCTTCCCTCTGTGCTACTCCGTGCGTACCGCTCGCCGGCTGGCTCCCTTGAAAGAGGCCTTGTTGCAGCAGACGCCCTGTCTCGTCTTCTCGCCGGATCGGCGGCTGCTGGCCGCGGCCACCCAGTCGGAAGGGAAGGAAGACGGCCGGCTCGTGGTCTGGGAGACCGCGTCCGGCTCGGTGCGTCAGGTGTTCCGTCCCGGCCAGCACATCAGCTGCCTGGCCTGCTCCTGGGACAGTCAGGTTCTCGCCAGCGGAGCAGTGGGAGGAAGCATCCTGTTATGGGACTTGCCCGATCGAGCTGCACGCTCCGCCTCAGGCGAGAAGTTCTCCCCGGAGCAGGCTGCGGAACTCTGGACCGATCTGGCTGCGGCCGACGCCGGCAAAGCGTTTGGGGCCATGACCCGGCTGCTGCGCAACCCAGGTCCGACCCTGGCGCTGTTGCGGGAGAAACTGCCTCCCGTTCGCGAGAAGCCGGCCGCCGCCGAGCTGGAACCGTTCCCCTTCCGGATCGGCGACCCGGCGATTCTGCGCCAGGTGCGAGCGGTCGAGGTTGTCGAGCGAATTGCTGCGGCAGAGTCCCGCGAGCTTCTCCGGCTCTGGGCCACGGGACAGGCCGGGGCTCGCTTGACTCAGGAAGCGGATTGGGCTTTGAAGCGGCTTTCGCGCTGAGCGAACGGGCGAGGAGCCCTTCGAGCGTACGGAAGAGATGGCGAGCGGCGCGGCGTCAGCCCGCCGGTGCCGGTGCGGTCGTTACCGGCGGGCTGACGCCGCGCCGCTCGCCCTTTCTTCCGGACGCTGTTACTGGGCGGTAGGGAGGAGGGTTTTCATGGCCGACGACAATGAACTGGACGAGGCGGCCGTCCTGGATGAAGCCATGATCTGCAATCATCAGGGCGATCACGAGCGGGCCATCGAGCTATGCACCCAGCTGATCGAGGCTGCCGAGGATGACCCCTGGGCCCAGCCCTTCTACTTTCGCGGCTCCTCGCGGCTGGCCCTGGGCGATGCCGAGGGGGCACTTGCGGACCTGAGTGAGGCCATCCGCCTGGAACCGAACATCCCCTATTTCGCCTTCCACGACCGGGGCCGGGCGCTGACCGAACTGGAACGCCACGAGGAAGCCCTGGCCGACTTCGATCAGGCGATCCAGCTCCACCCCGACTTCTCGTTCTCGCATGGCTGCCGCGGTACGACCCTTTACCACCTCGGCCGGCTCGACGACTCCCTGGCCGCCTACACTGAGGCGATCCGCCTTCGACCCGACGGGGCCGAGACGTACTCCGACCGGGGCGCGGTCTACCTGGCGAAGGAGCAGCTGGACGAGGCCCAGGCCGACTTTACTCGCGCCCTCGAACGCAGGCCCGACGCCGAGTTCTACTTCTACCGGGGCACAGTCCACCTCCGGCGAATGGACTGGCCGGAGTCCCTGGCCGACCTCGACAAGGCCCTCGAACTCGACCCGGAGCATGCCCGGGCCTGGTACGCCCACGGTTACGCCCACTTCCGCAATCGGAACTGCAAACAAGGCGAGGCCGACTTTGCCCGGGCCGTCGAGCTGAACCCGTCGCTGCAGGATTGGCCCTATGAGGAACGCTGGCTGAACGAGCAGCACGGCCGGGTGGAAGCGTATCTCCGATCTGGTGAGTTGACGAAAGCGGCCGTCCCCGATGAGCCCGTCTGGGACCTGGCGCCTTACCTTGCCTTGTGGCAGGTTGGGAAGGGACGTTCGGGGCTGTGGGTGCTTGTGGGCGACTGCCCCACCGACCACTTGCCGGCCTCGGCCGGATCGACTCCGCGCCAGGCGATCGAGGCTTTCGGTCAGCGCTGGCTGAGGTCGGCGGAGAGCATGTCGTCGGGGCAGGGAGAACCGGAGGTGGAGGTGGGTCCCCGCGAGGACTGGCCGAAACTGGGCCCGATGCTGCGGACGCGCGGGGAACTCCTGCTGGAATACGCGGCCAACGAATCGTTGTGGCAGCAGTAGTTCCCGGAGTCCAGGGCCCCCGTGGGCTCGTCGGCGATCATCAGCACCGGATCGATGACCAGGGCGCGGGCCACGGCCACGCGCTGCTGCTCGCCGCCGGAGAGCTGGCTGGGGAAGTGAGTTCGGCGCTGGCTCAGACCAACCTGCGCGCGCCGCTCCGTCGCGCGCCGCCGGGCCTCCCGGGTTGGCGTTTCGTCCACCAGCAGCGGAAACATCACGTTCTCTTCCGCCGTGAGGGGCGGCAGCAGGTTGAAGGCCTGGAAGACCAGGCCAATGCGAGTCCGACGAAGGATGGTTCGCTGGTTGTCGTTGAGCGTGGCAAGAGTCGGGCCTGGGCTGACTCTTGCGGGAGCAGACCGTCAACGAGAAGCTCAAGCCGGAGACCGCTTGACAGTGTCCCCTGGACCCGCTAGAAAAACATCTCCCGCAGAGGGGCCCCCATCGTCTAGAGGCCTAGGACGTAGCCCTCTCAAGGCTAAGACAGGAGTTCGAATCTCCTTGGGGGCACTCAGAAGTGCAAGCAGGATAAGGAGTTAAGGCTAGAACAACTGCGACAATTGGCTGCAACAAAACTGCAACAAATCGTGCAACAAATCGGAACGGAACAGGGTCGCCAGATCCATCGAATGTCTCGGTTCGAGGGAGACCATAGCGCAGAGCCAGGTTGCCGCCTTGCGAGAAGCCCAACAGCAGGGATCGTCCCATCGCTCCACGGTAGCGTGTCTCAAAGGCGAGCGGCAGGAAAAAAGATACCAGGGTAGGACGGCTCTCCTGAGCCGTCCGGACGGCTCAGGAGAGCCGTCCTGCGGGTGACTTTGCTCCTGCCGGTCGCCTTCAGACAGGGTCTTCACGCGCCAATCTGCGGATCGGGCTGCCAGTTGCTCACCTCGTCGAACGGATCGATTGGCCGAGGGAGGCGCTGCCAGCGAAACTGGGACAGATTGGACTGCGTTGTCCCGGGTGTGTCCACCCGAAGCAACTGTTTTCGCCAGCGGGCAAAGAACTGAAAGTTGCTGGCTGTCTTGACGACGACCAGCTTGGCATCCGCGACGTCAATGCCCAGGTGGGTGTAGAGAATGGGGTGATTGATGGCGAAACTGCGCTGTTCCAGCAACACCACGCGGATGGCTCCGCACTCGATCAACGCCGTGCGCCCCAGCTGACATTCCCCACGTCCGGCAATCTCGATCGTGACTCCTGCCGAGAGAGCAGCCACCCTGCCGGTCAGCGTGACCGGTTGGCTGAACTCATGGTCGCGCCGGCCACCGACGGATAGTGTGATGCGCGACGCCACGCCCGCCGCTGTCGCCGCGCTGACTGCCTCGTTATCGACGACCGGCACCAGCGCCAGGCACGGCACCTGTTGCTCGAGCAGTTCCCGCAGCAGACAGGTGTTGTCCCCGGGCGCCCCACCGTAGACCGAATCGCCCGTGTCCGAGAGGATCACCAAACCCTGGCTTGCCTTCACCGCCTGACGCACGGCTTCGGTCGGGTCGATGCGCTCCGACACCCAGAACTGCTTGCGCATCTGCCAGGCAAGAGCGGCCACGTACGCGGCCACCTGGCGGGCCAGATTGGCATCCTTGTCCACGTGGACGACGACAGACCAGCCTCCTTCCG
Organism: uncultured Planctomycetota bacterium; assembly: GCA_963784995.1. Classification (GTDB taxonomy): domain Bacteria; phylum Planctomycetota; class Planctomycetia; order Gemmatales; family Gemmataceae; genus CAWATZ01. Next base: position 114,134 of record CAWATZ010000008.1, on the reverse strand, counting down.
CCACGTCCAGCCAGGGCTGCATTGGGTACGGCGAGACGTCCAGAACCCCTGGCTGCTGCTCAAAGGCGCGAGCCCGGTCGAACCACGTTTTCATCGGTCCGGACGAGGTCAGAAACTGGTCCTGGGGGGTAATCATGGGGATTTTCTGCCAGGCCAGCACCGGAGCGATTTCCTTCGCCAGCAAGCGAAAGAGCAATCGTGCCGCCTTGCGTCCGGTGGCCGCCGGGTCGTGCGGCTGGGTTTCGTGACCGATGAGAAGCGTGGCCTTGGCGACCATCCGCCGGGTGACGTTGGCATGATGATCGAGCGGAACCACGATGGGCACCTGGTCGCCGACCAGTTGGCGTACCTCCGCGAGCACGGCTCCTTCCACGTCCTCTTCGGATTCCGCCGACGCCGCTCCGTGGAGCGCGAGGAAGACGGCATCCACCGGACCCGCGGCCTGGAGTCGCTCGAGCAGTTCGCTCTTCAGCCCCAGGAAAGCGGCATTGGTGATCGGACCCCCGGCACCGGCCCAGGCACGCAGCAAGGGCACCAGCTCGACCTTGCCCGGCTGCTTGTCGGCCATTTCCAGCAACCCGCCAATGGGCCCGGCATCGCGGCTGCGTTCCAGCACCTCGACGCCTCGGTAGAGTCCGAAGCTGGCGAAATCCCCCAGGTCGGTCCGCAACGGGGAAAAGGAATCGGTCTCCTGGGCCAGTTCAGCAACCGCGATGCGCATCTCCGAAGCTCCTTTCGAGCAAATGTCGCCGGTTCGGGTAACGTGTCCCAGAGTCCCAGGTTCCCTCTTTACCCGACGGTCTGGACGTGCCCCGTCTTCGCGGCCTCGCAGAAGGCGAAGACAGTCTTGAGGACGTGCAGCCCCTCCTCGGCCGTGACCGGTGCTTCGTCCAGCCCCGCGCTGGCCCGGCTTGCCGCCTTCAGGAACGCCAGGTAACCCCGTTCTCCTTTGGGATACTCGAAGCGCTGGACCTTGGCTCCCCATTTGAAGCTTGTTTCCGCGGCGAGCCGGATTGGCTATCCTGTCCGAGTACGTTTCCCCGAAGCCGCGACGGAAAGCAACCAGCCATGAAAATCACGCACGTGGAAGCCATTCATCTGCGTCTGCCCGAAGTCAACGAGCGTTGCGACGGCAGCCAGGAAACGCTGGTGGTAAAGGTCCATACCGACGACGGCCTGGTCGGCGAGGGCGAGGTGGACTCCTCGGCGCTGGTGGCCAAGGCGATCATCGAGGCTCCCTTGTCGCACAAGATCTGTCGCGGCCTGGCGGAGTGCGTGGTCGGCTGCGATCCCTTCGAGATCGATCGGCTCGTGCAACGGATGTACGAGGGCTCGATCTTCTTTGGCCGGCAGGGCGCCGTGATCCAGGCGATGAGCGGCATCGAGATTGCCCTTTGGGACATCCTGGGGAAAGCGACGGCCCGGCCGGTCTACCAGCTGCTCGGAGGCGGCTTCCGCAAGCGTTTCCGGGCTTACGGTTCCATCCTGTTCGGCGACACCCCCGAAGAAACGGAGAAGATCGCCCGGAAGCTGGTCGGCCAGGGCTTCCGGGCGGTCAAGTTCGGCTGGGGCCCGCTCGGTCAGAGCGAGGCCAGCGACCTTGCTCAGGTGCGTGCGGCCCGCCAGGGTCTGGGGCCGGACGTCGAGCTGATGGTGGATGCCGGGTTGTGCTGGGACACGGCCACGGCCATCCGGCGGGCGCGCCAGTTCGAGCCGTTCAACCTGACCTGGCTGGAGGAACCGCTGCATCCCGACAATCTTCAGGGCTATGCCCGACTCTGTGGCAGCAATCCGCCCATGCGGATCGCCGCCGGCGAGGAGATTTGCGACGTCAAGGAGTTCCAGCAGCTCATGGACGTGGCGGGCATTGACGTGGTCCAGGTGGACGTGACTCGCGTTGGCGGCCTGGCTCGCGCCAAACGCATCGGCTGGGACTCGGCCGAGCGCCATCGGCTCTGCGTGAACCATTCCTACAAGACCGGCATCAACATTGCCGCCAGCCTGCACTTCTCGGCAGCTTTGCCCAACACGCACTATTTCGAGTACTGCGTCGAGCAGGGGGCGTTGCGGCAGACACTGACACGACAGCGGTTTGCTGTCGTGGATGGTGACGTCAGCGTCCCGGAGGAGCCGGGATTGGGAGTGGAGCTGGACGAGGCGGTGGTGGCGAAATATCGCGTGGGATGAACACGCGCCGGCGAGCCGGGGGCGTCAGCCCCCGGATTCTCGAAAGCCCCCGGATTCTTTCGAGAATCCGGGGGCTGACGCCCCCGGCTCGCCCGCGGTCGGATCGATCCACCACCACAGCACGGCCCCAATAACACAGACGACGCTGGCCAGGACCAACCCCGCCTGCCAGCCAAACCGCTCGGCGATGGCCGGGGAGACAACCGGGGCCAGCAAACCGACCCCATTGCCTCCGGTGTTGAGGATGGCCGCCGCCGTCCCACCGCGCTGGCCTCCCATGCGTACCGAGGCCGTCCAGTAAGAACCCTCGACGGAACCAACCGCGGCCATGGCCACCGCGAAGCTGAGGAGGATCCCTTCGGGGCTGGAAACCAACGCCCCGGCGAGGGTGGTCACGGCTCCCAGGAGGAGCCCCAGGACAGGAACCGCGGCCAGGCCGCGACGAACCCCGAAACGCGCCACCGCCCGATCCGCGAGCCAGCCGCCCAGGATCATTCCCGCTCCCATCGCCAGGGTCAGCAAGCTGCTGTTCCGCCGGCTGATGTCCTTGGATAGCTCCAGCACCTTCTCGAAATAGAACTCGGCCCAGTAATAGAAGAGGTACTCGAAATAGCCGACCGCTCCGTAACTCAAGGTCAAGCAGAGCAGGCCGCGATGTCTCAGCAGGGCAGTGAAACCTCGTGGGTCAGGATTCCAGTCCTGACCGGGCCTGGCCTCATCAGGATCGGAGTCCTGAGCCACGTCGCAGGAGGATAATCGGAAGCAGCGAACGACCAGATCAGAGCGACCAGAAGAGTCGCCCCGCTGGTGACCAGAAACGCCCGGGGCCAGCCAAAGCGGTCGATCAGCATGCCAAAGACAACGTAAGTCGAGGCCATCCCGACGCAGGCGGCGCCGTTGACCAGTCCGTTGGCCAGGGCAACGCCCCGATCAGGGACCCAGTTGGCGATCAACCGCGCCCCCGAGGGATGGAGAGGCGCGTTGGCAACTCCCAGGAGGGAGCGCACGACCAGCAGGCCCAACAGCAGGGGGAGGGCCTGGGTGAAGGCCAGACCGACCAGGCCAGTCAGGGCCACGCCGACCACCGAGCCAAAGCAGAGGACCAGCCACGCTGCGCGAGGGCCGCAACGGTCGATGAACCAGCCGCCCGGAATCATGCAGAGGGTGTACAGCAGCAGGAAGGACGAGTAGACCAGACCCATTTGCGTCTGGCTGATGAAGCCTGGCCGGATGATCTGCTCAGCGCCCGCCAGCGTGATGCTAATCCGATTGAAGTGGGCCAGGGCGGCGACCAGCATCAACAAGGGAACGATCCGCCAGCTCATTGACGTGACCCCGGGGCCAGCAGGCAGCCCGCCATCTCTGCTTCCTGAATCAAAGCCAGGTTCGGAGGTTGATCCGGTGAGGCTTTACGACAACAGGTCCCTGACGACCTCGGCGTGAGTCACCGCGGCGTCCGTGAGGGTGTCGTCGCGGCCCTCGTGCGGGAAGCTCAGGCGCACGTGGTCCAACCCAAGCACGTGAAGGAGCGTGGCGTGCAGCGCGGGGACGCGAACGACCTTTTCCGTCGCGCTGTAGCCGAAGTCATCGGTGGCCCCATGGACGTACCCTTTCTTGAAGCCCCCTCCCGCGAGCCAGAGCGAGAACGCATGGCGGTTGTGGTCCCGGCCGTCGCTGCCCTGCGAGATCGGCAACCGGCCGAACTCCCCCGTCCACAGCACGACGGTCGAGTCGAGCAGCCCCCGCTGTTTGAGGTCCAGCACGAGTCCAGCGCTGGGCTGGTCGGTCATCGCGCACAGTTTCTTCAGGCTCTCGGCGTTCTTGCTGTGCGTGTCCCAGGGCTGCCCGCTGAGGAAGATCTGGACGAAGCGCACGCCGCGCTCGACCAGCCGCGCGCGAGCAGACAGCGTTTGCCGTACTCCGCGGATCTGGGGTTGTCGATGCCGTAGAGCTTCCTGGTCGCCTCGCTCTCCTGGGATAGGTCGAGCACGTCCGGGACAGCCGTCTGCATTCGGGCGGCCAGCTCGTAGTGTTCCAGCCGGGCTTCGAGTTCGGCGTTCCCCGGGTGGCTGCGGAGGTGGGTCGCATTGAGGCCGCTCAGGAGGTCGAGCTGGTTGCGGCGTGCGGGGCCCGGCACGTCGGCCGGGGTGGCTAGGTGAGCGACCGGCGTCCCGGAGGCGCGGAAGGGAGTTCCCTGATACACCGCGGGGAGAAACCCGGAGGACCAGTTGTTTGTTCCGTCCACCGGGAGCCCGCCGGGGTCGGAAAGGACGACGTAGGCCGGGAGTTCCTTCCGCTCCGTTCCAAGCCCGTACAGCACCCAGGATCCCCACGCCGGCCGGCCAGGGAAGATCTTGCCGGAGTGCATCACCCGCAGCGCCGCCTCGTGATCGACGGAGTCGGTGCGCATCGAGCGCACCAGCGTCAGGTCGTCCACGATCCGGGCGGTGTGGGGGAGGAGTTCGGATAGCTCCATGCCGGACTTGCCGCACCGCACGAACTTGAACGGCGAGGCGAGCAGTTTGCCCTGCTGGGTGTGAAAGTGGACCTCCAGCCTGTCCGGGTGCGGCTTGCCGTGCTGCCTGGTCAGCTCGGGCTTGGGGTCGAACAGGTCCATTTGACTCGGCCCGCCGTGCTGGAACAGGCAGATGACGGACCTGGCCTTCGCCGCGTGGTGGGGCTTTTTCGGCGCGAGGGGGTCCGCGAGGGGTGAGCGACTCTCTCCCGCGGTGAGATGCGCCAAGGCGAGCGAGCCGAGCCCGCCGGCATAGAGGCCGAGGAAGGCCCGTCGGTTGAGTGCGCATTCGGACCGGGACAGCATGGCGGACCTCATTCGACGTACAGGAAGGCGTTGCTGGCGAACAGCATCTGGCACAAGTCGGCCCAGGCGCGGAGGTCGGCGTCCTTCTCCCGGGCGTAGACCACGGTCTGCTTTCCAAGGAAGGTTATGCACAGGGCCCGTTCCTCCTTCCGGGGCAGCCGGCCGCAGGCGAGACGGAACGCAAGGTCGAGACGCCTGGCCGTGTCGCCGCCCGCCTCGCGCCCAGACGGGCGGCGAACGCCTTGCTCCGGTCGCGCGCGAACGGCGAGTTGAGCAAGACCAGGGACTGCAGCGGAACGGTCGAGGGCGACCGCTTGCCGCAGGTCGTCACGATCGACGGCGCATCGAAAAGCTGAAGGAACGTGACCACCTGTGTGCGGCGCTGTTGCAGGTAGATCGAGCGTCGGTGTGCGCCGTCCGTGGTCTCCGCGATTTCGACGGTGCCTTCCTGGGTGCGCTTGCAAGGAACATAAGGCCCGCCGGCGCGGGTGTCCAGCTCACCGGCGACGTGGAGCATGGCGTCGCGGACCGCTTCCGCGTCGAGCCGGCGGAGTGGGAAGCGCGTGAGCAGGCGGTTGTTCGGGTCGGTTGCGTCGAGTTTCTCGCGCGGCACACTGTCCTGTCGATATGTGGCCGAAGTCAGGATGAGCCGGTGGATGGCCTTCACACTCCATCCCGAGCGCACGAACTCCGCGGCCAGGTAATCGAGCAGCTCGGGGTGAGAGGGTTTGGCCCCGGAGGCTCCGAGGTTGTCGGACGTTGGTACGATCCCGACGCCGAAGTGGTGCTGCCAGATGCGATTCACCATGACGCGCGCAAAGAGCGGGTTCTCCGGCGACGTGACCCATTTCGCGAACGCGGTCCGGCGGCCGGTCGAGACGCCGCCGGCGAAAGGTGGTTCGACCTGGAAGCGATTGTTCGCGGTGGTCAGCACGTCCAGCACGCTGGGCTGCACTTCCTCGCCGGGTTGACCGTGCTGCCCGCGCTTCAGGACGTGATGTGGTGGTGGTCTGGGGTCCGTCTCCACGAATGCCGCGATCTTCTCCGCGGGCCTCGGCCGGTCCTTCTCCCGCTGGGCGACGGTCTGTTTGAACTGGTCGCGGAGACGCCCGTATTCGGGGAACCGCGCCGCAAGCACGTCGTCCGTGATCATCGACCACCTTCGCATGCGTCCTGAGAATGTCGACCTGTGCCAGGGTCCGCTTCTCCTTTCGGGTGTTCAGAGCGTCCAGGAGCGCGGTTCGCTGCGTGGGCAGGTTCTTCAGTCGTTCGTCCAGGAGCTGTTCGCGCAGCGGCTCGGCAAACGCGGCCAGACCGGCCTGCGCTGCCTTGACCTGACGATCGATCTGGTCGTTGAGGCGCTGACGGGCCGCCAGATCGGACCGGGCGCCGACCAGCACCACCCGGTCGTTCGGCTTCGACCACCGGGCCGGGTTGTAAACGGGAAAGAGGAGGGTCTGAAGGCCGTAGTATTCCTTCTGACTGATCGGCTCGAACTTGTGGTCGTGACAGCGGGCGCACTGGACCGTGAGGCCGAGGAGGCAGTTGATGACGTTCTGAACGTTCCCTTCCAGGACGGTGAAACGATCCGTCCGGACCTCGTCGGGGTTGCCGTCGCTCTCGCCGGTGCCATCCGGTGCGTTGCGCAGAAAGTGCGTCGCGATCAGCCCCTCGACCATGCCCGGGGACACGTCGCCATCTGGTCGGTAGCCGACGAGTTCGTCGCCTGCGAGTTGTTCCCGCACGAACCGGTCGTACGGCTTGTCCGCGTTAAAGCTCCGGACGACGTAGTCCCGATACTTCCAGGCCAGAGGTCGGTCGCTGTCGGCGTTGAAGTAGCCGTTGCTGTCGGCGTAGCCAGCGGCGTCGAGCCAGAACTTGCCCCAGCGCTCGCCGTAGTGAGAGGAGGCGAGGTAGCGTTCCACCATCCTGTCGTAGGCGTCCGGGCTGCCGTCCTGCAGGAAGGCGTCGATCTCCGCGACCGTCGGCGGCAGACCCGTCAGATCGAAACAGACCCGGCGGATCAGGGTGGCGCGGTCCGCTTCCTGGGCCAGGGTCAACCGCCTTGTCTCGGCCGCCGCGAGGATGAATCGATCCACGCCCGTGCGGGCAACGCCACGAACGTCCGGAAGGTTCGGGCGGGCCACCGGTCGGAAGGCGCGATGGGCTTCGGGACGTGTCGTGTCGTCCCCCGCGGTGGCCGCGCCAACCAGCACGACCGCGAGAACAACGCATACAGTGAATCGCGGCCAGGTACACATTCAAGCCATCTCGCTGTCCGGCGTGGGACGCTGGCGGGGGTGAGGGGCTTACCGTTTCTCTTGCGGATTGAGGTAAGCAGCCGGGTTGTCCCTGGCCCCGCGTGGATGAAGCCGTTCGGCCGCCGTGGGATTGGCGACCAGCTCGAAGGCGATGCCGACCGGATACGCACCTTTGCGAAACGCGACCTTGCCGTTGGCATCGCAGGGCAGGCCGGAGGCGACCCCCAGGGCGAGGATGTCGAAACGGGTGAAGCGCTTCTTCGGGCGATCGTACTCCAGGTAGCCTCGCAGGGCCGGCTGGTACGTCGCCGGCTCGTCCCTCCCCGGTTGCTTGAGGTCTGCCTTCCCTTCCAGCATCAGCAGCAGCCTGTCCTGCGTGACTTCCACGACCGTCAGAGTCAGCCGGCCGGCATCCGACCGGGAAGCGGCAAAGTTCAGGCCCTCGGTAAAGCCCCGAGCGGGGTCAAGATGGAACCGGAAGAGACGCAGGACAAACGACGCCGGAACGGGATGGTTTGCCCCCTGGCGCGGTTCGGCAGGCAGCAGCGCTTGCCATTCCTTTTCGGGGACCCACAGGAAGTCGTTTTGAGCCATGGCGTAACGCTCGATCTCCGCCTTGCCGGCGCCGGGCAGAAAGTCTTCCGCGACCGCGTAGCGAAGCGTGCGGTCCCTGTCCCAGCCCAGGTGCCGGTTGAAAACACGCACGACCAGCGTTCCCGGCGGCAGCGTCAGGGCAGCGCGGCGGGGATCAAGGGTTTCCGACCGGGCAACGGTGACGGCGCCCGGCTTGCGCTCGGCTGGCGGAAGCGCCTCCCAGGCCTGGAGTTTGGCGTGCAACCACTTCTCCATTCCTGGTCCCGGTCCACTGTAGGGCCCCAGCGCTTTGCCGCCCGCTGTCACGACACACACCGAGCCGGAAGCCGTGACGGTAACACAACCCGTGGCACGCACAAAATCGCCGTCGGCATCCTTGTACTCGCCGCGCTCCTTGCGAGCGTCGAGGGCCACGCAGACGAACCGGTCTTGCAGCAGCTTGACGACCTCTTCGGTCCAGATGGCCGGCGCACGGCCGGCGGAGGCTGCTGCTCAACAGGCCCCGATGGGAACGCCGCCGGCGCCCGCCCAGACGAACAGGGGCTTGCCCTCCCTGGCCGCCTGGGCGCGAGCCTCCGCGATGCTGAGCTTCCAGGGGATCTGCCAGAAACGCTGTTCGCCCGGGTGAACGCGGATCATCCGGTGCAGCGCGTCGAACTGCCCCGGCGGAATCGACCCGAGTTCGTCCGCGGCCCGCACGGTCGCGCCCCAGACGACAGCGGTGCATAGACAGGTCATCGCCAGCTGCGGTTTCATCTCTTGATTCCCCTTGTCGGAGTGCTGTTTGGTCGGTCATCCGGTCCTCAATGCTTCCGTTGTAGCCGCCAGGTGCCAGACTTCGCAAGGGAAAACGCTGACCGTCACGCATTTTGGGGAGGGAGGGGACTCCGCGGAGACCCAGGAGCTGAGACCGCCACACCGCCAACGGCGCATTTTGCGTGGCGGTCTCGCCAGGAGATGCCCAGCCGCGTCACTGAACGCCCCAGCGATGACAAAAAAGCGACACCGCCAACACGCCAGCAGCACACGCCTTCGCTTCCGGTCCTCTCCTGGCTCTTCCCCAGAATCCGTGCTGGTCAGGAAAAAAGCAGCCGGGGTCAAAGACGCGCTCCTCGCCGATCCGCTCGCAGCCGGCGTGCGCAGGTTGGTTTTGTCCTGCATCTTCTTTGTTCGCGACTGTTTGGTGTGTCCCCGGGTAGTTCGGTGCTTCCTGGTTACTAACAAACGTCGGTGAAGCCGAATATGCTCACGAACGCGAGGGATGCAGGGGCAGGATCTGTCTCGGATGACCGATATGCGCGAGGGTCTGCCACGGTCCCGGAGCTAGACCGATGCCGGTGACACCGTGGCGGATGATGACGACGTTTGCGTCAAGCGGCTTGAATGGAAAAACCACCGGAACTGGCAAGGGCGGCGCTGCCGCCGCGGCACAGTTCGGGTGGAGAGCCGGCCCCAGTCCGACTGTGTGAGGCTCGCCGAGGCACCGGTGCGGCGCACGACGTTGCAGACGTGGCCGCTTGTTCCGACAACTGAAACAACCTCGGCTCCAGCAATGATACGCGAGGGCGTTCCGTCTCGCCGCGAAAGGTAGGCGTCGATGAGGAGAACCAGGAACCGATTGAATGCGTAGGACTGCGCAAAGTGGATGCATGAATGAACCAGAAGCACGTCTGGCGCTGGGCTCGGGAGAATCGCCTTTAGCGCAGCGATAACCTGGGCTCTGCTCAGTGCGAAGCCCACGGCATCCAGGTGGCCCAGGTGCAGCAGTCGATGTATGTCATGGTCGTGGACAGGATCGCTTCCCCACAAATAAGACCGCAATGCGCGGTTTTCGGCTCCCGAGATCCGGCCCTGGATCGTCGATAAAATGGTCCTCTTCTGAGCGCGTTGACCGGCAGTTCCATCCGGCATTGCGGCCAAGATGGCTTGATAGAGGCGGCGAACAGATCGCTGTCGCGTTACGATTCGCAAGAAGTCCTGGAGGGCCCCATCTCCCCCTCCAGAGATGACAACCTTGGCCACCTTCGGTGGTCGTAAGCCACAGTTCGGCCGACGAAATCGATCGGTCTGCCAAAACGCCAACCCACGATACGTTGGCGGTGGCAGCCGGGGCACGTCGCAGCGTTCAACGCCGAATCCGACGGCGTTGACGATCATTCCCACAGTCAGGACAGCGCCATTGCTCAAATGGACCGTCCACGTTTTGGCAGCCGCGTTGAACACCGGAGGTGGGGCGGGCGGAGGCACCAGCGTGTTTGAATGGTAGAAGATCAAATTCGGGTACGCCCCGAGAGCGGCACCAAACGACATCGCCCATCCTGCCGCGAGAGAGTCAGCCCATTGGGCATTCCACGAGAGCGGCACGGGGTGGCCATAGTACCGGTGCAGAGGCGGGTTGTCGTACACGTAGGTCTGGTTCGGCCACTGGTCGAACGGCCACTCGTATTCGTGAGGGTCGATCCAACGGGTTCTGCAAGAATCCTGTCGAGAAAACGGGCGCGCGTCAAACTCGATCAGATGAGTCCGGATCCCCAGGGACGCCGCCCGAATCGCGGCAACTGCACCAGCTGCGCCAGCACCGATAACGAGAAGTTCCCGACCTGTGGCGGCGAATCCTGCCGCGACCGCCCGGTCGATGATCGATTGCCCCCGCACCATTTGGTCCCGGATGCTGATTGGGTAGAGTTTGCCCCCGATGTCGAACACCGACTCCGCCACTTGGTGGGCCAAGAGGAATGGATCCGCCATTCTTAATGGTCTCTTTCCAGGCCATCCGGTTTGCTGAGCTTCTGGAAGAGGGTTTCGACTTCTCCGGGGTCTACGTGCTGGGGGCGCACGGTGTAGGCATCCCAATCAGACGCCGATGGCTTGGGAGAGCCTGAGTGCGGGCTTGCTGCGCCCGTGGCCGCCGGGGCAGGCGGAACAGCGGTAAGGATGAAAGATCCAGACAGGCTCTGAATCAGCCTGGCAATCTGCTGGGTCCGATCTCCGCTTCCCATCACCCGTTGCAGGGTGCGGCGCCCTTCGTTCAGGTAATAGACATTCTCTGCCAAGAGGCGTCGCCGTCCCTCGTTCCTGACTTTCGTTCCGATGGCCACCAGCGTCGCTGGCGTGGTCTCCCTGGGGAGAGCCTGGTGATAACGCCGAGCCCAGTTCACCACCGAGTCAACGACGTCTTCCCACCCGGTTAACCGTTTCAGGTCGAAGTAGAGAACTTGCGCCTTTTCTGGCGTGGGTAACTCAAGCTGTGCATCTGCGAACCTTGAGCGGCTTTTCATCGTTGAGCGCGATGGTCCCGCCAGCCAATCGTCACCCGGGGGAACCTCAAGCAGTCTCAGAGGAATCACTGTCCACTCGTTCATACTCCTGGTGGTCATTTGCAGACCTCCTCACCGGGCTTGAGGTTGCGGCGACTGGGCTTCGAGAGACTTCATCGGCTCCCCAGGCATCCCACGGGGCGGACCGAATGTTAATGGAAACGACCCCGCGCTGGTAACATGGGGCCGAGTCACGTACGTCGTCAGCCTTTTGGCGCGAGGACAGCACGAAAGCCACTGTTATTTTGTGCGGTCACTTCCTCCAGGTCAAGAACGAATTCCGTCGCCGGTTCGCGTGTTCGTGCGCTCACCCCGGCGGAATCGACCCGAGTTCGTCCGCGGCCCGCACGGTCGTGCCCCAGACGACAGCGGTGCATAGACAGGTCATCGCCAGCTGCGGTTTCATCTCTTGATTCCCCTTGTCGGAGTGCTGTTTGGTCGGTCATCCGGTCCTCAATGCTTCCGTTGTAGCCGCCAGGTGCCAGACTTCGCAAGGGAAAACGCGGACCGTCACGCATTTTGGGGAGGGCTGGGACGCCGCGGAGACCCAGGAGCTGAGGCCGCCACACCGCCAACGGCGCTTTTGCGTGGCGGTCTGGCCAGGAGATGCCCAGCCGTGTCACCCAACGCCCCACCGATGACAAAAAAGCGATACCGCCACCACGCCAGCAGCACACGCCTTCGCTTCCGGTCCTCTCCTGGCTCTTCTCCAAAAGCCGTGCTGGTCAGGAAAAAAGCAGCCGGGGTCAAAGACGCGCTCCTAGCCGATCCGCTCGCAGCCAGCGTGGGCAGGTTGGGTTTGTCCTGCATCTTCTTTGTTCGCGACTGTTTGGTGTATCACCGGGTAGTTCGGTGCTTCGGTCGCACGTGACCGAAGCACGCCGGGCCGTTGCGCGCGGCGGTCCGACCAGCGGCCGGAGGAGGAGACTTCGCCGCAATTTCACAATTGTGCGGCACGCCATCGACTCCGCGAATTCGGCAGAAAAAGCCTTGATCCATGCTTGACAAAAAAAATTGTCAATGCTACCATCTCCTCATGCTCGACATCCAAGTCATCGATGATCCGGCGGCGGCGACGGTGGCCCTGGAGCCCATCCGGAGTCGACTCCTCTCCGAGCTAGTCGCGCCCGCCTCGGCGGCGACGTTGGCCACGCGGGTCGGCCTGGCTCGGCAGAAGATCAACTACCATCTGCACGCGCTGGAGGCGCACGGACTGGTGCGGCTGGCCGAGGAACGCAAGTGGGGCGGGCTGACGGAACGGCTGCTCGTGGCGACGGCTGCTTCCTACGTCGTTTCGCCGAGCGCCCTGGGCCCGGTCGCCGTTGATCCGCATCGGGAAGTCGATCGGCTGTCCGCGAGCTATCTCATCGCCCTGGGCGCACGGGTCGTCCGCGAGGTGGGCGACCTCGTCCGTCGTGCGCAAGAGGAGGGCAAACGCCTGGCGACCCTGGCGGTGGATACCGAGGTTCGCTTCCGGTCGCCGACGGACCGGGCGGCTTTCAGCAACGAACTCACCGAGGCCATCACGAAACTCGTTTCAAAGTATCACGATGAATCCGCCCCCGGCGGCCGCGCGCATCGCCTGGTGGTCGTGGCGCACCCTCTGCCGGAGAAATCCGATCCCAAGGAGCCATCATGAGCGTGAAGAAAGAAGCCTCCGGCCGCCGTTCAATCCAGGTCGAAGTCGAGATCCCCGGCACGCCGGAGGAAGTCTGGCAGGCCATCGCCACCGGACCGGGTATTTCGTCCTGGTTCGTGCCGGCAGAGTTCGAGGAGCAGAGCGGGAAGCCCGTCGCGGTGAAGTTGAACTTCGGCCCGGGCATGGAGTCGCACTCCGTGGTGACGGCCTGGGATCCGCCCCGGCTGTTCGCCAGGGAGGCCGACGGTTGGGTCCCGGGCTCGCCGCCGATCGCGACCGAGTTCAGCGTCGAAGCACGGGCGGGCGGCGTCTGCGTCGTCCGTGTGGTGAACAGCCTCTTCGCCAGCACGGACGACTGGGACAAGCAACTGGACGGCGCCGAATCCGGCTGGCCCGGCATCTTCCGCATCTTGCGGATCTATCTCACGCACTTCCGCGGCCAGCGATCCGCGATCATGCAGGTCATGGCTCCGGTCGCGGGAACCGCGGCGGAGGCCTGGGCGACGCTGACCGCGGCACTGGGGCTGAACGGCGTGGGTGTCGGGCAGCGCTGGGCCGTTCCGGCAGGCGTCCCGGCGCTTGGCGGCGTGGTGGAGCACGTCAGCCAGAGTCCGTGCGGCGCCCTGTTGCGGCTCGACAAGCCGGGGCCCGGCACCGCCGCCCTGGGCATCATGACCATCCCCGGCTCGGTCCTGGTGACGTTCAACTTCTACTTCTACGGCGATCAAGCGGCCGGAAACGTCGCCCGCGAAACGCCGCTGTGGCAAACGTGGATTCAAAAACGCTTTCCGATGCCGACGGAGCCGGGCAAGAGCGAATGACCGCGGGCCGGCCACCGGAGGGCCGGGCCCCTCCGGCAAAACCTTACGCAAAGTCAGCGACTTTGGCGGGCTGGCGAATCGAATCAGGTTGGCGTTTGGCCAGCCTCGGCCACCTTGGCGAGGAACGCCACCACCTTGGAATCCATGCCGAACTGCGCACAGAGCTTGTCGCCTTGCTCCGTCCACAAGCGCGTCAAGTTCTGCTCGGCCCGGGCCCGGAAGGGGACGCATGTATTTTCACGATGGTTTGTGAAAATACATGCGTCTCCTTTCCGGACCCATGCGTCCCCTTGTATGGTCATGTTAGCCGGTTTCTGCAATAGTAACCGGCGGTAGTGTCGTGAGGAGTTCTGGCGTCCCCCTGAGGCTTGACCTCTTCGGAAAGATTGCTCCCTCCGGCCTTTGGCGCAAGGTGTTGGTACATGCTGCGGCCCCGACCGCTTATCACAAGGATTCCCAGGCCAAAGTCATACCGGAGGACGCTCACGCCTCTTCTTCGACCCTGCCAACAGCGCCTCCTTTTCAAGGCCGTGTTGTTCCTGGCACCCAGGAGTAATCTCCATGACTGTCTCCACGACTCCGCTCGACCGCATCGGCGTCGGCATCGACACCGCACGCTACGGCCATCGCGTCTCCTTCCTCCGTCCCGATCGCCAACCCGCTGCCAAGCCCCTCACCGTCCTCGAGAATCAGGCCGGCTATCAGGCTCTCCAGCAACGCCTCGAACAATTACACCGCCAACATCCCCACGCCCATTTCCACGTCCGCCTCGACGCCGCCGGCCAGTACGCCGCCAACCTCGAACTCTTCCTGCGCGGCCTGGCCCTGCCCCTGACCCTCTCTGTCGGCGAGCCCAAACGCAACAAGGACTACCAGAAGGCCCACTTCCCCAAACGCACCACCGACGACACCGAGAGCCAGGCCATGGCCCGCTTCGCCATCGTCGAGCTGCCTGGACCCACCCCGGCCGTCCCGCCCCAGCTCGCCTTGCTCCGCGAGATCAGCGCCCGCTTGCAGGCTCAGGTCAAGCAGACCACCCAGGCCATCAACCGCCTGCACAACCTCATGGCCCGTGTCTTCCCGGAGTTGGCCACCCTCGCCGAGGACTTCTCCGCCCACTGGCTGCTGCACTTGCTCGACCGCTATCCCACCGCCGAACGCCTTGCCCACGCCCACCTCCAGTCACTGGAAGAGATTCCTTATCTCCCCAAGGACCAGGCCCAGCCGCTGCACCAGGCAGCCAAGCACTCGGTCGGCTCTCTGCGTGGCGCCGTCGCCGAGACACTCGTGCGCGAGCTGGTGACGGGCGTACGTCAGTGCTTGCTGCATGAGGACAAGCTGCGCCAGTTGCTCGAAGAGGCGTTCGCCCAGCTACCGCCCTCTGGCCACCAACAGGTGGTCACGATCCCCGGCATTGGCACGGCCACCGCCGCGGTCTTGGTGGCCAAGATCGTCGCCATCGACCGCTTCGACAGCCCCGAGCAGTTGGTCGGCTACTTCGGCGTCTTCCCGCAGGAAGACAGCTCCGGCGTCGATAAGCAGGGCCGGCCGTTGCCGCCGGGCACGCAGCACATGTCGATGAAAGGCAATGATCTGGTCCGCGGCTACCTGTGGAATGCGGCCCGCACGGCCAGCGTGCATAATCCGGCCGTGCGGGCCTTGTACCACCGCCTCAAAGCCAAGGGCAAACGCGGCGACGTGGCCCTGGGGCACTGCATGCGCAAGCTGCTGCACCTGGTCTTCGCCGTCTGGAAGACCAACCGTCCTTTCGACGACAACCACTATGCTTGGGAGCCGCGTCCGGACCCAGCTCCCGCCGCGGCGCCGGCGGCGCCGGCCACCCCGCTGACGGTGGGAGTGGGTGCCAGCAACGAACAAGCCGTGGGCCACACACAGGCATCGCCTGCACAGCCAGTGGTCACCACGGCTGCCTCCACCGTAGAAGCCAGCGCGCCGCCTGTCAAGCCCGCGCCGGCTCAGCCGGCGGCGCGGCCGCCGGTGGATTTCGCCTTCCTGCGGGAACAAATCACGTTGGAGCAGGTGCTGCGTCACCTGGGATTGTTTGAGGGTCTACGAGGCCGTGGCCAGCAGCTGCGGGGCTGCTGCCCCGTGCATGGTCCGATGGGTGCGAAGGAGAGGACATTCTCCGTGCATCTGGGCAAGAATGTGTTCCAGTGCTTCCAGGCGGAGTGCGGGGCGCACGGCAACGTCCTGGACTTATGGGCGGCAGTGCAGGGCTTGCCTCTTTACGAGGCCGCGTTGCATTTAGCGGAGACGTTCCATCTCCACCGGAACAGAGAAGAGGAACCCGTTAGGGGAACCGTTTGACAACCCGAAGAGGAAAGACAAAAAAAATCCGTCATCACGACGGACGGCTCTTGACTTTCAACGGTACATCTTTCCGGACCCCTTTCCGGACCAAGGACGCACTTCTCGCCGATCCGCTTGCAGCCGGCGTGGGCAGGTTGGTTTTGTCCTGCATCTTTTTTGGTCACGACTGTTTGGTGGGTCCCCGGGTAGTTCGGTGCTTCGATCGACGTGACCGGAGGAGATTGACGAACCTACGTTGCGCGCGGCGGTGGTCGGGACCGAAGCACGTAGAGAATGTGGTTTGGCCGCCGATTCCGGCGAGTGCAGCGGCTATGGCCACCCCGACTCCCCCGTAGTCCACTGCGGATAACGCCCTAAAGCCGGGCAGTACGGTGAAGCTCTACGGCGTTAGGGGGTCTGGGTTAGCGTCAAATGAGGTCAGGCGTCATGGCCCCAACTTCCACAGAAGTGGATTGTTCGCTCACGTTACACTTCTGCAAGCGCGAGATCTACGACCCAACACCCGCGCACGTGCATAAGGGAAGTGTTGCAACAATGGCTCAGGATCTCCTCGTTGTCGCACCCGGCGTCTTGGAGTGCGTCCGCCAATATCGGCATCACGGAGAAATCTTGGCTGTCGTACATCTGCCGAGCGAGTGCCACCACAATACCAGTCCGCCACTCCGGGGAGAACGCTACTGGGTGGTAGGGACGGGGTCGGAAGATAGGGCTGACCCTGGTTTCCTCCCCTGCCACTGCCCGCAGTTGGAGTTCATGCCCCAAGGGCAGGATCAGCCCCGTCCCGGTCGAGCCGCCCCAACTCCCGGACGTTGCATGCACTCCCCCAAATGACACCTCGCAGACGGGCTGGTCGGTCGCGCGATCCTTGTAGACCTCGAACCGAAACCGGGGAACGTATCCCGGTCCTTCCGCTTCCATGCTGACCCCGACCGAGACGTAGCGGTGGTTCTCGCGGGTGATGGCCACCTGCACCTTGAACCCTGTGGAACTGAACTCCCAGAACTGCCTGCGGTAGTTGACCTGCTCCTCTTCGGAAAGCCAAGACCCGTCCAGGGTGGTGTACGCGCATCGGGCGGCATCCCAGCGGATAGCGAGCCGCGAGATCGCCAAAATATCTTCTGGGTAGCCCGACGAACTCCCCTGCCAGCCGTGGTATGGGTCTGGGTAGCCCATCTCGTTGACCGCTGGGCGGTAGACCGAGCCGACGAGATTCAGCACTTGCATCGCCAACAACCGCCGGCAGTCGATGATGCCTTCCACGAACATCCACGGCCAACGGGCCTCAGCGCCCTGGAGGCAGTTAAAGGGTTGGTCCGTGGGAATGAGCGGACCATCCCGGAGCCGCCCGCGTTCGCGGAAGTAATCCAGGTGGGCGGTGGGATCCTGGGCACATCCGAGAAGCCTGTAGCCATTGACAGCCAGAAGGGGGATGTCGTCACAGACGAGGAGCGGGTAACGAGGGGCCTCAGCAGGGCAGCCGGGTACCGGCCCAGACGGGGTGCCAACGAACATGGCCGGCTGTCCGCCCGCGTCCACCGAGACGTCGAACAGCAGGCGGAGGACGAGAAACATCCCCTCTCGGCCGGAACTGGTGTAGGCTGTGGCGACCCTCAGGTACTCGCCGATGGCAGCGAGGGCTCGTTCCTTGCCGAGCGGTTGGAGGGCGTTCACCGCTTGGATCAGTCGGCGCGAGTCGAACGCCTCCCCCGCATTGTAGGACGGCACGCGGTCCAGGATGCGGAGGAGACGACGGAGTTCGCCCTCGTCGAACACTCCCTCCGGCAGCGCCTCCCCACCCCCGCACACGAACTGCACCTGATCTTTCTCGTTCAGGAAGACCGAGCCGAGCGTCGGCGTGCTCAGGTGGCCGTCGGTCCCGTAGCACCAGACGGCCTTGGTGCGGTAGGTAATGACGCTGCCGAGGCTGTCGTGCGGCGTGCGGATGTCGTCGGGTTCGCCGAGCAACGCCTGAACGTCCGCGGCCGACATGCCCTCCCGGACATTGCTGATGGCCCGTGCGAAGTTGTTGCGTGTTGCCGTGCCCATCCGTCGCCCTCCCCTGTCTCGCAATCACACCGGCCCCTCAGGGTCGAAGGACAAGGCTCAGCAGCCCGCCGAGCGCGACTGGAACGCGCCACGCCCTGAAAGGTTGGGCCGCTATAGCCGCTAGTTCGAGTCGCATCTACTTCTGGATTGTAGTGTTGTGGTGCGCCCGCGTCAGCAACAGCCGCTGGTTCTACATAACTTTGCTTGGCCGCTTCACCCCCAAAAGCCTCCCGCGACCACGCCTACAATCCGGTTCCCGTGGGGTGATGGTCCCACGGCAAAGTGAACGGCCTCCCGGAGGCACTGCTGGTTACGAGTGCGAAGGAGTACATACCACATGCGGGCGGGTGCAATGTGTTTGGCAAGAACCGTGTGGATTTCCCGCGACTCCTCGGTGCCGTCATGAATGAAGAAGTGCTGCCTCCGGTACTCGTTGCTGATGAAGTCTTCATAATGCTCGCCGCTCCCTTCGCCACGGAAGTCGCGAGCCTTGAGTGCAGTAAGGATTTCTCCGGCGGTGGGCTGCTCTCCTGTTGCATGGAGATCAGCAATGAACGAATAGATGATGAAGTCGGAAGAGCCGTAGTAGCACTCCCCAAGCCCTGAACTCAGGTCGGCGAGCATCTGGAGATCGGTGGTAAGCCCATTGTCCGGCGGTTCACGCAACAAATACTGCGTCGCGAAGGCGACCAATCCTCCGGGCTGACAGTTTCTGTTTCGCTGGTATCTCCTTCTGATTCCCCGAATCACGAGGCGTTCAGTCAGAGGGGCATCGCTGGACTCAAGCCACAACGCAAACGGCTCGGATTTGACCCCCAATGTACTCATAACCGCCACCCACCCCGGGTCAATCCGGTTCCGCAACTCTTCCAAGCGGGCAGTGAGGGAAGTTGAGGGGACACCTCCTCCATCCCAACAGCGCTCCCACTCTCCGAGCAACCGGAGAAATGCGCCTCGCGGGTCGTCGCGGTCTTCAAGCCAGTCGGCGTACACCGACCGCAGGATTTCATCCTCCGGGCTTGCCAGAATAGCGCTGACAAACCCGTCGTCATTCCCCATGCCGCCCTCTGCTTCTTATGTGAACAGCAAGCTCACCAGCCGGCTCACGCGAGCACGGCAGGGAACTCGGCAAGACTCATTCGCGTGGCCGGGCCGGGGTAGCGGATTGTTCGGCGAAAACACCTTGTCAGCTCTCGATACACACGTCGGCGATGCGGATGCGCTCTGGCTCGTAGTCCTGCACATCGCCCCAAAGTTGAACCATCCGGGGCGAGCGTTCCAGGAAACCCAAGAACATTCCCGAGATCGTCGCGTCGGGGAGGACAGTGATCGGTCCCCTCATCCAGCAGTACACGGGCCAGCGGTTCGGGTCCTTCGCCTCGGTGAGCCAGCAGTACATCGGTCCGTCGATGTCCTCTATGAACGGAAACATGCCTCCCTCCTCTGGGTAGAGCGGGAGGTCCAACTTGTTGCGCTTCGCGTCGTATGTGTTCCCGGCGAGCCATCGCAGTTTCTCGCCAACGCTCTTCACATACTCCTGGACGAGCCGGACAGTCCTTGCGGTCGAGTAGAAGGGGAGAAGCATTTCAAACCAGTGGGACGACCCATAGACGCTCACGAAGCCCTTGAAGCTATCCGGGTAGGTCAGGCCGACATGCTTTTCCAATCGCTCCCAATTCACCTTCGTGTGCCGCTGCTCTTTGAGGGGCGGCATCACCTTCATCAACTGTCGGAGCGAGCGGTCCACAGTCGTATCTCCCACTGCCGCGCGGCCGAACGAGTCGTTGCAGCGCTGAACTACGACGAAACCCACTTCGCGCTGCCGGTCAGCAGCAGCAAATGGTTCGCGTCAGGGATTCAGGGTGTCCCCTTTTTCACCTTCGCCTCTGATTCCGCCGGGAACTTCTTCCTGAACCACTCCCGCACCGACTCCGCACCGTTGTCCTCCACCGCGGCCGCGATGCTGGCCCTGGTCTTCGGATTGTCCCGGTAAATGGCCAACGCCGACAGGGCAGCGTGGGCACTCGGGTCCTTGCCGGCAATCAAGCCGATGAGGAAGTCATTTGCGGTCGGCATACGGAACAGGGCCAGAGCAACCAACAGCGATTCGCGGAGATCGGCCGGCACCCCCGGCCAGGAATCCCTCAGGACGGCGAAAGCTTCCGGCCGGCGCGTCTCGGCCAGGGCGAACACGGCAGATCCTTGCAGCGTGTTCTCCTGGGCTTGCAGATAGCGGGCCACGAATGGCAACGATTCCTCGAATGACAGGGTCAGCAGCGAAGCAAAACACTCACTGATGACGTCGATCAGCCGATCGCCGGTCCGCACCTTGTAACGCAGCAGGGGAACGGCGGCGAGCGATCCGGTGCCGCCGAAAGCGCGGGCCGCTCCCACCCGGGCCGTGTCGTCGCTGTCGAGCAGCAACTCGGTCAGCAGCAGCACAGCACCGGGATGAGCGATCCTGGCCAGACCGAAAGCGCACAACGCCCGCAGTGCTCCGGCTGCATCCTGGCCGGGCGCACCGAAGCGGCGATTCTGACGGTGGGTCAGGCCGCGCAGGAACACGTCCGGTTCGGCGTACTCCAGCCGGTTCAGGGCATCCACGATCTCGACCTTGGCCCGGCATTGCTTGTCGCTCTCTTCCGGATCAATCATCAAACGATCGAACGCGGCCACGAGATCGACGACCAGTTCGGGTACGGTTTGATCCTTGATGATCCTGGCCGCCTCCGCCACGATGAAACTGGAAGCATCCGCCAGATAGCGGCGCAGTTCCAGAGTGGTTTCCAAAGTGGCTGGCTGGTTGCGCATGGCATGAAGCCGGGCCAGCTTGGCATCGGACCCACGTGGTTTCTTTTCCCTGGCCATACGGTCATCTCAAGCTGGCAATGCCCCAGGGCGCATTCACTCCTTCGCCGGGTAGCAGGGAGGCATCTTCAGGCACCCCGGCGATCCGCTCTTTGAGTTTTGGGGTTTGCCCATAAGTCAGCAGCGTGATGACATCCGTATCAAAGACGATCATCCGCCAGTCTCCCGCCGCTTGCGAATGATCTCAAGCTGCTCTTGCAAGTCTTCGGCATCACTGAGGATGCCGAATCGCTTCAGGACTGCTTGCTTTGAGCCTGGCCTGGGGGCTATTTCCTTCATTTGCCTTTGGCTGAAATGCACCTGCATCCGCTTTTCCAGCACAGCCAAGAATTCATCCATGAACGGCGACTCAAAGAACCAGTGTGGGTGAAGCCGCCAATAATCACGGGCATGAAGACCGGGGAATCTCACCCAGTCCTCAAGCGCCCTGCGGGAGAACCGCCACTCCCCGCCAATTTGCCGGCCTGGAATGTCTCCAGCTGTCGCCATCTCCACCACTGCCTTTTCCTGCACCCGCAGGTACGCAGCGGCTTCGGGCAGCGTGAGGATATCCTCGTGCTGAATCTCGAACCCGGATTGTGATTCCGACATTGACGGCATCGATCACCCCGCTGCCCTTGCGCCCGCTCCGGCCACCACGCTATCTCGGACCGATATGACAGCATATCCGCCGACCTGGTCCGCGCCAAGCGGGTGAGCGCTCCGGCTCCACGCGGGCGGGAGGACAGACCGGTTGCCGGGCCGGCGAGGGCTTGCCTGGCGGTATGGACCCCGCCGGCCGCTTGTGAACGCACTCCCGGCGGGTCAGCGGCCAAGTCGTGCCGGGGGAAAGAACGTCCTGGCCCGCGTCCCCCTGGCGGTCGCCTGGCCACGGCAGTTGATTAGCTCGCGCCAGGGCAGTAATATCGTTGAAATCAGTCCTTCGATCGGGTAACGTCATTGGCTGGAATCGAAACCGCGACCACGAAGGGCGGCGATCTGGAAAGACCGGGGCACTACCCCCCATTCACCCGGGACTGAGCGAGGAGCCCATGAACCTGTGCCGTCTGTTCGCGTTCGGTCTGTTCCTGATCGTGGTCGCGCCCGCGTGGGCGAATGAAGATTTGCCCGCTGAGGCCAGGAAACTCCTTGAGGAGCACGAGAAGGCCAGCGGGGAGATCGTCAAGAAAACGGAGGAACTCCTCAAAAAGGCTCAGCAAGCCCAGCAACAAGCCGAGGAGGAACTCATCGAGCGCAAGAAGAAGCTCATCGCCCAGCTGGAAGAACTCGGCAAACGGCTGGAGAAAGAAGGCAAGGCCTCCCAGGCGGAGGTGGTAGCCGATGAGGTCGAGGAGCTGAAGACCGGCCGCATCGCCGGCGCCGCGCCTGCTCCGGGAAACGTGGTCAGCCTCCGCGGTCAGAACGGCAAGGTGTTTTACTTCGAGGTGACGGGCGCGCAGATCGGCGCCGTCTGGGGCACCGACGTCTATACCGATGACTCGTCTCTCGCCGCCGCCGCAGTGCATGCGGGCGTTCTGAAGGTCGGCCACAAGGCTGTGGTCAAGGTAACGATCCTGCCCGGGGAGCAGAAGTATCGCGGCTCAATGCGTAACGGGATCACGACCAACGACTTTGCCGCCTTTCAAGGCAGTTTCAAGGTTGAGGCGGTGAAAGGCAGGAGTCCCCGCGCTGCAGCTCCGAAGCCGGGTGTCATGGCCGAACCCGGCACACTGGTCGAGTTCCGCGGTCAGAACGGCAAGTCCTTCCTCTTCGAGATCACCGGTCAGAACACCGGCTCCATCTGGGGCACGGGCGTCTACACGGATGACTCCTTCCTGGCGACGGCGGCTGTTCATGGCGGCATCGTCAAGGTCGGCCAGAAGGCGGTTGTCAAGGTGACGATTCTGCCAGGCGAGCAGCAGTACACCGGCTCGGAACGCAATGGCATCATCAGTAACAGCTGGGGCGATTGGTTGGGCTCCTATCGGATCGAAGCCGTTAGCCCGACGCGCTAGCGAGGGTCTTCTCTCCCTCGCTGCTGCGCGTCGGGCTAACGCAAGATGCAGCCTGGCATCCCCCCACACCCTCGATGACGGTAACACTCGCGTGATTCGCATCATACTTCTCGCCGTGCTTTCCCTGTTCCTGCCGGCCTCGCACGCCGCGGCGGCAGATCCGAAGATCGATTACTCCCGCGACATCCGGCCCATTCTCGCCAGTCACTGCTGGAGCTGCCACGGCCCCGATGACAGCACGCGCGAGGCCGAACTGCGCCTCGATTCTCGCGCCGCCGCCCTTGCTCGCAGAAAACAAGGCAAGCCCGCCGTCGTTCCCGGAGACCCTGCCGGCAGCGCCCTCATCAGCCGGATCGAGGCCGAAAAAGCTGCGCGGCTCATGCCGCCACCCGAGGTCAAGAAGCCTCTCAG
Source organism: uncultured Planctomycetota bacterium (assembly GCA_963784995.1). Taxonomy (GTDB): domain Bacteria; phylum Planctomycetota; class Planctomycetia; order Gemmatales; family Gemmataceae; genus CAWATZ01. The sequence goes on along the minus strand of CAWATZ010000008.1, from coordinate 90,844 downwards.
CGACCAGCAGAAGCTGCTGCTGCGCCGCTGGATTGAACAGGGCGCGGACTTCAGACAGCACTGGGCGTTCGTCCCACCACGGCGGCCGGCCGTGCCGGTATTCCGCGATGCGAAAGACGACATCCGAAACCCGATCGATGCCTTCGTCAGCGCAACACGTCGGGCCGCCGGGCTGGCGGCGTCTCCTGAAGCTGACAAGGCGACACTGATCCGGCGCGTCACCCTCGACCTGACCGGCCTGCCGCCGACGTTGCAGGAAGTGGACCACTTTTTGGCCGACGCCTCGCCCGACGCCTACGAGAAGCTCGTCGAACGCCTGCTGGCCTCGCCGCGCTACGGCGAGAAGATGGCCAATCTCTGGCTCGACCTGGCTCGCTTCGGCGACACGTCGGGATACGAATACGACTCGACCCGGCAGATGTGGATGTGGCGCGACTGGGTCATCAATGCCTACAACAGGAACCTTCCCTTCGACGAGTTCACCATCCAGCAGTTGGCAGGCGATCTGCTCCCCAATCCGACGACGGCAAACAAAATCGCCAGCGGGTTCAATCGCAATACCCGCTTCAACGAGGAGAACGGTTCGGACCCCGAGGAATTCGTCGTCCGCTACACGGTGGACCGCACCAACACGCTCGGCCAGGTGTGGTTGGGTTTGACGCTGGGTTGCGCCGAGTGCCATTCGCACAAGTACGACCCGATCTCGCAGAAGGAGTTCTACCAGCTCTATGCCTTTTTCACGGGGATCAAGGAGCCGATGGTCAGCGGCAACCACAACCTGCCCCTGCCGCCGCTTATCGAGATGCCCAGGCCCGAGCAGGTGAAGGAGCTGGTCTACGTGAAAAAAGATCTGGCCGGGTTCCAGGCCGCCATTGACGCACAACTGAAGAACTTCCTGTACGTCGATTGGAGCAGGCTGAATGAAAAGCAACCTCTCCTGTCGCAAAAAGCCTGGGAAAAGGTCGCGGAAAGCAACGCCAAACTGCCTGCCGAAGTGAGGGCGACCCTACGTATCCCCACCGACAGGAGGACGGACGCTCAGAAAAAGGTCCTCCGCGACTATTATGTACGTTTCGTCTTCAAGGACGCGCGTGACGTCTTCGATCCGCTCAACAAGAAAATCGACGAGCTGCTGGCCCGGCGGAAAAAGATTGAGGAGAGCATCCCGTACGTGCTCATCAGCGAGGAGATGGCGAAGCCGCGCGACGCGTACGTCCTGATTCGGGGCGACTTTCAGAAACGCGGCGAGAAGGTCGAGCGCGACGTACCCGGCATCTTCCCGCCGCTGCCCAGGGACGCTCCGCGCAATCGTCTCGGGCTGGCGAAATGGCTGGTCAGTCCCGAGCACCCCCTGACGGCGCGAGTGGCCGTCAATCGTCTCTGGCGCAAATGTTCGGCGTCGGTCTCGTCAAGACGATCGGCGACTTCGGCGCGCAGGGCGAGCTGCCGTCGCACCCGGAACTGCTCGATTGGCTCGCGACCGAGTACGTCGCCTCGGGCTGGGACACCAAGGCGATGCTGAAGAGGATGGCACTCTCGGCGACCTATCGTCAGTCGTCGGCTTTCCCGGTCAAGGCGCCGGACGTCGATCCGAGCAATCGGCTGCTGTATCGCCAGGCTCGTTTCCGCCATGGCGCCGAGCAGGTGCGCGACAACGCCCTGGCCATCGCCGGCCTGTTGAGCGACCGGATCGGCGGGCCGTCGGTGATGCCGTATCAGCCGCCGGACTTCTACCAGGGCAAGTACGAGAAGTGGCAATGGATGGTCAGTCAGGGCGAAGACGCTCATCGGCGCGGCATGTACACCTTCTGGCGTCGGACGAGTCTGCATCCGATGTTCGCCCTCTTCGATGCCCCGAGCCGTGAGGAATGTACGGTCTTGCGGTCGCGGACCAACACGCCCTTGCAGGCACTGGTGACGCTCAATGATCCCACCTTCGTCGAGGCGGCTGGTGCATTCGCCCGGCGCGTGCTCATTGAAGGGCCGGCAAACCTGGAAGGTCGCATCGACTTTGCGTTTCCGCGTCGCCCTGGCCCGGAAGCCGGACAAGCAGGAAATGCAGGTCGTCAAGACGCGGCATCGGCTGCTGCTGGAGCGTTACCGCAAGGACACGGAGGCGGCAGCCAAGGTGGTGGGGGCTGTCAAGAAGATGGGTCCCAGAAAGCTCGATGCCGCGGAACATGCGGCCTGGACGGGGTTGGCGAACCTCATCCTCAATCTTGACGAGACGCTGACGCGCGAATGAAGAACCGGGAGTGGGTGTGATGATTGACTCTCAATTGGATGCCTCTTGCAACGTCGTCAGTCGCCGCCGTTTCCTCCAGCGGACGTCTGCCGGGCTCGGCATTGCGGCGCTGGCATCGCTTCTCGGCGAGAAAGCCTCTGCCGCGCCGCACTTCCCTGCCAGGGTCAAGAACGTCATCTATCTCTTCATGGCCGGCGGGCCGTCGCACGTCGATCTGTTCGACCCCAAGCCAAAGCTTCAGGAACTGCACGGCAAGGAGATACCCAGGTCGGTCCTCGGTGAGCAGCGCGTCACCCTCATGACCCGCAACCAGGCGAGTTTCAAGACGGCGTCCACGCCGTTCAAGTCCAGCAAGAAGGGCAAGAGCGGCATCGAGATGACGGAGTTACTTCCGCATCTGGCGACGACGGCCGACGAACTGTGCGTCATCCGCTCGCTGCACTCCGAGCCGATCAATCACGACCCGGCCGTCACCTTTATGCAAACCGGCAGGCCGCAACCGGGATTGCCGTGCATGGGTTCCTGGCTGTCCTACGGTCTGGGAAGCGAGAACAGGGACTTGCCCGCGTTCGTCGTCCTGCTCTCCGGGCCGCTCGATCAGCCGATTCCGTCGCGCTACTTCCACTCGGGATTCCTCCCCAGCCAGCATCAGGGCGTTCAGTTCCTGCCCGGCGCCGACCCGGTGCTCTACCTGTCGAACCCGCCGGGGGTCGATTCCCAAACGCGCCGCGACCTGATCGAGGGCATCAACGAACTCAATCGCCTCAAGCAGTCGAAAACACGCGACCCGGAGATCGAGGCAAGGATCAACTCCTTCGAGTTGGCCTTTCGGATGCAGACGAGTGTGCCGGAATTGATGGACGTCTCGAAGGAGCCGCCGAAGGTGCAGGAGACGTACGGCCCCGAGGTGAAGACCCCCGGCTCGTTCGCCCGGCACTGTCTGCTGGCGCGGCGACTGGTGGAGCGCGGCGTGCGCTTTGTGCAGCTGTTCCACCGCGGCTGGGACCATCACAGCGACGTGGCCAACCGGCTGAAGCAGCAATGCCTGGCGACCGATCAGCCGGCCGCGGCGCTGCTGAAAGATCTCAAGCGGCGCGGCCTGCTCGACGAGACGCTGGTGATCTGGGGCGGCGAGTTCGGCCGAACGGCGTATGGGCAGGGAGACCTGGCCGGGAAGTTCGGCCGCGATCATCATCCGCGCTGTTTCACCGTGTGGATGGCGGGCGGCGGTTTCAAGCGCGGCCACGTCCACGGCGGCACGGACGACTTCGGCTACAACGTGACACGCGATCCCGTCCACGTCAATGACTGGCACGCGACCATTCTGCACCAGCTCGGCATCGAGCACACCCGGCTGACGTATCGCTTCGGCGGGCGTGACTTCCGTCTGACCGACGTGCGGGGTGAGGTCGTCAAGGACATTCTGAAGTAAGCCGCGGAGAACCACACACGACCTGCTCGCCGTTGAACCCAGTAGGGGGAACCTCGTTGTCGGCCAGCCGGAGCCGTAGCTCGTCCCCTGCCACCTCGTAGATGCCAGCCTGAACCGACCACTGGCCCGGCCAGAGAGGCTGGAGGAAATCGACCCGCCGGGGGCGGGCGGTCGCGTCAACCCGCACAAGGCCACTGGCCCAGACGTAGTCCCCCGACTTCAACGTGAACTCCCCGCCCATGACGCGGAGTAACCCGGCGTTCTCAACGGCTGGGACCAGCCGGCCTTCTCGCTCGAACAAGAGCGGCCTCCAAGTGCCTTCCAGTTCAGTCGGCCCCGGCGTGTGTTCGCTCATCCCCGCCTCTCCCGCTTCGGAAAAGTGTAAGGAAACGCGAAGTCTCCGTGGTTCGACGATGATTGCCTCTACGCCAACAGCAATGGACGGCAATGGACGCAATGGAGTGACTCCTTTCCTGTCCGGGACGAACCGCAGCTTGAACAACCAGTTCTCCCTGGCACGCTAGCATCCTTCCCACGCCCCGGCAAGGTGGTCCATTGCGTCCATTGCCGGCGCATCCTTCTGGTCATCCACTTCCTTCAGCTTGCCCTCCTCGCTTCCCGGCGATTCCTCTGCCAAGCTCTGGTTCTCCTTTTTCCTCGCCTTGTAGGCTGCACGCCAGGCCAGAAGCGAGGTCGTGGATGGGAATAACTCATTGAATGTGGCGTGGCCTGATTGACCGTTCATGTCAGTCTCTTGTTCTTTCAGGATTGTATGCTGGGCCGTTGCCCAGTTCTGGGAGGATGAACTCCATGATACCACCGTGCAAATGGTGCGCCAATAAGCCTGGGGGGTCCTCCGCCATGCCGGCCAATTGTTGCGCCCCGAGGATGCGCCAGCGCTTCTCGCCCTGGAAACCACCCTGCGCGACCGAACGCCCTGGTGCGCCATTGCTGCCACCGAGCTGCAACCGGCCAGGGCTCGCCCCTGGCTGCGCGAAGCCCTGGGCCGTTTTGCCGATTGATGAAATGCGTCTGGCCGAGGATGAAGTTGGTGTCGTCCGGCTTCTCGATCTTCACCGTCTTGAGTTGCATGGGTCAGTCCTTTCCCTGGTGGGTCTCTGCCGGCGTCACCCCTGACCGGCGACGACTGCCAGGCGGGGCGCTTTGCTGCCATTGTACGAGTCTGGTTGCCTCTGGCTGTTGCCTCCCGCGGCAGGTAGACTGGCTCTGGCCGCCTGGAAACTGCAAACCGGAAAGAGGAGTCGTTGATGCCTGCTGAAATCTGGAAAGACCGCGACGTGGCCAGGGCGTTCCTCACCGAACGGTCCCTGCTGATTCCCGACCGCGCCAGGCAGCTCGACGTTCTCCTTCGGGTTGTGCGGCATGCGTGTCCCCAGGGCCGGCGCCTTGTCGATCTGGGAGCAGGCGACGGCATCCTGCTGGCCGCCTTGCTGGAAGCCTTTCCCCAGACCAGCGGCCTGGCTGTCGATTTCTCGCCCCTGATGCTGGAACAGGCCCGCCAGCGCTTGAGCCCGTTCGGCAAGCGAGCAACCACTCTGGAAGCCGACTTGCAGAACCCACGCTGGAAATCGGCTCTGGCCGGGCCGTTCGACGTCATCGTCTCCGGTTTCGCCATCCATCACCTGCCCGATGAGCGGAAACGGACGCTGTACCGGGAAATCCACGGCCTGCTGGCGGCAGGCGGCGTCTTCCTGAACTGCGAACACGTTGCCAGCACCACTCCCCGCATCGAGCAGATGTTTGACGACGCCATGACCGAACATCTGTACCAACGGCGCAAGGAGAAGGGCGAGCCGGTGACGCCGGAGCAGGTGCGGCAGGAGTTTCTGCAGCGCCCGGATCGAGCGGCCAACATCCTCGCCCTGGTGGAAGACCAGTGCCGCTGGCTTCGGCAGATCGGTTTCCGGGACGTGGACTGCTTCTGGAAATACTTCGAGCTGGCCATTTTCGGCGGGATGAAATGATGGCGGCACCGCTGTCTCTCCGTGGTGCTGAGAGCCACGGTGCTGCAACCAAGCCGTGCCGCAGTGCGCGGGAGCCAGAACGAGGAGAAGCAGGCTCTCCACAATCGGGGGAATCTGGTATCTTGAGAGTGGAGGTCAGAGTGCGTCGGTTGGCAAAGAGGCACTAACAGAATGAGGTAAGCCGGCCTTCCCAGGCCGGCTGGACGGGCTGGGAAGCCCGTCCTCCTTTTCTTTCTGTGAGTGCCTCAAAGCGAGGGAACAACCTGTGGCAGCGGTCCAACGAGAATTTTTCCCCGGGTGCGAAAGACAGTCATTCCCCGTCCAGTGATCAAGGAAGAGAAGCACGTTCCGGGTCAGCGAGGAGTCGTCCGAGCCGCGGCGGCGACGGTTTATGGGCCCAACTGGTTTCACGATCCGATGCAGGACCTGATCGAGATCTGGGATGCCGGCCCGGCGCTGTGTTTCAAGGACGTGCTGCCGAAAAAGGACCTCTACGCCCGGGAAGGGCTGTATTTACAACTGTCGATCGCTTACCGGACCACAGCCAACGCCTGCGTCAACATTCGCACCTTCTCGGGGAACCACGTGACGTTGCCCAACGCGGAATACGGGGCCATGTACAATGACCCCTATACCCGCTTCTGGGTCACCGACGATCTGACGCTCAACGTTAATTCGATTTACCGCGAGGAGCGGTTCTGGCTGCAGCGCGTGGAATGGGAGTGGGTCAGCAAGGAATCGATTTACGAGGACGAACTGCCTTACCGTGACCCGTACCTGGAGCGGACCCGAGAAGAAGTCGAGGCGTTGTACGCGAAGAAAATCCTCGACGAGGCAACGGTCAAGCAGGCCCTGATCGAGAACATCCGGACCAGCGACGCCTTCGCCAAACGCGCTCTGCTCTTGCTGTGCCAGGACAAACTCTACCAGAACGACCTCATCAGCCTCTACGGGATGCTCAACCATGAATCCGAGTGACACCAGGCCGGTGTTGCCTGCGCCGGCGGGAGAAAGGCCAGCCCAGGAACTGGAGAACGGCCAGCCTCAAGTGGACCCGCTGCGGGGGCGATCGCTTCCCGATTTCGACCTGTACCTGTTCAACACGGGAGAATACCGCCGCGCCCATCGGCTCCTGGGGGCCCACGTGGTCGAGGGAGGCGTGCGGTTTGCCGTCTGGGCCCCCAATGCCAGGCAGGTGGCCGTGGTCGGCAGCTTCAATGGCTGGAACATCCACGCCCACGCCATGCAGCGGCACGGCAACACAGGGGTCTGGGAGCGGTTCATTCCCGGCCTGGGGCATGGCTGTACCTACAAGTTCGCCATCCAGAAGCCCGGCGACCGCTGGGAGTTCCGCGCCGATCCCTTCGCCCGGTCGCTGGAGAACGACGCCAACCGCACCCCGGTCTTCTGCGAGACCTATTACGAGTTCAAGCACCCCAAGGTGCCGATGGCCGACAAGTTCGCGGGGCCGCTCAACATTTACGAGGTGCATCCGCTGTCCTGGCGCTTCAAGGACGGCCGGCCGATGAGCTACCACGAACTGATCGACGAGCTGGTTCCCTACGTCAAGTACATGGAGTACACCCACGTCGAGCTGATGGGCATCCTGGAGCACCCGTACGTACCGTCGTGGGGCTATCAGGTGATCGGCTTCTACGCCCCGACCTCCCGGCTGGGGAGTCCGACCGATTTCAAGCGGCTCATCGATGCCTTCCATCGCGAAGGGATCGGCGTGATCCTGGACGTGGTGCTGGTGCATTTCCCCCGGGACGCAACCGGGCTGGCCCTTTACGATAACGACGATCACCTCTTCGAGTTCTCGATCCCTGACCGCAGGTACACGCCCTGGGGGACGTACTACTTTGATTTCGCGCGCAGCGAGGTGAAGAGTTATCTGATCTCATCGCTCTTTCACTGGATCGAGGAGTTTTACATCGATGGCTTCCGGCTGGATGCCGCGGGGCAATTTCACCACTACGAGTTTGCGACGGAAAACCAGTTCCGGGAGTTTCTGCGGAAGTACGGCAATTGCCACAACCCGGAGGGATTCCGCTTCATGCAGTCGATGTGTTATGCGGTCAAGGAGGAACATCCGGAGACGCTCCTGATCGCCGAGGACTCGACCATTGCCGCCGGCGTGACCCGGCCGGTGGAGCACGGCGGCCACGGCTTCGACTTCAAGTGGGACCTGGGCTGCACGTCGCACATGATGAAGTTCTTTCGAGCGCCCTGCTCCCAGCGCGGAGCGGTCTACAACGATCTGACCTATCCGATGCTGTACCACCACACGGAGAATTTCTTGCTGCCCCTGGGACACGACGAAGTGGTCCACATGAAGCGACTCGATGGTCAACAAGACGGAGGACCTGAGCGATTTCGACAAGTTCGCCAACCTGCGGTTGATCTACCTGTTGCAGTTCGGCTACCCGCAGAAGAAACTGCTCTTCATGGGGCAGGAATTCGGTCAGAGGAGCGAGTGGAACTCCGAGGAGCCGCTGCCGTGGGCCTCGACCTGGAACCACCTGCACAAGTCGGTGCAGTGGTTCGTCAAGCGGCTCAACGAGGTCTACAAGCACGTACCGGCCATGCACGAGGGCGACAACATTCCCAATGGCTTCGAGTGGATCGAATGCCAGAACCCGCTGCAGGGCATCCTCGCCTTCCTGCGCTACGACCGGAACTACAATGATCTCCTGGTCTACCTGCTCAACCTGTCGCGGGACTATTTTCCCGAGTTCCGGTTAGGAGTGCCGTTCCCGGGGAAGTATCACAAGGTCATCGACACCGACGCCACCGAGTTCGGCGGCAATGGCCACAACCTGGTCAGCGAGTACCACACGGCGCCCCATCCGGCCTTTCATCATCCGCACAGTTTCAGCACGAAGTTATTGCCCTTGCACGGCATGATCTTCCGGGCCGTCGCCATCCAGCGCTGAGGACTGATCGGGTGTGCGGAGAAACGCGACCATGGACCCGGAGTTAGCACTGCAGCGCGACGCCGGGATACGGGTTGCGACAACCCGTATCCCGGCGTCGCGCTGCAGTGTTAATGCAACCCCACTGGCGCGCTAAACCGCAAGCGGCTGGTGGAACCAGCCTCTCAGTTCCCGACCCTGGGCTTGACCGAAGTAACGCCCACGTCCGGCGACATGTCGCTCTTGAGTTCGGCCCTCAGATCGCGCGATTTCCTGGCTCCGGGCAGCAGCAACTGCGGATTGGCCTGCTCCTTCAGCTCCTGGAAGCGATTGTGGATCACGAGCTGGATCTTCTTCGCCTTGACCTCCTGGATCAGCGAATCGCGAACGGACTCAAGGGTGACGTTGGTCTGGGGCGGGTTGCGCTTGTCGCACTTGAACACCACCCAGCCCTCCGGCGCCTCGATGGGCACGGTGACCTCTCCGGGCAGCAGCCGGAAGATCGCCTCTTCCAGAAGCTGGTTGCCGGTGGAGTGCTTGCCAATCGGTTGGTCGATCCGGCCTTCTTTCGCAGACAGTTCCTGGCTGGCCTGGTGCTTGGCCTTGTTGACGAACTCGGCGTCACTGTCCTTGATCTGGTTCCACTCGCGCTTGGCGATTTTCTCTTCGGTTGGCGGCCAGAGGATCATCCGACCCTCGATCGTCTCGCCGTAGTGGGCCTCGAATGCCCACTTGAGCTCATCAGGGGTGCAGGTGACCTGATCCTGGACCAGCTTGGTCATCATCAGCTTGGGTCGGATCACGTCCTCACGCCACTCGTAGAGGTTCTTCCGATACGCCTTGAGGAACTTATCGACGAACTCCTTCTGGCTGACGCCCAGGCGGGCTACCGTCTGGGCCAGGTCGGCGTCGATCTCCTGCGGGGTCACCTCGATCCGCTGGGCCCGGCAGGCTTCCTCGATGATCCGCCGGTTGACCAGCAGTTCCAGGTTGTCGGCTCCGTAGCGGGCGATCAGGAATTCGCCCAGGTCTTGCCGGGTGATGGGCTCCCGGCCGAAGATCACGGCGACGGGGTCAACGGACCTGTCCCCGGCCGGGTTCAGGGGTTGCCGGTTGCCGGGCAGCAGCTTTTGCGCGTTGGCCTGCCTCTTCAGCTCCAGGCAGATCTTCTGAATTTCGTCCTGCGTCTTCCTGGCGATGATCCCCTTGATCAGCTCTTCGCGTTTGGCCTGGATGCTGGCAGTGGAATCGCCCGGCAGCCGCTGATCGCACCGGAACATCAGATACCCCTCCGTCACCTTGATTGGCTGGCTGGCCTGCCCGGGCAGCAGCTGGAAGATCGCGTCTTCCAGTGCGGGGTTGCCGGTGGTGTAGCGTCCGACTGGCTTGTCGAGCCGGCCTTCATTCGCGGCCAGTTGTGCATTGGCCTGACTTTTCGCCGCCCTGGCGAACGCCATTTCATCGTTCTTCAGCGGGAGCCAAACGCTGGCGGAAGGCTCAGTCGGCCAGACGATGATCCGGCCCACGAGCTTCTCGCCATACTGGGCCTCGAACGCCATGCTGATCTCTGGTTCGGTGGTGGGGGTGATTCGGTTCTGCACCAGCTTGGTGAGCAGCAGCTTGGGACGGATCATGTCCTCTTTCCACTCGCAGAGGTTCTTGCGATAGGCCTTGAGGACCTTATCGACGAACTCCTGCGGATTGAGGGCCATGCCGTTCACCGTGTCAGCCAGGTCGGCCTCGATCTCCTGGGTGGTGACGTCGATTTTCTGGGCGTTGCAGGCGTACTCGATGATCCGCTTGTTGATCAGCAAGTCCAGCTTGTCGGCCCCGAAGCGCGCCACCAGGTACTCGCCCAGATCCTGACGGGTGACCTTGGAGTTGTGCAAGCAAGCCACCACGCGCTGTGCATAATCCGAGGAATCAGGAGGGGCCGAGGGTGGGACAGGCTGCTGGACCGCGGGAGGAACTCCGGTCTGGCCCTGAGCCAGCGATTCCGAACCGGCACGCATCCAGAACAGGACGCCCCCCAGGATGACGCTGCCGCCGCACGCCAGGACAAGCCGCAGCGCGGCACGGCCGGCTCGGCCGGGGCACTTGTGGACCATGAGACTGCCTCCTCCTGAGAAAGACCCGGTGACCCTTTTCCGGGGAGGCAGTGTATAGCAGGGGTGAAAAGCGCTCGCAAGTCCAGCCTGGTTTGGGTGGGCCTCTCGGGCAGCTGCCGAGCCGCGCACGCAGCGCAGCGGAGTAAGCGGCCCTCCGGACGCCCAAAGGGCCGCTTACTCCGCTGCGCTGCGTGCGCGGCTCGGCGGGCCCGCCAAAATCCGGAGGGATTCCCGCTGGCTCAATCCACGCCGTTGCTGTTCTTGTCGGTGAGCAGTTCCTGGAAGCGATCCAGCAGCCGATGCAGGCAGTCCAGGTCGCCTTCGCCGAGCTGGCCGAGGAGAGTGGTGATGTGCTGGATGCGTGCCGCCTGGTACTCGCGCAGGGCCTTGATCCCCGCCGAGGTCAGGGTGACGTCGATCTTGCGCTTGTCCTGCGGGTTGATCCGGCAAGCGATCAGGGGTCGATCGCGCATCTCCAGCGCCCGCAGAATGCGCGACATCTGGGCCGGCAGCACGCCGAGACGGCGCTGGATGTCGCCGACAATCATCGTGTCGTGCTGCTGCAGCAGGGACAGGGAGAGGAACTCGATCTCTTTGAGGTCGCTGCTGCGGCGGCGGCCGCGGGGGACAGTGAGTCCAAACTGCGCCAGCACCTGGAACAGGGTCTGGGCTGTCTCGTCAAGACGAATCTGGGTCGGGGTGGCAACCATGGTGCCTTTTCCCAAATGCCAACCGAGGGTGCGAGGCCAGCGCTCCCGCAGGCAAGCGTGGCTGGCCACAATGGAGTAAGAGAGTCAAATGCCACAATACAGTCGCTGACAAGCAACTGTCAACGCGGAGGATCTGTTTCCAACAGGAAATAAGTGGAAGGGGCGTTGAACTTGTGGAGATTACCGACTTTACCAGCGCCGCCCCCTCAGCAGATCCGTGGCAACGGGGCCCCGCTGGGTTCATCGAGGATGCGCAGCGCTCCCAGCGGGCCGCGCACCAGCACGGCCGCGGCTTGCCGCGCAACCACCTCGCCAACCACGGCGGCGTCCCGGCCCAGCGGCTGCTCACGCAGACACGCCAGGGCACGCTCCGCGTCGGCTGGACTCACCAGGGCGGTCAGCTTCCCTTCGTTGGCGACGTACAGGGGATCAAGCCCCAGCAGTTCGCACGCACCCCGGACGGCCGGTTGCAGCGGCAAGGTGCTTTCCTCCAATACGATCGACAGGCCGGTCGCCTCGCACACCTCGTGCAGGACCGCCGACAGCCCGCCACGGGTCGGATCGCGCATCCAGTGGACCTCGACTCCGCTCTCCAGCAAGGACCGGACCAGCTCCCACAGCGGTGCCGTGTCGCTCCGGAGCGGCGGCTCCAGATCCAGCTGCTCGCGTGCCGCCAGGATGGCCAGGCCATGATCGCCCAGAGTGCCGCTGACCAGGACGCGATCGCCGGGCCGGATTCGCTCCGCGCCGAGGTTCGCTCCCGGATGCCGCCGGCCGACGGCGGTGACGTTCAGGAACAGCTGATCGACCGCTCCCCGAGGGACGACCTTGGTGTCCCCCGTGACCACGCACACCCCGCAAGCGCGGGCGGCCTCGGCAAGGCTGGCGATCACCCGGCGCAGGATCGTCAGGGGCAGCCCCTCTTCCAGGATCAGGGCCAGGCTCAGATACATCGGCTCGGCCCCGGTCACGGCCAGATCGTTGATACCAGAATGCACAGCCAGCTTGCCGATGTCCCCACCAGGAAAGAACAGTGGGCTGACCACCGAACTATCCGTCGTCAGGACCAGCTCGCCTGCCACAGCGGGCAGCACGGCGGCGTCGGCCAGGGGCCGCAGCCAGCGATTGTCCAGGGCGGGCAGCAGCAATTCGCGGATCAGCCGGCGCGTCAGCCGGGCGCCCTCGCCGTGGGCCAGCAGGACGCAATCGCCCTCGGGCAGCGGGACGGGACAGGATAAACCTGGTTCAATGGGAGGCATTGGTAACTTCAGCAGGACACAAGCCCGAAGGCATCGCGCCGGGACCGTACACAAGCCCGAAGCGCCAGCGCCGGGACCGTACACAAGCCCGAAGCGCCACCGCCGGGACCGTCCCGCGCCCCAGCGCTTCGGGCTTGTGTCAGAATGCAGTCTCGTCGCCGATACCCGGCCATAGCGGAAGTAAGCAGCACACGCCCCCTCGCTGGACACCATCGGCGCACCCAGCGGATGTTCCGGAGTGCAGCGCTTGCCGAACTCGGGACACTGATCGGGCCGGAGCAACCCTTGCAGCACCTCGCCCGCCCGGCACTCGGCCGGCTCCCGCGTCTGGATGCTCGTCACCGCGAATCGCTCCTCCGCATCCAGGTCCCGATACTCGGCCGTCAGCCGGAGTCCGCTCTGTGGGATCACGCCCAGCCCTCTCCAGGACCGATCGCAAACCTCGTACACCCGGCTCAGGATCGCCTGGGCCTGGAGGTTGCCCGAGCGCTGCACCGAGCGGGCATACTGGTTCTCGACCTCGAAGCGGCCCTCTTCCAATTGGCGGACCGTCATCAGGATGCCTTCCAGGAGGTCGATCGGCTCGAAGCCGGTGACGACCACGGGAACGCGATACCGTGCGGCCAGCGGCAGGTACTGCTCGAAGCCCATGACCGTGCAGACGTGGCCGGCCGCCAGGAACCCCTGCACACGGCAGCCCGGCGAGGACAGGATGGCCTCCATCGCGGGCGGCACCAGGACGTGAGCGACCAGCAGCGCGAAATTCTTCAGCCCCAGCTGCCGGGCCTGCCAGGCCGCCAGGGCCGTGGCCGGCACCGTGGTCTCGAAGCCGACTGCGAAGAAGACCACCTGCCGCGTTGGATTGGCACGCGCAGGGTGACCGCGTCCAGCGGCGAGTAAACCATGCGCACGTCGCCGCCACGGGCACGGATGCGCAGCAGGTCGTCGCGAGATCCCGGGACACGCAGCATGTCTCCGAAGGAGCAGAAAATCACGTCGGGCCGTGAGCGATGGCCAGGGCGCGGTCGATCTGCTCCAGCGGCGTCACGCACACCGGACAGCCGGGCCCGTGGACCAGGGTGATCTGCTCCGGCAGAAGCCGGTCGATGCCAGCGCGGATGAGCGTGTGCGTTTGCCCGCCGCAGACTTCCATGATCGTCCAGGGGCGCGTCACCGTCTGGCGGATGGCCTGGAGCAGCACCTCGGCCAGCTGCGGATCGCGGTACTCGTCGAGGTACTTCATGGCTCCTCCGACTCGGCGTCCATCAGCTCACCCATGCGGCGCAGTTCCTCAAGAAGCCGTTGGGCCTCGTCCCTGTCGAGCCGATTGATGGCGATGCCCGCATGAACGATGACGTAATCGCCGCTCCGGGCCTCCGGGCACGCAGGAAACGCAGACCCGCCGGCGAAGACCGTTGAAGTCCACCAGGGCGAACTCCAGCGCGTCCTCGGCGGGCAGGCGTTCCACCACTTGACCTGGAATGGCCAGGCACATTGCGAAGCCCTCATTGTGTCGATTCAGGTCCAGCGGACGCCTCGCCATGAATGGCGGGGCTACACGCCAGCAGAAAGCCCCCTGAAGGGGGCTGCAGGGAGCCTGCCTCCGCTCTTCAGCCCGCGCGAAGCCCTCATTGTGTCAATTCAGTGCCAGCGGATTCGACTCCAGGAGCGGCGAGACCGCCACACCGCTTTTGCCTGGCGGTCTCGCCAGCAAGCGTCTGTGCGTGTCGGTGCTTGCCCCACCGATGACAAAAAACCGACACCGCCAACGGGTCTGCATCACACGGCGTCCCTCTCGGGCACGCATCCTTGCACTCCCCAATCCGGGACGGTCAGGAAAATCGATTGCATTGCGCCAGTGACACACACACGACTTCCCTCGGATGGCTCGCGTGTCACTTCAGCCCTTCGTACATTCAGATAAAGTACAGAAGGGGACAAACTCCGCCAGCTGTCCTCCATCCAGCTCCTATCGGCCGCGCAGGCGAAAGACCAGATCCCCCTCTTTCTTCTGGCTGTTCCAGGGAGTGCCATCGTCGTTCTTTCCGTCCAGACCGACACTGTACACGAGAAAATCCTGCTCGTCCTTTCGGAAGCGAAGTGGCTTGCCGGTAAAGGGGTCGATGGGAATCCCGGGGAGTAAGGCCGGAGTCAGCTCTTCCAGGCGATTGGGGAAGCGACCCGTTTGGACCCGATAGTCCTCCACAGCCAGAGCCAGCTGGGCCACCCGGTGCCAGGCATCGGCCTGAGCCGTGGCCTCGGCACACTTGCTGGCATCCGGGAGGAGCAGGTCGGTCAGGAGACCGGTGTCTTTGGGAATTCCGACGAACGGGCTTTTCTTCCATGCCTCACGCGCTTCGGCATAAGGACGGGCTGCAAGCCCTTGCGCTGCCTGCACGTAGCGCCGGTAGCTCGCCAGGTCATCCGGAAGGAAAAAGACTCGGTAGACGGGCGAATCGAGAAACCACAGTCCAATCCCCCCTACCTGGTCCTTGAGCAATTTCACCTGGGGGTCTCCTTCGGTATTGACCGCGGCAAGCAAGGTCGGCAAACCGAGGGCCGCCTCCTCCATCTGAAGAGTCCGTCGGAATTCCTGGTGGTAAGAGACGTCTCCAAGCGTCAACCGCTCCAGTTCATCCCGGTTACAGGGAGGAAGGTGAGCCAGGACGTCTTCCAGGGCCTCAACACCCATCCGATTCAGGTGCAGGAGGCGAGAAACGGGATCAGCATCGGTTCGCGGACGTGCCGGGCCATGCCGAAAAGCGCAGTGACGTCTTCCAGGGCCCGCCGGTCGCCGTGCCGGGCCTTGCTTCGGGCATCGAGGGCCAGAAGCCCCGCAGCGGCACGGAACTGGTTCAACTCCAGCGGAGACGGGTCCGCGGATTGAAAGTAATCGTGGTCAAACGAGCAACCTGGCTTCTCAGCCGCCTTGCGGAGCAGAGCCAGGACCTTCTCCTGGCGGCGGAGGAACGCGATCAGTTCCTTGTCCTGATAATCGAAGCCAGCAAAAAAAGTGGACCGGTTTTCCGCTGTCTCCTTTCGGAACCTGTGCCACTGCTCCGAATCCGGGAGGTCCGCGAACGCTTCCCTGTAAAGCAAGGCAGCGTTGTCGCGATCTGGAATCCGTGGCGGCAGCAGCGCCAGGATCTTCGCTCCCGATTCCGCCCGAACCGTCGCCAGCTGCATCTTGATCGCCAGGTCCATGTTGGAGAACGTGATCCAGTCCAGAAGGACAACTGCACCCAGTGCGACGGCCAGGCGACCCAGGGGCCAGGAACGAGCCCTTGGGACCGTTTCTCCTCTGGGCCGTCGCAAGCCACGGTACAGGAGCATCATCTCACCCAGCGCCAGGACCGCCGACCAGCTGAGGAAGAAGGAAAAAGTCGATGACGTCACGGAACCGTTGGAGTGCAAGACTCCGACGCCGGCGGTAAACACTCCGACAACGACGAGAAGCAACAACGCGATCAGACCAGGAACCACAACCTGGGCCAGGCGGCGGGACCAGCGGGCGGTCCAGGCTGTGATCAATCCCAGCAGGAGCAGGCTCGCAGCCAGGCTCTCGATCCAGATCAATGCGTAACCCATTGCTGTTGTTCCTTTCGTCGGACGAGAGAATCCAGTGCAGCCGAGGGATTTGGCCCTGGGGCTGGCCGGGTTGCCGGTTGCAGAAGCAACGCCTGTCGGTAAACCTCGGTTTCGGGCAGCTCCGGCAGCAGGGCGCAAATGCGCTCGGCCGTTTCCTCCACCTGCGCCGGGTTGGGCCGGCCGGCAAAGTGCCAGTCCATGTTGTTGATCACGCTCATCGAAAAATTGATCCACAACAGCACCCCGGCCGCCGTGGCCGCCAGGGTCCACCAGAACGAACTCCCCGGCGGCGTTGGGGGGTGCAGTTCCTGCCGCAGCGTCTCCAGCACGCGCTGCCGCAGGACCGGCTCCGGCGCCGGCCGTTCGCGCGCCAGCAGTTGCTGCTCGAAGGCGGCGAGGTCCGGAGGAAGGTCAGGGCTGGCCACGTGGTTACTCCTTGAGGAGACTGCGGAGCTTCTCCAGGGCGTAGCGATAACGGCTGGCGGCGGTGTTCGGGCTGATCCCGAGCAGCGTCGCGATCTCGGCGAAGGTCAGGCCCGAATCGAGCTTGAGGGCAATCAGCTCGCGCTGCTCCACCGGCAGCGTCTGCAAGGCCTGCTCCAGCCGGTGCGACTGCTCGGCGTCCGTCTGGCGTGCTTCCGCGGCGGCTGGTTCCGGAACGTCCGTCAGCGCCACGGAGCGATCGCGCTTCCGCAGGACAGACCGCCGGGCGGCCGCATGGCGCAGAGCCGAGAACAGGTACGCCCGGAGATTGCCGACCTTCTCCAGCCCGTGCCGGCTTCGCACCAGGGCCACGAAGACGTCCTGCACGGCATCCTCGGCGTCCGGGCGCGAGCCCAGCAGCAAGAGCGCCGTCCGGAAGAGGGCCGGGCCAAAGCGATCGTAGAGCGCGGCAAGGGCATCCTCCCGCCCCTGGGCGAGTGCCGTCAACAGGGGGTCGGCTGCCGGCTCGGCCATTCCTTCCTCCGCTTCCCAGCAATGAAGAGTACGAAGGCGCCGCGATTTGTCTAAGAGGTTGTCATGTTTTGGCGAGCGGCGCGGCGTGAGCCCGCTGGTAACGCCTGCAAAACCGGCCCGCTGCGCATCGCGCGTGAAAGCGAAGCCGCTCGCCATTTGTGAGTGCCTCTCAGACCGACGCCGTGGTGACGATGGCCTGGGTCGTGGGAGCATTGCTGAAAAAGGTGGCCTGATCAGGGCAACAGGTCCGTCACGGCAATCTGAGCTTGAGGCAGAGCCAGGGGCGAGACCGTGGCGCCAGGAGCAAGAATCGTTCGCTGCGAGCAGGTGAAGCCAAAGACCCCGGCCGCATCGGGAACCGGGACGCGGTAGACTTCTAACTGGCGATCAACCAGGTTGACGATCCAGTAATCCTGAATCAGCGCCGCCGCATAGAGGCTGCCCTTGCGGTTGCGATCGTGAGACAGCGTCGAATCACTAACCTCGACGATGAGTAAGGCCGTGGTCGGATGCGCCGTGTAATCCCGAGGTTTGCCGGGTACGACAAAGACGTCCGGAATCGGCTCGGACGACAGGGTCAGGTCCAGGGGCGCTGCGGCGAAACCCAGTAACCGCCGCCGAACGCGGCCCGAAGTGAGCTGGTCGTGACGTCCAGGGCGACGACGTGCGGTAGCTTGGGTACGGGCATCTCTGGAGCGGCTGGCACGCTTCGACCCCGACTTCCACATCGCTCGTCTCACCGAGGCAGAGAACGCCAAGGACGACTTCGCCGCCGCCTTCCACCTGCGCTGGCTGGCAGCAGCCCCGCTGTCCGAGGCGGACGCCGCCAGGTGGGAGCAACAGGCCCGCCAGGCCGTCCAGAGGCAACGCAACGCCTTGACGTTGCACCGTCACGGCGTCGCCCTGTATCGCGCCGGCAAGCACGCACAAGCAGCCCAGGTGCTGGCCGAGTCGGTCAAGGCGCATGGCAAGGAAGGTTTGCCGGAAACCTGGCTGTTCCAGGCGTTGGCGGCGCAGAAGCAGGGCCAGCACGCCGAGGCCGTCGCTCTGCTGGCACGCTTCGAGGTCTGGCACCAGAAACAGACCTTCGCGGACTTCAGCCAGCGGACGCTGTACCTACGGCTGCTGGCGGAGGCCCAGCGTGAAGTCAACGCCAAACCGGCCGCGCCCGCCAAGAAGTGAGCCGCCCTTGGGGACACCGAATCGAAACAGGGTCAGCCCCACGGTGTGGGAACAGGGGCCGGTTCGGGGGAGAATTGCTGAAAAAGCCGGTCCGCGAGTGAGCCTTGGGTTATCTGGTGGTATCCGAGGTCAACACGTCTCGCCAGTACGCCGGCGGCTCGGAAGCTGGGAAGCGATCTCTTGGCCGACTTGCCCTCCTGGCCCAACGGTGGGACCGGATTAGGACCGGACAAGCGGTGCCCGAGATCCGACCACCGCTTGCCGGTCATTTCTTGATGGGAAGGCCAACCTCCTCCAGAGTTTCGGCGTCGAGGACGTTGCCCAGCCATTCGTCCAGGGTGGCGATGTCCTTCATGCTCTCGACGTTCGACACGATAGCCGACGTAACCTTCTTGCGGAACTTCCGCCGCAGCAGGGAAACCAGCGTTTGCTGCTTGGCTTCGAGTATGCCTTCGAGTTTGCCTTCCTCCCAAAGCGCCTCGGCGATGGTACGTCCCATGGTATGGACCTCTTTTCGTAGCACTGGCGTCTGAATCGAACGCTCCAACTCCTCACGCAGTCCCGCCCGTTCCTTCTCATTTCTGAAATGATACACCAGGGCGGCCAGGTACGACAACAGCTCTTGCAGACGATGCCTGTCCCTGACCAGCTGACCTTCGACAGTTCCCACCGCTCGGGTGAGCAGCCGGTGAAACTCCTCCAACTCCGCATGGCGCTGCTGCAAAACGTGCAGCACCGTGCCGAACGCTCCACCGTGTTGCACTAACTCCTGCTCCGTCAGTCCAGGCAAGCTCAGAAACAGCGGCTGGATCGAGGGAATGAACGCGGCGAACACGTCGCCGCCCTGCACCAGGTCGCGGAAGGATGTCGGCGTCTGCCAGGCGCGTTCGCCGGTGTAGATCACGATGGGGACAACCACTTCGTAGAGCAGACCTTGCAAGGATTCATGCGCTTCGAGCCAGCGCCGTTCTTGCAGGCGATAGGCGTCCATGGCATAACCCAGGGAACGGGATACGATGTGCCGCTGGTGCTTGGAGAGATGTTCAAAGAGCAGGTAAACCTTGATCGAGACCCTGGCCTGGGCACCGATCCGGAACGGCAGGCTGAGCAGCAGATCCGTGACCCCATGGCTGAAATCGCCGCGAATCAGAGTATCGGGCTCGATCGTTCTCCTGGCGCAATCGAAGCAAGCTGGGTCGGGCAAGGTGTTATCGAGGGAGGCGAGCAGGCGCACCAGGTCCTGGAGGTTGCCGGGATTATGCAGTAAGAACTTGACGCCGTTCTCGGGGAAGTTGTGCAGCAGCAGATCGGAGACGGCCTGCCTTGTCATGAGCACGTACCTCAGGTGAGGGTGCCCGATGAGCTGAGGCAAACCTACCAATCGGGCACCGTTCATTAGACTTTTTCGGAATTAAGCTTTCAGTGAGTTATCAGCGAACCGTTCGCCTGGTTTTTCAGGGGTTTCTCGCAGCAGACATCCCCGAATACCTTAATTCCGAAAAAGTCTAAGAGGCACGAACAGAAAGGTGAGCCCGGGGGCGTCAGCCCCCGGGGTATCGGGGCGCTGGTGCAGCCGAAACGGGCACCCCGGGGGCTGACGCCCCCGGGCTCGCCGCGCCGCTGGCCATTCTGTTAGTGCCTCTAATGCGTAACCCCTGCTTACTGCTTCACCAGCCAGGCAATGGCTCGCACCGCATCCTCGACGGCACGCTGACACAACGGCGAGAGTCTCTCCCCAAAGTCCAGGTTCGGGGCCGGAAGCGTCAGCAGCCGCGCCTCCGGCGCCTGGCCGTGGAGTTGGCGGGTCAGTTCCAGCAGCCAGCGCGGCTCGGCGAAATGACCGAGCCGAAGGTCTGACTCCCTTGGCGAGAGCGGCACGATCTGCAAGCCGCGCTGCTCCGGATCAGCCGAGGCATCGACAAACAGCACCAGCCGCGCCGCCGCGATCTCGTCGGCCAGCTCGGGCGTCAGCTGATGCACCGCAATCGCCTTGACGCCGGGCAGCTTCAGCGCCTCCACCGCCCTGGCGACACGCGGGCCGGCTCCGTCGTCGCTGCGCAGCTCGTTGCCGCAGCCGATCACCAGCAGCCAGGGCCCGGGCTCAATCGCGCCAGCGCTCATCGATCACCGTCCCATCGGTTCGCACCAGCTGGATGTGCAGCGGCATCTGTCCGGCGGCGTGGGTCGAGCAGCTCAGGCACGGATCGAAGGCGCGGATGCCGGCCTCGATGCGGTTGAGCATCGGCTCGGGAATCTGCGGACCGTGGACGTAGTGGCGGGCGATCTGGGCCACGGTCCGGTTCATCGCCAGGTTGTTCTGGCCGGTGGCGATGACCAGGTTGATCTTCTTCAGCAGGCCATGCTCGTCCACCTGGTAGTGGTGGAATAGGGTGCCGCGGGGCGCCTCGCTGCAGCCGACCGCCTCCAGGTTGTTGATCCCCGCCTGGGCCCGCAGCCGCTCCGAAATCAGCTCCGGATCGTCCAGCAATTGCGCAATCCGCTCCAGCGCCGCCAGCACCTCGATCAGCCGGGCATAGTGGAAATAGAACGACGCATTGACCGTGCCGCCGCCCCGCTGGCGATACTCGACCAGCTCCTGGTCGGCCAGCGCCGTGCCGATCCGCGAGCAAATGTTGAGCCGGGCCAGCGGACCAACCCGGTAGATCCCCTCCGGATAGCCGAGCGGCCGATAATACGGAGACTTCAAGTAGGAGTCTTGCTCGACCGCCTCGCCGATGAATTCCTCGAAGCGGGCCGGGTCCAGCTGATCGGCGACGATCCGGCCGGTGCTGTCCACGAAGCGGAGCCGACCGTCGTAGTGTTCCCAGGCCCCGTCGGCCCGGACCAGGCCCAGAAAGAGCGAGGGAAAGTTGCCGAAGGCGTTGACTTCGTCCTGGCAGCCATCGAGCAGGCGTTTGAACCGCATCAGGGCGCTGAGGGTGGTGTTGCGGACCTCGGGGAGCCGTTCGCGCAGGGCGGTCCGCCGCTCCTCCGCCAGCGGTTCGCGGACGCCTCCGGGGACGGTCCAGGCGGGATGGATCTTCCGGCCGCCCAGGCTCTCGATGATCTCCTGGCCGAACTGCCGCAGCCGGATGCCGCCGCGAGCGAATTCGGGAGCGGCTCCGATCAGACCGAAGAGGTTGCGCTGCTCCGGCGGTGCGTCCCAGCCGAGGAACAGGTCCGGCCCGCTCAGGTGGAAGAAGCTCAGGGCGTGCGACTGAACGATCTGGCCCAGGTTCATCAGCCGGCGCAGCTTCTCGGCGGCCGGCGGGATGGTCACGGCCAGGATGCGGTCGCCGGCCTTGCTCGATGCGATCAGGTGGCTGACCGGACAGATGCCGCAGATGCGAGCGCTGAGGCCGGCCATCTCCCAGAAGGGCCGGCCGACGCAGAAGCGCTCGAAACCGCGAAACTCCGCGACGTGAAAGCGCGCGTCGCTGACCTGGCCGTTATCGTCGAGGACGATGGTGATCTTGGCGTGCCCCTCGATGCGGGTCACCGGGTCAATGAGGATACGCTGTGTCATGGCCTGGCTCCTCTCATCCAAACCGCCGCTGGCTGGCGTCCAGCTCCGGCCTCTTCCCTTGCAAAAGCGGCTCCAGCACCGCCCGGATGCGGCTGGCCGGCGGCGGACAGCCCTGCAAAAAGAAATCGACCGGGACCACCGCATGGACCGGCTGCACGCGGTCCAGCAGCACCGGCACCGTTTCCTTCTCGTCCGGAATCCGCGCATGGAGCGCGCCCATCTCGACGTAAACGGGCCGAAGCACCTCCAGCGCCACTCCCAAAGGGTTGCGCAGGGCGGTCACGTTGCCGGTCACCGCACAGTCGCCGAAGGCCACCAGCAGCCGGCTGCGTTCGCGGACCTTGCGGATCTGGTCTAGGTTCTCCTCGTTGGTGACTGCCCCCTCGACCAGCACGAGGTCCACGCCCTCGGGGTATTCCTTGGTGTCCATCAAGGGGCTGTACACCAGTTCGACCAAGGCGGCCAGGTCGATGAGGAACTCGTCCAGGTCGAGAAACGACATGTGACAGCCGGAACAGCCGCCCAGCCAGACCGTCGCCAGTTTCAGCTTAGCCATTGCTTCTTCTCCCGTGCGGTGACCAGGATTTGCAGCCGCTCCCGATCGCGCTCCATCTCGGCGACGGTCGAGCCCTGCTGGAAGATCGCCCCTGTCGGGCAGGCCAGGACGCACTTGCCGCAGGAAGTGCAGCTGGCCGCTTCGCCCCAGGGCTGGTTCATGTCGGTGATGACACGGGCCCTGGCGCCCCGGCCGGACAGGTCCCAGGTGTGCGCTCCCTCGATCTCGTCGCAGACACGCACGCAGCGCGTGCAGAGGATGCAGCGGTTGTGATCGATGCCAAAGCGCTCGTGCGTCACGTCCACGTTCAGCAGCGGAAACTGATACTCAAAGCGGACGTGATCGACGCCGTTGGCCGCCGCCTGGCTCTGCAGCTCGCAATGGCCGTTGGCCACGCACACGGAGCAGACGTGGTTGCGCTCGGCCAGCAACAGTTCGAGGATCATCCGCCGATAGTTGCGCAGTTTGTCGGTGCTGGTGTGGACTACCATTCCCTCGGCGGCCTTGGTCACACAGGAAGCGACCAGCTTGTTGCTGCCGGCAACCTCGACCAGGCAGAGCCGGCAAGCGCCGATGTCGCCAACGCCATCGAGATGGCAGAGCGTCGGGATGGCGATGCCGGCGTCGCGGGCCGCTTGCAGGATCGTGTCGTTGGCCTGGGCGGTGATTTGCTGATCGTCCACCGTCAGCGTGAGGACTGGCATGCAATGAGACTCCTTCATGTTGATCTGCACGATTCCTTTGAGGCCCTAACAACACCTCCCCCGATCCCGAAACAGGAAGGTTGTTAGCCACCCTTCGCAGAAGGGTGCCGGTGTGGATTCCCACCAATCGCTGTCTGCCCACGCCCAAACACCCTTCTGCGAAGGGTGGCTAACAGGTTTCTCCGCGGTTCGTGGTGGGGTGTTCACCTGTCGTTCACCTGCCCTCATTCGCCTGGCCAGTTTGCTGGAGCAAGTGGTTGGGCGGGGCCCAGGAGTTTTTGCTGCAAGGCCTTGACGACCGCTGCTGTCAACTCGCCATCGTGGAACCGGGCCAACGGGTAGAAGAAGTCCTCATCGATCCCCGTCGGAACCGCCCGGCTCAACCGACCCACAGCCGCCTCCAAACTGCCGTCGAACTGGCAGAGATACGCCAAGAGGACCGCCGGGCTGCGGCTGACACCCCCAGTGCAGTGGACCAGCACCTTGCCCTGCCTGCGCCCGGCATCGATGAAGGCACAGAACGCGGGAATCTTCTCCCCGAAGGCAGGGTCCGGGTCGTCCATGCGCAGCCAGAGGTAGGCGAACTCCGCCTCAAAACAGCAGGGCAGTTCCTTGGAGCAGTTGACGATGTGGGTGATGCCGTGCTTCCGCAGGCGCTCCCGGTTGGAGGCGTCACCGCGGTCGCCGAGAAACAGGTCTGGCAGAATTTCCCACACCGAGCGTCCCTCTTTGAGTTGGACCAAGACCATCACCTCCCAACCAGCGGCAAGCTCACCGCCCCATTCCGCGTCACCGGCCCCGGTTGCAGCAGTGCCTCATACTCTCTTCGGAAATACCGCAGCGTACTCAGCACCGGGTTCGGCGCCGTCTGCCCCAGCCCGCACAGGCTGGTTTCGCGCACCATGCCGCACAGCTCCATCAGCTGCTCCAGGTCGGTCTGCGTGGCCTGTTTCTGGGCAATGCGCGTCAGCAGCCGATACATCTGCACGGTGCCGGCCCGGCAGGGGATGCACTTGCCGCACGACTCGTCCATGCAAAACTCCATGAAGAACCGGGCCACCTCGACCATGTTGGTGTCCTGGTCCATCACGATCATGCCGCCGGAACCCATGATCGAGCCGAGGCGGGTCAAGGAATCGTAATCGACCGGCGTGTCGAGCAGCTCGGAGGGGATGCAGCCCCCCGATGGCCCGCCGGTCTGCACTGCCTTGACCGTGCCCGTGGTCACGCCGCCGCCCATCACCTCGACGATGTGCCGCATGGTCGTGCCCATCGGCACCTCGATCAGGCCGGTGTTGCGCACCTTGCCGGTCAGCGAGAAGACCTTGGTCCCCTTGCTCTTCTCCGTGCCGATGCTGGCGAACCAGTCGGCCCCCTTGCGGATGATGGTGGGGACGTTGGCGAAAGTCTCCACGTTGTTGATCAGCGTCGGCTGGTCCCACAGACCCTGCTCGGCGGGGTAGGGCGGCCGCGGCCGGGGCATGCCGCGCCGGCCCTCGATGGACGCCATCAGGGCCGTCTCCTCGCCACAGACAAACGCCCCGGCGCCGATGCGAATGTCCACCCGGAAGTCGAACGCGGACTCGAAGACGCTGCTGCCCAGCAGGCTCAGCTTCCGGGCTTGCGTGATCGCCTTCTGCAAGCGGGCCACCGCCTTGGGATACTCGGCGCGGACGTAAATGAAGCCCTGCGTGGCGCCGACGGCATAGCCGGCAATCGCCATCCCTTCCAGCACCCTGTGGGGATCGTCCTCCATCACCGAGCGATCCATGAAGGCCCCCGGGTCGCCCTCGTCGCCGTTACAGACGACAAACTTCTGAGTGGCCGTTGTGCGGGCCACGGTCGCCCATTTCAGGCCGGTCGGATAGCCGGCCCCGCCCCGGCCGCGCAGTCCGCTCCTGGTGATGGTCTGGACCACGTCGGCCGGGGTCATCTCGGTCAGGGCCTGGTGCAACGCCCGGTAACCGCCCTCAGCGACGTACTCCTCGACGCGCTCCGGATCGATCTTGCCGCTGGTCTCGCGGACGATCTTCAGCTGCCCCGCATAAAAGGGATGGTTCCAGTCGCCCAGCGGCGCGGTGGCCGAGCCGCCGTCCAGGGCGGCAATGATCGAGGGGGCCGACTCCGGCGTCACCTTCTGATAAAGCAGACCGCCCGGCTCCACGCCGACGAGCGGACCGCCGCCGCAAAAACCGAGACAGCCGACCCCGACCACCGCGACCCGGTCGGTCAGATTGCGCACCTCGGCCTCGGCACGCATGCGCTGCAGCACTTCCTGCGACCGGGCCGACTCGCAGCCGGTCGAGGTGCAGCACGACACCCGGCAGGGTTTCCGGCCGGCGTGTTCCTTCTCTGCCATCTGCACCAGTTCAGCGAGATCCATCGGGTAGCCACTCCTTGACGCGCTGGAGGACGCTTTCGGGTGTCTGATGCCCGGCCGTCTGGCCGTCGAGCACCACCACCGGGGCGATGCCGCAGGCGCCGACACAGCGGGCCAGCAGCAGCGACACCTTGCGGTCCGGCGTGGTCTGGCCTGCCTGGACGCCAGTCAGGTTCTGGACCGCCGACAGCACCCGGTCGGCGCCCCGGACAAAGCAGGCGGTGCCCAGGCAGACCACGCAGCTGTGTTCGCCCTGCGGCCTGAGCGAAAACAGGTGGTAGAACGTGGCGACGCCGTACACCCGGCTGGGCGGGAGCTTCAGACTGCGGGCGACGTAGAACAGCACGTCGATCTCCAGGAAGCCGAACAGATCCTGGGCCTTGTGCAGCACCTCGATCAGGCAATCTTGCTGGAACTGGTATCGCTTCATGGTGGCGTCCAGGATCTTGAAGCGCTTGTCGCCGCTGGGATGTGCCGGACTGGCCACGCCGGCTGATCCTTTCCGTTGCACGCTAACCTCCTGCGCGGGCCGTGGGGGGACTCCAGGGACGTTATAGGAACCGATCCTGTCGAAGCAAACACCGTGCCGGCTTTCTGCGCATGACGAGAGGGGTCCTGGAGACCGTAGGGTGGGCCGAGCGCAGCGAGGCCCACCACGCCAAGCGGTGGGCCTCGCTGCGCTCGGCCCACCCTACGGCGCTGGTCCAAAGCCGCTCAGGGCACGTGCGAAAATGGAACAGCCGAGGGTTTTCCAACTCCCGCCTCTCAGGCGATTTCCGCTCAGCGGAAAGATTTTTCTCCCGGAAAGCGAGCTTTGCCGTGAACCGGCACTGCGTTTGCCCTTATGGGAGTCGCGCTGGCACGAAATCCAGCACCACGCCTCCCTGCACGGGGTTAGCCGTTCAGGCCTTTCTGGAGGGATCGATCATGTACCGGACAATTCTTGTCCCTGTTGACGGCTCGCCGTTTGGCGAGGCCGCCCTGCCGCTCGCTCTGAGCCTGGCTCGCCGAGCGGGCGCGATGTTGCAACTGGTTCACGTCATGCTGCCCATGGGAACGATTTATTCGGAGGCGCCGCTCTACATCGACAGCAACCTGGAGAAAGAGCTGTTCGAGCACGAGCGGGCCCGGCATCATGCCTACCTGGAGAAGCTGGCCAAGAAACTGGGAGCGATGGCCTCGGTGGTGGTCAAGACGACCCTGCTGACAGGCGACATTCCCGCGATGCTGCGGAACCACGCGGCCGAGGTGAAGGCCAACCTGGTGGTGATGACCACCCATGCCCGCGGGCCGCTGGGCCGCTTCTGGCTGGGCAGCGTGACCGACGAGCTGATCCGCAAGCTGACCGTGCCGGTCCTGCTGGTCCGTCCCGGTGAGGAGGTCACCGCGTTCGAGCCGGAGCCGGCCCCCCGCCACGTCCTGATCCCGCTGGACGGCGAACCGCTGGCCGAGCAGATCATCGAGCGCGCCGTGGAGGTGGGTCAGCTGCTGGAGGCCGACTACACGCTGATGCGCGTCATCAAGCCGGTGTTGCCGATGGTCTACACGGTCGAGGGCGCCAGCATGACCCAGATGGCCCGGTCGCTGATCGAGGAGACCGGCAAGATCCAGGAGCAGATCCGGCAGGAAGCGGAGGCCTACCTGGAAAAGGTCGCCAGGGGGATGCGGGATCGCGGCCTGAAGGTGGACGTCGCGGTCGAGGTGGAGGACAAGCCGGCCCTGGCGATCCTGAACCTGGCCAGGACCACCGACATGGTCGCCCTCTGCACGCATGGCCGGGCCGGCCTGACCCGGATGTTCCTGGGCAGCGTGGCCGACAAGGTGATTCGCGGCGGACACGTGCCGGTGCTGGTCTATCGGCCGGTGGTGGGGAAGTGAAACGTGGCGCGCCGGGACATTGCACGACCCCTGCCGGCTTGCCCGGCAGGTGAAGCAGGTCGAAAGCTAGAATCGAAGGAGAGAACAAATGTCTTCTGCCTTCACTTCTAGCTTTCGACCTGCTTCACCTGCCGGGCAAGCCGGCAGGGGTCGTGCAATACGGCCCCTACGACCGAGACGCCGGCCGCTTTCGCTGCCGCGCCCCGCGTTTGCGGCCCAGCAACTGCAGCAGAGTCGTTCCCCCGGGCAAGCCCCGCAGGCCCTCCCTCAGGGCGACGTCGATCAGGTCCCACCGCTCCTGGGCGCTTCCATCACGGGCCCGGAGCTGAGGTGCGGCCAGTCGCCGGTGCGCTCCCGGTGGGCGTCGGCCCAGCGCACGATCTTCTTGTAGGACAGCGGCGGCAGGCTCTTGGGGTTGCGCTTGCCGCGGCGCTCGGTCAGCAGCTGGGCCAGCGAACTGCCGCCGGGCAGCCCACGCCGGCCCAGGCGCAGGGCATCGTCCACGCCATGCCAGGTTTCTCCCGGGGCTTCTGGAATGTGGCCGGAGGTCTGACCGGGCCATTGACCCGTGCGCTCGTGGTGGGCGTCCGCCCAGGTGAGGATCAGGGGGACTGTGAAGGCTATCCGGTTGTTGACGTTTCGCTCCTGCCGCAGCAGCTGGGCAATGGAAGATCCTCCCGGCAGTGAGCGCCGGCCGCGTGACAGGGCATTGTCAATCGTCGTCCAGGTTTCTCCCGGCACCCCGGCCACCGGACCGGATTTCTTGTTCGGCCACTTGCCCGTCTGCTGGTGGAAGGCGTCAGCCCAGGCCAGGATCTGTGGGATCGACAGGTCGGGCAGACTCAGGACGTTCCGCACGCCGCGCTGCTCGACCAGCAGCCGGGCCAGCGAGGTGCCGCCCGGCAGACCCCGTCCACCCGACACCAGCGCCTGGTGAATCCCCAGCCAGGTTTCCCCCGGGGCCTCAACAACCGCTCCGCAGTAGTAATTGGGCCATTTGCCGGTGCGTGCCTTGTGAGCATCGATCCACCCGAGAATGGTCGCCAGGTCCAGGGGAGGCAGGTCCTTCTGGTTGCGCAGCCCGCAGCGGGCGGCCAGCAGCCGGGGCAGCGACGAACCTTTGGGCAGGCCCCGGGAGCCCTGCCGTAACGCGGCGTCGATGGCCGCCCAGGTTTCGCCGCCACTGCCCGGGATGAGGCCGCTGTTTTCCGTGGGCCATTTGCCCTGCTGCTGCTGGTAGGCCTCCGCCCAGCGGACGATCTGCTCTTCGGTCAGCTCCGGCAGGCTGACACGGTTGCGTGCCCCCTTCTGCTCGGCCAGCAGCCGGGCCAGCGAACTGCCGCCCGGCAGACCCCGCCCCCCGACCCGGAGGGCCCGGTCAATCGCCGACCAGGTCAGTCCGAGCATGCCCGTCGGTCCCGGTGTGCTTCTGGTCGGCCACCGGCCGGTCTTGTCGCGGTAGACCTCCGCCCACCGGAGGATGTCCTGGATCAGGAGTTCTCGTTTTCTCATGATTGCCGTCGCCTGCTGGAACTACCGATGCTCTCCAGCCATCTTGCCCGCCAGGCCCCGGAAAAGCAAGGGGCTGGCCTGGTCCGCCGGCGGCCGGGTGTTTTCGGTGCGACCTCATTGACAGGGGCGGCGGGTCCAGTTATCCTCATCTTAATTGCTCTCTCAGCCTTCTTGTCTGGGGGTCCGCCATCATGCGCCGTGAGTCATCCCACCGCACCGCGTTCACGCTGATCGAGCTTTTGGTGGTGATTGCCATCATCGCCATCCTGATCGGCCTGCTGCTGCCCGCCGTCCAGAAGGTGCGCGAGGCCGCCAGCATGGCCAGGTGCCAGAACAACCTCAAACAGCTGGGCCTGGCCCTGCACAACTATCACGACGCCAACCAGATGTTTCCCCCGGCCGGCAAGGGCTATGGCTGGTGCCTGGTCACCGGTGAGCAGGATTTGAATTCCGTAACGGGTGTCATCTCCCCCATCGGCACCTACGGCGGCCAACCTTACGCCGGCGACGCCAACATCTACAACCTGAACGGCCTGGTGTTGCTGCTGCCTTACCTGGAACAGGGCGTCCTGTACGAGCAATTGAACCTGTCGCAGGCGATGAGTAATCAGAACACCGGCTACTGCTGCGACCTGACCGGCAATACACAGGGCACCCTGGTCGGCAATCCGGTCACCAATGGCAACGCTGCTCTGATGGGCAAAGTGATCCCTCTGCTGCACTGCACCTCGGATCCCGCCAGTGTGCTGCAACCGGTTTCGGCTGCCTACAGTCCCGGCGGCAACTTCCAGGGGGCCAGGACCAGCTACGACTTTATCGCCTCCCAGCATGACTTCTACTGCGGCTACTGGAACCTGGTGTCGGGCAGCACCGCTTCATGTTCGGCCAGGATAGCACGTCACGCTTCGACGACGTCAAGGACGGCACCAGCAACACCCTGGCCATGGGCGAGACGACGCTGGACGTCTACAACGGCCGACCTCCCTGCTGGGGTTACCGCGGCTGGGTGATGACGGGCGTCGATCCCAGCTTCAGCGGCGGCATCAACGACTGGAATTACACCAACGGCTTCGGGGTGGCGATCACTCCCATTGTCGGGCAGCTGGGCAGCTGGGGCCAGGCGGGCAGCCTGCACCCCAACGGAGCCAACTTCCTGTGCGCGGACGGCTCGGTTCACTTCATCAGCCAGAACACCAGCCCCACGATCCTGGCCAAGCTCGGTTACGTGGCCGACGGCAGCATGACCAACCTGCCCTGAGTCCGGAGGACGCTCCTCATGCTTGCTCGAACGCTGGCCGTCGGTGTTCTGGTGCTGCTCCTGGCCGGCTGTGGCAGCGGCGAACCGGAAGGAACGGTCAAGGTGACCGGCAAGGTCACCCAGGACGGCACTCCCCTGAGCCAGGCGCTGGTCACGTTCATTCCTGTGGAAGACACTCTCGGTTTTGGCGGCAGCGGAGCGACAAACGCCGGCGGCAAGTATGCGCTGACTCCAAAGAAGGGCGGCAAGGGCATCGCTCCCGGTGAGTACAAGGTGACCATCAGCCGGTTCTTGCAGCCGGACGGTTCTCCTCCCGATCCCAGGAAGCCGCCCATCGAGTCCAAGGCCCGCGAAACGCTCCCCGCCATCTACAGCAACCCCAGCACCACCACGCTGAAGGCCACCGTGAGCAAGGACGCCGCCGTTCACGACTTCCAGCTCCAGGGGCCGGCGAAGACGCCCTGATTTCTCGGAGACTGTACCATGTTCCGCCTGCTATCGGTCCTGTTCCTGACGCTGACTGTCCCCCTGGCCGTCCAGGCCGGCGAGAACGACTGGCCGTCGTTCCGCGGCGGGGCCCGGGCCGGCGTGGCCGAGGGGCCGAGCTACCCCGACACCTGGAGCGCGGACAGGAACGTCGTCTGGAAGAAGACGGTCCCGGGCCGGGGCTGGTCGTCGCCGGTGGTGTGGGGCGAGCGCATCTTCGTCACCTCGGTCCTCAGCGACGCCGATTTGCCGGAACAGCGCAAGGGTCTGTACATTCAGGACCTGAACGGCAAGGTGCAGCCCGGCGAGCATCGCTGGGTGGTCAGCTGCCTCGACTTCAAGACCGGCAAGCCCCTCTGGCAGCACGAAGCCCACAAGGGCGTCCCGGCTGGCCCCATTCACATCAAGAACAGCTATGCCTCCGAGACGCCGGTCTGCGATGGCGAGCGCCTGTACGTCTACTTCGGCAACCTCGGCCTGTTCTGCTACGACCTGGAAGGCAAGCAGCTCTGGTCGCACAAGTTGCCCGCCTACAAGACGAGCATGGGCTGGGGCACCGGGGCCAGCCCGGTCGCACACGCCGGCCGGCTCTACGTGGTCAACGACAACGAGGAGAAATCGACGCTGACCGCCTACGACGGCAAGACCGGCAAGCAACTCTGGCAGGTGCCGCGGACCGAGAAGAGCAACTGGGCCACGCCGTTTGTCTGGGAGCACGAGCAGGGGACGGAAATTGTCACGGCCGCCACTCCCAAGATTCGCTCCTACGACCTGGAAGGCAAGCAGTTGTGGGAGCTGGCCGGCATGTCGGTCATCTCCATTCCGTCGCCGTTTGCGCGGCGCGGCCTGCTTTACGTCAGCTCCGGCTACGTCCTCGACCCGCTGCACCGGCCCGTCTACGCCATCCGCCCCGGGGCCCGCGGCAACATCACTCTGGCCGCCGACGAGACGAGCAGCAAGCACGTCGCCTGGTCGCTGCCCCTGGCCGGGCCCTATCACCCGACCCCGCTGGTCTACGAGGATTATCTCTATGTTCTTTATGACCGGGGCATGATCTCCTGCTGGGAGGCGAAGACGGGCAAGCAGGTCTACGACCGGGAGCGCCTGGGGCCGACGGCGTTCACGGCGTCGCCGTGGGCCTGCAACGGCAAGGTGTTCTGCCTGAGCGAGGACGGCGACACGGTCGTGGTCCAGGCCGGCAAGGAGTTCAAGGTGCTGGACCGCAACAAGCTCGACGAGATGAGCCTGGCCACGCCGGCGCTGGCCAGCGGCAGCTTGATCCTGCGGACGCAAAAGCATCTGTATCGGCTGGAGAAGAAAGACCGGGATTGATGCTGCAGCCATCAGACCAGTCCCTCTTCCGTGCCACAAACCAGTCCCAGTCATAGAGTGGATCAGGACGGCCGGGTATTACTCCGGCACGAAAGATTGCAGGCCGAATTGTCAATCCGGCCTGCGTGATCTTCTTTCTCGCCGAGGTAATAACGGCTCAGTAGGCGAAGAACCGGCACCGCCCCATGCGGAAGTGGCGCACCTGTTTGCCCTTGGGGTCGAACTCCGTGATGCCATCCGCTCCGGAGACGAGCGTGTTGCCATTGGCCAGCCGTTGTGCCTGGGCCGGGTTGTTGACTCCTTCCTTGGACCAGACGACCTTGCCCGAGCGATCGTATTCCTTGATCACCCCGCCCGCGAATTCGCAGACCAATACGTGCCCATTGTCCAGCTGCTCGGCCGTGTGCGGCGTGCCCAGCCCGGTGAGTTGCCAGACCACCTCTCCCTTGCGATTGACGGCCACCACCTTGCCGGCAAACTGAAGCGCGACCAGGGTGGTGCCGTTGGCCAGGCGCTGGGCCGTGGTCGGCCGGCCGCCCAGGTTGACTTCCCAGACGACCTTGCCCGCCCGGTCCATTTCGATCACCTTGCCCGAATCGCTCAGGGCCAGGAGCGTCCGTCCATTGGCAAGGCGCTCGACGCTGGTGGGTTGGCCCGGCGTGCTTTGCCGCCAGACCTCCTTGCCTCGGGCGTCATATTCCACGACGTAGGACGAACTGAAATCCACGCCCAGCCGATGACCCTCCGGCGTGGCATGGCTGCCCCACGGATAGGCGAAGCCGGGCGCCTCGAACAGCGTCTTGCCGGTAACCCCATCGATCTCCCGGAGGACGTTCTCTCCAAAAATGGCGGCGACGATCCGGCCGCGAGGGGCCTTGCGCACTCCGACGGGCAGGTGCAGCTGGGCGGTAGCCCCTTCCCTGGCCACCCAGGCCCGCCAGGCCGCGACCCCCTCGGCCCGGCGTTTCGGCTCGTCGTAGCTGGCGTAGTCGATCTGCTGGCCCGAAACGTCGCGCAGGAGGACCGCCGCGGCTTGCCGGACTTCGACCTGTTCCGCCTCCAGCAACCGGGTCAAGGTCGTCAGCGGCTTGCGGTTCTCCTGGTTCAGGAGCGCGGTAGCGGAGGCCAGACAGACCCGCGGGTCCGCGTCCTGGAGAAGCCCTTCTAGTTCCCGGCCTGCCTCGCGTCCGAAGACGGCGGCCAGTGCCGTTGCCGCCGCCGGCCGCGCTGGCCCGGTCTCCTTGCGTGCCAGGGCGCTCCGCAGCACCTTGCCGTCGGCGCGCTCCGCGGACGCAACCACCGCCCGGCCCGCGGCCTGGACCAGGTGCTCCTCCGACCACTGCGGCATCAGTTCCAGCAACAACGGGGCCAGCCCCTGGAGGCGCTTCTCCTGGACCAGACGCAGCACCAGGAACAGCTGATGCTCGCACTCGTCGCGCCGAGGATCTTCCAGGACCTGCTCGATGCGTTTCTCGACTTCCGGGTCGGGTCCTCCCGGATTCTTGATCAAGGTCCGGGGGAGATGCGGCATGGCGCTCAGGGCCGTGGTTGCCTTTTCCCGTTTCTCGAAGTCCTCGTTGCCCAGGTCGGCGAGCAAGGCGCGGACCTTCGCCAGCCGGGTGGGGGTCAGACGCATCGGCTCCAGGAACTTCTCGAGGCCTTGCCGGCTCGGCTCGATCCCGGCCGCCCGCAGCTCGATCACGAGCGAATCCGGTTCCGCGCCGAGGACTGCCGAGAAAGGCAAGCCCATCAGAAGGATCAACCACCAACTGGCTCGGGCAAGCGGATTCTGCTGGACAGACGACATGGGTGTTCTCCTTGGGTCCAGGATGATTGTACCGCGCTGCTGCAAGAGAGGCACGGACAATCGGACTGGGGCGAGCCCGGGGGCGTCAGCCCCCGGGGTGGTGGTATCCGCCGCACCAGCATCGGCACCCCGGGGGCTAACGCCCCCGGGCTCGCCAACATCCACAGGGACACCCTGCTGCCGGAGCGCCCTCCCCTTATTTCCTCGCGGGCTGTATAACATCTCTTGTTGCGCCCCCCCTGCCCGGACAGCCCGCAGGAACGCCGACGCATGGCCGATCCTTCCATCCAGTCTGGTCCCTCCCCTGCCGAGGTGCCGCCCTCGGTCAACGGCATCTTACCCGCAGCGGCGTTGCCCACTTCCGCGGCTGCTTCCCGCTACGCCAAGCTGATCGTTTTCCTTGTGGTCTTCATCGACCTGCTCGGCTTCGGCATCGTGCTGCCGCTGCTGCCGCTGTACGCCGACGACATCCTTGAGCCGCTGATTCCAGGAGCCGAGGGGGCCGTTGTGCGCGGGGTGCTGCTGGGTCTGCTGATGTCATCGTTCTCGTTCATGCAGTTCCTCTTCGCGCCGTTCTGGGGCCGGCTCTCCGACCGCATCGGCCGACGGCCCATCCTGCTGCTGGGCCTGGCCGGCTCCGTGGTGTTTTACACGCTGTTCGGTATCGCTTCCGAGGTGGGGGAGTGGGGAACGCGCACCCAGGATCAGGCGGCAAGCGTGGTTTCGGCCCTGGGGCAGGTTGGGGGACTGCAACCTCTCTGGCAGCCAGGCTGGGTGGCCGAAACGATGCTCAAGGGAGTGGATCATCACCTGCTGGTGCTGGCGCTAATCCTCCTGTTCGTCAGCCGGCTGGGTGCGGGTGTGGCGGGAGCGACCATCGGCACGGCCCAGGCGGTGATCGCGGACACAACGCCTCCGGACCGGCGTGCCCACGGCATGGCCCTGATCGGGGCGGCTTTCGGCATCGGCTTCACCTTCGGTCCGCTGCTCGGCTTCGCGTCGCTGTTTGTGCCCCTGGCCGGCGCCCCCGGTTACCTGGCCGCCGCCCTGTCGCTGCTGGCTCTGCTGTTCGGCCTGGCCCGCTTGCCGGAGACGCGCCAGGCCGGTGCCGTCCCACTGGGGCTGCGCCGCCGGCTGTTCGACTGGCAGGGGATCCGGCACGTGCTGGCCAGGCCCTCGGTGCGGATGCTGGTCGCGACCTTCTTCCTGGCGACCTTCGCCTTTGGCGGCCTGGAAGCGACCCTGGCGCTGGTGAACCGGCTGCTGCTGACCGGCGAGGAACTGAGCCGGGCGGCGCGGGCCCACCTGCTCACCAAGGAGGCTGCCCGGACCACCGAACGGCTGAATTTCCTGATCTTTGCCTACGTCGGTTTGGTGCTGATGCTGATGCAGGGCTTTGTCTATCGCCGGTTCATCCGCACGGTGGGCGAGGTGCGCTTCCTGCGGACCGGGCTGGTCTTCATGACGCTGGGCCTGCTCGGGGGCGTGGCCGTGCTGCTGGTCCGGCACTCCCTGGGGCGGGGCCCGCTGCTGGCCTGTGGCCTGGCCGCGATGACCCTGGCGGTGGTGGGCTTTGCCTTGCTGACTCCGTCGGTGCAGGCGCTGATCTCCCGCCGCGGCGACCAGACCCGACAGGGCGAGGTGCTGGGCGTCAACCAGTCGGCCGCCGCCCTGGCCCGCATTCTCGGCCCCTTCGTGGGACTGACGCTGTTCGACGTGCTGCCGTCGCACGTGCTGCCCTACGCCTTCGGGGCCGGGCTGCTGGTCCTGGTGTTCCTGCTCAGCCTGCGCATCACGGAGACTGAACACTGAATTCTGCTGGAGGGTTCGCTGTGGCTCATCCGCGTTTTGTCCGCGTTCGCCAGACCTTTGAGCGTCCCCGCGTGCCGGAGATTCCCTCCTCGGTCGCCTTGGCCCTGGAGCCGCTGGAGCTGAGCAAGCGGATCAAGCCGGGACAGACGGTCGCCCTGACCGCCGGCAGCCGGGGCATTGCTCACGTACCGGAAGTGCTCCGGGCCACGGCCGACTACCTCAAGAAGCTCGGTGCCCATCCTTTCCTGGTGCCGACCATGGGCAGCCACGGCGGCGGCACCGCCGAGGGCCAGGTCAAGATCCTGCACAGTTACGGGATCACCGAGCAGGCGGTGGGCGTGCCGATCCGGGCCTCGATGGAGGTGCGAGAGGTTGGGCGCACCGCCGAGGGCTTTCCGGTCTATCTCGACCGACACGCGGCAGCTGCCGATCACGTGGGCGTGGTCGCCCGGGTCAAGCCGCACACGGCGTATCACGGTCCGATCGAGAGCGGTCTGCTCAAGATGATGATGATCGGCCTGGGCAAGCACGTCGGCGCCCTGGCCTATCACCGCATCCTGATCGAATACCCTTATGACCAGGTGGTTCGATCCGTGAGTCGGACCCTGCTGGCCAATGCCCCCATCGCCTTTGGCCTGGCCCTGGTCGAGAATGCCTGCGACGAGCTGGCACTGATCGAAGGGGTGCCGCCCGAGCAGCTGGAGGCACGCGAGGAACGGCTGCTGGTGCTGGCCCGCCGGCTGCTGGCCAAGCTGCCCTGGGCCCAGGCGGATCTGCTGATCGTGGACGAGATTGGCAAGGACATCAGCGGCTCGGGGATGGACACCAACGTCGTTGGTCGCAAGCGGGCCTTTCGCCTGGGCCAATCCATCGGCGACCAGCCCCAGATGCGGCTGATCTTTGTCCGCGGCCTCAGTGCGAAGACGCACGGCAACGCCTCGGGCATTGGCCTGGCCGACTTCACCACCAATCGGCTGGTCCAGGCCATGAACTACCAGGCGACGGTGATCAACTGTCTGACGGCCGGCTACCCGGAAGGGGCCTTCGTGCCGGTGCATTTCGAGTCCGACCGGGAGGTGTTGGATTCCGCCCTGGCCATCATTGGCACGCGCGCACCGGAGGAAGGGCGGGTGATGCGCATTCGCAACACCCTCTGTCTGGAGGAACTGGAGGTGTCGGAGGCGTGCCTGGACCAGCCCGAGCGCCGCACTCAGCTGGAGACAGTCGGCTCCGTCCGCCCGCTGGCGTTTGACGGCGCCGGCAACCTGCCGCCGCTGTGAACGCCCTGGTCTGGTTCCCTTTCTCGCCTCACCGACGTGGATCTGCCGGTAACGGCTGCAACGGTCTTGATCTTCGATCCTGCCGCTCCACGCATGCCAGTGGAAAGCAATGACGCGGCAAGGCATCTTGTAGCAGTTGTGGCCGGGGCGCTGGTTCGTCCAGGGGAACAGGCGGATGTCTTTGCCAGAAATCTCATCGTTTATTGATCCTGTTCTGATGCCAGTCTAACTGGACTATCGGAAGATGCCGGCCTGGCAGGATTCCTTGGTTCCTGCCAGGCCGGCGGTGTTTTGCGACTTGCGCTCAAGAGTGCTTGGGTGGAGTTGTCCCGTCCGCATAGACGAAGTCGGGAATCGGGATGAGGAAGCCGTAGGTCGGATCCGCCGGATTCAAGTCGAGTTCATAGCCGTAACGGGCGTACTCATCATTGCTGTAACCTTCGTAGCGGTTGGTTACGCCGGCTGCCCAGCCGAACTGCTCCTCATCGTAGGAGTTGATCACGCCGTTGCCGACGTAGTCGAGGTAGGCGACGTACTTTCCGGTCTGGCGGATGTTCGATCCATCGGCTGCCTGGAAGACGGCAAGATCCACGTTGTCCACCCGGGCGTCGCCGTTGGTGTCGCCAAAGAGGCGGAAGAAGGTGGCCAGCTGGGTGTTGCTGTTGCCTGGCCCACGCAGTTGCAGCGAGTAGACGCCGTCTAACAACGATCCACCCTCGCCAACGCCAGTCCCGGAGAAGCTGAGCGTGTAGGTGTTTCCGACATTGGTGGCGGAGACCGTCACCTGCGAACCGGCTGGCACGCCATTGTCTCCAGCGAGGGTTGTCACAACGAACGAGTAGCCGCTGGACAGCAAGGTGCTGGAGCTGAAGACCAGCTGGACGTGATCGATCATCGAACGCTGCCCGGTGCTGCCCTCCGAAGGTTTGACGTCATAATAGATCGGTCCCTGGGTCAGTTGCGCTCCCGAGGAGGCGAGTACAGTGATGTTATTGCTGGTGCCGGTGATTGAATGCGCCGTGTCCGTGGCGGTAATCGTCTGGTTGGAGCCGGGGTTGAAGAGAATTGCTGCTGTGGTCGAGAAGGTGTGGGTGCCGTTGTCTCCGGGGACAAACGTGTAGGAAGTCGGGGAGAAACTGGCGGAATCGGGGCTGCCAAACGTGACAGTGCCGGTATAACCGGTAGCGGTCATGCCGCTGGCGGTCCTGGCCGTCACGGTGAAGGTGAAGCCCTGCCCGGCAGTGACGCTGCTCGGAGCGTTGATTACAAAGTAGGAGGCCGCGGCGGTAAGGATGTCAGCTGTCGTGGTCTCCTGGGGTGTTGGCAGTTGGTAGTCGCCAGCCTGGGCCCCGCTCAAAGTCAAGCCGGAGACAGTCACGGCGATGTTGTTACCAACATTCGGAGAGGCAAAGGTTCCCACGGCGCCACTCGCGACCAGGTTGACTGTGTCGCCGCCGAATACTCCGGACAGCGTCGCACCGCTCGTGTTGAGGGTGGCATTCATCGTGCCATCATAAACTTTGTTGTTCGCGGTGATGCCGGAGACAGTCAGCGTGAACGGAGTGATGGTGCCTGAGGCGGTGTGCGTGGTCACCGTGTAGTCGGCACCGCCGTTGCCGTCGTTGACCGTGTAAGCGGTGACGGCGAGAGTGCTGGCGTTGGTGCCGAGTACGTTCCTGGAGGTGAACGCCTCGCTCAGGCCGGTTACCGTGTCGCTGCCCTGGAGGCCGCTGACCGTGGGCGTCTTCGACGACGCGGTGGTGCTGTCGTAGACCTTGCTGTCGGTGACGGCACTGATGCTCAACGCTGCCGGGGTGATGGTGCCTGTGGCGGTGTGCGTGGTCACCGTGTAGTCGGCGCCACCGTTGCCGTCGTTGACCGTGTAGGCCGTGACGGTGAGGGTACTGCCGTTGCTGCCGAGCACGTTCCTGGAAGTGAATGCCTGGCTCAGGCCAGTCACCGTGTCGGAGCCGAGCAGGCCGCTGACCGTGGGCGTCTTTGACGAACTGGTGGTGCCGTCGTAAGCCTTGCTGTCGGTGACGGCGCTGATGCTCAGTGCTGCCGGGGTGATGGTGCCTGTGGCGGTGTGCCTGGTCACCGTGTAGTCGGCGCCGCCATTGCCGTCGTTGACCGTGTAGGCCGTAACGGTGAGGGTACTGCCATTGGTGCCGAGCACGTCCTTGGAAGTGAACGCCTGGCTCAGGCCAGTCACTGTGTCACTGCCCTGGAGGCCGCTGACCGTGGGCGTCTTGGATGACGTGGTGGTGCCGTCGTAGACCTTGCTGTCGGTGACGGCACTGATGCTCAACGCTGCCGGGGTGATGGTGCCTGTGGCGGTGTGCGTGGTCACCGTGTAGTCGGCGCCACCGTTGCCGTCGTTGACCGTATAGGCCGTGACGGTCAGGGTGCTGCCGTTGCTGCCGAGCACGTTGCTGGAAGTGAATGCCTGGCTCAGGCCAGTCACCGTGTCGGAGCCGAGCAGGCCGCTGACCGTGGGCGTCTTCGACGAACGGGTGGTGCCGTCGTAAGCCTTGCTGTCGGTGACGGCGCCGATGCTCAGTGCTGCCGGGGTGATGGTGCCGGTGGCAGTGTGCGTGGTCACCGTGTAGTCGGCGCCACCGTTGCCGTCGTTGACCGTGTAGGCCGTGACGGTCAGGGTGCTGTTGTTGGTGCCGAGCACGTTGCTGGAAGTGAATGCCTGGCTCAGGCCAGTCACCGTATCGCTGCCCAGCAGGCCGCTGACCGTGGGCGTCTTCGACGAACTGGTCGTGCCGTCGTAAGCCTTGCTGTCGGTGACGGCGCTGATGCTCAACGCTGCCGGGGTGATGGTGCCGGTGGCAGTGTGCGTGGTCACCGTATAGTCGGCGCCACCGTTGCCGTCGTTGACCGTATAGGCCGTGACGGTCAGGGTGCTGCCGTTGCTGCCGAGCACGTCCTTGGAGGTGAATGCCTGGCTCAGGCCAGTCACCGTGTCGGAGCCGAGCAGGCCGCTGACCGTGGGCGTCTTCGACGAACTGGTCGTGCCGTCGTAAGCCTTGCTGTCGGTGACGGCACTGATGCTCAACGCTGCCGGGGCGATGGTGCCTGTGGCGGTGTGCGTGGTCACCGTGTAGTCGGCGCCACCGTTGCCGTCGTTGACCGTGTAGGCCGTGACGGTGAGGGTACTGCCGTTGCTGCCGAGCACGTTCCTGGAGGTGAACGCCTCGCTCAGGCCGGTTACCGTGTCGCTGCCCTGGAGGCCGCTGACCGTGGGCGTCTTCGACGACGCGGTGGTGCTGTCGTAGACCTTGCTGTCGGTGACGGCACTGATGCTCAACGCTGCCGGGGTGATGGTGCCTGAGGCGGTGTGCGTGGTCACCGTGTAGTCGGCGCCACTGTTGCCGTCGTTGACCGTGTAGGCCGTGACGGTCAGGGTGCTGTTGTTGGTGCCGAGCACGTTGCTGGAAGTGAATGCCTGGCTCAGGCCAGTCACCGTGTCGCTGCCCTGGAGGCCGCTGACCGTGGGCGTCTTCGACGAACTGGTGGTGCCGTCGTAGGTCTTGCTGTCGGTGACGGCACTGATGCTCAACGCTGCTGGGGTGATGGTGCCTGTGGCGGTGTGCGTGGTCACCGTATAGTCGGCGCCGCCGTTGCCGTCGTTGACTGTGTAAGCCGTGACGGCGAGGGTGCTGCCGTTGCTGCCGAGCACGTTTTTGGAGGTGAACGCCTGGCTCAGGCCAGTCACTGTGTCACTGCCCTGGAGGCCGCTGACCGTGGGCGTCTTGGATGACGTGGTGGTGCTGTCGTAAGCCTTGCTGTCGGTGACGGCACTGATGCTCAACGCTGCTGGGGTGATGGTGCCTGTGGCGGTGTGCGTGGTCACCGTATAGTCGTGCCACCGTTGCCGTCGTTGACCGTATAGGCCGTGACGGTCAGGGTGCTGCCGTTGCTGCCGAGCACGTCCTTGGAGGTGAATGCCTGGCTCAGGCCAGTCACCGTGTCGGAGCCGAGCAGGCCGCTGACCGTGGGCGTCTTCGACGAACTGGTCGTGCCGTCGTAAGCCTTGCTGTCGGTGACGGCGCGATGCTCAACGCCGCCGGGGTGATGGTGCCGGTGGCGGTGTGCGTCGTCACTGTGTAGTCGGTGCCGCCATTGCCATCGTTGACCGTGTAAGCGGTGACGGTGAGGGTGCTGCCGTTGGTGCCAAGCACGTTCCTGGAAGTGAACGCCTGGCTCAGGCCAGTCACCGTGTCACTGCCCTGGAGGCCGCTGACCGTGGGCGTCTTGGATGACGTGGTGGTGCCGTCGTAGACCTTGCTGTCGGTGACGGCACTGATGCTCAGAGCAAACGGAGTAATGGTGCCGGTGGCGGTGTGCGTGGTCACCGTATAGTCGGCGCCGCCGTTGCCGTCGTTGACCGTATAGGCCGTGACGGTCAGGGTGCTGTTGTTGCTGCCGAGCACGTTGCTGGAAGTGAATGCCTGGCTCAGGCCAGTCACCGTGTCGGAGCCGAGCAGGCCGCTGACCGTGGGCGTCTTCGACGAACTGGTGGTGCCGTCGTAAGCCTTGCTGTCGGTGACGGCGCTGATGCTCAACGCTGCCGGGGTGATGGTGCCTGTGGCAGTGTGCGTGGTCACCGTATAGTCGGCGCCACCGTTGCCGTCGTTGACCGTATAGGCCGTGACGGTCAGGGTGCTGCCGTTGCTGCCGAGCACGTCCTTGGAGGTGAATGCCTGGCTCAGGCCAGTCACCGTGTCGGAGCCGAGCAGGCCGCTGACCGTGGGCGTCTTCGACGAACTGGTCGTGCCGTCGTAAGCCTTGCTGTCGGCGACGGCGCTGATGCTCAACGCTGCCGGGGTGATGGTGCCTGTGGCGGTGTGCGTGGTTACCGTGTAGTCGGCGCCGCCGTTGCCGTCGTTGACCGTGTAGGCCGTGACGGTCAGGGTGCTGTTGTTGCTGCCGAGCACGTTCCTGGAAGTGAATGCCTGGCTCAGGCCAGTCGCCGTGTCGGAGCCGAGCAGGCCGCTGACCGTGGGCGTCTTCGACGAACTGGTCGTGCCGTCGTAAGCCTTGCTGTCGGTGACGGCGCCGATGCTCAACGCTGCCGGGGTGATGGTGCCGGTGGCAGTGTGCGTGGTCACCGTATAGTCGTCGCCACCGTTGCCGTCGTTGACCGTATAGGCCGTGACGGTCAGGGTGCTGCCGTTGCTGCCGAGCACGTCCTTGGAGGTGAATGCCTGGCTCAGGCCAGTCACCGTGTCGGAGCCGAGCAGGCCGCTGACCGTGGGCGTCTTCGACGAAGTCGTGGTGCTGTCGTAGGTCTTGCTGTCGGTGACGGCGCTAATGCTCAACGCCGCCGGGGTGATGGTGCCTGTGGCGGTGTGCGTGGTTACCGTGTAGTCTGTGCCGCCATTGCCGTCGTTGACCGTGTAGGCCGTAACGGTGAGGGTACTGCCATTGGTGCCGAGCACGTCCTTGGAAGTGAACGCCTG
Organism: uncultured Planctomycetota bacterium; assembly: GCA_963784995.1. Lineage (GTDB taxonomy): Bacteria > Planctomycetota > Planctomycetia > Gemmatales > Gemmataceae > CAWATZ01. Next base: position 48,461 of record CAWATZ010000008.1, on the reverse strand, counting down.
GCTCAGGCCAGTCACTGTGTCACTGCCCTGGAGGCCGCTGACCGTGGGCGTCTTGGATGACGTGGTGGTGCCGTCGTAGACCTTGCTGTCGGTGACGGCACTGATGCTCAACGCTGCCGGGGTGATGGTGCCTGTGGCGGTGTGCGTGGTCACCGTGTAGTCGGCGCCACCGTTGCCGTCGTTGACCGTGTAGGCCGTGACGGTGAGGGTACTGCCGTTGCTGCCGAGCACGTTCCTGGAAGTGAATGCCTGGCTCAGGCCAGTCACCGTGTCGGAGCCGAGCAGGCCGCTGACCGTGGGCGTCTTTGACGAACTGGTGGTGCCGTCGTAAGCCTTGCTGTCGGTGACGGCACTGATGCTCAACGCTGCCGGGGTGATGGTGCCTGTGGCGGTGTGCCTGGTCACCGTGTAGTCGCGCCGCCATTGCCGTCGTTGACCGTGTAGGCCGTGACGGTCAGGGTGCTGCCGTTGCTGCCGAGCACGTTCCTGGAAGTGAATGCCTGGCTCAGACCGGTCACCGTATCGCTGCCCAGCAGGCCGCTGACCGTCGGCGTCTTGGATGACGTGGTGGTGCCGTCGTAAGCCTTGCTGTCGGTGACGGCACTAATGCTCAACGCCGCCGGGGTGATGGTGCCTGTGGCGGTGTGCGTGGTCACCGTGTAGTCGGCGCCGCCGTTGCCGTCGTTGACCGTGTAGGCCGTGACGGTCAGGGTGCTGTTGTTGCTGCCGAGCACGTCCTTGGAAGTGAATGCCTGGCTCAGACCGGTCACCGTGTCGCTGCCCAGCAGGCCGCTGACCGTCGGCGTCTTGGATGACGTGGTGGTGCCGTCGTAAGCCTTGCTGTCGGTGACGGCGCCGATGCTCAACGCTGCCGGGGTGATGGTGCCGGTGGCGGTGTGCGTGGTCACCGTGTAGTCGCGCCGCCATTGCCGTCGTTGACCGTGTAGGCCGTGACGGTCAGGGTGCTGCCGTTGCTGCCGAGCACGTTCCTGGAAGTGAATGCCTGCCTCAGGCCAGTCACTGTGTCACTGCCCTGGAGGCCGCTGACCGTCGGCGTCTTGGATGACGTGGTGGTGCCGTCGTAAGCCTTGCTGTCGGTGACGGCACTGATGCTCAACGCCGCCGGGGTGATGGTGCCTGTGGCGGTGTGCGTGGTTACCGTGTAGTCGCGCCGCCGTTGCCGTCGTTGACCGTGTAGGCCGTGACGGTGAGGGTACTGCCATTGGTGCCGAGCACGTCCTTGGAAGTGAACGCCTGGCTCAGGCCAGTCACCGTATCGCTGCCCGGAGGCCGCTGACCGTGGGCGTCTTGGATGACGTGGTGGTGCCGTCGTAGACCTTGCTGTCGGTGACGGCACTGATGCTCAGAGCAAACGGAGTAATGGTGCCGGTGGCGGTGTGCGTGGTCACCGTGTAGTCGGCGCCACTGTTGCCGTCGTTGACCGTGTAGGCCGTGACGGTCAGGGTGCTGTTGTTGGTGCCGAGCACGTTGCTGGAAGTGAATGCCTGGCTCAGGCCAGTCACCGTATCGCTGCCCAGCAGGCCGCTGACCGTGGGCGTCTTCGACGAACGGGTGGTGCCGTCGTAAGCCTTGCTGTCGGTGATGGTGCCGTATGCTCAACGCTGCCTGGGCGATGGTGTTGGCAGTGTGCGTGGTCACCGTATAGTCGGCGCCGCCGTTGCCGTCGTTGACCGTATAGGCCGTGACGGTCAGGGTGCTGCCGTTGCTGCCCAGCACGTTCCTGGAAGTGAACGCCTGGCTCAGGCCAGTCACCGTGTCGGAGCCGAGCAGGCCGCTGACCGTGGGCGTCTTCGACGAAGTCGTGGTGCTGTCGTAGGTCTTGCTGTCGGTGACGGCGCAGATGCTCAACGCCGCCGGGGTGATGGTGCCGGTGGCGGTGTGCGTGGTTACCGTGTAGTCGGCGCCGCCGTTGCCGTCGTTGACCGTGTAGGCCGTGACGGTGAGGGTACTGCCATTGGTGCCGAGCACGTTCCTGGAAGTGAACGCCTGGCTGAGGCCAGTCACCGTGTCGGAGCCGAGCAGGCCGCTGACCGTGGGCGTCTTTGACGAACTGGTGGTGCCGTCGTAGACCTTGCTGTCGGTGACGGCGCCGATGCTCAACGCTGCCGGGGTGATGGTGCCGGTGGCGGTGTGCGTGGTTACCGTATAGTCGGCGCCACCGTTGCCGTCGTTGACCGTATAGGCCGTGACGGTCAGGGTGCTGCCATTGGTGCCGAGCACGTCCTTGGAAGTGAACGCCTGGCTGAGGCCAGTCACCGTGTCGCTGCCCAGCAGGCCGCTGACCGTGGGCGTCTTCGACGAAGTCGTGGTGCTGTCGTAGGTCTTGCTGTCGGTGACGGCGCTGATGCTCAACGCTGCCGGGGTGATGGTGCCGGTGGCGGTGTGCGTGGTCACCGTGTAGTCGGTGCCGCCGTTGCCGTCGTTGACCGTGTAAGCGGTGACGGTCAGCGTGCTGTTGTTGGTGCCGAGCACGTTCTTGGAGGTAAACGCCTGGCTCAGGCCAGTCACCGTGTCGGAGCCGAGCAGGCCGCTGACCGTGGGCGTCTTCGACGAAGTGGTGGTGCTGTCGTAGGTCTTGCTGTCGGTGACGGCACTGATGCTCAACGCTGCCGGGGTGATGGTGCCTGTGGCGGTGTGCGTGGTCACCGTATAGTCGGCGCCACCGTTGCCGTCGTTGACCGTGTAGGCCGTGACGGTCAGCGTGCTATTGTTAGTGCCGAGCACGTTCCTGGAAGTGAACGCCTGGCTCAGGCCAGTCACCGTGTCGCTGCCCTGGAGGCCGCTGACCGTGGGTATCTTCGACGAACTGGTGGTGCTGTCGTAGGTCTTGCTGTCGGTGACGGCGCTGATGCTCAACGCTGCCGGGGTGATGGTGCCTGTGGCGGTGTGCGTGGTTACCGTGTAGTCGGCGCCACCGTTGCCGTCATTGACCGTGTAGGCCGTGACGGTCAGGGTGCTGTTGTTGGTGCCGAGCACGTCCTTGGAAGTGAATGCCTGGACCAGGCCGGTCGCCGTGTCGCTGCCCAGCAAGCCGCTGACCGTGGGCGTCTTTGACGAACTGGTGGTGCCGTCGTAGACCTTGCTGTCGGTGACGGCGCTGATGCTCAGTGCTGCCGGGGTGATGGTGCCTGTGGCGGTGTGCGTGGTCACCGTGTAGTCGGCGCCACCGTTGCCGTCGTTGACCGTGTAAGCGGTGACGGTCAGCGTGCTGTTGTTGGTGCCGAGCACGTTCTTGGAGGTGAACGCCTGGCTCAGACCAGTCACCGTGTCGGAGCCGAGCAGGCCGCTGACCGTGGGCGTCTTCGACGAAGTGGTGGTGCTGTCGTAGACCTTGCTGTCGGTGACGGCACTGATGCTCAACGCTGCCGGGGTGATGGTGCCTGTGGCGGTGTGCGTGGTCACCGTATAGTCGGCGCCACCGTTGCCGTCGTTGACCGTGTAGGCCGTGACGGTCAGCGTGCTATTGTTAGTGCCGAGCACGTCCTTGGAGGTGAATGCCTGACTCAGACCGGTTGCCGTATCGCTGCCCAGCAGGCCACTGACCGTGGGCGTCTTCGATGAAGTGGTGGTGCCGTCGTAGACCTTGCTGTCGGTGACAGCACTGATGCTCAGTGCTGCCGGGGTGATGGTGCCTGAAGCGGTGTGCGTCGTTACCGTGTAGTCGGCGCCGCTGTTGCCGTCGTTGACTGTGTAAGCGGTGACGATGAGGGTGCTGCCGTTGGTGCCGAGCACGTTCCTGGAAGTGAACGCCTGGCTCAGGCCAGTCACCGTATCGCTGCCCTGGAGGCCGCTGACCGTGGGTATCTTCGACGAACTGGTGGTGCTGTCGTAGGTCTTGCTGTCGGTGACGGCGCTGATGCTCAACGCCGCCGGGGTGATGGTGCCTGTGGCGGTGTGCGTGGTTACCGTGTAGTCGGCGCCGCCGTTGCCGTCGTTGACCGTGTAGGCCGTGACGGTCAGGGTACTGCCATTGGTGCCGAGCACGTTCCTGGAAGTGAACGCCTGGCTCAGGCCAGTCACCGTATCGCTGCCCTGGAGGCCGCTGACCGTGGGCGTCTTGGATGACGTGGTGGTGCTGTCGTAAGCCTTGCTGTCGGTGACGGCACTGATGCTCAACGCTGCCGGGGTGATGGTGCCTGTGGCGGTGTGCGTGGTCACTGTGTAGTCGGCGCCGCCGTTGCCGTCGTTGACCGTGTAGGCCGTGACGGTCAGGGTGCTGTTGTTGCTGCCGAGCACGTTGCTGGAAGTGAATGCCTGGCTCAGGCCAGTCACCGTATCGCTGCCCAGCAGGCCGCTGACCGTGGGCGTCTTCGACGAACTGGTGGTGCCGTCGTAAGCCTTGCTGTCGGTGACGGCGCTGATGCTCAACGCTGCCGGGGTGATGGTGCCGGTGGCGGTGTGCGTCGTCACTGTGTAGTCGGCGCCGCCATTGCCATCGTTGACCGTGTAAGCGGTGACGGTGAGGGTGCTGCCGTTGGTGCCAAGCACGTTCCTGGAAGTGAACGCCTGGCTCAGGCCAGTCACCGTGTCGGAGCCGAGCAGACCGCTGACCGTGGGCGTCTTCGACGAAGTGGTGGTGCTGTCGTAGACCTTGCTGTCGGTGACGGCACTGATGCTCAACGCCGCCGGGGTGATGGTGCCTGTGGCGGTGTGCGTGGTCACCGTGTAGTTGGCACCACCGTCGCCATCGTTGACCGTGTAAGCGGTGACGGTGAGAGTGCTGTCGTTGGTGCCGAGCACGTTCCTGGAAGTGAACGCCTGGCTCAGGCCAGTCACCGTGTCGCTGCCCAGCAGACCGCTGACCGTGGGCGTCTTCGACGAACTGGTCGTGCTGTCGTAGACCTTGCTGTCGGTGACGGCACTGATGCTCAACGCTGCCGGAGTAATGGCGTAGTTATTCGGCGCCGTGTTGCTGAAGGTCATCGAATAGTTGTTGTTGTTGCTGCTCAGAGACAGCGTGCCCTGAGCCTGGCTGTAGGTGCCCACGTTCTTGACCGAGGTCGAAGTCGAACCGTTGAAGAACATTGAGCCACTCAGCGTCACTCCAGCAGAAGCAATCGAATCCCCATTGACGAAGCCGGTGATGGAGTAGTTGGACGTGTTGTCCGAGTACGTCGCGTTGTTCAACGCCACGCCACTATAGGTGGTGGAGACGGCATTCGGCATGACGGTCAACGCCGCCTGGGTTACTGTCTGGCCTGGGGACAAGCTGCCGTTGCTCGTCTGGAAGTCAGGATCGACGTTGTCGGTATAGACTGCCTTGATCGTGTGAGGAGACCCATTCACAGACAGCGTAGTCGTCGTGAACGTGGACGTTGCTGTACCTCCGCTGCCACTCAACGCAGTTCCTGTACCCAGATCGGTTGTCCCGTCGTAGAACTCGACGGTGCCATACGGTGTCGGCCCATTCGCGACGTTGTTGCTCATGGTGGCCGTGAAGGTCACGGATTGCCCATACACCGACGTATTGTTCGTGGATGAGGACACGACGCTGGTCGTGGTCGAATCCGCGCCCACCTGCAGGGTCAGATTGTTGGGAGTGGTATTGAAGATTTCATTAAGCACTTGACCCGTAGCTAGAGTGTAGGTGCCGCCCGGAGTGTTACTGAAATTGCTGGAGTTGGACGAGAAAGTCATGATCTTGTACGTCTGGCCGGGAATGAGGTTCAACCCGGGCAACGTACTCACGTTGAGGTTCCCACCCAGCATGGAGGTGCTGCTCACGGCAACGAGATCGGACGTGCCGGCGGTCGGGCCAAGCTTGACGTTGAGACTGCCGCCAGCACTCTGGGTGTAGGAGCCGGTAATGTTGATTTCACCGGGTATGCTGCTCGTCCCCGGGCTGACTGTGCCGCCGTCGGCGGAGGAATCGCCGTTGAGGAGGTTCGCGCTGACTTTGCCGGTCCCTTGCAGCGTGCCGGCGTCGAGTCACGGCAGTTCGCCATCAGAACGGCTGTAGTGCTGGTCGTGGTGCCGGAGACGAGGTTTGTCGTGCTGCCGCCGCCTGTCTGGGTATAGTTCCCGCCAAGGATCGCTTGCCTGGTGCCGCCCGTGGCGTCAATGGTCACGCTCCCACTGTTGCTGAACGCCCCCGGATGCTCAGCTGCTGGCCATCGAGAAGCGTCAGGCTTCCCGTGCTGGAGTTGGTGCTGAAGTTCGCCAGGGCGTCGGAGTCATCGACATCATTTCTCGATGGGGGCGGTGTTCGGACCGTCGAGCGTGACGTTGGCTTTATTCGTCGCAATGCTGGCACCTGGGAACTCGAATAGATACTATTGTGGACAATGTAGGTTCCGCTGTTCAGGGTAGTGCCAGAGAAGTTCGTCAACCCACCTGCCAGGTCCACAGTTCCCGACTTGACATTGATCGTGCCCATCGTTAGTCAGAGGCACACCGACCTTGGTGGTGTTCCCGGAGCCAACCTCACTGATGAACGTCGCACCCTGCATGTTGAAAATGTCGCCGTGCTGCCGGTCTCCGACAGCGATCAAGTTCAAGTTACGTGATGACCCCACTGGAATCAAACGTGCTGCCATTTTCGTTATTCCACGTCGCGCCACTCTGCATGGTGAGCTGGTTGCCCACGTCCGTAATCGTACCACTGATCCCAGGTGGCCGTGCCATAGTTGTCCAGGGTGCGGTCATCGAGGATGTCATCGTTATTGAAGGACATGCTCTTACCTATCTGCACCACCGTCGTGCCACTGCCGCTCATGGTTCCCCCGCTCCAGGTCAACGTCCCGTTGACCTGGACCGAGTCCGAGCCTTGCAGGGTGCCACCTGAGAGGGACAGTTCATGCCCCCAGAGTCACCTCATTGCCCGTGCTGAAATCGACGGTGCCGGTGTCGATGGTTACAGTGCCAGTGTCGCTGTAACTGGAATTCATTGAGAACTTGATCGCTGTCAGAACCACCGAACTCCACGCTGCCAGCTCCGCTTAGCGAACCCCCTGAGTTGAACATGAAGGTGCTGCTGCCCTCGAAGCCGATGTTGGCTCCAGAAGCAACATTGATGCTGCCCGTATCCGATCCGTCCCCCGACACAGTAAGGGTGCCCGACAGGACGCTGACCGTGCCGTCGTTCTCCAGATCCACACCGAGGCTCGTGGTGTTGCTGGAGCCAATGTTATCCTCGAACGTCGCACCCGGCATTGTTGACAAATTTCGCTGCCGGTCCCGGTAGAGAAAAAGTTCTCGTTCGTGTAGACCGCCATGGAAATGAATGTGCTGCCATTCTCGTTGTTCCATACGGCGTTATTTTGCATGGTGAACAGAGTGCCCGAACTCTGGACACTGGTCCAGCCGGAGGACGTGCCATAGTTGTCAAGGGTGATGCCATCAAGCGTTTCTCGTCTTCAGACATGGCCCGGAGCGGCGATCTGCGTCTCGCTGCCGCTGAGTGACACGTTCCCATTGACGCTAACCGTGTCCGAGCCTTCCAGGGTGCCACCCGAGAAGCTTCACGGTCCCCAGAGTCACCGCATTGTGGGTGATGAAATCCACGGTGCCGCCGTCGATGGATAAAGTTCCGGAGAAACTCGTTGTGCCACCCCCGACCGTCAAGGTCCCCCCGGAAACGTCCAATGTCCCGACAGCACCGCTGCCGAAGGTCAGGCTGTTGAGGTTCACCGTGCCGGCCGTGTACGTGAGGGTGCTGCCCGAATCGAGTGTATTGATGATCACGTCCTCGCCGCTCGTCGGTCGCATGCCCCTCGCTCCGAGGGCGGTTGACGTGTACCAGTCGCCGCCGCCAGCGCCATTCCAGATGTCCGGTGTTCGGCACCAGCCGGGTTTCCAGCTCTTCGAGAACGGGGCGGAAAGCACCCGGTCTTCGGGAAAAGGCCGGTTGCGGACGCCGGATCGGCCGGGTGACTCGGGCCAGCAGGTTCAGCATGGGGCGCAGGAAGCGAGGCAACATAACCATCCCTTTGAGGTAGGCTCAGGTTGTCCTGGACGTGGTCCGCCAGGAGAAAGTTCGCGAAATTATCGAAAACCATTCCATTGCAGTTGGTTGCGTCGGTGAGGCCGTTCGCGAAATCGAGAACGGCCACAACCGAAAGGACAGAACAACAATCGCGGCGCTGTTTCTTGGACGCAGCTTCACGAAAAACGTTCGATTCTGTCCAAAAATGCCGAAAACCAGGTGCCTTCCCCGGTTCCGAAGAGTCCTTCAGCGAGATCGGCCGATGGATAGTAGTCTACTCAAAAGAATCGAGTATGCAACAAAAAAGTGCCCTGAAGGAGAATTTGGAGGAATTGAGCAGGTTGTAACGAGGAAGCCGGCCAGTACGGCGATAGTTCTGTTGTGGCCTGGCGATCGCCTGTTATCCTGGGAAAAACAGCAGATTGAGCCCTGATGAACTGGACTGAGCAAACTTACACCTGCAGCGACGGCTACGTCTGCCGCTATCGCCACTATCCTGCCCCGAGAACGTCTCGGGGCGAGGTGGTCTGTCTGCACGGCATCCAGAGCCACGCCGGCTGGTACGAGTGGTCCTGCACCCGGCTGGCCGAGGCCGGCTGGTCGGTTTCCTTCCTGGACCGCCGCGGCTCCGGGCGGAACGAGCAGGCCCGCGGCGACGCCCCGGGCTTTCGCCGGCTGATGCGCGACGTGGCCGAGTTCCTGCAACTGCTGCGGCAGCGCTCGCCGGGCCGGCCGGTGGTGCTGCTGGCCATCTCCTGGGGCGGCAAGCTGGCGGTCGGCTTGCAGCGCCGCTATCCGGGGCTGAACGAGGCCCTCGCCCTGCTCTGTCCCGGCTTCTTCGCCCGGGTCGGGCCCACCCTGAGCCAGAAACTCCAGGTCCTCTGGGCACGCCTGGTCCGGCCCACGCGCCTCTTCCCCATCCCCCTCAACGACCCGGAGCTGTTCACCAGCAACCCGCGCTGGCTCGACTTCCTGCGCCACGACCCGCTGGCCCTGCACCAGGCCACCGCACGCTTGCTGCTGGAGAGCCGGCGGCTCGACTTCTATCTCCGCCTGGCCGCACCGTACGTACGCGTGCCCAGCCTGGTGATGCTGGCCGGCCAGGATCGGATTGTCGATAACCAGCGCATTCGCCGGCTGGTGAAACGCTTCCCCGGACCTTGCACGATCATCGAATACCCCGAGGCCCATCACACCCTGGAGTTCGAGCCTCGACCCGAGGTCTTTGCTGGCGATCTCCTGGCCTGGCTCGACCAGGTGCCCAGCCCGTAGCCACGGGGCATCTGGGCTGGTTCGGGAATACCCCGGTCTGGTATGAGAATACGAAGACAAATCCTCTTCCCCCTTACGCATGAGGGAGCGATGCCACCGACGTCTGCCGTGCAGCCGGGTCAACTGACCGAGTCCCTTCCCGATCACCTGCAATTGCCGGACAAGGATGGAGCGATCGTGACTAACTTTCAGGAGTCCCCCCAGACCAACCTGCTAACCGGGTCATTGTTGCCCAAACTGCGCGAACTGTATCCAGATGGTCAGTTCTGCATTGGGGCGGACAGCGGCATCTACTGGCGCCACGTGCAACCACCCCTGGACGGCTGCAAGGCCCCGGATTGGTTCCTGGTGCCCGGCGTGCCGCCCATGCTTCAAGGAACGTTTCGCCGCTCCTACGTCCTGTGGCAGGAGGGGGTCCGTCCGCTGGTGGTCATCGAGTACGCCTCCGGCGACGGCAGCGAGGAACGTGATACAACTCCGTACCGCGGCAAGTTCTGGGTCTACGAGCAAGCGATTGCCGCACCGTACTATGCCATCTTCGAGATCGAGCGGGGCACCGTTGAGCTGCACAAGTTGAGCGGCGGCCGCTACTTCCTCGTTGAGCCCAACAAGGCCGGCCGGCTGCCGATTGAGCCGCTGGGTGTGGAGCTGGGCCTCTGGCAAGGGAGCTTTCGAGGTGTGGCAATGGCCTGGCTGCGGGTCTGGGACACCGCCACCGGGCAGCTGCTGCCCTCCGAGGAGGAGCGGGCCGAGGTGGAACGGGATCGAGCCGATACGGCGGAGTCATTGCTGGACGACACCCGCCGCCGGCTCGACGAGGAATGCGAACGCGCGGAGACGGAACGCAAGCGGGCCGAGAAACTGGCCGAACTGCTGCGGGCTCATGGGATCGATCCGCAAGCGCAGCCGTGACGCCAGCACAGCCGCTCCACCGCTACGAGCCCGAAGGCGGGTCGCCCGCGGCTGCGATCTGACCGCTGGCCGCCAGGGCGCGGGCGCTGACCGACAGCACCCGCAGGAAGCCTTCCGAATCGGCATGATTGAACTCGCCAATCGCCTCCATCGAGGCATTGGCCTCGGAATACAGCGAGTGCGGCACGTCCGCGGCCGAGTGGAAGTGGACCTGTCCCTTGAACAGCATCGCCTGGATCGTTCCCGTCGCCAGGCGGCTCACCGGCCGCAGGGCCTCGCGGGCCATGTGCGAGGCCAGGTCGAAGCCGTAGCCCTGGTACAGCTGCTGGGCGATCAGCAGCGACAGCTGGTCGAACAGCTCCCGGGCCCGGCGATCGAGGACCAGCTGCAGCAGATAGGCATAGCAGGACCCAAGCAGCTCCATGCCCGGGGCCTCGTAGACGCCGCGCGACTTGATGCCCACAAAGCGGTTCTCGACCAGGTGGACCGCGATGCCGACGCCGTTGCGGCCGCCGATCTGGTTGGCCAGCGTCATGGCGTGGCAGGCGTTGACGGACTGGCCGTTGATCTGCACGGGCCGGCCGTTCTCGAAACGGACGGTGACACAGCTCGGGCCTGTCCGGGGCCTGGGTCGGCAGCACGCCCATGCCCGGCGTGACAAAGCTCGGCGGCGTCTCCAGCGACTCCAGCTTGCCCGCCTCGTGGGTCAGGCCCAGCAGGTTGGCGTCAGTCGAATAGGGAGCGTCCTTGCGGGCCTTGATCGGCAGCTTGCGCTGTTCGCAAAACTCGATCATCTGGCTGCGGCCGCCAAAGCGCGACAGGAAGGCCTCGTCACGCCAGGGCGCGTACACCTGGCAATCCGGCGCCAGCATGTTGGTCACCAGCTGGAAGCGCACCTGGTCGTTGCCCCGGCCGGTGGCGCCGTGGCTGAGGATTTTGATGCCGCGTTTCCGCATCTGAGGGATCATGCCGCTGACGATCACGTGCCGGCCGATCGCCGTCGTGTTCCAGTACCGGCCCTCGTAACAGGCCTGAGCCTGGATCACCTCCAGGCCGGCCTCGGCGATGGCGTCGCGCAACGGCAGCAGGACAAAATCGATGGCGCCGCTGGCCAGCATGCGCTGGCGGACACCCTCCAGGTCGGGCTCATCCGGCTGGGCCAGGTCGGCGGTGAAGCACACCACCTTCACCCCTTCCTCGGTCAGCCAGCGGGCGATGGTGCAGCTGTCCAGGCCGCCCGAGCCGGCAAAGGCTATGGTTTGGCCCTTCAGGTCCTGCAATTTCATGACGAATCCTCGGCGCAATGGCAATCGTTGTTGTTCCTCCTTGCATGCTACGGCTCGGCGCCGTTGTGGACCACCCCGGGTTGCGCTGCGTTCCACCCGGCACCCCGGGTTGCGCTGCGCTCCACCCGGGGCTTTACTCCTGGTTTTAGGAATAAAGCCCCGGGTGGAGCCGCGAGGTACGAGCGGCGCAACCCGGGGTGGTCTTGTTCCCGCTCGCCTGCCGACCTAAAATAAGATGTTCCCTGAATTCCTCTGGCGAGGACCGGTATGCCCCGAAAGAAACCACCCACCAAGACAGCAGTCGTCGCTTTCAAGGTGGAAAGCGAACTGGCGGACCTGCTCAACAAACTGCCCAACAAGAGCGCCTTCATCCGCAAGGCGATCGCGGCGCAGCTCGGCGTCGCCTGCCCGTTGTGCAATGGCAAGGGCGTGGTGCCGCGCGGCATCCACGACCATTTCGCGCCGCTGCTGGACCGGATCAGCGCCCGCAGCTGCGAGGGGTGCGGCCATGAACTGCACCTGCCGCCGGAGCCGACCGAGCTGAACGACCAGGAGCGGGCCCGGCTGGAACAGTTCTTCCTGGGCGGGCCGCTCTACTGCGACGGCTGTTACACCAAGGCCCCCAGCTGCGAGGACTGCGGCTGGCACATCCCCGCGGAGCAAATCGCCGAACACCATCGCAAGGTCCATGACGAGTGACGCCCACCTCCAGGAGCTGCGCCGGCGGTGTGCCGCGCCTCTGTCCCATCCGGACCTGTCCCTGCTTCGCTCCTGGGCCGAGCAAGTGACCGGCTGGTTCCTGCGCCAGCACGCGACCCTTCCTGAGCAACCCATCGGACACTCGGCGTCGCGTTCCTCCCTGGAGGCATTGCTGAACCGGCCGCCGCCGGAGTCGGGTCAGGATTTTGCTTCACTGTTGAGTGAATTTGACGGGGTGATCGCAGCCCACGCCTGCCGGGTCAACCATCCGCGCTTCCTGGCCTTTATCCCCGCGGCCCCCAGTGCTGCATCCATCCTGGGCGATTGGCTCTGTGCCGCGGCCAATTTCTTCGCCGGCGTCTGGCTGGAAGCGGCCGGGCCCAGCCAGGTCGAGCTGACCGTCCTGGACTGGTTCCGGTCCTGGCTGCGCTTGCCGGCGTCCACCCAGGGCTTGCTGACCAGCGGTGGTTCCGAGGCCAACCTCCTGGCCCTGGTCACCGCCCGGGAACGGCTCCCCTGGTCCGAGCGGGGCCGGGCCGTCCTCTACGTCAACGAACAGCGGCACTGGTCGGTCGATCGCGCCGCCCGGATCATGGGGTTGCACGCGGAGCAAGTCTGTCCCGTGGCCGTCGGACCGGACTTTCGCCTGCTCCCCGAAGAGCTGACCCGGCTCGTGGCCCGGGATCGCAACGCCGGCCGATTGCCCTGGGCGGTCGTGGCCAATGCGGGCGCGACCAACACCGGGGCCGTCGATCCCCTGGAGGCCCTGGCCGAGGTCTGCCGGGCCGAACGCACGTGGTTGCACGTCGATGCCGCCTACGGCTGGTCCGCGGCGCTCACCCCCGAGGGCCTCGCTGAACTGGCCGGGATCGAACACGCCGACTCGGTGACCCTGGACCCGCACAAGTGGCTGGCCCAGACCTACGAGGCCGGCTGTTTGCTGGTCCGCGACGGCCAGCTGCTCCCAGCCACGTTCGGGATGAGGCCCGACTACATGCAGGACGTCCAGCCGGATCAGGACGAGGTGAATTTCGCCGATCGCGGATTGGCCTTGACAAGGCGCTTTCGAGCCTTGAAGATCTGGTTAGCACTGCAAACAATGGGTCTGGACTGGCATCGGCAACTGATTCAGCACTGTTGCCGACTCGCGGAGCTGGCCCAGGCTCTGCTTGGGCAGGTCGCGGAGATGGAAATCCTCTCCCCGCGCCGGCTCAGCGTGCTATGCTTTCGGTACGTCCCCAAAGCCGCGGACAACCAACCAGGTCGTGAGCAGTACCTGGATCGGGTAAACCTTGCGCTGATCGATGCCATCCGGGCAACCGGGCGAGCGTTCCTGGCCTCGACCCGGCTCAATGGCCGAGTGGCCCTCCGTTTTTGTTTCGTCAACTGGCGGACGACCACGGCGGACGTTGAGGAAGTCGTTGGCTTGTTGTGCGATCTCGCGAGCCGCTTGCAGGTTGGCATGCATCACTGAAACCGAGAGCCTGCGCCCGGCTCCAACAGCGCAGGCTAAAGCCTGCGGCTACCGGAAACGGTTGCCGGTAGCCGCAGGCTTTAGCCTGCGGAGAAGCCCCCTCATGCGGATCTTGATTGCCGAGGATGAGCCGGTCACTCGCCTGACGCTGCAGCATGCGCTGGCCAGCTGGGGCTACGAGGTGATCGCGGTCGAGCAGGGCGATCTGGCCCTGGAGCGACTGCTGCATTCGGACGGCCCCCGCCTGGCCCTGCTCGACTGGGAAATGCCCCAGCTGAGTGGTCCCGAGATTTGCCAGAAGATGCGCGAGCAGGTGACCGACCAGCAGCCCTACCTGATCTTGCTGACCAGTCGGGATAACTCCGAGGACGTCGTCACCGGGCTGAAGAGCGGCGCCAACGACTACCTGACCAAGCCGTTCCGCCGGGTGGAACTGGAGGCCCGGCTCAGCGTCGGCCGGCGTACCGTGGAATTGCAGCGCCACCTGGCCCAACGGGTCCGGGAACTGGAGCAGGCGCTGACCCAGGTGAAGCAGCTGCGCGGCATGCTGCCCATTTGCGCCTGGTGCAAGAAGGTCCGCAACGATCAGAATTACTGGCTGCAGGTGGAGGAATACATCTGCCAGCACTCCGACATCACCTTTAGCCACGGCATCTGTCCCACCTGCATGGTCCGGGAACTGGCCCGTGTCTCCTCCGGGAATCCTTAACCAGCCTGACGAAACGCCTGGCCGCCCCTCAGCGCCTGGCGGTAGACGTGCCACGTTTGCTCGGCACAGCGCTGCCAGGTACACGGCCCGGCCGTCTCGGTCGCACCCCGACACAGGGCGCGGTGCCAGTCATCGTCCGTCAGGACTCGCATCAGACTGTCGCGCCAGCCGTCCCTGTCCCACGGATCGATCAGATGGGCCTGCCTGCCGACCACTTCGACCAGCGCAGCGGCCGTGGAGGCAAGCACGGCCCCGCCGCAAGCCAGCATCTCCAGGGGAGGCAAGCCGAAACCCTCGTAGTGGGAGGGGAAGACCAGGGCGCGAGCGCCGTTGTACAGCAGCGGCAAGTGGCGGTCGGGGAGATAGCCCAGGTGGATCACGCCCTTGTGGCGGGCCTCGCTGTCGAGAAACCCGGCGATCTCGGCCTGGTTCCAGCCCCAGCCGCCGACCAGCAGCAGCGGCCAGCGCTCGCGGAGGTTGGCCGGCAGCGAACAGTAGACCTGCAGCAGCATTAACACGTTCTTGCGTGGTTCCAGCGTTCCCAGGTAAAGCAGATAGCGCTGGGGCAGCCGCAGCCGGCGCAGGCCCTGGGCGACCTCGCCGGCGGGCAGGGGGCCAAACCCGGGCCGGACACCCAGGTGGACGGCCGTCACTTGCTCCGGACGCAGTCCCAGATGGGTGATGGTCTCCCGACGCACGGCCTCGCAATCGGTCAGGAGATGGACACAGCGGCGCAACCCTTCCTCGAAGCGGCGCTCGAAATGGCGGACCCGGTCCAGCGGGTGCCACTGGGGATGCAGGAGCAAGGAGAGGTCGTGAATGGTGGCGATGGCCGGCACGTCTCCCGGCAGGGGGACGTAGTTCGGCTCGTGATACAGGTCGAACCGCTGCCGGGAACAGACGTTGCGGAATGCGCCCTCCAGCCAGCGCTGGCCATACTCGCGCAGGGAGGTGAACAGTCGGCCGCGCCAGGACGGCGCGGTGGGGGCCCCGGAACCGGCCGGTCGGCGCGGTTCGAGCCAGCGCCGCAGTCGGGTGGCGAGGGTCTGGGCGTGCCAGAGCCAGCCATGCGGAAAGGGAACGACCTGGTCGGCGCCGGCCTGCTGACACAAGCCCGAAGCGCTACGCGCCGGGACCGTCTTCAATCCCGGCGCTAGCGCTTCGGGCTTGTGTCAGACAGCGGAACAACTCGGCGGCGTAATGGCCGATGCCGCTCTTGCTACCGGCTGCCAGCAGGCGATTGAACACGATGCGCACGAGAGGAGTCCTTTCTTCGCGGGGTCGGCTGTTTCTGATTTATCGTTTCGCGCTCAGCCGGCTGAGCGCGAAACGATAAATCCTTGGCGAGCAGCCGATCCACCATCTGCTCGATCGAGAACTGCTGGCGTGCTAGCTTCTGCCCCCACTGTCCAACCTGCCAGGCCAGCCGGCGGTCGGTTTCCAGGCGATCCAGGATGGTGGCAAGCTCCGCCGGCTGGTCGGGATCGAAGAGGAAACCGGTCTGACCGTTCCGGATGGCCTCGGGCGTGCCGCCGGTGCTGGAGGCCACGACCGGCAAGCCAGCGGCTTGCCCCTCCAGGATGACCCGGCTGAAGGGCTCTTGCCAGCGCGACGGCACCACCAGGACCTGACCCAACCGCGGCAACTGCCGGGCGAGATCACCCGGGGCACAGGACCGACCCAGTCGATCTGCCGGTCCAAAGCCAGTTGCCGGGCCTGCTGCCGGCACTGTGCCGCATACGGCGTCCGCTCGTCGCCAACCACAGCCAGGCGACAACGTTTGCGACGGCCGGCCAGCGCTTGCAGGAGCAGGTCCAGCCCCTTGTGGGGCTGGATCTGACCGGCGTAGACCAGCGACAGAGGTTGCGTCCCCTGGAAATGGCGGAGAGGCAGAGGAGTGTTGTGATCCAGTTCGGCGACGCCCCAGGGAATGACCAGCGGGGCCTTCAACTGCTGGATGAGGTTGGGAGTAACGTCACGGAGATACCGGCTGCAGAACAAGGCCTGTTCCGGCTCGGGGGTTGCCCGCGAACCCAGGCCCAGCACGGAAATGGCCGTGGCGAGCAGCCGGCGAATCCAGCCGGCAGGGCAGCGCTCCAGCAAGCGCAGCAGGGGGTGTGCCCGGGGCCAGTCCGCCAGCCAGGAATCGCTGACGTAGAAGCGCACCGGCACGCAGGAGTCTCGACCCCAGCGGAGCAGGTCGGCCGGGAGCGGTGCCAGCAGGCCGAGGGGGTTGAACAGGAGCACCAGGTCCGGAGCAAACGCCTTGAGGGCCGAGCGATACCGGGAGCGTGCGGCCCGCGCGGCCAGCACCAGCGACGGGATTCGCCAGGCCGACAGCCGGGCCAGCGGTCCCAGGATGCAAGGGCCAACGTCGATGAAGTCGTGCCGGGAATCGTGCGGTTGCTCCCGGCACTCGAATCGGTCCTCTTCGCCGATCCAGACCCGAGCGGCGGTCAGCAGCAGGACATTATGTCCCCGGCGTTGCAGCTCGCGGACCACTGCGGCGGCACCGATCTCGTAGCCGCCGATCCACACGGGAGGGAACAGGTTGGAACAGACCGCAATGCGCATGGGGCCTCTCGCTTCCCTGGAGAGCCGGCCGCTGGAGAATCGGGAGGAGGCAAAGGGGGCCGGGTAATCGGGGATGGTATGGCACGGGTATACTGGAAAAGAGGAAACCGGGTCAAGGCGGGTCGGCCGGCGTTCCCCAGGTAGGCAGGTTCTCAATTCAGTTCAGAAGGGGTTCACCCCACCCGACCGCTCCGCCTTCCGCTACGGTACGAAGGGAGGTGACTCCACTCCGGCTCCGCCTCCGTTCCGGCACCTCCCTTCGACCTCCGCTTCAGGCTCCGCTCTGGCTTGCTTAAACCGACGGAACTGCGAGGAGGCGGAAGCCCAGGTAGCTGAGGCGGTTGGCCGGCCCGCGCCAGCCCCGGAGCGCCGCCGCGCAGTAGCTGCCCTGGTGGCCCCAGCTCCCGCCCCGGCTCACCCGGCCCGAGCCCTCCTGGGAGGAAATCCACTCCCAGACGTTGCCGTGCAGGTCGTACAGCCCCAGCCGATTCGGCTTGTACGACCCGACTTTGGTTGTTCGCTGAAGGTACGGTCCCTTGGCTGCACTGCCAACTGGGTGGTTGCCGTGGAAATTGGCCTGGGTGGACGAGAGATCGTTACTTGGTTGCTCCAAATAGAAGTGGAAGGAGCATTCTTCTTTTGAAGAAGCCCCTCCTCGACAAGCATATTCCCATTCCGTTTCGAGCGGCAAGCGGTACATCCATCCAGTACCACGTTCCCTCTCGTTCAGCCGCTTGATGAACTCCTGCGCATCGTCCCAGGAGACCTGTTCCACCGGGAACTGATCCAAGTCCGCAGCGGCAATGTCCTTGACCTGCTCCCTGCCATCTCCCGTGCGCGAGAACCAGCTCGGGTTGGCAATCGCGGTGTCCTCCATGACCAGTCGCCATTGCTGCTGCGTGACCGGGTAAACGCCCAGGTAAAAGTCCCGCTCAATCAGAACCTGCCGCTTGCCCGCCTTCCCGCCGCCGCCACCCATCCAGAAGCTCCCTGCCGGCACCAGCACCAGCTCCATCCCGATCGTATTGCGGAAACGTCGGCGGCGGTAAGCAGCCGCCAGAGCGAGCTGGCCGTCTTCCTCCAGCCAGTCGGAAAAGACCAGCCAGGGCGTGGCATCCTCGGCGTGCTTCAGACACTCCTGGCGGAAAATGGCTTCGATCGGCTTCATTCCAGGCACCTCCCAATTGCTCCTTTCGACCTCATCGTGCTGCTTTTGATTCTATCATCCCGGATTGGCACGGATTGGCATGCGCCTGTTCTCCCCTCGCTCTTACCCCCGGCAAGAAAGAAACTCACGTAGGCCGGCCTTCCCAGGCTGGCCCGGACGGGCTCGGAAGCCCGTCCTCCGTTAGAAACTTCGCCGTGCCCGAATACCCTGGCGGATGGCAGGCAGACGGGAAAATGACTCTCAGTGTCTCCCGTCCGACACCCGTGGGCACGTTCTGGCCTGTCGGCCATCCCGACAGAACTGGCAGGCAGGGCAGGCAGAGAGACAGAGATTATTCCTGGTGCTAACCGCCAACAATCTCCAGCTTCACCTTGTCCGCGATGAACGCCCGCTCCCCGCGCGTCCGGAACCGTATCCGCACCCGCGTCAGCAGCCCGTGCCCACTCACCTCGATCACCTGGCCCTCGCCATACTCCGCGTGCCTGACGTGCATGCCCACCGCATACGGACACTTCCCGGCACCGCTCAGTCCCAGGTCGGCCGGCTTGATCGGCGCCGGCCTCGGTCGCACTCCCGCCTCGTGCCAGCCATGTTCGGCCGCCGCGCTGCCGCCGCGATAGTGGTCAGCCGCGGTGGCGCCGGTGGAGTGATCGATCTTCTCCAGCGTGTCCCGGGGTAGCTCCTCCAGGAACATGCTCGGGATGGCGTTGAGCGTCTGCCCGCGAAACTCCCGGGTGCGGGCATGGGTCAGGTACAGCTCTTCCCGAGCCCGGGTCATGCCGACGAATGCCAGCCGGCGCTCTTCCTCGACCTCGTCGTCCCGGTTCAGGCTGCGCTCATGCGGGATCAGCCCATGCTCCATCGCCGCCAGGAAGACCACCGGAAACTCCAGCCCCTTGGCCGAGTGCATGGTCATCACCGACACCGTGTCCTGCTCCTGGTTCCAGCTGTCCACGTCGCTGGCCAGGGTGATGTTCTCCACGAACTCCGCCAGGCCCGCTTCCGGGTTCTCCCGGGCAAACTGCTTTGCCGACGTGATCATTTCCTCGATGTTGGCCAGCCGATCCACGTCGCCCTCGTCCTTGCTGTCCTTGAGCATCTGCCGGTAGCCGGTCCGGTCCAATACCTCGCGGATCATCTCGTCCGGGGCCGCCTCCACCTTCTGGCTAAGCTCCAGGTTCATCTGGGCGAAGTCCTTCAGCGACTTGATCATCTTCGGCTTCAGCAGCGGGATCTTGTCGGCCTGGGACGCCGCTTCCAGCAAGGTCAGCTCGCGCGGCTCCGCGTACATTCGCAGGTTTTGCAGGGTCATCGGCCCGATGCCGCGCGGCGGCTCGTTGATGATCCGCTCCAGGGCCAGCTCGTTGCGCGGGTTGAGCAGCAGCTGCAAGTAGGCCAGCACGTCGCGGTTTTCCTTGCGGTCGAAGAACGCCAGGCCCTTGACGATCTGGAAGGGCACCTGCAAGACCGTGAAGGCTCGCTCCAGGCCGCGCGTCAGGGCGTTGATGCGCACAAACACGGCGAAATCGCGATAGCGGCGCTTGCCTTCGGTGACTGCCTTCTTGATGTGTCGGGCAATGCCTTCCGCCTCTGTCTCGCCCGTGTCGAAGAGCATGGTCTTCACCGGATCGCCTTCCGGGTTCTCCGTCTCCAGGGTCTTCGGCTTGCGCTTGCGGTTGTGAACAATCAGCTGGCTGGCGGCATGGAGGATGGAGCGGGTGCTGCGATAATTGGTGCTGAGGGTCAGCACCCTGGCTTTGGGGAAGTCCTGCTCGAAATCAAGGATATTGCGGATGTCAGAACCGCGGAATTTATAGATCGAGTTGTGAACAACGAGCCCGTTGGCGATGAAATTGTGAACCTCCGGAACGGAGAGGTCGTAGACGAGACCTTCGTAGTCCTCCCATTCGACGGCCTCGACCCGTCGCTCCTGGATTTCCTCGCCAACCAGCACGGGGACGGCCATTCCCGGATGGATGTGGCTGGCGGGCATGAAAGGAAACACCTTGTGCTGAGTCAGGCGGGCCCGGCTGATCAGGTCCGTTTCTCCGAGCTGGCCGACGGCCTCGGCCAGGGCGAGACCTTCCACGTAGCGCTTGCGCGAGGTTTCCACGCGCCAGGTTCCCTTGGTGCCATCCCGTGTTTTGAACCGGAGCGAAGCCTGGCTGCGGAGCTCCTCTCCGGTGGTCACCATTTGGACGCGGTGGTAGTGCCACGCCTGGAGCCGGCTGAGTCGATGGTCCCCAAACAGGGTGAACAGCACGTGGCGCCGGGCCCAGGCACCCCGGGTAACGCCGCCAGGACGATGATGGGGATAGCGCGGGTCCAGGTGCAAGTCCGCCATCAACCGCAGGGCTCCGGCCTGCGTGTCGATTTCCTGGTACAGCCGATCAATCAGCTCCTGTGTCCACTCCATCCGTCGGCCGCGTACGAAAAACACGACGGTCGGAATCCCATAGCGCAGGGAATAGTAATTCTCATAGTACCGAGCCTCCGCAGCCGTCGGACACGTTCGAAGAATCCAGACCGCATCGGCGACTTCCTGATTGGCCCGCACTTGGAGACCGGACAGGATGACGCCGTCCTTGCTCACCCGGACTCCGCGAGTCGTGCCAATCCGATACCCCAGGCCGCGCTTCCACATCAGATAAGTAAAATGAGTGGCGGTTGAGGGACGCAGGGAGGCGAAACACACGTGGTTGGGTGTAGCCCGAACCTCGAGCCCTCCCTCGACGCGAATCTTGACCATCCGGCCCTTGAAAGGGGTAACCATGACCTTATCGATTGGCATGGGTCGCACATCACCCCATCCGATCCCGGCGAGTACTTCATCCCCTTCGCGCAGAGTCTCGATAGGCCGACGGCCCAGTGGTGTTTCAACTAGCGTCCCGGGCGGCAAACACTGGTCAGGGTCGCCTACCACGCACAGGTTGGGGTGATCCTGCGACAGGCTGCGGATGATGGAATACTGGGCCAGGTTGGTGTCCTGGTACTCGTCGATAAGGACGTAGCGGAAGCGGGCGTCCAGTTCGGCGCGCAGCTCCGGGTCGTTTTTCAGGGCCAGGGCGGGCCAGTAGAGCAGGTCGTCGAAGTCCAGGGCGTTGGCGTCGCGCATCCGTTTCTCGTAGATGGGATAGATCTTGGCGACCGTCTGGGTGAAGAAGTCCGTGGCCTTGGCCGCGTACTTCTCGGGGGAGAGCAGCTGGTTCTTGGCCTTGCTGATGGCCTGGTTGAGCGTCTCGGGTTTGTACCGGGTCTCGTCCATGCCGGCGTCTTCCAGGGCCAGCTTGAGCAGCCGGGCCCGGTCGGTCTGGTCGAAGATGGTGAAGTTGCGGCTCAGTCCCAGCCGGTCGGCGTACATCCGCAGCAGGCGAGCGCCCATGCTGTGGAAGGTGCTGATCCAGACGCTGGTGTCGGGGACCAGGGCCTCGATGCGGTGCCGCATCTCGCCGGCGGCCTTGTTGGTGAAGGTGATGGCCAGGATGTTGTGGGGCGGAATGCCCTGGTGCAGCAGGTAGGCCACCCGCCGAGTGATTACTCGAGTCTTGCCGCTGCCGGCACCGGCCAGGATCAAGAGCGGCCCCTCCAGGTGCTTGACCGCCTCACACTGCATCGGGTTCAGGTCGGCCAGCAGGTCCTTCTCCGAAATTGGCTCCATGACCAGGCTCTCCCCACAATGGTTTTCTGTTCAGGCACAGGGTTGCCGAGTTGATTGTACCGTCCCGCAGTGGTTTTGCTAAGATCAGCAGAGAACCCTTTCGCAAGTCCAGGGGGCTGGGAGACACGTGGAGATCGTTGGCATCGGCACCGAGATCGTCGAGTGTCTGCGGATTGGCCGGATGATCGAGCAGCACGGCGAACAGTTCCTGCAGCGGGTCTATACCGGGCACGAGATCCAGTTCTGCCAGGCGCGGCGGAAGACCACGGAGTATTTTGCCGCCTACTGGGCGGCGAAGGAAGCGATCGTCAAGTCGCTGGGCATCGCCTGGAACCGCAACCTGAGCTGGACCGACGTGGAGGTCCGCACCGACTCGCCCGGGCAGCACGAGGTCCGGCTCGCGGGCACGGTCCGCGACCTGGCGGAGGGAGCCGGCGTCGGGAGAGTGCTGCTCTCGCTGTCGCATTGCCGGGCGTATGCCACGGCCCATGCGCTGGCGGTACGGGTGTGAGAAAGGAGCCCCAAGGTGGCTTTGCTCGACACCCCCTGAGAATCGCCTCCTTGGTTCCATCAAACGGCTGGACCCAGGAGCAGGTGGCCGAACTGTTCCAGGTGGACGTCCGCACGGTCCGCCGCCGCTGGCAGTCAGCCGGCCGCAAGCTCCACGACTTGCTGGATGGGCAGATGCCCTCTTCCTGAACTGGCAGCAAGAAGCAAACAACAACAAGGGCCCACCATGAGCGAAGAACTGCCCACCAAACCCGAATCCCATCTCACAAAACCTCGAGCCGCTCAATCACGCCGCCGGCGCCTGCTGAACGCTATCAAGCTCCCGGCGGTCTCGGGCTGGACCACGGGGGCGCTGCTGTTCGTGTGCTTTCTGGTCAGTGGGTTGCTGATTCCCGTGACTCTGCATCTGCCGAAGTGGATCGAGGCCGAGATCGTCCTGGGCGTCTGGTGGTTCATCTGGTTGGTGGCCCTGACCTGGCTGCTGTACACCCGCTCGCTTGTCGGCGCCGTCGAGCCGCACGAGCCACGAAGTCCATTCGGCTACGGGTTCTACCGCAGCGACTGGAACCCCGGATGCAGCGACCCGAGCGGTTGCCTGCTTGCCGGTGAGGGGTGGTGCCTGATCGGGGTGCTTCTCATCGTGGTGCTTCCCGCAGCCATCTGGATCCTGGTGGAAGTCGCGATCCCGGCCCTGGCCCTGATTCTCTTTGGCACGATTCGCGCCATGCTGGCCTGCGTGGTCAACGACCAGCACCGGTGCCAGCAGCATTTCGGTCGCTCGCTCGGTTGGGCCGCCCTCTGGGCCACGGTGTACGTGGCCCCGCTGGCGCTGCTGGTCTGGTGGATTCACTGGCAGGCGTCCTCGCCGGGTCGATGAGGAAGCCCTCCTGGTTGCTCACCCAAATAGCTCGCGAATGGTCGAACCGTGGTCCAGGACGTGGATGAGCGGCCGTCAGGAGCGGTGACCATCTTGTGCGGGTCAATGCCCAGGCTGTCGTAGGCTGGCCCGGCTTGGCGAGCAGAGGGGGCAGGCGACGTAGAAGCGGCGAAACAGGGTGCCCTCCCTGGCCAGCCGATCGATGTTCGGCGTTTTCGCCACGGGGCGGCCGGTGCAGCCGGGAGAGTTCTGTCGCAGATGGTCAGTCCACGCAAACGCCAGACCCGTGGCTCCGGTAGTCCGGTGTCCGGCCGAGCAATTGGTGAGTTGCACAAACGCTGGCGGTTTTCCGTCACTCGGGTTTCCGGGGCTGGCAGCGCGGCGAGTTGGGCGAGCCAAACCCCGAGGTCATGCACCGCCCGACCCTCTGCCGTTCTCCTTAAAGTCGAACTCCACAAGTCCGACCGCTCGCTGCCAGTTCGCCCCGCCGTTCGATGCAGTACAAGACGCTGCCGGAGGGATTGTGGCCGACCGCGACCAGTTCCGCGTTGTATCCCATCTCCCGCGCCTGAGCCATGAGTTCGGACAGTTCCTCGTGGGTGAACCCCCACGCAGGGCGTGTGGCGTCGGCGTTGGCGAAGCATGCCAGGATTTCTTCCGGCAATTCGCATCGGAGGGCCCGTTCGACATCCTCGACCTGTGAGACATTCAAGTGCGCTTCGGGTGGGGTGCTGCCTGCCAAGGCCAGCAATGGTCGGCGAACCGATTCCCGCAGGTGCAGCGGCCCCGCTTCGGGTGGGCGGTACTTGCGGTGTGGTTTTGCCATCACAGGCCTCTTTGCCGATCAGACAGCGGAGTACCGGCTTTGCCGCGGGACTTCTGGATCGCCTCTTCAGTCTTCGCCGTTGCCTCCTGATCTGGCTTCGGGCGGACCTTCGTTTCCTCAAGCTGTCTCCCCTGCGCCTGGAACCCCAGACCCGCCAAGAGGAACAGACCAAGACCCAGCACGTGGAGAGAACCGAGGAAATGAGTCATGGCTTCCTCTATCCTGCGTTATTCGGTTCGGTGACGGATTGATGAAGGTCCCTTTTCGCGAGTCCCTTCTGGAGAACCTTCCAGCCGGCGAAAACGTTGGCGCAGGCCGGTAGGCTGAATCCGCGCCTGCCTCTACCAACGGATCACGGTTTGGTCTCCCGTTCTTATTTGGTCGCTTCCAGCAGTCGCAGGCGTTCCTTCTTCAGCTCCTCCAGGGTATCGCGGGCGTCCGGCTCGCGGATCAGGTTGTGTTCCTCGCCGGGGTCCGCCTGGAGATCGTACAGTTCATCCCAGTCCGCATTCTCGGGGTAGTGGATGTACTTCCACCGGGAAGTGCGGACGGACTGCCACGGCGGCACCCGCGGGGCGACCTTTTCCAGGAAGTACTCGGTCAGCAGCGCCGACCGCCAGGAAGCGGCCGGGTTATGGAACAGCGGCACCAGCGAGCGGCCATGCACGGGCACGACGGCCTTGACGCCCGCAAGCTCCAGGATGGTCGGGGCCAGATCGACGTTGGCCGTCAAGCGATCGCACACCGTGCCGGCCTTGATGAGCGGCGGGTAGCGCACAACCAGCGGCACGCGGATGCTGGGCTCGTACGCCCAGCGCTTGTCGTCCATCTGACCGTGTTCGCCCATCAGATAGCCGTTGTCGGAGGTGTAGAGAATGAGCGTCCGATCGAGCTGTCCCGACGCCTGGAGCGTTTCCAGAAATTGGCCCACCCCCTCGTCCACCCCGGCGAGGCAGCGGAGCTGGTCGCGGACGACGCTGGCCGGGTCGGTGCCCCGGCCGCGGCGCGGCTCGCCCGGTTCGGGGGCGACCCCCTCCAGCTCGTAGAATTTCACCCGCGGCGGCAGTTTGCGGGTCATGACTGGTTTGCCGGCCCGATCACCCGGAGCCACCTTGGGGGGAACGAAGGTGTAGTCGGCGTACAGCTTGTCGTGGCGGGGGTCCGGAAGGTAAGGAGCGTGGACGGCCTTGTGCGCCAGCACCAGGCAAAACGGCTTCTCCCGCTTGCGCGAGCCACTGCGCCGCCTGGCGGTTGAGGTAATCCGTCACGTGCCCATCCAGCTGCCGGACCACGCCGTCCTCGTTGACCACGCCATCGATGTAGGCACCCTGGCCGCGGAAGCTGACCCAGCGGTCAAACCCCGGCCGGCGTGAGTCGTCTCCGCCCATGTGCCACTTGCCGATGAACGCCGTCTCGTAGCCCGCTTCCCGGAGCTGGCGAGGAAAGGTCATCAAGGTGTGGCTGATCACGTCCTGACCGAGCCGGTCGTTGTTGATAACGCCGTGCCGGTGCGGATACAGGCCGGTCAGGTAGCTGGCCCGGCTCGGCGAGCAGAGCGGGCAGGCGACAAAGAAGCGGCTGAAGAGGGCGCCTTCCTTCGCCAGCCGATCGATGTTCGGCGTTTTCGCCACGGGATGGCCGGCACAGCCGAGCATGTCGTAGCGCTGGTCGTCGGTGACGATGAGCACGATGTTTGGCCGGGCCGACTCGGCTGCCCAGGCCGGCAGCGCGGCTGCCGCAAACACCACCGCGATCAGACATTTCGACATCATGGCTTCTCCCGATCTTGGCCGTCCCTCACACCTGTCCCGGATCCCACGTTCGCTGGAACTCCTTGCGGGGCGGCTCCTGCTGACTATGTTAGTTCCAGAGAACCAACCATCCAGAGGAGGATCGCACAGTGCTTCACCGACTCATGCTTTGCGCCGCGGCCTTGCTGGTCGTGGTCCTGTCAGGGATCAGCCCCGCACGGGCGGCCGACTCCCGCAAGCCCAACGTCATCGTCTTTCTTTCCGACGACGTCGGCTACGGCGAGTATGGCTTCCAGGGCAACAAGCAGATCCCGACCCCGAACATCGATTCGATCGCCCGCAATGGAGTTCGCTTTCCCCAGGGCTACGTCTCCGGTCCCTACTGCTCGCCGACCCGCGCGGGACTGATGACCGGCCGTTACCAGACCCGTTTCGGCCACGAGTTCAACGGCGGCGGCGGGGCGGGGGGCAAGGGGTTCGGCCTACCGCTCACCGAAAAGACCATCGCGGATCGGCTCAAGGGCCTGGGCTATGCGACCTGCGCCGTCGGCAAGTGGCATCTCGGCGGCCCGCCGACGTTCCTGGCGACGCGCCGCGGCTTCGACGAGTTCTACGGCACCGTCGCCAACACGCCCTTCTTTAACCCGCCCAACTTTATTGACACGCGCGTCGCCGACGAGATCCGGCCGATCAAGGACGAGAGGTTCTACACCACCGACGCCTATGCCGAGCGGGCCGTCGATTGGATCGGCAAGAACAAGGACAGACCGTTCTTCCTCTATCTGCCTTTCAATGCGCAGCACGCTCCGCTCCAGGCAACCAAGAAGTACCTCGACCGCTTTCCCAAAATCGAGGATGAGAAGCGGCGCACGTTCGCGGCCATGATGTCGGCCATGGACGACGCGGTCGGCCGGGTGCTGGAGAAGGTCCGCGAGATCGGCCAGGAGGAGAACACGCTGATCTTCTTCTTCTCCGACAACGGCGGGCCGACCAAGCAAACGACCTCGAGCAACGTCCCGCTGCGCGGCTTCAAGGCCCAGACGCTGGAAGGGGGCATCCGCATTCCCTTCTGCGTGCAGTGGAAGGGGAAGATCCCCGCCGGCAAGGACTACCCGCACCCGATCATCCAGCTCGACATCCTGCCGACGGCCGTGGCGGCGGCCGGAGGCCGGGTCGATCCGGCGTGGAAGCTCGACGGCGTGGACCTGCTGCCGTACCTGACCGGCGCCAACCCCGGCAAGCCGCACGAGGCGCTGTACTGGCGCTTCGGCGAGCAGTGGGCCATCCGCAAAGGCGACTGGAAGCTGGTGGCGTCCCGGCTCGACGGCAAGGAGCCGAGGCTGTTCAACCTCAAGGACGACATTGGCGAGGCCAAGGACCTCAGCGACCAGGAGCCGGACAAGAAGAAAGAGCTGCTCGGCGACTGGAAGAAGTGGAACACCGAGCAGATCGAGCCCCTTTGGAAGCCCGCCAAGGCTCAGGAGTAGCCACGCCCCATTCTCCCCGCCCTGAAGTGGGCGGGGAGAAAGAAGGCCGATGGATTGCATTGCGCTGCTGCACACACACAGCGGTAACGCAGTCTGGCAGACAGCCCCGTTTATACCTTGCGCTGTGGCAGCGAGCGCAACCCGTTAGCCTCCGCGTCGTCGATGAACTCCTCCTTGACCGGGTCGATCCGGAGCTTGCGGCCGAGCACCCAGGAGAGGGCGGCGGCGTGGCAAGCGATGTGCGAGCGGCGCATCACCTCCGAGTTGGCCGCCGGCTTGCCGCGCGACTTGATGCAGTCGAAGAAGTCGCGGGCATGGGCCCCAACGTCCAGGCCCGCGCGCTCACGGGGGGTGCCCTCCTCCTTCAGTTCCTTCGCGAGAGAGTCGGGCTTGATCACAATGCCGCCGTTGTCGCCGGTTTCGACCGAGCCCCGCTCGCCGACAAAGCGGACCGGACAGGTGCCCAGAGACTTCACCCAGCCGGGCCGTTCCTGGAAGGGGGTCTTGAGGAAGTCGAGGATCAGCTTGACCCCGTTGGCGTAGCGAGCCGTGATGTTCGTCGGAGAGGGCTCGTATTCGATGGGCATGGTGTCGTCGGCCTTGTTGGCCCACTGGCACAGATCGACGGTGTGGGCGCCCCAGTCCAGCAGGCGGGCGCCGGAGTCGAAGTCCCAGTAGCCGCGCCACCTGCCCTGGACATACAGCTTGTTGTAAGGCCGCCAGGGAGCGGGGCCGAGCCAGCGGTCCCAGTCCACCACGTCGCGGGGCGGAGTCGGCTCGGAGGGCAGCCACTCGGTCTTGATCTCGGGCACGTAGACGCTGGCGTACAGGGTGTGGATCTTGCCGAGCTTGCCGCTGTGGGCCAGCTTGATCGCGGTCTGGAAGTTGGCGACGTTGCGGCGCTGGGTGCCGGCCTGGAAGACGCGCTTGGTCTGGCGGATGGTGTCGTCGAGGGCCTGGCACAGCTCGATGGTCAGGCCGCACGGCTT
The DNA here is from genome assembly GCA_963784995.1 of uncultured Planctomycetota bacterium. Classification (GTDB taxonomy): domain Bacteria; phylum Planctomycetota; class Planctomycetia; order Gemmatales; family Gemmataceae; genus CAWATZ01. The sequence goes on along the minus strand of CAWATZ010000008.1, from coordinate 20,324 downwards.
TTCGCTGTAGATGTCCTTGCCGGCGCGGGCGGCGATCATGGAGGCGTTGGCGTGCCAGCGGTCGCCGGTGGCGATCAGGACCGCGTCGATGTCCTTGCGCCAGCAGTTCGTGGAAGTCGCGATAGGTCTTGCAGTCCCTGTTTTGGTAGTGCTCATCGACCAGCTTTTTGGCGGCGTCGCGGCGGCTGGCCTGAACGTCGCAGATGGCCAGGCACTGCACGTCGGGGGCCTTGAGCATGGCCTTGAGGTCGTAGGTGCCGCGCGGGCCGATGCCAATGACGCCGAGGTTGATGCGGCTGGAGGGGGCGGGCCGCTTGTCCCGGCCCAGAGCCGAGGCGGGCACGAACAACGGGGCAGCCAGGACAGTGCTGGCCGCGACGGAACCCAGCGAGCGCTGCAACAGGTCGCGCCGCGTCAGAGCGTTCTTCGACTCACGCATGGTCAGGTCCTCCGGGGAGAGAGTCAACAAGAAATCTCTGGGTAGCATAGCCGGATGGGGGCGGACAGACAGCGCCCCTGGGTATTGTCTGGCTGGCCGGAAATAACCGAGGGCGCTGCCTGTCATTGGCTCCTGGAATCTTTTCTTCTCTTTATCTTCTCTGCGTGACCTCGTCACACGAATGGTTCGCTGCCAGCCAGGAACCGTGCCAGATGTCGGCGGCCATAATCCAGATAGTACGCCGGCTCGTGCAAGTTCGAGATGCCGGACTGCAAGTAACCCCAGGTCGCCTCGCGGAGGTCCGAGGCCAGCCGCATCCGCTTCAGACGACACAACTGCGGCGGGTGAACCTCCCCGAAGTAAGCTGTGAGCAGCAGCAACTCCTGCTCCTCGTCGAACTCACTGTTGGCAGCGAGGGCGCCCAGGTCGAAGTAACGGTCCCCGCGGCCAGCGAACTCCCAGTCGATGATCCATACCTGCCGGCCGTCATCGATGAGGTTGGCCGGCAACAGGTCGTTGTGGCACAGGCAGGGCGGATCGGCCTCCGTCCCTTCCGCCTCGATGCGGGCCAGCACGTCAAAGGCGTGGTCCAGTTCCGCCGATCCGGGTACGTGCCGCTCTTGCGCCAGTGCGAGATTGCGGCGCGCAACCACAAACGGCGAAAAGTCCACCGCCTCGGCAGGCGCCGGGCAATTGTGGCAGCGTCGCAGCGCCTGGGCCACACGCCGCAAAGTCATTGCATTGCGGAGGGACTCAGTCTTGAGCAACTCGCCTGGGGCGAAGCGCGTGACGAGCAGGCTCAGCTCAGGCACGTAAGCGATCACCTCTGGGCCGACGCCGGCAGCAGCGGCCGTTCGGCGCAGGCCGCCTCTTGGTCGCGGTCGATGCCGAGCAGGCCGGTGTCAGCGCCCGCGACGCGCACCACGAAGGCCTCGCCGTCCGCATGGACGAGATAGTTGCGGTTGGTCAGCCCACCGTCGAGCGGCTGGATCGTCAGCTCGCGGCCCGCTAGCGCGGACACGTGGGCCAGGAGGCTGTGGAGGGGTTCCTTCTCGTTCCGCTCCCAAGGGGTCGGCATGATGACTCCTTCCCAGGTTCAGCTGCGCCACGCACCTGTTCGCGGGTCAGCGGACGAACTCGCAGTCCACGACGCGCTCCCACCGGTGACCCCAGCGCTCAAACACTCCGCTGCACTCCGAAGCCGCCATTTGACCTTTACCAATCCTTGGGCCAGCCCTCCCAAAAGGCCGCTTTCCGCCCTCGAAAGCACCACCACAGCAACCGCCCAGCCGACGCAACCGCAACACCGAGGGTGACGGCTAGCAGTACGAGGTCGAACACCGCTACGCCCTCTGTGGCCGAATGACCGAACTCGGCAGCGCCGGCCGCCGGAGTGCCGCTGAAGTACCAAGAGCCGGGATGCGGCCGGCGTCTGCCGCAGCGACTTGTTCGCCGGAGCTTTCTCCAGCCAGCGATAGAGCCAGTAACGGCGAGTGCCCCCATGCCGCCTGATTCCGCGGGCCGTGGAGTCACTCCCGGGGGGCGTCGGCGTCGCGGATTGTTAGATACTCATTCAGGTGGTCTTTGACATCAAGGGGGTTATCCGCCAAGTTACAGGCCACATCAAACGGCTCGGCATGGTAGAACAGCTCCATCTGCTCAACCGGCATGCCGTTAACCTTTTTTCTGAGGCGCGTGGCTGCTGCCAGCGTGGAGGAAGCACGGCGGGCGTGGAACCTCCGGATGCATTCTCTGACAACGCTCCAGAAATGTTCCTGCTCGTCCCTTGGGATTACGTTTGACGATCTCATATCACTTGTACCTTGTGGCTCACGTCCAATACCGCTGCAGCACGTGGCGTATGGAATGACACTTGGTCCCCGTCCGGGATAACGGTCTGCTTCCGAAGGGAACCCATCACTGGACCCACGACGAGGTCATACCAAGGTGTGTGGGCGCGGCCGTGGTCTGTCGCCGACGACCTGCAAAACTGAACGAAGCTCCAGAAGTCCACTGCGGCAGCATTCCCCCGCACGAAAAAAAGCGTCTCAAGCGACGCGAGAGCATTCCGCTCCACGGTAAACTCAAGGACTGCAGGCGCCGCCCCTGCGGTCTGGGCGGCCAGATCATTCGCCCACCGCTCAGCTTGCGTCCGCTTCGTGGTGGTGTAGAAGCCGCGGCCGAAGTCCCTCAGGTGCTTGCACTTGTTCAGGTCCATGCCTTGCAAGATCGAAGCCACGTGCATGTCGAGCGTCCCGTGGTAGAGAACGATGTCCTGGTCGCTCCAGAGCGGAATGCCTGGCAGAGCCACGCCATTTCTCCCCTTGCTTCCCTTGCGACGAAGCGATGTTATTCTCCGCGATCAGCCGTCATTCCGCAAGGCCGGCTGCGAGGGATCGGGTGCCGCGACCCGGTGGTTCATCCATGCACCTGACGCGATCTTCCAGGCCGGCGAACGGTCAAACTCTGCGGCGTTGGGGGGCTGGGGAGCCGCTGAACCTGGACTGCCGTAGTGCCCCCCAACGTCCGCAGCAGCGTCTTGTTCGGGTCGGATCTACTTCATGATTCTATTGCTGGGCTGCGGCCTCTGTCGTGAAGGCTCGTGTGCGCAACCAGTCATCGACGAGCCGACAACACAGCGAACCACGTTCTCGCGTCGATTGTAAGATATCTGGAATCCCCCACCGCACTTCAGTGTATCCGTACCCTCCAAGGTTGACATCTCGAATTGTTGGAATTCCAGCGACAATACGAGCCTCATATAACCGCATTTCGACAACGTGAGTTCCACGATCCGAAGAACCAGCCGCACGTTCGCCAAGCACCTCCACTTCGACATTGAGGCTGAGTTTCGCCGTTCGCTGAATGGCCTCCTCATAGCCTTCATGTTTCCGGAGGGTCCCAGCCGGCAATCCCCACATGTTTGGGAAATAGCGGTCGTTTGGGGATCGCCTCACAACCAACAGCTCCTCCGCCGTATTCGGATCTCGGAGGATGACGTATGCGAAGGTGGAAACGTGCTTTTTCATCGCTTCACCCGAACGGCTGAGTATACAGCCGACCAGACGCATATCACGGCTCCCGTTGCCTATTCAGGCTCAGTTGCCTATCACGGCCCGGCTGGATATCACCGCTGTCTATCACAGTTTTTGTTCTGTCTCACGCAAGCGATCAACATACCACGGGTGTGTGAAATGAATCCCTCACAGCAGCCCGGCCGCCTGCAACGCGGCCCGCATCTTCGGGGCCTTGTCCGGTGTGATTCCCGCCACCGGTGAGCGGCACGGACCAATCCCCAGGCCGAGCATCTGCAGGGCCGACTTGACGCCGCCCGGCGGCGTGCAGAGCCCCAGCGCCAGCCGCAGCGGATTGAGCCGCAGTTGCGCCGCCTTCGACGCCGCCAGGTCGCCGCGCTGGAAACTGTTGTAGATCTCCGCCAGCAGGGCCGGGGCCACGTTGCCCGTGGCCGGGACGGCGCCGCGGGCGCCGCACACCAGGGCGGGAAAGATCAGCGTGTCCCGGCCCATCAGCACCGAGAAGCGGTCCGGCACGACGCGGACGTACTCGTTGGTGTTCTGCAGGTCGCCGCTGGAGTCCTTGATGGCCAGGACGTTCGGGATCTCCGCCAGGCGGGCCACCGTCTCCGGAGAGATTTGCAGCCCGCCGCAGGTGGAGGGGTTGCTGTAGAGGATCACCGGCAGCGAGGTGTGTTCGGCGATGCGGCGGTAATGATCGAATAGCTCCTGCTGGTTGGGCATGATGAAGTAGGGTGTGATGATCGACACGCCATCGACGCCCTCGCGCTCGGCCATCTTCGTCAGGCGGATCACCTCGCGGGTCGTCTCGGCGCCGGGGCCGGCATAGACAGGGACGCGCTTGTTGACGTGGGCCACGGCGGTGGCGATCACCTCCTGCTTCTCACGCTCGTCCAGGGCGTAGAACTCGCTGTTGGTGCCAAGGACGAAGATGCCGTGAACGCCATTCTGGATCAGGTGGTCGATGAACCATTTCAGACGAGGAATGTCCAGGTCCTCGTTGTCCTTCATGGGGGTGGCGACGGGAGGAATGATGCCCTGAATGCGCATGGTGGGTTCCTTTGAGCTTGGTGTCATTTGTCGATGGCTGCCTGGGCCTGGCGGGGGAGCTTGCCGCTGTAGGAGGCCCACAGCGCGTCAATCGGGTGAGCCACCCAGAGGTTGGGCCGCTCGGTGCGCAGGTGCCGGCCGATCTGCAGCAGACAGCCGACGTTGCCGGCGAACACCGCCTGGGCCCCCGTGTCCAGGATGTTGCGGGCCTTACGCTGGCCCAGCTGGTGGGCCATCTCCGGCTGGGTGATGTTGTAGCTGCCGGCCGCGCCGCAGCAATGCTCGCTCTCCGGCAGCGGCAGCAACTCCAGCCCGGGAATCAGGCCGAGCAGCTGGCGCGGCGGCTGACGGATCTTCTGGGCGTGCGACAGACCGCAGGCGTCGTGGTAGACAGCCTTGAGCGGCAGCGGATGTGTGGGCTTGATCGGCCCCAGTTCCATCAGGAACTCGCTGACGTCGCGCACCTTGCTGGCAAACTTCGCACCGATCTCCGCTGTCGGCGTGTTCTCCAGCAGATGGTTGTATTCCTTCAGCACCGGCCCGCAGCCGCCGGCGTTGTTGATGATGGCATCGACCTTGTCCAAACCCTCCGCGAGCCCCTTGCCGAAGGTCTCGCAGTTGGCCTCGGCTAACTTCTTGGCCGGATCGACCAGACCGGAGTGGTAGTGCAGCGCTCCGCAGCAACCCTGGCTGCGCGGAATCCAGACCTCACAGCCGTTGTGCTGGAGAACGCGGGCAGTGGCGAGGTTGGTCTGCGGGAAGAAGGCGTCGGCGGCGCAGCCCAGGAACAGGGCGACCCGGGCGCGTTTGGGGCCCTCGGCCGGCAGGACTTCGGGGAGCCGGCCGTAGTGCGGCTCCAGGGTCGGAACGATCTCTTGCATCAGCCGCAGACCGCGCGGCAGCAGCCGGCCCATGGCTCGCACCAAGAAGCCCAGGCCAAGCCACTGGGCCAGACGCAGCGGGGCCAGGGCCAGACGCATCCGGCCGGCGTAGGGAGTCAGGTGGAACAGCATCCAGCGCTGCAGGAAGCCCAGCTGCGGCGCCGGCGGCCCGATGCGGGCCATGTCCTTCTTGTAGGAGCCGATGATCCGGCCATACTGCACGCCCGAAGGACAGGCGCTCTCGCAGGCCCGGCACTCCAGGCACAGGTCGAGATGGTTGCGGACCTCGGGCGTCAGCTCGGCCCGGCCATCGGTGACGGCACGCCAGAGATAGATCCGGCCGCGGGGGCTGTCGTTCTCGTTGCCGGTCTCGACGTAGGTGGGACACGAGCCCAGGCACAGGCCGCAGTGGACGCAGTCCATGAACAGCTCGTAGTCGATGTTGCGTCCCAGGGAAGGGTTGTCGCTCACGACGGGGAGAGACGTTCGAGAGGGAACGGTGGTGGTTGACATGGTAATCAGGTTATGCGAACCCAGACGAAAGTAATCTCGGAATCAAAAGCCGTTGAGGTAGCGTCCCGGGTTGAAAAGCCGGCGTGGGTCCAGGGTCTGGATCACCTGCCGCATCAATTCGGCGTCGCCGCGCGGCCGGCCCCACGTGGGCAGCGTTCGCTTCCATTGCGGCGGACACTGAGGGACAATCAGGTTGCCCTGGGCCTGCCCGGCCGCCTCGGCCAGCCTGTCCAGCATGGCGCGAACCGGCTCCAGCGTCAAGTCGCCGGTCAGCTGGCCGGTGACGATTCCCGATCCGGCATGGGCCTGCAAGCGAAGGGCCGGCTCCAGGGCGCTGGCTCGCTGACAGAAGTCCGCGACCGCTGAGGGCAGCAGATTTGCCTTGAAGCGGAGGCGCACATCGGCCTGGATGGGGGCTTCGACCAGGGCTTGCCAGAGCGAATCGCTGGCCCCTCCTGCACGGGCTTCCAGCCCGTGAACCCGGCCGGGCGGGATCTCACGCAGCAACTGCTGCACCTGCCAGTTAACGCAAGGAGAGCTGTCCTCGAAGCCGATGACGATGACCCAGGGAGCCTCGGGCAGATCCACGCCGGGTTTCCGCAGCGTCCGGGCGGCTGGTTCGTTCAGCACGTCAATGCAGACCGGACGAGTGCGTGTGCTGTGGAGCCGATCAAGGAGTTCGGCCAGCTCCTCGCCACTGCAACCAAGGGTCATCAGGGCCCGGGCGTCGGGAATGGGCCGGACCTTGAGCGTCACCTGGGTGATGATCCCAAGCGTTCCCAGCGCCCCGACGTGGAGCTTGCACAGGTCGTAGCCGGCGACGTTCTTGACCACCCGACCGCCGGCCTTGACCGAGTGGCCCTCGTCGTTGATGGTGCTGATGCCAATGACGTAATCGCGGAGCGTGCCAAAGCCCAGCCGCCGGCAGCCGCTGACGTTGACGGCCAGCGAGCCGCCCAGGGTGGCCTGCTCGGCACAGGGCACGTCGATTGGCAGACGCTGGTTCTCCGCAGCGAGGACGTCCTGCAAGCGTCGCACGGAGATGCCGGCCTGGACGGTGATGGTCATGTCGCGGGCCGGGTAGTCGATGATCTGGTCCAGCGAACGCAGATCGACTCCCGTTCCGGGCCGGCTGGGGGGATAGCCGACCCCCAAGAGCGTCCGCCCACCCAACGGATAGATCGCCGAGCCCTTGGCGGCAGCCTCGCGCACCAGGCCGCTGACCTCAGCAGGCGTTGCCGGCCGGGCCACCGGGATGGGGCCAAAGTCATCGATGTGACACGTAGTCGAATCCACAGTTGTTCTCACCTACAACGCCGCTCTCCGGCCCGCCTTGCTCGGCTCGATGCATGCCCCCGCCGTCGGCAGCATCTTGGCCGGGCTGCAGCGGCCCGCCGGGTTGAACGCCGACCGCAGCCGCAGCATCATCTGAAGATCCTCGGGGGTGAACATGATCGGCATGAAGTCGATCTTCTCGACGCCGATGCCATGCTCCCCCGTCACACTGCCGCCCACGTTCAGACACTCCTGCAAGATGTCATGGCTGGCCTGCAGCACCCGTTTGACCTGATCGGGGTCGCGCTCGTCGAACAGCAGGATCGGGTGAATGTTGCCGTCTCCGGCATGGAAGACGTTGCAAATCCGAAGCTGATACTTCTCGCCGATGCGCTGGATCTCACGGAGGATATGCGGCAGCCGGGTCCGGGGCACGACGCCGTCCTGGGTGCAGTAACTGGGAGCGAGCCGGCCCACCGCGCCGAACGCCTGCTTGCGCGATTTCCACAGCAGCAGCCGTTCCGCCTCGGTGTTGGCCCGACGCACCTCGCGGGCATTGTTCCTGCGGGCAATGGCGATCAGCTTCTCGGCGTCGGCGTCCAGCCCGGCCTCCAGGCCGTCCACCTCCATGATCAGCACCGCCCCGGCGTCCAGCGGAAAGCCAAAGTGAAACGCCGCCTCGACCGCCTGGAGGATCAGCGTATCGAGCATCTCCAGCGCCGCCGGCACGATGCCCGCTCCGATCAGGTCGCTGATGGTGTTGGTGGCGTCGTCCACCGTCTCGAACACGCCCAGCAGCGTCCGATACGCCTCGGGATTGCGGGTGATGCGCACCCAGATTTTCGTCACGACGCCGAAGGTCCCCTCCGCGCCGACGATCACCCCTGTCAGGTCCAGGCCCGGGTTGTCCTCGGTCGGCCCGCCGGTCTGGACCACCCGGCCGTCAGGCAGGACCAGCTCCACGCCCAGGACGTGGTTGACCGTGACGCCGTACTTGAGGGTGTGCGGTCCGCCGGAGTTGGTGGCCACGTTGCCGCCGATGGTGCAGGCCCCCTGGCTCGACGGATCAGGGGCGAAGTGGTAGCCGTGCGGTTTCAGATGGTTGGTGAGCCAGAGGTTGATCAGACCCGGCTCGACGATGGCGTAGCGGTTGCGGTAATCGACCTCAAGGATCTTCTTCATCCGCGCCAGGGAGATCACCACGCCGCCGCCGACCGGCAGGGTGCCGCCGGACAGGCTGGTGCCGGCTCCCCGCGGCAGGAAGGGGACGTTCAGCTCGTTGCAGACTCCGACGATGCGGGCGACCTGTTCGGTCGCGGTGGGAAAGACGACCACGTCGGGCCGGTTTTTCTCGATGGTGAAGCCGTCGCATTCGTAGACCAGCAGCTCGCTGGCCGAGCTGATGAGGGCGTCTCGACCGACGATGTCGCGCAGTCGCTGAAGCAGGTCAGTGGTCGATGCCACGGATGTCCTCGGGAGAGACGTTCTCGGGTTGCGGAGGGCCGAAGTTATTGTAGGAAGAAGGAGGGCGACCGACGAATTGTGGAACCTGCATGGAGAGGCTGTCCCGGAAATTACTGGCGCCCCGAAGGCTGTTAGCCGCGACGCGCAGCGGAGCGCGGCAGCTCTCCACGCCACGAAGGCAACCCGCGCTCCGCTGCGCCTGCGCTCCGGGTCGCTGCTAACAAGAGCCTGACCAGAATCGCTCCCATTGGGTTTGAGGTTTCTTCGATGATCCTCGCCACGCATCACTCCGAGCCAGGCGGCCACGCCGAGAATCAGGATTGCTGCCTGCTCAGTCGCCATTCCTCCGATCCGGACTGCTGGTTCGCCGCCGTGGCGGACGGCCAGGGAGGGCGCGCCGGCGCCGCCGAGGCCGCACGCATCGCCTGTGCCACCGTTGCGGATCAGCTCCAGCGACAGCAGGCCGACCGGCTCCTTCAGCCGCACCTCTGGCTGGGCCTCCTGGCGGCCGCCGACCAGGCCGTCGCTGCCGCCCCGGAGACCGGCTTCTGCACTCTCGCCGCGCTGGTCTTGACCGAAAGCAAGCTCGCGGGCGCCTCCAGCGGCGATAGCGCCGTGGTCCTGTTTCCCGCCGGCCAGCCGATGCGCATCCTGACCTCGGGCCAGCGGAAGAATCCGCCGGTCGGCTCCGGCTCCGCCGAGTTTGTGCCGTTCGCCGCGCCCCTGTCGCCGCCCTGGACCGTGCTGCTGCTCACCGACGGCGTCTGGAAGTATGGCGGCTGGGAATTCCTGCAACGGCTCGACCCCCGGCTACTGGGAGAGGAGCTGATCCAACTGCTACGACGCAAGGCGACGCTGCCCGGGGCGAAAGAGCCCGACACCTATCGCGGATTGCAAGACGATTTCACCCTGGTAGTCCTGCAAGGAGTCCCATGAACGAGCCCGATTCTCCGCAAGGTAAACCCGGCACCGTGCCGCCGTGGGTCTGCGGCCTGTTCCTCGTCGTGATCCTGGGGTTGTTCGCAGCCGAGGTCTTCACCAATTACCAGCCGGCCAAGCTCAGCGCGTTTCTGGTCGCCGCCTTCTGGGTGCCGCTGCTGGTGCTGCACGAATCAGGGCATGCCGTCGTGGCCTGGTTCCTGGGCTGGCGCGTGGGCCGCGTGGTGATCGGGATGGGGCCGGTGATCAGCCGGTTTTCCGTGGGCCGGACGCCGGTCGAGATCCGGATGGCCCCGGTCGAGGGGTTTGTCGTTCCCATCCCCCGGAACCTTCTCGCGGTCCGGCTCAAGAACGCCCTGATCTACTTCGCCGGGCCAGGGGCCGAGCTGGTGGTGCTGGCTGCCGTCGTCGGTCTTGTCGGGCCAGAACGGCTGCTGACGCGCAGCCAGGAGTTCAGCCTGCTTGCCTGCCAGAGCCTGTGCGTCGCGATCCTGGTGGGGGTGGCCATCAACCTGATTCCGCACTGGGAGGTTCGGCCGGACGGGGGCATGGTCGCCAACGACGGTCTGGGCATCATCCGCAGTTTTCTGCTGCCGGACTCCTACTATCGCTCCTTGATCCAGGAACCACTGCCGGGATTCGATCTGACCGAGGACTGGGATCGCTGACCTCCTCGCCCCGGCTGCGCTCCTGAAACCCCACCAGGAACAGGACCAGCAAGCCGCCGGTGAGGAAGACCGCGACCGTGAACGCCTGGGGCAGCTCATCTTCGTAGACGAACCGCAGCCAGCCAATCAGCAGATGGCCGAGGAACTGGCCGAAGCCGTTGACCAGGGTAATCAGCGATTGAACGCTGGCCCGCAGGTCGCCGGTGGCCTGCCCGTTGACGAAGACCTGGCCGGTCACCAGGAAGCAGGTCACGAACAAGCCATTGAGGCCCAGCGAAGCGATGACCAGGCCCACCGGCTGACCCAGCGACAGGACGGTCATGGCCGTCAGCCAGGAGGCCAGGCCCAGCAGCATGACGCCGCGCATGCCCAGACGCAGGAACAGCAGCGGCAGCAACCCCAGCGACAGCACCTCAGTCAGCTGAGACAGCGTCAGGATCGGACTCAGCCAGAGGTCCGGAACGTCCAGACGCCGCAGCAGCAAGGGCGTTGCCTGGCTGGTGAACGGAAAGGTGATGCACACGCCCAGGGTGCAAACGCAGAAGACCAGGAAGGGCCAGCCGCGCAGCAGGGCCAGGGCGGCCAGCGGGGCGGGCCGGCGGTCCGTGCTGGGCCGGGGCGGAGTGTGCGGGATCGTCAGGGCATACAGCCCCAGGATCAGGGCCGACAGGCTGCCGATGCGGAACAGGTCGGTGCAGCTCGTCAGTGAAGCGGTTGGGTCGGCCACCAGCAGCCGATAGCCGAGCAGCACCCAGCCGGGCACCATCCAGCCGACCGTGCCCCACAGCCGCACCGGACCAAACTGCCGCTCCGGATCGGACAGATGCGTGAAGCAAATGGTCGTGCCCAGCATCACCGTCGGAGTGATCAGCAGCCAGAACAGACCCGTCAGGAACAGGATGGACCAGAAACCGGTGACACTGCTCAGCAGCCAGAGGACCACGCTGCCCAGCAAGGAGCAGACCGCCAGACAACGCTCGGCCGAGAACCAGCGGTCTGCCGCCTGGCCGACAAACAGGGCGATCAGTACCGTGGCCAGCGCCTGGGTGGAGCAGCAGACAGCGGTCTCCAGGGGGCCCATCCCGAGCTGGTTCAGGTGCAGGGTGTAGAGCTGCAACAGCGCCGACGGGGTGGCGTATTGCAGGAACATCAGCAAGGCAAGGCGGGATCGCAAGGGAGGCAAGTCCTGGGAGGGAAAAAACTCCACGGCCCCCGCCCACCCAGGGCGTTGCCCTGGGCTATCGTGTTGCGCCCCTTCGGGGCTGAAAACCTTGTCTTCCGCCCCGAAGGGGCGCAACAGGATAGCCCAGGGCAACGCCCTGGGTATCCGGGGGAAGAGGCTACTTCTTGAACAACGGCGCCAGCTCCACGGTGCGCAGCGGGTGCTGGGAGGCGGGGACGGAGCCGATCGCCAGGTGCAGTTTCAGCGTGGCCGGCTCGAACACCATCGTTTGCAAGGTCAGGTTCCCCTGGCTGACCAGGTCCAGCTGCTTGCGCAGATCCTCGGGGTTGAACTTGCCGTTGACCTCACGCAGCTTCTTCAGCGTCTCGAAGCGCTCGTAGGATTTGTTCGGATTGATCGGGTCCTTCGGCTTGAGCGGCTCGGTCAGGTAGTGGTTGGTGCAGACGCCAATGCCCTCGACCGGATTGCGCTGCATCACCCGGGTCGGGGTGACCTCGAAGACGGCCACGCCCTTCCTGTCGGCCACGGCCAGGTTCAGCGTCGTGGTCCGTGGCAGCGACTCCAGCAGTTTGCGGGCCTCGGCGATGGTGCTGCACTCCTCCAGCATCCTGCGATGGCACAGGGCGTAGGGCAGACCCGTCGGGTCAAACCCCTTCTCGCCCTCCTTCACGTCGAAGACCTCGTGAATGGCCAGGCACAGGCCGTCCTCGTTCATTCCCGAGATGCAGCCGATCAGCCCTGGAAAGCCGACCGTGGCGAACGCCTTCTTCCCCCTGGGCCGATAGACGGTCACCAGGCTATAGTCCTGGATGTAGCCCAGCGACGGATAATCGAGGTTCCGGCCCAGCAGCGGGCCAGACGTGCTGCTCCGTCCCGGCTCGAGCAGGACCGACGAGCAGGCAAAGACCTTCTTCAGATCGAACAGGGTGTTGCCGACGTACACGTCGGTGCGATCCGCCTTGCTGGTGCGGATCATCGCTTCCATTTCCTGACGGTAGGCCTCGGGGAAGCGCTTGACCATGCCCAGGCCCGTGGCCACGAAGAAGTTCCACGCGGCCTCGACGCGATGGAGCTTGAACAGGTCGCGCGGATAGCCGATGCACTTCTTGCCCGGCCCCAGTGCCAGCGCGCCCACGGCCGAGCCCATTTCCTCGGGGGTGCCCGCAACCGTCAGCACCGGCACGCCGTTGACGTACTTCAGCTCCGCTCCGTTCTCCAGCTTGCCGGCCGGGTAGCGAAACGGCTCCCGGGCCTTTGCGTCGGGAGTGTCAGCCCCCCGCGCTCCTGGTACAACGGTAAAGACCACCGCGAGCGGCACCACCAACCAGCGAAAATGACGTGACATGGCAAACCACTTTCCCGTTATCCTTGACGGCAGCCACCGGAACCGAAGGGCCGGCGAATCCCTCATCGGTCCGACATTATCAATCTACTCAAACCAGGGCAAGACGTGCAGAGCAATCGCCCCTGAGGAGGACAATCATGCGTTTCGCGGTGCTTGGGGCCAATGGACAGTTGGGGCGAGACCTCGCTCCGCTCCTCCCCGGGGACGTTCTGCCGCTGAATCGGCCGCTTGCCGACCTGACCTGGACCAGCCACTTGACCGGTCTGCTGCGGGAACTGCGGCCCGACGTGGTGATCAACTGTGCCGCCTATAACTTCGTTGATCGAGCAGAAAGCGAGCCGGAGTCGGCTTTCGCCGTCAACGCTTTTGGAGTCCGGACCCTGGCCCGCGCCTGCCGGGAACTGGGTTGCCTGCTGGTCCACTTCAGCACCGATCACGTCTTCGGTCTGGACTCGACGCGGAACCGGCCGTTCACCGAGGAGGACGCTCCCGGGCCGGTCAGCGTTTACGGAGCAAGCAAGCTGAGCGGCGAGTATCTGATCCGGGCCCTGGGGCCGCGACACCTCATCATCCGGACCTGCGGGTTGTACGGCCTCTGGGGCAGCGGCGGCAAGGGAGGAAACTTTGTCGAAACCATGCTCCGCTTGGCCGATGGCGGGAAGCCGGTGCGCGTGGTTGCCGATCAGGTTTGCACTCCGACCTTCACGAGGGACCTGGCCCGAACCACGATGGCCTTGCTCCAGGTCGGAGCGGAGGGCCTGTTTCACGTGACCAACTCGGGGGCTTGCTCCTGGTTCGAGTTTGCCGGAGCCATCTTCGGGCTTGCCGACCGCAAAGTGGAGCCGATCCCGATCACCACCGCGGAATTCGGGGCAGCGGCGCGGCGGCCGGCTTACAGCGTGCTGACCAGCAGCCGGCTGGCAGGTGTGGGCATGCCGCCCTTGCGTCCCTGGCGCGAGGCCCTGGCGGAGTATCTGGCGTTGCGCCAGCTGAAGAGGAGTTCGTGATTTGCGTCTGGGGAACGGGAATGCGGCGTGGGAAAGTCTGCCTGTGGTTTGTCAAATGCCGGTTGTGGGGTATACTCCGTTAGGTGGGCTGCGAGTACGTCTCCCCTCACCCCCACCCCCTCGCTCCGCTGGGGAGAGGGGAGAAAGAACGCCTCCGGCTCCCCGTCGGCACGAACGAGGTTTGGCAACATGAGCAGCGAAGAACCCGATCCCGCGGACGATTTCCTGGTGGCTGACCGTCGGGGCGGGGATCGGCGGCGGAATGACCGGCGCAAGAAGCAAATTCCCGTCGCCGTCGAGCGCCGCACCGGCAAGGAGCGGCGCATGGGCGAGCGTCGCCGGCAGGTCGATCCCACCACCTGCGAGAAGGACTACTCCGACGAGGAGATCCTCTTCATGAAGGCGATGGACCAGTACAAGCGCGCCAATCGCCGGCCCTTCCCGACCTGGAGCGAGGTGCTGGAAGTGCTGCACGCGCTGGGCTATCGCAAGGTCGAAGCTCCCACGCCGATGCCGGGCCTGCCGGTCGAGACACCTCAGGCGGAAGACTGAACAGGGGTCAGGAGTCAGGAAGAGGGGTCTTTCTGACTCCTGACTCCTGACCCCTGACTCCTGACTTCCGACGCCCGCGGCAGGGTGACGCGAAAGGTGCTGCCGGACCCCGGTTGGCTTTGCACGCTGATCTGTCCGTGCAGCGACTGGACAATCGCCTGGCAGATGCTCAACCCCAGACCGCTGCCGCGCCGGGCCCCTTGCCGTTGCCGGGAGTGGTCGCCGCGATAAAAGCGCTCGAAGATGCGCGGCAGCTCCTCGGCCGGGATGCCGACTCCCGTGTCGCTCACCTCCAGCACAACACAATCCCGCGCTGGGTCCGTCCGCACCTCGACCCGCACCTCGCCTGGGGCAGGAGTGAACTTCAGGGCGTTGTCCAGCAAGTTGTTGATCACCTGCTGCAAGTGGTGAGCGTCCCCGAGGATCAGGGCCGGATCGAGCCGGGAGATTCGCAGCTTCAGCCCCTCCGCTTCCGCCGCCCCCTCGAACATGTTCACCGCCCGGCTGACCACCTTGTCCAGGGCGGTCTTCTGGCCGCTTTTTGCAAATTCCGGTTCCTGCTCGCCCTCACTCAGCAGCAGCAGCTGATTGACCAGCGTTCCCAGGTTGCCGCACTCCTCCATGATGTCTTCCAGAAGGGCAACGTACTCCTCCGGACGGCGCTCGCTGTTCAGGGCGACCTCGACGGAACCGCGAATGGCGGCCAGCGGCGAACGCAGTTCGTGGGCGGCATTGGCCAGGAAATCGTGTTTTTCCTGAACGAACGACCCCACCCGATCGAGCAGACCATTGATCGTCTGCGACAGCTGATCCAGTTCGTCTCCCGACTGCCGCAGCGGCAGCCGTTCGTCGAGGTGGGTCGGCCGGAGTCGGCCGGTCGTGTGGATGATCTGGGCGATGGGAGCGGTGGCCCGGCCGGCCAGCCAGAAGCCGACCAGCGGCGCCAGGATCAGGAGCAGGGTGCCGGCCAGCAGCATCATGCGCGTCAGCAGGTCGATGTGGGCGTGGACCCCGGAAAACGACGCACCGGTCTGGATCTGCATGGCCGGCAAGCCAGCCTGGTCGAGAGGGCCCTGGACCACCCGGAAATCGGTCCCTTCCCAGTTGACGATGCCCAGCTCGTTTTCTGCCACCCGGTCCAGGTCCGGTGCGTTGGCCGTGGCAAACAGCACCTGCCCATCCGGCCGGACCAGCCGGACAAACCAGTTACTGTGTTTGTGGCCCAGCGCCTTGCGCTCCAGGAAGCGGGTCAGGCGGGGCCATTCGTGGGAGAACTGCTTGACGGCCAGGCGGATCTCTTGCAGGTCCTCCAGGAGGACATTGTCGAACTCGCTGAACAGGCTCCGCCGCAATCCCATGCGCACGGCCACCAGGGTGGGGATGACCATGAGCAGGACCACGCCGGTGTTCCAGGCCATCAGCCGGAAGCGCAGCGACCGAACGATGGCTTTAACGCTCTCGTAAAACATAGCCCCGCCCCCGCACCGTCTGGATCAATGGCTCGGCAAAGACCTTCTGCAGCTTGCCGCGCAGCCGATTGATGTGGACCTCGATGACGTTGGTGGCCCCTTCCCAGTCGGCATCCCAGATGTGCTGGCAGAGCATCTTGCGCGTGACCACCTGGCCCTTGAAGCGCATCAGCATCTCCAGCAAGCTGAACTCGGTCGGCGTCAGCTCGATCTCGACGCCGTCCCGGCTGACGCGCCGCAGGGCCAGGTCGAGGGTCAGGTCGCCGACCTGGAGCTGGGCCAGCGGCCGGGTCGTGGCCCGCCGGCACACTGCCTCGATCCGGGCCAGCAGCTCGACCAGGGCGAACGGTTTGACCAGGTAGTCGTCGGCCCCGGCGTTCAGCCCTTCGACGCGCTCCTCGACCGAGCCCAGGGCCGTCAGCAAGACCACCGGCGTTCCGATCCCCTCGCTCCGCAGTTGACGCAGCAACTCCAGCCCGGGCACCCCCGGCAGCAGCAGATCGAGAACGATGGCGTCGAACTTCTGGCTGCGGGCCTCTTCCAGCCCCCTGGCGCCATCCTTGACCCAGACACAGCCATGTCCCGCCTCACTCAATCCCTTGTTCAGGGACTTGCCGATCACCGGATCATCCTCGATCACCAGGATGTCCATGAGGTGTACTCCCCATCTTTGCCATTTCGTGCTCCCTTCCAGTGAAAGAAGCGTTCGGCCAGGAAAAGTCAATCCCACTCGCTCCATTCGCCGATGTGGTAAACAAGGACCAGGCGTCCCTCGGGATTTTGGCAGCCCCGCCGAGCCGCGCACGCAGCGCAGCGGAGTAAGCGGTTTTGCGGGCTCGCGGGGCCGCTTACTCCGCTGCGCTGCGTGCGCGGCTCGGCAACGCGGCGCGGTCAACCTGAGTTCAGCCCCGCCGAGCCGCGCACGCAGCGCAGCGGAGTAAGCGGTTTTGCGGGCTCGCGGGGCCGCTTACTCCGCTGCGCTGCGTGCGCGGCTCGGCAACGCGGCGCGGTCAACCTGAGTTCCAGGGAAGGATAGGGAACCCATGAATGCGCGGAGTGTGCTGTGTGGGGGGTTGCTGGGCTGGGGGATGCTGGCCGGCTCGCCAGGCGTGTTTGCCGGGGCCCAGGAGAAGAAAGAGGTCCCGCCCGGCACCGCGGTGACCATCACCGTCAAACAGGCCGAGCCGGCCTCGCCATCCATCACGCTGAAGCCGAACGGCCGGCAAGCCAGGGCCCTGCCGGTCCGCTGCGGCTGTGCCAGCACCGGCGGCGGCAACATCGACGTGGTTCAGCCGGCGCCGGACACCTTTGTCATCACCATGACCGGGGTTGCCGTGGCCAGCGGGCGTCCGCTCATGAAGACCAACGCGGCTATCCACGTCGATCTGAACCAGCTGTTCGAGGTCAGCTTCGAGAAGCCGGCCGGGGAGATCAAAAACCCGACGATTTCACTGGAAGGGCGCGTGATCGGTCTGCTCCGCAGTCACTGCAAGGGGGGATGTGCCCTGGAGTCGGCCCAGGCGGCCATTGCCTGCGCTCACGGCGGCGATGCCCTGACGATCAGCCTGCCGGCGAACGCCACCTGCAAGGGCGAGAACCTGTCAATCAACGACCACGAGGGCCCCTGCAAGGCCCCGGTGCTGCCCGGCAAGTACGTGTTGCACGCCCAGTTCGACGTCAGCGCTACGCATCCTCCGGGACTGTGCAAACCATCCTCGGCCGAGTTTGCTCCCGACCCCGCTCTCGATCCGCTCTGGATCGACCACACGGAACCGTTCCACGGGGCCGCCAAGAAGGATTTCGGCTTCCAGGTGACCGTCAAGGTCCTGGAGGAGTCCGAGCCCCAAAACGGCAAGGAAGAGAACAAGGAGAACGGCGACAAGAAGGGCAAAACGCCCGAGCAGTTGCCGCCGCCGAAACCGTGACGGTGCAAATCCGAGGGATTTCCAAGCGCGGGAAGTCACCCTGCCTGCTGCCCATTCGGGACCATTTCCAGCGGCGTCCGCCCATTGCCGTTGCCCGGGCGCAGTGCCGCAGCACGTACTCCTGGAACGCATGCACTCGTTCCTCGCGCGTGCCAATGATGCCCTGGAAGGGGCTGGCGTCGAGGCCGTGCTGGGCCTCGGCGAAGATCGGCACGTCCTCGTGGATGACCCGGCGAGCAACCAGCTTGACGATCCAGGAGAGCATCCGGGCCAGCGGCCAGGTGAGTGGGTTCCAGTTCAGGCTGCGCGGCACGTACAGCCAGACGCGATGCACACAGGTGGTCGGCGAGGTGGGCAGGACCATCTGGGCCAGGCGCATCACGTCGAGACTGGCAAAGGTCAGGTGCGGATGGGCGTGGTGATGGACGTACGTCCGGGTCTGCGGCAGCCGCAGCCGGCGGACGATCCAGGCCTCAACCCGCGTGGCCAGCTTGTCCAGCTCCGGGGTGCGGAAGGTGGTCCAGTTCGGCTGGAGGTCGTGGCAGCAGTTCTGCTCCTCGGGCATCTCGCCGAAGGTCTTCAGGTGCAGCGTCAGGATGTGGTACGACTCCAGCGAGTTCTCGATCGGCAATTTCCAGTTGGCGTTGTAGTTCGTCTCCCAGGTCCATTTCTGATGCCAGGGGTCGGAGAAGGACTCCTTGCAGACCTCGTGGAAGGGCCCCAGGAACTCCGCCAGGCCGGGGCCGTCATCGGACAGGTTGACAAAGATCAGCTCGCCGCAGCGCTCGGTGCGGAACTTGCGGAGCCGGGCGTTCTCGCGCTCCCAGGGGCGGAAGCAGCGGGCGTCGGGAATCCGGCCGGTCTTGCCGTCGCGGTCGTACTCCCAGGCGTGGTACTGGCAGACGAGCCGTTCGCTCCAGCCGTGCCGCCTTGCCGGTCAGCCGGCAATGGCGGTGCGCGCAGACATTCAAGAAGGTGACGATCTCGCCGTCCATGTTGCGGACCAAGAGCGGCTGGCCGAGCACGTCACAGGTGAGGAAGTCTCCGGGCTGGCGCAGTTGCGCTGCCGTGCCGACCAGGTGCCAGGCCGGCAGGAACAACCGATCGACCTCGAGCTGGTAGAAGTGCGGATCGTGGTAGTGATGGGGCGAAAGCAGGTGGCACAGGCGCGATTCATGCAGGAACACGAGTCTACCCCTCAGCAGACAAGCGCGTGGCTTCCTCCCGGTCGCAAGGGCCAATCCTCATCTGTCAATGGTACTGGATGGGCCCCAAAGATGCAGCCTGATTTGCCGGGCTTCTCCATTTCAGCGTGATGACGAGACTTGCCTCTCCGCGCTATCCGGCGAAACCGGTCTTTTCCTCAGAACCCTGCATCGGCCAGCCGGCCGACGAGCCGGCCATAGTCGGGGACGCGGTCCTTCACCGCCCGAATTGGATGATACCAGTTGGCCAGGCTGAAGTGGTCAGCCTCCCAGACCTCGCAGTCCTCGCCGTAGGTGGCCGAGGTGATGGAGACGACGCCGTCGTTGTCACCCTCGTGGCGGCGGAGGATGCTGGCGGGGAGCGACCATTCCGGAGCGTTCCAGCCGCACTCGAAGCGTCCGGCCACCGAGAAGTAGCGGACTCCAGGCTGATCGGGCACGTCCTCGTTGAACTTCCGGCAGCTGGCGGTGGTCAGGTCGAAGAACGCCTGGTCGGGGACGTCGAACAGATCGAGGAACGGCCGGACCAGCGCGCCAAAGCGCTGGACGCACCAGTCGGCGAAACTGCTGCCCCGGTGCGGCGTACCGATGGTCGTCAGCGACAGCACCCGGTCGGCCATGCCCAGGCGCGAGATCAGGTAGCGGGAATCGAGGCCGCCCATGCTGTGGCCGATCAGGTGGACCGGCTCATCCGGATACTCGTTGTCGATCTGCGTTTTCAGTTCCCGCGCCGCTCGGCGATCCCGGCCGTGGGCGAGAGCCGGGCTTGCAGGACCTGATTGCCGGCCTCCCGCAGCGCCGCCGCGATGCCGGGGAAATAGTCGGCCAGCACCAGACTGCCGACCTGCAAGCGGTCGAAGCCGAACAGGCCGGGAATCAGCACAACGGGCGAGCGCAGACGCGGAATGGCCATTGTGTGCGTTCCGAGTAGGACAGATGAGCCCCTGATGTATTTTAGGTGACGTGCCCGTGAACAAACAAGTCACGATCTTCGGAGGGGGTTGGCCGGCCCCGGATCGGCTCCGTAGCATCAACAGCAATGCAGCAAGGCAACCAGGAACGACTCTTCAGAGGAGCAACCATGCCAGTAACCAGGACAGAGCCAGGCAAAACGAGGGTGGGCTGGATCGGCACCGGCGTCATGGGCCGGTGGATGTGCCAGCACCTGATGACCAACCGCTATTCAGCGACGGCGTACAACCGCAGCAAGGAGAAGGCCCAGCCGCTGCTGGACGCCGGGGCAGCGTGGGCGGACACTCCCAGGGCCGTGGCCGAGCGCTCCGACGTGGTCTTCGCCATCGTCGGCTTTCCCAAGGACGTCCGCGAGGTGTTCCTGGGCGCCCAGGGCGCCCTGGCGGGCAGCAAGCCGGGGAC